>NZ_JAOQNG010000004.1:0-150000 GCF_025961225.1 Azospirillum canadense | reverse complement strand
GTGGACGGGCCATCGCTCAACGGATAAAAGGTACGCCGGGGATAACAGGCTGATGACTCCCAAGAGTCCATATCGACGGAGTCGTTTGGCACCTCGATGTCGGCTCATCACATCCTGGGGCTGGAGCAGGTCCCAAGGGTTCGGCTGTTCGCCGATTAAAGTGGTACGTGAGCTGGGTTTAGAACGTCGTGAGACAGTTCGGTCCCTATCTGCCGTGGGTGTCGGAGTTTTGCGAGGATCTGTCCCTAGTACGAGAGGACCGGGATGGACATACCTCTGGTGGACCGGTTGTGACGCCAGTCGCATCGCCGGGTGGCTAAGTATGGACGGGATAACCGCTGAAAGCATCTAAGCGGGAAACCCACCTCTAAACCAGAACTCCCTTGAGAGCCGTGACAGACCATCACGTCGATAGGAGGCATGTGGACGGGCGGCAACGCCCGAAGCTGAGCCTTACTAATCGCTCGATCGGCTTGATCCCATCGCCGCCGCGCCACGCGCAGCGGCCAGCCCACACACAAGCAACAGCAACTCCGCCGCAAGAAGCAAACGTCCTCACTTACAAGACAGCCCGTCCGGTTGGATGGCTCGCGTGTGCCTTGGTGACCTGGTGGTCATGGCGAGGCTCCCAACACCCGATCCCATTCCGAACTCGGCCGTGAAACGCCTCAGCGCCGATGGTACTGCGTCTCAAGACGTGGGAGAGTAGGTCGCCGCCAGGTCACCACGGCACACGCCAACACCCAGCCGGTTGGAAGCGCTGAACATCGCACCGTCACTTGCACGTCTTCACGAACACACCAAAAGCCGGCGCTCCCCACAAGGAGCGCCGGCTTTTCGTCGTCCACTCCGCGCCATTACGACTCTCGCGTTTTATTAGATTTTCCGGCTGGTCTGGCCGGGATGATCAGCTGGCCACAGCGGGCAGGCTGACCAGGGGCATCGTCGATGCGGAGCGATAGTTTCCAGCGTCATGTAGCGCGCCCGCTGCACCGCTCATTCATCGTTCTTCTCCAAGATGATGGCAGCGATGAGGCGGTCATCGTTTCTTCATTCGGAAATACGCCGCGTTTCGCGGGGCGGCCCTGCCGTTCGCGGATGGAGATGAGCGTCATAGGGCTGCCTTGCCGCTTGTGCGCACGATCCGATCCGCCGCTCCAGATTGATGAGCACAGCTCATCATAACATGCAGCTTTGAGGCGGTAATCACGGATGCGTGCCTCAGCTATCTCTGTTCTGACGGATCAACCCGGCATCTGATTGGCGAAATGGCGGCTTGGCCAAGCAATGCGCTGACCACCGACGGAGTCAGCCTGACTGGAGAAGCGACCGACACCAGCAGACCGTCCCACCGGTGCAGAGCGCCGCCGCCGGTGGCTGGACATTGCCGTGCGGCGGCCATTGTGGCTTTGAGGTTTAATGAAAACGCTGGAACAAGTCTTCTGGAAGGGCGACGAGATCGCGGAAGGGTCAGCGGCGTGGGGCGCCGTCTTTGCGCTGTCGCTGGGCGCGTTCGCCTTGGTCGCCTCCGAGTTCATGCCGGTCAGCCTGTTGACGCCGATCGCGTCCGATCTGCGGATCAGCGAGGGGCAGGCCGGACAGGCCATCTCCGTGTCGGGCGTGTTCGCGGTGTTGACCAGTCTCTTCATTTCGGCGGCGGCCGGTAGGCTCGACCGTAAGGTGCTGCTGCTGGCGCTGACCGGCCTGATGATCGTCTCGGGAACCGTCGTGGCGATCGCCCCGAACTATGAAATCTTCATGATCGGCCGCGCCTTCATCGGCGTCGCCATCGGCGGGTTTTGGTCGATGTCGGTGGCGACGGCGATGCGGCTCGTTCCTGACGATCGAGTGCCGCGGGCTCTTGCCATCGTGAACGGCGGGAACGCCCTTGCCACGGTCGTGGCGGCACCGATGGGGAGCTTTCTCGGCGGCCTGATTGGTTGGCGCGGCGCCTTCTTTTTCGTCGTCCCGGTCGCGGCCGTCGTCTTCGTCTGGCAGTTCCTGAGTCTGCCGACGATGAAGACAGAAGCCCGGAGGGGCTCCGCAAACGTCTTCAGACTGCTGAACCGGCGCGTGGTGACCTTGGGCATGGCGGCGGTCAGCCTCTTCTTCATGGGGCAGTTCGCGCTGTTCACCTACCTGCGGCCGTTCCTGGAAACGGTGGCCCATGTCGATGTTTCCACGCTGTCGCTTATGCTCCTCATGATGGGCATGACCGGCTTCATCGGCACGACCCTCATCGGAGCCTTCCTGCAGGACAACCTCTACCGGGCGCTGGTCACCATCCCGGCGCTAATGGCGGTGATCGCCTTGGCTCTCGTCACCGTGGGCGGCGGGACCGCCGTGACAGCGGTGCTGCTGGGCATCTGGGGGCTGTTCGCCACCTCGGCGCCGGTCGGCTGGTGGACATGGGTGGCGAGGACGCTGCCGGACGATGCCGAGGCCGGCGGCGGCCTGATGGTCGCCGTCGTTCAACTCGCCATCACCTTGGGTGCGGGCGTGGGCGGCCTGCTGTTCGATCGGAGCGGTTACCAAGCCACGTTCGGCTTCAGCGCGGTCCTCCTCGTCGTTGCCGCCCTCCTGGCTGTGATGACGTCGCACAAGGGTCGATTCCAGTCGGCCTAGGGAAGGATCGATCCAAGCAGAGCAGTGACCGGCGGCGGCCCGATGCCGGTACCTGATCACCGTCAGCGCCCTGGTCGCCTCGGGCCAGGTGGCGCAAATTCCCTTTCACCTCAACCGGGCGATGGACAACGGCCTGACGCGCGACCAGGCCTCGGAAGCGCTCACCCACCTCGCCTTCTACGCCGGTTGGCCCAACGTCATTTCGGCGCTGCCCGTCTTCAAGGACGTGTTCGAGAAGCGTGCGGGCTGACACGGCGCTCGGCCGCACACCCTGTCCTCACGCGCCCCGGTAGCGCAGCGCGTCGACGAGCAGCGCGAAGGCCGGCGAGGACTGGCGGCGGCTCGGGTAGTAGAGGTGGTATCCCGACCAGGACGGGCACCAGTCGTCCAGAACCCGCTGGAGGTGCCCCGCCTCAATGTGCGGCTGCGCCAAATCCTCGGGCAGGTGGGCGAGTCCGAAGCCGGCCAATGCCGCGTTGAGGATGTGGAAGATGCTGTTGAAGACGAGTTGACCGTCCACGCGCACGCGCAGTTCGTGACCGTCCTTCTCGAACTCCCACGCATAGATTCCCCCGTGGGTGGGAAGCCGCAGGGTAACGCAGGCATGACCGAGCAGGTCTTGCAGCGTTTCCGGCGGTGGGCGCTTGGCGAAATAGGAGGGCGCTCCGACCACCGCGAAGCGGACGTCTGGCCCGATCCGCACCGAGATCATGTCCTTGGCGACCTGCTCGCCGAGACGGACGCCGGCGTCATAGCGCTCGGCAACGATGTCGGACAGGCCGTAGTCGTTGATCAACTCGACCTTGATGTCCGGATACTCGGGCAGCAACCTCTGCAGCTTCGGCCAGAGAAGGCCGTCGATCGCGTAGTCGGTGGCGGTGATCCGGATGGTGCCGGCCGGCTTTTCCCTGAACTCGCTCAGGGCTTCGAGTTCGGCCTCGATCTCGTCGAAGCGGGGACCAATGGTCCGCAGAAGGCGCTCACCGGCGTCCGTCGGGGAGACGCTGCGCGTGGTGCGGGTCAGCAGCCGGATGCCGAGCCGTTCCTCAAGATGGCGAACGGTGTGGCTGAGCGCCGACTGTGAAACGCCGAGCTTGGCGGCCGCCTTGGTGAAGCTCTGCTCCCGCGCGACGGCCAGAAAGGCAAGGAGGTCATTCACGTTCTCGCGCGGCATTGATGAATTTCCCTCATGGGATCGGGCAGTTCCGACACTACTGCAAGCCGGGGCTCCGCGTTACTGCATTCCCGCGCGGCATTCATGAGCTGCGCTCATAAGCCTATGCGGAACTTGCCGTCTATTCGCCTTCCGGCACGGCGGCAAAGATCACATCCAACGCGGAATCCACCGCCTTCCGTTCCGCATGTCCCAAAGGTTCCTGATGTCCGCCACGTCCTCTCGCCCCGCGGTCGCGCCCAGCGTCGTGGTGGTGCTCCTGCCGATCATGGCGGTGGTCCTGACCGTTTTTCTGATCATCGGCCTCGCCCTGCCGGTGCTGCCGCTGCATGTTCACCAGGGCCTCGGCCTCGACACCGTCGCGGTCGGACTCGTCGCCGGAAGCCAGTTCGCGGCCTCGCTCGTCTCGCGGGTGTGGGCTGGCAACCACGCCGACAGCCGTGGCGCCAAGCGCGCCGTCATCACGGGCTTGGCCGGTGCCGCGGCGGCCGGTCTGATCTATCTCCTGTCCCTTCGCGTCGTCGATGCTCCCGCACTTTCGGTCACGATCCTGATCGTGAGTCGGGGGCTGCTCGGTGCGGCGGAGAGCTTCATCATCACCGGGGCGCTCAGCTGGGGGCTGGCGCTCGTCGATGCGCGGAATGCCGGCACGGTCATGGCCTGGGTTGGAACGGCGATGTACGCCGCCTTCGCGCTCGGCGCACCGCTCGGCACGGCTCTGTATGAAAGCTTTGGTTTCGCGGCAATCGCGCTGGCGACGACGCTGGTCCCGCTCGCTGCGTTGCTGATCGTGGCGCCGCTCCGGCCGGTGCTGCCGCAGCGGCGCGCGCGCCCAGTCTTCGCGAAGGTGGTCGGGGCCGTCTGGATGCCGGGAGTCGGCTTGGCGCTGAGCAGCATCGGCTTCGGCGCGATCACCGCCTTCATCGCGCTGCTGTTCGTGGACCGTGGGTGGAGTCCGGCCTGGCTGGCCTTCAGCGCTTTTGCCGTTGCCTTCATCGTGGCGCGTGTGCTCTTCGGTCATTTGCCGGACCGGCTCGGTGGCGCCCAAGTTGCCCTGGTCAGCGTGCTGATCGAGGCGACCGGCCAAGCGCTCATCTGGCTGGCGCCCCGGCCGGGCTTGGCTTTGGTCGGGGCCGCGCTCACCGGCTTCGGCTACTCGCTCGTCTACCCCGGCTTCGGTGTGGAGGCGGTCCGTCACGCACCGGCACAGAGCCGCGGCCTCGCCATGGGCGCCTACACGGCGTTCCTCGATCTGGCCCTGGGCATCGCCAGCCCGGCGTTGGGACTGGTTGCGAGCGGGGCCGGCCTGGGCTCGGTGTTCCTCGTCAGCACGCTGGTCGTGCTCGGCGCCGCCGTGATTGCGGGGCGACTCCTGATGGCGCCGACAGCGATCTGAGGAATTTCCGCCTTCTGTTGAAAGGCTAAAAGCAGAAATTATACCCCCGCGACAAGATCAGGCGGCAAGCCGCTTTTTGCTCGATGCACTGTGCACCAACCAGCCTAAGGTGACATGGTGTTGTGCCGGTCCGTTGCGGAGCAACGAGCAAGACGACGTGGTCGGCACGTGGCAACACGACAGTGCGACCGAAGCCCGGCCTCTCGCGGGAACGGAGTTCCCGCTGGCGGCAGGTGGATGCCACAGGCATCCGCTGAGAGCCGGCGAATGAGGCCGTATGAATCTAAAGCGAATGTAAATTCGCTTTAACCGGGATTGTGGGTGTTGCAGAGGGCAAATCTCCATCGGTCCGGACCGTTGGCGTCGTAGCTCGCAGAACCCGGAAGGAAGGAGATCAATCATGCCCGGGCAGCCGCTTGCGGGACCGTTGGCCTATCCGATCTTTCGCCGGCTCTGGATCGGCGGCATCGCCTCCAATCTCGGCACCATGGTTCAAGCGGTCGGCGCAGGGTGGTTGATGGCCTCCATTGTGCCGTCGAGCGACATGGTCGCACTGGTCCAATCGGCAACGACGCTACCGGTCATGCTCTTCTCCATCGTCGCGGGCGTGTTCGCCGACAGCTACGATCGACGAAAGGTTCTGATGGTCGCGCAGCTTATGATGATGACCATCGCATTGGCTTTGGCTCTGGCGGTGGTGTCCGGTTGGATCACGCCTTGGCTTCTTCTGCTCTTCACCTTCCTTCTGGGATGCGGTACGGCCCTGCACACTCCGTCCTGGCAGGCGGCAGTCGGCGATGTCGTGCCGCGCGATCGAATTTCCGCCGCGGTGACGCTCAACAGCATGGGATTGAACCTCACCCGAAGCATCGGTCCCGCGCTCGGTGGCTTTGCCGTAGGTGCCGCGGGTGCGGCCGCCGCTTTCATCGCCAACGCGCTCAGCTTTGTGCCGATGATCCATGCATTGGTGCGTTGGAAGACCGAAGGTATGCCGGCCACTCTTCCCAGAGAGGGCTTCCACCGCGCGGCATTCTCGGGCCTGAGCTATGTCGCAATGTCTCCAAACCTGCTTGCGGTGATTGCGCGAAGCTTCGTCTTCGGATTTGTCGCGATCGCCGTCCTGGCCCTTCTGCCGCTTGTCGCGCGCGATCTCATCGAAGGTGGGGCGGTCGTTTACGGCGCTCTTCTGGGTGCCTTTGGGATTGGGGCGCTCGCCGGTGGGCTCGCGAATGCGCGCGTGCGCGCAAGGTTCAACGCGGAAAGGATCGCGAAGGGAGCCTTTCTCGGCTTTGCCGTCTGTGCCTCGCTCATCGCGTTCAGCCGTGAGCTTTGGTTGACTTGCCTGCTGCTCTTTCCGGTGGGCGCGTGCTGGGTGCTGGCGTTATCGCTTTTCAATGTCGTGCTGCAACTGTCGACGCCGCGTTGGGTCGTGGGTCGCACGCTGTCAATTTATCAGACGGCCTCTTTCGGCGGGATGACCGTGGGCAGTTGGCTCTGGGGGGCGGTCGCGGAGTCGTACGGAACACCGATCGCGCTTGCGATCTCCGGCGGCATGGCGGTTGTCGGGGCATTGATGGGAATGCGCTTCGCCATGCCGGACCTTGTCTCCGTTGACCTCACCCCTCTCAATCGCTTCCGCGAACCCGAGCTGCGGATGAGCGTGACGCACCGCAGTGGTCCTATCAGAATCATGATTGAATACGAAGTGCCGGTTGAAAACGTCGAAAGCTTCCTCGAAACGATCGCCGATCGGCGTCGGATGCGCATACGGGATGGCGTGCGCCATTGGGTCCTGCTCCGGGACTTGGAAAATCCGATGCTTTGGAAGGAAACCTACCAGTTTCCGACCTGGGCCGACTATGTGCGCTTCAACCAGCGTCCGACCCAGGCGGACGCCGATGTATCGGAGCGCCTGCAAGCCCTGTCAAAGGACCGTCGACGGCCGCAGGTGCGCCGGATGATCGAACGTCACACGGTGCCTTCGGTCGATGACATGACGATCAAGATCAACCCCGAGATCATGTAGCGAACCGGATCGGGGCGCCCGCGGTGCGATCTGCACGGCAGAACCATGGCCGAAATGCCGGCGCAAAGCTCCGCGGGGCTTCCGTGTGACCCTTGCCAGGTCACCTTGCCGGGACCGCTATAATGCCAGGTTATCACGCCGTTTCGCCGCGCAGCAGAACCACTTGCGCGGTCCGCATAGGTTAACATATTTATAGTGAGCATATAAAACAATCAGAGGATTTCTCGGTTTAGGTTTTGTATTGAGCGAACACTCCGGAATATAGGCCGACAATAGTGAAGAGAGGCGCGGCAGATATTCTGTTAAAATCGGAAATAGAACGCAAACCAAGCAAAAATCGCGAGTTCTTGCCGTGCCAGCGACGGATTCAATACCGAGCTGGCGCGGAAATCACAGAACCGTACATACAACGATGAGCAATGAGGGAGGAAGTGATGAGATTGGGACTTACAACCGCGTTGATTTCGGCGGGGATGGCGATGGGGTTCGCCGGTCTCGCGTCCGCGCAGGAGGTGACGAAGCTGAAATACGCCACCCACCTCGCCTCCACGGCCCCTGGGGTGGTCGAAGGATCAAACGTCTTCATCAACGCAACCGAGGAGCTTTCCGGCAAATCGGTCAAAATCCAGCTTTATCCGGCGGAGCAGCTGGGAAAAGCGCGTGAGATGTTCGACCTCGTAAAGTCGGGCGCGATCGATGTGGGCACCGTATCGACGGCCCTGGTCAGCAGCGACAAGCTGCCGTTGATGGGAGTGCTGGAAGCTCCCGGCCTCGCGACGAACGCTTGCAGCGTGGTCAACGCGCTGTTTGCGCTTGGCGCTCCCGGCGGCCCGATTTTCGAAGGCGACTTCAAGTCGACCGGCGTGCGGGTTCTGGCCTATTTCCCCTATCCGCCTTACGGACCGGCCGCGTCGCGGGGACCCATCACGAAGGTCGAAGACCTGCACGGCCTGAAAATGCGCAATGCCGGTGGCCTGATGGAGTATTCCGTCGTCAAGCTTGGCGGTGTTCCTGTCAAGATGGGGTCGCCGGAGGTCTTCACCGCCCTTCAACGCGGCACGATCGACACGGTGTTGTTCTCGTTCCTGTCGGTGAAGGAATTGGACCTTTCGTCCATCGCCAAATATGGAACGACCGGCTACAGCTTCGGCACGCCGGGCGATCTTCTCATCATTTCCGAGAGAAAGTTTGCCTCCTTCCCCAAGGCGCAGCAGGACGCTCTTGTGGCGGCGGGCAAGAAGGCGTCGGACCATTGGTGCGCTTACGTCGACCAGACGGAAGCGAAGAACATCGCCGACATGCGGGCGGCCGGCATGAGCATCTACACGTGGACGCCGGATGATATCGCCAAGCTCAACAAGCTGACGGCGGATGTCGCCAAGGAATGGGCAAGCGCCCTGGACTCCCGCGGGAAGCCGGGCACCAAGGTGCTCGAAGGCTTCAAGGCGGCGATGAAGCAGTGATCTCCGATGCATGGGGCGGCCGCGACGTCCGCGGCTGTCGGCCCTGCCATGAGATTTCAATATCTGGCGGTATCAATATGGGTGAAAAGATGTCTGTCGCAGCGGAAAGGGGCATCGCCGCGGAAGATCGCGGATCTTATCTGTGGCGCACCAATATGTTTGTGGACACCATATTGGGTTGGCTGGAAAAGGCGTCTCTTGTTGTCTCGTGCGCTTCTCTGTTCATCATCATGATCTTGGTTTTCCTGGATGCCAGTCTCCGCTATCTGGCCAACAGTCCACTCATCGTTACGGCGGATCTTGTAACGCTCTATCTTATCTCGGCCGCCTTTCTGCCGGTTTTGGCAAACACCCTGCGGCACGGCGGTCACATAAGCGTCGACATCATCGCCCAGCTGCTGCCCCCCAGACTGTATCACATCTTGCTGGGCGTCGCGCTGCTCCTGTCCTCGGGTGTCATCGCGTTGATGGCGAACGAAGTGTACCATCTCGCTCTGGAATCCTGGACGATGAACGAACAGATGGTCGGGATTTATCCTTGGCCCATGTGGTTGGGAAAGGCCATCGTCGCTTTCAGCCTTCTTATGCTGACGCTGAGACTATTTCACATCGCTTGCACACATTGCATCGCCGGCATTCTCAACATTCCTGAATTCGGCATCCCCGTGGCGGAATTGAACGAGATCGAAGAGGAGGGCGTCTGATGGAAGCGCTTCTTGGAACGGTGACGCTTCTTGTCCTGATCTCCATCGGATTGCCCGTGGCGCTGTCGCTTGCCCTGTCGGGTGCGGTCGGATTGTACCTGTTGGGAGGATCGCAGCTCATCCTCGGAATCCTGGGGTCGGCTTCGCTCGGGGCGATCCAGAACTATGAATTCGTCTCGATCCCGATGTTCATCCTGATGGCGAACTTCATCATCTGCAGCGGTGTCAGCGACGACATGTTCAACGTCGCGAAAACCTGGATGGGACGGACGCCGGGTGGTCTGGCCCATGCCACGGCGATCACGGGCGCTGCGTTCGGGGCGATTTCCGGATCCAGCACGGCCGCGGCGGCAACCCTGTCCGCAACCAGCATTCCGGGCATGCTGAAGCAGGGGTACAGCCCGAAGCTCGCGACCGGCGTGGCCGCCATCTCGGGCACCCTGGCGATGCTCATCCCACCCAGCGTCGCCATGATCCTCTACGCGCTTCTCGCCAACATGAATGTCGGCAAGATGCTGATTGCCGGCGTCATTCCCGGGCTTCTGATCACGCTGACGATCATGGCCACCGTTGCCTATCTCGTCTGGCGCGACCCGGATCATGCGCCTTTGGGACAGAGCTACAGCTGGCGTGAGAAGTTCGTCTCCCTGCGATCCTCGTGGACCTTCATCGTCCTGTTCATGATGGTGACGGGGGTCATCTACATCGGCATCGCCACGCCGACGGAGGCGTCGGCCTTCGGAGCCTTCGGGGCGTTCCTGCTGGCCATCCTGCGCAGGACTCCGATGGAGAAGCTGCAACATGCCCTGGTGGTGACCGCGCGGGCCACCTGCATGATTTCCTTCATCATCCTCGGGGCGCTGATCTTCGGGTATTTCCTGACCATCACCCAGGCGACCCAGAATCTGGTCCAATTCCTGGTTGGCTCCGGGCTGCCGGCGTGGACGATCATGGTGATGGTCCTGTTCGTCTACCTCGTCCTGGGCTGCTTCATGGATCTCGTGGCGATGCTGATCCTGACCGTACCGGTGGTCCATCCCCTGATGGTTCAGCTCGGCTACGATCCCCTGTGGTTTGCGGTCGTCACGATCGTGATGGGCGAAGTCGGCATGGTGACCCCGCCGCTTGGAATGAACGTCTTCGTCATCTCGAAATACACGAAGATCCCCGCCTCCGACGTGTTCAAGGGTTCGTATCCGCACGTCGTGGCGCACTTGATCGCGGTCGCCGTGCTGGTTGTTTTCCCGCAGATCATTCTCTGGCTGCCGGCAACCATGCAGTGATCCACGGCGGATCGGCTTTTCAGTTTTCCAAAGTCGCAGTCGTGGTCACGGGCGTTCGGCGCCCGACGCGGGAACCGGGTGCCTTCTCCTTATCGAAGCCCCTTATCGAAGCCCCTTATCGAAGCATTGGGAGCCATGGAAATGGCCATAGAAACGGTTGTCGGTGATCCGCTCTCCAATGCGGTCAAATCAAGGCTCGGGCAGAACGAACTGGCGCTGTCGATGATCGTCCGGCTTGTCCGGGGTGTCGAAATCGCCAGCCTGGCGAAGACGGCGGGGGTCGATTCGATCTATGTCGACCTTGAGCACTGCGCGTTCTCCCTCGATACGACCAGTCAGATCTGCATGGCCTGTCTGGCGGTTGGCGTTGCGCCCTTCGTGCGGGTGCCGGGGGTGGATCCCAACCTGATCGCGCGCATTCTCGACGGTGGCGCGCTCGGGATCATCGTGCCGCATGTCGAAAGCAGAGAGGACGCGGCCGCCGTCGTGCAGGCGGCGAAATATCCCGGCCAGGGCAAGCGGTCGTTCTCCTCGGCGCTGCCGCATTTCCGCTTCGGCGCGGTCGCGGCTCCGGATGCGATGCGGGCGATCAATGCGGAAACGATGGTGGTCGCCATGATCGAGTCCGGCCGGGGGGTCGAGCGGGCCGACGAGATCGCCGGCGTGGCCGGGATCGACATCCTGCATGTCGGCGCGAACGATCTTTCCAACGATCTGGGCGTGCCGGGCCAGCTCGACCACGCGGTCGTGAAAGACGCCTATCGGACGGTCTGGGACGCCTGCCGCCGCCACGGAAAGCATCTTGGCGTCGGTGGCCTCGCATCGAAGGCGGACTTTGCGGACGAACTGGTCCGGATGGGCGCGCGCTACCTCACGACAGGCTCCGATCTCGGATTCATGCTCGGCGCGGCGACGGACAGGGTCGGCCGTTTGAGGCTCGCTCATCCGGTACGCTGATCGCGGAAAAGAAGACAAAGACAGACAAGACGAGGAACGCCCAATGCGAGGAGTCGCCTTCCCCGGTGACCGTGCCATCGACTTCATCACCGTTCCCGACCCGACCCCGGGGCAGGGCGAGGTGGTGATCGAGATCAAAGCGTCCGGTATGTGCGGTTCGGACCTGCATTACTATCGCCGGCCACGCGACGCGGCGAAGGCACCGGTGATCGCCGGCCATGAGCCCTGCGGTGTCGTGGTGGCGGTGGGGCCCGGCGTGGCGAACCCGCACGCACGCGTGGGGGCTCGGGTGATGGTCCATCATTACCATGGATGCACCGGTTGCTCGCACTGCCGCTCCGGTTGGCCGCAGATGTGCCGAACCGTGCCGGTGACCGTCTACGGGTCCGACGACCATGGGGCCCATGCCCCCTATAGGAAGATTCCCGCCGACACGCTGGTGCCTCTCGACGAGCGGTTGAGCTTCGCCGCCGGTGCCGCGATCTCCTGTGGGACGGGCACGGCCTGGGGGGCGTTCGAGCGGATGGCGCTGTCGGGACGCGACACGCTGGCCGTCTTCGGCCAGGGGCCCGTCGGTCTGTCGGCCACGCTGCTCGCCAAGGCGCAAGGCGCCCGCGTGATCGCGCTCGACATCGACGACGACCGGCTGGCGCGGGCGAAGGACTTCGGCGCCGATGTCGTGATCAACTCGCGTGACGGGCACGTTCCCGACGCCATCCGCGAGGTAACAGAGGGGCAGGGGGCGTCGATGATCCTCGAAACCTCCGGCGCCGCCCAGGCCGGGCATGACGCCCTGCGGTCGCTGGCGCCCTGGGGGACGCTCGGGCTCGTGGGGATCGGGTCCGAACTGAAATTCTCGCTGGGCGAGATGCTGCGGACGCAGATGCGGATCATCCCCTCCTGGACGATGTCGATCCAAAGCCAGCGCGCCTGCGCGGATTTCGTTGTCGAACGCGGCATCGCGCTGGACGCGCTGTTCACCGACCGTTGGCACATCGACCAAGCGGAACTGGCCTACCAGAGCTTCGACAGGCAGAGCGGCGGGAAGGGCGTGTTCCTTTTCTGACGGCCCCGGCCCCATCAGAAGCGAACCCCGTCCCAGCCCGCCCAAGAGGTGATTGATTTCCGGGCGCCGGGCCGAAACCGGCGCCAGAACGAATGAGCGAGTTCGATGCATCACCAGGATTCCTCCGTATCCCTGTGCGACGCCGCCAGGGAGTTCCTCTCCCGTGGGCGGTTCGGTCTGCTGATCAACGGGCAGGACGTGCCCGCCGCCTCCGGCGCAACGCTCGAAACGGTCGATCCGTCGACCGGAGCCGTGATCGGGCACCTCGCGGCGGGGGACGGCGTCGATGTCGACAGGGCCGTGAAAGCCGCGCGCGCGGCGTTCCAGGGGGGCTGGAGCCGTTGGACGGCTTACGAGCGGCAGGCGCTGCTCCAGCGCGCGCATGACGCCATCGACCGTAATTTCGAAGAGCTTGCGCAGATCGAAACGACCGACATGGGCGCACCGATCTCGCGGACCCGCGCCTCCAAGGCGGCCGTCCTGCGCATGATCCAGTTCTTCGCCTCCCAATGCACTGCGGTCGCCGGCGAAACGTTGCCGAACGGTCTGCCCGGCGACGTCACGACGATGTCGTTCAACGCCCCGGTGGGCGTCATCGGGGGGATCATCCCGTGGAACGGTCCCCTCAACGGGCAATGGTGGATCCTGGGCGCGGCGCTGGCGACCGGATGCACGGTCGTGCTCAAACCCGCCGAAGATGCGTCCCTCAGCGTCCTGCGCGTCGCGGGTCTGCTGCACGAGATCGGCCTTCCTCCAGGCGTGGTCAACGTCGTCACCGGCTACGGAAGCACCGCCGGCGCCGCGCTTTCCCGCCACCCGGACGTCGACCGCATCGCCTTCACCGGCTCGACGGACACCGGACGCCGGATCATCGAGGCGTCGGCGGTCAACATCAAGAAGCTGCAGCTGGAGCTTGGCGGCAAGTCGCCGGACATCATCTTCGCCGATGCCGATCTCGACAAGGCGGTTCCCGGTGCGGCGATGGGCGTGTTCGCGAATTCCGGCCAGATTTGCTTTGCCGGCACCCGCGTGTTCGTCCAGCGCCCGATCGTGGAGGAATTCTGCCAGAGGGTCGCCGCGTTCACCCGCACGGTTCGCGTGGGCCCCGGCCTGAACGCCGACAGCCAGCTCGGCCCGCTGATCTCCGGGCGGCAGCTGGATCGCGTCCTGTCCTACATCGACCTCGGCGGCCGGGAAGGCGCCAAGCTGATCTGCGGTGGAGAGCGTATGAGAGGTGATAACCTGGCTGGCGGCTATTACGTCTCCCCCACGGTCTTCGCCGACGTCGCCAACGATATGCGGATCGCGCGGGAGGAGATTTTCGGCCCGGTGCTGTCGGTCATCCCGTTCGACACGCTGGACGAGGCCATTGCGCTTGGAAACCAGACCGAATACGGACTGGGCGGCGCGGTGTGGACGCGGGACATCTCACAGGCGTTCAAGGTCGTCAAAGGGATACAGTCCGGCGTGATGTGGGTGAATTGCTACGGGCTGATCGATCCCCTGGTCGGCTTCGGCGGGACCAAGCACAGCGGATACGGCGCCAAGGGCGGCCGCGCGCATTTGGACACCTATCTTTACCGCAAGACCGTCTACATCGACGGCTGATACCAAATCCCGCTGATCGTGACCGATCAGCGGGCCTCAATCGCCGGCACCGCCCCCTCACTTTGAATGGGCGGCCGGCTTGGCTCCGCGGGCATGTGCCCGCGCGGCGGCAGTCGCCGCCGATACCATGTCCCGATGAGTTGATCTCATCGGGACATGGTATGACACCCCGGCCTGAAACGAAACGGCCCGTCAGACTTGGTTTGACGGGCCGTCGTCATGGGGCGGCTCCGGCTCCAGGCTTGCTGACGCGAGCTTGAGACCGGCATTCGCCACCGCCTCGACCAAGTCCCGGCCGACCGCGGAGAGTGGAGTTTCATCCCTGTAGATGACGGCGATGTCGCGGTGCAGCAGCGGTCCGTTGATGTCGAACGGACGCAGCATGCCCGCGTGGACGTCGGCTGCGACGGTCGATTCAGGAAGCATCGCCAGGCTGTCGCTGCTGGCCACCATGGTCTTCAGAAAATTGACCGACCCGCATTCGGTCAGTCGGGTCGGCATCTCCACCCCTTCCTGGGCGAGAAGCTTTTCCAGCAGGGTCCGTTGCCTGCCGATCATCTGGATGACCCAGGGATACTGCGCCAGATCGGCGAACGAGACGTTCTCCTTCTCAAAGGCCGGGTGGTCCGGCCGTCCCAGCACATACAGCCGGTCGCGGAACAGCACCCGTTGCCGCAGGCCTTCCATGAAGCCGTACCATTCGGTCTGCGCGATGATGAAATCCAGTTCCCCGCGCACGAGGCTGATCAGCAGTTCCAGCTGTATCTTCTCGATGACCCGCAAGGTGGGATCGGGATGCAGGGTGCGCCATTGGCAGACCGCGCTTGGAATGATGTTGGCGATCAGGCTCGGCAGCGTGCCGATGACGACCATGTCATCGGATTTGCTGTCCTGCTGCGCCACGCGCCGTTCGGCGAGAGTCAGCTCCTCCCGGATCAGGCGGGCGTGGGCGTAGAGGATTTCACCGGCCTGGGTGGGCGACACTCCGGTCGGGCCGCGCTTCAGCAGCTGTTCGCCAAGGCTGCGCTCGAACCGATCCATCGACGTGGACAGCGCCGGTTGCGAGATGTTGAGATGCTTCGCCGCCTTCTTGAAGCTGCCATGTTCGACCACGGTCGCAAAATAGAGCAGCTTGCGCGGATCCAACGTCCGTTTCCCCCAATCGTATGCCGTCATGGATCCTAGCCCAAAAATTAACCAGAGCGAATGCCGAGTTGACCGGTGCGCCGTGGGGCGCCCGGGCAACCATGTTCAAAAAGAGCAAACCCCGGGGGACCGAGGCGAGACGCCTCGGTCCATTCCGGGTCACGCCGTCACCAATCCAGCACCAGGCGGTTCGTCATGGATTTGGAGACGCATGGCGCGATCAGGCGGTTGGACTTGCGTTCGTTGGCGAGCAGGAAGGAATCCCGGTGATCCGGGACGCCCTCCAGCACCGTCGACAGGCAGGCGCCGCAGGTTCCCTCGAAACACGAGGACGGGATCGTGACGCCGGCCTCCGCGCAGGCGTCGATGATCGATTGTCCCGGCAGGACCGTCACCTCGACGTTCGACCGCTCCAGCCGAACCGTGAAGGCCTCGAAGGAGCCCTCCGCGCCCTGGCGTGCGCCGGGCCTCGGCGCGAACCATTCGGTGTGGAAGGCGCGGCCCGCCGCCTCGGCGGCAGCCTCCAGGTCGAGAAGGAAGCCCTGTGAACCGCAAGCGTAGACCGCCGCCTCGGGCGACGTTTCGGACAGCAGCGCGGACAGGTCGGGCCGCTTGCCGTTCGCAGTGAAATGCGCATGCGCCTCGCGGTGTTGCCCGACGCGCTCCAGGTAGGCGAGCGTCTCCGGGGTGCGGCCGACATAATCCAGCCGCCACGGCAATCCCTGCGCCCGGACGGCTTCGATCATCGGCAGGATCGGCGTGATTCCGATGCCGCTGGCGAAGAAATGATAGGCCGCGGCCGGCTTCAGCGGGAAGTTGTTGCGCGGCCAGCGGACGCGCACGCTTTCTCCCGCTTGGATGCGGTGGATGGTGGCCGAGCCGCCGCGGCCGTTGACTTCGTGCAGAACCGCGATGCGCCACGCGGAGCGGTCCGCGGGATCGCTCGCCAGGGAGTAGGAGCGGGTGATCTCGCCCGGCAGAACGAGATCGACATGGGCGCCCGGCGTCCATTCCGGCAGCTGCGTGCCGGCCGGCGCGCGCAATTCCAGTTCGATGATCCGCTCCGCCAGCGGGCGGATGGCGGCGACGTCCATCACGGTTTCCCGGTGGCCGGCGCGGATCGTGCTGCTTCCGGCGTCGTCGTGCGAGCGTGCGGTGAAACTCACCGGCAGTTTCGACGGACCCAGATGCGTCCAGGTGCTGAACGCCACCTCGCCGGCCAGGACGAAGTCGTCGGTCATCGACAGCAGTTCTTCCACCGCGATGCGGAGCTGCGCCCGCGCCAGGGCCGCGCCGACGCAGCGATGGACGCCGTGCCCCATCGCGATGTGCCGGTTGGGCTTACGGTCGAAATCGACCGTGTCGGCGTCCGGGAAGACGGCGGAGTCCCGGTTCGCGGCGGCGACCATCAAGCCGACCTTCGATCCCTTGGGAATCACCCGGCCGGCGACCTCCACGTCGCAGGTCGTCTTGCGACCGACCACCCGGACCGGCGTCCAGACGCGGAGCAGCTCCTCGATGGCCTGGGGGATCAGTTTCGGGTTCTGGCGCAGGCGTTGCTGGTCGGCCGGCATCGAGGCCAGATGGCGGATGATGCTGCCCAGCGCGTTGGTCGTCGTGCCGTGTCCCGCCTGCAGGAAAAGCCGGATGGTGCCCGCCACGTCCTCGTGGGTCTGCCGACGGCCGCCGATCTCTTCGTTCAGCAAGGCGCTGATGATGTCGTTGGGATCGTACGGCGTCTTGCGCCGCGCGTCGAGGACGCCGTCGATGTACGAATAAAGCTCGTCGTTCGCCGCCTTGTGGGCCACGCTGTCGCCGATGGCGCCCGCGTCGATGATCCGGTTGACGATGGTCTTGATCTTGGGTCCGTCCTCGACGGAGATGCCGAGAAAGATGCACTGCACCTGGATCGGCATGTAGAAGGTGAAGGATTCGACCGCGTCCGTTTCCCCCAGCGAAATGCAGCGGCCCAGCAATTCGCGCGCGGCACGCCGGATCACGGGCTCCAGCAGCCGGATCCGGTCGGGCGTGAAGAAGCGGTTGAGCATGTCCCGGAAGTGATCATGCATCGGCGGGTCGATTTCGACCGGCGCGCGGGGCGGCCGATCCGGGCCGGTCGTGTCCGGAATGGTCGTCTTCTGCGCGCTCGTGAAGGTCTTGTGGTCGAGCGCCGCCTTCGTCACGTCCTCGTAGCGCGTCAGGGCGTAGAAGCCGCCGAACCGGTCGCTCCAGGCGACCGGGCATTTCTCGCGCAGATGGGCATGGATTTCCGTCGGATCCCCGTGATTGTCGGGATCGAGCGGATCCCAATCCTGAGTTGGCGTCGACACTGCTAAGTACTCCCATAATCCGTTGATCAATCATTGGAAGTTGGCGGCGGTCGGTCAACACGGCTTGGATCTGGGCTATAGCACGATGTTATACCGGTCCCCGTGGGCCGCGCGGTTACAGGCCGCCGAGGGCCATGTATTTGATTTCCAGGTATTCCTCGATCCCGTGCCGGCTGCCTTCGCGGCCCAGCCCGCTTTCCTTGACGCCGCCGAAGGGCACCTCCGGCGCCGAAATCAGCCCCTCGTTGATGCCGACGATGCCGTATTCCAGCGCTTCGGCGACCCGGAAGATGCGTCCGACGTCACGGGCGTAGAAATAGCTGGCAAGGCCGAACGGCGTGTCGTTGGCCAGCCTGATCGCCTCCTCCTCGGTCGTGAAGCGGAACAGGGGCGCCACCGGACCGAAGGTTTCCTCCTGGAAGATCAACGCGTCGGCCGGCACGTCCGCCAGCACCGTCGGTTCGAAGAAATTGCCGCCGAGCGCGTGCCGCCGGCCGCCGGTGATCACCCGCGCGCCCTTCGTCAGGGCGTCGGCGATGTGTTCCTCCACCTTGGCGACCGCGCCCTGGTTGATGAGCGGACCCTGCGTGACGCCGTTCTCCAGCCCGTTTCCCACGGTCATGGCGTCGACGGCCGCTGTGAGCTTGGCGGCGAAGGCGTCGTAGACGCCGTCCTGGACGAGAATCCGGTTGGCGCAGACGCAGGTCTGGCCGGTGTTGCGGAATTTGGACGCGAGCACGCCCTTCACCGCCTCATCGAGATCGGCGTCGTCGAACACGATGAAAGGCGCGTTGCCGCCCAATTCCATCGAGGTCTTCTTGATGGTGTCCGCGCATTGGCGCAGAAGAACGCGTCCCACCTCCGTGGAGCCGGTGAACGACAGTTTCCGCACCAGGGGGTTCGCCGTCAGCTCGCCGCCGGTGGCGCCGGACGGACCGGTGATGACGTTGCAGACGCCCGGCGGCAGGCCCGCGCGCTCGGCCAGCACCGCCAGCGCGAGCGCCGAAAACGGTGTCTGGCTGGCGGGGCGGATGACGCCAGCGCATCCCGCCGCCCAGGCCGGTCCCGCCTTGCGGGTGATCATGGCCGAGGGGAAATTCCACGGGGTGATCGCCGCGAAGACACCGATCGGCTCCTTCGTCACCATCACCCGACGGCCGGGGACATGCGGCGGGATGGTTTCACCGTAGACCCGGCGCGCCTCTTCGGCGAACCATTCGAGGAAACCGGCTGAATAGGCGATCTCCCCCCGCGCCTCGGCCAGGGGTTTCCCCTGTTCCACCGTCATGATCAGCGCCAGATCCTCGACATTCTCGTGCATGAGTTCGGCGATCCGCCGCAGGATGGCACCACGGTCCTTGGCGACCATGGCGCGCCAGCGCGGGAAGGCCGCGTTGGCGGCCTCGATGGCGCGGCGGGTCTCAGTGGCGCCCATCGCAGGCACGGTGCCCACGACCTGTCCGGTCGCCGGATTGACGACGGAGGTCACCGCGCCGTTGTCGGCCTCGACCCAGAGGCCGTCGATAAGATTGCTCTCCCGAAGCAGATCGGCGTCCTTCAGCAGCGCCTTCAGCGTCATCCCCGCCATTGGCGGCCCCCCTTGTTTGTAGCTGTGTTTTTTGATCGCCCGGCGACGCCGATGGGTCGAGGTCGCCGGACGGTGAAAGGCGCGTTCGACGTGGAAACCGTCAGAACTTGTGCAGCACGATGCTCAGGAACTCGGTTTCCCGGGTGGCGCGCATCGGCACCGGCTTCTCATCGGGCAGAAGCTCGAAGGCCGATTCCGGGCCGTATTCAATGTTGTCGATCACCACTTGGCCCTTGGTCAGGAACAGGATCTCGATCGACTCCTTCGCCCCGGCCTTGTAGACACCGTCCGGGTCGAGCCGGACGAATCCGATGCGCGCGCCGCGCTCGGTGAAGGTTCCCAGCGTCTTGACCTGGACCCCTTCGTCCTCAGGCGTCCAGTCGAACGCGTCGGGGTTCATCGCGATGACGTCGGTGTAGCGTGGCGGCGCGAATTCCAGCGTCTTGCCGGTCGCCTTTTCAAAACAGGCTTCCGAGCCGTCACGCGTCTGGGTCTGGCCGTTCTCGTCCTCGTAGATGAACTTGCCGCCCTTGAAGGTGCCGACCTTGTTCAGTTCGGCATTCGCCGCCTCGCGACGCGCCACGCTGAGATAGCCGCCACCGCTGGCCCCGCCGAACTGGAGGACCATCGTCTCCAGCCCCTCGGCGCGTTCCTGCGGGCCGTAATGGACGCTTTCGGGGAAATAGCCGACCCAGCCCTCATGCAGGAACTGCTTCTCGCCATACGGCAGGGTTCCTTTGATGACGTAGCGGATCTGGTCGAAATTGTGCCGATGGCGCGGCGTCCGCCAGCCGCCGCTTCCCGCGCGGCCCATGTTCAGATCGTAATTCAGCGGAGAATCGTCTTCACCGAACAGCAGATGCTTCTGGGCGAGCACTCCGTCGCGCATCGTCCCGACATTCTCAGTGTCGGTCTCCGAAGATCTGGCTACACGCATGACCCGTTTCCTTTCCCATGACAACTTGCCGCGCCAAATCGCGTTCTTGGCTGGTTGTACGGTAATCAGGCCGGCCTCGTCAGAAAAGACCCCGCTCATGGGGCGGTATAATACCGTCTTATATATAGAGCAGGCGCGGTTAATTCTCGCGGTTAACTGAAATTGCTTTTCCGGTATATGATTTCATCGAAGCGCTGCTTTTCTGGCTTGCTTATGGCGGCCCGCGGTAACGGCCGGGGGCTATTTGGCCCAGGGCTATTTGGAAAGTGCGATCTTCGGCGAAGCCCGACGCTGGCAGAGAAGCCGTGGGCGCTGGCTCGTCGAAAATCGGTTGGAACCAAGGGAGAGAAAATGTTCGGTCAGACGTCCACCCACGCTCCGGCGGATTCCGGGGTGCCGTCGCACGCACGTGACTTCAGTGTGCGCGGCCGCGTCGTCATCGTCACCGGTGCAGGTCAGGGTATCGGGCGTGAATTGGCCCGTCAGTTCGCAGCGGCCGGCGCCTCGGTCGTGATCGCCGATCTCAACCTGGACAAGGCGGAATCGGTGCGGAACGAGATCCGGAGCACCGGCGGGCGGGCGCTCGCCGTCATGGTCGATGTCGGCGCGAAGGACACCGTCGACGCGATGGTCGCCACCGTTTTGAAGGAATTCGGCCGGGTCGATGTCCTGGTCAACAACGCCGCGATTTTCGCGACGCTGAACAAGGTGGCCTTCGACCAGATCCCGTTGGAAGAGTGGGAGAGGGTGCTGAGGATCAACGTCACCGGCGCCTATCTCTGCGCCTGCGCCGTGGCCCCCGCGATGCGGGACGCGAAATGGGGGCGCATCATCAACATCTCGTCCGATTCCGTGCCGCGCGGCGTGCCGAACTACCTGCATTACGTGACGTCCAAATCGGCCATCATCGGCATGACCAACGCGATGGCCCGCGAACTCGGCCAGCACGGGATCACGGTCAACTGCATTCGGCCCGGCGCCATCGCCACCGAGGTCGAGCGCACCCACAACCCAACCGAAGCGTTCCGCGTCAGGGTTCTGGGCGAACAGTGCCTGCCCAAGGGCCAAGTCCCCGAGGACTTGGCGGGAACCATCATTTTCCTGGCCACGCCGGCGGCCGGCTTCGTCACCGGCCAGACGATCGCCGTCGACGGCGGCCTGACGCACAACAGCTGAGGGGCCATAGCTGAGAGGCCGTGTCGGCAGACGGCAGTTGGTTCAGGAGCCGGGAGGAGCGTGGGTGAAATCCTATCCAAAATACTACATTGACGGCGCGTGGGGGGCCTCCTCGCCGCAAAATCACAGTTCACTGATCGATCCGACCACCGAAGAGGCGTTTGCGACGGTCGGCATGTGTGACGAGGGCGACCTGGACCGGGCGGTTTCGGCGGCCCGCCGCGCGTTCGTCGATTACGGTGTCTCCTCCATCTCCGACCGGATCGGCATGTTCGAGCGGATCGTGGAGGTCTACACCGCCCGCCGTGCCGAGCTGGCCGATCTGATCGCACGGGAAATGGGATCGCCCAAGAGCGTGCCGGTTCAGACCATGGGGCCGATCGACCATTTCCGGCAGGCGATCTCCCTTCTGAAGGAATACCGGTTCGAGAGAAGCATCGGCGACACCATCATTCGGCGGGAGCCGATCGGCGTTTGCGGCTTGATTACCCCCTGGAATTGGCCGGTGCAAACGCCGGTGACCAAGGCGGCCTACGCGCTGGCGGCGGGGTGCGCGGTCGTGATCAAGCCGAGCGAGTATTCGCCCCTGTCGACCCTGTTCCTGGCCGAGGTTTTCCATCAGGCCGGTGTCCCGAAGGGCGTGTTCAACGTCGTGACCGGCGACGGGCCGCTCCTGGGCGAGGCGATGTGCCGCCATCCGGGGATCGACATGATTTCGTTCACCGGCTCGACGCGGGCCGGCGTTCTGGTCGCGCGTGCCGCGGCCCCGACCGTCAAGCGGGTCGCCCAGGAGCTGGGCGGAAAATCGGCGAACATCATCTTTCCCGATGCCGACCTCGCCGCCGCCGCGCGATGGAACGTCGGTCGCGGCTTCTTCAATTCCGGCCAGTCCTGTCACGCTCCCAGCCGGGTGCTGGTCCATGTGGACCAGGTCGAGAAGGTCGTCGCCCATATGGTGGCGGAGGCCGCGAAAATTCGGATCGGCGACCCGTCCGACGGGGCGACAACCATGGGGCCGGTCGTCAACAAGGCACAGTTTGACCGGATCCAGGCCTACATCCGGAAGGGCATCGACGAGGGCGCCCGCCTCGTCCTCGGCGGTGTCGGGCGGCCGGATGGGCTGGAGCGTGGCTATTTCGTCAGGCCGACGATCTTCGCGGATGTGACCCCGGACATGACCATCGCCCGCGAAGAAATCTTCGGCCCGGTTCTTTCCATCCTGTCCTATTCGTCGGAGGGAGAGGCGGTGGAACTCGCCAACGACTCGCCCTACGGCCTCGGCGCCTACCTGTTCACCCGATCCCGCGAGAAGGGGCGCGACGCGAGCCGAAGGCTGAGGGCTGGGCGCGTGTTCTTCAACGGTGCCGCCGGGTCCGTCGCCGCGCCCATGGGCGGTTACAAGCAGTCGGGCAACGGCCGGGAAATGGGAATTTTCGGGCTGGAGGAATATCTGGAGGTCAAATCGATCTTCGGCTTTCCCGACGATGCCGCGGCGCTGGAACCGATCGGTCCCTGACAGCGGGGCCTATCCCCCGGAAACGCCCGCGGTGTTCACAAGGAATAGAATGCGATGAAAGTATGCGTTTATGGAGCCGGCGCGGTCGGCGGCCATATCGCCGGACGCCTCATGCGCGCCGGGGCGGATGTCTCGGTGATTGCGCGCGGGCCGCATCTGGCCGCGATCAAGGACCACGGCCTTCTCATCGAGGCGAAAGACGGCGATTTCCACGGCCGGCCGAAAGCCAGCGACGACGCGCGTGACATCGGCGAACAGGACGTCGTCATCGTCAGCGTCAAGGCGCCGTCGCTGCCGCAGATCGCCGACGGCCTGCGGCCTCTGCTGGGCGTGGACACACGGGTCGTCTTCGCGATGAACGGGATTCCCTGGTGGTATTTCCATGCGCATGGCGGAGCGCTGGACGGGACGCGCCTGGCGCGGATCGATCCCGACGACCGGATATGGACAGCCGTCGCGCCGGAACGGGTCGTGGGGGCCATCGCCTACACGGCCTGCACCGTCCGGAAGCCCGGCGTGATCCATGCGGAGAATGCGCGCAATCGCATCATCCTCGGCCGGCCCGACGGGGCGCCCGACGCGCGGGTCGACGAACTGGCCGGACTTCTGACCGTCGGCGGGCTTGAGATGGAGGTGACGGGCCGTATCCGGGATGCGATCTGGGCGAAGCTGCTGATGAATCTCACCGGGGGCACCCTTGGAGTCCTGACCGCCTCCGCGATGCGCGACGCGCTGTCCCACCCGGTTCTGGCCGATGCGGCCAGCGCCATCGCGGCCGAGGGGGCGGCGATCGCGCGGGCCCTGGGCTGCGATCCCGGCGACCCCGGGACGGTGAGAAGCCGCCTGTCGGTTTCTGGTCACAAGCAGAGCGTTCTGCAGGACCTCGAACTCGGTCGCGCCATGGAGATCGACGCCTTGTTCCGTGTGCCCCTGGAGATCGGGCGAATGGTGGGCGTCGCCACGCCGACCCTCGATCTGGTGACGGCGCTGGTGATCCAGCGGGCGAAAGCCGCGGGGCTCTACGCCGATTGAGAAGGGTCGTTCCGCCAGGAGCGGCCCAGGAGCAGCATGGACACAAACCGTCTGCCTGTCATCTCGGGACCAGGGCGAATGTCAGTCAATGAAGAATGTCCCGGGAACAATGTCCTGGCCGGTCCGGCGGAGGCGCCGGATGAAGGCGGCCGGTTGCTGCCGACGATCCTGATCGCCGGTTTTGCGTCGGTGCCTCTCGGGACCGCCCGGCTGATCCTGCCGACCATCGCTTTGGCAATGGGCGCCGGTCCGGTTTTCGCCGGGGTCATGGGCGCCCTCTTCACCGTGCCTTCGATGCTCCTCAGCGTGCCGTTCGGGCGGTGGGTGGACCGGACGGGCACGCTGGCGCCGATTGTGTTCGCGTGCCTGCTGACCGTGCTGGGGAGCGTGCTGTTCCTGCTTGCTCCCCATCACCAGGCGTTGCTTCTCGTCGCCTGCCTGGTGGGCGTGGGTCCCATGTTCAGCCACATCGCAGCCACGCGTGCGGTCGGCGAGATCGGCGGCGCCGTCGATCGGGCGCGCAACCTCGGTTACCTGGTTGCAACCTATTCGCTGTTCCAATTCGTTGGACCGACCCTCGCGGGTGTTGCCTTGGACACAGCCGGCCCCAGGCCAGCCGTCATGATAATTGGCCTGTTCGCCGCCTGCTCCATTCTGGGCACGGTCCTACCCTTTCACAATTTCCGCAAGAACGTCGCGCCATCCCGGGAAACCGGGCCATGTGGCCGCATCATCGACCTGCTCCGGTTTCGGGAGTTGCGGCGCTGGCTGGCGGTTGGCAGCGTCTTCTCCGCCGTGCTGACCTTCGTGCCCTTCGTGGTTTCGCTGCACGCCGCCGACATCGCCATCTCGACAACCAGGGCCGGCATGGTGCTGGGGGCGTTTTCCGTCGGCACCGTGGTGTCGCGCCTGAGCGTCTCCCTGCTGACCCGGCACCTGTCCGCGCCGGTCATTTTGTTTGGGGCGCTCGTTGCCGGGGCGGGCGCCTACGCGTTGCTGCCCGTCATGGACCAGTTCTACCCTTTGCTTTGGGTCAGCCTGGTTCTCGGCGCGACGATCGGTCTGGGCGTGCCAATTTCGTTGGCTCTGATATACGCCGCAGCACCTCCCGGGCGGATCAACGAATCCGTTGGCCTTTGCATGGCGATCACGAATTTCCTGCAAACCATCTCGCCCCTGGCGCTCGGCTTCACCGTCACCCGGTTTGGGCTGGCGCCGATGATCGGCATCCTCGCGCTGGGCATGGTCGGCACGTCGATCATCGCCATCCGCGGCAGAAACATGTGACGGCTGACCGCCCGCCTAGACGATGATCCCCGAGACGCCGGCACATCGGGGGCCATCGCCCGGCTCCCGGTTAGACGTTCGAACTGTGGATCGCGTCGATGACCGCCTCGGTCACCTCCTTGGTCGTGGCGGTGCCGCCGACGTCGGGGGTGCGGATGCCGGCGCCGCAGACACGCTCGACCGCGCGCATCAGCCGTTCGGACGCCTCAGCCTCGCCCAGATGGTCCAGCATCTGCGCGGCGGTCCAGAAGGAGGCGACCGGGTTGGCGATGCCCTTGCCGGTGATGTTGAAGGCCGATCCGTGGATCGGCTCGAACATCGACGGGAAGCGGCGCTCCGGGTCGATGTTCCCGGTCGGCGCCACGCCCAGGCTGCCGGCCAGCGCGCCGGCCAGATCGGACAGGATGTCGGCGTGCAGGTTGGTCGCGACGATAGTGTCCAGGCTTTGCGGCTTCAGCGTCATGCGCACGGTCATGGCATCGACCAGCATCTTGTCCCAGGTGACATCCGGAAACTCCGTCGCCACCTCGGCCGCGATCTCGTCCCACATCACCATGCCGTGGCGCTGGGCGTTGGACTTGGTCACCACGGTCAGCAGCTTGCGCGGGCGCGACTGCGCCAGCTTGAAGGCGAAGCGCATGATGCGGGTGACGCCGACGCGGGTGAAGATCGCCACCTCGGTCCCGACCTCCTCGGGAAGGCCGCGGTGGGCGCGCCCGCCATTGCCGGAATATTCGCCCTCGGAGTTCTCGCGCACGATCACCCAATCGAGGTCCCCCGGCCCGACGTTGCGCAGGGGGGACGTGATGCCGGGCAGGATCTTGGTCGGACGGACGTTGGCGTACTGGTCGAAGCCCTGGCAGATCGGCAGGCGGAGCCCCCACAGGGTGATGTGGTCCGGCACGTCCGGCGCGCCGACGGCGCCGAAATAGATGGCGTCGAACGGCTTGAGCGTCTCCAGCCCATCCGCCGGCATCATGACGCCGTGCCTCTTGTAATAATCGGAGCCCCAGTCGAAGTTTCTGAAGGTGAATTTCAGATCACCAAGCCGCTCTTGCAGACTTTCGAGGACAGCGATCCCGGCGGTGATGACTTCGGGGCCGATGCCGTCGGCGGGGATGGTGGCGACGGTGTGTTCGCGCATGGTGGGGCCTGCCCTGTATCGGTGTGGTTGCTTGATCGGAACGGGATCAGTGCTGGACATGGTCATTGCGCGGAGATGTTCGCGGCGCTGAAAACGACGTCTACCAGCCTGTCCGCGTTCGTGAAACAGCGTGCGATTATACAAAAAAATCGCATAATCCGCCGACGGAGGACCGGGGATGGATTTGCACCAGCTGCGTTGCTTCATTGCCGTGGCGGAGGAGTTGCACTTCGGGCGCGCCGCTCAGAAGCTGGGCATGTTGCCGTCGGCCTTGGGCCGTCGCGTCCGTCTGCTGGAGGAGGATCTCGGGACGCGGCTGATGACGCGGACCACGCGCAGCGTTGCGCTGACCGACGATGGCGCATGCCTGCTCGATGAAGCGCGCGCCCTGCTTTCACAGGCCGACAGCCTTGCCGCGCGCTTCCGGTCGCGCGGGCGCACGCACGCGGCGACGCTCCGGGTCGGTGCCATCGACAGCGCCGCGGCCGGGCTTCTGCCCATGCTCCTCCATGATTTCCGTCAACAGCACCCTCAGGTGACTGTGCAGATCGTCGAGGACAAGACCATTCGCCTGCTGCCCCGTCTGCTGTCGGGGCGGCTCGACTTCGTCTTTGTTCGCCCGCCCGAAAGCCCGAACAAAAGCTTGGAGGTCCTGTTCCTGTTTCATGAGACGGTCGTCGTCGCCGTCCCGGCCCGTCACCCGCTGGCGGGACGTGAGCGTGTGCGGATCGAGGATCTTGCCGATGAGCCGCTGATCGTGCCTGAGCGTCGTTCGCGTCCCCACAGCCACGATTTGACGATCAAACTGTTTGCGGAGGCTGGGCTGCAAGCCCGCATCGCTCAACTCGCCGAGGAAAAGCAGACGATCATCAATTTGGTCGGGGCGGGGTTGGGGGTGGCGCTGGTTCCTCGCTGGACCTCGCGAATGGCGACTTCAAGCTTGCGGTTCATCCCACTGGAGCTGGAGCGGACGGGAGAGTCGGATCGATTGCCGCTCGCGGCGGCGTGGGTGAGAAGCACACGCGACGGCGTGCGCGACCAAATGCTCACCACGCTTCGCGGCCGGCTTTCATCTTACGCGGAACAGGCTTGATGGTGGGCGCATCAAAGGTCCGTGCCCGTCATCGGCGCCAAGGACCAAGCCAGGGCTTCGTGCCCCGGCGCGTAGTTGGCGGCGCTGAGATCGGGATTGCGGTTCACCAAGGGCCGGGCGTAGAGCGGATGGCGCATGCTGCGGACTTCGTGCTCAAGGGTGAAGAGCGGCCGACCGGACGCCGGGTCGATGATCTCGCGGAAGCGGTACTGGTGCTGGTCGCTCCCCTCGGTGACCAACCCCCGCTCTTGAAGACGGCGGTGGGGGCCGGAGAACCCGGCGAGGTAGATTTGGATGTGGTGCCCGTCATAGGGCGGGATCGGGCGGTCCGTCTCGTGGAAGACCATCTCCTGGCCGATGCCAACGCTGACGCGGGCAATCGGGCCGCCGCGGTCGTCCATGGTCGCGGGAGCGCCGAGGATCTCCCGATAGAATCGCGCGATTGCCTCTGCTGAACCCGGCGGCACGTCGCAGCTGACCACGGGCATGCCCAACGCGACGGGACCGAAGCGGTCCTGCGGCTCGTAGCAGCGGATGCGGTTGCCCCACGGGCAGGTTGCCTCGACATACTCCTCATGCTCCTGGACGGCAAAACGGGTGCCCTCCAGGTCCCGCCGCACCGCCGCCAAGCGCCGCAGCAGCCCCGCACGGCTCGGCAGCACGATCGCGACATGGCCACGCAGGAGCTGAGCGCCACCCACGGGCAGGTGGAACTGGCTGCGGCCGACATTCACCCACATATTGCCGACCCCGGTCATCAGGTACGGGTCGCGGGTCAAGCCCAGTCCACTCACATAGTACAGCGTCGCAAGCCGCTGGTCGGGGACCCTGAGGTTGACATGTTCGAGGTGAACGATGTTCCCGAGATCCTCGTTCGCACGATCGTAGACGTGGTCCATGGTCGGATGTCTCCTCCCAGCGGCTTCCGAAATGCGGCGGCCTGATCCTCAATGAACATATGGGTCGGTCCCTCATCCCGGGCGAGCCGAGCTTATCGGACCGTCCGGGAAACGGGGACCATCTCGGCTCAGTTCGTGCGCGCGCCGGTGCGGATGATCGTGCCGACATGTTCGCCGCGCAGCGCGGCGGTGAGCCGGCCCGGCACGAGCCCGTTCACGAGCTGCACCCGCTCCAGGTGCCGCGCGTTGCCCATGACCTCCAGGAGAGCGCGGTCCACCGGCAGCGTGCCCTCCAGCGCCGCGAGGTCGGCGGCATTCGTCTCGCGAAGCAGCTCGGCCTTGTCCGCGTCCGGGCCGTTGGGGTCGGTGCTGTACACCCCGTCCACGTCCTCCACGATGGTCAGGCCGGCGGCGCCCAGCGCGTCGGCGAGCAGGAAGGCGCCGGTGTCGGCCCGGTGCGTCGGGATGCGCGCGCCTGGGAACTCGTGGTGGTGGTATGGCGGGAAGGCGCTTCCCACCACCGCGCGGGCCGCGGACAGGTGGATGGCGAGCTGGCTCGCGATGGTCTCGTGCTCGACGTAGGAAACGCCGTCGGGCGCCAGCAGCGCCCCCAGGATGTGCCCGTTCTGCCCGGCCTCAGTCGCGGCGAGCGGGGCGAGTGAGCCGACCGGCAGGCCGAGGTCGAGGCCGACGCCGTAGAGGTGGCGGGCGCGGATGCCGGCGCCGGTCAGGATGAGCAGACGGTGCTCGGGCAGAAGCGAGCGGATCTCGTCCACGATCGGCAGGATCGCGTCGGCGCCGCGGTCCATGATGGAGCGGCCGCCGATCTTCACGACCTGCAGCCAGGGCAGCAGGCGGATCGGGCGCACGCCCGCGACGGGGCGGGTGAGGTCGCTGTCGAGAAGGGTCTGGCGCGCGAGCGGCGAGGCCACGTGCTTGATGCTGTTGGCGGTATCGGACATGGCGTTATCGGACATGGTGGCGGTCCTTCAGCTCGCGGTGATGATGGTGCCGACATGCTCGCCGGCGAGCGCGCGGGTCAGGTTGCCGGGCTTCAGGCCGTTCACGATCTGCACCTGGCGGACGTGCCGCGCGTCCTTCAGCAGGTCGAGCACCGGGAACTCCAGGATCGAATCGTGCAGCCCCTTGGCCTTCATCTCGTCGACCGAGATCTTCGGGATGAAGGTGGCGTCCTTCGAGGTCTTCGGGTTGGCGGTGTAAAGGCCGTCCTCGTCCTTCACGTAGATCATCGCCTTGCAGCCGAACTGCTCGGCGACGAGGAAGCAGCCGGCGTCGGTGCGGTAGGGCGGGATGACGCCCTCGGCGGCCGGGCGGACCCACAGCTTGTAGGGTGGCATGCCGCTGAAGACGACCCCGTTCACCTCGGCGAGGTAGAGCGGCACCGCCGAAAGGCCGGCGCTGCCGACCGTGGAGATGCCGTGCTTGGCCAGCAGCTGCCCCAGCATCGCGGCGTTCTGGTCGGCCACCGAGGCGCCGAGCTGTGCCAGCAGGCCCGCGGGCAGGTTGAGACCGGCCGCGATGGAGTAGATGTGGCGCGCGCGGGTGCCGGCGCCGGTGCCGATCAGCAGCTTGTGGGCCTTGCGGGCGGAGACGATCTCGTCCACCAGCGGGTAGACGGCGGCGCGGCCGCGGTCGATGACGCTCTGTCCGCCGATCTTGAGCACCGTCGCGTCCGGCAGGATCCGGAAGTCCGCCGCCGCGTCCGCCGCCGCCAGCAGCTGCGCGTCGGTCAGCGATCGCTGCATGAGGAGCGCCTCAAGCTCCGGCGTCGTGTTGGTCATGAAGGGTCCCCTTCGTTGTTTGGTGCGCATCAACACGGGCCGGCAAGCCCGCAAGCCGCCGGTAAACGTCCTGCCCGACGGCAGGTTGGCTTTACGTCCCCGGCACGTCAACAGGAAAACAACAAATATCGACGTTTTTTCAATGCGTTATATGGTGCCCGGTGATAACGGGGCCGGCCTTTGCACGTTTTGCGCGGGTCCTGATCGTTCGCACTCCAAACATCACTGTTGACCAAAGCTGTATTATCGATCATACAGGTTCCTGTCTGATCGAGATGCAGACACCGGTTTCCGGCGAGAGGGGAGGCGGGGCACTGTGAAGTCGTCGGTGGAACCCCTGAAGGCACGCAGGATCTATCTGCTGCTGCGCGACCGCATCGTCGCCGGCGACCTGCCGCCGGGCGGGCGCCTGCCGGGGGAGCCGGCGCTGGCGGCGGAACACGCGGTGTCGCGGGTGACCGTGCGCCGGGCGCTCGACCTGCTGGAAAAGGAAGGGCTGGTGCAGCGCAAGCCCGGCTCCGGCACCTTCGTCCACGACAGCCGCAGCGTCCGCCCCATCGTCGCCGACCTGTCCAACGTGCTGTCGCACCTGATCGATATGGGGCGCAGCACCGACGTGAAGCTGCTGTCCTTCGGCTACGTCGCGCCACCGGAAGCGATCGGCGAAAGCCTGGGGCTGAAGCCGGGCGAACGGGTCCAGCGGTCGGTGCGCGTCCGCCTGATCGACGGGGAGCCCTTCTCCTACCTGACCACCCATGTGCCGGAATGGCTCGGCCTGACCTATTCGGAGGCGGAACTGGCGGCGCGCCCCCTGCTGGAGTTGATCGAACGGTCGGGCGTGACGACCGAGCGCGCCACCCAGGCGATCAACGCCACGCTGGCCGGGCCGGAGGCGGCGGCGGCGCTGGACCTGGAGATCGGCTCCCCGCTGCTGACGCTGACCCGCATCGTGTACGAGCCATCGGGGCGCGGGGTGGAGCATCTGCACGCCCTGTACCGGCCCGACCGCTACAGCTTCCACATGGATCTGGTGCGCATCGGCGACGACGGCGAACGGCGCTGGAGCCCGGCGCAGGGCTGGCCGCGCGCCGCCACTAAGGCCAAGACCGAGAAAAACAAACCGGGCGAAAAGCCCACCCGCACCCCGCGGGCCATCAAACAGAGGAGTTGAGCGTTATGGGACGTTCGGTTCAGGACTCCGCCTTCTCCGGCATTTCCCGCCGCACGGTGCTGAAGGCCGGGGCCGCGGCCGCCGCCTTTGCCGCGGTGCCGGTGGCCGCCCCGTCGATTTTGCGGGCGCAGACCCCGGCCGCCGTGAAGATCGGCATCCTCCAGCCGGTGACCGGCGCGCTCGCCCACGACGGCGACCTGGGCCGGCTGGGCGCCGAAATGGCGATCAACGAGATCAACGCCGCGGGCGGCATCAAGTCCCTGGGCGGCGCCAAGATCGAGATGCTGTTCGGCGACGCCCGCTCTACTCCCGAAGCCGGCACGCAGGAAGTGGAGCGCATGCAGGCCGAGGGCGTGTCGGCCATCGTCGGCGGCTTCGCCAGCCCGATCTGCCTCGCCGCCTCCCAGGCCGCCGCGCGCTACGACCTGCCGTATCTGGTCGATGTCGGCGTGTCGGACCAGATCATGACGCGCGGCCTCGCCAACACCTTCCGCTTCAGCCCCGGCTTCGGCAAGGTCACGCAGGTGGCGCTCGACAACCTGACCGCGATCAACGACCGGGCGGGCAAGCCGGCCAAGACCGTCGTGCTGGTGCACGAGGACGGCCTGTTCGGCTCCGGCCTCGCCAAGCTGCTGCAGGCCGAACTGCCCAAGCGCGGCTTCGAGATCCTGGAGACCATTGCCCACCCGACGCCGGCGCGCGACATGTCCAACGTGGCGCTGCGCATCCGCTCGCTGAATCCGGACCTGGTCATCCCGTCCAACTACTACGGCGAGTTCGTGCTGCTTGCCCGCACCATGCAGCAGCAGCGCATCAAGCCGAAGGGCGTCTACGCGATCCTGGGCGGGGCGGCGTCGAACGGGCGCTTCGTGAAGGAATTCCCGCAGGCGGCCCAGAACGTCATCGACTGCAACCACTGGCACGACCCGAAGAACCCGAAGGCGCTGGCCCTGCGCAAGGCGGTGGAAGGGCAGGGCAAGTCCTTCGCCTACAACGTCTCGCTGAACTATTCGAACCTGCTGCTGCTGGCCGACGCCATCGAGCGCGCCGGCTCCACCGACCGCAAGAAGATCATCGAGGCGCTGAACGCCTCCACCTTTGCCGGCCACATCATGCCCTATGGTCCGACGAAGTTCGTGAACGGCCAGAACGAGGGCGCCACCCCGATCAACACCCAGATCCAAGGGGAGGACATCAAGGTGATCTTCCCCGACGCGTTCGCCGAGGCGAAGGCCAACTTCCCGGCGGCGTGATCCGCCCTTCCGCCGTCGCACCTCCGCAAGTCTCCCTCCACCCGTCCCGCCGGACGGGTGCGGGGGCCATTCCCATCAGGCGCGGGCTGCCATGTATTCACCTCAGATCATCCTGGAAGCGGCGTTGAACGGGCTGATGACCGGTGCGGTCTACGCGCTGATCGCGCTCGGCCTGACGCTGATCTACGGCGTGCTCCACATCATCAACTTCGCCCACGGCGCGCTGCTGACCTGCGCGATGTTCGGGGTGTGGATCGCCTGGGCCTGGCTGGGGATGGACCCCTATCTGGTCATCCTGCCGCTGGTGCCGCTGATGTTCGCGCTGGGCTACGGCTTGCAGCGCTTCGTCATCGGGCCGGCCAGCCACGGCGACGACGGCAACATCCTGCTGGTCACGCTGGGCCTGTCCATCGTGCTGGAAAATGTGCTGCTGGCGCTGTTCCAGTCCGACACACGCACGCTCGACACCGACTATTCCTTCCAGGTGGTGGCGCTGGGGCCGCTGCTACTGTCCTACCCGCGGGTGATCGGGCTGGGTGTGGCGGTGGTGGTCACCGGGCTGCTGTGGCTGGTGCTGAACCGCACCGACACCGGCAAGGCGATCCGCGCGGTCGCCAAGGAGAAGCTGGGCGCCAACCTGGTCGGCATCGATGTGCCGCACGTCTATGCCGTGACCTTCGGCATGGGCTGCGCCTGCCTCGCCGTGGCGGCGGGCTTGCTGATGCCGACCTTCTACGTCAACCCGCGCATCGGCGGCGCCTTCGTGCTGGTCGCCTTCACGGTGGTGGTGCTGGGCGGCATGGGCTCGCTGCCCGGCGCGCTGCTGGGCGGCCTGTTCATCGGCGTGGTGGAGAGCCTGTGCGGCCTTTTCCTGGGCGACAGCCTGGGCCAGATCGGCATCTTCCTGATCTTCATCGCCGTGCTGCTGGTGCGGCCGACCGGCCTGTTCGGAGCCAAGGCATGACCGCGCGCGACCTGATCCCGATCGCCGTCCTGACCATCCTGGCGGCCCTGCTGCCGCTGGTGGTGACGTCCAGCCCGGTGCTGAACTTCCTGGTCTTCATGCTGATCGTGGCGCTGGGCGCGCAGGGCTGGAACATCCTGGGCGGCTTCGGCGGCCAGTTCAGCTTCGGCCACGCCGCTTTCTTCGGCACCGGCGCCTATGTGACGGCGATCCTGCAACTGCGCTATGGCGTCAACGCCTGGGCCGGGCTGGTTCTGGCGACGGGGGCCGGTGCTGTGGTCGGCTGGTCGATCGGCTATCTCAGCTTCCGGTCGGGCCTGCGCGGCTCCTACTTCGCGCTGGTCACGCTAGCCTTTGCGGAGGTGTTCCGCATCCTCGCCAACGCCGCCTCCTTCACCGGCGGGGCCGCCGGCCTGCTGATCAAGCTGGACGTCAGCCCTGCCAACCTGCAATTCGCCGACCGCGCCGTCTTCTATTGGCTGGTCCTGGCGCTGGTCGCCGCGGTGCTGCTGCTGACGCGCTGGATCCAGCGCTCCCGCTTCGGGGCGCAGCTGGTGGCGGTGCGCGAGAACGAGGACGCGGCCAAGGCGCTGGGCGTCGATTCCCTGGCGGTGAAGCTGCGCGCCATCGCCCTGTCGGGCGCGGTGACGGCGCTGTCCGGCTGCCTCTACGCCCAGTATTTCCTCTACATCGACGCCAACATCGCCTACGGCAGCTGGATTTCGGTGGAGCTTCTGCTGGCCCCGATCATCGGCGGCGTCGGCACCGTCTTCGGCCCGGTGGTCGGGGCGCTGACCCTGCACGGGCTGGGCGAGGTCGCCAAGCAGTTCGCCGGCCGCATCCCCGGCATCGACCTGATCGTCTTCGGCGGCGTGCTGGTGCTGGCCGTCGCCTTCGCCCGCGGCGGCATCCTGGGCCTGCTGGAACGGCTGCGCGACCGCGGCCGCGGGATGGTGGCGCGCGGCACCAAGGAGGTTTCCCATGCTGGCCGTTGACGGCGTCTCCAAGCGTTTCGGCGGGCTGATGGCGGTCGACAGTGCGTCGCTCGCGCTGGAACCCGGCGGGATCGTCGGCCTGATCGGGCCGAACGGTGCGGGCAAGACCACGCTGTTCTCCATGATCTCCGGCTTCGTCCCGCCAAGCGACGGGCGCATCCGCTTCGAGGGCACCGACATCACGGCGGAGGAGCCGCACCGCCGAGCCCAGCGCGGCATCGGCCGCACCTTCCAGATCGTCCAGCCCTTCGCTGGGCTGACGGTGTGCGAAAACATCGCGGTCGGCGCCTATCTGCGCCACGCCAAGCGCGCCGACGCCACCGCCCGGGCGCGCGAGGTGGCGCGCCGGGTCGGGCTGGGCGCCGAACTGGACCGGCCGGCCGGCGGGCTGACGGTCGCCGGGCGCAAGCGGCTGGAGCTGGCGCGCGCGCTCGCCACCGAACCGAAGCTGCTGCTGCTGGACGAGGTGCTGGCCGGCCTGAACCCGTCGGAAATCCGCGACATCATCCCGGTGATCCGGGGCATCCGCGACGAAGGGGTGACGATCCTGATGATCGAGCACGTCATGCAGGCGGTGATGAACCTGTGCGAGCGCGTCTATGTGCTGGCGCAGGGGCGCATGATCGCCGAAGGGCCGCCCGCCGCCGTCTGCGCCGACCCCCGCGTGATCGAGGCCTATCTCGGCCACGGCGCCGCCGCCCGTCTGGCGGCGGAGGGGGCGGCCCATGGCTGAGGCGCTTCTGAGCATCCAGGGACTGAAGACCGGCTACGGCGCCACCGAGGTGCTGCGCGGCGTCGACATGGCGGTGCAGAACGGCGAGATCGTCACGGTCCTGGGCTCCAACGGCGTCGGTAAAACGACGCTGAACAAGGTTCTGTCGGGCGTGCTGCCGTCCTGGGCGGGGGAGATCTGGTTCGCCGGAAACCGCATCGACGGCAAGTCCGCCGCGCGCATCGTGGAGGAGGGGCTGATCCAGGTGCCGGAGGGGCGCAAGATCTTCCCCAACCTGTCGATCCGCGAGAACCTGGAGCTGGGCAGCTACCGCCGCGGCAAGCCGAACCGGGCGCGGAACCTGGAGCGCATCTTCGCCACCTTCCCCCGCCTGAAGGAACGCGAGGCGCAGCTGGCCGGCACGCTGTCGGGGGGTGAGCAGCAGATGCTCGCCATCGGCCGCGGCATGATGGCGGAGCCGCTCCTGCTGATTCTCGACGAACCCTCGCTCGGCCTCTCGCCCCTGGTGGTGGAGGAGATGTTCGGGCTGATCCGCACACTGAACGACGGCGGGCTGGCGATCCTGCTGGTGGAGCAGAACGTCGTCCAGTCGCTGGAGGTCGCCCGCCGGGCCTACATCCTTGAAAACGGCGTCTTCGCGCTGTCGGGACCGTCCGACGAGATCGCGCGCGACCCCGAATTGAAACGCACCTATCTCGGCCTCTGATGGCCGTCCGCTCGGGAGCGGTGACATGACAAGCCTGTCCTTCGACGTGAAGCCGGCGAGCGAGCTGCTCGCCGCCGCCCGGCCGTCCTGGCTCGACCGCTGGGGCGCCTTCGCCGCCGGCCTGACCTTCGCCGACCTGCCGGCCCCGGTGGTGGAGCGGGCGAAGCTGGTGCTGCTCGACTGCATCGGCGTGATCGCCGCCGGCATGCAGGAACCGGAATGCCGCGCGCTGGTGGGCCGCATGGCCGAGACCGCCGGTTCCGGTGAGTGCCCGGCCATTGGCGCCGGCCGTGGCTTCGCCGCCGGGTCCGCCGCCTTCCTCAACGGCGTCGCCGGGACCATGCTGGAGCTGGACGAGGGCAACCAGTACGCCCGCGGCCATCCGGGAATTCATGTGCTGCCGGCGATCCTCGCCGCCGGCCCGCGCCTGAAATCCTCCGGCGCCGACCTGCTGACCGCGCTGGCGCTGGGCTATGAGATCGGCTCGCGAATCGGCATCGCCGCCAAGCTGCTGGTCACCACCCACCCGCACGGCACCTGGGGCACCGCGGGGGCGGCGCTGGGCGTGGCTCACCTGAACCGGGCGGATGCGGCGGCGATGATCGAGACGCTGAACATCGCCTCCACCCTCGGCCTCGCCACCAGCCGGCGGACGATGCTGGAGGGCGGCACCGTGCGCAACGCCTACGCCGGCGTGTCGAACCAGTTGGGCCTGACCGCCTGGGATCTGGCGGCCAGCGGCTTTGTCGGCGAGACCGACGGGGTGGGCAGCGTGTTCGGCGGCGTCATCGCCACCGACTTCCGGCCGGCATTGATGATCGACGATCTGGGCGAACGCTGGGAGATCGCCCGCAACTACTTCAAGCGCCACGCCGCCTGCCGCTACACCCACGGCGCGCTCGACGCGCTGGGCGACATCGTGGCGCGGGCGGGCGGGCGGATCGCCCCGGCCGACGTCGTGGCCATCGAGGTCGACACCTATGTCTGGGCGGCCCAGCTGAACGGATCTGAGCCGAAGAACATGCTGGCGGCGAAATTCTCGCTGCCCTTCGCGCTGGCGACCTTCCTCGCCAACGGCGCCGCCACGCCGGACGCCTTCCGCGACGGTGCGCGCGAGGACGCGGCGACCCGCGAGCTTGCCCGCCGGGTGACGGTGCGCGAGAACAAGGACCTGACCGCCCGCCTTCCCGGCCTGCGTCCCGCCCGCGTCCGCCTGACGCTCGCCGACGGCCGCAGCTTCGCGGCGGAGGCGCTGACCAACAAGGGCGACACCGAGGACCCCTACAGCCCGGAGGAAGTGCGCGCGAAGTTCGCCGACCTCGCCGGTCCGGTCTGGGGCGCTTCCCACGCCGCCGCCATCGCCGACTGCGTCGAGACCATCGACCGTGCGGCCGACCTTTCAACCCTGACCCGGCTCCTGTCGGCGCCTGCCGTTGCCGGGGGGAGCGCCTGAGATGACCCATTCCGATCTCGCCTTCAAGAACCGGCTCGCCGAGAACCGCGTCGTCCTGGCCCCCGGCGTCTACGACGCCTTCACCGCCTCGCTGGCGGCGGCGGCGGGGTTCGAGGCGCTGTACCTGTCGGGCGCGGCCATCGCCTACACCCGGCTCGGCCGGCCCGACATCGGGCTGGTCTCGGTCAGCGAGGTGGCGGACACCATCGCGCTGGTGCGCGACCGCGTGCCGACGCCGCTGGTGGTGGACGCCGACACCGGCTACGGCAACGCCCTGAACGTGCAGCGCACCGTGCGCATGTTCGAACGGGCCGGCGCCACCGCCCTGCAGCTTGAAGACCAGAGCTTCCCCAAGCGCTGCGGCCACCTGACCGACAAGGCGGTGATCCCGGCCGGCGAGATGGCCGGCAAGATCAAGGCGGCGGTCGACGCCCGCACCAGCGAGGGCACCCTGATCATCGCGCGCACCGACGCGGTGGCGGTGGAAGGCGTCCCGGCGGCGCTGGACCGCGCCCGGCTCTACGTGGAGGCCGGGGCCGACGTGCTGTTCGTCGAGGCGCCGAAGAGCCGGGAGCAGCTGTCGGCCATCGCCACGGATCTGGGCGGCATCCGCCCGCTGCTGGCCAACATGGTGGAGGGCGGGCAGACGCCGATCAGCTCCGCCGCCGACCTGGGCGACCTCGGCTACCGGCTGGTGATCTTCCCCGGCGGCATCGTGCGGGCGCTGGCCCGGCAGGCGCAGGACTATTACGCCTCGCTGGCGCAGCACGGCACCACCCAGCCCTTCCGCGACCGCATGTTCGACTTCAACGCGCTGAATGACCTGATCGGCACGCCGGAGATGCTGGCGCTCGGCGACACCTACAAGGACTTCACCTCCACCAATCGGGAGGACGCAGCATGACCACCAGAACCACCACGATCGACCCCGTCACGCTCGCCGTCCTGAAGGGCCGGCTGGAGCAGATCGCCGACGAGATGGACGCGACGCTCTACCGCTCCGCCTTCAACCCGATCATCGCGGAGGCGCGCGACGCCTGCCACGGCCTCTACCATGCGGAGACCGGCGCCACGCTGGTGCAGGGCACCAACGGCCTGCCCATCTTCGTCGGCGCCATGGCCTTCGCGGTCAAGGCGGTGATCGACAAGGTGGCGAAGGAGGGCGACCTGCACGCCGACGACATCTTCCTGTTCAACGACCCCTACGACGGCGGCACCCACCTGAACGACTTCCGTCTGGTGCGGCCGATCTTCCGCCAGGGGCGGCTGTTCTGCTGGATGGCGTCGGTCGGCCACTGGCTCGACATCGGCGGCAACGTGCCGGGCAACTTCAACGCGCGGGCCACCGACAGCTTCCAGGAGGGCGTGCGCATCCCGCCGGTGAAGCTGGTCCGGGCCGGGGTGATGAACCACGACCTGCTGGCGATCCTCGCCGCCAATTCGCGCGTGCCGGTGTCGAACTACGGCGATCTGAACGGACAGCTCAACGCGCTCGACCTCGGCGTGCGCCGCCTGACCGAGCTGCTGGACGAGCATGGCGAGGACACCGTCGCCGCCGCCTTCGACGCCTTCACCGCGCGGGCCGAGGCGCTGATGCGCAGCGCGCTGTCCAAGCTGCCCGACGGCACCTACAGCTTCGAGGACTACCTCGACAACGACGGCATCACGGCGGATCGGCTGCGCATCGCACTGGACCTGACCATTTCCGGCGACCGCATGACGCTGGACTTTTCCCGCTCCTCCGCCCCCTGCGCCGGGCCGCTCAACATCGCCTACTCCACGGCGGTCGCCTGCTGCTACGTCGCGCTGAAGCATGTCTTCACCGACGTGCCGGCGAATGCCGGCTGCCTGAACCCGATCACCTTCGTCATCCCCGAAAGCACGCTGCTGGCGGTCAAGCCGCCCAAGCCGGTCGGCGGCTACACGGAAACCATCCTGCGCGTCATCGGCGTGGTGTTCGGCGCGCTGGCCCTGGCCGATCCCGCCCGCGCCACCGCCGCCCCCTTCGGCACGATCAACGCGCTGTCGCTGGCCGGCCATCGGCAGGACGGCTCGCGCTGGGTCATGTTCTCCTTCTTCGGCGGCGGCCTGGGTGGCAACCCGGAGAGCGACGGGCTGAACCACGCCAACAACCCGATCTCCACCGCCACCATCCCGCCGGTGGAGATCCTGGAAGCGGCCTATCCGGTGATGTTCACCCAATGGGCGCTGCGCCCGGATTCCGCGGGCGCCGGCCTGCACCGCGGCGGTCTGGGCGCGGTCTACGAGATCGAGGCGCTGACCGACGCCGACGTCTTCCTGCTGGGCGAGCGCGGCGTCTTCGCGCCCTTTGGCGTGGCCGGCGGCACGCCCGCGGCGCTGAACCGCTTCACCTGGCAGAGCGACGAAGGCGAGAAGTCGCCGCCGCTCGCCTCCAAGGTCACCGACGTGAAGATTCGCGACGGCCAGCGCGTGCGGCTGGAAACGCCGGGCGGTGGCGGCTGGGGCGACCCGCGGCGCCGCGATGCGGAGGCCGTGGCCCGCGACGTGCGGCTCGGCTACCTCGGCGTTGATGCGGCGCGCGGCGCCTACGGCGTGGCCCTGACCGAGGACGGCACGCTCGACCTCGCCGCCACCGCCGCCTTGCGCGAACCCTCCGCCGCCTGACGAATCCGGGACCAAGACCATGAGCACGAGCAACGGTATTCCCAAGGGTGCCATCGTCGGCGTCGATGTCGGCGGCACCTTCACCGACCTGTTCCATTACGACGAGGCGCGTGGCAGCTTCCGCACCGCCAAGGTCCCCTCCAACCGCGGCGACGAGGCGGTCGGATTCCTGGCCGGCTTGCAGAGCTTCGGCGCGGTCGCGGACCTCGGCTCCATCGTCCACGGCACCACCGTCGGCACCAACGCGCTGCTGGAGCGCAAGGGCGCCAAGGTCGGGCTGATCACCACCGCCGGTTTCCGCGACGTGCTGGAAATGCGCCGCCGCGACCGCCGCCAGACCTGGGGCCTGTGGGGCGACTTCGTCCCCGTGGTCGACCGCGACCTGCGGCTGGAGGTGGCGGAGCGCACGCTGGCCGACGGCACCATCCGCACCGCCGTCGATGCGGAGGAGGTGCGCGCCGCCGCCCGCCGGCTGGTGGCGATGGGGGCGGAGGCGCTGGCCATCGTCTTCATCAACGCCTACGCCAACCCGGCCAACGAGCTGGCGGCGCTGGAGGCGGCGCGGTCGGTCTGGCCCAACGCCAACCTGGAGTGCTCCGCCCGCATCCTGCCGGAGATCCGGGAGTTCGAGCGCACCTCCACCACCGCGCTGAACGCCTATCTCCAGCCGGTGGTCGGCAGCTACCTCGCCAAGCTCGACAACGCGCTGGCGGGGGAGGGGTTCGGCGGGCGCTTCCACATCGTGCAGTCGAACGGCGGCGTGATGTCCACCGACACCGCGCGGCGGCTGCCGGTGCGCACCGCCCTGTCCGGGCCGGCGGCCGGCGTCATCGCCGCGGCGGCGATCTCCAAGGCGGCGGGCTTCCCCAACGTCATCACCGGCGACCTCGGCGGCACCAGCTTCGACGTGTCGCTGGTGGTGGAGGGGCAGACCATGCTGGCCGCCCAGACCACCATCGATTTCGGCCTCGTCGTCCGCACCCCGATGATCGAGATCACCACCATCGGCGCCGGCGGCGGCTCCATCGCCGGGGTCGATCCCGGCGGCATGCTCCAGGTCGGGCCGGAGAGCGCCGGCTCGCGGCCGGGGCCGGTCTGCTACGGCCAGGGCAACACGCGCCCGACGCTGACCGACGCCAACGTGCTGCTCGGCCGCATCAACGCGGAACGGCCCATCGGCGGCAAGCTCGCCCGGCTGGACGTCGACGCCGCCCGCAAGGCCATCGCCACCCACGTCGCCGAACCCCTCGGCCTCGACGTCATGGCGGCGGCGGAGGCGGTGGTGCGCATCGCCAACAGCAAGATGGCCGGCGCCATTCGCCTCGTCTCCATCGAGCGCGGGCACGACCCGGCCAAGTTCGCCGCGGTGCCCTTCGGCGGCGGCGGCGCGCTGCATGTCGGCGCGCTGATCAAGGAGGTCGGCTTGAAGGCGGCGCTGGTGCCGCGCTTCCCCGGCGTGACCTCCGCGCTCGGCTGCGTCATCGCCGACATCCGCCACGATCAGGTGCAGACGGTGAACCTGCCGCTGGCGGGCATCGACGCGGGCTCGCTCGACCGCCGCATGGTGGAGGAGGCAGCATCGGCCCGCGCCGTGGTGGAATCCGCCGGCCTCAGCGTCGATCGCATCGACCTCGTCTTCGAACTGGACATGCACTACATCGGCCAGACCCACACGGTCGCCGTGCCGCTGCCGGTGTCGGTGCAGAACGGCACCACCAGGATCGACGAGGCGACCATCCGCGCCGCCTTCGAGCGCGCCTATCAGGCCTCCTTCAGCCGCCTTCTACCGGGGGTGGGAGCCAAGATCGTCAACCTGCGCACCGCCGCCATCGGCCGCCGCCCGCATTTCGACCTCGCCGCCCTGGCCCCGCAGCCCGGCACGACGGTGGAAGGCGCCCACGCCGGCTCCCGCCCGGTGTGGTTCGACGGAGCGTGGCACGAAACGGCGGTCTACAACCGCCTCGACCTGCCGGTCGGCGCAGAAATCCACGGTCCGGCCATCCTGGAGCAGCCGGACGCCACCACCGTCATCGACCCCGACCTCAGCGCCCGCGTCGACGGCTTCGGCAACGTCATCGTGGAAAGGAGCGGCCGATGAGCAGCACCGCCATCCCGATCGAGCGCACCGCCCTGCTGGTCTGCGACCTGCAGAACGACTTCATTCACCCCGACGGTGCCTACGGTCGCGCCGGCCAGACCGCGCCGGAGATCCTGGCCCTACCGGAGCGGGTGAAGCCGCTGGCCGACCTTATGCGCTCGCGCGGCGGCTGGGTCATCTCCACCAACTTCACCCTCGTGCCCGGCCGCGGCGGGGAGCCGATGATCTTCCCCCACCTGAAAGCGCTGCGCCCCTTCCTCGCCAAGGGTGATTTCCAGCCCGGAAGCTGGGGACACCGCACGGTGGACACGCTCCAGCCCGTCGATGTGGAGGTGGAGAAGATCGCCTATTCCGCCTTTTACATGTCGCGGCTGGAATGGGTGTTGCGGAAATGCGGGGTCGAGCGGCTGCTGGTCTGCGGCATCGTCACCAACGGTGGCGTGGCCTCCACCGTGCGCGACGCCCATGTCCGCGAGTTCCAGACCATCCTGCTGGAGGACGGCTGCGCCGCCTTCACGCGGGAGGTGCATGACGTCTCCGTCGCCGCGCTGCGCCTGGTCTGTCGCGTGGCGACCATCGCCACGATGCTGGAGGAGGTCGCCGCCCCATGAGCCGCATCCTGCCCGCCGACGGTATGGCGTTCGAATTCACGGTTCCCGTCGTCGTGATCGGCGGCGGGGCCGCGGGGATGATCGCAGCGCTCGCCGCCCATGAACGGGGGGCCGAGGTGCTGGTGCTGGAGCGCGACGCGCTGCCCCAGGGCTCCACCGCCCTGTCGGCCGGGCTGATTCCGGCCCCGGGCACCCGCTGGCAGCGCGACGCCGGGATCGAGGACAGTCCGGAGCGCTTCGCCGCCGACATCATCGCCAAGGCGAAGGGCGAACCGGACCCGGCCGAGGTCGCCCGCGCCGCCCGGGCTGTCGGGCCGGCGCTGGAATGGCTGGCCGACCGCTACGGGCTTCCCTTCTCGGTGGTGGACAACTTCACCTATCCCGGCCACAGCGCCCGGCGCATGCACGGCCTGCCCAGCCGGTCAGGGGCGGAGCTGATCGACCGCCTGCGCGGCGCGGTGGAGGCGGCCGGCATCGACGTGCTGTGCGAGGCCCATGTGACCGCGCTCTACGCCGACAGCCCCCGTGTCCGCGGTGTGGAGGTCACCCGGCCGGACGGCAGTGTCGAGCGGATCGGCTGCGGCGCGCTGGTCCTCGCCTGCAACGGCTATGGCGGCAACAAGGCGCTGGTGGAGCGGCATGTGCCGGAGCTGGCCGACGCGCTCTATTTCGGCCATCCCGGCAACCAGGGCGACGCGCTGCTCTGGGGGCAGGCGCTGGGTGCGGCAACCCGGCACCTGTCGGGGCACCAGGGGCACGGCTCCGTCGCGCATCCCGCCGGCATCCTCGTCACCTGGGCCACGGTCACCGAGGGCGGTGTGCAGGTGAACACGGAGGGTCGGCGCTTCTCCAACGAGGCGCAGGGCTATTCGGAGCAGGCCGCCGTCGTGCTGCGCCAGCCCCAGGGCATCGCCTGGACTGTCTTCGACGAGCGCATCGCCGCCATTGCCCGCCAGTTCGAGGATTTCCGGCAGGCCGAAGCGATGGGCGCGGTGCTGGGTGCCGACACGCCCGCCGATCTCGCCCGCCTGATGAAGATCGACGCCGACGCGCTGGCCGCCACGCTGGCCGAGGTCGACCGGCTGAAGGCGGCGGGCGGAACCGACGGCTTCGGCCGCGACTTCGCCGGCTCGGCGCCGCTGGTTGCGCCCTACCGCGCCGTTCGCGTCACCGGCGCCCTGTTCCACACCCAGGGCGGGCTGGTCGTCGATGATGACGCCCGTGTGTTGAACAATGACGGGGCGCCGCTGCCCAACCTCTACGCCGCCGGTGGCGCCGCCTGCGGCGTGTCGGGATCAAAGGCGTCCGGCTACCTGTCCGGCAACGGCCTGCTGACCGCGGTGGCGCTGGGGCGCATCGCCGGGGTTGCGGCTGCCGACTCCGTTAGGGAGGACAACCAATGACCGAACAACCCCGCAGCCTGTTCGAGAAGGTCTGGGACGCCCATGTGGTGGCGACCCGGCCGGACGGGCAGGCGCTGCTCGCCATCGACCGCCATTTCCTGCACGAGGGCTCCTTCCACGCCTTCGGCATGATCGACCACGCCAATCGCTCGGTGCGCCGGCCGGAGTTGACTTTCGCCGTCGCCGACCATTACGTGCCCTCGCACAGCCGCGCCAAGCCCATCGCCGACCCGGAAATCGCCAACATGGTGACGATGCTGGAGGCGAACGCCGGCCGCCATGGCCTGCGCCATTTCGGCCTGCACGACCCGGCGCAGGGCATCGTCCATGTGCTGGCGCCGGAGCAGGGGCTGACCCTGCCGGGCCTGACCATCGTCTGCGGCGACAGCCACACCTCCACCCACGGCGCCTTCGGGGCGCTCGCCTTCGGCATCGGCGCGACGGAGGTGTCGCACGTGCTGGCGACCCAGACCCTGTGGCAGCGGCGGCCCAAGACCACGCGGATCACCGTGGACGGCGCGTTGGGCGCGCATGTGACGGCCAAGGACCTGATCCTGGCGGTGATCGGCGCCATCGGCGCCGACGGCGCCGCAGGGCATGTGATCGAATACGCCGGCAGCGCCATCCGCGCCCTGTCGATGGAAGGCCGCCTGACCGTCTGCAACATGTCGATCGAGGCCGGGGCGCGCGCCGGCATGATCGCCCCCGACGACACCACCTTCGCCTGGATCGAGGGGCGGCACTACGCCCCGAAGGGGGAAATGTTCGACCGCGCCGTCGCGCACTGGCGAACCCTGCCCAGCGATCCGGGCGCCGTCTTCGACCGCGAGGTGACGCTCGACGCCGCCGCCATCGCGCCGTCCGTCACCTGGGGCACCAGCCCGGAAACCGCGGTTCCCGTCACCGCCGCCGTCCCTGACCCCGGGGCGGAGGCCGACCCGGTGCGCGCCGGCCAGATGCGCAAGATGCTGGACTACATGGGCCTGACCCCCGGCATGGCCCTGGAGGACGTCGCCATCGACCGCGTCTTCATCGGGTCCTGCACCAACGCCCGGCTGGAGGATCTGCGCGCCGCCGCCGCGGTTCTGCGCGGCCGGCGCGCCGTGGTGCCGGGGCTGGTGGTTCCAGGCTCCGTCCCGGTCCGCCAACAGGCGGAGGCGGAGGGGCTGGACCGCGTCTTCATCGACGCCGGCCTGGAATGGGGCCAGCCCGGCTGCTCCATGTGCGTGGGCATCAACGGCGACCTCGTTCCGGCGGGGGAGCGCTGCGCCTCCACCACCAACCGCAACTTCCCCGGCCGCCAGGGCCCCAACGCCCGCACGCACCTGATGAGCCCGGCCATGGCCGCCGCCGCCGCGGCGACCGGCAAGCTTACCGATGTCCGCAAGCTGGGAGCGTCATGAGCATGGATCCCTTCGTCACGCTGACCGCGCCGGCGGTGCCGCTCGACATCGCCAACATCGACACCGACCAGCTGCTGCCCGCGCGCTTCCTGAAGAAGCCGCGCAGCGCCGGCTACGGCAACTTCCTGTTCCATGACGAGCGCAAGCCCGGGTTCCCGCTGGACGTGCCCGCTTACACCGGTGCTGCCGTGCTGGTGACCGACCGCAACTTCGGCTGCGGGTCCTCGCGAGAGGGGGCGGTCTATGCGCTGGTGGACGCCGGCTTCCGCTGCGTCGTCGCCCCCAGCTTCGGCGACATCTTCGCCGCCAACGCCGCCAAGAACGGCCTGCTGACCGTCACCCTGCCGGAGGACGCGGTGGCCGCCCTGCGCCGCCAGCTTCAGGAGACGCCGGGCGCCACCGTCACCGTGGACCTGCCGGCCCAGACCCTGACCGCCCCGGACGGCGGCGCGCTGTCCTTCGCCATCGACCCCTTCAAGAAGGAATGCCTGATCGAGGGCCTCGACGACGTGGCGCTGACGCTCCGCCACCAAGACGCCATCGACGCCTTCGACCGCGCCGACGTTACGGCGCGGCCATGGCTGGTGCCGGACGCCCGATAAGGGCGTGCCGGTCTACAGCAGCTGGTCGAGCGTGATCGGGAAATCCCGCACCCGCCTACCCGTGGCGTTGTGGATGGCGTTGGCGACGGCGGCGCCGGTTCCGGTGATGCCGATCTCGCCGATGCCACGGGCGCCCATCGGGGCGCGCGGGTCGGGGATGTCGGTCCAGATCACGTCGATCTCCGGCACGTCCATATGCACGGGCACGTGATAGTCGGCGAGGTTGCGGTTCATGATCCGGCCCTTCCGCTCGTCGAACTGCGTTTCCTCCATCAGGGCCAGCCCAAGGCCCATGATGATGCCCCCGCGGAACTGGCTCGCCGCCGTCTTCGGGTTGAGGATGCGCCCGCAGTCGAAGGAGCCCAGGAAGCGGCTGACACGCGTCTCGCCGGTGACCGCGTTGACGCGCACTTCGCAGAACATCGCGCCGTGGGAGTGCATCGACCAGTGCATGGTCTCCAGCGGCATGGGCGCGCTGCCTTCGGCGGCCAGTTCGCCGCGCCCGGCCCGCCCCAGGATCGAGGCGTAGCTTTCGAAGTGGCCGGGCTCGTCCAGCTTGCGCAGGCCGCCGTCGGCGCTTTCCACCTCGTTGGCACTGAGGCCGGCGAGCGGTGAATCGTTCCCGGCGAGCTTCAGCAGCTCAGCCACCAACTCCTGGTGGGCCATCATCACCGAAAGCCCGACCGACGCCGTCTGCTGCGACCCGCCGGCGAGGATGACGCCGGGCAGCGAGGAATCGCCATAGCGCACCGTCACCGCCTCCAGCGGCAGGCCGAGCCGGTCGGCGGCGACCTGCGCCTGGGCGGTCGCCGTGCCCATGCCCATCTCGTGCGCCGCGACGTCGACGCGGGCGCGGCCTTGCGCGTCCAGCGTGATGCGCGCCGCACCGCCGGGCATGCGGTGGTAGGGGTAGGTCGCGGTGGCGCACCCCATGCCGACCAGCCATTCGCCCTCCCGCCGCGCGCGGGGTGTCGGGCTGCGCCGGTCCCAGCCGAACCGCTCGGCACCGGCGCGGTAGGCCGCCACGATGTTGCGGGAGGAGAAGGGACGGCCGGAGATGGGATCCTTCTCCGGCTCGTTGCGGATCCGCAGCTCGATGGGATCCATCCCGAGCTGTTCGGCCAGCTCGTCCATCGCGCATTCCAGCGCGACGGTGCCAACCGCCTCGCCGGGGGCGCGCATGAAGGTGTTGGCGACCATGTCCAGGTAACAGGTCTTCACCTCCAGCGCGATGGTCTCCGACGCGTAGGCGCTCTGGGTCGGCAGGATGAAGGGCTCCGGCATCGGGCTGTGGCGCGTCTTCGGCGTCACGCCGCGGTGGATGATCGCCGTCAGGCGCCCGTCCGCGTCGGCGCCCAGCGCCACCCGCTGCTCGGTCGGGCTGCGGCCGCCGACGATGCGGTACACCCCCTCGCGCGACAGGGCGATGCGCACGGGCCGCCCGGCCAACCGCGCCGCCGCCGCGGCGAGGACCTGATGCTGCCACAGCCCCTTGGCGCCGAAGCCGCCGCCGACGAAGGGCGAGCTGACATGCACCTGACTCTCCTCCAGGCCGAAGATCTGCGCCATCGACCAAGCGGTGTGTGCGACCGCCTGCGTGGCGTCATGGACGAACAACTCGTCGCCCCGCCAGGCGAGCGTCGCGGCGTGCGGCTCGATGGCGTTGTGGTTGTGGCCCGGCGTGCGGTAGACGACCTCGACCTTGTGGGGCGCGGCGGCCAGGGCCGCGTCGGCGTCGCCGACCACGGCGCGCAGCGGCTCACCCATGAAGGTGCCGACCTCGCATCCATCGGCGGTTGCCACGGTGGTCGCCGCCGGCTCCTCCTCATAGGTGATGCGGATCAGCGAGCGGGCGTGGTCGGCCTGCTCCTGCGTCTCAGCCAGCACCAGGGCCACCGGCTCGCCGTTCCAGCGCACCCGGTCGTCCTGCATGATCGGCGAATCGTCGCCTGCCGCTGCCTTGTCGCCGCTGAGGAAACGCGGCGGCGGGTTGAGGCGCGGCGCGTTGCGGTGGGTCATCACCAGCACCACGCCCGGCGCCGCCTCGGCCGCGGCGGTGTCGATCGCGGCGATGCGCCCCTTTGCGATCGTGCTGTAGGCGAGCGAGGCGTAGGCCATGCCGTCCAGCGCGACCTCCGCCGCGAAGGGGGCCGCGCCTCGCACCTTTCGCGGGCCGTCGACGCGGCTGACCGGCTTGCCGATGTGGCCGTGCTGGCGCCGGATCAGCGGGTCGGGCCGGCCACCCGGCATGAGGCTGTCGGGCGCCAGCTCCACGGCCTTCTTCATCACCGTCTGCGCGACGCCCTGCACCGCTTCCTTGCCCTTATCAACGATGCCCTTGCCTTCGCCGCTCATGCCCCGCCTCCCAACACCTCGACCTCCGCCAGTTCGCCGAGCACGGCGACCATTGTCCGCTGCGCCAGTTCGACCTTGAAGGCGTTGTCCCGCAGTGGCTCGGCCGCGGCGAGTTCCGCTGCCGCCGCTGCGCGGAAGGTGGCCTCGGTCGCGGGCTGGCCGCACAACGCCTGCTCCGCCTTCGACGCGCGCCAGGGCTTGTGCGCGACCCCGCCGAGCGCCAGCCGCACGTCCGTCACGGTCCCGTTCTCGACCGACAGCGCCGCGGCGACGGAGACCAGGGCGAAGGCGTAGCTCGATCGGTCGCGCACCTTCCGGTAGGTGGAGCGTGCCGCGATGGGCAGGGGCGGCAGCTCCACCGCCGTGATGAGGTCGCCGGGCTGCAGCACCGTGTCCCGGTCGGGCTCGTCACCGGGAAGCCGGTGCAGATCCGCGAAGGGCAGGCGGCGTTCGCCATCAGCGCCGCTCAGATGCACGGTCGCGTCGAGGGCGGCCAGTGCCACGCACATGTCGGACGGGTGGGTCGCGACGCACGCCGGCGAGGCCCCGAGGATCGCGTGCATGCGGTTGAAGCCGTCGATGGCGTCGCAGCCCTGGCCCGGCTCCCGCTTGTTGCAGCGCGATCCCGCCCGGTCGTAGAAATAGGCGCAGCGCGTGCGCTGAAGGATGTTGCCCGCCACCGTCGCCATGTTGCGGATTTGCGGGGAGGCGCCGGCGACGATGGCGCGCGCCAGCATCGGGTAGCGGCGGCGGACCAGCCCATGCTCCGCCAGTGCCGTGTTGCGCACGGCGGCGCCGATCAGCAGCCCACCGCCGTCGGTTTCCGTGATCTCCGCCGACAGGCCGGTGACATCCACGAGCGTCCCTGGCCGCTCGATGGTCTCGCGCATCAGGTCGACCAGGTTGGTGCCGCCGCCCAGATACTTGGCGTCGACGCCGGAATGCCGGACCGCGGCGTCCGCGTCGGCCGCCCGTACATAGCTGAAGGGTGTCATTCCGCGGCCTCCGCGTGGGTCTCGGCCCCATAGGTTTCCGCGATGGCGTCCATGATGCCGTTGTGCGCGCCGCAGCGGCACAGGTTGCCGCTCATCCGCTCGCGCAGCTCGTCCCGGCTGTGCGGGATCGCGGTCGCGGCGAGGTCGGCGGTGACGTGGCTGGGCACCCCGCGCCGCAACTCCTCGATCATGCCGACGGCCGAACAGATCTGGCCGGGTGTGCAATAGCCGCACTGGAAGCCGTCATGCTCGATGAAAGCTTGCTGCAACGGGTGCAGCGCGCCCTCGTCACCCAAGCCCTCGATCGTGGTGACGGAACGCCCTTCATACTGCACGGCGAGCGCAAGGCAGGAGAGGATGCGCTGGCCGTCCACCAGCACCGTGCAGGCCCCGCAGGCCCCCTGGTCGCAGCCCTTCTTGGTGCCCGACAGACGGAGCCGTTCCCGCAGCAGGTCGAGCAGGGACACGCGCGGATCATCCGGCAACGCCACGTCGGTTCCATTCACGATGATGCCCATCCGCTCCTCCCGGCCAGCCCGTGGCGGCCGATACCGACCGGCCGCCGTCTGGGTCGGTTCAACACCCGGTCGCCGCTTTGGTGCCCGGCGCGCGACCCGTCGTAACGGTGTTGTGATCTCCCGTTCGGCACGCGCATGCCCTGCGCCGCCCGGAACCATCCTTTCGCGCCCGCATTATGATTCATGAACACTGCAATTCGCGCGTGCTTCGGCGCCCGGTGCGTTGACGCCCAGTGGGCTGACGCCCAATGCGTCGCCAAGGGGTCCTGCCGCGCAAGGAGACAACGCCGTGGCTGCCGTCATCGATGAAAGACCGCATTACCGACCGGCAAGGGGGATCCATCCCTTGCACGCGGTGCTGCTCGCCGCCACCATCCCGCTGTTCCTGGGCGGGCTGCTGAGCGACTATGCCTACTATTCGACCTTTGACATCCAGTGGAGCAACTTCGCGGCCTGGCTGATCGCGGGCGGCATGGTCTTCACCGGGTTGGCGGTCCTGTCCTCCCTCATCGACCTGGCCCGCGCCCGCGGGCGCCGGAAGCAGGCGCTGCTCACCTTCGTCCTGCTGCTCGTCACCTTCGCGCTCGGCCTCGTCAACTCGTTCGTGCACGCGCGGGACGCCTATGGATCCATGCCGGACGGCCTGATCCTGTCGGTGATCGTCACCGTGGCCGCCATCCTGGCGACCTGGGTCGGCTTCTCCAGCCTTCGCGTGGGAGTGACGCCATGAACCGGTCCAGCCTTTTGGCCGCCGCGGCGCTCGTGGCCCTGCTGGCCGCCTGCGACGGCAACGACGATCCGGGGGCGCCGGTGTACGGCGCCAACCCGAAGCTGCCCGCGCAAGAGAGCGGCCTGCTTCCCAGCATGAAGATCGCCGATCCCGCGCAATGGGGCGGCAAGAAGCCGAACGTGCCGGACGGCTTCTCGGTCACGGCCATCGCCACCGACCTCGGCATCCCGCGCCAGACCCTCGTCCTGCCCAACGGCGACATCTTGGTGGCCGAGGGCCGGGGCGGCGGGGAGTCGGCGGTGCGGCCGAAGGACTTCATCGCTGGCGTCATCAAGGCCAAGGGGACGACCTCGGTCAAGAGCGGCAACCGCCTGACCCTGCTGCGGGACAAGGACGGCGACGGCGTCTACGAGGAACGGACCGTCTTCGCCGACCATCTGAACGCGCCCTACGGGCTGGCGCTGGTGAAGGACCAGCTCTACGTCGCGAACCAGGACGCGCTCGTGCGCTTCACCTACCACGAGGGGCAGACCCGCGCCGACGGGCCGCCGGTCAAGGTTACCGACCTGCCGTCCTACATCAACCACCACTGGACCAAGTCGCTGGCCGCCAGCCAGGACGGGCGCTTCCTTTACGTCGGCATCGGCTCCAACAGCAACATCACGGAACGCGGCATGCCCGCGGAGCTGGACCGCGCGATGATCTGGGAGATCGATGCCCAGACGGGCGCGCACCGCCCCTACGCCACCGGCATCCGCAACCCCACCGCGCTGGCCATCCAGCCGGGCACGGGCAAGCTGTGGGCCGTGGCGAACGAGCGTGACGAGCTTGGACCCAACCTCGTCCCCGACTACCTGACGTCGGTTCGCGACGGCGCCTTCTACGGCTGGCCCTACAGCTATTGGGGCCAGAACGTCGATCCGCGCGCCCAGCCGCAGGACCCGCAGAAGGTCGCCTCGGCGATCCAGCCCGACTACAGCCTGGGCGCGCACGTCGCGGCACTCGGCGTGGCCTTCTCCGCGCCGGCCATGGGCGGGCGCTTTGCCGACGGCGCGTTCGTGGGCGAGCATGGCAGCTGGAACCGGAACGTGCCCAGCGGCTACAAGGTCGTCTTCGTCCCCTTCCGCGACGGCGCCCCCGCCGGTCCGCCGGTCGACGTCGTAACCGGGTTCCAGGAAAACGGCAAAACCTTCGGCCGGCCGGTCGGCGTCACCGTCGACCCGAAGGGTGCCCTGATCGTCGCCGACGACCTGTCGAACACGATCTGGCGCGTCACTTCCAACAACCGGACCCCCACAGCCGAAGCGCCGACGAGCCCGGGTACGGCAAAACCTTAAGCGCAGCCTTCCCGGAGGTCCGTCGCGTCAGCGGATCTCCACCGTCGCGCTGTCGCTGCGCCCGTCGGCGTCGAGCACGGTGATCCGCACGGTGCCGGCCCCACCGGGCGTCCAGTCGATGTCGCGGCGGATCGGCGTCACCGCGACGCGCCGCCCGTCGACCAGCCAGGACAGCGGCCGGCGCCCGCCCGTGGCGGTCAGGGTCAGCGGGTCGGCTTGCCCGTCCGGGCTCAGCGCCTCCAGCACCATGTCGTTGGACGGGAAGACGAGGCGCGGCGGGTCGGGCTGGCGCGCGGCGGCGGCCAGGGCCGGCTCACCGGCGTTCAGGCGGCGGAGCAGCGCCGGCGGCGCGGTCCCCGCGGCGAGCGGCCCGGCCGGCCGGCCGCGGTCGCGCGGCAGCAGGTCGTAGACGCGGTAGAGCAGGGGGGCCGCCGTGTTGCGGCCGTAGCGGTCTGGGCTGGGCGTGCCGTCCGGCCGCCCCACCCAGACGCCGACGGTGTAGCGCTCCGTCACGCCGAAGGCCCAGGCGTCGCGGAAGCCGTAGCTGGTCCCCGTCTTCAGCGCGATGGGGCCGAGCGCCTGCTGCCCCTGGTCCTGCACCACGCCGGTGGGCGGGGCCGCCCCCTCCAGGATGGCGCGCACCTGCTGCGCGGCGGCGGGGGACAGCAGGCGGTTCGCGGCGCCCTCCGCTGCCGTGGGATCGGCGCGCAGCGGCGCCACCATCCCGTCGCGCGCCAGCCCGGCGTAGAGCGCCGCCATGTCCAGCAGGCTGATGGAGGCGCCGCCCAGCGCCACCGGCAGGCCCGGCTCCGCCGTTCCCGGCGGCATCACCAGCGTGGCGCCCGCCCGCCGCAGGGCCTCGGTGAAGCGCATCGGCCCGACGCGGTCCAGCACCAGCACCGCCGGCACGTTCAGGGAGCGCTGCAACGCCTCCGCGACCGTCAGGTCGCCGCTGAAGCCGCGGTCGAAGTTGCGCGGGGCGTAGTCGCCGAAGCGGGTGGACACGTCGGCCACCTGGGTCAGCGGGTGGATCAGTCCCTCGTCGAACCCCAGCCCGTAGATGAAGGGCTTCAGCGCCGACCCCGGCGAGCGCACCGCCCGCACCATGTCGATCGGCCCCTGCCGCCGCTCGTCCAGGAAATCCGGGCTGCCGACCCAGGCGAGGACGCTGCGGCTGCGGTTGTCCACCACCAGAACGGCAAGGCCGGCCCGCTCGTGCAGCGTCTCGGCCTCGCGCCGCGCCATCGCCTCGACGGTGCGTTGCAGGCCGCCGTCGAGCGTGCTCGCCACCACCGGCTGGCCCGGATGGGCGCCGCGCAGCGCGTCGGCCAGATGGGGGGCGGAGGCGGGCAGGGGCAGCTTGGCGGCGGGGACCGGCTCCTGCTTCGCCTCCTCCGCCGCGCGCGGCGACAGGGATCCTGCCAGCACCGCGCGGTCCAGCACCTTGTCGCGCGCCGCCCGCGCCCGCTCCGCCGCCCGGTCGGGGCGCAGCAGGGAGGGGGCCTGCGGCAGCGCCACCAGCAGGGCGGCCTCGGCCGGCGTCAGCTCCGTCGGCGGCTTGCCGAACAGGGTCGGGGACGCGGCGCGGATCCCCTCCACATTGCCACCGTAGGGGGCCAGCGTCAGGTACATGGCCAGTATGGCGGGCTTGTCGTAGCGCCATTCCAACTGGGCCGCGCGGGCCATTTCGATCAGCTTGGACCGCAGCGTGCGCGGCCGCGGCTCCAGCAGGCGGGCCACCTGCATGGTCAGGGTCGAGGCGCCGGAAACCACCCGGCCGGCGGTCAGGTTCTGCCCCGCCGCGCGCAAGACGGCCAGCGGATCGACGCCGGGATGGTCGCGGAAGCGGCGGTCCTCGTAGGCCAGCAGCAGATCGATGAAGGCTGGCGCGACTTGGTCCGCCGTTGCCGGCAGGCGCCACGCCCCGGCCCGGCTGGTGAAGATGCGCAGGGGCTCACCCGCCCGGTCGGTGACGGTGACGGACAGGTCCTGAAGCCGCTGCAAGGGTGGTGGGAACAGGGTGTCGAGGGTGAGGAGGGCGGCGGTGAGAGCACTGATACCGACGATGCCGACCAGAGCGACCGTTCGCCAACGGGCTCTTGCTCCCTCTCCCCCCCGGGGAGAGGGTTGGGGTGAGGGGGATGCGCTTTTGCCGAACGCACCGCCACGCGCAACCCCCTCACCCTCCCGCGCCTTGGCGCGGGCCCCTCCCTCTCCCCAGAGGGGAGAGGGTGAAGGTTGCGGCCCTTGCCCGTCCATCACATCGCCGGCTTTACCGCGATCCGCCCGGCGGCTTGGCGGGCGAAGAAGCGGGGCTTGTACATGTCCTCGACCGAGGCGCCGGGCAATTCGTAGCTTCCTGGCGTCACCGCGCGCACCAGGAAGGCCAGCTTGAAGGTCTGCGGACCCTCCTCCGCGATGTCGACCGCGGCAGTGAAGCGGTCGTCGCGCGACTCAAAGCTGTTGGGGACGGACAGGTCGGTCAGCCACTCGAAGTCGCTGGTGCCCCCGGCGCCGAAGCGGGGGTTCTCGATCTCCCAGCCGGCGGGCAGCGGGTGGGTCACAGCGAGCTGGTGGAACAGCTTGGTCGTCGACTCGCCCTCCAGCACCACCAGGAACACGTCGTTCTGGTGGATGTCGTCCAGGTTCACCGGGCTGCCGTCCTTGTGGAAGAAGTTGCGCTTGATGCGCAGCCCCTCGCGCGCCGCCAGGGCCGGGGCGGTGGGCACGCCGGACAGCGACACCGCCTGCCAGACCGCCGCCTTGCCGGCGTTGCCGACCGGCAGGCCACCGGCAAGTTGCGCGGCGGTCGGCGTCAGGTCGACCCGCGCGCCCGTACGCTTCACGCCGCCGGGCAGGGCCAGCTCCACCGGGCCGGGGCTGCCGCGCAGCAGCGCGTCGGCGGCCAGCACCGCCCAGGCCTTCTCCTGCGTGTTGGTCCGGTTCGCCGCGGTAGCCGAGGCCGGCAGCCGGTCGAGCAACGCCGGCAGGCGGTTGCCCAGCATGTTGACCTCCGCGGCGATCGCGATCAGCGCCGCCGCATCGCGGGTGGTGGAGCCGTAGTCGGCGTGCCACTCGTTGCGCGCCAGCCGGGCGACCGCGGAATCGAAGGCGCTGTTCGCCCGCTCCGCGTCGCCCATGCGGGCCAGCGCCGCGCCCAGCTGCCCCTTGGCGAGCGGGGTCGGCAGCTGCTCCAGCGCCGTGTCGTGCAGGTAGCGCGCCGGCCCCGGCAGGGAAATGCCGCCCAGCGCCAGGACGTGCAGGGCGTAGGCGCGCGCCGCCAAGTCCTCGGGCCCGCCGGCGCTGGCAACGGCGCGCTGGCGCAGCCAGGCGAGCGCATCGGCCAGGGGCTTGTCGGGGACGGGATTGCCCTTCTGACGCGCGCGGATCAGGAACTCCGTCGCGTAGGCGGTCAGCCAAGCGTCCGAATCGCCATAGGCGCTCCACAGGCCGAAGCTGCCGTCGAAGCGCTGGCGGTCCAGCGTGCGGGCCACCGCCTGCTGGATGCGCGATTCCAGACCGTCGTCGGGCTTGCGGTCGGTGCCCAAAGCCAGCTCCACGTCGCGCACCGCCAGTAGGGGCAGGGCACGGCTGATGGTCTGCTCCGAACAGCCGAAGGGGTAGCGGTCCAGCGCCCGCAGGATGCCCGCCACGTCGAAGGGCGGCGCCGTGCTGAAGCTGACCGACAGGCCGCCGGTCCCCGGCACGAAGTTCGCGAGCGACACTCCGTCGATGCGCACCTGCTCACCCGGCGCCAGCTGGCTGGTGGTGAACTGCGTCTCCACCGGGCGGGCCGGCCGCACGGTGATGCCGGTGTCGTGCGACAGCGTCCGCCCATCCGGCCCGGTCACCGTCACCGCGATGTGGCCGATGCCGGCGGTGACGCCCTTCAGCGGAAGAACCAGCGTCTTTCGCTCCCCCTTCGCCAGCGGGACGGACTGCTGGCCGCCTTCCACCGCCACGGCGTCGCGGCCCTCGACGTTGACTGCGTAGGGGCCCTCCGTCCCCTCCACGTTGTGGAGGTTCAGGGTGACGCGGCTCTCGTCGCCGGGGGCGAGGAAGCGGGGCGTGATGGCATCGGCCACCAGCGGGTCGCGGACCGTCAGGGCTTGCGCGGCGGAGCCGACCCGGCTGCGGCTGAAGGCGACGGCCATCAGGCGCAACTCCCCATTGAAGTCGGGGATGTCCAGGCGGACGCGGGCGGTGCCGTCGGCGCCGACCTTGATCGGTCCCTGGAACAGCGACACCACTGTGAAGGGCACCACCGGCAGCCCGGCCCCGCTGGAATCGCCGCCCTGGCGTAGCGCGCCGAAGGGACCATCCAGCGCGTCGATCAGCCGGCCGTAGTCGTCGCGGATGTCGAGCCCCAGCATCCGCTTGCCGAAGAAATGCTTGCCCGGCTGCGGGCTGGCGAAGTCGGTCAGGCGCAGGATGCCCTCGTCCACCGCGGCCAGCGTGACGTAGGTGTCGTCCGGCGTCCCCGCCGCGGCGGCGACCTTCACTCCGACCTCGACCGGCCCACGCGGCGTGATCACAGCGGGTGCGTCGAGCGCCACGGTCAGCGTGCGCGCGGCCGGGTCGATACCGAGCCAAGCGAGCCCGATGGCGCGCACCGGCTGCCGCTCCCGCCCCTTGACCGGCGGGCGGTAGGCGGTGGCGGTGACGTAGGCGCCAGGACCCCAAGCCGGGTCGATCTTGACCTCGACGGTCGAGCCCCCGGCCGGGACCGACAGGGTGCGGACGTCGAACAGCCGGTCGGTGGCGACGGTCAGCAGGACCTCCCCCGCGAAGGGCGGGGTGATCTTCAGCCGCGCCGTCTCGCCCGGCGCGTAGGCCGGCTTGTCGGCGGTGACCTCCAGCTTGTCCGGCGTGCCGGCGTTGTCCTCGGCGGTCTGCCAGCCCGAGGCGAAGCGGATGGAGCTGGCGACGCGCGCCGCCTTGTCCGTCACCTCCAGCCGGTAGCGGCCGAAGTCGCGCTTGCCGAGCGACAGCACCGCCGGCTTGTCCGCCGCGACGCTGACCGTGCCCGACGTGATCGGCACGTCGCGGGTGACGGCCGTGTAGCTGACGCGCCCGCCCTGCCGGTACCATTGGAAGGTGACACGCTCCTCCACCAGTTCCCAACTTAGGTTCTGCTTGGCCAGCGCCGTGCCGTCGGGGGCCACGGCGACGAGGTCGAACAGGGCCTCCTGCCCCTCCCCGATGTGGCCGTCGCGGAACTGCGGACGCAGGCCGATGGCGTAGGAGGCGCTGCGCACCGGCACGGTCACCGACGCGCGCGCCGGCCGTCCGCCGGGCTCCGCCAGGGTCACGTGGATGTCGGCGCGCAGGGGGCGGGTGGTGTCCGGCAGGCCGGGCAGCGCAACCGCGATGTGGGACTTGCCTTCCGCGTCGGTCGTCGGGAACTCCAGCGTCTCCAGCCGGCTGTTCACCGTCTCCTGGGCGAGGCCAAAGCAGTAGTCCTTGAAGGCAGGGTAGGGCATCGGGTCGGGCTGGAGCGCCACCTCGGCGGTGCCGTCGAGCCCGGCGGCCGGCGGGCCGTAGAGGAAGCGGCCACTCGCCACCACCTCGAAGGGCCGCCCGACGGTCAGGACGGGGGCCGAGGCGGCGACGTCGAGCGCCAGCTTCAGCGGCACGAAATCCTCGACCTGGAAGTTGGCGCGCCCGACCGGCTCCCCCTTCGGGTCGCTGTAGACCAGCACCTGCCAGCCGCCGAGCGGCGCGGTCTTCGACAGCGCCAGCGGCAGGAAGAAGCCGCCCGCGGGGTGGGCGGGGGCTTGGCCGGAATAGTATTCGGTCCCGCTCGGCCGCAGCACCTTGACGGTCAGCGGGAAATTTTCTACCGCGTCCGTCCGGTCGTCGCGCAGCAGGATGCCGAGGTTGACCGTCTCGCCCTGCCGGTAGACGCCGCGGTCGGTGTAGACGAAGGCATCCATCGGCCCCGGCGCCGCCCGCCCGCCGACCCCACGGTCGGACAGGTCGAAGGCGGCGCTGGTCAGGTCCAGCATGGCGAAGTCGCCGCCGGCGTAGGCCATGGCCATCTCCGGCATGTTGCCGCCGCGGCTGCGCACGATGCCGGGCGGGAAGGTCGCGCGGCCCATCGCGTCGGTGGTGACGCGCGCCAGCTCCGCGTTGTTGCGGGCGACCAGAGCCACCTCCACCCCCGGCATCGGCTTGGCGGTGCCGTAGGAGCGGGCGAAGACCGTGATCCCGTCCGCGCCGCGCAGGCTGGTCAGGCCGATGTCCGACACCACCACCCACTGGGTGGCGAGGTCGGACCAGTCCTCCGCCGGCTCCACGTCCGCCGGTTCGGCGGTGACGGCGTAGAGGCCGGGCTTCGGCGCCTCGCCCGCCGCTTGGCGGAAGGGCAGGGCCGTCGTGGTCTCCTTATTGCGCTCGCCTTTCGTTTCCAGCGTGCCTTTCCACACCAGCTCTCCGCGCTGGTCGGCCAGCACCTCGGCGGCGCTTCCGGACAGCGGGGTGAACAGGCGCCCGTCCTGCGATCCGGGGACGAGGTTGCGGTCGGCGATGCGGTAGACCGCGACGTTCAGCTTGTCGGCGTTGACGCTCACCACCGGGATGCCGTCCGCCCCGCTGCGCGGCAGGATGAAGGCGTTACCGCGGAACGCGGCCATGGCCGGCCGGTCGGGGACGCGCACGCGCTGCGTCTCGTCCGATTTCAGCAGCACGCCGTCCTCGCCGGGCAGACCCTGGCGCAGCGTGACCGTGTAGCCGTTGCCGTGGGTGAAGCCGCGCAGGCAGAGGTCGTGGTCGCGCGTTTCCACCGCCACGCGGGTCGGCGGCTCGATCCGCAGGAAATCGTCGAAGCGCAGGCCGCGCTTGGTGCTCAGCGCGTCGGAGAAGCTGAAACAGACCCGCGGGGCCTCGTCCTCCGGGTTGACGCGGACGGCGCGCAGCGACAGGCCGACCTGCTGGCGGAGCGCCAGCAGCCGCCCGTCCAGCCCCGGCGCGCGGGCGTCGAGCAGGGCCTTGTCCAGTTTCGGCGCCATCGCCTGGACGTCGCGCAGCACCTTCACCGCCTCGTCCGGCTTGCCGAAGGGTCCCTCCAGCAGGTCGGCCATCCGCCACTGGGCGGCGACGCGGTCCTCGTCCTTGCCGCCCTCGGCAGTGTAGGCGAGGCGGGCGGCCTGGAGCGCCCGCTCCTTGTTTGGCGTCGGCTGGGCCATCCAGGCGTTGCTGAGTTCCAGCCACACCGACGGGCTCATGGCGCCCAGCGTGATCGCCTGCTCGAACTTCGGCACGGCCGCGGCGCCGTTGCCCTGCTGGAGTCCGGCGCGGGCCTGCTTCAGCGCGTCGGCCCGCTGCTGCGCGTTCGGCTGAGGCGGCGCCTTGGCGCGCAGGGACTGCGCGTAGGCCGAGGCCTCGTTGCCGAGGCCCGGCGGCACATACTCCGCCCGCACCGGCGGGCTCGCGACGACGACACAGAGAACGAGGAGGAGCGCCAGCAGCCGGGCCATGGGAGTCACCCTTCTTCGCAGGGGCGTTAAGACGCCTTAACCAACCTCCGATTTATAGCCGAGCAACCCGACGCTGGCGAGCGGCGATGCCTTCCGTTTGGTGCGAGTGGTGCGAGACCTCCTTCAGTGCCTTGGGGCGCGGCGGTCAAAACTTTGCGACGTCGAGCACCGCCTGGGCGAAGGCCTGCGGTGCCTCCTGCGGCAGGTTGTGGCCGATGCCGCCGGTGATCAGCCGGTGCTCGTAGCGGCCGGTGAACTTCTTGGCGTAGACGGCGGGATCCGGGTGCGGGGCGCCGTTCGCGTCGCCTTCCATGGTGATCGTCGGCACTGCGATCGTCGGAAGGGTGGCGAGCGTCTTTTCCAGCGCGTCGTACTGCGGCTCCCCCTCCGCCAGGCCGAGGCGCCAGCGGTAGTTGTGGATCGAGATCGCGACATGGTCGGGATTGTCGAAGGCGGGGGCCGACCGTGCGAAGGTCGCGTCGTCGAAGGCCCATTTCGGCGAGGCCAGCTCCCAGATCAGGCGGACGAAGTCGCGCGTGTATTTGGCGTAGCCGTCCCGGCCGCGGTCGGTCGCGAAGTAATACTGATACCACCACTGCAACTCGGCCTTGGGCGGCAGCGGCATCCGGTTCAGCTCCTGGCTGCCGATGAGGTAGCCGCTCACCGAAACCATGGCCTTGCAGCGCTCCGGCCAGAGCGCGGCCATGATGTTGGCGGTGCGGGCGCCCCAGTCGTAGCCGGCGACGACCGCCTTGTCGATTTTCAGGGCGTCCATCAGGGCGATGGCGTCGGCGGCGATGGCCGCCTGCTGGCTGTTCCGGCGCGTGTCGTCCGACAGAAACCGCGTCGTGCCGTAGCCCCGCAGGTAGGGAATGATGACCCGGTAGCCCGCCGCCGCGAGGATGGGGGCCACCTCCACATAGCTGTGGATGTCGTAGGGCCAGCCGTGCAGCAGGAGCACCGGCGGGCCGTCGGCGGGGCCATCCTCGGCGTAGCCGACGTTCAGCGGGCCGGCGTTCACCTGTTTCAGTGGCTTGAAGGTTGTTGCCCCGCCACCCGCCGCCGGGCGGGGCGGCGCCGTTTCCGCCGACCAGGCCGGGGCGGCCGTCACGCCGAATCCGGCCGCCGCGACGCCCAGGGCTGCCGTGCCCAGGGCTGCCGTGCTCATGAACCGGCGCCGTCCCCGGTCCACGCTGTCCGTGACGGTTTTTCCCGCAACGCTGTTCTCTGCCATCGATCCCTCCATGACTGCATCAACCACACCCACAGACTCCGATGCCGATGTATCTCCACCATGTTCGGGCGGCGGAGATTTGAAAGCCTCTGTATCGGCGGGCCGCCCGGATACAGTGGGATACAATGTCTCCTCGGTGGCGCGCCGCGTCGCTTCTCCCAATGGGGGTTATGCGCTTTGCGCCGGGGACGGGGTGAGGTCCAGGCGCCGGCCGACCCCCAGGTTGGCGAGGAACGCCTCGTCGTGGCTTACCAGCAGGAGCGCGCCGTCGTAGGACGCCAGTCCCGCCTCCACGGCCTCGATCGACTCCACGTCCAGATGATTGGTCGGCTCGTCGAGGAGGAGCAGTGACGGCGGCTGCGGCCCGCCCAGGGCGCAGGCGAGCCCGGCGCGCAGCGTCTGCCCGCCGCTCAGCGTGCCGACCCGCTGAAGCGCGGCGTCCGCCCGGAACAGGAAGCGGGCGAGGGTGGCCCGGCAGGCGTTCTCGCTCGCACCGGGATTGAGGCGCAGGAAATTGTCGAGAATGGACTCCACGGGGTCGAGGATGCCCACGCGCTGGTCGAGCATGGCGAAACCCACGGCGACGGACACCGTGCCCCGGATGGGCGGGATCCGGCCGGCGATCAGGTTCAGCAGCGTCGTTTTGCCCGACCCGTTCGGCCCGACGATAGCAATGCGCTCCGGTCCGACCATGGTCAGGGACAAGTCGCGAATGACCGGGCGGGCGACGTCGTGTCCAGCGGTGACGCCGTCCAGCCGGAGCACCGTCCGGTTTGTCGGGAGCCCGGTTGGCGGCAGCGCCACCGACAGATCCTGGAGGATTTCGAGGCGGGACCGCGCGGCCTCCACCGCCGCCCCGGCCTCCGCCCTCTGCCGACCGGCCAGCTTGGCGGCATCGCCACGGCTGGCCTCGGCGCGGCTCTTCCGGCCGCCCAGCAGGATGCGGGGCAGGTCGCCGCGGTCGCCCTTGCGCGCCCCGGCGGCGTCGCGGCGGTCCTTGCGCTCCGCCGCGCGTTGCGCCCTGCGGTCGACCTCCGCCGCTGTCTTCTCCGCGTGAGCCAAGTCCTGCTGCGCCGCCGACAGTTCGGCCGCCTTGCGCTCCCGGTAATGGGTCCAGTTGCCCCCGAAGCGCGCCGCCCCCAGCGAGGTCAACTCGACGATGGCGTCCATCCGGTCGAGCAGTGCGCGGTCGTGGCTGACCACGATGGCGCCGGCGCGCCAGCCCGCGAGCAGCGCCGTCACCGCCTCCCGCCCATCCCGGTCGAGGTTGTTCGTCGGCTCGTCGAGCAGCAGGACGTCCGGCTCGGTGAAGACCGCCGCGGCGAGGCTGGCGCGTGTCCGCTGGCCGCCGGACAGCGCCGCCAGCCGCGTGTCCGGCCGGGCGTCCAGCCCGACGCGCCCCAGCGCGGCCGCGATGCGTTCCTCCAGCGTCCAGTCGGCCCCGGCCAGCTCGTCGGCATCGGCAAGGCCGGCCTCGGCGCGGCGCAGGGTGGCGAGTGCGGCGGTCGCGCCGAACAGGTCGGCCACCGTGTCCCGCTCCCCTGGTTGCACCACCTGCTTCAGGACACCGAGGGTGCCGTTCACCGAAACGCTGCCGGAGAGCGGACGAAGCTCCCCGGCAATCAGCTTCAGCAGAGTGGTCTTGCCGGTCCCGTTGCGCCCGACCAGCCCCGTACGCTCCCGCCCGAAGGCGAGGTCGAGATCGGACAGGACGCGGCGGCTGTCGGGCGCCGACCAGGAGAGCCGGGTCAGGGTGATGGACGCCATGCCTGGGGACCCCATTGAAACGTGAATATCAGCACGGTATCGTGCTGATATCAGAGGCCGGCGAAAAACGCAACGGCACCGTGCCGTTTTCGACCGTTCCGCTTTCGAAAGGAGCATGCATGGAAGCCGCCGCACGCAAGCCGGGGGGACGGCCGACCCGCGAACAGGCCGCGGCCATCGATGCGCAGGTCCTGGACGGCGCGCGCTCCGTCTTCTGCCGGAAGGGCGTCGCGAACAGTTCGGTGGAGGAGATCGCCCTGGAACTGGGCGTGTCGAAGCATACGGTCTACCGCCGCTACCCCAACAAGGCGGCCCTGCTCGACGCCGTGGTCGCGCGGGATATCGGCCGCTTCCGCCAATCTCTGTCCTCGGCCGCCGCCGAGGCGGAGGGGCCGCTGGAGGCGTTGCGGCGCGCTGCGCTGCGCTATGTCGAGATCGGGTCGTCACGCGACTACGCGGCCTTCTACCTGTCGGTCAGCGCGGAAGCGGCCCTGTCGCCCGCGCTGCGCGCACGGCTGGCGGCTTGGTCGGGGGAGGCGCTGGCGCCCCTGGTCGAGGCCACCGCGGCGGCGCAGGCGGCGGGCGCGCTCCACCTCGGCGACCCGGCCGGGGTTTGCGGGGTCCTCGTGGACCTGCTGGAAGGCGTCAACAACCGCATTCGGCTCGGCGACGGGCCCCTGGGCGAAGACCCGTCGCCCTTCCAGCGGCTGTTCGACGAACGCTGGGCGGTCTTCACCGCGGCCCTGGGGAGGGGACATTAAGGAGCCCAGAAAATCTCCAAAGGAACGCGGTCCTGGCGCAGGACGGACCGGACCGGCATGGCCTCCACCGGGCCCTCGCCTTCCGCCAGTTCCAGCGTGCGGCGCTTCGAATCGCCGGTGATCAGCAGCAGAAGGCGCTGCGTGTCGAGCAGCGTCGGCAGGGTCAGTGTCATGCGTGGCTGGGGGATGCCCGGGGCGCGGATCGCCTGGACCGTACGGCCCTCCACCGGGGACAACGCCGCGGCGAGGTTGGCCGCGCCGGGGAAGAAGGAGGCCGTGTGGCCGTCGTCCCCCATGCCGAGAAGTACCGCGTCGAAGGGCCGGGACAGGGCGCGGATGCGGGCGTCGCAGGCGTCCTCTCCGGCCTCCGGCGTGTCGGCGCCGGTGTAGAGGCCGACGAAGCGCGCCGCGGCGGCCGGGCCGACCAGCAGGGACCGGCGGACCAGCGCCTCGTTGCTGTCGGGGTCGTCGGGCGGCACCCAGCGCTCGTCGGCCAGCGTGACGGTGACGGCGGCCCAGTCCAGCGGCAGGTCGGACATCTGGCGGAACAGCGCCTCCGGCGTCCGCCCGCCGGAGACGACCAGGGTCGCGGAGCCGCGGGCGGCGATGGCCCCGCGCAGGCGGGCGGCGAGGCTGGCGGCCAGCGCCTCGACCAGCGCGTCCGCGCTGGCGAAGCTGCGGCGGCCGTCCTGCGGGGCGTCGGGGTCGAAGAAACCGTCCAGGCTCATTGCCCGCCCCCGACGTCCTCGTGCCAAGTGCGGCCGTCGCGCTCGATCATCGCGATGGCGGTGGACGGGCCCCAGGTGCCGGCGATGTAGGGCTTCGGCGGCTCCCCGCGCGTCTGCCAAGCCTCCAGGATGGATTCGGTCCAGACCCAGGCGGCCTCCACCTCGTCGCGGCGCATGAACAGGGTCGGGTCGCCGCGCACCACGTCACCGAGCAGCCGGACATAGGCGTCGGACACCGGGTGTTTGAAGGTCTCCGCGAAGCTGAGGTTCAGCGGCACCTCGCGCAGGCGCATGCCGCCGGGGCCGGGTTCCTTCGCCATCAGGTGCAGGCGCACCGCCTCGTCGGGCTGCAGGCGCAGGACCAGCCGGTTGGCGGCCAACTCGCCGGAGGTCGGGGGGAAGATCGAATAGGGGACCGGCTTGAACTGGATGACGATCTCCGACACCTTCTGCTGCAACCGCTTGCCGGTGCGCAGGTAGAAGGGCACGCCGGTCCAGCGCCAGTTCTGCACGTCCACCCGCAGCGCGACGAAGGTCTCCGTCCCGCTGTCCGGGGCGATGCCGGACTCCTCCAGGTAACCGCGGACCGCGGCGCCGTCGACCGCCCCGGCGCGGTACTGGCCGCGCACCGTGCAGGCGGGCACCTGGTCGCGGCCGATCGGCTTCAGCGCGCGCAGCACCTTCAGCTTCTCGTCGCGCACGGAATCCTTGTCGAGGTGCAGCGGCGGCTCCATGGCGACGAGGCAAAGGAGCTGGAGCAGGTGGTTCTGCACCATGTCGCGCAGCGCGCCGCTGTGGTCGTAATAGCCGCCGCGGCTTTCCACCCCGATGGTCTCGGCCACCGTGATCTGCACATGGTCAATGGAGGTGCTGTTCCACAGCGGCTGGAACAGGACGTTGGCGAAGCGCAACGCCATCAGGTTCTGCACCGTCTCCTTGCCGACGTAATGGTCGATGCGGAAGATCTGGTGCTCGGAAAAGACGGCGCCGACCCGCTCGTTGATGCAGCGGGCGGAATAGAGGTCGTGGCCGATCGGCTTTTCCAGCACGACGCGGCTCTGCTCCGTCACAAGGCCGGCGGCCTGGAGGCGCTCGCAGATCGGGCCGAACAGGTCGGGCGCGGTGGCGAGGTAGAACATGCGGACGCGGTCGGGCGCCGCGCCCAACGTTTCCGCCAGCTCCGGCCAGCCGGACTCGCCGGTGGCGTCGATGGCTGCGTGGTGAAGGCGGCCGGAGAAGCGGTCCCACACGGCCGGGTCGAACTCGTCCGGCTTCATGTGGCGGCGCATGCCTTCCTCGGCCATGGCGACGTAGCGGTCGTCGCTCATCGCCTGGCGCGAGACGCCGATGATGCGGTCCTCCGGCGGCAGCTGTTCGCCGCGGTCGCGCTGGAACAGCGAGGGCAGGAGCTTGCGCATCGCCAAATCCCCGGTTCCGCCGAACACGACGTAATCGCATGGCGTCAAGGGCCGGTTCAGTGGGGGCATCGGTGCACCTCTGCGAAATAAGACGACCATTCCTTCCGGACCGGATGCCCGGACGGTCGAACGGGCAAATGGTGCGGCGGCGGTTCGCCGGAAAGTCCCATTCGGGCAAAGCCCGGCGGGCCGGCCGCTTGCGGCGACACCGGATCCCCGCGTTTCCTCCGCTTTTTGCCCGTGGCTTGTCTTGAACGAACGTCAGGTGGGGGCGATGGATCCAGGAGGGACCGGTCAGCCGGACAGTCCGTCCTCCAGCAGCAGGCCGAGATCCTGTGCTGCCGGGGAGGCGCCCGCGCGCACCCGTATGGAGAAGTTCGCCTCCCCCATGTCCGGAAGCATCTCCGGCAGGGCGAGGTCGGGCGGGGCGACGGCGATGCCGGGGCCGCACCAGCGGGCGGTGCGCAGGGTCACCGCGACGCCGGCCGCCACGGCGGACTTCAGGCCGGACAGGCTCTGGCTGGTCGCTGCGATGCGGTAGTCACGGCCGGCTCGCTCAAGCGCGCTGAGCGCCGCATCCCGGAAGCCGCAGGGTGGGTCGAGCAGGGCGAGCGGAAGCTCCTCCTCCCGGTGCACCAGACCGTTGGATGCCGCGAGCCAGACCATGGGTTCGCGCAGGACGGCGACCTCGTCGGGGAAGGGCTTCAGGCGCATGGTGATCAGCACGTCGATCTCCCCGCCCTCGAAAGCCTGCGCCAGCTCGACCGAGCGGCCGACGCGCAGGTTCAGCCGCAGCCGCGGGTGGGTTTGCGCGAACAGGCGGAGCAGCGGGGCGAGCCCCTGGTCGGCGAAGTCCTGCGTGGTGGCGAGCGTCAACCGGCCCTCCGCACGGCCACCTTTCAGGCTGAGCAGAGCCGCCCGGTGGACCTCCAGAATGCGGCGGGCGTGGCCGGCCAGCTCCTGCCCCGTTGTGGTCAGCGCGCGCCCACGGCCGGAGGGCTGGAACAGCGGTTCCCCGATCATCTCCTCCAGCCGCTGCATCTGCGTGGTGACCGCCGACGGCGACCGTCCGACGATGGCCGCCGCCCGGCCGAGCGAGCCGCTGTCCACGAAGGCGAGGAAGGTGCGCAGGAGGTCGGGGTCGAGATGCTGCATTCTTCGATTATACCGAAGTTTTCCTTCGGAGAAATTCGATTTTTTCGGATCATTGGCGCGGGCATGGTTGGGGCAACGAAACCCAGGAGGGGAAAACTCCCATGCCTATCATCACCGTATCCGTCACCGGCAAGCCCGACCCGGCCCTGTCCGCCCGCATCGCGGCGGAGGTGACCGGCCTGACGCAGCAGCACCTGCGCAAGGACCCGACCGTCACCGCGGTTGCCGTGCAGTACGTCGATCCCGTTCACTGGTTCGCCGGCGGCCGATCGCTGGCCGAGCAGGGGATGAACAGCTTCTGGCTCGACATCAAGGTGGTGGACGGCACCAACACCAAGACGGAGATGGCCGCCTACCTGGAGGCGATCTTCGCCGCCTTCGCCCGAATTCTTGGCGATGTCCACAAGGAAAGCTACGTGCTCGTCCACGAGGTGCCGGCGTCGGCCTACGGGTACGGCGGGGTGACGCAGGAGTTCCGCTTCATCGACCAGCGGTTGACGCGGACGGCCGCTTGAGGCGGTGGGGTCGGTTTATCGGACGAAGCGCTCAAAAAGCCCCTCTCCCCACAAGGGAGAGGGGCTTTTGTTCTTTAAATCAGCGGTTTATGCCACCGCCGGATCAGGTTAGCGCTCGATTTCCTTGTTCCAGCGCTGGTTCCACTCCGGGCGCTTCTCGTTGATGACGTCCCAGTCCACCAGGACGGCGTTCTTCATGTAGCCCTGGAAGGTCTCGATCAGCTTGGCCGTCTCGGCGGTCGGCTTGACCGTGGTGTTGGACGGGATCTGGCTGCCGAACTCCAGCGCCTTGGCCTGGGCCTCGGCACCCAGCAGGAAGGCAGCCAGCTTCTGCGACAGGTCGGGCTCGCTGTTGTTGGCGACGACGCATTCGGCGACCATCAGCACGGCGGAACCTTCCTTGGGCTGGGCGTATTCCACCGGGATGCCCTTCTCCTTCAGGGCGCCGACGGCGGTCGGGGTCAGCGGGAACATGGCCGCCTCGCCGGTCTGCACCATCTCCGAGATCTTGGCGGAGCTGGGGATGTATTCCAGCACGTTCTGGCCGATGGTGCCGCGCCACGCCTTGAAGCCCGGCTCGACGTTCGCCTCGGTGCCGCCCTGGATGCGGTTGAACATCAGGAAGGCGTGCAGGCCGAAGCTGCTGCTGGCGGCCGACTGCACGACGACCTTGCCCTTGACCTTGGGGTCGGCCAAGTCCATCCAGCTGGTCGGCGCGGCCCAGCCCTTCTCCTGGTACATCTTGGTGTTATAGGCGAGGCCGGTCATGCCCATGTTGACGCCGACCGCCATGTCGCCCTTCAGGCGCGACGTCGGGTAGACCTCGTCCAGCACCGGGGAGGCGGCGGTCTTCTGGCACAGGCCCATGCCCATGGCACGGTACATCAGCCCGTCGTCCAGGAAGACGACGTGCATCTGCGGGTTGTCCTTCTGCGCCTGGAGCTTGGCCAGGATGTCGGACGACGTGCCCGGGACCACCACGACCTTGGCGCCGGTCGCCTTCTCGAAGGCGGGGAAGACGTGCTCGGTGTAGGTCTTCTCCATCGTGCCGCCGTTCATGCCGATGTAGAGCGTCTTGCTCTGCGCGGCGGCCGCACCGGCGAACCCGGCGACGAGCGCGGTGGAGAGAAGGGCGGCGCGGAGCGTGCTGGCTTTGGACATGACGTGAACCTCCTTATCGTTGTTTGAACTTCAGTGACCGGCGGGGGCCGCGACGCTGAGCGCCGGATCCGCCTTGGCGAAGCGGGTGATGGAGAAGGTGTCGAGAGGGGCGCTGCTGTGGCCGTCGCGGACCAGCTCGGCCAGCGCCTCGCCCACCGCCGGGCCGATCTGGAAGCCGGCGCCGGAGAAGCCGAAGGCGTGGAACAGGCCGGGCGTCGTGGCGCTGGGGCCGATGATCGGGTTGCGGTCGGGGGTGTAGCCCTCCACGCCCGTCCAGGTGCGGATGACGTGGGCGTGGCGAAGCTGCGGGAACAGGTCCACCGCCTCGCCCATCAGCGTCAGCACGGCGTTGCGCGCCGGGCGGGCGCGGTCGGCGTCCAGGGCGAAGCCGCGCCCACCGCCGACCACCACGTTGCCGCGCTCCACCTGCCGGCCGTAGACGCCGCCGCCCTCCACCCCGATGTTGACGTCGAGGAAGCGCGGCAGCGGCTCCGTCACCGCCATGCAGGGATGGGCGGAGGAAAGCGGCACCGGTTCGCCGAAGCTCTCGGCCAGCCGGCCCGACCAGGCGCCGGAGCAGTTCAGGAGGATGCGCGAGCGGACTTCCAGCGCGTCACCGCCCACAGAGGTGCAGCGCAGGAGGAAGCCGTTCCCCGTGCGCTCCACATGATCGACGGCCGTCTGCTCCCGCACGACGGCGCCGGCTTTGGCCGCGGCGCGGGCGAAGGCGGGGGAGACGAGGCGGGGGTTGGCGTGCCCGTCCTCCGGGCAGAGGGAGCCGCCGACGGCGCGGTCGCCCAGCGCCGGGTAGCGCGCGCGGAAGGCCTCCCCCGCGATGATCTCCAGCCCCAGCCCGAAGGTCTCGACCTTCTTGTTGTAGGCGACCAGGGAGGCGAGGTCGGCCTCGTTGCGCGCCAGCTTCAGGTGGCCGGAGCGCACATACTCCCCGTCGATGCCAACCAATTCCGGCAGGCGGCCCCAGATGGCGTGGGAGCGCTGGGAGAGCGGCAACTGTTCCGGCGGGCGGCCCTGGCGGCGCACGCCGCCGTAATTCACGCCGCTGGCCTTGGCGCCGCACCAGTCGCGCTCCAGCAGGGCGACCTTGAAGCCCATGCGGGTCAGGAACAGCGCGGCCGACCCGCCGACGATGCCGCCGCCGACGATGGCGACGTCGGCTTCAAGACGTTCCATTTCAAAACGGGCCGTCACGACGCTTTCTCCTCATCGAGGATGCCGGCGGAGAAGGGCAGCGGCTTCACCGGGGGCTGGCTGCGTAGGCGGCCCACCGCGTCCGGGCCGGTGCCCAGCGCCTGGGCCAGCAGCTCCGCCGACGCGGCGCCGCACATGCGGCCCTGGCAGCGGCCCATGCCGACGCGGGTCAGTGCCTTCAGGCGGTTGATCTCAGCCGCCTCGCCGTCGCGCGCGGCCTTGCGCAGGGTGCCGGCGCTGACCTCCTCGCAGCGGCAGACCGGCGTGTCGTCGGGAACGGACGCCGCCCAGTCCGCGGGGAAGGGAAAGGCGTCGGTCAGCGCCCGGCGGAAGCGGGCGGAGGCGGCGAGCTTCTGCTCCAGAAGCGTGGCGCGGGCGGAATCGACGGGCCGGCCGAGGTCTTCCAGCAAGGCCAGCGCCGCGCGCTCTCCCGCCATCTCCGCGGCGTCCGCACCGGCGATGCCGGCGCCGTCGCCCGCCACATAGACCCCGGCGACGGAGGTGCGGCCGGCGGCGCTGCGCTCCGGCACCCAGGCGCGATCCATGGCGTCGAAGCGGAATCGGCAGCCGGCGAGGTCGGCGAGCTGCGTTTCCGGACGCAGGCCGAGCCCGAAGGCGACGGCGTCGCAGACCGTGCGCTGCTCCGCGCCGTTGCGGCGCCAGACCAGCGCCTCGACCCGGCCGTCGCCCTCGACCCGAACCGGGCGAACGCCGCTGTGCACCGGCACGCCGTGGGCGCGCAGCCAGCCGACGTAGTAGACGCCCTTGGCAAAGGTCCCCGGGTCGCGCAGCATGCCCGGCACGGCCCGCGCATGGTCGGCGAAGCCGGAGGTGTCGAGCACGCCGGCCACGGTCGCCCCGGCCTTGGCGTACTGGTAGGCGACGAGGTAGAGCAGCGGCCCGGTGCCGAGGAACAGCACGCGGGAGCCCACCGCGCAGCCCTGGAACTTCAGCGCCACCTGCGACCCGCCCAGCGTGAAGACGCCGGGCGTCGTCCAGCCGGGGAAGGGCAGCACGCGATCGGTGGCGCCGGGCGCCAGGATCAGGTGGGAGAAGGGCACCGTCTCCGACCGGCCGCCCTTCAATCCATCGTTGGGGGTGACGTCGAGTGCACCGGATTCGATGTTCCAGACCAACGAGCGCGGGCGGTAGTCCACCGCAGGCAGGATGCCGGCCATGGCGCGGTGCAGGGCGTCCGCCTTGCCGGCTTCGAAGCCGTAGAGCGCGCGCTTGGGGCGATGGAATCCCTCCGGCGGCTGTCGGTAGATTTGGCCGCCCCAGCGGGCCGCCTCATCGATCACCAGCGGGCGCAGGCCGGCGGCGACCAGAGTCTCCGCCGTGCGCACCCCGGCCGGGCCGGCGCCGACGATGATGGGGGGATGAACCGGGGTGTCCGTCATGGTTGGGCTCCGGTGACGACGTGCATGCCGGGCTCGATGAAATTGGAGCAGGCGCGCAGGCGGCGGCCGTCCTCCAGCCGGACCCAGCAGTCCTGGCAGGCGCCCATCAGGCAGAAGCCGGCGCGGGGCTGGCCGCTGAACTCCGACCGGCGCAGCTGTTCGCCGTTGGTCAGCAGGGCGGTCAGGATGGTGTCGCCCTCCAGGGCCTCGCAGGGGCGCCCGTCGAGGACGAAGGGCACCGCGCGCCGGCTCTTCTCGGCGACACGCTGAAGAAGGGGCATGGGAGTTTCAGTCTCCGCTTCTTGAGGCCGGCTACTTTTGGCCGACCAGGATCCGGTCGAGGCCGTACACGCGATCGAGCAGCAGGGCCGCCGTCGCGGTGATGCCGATGATCAGCGCCGAGACGGCGGCCATCATCGGGTCGATGGATTCGGTGGCGTACATGTACATCCGCACCGGCAGCGTCACCGTGGACGGCGAGGTGATGAAGATGGACATGGTCAGCTCGTCGAAGCTGTTGATGAAGGCCAGCAGCCAGCCGCCGGTGACGCCGGGCAGGATCATCGGCAGGGTGACGCGGCGGAACACCGTGGCCTCGCTGGCGCCGAGCGAATAGGCCGCCTGCTCCACGCTGCGGTCGAAGCCGCTGATGGCGGCCAGCAGAAGGCGCATCACATAGGGCGTCACGATCACCACGTGGGCCGCGACCAGCCAGCCGAAGCTGCCCGTGGCACCCACCACCGCGAACAGGCGCAGCATGGCCACACCCAGCACGAGGTGCGGGATGATCAGCGGCGACAGGAACAGCGCGTTCAGGAAGCCGCGGCCGGGAAACTCCCACCGCCCGATGGCGAGTGCGGCGGGCACCGCCGCGCCGACCGAGATGCTGGCGGCCAGGACGGCCAGCCACAGGCTGTTCCAGAAGGACTGCATGAAGTCCGGGTGGGCGAAGATCGCCTGGAACCAGCGCAGCGAGAGGCCCTTCGTCGGCAGGCTCAGCGTGTTTTCCGGCGTGAAGGCGACCAGGCACACGATGACCAGCGGCGCCAGCATGAACACCACGACCAGCGAGTGGAAGAGGATGGCGAGCGGACCGTTCTTCGTCATGGCGCCGTCACCCCATCCGCTTGCGGTAATGGCCGTCCACCACATGGTGGTAGGTCAGCATCACGATCAGGTTGGCGACCAGCAGGATCACCGCGATGGCGGCCCCCAGCGGCCAGTTCAGCTCGCCCAGATACTGGTCGTAGACGACGGTCGCGACCATCTTCAGCCGCCGCCCACCGAGCAGGCCTGGAATGGCGAAGGCGCTGGCGCTGAGGCCGAAGACGATCAGGCTTCCGGACAGGATGCCGGGCAGGATCTGCGGGGCGATCACGCGGAGCATCGTCGTGGTGCGCGACGCGCCGAAGGACAGCGCCGCCTGCTCCACCGCCGGGTCGAGCTTCTGAAGGGAGGTCCAGACCGGGATCACCATGAAGGGCAGCATGACGTGGACCAGCGCCACCACCACCGTGCCCTCGCTGTAGAGCAGGCGGGTGCGGCCGATGCCCACGGCCTGAAGGATCATGTTCACCACGCCGTCCGGGCCCAGCAGCATGCTCCACCCGAAGGCGCGCACGACCACCGACACCAGCAGCGGCGTCAGCACGACCAGCAGGAACACGCTGCGCCAGGGATTGCGCATGCGGCTGAGGATCAGCGCCTCCGGCACCCCGATCACCGCGCAGATCGCGGTGGCGAGGGCCGCCACGCGGAAGGTGCGCAGGAAGATCTCCAGGTAATAGCCGTCGGTCAGCACCTCCGCGTAGTGCGACAGTGTGAAACCGTGGGTGCGCCCGGTGGCGTGCTCGTACTCGTTGAAGGACAGCAGGAAGGTCAGCAGCAGCGGCGTCAGGACCAGCACGGCGAACAGAACCGTCGCCGGGCCGGCCATCAGCGCCGGGGCGAAGCGCTGGCCAATGCCGGGGGCCGATCCTTCAGCCGGTGCTGGCGCGGCGGTGTCGGTGGACAGGCTGCTCATTCCAGCGACTCCAGTTCCGGGGCGGCGGGCATGGCGCCGCGGTGGACGCGGACCACGGCGGCCGGCCAGTCCACCCCGACCGGCGCGCCGGGGTCGAGCGGCGCCTCCCCGTCGTTGGTCGCCACGGCCATCAGGGGGCCGAGAGGGCCGTCCAGGTGGTAGAGCCATTGGCTGCCCAGGAAGAAGCGGTCGGTGACGCGGCCCTGAAGGCGGCCCTGCCCGGCGGGGGCGAGGCGCAGCTTCTCCGGCCGGATGCACAGCACAACCGTTTCGCCCATCGACAGGCCGTCGGCGGGAACGTCCGCGGGCATGCCGGCCGCCATGCCAGCCAGCGACACCGTGGCGCGGCCGTTGCCGACCGCCGACACGGTGCCCGGCAGCATGTTGGTCTTGCCGACGAAGCGGGAGATGAACTCCGTCTCCGGGTGCTCGTAGATGCGGTAGGGCTGGTCGATCTGGGTGATGCGGCCGGCCTCCATCACCACGACGCGGTCGCTGATGGAGAAGGCCTCCGCCTGGTCGTGGGTGACCATGATGGTGGTGGTGCCGACCTTGCGCTGGATGTCGCGCAGTTCGAACTGCATGGCCTCGCGCAGCTTGGCGTCGAGGTTCGACAGCGGCTCGTCCAGCAGCAGCACCGGCGGGCGAATGACGATGGCGCGGGCCAGCGCCACGCGCTGCCGCTGGCCGCCCGACAGCTCGCGCGGGTAGCGGCCGGCGTATTTGTCCAGATGGACCAGCGCCAGCGCCTCCTCCACCAGGGCGGCGCGCTCCGCCTTGGGCACGCGCTTCATCTCCAGCCCGAAGCTGACGTTGTCGGCCACCGTCATGTGCGGGAACAGCGCGTAGCTCTGGAACACGATGCCCAGGCCGCGGCTGTTCGGCTTGGTGCGGGTGATGTCGCGCCCGTCGAGTTCGATGGTGCCGCTGGTCACGTCGACGAAGCCGGCGATCATCTGGAGCGTCGTCGTCTTGCCGCAGCCGGACGGCCCGAGCAGGGAGACGAATTCCCCCTTCTCCACCGAGAGGGTCACGTTGCCGACCGCCTCGAACGAGCCGTAGCGCTTGGTGACGTTGCGCAGAGTGAGGAAGGACACGGGCCGGGTCTCCCTGGGAGCGAACGTTTAGCCGTCTGCCCATGATCGTTTCGCCGGATTGCGGGGTCGGTCAACGAGCTTTTCCATATGCGGAAAAGAATTTGCGATTCTTTCCGATATACGGAATGGTGGCGCGCGATGCGAGGATACGGATTTCAGGGAAGACAATGATGGCCGCCGATGATGCAGGCGCGAAGACGAGTTTGCAGCGCGGTCTGGCGATCCTGCGGGTGCTGGCGGAGACGGATGAGTCCGGTCCGGATTCCGGGTCCGGGATGCGGCTGACCGACATCGCCCGCGCGCTGGAGCTGACCCCACCGACGGTCCATCGGATTTTGAAGACCCTGCTCGACGAAGGCATGGTGGAAGCCGACAAAACAACCAAGCGCTACCGGCTGAGCGTCGACTTCTTCGCGCTGGCGGCGCGGGCGGGCAATCCGGGCAACCTGCGCGACGTCTGCCGGCCGATCATCCTGCGCCTGTCGGCGACTCTGCGGGACACGATCTTCCTGCTGGTGCGCAGCGGCTTCGACGCCGTGTGCCTGGACCGCAGCGAGGGGCCGGTGCCCATCCGCTCCTTCACCGGGGACATCGGCGGGCGGATCGCGCTGGGCATAGGGCAGGGCAGCATCTCCATCCTCGCCTTCCTGCCGGAGGAGGAGCGGGAGGAGGTCATCCGCTTCAACCTGCCGCGCATGCACGGCCTCGGTTTCCTGGACGAGGTGTATCTGCGGACGGAGATCGCGCGGGTACGGGAACTGGGCTACGCCAGCCGCTCCACCGGGCTGCTGCCGGGCATGGCCGGCGTGGCGGTGCCGATCCTCGACCAGCAGGGCCACGCGGTCGCGGCGATCAGCGTCGGCACCATCGCGGAACGGCTGAACGACGACCGGTTGCCGGTCGTCGTGGACATCCTGAAGCGCGAGGCGGCCGGGGTCAGCCGCCTGATCAGCCCCTTCGACCCGGTCTTGCGTCGCCCCGCCTCCGTGCTGGGGGGCAGCGGGCCGTAACGGGGATTACGGGTTCGGTTCGGGGGCTGGCTGGGCAGCCGGTTCGGCGAGCCGGCCCTCTTCGGCCTTGTGGACGTACTGCGAGCTGACGATCCAACCCTTCAGCGGGCGCAGCAGAGCCAGGCACCCGCCCAGCAGCATGGGCAGGGAGGTGACAAGGTGGACCCAGATCGGCGGCTCGTGGGCGATTTCGAGCCAGCCGGCGAAGGCGACCACCGGGAAGCTGACGATCGACATTACGAAGAAAGCCGGCCCGTCCGCGGGGTCGGCGAAGGAGAAGTCGAGCCCGCACACCTCGCACCGCGGCGCGATGGTCAGGAAGCCCTTGAAGATGTGTCCCTTGCCGCAGCGCGGGCAGAGTCCGCGCAAACCGGTCTGGGCGGGCGGAAGGACTGGGTAGTCGAGTTCGGTCATGCTGGTGGCCTTCGCTGGGACGCCCCGGCCGGCGACCTCTTCTGGTCCGGCCGGGGTGGCGGTTCCGTGCCCCACAAAATGCAGGCAATGCATCCAACCGCCCGATGATGGGGCTAATGTATGGCAGTCTGCCGCCGGGTTCAACGTGTATGTATGGATTATATCCCCCTCTTTCATGCGCTTTGGCGGAGTTCCATACAATACATAAGCGCTTGATACATACAATATGGTGGACGGGAGAGCTACCGAGGTTCCCTCTCCCGCCGCGGGAGAGGGATTTTAACACCGCTTGCGTTTTCTGTACCGTTTGGTAAACTCAAATCCATCCAGTACAGGAGAGGTCCGATGGCGTCACCCGTTCCCCCATTCACCTTGGAAACCGCCACCCAGAAGGTCCGTCTTGCCGAGGACGGCTGGAACAGCCGCAACCCGGAGCGGGTGTCGCTGGCCTACACACCGGACAGCCGCTGGCGGAACCGCGCGGAGTTCGCCAATGGCCGCGCGGAGATCGTCGCCTTCCTGACCCGCAAGTGGGCGAAGGAACTCGACTACCGCCTGATCAAGGAGCTGTGGGCTTTCACCGGCAACCGGATCGCCGTGCGCTTCGCGTACGAATGGCATGACGACAGCGGCAACTGGTTCCGCTCCTACGGGAACGAGAATTGGGAATTCGACGCGGAAGGGTTGATGCAGCGGCGCTTCGCCTGCATCAATGACCTGCCGATCGCGGAGGCGGACCGGAAGTACCACTGGCCGCTCGGCCGGCGGCCGGACGACCATCCGGGGCTGTCCGACCTGGGTCTCTGAGCAAAGGAAGAGTCGTTGGTGCGCACCGTCTATGAGAAAGCCGACGTCGTCCCGATGATCGCCGAGATTTTCCGCGACCTCGGCTACGAGGGCACGAGCCTCAGCCGGATCACGGAGCGCACGGGCCTCGGCAAGGGCAGCCTCTATCACTTCTTTCCCGGTGGGAAGGAGGAGATGGCGGCGACCGTCCTTGCCGAGGTGGACGGCTGGTTCGAGCGGTTCGTGTTTGATCCCCTGCGGCGCGACGACCCCGCGCAGGGCATCGCCACCATGTGGGCGGCGGTGGACGATTATTTCCGCTCCGGCGGGCGCGTCTGCCTGGTCGGAGCCTTTGCGCTGGACGAGACGCGCGACCGCTTCGCCACAGCCATCCGCGGCTATTTCGCCCGTTGGATCGAAGCCTTGCGCGACGCGCTGGCGCGCGCCGGGCGCGACCCGGACGAAGCGGCACTCGACGCGGAGGAGGTGGTCCTGGGCATCCAGGGGGCGCTGGTGCTGGCCCGCGCGCTGGGCGACCCGGCGGTCTTCACGCGGACGCTCGACCGGTTGAAGCGGCGCGTTTAAAGCGGATTGCGATCCGCTTTGGACTGCGACCGCGGTCCCAGCCGCATGTGCGGCCGAAGCCCGGCCTCTCGCGGGAACAAAGTTCCCGCTGGCGGCAGGCGGATGCCATAGGCATCCGCTGAGAGCCGGCAAATGTGGCCATGTGAATCTAAAGCGGATGGAAATCCGCTTTAGGCGGACGGCCGCACTGGTCCCGGCGCATGGGGCCGCGCCGCAGGGCGGCGCATGGGCTGGCGTTGTTCCAAATTGCCGCGGATCTGCTCGCGCACCCGTGCCAGGCGGGAGCGGATGGTGCCCACGGGAATGCCGAGCCGGGTGGCGACGTCCTGGTAGGCGGCGCCCTCCATCACCACCATGTCGACGAGGTCGCGGCGTTCCGGTGCCAGCTGGTCCATGGCCTCGCCGACCTCCTGCAGGGCGACGTGCCAGGGCTGTGCCGGCGGGATCGCGCGGTCGTTGTCCCCCAGCTCGCAGAAGGAGCAGATCCGGCTGCGGCGCCGCTCCGTGAAGAACAGGTTCCTCAGGATGGTCATCAGCCAGGCCTGGAGGTTGGTACCGGGTTGGAACTTGTCCATGTTGCAGAGCGCACGCTCCAGACAGTCCTGGACAAGATCCTCTGCCGCTGAGCGTTCACCGGTCAACTTGTGCGCAAAACGGTGCAGTTCGGGGATGGCCTCGATCAGCTCGGACTCGAAGGCGGTCGGCATGCTTGGGATCCTCCGCTGTAGCGCGGTGAGCATGGAGACCAAGCAACCGTAGCCCGAACGGACAAGTTCCGGGATTCCGGCACATATGTGTCCGATTTAATGATCCGTTCATGTTGGGACCGTCGCCGGCGGACAAGCCCGCCGGCGACAGGCAACCCGACAATCAGTGGCCGGTGTGCTCGGCCAGCGGGCCGACGCGGCCGGTGCCGCCGACGACCGACACGTTGGTCATCATGCCGACGTCCTCGTGGTCCAGGATGTGGCAGTGGATGGGGAAGGTGCCGGTGTAGGCGGTGTATTTGGTCAGCGCCTTGTAGCCGTTCGGGCCGGCCAGCATGGTGTCGCGCCACATCGGCGTGGACAGGGGCTGGCCGTCCACCTCCGTCACCAGGAACGGGTTCACGTGGATGTGGAACACGTGCAGGCCCGGCGAGGAGACGACATACTGGTCCACCGTTCCCAGCTTCGGTTCGAACATCACGCGGCCGGGGCAGAACAGCTCGCCATTGACCTGGAACTTGAAGGCCTTCGGCGTGGCGCCGGGGTTGTAGCTCGGCAGGCCGTTGGATGGGGTCTTCGGCGGTGCATCGAAGCTGTTCACGTCGAACACCACCGTGCGGTAGCCGTCCGGCGTGCTGTTGCTGTCGATGTCCGGCACCGACGGGCGCGGCAGCGGGTCGGTCGGCAGGCTCATCGCGACCTTTTCGCCGGTGACGTCGACGGTGAAGAGCGTGGTGGCGTCGCCGGCGAACGGCGCCTCCTGCCAGACGCCGTTGATCTCGAAGCCGGCGGTCATGCCGCTCTTCGGCGTGAAGTTCTCCTGCACCACATATTGGCCGACCTGGGCCTTCAGTTTCGTCGGCTTGTCCGGGGCCTGCACCAGGATGTCCGCCCGGCCGCCCGGCGGCAGGTAGACGCCCTGGACGGTCGCCGCCTTCGGGCTGAGGTTCACGCCGTCCATGGCGATCAGCGTCACGGGCAGCGGCGCGCCGGTCGCGTCGAACAGCGCGAACTTCGTCTCCGCCTGGAAGCCGGTGTTGACGATGCGCCAGCGCTGCACCTCGCCCGGGCGCAGGGCCAGCGTGCGGCCGATGGTGCCGTTGACGGTCCAGGCGGCGGCGTTGTCGGGGGCGTTCCACAGGGTGTCGAAGGTCGGCAGCTCCCCGTTCTGGTCCAGCACCACCTGCTGGATCAGCAGCACCTGCTCCTTGATGCCGGCGATGCCAGGGACGGCGTCGACCGTGCCGGGGCCGCCGCGCACGATCAGCGCGCCGGCCGCGCCGCTGGCCACCTGGATCGCGACCGAGCCGTGCCGGTGCGGGTGGTACCAGAAGGTGCCGGGCGTGTGGTTCTTCAGGTTGTAGACGTTCTGGAACTCGCCGACGAAGCTGGTACGGCCGTTGGCGTAGCTGGCCGCCGTGCCCTTCGGCAGGACCTCCACATAGACGTTGTCGCCGTTGCCCTCCGGCGAGACGTGCAGGCCGTGGGTGTGCAGGTTGGTGGTGTTGAACTGGCTGGGGATGTTGACGATGTGCGGCTTCGCTTGGTCGGGGTTCAGCGGCAGCTCGTTGATCAGCTGCACGCCGAAGGAGCCGGTCTGGCCGAACTCCAGCGTCGGGCCCATCACATAGTCGCGGGCGCTGACGTTGTCATAGGTGCGCAGGTTCTTGGCCTGCCGGTTGCCCACCATCGCGGTCTGCGGCCTCATGCCCAGCCGGGCGGACTTGCCGGACGTCACCTTGAAGACCGGCGGGGTCGGCAGGGTGCCGGCGGAGGCCGTCGCCTTGAACGTCGGGGCCGCCCCGGGCGCGGCGGGCGCCTCCAGCGCGTCGAGGGACGGCGTCGGGCGGATGCGGGTGCCGAGCGCGCCGGGATGCCCGCCGGTGTGGCCCCCGATATGGCCGACGCCCGTGGTGATCTGCGCCTGCGCCGGGCCGCCGGTCGCGGTGACCGCCGCAGCCACGGCCGCCGAGCCGCCCAGCAGGGCCGACCGTCGCGAGATGGTGCGCTTTTCAAGCCAGGTCCTGAGCATGCCTTCCCCCAATCATGGTCCGGGCGGCTTTCGCCTTCCCTCTTGTCGGTTGAAGGATAGGACCGATAATCAACCCAAAGGAACGGATAATTGTATGAATATTTGACAATACACGTGTCAGAAATGACAGAAAAGGCAAGCAGATGGGCTTCTGCCATTCTTAAAGAAGGGCGAGGTGCATACTTTGGTGTGTGATGGGTTCAGGTCACCTTGATTGCCTGCATCATGCCCATGTCTTCATGGGGCAGGGTATGGCAGTGGAAGACGAAGGTGCCGGTGAAGTTGGCGAAGCGGGTGCGCAGCGTCACGCGCTTGTTCGGCGGCAGTTCCACCGTGTCCAGCCACAAGCCGGGGTCGACGTTGCCGCCGGACACGACCTGGAACGGGTTGACGTGGATGTGGAAGGGGTGGGGGTCGTTGGTCTGGTTGTAGATCTCCCACTCCTCCACCGCGCCCAGCGGGATCTCCCAGGGTGTGTCGCAGGAGAAGGGGACGCCGTTGATGGTGTAGGTGACGTGCTGCGGCGCGCCGGTCATGCCGAACTCCAGCCGCCGGCCCATGGTCACCTCCGCCTCGCCGATCGGCGCCAGATGGCGGTAGGCGGGCAGGGCGCCGGAGAACAGCGGCATGTCCTTGGCCGGCGCGTCCTCCACCACCACGGTCGCCAGCGGACCGACGGTGCCGCCGTCCACCACATAGCGGCCGGGGCGGCGCGGCGCCTTGACCAGCAGGTCGGCCCGGTTGCCGGGCACCAGCGGCAGCGCGCCGGTCAGCGGCCGGACCATCGGCAGCGGGTTGCCGTCGGCGCAGAGCAGGACCAGGGTCACCGGCTCCGCCACCGTCAGGCGCAGCAGCCGGTCGTGCGTGGCGTTGACCAGCCGCCAGCGCTGCACCTCCCCCGGCGCCATGGTGATGGTCGGCATCAGCTGCGCGTTGATGTAGGTCGGCCAGGGGGTGGGGCCCGGCTGGTTCAGCAGGGCCGGATCCTCGCATGTGCCGTCGGGGCCGACGCAGGGGCTCTGCACCATCAGCACGCGCTCGGCCGCCGCCCGGATTTCCGGGATGTCGTCCACCGCCCCTTCGATGATCAGGCAGCCGGCCATGCCGCTCGACACCTGGAGCGCGACCGAGCCGTGGTAGTGGGCGTGGTAGAAGTAGGTGCCCGGCGGGTGGTCGGCGCCGATGGCGTAGGAATAGGCGTAGTCGCTGATCGAGCCCGCCTTCTGCGGCCCCTTCGGCACGAGGTTCAGCAGGATGTAGTCGGACGGCTCGTTCGGCGAGACGTGCACCCCGTGCAGGTGCATGTTGGTGGTGTTCAGCGCGTGCGGGACGTTGCCGCCGCACACCTCCCCGCCCGCTTCCCAGGGCAGGTCGTTCCACAGGTGCAGGTCCAAGCGGTCGCCCGCGCGCACACGCAGCGTGCGCGCCACCGGAAGCCCGTCGTAGCCCCGCAGAGACACCGGCCGCCCGGCGAGGTCATAGCGCCCGTAGACGGCGCGCACGTCGGTGGCGAGCAGGCCGTTGGTGGAGCGCACCTGCGGCGGCTGGCGCAGCTCCGCCCCCTTGGCGGGGCCGCTCAGCAGGGTGGTGCAGCCGGCGCCGGAGGCCGCGGCGGCGGCGAGGCACAGGCCGCCTTCGAGCAGCGTGCGGCGGTTGATGGCGACGGTCATGGTGTTCTTCCCTGCTGCCCGAAGGTGTCTCACGCGAGGCCGCGCGTGACGATGTGGTCGGCCGCGCGCAGGGCCAGGGCCGCGAGCGTCAGCGACGGCGAGCAGATCGTGATGGTCGGGTAGGCCGACGTCCCGAGGATGAAGAGGTTCGGGTGGTCGTGGCTACGCCCGAACCGGTCGACCACGGAGGTCTTCGGGTCGTCGCCCATCACCGCGGTGCCGCCGATGATGGCGTAATCGACGCTCGGCACCGGCACCGGCTCCGGATCCGGGCAGGTCTTGGAGGACGCCATTTTGGAGGATGAAGTCCCGGGGGCCGGCGGGGTGACGGAGGTCGCCCCCATCTTCACCAGGATGGCCCGGTCGCGCTCCCGCGCGGCGGTCCAGCCGCGCAGGGTGTAGTCGTCGACGCGGAAGTCCACCTTGGGCAGCGGCAGGCCCAGCGCGTCGCGGCGCGTCCAGTCCGGCGCCACCGTGTTGCGCTCGTCCGGCAGCACCTCGACGGAGCTGGACAGGTGCACCTGGCGCGACGTGTTGTCGTGGACGCGGGCGCGCAGCTCCGCCCCGATCAGCTTCTGCTTCAGGGCCGACTGCGCCTCCTCGATGGCGCCCATGCTCATGTTGAAGCCGCCATTGACGATGAAGGTCGCCGCGGCGGCCTGTTTGGCGCGGAAGGGGCCGTCGCGCAGGCCGGTGACGCCGCCGGTGGCGCTGACCGGGCCGCGGAAGGGCCAGACGGCGCTGGGCGCGTAGCCCTGCGTGTCGATGTCCACGTTGCACATCAGGTTGCGCCCGACGAGGCCGGAACCGTTGGCGACCCCCTTCGCACGCCGGCGCGTGGACATCAGCAGCAGCTTCGGCGTCTCGATGGCGTGGGCGGCGAGGATGAACAGCTTGGCCCGCGCCTCGCCCCAGCCGCCGTCGGCCAACCGGTACTGCACGGCGGTGACTTGCCCGTCCTCGCCAACGTCGATGTTGTAGACAACGCGGCCGGCCAGCAGCGTGGCCCCGGCCGCGACCGCCTTCATGACGTGGACGGAGGCGTCATACTTGGCGGCGATCGGGCAGACGAAGCGGCAGCTGGCGTTGCCGCAGCATTGCGGTCGTCCGTCGTAGCCCTCCGGCACCGACACGCGGGCGTGCGGGTAGCCGCCCACGCCCCAGCCCAGCGGCTCCGCCGCCGCGGCGACCATGCGGTCGAGATAGGAGATGGGCACCGGCGGCAGCGGGTAGGGGGCGCTGCGCGGCGGCCCGATGGTGTCCGGCCCGCCGGCGACACCCCAATAGTCCTCCGCCTTCAGGTACCAGGGCTCCAGCTCCTCATAGGAAACCGGCCAGTCGCGGGCGACGCCATAGGCGCTCCTCATCCGGAAGTCGTTGGGGTGGAAGCGCTCCGCATGGCCCGTGTAGTGCCAGGAGGTGCCGCCGACCCCGCGCAGGTACAGGCCCTGGAAGGCCGTCTGCTTCGTCACCGGCGTCGTGCCCTGCGCCTGCTGTCCGTAGAAGGTCCAGGGCGTCTGGTCGTCCGGGGTGGGGGCGTAGGGGGCGTTCTCGTAAGGGGAGTTGGCGCCCTTGGTGGATGATTCGCGGAAGCGGGCGACCGCCTTGTCGCGCTCGATGTGGGGGCCGGCCTCCAGGATGGTCACCCGGCGCTTCTGGCGGGCCAGCTCATAGGCCATCAGCCCGCCCGCGACGCCGGCGCCGATCACCAGCACGTCGGCCTGGAGCGTTTCCCGCGCCGGGCCGTTCTCCTCGATCCGGTCCATTCTGTCTCCTTAAAGCGAACTTCCGTTCGCTTTAGATTCTTATGGCCTCACTTGCCGGCTCTCAGCGGATGCCTATGGCATCCGCCTGCCGCCAGCGGGAACTTTGTTCCCGCGAGAGGCCGGGCTTCGGTCGCACGCGCGACCGGGCCCGCCGTCGCGGTCCAAAGCGGATCGCAATCCGCTTTGGCGCCGGTGTCAGGCCGGAGGTTCGTCGTGCCAGTAGCCGAAGGGGCCGCCGCAGGTGGCCGGCGGCTTGGTGAAGTCCTCGCAGACGGTCCAGGCCAGCGCCTCGTCGAAGGTGATCACGCGGTTGACCGTCTGCGGCTCCGTGCAGCCGGTGCCGGGCGTCGTTCCCGTCGGGACCATGCCGGTGTACCAGGCGGAGATCAGCGCCTCCGTCTTCGGCCAGAAGCGGGCATCGTCCACCAGCCGGCGCCGCAGGGTGGCGTCGTCCGGTGCTGCGGCGGCGATGCGGCAGATTTCGGTGAGGGTCCGGCCATCCTGCGCGGCCAGGGCCTGCCAGATGCTGCCGGCGAGTTGGAGGTAGCTCTTGTCCAGCGCGATGCCGCACAGCTTCGACGAGGCGGCCAGGAAGCTTTCCGGCATAGCCGGGGTGGCGGTCGCGGAGACTGTGGCGGCGGCGGGAACGGCGGGCAGGGCAGCGATCACGGTGGTGCCGGCCAAGCCGGCGAGAACCGCGCGCCGGGTTGTTCCGCCTGGGCTGGCGCCCTCTGGGATGGCACCCTCGTGGATGGTGGTCCCGCGATCCGTCATGAGCGCCGTCCTCGCGTGCAATGATGCGGCACACGCAATCAAAGGCGCGCAGGTAGGCGGATTACTGAGCGCATTGGTCGTCAATGTGTACCGATGATCAATTTACAGCATGCATCATCGCCGCCGCAAGCCTTCTGCGCGGGCTGGGTGCGGTGTTCTTCCCTCTCCCCGGAGGGGAGAGGGGATTTATGCGCATTCAAGCCATGGCGCGCGGCCACTGGCGCCAGAGCTTCGCCGCGCAAACCAGCAACGGGATGGACAACCCCGCCCAGCAGATCCAATGCCACACGCCGTCGCCGAGGATGGCGGCAGCGAGGCCGAGCAGGGACAGCAGGGCCAGAGCGGTGGGGATGCACCAGACGCCGGTCATGCCTTGCTCCCTTCCTTGCTGGCCGCGACCGCGCGCTCCTCCGCCCCGGCGGTGCGGGAGCGCGGGCGCTTCACCCAGGCGATGAAGCCGGTGACCGTCACCACGCCGGTGACGATGGTGAACAGCGCCCAGAGGATTTGCAGCGGCAGCCCGCCGTAGTCGCCGAAATGGAAGGGGCCGGACAGCAGCAGCACGGTCATGTACCAGGGCGTGTCCGCCGTCTCCACCACCGTACCGGTCTCCGCGTCGACCAGCGCGACGCTGAGCAGCCGCTTGGTCAGCTCGGTGTGGCCGCGCACCATCACGCTGAAGTGGCGGTCGCTGGAGTAGTTGTTGCCGGGATAGGCGATGAAGGCCAGGTCCTTGCCGGGAAAGGCCGCTTGGCCGGCTTGGGCTGCCTGATCGATGCTGATGGGCGTGCCGCTCATCGGCTCCGTGTGGCGGGCGGCCATGGCGACCAGTTCGGTGTTCTGCCAGTAGCTGACGATCAACGGCGAGAAGGACAGGATCGCGCCGGTCAGGCCGACCACGAAGGCCCAGGTCAGCGTCGCGACGCCGAACAGGTTGTGCAGGTCGATGTTGGCGATGCGCGGGCCGCGGCCGAAGCGCAGCAGGCCGAAGGCGAGCTTCTTCATGAAGGGGCCGTAGACGACCAGCCCGCTGACCGTGCTGACCACGAACAGGATGCCCATGACGCCGACGAACATCTGGCCGGGAAAGCCGGTGAACAGGTCGACGTGCAGCTTCAGCAGGAAACCGGTCAGCGTCTCCTCTGGCGGCTTCAGAACTTGGTTGGCGCCGGTTTGGGTGTTCAGGACGACCCAGCGCCCGTCTTCGAAATCGCGCAGGCCCGGCGCGCCGAGGTAGATGTAGTTGCCGCCCGCGTCGTCCGGATCCACGGAGAACAGCTTCGGCACCAGCGCGGGATCGGTCTTCCGCGCGATGTCCACCAGCGACTGGAGGGGCAGGTGCGCCTGCCCCTCCGTCCGGGTGGTGTCGAGTTCCTCGCCCATCAGGTGCTGGATCTCGTGGTGGAAGACCAGGATCAGCCCGGTGACGCAGAGGATCAGCAGGTTCACCGAGCAGATCAGGCTGGTCCAGCGATGGACGAGGCGCCAGCCGCGCAGGCTCGCAGGCGTCATGTCAGCGTCCTTTGCAGGGGGAACAGGAGGGACGGAAGCGGGGCCGTCACCAGCGGTAGCGCAGGCCGGCGGTCACCGTGCGCTGGTAGCCGTAGGCGCACCAGTCGCCGTAGTAGCAGGAGGCCACATACTCCTTGTCGAACAGGTTCTTGACGTTCAGCGAGACCTCCGCCCCGGTCAGCTTGGTGGACAGCGCACCCAGGTCGTAGGACACCGCGGCGTCGACCAGCGTGAAGGACGGCACCTTGAAGCTGTTGGCGTCGTTCTTCGTGCTGCCGGTGAAGCGGACGCCGGCGCCGACGTTCAGGCCGTTCAGCGCGGTGCCCTCCGGCATGCGGTACATCGCCCAGGCGGACGCTTGGTGGCGTGGCACGGCGGGCAGCTCCTTGCCCTGGAAGCCGTCGTTGTTCTTGGTGAATTCGACCTTCTGGTAGGTGTAGGTGCCGATCAGGTCGAGCTGCTTCGTCAGGCCGACGCGGGCCTCGAACTCCACGCCGCGCGAGCGCGCCTCGCCGGATTGGACGGAGAAGCCGGGGTTGGCCGGGTCGCCGGTCAGCAGATTGCTGCGCGTCAGGTCGAACAGCGCCAGCGTGAACAGGCTGTTCAGCCCCGGCGGCTGGTACTTCACGCCGACCTCGTACTGCGTGCCTTCCTCCGGGTCGAACAGCCGGCCGGAAACGTCGGCGCCGGTTTGCGGCGTGAAGGACTCCGCGTAGCTGACGTAGGGGGCGATGCCGTTCTCGAAGACGTAGGTCAGGCCGGCGCGCTTGGTGAAGGCTTGGTCATCCTTGCTGGACTTGCCGAACGCGGTGGTGGAGGCGGTGTCGGCCCAGTCGTAGCGCCCGGCCAGCGTCAGGATGAAGCCGTTCCAGCGCAGCTGGTCCTGGAGGTAGAGGCCGTATTGGTTGCCGACCAGATCGGTGCGGCTGGTCGGCGGCGGCGTGATGGGCAGGCCGTAGACCGGCGCGAAGATGTCGAGCGACGGGCCCACGCCGAAGCCGGGCGCGTAGTTGCCGTCCACCCGTTGGTAGTCGAAGCCGGCCAGCAGCGTGTGCTGCACCGGGCCGGTGCCGAAGCGGCCCTCCACCTGATTGTCCAGCGTGGTGCTGTCCATCTCCTCCCGCGAGGTAGCGACGCCGCGGTTCAGCGTGCGGAAGTCCGACGACAGGCCGTTGGCGTAGACGCTGTCGTAGGCGAGCTTCGTGTGCATCCAGCGGCCGTTCAGGCGCGCGGTCCAGACGTCGCTCAGCCGCTTGTCGAAGGCGTAGCCGACGGACGCGGTCTTGCGGTCGAAGGTCTCGAAATTTGGGTCGCCGTCGTAGAAGTCGGCCGGAATCTTGCCGAGCGGGTTGTACAGCACCGTGCCCTGGGGCGGGATGCCGCCGTAGGAATTGGCCTTGGGGTCGCGCTGGTAGAGGCCCAGCAGCGTCAGGCTGGTGTCGGCGTCGGGCCGCCAGGTGAAGCTGGGGGCGATGGCGACGCGCTCGTTCTCCGTCATCTTCATCTGGCCGTCCTCGCTGAGGCCGACGCCGGTGAAGCGGTAGAGGTACTTGCCCTCGGCATCGAGGGGGCCGGAGAAGTCCGCGGTGCCGCGCAGGTGGCCGTTGGTGCCGAACTCGAACCCGATCTCGTTCTGCCGGGTGGCGGTCGGGCGCTTGCTGACCTGGTTGATCAGGCCGCCGGCCGGCGCTTGGCCGTAAAGCACGGAGGAGGGGCCCTTCAGCACCTCGATCCGCTCCATCAGGTAGGGGTCGAGCTGCGGCGAGGCGTACCAGAGCGACTGGAGCTTCAACCCGTTCCAGTACGTGTCCGCGTCGAAGCCGCGGACCTTCAGCTGGTCATAGCGGGTGGCGACCGCGCCGCGCGTCTCCGGCGTCACGCCGGCGGTGTAGCGCACGACCTGGTTCAGGGTTTGCGCGTTCTGGTCGCGGATCTGGTCGCTGGGGATGACGGAGATGGACTGCGGTGTCTCGATCAGCGGCGTATCCGTCTTGGTGCCCGTGGCCTGCTGGTTGGCGACGTAGCCGGTCACCGGCGACAGCGCCGTCTCACCCTGGCCCGTGACCGTCACCGCCGGCATTTCCACCGTTCCGGCCAACGTCCCGGCCGGTGCGCGGGTACCGGTGCCCTGCGCCCCCGCCACGCCCGGCGCCATCAACCCGCTCAGCACCGCCGCGCCAACCGCCTTGCCCCAGCGGCGGCCGCTGATTCCCGCATTCTTCGCCACTTCGCCCCACCCTCTTGCTCATGAGAATCATTCTCAATTCCGTTCGTATACTGAAAACGATTCTTAATTGCAATAAGGCGGCAGCAGGGGGGCTTGGATTCTCGCGGGCAACAGAATTTACACGGATTGCACAGATTTAGGCGCGGATGACACGGATTTCCTTAATGCTTGCTCAGCATCGTCCTGTTAAAAGGCCGCGGCTTAGAAAGCATCAAAAAGAAAATCCGCGAAATCCGTGTCTAAATCCGTGCAATCCGTGAAGAATGATTTGCCCAACAACGGGCAACCCGCACAGAACTCTTCAGCGACGCCTTACGGCAGCGGTTCTGTCCGGTACAGAGACACGCGGATTCCGCCGTGCGACACCTGGGCGGTGGGGTCCGCGAAGGGCAGGCCGGTGGCCTTGGCGAGCGACGGGTCGTTGGTCACCACGCCGACCCGCCAGCCCGAGAAGCGCGCCAGCAGAGTCTGGCCGAGCGCGCCGTAGAGGGCGAACAGCGGTTTCTTGTCGCCGATCCGGCCGCCGTAGGGCGGGTTGACGATGACGAGGCCGGGCGGCCCCTCCGGCGGGACGAGGTCGCTGATGGCGTGCTGCCGGAACTCCGCCCACGCGGCGACGCCCGCGCGCTCCGCATTGGCGCGGCTCATGGTCACGGCGCCGGCGTCGCGGTCGCTGCCGTGGAAGCGGACGGACGGCGGGACCTGCGCGTCGGAGTCCCGCATGCGGTCCCACGCCGCCGCGTCGAAGCTCGCCAGTTGTTCGAAGGCGAAGTTGCGCGACCGGCCGGGCTTCAGGCCAGCGGCGATCTCCGCTGCCTCGATGACGAAGGTGCCCGACCCGCACATGGGGTCCACCACCGGCTCGTCCCCGGTGAAGCCGCATTGCCGCAGGAACAGGGCCGCCATGGTCTCCCGCATCGGGGCCTTGTTGACGGCTTCCTTGTGGCCGCGCTTGTGCAGGGATTCGCCGGAGGTGTCGACGCTGATGGTGCACAGGTCATCGTCGATGCGCGCCTTGATCACCACCTCGGCCGTGTCGGAGACCGGGGCGCCCAGCTCCTCCGTGATCGCCCGCTGGATGCGTTGCGCCGCGGCACCCGCGTGATAGATGCGGGAGCCCTTGCAGGACGCCTCGACCCGCACCGGCACGTCCGGGCGCAGCACCTCGGCCCAGGGGACCTTGCGCGCCCGCTTGTCGAGCTGGGCGAGGTGGAAGGCGCGGAAGGCAGCGATGCGCGCCAGCACGCGGGTGGCCCCGCGGAACTCCAGGTTCGCCCGCCACACCTCGGGCCAGCCGCCCTTCACGGTCACGCCGCCCTTGACGGGGGTCGGCTCCGCGAAGCCCAGGGCACGCGCCTCCTCGCAGAGGGCGGATTCCAGGCCGGGGGTGGCCACGACGAAGATCTCGAAGGCGGAGATGGGGGCGGAGTTGGCGGCGGGGTCGGTGTTCATGCCGCCTACATATCGCGAAGGGCCGGCGCCTTCGACAGAATTCGGCTAGCCGGGCCAGATAGGGTCCAGACGGAAACGGCATGCCGGCTCCGCGTCGGGGTGGCGGGACAGGAGAACCCTCGCGGCGGTTATTGCGTTGCACCCTTCGTTCGGAACGGCCGTCGCGCGCCGTTGCCGCCCCATTCCTAGGACAAACCCCGCAGAGGACGATGGCTTCAGCCGAATGTGTCGCGCGAGCGATCACACCCTTCCGCCGCGGCCGGTATTGCGCCTCCGCCGCCCGCATCCTTGCCGCTCTGCTCCTGATCGTCGGTCTCGCTGCGGTGAGTCGCGCGGTCCCCGCGTCCGCCCAGATTCCAGCAGTGGCCGCTGCCGCCCAAGCTCAGGCCCAAGCCAAGCCCCAGCCTCCGGACCCGAAGGAGATCGGGCGGCTGATGCAGACGCTGGAGGATCCCGCCCGGCGGGAGGACCTGCTGGCCCAGCTGCGCGCCCTGCAACAGGCGGAGGAGGCCGCCGACGCGGAGAAGGGGCCGGATGGGATCGGCACGCGGCTGCTGACGATCCTGTCGGAACGGTTGGACAATCTGGGCAGCGAGGTCAGCACCGCTGGCGACGCCGTCCTGAACGCGCCGCAAGGGCTGAACTGGCTGAAGCGGCAGGTGTCGGACCCGGACCTCCGCTCCACATGGGAATGGCTGTTCGCCGAGTTCGCCCTGATCATCGGGGCCGGGCACGCCGCCCGAACGGTCGCGGGGCGGATCCTGCGGCGGCCGCGGGCGCTGCTGGGGGCGCGGCCCTTCCATTCCGCCATCGCCAAGGTCCCGCTGCTGCTCGTCCGCGCCTTGCTGGACGTCGGGCCGATCGCCGCCTTCGCGGCGGCGGGATTCGGCGCGCTGGTGCTGATCGAGCCGCCGCCGGTGGTGCGGCTGCTCGGCATCACCTACCTGAACGCCAGCATCTTCGTGCAGTTCGTCTTCCTGGGGGTGAGCGCGCTGTTGGCGCCGGAGACGCCGAACCTGCGGCTGGTGCCTATGGGCGACGCGGCGGCGCGGCGGCTGATGCTGTGGAGCGCCGCCATCGCCATCACGACGCTGTACGGCATGCTGCTGGCGGAGGCCGCGCGGCGCCTCGGCCTGCCGCCGCAGCCGCACGCCATGATGGTGAAGCTGGTCGGGCTGGCCGCCGCCGGCCTGCTGGTGGGGCTGGTGCTGCGCAGCCGGGCGGACGTCGCGTCCTGGCTGCGCGGGGAGATCGCGGTGGCCCCGGCCTTGCCGGCTGTGGAGCCTGGGGCGGCGGGCAGTGGGGCGGCGGGCAATGGAATGGTAGACGGTCCAAAGACCGCCCGGCCGAGCCGGCTGCTGCGCGCCGCCGGGCGGCGCATCGCCGACGTCTGGCACGCCATCGCCATCCTCTACATCATCGTCCTGTTCGGCATCTGGGCATTGGAGATCCACGGCGGGTTTGTCTTCGTGCTGCGCGCCACGCTCGTGTCGCTGGTCACGGTCGGCTTCGCGCGGTTCGCCGGGCGCGCGGTGGTCCGGGCCTCGCAACGGCTTCTGCTGCGGTTCAGCCAGCCGCAGGGGCAATCTCAGGCGCGTACCACCTGGAGCGCGCGGCGCCTCCGGCGCTACATCGGGCCGAGCGCGCGGCTGGTCCAATGGTCGGTCGCGCTGGTGGCCGGCCTTGTGGTGCTGGACGCCTGGGGGCTGGACGTGCGCGGCTGGCTCCAGACCGCCTATGGGTGGCGGATCGTGGCCTCCAGCCTGTCCATCCTGCTGGTCGTCGCCGTCGCCCTGGCGGTGTGGGAGGTGTCGAACGCGGTGATCGAGCGGCACCTGTCCACGACCGACCGCAACGGCCGGACGATCCAGCGCAGCGCGCGGGTGCGGACGCTTTTGCCGTTGCTGCGCAACGCGCTGATGGTCGTGCTCCTCACCTTCGTGGCGCTGATCGCCCTGTCGGAGTTGGGGCTGAACATCGGGCCGCTGCTCGCCGGGGCCGGGGTGGTCGGCCTCGCCGTCGGCTTCGGCGCGCAGACGCTGGTGAAGGATGTCATCACCGGCCTGTTCATCCTGTTCGAGGACACCATTGCCATCGGCGACGTGGTGAACGTCGCCGGAAAGGGCGGGCTGGTGGAGGGCATCACCATCCGCACGATCCGCCTGCGCGACTTCGACGGAACGGTCCACACGATCCCGTTCAGCGCCGTCACCAGCGTGTCGAACATGACCAAGGACTTCAGCTACTACGTGTTCGATGTCACCATCACCCACCATGAATCCGTGGACCGCGTCGTGTCCGTGCTCCAGGAGATCGGGGAGGGGCTGCGCGCCGACCTGCGCTTCGCGCCGCTGATCCTGGACTCGCTGGAGGTGCTGGGGGTCGACGCCTTCCGGGAATCCTCGGTGCTGATCAAAGCCCGCATCAAGACCCTGCCGATCCAGCAATGGAACGTCGGGCGGGAGTTCAACGGGCGGATGAAGAAGCGCTTCAACGAACTGGGCATCCAGTTCCCCTTCCCACAGCGCATCCTCCACGTCGCCCGCTTTCCGGAGGAGGCTCTTCAACGCCGCGCCGACGCGGCGGAGTGACAAACACTGGCTGGCGATGGCCATTCCAATCCACCATCATGACACCAACTTCTTGTCGATTGCGGGGTTGGGATGGGAAGGGGTGTGGCGGCGGACCATGGATGATGCGTTGACCCGGCTTGCGCAGTTGACGCGCGTGCACCCCCGCCTGGACCTGCTGTGCCGCTTCGCCGATTCCTGGGCGCTGCCGCACGACCCGGAGCCCGATGGCGCGGCCCCCTTCCACATCGTGTCGCGCGGTTCCTGCACGCTGGAGCTGCCCGACCAGCGCCGCAGCCTGCCGCTGGTCGCCGGCGACGTGGTGGTCCTGCCGCACGGCGCCCGCCACACGATGCGCAGCGACACTGCTCCGCCACACCACGCCGGGCCGATCGTCCTGACCGAGAGCCACAACGGCGCGGTGACCGTGCGCACGAATGCCGACGGCGCAGAGCCCTCCTGCGAGGTGATCTGCGGCCATTTCCGGTTCGAGCAGACGCGGAGCAACCCGCTGCTGGCGGCGCTGCCCGACGCGCTGCACCTCGCGGCCGGGCGGGATGCCGCGCTGGCCCGGCTTGGTCTGCTGGTCGAAGCCGTGCGGGCGGAATTGCAGGAGGCGCGGCCCGGGGCGGCGTCCATCGCCGCCAATCTGGCGAGCGCGCTCTTCACCATGATCGTCCGCGCGCACATGGACCAGGCGGAGGATCTGCGCGGCATCCTCGCCCTTCTCGGCAACCCCACCACGGGACGGGCGGTGGTGCGCATGCTGGAGGAGCCGGCCCGCCCCTGGACCCTGGAGGAATTGGCAGCGGCCAGCCACACGTCGCGCGCCGGCCTCGTCCGCGCCTTCCGCAAGCAGGCGGACGTGGCGCCGCTCGGCCTGCTCGCGCAGCTGCGCTTCCAGGCCGCGGCGCAGCTTCTCACCTCCACTGAACTGCCGGTCAGCGAGGTCGGCGTCCGCGTCGGCTATCAGGCGGAGGAAGCCTTCTCCCGCGCCTTCAAGCGCCATTTCGGCGTGGCGCCGAGCGAGTTTCGGCACGTGGGGATCTGATTGCGGGGAGTGGTCGCGTTGGGCCCCCACCCAACCCTCCCCCACTTCGCGGGGGAGGGCTTTAAGGGTCGCGCGGCGGAGTTCCCTCCTCCGTCGAAGATGGGGGAGGGTTAGGGTGGGAGCCCAACGCCCGCACCCCCCCCACCCCAGCCATACCCTCACCGAATGGCAGACATGCGGCACAACGCCGCTGCGTCGATTTGACACATCAACGATCTGGGCGCAGCATATTCATTAAGAAGACAGTGTATTCTATTAGAATACATGACCGGCCCGCAGGATGACAGAAGAAACGTCGGCGCCGGAGTGCAGGGAAAGACGAATCCTTGTGAAGCCATTCACAAAGCCGAAAAAGGCAAATGGCTTCCGACGATGTGATCGTGATGAGGCGGGACGACGGTGGGCGCGCCGCAGCCTGTTGCTGCGCCGACGACGAACGGAACCGTTCCGCCGAACAGGAGGGGCTATGAGCGAAGACGTCGAAAAGGCTGCCGACGGTGGCGCATGCGCGTTGCCGCGCCGCTCGGTGCTGAAGCTGGCCGCCGGCGCCGCGGGCGTCATGGCGATGCCGGCCATTATCAGCAGCGCCCGCGCGGCCGAGGTTCTGTACGTCAACACCTGGGGCGGAAGCTGGGAAAAGGCCGCCTCGAAGCATTTGTTCGAACCGTTCACCAAGGAAACCGGCGTCGAGATCCGCACCGTGTCGCCGGTGTCCTTCGCCAAGCTGGCCGCCCAGGTCCGCAGCGGGGTCTATGAGTTCGACGTGACGACGCTGGGCGGTGGCGACATCGTCCGCGCCAACGCCGCCAAGATCATCGAGCCGGTGACCGGCAGCCCGCTGGCCTCCGGGCTGTGGAAGAACGCGGTGTTCGAGAACGGCGTGTCCTCGCATGCCTTCTCCACCCTGATCGCCTACCGCAAGGACCGCCTGACCAACGGCGGGCCGCAGAACTGGGCCGATTTCTGGAACCGGAAGGACTTTCCCGGCGCGCGCAGCCTCCAGCGCTACGGCGCCCGCGTCCTGCCGCTGGCCCTGATGGCCGACGGTGTCCCGAAGGAGAAGCTTTACCCGCTGGACACCGACCGGGCCTTCCGCGCGCTCGACCGGATCAAGCCGGACCTGCGCGTCTGGTGGACCCAGGGCCAGCAGTCGCAGCAGCTTCTGCGCGACGGCGAGGTCGACATGATCGGCATCTGGCACGGCCGCGCGCTGGAACTGATCGACCAGGGCCACCCCATCGGCATCAGCTGGAACCAGGCGCAGATCGACCGCGCCTATTGGGTGGTCTCCAAGAACACGCCGCGGCGCGAGATCGCCTGGAAGTTCATCCAGAGCGCGGTGCAGCCGGAACGGCTGGCCGGCTTCTGCCGCGAGGCGCTGTACGGCCCGCTGAACCCCAGCGCCTTCGACTTCATTCCGAAGGAGGAGGCGGACCGCATGCCGACCGGTCCGCAGAACTACCCGCTGGCCGTGGAGCAGAACGTCGAGGATTTCGGCGACAACCTGCAAAAGGTCACCCAGCGCTTCGAGCAGTGGATCGCCACCTGATCCCGGCCTTTTGATCGCGGATTTTCGATCGCCGTTTCCGCAAGGGGAGACGACTGTGCTTTCTGTCCTCAACCGGGGGGCAGCCGCGCCGGGAGCGTTGAAGCCGTGGCTTCTCCTGCTTCCGCTGGTGCTGTTCCTCTGCGCCTTCTTCCTGGTTCCGCTGGGGCAGGTCGCCCTGATGAGCGTGACCGAGCCGGAGTTCGGCCTCGGCAACTACGCGCACCTGACCAGCGACAGCCTCTACCTCCAGGTCTTCATCAACACCTTCCTGACGGCGCTGGGCGTTGCGCTTTGCTGCCTGCTGCTGGGCTACCCGCTGGCCTACCTGATGGCGCAGTCGTCGCCGCGGGTCGCAGCACTGCTGATGCTGCTGGTCACCATGAGCTTCTGGACCAGCTTCCTGGTGCGCACCTACGCCTGGATGGTGCTGCTGGGCAACAACGGGCCGATCACCGCCGCCCTGGCCTTCCTGGGGTGGAATCCGCCGCCGCACCTGCTGTTCACGCGGCTCAGCTCCACGCTGGCGATGGTGCACATCCTCATCCCCTACATGGTGATGAGCCTCTATTCGGTGATGAAGCGCATCGACCCGGCGCTGCTGCGCGCGGCGGAGAGCCTGGGCGCGCGACCCTGGTCGGTGTTCCGGCAGGTCTATCTGCCGCTGAGCGCGCCGGGCATGGTCAACGGCGCCACGCTGGTCTTCATGATCTGCCTTGGCTTCTACGTCACGCCGGTGCTGCTGGGCAGCCCGCAGGAGCAGATGGTCGCCGGCCTGATCGGCACGCAGATCGAGGAGTTCCTGGACTTCGGCCAGGCCTCCGCCATGGCGATGGTGCTGCTGGCCAGCACGATGATCGTCCTGACCGTCTACCACCGCCGCTTCGGCCTCGACCGGTTGTGGGGGTGAGATGAAGCTGCTTCCCAAGCTGCTGGGCGTGCTGGTCGCCGCCTTCATCGCGGCCCCGCTGTTCATCGTCGTGCCGATGTCCTTCAGCACGGCGCCGTCGCTGGAATTCCCGCCGCCCGGCTACTGGCTCGGCTACTACGCCGCCTATTTCACGGACGAGCGCTGGACCCAGCCGACCATCAACAGCCTGATCATCGCCTTCGGGACGATGGCGCTGACCATGCTGCTGGTGACGCCGGCGACCTTCGCGGTGGTGCGCCACCGCTTCTTCGGGCGCGGGCTGGCCAACCTGATGCTGACCATGCCGATGGCGATGCCGCACATCGTGCTGGCGATCGGCTACTACTCCTACCTCGGCGACCTGCGGCTGACGCAGACCCACCTGGGCGTGATCATCGCCCACACCGCCCTGTCGGTGCCGGTGGCCTTCCTGATCCTGTCGGCCAACCTGAAGGGCTTCGACCGCAACCTGGAGCGCGCGGCGATGAGCCTGGGCGCCACGCCGCTGCGCACCTTCTGGCACGTCACGCTGCCGGTGCTGCGGCCGGGCTTCGCGATCAGCGCGCTGTTCGCCTTCATCCAGTCCTTCGACGAGACGGTCGTCGCCATCTTCATCTCCGGCCGCGAGAGCGAGACCCTGCCGCGCAAGATGTTCGAGAGCATCCGGATGCAGGCCGACCCGGTCATCTCCGTCGTGTCCACCCTGCTGTTCGCCGCGGTGGCGCTGGTCATCCTGGCGCCCGTGGTCTGGAAGGCGGTGCGCAAGCGCCCTAACCGCGATTGTGCCCGCGGCGGCACGCCGGCGGCCAAGGACGCGGCACCGCAAGACGTCAACCCCTGCGCGCCCAGCCGCGTGCAACTGGAGGCTTGAGGCCAAACCATGCGAGACCCCTACCTTCAGGTGTCCGGCCTGACCAAGAGCTACGGCAGCGTCCAGGCGCTGGGCGGCGTGTCCCTCGATGTGGAGAAGGGGGAGTTCGTCACCTTCCTCGGCCCCAGCGGGTCGGGCAAGACGACCACGCTGATGATCATCGCCGGATTCGAGAATGCTACATCCGGCAGCGTCCGCGTCGGCGGCCGGTCGCTCAGCAACATCCCGCCGCACGCCCGCAACATCGGCATCGTCTTCCAGAACTACGCCCTGTTCCCGCACAAGACGGCGTTGCAGAACATCATGTTCCCGCTGGACATGCGCGGGGTCCCGGCCGCGGAGGCGGAGCGCAAGGCGCGCGCCATGCTGGATCTGGTCGGCCTGTCCGGCTACGGCGACCGCTGGCCCAAGGACATGTCGGGCGGCCAGCAGCAGCGCATCGCGCTGGCCCGCGCGCTGGTGTTCGAGCCGTCGCTCCTGCTGCTGGACGAGCCGCTGGGCGCGCTCGACAAGAATCTGCGCGAGCAGATGCAGATCGAGATCAAGCGCATCCAGAAGAGCCTGGGCGTGACCACGATCTTCGTGACCCACGACCAGTCGGAGGCGATGACCATGTCCGACCGCATCGCCGTGTTCGAGAAGGGCCGCATCGACCAGATCGGCACCCCGCAGGAGGTCTACCGCACGCCCAGCACGCCCTTCGTCGCGCGCTTCATCGGCGACAGCAACCTGCTGCCGGGCACCGTGCTGGACCCCGACCAGGGGCTGGTGCGGACCGAACATCTGGGCCTGATGCGCCTGCCGAGCCGGCTGGCGGCCGCGGCCGGCGCCCCGGTGACGCTGATGCTGCGCCCGGAGTCCATCCATCTCGCCGGGCTGGCGGCCGGAGTGAGTGAGGACGCGCCGAACCGCGCGGACATCAGTGTGCACACGGTCGTCCCCTATGGCGACAGCACGCTTCTGATCGGGCGGGCGGGCGGGGCCGACCTGCGCATCCGCCTGCGCGGGCCGGAGGCCGACGGCATCGGCAGCGGTGCGGCGCTCAGCGTCCTCTGGCCTGCGTCGGCCATCCACGCGATTCCGGCGGTGTGACCATGACGGAAACGAAAAACTACACCGGCGCCGACGCGCTGTGCGACACGCTGCTGGCCGGCGGGGTGGACGTCTGCTTCGCCAACCCCGGCACGTCGGAAATGCACTTCGTCGCGGCGCTCGACCGCAAGCCGGCGATGCGCTGCATCCTGGGCCTTTCGGAAGGCGTGGTGACCGGGGCGGCCGACGGCTACGCCCGCATGGCCGACAAGCCCGCCGTCACCCTGCTGCATTGCGGGCCGGGGCTGGCGAACGGGCTGGCGAACCTGCACAACGCGCGGCGCGCCCGGTCGCCCATCGTCAACGTGGTCGGCGACCACGCGACCTTCCACCGCGCCTACGACGCCCCCCTGACCAGCGACATCGAAGGGCTTGCCCGCCCCATGTCGCAGTGGGTCCGCAGCACGGAGTCCGCGTCCGCCGTCGCTGGCGACGCGGCCGAGGCCATCCAAGCGGCGCGCACGGCACCCGGCCAGATCGCCACGCTGATCCTGCCCGCCGACGCGGCTTGGTCGGAGACGGCGCACTCCGCTCCGCCGGTCCTGGCGCCGCCGGTGCCGGCCACCGTGTCCGCGGACGCCGTCGCCGAGGCGGTGGCAGGCATCCGGTCGGGCCGTCGCACCGTCCTGCTGATGACCGGACGGGCGTTGCGCGCCGAGGCGCTGGTCACCGCCGACCGGATCGCGCAGGCGACCGGCGTGCGTCTGCTCGCCCAGCAGTCCAACAATCGGGTCGAGCGCGGCGCCGGCCGCGTGGCGGTGAACCGCGTACCGTACCCGCTGGACATGGCCATCGCGACCTTCCGCGACGTCGAGCAGCTGATCCTGGTCGGCGCCAAGTCGCCGGTCGCCTTCTTCGCCTACCCCGGCCGGCCGAGCACCCCGCTGCCCGAGGGCTGCCGCGTCCTGACGCTCGCGGAGCCGGGCGACGATCTGCCGGGCGCGCTCCTCGCGCTGGCCGAGGCGCTGGGGGTGGGGCCGGGCGTGCAGCCCACGCTGCAACCGCTCGACCGGCCGGCGCTTCCGGTCGGGGTGCTGACCGCCGACAGCGTCGTGGCCGCGGTGGGTGCCCTGATGCCGGAAGGGGCGATCCTGTGCGACGAGGCGCTGACCTCCGGCGGGCGCCTGTTCGACCTGACGCGCGGGGCGCCGGCCCATGACTTCCTGGCGCTGACCGGCGGCTCCATCGGCATCGGCCTGCCGCTGGCGCTGGGGGCGGCGGTCGCCTGCCCGGACCGCAAGGTCATCGGGCTGCAAGCCGACGGCAGCGGGATGTACACGGCCCAGGCGCTGTGGACCTACGCCCGCGAGAACCTGGACATCGTCACGGTCGTCTTCGCCAACCGCTCCTACGCCATCCTGCGCGGCGAGTACCGCAGCGTCGGGGCGGGCGAGCCGGGCGCCAACGCCAAGCGCCTGTTCGACTTGGTGGAACCGACCATCGACTGGGTGGGCCTCGCCAACTCCCTCGGCGTGGAGGCCGCGCGCGTGGATACCGCCGAAGCCTTCGCCGACCGCCTGAAGGCGGCCGTGGGCCGGCGCGGTCCCTTCCTGATCGAGGCGGTGATCTGAAGAACCCCCTCTCCCAGCGGGGCTGGGAGAGGGTGAGGCGGCTTAAGTCGCAGTCAACAGTCGCCCATTCGGTGCAAAGTAAAAACAAACAACAGCGTCGCGTTCGCCACAAACAGCTTCCGCGGCGTAAATAGTTGCGGTATGATTTTGGTAGAATACAGCGTCTTCATATAGAATACAAAAGCAGAAACAAGACAATCCTGGGAGCCGATCGTGAGTGTCCGTCCGCTGTCCTCCGTGCTGAAGACCTTCGCCGTGCTCGACGCAGTGTCGGCCTCGCCGGAACCGGTGCGGCTGGCGGACGTCGCCCGCAAGGTGGAGGAGGCGCGGGCGGCCACGCACCAGCGCCTGCAAACCCTGGTCGAGGCCGGCTGGGTGGAGCAGACGGAGGACGGTCGCTACCGCCTCGCGCTGCGCATCGTCGGCCACGCGGCCATGGCGATGGAGCAGGCGAACCTCGGCGCCCGGCTGGCGGACATCCTGCACGACATGGTCGCGGAGAGCGGGGAGACCGCCTCCATGGCCGTGCTCGACGGGCACGAGGCGATCATCATGCGGCGCGTCGAGTCCAAGGGTATCCTGCGCGCGGACCTGCGCGTCGGCGCCCGGCTGGACCTGGAGCGCACGGCGCTGGGGCGCGTCCTGTCCAGCTTCGCACGCCCCGAAATCTTCGCGCGCCTGTCGGACTCCGGCGTGGCGCTGCCCGAGCCGGAGCTGGTGGAGACAATCCGCCGCGATGGCTTCGCGGTGTCCGGCTACACCGGTCCCCGCACCGTTTCCGCCGTCGCCGCCCCCGTGTTCGACGGCCATGGCGACTGCATCGCCGCCCTGTCGCTCTCGGGGCCGACGGCGGGCTTCAACACGAATTCATGCGCGAGCGTCGTGGTCGCGGCGGCGGCCCGGGTCAACGCTCGCCTACGCGGAGTGAGAGAATGAACCTTGCCCTGTCCCCGTCCATCGGGGGCATCGCGGCCGGTCCGGATCCCTACAGCCTGCACCGGCTGATGCGGTCCCCGGCCGAGCTGATGCTGCCCGAACGCCTCGCGGCCATCCAGCCGTCCCGCATCAGCGCCTCGCGCGCCCTGATGAACCGCGCGGTGCGGGAGCGCTGGACGATCACCCGCACCGGCTTCGACATCGACGAGCGCGGGCGCGGCACGGCCGCCTACCGCATCGACGCCGGCGGCTGGCGCTTCTCCTTCCCGGTCTTCTCCTTCGAACCGTCGGACAAGGGCCGCTCCGGCCGCATCATCGGCCGCTCCTGGGACATGATGGGCGCGCTGGTGGAGGGCGACATCAGCCCGGCCGACGTGGAGACGACCCGCAACGAATTGCCGAAGCTCTACGAGGGGCGGGCGACGCCGGGCACGCTGATCTGGTGCCGGTCCAACCGCAGCCAACGCCTGTTCGACCACACCGTGCAGTCGCTGGCCGCCGGCCACCAGCCGGACGTCGGCGAACTGGCGCAGATCTGCTACCTGATGCGCAACACCGGGCTGGACGGCAACGGCACTTTCGGGACCAAGACCTTCCTGGCCTTCGAGAAGGATCACCCGCTGCGCTGGTCGCTCGCCGCGCAGATGCTGTGCGCCTACATGATGCGGGTCTTCGCGCAGGACCTCGTGCACCATCTGGCGCGGATGGCCTCGCCGCAGGCGGTGGCGCTGTCGCCGGATCTGGCGCGCTTCCTCGGGGTCGGCAACGGCTCGGCGCTCGGCTTGATGCTGTTCGTCAACAACCACCCGCGCCTGATCGACCGCTGGTTGGGCATCCGCGAAGAGTCCATCGCGCGGGCCAAGGCCATCGTCCCCGGCCCCGACGGGGCGGAGGTCGCGACCCTGCTTGGCCTGATCGACAAGGCCATCCGCTTCCGCCGCGAGGACCGCGTCGTCTATGAGGCGATCACGCCGAGCGACCTGATCGCCGACGACCTGTCGCTGATCCGCGACCAGATCGACCGGCTTCTGGGCACGATCCGCCGCGGCGAGGCGGTGGCGCCGCTGCCCATCGCCGACCTCTGCGCTGGGCTGGAGGGCCGCGTCCGTGCGGAGGCGCTGGAGACGCTGCATTCCCTGCTGATCGAGCTGGTCGCCGACGAGGCAGACGCGCTGGTCGAGACGCTGGTGCTGGACGAGGAGATGACCGACCGGCCGGAAATGCCGGTGTCCCGCCTGCGCGAGATCATCCACGGCCAGTACGCCTGGGTCTTTGGCCTGGACCTGGAGTCCGACACCGCGCGCCGCTACGTCTGGTACAAATCGGTGACCGCGGAGGAGCCGCGCCGCGGCCCGCGGGAGGAGGTGGGCGACGCCGTCAACCTCGGGCTCGACCTGCCGCGCCTGATCGTCCGGCTCGACGCCGACCTCGCCGCGCAGGATCCCAGGCAGAGCACCGCTCGCTTCCTGCTGGCGCACCCGCAGCACCGGGCGATCGTCACCCGCGTGCAGGCCTTGGCCGGGCTTCCCTACCACTCCCCGCACGCGGACATCATGAGCGAGGGCTTCGTCCCCGCCCACATCACCCGCCTGCTGAACGTCGGCCTGCACGGCATCGACAAGACGCGCGACTTCCTGAATCGCAACCTGCGCGGCGTGCTGTTCCACGGCGCGCCGACCCCCGCCGACCTTGGCGCCGGCGCCGACCCATCCTGGTTCTACCCCGCGGAGCCCACGCCATGAGCCTCCACAGCGTCAACGACGACCAGTCCCTGCGCGTCAGCCTGCGCGAAAGCCGGATGGTGCTGGAACGGCTGATGCAGGTCACCCGCGTGGAGCCTGGGCTGGTCCCGACCTTGCGCGACTGCGCGCTCTATTCCGCGGCCCTGGGCCTGGGCGGCTACCCGACGTTGCTCGCGCATTTGGAAAAGCTGCGCGGGGCGCAGCCGGCGGCGCTGCGTCTCCTGAGCGAGGACGACGCGGCGGCGGTGGTGGACGGCGGCGGTCAGCACGCCTGGATCGTCGCCCCAGTGCTGGTCGACCTCTGCGTCGACCGGCATCGCCAGGGCCTGCCGGCCGTCGCCGTCGTCCGGAACGTCGCGGAAGCCGACGAGCTTGCCATCGTCGCCGCGCTCGCCGAGGCGCACGGGCTGTCGGCCACGGTGGCCGCGGCCGGGCACGACGGCGCGCCGGCCCTGCGGATCACCGTGCAGGCACGTCCGGCCGACGCGCGGACCACGCTCGACGCCATCCGCGCGGACAGCATCCCGGTCTCGGCGTCGCTCTGGTGGCGGCTGTTCCACCTCGCCAACGAGGCGCTGGCGCCGGACAGCTACGCGTCGCGCCGGCACGCCGGGGCCATCATGGTCACCGCCGACGGCCGCGTGGTCGGTCGCCAGGACGAAGACGACACCGACCTTTCCCTTCTGCGCGGCGATGCCTCGGCCGCCTGAGCCGCCTCCGCCCGCACCCCCTCTTTCACGGACACGCCCCCATGCTGATCGACGCCCTCCAGTGCGGCCATTTCGACCGCGCCGTTTTCGAGGAACTGAAGCGCAGCGGCTACACCTGCGTCACCCCGACCCTGGGTTTCTGGGAAGACACCCTGGAATCGCTCGACGCCATCGGCCGTTGGCGTGACATGGAGCGGGAGATGGGTGACCTGTTCCTGATCGCCCGCACCACCGCCGACATCCGCCGCGCGGAGGAGACGGGCCGGGTCGCCGTCCTGCTCGGCTACCAGAACAGCAACCTGTTCCAGAACCGCATCGCCTATGTGGAGCTGTTCGCCGACCTCGGCGTCCGCGTCGTGCAGCTGACCTACAACAACCAGAACGAACTGGGCGGCAGCTGCTACGAGGAGAAGGACAGCGGCCTCAGCCGCTTCGGCCGCGAGGTGGTGCGCGAGATGAACCGCGTCGGCATGGTCGTGGACCTGTCGCACGTCGGCGACAAGACGACGCTGGACGCCATTGAGTGGTCGGAAAAGCCGGTCGCCGTCACCCACGCCAACGCCGCCTCCCTGTTCCCGCACAAGCGGAACAAGAGCGACGACGTGCTGCGCGCCCTGACCCGCAACGGCGGCGTCATCGGCTGCGTCGCCTACCGCAACATCACGCCGGAGTCCGCCTGCGCGACGGTCGAGGGCTGGTGTGAGATGGTCGCCCGCACGGTGGACATCGCCGGAATCGACCATGTCGGCATCGGCACGGACTACAGTCACAACACCACGCAGGTGGACATCGACTGGATGCGCAAGGGCCGCTGGACGCGGTCGGTGCAGTACGGCGCCGGCTCCGCCGCCCGTCCAGGCAAGGTGCCGAAGCCCGACTGGATCGTCCAGGCCGGCCAACTCGCCTCCGTCCGCGATGGCCTGAGCCGCGTCGGCTTCAGCACCGAGGACGCGGGGAAGATCCTCGGCGGCAACTGGCTGCGGCTGTATCAGGCCGTGATGGGCTGAAACTCGCCCTCTCCCAGCCCCGCTGGGAGAGGGAGGGACCCGCGCCCCGTAGGCGCGGGAGGGTGAGGGCAAGGTCATCCCAAGAAACCTAGCCCTCACCCTCCCACGCCGAAGGCGTGGGCCCCTCCCTCTCCCGCCGGGGGCGGGCGAGGGGGTGAGTCAGCGCCTCGCACTGTAAATCGGAATACAAGGAGTGCAGCCGGTGCTGCAGGAACGGACGAACGCGCCCGCGGCGGAGGCCGCATACCCCGAACTCGGCCTGTTGATCGACGGTGACTGGCTGGGGGCCGGGGATCGGGCCGGGCAGGAGGTCGTCAACCCGGCGACCGGCGCGGTGCTGGGACAGCTGCCGCACGCCACCCCCGCGGATCTGGACCGCGCGGTCGCAGCGGCGGAGCGCGCCTTCGCCTCCTGGCGGGTCAGCTCGCCCATGACCCGTTCGGCGGTGCTGCGGCGCTTCGCCGATCTGGTGCGGGAAAACGCGGAACCCATCGCCCGCGGCATCACGCTCGACCAGGGCAAACCGCTGGCCGAAGCGCTGGCCGAGGTTCGCTTCTCGGCGGAGCACGCGGACTGGCACGCGGAGGAGTGCCGGCGCATCTACGGCCGCATCATCCCGCCGCGCGACCCGCGGGTCAGCCAGTCGGTGCTGCGGGAGCCGGTGGGCGTCTGCGCGGCCTTCACGCCCTGGAACTTCCCCTTCAGCCAAGCGGTGCGCAAGGTCTGCGCGGCGCTGGGGGCCGGCTGCACCATCATCCTGAAGGGGCCGGAGGACACGCCGTCGGCCGTCGTCGCCATCGGCCGGCTGTTCACCGAGGCCGGCCTGCCGCCCGGCTGCCTGAATCTGGTCTGGGGCGAGCCGGCGGAGGTGTCGCGCGCGCTGATCGAGGCGCCAGCGGTGAAGAAGGTGTCCTTCACCGGCTCCGTCCCCGTCGGCAAGCGGCTGGCCGCGCTGGCCGGGCAGCACATGAAGCGCACCACCATGGAGCTTGGCGGCCACGCGCCGGTGCTGGTGTTCGAGGACGCCGACGTGGAGGCTGCGGCCGACGCGCTGGCGGCGGCGAAGCTGCGCAACGCCGGCCAGGTCTGCATCTCGCCCACGCGCTTCTACGTGCAGCGCAGCGTCCACGACCGCTTCCTCGACCGCTTCGCCGCTCGCCTGTCCGCCGCATGGGTCGGCAACGGGCTTGACGCGGAGGTGGCGATGGGGCCGCTGTGCCACGCCCGCAGGATCGCCGCCATGGACGCGCTGGTCGAGGACGCGCGGGCGCGCGGCGCCTCCATCGCGACCGGCGGTGCGCGGCTGGACGGGCCAGGCTTCTTCTACGCGCCGACGGTCATCCACGCCGCGGCCGACGACATCCTGGCGATGCGGGAGGAGCCCTTCGGGCCGCTCGCCATCGTCACGCCCTTCGACAGCGCGGAGGAGGCGCTGCGCCGCGCCAACAGCCTGCCCTTCGGGCTGGCGGCCTACCTGTTCACCCGCTCCGCCGACACGGCGCACGCCGTCTCGCACGGGCTGTCCGCCGGCATGGTGTCGGTGAACCACTTCGGCCTCGCACTGGCTGAAACGCCCTTCGGCGGCGTGAACGACAGTGGCTATGGCAGCGAGGGCGGGGTGGAAACCTTCGACGGCTATCTCTCCACCAAGTTCATCACCCACCTGCACGCGGCACCGTGACCGGGAAGGAACCAACCATGCTCGCACCGATCGACACCGGCATCGCCCCGCCGAAGGGGCCGGTGACGCCCACCCTGCGGGCCGGCAATCTCGTCTGGTCGGCGCACATTCCCAAGGATCCGATCACCGGCGCGATCGTGGACGGCGACATCCAGACCCAGACCCGACAGGCGCTGCGCAACCTGGAGCAGGCGATGCGCGCGGCCGGCGGGTCGCTGGCGAATGTGGCGCAGATGTCGATTTACCTGACTGACCGCGCCGACTCCGCCGGCATGAACGCGGTCTACACGGAGTTCTTCGCGCCGCCCTATCCCTGCCGCGCGACCGTGGTGGTGAAGGAGTTGCTGTCCCCCGGCGTGCGCATCGAACTGGTCGCCACGGCGGTGATCTGACGGGGAAGGCGCCCAGTTTCGTCGTCAACTGAAATGAAAATCGACGCATTAATCAAGGAATGTTCCATCGTGATCCTTTCCACTATCAAATAGACATCCTAAACAACTTCAAGTACTCACATATAATTCATGGGTCTTCGTAAGTTGACTATTGAGTTATGACTTCAACCCATCCTAATCTGCCGCCCGCGTGCTGGACGGAGGGTTGGTCATGGACGTGCGTGGTACGGCTTTTGGGGAAACCCTGGTGGGGTCGGCGGGTGACGACCTCATCGAGGGGCTGGGCGGCAACGATTATCTGTGGAGCGACAGCGGACGCGACACGCTGGTCGGCGGCCCTGGTGACGACACCGTAGGCAGCGATGGGGTCGGCGACGACCTGCAGGGTGGGGAGGGGACCGACACGCTGCTGGTCTTCAAGCCCGACCTAACCACCGGGCTGCGCGTGGATCTGGCCTCGGGCGTGTTGTCGACCGGCGCCACCTTCAGCGATTTCGAACGGCTCAACCTGCGGACCGGCGGTGGCAACGACACGGTGATCGGCGGGGACGCCGACGCGGCCGACGTGCCCTGGGCGCCGAGCGGCGACCTGATCGACACCGGCTTCGGCGACGACTACATCGAGGGCGGCGGCGGCAACGACCGGATCTACGCCGGTTACGGGCGCGACACCGTCTACGGCGGCGCCGGCAACGATACCATCTACGCCGACCGCGGCGACTGGGTGGATGCCGGCACGGGCGACGACCAGGTTTATGCCGAGGACGGCGCCACGGTGGACGGCGGGGACGGCAACGACCGGCTGGACGTGATGCTGTGGGCGTCGCCCGTGCGGTTCGACCTCGCCGTCGGCACCACGTCGGCCGGCATCAGCTTCCGCAATTTCGAGACGGTGAACCTGCGCGCCTCCTACGGCGACGACACGCTGGCGGGCGCCGACGGCAACGATACCCTCAATGGCGATTACGGCAACGACCGCGTCGACGGTCGGGGCGGCGACGATTCGCTGGAGGGCGGCTACGGCAACGACACGCTGGCGGGCGGAACCGGGAACGACATCCTCGACGGCGGCTATGACAACGATGTGCTGACGGGTGGGGAGGGCGACGACCGGATCGACGCCGGGTACGGCGACGATCTCCTCGACGGCGGGGCCGGGAACGACGTGCTGAACGCGGGCTTCGGCGCCGACACGGTGATCGCCGGGGCCGGCGCCGACACGCTGGATGGCGGGCCGGGGTGGGACCTGCTGGACCTGACCTTCGACGGCGCGGTGGACACGCTGTTCAACTTCAGCAGCGGCGTCACCAACACCGGCATCTTTTTCCGCGGCTTTGAGCGGGTCGTCATGCGCGGCGGCGACGGGAGCGACACGCTGACCGGGGCCGGCGCCAGCGACACCATCGACGGTGGTGCGGGCGACGACGTGCTGGACGGTGGCCTGGGTGACGACGTCCTGTCCGGCGGGGCGGGGGACGATGTGCTCCTCGGGAATGCGGGCGACGACACGCTGAACGGCGGCGGCGGCGACGACACCGTGATGGGCGGCGAGGGCAACGACTGGCTTGAGGGCGGTGCCGGTGCCGACGTGCTGATGGGCGGGGCGGGCAACGACACCGTGATGGTGCAGGGCGACGACACGGCGAGCGGCGGCGAGGGGTTCGACACGCTCGTCGTGACGCTCGACAACCCTGGCGACCTGCTGTTCGACCTGCACCGCGGCGACAGCCTGCCCGACGACGGGCGCTTCATCGGGTTCGAGGCGGTGCGCGTCACCCGGATCGGCACGGGGAACGACACGCTGATCGGCGGCGCCTACGCGGACCAGCTGTCGGGCGGCGGCGGTAACGACCAGCTGTGGGGCGGCGCCGGGGCTGACACGCTGGACGGCGGCGATGGGCGCGACATGGCGGTCTACCTGTCGTCGAAGGCGGGGGTCACCGTCGATCTGCTCACCGGCACCGGCCAGGGTGGCGATGCGGAGGGCGACGTGCTGACGGGCATCGAGAACCTGACCGGATCCGCCTTCGCCGACCGGCTGACCGGCGACGGCGGGGACAACACGCTGCGCGGGGGCGGCGGTGCCGACACGCTGGACGGCGGCGCCGGCCTGCACGACCGGGCCAGCTACGCTTATTCGGCCGTGGGTGTCACCGTCGATCTCGGCACCGGCACCGGCCAGGGCGGCGACGCGGAGGGCGACCGGCTGACGGGGATCGAGGACCTGACCGGTTCCTCGCACGGCGATGTTCTGCGCGGCGACGCCGGCGACAACCTGATCCAGGGCGGGGCCGGCGCCGACACCATCGACGGCGGGGCCGGGCAGGACACCGCGGACTATTCCGGCTCGCTCGCCGTGCGCGTCGACCTGACGGCGGCGGTGCAGCAGGGCGGCGACGCGGCGGGCGACCGGCTGAGCGGGATCGAGAACGTCCAGGGCTCCGCCTACGGCGACTGGATCGTCGGCGACGCCGGCGACAACCGGCTGAGCGGCCTGGACGGGGCGGACACGCTGTATGGCGGCGCGGGCAACGACCTGCTGTTCGGCGGGACGGGCGACGACCGGCTCTTCGGCGGGATCGGCGACGACGAGTTGTCGGGCCACACCGGCGACGACACGCTGACCGGCGGCACCGGCGCGGACGTCTTCGTCGTCTGGGGCGATGCCAGCGGGCAGGACCGGATCACCGACTTCAGCCTGTCCGACGGCGACCGCATCCGTTTCAGCCACACGGCCTTCGATGGCTTCCTGGACGTGCAGGCCGCCATCCGCCAGACAGGCGAGGGCGCGGTGATCGAGTGGCTGGGCGGGTCGGGCACGCTCCAGTCCATCCTGCTGGAGGGGGTGGACGGGGCCGACCTGGACTCCTCGCGCTTCCAGTTCGGATAATGTAACGAAGCTTACGCTCGTGAAAGTTTGACGGTCCGGGTTGGCGCTTCTAGAAGTGGGGATATCACGCGCTCCACTTCTGCAATCGCTAACCAGGATCGTCCCAATGCCGCAATCTGCCGGTGACCGACGCAGCCTCCTCTCGGATTTGCTCGTGCGCCTGTGCGGACCGGTCGGCACCGGGGACCACCTGAGGGCGATTGCCGCCGCCTGCGAGGAGGCGCGCGACACCCGTCTGGCGGATGATCCGGTGCTGATGGGGGAACTGGAGGCCGCCACCGCAAGCCTCGACCCCATTCTGCGCGACTCGGCACTGGCCTGCGTGTCCGGGGACCTGCGCCGCTACGCCCGCATCCTCGACCGGCTGGAAAACGTCCTCGACCTCGCGGCGCTGGAGGGCATCAACCAGATCTACTGGTGCATGCAGCGTCAGCTGTTCCTGATGCGCATGGACGCGGCCACGGCGCCGGACTTCCTGGCATCCCGCCTCTTTCCCTTTTACGAGCGGTTCGTCGAGGAGATCGCGCGCCGGTTGGGCGCCCGTCCCGTACCGCGCCCGGTCGGGGCGCCGACCACCGGGCGGGTGGTCATGATCACCAACCAGCTGCTGTCCGGCTACCACCAGCCGTCGCGCGACCTGGTCCGGCAGGCGGCCCGGTTGCAGGAGGCCAGGGGGGAGGAGGTCGGGCGGGAGGTGCTGATCCTCAACACCAACATGATGCCCGAGAGCTATTACAGCCCCTTCGTCCCGCCCTTCGCGGCGGCGGTGGAGGAGCAGCTGAACGGCGAACAGGTCGCGACCTTCGAGGGCCAGCGAATCCCCATGCTGTCATCGATCGAGCCGGGCCTGGGCGCCGGCAAGGTGAAGGGCTTCCTGGCCGCGGTGGAGGCGTTCGACCCAGACGTGGTGATCGGCTTCGGCGGGTCCGTCATCGTCGCCGACCTGCTGGCCCCGGCGCGCCCGCTCGTCCACATTCCGACCACCTCCGGCACGCCCGTGACGCTGGCCGACATCGCGCTGGATTACGGAGGCTCGGCTCCGCCGGCGGGCGGCGGACGCCTTGCCGCGGCGTGGCGGCCGTTCCGCCTGGGCCTGGTGCCGCGCCACAGCGGCGACGTCGCCTCGCGGGCGGAGTTCGGCGTTCCCGACGAAGCGTTCGCCTGCGTGGTCGTCGGCAACCGGCTCGACGCGGAGGTGGACGCCGGCTTCCTCGCCCTTCTGGAACGCGTGCTGGATCGCGTGCCCCGCGCGACGGTGCTGTTCGCCGGGGCGGCGGACGCGCTGCCCGGCCGGTTGGAACGGTCGCGGCACGCCGGGCGGCTGCGCCCGCTCGGCTTCGTGGAGCGCATGGACGGGCTGCTGGGCGTGTGCGACCTATTCCTCAACCCGCGCCGGACCGGCGGCGGCGGCAGCGCGGCGCATGCGCTGGCGGCCGGGGTCCCTGTGCTGTCGCTGGCGGCGGGGGACGTCGCCAGCGTCGTCGGCCCGGCCTTCCTGGTGGGCGACGAGGACGCCTTCGTCGCGCGCGCGGCGGCCTTGGCCGGCGACTCCGCCCTGCTGGACCAAGCCCGCGCGGACGCGCGCAACCGCTTCGCCACGGTCGCCGCGGAGGGCGGCGACACGGCGCAACTGGCGTCCTACCTGGAGGAGGCGATTTCACTGTTCCGGCAGAGGACGCGCTGACCTTCGCCGACGAGGACGCCGCCGTCCGCACGCTCTCCACCCTGGTCGGGGACCCCGATCGTCGCCGGCGGCTCACGTCGGCCCACCTGGATTGGGCGTTCGACAACGTGGCTCTCAGCCGAATTCTCGATCGGATCGTCACCGCGACGCTGGGTTGATGGCGCTACCCTCCGCGGCCTTGCCGGATCAGTTGAAGTAGAACTGCTGATTGGCCGTGTCGGTGATCGCCTGCCAGTCGATGTGCGACGGCGTGGTGGCCGGGGCGGCCTCGTTGTACACCGCGGCGCTGGCGGCGACGGTCAGCAGGGAAGCCAGGGCGACGCCGACAACGACGACAAGGCGCTCAAGCGTGTGGGTCTTCTGCATGGGGATGCTCCTGTATTCCGGTGACGCGGCTTCCGCATTGCTTCAATGCCCGCCGCATTTGTGAGGCAATGATGTCACCAAAGCATCGCTAAGAAACCGGCGCAATTCGCATGCCTTGCATATCTATGCTGCATTGCGGCATAGCGCTACGAAAGAGTTACAAAGCAGAAGTGCGCAAATCATCGTAGCGCTGTTAAAGAATTTTTGCAGCGCTGTGATTTGTCGTTGTCTGGCGCTTCGCTTGCCTGGAGAACATTCCGGTGCCGGACCTTCCATCACCCCCGCCCGTACTTGATCACAGCGCGGCTGCGCAGGACCGGTCAGGGTGGCGGCGTATCAGTCCATGCCGGTCCCGGTCGCTCTGCGGCGTTGTTGCAAAGCGTTACCGAAAGCGTGGCCGCCGGACACACTCCGGTTACGGTCGGCGGCTACTCCAGGGCATTGGGAATCACTGTTTCGAGGTCACGTCATGCCAGCCAATCGCCGCCAGCCGAACCAGGACTCCGCATTCCCCTTCGTCGCCGAGACATCGGACGGCGATCCGGCTCCGGACGGTGACGACCATCCGGTGGCCGACACGCTGATCCGCAACATGGCCGCGACCATCGCCGTCTTCCTCGCCCTGTCGGTCCTGATCGACACGCTGCTGGACCGCTTCGGCGGGTGAGGGATGCGGCGCCGGTGTGCGGCCCAATGCCGCGCACCGAGGGCACGGGCACGACAACTGATATACTAGTATTGACACTGATTGTGCGGTGCAGCACGATGCTGGCGCCGGTGCGGATCGCCCGTTGGGGTCCCCGCGCGGCACCCCTTCCATGCCACCAGACCGGAGTGTCGATCGTGCCCGATTGCAGCCTCCCCACCGCCGCGCTTGCGGATGCCATCTCCTCCGCCCAATCCGGCGAAACCCATGACACGCGCCAGTGCGACGGGCTGACGGTCCGCCTGGCGACTTGGCCGGGCGGCGTCGGCGAAGAGCCGGTGTTCGAGACCGCCTGAGCGGTCGATCAAGGTCGGCGGATCGGCCCGCCGGATCAGGGCAGTGCGGCATGCTGTCGCGCTCGCCCTAAGAGATCACGGAACGCGCTTTCGGTTTGCCATCATCAGGTTTTCAATTCCCCAGACGCCGTGGCCGCGAAGGGTGGCCGCGAAGGGAGGCTGGGCGGGCGCGGCCAGGGGTGCGGATACGGCGCGTGCCGCCCGCAGAAACGTCGTCCTGCAGACGGAAGCAAACGGAGACCAGGACAAAGACAGGCTGCGGGGGCCTTGCGTCGCGGGTGCGACGGCCCCCTCGGCACGACACAGCCAATGAAGGCCCAGTCACCGAAGACGTCGGGCTCCGCCGCATCGTGAGCCGGTGGGATCCGTCGTCGCGACGAAGGACACGTCAGCATGCCGAACGGCACCAGCAACACGGACACGCGCATCACGATCATGGACGGCAACGAGGCGGCCGCTTCGGTCGCCTACCGCTCCAGCGAGGTCATCGCGATCTACCCGATCACCCCCTCCTCGCCGATGGGCGAGTTGTCGGACGAGTGGTCGGCCAAGGGCAAGGCCAACGTCTGGGGCGCCGTCCCCCAGGTGATCGAGATGCAGTCCGAGGGCGGTGCGGCCGGCGCGGTGCACGGCGCGCTGCAGGCCGGCGCGCTGTCGACGACCTTCACGGCATCGCAGGGCCTGCTGCTGATGATCCCCAACATGTACAAGATCGCCGGGGAGTTGACGCCCTGCGTCCTGCACGTCGCGGCGCGCACGCTGGCCACGCACGCGCTGTCGATCTTCGGCGACCATTCCGACGTCATGGCCTGCCGCCAGACCGGCTTCGCCATGCTCGCCTCCGCCAATGTGCAGGAAGCGCACGACATGGCGCTGGTGGCGCACGCCGCGACTCTGCGCGCCCGCGTGCCGTTCTTGCATTTCTTTGACGGATTCCGCACCTCGCACGAGGTGAACCGGGTGGAGACGCTGTCGGACGACGACCTGCGCGCCCTGTTGGACGAGCGGGCGGTCGCTGCGCACCGCCGCCATGGGCTCAGCCCCGACCATCCGGTGGTGCGCGGCACGGCGCAGAATCCCGATGTCTTCTTCCAGGCGCGCGAGGCGGCCAACCCCTATTACGAAGCCTGCCCGGCCATCGTGCAGGAGATGATGGATCGGCTGGCCGCGCGCACCGGCCGCGCCTACCGCCTGTACGACTACGCCGGCCATCCGCAGGCGGAGCGGGTGGTGATCGCCATGGGATCCGGCGCCGAGACGGCGGCGGAGACGGTCCGCCACCTCGCAGCAGTGGGGGAGCGGGTGGGCTGCCTGACGGTGCGCCTGTTCCGGCCCTTCGCCATCGCCGACTTCGTGACGGCCCTGCCGGAGACGGTGCGCCGCATCGCCGTGCTGGATCGCACCAAGGAGCCGGGCGCCGTCGCCGACCCGCTGTACCTGGACGTGGTCGCAGCCTTGGCGGAGGCGCGGGCCGCGGGCAGCGTCACCGCCGACCCGGTGGTGGTCGGCGGACGCTACGGCCTGTCGTCCAAGGAGTTCACCCCGGCCATGGTCAAGGCCGTGTTCGACGAGCTGGCCCGCGAGCGGCCGAAGCGCCGCTTCACCGTCGGCATCACCGACGACGTGTTGCACAGCTCCATCCCCTGGGACCCGTCCTTCGAAATCGAGAATGCGGAGGTCTCGCGCGCCGTCTTCTTCGGCTTGGGCTCCGACGGCACGGTGGGCGCCAACAAGAACTCCATCAAGATCATCGAGCAGCGCACCGGCGGCCACGCCCAGGCCTATTTCGTCTACGACAGCCGCAAGTCCGGCTCCTCCACGGTGTCGCACCTGCGCTTCTCGCCGCATCCGATCCGCGCGCCCTACCTGATCGGGCAAGCCCAGTTCGTCGCCTGCCACCATGTCCCCCTGCTGGAGCGCATGGAGGTGGTGGAGATGGCAGCATTCGGCGCCACCGTCCTGCTGAACGCCCCCGGTGAGCCGGAGGCGGTGTGGGCCAGCCTGCCGCGCGAGGTGCAGCGGGCCTGCATCGACAAGCGGGTGGCGCTCTACACCGTGGATGCCAGCGCCGTGGCGCGCGAGACCGGCCTGGGCCGGCGCATCAACACCATCATGCAGACCTGCTTCTTCGCGCTCGCCAAGGTGATGCCGGAGGAAGACGCCATCGCCGACATCAAGGCGGCCATCCAGAAGACCTACGGACGCCGCAGCGAGGAGACGGTGCGCCGCAACTTCGCCGCCGTCGACCAGGCGCTGACCCACCTGAAGCGCATCCCGCTGCCCGACCAAGTCACGGCGGTCCACGACCGCCTGGCGGCGGTCCCCGACAGCGCCCCCGACTTCGTCAGGCGCGTCACCGCCATGATCATCGCCGGCCACGGCGACAAGCTGCCGGTCTCCGCCTTCCCAGTGGACGGCACCTGGCCGACCGGCACGGCGAAGTTCGAACGCCGCAACATCGCCAGCGAAGTGCCGGGCTGGAACGCGGAGCTGTGCATCCAGTGCAACAAATGCACGCTGGTCTGCCCGCACGCCGTCATCCGCGCCAAGGCGGTGCCAGAGGACGCGCTGGCCGACGCGCCGGCGGGCTTCACCACGCTGGCCTACCGCGGCAACGAGTTTCCGGGTGCCCGCTACACCCTCCAGGTCTCGCCGGCCGACTGCACGGGTTGCGGGCTGTGCGTGGAGGTCTGCCCGGCCAAGGACAAGGCGAACCCGAAGCGCAAGGCGCTGGAGATGCGCCCGGTCGAGGCGATGGCGGCCGAGCAGCCGGCCTTCGACTATTTCCTGACTCTGCCGGAAGCCCCGCGCGAGAAGGTGCCGGTCACCGTCAAGCACACGCAACTCCTCCAGCCGCTGTTCGAGTTCTCCGGCGCCTGCGCCGGCTGCGGCGAGACGCCCTACCTCAAGCTGCTGAGCCAGCTGTTCGGCGACCGCGCGGTGATCGCCAACGCCACTGGCTGCTCCTCCATCTACGGCGGCAACCTGCCGACCACACCCTACGCCGCCAACGCCGACGGGCGCGGGCCGGCCTGGGCCAACTCCTTGTTCGAGGACAACGCGGAGTTCGGCCTGGGCATCCGCGTCGCCATTGACCAGATGACCGAGCACGCGCGTGACCTGCTGGCGCAGCTGTCGGCGCAGCTGGAACCCGGCCTCGTCACCGAGCTTCTGGAGGCCGACCAAGCGGGGGAGGCCGGCATCGCCGCCCAGCGTGCCCGCGTCGCGCTGCTGAAGGAACGGCTGGCCGCGCTGAAGGACCCGCTGGCATCGCGGCTGGCGGACTTCGCCGACTATCTGGTGCGCAAGAGCGTGTGGATCGTCGGCGGCGACGGCTGGGCCTACGACATCGGCTACGGCGGCTTGGACCATGTGCTGGCGTCGGACCGCGACATCAACGTGCTGGTGATGGACACGGAGGTCTATTCCAACACCGGCGGCCAGCAGTCCAAGGCGACGCCCATCGGCGCCTCCGCCAAGTTCGCCATGGCCGGCCGCAAGGTCGCCAAGAAGGACCTGGGCATGATCGCCATGGCCTACGAGCACGTCTACGTCGCCCGCACCGCCTTCGGCGCCAAGGACGCGCAGACTCTGCACGCCTTCACGGAGGCGGAGAGTTACCGCGGGCCGTCGCTGATCCTGGCCTACAGTCCCTGCATCGCGCACGGCTACGACCTGGTGAACGGGCTGAAGCAGCAGAAGCTGGCCATGGAGACTGGTCACTGGCCGCTCTACCGCCACGACCCGCGCCGTCTCGCCATGGGCGAGCCGCCGCTGGTGCTGGACAGCCCGGCGCCGACCACGCCGCTGTCCGCCTTCATGGCCGGGGAGGCCCGCTTCAAGGTGGTGGAGCGCGACAACCCCGAACGCTACCGCGACCTCGTCAAGGCGGCGGAGGCCAACGTGCGGCTGAAATACGACCTGTACCGCCACATGGCCGGCTTCGCCGAGGCGCCGGCCGGCGCCGATGCCGACGTCCGTGAAAAGCATTGAGCGGAGGACCCGTGATGGATCTCTCGACCACATACCTGGGCCTTCCCCTCGCTCATCCTCTGATGCCCGGCGCCTCCCCGCTGGTGGACGACCTGGACACGGTGCGCCGGCTGGAGGACGCCAGCGCCGCGGCCATCGTCCTGCACTCCCTGTTCGAGGAGCAGATCACCCACGACCAACTGGGCATGCTGGCGGTGCGCGAGGGCTCCGACGCCCTGTCGGCCGAGGCGCGCGGCTTCTTCCCGCCGCTCGACCAATACGCGCTGGGGCCGGAGGGGTACCTGCGGCAGGTCGCGCGCATCAAGGAGACCGTCGCGGTTCCGGTCATCGCCTCGCTGAACGGCGTCACCGCCAGCGGCTGGATCCGCTACGCCGGCCTGATCCAGGAGGCCGGGGCGGACGCGCTGGAACTGAACGTCTACTTCATGCCGCTCGACCCGTCGATGACCGGGCAGGACGTGGAGGACCGCGTGGTGGAGGTGGTGCGGGCCGTGCGCCGGTCCATCGCCATCCCCCTGGCGATCAAGCTGTCGCCCTTCTTCTCCTCGCTGCCGGCGCTCGTGAAACGGTTGGAGGCGGAAGGGGTGGACGGCCTCGTCCTGTTCAACCGCTTCTACCAGCCCGACATCGACGTGGAGCAGCTGGAGGCGGTGTCGTCGCTGGACCTGTCGCAACCGCGGGAGCTTCGCCTGCGGCTGCGCTGGCTGGCGGCGCTGTCGGGGCGGGTGAAGCCGTCGCTGGCGGCGTCCGGCGGGGTGCATTCGGCGACCGACGCGCTGAAGGCGGTCATGGCCGGCGCGCACGCGGTGCAGATGGTGTCGTCCCTGCTCCAGCACGGGCCGGCCCACCTGACCACCGTCCGCGACGATCTCGCCCGCTGGCTGGAGGAGCACGAGTACGACTCCCTGGCCCAGGCGCAAGGCAGCATGAACTTGGTGCGCTGCCCCGACCCCACGGCGTTTGAGCGCGGCAACTACCAGAAGATCCTGCAGAGCTGGAAGCGGACGGGGTGGTGAGGGCAGCCCTCTCCGGCTGTGGCAAAAAAGTGGTGCCATCACCGCAGGAGCGGGCGCTGTCCGGTGTCTAAACAGTCGTGGGAAGGCCAGGGGCCTTTCCACGCTGGGACATCCGGATGTGGGCATGACTGTGACACGGCAGGCGGACGGGCTTTCTTCGGCGGACGAGACTTCGACGCTCGTGACGCTGGGGATGACGTGGCTGGAGCAGGGCAGGGTGACGGACGCCGTTTTCGGCGCGCGGCGCGTTCTGGCGCTGGAGCCCGCCTCCGCGGAAGCGTTCTTCCTGTTGGGCGTCGCCGCCGGCCGGCTCGGGCAGCCATCGGCGGCGTTGCGCTTCCTGGCCCGGGCGGTCCGCCTGCGCCCGGATTTCGCCGAGGCGCACCTGAACCTGGGGCATGTGCTGGAGGGGCTGGGCCATGCGGGCCCGGCGCTTCGGGAATTCCGCCTGGCCACGCAGATCCGTCCGCACAGCGCAGCCTTCTTGGCCACGCTGGGGCACGCCTACCAGCGGCGCAACCAAGCGGTGGAGGTCATGGCCTGCTTCCAGCAGGCGTTGGGCCGCGAGGTGCGCGACGCGGACTGCTGGGCCGGGCTGGGAACGGCGCTTTTGGCTCTCGGCCGGAGCGACGACGCCCGCGGCTGTTTCGAAGAGGCACTGCGCCACCGGCCCGACGACGTTGACCTGCGCAACAGCCTCGGCGTCATGTTGCGCGGCGTCGGCGAAGACGGCGCGGCGCGAGAACGCTTTGCCGGTGCGCTGACCGTCGCCCCCGGCCATGTTCCCGCCATGATCAACCTCGCCGCGTCGGAACTGCGCGCCGGGCGGGCGGGGCGGGCCGTGCAGTGGGCCCGGCGGGCTCTGGCGATTGAGTCCGACCGGGCGGAAGCCTGGAACACCCTGGGCCTCGCGTTGCGCGCGTCGGGCTCCCTGGCGGGGGCGGCGGAAACCTGGAAGCGGGCGGTCGCGCTCAACCCCGCGGGTGTGGACGCACTGGGTAACCTGGGCGGCGCGCGCCGGGACGAGGAGCGCTTTGCGGAGGCCGAAACGCTGCTGCGCCGGGCGCTCCGCGTGGCGCCGCAGCACGCGGCGCTGCACGGAATCCTGGCCTACGCGCTGAACGGGCAGGGACGGCCGGAGGCGGCGGAAGCAGCCTGCCGGCGGGCGCTGGCCCTGGCGCCCGCGCAGGCCGATCCCATGGTGACGCTGGGCCTCGTCGAGCAGCGCCGCGGCGCGCCAAGGGCGGTGCGTTGGTTCGACCGGGCCATCGCGGTGGCCCCGCGGCACGCGCTCGCCCGCTTCAACCGCAGCCTCGTGGATCTGGAGCAAGGCGCGCTGCCCGCCGGCTGGGCGAACTATCGCACCCGCTTCGACGCCGGCCGGGCCGGGCGGGAGCGGCGTTTCGCCATCCCGGAATGGCGGGGGGAGCCGCTGGCCGGCAAGCGCCTGTTCATCTGGCGGGAGCAGGGGGTGGGCGACGAGTTCCTGTTCGCTTCCTGCTACGCCGACGCCATCAAGCGCGCGGACCGGGTCATCATCGAATGCGAGCGGCGGCTGGTCCCGCTGTTCGCCCGATCCTTCCCCAGGGCCATTGTCCGCGCGGAGCAGCCGTTGCGCGGCCTCCCGGTGGAGGAGGCCGTGGATTGCGATTTCCACATTCCCGCGGGCTCGCTTCCGGGCCTGCTGCGCGGCGAAATGGCCGCCTTCCCGCCGCGCTCCTCCTGGCTGTTCGCGGACGACGCGCGGGTGGCGGAGTGGCGCCCACCGGTGGAGTCCCTGGGCGAGGGGTTGCGCGTCGGCATCGCCTGGCGCAGCCAACTGATGACGGTGGAGCGCCAGTGGTCCTATGTGCCGCTGGACAGCTGGGGGCAGGTCTTCGCGGTGCCGGGGGTCTCCTTCGTGAACCTGCAATACGACAACGGACACGCGGAGATCCTGCGGGCCGAGGCGCGCTTCGGCGTCCCGATCCACGAGATGCACGGCCTGGACCTGAAGGACGACTTCGAGAACACGGTGGCGCTGATCGCCAACCTCGACCTCGTCATCGCGCCGGCCAATTCGGTGGCGGAGCTGTCCGGCGCGCTGGGCGTGCCGGTCTGGCGCTTCGGGGCGCGCGACTGGACGCATCTGGGCAGCGGCACGCGCCCTTGGTACCCGACCATGCGCGTCTTCCACCCCCGCGTCGGCCAGAGCCTGCCCGACGCGCTGGCCCGCATCGCGCAGGAGCTTCGCCGGGTGGCGTTATTTGCGCGTTCGCAGGAGGGCGATGCGCCGAAACGCGGCGCGCGGGCGCACCAACGCCGCCGCGCGGCGGAATCGCCAGGGTCGCGGTTGCATTAACGTCGTTTTGAAAGGGATGCCGCCTACATCAGGCGGCGCGGTGCCGCCGTGGCGTCCTGCGCGCCGGCGTCCTTCATTCCCTTGCCGAAGGCCTGTTCGAAAATCCGGTCGGCCAGTCCGGGCGGCGGGGCGTCCGCCGGATCGGACAGCGCCAGTTCGATCGCCACCATCTCATCCAGCATCGCCTGCGCGGCGACGGAGCGGGCCAGCAGCTGTCGGGCGTCGCGCAGCTTCAGGCGCGGCCAGCGTTCCAGATCGCCGCCATGGCGGTCGAGCAGCTCCCGAAACTCGTCATCCGTCATCGAACGAATCCTTGGCGGCCTGCGCGCTCGCCCGCAGCAGGACGCGAAGTTGCTGGCGTGCACGTTTCAGCAGGGATTCTACCGCACTTATGCTGATTTGCATAACACAAGCGATATCGGCGTTGCTTAGCCCTTCATAATAAAAAAGGGTCAGGGCGACGCGCTGCTGGTCGGGCAGCCGCTGCTGGGCGTTCTGGAGGCGGGCGGCGACCTGCCGCCGCTGGATCGTGCTGACCGCGTCGGGGGATTCATCGGGCGGCTCGGCCACATCGTCCAGGGCTTCGCCGGCCGGGCGGCGGCGGTGGTCGATGCAGCGGTTCATGACCACCCGGTACAGCCAAGTGGTGAAGCGGGCGCCCTCGTCCGACCATTGGGCGCGCCGCTGCCAGATTTGCAGGAAGACGTCCTGCGTGATGTCCTCGGCTTCCGAATCGCTGCCGCACATGCGCCGCGCGAGGCCGTAGGCGCGCTTCAGATGACGGGCCACGAGCTGGCGATAGGCGTTCTGGTCGCCGTCGCGGACGCGCGCCATCAGCCGTGCGTCAGCCTCGCCATCCTCTTCGGCGCCCGCCGCGCTCGGAGTCAGTGACGAAGGACGGTCGCAGACCACCGCATGGTCAGCCGGATACTCGTAGTTGCGCATGATCCGTTTGTGTCCGGAGTGCGGATGCATGCGGCTCTTTAGCCGACGCCCCTCGTGTGTCCGAACCCACACCGCGTTCTGCGGCAATGGATCGCCAGGTGGTCAGCATGAAGGACACCTGGCGGATGATGGCCTCCGTCGCCGCCACCGGATCCCGGCGGGCCGCGGCCAGTCCGGCCTGGGCGATCACCGATCGGTAGAAGGCGTGCAACGTGGTGGCCACGTCACCGCCGAGCTTATCATCCAGCACGCCGTCGAGGCCAACGAAAATCGCCGTCGCGCGGCGGATTTCGTTGAAATGCTTATCGAATTTCCGATCCCTCGCGGCGTCGCGGGCAAGGTGCAGGTGGACCATCGCCTTCTCGTACAGCCGGACCACGGCGACCACCGGGGGCACCATGGCGTTGGTGGTCGCGTAGGCGGAGATGGCCTTGCTCATCCGTGCGTAGGTCATGGGGAATCCTCGATCTTTCCGGCGTCAGCTGCTGGAGCTGTCGGTGTAGGTCAGCTGCTTTAGCAGGGCGTTGGCCTGTTCGGCCTTCTGCTCCAGCCGCGCGTAGTATTGGGTCAGCCGGGACCGGTAGTCCTCGGCGTTGCTCTTGATCGTGTCGGAGCGGGTCTGCAAGTCGTCGTCGGTGGACTTCAGCTGGTCGGTCAGCTTCTTGATGTCGCCGCTGGTGCTGTTCACCGCGCCGTCGATGGCGGTGTAGAGCGTGTCGGCCAGCCCCTCGCTGAAGTTCACGTCGATGCTGCCGCTCTTGCCCGTGTAGACGAAGACCAGCCCGGCGTAGGGGGTGCCGTCCTTGCCGATGACGCGCGTGTCCTTGACGTCGAACATGGAGGCGTCGCCGTTGACCGAGGCGCCGGTCAGCGTGCCGTCCGATCCCACCTGCACGTCCAGCGTGAAGGACGTCTTGGTCAGGCTGTTGTTGTAGCGCAGCAGTTGGAGGTCGCTGCTGGACGACGTCATGTTCAGCCCCAGCAGGGTCCGCACGTCGTCCAGCCGGTTGGTCAGCGCGCTGTTCAGCGTCGTCTCGTCCAACGTCAGCGTGTTGCCGCTGTTGAAGGTGATGCCGAGGTCCGACAGCGACAGGGCGCCGCCGGAGGTCGCCACCTTGCCGTTCAGCACGTTGTAAATGCTCTGGTTCACCTGGCGCAGCAGGCTGTCGGCGAACAGCGTGGCGCCGTCGCTCTTCGTGCCGTCGGTGGTCGTCGCCTGCTGCTGCGTGGCGAAGTCGCGGAAGGAATTGTAGGCGCTGACGAAGGTGGTCAGCGCCGACTTGATGGAGGACAGGTCGGTGGAGACCTCCACCGAGATCGGGTTGCCGATGTCGGCGGAGTAGAGGTCCAGGGTCACGCCGCTGATGGCGTCGCTGATGGTGTTGCTGCTGCGGGTGACCGTGACGCCGTCGATGTCCAGGATCGCGTCCTGTGCTGCGACCAGCGTGTTGGCGACGTTGCCGCTGCCGTCGGTGACGCCCAGGCCGCTCAGCACGCTGCCGCGGCTGTCGGCAAGCGTGATCGCTTTGCCGGTGTCGGTGGCGGTCAGCACCAGCTGGTACTGGGTGTCCGACACCTTGACGATGCCGGCCGACATGCCGCTGGTCGCCTTCTGCGCGTTGATGGCGTCGCTGATGTCCTTGAGGCTGGCATCGGCGGCGATGTCGATGGACACGCCCGTTCCACCTTCCACGCCCAGCGTGACGGTACCGGACAGGCCCAGTGCGTCGGTCTGGCTGGACTGCTTCGCGCTGCCGATCTTGTTGCGGGTGGCGAGCTGCTTGACCTCCACCGAATAGGTCCCGGTTGCCGTGCCCTCCGCCACGCTGGCGGCCAGCACGTCGCTGGCGCTCATCGACCCGCCGCCGGCCAGATAGGCGGTGCGCTGGCTGAACAGGTTGCTCTGCGCCCCCGTCGAAGCGGTGCGGTTCCGCAAGCCATCAATGGACGTGTTCACCGCCTGCAACAGCGTCTGCATGGTGCCGTAGGCGGAAATCTTGGCTTGGTTGGCGGTGATCTTGCTGTCGATCCGGTCGGCCCGCGTCAGGCGCGACGCCACCGCCGCCTCGATCAGAGCCGAATAGTCGAGCCCCGTGCCGGAATCCGACGCCTTCAGCGCCGAATAGCCGGTGCTGGCCGACGTGGTGGTGCTGCTGGTCGTGGAGGACACGGTGGACATGGTGCGCCTGTTCCGGTCTTGCGTAGTTCACGTCCCCTCTCCCCAGAGGGGAGAGGGAGAAATGCGCCGCTTAACGCAGCAGCGACAGCAGGTTTTCGGGCATCGAGTTGGCCTGGGACAGGGCGGCGATGGCCGCCTGGGTCAGGACCTTTTCCGACGCCAGCTTCGACTGTTCGGTCGCGACGTCCACGTCCATGATCGCGGACTGGGCGGCCGAGGTGTTCTCGATGGAGGTGGACAGCACCTCGCCCCGGAACTCGAAGCGGGAGATCAACGCGCCGACGTTGGCGCGGGCGGTGGACAGCGACGTGACCGCGGTGTCGAGCGAGGTCAGCGCCGCCGCGGCCGTCGCCGAGCTGGTGACGTCCAGCGTGTTGATGCCGAGGCCGGAGGTGGTGACGTTGGCGATGGTCACCGTGATGTTGTCGGTCGATTCCGTACCGACGCGGAAGCTGACGCCGCCGGTGTTCCACTGGGTGGTGCCGTCGAGCAGCGACTGGTCGTTGAAGCGCGTTCCCTTGGCGATGCCGTCGACCTCGTCCTGCAGCTGCTGGAACTCGGCGTCGAGGTAGCCGCGCTCATTGTTGGTGACGGAGCCGGACAGCGACTGCGTCGCCAGCGACCGCATGCGCTGCACGATGTCGCCGATGCTGGACATGGCGCCGTCAGCCGACTGGAGGATCGACGACCCGTGCGAGGCGTTGGTGGACGCCTGGTTCAGCACGGTGATGTCCGACTTCAGGGAGGTGCCGACCGCGAGGCCGGCGGCATCGTCCGACGCCTTGGTGATGCGCGAGCCGCTGGCGATCTTGGAGACCGACGAGGACTGGTTCTCGGAGTTGATGTTCAGGTACCGCAGCGCGGAGTTCGACGCGGTGTTGGTGCTGATGACGGGCATGGTGCGTCTCCTGGTACGGGAGGAAGCGGGGACCGGAGGGGGAGGTTCGGGGCCCTCCTGCAACGTTCCACGGACGGCGGCGCGAAAGTGGGCGCGGTTTTTTGTTTTTTAGAGCGGATTGTGATCCGCTCTGGACCGCGACTGCGGTCCCGGCCGCGCGTGCGGCCGTAGCCCGGCCTCTCGCGGGAACGAAGTTCCCGCTGGCGGCAGGCGGATGCCATAGGCATCCGCTGAGAGCCGGCAAGTGAGGCCATGTGAATCTGAAGCGAACGAAGGTTCGCTTCAGAGGTATTTCGACAGGTCGTTTTCCTGGAGCATGGTCATGACCTTCATGGTCATCTCCAGCGAGGACTGGAGCTGCGACAGGCGCGACACCGTCTCCGCCACGTCCACGTTCTTCAGGTCGTCCACCTGGGTCTGGAGGACGAGCTGGCTGTCCAGGTGCTGGTTGATCGTGCGCTCCAGAGTGCTGGAGGAAACGCCCAGCTTCGACTGCGCCACGGCCATGCCGTCCACCGCCTGGGCGGCGAGGTCGGAGGCCTCGTTCACCGCGTCGGTGTCGATCGGGTTGGTGGACATGCTGGTCAGCAGGCTGAAGGCGCGCAGGGCCTTCTCGAAGCCCGGGTCGTCGGCGGTCACGCCGTAGTCGATCACCAAGTCGTCGGCCGCGCGGAAGCGCGCGCCGGCGTTGTCGCCCTTGTAGTAGCTGGTGCTGGCGGTGGAGGGCGTCGTCTGCGGCGCGTAGTCGGCCGCGTCGATGGACACGGGCGCTGAGCCGGTGCGGCTGCCGCTGAACAGATAGCGCCCCTCCTGCTGGGAGTTCAGCAGGCCGGCGAACTCCTTCATCAGGCCGCCGATCTCCGTCTGCACGCCGGCCGCATTGGAGGCGGCGGAGCCCTGGAGTTCGGTGACGAGGCTGCGCAGGCGGTTGGTCAGGTCCACCATGCCGCCGACCTTGTCGTACATGGTCTGGATGCGGGAGGACACGACCTCCCCCTCGTCCACATAGCGTTCCAGGCGCTTGTAGTGGCTTTCAAGGTCGACCACGCGGGCGCTGTCGTCGGCGATGCCCTTGTAGTCCGTCGATTTCAGCCCCGTGGCCTGCTGGATCTGCGCCGTGGCGACTTTCGCCTCGGACTTCAGCATGTATTGGACCATCGTGTTCTGATGGCTGTAGGTGGCGACCCGCTCCATGACGGTCTCCCTATCCGAGCATGCCCAAGGCGGACTGGAACATCTCTTCCAGCACCTTCATGACCGCCGCCGACGCCTGATAGGCGGATTGCAGCGACGACACGGCGGCGGTCTCTTCGTTGACGTTCACGCCGCTCTGCGACGACAGGGCGCTGTCGAGGCCGTCGGCGTAGCTCTGCTGGCTGGTGTGGGTGCTGGCCGCCTTGTCGGCGGCGGTGGCGGCGGCCTGAATGACCGAGCCGGCGTAGGAGGCGAAGGTCGCCTTGCGCGCCGTCAGGTCGCCGGCCGCCGCGAAGGACACCGGCTGGCTGAAGGCGTCGCTCAGCGCCTGCGCCGTGCTGCCGTCGCCGGTGCTGACCGCAACGTCCCCGGCGGCCAGCGTGGCGGCGGTGGACAGCGCGCTGGTCGAAAGGCGGCTGCTGTCGGCGGCGAGCGCGGCGTCCAGCTTCAGGTCGGCGGCGCTGGTGCCGGTCAGCAGGTCATTGAGCCCGAAGGCGGCGGAGAAGCCCTTGGCCCCGTTGCCCACCGCCGTGCCGGTGGAGCCCAGCGCCACGCCGTTGGACGCGCTGGCGGCCTTGATCACCAGCTTGCCGTCGGCCGAGATGGAGGCGGAAAGGTTCGCCATGCCGTCGATGGCGCTGACCGCGTCCTGCACGGTGGCGTAGCTCGACAGGTCGAACTCCTGCACCTCCACCGCCTTGCCGTCCGCGTCGGTGACGGCGACGCGCAGCGTGCCGCTGCCGTTCAGCGCGTCGGTGCCCGACACGGTGGCGTTGCCGGTCAGCGTGTTGGGCGGAGGGGATGCGGTGCCGGCGTTGCTGATGCCGTTCAGCGTGTCCTTCAGCGTGCCGGCCAGTTGGTCCAGCGTCGCCTGCCGCTGCGGCAGCAGCGTGTCGCGCAAGGAGACCAGCGCGCCGAGCGTTCCGGAGCCGACCGACGTGGTGATGTCGCGGCCGCTGACCATGATGCCCTGGAAGCCGCTGCCCCCGCCGGCGTTGTAGACCGTGCCGGCGCCGACGGAGGCCGCCGGGCTGTAGGAAAGGGTATGGACGGTGGAGTCGACCAGCGCGGCGCCGCTGTCGGTGGACACGCGCATCATGCCGTTGCCGTCCACCTGGTAGCGGACGCCGATGTTCTGCGACAGGGTCTTCAGCGCCTCGTTGCGCTGATCCTCCAGGTCGCCGGTGTTCTGGCCGAGCGCCTTGCCCTTGACGATCTGGTCGTTCAGATCGCCGATGCTGGTCAGCGCGGTGTTGATGGTGCCGACGGTTGTCGCGATGGCCTTGTCCGCCTGCCCGCGCAGGTCCTGGATCTGGCTGGAGGCGCCGCGCAGCGCGGTGGCGACGTCGTTCAGGTTGGACAGGACGGCCGACTTGGCGCTCTCGCTCTCCGGCGAGGTGGAGAGGGTGCCGAGCACGCTGTCCAGCCCGTCGATCAGGCTGCCGAGCGCGCTGTCGGAATTGGTCGTCCCCATCACCTGCTGCGCCTGGTCCAAATAGCTGTCCAGCGTCTTCGACGATCCGACGCCGGGCTGCGCGCCGATCAGCGTCTTCAGCAGGAACTGGTCGACCGTGCTGGAGATGCCGGGGATGTCCACGGTCGCGAAGCCGACGGCCGTGTCGGTCGCGGCTTGCGCCGCGGTCTTGCGCGTGTAGCCGGCGGTGTCGGCGTTGGCGACGTTCGACGCGGCGACCGCGGACGCAACCTCCGTCGTGCGCAGGGACGCGCTGATGATGCTGGTGGCGACGGACAGGGACATGGTCGGGCCTCCCCGGTCAGGCCTTCACGGCCCAGCCCGCCGGCTGGCTGGTCCGGGCCGCGGTGCCGGGCGGGGCGTAGGCGGTGGGACGGACAAAGCCGCGGGCGGAGTAGGTGGGCCGGCTGGCGGTGCTGGCGCGCAGCGCCTCGCCAATGGCGTCGAGCCGCGCCTGCCGCGCCCGTGCCGCGGATTCCAGCGCGCGGACTTGCTCCCGGACGCCGCCCGGAACGAGGGCGGCGGCCTTGCGGATTTCGGCGCGGACGGCGGGGGGGGTGCGCTTGCTTTGCATCGCGGCCAGTGCCGTGCGCAAGGCCGGCGCCCTGGCGTTCAGCAGTTCCTGCATCGCGCCGGCGGCCAGGAAGGCGTCGCGCGCCCGGCCGCCGCGCGCCGCCGCCACCGCGCGGTCGGCGTGGGCGGCCAGCTGTGCGGAGAAGTCGGCGATCAGCCGCGCGAGGTCGGATTGGAACTCCGGCGGAACGGTGTCCATGTCAGCGGCCATCTCAGGCCCCCCGGATGGTGGTGGCGCGGCGGTAGGCGGTCAGCGCGGTGCGCGTCGTGTCGCTCTGCCGGAGCAGGCCGCGCACCGTGCCCTGGAGCCGGTGCAGGCGGCCGATGATGTCCTGCAGGTCGTCGACGAGGGCGACGCGCAGCGCCTCGTTCGGGATGCCGGCGGAGGCCGTGCGCAGGTCCGCCACTTGGCGTTCCAGGCGCGTGACCTCGGCCATCGTCCGGTCACCGTCGTCGAACAGATACGCGTGGGGGTCAGCCCTGGGATTAGGGTTCGGCTGCATGGCGGCCATCCTCAGCGCTTCATGCCGATGACGGTGTTGATCATGTCGTCGGACGTCGTGATCACCTTCGACGCGGCGCTGTAGGCCTGCTGGGCGACGATCATCCGCGTGAACTCGTCGGCGATGTCGACCGTGCTGTCCTCCAGCGCGCTGGACTTCACCGATCCGGCCTTGCCGTCGCCGGCGGTGCGCAGCTGGTACTGGCCGGAATCGTAGGTCTGCTTGAAGATGCTGCCGGTGACGCTTTCCAGCCCGTTGGGGTTGGCGAAGGTGACAACCGGGATGCGGTAGATCGCCCGCGTCTCGCCGTTGTCGAAGGTGGCGCGCACTGTGCCGTCGCTGTCGATCTTGGTGCCGGTCAGCGTGCCGGGCTTGTAGCCGTCCTGGGTGGTGGATTCCACGTCGATGGAGGGCGTCGTTTCGCCGGACGTGTGCTGGGTCAGCCCATCGCTGCCGTTGGCGGTGCCGAGGTTCAGTGTGACCGTGCTGTTCGACGCCCCCGTGGTCCATCCGCCGACCATGAAGCTGTTGCCCGACGTCGAGGCGAGCGAGCCGTCGCTGTTGAAGGTGACGGTGATCGGGAAGCCGCCGATGGTGCCGGTGCTGGTCGTGCTGTCCGACGACTTGGTCGGGTTGGCGCCGTCGACGCTCCACGTGTTGACCGCCGTCTTCGTCCAGGTCAGCTGGACGGAGCTGCTGTTGCCCAGGCTGTCGAACAGCTCGATGTCGGAGGTGAAGCTGGCGCCGACGTCGGCGTCCGACGGCAGGTTGGCCGCGATCGACACCTTGGACGTCGCCTTGGGCGTGCCCTTGATGTCCGACAGGTTGATGGCTTCCAGGCTGTCGACGGAGCTGTTGTTGGACGAGGCGACCTTGCCGCTGTCGTCCAGCTTCCAGCCGTAGAGGTAATAATTCTCCGAATTGCGCAGGAAGCCGTCCGCGTCGGTGGAGAAGGAGCCGTTGCGCGAATAGGCCACCTCGCCATGGTCGGTGTCGTCCGACACGGCGAAGAAGCCCTCGCCGTTGATCGCCATGTTGGTGGTCGTCGCCGAGGCCTGGATGTTGCCCTGGGCGCTGATGTTCCGGTTGTTGGTGGCGAGCACGCCGCCGGTCTGCTCGTCGATGGTCGAGCTTTTGTTGATGTAGGACGCGAAGTCGGTCGTCGTGGCCTTGAAGCCGGTGGTGCTGGAGTTGGCGATGTTGCTGGAGATGGACCCCAGCGCCTTGCTCTGCGCCATCAGTCCGGACGTGGCGGAACTCATCGCAGACGTGATGCCGGTCATCGTCGCACCTTATGGGGAGGGAATTGGGGGGAGTGGGGCAGGCGTCGCGGGGAAACGCGCCGCCTCAGGTCACGGACAGGACGTTGTCGGTGGAGACGCTGACGCCGTTGATGCTCAGCTTCGCGGTCCCGTCGGAGCTGTCGACCGAGGTGACCTTGCCGGTGATCGAGGTGGTGCTGGACACGGCGTTGCCGCTGGCGTCCACCGCCTTGACGGTGAGGGTGTAGTTGCCGCTGTTGTAGGCCGAGCCGTCGGACCCGACGCCGTCCCAGGTGAAGCTGTGGGAGCCCGCGGCCGTGCCGCCCTTGCCCTGGTAAACCACGTTGCCGTCGGCGTCGGCGACCGACAGCGTGACGGACGACGCGGTGCCGGCCAGCTCGTACCCCCAGCTCGCCTCGCCGTTCGACATCGCGGTGGTGTCGCCGGTCGCCTGCACCGTGTGGCCGAGGTACCCGATGGCGGAGCTGCCGCCGCCGAGCGCGGTGATGGAGCTGGTCAGCGTGTCGAGCTTCTGGCCGTTCGACACCTGCTGCTCCAGGCTGGCGAGCTGGACGAGCTGGCTGGTGTATTGCGTCGCGTCGACCGGGTTGGTCGGGTCCTGGTGCTGGAGCTGGGACAGGAGCAGGGTCAGGAACTGCTGGTAGTTGCCCGCCAGCGACGCGTTCGACGAGGTGGACGACGAGGAGGTGCTCGTCGTCGCAGACGTCGTGCTGGAGGTCAGGGCGTCGATGGTCATGGCCGTCTCCTGTCCGAGGGGACCCGTTCGCGCAAAGCGGGGCTTCGCGCGTCGGGGGTCTTGCAAAGTCTGGCGGTGTGCCGGTCGGGAGGGCGTCAACCCGTCCTTGTTCCCTTCCACGGGGGAGGCGGGAAAAGCAGGCGCTCTTTTTTCAGAAAAATTCAGGCGGGCGCGAAACGGGTGATCTCAATAGCCATTCGGGCCAGGACGTCACCCATGCTTTCGCCCGCGCGGGGCCCGAACAGGCGCATGGACGGGTACCAGGGGCGCACGCCGGTGCCGAGTTGTGTCCAGTCCCGATGGCCGAACCGCCACACCGGCCCGCCCAGCGCGCCGGCCAGTTCGGCACTCGACACGGCCGGGGCGATGACGAGGTCGAGGTTTGCGGTCAGCGCGGCCGTGCCTTCGAAGTCGTCCTTCAGGTCGAGGTCCGGCCAGCGGTGGATCGGCACGCCGAAGCGCCGCTCGGCCTCGTCAAGCTCGGCGGCGCAGTCATCGTATTGCAGGTTGACGAGGCGCAGGCCGGGCACTGCTGCCAGCGGTCCCCACTGGTCGAGCCGCGTGTAGGCGGCGCGCCGTTCCGTCGTCATCAGGCCGCTGCGCCAAGCGATGCCGACGCGCAGGCCCGGGCCGAGTGCCGCCAGCCGCCGGCCCCAAACAACCACCCGGTCCGGATCGGGCACCAGCCAGGAGGGGCGGGTGGGAAAGGCGGACAGCCGGTCGCGGACGATCTGCGGCAGGCTGCCGGCTGGAATCCGCAACTCCGCGTCGCCGGCCGGTGAACCGCGCGGGCGCACGGTGGCCTGGGGGAAGGAGCGGGTGAAGAGGGAGACGAGGCGCGCGTCGCATTCCACGATCACGCGCCCGGCCATGGCGATCAGGTCCGGGAGTGCCGAGGCGAACATAAGCTCGTCGCCGACGCCCTGTTCCGCGGTCACGACGATGCACCGGCCCGCCAGCGGCTCCCCCGCCCACAGCGGAAGGTCGTCATGCGGCACGGCGTTCCGGCGCGCAGCGAAGCGCCAGCCGTAGGACCGCCAGCCGGCCGGCAAATCGCCGCGCGTGAGGTGCAGGATGCCGCGGTTCAGCTGCGCCTCGGCCAGGGCCGGGTCGAGGGCCAGTGCGCGGTCGAGCGACAGCTCGGCGGCTGCGTCGTCCTTTCGGTGCAGAAGAAGGGCGCCGAGGTTGGCGTAGGCTGCTGCCTGATTGGTTGCGAGGGCCAGGGCATGGCGGAGTTCCAACTCCGCGTCGCCGTCGCGGCCGAGTGTGCGCAGGATGGCACCCAGCGCCGTCCTTACGGCCGCGTCCTGCGGGTTCAGGCGCAAGGCGCGGCGCAGGGCTGCTGCCGCCGCGTCCAGCCGATCGAGCGCCTCCAGCGCGGAGCCCAGCCCGGCCCAGGCGGCGGCCATGCCCGGCGCCAGTGCGACGGCACCGCGGAACTGGTCGGCGGCTTGACCGTGCTGCCGCTGCCCGGCGAGCGCGGTACCGAGGATGAGGCGCAGGATCGACCCCTCCGCGCCGGCCTCCAGGGCTGTCGCCATGGCCGCTCCAGCTTCCGCGACACGCCCGGCTTCCAGCAGCAGAAGGCCGAGTTCGGCCGCCAGCGTGGCGTCGGCCGGCGTGTCCTGGAGCGCGCGGCGCAGGCAGCCCTCCGCCTCCGGATGCCGGAGGCTGCGCAGCAGCAGGGCGAGCGCGCGCCACGCCTCCGCCAGTTGCGGGTGCTGGGTGACCAGAGCCGCCAGTTCCTGCGCGGCTTCGGCCAGCCGGCCCTGTGCGCCGAGCAACCGCGCACGGTTCAGCCGGGCGACGACCGCGTCGATGCGCTCCAGCAGCCGGGCGTCAGGCTCCGCGGCGCAGGTAGGCGTGGTCATCGATCGGCTCGCCGATGGCCATGGAGCGGGCGCGGTGGATGTGCTTCATCAGGATGTCCCGGAACTCCTGCGACGCCAGATCGCTCCATTCCGGCGATTCCGTCGGGAAGGTCATCTGGTCGGCGGTCACCTCGAACAGGCGCAGCCACTCGTCGGCCTTCTTCCGCGGGTCCTCCGACCGGCGGAACAGTTCCTCCATCATCTTGTCCAGGAGAACCCCCATCGCCAACAGGTTGGCGTGCAGGACCACGTTCCCCAGCTTCACCCGTGCCTCGTCCTCGATCATCGACCCGGTCCTCACAATCCGCGACTGTTCCCTTCCACGGGCGACCGGCGAAAAGCTGGCGCGGATTTTTCGTGCGGTCCTTTCCCGGTCAGTCCGGCCCGCCGAGCAGGTGGAGCCTGAACCAGTCGGCCGCAGCACCGGAGGACTCGTCCAGCTTCTCTCCGTAGGGGGAGAAATGGCCGCCGCGGACGAGGACCAGCTTTTTCGGTTCGCGCGCGTTGCCGAAGGCCTCCAGCGCCAGGTCGGTCGGCGTGACGTCGTCCCGGTCCGCCACGATCATCAGCAGCGGGGTTGGGGTGATGCGCGGGACGTAGACGCCCGGTTCGTATTCCGACGCCATTTCGAGCGAGCGCAGCGTGACCGCGTTGGGCCAGGGGCGGTCCGGCGCGGTCTCGACGGAGGCGTAGAAGGCGCGGGCGTCGTCGCCGGGATAGACGGCCGGATCGCCGGGTTGCGCCGGCACGACCGCGCGGATTGCCGGCTCCGTCCCACGGAAGCGGGCCACGCGGTCGGCGTCGAAGCCGTCGCGCATGGCGGCGACCGCGTCCGGCCGGACCCGGCGCAGGGATTGCTGGTAACCGCTGATGGTCGGCACTTGGGCAACCACGCAGCGCACCCGCCGGTCGATCGCGCCGAGCACCAGCGCGTGCCCGCCGCTGTAGCTCGACCCCCACAGGCCGATCCGTTCGCGGTCGATGCCGGGCTGGGCGCTGAGCCAAGTGATGGCGTCGCGCGTGTCGCGAATCTGCCGCCAGGGGTCCAGTTCATAACGGGGAGAGCCGTCGCTGTCGCCGCAGTTGCGGTGGTCGTACAGCAGCACGGTGAGGCCGAGCGCGCTGAACCGGCAGGCGAAGGCGTCCAGATGGTGTTCCTTCACCGCGGCGAAGCCGTGCGTCATCACCACGCCCGGCGTTGGCGTGTGGGGCGTGCTGTTCGTTTCCGGACGGTAGAGCCAGCCGCGCAGGGTCGTCCCGTCGCCGGCCTGGAAGGTGATGTCGTTGCGCTCAACCGGCCATTCGGAAGCCATGGTCATCTCCCTTTCACTGGTGTGTTCACATTCGCTGGTGGGGCGAACGATTCTGCGTTGACATTTTGACCGACCGGTCATATTAATAATCTCACAGCGTTCGGCCGGCGATGTCAAGATGCAGCGCGCCGGCCGCTGGACCCCGCACCGGGCCAGCCGACACGCCACCGGGAAGGACGGAGATTTCCAATGCCCATGATCGATTTGACCCTGCCGCGCGGCGCCCTGACGCCGGAGCAGCTTGAGACGCTGATGCACCGCGCCGTGAAGACCCTGATGTGGTGGGAAAAGGTCCCGGACACGCCGGAAGCCCGCAAGATCGCCTGGGCCTTCGTGAACGAGGTGGACAAGCGCCACGTCTTCGTCGGTGGCCTGCCGCCGGAGCGCCCGCGCTACCGCTTCCGCGTCCACACCATGGAAGGCATGCTCGACGACCGCGCACGCCAGGGCATCATCCGCGATCTGACCAAGCTGGTCCTGGAGGTCGAAGGCGTCCCGCACGACCTCGACAACGCCCAGCGCGTCTGGTGCATCCTGCGCGAATACCCGCGCAACGGCTGGGGCATCGGCGGCTACCTGTTCCCGCCCGCCGGTTACGCCAGCGCCCTGTCGGAAATCCGCACGTCGGTCGAAGACTTCACCGATTAGCGCGCCTGCCGAAGAATTTGACCGGTCGGTTTATTGACCTGGGCGAACCCCGATCCTACACTGGCCTGTCGCCGTGACTTACGGCAAAGCGACCACCCGTCCGATGGACGGGCCAGTTGACAAGGGAGAGTGTCCAGTGGCCAACCGGGCCCCCAACAAACGCGGCGTCGAAACGCGGCGCAGGCTTCTGGCCGCCGGGATCACGGAATTCCACGCCAGGGGTTTCGCGGCGACCGGCGTCGACGTGATCGCGAAATCGGCCGAGGTGGCGAAGGGGTCGTTCTACAACTTCTTCGACAGCAAGGACGCCTTCGCCGCCGAAGCCGTCGACGTCTATTTCGAACGGCATCGGGCCAAGCTGATGACGTTCCTCGGCAACGGGGAACTGAGCCCGCTGTCCCGCCTGAAGGCCTATTTCGAGGAACGTGTCGCGTTCTTCACCAGCAACGGCTTCCAGCGCGGCTGCATGATGGGAAACCTGAGCGCGGAAACGACCGACGAGATCGAGATCATCCGCACCCATCTGGCGGCCAATTTCCAGGCCTGGACCCGCCTGTTCGCGGAAACCATCCGGGAAGCGCAGGCCATCGGCGAAATCCGCGCGACGGCCGACGCCGATGTCCTGGCCAACTTCCTTCTGAACAGTTGGGAAGGGGCACTTCTGCGGATGAAGACGGAACGCAGCGCCAAGCCGCTGCAAGAGGCCATCAATGTGATTTTCGGCAGCGTGCTGGTCCCCTGAAGACCGGTCCGCGCCGACAGCAGACCACCAATCAACATAGAATGGGAGGGAAAAGCCATGTCGGACAATGCGCGGATCGTTGAGGCTTGCCGCCTCGCCTTCACCGGCTTTGAAAAGAACGAGCGCGGGCCGCTGCTGGCCCTGCTCGCCGACGACGCGGTGTTCGAATTTCCGACGTCACTGCCCTATGGCGGGACCTACGTCGGGCTGGACAAGTTCAAGGCCTTCTGGGCCGATCTCTATGAGAATTATTACGAGTACTTCAACTACGACGCTATCGATGTGCTGGATGCTGGAACGCACGTGATCGTTCCAGTCGTCGCGCGGGCCATGTCGAAGCATGGCCGCTTCATGGAAAACCAGCACTGCTTCCTGTTCAAGGTGAAGGACGGCAAGATCGTCTACGGCCGCATCTACGCCGACACTGCCAAGGGCCGCGACGCCATCGAAGGGCTGGTCAAGCACCCTTCTCGCGCCTGAACCCCTTTTTAAAACAATACCGGCCCACCGGCGACACGCCGCAAGAACAAGACGGCCGGTCCATTCGCAAGAAATCGCCCAATTGCGCGCCGTTGCCTTGCGGCGGCGCGGCCGGGGAAGGCTGTCCGCGCCCCTGCGGGAAAGCGGCGCGCAACTGGGCGGTCCACGCACAGGGAGGAAACCATGCTTCGCAAACAGCGGACGCCGATCCTGGCCGCCGCCGCGGCGGTGATCGCGCTGGGAGTCGCAACGCCACCAGCGCATGCCGACGGCAAGCCGGTCCGGGTCGGCGTCCTGACGGACATGTCCGGCAACTACGCCGATCCGGCCGGGAAGGGTGCCGTGATCGCCGCGCAGATGGCCATCGACGAGCTTGGCGGCAAGGTGCTGGGGCGCCCGGTCGAGCTTTTGCAGGCCGACCACCAGAACAAGGCCGACGTCGGCTCCGTGGTGGCGCGCAAATGGTTCGACGTGGACGGCGTCGACGCCGTTTTTGAAATGGTCAGTTCGGCGGTGGCGCTCGCCGTTCAGGACATCGCCCGGGAAAAGAAGAAGGTCACCGTCGCCACGGGGGCCGCGACCTCCGCCCTGACCGGGGCCGCCTGCTCGCCGACCGGCATCCACTGGGTCTACGACACCTATTCGCAGGCGAACTCCACGGCGCGCGAGTTGGTCCGCCAGGGCGGCGACAGCTGGTACTTCATCACCGCCGACTATGCCTTCGGCCACGCGCTCCAGGCCGACGCGACGGCGATCATCGAGGCCAACGGCGGCAAGGTGCTGGGCGCGGTGCGCCATCCGCTGGGCACCGTGGACTTCGCCAGCTACCTGCTCCAGGCGCAGGCGTCGGGCGCCAAGATCATCGCCTTCGCCAACGCCGGCAAGGACTTCAGCACCGCGATCACCCAGGCGACCGAGTTCGGCCTCGGCTCCGACGGCAAGCAGAAGCTCGCGGCGCTGCTGGTCACCCTCAGCGAGGCGCACGCGCTGGGCACCAAGGGAGCGCAGGGGCTCTACCTCACCGAAGGCTTCTACTGGGGCCTGAACGACGAGACCCGCGCCTGGTCGCAGAAGTTCTACGAGCGCCACAAGGCGATGCCGACCTCCTTCCAGGCCGGCACCTACTCCGCCGTGCGGCATTACCTGCGCGCGGTGGAGGCCGCGGGCACCGACGACGCCGACGCGGTGGTCGCCAAGATGCGGGAGATGCCGGTCGACGACATGTTCGCCCGCGGCGGCAAGGTCCGCCCGGACGGCCGCATGGTTCACGACATGGTCTTCGCCCAGGTGAAGAGCCCGTCCGAAAGCAAGGGCGAGTGGGACCTCTACAAGATCGTCCAGACCGTGCCAGGCGACGCCGCCTTCCGCCCGCTCGACAAGGGCGGCTGCAAGCTCGCCGCCCGCTGAACGCACGCTTCGAACACACCAATCAATAAGGGGAAACGTCATGTCCGGTAACACGAACACCATCCACTGGGACCGCGTCCGCAAGTTCGCCGAGCGGGAGCGCATCAACACCTACTGGCGCCCCTACGGCCTGCCGGCGATCATCGACCCGAACACCAGCCACATCTCCGGCGCCGACCCAATGCCGCGCTGGGAGGCGCCGCCGAAGGCGATCATCTCCGCCGCGATCAACGGTGCCTTCTTCACCAAGGCGGAAAACCCCCACCAGGCGCATTCGCCGGAGGAGATCATCGCCTCGGCCGAAGAATGCATCGCCGAGGGCGCCCAGGTGGTCCACGTCCACGCCCGCGACGCCGCCGGCTACAACGTGCTGGACCCGGCCCTGTTCGGGGAGGTGCTGGTCGAACTGCGCAACCGCCACCCCAAGATCGCCTTCGACGCCTGCCTCGTCGCCGTCAACGACGAGGAATGCGACGCCATGGAGGCCATGCTGAAGGCCGGGCTGATCGACGCCGTGCCGGTCAACACCACCGCCCTGATCCTGGGCGACAACCTTTTCGTCAAGCCGCCGCACGCGATCATCGAAAAGACGCGGATGGTGCTGGACGCCGGGTTGACGCCGCAGATCGCCGTCTACACCGACGGCGACGTGGACAACGCCCGCCGCCTGCTGATCGACAGCGGGCTGCTGAAGGGGCCGCTGACCTGGCTGCTGCTGGCCGGGCTTCCCGGCTGCACGCCGATGTATTCGTCGGAGAGCATGGTGGACGGGCTGATGCGGCAGGTGCGCCTGATCCGGCACGTCGATCCGGACGCGGTGATCGTCGTCTGCGCCGGCGGCCGGGCCAGCTCCCACATCGCGACGCTGGCGCTTCTGCTCGGCCTGCACGTCCGCGTCGGCATGGAGGACACGGTGTGGATGTGGCCGCACCGCGACGACCTGATCCGCAGCAACGCCGAGGTCTTCCGCATGGTCAAAAACATCGCGGAGAGCCTGGGGCGCGAGCTGATGAGCGCCGACGAGTACAAGGCCCTGTCCCAGGTCGCCCTGCAACGCCAAGCCGCGGAGTGACGCGCCATGGCTTCGCTCCGATACAGGCTGGTCGGGTCCGGGCCCAACCGGGTGATCGCCGCCCACACCTGGCTGGCCGACCACCAGACCTACGCGCCCATGATCCCGTTCCTGGACACGGCGACCCTCACGGTTGCCTTCCCGGACTTCCGCGGCTACGGACTCTCCCGCGACATCGCGGGGGAGTTCACGATCCGCGAGATGGGGCGGGACCTGCTGGGCGTCGCCGACGAGCTGGGGTGGGAGCAATTCCACCTCGTCGGCAACTCCATGGGCGGGCAGGCGGTGCAGTGGCTGGCCGGCCAGCCCATGGCGGCGGAGCGGGTGCAGAGCGTCCTGCTGCTCTGCTCCGTTCCCGCCGGCGGCGCGCCGCTGGATGAGGGCACGGCGTCCTTCTTCGACAGCGCCATCGACGACGTCACGGTGCGCGGCCAACTCGGCAGCGCGGTGACGGGCGGGCGGCTGGGCGACGGCTTCGCCGCCTTCATGGTCCGGCTGTCCGCCGAGACGGCGACCCGCGAGGCCATCAAGGGCTACCTCCGCGCCTGGACGCGGGAGGACGTCAGCGCCGAAATCGCGCCGTACCGCGGGCCGGTCCAGGTCTGTGTCGGCCAGCACGATCCCGTCCTGACGGAGGAGGTGGCGCGCACGGGCATCCTGCCGCTCTTCCCCACGGCGACCCTCGCCACGCTGGAAGGGAGCGGCCATTACCCGCCGATGGAGATCCCGGCCCACAGCGCGGCGCTGATCGGCCGCCTTTGCAAGGCGGGGGTGGCGTCATGACCGCGGATGGCGGAGCGCCGCTGGGCATGCACCGCTCCGGCCATTGGAGCGTGCCGGAAGCGCTGAACCGGGTTCGGCCGGAGACGCTGTTCGGCGACCGCACGGTCAACGCCTTCGCAGAGCGGCCGGCCACCTATGACGCGATGGTCCGCGCCTCCGTCGCGCGCAACCCCGATGGGGAGGCGGTGGTCTGCGGGGAGCGGCGGCTGAGCTACCGGGACTTGGACGGCCTCGTCGAGCGCACCGCCCATGGGTTTATCCGGCGCGGCCTATGCCCCGGCGACCGGGTGGCGGTCATGCTCGACAACCGGCTGGAGTATCTGGTCGCGATCCTGGCGACCGTCCGGGCCGGCGGCATCGCCGTTCCGCTCGGCACGCGGCTTGGGCCGATGGACGTCGCCTACATCGTGGAGAACGCCGCGCCGACCTTCGCCGTCACCGCCCGGGAGTGGCTGCCCCGCTTCCCCACGGAGTCCAGCATCGCCAACACGCTGCTCGTGGACGCCGACCGGCCGAGCGAGGAGCGCTTCGCCGATCTTGCGACGGACGATGCCGGAGTGCTTCCGGCGCTGGCGCCCGAAGACCCGATGATGATCATCTACACGTCGGGCACGACCGGGAAGCCGAAGGGCGCCTGCCTGACGCACGTCAACTTCGTGCACACCTGCCTTCATTACCTCCATGCGCTGGCGATCGACCGGCCGCTGCGCAGCCTGCTGGTCGTCCCCGGCACCCACATCGCCGGGTTCGGGCCGGTCATGTCGGTCACGCTCGCCTCGGCGGGTACCATCGTCATGATGCGGGAGTTCAAGGCCCGCCTCGTCCTCGACGCCATCGACCGCGAGCGGATCACCTTCGCCGTGCTGGTGCCGGCCATGTACCAGCTCTGCCTGATGGAACCCACCTTCGGCGGCCGCGACCTGTCGAACTGGCGCTATGGCGTCTATGGCGGCGCCATCATGCCGCCGGCGGTGATCGAGCGTTTCGCGGAGCGGCTGCCGTCCCTGCGGATGATCAACGCCTACGGCGCGACGGAAACCTGCGCGGTCTGCACCATCATGCCGCCGGAGCTGACGGCGGCGCACCCCGCCAGCGTCGGCCTGCCGCTCCACTGCGACGAACTGCGCGTCGTCGGCGAGGATGGGCGGGAGGTGGAGCCCGGCCGCATCGGGGAGCTGTGGATCCGCGGCCCCAACGTCAGCCCCGGCTACTGGCGCGATGCGGGGGCCACGGAGCGCTCCTTCACGGACGGATTCTGGAAGAGCGGGGACGTCGCCAGCCGCGACGAAAACGGGCTGGTCTTCATCCACGACCGGCTGAAGGACATGATCAACCGCGGCGGCTTCAAGGTCTTCTGCGCCGAGGTCGAGAATGTGCTGATCGGGCATCCCGGCGTCGCCGACTGCTCCGTGGTCGGGGTGCCGGACCCGGTGCTCGGCGAAAAGACCTTCGCCTTCGTCCAGCGGTGTGACGCGTCGGTGGATGGCCCGGCTCTGCGCGACTACCTGCGGGCCCGGATCGCGGACTACAAGGTGCCGGACTTCTGGCACGTCGGCGAGGACCCGGTGCCGCGCAACCAGAACGGAAAGCAGCAGAAAGCCGACGTGCGGCGCCTCGCGGCCGGGCTTTTGGCAGCAACCATGAAGGACCCCGTGTGATGATCCTGGATCCGCAAGAACTGGACGCGGTGTCCTGCTACAAAATCCTGATCGGCACGGTCGTGCCGCGCGCCATCGGCTGGGTCAGCACGCTGTCGGTGGATGGGGTGGCGAACCTCGCCCCCTTCTCCTTCTTCACGGTGGTGTGCCGGAAGCCGCCGATGGTGTCGCTGACCATCCAGCCGCGGTCCGACCGGGTGACCTTGAAGGACACGCTGGTCAACATCCGCGACACTGGCGAGTTCGTCACCAACCTGGTGTCGCTGCCGCAGGCGGAGGGCATGCACAACTCATCGGTCGAATTGGCGTCGGCGGAGGACGAGTTCGCATTCGCGAATCTCGGCAAGGCGCCGAGCAGCGTCGTCCGCCCGCCGCGCGTCCAGGGGGCGCCGGCCAGCATGGAATGCGTGCTGGACCGCATCATCCCGCTGGGCGAGGTCGGCGACCATCTGGTGATCGGCCGGGTGGTGCGTTTCCACATCCAGGACGATCTGTACCTGCCCGGTGGGCGGATCGACACCACGGCGTTGCAGCCCGTTGGGCGTCTGGCCGCGGAATACACGCTGACCGACAACATCTTCACCACCCCGCTGAAACCCGGCGTGGCGGAGAGCCGCGAGGGCCGGCGGATGGTCCGGCTCGATGAAAAGGACGAGGGCTGGTCCGCCATCGACCAGAAGGGCTGGACCGGCGCCGGGAACGCCCTCGAGCCGTCGGGCTGACGGCTCCTGGCGGTCGATGCCACAAGTCTTTCCTGTTCCCAAAGCGAACCTCCGTTCGCTTTGGATTTACATAGCCTCATTCGCCGGCTCTCAGCGGATGCCTATGGCATCCGCCTGCCGCCAGCGGGAACGAAGTTCCCGCGAGAGGCCGGGCTTCGGTCGCCAATGTCTGAACAAAAGGCTGGCGACCGGGCCCGCCGTCGCGGTCCAAAGCGGATTGCAATCCGCTTAAGTCCTGGCGAAAAGGGTTGCGCTCTTTCCGGCCGCGTGGTCGAAGGATAAGGACCGTCGCCACGTCGGCGCGGAAGGACGCACGGGAAGACGCCAGGATCGGGATGACAGGGAAATCGGATGTTCCGTCGCACTGCAACTGCGCCAAGATTAGAAGAGCAGCGCGGCACATCACGCGGTTCTATGACTCCTGCCTCGCCGCCGTCGGGATTCGGGCCACGCAATACACGCTGCTCGGCTGTCTGAACAGCCGGGGACCAATGACCATGCTTCAGCTGGCGACCCTGGTGGCGATGGACCGCGCCACGGTCGGGCACAACCTGCGCCCGCTGGAACGCGACGGCCTCGTGTCGATCAAGGTCAGTGAGAAGGACCGCCGCGCGCGGATTGTGTCCGTCACCGACGCCGGATTGGACCTGCTCGCCCGCGGGCGGCCTGGCTGGGAAAAGGCCCAGGCCGAGTTCGAACGGCTGTACGGGACGCAGAACGCGTCGGCCATGCGCGCCATGATGGACGAGGTCGTGGCCTGCGACCTGCCGCCGGGCACCGGCGCCTGACCGCCGCGGCGCGGAGTCGGCGCATTTTCTCAACGTTTCCGTTCCAAATCGCAACCAATCCCGATGCAAATCCGGGTTGGTTGCTGTTGCTGTTGACCCCGCTCCAGTTCCCGTTTGTTATTTCGGGAAAAGCGCTGAGGGATGGAAGGAGAGGACGGTGGAGGTCGAGACCCTGTATTTCCGGACGCTGGAGGGGGCGGTCGAGTTCCTGCGCTCCGAGGGGTTTTTGTTCCAGGGAGCCCCGAACCGGTGGAAGAAGGACAGTGAAGGCAAGGTGCTGCGGGCGGACATCCACGTGTCCGGCGCCCAGCACGCCACCATCGTGATCTACCGCCCGGGCGCCGACAGCTGAGGCGCCGCTGGCGTTCCGGAAACAACAAAGAAACCGCGTTGTTATAGCGGAAAGCGTCGACGATTCACAGTTGCGACGCTAAAAACCGACTTGCGGCATAGACATTCATGGTGTTCTAATGGCGTCCACGGAATGCCACCAGGGCGTGCGCGTGGCTGTGCGCCGCCGGGACCATTGACGACAGGGAAGGAACGATGATCGTGCCGTCACCGTCTTCCAAGCGAAGCATTGCCATGGCTTCGAAACGAAGCGTCGCCATCGTCGGGGCGGGCTTCACCGGCAGCGTCCTCGCGGCCCACCTCCTGCGCAACGCGGAGGGGCCGACCACCATCCACCTGATCGAACGGGCCGACACGCTTGGTACCGGCCTCGCCTATTCCACGGCGAACGCCGCCCATCTGCTGAACGTGCGCGCCTACAACATGAGCGCCTTTCCCGACGACCCGCGGCATTTCCTGCGCTGGCTGTGGTCCAAAGACGATGGCGAAGCCGTACCGCCGAGCGGCCACGCCTTCGTGTCGCGGGCGCGCTACGGTGCCTACATCCAGGACGTGCTGCGGGAAGCGCGGGCGGAGGCGCCAGCCCACGTGGCTCTCAACACCGTCCAGGGCGAGGCCGTCGATCTGGCGGTGGACGACGGTTCGGCGCCCGGTGGGCGGAAGGGCGTGCGCCTGCGCCTCGGCACCGGGGCCAAGCTCGACGTGGACGCGGTGGCGCTCTGCGTCGGCCATTTCCCGCCGTCGCCGCCGCCCGTGCCAGCCCCGGAGGTTTTCGCGTCGGATCGGTTCATCGGCGATCCCTGGAACGCGGCGGCGGTTTCCGCCATCGATCCGGACGCGCCGGTCCTGATCCTGGGCACCGGCCTCACCATGGTGGACGTGGTGCTGTCGCTGGACAACCAGGGCCATCGCGGCCCGATCGTCGCGCTGTCGCGCCGCGGGCTGCTGCCCACCACCCATGTGGAGACGCGCCCCTTCAAGTCCTTCGTCCACCCGCAGGTGATGCCGCGTACGGTGCTGGACGTGCTGATCGCGCTGAAGGCCGACGTCCGCCGCGCGCGGGAGGAGGGGTACGACTGGCGGGCCGCCTTCGATGCGTTGCGGCCCTACCATCCGCTGATCTGGAAGCACCTGCCCCTGGACGAGCGGGAACGATTCCTGCGCCACGCCCGCCCATATTGGGAGGTGCACCGCCACCGCATGGCGCCGGAGGTCGCGGCACGGATCGACGCGCTGCGCGCCAATGGCCGGCTGGCGGTTCGGGCTGGCCGCCTGACCGACCTGGCGTTGACGCCGGATGGGGTCGAAGCGACGGTGCGGGCGCGGGGCGGTGAGGACGGCACCTGGACGCGGACGGTCGGAGTGATCATCAACGCCACGGGCACGGAATGCGATTACGGGCGCATTCGCCACCCGCTGATGCAGGCGTTGCTGCGGCGTGGGCTGGCGCGGCCCGATCCCCTGCGGCTCGGCCTCGACGTCACGGAGGAGGGGGCGCTGATCGGCGAGGACGGCGCGGCGTCCGACCGCCTGTTCGCCCTGGGGCCGGTCAGCCGCGCGCCCTTCTGGGAGATGACCGCCGTGCCGGAACTGCGCAGCCAGTGCGCGAACGCCGCCCGCACCCTGGCGCACGCCCGGCCGGAGGGTATTGCATCGACCACGAACGTCTTGGCGCGGCCCCGCGTCAGCCGCTAATACTGCACCGCACAATGCCCGCCACCCATGGCACCGGCTTGGCCGGCGCGAAGGAACCGACTGCGTGATCGATCCCGGACCCCGCTCCCTGGAAGAGCTGGAAGCACGCCTCGCCCGTGACCTCGACCTGCTGACCCTGCCACCGGCGGAGTGGGTGCCCCCTCGCGCAGGTGTGCTGGACGTGGCGATCGTCGGGGCCGGCATGGCAGGGCTGACCGCCGCCTTTGCGCTCCGCAAGCTGGGCATCGCCAACGTCCGGCTGTTCGACCGCGCCCCGGCGGGGCGGGAAGGGCCCTGGGGCACCTTCGCCCGGATGGAGACGCTGCGCTCGCCCAAGACGCTGACCGGGCCGGCGCTGGGTTTCGCCAACCTGACCTTCCGCGCCTGGTACGAGGCGCAGTTCGGGACCGTAGCGTGGGAGGCGCTGTTCCGAATTCCGCGCCTGCAATGGCTCGACTACCTGACCTGGTACCGCCGCGTCACCAGCCCGACGGTGGAGAACGACACCGCGCTGACCGGCCTGTCCGGCGACGCGGAGGGCGTGACGCTGAGCCTTGATGGGCCGGAAGGGACAGGTTCGGTCCGCGCCCGCCGCGTCATCCTGGCGAACGGCCGCGACGGGCTGGGCGGACCCTTTATCCCGCCCTTCTGGCGGGACGTCGACAAGCGGTTCTGGGCGCACGCCCACGAGCCCATCGACTTCGCCGCGCTGAAGGGCAAGACGGTGGCCGTGCTCGGCGCCGGGGCGGGTGCCGTGGACAACGCGGCGGAGGCGCTGGAGACTGGGGCGGCCAAGGTGTACATGCTGGTCCGCCGCAAAGAGCTTCCGCGCGTCAACAAGAGCCTCGCCGCCGGCAACGCCGGCCTCCTGCTTGGCTTCAACGACCTGTCGGACGAGCGGCGCTGGGCGCAGAACCAGTACATCGCCGACACCGCCGTGCCGGCCCCGCACAACTCCATGCTGCGTTGTTCCCGCCATGCGAACTTCAGTTTGCTGACCGGCTGCGCCATCGAGGGCGCGCGGCCGGAGGGCGGCCGGCTGGCGCTGGACACGACGCGCGGCCCGGCGATGGTCGATTTCGTGATCCTGGCGACCGGCTTCACCGTGGATTGGGCGCGCCGCCCGGAGTTGGCGGAGCTTGCCCGGCACGCCCTGCTGTGGCGCGACCGCTACGTCGCCCCCGGCCGGGAGGGCAACGAGTTCGCCGAGCACCCCTACCTCGGCCGCGACTTCCAGTTCCAGGAACGCACGCCGGGCGAGGTGCCCTGGCTGCCGCGCGTCCACGCCTTCAACTACGCCGCGGTGCTGAGCCACGGCCGGGTGACCGGCGACATCCCCGGCATCAGCGTCGGGGCGGAGCGGCTGGCTGCGGGCATCGCGGGCGCCCTGTTCGCCGAGGACTACGACCACCACTGGCAGCGCCTCCAGACCTTCGAGACGCCGGAACTGCTGGGCGACGAGTGGACGGAGGCGGAGGGGTTCTGACGAGGATGTTCACCACAGAGACACGGAGGCACGGAGAAAATTCTCTCTGTGCCTCCGTGTCTCTGTGGTGACGTCGGCCTGCTTCGCTCACCCCTTCCGCAGCGCGCCCGTCACGTCGACCGTGCGCAGGGCGGCCAGTTCGCTGTCGCTCGGTTCCGGGATCGGGGCGGCGTCCGGCGCGATCTTCAACTCCCAGCCGGTGTTGGCCCGGATCTCCTCGGCGCTGGAAAAAGCGTACCAGCCCGCCAGCACAAACTCCTTCGTCGCAGCCTCCGGCCGCAGGATGCCCAGCGTGGTGATGATGGCCGACGGCCCGCCGCCGACGAAGCCGTGCCGGGCGCGGGCGTCGCCGCCCTCCAGATAGCCGGGGGAGCTGACGTAGGTGACCGTCTCCGCGAAGCGCTTGGGCTCGTGCGCGACCATGATCAGGTAGCGCTTGGCGCCACACGCGATGTCGTTGGCGCCGCCGGCCCCGGTCAATCGGGTTTTCGGCGGGCGGTAGTGGTCGCCGATCTCACCATCCCAGATGCCGGTGGTGTTCACGTTGCCGAACCGGTCCACCTGCGCCGCCCCAATGATGCCGACGTCGCAGCGCCCCGACGCCACGAGGCAGCCCAGCGCGTCAAGCCCCGAGGTGAAGCTGGTGGCGTTTGCCGAGATGCGGTTGCACTCGATCCCCCAGGGCAGGCCGCCGACCGGCGTCGCGCCGTAGACGCCGCCTTCGGTCATGGCGCGCACGTTGGGGGCGTGGTGCGCCTGGGCGAAATAGCCGGCCAGCATGGACAGGCCGACGCCGAAGATGGCCAACTCGCCGTCGCGGATCTCGCGGCCGGTGGCGATCGCCATCATCTCCTGTCGCGTGTAGGGCAGGGTCACGACACGCCTCCCTCGGCCTGGAGTTGCGCCACCACCTCGGCCGGCAGGATCCACGGGCGGTAGGGGTCGAGCAGGAAACCGGTCGCCGTGGCGCTGAGCGACGCGCGCTTCTCCGCCCCGATCATCGCCAGATAGCCGTCCAGATCCGCGTAGCCGTCCACGAAGTCGCGCCGGTACTGGGCCGTGCCCTCCTCGGTCGCCAGCGCCTTGTTCATCAGCCGCATGTGCTCCTCGTCCACGTCGTACATGCCGGGGGAGCTTTGCGGCCAGGCGGCGAAGGGCCAGTGCACCACCGCCTCCACCACGATGTCCGGAATGCGGACGAGGTTGGGGAACTGGCGCATGCAGGCGGTGTCGACGATGGCGTCGGCCACCAGCACCACCCGCTTGGCCGCCCGCGACAGCTCGAACCGGCTCCATTCCGTGCCCAGCATGATGGCGTTGCCCAGCGGGTCGGCCAGCGTGACGTGGATGGCGGCGAGGTCCGGCTTCAGCGGGCTGAGGGCCCCGACCGGGCGCCCGCTGAAGGGGTCGGTGACGGTGGGGATCTTGGTGCGGCTGGGGTAGGCGTCCGGTTCGAAGGCGCTGCGGTCCTGCAGGTCCGACCCGATGTTGACCGTGGCCGGAACGAAGGGCCAGTTCATCGCCCCGCCCAGCAGGCGCAACGCCATGGCGAGGTTGGAATAGTCCTCCAGCGCCAGGGCGCCGCTCTCCACCGCGCGGCGCAAGCCGTTGGCGAAGCCGAAGACCTCCAGCCCGGTGAAGCCGCATTCCGCCCTGGTCACCGCGCCGGCCCCGGCCAGCAGGTTCAGCTGCTGGCTGTTGCAGTGGAAGATGGCGTGCAGGTCGCGGCGCTCCTGGCGCAGCAGCTCCCGCCCGAAGGCCACCGCGTCGGATCCGATGGGCAGCGCCGCCCCGCTGGCGTACTGCATGCCGTCCCGGCTGGTGCGGCGCACCGCCTCGGCCAGGGAAATCAGTTTGTTCGATGCCATATCCTACGCTTACCAACTTTCCGCCAGACCAAGCAATTCCAACACCCGATGGCGCAAATCCACAAGCACCGGATCGTCGCGATGGCGGGGATAGGGGCGGTCGATGGCGATTTCGGCCTTGATGCGGGCGGGGCGCTCGCTGAAGACGACGACCTTGGTCGCCATCAGCAGGGCCTCCTCCACGTCATGCGTGACCAGCAGGGCGGTGAAACCGGCGTCACGCCACAGCCGCACGATCTCCCCCTGCATGGCGATGCGGGTCAGGCTGTCCAGCTTGCCCAGCGGTTCGTCCAGCACCAGCAGGCGCGGGTCGTTGACCAGGGCGCGGGCGAGTGCAGCGCGCTGCGCCATGCCGCCGGAGAGCTGGTGCGGGTAGGCCTTGGCGAACTTGTCCAGGCCGACAAGGCGCAGCGCCTCCTCCACCCGGCCGCGGTTGGCCTTCAGCCGGCCCTGCGCCTCCAGCCCAAGCGCCACATTGTCCCACACCGTGCGCCAGGGGTAGAGAGTCGGGTCCTGGAAGACCACGACGCGCGACGGGTGCGGCCCGGCGATCGGGGCGCCGTCGGCCGTCAGGCGGCCGGCGCGCGGCGGCTCCAGCCCGGCGACCTGCCGCAGCAGCGTGGACTTGCCGCAGCCGGACGGCCCGAGCAGGGCCACAAACTCGCCGGGCTCCGCCCGCAGGCTGACATCGTCCAGCACCGGCAGCGGCGCGCCGTGCAGGTCGAAGGCGTGGCTGACCGACTGGACCTCCAGCGCCAAGCCGGCGGTCCGATCCTGTTCAAGCGCTACCATTTCAGCATCCCCTTCTGCCAGGCGAGCAGCCGGTCGCGCACGCGGAACAGCAGCGTAACGAGGCCGGAGCAGACCCCGGCCATCACCAGCAGGGCCGCGTACATGTTGGCGTAGGCCGCCCAGCCCTGGGCCCATTGCAGGTACCAGCCGAGCCCGGCCTTCACCCCCATCATCTCCGCCACCACCAGCACGGCGAAGGACGCGGCAAGGCCCATGAACAGGCCGACGAAGACGTGCGGCATGGCCGCCGGCACAGCCACCTTCAGCACCAGGAAGCGGTTCGACGCCCCCAGTGTGCGGGCGATGTCGTAATAGGCCGGGTTGACGCTGGCCACGCCGGACCAAGTCAGGATGGTCACCGGCACGCCGGTGGCGAGCGCGATCAGGAAGACGCTGGCGCTCCAGCTCGACGGGAAGGCGAAGAAGGCGATGGGCAGCCAGGCGGTGGCCGGCAGCGGGCCGATCAGCCGCAGTACTGGGTTGATCCAATAGGCGACCGCGCGCGACCAGCCGATTGACACACCGGTGACGAGGCCCACCGCGGCGCCGATGCCGTAGCCGGTCAGCAGCAGCTTCAGCGACGCGACCAGACACTCCACCAGCCGCGGCCAGTCGTCCAGATAGACCTCCAGCAGCGCCTGCGGCGGAGCGAAGAAGGGGCGCGGCAGCAGGTTCAGCTTGGCTGTCATCACCTCCCAGACGGACAGGCCGAGCGCCAGCACCAGCAGCCAGGGCACGGCTGCCCGCAACCGTTTGCCGACCGCGCCCAGCCAGCGCAACGTCGGCGTGGCGAAGGCCAGCGCGCCCCCGACGACGACGAGCAGGCTGGCGTATTCGCCGGTGCGCCCCCACTCGTCGGCGTCGGGCCACAGGGCCGTCAGCGCGGCGGCGGCGAGCCAGGCGGCGCTCGCCGCCAGCCCGCCGAGCCACAACCGCTCGGCCGGGGGCGTGTCCGTTGCCGGCACGCCGTCCGGACCGAACGCGGTGGCGTTCTGGACCGCTTTCATCTTAGGCCAGCACGTCCGCGTAGACGCGCTCGGCGAACTTGATCGGGTCGGTGGAGGGCTTGAAGACCTGGACGGTCTTCAGCTCCTCGGCGAACAGGGCGATCTCCTTCTTGATGTCGTTGCCGGCCGGGTGGTGGTGGTGCGTCTGGCTGCCGAGCTGGGCGGCCAGATCCTCCAGGCTGGTCTTGGGCGAGTAGGGCTGGTATGCCTTGGCGGCCTCCAGCGGGTTGTGGGCGGTCAGGTCCTGCGCCTCGAAGATCGCGCTGGTCAGCGCGGTGGCGGCGGCCTTGTCCTCGCGCAGAAGGCTGTTGCGCACGCCGATCACGCAGCAGACGCGGCTGGCGTACTGCTCCGACAGGTTGGAGGCGACCTCCACGAAGTTGCCGGTCTTCAGGAACTGGTAGGTCACCGGGTCCCAGTGGGCGACGCCCTGCGCCTCGCCCTTCTCCACCGCCGCGGCCAGCAGGTCGCCGGGGAAGACGCGCCAGTCCAGGTCCTTGTTGGGATCGAGCCCGTGCTTGGCCAGCAGGATGGAGAACAGGTGCTTGGCCGGGCTGGACAGGTCGCTGATCCCGATCACCTTGCCCTTCAGCCCTTCCAGTGTGGTAATGCCGCTCGCCTTCGCGGCCAGCAGGCGGATGCAGCCGCCGTGCACGCCGGCGACGATCCGCACGTCGAACCCCTGCTCCAGCGGCTTCAGCCAGCGCAGCGCCATGCCGTGGCCGACGTCCGCCTTGCCGGTGGCGATGGCCTCCAACAGCTGCTCGGTCGAGCCGGAGAAGTTCACGAACTCCACGTCCAGCCCGTGCTTCTCGAACAGGCCCGCGTGCTTCGCCAACGCGACCGGCGCGCCGCAGACCGCCCCGGTGTTCCAGGCGAGCTTCAGCGGCTTCAGCGCGGCCGGGGCGGGCGCGGCCAGCAGGGACGGCGCGGCAGCGGCGAAGGGCAGGGCGATCGCACCCGCGGCAGCAGCCTTCAGCAACGTGCGCCGGGTGGGTGCGGCGTTCGGGAAACCCGTGTGGGGCCGGTTCGTGGTCATGGTAGCCCGCATCCTCTCGTTTTAACGTCTGTGACGTGTTGATAATAGGAATTCACGTGATATTCACAGCAGGACCGGTTTATATTGTCAACTTGAGTAATAGAGAAATATGAGGGAGGAGAGTCCCATGATCACCGCCATCGTCCGCTACCGTCTGCCGCCGGGCATCGGCCGGGAGGAATGCCGCGCCCACTATCTCGCCATCGCGCCCGGCTTCGCGGACGTGCCCGGCCTGATCCGCAAGCAGTTCATCTGGAGCGAGGGCGGCACGGCCGGCGGCGTCTACCAGTGGCACCGCCAGGAGGATGCGGAGCGCTTCTACGGCGGTCCCTGGCTGGACGGCATCCTGGCGCGCTACGGCGCGGCACCGGAGATCGAGTTCTTCGAGACCTTCGCCATCACCGACGTTCCCGGCGGCGTGGCCGTCCCGGACTGACCGTCCCGGACTGACCGTCGAACGACGCGACTTTTTACCGGAAGGATGAAGCCATGCCGGACACCAACACGCTTTTCCTTGGACCCTTGCTCGACCCGCAGATCGTCGCGCTGTACCAGACGGCGGCCGGTCATGGCTGCGGGCCGGCCGACCCGCTGACCCTTCCGCTGGCCGAGGTGCGGGCGGCGGCGGAGCGCCATCACGTCTTCCTGAACGGGGACGTTCCGCCGATGGCGGAGGTCCGCGACGTGGTTGCCGACGGGCCGGCCGGTCCGCTGCCGCTGCGGCTGTACCGGCCGGAGGGCCAGGCGAGCGAGCCCCTGCCGGTGCTGGTCTATTTCCACGGCGGCGGATTCGTCGTGAACAGCGTGAACACGCACGACCGGCTGCTGCGCCTGCTCGCGCTGCACAGTGGGGCGGTGATCTGCGCCGTGTCCTACAGCCTGGCGCCGGAACGCCGCTTCCCGCACCAGCATGGGGAGGCGCTGGCCGCCCTGCACTGGGTCGCGCGGGAGGGGGCGGCCAATGGGATCGACACCGGGCGGATCGCGGTGGGCGGCGATTCCGCGGGTGCCAACCTGGCGCTGTCGGCCGCGCTCGCCGCCCGTGCGGACGGGGAGCCGCGCGTGTCCTTCGGCCTGCTGCTCTATGGCATGTTCGCCCACGATTTCGACACGCTGTCGCACCGCCGGTTCGGCAACGGGCGCTACGGCCTGACCACGGAACGGATGCGCTGGTACTGGCGGCAGTATCTGGGGGAGGGCAACGCGGCGGCGCAGGAGGATCCCCGCGCCGTCCCGCTGCTCGCCGACCTCGACGGGTTGCCGCCGATGATGCTGGTGGCCGCGGAGTTGGACTGCCTGCGCGACGACAGCCTGCGCCTGTCGGAACGGCTGGCCCTGGCCGGCGTCCCGCACGGGCTGGAAATGTGCGTCGGGCTTCCGCACTCCTTCGCGACCATGACGCGGCTGGTGGACGCGGCAGACGCCGCTGTCGTGCGCGCGGCACAAGCCGTGGGACGGCATCTGCGCGCCTGAAATCGGGCAAACGCACAAGAATTCGGCAGTACCGGACAAATTTTGAGCAACGACGGCTGATCCGGCCCCGATCTGACCTCTGGATGCCGCAGAGCCTGTGGACCCCGTGGGTTGGCATTGCCGTTGCAAAGACGGACGCGTAAAGCCGCTAGGGTTCCGGCCGGGCCGCATGCTGATGCGATCCGGTGGCTGGTCCGAGAGCGGCGACCCGGCCGGTGAACAGCGGACGGGCACACGGCGGGACAAAAGCCCGGGAGGTTCCGAACACGGAGGCGTGCAGCCCCGGTGGGACTTCCCCGCTACGCCTGCATTCCTCCTTGATCAGCTGCTCCGGCCGGGACGACCCGGCCCGTGGTCCCTCGATGGGCCTCGCCTGGAGCCTTGGCCGGGACGACCCGGTTGGGTGAGGAGGCAAGTCCGTGGACAGGCACGACGTCCTTTACGAAGACGAGATCCCCGGCGGGAAGCATTGGTCGTTCACGGTGCGGCGCGGCACGGTCCTGCGCCTGATCGACCGTGAGGGCGGCGCCAACGTGGGCATGC
>NZ_JAOQNG010000003.1 GCF_025961225.1 Azospirillum canadense | reverse complement strand
CCAGCCAAGGGTTTTGCGCGGTCTTGTGTTCAGGGCGAGGGCAAAGGCCGCCAGGGTGTCGGCGTCATGCACGGTGAGGTCGGTCCCCTTGGGGAAGTACTGGCGTAGCAGACCGTTGGTAGTCTCGTTCGTGCCGCGCTGCCACGGACGGCGCGGATCGCAGAAGTAGACGCAAAGCCCGGTGTCGATCCGGATATGGGCGTGTTGGGCCATCTCCGCCCCCTGATCCCAGGTCAGCGACCGGCGGAGCTGGGCGGGCAAGGTTGCGATGGTGCGCGCAATGGCGTCGCGGACGGCCGCGGCACCATGGCCGGCCAGCGCCGGCCCGTTCTTGACCCGCGGTCCGCTGGCGTGCCCCGGCATCGGGGGCAGATGAAGCAGCATCGTGAACCGCGTCGTCCGCTCCACAAGGGTGCCGATCGCCGACCCGCCCAAGCCGATGATCAGATCCCCCTCCCAGTGCCCCGGCACCGCCCGGTCCGCCACCTCCGCCGGGCGTTGGCTGATCATGACTTCCGGGGTGATGAAGGACTTGCCCCGCTTGCGGGTCCGCGCCATCGGAACGCGCAGCGTCCGCCCAGTCCGCAGGCAGGCGGTCAACTCGCGCCGCAACGCTCCGCGGCCTTGAATGAACAGCGCCTGATAAATCGCCTCATGGCTGATGCGCATCGTCGGGTCCTCCGGAAAGTCGAGCCGCAAGCGCCGCGCGATCTGTTCGGGGCTCCACGCCTTGCCCCACCGCCGGTCCTGCCGAGGTCCGTGTCGGCGAGCCTTCCAGGCCACGGCCGGTCCGGGGATCGCCGCTCCGTTCGGAGCAGCCACCGTGCCGGCCAGACGCTCCTGCACGTAGGCGCGCAGAACCGGATTGACCAACAGCTTGGCCGGCTTGGGCCGGCGCGCCGAGCGGTCGGCGTGCCACTGCGCGGTCGTTGCCCGATACTCCAACCCGCCCGAGCGAGTGGCGGCATTGCGCCGCAGCTCGCGGGAAATGGTCGAGGCCGCCCGCCCCAGCTGGCGAGCGATCTCCCGCACGCCGAGCCCCTGGGCCCGCTGCAGCGCGATCTCCTCCCGCTCCGCAAACTGCAAGTACCGTCCCGACGGTGGCTTCGCCGATGACGCAAACTTCGCTGGTGGCATACCCCCGGCCTCTCGGAACCAACGTCCCCCCACCGCGGGCGACACGCCTGCTATGGATGCCGCATCCTCGCTCGATTGTCCCGTTGCAATCGCCGACCAGAACTGCCGACGATCCGCACGCTGTGCTGAGGAAGGCCGGCCAGGTGACCGCAGAGGAGCTCGTCCAGATCGATCCGATCGCCGCTTCCATATCTTCATCGCAACCTCCTTCGGCAGGCTGTTGCGACGACCGCTTGAATCCGCCCAATACACCTCGCTGGCCTTCGGGGCGCGCTGCCGCGAGGTTGGCGTTCGCCCGTCCATGGGCTCGGTCGGGGATACCTACGACAACGCTATGTGCGAGAGCTTCTTCGCGACGCTTGAATGCGAACTGCTCGACCGGCGGCGGTTCCGTTCCCATGCCGAGGCTCGCATCGCCGTCTTCACCTTCATCGAAGGCTGGTACAATCCCCGCCGACGGCACTCCGCCCTCGGCTATCTGTCACCGACCGACTACGAAAGGAGATCGAGCGCCGTGGAGTGAAACAAGCCCCAGCCCGTCCACCGAGCCGGGGCAACTCCACATGACAGTGCCCCGCCGCCTCCGTCACGCCATCCTCGAGGACAGGTGCGCGTTGCGCGCTATCAAGAAGGCCCGCAGGCGCTCCGGGTAGTCGGGCGCGACGGCCTCACGGACGCTCGGCCGCGCCGCCAGCGCGGCGCGCCAGTCGAGCACCTTCGGCATGCCCTCGAAGACGCCGAAGTTGGCGATCATCTCGAAGGTGTCGAAATAGCGGAACACCGGCCCGAAGACCGCATCGACAAGCGAGAAGTCCGTGCCCGCGAACCAGGGGCCGTTGCCGAGGCTGCGCTCAACCCAAGCGAACTTGTCGTGAAGGGCCTGGCGCTTGGCCGCGAACGTCCTCGCATCTGGCGCCGCGTAGAACCCCGCGATGTCGTTGAGGATCGCCGATCCAAACTCTATCCACCCGCGGTGCTTGGCCCGCAGGATCGGGTCCACGGGATGCAGGCGGCGGCCGGGTATGGCTTCCTCCAGGTACTCGCAGATGGCAACGGACTCGAACAGCACCTCGCCGCCGACCTTGAGCAGCGGCACCTTGCCGAGCGGTGAGATCGCTGTGAACCAAGCGGGCTTGTTCGCAAGGTCAATGTTGGTGCGCTCGCATGGCATGCCCTTCTCCGCGAGGACGATCGCCGCGCGCTGGACGTATGGGCAGAGATGATGGCTGACGAGATGGAGCGGCAGCATGGACGTCTGTCCTTCGGTTTGTTGGTCCTGGTACTGGGGGGCGGGCCACCACAGGAGCGGCCCACTTCGACGGGATCAGGCGAGGCCTTCGGCCTTGAGCGCCTCCCGGACCCTGGGGCGTGCGGCGACACGGCCGAGAAAGGCTCGGATGTTAGGCCAGCGTTCGAGGTCGACCTTCAGGTAACCGGTCCAGTTGAGGACGGTGAAGGCGTAAGCGTCCGGCGCCGCGAAGCGCGACCCGGTCAGGTACTCGGCGGCGTCCAGCTGCCGCTCGACGAAATAGAAGCGGCGTGCGAGGGTGTCGAGCGCAGCTTGGCGCGTCAGCTCCGGGGTGGCCGGACTCCACAACGGCCCAAAGCCCTTGTGGATCTCCGTGGCGATGAAGCCGATCCACTCCAGGGCGCGGTAACGCTCGAGTGTCCCGGGGGCGGGAAGGAGCCCGGCTTCGGGGCTTTGGTCGGCAATGTACTGGAGCAGAACGGACACCTCGGTGAGCGCCTGACCGTCGTCGAGCAGCAACGTGGGAACGTAGCCCTTCGGGTTGAGCGTCAGGTAGTTCCGCCCGTCGTCGGTCGTTTTCGAGGCGAGATCGACCTTCACGAGTTCGACGGGCAGGCTCGCCTCGCGAAGGACAATGTGGACGGCGAGCGAACAGGCGCCGGGGGCGTAGTAGAGTTTCATCGGTGAACTCCTCGTTTCGGGATGATGGAAGGGAATCAGCGGCCGAACGTGGTGGTCCAGGCCAGGGCTGCCGGAACCGGTCAGGCCGAGGCTTTCGAAGAAAGCGGCGTCCCTGGCAGCGTCAGGACGTCGAGCGTCAGCACGACGCTATGCGACAGGAACATGGCGCCAAGTGCGCTGCGGAGCAGGAATGCGGCGTGAGGAGCAAGCTTGGAGTCGGTCATCGCTAGGCTTTCCCGTGATTCGTGGGATCACCGTAGACGCTTTCTGAAAAGCAAGTGATATTGGGAGTTCCCAAGCGGAGTTTGCGCCCATGCAAGATCGAGTCGGCTGGCAGGACCTGCGCCTAGTGCTGGCGATCGGGACGTCCGGCACACTGGCCGGTGCGGCACGCGACCTCGGGATCGACCACTCGACGGCGTTCCGCCGACTGGGGGCACTCGAGGCGAAGCTCGGAGTGCGGCTCTTCGACCGTGCGCGGGACGGTTACGCGCCAACGCCCGCCGGGGAGGTCATGGTGGCGACTGCCGGGCGCATGGACGCCGAAATCGCGGACCTCGAGCGGCTGCTGGCGGGGCAGGATTTGCGGCCGAGCGGCACAGTACGGGTGACCACGACAGACACGCTTATCGGGCTTCTCACTCCCGTCTTCGCGGCATTCCGACACTTCTTCCCCGAGATCGTCCTTGAGGTGATCGTCACCAACGCTTTCCTGACGCTGACCAAGCGAGATGCCGACGTCGCCATCCGACCGGCCGCGACGGCGCCCGAGACGCTGGTCGGCCGCCGCATGGCAACCATCGCAACGGCCGTTTATGATGTCGGGAGCGTCGAAACGGCAGTCGATCTCGACGATTTAGGAGCCCACGCTTGGGTCGGTCCTGACGACAGCCTCGCGCATCTCGGTTTCGCGAGATGGCTGCGGGCCCGCGTGCCGCCCGAGCAAGTCACGTACCGCTCGAACACGTTGCTGGGGCTGCTCGCGGCGGTGCGGGCTGGTCTCGGGCTGGCGATGCTGCCGTGTTTCCTGGCCGACCTGGACCCTGCCCTACGCCGCGTCGGCCCACTCATGCCGGAGATGGAAACGGGTCTGTGGCTGCTCACCCATCCCGACCTCCGGAAGGTGGCGCGCGTACGCACGTTCCTCGACTTCATGGCGGAGGAGCTCGGGCGCTGCCGTCCCTTGCTCGAGGGGCACACGCCCGCAACCGCCCCTTTGGCGGGGAGTGGCCGTGCGCGCGAGTAGCCGACGCCAGGCTTGTGACCGTCGCGGCGTCCGTTGTGACCTATTATTCCGCACTGCTGGTCGAGCCCGGCCCGGCGGCGTCCCTGCTCGATGCTTAAGCCCCGTCCTCGTGACCGGGCACCACATCTCCGCGTGTCGGCTTGCTCCTCCGTATTGGATGGACATGAAACGTTGGGTTCCTACCCAGGAGGTCCGCGCCATGCAGCCAGCCGAAAGCGCCCTCGCACAGGCCGAGCGCTACGTCCGGGAAGGTGAGGAACGGGTCGCTCATCAGAAGGCGATCTGGCGGATCTGATCCTGGACAAGCACGACGTAGCAGCGGAGAGGGCTCGCACCGTGCTCAAGATCTTGGAGGACAGCTTGCAGCTCGCCCGAGAGCATCTGCGGTTGGAGCAGGAGGCACCGCGCTGAGTGTCGCTGCTGGGCGGTTCAGTAGAATCGGTCTGTTCGCTGCACTTTGACGCTCCGATCCTGGCCGGGTTGCCGGGCGGATCGGTAGAACTGCTGGGCGGTTCCGGATAACGTTCGCTGGCCAGTTTGGCGGCCCACCATCATTCGCTGCGGCCCTCCCCCGGCTTCCTGGAAGCGGAGTGACTTTCCCATCGGCTTGGTCCGGCTAGGGGGTTAGGGGGCCCGGATGACGTTTCACCTGAACTGTCCGTGAGGGAGTGAACCAATCCACCCAACAATTCCCCGGAACCGCCCAGCAGGACATTGTACGGAAGCTTTGGGAATCCTCGGCGCTCGTTGAACTCAACCACCCAGCATCGACAGGGATGGTGACCAGGAGACGTTCTGGCCGCTCATGGGATAGCGCTGGCGTGCGCCCTGGGCTGATATCGGATACAGATCTTACCTAAGAAACAAACGGTGCTGTCCGAGGCTCCAGGTCAGCGGCTCAGTATCGCCCCCTCTCAACCGTGCCCGCAGGATGTAACTCCGATGAGGCTCCATCGCCGGGTTTGGACATTGGTGAAGACGGGAGTGGCCCCAAGGGAGTCCCTGCGGACGTGAACCTCGCGCCTTAGATTATCCCGCAGGGTACTTTTGTCTGACGGCATGCTGTGGCGGCCTCGGTGTCGTCCAGCAACGGAAGCGGGAAGCCCGTGGGGCTGACCATCGCTGTAAAAGGCTGAAGCATGGTCGATCAGCAACGTCTCTGGAGGAGTAGGTCCGACCGATGACCGATTTTCACAAGACTCGCGCGCGATTCTGCATCCCGGACGGCGTGATCTACCTCGACGGCAACTCGTTGGGTCCCCTGCCCGCCGCCGCTGAGCGCAGGGTGGCCCACACCCTGACCGAGGAATGGGGCAGGCAGCTGATCCGTGGTTGGAACACGGCCGGATGGATGGTCCAGCCGCGCGCCGTCGGTGATCGCATTGCCCGGTTGCTCGGCGCTCCGGCCGGCAGCGTCGTCGTCGGGGACACGCTGTCGATCAAGGTGTATCAAGCGCTGGCGGCGGCGCTCGCGCTGAACCCCGGCCGCCGGGTGATTCTATCCGACAGCGGCAACTTTCCCACCGACCTCTATATGGCGGAGGGGCTCATCGAGACCTTGGGCCAGGGCCATGTCCTGAAGGTTGTTGAACCGGACGCAATCGATGCCGCCATTGGCGATGACGTCGCCGTGCTGATGCTGACCGAGGTCGATTACCGAACCGGACGCCTGCACGACATGGCGGCGTTGACGGCGAAGGCTCATGCGGCCGGTGCCCTGACCGTTTGGGACCTCGCCCATTCCGCCGGCGCGCTGCCGGTGGATCTGGCCGGCGCCGCGGCCGATTTCGCCGTCGGCTGCACCTACAAGTACCTGAACGGTGGGCCGGGCGCCCCGGCCTTCATCTATGTCGCCCCCGGGCATGCGGAAACGGCGCGGCCGGCGCTGTCCGGCTGGATGGGGCACGCGGCCCCTTTCGCCTTCGACCGCGCCTACCGCCCCGGCGCAGGCGTCGAACGGATGCGGGTCGGCACCCCGCCTGTGATCGCGCTCGCGGCACTCGACGCGGCGCTCGACGTCTGGGACGGAGTCGACATGGCCGACGTGCGCCGCACCTCCATCGCGCTGTGCGACCTGTTCATCAAACTCGTCGAGGCGCAGTGTCCGGAGCTGGAGCTGGCCTCACCCCGCGACGGCAGCCGGCGCGGCAGCCAGGTGTCCTTCCACCACCCGCAGGGCTACGCCATCATGCAGGCGCTGATCGACCGTGGCGTCATCGGCGACTTTCGGGCGCCGGACGTGCTGCGCTTCGGCGTCACCCCGCTCTACATCGGCGTGGACGAGGTGCGGCGCGCCGTCGCCGTGCTGAAGCGCGTGATGGACGGCCGCCTGTGGGACCGGCCCGAGTACCACAAGAAGGCGATGGTGACATGACCGACCCTGATCAGAGCCCCCTGCCCTATGATCCGGCCGCCGAAGGCGCGCAGATGGCGTTCGACGGGCGGATGTCCTACGGCGACTATCTGCAGCTCGACCGCATCCTGGGGGCGCAGGCTCCGCGCTCCGCCGCGCACGACGAGATGCTGTTCATCATCCAGCACCAGACGTCGGAACTGTGGATGCGGCTGGCGGTCTATGAGATCCACGCTGCCCGCGAGGCGATCCGCGGAGACCGGCTGTCCCCGGCCTTCAAGATGCTGAGCCGCGTGGCGCGCATCTTCGAGCAGCTGAACTCCGCCTGGGACGTGCTGCGCACGATGACGCCCAGCGAGTACACCCGTTTCCGCGACGCCCTGGGCCAGTCGTCCGGCTTCCAGTCGTACCAGTACCGGGAAATCGAGTTTCTGCTGGGCAACCGGAACCGCGCGATGCTGCGGCCGCACGCTCACCGGCCGGAGATCCTGGCCCGGCTGGAGGGGGAGTTGACCCGGCCCAGCCTGTACGACGAGGCGTTGCGCCTGCTGGCGCGCCACGACATTCCCTTGCCGAAGGAGGTTCTGGCCCGCGACGTCTCCCAGCCGTATCAACCCGACGACCGCGTGACCGAGGCGTGGCGGCGAGTCTACCAGGACCCGGAGCACCACTGGCCGCTTTACGAACTCGCCGAGAAGCTGGTGGATTTCGAAGATTACTTTCGCCGCTGGCGCTTCAACCACGTCACAACGGTGGAGCGGGTGATCGGTTTCAAGCGGGGCACCGGCGGCACCGGCGGCGCCTCCTACCTGCGCAACATGCTGGCGGTGGAGCTGTTTCCGGAACTCTGGCGCGTCCGCACGGTGCTGTGACGGGACCGCTTCGAAGGGATGACGGGATGGTCGGGAACGCGCTGGCGTCGGTCACGGATTGGGATGACGCCTACAGCAACAGCGCCCACATCCCTGATGGCGACGCCTACCCAGCGCGCTGGGCGGAGCGGGCCGCCGCCTTCCGCGCGACGTTGACGGCGCAGCGGCGCGCGACGCTTGACCAGCCCTATGGCGACGGCGCGCGCGAACGCTACGACCTGTTCCACCCCGCCCGTCCGGCGAAGGGCACGGTCGTCTTCGTTCATGGCGGCTATTGGATAGCCTTCGAAAAGGCGAGCTGGTCGCATCTGGCGGCCGGGCCGCTCGCCCATGGCTGGCGCGTCGCCATGCCCAGCTACACGCTCTGCCCCGACTGCCGCATCGCTGGCATAACCCGGCAGGTCGCGCGGGCGGTCGCCGCGATTGCGGAGGCCACGCCCGGTCCGCTGCGGCTGACCGGCCATTCCGCGGGCGGCCATCTGGTCAGCCGCCTGGCCTGCGCGGACGTGTCCTTGCCGCCGGCGGTGGCGGAGCGGGTGGAGCACACTGTTTCCATCAGCGGCTTGCACGACCTGCGCCCGCTGCTGGCCACGCGCATGAACGGCACGCTCGGCATGGACGAGGCCGAGGCGGTCGCCGAAAGCCCGGCCCTGCTGCGGCCACGGCCGGGAGCAGGCATCACCTGCTGGGTGGGCGCGCAAGAGCGGCCGGAGTTCATTCGGCAAAACGCCCTGCTAGCGAACATATGGCTTGGCCTGGGTGCGGCCACCGCCGCGCGGCAGGCCGACGGACGCCATCATTTCGATGTCATCGACGATCTGGCCGATCCGGACTCCCCCCTGGTGGACGCGCTGCTCTCCTCATGAGGTCGCCTGTGGGGAATTTCTGGACGAATACGCTGCCCTGCCACACGCCGGTGGTTTGGTGCAGGGATGCGGTAGTTGTCAGCACGAGCTTGGTCGGATAGAAGGCATACCTGTTCCCGACCAACCCGCCTGAACATGCCGCACAAGTACAATGCCGATCGCCGTCACCGGAAAATCTCGGGTAACGTCCAGGGGCGTGGTGGAAAAAGCGCCCATGAAGGATCGGGCTGGGGCCGGGCGAAGCTCCCACACAGCGTAGCCCGGCCCCAGCCCGATCCTCCGCCTCGCAGGCGGTGTGTTCGGCGGCAGGAGGTGGTCATCGCGCATCTTTGGTAAGGTCGAGTTGCGACACGCGATCACAACCAAGGACACGACGATGACCGACGACAGAATGGCACTGATCGAGCAAATCCAGAAGAGCACAGACGGCGATTTTCTGCGCGCCGTCGCCGAGCACACGTTACACCGGCTGATGGACTTCGAGGTCGAGGCGCTGATCGGCGCGGCGCGCCACGAGCGTAGCGACACGCGCACCACCTACCGCAACGGCTCGCGGCCGCGCCAGCTTGACACCCGCCTCGGCACGCTCGACCTGAAGATCCCAAAGCTGCGCCAGGGCAGCTACTTTCCGGCCTTTCTGGAGCCGCGCAAGACCGCCGAGAAGGCGCTCACCGCGGTCATCCAGGAAGCGTGGATTCAGGGCGGTGTTGTCAACTTCGCTGGCGGTTGATGAGATGAGCGTCTGAACAACCCGTTTTGGTTCCGCTCAGGCGGTCAGGGCAAGACCGGTCGTCTCGCGCCAGGTGGTGAAGGCGCGAGCGCGGGCGGCGCGGTACTCGGCGGCGGAGATGAGATGGCGGCGCAGTTGGAAGTGGTTGTGGATCGCGCTTTGGGTGGAGAGAAACCGCTGGGCGTGCCGGGCTGATTTGAACCTCCTCATGTGCCGCTTGCGCCGTCGCGTCGGCTGGTGCGAGACTTCGCAGATATTGTTCAGGTGTTGGCTCTGCCTGTGTTCGCTGCCGAGCTTCGGAGCCTTCTTCACTGCGGCGTATGATTTCAGCTTGTCGGTCACGAGGACACGCGGGGCGTAGCGCAGCCCTTTCAGCAGCTTGCGGAAGAACCGCTTGGCCGCCTTCGTGTTGCGCCGGCTCTGGACCAAGATGTCCAGCACCACGCCGTTTTGGTCGACAGCGCGCCAAAGATAATGCTGCTTGCCGCGGATGCGGATGAACACCTCATCCAACAACCATTTGTCGCCCGACTGGGGTCGGCGGCGCTTGAGCGTGGTGGCGAACTCCCGGCCGAAGCGCAGACCCCACTCCCGGATGGTTTCGTAGCTGACCTCGACACCGCGCGCGGCCAGGATCAACTCGACCTCGCGCAGGCTCAAGCTGAATCCGTGGTACAGCCACACCGCTTCATTGATGATCGCGGCCGGAAAACGAAAGCCGCGGTACGGATTGGGCGTCGTGCTCACGCCCGGCACCCTGCCATGCCAATCCGGCGGTCCGCAACCTGACAGCACCCATCTGGGTGACCTCGGAGGCGATCGCCGCCTGGACACCGCCGAAGGCAGGTCGGCGCGGCCGGCCTTCCCGCTACTCGGACTTGGCCATCGAAGCCGGGGCGATGCTGCGCCTGGCCTTTGGCCGGCCGTGGCGCCAGACCGAAGGTCTGCTGGGCTCGCTCCTGCGCCTGCTTGGCCTGGACCTGCCGGTTCCGGATCACACCACCTTCTCCCGGCGCAGTGCCAACCTGGAGGTGGCGATGTTGCGGTACAAGACGCTGATCGGCCGCAGCCTGCGCGCTCGGACTCTGCCGGCGCAGAAGGTTGAAGCGGCCGTCGGCGGCAAGGTCCTCAATATCATGACCAGCTTGGGCATGCCGGTCTCCCGCAAGGTCGCCTGATCACCGATCGGACAGAGCCAACTCTGTCAGCGCGCCGAGTTGTGCACCAATGTCCCGCCGCCTCGGTGCAACAACGTCGATCGGGATCACCGCCACCAACGGGTCGGCAGGTGACGTCTCCACCAGGGCTGCCGCCGCCGCGCTGCGTTGAACGCGGCTTTCTCTAAGGCCTGTATGTCGGCGTCGGCTTGGTCGGCATCTGGGTAATGCACCACGCCCACCTTGTAGCCAGGCCAGGATTTCATCGGGCCGAGCACGCGCCGCTGCCACGCCGCGCGAGGGCACGGGCCGCCCTCGTGCGGATCACGCACGTAGGGCAAATGCGGCCACAGCCACTGTCTGACGCGATCGATGATTCGGCGATCCGGCTGCAGCACATCGTCCTCCATCGCGCCATTGTGCGTTCCCCATGAGATAATAGCTTGAGGCTTGCTCGTGAGAGGGGAGGTGGACGTATGGCCGACGATAACGCGAAAGCCCCAAGGCCCTCACTGTTGGCGATCCTCTCTACGCTTCGGCCGCTGGACGCGGAGGACGATTTCCCGGGCATCCCCGATCCACCACCGGACAGGGATGGTTATGATGCTGCGGACCGGCGGTTACCCCGATGCGGCGATAATGCAAAAATTCCCAACATACTAAGTGGTGCATCCGCTCAATCAGTGAGATAGTTGGGAGAGCCGCCACACCGAGATGGCGGGATGGCCGATGGCGCCGACCGCGTCCCCAGATGAAAGGATGCTTGTGGTCGTTCCCGCGGTGTGAGCCAGCTAACAGCGGCGGTGGGTCTTCTGCTCTAGGAACAGGGCACGCAACCCCTCTGGGAGTACCCCCGATGCGAGGCTCGTTCCTGACCGCCCTATTCCTGCTTACCGCCCCGGCCGCATTCGCCGCCGGACCGAACCAGACGCCGAGCATGTCCGAAACGCCAACGACTACGAGTCTGCTCAGCGGGCCTCGTTTGACGTTGCCGCCCCCGGCGGGCCTCGGGGGCATTCCCCGCTTCGCGGCCAACCCGCTGTTCGTGCCGCTGCCGGTGTGCAACCGATTTAAGGTCTGTTCGATCCCGAGCAGCTCGCCGACGACCATCACCACGCCGCCCCCACACCCTCGCCCCACCTCGGTCACGGTTCCGACGCCCCCGGTCCCGTCCGTGGGGCCAACGATCCCGAATCCCCCAAAGCCGCCCGGCTTGTACGACCATACCGGTGACGCGCAGCGTGACGCGCTCCGCTCCTTGATCATTCTCGAAGACATGGCCGATGAGGCAACCCCGCGGTTTATCGACCAACAGCGGAGACGGGGGCGCTGAGCACCGCGTCGGGAGCGAGCGTCGGGTGAGCGGGCGGCCCCGGCTACCCATCGGGATTAATGTTTGCCCACGCCGACCTCACCAGGCCCATCCCGTCGCTGTCCTTGTCCAACGAAGACCAAATTGCGGATGGTGGTGCCGTTGAAGATTGCGCTCCTGGTGCTGTCCGGATGCGATACGTCCTTGGCGGCATACACCCTGAGCTGAGCGGCCACCTTAATTTTGGTGAGGTCGCACGGACTGGGAGGTCGGTAAGCGGGGTTGATCAGCTCGGGTTTCGCCTTCAGGCGCTCGTGGACGACCTCGTTGGGCGAGTGGCCCTTGAGGACGCGCTGTCGGCGGGCGTTGTCGGCGAGCCGGTAGCCGTGAAGCAGGCGCTCCAGGGCATCATGCGTGCCGATGCACAGGACCAACACCTCGCGCCCGATGCGGCCGTTGAAGCGTTCGACCATGCCGTTGGTCTGCGGGGTGTAGGGCTTGGTCTTGCGGTGCTGCGCGCCCAGGGCGCGGCAGGCGGCCTCGCAGCCGTCGGCGGTGAAGCAACGGCCGCGGTCGGTCAGCACGTGGGTGATGGTGAAGGGAAAGGCAGCGACCGCCTCGTTCAGGAAGGCGGTGGCGGCGGCTTCCGTCTCCTCGTCCTTGACCGCCAGGTGGACCAGCCGCGAGGCGCGGTCGATGGCGACGTACAGGGAGCGTTTGCGCGCTCCAGCACCGATCACGTGCAGCTTGGGCAGGTGCTTGATAGCGATGTGTAGGAAGCCGAGGTCATACTCCTTGAAGTGCTTGGTGCCCTTCTTGGGCGTGGTGGTCGGGGACGTTGGCAGGCGCCCCAGGCCTTCGGCCTTCAGGATCCGGTCGATGGCGTCGCGGTTCAGATGGGGCAGGAAGTGGCGCACCGTGACCGTGAGGTCGTCGAGTGGGAACCCGGTGCTCCGGCGCAGCTCACAGACGATGGCGCGTTCTTCCTCGGTGGCCCGCCAGCGCAGGTGCTGGGGGAGCGAGGAGTGATCCTGAACGTCCTCAGAGCCGCGTTTGCGCCATGTGCGGATGCTTTCGGTGCTGACGCCGAAGCGTTTGGCCAGCACGCCCGTGGGCTCGGTGGCGGCGATGGCGGCGCGCACCGCCGGGGTGGTGCGGGCGTTGGGATGGATTTGGTCCATGGCCGTTCCTCCCGGCCGGGGCCGAACAGGCTCAGCGTCGCCGCCACGAGGGATGATGCCCGCCGCGCGACGGCCGGTCAACCCCACAGCCGCCTTCGGCGGTGGCCCGTCAGGGCCAGGGTTGACGGGCCGGCTGCGGCGGGCGCTTCTGGCTCGTCATGGCGACGACGGACGGGACTGCGCCGATCGCTTGTTTACTGAGGCGCAGGGCCCAGACGCCTTTCGATCCACCAGCCATGCTCTTGGATGGCCCAACACACCGGGGCCCGACAACGTTCCGCCATCAAACAGCTAGGCGACGTCGCCGCTGAACGTGGCCACTGGACCGGTGACCTGTTCCAGTAAGGGACCGACTTGGGCGGTGTCATCGATGGCGCGGTTGGTCAGCGTGATGGCCATGATCCGCCCGCTCTGCGCGTCCCCACCAATATGCAATTTCCTCCAGGAGCGCCGCCGCTTGGTCCCGTGCTTCTCGACCAACCACTCGCCGGGTCCGCGCAGCTTCAGCCCGGTGCGGTCCACCAGCCAGTGGATTGCTCCGCTGACGCAGGGCCGCGTGCGCGGCAGCGTCACCGTTCTGGCGCCCCTGGCGATGGTGGAGCGGTCCGGCACCGGTAGGTCGATACCAAGCAGCCGCAGAACGGAGGCGATCAGCCCTTCGGTCTGACGCAGGGCCAGATGAAACACCGCCCGAAGCATCAAGGCCGTCGTGATCGCCAGGTCGGAGTAGCTGGGCTGCCCCCCGGCGTGCTGCGCGGCGCCGCCTTCCAATGCGCGATCGCCTCGTCGGAGACCCAGACGGTCAGGCTGCCGCGCTGGCGCAGGACCGCATCGCACTCGGCACAGTTGAGAATCCGCCGCTTCGGTCGAGGGATGTGGTGACGGCGCGCAGCATTCGCTTTACGGAGGAATGATAGCAGACCAGACCGAGGGCGGGTCCTTCGCCTACGACACCCACCACATCCGTGCAACAACGCGCATTACTACCTAAGCTTGATGACCCCGCACCTCTAATCACCCGTGCTCAGGCTTTGCAACAGAACCAGCAACATTACCTGTGGCGCGCCATCGACCAGAATGGTGTCATCCTCGCCATCCTGGTCCAGAGCCGGCGCAACACGAAGGCGGCCAAGTGCTTCTTTCGCAAACTGCTGAAAGGGCTGCGCTACGCCCCACGTGTCCTCGTGACCGACAAGCTGAAATCATACGCCGCAGTGAAGAAGGCTCCGAAGCTCGGCAGCGAACACAGGCAGAGCCAACACCTGAACAATATCTGCGAAGTCTCGCACCAGCCGACGCGACGGCGCAAGCGGCACATGAGGAGGTTCAAATCAGCCCGGCACGCCCAGCGGTTTCTCTCCACCCAAAGCGCGATCCACAACCACTTCCAACTGCGCCGCCACCTCATCTCCGCCTCCGAGTACCGCGCCGCCCGCACGCGCGCCTTCACCAGTCGGCGCGAGGCCACCGGTGTTGCCCAGGTCGGCTGACCCGGGTGAGGCGACTCCGGGCGAGGCGACCGCCGGTCTGCGGGCCGCAATTCTTCGCCCTGCTGACAACTTGACAGAGCCACCAGAACCGCAAACGCAGCAACAGATTCACAACTGCCTCAACCTTTCATGTTCATCGGATTTTTCATTGAAAATTTTTATAAGGCGGCACGAATGCAACTAATAGTGCGGTTATCCTTGCGCGCAACCATCAAATCTGTTAACATGCGCGACTTCCTAAAGTTAGGCGGAAAATGGCCTGCGCTTCATTTCAGCCGGCCAATCTCGGCCGCAGGTCAGAGCTATAGGAATTCGCAAGCCATGGCTGTCGCGATTGTGCTGGCTGCGCTCGTCGTTGGCTCCATTCTGTTCAGCTTGCTGAGCCCGTGGTGGTTCACGCCTCTTGCCTCAAATTGGGGAGCAATTGATACAACGCTCGTTATCACATTCGTGATTACAGGAGTTGTTTTTTCGGCCGTTGTTCTATTTATGGCCTATGCGGTGTTCCGTTATCGCCACCGCGAGGGGATCGCCGCGTCCTACGAGCCCGAAAGCAAAAGGCTAGAAATGTGGTTGACCGGCGTCACCTCCGTGGGGATCGCCGCAATGCTGGCGCCCGGCTTGATCGTCTGGGACGACTACATCAGGGTTCCGACGGGAGCGTCGGTGGTTGAGGTTGTGGGTCAACAGTGGAATTGGACCTTTCGCCTGCCGGGGAACGACGGTGTGTTAGGAACCGTCGACACACGGCGCATCAGCGCCGAGAACCCCTTCGGGCTCAATCCCGACGACCCGAAAGGCAAAGATGACCTACTCGTGAACAGCAACGAACTGCGTCTGCCGGTCGGCAGGCCGGTCAAAATGGTGCTTCGCTCCGTTGACGTCCTACACGATTTCTATGTGCCCAACATCCGGGCCAAGATGGATTTGGTACCGGGGATGGTCTCTTATTTCTGGTTCACTCCCGAACGGACGGGGACATACGAAATCCTTTGCGCAGAGCTCTGCGGCGTCGGCCATTCGATGATGCGCGGCTCCGTCATCGTGGTGGAGGACGAGGATTACCAGCCGTGGCTGCGCGAGCAACCAACCTTCGCGCAGTCGCCGGCCGGTACCGGCGCGGGCAAGGCCATGGACTTTGCCGGTGACTTGGGCACTGGCGCAGGGCGCTCCGGCGCGGAGCGTCACGGACACTGAAACCGGCATCGGTCGCGGATGCCGACGACACGCGGGGGGCCGGGGCATGGTACAGACCGCAGTCATTGGCGATGAGCGCGCCGGCGTCGAGCCCGAGCATCACGAGCCCAAAAGTTTCCTGACCAAGTATATCTGGAGTCAAGATCACAAGGTCATCGCCATCCAGTACACCGTCACGGCGATCACCGTCGGCCTGATCGCGCTGGTGATGTCCTGGATGATGCGGATGCAGATCGGATTTCCGTACAGCTTGGGCTTCATTGATCAGGACCGCTATTATCAATTCGTCACCATGCATGGCATGATCATGGTGATTTACCTGCTCACGGCCCTATTTCTCGGAGGATTCGGCAATTACCTGATCCCCCTGATGGTCGGTGCGCGCGACATGGTGTTCCCTTATGTGAACATGCTGAGCTATTGGACCTACCTGCTGTCGGTTCTGGTTCTGGTCGCGAGCTTCTTTGTGCCCGGCGGGCCCACGGGGGCCGGCTGGACCCTGTATCCGCCGCAGGCAATCCTCCCGGGCACGCCCGGTCGGGAATGGGGCATCATTATGATGCTCGTCTCGCTGGTAATTTTCGTCGCCGCCTTCACGATGGGCGGGTTGAATTACGTCACGACCGTACTGCAGGCGCGTACGCGCGGGATGACGATGATGCGCCTCCCCTTGACGGTGTGGGGCATTTTCGTCTCGACCATTCTTGGACTGCTGGCCTTTCCTGCCCTGTTCGTCAGTGGCGTGATGCTGCTGCTCGATCGGGTCCTGCTGACCAGCTTCTTCATGCCGAGCATCGTCTCCATGGGCGAGCCGCTTGGGTACCGTGGGGGCAGCCCGCTGTTGTTCCAGCACCTGTTCTGGTTCTTCGGCCATCCGGAAGTCTATATCGTCGCGCTGCCGGCCTTCGGCATCGTGTCGGATCTGATCAGCACGCATGCGCGGAAGAACATCTTCGGTTACCGGATGATGGTCTGGGCCATCCTGGCCATCGGTGTTCTCAGCTTCGTGGTCTGGGCGCACCATATGTACGTCAGCGGAATGAACCCGTATTTCGGCTTCTTCTTCGCCACGACCACGCTGATCATCGCCGTGCCGACCGCGATCAAGGTCTACAATTGGGTCCTGACGCTGTGGCGGGGAAACATTCACCTCACCGTGCCGATGCTGTTCTCGCTCGCCTTCATCATCACCTTCGTGGCCGGCGGAATGTCGGGCCTGTTCCTCGGCAACGTCGTCGTCGATGTTCCGCTGTCCGACACGTATTTCGTGGTCGCGCATTTCCACATGGTGATGGGGGTCGCTCCGATCCTGGTTGTCTTCGGCGGGATCTATCACTGGTATCCCAAGGTGACCGGCCGCCTACTGAGCGACGCGATGGGGAAGTTTCACTTCTGGGTCACCTTTCTCGGCACCTTCGCGATTTTCTTCCCGATGCATTATCTCGGTTTCGTGGGCATGCCGCGGCGATACTACGACTTTAGCGGGATCAACTTCATTCCGGATTCGGCCCACACGCTGAACGCCTTCATCACCATCGCGGCTCTGGTGGTCGGCGCCGCCCAGGGGGTGTTCCTGTTCAACCTGGTCTGGAGCGCCTTCCGGGGCCGGCTGGCGGGTGGCAATCCCTGGCGGGCCACGACGCTGGAATGGCAAACCCCCGAAACGCCGCCCGGCTATGGGAATTGGGGTCCCAGGCTGCCGATCGTCCATCGCTGGGCCTATGATTTCAGCGTGCCCGGAGCGGACGAGGACTTCCTGCCGCAGAACCACCCGCCGAGCCGGGAAACGGCGGAGACCGCGCATGGGCGGCCGATCGCGAAGGGAACCATGGCATGAGCCTGATCCGGACGCTCACGGCGAAGCCCTGGCTGGAGCAGACGCCGGAAGACCTGCCGGCGTTGGGCAGGCTGCCGATGCCCACGGCAAGGGTTGGACTGGTCGTGTTCCTTGCCGTTGTTGCGACGCTGTTCGCGTTGCTGGTCAGCGCTTACGTCATGCGCATGTCGTTCGGGGACTGGCGCCCCCTGCCGGCGCTGCCGGTGTTGTGGCTGAACACCCTGGTGCTGGCGCTGGGCAGTGTGGCGCTGCACCTCTCGGTGCTTGGCGCACGCCGGGGGAAATGGACCACCACACGTCTCCGTTTCCTGTTCGGAGGCCTCTGTGCGCTGGCCTTCCTGGCCGGGCAACTGGTGGCGTGGCGGCAACTCGACACGCTTGGCTATTTTGTCGCTGAAAACCCGGCCAACACGTTCTTTTACCTGATGACGGCGCTGCATGGGCTTCACATCCTGGGTGGGCTTGTGGCGTGGGAACGGACGGCGGTCAAGCTGTGGAGCCGTTCCGGCGCGGCCGGCTTGCAGTTGAGCGTCGAGCTCTGCGCCACCTATTGGCACTTCTTGCTCGTGGTGTGGCTTGTGCTGTTCGGCGTCCTGCTGGCCGACACACAGGGACTTTTCGTCCCGCACATGCACCACGGCTTCTGATTGGGGCTGCTGATTGGGCGATCTTGCGCTCCAGCCAAGGAGGACGGGCGGATGGCGCATCAGGACACGATGAACGAAACGCCGGCGGCCACCACCCTGACCGGCGCCCCCCCGACCGATGGGTGGTATGGAATGGTCGAGGACTGGGCGTCCGATCGCCAAGCGTTCCGGAACGTGCCATGGGGGAAGGCCATGATGTGGCTCTTTCTTCTGAGCGACACGTTTATCTTCGGCTGTTTTCTGACCTCCTACATGACAGTGCGCATGTCGACCACCGTGCCGTGGCCGAACCCGAGCGAGGTCTTCGCCTTGACGATCGGGGGGGCACACATACCCCTCATCCTGATCGCCATCATGACGTTCATTCTAATCAGCAGCAGCGGAACCATGGCGATGGCGGTCAACTTCGCCTACCGCCGCGACCGCGCCCGGACGACTGCCCTGATGCTGGCGACGGCGGCGCTCGGCGCGACGTTCGTTGGCATGCAGGCTTTTGAATGGACCAAGCTGATCGTGGACGAGGGCGTGCGCCCCTGGGCCAACCCGTTCGGCGCGGCACAGTTCGGCTCGACCTTCTTCATGATAACGGGATTCCACGGCTTTCACGTCACAGTTGGCGTGATCTACCTCAGCGTCGTGGCCCTGAAAGTTCTGCGGGGCGACTACGAGCGCCGGGGAAACTACCAAATCGTCGAAATCGCCGGGCTCTACTGGCACTTCGTCGATCTGGTGTGGGTCTTCATCTTCGCGTTCTTCTATCTGTGGTAGAGGCTGCGATGGAACAGGTGACCGGTCAACAGCATCCCATAGGGACCTACCTCAAAGTCTGGGGACTTCTGTTCGTCCTCAGCACCTTTTCGTACATGGTCGACTACTTCCACGTCCAGGGCTTTGCGCGGTGGTTTCTGATCATCCTTTTCATGCTGCTGAAAGCTGGACTAATCGTCGCGGTCTTTATGCACATGCAATGGGAGCGGCTGGCCTTGCGGTGCGCCATCCTGATCCCGCCAGTGGCCCTGCTCGTGCTGGTGGGCTTGATGACGCTTGAGGCTGACTACACGCTTCTGACGCGAATCCTTTTTTTTGCTTCTTGACCACGATTTTCTCCTTTGATCGTCACGCCATCAACCGGCGCTTGGAGTATAATGGAGGACAAGGCGGGTCGCGGTTCCTTCGTGACCGACGGCCGGGTTGGGCGTCCCGCCACGGCTGGACCGCGCCCCCTCGAACGAACGGTTCGGGAGGAAGGGACATGACCATTCGAAATCCCATCGAGTATGGAGTGGACCAGTACCGGCATTGGTCCAATGCCGTGGCATCGGGCAGCCACGCGGTTTCCGGGCTGGAGGACGAGGTGCGGGTGCGGCCCCCGGCGGTTCGGCGGATCGCGGTAGCGGACCTGCGTGACGTCCTAGCACGGGGCATCGAGGACTTTGGGGCCTACCGGACGGACGTCATCTTCATCTGCCTCATATACCCCATCGCCGGCTTGGTCCTGGGGCGGGCGGCCTACGGCCGCGACATGCTGCAGTTGCTGTTTCCCCTGGCCTCCGGCTTCGCCCTCGTCGGTCCCTTCGCGGCGGTGGGCCTGTATGAGATGAGCCGGCGGCGCGAGCAAGGCGTCACGGTCAGTTGGGTCGACGCGTTCGGCGTGCTCGCTTCCCCCTCGTTCGGCGCAATCCTGGCTCTGGGGGTGATCCTGATGGTGATCTTCGGGTTCTGGCTAGTTGCGGCCCAACTCATCTACATGGCCACCCTCGGCCCTCAGCCACCGGCCTCGATCGAAAGCTTTGCGCGCGACGTGTTCACGACCAGAGAGGGGTGGACGTTGATGGTTGCGGGCGTGGGCGTTGGCTTCCTCTTCGCCGTGCTGGTGCTCGCGATCAGCGTGGTGTCGTTTCCGCTGCTCCTTGACCGCAAGGTGGGCGTCGCAACGGCGATAGTCACCTCGGTCCGCGCTGTGGTGGCGAACCCGGTTCCGATGGCCGCGTGGGGGCTGATCGTCGCGGGTGGCCTCGTGATCGGGTCGATTCCCCTGTTCGTCGGTCTCATCGTCATTCTGCCGGTGCTTGGACACGCCACGTGGCACCTCTATCGGAAGGCCGTGGCGGATTGATCCGGTCGCCCGGCAACGCAGGTCACGCAAAGGGGGGTGACGAGCATGCAACGCCGAATTCTCTGGCCCGTGATCGGCTGCGTGGTGGTCCTTGTCGCATCGATCTGGGTCTTTGGTGGCCACAACGGCCTGAGCTTCGTCGGCGGCATGGGACTCACGCTGGGGATTGTTCTTGTTTTGACGGCCGCTGTCGGAATCATGGCGGTGATCTTCTACGGCCGCCGGAGTCGGCGCGACCGGTCGGTGGGCCACGCGGCTCGGCACGACGACTGAAAACCTCCGGGACTGAAAGCCCCGGATATGGCCTCGGGATGAAGCGCCGGCAGCCGCATGCGCGGATCGCCACAGAGGGTGCGTGCCACCCGCCATGGAGGAGCCCATGGCATCACGGGATACGGACGGCGTTGACCTCGTCCAGCGCGGAAGGCAACGGCGCGAGGTGGTTGCGGTGTTCGACGACCCCGATTGCCTCGACGGGGCGATCAGCGAACTTCAGCAACATGGTTTCGGGCGAGCTGACCTTAGCACGGTTTGCAACGCGCGCATGCTTGAGGCGGAACTCGGCCACGTCTGCACCGACGTCCGCGAGATCGAGGACAATCCCTCGGCCCCTCGGAGCGTTTTCGTATCGAAGGCATCCATCGGCGACGCAGAGGGGGCTCTGGTCGGCGTGGCCGTCTACATCGGTGCAATCGCCGCCGCCGGAATGACAGCCGCTGCCGGCGCGAGCATGATGGCGGTCGTTGTCGCCGTCGCCATTGGTACGGCGATCACCGGCGGTGCCGGGTATGCGTTGATGAAGCGGCTTGACCGCCGCTACAATGCCTCCATCCAGGAGCAGTTGGAACGCGGAGGTTTGATCCTTTGGGTCCATCTGCATTCGGAGGAGCAGGAGCGCGACGCGCTGAAAATCTTGTCGTCCTGCTCGGCCAAGCGGCTCCATGTGCACGAGGTGCCGATCCGATAGAAGCCGATGTGTGTGGTGAGTGCTATCAACTTCGCGGTCGGTTGATGCACGGAGGATTTGAACAACCTCATGTTCGCTGGTTCAGAAGCTGTTCGTAGCAGTCACGCGCTGATCTCCTGGGCCGCGAGGCGCTTGAGGCGCCTGGAGAGGATGGAAATAGTCTTTACGCAAATGACAAAAGCGCCCCTGCTCGCCATCGGGACTGAGGGGGATGACGTAGCGGAGCTTTGGTGCACGGAGTCGGGGGCCGGTCTGTTCGCCCTTTCTGCCGCCGGTTACGCGCTGCGGACGGAGGTGGGGCGCCCTGCGTCGAGCATGCGGTTGAGCGCCGTTACGCCGATGATGGCTTCGGCTTGCTGCGCGGGCAGAGGTGCTGTCAGGTTGCGGACCGCCGGATTGGCATGGCAGGGTGCCGGGCGTGAGCACGACGCCCAATCCGTACCGCGGCTTTCGTTTTCCGGCCGCGATCATCAATGAAGCGGTGTGGCTGTACCATTGCTTCAGCTTGAGCCTGCGCGAGGTCGAGTTGATCCTGGCCGCGCGCGGTGTCGAGGTCAGCTACGAAACCATCCGGGAGTGGGGTCTGCGCTTCGGCCGGGAGTTCGCCACCACGCTCAAGCGCCGCCGACCCCAGTCGGGCGACAAATGGTTGTTGGATGAGGTGTTCATCCGCATCCGCGGCAAGCAGCATTATCTTTGGCGCGCTGTCGACCAAAACGGCGTGGTGCTGGACATCTTGGTCCAGAGCCGGCGCAACACGAAGGCGGCCAAGCGGTTCTTCCGCAAGCTGCTGAAAGGGCTGCGCTACGCCCCGCGTGTCCTCGTGACCGACAAGCTGAAATCCTACGCGGCGGCGACGAAGGACCTGAAGCTCGGTGGCGAACACCGGCAAAGCCGGTACCTGAACAACGCCGGTGAAGTCTCGCACCAACCAACCCGACGGCGCGAACGGCACATGAAGCGGTTCAAATCCGCCCGGCACGCCCAACGGTTTCTCTCCACCCACAGCGCGATCCACAACCACTTCCAACTGCGCCGCCATCTCATCTCCGCCGCCGAGTACCGCGCCGCCCGCGCTCGCGCCTTCGCCACCTGGCGCGAGGCGACCGGCCTTGCCCAGACTGCCTGATCCAGTGAACACTGGGGTTATTCAAACCCTCCGCGCATCAACTGACCGCGAAGTTGATGGTGTGGACGACCGCTGCTCCCGGCATCGAGGTGCCATAGATTGGTGGTTGCTGAACTCCACCTATGAGAGGGCCGTCCACATGAGCATTGTCACCGTCGGTCTTGATCTTGCCAAGCACGTCTTCCAGGTTCATGGCGTTGATGAAGCCGGAAAGGTGGTCGTGCGCCGGCAGCTTCGCCGGGAGCAGGTGGAGGCGTTCTTTCGTGGCTTGACGCCTTGCCTGGTCGGTATGGAGGCGTGCGCGACGGCTCATCACTGGGCGCGTCTCATCCGGGCTCTCGGCCATGAGGTCCGGCTGATCCCGCCGACCCGGGTCAAGGCCTACGTCCAGCGCGGCAAGAAGAACGACGCCGCCGATGCCGCGGCCATTGCCGAGGCGGTGACGCGGCCGCACATGGCCTTCGTTCCGATCAAGAGCGAGGACCAGCAAGGCGTTCTGGTGCTTCATCGCTCCCGTGACCTGCTGGTGCGGCAGCGCACCATGCTGCTCAATGCCCTGCGCGCCCATCTGGCGGAATTCGGCATCGTGGGGGCGCAAGGCCCTCGTAAGCTGGCCGAGTTGATCGATCGGCTGAACGATCTGACGCTCCCCGAGCTGGTTCGCTTGGCGCTGGTGGAATTGGCCGAACAGATCGCGAGCTGCCGTGCGCGGATTGCGGCCCTGGAGAAGGCCATCCTGGCGTGGCATCGCACCACCGAGGCCAGTCGCAATCTGGCCACCATTCCCGGCATCGGGCCGATCACCGCCTCAGTGCTCGCCGCCACCGTCAGCGATCCGAGCGCGTTCAAGAACGGCCGCCAGCTGGCCGCGTGGCTGGGGCTGGTGCCGCGGCAGAATTCCCGCGGCGGCAAGGATCGGCTCGGCGGCATCACCAAGGCCGGCGACCGCTCGCTCCGCCGTCTTCTGGTCATGGGCGCCACCACGGTGATCCGCTATGCCCGCCGCAAAGCGCCCGGCGAGGGCGAGTGGCTGAAGGGCCTGCTGGCCCGCAAACCGCCCCGGCTGGTCAGCATCGCGCTGGCCAACAAGATGGCCCGCGTCGCTTGGGCGGTGCTCAGCCGCGGCGACGTCTACCGCAAGACTGTCCCGGTTCCGGCGGTTCCCTGAGCGGTGAGCGCCAGGAGCATCCGGAGCGGATTGTCCGCCCGTCCGCGGAACCTTCTCAAGCCTGGGCCTGCGGGCCACCGCCTGCGGCGGCGCTGGGCTTGACAAGGCCCCGCCGCCGAGCGGTCTGTTCCACCATCGGATGCAAGCCACCGTGTCGCTGGACCGTCCGGTTTGGTAACGCTGAAGAACAGGACCATGCTGTGTGAGGGTGCCGAGAGAGGTGATGGCGAAACGGTTCGAGCCGGGGATCGGGAAGACCCACGTACTGTCATGCGCCTCGAGCGCGGCACGTTGATCGGGACCCAATCCCGCGGAGTTCATCATGGCCCGCGGTCATCAGAACCGCATCCTTCGAGGCCGGACACAGGACCGCACCCGACCTTTTCGCCAAGCCAGATCTCTTTTCCCTTGCGCCGCAGCGGTCGTCCACACATGACAACACCCGACGCTCGCCAACATCGCCCGGCATCTGGAAGGCATTCACTGCCGGACGCCGCGCGGTGAGACGCGCTGGTCGGTGTCGTCCGTGCAGAACCTGCTGGGACAGGCCATTGCGCAGGGGCTGCTGGAAGATCGGCCCCTTCCCAAGCCAGATGCCCCGCGCCGACGCGGTCGTCCACCGAAGTCCCTGAAGGCAAGTCCTCCCCAGGATTGATGCTGGGTCGCGTGAGCAGCGAGACACCATGGCGAAAGCGTCCGCCTTCATAAAGCTCAGGTGGACAGTGCATCCTTGACCAGTTCGAACGCCTGCCTCAGCGCGGCCGCACAGGCGCTCACGGTTGCCGGGTCGGTCTGAGCGGGTGCGCTCCAATTGACGATCATACTGTAGTACGCCCAGCGGTGTGCGCAATACATCCCGCCCGCGATGCACAGGGCATGGTGGCCGGGAAGATCGATGCTGCCGCCTTTGGCGAAGGCGTTTACGCCCAGCGGCAACGGAATCAGAAAGATCGCGTCGCCCATCATCAGAATGCGCCGGAATTCCCGCAGCGTTTCGGCATGAGTGAAAAGCTTGCCCTGCAGCGCTTGGGAATAAAAAGTCACGAGATCATCCGCCGATGAGGCGAGCGTTGCGGTATCGTTGAGAGGCGGATGAACCACCGGCGCCTCGTCCGGGAGCGCCGTCACATCGGACCAACTGTACTCCTTGTAGTTCGGAGCGCCGAACAGATAGCCGAAAAACACCCGGGTGCTGTCCGGGATCGACGTGCTGGTCAGCCCCATGGAAGTGATGAGGGAGCGTACCTTGTCCGGACCGGCCTGCCGAAGCTCCATGTCGGTCGCGGTGTTGTCGCTGTGCATGATCATTGCTTCAAGCGCGGTGCGCTCGGAAACCAGGCCTGACAGGTGCGGCGGGTTGAAGGTCTGGCTGTCCGGCGACCAGACTCCAGCATCGAGAGCAATCTGCTGCGTCTGCAGCGTCTGCACGATGGTCGGGGAGTCGAGCTGACGCAACCGCTCCGCCAGCACGAAGGCCTTGATGGCGCTGCCGACGAACAGACGGGCGGAGGCGTTGCGTTCGACCAGAAATGCGCTCGCCGTGTCGGTGGCCGGCCCCCAGATCTTGATGGACTTGTCGCCGGGCAAAGGGTCGAACAGCGCAAGGATGCGGGCCCCGATGTCCGCGGGCTCCGACGATGATTGGGCGCCGAAAGCGATCGGCGGTCGCGCGGCAAGCGCGGCCGTTGTTGCAGCGACCGACAAGAACGCGCGGCGTGATGGAAAAATCCATCGATGTTCACGGCCAGTGGCGGTCACCTCTGTCTCCACAGCAAGCAGAGGCCGAGTTGCCTTTGTATGAGGATGCGGAACGATTGAGAGCGGATCCAGCCGGCATGCGTGGTAAGCATTTCTTCATTCAAAGTGATGAGCATTCGCGTGTTTTTGAACTGTTCGCCATGAATTCGAGCATGGCACAGCGTCAAAGCGTCATTTGTCGCATCATGGATGACTCGGCAGTTGGCGACCTTGATGAGATGGACGTCCCCCGTTTTCGGCACGGCAGTGCCAGATAACGGACAGGTTCCTCTCATGACGGGAGTTGTGCCATGACTGCGGCGTTTATCGGTCTCGATCTGGCGAAGTCGGTGTTCCAGGTCCACGGCGTCGACGTCCACGGCAAGGTGGTGACGACCAAGCGGCTGCGCCGGGATGCGATGCTGGTGTTCTTCGCCACCCTGACGCCGTGCGTGGTCGGGATGGAGGCTTGTGCCGGGTCGCATTTTTGGGCGCGCGAGATCGCCCGGTTCGGCCACGCGGTGCGCCTGATGGCGCCCCAGTACGTCCGGCCCTACGTGAAGCGCCACAAGACCGATCGGGCCGACGCGGAGGCGATCTGCGAGGCCGTGCAGCGGCCGAGCATGCGCTTCGTGCCGGTCAAGACCGAGCAGCAGCAGGGCACCCTGGTGGTCCACCGGGTGCGCGAGGTGCTGGGCGCCCAGAAGACGCAGGTGATCAACGCGTTGCGTGGGCACTTGGCCGAGTTCGGCATTGTCGCGCCGCAGGGGGCCGGCAAGGTTGCCGAATTGACCGCCGTGCTGGCCGACCCGGAGGACACGCGGATTCCCGCCCTGGCCCGGGAGGTCCTTCAAGGCTTGGTCGACCACCTGCGCGACACGGAACGGCGGGTCGGCGAATTGGACGCTCGGCTGGCCGAGCAGGCCAAGGAGGATGAGGTGTGCCGGCGGCTGATGACGGTCCCGGGCATCGGGCCGGTCACCGCGACGGCGCTGGCCGCAACGATCGGCGACGCGACCGTCTTCGCATCGGGCCGCCACTTGGCGGCGTGGCTCGGCCTGGTGCCGCGCCAGCACGCGAGCGGCGGCAAGGAGCGCCTGGGCGGAATCTCGAAGGCGGGCGACGGCTACCTGCGCCGGATGCTGGTGAATGGCGCCCGGACGGTGATGCGCTGGCAGGGCAAGACCGCGCCCTGGCTGGCCGGGCTGCTGAGCCGCCGCCCCTTCAACGTCGCGGTGGTAGCTCTGGCCAACAAGCTGGCCCGCACCGCCTGGGCCGTGATGACCCGTGGCGAGGACTACCGGCGGCCCGGCACGGCGGCCGAACCGGCTGCGGCGTGAGACGGCCATGGGCGCGACGGCTTCCCCCCGTGATCCCGACCGGCGGCAGGGTAGCACCGTGCTCGCTCGGGCAAGGCCATGCCGCCTTCGGCGGTGGCCCTGGCGGGCCAGCCTTGCCCTGCGTTGTGCGCGGTGCTTTGGGCAAGGGCAGGTCGGGACGAAGAGGTGGTCCCGGCAGTCGAACAAAGAGGTTGGACGATGAAACGACAATGATCAGGGCCGCGCTGGTCACCGGATCGGCGACCTGAGCGCAGGACGACAAGCTCTCCTTCGGTTGCGAGGGCGATGGACGATGTGATGGCACAACCGGTCGGACCGGGATCGGCCAAGCCCGTCTGCAACAACGAGCCGACGAGCTCGCGACGTTGATTGGGCGTCGATCCGCGGATCTCATCAAGGCCAGCAGCTCACGGGCTGCAACCGTAGGCCGGATCGATGGCAGCAACCGACTTCTCAAGCCGCCATGTCGAAAAACGCTCTTGCAGGGCGGGGGGCGTCCATAGATGTTGCAGCGAGGTGACTTCGGTCGCAGGAAGCTCTTTCCCGGCCTTCTGATTACGCGACGCGGACGGAGTCCGGGCGTCCGAGGTCGAGCATGCGGTTCAGCATCCGGATCGCGATAGCGATCTCGGCTTTTCGCCGTTCCTCGGTACGGAACCGCAAGCCGTCGCCGAGGACGCGTTTCCAGCGGCGGAAGACCGCCTCGACCGGTGCGCGGACGTTGTTCCGGCAGGCCTTCTGCCACGCCATGCGTCCGTGCTCGGCGATGGACCGCAGGTGCCGATCGCGCTGTGTTGGATTGGCTTCAGCGGTCGCACTCGTTACAGCCATGGACCGGGCCAGCACGATCACCGCGGTGTCCGGCGTGTGCGCCGCCATGGCGCGGATCGTTGCCGCGGAGCGCTCAGGCACATCCTGTCCCAATGATCGAATACCCAATGATTGCCACACCATGCCATGCTGGGCGCTGCAGGGGACCCCGCCGCGGTCGATCCCGCACCGAGGCCGTGGCCCCAGCCGGGCGACAAGCGGATGGAGTCGGCCATGATCACGCTGTACACCTACCCTCACCTGTTCGGTCTCGCGGACAACAATCCGTACGGCCTCAAGACTGTGGCGTTTCTGCGCCTGTGTGGGCTGTCCTATCGGCAAGAGCACATCATCGACACCCGTGATGCCCCCCGCGGGCAACTGCCGTACATCATGGATGGCGGCACTGTGATCGGAGACAGTGATCTCATCATCGCGCACCTAATCCGACAGCATCGTCTGGCGATCGACGATGACCTCAGCGCGGCCGAACGCCGCATCGACCACATGGTCCGGCGCACGCTCGATGACTTGTATTGGGTGATGTCCTACTCGCGGTGGGCCGACGCGCGGTTCTGGCCCTTATTTCGGGACCAGTTGCTGAACACGCACCCAGACCTCACCGAGACCTTGCTTGAGGCGGCACGGGAGTACAACCTGAAACGCTATCATTTCCAGGGCATTGGTCGTTACGAGCCCGACCAGATCTACAGCCGCGGTCTCGCTGACTTGAGCGCCGTCGCTGGCACCCTGGCGGAGCGGCCGTTCCTGTTCGGCGACACGCCGCACAGCATTGACACGGCCCTGATGGGCTTCCTGCCCAACATTTACCGGTACGAAATCGACACGCCGCTCCGCGCGTATGTCGCGGCGCAGCCCAATCTGGTCGACTTCTGCCGCCGCACGGTTCCGCTGGTGAGTGTGGCACCGCCTGCGTAAAAGCCGATCTTGGCGGGCGAGTCCGGACGGGAACCAGCATCGCCTCGGCGTGGCCATTTGAGATGAGGGAGGCAATCCATGCCGTTCACTCGTGCCTTGGCCTACGCCGTTTACACGCTGTGGGTGTCCGTCTGCGCCTTCGCTCCGGAGCTCCTGTGGCAAGGGTTCGTGCTGATGCGCGGCCATTTCGGGGCCGCGGAACTGTGCTCCGCGCTGTTCATCGGGACGCTTTTTGCTTTTTTCGTCGAACCGCTGGTGGAACGGCTCAAGGCCAGGCGGTGGCGGCTGGCGCACGAGCCATCCGGCGGATTGCTGCTTGGGGTTCTGGTGTCGCTGGCCTTTGGGGTTGCCGTCGTGTGCATCCACGAAGCAATGATCGCGTATCTCGGCGGTGAGCACGCCGGTGACGAGGCGAAGCGAGCCAACTTGGCACGAGCGATCGACAGCGCCTGTGAGTGGGCCTCGATCCCGGCGGCGGTAATGGCCGCCTGGTTCGTCGCGGGCACCGCGCGCCGGCTTGCTCTTCCGGCGACCGGCTTGGCGTGTGCCTGGATTGTTATCATCGGCCATTCTTATGGGTGGGGCTGGCCGATCGTGGCGACGAGCGCGGTGCCGGGCTTTCTGATCGCGCTGCTTGGCACCAGAATCGTGCTTCGCCATTGGGATGAGTGCACCATTCCGGCATTGGCGCAGCTCACGGCGTGGGTGGCGGGGAGCTGGATGCTCCTCGCCTGGGGGATCCAGACGGGTTCCGAGATGATCGGAAGCCCCGGCCTGCAGCTTTACACACCGGAGGCGTTCTACGATGATCTACGCTTTTACCTTGGCTGGTGTTTGGGGCTCGTGGTGGCCCCAAACCCAGTGCCGGAAAAGGGATTGCGGGATGGTCACACCCACTGAAAGGAGTGCCGAGAGTTTGGAGGCAGGCGCCACGGCCAAGTGGGAAGCGAGGTCGGCTTGGGGGTGACTTTGGCGCGCAAATCGGCGTGAGGGCGGAGTCCACGGGCGGCCAGTGGTGATCAGGCGACTTTGGAGGTGGCCGGCATGCCCAAGCGGGTCATGATGTTCATGACCTTGCAGCCGACGGCGGCCTCGACCTTCTGGGCCGCCAGACTCCGAGCCCGGAGGCTGCGCCCGATCAGTTGCTTATAGCGCATCATCGCCACCTCGCCCAAGGAGCGGCGGCCGTACTGCACCGCCCGCTGCCAGCCCAACCGACCACGCTCGGCGCTCATCTGGATGTGGCGGTCGCGTTGGCTGGGGGCATTTTCGGTCGTGGCGCTCGGCACCGCGGTTGAGCGCGGCGGGATGATCCCCTGCGCGTCAGGACTATGGGCGGCGACGGCGCGGTACACGGGCTCGCCGTCGTAAGCCCCGTCCGCCAGCACCGTGCCGATTGGGCGGGCGATCTGGTCGAGCAGTGGGCCGACCAGGGAAGCATCGCCGTCCTGCGTGGTCGTCAGCGCGGACGCGAGGATCGCGCCGGTATCGGGATCGACCGCCAAGTGATCTCGTACCAACTGTCAACAGCTCCCGACCACCCCAGCCTGGCACCGTGCTCGCCGCCGGCAAGGCCATGCCGCCGGAGGCGGCGGGCCTGAAGGCCCGGCCTTGCCGGTGTCTGCGCGCGGCGCCTTGGGGCAAGCCGGTCGGGACGAAAAGACGGTCGTCTTTCGGTCGAACAAAGAGACCTGGACGAGCAGTCACCCGCATGCTGCGACCCGTTGGCGGCGTCGGCTGCCTCGGATCGCCGCCGGCACGCTGAACCGAGCGGCGATGATCTGCCGGCCTTGGGCGACCGTGATCGGCTCGCCCTCCAGGCCACGCAGACCGTAGGATCGGCCGCTCCGGAGCACGCTCAGGATCCGGTTGACCAGACGGTTCGCCACCGCACACAGAGCCTGGCGATGGTGATGGCCCTTGTGCACCATCAAGCGCCAGTCGACCTCGGCCAGTTGCGGATCGACCCGCCGGGCGGTGTCGGCTGCCAGGTAGAGCGCCCGCTTGATCCGGTCATGACCGCTCTTGGTCAGCTTCTGCCCCGGTCGCTCGACCCCGCCCGAGGCGCTGCGTTTGGGAACCAAGCCGCAGAAGCCCCGCAGGTGGGCTTTGGCGCATAAATCGGGAAACGGCGGCTGAACGGGCGATGGACGGGTATAGAGGTATGCCCCGTTGCCGAGAGCGCGCATGCCCTACAAGCACAACGAGCCACGTCGTCATCACATCCCGAAGGCCAAGTACAAGGTCGCGAATTGGCCGGCGTATGATCGGGCTCTGCAGCAGCGCGGCAGCTTGACCGTCTGGACCACGCCGGAGGCGCTGGAGGCGTGGACGCCAGCCAAGACAGGCAAACGCGGCCGACCGCCGGCCCACGCGGACCTCGCCGTCGAAACCGCTGTCATGCTGCGTTTGGCCATGGGCCGGCCGTGGCGCCAGACCGAGGGGCTACTGCGCTCCATCATGCAACTGCTTGGTCTCGACCTGCCGGTTCCAGACCACACAACCCTGGCCCGGCGCAGTGCGCGCCTGGCGCTGACGACGGCGTTGAAGGTGCCAAATGGAGCGGTGAGCGTGATCATCGACTCCTCGGGCCTGAAGGTCTTTGGGGCGGGCGAATGGCAGCACGAGAAACATGGTGGGAAACCACACCGTACCTGGCGGCGGCTGCACATCGCCGTGGATCCGGATCACGGCGACATTCTCGCGGCGGAGCTGACCACCACGGACGAGGGTGATGCCTCGCAGGTCGGCCCCTTGCTCGATCAGATTGCCGCCCCGATCAGGGCGGTTCTGGCTGACGGCGCGTACGATGGCGATCCCGTATATCGGACCGTCGCTGAACGCCAACCCGACGCCAGGGTGATCATCCCGCCGCGCTCCACGGCCGTCCCGAGTGGCACGGCCGAGGTGGTTCCAACTCAGCGCGACCATCACATCCGGATGATTGCCGAGAAGGGCCGCCTGGGGTGGCAGCGTGCCGTCGGCTACGGCAAGCGCTCGCTCGTGGAAACCGCGTGCTACCGGTACAAAGTGTTGATCGGCCGCAGCCTGCGGGCTCGGAGTCTGTCCGCCCAGAAGGTGGAAGCTCGCATCGCCTGCGCCGTGATCAACCGAATGACCAGCCTCGGTCGGCCGATCTTCCAAAAGGTGTCCTGATCACCGCAACACCGGGGGACAATCTGGCCGCACCCCGATTTGTGCAACAAGGCCATGGAAAACAGCTCGGCGAAAGACGGCTTCCGCGATACCCATTTATTGTTGAAGAGACCTGCAGGCGCGATCATTAAGGGCAGTATGATATTGCTCCGAACGTTGAGCCGTTATGCCCGGAGTGGGCGCGCGACACCCGCTCGGAAGCGCGGCTGATCACTGCTCCTACTCACGATGGAGTGCTCAGCCTCAAGACGGCTGCCAACACCTTTTAGCCATCTACGCGGAGGCACGGCCCTTTGGCCGCGGTATCCGGCCAGGGTGTCTCGCCGCCGCAAAATCAAGCCGGTGCCGAGCCTGCGGGTACCGGCGCCGCCGGACCTTGGGCAGGGGCGCACGTCACGCGGCGTCTTACCCGGAGCGGCGCATCACCCTTGCGGTGACGTTGTTCTTCCAGAGGTCGGCGGAGTGCATGTAGCGGCGGGCCACCTCGACCGACTTATGGCGGGTCTGGCGCATGACGTCGTGCAGCTGCGCCTCCGCCTCGGCCGCCGCGGTGGCCAGCTCGGCGCGCAAGGAATGGCCGGAGTAATGGCGCGCCACGCCGACGGACAGGGCGCCGAAGGTCTTCTCCAGGAGGCCGGAGTCGCCGGCGCCCGCCGCCTTGTCCGACAGCCGTTTGTCGGTCAGCACCCCGCCCGCCGGCGGGCCAACGAACAACGGCTCCTCGCCGTGGCCGGCAGCGCGCACAGCGCGTCGTCGTCGGCGGCCCAGATGGCCACAGCGTCGCCGGCCCCAACCTGGTCGGTCTTGGAGCGGCGGATGGACAGCACGACGCCCTTGCCGTTGACGAAGGCGACGTCGTCGGCGTTGAGCGCGACGATCTCGCTCCGCCGCAGCGCGCCACCGAAGCCGACCAGCAGCAGGGAGCGGTTGCGCAGGCCGAGGGTGCGGCACCAAGCGGTGAACGCTCCCCAGGCCGAGCGGCAGGTGGCGACGGTGTTGGCGCGCGCGCCTGACTGGTGAAGGCGGCGGCGCGGGCGGCGAGGTCGCGAATGATGGTGGCTCGGTCGCCGGGGTCCTCCAGGCTGCCGAACAGCGAAGTTTCGACCACGGTCAGTTCGTTGCTCAGAGCACACCGCGTGTTGTTGCCACTCCGGCTTTATGAGGACATCGCGACCCTCCACGAGACCGTCGCAAACCTGGGGGGCTTCACGCCGCGCGGTGGAAGGGTCGGCGGGCATAGGGTTCGGCGGCGGTGTGGTCGGAGGCGAGTGTGCTGTTCATCATCGCGGTGCGCACCTTCAGCATCTGATGGGCGCCCCGCGGGGACCAGCGCATCTGCTGGTTGGCGCCCATGCGCCGGTGCAGCAGGCGCTGGACCGTGCTCTCGGTCGTCGCCGTGGAGATGGGCTCGCCCCGGCGCCGGGCGGCGGCGTAGTCGATGATCAGCTCGGCTTGTCCGGCGACATAGGTCTCCAGCGCGCGCAGCAGCGTCGCCACCTTCCGGGCCTGCCGGTCATCGGCGGCTTCCAAGGCGGCGTCAAGGCTTGCCAGGGTGTCACCAATAAGGGCCAGCGCCCGCTCGCTCTGGCTGTGCCAGAGCCGCCAGCGGATGCGGGACACGGCGTCGGCCAGCGGCCCGGTCCGTTCCGCGGCGGCCGGCACCGCGGCGGTCCAGCCCTGGACCGCTTGCGCTACGTGCTGGATCCGTATCGACAGATGGAACCAGTCCAATACGTTGTGGATCGGACCGATACTGGCCGCTGCACCCAAGGACCGCGGACCTCCCGCGCCGTCGCTGAGGATGGTGACCGGCGTGCTCGCTGTCGCCCCCAGTCCGCGCAGGACGTGCTGGAGCTGCCGTACCTGCCGGTCGGCCTCAGCCGGCATGCTGCTGAAGACGACCTCCTGGCTCTGATCGTTGCTCGCCCGCGCGATCATCACCGCGAACGAGCGCATCTGGCAGGTCCGCACCGACCGCACGTGGCCCCCGTCGATGGCCAGCGTGATCGCCTTCGCTGATGCCGGCGAAGTCTGGTCCGGCGGAACAAGCGCTGCCCGCTCAAGCCGGGCGCCGACCTGGAGCGTGCGCCGGCGGATCGTTTCCACCTCCGGAGCGGTGTCCACCGGCAGCAGGTCGGCCAACAACGCCCGCGCCCGCCGGTACGGCAGCGCGCTGCCCATCCCGGCCAGGACGCGTTCGTACTCCGGGGTGCAGCGGTCCGGCATGATCTCGGCGACCGGGGTCAGGCTGCGTCGGCTGGCCACACCGCAGCGGCAGGGGCCGAAGCGGGGCGCACGCACCGCCACCGTGCCGAACAGTGACACCAGCCGACGAGAGCGGTGGTCTTTGAGCGGGCGCGATGTCCCACAGTGGCTGCACCGGCGACGGCGGCGACAGTGCGCGTCGGCTTGGGCCGCGACCAGAACGCGCTGCAGGCCGGTCAGGGTCGCCTTGCTCTCGGCCAAGCTCAACCCGAGCGTCGCCGCCTGACCGGCCCCGGTGCGCTCACCCTCGGAGATCACGTGCTGCGTCACTGCGCCGTCCTCGCCCGTCACCTCCATCATGACCCGCCACTTCATCGCGCCCCCGGTCCGCTGCCAACCGGACCCGCCGTACCAACCTTGTATGTTGGAACAGCATTAGAGTGAAACCCGGCTGGCGCGCGGCCGCGCGCCAGCCGGGTTGACCGACCCCGTTACCAACCCGTCTTCAAAGCCGTGGGGGAGCTTGGGGCGGTCAACCTTCCTTGGAGACCGAACGGTTGCTTGGGGCGTGACCCCGCAGCACAAGGAAGGAGCGCAAGGATGACACACCTGATCCCGTCTGTCGGCCTCGATTGTGGCCGGGATTGGCTCGATGCCGCCCTGTTCCCCGGCCCGGCCCGCCTGCGCGTCGCCAACACCTCGGAGGGGCGGAGCGCGCTGGCGTCCTGGATCCGCGAGCGCGGTCTCGCCCGCGTCGGGGTCGAGGCCAGCGGCGGCTACGAGCCCCCGGTCCGCGACGACCTGGGCGCGGCCGGCTTGGCCGTTCACGTCCTCGATGCGGCCCGCGTGCGCCACTTTGCCAAGGCCAAGGGCCGGCGTGCCAAGTCGGACGCCATCGATGCTCCGCTGATCGCCGAGTTCACCGCCACCCTGATCGACGGCCCGCCCGCGGCGCCCGACCACGGACGGGAGGCGTTGGCCGGCTTGCTGCGTCTGCGCCGGCGGTTGGTCGATCAGAGTGCCGATCTGCGCAAAGCGGCGGTCGGCCTGCCGAGGGAGGCCGAGGCCACCGTCGGCGGCGCGCTCGCGGCGTTGGACCAGGCGGTGGCCGCCGTGGAAGCGCTCATCGCCCGGCGGGTGGCGGCCGACAGGGCGCTCGGAGAGCGCGTCGCCGCGCTTCAGAGCGCCCCGGGCATTGGGCCGGTGACGGCGACGACCCTGGCGGTTCGGCTGCCCGAATTGGGGGCACTGAGCGGCGCCAAAATCGCCGCGCTGGTGGGGGTGGCGCCCTATGCCGCCGACAGCGGCGAGCACCATGGCGAGCGCCACATCGCCGGCGGGCGCACCGATGTGCGCCGGGCGCTGTATATGGCGACGCTGACCAGCGCCGTCCGTGGCCGCGGCGTCCTGGCGCGGTTCTATGCTCGACTGATCGCCTGCGGCAAGAAGCCCAAGGTGGCGTTGGTCGCCTGCATGCGCAAACTGCTCGTCCGCCTCAACGCCATGCTCGCCCACCACCAAACTTGGCACGAGCAGACCGCCTAGAGGCCGACGGTCGGCGCTCGCCGCCGACCACATGCCCAGCCCAGCGAACCGGGGGCGCGGACCGGTCAAGGCCGCAGCCGCCCGCAGGGCGGGCGCGCGCCAGCGCGAGCCTTGACAGGGAGCACCCCCGGTTCACTCACCACCTCCCAGAAAACACGGTTGCTCCCCCCAGGTTTGCGACGGTCTCATGGACATGAACGGGACGCGGCTTCTACGCCGATCCGCAAGCCGCCGCCATTCCCGTATCCCTGCACCACGCTGGCGCGCGTGGAAATCCTGCGATTGGGATGCCATGGAAATGTCAGGGGAGTGGATCGCGGGTCGCAAGTCTGGAGACGGCGTCAAGGGTGACGGAAAAAGCAATAATCTTGCTGGCGTTCGGATTGAGTTATGGGATTGGCCACTGAGGGAACGGCAAAGAAAAGGCATGTTTGGGTTCAGGCGGTCAAGGCGGCCGCCCGATCAACCCCTGTAACGGAGAGTACAATGAACGCTTTTAACGTGAACGCGCCTTCCGATGTCCACGTCAATTCTTCGGATCTTTCTCATCATGACGCCTCAGTGATGCCGCCAGCGGCCACCGAGCCGCCGGGACTGGATGCCGTGCCCAGTGATCCGGGGCCGTCGCAGCCCAGCATTCCAGAGGTCACGCCGGTGGCCACTCAGACGCCGGGCGTCGATGCTGTGGTCGATCTGCCCGGGGACACCGATCTGTACTGCGGCCCGAACCACGACCTGCTCCTCTTCGGCGGCGGCAACGGGCTCGACATCGTGTACGGCTTCGATCCATCCGACTCCGGCGACCTGATCGCCATCGCAGGCAATGTGAATGGGTCCGGGCTGCAGTCGGTCGAACAACTCGTGATCTCCGACACGCAGTATGGCGCCCTCGTGGACCTCAGCGGCGGCAACGCTATTCTGCTGGACGGCGTTCACATGGCCCAGCTCGATCCCACGGACTTCGCCATCTTCGACCCGACCGGCGGAGGCTCGCTCACTTAACGTCCGGACGCCAACCGGCGGCCGAGTAAAGTCCGCCGGTCCACTGCCTTCGTGATCTACAACCTGACCGGCGCCCTCCTTCGCCCGGCGTCTGGACTTCCCATCGGCGGGAGAACAAAGCCTGCCGGCTTCCGCCCCCACCTGGAAACGGGTGGGGGCATTTTTGCCTTGGTGTTGCACCGCGCCCGCGGCACTGTCTTGTGTGGACGACCGCTGCGGCGCAAGGGAAAAGAGATCTGGCTTGGCGAAAAGGTCGGGTGCGGTCCTGTGTCCGGCCTCGAAGAATGCGGTGCTGATGACCGCGGGCCATGATGAACTCCGCGGGATTGGGTCCCGATCAACGTGCCGCGCTCGAGGCGCATGACAGTACGTGGGTCTTCCCGATCCCCGGCTCGAACCGTTTCGCCATCACCTCTCTCGGCACCCTCACACAGCATGGTCCTGTTCTTCAGCGTTACCAAACCGGACGGTCCAGCGACACGGTGGCTTGCATCCGATGGTGGAACAGACCGCTCGGCGGCGGGGCCTTGTCAAGCCCAGCGCCGCCGCAGGCGGTGGCCCGCAGGCCCAGGCTTGAGAAGGTTCCGCGGACGGGCGGACAATCCGCTCCGGATGCTCCTGGCGCTCACCGCTCAGGGAACCGCCGGAACCGGGACAGTCTTGCGGTAGACGTCGCCGCGGCTGAGCACCGCCCAAGCGACGCGGGCCATCTTGTTGGCCAGCGCGATGCTGACCAGCCGGGCCGGTTTGCGGGCCAGCAGGCCCTTCAGCCACTCGCCCTCGCCGGGCGCTTTGCGGCGGGCATAGCGGATCACCGTGGTGGCGCCCATGACCAGAAGACGGCGGAGCGAGCGGTCGCCGGCCTTGGTGATGCCGCCGAGCCGATCCTTGCCGCCGCTGGAATTCTGCCGCGGCACCAGCCCCAGCCACGCGGCCAGCTGGCGGCCGTTCTTGAACGCGCTCGGATCGCTGACGGTGGCGGCGAGCACTGAGGCGGTGATCGGCCCGATGCCGGGAATGGTGGCCAGATTGCGACTGGCCTCGGTGGTGCGATGCCACGCCAGGATGGCCTTCTCCAGGGCCGCAATCCGCGCACGGCAGCTCGCGATCTGTTCGGCCAATTCCACCAGCGCCAAGCGAACCAGCTCGGGGAGCGTCAGATCGTTCAGCCGATCGATCAACTCGGCCAGCTTACGAGGGCCTTGCGCCCCCACGATGCCGAATTCCGCCAGATGGGCGCGCAGGGCATTGAGCAGCATGGTGCGCTGCCGCACCAGCAGGTCACGGGAGCGATGAAGCACCAGAACGCCTTGCTGGTCCTCGCTCTTGATCGGAACGAAGGCCATGTGCGGCCGCGTCACCGCCTCGGCAATGGCCGCGGCATCGGCGGCGTCGTTCTTCTTGCCGCGCTGGACGTAGGCCTTGACCCGGGTCGGCGGGATCAGCCGGACCTCATGGCCGAGAGCCCGGATGAGACGCGCCCAGTGATGAGCCGTCGCGCACGCCTCCATACCGACCAGGCAAGGCGTCAAGCCACGAAAGAACGCCTCCACCTGCTCCCGGCGAAGCTGCCGGCGCACGACCACCTTTCCGGCTTCATCAACGCCATGAACCTGGAAGACGTGCTTGGCAAGATCAAGACCGACGGTGACAATGCTCATGTGGACGGCCCTCTCATAGGTGGAGTTCAGCAACCACCAATCTATGGCACCTCGATGCCGGGAGCAGCGGTCGTCCACACCATCAACTTCGCGGTCAGTTGATGCGCGGAGGGTTTGAATAACCCCAGTGTTCACTGGATCAGGCGGTCTGGGCAAGGCCGGTCGCCTCGCGCCAAGTGGTGAAGGCGCGAGCGCGGGTGGCGCGGTACTCGGGAGCGGAAAGAAGGTGGCGACGTAGCTGGAAGTGGTTGTGGATGGAACTATGGCTGGATAAAAATTGTTGGGCGTGCCGGGCGGATTTGAACCTTTTCATATGCCGCTCGCGTCGTCGGGTCGGCTGGTGCGAGACTTCACAGACCTTGTTCAGGTAACGGCTCTGTCGATGTTCGCCACCGAGCTTCAGTTCCGTCTTCGCCGCCGCATAAGATTTGAGCTTATCGGTGACGATGACGCGCGGGGCTTAGCACAAGCCCTTCAGCAACTTGCGAAAGAAACGCTTGGCCGCGGTCTTGTTGCGCCGACTCTGGACCAGAATGTCGAGCACCATGCCGTTCTGGTCGATGGCGCGCCAGAGATAATGTTGCTTGCCGCGGATGCGGACGAACACCTCATCCAAGAACCATTTGTCGCCCGGCTTGGGCCGGCGACGCTTGAGCGTGTTGGCGAAGGCGCGACCGAAGCGCAGCGCCCATTCCCGGATGGTTTCGTAGCTGACTTCGATGCCGCGCGCGGCCAAGATCAACTCGACCTGATCGCGTCCCACCGCGTGGTGTCTGAGGCGTGAGGCTGGCCCGCCGGAGCGCTCCCCCATAGCTGGCGCAGGCGGGCCGGCCGTTCGGGAGCGGCGGTCACCGTGTTCTTCGGCTAAGTTGAGGTTGCTTAACGACCATCAACCAAGACGGAGACCACGATGACCGAGGACAGGATCGCTCTTCAGGAGCTGATTGGGAAGAGCGCCGATGCCGACTTTCTGCGCGAGATGGTCGGCTTCGCCGCCCAGCGCCTGATGGAGCTGGAGGTGGAGAGCCTGTGCGGCGCCGGGTATGGCGAACGCAGCGAGGACCGCCAGACCAAGCGCAACGGCTACCGGGAGCGGACCTGGGAGACGCGCGCCGGGGCCATCGACCTGCGCATCCCCAAGCTGCGGCGCGGCTCCTACTTCCCGGCCTTCCTGGAGCCGCGCCGCACCGCGGAGAAGGCGCTAATCGCGGTGATTCAGGAGGCCTACGTGCAGGGCATCTCGACGCGCAACGTCGATGATCTGGTCAAGGCGATGGGCATGACCGGCATCTCCAAGAGCCAGGTCAGCCGCCTGTGCCAGGACATCGACGAGCGCGTGCAGGCGTTCCTGAACCGGCCGCTGGAAGGCGACTGGCCCTTTGTGTGGCTGGATGCGACCTACGTGAAAGTGCGCCAGGACGGCCGCATCGTCTCGCTCGCCGCCATACTGGCCATCGGCGTCAACAGCGATGGCCGGCGCGAGGTGCTGGGGCTCGGCCTCGGGCTGTCGGAAGCCGAGACCTTCTGGACCGATTTCCTGCGCACCCTCACCCGCCGGGGCCTACGCGGCGTAAAGCTGGTGATCGCCGATGCGCATCTCGGGCTGAAGGCCGCCGCTTCCAAGGTGCTGGGCGCCACACTTCAACGCTGTCGTGTTCATTGCATGAGGAATCTCCTCGCCTGCGTCGGCAAGGCGCACCAGACGATGGTCGCGGCCACCATTCGCACCGCCTTTGCCCAGGAGACCGCTGAGGCGGCGCATGAGCAGTGGCGCCGGGTGGCCGACAGCCTGCGGCCGCGCTTTTCCAAGCTGGCGGCGCTGATGGACGAGGCGGAGTTCGACGTGCTGGCCTACATGAAGTACCCCAAGGACCTGCGCACCAAATTGCACAGCACGAATCCTCTGGAGCGGCTGAATGGCGAGATCAAGCGGCGCACCAACGTCGTCGGCATCTTCCCTGGCGAAGGGGCGGTTGTGCGCCTCGTCGGCGCCTTGCTGCTGGAGCAGCATGATGAATGGGCGGTGGCCCGGCGCTACATGACCATGGAAAGCCTGGCCGAGCTGTGCCACCCTCACACCCCTGATCCGCTGTCCATCGCAGCGGAGTAGACCGGCGGCCTCAACCCGCCGAAGAGCACAGAGGCCCCCTCAGACACCACGCCTCGGGGCACGATCCTCGACGCAAACTTAAGCTGAAGCAGTGGTACAGCCACACGGCCTCACTGATGATTTCAGCCGGAAAACGGAAACCGCGGTACGGGTTGGGCATCGTGTTCATGCCCACCAGCCTGCCATGGGGGACCCGCCCACGCCAACCTGACAACACCCTCCGGACGTCCGGATCAAATCCTCAACCGGGGGCGCACGCACCAAGTTGGCGGCCGACCTCAAAGCCGACGACGCGTTCCAGTCTATCGACCGTTTCAGGCCCGGAGGGTCGGTAATCACCGGTCTGAACTCTCAAGAATCTGGACCTCCGGGCAACCCGGGGCGGATCAACCGTTGCGCGTCCTCCACCCGTGAATGAACTTTCCTCTCCACAGGCCGCGAGCCGTCTCGTCGGAACGGCATTGAGGCCACACGCCGGCCCTATCACTGGCTCACCACGCGATTGAAGCGGTTGGCGAGTGCGGTCGACGTGCCGCTGAGGAACACGTCGATGGTCTTGAGCGACTGGTAACGACCATTCACGGTCAGGCGCGGCAGTGCGGCCAGATGGCTGCGGTGTTCGGGCTGCAGCGTGCCATGGCGCGTGGTAACGGCCGAGGTGAAACCGAGTTTGGCGGCCAACTCGAGTTCACGGCGCCCCACCGCCTGCCGACTTCCATACGGGAACGCGACATGCTCGATCGGGCGGCCTAGTATCGCCGCCAGGGCATCCCGGCTGGCGCCCAACTCGGCTTCGGCATGGTTCGCTTCCAACAATCGGAGAGCCGGATGGGTGACGGTATGGGCGCCGATCTCCACCCGACCACTGTCCGCCAGCGTTTTGACCATATCCCAGTTCATCAGCAGGTTGCGGCAGTAAGATCGCAGGTCGACGCTGTTCAGCACTTCCAGACTGTCCAGCAACTGAGCAATGTCGCGGGGGAGTGCGTGGCTGAAAGCAGCGGATAACAGCCGGTATGCGGCCATCTTTTGTGGCAGCGTTTTGGCAGGAAGCGTGACCATGTTGCCGGACCGGTTGAAGATCACCTTGTCCCGATGCCGTAACAGCTCCTCAACCGCATACCACCATGGAAAACTGGTTCCGTTGATGAAGCCGGTGGTCACGTTGATGGTCATGGGGACGTCGTGCCGTTTGCAAATGGCAAAGGCGTTTTCGAAGTTGTCACGGTAGCCATCATCGAACGACAGCGCCACCAGATGATCGGTGGGCGATCCACGGCGCAGACAGTGGCACAGATCGGTCATCGTCACGATCCTCCAGCCACCAGCTTTCAAATGTGCGATGATCGTGTCGTAGAAGGCCGGAGTGACCTCAAGAGCGGCGTTCGGGGAAAACGCTCCTCTGGGCTCGACCACCCGATGGAAGGTGAGGATCCCTCCCATTCCCGCGTAGGCCCGTTTCGCGGCCTTGTAGATGCGCGTTGAATGCAAGCCATACAGCAGTGCTTTGTAAGCGTATGTTTTCCAATCCGTCATCATTGCCCCATTGCAGTGGCGCGGCGGTGGGACACCGACATGGCGAAAGGACGCGCTGGTTCATGATTGCCGAAACAATACGCAAACCTCAAGAAACGGAACGGATGGCATATGGGTAGAGTGATCTCCTCGAATAAGAATGATGCATTTTGCGCCAGTTGGGGCAAGTGCGGTTGTAACCTATCGCGCCGGAGACGGCGCGACGTCCTGCTGCGCTTCGCTGGTCGCCTTACCCTTTAGAAAGGTACGCTAACAACGGGAAGGCACTGCTGTGCGCCACGTTCCGTCCTTTGCTCATTATCGGTGTGGAAGACGTCAATTCTAATTAGTCACGCCAACGGCAAGACCATCGCTCAAATACCACCAATGCGGAAGCGCGGCTCTCCTGGTGGTTCTCTCAACCATTGGTTCCCCCTTTTTTTCATTTGCAGAACGCCTCGCGCTTCGGCATCGTTCCGAATGCATTGGTGCAAAAGCGGCAAATAAAATCTGAAATTACTCTGGCCGTCGGAGATGTGCATAAGGAATACTGCGAATTAGCGAAGCGCTAGTCTCGCGTGTTCTGTCGTTTAATAGGGGCGGTTTAGAAGGCTTTGAATGGTTCGGAGGGGGGATGAAAATTCTATTATCGGCTTTTGCGTGTGAGCCACACCGAGGTTCGGAAGACGGCGTGGGGTGGCACTGGGCCACCGGTCTCGCCGCCCTTGGCCATGACGTGCATGTGCTCACCCACCCGCGGGGGAGACGGGCCATCGAGCACTATATGGCCACCCTCGGCTCCGTCGCAAATTTGCAGTTCCACTACCTGGATGCTCCTTTTCTCACGGCGGCGTCAGGTAAGTATAAGTTCGGCAGTCCCTTGGCGGAATTCCTGCTGGCCGGCCCGGCCTGGCAATGGCTGGCGTACAAGCGGGCCAGGACTCTGCACGCGGTCGAGTGCTTCGACGTCGTTCACCACATCACCTATGGCAGCGTTCGACAGCCGAGTTTCATGGGGAAGCTCGGGATACCCTTCCTGCTGGGGCCGATCGGTGGGGGGGAGCGCGCGCCCTACCGGCTCCGAACCGACTATTCCTTACGGGGTTGGGCGTGGGATGTTGCACGCGATCTTCAAAACTTCGCCATCCGCCATGCTCCCCTCATGCGCCACACGTTCAGGATGGCGTCGGTAATCTATGCGAAAACGGAAGATTCGGCGCGCCTCGTTCCTTCCAAGTACCGGCACAAGGTGAAGATCGGATGGGAAATCGGGCTGGAGCGTGAAGCGATCGCCCCAATAAACGGTGTCGCGCGCTCAAAACACCCGCAAGCCCCGTTGAAGGCATTGTTCGTGGGGCGCCTTCTTCATTTCAAGGGAGCCGATTTTGCGATCCGCGCCGTTCACAACGCGCTGCTGCGGAATGCCAACGTTGAATTGACCATTGTCGGGCGAGGCCGCGACAAAAGCCGGCTTGTAGGATTATCGCGGTCGCTGGGCATCGAGCGACGCATCACATGGATTGATCATCTGCCCCAACCGGCCCTCTTCAGGCTCTATCGCCGGCACGACCTCCTCCTGTTCCCAAGTCTGCATGACTCGAGCGGCAACGTCGTCCTGGAGGCCATGGGCAATGGGCTTCCCGTTGTGTGCGTGGACCTTGGGGGACCAGGCAATCTGGTGAACGCCACGTCGGGGATTGTCGTTTCGACCAAGGGAGCGGGTCGCGATATCGTGGTATCCCGCTTGGGGCAGGCGCTCAGCGCGCTTGAAAATGATGGCCTGCGAGAAGAACTGGGGGCTGGCGCCCACAGGTACGCGCAAGGTCTCACATGGGAAGCGGTGATACAGAATGTGTATCGTTCTGTGCCAGGGCTGGCGCAAATGCCGAGAATACTAGCGGGACTATCCGGAGTTTCGTGCTTGACGGGGGTATAGTGAGAGGTTGCGGCAGGTTTTGCGCCAGCTTGATCCTCGCGCCGGCGCTGCCGTAGAGGAACACCTCCCTTCAGGAGGTGCCGTATGCGCTGCCCGCACTGCTCTTCGACCGCGACCACCGAGCGTTCGGATCGAACGGCGCACGGCGATCTTGTTGCATCGAGGCTGCCCGTTGCCGAACTGGGGATGAGGGCGTAGGAAGGGACATTCCCCCTCCTTCCGCGCGCTGTTCCGCCCCATGCCGTTCAAAGCCAACGCGTCGCGTCGCCATCACATCCCGAAGCAGCGGCATCGGGTTCGCAACTGGGCGGAGTACGACGCGGGGCTTCGGGCGCGCGGCAGCCTGACGGTCTGGTTCACGCCGGAGGCCGTCGCGCGCTGGCGGGCGGAGACGCGGACCACGCCGGGCGGTCAACGAACCTACTCGGACCTGGCGATCACGGCGGCCCTGGCCTTGCGGGCTGTCTTCCGGCTGCCGCTGCGCCAGACCGAAGGGCTGGTCGGCTCCATCGTCCGGCTGCTCGGTGTAGAGCTGGCCATTCCGGATCATTCGACCCTCAAGCCGGCGCGCCAAGATCGTGCGCTTGCCGGTCGTGCCGGTCTCCTCGGCCGGAGCCGTGGAGCTGTTGGTCGACAGCACCGGCGTGAAGCTGTGCGGGCCGGGCGAGTGGCTGGGCGAAAAGCACGGAACCCAGCGCCGCCGCGCTTGGAAGAAGCTGCATGTCGGCGTGGATGCGGTCACCGGGCGGATTGTGGCGGCGAGCCTGACCGATCACGATGTCGATGACGGTTCGCAGGTCGGCCCGCTGCTCGACCAGATTGAGAAGCCCCTCGCCGCGTTCGTCGCCGATGGCGCATATGGGCAGACCGGCGTGACCGAAGCCGTGGCCGCGCACACGCCGGACGCCGCCGTGGTCGTGCCGCCTCGCTCCACCGCGGTGCCCAGCGCGACCGCCGCGACCAACCCAACGCAGCGCGATCGGCACCTGCGGTCCATCGCCGAGCACGGACGCATGGCGTGGCAGAAGGCCTGCCGGAACAACGTCCGCGCACCGGTCGAGGCGGTCTTCCGCCGCTGGAAACGCGTCCTCGGCGACGGCTTGCGGTTCCGTACCGAGGAACGGCGAAAAGCCGAGATCGCTATCGCGATCCGGATGCTGAACCGCATGCTCGACCTCGGACGCCCGGACTCCGTCCGCGTCGCGTAATCAGAAGGCCGGGAAAGAGCTTCCTGCGACCGAAGTCACCTCGCTGCAACATCTATGGACGCCCCCCGCCCTGCAAGAGCGTTTTTCGACATGGCGGCTTGAGAAGTCGGTTGCTGCCATCGATCCGGCCTACGGTTGCAGCCCGTGAGCTGCTGGCCTTGATGAGATCCGCGGATCGACGCCCAATCAACGTCGCGAGCTCGTCGGCTCGTTGTTGCAGACGGGCTTGGCCGATCCCGGTCCGACCGGTTGTGCCATCACATCGTCCATCGCCCTCGCAACCGAAGGAGAGCTTGTCGTCCTGCGCTCAGGTCGCCGATCCGGTGACCAGCGCGGCCCTGATCATTGTCGTTTCATCGTCCAACCTCTTTGTTCGACTGCCGGGACCACCTCTTCGTCCCGACCTGCCCTTGCCCAAAGCACCGCGCACAACGCAGGGCAAGGCTGGCCCGCCAGGGCCACCGCCGAAGGCGGCATGGCCTTGCCCGAGCGAGCACGGTGCTACCCTGCCGCCGGTCGGGATCACGGGGGGAAGCCGTCGCGCCCATGGCCGTCTCACGCCGCAGCCGGTTCGGCCGCCGTGCCGGGCCGCCGGTAGTCCTCGCCACGGGTCATCACGGCCCAGGCGGTGCGGGCCAGCTTGTTGGCCAGAGCTACCACCGCGACGTTGAAGGGGCGGCGGCTCAGCAGCCCGGCCAGCCAGGGCGCGGTCTTGCCCTGCCAGCGCATCACCGTCCGGGCGCCATTCACCAGCATCCGGCGCAGGTAGCCGTCGCCCGCCTTCGAGATTCCGCCCAGGCGCTCCTTGCCGCCGCTCGCGTGCTGGCGCGGCACCAGGCCGAGCCACGCCGCCAAGTGGCGGCCCGATGCGAAGACGGTCGCGTCGCCGATCGTTGCGGCCAGCGCCGTCGCGGTGACCGGCCCGATGCCCGGGACCGTCATCAGCCGCCGGCACACCTCATCCTCCTTGGCCTGCTCGGCCAGCCGAGCGTCCAATTCGCCGACCCGCCGTTCCGTGTCGCGCAGGTGGTCGACCAAGCCTTGAAGGACCTCCCGGGCCAGGGCGGGAATCCGCGTGTCCTCCGGGTCGGCCAGCACGGCGGTCAATTCGGCAACCTTGCCGGCCCCCTGCGGCGCGACAATGCCGAACTCGGCCAAGTGCCCACGCAACGCGTTGATCACCTGCGTCTTCTGGGCGCCCAGCACCTCGCGCACCCGGTGGACCACCAGGGTGCCCTGCTGCTGCTCGGTCTTGACCGGCACGAAGCGCATGCTCGGCCGCTGCACGGCCTCGCAGATCGCCTCCGCGTCGGCCCGATCGGTCTTGTGGCGCTTCACGTAGGGCCGGACGTACTGGGGCGCCATCAGGCGCACCGCGTGGCCGAACCGGGCGATCTCGCGCGCCCAAAAATGCGACCCGGCACAAGCCTCCATCCCGACCACGCACGGCGTCAGGGTGGCGAAGAACACCAGCATCGCATCCCGGCGCAGCCGCTTGGTCGTCACCACCTTGCCGTGGACGTCGACGCCGTGGACCTGGAACACCGACTTCGCCAGATCGAGACCGATAAACGCCGCAGTCATGGCACAACTCCCGTCATGAGAGGAACCTGTCCGTTATCTGGCACTGCCGTGCCGAAAACGGGGGACGTCCATCTCATCAAAGTCACGATACGCTGGTCAGCGGGGCGGGGTTTGACGATCTATGGGGCGGCGTCGGCAACGACACGCTGACCGGCGGGGCCGGCGCGGATGGGTGCATGTTCGCGCCAAGCCGCGGCGTGGACACCTTCACCGACGCCACGCCGGGTGAGGACACCATCATTGTGTCGGCCGATATGAACGGCGCCGGTGCGCCGGCGCTCAGCCAGAACGCCGATGGCACGGTGGTGGACTTCGGCGGCGGCAACGCGGTGCTGCCGCAGGGCGTGGCGCTGGCCGAACTGCCGGCCGACGCCGTCGTCACCGCTCCCTACAGCGATGGGGCATCCTTCGACACCACCGCGGTGAATGCCCTTTTGGGCTGATCACGGCGGTCTCTCTCAGGTTTCGTGGTGGGAACCCTGGGCGCCGCGCTCCGCGCGGGGCCTCTTTCTTGCCCATCCCCAGGCCTGGGGTCGGGCATTGACCAAAAGGCTGAATTCCACCCGCCTCTGCGCGGTGTCGAGACCGCGTCGTGGAAGCGTACACTGGGTTTCAGGCGGCCCCCGGCCCGCCGATCGGATATTGGGGAGGGATGCCCATGAACCGGGCCTCTCTGCTGGGATGCGCGCTGGCGGTCCTTTTTCCGCTGACAACAGAGACGCCCCATGCCGAGGACATGGCGGCAGCGGCCGACGCGCTTGCGCGACGGGCCGAGGCGCACCGGGCCGCCGGCAAGATCAAGCAGTCCCTGACTGAGTTGTCCGAGGCGCGGCGTCTGGCGGAACAGGCGGGCGACGCTTCCCTCCTCGCGGCCATCGACGCTGCCGTGGCGGACGTCGCCACCGCGGGCACCTTGGACAGCCAGGCCCGGGCGCAATGGGCCCGCACGCTCGACGAACTCATCGCCCGGGCAAAGCCGGGTCAGGAGCGCACCCAGGCCGCGGCGCTCAACACGCTGGGCCGGCTGCGCGACATGCCGGATGCCGCGGATGCCTTGCGGCAGAGCGCCACGCTGGCGCGGCGTGCGGGCGATCCGGCCCTTGCCGCGACGGCCAGCATCAACGCCGCCCGCCGGCTTGCCGCCACGAACGCACCGGCGGAGGCGGAAACCTTGCTCAGGGAGGCGGAGGCCGACCTCATGGCGATCCCCGATGACGATCGGAAGGCGTTTTTGCTCGTCGCCCACGGCGTCGCCCTGATGGACGTGCAGGCCGCGGCGCGGCAGAACCGCGGCGACTTGGTCCGCCGTTGCCGCGACTCCCTTGAAAAAGCCGCCACTTTGGCGCGAACAGCCGGAGACCGGCGCTCGCTGTCGGCCGCGCGCGGCTATCTGGGGACGCTGTACGAACGCTTAGGGCGCCCGGACGATGCGCTCACCCTGACGCGCGAGGCGGTCTTCCTGGCCCAGGAAATCATGGCCGCGGACCTGCTCTTCCGCTGGCATTGGCAAGCGGGCCGGCTCCACCGGAGCCAGGGCCGCACTGGCGAGGCCCTGGCGTCCTACGATGCCGCGATCGCCGCCATTCGCCGCATTCGCTCCGACCTGCTGCGCGCCTACGGCGGCTATGGGTCCCTGTTCCGCGAGGCCATCGGGCCGGTTTACCTGGAATTCGCCGACCTTCGGCTTCGGCAGGCGTCCGTCCTGCGGGGCACGCCCCAGGCGCAAAAACACCTCGTCGCCGCCCGCGACGCCCTGGAACAGCTGAAGGCGGCGGAACTGGAGGATTATTTTCAGGATGACTGCGTTGCGGCACAGAAGGCCAAGGTCAGGGCCATTGACCCTCTGGCCCCCGGCACCGCCGTTCTCTACCCCATCCTGCTTCCCGACCGGTTGGAACTGCTGCTCAGCCTCCCGGACGGGCTTCACCAAGCCACCGTCCCCGTCGGCGCCGCCGAAATCGGCGCGGTGGCGACCAACTTCCGCCGGCGGTTGGAGCAGCGGACCAGCTCCCTTTTCATGAGCGACGCCCGGACCTTGTACGATTGGCTGGTTCGGCCGCTCGCGCCGCTCCTGGACAGGCGCGGGGTGAACACGCTGGTCCTTGTTCCGGATGGTCCCTTGCGCAGTGTTCCTCTCGCGGCTGTCCACGACGGGAACGGCTTCCTCGTGGAGCGCTACGCGCTGGCGGTGACCCCTGGCCTCAGCCTCATGGAGCCGAAACCGCTGACCGTTCAACAAGCCGAACTTCTGCTGGCCGGCTTGACGGAAAGCGTGCAGGGGTTCCCGCCACTGCCCTTCGTGGAGTCCGAGATCGCCACCATACACGGCACGCTGGGAGGAACGGTCCTCGAAAACCGCTCTTTCGTGATCGATCGGGTCGGCCGGGAACTCAACGCTGCGCCCTACTCCATCGTCCACATCGCCTCGCATGGCAAGTTTGAACCGGAGGCGCGCGACAGCTACATCCTAGCCTACGACGGGCGGCTCAGCATGGACCAGTTGGAGAGCTTCGTAAAGCTGAGCCAGTACCGGGAGGAGCCGGTCGAGCTGCTGACCCTCAGCGCCTGTCAGACCGCGGCCGGCGACGACCGTGCGGCGCTGGGGCTTGCCGGAGTGGCGATCAAGGCGGGGGCACGCAGCGCACTCGCGTCGCTGTGGTTCATCAACGACCAAGCATCCTCCCAATTGATCGCCGACTTCTATCGCCGGCTCGCCGCGGGAGGGCCGGGCAAAGCCGAGGCGCTGCGCCAGGCCCAACTCGCCATGCTGAAGGACCTGCGCTATCAACACCCGGGCTACTGGGCCGCCTTTCTGCTGATCGGGAACTGGCTATGAGGGATCGCATCGTCCCGTCCCTGCTGATCGGGCAGGCCGCAGTCCTGGCGGTAGTCCTGCTGCACCTCATGGGCTGGCTCCAGCCACTCGACCTGCTGGCCTACGACACCGGCCTGAGGTCGCGCGCCCGGCCGGGAGCGGACGAGCGCATCGTGCTGGTCGGCGCCCGGGAGGCCGATCTCGCTGCGTTGGGCTGGCCGCTGTCCGACGCGCAGCTCGCCAACCTGCTGAACGCCTTGTCCGCGGCGAAGCCGGCGGCCATCGGCGTGGACATCTACCGCAACTGGCCCATCGGTGATGGAAAAGGAGAGTTGGAGCAAGCGCTGCGGGCGAACCCGGACATCGTCTGGGTCAACCGCCAGCCGTCCGAAGCCGGCGGCGCCATACCCGCCCCGTCGGCGCTGGCGACGCCGGACCGGATCGGCTTTTCCGACATCCTCGTGGACCCCGACGGAGTCGTCCGCCGCAGTCTGCTGTTCGTCGACGACGGCTCCGGGCAGCACGCCACCGCGCTGTCCTTGGTCATGGCGCTGCGCCTGCTCAGGCAGCAGGGAATTGTCCCCCGGCCCGACCCGGCGGACCCCGCACACCTACGTCTGGGCGCCGTCACCCTCCGCCCGTTGGAGGAAACGGACGGCGGCTACGGCGGCGTAGACGCCCGCGGATACCAATTCCTGCTGGACTATGCGCTGGGGCCCGGTCCGATCCGGGATTTTTCGGTGCGGGACGCGTTGGACGGCCGCATTCCGGCCGAGGCGCTGGCCGGCCGGCTTGTGTTCGTCGCGGTCACCGCCGACAGCGTGAAGGACTACTTCCGAACGCCGGTGGACGCCGGTTTCGCCTTCGGGGCGGTGGTGCACGCGCAGGCCACGAGCCAGCTTCTGCGCATGGCGCTGGGCGAAGCGAGGCCGATGCTGGTCCTGCCGGACGGCGCCGAGGTGGCCGTGACGGTCGTCGTCGGGCTGGCGGCCTCCCTTTTGGCGCTGGCGATGCATGGACCGGCGGCCTTCGCGCTGCTTCTGGTGGGTGGGACAGCTGCCCTGTCCGGGTTGTGGTTCGCGGCCCTGACGCACGCCCTGTGGATGCCGTTGGCAGCACCGTTGGCGTCCTGGGCCTTGGCGCTCGGCCTCGTCACCGCCTTCCTGTCCCGGCAGGAACGGGCCGACCGGGAGGCGCTGATGCGGCTGTTCGCCAGTCACGTGCCGGGGCCGGTCGCGCAGGAGCTGTGGGAGCGGCGCCACCTGTTCATGGACGGCGGGCGCCCCCGGCCGCAGCGGCTGACGGCCACCGTTCTCTTCTCCGACGTCGCCAACTTCACCCCCATTTCCGAGAAGATGGAGCCGGAGGAACTGGACGCTTGGCTGCATGACTACATGGGCGCCATGGTGCCGGTCATCCAGGACCACGGCGGCCTTCCCCTGCGCTTTGTCGGCGACGCGATTCTGTCCGTCTTCGGCGTTCCGGTGCCGCGCGAGACAGAGGAGGAGATCGACCGCGACGCGGCCAACGCCGTGTGCGCGGCGCTCGCCATGGCCGACGTGCTCGCCCGCCTGAACGCGGGTTGGGCCAAGCAGGGCCTGCCGCCCGCCGGCATCCGGGTCGGCCTCTACACCGGCCCCATGGTGGCCGGCAGCATCGGCGCGCCCGGCCACATGGAATATTCCCTGACCGGAGACGCCGTGAACACGGCGGCCCGCCTGGAAGCCCTTGCCAAGACGGTGGGGACGGACGTGCCCGGCCGGCCGTGCCGGATCCTGGTCGGCGATCCGACCTGGGAACGGCTGCGCGGCGCCTTCCGTGGGGCGGCGGTCGGCGAGGTCCCGCTGAAAGGCAAGGACCGCAAGGTTGGCGTCCACGTCATCCTCGGCGAAGCCGTGCCCAGCGGTTCCATGGCGGAAGACATAGGGCTGGGCGGCCAGGAGACGGGCGGCGTGGAGCGGATCACAGCGCCGGCGGGTTCCTCCCCCTTAACATCCGACAAGCCAACATCCGACAAGGCCGGCCCCATCGCCGGCCCGCGCGAGAAGGGAGCCACGGGATGACGCGTTACCCGACCTTGGCGGCGACGCTCGCCGCAACCGCCATGCTCTTCACCGGCCCGCCGGGCTCGGCCCAAACGACGCCGCAACGCGGCGGCACGCAGGAGGCCGCGGTCCCCAGTACCGGGATCGTTTATGTCCCTCCGTCGCGCGGCGCGCCGGCTGGTCGGATCGGCGGCAGCACGCGGGGCCCCGGCACCGGGATGCCGAGCCTGGAGGTGCTGGCCCCCGACCACCCGGGCCTGACTGCCTCGCCGCAGCCGACCCTGCTGTGGTACCTGGGCGCGCCCGCGAAGGGGCCGGTCCAGATCGTCGTCGACACGGCGGACATGCTGGGCCGCCCGCCGCTGCTGGACCTGACCTTGCGCGCCCCCCCTCCGGGCATCAACGCGGTCGACCTTGCCCAGCACAAGGTGAAGCTGGAGCCGGGGCGGCTCTACCGCTGGTCGGTGGCCTTGCAGGTCGATCCGGCGCAGCGCTCCGGCGACGTCCTGGCCTCGGGCCTGATCCTGTACCAGCCGGGACCGGGCAAGGTTCCGGACCGCGCCCCCCCGGCCACGGCGGCAAACCAGCTGGCCGCGCAGGGCTACTGGTACGACGCGCTCGCCGTGCTGTCCCGCGCCATCGCGCGCCAGCCCGGCGACTCCGGACTGCGGACCATGCGCGCCACCTTGCTCGACCAAGTGGGCCTGCGCGAGCCGGCTGCCTTCGACCGGCAGGGCGGCAAGGGCGGATGAAACACCATAAAACATGAATTATCGCGGTGTTTCACGGACGCTCAACCATAATTGCTTAGGTGAATTGTCCTAAGAGCCGCTTCCGCGCAACGGCCAACCGCACGGTGTCTAAAACACCCGCCCGGTGATGCGGAAGTGGATGCCGTGGTCCTGAAGGGAGCCGCCGTTCACATCCGGTACGTCGCGTAAGGGGTGGGCGTAGGTGAACTGCAGACTGATGTCGGCGGACACGTCCCAGCGCAGGCCCAGCCCGACGCTGGCGATGGCGCGCGGGGCCGGAGTCGGTTCACCGTGGTTCCAGCCGCGGCCGTAGTCCACAAAGGGGACGAGCGACACGCGGCCGTCCTCGGCGTCGCGCGACAGCACGGGCAACGGGGCCTGGAACAGCGGAACGCGCCCTTCCAGCGACAGGATCAGCCCCTGGTCGCGGATCAGCGTGTTTTCGCGGTAGCCGCGCACCGTATCGAAGCCGCCGATGGCGATGCGCTCCGCCGGCAGCAGCGTGTCGTTCGCCAGTTGCGCGTCGGCGCGCAGCACGATCTGGTCGCCCCGCTCGTCGAGGCGCCGCGCCCATTGGAACTGCCCGAGCCAAGCGAGGAATTGCCCATCCGGCACGCCCGGTTCACTGTGGACCGTCGCCCCCAACGCGTTGATGCCGAGGCTGAAGACGGAGCGCAACGCGATCACTTCCTCCGGGCGGCGGCGCAGCCAGTTCTGCGATAGGCGCAGCACCGTCAAGATCGCCCGCCCGTCCTCCACGCCTTCGGAAAAGGTGAAGGGCCGCCCCAGCAGGAAGGTTTCCGTGCGACTCCGCGACAGGGTCAGGCCAACGTCCACGCGGTCCCGCGGGGTCAACAGCACAGGGTGGGAAATCCCGGCCTCGTAGGTGCGCACGCGACTCTGGATGTCCAGCTCGCTCAACGGCGCTTCGACGATGCGGGCGCGGGACTCCTCGGCGCGAACCCGCAGCGTCGTGCCCGCGGCGCTCACCGGCGCCTCGAACGCCGCCCAGTAATCGTGGGACCCCTGCGTCCGCTCCAGGTTCAGCTCCAGCGCGTCGCCCCAGCCGGTCAGGTTGCGGAGGATGCCGTAAGCGTTGCCGCGCAGTTCCCCTGTGGTCGGGGAGGCCGCGTTGTCCAGGTTGAGCCATAGAGCGTACGGCGGTGCCCGCGTCACCGCGACGCCGAGCCGGCTTTCCCCCAGCCGCTCGCCCGGCTCCAGCTCTGCGTTGAGACGCTCGATCAGCGGGTCCTGGAGCAGCAGGAGGACGCGCTCCCGCAGCGCGTTCACGTCCAAAGGCGTGTCGATGCCGCGCGTCAGTCGCCGTTCGACGTAGCGCGGGTCGAGTCCGCCGGTCCCCGTCACATCAATCCCGGCGAGAGCGCCCTCCACGATCCGGAAGGTGACGATGCCGTCGGTGACGTCCTGGTCCGGCAGCACGGCGCCAGAGGTGACGAAGCCCCGATCGACGTAGATCTCCGTCAACCGGTAGCGAAGCTCCTGCAACTCATCGGCGCTAACCTCGCGCCCGACGAAGGGGGCGGCGACCGCCTCCAACGCGGCGGCGGGAATGGCGGTGTTGCCCTCGAAACGGTAGCCCTTCACAAAAACCCGCGGGCCCTGCGCCAACGGTGCTCGTTCGGGCGGGACCAGGACGGGCGGCGGCAGCAGGTCCGGTTCCGCCGGCTGGAACCCTGGCAGGTCGGGGCGTTCACGCTCTCCGCGCTCCGGCAGCGGCGGCACGATCTGGGACGGCCCGACGCGAGGCGGGACGGTCTGAGCCTGGGCCAGCGATGCCGCGGCGATCAGAAGCGCTGAAGTGGAGACGATCGTGACGGCGATGAGCCCGCTTTTGCGGGTCGGCACGGTGAGCGGCACCGCCGGCACGGGCTCACCGCGGTGGCTGGCCATAGTCGGCGATCTGCTCCGGCCGCAGCAGGGTGATATAACCGTGTTCGACCGCGATCAATTCCTCGTCCTGCCAGACGCGGAGCTGCTTGTTGATGCTTTCCCGGCTGGTGGCGATCAGGTTGCCGAGATCCTTCTGCGACAGCTTCAAGTCGATCCGCAGTCCGCCCCCGGTCCGCCGGCCGTAGCTGGCGCCGAGGCGCACCAGCAGGCGGGCCATCCGCTGCGGCAGGTCGAGCAAGGCCAGATCCTCCACCAGCAGGCTGGTTTGGCGCAGGCGGTCGCACATGACCTCCAGCATCTTGATGGCGACCTGCGGGCTCTTTTCCAGGAACGGCACGAAGTCGCGCCGTTCGATGACCAGCAGCACGCAATCCCCGATGGCCACGGCATCGGCGGTGCGCGGGTGCCCATCGAGCAGCGCGATTTCGCCGAAGATCTCGCCGGTCTCCACGACCTTGAAGACGATCTCCTTGCCGCTTTCGGCCACCGTGCCGATACGGACGTTACCGAGCAACACCGCCATCATGCCGCTGCCCGGATCACCCTTCTGGAAGATGGTCTGGCCGTTCCTGTACCGGCGCTCTCCGGCGAAGGCGAGGATCGTGTCGACATCCTTCCCGCTGATGCAGCGGAACAGGTCATGGCGCAAAAGAAGCTGGCGTTTGTAGACCGGGTCGAAGCGACGCACGAATCCCTCCTATTCTGCTCCAGGGAGATCCGAACCACCGGTTGCGGCCCTCCCATTAACCTACCCTGGGCGCCCGCTTGCCAACGGAGCATCCGGGTTATTCGAATACGGAGCATCCGGGTTATTCGAATTTTGAAGTGTCTCGCACCGGCGAGCCTCTGGCGGGGCCAGCCGTCTTACGGTCGCTGGTCGCCATCATTCCTCGCGGAAGGCGCGGGCGAAGCTGTCGGTCAGCGGAGACAGGAAATAGTCGGCGGCGGTGCGCCGGCCGGTCACGATCATGACCTCCGCCGGCATGCCGGGCTGCAGGCTCAACCCGCCGGCCCGTTCCAGTTCGCCGCGATCCACGACGACATGGGCGCTGTAGGTGGTGGCACCGGTGCGCTGATCCGTCGTGGCGTCGCCGGACACATAGGTCACGCGGCCCGACAGGACCGGGGTGGTGCGCTGCTTGAAGGCCGTGAGCCGGATCCGCGCCGACAATCCGGTGTGGACGGAGTCGATGTCGGTGGCCCGCAGCTTGGCCTCGATCAGCAGGCTGTCCTCGTCCGGCACAATGTCGAGGATCGGCTTCCCGGCGCCGATGACACCACCGGCCGTGTGGACCTGCAGGTTCATCACCGTACCCGCGACCGGCGCCCGCACCACCGTCCGGTTCAGCACATCTTCGGCGGCGTGCCGCCGCTCGTCCAACTCGCGCAGCTTTCCCTGCACCTCGCGCAGCTCCTTCGCCAACTCCTCTACGCGCTTGTTGCCCAGATCGAGGATTTGCAGGGCGGTCTCGCCGCGCCGCTGTTCCGACCGGGCGATGGAAGCGAGATATTCGCCACGCCGGCCGCCGAGATTGGCGGCCTCACGCTCCAGCGAGAGCAGCCGCGACTTGCGCTCCAGCCCCTTGGCGACGAGGCTGCGGGCGTCCTGCATCTCCTCGGCGATCAGGGCCAGCTGGCTTTCCGTGCTCGCGACCTGGGCGCGCAGCCCGTCGGCCTCCGCGTCCAGCTGGGCGGTGCGCTGCTTCAGGATGTCGACCTGCCCCCGCAGGCTCTCCCACCGGGCGGCGAAAAGGCGGCGTTGGCCATCGAGCAGCTCGGCGATGCGCGGGTCGTCGACGCGGTCGGTGAGCGCCGGGGGAAATGCCACGGCGCCGGCGCCGGTGCGCTCCGCCAGGAGACGGGCTTCGCGGGCGAGCAGTTCGTCCTGTTGGGAGCGCAGCGTGTCCAGCGCACTGCGCGCCTGGGTCTGGTCGAGGACGACCAGCGGCGCGTCCGGTTGCACGCGGCTGCCCTCGGCGACCAGGATGCCGCGGACAATGCCGCCCTCCAGATGCTGAACGGTCTTGCGCCGGCTTTCCACGACCACGCTGCCCGGCGCCACGGCCGCGCTGTCGAGCGGAGCGGTGGTGGACCAGACCCCGGCGACGCCGGTGAAGACCATCAGTGACAGGACGCCGGCGAGGATGATGCGGCCGGGCTCGGGCGCGTGAGCGGACCGATGGGTGGTGACGAGGCTGTTCATGGCAAGGCTCCTTTCGGGCAACGGATGGGTGGGGAGAGGAAGAGTCAGGCGGCGGTCGAGACGGCCGGACGGGTTTGGCCGAGGGCGGCGAGCACCTCATCGCGCGGGCCGAACCGGGCGACGGTGCCGTCCCGCAGGACCAGCACGCGGTCGGCGACGCGCAGCAGGTTCGGCCGGTGGCTGGTGGCGACCACCGTGGCGCCGCGTGCCTTGAGCGCGGCAATGGCCTTTAGCAGCGCCATTTCTCCTGGACCGTCCAGGTGGGCGTCGGCCTCGTCCAGCACGATGAAACGGGGCTCTCCGAAGACGGCACGGGCGAGCGCCAGGCGCTGGCGTTGCCCAGCGGACGGCAGGAAGCCGCCGGCGCCGAGCCGCGTTTCATAACCCTGGGGCAGCCGCAGGATCATGTCGTGGATGCCGGCCAGCCCGGCCGCCTCCACCACCCGGGCAAGGGGCGCATCCTCCAGGCGGGCGATAAAGCTGCGAACGGAGGATTCGATCAGCTGGCTGTCCTGCGGCAGATAACCGACATGGCGCCCGACCTCGCTCCGCTCCCAGCTGGCCACGTCCACGCCGTCGAGGCGCACGGCGCCAGACTGGACCGGCAGGGCGCCGACCAGGGACCGCGCCAGCGTCGTCTTGCCCGCCCCGGACGCGCCGACCACCACCAGCACGGTGCCCGGCTCCAGGGAAAAGGAAACGTTCTTCAGCAGCGCCCCCGCGGCCGGCACCGGGCTGGCAGCGACGCCGTCCACCGACAGATGGCCCTGCGGCGCGGGAAGGCCGCTGACGGCCCGCGGCGCGGTCGGCCGGGCGAGGTGGGCCGCAACCCGCCGCCAAGCCGTGCGCGCGCTCACCAGCGTCCGCCATGCGCCGATCACCTGCTCCACCGGGGCGAGGGCGCGGCCGAGGAGGGTCGAGCTGGCGAACAGCGCGCCACCACTGACCGAATGCTCCACCACCAGATAGGTGCCGGTTGCCATGATCATGACCTGCACCACGAGGCGGACCAAGCGGGTCAGGGAATAGGCGGTGGCGAACTGGGCGGAGGCCCGCTCCCCATGGTCAAGCGCGGTGTTGTTGCCGACCTCCCACCGTTCCAGAACGGCGGGCGCCATGCCCATGCACGCCACCTCCTCCCGCGCGCGGACGGCGGCTTCGGCGAAGACGTGGGCGGCGGCACCCGCCGCCGCCGATGCGGTGACGGCGCGCCGGGTCAGCATCTCCCCCGCCAACGCGATGCCGAACAGCACCGCAGCACCGCCGCCGGCCACAAGCCCGAGCAGCGGATGCAGCAGGAAAAGCGCGGCGAGATAGACGGGAACCCACGGCACGTCGATCAAGGCGGTGACCACGGGACTGCCGATCGTCTGCCGCAACACCGCCAGCTCACGCAGCGGCTGGAGGTCCGCGCCCGCCCGCCCGCCCGGCATGGACAGCGCGCGCTGCACGCAATCCGGCGCGAAGCGGCGTTCCACCCACGTCGCGACCCGCAACAGCAAACGCGCACGCAAGACATCAAGCCAGCTCAGGAAGGCCAGAGCGGCCAGCGCGATCAGGGTCAGGTAGAGCAGGGTCTCCAGGCTGCCGCTTGACAGGACACGGTCGTAGACCTGCATGGAATAGAGTGGCAGGGTCAGCGCCAGCGCGTTGATGGCGGCGCTGAACCCCGCGGCGGCGATCAAGCAGCGGCGGGCGGGGGCGAGGGGCGACATGACGGCGGATCTCCTTGAATTGAGCGTTGGGCCATCTCCATGGCACGCCGCCATTCCGCCACGTGTCCGCGCGAGCCGAAGTGAAGTTCCCCACCGGGCCGGGCGGTTCTGCGCAATTCCTGCAAAGAGGCGCCAAAAAAGCCGCCGAAACATGAAAGAAAGAAAATAACAAATTTCCGTGGCGCCCGGTGAACGACTGAACAGATGCGGGGCGTCCGGTGCGTTCTAATGCAGCTCATCGGGCAATTCCCAATCTACGCAAAGAAGATTACGATGATTGTTGTTCCGAGCGCGACCGAAGGCGCCGATGTTCTTCAAGGAACATCTGTTGACGACACGTTCAAGAAACTTGGCGCACGTGGAACCGCCGGTTCGGCGACAGCGGAGATGATGTGCTGGCCGGCGGGGCCGGTGCGGACTGGTTCGTGTTCGAGCCAAGCCGCGGCGTGGACACCTTCACCGACGCCACGCCGGGTGAGGACACCATCATTGTGTCGGCCGATATGAACGGCACCGGCGAGCCGGTGCTCAGCCAGAACGCCGACGGCACGGTGGTGGACTTCGGCGGCGTCAACGCGGTGCTGCTGCAGGGCGTGGCGCTGGCCGAACTGCCGGCCGACGCCGTCGTCACCGCCCCCGACAGCGATGAGGCATCCTTCTACACCACCGCGGTGAATGCCTTTCTGGGCTGATTGCTGCGGTTTCTTTCAGGTTTCATGGTGGGAAACTCGGGCCTCGCGCGCTCCGCGTGGGGCCTCTTCTTTTCCGCAGCCGCAAAGGGCTGGGGCCACCCGCCTCTGCGCCGTGTCGACGGCTCGGGTCCGGGATTATGCTGACCACCCTTCAAAGCGCGGAGGGCCTTGGCATGCCGCGGACGCTCCTGCTTACCTCCTTGGTCGCCCTGCTGCCGCAGACGGCGGCCCTGGCGCAGATCGCCACCGACGGAACGACGGGGCCGCGGGTGAACCTGTCGGGCGGTCGGATTGAGGTCGGCGCCGGGCTCGGCACCCAGGCCGGCGGCAACCTGTTTCACAGCTTCGAGACCTTCAACGTCAACCGCGGCCAGACGGTGACCTTCACCGGGCCGGACAGCGTCCGCAACGTGGTCGGGCGCGTCACCGGCGGCAGTGCCTCGACCATCGACGGCACGCTGCGCTCCACCGTGGGGCAAGCGGACGTTTACCTCATCAACCCGGCCGGCGTGACCTTTGGCCCCAGCGCCGTCGTGGACGTGCCGGCGAGCCTGCACGTCGGCACGGCGCACGAGGTGCGCTTCGCCGACGGGGCGCGCTTCTCCGCCCTGGACCGGAGCGGCAGCACCTTCACCACCGCGCCGCCGGAGGCCTTCGGCTTCCTCGACCGGCCTGCGGGCGCGCTGCGGGTGGACCAAAGCCGGCTGTCCGTGAAGCCGGGCCACCTGCTGTCGCTGATCGGTGGCGACGTGGAGGTGCGCGGTGGGACCGCGGGCCGCATCGAGGCCCCGGGCGGAACGGTGACGGTGAGTTCGGTGACCGGCGCCGGGCGAGTGCGCCTCGCGGACGGAGCCACGGAGGCGGCGAAGCAAGGAGCGGTGCGGCTGCACGACCGCGCCCGCCTCGACACCAGCGGCGTCGGTGGGGGCAGCGTCCGCATCCGCGGCGGCACGCTGGTCGTCGAGAACTCCACTGTCACTACCAACAACACCGGTGGCCGCGACGCGACGGGCGGCATGGACCTTGAAGGCCGCTCGCTGACGATCGCCGACAGCACGCTGCGGAGCGAAGCGACAGGTTCCGGCACGGGCGCGCCGATCCGGCTGCGCGCGGGGAGCCTGTCCGTGCGCGATGGCGCCCGCGTCACCAGCGCGGCGCGCGCGCAAGGCGGCTCCGGCGGGATCGCGATCACGACCGGGAACCTGTCCATCGAGGGGATCGGCGCGACCTTCTCGACGGTCATCGAAAGCGTCGCGCAAGAGGGCGCCACCGGGCCGGCCGCTCCGATCGCGGTGTCGGCCGACCGGCTGAGCATCGGCAACGGCGGCGCCATTGTCAGTCGCACGACCGGCGCGGGGAACGCCGCGGACATCGCCGTTTCGTCCGGCAGCGTCGTCATGGCGGGCGAGGTGGCGCGCGGCGCGCGTTCCCGGATCGTGAGCGAAGGCTTGCCGATGGCGAGCGGCAACACCGGATCGGTCACCGTGGCGGCCACTGGTGCGATGGAGTTGAGCGGCACCGCGCAGATCGGGACCCGGATTGAGGGCTCCGGCAACGCCGGCGCCGTCACGGTCACGGCCGGCAGCATCGGCATCGTGGGGGCCGCCGGCGACGTGTTCACCGGCATCGTGAGCCAAGCCGCCGAAACCGCAACCGGGACCGGCGGCCCGGTCACGGTCGGCGCCCGCAGCATAGCGTTGTCCGGCCCTTACGCCGAGATCGGCAGCGACACGCTCGGCAGCGCCCACGCCGGCAGCGTCGCCGTCAACGCCGACCGCCTGTCGATCACGGGCGTGAACGGCGCCTTCGACGGATTCACCAGCGTCTTCGTCGGCATCCAGGCAAACACCCACGGCTCGGGCAACGCCGGCACCGTCCGCGTTTCGACGACCGGCGAGCTCGTGATCAGCCACAGCGGTGAGATCGCCAGCAACACCTTCAGCGTCGGGAATGCCGGCGATGTCACCGTGCGGGCCGGCAGTCTGTTGGTCACCGAGGGCGAGGGCAGCGACACGCGCACCGGCATCGGCAGCACCGCGGAGGAGCACTCCGGCGGCCGTGCGGGGACGGTCCGGGTCACCACGCCCGGCGCCTTGACCATCAATCCCGGTGGCGTCATCACGAGCGACACCTTCGCCAAAGGGGACGCCGGCGCGGTGACGGTGGAGGCCGGCTCCCTGTCCATCACCGGCAACAACGGCGCGGACTTCACCGGCATCTCAAGCGATGCCAACCGGACCTCCGAAGGCAATGCCGGCGCGGTCCAGGTCACCACGATCGGGAACCTCACCATCAGCCAGGGAGGCGTTATCAGCAGCGACACTTATGCCAAAGGCAACGCGATCGGAGTGACGGTTCAAGCGGGCTCTCTGTCCATCACCGGCAATGATGGTGAGAGCTTCACAGGCATTGGAAGTGACGCCAATCCGAGGTCGGAGGGCAATGCTGGTAGGGTTGGCATTGTTGTGGCCGGTCCGTTGTCGATCAGCCACGACGGCGAAATCAGCAGCAGCACCTACGCTCAAGGCAACGCCGGCGACGTCACCGTTTGGGCCGGCAGCCTGTCGATCGCCGGGTTCGAAGGCAACGGCACGCGCAGCGGCATCGGCAGCACCGCTGAGAGGTTTTCCGGCGGCCACGCCGGCACGGTCCGGGTCGCCACGCCGGGCGCCCTGACCATCACTCCCGGCGGCATTATCACGAGCGATACCTTCGCCAAGGGAGATGCCGGCGGGGTGATGGTGCAGGCCGGCTCTTTGTCCATCACCGGCAACAACGGCGAGGATTTCACTGGCATCACGAGTCGTGCCAACGAGTTCTCCGAGGGCAACGCCGGAACGGTCGCCGTTACGACTGTCGGTGACGTCGCCATTAGCCAAGGTGGCGTTATCAGCAGCAGCACCTTCGCCAAAGGGGATGCTGGCGCGGTGGCGGTGGAGGCCGGCTCCCTGTCCATCACCGGCAACAACGGCGACAGCTTGACCGGGATCGCGAGCAACGCCTATCGGAGGTCCGAGGGTCACGCCGGGACGGTCCAGGTCACCACAGCCGGCCCCCTCGCCATCAGCCAAGGCGGTATCATCAGCAACGACACCTACGCCAAGGGCAACGCCGGCGGGGTGACGGTGCGCGCCGGCGCTCTGTCCATCGCCGGCAACGACGGCGAGAGCTTCACCGGAATCGGCAGCGACGCCAACCTCCTTTCTGGAGGCAACGCCGGTACGGTCGACCTTCTCGTGGCCGGCCCCTTGACGATCAGCCACGACGGTGAAATCAGCAGCAGCACCTACGCTCAAGGCAACGCCGGCGACGTCACCGTTTGGGCCGGCAGCCTGTCGATCGCCGGGTTCGAAGGCAACGGCACGCGCAGCGGCATCGGCAGCACCGCTGAGAGGTTTTCCGGCGGCCACGCCGGCACGGTCCGGGTCGCCACGCCGGGCGCCCTGACCATCACTCCCGGCGGCATTATCACGAGCGATACCTTCGCCAAGGGAGATGCCGGCGGGGTGACGGTGCAGGCCGGCTCTTTGTCCATCACCGGCAACGGCGGTGAGGACTTCACCGGCATCACGAGCAGCGCCAACCGGACGTCCGAAGGCAACGCCGGCACGGTCCGGGTGACCACCGCCGGCCCCCTCGCCATCAGCCGGGGTGGCGTCGTCAACAGCGACACCTATGCCAAGGGGAATGCCGGCAATGTCGTCGTGCAGGCCGGGTCGCTGCTGATCGATGGCGCCAACGCACCAGCCCTCACGGGCATAGCGAGCAACGCCAACACGGGGTCGCGCGGCAACGCTGGAACGGTGACCGTTGCCACCGCGGGAACGTTGGCGCTGGTCGACGCCGGCGAGATCAGCAGCAACACGTTTGCCCACGGGAATGCCGGCGCCGTGAGCGTGCATGCGGGCTCTTTGTTGATCGACGGCGTGGACGGCCCTCCACGCTTCACCGGCATTGGAAGCAGCGCCGAAGCTGGCTCTAACGGTAATGGCGGGACCGTCGATGTCACGGCCGATGGTCCGCTCGCACTCACCCATGGCGGCCAGATTCGCAGCCTGACGTTCGAGCAGGGAAATGCCGGGGCCGTGACTGTGCGAGCCGGCGAATTGCAAATCGACCGTGACGGTGCGCAAACCTTGACGGGCGTGTTGAGCAGCGCCCAACCAGACTCGACTGGCGATGGCGGTTCCATCTCCATCAATGCTGAGAGCGTACTGCTCCGCCGTGACGGCTTGATCAGCGCGGAAAGTGCCGGCTCGGGGCTTGGGGGCCCGATCACGCTTACGGTTACCGACACGCTGTCCCTTGATCAGGCCGCTATCCAGACACAGACGATGACGTCAAATGGCGGGGACATTGCCATCGGAGTGGGCCGGCTCCTCGATATGCGCAACAGCGCAGTCACCACCTCGGTGGCCGGCGGAACGGGCAGTGGCGGCAACATCGTCATCGACCCGCCTTTCGCGGTGCTGCAGAACAGCCGCATCCAGGCGAACGCGCAAAAGGGCAGTGGCGGCAACATCACCGTTCGGGCCGACCAGCTGCTGACCACCCCCGACACTCTGATCGAGGCGTCCTCGGCCGAAAGTGTGTCCGGCACAATCTCCACGCCGGCTCCCGACAACACCATCGCCAGCAGCCTGGTCAAACTGCCCGAAAGTTTCCTGAACACCCGGGACCTCCTGCGCGACAGCTGCGCCGGCCGTGGCGGACGCGCGAGCAGCAGCCTGATTGTCGGCAACGGGGGCGGATTGCCGCTCGACCCCGCTGGCCCCCTGCCCTCTCCCTATGGTGGTTTCCGCAACGGTGAACTGGGCGTCCCGCACCGGGCGACGGGCTCGACGTCGGAGCTGCCGCTGCGCTTCCACGTGGCCGGAACGTCCGGTTGCGGGTGACCCGAAATGAAACCGCGCCTCCTGCCCCGCCCGGTGCCGCTCCTACGACGGCGACACCGGGCGGAGCCCGGATGGCTCAGACCGCCGAGATCAGGTGATCGTTCCCGTCCATCCACGCGAGCAAGGAGCCATAGCTCGCCGCAACGTCATGGGCGGCCACGCCTGTCGAGACCAGGCCGACGACGTAGCCGACGCCGTTCTGCTCGTACCAGAGCGGCCCGCCGGAGTTGCCGGGGTGAACCTCCATGCCGCTGATGTCGATGAAGGCGTCGAACGGGTTGTCCTGCACCCAGCCGGTGTCGTTCATCATGGTGTTGCCATAGAGGTCGGGAAACCCGGTCAGGTTGACATCGCCGGACACGAAGGTGGGATCGATCCCCATCCACCCCGTCTGGTTGCCGAGCGGCACGCCAAGATCGAGTAGGGCCGCGTCGAGTTCGACCCCCTCCAGCCCGCTGCCGCCATTGCCGGACACGATCAGACCGTCGCCGTTCGGATCGAAACCGTTGTTGTAATGCCAGGAGACTGCGTCCACGGACCCGAAGGGTGCCTCGAAGTGGGACGGGTCGAAGGCCGGGGTGACGGTGACCTGGACGGGGCTCTCGCCCGTGGTCGAGTCATAAACGACGTGCGACGCGGTCAGGACGTCGTTGGGGCCGACCATCACGCCGGACCCGGTGTGCACCTCGCCGTTGGCATAGGTCGAGGTGATGAAGACGATGCTCTGCCAGGGATATTGGGCTTGGTCGGACACTTCGACTTGGGACATCGGGGTAGCTCCTGCCTTGTGTAGGATGGAAAGGAAATCCGGGCGCAAACCGTGGATGTGTTCATTTCACCCCAATGCGGGCGCGAAATCTGTTGGCCGCTCAACCAAAATCAGACTAATATTGAAAGATTATTTCGCATTCGGCGAGGCGCTTTACTTGGAAAGATTCGCGGCCCGCCAATAAAAAGAGCCCCGCGCGGAGAGCGCGGGGCTCAAGGTTCCCACCACAAATCCTGAGAAAGACCGCCGTGTGAGATGGCCCCCGGATCTGATATCGAAGGCGTTTGATGGCTTCCATCAAACGCCTTCGATTTAAACCCGGCAGCACATGGCAACGCCATGTGCGAGAGGGTCATACGGTCGGCCGATCATGAACCATTCATGCGCCGGCCGTATGAGACAGGTGACGAAACGAGAGTCCTGCTCCTATAAGTAGTTTGGTACAGGAGCAGTACGTGAAACAGACCCGGCAGAAGCACAGCGCGGCGTTCAAGACGAAGGTGGCGTTGGCCGCGACGTTGTTGCAGCGAGCCGGTGATTGCGGGTAGCGGGACGGCATCGTAGGAGTGTTGCCGCCGCTCTCGCCACCTTCTTCTCCAAGCAATGCCGTTCAAAGTCAATGCTGCTCGCCGCCACCACATCCCCAAGCAGCGCTATCGGGTTCGCAACTGGAAGGAGTATGATGCGGCGCTGCAGGCGCGTGGCAGTCTGACCGTCTGGTTCAGCGACGAGGCCGTGGAGCGCTGGCGCGCCGAAACGCGAGCCACGCCGGGCGGGCAACGGACCTCCTCCGACCTGGCGATCCTCACGGCGTTGCTGCTGCGCGCGGTGGACCGCTTGGCCCTGCGGCAAACGGAGGGTCTGGTCGCCTCCCTCGTCCGGTTGCTCGGGCTCGATCTGGCGGTGCCGGATCATTCCACGCTCAGCCGCCGGGCCAAGGCCGTCACCGTCCCGACCCCGCCGGCAACAGCCAAGGAGCCGGTCCGTCTGTTGGTCGACAGTACCGGTGTAAAGCTGTGCGGTCCCGGTGATTGGTTAGCCGAGAAGCACGGCACGCGCCGGCGCCGCGCGTGGCGGAAGCTGCTCATCGGCCTGGACGCCGCCACCGGGCGCATCGTCGCCGCGACACTGACCGACCATGACGTGGATGACGCCTCGCAAGTCGGCCCGCTGCTCGATCAGATGACCGAGCCTTTCGACACGGTCATCGCGGACGGCGCCGACGACCAGAGCGGCGTCTACACAGCCGTGGGCGAACGGCAGCCCGGGGCCGCCGTGGTCGGGCCGCCCCGCGCGACGGCGGTGCCGAACGACACGGCGCAGAGCGCACCGACGCCGCGCGATCGGCATCTGCTGGCCATCGGCGAGGGTGGGCGCAGGGCGTGGCAGGCAGCATCCGGCGACAACGTACCGTACGCGCGCTCGTGGAGGTCGTCTTCAGCCGCGACAAACACGTCATCGCGGATGGTCTCCGCTTCCACACCGACGACCTGCAGCAGACCGAGATTGGGGTCGCCGTCCTGGTCCTAAACCGCATGCTCGAACTCGGAGATCGCGTCCCACCGCGTGGTGTCTGAGGCGTGAGGCTGGCCCGCCGGAGCGCTCCCCCATAGCTGGCGCAGGCGGGCCGGCCGTTCGGGAGCGGCGGTCACCGTGTTCTTCGGCTAAGTTGAGGTTGCTTAACGACCATCAACCAAGACGGAGACCACGATGACCGAGGACAGGATCGCTCTTCAGGAGCTGATTGGGAAGAGCGCCGATGCCGACTTTCTGCGCGAGATGGTCGGCTTCGCCGCCCAGCGCCTGATGGAGCTGGAGGTGGAGAGCCTGTGCGGCGCCGGGTATGGCGAACGCAGCGAGGACCGCCAGACCAAGCGCAACGGCTACCGGGAGCGGACCTGGGAGACGCGCGCCGGGGCCATCGACCTGCGCATCCCCAAGCTGCGGCGCGGCTCCTACTTCCCGGCCTTCCTGGAGCCGCGCCGCACCGCGGAGAAGGCGCTAATCGCGGTGATTCAGGAGGCCTACGTGCAGGGCATCTCGACGCGCAACGTCGATGATCTGGTCAAGGCGATGGGCATGACCGGCATCTCCAAGAGCCAGGTCAGCCGCCTGTGCCAGGACATCGACGAGCGCGTGCAGGCGTTCCTGAACCGGCCGCTGGAAGGCGACTGGCCCTTTGTGTGGCTGGATGCGACCTACGTGAAAGTGCGCCAGGACGGCCGCATCGTCTCGCTCGCCGCCATACTGGCCATCGGCGTCAACAGCGATGGCCGGCGCGAGGTGCTGGGGCTCGGCCTCGGGCTGTCGGAAGCCGAGACCTTCTGGACCGATTTCCTGCGCACCCTCACCCGCCGGGGCCTACGCGGCGTAAAGCTGGTGATCGCCGATGCGCATCTCGGGCTGAAGGCCGCCGCTTCCAAGGTGCTGGGCGCCACACTTCAACGCTGTCGTGTTCATTGCATGAGGAATCTCCTCGCCTGCGTCGGCAAGGCGCACCAGACGATGGTCGCGGCCACCATTCGCACCGCCTTTGCCCAGGAGACCGCTGAGGCGGCGCATGAGCAGTGGCGCCGGGTGGCCGACAGCCTGCGGCCGCGCTTTTCCAAGCTGGCGGCGCTGATGGACGAGGCGGAGTTCGACGTGCTGGCCTACATGAAGTACCCCAAGGACCTGCGCACCAAATTGCACAGCACGAATCCTCTGGAGCGGCTGAATGGCGAGATCAAGCGGCGCACCAACGTCGTCGGCATCTTCCCTGGCGAAGGGGCGGTTGTGCGCCTCGTCGGCGCCTTGCTGCTGGAGCAGCATGATGAATGGGCGGTGGCCCGGCGCTACATGACCATGGAAAGCCTGGCCGAGCTGTGCCACCCTCACACCCCTGATCCGCTGTCCATCGCAGCGGAGTAGACCGGCGGCCTCAACCCGCCGAAGAGCACAGAGGCCCCCTCAGACACCACGCCTCGGGGCACGATCAACTCGCCCGGACTCCGTCCGCATCGCGTAATCTACAGCGCCGGCCACGCCGTCAGAAGCGCCATAGCCTCGATGCAACAGCGTCCCGTCGATCCCTTGGGGGAGGGGGCGATGATGCGCTGCAAGCACCTGATCGGTCTCAACCTCCGTTCCCGGCGGCCTGTCTGCCCAGAAGGTCGAGATTGCGGTTGGCTGCACGATTGTGCACCAAAGTCGAAGCTACTTGTTCCCGATCCGGGCAATGACCCCGAGGGTCGAGAAGCAGGCGCAGACGCCAATTCCGACAACCGAGAAGACCGCCGGGCTAAGTCTCTGGTCGACGTTCTGCAAAAGGATCGTGGCCAAAGGCGAGTTCGTCAGGAGCAACGCCACGACAAGCGGATCGGTTCTCTCAATTCCGAGCTGAAGCGTATAAAGGGGCACAATGATGCCCAGACATGCGATCAAGGCGATCGGCAATAGCGCGCTCGCGTTCAGAAGAGGCTGGATGGCGTTCGGCGAACAGGCGCAGAGAGCGAAAAGCGCGAGCGCATAGAAGCGGACCGTCATGACTTCGCTGGTAGACCAGCCCTTTCCGGCCACGCGCCGCGAGAAGAGCGTATTGCAGACGACCGAGATCCCGGCGAGCAGGGACATCAGTGTGCCCACCAGAAATCCGGCATTCGAGATCGCGCCGACTCCGCTTTTGCCGTGGGATGTGATGATTCCAAGGAAAACCATCCCGGCCACGATTCCGAAAGCGGACACCAGTTCCAGCCCGGACGGCTTTTTGTGATTCCCGAACCAGGGCTCCAGCGCAAGAGTCACCACCGGGCCGATCAAGTGGATGAAGGAGATCGCCATCGCGGGCTCGAAATACCGGAGCGCGAAAAAAAGCCCGGCCCAGCTTCCGGCCGTCGAGAGGTTCAGCAGCAGGATGTCTTGCCAGTCCCGCCTGCCCTTGTTGAAAATGGCTTTCAGGCCGGTGGAGTTCACCATCAAAAAGAAGCCGATCACCATGCCGAAGCAGAGCACCAGCGTGGCGACAGGATCGTAGTCCTGTAGTAGATGGCCAAGCCCCACATCCGTGCTAACGGAGAGCAAGAGGAAGATCAGGACAAAAGTGGGACCCACCCACTTGCTTGTCTTGCCGATCCTGGAAGTGAGCAATGCTCTTATGAAACCTCCGGAGTGTTGGCGTTTTCCGGGTAGTGCCATTGTCCCGTCCGTGGGAATACCGTTTTCTGAAGCCATGATGATTTCCAATACTGAGTGGCGATGAAGTTGACCGAAAATATCGCGAGTTATTGAACCAGAAACCCGGTTTTTTCCCTCTCGCGGAGGTGCAAATAGTCCGCGCGGAGAATTTCGGGATCCGGATGCCCCAGGAACACATCACCAGGAGAGGAGTTGAGATCCCCCGTCTTCCGGATGGGGCCATTCGGTTTCACGCGCAACTGCGCGGCGATGTAGGAGGGAAGTCTCTTGAGTTCCTCGGCAATCGGGATCTCCGCCACAACGCCCTCCTGGCTGGAGATCAGGGCGACGCAGACAATAGGACAGCGGACCTGGTACGGCACACGGGCTTTTTTGAAGAAGGCTTCGTGGTTCGCATAGGCCAGGGCCGTGAGCTGGAACTGCGTGTGCCCCACAGCTTGCAGGTGCGCCTGGGGATGCATTCCTCCGGAAACGCGCGCACCCACTTCGATCAGCACCGGCCCTTGCGAGGTCAGCATGACTTCGGTATGCGCCGGCCCGTGCCAGATCTCGAGCGCCTGCAGGACTTGGGCGACGTATCCCCGCAGGCTTTCCTGTACGACACCGTCGAAGGGCAGAAGCTGTTCCGTGTCGTAAATCATTTTCCTGCCTCCGTCGATCGCAATCTTCCAGCTTTTCCAAAGATCAGTGAAGTACACCTCGCCGGCGCAGCTGACAGAATTGATGATGTATTCGTCGCCTTTCAGAAATTCCTGGACTAGGACATCATGGTTAGGTTTTCCCATGATATTGGTCATTCCCGCGATGGCGTGGTACGCGCGTATCACGTCGGCCGTGGAATGGCAGATCGATACCCCGTCGGAGCCGGCGCTGTTGATCGGCTTCACCACGACTGGCCAGTCGCCATGCTCCTCGGTCCAGCCGACGAGCGAGGCCAAGTCGCCGACACGGGCCTGCTTGACCGCGCGGATCCCCTTTTCCCGAAGTGTTTCCGCCATGAGATATTTGTTTCTTCGAGCCTCCGAACGGTCGAGACCATTCGTAACCCTGCCGATCCGCACGCTGAGCTGATCGGCGAGTTCGACCCCGCATTCGATCCCCGCAATGACCAGTTCCGGCGCGAGGGCGGCAAGTTCCCGGATCGTGGCGCCAAGGTCCCCGCGATGGATCACATTGGCCATGAAATCGTCGGGCTGAAAGCTCGTGCGGAAGACCGGCAAAATTTCAGGAGTGCTCTGGACGTGAATGCAGTCATAGCCGAGCGCTTGGAACTCCCGCGGCAAGAACCGGGCGGCGGAGTAGGCATCGACAATAGCGCAACGTGGACGCATGCTATGGCTCCTTCAGTATGAAGAACTTGATACAAACGGCGCCTGAAGGCTTCGTCCGTATCACCCTTTCGATCACCGCCGAAGGCATTGATCTGTCGGGTTCGACGGTCGGCGGGCACTGGAAATGTTCATCCGCCGGCCGTATGGCTTGCTTGGAACTGAGCGTTTCGCCTGTCAACTCCAGGCAATGGCCTGCCTGAGTTCGGGATCGGTAAATCCGAAGAAGAATCCCATGGTGATCCGATCCTTCCCGTAGGTCGGCAGGATTTCGTGATAATTCATCGGGTTGATGAGATAGACATCACCCTCGCGAGGGCGGAAGGTGATGCTTGGGTATCCGTCGACGACCTGGGGTTCGTAGCCGAGCCCGGCCGGGATCTTGTAGCGCTCGTCGGCGGGCTCCCATTGCTTCTGGTAGTGCTTGAGCTCGCCTCCCGAAGTGCATTCCTGGATGCAGACCACGCAGCTCAGCTGGTGCGTCAGGCCGGCCACGGTCAGCCCGCTGTTCGCGCCATCCCGCTTGATGTTGTCGTTGTGAAGCGGATTGGCGACCCGGTTGCCGTGGATCCGGATGGTGCAGGGAGCGTAGGGACCGTGCTGGATGTCGAATGCGGGCTCGATCTTCTCAAGCCCGAAATGGTGGCCGATCTTGGAGCGGACCTCGCGGTCCAGCTCGAAATCCTCGCCAAAGATCCGATAAATCTCGCCAGCCTGCTCGAAATAGCGGGAGAGGTCGGCGAGATGCTTGGCCAAGTACGGGCCGAAAGTCGTCAGGCTTCCGTTCACATAGCCGGTGACCTGGGCCAGGCTCTTTTTTGCGCCGATGCGCTCGTGAAGGCTCTTGAGCCGATTGGGCGAAAAGAAACCCTCCAGCTTCAGGATGGCGGTCCGGGACTCGATGAGGTCCTGCAGCGCCTTTCGGTTTGCTTCCGGGTTTTCGGCAGACAAGGACAGACAGCTCCAAGCGGGGCTAAACATGGATTTTTCCTCACGTTTTCAGGGGAATTTCGATCAGAAGGCTCTGGGCAAGCTGCTTCCAGCTTGCGCGCGGCGCGAGCGTCTCCAGGATCTCGGAAGAGATGAAGCTTGCGCCCTTGTGCCCGGCTGACCAGAGCGTTACGTAATGCGGATACCGATGGGAACGAAAGCTCCAGTGGATCACATAGAGATGTTCGTCATTGAACAGGAACGCATTGGCCGAGCTGCCCGGCGGCTCGAGCGAGCCGAGCGATGCCAGCACGGTTTCAGGATCGAGCCGGGAACCCTCGGTGCAGCGGAGCAGGAGCTCCAGGTACTCGCGTGAATCGAAGCGGGATTGATCCCGGCCCAGGGCGAACGCTGTCGTGGGCAGGTAACCGTTGTGCATCAGGTGCCAGTGCCGATCCTGGTGAACCTCCTCGACGGGATGGGTGAACTCCAGGCCCTTTGTGGCCAGTCGGGTTGCGTGCCGGCTGTGTACAAGCAGGAGTTCGGGTTTCCCGACCGCCGGCATCCGCGACAGGTCCGTGTCGAAGATCGGGTGCGTGCTGCGGTGGATGGACCAGCCTGCGCGTCCGCGATCATACGCCGCCATGCCCCAGCCATCCGGGTGGACCCGAATCGGGCCGTCATGCTTCGCACCCCCTCCACCGGCCATCAAGGCTGCGGCATGGAACACCGCGGAGGCCGTGAAATCGCCCTGGGCCAGCAGCAGCCTACACATGGGAGGAGAGCCTTTCCCGCGCGCAGCTCAGGAGCCGTGCCTGAACTTCCGCGTGCGAGGCGCCGGGAACACGCACTCTTGCGATCAGCCCGGCATGTCTCTGGAGGTCGGATTTGAGGCGCTCGGACCACTGAATGCCCGGGTCGGCCGACGGGACTTGCTGGATATGCACCCAAGGATCGTTGGGAAGCTGACGCGCGCGCGCCAGTTCCGCCTCGCTCACTAGGCCGATCTGGCCGATGTGCCGCACGCCGGGACAAGCTGGGTTCTCCGGCTTGAGCTGTGGGAGTCTCGTCAGGAGGCAGAAGGCCTCATCCGCCCAGTCACGCCCCGAAGCCATGCTGACGAGTTCGACGATGCCTCCTCCTGAGAGGCGAAATCCCATCTCGATGAACGAGATCCGATGCGCTGCAATCTTGAAATCAATGTGGAAGGGTCCCAGGGGATAGCCCACGGCGCTCACGCAATCCTCGACGAACGTCCGCACGTCGGGGCGCACGCCGAGTTCCGGAGCGGTGATGTGTGCGGTCTCACGGAATCCAAGAAGATCAGGCGATCCGCCGACGGCAGCGGTCGAGATCAGTTTTCGGCACACGGTAATGATACTGACGCTTCCGTCTTCCCGGACCAGCCCCTGAACTGAACACTCGTCTCCTTCCAAATATTCTTCGACGAGCACATCGGAGAAATCCGCTCCATCATAGTTACGGGCTGCCCGGATCAGCGCCAAGGCCTGCGCGTAGGCCTCCGGCGTCTTGGCCAAGTATACCCCCAGCCCGCCACCGCCGTTGCTCGGTTTGACCACGACCGGGAAGCCGAGCCCAGTTCCGTCCCCGGCCGAGTGGAACTTCGGCTGATGGACGGGGACAGCCGCCCGCTCCAGCAGCCATCTCTGGCCTGCCTTGTCGGGAGGAGTAAATGGGGGGCCCAGCCTGTACCGGGCCTGAAGAGCCGCCGCCGAAGCGACATATCTTTCGAAACCGGCTGCCACTCCCGCTATTCTTCCGGGCAGCCGGGAGATCACCCCGAAGACGGCTGCCGGATCGGAAGGCTCCTCTACGGCGAGTTCGAGGTCGAAATTTTCCCGCTTCAGCTCATACCGGAGTTCCAGATATTCCGAAATCTCGATCAGTACGGTGGTGTGGCCGCGGTTGCGCGCTGACCGCAGGTAGGGATCCAGGCCGTCGCGCGTGGCTCCGATTTGCACGAAATAGCTTCGCATTGCTTATCTCCCCGAGATCCACTCGGCGACCGGCGCCCCGCCGGGGGACTGCACAGTCCGGACGAGCTTCTTGTGGGGATCGCGCTCCAAGATCGTCTTGAACAGCGAAGAGCCATCCCGGCTGTCGAACCGGTAGCAGTCGCGCATCTCCTTCAGGCTCAAGCCCGTTTTTCGGGTGAGGACATCCGCGATCCACAAATCCGTCGTGTCAGCCGTCGGAGCGGTCCCGGCCAAAAGCTCTCTGACTTCGCCAAGGAATGGGACCAGGACCACTGCCTGCTCGAAGATGTATCTTTCCAGGTTCTTTCCGGCGCACACGAAGGGAGAGTACACCATGGCGATCATCTGGCTCTCGGTGAGCCCGAATGATTCATAGGCGAACTCGGAGATCTTCCGCCGCATCGATTGGATCGCTTGCGGCGAGGCGTATCGCCGTTTCATCTCGTCAATCAGGATCTCCGGGAAGTCCTTCGACTGCATGAGCTCGAGGGCGAATTCAGCGTATTCGCGCACCCCTTCCTCATAGGTGCGGGCGTACAGATACTGAGTCTTCAAGCCCCGAAGATGGGCCATCAGCGCGGGGTTGGCACAATCGGACTCGGAAAAGCTGAATGCCAGTTCATCGAACTGAAATCCCAGGAACTCGGTCAAAAGCGGCCAGTGGTCGCGGGCGCTGTAGCCGGTGAAGCGATAAATGGAAAAGAACTCGGGACCACGTTCCCTGTCGTTGAAGTAGATCCGGCGATCCGCCAATTGCGGGGAATCTCGGCCATGAATTTCGGAGAAATAGTGCTCCGAGATCCCGTCCAAGGTCTTGAGAAAACCGGCAAATCCCGGCGTGCGTTTGCTCTTGGGACCGGTGTGATCGACACCAAGGCGCTGGGCCAGACGGTTGACCCAGAGCGCGTACGAACGCTGCTCGAAAATCGAATCCCCGGTGATGATGAGATCCACTCCGCCCTGGTACCAGGAAGCCAGTCCGAAGGAATTCATCATGCTCAGGTTGCAGGCATTGCAGAATGTGGGGCGGGCGTCCGCCTGGGTACGATGCCCGCTGAGAAGTATGTCACGACGGTTGCGCTCGACGACCGCGGCCGGCAGCTTCCTGTTTACCTGGAACGGATGAACCTCATTGCCATCGACGAGCAGGGGTTCGACATACTGATCGCCATAGATCCCGAGGCGGAGGTAGACCGTGTGAATATTGTTCATTACAGCCGAAGGCATTCCGCCATGGCGATTGGTCGAGATGCGCAGTTTGAACGTGTCGCCTCGCTGCTCCAGCAGAAGCAGTTGGACCAGGCGAACGAAAGCCAACATGTACGAGCTGTCTTTGCCCCCGCCATATGCGACGAGAAGCGTGTTCGTGGAGAGATTCTCAGGGGATGGAAGCCGGGCGAGGATGGCGTTCAGGCAGGCCTCCACGCCGGCGATGTCTTTGGGGCCGAGATAGCTCCGTAGGGCCTGAAGCGCCGAGTGCTCACAATCATTCGGCGCGTCGCCACCGGTTCGGCTCGTGGTCGTTCTCTCGCCGATAGAGAGCCGCTCGGCGGAGATCACGTCGTCACCGGCACCCCCGTGGATGATGTCGCCGCCCGCACTGCCGGAGACATAGTCGTTGCCGCCCTTCGCGTCGATCTCGCCCGGTCCGGCCGTGCCGTTGATGGTGTCCGGACCGTCCGTCGCCACCGGCTCCTGACTGACCGAAGTGAATGGAGAGACCGGGTCAGTCGAGGTGGCTGGAGTCACCGGCGACGGATCGACAAGCGGAGCCGAAGAACCAAGTGCATCGTTGATCATGTGCAAGAACCCCTCTGTGATTTCAGCAGCGGTGTTGTCATAAGATGAGACTATTACACGCGTTATTGGCCTTGGAGTCTGTGATTACAGCCATATAACGCGAAACATCATCGCCATAATCATTCGAATTGGCGGCTTTTTTTGTGAAGGGCGTCACTCGTCCGGGCGGGAGCACCGGCGCCGTTACCCATCTATCGGGGACATTCGGCCGGCGGGCAGCGTGTATGGTGCAACCGTGTCGGTGCTGTCAGCGTGGTGCGCGGATGGTGGGTTTCCGACGGCTTGCGGGTCGGCGTAGAAGCCATGTCCCCGTTGATGCTTGTCGCCACCACCGCCCGATGCCGTTCAAACACCACGCTGCGCACCGCCACCAGCTCCCCCGCGCCAAGTACCGCATGACGAATTGGGCGGCCTATGAGGCCAGCCTGCGCCAGCGGGGCAGCCTAACCATCTGGTTCAACGAGGACGCCCTCCAGGCTTGCCGCGCCGCCCCGCGCGCCACGCGCGGTGGACACCCCCGCTACTCGGCCGCAGCGATCGAGACGGCGCTGACGCTGCGGGCGCCGTTCCACTTCGCCTTCCGGCAAACCGAGGGAGCCCATCACGAAACGGGGCAACCGCGACTTGGCTGAGGTATAGCTGGCGCGATGTCCGACTCGCTTCCGCCTCAGACACTGCATTTGAAGGTGCAGCTGCGCGATGTTCATCCGGCGGTGTAGCGCCGGGTGCGGGTGGTGGATCGCCTGTCGGTCGCCGATCTGCACCGGGTCATCCAGGTGCTGATGGGTTGGAATGATGAACACCTGCACCGCTTCCGCATCCATGGCCGGAGCTATGGCATCCCGGCCATCGGCGGGCTGAACTTCGGCGAGGACGCCGAGGCCGTGCCGCTGGCGCGTTTCCGGTTCCGGCCCACCGAGCGCTACCTCTACGAATACGATTTCCGGGCCGGCTGGCAGATCGACATCCGCGTGGAGACGATCCTGGCGACCGTGCCCCGGCAGGCTCATCCGGTGTGCCTGGCCGGTCGCGAGACCAGCCCGCCGGACGCGTGAGGCGGACCCCGGGACTTCGCCGAGCAACGGCGCGCGGCGACCGGCTGGGCGATGGCCGAGGACCTGGACACCGTCGCCGCCGTCCTCCGGCGGGTGGCGGACGGGGACCGCTCCACCCTCGACGATCCCGAAGAGCGCCACGCCTTCGAGCGGGCGGTGGCCCACCTGGAGGCGCGCCGGCCCTTTCTGCCCGGCGCCTTCGCGCGCGCCGCGGTCAACGCGCCGCTCTGCGGCAAGCGTTCACGGCGGAGCGGGGCTCGGGATGATCCGGATGGCGGTGCAGGTGGTGTTGATCGCGGCGGATGGGGAGCGGGAGGTTCACGAGGTGGCCCGGCTCGACTGCGGCGACCTTGCCCCGGAGACGCTGGGGCTGTCGTTAGCCGAAGCCAAGGCGATCACCGGTTCCTGCATTGGTGCACGGATACCGTTGTTGCCCCTGCGGACGGGGTTCGATAGGAAACCTGCCCCTTTCTGATCGCCCGTCTGACCATGCCGCACAAACACAATGCCGACCGCCGCCACCGGATTGCGAGGACCCGCTCCAAGGTGACGAACTGGTCGGCCTACGAGGCTGGCCTGCACCAGCGGGGCTCGTTGACGATTTGGTTCAGTGATGAGGCGGTCGCAGCTTGGCAGACGCCGCCGCGGACCACGCCGGGCGGCCAGGCGCGCTCCTCGGATCTCGCGAGACAGCGCTGATCACGAGGACAGTATTTCACCAGCCGCTGCGCCAGACCGAGGGGTTGGTCGGCTCCTTGCTCGCGCTGATGGGGCTGGAGCTGCCGGTGCCGGATCATTCTCCCTTGAGCCGACGATCCAGGACGCTGGCGCTGGCGCCTCAGGCGGCAAGCGGACCGGTGCCCCTGCTGGTCGACAGTACCCGGAACGTGTCAACGATTGTGAGACAGCCCGAGTTATGGATTAGGCTTGGATACTCTCCGGCTTTTGCGGCGGATTGATCCAGGCTTCGATGGGCTTGGCAGGTGGTTCGGGCGCTTTGCAAACGAAGCGCTCCGGGTTGCGGTGATAGGCACGATCGAGGGTTTCCTGGCGTGCGGCATGGACGGCGTCGGTTTGCCCGTAATGCACCTGGTCGGGGGTCATCAGGCCGATCCCGGCATGATGGTGATCCCGGTTGTACCAGGTGAAGAAGTCGCGGCAGAAGGCCCTGGCATCTTCGATTCCACCGAAGCGCTTGGGGAATTGCGGCTGATATTTCAGGGTTTTGAAGTGGGCCTCGGAAAACGGGTTGTCGTTGGAGGTATGGGGCCGGCTGTGCGATTTGGTGACGCCAAGATCGGCGAGCAGGAGGGCGGTGGCCTTGGCCTTCATCGGGCCGCCGCGATCGGCGTGCAGGGTCAATTGGCCGGGCGGGACGGCGTTCTTGGCCAGCGTCTCCTCGAACAGCGCCTTGAACAGGGCGGCGCTCTCGGCATCGGCGACGCACCAGCCGACCACACGGCGGCTGAAGATGTCGAGGATCACGTAGAGATAGTAATAGGACCACTTCATCGGCCCCATCAGCTTTGTGATGTCCCAGGACCAGACCTCGTTGGGGGCCTTGGCCAGCAACTCGGGCTTTCGATAGGCCGGATGGCGGAACTGGTCGCGGCGCTCCCGGACCGCGTCATGCTCGGCCAGCAGGCGGTACATGGTGCGGATGGAGCAATGATAAACGCCTTCGTCGAGCAGGGTGGCGTAGACTTCCGCCGGGGCGAGATCGATGAAGCGCGGCGCGCGCAGAAGGGCGAGCACCGTCTGGCGCTCCTGGGTCGCGAGCGCCCGCGGTGGTCGTGGCCGGGGGCGAGGCGCCGGTTCCCGGCCAGCCAGCCGAACCCGGTGTCGATGGACGCTGGCGCGTGCGACACCCACGGCGGCGCAGGCCGCGCTCACAAGGCCACGGCCGGGGGCCAAGGTGGCGATCGCGCTCATCGCGGCGTCTCGTCGCTGTCGGCGGGAGGCAGGGCAATCCCCAGAAGGTCCGAGAATTTTATGGAATGGCCCGCCCCTCACGCTCCGCCGTTAAAAGCGGCGGACTGAGCTGAGAAAGGAGGGCGACATGCAGATTGCCGTACTGGGGATCGACCTTGGCAAGCGGACGTGCAGTGTGGTCGGACTGGACGCGGCGGGGCGCGTCGTCCTGCGTCGCCGGATGGCGCGGACGAACGTGATCGGGTTCACCGCTGGGCTGCCGACCTGCGTCGTCGCCATGGAGGCCTGCTGCGGCGCCCACCACGTTGGACGCGAGATCGCCGCGCAGGGCCACACCGTGCGGCTGATGTCGCCGGAGTACGTGCGCCCCTACGTCAAAGCGCAGAAGAACGACGACCGCGACGCCGAAGCGATCGCCGAGGCGGCGACGCGGCCGACCATGCGCTTCGTTCCTCTGAAAACCGAAGCGCAGCTCGACGCGCAAATCCTGCATCGGGTCCGCTCGCGGCTCGTGGGGGAGCGAACGGCGCTGATCAACCAGCTGCGTGCGGTGCTGCTTGAACGCGGCCTCGTGTTCCCACAGGGACGGCGACAGTTCGAACAAGCTCTGGCCGAGCTGTTAACCGGAACTGAGACGGCTGATCTCAGCCCCCGAATCCGTCAGTTGCTGGTGGATATGCAAACCGAATGGCAGGATCTCGACCAGCGCATCGCTGCGCTCGATGACGAGTTCGCGGAACGCGCCCGCAGCGATGACAGCGCGCGCCGCCTGGCCACCATTCCCGGCATCGGCGTGCTGAACGCCACGGCGCTGGCGGCGGCAGTGGGCGACGCGAGCGCCTTCGCCCGCGGCCGCGACTTCGCCGCGTGGCTTGGCTTGGTGCCCCGGCAGAGGACAACCGGAGGCAAGGCGAAGCTGCTGGGCATCAGCAAGCGAGGCAACGTGTACCTCAGAACCCTGCTGATCCACGGCGCCCGGGCCGCCTTGCCGGCGCTCAGTCGCAAGGCGACACCGCTTGGTGCCTGGCTGCGCGCCCTGTCCGCCCGCGCCCACGTCAACACGGTGGTCGTGGCGCTCGCCAACAAGCTGGCCCGGATCGCCTGGGCGGTGCTGGTGCGCCAGACGACCTATGAGGCGCACCATGCACACGCATGAACCGAGCCGCCTTCAGCCCACCGGGCATCCGCAAGCGATGATCCGCCTTCGGCCGCCCCTCCTCAAGCCTGGCCCTAGCGGGCCACCGCCTACGGCGGCTGCGGGCTTGACCAGGGACGACCTCCAGGCGCCCTGTTCCACCATCGGATGCCGGATGGGGTCAGGCGGAAGGGATAGAATTGTCCGGGGCCGATCGTCCCGGACGGTGATGTCTGCGGGTGGTTGAGCGAGATGGCCTGAACAGTCGAACGGCGGCCCGGAAACCTGGTTCAAAATGCGGCGCGTCGATGCCGTGACTTTTATGAGGACCGGACCGCGCGGATCTCCATCTGGGCCGGGAGCTGTGCTCCGAGGCCGGATACGTTGGGGCAGACTTTCAGCGCTGGATCAGAAACCGCTTGCCGACGGGGCGGGCCATACGTTTTTGAAGCTCGATGACCGCCTCGGCCCGTTCCAGGCGGCGCTGGAGCCGGGCGATGTCCTGACGAGCTTTGGCCAACTCCGCCTCCAGCGGGGTGGCGGGGGGCGCTGTCGGCCCGCGCTTGAGCGGCTTCAGCGCCTCGAAGGCGCCGGCATCGCGCTGTCGGCGCCAGTCGGTCAGGGCCGACGAGTACAGGCCTTGCCGCCGCAGAATGGCGGCGATCCCGCCGGTGTCCGCCGCCCGATCCGTCTCGGCGAGGATCCTCAGCTTCTCCGCCGCCGTGAAGGTTCGACGCTTCGGACGCGCCGACATCTCTGGGGGACTGCCGCAGGCGCGGCAACAACCCGCGGCTTCTCACCGGCGTCAAGAAGACCGTCCGATACGGTGGCTGGCAGGGGCGTCTTGTTGGGCATGGTCACGCAATGAATTTCCTACGCCCTCGAGCTTAAACTTCAGGGGAGCCGATGTCTCACGGTTATTGGCACAGAGGGACCGGCGTGAAGCTCAGCGGGCCGGGTGAATGGCTGGTCGAGAAGCATGGCACTCAGCGCCGCCGGGCCTGGAAGAAGTTGCACCCGGGTGTCGATGCCGCCACCGGCACGATCGTCGCCTCGACCCTGACCAGCAAGGAAGTCAACGATGCTGCTGAACTCGGCCGCCTGCTCGACCAGATCGACGGTCCGCTCGCCGTCATCATCGCCGACGGCACCTACAACCAAGATCGAGTTTACGATGGTGTGGCCGAACACTCCCCGGAGGCTGCGGTTGTCGTGCCGCCACGCTCCACGGCGGTCTCCAGCCCGTCGGCTGACACCGCTCCGACCCAGCGGGACCGGCATCTCCAGGCCATCGCCAAGCAGGGGCGCATGAGCTGGCAAAAATGCTCGGGCTACAACTCCAATGCCGGGGTCGAAGGGGCGATCAGTCGCTACAGGCGGATCATCGGCGACACCTTGCAGGCCCATTCCCGACCGGCACAGCGGGTCGAAACCGAGATTGCCGTCCACGTCCTTAACCGCATGCTCGACCTCGGACGGCGCGGAATCCGTCCGCGCCGCCTGACGATCAAGCAAACAGAGCAGTACTTCGTCCTCCTGCCTCCGTGCACCAGAGCAACGCCACGCGGTGGTCTGCACTGGAGCCGGTCGTCGGTGAAGAACCTGCTGGACCGCGCCAAAGAACAAGGGCTGGTGCGAGAGGCGGAGCCGACATGACGCTTGGCGAAGTTCCAACCGCCCCGCGATGATCGACGCCTCTCCTCCCAAGCCGGGCGGCTTCGCGCGAGACTTCCGGGCCGCCAGCCTCAACGAGGTGACGGTTCCCGATTCCCACCGCGGGAATTTCCGGATCCCATTCGACAAGCTCCAGCGCGGCGCAGCTGGCCAGGGTTGCGCTCAGACAAAGGCGGGCCCGGTCGCCGTCACCTCGACGAACAGGAAGTTCGCATCGAGCAAGGCGGACGAGGGAGTATCTACGAGCGTGATACTGTTTCCGGCTCCGAAATCGATGAAGGTGCCCTCGGGCCTGTCGGAGATGCAGCCCGCAAGGTCGGCAGCCGAGTTGAGGTTGCTGCCGTTTGCACCCGCTTCGATCACGATGTAGTCCTGAGTGGGATCGAAATAGTGAATGACGTCCTGCCCGCTTGCGGTGCCGAAGACAAAGAGATCCATGCCCCTATCGCCGTACTCGGCGTCGTTGTCGGCGCCGCCCTCAAGCACGTTGAAGCTGCCCGGCGTGTCCGCACTCCAGAAGGACGAGTAGAGGATGTCCCCCCCGAGCCCGCCGCCGAGATAGTCACTGCCAGCTTCGCCGGAGAGCCAGTCCCACGAGGTGGAGCCCAGGATGGCATCGTTGCCGGCCGTGCCGCTGAACGACAGGGGGCCGGGGTTCGTAAGCTGGGTCCATTGCTCTACGTTCGCTTGGTAGATCTGGAAGCCGAGCGAGGTCATGGCCGGTTGCTCCGGCAAGACGAGCCCACTGGGCGCAAATGCTTCATGCATCGGGTATCTCCTCAAGTTATCCGCGTTCTGAGTACGGGCTTCCGCACCTCGAATTCTAAGCGTAAGCGAACGGGGACCCTCTGCAGTTATGCCCCTCACCTACGGCGCGAGTTACGTGAAGTTTTGTTTCCCAATCCGGCACCGTGGTGCATCAAGGCGAGCAGAGACGGACCGAGCCCATGTCCCCCGTCTTTTCACGAAGCGCGGACATAGCTCGAGCGTGCCAAACCGAACATTCGGTTGAGCAGGTTGGCAGCAATCATGAGCTCGGTACGCCGCCCGTCGTCGCTGTGGGTGCGCAGGCGGTCGCCAATGACCTGTTTGTAGCGCGCGATCGCCGCCTCCGCTTTGGCCCGCGCGTCGGCGTGTTGCATCGAGGTGAACTGAGCAAGAGATTGCCCCAGCCCCGTTGGTAATCAGGCGACGCGGGCAGAGTTCGGGCGTCCAAGGTCGATCATGCGGTTGAGGACCGCGACGCCGATGGCGACCTCGGTGGCCTGCGCCGCGTCACAGTGGAAGGGCAGCGCCTCGCCGAGGAGACCCTTCCAGCGCGCCATTTGGCTTTCCACGCCCGCCCGCTTGTTGTAGCCGCTGGCCCGCTGCCACGCCATTCGGCCCTGCTGCGCGATCATCTGGATGTGGCGGTCACGCTGGGTGGGCACGGTCGCGGCGGTGTCGCTGAGCACGGCATCGCTGCGCGGTGGCGCCACCACCGCGACCTCGGGATGGCGCTCGTGCACGGACGCGTAGACGCCGCTCCGGTCATACGCGCCGTCCCCGGTCAGCGAGGCCACCGGTCCGGCGATCTGATCGAGCAAGGGGCCGACCTGGGAGGCGTCATCGACGCCGCGCCCGGTCAGCGTGGCGGCGACAATCCGGCCGCTGCCCGCGTCCATGCCGATGTGCAAGGCGTGCCAGGAGCGCCGCTTCTTGGTGCCATGCTTCTCGATCAGCCATTCGCCCGGCCCACACAGCTTCAGCCCGGTGCTGTCCACCAGCAGGTGGATGGGCGCGCCGCTCGAGCGCGGTGCTGAGGGCAGCGTCACCGTCCGGGCGCGGCGCGCGATGGTGGAGTGATCCGGCACCGGCAGATCAAGCCCGAGCAGGTGCAAGACGGAACCGATCAGCCCCTCGGTCTGGCGCAGCGCCAGACGGAACACCGCCCTCAGCATCAAGGCCGTCGTGATCGCCAAGTCCGAGTCGTGGGGCTGACCACCCGGTGTGGTACGGGGCACCGCCTTCCACCGCGCGACCGCCTCGTCGCTCACCCAGACGGTGAGGCTGCCGCGCTGACGCAAGGCCGCATCATAAGCGGCCCAATTGGTCACGCGCCGCTTCGGTCGTGTGATGTGGTGACGGCGGGCAGCGTTCGCTTTGTAGGGCACGGCCAGGAACCTGAACGGAGGCGGAGCCATGGCCTACGGCATCAGCCCCATCCGTGCAACAGCCCGGCCAAGGCCCGAGAGCGCTTCCCGCCGTCGGTGGTCCGGAACCAGGACGTGAGCGCCCTCGCGGCCAAATGGCGCCGCCGAAACGCCGCCTTCAGTCGGCCTGGTTTGATGGGGGCGCGGGGTGCAGCGCGCGCGGGTTTCCTCCGGCCACCGCCGCGAAGCGGCTGTGGGCCTGCGCCATCAAATCAGCTACGGCCTGCCGAAGCTCCCCGGCGGCGACGGGCTTGTGCAGCAGGCGGTACCCACCGGCCTGCGCCTCGGCGAGGATCGTGCCCCGAGGCGTGGTGTCTGAGGGGGCCTCTGTGCTCTTCGGCGGGTTGAGGCCGCCGGTCTACTCCGCTGCGATGGACAGCGGATCAGGGGTGTGAGGGTGGCACAGCTCGGCCAGGCTTTCCATGGTCATGTAGCGCCGGGCCACCGCCCATTCATCATGCTGCTCCAGCAGCAAGGCGCCGACGAGGCGCACAACCGCCCCTTCGCCAGGGAAGATGCCGACGACGTTGGTGCGCCGCTTGATCTCGCCATTCAGCCGCTCCAGAGGATTCGTGCTGTGCAATTTGGTGCGCAGGTCCTTGGGGTACTTCATGTAGGCCAGCACGTCGAACTCCGCCTCGTCCATCAGCGCCGCCAGCTTGGAAAAGCGCGGCCGCAGGCTGTCGGCCACCCGGCGCCACTGCTCATGCGCCGCCTCAGCGGTCTCCTGGGCAAAGGCGGTGCGAATGGTGGCCGCGACCATCGTCTGGTGCGCCTTGCCGACGCAGGCGAGGAGATTCCTCATGCAATGAACACGACAGCGTTGAAGTGTGGCGCCCAGCACCTTGGAAGCGGCGGCCTTCAGCCCGAGATGCGCATCGGCGATCACCAGCTTTACGCCGCGTAGGCCCCGGCGGGTGAGGGTGCGCAGGAAATCGGTCCAGAAGGTCTCGGCTTCCGACAGCCCGAGGCCGAGCCCCAGCACCTCGCGCCGGCCATCGCTGTTGACGCCGATGGCCAGTATGGCGGCGAGCGAGACGATGCGGCCGTCCTGGCGCACTTTCACGTAGGTCGCATCCAGCCACACAAAGGGCCAGTCGCCTTCCAGCGGCCGGTTCAGGAACGCCTGCACGCGCTCGTCGATGTCCTGGCACAGGCGGCTGACCTGGCTCTTGGAGATGCCGGTCATGCCCATCGCCTTGACCAGATCATCGACGTTGCGCGTCGAGATGCCCTGCACGTAGGCCTCCTGAATCACCGCGATTAGCGCCTTCTCCGCGGTGCGGCGCGGCTCCAGGAAGGCCGGGAAGTAGGAGCCGCGCCGCAGCTTGGGGATGCGCAGGTCGATGGCCCCGGCGCGCGTCTCCCAGGTCCGCTCCCGGTAGCCGTTGCGCTTGGTCTGGCGGTCCTCGCTGCGTTCGCCATACCCGGCGCCGCACAGGCTCTCCACCTCCAGCTCCATCAGGCGCTGGGCGGCGAAGCCGACCATCTCGCGCAGAAAGTCGGCATCGGCGCTCTTCCCAATCAGCTCCTGAAGAGCGATCCTGTCCTCGGTCATCGTGGTCTCCGTCTTGGTTGATGGTCGTTAAGCAACCTCAACTTAGCCGAAGAACACGGTGACCGCCGCTCCCGAACGGCCGGCCCGCCTGCGCCAGCTATGGGGGAGCGCTCCGGCGGGCCAGCCTCACGCCTCAGACACCACGCGGTGGGACGCGATCTCGGCGAGGCGCTCGGGAGCGGTGTCGCCGGTGACGATGGCGGCCGGGATGCGGGCGCCCAGATGCCCATGCACCGCCCGGATGACGTCGAGTCCGGTCTCTGCGGCGCGCAGCCGGTAATCCGCCAGAAGGACGTCCGGCGGCTCCCCGCCGCCCAGGACCTGAAGCGCCTCCGCCAGAGAGCCCGCAGCCAGCACTCGGTAGCCCCAGCCCTCAACCATGGCCTGGAGCCCAAAGCGGACGAGTTCCTCGTCATCCACCACCAGCACCAAGCCGCCAGCGGCGGCGGAAGCGGACGGCTCCGTCGCGACGGCGAGCGGCGTCGGGCTGGCCACCGGGACCTCGATGGTGAAGGTCGAGCCGCTCCGGAGAATCGAGTGCACCTTGATGTCATGCCCAAGCAGGCGGGCCAGGCGCCGCACCACCGCCAACCCCAGCCCCAGCCCTTTGCCGCGGTCGCGCTCCGGGTTCCCGACCTGGAAGAATTCCTCGAAGACCTCGTCCTGTCGCTCCGGGGCGATGCCGATGCCGGTGTCGACCACCTCGATGCGCAGCCGGTCACCGCGGCGCCGCGCTCCCACCAGCACACCGCCACGCTCCGTGTAGCGCACGGCGTTCTCCACCAGATTCCGCAGCATGCGCTCCAGCAGGATCGGGTCGCTGTGCACCACGGCGTCGCTGTCCACGATGCGGAAGCTCAGCCCCTTGCCGTTCGCCCGCGGCTCGTACTCCGCCGCCAGGCGGGAGAGGAGCGGGCTGACCGGCATCGCCAGAGGATTGGCAACGACAAGCCCGGCGTCGAGCCGCGAGACGTCGAGCAGCCCGTTCAGCAACATGCGCAGCCCGTCCAGCGCCTGCTCCATGGCGACGAGCATGTCCGCCGACGGCGTTCCGGCCAAACGCTCTTTCAAGACACCGAGGAACAACACCAGCGACTGCACCGGCTGGCGCAGGTCGTGGCTGGCGGCGGCAAGGAACTTGGATTTGGCCACGTTGGCCCGTTCGGCCTCGGACTTCGCCGCCCGCAGGTCGTCCTCCGCGAACTTGCGCTCGGTGATGTCGCGGCCGATGCCGACCAGACCAATGACGGTCCCGGCGGCATCGCACAGCGGCGCCTTGGTGCTCAGGTAGAAGCGCCGTTCCTGGCGCTTCAAGTCGAAGACCTCCTCCTCGAGCACCGTGACCTCGCCGGTCTGCATGGTGTGCTGGTCCATGGCCTCGATGCGCGCGGCGACGTCGAGCGGGGAGAAGTCGCGGTCGCGCGCGCCGAGAAGTTGGCTCCGGTCGTTGTCGAACAGGCGGCAGGTGCCCTCGTTGACGACCAGAAAGCGTCCCTCGCGGTCCTTGACGAAGACGGGATCCGGAATGCCCTCGATGATCGTCTCCAGCAGCGTGTTGCTGCGTTGGAGGCGGTGTTCGGCCTCGTGGCGTTCGGTGACGTCGCGCATGATGCCGGTGAAGAAGCGTTGCCCATCCACGCGCCACTCGGCGATGGCCAGTTCGAGAGGGAACGTCGAGCCATCCTTGCGGCGTCCCACCACCTGGCGGCCGATGCCGATGATCTTGCGCTCGCCGGTGCGTTGGTAGTTGCCGATGTAGCCGTCGTGCCGGGTGCGGTCGGGCTCCGGCATCAGCATCTTCATGTTGTTCCCAACGGCGTCCTCGGGGGCATAGCCGAAGATGTGCTGGGCCGCGGGGTTGAACGACTGGATGATCCCCGCTTCGTCGATGACCACCATCGCGTCGACCGCGGTGTCGACGATGGCGCGCAGCCGTGCCTCGGCCTGGCGGGTCTCCGCCAGCGCGTGCTCACGCTCGCGGGCGTGGCGCTCGACATCATCGGCCATGGCGTCGAAGGCTTGCCCAAGGCCTGCAATCTCCGAGCGGCCACGCAGGCCCGCTCGGGCTCCTTGGTCGCCGTTCCGCCACCGGCGCGTCACGTCCATCAACGCGGCGATCGGCCGGTGCAGGTAATGCCGACCGCCCCACCAGGCCGCCAGCAAGCTCAGCGCCAGCACGACCGCGGCGAGCGCCAGCGAGCGCACCATGGCATCGTCGATGCCCTGAAACGCCACCGCCCGGTCGATCCCGACGGTGATCAGCAGCCCCTTCTGCCCGGTCGTGAAGGGCGAGTACGCCATGATGCGCGGCACCCCGTCGAGACCGAGCATGTCCGCCGTGCCGGGCTCATGCGCCTCAAGAAGCGGCCGATACGATTCCGGGGCCCCGTGACCGACAACGCCTGGACGCTCCGGGGCACGCGCTACGACGATGCCGCTCCGGTCGATCATGGTGACGGACGTGTTCGGCGGCAGAGGCGCGTGGGCGAGGTATTGCTCAAGCCAGCGGATGTCGAGCGCGCCGACCAACACTCCGGCGGGGCGGTCGTCGGCGCCGTGGTAGGGCAGCGCGAAGGGCAGGACCGGCTTCTGATCCGAGCGCCGAACCACGTACTCGCCGACGACGAAGTCTTGTGTCTCCAGGGCACGCCGCACGTGAGGCCGATCGGCTCCGGAGATACCGAGGCTGCGCGTGTCGGTGGCGCAGCGGACGACCCCGGCCTGGTCTATGACGTAGACGTCGAGATACTCCGGGTAATCGGACCGCAGCCGGTCCAGCAGGCTCTGACAGGTGGAAAAGTCGTGGTCGCGCACCGGCCGGGTTTGCCTCAGCGTCAGCATGATCTGGCGGATGCCTTCAACGAGCCGGACGTGCTCGGCTTCGACCAGCGCCAGCGTGCGGGCGGCCTGCTGATGGACGTCGGCTTCCCGCGCGTGGCGCAGTTCGACCTGGTTCCACACCTCGATGCCCACGGTGGGCAGCAAAACCAGCAGCACCAAAAGCGTCAGGCGGTGAAGAAGGCTCATGGGCACCCAGGATGGATGGCGGCGGGCCGATTGTTTTGGCACTGTGCAAACAACCGAATGGTGCACATCTCGTCACGGTCGCGTCCGCCTCAGGGTTGGGAAGCGACCACGACCGACGGAGTGGTGGGCCCCTCCGTGCAGAGCTTGGCGCAACCGCCGCGGTCCGGCCCCCGGGTGGGTTTCGCCGCGGGACCCCGCTGGTCGGCTGGGATCGTCCGGCGGACGGGGACGACCACCCAGTCATCTGATCAATCTGACCGGCCACCGCGGTAGCCATGACGGTCCATGTGCCCAACGGAGCTGGCCACGCGTTGTATTGCCGATTTTCGCTTTCAGCGTGTCACCATAAGCTCCGGCGAGGCCTTCCGATGCGCGATGTGCGGCGAGCATTGATGGCTGTTTTTCCCCTCATGCTCATGGTCATGCCACTTTTCCCTTCCGCTCAGGCGCAAACCGTGCCCGTCCTTCCCTGCGAGGAGGTGCCCGTGCCAGCCTATGCGCCACCCGGCCAGCCGCCATCGGTGCGCGTCTGGAGTGAGAATGCACCGCAAAGGAACTGGGAGCCGCCACCATGCACGGGAGGGAGCGCTGACCGCGACCGAGTGCTTGTCACCGTTGCCGCGACCTTCCGCACCGCGGTCCCGGGGCTGGGAGGCAGACCGGACGGGCTGATTGCGCGTGTCGGAGCGATCTCCACGTTGACCGGCGTGCGGTACTGGTCCGTCAGCGACGAAGCCTGGCAGCCGCTGGTGACCTCGGCCACCGCCCTGAGCGGGCCGGGGGGAGCCCCGCGACGGGACTTCACGCCAGCCGACATCAGCGCGGGCCGCGACCTGTTCTTTGTTCAGACGGACAGCCGCTCCTCCGGCCCCGTGACCTTCCGCATCCGTGTGCTGGAGGCCGGGCCCAATGCGGTCCGGTTCACCGTCGAGAATGTCAGCCCGATCGACTTGTTCGTGATCACCCTGTTCGGGCCGGGCGATCTCCAATCCTTCCATTCCCTGGAACGTCGATCATCGGACACGTGGGCCTATTACGGCTTGCTCCGCGCCGGCGCTGGGGCAAGCCGCCTCGCTGGCGGGCATGAACGATTCTATGTGAATCGCGCCGTCGCCTTCTATCGATTCCTGGCTGGTGTGCCGACCGACCGCGACCCACCCGTAGCGCGTTGAACAGAAGCTTTCCAAACGCAGACGCTTGGCCCGGCAACTTTAGCCGAAAGAACTAGCCGCAAAGTCGTTGATTGAAGCCCGCGGCCGCTGAGTAATGTTGCTGTCGTGCAACGCTCGCTTTGGGAGCGGAGTAACTTGAAGCACTCGAACTACAGGTTGTATTTGTCCCATGGCTGACGTGGTGGCTCCAGTAAGCGCGGTTGCTGTATGTTGAGAGTCGAAACCACCGAGGGCTTCGGGTTGTCTGGTAAGGTCACGGCCGGTACCTCTCTGCGCACGCGGCTCATGCTGTTGGTGCTGGCCTGTGCGCTGCCGCTGGCAGCGTTTGCGGGGGTGCTGAGCTATCAGTTTGTGCAAGCCCAAAGCCGAATCCTCCAGGACCAAGTGCGTGAACGCGTCGACGCTCTGTCGCAGGCGGTGGATCGGTACATTTCCGAAACCGAGGTCTCCTTGGAGGTGCTGGCGACCTCGCCGGCGTTGCAGCAGGGCGACCTGCGCTCGTTCCATGCGCAGATCATGGAAGCGGTGAAAAAGCGCGGGGTCGGTATCGTGCTGCTCGACACCACCGGCCAGCAGCTCGTCACCACCAACCTCGCCTTTGGAGAGCCTCTGCCACGGCGGACCGACCTGGAAACCTTGAACCGCGTCGTAGCGACCGGCCGGCCGCAGATCTCTGACCTGACCATCGCCGCGGTCCAACAGCGTCCGATTCTGTCGGTCGAGGTGCCTGTGTTCGTGGTGGGGCGCTTGACCTATGTGCTCGCGATGGGCATCACGCCCGAGGCGCTTGGGAAGGTGATCCGGAGCCAAAACTTTCCGCCGGAGTGGACGGTGGCCGTGCGCGACCGCAAGGGCATCATTGCCGCGCGTTCCCGCGACGCCGCCCGCTTCATCGGCCAGCCCGGAAATCCGAGAATGACCGAGCCGTCGGCGAGAGCGGACGAGGAGGCGTGGTATGAGGCGGTCGATCTCGAAGGGCGGGCCGTTTATGGCAACTTTGTCCGCTCCACCTTGACCGGTTGGAGCGTCGTCGTAGGGGTTCCCCGCGAGACGGTGGTAACGCCGTTCCGCAGTCTGGCGGGGCTGGTCGCCGCGGCGGCGGCGGGGGTGCTTCTGGTCGGCCTGCTGCTGGCGGCGCGGGTCGCCCGCGGCATCACCCGGCCACTGTATCGGCTCGCAGAACTGCCGATGCGGCGAGGACCGCATCCGGCTCAATTCGTCTCGGGCATCATCGAACTCGACCGCGTCGCATCGCTCTTGGCCACCCGCGAGAGGGAGCGGGACGAGGCCTTGGCGCGTGTTCGTGACAGTGAGGAGCGCCTGCGAGCGACCTATGAGCACGCCCCGGTCGGGATTGCCGAAACGGATCAACAGGGGCGCTTCCTGCGCGTGAACACATGCATGGCGGCGCTGACCGGCTACAACGTCGATGAACTGCTCCAGCTCGATCTGTACCGGCTCACACACCCGGCGTTCCGTGAACAGCAGCGTGAGTTGTACCAGCAGCTTTGGGCTGGGGAACGCGCCAGTTACAGACTGGAAAAACGGTACATCCGGAAGAATGGAGAGGAGTTCTGGATCGAAGTGACCTGCTCGATGGTGCGCGATGCAGCTGGCCACCCCAAGTACGCAATCCGCATCATCCGTGATGTGTCGGAGCAAAAGCGCTCCATGGAAAGCCTGCGGTTGCTGATCAAAGAACTCAACCACCGCGTTCGGAACAATTTGGCGAACGTGCAATCCCTCGCTCGTCAGGCAGCGGTCGGCCAGAGTGATATGAACCAGTACCTCGGCGCGTTTGAAGACCGCCTCATGGCGCTGTCCCGCGCGCATGATCTTCTCAACGCGACGCAATGGTCCGGTGTGGGGTTGCTCGATCTCATTCGCGGGATGTTGAAACCGTTTGGCGTGTCGGACCCGGAACGTTTCGATGTGCGAGGCGATGATCTCGTGGTGGGGCCGGAAACCGCACTGTCCTTGGCGATCGTGATCCACGAGTTGGCAGCGAACGCCGCGAAATATGGAAGCCTTGCCGGACCACAGGGCCGGGTCGACATCCGGGTCATGGCACTGGACCACGACTATCAGCTCGGTTGGAAGGAGTCCGACGGCCCTGCTGTCGTGCCGCCCCAGCACCGAGGCTTTGGCTGTCGCCTTCTCGACCGGCTCATCGGGGTCCAACTCAACGGCAGCTCCCAGCTTCTCTTCGAGCCGGATGGTGTGCGCTGGATCCTGGCGTTCGATCCGGAAGTCGTAAAGCCTCACAGCCGCCCGGCCTGGAAGGCAGCGGCAGACACGGTGTTGTAAAGCGGGCTGAGTTGGTCGATCGCCTCGAAAGGCGGTGACGTTCGCACCAAAGCGGTCGGCATCACAGCCCCGGCCGGCCAGCCGCACGCCTCGGACACCACGTACCGGGACACGGCCTCGGCTGGCGCGAAAAGCACAGTGGGCTTTGAAGCGGATCTGCCGCCTGCATGGTCGAGGGACTGGAGATCGGTGAGATGTACCCCGATTGCACTGAGTTCCGTATTGATCCGGCAAAGTTTGGCTGACGTAATGATCGCCAACACGCGGTGCACGAAGGCCGCAACCGCTGGGGAGGAACTGGTATGCAGCGATCCGATGCCGCGGGTCCGCTGCTTACGTCCCCGTTGCGGCCGAAGGATCATCCAAGCCCGACCAAGGGGAGGCAGCCATGACCGCCGAAGCCGATCGGCAAATCCGTGCCATCGTCGAGAATTGGTTGACCGAAGTCCGCGCCCACGATGGGGCCGGCATCGCCGCCCTCGACACGCCCGACGCCTCCTTCATGCTGCCCAACGCCGAGGCCTGGGTCGGGCGCGATGTGATCGTGGCGGCCTGGACGCCGCTCTTCGCCCTGCCCCAACCTGTTCCCGACGTTCGGTCCTGCCCGCATCGGTGTGGCGGGGGAGGCCGATATGGCCGTGGAGAAGGAAGTCCAACCAGGACGTCGGACGACTGACGGACCGCGGCAAGTCCCTTGTGGTCCGGACGCGCACCGGTGAGGGCTGGCGCGTCGCCGCGGGCATCCGCAACACCGATCTCCCGGCGGTCGGACCGGGACGGACCTCCGCCGCCATACTGAGCCCGGCCGGCGAAACGGCTTCACACGCGTTGATTGGGTGCTGCATGACCCGGATCGTCACCACGGTCACCATCCGTCGCCCGATCGCCTTGGTGTTCGACTACGTCACCACGCCGGCGAACTGGCCGGCGTGGCATCCCGCCTCGCGGTCGGTGTCCGGTGAGGCCGGGCATTCGCTCCGTTCCGGCGAGGAGGTCGTGGAGGACTTCGTCGTGGCCGGCCGGCCCGGCCGCGCCATTTGGCGCGTCACCGGGTGTGATGCCCCCACCCTCTGGAGCATCGAGGCGGCCAATGCCGAGGGCCAGGCCAGCATCACGTACCGACTGGCCGAACGCGGCGAGGAGACGGTGTTCGTGCGCGACCTGGCCTACACGGTGGCGACACCCTGGCTCGCCGTGCTCGACGTCGTCCTGATGCGCCGGCGGATGCGCCGGGAAGCGCAATCGGCCGTGCGCCGCCTTAAGCAGATCCTGGAATCACCGGTGCCGGAGAACGCCACAGCCGAGGGAGCCCGCGACGACATGGCAATGGAGCGAGCCCGGCCCTGATATCGGCCGTTGGTCCATCATCTGCCTGTGAGGCGTGTCACGGCCGGTGGCGACCGGCCCTTCTCGCCCAATGCCGGTGAACAACGTTGGACGGCGAAGATACACCTGGCGCGAGGCCTGTGCCGCAGTCGGCTGTTTCCTATCTCGTCGATGGCCGCGGTCGGCGTTACGGGAGAAAAGGAAACACGTTGTCGGGTACGGTCCAGGGGCCGGCGACGACGTCGCAGTCTGCTCGCGCGATTCAACGGGACGTGACTGGGAGGCTCACACGAAAAGCCCGCCGTGACTGAGACGACGGCGGGCCAAGGTGATTCTGCTACCAAGGCCTCAATCCTTGGGGCGTTCATAGCGTATCGGGAAACATCCGATTGGACCAGTGGTCATGCGGCGACGATCCACTCGGCGGCAACCTCTAATAGAGAGCGGCCGCCCAATCGGAAGTCGTGTCAAGGGCGGCGCTCCCTGTGGACGCCGCTCGACATTCTGTTGGACCGGCGCGGCGCTCCGCCTGCTCAACGCCCAAAGCGTCAGCGTAAGAGTACGCCGATTGGCGTCCAACACGGGAGCCCTCTTGCGCAAGGCACCGTCCTGCGACAGCTCATCCCTCGTCGGCGCGAACGCTACAAAGCGGTTGTCGCCGTCCATGCGGCAGCCGGGAGCACATCCAGAGCAAGCCCCAAGACGGCTGAACACGCCAGCGCGGGGCGCAGGCGGGGCTCCGCGACCTCGTCGCACACGACGCCGAATTCCTCCTCCCAAAGCGCCAGGCTATAGAGGCGCCACTGGCTGCGACGGTCGAGGCGGCGGTACCGGTCCGCCAAGCTCCTGCGGCTGCAGAAGCGGGCCAGCAACGGCGAGCGCAGCACCGTGCGGGTCATCACGTCGGCGTGCCGTGCCAGCCAGAGGGATTCCGGCGCCGCGAAGGCGATCTTGTTGCGCCGCCAAGCGATGTCGGTGGGCAAGACGTCGTCCATGGCCTTGCGCAGCACCCACTTGGTCCAGCCGTCCCGCATCTTGAGCCCGGGGCCAAGCGCGATGCCGCGCTCGACCAGCCGGTGATCGAGAAACGGCAAGCGGGTCTCGATGCCGAACGCCATCGCGTTCTTGTCCTCATAGCGCAGCAGCGCCGGCAGCCCCGTCGTGGTGACTTCCAGCACCTGCAGCGCGCGCAGGTCGAAACAGCCCCGCGCCAGCCGCCACATCCAGTCGGGCATCGCCGGGCGCGCTGCCAGATGGCGGGCACGCAGCAGGTACTGGCAGTAGCGCGCCTGGGGCAGGAGGTCGCGCGCCACAAGGGCCGCCAAGTGAAGCGGCCCGACACGCGTATTGTTGCGGGTCACTTGGTTCATCCAGGCGAACGTCTGGAGCGTGCCCTGCTGCCGCCACAGCGCCATGGCGCAGGCCGCGTAGTAGCGGTGATAGCCAAGCAGGCTTTCGTCCGCCCCCTGCCCATCCAGCAGCACCACCATGCCCGCGCGGCGCGCCGCCTGCATGACCGCCGCCTGCATGCAGATCGACGGCGACGGGAACGGCTCTTCCTGGTGGCGGACGACGAGGGGCAGCAGCTCGGTGAGATCCTCGTAGGTCGGCTTGGTCTTGACCCAATCCAGCCCACCGGCCCGCACCACCTCCGCGGCGTACCCCTCTTCGCTGTTGGTTTCATCCTCGCTGACGGCGGTGATCGCGCCGAACGGTGACCCGCTGGCCGCGTGGTGCATCCGCGCGGCCAGCAGCGACACGCTGGAGCTGTCCAGCCCGCCGCTCAGGCAAGTGCCGACGCGCACGTCGGACCGCAGGCGCAGCCGGACCGCCTCCTCGAACAGCTCGCGGTAGTCTTCAACCGGGTCGCCGTCCGTCGGCTCCGCCACGCGCTGCGCGAGGTCATAATAGCCGCGCATCGACAGCGCGTCGGTCTTCAGGTCATAGGTCAGGCAATGCCCCGGCAACAGGCTGTGCACGCCGTCGAAGAAGGTGTCCGCTGACTGAACCAGCGTACCGGTCAGCAGGAACTCCGAAACGCTGGGCGCGTTGGCCCGGACCGCGCCGAGGAACGGCAGCAGCTGGCGGATCTCCGAGCCGAAGGCGAAAGCGTCTTCGGTCCGCACGTAATAGAAGGGCTTCTCGCCGAAGCGGTCACGGGCCGCAAACACGAGGTCGCGCGTGCGGTCATGAATGGCGAAGGACCACATGCCGTTGAGCCGCGACAGGCACTCGGTTCCCCACTCCGCATAGGCGGCGAGCAACACCTCGGTGTCCGTGCGGGAGCGGAAGCGGTGGTCAAGCGCTTCCAGTTCGGCGCGCAGTTCAAGGAAATTGTAGATCTCGCCGTTGAAGGTGATCAGGCGCCGTCCGTCGGTCGACACCATCGGCTGATGGCCGGCTGCGGACAGGTCGAGGATGGCCAGCCGGCGGTGGCCGAGCGCCACTCGGCCGTCGATGTGGTGGCCTTCTCCGTCGGGGCCGCGATGGCGGACCGCGTCGGTCATGGCGCGGATGCGCGCCCTCAGGTCGAGCTTACCGTTCCGGGCGACGATGCCTGCTATTCCGCACAAACCGCGACCCTCCCGCATGGGCGGCGGCGTCCGGGACACGCCGGAGCAGGAAACCGCTCGCCGTCGTTACGGCCCTTCCTGCCATTCAACCACAGGCTCAAGAAATCTCGGATATGTGCGGAAGCACTGATGCTGAATTCAACGAGTCTTGTTCTTTTTTGCGACCATAGTTGACTGAATGACGCGTCGGGGGTAATCCCCCGCGATTGGTTTTGCTCTGCAGCAAATTTCCGTATCCTGCCAAAGGCCCAGCATTCCTCGCCTGTTGAGTTGACACAGAGAAACCGGAGGCAAACCGGCCGGACTATGACCAGCATGAGGAGGGACCATGAGCGTCAGCGCGGAAGCGAAACGATTCCTTTTGGCCATAGCGCATGAAAGTCAGAGCTTGTTCGTAGCTGTCATGCGTTGACGGTCTCGGCAGCGAGCCGTTTGAGGCGGCGTGAGAGGATCGAGACGAAGGCGATCTCGATGAAGGCGACGAGGGGCTCCTTCGTCCGCTCGACGACCGTGTTCAACCGGCGATAGAGGACGAGCCATCCGAAAGAGCGTTCCACCGCCCAGCAAATTCCGGCCGGAATGAAGGTCCCGTTCCGACCGCGGGCGACCGGTTTGACGGTGATCCCGAGCGCCTCCCCGGCCTTGGCCAGGCGCTCGCCGCGGTAGCCGAGGTCACCCAGAGCCGGCCCCTGGAAGCCGCGCCCGGCCAACTGGCGCAGCACCGGCACGATGCCCTTGGTGTCGTGCACATTGGCCGGTGAAGCGTCGATCGCCAATGGGGTGCCGTACTTCTCGACGGCGATGTGGACCGTCACGCCGCGGACCTTCTTGCCGCCATCGACACCGCGGGCGAAACAACTCGGGGCCGAGCGACAGGTCCGGCTGTCGATCACGACGGTGCTCGGCTCCGCCGTGTCGCCGCAGGCCAGCCGCCACGTCCGGCGCAGCCGGTCGAGCAAGCGGCGCCACAGCCCAAGCCGCGTCCAGCGGGCGAACAGCGTGTACAAGGTGCCGAAGGGAAAGCCGGAGAGCTGGCCGATGGCGCGCCATGGCATGCCGCAAAAACACACGCACCAGATCGCCATAATCGCCTTGCGCAACGCCGGCCCGGTCAGCGCCGGCTTCGGCCCGACGCGGTTGGGTCGAGTGCCATCCGCCGTCACGGTGGCCAGTTCCGCCAGGACCTCATCGACGAAGGCGTCGACATCGGCGAACGCGTCCCAGGACGTCGGAGCGGTGCTTGCGGGACGAACGGCGGTGCCCATAAACTGCTGCCCTGATGGCGGTGGATGACGGCCACAGCCCTACCAGACCGTCCACCCAGCGCAAATCCTCTGTTCAGATTAAAGTAGCATTTTGGTCAGCACGGGGTGGCGCGGCCAGGCTACAAACAAGCTCTCAAGGACGCGGCTGTAGCCGACGACGCCCAGAAAGGGCAGATGCGAGAATAACTGGAACCGGGTCGTTTTCTGGAAGCCGCAAGAACCGTTCTCAACCGCTTACCAGACGCTCCCGTTATTCTCGCGAGTCGCCGTGGTTCATGCCTTTGTGTGTGCCGCTGGTGTGGCACAGCTCGTGACTCACAGCCCGTTTGAGAAGGTCATGGCGGGGGCAGGCGCTTGCGGTTTGGATGGGCGAGGCGGTGGAGCCTGAGGCGGATCATGGCCAGGGTGACCATGGTCTCGGAGACCTCCGGGAGTTCCTCGTAGTCCTTCGATAAGCGCCGCCACCGCCCAAGCCACCCGAGTGATCGCTCGACGACCCACCGGCGCGGAACGAGGATGAAACCGCCGCCGGTGATCCGCCGGACGATGATCAGGGTCAGCCCGAGCCGGAAGCAGGCGAGGATGACCGGCATCCGGTTATAGATGCTGTCGGCGAAGACGGCCCGCAGCCAACAGTACAGGCGTTTGATCCGTGTCAGCAGTTCGCCGGCGCTGTCGGCATCCTGAACGTCGGCCGCGTGGACGAGGACACCGAGCAGCAAACCCGAGGTATCGACCGCGATGTGGCGCTTGCGCCCCCAGACCTTCTTAGCCGCGTCGTAGCCACGCGGGCCCCTTTTTCGGTCGTCTTCACGCTTTGCGTGTCGATGATGGCGGCGGAAGGACTGGGCTCCCGTCCCTCCAGTTCGCGCAGCATCGTCAGGAGGTGATGGCGCATCGCCTCCCACACGCCGTCACGCTGGAACAGGCGCATGTACCAGTAGACCGTTTGCCATTTCGGGAAGGCGGGAGGCGGTGGCAGGTGCCGCCACTGGCAGCCGGTCCGCACCACGTAAAAGAGCCCATCCAACAGGCGGCGCATGTCCACCGAGCGTGCCCGCCCTCCGGGCTTGGCGGGCGGGATGAGCGGCGCCAGCAAGCGGTATTGCTCATCGGACAGCGCCTGACCGGCGCCAAAATCACCGACCAGGACACGATCTTGCGGCGTCCACATGGCGGGCCTCCAGAGCGGGATTGATCCCCTCCAACAGGCGCCGGAAGACCCGCATTCCACCCCTCAGCCCGCCTCCGCCTCACGTCTCAAACAGGCTGTCAGTAGAAGGAGATGTCGCCCAGCGGGTTGTCGCCCTTAACGAAGACATTGTGGTAGCCACTGTCGTTGTAGGCGTTCCAGGTCACCACGTAGCCCCCACTCTGCTGCCCGATGCTGTACTGGCCATCACCGGGCGCACTGGTATTGCCCGCGTAGGAGTAGCTGCCCTTCAGCCAGATCTGGTCTTCGTCCTTGAAGTCGGTGATGGTGTCGGCTTGGCCGGCGATAAGGTTGCCACTGTCCACCGTATCGAAGTAGAACCCGTCCGCACCGGCGCCGCCGAGCAACTCGTCTTTGCCCCAGCCGCCGTAGAGCGTGTCGTTGCCCGTGCCGCCCCACAATGTGTCGGCACCGACACTACCGTCCAGCCAGTCGTTGCCGTTCCAGCCGTTCAGCGCGTCGTTGCCGTCCTGTCCGTTGAGCCTGTCGTTGCCGTCCGCTCCGAAGAGCGTGTCGTCGCCCATACCGCCGGCCAGCGTGTCGTTACCCAAGCCGGCGCCCAGAATGTCGTTGCCCAAGCCGCCGTCCAGCCAGTCGTTGCCGTCCTCTCCGTAGAGCGTGTCGTTGCCGTCCTCTCCGTAGAGCGTGTCGTTGCCCATGTAAGCGCGCAGCCAGTCATTGCCGTTCCCACCGCTCAGCAAGTCGTTGCCCTGCACGCCGTCCAGAAAGTCGTTGCCGTCCCCTCCGTAGATCGTGTCGTTACCGTTGTACCCTTGCAGAAAGTCGTCGCCGGCCCGTCCGTAGAGCGTGTTGTTGCCGTTCCAGCCAAACAGCGTGTCGTTACCCAAGCCGCCGTCCAGCGTGTCATTGCCGTCTTCTCCGTAGAGCCTGTCGTTGCCGTCCTCTCCGTAGAGCCTATCGTTGCCGTCCTCTCCGTAGAGTGTGTCGTTGCCCAGACCGCCGGACAGCGTGTCGTGACCGTTTCCTCCCTTCAGCCAGTCGTTGTCGGCACCGCCATCCAGCGTGTCGTTGCCGTCTTGTCCGTAGAGCGCGTCGTTGCCGGTCGCGCCGTCCAGCACGTCGTTGCCCGTGGCGCCCCACAGCGTGTCGTCGCCGGCCCGTCCGTAGAGCCTGTCGTTGCCGCTCCCGCCGCCCAGCGTGTCGTTATCCAGACCGCCGTCCAGCATGTCGCTGCCGTTTCCACCCTCCAGATTGTCGTTGCCCTCGTTTCCGTAGAGCCGGTCGCTGCCGTCCTCTCCGAAGAGCGTGTCGTCGCCCAGACCGCCGTACAGCTCGTCGTGGCCGTTTCCTCCCTTCAGCCAGTCGTTCTCGGCCCCGCCGTCCAGCGTGTCGTTGCCGTCTTGCCCGTAGAGCGCGTCATCGCCGTTCCATCCCTCCAGCTTGTCGTCGCCTTTGCCTCCCCACAGCGTGTCGTTTTCGGCTCCGCCGTTCAACGTGTCATTGCCATTTCCGCCGTCCAGAAAGTCGCTGCCGCGCCATCCGTCGAGCGTGTCATTGCCGTCCTGTCCGTAGAGCGTGTCGTTGCCGGCCTCTCCGTAGAGCGTATCGTTGCCCGTGCCGCCGTACAGCGTGTCGTTGCCGTTCCGGCCGTACAGCGTGTCGTCGCCGCCCTTACCGTCGAGCAAGTCAGGGCCGTTGGTGCCGTAAATGGGAACATCCATTGATTGATACTCCATGCTTTGATGCACCTAGATTTCACATCCCATGAGACCTCCTGGCTTTGGTGGTTTCGTTTTCATCAAGATGCCTCATTCGGGACTCGACAGTATCGGTCGCAAGAATAACGAAAACTGTGATGCGCTTAACATCGCTCGGCATATTTGCGTAATGTTCGTGAAATAAAAGAAGTCAATGACTTGCTTCATCGCAGATGGGAAGTTTATCAGTTGCGGAGACGAGGTGATGATCATTGTGGACATGCGGCGTCCTTACTGGACGGTGATCTGCGAGTTGATGCCCAAAGCGCGGGTCGTCGATCGTTGGCATGTGCGGCGCGACGCCAACATGGGCTGGATCGCCTTTGGAAGGCGCTGAGGGCCGGGTTGCCAAAGAAGCGAGGGATCGCCCTGAAGATGACTGGAGGCTGTTGTTGAAATGCGGCTGCGACTTGGCCGGCAAGGAACCGCTGATCGTGGAGGCGTGGTACAACGAGTTCCCGCAGCTTGACGCCTCCCAGACCAAGGAGCAGTTCGCCGCCATCTGGGGCAGGAATGAGGCGCGACGCGCGGGCCGGTTATGAGCCTGGGAGACGGCGGGTCCCCGCCCTACTTCGGAACGATGCGTTGGCAGCGCGGTTGACGGCGACGAAGATCACCCTGTTGGCCCTTCTGGCTCCATCATGATCATCGGCCCGCTCGTTCCATGTCTGGTCATCCTGCTGCTGGCCCGCGCAGCGGCCGGCGCGCCAGGCGGCGGATCGCCGGGGTGCGACGTTCCGGATCAAGACGTCACCCTCGGCGCACCGCTGCCGCATGTGGCCCAGCGCTTGGCCAAAGACGAGCCGCTGCGCATCGTGGCCATCGGTTCCTCCTCGACGGCCGGAGCTGGCGCCAGCGATCCCGTGCACACCTACCCCGCTCGTCTCGCCGGCTACCTGCACCAACGCCTGCCGCGGTCGCCCACCGTCGTACTCAACAAGGGCATCAACGGGCAGATCGCGTCGGAGATGGTGGAGCGCTTCCAGCGCGACGTTCTGGATGAGAAACCCGACCTGGTCATCTGGCAGGTGGGCGCGAATGCCGTGCTGCGCGACATCGATCTCACTGTCAACGAGGTGGTGATCCGCCGAGGCGCGCAGCGGCTCAAAGCAGCCGGGCTGGATGTGGTCCTGATGGACCTGCAATACACCCCGGCGATCCTGGAGAGGGCGCATTACGAGGAGATGGAACAGCGCCTCGCGCGGATCGCGGCCGATGAGGGTGTTGGTCTGTTTCGCCGCTTTGCCATGATGCACACATTGCTTCAGCAGCGGCAGGTTTCCATGTCCGACCTGGTCGGGTCGGACCGTGTGCACCAGACCGACTTCGGCTATGACTGCATCGCCCGCACGCTGGCCAGGGCGATCCTGGACGCCGCGGACATGGTCGCCAGTGATCGCAGGAATGACCATCCCTGATGATCCGGTCAAGCGACATCCAACGGTAATGGACGGCAACGGCACAAAGGTGATGGAAACGGAGTCCGTGCATGAACCGGCCGAAGATGCCTCCGACGTTCGGTTGTCTCGCGACACAGGCGCCGCCATGAAGGGTGTCATCCTGGACACAAACGTCTTTGTGGCGGCCGGCTTCCGGCCACAAAGCGCGTCAGGCCGCTTGGTCGCGGCAATCCGAAACGGACGCTATCGGCTGATCTGGACCGAGGCCACGCAGCGCGAAGGTGAGGTGGTGCTCAGCCGAATTCCGCGCCTGCACTGGAAGGACGTGTCCGACCTCTTCGCCGACGCGGGCGCGTTCACCGGGCGCCATGGCGCCGGACACCTTTGCATACATTACGGATCCCAGTGATCGGAAGTTTGCGGCCCTGGGGGCGGCAACCGGATGCCCGGTCGTCAGCAGCGATGGTGATCTTCTGGCTCACAAGGAGGTCTTCAGCTTCGATGATCTGACACCCCAGTCCTTCCTCCAACGCGAGGGGCTCGACCTTGGGAGTGGTCGATGAAGGGCCACGTGCCTGCACCACCTGACCGGTGGGACACGCCGCAACCGCTCTACATTCTTTTGGCCGTCAGCAGGAGACCAAGCAGTGGCCGAGTACGAGGAACACAACCCCTGGCGAACGCTGGGCTCACGCACCGCCTTTGAGAACGACTGGATGCGCGTTGTGGAAGACGAGGTAATCGATCCCGGTGGGCAACGGACCACCTACGGCGTTGTGCGGGTGAAGCATCACGGCGTGGCGGTGCTGCCCATCGACCGCCGCGGTCGGACGCGCCTGGTCGGACAGTTCCGCTATCCGCTCGACCGATATCTCTGGGAAATCCCGAAAGGGAACGGTGAGCCCGGCGAAGAGCCGGAGGCCGCAGCGCGCCGCGAGTTGGCCGAAGAAACGCGGCTGGTTGCCCGCCGTTGGCTTGCGCTGCCCTTTATGGAAACCTCGGTGGGGCTATCGGACGAACGCGTGACGCCCTTTGTGGCGTGGGACCTGGACTGCGACGATGCTGCCGAACCGGACGCTCAGGAAGACTTGGCCGTGCGTCGCCTGCCCTTCGCCGAGGTGGTCGGCATGGTGGATCGGGGAGAGCTGACAGACCTGGTCAGCGCCATGCTCATCCTACGCGTGAACCGTCTGCTCGGCCTTGGAACGCTGCCGCCGGAGCTGCATGAGCGTCTCGCTCCCTGACCATCGCCAAGGAAGTCAGGGAGCGATGCCGCTGTGGCCTCGTGCCCCGCGGGTGGGCGCCGGACCATGCCGGAAGTGAGCATCTCTGCCTCCTCCGGCGCGGCCAATTCAGAACGCTTCGGGATTACGCGGCCTTGCCGTTGTTGATGGCGTCCTTGAGGGCTTTGCCGGCGGAGAACTTCGGCGCCTTGGAGGCCGCGATCTTGATCTCGGCGCCGGTCTGCGGATTGCGGCCGGTGCGCTCACCGCGCTCGGCAATCTCGAACTGCCCGAAGCCGGGCAGCTTCACCGTCTCGCCCTTGACGAGTGCGTCCTGCAGGCTGTCGATCACGGCATCCAGCGCTTTGCCGGCGTCCGCCTTGGTGCCGCCCAGCTTGGCAGCGATGGCGTCGATGAGATCGGACTTGGTCATTTCCAGTTTCCCCATGCGTGGCGGAACCCCAGTGTCCCCCAGGGTTTCCTGTGGACTTTGAGTTAACCTGTCACCGACTCTGCGCGCAAGAGCCTCTTGGCCATGTCCAGCAAGCGACGCGGTTTCGTGCCGATGATCGGCCTTGGTGGAGATGGATCAGCGGCCATGGGGGCTGTCTTTTCCACCCTTCGGAGGCCATATGGAAACCCGGACCAAAAGCTGCGTTGATCCCCCTCTCAGCTTGCGGAACCCGTGGGCGGCGGCCCCACCGCCGCCCGCACCATGCCGAGCCAGCCCGGTCCACAAAACGCTCCTGCACGCTTGTCCCCTTCCCAACCGTCACCGGCTCGCTTTCCATCGCCAACGGCATTGCCCCCCTCCGTACTCGTCCTCCAACGTTGGTTCCGTCAGCTCTTGCCGGGCCACGGATTGCGGTTACAATGCGCCCATGTGTGGACGTTTTGCCCTCAAGAGCCCTCCATCCTTGATCGCCGAACGTTTCGGCGTCGCTGGCCCTTTGCCGAATCTCGCAGCCCGCTTCAACGCGGCCCCGCTGCAGGAATTGCCGGTGGTGCGCCTCAATCCGGACACCGGTGAGCGCAACCTGCACCAGCTGCGGTGGGGCTTGGTGCCGGTGTGGGCCAAGGACGCGGCGATCGGCAGCAAACTGATCCACGACGACCGACGACAGCCCCTTCGCCATGGCCGGGCTGTGGGAAGCCTGGAAAAGCCCTGACGGACTTTGGGAGCGCACCTTCACCATCATCACAACCACGGCCAATGCGCTTCTGTCGGAGTTGCACGACCGCATGCCGGTGATCCTACCACCCGCGCAATGGCCGGCTTGGCTCGGCGAGGAGCCCGTATCGGACGATACATTGAGGTCTCTGCTGCGCCCCTATCCGGCATCGGCGATGCGCATGTGGCCGGTGTCGCGCGACGTCGGCAACGTGCGCAATGACCGCCCCGATCTCCTCGACCCACTCGAACAAACTCGCCTGATCTGATGCGGCCTCGCCGCCGACCGGGCACGGGCCAGGAGCGCCCTCAATGGCCACCGCATGGTGGACACCCTGCCCCACCGTCATCAAACCGTGGGCGTGCGTTGGGTCTTGGCGCGACCCTTGGTGGCTTGGCGCGGATCGCCGCCATTCTCACCGGCAATTTGCTTGGCGGCCTTGTGTGTCTTGGTCGAGGATGCTGCCTTTTCCGGCTTGATGTCCGCCGGGCTCCAGACGGCTTTCGACCTCTTCTTGGAAGTCACGACGGTCATTGACGCCTCCCTGACCGGCTTTCCCTTCAGGGCACGGACACGTGTGGCCTTTGGCTTTTCGGCCGCGGGTACAGCATCGACCGAGGCCTCCTCCCCAGGGCCGGCTTCGGCCACGTGCGTCGCCGGTTTCGCCCGGCTCGCGCGCTTGGTAGCGGTGACTGGATCGCCTGCACGGGCTCGACGGCGGCGGGGGGCCTCCGGTTCGGCCACCAGCGCGACGGTCTCCACTTCCGCATCGGCCGTGCGCTCCGCGGCCTCGATCTCCGCGCAGGCCTGCGCCCAGTGGATCTCGTGCCGCCCTTCCGGACGTCCTTCGCGCTCCCAAATCTCACGAGCGCGGTGCCGGACGCGGTCCTCGCAACTGTCGTGCATAAGCGATCTCCGAGGAAAACTGATTTGCAAACCGAACGAAGCGAAAGTCGTCGTGTTCCCAATTATTTCTGACATCAGGAACTCGGGAAAGCGCTGCTTTCATCGTAAGTCCATGCGCTCCGTGCTTATACACGACGCCCTACGGCTGACGGACGGGTACAATGTTCAGCGCGGCGCGTCCACCGCCCTTCCCCGCGCTGCCGCTTGCGCCTCCACCACCTCCACGAAGGCCGGGGCGAGCGCCGCGCTCTCTTCGTTGTCGAAGAAGCCCGCCGTGAAGTCCAGCACCCCCGCGACGACGATTGGTGCCGGCAATGCAGCGATCCGGCCCAGGACCTCGCTCATGGTCGGCTGGAGGCCTGTGCAGGCATGATCCGCCAACACCTGTTCGATCACCGCGTCGTAGAGCGCTTTCGCGTCGGGGCCGGCCGCAGCAAACCATGTGGCCCGGTTGAGGTTCGCCACCACCCGTTTCCAGGTCGCCACGTCTCCGATCGCCGACGGCTCGGTGCCACCGGCGAGCAGGCGCAATGCCACCGCCGCCCAGACCAGCCCGTCCGCACCCGGTCGCCGGGCCTCAGCCATCACACGCTCAAGCACAACCGGCTCCTGGCCGGATCGCTCACCGGAAGCCAGCCCAAGCCAATCCACCAACCGCCCGACCGGATCGTCATCGGCCGCGCCGAAATCCCAGACATCCATGCTCATGCCGTACCCAACAGACTGTTCCTGCCCCCGTCCGCACAGCTGTCCTTCCGCCAGAACTCATAGCGAAAGAACACCATTCTGAGCAAACTGCTTTGGGGCAATGATGGAGCCGATGGACGAACGGAGGAAAGCCGGCGGCTGCATCACCAGGCGGTCCTCGGTCCAGAGCAACGCATTACCGTCGGGGCGGTGGTTATGCCGAAATTCACTCACTGCCCGTTATGGAAGTTGGAAGAGGTGTTTGCCGATGCGGTGAGCGGGACGGTGGAGCATGAGGCGAATGGCCGTCGAGATCACCGTCACCTTGGAGCCCCCCGGCAGTTCCTTATGATCGTTGGGCAAGCACCTCCATCGCCCGACGGACCCGAACGTTCCTTCAACCACCTACCGGCGCGGAACGATGAAGAACTGCGTGGTGCGCGCGATCCGGCGCACCACGACCGGAGTGAGGCCAACTATGGTTTCCCTGGCAGGTCGCGAATGATGTCTTGCATGGCCGGGGACAGATCGGTGTGATGGTGGACCACCTTCCAGGCCCCTGCCTCTCGGCGATAGACATTAGTGACCCGGACGTTGATCGGGACCTGCCTCCCGGCAAGCGTGCATTGGCCCTTCTCGACACCGACTTCATAAGCCATGTCGCCAACGACTTGGATGAGCGGATCAGCGAGTCCAATCTGTCCGCCAGTGGCCAATGTGGCGATTTGCGACCAACTATTGCCGACACTCTCCCAACCAACCTCGCGACCACCAACCGGGTGCAGGGTCGTAACTGTCGCGGTGTGCGACCAGACCTCTGCCATTGCGGCCACATCCCCGTTGAGCATGCGGTTCAAGGATGAGTAGAAGCGTTCTGACGCACTACGGATATCATCTTCCGCCGACATGGCTGATCCTCCCTCGTTGATATCCTCCGGATGCTTCCTGTCCTGACACTTAGCGTGGCAAGCCATCACAGCGGCTGTCGTTCCATTAGCGAAATAATCGAGGGCGCCACTTTGTCCCTTGCTCATGCCGAGGCTTCACGCTTGTCGGCATAGTGCCGCCTTATTTAAGCGCCCGATCTTACGGGAGGTGGACTTCCACGTTCCCTTCCAATACTTGCGGCATGGCGCCCTCGATATGGGAGGCGTTCTCTTTGAGCCAAGCCTTTGCCTTCGCGAGACTTTCATCCGTGCCCGACTTGTCGTTGCATACGGTGATAGTCATGCAACCTTCACCCGTCCGAATAATGTCGCAGCTGACGAGCCCTCGCACCCCACCGATAACGGCTTTCACCTCCGCTTGGCGCTGAACCAGAAGATCGGCAAGTTCCTTTCCGCCCTTGCCAGAGTAGGAGCGGATCATGGCGTGCATGGCGATGCCTCCCTTGAACAGTCCCCTTCTTCGATCCATCTCACCAACGGAAGGGATGGATGGTAGGTTAGCGCATCGTCTGCTTGTTTTCACGCGTTTCCGTCTCGAAAAAAAGAAACGCTGCACTAGGCTATATTTGCGCTTAATCGGGTCACTATTCAGCGTGAGCGAATGCAGATTGGGCACACATATTCGGTGACCGGCCCGGTTTGAAAGTCAGGGAGGAGGCAGTCGCTTCCGGTTCGGGTGAGCCAAGCGGTGCAGCATGAGGCGGATGGCGGCGAGGGTGACCATGGTCTCGGAGACCTCCGGCAGATCCTCGTAGCCCTTGGACAGCCGCCGATACCGGCCGAACGACCCGAGCGATCTTTCAACCACCCACCGCCGAGGCAGCACGATGAAGCCGGTCCCGGCGATCCGGCGCACGATGATGAGCGTCAGCCCGAGCAGGAAGCAGGCGAGCAGGACCGGCAGGCGGTTGTAGATGCTGTCGGCGAACACCGCCCGGAGCCAGCAGTACAGGCGTTTGATGCGCCTCAGCAGGTCCCCGGCGCTGTCGGCGTCCTGGATGTTGGCGGCATGGACGAGGACGCTCAGCAGCAAGCCGCCGGTCTCGACGGCGATGTGGCGTTTGCGGCCCCAGACCTTCTTGGCCGCATCCCAGCCGCGCGCCCCCCCCTTTCGGTCGCCTTGACGCTTTGGGTGTCGAAGATCGCCGCTGTTGGGCTGGCCTCACGCCCCTCCTGCTCACGCAGCATGACCAGCAGGTGGTGACGCATCGCTTCCCACACGCCCGCCTTCTGGAAAGCGCGCATGTAGCCATACACGGTCTGCCACGGCGGAAAGGCTGGTGGTGGCGGGAGATGGCGCCATTGGCAGCCGGTGCGCACGACGTAGAACAGGCCGTCCAGCATGCTCCGCATGTCGGTGGTGCGCGGCCGACCACCGGGTTTGGGCGGCGGGATCAACGGTTCAAGAAGACGGAACTGGTCATCGCTGAGCGCCTGGCCGGACCCAAAGTCTCCAACCAGAGCGCGATCCGAAGGGGTCCACATCGGCGGCCTCCAGACGGGAAAGTCCCCTTCCGAACAGCCGACTCCACCAGCCGTCACCGTCGCTCAAACGGAGTGGGCGCGGCTTTCAAAACGGGCTGTCAGCCCCCGATTGAACGCGAAAACCATATTCAAGATACTGTCCTGGATGTCCGTGATCATCTGCGCATGCGCGCACGGGCAAGATGACGGACTGAGCCGACCAAACCAGCGGAACGGGAGGGTGAATAGGATGGACTACCGCAAGCTTGGCCGCAGTGGCGTGAAGGTGTCGCCGCTGTGCCTCGGCGCCATGATGTTCGGCGGCCCGACCGACGAGGCAACGGCCGCGCGGATCATTGCGCAGGCCGCGGAGGCCGGCATCAACTTCATCGACACCGCCGACGTCTACAACGACGGTCGGTCGGAGGAAATCGTCGGCCGCGCCGTGAGCGGCGACCGCGAACGCTGGGTGGTGGCGACCAAGGTCGGCAATCCCACGGGACCGGACCCGAACCAGCGCGGCCTCTCGCGGCGCCGGCTGAACGTGGCATGCGCCGCGAGCCTTCGGCGCTTTGGCACGGATTGGATCGACCTGTACTACCTGCACCGCGAAGACCCCGACACGCCGCTGGAGGAAACCGTTGCCGCGCTGGGCGACCTGATCCGCAGCGGCAAGATCCGCGCCTTCGGCGTGTCCAACTTCCGGTCCTGGCGCATCGCCGAGATCTGCCGTCTGTACGACGGTCTGGGCATTGACCGGCCGGTGGCCTGCCAGCCCTATTACAACGCCCTCAACCGCATGCCGGAGGTTGAGATCCTGCCCGCCTGTGGCCACTACGGTTTGGGCGTGGTCCCCTACAGTCCCCTCGCCCGCGGCGTGCTCACCGGCAAGTATCGCCCTAGGGATGAACCGCTTCCCGACACCCGCGCCGGCCGCAAGGACCAGCGCATGATGAACACGGAATGGCGTCCGGAAAGCCTGGAGATCGCCCAGGAAATCAAGAGCCATGCCGACGCGCGCGGCATCACAGCGGGACAGTTCGCTGTTGCCTGGGTGCTCAACAACCGCCTTGTGACCGCGCCGATCGCCGGGCCGCGCACGGACGAGCAATGGCGCGCTTACCTCGGCGCGCTGGATTACGCCTTCACCGCCGAGGACGAGGCCTTGATCGACCGGCTGGTGACGCCCGGACATCCTTCGTCTCCAGGCTACAATGACCCTGCCTACCCCATCGAAGGTCGCCCGGTGCGGACCACACCGGTGGCGAGACCATAGGCCACGACACGGGACCGTGCCCATTCCCGAAAGAGCCACGATCGGCCCGCTTGGGAAACAGCGAGTGCCGGGTACACCCGGCACTCACGGATGGGCCACCTCGGGGCGGCCCCTTGTCGCCCGGGACGAGCATCATCGTTCAAGCGCCGCTCGCATCAGCCGGCGAGGGCGGCCTTCACGAGAACAGCGGCACTCTCGGGGGTGTCTCTCTTGTCGAGCTTCTTCGCTACATCCTCGATATCGACGGCCGGCATGATGCGGCGGACCTGCCGAGATACGGTCACCAGTCGGCGCTGCGCCAACCGGACCTGGTCGCCGAGTTCGGTCAGCGTCTGGTAGGCCTTCCGCCGCGCTGCGGTGTCGATGCTGCCGCTCGTCGCCGTGGCGCGTTCCGTCGCGGCTGCCAAATCCGTACACACCTGCAGGTACGTGACGATGGCGTCGGTCAACCGGCGGCGGGCCTCCAGCTTGGGATCGGCGGGGATGCTACCCGACGTGGAAAAGGACACTTGGGTTCCTCCTTAATGGTGCCCATGACGGGGCACGGAAAATGGCGATGAGGAGTCGCGTGTCCAGAGATCATAATCGGCAGCATCGTGCAGGATGCGTCACAGTGGAGCCTAAACGGAACGGCGGGTCGCAGTCCTCGATCCACATGTTGAAGGTGAAGGCGGCACACCGGCTATTTGACGGTTGCGCCATTCTCGCGCCGAAATTCGAGCACCCCACGTTGCAATAGGGCCGCCGCCAATCCCACATAGCTGCCTCGTCGTTCCGAGGGCAGCGCGGCAAAGGCGTCCCGTGTCACGCCATTGGGAAAATCAGCGGACAGATACCGGACCAGGGTCTGCTTGACGTCGCTGGTCGGGATGTCGCGCACGGCCTGCGGCACCGCTTCGCGAAAGTTTGGCTCCAACGTAATCGGAAGCCCTTCCAGATCGAAAGTGAGATGGTCGCCGGCAGGCCGAGCTTCGGCTGTGGACGCTGCTTGGCCGGTCTCGATCAGGATCACGGTGGCGAGCATGTCGATCGCGGCCTCGACCGCTTCCTCTCGCGTCGAGCACCCCTGGGCGGCATCGGTGCCGATGATGGTTCCGCCCCCGGGTGCCGAGGTCTTGAGCAGGATGTCCGCCTGCCATCCGGTGCCGCTGCGATAAATGTGAACGCCCGCGAGGTTCGACCGCTTCAAGGACGGCCACATCGCAGCCGGAACCACCCCCGGACCGAAAGCCGCCGCCGGAAGTTCTCCGGAACGCACCTTGACCTGCGCCTTCACCAGAAGAGGCTTGAGCAAGCGTTTCGCAGTCCGCTGGGCCTCAGCATCCAAACGATCGGCCAATTCACGCTCTCCCAGGCTTTCCTATGGGCGCGCAGTGTGCCGCACGCTGCAGTCGCTCGTCCATCAGGCAGATTTGCCTCTCCACGACACGGGCACGCGTTGCCACCGACGGATGGCCACCGATCTGCGTCGGGCATCGGACGGATTGATGCTGATGCCGATTGAGGGGACGCGGTCAGAATGGCCGCACATGCCGCCAGTTTCAGCCCTCCAAGCGCGGGTCGATTGTAGAGCGCGTCACCACGCAGCCCCGGATGCACTCATCGTCAGGCATCGCCGACAATGACGATGATCCTTCCTGTGCCGCCGCACGCCCAACAGGGCCCGCCTTGAAGCCGACCCGAACCGCCACAATCGGGGCAGAGCTGCTCGCCGGTTTGTGGAGATCCTGGCGACGCCTCATCTCCGGGATTTCGCGGTGGATAGTCCGCGGGCACCGCAATGCCGTTCCCGTCCGAACGCTTGGTCGTGCCGCTTTCCTCGATCGCGCCCTGCGGCCGAGATGGGCAGCGCCGACGAACTGGACGCAACCGACGCGCTGTTCGTCAGCCACCATCGCGGCGGCGTGTCATCCACACGATCCGAACGCAATCCACCAATCGGCTCAGCTGTCGGGTCCCGGCCGGGTGGCGGGCTGTGCAGCGGGATGACATGGCGGATCTCCAAGCTGTCGTCATGGACGATGATGCGCTCGATGACGAGTTGCAAGATGGCCTGCTTGTCAGCAAGAGAGGCGTCGTCCAGCCGTTCCCGAACACGCGCGCAGAAGGCCGTCAGCTCGCCCACGACCTCTTGCGCCTTGGCGCGTTGGCCACGTAGAACGCGCTGTTGCTGCTGTTGGTGTTCCAGCGCGCGCCGTTGGTCGGCGACCTGCTGGCGCCGCTCGGTCAACTCCTCCAAGCTGATCACCGCCGCCTGATAGGCATCAAGCAGGCGTTGGTCGGCGCGGGCAAGCCCGCCAAGGCGCCCGGCGATCCGCTGCTCGGCCCGCTGCTCCTGGGCTGCATGGTGGTCGGCCTCGTCAGCAAACTGCTGGAATTGGGCCACCAGCTGATCGGGCGCTTCGAGCAGGCCGCGGACATGCTCCCAGACCGCGCGTTCGAGATCGTCGGCGTTCACGCAGGCGCGCGGACAGGGCTGTGCACGGGCGGTTTCCAACCAGTCCTTGCCGGCGCACCGGTAGTAGCGGCGCCCGCCGGGGCGGACGGTGCCGAACATGGTGAGGCCGCAGGCGCTACACGTCAGCAAGCAGCGCAGAAGGTAAGTGTGCTTGGTGTTGTTGCGGAACGACAGCGTGGCATTGCGCGCCAACTGGGCTTGCGCCCGGTCCCAGGTCTCCTGGTCGATGAGGGCCGGCACGGCGATCGGAATCCACTCCTCCTTTGGCCGGAGCCGGCGGCACCCGACGCCTGAGTAACTGGGCTTGCGCGTGCGGGGTTTCGTGGCCGGCACGTACTCATAGCGGTTCGAGTAGGCGGTGCCCGTGTAGACCGGGTCGGACAGGATGTGATGAACGGTCGAGGGCGACCAGGGACGTCGGCCGCAGCGCGGAAACCAGGGACCGAAGTTCAGGCGCTTGAGGATCTGGCGCAGGCTCATCCGCTCCTCGGTCAGCCAGCCATAGAGCAGACGGACGAGGTCCGCTTCGGCGTCATCGATGACCAGACGCCCGGGCGCCCCCTCGTGCCGCGGCAGGTAGCGGTAGCCGTAGGGGGCACGGCCCCCGACGAATTGGCCAGCCCGCGCCTTCTGGAGCTTGCCGCGGCGGAACCGCTCGCCCAGCAGGGCGCGCTCATACTCGGCCACGGCGCCCTGGATCTGCAGGAGGAGCTGATCGCCGGGATCGTCGGAGATCGCATGGTTGAGAAAGGCCACCGCGCAGCCCGCCCGGCGGAACTCTTCCAGAAGCAGTGCCTGGTAGACATAGCGCCGGGCCAGACGATCCGGGGCCAGGACGGCCACGATCTCCACCTCGCCGTCGCGCACCGCATCGCGCAGAGCATCCAGCCCCGGCCGATCGAGGCGAGAGCCGCTGTAGCCTTCGTCGCGAAAGACGTGGCGGTCGCTCAAGTCATGATCGTTGGCGCCGGCCCAGGCGCGCAGGGCGGTGAGCTGGCTGTCGATGGTCTGCTGGCGTTCCTGACGCTCGGTGGAGACGCGGGCATAGATGGCGGCGCGCATGATGCTTCTCCCTCGGTCAAGCCGGCGGTCGCCGCTGGCCGTGATTCCGCAACGGGGACGAGAAGGCGGCGGTAGGTGTCGGCCAACCGATCCGGCCCGTCGCGGGTCCGGACGAAGACGGAGTGGATGGTCCAAATCGCTGGCGTCGGGGGCTGTCGATGATGCGGCATGGGCAGACATCTCCGTAGTGGAGGTGTCCGCCAAACAGTCGGCCCCGGTGGTCACTGGCGACGGTGTCGCGATTTGGCCAGGTGCGGCCAAGCAAACGCCAGCGTGACCGTGAAGTGGATTCGGTCGATTGCGTTCGGATCGTGCATTTCCTTCGTTCGCTGCTCTGCCACGTGCCCAAGGGCCAGCAGACCGTCGTCTCCGCCGCCGTGCGCCAAGTCTTCGTGCAGCCCGACCGCAAGAGCGCCGGTGAGGTCTGGCGCCATGTCGCCGATCAGCTGCGGGCGCGTTTTCCCAAGGTGGCGGCGCTGCTCGATGCCGCCGAGCACGACGTGCTGGCCTACATGGACTATCCCGAGGCACACCGCACCAAATTACACTCGACGAATCCCCTCGAACGTCTCAATAAGGAAGTCAAACGCCGCACCGATGTTGTTGGGATATTCCCGAACGAGGAAAGTGTTCGAAGGCTAGTCGGCGCGATCTTGCTGGAGCAAAATGATGACTGGCAGCTCCAACACCGTTACCTGACGCTCGAAACCATGGCCGGAATCGCCGCCGACGAGCCCGCCATCACACCGCTCCCCTCAGCAAAGGCGGCCTGACCGACGACGCACCTGACCACCTTCCAATTTCCACCACCTTGACGGACGTGACCGTGGTGTGACCGTGGTGGTGGATCCGCGCAGCACCGTCTTCCGCCCGCCTCGGCGCTCGCGGTGCTCGCCGGTCGCGACGCGCACGTGCTCCACTACACCGGCGACCGAGGGGTCGCGCTTCAACACGTCGGCGTCCTGGTCGGTCGCTCGGCCCACGCCATCGTCTGGCTGGCCATTCACGCGTGGCTGGCGGCGCTTGGTCGGTGACGTATGGTGATCAGGCCGCTCGATGCGGAAAGCCGCGCCTGCGCTCTTCCGACCGATGGTCGGGAACCGGTAACTCTTTCGCGGCTTTGTGCGCACGCCCGACATCTGGCAATGTTCCGACATGCCGTCGCAAGCTGATGTTCTCACGGCCGAGCGCCTTCGGCGCGCACGCGAGCGCGCCGGGTATGCTGGCGCCCGCGCCGCTGCGGACGCCTTTGGCTGGCCTGACTACCCCCTGGACGAGAGTGGGCAACGGGTGCTGACGGCCATTCGCGCGAAGCTTTACGCTCACGCCTTCCACGTCGATCCGGACTGGCTCATGTCAGGAGGCACGGAGCCCGCCACCGGACCAGACGGCGCGGCGAGCGGCGCCCCGGCTTCGTCGCAATCGACCGATGAGTTGGCCGAACGGATCAGCCGGTTGACGGATGCGCAACGGGCCGCACTGGCCGAGTTCCTTCGGGTTATGGAAGAGCACCAAGGAAAACCGTGAATGGCGCGGTTTTCTCGCCCATGGCTCGAACCCGGAGCGTCTCGTCGCAATACGCGCTTCCGCAGTATGGAGCGACCCACCTCAATTGCCACCTTCATACCGGCAGCTGTGTGATACGGCCGGCGCATGAACAGTTCCATGATCGGCCGGCCGTATGACCCTTTCGCACATGGCTGCGCCATGTGCTGTCGGGTTTGAGCCGAAGGCGTGTGTTTCAGCGAGCAAAGTTGCCCCCTCTTTGGGGGTAGGCAGCTTCGAACTTTGACCCCGCCCCCTCCGTCTGGCATGGCGCCCGCAACGAACAGATTGCGGGGCCGGATCGAGGATGCTCGTCGTGGAAACCATCGGAAAAGTCCGCACGGACTACTTCGTCAAAAAGAAAGCCATCAAGGAGATCGCCCGCGACCGGAAACTGTCCCGCAACACGGTCCGCAAGATCATCCGCAGCGGGGCCACCGAGTTCCGCTACACCCCGCGCAAGCACCAGCCGATGCCGCAGTTGGAGAGCCACAAGGACCTGCTGGATGCTTTGCTGAAGAAGGACGCCGAGGACAACGGGCGGCGGCGGCGAACTGCCAAGAGCCTCTACGGCGAGTTGCGCCAGAACGGCTACCCGGGGGCCTACGACAGCGTCCAACGCTACGTCCGGCGATGGCGCCGCGAGCACGATCAGCTCACCGGGCCGACCTTCATCCCACTCTCCTTCAGCCCGGCCGACGCCTACCAGTTCGACTGGTCGCACGAGATCGTCGTCCTGGCGGGCGTGACCACCACGGTCAAGGTCGCCCACATCCGGCTGTGTCACAGCCGCTTCTTTCTGGCCATCGCCTATCCGCGGGAGACCCAGGAGATGGTCTTCGACGCCCATGATCGGGCCTTCCGGACCTTCGGCGGGGCCTGCGCGCGCGGCATCTACGACAACATGAAGACGGCGGTGGAGACGGTGTTCATCGGCAAGGAGCGCCGGTTCAACCGCCGCTTCGCCCAGATGTGCTCGCACTACCTCGTCGAGCCGGTGGCCTGCACCCCGGCGTCCGGCTGGGAAAAGGGCCAGGTGGAAAACCAAGTCGGGCTGGTGCGCGACAACTTCTTCACCCCGCGCCTCCACGTTCCGTCGCTGGAGGCGCTGAACGCTGGGCTGCTGGACCGGTGCCTCCAGTATGCCCGCGACACCCGCCATCCCGAGTTCAAAGACAAGACGATCTGGGAGGTGTTCGAGACCGAGAAGCCGATGCTGATCGAATATCGCGGTCCCTTTGACGGGTTCCACGAGGTCGAGGCCACGGCCTCCAAGACCTGCCTGGTCACCTTCGACCGCAACAAGTACAGCATCCACGCCAAGGCGGCCCGCCGTCCGGTGCAGATCCGCGCCTATGCCGAGCGCCTCGTTGTGTGGTGCGACGGTGAGATCGTCCCCGATCATCCGCGCCAGTTTGGGCGCGACCGGGTCGTCTACGATCCCTGGCACTACCTGCCAGTGCTGGCGCGCAAGCCGGGCGCACTGCGCAATGGCGCGCCCTTCAAAGGCTGGGTCCTGCCGCCCGGACTGGGGGCCATTCACAAGCGGCTGGTCGGCCACACCGATGGGGACCGCCAATTCGTCGCCATTCTCGCCGCCGTCCTCGATGATGGCCTGGAGGCCGTGGAGATGGCCTGCCGGGAGGCGGTCACCGCCGGGGTGTGCAGCAAGGATGCCGTGCTCAACATCCTCGCGCGGCACCGTGACGGGCCACCACCGCCTGCGGTCGCCACGCCGATCACGTTGGCGCTGAGCCAGGAGCCGGTGGCCGACTGCGCCCGCTACGACACCTTGCGGCAGCGTCCGGAGGTCTATGATGCAGCGGCATGAGATCGTGGAATTGCTCACCACGCTCAAGCTGTCGGGCATGCGGGCGGCCTACGATGAGGTGATGGCGGACGCGATGAGGCGCACGCTCGATCCGATGACGGTCGTGGGCGAGTTGCTGCGGGCCGAGGCCGCCGAGCGGCATGCCCGCTCGATCCGCTACCGGCTTGGCATCGCCCAGTTGCCGCTGGCCAAGTCCCTGGCCGACTTCCAATTCACCGGCACCCCCGTGAACGAGGGGCTGGTGCGCAGCCTGCACGACGGCGGCTTCTTGGACACCCAACGCAACGCCGTGTTCTGCGGCGGCACCGGGACCGGAAAGAGTCACCTGGCGATTGCCATTGCCGCGAACTGCATCCGCAACGGCGCCCGTGGTCGCTTCTTCAACGTCGTCGATCTTGTCAATCAGCTCGACCTGGAAGCCCGCACCGGCAAACCGGGGCAGTTGGCCGGTCAGTTGGCCCGCCTGGACCTCGTGGTGCTCGATGAACTGGGCTATCTGCCCTTCGCCTCCAGTGGCGGTCAGCTGCTGTTTCACCTGATCAGCCGCCTTTACGAGCGGACCTCGGTCCTGGTGACCACAAACTTGAGCTTTGCCGAATGGCCGAGTGTCTTCGGAGACGCCAAGATGACCACAGCCCTTCTCGATCGCCTGACGCACCACTGCGACATCATCGAGACCGGCAACGAAAGCTAGCGATTTAAGAACCGCGTCTGATCTATGGAGCCCTTGTGCTCCAAGGTCTCAGCGATCCCGACGATCGCCCCGGTGGGTCCACAGCCCCGCCCCGCCGCTGCCACATGAGGGGGCCGTCGGGGCGGGGCTGGGGACTACCGGGACGATCTGCTGTCAGCAAAGCAGGGGGTCAACTTTGTTCGCTTGCAGGGGGGCCGCTTTCAATCCGATTGACAACATGACCGCTCCGCGGGCCCGCCGTCCGCTTCGCGCCCGCGGTCAAGCTTCCACACGTCACCAAGCAACCAAGGTCCCGTTCCGGAACGACCGAGGCCACAGGTTGGCCAAGTCATGCTCTGCAGCCGGCCCGGCACCCACGCCGACGCCACTGTTGGACGGTGGCCCTCTCCGCGCGGCTTGCTGGGTACGTCCGCGTTGGGCACAATGTTGGACCAGACAACAATGCCGCAGCCGGAAGGCCCCCGCCCTGTGAGACAGACGTCGGCCAACGTCGAACCCGATTTCCGCATGCTTTTCGGTGCGGCCCCGGGCAATTGCCTGGTGTTGACGCCAGATCTGACGATCGTTGCTGTCACCGATGCGTATCTGCGGGCCACGCGCACGCGGCGCGAGGACATTCTTGGCCGCCCCTTGTTTGAGGTGTTTCCCGACAATCCTGCCGATCCCGACGCGACCGGCGCGCGAAACCTGCGGGCCTCGCTGGAGCGTGTGCTGCGGAACCGATGCCCGGATGCCATGCCGGTGCAGCGGTACGACCTGCCCCGACCGGCCGCCGAGGGGGGCGGCTACGAGGACCGGTATTGGAGCCCGGTCAACACGCCGGTGCCGGATGCCAATGGCGAGGTTGCTTGGGTCATCCATCAGGTCACGGATGTCACGGATGTCGTCCGGCATCGGACCGCCGAGATCAGCCCCGATCAGTTCGCCACCAAATTGCCGCGGCCTACGCTCCCATCGCCGCAGCCAAGCGCTTGGACCTGCAGGTCGCGCCATGCCGCGCGGTGGTGCGCAGTGATCGCACGCTTCTCGGCCGCATGCTGCGGAACCTGGTCGAGAATGCGGTGCGCTACACCCCAGCGGGACAGATCAGCATTGAGTGCCGTGAAACCGGCGATCGCCTCCGGATCGAGGTGTCCGACACCGGGATCGGCATTCCCCCGGAGCACCTGGACCGGATCTGGGTGGAGTTCCATCAGGTCGGCAATCCGGAACGCGATCGCAACCAGGGTCTCGGCCTGGGGTTGGCCATCGTGCAGCGCCTGTCGGCTCTCCTCGACCACCCCGTCCACATCCGCTCGATCGAGGGACAAGGGTCGGTGTTCAGCGTCGAAGTGCCATTCGGTCAAGCGCAACCACGCTGCGCTCCGGCGCCGGTCACCGAGGTGAAGGGAAACGGCCGGTTCGCCGTTCTGGTGGACGATGACACCATCGTGCTGCTCGGCTTGAAGGCGATGTTCGAAACCTGGGGGTATGAGGTGCTGGCGGCGGGCTCCGCTGACCAGGCCCTTGCCCATCTCCGGGTCTCTGGCCGGCGCCCGAGTGTCGTCGTAGCGGATTACCGGTTGCGCGAGGGACAAAGTGGCGTGGACGCGATCTTGCGCATGCGGGAGATGTGCGGCACCGCCGTGCCGAGCATTCTCCTGACCGGAGAAACCGGGGCCGAGGTTCAGCACCATGCGAGGGCGCACAACCTCGGCATCATCCACAAGCCGGTGACGTCGCGCCAGTTAGCGACCGCCCTGAACGCCCTCCTGTGAACGGAGACGTTCAACTTCTCTAAGGCGCGGTTTCCAGAACCCCGGCACGGCGCCGAGGCGTCCTCCTCGCACGCTTGGGAGTGCAGGAGAAACCTATCAACGCTCTCCTGTGGCCAACCACGGGTTGATGCGCGCCTCCCGTTCAGCGCTTTGCAGAAATTTCAGCATGCGCAGTATGGGCAGTCTGTAGCCTGCTCAGACGCGAAAAAGCCGATGCCGCCCCTTGATGGCGTTAGAGGGGCCATACGTCGGGCCCATCAAAATGATTGGCTTAGCCAGCTATACGTAATAGCCGCACTGCAAGCGTGTGGTGGGCGCATAATCACCTTTCCAATCAAATGAAGGGAGGCCGAAATGCGAAAGCTAATCGTCGCCCTGACAGTCTTGGCATGCGCCGGGACGGTATCGGTCTTCGCTCAAGAGGGCCCCATCAAAACCAAAGAGTTCTTCCGGTCAGCAAAGAATGCGGGAGGTCAGGAGATCAAGTATCCGGGCGGCACCGTTGAGATTGTTGCCGCAACAACTGATATTCAACCCGGCACCACGACCCCAGTGCACAAGCACCCTTATCCTCGTAGCATCTACGTTCTGGAGGGAACATTCACGGTTACCGAGGAGGGCGGGCAGCCCCATACCTATCCAGCGGGCAGCTTTGTCGTTGAGGCGGTCGATGTCTGGCATACCGGCAGCAACACGGGATCAGGTCCCCTCAGGCTGCTGGTGATCGACAATGTTCCCGCCGGGGTGAACAACACGGTGCCGAAACCGAAATGAACAGAAGCTTGGCGGCTCTCGTTACGCGATGCGGCTTCGGGAGCCGCCGCTCTCATGGTTTAAGCACGGTTTTCAGAACTCCGGAATGGTGGTAATGGCTTCGTCGCCTGCACTCTGCTGACCACCGATTGGTGTCGGCGATGTCGCTCTGGGCGGTTTTCGAAGGAATTTTATGAACCCGTTTGTAGTTGGCGTTGTTCGGAGTCTGCGAAAGCGCCAGACGCGAGCCAACCCAGAATGCTGCTGGGTTTATCTCCGGCTCCCAGGGCTACCAGCGAACCCAATGGCCAAATGGTCAATGGTTTGATCAACTCGAAACGACTAAATCACGGTCTCCCCTCGCTGGTTGTTTGAAAGCCGCCGATGCCAAGCCCACGCGTGTTTCCTCTGTCCTCGCGCATGCTCGACGCGCTCGACGTCGGCGTTGTCGTCCTCGATCAGCAGCGACAGATCCGGCATTGGAACGCGTGGATGGCCAGAGCGTCCGGCCTGCCGCCGGAAACGGTCGTCGCCCGAAGGTTCGATACTGTGTTCCCCCCCTGCGGAAACACGCGGCTGAGAGAAGCCATCGAGCAGGCGCTTGCCCTCGGCGTGCCGACCACGCTCACCGAGACCCTCAATGGCGAGGTGTTTCCCCTGCGCTGCCCCGACGGCCGGAAGCTTCGCCACAACGTGCTGGTCAGCCGTTACGAGGACAGCTCCGGCCCCTGTTGCCTCATTCAAGTGCATGACATCACCGCTCGACGGGCCGCCGAGACGGCGTTGCGCCGGAGCGAGGATCATTACCGCCACACCGTTGAACTGAACCCACAGGTGCCGTGGACCGCAGATGCGCAGGGCCTGATCGAGACGTTCAGCAAACGCTGGCTCACGCTCACCGGCCAAAGCCCCGAGGAGCCACTCGGCGATGGATGGGCGCGCGTGATCCATCCCGAGGATCTGCCCGCGATGCTTCAGGCATGGACGGCATCCGTCCAAACCGGAGCCCCTTATGATACAGCGCACCGCGTCCGTCTCACCGACGGAAGCTTTCGCTGGATGCGATCCCGCGCCGTTCCACGGCGCGACGGCACGGGAACCATTCTGCGCTGGTATGGCACCACGGAGGACATCCACGACCGCAAGCTGGCCGAAGAGGCGTCGCGCCGGAGTGAGCAGCGTCTCCGCCGCGCCATGGAAACCCAAACGGTCGGCGTCATCTTCTTTGACCCGGCTGGGACGATCAAGGAAGCCAACACCGCTTTCCTGACCTTCTCCGGATTTTCACGCGAGGACGTGGCGGCCGGTCGGCTGAACTAGCAAGAGCTGACCCCGCCCGAGCACATGGCGGCGAGTTGGCGCGCGTTCACCGAACTGACGACCAGGGGGCGTGCGACGCCCTATGAGAAGGAATACTTCCGCAAGGACGGCTCGCGCTGGTGGGGCCTGTTCGCCCCACGCCTGCTCGAAGAAGGCGAGGCGGTGGAGTTCATCCTTGAGATCTCCGAGCGCAAGCTGGCGGAGCGCCGTCAGTCCTATCTGTTCAAGCTGAACGAAGCGTTGCGCGACTTGGCCGATCCACAGGCTATGATCGACACGGCCATGGCGACACTGGGCGCGTTCCTTGAGGTGGCGCAGGTTGGATACGGCGAGATCGACGAGGCCCAGGCCCACGTGACGGTGCACCGCGACTGGAACGACGGGCGCATCGCGTCCGTTGTGGGCACCTGGCGCATGGACAATTTTGGACCCGCGTTCATCGCCGGGATGGAGCGCGGCAAGACCATTGTTATCCCGGATATCCGTGAGGACGCGCGGATCTGCGCGCCTGAGGTGGTTGCCTCATTCGAACTCATTTCCACGCGCAGCATTCTTGACGTGCCTCTGGTGAAGGACGGGCGCATGGTGGCCATGCTGTTCATCCACCATCCCGAGCCGCGGGCCTGGACGCCGACGGAGGTCGCGATCGTCGAGGAGACTGGCGAGCGTCTGTGGTCGGCGATCGAACGCGCTCGCGCCGAGGAGCAACTGCGGGTGGCGCGCGACCATGCCGAGCAGGCGCGCCGCGCGGCTGAGGACGCGAACCGGACCAAGTCTCACTTCCTGGCGGCGGCGAGCCACGACCTGCGCCAACCCGTCCAGTCGCTGTTTTTCCTGCTGTCGGCGCTGGAAGGCCGCGTCAAGCCAGGGGCGGAGAAGACCCTCGCACACGCCACCGAGGCCGTCGCAGCGTTGAAGTCGCTGCTTGACGGCCTGCTCGACATTTCCCGCCTCGACACCGGTGCGGTCGAGCCGGAGATCAGTGATTTTCCGATTTCCACTCTGCTGGAACAGATCGACGCCGAGTACAAGCCAATCGCTGAAGCCAAGGGGCTCGACTGGCACGTCACAGTGTCGAACGCCACGGTGCGGAGTGACCCGGCCCTGCTTGGCCGCATGCTGCGGAACCTGTGCCAGAACGCGATCCGCTACACGGAAGCCGGAAGCGTGCTGCTGACCTGGGGCGCCGTCGGCGATGCCCTGCGCATCAAAGTCCAGGACACTGGGATCGGCATCCCGCCCGACAAGGTGAATGACATTTTCGAAGAGTTCCTCCAGATCGGCAATGCGCACCGGGATCGCAGCCAGGGGCTTGGGCTGGGCTTGGCGATCGTGCGGCGTCTTTCCAAACTGCTGGGGCACCCGGTCGAAGTGAGTTCGGCGCCCGGCGAAGGCTCGACGTTCTGCATCACCGTGCCGAAGACAGCTACCTTGGCCTCCCGGCATGTGGAGGCTGACGTCATCCCGATTGCGCAGGGAGAAGGCGAGCTAGTGATCGTCATTGACGACGAGGACCTGGTGCGGCATGGGCTTAAGATGTTGATCGGATCCTGGGACTACACCGTCCTCGACGCCGCATCCGGCTCGCAGGCGCTTGCTGCGCTCCAGGGAAGTCAGCGGGTGCCGGATTTGATCATTTCCGACTACCGCCTTCCCGAGGGCAGGACCGGGATCGACGTGATCCGCGCCATTCGGACGCACTTCAGCACGGCGATCCCGGCCATCCTGCTGACAGGCGAAACCACGCGCGAAAGCACCGCTGAAGCGGCGGCTGAGGACATTTCGTTGGCCCACAAGCCGATTTCACCATCCCAACTGCACGCAATACTGCGAACCAAGGTCTCGGTGCAGGGAAGGAAGCAGGACAGGGCCAAGTAGCTAATCCAGCGTTCTGGTTTAGGAAAAGGGGAACATGCCGGTCCATGCTTGGTCACATTCCCGTGCTCTTGAACTTCCGCCATTCCTGATCTCGCACCAGTTCCCCTGCCTCTGGCATGAGGAGGCTGGGATGGGACCAACAGCGGTGGAACTGGTGGCAGGCATCGTTGACCAGATGGAATGGGCCGTCACGGGAACGGGTCGGCCTCCGGTGCCGACCAACGCCATCCTTGAGACGCTGCGCTTCTTTCTGCGCGAAGGCGTGCAGTGGCGGGAACTTCGGGCCTCACCGGATCGCGCCTCCGGATCAACGTTGCGCCGTCGTCTGACGGAATGGAGTGCAACGGCGATCGTGCCCCGAGGCGTGGTGTCTGAGGGGGCCTCTGTGCTCTTCGGCGGGTTGAGGCCGCCGGTCTACTCCGCTGCGATGGACAGCGGATCAGGGGTGTGAGGGTGGCACAGCTCGGCCAGGCTTTCCATGGTCATGTAGCGCCGGGCCACCGCCCATTCATCATGCTGCTCCAGCAGCAAGGCGCCGACGAGGCGCACAACCGCCCCTTCGCCAGGGAAGATGCCGACGACGTTGGTGCGCCGCTTGATCTCGCCATTCAGCCGCTCCAGAGGATTCGTGCTGTGCAATTTGGTGCGCAGGTCCTTGGGGTACTTCATGTAGGCCAGCACGTCGAACTCCGCCTCGTCCATCAGCGCCGCCAGCTTGGAAAAGCGCGGCCGCAGGCTGTCGGCCACCCGGCGCCACTGCTCATGCGCCGCCTCAGCGGTCTCCTGGGCAAAGGCGGTGCGAATGGTGGCCGCGACCATCGTCTGGTGCGCCTTGCCGACGCAGGCGAGGAGATTCCTCATGCAATGAACACGACAGCGTTGAAGTGTGGCGCCCAGCACCTTGGAAGCGGCGGCCTTCAGCCCGAGATGCGCATCGGCGATCACCAGCTTTACGCCGCGTAGGCCCCGGCGGGTGAGGGTGCGCAGGAAATCGGTCCAGAAGGTCTCGGCTTCCGACAGCCCGAGGCCGAGCCCCAGCACCTCGCGCCGGCCATCGCTGTTGACGCCGATGGCCAGTATGGCGGCGAGCGAGACGATGCGGCCGTCCTGGCGCACTTTCACGTAGGTCGCATCCAGCCACACAAAGGGCCAGTCGCCTTCCAGCGGCCGGTTCAGGAACGCCTGCACGCGCTCGTCGATGTCCTGGCACAGGCGGCTGACCTGGCTCTTGGAGATGCCGGTCATGCCCATCGCCTTGACCAGATCATCGACGTTGCGCGTCGAGATGCCCTGCACGTAGGCCTCCTGAATCACCGCGATTAGCGCCTTCTCCGCGGTGCGGCGCGGCTCCAGGAAGGCCGGGAAGTAGGAGCCGCGCCGCAGCTTGGGGATGCGCAGGTCGATGGCCCCGGCGCGCGTCTCCCAGGTCCGCTCCCGGTAGCCGTTGCGCTTGGTCTGGCGGTCCTCGCTGCGTTCGCCATACCCGGCGCCGCACAGGCTCTCCACCTCCAGCTCCATCAGGCGCTGGGCGGCGAAGCCGACCATCTCGCGCAGAAAGTCGGCATCGGCGCTCTTCCCAATCAGCTCCTGAAGAGCGATCCTGTCCTCGGTCATCGTGGTCTCCGTCTTGGTTGATGGTCGTTAAGCAACCTCAACTTAGCCGAAGAACACGGTGACCGCCGCTCCCGAACGGCCGGCCCGCCTGCGCCAGCTATGGGGGAGCGCTCCGGCGGGCCAGCCTCACGCCTCAGACACCACGCGGTGGGACGCGATCGCAACGGCCCTCTTGCGCCGTGTCCACGCCGTGCTGATCCGCATGGTGCGCTCGGGTCCGGAAGCCGCACAGGCATGGGATGTCGTTGTGGATAGTTGCTCGGTGCGCGCGAAACGGGGCGGCGCCTTGACCGGCCCGAACCCCACCGACCGCGGCAAGCTGGGCACCAAGTACCACGTGGTCGTTTCGACGGATGGGCTTCCGCTGGCGACGTTGCCCTCCGCGGCCAACGTTCACGACACCCGGCTCTTCCCCGACCTGCTCCGGTTGGCCATGGTGGTCTGCGCCAGCATCGCTCGGCTGTATGGTGACGCCGGGTACGACAGCGCCGACAATCGTTGGCTCTGCTTGCGCGAGGGCATCCAGCCCATCATCCGTAAAATCGGCGAGCCACATGGCTCTGGGCTCGGGAAAGTCCGCTGCATCGTCGAGCACGCCTGTGTTTGGTTGCTCGCCAACAAACGCCTGGATCGCCGCCATGACAAGTTGGGCATCATCGTCGATGCGCTGCTCACCGCAGCCTGCATCTTTGTCGTCGCGGCTCGCCTCGTTGAGTTCTGAAAACCATGCTTAAGGCTGCGCCGACAGCGGGCTGTGTGAGGCCCCGGGAGCGCCAAGGGCACGCTTCCTCTTGCGTGGTCGCCAGCCTTCGGTCGGACCATTTTTAGCTGTTGTTGCAGCCCGGACATCATGGTGGAGGCATATCGGAGTATGTTGGGCGATCCTCGGAGCATGGAGGAACCCGTGCCACCCGTCACCAAGGAGATGATGCGCGACGCCATTGCGACGGTTCGCGGTGCAGACGTCGTCTCCGCCGAACAGAAGGCACGTTTGATGGCGAAGCTGGCGCGGATCGAGAACGAGCTGTGTCCGGACACGCACCGTTGCCTCAAACAGTGGCCGGACTGCCGGTGTGCCAGGATGATCGCCGACGTGCTTGGCTCCTGAGTGCCAGGCAGTGCAACGGTCATGGTTTCGCAGGACCTTGTGTCTATTGCTTGGGAGCGCCCAGCGTTATGATGGGCTGGTCGTCCATCCTGTCAAGTGATGATCGACAAAATTTCGGCGGCCCGCGTGGCCGCCTCCATTTCTCCCTTGTCCGGTTAACACCGCACGACGGCCGTCGTCGCGAGATGCGTGCTTGTCACAATGGAGGGCGTCGGTCTGGGACATCGAAACAGCCGATGGCGCGATTGCCTGACGCCGGTGTGCGTTGGTAGCATTTTTGTCGTCATGACGCGGGTGCGCGGCCAGTCCGAGCAAACCAAACTCCTCCTGTGGAGTAGGCCGCCCAGTCACAGGGCGTTCGCGTCAGCCCCGCGCCTGGGGCAGGCAGCGTAGGGCCGGCTTCATTTCTTCCCACGCTGACTTCGGCGGCTGATACGGCCGCCGTTCTTATGAGTGCCTCCGCTGTCGAAGCGTCCTGCCCCTACCCTTCCTCGGAACGACGCACCGATGGTGCGGTTGACGTCGAAGATCACCCTGTTCGCCCTTCTGGCTCCATCATGATCACCGGCCCGCTCGTTCCATGTTTGGTCATCCTGCTGCTGGCCCGCGCAGCGGCCAGCGCGCCGAGCGGCGGCTCACCCGCGTGCGACGTTCCGGATCAAGACGTCACCCTCGGCACGCGGCTGCCGCATGTGGCCCAGCGCCTGGCCAAAGACGAGCCGCTGCGCATCGTGGCCATCGGCTCCTCCTCGACAGCCGGCGCCGGCGCCAGCGATCTCGCGCACCCCTACCCCGCTCGTCTCGCCGGCTACCTGCACCAACGCTTGCAGACTTCGCCCATCGCCGTGCTCAACAAAGGCATCAACGGGCAGATCGCGTCGGACATGGTGGAGCGCTTTCAGCGCGACGTTCTGGATGAGAAACCCGATCTGGTCATCTGGCAGGTGGGCGCGAATGCCGTGCTGCGCGACATCGATCTCTCTGTCAACGAGGTGGTGATTCGCCGCGGCGTGCAGAGGCTCAAGGCGGCCGGGATGGACGTCGTCCTGATGGACCTGCAATACACCCCGGCGATCCTGGAGAGGGCGCATTACGAGGAGATGGAACAGCGCCTCGCGCGGGTCGCAGCCGATGAGGGTGTTGGTCTGTTTCGCCGCTTTGCCATGATGCACGAATTGCTTCAGCAGCGGCAGGTTTCCATGTCCGACCTGGTCGGGTCGGACCGTGTGCACCAGACCGACTTCGGCTATGACTGCATCGCCCGCACGCTGGCCAGGGCGATCCTGGACGCCGCGCGCATGGACGCCAGTGATCGCAGGAATGACCATCCCTGATGATCCGGTCAAATGGAGCCCAACGGTGGTGGACGGCAACGGCACAAAGGTGATGGAAACGGAGTCCGTGCATGAACCGGCCGAAGCTGCCTCCGACGTTCGGTTGTCTCGCGACACAGGCGCCGCCATGAAGGGTGTCATCCTGGACACAAACGTCTTTGTGGCGGCCGGCTTCCGGCCACAAAGCGCGTCGGGCCGCGTGGTCGAGGCGGTGCGAAACGGTCGGTATCGACTGATCTGGACCGAGGCCACGCGGCGCGAAGCAGAAGCCGTGCTCGGCCGAATTCCGCGCCTGCACTGGACGGACGTGTCCGACCTCTTCGCCGACGCGGGCGCGTTCACCCGCGCCGTGGCGCCGGACGCATTCGCGTACAATACGGATCCCAATGACCGGAAGTTTGCGGCCCTGGGGGCGGCAACCGGATGCCCGGCCGTCAGCAGCGATGGCGATCTGCTGGCTCACAAGGAGGTCTTCAGCTTCGACGTTCTGACGCCCCAGTCGTTCCTCCAACGCGAGGGGCTTGACCCTGGGGGTGGTCGAAAGGCCCCACGTGCCTGAACCATCTGTCCGGTGGGGACATGCCGCAGCCGCTCTACATTCTTCCGGCCGTCAGCAGGAGAGCAGGCCATGTCCGAACACGAGGAGCGCAGTCCCTGGCGAACGCTGGGCTCACGCACCGCCTTTGAGAACGGCTGGATGCGCGTTGTCGAGGACGAGGTCATCGATCCCGGTGGGCAACGGACCACCTACGGCGTGGTGCGGGTCAAGCATCACGGCGTGGCGGTGCTGCCCATCGACCGGCGCGGTTGGACGCGCTTGGTCGGCCAGTTCCGCTATCCTCTCCGCCGCTATCTTTGGGAAATTCCGAAAGGGAACGGAGAGCCCGGCGAAGAGCCGGAGGCCGCAGCGCGCCGCGAACTGGCCGAAGAAACGCGGCTGGCCGCCCGCCGTTGGCTTGCGCTGCCGCCGATGGAAACCTCGGTGGCGCTGTCGGACGAACGCGTGACGCCCTTTGTGGCGTGAGGCCTGGACTGCGATGATGGTGCCGAACCGGACGCTCAGGAAGACTTGGCCGTGCGCCGCCTGTCCTTCGCCGAGGTGGTCGGCATGGTGGATCGGGGGGAGCTGACGGACATGGTCAGCGCCATGCTCATTCTACGCGTGAGCCGTCTGCTCAGCCTTGGAGCGCTGCCGCCGGAGCTGCATGAGCGTTTCGCTCCCTGACCGACGCCAAGGAGGTCAGGGAGCGATGCCCCTGTGGCCTCGTGCCCCGCGGGTGGGCGCCGGACCATGCCGGAAGTGAGCATCTCTGCCTCCTCCGGCACGGCCAATTCAGAACGCTTTGGGCTTACGCGGCCTTGCCGTTGTTGATGGCGTCCTTGAGGGCCTTGCCGGCGGAGAACTTCGGCGCCTTGGAGGCCGCGATCTTGATCTCGGCGCCAGTCTGCGGGTTGCGGCCGGTGCGCGCACCGCGCTCAGCAATCTCGAACTGCCCGAAGCCGGGCAGCTTGACCGTTTCGCCCTTGACGAGCGCTTCCTGCAGGCTGTCGATCACGGCGTCCAGCGCCTTGCCGGCATCCGCCTTGCTGCCGCCCAGCTTGGCAGCGATGGCGTCGATGAGATCGGACTTGGTCATTTCCAGTTTCCCCAGTCGTGGCGGAACCCCAGCGTTCCCCAAAGGGGTTCCTGTAGCCTCCGAGTTAACCTGCCACCGACTCTGTGCGCAAGAGCCTCTGGGCGCTGGGCCATGTCCAGCAAGCGACATGACACTGTGCTCGTGATCAGCGTTGATGGGAGCGGATCGGCAACGATCGGGGCTGTCTTTCTCTTCCTTCGGTGGCCATATGGAAACCCGGACCAAAAGCTGCGTTGATCCCCCTCTCAGCTTGCGGAGCCCGTGGGCGGCGGCCCCACCGCCGCCCGCACCATACCGCGCCGGCCCGTCCACAAAACGCTCCTGCACGCTTGTCCCTTCCCCAACCGTCGCCGGCTCGCTTTCCATCGCCGTCGGCACTGCTCCCCTTCGTACTGGTCCCCCAACGTTGGTTCCGTCAGCTCTTGCCGGGCCACGGATCGCGGTTACAATGCGCCCATGTGTGGACGCTTTGCCCTCAAGAGCCCTCCATCCCTGATCGCCGAACGTTTCGGCGTCGCTGGTCCTTTGCCGAATCTCACAGCCCGCTTCAACGCGGCCCCGCTGCAGGACTTGCCGGTGGTGCGCCTCAATCCGGACACTGGTGAGCGCAACCTGCATCTGCTGCGCTGGGGCTTGGTGCCGGTGTGGGCCAAGGACGCGACGATCGGCAGCAAACTGATCAACGCCCGATGCGAGACGCTGACGGAAAAGGCTTCGTTCCGGACGGCGTTCCACAAGCGCCGTTGCCTGGTGCCCGCGGACGCCTTCTACGAATGGAAGCAAGCCGGAAACGTTAAGCAGCCATACGCTATCACGACGACTGACAACGGCCCCTTCGCCATGGCCGGGCTGTGGGAAGCCTGGAAGAACCCCGACGGACTTTGGGAGCGCACCTTCACCATCATCACAACCACGGCCAATGCGCTACTGTCGGAGTTGCACGACCGCATGCCGGTGATCCTCCCATCCGCGCAATGGCCGGCTTGGCTCGGCGAGGAGCCGGTATCGGACGAAACATTGAGGTCTCTGCTGCGCCCCTACCCGGCACCGGAGATGCGCATGTGGCCGGTGTCACGCGACGTCGGCAATGTGCGCAATGACCGCCCCGATCTCCTCGACCCACTCGAACAGACTCGCCTGATCTAACGCGACCCCGCTACTGACCGGGCACGGGCCAGGGGCGCCCTCAATGGCCACCGGATGGTGGATCACCCTACCCCACCGTCATCAAACCGCGGGCGTGCGTTGGGGCTTGGCACCTTCCTTGGTGGCTTGGCGCTGATCGCCGCCATTCTCCCCGGCAAACTGGGTGGCCGCCTTGCGTGTCTTGGTCGAGGATGCTGCCTTGTCCGGCTTGATGTCCGCCGGGGTCCAGACGGCTTTCGACCTCTTCTTGGAAGTCGTGACGGTCATCGACGCCTCCCTGACCGGCTTTCTCTGCGGGGCACGGACACGTGTGGCCTTTGGCTTTTCCGCCGCGGGTACAGCATTGACCGAGGCCTCCTCGCCAGGGCCGGCTTCGGCCACTTGCGTCGCCGGTTTCGCCCGACTCCCGCGCTTGGCACCGGTGACAGGTTCGGTTGCACGGGCTCGACGGTGCCGGGGCGCCTCCGGTGCGGTCACCAGCGCAACCGTTTCCACCTCGGCTTCGGCCATGCGCTCCTCGGCCTCGATCTCCGCGCAGGCCTGCGCCCAATGAACCTCGTGCCGCCCCTCCGGACGTCCTTCACGCTCCCAGATCTCATGGGCGCGATGCCGGATGCGGTCCTCGCGACTGCCTTGCATTAACGATCTCCAAGGGAAAATGATCTGCTAACCGAACGAAGAGAAAGTTGTCGAGTTCCCGATTATTCTCTCAAGTCAGCAACACGGAAAAGTGCGGCTTCTCTCGTAAGACATGCGCGCCGTCCTTATGCACGACGCCCTACGCCTGATGAAACGGGAGACAGTAAAGTTCAGCGCAGCGAGCCCCCTACCCCCATCCGCGCTGCCGCTTGCGCCTCCACCACCTCCACGAAAGCCGGGGCGAGCACCGCGCTCTCCTCGTTGTCGAAAAAGCCCGACGTGAATTCCAGCACCCCCGCGACGATGACGGGTGCCGGCAGAGCGGCGATCCGGCCCAGGACCTCGCTCATGGTCGGCCGCAGGCCCGTGCAGGCGTGTTCCGCTAACACCTGTTCGATCACCGCGTCGTAGAGCGCTTTCGCATCGGGGCCGGCCGCGGCAAACCACGCGGCCCGGTCGAGGGTCGCCACCACCCGCCTCCAGGTCACCACGTCTCCGATCGCCGAAGGCTCGGCGCCACCGGCGAGCAGGCGCAGTGCCACCGCCGCCCAGACCAGCCCGTCCGCGCCCGGTCGCCGGACTTCAGCCATCACACGCTCAAGCACAACTCGCTCCTGGCCTGATCGCTCACCGGAAGCCAGCCCAAGCCCATCCACCAATCGCCCGACCGAATCGTCATCGGCCGCGCCGAAATCCCAGACACCCATGCTCATGCCATGCCCAACAGGCTGTTCCTGTCCCCGTTCACACAAATCCCCTTCCGCCAAACCCCATGGCGAAAGAATGCCATTCCGAGCAAATTGCTTTGGCCAATGATAGAACCGATAGGCAAATGGAGAATAGGTTGCTGCGCCACCGGGCGGTCCTCGGTCCAGAGCAACGCACGACCGTCACGTCCATAGCGATGCCGATACCATCAGCACCCGGTTGCGCGCGTGAAAACCATATTCAACATGCTGTCCGGGATGTCCATGATCATCTCCGCACGCGCACAGCCAAACTGACGGGCTGAGCCGCCCAAAAAAGCGGAACGGGAGGGTGAAAAGGATGGACTACCGCAAACTCGGCCGCAGTGGCGTGAAGGTGTCGCCGCTGTGCCTCGGCGCCATGATGTTCGGTGGCCCCACCGACGAGCCGACGGCTGCGCGGATCATCGCGCAGGCCGCGGAGGCCGGCATCAACTTCATCGACACCGCCGACGTCTACAACGACGGCCGGTCGGAGGAAATCGTCGGCCGCGCCGTGAAGGGCGATCGTGAACGCTGGGTGGTGGCAACCAAGGTCGGCAATCCGACGGGACCGGACCCGAACCAGCGCGGCCTCTCGCGGCGCCGGCTGAACGTGGCATGCGCCGCGAGCCTTCGGCGCTTTGGCACGGATTGGATCGACCTGTACTATCTGCACCGCGAAGACCCCGACACGCCGCTGGAGGAAACCGTTGCCGCGCTGGGCGACCTGATCCGCAGCGGCAAGATCCGCGCCTTCGGCGTGTCCAACTTCCGGTCCTGGCGCATCGCCGAGATCTGCCGTCTGTGCGACGGTCTGGGTGTTGACCGGCCGGTGGCCTGCCAGCCCTATTACAACGCCCTCAACCGCATGCCGGAGGTCGAGATCCTGCCCGCCTGTGGCCACTTCGGTTTGGGCGTGGTCCCCTACAGTCCCCTTGCCCGCGGCGTGCTCACCGCGAAGTATCGTCCCAGCGACGAACCGCCCCCCGATACTCGCGCCGGCCGCAAGGACCAGCGCATGATGAACACGGAATGGCGCCCGGAAAGTCTGGAGATCGCCCAGGAAATCAAGAGCCATGCCGACGCGCGCGGCATCACAGCGGGACAGTTCGCTGTTGCCTGGGTGCTCAACAACCGCCTTGTGACCGCGCCGATCGCCGGGCCGCGCACGGACGAGCAATGGCGCGCTTACCTCGGCGCGCTGGATTACGCCTTCACCGCCGAGGACGAGGCCTTGATCGACCGGCTGGTGACGCCCGGACATCCTTCGTCTCCAGGCTACAACGACCCTGCCTACCCCATCGAGGGACGCCCGGTGCGGACCACGCCAGTGGTGAGACCATAGGCCACGTCACGGGACTGTGCCCCAGTCCCGACCGGGCCAGGGTCGGCTTGCTTGGGAAGCGGCGAGTGCCGGGTTCACCCGGCACTCACGGATGGGCCACCTCGGGGCGGCCTCTCGCCGCCTGGGACAATCGTCTTCGTTCAAGCACCGCTCGCATCAGCCGGCGAGGGCGGCCTTCACGAGAACAGCGGCACTCTCGGGGGTGTCTCTCTTGTCGAGCTTCTTCGCCACATCCTCGATATCGACGGCCGGCATGATGCGGCGGACCTGCCGAGACACGGTCACCAGTCGGCGCTGCGCCAACCGGACTTGGTCGCCGAGTTCGCTGAGCGTCTGGTAGGCCTTCCGCCGCGCTGCGGTGTCAATGCTGCCACTCGTTGCGGTGGCGCGTTCCGTCGCGGCGGCCAACTCCGTACACACCTGCAGGTACATGGCGATGGCGTCGGTCAAGCGGCGGCGGGCCTCCAGCTTGGGATCGACGGGGATGCTGCCCGACGTGGAAAAGGACACTTGGGTTCCTCCTTGCTGGTTGCCATAGGGCTCGGAAAATGAGCGGCGAGCCCTCGCGTGTTCAGCGATCATAACCAGCAACATCGTGCAGGATGAGCCACAGCGAGGCCTAAAACGGAACGGCGGGCCGCGGTCTCCGGTCCATATGTTGAAGGTGAAGTCAGCACACCGGCTACTTGGCGGTTGCGCCATGCTCGCGCCTAAATTCGAGTACGCCGCGTTGCAGCAGGGCCGCCGCCAATCCCACATAGCTGCCTCGTCGTTCTGAGGGCAGCGCGGCGAAGGCGTCCCGTGTCACGCCATTCGGAAAATCAGCGGACAGATACCGGATCAGGGTCTGCTTGACGTCGCTGGTCGGGATGTCGCGCACGGTCTGCGGCACCGCCTCATGGAAGTTTGGCTCCAGCGTAATCGGAAGCCCTTCCAGTTCGAAGGTGAGATGGTCCTCCGCGGATTGAGCTTCGGTTGTGGGCGCCGCTTGGCCGGTCTCGATCAGGATCACGGTGGCGAGCATGTCGATCGCGGCCTCGACGGCTTCCTCCCGCGTCGAGCACCCCTGGACGGCGTCGGTGCCGATGATGGCTTCGTCCCCGGGCGCCGAGGTCTTGAGCAGGATGTCCGCCTGCCATCCGGTGCCAGTGTGGTAGATGTGGACGCCCGCGAGGTTCGACCGCTTCAAGGAAGGCCACATCGCAGCCGGAACCGCACCCGGACCGAAAGCCGCCGCCGGAGGTTCTCCGGAACGCACCTTGACCTGCGCCTGCACCAGAAGAGGCTTGAGCAAGCGTTTCGCATTCCGCTGGGCCTCGGCATCCAAACGATCGGCCAATTCACCCTCTCCCAGGCTTTCCTATGGGCGCACAGTGTGCCGCACGCTGCAGTCGCTCGTCCATCGGGCAGTCTTGCCCCTCCACGACACGGGCCGTGCGTTGACGGCGACAGATGGCCGCCGACCAGCGGCTTGGCGTTGGACGCGTTGGCGCTGGTGCCGATTGAGGGGACGCGGTCCGAATGGCCGCACATGCCGCCAGTTCCAGCCCTCCAAGCGAGGGCCGATTGTTGAGCGCGTCACCACGTAGCCCCGGATGCATTCCCAAAGGTGAACGCCTCAATGGCTTCCTCGCGCCTCCTGAGAAAATCAGGAAAACGGGTTTTTTACCTGGTCCGGGGCCTTCGGTGGCTCGATCCGCTCGGGAAGGTTCTTATCAGCTTCCAGGACCTTCACGACCTTGTCCAGCACGGCTTTCAGAGCTTTGGCCTGGGCGAGCCCCTGCCGGTCTCGGGTCAGGTCCACCGAGCCATAGATCGCGACCTTGTCGGTCCCGTTCTCAACCTTCAAGTCGCCAATCTCCAGGGCGTCGGCGTCATTGCGGTAAGGATCGATGCTTGCCATGCTGCCCTCTCAATGCAGAAGTTTCTTCAGGAACTCAAGAACAGCCTTTTCTTGGAAAGGCTGCTCCGCTTCGGCCGTCTGCTTCTTGCCGCCGGAGCGGCCATGCGGCCGCGGCTGCGGCAGGTCCATCGCCATCGACTTGACCGCGCGTGGCAGACTTGGAAACGGATCGATGCCCGCGACCTCTTCCAGGTCAGCAATGGAGACGCGCTGGTACTCGTTGCCCTCGGCGTTGGTCACCAGGTAAGCCCCCGCTTGGCGCCGCTTGCTGTCGTAGATCGCCTTGTAGAGGTGGGTCGGGACCAGCACGCGGCCACCGATGCGCTGCAGGTTCTGCCCCTGGAAGATCGGCCCCGTGACGACATAGACCTCGCCATCCTTGCGGGTCAGGTCGCGCACGGCCGATTCGATGCCCTCCCAGAGGTTACGATTGTTGTTTGAGTTCTGCGGGACCATGTTGGCCAGGGAGAACGACTCGTCCTGCGACTGGGCGTCCGGCATGTCCCCGGACGGCGCCATGTGGCCGCGGTCGTAGCCGGAGCGGATGTAGTCGGCCAGTTCGGCGCGTTCATCCGGCGGCAGGCGCGGGTCGGCATGGAAGGTGTTCTTGCGCTCCAGACCGCGTTGCTGCTCCAGACGCTCCTTGGTCAGGTGTTCCGCCGACCACAGGGCGGTGCGCGTGATCCCAGAGTGCAGTTCCGCGAACCCTCTGTTGCACAGCTCGCGCGTCTTGGCGGCCAACTTCTCGTTCACCAGGCGCGGCGGCTCGCCGTCGAGAAAATGCTCCGGGCAGGCGGTTGCGGCAGCGTGGGCGGCCATCGGCGTAAAGCCGAACAGCAAGGCAACCACAAGCGTCTTCAGCATTTCCCATCCTCATTCACGGGGCTGCGATTGCAAAACCAATTTTTACCAGAGCCGGAGCGATCCGTCCGCAAGCTTGGCAAAGACAGGTAGGCGCGCGTAGGGAAAGCCCCATTCAATGGCTCGTCCGTGCCCACTTCACTCCATGCGACACAGCCGGAGTGCCATCGGGTCGTCACCGAAGCAGCCGACACGCTGTTCGTCGGCATCCATCGCCGAGGCGTGTCGCCCATCTCCACCGTCGCGGCCGTAGCGACCCTGAACGACCGCACCGCTCAGGCCGGCATCCTCCACCGGTTCTCCGGGCACAGCCTGCGGGTTGGCGTGACTCAGAAGCTGTTCGTAGCAGTCACGCGCTGACCTCCTGGGGAACGAGCCGCTTCAGGCGCCTGGAGAGGATCGAGATGAAGACGATCTCGACGAACGTGACGAGGTGCTCCTTCGTCCGCTCCACAATAGTGTTCAATCGACGGTAGCGCGTGATCCAGCTGAAGGAGCGCTCAATGGTCTAATCACAAATGACAAGTTCTGCCTGACGCGCACAGGGCATCTTCAGCTGAGCTTGTCATACGTGCGGGGCGGCGGGTGGGAGGCGGTTGTGTCCTACCTCTGCGGTGAGGTCACTCACCAAGGAGGGAAGGATGCGGCGGCAAAAGCGGTGTCCTTGGCGCGTTCGGCGCACCGGTGTGTCGACGCCAACCAGTCAGCAGCGTTGGGACCGGGCCGATCAACTCCTTCTGCAGTGGGCGATGACCGCACCGGCGCCAACCCCGACGTGGGCGCCCCCGATCCGGCCGGAGGTGTGTCATGCGCGTAGCGATCTATGGTCGCGTCTCGACCAGCCACCAAGTCGACCACCAGACCATTGAGCAGCAATTCGAGCGCCTGACCGCGCATGTGCACGCACACACGGCCGAAGGCTGGGTGCGGGCCATGTCTTCCGCGACGATGGCTACAGCGGCGCCACGTTGGCGCGCCCGGGGCTCGACCGCCTGCGTGACGCCGTGAAGAGCCGCGAGTGTGACCGCGTGCTCGTCACCGCGCCGGACCGTCTGGCGCGCAACGACGTGCACCAGATGGTGTTGCTGGAGGAATGGGCCCGGTTTGGCTGCATCGCCGAGTTTCTGGACCGGCCGATGAGCGATGACCCTCATGACCATCTGCTGCTGCAGATCCGCGGGGCGGTGGCGGAGTACGAGCGGACGCTGATTGCCGAACGCATGCGCCGCGGCCGGCTGGCCAAGCTGCGCGCCGGTCTGCTGCTGCCATGGACGTATCCGCCCTACGGCTATCGCCTGCACCCGGACCGGCCGCGCGACCCGCGTGGTGTTACCCTCGAGCCGGCCGAGGCCGCCGTCGTGGCCGAGCTGTTTGCCCTATACCGCGAGCCGGGCACCTCGCTGATGGACCTCGCCCGCCATCTCGATGCGCGCGGCGTACCCACCCCCTCGGGCAAACCGTGCTGGTCCGGCCCGACGATCCGGGGGATTTTGTGCAACCCGACTTACACCGGGCAGGTTTATGCGCAACGCACGCGCTGCCGCCCACCCACGCACCGGCGCTCGGCGACGCACCCCATCGGCCGGTCACACGACACGGCGGTGCCGCAACCCGCCGACACCTGGGTCCCGGTCGGACCGGTCCCCGCCGTGGTCAGCCAAGCGCACTTCGACGAGGTCCAGGCGAAGCTGGCCACCAACCGCTCCTTCGCGCGGCGGAACAACACCGCCCACCCGTACCTCTTGCGCGTGCTGGTGAGCTGCGGGTGCTGCGGCATGGCCTGCACGGCGCGGGTGGCCAATGGCCGGACCTCCTACTATTTGTGCACCGGGAAGGGGCGAAGGAGCAGCGCGTCCCGCGCGGCATGCTGCCCCGCTCGCTCTATCCCGGCTGACCAGCTCGACGAGGTGGTCTGGAACGATCTCTGCGCCTTGCTGAGGGAACCGGAACCGCTCGCCGCCGCGGTGGCACGCGCCCATGGCGGGGCGTGGCTGCCGCAGGAATTGCTCGCGCGTCGCGAGACGCTGCACCGCGCCCAGGCCCACCTCGGCCAGCAGCTCGAGCGGCTCACCGACGCCTATCTACGGGCGGTCATTCCGCTCGATGAGTATGAGCGACGCCGGCGTGACCGGGAGCAGCAGATACAGGCCCTGGCTAGCCAGGAGGAGCTGCTGCGCAATGATGCCGCGCGCCAGCAGCATCTGGCCGGCGTGGCAGCGTCACTGGAGGCGTTCCGCACGCGTGTCCAGCACGGGCTTGCCGCCGCGACCTTCGAGCAGCGTCGGCAACTCGTATTGCTGCTCATCGACCGTGTCGTCGTTACCGATGCTGATGTTGAGATCCGCTACGTGCTGCCCACCAGCACGGAAAGCGAGCACGTCCGGTTTTGTCAATTGCGTAAAGACTACTTCCACGACCCACGCAATCTCGGTGGGGAGGAACACCCCGTCGCGGCCTCGCGCGATCGGCTGGATGGGGATGCCGAGGTCCTCACCGGTCTTGGCCAGACGCTTGCCGCGATAGCCGAGGTCGCCGATGGCAGGCCCTTGGAAGCCGCGCCCAGCGAGCTGGTGCAGGACTGGCACGATGCCTTTGGTGTCGTGCACGTTGGCTGGTGAGGCGTCAATCGCCAGCGGGAGGCCGTATTTCTCGACGGTGATGTGAACCTTCACGCCGCGCATCTTCTTGCCGCCATCAACGCCCCGGGCAAAACAACTCGGAGCGGAGCGACAGGTGCGGCTGTCGATCACGACGGTGCTCGGGTCCGGCGTGTCGCCGCAGGCCAGCCGCCACGTCCGCCGCAGCCGGTCGAGCAGCCGGCGCCACAGTCCGAGCCGGGTCCAGCGGGCGAACAGCGCAAAGAGCGTGCCGAAGGGGATGCCGGAGAGCTGGCCGATGGCCCGCCACTGCATGCCACAGTAACCGACACACCAAATGGCCATGATCGCTTTGCGCAAGGGCGCACCGGTCAGCGCCGGCTTCGGTCCCGAGCGGGTTGCCCGCGTGCCGTCCGCCGCCATCGCCGTCAATTCGCTCAGCACTTCCTCCACGAAGGCATCGACGTCCGAGAACGCATCCCACGAGGCCGGCGTGGTGCTTGCGGGATGAACGGCAGTGCCCATAAAATGTTGACCTGATGGCTGTTGACGAGGGCGATAGCCCTACCAGATCGCGCCCCCGGCGCAACACCGTTATTCAGCTTAAAGTAGCATCCCGTCTGGCGCGGCTCGGAACGCCTCCGTTACAAACAAATTCTTAGAAACGAGGGGCAAGTTAACAACGCCCATACCGAACCTCTTGAGACCAGCGTCCGGGTAAAACTCGATTGCGGCAAATTGGCGAACCGGGGGCACGGGTCCGATTGCCGCTTCACTCCACGACCCGCCCCTGCTACGCGCCACAGTGGTGCCGACGCTGGTGGCCGGGCGGCAAGGGAAACCTGGCGTGGACATCCGCCAAGGCGGCCAACCGCTTTGGCGTTGCCGGGCCGAACGGAACGACCTTGCGCGTTTTGAGATCGACGTGGATCGAAAACTGCTCCATCGTCGCGGCAACCGTTCCGTCGTCGGCCCGTATTAGATCCAGTAGATTCAGCAGACGCTTGTCGTTAACGCCAAGCAACCGCAAGGCCTGGATAAGCGGTGTCCCAGCTTACAAATTGCACTGGACGTGGATCACGACATTGATGACGAACACACCGCACCCTTTTTCCGGCGTTTTACGACAGCTGGCCGCGTAGCCCCACGTACCTGAATTGTTTGATATTGGCGTTGTTTATCTGACAAAGGGCGCTATGCTTTCAGGAAGAGATGACGATCACGGCAAGACGCCGGCCGAAAGCCTGAGCGAGGAGGAGAGCCGTCCCCGTTCAGGAGACGTGGCTTTGGACCCAAGAGGCCCAGGCTCGGATACGAGAGAGGATGAGGACGAGCCAGCAGGCTTCTTCGCTTCTGGTCGATGACGGATAATGCTGAGAGTTTATGCACAAACGAAAACGGGCCGCGCCGAGCGCCGCCCGTTTTTCGGTTTTCCATCTCGGCAGGCCATCAGCGGGACGGCAGCGTCAAAGCGATGGTGGCACGTTCCAAATGGTACACTTACTTGGTCAGGGCGCTGTAAACGACGTAGACCGGCGTTGCCTTGAACCAGGAGACCAGGAACTCGCGGATGGCCTGCACGGCGGTCGGCGCGGTGTGAGCGGCACCGGGGTGGGAGAAGGTCGTGGTCGTCATGGCGTGTCCTCCAGTGATCCGATGGAGGGACGATATTCTGGTATACCAAATACCAGATACGCAAAGACCTCAGAGCAGGCGCGCAATAAAATTACGGCCGTGCAAACGATCCGCTGGACGCTCGATCCGCCTAACGAACAGCACCCGGGCGACGGCGCATTCCGCCGCACGGCCGGCTAATTTCCTATTCCCTGTCGGAAAGCAATGGAGGCTCAAATCATACAAGGTGCTCAGTGTGCCTTTCCGCAGCGTCAGAAGTGGCCGCTTTCGCCACACCGATATCAGTTCGACTGGATGTTGAAGGCCCCGGGGCGAGGTCCTGGGCCTTTCGTCTTCAGTAGTTAGCGGTGGGCCTCAGGTCAGCTCCCGGCTTGGCCACCGGAAGGGGCTGCCGAAGCCATTCCTCCAAGCTCCCCGGCGCCGCTTCTCCGGACCTGGGCGGATCCTCTTCTGACTGCACAGCCTCCGGCAGCCGCGGATTGGGAACCGGCTCCATCTTTCGCGACGCGCGCTTTTCAGCGCGTTGGACGACGCTTGCGACCTTGTCGCGCGGTACGAGCTTAGCCAACGCTGACGGCCTTTGCGCGGACCGAGCCGACACCGGCGCGTCGGGGCCGAGCATCGCTCCAGGCCACACACTGCCGTTGCCGTCGATCCGCGCGGTGTAGCGGATGCCTGTTGAGGAGATGAATTCTCCGTCCCCGGTCGGCCGGTCACGCTCAAAGGAGCCGACATAGCAATGGCCGTTTGGATAGGTCATGGTCCCATGCCCGGAGGCGCGCCCGTGTTCGTAGGTGCCGGTGAACGTCCGCCCGTCCTCCCACTCGACGCGGGCCTTTCCGTCCAATCGACCGTCCACGAAAGTGCCCTCGATCCAGCCATCCGGGCGACCGTTCAAGGTCCACTCCAGCACGCCGGCCCCGTGGGCAAATCCATTGCGGCATGGGCCAGTCCACCGGAATGCTTTCCGAGCATCCGGATTTTGGTCCCGGATGCGGCAGCCACTTTCCCGGTCGGACACGACCTTCTCCGCAGCGGGGCTCGGAATTGGAACCAAGGAGCTTAACAGGATGCCAACGCTGAAGGCCATCGGCCAAACACGCATGATTGGACCCTCCAGAACCGCTCGCATCATTGCGAGGGAAGAGCCTAATCACACCGGGCGTTCCTCCGTCTGTGTCCCCGCTCTCATCTTACGCCATTTCTGTCCGACAGACTGCCGCGTTGTTGGGAGTTTTTCGTTTCGTTACACCGGAATTACGGCTTATGGCGAGAAGCAGATCTGCCACGTCTTGCGCTGCCGTCGCGCGCGGAGGCACACTGGAGCAGTTACGGCATGATCGGGTTGGCACCTGAGGAAAGGCATCGGACCCATGCAGAAGGGACAAGGGAAGACGCTGGAGGGACGCGTCGCTCTCAAAGATGCGGCAATCCGACACGTCGCCGAGGACATGCCTTCGCCGGAACAAATGACTCAGGTTGACGCGGCGCGCCATGCGCACTTGGAGGCAAGCAGCGCCGACCTACAAACCATAGCGTTGCTCAACGAGGATCTCCGGCGGGCCAACGCGGAATTGGAGGCGAGCCGCGCCAAGCTGCAGGCCAGCGAGGATCGGTTGCGTACGATTCTGGAGAGCGCCACCGAGTACGCCATCATCACCACCGATCCGCAGGGCCAAATTTCCGGGTGGAGCGTTGGTGCGCAGAACATTTTTGGCTGGACGGACGAGGAGGTCATCGGCCGCGACCTGACCATCCTCTTCACGCCGGAGGATCGTGAGCACCGCGCGTGGGAGCGGATGGTGTCAATCGCGCGGCACGAGGGCCGGGCCGATGACGAACGCTGGCACCTGCGCAAGAACGGCAACCGTTGCTGGGTGCGTGGCGAGGTGATGCCGCTCGGCGACGGCGTCCCACAAGGCTTGCTCCTGATCCTGCGCGATCGCACGGATGAACGGGCGGCCACGGAAGGCGTGCAGCTGGCCAACCGGCGCGCGACCGACATTTTGGACTGCATCACCGATGCCTTCGTTGCCCTCGACCGCGACTACCGGGTCACCCATCAGAACCGCCAGGCCGAGCGCATCAAGGGCGTCCCAACATACGCCGTTCTCGGGAAAACGGCCTGGGAAGCGTGGCCGACTTCCGTGGGCACCCCGATCGAGGCGGCCGTCCGGCGCGCGATGGACGATCGCGTCTCCGTGCAATTGGAGCATCGATACCAAGACGACCGAGTGGATGCCTGGCTTGAGTTCCACATCCATCCAACCCCAGAAGGGCTGGGCGTGTTCTATCGCGACATCACGGCTCGCAAACGCGCCGAGGATGAGCTGAGAGCCTCGCACGAGCGCACGGTCGAGATCCTGGAGAGCATCAGCGACGCCTTCTACGCCGTCGATCACGACTGGCGCTTCACCTACATCAATCGCCAGGCGGAGCGGCTGGCGGGGCGCCGGCGCGAGGACCTGCTCGGCAAGGTGTTCTGGGAGGTGTTCCCGCAGGCCGTCGGAGGCGAACCCTACAAGGCGTACCTCCAGGCCGCCCAGGAGCGGCGCCCAATGCAGATCGAGGCGCTGTCGCCGGTCCTCGGGCATTGGGTGGAGATCAGCATTTACCCGAGCGCAACCGGGCTGTCGGTCTACTTCCGCGACATCTCCGAGCGCAAGCACGCCGAGAAAGCGCTGCGCCGCGCCAAGCGGGAGGCGGAGCAGGCCAACGCCTCGAAGTCCAAGTTCCTGGCCGCGGCGTCGCATGACCTGCGCCAGCCCATGCAGTCGCTTCTGCTGTTCCTGGAGGTCCTCAAGCCGCATGTCGCACCCAAGGGGCAGGAGGCGCTGAAGCACCTCGGCCGAGGCCTGGATGCCTTACGGGATCTGCTGGACAGCCTGCTCGACATCTCTCGTCTCGATGCTGGCATCGTGCAGACAACCATTGAGGATTTCCCCATTCGTGAAGTGATCGAGCAGGCCGGTGCCGCCTATGGCCCGATCGCCGCGGCCAAGGGGCTGAAGCTCCAGGTGGACGTCTGCCCGGCCGTGGTGCGCAGCGACCGCACGCTGCTGGGCCGCATGCTGCGCAACCTGATCGAGAACGCGTTGCGCTACACCGAGGCTGGGCGGATCACCATCGAATGTCATGACGCCGACGACCACCTGCGTGTCGGGGTGCACGACACGGGCATCGGCATTCCGCCGGAGCACCTGGACCGCATCTGGGAGGAATTCCACCAAGTGGGCAATCCGGAGCGCGATCGGAACCGGGGGCTGGGGTTGGGCTTGTCCATCGTCCAACGTCTGTCCATTTTGCTCGACCATCCCGTCCAGGTTCGCTCCACGCTGGGGGACGGCTCTGTGTTCAGCATCGCGGTGCCACGCGGCGAGGCGGCATCGGTCCTGACGCCACGGAACGCGACCGAGATCATGGGCAACGGGCGGCTCGCGGTGCTGGTGGATGACGACCCGATCGTGCTGCTTGGGCTGCACGCGATCTTTGAGGCCTGGGGCTACTCAGTGCTGGCCGCTGGGTCCGCGGATCAGGCGTTGGCGGGCCTGAAGGAACGCGGGCAACGGCCGGCGCTCGTGGTGGCGGATTATCGGTTGCGGGAGGGGCGGAGTGGGATCGAAGCCATCCTTCGGGTTCGCGCGGTGTACGGCACCACGATGCCTGGAATCATTTTGACCGGCGAGACCGGGACGGAGGTCCAGCGCGACGCGACATCGCACAGCTTGGGCCTCATCCACAAGCCGGTGACGCCACGGCAACTCGCCGAAGCCCTCAGCCGGCTTCTCACCACTCCATGATCCTGCACAGTTCGAGCCTTTCGCCATGGAGCAGGGCGCCGCACAGCGGCAAAGCTTCATTTCTCACAATGTGGATGTGCGGCGAGTGACACCCTACTGTCGGGGAGGGACGATGCGGTCCATCGACATCGCCCGCCCGAGTAGCTGCCGTAACCCGGACTGGGAGAAGCGCCATGTTCGGTCCGATCACATCGCCATGACCTCGTTCACAACCGTGCGCCGTTGCGAAGCTCCAGGCGGCGCACGACAAGTCATATTGCGCTGGGCAGAAATATCAATCACATTTTCTACTCTTCGATACGCCACCGGGCAGATGAAAATGGTTCGATTTTCATCGTAACCTTGCGCGAGGCGTCATCGAACGGGGGAAACAATGAAAACCGTAAGCGTAGCATTGATTGACGAAAGTAGGCTGTTCCGCGAAGCTATAAAAGCGTTGCTGAGGAACAGTGAATTTCACATTGCAAGCGAGGCCTTGTCTGTTGAAAAGGCGCGCTTATTCCTCGCGGCGGAGACGCCACCAGCGCTGATCCTCATTGACACGTCTGACGCAAAGGACCTTGCCGCAATCAAGGAAACATGTCCGGGCACGCAGGTCGTGCTGCTCACAACGCAGATCGATTGCCCGGGGATGGCCAGCGCCATCGCGGCGGATGCTGACGGCATACTGATAAAGGACATGTCATCCGACGCTCTGCTCCAGTCCTTGCGCCTCGTGATGATGGGCGAAAAGGTCTTCCCGAGCCATCTCCCCGCGCTTCTGTTGGGCGGCCGGGTGTTGAGCGGCGTCAAACTGGACGCGCCAAAGTTGGGGAAAGCCCTGTCCGAGCGTGAACTCCAAATTCTGCAAGGCCTGCTGAACGGCGGCAGCAACAAAGAGATCGCCCTCGGCCTTGGCATCACCGAGGCGACGGTGAAGGTTCACCTCAAGAGCGTATTGCGCAAGATCAACGTCTCCAATCGGACCCAGGCCGCCATCTGGGCGCTGGAGCACGGCCTTGGTGACGGCATGCCGGCCAGCTTGGAGGTGGCCTGATCTGAAGCCATCGTGGACAGCCCTGGAACGGACCAGAGTGAGCAGCCTTCTCCGGAGTATCAAGCATCGAGCGAACCGTGCACTGAGGCCCTTGGAAATGAGTCCAAGGCCGAGGCACAGCTCTGGGTGTGGGGAGTGTGGCTGGCGTAGGCCGTTCGTCCGACTGTACACACGATGTACCGCCGCCAATAGTCTGGACACCGGGGAGTGATTAGGGCCTGCAACTCAGAGCAGCATCTCCCGATTGGGACCAGAATGCCATCGGGCTCGGTGCCGTCAAGCACCAGCCGCTGGCGCGGCGGCCTTCGGCCGTGCTTGACCGCACCGGCGCCCGACGGCTGAGCGGGGGCTTGGTCGGGACGGCAGGATCGGTCATTTTTGATCGAACAACAGGATCACTCATGCGGCGGCCCTCGGCTGGGCCTCGTAGCGGGCCCGGACATCGAGAGGGCTTCGGTAGCCGAGCCGCTCTAAAGGCCACAGCGCGTTATTGCGCTCCACGAACGCCGCCACCGCGGCGCCCACTTCGGCGACGGTGCGGAAGACCCGCCCGAAGATGGTCTGCTCCTTGAGGGTCCTGAACCAGCGCTCGGCGATGCCGTTGCACTCCGGCTGGTACGGGTAGGCGTAGCTCATGGTCAGGCCCCAGTGCTTGACCTGCTGGGTGAAGTGGCGGGCAATGTATTGCGGCCCGTTGTCGGCGCGCACGCTGACGCCACGGGCGGCGTCGGCGCCGACCCCGCCGAAGCGCGCGGTCACCGCCTGGCTGAGCGGCTCCAGGGCGGAGAAGCGTGAGCCGTCGGTCGAGACGTAATGGCCGATCACCTCGGAGTTGAAATGGTCGAGCGCGGCGAAGATCCATACCCGGCCATCCTCGACCGTCTGCACCATGGTGGCATCGGTGCCCCACAGCACGTTGGGAGCGTCGGTGAGGATGGTGCCGTCGTGATCGTTGGCCGGGCGCGGCGGACGGCGGTGGGGTGACAGCAGATGATTCTCCCGCATCACGCGCAGGACGCGGTTGCGGCCGACCGGCAGGCCAAGCCCGTAACGCAAGCGGGCCCACACCTTACGGTGTCCCTCGCCCTGGAACGGCGAGGCCGCGAGGTCAGCTTGGATGGCGGCGAGCAAGCTGGCCTCCGCGACCGGCGGCACTGGCCCGCGTCGCACGGGCGGAGCCGTCGCGGCGGGCCGGTTGGCCGCGGCTGAGACGGACGAGCGCGCCACGGCCCAGACGCGGCAGACCCGCTGCACGCCGTAGAGCCGCCCCGTGGCGGGCGAGATCGCCGCGCTCATCGACGCGACCTCGCCCTTGGAAAAGACCCGCCGCCCTCCAGGCGGGCGATCTTCTCGCGCAGCAATTCGACTTCCATGCTGAGTTCGCCGACCCGCTTGTACGCAGCGTCCAGCCCGGCCTGCACGGGATCGCCCTCCGGGCGTTCTTTCAGACTGGCATCCAGGCCCGCCAGGGCGCGTTCACGCCATCGCTCCAGGCGATAGGTCTCAACCCCGATCTCGCGGGAAACGGCCTCCAGCGACTCACCGCGCAGCAGCCGCAGGACCACCTCGCGTTTACGCACGGCACTCCACCGCTGCACCGGCTTGTCAGCGACTGCCGGTGTGGTTTCAGAGGACAACGTCTGGTTCAAATGTGACTCGGTCATCGGACTCCCATATGGGCTGTCCGGTGTCCAATCTCACTGACGGCAGATCAGACTGTACACACGAAGAGTGCTTTGGAACCCTGTGATCGGATACATCGCGGATCCACGAAGAGCGAAACCTCAGCCGCCTCCAGGCGGCTTTTTCTTTGGCTGAAACTCTCGACTACCCAAGGGGGGCTGGCCGCCCGGACGATCCCGGGTGTGGGCTGCCTCGTCCGGCACGCACACCGCGTTTTACCATGACCGACGCCCGGTCGGCACACCGCCGCCTTTTGATCACGAGGTGGACGTTCAAAAAGATTTGCTCAGCAGCAACAGCGCCAAACCTACCGATCCACTCTCCTCGTCGTGCCCATCGCCCGCGGCTCGCCGTCCCGCGGAAACCGGATGCCGGCGAACTGCGCCGGCCGGGCGCCGAGCAAGTCCGGTGACGCCTGAGCGTTCTCGTGGGCACACGCCTCGACGTACTCGGTCAGCAGGTCCCTGACCACCTCAGCGAGCGGCATCTCTCGCTGGCGGGCATAATACTTCGCAGCGTTTTTGATCCGATCGTCGATCCGCAATGTAATGGTCGCCTTTCTCGATCGGCCATTGCTCCCGTTCATGCGAGCCTCACCATCAGTCACGCAATCATGCACACCCATGCTTATTCGCGAATGCCGTCGTTTGACAAGGACACCGGACGACAGATCATCATTTTTCTGGGGATTATTGTGTGTGAATGATTGTGGATAACCAGGCTCAGCGGTGTTCTTTCCACAGTTTCTGTGGATAGATCTGTGGGCCGTCGCTGAGCAGAATCGTCCTGACCCGTAAGGTCAGCGCCCCGGCCTGTGTATGACTTGGTTTGCTCAATTTTTAAGCACGGCAGACCGGTGCGGAACGCGCCACACCCGGCGGTTGGAAGCTCCGGAACGGAGCATCCCGCCCATCCCGTCCGCTTCAGGCGTCGGCCTGCAAAGGGCCTGTCGAGGGACTGGCACGGCAGGGTGCTCCATCGCTACCGTTCTCCCGACCACGCTTGCGCGGGCCGATGCCCCGACAACGAAGTAGGGAACGCGCCGCGCAAAAAGGACATCGCCAGTTCGCCGAAACAAAGCAATCATGCAACGAGCACAACAGGCGAGGACGGCTCGATGGCGAACAAAGTCGCGATTGCGTGTCAGGGCGGCGGTAGCCACGCTGCGTTCACCGCTGGCGTGCTCACGGAACTGCTCAGCGAGACCAACCGCGACAAATTCGACTTGGTGGCGCTTAGCGGCACCTCCGGTGGCGCGATGTGCGCGGCGCTCGCCTGGTCGGGGCTCATCAGCGGAAAGCCCGACCTCGCCAGTGCTCGCCTCGACGCGTTTTGGGACGACCTGGAAGCCCGCGACCTGCTGGATGCGATGGTGAACTGGTGGGCCGTCGCCCTCGCCCGGCTGCCGGTGACAGCTGAGATCAGCCCCTACACCTACCAGCCGCAAGCCGAGCCACGGCTCCGCGCGTTGTTGGCAAAGCACCTGCCGTTGACCACCTTGCCGAACGATCCCGCCCTGCGTGCCCACCCGAAGCTCCTCATCGGCGCCACCGATGTTCTCAACGGCACCCGAGCGGTGTTTCACGGCGAGACGTTGCGGTACGATGACCTCATCGCCTCGGCGGCCGTCCCTCCACTGTTCCGGGCCGTGGCGCACCCCAACGGCAACCTTTACTGGGACGGGCTCTTCAGCACCAACCCGCCGGTTCGCGAGTTCACCGACATCCCGGAAAAGCCCGACGAGATCTGGGTGATCCAGCTCAATCCCATGCGCCGCTCCACCGAGCCGATGATTATCAGCGACATTCTGGACCGCCGCAACGAGCTTGCCGGCAACCTGTCACTTGGCCAGGAGCTGTACTTCATCCAGAAAATCAACGAGCTGCAGCGGATGGCTGAACCCGGCAGTCCCCTGCAAACCCGCTATAAGCCGATCGCCATCCGCATCGTCGGTCTCGATTTGCCCGGCCTGGATTACCCGTCGAAGCTCGACCGAGACGCGCAGCACATCGATCGCTTGCGCACCTATGGCCGGCTCTGCGCGGCGTCCTTCTTTGACTCGAAATCTCTGTGGACGCCGGAAACAACGATTCCCGCAGCCGCGATGTCGCCGGCGTAGAGGCTCCATTCCGCTTTGCGCAGGAATCGGCAGCGGGGAGCGTGATGGTGGCCAAAGTGTGTGGTGCGGGCGGCGGGACTCGAACCCGCACGCTCGTAGCGAGGGATTTTAAGAGCTTGTTTGTAGCGGGGCCGCGCCACCCCGTGCTGACCAAAACGCCACTTTAAGCTGAACAGGGGATTTGCGCTGGGTGGACGGTTTGGTAGGGCTGTGGCCGTCATCCACCGCCATCAGGGCAGCAGTTTATGGGCACCGCCGTTCGTCCCGCAAGCACCGCTCCGGCGTCCTGGGACGCATTCGCCGATGTCGATGCCTTCGTCGATGAGGTCCTGGCGGAACTGGCCACCGTGACGGCGGATGGCCCTTGACCCAACCGCGTCGGGCCGAAGCCGGCGCTGACCGGGCCGGCGTTGCGCAAGGCGATTATGGCGATCTGGTGCGTGTGTTTTTGCGGCATGCCATGGCGCGCCATCGGCCAGCTCTCCGGCTTTCCCTTCGGCACCTTGTACACGCTGTTCGCCCGCTGGACGCGGCTTGGGCTGTGGCGCCGCTTGCTCGACCGGCTGCGCCGGACGTGGCGGCTGGCCTGCGGCGACACGGCGGAGCCGAGCACCGTCGTGATCGACAGCCGGACCTGTCGCTCGGCCCCGAGTTGTTTCGCCCGCGGTGTCGATGGCGGCAAGAAGGTCCGCGGCGTGAAGCTCCACATCGCCGTCGAGAAGTACGGCACCCCATTGGCGATCGACGCTTCACCGGCCAATGTGCACGACACCAAGGGCATCGTGCCGGTGCTGCGCCAGTTGGCCGGGCGCGGCTTCCAGGGGCCGGCTCTGGGTGACCTCGGCTACCGCGGCGAGCGCCTGGCCAAAGCCGGGGAGGCGCTCGGGATCACCGTCAAACCGGTCGCTCGCGGTCGGAACGGGACCTTCATTCCGGCCGGAATTTGCTGGGCGGTGGAACGCTCTTTCGGATGGCTCGCCCTTTACCGCCGGTTGAACACGGTCGTCGAGCGGACGAAGGAGCACCTCGTCGCCTTCATCGAGATCGCCTTCGTCTCGATCCTCTCACGCCGCCTCAAACGGCTCGCTGCCGAGACCGTCAACGCATGACAGCTACGAACAAGCTCTCAGTCGGCGCGAGCGGTTGAGCCAACCAAAGGTCCGCTCGACGATCCACCGCCAGCCCACCACAGCGAAGCCTTTCTTCTCGCGCGGGCGCCTAACGATTTCCAGGGTACGCTGCAGTTCCGTGGTGACCCACTCGGCCAGCTTGCCGGCGTACCCGCCGTCGGCCCAGAGGCGCAGAATGCTGGGAAACGCTGCGCCCAGCTGGGGCAAGAGAGCGCGGGCGCCATCGCGGTCCTGGATGTTGGCCGCATGGACTTGGACGGCGAGCACCAGGCCGAGGACATCGACTACGAGGTGGCGCTTGCGCCCGCAGATCAGCTTCGCACCACCCCGCGCACCACGCGCGGCGGGCAGCCGCGCTACTCGGCTGTGGCGATCGAGACGGCCCTGACGCGGCGAGCGCCGTTTCGCCTCGCCTTCCGGCAGACCGAGGGGCTGATCGGCTCGCTGATGCAGTTGCTCCAGCTCGATCTTCCGGTTCCGGACCACACGACACTGAGCCGCCGGGCCCAGAGCTTGGCTATCACGCCACGCGCGCTGACCATCGGCCCGCTGCTCCTGCTGGTCGACAGCACTGGCCTCAAGCCCAGTGGGCCGGGAGAATGGGTGGTGGAGAAACATGGCTCCAAGAAGCGCCGATCCTGGCGCAAGTTCCACGTCGGTGGGGATGCCACAACGGGGCAGATCGTCGCCATGGAACGCACCTCGCCCGATGTCGACGATGCCTCACAAGTCGCCGCCTTGCTCGAGCAGGTCACGGTTCCGGTGGCGCGGCCGATCGGCGACGGCGCCTACGACCGGACCGAAGTCTACGAGGTCGTGGCGGCCCGCCACCCGGACGCGGCGGTGGTCGCTCCACCACGCGCTGATGCCGTGCTCAGTGCCACCGCGCAGACCGCGCCCACCCAGCGCGACCGCCACCGTCTGGCGATTGCCGAGACCGGGCCGATGACGTGGCAGCGGACCAGCGGATACAACAAGAGGGCTGGCGTGGAGGCTGCGATCGCCCGCTGCCAACAGGTCATTGGCGATCGCTTGCGCGCCCACAGCGATGACGGGCGTCATACCGAGCTCATCATCGCCGGCAACCTGCTCAACCACATGTTTGGCCTGGCACGCCCGAGTTATGTCCGCATCTCATGAAAAGATCGGGGACACGGGCTCATTCCGCCCACACTCGCCTCGATGCACCACGCTGGCCTGTCGAACGCTCAGGACGACGCGCACCGCATAGCGTTTTCCCTTATGCTGCTGCCGGTGCGGCGCTTCGATGACCACGCGGCAGCTCAGGCCCCGACGGTGGGTCCGAAAGGGACATGGCGGAGATAGCAAGGGCGCAGTAACGTGCCCTGAACGCATTGTTCCGGTGGCCGACATGGGAACGCTGAGCTGGGGTCGTCTGCTTGCGGCCATTGCGGCGGTCGCTCTTTCCGCTTGCACGGTGTTTCAGCCTTTCTGGATCGAGCCACCTGTCGGGACCACGCTTTCCGGCCATCTGTCGCATGGGATGCTGTTGCCGCGGAACACGAGCCTATCGGACATGCCGGTCCTGATCCGCCTGGCCCCCAAGTCCCTGACCGTGTCCGGCCGGCCTCTGGCCGATTGCGTCGTTCTGGGACGGGCGCAATACAACCCCATAACGCAACGGGCCGACGTCTGGGTGTCCGGTGTCCGCTGTACGGATGAAGATGGCGTGTCCGCCGAGAACACGCTGTCGGGCTATGTGGTCGGGGCGGATGGGCGGGTTGGGTTGATAACCCAGGGGTGGGCCGGCATGACCGCCAACGTCGAGCCCAGAAGTCCGGTCAGCATTGTGGTCACCCCTCCGGCAAAGGCGAAAACGGTGTGGTGGTGACGCATGCGGGGATCCGTTGTTGCGGGCCCTCCGGTTTTTACCGGCGGCAGTCCATGCATCCCTGGTCCCAGTTGAGAATGGCGTAGGGCCGCTCCGGGAAATCCGTGAACTCGACTGTTGCCTCGCGCAGGAAGGCCGAGCCCGCCTTGGTGCGCACACTGGCTCGGACGCGGAAAACCCGGCCGGTCGATTCGGTCAGAAAGCGGCGCGACACAGCGGCGGACAGCAGCGGTCGCCGGCTGGTGCGGGAGCTCCACGTTGCGACCGCGCGGTCGGCGATGATGGAATCCACGATCGCCGGATCGAAGCCGGGCACGGCAAGCAACGCATGCCGAGGCGCATGCCGGGGATCGATCCCCGTCGATCCGGACAGCACCGTAAGTGCGGGAGAGACGCGGCTGTAAAGGTCATCCGAAACGCCGGGCAAACGTTTGAGCGCCGCGACACGATCGAAGGGGCGATCCGTCATATCCTGCGGCAGCCATGCCGGCCGCACGAAGCTTGCCTCGGCCGCCATCCGGCCGCCGGAACCGCCCGTGCGCATGGCGGCGATCCGTTGGGCAAGCGCCTTCGCCGCGGCGGCATCGAGTCCCCCCGTCCTGAACAACCCGGCGAGAAGATCCGGAGCCGCGCTGTTGAGGTCGACAAGCCCCCCTTCGTCCTGGACGGTCACCACCACGTCGGCAAGGGGGTGAGGAATCCGGTGGGGCGACCCGTCGGCCCGGACGTCCGCGTTCCCGCCCGCCGCCGACTGCAACGCGAGCAGGGCTCCGATTGTATGGAAGGCCATCGCGTCGGCCATCGCCTCCGCCCGCTCCGCCTCAATGACATTCTTAGCAATCTGTGCTTGTGTTTGCGATGTGTAGACAAAGCTCACGGCGATCAAAGCCAGCGCAGACCCCATCCACAACACCGACAGCAGAGCAAATCCGCCTTCCCGTTTCTGGGCAAACGGCGGTGTCGTCAGCGTGCAATGATGAGGCCGCCAAAAGCGATGGCGCGGACTAATAAAATTTCGGCACAGGGACTTTACAGCAAGAAATATCTTGGTAACTTGACCAACGGGGATACTCCACTCAGGCATTCCCGTACCCGCCTAAACACTGCAACTTTCCGGAATGGCCGCATATTATAGCCGCCTTGCGTAACGCGGGCAAGTGCGCAGTTTTATTGCATAGCGTCGGAAATCTTATTTCTTCGTATGCATTCATTTTCCGCAGTTTACCGATTTTGGAGAAAACGCCCTGCGACTTCTGCGATTCTATTATCGGAAACGTTCCTGGGTCGACCGAAAATGCGTTTGTAAATGATCCATGTTCGCACACCTAAAAAATTGGATCACTTCATCGGAACGCTAAAACCATAAAGTCAAAATCATCGAGCGTCCATTTGCATTACAAATAATAAATCCGTTCAAAATCGGTTTGAACATACCAGAAGGGAGGGCGCCATGAAAGCATACAGCGTGATTGCTATGAGCGCAGCCGTTTGTTTGATCGGCCTGGGCAGCTCCACCGCTTCGGCTGCGGCCTCGGCCGCCTGCTCGGCACTTCCAAATTACAGCACGCTCAAAACGGCGCTGCAAAAGAGCATCAAGCCGACCGGCGGGCCGACCAACGGCGGCTTCGACCTGAACATGTGGGCCACGATCGTGGACCGCGACGGCATCGTGTGCGCCGTCGCGTTCTCGGGCAGCAATCGGGGCTCGCAATGGCCGGGCAGCCGGGTGATCTCCGCCCAGAAGGCCAACACGGCCAACGCCTTCAGCCTGGACGCCTTCGCTCTTTCGACGGCGAACCTCTACGCGTCGAACCAGCCGGGCGGCAGCCTGTACGGGCTGCAGTTCAGCAACCCGGTCGATCCGGTCGTCGCCTACACCGGCAGCAACGACAATTTCGGAACCGAGCAGGATCCCATGGTCGGGAAGAAGATCGGGGGCGTCAACGTGTTCGGCGGCGGGCTGGCCCTGTACAAGGGTGGCAAGGTGCTGGGCGCCGTCGGCGTGAGCGGCGACAGTTCCTGCGCCGACCACAACGTCGCGTGGCGCGTGCGCAACGCGCTTGCGCTCGGCTCGGTGCCGGGCGGCCCCAGCTCGAAGAACAACGACGCCATCATCTATGACATCACCCCCGCCTCGTCGGGATCGCAGGTGGCCGCCCTGGTGCCGATGGGCGCCGCCAGCGGCACGAGCCCGAGCGGCTTCGGCCACGTGCAGTGCGGCGGTAAGGAGGTGGACGTCGGCGTCAGCATCGGTGCGGCAGTCAAATAAGGAAACGCCACACTGGCCTCGGCGGGTTGCCACCGGCAGGGAGGCAACCCGCCGCCACCATCCGCCATCCTGCACGGTCACAGCGGCGAGGCTTCGCGGTCATGGCCTACGCAACGCGCCCCGACCTGGTTTTCCTCCTGCTCTGCGCTCCGTTCGTCGGCAGTTTCCTCGGCGTGGTCGTCAGCCGTTGGCCATCCGGCGACGGCATCCTGTTCGGCCGGTCCTTGTGCGCCTGCTGCGGGCATCGGTTGGGACCACGCGACCTCGTGCCGCTGGCGAGCTGGCTGGCGTTGCGCGGACGATGCCGCCACTGCGCCGCCCCGATTGGTGCCTTCGCGCCGACCATCGAACTCGCGGCGCTGGTGGTCGCGCTGTGGTCGCTCTGGGCGCTGCCCGGCGGGTACACCTGGGTCGGTTGCGCGCTTGGCTGGACGCTGCTGGCGGCGGCGTTCATCGACGCCCGCTGCCAACGGCTGCCCGACGCCATGACCCTTCCGCTGATCCTATCGGGCCTGGCCTTCGCCGCATGGACCGATCCGGCCAGTGGGCCGGACCACGGAGCGGGGGCTGCGGCGGGATACCTTGCCATCGTCCTGATCGCGCGGGCCTACCGGGCGCTCCGGAACCGGGAGGGGATCGGGCTGGGCGATGCCAAGCTTCTGGCCGCGGCGGGGGCCTGGGTGTCCTGGACCGGGTTGCCCAGCGTCGTCCTGATCGCCTCGCTGGGCGCCCTGGCCTCCACGGCGGTCGGCGCCTTGCTGACCCGCCGCCTGCCCGAAGTCACGGCACGGATCGCCCTTGGCCCCTATCTGGCGGGGGGCCTCTGGCTGGTCTGGCTGTACGGCCCCCTGGCCCCCTGGTGAAGGGGAGGCGGAATGGCGCGACTCTCGAGTCCACAGAACGAAACAACATCAAGCGGACCAGGTCCCGCAGCCGCGCTTGCCGGGCGCCTGCTGGATCGCGACCTGATCGACCCCGTTGGTCTGGCGCGGGCGCAGCGGGCCGCGGCGGAAACCGGGGCGCCCCTGCACCGCATGCTCGTCCGCCTCGGCCTGGTGGGGGAGCGCGACATGGCCGGAGCGCTCGCCGCCGTGACCGGCCTTCCGCAGATAGCGGCCGATGATTTCCCGGAAACGCCGCTTTTGGAGGACCGGCTGGGCGCCCGCTTCCTGCGCGACGCCCTGGCCTTACCGGTCGCCGACACGGGCGACGGGGTCCGCCTGGCCGTCGCCGATCCGCTCGACCGCTTTCCGGTCCAGGCCGCCACGATGGCGCTCGGCCGGCCCGTGCTGCCCTGCGTCGCCATCCCGGCCGAGCTGGAAGCCGCGCTCGACCGGCTCTACGGCGGCGGACAAGGCACCAAGTCCACCGAAGGGCACGACGGAGGCCACGATGCCGACGACGAGACCGGCGCCGACGACATCGAGCGGCTGCGCGACCTCGCGAGCGAGGCCCCGGTCATCCGGATCGTCAACACGCTGATCCGCCGGGCGGTCGAGGCCCGCGCGTCGGACATCCACATCGAACCGTTCGAAGGCCGCCTGCGCGTGCGCTACCGCGTGGACGGCGTGCTGCAGGAGGTCGAGGCGCCGCCCGCCCAGCTGCGCGCCGCCGTCGTGTCGCGCGTGAAGATCATGGCGCATCTGGACATCGCAGAACGGCGCCTGCCCCAGGACGGGCGCTCCAAGATGGTCGTCCATGGCAAGCCCATCGACCTGCGCGTCGTCACCCTGCCCACCCTGCACGGCGAAGGGGTCGTGCTCCGCCTGCTCGACCGCGACACCGTCTCGCTGGACTTCGCCGACCTCGGCCTCGATCCGGCCATGCTGGACCGTTACTTCGACCTGCTGGAGCGGCCGAACGGCATTCTGCTGGTGACCGGCCCGACGGGAAGCGGCAAAACGACGACGCTCTACGCCTCGCTCAGCCGGCTGAACCGGCCCGGCGTCAAGATCGTGACCGTCGAGGATCCGGTCGAATACCAGCTTCGCGGCATCACCCAGATCCCCGTCCGGCCGCAGATCGGTCTAACCTTCGCGTCCATCCTGCGGTCGATCCTGCGCGGCGACCCAGACATCATCATGATCGGGGAAATCCGCGATCTCGAAACCGCGGAGATCGCGGTGCAGGCGGCGCTCACCGGTCACTTGATGCTGGCGACGGTGCACACCAACACGGCGTCGGCCACGGTGACGCGGCTGCTGGACATGGGGCTCCAGGACTTCCTGTTGACCTCCACCATCAACGGGATCGTCGCCCAGCGCCTGGTGCGCCGCCTCTGCCCGGACTGCCGCCGCGCCCACGACGTGCTGCCCGAGCTGGCGCGTCGCGCCGGCCTCGCCGCCCCGGCCCCTGGCGACGTGGTCCGGCTCTACCAGCCCGTCGGCTGCGCCCGCTGCGGCGGCTCCGGCTACGCCGGGCGCATCGCCCTGACCGAGCTGCTGGTCATGGACGACCGGCTGCGCCGCCTCGTGCTGCAACGTGCCGACGCCGGGGAGATCCAGAAGGCCGCCGCCGAGGGCGGGATGCGCACCATGTACGAGGACGGAGTCGCCAAGGCGCTCGCCGGGGTCACCTCGCTCGACGAAGTCCTGCGCGTGACGCGGAGCGTGTGACATGGCGCGGTTCCGGTACAAGGCCCTCGGCCGTGGCGGCGCTCTGATCGAGGGGGAGATGGACGCTCCAGACGAGGGGGCCGTGGTCTCCCACCTGCAAAAGCTCGGCTGCTTGGTGATCCGGGCCGACCGGACCGCCTTGCGCGTCGGCTGGCCCCGCCTCCCCTCCTCGCCACGGCGGCGCATCGGGACGGACGAAATCACGATGCTGACGCACGGGCTGAGCATGCTCCTGCAAGCCGGCCTGCCCGTCGACCGGGCGCTGGCGACGCTGGCCGAGCTGTCCGACCGCCCGGCCCTGCGCGCGCTCTTGCAACGTGTCCTGGACCGGCTGCGCGGCGGGGCGACGCTGGCCGACGCCTTCGTGGCAGAGGGGCCGGCGTTCCCGGCCCACTATGTGGGGCTGGTGCGTGCGGGCGAGGTGGGGGCGACACTGGAGGCATCGCTGGCCCAGCTCGCGGAAATTCGCGACCGCGGCGCCCAGTTCCGCGCCGACATCCGCTCCGCCCTGATCTACCCGGCCTTCCTGCTGGTCGGCATCGTGGTCTCGCTGGTGCTGATGCTGGGCTACGTATTGCCGCAGTTCGAGCCCCTGTTCGCCGCGGCCGAGCACCGGCTGCCGCCGTCCACCCGCTGGCTTCTGGCGGCGGGCGCCTTCATCCGCGAATACGGCTGGACGATCCCGCTCGTCCTCGTCGGCGCGCTGTCCGCGCTGCGGCTGCGCATGGGGAACGCCGCGGCGCGGGTGCGTCTGCACCGCCGGCTGCTCCGCCTGCCGGTCATCGGCGGCCTCATCGCCCGCGCCGAGGTCGCCCATTTCGCCCGCGCCCTGGCGGCGATGCTCGCGAGCGGCATTCCCCTCCTTTCGGCGCTGGCGATGGCGCGGGAGACGCTCACCAACGCTGCGCTGGCCGCCGACGTGGCCGGCGTCACCGAGGCCGTCAAGCAGGGCCGCGGCTTGGCCGAGCCGCTGGCCGCCTGCGGCAACTTTCCGGTCCTCGCGGTGCGCCTAGTGCGCATCGGCGAGGAAAGCGGCGCGCTGACCACCATGCTGAACCGCGTTGCGGACATCCACGATCGGGAGGTCCGCCGCGCCGTCCAGCGCCTGCTGTCGTTGCTCGTTCCGCTGGTGACGCTGGGCATGGGCCTGATCATCGCGTTCGTCATGGGGTCGATCCTGGCCGCCATCATGGAGGCCAACCAGCTGGCGTTCTGATCCGGCGTTCTGGTGAGTGCCGTTCTGGTGAGTGCCGTTCTGGTGAGTGCCGTTCTGGTGAGTGCCGTTCTGGTGAGTGGAGGTGATGTCGCAATGCCGAAGGCACACCGCATCCCGCGATGGGGCCGGCGAGAGGAAGGGTTCACCCTTCTGGAGCTGCTGATCGTGCTGTCCATCCTTGGGCTCCTGGCCACGCTGGTCGGCCCGCAGCTGATCGGCTATCTCGGGCGCGCGAAGGCGGACACCGCCCGCCTCAGCATCGAGCAGCTGCGCACCAGCCTCGACCTGTTCCGGCTGGACGTGGGCCGCTACCCGCTCCAGTCCGAAGGGTTGGCAGCGCTGGTCGAGCGGCCCGGCAGCGCCCCGAACTGGCGGGGTCCCTACCTAGAAAAGCGCGAGGCGATCGTCGACCCCTGGGGCAAGCCGTTCGTCTACGTGATCCCGGGCAAGCACAAGACCTACGACCTCTACTCGCTCGGCGCGGACAACACGCCCGGCGGCGAGGACGAGAACACCGACCTGACCAACTGGTGAGCGCCATGGCGGAGCGGGATATTATATCAATTCAAGCTGATCGTAACCGATCAGCGGGCCTTAATCGCCGGCGCCGGCGTCCGCCGGCTTGGCTCCGCGGGCACGAGCCCGCGCGGCGGTGGTCGCCGCCGATATCAAGTCCCGATGAGTCGGCCTCATCCGAACTTGGCTTTACCCTCCTGGAGCTTCTGGTCGTCCTAGCCGTGTTGGCGATCCTGCTGCGCTTCGCGCCGGTCTTCGGACCGCACGGCCTGGGCGGCGTTGCGACGCGCGCGTCGGCGCAGGAGATCGCCGCCGTGTTGCGGCAGGCCCGCAGCCAGGCCATCGCGACGAACCGGGACGTTGTGGTCGCCTTCGACGTCGATGCCGGGCGCTTCGGCGTCGCCGGTGCCGCCGATTCCCGCAGCCTGCCGCCGGATACGACCATGACGATCGTCTCCGCGGCGGAGGAGCGGCTGGACGCCCGGACGGGCGCTATCCGCTTCTTCCCCAACGGCATGTCGACCGGGGGAAGCTTGACCCTCCGCCAGGGATCGCGCGGCGCTTCGCTGTCCATCGACTGGCTGAGCGGCCGCGTGTCGGTCGGGGAGTGACGGCGGATGCGCGGGCATGACGAGCAAGGGTTCACGCTGCTGGAAGTGCTGGTGGCCTTTGCCATCCTCGCGCTGGTCCTCGGGGCCGTCCTTCGCGTCCTCGCCGACGGGCTCGGCGTGGCGAGCGCCGCCGACCGCATGATCGCGGCCACCGGCGTCGCCCGCAGCCGGATCGCGGAGGTCGGCACGGTCCGGCCGCTGGCCGCCGGCCAGTGGACCGGCGCCACGCCCGAGGGGTACCGCTGGCAAGTCGCCATCGCCCCGGCCTCCGCCCCGCCCCTGCCCTTCGCCAGAGGCCCCTTCGTGAGTGGCCCCGTCGTAAGTGGACGGGCGCGGCCGGCGCTGGTCCCCTACGACGTCGTCGTGACGGTCGCCTGGAACGACGCGTGGCGGGAGCGCTCCATCGTCTTCGCCACCGTCCGCCTGGGGGCCGGAACATGATGGACCGGCAGCGCGGCTTCACCCTGTTCGAACTGCTGATCGCCCTGTCGCTCCTGGGCCTGCTAACGACCGTGATGTACGGCGGCCTGCGATTCAGCGCGCGGACCTGGGAGGCGGCGTCGGCTCACAGCGACGCCACAATGACCATCGAGGCGGCGCAGTCCTTCCTACGCCGAAGCCTAGAAGGGGCACGGCCGCCGGCCGCCGCTCCACCATCTGGCGCTCCGCGGTCCGCCCCGGTCCCGTTCGTCGGACGCCCGGATGCGCTGGCCTTCGTCACCACCCTCCCCTCGGTGCTCGGCGACGGCGACGGCGTGATCGAACTGCGGACCACAGATACCGGGGGGGATGCCGGCTCCGGGCGCCGCCTTCTCCTGCGCTGGACACCGCTGACCTCCCCGGGACCGCCGGGCGATCGGACGCTCATCGAACGGGTGGGCGGCCTCCGCTTCCGCTATTTCGGCGCGTCCGGCGAGGGGGGCGAGGCGCGATGGTGGGACGCCTGGCCCGACCCGGCACACCTCCCCCGCCTGATCCGCGTGTCCGTGAGCTTCCCGGCCGGCGACGGGCGTCTCTGGCCGGACTTCGTGGCGACGCCGATGCTCGACGGCGACTCCCCCTGCTTCATGGCGGCGCAGCCGCGGGCCTGCATCCGGCCTTGACCGTGGCGAGGACAACAATATGGCGGCCTCGTTTCATCTGGCTTCCCTGGGCACCGGCGCGAAGGCCCTGCTGGCCTGGTGGGTGGGGGAACTGCGCGACCTCCTTCCGCAACCGCTCCTGCGCCTTCTCGACCAGGATTCGGCCCGGCTGTGGGTGGACTTGTCGGATGATGGCGGTCCGTCATTCGCCGTGAAGCGGCGCCGGGACGTGCAGGACTTGGGACCGGTGGACCTGTCCAGCGGCAGCGAGCCGCGGACCGCGGTCCGGGCTCATCTTCGCGCCGCCGGGGCCGAGCGGTTGCCGGTCGTCCTAGGCGTGCCCGATGGTCTGGTCCTGGCCCGCACCGTCACACTGCCCGCCGCCGCCGCGGAAAACCTGCGCGGCGTGCTGCGCTTCGACATGGATCGCCTGACGCCGTTCCGGGCCGACGAGGTCGCCTTCGACCATCGCGTCGAGTCCGGCGGCGCGGGAGCGGACCGCGTCGTCGTCACGCTGTGGCTGCTGCCGCGCGCGACGATGACCGAGGCCCTGCGCCGGGCGGACGCGCTCGGGCTGATGCCGGTGGGCGTCGGCGTCGCCAGCCAGAGGGCGGACAAGCGTCCCATCGACTTCCTCGCCGCGGAGGGGCCGGGGCGGCGGGGGCCGGCGGTCCGCACCGCCGTGCTGGCGGCTCTCTGCCTCCTTCTGGCGTCGGCGGCGACGCTCTACCCCCTGGTCCGCCTGCAACGGCAGGCGGCGGCGTTCTCCGCCGAGGTCGCGGCCGCGCGGGAACGGGCGGAGCGCGTGGAAGGGCTGCGCACCGAACTCGCGACCATGGCGGAAAACGCCGAGATCTTCGTCGAGCGACGACGGAAGACACCGCCGATCCTCGTCGTGCTGGAGGAACTCACGCGCGTCATGCCCGACGGCACATGGCTGGCCAGCCTGCGGATCGCCGACGGGCAATGCGAGTTTTCCGGCTATTCGCAACGGGCGGCGCTGCTCCTGGCGCGGTTCGAAGGCTCGCCGGTCTTCAGTCAGGCCCGATTCCAGGCACCGGTCGTCCAGGACGGCGAGCCGGGGCTGGAGCGCTTCACCATCGCCGCCACCCTTCGGACCGGTGCGCCATGACGACGCCAAGCCGCCCGCTTCGCCAGGGGATCGCCGTGCTCATCCTGGCCGCCCTGCTGGCCACGGCCTATGCCGCGGTCGTTGCGCCGATCGTCGACCGCTACAGGTCCGCCCGCCACTCCATCGCGCAGTCGAGCCGGCTGCTGGTCCAGTACCGGGCGCGGGAGAGGGACGAGGCGGCCCTGAAGGCCGATCTGGACCGTCTCACGGTCGCCGGCGCGGGGGACGGCCGCGCGCTGCTCGACGGCCGCAACGCGACGCTGGTCGCGGCCGACTTGCAGGACCGTCTCCAGAACCTTCTGGCGAGCGTCGGGGGGCGCCCTGCGAGCATCCAGACCCTTCCCTCGGGGATCGAAGGCAAGTTCGAGCGGGTCACCATCCGCACCGACGCGCAACTCAGCCTGCGGAGCCTGCAGGACATGCTCTATGACCTCGAAGCGGGCATGCCGGTCCTGTTCGTGGACGACGTCGATGTCGGAGCGATCGTGCGCGGCGGCGATGGCAATTCCTCCGACGACCTCGTCGTTCGTTTCAGCCTGTACGGCTACATGCGGAGCGAGCAACCATGAGGCCGCCCATCGGAGCCCTTCCCCTGCGTGACGCCGTCCTCGCGCTGGCCTGCGCCCTCGCCGCGGGGGTCCTCCTGCTGGAAATGGAGGCGCCGCGGGAGACCGCCGGGGCGGACATGGCCGTGGCCGATGCCGCCGCCCCCGGTGCTCCATCGGCTGCGCCGGCCGGATCGTCGATCCCCGACCGCGCCGCGCTGTCCGAGACTCTCGAACGGCCGCTGTTCAACCGCAGCCGACGGCCCACGCCCGCCGATCTCCAGGCGCAGGAAGCCGGACCGACCACGGCCGGGACGCCCCCGGTAGCACTAACGGGAGTGATCCTGGATCCGCATATTCGGATTGCCGTGTTGAAGCGCCTGGATAACCAAGCTAACGTTCAATTGCGCCTTGGGCAAGAGATCGAGGGCTGGATGGTAACGGATATTGCCGCTGACCGGGTGAAATTCTCCCACAAGGGCGACACATCTGTCCTAGTACTAAAGTCCGGTGCCACGCGTCCTGCTTCCGCCGAGTAACGGAGCACGGATTGGCTTTCACCGCACCATCCGCGTCGCTCCCCGTCCGCCAAAGCAACGCTTGCGCCCTCATGCGGACGTGGTGGACGGACGTGGTGCCCGGATGAGAAGCAAGCGCGCCTGGCTGCCGCTCGTCCTGGCGCCGCTGCTGCTGGAGGGGTGCGTTGCCCCGGACCGGCTGCTGGCCCGTCAATCGGAAGAATTCCAAACGGCCGGGCGCCCCCCCATGCCTCTGACAGGCGATGTCCAGGGAAGCCGGGAGGGCGATGCGATCCGGCGGGAAACCCCCGCACCCTTCGTGCGGCGCGGCCCCGGCGCTTCCACCCCAGCCCCGGCGGGCGGCCCCGCCGCCGGATCAGCCGTTGCCCGGTTGGACGGCGGCGACGTCACGCTCAACTTCGTGGATGCCGACGTGCGGGAGGTCGCCCGCGGCGTCCTCGGCGACGTTATGGGCCTCGGCTACATCATCGACCCGCGGGTAAAGGGGACGGTCACGCTGCAGACCGGGGGGCCGCTGGCGCGCGAGGCCGTGCTGCCGGCGCTGGAGCAGGCGTTGAAGATGAACGGGGCGACGCTCCTCCAGGACGGGGCGATGGTCCAGGTGGTGCCCCTGGACGGCGCCGCGCGCGAGGCGTCGCTGCGGTCCGGCGCCACATTGGGCGGCTTCGGAACCCGCGCCGTGCCGCTTCGCTTCGTGACCACCGGCGACGTGCAGAAGATCATGCAGTCTCTGTCGCCGGCCGGCGTCCAGATCGTGGCCGACGAGCAGCGCAACCTGCTGTTCCTCACCGGCTCCCCCGACGACATCCGCAGCCTCGGCGACCTCGTCCGGGTGCTGGACGTGGACTGGATGCGGGGCATGTCCTTCGCACTCCAGCCCCTGCAGGAGGCGGAGGCGTCGGCGGTGGCCCGGGACCTGTCGGGCATGTTCGGCACGCCCCAGTCCGGGCCGAACGGCGGCATGGTCCGGTTCGTGCCGATCGACCGGCTGAACGCCGTCGTGGTCATCGCCCGGCAGCCGTCCTACCTCGATGAGGCGCTGCTGTGGGTGCGCCAGTTCGACCAGCCGAGCGACGCCGGATACGCCCTGCACGTCTACCCGGTCCGGAACGGCCGGGCCGCCAACCTGGCCCGCGCCCTTGGCCGCATCTTCGCCGCCGAGACTGCCGTCACCGGACCGGCGGCCGTGGCGCCGGGACTGACGCCGTCGACCCTGTCGATCCCCTCGGCCGCCGCGTCGTCCATGGGGCGCAGCCAGATCCTGCGGTCGTCGAGCACCCGTTCGTCCGGCGGGACGGACCTGTCCTCGCCCGCGCCGGCTGTGCCGTCCCCATCGGCGTCTTCATCCACAGCCGCCCCGTCCGCGGACGACCTGGAACTGGGCGACTCCAACGCGACCGGCGGTCAGCCGTCGGGGGGCCGCTCGATCCGGGTCGTCGCAGACGAATCGAACAACGCGCTGCTCATCCTGGCCCGAGCGGGGGAATACCGCATGGTGCAGGCGGCCCTCCGGCGCCTGGACGTCGTGCCGGTGCAGGTTCTGATCGAGGCGACCATCCTGGAAGTCTCATTGAACGACGAGCTGCGCTACGGCCTGCAATGGTTCTTCAAGAGCGGCAGCAGCCAGTTCCGCCTGACGCCGAACGGCAATGGTGCTGTCAGCCCGGCCTTTCCCGGCTTCTCCTACTTCTACAGCGCGGCCAATATCCAGGTGGCGCTGAACGCTCTGCAAAGCATCACGGGCGTGAACGTGCTCTCGTCGCCCCAGCTCATGGTGCTCAACAATCAGACGGCGACCCTGCAGGTCGGCGACCAGGTTCCCGTCCCGGTCCAGTCGTCGCGCAGCGTGATCAGCCCCGACGCACCCATCGTGAACAGCATCGAGTTCCGGGACACCGGCGTCATCCTCGGCGTCACGCCGCGGGTCAACACCGGCGGCCTTGTGACGCTCGACATCGTGCAGGAGGTGAGCGACGTCGTTCCCACCACCACGTCCAACATCGACGCCCCGACCATCCGGCAGCGCAAGCTTCAGAGTTCCGTCGCGGTGCATGGCGGCGAGACGATCGCGCTCGGCGGGCTGATCCGCGACCGGCGGAGCAACGGCACCAGCGGGCTGCCGATCCTGTCGGACATCCCCGTCCTGGGCAACCTGTTCAAATCGAACGATCTGACCGCCGAGCGCACCGAACTGCTGGTCCTGATCACGCCCCGGGTCGTCCGTAACCGGGACGACGCGCGCATCGTTACCGAGGAGTTGGAGCAGCGGATGCAGTCCATCCGCGGATTGCGCGACACGCCGCACCCCAAACCCCGCTGATTGCGTCCGATTCCGGCCCTCCGGTCAGGCGCTGCCGCGCTGGAACGCCTCCAAGGGGCGTTGGTGCATCGAGGCGGTGGAGCTTCTGACGGTGTGGCTGGCGCTGTTGATTACGCGATGCGCACGGAGTCCGGACGTCCACGGTCGAGCATGCGGTTCCGGACCAGGACGGCGACACCAATCTCGGTCTGCTGCCGGTCGTCGGCGTGGAAGCGGAGCCCCTCCCCGATCACGTGTTTGTAGCGGCTGAAGAAGGCCTCCACGAGCGCGCGCACGTTGTAGCCGGACGTCGCCTGCCATGCCCTGCGGCCACCTTCGGCGATGGCCTGCGGATGCCGATCCCGCGGTGTTGGCTCGCTCTGCGCGGTATCGCTCAGCACCGCGGTGGAGCGCGGCGGCACGACCACGACCGCTTCCGGATGCCGCTTGTTCACAGCCGCATGGACGCCGCTCTGGTCGTAGGCGCCGTCCGCGATGACAGCATCGAGGGGCTCGTGGATCCGGTCCAGCAGTCGGCCGACTTGTGAGGCGTCGTCCACGTCATGGTCGGTCAGTGTCGCGGTGCCGATGCGCCCGGTGGCGGCGTCCAGGCCGATGTGCAGCTTCCGCCACGCGCGGCGCCGGCGCGTGCCGTGCTTCTCGACCAGCCAGTCACCGCGGCCGCACAGCTTCACACCGGTGCTGTCGACCAACAGGCGAACCGGCTCCGAGGTTGTTGCTGGTGGGGGCGGAACATCGCGCGCAGCATCAACGTCGTGAGGATCGCCAGGTCGGAGTAGGTACGTTGCCCGCCCGGTGTGGCTCGCGTCGCGGCACGCCAACGCTCCACGGCCTCGTCGCTGAACCAGACGGTTAGGCTGCCACGCGTCCGCAGCGCCGCATCACACTCCCTCCAGTTGCGAACCCGGTACCGCTGCCTGGGGATGTGGTGGCGGCGAGCGGTGCTGGCTTCGAACGGCATCGGTCGGATCAGAACTTGGAGTGAGCCGCGGCCCCTCTCCTACGATGCCGTCCCGCCACCCGCAATCTCCGCCTCGCTGCAACAACGTCGCATCGTGCCGCACCGCATGTGGACGGACGGCTCGGAGTTCCACTGGTCACAGGAAGGAGCCGCGGCATGAGCGTGTGGATCCGTCGAGTTCCGCTTCGGCCAGCGGAACGGCGTCATGCGGCGGCCTTGTGCCGACCGCGGAGAGAACACTGAAACCGGTCAGTTCACGCCAACCCGCAAAGCCGAGGCATCCCGGAGGACTTGACCCCGCAGCCCGCATAAGAGAACAGTGTCCGACCGCTTAATGTCAATGCACAACAGCTGGTCGCGTAATTCCATGCTCCTGAATCAGTCGGCCTTGGCGTTGTTTATCTGACAATGGGCGCTATGCCCTCATTTAGCTGGATTTTGGCTTCGGTCAGGTCGGCGGTCTCGAATCCTTCGTTGAACCATGCGAGAATGCCCTCCAAATGAGCCGCGGATACCGCGTCGCCCCGTTGCGCGAACGTCGTTGCGGTCGGGAGTTCAAAACATCGGGCGCGCTGGCGCTGGGCGACGGCAAGGGCCTCGGCAAAGCACGCCGCAGCCGCATCAGCGGAAACCATCCCGCCCTGCAGTCGGTGCAGTTCCGCTTCGTAGAAGCGCTCACTGTTGCGCGCGACAATGGCAAACGCCTCATCGAGCGCGCCGACCCCTCGTTGATCTGACCGCCACCGGCACCTTGGCATCACGCATCTTCTGAAGGCGCCGCTGTTCCGCCAGATCGATGTGGGAAGAGTGCGTGCCCATCCTGACCCCCGAAGCCGGTAAGCTCTTGTACTGATACAAGAGTTGCACTTCCGGATAGAGACCACGGCCACTTTCCAATTAGTTCCATAGGATGGATAATGTCATCATGAAGGAGACCGACATCATGGCGGTCATAACCGCCTGAGCGTCGCGGTCCATGCGTTGCCAAGGGAGGGTTGAGCCATGACTGCCAAAGAGGTGAAGTTCTCCACGCTGGCCCGCGAGAAGATGCTGCGCGGGGTGGACATTCTGGCCGATGCCGTGAAGGTGACGCTGGGGCCCAAGGGCCGCAACGTCGTCATCGAGAAGTCCTTCGGCGCGCCGCGCATCACCAAGGACGGCGTGACCGTCGCCAAGGAGATCGAGCTGCCCGACAAGTTCGAGAATATGGGCGCCCAGATGGTTCGCGAGGTGGCCTCCAAGACCAGCACGGAGGCCGGTGACGGCACCACCACCGCGACCGTGCTCGCCCAGGCCATGGTACGCGAGGGGGCAAAGGCGGTGGCTGCCGGGGTGAACCCCATGGACCTGAAGCGGGGCATCGACAGGGCCGTGGAGGCGGTGGTGGCCGATCTCACGGTGCGGGCCCGCAAGATCACCACCAATGAAGAAATCGCCCAGGTCGGCATCATCTCGGCCAACGGCGACCGCGAGATCGGCGACATGCTGGCGCAGGCCATGCAGCGGGTCGGCAACGAGGGCGTTATCACGGTGGAGGAGGCCAAGAGCCTCGGCACCGAACTGGACGTCGTCGAAGGCATGCAGTTCGATCGCGGCTATCTTTCGCCCTACTTCGTCACCAACGCCGACAAGATGATCGCGGAGATGGAGGACGCCTTCATCCTGCTGCACGAGACGAAGCTGTCGGGCCTGCAGGCCTTGCTGCCGGTGCTGGAGCAGGTCGTGCAGTCGGGCAAGCCGCTGCTGATCCTCGCCGAGGACGTCGAGGGCGAAGCGCTCGCTACACTGGTGGTGAACAAGCTGCGTGGCGGCCTGAAGGTCGCGGCCGTGAAGGCGCCGGGTTTCGGCGACCGCCGTAAGGCCATGCTGGAGGACATCGCGGTCCTGACCGGCGGTCAGGTCATCTCCGAGGAACTCGGCATCAAGCTGGAGAGCGTGACCATCGTCATGCTCGGTCGGGCCAAGCGCGTGCGCATTGAGAAGGAGACCACCACGATCATCGACGGCGCCGGCCGCAAGGAGGACATCCAGGCCCGCACCGCGCAGGTCCGCGCGCAGATCGAGGAGACGACGTCGGACTATGACCGCGAGAAGCTGCAGGAGCGTCTGGCGAAGCTGGCCGGCGGCGTGGCGGTCGTGCGGGTCGGTGGTTCCACCGAGGTCGAGGTGAAGGAGCGCAAGGACCGCGTCGAGGATGCCATGCACGCCACCCGCGCGGCGGTGGAGGAAGGCATCCTGCCCGGCGGGGGCGCCGCTCTGCTCTACGCCGCTCAGGCGCTGCACTCCCTCGCCCCGGAGAACGACGACCAGCGGATCGGCATCGACATCGTCCGGCGTGCCCTCCAAGCCCCAGCGCGCCAGATCGCGACCAACGCCGGGGTGGACGGCTCGATCGTCGTCGGCAAGCTGCTCGACCGCGGCGAAGCGCACTGGGGTTACGACGCCCAGAACGACCGGTACGGCGACATGTTCGGCTTCGGCATCGTCGACCCGACCAAGGTGGTGCGCGTCGCGCTGCAGGACGCCGCCTCGATCGCCGGCCTGCTGATCACGACGGAGGCCATGATCGCCGAGAAACCGGAGAAGAAGGCCGCTCCGGCGATGCCCGGCGGTGGCATGGGGGACATGGACTTTTGAGTCCTCACGGCGGCTGGCCCGCAGCGGCCAGCCGCGCCACCGTTCGGGCAAGCGACTCACGGCGGGTCGTGCAGGCGCCGCACGCTGTCCGCAGCAGCATCACGGCCCTTGCAAACGGATCCTACCTTCCGCAAACGCCTGCGCGGCTTCACGCGTGTGCGCCCGTCCCATCATCACGCGTCGGTCACCGTCTTGCAGCGCCTCCCACCACCATTCCTCCGGCGAGCTTTCACAGCGGAAGACCTCGGTTTGTCATTTCCCCAGGCGCGTCCAGGCCCCGTCCCCCGGACGGCCACCAGGGGTGCGGATTGGATGCCACACCGTCATGGTGTCGTTTCCTTCTTCCGATCGCGTGGCCAAGGGCGGCCGGCGGACAGGGTCACGGCACCGGGTCGGGAGCCGCGCCCGCCGGCACCACCGTGAGCGCCTCCTCGACGGCCGCCCGCAGCTGGTCCGGTAAAGCGGCTTGTGCAGGAGATGGCAGCCGCTCGCCTTCATGGCGAGAAGGCGACCAAGCCCAGTGTCGCCGCTCAGGATGAGCCCCGGCATGGCCGGTCCCAGTCGCGCCCACACCGCCTGCACGAGGTCGATGCCGGTGATACGGCCGGCGCCTGAAGGGTTCCCAGATGAGGATGCCGGACTCATTTAAGCGGCATTTCAGGAAGAGTTTATCCGGTTCGTCGCGTTGGCGCTGAGAACATGTTTGTAGCCGAGGGATCCTGGCCGGCGCGGAGCAGTATGCTACTTTCAGCTGAACAGGGTGGTGCGGTGGCGGAGCGGTCTGGTAGCTCTGCGGGCTTCGTTCTGACCTCTTGGAAACGTAGTCTATGGGCACCGCCGTTCATCCCGCAAGCACCACGCCGGCCTCGTGGGACGCGTTCTCCGACGTCGATGCCTTCGTGGATGAGGCGATGACCGAGCTTGCGGCCATGGCCGCGGACAGCAGGCGGTCGACGCGATCTGGACCGAAGCTGGCGCGGCATTGTCACGGAAACCTCGGGGATGGCGATCGTGGTCTGGGTTGGGCATGCTGACGGAATGAGACGTGATCCCGATCCCCACTACCGCCATCGCTTTCCCGCCGAGCTGATCGCGCACGCCGTTTGGCTGTACCACACGTTCCCGCTCAGCTTCCGCGATGTCGAGCGGCTCCTGGCCGAGCGCAGTGTCGAGGTCTCCTACGAGAGGGTGCGGCCCTGGTGCCGCAAGTTTGCCCAGACCTTCGCCATCCGGCTGCGCCGCCGGCGGCCGAAACCCGGCGACCACTGGCACTTGGATCAGGTCTTCATCCGGATCAACGGCGTCCAGCACGATCTCTGGCGTGCGGTCGACCAGGACGGCGCGGTGCTCGACATCCTGGTGCAAAGCCGGCGCACGACCAAAGCCGCCAAGCGCTTTTTCACGAAGCTGTTGAAGGGCTTGCTCGACGTGCCGCGGGGCGTCATCACCGACGGCCTGAAATCGTCTGGAGCCGCCAAGGCCAAACTCATCCCCCGGGGCGAGCACTCGCATCCGCCGCCCCGGCTACGCGAGCGACGGATGAAACGTTCAAGTCACCTCGGCAAGCACAGCAGTTTCTCTCCGCACATGGCCCCATTCACCAGCACTCCCACCCTCGCCGACACCGGATGGGTGCGGCCGAGTATCGTGTACACCGCGCCGGGGCTCTCGCTGTCTGGAAAGAGGAGACGTGTGCTCGCACCGCAGCATAAGGACGGCCACCGCTCCGCTGCACGCCTTTTCACGGCATCGCTCAAGTTAATGTGACGATGCCGTGTCGGGTCGTGCGGGAGCAGCCCACGTGGCGCCACGGGGCCATGGCGGTCAACAGAGACTGCCAGGATTCGCACGTTCGCATCGGGCATGCGATGGCCGTGACATCGCTCCTTTGCCCAAATTTGGTAATCATTCGTTATAAATTTGTGGCCATTTGTTTTTCAAAGGGAAACGAGCTGCCACCAAAAAGAGCAGCGACATCATAGGGAAGCGACATGAGACAATCCCTTACGACGGTGATGACCGCCAGCGTGGGTGCTATCGGCCTTTTGCTGTGTTCCGTACTCGGCTACGCGATCGTCGACGCCGCCTCCGATTGGGGGCACAGCCAGCGGGCCAAGGAGCTGACAGCCGCCGATCGGGCCGCATTCGACCGTATGAAAAAGATCCGCCTGCGCCGGGGGGACGTCCAGAACCTGCTGCTCGCCAGCGACACACCACGCGGTGCACTTGAGACGGTGCACAAGGATTCGGAAGCGGACATGCGCGCCGTCGTGGAGGCCATTGCCGGAGCTCGATTGCCCGACGGACCGCAACTCGGCCGTGAGATCGAAAGCCGCTGGAGCGCCATCGCTTCCACCTACCAAGCCATTCTCACCGAAGCGGATCGACCGAAGACGCAGCGGGACATCAAGAACACCGACGCTTGGTACAAGGCGATGGGCGGCGTCATCGATGCGATCGCCGCGGCGTCGCTCGCCATGGCCAACGAGACCCGGATGCAAAGCCCGCGCATCGCGGAAATGATTCTGGTGCGCCAAGCCGCGTGGGATGCGCGCGACTTCACCGGCCGTGAGTGCTCGCAGGTGCGGGGCAATGTCGTGACCAGCAAGCCGCTGAGCACCGACCAGCTTCGCGCCTTTGCGGCGAACCGCGGTGGGGCCGACCTGTCGTGGAACAAGCTCAAGGATCTGCTGAGCCGTCCCGGCGCCCCCATGGCGGTGCGCGGCCTTTTGGAAACGGCCTACACATCAGTGATGGCCAACCGGGCGGCGCAGGACGCTGTCCTCGCCAAGTTCGATGGGTCGGGCCAGCCGGCGATGGCAGCCGATGCGTGGAATAAGCTCTGCACGTCGTCCCTGGGCCCGCTCATGGAGATCGGCGCCCGTGCGTTGGACGAGGTGGGCCGTCTGGCCGACGAGGACGTCGCCGAGGCACGCACGCGCCTGCTCATCGCCAGTGGCCTGTTGCTGGCGGCCGTCCTGATCACCGGTTGGACGGCCGTGTTCCTCGTCCGCCGGTTCCGCCGGCCCATCGGTGCGCTCACCCACGCGGTCGACCAGCTCACACGGAAGAACTACACCGCCCCCGTCCCCTCCACCGGCTACGAGGACGAGCTTGGCCGCATGAGCCTCGCGTTGGAGCAACTGCGCCGGCAAGCGTTGCACAGCCAGGAACTCGAAGCCGAGCAAGCGGCTGCGGCCGAGGCGCGCGAGCGGCGGCGGGAGGCCCTTGAGGCGGCAGTGGCCGACTTCCAGGCGGTGGTTGGTGCGGTGTTGCTGGCGCTGGGCACGGCCAGTTCCACCATGGCCCAGACCTCGCACGCCATGTCCGGCACGGCGGAGCACACGAGCGGGCAGGCCAACAACGCCGCCGCCGCGTCTGAGCAAACCTCGTCGAACGTGCAGACGGTCGCCGCGGCCACCGAGGAACTCGCCGCGTCCATCCAGGAGATCGGGCGCCAAGTGACCACCTCCACGACCATTTCGGCGCGAGCGGTGGAGGACGCCCGGCGCATCGACGGGCTGGTGAGCACCCTGGCGGACACTGCCCAGCAGATCGACACGGTGGTCGGTCTGATCAACTCCATCGCCGGACAAACCAACCTGCTGGCGCTGAACGCCACCATTGAGGCGGCGCGAGCCGGGGAGGCCGGCAAAGGCTTCGCCGTGGTCGCCTCGGAGGTCAAGGCTCTGGCCACCCAGACCGGGCGGGCCACCGAGGAGATTCAGGCGAAGGTGAGCGAGATCCAGGGGGCGACGACCGGGGCCGCCGAGGCCATGCAGGGCATCGCGGCGACCATCGGCCAGCTCAACGAGATCGCCACGGCCATCGCGGCGGCGATCGAGGAGCAAGGGGCCGCCACCCAGGAGATCGCCGACAACGTCCAGCAGGCGGCCCGTGGCACGCAGGAGGTTTCGGACAACATCGCCACCCTGCGCCAAGCCGCTGGTCAGACCGGCAGCGCCGCCGGGCAGGTCACCGACGCCGCCGGCCGCGTCACCGCCGAGACGGACCGCCTGCGGGGTGAGGTGGAGCGGTTCCTCGGTGCCATCCGGACGGCCTAATGCCGTAACATTGGCCCTTTAGGGGTGGGCGCTGTTACTGAGCTTGGCCCGTGGCGCACGCCCCTTTTGGCCCGTTCGGGCTGAGGACCTCGCCCCCTCACCCGCGTTGGTTCGTCCCGCCGGTGAGCGATGATCAACCGCTCACTGGCACATGGGCCGCTGAAACACGATCGATTTCTCCCGCATCATCGTACTGCCTGGTCGTGCCTACGGGTCTTGGGTATGGAGGTCGGTTCTGTTGCAGGGTTTGCCACGCAGGCCAGATCGCGTAGAACCCTGGCCGGTTCGGCAGCTGGGGTGACAGGGTGATGCGGTCGAAGAGGAACCCGTTCAAAGGACGGCAATTCACGTCCAACGTCATCTTGTGGGCGGTGCGCTGGTCCCTGCAGTTCCCAATCAGCTACCGCGATCTCGAGTGCATGCTGGCCGACCGCGGCGTTTCGGTCGACCACACCATGCTCTACCGCTGGATCCAGGCCTACGCCCCGGAACTGGACCGGCGCCTCCGCCCGCACCTGCGGATGACGACCGGCTCGTGGCGGGTCGACGAGACGTATGTCAAGGTGAAGGGGCGGTGGGTGTATCTGTACCGTGCCGTCGATGGGCGCGGACAGGCCATCGATTTCCTGCTCAGCGCCAAGCGTGATGACGCGGCCGCGCGGCGCTTCTTCCGCAAAGCCCTGAGGCAGGCCCACACGGTCAACCCGCGCACCATCACCGTCGGCAAGAACGCTGCCTATCCGAGCGCGACCATGGCGATGAAGAAGGACGGCGAGCTGTGGCGCTTCGCCAAGCTCCGTCAAGTGAAGTATCTTAACAATATTGTTGAACAAGATCACCGGCGCATCAAGCGGCTGGTTCGGTCGGGGCTCGGGTTTCAGGGCTTCCACATGCCGCGTCGGACGATCACCGGCTACGAAATCATGGCGATGGTGCGCAAAGGACAAGTCGCCGCCATTCCCGCCAACGACATGCCCGCCCAGGCGACCTTCATCGCCGGTCTGTTCGGTGTTGCCGGCTGACGACACGGACGCCGCGGCTCTCCGCACCAACCGTCAAACTTTGCAACGGAACCCGTAGAAGGGCTTTCCGCCGCAGATGTCCTGCTCGCTGGTGTGGACGCGCAGCAGCACGGCCTCGGTTGAGGCCGCATGAATCAGGCTCCTTTCAGCTGATTGAGGCTGGCCGCGGCCATGTGCCCGAGCCAGACCGCGATCATGCAGAGCACGACCGACAGCACGACGTTCCACCCGGCCTGGAGCCACTCGCCGTCCTGCATCAGGCTGAGCGTCTGGAGGGAGAAGGACGAGAAGGTCGTGTAGCCCCCACAGATGCCGACCATCACGAAGGTACGTGCGTCCGAGGAAACGAAGAGGCGACCATCTGGGCCGGTCAGCGTGGCCGTGAAGCCGATGACAAACGAGCCAACGATGTTCACCACCAGGGTGCCCCAGGGGAACGTTGGCCCGAGGGCGTTGGCGACGAAGCCGGAGCACCAGAAGCGAGCAACGCTGCCGATGGCGCCGCCAAGGGCAACCAGTGAGTAGGTCAGGAACATTGTTCTTCTCGGACGAAACGGAGGATGGTGGGTGGGAGGACTCTGCCGCCGACGATGAGACGGATGGGCCGGTGTCCAATGCGCAACCAAGCGACGTCTCCTCGTGAGTGGACGCATGGACGCGGGAAGAGCCGGAACAGCGGGGCTCAGGCAGTCTCCTACCGCGGACATGCGCAGCAGGAGTCATCGGCCCTCGCGGGCGGTTTCGGGGGACCCCATCCCCATCGCCAAGCAGGGTACCCGGCTTCGCCTGGAAATCAACCGCTCGCTGGCCTCAGGTCAGGCGCGTCGGCTCGCGGATGGTTTCCTGGCCATATTGGAGCACTTGGATCTTCTCCAGCGTGACGAGGCCGCTCGTCATCATGCTGTCGAGAACCGGGAGTAAGGCGCTCACCTTGTCCTCACTGTCCACGATCTCGACGACGAGCGGCAGATCCTGCGAGAGCCGGAGGATCTTGGTGGTGTGCACCCGGCTGGAGTGCCCGAAGCCCATGCCGCCGCGCAGCACGGTGGCTCCGGCGAGGTGCATCTCGCGCGCCTTCGTGACGATGCACTCGTAGAGCGGCTTGCCGTCGTGGCGGTCGTCCTCGCCGATGAAGATCCGCAGCAGCACCGCGTTCTTCGGAACAGTCATCTCCGCGCCCTCCCAATTGCCCGAGCGCCCTCCATTCATGTGGTGCAATTCGTGGTGACTGCGCTATCGAAATCCGGGTTCTTGAAAGTTTTATGTGGCCAATCGGCGGTTGAATGCGACAATGCCTTCAACCTTTAGCATGTAGCGTCGTGGTTACGCGGAGAGTGGCCATATAGTACTACTGTGTCATAAACGGTGCTTTTGCAGGGAGCAGGCCTGAAGGCAACACGGGCATCTGGGCAGGCGACGGGCCAAGCCGACTGAGATAAGGCGCCGGACGGAGGCGATCGAGGTTGGCACGTGGCGTTCAGGGCGCACGAGCTCCTCGGGGCCTGTACTCTGCGGGAACGACAGGTGTCGGGCGCGGCCCGGGCTGGAAGCGGTGCTCAGGGGGGAAAAGACATCGCTCGGCGACCAGAAAGCCGTAGGCGGCGATGCACAGGCTGGCGTGATGATGAAAGCCGCGCCAGCCCCGCCCTTCGAAATGGCCGAGCCCAACCTCTTGCTTGAGTTCGCGATAATCGCGTTCGATGCGCCACCGCCCCTTGGCGGCGGCCACCAACTCAGTCCGCGTGGTCCTCTTGGGCAGGGTGGACAGCCAATACTTGGTCGGCTCCTTTTCCCCCTTGGGCCATTCGATCAGCAGCCATTCCTCGGCGTGCGGGTCGCTTCGCCAGTCGTCCCGATGCGCCGGCCGGACGCGCACCGCGGCAAAGCGCGAGGCCAGAGGAGCGTTTGTGCCCTCGCGCCAGGTGATCGTACGCCACGCCTGAACCGAGAGGCTTTTGGCCAAGTCCAAGGCCGAGACGGGCTTGTGCTCCGCATCCCGACGCCTCAACTTGGGAGGCCGGCCCACACCGCTCCACGGTTTGGCTGGCAATGGCTCCTGGCCGGGGGGCCACAGGCTGATCGAAGATTGCACGCCGACGACGTAGCGCAGACCAAGCTCGGTCAGCTCCGTGCGGAAGTCCGTGTCGATGCCGTAGCCGGCATCGCTCAGCACCAGCCCGCAGGGCACACCCTTGGCCAGGGCCGCGCGCACTTGGCCGAGCGCGAGCTGCGGTTTGGTCTCAAAGCCGATCGCCGCGGGCACGCCAGCGGTGCGCCGCCGCTCCGGATCGTCCGCCCAGGTCTGAGGCAGGTAAAGGCGGTGTTGGTGCAGCGAGGTCCGCACAGACGCAGTGAAGCCTGACACGACCTTTGATCAGGCGATGCGGACGGAGTTCGGGCGTGCTTGATCGATCATCCGGTTCAGGATGATGACGCCGGTGGCGGCTTCAGTTCGTTGGCCGGGCAACGTGCGTGCACGCAGCTGGTCGCCGAGGATGCGCTTGTAACGCGCCATCGCGGTTTCCGCCTTCGCCCGCTCGCCATAGTCGGTCTGCTTTTGCCAGCCTGAGCGCCCGTGCTCGGCCAGGCTCTGGATGTGGCGGTCCCGCTGGGTCGGGGCGGTTGTGGCGGCCTCGCTCACGACCGCCGTGGCGCGCGGGGGGATGATCACCCGAGCCCCGGCATCCCGGGCGGCGATGGTCTGGTAAATCGGTTCGCCGTCGTACGCGCCGTCAGCCATGACGGTGTCGATGGGGCCACTGATCTGGTCGAGCAGCGGTCCGACCTGGGAGGCGTCCCCGTCGCTGGTGGTGGTCAGCGTGGCCGCGACGATGGCGCTGCTGGCGGCATCCACCGCGAGATGGAGTTTGCGCCAGGTCCGCGGCCCGCGCACGCCATGCTTGTCGCGGTGCCACTCGCCGGCCCCGTAGACCTTCAAGCCGGTGCTGTCGATCACCAGCGTGACCGGGCCCGTCGGCAGGGCCGTGGCCAACACCGGCGTCAAGCGCGCCGCCCGGCGACTGATCGTCGTGTGGTCGGGAACCGGCAGGTCCACGCCCAGGAGATCCAGCAACGAGCCGAGCAGCCCCTCGGTCTGGCGCAGCGGCTGATGAAACACCAAGCGGACCATGAGGGCTGTTTCGATAGCCGTCTGCGAGTAGCGCGCTTGCCCACCGGGCGTCGTCCGCGGCGCCGCTCGCCAGGCGGCGATCGCCGCGTCGCTGACCCACAGCGTCAGACTGCCGCGCCGGCGCAGTCCGGCTTCGTACGACGCCCAATTCGTTACTTTGAACCGCATCTTCGGGATGTGATGGCGCCGCGCGTCGTTGTGTTTGTTCGGCATGCCGAGGCTGACCAATCCGGTAATCAAGAGACGCGCCCTTCTACACGATGACCCAGGACCGGCAATCCCGAACCTCGCTGCACCAACGCCGGGCTTCGCGGATCTCCGAGATGCTGAGCGTGCGGCGCACCCGAGCGAGTTCCTTCTGGATCTCGTAGAAGGAAAAACGCATCTGGACCTTGGCGTTGCGCAAGCTGTCGCCGTCCACCAGCACCAGCCGCGCCCGCTCGGTCGCCAGCCGCCGGATGACCTCTTCGACCAACTGCTCGCGCTCGCCAGGCAGGGCTTCGACCCGCATCACCTTGTATTTGGAGACCCCGTCCCCGTTGCTGTCGACGCGCACGCGGCGCTTGATGCGCGCCGGGTCAAGGGTGATGACGTAGGGCTCGCCGTTGTAGAAGAACGAACGTGTCACCGACTCCACATGCGTGATGTCGCGCTTTTCGTCGCCGCCGCGCTCTCCGGACGCGAAAACAAACCGTGGCGCCAGATCGTACAACCCCACCGCGTTCGTCTGCCGGGCGTCGTCGTCCTGCTCGGGCTCGTGCTCCCACAGGGCGAACTGCAGGGTCGATCCCTGCTGGCCCGTCGCCACGTCTGTGCTCATCGGCATCTCCTTCACCATCCAGAGTACCGGCGTGCGTCGCTTGCCGACAACGACGTTCCGCCAGGACGACCATTTGGGTGGTTAGGAACGGCTCGCCCCTATGGAGGTTTGGCTCGCCTCTATGGAGGAACGGTGCGCTCCCATGAAGGACGGGTTCGCGGCCCTGGAGGAACGGTGCGCGGGCCTGCCCCGGCGCGCCGTATGCCCACCCGACTCGGAAGCACCGAGACCGGCAGCCGCCGCGGGCCGCGACGTTCTCCGCCGGCAACAAACAAAGCGCGCACCGTTCCTCCAGGTTGTTCGCGATGGACCGCCGAATGGCCGCGAACCGCTCCTTCACCCTTGCCCCCCGCTCCCCGGCCAAGCGCGACCATGGAGGACGGGTGCGCGCCTTGAAAGGTCCCCGCCCCGCGCACCGTTCCTCCAGAACGGCGGGACATCCGGTTTCTGAGGGCCAGGGCGCGCACCGTTCCTCCAGAGGGCGCGATCCATTCCTCAAGAATCCGATTCGCGGTCTTCCCGCGCACTGATCCTCCGGACACCGCGCACCGATCCTCCACACCGCGCACCGATCCTCCAGACGCCGCGCGCGCTTCCTCCAGAGGCGCGCACCAATCCTCCGGGAGCGCGCGCCACCCCTCCATGGAGGAGTCGCGCGCGCTTGGGAGTCCGCCATCCGCTCGGGAATCCTGCTCCGCACGATCGCCGGCCTGTCCGGCACCACACGTTGGGGAGTGTCTCGATGCCGACCGCAAGCGTTGCCGATCTGCCCGACACCGGGCGTTGGGGCCGTATCCCGTCTTGGTGGCTGGAGCACCCGGACCTGGACGCCGACGGCTTTGCCGTGCTGGCCGCCCTGGCCACCTTCGCCGACGAGACCGGACTGTGCTGGCCATCGCAGTCGACGTTGGCCGCCAAGCTGAAGCGCTCGCGGCCAACGATCAACCGCATCCTCCAAGGGCTCAGCAACATCGGCCTGGTGAGCATCGAGCATCGCCGCGGCCGCGACGGCGCCCGCCTGTCGTGCCTTTACCGCCTGCGGTTCGTCCCGGAGGGAGAGGGGGAGGAGCCGGCGGCGACCGCCTCTGGCCTTAGGCGGGCCGCCGACAGGGATGACTCAGCCACGAACGCCCCCTGTCCGCCACCGAGTCAGAAACAGGTCCATCCTAAACAGATTCCAGACTCGCTCGCCTCCTGCGCGCAGGCTCCGGTGCGCACGGTACCGGTGGACTGGATGCCAACGGCCGACGACATGGCCTGGGCCCGGGTTAGGCACACCGACATTGATCTCAGCCGCCATGTCGAGGCGTTCGTCCTGCGCTGCCAAGCTCATGGCTATCGCTATCGGGACGTGTCCGCGGCATGGCGCGCGTGGTTGGCTCAGGACGTTGCCGCCGGCAAGGCACCGGTCCTGCGCAACACGTCCGCGACCGACACGCCAGCCGGTCAGCCACGGCGCGCCCGGGACAGCGCGGCGCAGCGCGTTGACGCGTGGGCGGCCACAGCTGCCGAACTGCGCCAGCGCGCCGCCACACCGTCACCTTGGTCGTGAGGAAGACCGGCATGCCAGCGCGCAACATCGCAGCAGTCCCAAGCACACGGTCGCCACTGCCGTTCAACCCGGCGATGCCCGCGGCCGAACGCTTTTGGTCGGGGCGTTGCCAGCCCCCCTTCAGGAGTTGCTGGCCGCCGGCCATACCGAACGCCGCCCGCGGTTTTCCGACAACGGCTTCGATGGCATGGCCGAAACTTGGTCGCCGCCGGTGGGCGTTACGGTCCAGCACGCCGCCCTGGCGCAACGTGCCTTGGACGACCTGAGGATGACGGCGCTGCCTCCAGCCCCCACCGACCACGTCCTCGCCCGCGTCCTCACGCTTCTGAGCCACTTCCCGTCGAAGGCCATGACCCCTGATGTCGAGCGTCTGGTAGCTCTGGATTGGGCCGAGGATCTCGGCGAATACCCGGCCTGGGCCATCGACGCCGCGGCCCGGCAGTGGCGGCGGTCCAAAAAATGGCGGCCGTCCATCGCGGAGATGCGGGATCTGTGCGACGCTCTCTGCACGGGAGAGCGCGCGTTGGCCGAGCGGCTTCAGGCGGTCGTTCGGGCCGGCCGAGCGGATCAGGCCGGCGCGGGCAGGGCGCCGACAGCTGGAGCGATCCGGAGGATGCGGTGACGCCTGGCTGGCGCCTGCCGCGACCGCTTGGGCCGTGGCCGCTTCCGCCTTCTCCGCCGCGACACGGAACCGAGCGGTCGCACGGCGCTCCGTGAGAGGACCCCGGCAGCTTGGCAAGCTGCGCCGTCCTCTTCCGGCGTCGGCGTCGTTTCGCCTTCGCGGACGGGCCAAGTGTCCTCACAGCGCCCATTGCCTTTCTCCCGGTCGGTTGACCAAAGACGGGCATGGCGCAGAGCGGCGTGGTTCTGGGACGCTTTCACCACCAGGTGGCGGAAGGGATGCCCACACCGACGCGTGGTCGCGGCCGAGAGCCGGGTGCCGGGCTCGATGGCAACGCCCTTGGGGGCCAAGCGCTTGGCGTCGCGCGCCGAGATCACCGGCGTGGCGACCTCCGGCATCGTCGAACGCGGTGAGGCCTCGCATGGCTTGGTTGCTCCACGCCGGCCGGTTTGCCGAGGCTCGCAGCCATCGAAGACACCCGGCAGCTTGATCCCACCCTGACCCTGCGTTCCTACCACCCCGTTGAGCAACGGGTGACCGGCTGGGTCGAGCCGTTGGGACAGCGTGGAGGAGTCGGACGCGCCCCATGCGAACCCACACCCGTCAGTCAAGCAGGTGTGGCCTCTGGCGGTGCGTGGGATCCGGCGGAACGGGGACGGCACGCTCAGCTGGACGTTTGGCCCCCACATCCGGGCGCGCCGAACCGGTTTCCCACGGCGGAGGTGATCGCGCTGTGGTCGCGCCTCATCGGCCCGATGCTCCTGCTCAGCAGCGCGACGAGCCGGCATGCCGATCCGCAGATCCTCGGCCTCCTGCCGCATTTTCAGAACGCACGGGCGGTGACGATCGCCGACGCGGGGCACTGGCTGCACCACGACCGGCTCGAGGAGGTTCTGGCGGTCGTCCGCCCCTTTCTGGCCGATGCGGAGACCGGTATGATAGCGGACTGACGGTGCCGCCGTGCACGGCCGCCGAGGTCTATGGGCCATGGGCACGGCCGATGTGATCAGGCAGCCGTTCGGGCTCGTGTGTCGGCCAGACCGATGTTCAGGACGTTGACCCGAACGCGCCGCCGCTTTGCGCCACCGGGCGTTCTGGTCGGAGTCCGTCAATGCACGCTTGCGGACGAGCGGCGCTTTCCGGTGGCACGGCGCGCCGTGGCCGTGGGCGTCACCGGCGAGGATGTTCCGTTTTCCTTGGTCGCACCGGTCGCAGCCGCTGTCTTCCGCTTCGCGGCCGGCTCACCCTTGGCCGGACTGGCTGCTGCCTTCGCGACGTCGGTTGGCGACCACGCCGCCTTGCGACCCTTGGCTGGCGTGTCGGTCTTCGTCGCAGCCGCCGTTGTCCGTCGTGTTTTCTTGTTGGGCTGAGCGATCGCCTCCACGGCGTCCGACACGGTTTCCACTCCCGCGGCGACGGCGTCGCTCACCGTCTCGGCGACCATCCGCCCCATCTGGCGAGCGGCGTCCGTGAGCGTGTTCTCCGAAGTCTTCGTCTTGCGTGAACGCCGCGGCTTGTCGGGCGGAGCGGCGGCTGGGGCCGGCGTTGCCGCCTTGCGGCGGCGCTTCGCCACCGGGGCGGTTTGCGCTGCGTCGGCAGCCTGTTCCTCCGCCTCGATCTCCCGGCGCGCCTGGATCCAATGAACCTCCGCCATGCCCTCTGGGCGGCCGTCGCGTTCCCAGAGGCTGTGCGCCCGCTCCCGGATGCGCGCGTCGCGGTCTTCTGTCATGTCTGCCTCGGTCCAGTCAGCGCCGTCTCATTGCCTGACATGTGGAGCACGGCGTTGGAATGAAAACCCCTCTTTGTATTTACCCTGATGAGCGTGAGGTCTGAACTTCGAAAATTGTTCGTCGCTGAAACCTCTGCGCCTGGGCGGGGCATTGCCCCGATGCCACCACGTGCGGAGAGGCTCCAGTGCTTGTTCAATGAACGCACATTGGCCCAAGTCCCGAGGCCTTTGGTGATCGGAATACGAAGAAGCGGTTCAAGATATGGCATCGGCGAGGGTTGCCTGACTATTCGAAAACCCGTATGAGAGACGATGAAATTTGCCACATGGACCAATGACCCCGCAGCAAAAGGGTCGCGCAAGGACAGTCAGGAGAGTGTGATGGAGCGTGAGAAGCTGGTCGCGTTGACCGCCGAAATCGTCGCGTCCTATGTCAGCGCCAACCGGGTCGCTTCCAGCGATGTTCCGCTGGTGGTGAACGCAGTGTTCGACGCCCTGGCCGGCACTGGCCAGCCGAAGGTTGAGGCGGTGAAGCAGGAACCGGCGGTGCCGGTCAGGAAGTCGGTGACGCCGGACTACATCGTCTGCCTGGAAGACGGCAAGAAGCTGACGATGCTCAAGCGGCACCTGCGCACTGCTTACAACATGTCGCCTGCGGAATATCGGGCCAAGTGGAACCTGCCGCCCGACTACCCGATGACGGCGCCCAACTACGCTGCCAGGCGCAGCGCGTTCGCCAAGCAGTCCGGTCTTGGAACCAACAAGCGTGTCACGGCCGCGGCGGTGACGCCGAATGAACCCGCTCCCGCGAAGGGCCGGCGCAAGAAGGCCGCCTGACGTTCGGCTTCCGGCACGGCGGCTGGCTGGAACGGGCAAGCCGCCGTGCATGTGCCGGCAGCGACGCGGCGCTGGCTTCTCCCCTCGCACCGCAGGCCTCCAGCGGAACGGTGCAAACCCGACGCGCGGCCCCGGTCCGGTGCCGCTATGTCACCAAACGTGCGCGGGATGGCAGGCGGGTGTGGATGTGGTGCCCATTCACGGGACTTTGGCGCACAAACCGGATGATGGTTGGCGTAGGGCACCTTGGCGGTTAGAGAAGCGGCTTTGCAGAAGCCGAGTTTCCGATGCCGGACAAAGCCAACCAGAGCCGACGTCACAAGATCCCACACGCCCGCTACCGGGTTGAGAACTGGGCGTCCTACGATGCGGCGCTGCGCCGGCGCGGTGACCTGACGCTCTGGGTGACGCCGGAGGCGATCGCCGCCTGGACACCGCCCGCCACGGGACGGCGCGGCCGATCAGCGCTCTACTCGGACATCGCCATCGAGGCAGGGATGATGCTGCGCCTGGCGTTTGGTCGACCGTGGGGCCAAACCGAGGGCTTGCTGGGCTCGCTGATGCGCCTGCTCGGCCTGGACCTGCCGGTTCCCGACCACACGACCTTCTCCCGGCGCAGCGCCGATCTGGCGGTCGCGGCGGCGCTGACCAGCACGGACGGACCGGTGGCGGTGGTCATCGACTCCACCGGGCTGACGGTGTTCGGCACGGGCGAGTGGCATCTGGAAAAGCACGGCGGCCAAGCACGCCGGAGTTGGCGCAAACTGCATCTGGCCGTCATTCCCGATACCGGCGAGATCCTTGCCTCGGACCTGACGACCACGGAGCAAGGCGATGCCTCTCTGGTCGGCCCGCTGCTCGATCAGATCACCCGCCCGATCGGCACGCTGCTGGCGGACGGAGCCTGCGACGGCGAGCCCGTGTACCGTGCGGTGAGTGCACACACGCCAGACGCCGAGGTGATCATCCCGCCGCGCGCGACCGCGGTGCCGAGCGACACGGCCGGGAGCACCCCCAGTCAACGCGACCGCCATATCCAACTGATCGCACAACGCAGACGGCTCGGCTGGCAAAGGGCTGTTCATTACGGCCGCCGGTCGTTAGCCGAGGTGGCGATGATGCGCGACAAGCAACTCATCGGGCGCAGCCTGCGCGCTCGGTGTCTGCCGGCCCAGAAGGTCGAGGCCGCCGTCGGCTGCAAGGTCATGAACATCATGACCCGCTTGGGTCTGCCGATCTCCCGCAAGACCGCCTGATCACCGCGGCCCAACGGTGGACTCCGCCACCACGCCGATTTGTGCGCCAAAGTCCCTTACACGTGCTGTTGCAACAAAAAAAGGATCTTGCGCCGCATGACACACCAGAAAGGCCGGAGGCGGATGCGCCCTCTGTCCCTCCTTCGCGATTTCCTGGACAGCGAGGCCTCCGGCGGCCTCCTGCTGATGGCCGCCGCGGCCCTCGCCCTCGTGGTCGCGAATTCCCCACTCGCTCCCCTATACTTTTCCGCTCTCCACGCCCCGGTGGCGGGCCTGGCTGTGCTGCATTGGATCAACGACGGCCTGATGGCGGTGTTCTTTCTGCTGGTCGGGCTGGAGATCAAGCGCGAGATGCTGGACGGGCAGCTGGCCTCCTGGCCGCGGCGGGCGCTTCCCGGCCTAGCCGCTGCCGGCGGCATGCTGGCGCCCGCGGTGATCTACGCGGCGGTGAACGCGAGCGACCCGGTCGGCCTGCGCGGCTGGGCCATCCCGGCGGCGACCGACATCGCCTTCGCGCTGGGCCTCATCTCGCTCATCGGGCCGCGGGTGCTGGCCTCGCTGAAGGTGTTCCTGGCGGCGCTGGCGATCCTTGACGATCTGGGCGCGGTGGTGATCATCGCGCTGTTCTACACCGCCGACCTCTCGCTGGGCGCGCTCGGCTTGGCGGCGGCGGCGTTGCTCGTGCTGATCGCCTTCAACCGCTTCGGGGTGACCCGGCTGTGGCCGTGCCTGACGGTTGGCGTGGCGCTCTGGGCGTGCGTTCTGGCGTCCGGCGTGCACGCCACCCTGGCGGGCGTGGCCTTGGCCCTGACGATCCCGGTGCGCGCCACGCCGGGGCGGCGCGACGAGTTGACCTCGCCGCTGCACCGTCTGGAGCATGCGATCACCCCCTGGGTGGCGTTCGGCATCGTCCCGATCTTCGGCTTCGCCAACGCCGGGGTGTCGTTCACCGGCATGGATCCGTCGGCGCTCGTCGGGCCGGTGCCTCTGGGCATCGCGCTCGGGTTGTTTGTCGGCAAGCAATGCGGCGTCTTTGCCGCCTCCTGGCTGGCCATTCGGAGCGGGCTGGCCGACCTGCCGGCAGGGGCCAGCTGGCGGCAACTCTATGGCGTGGCCCTGCTCTGTGGCATCGGTTTCACCATGAGCCTGTTCATCGGCGCGCTGGCGTTTCCGACGTCCCCGGAGCTGGCGGACGCCGTGAAGGTCGGTGTTCTCGGCGGCTCCCTGCTGTCCGCGCTTGCCGGCTGGCTGGTGCTGCGCCGCGCGCCGCGTGAGGCACTGAGCGCCGCCAAGACGGCGTGAATGGGCGGCCAACGGCGGCGTGGGACCGATGTCGGCTTTTCTGGGCGCGGCCCGGCACGGCCGACATCGGCACCGGCCGGGAGCACCCCAAGGGATGTGTGCGTCGTCCGTCCGCGTCATGTCTCGCGCGTCGGCCGGTAGGCGTCGGCATCCAGGCCGAAGGTCCACGCGACGCCCTCACGCGGTGTGGCTGTGGTGGGCGGCACCCGCAGCCAATAGACCCGGCGTTGCCCGTCGGGCTCCGGCGTGGCGTTCCGCACCCGCACCATCACCAGCGGCTCACCATCGAATTGCGGCGCGCACCAGAGCTGGCCGGCGGCGTCCTCAGCGATCTTGTGGCCACCGAATGCACGCATCAGACGCTCCGGGCCGAAGCACTCGATGAGGACGCGGCGCAAGGCCGGGCTGGGCTCCTGCCGAACGGCCTCCGCCGACAGGCGATCCAGGTCCAGATCGAGATCGCCTCCGACCTCGCCGTCGATGGCCAGCAGCACCGTGCCATCCGCCCAGCGCACCGCCGCCCCGGTGCTGTTGTGCAGAGCGCCCTCGCCGTTCACGTGGCACTCGGTTGGTGGCGCCAACACGAGGGCCACGTTCCGATACATCCACAGGGCACCGACATGGTTCAGCAAACCAATCGCCACCCGCTGCATTGTGGACGGGCGTGGACAGGCCCGGGCCGTCGTGGATTGACCGGAGAAACACGCTTCGGCGGGACACAACGGAGCCGGCATCAACCGGCCGCGCAGCCATCGCACGACGGCGTGCAACGCTGTGTCCGGCAGCCGTGGGCCAGGAGAAGCTCGTTTCAGCAGATCGCTCATACGCGCGTTGAGCAGCGGGCCGAAGCGGTGGGGCAGGGGCGCGGATCCGGCGGGTGGAGGGGTGACGAGACCGCCCAGAGCCAGGGTGGCGATTCCGCCACCCGCCGCGCTGACGGCTGACAGCTGGGGAACAACGAAAGGGGCTGCCGTCGCCGCACCCAGGAGAATGAGGAGGCATGCTCCCCGCGCGGTGTGGACCCTGTGCCGCACGTCCCGCCAGCGCCAGTCCAAGCCGCCAATCAGGCCTGCGAGCGCCAGGACCATGGCGCTGCCAATCCACGGGACGCGGGTGGATGAGGACGCAGCTTCTCCCAGACCTGCCGGGCTGGTTGTCAGCAGCGGAGCCACGCTGACGGCCAATCCCAAAACCAGAGCCATCGACAGCACCCACCGACGCCAGGTGACCCAGGCGAGCACCCGGTAGGCGTCGCGCGGGCCGGCGAGCCACACGATGAACCGCGGCGCCGCCAGCCCCGCGGCATCATAGACGTCGCGGATGCTCTGCTCCGCCTTGACCCGATCGCCCTTTGGCAGCAACGGCCAAGGCGCGGGAAGCCCATCATCCATGGTGGTCGGGTCCGGGTAATCCACCGCTCATGCCGAGTTTCGGCCGTATCGCTCAGTCGGCAACCAGGCCGGCTTGGGCGCGCGGCCGGTACTCGCGCTGGCGGCGCACCTCGTACAGCCCCGGTTCGACGTTGACCGGGGCGTGTTCCTCGTGCCGAAGCGCGACCGGGCCAGGGCCGTGAACCTGGATGAAGCCGCGTCCGGTCTCATCCTCGCGAAAATAGCGCACGCGCTCGGCGGCCATGCTGTGGGCATGGCCGGTCACCTCGCCACGGGCGAGGATCACCCGCCCGTCGGCCGCCTCCACGGGCCGGCTGCCGGGCAGCAGGACAGTGGCCGCGACGAGAAGAACATCGCCTTGGCGGTATTGGGTTGCTCGGTGCATCGCTCCCTCCCAGCCGGATCAGCACAGGCACACCTAGGGTCCGCACGGAACTGTAGACCTCTCCTCCGCCGAGCCGGCACCGGTGCGGATGGACATGCCTGTCGGTTCTAGGCCCCCCGGAAGCCAAGTCCGCTTGGCGCCGACCAACGCCACGGTGACCGTCCGTCCGTGACCGCCGTGCTGGTGGCCATCGAAACAGGGGCACTCGCCACCTCGTGCTCGTGCCGGAGTACAGGGAGCTTTCAGCACAAGGTCACGCCTTAGCCGCAGTGAACAAGATCGCGGCACCAATGGCCGCGCACAATACGGAAGCAAGAAGGATGGAACGCTTCACCATGTCCAACTGCGCCCCTTCGAAGGTGGCCGCCGCAATGAAAATCGACATGGTGAAGCCGACTCCGGCCAGTGCCCCGGCACCCAGCATCTGCATCCAACCGATCTCGGACGACAAGGCTGCAACGCGCCGCCGAACCGCGAGCCAGCACACAAGCAGGATGCCAAGCGGCTTTCCAACGACCAGCCCCGCGATGACGCCGAACGCCTCTGGAGCGTTCAGGCTCATGCCGGAGCCGGTGATCGGAATGCCGACGTTGAAGAAGGCGAAGAGCGGAAGGATCAAAAAGTTCGACCAGTTCTCCAGCCGATGCTGGAGGTGATAACCAGGCTCACGCAGCCGAGTGAGGGCATTTTCGAGAATTCTCAAGGTCGTCGGACGAATCGTCGCCGGCTCATGCTGCCCCGCATCGGTGCGACGCAGCTCCGCATCGAACATGACGGCCGTCTGCGCGGCGATGCCGCGCACGTCGCCGCTGCGTCGGGAGGGAATGGCAAACGCAGTCAAGACGCCGGCGAGCGTGGCGTACAGGCCGGACTCGTGAATGAAGCCCCAGAGGAGCAGGCCGAGAACGAGGTAGGGGGTGGACGAGTAGATGCGCGCCCGATTCAGGCCGAGCATGACGGCAAACATGCCGCTCGCCCAGACCAGAGCGGAGGCGTGCAAACCTTCGCTGTAAAACAGCGCGATCACGATGATCGCACCCAGGTCATCGACGATCGCCAGCGCCGAGACAAAGACTTTCAGCGAAGTCGGGACGCGGCGGCCGAGCAGCGCCATGAGGCCGAGGGTGAACGCGATGTCGGTCGCCATCGGCACGCCCACCCACCGATCGTGCCGCGCCCCCAGTCGAACGCCGTGTAGATCAGTGCCGGCATCGCCATACCGCCAACCGCGCCGATGAACGGCAGTGCGGCGCGTCGCGGGTCCGACAACTCGCCCGTGAGCAACTCGCGCTTGATCTCGATGCCGACGACGAGGAAGAAGATTGCCATCAGGCCATCGTTGACCCACGTCATCACGGGCAGGGTGAACACCCGCTCGCCGTACGACAGCCCGACCGGCGTGCCGCGAATGTGCTCGTACGCTCCGTAACCGCCGAGATTCGCGAAGGCCAATGCGGCGATGGTCGCCAGCACCAGGACAACGCCGGCGGACGCGGCCCATTCGAAGAAGTCGGTGCTGGCCAGCCGAAGCTTGACACCGAAAGGCTTTTCCAAAGCCTCGATCAACGCGTCTTCGTCCCACGCACCCTTGTAGAGACGATTGTTGATGAAGAGGAGCGGGGCGGACCGGTATCCCGCATCGACCACGGAGGCACGATCCTGCTCGACGCGTTCCACGGTCTCGTGCGCGTTCAAATCGTCTGTAAAGCGCTCAAGATCGAGGCCAATGCGCTCCGCGAGGGCGGTGACGGTGGCCTCGTTGTAGGCGTGCTCATGCGCGAACAGGGCATCGTGCATCTCCGTAAACTTGCCTTGCCGACCGGCCGCGACAGCGGCACGAGCGGCGATTTCGCTTTCGGGCGCTCGGTGCGGCAATGGGTTCTGCCGGATGGCGATGACCGCTCCTTCGCGGCCGAAACGGTGGACCGAGCGGCGCACGATGTCACGGGCGCGACGAGCAGGCTCGAAGGTGTAGTCCACGTACCAAACCAGCCTGGTCTTTGCCTGCGGGTCACCGAACAGAAAGTCCCGCTTCGCATCGAGGCGCCGCTTCAGGAAATCCGCCACCCAGCAATCCTCCTCAACGCAGTACGCGGTGGATGTGATCTTGGCGTCCTTGATCCGATCAGCTTGGCTTGTAGGCCGCCTTCGCTTCGGGCATCAGTTTTTGCAGCGCGGCGATGCGGTCCTCGGTGCCGGGGTGCGTGGACAGGAAGGTCGGCGGTTGGGCCCCTGCCTCCTTCATATTCTGCCACAGCTCGATCGCCGCCTGCGGGTCGTAGCCGGCACGCGCCATCATCAGCAGGCCGATGCGGTCGGCCTCCAGCTCCTGGTTGCGGGAATAGGGAAGGATCAGGCCGTACTGAGCCCCGGTGCCGAGAGCCGCGGCGATCAGGGCGCTGCCGCCGAGGCCGCTTGCCCCCAGCACGGCACCGAGGATCCCGGTGCCCGCCTCCGTGGCCATCTGGGTGCTGACGCGTTCGGCCGCGTGACCTTCCAGAGTGTGGGCGATCTCGTGCCCGATGACCGCGGCCAGCTGTGCGTCGGTCTTGGCGTAGCGGAACAGGCCCTCGTAGACGCCGATCTTCTGGCCGGGCAGGGCGAAGGCGTTGGTTTGGTCGTCCTTGAGCACGCGCACCTCCCACTCACCGGCGTTGAGGCCGGCGGCGCGCAGCAGGCGCATCGACACCTGCTCGGCCCGGCGCTGATAGGATTGGTTGTTGGAGGTCGGGGTTGTCGCCAACAGGCGCTGCCAGTCCTGCCGACCGAGATCAACGAGTTGCTCCTGCGACCCAAGGTTCAGCCCGAGGCCGGTGGCGTTTCCGGTGCATCCGGCCAGCACCAAGCAAGCGGCCAGCGCCGCCGCAAGGCGCAAGGGACAGACAGTCTCGCTCGGCATGGGCCACCCTCCGCAAGTTTTCTGCTCGCCTCAACTTCCAGGCCGCGTGACGGTTCCGAGCCCGGCCTTGATCCTCTCGTCATTCGCCTCGCTGAGGCGTTGGTGCAGCGAGGTTCGGGATTGCCGGTCCTGGGTCATCGTGTAGAAGGGCGCGTCTCTTGATTACCGGATTGGTCAGCCTCGGCATGCCGAACAAACACAACGACGCGCGGCGCCATCACATCCCGAAGATGCGGTTCAAAGTAACGAATTGGGCGTCGTACGAAGCCGGACTGCGCCGGCGCGGCAGTCTGACGCTGTGGGTCAGCGACGCGGCGATCGCCGCCTGGCGAGCGGCGCCGCGGACGACGCCCGGTGGGCAAGCGCGCTACTCGCAGACGGCTATCGAAACAGCCCTCATGGTCCGCTTGGTGTTTCATCAGCCGCTGCGCCAGACCGAGGGGCTGCTCGGCTCGTTGCTGGATCTCCTGGGCGTGGACCTGCCGGTTCCCGACCACACGACGATCAGTCGCCGGGCGGCGCGCTTGACGCCGGTGTTGGCCACGGCCCTGCCGACGGGCCCGGTCACGCTGGTGATCGACAGCACCGGCTTGAAGGTCTACGGGGCCGGCGAGTGGCACCGCGACAAGCATGGCGTGCGCGGGCCGCGGACCTGGCGCAAACTCCATCTCGCGGTGGATGCCGCCAGCAGCGCCATCGTCGCGGCCACGCTGACCACCACCAGCGACGGGGACGCCTCCCAGGTCGGACCGCTGCTCGACCAGATCAGTGGCCCCATCGACACCGTCATGGCTGACGGCGCGTACGACGGCGAACCGATTTACCAGACCATCGCCGCCCGGGATGCCGGGGCTCGGGTGATCATCCCCCCGCGCGCCACGGCGGTCGTGAGCGAGGCCGCCACAACCGCCCCGACCCAGCGGGACCGCCACATCCAGAGCCTGGCCGAGCACGGGCGCTCAGGCTGGCAAAAGCAGACCGACTATGGCGAGCGGGCGAAGGCGGAAACCGCGATGGCGCGTTACAAGCGCATCCTCGGCGACCAGCTGCGTGCACGCACGTTGCCCGGCCAACGAACTGAAGCCGCCACCGGCGTCATCATCCTGAACCGGATGATCGATCAAGCACGCCCGAACTCCGTCCGCATCGCCTGATCAAAGGTCGTGTCAGGCTTCACTGCGTCTGTGCGGACCTCGCTGCACCAACACCCTTTCCCGGTGGTAGCCATGCGTGGAAAGGGTGGCTCGGTCCGGCTTGACGATGGCGACGACGTGAGCGGCAACACCGAAACTTATCTCGAATTCAACCCGCTGGTGGCAATGGCCATCCTCTCCTTGAAATTCCAGAGCATCTCCTACGAGATGCTGATGAAGATCAGGAACCCGGTCAGCTGGTGGCTCTACAAGCGCCTGTCTTTGCATTACCACACGACCTCCAGCGTGGACCCTGTGGAGATGCGGGCCAGCGACATCATCACCAACTCCGGGATGAATCGCAGCAAGCGTCATCGCGACACGCTGCGCGCCATCCGGGTGGCTGTGGAGGCGCTGGTGACGCAGGGAGTGCTGGCGGGCTACGACAAGGAACCGGAGTACGGCAGCGGTTCTGAAATTGTCGATGTGCTGTACGCGTTCCATCCTTCCGACGCGTTCTGCGAGCAGATTCGCCGTGGCAAGGCCATCGCCGAACAGAACGCCCGGTCGCTCAAGCGACTTGCCAAACCGGACGATGTTGACGCGCAAGGACGCCCCCGTCGGCCGATCGTTCTGGACCGGGTGACCGCCAACGCGGTGAGGCGGGAGCGGAGGGCGCTGCCGACCGGCAGCAAGGAGGCGCCGTCTGTGAAGACGGCCTGACCTCCCACAGGGAGGGACCGCCGCACTACAGGCGATTGAGGAACCGTCGTGACACGGGCGGCGTCAACGCTCATGGAGGACTCACCCCCGGCGGAGCCGTTGGGTGAGCCGGCTGTGTCGTTTCCTGGCGTGATGCTTGCGGGTCACCAAACGGGGCCCGACCGCTTCGGTCGGGGGTGAATGGGCGGCCGTCGCGCTCCCCGTCACCGGACGCGAGCATCACAAAACCAAGCGGAAGCACGGCTGGTGGCTGTGATTCCGGTGGAGGTGCCGCGCTCCCAGTGTCAAGCTGGCGTGCCTGTTCCGCGGGTCCCGCCGGTGCGGCGCTGCCGGACCACACGTTTCAGGCGCGTGTCCCAGCACGCGCAATGGTGCTGCTTCCCGCGCCTGATTGGGAAGTCGCCATGGACGGCGACCCACGGCACCGCAACCTCGAGGGGGAGGCGTTCGGGCGAGGCTGCCCTCCCCTGCCCGTCTGGCCGCGCCTTACCGTGCGCCGGACCGTGGCGGCGGTTGCGGGACACCGGGCCGCCGTGGCCAACAGGGACGGGAGAAACCAGCCGGCGCTTGTGCAAGGTCCGTGGCCGTGGAGCGGCTGGCCAAGGCGAGACGACGCGCGCGGGCCGTGGTGAACACCGGCGCCCGTGGGCTCCGGGAGGGGCGCCGCCCGCCCCTGACCCGGCTTTCCTGGGCCGCGTTACGCCTCACCCAGTTCGTCCTGAAGGGCCGCGATCACTTCATCGAGCTTCCTGCGGTTTTCAAGAAGCTGCTGGAGCCGCTTGCGAAGCTGCGCCCTGCTGGGGGGGGCGGAAGGTTTTGCGATCCAGCGGCGCTTGAACGCGATGACCTCCTGGCGGGTCACGTCCGGCCGGATGACATTTTCGCGGAGCGCCGTGCCCCGCAGATCCTCCGGCATCTGCACCAGCTCGTAGACGATCGAGTAGTGCGGCGGCAGGCGCTCGACCGGGAACACGGCGGCGTCGATCGCGCGGGCCACGGCCATGAGCTTGTTGGCCACCCGGTCGCCGAACGGCAGCTCAGCGTCGATCATGTCCATGAAGTCGCCGTGCGGGATGCGGTCCTTGGCGTTGTTCAGGTGGCGACCGATGTCCACGAATGTCTTTTGCGCCCGCCTCCACAGGTCCGAGATCTCCCGGACGTATTCCGCGCGGCTCGACAGCGGCACGACCGCCTCAACGACGGCCAAGCCGCGGGTGTCCCGGTGCTCCGTGCCAACCCGGCTCAGCGCCGGCGCCGGCGCCGGCGCACCGTCGTCCTCGCTGCCGTCGAAGCTGTCGGCGAGCCTGAGCTTCTTCGCCATCTCGTTTCTCTCCTCGGGGTTCGTCGTCAGGTCATGGCCAGCAGGCGCTTCGCCTCGGCCCACACACTGCTCACGTCGTCGGCGCCGGTGCCGTTGGTCTCGACAACGCCCAAGCCGTGCGCCATGGCGCGCGCGATCTGAATGCTGTCGGGGATGCTCGCCGCGATCACGGGGCCGACCTTTCCGAGTTCCCGGCGTGAGCTCTCGGCCTCCTTGACCGTGCGCTTCACTTTGTTCAGCACGAAGTAGGCCGGCCGCCCAAGCTCCTGGACGGTGAGCATGATGGTCTTCACCGAACGGACGTCGTCGTCGAGCGGCTGGCAGGGAATCAGGACCAGGTCGGACGCCAGGATGAGCGCCTTGGTGGCAACCGGATCGTTCTCCAGCGCCGTCGGCGTGTCGACCACCACCAAGTCGGCGGCGATCTCGTCCAGCGCCCGGGCGGCGTCGGCGAACGCCGCCACCCGCACCTCTGCGTAGGGAACCTCGGGAGCCTTCTTCCGGTATCTCTCCCGCTTGCTCATCCAGCCCGCGAAGGTACCTTGCGGATCGGCGTCCAAGCCGATGGCGCGCAGCCCGTCACGAATCGCCGCTGACATCAGCAGCCGCGACAGGCCGGATTTCCCGGATCCTCCCTTTGGCGACAAATGCAGCAATCGCTTGGTTCTCTGGCGGTCAGGAGCCATTGTTGGGGTCCTCGGCGCGAATTCGGTCCGGCTGGTGTGCCGCAGAGCTCTGGGTCCCGTCAAGACCTTTGAGGGTGTGTTTGCGCGAAATCGTCCTGGTGCGGCGCGGTGTCCACAGATTCGTCACCGGTGAGGGGTTCGCGAGCGCGACCCGCCGCCTCCGCTGCGGTTCCCGACCGGCAAATTCCTCACCGGTGACGACTTCCCTTCCTGGTCCGCTCACACGGGCCCGCCTCACCATGGCGTCTGAACGCCCCGGTCTTTTGAGGTGTGCAGCGCGTTCACCCGGGAGGACGGCGGCCAGCAACGTCGCGAAACGGCCAGCGTTACGTTCCGGCCGGGACACTTCGGCGCGGCTGCGACAGATCGGAGGCAACGTTCAAGGGGCCATACTCGGGCCTGCTTGATCGCCCAGCGGCACGCGCGGCCGTCCATCCATAACCAAGGCGTCCGCACCGCCACCCAATGGGCCACCGGAACCCGCGCTTTGTGCAGACCAACGAACGTCCTGCGGCGTCGGTCCCAGGCGCGTAGCGCGCCAGCGCCGACAGCGGCTCAGCAGGGCGTCGGCCGCGAACAGAACGGTGCGCTGCTCCCCGACCACCGCGCTTGTGTCAGATGCTATGGGGGCGTTGGGTAACGACGAGATCGTGGCACCATCGTAGCGCCAACAAACGGAGGAGCGCACCATGGCCAAGCCGTTGGATTCGACCCAGCCTCCCGTTGCCTTCGATCACGAGAGCACGCTTGTTGCCGTCATTGAGATGAGCCAATCGAGCTGGCTTGTTGCCGCCGTCGTCCCGGGCGTCGAGCGGTGGCCGTTGCAGAAGCTGATGCCCGATCAGGACGCGCTGCTGCGCCTGTTCGGGCGCTGGACGAGCGAAGCCGCTCACGCCGGAAGGACAATCGCGCGTCTCCTCGTCGCCTACGAGGCGGGCCGCGACGGTTTCTGGTTGGCGCGCTGGTTGGGCGTGCGCGGCGTCGAATGCCACGTCATCCAAGAGCAGATCGCGGCTCTTGAGGCGGCGCGTCTGGACCGGCTCGCGCAGGCGCCGAAGGAAGGAACCGACGCGATGGTGCACCTGCTCGCCCGCGTGCGCGGCGTTGGCGTCGAGACCGCCGCCATGCTGGTGCGCGAGGTGTTGGGGCGGAATCTGCGGGATCGGCGGGCGGTGGCGCGTTACGCCGGGCTCACCGGCACGCCCGACGAGAGCGGGTCGCGGCGGCGGGAGAAGGGACTTTCCAAGGCGGGCAATGCCCGGGTGCGGCGCGGCATGATCCAACTGGCGTGGCGCTGGCTCCTGTTTCAGAAAGACAGCACCTTGGCCGCGTGGTGCCGCGGGCGCACCACCGGCGCCAAGGGCGGCGTGCGCAAGACGCTGATCGTGGCATTGGCGCGCAAGCTGCTGGTCGACCTGTGGCGCTTGGCGACGACCGGACAGACTCCGGAAGGCGTCACCATGCAGGCGATTTGATCCGGTTCCGTCAACGGTTTCGAAGCTCGGCGGCGGTGCGGCCGAGTTCCGATGACGATCCGAGGGGGCGCAGCCCGTACGTCGCCATGGCCACCGTGCCGCTTGTCAGATGGGGCTCGTCGCCTCGGAGCCTCGCCGCCGATGCGCATGGGCGCATCATGGGTTCGGGCTTTCAGGCTCGCCGGATACAAGGTTGTGGCGCGGGAGGACCGCGCCCGTCGGTGAAAGGCTCCATCTCGGTTTCGCATCGTTCGGCCGGACTCGTCAACCACGTCTCGAAGAAGGAGAGGTGCTGCGTGGCCTTGCTGACACCCATCCGCCCCTCCCCGGTCACCGCAACCCGGCTCCCCCGGATTGCCGCGTCCCGCCCGACCGAAGGGAGGTCAGCACCGTGCTCAGGGCCGTCAAGAACGCTTCGCGCCGCTGCGCGGTGCCCTACGGGCATCCTTGACCGCCCTTGCGCGCGGTGCTGTCGAGAAATTAGGTCGGGACGAAGGAATGGTCCGTTGCGGTCGAACAAAGGAATGGAGGAAATATTGCAAACCCCTTGACTTTGATGCCCACATACAAGGCGACGTGAGAAACTGGTCCTTCCGCAAACTCGATACCGCTGGCGAATTCCACGGGCGGTCGATGTCCGGGCACAGCCGAGCCGAATGGAAGCGGGCAGACACTGTTGTCGCGGGGAAGCGCCGATGGAGGGCGTTGGTGCAGCGAGGTTCGGGATTGCCGGTCCTGGGTCATCGTGTAGAAGGGCGCGTCTCTTGATTACCGGATTGGTCAGCCTCGGCATGCCGAACAAACACAACGACGCGCGGCGCCATCACATCCCGAAGATGCGGTTCAAAGTAACGAATTGGGCGTCGTACGAAGCCGGACTGCGCCGGCGCGGCAGTCTGACGCTGTGGGTCAGCGACGCGGCGATCGCCGCCTGGCGAGCGGCGCCGCGGACGACGCCCGGTGGGCAAGCGCGCTACTCGCAGACGGCTATCGAAACAGCCCTCATGGTCCGCTTGGTGTTTCATCAGCCGCTGCGCCAGACCGAGGGGCTGCTCGGCTCGTTGCTGGATCTCCTGGGCGTGGACCTGCCGGTTCCCGACCACACGACGATCAGTCGCCGGGCGGCGCGCTTGACGCCGGTGTTGGCCACGGCCCTGCCGACGGGCCCGGTCACGCTGGTGATCGACAGCACCGGCTTGAAGGTCTACGGGGCCGGCGAGTGGCACCGCGACAAGCATGGCGTGCGCGGGCCGCGGACCTGGCGCAAACTCCATCTCGCGGTGGATGCCGCCAGCAGCGCCATCGTCGCGGCCACGCTGACCACCACCAGCGACGGGGACGCCTCCCAGGTCGGACCGCTGCTCGACCAGATCAGTGGCCCCATCGACACCGTCATGGCTGACGGCGCGTACGACGGCGAACCGATTTACCAGACCATCGCCGCCCGGGATGCCGGGGCTCGGGTGATCATCCCCCCGCGCGCCACGGCGGTCGTGAGCGAGGCCGCCACAACCGCCCCGACCCAGCGGGACCGCCACATCCAGAGCCTGGCCGAGCACGGGCGCTCAGGCTGGCAAAAGCAAACCGACTATGGCGAGCGGGCGAAGGCGGAAACCGCGATGGCGCGTTACAAGCGCATCCTCGGCGACCAGCTGCGTGCACGCACGTTGCCCGGCCAACGAACTGAAGCCGCCACCGGCGTCATCATCCTGAACCGGATGATCGATCAAGCACGCCCGAACTCCGTCCGCATCGCCTGATCAAAGGTCGTGTCAGGCTTCACTGCGTCTGTGCGGACCTCGCTGCACCAACACCTGTCTCGTAGGCTTTCCGCTGAGCGGCTGACAAGCCCATGGCACAACTCCGATCCTTCACCTGGCGCACTCGGTCGCGCAAGATCGCAGCCGGTTTTTCAACAAACGACCGTGTTCTCAGGTTCCAGCACGGCCACGGCGGGGTTCGGCGCGGTTCACGGCGATCCCCGGAGGCTGCATGGTTGGACAAGTTCGGCCGTGGGCTACCGGTGTCTCTCGGCGCGCGAGCGTGCCCTCTGGACACAGCAAAGCGGGGGCAGCCTTCCGACGGCCCCCGCGCCGTCCGCTCAGCGGACGACGGTCACACCGCCTTGCCGTTGTTGATAGCGTCCTTCAGCGCCTTGCCGGCCGAGAACTTCGGCGCTTTGGAGGCGGCGATCGTGATCTCGGCTCCGGTCTGCGGGTTGCGGCCGGTGCGCTCGCCGCGCTCGGCGATTTCGAACTTCCCGAAGCCGGGCAGCTTCACCGTCTCGCCCTTGATGAGCGCGTCCTGCAGGTGTTGGTGCAGCGAGGTCCGCACAGACGCAGTGAAGCCTGACACGACCTTTGATCAGGCGATGCGGACGGAGTTCGGGCGTGCTTGATCGATCATCCGGTTCAGGATGATGACGCCGGTGGCGGCTTCAGTTCGTTGGCCGGGCAACGTGCGTGCACGCAGCTGGTCGCCGAGGATGCGCTTGTAACGCGCCATCGCGGTTTCCGCCTTCGCCCGCTCGCCATAGTCGGTTTGCTTTTGCCAGCCTGAGCGCCCGTGCTCGGCCAGGCTCTGGATGTGGCGGTCCCGCTGGGTCGGGGCGGTTGTGGCGGCCTCGCTCACGACCGCCGTGGCGCGCGGGGGGATGATCACCCGAGCCCCGGCATCCCGGGCGGCGATGGTCTGGTAAATCGGTTCGCCGTCGTACGCGCCGTCAGCCATGACGGTGTCGATGGGGCCACTGATCTGGTCGAGCAGCGGTCCGACCTGGGAGGCGTCCCCGTCGCTGGTGGTGGTCAGCGTGGCCGCGACGATGGCGCTGCTGGCGGCATCCACCGCGAGATGGAGTTTGCGCCAGGTCCGCGGCCCGCGCACGCCATGCTTGTCGCGGTGCCACTCGCCGGCCCCGTAGACCTTCAAGCCGGTGCTGTCGATCACCAGCGTGACCGGGCCCGTCGGCAGGGCCGTGGCCAACACCGGCGTCAAGCGCGCCGCCCGGCGACTGATCGTCGTGTGGTCGGGAACCGGCAGGTCCACGCCCAGGAGATCCAGCAACGAGCCGAGCAGCCCCTCGGTCTGGCGCAGCGGCTGATGAAACACCAAGCGGACCATGAGGGCTGTTTCGATAGCCGTCTGCGAGTAGCGCGCTTGCCCACCGGGCGTCGTCCGCGGCGCCGCTCGCCAGGCGGCGATCGCCGCGTCGCTGACCCACAGCGTCAGACTGCCGCGCCGGCGCAGTCCGGCTTCGTACGACGCCCAATTCGTTACTTTGAACCGCATCTTCGGGATGTGATGGCGCCGCGCGTCGTTGTGTTTGTTCGGCATGCCGAGGCTGACCAATCCGGTAATCAAGAGACGCGCCCTTCTACACGATGACCCAGGACCGGCAATCCCGAACCTCGCTGCACCAACGCCTACGAGACACGCTTGCACCGCTTGGAAAGCGCGATGCTCCGGCTCAGCGCGGCCTATCTGACGGCGGTCGCCGAGGCTCCCCACACGGCCAAGATACTGCACGACCGCCTGGAAGCGGCCGGCATCGAAATGGAGTTGATCCGCGAAGCTCTGGAGCAGGATCGCGGGGCGCCGAACGCCTGATCGGGTTCGCCCCGTTCCTTACCGCTTGGGGGGCGTCTGCCCATGCCCAAAGCCCGTGCCACAACGGAACAGCTCGCTGTTCTCCGCCTCAGGCCGCTCCTCTGGACTTAGTGCGGCGACGGGGCGTGCTGGACCAAATCGCCAGGCACGCCACCGCGCTGTCGGCGGTGCCGATGCGCACGGCCCCCTCCCGGTCATGGAAGTACAAGGCGTAGCGACCGGCCGTGTCGCGCTCGAACGTGAAAAGAGGCGATTGTCGGCCGGCAACCATGATCGCCATGCGGTCGCTCCAATCGCAGGAGTGGCGCGCAACCGCGCTCCAGTGACACTGTTGGTCACACTGCGTGGCGGAATGTTGAGCCCTGGAAAGGCTGGAGGTTTCCATGGCGATGCATCCGTCCCCGATTGCCCCTGTCCCCGAAGAGACGGCTCGGGTTGCCCGGGCGGCCTTCCGCAAAGGCACCCTGCTGATGCGGGTGCGCGATGAGATTGGGGTTCTGTATGAGGACGCGATGTTCGCCGGTCTTTACGATGCCCGCGGGCAGACGGCGATTGCGCCGTGGCGGCTGGCCCTGGTCACGCTGTTTCAGTTCCTCGAAAACTTGTCCGACCGCCAAGCCGCCGAGGCGGTGCGTAGTCGCATCGATTGGAAGTATGCTCTCAGCTTGGACTTGACCGATCCGGGCTTCGACTTCTCGGTTCTATGTGAGTTCCGCGCCCGCCTGCTCGCCGGCGGCCAGGAACAGAGATTGCTTGATGCCATGCTGGAGGGCCTGCGCGAGCGCGGCCTCATCAAGGCACGCGGCCAGCAACGCACCGACTCCACGCACGTCCTGGCGGCGGTCCGCACCCTCAATCGTCTGGAGTTTATCGGCGAGACCATGCGGGCCGCTCTGAACGCCGTTGCTCTCTCCGCTCCCACCTGGCTGGCCGAGCATGGCCGGGCGGCGTGGGCCGAGCGCTATGGCCCGCGGGTCGAGCCGTATCGTCTGCCCAAGAGCCTGAGCGCGCGTCAGGCTCTGGCCGAAGCCATCGGCGCGGATGGCCACGAGGTGCTGGCCGCCCTCTTCGCCGACCGGGACTGCTTTTGGCTGTGCCGGCTGCCCGCGGTGGAGGTGCTGCGGCTCGTCTGGATTCAGCAGTTCTACCATGACCAGGGTCGCGTCCGGTTGCGCGAGCCGGCCGACCAGCCGCCGGTGAGCGACCGTCTGCACTCCCCCTATGATCCGGACGCCCGCTACGCCAAGAAGCGCGACACCGGCTGGATCGGCTACAAGGTCCATTTGACCGAGACATGCGACGCCGATCGGCCGCACCTGATCACCGATGTCCAGACCACGGCCGCGGGCTTGGCCGATGTCGCGATGACCGCGACGGTTCAAGCCGCCTTGGCCGCACGCGGCTTGCTGCCGAGCACCCACGTGGTCGATAGCGGCTATGTCGATGCCGGCCTGCTGGTGGCCAGCCACGCGGATCATGGTATCGACCTGCTCGGCCCGGCGCTGCCGGACAGCAGCCGGCAGGCTCACGCCGGGCAAGGCTTTGACCTCAGCGCCTTCACGATCCTCTGGTCCGAGCGCGTCGCCCGCTGCCCGGCTGGCCAGATCAGCGCGAGCTGGAAAGAAGGTCAGGATGAGCGGGGCGCTGCTGTCGTGCACATCGGCTTTTCCCAGAAGGTTTGTGGCGGCTGCCCGCACCACGACGCCTGCGCTCCCGCCGCGCACCCCGGGCGACGGGCGAACGCCCGGCGTCTGCGGGTCCTGGAGCAGCGGGCGCATGAGGCCTTGCAGGCGCGCCGTCGGGAACAGACCAGTGAGCCTTGGAAGAAACGCTATGCCTGTCGCGCCGGGATCGAAGGCACCTTGTCCCAGGGCATTCGCGGCTTCGGCTTGCGCCACGGCCGCTACCTCGGGCAGGCGAAAACCCACCTCCAGCACGTCTTCACCGCGGCGGCCCTGAACCTCACGCGTGTGGATGCGTGGCTGCGCGAGCAACCGTTGGCGCGGACGCGCCAGTCACGCCTGATCGCAGTGCTCCCAGCCGCCGCAGTACTCCCAGCCGCGTGACGCCGGCACGCGGTGTGACCAACAGTGTCTCCAGTGGCCGCTTGCTAGGCGCGGCAGCGCGATCTCGTTAAAGGCCGCAATGTCGGCCGGGGTGAACCGGGTGCGAGCAAACGGGATGACGCTCATGGTGGCGGCTCCTGGCGATGTGGACACCACAATCCTGCGTGCTCCTATCCCCCGCCGCTGTGGCGGAGCCCACACGTCCGCTCTTGGCGCGTCACGGAAGTGCGATCCAATCGCGCCCATTCCCCAGCGGGCACAAGGCCCCGGTCAACCTATGCCGGGTCTGCGGCTTCGGATGCATCAGTCCCGCGGGACAGGACAGCCACTCCCAGGCCTGCCAGACCGCGCAGACGCCTGACTCGTTGGTCGGCCAGCAACCGGTTCGCATCGTCGCGGGACGGAAAACCGGCTCACGCTATCGTGCGCGCTCAAAAAGTGTAATCCAGGCACGGGCTCGCCTATAATGAGGCATTCATTGCTTCGATGCTTCGAGGTCGTTCCGTCATGGACCAGTCCCCCAAACCCTCACCAGACGTGGTTGCCAACTACATTCTTGCCCATTATGCCGAACCGAACGCTGGGGAGTTGACGGCCGGCGACGTGGCCGAAGTGCTCGGAATGAGCGTGGCGGACGTGTTTGACGCGGTTGATCACAACCCGCGTGTGAGAGGGTTTGCCGCCGGGCCTTACTCGGGATGGGACATCACCGCTCGTGGCGGGCGTCACGTCGTCGGCAGCCATTCAGAAAATCCGACGCCAAGCGCGGAGGTCCGGTCGCCCACAGCTCTCCTTGCTGATCGCCCGAAAACGGTTTAGGTTTCACGCATTCTTTGGCGGTACCTCCGAGCACGGCCAAGAAACTCAACGACTCCAAGGTTTGGTACAGCAGGACGCCTTAGGCAGCGGCAGTGGCCGGCCCGGCGCGCAGGCTGTGCACGGTCATGCGAGCCTCCGTGTCCAAACGGCACATATCCCCTTCCGAACCGCCACGCTTGCGGTGAGAATATGTTGCCCGGGGGCGTCATCTCGTCAATCTGGGGATCACCTTAACCGGAGACTGCCCTGTCACCTTACACGCCTTCGACCCTGACCAGGACGGTACTCTGAACGTGTCGGCCGTCGCTGTGGATGGGCGCTTCAATTTGAAGCGCTAAACCGTGCATTGACGTATTTAAAGAGGCACGGCAGCTGGCTTCCGATAACGCCGACTTATCGGTAGCGCTCTAACGCGGATTGACCCTGTCGTTGTTGTCGGTTTTCCAGGATCACTGGACTCGGGCCCGCAATCGCGGAAAACGACTGGTTTTCGGCCCAGGATCGCTGGACGGGCGACGCCAGGATTGGTGGTCTCGGACTGGGATCGGTGGGCACCTCCTGACCCTCAGACCTTCCCCACATCCCCTCCAGGAGCGCACTTCCGCCGCAGACGAGCGGTTGCCGGCCCGCGGCGGCCCCGGCAGTTACATTTCCGTCCGACAAGAAGCTTTTCCGGACATTGCCGCACACGGTCTCGTAACCACGCGAGCCAGGCCCGTGTTGCAGGATGTGGCCCCGCACCGACTGTTCTTACGGGGCGCATTGACCAGAACCACCACGGGGGGAACATATGAGCCGGACGAGCCGCTACTTGGCGCTGATCCTCCGGCACAAGCCGGAAACGGCGGGCCTGACGCTTGACCCGAAAGGCTGGGCGCCTGTGCAAGATGTGCTGGAGGGGCTCGGAAAGGCCGGACACCATCTCACGCTGGAGGACCTGCGCGCGCTCGTCGCGGCCGACGCCAAGGGCCGCTACGCGTTCTCGCCGGACGAACAACGCATCCGGGCCAATCAGGGCCACTCTGTGGATGTCGACCTCGGTTTGATGCCTGTGCTCCCTCCCCAGTGGCTGTACCACGGCACAATTGCCACGTTCCTGCGGGCCATCCGCTCGCAAGGGCTGATCAAAGGCAAGCGCCACCACGTCCACTTGTCACCCGATCGCGACACCGCCGGGGCCGTCGGGCGCCGTCGGGGCACGCCGATTATCCTGATCGTGAATGCCTTGGCCATGCACGAAGCCGGACACGCGTTCTACCGATCGGCGAACGGTGTCTGGCTGACCGACACGGTGCCGCCGTCGTACATTGACTTCTCCGGCACCGGGGAAAACGATCGTGTCTGAAACCAATCCTTCGTTGTCCGAACTCGAGGTCGTCGGCATCGCCCGCGCGCTGTCGCGTGAAACCAGGATGCCGATTGCACCAACCGACATCGAGGTTCTCGCCATCGCACCGGTGCCGAGCCCGAGATTCGGAACCGACGAGTTCGCCGTGGCGGTGCGCGTCCACGGCAAGACATACGCGCTGAGCGGCTCTGAGACCGGCTGGTCCATGGTTGATCGTGATGAGGGCGACCGTTGGATCATGATGGTCGAGCGCTACCTGGCCCTGCTGCGCGGCGTTCGGCAGGCCGCTTTCGAGAGCGCGCCAGCCGATGCCGTGCCGCAGCCCGACGAGGATGTTCAGCGCTGGGCGTTTCCGATCGTGGGCTGGCAGCACGACACTCTTCCGAGTGACGACCTGCTCTACGCCGCGGTGGGCGCGATCGTCGCCGAAACCGAGGCCAAGGCCGTCTACCTGATCGGGAGCCTGGCACGTGGTGACGCCCAGCCGGACAGCGACATCGACCTATTTGTTGTCGTGGCCGACGACCGAATGCCGCAGCCGGCCGCGCTCCAGCGCCTTCAGCAGAACCTCCGCGAGCACGGCGTTCTGTTCGACGTCCGCGGTTGCCGGCGCTCCACCTTCGAGGCCAACCGGGCTGTTTCCGGCACGATGTCAAACACGGTCGCACGCGAGGGTTTGCTTCTTTACGGGATGCCGAACGGATGACACACATCCACCCACAAGTCATAGGAGGCAGACATGGCCGGACCGCACCTCGTCTATTTCGCTGATCCCATGTGCTCCTGGTGCTGGGGCTTTTCGCCGGTGATCGAGGCCATCCGTCACCGGTTCGCCGACACGTTGCCCATCCGGCTTGTGATGGGAGGGCTGCGTCCACAGACCACCAAGCCCATGGACGAAGCCGCCAAACGATCGACCCGGACACACTGGGAACATGTCCATGAAGCGTCCGGCCAACCTTTCGACTTCTCCTTCTTCGACCACGAGGGATTCGTCTACGACACGGACCCGGCCGCGCGGGCGGTGGTCGTGGTCCGCCGTGGCAACATGGAGAAGGCCCTCGACTATCTCGGCCTCGTTCAAGCGGCCTTCTACGCGCACAACCGTGACGTCACCGACAAAGCCGTGCTCGCCAATATTGCGCAGCAGATCGGCGTCAAACGCGACGGCTTTCTCGAAGCGTTTGACAGCGAGGACGCAAAGCAAGAGACATGGCGGGATTACGGGATCTCCCACCAGACGGGGATCACCGGATTTCCGACGCTCATTGCCGGTGTCGGCGTCAGCAACCAATACTCCGCGATCACCCGTGGCTATCAGCCCGCGGTCCGTGTGGTCGCAATGGTGGAGCAATGGCTGAGCGGCGCAGCATGAGTTGGACCTTCGGCAGGGCAAACGGCCTCCGTGTCCTTAAACACGGAAAATCACTGTTTTCCGGCTCGCATCCGGTTCCTGGTCTCGGGCGCGTTGGAAAGGTTTGGAGGCATAAAAGGAAACCTGCGCCGTTTTATTTCCGGCACCACACCACTGCTCGACACCACTCACCGTGACCATCCGCGAGCCGATCTCGAAGACCTGCCGCTAGTTTGCGGCTTGTAGACGGCGCGCAAGGCCGCGCAATGGATCACGGGAGTGTTCGAATGCATAAAGAAAATGTTCATGCTGCTGCTGGCCAACATGACGCTGCGCGCGTGTTTCTGGACGAAGATCATCCTGCACGAAGGCGCCCCGCCCAGGGAAACACGGGCGTGGGAGCGCCCGCGGATCTTCTCCGGACCCGCCCTTCAGCATGACCAGTGCGTTCATGCTCCACTGACTGGCTCACTGGACGGCATGCCGTCCCGCAGCCGCTGCGTCGGCATGGATCACGCCACCTTCCATCTAGACGAGACGGATGACTTCCGGGAAGGGCAGTTGGTGCTCGCCCGCCTGAACGGCTCCACCATGACCGGCACGGTCGAGCGCGTCGAACACCGCAGCGCCCTCGTCGTCATCGCCTGGAAGCGGGATGCCGGCACCCAGGAGAAGGTGGAGCGGGTGCTGCGCGCGGTGGTCTGCAGCCGGTTCATTGGGAGGCGGATCGCCGCCTGATGGGAACGCTCCGTGGTGAGGACGTTCGATGGGAACCGTTCCCATCGAACGTCCTCACCACGATAATCGCCCCACCGTGAACACGAATGTTCGAGAATTACCGGGTGCGGTGGACACGAAGGGGAACGGTTCCCATCGGACGTTACGTCCGCTCTGCCTTTCGCTGTTCGAGCAGCGTGTCGATCGTCGAACGCATCTTTGTCAGACGCTCCCAGTCGCTGTCGGTCAAAGGCCGAGGCTTCTCAACCATCGCGCCAATGGTCTCCTGAGCCCGACTGAGAACGCGGAACACCCGCTGCGGCAGGGCACTCAGCGCCATCTCCGGCGAATTGTCGGCCGGCTTGCGCGAGGGACGCTCGCCGTCCGCTCCTACTTTTTCCGAGCGTGACGGCTCGCCACTAACGTCGGGTTCTCCGGCCGCACTGCTGCTCTTCCACTGGTCCCACATGGCGAGGGCAGAGGCTTCCGATGCGGCGCGGGTGAGCGTGAGGAGAAAGCGGAGCGTCGGCTCGTGCTCCGCGTATTCCTCGCGGATCACCTCAGGCAGGGACTGCAGACGGAGCAGTTTGGAGATCATGCTGCGGTCCTTGCCGACGATACCGGCAAGCGCCTCGTCCGTGTACCCGTGACGCTCTTTCAGCCCGTGCAGCGCATCAGACTGCTCGAACGGCGACAGATCGACGCGCTGCACGTTCTCGACCAGCGCCACCTCAAGCGGATCACCGACGGTCAGGACCGCTGTGATGGTCGGCCACCCAAGCGACTTTGCCGCCCTCCAGCGCCGCTCGCCCCACACCAGAAGATATTCGCCGTTGTCCTGCTGCTGCACCCCAATCGGTTGCTTCAGGCCATGCTTGTCAAGCGAGGCGGCCAAGGACGCCAAGTCTTCTTCCCGAAAGATCTTGCGTGGCTGATCGGGATTGGTGACGACCAGCCCGATGTCGCAGGCGAAGGGCCGCTCGAAGGGCACCGCCTTGCCGGTCAGCGCGTTGCTGTTGAACCGCACCGGGTTGGTGCTGGTCTTGTCGCTGCTCTTGGTGATGAGCCCCATGTTGGAGCGCGGAATGCCCTTAGCCATGCGCCGCCACTCCGTGACCAGCCGGGGCGACGCGACGGTCGCGCTCCTCGATCAGGGTCTGCACCACCATGTCGAAGGTGCCGACGCCGGGCGCCTTGGCGTTGAAGGCGACCAGAGCGTCGCCGCCGGCGGACGATTGCGGGTAGAGCGTGGTGTTGGGAATTGGCGGGAAGATGTGGACCTCCTGCCCGTAGGTCTCGTGCATGTCCTTCAGGGTGGCTTGGTCCTGGGTGGTGCGGCCGGAGTAGAACGTCGGCACTATGCCGAGCAGGGAGAGGGCGGGATTGCCGCGTTCGCGCACGAAGTCGATCTGCTTGCGCAGCGTGCCCATTCCCATGAAGGCGAGAGGCTGCGTCTGGCAGGGGATCAGGACCGTGTCGCTGGCCACCAGGGCGTTAGTCACCAAATGCCCCAGGGTGGGCGGGCAGTCGATGAGAATGAAATCGACGCTGCGGCGCAGATCGGCGAGCCGGCTGCGCAACGTGTTGTGGGAAAACTGCTGGGCGGCGAGTTCGGTCTCGCTCTCGGCCAGTTTGAGGGAGGAGGGCAGGACCCGTAGGCGCGGGTTGCGCGTCTCCACGAGACACTCTTCAGCCTTCGCGGCCCCTTTGAGGACATAGTAGAGCGTCTTCTCGGCTTCCTCGCAGGCGACGACGTCCACGCTGAGATGGATCCCGGCGTTGGCCTGGGGGTCGGAGTCCACCAGCACGACGGAGTAACCGCGGTCAGCCAGCATGCGGCCGACGTTCACGCATCCAGTGGTCTTGCCCACTCCGCCCTTCTGGTTCGCCAGCGACACAACGAGCGCCGGGCCAGGCTTCTCGACGGGAAGCACCGGGTGCTTGCGGATGAAGGCGACGACGGCCTGTGGGATACGCTCGCCCCCATTCTCCCAGCGCGAGACCCGCTGGCGATCGTAGGAGCGGTCCAGGCCCTCGTTCAGAAACGCCGCGAAATCTTCCCTCGATTGTCCACGAGCCTCGCGGTACGCTTTCAACTGTTCGCCGAGCATGCCCCCTCCCCAATCAGTCGAATTCAACGATTCCACGCATAGAGTGAGACACTCACCCTGTCAACAACGATTGGATGGGCTCAACGTGCTCACGATAGCGTCTCTTCGGCGGCGGTGTGTTTTCGGCTACACCGGCCAAGCCCAGGATTAGGGAAAGCGGCGGACACACCGGGCTTCAGCCATTCGACCGAAACTCGGAGCCGAGCAACCATGCGGATTCGGGGTCAACACCTTGCGGAGACACTCGACCAACTGGCGCTCTTTCACACACGCCTCCCCGCAGAGCGCCCGCATCTCCGCGATGCTCGGCCGCCACTTCTTCGTCCGACGCCAGGTGCGCGCCGCCGAATCGATGGCCCAGGCCGGGAACTCGCCGAGGTCTTCGACCCAGTCCATCGCGATCAACTGCTCGACGTCGGTCGTTAGCCCCTTGGCCGGGTAATGCGACAGCAGCGCCAGCACACGACCGAGCAAGCGGTCGGGCTCCGCCGGCGCCAGGATCGAGCCTTCCAGATCGGCCAGCACGCGCTGCGCCATGGCCGCCTGACGGGCCGTGACGTTCGCCGGCGGCGCCCAGGTCTCCTGGAGCCCTTCGAAGCCGTCCTCGCCGAAGCGCGGGCGGTGGTCCAGGTGACCGGCGGCCAGGACTTCGCGCAACGCTTCCGGGAAGGCGGCAACGAGCAACCGGCATCGGTCAGCGGACGGCATCGTGGGGTCGAACGGCAGCGGAGAGCGCTCCGGCAACGGCATCGCGGCGGCGGACATGGCGGGCCTCCTCAGGACCAGGAACGGGTGGTGGGCTGCGTGCCCTTGAGCCGCGCGGCGACGGTCATCCAGGCGTTGACGCGCTGCTCGGCGGCGCTCTCGCGTGCCCGGCCACCGGCCGGAGCCGCTGTCCCGGCGGTCGCCGCGGTCTTTACCGCCGGCGCCTTGCCGGCGGCCGCATCCTGGACCAACCAGGCCCGCCAGGCGGCGGAGACGTCACGGTAGCGGTAGCCGTGCGCTTGGCAGCGCAGGACGAAGCCCTCGACATGTTGGCCGAGATCGACGGTGCCGAAGCGGCTGCGGGCCCAGGCGAGATCGTCAGCGGACGGCATCCAATCCGCGGGCACGTCATGCGCCAGCCCGCGCCCGCTCGAGGCGAGCGAGTCTGGAATCTGTTCGGAATGGAGGTGTTCCTGACTCGCCGGCGGACAGGGGGAGTCCGTGGTCGAGTCATCCCTGTCGTCGGCCGGAACGGGGCGCGCGACGGCCTCGGTGAGCACCTCCCCGTCCCGCTCGACGCGCAGCCGGTACAGGCAGGACAGCCGGGAGCCGTCACGGCCGCGGCGGTGCACGATGGTGACCAGGCCGATGTCGTCCAGGCGCTGCAGAATGCGGTTGATCGTGGGGCGCGACCGCTTGAGTTTGGCCGCCAGCGTCGACTGCGACGGCCAGCAGACGCCCTGCTCGTCGGCGAAGGTGGCGAGCGCCGCCAGGACGGCGAAGCCGTCGGCGTCGAGATCGGGGTGGTCGAGCCACCAGGCGGGGATTTTGCCCCAGCGGCTGGTGGTGTCGGTCGGCATGGTGGTCATCGGGCGCTCCTGCGAAGGCATGGAGCCGGCATGGGCCGGCGGTCTTGCGGGCAGGATTCCTCGGATGCGCCTGTGACTCCAAAGCGCGCCTGTCTCCTACCGGTAGGTGGCGGGCGCGGAAGCCGTAGGTAACAGGCGCGCTTGGGGAGGCGACAGGCGCGTTTCATGAAGGACACAGGCGCGGTCATGATGGTCACAGGCGCGGATACCGCCGCGACTCGGGAAGGACCGAAACGCGCCTGTGTCCTACAGCCGTGCCGACGCCGTCGTTCGCGTCGCGTCATCTTGTAGGTGACAGGCGCGTTTCGCCTTTCCTTCGGTAGGCGAGAGGCGCGCTTGGGTCTCCGTTCATTATGAAGGTCGCAGGCGCGCTTCGACTCGTTGGATTCTCTAGGTCGCAGGCGCGTTTGGTGGGTGGAACGGTGCAGTAGGCCACAGGCGCGTTTCGCTGCGGGACGGGATTTTCGGGTTGCGGGGTGCGGAAGAAGTCAGTAGGCCGCAGGCGCGCTCGCGCCTCGGAGGCGACGGCACGGCGCTAGACCGGCCGACGAAAGGGAAGCAACGTCCGATTCGGCGTTGCGCCGGCCGCGAATCCGGGAAGCGCGCCTGCCGCCTACTGATTGCGCGCCTGTGTCCTCCAGGAAACGCGCCTGCCACCTACCGCTTCCGCGCCTGTCACCTACGTACCTGCACTTGACGTCGTTGCGTCGGACGACGGAAGCGGCATAGGCTTGGTGTTCGGGATTGCGGAGAGGCACCAGATGTCGGGGCAGATCGTCGTCAAGCAGCGCCGTACGGAGACGCAGGGGCAGACCCTTCAGGGCACGCTGTTCGAGCACATCGACGCCGCCACGGGCCGGCGGCACAGCGTCAACATGGTCTCTCTGTACGATCTGGCCCCAAAATACGTTTTCGACAGCCCGGAGTCGAAGGCCAACGGACAGGCCGCTCACACCCTGGAGCCCAGAGACGCTGCCGCACAGGACGACCGACTCCCGATGATCCACCGGCAATTCTCCTTCGCCGACCAGATCTACCATCTCACGGTCGTGCCGGCGCGCATCCAGCGCCGGGTCAAGAGCAAGGACGGCCGGTTCGTCCGCGACGCCGATGGGTCTCCGGTGGTGGAGGAAATCGACGCGTATCCGGGCGAGCGCGAACAGATCATCGAGGACGTGATCCGGAAGTTGGCGTCGGACCCGGCGCGCCTGTTGGTGGACAACGGCGAGGCGATCCTGCGGTTCTCGTTGTACGAGGTCTGGCAGGAACTTCGCTCCGTCCGGCACACCCTGAGCATCCCGGAAATCAAGGAAGCGCTGATGGTCATGCGGCGATGCACGATCCAGATCGAGCGCCGCGGACGCCGCAAGGTCATGATGGACTCCGGTATCTTCGCCGGGCTCGGGCTGCGGCAGCGTCCCAGCGAAGCGGACGATGCCGATGAAGCCTCCATCCTGGATGACGAGAGCGGCGATGCCGAGACCTTCGTGCAATTCAACATGATGCTTCGCGAGGCGATCCGCCGGGTCGACTGGCACTCGATTTCCTACGAAGCCTTGATGAAAATCCGTAACCCGTTCTCGCGCTGGCTGTTCAAGCGCATTGCGGAAACATTGCGGCAAGACCCGTCGCAGTCGGTCGTGCACATCACCGCCCGCGACATCATCCGTGACTCCGGGATGTCGGAGTGGTCGCGGTTCCGCGACATGCGCCTGCGCATTCACGACGTCGTCAAGGCGCTGGCCGACACGCAGATCGGCGCCCTCGACCGCATCGAGATCGAGGAGGTCAAAGAGGGGCGGAAGTACGTCGACGTCGAGTACAGCCTCTACCCGTCGCAGTCCTTCCTCGACCAGATCCGTCGCGCGGTGGCGGAACGCGCTGTCAACGAGCGCGAACTCACCCTGGTGGTCGACAACGATGACCTCGACGAAACGGGGCGCCCCAAGCGGTTCGTCTCCGTCACCTCCGAAGTCGCCAACCAGAGCCGCCGCCGCCGCCGGGCGGCGCTGCCGAAAGGTGACGACGGGCAGATGCCTCTGCTGGACATCGTCAAGTAGAGCAGGGGAGGGCGGACCGCAAGCCGTTACACGCCCAGCGGGACGAAGAGGGCAGGGGAGAACGCCTCCCCTGCCCTCTCTGCTTTACCGGACAGGCAGCGTACGGATCAGGTCAGCCTTCCACCCCAGCGCCCGCATCAGGAACGCGATCAGGTCCGAGGCGCTGATCGACGTCGCCGCGGCCTTCTCCCGGCCCATGTCGTAGGCGCGGCGCGCCAGCATCGCCGCGACGACGCCGACGAGGAAGCCGACCAGGACCGGACCGGGGACCAGAGCCGACACCGTCAACATCGCCACCGAGCCGATGGCGCCGCGCGCCACCCCGTCGGCGATCTTCGCCAGCCCCGGACGCCCTTCCGACTGGGCCTGGTGGAAGGCCAGTGCCAGAGACACCGCCGAGACCACGAACAGCGTGGGGTTCACCGCGGCCATGGAGGAGATGCCCAGGCTGGAGGACAGCCCGGCAAAGCGGGCGATCTGCGCCTGGTCCCAACACATGATGACGGCCAGGGCGCCGACCGTGGAGCCGATGAGTTCGGACGCCGTGTATGAGCAGAAGTCGGCGAGCCACGTTTTATTGACGCCGATGTTGTCGTGCAGGAAGTCGGCGGTCTGGTCGAAAGTTGCCTTGTCCCAACCGACGAACGGCAGGCCGCGCGGGGTTTGTGACGTCCTTGGCCAGCGCGTGCAGGTAGCTGACAACCTTATCGCCGAACGCGTCGTTGGGCGCGATCTCGCTGATTGCCTGTCATGCCCCGGCGAGGTCATGGCCGCCATCGAACTCTTTCAGGTTCGAACGCCGGCTCCACCACGCCAACGGGTGGGCAAAATCACCGAAATGGGTGGGCGGTTTGCCCAAACCGCCCGGGCGCTTTCCGCCGAAATATGCACTCATTCCATTTCGGTTTTATCCCCCGACGCAGCCGGCAGATCAGAATGCCGGGAAGCATACCGAGCAAGATGCCAAGCATGCACCAGAATGGCGCCGATGGGTGTCAAATATGGGGCGGTGACCGCACTTCGCGCGGGAGATCGCCAAGATTGACTGGAGTGTGCTTATCGTGCTGGATGCTGACCCTTCGCGGCTGGCGGGGCCTCCGCTACCGGTCCCCCAAAAGCTCGCTGTGCGACCTTCCTGGGAGAGGGCCTCAGGGCAGTCGACAGAATGGCGAGTGCCCAACGTGCTCTCAGCAAAGCGCGCGGCGCGAACCAGGACCCTGCCAGACGTCCGGCGTCGGCCGGCGTGGCGCCGCTGATCAAAGCGTCGCGGGCTTGCGGCGGATTCGCGTAGGCTGTGGCGCACAGTGCATGGAGTAATGCCAGGCACTTCGCCCGTTCGCGCTTGGCCTCAGCCCCAAATCTGTCGCTTGCGATTTTGAAGACGTTCGCAGCGGCATTGTTGCTCGACGCTTCAGCCTCAGCCTTGTCCACGCGCCTTCGTAACGCGGCGACTTCACAAAAGTGCTCGGTTCGTATGTCCTCGATTCGCACCGTTAACTGCGTCGTCAGCCGGCCGTGCTCTTCCTTTGCCGAGTCGAGTTCGCGCCTAAGCTCGGCGATCACATGTCCGTTTTCCTCAAATATGTCTCGATAATTACTTATTAGCCTGCAAAGGTATTCCAGAAGCTTCCTTTTGTCATCGTCTGACAGATCGTTTTTTGCTTCCGCCTCTTTGATAGCTGCTGGCAAATGGAGAGGGGAGAGCGCCTGGAGGCGCGCCAGCGTTTGCGCACTGTGCGCCTCCCATTCCTGCCGGTGCACGGTCACGACACGGGTACCGGCAGGACTTGATCCAGTGCCGACACCCAGCCCGTCAGCCACGCTTCCAGCACGGGGTACGACCTTAAAACCGCGCCCTTGGGTAGGAACTCCATGAGGGCTTCCTTCCCAGCTTCGTCCACCAACACCTGATCGACCCTGCCCATGTTGAGCATGTAACCCCAAGCCGGTGCACTCATGCGCTCCACGCGAACCTGTTCAATCGGCGCGCCCGTTCCTCGTGCTTTTTCCAGCAACGACGCAAGGCGCTTATCGCCTTCAATGAAGTCCGCGATCACCGGGTTGAGGACCGCGACCCGCCGCGCTTCAGGAAACAGGGTGGACATGTCGTAGAGGTGCTTGAGGCCGCTGTTCAAGCCGTGCTGTTCCATGCTCAGGACCGCGACGAGGGTCAGTCTGACGCCGGTTCCCAGGTACTCGCGGCCGACGCGGCTGGCCCATGTGGCGAAGGAGTTGAAAACGTTGGCGCCAAAATCCACCAGGTGTTCGCCACTGGCCCAGCGGTCCGCTTCTTGATCCCAAACTTGGAACAGCGCGTCGGGGTTTCGATAAAGCTCCTCCGGCGTCAGGACCGGCGGCTTGACCGTCCTCGCTTCCGGAATTATCGCCCCCAGTCGACGGCCCATTTCGACTTCTGTGACCGTCAGCTTGAGCTTTCGCTTCAATGCGGCGAGGTAAATCCCCTGCGCTGTGAAGCTTTTGCCAACGCCACCTTTGTCATTCACGACCATTATCACGTTCATTTTTTCGGTCCTCTGATTTTGAAATCTGCGAACATGTCGAAATCAGGACCGCCTTCGAGGCGCTGACGGTCTGCGGCTTCGCGCTGTTTCACGCGCTCAAAAACCTCATCCACTCCATTCTCGGTCTTCTCGCGCGCCTCGGGCGCGCCAGCGGCGTTTTGCGTCGCGTGGTCTGTCGTCGTGCTGGACGGCTGGGTGGCTGCAGCAGGGGCGACACATATAGACGGCGATGGGCGCGATGCTCCCGGTAGCGCCACGAGCGGATCTGGCATTGGGCGTCCGCTGGCGCGACGTTGGGTGGAGCGGCGCAGCAGGCTCCGCAATGTTGCGGGCTTTATCATCACATCGTGGCGTGCGAGAGCGACCGTCAAAGTTTCGTACGGGACGCCCTGCAGGCGCAGCCAAGACAGCAAATCGACAACAGCGTTGACGGCGCGCTGGAGCGGGACCGCTTCAGTTCGGTGGCGATGCGCGACGGCTTTTGCGACGGCCTCGGTCAGGGAGGGCAGGTCGTGTTCGTTCATCGTGTCCTCGTCTTATGCGGATACCTTGAGCTTGGCAATTCATCGCGTCAACACATTTTGCGGCAGTACGTGACTGTACGAGTTGTAACGTGGCAAAACGTGGCTCGACCGCGACGGCGCATGGCATAACGTGGCAAAATCTGATGGAACGCAGCAGTCTCCGTGACAGCGCAGTGGCACTGCGAGGCGGGAGGCGCCGTAACGTGACTGTGGCAAGCTGAGGCGTGGCGTATTAGCTTGAGCTTAGCAAGTCGGGAGCGGTAAACCGCTCCAACTTGCCAGGGGGGCGTCGCCCCCCCGTGGACCCCCTTCCGGCCGCCGAGGCGCCCGTCATGCGCACCCGCCCGCATACCATCTCGACGCGGCTCAGCGAGGCTGAGCGCGCCGAGCTTGCGCGGCAGCTGCGGGCACCCGGCGGCTGGTACGTCCCGGCGCAGTTCGCCCGGTGGGCGCTGCTGCGGGACGGCGGCCCGGCGTTCCGAGCGGCCGCGGTCACGCTGGACCCGCGCCCCCTTGCCGATCTCCGGCGCGGACTGGTGACGCATGGCCGCACCCTGAACTGGCTGGCGGTCGCCGCGAACGCCTCCCGCCGCGCTCCCCGCCTCGACACACTCCAACGGCTGTTCGCCCGCTGGCCGGCCTTGTGCGCCTCGTTGACCGCAGCCCTGGAAGTTCCGAAACCGGCGCCCGTCGCTCTTCCTGTGCCAGTGCAGGCCACACCTCCCGCCGCCGTGTTGTCGGCCGCCCCCACACCGCGCCAGCAGCACCAGGGGCGGCGCCAGCGGCAAACGGTGGTCGCGACACGGCTCGATGCCAGGGAGCTTGCCGCGTTCGAAGCCGCCGCTCGGTATGCCGGCGTCGACCCGGCCGATTACTTCCGCGCCAAGCTCCTCAACTTCGCGCCGTTGCGCCGCGCCCGCTTGGCGCGCTCCGTCGCGTTCGTGCTGGGGCGGATCCTGCATGAGCTTGGCAAACAGGATTCAAACGTCGATCAATTGGTGCGACATTACGCAACGCCTCCGCGCGACCTGGTCGAGGCGGCGCAGGACATCCGCCGCTTGCGCGACCTTCTGATGGCGCTGCTTTCGACCCGCTGGCAAGCCGACGACGAGGTTGGACCATGACGACTGTTCGAGGCGTGCAGCGCGCCGGTTCGGCGCAATTGGCCGACCACTTATTAAAAGACGAGAACGAACAGGTGGCGATCAGCAGCGTTACCGGTGTAGTGAAGTCCGACGACCTGCACAAACTCTTAGCCGAGCTTGAGGCCCAGGCCGCCGGGACGCGCTGCCAAAAGTCGTTGTTCCATACCTCGCTCAATCCCGCGCCGATCGACCCGAAATGGACGGCCGAGCAGTGGCGGCGGGCATGGGAGGTCTTCGAGCGGGAACACGGAATCGTTGGGCACTCCTTCGTGGAGGTGACCCACGTCAAAAAGGGCCGGGAGCATCAACACCGCGTCTACCAGCTCGTTGATGGGAACGGCACCGCCGCTAAGCTGTCGTGGTCGAAGATCGTCAACGAGAAGGTTGGCCGGATCCTGGAATGCGAGTTCGGGCACCGGGTTGTTCCAGGGAAGAACCACGCGACCGTGCTGCGGTGGCTCGAAAAGAGCAACGACCCCGCCCAGCGTGCCGCCGCCGCGTTCATGCGGGCGAACGGGCTGGACAAGCCGCCGCCCGCTCCCCCGAAACGGGAATCGTGGCAAGAGCAGCAGCAAAAGCGCACGCGCGTTCCAGTCGCGGCCGTACGCGCCGCGGCGGCGCACACCTGGACGGTGAGCCAGGACGGCGAGGCGTTCCGCGATGCCCTCCGCGGCGCCGGCCTATGGCTGGCGACCGGCGACAAGCCGAACACCGTTGTTCTGGTGGACGCAGCCGGGGGCGTGCATGAAGTCGGCCGCGCCGTGTGGCAAGGACTGTCCGATGCCGGCGCCGAGCGGGAGGCGACGTGGCAGGCGCAGCGGGACGAGGTGCTTGACTGCATCGTCGACCTTGTGCCGGACTTGCCGAACACCGCTGAAGCGCGCGAGCACAGCCGTGCGGCGCAGGCCACCGAGGCGGCACCCCAGCCCGCCTGGCGTATAGGGCCGCAGATCGACGCCGCCATTCTTTCGGCCTGGCAGAGCAGCAACACCGGGCCTGCCTTCGCGACGGCCCTTCAGGACGTCGGCCTGGTGCTGGCCCGGGGAGACAAGGCCGGGCATTGGTTGGTCATCGCCGAGGACGGCAAGGAGCACGACCTCGTGCGCTTGCTGATCGCAGCGCGGAAGACCAACGGGGAAGCGGTTCGCACGCGCGACGTCCGGCCCGATGTCGTGGCCCGGTTGAGCGACCTGTCGAGGCCGACCGTCGAAGAGGCGCAGAGACTTCGCGCCGCCGTCCCAACCGCTGGCGAGGTTCCCACGGCGCCGGCGCCGGCCGACGCGCCGCCCGACCCTGCCGGCATCGCCCGCGCCGTCCTGGACGACCTTGCGCGCCGGGAGGCCCGGTTCACCGACCTCGAAATCGAGGCCGCCATTCTTTCGGCGACCGATGCCGAGAGCCTGCGGACGGCGGTGCTGGCGGCGGTGCTGGAGGACCAGGACCTGTTGCCAGTTCCATCCGACGATGGCCGATCGTGGTTCACCACGCGGCACCTTGCCACGCTGGAGGCGGAGATTCGCGCCGCGGCGCGCAGCATGGCTGCGACCAGCCGGCACGCTATACCGCTGGCGGAGGCCGAAGCGGCGATTGCCGCGTTCTGTGCCCAGGTGGAGGCGGACGAGGACTATTCACCGTCCACCCAGCAACGCGCGTTCATGCGGGCGATCCTGTCCGGCGCCGATTGGGTATCCGCGACCGGCCTTGCCGGTTCGGGCAAATCGACGGCGGTTGCCGGCGCGGCCCCGGTGTTGGCGGCCCATGGTATGCGCGTGCAGGCCATCGCACACAGCGGCATTGCCACGGCGAACCTCGCCGATCTCGGCCTTAATGCGGAAATCGCGGTCGGCTGGATAGCTCGGTTCGATCGGCAGAAGGCCATCGCCGAGGCGCTAGCCTCTGGCGACTTGACAGCGATCCGCCCGGCCGCGCTGGAGTCCTTGGAGCGGCGCATCGCCCACGCGCGCAGCCAGGCTCGCCAGGGCGAGCTTGAGGCTGTGCGTCGAGCGCTGGCGCAGACCGACCGCCTTTCCACTCTCCCCGCCGCCGCCGCGCGTTGGCTTCGGCAGTGGAGCGAACAGCAGCTCACGAACCGCACTGATTCCACCACGGTGCTGATCGTCGATGAGGTCGCGGTCATGGACCATGCGCTGTATCACGCCATCGCGACGCGCGCCGGCAGCGCAGGCGCGAAGCTCGTGAACCTCGGCGACCGTCAACAGGCACAGCCCATCGGGAGCGGCGCGGCGTGGGCAAGCACGCACGACGTAGCGGCTCCGCTCGAAATCACCAAAGTGGTCCGCAACCGGCACGACTGGATCAACCGAGCGACCGAAGCGTTCGGCAGCGGCGATCCGGCCCGCGCCCGCGAGGCCGTGCGCGCCCATGCCGCCCACGGCGGTATTCGTCTCGGCATCGACGGCCGCGCCCGCGCCCTGGAGCTGTTGGCCGAGCAAGCCGTCGCCGCTATCGGCCCACTGTCGGACGCCGACCGCGCCCGGTTAGCGGTCCTGGTGGAGTATCGGCACGCCCGCGCCATGGCCGCCGCGCACTTCCGGGCCAAGGGTGCCGACCCAGCGTTCCTGGAGGCCCGCGAACGCGCCCAGGAGGCCGCACGGACGATCCGGCGCGACATCGAGCACGTGCGCCCGTGGCTGGCCAGGTGCGGCATCGACGGCCTACGGCTGGCCAGCGACATGGTGATGGCCGATGGCATTCCGACACGCGCTGAGGCCGACGACCAGGCGCCCGAGGTTGCGGCCGAGCTTGGCCTACTTTCCGATTCCCCACCAGACTACGCGCTCAGCATTGACCTACGCGCCGCCGCCCGCGAAGAGTTGACAGCCGCTGTCGTGGCCGACATGGAAGCGCGCGGCCTGGACCTGTCGCGCCTGGTGCTGACCGGGACGAACGCCGACGCTCGCGCGGTCAATGCCGCCATTCGCGCCCATGTCCGCTCGCGCGGCATGCTGGGGGCGGACGTGACGGTTACGACCGTTCATGTTCCATGGGAAGGAGAACCCGAGGTCGAAGAAGTGCAGGTAGCCATTGGCGACCGCCTCCTGTTCCTGCGTAACAACCGGCAGATCGGCGTGCAAAACGGCAGCATTGGCCGCATCGTCGGCATCGAGCAGCCGGACGGGCAGGCGCCCGTGTTGCGGGTTCTGCTGGACAGCAAGCGCACTGTGACCGTGGACACCGGCGAATGGGCCGACTTTGCCCTTGGCTATGGGGCAACCGTGGAAAAAACTCAAGGATGCAGCATCGCGGGCGGCACGTGGGAACTCAACCATGCGCGGCTTGACCGCCACCTCGCATACGTGGCGAAAAGCCGGTCGAAGGACGGAACGCACACATACAGCGCCGACGTGGACGCGCCCGACCTTGACGCACTCGAAGTGCAATGGTCCACCGCGCGCACCCGCCGCGCCATCGCCGACCTTGCCGACCCGGCTGCGCTGCTACAGCCAGTCCCATCCATTTCAGTATCCGCCGGCACCGTCCACGAATGCACCGCCACCGCCGCACACCCGACGCCCGCTCCGACCGCACCAGCGGCGCCGCAGGACATCGTGCCGTCGGCGCCGGTCACCGCGACCGAACCGCAGGAGCGGACAGCGGAGCAGATGGTGGTCGAGTTCCGCGCCGCTGTTGCCGAGGCCGTCCGCTGTGCGGAGGTGCTGGAGGACCACGGCGAACACGAGATACCCGTTCCCGACGACGCCTACACAGTCGCGTGGCGGACGCGTGCCGTCGTGCTTGTCTTGGCTCATGAGATCCGCAGCCATCCCGACTGTGCCAGTATCGAGTCTCAGCTTACGGCTTGGGAGCGGGCGCACATGCGCTCCGTCCTCGCCGAGCCGGGACCGGCCGCGCAGCCGACCACACCGCCCCTGCCGGAGCAACCGCTGGCCACGCCTGTTGCCGAGCCACCAGCCCCGCCGCGCGACCTGTCGCTCCAGGCGCGCGAGGACCGCGCGTTCGAGCTTTACCGCTATGCGCTCACCCCCGCCGCCCAACGCGCCCCCCTGCCGGTCTACCTGGCGGCCGTCGAGCAGTGGGGCGACAGTGCGGCCGCGCAGACCGTTGAGGTGTTGCGCGGCGACGACGCTGCCGCCGGCTATTCCGCCGAGATCATTCTTGTTCTGGATGAGCTTCGCGTCCGTGCGGCCAAACGAGTGCTGATGGTTCCGGCCGCTCGCGAGGCTGCGCACGCCGCCGGCATTCTGCCGGAGATCATCGCTATAGCGCAGCCGCAGTCGACGCAGAACACCGCTTCCAAGCTGGACGAAGAGTGGGAGATGGACGGGCCATGAAGCGTGTTGATCTGACCAGGGGATGAGCCGCCGCTCCGTCGAACGCTGGCTCGCCGCTGGGGGAGCTCCGGAGCATGCCCGTCCCCACGGGCCAACGGTGCTCGATGGCTTTCAGGCGTATTTGGAGCGCCGCTGGCGGGAGGGCTGCCGCAACGCCGTCCAGCTTCATCGGGAACTGAAGGAGCAAGGCTGCACCGCCAGTGTTCAGACCGTCAGCATTCGGTTACGAGGACGCCCGCGCCCTCTTGCAGGCTCCAGCCTGATCTGAACGGTTCGTGTGGTGCTGGTCACCATCCAAACTTACCTGCGCGCGCCGCGCCCGCGCCCGTGGTGCGCCCGTCACCGAACGAGCCAATGGTGCGCATCGATGATATCGCTGATATCGTCCATGCGCCGCCGGCCTGCGCCGCGCTCCCCAGCATGCGCCCAGCATCCATTTGCCCACCGGCGCCGCCGTTCAGGACCGATAGGGCAATCAAGATCGCCATAATCTCGCGCATCGTATCCTCCCGTCAGTAGCGCGCGATCCTCCCGCACGCGATTAGCGGACTGTTGCAGTGTGGCCTTTAACTGCTTTAATTGTATTCTGATTTGATGTGGTACGCAACAGTATAATGCGGAAAGCTTTTAACGGTTCGCGAGTACTTGCTTCGAAGCGCCCGCCATTTTCTTTCGGTTTTACTGTCGCGCGCAGCGCGACCGGCGCGGCGCGGTGGCGCCTACACCAAATGATGCAAACGTGCGTCATGCACCGGGCGCATTCCGCCCCCGGACCTCGCCCCTCGACGTCGGTTTCAGCGTGAGCGAGCATGCCCATGGCATTTGCCCCGACCGGTAAGGACATCATGGACGACAGCGCCATTCCCGATCCCACATACGGCTATTTCCTCACCTTCGCCTTGCCGCCGCCGGACGTGCGCAACCTCCCCGACACCCGCACTGACGCCGAGGCCATCGCCGCCGCGGTGGAGGCCGCTCAGGACCGCGCCGCCGTTGTCCACCTCCGCCGTCACACCGAGGACGGCACGACCCATCTCGGGACGGCGACGCCAGCCGGCGCGTTTCATCCAGCCCCCGAGGTGCTGCCGCCGTCGCGGCCGGTCGGCCCGGATGATGTCGCCTATATGCACGCGATCGGGCGCGAGATCCAGGCCTTGGAGCGGCAGATCGGCCGGGAGCTTCCCGCCCGCTCGTTGCTGCTCGCGACGCTTGCGGCCATGCCGCCCAAGGAGATTGCAGCCTTCGCGCAGTCTCTGCGGACCAGCACCGCCGACGACCTCGACGTCACGCGTTTGCCGGTAACTTGGCCGCCCGGCGGCCCGAAGCCCGTAAGGCCGTCTCCCTCCGGCGCCGTGGTGATAAGCGTGCCGGCGGGGCCGCCGCCATTCGGGCCAGGCAGCGGCCGACGGTTCGGCGAGCCTCGGCGGTAGGGCGGGGCGCATGGTTCGAATGGTTTAGGAGTTCGCGCTACAATGGTCCGGCGGCGTCATAACGCCCACCGGCTTCAGAGGGGATCGGAAATGAGCAAACGGCAAACCCGCTCGATCATGCGTGATCGTTTGCGCTCCCTATTTCCAGTGGGTCTGGCCATCGTCTGCCTGCCGGTATGCGCAGCGCGTCGCCGTCTCAGGCGTGTACTCACTTTGGCGCGAATCCAGAAGGTTGCCCTGATGTTATAGTCCCACCATGACGCGGCTTGCCTTTCTCGACATCGAGGCCTCTGGTTTCGGCCCTGGCTCCTATCCTGTGGAAGTCGGATGGACCTTTGCCAATGGAACCGGCGAAGCGTGGCTGATCTGTCCACCCGACGAGTGGACGGCCGCGGGGTGGGATGCTGCTGCGGAAGCGCTTCACGGTCTCTCCCACGCGTGGCTGGAACATGAAGGGTGGTCGGCAGCTTATGTCGCTGATCGGGCCGCCGCACAGCTCGCCGACGTGTTGCTTTACACCGACGCCGCTGTGATCGACAGCCAATGGCTGGCCCGCCTTCTGGAATGGGCCAGCCCGCCGGCGTCACTAAACGTGCGGCCCTTTACGGATCTCCTGCGCCTAGTCGGCGCCGACGCGACTGCCGTGCAGGCGGCCATCACCGCAGCCAGCCAAATGGCACCCCGGCAGCACCGAGCGTTGGCCGACTCCCGGCATCTGTGGGCGATTTGGTGCCACCTGGGAGGCGAGTAGCAACGGACACTGCCATGAAAATCCCTCGGTCGGGTGGGCCGCGATGCATGGGGCGCTCCCGGTTCAAGCGGCCTTGGGCGTCGCGACGACCTCGAAGCCGAGGCTTTCGAGGTGCTGGACGGGCCGGCGGGCTGCGCGTTTCTGATCGACGTGGTTTAGGTGATCTTCGTCCAGGTCCTTATACGTTTGATGCGCGGCGAGCATGTGATAGGCGGCGATCAAGACCTTGTGGGCGATCGCCAGGGTCGCGCGCAGGGCGCCGCGGCGCGCTTTGAGCGTGTGGTGCTTGGCCTTCCAGTTCCTGCCCTTGGTGCGCACCGCGGTCTTGGCGGCGCCGACCAGGGCGGTCTTGAGGTGGAGATTGCCGCGCCGGAATCCGGCGCCACGCTTACGGCCGGCGCTGGCGTAGTTGTCGGGGCACACCCCGGCCCAGGCCGCGAGGTGGGCTGACAAGCCGCGCGGCTTCTTGATGGTCGGCCGGGCCGAGGCCGCCGCCCTGCGAGCGCCGAAGCGAGTCATCATTCTGGGGGGTGTCGGCCCGGCGTTGGAGCGGAAGCTGTGGGCCGACCGCATCACCACCGTCGGCGAACTGCAGAGCAAGGACGAGCTTTGGCTGGCCAAGGCGGTCCGGAAGTTTCGGCCCAACGCTGCACCGCTTTGCACGCAGCGAGGACAACATGCGGCGAGGACAACCGGAAGGTCGAGCCGGAAGGTCCCAGCAAATCGATTTCCGCGGAAACGACCTTCGACTGGGACGTGTCGGCGGCCGCGGCGCCGCGGGAAGAGTTGCGGCCGTTGGCGAACAAGGTGGAGCGCCGCATGGCGCGGGAAGGGGCGCTCGGCCGCAGTGTCGTGGTCAAGTTCAAAGCCGCTGACTTCACCCAGTTCACCCGCTCCCGCCGCGTCGAGCCGACCCGTTCGGCCGCTGACATTCTTCGGGTCACCGACGAAATCCTGAAGTCTGAGGCCGATGGTCGTGCCTTCCGGCTCATCGGCGTCGGCTGCACGGACCTGACCAACCCGGCGGAGGACCCGGAGCCTGACCCGTTCGGATTCTCGGATTCTCCGGGAGTCCGTAACTCGGTTGAGGAGGCTTCCCTGAGCGCCAGCTCAAGCAGGGGCGGGAGGGTTCATCTACACGGGATGATTGGTCGGGCCAGGTGCAGCAAAGGTCGTGCGAGGTTGCCAATCGGCGAGTTCGACGTTGGCATCCCATTCGTCGACAGAAGCCTGCAGATTGAGCCAGAAGCGCGGCGTCGTCCCGAGCACGCGCGACAGCCGCACCGCCATCATCGGCTCGATGCGCGTGTGCCCATTGATGATCTGGCTGGCGTGCTTGCGGCTTATGTCGAGTGCATCGGCCAGGTCGGTGACGGAGATCCCGCGCGGTTCCATGTAATGCGCCCGCAGGATCATCCCAGGATGCGTCGGGCGGCGGTTGCGGCGAAGCTCGGACATCAGTGATAGTCCTCCAGATCCAGGATGGTGACGTCATGGCCGTCAAAGATGAAGGTGATGCACCAGTTTCCGGAAACGTGCATGCTGTACTCGCCTTTGCGATTACCGGACAATTCATGAAAGTCCTTGACCCCCTGACAGTCATCCAACGCTGTGATGCCATCGAGGTGGTCCATGATAAGGATGGCGTTGGCTTGCAGAGCCTTGCTCACCTTGGCCGAGCGGCCGTCCTCGAACAGCTCGCGCAACCCCTTATGTTTGATTTTGATAATTGCCATTGCAAGCCCCGGCGCGTTACCAGATAGGTAACAGAACCGGCAGCTCCGCGCAAGCCAATTGTTACCTTTCTGGTAACGACATCTCTCGGTGTATGGCTTGTATTTTTCATAATCCATCTTATAGGACTTGAGGTTGGCGCCGGGGCAGGTTCTATCCTGAAGTGCAACTTTTGTGTCAGTACAAGAGCTTAGCGGCTTCAGGGGGTCAGGATGGGCACGCAGTATTCCCACATCGATCTGGCGGAACGGCGGCGCATTCAGAAGATGCGTGACGCTAAGGTGCCGGTGGCGGTGATCGCGGCGGAGTTGGGCCGGCACCGCTCGACCATCCACCGCGAGATCCGGCGCAACTTTTACCACGATCCCTTTCGCGACCGCTGGGGCCAGGAATACCGGGGCTACTCAGATCCCTTGCCTATAACGCACGGCATTGAGGCCTGCCGTATGCTGGCCTACCTCACGCATACATCTAGGCCCTTCGCTGATCCGGATTGCGCTCAGTGCACCGATCGTCCAATCCATAAAATCCGACTCAGCACACCGCGAGTGCCTCCGTAGGGTTAGATTTGGAGGTGAGGATGGACACCAAGACTATTTTGGGGATACAGCACCGTCTTGCCGCAATATCAATGATGCTTGATGCATTGGAGAGTGGCAACGGAGACGAAATTGATTTATGCGCGATCGAATTTCTCACTCACGAAATTCGCAACATGCTGGCATTCGGCATGGAGGATTGCGCCAGTTTTCTTGACGACGCCATAATGTTCTCCAGAATGCGCAAACACGCCAAGCGCATGGATGAGAGTGTGCGCGATCTGCGATTGGCTTGGGCGGTTACCATGTGGCGTCTTTCGCATTCGGGGCAAATAGGCGCCATCCATTAATGAGGGGCGGGTTCTGGTCCTGGCCCGCCGCCTTCATTGCCCGACCGCCGCAAGCAGTTCCTGAAGAAGGCACTGTGGCTTCGGTCATCCAGACCGCCAAGGCGTTAATCGCTGGCGGAGATATCGGTAATCGCTTGCTGGACCGCTGCTCGAACTTCGGCCAAGGATGCCTCAGCCTTGTCAGCTCGAGCGGATTCCTGACGCACCGCTTCTCTTAGCCGGGCGACCTCCTCTTCAGCCTCTTCGACGCGCTCCTGTAAGGCCTTGATAGAGGCCGCGAGAGACCGCGTTTCCTCCGCCGAAAGGATATTTTCCGAGTTGACGTCGAGCTTGATTTCCATTGCTGCCCTGGTCCTTTGCCAGGCGCTCCTTCGGACCTGAACGCCCTTCGCACAGGGGCGCAGTAGCGCCAATAGGCCGGGTAGATCAAGCTATCAGGAGGGGGATCGGAGCTCACGGAATCGCGCACCTCCCCTCGCCTCTCGGACCTCTCCTTAGAACTGCATGCGCTGCCAGTACCGCAAAGGCCCCTTCGGCTGGTGCGCGGGGTGGCATTAGCTGGCATGGTGGCGCCGGGACCCGCAGCCACAGGGGAACGCTGATGCGTTTTGTTCTCTACGTCGCGAACGGCCTATCCGCGATCAACACGATCATCCTGCTGCTCGCCTACCTGTGGGACCGCTCGGTGACACTGTTCGGTGGCTCGATCGGGTATGGGCTCAGACCCGACAGCATACCCTTCACGCTATCGCTCATCGTCACGGCGCTGCTTGGCTGGTGCGTGTTCAGGATGCGCAGGCGCCAGAAGTGACAGTGGCCACTGCGGAGAGCAGCTATCGGGCGGCGGCCGGGCCGTACAGCTGGGACGTGGCTAGGCCCGAACTACGCATGCAGCTCTACAGCCGCTTCGGCATAAAGCCCCAATCGCCATGACAATTTCCTAGCTGAAGCGCTATATCAGTACGACACAGGGCGGGCATGGCGAAATTGGTAGACGCAAGGGACTTAAAATCCCTCGCCATCAGCGTGCGGGTTCGAACCCCGCTGCCCGCACCAGTTGACGGAGCGTAGCGCAGTCTGGTAGCGCATCTGCTTTGGGAGCAGAGGGTCGCTGGTTCGAATCCAGTCGCTCCGACCATAGCGCCTGTCGCGGAATTGGCAGGACACGCCGGATTGAGGTTCCGGTGACGACAGTCGTGGGGGTTCAAGTCCCTTCAGGCGCACCACGGACCCATAGCTCAACGGTAAGAGCGGGCCGCTCATAACAGTCTGGTTGCAGGTTCAAATGCTGCTGCGTCCACCACCAGCTTGGCTGGCATGGCGCAAGCAGCTCCTAAAGCTGGCTCACCGCCAAGTGTGACCTCGTCCAATCCCACCGGGGAACCATCCAGGCCCGAGCACGTTTGGGCAACGCATGCATTGGTGAAACCGAACCCTGACCCGCCTGATCCACACCGAGGCGGGTTCATTTTTCCCTCGCAACGTTTTCAGCTTACCCCTGTTGGGAGCCAAATGCCCGCAAGATGACACTCCCTTGTGGGGTGGTTCCTCCCAAGCGACTCAGCCCGCCTTGGCTATCTCAAGGCGGGCCCGCGGGGCGGGACCCGCGGGCCCCCGGCTTTGCCCACGGCGGGGGTGATCCGGACGTGTCGCCCACACCGACACGCCAATGACGCCGATGACCGCGACAAAGAGATGAAGTCCAGTTATGACGGTCCTGTGCGGCGATCTCGACGTGCCCGGTGAGCGGGCCGACCAGATGCGCGCGTGAGTTGCCTGTGCCGAAGAGCGAAGGCGACCGGCCTATGGTGGAGGCCCTTACAACGGCCAATTCCAAAGTTGCGAAGAAGGGTTTGGTATGTTCACGGTGAGCGAGGAGGAACGCGCGGCGATCAGTCGCGCCTACGAGGACGGCGGCGAGTGGGCAGCCGTGGTCGAACTGCGTCGCTACTTTGCCATCGAGGACAACGACAACGCCCTGTTCGCGGTGCGCAGCATCGTGCGGTGGCGGGCGGCTCCCGGCTCCCCACCGCCGCGCCGCTCGCCGAACGAAACCTCGCGGTAAGATACGCCTGATCAACATGGAACCAAGAGCGATGTCCTCACGACGGGGGCTCGGTGGAATCTCCAAGCAGGGCAACGACCTCACTCCAGGCCAGACATGCGCAACCGCGATCTGATCGGCAAATCGGACTGGACACCCGCGACCTACGAGACCGTCGCCGCAGAGCGCACCGCGCCGAGCCAAGTCATCGTCATCCCGATCACCGGGGAGGTCCGCGGGGCCTTCGGCATCGACATGCGCACCGCCGAGGACGGCACGCCGGTCTGGATCATCACCCACCTGCCGACCGGGCATCGGCTGCCGCGCGAGTTCCTGTCACGCGACGCCGCAATGGCCTGCGTCCAGACGCTGGCGGGGCTGGACTGTTGGGCCATGGACGATCCGGGACAGATGCTGACGCATCCCGACGCCCTCTATGCCCGTCGCCTGCTGGCAAGCGCGCCCGGAAGCCGAGCACCGTGAGCTTGGCACCGAACTCTACGGTGTGTTCTGCCCGTCGTGTAAATCGCGCGGAAGTGGCTGCACGACGATCACGAGCGGGTTCTGGCGGGCTTAATATCAGGCGACGAGATGCGTATGGCGTCACGCCGGTCCGCCGAGGACGCGAGCGTGCGGGACCCGGAGGATCGCGGCCGTACCCACGCCGGGCTGACTCTCCAGGGCAAGCGAGCCGCCATGGGCCTCCCCTCAGGACCTGCAGATCGGCAGGCCAAGTCCGGTTCCTCGATCCTGACGCACCTTCGGGCTATCCACCTGCCCGAACGGCTGCAGAACCGTGCCAAGGTGCTCAGGCGCGCTGCCGATGCCCGTGTCGCGCACGCTCACCAGCAGATCAACGTTCAGCACGCGGTTCCCGCCCGTGCGCAGAGCCCAAGTGGCGCGGCGCGCACGCCTTCACGCCATCCTTTGCGAGAGGCCGTTTACACCTGGCGGCACCAGAAAGGCACACTCCGTGAGATGGTTTAGAATTGATGCAATTTGTTTATTAACAAACGGCGCTTCCGAAATTATGATGCATTCGAAAGTTTCAAAGGCGCCGCCTGCACCCTGTCCGGACCGGCGCGGTTTACCCGGGGGACGGCATGAAAGGCTATGCGTTCGATCGCGCGAGCGTGCTGCTCGTCGATGACAGCGTGTGGATGCGCGCGGTTCTGCGCCAAATGCTCAAAGCGTTGGGGTTTACCCGAGTGACCGAAGCCGACAGCGGCGTCGCCGCCCTGAACAAACTGGAGGCGCTGCAGCCGGATGTGATTCTCACCGACTGGGACATGCAGCCGCTGAACGGTTTGGACCTGACGCGCCGCATCCGTCGTCTGCCGGGTCAGGAACGTTTCACGCCGATCATCATGATCTCGGCCTACAGCCGGCTGAGCAATGTCCTGGCCGCGCGCAACGCCGGAGTGAGCGAGTTCCTGGTCAAGCCACTCTCGCCACAGGCGCTCTATCATCGCCTTGCCGCGGTCATCGAGCGGCCGCGTCCCTTCATCGAGGCGCCCAACTACATCGGCCCGGATCGCCGCCGCCAAGGCGCGGAGGGGTACCTGGGACGGAAGCGGCGCCAGTCCGACCAGGGCCCGGTTGCGGACGGGGGCCGTCGGCTTCCCGATGTCCCGCTCACGCAGGAAGACATCTCGGACATCATGAGTTGTACGCGGACACCGCAGGAGGTGTGCGGATGAGCAAAGACGGCTTGGTGCGGATTGTCATGCCACCCAACCGACTCAAGCGCAAGATCGGTGACGGCGCTCCCGAACTGCCAGAGAGCGCCGCCCTCCTGTTCCAGGACGCGATCAGCAAACTCAAGCGACAGTACAGTGAGCACTTGGCTCGGGAGCTGAACGATCTGCGCACGCTGGTGGACACGACCTCTCCCGAACTTGGGGAATCGGCCATCTTTGCCGTTGCCCATCGCATCCGTGGAGAGGGGCGGCACTTCGGCTACACCTGCGTCGGCTGCATCGCGGACTCGCTGTGCACGTTCCTTGAAGCGCCAGGCTATACCGCCACTCAGGCCAAAGCGGTGATCCGCCTGCACGCCGATACGATGATTTTGCTGAAAGCTGACTGCGACACTCTCGGCGAAGGTGCCGCGGCAGCCAAGGCACGGATCCTGTCTCAGGAGATTGCGCGGGCCGTCAAGCACGTCCTCCGGCCTTGTGAGGGAGGAAGCGGCTGCGACATCGATGAGCAATGCGCCTCCATCGGCCGGTAATGGCGGCTGGAGGCCTCGCCATGCGTGACATCCGCGCTGTCACAATGGTGCTGTCAGGTTGCCGGCGGCCGGTTCGTCATGGCAGGTAGGTGGGCATGAGCACGCCCCCGCCCCCTACCGCGGTTTCCATTTTCCGGCCGAAATCATCATCGAAGCCGTGTGGCTGGAGGTGATCATCCCGCCGCGCGCCACCCTGGTGCCAAGCAACACGGCAGACACGGCTCCGACCCGGCGCGACCGCCACATCCAGCGGATCGTCGATACCGGCCGGATGAGCTGGCAGGCCGAGACCAAATACGGCCGCCGCTCCAAAGGAGAAACGGCCATGGCGCGCTATAAGGGCATTCTCGGTGACCGCCTGCACGCCCGGAGTCTGCCCGCGCAGCAAGCCGAAGCCATCATCGGCGTAACGGCGCTCAACCGCATGCTCGACGCAGGGCGCCCCACCTCCGTCCGCAGCGCGTAACCGGCGGCAGAAAGGGCGAACAGACCGGCCCCCGACTCCGTGCACCAAAGCTCCTTCGCGGTTCCTGGACGGCATTCCGGTCCGGGCGGCTGCGTGAACGACGATCATGCAATGAATGGCGTTGGTGCAGCGAGGTTCGGGATTGCCGGTCCTGGGTCATCGTGTAGAAGGGCGCGTCTCTTGATTACCGGATTGGTCAGCCTCGGCATGCCGAACAAACACAACGACGCGCGGCGCCATCACATCCCGAAGATGCGGTTCAAAGTAACGAATTGGGCGTCGTACGAAGCCGGACTGCGCCGGCGCGGCAGTCTGACGCTGTGGGTCAGCGACACGGCGATCGCCGCCTGGCGAGCGGCGCCGCGGACGACGCCCGGTGGGCAAGCGCGCTACTCGCAGACGGCTATCGAAACAGCCCTCATGGTCCGCTTGGTGTTTCATCAGCCGCTGCGCCAGACCGAGGGGCTGCTCGGCTCGTTGCTGGATCTCCTGGGCGTGGACCTGCCGGTTCCCGACCACACGACGATCAGTCGCCGGGCGGCGCGCTTGACGCCGGTGTTGGCCACGGCCCTGCCGACGGGCCCGGTCACGCTGGTGATCGACAGCACCGGCTTGAAGGTCTACGGGGCCGGCGAGTGGCACCGCGACAAGCATGGCGTGCGCGGGCCGCGGACCTGGCGCAAACTCCATCTCGCGGTGGATGCCGCCAGCAGCGCCATCGTCGCGGCCACGCTGACCACCACCAGCGACGGGGACGCCTCCCAGGTCGGACCGCTGCTCGACCAGATCAGTGGCCCCATCGACACCGTCATGGCTGACGGCGCGTACGACGGCGAACCGATTTACCAGACCATCGCCGCCCGGGATGCCGGGGCTCGGGTGATCATCCCCCCGCGCGCCACGGCGGTCGTGAGCGAGGCCGCCACAACCGCCCCGACCCAGCGGGACCGCCACATCCAGAGCCTGGCCGAGCACGGGCGCTCAGGCTGGCAAAAGCAGACCGACTATGGCGAGCGGGCGAAGGCGGAAACCGCGATGGCGCGTTACAAGCGCATCCTCGGCGACCAGCTGCGTGCACGCACGTTGCCCGGCCAACGAACTGAAGCCGCCACCGGCGTCATCATCCTGAACCGGATGATCGATCAAGCACGCCCGAACTCCGTCCGCATCGCCTGATCAAAGGTCGTGTCAGGCTTCACTGCGTCTGTGCGGACCTCGCTGCACCAACACCCCATCATGCGCTTCTGGTGATGATCGCCTTGGCATTCCTCCAGCACCTCCGGCTCGCTGCCGCCCCGGAGTGGGGGAAAAAGGCCAAAGCGCAACAGCGGACCGCCGCCGCAACCGACGCTGCCCGCCGTGCGCCGAGCCATTCTCGCGCACATCCTTCAGACGGCACCGATCCGATGTCCGTGTTGTCGGTGCTGGCTCGCTCCATACAGGCGGGAGTAGAACTGCCAAAGTAGTGCTATGGCGTTTCCGCAAAGCGGTTCATCCGCGACCTCTATCGGTCGATCAGCGACGACAACGTGTTCAACGGCGCCGCTGCGCTTGGCTTCTACCTGACGCTGGCGATCTTCCCGGCGCTGGTCGTGACCATGACCATCCTGCCCTACCTGCCAATCCCGCGGGTGGATCAGGCGATCAAGGACCTGCTGAAAGAGGCGCGGCCGAATGAGGCTTCCAATCTGGTGTCGCAGGTCGTGCATCAGGTCACCAGCCACCACCGCGGCGGCCTGCTGTCCTTCAGCGTGGCGGCAACGCTGTGGGCCGCGTCCACCGGCATGTACGCGATCATGCAGCAACTCAACATCACCGACGACGTCAAGGAGGCCCGCAGCGTCGTGCGGGCGCGGGTGACCGCGCTGGTCGGGTGACCGCGCTGGTGTTGAGCGTGCGCTTCGGTGTGCTGGTGATCGGCGCGTTCTCGCTGGTGGTGCTGGGCGGCATCATCCAAGATTGGATCGGCAGCCGGTTCGGCTTCTCCGGCCTTCTGCTCACGTCCTTCGCCCTGCTCCGGTGGGTGATCATCGTGCTGGCGCTGCTGCTTGGCTTTGCGATGATCCACCGCTACGCGCCGAACGTCGAGCTGCGGTTTCTGTTCATCACCCCCGGCAGCGTGGTCGGCGTGAGCCTGCGGATTGTCGCTTCGCTGGGTTTCTCGCTCTACACCCGCAGTTTCGCCGACTACGACGCGACCTCGGCAGCATCGGCGCCGTGGTCGTCCTGATGTTGTGGCTGTACATTGCCGGACTGGTGATCCTTGTCGGCTCGGAGATCAACGTGCTGCTCAAGCGGTACAGCGCCCATCAGCGGAATGGGAACGCCAACGTCACGGCGCGTAGCGACCGCCCTTCCCGACCGCATGGTGGCACACCCGGACACGCCAGCTAGCCGCCTTTATTCACCGGAGTGAGGCGCGGGCTGGCCACCGAGCGGAGATGTTCAGCGTGGGGTTGCAGGGGCATGCGCCCTCAGTCGCCGCGCTGCTGGCGGCGTGAGGTCGGTGGAGTTGGCGGTGGACGGGAGTGGGTGACGGCTGGGGCACGCTGCCCCGGTGTTCAAGTGATCAGCCGCGGCAGACGGCCGAGGGCGAGATGGATGATCGCCTGATCGGGGGCGCTGGTCGGCAGGTGGACCTTGATCTGCGTCTTCATCTCCACGATCCGCGCGGCGATCTTCACCAAACGCAGACGCAAGGTGTCGAACTGCACCGTGCGCCAGCGGGAGCGTTTGGGCATCAGTGAGCGCAGGCTCCACAGCAGCCAGTACGCCCCGGCGTGCAGAAAGAGGCGGAACTGGTTGGCCATCGCCTTGGTGCAGGAGGTGCGGTCAGCAGCGAGATGGGCTTTCCACGCTTTTATATGATTTTCCGCCTGTCCCCTCGCGCAGTACAAAACCTCGTACAGCCAGCGTCCCGTGCCATGGCGCAGGTTGGTGACGATGAAGCGGGTGTCGGTGCCCTGGCCTCCGGCCTCGACGCGCGCGACGATGCGCCTCACCCGGCTCCAGGTGCTGGCGCCGTCGTAGAACTCCTTGAAGCGGCGCACCTTGTCGGCTCCGGGCGTGGCCTGGAAGCGGGCGGCGGTGCTGGCCTCCAGCGTGGTGACGTGACGGCGCAAGGTGCGGCTGGTCGGTAAGCCCAGCACGTAGTCGATCCTCTCGCCCTCACACCAGTCCAGCACCTCCGGGCAGGCGTAATGACCGTCACCACGGAGCAGGATCTCGGTGTGCGGCCAATTCGCCCGAAGGGCACGGAGCAGGCGGCGCAGGAAGGCGCGGATCTCGGTGCCCTTGGGCCGCTTGGCCGGGCGCAGCACGGCGGTGACGAAGCGCCCATCGCCGTCAAAGACGACGATGGGCTGGAAGCCGTACTCGTCGTAATGGGCGTTGAACAGGCGCAACTGCTGGCCGCCATGCACCGTGTCGAAGGTGTCGTCCACATCCAGCACGATGCGCTTGGGCACGTGGCGGAACGACGCGCAGTAGAGATCGACCATGGCCCGGCCCATGCGCAGCAAGGCACGGGTATCCGGCAGGTTCTCCAGGCGCGAGATGGTGGCTTGCGAGCACAGGTCGCGCTCGGACGGCAGCCGCTCCAGGGCCATTTTGAACAGCGGATCGGAGCGCAGACTGTCGGCATCGTTGCCGTCCTCGTAGCCCGCCGCGATGGCCAGCAGGCGGAATCCGATGATGTCGGCCAACGGATGCACGGTGCGCGTGGGATCGCGCGGATCCTTGAGGCAGGCGGCCAGCCGTTCGGCCACGCGCAGCCGCTGTTCGACCTCGCGCAGGACCAGCAGCCCGCCATCGGAGGACAAGCGGCCACCATCAAAGCGCCCGATCACCGGCTTTCCAGCCAGGGGTGACAGACCGGGCAGCGGCAGCGTAGGATCAACCATGGCGGGTGGGCGCTCCGAAAACGGCAGGAGTTGGCGTCAGCACCCAAATCCTACGGCCGCTCAACGGATGCCGCTACACCCGCCAACCCCGGTGCATAATCCCGGCTAGGGTCTGTTAGGGCGCGATACAGAAGCGCTTGAGATCTGTGCCCGTCTGAACGGGATGCCAAATGGGCGTGGAACCAAGGGGCTGACGGATGCGGAATGGGGGATTCTGCATCCGCTGATCGAGGACTGCCGCTCGCGCGGCAAAACACCACTCCAGAACCTGCGTCGCACGGTCACGGCGAACCTCTGACGGCACACGCATGGAGCCAAGTGGCGCGCCAGCCCGCCGATTTGGGGTCGTGGTGGATGGCGGCGCGGACGGTTATCCACTGGTCCCGCTTGGGGGTGTGGGAGCGCTCGCTCGATCTGGTCCAGCAGCACAGCATCGCGCTCGGTATGACGTTCCTGGAAACCGTTATCGGTTCCCATGGGTCACGAGGGCAGCACCCTCATGACCCGCTTGTCCGGTGGTCGTTCCGTCTGCTTGCACCGGATGTTGTCGGCAGCGGATATCCGACTGTCGGCGACATCCTGGGACTGCCTGGACATTTGCCTGGACATTTCCGCTCAAAGAAGGGCGTTCAGGGCGGTTGCCAACTGACGCGACGTCACCGGCTTGTGGATAATACCGAGGTTGTGCGCCCTCGCATGGTGCTGGACTTCAGCCCCGGTTTCTCCGGTCAGGAGAATGCTCGGCACGGCGGTGCCGCACACCTCCCGCATGCGCAAGATCGCGTCCACGCCACTTCGTCCGTCGCGCAACCGGTAATCCGCCACAACAACACTCGGGCGCCGGCCAGAGACCCGAAGATGGGCAAGGGCCTGGTCAGCGGAGCCCGCCGCCAGCACCTCATACCCCCAGGTTTCGAACATGGCCTTCAGGCCGAGCAGCACGATGGTGTCATCGTCCACCAGAACGGCGAACCGGCCGTTTCCCTTCACCTCGGTGACCGGCGCCGGAGCGCAGCGTGGTTGCGTTTGGCCGAGCGGCACTTCGACGCTGAACACCGACCCTTGTCCCTTGATCGAGCGGACGTGGACGGGGTGATCGAGGAGGGCCGACAGGCGCTGCACGATGGCCAACCCCAGGCCGAGGCCCTGGTTGCGATCGCGTTCCGGATTGCCGACCTGATGGAACTCCTCCCAGATTTGGTCCAGGTGCTCCGGAGGAATGCCGATCCCGGTGTCGGACACCTCGATCCGGAGGCGATCCCCGGTTTTACGGCACTCGATGCTGATCTGTCCCGCTGGAGTGTAGCGCAACGCATTCTCGACCAGGTTCCGCAGCATGCGGCCGAGAAGCGTGCGATCACTGCGCACCACCGCGCGGCATGGCGCGACCTGCAGGTCCAAGCGCTTGGCTGCAGCGATGGGAGCGTAGGCTGCGGCAATCTCATCCAGCACCCGGCGAAGCGCGACGTCCTCGACGTTCGGCTGAACGACACCGGCATCCAGGCGCGAGATGTCCAGCAGACTGTTCAGCAGGTCGCGGAGAACGTCCAGCCCATGGCCAAGGTGTTGCAACGCCTGCTGCCCCTTGGCGGCGACATGCGGCCTCAAAACGTCCAGGAACAGCAGGAGCGACTGCATGGGCTGGCGCAGATCGTGCGACGCCGCGGCCAGGAACTTTGATCTGGCCAGGTTGGCCTGCTCGGCGTCCTCCTTGGCCTGGCGCAAGGCCTCTTCCGCCTCCTTGCGGGCGGTGATGTCGATGACCGAGCCGACGTAGCCGAGGTAGGTTCCGTCATCGGCGAAATGCGGCGCGGCGGCGTCGATCACCCAGCGCCACGCTCCATCCGCCCGGCGCACCCGGTATTCGAGGCGGAACGCCTCCCGCCGTGCGTTGGCCTCGCGAAACACGTGCTCGGCGGACGCCCGGTCCTCCGGATGTATCGGATCAAGCCAGCCAAACCCCAACCCGGTTTCGGGCGTCTGGCCGGTGAAGGCGTACCAGGCTTGGCTGAGGTAGATGCAGGTTCCATCGGGATCAGTAACCCACACCATCACCGGCGCATGGTCGGCCATGTGCCGGAAGCGCTTCTCGCTCGCGCGCAGCGCCTCCTCGACCCGGCGGCGCTCGTCCGTTTCCTGCGCGAGCGCGGCGTTCGCGGCTCGCAAGCCATCGATGATTTGTTGTTGCTTGGTGGCGAACTGATCGGGGCTGATCTCGGCGGTCCGATGCCGGACGACGTCGGTGACATCCGTGACCTGATGGATGACCCAAGCGACCTCACCGCTGGCATCCGGCACCGGCGTGTTGACCGGGCTCCAATACCGGTCCTCGTAGCCGCCCCCCTCGGCGGCCGGTCGGGGCAGGTCGTACCGCTGCACCGGCATGGCATCCGGGCACCGGTTCCGCCGCACGCGCTCCAGGGAGGCGCGCAGGTTTCGCGCGCCGGTCGCGTCGGGATCGGCAGGATTGTCGGGAAACACCTCAAACAAGGGGCGGCCAAGAATGTCCTCGCGCTGCGTGCGCGTGGCCCGCAGATACGCATCGGTGACAGCAACGATCGTCAGATCTGGCGTCAACACCAGGCAATTGCCCGGGGCCGCACCGAAAAGCATGCGGAAATCGGGTTCGACGTTGGCCGACGTCTGTCTCACAGGGCGGGGGCCTTCCGGCTGCGGCATTGTTGTCTGGTCCAACACTGTGCCCAACGCGCGAATAACCGGCAAGCCGCGCGGAGAGGGCCACCTTCCGATAGTGGCGTTGGCGTGGGTGCCGGGCCGGCTGCAGAGCATGACTTGGCCAACCTGTGGCCTCGGTCGTTCCGGAAGGGGACCTTGGTTGCTTGAAGACGTGCGGAAACTTGACCGCGGGCGCGACGCGGACGGCAGGCCGACGGAGCGGTCGTGCCGCCGAGCGGCACGTTGTGACCATTCCCTTTCATAAAACCCGAGTGTATCGTCCATCGCGAATACGGCCCGCACACCGATGCCGGCCACGGCGGCGACCTGCGTGATCGTGTAGCAGGCTATCCGTGCGGGCGGCGCGAACGATCCACTCGGTGACGTGTTTAGACTTGCCGCAAGCCTGGAAATGTGCGGCGCACTGCTCAACGTAAACCGGAAAGTTCGGTCAGTCATGGACGAACAGCGCATCGAAAGGAACACGGAACGCGACGCGCTCGTCCGGCAGATCGCGGCATTGAAACGCAGGCTCGCTGACCTGGACCGGGGTGTTGAGGGGCAGGGTGAGCACGGACAGTGTGGTCGTGGCGGCGAGGCTGCTCCCGCACCGTCGCAAGCCGCGCCCCCGAACAGCGCCTCGTTTCTGCATCTCCTTTACGACAACGCAACCGATCATGGCATCGTGACCACAGACCCGGAAGGGCGGATCACCGGCTGGAACCCCGGTGCGCGCATCCTTCTGGGCTGGGAGCCAGGCGAGATCGTCGGCCAGGACCTCCGCCTCATCTTCACCCCTGAAGACCGTCGGGCGGACGTTCTGGAGCAAGACATCTCCATGGCTTTGGCCGCGGGCCGGGCGCAGACCGAACGTTGGCACGTGCGCAAGGACGGCCACCGGTTCTGGACCAAGGACCAGCTGATGCCGCTTGGTCCCGGTGGGGCGCAGGGGTTTCTACTGGTCGTGCACGACCGCACCGCGGAGCATGAGGCGGCTCAGGCGGTCGCGGTTGCCAACCGGCGCGCCACGGACATCCTGGAGTGCATCAGCGATGCCTTCCTGGCGCTCGACCGCACGTACCGCATTCTCTTCCAGAACCGTGCCGGCGAGCGGCTCAACCGGCGCCCTCGCGAGGAGATCAGCGGGAAGACGGTCTGGGAGGTCTGGCCGGCCCTGCTCGGCGGCCCGCAGGAGATCGCCTACCAGCGGGCGATGACCGAGCGGGTGCCGGTCACCCTGGAGGATCACTACCAAGACGACGTCCATGACCTCTGGCTGGAGGTGCAGGTCGAGCCGACCCCGGAGGGCATCGGCATCTTCTACCGGGACATCACGCCGCGCAAGCGGGCCGAGGAGGAGCGCCAGCGCCTGCTGGAACGCCTGCGGATCGCCATCCGGACCGCCGGGACGGTGGTGTTCAACCAAGATCGCGATCTCCGCTACACCTGGATTCTCAATCCCGCGCTCGGTTACCAGGCAGAAGCGGTGCTGGGGACCGCCGACGCGGACCTGTTCGAGCGCGCGGAGGACGCCGCCGCGCTCACCGCCATCAAGCGCCGCGTTCTGGAGAGCGGCCAGGGTGAGCGCCATGAGATCCGCGTGCGTCAGGATGGCGCGGAGCACCATTACGACCTGATCGTGGAACCCGACCGGGACGCCGGCGGTGCCGTGATCGGCGTCATCGGCGCCGCCACCGACATCACCGCCCACGTCGCCACCCGGCAGGCGTTGCGGCTGAAGGAAGAACACCTGCGCTTTGCCCTCGCCGCGGCCCAGGCCGGGACCTGGGAGTGGGACGTGGTGACCGGGGCGCTCACCTGGTCGGACGAGGTGTATCGGCACTGGGGGCTCGACCCGGCCCACGACACGCCGACGCACGACACGTGGCTTGCCCGCATTCATCCCGAGGACCGCCCGCGGGTCGTGCAGGTGGTGTGCGACACCTTCGCCGCCCGCCGGGAGGCCTACGCGATGGAGGCGCGTTCCGTGCAGACCGACACCGGCGTGCGGTGGATTTTCGGCCTCGGGCGGGCCGTCTACGACGCCGACGGCCAGCCGCTGCGCCTGCTCGGCATCAGCCTGGACATCACCGGGCGCAAGCGCATGGAGGAGGCGTTGCGCGCCGCCAAGGAGGAGGCCGAACGGGCCAATCGGGCCAAATCCAGGTTCCTCGCCGCCGCCTCGCATGACCTGCGCCAGCCCTTGCAGTCGCTCTTCTTGTTCGCTCACGTGTTGGGGCGACACGTCCATGGCAGCGCCGGTCAGGAAGCATTGACCGCGCTCGGGCGAGGGCTGGACGCGCTCAAATCGCTGCTCGACAGCCTGCTCGACGTCTCCCGGCTCGACGCCGGCATCGTCACGCCGAAGATCGAGCCATTCGCCGTTCAGCAGCTGCTTCTGCAGGCGGCGACGACTTTCGGCGCGGTGGCCCGGGCCAAGGGCCTGGACTTTCACATCGGTCCGTGTTCGGCGGTCGTGCGCAGCGATCCGGTGCTCTTGGGCCGGATGCTGTCCAACTTGGTTGAGAACGCGGTTCGTTACACCGACACGGGCCGGGTTAGCGTCACCTGCCGCAGAGCCGATGGCCTTCTGCGCATCGACGTTCGGGACACCGGCGTCGGCATTCCGCGCGAGCACACCAACCGGATCTGGGAGGAGTTTCACCAGGTCGGCAACCTGGAACGCGACCGTGCCCAGGGGCTCGGCCTGGGCTTGGCCATCGTGCAGCGCCTATCCAACTTGCTCGGCCACGCGGTCGCCGTCCGCTCGACACCGAAGAAGGGCTCCGTGTTCAGCGTGACGGTGCCGCTTGCGCAGGAGGAACTGCACCATCCGGTGCGACCGACGGTGCGGATCACCGGGAACGGCCGCCTGGCGGTCGCGGTGGATGACGATGGCTTGGTGCTGGAGAGCCTGCGAGCGATATTGCAGGACTGGGGATTCGACGTGCTGGCGGCCGGCTCCGCCGACGAGGCGTGCGACGCCCTGGGCCACACGGCACGGAAACCCGCCGTCATCGTTGCGGATTACCGGCTGCGCGACGGGCGGACGGGGATTGAGGCCGTGCAACGGATCCGCGACCTGTGCGGCGTCCGCATTCCAGGCATCATTCTGACCGGCGAGATGACGGCGGAGTCTCACCGCCAAGCCGACCTGCACGGGCTTGGCCTCGTCCACAAACCGGTGACACCGAACGACCTAGGGGGCGCGTTCGAGAGAGTTCACATGGCGGAAGGACAGCGCGACCAGGAGCGAGAATAGCCGCCGGGTTCCCATGTCACCCATCCACCGTTCCATGTGGTGTGCCACCTGGCCCAGAGGAACTCAGATCGGGTCTACGGCCTCATGTAGACAAGGTTCCAGGGGTATTGTCATGTGTGGACGACCGCTGCGGCGCAAGGGAAAAGAGATCTGGCTTGGCGAAAAGGTCGGGTGCGGTCCTGTGTCCGGCCTCGAAGGATGCGGTGCTGATGACCGCGGGCCATGATGAACTCCGCGGGATTGGGTCCCGATCAACGTGCCGCGCTCGAGGCGCATGACAGTACGTGGGTCTTCCCGATCCCCGGCTCGAACCGTTTCGCCATCACCTCTCTCGGCACCCTCACACAGCATGGTCCTGTTCTTCAGCGTTACCAAACCGGACGGTCCAGCGACACGGTGGCTTGCATCCGATGGTGGAACAGACCGCTCGTCGGCAGGGCCTTGTCAAGCCCAGCGCCGCCGCAGGCGGTGGCCCGCAGGGCCAGGCTTGAGAAGGTTCCGCGGACGGGCGGACAATCCGCTCCGGATGCTCCTGGCGCTGACGGCTCAGGGAACCGCCGGAACCGGGACAGTCTTGCGGTAGACGTCGCCGCGGCTGAGCACCGCCCAGGCGATGCGGGCCATCTTGTTGGCCAGCGCGATGCTGACCAGCCGGGGCGGTTTGCGGGCCAGCAGGCCCTTCAGCCACTCGCCCTCGCCGGGCGCTTTGCGGCGGGCATAGCGGATCACCGTGGTGGCGCCCATGACCAGAAGACGACGGAGCGAGCGGTCGCCAGCCTTGGTGATGCCGCCGAGCCGATCCTTGCCGCCGCTGGAATTCTGCCGCGGCACCAGCCCCAGCCACGCGGCCAGCTGGCGGCCGTTCTTGAACGCGCTCGGATCGCTGACGGTGGCGGCGAGCACCGAGGCGGTGATCGGCCCGATGCCGGGAATGGTGGCCAGATTGCGACTGGCCTCGGTGGTGCGATGCCACGCCAGGATGGCCTTCTCCAGGGCCGCAATCCGCGCACGGCAGCTCGCGATCTGTTCGGCCAATTCCACCAGCGCCAAGCGAACCAGCTCGGGGAGCGTCAGATCGTTCAGCCGATCGATCAACTCGGCCAGCTTACGAGGGCCTTGCGCCCCCACGATGCCGAATTCCGCCAGATGGGCGCGCAGGGCATTGAGCAGCATGGTGCGCTGCCGCACCAGCAGGTCACGGGAGCGATGAAGCACCAGAACGCCTTGCTGGTCCTCGCTCTTGATCGGAACGAAGGCCATGTGCGGCCGCGTCACCGCCTCAGCGATGGCCGCGGCATCGGCGGCGTCGTTCTTCTTGCCGCGCTGCACGTAGGCCCTGACCCGGGTCGGCGGGATCAGCCGGACCTCATGGCCGAGAGCCCGGATGAGACGCGCCCAGTGATGAGCCGTCGCGCACGCCTCCAGACCGACCAGGCAAGGCGTCAAGCCACGAAAGAACGCCTCCACCTGCTCCCGGCGAAGCTGCCGGCGCACGACCACCTTTCCGGCTTCATCAACGCCATGAACCTGGAAGACGTGCTTGGCAAGATCGAGACCGACGGTGACAATGCTCATGTGGACGGCCCTCTCATAGGTGGAGTTCAGCAACCACCAATCTATGGCACCTCGATGCCGGGAGCAGCGGTCGTCCACACCATCAACTTGGCGGTCGGTTGATGCACTGAGGGTTTGGACAACCTGCTTGTTCACTGGTTCAGGCGGTCCGGGCAAGGCCGGTCGCCTCGCGCCACGTAGTGAAAGCGCGAGCGCGGGCGGCGCGATACTCGGTAGCGGAAATCAAGTGGCGGCGCAGTTGGAAGTGGTTGTGGATCGGGCTGTTGGTGGAGAGAAACTGTTGGGCATGCCTGGCGGACTTGAACCTCTTCATGTGCCGTTCGCGCCGTCGGGTTGGTTGATGCGACACTTCGCCGGCGTTGTTCAGGTATCGGCTTTGTCGGTGTTCGCCACCGAGCTTCAGATCCGTCTTCGCTGCCGCGTAGGACTTCAGCTTGTCGGTGACGAGGACGCGTGGGGCGTAACGCACCCCTTTCAGCAGCTTGCGAAAGAAGCGCTTGGCCGCCTTCGTGTTGCGCCGGCTCTGGACCAGAATGTCCAGCACCATGCCGTTCTGGTCGATCGCGCGCCACAGGTAGTGCTGCTTGCCGCGGATGCGGATGAACACCTCGTCGAGGAACCATTTGTCGCCCGGCTGGGGCCGACGGCGCTTGAGCGCGTTGGCGAACTCCCGGCCGAAGCGCAGCCTCCACTCCCGGATGGTCTCGTAGCTGACCTCGATGCCGCGCGCCGCCAGCATCAGTTCGACCTCGCGCAGGCTCAAGCTGAATCCGTGGTAAAGCCACACCGCTTCGTTGATGATCGCCGCTGGAAAGCGGAAACCGCGGTACGGACTGGGCGTCGTGCTCATGCCCGGCACCCTGCCATGCCGAACCAACGACCAGCAACCTGACAACACCACGCCGACGCAGCGCCGCATCATAGGCCGCCCAGTTCTCGACACTGTTGGCGAACCCGGTGGCTCAGGTCACAGCGGGGCTACACACGGTTGCGAAGCGTGAGCGGCGCGTTTTTGCAAGTGGCTGGTCGGAAAGCCAAGCGTAGGCCCGGACCAAGTTCATGGCCGTGGCCGCAAGGACTTCCTAGAGAGATCTTTGCCAAACCAAAGTAGCGGCATTTTCGGAGTTCAAAGGCTCGGGTCCCCTGCGAAAGGGTACCTTCGATGCCCGCGCGCCGCGCGTAGTCGGCCTGCCAGCCCTCGTTTTGCTGCTCGCGGCGCGCCTTCTGGGTGGCCTCGTGTTCGGGCTGCGGGCGTACCGTGATGCGGCGCGACGCCGAGGGCGCATGAGTACACAGAGCCCGGCTTGGGCAGCGTCGGCAGATCGCATGGCCAAAGGTAATTTCAAGAACGTCGTTTCCCTGCATGTCTTTGCCGGGTTTCCAGGTCGTATTGAGCTGCCCTTGCGGGCAGCGCACCTTGCGGTTCTCCCAGTCAATGGTGAAGGCATCAATGGTGTAGCCGCCCGGCACTTTGCTTTGCCAGTTGCTGTTGGGCCGAACCGGACTGACGGGCGCGACGTGGAAATCCCGTGTCGAGCAGACCCGAATGCCGGCATCGATATACCCCGCATCCAGATAATGGCGATGCGGCAGGAGGCCCCGAGTTGCGAGCGCCTCGTGGATCGGCACGGTCATACTCAGGTCCGGGACCGTTGCTGACGTCGTCACCACGTGGGTGATGAAATGAGGAGCGCCCTCATCACACGTTTCCGTCAGGTGAACCTTGTCGCCGTGCCAGCCGGTCGTCCGCCGGTTGGCGTAGCGCGAATCTGGATCATAAGGCGTGTGCGCGCGCAGGCCCGCTGGCGGCAGATCAGCCGGTGTCCGCCACGTCACCTTGTCGTCGGCCACGTAGAACTGCTGAACCCAGTATTGGCGCAGGCACTGGACGGCTGGGCGCTCTCGCAGCCACGGCGGCGTTGTCGGCTCATAAAGAGCGGCGAGCAGCTGATGCCCATCGCTGCCAATTTGCTCGGCTAAGGTGCGCCGAGCGGCTTCGGTTTTGGGAAGGCGATGATCCTCCACGCGCCGACTGTAGCGGTCGCTCCAGTCTTCCCGGACCTGCGTGCGCAGCCATGCCGGGGCCACAGTGGCCAAATCGTTGAGCGCTGCTCGGAGCATCTCGCCGACGCCTTCCAAGCGGTTGATGGTCCGTACCGCCGCCAAGACATCGGTGGAATCCGTCCGGTACCGGCCATGCGGCTTCAACAGACCACATTCGATGAGCCGTCGGACAAGCGCGTCAAACACCAAATGCTCACCATGATCCGCAACCAAGCGGGCGCGAAACTCACACAGGACGGAAAAGTCGAAGCCCGGGTCGGTCAACTCAAGAGCCAAGGCGTATTTCCAGTCAATCCGGCTGCGCACGGCCTCCGCGGCTTGGCGGTCAGACAGCCCCTCAGCAAACTGCAGAACGCAGATGAGGGCCAGGCGCCATGGCGAGACGGCCGGCTGGCCGGTGTGCGACTATAGGGTGCTGAACAGCGTATCTTGGAAGATTGGGCCAAACTCATCCCGTAAGCGCATGCAAAGAGTGCCCTTGGGAAACGCCGCGCGGGCCACCCGGGCCGTCTCCGCCGGAATAGACTCAATGCGCTGTTTTGGCAGTGACATGGCAGTTCTCCCCAACGGCATCACCTCCCCTAACAGCCGGAGCAGAGGTCCGATCGGCTCAGGAACGGCGGACCGACGCTGCCAAGTTCGCCAACGGTAGTGCGCCGGGAGACCGGCAAGGAGTAGATGGTGCAAGTCCATTGCAGTGAAGGAGTAGCGACCCACACTGGCCCCGAGCCGTGCGTCGGCCCTCGCGAGGGGGCCGGCGAAGCGTCGGCAGGGGAGCGTGCAGGCTGGCCATTGAGCCGCGAAAGGGCGACAGTCCCGGGTGCCGACGTTGTTACTGTAACGGAAGGCCATACGAGTGGGGGCGCCAGCGCGAGCCCCCGCCGGCCCGGCGTGGTCAGAGACCCCAGCATGCACGGACGCTCCTTGTACGGGAACCGGGAGATCTCCCGCCCGACCCGAGGTTTGCCCCGGGTCCGCATCGGGAAGGTGAGGAGCCGTAGCCGATGATGCACGGACGGGAGAAGTCAGACCCCGCCATAGTAGCGATGAAGCCGACGAACAAGGCCGGGCGACCGGCCGCGGAGCCGGGGGAGCGAAGGGCGGGGACCAAGGGGAACGCGGGCCAGCAAAGCACGCGCCGGGCGCAGAACCGGGAAAGCGTGTCCCAGGCGCTGGACCGCGTACGGCAGGCCGCAAGACACAGGAAGAAGGAACGGTTCACCGCGCTCTTCCATCATCTCAACCCCGACCTGCTCCGGCTGGCGTTCTTCGCCCTCAAGCGGAACGCCGCGCCGGGAGTGGATGGGCTGACGTGGCAGGACTACGAGGCGGACCTGGAGCTTCGGCTCCAGGACCTGCACGACCGGGTCCACCGGGGAGCGTACAAAGCCCTGCCGTCGCGCCGACGGTACATCCCGAAGGCGGACGGGCGACAGCGGCCGCTGGCGATCGCCGCTCTGGAGGACAAGATCGTCCAGAGAGCGGTCGTCGCGGTGCTGAACGCGATCTACGAGGAGGACTTCCTCGGGTTCTCGTACGGGTTCCGGCCCAAGCGCGGCCAGCACGATGCGCTGGACGCCCTGGTGGTCGGCATCTCCAGCACCAAGGTGAACTTCATCCTCGATGCCGACATCCAGTCGTTCTTCGACGCGGTGGACCAAAGCTGGCTCGTCCGCTTCCTGAACCACCGGATCGGCGACCCGCGCATCATCCGCCTGATCCAGAAATGGCTCAAGGCGGGTGTCTTGGAGGATGAGGTCGTGACGACCAGTGACACGGGGACGGGGCAAGGCTCGGTGGCCTCACCACTGCTCGCCAACGTTTACCTGCACTACGTCTTCGACCTCTGGGCCGAGCGCTGGCGACGGCGCGAGGCCACGGGCGCTATGATCATCGTGCGCTATGCCGACGCTATCGTCGTCGGCTTCGAGCACGAGGCGGATGCCCGGCGCTTCTGGGAGGCCATGCGCGAGCGGTTACGGGAGTTCGCGTTGTCGCTCCATCCGGACAAGACCCGCCTGCTGGAGTTCGGCCGCTTCGCCGCGGCCAATCGAAAGCGGCGCGGGCTCGGCAAACCGGAGACCTTCACGTTCCTGGGCTTCACTTTCATCTGCGGCAAGACGCGCCGGGGTGACTTCCAAATCCATCGGAAGACCCGTCGCGACCGCATGCAGGTCAAGCTCACAGAGATCAAGGAGGAGCTGCGACGGCGCATGCACCAGCCTATTCCTCGACAGGGGCAATGGCTGAGGCAGGTCACCACCGGGTACTACAACTATCACGCGGTGCCGACCAACAGTCGCGCCTTGGAGGCGTTTCGCTATCACGTCATCGACCTCTGGCGACGCACGCTCCGGCGACGAAGCCAGAAGGATGCCTCGACGTGGGCGAGGATTGCCAAGATCGCCAACGACTGGCTCCCCAAACCGCGGATCCTTCACCCTTGGCCGCAGCAACGCTTTGCCGTCAAACACCCGAGGTAGGAGCCGTATGCGGGAATGCCGCACGTACGGATCTGTGCGGGGGGACGCCAGTAATGGCGTTCCCTACCGCGATTCAGTTCTCGACCCGGTAGCGGGCGCGCGGGATCTTGTGGCGGCGGCTCTCGTTGGCCTTGTAGGGCATCTGGCTCTCGGCTTCAGCGGGACGCCTCTATACCCGCCAAAACCATAACACCGCCAGCTTCCGACGATTTGTGCGCCAACGTCACGCCGATCCGCAAGCCGCCGCCATTCCCGCATCCCTGCACCAAGCTGTCGCGATGAAAAGCCACGATTGTCTTGACGTACTCTACCGTTTCGGTACTGCCCTCCACGCGTGATAGGCCCGATCGGCACAGGACTACGCTGTCTCGCCACGATCAGCAATATTGCCCTCGAAGGATATCGTATACATTATTTTGAGCCATTACAGCATGGAAATAGAAGGTGATAACGAGTTAGCCGTGCGTGCTTCAGTCGTCAAAACACCTCTTATTTTGGCCTGATCTCACGCACAAACGCCGGTATCTCTCTACCGCATGTGCTTATCGTCCTGTCCAATGGGCAGAAGGCCCCAAAGTGCGGCTGGTAATCCCAGCAGACTTCGGGCCAGTATGAGTCGGTCGGCACGACAGAATGCGCATAGAACAACGCATTCACATGCCGGGCGCTTTCGCAAATATCCCCACTCCCTAGAAGCTCCTGGCATCTACTCCGGCGCAATCCCAAATGCTCCCCGGAAAACTGCGGCCGTGCCGCAAATGATGTACTGTCAATTCTGACATTTTAGGAGGAAAAGATGACCGATATGCTTATCGAGCTGACTGATGCTGAGATGGACGCGGTGAGCGGCGGGAACCGTGGTCATCACCACCGCAGCGAAGTTGCCCTCGCCGTCGCGGCGTCCGTCGCCTACGCCTCCGCGAATGGCGGCAATGGTGGAGACATCACCGTCAATGGTGATTGGAACGCCAAGGGCGGCAACTACAAGGGAGCGATCTTCTACAGTTCCTTTGGCGGCGACGGTGGCACCGCCACCTCCACCAGCGGAACGGCGACCGCCACCTCGAGCACGTAAGAACGCTTTGAGCCGGTGATCCGTCCGACGGTCCTTTCCGTCAATGGTTCGCATGGAGCCCCTTTCCTGGCACACGCGCCAGGAAAGGGGCTTCCGGTGTCGGCCGGCTTTCCCGGCGTTCTTGCCACGTCTCGGGCGGACGATCCGCGAGGGACCCGCGGGGTGTTCGGCTCCGGCCACCACCACTCAACCTGAAAAGCCTCATCGCCGTTTCCCCCATCCGTCGATGCCCAGGACGTGGCAGAGAGGAAAGCGCTCGGCTGCCGCTTGCTCCGTCCGCTTGATGGCGCGGTCTTTGGCAAACGGATGCCGGGCGGGGAGCCTGCAGGCTCGTTCCATCGGAGAAACGTCGTGGTCGAGCAAGCGCTTTTTCGTCCCGCTGAACGCACTCTGTTCCGTCAGGCGGCGATTGACTTCCAGCGGCAGCAGCGAAAGTTCGGGGAAATCGCGACACTTCAGCCACCTTCACTCAAAATATCGACCGGGCTCATCGCCGCATCCATCGCTATTCTGATTCTGTTCGTCGCCTTTGCTCAGTATACCCGGAAAGAAACCGTCACCGGGTATTTATCCCCCGCCTCCGGAACGGCAAAGGTGATCGCACCACGCCCCGGCATCATCAAAGCAGTTCATGTCGCCGAGGGACAGCAAGTTGAGCAAGGCCAACCGTTGTTGACCGTAGAAAATTCGGTCACCACGGCAGACGGGCAAAATGTGGACGCCACCATGCTGTCCTCGCTGACGTCCCAACGGCAGAAACTGGTCGACCAAATCAAGGCCCAAATGGTCCGGACCGCCTCTGAACAGGAGCATCTGAGGATTACGATCGAGAACCTCACCACGGAAATTTCCTATTTGGAGGAGCAGATCGACACCCAGAATGAACGGATCAAATTGGCAAAAGACTCCTTGTCGTCGGCTGGTCAGCTGAAGGAACGCGGGAATATGCCGCTGATCGAATATCGTCGGCGTCAGGAGGAGTTTCTTGAGCAAAGACAGATGCTGTACGCGCTCCATCGGGACCTGTCCACCAAACGGAACGAACTTGTCGATGCACGCTACGCGCTGGAGCAGCTTCCAACGGCGATGGAAGACAAGAGCCAATCGCTGCGCAATGAGCTTTCAAGCACCGAACAGCGCCTCGCCGAGATTGATGGACGACACGCCTACGTCATCCTGGCCCCGCGGGCTGGCCGCGTGTCGGCGCTGCAGGCAAAGGTCGGACAGGTCACCAGCGCCGACCGCCTGCAACTCGAGCTTCTCCCCACCGACAGCGTCCTGCAGGCCGAATTGTTCGTGCCCACCCGGGCGATCGGCTTCGTCCGCACGGCCCAGAGGGTCAGACTGCTCTTCGATGCCTTTCCGTATCAGCGTTTCGGCGTCTACGGCGGTAGCATCGCCGAGGTCTCGCAGACGGTCCTGACGGGCGCGGACATTGCCACGCCGATCACTCTTCAAGGACCCATGTACAAGGTGACCGTGACCCTCGACCGCCCGGATGTCGATGCCTATGGGCGCAGGCTCCCGCTGCAAGCCGGCATGACGCTGCGGGCGGACATGCTTTTAGACAAGCGCCCGCTGGTGACGTGGCTTCTTGATCCCCTTTTCAGCGCCAGGATGTGAATGCCATGCAGATATCGTTGAATTTCAGCGGTCGGCGGCATCTCCCAGTGATCATGCAGTCGGAAGCCGCGGAATGCGGGCTCGCCTGTCTCGCTATGATCGTTTCGTATTACGGGCATCACATCGACCTGAACACTCTGCGGCGCCAGCATCCGGTGTCGCTGAAGGGTGTCACGCTGCGCAGCCTGGTCCAGGTCGCAAACCATCTTCATCTCTCCTGCCGCGCTCTGCGGTTCGAGATCTCGCATTTGTCACAGCTCCGCCTGCCCGCGATTGTGCACTGGGACATGGAACACTTTGTGGTGCTGAAATCGGCCACCCGCAAAGGAATTGTCGTGCACGATCCAGCGGAAGGCGAGCGGCGCCTTTCTGTCGGCGAAGCGTCCAAACACTTGACCGGGATCGCCCTGGAAGTCACGCCAACGGAAGGTTTCACCCGGAAGGATGAGCGAGAGCGACTGCCACTTTCCGCTTTTTGGAAGTGCCTGAACGGAGCGACTGGTGCCCTGATGCAGGTGCTCGTCTTGTCGATCGCGCTGCAAGTTTTGGCCTTGCTCGCACCTTTTTATATGCAAGCGGTCGTTGATGAGGTCATTGCACGAGGAGACGCCGATCTTCTTGTCGTTCTTGCGCTCGGATTTGGTTTGTTGACTCTGATATCGGTGGCGACGTCCGTCCTACGCTCATTAATCTTGCTCATTGTCCAGAACACTCTCGACTTTCAAATGGCGTCTCGCCTGTTTCATCACTTGATTCGTCAACCAATCTCTTTTTTTGAAAAGCGCCATATTGGCGATATACTGTCACGCTTTTCGTCGTTGGTTCCCATTCGCAATCTGCTGGGGGAGGGCCTTGTCACGGTGGTGATCGACGGCCTGATGGCCCTAGCAACCCTCGTGATGATTTTTGTTTATAACGCTCAGTTGGCCCTTCTCGTGCTCACGGCGCTCGGGCTCTATACCGCCCTGCGGCTTGGGCTCTATCGGGAACTCCGGCGGCGGAGCGAAGCGGCTCTTCAGGAGCAGGCCAAAGAGCATTCAACATTCATTGAGAGCGTGCGCGCGATACAAAGCCTGAAGCTCTTCAATCGGGAAAGTGAGAGAGAAGAGCATTGGATGAACCGCTACGCAAGTTGCGTGAATGCGAACATGCGGCTCGGCAAGGCAAACATGTTCTTCAAATCGGCCAATGATTTGATATTTGGCCTTGAAGGCATTCTGGTTGTCTTCCTGTCCGCTAAACTGGCCCTGAGTGGGGCGATGACGACCGGCATGATTTTCGCGTTTATGAGCTACAAGCAGCAGTTCTCCGGCAAGGCCGCGCTGCTGGTGGAGAAAATGCTCGAACTGAAAATCCTCGACCTTCATCTGGAGCGTTTGGCCGACATCGCCCTCAGCCCGATCGAACCAGGCCACGATCACAATTTGTCCTACATAAAGGAACTGGAAGGACGGATTGAACTCCGAAATGTTTCGTTCCGCTACGCGGAAACCGAGCCTTTTACAATTGTGAACATCAACCTGGTCATTGTCCCGGGCGAGTTCGTGACGATTATGGGGCCGTCCGGGGGCGGCAAGACAACGCTCGTTAAGATCATGCTCGGGCTGCTCGAACCGACGAGCGGCGAGGTGCTGATCGACGGCGTTCCCCTTTCGGTCGTTGGTTCGCGCGTGTATCGAGAGCAGGTGGCCGCTGTGATGCAAGAGGATCAGCTTCTGTCCGGCTCAATCGCCGACAACATCTGCTTTTTCGGTGCCGACTTCGACGAAGCGTGGATGATGGAATGCGCGCGGCTGGCCGGCATCCACGATGAGATCATGACGATGCCGATGGCTTACAACAGCTTGATCGGGGACATGGGAAGCTCCCTTTCCGGAGGCCAAAAGCAGCGTGTGCTTCTTGCGCGCGCGCTCTACAAGCGCCCGAGGATACTGTTTCTGGATGAGGGGACCGCGCACCTCGATACCGACAACGAGCGGCACATCAACCGGAGCCTCAAGCGCCTCAACATGACGCGCATCAGTGTGGCGCATCGGCCGGAAATCACGAGCGGAGCCGACAAGATTTTGCGCATCGGTGGGAATGGCGACTCCACGGCGACGTTGGTGACCTGACGCGGGGCGGCGTACTTGGTTCAAACGGACCATGGCAAAGAGGGCATTGTCACGCCAAGCTTGGCGGCGGCCCGGCGGTGAGGTTACGCTGCTCGGATGATGCCGCTCTCGTATGCCCGTCACCAATTCCCGCCCGCGGTCATCCAGCACGCGATCAGGCTTTATCTGCGGTTCACCTTGAGCGACCGGGATGTCGAGGAACTGCTGGCCGAGCGCGGCATCGACGTGTCCTACGAGACGGTGCGCCGATGGGTCGTGACATTCGGGCCGGCCATCGCCGCCAACCTGCGACGGCGGCGTCCCAAGCCCAGCCCGCGCTGGCACTTGGACGAAATGGTGGTGCGGATTGGCGGAACGCTGATGTACCTGTGGCGGGCCGTCGACGACGAAGGCGAGGTGCTGGAGGTGCTGGTCCAGCGTCGGCGCGACAAAGCGGCGGCCCTGAAGCTGATGCGCAAACTCCTCAAGAAGCACGGCGTCGCGCCCACCCAGGTGACCACCGACAAACTGCGTTCCTACGGGGCTGCCTTCCGTGAGATTGGTTTGACGGCCCGCCATGAGCAAGGCCGGCGACAGAACAACCGGGCCGAGGTCTCGCACCAGCCGGTCCGGCGACGCGAAAGGAAGATGCGGCGCTTCAAATCACCTGGCTCCGCCCAGCGCTTCGTCTCCGTGCATTCCGCCACCTACAACACCTTCAACCTTCAGCGCCATCTGATCTCACGCCCCACCCTGCGCACCTTCCGGGTGCAGGCGATGGCCGAGTGGCACGCCGCCACCGCCACGGCGTGAGCCAGTCGGGGGACACCAGGCGATCTGCGCGTCAGTTTCGTTCGTGTGACAATGCCCTCTGGCGTCATCGACTGTTGCCCCCTCAACAGTCTTCCGCCAACGCGATCACGATGGCCACGAGCGACCCCGTCCTGGCGCGGATTGCCGATTATCCCTGGCCACGCGGCGGCATTATGGCCCGCCGCGTCAATCGCGGCTACTCACTGTTCAGCGCCCCCGGCGCGCCAGTCGCCCGCCTGCGCCTCTTGGCCGAGAGCAACCGCGTCGAAGTTCTGTGGTGGTGGCGCGAAGCCTGGGGGCCGGCTGGCCCCTTCGGAGCGGTGTTCGAACTTGATGACGCTCTCGCCTTCATCGCCGATGAACCGGCCATCTGGATCCGGGCATGAGAAGGACCGCGGTCCCAGGATGCGCAAAGTGGAGGCTGACACCTATCGCGCTGTCCTCTACATGGACTTTCATCCCGACCACTGGACCAAGATCAGCGCAACCAACCCGCTGGAGCGGCTGAAGGGCGAGATCAAGCGCCGCACCGATGTGGTGGCCATATTCCCGAACGACGCGGCGACCGCCCACTCATCATTCTGCTGAAGCAGAATGATGAGTGGGCGGTCGGGCGGCGCTATCTCAGCTTGGAGACCATGATGCCGCTCGGGCATACTGACGCTATCAGGATTGCGGCAGTCGCCGCCTGACCCGGCCCCAACCCGCCGGAGAGCGATGACCAACCGCTCGCTGCTACACCACCTCCCGGGACACGATCGTATGTCGGGCTTCATGATTCACCATCGGCACAACCCTCACTGGTGCCGATCACCGTGTTCGCTTTTCTGGTCGGCTTGATCCTTGGGTCGGGCGTCTACGCCGTCAATCCGGCTTTCGGTCCCGCATCATCGGACGCATGTGAGCCCATTCTTTGAAAATGGGGTCGATTGGCTTGGGTCCTGGTGTGCGGCCCCGCCACCTCACCGCCAACGCGGCGGTGACCACGCCGCATCAGATCTACTTGGCTCGCCTCAAGACCACCTCAGCCGTACCACCGCTCGATGCGGCGGTTCGCCACCGTAATTCGTCGCCCGTGAGCGTGAACGGTCGTTTCTGCTCGACCCCGTTCCAGTTCGGGAAGGTGCTGGTGTCAATGTCGAAGGAGATGGTCTTGTCCGCCTCATCAACGGTGTACCGGCCGAAGTGAGCAATCGATCCTTGCACGACGGCTTTATACTCCTCCGGGGTTCCCTCTATGCGGTTGTTCGACGCGAACTTGGGCTGGTCAGCGCGCGCGGTCAACAGTATGTAGCGACCGTTGCTATCGAACATGGCAAGGCCGTGCGGACTGGTGCCAAACATCGGCACCCGGCTGCCGTCAGGGCGAACGGTGTCGACCGAGACATACGCCCAGGTTCCGACGAATTGCTCTTGCAGTGTCTTTCCTTGGCTGACCGCCTCGCCTGAAGCCAGGGCAATACCGAGAAACAGCAGTGCCACCGAACACTGTGTGATAGGGTTGGGTCGGCTCATCAGGGTCCTCCCTTGAGGGTTCACCCAACAGACCCCGGTGACGGCACGTCATGGGCGCCATCTCGGGCATTTCCACTACTTGGGTTGGACGTGTGGCGACGAATGGTGGTGTGCAATGCGCCATTCACCGTCGCGTTTCGTCAGGAGCATCGTAAAGCGCGAGGGCGATGGCATCGCCTGCCCATCTTTCATCCTGGTGAAGTCATAGAAGCCCGTAACAACCACAGCGGCCTCGCTGACCGGTATCGTGTACCTCTCACCAATGATGTTCTTGTTCCCGCTACCCTTGATCATCGAGAAGTATTTTCGGATTTCCTCCGATCCCTTGGAGATAACGGGGCTAACGGTTCCAAGGAGGATCGCATCTGGTGCGTACAGTTGCACCACAGCATCCGGGTCATTGGAGTTGTAGGCTGCTGACCAGCGGTCAACCAAAGCGTTGGCTTCCTCCGCTGGCCCGACAACCGCGACGGCGGGCGTCATCAGCAACAATGACAGACAGAGAGCTTGAGTTGTGGAGCGCATTTCTCCCTCCGTAGCCAGGATCCTGTCCGTCGAGCATGAGCCCAACGAATTGTGAAGCCAACTGGTCCTAAAGAGACTGTGTGATCAGTAGCACAGACCTCAATTATGAAGATAATGGCCGCGAAGAAGAGGTATTGCTGGTCGCTCTAAGTGGGAATGTTACCGAGCAGACTCCGCGATAAGCGAGGCCGTGTTGAGGGCCAGAAGGATCGCCTTGCCCAATGCATCGCAGAACTAATCCGCGCAGTTCTAGCCCATCGGCGAACCTCCCGTCCTAACCGCAGAGGGAGCACTGCAACGCTTAGAAAGGCTATGCGGATACTTGCGATGTGGGAGAATTTTCAATCACACGGGCGTGCGGCGCTCCCCGTACAAAAGGCGGCATACCAAATGCGAGAAGGCCCGCCGCAGTAGGCGGGCCTTCCTGGGACGCACAACTTAAAAGGGTTTCCCGTTCATCAGTGATACTACCTTGTTAAGGCTCCGAGGCTCCGCCAAGCCTCGGCGGCGCTGCCTGCCACAACCGGAAACGTAACAAGGGTTGGGCCGTCACATCGTTGTCGCGTCACTCGATGCCCTAGTGGTTTGAACCAGACGGAACGTATCGTTTGTAGATGGGTAGATGTTAGTGCTTTGACGCAGACATAGGATTCACAACGGGCCGCCGACGTGCGATTCTGTCGGCATGGCCCAGACCGTCAGCATCATTGTTGGACCGGAGGACCGCGCGCGTTTGGCTGCGGTCCTCGGTGACCGGAACCGCCCGCAGAAACATGTGCAGCGGGTGAACATCATTCTGCTCTCGGCCGCACGGCTGCCGGTCCTGGAGGTGGCCCGTCGGGCCGGCGTCAGCCGCCCGGCGGTTTGGCGTTGGCAAGTGCGCTACGCCGAACAAGGCGTCGATGGGCTGTTGCGCGACAAGACGCGCAAGCCCGGCCGGGCGCCGCTGCCGACCGCCACCGTGGCCAAGGTGCTGGCGCTGACGTGTTCGGAACCACCCGGCGCCGTGACACACTGGACCGGCCGGGCGGTGGCCAAGGCCGTCGGCATCAGCCTGCGCGCCGTGCAGCGCATCTGGGAAGCCAACCGGCTCCAGCCGCATCGGTTGCGCACCTTCAAGCGCTCCAACGACCCGGCTTTCGCCGCCAAGGTGGAGGACATCGTCGGCCTCTATATGGACCCGCCCTGCCACGCGGTGGTGCTGTCCATCGACGAGAAGAGCCAGATCCAGGCGCTCGACCGCACTCAGCCGGGTTTGCCGCTGAAGCCCGGCAAGTGCGGGACGATGACGCACGATTATAAGCGCAACGGCACCACCACGCTGTTCGCCGCGCTGACCACCCTGGACGGCACCGTGGTCGGCCGCTGCCTGCCCAAGCACACCCACAAGGAGTTCATCAAGTTCCTCAACGCCGTCGAGCGCGTCGTGCCGGTCGGCAAGGTGATCCACGCCATCGTCGACAACTACGCCACCCACAAGCATCCCAAGGTGCTGGAATGGTTGGCCAATCATCCGCGATGGGTCTTCCATTTCACGCCGACCTCGGCGTCCTGGATCAACGCCGTCGAGGGCTTCTTCTCCATCATCACCCGCCGGAGCATCCGGCGCGGCGTGTTCAAGTCCGTGGCCGATCTCCAGGACGCCATCGCCCGCTACATCCGCGAGCACAACAGGGCATCCAAGCCCTTCATCTGGACCAAGTCGGCCGAGGATATCCTCGATAAACTCAGCCGTTTGCCTGCACCTTCTGAATGAGTCAGTGCACTCTCATGTCCCGTTTCAAGGGCTGTGGGCGTGAGTGGTCGTCTCCGGTTTGCGGCCGGCTCGGCAAGCGGTGAGGCTGGCGCGCATGGCAGGAGGCGGAGCGGTCGAGACGACGGCTGATCAAACTCTGATGCGCGGGTTGGCGACCGCAGGACCGTGTTCCGTCTCGGGGCTGCCTCGGTCTAGGAGCGGGCGTCGCAAAGCGGCCACATAGTGCACACGAGGGCTCCCCTGGCGAGCTCCGCCTCCAGCCATGCGCGACAGTCAATGTCGCGGAACCGATCGGTCCTCCTCTGCGCGTCTCCTCCGTCCCTCCCGGGGTTTAGGCGGCCCCGGCCGGCTGCACGTCGCGGGCGATCGCCCAGGCAAAGGCCGCCATCTCCCGCGCGATCGCTGTGATCACCACGTTGCGGTTCTTGCCCGTCGCGGCGAGCCGGCGATACCGCGCGCACAACCGTGTCTGAGCCTTCCACGCGATGGCCCGCACCGCCTGCGGTAAACCCTCCAGGCGGGCGCGGATTTCGTTCGTGACCCGCGCCGGCCAGCGATAACTCCAGGCACCTTCGACGAGCACCCGCCGGGCCCGCGTGTTGCCGGCTTTGGTGATGCCCTCGCGCGGCACCTTGCGGCCGCTGGACTGCTCGGAGGGCACCAGGCCGAGATACGCCATCAGTTGGCGGGGATTGGCGAAGCGGCGGAAGTCACCGATTTCCGCCACCAGCACCACGGCCGAGAGAAACGCAACGCCGCGCATCGCCTGCAGAGCCTCGACCACTGGCCGCAGCGCCCAGCTCCGGGCCAGCTCCTCGATTTGCCCGTTCAGCCGATCGCGCCGCGTCTCGGCATCGGCGACGGTGTCGATCAGCTCCTGCAGAACGATCTGCTGAGCCGGATGCTCGAAACGCTGATTGGCCAGCCAGCGGCGATGCGCCGCCGTCCATGGAGAGCGCCCGGTGAAAATGCGGTTGTGGCGCAGCAGAAAGCTTTGCAGCTGCTGACGCGCCCGGCGCACCGTCTCCATCGCCGCGGTCCGCGCCCGCACCAGGTCGCGCATCGCCTCGTGGGCCGCGTCGGGCACCCAGACCGCGGTGAGCTCGCCGGCGCGATGCAGCCGCGCCAGGGTCAGGGCGTCACGCCGATCGGTCTTGACGCGATCGCCGCTGCGCACCGGAATGAGCGAGGGCGCCACCACCAGGCACTCCTGCCCGAGCTCGGTAATTTGCCGGTGCAGACTATCGCCGCACGGCCCGGCCTCGTAGCACACGCTCAGCTTTCCATACTTGCTGGCCAGCGTCTCGATGAGCCGGCGCACGGCGTCAGCTCGGTTGGGGATCTCGCCCAGAAAGCGCACCTCGCCCGAGCGCCCGGGCTCGGCCACCGCGACGGCGATCGTCTCTTTGTGCGTGTCCATGGCGACAAACACCCCGCTCTTCTGCTCCATGGCTCGTCTCCTGTGTCTGAGGCAAGGCGCCGGCCCACCCGGCGCAATCCTCGTTCGCGACATAACGTGAGACGAGCCACCTTCAGCTCAGCAGGGACATGGGGTCTAGGGGCTGTGTGATGGCGGAACGTTGTTGGGACCCGGTCTGTTGGGCCATCCAAGAGCATGGCTGGTGGATCGAAAGGCGTCTGGGCCCTGCGCCTCAGTAGGCCAGCTTTCGGCGCAGTCCCCTCCGTCGTCGCCATGACGAGCCAAAAGCGCCCGCCGCGTGACGGCCGGTCAACCCCACAGCCGCCTTCGGCGGTGGCCCGTCAGGGCCAGGGTTGACGGGCCGGCCGCGGCGGGCATCATCCCTTGTGGCGGCGACGCTGAGCCTGTTCGGCCCCAGCCGGAAGGAGCCGCCATGGACCAAATCCATCCCAACGCCCGCACCACCCCAGTGGTGCGCGCCGCCATCGCCGCCTCCACGGAGCCCTCGAGCGTGCTGGCCAAGCGCTACGGTGTCAGCACCGAAACCATCCGCACATGGCGCAAGCGTGGTCCCGAGGACGTTCAGGATCACTCGTCGCTCCCCCAGCACCTGCGCTGGCGGGCCACCGAGGAAGAACGCGCCATCGTCTGTGAGCTGCGCCGGAGCACCGGGTTCCCCCTCGATGACCTCACGTTCACGCTGCGCCACTTCCTCCCTCACCTGAACCGCGACGCCATCGACCGGATCCTGAAGGCCGAAGGGCTGGGGCGCCTGCCGACACCCCCGACCACCACGCCCAAGAAGGGCACTAAGACGTTCAAGGCATACGACCTCGGTTTCCTGCACATCGCCATCAAGCACCTGCCGAAGCTGCACGTGATCGGCGCCGGCGCGCGCAAACGCTACCTCTAATGTCGCCATCGACCGCGCCTCGCGGATGGTCCACCTGGCGGTCAAGGACGAGGAGACGGAAGCTGCCGCCACCGCCTTCCTGAACGAGGCGGTCACCGCCTTTCCCTTCACCATCACCCACGTGCTGACCGACCGCGGCCGTTGCTTCACCGCCGACGGCTTCGAGGCCGCCTGCCGCGCCTTGGGCGTGCAGCACCGCAAGACCAAGCCCTATACGCCGCAGACCAATGGCATGGTCGAACGCTTCAACGGGCGCATCGGGCGCGAGGTGTTGGTCCTGTGCATCGGCACGCACGACGCCCTGGAGCGCCTGCTTCACGGCTACCGGCTCGCCGACAACGCCCGCCGACAGCGCGTCCTCAAGGGCCACTCGCCCGACGAGGTCGTCCGCGAGCGCCTGAAGGCAAAACCCGAACTGATCAACCCCGCTTACCGACCTCCCAGTCCGTGCGACCTCACCAAAATCAAGGTTGCCGCTCAGCTCAGGGTGTATGCCGCCAAGGACCTATCGCATCCGGACAGTTCGGAGGCTGGCTGTTGTTGCTGGGTCAATGGCGTGCCAAAGGGGATGCCGGAGAGCTGGCCAATGGCCCGCCACCGCATGCCACAGTGACAGGCGCACCAAATGGCCATGATCGCTTTGCGCAAGGGCGCGCCGGTCAGCGCCGGCTTCGGTCCCGAGCGGGTCGCCCGCGCGCCGTCCGCCGCCATTGCCGTCAGCTCGGTCAGCACCTCATCCACGAAGGCATCAACGTCCGAGACCGCGTCCCAGGATGCCGGTGTGGTGCTTGCGGGACGAAGGGCGGTGCCCATAGACTGCGATCCAAGCGGTGAGAGCGAAGCCCACACAGCTACCAGACTATGCCCCTGCCGCACTATCCCTGTTCAGCTTAAAGTAGCATCCAGCTTAGCGTCAGCTGGGGCTTGCCCGCTGCAAACAGCTTCTACGGACGGAGCTATGGCCGACTGGCAGGCTGCGACCGCGCGAACCGGTCGGGGAATGCCGCGATTTCGCGCGTCGGGTCAAGTCACGTCACAGGGCCCATCAACCCAATCGTGCAACATGGCGGTTAGCGCGAATGCTGACGAACCGGTCTCAATAATGATAGCGACAACTGGCGATCTCCAGCGCCTGCGACTCGCCCGTGCCGGTCACCCGGTACACCAAGCGGTGCTCTCCGGTGATGCGCCGCGACCACCAGCCTTTCAGGTTTTCCTTCAATGGCTCCGGTTTGCCGAGCCCCTTGAACGGATTGCGCTTGGAATCTTTGAGCAGTTCGTTGATGCGTTCCACCATCTTCGGGTCGTGCTCCTGCCAGTGCAGGTACTCGGCCCAGGAATCCTCCGACCAAACGAGCTTCATGCGGTCGGGTCGTGCTCAACACCCTTCCCGGCGTCAAGCGCGGCGATCGAGCGCATCAGGCGCTCGGCGTTGGCCGGGCTCTTGAGCAGGTGGAAGGTTTCCATCAGGCCCGCGTAGTCCCGCTCCGACATCACCACCACCGCGTCGGCCCCAGGGCGCTCCACGGTGAGGGGCGTCCGCGCCGCATCGTCCAGATGCGCGTCAAGGTTGGCCTGGAAATCCTTCATGCTGACGTGGCCCATCGTGACCTCCTTTTCGGACATCATTTAGCTATGCCCAAGCCGAGGCGCCGTCAAGCGGGCCTCGGCTGAGCGGGTGTCTTCCGTGCCGTTGGTGGGCGTTGATCTCGAAACGAAACCGCCGCAAACCTTGATTCCATGCCGCCCAACGGAAAAGCCGGTGGGCGTAGGGTTTGGCGTCCACGAAATCCGAGGCCGGCGACCATTCGTCGTCGCGGTGCGCACCTTCAGCATCCAGCGGGCAATGCGCGGGAACCAGCGCACGGCCTGGTTGGCACCCCACGCGCCGGTGCCGCCGTCGCTGGATGATGCTTCCGGTCGTCGCCGTAGTCGATGGTCAAATTGGCCCGTCCGGCAACGTCGGTCTGCAACCCGCGCAGCTGCGTGGCCACCGTCCGGGCCTGCGGGCCGTCGGCGGCTCCTTAGAGGGCGTCAAGGTTGGCCAGGATCTCACTGGTCACGGCCGGCGCCCGCTCGGCCTTGCCGTGCGAGAGCTTCCAGCAAATGCCGAAGAAGGCCGCATTGCTCCTCGGTTCAACAGGCTCCTGCCACGCAATCCATGCCGCCCAAATTCCGGCGTTTTCGCCTCTCCATCGGTTCTGCTGCAGCGTTTTCGGCGGCGCGGAGATCGGGTAGAACCCAGCCCCTTTCGGCAGCTGGGGTGAACGGGGTCATGGGCAGCGGGCAGAAGCCGTTCAAGGGCCGGCAGTTCACGGCGGCGGTGATCCTGTGGGCGGTGCGCTGGTCCCTGCCGTTTCCGATCAGCTATCGTAATCTCGAGCACATGCTGGCCGACCGCGGCGTTTCGGTCGACCACACCACGCTCTACCGCTGGATCCAGGCCCAGGCCCCGGAGTTGGACAAGCGCCTGCGCCCGCTCCTGCGCATGACCACCGGCTCCTGGCGGGTCGATGAGACCTACATCAAGGTGAAGGGGCGCTGGGTGTATCTGTACCGCACCGTCGATGGGCACGGGCAGACGATCGACTTCCTGCTCAGCGCCAAGCGTGATGGCGCGAGCGCGCACCGCTTCTTCCGCAAAGCGCTCAAACAAGCCCATACGGTCAACCCGCGCACCCTCACCGTGGACAAGAACGCCGCCTATCCGAGCGCAACCACGGCGATGAAGACGGACGGCGAGCTGTGGCGCTTCGCCAAGCTGCGGCAAATCAAGTCTCTCAACAATATCGTTGAACAAGATCATCGGCGGATCAAACGGTTGGTCCGTCCTGGTCTCGGCTTCAAAAGCTTCCATACCACGCGCCGACCGATCGCCGGCCACGAGATCATGGCCATGGTCCGCAAAGGGCAGATTGCCGCCATTCCCGCCGACGACATGAGCAGCCAAGCCTCCTTCATCACCATCCTGTTCGGGGTTGCTGCCTGAAGTTGCTCAAGCTGGAACGACTTTCACCCAATTTCCGACTTTGCAACAGAGCCCTCTTCTGCGCATCGCGTGGCGAGCATGCTCATCCCATATTCATTGTGTCGGCAAGTATCCGGTCTTGGCGCCTCCGGAGCGCCTTAGGTGACTTGGTCGGTACCATTGCCCCATACAGAGGGGGTGTTCTACGAAACCGCATCTTTGGGAGCGTCTAGAGGCGCACGGGATCAACCCATTGTATATGCTCCCCTTGGCGGCACTGGTTGGCCTCATCGTGCTGGCCGCCCGGTAGCGCGCATTGGGAGAAGGGGCGGGTCGGTTACGCACGTTGCTGGCTTTCGGCCTGTGCAACATTCGTCCGGCTGCGCGTGCCGGCAAAGGCGTTGTCACCTCACCACCGATCCGGCGTTATTGAAGCCCTGAGATGGGGCTTCGTTGTCGCCGAGGCTATCGAACGCGATGCCCGCTTCGGCATTTTTTGCGCAGGAGGTTCGGTGCAGCGCCTTGCTCAACGTCGATGCGACAACGACCATGGCCGGAGGATAGCGTGATGAGCGCAATGATCATAATCATGAGTTTTGCGGTCGTCATCCTCGCGTCGATCCTGTCGCACGGTGATCCATGGTGGATGTCCGGGGCCGTGCTCGCCGCCGCCGTCTTATGGTTTGCCGGCGCCTCTATGGGGCGGCGACCATGATGGAAGCGCGGCGAGGGGCAGCGTCAAGCGCCGCACAACCATACTGCAGTTTTTTATTGGCAAGCCTCAATGAAAATTTTCGATTGCAAATGCGCCCATTTTGGAGCCCGAGCCAGAACCAGCTGTCTCTTAAGTTATTGCGCTTTCATGAGATTTTTCGCGGAGTTATCGATTGACACTCCGCCATATAAGACACGGAGTGACCTTTGGTTGCTGACACTGGTCGAGCCTAGATGGTTCGTATCCTCACGAAGCACCAAGGCTCACTTCCGTCGCTTGGCTCGGGTGATCTGGCACCATCGATGAACAAGGCCGGTGGCGGCTTGTTGAGCATGGCATGATCATGAATGTGTGGGATGTCGGATCGATCGACAACGATCCAATCGGGCGGCTTGCGGACGGGTTCGGGTTCGGTGCGGACGGGCGTGCTGGACCGGTGTCGCCCGTGGTGGAGCGTCTCATGGCAGAGGCTCGCAGGCCGGGCGCGGATGGTCTCGTTTGGGCGGCGGTCGCCCTGCGTCTGCACGCGGGCCCCCAACCGCCGGCGGATGGTGCGATCGCAATCTGGCGGCGGCTTGCACCGAGCCTGGATCGGACCACGTGGGTCACGGCGGCTGGAGCCGACGCCAAATCACTTTGAACCGCGCCGGGTTTCCCGGAGGCCCCATCCTCTGAGAGACTGGGGTCATCATGACGAAACCGGCATCACCCAAATACGCCCCTGAAGTCCGCGAGCGCGCGGTTCGGATGGTGTTCGAGCACGAGGGGGATCACGCCTCGCAGTGGGCGGCGATCGGCTCGATCGCGGCGAAGATCGGCTGCACGGCGGAGACGCTGCGGGGCTGGGTCCGGCAGGCCGAGCGCGACCAGGGCAAGCGGCCCGGCCCGACGACGGACGAGCAGGAGCGGATCAAGGCGCTGGAGCGCGAGGTCCGGGAACTGCGTCAGGCGAACGAGATCCTGCGCAAGGCTTCGGCGTATTTCGCCCAGGCGGAGCTCGACCGCCCGTTCAAGAAATGATCGCCTTCATCGACGCACACTGCGCCGTCCACGGGGTCGAGCCGATCTGCAGAGTGCAGCCGATCGCCCCGTCCACCTACTACCCCCATGCTGCCCGGACGGCCGATCCGGCCAAGGTGCCGGCCCGCTCCCGAAGTGACGCGGAGCTGAGTTTGGCTATCCGACGGGTCTGGAATGACAACTTCCAGGTCTATGGGGTGAGGAAAGTGTGGCGGCAGTTGCGGCGGGAGGGCCACGACGTGGCGCGCTGCACGGTGGCCCGGCTAATGCGCCAGATGGGCCTGAAGGGAGCGACGCGCGGCAAGGCGGTGCGGACCACGATCAGCGACCGGGCGGCACCCTGTCCGCTCGACCGGGTGAACCGCCAATTCCAGGCGCCCCGCCCGAATGCCTTGTGGGTCGCGGACTTTACCTACGGTGCGCCTCGACCCGGATGGACCGGGGTGCGTATGTCTGGAATGCTGAAGAGAAAGGAGGAACTGAACGAACGCCTTGCTCTCTGCTGTAAGCGACTGTGTTGTCGGTCAAGCGGCTTTCCATGGCGAGGCGGTTCGGACGATGGCGTTGAGGATGGTGAGCAGGTGTCGCATGCAGGCGACGATGGCGAGCTTCTTCGGTCGTCCGGCCGCGACGATGCGGGCGTAGTGGGCCTTGATGACGGGATTCCAGCGGATGGCGGTCAGTGTGGCCATGTACAGGACATTGCGGACGGCGGTTCGCCCCCCGGCGATGGCCCTGTGGCCGCGCATCTGGCCGGAGTCGCGGTTGATCGGAGCGACGCCGACCAAGGCGGCGATGCGCCGGCGGTCGAGCCGGCCGAGTTCAGGGAGGTCGGCGATCAGGGTCCGGGCGGTGACGTCGCCGATGCCGGGGACCGAGGTGAGGAGGTCGTCGGCGGCCCGCCAAACGGGCGAGCCGCGCACGGTGTCGTTGATGTCCTTGTCGAGTTCAGCGAGCTGGGCCTCCAGGGTCTTCAGCGTGACCTCGATGGTCCGGCGCACGCGTGGGCTTTTGGCTTGGCGGCGTCGGTTGCTTTCCATGCCGATCATCTCGACGATCTGGCGGCGGCGGGCGACCAGTTCGGCCAGAGCCTGGCTGTCGGTGTCGGCGACCGGGCGCGGTTCGGGGCGGATGCGCTCGGCAAACAGCGCGATGACTTGGGCGTCCAGCGCGTCGGTCTTGGCGAGCCGCCCGATGGCGCGGGCGAAATCGCGGATCTGGCGCGGATTGACCACGGCCAAGGGAAGCCCGGCGCCGGCCAGAGCGGCGGCCACGGTGAGTTCGAAGCCGCCGGTGGCTTCCAGCACCACCAGCGCTGGGGCGAGCGCGCGCAGCTCACTGGCGAGGCGATCCAGGCCTTCGCCGTGGCGCGCCACGGCGAAGGCCTGCCCGGTGGGTAGGACATGCACATCCAGGCGGTCCTTCGAGACGTCAATGCCAACAAAGCTTGGCGAAACGGAAGGCTGTTCCATGACCCGTCCTTGCGAATGCGGGCTCGCCGTGCGGCCCAAGCGACTGTTCGGGTTCCGGTTGGAACCAGCGGACGGGGCGCCGTGCTCACACGCGGGCTCGATCACCCCAGGGGGCTGCGGGCTCCCGTCCACTGATAGCCTCGCCGGCCTCGCACCGGTCGGCAACTGAGAGATACAAGGGGGCATGAGCCCAAGCGGCGGTGACCTGCCGTCAACTGGCAGGGTGACGTAGCCCGCGGGAAAAGGGAATTGAGGCGAAGCCGTTACGCCAAGATGGTTCCCGAGGCTGAAGTGCTGGAAGGTTGAGGAACACGAACCGGTTAAACCGCATCCGAGGGCTGAAATGTCGCCTTCGCCTACACGGCTTAACAGGCGGAATGCCGATGTCGCCGCCGGACACGTATGTCGGCGGCGTCCGAATTCAGGCGCAGATGTAAGGCGCCTTGAAGGGGCCATGGGGAGAACGCAGCCAGACCATGGCATCGGCATCGACTTGCAGGACGCAAGGACAAGGACTGCGACCGGCAACCTCCCCAGCGCGTGAACGTCCAGCATACGAACGAGGGAAGGCATGATGGAAGACGTTGGTGCGAAAATCGGTTGGCAGTTGGCGGGGAATGGCTTGCCGGGTAAGGAAGTCAGCCCCGCTGAAGCCGAGCCTCCGATGCCGTACAAGGCCAATGAGTCCCGCCGCCACAAGATCCCGAAGGCCCGCTATCGGGTGGAGAATTGGGCGGCTTACGATGCGGCGCTTCGCCGGCGGGGAGACCTGACGATCTGGGTGTCGCCGGAAGCGATCGCCGCCTGGACGCCGCCCGCCACGGGGCGGCGCGGCCGGCCTTCCCGCTACTCCGATATTGCCATTGAGGCCGGGTTGATGCTGCGCTTGGCGTTCGGTCGGCCGTGGCGCCAGACCGAGGGCTTGCTGGACTCGCTCATGCGCCTGCTCGGCCTGGACCTGCCGGTCCCGGATCACACGACCTTCTCGCGCCGTCGCGCCAACCTGGAGGTGGCGAGGGCGTTGGCGAAGGCGGACGGCCCGGTCACCGTGGTCATCGACTCCACCGGGCTGAAAGTGTTCGGAACGGGCGAGTGGCACCTGGAAAAGCACGGCGGCACAGCGCGTCGGGCATGGCGGAAACTGCACTTGGCCGTCGCTCCCGACACCGGCGCGATCCTCGCCTCCGCGTTGACCACCACGGACGACGGCGATGCCTCGCTGGTCGGCCCGCTGCTGGACCAGATCGCCGGCCCGATTGGTACGGTCCTGGCGGATGGCGCGTACGACGGCGAGCCCATCTACCGCACCGTCGCGGCACGGGCGCCGGAGGCAGAGGTCATCATCCCGCCGCGCGCGACCGCGGTGCCGAGCGACACCGCCCAGCGCGCTCCCACACAGCGTGACCGGCACATCCAAATGATCGCGGAACGCGGACGGCTCGGCTGGCAACGGGCGGTTCAGTACGGAAGGCGGTCCTTGGGCGAGGTGGCCATGATGCGGTACAAGACGCTGATCGGCCGCAGCCTGCGCGCACGGAGTCTGCCCGCGCAGAAGGTCGAGGCCGCTGTCGGCTGCACGGTCCTCAACATTATGACCAGCCTTGGCATGCCGATCTCCCGCAAGGTCGCTTGATCAGCAGCGTAGCAGGGCCGAATCCGTCAGAACGCCGAGTTGTGCACCAAAGTCCAACAGAGGGGCAACGGCCGGATTTGTGCAACAAGGCCTTCGCCTGCGACACCCACCACAGCCGTGCAACAACGCGGCCTCCGAGGGACAAGCCGCATCACCGCTTTTCGTTGCTGCTCGACCCCCTCGCCCGAAGGTCGCTATAGTCGTGGCCCGGCTGTGCCGGTTCCGCCTCTGTCCGCTCGCACCAGGATTGTGAATGCAAGCCCGCCAATTGGAAGTTTTCTGCATGCTGATGCGCTGTGGAACGGTTACGGGGGCAGCGGCGATGCTGAACACTTCACAGCCGGCGTTGAGCCAGATTCTGTTGCACACCGAAGATCAGCTCGGATTCAAGCTGTTCAATCGGGTGCGCGGGCGTTTGGTGCCGACGCAGGAGGCCAATGAACTGTATCCGGAGGCTGAGCGCATCTTTTCCGAACTCGGCGCGCTGCGCCGGCGTACGGTCGACATGCGCCATGGCCGCACAGGTCTGGTCCGTCTCGCCGCCTCGGCCCCGCCATCCATGTCGATCGTTCCCAAGGCGCTGACCGCCTTCCGCGACGCGCACCCCGACATCGTCGTGCGGTCGCTGGTCGCCCCGATCGCGAGCATCCTGGACATGCTGCGCAGCGGTGACGTTCTGCTGGGGGTGGCGATGAACGACATGCCCCATCATGACCTTCATGTCGAAACCGTGGGCCACGCCGAACTGGTCTGCCTCATGCCTGAAGGGCATCGGCTGGCCGAACACGCCCATGTCGGTTTTGCCGATCTGGCGGAGGAGACGCTGATTTCCTACCGCGTGGACACGCTGCCTGGCCGGCTCCTGGCCGGGGCGGTCGAGGCGGAGGGGGGGGCCTACGCCCCGGCGGTGGAGATCGACCTGTCGATCACCGCTCTCCCTTTCGTGCGGGAGGGGATCGGCATCGCGGTCGTCGATGGGCTTTTGCCGTGGAACCAGTTTTCCGGCATCGTCCAGCGGCCCTTCCGTCCCAGCATCCGTGTGCCCATCGCCATCCTGACCAACAAGGAGCGCCCGCTGTCCGGCAGCCATGACCTGATGCGCGAGTGTCTGCGCCGGGCCGCCCGTGCTCTTGAGCCGGGTGGCGTCGAACGGCTTTGATTGGGCGGTCCTGACCGGATGGGCCGGCGTCCAGGTCAGAAATCGGCGACCTTTCCGGCGGAGAAGCCGGCGAAGCGGTCGGGATGATAGGGTTTGGGATCGACAATCGGCGCTTGGTCGGTGATCAGGTCGGCGATCAGATGTCCGGCGCCGGGGCCGATGCCGAAGCCGTGGCCGCTGAACCCGGCGGCCAGGATCAGGCCCGGTAGGCTGCCGACCTCGCCGATGGCCGGAACGCCATCGGGCGTGCTGTCGATGTAACCGCCCCAGGCGGCGGTGATTGGCGCACTCTTCAGGCCGGGCAGCAGCGCGGTGGCCCGTTCGTGGGTGAGGCGGATGGTGCCGCGGTCCGGGGTGGGGTCCAGCACCCGCACCCGTTCCATCGGGGTCGGGCGGTCGAGCCGCCAGCGCCGCAGCGTCTCGTGGCCGGAGCGCACACCCTCCAGTCCGCCGGGCAGCAGGCTGCGCCAGCGCCGGGAGAACATCGGCAGAAATTGCGGCGCGAAGCGAATCTGCTGAAGGGTCGGATCGACGCGCCCGCGTCCGCTGATGGCCAGGGTGTGTCCGCCGTCGCCGCGCCGGGTGATCGACACGGCGGCGGTGTGCAGGGCGTCGGGAAGGCCGGCCGGGCTGGGGCCGACCGACAGGATCGACGACCGGATCGAGGCGAGCGGGAAGCGCACGCCGACCTGGTGGCAGAAGGAGGAGGCCCAGGCCCCGCCCGCCAGGACCACCACCTTCGTTCGGATCGTGCCCTGTTCGGTGACGACGCCGCTGACCCGCCCGCCGCTGGTTTCCAGCCCGCGCGCGGCGCAGCCCTGATGCACCGTGCCGCCCCGCGTCATGATCGCCCGCGCCACGGCGGGCGCCGCGCGGGCCGGATCGGCGATGCCGTCCGACGGCGAGAAGACACCGCCCTTCCAGGACCGTCCGGTCGGCTGCCCGCGTTCGGCCGCTTCGGCGCTGCTCAGCATGTGGGTGGTGACGCCGACCGTCCGGGCGAAATCCCGCCAGCGCGCCCAGCCTGCCAACTCCTGGTCGTCGTTGCTGAGATAGAGCAAACCGCAGCGGGTGAAGCCGGTGTCCTCGCCGCTCTCGGCGGCGAAGCGTTCCCACAGGTCCAGGCTCTTGGTGGCCATCGGCAGTTCGCGCGCGTCGCGGTTCTGCTGGCGGCACCAGCCCCAGTTGCGGCTGGACTGTTCCGCCCCGACCTGTCCCTTCTCCACCAGCGCCACCGACACGCCGCGCTGGGCCAGGCTGTAGGCTGCCCAGACGCCGACGATCCCGCCGCCGATCACGACGACGTCCGCCTGGTCGGGCAGCTGCTGCGAGGACGCGATGGTTTGCAAAGGGGCTGGCATTGGGCGGGTCTCCGGTTTCGGCGTTGCGCCATCTAGCCATGCCGCGCGGATCGGCGGGCGCTGCTTTGCGCGATTCGACAGCATTATCTTCTGTCGATGCCCGAGGACATGGTGCATTGTTCTGCCGAAGGAATACGTCTTCGCCATCGACAGGCGGGCCGCGCGTGTTAAGCTGCCGTCGTCCGATCGGCAGAATTTTCTGCTGTCATTGACCGTTCCCCGCCCTCGAACCGGATGGGTTCCCCATGAAGCTGGACCGCATCGACATCAAGATTCTGCATCAGCTCCAGAAGAACGGGCGGATCACCAACGTGGAATTGGCCGAGTTGGTGAATCTGTCGCCCAGCCCCTGCCTGATGCGGGTCAAAAAGCTTCAGGCGGAAGGCTACATCGAAGGCTACACAGCCCAGATCAACGTCAGCAAGCTCGGCCAGGCCTTGACCGTCTTCACCGAGGTGACGTTGAAGAACCACCGGCAGGTCGATTTCGCCCGTTTCCTGGCCGCCGTCAAGAAGATCGAACAGCTTCTGGAATGCCATTTGGTGTCCGGCGGCTATGATTACATGCTGAAGTTCGTCACGTCCGGGATCGGCGAGTATCAGGAGATCATGGAAAAACTGACCGACATGGACATTGGGATCGACAAATATTTCAGCTACGTCGTGCTGAAGTCGCCGATCGTGCGCACGCACATGCCGCTGACCACGCTGTTTCAAATGTGAGGACCGCCGCGGCGGGACCGTCGCCCCCGCGCGGCACCGGGCCGTGCGGGGGTCTGCCGGTCACGCCACCCGCATCCGGTCGGCGTCGCTGTTCAGCGTGTCGAGCCAGGTCGGGTCCAGCTTCGGAACCGACGAGAAGAGCAGCTGCGAATAGGGGTGCTGCGGCTGCTGCCGGGCCGAGGGGATGATGGTCTCCACCGTCTGTCCGCGGTACATCACGATGATCTCGTCGCAGATCGCCTCGATCACCGACAGGTCGTGGCTGATGAAGATGTAGGACAGCCCAAGCTCGCGCTGCAGTTCCTTCAGCAGATCGATGATCGCCGCCGCCACGACGGTGTCGAGGGCCGAGGTGATCTCGTCGCACAGGATCAGTTTCGGTTCGGCGGCGAGCGCGCGGGCGAAATTCACCCGCTGCTTCTGGCCGCCCGACAGCTCGGCCGGGCGGCGGTGGCGCAGGGCGCGCGGCAGGTGGACCATGTCCAGCAGCGCGTCGACGCGCGCGTCGCGGGCCTTGCCGCGCAGGCCGTGATAGAAGGTCAGAGGGCGGCCGAGAATGTCCTCGATCGACTTGGCCGGGTTGAGCGCCGTGTCGGCGTGCTGGAAGACGATCTGCAAATCGCGCAGCTGCTCGCGGCTGCGCTGACCCGCGCTGTGCCACAGCTCCCGTCCGTCGAACTGGATGTCCCCCTTGCAGGCCGGCAGAATGCCGGCAATGGCGCGCGCCAGGGTCGACTTCCCGCAGCCGGACTCCCCGATGATGCCGAGGTTGGTGCCCCGCTTCACCTGCAGGCTTACCCCCTGGACCGCAAGGACCAGCGGCTGCCCGTTCGGTTGCGGTGGGCCGTAACCGGCGCTCAGCGTCTTGATCTCCAGCAGCGGGGCGGCATCGCCGACGGGCGGCGCCGACCGGCCGCCGGTGTCGGGGTGGAAGGCGTGCAGCAGCTCCTTGGTGTAGGGGTGGGTTGGGCGCGTCAGGATGTCGTCGACACTTCCGGTTTCCTGCACCGCGCCGTTGCGCAGCACCATGATGCGGTCGGCGATCTGGGCGACCACGGCCAGGTCGTGGGACACGTAGACACAGGCGATCCGGCGCTTGGCGGTCACCGCCTTGAAGGCGCGCAGCACCTCCACCTGGGTGGTGACGTCGAGCGCCGTGGTCGGCTCGTCGAAGATCACCACCTTGGGATCGCCGATGAGCGCCATCGCCGCCGCCAGCCGCTGCAGCTGACCGCCCGACACCTGATGCGGGTAGCGGTCGCCGATGCCGTCGGGATCGGGCAGGGACAGGGCGTGGAACAGGGCGACCGCCCGGCGGCGGGCCTCGTCCGGCGGCATCAGGCGGTGAATCCGCGTCACCTCGATGACCTGGTCCATGATCGTCGCCGCCGGGTTGAAGGCGGCGGCGGCGCTCTGCGGCACATAGGCCACGGTGGTGCCGCGCAAGGCCGCCCGTTCCTTTTCCGACAGGCTCGCCATGTCACGGCCGTCGACCCGCACCGTGCCGCCGGAAATCCGGCAGCCCGGACGGGCGTAGCCCAGCAGGGTCATGGCCGCGGTGGTCTTGCCGGACCCGCTTTCGCCGATGAAGGCGACGGTCTCGCCGGCGGCGATGTCCAGGTCGATGCCCTTCAGGATCTGGATCCAGCGGCCGGAATCGGTGGTGGCCTCGACCGTCAGGCCGCGGATTTCGACGAGGTTCGTCATCAGGAGGCACTCCGGTCCCGGATCTTCTGCGGAAGATTGTCGATCAGCAGATTGACGCTGATGGTCAGGGTGGCGATGGCCAGCGACGGCACGATCACCGCCGGCGCGGCGAAGGGCAGGCCGCCGATGTTCTCGCGCACCAGCGCGCCCCAGTCGGCGTAGGGCGGCTGAACGCCCAGCCCCAGGAAGGACAGGCCCGACAGCAGCAGGACGATGAAGACGAAGCGCAGGCCCAGGTCGGCCAGCACCGGGCCGATGATGTTGGGCAGGATCTCCGACGCGATCAGATAGGGCAGCTTTTCCCCGCGGATGCGGGCAACCATGATGAAGTCCATCGTGTCGATGTTGACGGCCAGCGCCCGGCTGAAGCGGTAGGCGCCGGGGACGTAGATGATCGACAGGGTCAGGATCAGCACGGGAATGGACGACCCGACCGCCGCCACCACCATCAGGCCGAACAGCTTGCTGGGGATGGAGTTCAGGGCGTCGAGCAGGCGGCTGACCACCATGTCCACCGGCCCGCGCAGCACCGCCGAGGTCATGCCCAGCACCACCCCGGTGAAGCAGGCGATGAACACCGCGGCCAGCGAGATCCCGACGGTGTAGCGGGCGCCGAGGATCAGCCGGGACAGCATGTCGCGGCCGAGATAGTCCGACCCCAGCCACAGGCCGGGCCGCATCGGGCCGAAATAGTCGGCGTCGATCATCTCCCCCACCGAATGGGGGGTGATGTGGGGGGCGAACAGGGCGACCAGCGCCCAGAACAGGACCACGGAGACGCTGACCAACCCGACCGGATTGATCCGGTAGCCGGACCACGCCGCGAAGGTGCCAATGGAGGAGTGTGTCTTCATCGGAGCCTCGGGTTCGACAGGATGGCGACGATGTCGGCGGCGGTGATCAGAAGCAGATACCCGAAGCAGAAGATCATCGCGCAGGACTGGATCAGCGGCAGGTCACGGGTGGACACCGCATCCACCATCAGCTTGGCGATGCCCGGATAGTTGAAGATCGTCTCGACGATGATGACGCCGCCCAGCAGATAGGAGAGCGACAGCGCCACCGCGTTGGCGATCGGGCTGAGCGCGTTGGGCAGGGCGTGGCGCAGCACCAGCCGGGGCCGCGACGCCCCTTTCAGCAGCGCCATTTCGACATAGGGCGTGTTCAGCGTCTCGATCACGGCGGCCCGGCTCATGCGGATCATCTGCGCCGACACCACGAAGGTCAGGGTGACGACCGGCATGGCGTAGGCCCGCAGCAGCCCGGCGAAGCTGTCGACCTGATAGGTGAAGGACAGGGCGGGCAGCCATTTCAGGTACACGGCGAACACCAGCACGGCCAGCGTCGCCACCACGAATTCCGGGACGGAGATGATGCCGATGGTGGCGACGGTGACGATGCGGTCATACAGCGTGCGCCGCCACATGGCGGCGGTGATGCCCAGCGTCAGCGCCAGGGGGACCGACACCAGGGTGGTCAGCCCGGCCAGCTTCAGCGTGTTGGCCAGCCGGCCGGAGATCAGCGTGGCCACCGGCACATGGTTGGCGTAGGAGGTGCCGAGATCGCCCTGGAACAGCCCGGCGATCCAGTAGACGAAGCGCAGCAGGGCCGGCTCGTCCAGATGCATGGCCGTGCGCAGGCCGGCGATCGCCTCCGGCGTCGCCGCCTGCCCCAGCAGGATGGTCGCCGTGTCGCCGGGCAGCAGGGTGGTGGCGAAGAACACCGCGAAGGACACGATCGTCAACGTGACCAGCGCGATGAGCAGCCGACTGAGAATAAGAGACGGAACGCGTGATTTCATGCCTGGCCTCCGCGTGGTGAGTCGCCCCCGGAGGGGTTGCCCAGCCGGGTGACGATGAACCGAGCGACGACGGGACGGGCCACGGTGGGCCGGTCGGGCCTTCGCCCGAACCGTCCCGCCCGTCCACGGCATCAGGTGGCCAGCCAGACATACTCGGCAAACGCGTAGCCCATCATACCGCCGAGCGGGCTGGGGTCCAGGCCCTTCAGCTTGTCGGAGATGGCGTCCACGTTGGAGATGTAGGCCGGGATGATGGTGCCCGCCTCTTCGGCGATCATCACCTGCATCGCGTTGTAGATCTCCTTGCGCTTGGCCTGGTCCAGCATGCCGCGCGCTTCGATCATCATCTTGTCGAACTTATCGGACTTGTACTTGCTCTCGTTCCACGGCGCTTCGGAGGCGTAGAGCAGGGAGAACAGGATGTCCGGCGTCGGCCGCGGGTTGATGTTGCCGAAATGGACCGGAGCCTTCAGCCAGTAGTTGCTCCAATAGCCGTCAGACGGCACGCGCTGGACGTCGAGCTTCATGCCGATCTCGGCGGCGGAGGCTTGGATCACCATCGCCATGTCGATGGCCGACGACGCGGCATCCGATGTGATCACCGGGATGGACTGTCCCAGCACGCCCGCCTTCTTGAACAGGGCCTTCGCCTTTTCCGGGTCGTAGGCCTTCGGCTTCAGGGCGGCGTTGTGGTACGGGTTGACCGGCGACACCGGCTGGTCGTTGCCCACCTCGCCGTAGCCGCGCAGGGCCGATTTGACGATCTGCTCGCGGTTGACGATGTACTTCATCCCATCGACGAAGTCTTTGCGGCTGCCGGGCTCCATATCCAGGCGGATGTTTAGGTCGGTGTAGTTGCCCGAGGTCGTCTTCGACAGGGCGAAGCCCTTCTGCCCGTCGACCAGCCGCGTGGAACGCGGGTTGATTGATGCGGCGAGATGGATGTCGCCGGACAACAGCGCATTGACGCGGGCGTTGTCGTCGCTGATCGCGAAGAATTCGAAGGAGTCGACGTTCGGCCCGCCCTTCCAGTAGTTCGGGTTGCGCAGGCCGACGGAGCGCACGCCCGGCTCGAAGCTTTTGCAGGTGAAGGCGCCGGTGCCGTTGCCCTTGGAGAAGTCGGTGGTGCCGTCGGCCACGATCATGAAGTGGTGGGTGGCCAGGATGGTCGGCAGATCGGCGTTGGGGCTGGCCAGCGTGATTTCGACGGTGTTCTTGTCGACGGCCTTGAACTCCGTCATCTGCGCGGCGATCTTCGCGACCTTCGACCCGACGGCGGGATCGAGGTGGCGTTTCAGCGAATACACCACGTCGTCGGCGGTCAGCGACTTGCCGTCGTGGAAGGTGACGCCCTTGCGCAGTTTGACCGTCCAGGTCTTGGCGTCGCCCGATTCCACGCTCTCGGCCAGCTCCATCTGCGGGATGCCGCTCTGGTCGAGGGTGGTCAGGCGGTTGTAGAAGGCACAGCAGCGGACATAGTCGGTCGACAGCGACGCCTTGGCCGGATCCAGCGTGTCGGCGGTCGAGGCCGACCAGCCGGCGGCCTTCAGCGCGCCGCCCTTCACCGGCGTGGCGGCCAGCGCCATGCTGGCGCGGCCCAGAACGAGGTCGGCGGCGGCAAGGGACACCCCGCCGGCCAGCAGCATCTTCAGCAGGTCGCGGCGGTTCGCACCGCGCCGGATGGCGCTTTCGACCATGCTGTCGTCGGCCCGGGTCCAGGTTTCAGGCGTCTTGGTCATGTCTGCCTCACTCTGTTCGGATATTGTTCGTTCGTTTTCAGCGCGCTCCGGTTTGGTCCGGTTACGCCGAGACCGTCTTCGGCCCTGCCGCCGCGGCGTCCACGGCGTCGGCCAGGTCCGCCATCGAGCGGAAATGGAAGTCCGGTTCGGTGAACTCGGCGGGCTCGATGGTGCCGCCATAGCCCTTCTGCGCGTGCCGCCGCTGGATCCAGCAATTCGTCAGGCCAAGGCGCCGGGAAACCCCGATGTCGTGATACTGGCTCTGGGCGACGTGCAGGATGTCGTCCTTGCTGCCGCCGTCGCGCTCGACGAAGTCGAAAACCTGCTGGAAGAAGGTCGGGTCGGGCTTCTCCACGCCGGTGTCGTCGGCGGTGAAGCCGGCGTAGAAGGGGTCGCCCAGTTCGCGGGAGAAATGCGTGAAGGCCCAGCGCCGCGCGTTGGTCATCGCGATCAGCTTGTACCGCTTCGCCAGCCGCGCCATGGCCTCTCGGCTGTCGGGGAAGCCGGCCCAGGACGCCGCGGAATCCCGCAGGCGTTCACCGTACCGCGTTCCGGCGGGCAGGCCGAGCTTCGGCGCGATGACCGAATAGACGCGCGCCAGATCGTCGGGGAACAGGTCGGCGTCGTCGGCGTAGCGCGCTTCGCGATAGAGGGTCAGCGCCGCCTCGCCGTCCACCGTGGTTCCGGCCTCCGCAGCAATCGCGGCCAGGCATCCGGTGATGCCGGATTCGAAATCGATCAGGGTGCCGACGACGTCAAAGGTCAGATATTTGAAGCTCTGCAGACTCTTGGGCAACGCACCAACTCCTCATCAAGGACCGCGTGGGGACCGATCCGGTCCGGCGGGTCGTTTCAGGTCCGGCAGGATCGTCCGCCGGGGTGTCGGGCCGACGCCGGGGTGCCGCCCTGGCGTATGTGGAGGTGGTCCGGAGTTCCGGTCTTCTGTCCCCTCCAGTGTGGTCCATGGGCTAGACGCCGGTCTCTGAATCATTGGTGCCGGACGGCAGAATATGCTGGATACGGGGGTATTCACGGATTCTTCCGCGGATACCCCCAATTCCGTCTATCGCATCGCCCGGTGGACGTCCGGATCCTCCAGCGTCTGGTCCAGCGAGCGGGCCGTGCGCTCCAGGATCGCGTCGATGTCGTCGTCGGTGCAGCAGAGCGGCGGGGCATAGCCCAGGACGCCGTTCGCGAAGGCGCGGATGACCAGCCCGTTGGCCCAGGCCCGGTCGAAAATCCGGCGGGACGGTTCGGCGGCGGCGGGCAGGGGGGTCTTGCGGTCCTTGTCCACCACCAGCTCGATGGCGGCCAGCATGCCGCGCCCGCGCACGTCGCCGACCAGCGGATGGTCGCGCAGCGCGTGCAGCCCGGCCATCAGCCGGGCGCCGGCCTTCACGCCGTTGGCCAGCAAGCCGTCCTCGTAGAGGCGCAGCGCCTCCAGCCCCACCGCGGCGCTCACGGGATGGGCGGAGTAGGTGTAGCCATGGCCGACGGCGGCGGTTCCGGCGGCATCGGCGATCGTGGCGTACACCGCGTCGGACAGGAAGACGGCACCCATCGGCACATAGCCGGAGGTCAGGCCCTTCGCCGTGGTCATCAGGTCGGGGACCACGCCGTCGTCGGTGCAGGCGAACAGCGGGCCGGTGCGGCCGAAGCCGGTGATGACCTCGTCGGCGACGAACAGGATGCCCAGGCTGCCGCAGCGGTCGCGCATCGCCTTCATCCATCCGTCGGGCGGCACCAGGACGCCGCCCGAACCCTGGATCGGTTCGGCATAGAAGGCGGCGACCCGCTCCGGCCCGCCGATCTCGGCGATCTTGGCGTCGAGTGCCGCGAGCGAAGCGGCGATGATCGCCTCTGCATTGTCGCCCACTGGGTTGCGGTAGGCGTAGTGCGACGGAATCTTGTGCTGCCAGTCGAACGGGACGCCGAAGCCGGCATGGAAGGCGGGCAGGGCGGTCAGTCCGGCGCCGACGGTGGAGGAGCCGTGATAGCCCTGCTCCACCGAGATGAACTGGTCGCGCTGCGGCTGGCCCTTGGCCTGCCAGTAATAGCGGATGAAGCGGATGGTGCTGTCCACCGCGTCCGACCCGCCGAGCGTGAAGAAGACGTGGTTCAGGTCGCCGGGCGCGCGTTCGGCCAGCGCCGCCGCCAGCCGGATCGCCGGTTCGCTGCCAAGCCCAAAATAGCCGGTGGCGTAGGGCAGTTCCCGCATCTGGCGGGTGGCGGCCTCGACGAGGCTCTGCTGCCCATAGCCGGCGTTGACGCACCACAGGCCGGCGAAGCCGTCGACCAGCCGGTGGCCGGACGTGTCGGTGACCGTCGCCCCGGAGCCGGAGGCGATCACCCGCACGCCGGCCTTCTCATGGCCGCGATACGAGGCGACGGGATGCACCAGATGGGCACGGTCGAGTTCGATCAGGGAATTGCTGAGCATGGTCCTCTCCGAATCAGCCGAGTGCCTGGCTGGCGAGCGCGTAAGTCGAAACGGGGGCGGGCGAGATACCGGTTGCCGTGGACGCGGGGCGGCGCATGGCGATGCCGCCGCCGACATGGCGCAGGCCGCAATCGGCCAGCCATGGGCCGAGGCCGGTGTCGGCGGTGGTGTCCACCCGCAGGAATTTTCCGGGATGCGCGGCGATGATCGGGCCGATCAGGGCCTTGGCGCCGTCCGCGTCGGGGGCCACCACCGGGCCGATGACCCGCCCACGGCCGAAGTCGCGCAGCGCCGCGAAGCCGACGGGAGCGCCGTTCCGGCGCAGCAGCGTGCAGGATCCACGCTCGGCGAAACGCTCCAGGAGAAGGCCGCGGTCGGCGCCGAAGGCCTGCCGGTCCAGGGCGGCGATGGCGGCGCGGTCGCCGGCGCCGGCCGGGACAACCTCTCCCGCCGCAACAAGCGGCACCGGACCGGCTTCCCCCTGGTGCTGAAGGACGGTGCCGACCTCGCGAAAGCCCAGCTTTTCGTACAGCGGCAGCCCGTCGCTGGTGGCGACGAGGCGCAGGGGGCGGTCTCCCGCCAGCGTCATGGCCTCGTCCATCAGGCGGCGGCCAAGGCCCTGCCCGCGCCAGCCGTCATCGACGATGACCATGTTGATGGTGGCGGCGTCCTCGCCATAGGGCGTCATCAGCACCGTGCCGACCACTTGCGACGTCTCGGCGTCCACGGCGACCAATCCCTCGCTCAGCGCAAGGGTCAGGGACCAGTCTTCCAGACGGTGCGGCCATTGCGCCTGCCGCGACAGGGCGAGCGCGTCCGTGAGATGCTTCGGCTCGAACGCCAGACAGTGAACCGCTTTGTTGCGAACTGTGTTCTTGCTCATCGGCAGTCCTTTCACCCTCTGCCCCAAGAGTGGGCGCACCGCCCCCGGACGATTGTCTGAAGGCGACACCCGCCGCGACATCTTTCACCTTTGCTTCGGCAGCCCGCCGCATCTTATGCCGTGGCGGACACCGCCGAACCCGCGGATGGGGCGTCCGTACCCCGTTCGGGACGCGCGAGCGCCGTTTCCCTCCCAACCAAATGCTGAGTGCCGAGACGGAAACGGAACTTTGTGCTTTCGCGCCGGGCAATTCGGTCAGGCCCGGCGTCGCGGCGGGGCTAGGATCGTGGGGCAGGGTCGATCGCGCCCTTTCCCATCGCGCTCCACATCAAGGAAGCAGCCATGAGCCAGTTTCGGCCGAAATACGTCACCTTCGATTGCCACGGCACGCTGATCAACTTTCAGATGGCCGAAGCCGCGCGCGATCTGTACGGATCGATCCTCGACGAAGCGCGGATGACGGAGTTCATCAAGAATTTCGCCGCCTACCGCCTCGACGAGATCCTGGGCGACTGGAAGCCCTACGCCGAGGTCGTGCACAATTCGCTGGAACGCACCTGCAAGCGCAACAACGTCGTCTTCCGCGAGGAGGACGCGCGCATGGTCTACGAGCGGGTCCCCACCTGGGGTCCGCACGCCGACGTGCCGGCCGGGCTGGCCAAGGTGGCCAAGGAGATCCCGCTGGTCATCCTGTCCAACGCGATGAACGACCAGATCCCGTCGAACGTGGCGAAGCTGGGCGCGCCGTTCCACGCCGTCTACACCGCCGAACAGGCGCAGGCCTACAAGCCGCGCTTCCAGGCGTTCGAATACATGTTCGACATGCTCGGCTGCGGGCCGGAGGACATCCTGCACTGCTCCTCCTCCTTCCGCTACGACCTGATGTCGGCGCACGATCTGGGGATCCGCAACAAGGTGTGGGTCAACCGCGGCCACGAACCGGCCAACCCCTTCTACGGCTATGTCGAGATTTCCGACATCTCCGGCCTGCCCGGCGTGGTCGGGCTGTAAGGGACAATTTTAGGTTCAGGCTGCAATGAGAAGGACCCAGGCCATGAAATTCGTCTCCTACTGGCACGACACCGCTCCCGCCTTCGCGGGCGGAGCCGAGGGGGCCGTCGAGGGCCATTACGACGTCGCCATTGTCGGAGGGGGGTTCACCGGCCTGGGTGCCGCTCGCCAGCTGGCCAAGGCCGGCGCGCGGGTGATCGTGCTGGAAGCGGGCAGCGTCGGCGGCGGCGCGTCCGGACGCAACGGCGGGCACCTCAACAACGGTCTGGCCCACAGCTTCGTCGCCGCCAAGACCGCCCTGGGGACGGAGCGCGCCATCGCGCTCTACCGCGCCTTCGACCAGTCCATCGACACGCTGGAGGCGCTGATCGCCGAGGAGGGGATCGACTGCAACTTCCGCCGTGCCGGCAAGCTGAAGCTGGCCTCGAAGCCCGCGCATTTCGAAACCATCGCCCGCAACTTCGAGGCGGTGCACCGCGAGGTCGATCCCGACACCGCGCTGCTGACCGCCGAGGATCTGAAGGGGGAGGTCGGCTCGCCCTTCTACGGCGCGATGCTGTCGCGCAAGAGCGCCATGATGCATATGGGCCGCTTCGCCACCGGGCTGGCGGACGCCGCCAAGCGGCATGGCGCGGTCCTGGTCGAACACGCGCCGGTCGGCGCCATCACCCGCTCGGGCGACCGCCACACGCTGTCCACCCCGCGCGGCACGATCACCGCCAATCAGGTGCTGGTCGCCACCGGCGCCTACACCACGCCGAACTTCAGCCACTTCCGCCGCCGCATCATCTCGGTCGGCAGCTTCATCATCGCCACCCGCCCGTTGAGCGACGACGAGATCGCGTCGGTGGTGCCCGGCAACCGCACCTACGTCACGTCGATGAACATCGGCAACTACTTCCGACTGTCGCCCGACCGGCGGCTGATCTTCGGCGGACGGGCGCGCTTCTCGGCCACCTCCGACCAGCGATCCGACGCCAAGAGCGGGGAAATCCTGCGCGCGAGCCTCGCGCGGATCTTCCCGCAGATCGCCACCATCGACATCGATTACTGCTGGGGCGGTCTGGTGGACATGACCAGCGACCGTTACCCGCGCGCCGGCTACCAGGACGGCCTGTGGTACGCCATGGGCTATTCCGGCCACGGGGCGCAGCTGTCCACCCATCTCGGCATGACCATGGCCGACGCGATCCTGGGTCGCGAGGACAAGAACCCGCTGAAGGGACTGTCCTGGCCCGCCGTTCCCGGCCATTTCGGCAAGCCCTGGTTCCTGCCGCTGGTCGGCCTGTACTACAAGGCGCTCGACCGCATTCAGTGACGGTCGGGAAGCATAAAAAATCCCGGCGGGAGCGTTGGAGCGCTCCCGCCGGGATTTTGGTCCCTGGGCGTCAGCCCAGCCCGCCGATGTGGAAGGTCTTCAGCTCCAGATATTCCTCAATCCCCACCTGCGCCCCTTCGCGGCCCAGGCCGGACTGCTTGACGCCGCCGAAGGGGGCGACCTCGGTGGAGATGGCGCCGGTGTTCAGCCCGATCATGCCGGCCTCCAGCGCTTCGCCCACCCGCCAGGACCGCGCGAGGTTCTGCGTGTAGAAATAGGCGGCCAGCCCGAAGGGCGTGGCGTTGGCGAGCGCGATGGCCTCCCCCTCCGTCTCGAAGCGGAACAGCGGCGCCACCGGGCCGAAGGTCTCCTCGTTGGCAAGCAGCATGTCGGTGGTGGCGTCGGTCAGCACCACCGGGGCGACGAACTGCGGGCCCGGCGCCGCGACGGCGGAGGACGCGACGCTCGCCCCCTTGGCGACCGCGTCGGCGACGTGGCGCTCGATCTTGGCGACGGCGGCGGCGTTGATCATCGGGCCGATGGCGACCCCCGGCTCCAGCCCCGATCCCACCTGCATGGCGTTGACGCGGGCGACCAGCCGGTCGCGGAACGCGTCATAGACGCCGGACTGCACCAGGATGCGGTTGGCGCAGACGCAGGTCTGCCCGCCGTTGCGGAACTTGGACAGGATGACCCCGTCCACCGCCTGATCCAATTCGGCGTCGTCGAACACGATGAAGGGCGCGTTGCCGCCCAGCTCCAAGCTCAGCCGCTTGATGCCGGCGGCGGCCCCGCGCATCAGCAGGGAGCCGACGCGGGTGGAGCCGGTGAAGGAGATCTTGCGGACGGTCTCGTTCGCCAGGATTTCCTCGCCGATGGCTTCGGGACGGCCGGTCAGGATGTTGACCACGCCGGCCGGGATGCCCGCCCGCTCCGCCAGCACGCCGAGCGCCAGCGCCGAATAGGGGGTGAAGTCCGACGGCTTGATCACCACGGTGCAGCCGGCGGCCAGCGCCGGGGCCACCTTGCGGGTGATCATGGCGTTGGGGAAGTTCCACGGCGTGATGATGCCGCAGACGCCGACCGGCTCCTTCAGCACGACGATGCGGCGGTCCGGGGTGGGGGAGGGGATGGTGGTCCCGCCGATGCGCCGCGCCTCCTCCGCGAACCATTTGACGAAGGAGGCGCCATAGCGGATCTCGCCCCGCGCTTCCTCCAGCGGCTTTCCCTGCTCCAGCGTCAGGATGCGGGCCAGATCCTCCAGGTTCTCGATCATCAGCGCGTGCCAGCGCTCCAGCAGCGCGGCACGGTCGGCATGGGTGCGCCGGCGCCACGCAGGGTACGCTTGGGCCGCGGCGGCGATGGCGTCGCGGGCGTCGGTTCCGTCCATGTCGGGAACGCTGCCGAGGGCACGGCCGGTCGCCGGATTCTGGACGTCGATGGTCCGGCCGGCCGCCCCGTCGCACCAGCGCCCGCCGATCAGCCCCTGTTCGCGGAACAGGGAGGGGTCCGTCAGGTAATGAGTCATGGTCGTGTGTTTTCCGCTGCGTAGGGTTTCGAGGCGACCGGCATCAGGACAGGGCCGACAGCACGGCGGCGGTGATCGCGTCCGTCTTGTCCTTGCCGGGAACCGTGCCGATGCCCCGGCCGGTGGTGTCGCCCAGCGCCGCCATGACGCGGTCAGCGGCGGCCTTCTCCCCCAGATGCTCCAGCATCATCGCGCCCGACCAGATGGCGGCGATCGGGTTGGCGATGCCGAGATGGGCGATGTCGGGGGCCGATCCGTGCACCGGCTCGAACATCGACGGCGTCTTGCGCTCGGGGTTCAGGTTGGCCGAGGCGGCGAAGCCCAGCCCGCCCTGGATCGCCGCCCCCAGATCGGTGAGGATGTCGCCGAACAGGTTGGAAGCGACGACGACGTCCAGGCTTTCCGGCGCCGTCACCATGCGCGCCGCCATGGCGTCGACGTGATAGCTCGTCACTTCGACGTCCGGGTGCTCGGCGGCCAGCTGGCGGGTGATCTCGTCCCAGAACACCATCGAATGCTTCTGCGCGTTCGACTTGGTGACGGAGGCCAGCTTGCCGCGCCGGGCGCGGGCCTGGGCGAAGGCGAAGCGCAGGATCCGCTCCACCCCCATGCGGGTGAAGATGCCGGTCTCCACCGCCACTTCCTGCGCGGTCCCCTGATGGACGCGCCCGCCGGCGCCGGCATATTCGCCCTCGGTGTTCTCGCGGATGCACAGGATGTCGAAACCGCCGCGGCGCAGCGGCCCGTCCACCCCCGGCAGCAGCCGGTGCGGGCGGACGTTGGCGTACTGGTCGAACGCCTTGCGGATGGGCAGCAGCAGCCCGTGCAGCGATACCGCGTCCGGCACCTCCGCCGGCCAGCCGACGGCACCCAGCAGGATGGCGTCGTACTTGCGCAGCGTGTCGATGCCGTCGGCGGGCATCATGACGCCGGTTTCCTTGTAGTGGGCGCAGGACCAGGGCATCTCCGTGCCCTCCAGCGCGAAGCCGGACGGCTTCGCCGCGGCCTGCAGGACTTCCCAGGCGGCATCGACCACGGGATGTCCGATGCCGTCGCCCTTGATGATCGCAATGGAGTGGGTTTTCATCGAACGTCCCTTGCCGGTTGTCGTCGAGTTACAGGCCGATCAGCACGCTTTTGCTGCGGCGGTTGGCGAGATAGGCCTCGCGCCCCAGATCCTTGCCGATGCCGGAGCGCTTGTAGCCGCCGGTCGGCAGGATGTGGTCGCGCGAGCGGCCATAGCGGTTGACCCACACCGTTCCAGCCTGGAGGCGCCGGGTCAGGCGGATGGCGCGCGACAGGTCGCGGGTGTAGAGGCCGGCGGCAAGGCCGTAGGTGGGATGGTCGGCCAGCGCCATCGCCTCCTCCTCGGTGTCGAAGCTCTGCACGGTCAGGACCGGGCCGAAGATCTCCTCCACCACGGCGGGGGAGCTTTGATCGACCCCGGCCAGCAGGGTCGGCGCGTAGAAATACCCCTCGCCGTCCATCGGCGCCCCACCGGTCAGGCACTCCACCGACCCGACGAGCGACGCCGTGACGATGGCGTGGATGCGGGCGCGCTGCCGTTCGGAGATGATGGGGGAATAGCGCGTCTCCTCCCGCCAGGTCGGGCCGGGACGGACGGCGCGCATGTGCCCCAGGATCATGCCGATCAGCGGCTCGGCCACCCGTGATTCAACCAGCAGGCGCGATCCGGCGACGCAGGCCTGGCCGGCGTTGGACAGCACGCTGGTGGCGATGGCGGCGGCCGCCTTCTCCAGGTCGGCGTCGGCGAAGACGACCTGCGGGCTCTTGCCGCCCAGCTCCAGCGTCATCGGCTTGACGCCGCTGCGGGCGATGTCGGCCATGATCGCCGATCCCGCCGCCGTCGACCCAGTGAAGCTGACCTTGGCGATGCCGGGATGGCGGGAGATGGCGGCGCCGGTGGTCGGGCCGTCGCCCTGGACGATGTTGATCAGACCGGCGGGAACGCCGGCCTTCGCCGCCAGCTGCGCCAGCAGGACGGTGGAGAAGGGCGTCATCTCCGACGGCTTCAGCACCACCGCGTTGCCGGCGGCCAGCGCCGGGCCGAGCTTCCAGCCCGCCATCGACAGCGGGAAGTTCCACGGCGTAATGGCTCCGACGACGCCGTACGGCTCCGTCATCACCATGCCCAGGCTGCCGTCGTCGCTGGGGGCGAGGTCGCCACCCTCCTTGTCGGCGAATTCGGCGAAGAAGCGGATCTGCTCGGCCGTCACCGCGACGTCGCCGGCGACCAACTGGCCGACCGGGCGGGTGGACGACAGTGCCTCCACCTTCGCCAGGGTTTCCGCCTCCTCCTCGATCAGGGCGGCCCAGCGTTGCAGCACGGCGGTGCGTTCCCGCGGGCGCACGCCGCCCCAGTTGCTGGACTTCAGGGCGGCCTGCGCGGTGGCGACCGCTTCATCGACGAGGTCGGACGAGGCCACCGGGCAGTCGGCATAGGCCCGGCCGTCCGATGGGCGATGCATGGGCAGCCCGGCCTCTGCCGGAATCAGGCGGTCGCCGATGAAATGGCCAACCGGCAGCGGCAGGCGGTCCGGGTCGAAGGACAGGCTCATGACGCACCCTCAGTCGATGATGAGGTAGATCTTGCGGACCGTCTCAATGGTCTTCCACACGCCGGTGAAGCCCGGCTTCATGATGAAGCTGTCGCCCGCGCGGTAGACCACCGGTTCTCCGCCGTCCGGGGTGATTTCGACGACGCCGGACAGGATGTGGCAGAACTCGAAGGTCTCGCCCTTGATCGAGCGGGTTTCGCCCGGCGTGGCCTCCCACACGCCGGTCCGGACGGTGTCGTCCTTGGCGGCATCCTGCGCCCAGGTTTTGAAGGCGGGCGACCCGGCGATCAGCCGGTCCGGCGTCGGAGTCGATTCCCGCGGGGCGAAGGTCGGGGCGCGATCGATGGTCTTGAGCAGCGACATGAGGGAAACCCTTGTTGGTGAGCGGCTGTGCCGCGGGGAGAAGGCCACAGGGAAAAGGTTGAGCGTCGGCGTCAGTAGCCGCGTTGCCGGTCGACCAGCCCGACCGGGTCCTGCCCGGCGAAATGCCGGCGAAGGTTGGCGATGACGACCCGCGCCGCGCTATCCGGCTCGGCCACGCTGCCGATGTGCGGGGTCAGCACGATGCTCGGGTGGGTCCAGAAGGGATGGTCGGCCGGCAGCGGCTCCGGATCGGTCACATCGACCACCGCTCCCGACAACTGGCCGCCGTCGAGCGCGTCCAGCAGTGCGGCGTGGTCCAGCTGCGGCCCGCGCCCGGTGTGGACCAGCCCGGCACCCCGGGGCAGCTTGGCGAGCAACCGGGCATCGAGGATTCCGCGGGTGTCAGGCGTCAGCGGCAACAGGACGATCAGGATGTCGGTGTCGGCCAGCATCGCGTCGAGGCCGTCCGCGCCATGGTGACAGGTCACGCCGTCAAGCTGGCGGGGCGAGCGGCTCCAGGCCGACAGCGGGAAGCCGAAGGGCTTCAGCCGCTCCAGCACCGCCTGACCCACCACGCCCAGCCCCAGCACGCCGACCCGCCGCTGTGCCGCTTGCGGCTGGGGCAGGGCGCGCCAGACGCGCGCCGCCTGCTGGGCGCGATAGGCCGGCATCTGGCGATGCAGGGTCAGCACGGCCAGCGTGACGTATTCCTGCATCATGCGGATGATGCTGTCCTCCACCATGCGCACCACCTTCACGGACGGGGGCAGGGCGGCCATGGTGAACTGGTCCACCCCGGCCCCGATGGAAAAGACGATCTCCAGATTGTGGTAGCGGGCAATGCTGTCCGGGATGGTCCAGCTGATCAGGTAACGGACCGCGTCGGGATCGACGGTGGCCGGGTCCATCGAAAAGGGGAGGTCGGGCAGCTCGCTGGCGAAAACCTTGGCGAAGACAGCGCCGCGCGCGGCGTCCGAATTGAATAGAAAGGTCATGGGTGTCCCTTTGGCGATGCGCGGCTGGTGCGGGGGAGCAGGGGGCGGATGTCAGAGGCGGCAGCGCTGGCCCAGCGCCTCGATCATCGACTGGCAGGCCTGCAGCTCCTCGACGAGGATGTGTTCGTTGGGGCGGTGCGCCCGTGCGATGTCGCCGGGGCCGCAGATGATCGCGTCGATCCCGGCGGTCTGGTACAGGCCGGCCTCCGTGCCATAGCTCACGGCGGCCAGCGGCTCCTGTCCGGTCAGCTCCTCCAGCAGGCGGGCCAGCGGCGAGCGAGCGGCCAGGGACAGGGCCGGATAGGCGCCGGTCTGCGTCCACTCCACGGCGAACCCGCGCTCCTCCAGCCGCTCCGCCGCCTCGCGCACCGGCTCCAGCAGGGTGACGGGGTCGACCCCGGCGATGGCGCGGGCTTCGAACTCGGCGGTGCAGGCGTCGGGGATGATGTTCACCGCCAGCCCGCCCTGGATGGTGCCGACCTGCAGCGAGGAATAGGGCGGCTCGAAGACTGAATTCAGCGGCCCCTGGGTCAGGCGGTCGGACTGGGCGACGGCGGCGGTCAGCGCGTCGGCCAGAGCGTGGATGGCGTTCAGCCCCTGGTCGGGGCGGGAGGAATGGCCGGACCGGCCGCGCACCGTCAGCCGGGCCGCAGCCTTGCCCTTGTGGGCGCGGATGGCGCGCAGGCCGCTCGGCTCCCCGACGATGACGCCCAGCGGCGGCGCGCACAGGGTGGGCAGATGCGGCAGAAGATGTGGCGCGCCTTGGCAGCCGGCCTCCTCGTCATAGGTGAAGGCCAGATGGATCGGCCGGGCGAGCGGTGCGGCGGTCAGGGCGGGCAGCGCCGCCAGCGCCGCCGCGATGAAGCCCTTCATGTCCGATGTGCCGCGCCCGTAAAGCCGGCTGCCGTCGGCGCGCAGCCGGAACGGGTCGCTGGTCCATTCGGGTTCGCTGGCCGGCACCACGTCCATGTGGCCGGACAGGACATACCCCGGAACCATCGCCGGACCGATGGTGGCGAACAGGTTGAACCGGTCGCCCTCCGGCCCCGGCAGAACCTGGACGCGCACCCCGGCACCTTCCAGAATGCCGCGAATCCCATCGACGATGGCGCCGTTGGGGGTTCCGACGACGGACGGAACGGCGATCAGATCCTTCAGGATGTCGATCACGGTCATGACAGCCTCACCTTGTCCCATGCTGCGCGCCATGGGCGCGGGGAGTCGTTTTGAGTTCGCTGCTGTGTGCGAAGAGGGGCGGCGGCGTCGGCGGCTACCACAGTCACGATCTTAGCCGGTGCTCGCTCCATTCCATGCTGAATGCATGGGCGATTTGGATGATTGTTGTGCCAGTCCGACGCTTTGCGGTGATTTGTGCGGTGGTCGCCCCGGTAGTCTCGGGGGCGCGGTTGGTGGCTCAGGCGTGTCGGTTGACTCATAGGAGCATCGCCTTACGCTATGGAAACTCCGGGGAGGAGGAAGCTTTGAGCGAACGCGGTCTTGATGATGGATCGGGGGGAGGAGGATCGGCGGACGGTGCGTTACCGCCGTCCCTGACGGTCGACGCCTTCGACGTGCGGATGGCCGACGTTGCCGACATCGACCTGGAACGCTTGCAGGCGCTGTCGATCTCGGTCGGCTGGCCGCACCGGGCGGAGGACTGGCAGTTCGCGCGGGAGGTCGGCCACGGCTTCGTCGCCCTCGACGAAATCGACCGCGTCCTGGCGTCGGCGATGTGGTTTCCCCACGGCGACGATTTCGCGACCATCGGCATGGTCATGACCTCGCCCCGGCTGCAATCGCTGGGGGTCGGCGAATGGCTGATGAAGCGGGTGCTGTTGGCGTCGGCGGGGCGGACCTACCGGCTCAACGCCACCCGTGCGGCGTTGGCGCTGTACCGCTCGCTCGGCTTCATCGGCCATCGGACCGTGTTCCAGTTCCAGGGCGAGGCGCGGCGCAGCGACCAGCCCCCCTCCGCGGAGCCGGTGCGGCGGCTGGAGGCGGCGGACCTTGCGGCGGTGACGGCGCTGGACGAACGCGCCTTCGGCACCTCGCGCGCCGGGCTGATCGCGCGGCTGTTCGAACAATCGGTCGGCTATGGCCTGGAGCGGGACGGCACGCTGGCCGCCTTCGCCCTCTGCCGTCCCTTCGGCCGCGGCCATGTCGTCGGCCCTGTGGTCGCCGGGCTGGACGAGGACGCCGTCGCCGTGCTCCGGCCCCATGTGGACGAGCATGACGGCCGCTTCCTGCGTCTGGACACCCATTTGGACGAGGGCATCTTCCCGCTGTTCGTCGCCCGCTCGGGCCTGCGGATCCACGACACGGTCCTGACCATGTCGCTGGGCGCGCCCCTGACCGATCCGGCGACGCGCGGGCCGGACCGCCCCGTCACCTTCGCACTCGCCACCCAAGCTCTGGGTTGAGCCGTCGCCGGCTTCTTGAGAAGGATGCGCCGATCATGCCGGGACAGACGCCGGACTCCTCCGCCGGCTCTCACGCCGCACGCGTGCCCGAACCATCTCCCCCTCCATCTCCCTCCGGCAGCCGCGGTGGAATGCTGCTTCGGCTGGTGTCGGCCGGGCTGTTCGTGGTGATGTCGCTGTTCGTTCGGCTGGCGACCGTCGAGGCGCCGATCGGGCAGATTGTCTTCTACCGCAGCGCCTTCGCCCTGCCGCCGATCGTCGCCTATTTGATGTGGCGCCGGCAATTCCCCTCGGCTCTGAAGACGCAGCAGCCGGTCGGCCATCTGAAGCGCAACCTGTATGGCGGCGTGGCGATGGTGCTGTCCTTCATTTCGCTGGCCTATCTGCCGCTGGCGCTGGCGACGGCGCTGGGCTTCCTGGCTCCGCTGCTCGCGGTGCCGGCCGCCATGCTGTTCCTGCGGGAGCGGCCGGGCGGCGTCGCGATCGGCGCGGCGCTGAGCGGCTTCGTCGGGGTTGTCCTGATGCTCGCCCCCGCCTTCGAAGGGCCGACGCTGGATCGCGACACCATCATCGGGGTGGCGGCCGGGCTGGCCATGGCCGTCGCGACCGCCGCCGGACGGGTCCAGATCAAGACGCTGACCGCGACCGAAGCGCCGGGGACCATCGCCTTCTACTTCGCCGTCCTCGGTGCGTGCGGCGGCCTTGCGAGCTGGCCGTTCGGCTGGATCACCCCGACGGGCCTTTCGCTGGCCTATCTCGTCGGCGCCGGCATCTCCGGCGGCTTGGCGCACATCGCTATGACCGAGGCGATGGCCCGCGCGCCGGTCTCGACCCAGGCGCCGTTCGACTACACCGCCATGGTATGGGCGCTGATCCTCGACGCGTTGATCTTCGGCCTGCTGCCGTCCCCCGTCAGTCTGGCCGGCGCCTTCGTGATCGCCGCCTCGGCGTTGGTGGTCCCCCTGGCCGGCCGGTTCACCGCCCGGTCCGAAGCCCTGCGGCCCGCCCGCTAAACGGCGGGCCGCGGCGGCGCGGTCAGGACAGGCCGGCTTGCAGGCCGACCGGCTGGCCGGCGGTCTGGAAGCGGTCGATGCGGAAATCATGCAGCGGCGTGTCGGTGCGCCCGGTGGCGATGATCTCCGCCATCACGTCGCCGACGCCGGGGCCGAGCTGGAAGCCGTGGCCGCTGAAGCCGAAGGCGTGGAACAGCCCCGGCGTCGTCGCCGACGGCCCCATCACCGGCAGCTTGTCGGCGACATAACCCTCGCAGCCCGACCAGGTGCGGATCACCGTAACATCGGCAATGGCGGGCAGCAGCCGGACCAGGCCCCGCAATTGACCGGGCAGCCGCGCCGGGTCCGCCTTGGCGTGGCCGGGATCGAGCGCCACCGGGACACGCTCGGCCGCACCACCGAAGACGATGTTGCCGCGCTCCACCTGACGGAAATAGCCATCCCCGCCCGCTCGCGACCACATGCCCACCACCGGCAGGATCCGGTGCGGCAGGGGTTCGGTGACGCCCATCTGCGGCCCGTGCGCCGACATCGGCACGCTCTCCCCGAAGCCGGCGGCGACGCGCGCACCCCAGGCGCCGGCGGCGTTCAGCAGGCAGTCCGCGGCGAAACGGCCCCGCGGCGTCACGGCTTCAAACCCTGAGCCGGTCGCCGACACCTCCACCGGCCCGCACTCCTCGACGATCTCGGCACCCAAGCGGCGGGCGGCGTCGGCGAAGGCGGGTGCGATCAGGCGCGGGTTGCCGCTGCCGTCCAACGGAGAGAAGGAGGCGGCGATGGCCGCCGGCCCCAGACCCGGAAAGCGGCGGCGGATCTCCGGTGGCGACAGTTCGTCGAGCTCCAGCCCCCAGGGCCGCGCGTCGACGATGTAGCGGCGCATGTCGGCCAGTCCATCCTCGTCGAACACCAGCCGCAGATGCCCGGTGGCGCGGAACTCCACGTCCCGGCCCAGCAGCCGCTCCGCCTCGCTCCAGAGCGCCCGCGACCGGTGGGCGAGCGGCAGTTGCGGCAGATAGCGCCCGGTGCGGCGGATGTTGCCGAAGGACGCGACCGTGGCGCCCGAGCCGACGCGGTTGCGTTCCAGCAGAGTGACGCGCTGGCCGCGCCGGGCCAGAAAGAAGGCGGCGGCCGATCCCATCAACCCGCCGCCCAGAACGATAACCCTCATCGACCTCTCCCACATGCGGGCGGACGCGGCTCCGCCCCATCGGTCAGGCTGCCCACACCCGGCGGGCAGGTCAAAGACGGGTTGGGCATAATCCCATAAGGCCGGGCTATAGGAGTCAGATTGCATAAGTCCGCCTTATGAGCTTGCTTGCATTGGGTCTTAGACCGTCCTAGGTCGGCCATGTCAGCTTTTTGCCCGGAACAAGCACAGGCTGACTTGCTAAAGGGAGCGGAGATGGACGGGGGCATGGACCGGGGCGCGGCGGTTCCGGAGGCCGATTGGAAGGTCGGCGTCGACATCGGCGGCACCTTCATCGACTTCTGCGCGTTGGACACCCGGTCGGGCCGGGTGACGTCGCTGAAGGTGCTGACGACGCCGGACGATCCCGGTGCGGAGCTGATGACCGGCCTGACCCTGCTGGCCGAGCGCGAGGGGCTGGACCCGCGCGCCGTCACTCGCTTCGTGCACGGCACGACGGTGGGGATGAACACGGTCATCCAGCGCAAAGGCGCGCCGCTGGCGCTGCTGACCAACGCAGGGTTCGAGGATGTGATCGAACTCGCCCGGCTGCGCATGCCGGACACCTATTCCCTGTTCTGCTCGCGTCCCGACCAGCTCGTGGCACGCGACATGGTCTTCGGCATTCCCGCCCGCCTGCGGTCGGACGGGACGGAGCGGCAGGCCCCCGACATGACGGCCGTCGCCGACGCCGTCGCCGCCCTCCGGGCCAAGGGGGCGGTGGGCGTCGTCGTCTCCTTCCTCCATTCCTGGCGCGATGGCGGCCATGAGACCGTGGTGAAGGAGGAGATTGCCCGGCTGGCCCCGGACCTGTTCGTCTTCACCTCCGCCGAGGTCTGGCCGGTGATCCGCGAGTATGAGCGGACGACGACCGCGATCCTGAACGCCTATGTCCATCCCCGGATCTCCGGCTACCTGTCGGCTCTGGAGGAGCGGCTGGCCGGCCGCGACGTGCCCGCCCGCCCGCTGCTGACCAAATCCAACGGCGGCGTGATGAACGCGGCGGAGGGCAAGCGGGCCTGCGTCCACATGCTGCTGTCCGGCGCCGCCTCCGGCGTGAACGGGGCGGCGTGGCTGGCCCGGCAGGCGGGGGAGCCCCGCATCCTGACGCTCGACATCGGCGGCACCTCGGCCGATTTCGCCCTGATCATCGACGGTCAGGCCCAGTTCGGCGTCGGCGAGATGATCGGCGAGTTTCCGCTGCACATCCCGTCGGTGTCGGTCAGCTCCATCGGCATCGGCGGCGGGTCGATCGCCAGCGTCGACGGGCAGGGGGTGCTGCGCGTCGGGCCGGAATCCGCCGGATCGACGCCCGGTCCGGCCTGCTACGGCCGCGGCGGCGAATGGGCGACGGTGACCGACGCCATGGTGGTGTGCGGCTGGCTCGGCCACAGCCAGATGGCCTACGGGCAGCTGCGGATGGACGCCGACCTCGCCCGCGCCGCCGTTAAGCGGCTGGCCGACCGGCTGGGCCGTTCGCTGGAGGCCACCGCCCAGGCCATCCTCGACGTCGCCGTGTCTGAGATGTTCGCGGAGGTCGAGAAGATGGCCGCGCGCGCCGGCGTCGACGTGCGGGACTTCGCGCTGATGCCCTTCGGCGGCGGCGGGCCGATGCTGGGTGTGTTCCTGGCGCGCGAATTGGGAATGCCGCGCGTCGTCGCTCCGCGCTGGCCGGGCGTGGTGTCGGCGCTGGGCGGATTGGTCGCCGACCTGCGCGGCGATTTCGTCCGCACCTTGTTCGCGGAGCTGTCCCCCGGCCTGATGCCGACGCTGCGCGAGGCGTTCGCCGCGATGGCCGCGGAAGGGCGCGACTGGCTCACCGCCCAGGGCCATTCCAGTGCGGCCGAACTGATGATCGTCGCCGACATGCGCTACGCCGGCCAGAGTTATGAAATCGAGACGCCGCTGGACCCCTCCTGGCTGGACGGCGACGACCCCGGCGCCATCGCCGCCGCCTTCCACGCGGCGCACGCCCGGCTCTACGATTTCGACGACCCGGATGGGCGGATCGAGATCGTCAATCTGCGCCTGTCGGCCATCGGCAACGGCCCGGCGCTGCACTTCCCCACCGCGCAGGAGGACGACCGCGGCGCCTCGGCGGAGCGGACGGTACCGGTCTACACCGGCGGCGCCGTGACCCCGGTCGGGCTGTACCGCCGCGCGGATTTGCAGGCCGGGGCGCGTTTCCAGGGGCCGGCCATCGTCGCCCAGGAGGACACCACCTTCGCCATTCCGGCCGGGACCGGCGCCCGCGTCGACGCGCACCTCAACCTCCACCTGACCTTTGCGGAGTGACCGCCGTGTTCGATAGGATGAAGCTTCAGGTTCTGGCGAACCACGCGCGTTCGGCGGCCGAGAACATGGCCCACACGCTCCAGCGCACCGCCCATTCCGCCTTCGTCAAGGAGACGGAGGACTTCACCGTCATGCTGCTGAACCGCCGGGGCGAGACCTTCGGCGTGCCGATGGAGCTGGGGGCGACCTGGTATCCGGGCCTGACCTATGGCCGCGCCATCGACATGATCGAGGATTACCGGCCCGGCGACGTCGCCTTCACCAACGATCCCTATTCCGGCTTCGTGGCGACCCACGCCCCCGACACCCACCTGTGGAAGCCGGTCTTCTTTGAGGACGAGATCATCGCCTGGACCGGCGGGCACATCCACAACACCGACATGGGCGGCGCGGTGCCGGCCTCGCTGTCGCGGGCGCTGACCGAAATCCACCAGGAAGGCATCCGCTTCCCGCCGATGAAGCTGGTCCGCGAAGGGGTGTTCGACGAGCAGATCCTGCGGATCATGACCGCCAACGTCCGCAAGCCTGACCTGAACATCGGCGACATCAAGGCGCTGGTCGGCGCGCTCAACACCGGCGAACGCAAGATCCTCGCCATGGTCGAGAAGTTCGGTAAGACCGCCTTCCTCGACGGCGTCGAGGCGCTGCTGGACCATGCCGAGGCGCAGGCCCGCGACATCCTGCGCGCCATGCCCGACGGGCAGTGGGTGTTCGCCGACTACGCCGACGAGGATTCGGTGGCCGCCAACCCCTGCCGCCTGAAGCTGACCCTGACGATCAGGGGTGACGAGGCGATCCTGGACTTCACCGGGTCGGACCCGCAGCTCGCCTCCTCGCTCAACGTGCCGTCGGGCGGCGATCCCCGACACACCATGCTGCTGGTCGGCGTCTATTACGTCCTCTACACCCTCAACCCGAAAATCCTGCTCAACACCGGCCTGACCCGGCCCTTCACCTGCATCACGCCGGAAGGGTCGGTCCTGAACCCGACCTTCCCGGCGGCGGTGGGGATGCGGTCGCTGACCTGCGCGCGGCTGCGCTCGGTGATCTTCGGCGCCTTCTCCCAGGCGGTGCCGGAGCGTCTTCCGGCGGCCCCGGCCGGCAACAATTGCATCGTCAACGTGATGACCACCGACGAGCGGACGGGCAACCGCATCATCGCCGCGGTGAACCCGGTGGTCGGCGGCGGCGGCGGCATGCCGCACCGCGACGGCACCAACGGGTCGGGGGCCGACGCGGCCTATCTGAAGAACACGCCGATCGAGATCACCGAGATGGAAACCCCGGTGGAGTTCGTCCGCTACGGCCTGGCGACCGACAGCGGCGGGGCCGGGCGCTGGCGCGGCGGGCTGGCCACCCACATGGCCTTCCGCGTCTTCTCCCCCGACACCCGGATCACCGCGCGCAACCGCGACCGCGGCTTCTTCCGCCCCTGGGGCGTGCTGGGCGGCCAGGCGGCCGGGCTGTCGGACATGGTGGTCAATCCCGGCACGCCGGGGGAACGGCGGCTGGGCAACATCGACACCGCGGTGCTGCAGCCGGGCGACGTGCTGGACATCCGCTCGGCCGGCGGCGGCGGCCGGGGCGACCCCTTCGCGCGCGAGGCGTGGCGGGTGGCCCGGGACGTGGCGCGCGGCTACGTCTCCGCGGATGCTGCGGAGCGGGAGTATGGTGTCGTCATCCGCGACGGCGTGCTCGACACTGAGGCCACCGACCGGCTCCGGGCCGGCCGGCCATCGCCCACCGCGCATTTCCATTTCGGACCCGAACGCGAGGGGTACGAGCGGCAGTGGACCCCGGCCGCCTATGATGTCCTGACGCGGGTTCTCGACGGGCTGCCGATCCATTGGCGCTTCTTCGCCAAGACGGAGATCTTCAGCCGCATGGCCGGCCGTACCGGCGCCGACGGGGTGGAGGCCGCGCTGGCCGAGGTCCACACCCGCTTCCCCGAGATGCCCCGCTCCAAGGCCCTGATCCGGGAGGCGGCGGAATGAGCGGGACGGTGTTCGCCGCTCCGCCGGAAACCAGCGGCCGGCTGGTCCGGCTGGTCGAGACGGGGCGGGAGCCGGTCCGCTTCGTGCTGGACGGTGTGGAGCGCATGGCCCTGGCGGGCGATACGGTGCTGACGGCGATCCTCGCCAACGCCCCGGCGCTGCGGCAGGCGGAATTCGGGCCGGAGCGGCGCGCCGGCTTCTGCCTGATGGGGGCCTGCCAGGATTGCTGGATCTGGCAGGAACAGGGTCCGCGCCTGCGCGCTTGTTCCACCCCGGTGGCCGATGGCATGCGGCTGCTGACCCGGACGCGGGAGGATTGGCCATGACCGAACCTCGTGTCGTGATCGTCGGGGCCGGCCCCGCCGGGATCCGTGCGGCGGAGACGCTGGTGACGGCCGGGCTGCGCCCGACGGTGATCGACGAGGGTGCCAGGGCCGGCGGGCAGATCTACCGCCGCCCGCCCGACGGCTTCACCCGCCCGCCCGCGACGCTCTATGGGTCGCAGGCCGGCAAGGCGGTGGCGCTGCACACCGCCTTCGACGTGCTGGTGGCGGCCGGCCGCATCGTCCATGTGCCGCGCCATTCGGTCGTCGCGTTGGCCGATGGGGTTCTGCACGCCGTCGGCGACGGCGGCGGCCACCGGATCGGCTACGACCGGCTGATCCTGGCGACCGGGGCGACCGACCGCCTCGCCCCGGTGCCGAACTGGCAGGCGCCCGGCGTCTACAGCCTCGGCGCGATGCAGATCGCGCTCAAGGCCCAGGGCGTCGCGATGGGGCGGCGGATCGTGCTGGCCGGGTCGGGGCCGTTGCTGACCCTGCTGGCGACCCAGCTGCTGAAGGCGGGCGCGCAGATCGCGGCGGTTCTCGACACCGCCGGCCTGCGCGGCCAGATCGCCGCCTTCGCCGACCTTGCCGTCCGCCCGTCCTTCGCCCTGCAAGCGCTGGCGATGCGGGCGCGGCTGGGGCGGCGCTACCATGCCGGGGTCGTTCTGGAGGGGATCGAGGCGACGGACAGCGGGGTGACGGCGGTCCGCTGGACGGATGCCGGCGGGCAAGAGCGGCGGACGGACTGCGACGCGGTCGGGCTGGGCTGGCATCTGAAGGCGGAAACGCAGCTTGCCGATCTCGCCGGCTGCCGGTTCGCCTATGACGCGACCTGGGCGCAATGGTTGCCCTGCGCCGACCGCATGGGCCGCGCCGGGGACGGTGTCTATCTGGCCGGCGACGGCCTGCGCCTGCTGGGGGCCGACGGGGCGGAGGTCGCCGGCCGCCTCGCCGCGGCCGCTTGCCTGTCCGACCTGGGCTTGCCGGGGCCGGACGTTGCGGCCGACCTGAAGCGGCTCGACCGGCTGGAACGTTTCGCGCGCGGCATCGCCCGCGCCTTCCCCTGGCCGGCCGATCAGGTGCGGGCCCTGCCCGACGACACCGTCCTGTGCCGCTGCGAGGGCATCACCGCCGGCGCGGTGCGTGAGACGGCGGCCTACGGCGGGGCGGAGGCCAACCGGGTGAAGTCCCTGGGCCGTGCCGGGATGGGGCGCTGCCAGGGCCGCTATTGCCAGCTGGCGGCGGCCGACCTCATCGCCGCCAGCGGCGGGCTTGCGCAGGCCGGGGACGTGGGGCGCCTGCGCGCGCAAGCCCCGGTCCGACCGACGCCGGTCCGCGCGTGGTTGGAGGAGGGGTGAGCGACGGCGGGGCGCATCGTCTCATCGTTCGACGCTCACGCGAGCCGGGCGACATCGAGACGGTCGAGATCGTCGCGCATCACGGCGACCAGCCATTCGCAGATCGCGGGCACCACGGGTTGCAGCGGACGGGCTTTCGGAGCGATGAGCGAATGCCAACGCCCGGTGCGGATCTCGCCGGCGCTGGCGCGAACCAGAAGCCCTTCGCAAAGCGCGCGGGAGGCGACGCTGACCCAGCCAAGCGCGATCCCCTCGCCATTCTGCGCGGCCTGCAGCGCGACTGAGTAGTCGGAGAACACATCCCAGGTCCCGATGCCCTCCAGACGCTCGCTTGGGTTCAGAAGCCGGTGCCAATGCCCCTTGTGTTCGTCGTTCAGGTTCAGGAAGACATGGCGGTGCGGGTCGGCGTCCAAGGGGCCGCGCTCCACCAGATAGGCGGGGCTGCACACCGGCATGATGATTTCCGGGGCGAAGGGCCAGATGTGATAGCGCGGGTCGTCGGCCTCGACGACGCGGGTGGCGATGTCCACATCGGACGGGGGCTGGCCCAGCATCCCCTGCACCAGATCCAGCCGCAACTCGACCGTCGGAAAGGCCGCCTTGAAGGTGCGCAGCCGTGGCACCAGCCAATGCGTGGCGAAGGAGCTGGAAAAGGACAGAGTGACCCGCGTCTTTGCCGCGCGCTGACGCACGGCGTCGACCGTGCGGTCGATCGCCTCAAGACTGTCGCGCATGACGGCGAAAATCTCGTCCCCCTCCGGCGTTAGGGTGATGCCGGTGGGGGTGCGCTGGAACAGCCGCACGCCCAGCCGATCCTCCAACTGCGCGACGCTGCGGCTGACGGACGGCTGGGTCACGTTGAATTCCCGCGCCGCCGCCGAAAAGCTGCCCGTCCGGGCGGCGGCCTCGAAGATGAACAGGGTCCGGGCAAGGGGGGCGATGCTGCGCAGGGTCATACGCTCAGCGTATACCCCTTGCACGTTTTATCAAGCTTCCTGCCGGTGCCGTGCCGCCTCATCCTTGGCCGGTGCCCGCCCTGCCACGCCCCGTCCCGCAAGGAGACCTCCCAGCCATGCACATCGCGGCCCTGCCCAGCTCCCGGACCTCCGATCCCCTGCTGTCACCGTTCCGGCTTGGCGGACTGCTGCTGCGCAACCGCATCATCAGCACCAGCCATGCCTCGATGCTGGATGACGGCGGCATGCCGACCGAGCGGTACCAGCGGTACCACGAGGAAAAGGCCAAGGGCGGCATCGCCATGACGATGATCGGCGGCTCCGCCATGACCTCGCGCGACTCGAGCTGGGGTGGCGGGCAGCTCAATCTGTCGAGCGACGCAATCCTGCCGCATCTGGAATCGATGGCGCGGCGCATCCACGACCATGGCGCCGCCATCATGTGCCAAGTGTCGCATCTGGGACGGCGGGCGACCGCGCTCGGCAGCGGCTGGCTGCCGGCGATCGCGCCGTCGCGCGTGCGGGAGACGCGGACCCGCAGCTTTCCCAAGGAGATGGACCGCGCCGACATCGACCGCGTCATCGCCGATTACGCCGCCGCCGCAAAGCGCTGCCGGCAGGCCGGGCTGGACGGGGTGGAAACGCTGACCGGCGGGCATCTGATGGGCCAGTTCCTGTCGCCCCGCACCAATCGGCGCACCGACGCCTTCGGCGGTTCGACCGAAAACCGCGCCCGCTTCGTGCTGATGGTGCATGAGGCGATGCGCAAGGCCGTCGGACCGGATTTCGTCATCGGCATCCGCTACGTCATCGACGAGGGGGGCGAGGACGGTCTGCGCAGGGACGAAAGCCTTGAAATCGCTCACATGCTGCAGCGCGAAGGTCATATCGATTTCTTCAACTGCATCTATGGCCGGATGGACAGCGATCTGCTGCTGACCGAACACAACATGCCCGGCATGTTCCAGCGCAGCGCGCCGTTCCTGACCGAGGTGCGGCGCTTCCGGGCCGAGGTTGCGCTGCCCGTCATGCACGCCGCGGGCATCCGGGACGTGGCGACGGCGCGGCATGTCCTGCGCGAAGGCATCGCCGATCTCGTCGGCATGACGCGCGCGCACATCGCGGACCCGCATCTGGTCGCGAAGATCCAGCGCGGCGAGGAGGATCGCATCCGGCCCTGCGTCGGGGCGTCCTATTGCCTGTATCGCAAGGCGCATTGCATCCACAACCCCGCCACGACCCGCGAAACCACGCTGGGCCACGACGTCACGCCCGCCGATGCGCCGCGCCGCGCGGTGGTGGTCGGCGGCGGCCCCGCGGGGATGGAGGCCGCCCGCGTTCTCGCCGAGCGTGGCCATCGCGTCACCCTGTTCGAGGCGGCGAGCCGGCTGGGCGGGCAGGTCCTGATCGCGGCCAGCGCGGAAGGGCGGCAGGACCTTCTGGGCATCACCGAATGGCGCCGGAGCGAGCTTGAGCGGCTGGCGGTGGACGTTCGCCTGAATGTCTTTGCCGAATCCGCCGAGATCACCGCCGAGAACCCGGACATCGTCATCCTCGCCACCGGCGGCGTCCCCGACCTGGACTGGCTGGACGGCGGCGAACACTGCACCAACGTCTGGGACGTGCTGTCCGGCCACGTCCCGGCGCAGGACGACGTGCTGATCTATGACGGCACCGGCCGGCAGGCGGCACCCTCATGCGCGCTGACGCTGGCGGCGGCGGGAAAGACGGTGACCTTCGTCACGCCCGACGCCGCCGCGGCGGTCGAGATGCCGTATCAGGACACCTCCAGCTTCCGCAAAAGGCTTTACCAGCAGGGCATCACGCCCCTGGTCGATCACCGCCTGATCCGGGTGCGCCGCGAGGACAACCGCCTCGCCGCCGTCCTGCGCAACGAAATGACGGACCAGGAGCGCGTGATCGTCACCGCCCAGATCGTCGTCGAACACGGCACGCTGCCGATGGACGAGCTGTTCCACGATCTGCGCGCGGCATCTCTGAACGACGGGATCACCGACATCGACCGCCTGTTGGCAGGCCAGCCCCAGGATCTGCAGCCGGGTCGTTTCGCCCTGCATCGCATCGGCGATGCCGTGGCCAGCCGCGATCTGCATGCCTCGATCTTCGATGCCTACCGCCTGTGCAGCCAGCTTTAGCCACGACAGAACAGGGAGCCGCAAGAATGACGAAGATCACGAACTGGACCCCCCGCGACGATCGCCGGGTCGAAGACGCCATGCGCCGCGGCGCAAGCCGCCGCGAGCTTTTGCAGATGGTGATGGCGGGCGGGGTCGGCCTTGCCGCGGGCGGCACGATCCTCGGCCGGGCCGCCGCCGCGCTGGCGGACACGCCGGTCAAGGGCGGCCACCTGATCGCCGCGGGCTGGTCCGCCTCGACCGCCGACACGCTGGATCCGGCCAAGGCGTCGCTGTCGACCGATTACGTCCGCTGCTGTTCGCTCTACAGCCGCCTGACGGTGCTGGATCAGGCGGGTGCCGTGCAGATGGAGCTGGCCGACAGCATCGAAACCGCCGATGCCAAGGTCTGGACCGTCAAACTGAAACGCGGCGTGACCTTCCACAACGGCAAGACGCTGACCGCCGACGACGTGGTGTTCTCGCTGAAGCGCCATCTCGATCCGCAGGTGGCCTCGAAGGTCGCGGCCATCGCCAAGCAGATGACCGAGATCAAGGCGCTCGATCCGGCGACCGTCCAGATCACGCTGTCCGCGCCCAACGCCGATCTGCCGACGATCCTTGCCATGCATCACTTCATGATCGTAGCCGATGGCACCACCGATTTCAGCAAGGGCATCGGCACCGGCGCGTTCCGGCTGGAGCGCTTCGAGCCGGGCACCCGTTCGATCATGTCGCGCAACGAGGAGTATTTCAGGGCGCCCGCGCCGCTGAAGAGCTTCGAATTCTTCGCGGTGGCCGATGACACGGCCCGCGCCAACGCGCTGCTGAGCGGGGACGTGCACATCGCCGCGAACATGAAACCCGCGCAGCTTCGCCTGATGGAGACCCAGCCGGGCGTCGTCCTGGAACGCAGCATCGCCGGAAACTACACCAACCTGAACATGCGGCTGGATATGGCACCGGGCGATCGTGCCGATTTCGTCACCGGCATGCGCCAGCTGGTCAATCGCACACAGATCCAGAAGTCCGTCCTTCGCGGCATCTGCGAGCCGGGGAACGATCAGCCCGTGCCGCCGTCCAGCCCGTATCGCAACGCGGAACTGGCCGCCCCCGTCTATGACCCCGAGAAGGCGAAGGCCCTGTTCAAGAAGGCGGGCATGTTGGGGCAGGTCATTCCGATTGTTGCATCGGACGCCGCGGTCGGCTCGATCGAGATGGCGACGATCGTGCAGCAGGCCGGCGCCGAGGTCGGCATGAACTTCCAGATCAACCGCGTGCCATCGGACGGCTATTGGGCGAACTACTGGCTCAAGGCGCCGGTGCATTTCGGCAACATCAATCCACGCCCGACACCGGATATCCTGTTCTCACTGCTGTACGCCTCGGATGCGCCCTGGAACGAAAGCCATTACCGGTCCGAGAAATTCGACCGGATGCTGGTCGAGGCGCGCGGCAGTCTGGACGACGCGCGGCGAAAGCAGATCTATGCCGAGATGCAGGGCATGATTGCGACCGAGGCCGGAACGATCATTCCCGCCTACATCTCCAATGTCGACGCCCTTTCTCACAAGGTGAAGGGCATGCGGAAAAGCCCGCTGGGCAACCTGGAGGGTTACGCGTTCGCGGAGCACGTCTGGCTGGAGGCCTAACAACGGCGCCGTTCTTCGATGGAAGACATCGCGACGTTCGTTCGGCTCGGCTTTGCGCGATCTGGGACCGTCGTCTGTTCTGGGACGGTGGTCATAACGGCAGCACCGGTGCCGCCTTGGCGCAACTCATGGGGTTGCGTCAGGTCTCGCGCCACAGCGTGCATGAGGGCGATACCGTCGCAAACCTGGGGGGAGCAACCGTGTTTTCTGGGAGGTGGTGAGTGAACCGGGGGTGCTCCCTGTCAAGGCTCGCGCTGGCGCGCGCCCGCCCTGCGGGCGGCTGCGGCCTTGACCGGTCCGCGCCCCCGGTTCGCTGGGCTGGGCATGTGGTCGGCGGCGAGCGCCGACCGTCGGCCTCTAGGCGGTCTGCTCGTGCCAAGTTTGGTGGTGGGCGAGCATGGCGTTGAGGCGGACGAGCAGTTTGCGCATGCAGGCGACCAACGCCACCTTGGGCTTCTTGCCGCAGGCGATCAGTCGAGCATAGAACCGCGCCAGGACGCCGCGGCCACGGACGGCGCTGGTCAGCGTCGCCATATACAGCGCCCGGCGCACATCGGTGCGCCCGCCGGCGATGTGGCGCTCGCCATGGTGCTCGCCGCTGTCGGCGGCATAGGGCGCCACCCCCACCAGCGCGGCGATTTTGGCGCCGCTCAGTGCCCCCAATTCGGGCAGCCGAACCGCCAGGGTCGTCGCCGTCACCGGCCCAATGCCCGGGGCGCTCTGAAGCGCGGCGACGCGCTCTCCGAGCGCCCTGTCGGCCGCCACCCGCCGGGTGATGAGCGCTTCCACGGCGGCCACCGCCTGGTCCAACGCCGCGAGCGCGCCGCCGACGGTGGCCTCGGCCTCCCTCGGCAGGCCGACCGCCGCTTTGCGCAGATCGGCACTCTGATCGACCAACCGCCGGCGCAGACGCAGCAAGCCGGCCAACGCCTCCCGTCCGTGGTCGGGCGCCGTGGGCGGGCCGTCGATCAGGGTGGCGGTGAACTCGGCGATCAGCGGAGCATCGATGGCGTCCGACTTGGCACGCCGGCCCTTGGCCTTGGCAAAGTGGCGCACGCGGGCCGCATCGAGGACGTGAACGGCCAAGCCGGCCGCGCCCAGGTCGTCGCGGACCGGGCGCTCGTAGCCGCCGCTGGCCTCGACCCCGACGCGGGCGAGACCGCGCTCGCGGATCCAGGACGCCAGCGCGCTCCGCCCCTCCGAGGTGTTGGCGACGCGCAGGCGGGCCGGGCCGGGGAACAGGGCGGCATCGAGCCAATCCCGGCCACAATCGAGGCCGACAGACGGGATCAGGTGTGTCATCCTTGCGCTCCTTCCTTGTGCTGCGGGGTCACGCCCCAAGCAACCGTTCGGTCTCCAAGGAAGGTTGACCGCCCCAAGCTCCCCCACGGCTTTGAAGACGGGTTGGTAACGGGGTCGGTCAACCCGGCTGGCGCGCGGCCGCGCGCCAGCCGGGTTTCACTCTAATGCTGTTCCAACATACAAGGATGGTAGGGCGCGCTCGGATGTCAGCGAGCCGAGGGCGCGATGAAGTGGCGGGTCATGATGGAGGTGACGGGCGAGGACGGCGCAGTGACGCAGCACGTGATCTCGGAGGGTGAGCGCACCGGGGCCGGTCAGGCGGCGACGCTCGGGTTGAGCTTGGCCGAGAGCAAGGCGACCCTGACCGGCCTGCAGCGCGTTCTGGTCGCGGCCCAAGCCGACGCGCACTGTCGCCGCCGTCGCCGGTGCAGCCACTGTGGGACATCGCGCCCGCTCAAAGACCACCGCTCTCGTCGGCTGGTGTCACTGTTCGGCACGGTGGCGGTGCGTGCGCCCCGCTTCGGCCCCTGCCGCTGCGGTGTGGCCAGCCGACGCAGCCTGACCCCGGTCGCCGAGATCATGCCGGACCGCTGCACCCCGGAGTACGAACGCGTCCTGGCCGGGATGGGCAGCGCGCTGCCGTACCGGCGGGCGCGGGCGTTGTTGGCCGACCTGCTGCCGGTGGACACCGTTCCGGAGGTGGAAACGATCCGTCGGCGCACGCTCCAGGTCGGCGCCCGGCTTGAGCGGGCAGCGCTTGTTCCGCCGGACCAGACTTCGCCGGCATCAGCGAAGGCGATCACGCTGGCCATCGACGGGGGCCACGTGCGATCGGTGCGGACCTACCAGATGCGCTCGTTCGCGGTGATGATCGCGCGGGCGAGCAACGATCAGGGCCAGGAGGTCGTCTTCAGCAGCCTGCCGGCTGAGGCCGACCGGCAGGTGCGGCAGCTCCAGCACGTCCTGCGCGGACTGGGGGCGACAGCGAGCACGCCGGTCACCATCCTCAGCGACGGCGCGGAAGGCCCACGGTCCTTGGGCGCAGCGGCCAGTGTCGGGCCGATCCACAACGTATTGGACTGGTTCCATCTGTCGATGCGGATCCAGCGCGTGGCGCAAGCGGTCCAGGGCTGGACCACCACGGTGCCGGCCGCCGCGGAACGGACCGGGCCGCTGGCCGACGCCGTGTCCCGCATCCGCTGGCGGCTCTGGCACGGCCAGAGCGAGCGGGCGCTGGCCCTTATTGGCGACACCCTGGCCAGCCTTGACGCCGCCTTGGAAGCCGCCGATGATCGGCAGGCCCGGAAGGTGGCGGCGCTGCTGCGCGCGCTGGAGACCTATGTCGCCGGACGAGCCGAGCTGATCATCAACTACGCCGCCGCCCGGCGCCGGGGCGAGCCCATCTCCACGGCGACGACCGAGAGCACGGTCCAGCGCCTGCTGCACCGGCGCATGGGCGCCAACCAACAGATGCGCTGGTCCCCCCGTGGCGCCCATCGGATGCGGACGGTGCGCACCGCCGTGATGAACGGCACGCTCGCCTCGGACCACACCGCCAACGAGCCACACGCTCGCCGACCTTTCTGGCGGGCGGCATGATGGCCCCCCAGGTTTGAGACGGTTTCTCTTGAAGAAGCGGCCGACGAGTATGCATCCACCTCCGTCGTCCGCTTTCAAATGCGGCCGAGCTGCTCGTGGCCCGCGTGGGACAAATCTGACGCCTGTATGGATGTGTCGACGTTGTCGATTGTGGACCGGCATCCGTCTTGGACGCCGATCCACACCGACCGTACGTCATGAAGCCCCACACGGCTTCATTCCCGAATTCGGCCACTGCTGGCGCGGTCGGGACACCACAGTTTCCGTTATTTCCAACGCGTTCCCGTGCCGATCGGCGTCAAAACCCCACGCCGATCCACAGGATCATCGCGATTCAGCAGTCCATTGTTATGGAATGGAAATACGAGGAGTTCGTGCCGTTACCAACGTCAAAATTGAAGCCGCTGTTGGGTGATTGAAGTTCTTAAAGGATCGCGTCACCCGCAGCACGCGCTCCCGCAAATCTCTCGAATAGGCTCGGCTCGTTGCGACACCCTCCACAATAGAGGCAATCGCTCCAACAGCCAAGCCTCACTTCCGTTCTTCGTTCCCAACAGGAATTTGCTCCAGCTGACACCTATCGCGCTGTTCTCATGATCATCGCGACGGGCTTGAGCGATGCGTATGGGACGGCCCTGCGCGCCGACGCGAAGCCGGCGGTGGCCGCCTGGGACGAAAAGACCGGGGAGCGCGAGACGCACACCCGGGGAAATCACCCCGGCAGGTTGCCCTTCAGCTTCTCGTTGCGGCGGCGCAGCGCCTCCATGGTGGCGAGCAGGATGACCGACACGGTGGTCAGGATCACCGCCGCGGCCGTGATGGTCGGGCTGATGTTCTCGCGGATGCCGCTGAACATCTCACGCGGCAGAGTGCGCTGCTCCGGGCCGGCCATGAACAGGACGACCACCACCTCGTCGAAGCTGGTCGCAAAGGCGAACAGCGCGCCGGACGCCAGGCCCGGCAGGATCAGCGGCAGGATCACCCGGCGGAAGGCGACGAGCGGCGAGGCGCCGAGCGAGGCCGCGGCGCGGGCAAGGTTCATGTCGAAGCTTTGCAGCGTCGCGCTGACCGTGATCACCACGAAGGGGGTCGCCAGCGCCGTGTGCGCCAGGATCAGGCCGGCGTAGCTGCCGGTCAGCCCGATGGGGGCGAAGAAGAAGTACAGGCCGACCGCGGTGATGACGCCCGGCACGACGACCGGCGACAGCACGACCGCGAGCACCAGCGGCTTGAACTTGCTCTTCCACTGCGCCAGCCCCAGCGAGGCCATCGTGCCCAGGACCATCGACAGGATGGTCGAGGCGACGCCGATGATCATGCTGTTCTTCAGCGACAGCATCCAGCGCGGCGAGTTGAGGAAGTCCTGGTACCAGCGCAGGCTGAAGCCCGGCAACGGGTAGGTCAGGTAAGCGCCGGAGCTGAAGGACAGCGGCATGATCGCCAGGATCGGCGCCATCAGGAAGATGAAGACCAGCGTGGAGGCGACGACCGTGGTGATCCAGGCGGCGCGCTGGCTGGTGGTGCGGGGGGCGTGGTTCGCGCTCAATTCTTCATCCCTCCCGTGACCTGCTGGCCATGGACCAGCTTTCCATAGACGACGGCGAGCAGCAGCGTGGCGAGCAGCAGGACCGCGCCCAGCGCCGATGCCAGACCCCAATTGACCGTTTCGGTGGTGTAGAAGGCGATGAAGTAGCTGATCATCTGGTCGGCCGCACCACCCACCAGGGCCGGCGTGATGTAGTAGCCGATGGCCAGGATGAAGACGAGCAGGCTGCCCGCACCCACGCCCGGCAGGGTCTGCGGCAGGTAGATGCGGCGGAAGGCGGTGACCGGCGAGGCGCCGAGCGAGGCGGCGGCGCGCATGTAGGCCGGGGAGATCGCCTTCATGGTGCTGTAGAGCGGCAGGATCATGAAGGGCAGCAGCACGTGGGTCATCGCCACATAGACGCCGAAGCGGTTGTAGATCAGCCGCAGTGGCTCGTCGATCACGCCCAGCCAGCGCAAGCCGTCGTTGACCACGCCTTCGCTCTGCAACAGCACGATCCAGGCGCAGGTGCGCACCAGAAGCGAGGTCCAGAAGGGCAGCAGCACGAAGATCATCAGCAGGTTCGACCGGCCGGCGGGCAGGTTCGCCAGCAGGTAGGCGACCGGGAAGCCCAGAATCAGGCAGAGTGCCGTGACGCCGAAGCCGATGGTGAAGGTGCGGGCGAAGACGTCGCGGTAGATGGCCTGCTCCGCCGGGGCGGCGACGATGGCGCCGTCCACGTTGCGCGTCAGGTCCAGCGCCCCTAGAATGTAGAAGCTGGTCAGCGGACCGCTGGCGCTCTTGATCGCCGCCCAGGTGGCGCGGTCGCCCCAGGCCGGGTTGACGGCGATCAGCGTGTCCTTGGCCGTGCCGGGCTCCGGCGCGGTCTTCAGGTTGCGCGCGGTGCTGGCGAGCGTGGTGCGGAAGCCGTTGATGACGTAGTTCAGCCGCTTCGACGCGATGGCGACGGTGCCGGCCGCGCGGGCGGCCTGGAGGTCGCCGGCCAGCGCCGCAAAGGCCTTCTCGTCCGGCAGATCCTTGCCGTTCCAGTCGGACAGGGCCGCGACGGTGTGGGGCAGGGTCTTCGGAACCTCCCAATCGTCCACCGAATGCCAGAGCATGCCGGCGATGGGGCCGAGAAAGGTGAAGAGCAGGAACAGGAGAAGCGGCAGGACCAGGGCCAGCGCCTTGAACTGGCGGGCCCGTTCCGCCCGCTTCAGGCGGCGCTTGAGCGGCACCTCGGTCGGCGCGTCGGCGCCGGCGACGAACGCGGCTGTCATGGGCGAAACCTCTTGGATCAAATCGCCCTCCCCCGCCCCGGGGGAGGGTCGGGGTGGGGGTACAGACGAGGATCAAGGCGCTGATCCTTGGCCGTACCCTCACCCGACGCCTTCGGCGTCCCTCTCTCCCGGGACGGGAGAGGGTCAGCAACAGAGACTTACTTCGCCGCCCACTTGTTGAAGCGCTCAGTCAGGCGATCCAGGTTTTCCAGCCAGAACGCAACATTGATTTCCACCGCGTTCTTCATGTTTTCCGGCGCGGTCGGAAGGCCATGGAGGACCGCTGGGCTCAGCTTGGCCGGGGCGTTTTTGTTGGACGTGCCGTAGGCGATGTTCTCCGACAGCTTGGCCTGGTTCTCCGGCTTGCCGGCGAAGTCGAGGAACTTGTAGGCGGCGTCCTTGTTCGGGCTGCCCTTCAGGATGACCCAGCTGTCGATGGTGTAGAGCGCGCCGTTCCACACCAGGCCGAAGTTCTTCTTCTCGTTCTTGTTGGCGGCATCGATGCGGCCGTTGTAGACCGAGGTCATCGCCACCTCGCCCGAGGCGAGCAGCTGCGGCGGCTGGGCGCCGGCTTTCCACCAGACGATGTCGTTCTTGATGGTGTCCAGCTTCTTGAAGGCGCGGTCGATGCCTTCCTCGGTCGCCAGCACCTTGTAGACGTCCTTCGGCGCGACGCCGTCGGCCATCAGGGCGATTTCCAGCGTGGTCTTGGCGCCCTGGCGCAGGCCGCGCTTGCCCGGATACTTCTTGGTGTCGAAGAAGTCCGCCCAGCTCTTCGGCGCGTCCTTGATCTTGTCCTTGTCGTAGCCGAGCACGAAGTCGTACACGTTGGCACCGACACCACAGGGATCGACGGTGGCCGGCAGGTACTGCTCCTCGCCGCCGATCCTCGAGAAGTCGATGTGCTCGAACAGGCCTTCCTCGCAGCCGAGCGCGAGCTCCTCGCTCTCGATCTGGACGACGTCCCAGGTGGCCGCACCACCCTGGACCTTGGCGCGCAGGACGCCGATGCCGCCGTCCCATGACTCGTCGTTCATCGGCACGCCAGTCGCCTTCTTGAAAGGCTCGAAAAAGGCGATTTTCTGGGCGGCCTGATACGCACCGCCATACGACACCACGGTCAACTCACGCGCTTGGACGGACGTCGCCAGCGCAACGCCGGCGGTGAGCGTCACGGCGAGTCCCAGTGCCACCTTAAGCTTCGACATCATCCCCGTTCCTTCATGTCTATGGTTGCGAGTGGAAGAAGCGCGCCCCGACCTCGATCAAACATTCGCGAATTGACGGACCGCGATCACACGGGATCAAGCGCCCGGCAGTCTTCCGGGCGGAAGGCGATGGACACGGCCTGGCCGTGGCCGAGGCCCGCGTGGGCGCCCGGCGGCAGCTTGACCATGAACTCCCCGTTTCCGGCGACCTTGAGCACGGCCAGCGCGTGGTCGCCGAGATAGATGGTGTCCTGCACCGTGGCGGGCAGGCGGTTGGCGAGGTCGGTCGCGGCGCCGTCGGGCACGATCACGATGCGCTCCGGCCGGACGGACAGCGCGGTGGCCGCCCCCGGCCCCTGCACGTTGACCGCCTGGGCCACGACCGAGCCGCCCGACGCCAGCGCCACGCGGCAGAAGCCCTGTTCAATAGTCTCGACGGTGCCGGACAGCACGTTGTTCTCGCCGATGAAGTTGGCAACGAGGCTGTTCACCGGCCGCTCGTACAGCGCGTCGGGCTTGTCGATCTGCTGGACGATGCCGTCGTTGAACACCGCGATGCGGTCCGACATGGTCAGCGCCTCCCCCTGGTCGTGGGTGACGTAGACGACGGTGATGCCCATCTGCTCGTGCAGCTGCTTGATCTCCAGCTGCATGTGCTCGCGCAGGCGCTTGTCCAAGGCACCCAGCGGTTCGTCCATCAGGACCATCTGCGGGTTGAAGACCAGGGCGCGGGCCAGCGCCACGCGCTGCTGCTGGCCGCCGGACAGCTGGCCGGGGCGGCGGTGCGCCAAGTTCTCCAGCTTGATCATGCGCAGGGCGTTGCGCACGCGCTCCGTCACCTCCGCCTTCGCGGTGCCGCGGACGGTCAACGGGAAGGCGACGTTCTCCTCGATGGTCAGGTGCGGGAACAGGGCGTAGTTCTGGAAGACCATGCCGATGTCGCGCTTGTGCGGCGGCATGTTCTTAATCGGCCGGTCGGCGATGAAGATCTCGCCGTGCGTCGGCACCTCGAACCCCGCCAGCATCATCAGCGTCGTCGTCTTGCCCGAGCCCGAAGGGCCGAGCAGGGTCACGAACTCACCCTTGCGGATGTCGAGGTCGAGGTTCTTCACCACAAGGTGTTCCCCGTCGTAGGTCTTCTGAACCCCGACGAACCGCACCAGGCGTTGCGTTCTGATGTCCATGCCGCCGTCCATAGTGTCCTCTCGTTCCAGCGGGTCGAGCACGGCTGAGTGTTCAAATCAGTGGCCAACGGTGTATGGGAGGCTGGGGCGCCCCCGGTGTCGGGAAGGCGATCGCTGAAACGACCGGCGAACGGCTCCCAGGCCATGGAGTGGTGGTCGAGGGAGGTGCCGATCCCATGACCGCATCTTGAACCATGGGGCCGGGCTGGGCCTCACGTCGCGCAGACCGCAGTGGTCGCCCACACCGAACCAGACCCGGGAACGACCAGCCCACCGTTCAGGGGGCTGCATCAACCGCGGCCAGCAGGCGGTCGCGCAGGGCGTCCGGAATGGGCCGGCTTTCCCTGGCCTGCATGTCGAAGAAGACTTCGACAACCTCGCAGGTCGCAAGCGGGCGATCCGATTGTGCCTCGACCATCTCCAGCCTCAGCGACACCGACTTTCCGCCGACGCGGAGAACCCGACCGCGGAGATTGGCAATCGTCCCGACCAATGTTTCCGATTGGAAGGTCGTCCTCATCTCGGCGGTGACCGGTATGGTTCCGGCCTCGTCACGCCCCGGAATGATGGCACCCAGCTGCCCCCAAAAGAGGAAAAGCGCATCGTCGAAGGCGGCAGCGTAGTGGCGGGAGTTCAGATGACCGAAGTGATCGCAATGCCATTGATGCGCGACGATCGAATTGAGGAAAAGCGGCTCGGCCATGATGAATCCGCCCCCTCAACCGCCGGATGCCAGTGACCGTGACACGGTTTCGGTCGATAGCCCGAAGATTTCGCGCGCCTCGTCCGGAGTGGCCACCTGACAGCCGAGATCAGTGATGATGCGACCGGCACGCTCGACCAGCTGCGCGTTGGTTGCGAACACGCCGCGTTCAAGGTAGATGTTGTCCTCCAGCCCGACGCGGCAATGGCCGCCCAGAATCGTGGACAAAGCTACGATCTGCATTTGGAAGCGCGAGATGCCGAAGGCGCTCCAAACCGCGTTTTCCGGCAAGAGATCCTTCATGTAGACAAGCGTCTTGACGTCGGCCGGCGCCGACCATTTCACGCCAAGGCAGAGCTGGAACAGCGGCGGTTCGTCGATGTGGCCATCCTCCACCAGCTTGCGCGCCAGCAGGATGTCGCCGGGGTTGAACACCTCGATTTCCGGCTTGGACTTGACGGTGCGAATCAGGTCCGCCATGCGGCGCAGCGTGCCGGGCGTGTTCATGAAGATGCAGTCTGGCGCCCCGGCGATGCCGCCTTCAAGATTCATGGTCGTTGCGTCGAGCGTGCAGATCTCGGGCAGATTCTCGATCACGTGACGAACGCGGTCTTCGGCGCTTGCCACGTCCGTCGTCGGGTGCGCCACCGCCTCGTTCTCGGGGTCGGGCACGAACGTGCCGCCCATACCGGTGGTCAGGTTGATCACGACATCCCGGTTCACGGCCCGCACGCGTTCGACGATTTCACGGAAGATCGCGGGTGATCGGTTCCCCAGCCCCGTTTCCGGGTCACGTCCGTGGATGTGCACGATCGAAGCGCCAGCCGCCGCGACATCCAGGCACGCGCGGGCGATTTGCGCGGGTGTGATCGGGTAGTCGGGGTATTTCGGGTGGATCGGCCCATCGCCGGTCACGGCGCAGGTCAGCACGACTTTGCGTTTCATTTTCCCTCCGGGATGAAAGTTTGCTGTCGGCGGCGCTTGAACAATTCCAATCTTCTGCTGGCGATCCGGCCTTGCCGGGTGCTTGGCGTGACCTGAATGGAAGGGATCAAGCGCCGTTCGAATGATTGAGTTCAGGCATCCGCCGTCTCGATGCGGTGGGCTGGCTCGACGTCTCTCAGGGCGCGCAAGATGGCGACGAGCTTGGCGTCACGCTCCTGCCGAAGCGCGGTGTATTCCCTCGCGCCAATCTCTTCGCGCAGCCCCTCGACAAGCTTGTCGACGGTGTCCGGTGTCAGCAGCGGCTTCCCGAGATCATCCCACCAAAGATGATAGCTGTCATGAAACTGTTCGCAGTAGGCGCGCAGCCCTCCTTCGCCACCGCCGAGGTTGAGCAGCAGGTGCGGGCCCATCACAGCCCAACGCAGTCCCGGCCCGGCGCTGATCGCGGTGTCGATGTCCTTAAGACTTGCCACACCTTCGGCCACCAAATGGATCGCTTCGCGCCACAACGCCGCCTGCAGACGGTTTGCGACATGGGCCAGCACTTCGCGTTTGAGCGTGATCGTGACCTTGCCGCAGCTTTCATAAAGCGCGGCCGCGCGCTTGAGCACGCCGGGCGCGGCGCGCTCGTCGGCATAGAGTTCGACCAACGGGATCAGGTGCGGCGGGTTGAACGGGTGGGCGATGATGATCCGGCCCGGGTCCCGCCATCCGGCCTGCAGGTCCGACAGCTTCAGCCCCGAGGAACTGGTGGCGACGATGGCGCCCGGCTTCAGGTTGGGCTCGATCGCCCGGTAAAGCTCCAGCTTCGCCTCAAGCCGCTCCGGGATGCATTCCTGCACGAAATCCGCCGTGGCGACGGTTTCGGCGAGCGAAGTGAAAACCCGGACGTCTGGCACCGTTTCTGACCGCGCCAAGCCCAGTTCGATCAACGTTGGCTTCACCGAGGTCCAGAACGCGCTCATTGCCTGAGCGGCGTCGGCGCGGCTGTCATAAAGATGAACGGTCCGGTCGGAGGCGGCGAACAAGGCTGCCCAACTGCAGCCGATGAGGCCGGCACCGATCACCGCGACCGTCTTCACGTCTTCGTCTGGGTTGATGTGGTCGGACAAGGCTTGCGACTCCCAAAACCTGATCACCGATATCTGATCATTTACGCTACCAACAATCTGATATCTGATCAAGCGTTGATTTCACCGCCGAACGTCACTAATGAATGGTGTGGCGCGGTCTGGCGCATGGTCACTGTGCGGCGTCTCGCGTCAGATCAGGCGGCGGGCTGGCGCCGTCACCAAGATGTCGCGCTCAGGAACTGCGCAAACGGAACATGAGGGAGCACAGTCGACGTGGCAGCGCGCGGAAACGATTTGCCAGAGTTCCAAACCCGGCGTCCGACGTCGGATTTGGAACATGTCTACAACGAATTGAAACAGTCCTTCATGATCGGCGAATTCGCGCCGGGGCAGCGCTTACCCCTGCCGGATTTGGCCGCGGCATTCGGGACCAGTCAGATGCCGATCCGCGAGGCGGCGAACCGACTCGTCGTGGCGCGCGCGATCGAGGCCCTGCCGCGCCGGTCGCTCCGCGTGCCTGAGGCGACGACGGAACGGCTGGACGCGCTTCTTCCCCTGCGCCTGCAGCTGGAGGGCGAGGCCACGCGGCTCGCTGTCCTGTCGGGAAATCAATCCATGACCGCCGAACTCACGGCGATCAATGACGCGATGTACGCCAAGGTGCCATCGGAGGACATCAAGTCCTACTTGCGGTTGAACCAGCAGTTCCATTTCACCATCTATCAGAATTGTGGGAACAGCCACCTGGTTGACCTGATTGAACTGCTCTGGATGCGCTACGGGCCGCTGATGAACGTCGTCCTCAGCGGCGTCCTATCCCGGACGGGGCACATCCGCCATGCGGAGGTCATCGAAGCGATCAAGGAAGGCGATCCCGAAAAGGCATCCGCGGCGGTTCGCGCCGATATCCTGGAAGCAGCGGGGCCGATCCGGGACGCGATCGTTTCGGCCAAGGCGGGAGGCGTCGCGGCACCTGAGGCCGGTTGACGAGCAATCGACGGCATCGGCACCGTAATGCAGGGATGTGGGATTGGCGGAGGCTTGTGGGTTGGCGTGAACGCGACCTTGGCGATGTCCGCCACCACAGCTGTCGAATGAAACGAGTGGGTCCACGAAGCGCCGATACCAGCGCAAGGTCCACATCGGTGTGAATGCCGGAACCGAGGAGCTCGTCGCGCCGGAGCTGGCTCCGCCCGACGTCGATGACGACTCAAAGGTCGGCTACGCGCTCGCGACCGTAACATCCAGGCGAGCGATAGTCTCGGGCGGATGGACTGGCGAGGGACACCGGGCTTGAACGCGCGCCATGACGGAGGTGACGATCGCGCGTTACAAGTCGATGATTAGCAATCGTCTGCACGCCCACAACGATGAAGCACGCCGCGCCCAGGTCTTGATGGCCAGCAACCTGCTCAATTGAATGTTCGGCTTGGCACGCCCAACCGGTAGCCGCATCATGAAGGGCCATCGAGAAGAGGGCCAGCTCATTCCCTTTCACGCACCACGCTGCCTGCAACTCGAATTCAACGGACGGATTTCATGCATCGCTCGATGTGGCTCAAGGAAGTCTCGGATGATCTAAAGCAAATCACTGCATTGAGCGGTGACGTGAGCTGCGACGTCGCAATCGTCGGCGGCGGCTTTGTTGGACTTTGGACGGCGCTGCGCATTCGCGAACTCGATCCGGGCTGCTCGGTGGTGATTTTGGAGCGGGACGTTTGCGGCGGCGGGGCCTCCGGTCGTAACGGCGGCTTCGTCATGTCGTGGTGGCCGAAAATCAGCTCTCTGGTCGCGCTCTGCGGCGTCGCAGAAGCCCTCCGTCTTGCTCAAGCCTCGCAAGCGAACATTGCCGAGCTCGGAGCCTTCTGTGCCGAACATGGGATCGACGCTCATTTCCGGCAAAGCGGTTGGCTGTGGACCGCCACGACGGATGCCCAGCGTGGCGCGTGGAAAGGGGTGAAAGCCCTCTGCGCCCGCATGGGCCAAGACGTCTTCAATACTGTCGCGACGGACGACTTGGCGCGGCGCTCGGGTTCGCCAAAACATCTCGAAGGGGTGATGGAAGCAAGCAACGCCACGGTTCAACCAGCGCGCTTGGTCCGAGGGTTGCGTCGGGTGGCCATCCAATCTGGCGTTAAGATTTTCGAGAATACACCGGTCATTCGGTTCCAACGCGGGGTTCCCGCCCGTCTCAGCGCACCCGCAGGGTGCGTCACAGCGCGACGCGTGGTTCTGGCGCACAACGCGTGGGCAGCGGAAATTCCCGAGTTGCGGCGCACCATCCTGCCCGTCACCAGCACGATTGTCGCCACGGAGCCGATCCCGGAGCGCCTGCAGGCGATCGGCTGGACCGGCGGCGAGGCGATCACCGATTCGCAGCTCATGGTGGACTATTATCGGACCACCCGGGATGGCCGCATCGCCTTCGGAAAAGGCACAGGGATGATCAGCTTTTCGAGCAAAATCGGTCCGCGCTACGATCAGGACGTCGCCCTGAACCGGGTGACCGAGGCGGACTTCCGCACCACCTATCCGCATCTCGCCGATGTGCGCATCGAGCACAGTTGGAGCGGTCCCGTCGATCGGTCCTACGACAGCTTGCCGGTCTTCGGCCATTTGCCAAACGCGCCGCATATTTTTTATGGCGTTGGCTGGAGTGGAAATGGGGTTGGCCCCAGCCGCCTCGGCGGGCGCATCCTGGCAAGCCTGGCATTGGGGTTGGATGATGAGTGGAGCCGCTGCGGTCTGGTAAACCGTAAGATCAAGACTTTCCCACCGGAGCCGGCCCGCTATCTTGGTGGGATCATGGTGCGGAATGCCGTGCGGCGCAAGGAAGTCGCCGAAGCCCACAACCAGACACCGGCTTGGCTGGACCGCGCTCTGTCCCGGTTTGCACCCAGTGGTCTCGAAGACAAATCCACGTGAGGTCATGCAGTTTATTTTGCGATGAATACAAGGCGTTTGGAGGCACGATCGTGAGGTACTGGAGGCATTCGAGAAATTTCTTCTTGCTCTGCGCATTCACTACCCGGAACTGCGCGCGGACTCATGTCGCACGGCTGCCGGTTGCGCTCACCAGCAGACGCCGGGCATAGAGGTTCCGTTGCAAGTTTGGGGTCGTATCCGGGATCGTGTAGGATCGGGGCCGCTTTGGCAGGTGGGGTTGCTGGGTAATGCGCAGCGGGAAGAACCCGTTCAAGGGTCGACAGTTCACGGCCGAGGTGATCCTGTGGGCGGTGCGTTGGTCCCTGCCGTTTCCGATCAGCTATCGTAATCTCGAGCACATGCTGGCCGACCGCGGCGTTTCGGTCGACCACACCACGCTCTACCGCTGGATCCAGGCTGACGCCCCGGAGCTCGACAAGCGTCTGCGTCCGCACCTGCGCATGACGACCGGCTCCTGGCGGGTCGACGAGACGTATGTCAAGGTGAAGGGGCGGTGGATGTATCTGCACCGCGCCGTCGATGCGCGTGGCCAGACCATCGACTTCCTGCTCAGCGCCAAGCGTGATGCCGCGGCTGCCCGGCGCTTCTTCCGCAAGGCGCTGAAACAAGCGCACACCGTGAACCCGCGCACCCTCACCGTGGACAAGAATGCCGCCTATCCGAGCGCAACCACGGCGATGAAGACGGACGGCGAGCTCTGGCGCTTCGCCAAGCTGCGGCAAGTCAAGTCTCTCAACAATATCGTTGAACAAGATCACCGACGGATCAAGCGGTTGATCCGTCCCGGTCTCGGCTTCAAAAGCTTCCATAGCGCGCGCCGAACGATTGCCGGCTACGAGATCATGGCCATGGTTCGCAAAGGACAGATTGCCACCATTCCCGCCGATGACATGAGCCGCCAGGCTTCCCTCATCGCCACCCTGTTCGGGGTTGCTGCCTGAAGTTGCTCAAACTGGAACGACTTTCACCCAACCTCCGACTTTGCAACAGAACCGAGATAAGCGCCGCGCATGGCGTCGCTGGTGGAGAGCGTGGCGGTGTTGCCGCTTATGGTGATGCGGCCCATGTCGACCACGAAGCCGTGCCGGGCGAGGTCGAATGCGGTGATCACGTCCTGTTCGACCAGGAGGATGGTCAAGCCCCGGCGGTTGATGCCGGCCAACGCCTCGCCGAGGACTTCGACGGCCCGCGGCGCCAAGCCGAGTGACATCTCGTCGATCATCAGCAGCTTCGGCTGCGCCATGATCCCGCGTCCGATGGCGCACATCTGCTGCTCGCCGCCTGACAGGGTGGTGGCGTCCTGATTGCGCCGTTCCTTCAGGATGGGGAAAACGTCGTAGACGAAGGCGAGATCCCGTTCGACGGCGGCCCGGCCGTCGGAGCGCGTGTAAGCACCCAGCAGGAGGTTGTCGCGAACACTGAGCCCACGGAACAGCCGCCGCCCTTCCGGCACATGCGCGATGCCAGCGCCCAGCACCGCGTCGGGAGCGGCACCGGCGAGGTCGCGGCCGGCGAAGCGGATCATCCCCGCGGTCGGCCGCAGCATGCCCGAGATCGTGCGAAGCAACGTCGTCTTGCCAGCCCCGTTGGAGCCCACGACGCAGGCAATTTCTCTCTCCTCCACCACGAGGTCAATCCCCCAGAGCACCTGGACATCACCATAGCCACCGGCCAGGTCGCGGACTTCCAGAAGCGGCTCAGGCATCCGCCAGTCTCCCGTAACGCTTAGCAAATTTCTGGCCGAGATAAGCCTCGACCACCCGTGGGTCGGCGATGACGTCGCGCGGCGCGCCAGCGCGGATCAGCTCGCCATGATGCAGCACCATGATCCGCGTGCTGAGGCCGAGAACCACCTTCATCAGGTGCTCGATCAGAATGATGGTGATGCCGCGCGCTGCGATGCGGCGGATCAGGTCGAGCGCGTTGTCCAGCTCGGCGCTGTTGAGGCCGGCATTCACCTCGTCCAGCATGAGGAGCCGCGGCCCCATGGCGAGGCTCTTGGCGAACTCCAACCTCTTGCGGTTCGGCAGCGTCAGCGAGACGGCCGGCGCGTCGGCAAAGGGCTGGAGGCCGACGAAGGCGATCTGCTCGGCGGCCACCCGCTCCGCCTCGCGGCGGCTGGTCGCCTTGCCAGCGAACAGTGCGCCCGCCGCCACATTCTCCAGCACCGTCATCTGCGGAAAGGGTTGCACGATCTGGAACGTGCGGGCGAGTCCGCGCCGCGCCGCCTGGAACGGGCGCTGGGTGGTCACGTCGGCGCCGTCGAACAGAATGCGGCCCCCGTCGGGGCGCACCACCCCGGTGATCAGGTTGACCAGCGTCGTCTTGCCAGCACCATTGGGGCCGATCAGACCAACGATCTCGCCCCGGCCGACCTCGAACGACACTTGGCGCACCGCGCGCACGCCGCCAAACGACTTCTCAAGGCCGCTGACACGCAGCAGGGGAGCTTTGCTCATTCCGCGGGGACCTCCCGGCTCGTGGCCCGGGCCGGCGCCCGGCGGCGGTGCGCTCCCAGGCTGAGCAGCCCGCCCGGCAGGAAGAAGATCAGGCCGACGATCATCAGACCGAGGATCGCGTGGTGCATCTCCAAAAAGTTCGACCACAGCAGCTCCTCCATGGCCTGGAAGACCACGACACCGACGATCGGTCCCAGCACCGTCCCCGCCCCGCCCAGCATCGCCATCACCGGCACCTTGAGGGTGAGAAGGATGCTGAAGGCGTCGGAGGGATCGAGATAGGCGGTCCAGCTCGCGTAGACGGCCCCGGTCGCCCCGGCGAACACGGCCGACAGCACGAACGCCGCGATCTTGCAAGCGGTGGTGTTGACGCCGACCATATCGGCAGCGTCCTCGTTTTGCTGGATGCAGCGCAGCGCGAAGCCCAATTTGCCGTGCTCAATCCACAGCCCCGCTGCGAAGGCTGCGGCGGCTACCGCGAACATGGAATACAGGAAAACCATGCCGGCATACTCCGGACCACCTGGCAGAATCGGCACGTTGAGACCCATGCCTCCACCGGTGAGGTCGCTCCACGAACTTGCCACCAACCGAGCCACCTCGACCAGCGCGATGGAGCCGACTGCAAAATAGTGGCCGCGCAGCCGCAGGATCATGATGCCGACAACGGCGGACGCCGCGGCCACGAACACGACCGCCCCGGCCCAGGCCAACGGCATCGGCGTGTGGGCGACCTGAAGGAGTGCGCCGGCGTAGGCCCCCGCCCCGAAGAAGGCCGCGGTTGCGAAGGAGGGATAGCCGGTGACACCGCCGATGACGTTCCACCCGAGCGCCAGCGCCGCGTACATGCACAGGAAGGTGCCGAAGCGGACCAGATAGTTGCCGCCATAGGCAGGCAGCAGCACCAGCACCGCCACCCCCACCGCGAGCAGTACGTAACGCGTCCTCATTCGTACCCCTTTCGGCCCATCAGGCCGGTTGGACGGACGAGCAGCAGCAAGAGCATCAGCAGGTAACCCATGGTCATCGCGTTCTGCGGGCCGAGGTAGACGCCGGCGAACGCCTCGACAAGGCCCAGCACGAACCCACCGGCGAGCGCCCCCGGCACGTTGCCGAGGCCGCCCAGCACGCAGACGATGAAGACCTTGCCTAGGTACTGGCCGGACATGGTCGGGCTGATCGGGAAGATCAGCGCCAGCATGGCGCCCGCCGCCCCGGCCATCAGCGCGCCGAGCGCGAAGGTGGTGGCGTAGATGCGCTCCACCCGAATGCCCATGAGCGTCGCGGCGTCGCGGTCCATGCGCACGGCCACGATGGCCCGCCCGATTTTCGAGCCGCGCATCACCGCGTAGAGGACGGCGGTCAACAGCAGTGCCAGAAGCATCGCCGCCAATCGGTCCACCGGGACGACCACGCCCGCCGCCTCCACCCGCCCGAGGTCGAGGATGATCCGCACCGGCGTCGCCGAGAAGGCGAGGATCATCAGGTTGTAGGCCAGCATGTCGAGCCCGAAGGTGAGCGTCAGCGTGGTCAGCACCGGACGCGCCACCACGCGGTTGATGGCGCCGCGCTGCAACGCGTAGCCCAGCGCGAACAGCGCCGCCGCCGCGATCGGCACGCTGATGAACGGGTGCACCCCGGCGTGGCGGTAGAGGAAGAAGGAGATGTAGGCGCCGAGCACGATGAAGGAACCGTGCAGCATGTTGATGACGTTCAACACGCCCCAGACGAGCGAGAAGCCCACCGCCATGCAGGCGTAGAGCGAACCCAGGACCAGGCCGTTAACGAGGATCTGCAGCTCGGACATCGCCCCTCCACCTTCGCACCGGCCGAGGACAGGGAACACCACCATTGATCCGCTTGTGCAATGATTAGTGTACCCACACAATATTCCCGCGGTCCATTCGCTCTTTCGGGCAGGAGGCCTGGAGCAACCGGCCGGTTCCCCGCAGCGCCGGCCCTGTCGTCCGCCTTCGGTCACGAATGGCCCCACCAGACGGGTGTGGGCGTCAACGGCTCCGGCCGCCGCCGGATAAAGCGCACCCGCCGCCCCACAGCGCACAGGCAGAGGGAGGACGGACATGGACAGGCGAGTTGGAACAGGTACGGCCATCGCGGCGGCCGCCGCGTTGGCGTGCGGCGTGCTGTCTTGGAGTCCCGCGACGGCACAGGATCGGACGGTGCGTATCGGCGCGCCGCTGGCCCTAACCGGCGCGCTTGCCGACGAGGGCAAGAAGCAGGCCGCCGCCTACGACCTGTGGCTGGAGCGGATCAACGCCGCCGGCGGCATTGACGTGGGCGGCAAGAAGATGAAGGTCGATCTGGTCACCTACGATTACCAGACCGACGGCAAGCGCGCGCAGCAACTTGCGGAAAAGCTGATCACCGACGACAAGGTGGATTTCATGACGGCGCCCTTCGGCTCCGGCCACACGAAGATCGTGGCCGCGGTGGCCGAGCGGTACGGCGTACCGATCATCGCCGTAGCCTCGTCCGAGCCGGTGCACGATCAGGGCTTCAAGAACCTGTTCGGCACGCTGGCGCCCAGCGTCAGCCTGGTCGACACTATGTACACGCAGTTCAAAAACTCGAAACCAGACTTGAAGACCATCGCCGTGGTGGGGCGTGACGACGTCTTTCCGAAGCTGATGGCCACCGCGATGGTCGAGAACGCGCCAAAATACAACATCAACGTTGTCTACAGCGGCACCTATCCCGTTGGCACGCTCGACCATTCCTCTGTAGTTTCCAGCATCAAACCACTGAAGCCTGATTGGATCTTCGTGTCCGGCTACACCCAGGATTTGGTTCTCTTCCGCAAGCAGATGGCCGACCTGGGAGTCAGTGCCCCCATCGTCACCATGATCACGGGGCCGGCCTACAAGGAGTTCGTCGACAACCTGGGTCCCCTGGCAGAGAATGTGACCAGCGCCACCTGGTGGCACTACTCGGCCAACTATCAAGGCGACGATGTCTTCGGCACGACAAAGGCCTTCTACGATGCGGTGCTCAAGAAGACTGGGGAAGAGCCGGACTATGTCCACGCCTCGTCGGCCGCGGCGCTGATCGTCCTTCAAAAAGCCATTGAACGGGCCGGCACGCTGGACCGCGACAAGGTCCGCGCCGAACTGGCCAAAACGGACATCCAGACCTTCTACGGGCCGATCCGCTTCCGGCCCGACGGGATGAACGCCGCGCGCAACCTCCCCCTCATCCAGGTGCAGGGCGGCAAGCCCGTCGTGCTCTTCCCGTCGGAGATCAAGCAGGCCGCGCTGCATTTGAATTGATGCGCCTCGCCTCATGCCGACGGCACCCAAAGGCGCTGGCGGCATACCCTTCTTAATCAAGGCCAAATCACGCCGCAGGTGAAAGGAGTTCTTTATGGACCACTCGCTAACCGACGACCAGATCGCGTTTTTCCGGCGCGAAGGCTATCTGGCACCGTTGCGCGCCATCAGCGCCGAAGCGGCGTCCGGCTACTGCCGGCGCATCGAGGAATACGAGCGGCAGACCGGCCAGGAGGCGCAGAAGCGTTTGAAGATCAAGGCGCATCTCGCCTATCCCTGGATGGTCGAACTTGCCCGCAATCCGGCCATCGTCGACGCCGTCCGTTCACTGATCGGCGACGACATCCTGCTGTTCGGCTCGTCGCTGTTTGCCAAGAATGGCCGCGACGTGCGCTACGTGTCCTGGCACCAGGATTCCGCCTATTACGGCCTGACCCCCCACGAGGAGGTCACGGTCTGGGTCGCCTTCACGCCCAGCAACCGCTCCAACGGATGCCTGCGCGTAATCCCGCGCACCCATCTTGGTCCCGACATGGAGCACGACGAGACCTACGACGCCAACAACCTGCTGGCCCGTGGCCAAACAATCCGCGGCATCGACGAGTCCCAAGCGGTGGGTCTGGAGTTGCAGCCCGGTGAATTCTCCATGCACCACGAGCGGACGGTGCACGGCTCGCTGCCCAATCCCTCGCCGGGCCGGCGGATCGGGCTCGCCTTCTTCTACATGCCGGCGCACGTGCGCTCCACGCTCGGGCGGCGGGCGGCATTGCCGATCGCGGGATCGGATTCCTATGGACATTGGGACCGCGATCCGGAGCCGCGCTTCGACCTCGACCCGGAAAGTCTGGCCTTCCTCGACCGGGTTTGGAACCAATACCGCGACGAGTCGGTCCTCCAGGCGTCCCGCGCAGCGTCGTGACCGCTTTGCGCTCTCCCCCGCCACCCGGTGGGGGAGGGCCTGCTTGTCTGTGGGGCAAAACTCCGGGCAAGCGCCACGCTCACGTCGGAAGGCCGCCCGCCGTGGCCCTTGGGAATCCTCGGTCTGAACGATTCCGTGGTCCCGCAGGGCCACGGTCATACCCGGGGTTTTGCCCTTCGTACGGCGTTCCTCCAACAGGCGACGGCTTTTCAACGTTGTCCGCTGGCCAACGCGCCAATAGGTTTCCGAAGGAAGAGCTCGTAACTTCCCACCGCAACCATCGCCCCACTGCCGCGCGCATCCGATGCCCATCAATGATTCTCAGAGCGAAAATATGGACCAACCCCTCGCGCAGCGCCCTGGGTTCCTTCTTCGCCGCCTTCACCAAATCCACGTGGCAATGTTCTTGGAGGAGTGCGCGGAGTTCAAAATCACCCCGGTTCAGTACAGCGTTCTGACGGTGTTGGAACGGCAGCCTGAACTGGACCAAGCCACCCTTGGGGTCCAAGTCGGCATCGACCGAGCCACAATGGCCGGCGTGATCGCGCGACTGGTCCAGCGGGGATTGCTCAACCGCAGTCCTAACCCGGTCGACCGACGGATGAAGCTCGTCTCGCTGACCGCCGACGGACGGAAGCTGCTCCGACGCATGGACAAAAAAGCCCAGCGCGCACACGACCGTACCATCGCACCTCTTTCCGAGGAAAGGCGCGCCGCCTTTCTGCGCGACCTCGCGTATCTGGTTGGCGCCAACAATGGCTATGGGCGCACACCGCTCCACCTTCCATGAGGCACCGCTTGTTCTCCTTCACAGGACGGTCTTTTGCCTGTCTCGCCTCGATGCAACACACTGGCAGCGTGACGTTGACCGTGCAGGACAAGGCCGAGATCCAAAAGGATGGCGTCGACCACGGCCTGGTCAGGCACATGGTCGGCCCGGCGGTCGCTTGCCCCTCCGGCGTTCAGATAAATGAGGACTCCGGCAAAACCGGCGGCTTGGGCCACGGCACGGTCTAGGTCCCCCGCGTTCGGTGTCAGCGCCTGGATCACGTCCCTGAGACGGTTGCCGTGATGGACGACAACCTCCGTGCGGGTGCTTCCCACATCGCCGAAGACGACGGCGATGTGCTCGGACACTCCGTTGGCCGAGCGATAGGCGACAAACCGAGCATCCGGAGCGACGCTGATAGGAACATGCGCGTCGGCTACCCGTGTCAGAGAGGAGGCGCTATCGGACGGAAACCACGCCATGGCTACAACGCCGGAATGGTGGCGGGGGACCGGTCGCCCCGCGCTGTCCCCGGCGCGGGCAGGGGCGGGTTGCGGACCAGACGGAGTGGAGCGGCGCGGAAGGAGCGGGCCACCAGTTCGGCCGGTGGATGCCCATACAGCGTCGTGCGCTGGCGCGGGGTGCGGCCGATGCCGGCGACCAGCGCTTCCATGGCGGCGGGCGGCATCTCCTGTCCGTGGGCCGCGCCAGCCGCGCGCGTGATGCTTTCATCCATCAGCGTGCCGCCGAGATCATTGGCGCCGGCGTTCAGACAGGCCACTACGCCCTCCGGTCCCATCTTGACCCAGGACGTCTGGATGTTCGGAATCCAGGGATTCAGCGCCAGCCTGCCGACCGCGTGCATCAGCACGGCCTCCCGCCAGGTCGGCCCCTTTCGCGAGCCGCCCTTGAGGTAAATCGGCGCTTCCATGTGGACGAAGGGCAGGGGAACGAATTCCGTAAAGCCGCCGGTGTCCCGCTGCAGGTCGCGGATGCGGATCAGGTGGCGGGCCCAGTGGACCGGGCGTTCGATATGGCCGTACATGATCGTCGCCGTGCTGCGGAGACCGAGGCCGTGAGCGGTGCGCATCACCTCCAGCCATTGTGCGGTGTTGAGCTTGTCGGGGCAGAGGACCGCGCGGACCTCGTCGTCGAGGATTTCGGCCGCGGTGCCCGGCAACGAACCGAGTCCCTGGCGTCTCAGAGCCGTCAGGAATTCCTCCAGCCCGATGCCCAGGGTCCCCGCCCCCTGCCGGACTTCGAGCGGCGAGAAGGCGTGCACATGAATGTCGGGCACCGCACCCTTCACCGTTGCGAGGATGTCCAGATAGGTCTGCCCGGTGTAATCGGGGTGGATGCCGCCCTGCATGCACACCTCGGTGCCTCCGCGCTCCCAAGCCTCGCGGGTGCGCGCCGCGATTTCCTCATGCGGCAGGTCGTAGGGGCGGCCGCGCAGCGCCTCCGCCGTCTTCCCCTTCGAAAAGGCGCAGAAGCGGCAGCGGTACGAACAAATGTTGGTGTAGTTGATGTTGCGGCAAACGACGTAGGTGACGGTGTCGCCCGCCACGTCGCGCCGCAAGGCGTTGGCGGCGGCGGTGACGCTCGCGAACTCCTGGCCGCGCGCCTCGAACAGACGGACGATCTCGTTTTCCGACAGCACCCGCCCGTCGCGCGCTTTGGTCAGAATTCGGGACAAGCCGCCGGACGCAAGGGCAGGCGCCGCCAGCGCGGCCGGTGGCGGTGGTGCGGCGGTCTCCTGGCCGGCGCTCCAGGCATCGCGCGCCAAGCCGGCGGCGTCGGCGTGAGCGCGCACGGCGCGGTGCAGAGCGGGATCGATCCAGTCGCCGAGCGCGTGGACGTAGCGCGGGTGGGCGGCGAGGCGCGGGGCCAGCTCCTTGCCGGCGGCATGGGTGCGGGCCTCCAGCTCCGGAAGGTGCGGCCAGGGGGCCTCGGGATTCACATGGTCGATGGTCACCGGCGACACCCCGCCCCAGTCGTCGATTCCGGCGTGCACAAGCGCTTCGAGGTGGCCCGGGCTGAGGTTTGGCGGGGCCTGGACCGTCATCTCCGGCGGCAGGATCAGGCGGGCCAGCGCGATGGCCCGCAGATGCTCGGCGTGCGGGGCGTCGGGAGCCTCGGCCATGCGGGTGCCGGGCTTGGCGCGGAAGTTCTGGACGATCACCTCCTGGATGTGGCCGTGCCGCTCGTGCGCGGCGCGGATCGCCAGCAGGGAATCGATCCGCTCCTCTGGCGTCTCGCCGATGCCCATGAGGATGCCCGTCGTAAACGGCACGCGCGCGCGCCCGGCCGCCTCCAGCGTGGCGAGCCGCGGCGCCGGGTGCTTGTCGGGACAGCCGTGATGCGGGCCGCCCTTTGCGCACAGGCGCTCGGACAGCACCTCGACCATCATCCCCTGCGACACCGAGACCCGGCGCAGCGCCGCCACCTCGGTCCCGTCCATGGTGCCGGGGTTGGCGTGCGGCAGCAGCCCGGTCTCGTCGAGCACGAGCTTCGCCATGGCGGCCAGATAGGAGATGGTGCTCGCGTGGCCCAGCCGCTCCAGCTCCACGCGCGCCGCGCCCCAGCGCAGCTCCGGCTTATCGCCCAGCGTGAACAGGGCCTCCCGGCAGCCGGCCGCCGCGCCGGCCCGGGCGATGGCCAGCACTTCGTCGGGCGTCAGGTAAGCGCCGAGGCCCGGGCGCGGAGTCTCGGCGAAGGTGCAGTACCGGCAGGTGTCGCGGCACAGTTTGGTGAGCGGGATGAAAACCTTGGGCGAGTAGGTCACCAGCGCGCCGTGCACAAGGTCGCGGCGCGCGCGCGCGGTTTCCAGGAGGGCGGCGGTGTCGGCGCTGGCGGCAAGTTGCCGGACCGCGGCGTCGTCGAGCCGGTCGCCACGCGCGGCCGCGGAGAGGAGATCGGTCATGGTGCACCTCATGGGGCGGCGCCGACCAGCAGGCGATCGGGAATCCGCAGGCGGTGGAGGAGGTCGATGGTGCGCGACGAACCGCCGCGCGAGAGGAACGCGGCGAGATCGGCCGGGCGGTCGATGTCCAGCGCGAGGCCGGGGCTGTCCAGCACCCGAACGCTGCGCCCGGCGGCGATGGCCGCATCGCGGTGCCGCCGGCAGCTGTCCGGCCCGAAGTCGAAGGGCAGGGACGCGATGGGCCGCAGAAGCATGGCGTTCGTCCCGCCATCCGTGGAGCGCGCCAGCACCACGTCGGCATCCGCCGCCATCACGGTGGACTCCAGTTCGGCCGGGGTGACGCCGGGCAGGTCGGCCGGCATCATCAGCACATGCGCGCGCGGATGGCGGCACAGCAGGCGGGCGCGGGCTGCGTCCAGGCTGCCGTTGAGCCCGCCCTCCAGAGTCTCCGGCAGCGGCACGGCGCCATGCGCGGCGGCGACCGCCGCAGCCGCGGCATCGCCGGTCACCACCGCCACGCGATCCACCCGCCGGCAGCGGCGCAACACATCCAACACGTCGTGCAGCATGCTCCGCACCAGCGCGCGGCGCTCGTCCGGCGCCAGGACGGGGCTGAGCCGGCGCTTGCCGTCGCCCAGCGACCGTACGGGAACCAGAGCCCAGAGGGGATCGCGGTCCGTCATCGCCCGGGCCTCCGCTCCAGACCGCGCGCAAAGGCCAGAACCTCTCCGGCGAGACGGGTGCGGTCGGCGGCGTCGCGCATCACGGTCTGCGCCACCAGAACGCGCGGGCCGCGGATGCTGTCGGCAAGCCCCCGGTCCAGCTCGTCGATGACGAGCCCGTCCAGCAGGTCGCCGTACTGCTCCGCCACCCAGGCGGCCGAGGGGCGGATGCCCAGCTCGTCCATCATCTTGGCCGCCGGTCCCTTGATCGCCTGCCCGCCGACGATGGGTGAAACCGCCACCAGCGGAACGCGCCGGCGCATCAGCGCGTCGCGCAGGCCGGGGACGGCCAGGATGGGCGCGATGCTGACGAAGGGATTCGACGGGCCGATGACGATGGCGGCCAGATCCGGGTCCGCAAGCCACGCCAGCGCGTCGGGGTTGGGCCGGGCCGCTTCGACGCCCTGGAAGCGGAAGCCGCGCACCCGCGGCTCGCAGCGGCGGCGGACGAAATAGTCCTGGAAGGCCAGCGACCCCTCATCGCTATCGACCACCGTGGACACCGGATCGTCGCTCATCGGCAGGACAGCGGCGGCGATGCCGAAACGGCGGCACAGATCGGCCGTGACGGCGGACAGCGAAGCCCCGGCGCGCAGCCGACGGGTGCGCTCCACATGCACGGCCATATCCTTGTCGCCCAGGCGGAACCACGTCTCGCCACCAATCGCCGCGAGGGCCTCCATGAAGGCCCAGGACTCGCCGGCCCGCCCCCATCCGGTCTCCGGATTGACCACGCCCGCCAGCGTGTACATCACCGTGTCCAGATCCGGGCAGATGGACAGGCCCAAATGGGCGAAGTCGTCGCCCGTGTTGACCAGAACGCCGAGGCGGCCCGGCGGCAGCGCCGCGTGGAGTCCGCTCGCCAGCTTGGCCCCGCCGACCCCGCCGGACAGCGCAAGGACCTTGGAAGAGCGCTCTTCGTTCATGCCGTCCTCATCGGAAAAGGTCGTGCTGCCGCGACCGGATCAGCGCCGATGCCGGCCGGTCCGGTCCTTCGATGCGCAGGCCCCGCACCAGCACCGCCGGGATGCCCTCGCCGGCCTGTCCCATGACCATGGATGCGGCGGCGGCCACCTCGTCGCCGACGGCGATCTCGGTGATGCGCAGCGCCCGTCCGAACAGGTCCGGCGCGCCGCGGCGGTCGAGCAGCGCGGGCAGGCCGGACGCCCCGATGCACACGCCGGTGACCCCGTTGCGCCAAGGCCGGCCGAAGCTGTCGTTCATGACCACCGCGAGGCGCGCGCCGTACCGCCGCTCCAGCGCGGCGCGCAACCGCCGGCACGACGCGTCCGGGTCCTCGGGCAACAGAAGCGCCGCCGCCTCGTCGCCCTCGACGTTCGACTGGTCCACGCCGGCGTTCGCCATGACGAACCCCAGGCGGTGCTCGACGATCAGCACGTTGGGAACGGCCCGGATCACGTCGCGGCTTTCCGACAGGACCACCTCGACCAGCCGCGGGTCCTTGCGCACCACCTCGGCGAGTTCGAGGGCGCGGGGGGAGGGGACGACCTCGGCGAGTGGCCGCCGCCGCCCCTCCGCCTTGGAGACGATCTTCTGCGCCACGACCAGCACGTCGCCGTCCGTGAGGCGCAGGCCGGCGCGGTCCAGCGCATCGCACAGCAGGGCCGGCAGGTCGTCGCCCGGCTGGACGAGCGGCAGGCCCTCCAGGCCGTGAAGACTGACGGCGGGCATCGCCCCGCCCCCTTACAGCGGGCTTCCGTCGGCGCGCTTGCCGACGATGCGGACGCCGGCGCCGTCGACCTTGTACAGGCGGTTGATGGTGATGAGGACCGAGGTCAGCGCCTCCGCCGCGGCGGAGTTGGCGAGCGGGCCGCCGTGGATGCCGCGCAGGCCCGCCGCCTCAACCAGGCGCATCACGGACTCCCGCGCCTCCTTGTCGTCGCCGAAGACAAGGACGTCGCACTCGATGGCGGCGCTGCCCTGGAGCTTGTGGGCCGACACGTTGTGGAACGCCGAGACGACGCGGACCTCGGCGCCGAACGCGCGTTGCGCCTCGACGGCGGCGCAGCCTTCGGCCGGCAGCTGGACGGTGCCGACCTTCGGCGGCACCAGCGGCACCGTGGCGTCGACCACGGTCTTGCCCGCACAATGCGGGCGGATTTCGTCGATGACGGCAGCGTGCGTCGCGTAGGGCACGGTGAGCACGATGACGTCGGCCGCCGCGGCGGCCTCCGCCTGGCTCGCCCCGCGGCTGCCGAACCCGGCCGCGGCGGCCTGCGCCTTCTCCGGGCTGCGGGAGCCGATGACGACGGGGTAGCCGGCGCGCGCCCAGCGGCCGGCGAGCCCCGACCCGAGGGCGCCGGTGCCGCCGATGACGGCGACGGTGGGACGGTTGTTTTCGGTCATGCCTGTCCTTCCCTCCGGGCCGTTCAGCCCCGCTCGACCATCTCCGGGATCGTCACCAGCTCCACGCCGGCGGCGAGCAGCGCGTCGTGGGCCGCCTGGGCAACGGCGACGGCGGTCGGCTCGTCGCCATGGACGCACAGGGTGTCGATGCGGGTGGGAATGCGCTTGCCGTTGCGCGAGATGATCTCCTGGTCGAGCACCATGCGCACGACCCGGTCGGCGGCGAATTGCGGGTCCTTGATGACCGCGCCCTCGATCTTGCGCGAGGTCAGGTTGCCGTCGTCGTCATACAGGCGGTCGACGAAGGCCTCGTGCGCGACGGGCAGATCCAGGCTCTTGCCGGCCTTGTCCATTTCCGACCCGGTCAGCGCCACGTAGATCAGGGACGGGTCCACGCTCCTGATGGCCCGGCCGATGGCCATGGCGTAGTCCGGAATCTCCGCCGCCATGTTGTTGAGGGCGCCGTGCGGCTTCACGTGGGTCACCTTGAGGCCGGCGTAGGCCGCGATCGCCTGCAGGGCGCCGATCTGGTAGGCGACCATCAGCTCCAGGTCGTGCGGCTTCATGTCGATGCGGCGGCGGCCGAAGCCCCAGAGATCGTTGAAGCCGGGATGCGCCCCGATGCTGACGCCGGTCTCCTTGGCGCGCATGACCAGGCGATGCATCACGTTGGGGTCGCCGGCGTGCAGCCCGCAGGCGACGTTGGCGGAACCGATGATGGAGAGCAGCGCCTCGTCGTTGCCGATGTCATAGGCGCCGAAGCCTTCGCCCATGTCCGCGTTGAGGTTGACCCTTCGCGCCATACCGCAATCCTCCCTTGTGGCTGCCGTTCTGGCCCGGGAGCGTCCCGGACGCCTTATTCATGAGCGTAGTTGCTCCGCGAACTTTTATCAAGTATAGAACCATAGTACGCCAAGACGCAGAAGAACTATCTGAAAAGGCTCATTGTTTCAGGCTGACGCGGAAGGAGAATCCATGAACGAATGCGGTTGGCCGCGGCTGCTGCCGCAAGGGGACGCGGCCATTGTCGTCGAGTTCGGCGACCGGATCGACCGGGAGGTGAGCGAGCGCGTCACCGCCCTGGCCGACGCCATGCGCGGGGCCGCCATTCCGGGCGTGGTCGAGCTGGTTCCCACCTTCCGCTCCCTGCTCGTCCACTACGACCCGCTGGTCCTCGGGTTCCCGGACGTCGCCGGCCGCGCGCGGGAGCTGCTGGCCGCCGTCCGGACGGTCGACCGGCGCCTGCGCCTCGTCCGCCTGCCGGTCTGCTACGACGAGGATTTGGCCCCCGACCTGGCGGAGGTCGCCCGCCTGACGGGGATGTCGCCCTGCGAGGTGGTGCGGCTGCATGGCTCGGTCGACTACCACGTCTACATGCTCGGTTTCCTGCCGGGGTACCCATACATGGGCGATCTGCCGGAGCCGTTGCGCCTGCCGCGGCTGACCACCCCGCGCGTCCGCGTGCCGCCGCGGTCCGTCGCCATCGCCAACGCCATGACCGCGGTCTACCCGCTGGAAAGTCCGGGTGGCTGGCGGCTCATCGGCACCGTGCCGGTGGACCTCTTCGCGATCGGTCGCGAGTCGCCGGCCCTGCTTGGCCCCGGCGACCGCGTCCGCTTCGAACCGGCGGAGCGCGCGGCCTTCGAGGACTTGCGCGCGGCGTGGGCGGCGGGGGACGGAACGCTCGACGTCGAGGAGGTGGCGGCATGACGGCACTGGTCCTGGTGCAGCCGGGGCTGCACACCACCGTCCAGGACGCCGGGCGATTCGGCGCCCAGGCGTTCGGCGTGCCGGTCTCCGGCGCGCTCGACCCCGACCAGCTGCGGCTGGCGAACGCGCTGGTCGGCAACGGCGCGGGCGAGGCGGCGCTGGAGATCCTGCATGTCGGGCCGGTGCTGGAGGTCGCGGCGCCGTCCGTCCGGGTCGCGCTCGCCGCCTTCGACGGCGCGCTGGTACTGGAAGCGCCGGAGCCGCGCACGGTGCCGGCGTGGCGCAGCGTCGTCCTCCGCCAGGGGGAGCGGGTGCGGGTCGTCGCGTCCCGCCATTGCGCGTGCTCCTACCTGGCCGTGGAAGGCGGCTTCGACCTGGCGCCGGTGCTCGGCAGCCGCTCCACCTACACGCGGGGCCGGTTCGGCGGGCACCAGGGGCGGGCGCTGGTCGCGGGCGACCGCCTGCCGCTGCGCCGGGAGCGCGCCTCGGAGCGCGGCGACCTGCGGCTCCCCGATCCGCCCGCCCTTGGCACCGGGCCTCTGCGCGTCGTCCTGGGGCCGCAGGACGACCGGTTCGAGCCGGACTCCATCGCCGCCTTCTTCGGCGCCGACTACGCGGTCGGTGCGGCGGCGGACCGGATGGGATTGCGGCTGGACGGCCCCGCTCTGGCCCTCCGCGGCGGGCACGACATCGTTTCGGACGGCATCGCCTGGGGCGCGATCCAGGTCCCCGGCGACGGCCGTCCGGTGCTGCTGCTGGCCGACCGCCAGACCACCGGCGGCTATCCGAAGATCGGCGCCGTGTGCACGGCGGATTTGCCGCGGGCGGGGCGCTTACGGCCCGGCGACCGGATCCGTTTCACGGCCGTCAGCGTAGAGGAAGCGCAGGCGCTGCGCCGCGCCCATGAGGCGGGGCTCAGGCGCCTGATCGCCGGGGCGATGCCCGCCGGCGACAGGGCGATCGATCTGGAGGCGTTGTATTCCAGCAATCTGGTGAGCGGCGCGGTCAGCGGTTTCGAATGGGATGACGCCGTTGCCGTGCTGGAGTAAAGAGGAGTGCAGGTTGTGAAGGATGTGAGACCATGCCCGTAAAGCCGTCAGCCGCCGCCCGCACCCCGGCGCGTCCGGCGCAGAATCTGGCCCGCACGTTCAAGCGCAGCCGGGTGCCCCTGTACATCCAGGTGGCCGCCTTGCTGCGCCGCCGGATCGAGGAGGGCCAGTTCGCCGCCGGCGAGAAGATGCCGACGCTCGACGAACTGGAGCAGGAGTTCCAGGTCGCGCGGGTGACCGTGCGCCAGGCGATCGACCTGCTGCAGAAGGAGGGGCTGGTCTGGCGCCAGCAGGGCAAGGGGACCTTCGTCAACCAGGACATGCGGGAACGGCGCTGGCTGCGCCTGGCCATCGACATGGAATCGCTGGCCCAGTCCATCGACGGCAACGTGCCGCGGTTCGTCGCGGTGAAGAACCCGCCCCCCCTGCCGCGCCTGCTGCCGGAGGACGGGCGGCCGTCCGACGCGTACCATTTCCTGCGCAGCATCCAGTACCGCGCCGGCGAGCCGTTCGCCATCGCCAGCGTGCATGTGTCGCAAGCCATCTACGAGCGCTTCCCCGAGGAGTTCGAGACGCACACCACGCTGCCGGTGCTGGTGCGCCATCAGCGTGACGACATCGGGCGGGCGCAGACGTCGGTGGTGATCGGAAGCGCCGACCCGGAAACGGCCGAGCAGCTGCGCATCCCGCTGAACGCCCCCATCGCCGAGGCGCGCTACGTCATCGAAAACCGCGACGGCGAGGTGATCTACGTGGCCGAACTGGTCTACCGCGGCGACTGCGTGCGCTTCGACATCGATCTTTTGAAAGACGGCGGGCTGAAGGACGGCGCAGCCGTCGGCTTCGGGCTCGGGTGACCAAGAAGAGGCCCCCTGCCGCCGGGGCAGGGGGCCGAAGGTGAGAGGAGAACAAACAGGAGAGAAAGCGACGCCCGGGCGCTCAGCCCTGGAGCTTCGGCAGGATCTCGCGGGCGATGATCTCGATCTGCTCGCGCTCGTACCGGTAGGGGACGAGCACGATGCGCTGGATGCCGACGTCGACGTGGGCGCGCAGCTGTTCGACGCACTCCTCCGGGGTTCCCATGATGGCGCTGTCGGTGGTCGACTCGCTCCAGGAGGCGAAGTCCCACTCCGTGTGCAGCCATTCCATCATCTTGGGCTTCACCTCCTCGCGGCTCTTGCCGATCATGATCGGCAGCTGGTTGCCGTTCTGCAGCGTCGCCGGGTCCTTGCCGGCCTCCGCGGCGAAGGTGCAGACCTTCTCCCAGGAGCGGGTGAAGCCCTCCGGCGTGTAGAAGTAGGTCAGCCATCCGTCGCCGGCGACGCCGGCGCGCTTCAGCACCGCGTCGACATAGCCGCCGATGAGGATGGTCGGGCGCGGCTTGCTGCCCGGCTTGGGGTACATGACCGCCTCGCGCATGTTGTAGGGCGGCATGTCGGCGGTGACCGAAGGCTCCGTCCATAGGCGGGTCATGATCTCCAGGTTCTTGTCCATGATCTTGCCGCGCTGTTCGAACGGCACGCCGACCGCGTCGAACTCGCGCTTGTACCAGCCCGACGCCATGGCCAGCACCAGCCGCCCGTTCGACAGCAGATCCAGGGTCGAGAGCTGCTTGGCAAGCAGCAGCGGGTTGCGCAGCGGGAGCACCAGCACGCCGGTGCCGAGCTTGATGGTCTTCGTGCGCGCCGCCACGGCGGTGAGCATGGTGAGGGAGTCGGCGATGGGGAAGTTCGGCTCGGTCCCGAGCAGGATGTGATCCCACACCCACAGGGACTCGAAGCCCAGCTCCTCCACCCAGATGCCGTAGTCCATCAGCGCGCGCGGGTCCGGCATCTCGGGATACCGGGTGAAGTTGCGCATCGCGATTCCGATCTTGACCGTCTTCGACGACATGGGGGCGTTTCCTTGATGTTTTTTCGATGCGGGCGTTTCCTAACGCGGCCGGTCAGCCGATGTAGAGGCGGTCGGGATCGAGGTTGCGCAACACCGCAAGCTCCTTCTCGGTCGGGGTGTCGGTGGTGTGGGCGTCCTCGGACACCTCAAGCTCGAAACCGGTGTTCTCCTGCACCTGCGCCGCGGTCACGCCCGGATGCAGCGCCTCGATGCGCATGCGCTTGGTCTCCGGGTGGAAGCCCATGATCGCCAGGTCGGTGATGATCCGGTAGGGGCCTCCCGCCAGCAGGCCGGACTGCCGGCGGCTGTCGCCGCCTTCCAGGTAGCCGGGGCTGGTGATGTACTCGACCCTTTCCACGAAGCGGCGCTTCTCGTGCTTCATGGCGACGATCACGCGCGACAGGCTGGCGATGTCGTTGCCGCCGCCGGTGCCCGGCAGGCGGCAGCTGGGATGGTCGGGATCGCCGATGAAGGAGCTGTTGATGTTCCCGTAGCGGTCGATCTGCGCGCCGCCCAGGAAGCCCACGTCCACGTAGCCGCGCTGGAGCAGCAGCAGCACGTCGGTGATCGGGCAGAGCATGTTGGCCTGTCGGGTGCAGCGCTGCTCGTTGGTGGAGGGCGGCAGTTCGCCCGGCACGATGAAGGGTCCGATCACCCCGCCTTCGAACAGGATGGTCAGCCCCGGCGCGTGCAGGCGCTGCGCCAGCGTCGCCGCCAGGAGCGGAGTGCCGACGCCCGCGAAGACGGTCAGGCCGTCGTCCAGCGAGCGGCTGGCCATCACCGCCAGCAGCTCGGATGCCGTGTGGGTCCGATCAGACATCGTAGATGCTCCTGCCGCCGCGGGTCGCCGTGAGAAGGTCGCCCAGGCCCATCCGGCCGAGCGTGTCCGTCCAGCTCTTGGGATCGTGGTAGAAGCGCTCCAGATACTCCCCGGCGCCTTTCTCGGGGTCCTTGCGGGTCAGTTCGGCGAACTGGTCCATGTGCTTGAAGAATGGCTCGTAATGGCCGTAGCACTCGTGCGGGGCGCTGCCGTAGGGCACCTCGACCACCGCCTCGACGGTGAAGAAGGGGAACTTCGTCTGGTCGGGCGCGCGCCGGATCTGGTCGTTGGACACGATGCGCTCGGCGGTGACGATCACTTTCTTCGCCGCCAGCGGCAGGTCGACGTCCATGAACTGCAGGCCGTCGAGCTGGGCGTTGCCGTAGGGGTCGCACCGCTGCACGTGGATGATCGCTACGTCCGGGTTGAGCGCCGGCAGCAGCAGCAGCTTCTCGCCGGTGAAGGGGCAGTCGATCTCCTTCAGCTGCCCGTCGACGCGGCGGCGCACGTCCGAGCCCATCATGGAGCGCGAGGGCATGAAGGGCACCCCCATGGCCCCGGCGCGATAGCGCAGGCCCATGGACATGTGGCTCCATTCCTCGAACTCGGCGCGGCCGGACTCCACCCAATGGCGCATCACCTTCGAAATGCCCCAGACGATGCCCTGGCTGAACCAGGAGGTGATGATCTTCTTGCCGATGCCGGAGGCGAAGATGATGTCGCCGTCCGACGAGACGATGGAGCGCGAGAAGGTCAGGTCGCGCCGCCCGGCGCGCACCAGCGCCCAGATCATCGCCATCGGGGTGCGCGACATCATGCAGCCGCCGATGGCGACGTGGTCGCCGTCCTTGATCAGCCCCGCCGCCTCCTCGAGCGTCATGACCTTCTCGTGAAGGCTGCGGTCGCGTGCAGCGGTTTCGGCCCGCAACTGGTCGTAGGAAATCACCACAGTCACGCCCTCCCTTTCGTTTGGTGGCCAGCCGTCAGCGCCCGGTGCCGGCGTCGCGGTTGACGCTCTCGATCAGCTCGTCCCACACGGGAACCAGCGCGCACAGCTCGTCCCAGAAGCGCTGCTGCCGGCGCTGGTCGAAGTCGGCCAGCGGGATTCCCTGCTGCTCGACCCAGGTGAAGTAGCCAAGATTGAAGATCCGCTGACGGTCGCGGTGTCCGAGTTCCAGGACGTGGTCCTCGCCGACGCCCGCCAGCGCGCGGCCGAACACCTCCGCCGCCGCCACTTGGTCGAACCGGTTGCCGAAGTCGCGCGCCAGCGCCTTGTCACGCTCGCTGCCGTACATCGCCGCGCCATCAGTCGCCACGGTGACGATGACGTCGTCCTGCGTGAGGTCGAGGCGCTTGGCGGCCTTGATCGCCGCCAGGATGTTGGCGATCCCGGAGATCCCGACGGAGCCCAGGGCGCCGATCAGTTCGTCGGACAGGCCCTTGCGCTCGGCCAGGAAAGCCCGGCCCTCCGGCGTGTTGAACAGGACGTTGACCGTGTCGGTCGAGAGGTCGGAGACGCCGACCACCATGTCGCTGTTCATCACGTTCTGGATCAGGGGGATGTGCTTGTCGCCGATGCCCTGGATGTTGTGGACGCCGTAGCCGTTGTAGAGCATGGTCGGGCACCCGACCGGCTCGACCGCCACGATCCTGGCGCCGTAGGTGGCCTTCAGATGGTCGCCGGCCGCCAGCGTCCCGGCCGAGCCGGTGCTGCTGACGAAGGCCGCCAGCCGGGCGGAGGACCCGCGTCCGGCATGCTCGAACACCTTGGCGAGCGCGCGGCCCGTGCAAATCCGGTGGACGACGTAGTTCGGGAACTCCGAGAACTGGTTGATGACGTCGTTGTCCGGATGGCGAGCCAGTTCGGCGCAGGTGTCGTAGATTTCCTTGACGTTGCTCTCCGATCCCGGCGTGCGGATGACGTCGGCGGGATCCGCGACCCAGCGCGCCAGCCAGTCGAACCGCTCCGCGCTCATGCCCTCCGGAAGGACGGCGATGCCGCGGCAGCCGAGGATGCGGGAGATGGCAACGCCGCCCCGGCAGTAGTTGCCGGTGGACGGCCACACCGCCTTGTCGCGCGCCGGGTCGAACAGACCGGACACGAGCCGGACCACCAGGCACGCATAGGCCGGCAGCACCTTGTGCGCGCCGATCATGGGAAAGCGCTCGCCCAGCACCACCAAAATGCGCGCGGGCACGCCCGTGAGGGCGCTCGGCAATTCCAGGTAGCCCGGCGTTTCGGTCAGGTGCCGGCGGTCGGCCGCGTTGTGCCAGTGCACGCGCCGAAGGTTGGCGGGATCCGGTGAATCGGGATCGACCGTTTGTTCTACAACGAGAGACGCCGCGACAGGGTCGGCCATTTCCATGAAAGTAGGCAGACGAACGCCCGCCTCGCGCAGGCGCCTGACGGTGCGGTCGCGGACGGTGTGGTCGATGATGGAGGCGGGGAGCTGAAATGGGTTCAAGGTCGCTCTCCTCGGATCGGTACCGGCGTTTGCGGCCGTGCGCAAAGCCTCCAGCGGGGTGCGTCGACTGGGCATAAGGTACTATCTTTAGAACCATATGCACGTTAGATCGGGCCTGCAAGAAAAATGTTTTTTAAGAGGGGCTTGATTTCCTCTTATAAATCGGACGATAGTCTGTAACGCTGATTGTTCGAGAGGGAACCAATAACCCTCCGGACCGGGAGCGCAACGCTCCGCCCTGCACAAGCCAGAATGGCACGGGCAAGAACGGCATGGGGAGGATCGGGTATGGCGCACGCCTCGGGTGTCGGTGCCAGGGTCCGCAGGAAGGAAGACGAGCGGCTGTTGCGCGGACGCGGCCGGTTCGTCGGTGACATCGCGCTGCCCGGCATGAAGGAGCTGGCGTTCGTCCGCAGCCCGGTCGCCCACGCCCGCATCCGCGGCGTCGATATCCCGGAGGAGCACCGCGCGGCCGTCTTCATTTGGGCCGATCTGGCGATGGACGGCGTGAAGCCGATCCGCGCCGTGTCTGGCCTGCCGGGCTTCAAGGCCTCCGAACAGCCGGCGCTGGCCGACGGCAAGGTCCGCTTCGTCGGCGAGCCGGTCGCCGTCTGCATCGCCGCTACCCGCGCTGAGGCTGAGGACATCGCCGCCCAGGTCTTCGTCGACGTCGAGGAACTGCCGGTCAACGCCGACATGCTGGAGGCGGTGAAGCCGGGCGCCCCGCGGGTGCACGAGCACTGGTCCGACAACGTCTTTCTGGAGACCAACGTCGGCGGCGCCATCGCCGAGATCGCCGCCACGGCGCCAGTAAAGGTGACACGCACCATCCGCACCGCGCGCCAGTGCATGGTGCCGCTGGAGGGCAAGGGCGTGGTCGCCCACTGGGACCGCCACGTCGAGCAGCTGGTGCTCACCACCGCCACCCAGATGCCGCACATCGTGCGCGCGGGCCTGTCGGAATGCCTGGGCCTCGACCAGGGGCTGATCCGCGTCGTGGCGCCGGACGTCGGCGGCGGCTTCGGCTGGAAGGGCCTGCTGCAGCCGGAGGAGGTGGTGGCTGGCTGGCTCGCCCGGCACCTCGACCACCCCGTCCGCTGGACCGAGGACCGCCGCGAGCATCTGGTCGCCGCCGCCAACTGCCGCGAGCACCATTACGAGATCACCGCCTACGCCGACGAGCGCGGCCGGCTCCTCGGGCTGGAGGCCGACGCCTGGGTCGATGCCGGCGCCTATTCCGTCTATCCCTTCTCGGCCTGCCTGGAGGCGGCGCAGGTCGGCAGCATCCTGCCCGGCCCCTACGACTTCCGGCACTACCGCTGCCGCACCTTCTCGGTCTGCACCAACAAACCGCCGATCGTCCCGTACCGCGGCGTGGCGCGCACCGGCGTCTGCTTCGCCATGGAGCAGATGATCGACGCCGTGGCCGAGGCGGTCGGGCGCGAGCCGTGGGAAGTGCGGCTGGAGAACCTCGTGCCGCCGGACAAGATGCCCTTCGACAACGTGACGAAGAAGCATTTTGACAGCGGCGACTATCCGGAATCCGTGCGCCGCGCCGTCGCCGCCATCGAATTGGACGGCTGGCGCGCCCGCCAGACGCGGGGCGAGCCGGACGGGCGGCTGATCGGCGTCGGCGTCGCCACCTACTGCGAGCAGTCGGCGCACGGCACCGCCGTCTATTACGGCTGGGGCATCCCGATGGTGCCGGGGCACGAGCAGGCCCAGGCGCGCATCACGCCCGACGGCGGGCTGGAGCTGCGGGTCGGTGTGCAGTCGCACGGGCAGAGCATGGAGACCACCTTTGCCCAGGTGGCGCACGAGGTGCTGGGGATCGAGCTGGCGCGGATCAAGCTGGTGCACGGCGACACGGCGCTGACGCCTTACTCGACCGGGACCTGGGGCTCGCGCAGCATGGTGATGGCCGGCGGCGCGGTCGCCACCGCGTGCCGGACGCTGGCCGAGCGCGTCCTGCGGATCGGCGCGCACCTGCTTCAGGGACGGCCGGAGGACGCGCGGCTGGTGGACGGCTGCGTGCGCGTCGGGCAGGCCAGCATCCCGATCCGGGACATCGCCCACACCTGGTACCGGGCGCCGCAGCTGCTGCCGCCGGACGTGGACCGCGGCGGGCTGGAGACCACCTGCGGCTATAAGCCGAAGAGCGACCACGGCACCTTCTCCTACGCCACGCACGCCGTGGCGGTGGCGGTGGACCCGGAGCTGGGGTCGGTGGAGATCCTCGACTACGTGGTGGTCGAGGACGCCGGCACCATGGTCAACCCGATGGTCGTGGACGGCCAGATCTACGGCGGCGTGGCGCAGGGCATCGGCACCGCGCTGTACGAGCGCATGCCCTACGACGACGAGGGGCAGCCGCTCGCCTCCACCTTCATGGATTACCTGATCCCCGGCTTCACGGAGGTGCCGCACGTGCGCATCCTGCACATGATGACGCCCTCGCCTTACACGGAGTTCGGCGTCAAGGGCATCGGGGAAGGCGGCGCCATCGCCCCGCCGGCCGCGCTCTGCAACGCCATCAACGACGCGTTGAGGCCGCTGGGCGCGCGCGTCACCGACAGCCCCATGACGCCGGAGCGCATCATCGCCGCCATTCACGACGCGAGCACCAGCGCGGCGGCCAGCACGGCGGAGGCCACCCGATGAAAGCCGTCGGCTTCGACTACGAGCGGCCCACCGCGCTGGACCATGCGCTGGAGCTGCTGGCCCGCGACGACGTCAGCGCGCGGGCGGTGGCCGGCGCCCAGTCGCTCGGGCCGATGCTGAACCTTCGGCTGGCGCAACCCGACCTGCTGGTGGACATCACGCACATCGCCGAGCTGCGGCAGATTCGCCGGGAGGACGGGACGCTGCGGATCGGCGCCTGCGTGACGCACGCCCGTCTGGAAGACGGCGACTACGACGACGCGACGCGTGGCGTTCTGCCGGCGGTGGCGGCGGGCATCGCCTACCGGGCCGTGCGCAACCGCGGCACCATCGGCGGCAGCGTGGCGCACGCCGACCCGGCCGCCGACTGGATCGCCACGCTGACGGCGCTCGGCGCCGACGTGGTGGTCGCCGGCCCCGCCGGGCGGCGCGCCGTGCCGGTTTCCGATTTCGTGCTCGGTGTCTTCGAGACCGACCTGCAGCCGGGCGAGATCATCGCCGAGTTCCGCGTGCCGGCGCTCTCCGAGCGCGCACGCTGGGGCTACTACAAGGTCTGCCGCAAGGCCGGCGAGTTCTCGCACGCCACCGGCGCCGTGCTGGTCGATCCGGCGCGCGGGGTGAGCCGGGCGGTGATCGCCGCGGCATCGGGCCGGCCTGTGGTCGTCGACGACCCGGAGGTGATCCACGGCAACGGCTGCCGTCCAGAGCGGATCGCCGACCTGCTGGCCGGCACGCCGATCGGCGGCGACGCCTTCGAGGTCAACACCCACACGGTCGCGCTGAAGCGCGCCATCGCGCAGGTGACGGCATGACGCATTCCAAGACGATCACGCTGACGGTGAACGGCAAGGCGGTGACCGCCGCGGTGGAGCCGCGCACGCATCTGGCCGATTTTCTGCGCGAGCGGCAGCTGCTGACGGGCACGCACCTGGGCTGCGAACACGGCGTGTGCGGCGCCTGCACGATCCTGATCGACGGCGAGCCGGCGCGGTCCTGCATCACGCTGGCGGTGGCCTGCGACGGCCATGCGGTGACCACGGTGGAGGGGCTGGACGGCGACCCGGTGGCCGCGGACCTGCGCGAGGCCTTTTCGACCGAACACGGGCTGCAGTGCGGTTTCTGCACGCCGGGGATGCTGGTCTCGGCGCGCGACGTGGTGCTGCGCCGGCCGACCGCCGACGACAACCAGATCCGCGTGGAGATGAGCGGCAATCTCTGCCGCTGCACCGGCTACGTGGGAATTGTCAACGCCATCCGGCGGGTGCTCGACGCCCGCAAGACGGCCGCGGAGTAGCCCGATGCCGCAGATCGCGCAAAGCTTCACTGTCAATTTCCCGCGCGAGCGTGTCTGGCAGGCGCTCGGCAACGTCGAGCGGGTGATCGGCTGCATGCCCGGCGCGTCGCTGACCAAGCCACCGGAAAGCGGCAAGCTGTTCGGCCAGATGAAGGTCAAGCTCGGCCCGATCACCGCCGCCTTCGCCGGCGAAGGCGAACTGTCCATGGACGAGGCCACCCACACCGGGACCATCCACGGCGAAGGGCGCGACCAGAAGAACAACTCCCGCACCAAGGCGGATGTGACCTTCGCGGCGGTGGAGGAGGGTGGGGCGACGCGCGTCACCCTGTCCGTGGACTTCACCCTGACCGGCACGCTGGCCCAGTTCAGCCGCGGCGCCATCGTGCAGGAGATCGCCCAACGCCTGACCGCGGACTTCGCCCGCAACCTGGAAGCCCGGCTCGCCGCCGAGGCCCCGGCCGCGGCTTCCGGCCCCGACGTGCCGGCCGCCGGTTCGCCGCCGGTTTCGGCGTCGCCGGTCGAGGCGCCGTCCCCCGAGCCGGCGCGGGCGCTGAACGCCAGAGCGCTCCTCTGGGCCGTCGTTCGGGATTGGGTGAAGAGCGTGCTGTCCGGCGTGTTCAGGCGGAAGGGCTCTGCGGCATGATCAGCGCCCTCGACCTCTTCAAGATCGGAATCGGCCCCTCCAGCTCGCACACGGTCGGTCCGATGAAGGCTGCCCTGCGCTTCTTGGAGGCGTTGGCGGCCGGGAAGAGGCTCGGGGACGTCCGGCGGGTTCTGGTGGAGCTGTACGGCTCGCTGGCGCTGACTGGGAGGGGGCACGGCTCCGACACGGCGGTTCTGCTCGGCCTCGCCGGGCAGCGGCCCGAAACGGTGGATCCCGACGCGGTGGCGCCTCTTCTGCTGCGCATCCGCGCCGACGGCCGGCTCGCGCTCGGCGGGGTCCGGGACGTCGCGTTCGACGAAGGCCGCGACCTGTGTTTCAACATGGGCGAGGTGCTGCCCGTCCATTCCAACGGCATGCGCTTCCACGCCTTCGACGGCGACGGCCGGGAACTGGCCGTGCACGATTACTATTCGATCGGCGGGGGCTTCATCGTCACCGGCGAAGAATCCGGGGAGGAAGGGCCGACCGTGTCCGTTCCCTTCCCCTTCGCCAACGCGGCGGATCTGGTGGCGCTGGCGCAGGCGCACGGCCTGTCCATCGCCGAACTGGTGCGCGCCAACGAGGAGGCGATGCACGGCCCCGGGGCTGTGGACGAGCATCTGCGGCGCGTGATCGCCACCATGCGGGCCTGCATCGACCGCGGTTGCCGGACGGATGGCGAACTTCCCGGGCCGTTCAAGGTGCGCCGCCGCGCGCCGTCGCTGCGCCGGAAGCTGGAGAACGGGCGCGGCAGCAACGCGGTGGCGCCGCACGAGGCCTTTGATTGGGTCAGTCTGTTCGCCATCGCGGTGAACGAGGAGAACGCGGCCGGCGGCAAGGTCGTCACCGCGCCGACCAACGGTGCCGCCGGCATCGTCCCCGCCGTGATGGAATACCATCGCCGCTTCTACGGCGAGGAAGACGAGGCGACCGCCTTCACGTTTCTGCTGACCGCGGCGGCGGTGGGCATCCTGGCGAAGATGAACGCCTCGATTTCCGGTGCCGAGGTGGGCTGCCAGGGCGAGGTGGGCGTCGCCGCGTCGATGGCGGCGGCGGGGCTGGCGGCGGTGCTCGGCGGGACGCCGGCTCAGGTGGAGAACGCGGCGGAGATCGCGCTCGAACATCACCTCGGCATGACCTGCGACCCGGTCGGCGGGCTGGTGCAGATCCCCTGCATCGAACGCAACGCCATGGGAGCGGTGAAGGCGATCAGCGCCGCATCGCTGGCCCTGAAAGGGGACGGGCACCACTACGTGTCGCTCGACTGCGCCATCCGCACCATGCGGGAGACCGGGCGCGACATGCAGACGAAATACAAGGAGACAAGCCTCGGCGGCCTTGCCGTCAACGTGGTCGAGTGCTGACCACCGACCAAGCGAAGGGGGGAGGGAGATGGTGCTGACGACACCGGGCTGCGCGCTCGGGGCTGCCCTCGTCATTCTCGGGGCCGGAGCGGCCTTCGCGCAGGACACCATACGGATTGGCGTCAACGAGCCGCTGACCGGCGCCGTCGCGGCGAACGGCAATTACGTTGCGAATGGTGCGCGCGTCGCTGAGGAGACGATCAACGCCGAAGGCGGCGTGCTCGGCCAGAAGATCGAGCTGATCATCGAGGACAACAAAAGCAACCCCAAGGAAACCGTCTCCGCAGCCGAGAAGCTGATCGTCCGCGACAAGGTGCCCGTGCTGATGGGGGCGTGGAGTTCGACCTTCACGCTGTCCGTCATGCCGAAACTGATGGAGTACAGTGTGCCGATGGTGGTGGAGACCTCGTCCTCCACAAAGATCACCACGTCGGGCAACCCGTGGGTTTTCCGCATCGCGCCGACCTCGGCCATGGAGGCCAAGTCCTTCGCGGAAAAGCTGAGCCAGTTCGATCCGCCGATCAAGAAGGCCGACTTCCTGGCCGTGAACAACGATTTCGGCCGCGGCTCGGCGGAGGAGTTCCGCAAGATGCTGGAATCGAAAGGCGTCAAGATCGGCGCTACGGAATACATGGCGCCGGAGGCGACCGACCTGTCGGCGCAGCTCGCCGGCATCAAGCAGTCCGGCGGCGACACGCTGTTCGTCACCACCGGCGTGGAGCAGATCACGCTGGTCCTGAGGCAAGCGGCCGAACTGCGCCTGCCGCACCGGATCATCACGAACGGCGGCTCGTCCTCGCCCGACCAGCTCATCGCCCAGGCCGGCGACGCCGCCAACAACAACTACTTCACCCTGTTCTTCGCCCCCTGGTTCCCGGAGAAGGCCACCAACCCCGAGGTCGCCAAGGCCTTCGTCGACGCTTGGAACAAGAAGGGCTACGACTTCGCCGGCCTGACCGAGGGCTACCGCGGCTACGACGGCATCCGGACCATCGCCGAGGCCATCAGGATCGCCGGCAAGGCCGAGCCGCAGGCGATCCGCGACGCGCTGTGGAAGGTCAAGCTGAAGGGTGTCAACGGCGACATCGCCTTCGTCAAGCAGGGGCCGGCCGGCAAGGAAAGCGGCCAGAACGAAGCCAACGTCTACATCGTGCAAATCAAGAACGGCAAAGTGACCATGCCGTAGGAACGGCAGAATGGACATGCCGTGATCGAGCACGCCCGGCCCCTTCGAATGGGGTGAAGGAGCGGCCGCAAGCTCTCCAGGGCGCGTGATCGTTCCGATCGTTCAGGCCGATCGTTCAGGGAGAAGGAGGGAGGAATGGTGAAAACGCTAAACGTCGTGGCCGTGACCGCGGTCGCACTGCTCGGGGCCGGTGCGGCCTTCGCGCAGGACACCATCAAGATCGGCGTCGACGAGCCGCTGACCGGCGCTGTCGCGGCCAGCGGCACCTACGTCACCAACGGCGCACGCATCGCCGAGGAGGTGCTGAACGCGAAGGGCGGCGTGCTCGGCAAGAAGATCGAGCTGGTCATCGAGGACAACAAGAGCAACCCCAAGGAGGCCGTCGCCGCGGCGGAAAAGCTGATCGTCCGCGACAAGGTGCCGGTCATGATGGGGGCGTGGAGTTCCACCCTGACCTTGGCGGTGATGCCGAAGCTGGTGGAATACAGCGTACCGATGGTGGTCGAGACCTCCTCCTCCGGTAAGATCACCACGTCGGGCAACCCGTGGGTCTTCCGCATCGCACCGACGTCCGCCATGGAAGCCAAGGCGTTCGGCGAGAAGCTGAGCCAATTCAACCCGCCGATCAAGAGAGCCGACTTCCTGGCCGTGAACAATGATTTCGGCCGCGGCGCGTCCGACGAATTCCGGAAGATGTTGGAGAGCAAGGGCATCAAGGTCGGTGTCGTCGAAACGATGGCGCCGGAGGCGACCGACCTGTCGGCTCAGCTCGCCAGCATCAAGCAGTCCGGCGGCGACACGCTGTTCGTCACCACCGGCGTGGAGCAGATCACGCTGGTCCTGAAGCAGGCGGCCGAGCAGCGCCTGCCACAGCGCATCATCACCACTGGCGGCTCGTCCTCGCCCGACCAGCTCATCGCCCAGGCCGGCGACGCCGCCAACAACAGCTATCACATCCTGTTCTTCGCCCCCTGGTTCCCGGAGAAGGCCACCAATCCGGACGTCGCCAAGGCCTTCGTCGACGCCTGGAACAAAAAGGGCTACGACTTCGCCGGCCTGACCGAGGGTTTCCGCGGCTACGACGGCATCCTGACCATCGCCGAGGCCATCAAGGGCGCCGGAAAGGCCGAACCGAAGGCGATCCGCGACGCGCTGTGGACCACCAAGATCAGCGGCGTCAACGGCAACGTCTCCTTCACCAAGGAAGGCCCGGCCGGCAAGGAAAGCGGCCAGAACCAGCCGAACATCTACATCGTCCAGGTGAAGGACGGAAAGGTGACGCTGCCGTAAGGCCCCAGCCCTCCCCCGGTCCCGGCCGGGGGAGGAACAACGGAGACGCCCGTGCCCGAATTCCTTCAACACCTGGCCAACGCGGTGATCCTTGGCGGCACGTACGCGCTGCTGGGGATCGGGCTTACGCTGATCTTCGGCATCATGCGGGTGGTGAACTTCACCCACGGTGAGCTGTACACCTTCGGCGCCTACATGGCCTTCATGCTGGCCGGGATGTTCGGTCTCAACTTCTTCGCCTCGCTGGCGCTGGCTGCGACGCTGGGCATGGCGCTCGGTGCGCTGATCGAATTCGCGCTGCTCCGCCCGCTCAAAGGGGCCGACATCGACACCACCATGCTGGTGATGATCGGCGCCGGCATCGCCATGCAGGCGGGCGAGCAGCTGATGTGGGGCGGCGTCGCCAAGTCCGTGCCGAACCCGTTCCCCACGGAACCCGTCGTCCTCGGGCCGGTGTCGGTCGGACCGATCCGGCTGTTCGTGCTGGCGGTCGCGGTGGTGCTGCTGGTCGTCTTCTACCTGCTGCTCAACCGCACCAAGCTGGGCATCGCGATGCGCGCCACCTTCCAGGACCCGGACACGGCGGCGCTGATGGGGGTCAACAACGGGCTGATGTACACGCTGACCTTCGCCATCGGCTCCGGCCTGGCGGCGGTGGCTGGCGCGCTGCTGGGGCCCATCTTCGTGGTCACGCCGACCATGGGGGACCTCGTCGCGCTGAAGGCCTTCGCGATCGTCATTCTGGGGGGCCTCGGCAACATTCCGGGAGCCACCATCGGCGGCTTCGTCCTGGCGCTCGCCGAGGAGTTCGGTGCCGGTTACCTGTCGTCCGGCTACCGCGACGCCATGGGCTTTCTGCTGATCATCGCCGTGCTGCTGGTCCGCCCGCAGGGCCTTTTTGCCGCAAAGGAGCGCATCGGATGACGGCTCGCCTGCTCCCCTGGCTTTTCGTCGCGTTCATGGCTGTGCTGCCCTTGTGGATGCACGATCAGTACATCCTCTACGTCCTGACCTCGACCGGCATTTTCATCATCGCGGCGATGAGCCTGAACCTGCTGCTGGGCTACACCGGCCAGCTCAGCCTCGGCCACGTGGCGTTCTTCGGCATCGGGGCCTACACCAGCGCGCTGCTGTCGCTGGGCTTCGACCTCGACCTCGGCGGGGCGGAGCCGTTCGTGCTGGACCCGCAGCCGGTGTGGATCGCCTTCCTCGGCGGAATCCTGATGGCGGCGGTCTTCGGGTGGCTGATCGGCCGGCTGGCCTTCCGCGTGCGTGGCGCCTACTTCGTCATCGTCACCATCAGCTTCGCGCAGGTCATGCGCATGGTGGCGCTGAACTGGGTCGACCTTACCGAAGGCCCGATGGCGCTGAACAACATCCCGCCGTTGACGGTCTGGTGGCCGGGGGAAGGCTTCGTGCCGCTCTACAGCAAGGAACACTATTACCTGCTCGTGCTGGCGGTGGGCGTGCTGAGCTACGTCATCATCCACCGCCTCGTGCAGTCGCGCGTCGGCCGGGCGCTGATCGCGCTGCGCGAGAACGAGTCGCTGGCGCGTTCGGTCGGCATCAACGTCACCCGCTACCTGGTCATCGCCACCGTGGTCTCGGCCGGCATGGCGGGTGCGGCGGGTGGGCTCTACACCCACTACATCCGCATCGTCGATCCGGACATCTTCATGTTCATCTACACGGTGACCATGGTGATCATGGTCATCACGGGCGGCAAGGGAACGCTCGCCGGGCCGGTGGTCGGCGGCCTTCTGTTCGGCTTCCTGCCGGAGGTCCTGCGCGACGTCGCACGGCCCGAGGTGCAGTGGATCATCTACGGCGCGGTGATGATCGTGATCATCTTCTTCCTGCCGCAGGGGATCGTGCCGGCGGTGGGCAAGCTGTTCTCCCGGAAGAAGAAGCACCCCCGGCACGATGCCCGCACGCCCACGGCACCGCGCATCACCGAAGGAGCCTCGTCATGAGCGCCCAGCTTGCCGCCACGGCCACGCCGCCGGTCGCGCTGGAGGTGCGCGACATCGCGGTTCATTTCAGTGGCCTCGTCGCCATTTCCCGCATGACCTTCGCCGTTCCGGAAGGCAGCATCGTCAGCCTCATCGGCCCCAACGGCGCGGGCAAGACGACGGCCTTCAACGTCATCACCGGCTTCCTCAAGCCCACCGCGGGCAAAATCCTCTACCATGGAACCGACCTGACCCGCCTGTCGCCCGACCGCATCGCCGCCTTGGGGGTGGTCCGCACCTTTCAGCGGACCAGCATCTTCGGCGGATGCTCGGTCCTGTCCAACGTGCTGACCGGCATGCACCAGCGTGGCCGCACGGAAACATGGGGAGCGCTGCTGCGCCCGCGCTGGGTTGGCGACGAGGATGCCCGGCTGGAGGCGGAGGCGGCCGAGATCCTGGACTTCGTCGGTTTGCAAAACCGTGCCGACGAGATGGCCGGCAATCTCGCTTACGGAGAGCAACGCTTGCTGGGCATCGCCATCGCGCTCGCCGCGGCCCCCAAGCTGCTGCTGCTCGACGAGCCGGCGGCCGGCCTCAATCCCTCGGAAACCGAGGAATTCATCGGGGTCGTCAAGCGCATCCGCGACCGCGGCGTCACCGTCCTGCTCGTGGAGCACGATATGAAGATGGTGATGGGCATCTCGGACACCGTCGTCGTGCTGAATCACGGACGCATCATCGCGGAAGGAACGCCGGAAACCATCCAGCACGATCCGGACGTCATCCGCGCCTACCTGGGGCAGGGGGTCAAGCATGCTGAAGCTTAAGGACATCACCGTCTGCTACGGCAAGATCCCCGCGGTGCGCAACGTGTCGCTCGAGGTCGGAGAGGGCGAGCTGGTCACGCTCATCGGCGCCAACGGCGCCGGGAAAACGACGACGTTGCGCGCCATCAGCGGGCTTCTGCCGCTGGCGGCCGGCGAAATCACGTTCCGCCACAAGCCCATCGGCAACACCCCCGCGCGCGATGTTCTGGCCCTGGGCCTCGCCCATTGCCCGGAAGGCCGTCGGGTGTTTCCACAACTCAGCGTGCGCGAGAACCTGGAAATGGGCGCATACCTGCGCCACGACCGTGAGGGCATCGCCCGCGATATGGAGCGCATCTTCGATCGCTTCCCGCGGCTCCAGGAGCGCTTGCATCAGGCGGCGGGCACGCTGTCGGGGGGCGAGCAGCAGATGCTGGCGATTGCCCGCGCCCTCATGTCCCGTCCCAAAATGGTCCTGCTCGACGAGCCGTCGCTTGGCTTGGCGCCGAATTTGGTGGAGCGCACCTTCGAGATCATCTCCGACATCCGCAAGGAAGGAACAACGGTTCTCATGGTCGAGCAGAACGCGCTCGCGGCGCTCGAAATGTGTGATCGCTCGTATTTGCTGGAAACCGGGCAGGTCGTCGAACGCGGCACCGGCCGAGAGATGCTGGGGAATCCACACATTCAAAAAGCCTATCTCGGCGGATAGGCCTCTCGCGATCCCTGCTGCCCATACCAAATCAGAGATCGTCGCAAAACCGGGAGGATGGTACGGCCCCGTTTGACGTTGTTGCGGCGAGACGGCCGGTTGCGATTACACCACCGTTCAGAGGCCAAGCTGGGCTGGCGTCATCACCGGGACACCACAATTCATCTGCAATATATTTCCATAACATTATGGGATATAGGATTTCCTTCAAAACCTAGGACCGCAGCGAAAACCGCATGTTACCCGCACAGCGCTTGCTGCGAGGCCAACAAATGGCGGGGTAACATAACTACCCGTTCGTTTCTGCATTTTGTGTCAAGGTGCCTTCGCAGATCAGTGGTCGAGGACGTTCCAGCCCCGTCCCCCGTTTCTGGTGGTAGGAGGCGCAAACTCTGGCGGGAGGTGCCTTCCCTTTCAACGATTGTCCGCAGCCGAACTTGGAGAATTCGGCATTTCCTCGCAAGAAACCACACCTGTACCCGCGGAGTCGGCCCTCGCACTTGCGCAATCTTACGTCGCACTATCACGCACCTCGTCCTACGACGGTCCGCCGGGCGATCAAGTCGCCTGCGCACGTTTACGTGCCGAACTCCTGTGCGGTTTTGTCCTGTCCTTCGAATTTTGGCTTACTGGCCATAGATGTCCCGGCACGAAGCTAAAGCTTAGACGCTGTTCGTAGACGTCAGGCACTGACCTCCTAGATCACCGAGCGCTTCAGACGCCGGGAGAGGATAGAAACGAAGGCTATCTCGACGAAGGCGACGAGATGCTCCTTCGTCCGCTCGACGACCGTGTTCAACCGGCGGTAAAGGGCGAGCCATCCAAAAGAGCGTTCAATGGTCTAATCACAAATGACAAGTTCTGCCTGACGCGCACAGGGCATCTTCAGCTGAGCTTGTCACACGTGCGGGGCGGCGGGTGGGAGGCGGTTGTGTCCTACCTCTGCGGTGAGGTCACTCACCAAGGAGGGAAGGATGCGGCGGCAAAAGCGGTGTCCTTGGCGCGTTCGGCGCACCGGTGTGTCGACGCCAACCAGTCAGCAGCGTTGGGACCGGGCCTATCAACTCCTTCTGCAGTGGGCGATGACCGCACCGGCGCCAACCCCGACGTGGGCGCCCCCGATCCGGCCGGAGGTGTGTCATGCGCGTAGCGATCTATGGTCGCGTCTCGACCAGCCACCAAGTCGACCACCAGACCATTGAGCAGCAATTCGAGCGCCTGACCGCGCATGTGCACGCACACACGGCCGAAGGCTAGGTGCTCGACCCGGGCCATGTCTTCCGCGACGATGGCTACAGCGGCGCCACGTTGCCGCGCCCGGGGCTCGACCGCCTGCGTGACGCCGTTCCCGAGGTGATGACCAAGCCGGCTTTGGCATGCCACTGGTGCGGCGTTCACACGAGGGCACCGTCAACTTGTCGGTCACCCAGTTGCCTGGGCCAACGGTGGCGGGGTATGGGACGGCATGACGACGCGCCCCGATCCCCGCTACGCCGGCTACCGCCATCCCGCCGAGATCATCGCGACGGCGGTTTGGCTGTACTTCCGCTTTCCGCTCAGCCTGCGGATGGTGGAGGAGCTGCTGGCGGCACGCGGCATCACGGCGAGCCACGAGACGGTACGCCAGTGGACCCGGAAGTTCGGCCCCGAGATCGCCACTCGGTTGCGCCGCCGGGCGCCACGGCGGGGCGACACATGGCACCTCGACGAAGTCGTCCTGACCATCGGCGGCCGCAAGCACTACCTCTGGCGGGCCGTCGATCAGGATGGCTTCGTTCTTGACGCCCTGCTTCAGAGCCGCCGCAACACCAAGGCGGCCAAGCGCTTGCTGCGCAAGCTGCTGAAAAAGCAGGGCCGGCACCGCGCGTGCTGATCACCGACAAGCTGAAATCCTACGCCGCCGCCAGGCGGGAGCTGGCCATGGGCGGGGAACACCGTCAGCACAAAGGGCTGAACAACCGGGCCGAGAACTCCCACCAACCCACCCGGCGGCGTGAACGGCAGAGGAAGCGCTTCAAAGACCCCGCCCAAGTCCAGCGCTTCCTGGCCATCCACGATCCGATCGCCAACCTCTTCCACCTTCGTCGCGACCACCGCCCTGCCGCCGACTATCGAAAGGCTCGCACCCAGGCGTTCCAGGTCTGGGCCGCGGTCGCCGGCGCGCCGCTGGCCGCGTAATCAGCAGACCGCTGCCATCAGCCGTGCCTTCACTCTGCCCGGTCGTCGACAAGTTGACGGTGCCCCCGTGCGGGATGCCGGCGCGCAACCGCTCGCCGCGGGCGCAACGCCCGTACAGGCGGGCCATCTTGGTCGAGGCGCCGGTCTCGTCGAGGAACACCAGCTTGGTCGGATCAAGGTCGGGCTGCGCCTCAAACCACGCCTCCCGTGCCGCGGCGACGTCCGCGCGGTCCTGCTCGGCCGCATGCGCGGTTTTTTTATAGGTGATGTCGCGCACGGCGAAGAAGCGCCACAGCGTGCCGAGGCTGGCGGACGCGCCGCGCTCGTCGCGGAGCAGCACCTGCAACTCGGCCAAGGTGAGGTGGGGCGTTGCTGCGACGAGGCCGAGCAGGAACGCCGCATGAGCATCGAGCTTCGAGCCCCGCGGCGGGCCTTGGCGCCGCGCCGCCGTCTCGCCGGTACAGCGCGCTCGGCGCACCCACACGATCGCCGTCGCGATGCCAACTTGGTAGCGCGCGGCCGCTTGCCGGGCCGAGAGGCCGGCCGCCACCGCCTTCAACACGCGATCCCGCAAATCCTGGCTGTAGGCTCGGGCCATGCTGCTCCTCCATCCGTCAAGGACGGTGAATCACGCAGCCCAGTCGCCGTAAATTCCTCCTGAATCGGTAACTCCTGAAAGGGCTCCAGCCGGAATATCAATCATGCTCGATGCATTGGAGAGTGGGGGCGGAGACGACATTGAGTTAGGCGCGATCGAATTTCTTACTCACGCAATTCGCAACATGCTGAAAGCCGGCGTGGAGGATTGCGTCAGTTTTCTTGACAGCGCTTTAACAATCTCAAAAATGCACGGAAATGCCAAGCACATGGATGAGAGTGTGCGCGATCTGCGATTGGTTTGCGCGGTTACCATGTGGCGCTTTACGCGACCCGAACAATCAGAGGCTATTCATTAAGAAGGAGCAGGCTCTGATCGTGGCCCTCTACCTTCAATTTTGCCCGACCGCCGCAAGGGGCGGCTGCGGCTGGCCCCGCAGCAACGGAGATCCAGACCGCCGAGGTGTTAATTGCCGGGGGGCAATATCGATGATCGCCTGCTGGACTGCCGCTCGAACTTCGACGAAGGCTGCCTCAGCCTTATCAGCCCGAGCGGATTCCTAACGCAGCGCTTCTCTCAGCCGGGCGACCTCCCCTTCAGCCTCTTCGACGCGTTCCTGCAAGGCCTTGATAGAGGCCGTGAGAGACCGCGTTTCCTCCGCTGAAAGAACATTCTCCGAGTTGACGTCGAGCTTGATTTCCATCACTGCCCCGGTTCTTTGCTAGCCGGGATTATGCACCGGGGTTGGCGGGTGTAGCGGCATCCGTTGAGCGGCCGTAGGATTTGGGTGCTGACGCCAACTCCTGCCGTTTTCGGAGCGCCCACCCGCCATGGTTGATCCTACGCTGCCGCTGCCCGGTCTGTCACCCCTGGCTGGAAAGCCGGTGATCGGGCGCTTTGATGGCGGCCGCTTGTCCTCCGATGGCGGGCTGCTGGTCCTGCGCGAGGTCGAACAGCGGCTGCGCGTGGCCGAACGGCTGGCCGCCTGCCTCAAGGATCCGCGCGATCCCACGCGCACCGTGCATCCATTGGCCGACATCATCGGATTCCGCCTGCTGGCGATCGCGGCGGGCTACGAGGACGGCAACGATGCCGCCAGTCTGCGCTCCGATCCGCTGTTCAAAATGGCCCTGGAGCGGCTGCCGTCCGAGCGCGACTTGTGCTCGCAAGCCACCATCTCGCGCCTGGAGAACCTGCCGGATACCCGTGCCTTGCTGCGCATGGGCCGGGCCATGGTCGATCTCTACTGCGCGTCGTTCCGCCACGTGCCCAAGCGCATCGTGCTGGATGTGGACGACACCTTCGACACGGTGCATGGCGGCCAGCAGTTGCGCCTGTTCAACGCCCATTACGACGAGTACGGCTTCCAGCCCATCGTCGTCTTTGACGGCGATGGGCGCTTCGTCACCGCCGTGCTGCGCCCGGCCAAGCGGCCCAAGGGCACCGAGATCCGCGCCTTCCTGCGCCGCCTGCTCCGTGCCCTTCGGGCGAATTGGCCGCACACCGAGATCCTGCTCCGTGGTGACGGTCATTACGCCTGCCCGGAGGTGCTGGACTGGTGTGAGGGCGAGAGGATCGACTACGTGCTGGGCTTACCGACCAGCCGCACCTTGCGCCGTCACGTCACCACGCTGGAGGCCAGCACCGCCGCCCGCTTCCAGGCCACGCCCGGAGCCGACAAGGTGCGCCGCTTCAAGGAGTTCTACGACGGCGCCAGCACCTGGAGCCGGGTGAGGCGCATCGTCGCGCGCGTCGAGGCCGGAGGCCAGGGCACCGACACCCGCTTCATCGTCACCAACCTCCGCCACGGCACCGGGCGGTGGCTATACGAGGGCCTGTACTGTGCGAGGGGACAAGCGGAAAATCATATAAAGGCCTGGAAAGCCCACCTCGCCGCCGACCGCACCTCCTGCACCAAGGCGAGCGCCAACCAGTTCCGCCTGTTCCTGCACGCCGGGGCGTACTGGCTGCTGTGGAGCCTGCGCTCGCTGATGCCCAAACGCTCCCGCTGGCGCACGGCGCAGTTCGACACCTTGCGGCTGCGCCTGGTGAAGATCGCCGCGCGCATCGTCGAGATGAAGACGCAAATCAAGGTTCATCTGCCGACCAGCGCCCCCGATCAGGCGATCATCCATCTCGCCCTCGGCCGTCTGCCGCGGCTGATCACTTGAACACCGGGGCAGCGTGCCCCAGCCGTCACCCACTCCCGTCCACCGCCAACTCCACCGACCTCACGCCGCCAGCAGCGCGGCGGCTGAGGGCGCATGCCCCTGCAACCCCACGCTGAACATCTCCGCTCGGTGGCCAGCCCGCGCCTCACTCCGGTGAATAAAGGCGGCTAGGCGCTCCACCGGACCCGAACGCTCTTTGCACAAGGGCGCAGTAGCGCCAACAGTCCGGGTAAATCAAGCTATCTGGAGGGGGATCGGGGCGATGCCTAATAACGCGCGCTGCCTGTTTGCGGAAATGCGTATCGATGCCGATCGAAGGACCTCGGCCGGACTATACCGCCCCGCATGCCCGCTGGCCCGACAGGGGTGGCTCTGTACACTTGGCGCGTCCTTACTGGGACAATCTGATTGCAGTAACAGATCACCTCGCCCGCCGCCCTCTGCCTGTCGCGGCGGGCGTTTCGTGTCTATCACCCGGCAGAGGCGACCTCCCCCGAGGCGGTATGCCGAGTGAACCAGCGCACCAGCCGAGCGCCATGGTGTTGAACCGTTGCCTGCATCGCGCATGCAGGTTTGGCAGAGCAGAGTCCGAGTATCAGAGTCCGTTGGAAATCATTTCAGGTATACGATCGGAGAACAGTTGTGGCGCCCTGGTCCCGTTGGGGCGTCGCAATTGCGTCCGCCCTCCAGAACTGGACATCTCCTCACCGCTCCCACACCCCCGCGCCGCCCGTTCGGCGAGGCGTGGCGCGTTCGAACGGGGTAGCTCATCACGGTGGTGACGGCGGCGGGCCCGAACGCATCCCAGCGCCTTTGGCTCGCATCACCGTTGGTGAACTGGCGTCATGATCAGCGAGTGGGTGTTCTCGACAGTGAACAGACCGAGCAATTCCAGCGCCAGCCAGTAAGCCGCCACGGCCAGCAAGGCAATCAGCGCCGTGGCAAGGAGGGCTGAGGCGACGGAACGGGCGTGGGCACTTACGGTAGGAGTGTTCCAATGAGCGAGGTGCATGATGCCCTCCTCTGGAGACGCGCAAAGCCGGCGCGCAGCACCTCAACGGTACTCCCCTTTGCCCCCAACGACAACGGCCGTTCCGGAGTGCGGCCGAAGCACAGTTTATTCGCTCCACACGCGCTAGCATGCTTGGCCTGTTTCCAGGAGAAAACGGATCATCCGTAAATGCGTATCGCAACACCCTGCGTTCGGTATAAAATGGTGCAAGGCCGGTATTGTAGGAACGCCGAAATGCACAGTTATCCACCTCGCATAGCAGTAGATGGATGCAGAAGTGCTTACTCATGTCTACGCCACGCTCAATTCTCGATCATAAATAGGCACAGTCGCACGCAGGCTATGCTTCAATCTCTTGCCATGGCAGCGCGCTATGCAGAGGTCTTGGAGCTACGCGGCAACTTTATCCAACGTATGATAGGGCGGATGTGGCTGAACAGGTGCAAACGCGCTTGTAGAGAAGAAGGCATATCCATGCCCCAAAAATCTCTTTGGATCTTGCGGTCTGCGAGTCAGCTTTCGCTCGCGTTGATCTTATCGGAGCTGGCGATGCTCGTTTGACCCACCACCGCCATGCCCATCTGCGCGTGCCGTCGTTGCCGCGGGCCTTCCAGTCCTCGAACCACGGGCCGGGGCAGCGCAGCCTCAGAGCGTGCTTTGAAAGTTTATTGCGCGTTGCGAGCGAGGCGGCGGAGCATGAGCTGGATCATGGCAATGCGGATCCAGGCCTCGCTGGTTTGCGGGAGGGCTTCGCAGTCCTTGCTCAGCCGGCGCGACCGGTTGAGCCAACCGAAGGTTCTTTCCACGATCCACCGCCAAGGCAGCACCTGGAAGCCCGCCTGATCGCGCGGCCGTTTCACAATCGTCAGCACCCGCCCCAGCGTCTCGGACATCCAGTCGACCAACTTGCCGGCGTAGCCGCCGTCCGCCCGGATCAGCAGCACCGACGCAAACTGCTCAACCAGAGCCGAGAGCACCGCCGGAGCGCCGGCGCGATCCTGGATGTTGGCGGCGTGCACCGGCACGACCAGCACCAGACCGAGGACGTCCACCACGAGGTGGCGCTTGCGCCCGCACACCAGTTTGGCTCCATCGTAGCCGCGCACCCCGCCGCACTCGGTGGTTTTGACGGTTTGGCTGTCGAGGATCGCCGCACTGGGCTCGCGCGTGCGGCCGAGGCATTCGCGCAGATCACCGCACAGTTGGTCGTGGATCGCCGCCCAGACGCCGCTGCGCTGCCAGGCTTGGAAGTAGCCGTACACGGTGGAGACCGGTGGATACTCACGCAGCAGCAGGCGCCATTGACCGCCGGCGCGCAGCGTGTAGAGGATGGCATTGAAGACCACGCGCATGTCCGCGGTGCGCGGCCGCCCGCCCGATTTGGCCGGCGGGATCATGGGCTCGATCTCATCCGGCAGATCGGTCGGGTACAGGCGGACACGCTCCGCTCGTCACGAGAGGTGCGTCGATACAGCCAAGCTCCAGGTACTGTTCCGCCCCGTGATGGCGCGCTTCAACGCGCAATAAACTTTCAAAGCATGCTCTGAAGCGGGTTGGCGTGATCGACTACGGTCATGGCACCATGATGGTTCTCGACCAGCCGGGCCTGAGGCGACCGCCTGTGAGTGCTACGGTGTCGTCAACAAGCAGTTCGAGCGGCTGCTCGGCATCGGTCGAGGATGAGGGGCAAAAGGCTTTTTCTCGCCTTGGCAGGTCCAAAAGTCCTCGTCCTGCGCGGAATGAGTTTTGCGGAACGCCGTCGAAGTGGCTCAGCAGCTCACCCTGAGGTTTGAGCCGAGCCCTTCCGTAAGGTGGTTCTGAAAACGAATCTATCATGGGGTAGGCCGAATTCTTAATACCGTACACCAAGTCAAAGCTCCGCCCGCCTGACGTTTTTCCTACGGCTTTGGTGTCGTGCCCGGACGTGGATATTGTCAAACGCCGAGTTTCGGGGGTTTCATTGCGTTTCATTCCAAGTGACTGCCGTGTGCAGCCCTTTTTAGATGAGGTTCTAGCGGCTGTTGCAAGTTGGGGGGCGAAGCCATGAAAGCAGTCGATCTGATGACCCCGCGGGTCATCACCATCACCCCGGACGCAAGCGTGGCGGAAGCGGCCAAGCGCATGCTGGACAACCGCATCAGCGGCATGCCGGTGATGGATACGGCGGGCCGGGTCGTTGGTATCATCAGTGAGGGCGACCTGCTACACCGTGTCGAACTGGGCACGGAGCGCCGGCGCTCCTGGTGGCTGGGCTTGGTTACCGGCGGTGCGATTGCCTCGGAGGACTTCATCAAATCGCACGCTCTGAAGGTCGGCGATGTGATGACCACCAATGTCAGCACCGTCGACGAAAACGCCGCGCCGGACGAGATCGTCCGGCTCCTGGAAAGCCGCCGGATCAAGCGCGTCCCGGTGGTGCGCAACGGCACGCTCGTCGGCATCATCAGCCGCGCCAACCTGCTGCGCGCGCTCGCCAGCATCACCCCGGAGACGTCCCCGGCCGCGGCGGACGACCGCACCTTGCACGAGCGCGTGGCGGCCGCCGCCAAGCCGTTGGCTTGGGATGCCCGCAGTCACGACGCCATCGTGGTCCGCAATGGCATCGTTCATCTCTGGGGGTTCGTGAGCACGGAAGCCCAGCGGGACGCCATCCGGGTCGCCGCCGAGGGCGTCCCCGGCGTGAAGGGCGTGGAGAACAACATCCAGGTCGTCGACCCAGTGGAAAGCGCCGCCTGGGGCCTGTGATCCCCAAGCGGCGGGTTGGCGGAGGCTGAAGGCAAAGTCGTTGAGCGGGGCGCCGGCCAATTCATTCACTGCGGTGCGGCGCCTCCGATCGAAGGCGGCGGATCCTCCTTCGCTTTCTTGTTCGGTCTCTCTGTCCAGAGCACACCCGTCAGAAAATGTCTTGGGCCCTCATCGTCAGGGAAGACGCACTCAAAAAGTAGCGGATCCAAAATATTAGGAGAAAACACATGAAGGCCGACTCCGTCCCGCATCACGTCATGGTGGGCAACGCCGAATCCGGCGAGGGGGAGAGCATGGCGGCCCGCGGCGGCGAGGGCGTTTGCGCCGGTCACTACGGTGTCGTGGCATGGAATCCCTCCATCGTCCTGGTCGACGGCTATCTTCACGGCTTTCGACCGGAAAGCCGGGAGCGCTACACGCTTCGGGTATCGATGGATGGGCGCAGCTATGCCGTCTGCGACGTGGACCTCGCCACGTTGACGTCCGCATCAGGCCACCCCGACCGGGTCGAAATCCCGACACTCGCCCTCTATGTGCCGGCCCGGGCTGTGCCGCCACCGCAGGATGCGCACTGGGAACAGCCCGATAGCGACGAGCCGTACGATCTCCGGTGGGAACTCCGCGGCGTCGACACGGAGCCCAAGCTCAAGATGTTCCTGGCCTACCGGATCATTGCAGTGTGAGGTCCGGGCACCGGGCTGCCAGAGTGCAAGGAGGCAGCGTGAGGGTGCTGTCAACTTCGCGGTCGATTGATGCACGGAGGACTTGAACAACCTGCTTGTTCACTGGTTCAGGCGGTGCGGGCACGGCCGGTCGCCTCGCGCCAGGTGGTAAAGGCGCGAGCGCGGGCAACGCGATACTCGGAGGCGGAGATTAGGTGGCGACGGAGTTGGAAGTGGTTGTGGATCGGGCTGTGGGTGGAAAGAAACCGTTGGGCATGCCTGGCGGACTTGAACCTTTTCATGTGTCGCTCGCGCTGTCGGGTCGGCTGATGTGAGACTTCGCAGGCGTTGTTCAGGTATCGGCTCTGTCGGTGTTCGCGGCGCAGCTTTAGGTCCTTCTTGGCCGCCGCGTATGACTTCAGCTTGTCGGTCATGATGACGCGCGGGGCGTGCCGCAACCCTTTCAGCAGCTTGCGAAAGAAGCGCTTGGCCGCTTTGGTGTTGCGCCGGCTCTGGACCAGGATGTCGAGGACAACGCCGTTCTGGTCGATTGCGCGCCAAAGATAATGTTGCTTGCCGCGGATGCGGATGAACACCTCGTCCAGCAACCACTTGTCACCCGGCCGGGGCCGGCAGCGCTTGAGGGTGTTGGCGAATGCCCGGCCAAAGCGCAGCCCCCACTCGCGGATGGTCTCGTCGCTGACCTCGATGCCGCGCGCGGCCAGGATCAACTCGACCTCGCGCAGGCTCAAGCTGAAGCAATGGTACAGCCACACCGCTTCATTGATGATCGCCGCCGGAAAACGAAAACCGCGGTACGGATTGGGCGTCGTGCCCATGCCCGGCACCCTGCCATGCCAAACCGGCAGTCGCCAACCTGATAACACCCCGCCAACTGCTAACCGATTTTCGCACCAACGTCTAGCTACGCCCGAAACGGGGAGCGTCCATCTCATTCGCGCTGGCCGAAGGCAAAGCAATAATCTTGCTGGCGTTCGGATTGAGTTATGGGATTGGCCACTGAGGTCGCGACAGAGGAAAGGCATATTTGGGTTCAGGCGGTCAAGGATGCCGCCCGATCAACCCATGTAACGGAGAGTACAATGAACGCTTTCAACGTGAATGCGCCTTCCGATGTCCACGCCAATTCTTCGGATCTTTCTCATCACGACACCTCCGTGATGCCGCCGGTGGCCACCGAGCCGCCAGGCCTAGGGACCGTGCCCAGCGATCCGGAGCCATCGCAGCCCAGCATTCCGGAGGTCACGCCGGTGGCCACTCAGACGCCGGGCGTCGATGCTGTGGTCGATCTGCCCGGGGACACCGATCTGTACTGCGGCCCGAACCACGACCTGCTCCTCTTCGGCGACGGCAACGGGCTCGACATCGTGTACGGCTTCGATCCGTCCGACTCCGGCGACCTGATCGCCATCGCAGGCAATGTGAATGGGTCCGGGCTGCAGTCGGTCGAACAACTCGTGATCTCCGACACGCAGTATGGCGCCCTCGTGGACCTCAGCGGCGGCAACGCTATTCTGCTGGACGGCGTTCACATGGCCCAGCTCGATCCCACGGACTTCGCCATCTTCGACCCGACCGGCGGAGGCTCGCTCACTTAAGGTCCGGGCGCCAACGGGCGGCCGAGTACAGTCCGCCGGTCCAGTGCCTTCGTGATCTACAACCTGACCGGCGCCCCTCATTCGCCCGGCGTCAGGACTTCCCATCGGCGGGAGAACAAAGCCTGCCGGCTTTCGCCCCCACCTGGAAACAGGTGGGGGCATTTTTGCCTTGGTGTTGCACCGCGCTCGCTGGTGCCCTGCAGGTCGTGGGGACGCTCCGTTTTCCTCGTTCTCCCTCAAACCGGCTGTGGGGTTGGGGGCTCAGAGGTTCGTGAGCGACGGCCGCGTGGACCGGATCGAATGCTGCTCACTCGCGCACCGTACGGTGGTGTTCCTCACAGGCTACGGTCGCGAACCGCCCTACGGTCGTGGTGTTGCCAACCCCGACCACAGGGAGGTCACCATGGTCAAAGACAACTTCGCCACCCTACTGCACAGCATCTCCGGGCTCGCTGACGTGCCGGCGACCGACCCGCTCTTCGACCCGTACAACACCGGCAGCAATTATCTGCCGATTTGGGATCCCTACGGCTATGTCGGCCCATCCTCCGGATCGATCTACGATCCGGGTCTAGGGCCGATCTACGATCCCTACGACCTCAACGCCAACATCTACCAGGATCGTGCCCCGAGGCGTGGTGTCTGAGGGGGCCTCTGTGCTCTTCGGCGGGTTGAGGCCGCCGGTCTACTCCGCTGCGATGGACAGCGGATCAGGGGTGTGAGGGTGGCACAGCTCGGCCAGGCTTTCCATGGTCATGTAGCGCCGGGCCACCGCCCATTCATCATGCTGCTCCAGCAGCAAGGCGCCGACGAGGCGCACAACCGCCCCTTCGCCAGGGAAGATGCCGACGACGTTGGTGCGCCGCTTGATCTCGCCATTCAGCCGCTCCAGAGGATTCGTGCTGTGCAATTTGGTGCGCAGGTCCTTGGGGTACTTCATGTAGGCCAGCACGTCGAACTCCGCCTCGTCCATCAGCGCCGCCAGCTTGGAAAAGCGCGGCCGCAGGCTGTCGGCCACCCGGCGCCACTGCTCATGCGCCGCCTCAGCGGTCTCCTGGGCAAAGGCGGTGCGAATGGTGGCCGCGACCATCGTCTGGTGCGCCTTGCCGACGCAGGCGAGGAGATTCCTCATGCAATGAACACGACAGCGTTGAAGTGTGGCGCCCAGCACCTTGGAAGCGGCGGCCTTCAGCCCGAGATGCGCATCGGCGATCACCAGCTTTACGCCGCGTAGGCCCCGGCGGGTGAGGGTGCGCAGGAAATCGGTCCAGAAGGTCTCGGCTTCCGACAGCCCGAGGCCGAGCCCCAGCACCTCGCGCCGGCCATCGCTGTTGACGCCGATGGCCAGTATGGCGGCGAGCGAGACGATGCGGCCGTCCTGGCGCACTTTCACGTAGGTCGCATCCAGCCACACAAAGGGCCAGTCGCCTTCCAGCGGCCGGTTCAGGAACGCCTGCACGCGCTCGTCGATGTCCTGGCACAGGCGGCTGACCTGGCTCTTGGAGATGCCGGTCATGCCCATCGCCTTGACCAGATCATCGACGTTGCGCGTCGAGATGCCCTGCACGTAGGCCTCCTGAATCACCGCGATTAGCGCCTTCTCCGCGGTGCGGCGCGGCTCCAGGAAGGCCGGGAAGTAGGAGCCGCGCCGCAGCTTGGGGATGCGCAGGTCGATGGCCCCGGCGCGCGTCTCCCAGGTCCGCTCCCGGTAGCCGTTGCGCTTGGTCTGGCGGTCCTCGCTGCGTTCGCCATACCCGGCGCCGCACAGGCTCTCCACCTCCAGCTCCATCAGGCGCTGGGCGGCGAAGCCGACCATCTCGCGCAGAAAGTCGGCATCGGCGCTCTTCCCAATCAGCTCCTGAAGAGCGATCCTGTCCTCGGTCATCGTGGTCTCCGTCTTGGTTGATGGTCGTTAAGCAACCTCAACTTAGCCGAAGAACACGGTGACCGCCGCTCCCGAACGGCCGGCCCGCCTGCGCCAGCTATGGGGGAGCGCTCCGGCGGGCCAGCCTCACGCCTCAGACACCACGCGGTGGGACGCGATCTCTACCAGACTATGCCGGACTCCCCCTTGAGCGGGTTCTAGGGCAGAGTACGGGAAGCCTCGCCGAGAGCAGAATGCGGTTCGTGCTAAACCGCATTCTGCTCCAACCGGTCGGTTCCGGCACGGCGCGAACTCCTCCCTACTGGAATAGGTTCTAATTGTGTGATGGCGGAACGTTGTTGGGACCCGGTCTGTTGGGCCATCCAAGAGCATGGCTGGTGGATCGAAAGGCGTCTGGGCCCTGCGCCTCAGTAGGCCAGCTTTCGGCGCAGTCCCCTCCGTCGTCGCCATGACGAGCCAAAAGCGCCCGCCGCGTGACGGCCGGTCAACCCCACAGCCGCCTTCGGCGGTGGCCCGTCAGGGCCAGGGTTGACGGGCCGGCCGCGGCGGGCATCATCCCTTGTGGCGGCGACGCTGAGCCTGTTCGGCCCCAGCCGGAAGGAGCCGCCATGGACCAAATCCATCCCAACGCCCGCACCACCCCAGTGGTGCGCGCCGCCATCGCCGCCTCCACGGAGCCCTCGAGCGTGCTGGCCAAGCGCTACGGTGTCAGCACCGAAACCATCCGCACATGGCGCAAGCGTGGTCCCGAGGACGTTCAGGATCACTCGTCGCTCCCCCAGCACCTGCGCTGGCGGGCCACCGAGGAAGAACGCGCCATCGTCTGTGAGCTGCGCCGGAGCACCGGGTTCCCCCTCGATGACCTCACGTTCACGCTGCGCCACTTCCTCCCTCACCTGAACCGCGACGCCATCGACCGGATCCTGAAGGCCGAAGGGCTGGGGCGCCTGCCGACACCCCCGACCACCACGCCCAAGAAGGGCACTAAGACGTTCAAGGCATACGACCTCGGTTTCCTGCACATCGCCATCAAGCACCTGCCGAAGCTGCACGTGATCGGCGCCGGCGCGCGCAAACGCTACCTCTAATGTCGCCATCGACCGCGCCTCGCGGATGGTCCACCTGGCGGTCAAGGACGAGGAGACGGAAGCTGCCGCCACCGCCTTCCTGAACGAGGCGGTCACCGCCTTTCCCTTCACCATCACCCACGTGCTGACCGACCGCGGCCGTTGCTTCACCGCCGACGGCTTCGAGGCCGCCTGCCGCGCCTTGGGCGTGCAGCACCGCAAGACCAAGCCCTATACGCCGCAGACCAATGGCATGGTCGAACGCTTCAACGGGCGCATCGGGCGCGAGGTGTTGGTCCTGTGCATCGGCACGCACGACGCCCTGGAGCGCCTGCTTCACGGCTACCGGCTCGCCGACAACGCCCGCCGACAGCGCGTCCTCAAGGGCCACTCGCCCGACGAGGTCGTCCGCGAGCGCCTGAAGGCAAAACCCGAACTGATCAACCCCGCTTACCGACCTCCCAGTCCGTGCGACCTCACCAAAATCAAGGTTGCCGCTCAGCTCAGGGTGTATGCCGCCAAGGACCTATCGCATCCGGACAACTAGGGGGTGCTGTACCTCCAAAATATTTATGGGGTCCATGCTCACCTCCAAATCTAACCCTACGGAGGCACTCGTTCGACGGCGGGTCGGCGCTATCTTGCTGGAGCAAAATGATGACTGGCAGCTCCAGCACCGTTACCTGACACTCGAAACCATGGCCGGAATCGCCGCCGCCGACGAGCCCGCCATTACACCGCTCCCTTCAACAAAGGCGGCCTGACCGACGACGCACCTGACCACCTTCCAATTTCCACCACCTTGACGGACGTGACCCGCGGGGGCCCCCGGCTTTGCCCACGGCGGGGGTGATCCGGACGTGTCGCCCACACCGACACGCCAATGACGCCGATGACCGCGACAAAGAGATGAAGTCCAGTTATGACGGTCCTGTGCGGCGATCTCGACGTGCCCGGTGAGCGGGCCGACCAGATGCGCACGTGAGTTGCCTGTGCCGAAGAGCGAAGGCGACCGGCCTATGGTGGAGGCCCTTACAACGGCCAATTCCAAAGTTGCGAAGAAGGGTTTGGTATGTTCACGGTGAGCGAGGAGGAACGCGCGGCGATCAGTCGCGCCTACGAGGACGGCGGCGAGTGGGCAGCCGTGGTCGAACTGCGTCGCTATTTTGCCATCGAGGACAACGACAATGCCCGGTTTGCGGTGCGCAGCGTCTTGCGGTGGCGGACGGCTCCCGTCTCCCCACCGCCGCGCCGCTCGCCGAACGGAACCTCGCGGTAAGATTCGCCTGACCAACATGGAACCAAGGGCGATGTCCTCACGACGGCGGCTCGGTGGAATCTCCAAGCAGGGCAACGACCTCACTCCAGGCCAGACATGCGCAACCGCGATCTGATCAGCAAACCGGATTGGACACCCGCGACCTACGAGGCCGTCGCCGCAGAGCGCACCGCGCCGAGCCAAATCATCGTCATCCCGATCACCGGGGAGGTCCGTGGGGCCTTCGGCATCGACCCGCGCACCGCCGAGGACGGCACGCCGGTCTGGATCATCACCCACCTGCCGACCGGACATCATCTGCCGCGCGACTTCCTGTCGCGGGACGCCGCCGTGGCCTGCGTCCAGACGCTGGAAGGGCTGGCCTGCTGGACCATGGACGATCCGGGACAGACGCTGCGCCACCCCGACGCCCCGCTCGCCCGTCGGCTGGTGGCGAGCGCCCCCGGCAACCGTGTGGCCTGAGCTTCCCCCTATACTTCGCGGAACGGGCTTGATTTTGCCCTCCGGATCAAGCTTGCAGGGCTGGCGTTCAGGCTGCTTCGCCGAGGAGACACTTCAGGACTTCATAAAGCTGACGAGGGGCAACCGGCTTGATGACGATCCCCACGTCGCGCTCGGCGGCTGTGGCGTGCAGGCTGGCTGCGGTCTCGCCCGTCAGGATCACCCCCGGCACCGCCCGACCGGCCTCGTTGCGGATGAGGCGCACCGCCTCCAGGCCGGTTCGGTTCTCCCCCAGCCGGTAGTCGCTTACGATGACCGCCGGCGGTCGGCCATCGGCGCGGAGGCGCTCCAAGGCCTGCACCGCTGAGTTGCCGGTTACGGTGTCATACCCCCAATCCCGGAACATGGCCTGCAAGCCGACGAGCACATCGGCGTCGTCGTCGATCAGCACCGCCAGACGCCCGGCACCGTCCGGCTGAACCACCGCGAATGGCTCCGGCGCGCGCACCGCCTCCGCCTCGCCCAGTGGAACGTCGACGGTGAACACCGAACCCCGCCCCGGCGTGGACCGGACGGCCACCGGGTGGCCGAGGAGTTTGGACAGCCGCTGCACGATCGCCAGCCCCAGGCCGAGCCCTTGGGTTCGGTCGCGCCCCGGGTTGCCGACCTGATGGAACTCCACGAAGATCAACTCCCGCTGATCGGGCGGGATGCCGATGCCGGTGTCGTGAACCGCGATCCGGACAAGGCCATCGGCGACGCGGCATTCCAGGCGGACGGCACCGTGTTCGGTGTATTTGATCGCATTCTCGACTAGGTTGCGGATCATGCGGCCGAGCAGGTGGCGGTCACTGCGCACCACAACGGTCTGTGCGACAGCCACCTGGAAGTCCAGACCCCGGCCGCTGGCAACCGGGGCGAAGGAGGCGCCGATGTCGTCGAGCACCGGGGCGAGGGGAAAATCCTCGATGGTCGGCCGGATCACGTCGGCGTCGAGGCGGGAAACGTCGAGCAGGCTGTCCAGCAATCCCCGCAGGGTTTCCAGATTGCGTTCCAGGGTGTCGAGAGCCTTCTGACCGCGTTCGGTCGTCACATGGTTGTGCAGGGCGGCGGCGAACAGGAACAGCGCCTGCAAGGGTTGGCGCAGGTCATGGCTGGCCGCCGCCAGGAACTTCGACTTGGCCAGGCTCGCCCGCTCCGCCTCGTCCTTGGTGGCGCGCAGCGCTACTTCCATGCGCCGGCGTTCGGTGATGTCGACGTTCAGGCCACTGAGGCGCACCGGGCGGCCATCGGCACTGAAATGGGCGCGGCCCAACCCGTTCAGCCAGCGCACCCCGTCCTCGGGATGCCGGATGCGGAACTCGACCTGAAACCGTTCCTCACCCGTGGCCAACGCGTTCTGAACAGCTTGGTCCGCCTGCTCCCGATCCTCGGGGAGGACGGCATTCAGCCAGACATTGTACCCGGAGGCGATGGTGCCTGCGGGCAGGCCGAAAAGCGCGTTGTTCTCCTCGGACCAGAACATCTCACCCGTTCGCAGGTCCAACTCCCAGGACCCAGCCCGTGCGGCCAGCAAGGCGTCCTTCAAGCGATCCTGGCTGTGGACCAGGGCCTCCTCCAGCTGCTTGCGCTCGGTGATGTCGATGTCGAGGCCGACCGCCCGCACCGGAGCGCCGTCCTCGCCGTAAGTGATCCGCCCTCTGCCCATCACCCAGCGCACGCGACCGTCCGGCTGCACAATGCGGTACTCGGACTGGAAATCCGTCCGGTGCTCGGCAAAGTCGGCGGACATCTGAGCCCGCAATCGCTCACGGTCCTCTGGCTGCACGAGATCCAGCCACTGCTCGAAGATGCCCTCATCGTGGTCGGGATTGAACCCGAAGATGCGATGACTCTCCTCTGACCACATCACCCGTCCCGAGCGCAGATCCCAGTCGAAAGTCCCGGCTCGGGCCGAGGCAAGGGCGAGGCTCAGGCGCTCCTCGCTCTGGCGCAGCGCCTCTTCCATGCGCTTGCGCTCGGTGATGTCATGGAAGATGGCGACCGCCATGATGATCTGTCCGTTCGCATCGCGCACGGGCGCGGCGCTGATGGCGAAGGTGGCGATGGTCCCATCGCCGCGGCGGTAGCGCATTTCCCCCTGAGCTTCCGTCTCGCCATACAGCAGCGCGCGGGCCAGCGGGTACTCGTCCGACCGGTACGGTGTACCGTCCGAATGAACGGCACCGTACGCAGTGTAGTCGTCAACGGTCTGAGCGCTGTAAACGGGATGACCAATGGCGCGTTCGGCGGCAGGGTTGTGCAGCAGCAGACGTCCATCCGGTGCGGCCACCGCGAACACCCCCGAAGGCAAGTGGGTGAGCACGGTCTGGAACAGTGTCCGCTCTTTCTCCAATTCCCCGGCCAGCCGCTCGCGTTCCTGTTCGGCCTGCTTGCGTGCGGTGACATCTTGGAAGAAGACGACCAAACCATCCTTGGATGGAAACGCCCGAGCGGCGAACCAGCGCCCTGAGAGCGGCCCCGCGATCTCGAACTCGCAGGGGGCGTTGGCGTCCATGGCCTGGTGGCAGCATGACCAGGCTCCGGTGCCGACCAGTTCCGAGTACACATCCCAGAACCTCTGGCCTTTCAAATCGCCGCGCCCAGCAAAGATCGCCTTCGCGCGTTCGTTGAGGAAGGTGACCCGCCAGCCACGGTCCACCTCCAGCACGGCATCGTTCGTGCTCTCCAATATCCTGGCCATTTTCACGGCCGTCCGGCCGGACTGCTCGCGCAGCCGGGCCATGTGCCTCACGACCCAGACGGTGACGAGGACCGCCAAGGCGAACAGCCCGGCGAACCCCGCCAGGGTGCGCCACATGGTCCGCTCGACCGGGAGCATGGCGTGCGCCTTGCTTAGGCCGACCCAGACCATGAGGTCGGCCACGTCGGCCCGCGCCGGCGAGTAGGCGACCACACGACCGATGCCATCGAATCCGACAACCTCGCTGATGCCCCTCTGGGTGCCTTCCAGCATGAAGCGGTACCGTGGAGGCAAGGGCTGACCGACCAGATCCGGCATCTCTGGGGTTCGGGCCAAAATGGTGCCGTCCCGGTCCGCTAGCACGACCGCCGCGTCCGGCGGCAGAGGCTTGCGGGTTAAGTAGTCCTCGAGCCAGCGCACGTCGAGCAAGGCGGTGAGCACCCCATCGGCCTGCCCATCCGGACCGATGGCGGGCAGGCCAAAGGTAAGGACGGTGTGACCGATGCCGCGCACCGTGCTGTAGCCTCCGATCGCAAAGGCGCCGGTGGCGAGCGCCCGCTGCACGTTCAGGCGGTCGCCGATATGGGCGCCCAGAGCCCGGCTGTCGGTGCTGCACCGCACGGTCCCCATGCGATCGGCGTATTGGACAATGAGGTAGTCGGGCAGGCGCGGCCTCATTCGCTCGAACGCCGTTTGGCAATCCGGGCCCGCCAGTTCAGCGGCGCCAACCGACACGACGGTGCCGAGGACGTGCCGGATGTCTTCGACCAGACGGCTCTGCTCGGACACGACAAGGTCGAGCAGACGCATGGCGTCCTGGCGGACTTCCGTCGCCCGCGTATCGCGCAGGGCAAGCTGGGTAGCGACCTCGAAGAGGAGCAGGGGAAGAACCGCCAAGGGCAGGAGAAACAGGAGGCGGCGGCTCGGCATGGCTGGCTACCCGAAAATGGCCGTGGCGCTGGCCAATACACTAGAGCGCCGCGCGGGCATTGTCATATTGAACCGCACCGGGATCAGCCGCACCTCGTGGCCAAAGCCGCCCAACAGCCGGGCCCCACGGTGAGACCCGCCGCAGTCCTCGACGCCGATCCGCGTCGGGGGCAGCCGTTCGAAGAACCGCACCGTATCCTTGCGCCGCAATGCCTTGCGCAGGACGGGCCGCTCGGCGGCATCCACGCCATGCCGGTGCAAGACATGTTTCGACGTGTCCATGCCGATGCGGCTGATCATGCTCCATGAGTGGCCTCCTCCGTCGCGTGCTCCGCACCGAGCGAAACGGCGCGGGCGTACTCGCTCGCGCGGTCGCGCGCGACCACCGTGATCCCCGGATGCTCGCGCAACCAAGCCGCCAGCGTGCCGGTCGAGCGGTCGGCGAGGCGGTCGAGGACGTGGCGGCGCTCCAGGTCGATGACAATGGTCCCATCGGTCCGCTCCTTGCGCAGCGCCCACTCATCCACCCCAACCACACACGGTGATGCCGGCATCGGCAGGGGCAGGGCCCGCACCGCACGCAGCAGGGTATCGCCGCTGACCGGCATGCCCAAGTGTCCAGCGAGCCGTGCGTCGGCTTCGCCGCCGCGAGCCGTTCCGATCCGCCCCAGAGCTTGGCCCAGCCGCCGGGCTCGCCGAGCGAAGGGGGCAACGGCCAAGCCGAAGCGCCCCGCGAACGTGCGCCTGGGGCAGTTGGCTTCGCGGCAGTAGAAGCGCCGAACCGTCAAGTCGATCCGCACGCTCCGTTCGATTGCAGGAAGGTCAGCCGGCGATCGTCGGTACCAGCTGTGGTCGGCTCGGCTCGGAACTTCACAAATCGGACAACGGACGCTGTTGCGCCTTCCGACGGGCTTCCTTGATGCGAGCGCGGGGGAAAATTGCTAGGCTGCGTATGGCGACTGAGCGTCACGTTTGCTCGGGGGGCAGAGCGTGGACGTAGAAACCTGGTTGCGCAGCCTTGGCCTCGGCCAGTACGAGCAGGCGTTCCGCGATAACGATATTGACGAGGCAGTGCTGATCACGCTCACCGCGGAGGATCTGCAGGAGATCGGTGTCGCATCGCTCGGCCATCGCAAGCGCCTTCTCATGGCGATTGCGGCTCTTGCCGGAGCTCATGATGCTGAAGGCTCGCCACCTCTGGGGGCATCGGCTCAGCGCCCCCTTGCGGTCGCTAAGGAGCAGGCGGAACGGCGTCAGCTCACGGTCATGTTTGTCGATCTCGTCGGTTCGACGGCGCTGGCGTGCCGGCTCGATCCCGAGGAGATGCGTGAACTCATCCGCGCTTACCAGGACCGGGTGGCGGGCGCAGTCGCGCGGTTCGATGGCCACTTGGCGAAGTTCATGGGCGACGGCGTCTTGGCCTATTTCGGGTGGCCGCGGGCGTACGAGGACGACGCCGAGCGGGCCGTCCGCACCGGCCTCTGCGTCACCGCCGCCGTTGCCGGCCTGTCGACGCCATCAGGCGAGACGCTGGCCGCGCGCGTTGGCCTGGCGACCGGGTTGGTCGTGGTTGGCGATCTCATCGGCTGCGGCGAAGCGCGTGAGCGGCACGTGGTGGGCGAGGCTCCGAACCGGGCCGCCCGACTGCAGGCCATGGCCAAGCCGGGGAGCGTGGTGATTGACGAGCCGACCCGCCGGCTGGTGAACGGCCTCTTCGAGGTGGAGGATCTCGGCCCGACGCGGCTGAAAGGGGTGGCCGAGCCGGTCAGTGCCTTCACGCTGCTCATCGAAAAGGTCGGGATGTGTCGATTCGACGCCCGCTCCGCAATCGTTCGGCCCCTTGTCGGGCGGGAGATCGAACTCGGTTTGCTTCTGCAGCGCTGGCACCAGGCGCGTGCCGGCGCGGGGCAAGCTATTCTGCTTATTGGTGAGGCTGGGATTGGCAAGTCCAGGATGGTGCGGGCGCTCATGGACGCCGTGCACGAGGACGACCATGTTTGCCTGCGCTACCAGGGATCGCCGCTCCACACCGACCAGGCGCTTTGGCCCGTGAGGCAGCAACTGGGCTTCGCCGCCGGTCTCGCCTCGGACGACGACGCCCAGACGCGCCTGACGAAGCTTGCTCTTCTGCTCAGGCAGGCGGTGGAGGTGGACGCCGACACGGTAGCGCTCATTGCGACCGCCGCCGGCATGGCCGAGGCCGATCCGGCCTGGGCCGCGGCCGCCCCCCGAAAACGCCGGGAGCGGGCGCTCGACGCTCTGCTTGATCAGCTTCTCGGATGGGCGCGTCAGCGACCGGTGCTCGTCATCATCGAAGATGCGCATTGGCTTGACCCGACGACCCTTGAGCTTTTCGATCAAGCGCTGGATCGCACGGTGAAGGCACCGGTCTTCCTGCTCTTCACCAGTCGCCCGGATAACCTGCCATCACTGAGCGCCGACCCGCGGGTGATGCCGCTGCCCCTGAGCCGCCTTTCCCGCGACGCCATCACGCGGATCGCCGCGGACGCGGCAGGGTCGACACTGCCCGCCGATGTCGTTGAGGAGGGTGTCACGGGATAACGACGCATCCCATGTAATCGGCTCATTCTACGAGGAAGGGTCGATTTGGGTGAACGACCGTGGTGCCCGCGCTGCGGCAGCGTGCGGGTGGTGAAATCCGGCCACGTGCTGGGCAAACAACGTTGGTTGTGCCGCAGGTGCGGCTTCCAGTTCACGCGCCTGCCGGACACGACGGTGCCGGAGCCGACGAAGCAAGCGGCGGTGACGCTGTACGGGCATGGGCTGTCGTTGCGCGCCGTCGGCAAGTTGCTCGGCACGACCGGCCAGTCCGTGCTGCGTTGGGTCTGCCAGTATGTGGACCGGCATTGCTCCAAGCCGATTCCGGAGCCGGCCAACGTCATCGAGATCGACGAGATGTGGCATTATCTCGGCTGCAAGGCGCAGAAACTCTGGATCTGGAAGGCGTACGACCGCGACAGAGGACGCCTGATCGACTGGGAATGCGGCAAGCGCGACGAAGCCACCTTCCGGCGTCTGTACGAGCGTCTGCAACGCTGGGGCGCACGCCTGTTTTGCACCGATCAGTTCGCCGTCTACGACACGGTTCTCCCGATCGGGCGGCATTATCAGGGCAAGGACCAGAGTGTCGCCCTGGAGCGCAACAATGGCCGCCAGCGGCATTGGGTCGGAACCTGCCGCCGCAAGTCGATCATCGTCTCCAAGAGCAAGGCCATGGTGAACCGCCGTATGGCCCTGTTTGCCCATCTCCATGGCAACGATGAGGCCCGGCCAGAAATGCACCGGCTTCCCGGCATTTCGCTCCAGCGCAAGGCTCTTGCCTAAACTGCGTCGTTACCCCGTGACACCTTCATCTCGCGAGCGTGCAACTGAGGCGCGGTGAGGTCAACCGCGCGCGCCGGCTGGTGGCCTGTGCAATGGACGAGGCCAAGAGCCTTGATCACACGTTGACCCTGGCCCTTGTTCTTCGGCACTCGTCGATCTTCGAGGCGATGATCGGAAACCACAGTGCAGCTCAACGTTTGGCGTCAGCGCTTCGGACCATCTGCGTTGAGCGGGACGTCCATCAGTGGAGACACCTGGGCGAGCTGATGTACCTGTGGGCCTCACTGGGCGCCGGTGAGAGGGTGGGATTGGACGGCATCTTCGACGCGTTCGAACGGCAGCGGCAAACCGGGTTCCTACTCAACATGCCGTTCAATCTGATGCTCGTGGCCGATGCGTGTTTCGCCGCGGGAGACCCCGAGCGCTCGGATGGCCTGCTGCGGCAGGCGCTGGCCTTGGCCGAGACGACGGGCGAGGTCTGGGTTCGCCCGGAGCTGCTCCGACGTCGGGCGTGTCGCGCCGTACTGTGTGCCGCCGTTTCCAAGGAGGACGCCGAGCGATGGCTTTCGGAAGCCTTGGGTGAGGCGCGCCGGCAAGGGGACCGGGTTGCCGAACTGCGCATCAACTATGATCTCGCCCGCCTGTGGATTGAGCGGGAGGACTGCCAAGCGGCCCGTGATCTGCTCGCCCCTCTTTGCGATTGGCTTGATGGGCGCGCCGACCTGCCCGATTTGGTGAAGGCCAAAGCACTGCTCGACCAGGCGGCATAGCGGTGTCTTTGGCGGATGCGACCTTCTCCGCAAAGCACACATAGCGGCGGCATGGCCGCGGCGGGGGTGGCTTGTTGCTGCCCAACGCGCAAAAACACGCGCACTCCTGCCCGGGTGCGTGCGTGGCGCTCTTGAGGCGTCGTCAATGGAGGCCTCCGCCATTCGGATATCCCCATATGCTGTGGATAACCCTGTTGGCGAATCGAAGGGTAAGCCCTTTGGGACCGATCCGACTCAACGGGTTCGCGCGTTTTGCCTAAATTTTAGGCGCAAATTAAAGAATCGGAAACCAAGCAGATTCTTGGCCTCCGAGTTATTCTCTTCGAAAGTCGCTGCATTCGCGCGACGGGAGCGGGAGTCAAGAAAATGAGGTGGACGGCTGTGAATAAGTCCGCTTGACGGGGACGGACTGCCACGCTCCATTGGTCAGAGAACCAATTTGCCAGGCCCTCAATGGATGTTCGTCAGAGACCATGGAAAGGCTCAAACTGGATAGGGTCGCCACCCCGCCACGGGTCAGGAGCGAACTGGAAGGGATTTGGTGGGGCAACGCCTCACTGACACAGGGCTTCGTGCAACAGGCGCGCGGTGACCGGCTTGAAGATCAAGCCGATGCCATGGCGCTCAGCGTCGTGCCGGACCTCCGGCCCCGAATCCCCGGTCAGCAGCACGGCCGGAACCGGCGTGCCGACCTGCTCGCGGATTCGGACAATTGCTTCGGTCCCGACCCGGTGCGCGCGCAGCCGGTAGTCGGCCACCACGATGTCCGGCCGCCGCCCGGAAGCCTGCAAGCGGTCCAGCGCCTGCTCCGTCGACGCCGCGATGATCGTCTCGAAGCCCCAATCCTGGAAGATCGACCGCAGTCCCATCAGCACGATGGCGTCGTCGTCAATCAGGACGGCCAAGCGGCCGTGCCCGTCCGGCTTGGTCTGGGCCGGTGCGACCGAGATGGGCTCGGCCGAGCCGGACGGCACGGAGATGCGGAAGACGGAGCCCTTGCCAAGTTCTGACCGAACCTCCACTGGGTGCTCCAGCAATACGGAAAGCTTCTGGACGATGGACAGGCCAAGCCCCAAGCCCTGGCTGCGGTCCCGCTCGGGGTTGCCGACTTGATGGAACTCCTCGAAGATCTGGGTGAGCTGGTCAGGCGGAATCCCGATGCCGGTGTCGCGGACGGCAATCCCGACATGCCCGTCTTCGGCGCGGCATTCCAAAAGGATGGCCCCGCGCTCGGTGTAGCGGATGGCGTTCTCGACCAGGTTGCGGACCATGCGCCCAAGCAGGTTGCGGTCGCTGCGCACCACACAGTCGCACGTGTTCTTGACCCGGAACTCCAGGCCCTTGGCCGCCGCAACCGGGGCGTACGCGGCCCCGATGTCGTCGAGCAGGGGCTTGATCGCGACGTTCGCGATGCTGGGCTCGATCACCCCGGAGTCGAGGCGGGAGACGTCGAGCAGACTGTCGAGCAGGCCCTTCAGCGTGTCCATGCCGCGCTCCAGCATGGCCAGAGCGTCGCGTCCGCGCGGCGAGTGCACGTGGCTGCGCAGCGCCTCGGCGAAGAAGACCATCGACTGCAGGGGCTGGCGCAGGTCGTGGCTGGCCGCGGCAAGGAAGCGGCTCTTTGAACGGTTCGCCTGCTCGGCCACCTCGCGCGCCAGGCGGCTCTCGTGAACGTCGACCGCCGTGCCCACCCACGCGATGAGCGTCCCGTTCTGGTGCAGCGGATGAACCCGGCAGGTGTGCCAGCGGAAGGCGCCGTCGTGCCGCCGCATGCGCGTGTCGAACCCATAGGCTTCACCCGCAGCAATCGCGCGCGCCCGGACCTCCTTCATGTGTGCCTGGTCGTTTGGGAGAATGGGTACCCAGAGGCTGCTTTCGTCGGGCGCAAGGCCGGTGTAGGCCCGCCAGGCGGCGTTGAAGAACTCCAGCGTGCCGTCCGGGCGGTTGATCCACATCATCACCGGGGTGTGCTCGACCAGGGTGCGGAAGCGCTCCTCGCTGCGGCGCAGGGCCGCTTCGGTGGCCTTGCGTTCGGTGATGTCGGTCAGCGCGGTGATGGCCAGCGTGATCCGGCCGTCGCGGTCGCGCACCGGCGCCGCGTCGGTGACATACGTCCGCACGGCGCCGTTGGCGGCTTGGCGGAGGATTTCCTCTTGCTCGACGACCTCGCCGTGGCGCAAGGCGCGAACCAGCGGAAGCTCGTCGAGCCGGTAGGGAGTGCCGTCGGGATGGCGCTTGTCGGCCAGGGGGTACTCCGCAACGCACTCGACCTTGTCCAGCGACCGCCCGATGAGCCGAGCGGCGGCGGCGTTGTGCAGCAGCACGCGGCCCGATGGAGCCTCCGCCACCACGACGCCCGAGGGCAGGTGCTTGAGCACCGCCTTCAGCAGCGTCCGCTCGGTTTGCACCGCTCTGGAAAACCGGCCGATGCCCCAGGCCGCGCCGATCAGCGACAGGGCCAGAACGCTGGCGAACAGCGCCCAGGACCGCATCGCGGCGCGGTCGACGGTGCGCAGCGCCGCCGCGCGGTCGATGCCGACCGCCAAGGCGAGGCCGCCGTCGTTCGCCCTGGACGGGGAGTAGGCGAAGACCCGCGCAACATGATCGACGCCGTCGATCAAGGCCGTGCCGGGGTGATCACCCCCCAGGTAGGCGCGAAAGCGCTCGGGCAGGAGGGTGCCGACCAGAGAGGGTACCTCCGGCACGCGCAGGATGACCGTGCCGGAGCGGTCGGTCAGCACCACGGCGGAGTTCGGCGGCAGGGGCTTGCGGGCTTGGTACTGCTTGAGCCAGTCGAGGTCGAGCAGAGCCGCGATCACCCCGCCGGGCGTGCCGTCCGGGTTGCGGAAGGGCATGGCAAACGGCAGGACGTGGTGGCCCACGCTGCGGGCGAAGTCGTACTCGCCCACGGCGAATTGCCCGGTCGCCAGGGCGCGCTGGACGTGCGGCCGCGCCGCGATGTTGGCGCCGATGGCCCGCGGCTCGGTGGCGCACCGGACAACGCCGGTCCGGTCCGCCACGGCAATGGTCAGGTAGGCCGGGTACTGCGGCCGCAGGCGGTCCATGGTGGTCGCGCACGCCGGCCCGGCGATCTCCGCGCCGCCGGTCTCGGCCAGGGTTGCCAGGATATGGTGAATGTCGTCGATGATGCGCTGCTGCTCGGTCTGGATCAGGTCGAGCAGCCGGAGCGCCTCTTGGGTGATCTCGGCTTCGCGTTCGCCCCACAGGCTGACATGCGTGTAGCCCTCGAAGCCGACGAGCGGGGTCAAGGCCAGGAGAAGAAGCAGAAGGCGCCGAACGATCGACATGGTCCACTGTCCTGGCCCGGACCGCCGGGCCGTTCAGACCGCACGCGAACAACAGCATACGGACGTATGTCGTGCCCGCATAGGACGATCTGCGTGCCGACCACGCCGAAGCCGGCGAGGAAGGTGGCCGGCATGAGAACCCACAGGTTGGAGGCCCCGAACGCCACCACCGCGATGAAGGCGGCCGAAGGGGCGTAGGCGCTGCCCAACACCAAGTGTGGAGTCAGCCGGTCGATAACCCAGCCGAGGGCAATGGCGCCGACCTGGCGCGGTCGAGCGAACGGGACAACGGTGGCGGCCGGACGGTGCCCGGCGCCGTGGGCGCCGTCGGTGTCGCGCCGCTGCGGTCGCAGATGCCAACGCACAGCAAACGCAGCGCGGGTCCTTTGAGAGATCAAGCTCTTAGGGGTGCGGGAATGCGCCGCCCGTGCTCCCGCAGTTCTCCGCCCGACTTCCCCCAGAACCGTTGTGCGCCCGGATGTCTCAACGATTCCAAAGCGATAGTGGTCCCGCCCCGGCGCGCACCCGGTGCGATGGCGCCACCCGGCGACAGCGCCGGTTCCAACCGCCGTGTTCGCCGATTCCAGACTCGTCACCCCGTCTCCCCGTACTTTTCACCCCGACCAGTGCACGTCGCCCCGCACATCGCACCCCGGAACCCCGCACTTTCCACCCCGTCGCAGCAATTCCAGCCAGGGCTGGCGCGGGTGTTGTCAGGTTGGCGAGGGCGGATCGCGCATGGCAAGTTGGTCGGCATGAGCACGACGCCTGACCCGTACCGCGGCTTCCGCTTTCCGGCCGAGATCATCAGCGAAGCGGTGTGGCTGTATCACGGATTCAGCTTGAGCCTGCGCGAGGTCGAGCTGATCCTGGCGGCGCGCGGCATCGAGGTCAGCGACGAAACCATCCGGGAGTGGGGCCTGCGCTTCGGCCGGGAGTTCGCCAACACGCTCAAGCGCCGCCGGTCCCAGCCGGGCGACACGTGGTTGTTGGATGAGGTGTTCATCCGCATCCGCGGCAAGCAGCACCACCTGTGGCGGGCCATCGACCAGAACGGTGTGGTCCTCGACATCCTGATCCAGAGCCGCCGCAACACCAAAGCGGCCAAGCGCTTCTTTTGCAAGCTGCTGAAAGGGCTGCGCTACGCCCCGCGTGTCCTCGTGACCGACAAGCTGAAGTCCTACGCCGCGGCGACGAAGGACCTGAAGCTCGGCCGCGAGCATCGGCAAAGCCGATACCTGAACAACGCCGGCGAAGTGTCGCATCAACCGACCCGACGGCACGAGCGGCACAGGAAGAGGTTCAAATCCGCCCGACATGCCCAGAGGTTCCTCTCCCCCATAGCCCGATCCACAACCATGTCCAGCTTCGCCGCCATCTAATCACTGCCACCGAATACCGCGCCGCCCGAGCTCACGCCTTCACCACGTGGCGTCAGGCGACCAGCCTCGTCCTGAGGGCCTGAGCCATCCAGCAAACGGATAGTTCAGGCCCTCAGTTCCTCAACCAGTCGCGAAGTTGATAACGCCCCGGCGCAAGGGTGCCAACCAACACATGCGCTGGTCTCCACGGGGTGCTCACCGGATGCTGAAGGTGCGCACCGCCGCGATGAACGGCACGCCCGCCTCCGACTACACCGCCGCCAATCTATACGCCCACCGACCTTTCCGGCGGGCGGCATGATGGCCCGCAGGTTCGCGGCGGTCTCACATACTCGTAATCGTGACGATCAATGGCGAAGAGCAGCCCGAAGGCCACCCCCACCGCTACACTGATCGCAACTTAATTGCAGACACCAACATGATTGGTTTGTCTGGCCAATCTATTCGAATGCTGCAGTGCAAGCATTCCATGATGCGCGTGGTGCAATGCTGTGCAGTTGCGTACATTTTTTGTGCATTTGAGTTATGGCATGCCCGGAAATTTGCCGGCATCTCGCCACCCTGGAAGGCATCCCGATCATGAAAGCTACGATGTTCCAGTATTCTGACGTCGCGCCGGCGCCCCATGTTCCCGAGCGGCATCAGCCATCCAAGCTTGCCCGTATTTTTCGCACATGGTGCCGGAGAGCTGTGTCGCGTCAGGAGCTTGCGAAACTTGATGAGCGCCTGTTGCAAGACCTGGGCATTTCGGAGCAAGCCCGAGAGGCGGAAGTTTCCAAGCCGTTCTGGCGCGCCTAGGGCACGGCGGGGAACTGGTACTACTGTGTCATAAGTGCCGCCCCATATAAGGGCTATGGCACAGACGAGTCTGGATCGGCAGGGCGCGGCGGAGCGCCGGTTTGAGGATTATCTGGAGGCGACCGGAAGCGTGCTCGGGCATGCCGACCGCTGCGCCCCGATGCACGCTTACTGCACGGGGCTTCTGCTCCCGGGGCGGCGTAAGAGCGTCGAGCCGATGGCCGTGCGCGTCGCCCCGCACCGCGTTCAGGCGGCCCACCGGTCGCTGCATCACTTCGTCGCCAAGGCGGAGTGAAGCGACGAGGCCATGCTGGACGCGGCGCGCGCGTGCTGCCTCTCATCGAGCGCCACGGGCCCATCCGCCACTGGTTCATCGACGACACCGGCGTGCCGAAGAAGGGCAAGCTCTCGGTCGGCGTGGCCCGGCAGTACTGTGGGCAGATCGGCAAGCAGGACAACTGTCAGGTCGCCGTGACGCTGTCGGTGGCCAACGAGCAGGCCAGCTTGCCGATCGCGTACCGCCTTTACCGGCGTTGGTGCAGCGAGGTTCGGGATTGCCGGTCCTGGGTCATCGTGTAGAAGGGCGCGTCTCTTGATTACCGGATTGGTCAGCCTCGGCATGCCGAACAAACACAACGACGCGCGGCGCCATCACATCCCGAAGATGCGGTTCAAAGTAACGAATTGGGCGTCGTACGAAGCCGGACTGCGCCGGCGCGGCAGTCTGACGCTGTGGGTCAGCGACACGGCGATCGCCGCCTGGCGAGCGGCGCCGCGGACGACGCCCGGTGGGCAAGCGCGCTACTCGCAGACGGCTATCGAAACAGCCCTCATGGTCCGCTTGGTGTTTCATCAGCCGCTGCGCCAGACCGAGGGGCTGCTCGGCTCGTTGCTGGATCTCCTGGGCGTGGACCTGCCGGTTCCCGACCACACGACGATCAGTCGCCGGGCGGCGCGCTTGACGCCGGTGTTGGCCACGGCCCTGCCGACGGGCCCGGTCACGCTGGTGATCGACAGCACCGGCTTGAAGGTCTACGGGGCCGGCGAGTGGCACCGCGACAAGCATGGCGTGCGCGGGCCGCGGACCTGGCGCAAACTCCATCTCGCGGTGGATGCCGCCAGCAGCGCCATCGTCGCGGCCACGCTGACCACCACCAGCGACGGGGACGCCTCCCAGGTCGGACCGCTGCTCGACCAGATCAGTGGCCCCATCGACACCGTCATGGCTGACGGCGCGTACGACGGCGAACCGATTTACCAGACCATCGCCGCCCGGGATGCCGGGGCTCGGGTGATCATCCCCCCGCGCGCCACGGCGGTCGTGAGCGAGGCCGCCACAACCGCCCCGACCCAGCGGGACCGCCACATCCAGAGCCTGGCCGAGCACGGGCGCTCAGGCTGGCAAAAGCAGACCGACTATGGCGAGCGGGCGAAGGCGGAAACCGCGATGGCGCGTTACAAGCGCATCCTCGGCGACCAGCTGCGTGCACGCACGTTGCCCGGCCAACGAACTGAAGCCGCCACCGGCGTCATCATCCTGAACCGGATGATCGATCAAGCACGCCCGAACTCCGTCCGCATCGCCTGATCAAAGGTCGTGTCAGGCTTCACTGCGTCTGTGCGGACCTCGCTGCACCAACACCCTTCACCACGGCTTCGGGCGTTTTCGTCGCAACGCGCCCCAGCTGGGCCTTGCCGCCGGAGGGGAGGGGCACCGGGGCGCGATCCTGCCCGAGCCGGATGTCGCGGCCGTGCTGGGTTGGCGGAAGCCGCCAGACGTCGTCGCTCATGCTGCGCGCCCGCGAAGAGTGGCTCCGGCTGATGGTGCCGGGTGCATCACCTGTCGTTCCGCCGCGGTGTTGTCCAGCCGGACGATCCAATGAGCCTGGGTCTTCGCCGAATGCGCCGCGTGTGTGCTTCAGCGGTGTCTGTGGCTTCAGAGTCGGGATTCGGGGGCGCTCCGGGCATTGACGCCCCGTGTCTTGGGATATACATTCAGGATATACGCACGGGGGTGATCCATGACCGTCCGCACGACCTTGTTCCAGTCCAACCGCAGCCAGGCCGTCCGGCTTCCGAAGGACGTGTCGTTCCCCGCGCATGTCCGCGAGGTCGTCATTCTGCGCGAAGGAGTCCGTCGCATCATCGTGCCGGCCGACAGCGTCTGGGACGACTTCTTCGACTCCCCCGGCATCGCCTTTCCGGACCGCGACCAGCCCGCACCGCAAGAGCGCGAGGCGTGGTGATGCTGCGCTACATGCTGGACACCAACGTCTGCATCCGCGTTCTGCGCGACCGCCCGCCGAGCGCCCGGGCCCGGTTCAACGCGGAAGCGGGCGGCTTGTGCATCTCCGCGGTGACGCTGGCGGAACTGCTGCACGGTGCCGCCAAGTCCGACCGCCCGGCGGAGAAGCGCCACGAGGTCGAGCGGCTGACCGCCCGTCTCGACGTGCTGCCCTTCGACGACGAAGCCGCCGGGCACTTCGGCGACATCCGGGCCGAATTGGAGCGCCAGGGCCGCGTGATCGGGCCGTACGACCTGATGATCGCCGGCCACGCCCGCAGCCGCGGCCTCGCCGTGGTGACCGGCAATCTCGGCGAATTCAGCCGCGTGCCCGGCCTGCGCTGCGAGGACTGGCTGGACGAGCCGCGCGGGCACTGACCGGCTTATCGTTCATCCTCGGGGCGACGGCGTTCGCGCCCTCACGGCAGTGCGTTCCTTGCGGAAGGGCGGAAAAGCGTGGCGGGATGGCGGCCGCCGGCCGGTCAGGCTGCGTCCGGTGTCGCGGTGGGGGTGTCCAGCGCGGTGATTTCCCCGATCATCTGCGCGTGGTCCTCGGCATTGAGCGCCCGGCGGTCGGCCGCCAAGCGCCGGAGCGCGGCGTAGCCCGCCGCGGTGAAGCGGGCCGTCGGCCAGTGCCGGTCGAGGTCGGCGAGTTCCACCAAGCCGCGGTTGCGCAGGGACTGCACGGCGGCCTGGAGTTTCGGCTCGCCTTTGCGCGGCCCGGTCGACCAGCGCTTGAGCATGATGCCGTCGTGGATCGAGCGCGCCGAGGTCAGGCGGCGCATGAACTCGCGGCGGATCAGGTCGCGTTCCTTCGGGGTCAGGTCGGCGTGGTCGGTCATGGCGTGCCTCTCCGGGGCCGCGCACTGTAGCCCCAACCGGCCTGCGCGCAAAACCTTTGGGACGGCTGCCCGGCATTGGGCCGAAACGGCGTTCGGCCAGGCGCAACAGTATCTCGGCCTCGATGCAGAGCTGGCCTTCCGTCCGGCCCATGGCCGAGGCTTCGGCCTCGCGCCGGCGGATCAGTTCGGCCAAGTCGGGATCACGGTTACCATCGGCCGGCATGGCCTGCACCTCCTCACCACCCCGTCGGATAACCTCGCACCACCCGGCTCGGTTCCGCAACTGCACGGCTGATGATCGCCGTGTTATCTCTCTTCACGGTAGCTGTTTATCATGAATCACGCGCGATAGGATATGTAAGATGATTCGAGTCGCGCGAATTGGCAACCCGTTGTCCTCCGGTTCCGGGCTGGCCAAGACCGCGACGCCGTCGGCGTCGTCTCCTGACTCCGTCGCGGCACAGCCAAGCCCTGCCGCGTCGGCGGAATGGCCCACCGCGGCATCGACGGGGCGGGCAGGAGGCAGTCAGGATGGAAACGGATTCGGACGGCCTGCACGGACGCAGGCAAACCGGAGGACCCGACGATGCACACCGGCCCGACCACCGGCGGAAACCCGCCGCTCGCCCTCATCCCCCACAGCGCCGAAGAAGACACCGACTCCCACCCCACCGTCCTGCTGCTGGTGCAGCTCGACACCCGACGCTTCCTGCCGATCCCGCTGGCGCTCGTGCCCCCGCCGCTGCTGGCGCATCTGGCGTCCGTCCGGCTGGTCCGCGAGGCCGGCTTCGAGGGCAACGACTTTCTCGCCACCGATGCCACCGCCCGGCTGCGTGTGGTCTCGGCGACCGCCATCGCCCCGATCGTCGAGCGGTCGTTCGACGCGCCGCTGGCCGCCGAATAGCCGCCTCGCCCGAGCCTCTCCCCGTCCCCAGCGCGCCGGTGGGGCCGTCCCGCCGCGCGTCCGTTTTCAGGATCCATTCCCATGAAGACCATCGCCATCCCCCTCGGCCGGCTGCGGCTGGCCGAGACGAACATGCGCGATCCGCCCTCGCCAACCTGACAACACCGTGACTGGTTCCCGGTCGGCCGATCACCGCCGGGTGCCCGCTCCCGCGCGCCCTGACTGCTGCTGATCGAGCGCACGCCGTCGGTCAAGGGAGGCCACAAGGAAGCCCGGCCGCGGACTGGCGCCTCCGCCACAGCCACCGTGTCGCCGCGCACGGTGATGCGAAGCACGCTCGCAAGGGTTCCCGCCAAGGCCGAAACCCGCTGCGCCGATGACATGGTGCACGGCGCCCGGCAAAGCCGGACCCAAGTCGCGGGAACGCACGAACGGTGGGGCCCCAGGGGGCGGGCCGCGATCCGCCCCCATCTGTTTTCGGAGAATATGGAGAGGCAGCATGCGGTTTCTGGCGTCGGCACAGTTCGTCGAGCAATCCCGGGTCGCCGACGCGTTCGTCGCGCCGTCGGCGGCGCTGGCCAACCGCTTGTTGGCAGCCCGGGGCCTGGGTCGCTTGCCGCCGTGCCGCGTCTCCTACTTCATCGAGGAGCTTCACCGGCCAGGCGCGGCGATCGGCCTGCACACCAAGGGGACAGCGAACATCCGGCTGAATCTGGCCTGGCTCGCCGACGTGGCGCAGCGGGGCACCGACCCCGAGTGGGAGGTCGCCTTCGTCGTTCTGCACGAATACGCCCACTTCGTCCTCGAACGCCTCGAAGCCCGGGAGGCCAGCCCCGGTGCCGTGCGCCAGCGCATCGAAGCCGAACACGCCGACTTCCTGCGCCGCATGCAGCGCCTCGGCGGGCTCGCCGACCCGGTGTCGCGCAAGCTCCTGTCCAACCACAACGCCGTGGCCGAGGAATGGTGCTGCGATGCCTTCGCCTATTGGGCCGCCGGCACCCTGCCGGCGTCGCACGCCGCGTTCCTGGACGCGCTCCTGGCGGAGGTGCGCGTCCCTCCGGATGCCTGATGCCGCAAATGACGAATCCGTCGAGGCATTACGGCCGCCAAGGCCCGCCCGTGCTCGACAGCCACCCGCCGAGCATTCGGCCGTCATGTCCGCGGCCGAGGAATCCGGGGCCCCAATCTGACGGCGGCTTTGTCCGCCCGCTCGCAGGGAATGCCCTCGGCCTTCAGCCCCTGAACGGCTTCGTCGAGATCGTCCCAGGGTGTGCATCCGATCTCGGTTTCCGACTCCTTGCGCCAGTCGAACTGTTGCTCGCTGAGAACTGCGGTTGCCCGCTGGCACGCGGCCTCGGATGCGAACCTCAGGACCGGCACCCGCAACTCCGGCATGATCGTCCTCCGCCTTCTTGGAGCGGCAAGCACCGCGACACGCTCAAGACGCTTCCCGCCGACGGCACGGGATCAGTCGAACACCGCACCGCGGGGGCTGGTGTCGCCGAAGGCCAACGTGAGGAAGGCATCGGCGGTCAGGTCCGCGTCGAGCAACGCCCCATGGTGGGCAAAGCGGGCGCTGCGATCGAGCCACAACCGGTCGCACAAGGCATCGAGCGAGCCCGAAGCACCCGGAAAGCGTTCGTGCGACATCTCCCGGGTGCAGATGAAGCGGCTGCTCTCGAAGAGATCCGTTCCCCAGGGGACGCGCCCGCACCGGGCGAACTCGTAATTCAGGAAATCCATCTCGTTTTCATAAGCGTGGGCGACCAGGAGGTCTTCGCCCAGAAAGGCCAGCAGCTCGTCGGCGACTTGTGGAAAGCGGGGCGCCGTCTTCAGGTCGGCGGGGCGGATGTTGTGCACCTTGATCGCATCGGGGTTGATCGGCGCGTCGGGGTTGACCCGGGTTTCCCAGGTCCGCGCCTTCACCCACTCCGTTCCCTCGCGGACGATCTCCAGGCAGCCGATCTCGATGATGATGCCCGGCTGGCGCAGACCCTTGGGGGCTTTGCGAATGTCCTCGAGACGCGGCATCCGCCGGCCGGTCGTCTCGATGTCGATCGCAACCAGCCGATCCCGTTCCTGCCATGGTGGCGTGTTCATGCCTGCCGTCTCCCGCCGCGTCAGGTCCATTGGTAGTCCGGGTCGGCCGCGCCGTCGAGAGAAAGTCCGCGGGCAACCACGGTGGAGTTTTGTCGCAGGGACCATTCCGATGCGCGGAGATCCCGGAACCGCCGACGGGCTCACGCCGCGACGACCGGGCTCCGCCAATCAGCCATGCCCTGCGCCCGGACTGTGCGGCGGGAGATCGGATGCCGCTGGACGTTGAAGGTGTTGAAAGCGGCGGACTGCAATGAGACGAAGCGCTGGGCGGGTCGGGGCGATCCGAAGCGTTGCACGTCCCGATCTCCCGCCGACCGTTCCCTCACGATCATTCGTCCCAGGGGTTGACCACCATCACGCCGCAATCCTGAAAATCCGCCACGTTCCGGGTCGCCACGGCGGCACCGCGCGACCGCGCAATGCCGGCAATCTGCGCGTCGAAGGTTCCGGTCGGACGCCCCCGCCCGGCGCCGGCCCGCAGCAAGCAAGGCGAAGGCCTCCGCCGCCGCTCCATCGAAGGGCAGCACGCGCCCGGCGAAATCCTCCGCGAACATCTGTCCCGCGGCGGTCAGAAGGTCATTGCGCCGTTTGCCTTCCGGTAGCAACACCAGACCGTAAAGGATTTCCGCCTGGGTAACGGCGGTGGTGCACAAGTCGGTCGCCGTCTGGCCGGCAATCCACCGCACCACCGCGGCCGACGGGTTCGGCCGCATCAACTCCGACAGGACGTTGGTGTCCAGGATGATCATGGTCAGAAAACCCCGGTCACTCGAACGTCGGCGGTTCCCGCAGCGGTTCGCGTGGCACGTCCGGCACCTCGACACCGCCGAAGCGCTGGAAGCGGCGCCGGATCGCTTCCGCCAGATTCGCCGCCGCCTCCGGCTGCCCGGCCAGAACGTCGCGCAGGATCAGGCGCGCCTCGTCCTCCATGGAACGGCCATGATGGGCCGCACGGCTCTGGAGCCGCTGCGCCAGCGGTTCGTCCAAGTTTCGAATGGTCAGGTCGCCCACGCGCCACTCCCCCGCACCGTCATCCCGGTCATTCCCATCCATGGTAGGGCAGAGAACCGTCGCCATCAAGGAACGGCGCACCCGCCGATGGCGCCCGGCCTTGCCCGATGGCGGGCGCGTCCTACGGTCCCCATACGGTGTGAAAGCCCGAGGTTTGCGACCGCGTTAAGGAGACGGTGCGAACAGGCGGGCATCCCACAGCACGGGCCGTGGCCGGGATGCGCGGATGTCGGCGAAGTCCGGGTGCAGTTGGTTGATCAGGAGGTTGCGCTCGAAGCCCATGGCCGAGTGCGACGGCACGACGAGGACCGCCGACCGCCGGCCGTCGTACCACGCATCGCCATAGGCCTGGCTGGCGGCGTAGCCGGGATCATCCCATCCGGGCACGTCACCGGGGCCGATCTCCTCGACCGTAACGTGCCCCGGAACGAAAACCTCGGCGAACTGCTGCCCGGCCGGGATTTTGCCGATCCGGGTGTGCGCCAGTTTCTCCAGCATCGCGGTGGCGAAGCCGAGCCCGGCGTAGACGACGTAGCGCCCCCTGGAGTTCCAGCGGCCGCCGGTCTTGAAGGCCCCGCCGCCGTCCAGCAGCGGAAAGCGGTCGTCCGCGATGCGGAAGGCCGTCAACATCTCAGTCCGGTGCGGCCCGGTCGGGTGGGACGGCATGGGTTACGCGGGCAGCCCATGCAGGATCGCGTCGAGGATGTCCTCGACGTGCCGGGCGCCGAACTCGTCGACGGCCACCTCGATGGGAGCACGGTCGGCGAGTTCCGGGTGCGGCGTCGTCAGCCACTGCCGGGCGTCTTCGGCGTTGCGCCAGACGTACTCGGCGTGCGCGATGACGTTCGCCACGCGCGCCGTGCGCTCGCCTTCGGCCGGGGTAAGCCGTCCCTCGCGAAGGCGACGCTTCAGCGTCCCCTCCGGCACGATGCGGGTCATCAGGGTCCGGCGCGCCGCCGGATCGGCGTAGACGTGCCTAGCGACCCGGTCGAGGGCGTCAACGGTCACCCCCTCGCCGATCCGGCGCTGTAGGTCCAACGGGGTGGTCACGGCGCGGCCGAAGGTGGCGGGGCCGCCCATGACGTTCACGATCTCCTGAACCTGCATCACCGCCTCCAAACCAACTGATCCCATTATATGGCATCACCTGATCGGGCCGCAAGGCGCCTCGGGACCATCGGCGTCCGTTCCGGCTTGGACGGCCCGACGCCGTACCGATCGGCGATGTCCAGAATCGCCAGCCGCACCGCGCGCCGCACGGCGGGATTGGGCTCGCCGGAAAGCGCGGCGATGATCTCAGGGATTCGCTGGGCACCGATGTCACGCTCCATGAGCGTCGTCCTTTCCTGGTGCCAATCGGCCAATGTCCCGACTATGGATCTTCGCAAGGGGTCCGGGCGGCGCCGGCGAGGACCAGCAGGTCGGCCAGGGTGGTGCGGATGAACGTCCAGGGCTGCCCGTCGGGCTCCGGTTCGTGGGCGCTCCACTCGGTGGCGATGGCCAGCCGGGCGACCACGCCGGCGAGGGACTGCGCGGGGGTGGCGGCCGCCGTTCTCATCAGCGCGGCGGCACGCCGGTCGGCGGCGTCCTCGCCCGCCCGGGCGGCGGTCAGGCCACAGGCCTCGGCCCCAACAGTCCAGGCGGTCCGCACGGCGGCCAGGTCGCGCTTGAGCCGGGCGCGCAAAGCCCGGGTGGCGGGACCGGTGCCGAGCAGCCGGTCCACGTCACGCTCCTCCGTCGCGTAAGCGGGTGGTGCACCGACCCCTTCCAGAGGCACCGGAACGCGCGGAAAGCCGATGCGCCCGCCCAGGCCGCGCTCCAGCCGTTGCGCCCGGCGTGACAGCCGGACCAGGGCGCGATGGGCGTCGCGCCAGTCCCGCCAGAGCGTGACCAGCGGATCGGCCGGGCCGCCCCGGTCCAGTTCAGCCCTCAGGAGCCGTGTCGCCGCGGCCAGGGCGGCGCGGCGCGATGCGGTCCCCGCCGTGGGGGCGCGGGCCATCGGCGGCATGATCACCTCCTTCGCGTGTCGGCTGTGGGGAGAGGCGGACGGCGCGGCGCGGGGCCCGCACCGGGTCAGGCGACGGTGTCCTCCAGCGCGGCCACGGTCGCCGCCAGCAGGGCGAGCACCCGGCGGCGGAGCTTGGGGGCGGCGAGCCGGTAGTAGCAGGCCAGCAGGTCCAGTGTTTCGCGCCGGTCCAGCGGCGTCTCGCCGCCGGTCCCGGCGGCGCGGCCGTCCGGCATGCCGTCGAAGAAGAAGCTGACCGGCACGTCGAGCGCCTCGGCCAGCTGCCACAGGCGCGACGCGGCGATGCCGTTCCGCCCGGCCTCGTACTTCTGCACCTGCTGCTAGGTCACGCCGAGGCGCTCCCCGAGGTCGGTCTGCGACAGCCCGAGCAGCGCGCGGCGGAGGCGCACCCGGCCACCGACGTGGGCATCGACGGTGTCCAGCCCGGACCCCGCCGCGGGCGCCCGCCCCCGTCCCGTGTGCCTCGCCTTCGCTCCGCCGCCCAGCCCTGCCCTCCTGCTCCGCACCGGCCATGCCCGCAAGCCCGCGCGATGAACCTCCGCCACCATCGCGCATCGGCTGCACCGACAGTACGCGCCACACGCGCCTCCGGCAAAATGTGACTCATAGTCTGTAGACCGATCGGCTGCAAGCGGGCAGGACTGGCGCCATGGACATCCGCAAGCAGGTGGGGCTCAACGTTCAGCGGGTCCGGCGCACGCGCGGCTGGTCGCAGGAGGAGCTTGCCTTCCAGTCGGGGCTGCACCGCACCTACATCAGCGGCATCGAACGCGGCACGCGCAACCCGACCGTCACCGTCCTGAAGGAGCTGGCGGACGCGCTCGCCGTGCCGCCGAGAACGCTGCTGGACCTGGGCTCGCCGTCCGGCGGGTGAAAGGCCGGTCCCGCGGTCACCACCGCTCGGCGAGGCGCCGGGCGTCGTCGAGCGCGCGCCTGACGAGGCGGTGGACGATGCCGGCCTCAGACCCGGGCGGGCGGAACAGGCTGGCGTCGGTGTGGTCGAGGGCGGCCCACAGCACGCGCAGGCGCACCAGCAGCCCCGCCGCGCTGTGCGCGGGCAGGCCGGCGACGCACTCCTCCAGCTCGGTCAGGGCTTGGGTCAGGCGGTCCAGCGGCTCGTCGGCGATGGGTGGGGTGCGGCACAGGGCTCGGTAGGCGTCGAGCAGGATGCCGTGCTCCGCGCCCAGGCGCCGCAGCGCGCGGTCGTCTCCGTCGTCGGGGACGGGCAGGATCGGGGCGGTGTCGGGCATGGCCGGGGCTCGTCCGGGGTGCGGGGTGGCTGGTTCCCGGTCCGGCCTTTGCCGTTCCGGGTGCCCGTTTGCGGTGCTGTCAACTTCACGGTTGGTTGACAAACTGAGGGTGTGGACAATCCGTGTGTTGGATGGTTCAGGCGGTCAGGGCGAGGCCGGTCACCTCGCGCCAGGTGGTGAAGGCGTGAGCTCGGGCGGCGCGGTATTCGGTGGCAGTGATTAGATGGCGGCGAAGCTGGACATGGTTGTGGATCGGGCTATGGGGGAGAGGAACCTCTGGGCATGTCGGGCGGATTTGAACCTCTTCCTGTGCCGCTCGCGCCGTCGGGTCGGTTGATGCGACACTTCGCCGGCGTTGTTCAGGTATCGGCTTTGCCGATGCTCGCGGCCGAGCTTCAGGTCCTTCGTCGCCGCGGCGTAGGACTTCAGCTTGTCGGTCACGAGGACACGCGGGGCGTAGCGCAGCCCTTTCAGCAGCTTGCAAAAGAAGCGCTTGGCCGCTTTGGTGTTGCGGCGGCTCTGGATCAGGATGTCGAGGACCACACCGTTCTGGTCGATGGCCCGCCACAGGTGGTGCTGCTTGCCGCGGATGCGGATGAACACCTCGTCCAGCAAACACGTGTCGCCCGGCTGGGACCGGCGGCGCTTGAGCGTGTTGGCGAACTCCCGGCCGAAGCGCAGGCCCCACTCCCGGATGGTTTCGTCGCTGACCTCGATGCCGCGCGCCGCCAGGATCAGCTCGACCTCGCGCAGGCTCAAGCTGAATCCGTGATACAGCCACACCGCTTCGCTGATGATCTCGGCCGGAAAGCGGAAGCCGCGGTACGGGTCAGGCGTCGTGCTCATGCCGACCAACTTGCCATGCGCGATCCGCCCTCGCCAACCTGACAACACCCCGGCCCATCGCCAGGCGCAGCATGATCCCGTTTCTATGGCGAGGTCCGAGTATGCCAGCGACCAGCCCCGCCGCCCGGTCTGGACCGGCGTCCACGTGGCCAGGGCCTCGGAGGAGACCCACACCGTCAAACGGCCGCGCTGCCGCAGAGCCCGGTTGTACTCCCGCCAGCGCCCGACTTTGTACTTGGCGTTCGGGATCGTGTGGCGATGCGGTTCGTTGTGCTTGTACGGCATGCGGGGTCTCAAATTCAGCTCCCGCCTCTATTCCCCAATCGCCCCTCAGGCCACCAGGACGGCCCCCGGCCGGGTTTGTGCAACAAGGCCCAACATGACTCCTCAAAACGGCCGCGCGGCGGTGGCGTACGGCACCACCCGGCTGAGCTGGAGATCAAGCAGGCTCACTTCGCCAAACCGGCGCATGGCCTCGGCGATGACCGCCGCGGCGCTGCTCCGGATGGTCTCGTGATCGCCGGTGGCTTCGAGCGGCTGAGCAGGCCCCGCTGCGCCAGGCAGAGCCATCACCTGGAACCGATACACGCCGCGCGGCAGACGCGTTGGCACGTGTTCATCGACCACCCGCCAAGCGACCCGCTGCGGATCTCCGGACAGATTCGGCACGCTTGGGCAACGGTGCGTGATGTAAGTGAGCGTTCCTTCAGGCATCCATCCCCCTGGCAACCATTCCCCTGGCAACGGGAGGCCGCGATGAACGCGCCCCGTCGGTCGACGAGCGCAGGGGACGTTTAAGAGCGTGTGATGAGGTCGCGCATGCGGCGAGGGATTGGCTCGTGCAGGATCGGCGCGAACAGCTTCCGCAGGTGCCAAATGGCCACGCCATCCGCCCGGACCTGATCAGATGAACTGGGATCGCGAAGCAGATGGTGCTCGATCTTCGCACGGGTGGAGTGATCGAGACCACCGGCCATGTAGACTTCCAGCTCTCGTGCGGTCACGTCATTCGTATTCTTCTTCATGGATGACCCTTTTCTTCGCTTCCCCGAGGCCAGGCGGACTCTGGCGAGAACCACCGCGCCTGACCCGGTGTGGTCGTTTCTGTGGTCCTCTTTGCAAAGGACGAGGAAGGCGCCGTGGTTTGTCCGGCGCCTTCGCAGTACCAGGACAGCGTCTTCGGATTCATCCTCAAAGCAGTCCCATGCACACCGGAATTGAGACCACCGCCCGCCCGGCCCTGCCTTTCGCGTTCTTGTGAACCGGACCAAAGCGACCGCTGTGTTCATGAGGTCCACCAGTGCCGTTGGGCCCTAATTCCAAGAACCTCCTGGATTTCCGGGCCGGCATCGCGTTAATAGCATAACAATCGTGGCGGTCTCGCCGTCAAGGCAAAAGAGACCGCCGCACCGATCTCAAAATGCTTATTGCCAACAGAGGCTAACCCTGGGGGAACATGGCGATGTGCTTTCTCCGCGTTGCGTGTTCTGGTGCGTTTTGAAACTTCTTTGCCGCCTCACCTTTGCTTGCTTAAGCTGTGCGGATGAGAGTTTTGCATAGCCGTAATGGAGCGTTCAAAACTTGAGCATGTTGTTTTGAAAGTATCATTCACCGCATACATTCAGCCTACTTTGCACCACCAGCCGGTTGTCATGGATCGCTCCGCCGTTTGGTCATGCCTCGTTCCGAAAGGGAAACCCCGACCGGCATACGGAATTTGCTAGCTGGAACACCGGGTTGCGCGTCGCCTAGAGTGGCGCCCATGGCTGATCGACCTTGCGCCCCGCACTGGGCGCCGAACGACTGTCTGAGTGAGGCGGATTACGCCCACCTCATGCGTCTGGTCCCCACACCCCAGCGGACCGGGCGGCCCCGCGCGCCCGATGTCCGGCCGGTACTGGACGCCTTGTACCACAAGCTGCGGACCGGCTGCTCCTGGCGGGAGTTGCCCCCACCGCCGCACTTTCCGCCTTGGCCGACGGTATACGGATATTATCGACGGCTCGAAGCGGCCGGACGCTGGCCGGCCATGTGCCACCACCTGCTCAAGGCCGCCAGGTGTGGCCCCAGCGCATCCAGCGGGCGCCAGCCAGTTCACGCGATCGATCTCCAAGCGATACTGAGCAAGGCGCAGGACGCGGGGCACCGGGCTCAGGTGGTGAGTGCGCAGGCTCGACTGGCGCTTGCCGCCCGCAAGAAGTTCGCTAAGGAGGCGGCGGAACGGCTGCAACAGATGAAGCGCAAGCCACGATGGCCGGCACCATCCGCCGGGGACTGTGGGACGAGTCCACGGAGGTGAAGCGGAACGCAGCGCAGGAACCAGGGCCTGAGTGACGCAGGGAGGCAATATGAACGGCACCGTCATGTGTGGACGACCGCTGCGGTGCAAGGGAAAAGAGGTCTGGCTTGGCGAAATGGTCAGGTGCGGTCCTGTTTCCGGCCTCGAAAGGTGCGGTGCTGATGACCGCGGGCCATGATGAACTCCGCGGATTGGGTCCCGATCAACGTGCCGCGCTTGAGGCGCATGGGGACTATCAGGAATTTCGTGCTCGGCGGGGGCGGGTTTCACTTTCAGGCGCTCATCGCCTTAGAGAATCGCTCGCCGAAGATGACGGCCATCTGCGCCTTGGCGGCCGTCCATTCCCGCGGCGGCATTTTCCAGTCTTTCTCGGCGCGGTTCAAGACGAGAAACAGGAGCTTCAGGGCGGCCTCGTCATTGGGGAAATGCCCCCTGGCCCGCACCGCCCGGCGCAGCTTTGAGTTCAAGGCCTCGATGGCGTTGGTAACTGGTATGATGATGCCCGATGCCGCCCTCGTCCGGTTGGGGCCTCTTGGGCTCTGATGTAAGGTGCGACCATCCGGGACAAGGGGCATCGGGAGCGCGTAAGGTGGGCAGGCCGATGTATACGATGAGCTGCGAGCTCGTGTTAGTAGCTGGCCGCCCCTGCGACCCACCCGGTTGCGCTGCGAGCGCGGATCCGTAGTTGTCGTGTTGCCCGCCGCTCCCGCCGTTCATGAGGGAGAGCCATCATGCGACGCATCGTCGGAATGGACATCCATCGCACCTTTGCCGAGGTCGTGTTCTGGGAGGACGGCCGGCTGCGACCGGCCGGCCGGGTCGATATGACCCGCTCGGGCCTGGAAGGCTTCGGCCGCATGCTGACCACGGAGGACGAGGTCGTCGTCGAGGCGACCGGCAACAGCATGGCCGTCGTCCGCGTTCTCTCGCCCTTCGTGGCGCGCGTGATCATTGCCAACCCGCTGGAGGTCAAGGCGATCGCCCACGCCCACGTCAAGACCGACAAAATCGACGCCGGCGTGCTGGCGTCTTTGCGGGCGGCCGATTTCCTGCCCGAGGTCTGGCTGCCGGACGCCGAAACCGAACGGCGCCGCCGTCTGGTGACGCGGCGCAACCAAGTGGTCCGGCACCGCACCCGGATCAAGAACGAGGTCCACGCGATCCTGCACGCCCATCTGATCCCGCCATGCCCGCACGCTGATCTGTTCGGCCACCGGGGGCGGGCCTGGCTGGCGCGTCAACCACTTCCCGATGACGAACGGGCGGCCATTGAGCGCCACCTGCGCGAACTTGATCGCTTGGGCGAGGACTTGCAGGGGCTCGACCGTGAGATTGCCCAATCCGTCTGTGATGATCCTGCGGTCAGACGGCTTCTGACGATCTCCGGCGTCAACCTCACCGTCGCCGCCGGGCTGGTTGCCGCGATTGGTGATATCCATCGCTTCGACAGCCCGCAGAAGCTGGTGAGCTACGTCGGGCTCAATCCTCGGGTTCACCAGTCCGGGCTTGGGCTCGCCCAATATGGCCGCATCAGCAAGCGGGGACGCTCCCACGCCCGCGCCCTGCTGGTCGAGGCGGCCTGGGCGGCGTCCAAGGCGCCGGGACCGCTGCGGGCGTTCTTCCTGCGCATTCGCGCCCGCCGTGGCCACCAAGTCGCCGCCGTCGCCGTGGCTCGCAAGCTGGCGGTGCTCTGCTGGCATCTCTTGTCCAAGGGCACGGATTACCAGTGGGCACGGCCGGCTCTGGTCGCCCACAAGACCCGCGCGATGGAATTGCAGGCGGGAGCGCCGCTGAAGAAAGGCAATCGGCCTGGTGCGGCCTACGCCTACAACATCAAGGTCCTGCGCGATCATGAGATCGTCATGGCGCAACAGGCCCAGCAGGCTGACGAGGCGTTCGTCAGCCACTGGCAGCCACGCCGCCCTAAAGCGGCGTCGGCGCCAACGCAAGCCGCACCCGCGGGAGAGCCGTGACGGCGGACCGCCACCGATGCCACCGGCGAACTGAGTGCAAGATCAGCCCGCCTTCGGGACGAAGAAAGGGTCGCGCGGCGCGGTGCCGCGGTCAAGCCCTGCGCCGAAGGCGCACCGCTGCGCGGCTGCGGGGCTTGACCGCGGCACCGCGCCGCGCAGAGGGGCATTCATGTCCCGAATGCCGGGGAGCGAGCCGATGCTTGCGAGGGCCTGTACCACGGTCACGGGTGAAAAACGCTGTCGGCAGATCAGGTCACATCGGAACTTGTCAATCTCATCCGTGGTGTAGAGGATACGCCGGACCTCGCGGGGGAAGGCGAAGAAGGGAATGACCTCCTGCCACGCCCGGCGCCACGCCTTGCCGATGGCTGCGTATTTTTCACCCCAGGGTCCGTCCTCGAAAGCGGTCAGGGCGGCCTCGGCGGCTTTGTCGTCGACGGCGTCGTAGACCGTCTTCAAGGCGGCCGCGATGGCCCTGCGGTCCTTCCAAGACGCAAATTCCATGCTGTGGCGCAACAGATGAACGATGCAGGTTTGGACGATCGTCTCGGGATAGGCCGCCGCGATCGCCTCGGGAAACCCCTTCAGGCCGTCGACCACGGCCAGCAGGATGTCCTCCACGCCGCGGTTCTTCAATTCGTTCAGCACGCGCAACCAGAACTTGGCGCCTTCGTTCTGTTCGATCCACAGGCCCAGCACCTCCTTGGCGCCGTCGGCCCGCACGCCGATGGCCACATGGATGGCTTTGTTGCGCACCAAGCCTTCGTCCCGGATCTTGACCCGGATGGCATCCAGGAACACCAGCGGGTAGATTGCTTCTAGGGGCCGGTTCTGCCAGGTCGTCACCTCGTCGATCACCGCGTCCGTCACCGTGGAGATCAGGTCGGCCGAGACCTCTGCCATAGAGCTCCCGCAGGTGCCCGGTGATCTCCCGCGTCGACATGCCCCGCGCGTACATCGAGATGATCGTCTCGTCGAAGCCGGGGAAACGCCGCTGGTACTTGCCGATCAGCGCTGGATCGAACGTCCCTGTCCGGTCGCGGGGAATGGCCAAATCAAGCTTTCCCCCATTGGTCAGCACCGTCTTGCGGCCATAGCCATTGCGGCGGTTGTCGCTCTCATCGCTGGCCAGATGATGATCCAACTCCGCTTTCAGCGCCCGCTCCGTCAGTGCTTTCTTCAGCTGATCGAGCAAGCCGTTCTGCTCAAACGCCGTCTTGGCATCGGCTCCCGCCAGCAGCTGGTCAAGGATCGCGTCAGGGATAACAGGGGCTTTGCGTCGTGCCATAAGGGGGCTCCTTCCGTCTCACTATACCCCCGCCGAGCACGAAATTCCGGATAGTCCCGGCGCATGACAGTACATGGGTCTTCCCGATCCCCGGCTTGAACCGTCTCGCCATCACTTCCCTCAGCACCCTCACACAGCTGGGCCCCTGTGCGATGGCCAACGTTGTTGGGATCCGGTGTGTTGGGGCATTCAGGAATACGGCTGGATGTTCGCGGGGCTTGCCCGAGCGCGCCACGTCAAACGGAGCAAGGACGCGCACCGGTCCGTCGCCGCCGGCGCCATCGCCAGCGTTCCGGCCCGCCGGCTCAGCGTGCAGTGATGCGGCACCGGCAGGTCCAGTTCCATCAGTGCGAGCAGCGAGCTGACCAGCCCTTCGGTCTGCCGCAGCGGTTGGCGAAACACCGCCCTCAGGATCCGTGCCGTCTCGATCGTGAGGTCCGAGTAGCGCGCTTGGCTACCCGGCGTGGACCGCGGCGGCGCCCGCCGCAATGGCCTTTTGCGAAAACCAGATGGTCAAGGAGCCGCGCCGACGCAGCCCGGCTTCATAGGCCGACCAGTTCCTAACCTTGGAGCGGGCTCTCGGAATCCGGTGGCGACGGTCGGCATTGTGCTCGTGCGGCATACTCGGGCGGATCGATCAGGCAGGGGGTACGCCTGACCCGACCACGTCCATGCTGACAGCTACCCCATCCCTGCACCAAAGCAATGGGGAGGCGCACTTCTGCTACACCACACCCCACGGCGCCAAACCAGAGCCTCGCTGCACGAGCACTCATTGGAGGTGGTCCTCTCCGTCTTTTATAACCCCGGCGTGATCAAGCTGACGCGAAAGCTGCCGGAACCTACGCCAACGCATTCAGCCTCGTTCGCCTGCTCGCACTCGGGGCCTCATGAGGAGAATTGCACAGCCCTGCCACACTGCCTCACGTCAGAAATTCCAGGGGATCTCGAGGTGGCTCTTGAACAAGGGCAGCAGATCGGTGCCGCCGTTGATCGGCGCCAGATAGTCGTGGATTTCGCTCAGCGACACGCCAGCCAGGACGATAGACACCGGCGATCCGGGATTGTCCTCGTGCAGGATGTCCGAAAAGACCAGCTGGGTGTCGCATCCTCCGTTGATCGAGGACACGCTTGTCAGGCCGAAGTAGTCAGTGTTGTGGAGCCAATCCTCCCCAAGCTTGAAGTCTTCGACGGTGATCGAGTTCCCGGATGTGGTGCTGCCGTTCATCATGAAGTAGTCGTGCCCGGACCCGCCGACGAAGGTGTCCTGGCCGCTGTAGAAGAAAAACAGGTCATCGCCGTTGCCACCGCACAACAGGTCGTTGCCGGGACCTCCCTCCAGATGATCAACTTGGTTTCCGCCGTAGAGCGTGTCGTTTCCAGCCTCGCCGAAAAGCTCATCCTTCCCGGCTCGGCCGAACACGATGTCGTTGCCCGAACCAGCGCGCACAACGTCGCTGCCGGACTTTGCCCAGATGAAATCGTTGTCTATTGTTCCGAAAATCGCGCTATTTTTATGCATGGCGCTGTCCTCCCAATACCGCTTGTGTCCCTATGGTGCACTCTGTGCTTTCCACGTTCAAATTTCCTTCAGAGATGCCTTATTCTGAATGGCAATTCGATTTGGTATGGACGGTCTGATTCTAAGCGGAGCGGCGATATCCTTTGTGGTCACCATGATGGGATGGACGCCCCCGTGTCTGGCGAGTGGTCCCATCTGAAGGGGAGCGGCCATTTCGAAACGGAGTGACGCCATCGGACGGGAATCGGCGTGTGCGGGGAGGCGAGACGGGCAGGAGGTCGCCACCATTGCCGTTGGTGATCAGGCGACGCGGACAGAGTTCGGGCGTCTGAGGTCGAGCATGCGGTTGAGGACGGCAACGCCGATGGCGACTTCGGTGGCCTGCGCCTGATCGGAATGGAAGCGCAGCGCCTCGCCGAGGACGCCCTTCCAGCGCGCCATTTGGCTCTCACACCTGCTCTCTTGTTGTCGCCGCTGGCGCGCTGCCAAGCCATCCGGCCCATCGCAGCGATGGTCAGGATGTGGCGGTCCCGTTGGGTGGGCGCCGTCTCGGCGGTGTCGCTGAGCACGGCATCGCGGCGCGGTGGCGCCACCACCGCAGCCTCGCGATGGCGCTCGTGCACGGACGCATAGACGCCACTCCGGTCATACGCGCCATCGCCGGTCACCGAGACTACGGGTTCGGAGACTTGATCGAGCAAGGGGCCGACCTGCGCGGCGTCATCAACACCGCGCTCCGTCAGCGTGGCCGCGACCATTCGGCCACTGCCCGCGTCCAAGCCGATGTGTAGCGCACGCCAGGAGTGCCGCCGCTTCGTCCCATGTTTCTCGATCAACCGTTCGCCGGGGCCACACAGCTTCCGTACCGTGCTGTCGACCAGCAGGTGGATGGGCCCGCTGCTTGAGCGCGGCGTTGATGGCAGCGTCACCGTTCGGGCGCGGCAGGCGATGGTGGAGTGATCGGGCACCAGCAGCTCAAGCCCGAGCCGCTGGAGGACGGAGCCGATCAGCCCTTCGGTCTGGCGAAACGCCAGCCGGAACACGGCCCGCTGCAGGAGCGCGCTGGTGTGGCGAGATCCAAATAGCTCGCCGGTCCACCCGGCGTTCGGCGCACCGCCGCCTTCCCCCCTCGATGGCCTTTTGCGAGAACCCGACCATGAGGCTGCCGCGCTGGCGCAGGGCGGCATCGTACTCGGCCCAACTCGTCACGGTGCGCTTCGCTCGCGGACTGTGATGGCGACGAGCGGCATTGGCCTTGTGCGGAATGGCGACAGTCCGGCTGACGAGGAACGCAGGCCCGCGCCTACCCGAACGGCTCCATCCATGCAACACGCCGGCCGTCGCATCTGGCCCCGCTATTAACCTTTCGTTCGGCTTGTTGCATCGCAGCATTTCCGGCATAGATGCGCTCATGATGCAGCGCAAGAAACCCCGACACGCCGTTGCCCTGAACGACGACCAACACGCCTGGACCGTCTTTGACCATGACGGGGGCGGGTTTGTCCGCGTGAAGGCTGGAGTTCTTGCTCTCCATGATGAAGAGCATGCGGCTCATTGGGCAAATCTGTTAAACAGCCTTGAGTTTGCCCCTACCAAAACTAAGAAATAGGCGCGGCACCCGTGACAGCTGCTGCCCGAGCATGTGATCGCCGTGCCGCTGTCCAATGCGCGCTGCACGACGGGTGATGTGACCGCAACGGCCCCGTCCGGCGTTGCGGACGCCCGCTGACGCGACCAATCAGGACCGCGTGGGAGGCGATTTGGATCAGCCGCCAGCGATCGAGCCTGGGAGCGTTCATCGCCAGATCATCCAAGTCATCACCACCACGGACCACTGCAATCGCGGCGCAAAAGACGCTTCGGCGTTGTCACGGTGGGACGGCCCCCGCGGCGCAAGGAAAAAGAGGGCCGACCGGCAGCGTAGCGCAGGGATGGAGGATTGGCGGCGGCTTACAGAGCGGCGTCGAAGCCATAGCCCGTTGATGCCTGCCACCATCGTCGCCCGATGCCGCTCAAACCCCGCGCCGCCCACCGTCCAACCGAACCCTTAGAATTGGCTCTCCGCCACCTTGTGGACGAGGAAGTCGCGAAACACCGCGATGCGCCTGGAATTCCGCAGCTCCTCCGGATAGACGAAGAAGGCGTCCACCTGTGCGCCGGAGTGGGCGGGCAACACGCGCACCAGCTCAGGGCGGTCCTTGGCCAGATAATCGGGCAGGGCGCCGATGCCGAGCCCGCTCTCCACCGCACGGAAGATAGCGTACAGGTTGTTGACCTGCAGCACCGTCCGATCGCGGGCGATCGGCTCGGTGACCAGGCTGCGGAGCCAATGGATGGTGGCGAACGGCCCGCGGACATCCGGAGGGTAGGTGATGAGGTCGTGCGCCGCCAAATCGGAAACCGCCTGTGGCGTCCCGCGCTCCTGGAGATAGCGTTGGTGCGCGTAGAGATGCGAGTGAAAGGCCATCAGGTGCCGCTGGATGAGGTCCGGTTGCCGGGGCGGGCTCACCCGGATGGCGACGTCGGCCTTGCGCATGCCGAGGTCCAATTCGGTGTCGTCGATCAGCAGAGTGAGCTGGATCTCGGGGTAGAGTGCCAGAAACTCGCCGACGCGCGGCGTCAGCCAAGTGGCGCCAAACGCCGCGGTGGCCGTGACTTTCAGGGGGCCCTTGGCGATCTCCTTGCTCGCGATGAGCTGGGTCTCGGTCGTGGCCAGCTTGGCGAAGACATCGTGCGCTGTGTGGTGCAGCACCTGGCCGTGCTCGGTCAGGCTCAGCCCGCGGGCGTGCCGGTGGAACAGCGCGACGCCCAGGCTGTCTTCCAGGGCGCTGATCTGCCGGCTGACCGCCGATTGGCTCAGGTTGAGGGCTTCTCCCGCATGGGTGAAGCTGCCGGCTTCGGCAACCGCGTGGAACACCCGCAGCTTGTCCCAGTCCATCATACCGTCTCCCCCTCGGATGCGTGCACGATGACGGAATGAGAGTACCACGCGTCAGTGGTTGGGGCGAAATCCCCCGTGAACTTTGCGGTCGGCAAACGGGTCATCCCGGCTCCACGTCACTCCGGGTGGATTTGCCCACCGGCACAACAGCGCCCGTGCGACTGCCGGGGGCCAGCGTGATGGAATGGACGCCCCCGCCTCTGGTGAGTGATCTTACCTGAAGGGGATCGGCCCTCTGGAAACGGAGATCTTTCCATGCAGCCCACGATCATCGGCCTCGATCTGGCCAAGTCGGTGTTCCAGCTTCACGGTGTGGACGGGCGCGGTAAGACCGTGCTTACCAAGCGCGTGCGCCGCGATGGGGTGCTGACGTTCTTTGCCAACCTGCCGGCCTGTGTGGTCGGCCTGGAAGCGTGCGCCAGCGCGCATTTCTGGGCTCGCGAGATCAGCAGGCTCGGGCACACGGTGCGTCTGCTGCCGCCGCAGTACGTGAAGCCCTACGTCAAGCGTCACAAGAACGACCAGGCCGATGCCGAGGCGATCTGCGAGGCCGTCCAGCGCCCCAGCATGCGCTTCGTGCCGATGAAGAGCGAGGAGCAGCAGAGCACGCTTGTCGTCCACCGGGTGCGCGAGACGCTGGTCCGCCAGAAGACGCCGCTGATCAATGCCTTGCGTGGGCATCTCGCCGAGTTCGGCATTGTGGCGCCGCAAGGGGCACCGAAGGTCGCGCAATTGACGATGCGGCTGGCGGACCCCGGTGACGAGGCGGTCCCAGCGGCCGCCAAGACGGTGCTGCAGGTCCTGGTGGAGCAACTTCGGGAGACCGAGCGCCGGATCGCCGACCTCGATGCTCAGTTGGGCGAGCAGGCCAAACGGGACGAGACCTGCCGGCGCTTGCTCACCATCCCCGGCATCGGCCCGATCGTCGCAACGGCGCTGGTGGCCACCATCGGTGATGCCCAGACCTTCACCTCGGGCCGACACTTGGCGGCTTGGCTGGGGTTGGTGCCGCGGCAGAACTCCAGCGGCGGGAAGGAGCGTCTGGGCGGCATTTCCAAAGCGGGCGACGGTTATCGACGACGCATGCTGGTTCACGGGGCCCGCGCGGTGCTGCGCTGGTGGCGCACCTCCTCGCCGTGGCTGGCCAGGCTGTTGGGGCGCCGGCCGATCACCGTCGCCGTCGTCGCGCTGGCCAACAAGACAGCGCGCATCGCTTGGGCGGTGATGACGCGCGGGGAAACCTACCGGCGCCCCGAGCCGGGGCCGGCCGCGCCCTGACGAGAATGGCCGGGTCCCTGACCGCCGCCAGCATAGCGCCGGGCTCGGGCTTGGCAAGGCCAAGCCGCTGGCGCGGCGGCCCAAGGGCCGGCCTTGCCAAGCCCAGCGCGCGGCGCTCTCGAGGAAGACAGGTCGGGACAAAGAGGTGGGGCCCGGCGGTCGAACAAAGAGGTTGAACAATGAGGTGAACAGGATCATCGCCACGCTGGTCATCGGATCGGCGGACTGAGCACGGCACCCCAAGCCCCCCTTCGGTTGCGAGGGCGATAACCGACATGATGGCAGCATAGGTCGGACCGGGATCGGCTAACCCCGTATGCACCAACGAGCCGATAAGCTCGCGACGTTGATTGGGTGTCGATCCGCGGATCTCATCAAGGCCAGCAGCTCGTGGGCTGCACCCGTAGGCCGGATAGATGGCAGCAACCGACTTCGCACGCCGTCACGTTGAAAACGCTCTTGCAAGGCGGGGGGCGTCCATAGATGAGGACCCGATGAGCACACCGACACTCTCCCACGTTTCTACCGCCCTGTCCGCTCCCGACCCGGAGGTGAGCGAGCGCCCGCAGCGGCGCACCTTCAGCGTCGCCGACAAGCTGCGTATCCTGGAGGAGATCGACCGCGCTCGCCCCGGTGATGTTGGCGCCATCCTGCGCCGCGAAGGGCTGTACTCGTCCAATGTCGGGCGATGGCGCCGGCAGCGCGACGCCGGCATGCTGCGTGGACTGGTGCCGGCCAAGCCCGGCCCGAAGAGCCCGCCGGCCAATCCGCTGAAAAGCGACGTGGAACGCCTGGAGCGGGAGAACGCGCGCCTGCGTGAGCGCCTCACCCGCGCCGAGGCGGTCATTGATCTCCAAAAACGTATGGCCCGCCCCGTCGGCAAGCGGTTTCTGATCCAGCGCTGAAAGTCTGCCCCAACGTATCCGGCCTCGGAGCACAGCTCCCGGCCCAGATGGAGATCCGCGCGGTCCGGTCCTCATAAAAGTCACGGCATCGACGCGCCGCATTTTGAACCAGGTTTCCGGGCCGCCGTTCGACTGTTCAGGCCATCTCGCTCAACCACCCGCCATCACGATCGCGTCCCACCGCGTGGTGTCTGAGGCGTGAGGCTGGCCCGCCGGAGCGCTCCCCCATAGCTGGCGCAGGCGGGCCGGCCGTTCGGGAGCGGCGGTCACCGTGTTCTTCGGCTAAGTTGAGGTTGCTTAACGACCATCAACCAAGACGGAGACCACGATGACCGAGGACAGGATCGCTCTTCAGGAGCTGATTGGGAAGAGCGCCGATGCCGACTTTCTGCGCGAGATGGTCGGCTTCGCCGCCCAGCGCCTGATGGAGCTGGAGGTGGAGAGCCTGTGCGGCGCCGGGTATGGCGAACGCAGCGAGGACCGCCAGACCAAGCGCAACGGCTACCGGGAGCGGACCTGGGAGACGCGCGCCGGGGCCATCGACCTGCGCATCCCCAAGCTGCGGCGCGGCTCCTACTTCCCGGCCTTCCTGGAGCCGCGCCGCACCGCGGAGAAGGCGCTAATCGCGGTGATTCAGGAGGCCTACGTGCAGGGCATCTCGACGCGCAACGTCGATGATCTGGTCAAGGCGATGGGCATGACCGGCATCTCCAAGAGCCAGGTCAGCCGCCTGTGCCAGGACATCGACGAGCGCGTGCAGGCGTTCCTGAACCGGCCGCTGGAAGGCGACTGGCCCTTTGTGTGGCTGGATGCGACCTACGTGAAAGTGCGCCAGGACGGCCGCATCGTCTCGCTCGCCGCCATACTGGCCATCGGCGTCAACAGCGATGGCCGGCGCGAGGTGCTGGGGCTCGGCCTCGGGCTGTCGGAAGCCGAGACCTTCTGGACCGATTTCCTGCGCACCCTCACCCGCCGGGGCCTACGCGGCGTAAAGCTGGTGATCGCCGATGCGCATCTCGGGCTGAAGGCCGCCGCTTCCAAGGTGCTGGGCGCCACACTTCAACGCTGTCGTGTTCATTGCATGAGGAATCTCCTCGCCTGCGTCGGCAAGGCGCACCAGACGATGGTCGCGGCCACCATTCGCACCGCCTTTGCCCAGGAGACCGCTGAGGCGGCGCATGAGCAGTGGCGCCGGGTGGCCGACAGCCTGCGGCCGCGCTTTTCCAAGCTGGCGGCGCTGATGGACGAGGCGGAGTTCGACGTGCTGGCCTACATGAAGTACCCCAAGGACCTGCGCACCAAATTGCACAGCACGAATCCTCTGGAGCGGCTGAATGGCGAGATCAAGCGGCGCACCAACGTCGTCGGCATCTTCCCTGGCGAAGGGGCGGTTGTGCGCCTCGTCGGCGCCTTGCTGCTGGAGCAGCATGATGAATGGGCGGTGGCCCGGCGCTACATGACCATGGAAAGCCTGGCCGAGCTGTGCCACCCTCACACCCCTGATCCGCTGTCCATCGCAGCGGAGTAGACCGGCGGCCTCAACCCGCCGAAGAGCACAGAGGCCCCCTCAGACACCACGCCTCGGGGCACGATCGACATCACCGTCCGGGACGATCGGCCCCGGACAATTCTATCCCTTCCGCCTGACCCCATCCGGCATCCGATGGTGGAACAGGGCGCCTGGAGGTCGTCCCTGGTCAAGCCCGCAGCCGCCGTAGGCGGTGGCCCGCTAGGGCCAGGCTTGAGGAGGGGCGGCCGAAGGCGGATCATCGCTTGCGGATGCCCGGTGGGCTGAAGGCGGCTCGGTTCATGCGTGTGCATGGTGCGCCTCATAGGTCGTCTGGCGCACCAGCACCGCCCAGGCGATCCGGGCCAGCTTGTTGGCGAGCGCCACGACCACCGTGTTGACGTGGGCGCGGGCGGACAGGGCGCGCAGCCAGGCACCAAGCGGTGTCGCCTTGCGACTGAGCGCCGGCAAGGCGGCCCGGGCGCCGTGGATCAGCAGGGTTCTGAGGTACACGTTGCCTCGCTTGCTGATGCCCAGCAGCTTCGCCTTGCCTCCGGTTGTCCTCTGCCGGGGCACCAAGCCAAGCCACGCGGCGAAGTCGCGGCCGCGGGCGAAGGCGCTCGCGTCGCCCACTGCCGCCGCCAGCGCCGTGGCGTTCAGCACGCCGATGCCGGGAATGGTGGCCAGGCGGCGCGCGCTGTCATCGCTGCGGGCGCGTTCCGCGAACTCGTCATCGAGCGCAGCGATGCGCTGGTCGAGATCCTGCCATTCGGTTTGCATATCCACCAGCAACTGACGGATTCGGGGGCTGAGATCAGCCGTCTCAGTTCCGGTTAACAGCTCGGCCAGAGCTTGTTCGAACTGTCGCCGTCCCTGTGGGAACACGAGGCCGCGTTCAAGCAGCACCGCACGCAGCTGGTTGATCAGCGCCGTTCGCTCCCCCACGAGCCGCGAGCGGACCCGATGCAGGATTTGCGCGTCGAGCTGCGCTTCGGTTTTCAGAGGAACGAAGCGCATGGTCGGCCGCGTCGCCGCCTCGGCGATCGCTTCGGCGTCGCGGTCGTCGTTCTTCTGCGCTTTGACGTAGGGGCGCACGTACTCCGGCGACATCAGCCGCACGGTGTGGCCCTGCGCGGCGATCTCGCGTCCAACGTGGTGGGCGCCGCAGCAGGCCTCCATGGCGACGACGCAGGTCGGCAGCCCAGCGGTGAACCCGATCACGTTCGTCCGCGCCATCCGGCGACGCAGGACGACGCGCCCCGCCGCGTCCAGTCCGACCACACTGCACGTCCGCTTGCCAAGGTCGATCCCCAGTACGGCAATCTGCATGTCGCCCTCCTTTCTCAGCTCAGTCCGCCGCTTTTAACGGCGGAGCGTGAGGGGCGGGCCATTCCATAAAAAGTCGCTCAATTGCTGGAGACCTCGCCGGACCGCAGCAAGCGCAGGTGATGGCCGCCATCGAGCAGGCGGCCCCCGCGGTGGACGTCGCCACCGCCTGCCGGGTTCTGTTGCAGCGTTTTCGACGGCACGGAGATCGGGTAGAACCCAACCCCTTTCGGCAGCTGGGGTGACGGGGTAATGGGCAGCGGGAAGAAGCCGTTCAAGGGCCGGCAGTTCACCGCGGAGGTGATCCTGTGGGCGGTGCGCTGGTACCTGCAGTTTCCAATCTCCTACCGCGACCTCGAGTTGATGCTGCGGGACCGCGGCGTGTCGGTCGACCACACCACCCTCTTCCGCTGGATCCAGGCCTACGCGGTGGAACTGGAGAGGCGGCTGCGGCCGCACCTGCGCCCGACCACCGGCTCGTGGCGGGTCGACGAGACCTACATCAAGGTGAAGGGTCGCTGGGTCTATCTGTACCGGGCGGTCGACGGCCGCGGCCAGACCATCGACTTCCGGCTCAGCGCCCGGCGTGATGCCGCAGCCGCCAAGCGGTTCTTCCAAAAAACGCTGGCCCGGCCGAACACGGTCAATCCCCGCACCATCACGGTCGATAAGAACGCCGCTTACCCCAAGGTGGTGGCCGATATGAAGCGGAACCGGCGGCTCTGGCGCTTCGCCAAACTGCGCCAGGTTCAGTATCTGAACAACATTGTCGAGCAAGATCATCGGCGAATAAAGCGGCTGGTCCGGCCAGGGCTCGGCTTCAAAAGCTTCCGAACCGCGTGGCGCACCCTGGTTGGCTATGAGACTTTGGCGATGATGAGAAAAGGGCAGGTGAAAGCAATCACTGGGGACGACATCGTCGCCCAGGCTGCCTTCGTGAACGCGTTGTTCGACGTTGCCGCCTGAGAACGGCGCAAAACCACAGCGATTTTGTCTCCGTCAGAACTTTGCAACAGAACCTTACTGCTTGCCTGCACCCGGCAGTTCCGACGTCTGGCTGCGGGCGATGTTCACCTTGTCGAGCGCGGCGCGCAGGCCGGAGCCGAGCTTCGCCGGGTCGTCGACGCCCCAGAAATGCATGAAGTACAGCCGCGGCTCCTCGGCGAGCATGTGGGTGTGCAGCGCCGTCACCTCGATGCCGTTCGTCACCAGGGCCTGGACCACCGGGTTGACCTCCTCGGCGGTGAGCACAAAGTCGCCGGTCGTCGCGGCCTTGCCGCTGCCGGCCGATTGGAGATTGATGGCAATGGCGGTGCCCATCGCGGGTGGAACGGGCGCGCCCATGTCCTGCACCGTCTCGGTTCGCGGGATGCTGAACTGGTACGTGCCGCCCGCCGCCTTGCCCTTCTGACCGAGCGCGGCGTCCAGTGCCGCCGCGTCGAGGTCGAGCGGCTGCTCGGAAGCCGGAATGGCTTCCATCGGCGTCTTGCTCTTGCCCAAGGCGCCGTGAATGGCCTGCGCCAGCTTGGTCGGGTCGCCCATTCCGGCGATGTGCATGTACAGCGTGGATGGGGAAGCCCGCAGGATATGGTTGTGCACGGCGGTGACCTGGAGGCCGTCCTGGACCAGGCTCTTCATCACCGGCGCGACCTCATCCTCGGTCAGCACCAGGTCGCCCATGGCCATCGCGTGCCCGCCCTCGCCCTTGAAGGCGACCCACGAGCCAAGCGCGAGCGCCGGTTTGACCGCGACGCCGTCCACCGTCACCTTCAGGTCCGAACGCGGGAAGCTGAACTTGTAGACCACGCCCGGTTGCATCGCCCCGGCCCGGCCCATCGCTTCATCGACGGCCTTCCAGGCGGGGTCCGCCGCAAGGGCGGCCGTGGACAACCCGGTGGCGGCGATCACGGCGACCAAGGCTCCGATGTGTCGCATCATGGCGTTCCTTCCTCCTTGCTGTCAGGCCGCCGTGGGCCATCCCGTGGGCGGCCAGTCGTGCGTCCCGCTCCGGCGCATCCGGCACCAGGCGTACAGGGCGTCGTAGACGACCATGCCGTGCCGGAGCATCGCGTGGTCGTCCGTGAAGACGGTGGAGAGTCCGAGCGAGACGGCGTGCAGCCCCGCCGATTGCGGCGTCAGGTCGAGACGGGCGGTGTCAGCACCGCGGACGATGTCCGCCAGCTGGTGAAGAGCCGGATCGGTGAGGTGATACTTCGCCAGGAACGCGTCGAAGCTGCAATGGTCCCCGACATGACCAAGCTCAACACCGGCCACGTCGAAGGGAGTGGCGCCGGTCTCTTCGGCTACGGCCAGCACGCGCTCGGCGGGCACGTAGAGGAACTCTGGCTCAGTATCGATGAACCGGGCGATCAGCCACGGACAGGCGATGCGGTCGATCTTCGGGCGTTCGCGCGTGACCCACTTCATGGCGGGCCTCCTTCTGTGAAGGGCTCAGGACTTGGGCACGGTTGGTGCTCCCATAGCGCGCCAGGCCGAGATGCCCCCGGCGAGGGTGCGGGCGGACACGCCGCGCCGCCGCAATTCGGCGACGGCCTCCCGACTGACCTGGAACCCGTAGACGCAGTAGGCCAGGACCTCGCAATCCTTCGGCACGCCGTCGGCCCATTCCCCGATGCGGCGGGCGTCGTGGTGGACGGCCGTCGGGATCATGTCCGGGCAACGCGCGAAGTCCTCGTCCCAGCAGACGTCGAGCACGAGGATCTCGCCGCCCTCGATCGTCCGGCGAGCCTCGCCAACGCTCATTTCCGGGGCTTCAGCGTCGGTGGACCGTGATGCCGGGCGCAGCCCCTCGACGGCGCGCCGGTGGCGATCCGCGACGCGCTCCCAGGCGATGTTGGCCATGAAGGCGTCGACGTAGGCCCCGGCCTTGGCGCCGAAGTCGAGGTGATAGGCGTGCTCGTACATGTCGAGCGCCAGCACCACCCGACCGTCGGCGAGCGTGTGCGTGTGGTCGGCCGCCCAGACGTTCCGCAGTCGGCCGTCGCGCTCCGAGAGCGTCAACAGCACCCAGCCGGAGCCGCCACCGAGCGCCTTGCCCATGGCGGTGAATTCCTGCCGCCATCGCTGCACCGACCCGAAGTCCCGCTCAAGGGCGGCGGCGAGCGCACCGCCGGCGTCCCCGGACCCGCCGAGGCCGTCGAAGTACGCCTCGTGCAGAATCATCGAGTTGGCAGCGACCAGCTCCTCGCGTTTCAAGCCGTTGATGACGAAGGTCGGCGCGGTGATCCAGTCGAGGCGGGCGAGATCAGCCTCGATGGCGTTCAGGCGGCGGACAGCGCCGCCATAGTTGTTCTCGAAGTGGCTGGCGAGCAGCCGTTCGGAGAGGCCGTTCAGCCGCGGCGGCTTGAACGGGAGCGGTGCGACCTCGTAGGGCATGACGCGCCTCCTGTTGGGTCGCCGGACCATCCGGTGAGGAAACGAACTGTACCCCCGGATATGTGACGATACAAGTGTTGCCTTGTTGGTATCTCTGAGATACAGGTGGCCAATGAGCGACGCGCCCACCACCTCGGACTCCCGGTACGCTTGGTTGCTGCTGGCCCACCAGCTGCCGCCGAAGCCCGCCTACTTCCGCGTGAAGGTCTGGCGCCGCCTGCAGGGGCTGGGGGCGGTGGCGATCAAGAACTCGCTCTACGCGCTGCCGGCCGGGGGGCAAGCCCAGGAGGACTTCCAGTGGCTGCTGCGCGAGATCAACGAGGGTGGCGGCGAGGCGGCGGTTTTCGAGGCGCGGTTCATCGACGGGCTGACCGACCAGGAGGTTCGGGCGCTGTTCGACAAGGCCCGCGACGCCGACTATGAGGCGCTCGCCACCGATGCCCGCGACGTTGCCAATGTCCTCGCCGCCGGGCCGGACACCTGGCGCGCCCGTAAGGGCGAGGTCCGGGCCCAGACGACCCGCCTGCGGCGGCGCTTGGCGGAGATCGTCGCCATCGACTTCTTCGGTGCGGGCGGCCGGGAGCCGGTGGAGGGACTGCTGGCCGGGATCGAGGCGCGGCTCGCCGAAGCCGAGCGCGGTCCGGATGAGGAGGAGACGACCATGGACGTCGATGACGTTGGACCGCTCAAGGGACGGACCTGGGTGACACGCCGCGGCGTGCAGGTGGACCGCATCGCCTCGGCGTGGCTGATCCGCCGGTTCATCGACCCGGAGGCCCGCTTCACGTTCGTGCCGGACAAAGGCTACGTCCCGGAGCCTGGTGAACTGCGCTTCGACATGTTCGAGGCGGAGTTCACGCACGAGGGCGACCACTGCACCTTCGAGGTTCTGCTGGCGAAGCTGGTCAAGCCGGACCGGGCACTGAAGGCGATTGCCGAGATCGTCCATGACATCGACCTGAAGGACGGCAAGTTCCAGCGCGAGGAGGCGGCGGGAATCCGCACGCTGCTCTCCGGCATCGCCGCCGCCACCGACGACGACGAACGCCGCCTCGAACGTGGCGGCGCCGTGTTCGAGGACCTCTACGAATACTTCCGCAAGAAGCGCGACTGAGGAGAAGGTTGATGACCGAGGCGGACGCCGCCGTGGCTACACCCGTATCCGCGACGAAGGACGGCACGCATGGGGTGAGCCTCGGCGAGGCGACGCGGGTGTGGGCGCGCATCGCCGCGCTCAGCTTTGGCGGCCCGGCCGGGCAGATCGCGGTGATGCACCGCATCTTGGTGGAGGAGAAGCGCTGGATCGGCGAGACGCGGTTTCTGCACGCGCTGAACTACTGCATGCTGCTGCCGGGACCGGAGGCGCAGCAGCTGGCCGTCTACATCGGCTGGCTGATGCACCGGACGGTCGGCGGGCTGATCGCGGGCACCCTGTTCGTGCTGCCCGGCCTCGTCGCCATCATGGCGCTCAGCTGGATATACGCGGCCTTCGGCAACGTCGGGCTGGTGCAGGGGCTGTTCTTCGGTCTGAAGGCGGCCGTGCTCGCCATTGTGCTCGAGGCCGTGGTGCGCATCGGCAGGCGGGCGCTGAAGAACCGGGTGATGCTCGGCATCGCCGCGGCGGCCTTCGTGGCGATCTTCGCCTTCAACGTGCCATTCCCGATCATCATCCTGGCGGCGGGCCTGATCGGCTTCATCGGTGGGCGCCTGGGCCGTCCGGAGTTCGCGGTCGGCGGGGGGCACGGGGCCAGCAAGGGCAAGACCCTGGCGGACGCCGACAGCCTGCTTGGCGAGGGCACGCCGGTCCACGCGCGGCCAACGCTCGGCTGGTCGTTGCGGGTCAGCGCCATCTGCCTGGCGCTGTGGCTCGTGCCGGTCGCGGCGCTGCTGCTGGCGTTCGGGTCCGACAATGTGTTCAGCCAGATCGCCACGTTCTTCTCGACCATGGCGGTGGTCACCTTCGGCGGCGCCTACGCGGTGCTCGCCTACGTGGCGCAGCAGGCGGTCGAGCACTATGGCTGGCTCCGGCCCGGCGAGATGCTGGACGGGCTCGGTATGGCCGAGACGACGCCGGGACCGCTGATCATGGTCACCCAGTTCGTCGGCTTCATGGGCGCGTTTCGGGCTCCGGGCGCGCTGCCGCCGCTGCTGGCCGGCACGCTGGGCGGGCTGCTGACCACCTGGGTTACCTTCGTGCCCTGCTTCCTGTGGATCTTCCTCGGCGCTCCGTTCGTCGAGGCTCTGCGCGGCAACAAGGCGCTCGGCGGCGCCCTGTCGGCGATCACCGCCGCGGTGGTCGGCGTCGTGCTGAACCTGGCGGTGTGGTTCGGTCTGCACGTGCTGTTCGGGCGGCTGGAGCCGGTGCACGTCGCCGGGGCCACCCTCGATGTCCCGGTGCTGAGCACGCTCAACCTCCCCTCGCTGGTCCTGACCGCCGGCGCCATGCTGGCGGTGTTCCGCTTCAAGGTCGGGATGATCCCGGTGCTCGCCGCCTGTTCGGCGGCCGGGCTCCTCCTGCACTTCGCCGGCGTAGCGGGCTAGCCCGATGACGGGCGGCGCCCCCGCCGAACGGTTCGCGCTGCTGCCGACCGGCACCGCGCCGGAGGCGGCGCTGCTGCTGGGCGCGCGGGCGCTGCGGGCCTTCGGCGACGGGCTGATCAGCCTGCTTCTGCCGGTTCACCTCGCTCGGCTCGGCTTCGGCCCGGTCGCGATCGGCGCCCTGGCGACGGCGACCCTGGCCGGTTCGGCGGCCTTGACCTTGACGGTGGGGCTCGCCGCCCACCGTTTGCCCAAGGGGGGCGCGCCGTTGCTCGGCGCCGCCGTGCTGATGGTCGCGACCGGCCTCGCGTTCCCCCTGGCGCGGGAGTTCTGGCCACTGTTCCTGATCGCTTTCGTCGGGACAATCAACCCGTCGTCGGGCGACGTCAGCGTCTTCCTGCCGCTTGAGCAGGCACGGCTGACCGAGACGGTCCCGGACCGCGGGCGCACCGCCCTGTTCGCCCGCTACAGCCTGATCGGCTCGCTGGCCGCCGCGGTCGGCTCCCTGTGCGCCGGCGCGCCCGAGCTGCTTGCCGGCGTGACCGGCATCGACCCGGGCATGGCGATCGACGGTGCGTTCGTGTCCTACGCGCTGCTGGGTTTGGCGTCGCTGCTGCTCTACCGGCGCCTGCCGGACACCCGGGCGGACGCCGTGAGCGTTCCGGCCGAGCCGCTGCGGCGGTCGCGCGCCATCGTTCTGCGCTTGGCCGCGCTGTTCTCGCTCGACGCCTTCGCCGGCGGGCTGGTCGTCCAGTCGCTGTTCGCGCTCTGGCTGTTCGAGCGGTTCGGGCTGTCGCTGACGACGACCGGGGCGATCTTCTTCTGGACCGGCGTGCTGTCCGCCGTTTCCTACCTGGTGGCGGAGCGGATCGCGGCGCGGATCGGGCTCATCAACACCATGGTGTTCACGCACCTGCCGTCGAACGTCTGCCTGGTGCTGGTGCCCTTCGCGCCGGACTTGAGGACGGCCATCGCGCTGCTGCTGGTGCGCAGCCTGCTCTCGCAGATGGACGTTCCCACGCGCACCTCCTACGTCATGGCCGTGGTGACCCCCGGCGAGCGGGCGGCGGCCGCGAGCGTGACGGCGGTGCCGCGCAGCCTCGCGTCGGCTCTGGGTCCGCTTCTGGCAGGCCAGCTGCTGGCGCTGTCCGGGTTCGGCTGGCCGCTCGTCCTCGCGGGCGGGCTGAAGATCACCTATGACCTGCTGCTGCTGGGCCTGTTCCGCCACGTCCGCCCTCCGGAGGAGAGCAGGCGCGAGCGGTAACGACCACGATGCCCCCGCGTCGCTGGAATCAGTGCGACTCACTCGGCGGCTTGTCCGCCTCGAGTTCATCGAGGACCGCCTCTGGGGCAACGTCCTGGGTGATTTCCGCCAGCTCGGCGTCAACCTCCGTCGTCACGCCCATCCGGTCGGCCATGGCCGACACCAGCGTGACGAGCTTCGTGACCTCGTGCTCGGCGAGCAGGCTGATCTGCAGGTCGAGGTCTGCCCGTTTGTCCGCCGCCGCAGCCATGCGGTTCTGGCTGATGAGGACGAAAGTGGAGAGGAAGATCGCCTCCACGGACGCGAGCATCGCCAGCACCACGAAGGAGGGGTCCCACGCTGGAATGCCTGGGATCCAGCCCAGGTTGGCGATGATCCAGAACCCGAAATAGGCGAGGTGCAGATAAACAAACCGAAGGCTGCCGGTGAAGCGGGTGATCGCGTCAGCGATCCGCTCCTGCACGCTGGCTTGCTTCTCCTCCCGCTGCCGACGTCGCTGCAACGCCTCGATGTTGCGTTCCAGCACCGAGCTGAGGCCGGGAGGCTGTGGCGGAGGGTAGACCGGGCCACTCCGAGGATGAGTGTGGGCGAGGGTCTCTCGCGTCGAGCGCTGTCCGGCCATGTGTATCCTCATCGCCTCGCTGTTCGCACGGCTCCATCCCTTCCAACAATTTTTGAACCGAAACCGTCAAGGAAAGGTCCCTCTTGGGCGTCCGCCCGCGCCTGGTGCTCAACAAGGCCCAGGAGATCGCACACATCTCACCGGCATGGATGCCGTGCAATGTCCGCGCGCCGCAGCAATTCCTCGGGACGCGGAACGGGACCCGGCTTCTCAGCAGCGCCCAAGCGAGCGGTGGACGAGCGCGGTTCGCACCGACACCGCAGGCCCGCTGGTCTCCGCCGCGGTGTGGTGACGGGGAAGCGTGGCCAGATGCTGGAGAGCGAGCATCCGGGGGAGAACGACGATCTCGAATATCCGCCCACAATCACGAAGGGCGCGCGAATGTCCGCATCCTGCGGGCGTGGAAACCTGATGGTCAGTGCGAGCGTTGTTCGGAAAGCACGTAGCGGAACGCGAGATTGAACCCAATGCGCCGGTTCCTGAAAAACAATGGGCTGTCGATTACTTTGTTCGCCCTGTTCTTACTCTCCATTGTCGGTCAAACCTTAACCGGGTGGCGGGCGCTCATCGAGGAGCTGCGCTTGCACGGCTTGCCGCCGGTCGGCCTGCTCGACTACCTGACCACGGGTCATTTCCTGTCGGCGACGTTCGAGAACTGGGAGAGTGAGTTTCTCCAGATGTCGGTCTATGTGCTGCTGACCGTCATCCTGGTCCAAAAAGGCTCGTCGGAGTCCAAGACGCCGGGGGAGTCAAATCCGGAGGATGAGGCGCCTGAGAAGCAGCGCGCCGATCCCGACGCCCCCTGGCCAGTTCACCGTGGTGGCCTGCTGCTGCGGCTCTACTCGCATTCGCTCAGCCTAGCCTTGGTGACGCTTTTTGCCCTGTCGTTCTGGCTGCATCTCGCCGGCAGCACGCGGCGCTCCAACGAGGAGGCGTTGCGGCACCACCAGCCCACAAAGACCATGGCCGAGACTTTGGGCGACCCAGAGTTCTGGTACGAGAGCTTTCAGAACTGGCAAAGCGAGTTCCTGTCCATGGGCCTGCTCATGGTTTTGGGCATCTATCTGCGCGAGCGCGGATCGCCGGAGTCCAAGCCGGTCGCCGCGCCGCACGCCAAGACTGGCCATTGACAGCTCTCGAGCACACGTTGCGCAGATCGCCCATTTGTCGAGCGAGCGGAGTTCGAAACGTCGTCGTCTGTTTCTGTTCCATGCGAACACTGCATACCGCACCGCGGTGCGCCGGGCGTTGCCCGTTGTGCAGCGCAGCATTATATTGAACTCGTTAACGCTTTTAGGCGTTTCCTCCCTAGACTTTCAGGCCGCTGGGCAAACCCAGCGGCCATTTTTCTGGCCGATGCGCGCCCATGACGGAATGGCATCCTCATCGCCCGCGAAAAATTGATGGTGCGGCTGCGCAAGCGGGGGAGCGGGAGGCCAAGGCGCACTTGGTCATTGGACACTCCCGGCTCAGCCGGCGCCTTTTGCGTTCAGAATCATGCGCATCGCTTGGGTTCCACGTATTGCTCCGGTGAGACTTTCAATTACCCACAAGCTGCGGGGCGATCTCCGAACCCAGGGCAATGTCGATCAGACGAGACATAGCCCGCCACATGACCGTATTCCCCGGCGGTGGATCGCAACTCCGGGCGAGATAGCCGCCGAGCTTGGCCACTTTGGTGAGATAGATGCCCAGAGTGTTGCTGCCGGGCAGGCTGGGAGCCTTGTTCGGAACCAGGAAATCCAGGATCAGTTGCTCGCGATCAGTGAAGACGATCCCCGCATCGACGTCCGGTGCCGATCGGTTGATCATTGTCAGCCAGAAGACCCGCCAGCTCACCAGGCAATAGACGGCGATCAACTTCACTAAGCGGTCGGCACTTCGCAGGCGCGCCCCCTCGACTTTACAGCCCGACTTCAAAATTTTGTGAAACACCTCGATCTTCCACGTCGCCGCGTACCAGCGGAGCTTCTCGACGGCATCGCCGTTCGAGAGGACAGGCAGATCGCTGAGGAGCTTCCAGTTGATGCGCGGCCGATCGGCGGGCGCCTCACGTTCCCGGGCATGCAGGACTGTCAGAGTGAACGCCGGATAGCGCTTCTGTTTCCCGATCGGCGGCGAGAATAGAGCCGATCAGCCCCTCGGTCTGGCGCCACGCCAGACGGAACACCGCGCGCCACATCAACGCCGTCGTGATGGCAGTTCCGAACAGTGCGGCTGCCCGCCGGCGATCAGGTCCTCGAGGAAACGGGGCGGCCCTTCGGCCGCCCTCTTTGCGCTGGAGTTACTTTTTGCCCCGCAGAGCATCCTTGGCACCGCCAACGGCGTTCTGCACTTTGCCCTTGACCTTGTCCGCGGCACCTTCGGTTTTCATCTTTTCGTCACCCGTGACATCTCCGGCGGCCTGCTTCACATCACCCTTGAGCTTTTTGCCCGAGCCTTCCACGCGGTCCTTGTCCATGGTTTCCTCCCCAGCTGTGGTTCTTTACTCAACCGCAATCACAGCTGTTCGTCGCACGCTGGACAGGCCGCCGCATCCGTTTCCACTCTTTTCCCGTCGGCGCTCTCCCGTTCGGTCCGCAAGCCTGTTCACTGGCTTACGCGCCAGGGATTCGTCCGCAGTCCCAAAGCCCGCTCCCAGATGGAGTACCACTGGATGAATCCGGCGCGTGCGCCGTTTTTCGCCATAGACAGACGTCGGATCGGGAGGTCCCACGATGAAATCCCTGATGACCGCGTGCGGTGTCGTTGCCCTGCTGAGCGGTGCTCCGGCCTTTGCGCAGAGCACGACCGCGACCACCACGACCACCGCTCCCTCGCCCTCCTCATCGGCAGGAGCAGTGGACCCGGCGATCGCGAGGATGAGCGCCGACCAGCTGAAGAACAAAGAGGTCTACGGCAGCGACGGCAAGGAGCTCGCCAAAATTGAGGGCGTCGTGCGCAAGGGCAACGACACCTTCGCTGTGCTCGACGTCGACCACGTTGTGAACATCAGCGACAAGGACGTCGTGCTGCCGATGAACAAGCTGCACATGACGGGCGACAAGCTCGCCGTCGACATGACCAAGGAGCAGATGCAGGGCCTGGAGAAGTGGCAGAAGGGCCAGTACGAGGACATCAAGGGCGCCCTGAAGTGAGCGGGCGCTGAACCATCCATCGGCGGGACGGGCGCATTGGAGGCCCGTCCCGCTCTCCAGCACGTCACACGCCGCAGCCGCTGGTGAGCTTGGGCGGGAGAGAGCCAAAGCGGCTGGCCTCAGACCATGAGGACGGACATGAACCAACACCGACAAACCGGCTCGGATCTCTGGTGGTCGGGCGAGCACCGGGCCGCTCTGCACCGCTTCGTGATGGAAACGATGGACGCGCGGGCGGCCGGAATGGATGACCGATCCAATCCGGTTGGTCACGCCGGAGAGGGCGCGGACGGCGACGCCGTGGCCGGTGTGGACCGGAGAGACCGTTGGGCTTCGGTATCCAAGGCCCAGCTCATGTGATCGAGCCACTGCCACGGATGCATGGATGCGGCTCCTGCCGGCAACCACCGGCTCGGAGGCCGCGGTCTGATTCCGACGACAACGAGATCCACGGCCACCACACGGTGGCCGTGGTTTGGGGCGATGATGACGCAAACATACTCCGTGATCCGACATGCCGACGGCCGGGTGTTCCACGCGGGGGAACCGCTGACCGTGGCCGATACGCAAATTCTGCTCAACGACGCCATCGCGGACGGGTGGGTGGACGTCGGGTCTTTTCTGCGGGTCGAGCCCGATGGGCTGGTCATCGATCCGCCCGATGCGCTCGTGAAAACCTGACGCCCATGCAGGTGGTAGTTTGTATATGTCGGAACACCCGGTCCGCTGTCGCTTTCAGCTGCGCCTGGAGGGCAGGCCTCACGAGGTGACGGCGACCGTCCACCTCAACAAGCCGATGTTCGTGCGCTTGGAGGTCGAACCGTGGCCAGCCTCGGACATGACGGGGAAGATCGTGGCCACATGGCGCGATGGACACTGGGACGTCTTTGAGGGCCCGGAAGGCTCCGACCCCGGTGCTTTGCTCGACCACGCACTCGACAGCGGCCTCCTGTTGTCCGGATCGGCCGGGCGCGACTGGGTGCTCATCAGGGAGCTGTTGGAGCGCCTCGTCGAGGACGACAAAATCCATTACCGATAGCGGCATGTGGCACCGGTGACGGAGACCTGCCGGACCTGCACGTGGATACAGACCAAAGCTTTCGCGAGTGACATCAACGCTGACGAAAGCATCGCTGAGCTGTGGCAAAACCCAAAACAGCTGGCCAGCTCTTGCGCAAAAGACCGCACCCAAGATGCCGCGCACAGCACACCCACTCATTCAAACGAGTTGCCCATTGATGACCGGGTTCGGGAGCAAAAGTATTGACGGCGAAGCATTTCATCTGACGGAAAATGTGCCGGAAGATCTGTCGGCGTGGTGCGCCGTGACCTACGGTTTGCCCGCCCGCGGATGACAGCCGCAAAGGCCGCGCCGCGAGCGTCTTGCTCATGGGAGGAATCAATGATGAAACGCTCTGCTTTGTTTGCGTCGGCCTGCGTCGGTATGGCCATGTTTGGGCTCGTTTGGTCCGCGCAGGCGGCCGATCCCAACCTCGAAGCGGCTGTCCGCAAGGCGGTGAGCCGGGATGCGCAGCCATGGCTCGCCGAACCGGCTGTGGTGGACGTGGTCAAAGCGCAAAACGCCCAGCATAAGAGCCTTGACCAAGCAAAAATCGATGAGATGGACAACCAGTGGAAGGCTGCCGCCAAAAGCAGCGCCAACCCGCTGTACGACAAAATCGCTGCCAATGCCGTATCCAAGCATCTGAAGGACATCAAAGCCAAGAGCAATGGCAAAGTCGCCGAGATCCTGCTGATGGACAACCGCGGCCTGAACGTGGCGCAGACCGACAGCACCTCGGATTACTGGCAGGGTGACGAGCCCAAATGGCAGAAGGTGTACACTGAGGGCTCGGACGTCTACATGACCGAGCCGGAAAAGGACGACAAGTCCAACGCCCTGTTGACCGAGGTCAGCGTTCCTGTGGTCGACCCGGCGAGCAAAGAGAAGATCGGCGTCGCGATGATCGTGCTCGACACCAACAAGCTCGGCCAGTAACCCCCGCTCGCTGGCGGGGCGGGGCCACCCGGCTTTCCGATTCCGGCCCGTTGGCCGACGTGCGTGTTCCAGAGCACGACGCGCACGTCGGCGGCGCGTTCGGCCAGGACTGATTGCCGGCGCGCCAGTGTCGTTCATGTTGGGCGTCACGGTGGACCAGGAACGCGGCGGGTGAAGTGTCGAGCGCCTGCGTCAATCTCGGTGCGGGAGCTCTGGCCTTCGCCAAGGTGACGTCCGGGATGATGACCCTCGGCCCGAGCGTGGTCACCGTGCTCGCGCAGCAGACGGCGGTGGCCAGCTTTCTCCTCGGCGCCACCCTCGGCGGCTTGTGGTATTTTGTGTTTCCGGCGTGGGTACCGACCAACCTCCTGGCCAGCACGTTTGTGCTCCTGATGCTGCTCAGTTCCCCCTTGGCGGCCGCCTTCGCGGGCGTGGTGGTGGGCCTTTCCAGCGCCGCCTGGGTTTGCCTGCAGCGCCTGCTGGCCGTTCTGGAAGCGAAGCTGCGCGGGCCGACCCGGGAGAGTCTCGCGGTGAGGGAGCACGACGTCTCCTGCCTGCTCGATCTGCTCGATTATGCGGCTGCGGCATCGCGCATGCTGCGCTCGAGGTAAGGCCGAGCATGGTCCATGCGGAGGGAGCCATGACAAGGAAGTGGACAAAAGAGCATGACCGGGGCGTCGCTACCAACAGGACGCCTCGACGCGTCCGGCGATGGCTTTTCAGCCTTGTTCTGGCCGCGGCCACGACAGTGTTCGCCCCGCCCGACGGGCTCGCTCAGGACGACGTCACCCGCATCGACGTGAACCGGGTCGAGGAATGGACCTTCGAGCGCCGAGACGAGTTCCTCAACCGGGTGGAGCAAAGCCTGGCGTCACTGCGCGCTGCCACCGAGGACCTAAAGAGCAGCGCTCGGGACGAGGCCGAGCAGCGTCCGTTGACCGGGATGGAAACCTCGTTACGGGCTATCAACCGCCGAGTGGATTTGGCTCGCACCGCCGACGCGAAAGGATGGTCTACGGCCAAGTTGCGCCTTCTCGAGGGGCTGTCCGACCTTTACCGCCAGTTCGATGTGGTGCGGAGCAGAACGATGCCGCGCCCCAAAGGTGGCAGATGATCTGACGCCTTCGATCCGAGCAACGGCACGGAGATCCGCCGGGCGCTCGCTGCAGCCTGTGCCTCTTGGCGGGCCGGCGCCGAGCTGTAAGCCTCCAGCACCGCCCGCGTCCAACAGACGTCAAGGGGGTGAGCGCACGGCTTGCGATCTGGGATTTCTGCCGTCTCCAGGACCTGCCGGTCGCCCGTCGATCAATCGCACGAGCGCGCCATGGCTGACCGCCGCCTCCGAATGGCTGCGGGCGCTACCGTTTTGAACACGGCGGCCCCGCCCCATGGTGGTCGGCGCGGCGCCCACCGCTCAAGCCCGTTGGCGGAATTCCGAACGGGGGCTTGGGAAGCCGCGGGCCCCCGTGGGATCGAAGCCGCGATGGTCGCTGCTTACGCGGCCGATCTCGGCCCGCTTTGGTGGGCGGTGGAGCGCGTTTTTCGGATTAGGCCGACATAGGCGATGAATCCGCACGTCTGGCAATGGATCTCTTCGAACTCACTGCCTTGGTTGTGCCGCTCCAACCGCTGGGCCTTGCATTTGGGGCAGATAAGCTTCTTGCGCTCCATGTCACCCTCCGATGCTGTAAAGCACAGCCATAACGGTGTAAGGGACCTGATGTTTCCGCGTTCTCCCGATCAACCCCATACTCACCAGAAATGGGGCTTACCGGAAACCCAGCGCGGTTCAGTAAGCATTGGTCAGGCTACACCCTGCATTGGGAACGACGGCCAACTCAATCCGTGCGTTGAAGACAAGTCAAGCCCATGCCGGCCTGATTGGCGCGCGCTTACCGCTCGCGTGGTATGATCAATTGGTATCCTGACATTGCTGTTCCTTGAACGTAACCACTCCCACCTGAATTTCTCAAGGCACCGTGTGACGTTTGAAATGAACCTAACGTGGAAAATTGACTTCAACCACGAGTCTGCGGTATCGGAAGCCGGAACCGTCAGGTTTTTCCGGCGGGCGGACGGGCACTTTGAGGTCCCGAAAATCGACTGTCATCCCGACATGGACTTTTCCCGCATCGCGCTGTGTCACTCGGCATTGAAGGCCATCAGCACCGCTAGCCTGCAAAGGCGGCGAGGAGGCGCCTGACCCGTCCAGACTTCACGTCCGCAAGCCCATTGGCCTGTCCGCAGTGAGCCGTTCCGGTCCTTGTCCACAGCAAACGCTCGTTGCTCCACGCCCTTGAACCGGCGGGTGCCGCCGTTTGCGAAAAACTTTCCTCTCCAAAACGGGCGGGGCGCACAGAAGCCCGGCATTGCCGACGCGATGCCCGCTCCGTGCGGTGCCCTGGAATGGCCATCGTCGACGCCGATGCCGACCAGACGTCGGCGAGCGTGCGTTCAATCCGGCCGCGGCACGACTGACGTTCCGCGGCGGCGAAGAGAACTCGGGCGCCCGCCGTGCTGTTCATTCTAGCCCGTTGGCTCGACGGGTGCCGGTCCTCGTGTCCGCTGCACTCCGCCTGCCATTTCCGAAAGCGCAAGCCATGACCAAGCCGCCGGGCGATATCGCCCACGTTGCCGACGTCGACTGCCCGAAGGACCTCTCGCCATCCAGCTGGGGAGCCATCCTGTGGCGGCTCAGGCTGATCCAATCGGAAACCGGACTCTGGGTCATGGCGTCCGGCGTCGCCTTCTACGCCGTGCTGGCCGTTCTGCCCGGCCTCGGCTTCACGCTGCTGACGCTGGGCATGATCAGCGGCGCCGACCGCATCAAGGAGCGGTTCGGGCAGCTTCGTGAAATCGTTCCGGAGCAGGCGCTGGGTGCCTTCGTCGATCAGCTGGCCGATATGGTGGGCAACACCGGGGGCACGCTGCGCTGGGGCATCACCGGCAGCCTTCTGCTGACCCTGTGGAGTCTGTGGCTCGGCATGCGGGCGCTGATCGCCGCGCTCAACTTCGCCTACCGGACAAAGGAATGCCGCGGCTTCTTCGCCCTGAACGGTCTGTCCCTGCTGCTCGGTCTGGTTTGGCTCAGCTTCGTTCCGTTGACCTTCGGCGTGTTCCTCGGGACCTCGACGCTCTCCGCTGCGCTGGGGATTCCGGCGAGGCTGGTTTGGATGCTGCTATGGCTGCGATGGCCGTTCCTGGTCGCCATGATCCTGCTGGTGTTGGCGCTGCTCTACCGGGTCGGGCCATGCCGGACGGCGCCGAAGTGGCGTTGGGTCAGCTGGGGGGCGGTCGTCGCGGCGACGCTGTGGATCGTCGCCTCGGCCCTGTTCACCGCCTATGTGCAGCGTGTGACCAATTACCAGGCAGCCTATGGCCTTGCCGGCGCGGTGATCACGCTGATGCTTTGGCTGAACCTGATCGCCTACGCCATCCTCCTCGGAGCCGCCCTCAACGCCGAAATGGAACGGCAAACCACCCGCGAGACCGCCTCCTCACCGCAAAGCCCACCAAGAAGCGGCGTGACATAGACGCCTGTGTGGAGAGGAGAACGATGGTGCGAGGACCAGCGGCTTACCAGCGCCGGCGACACCGTTCCACAGTGTTCACTGGGGACGGCGACAATGGGCGCTGCGCGACGGATCGATCGGCAGGGGGCCTCCCGGCTTTCGAGCGTTTACGTTCACCCGGCGCGCCCCATGCGGCGCCCCGGCCTTACCTCCGGGACTGTGCCGCCGCCCACCGGAGGGCGGCGCTCGTCGGGTGAGCCAAGGCAAAGCACAGCGTCGTCCCGACGATGCACGCGGTCGAGGGCGATGCCCCCGGCTTGACCCGGATATCCGCCTCAAGCAGCCCGACGGCGCTGAACAACAAGTACGCGCAGGCGCAAAACCAAAAAAGCGACATGGTGCCTCCAAGTCCGGACACCATGCCGCCCCATAGTTAACAACTCTTAAAGATCGGCCGGGCCGTCACTCAGTGACGATCACGTGCTCGCGTCGTTGCGTGCCCATGCGGCCGCCGAGCGCCGCCGCCGCCGCGCCGAGCAACAGGGAAATGGTGCCCCAGATTCCGGCCGCGGACAGCGTGTTGCTGGTCGCCTCAGCCGCCTGCGTCGCCGTCTGCGTGGTGTTGGTGCACCGAGGTCCGCGCAGACGGACCGATGCTTGATCTGTCCCTTGATCAGGCGATGCGGACGGAGTTCGGGCGTGCTTGATCGCTCATCCGGTTCAGGATGGTGACCCCGATGGCCGCTTCGGCCTGTTGGCCGGGCAGCGTGCGGGCATGAAGCTGGCCGCCGAGGATGCGCTTGTAGCGTGCCATCGCGGTTTCCGCCTTGGAGCGCTTGCCGTAGCCGGTTTCCCGTTGCCAGCCCAGCCGGCCCCGTTCGGCGATGGTCTGGATATGGCGGTCCCGCTGGGTAGGGGCCGTCTTGGCGGCGTCGCTCGCAACCGCCGTGGCGCGCGGTGGGATGACCACCCGAGCACCGGCATCCCGGGCGGCGATGGTCTGGTAAATCGGTTCGCCGTCGTACGCGCCGTCAGCCATGACGGTGTTGATGGGGCCGCTGGTCTGGTCGAGCAGCGGCCCGACCTGGGAAGCGTCGCCGTCGCTGGTGGTCGTCAGCGTGGCGGCGACGATGGTGTTGGCGGCGGCGTCCACCGCCAGATGGAGTTTCCGCCAGGTCCGCGGCCCGCGCACACCGTGCTTGTCCCGGTGCCACTCGCCAGCCCCGTAGACCTTCAGTCAGGTACTGTCGATCACCAGCGTGACTGGGCCCGTCGGCAGGGCCGTGGCCAACACCGCCGTCAGCCGGGCCGCGCGCCGGCTGATGGTGGTGCGATCGGGAACCGGCAGGTCAACACCCATAAGGTCCAGCAGGGAGCCGAGCAGTCCTTCGGTTTGGCGCAGCGGTTGGTGGAACACCAAACGGACCATGAGCGCTGTTTCGATGGCGGTGTGCGAGTAGCGCGCCTGCCCACCCGGCGTGCGCCGCGGTGCCGCTCGCCAAGCGGCGATCGCTTCGTCGCTGAGCCACAGCGTCAGGCTGCCGCGTCGCCGAAGGCCGGCTTCGTAGGCCGTCCTGTTCGTCACCTTGAACCGCATCTTCCGGATGTGATGGCGCCGGGCGTCATTGTGCTTGTTCGGCATACCGAGGCGGACCAATCCAGGGGAACACGGGGAGGCGCCCTTCTACACCACTCCCCAGAACCGGAAAACCAGAGCCTCGCTGCACCAACACCAAAGGCAGTTGCTCAGGCCTTCAGTTCGTCAAACGCTGGCGAAGTTGACAACACCCCTTGGTTTTCGACAAGAGCCATCACTTTTAATAATTTCACCATAAATGATCCAGGTTCTCAATACCCTCCTATTCTGGTGACGTAAATCTGTCGATATACCAACTTTTCATCGACACTTCGAAACGAAATCGTTTGAAAGCTCAACAATAACGCTGTATCTTTACTCGCGCTGCGCAGCTCTTACGCAGAGAGGAGCGATCATAATGGCGGTTTTTTAACTGCTTCGCTCTCGCTAGAAGGTCATTCGCCACTCAAACAACAGTCGCAACCACCGCACAGTCTTGGCTTCTGAAGGTGCTATCGCACTTTCACGCATTTTACCATTTCGATCGTCGCGCATGGACGCTTAAGTAGTACTCGTAACGTGCGGGTTTCTAAATCGCATTGTCATCCGAGATGTGCGAGGTTGGTAATGGCCATCGTTGCCCGAACATTCAATAGTGTGGCTGCGGTGATGCTCGGCATAGCCGCGCATTTTGTACTGCCTTCCGCCCTTTGCGCCGAACCGGGTGTCTTCAACGATCGCATCGTGTTCGGCCAATCGGCGGCCTTTGATGGGCCCGCTGCCGCCTTGGGCATTGGTATGCGCGAAGGCATCCTCGCGGCGTTCGCCGAAACCAATGCGGCCGGCGGGGTCAACGGGCGCCGGCTCGAGCTCGTGTCCCGTGATGATGGCTACGAACCAGGCAAGGCAATCGGAAACACCAACCGCCTCATCATCGATGATCAGGTTTTCGCCTTGGTCGGCGAGGTCGGAACCCCGACGTCGAGAGCCGCCCAGCCAATTGCGGCCGAGGCACGGGTGCCGTTCATTGGGCCCTTCACCGGCGCTGGCTTTTTGCGTGATCCATCTTTGTACAACGTGATCAACGTCCGAGCGTCCTACGATCAGGAGACGGAAGCGTGGATCGAGCATCTCACCACTGACCTCGGCGTGTCGCGTGTTGCGCTCCTCTACCAGGACGACTCGTTTGGCCTCGCGGGTCGCTCCGGCGTTATCGCCGCTCTGGAACGGCGCTCCATGACATTGGTCGCCGAGGGTACCTATATGCGCAACACGACCGCGGTGAAGACCGCCTTGCTCGCAATTCGCAAGGCCAAGCCGCAGGCTGTGGGCATGATTGGCACCTACAAGGCGTGCGCCGAATTCATCAGGCAGGCACATAGGATTGGGTTGGACGCCGTCTTCGTGAACATCTCCTTTGTTGGCAGCAACGCTCTCGCCAAGGAACTCGGGAAGGACGGAGAAGGGGTCGTGATTTCGCAGGTCGTCCCGTTCCCCGAGGACGCCAATATCCCGCTGGTCGCCCGCTATCAAAAGGCATTGAAAGCGGCCGAGCCAGACGCCGAATTCGGCTTCGTTTCGCTCGAAGGCTATATGGTCGGCCGGCTGATCGTGGAGGCTCTCAACAGGTTGGGAAGCGCTGTGACGCGAACCGGTCTGCTCGAAGCCATCAAAAAGGGTGGCCCCTTCGATCTCGGCGGCATCACGTTCACTTACAGCCCGGACAACAACCAGGGCATGAACCAAGTTTTCCTCACCGTTATTCAGGCAGACGCCCGCATCAGACCGGTCGACCGGCTCGGAGACTGACACCGCAGGAAGGGTTCCCCTCCGCCGATGATACTGAGGTTGCCCCAAGCATGCGCCACAACAGCATGAGCATCGAAACACTATCTTTGAAGACAAAGGCCGCTGTGAGCGCCGGGACGAAGTCTGTGTTGGGCATCAAGGGCAAGCTCTTCTTCGCCTTCTTCGGGATGGCCACACTCACCATGGTCGCCAGCGGCGTGGCTTGGTACGCCTTCGCCACCATCGATGCATCGGTCGAGCATGTCACTGATAGTCTGCCGCGGATGGCAGCGTCGCTGCGCTTGGCCGAAAGGGCAGCCGAAATCGCCGCGACCGCACCCGCGCTGATAGCGAGCGTACGGCAGGAGGACCGCCAGCGTGAAACGGTGGAACTGGACCGGAAGGCAAAAGAGTTGGCCGGTCTGACGCCGGCCCTAAGGACCGCCGGCATCAGCGATCAGAGCGTCACCGCCCTCACCCGAACCGAAGAGGAGATCACGGCGAAGCTCCGGGAGCTTGATGCGGCCGTCGAACAGCGTTTAGCCGCCAAGACCCGCAAGGAGATGGCGATCTCAGGTCTTGCGGCTGCGCATGCGAAATTCCTGGAGAATCTTGAGTCTCTGGTGGACGATGCCACCTTTGAATTGGTCCTCGCCGGGGAAGCGATGGCGGCGCGAAGCCAACCCGCTGTCACGAAACCGATCGATGTCGACGTCGATGCACTCTACGTGCTTCTTGCGTTGCGCGCCGAAGGGAATCTCGCGGTGGGTGTGCTTACCGAGGCGGCGGGCGTACTAGATGGGAGCGCACTGCAGCCTTTGCGGGAGCGCTTCATTGCCGCAGTCGGACACCTTGAGAGACTGCTTGCTCGGTTGCCCGAAACAGCGAAGTCGAGCGGGGCCGGAGATGTCACTGAAGCCCTCCTGGCCTTCGGCCGTGGAGAGCGTAGCATCTTCGATGCGCGTCGGGATGAATTGCATCAAGGCACGACCGCCCAGCGGGCGCTCGAAGCCAGCGGGATGCTCGCCTTGGGTCTTGGCAACGAAGTGGCGGCTTTGGTCACCGCTGCGCAGCGCGCCTCCGATGCCGCCGCGATCCGTTCTGCAGAGGCGATCAGAACCGGCAAAATTCTCCTGCTGATCATCGCTGCCCTCAGCATCATTGGCGGCTCCGTCATCATGCTGCAATACGTTGAGCCGCGCGTCGTGCGTCCCATCAAGAGCATCACCGACGCAATGGCCGCACTCGCAGCTGGGAATACCACGGTTGCCATCCCGGGGCGCGAACGCCGCGACGAAATCGGCCAGATGGCCGAAGCACTCGCCGTATTCCGCGACACGGCGGTTGAAATTGAGGAGAAAAACCTAAGGGAGATCGCCGCAGCTCGACAGCGCTTGATCGATGCCATCGAGAGCAGTTCGGAGGGCTTTGCGCTGTTTGATAACGAGGACCGGCTCGTACTCTGCAACAGCCATTTCCGCGACCTTTATCCCGGCCTCGCTGAAGTGATTGTGCCGGGGGTGCCTTTCGGCACAATTGCTCGCGCTGCTGTGGAGCGCTGCGTACACCGCGGACCGGAAACATCGGCCGAGGATTGGCTTGGGCGGCGGGTTGCCCAGCACGAATCGCCTTCTGGCCCAACATTGCAGCTGCAAAGGGATGGCCGTTGGATACAGATCAACGAGCGGAGAACCCAGGACGGCGGAACGGTCGGCGTCTATATGGACGTGTCTGAGATCAAGCGCACCGAGCAGGAGCTGCTCGCGACACAGGCGCGCTTGACCTACCTGCTGACCGCGTCACCCTCGCTCATCTGCAGCTTCCAGGTGGGCGGTCGAAACGCGCCGACGTTTATAAGTGAGAATGTACGTGACCTGCTTGGCTATGAGCCGAGTGAATACTTGGCTGGCCCCGAGTTCTGGCTAGAGCACGTACATCCCGATGACCGTGACCGAGTGTTGTCTGAGTTTTCGCGGCTGCTGGCAACGGGGCGCAACATCGTCGAGTACCGGTTCCGCCGTAAGGACGGCAGCTATCGCTGGGTCCGGGACGAGCAGCGACTCGTCCGTAACGAACGTGGCGAGCCCGTTGAGGTTGTCGAGTCCTGGAGCGACATCACCGAGCGCAAGACCGCCGAGGCCGCGGTTGCGGCGGCACAGGCGCGGCTCGATCATCTGCTCGCTCATACCCCCGCGGTGATCTACAGCCTTGCGGCGACGGGCAGTTACGCGCCGACGTTTGTCAGCGCAAACATCCGGCGCCTGCTCGGCTATGAGCCGGACGAATTCCTCGAGCACTCCGATTTCTGGCGGAACTGCGTCCACCCCGACGACGTCCCTCGGGTGGCGGAGGAGTTTCCCCGCGTGTTCCAGCTCGGCCATCACAGCTACGAGTACCGCCTCCGGCGCCGCGACGGGACCTACTGCTGGATGAGCGATCAGTTGCACCTGATTTGCGACGCCGACGGCCTCCCCATTGAGGTCATCGGGGCGTGGAGCGACATCAGCGCCCGTAAGCTTGCCGAGGAAGCTCGGCACGAGACGGAGCAGCGGTTGGTCGACGCGATCGAGAGCATCGGCGAGGGCTTCGCCTTCTACGACGCCGAGGACCGGCTCCGGCTCTGCAACGCCCGCTACCGCGAGATGCTGCATGGCGGCGGCAAGGAGGAGGTCACCGTGGGCATGACCTTCGAATCGATTCTCCAGCAGGTCGTCGCCGACGGCCGCATCCGCGATGCCGACGCGGTCGGCGCGCAGGTGTGGATCGAGGAGCGCTTGGCGCGGCATCGCAACCCCGATGCGCCGATCATGCAGAGACGCAGCGACGGCCGGTGGGTTCAGGTCAGTGAACGCCGGATCATCGGTGGCGGCACCGTCGCCGTCTACAGCGACCTCACCGAACTGAAGGAGAACGAAGAACGGGCCGTCCAGGCCCACCGCCTCATCCTGGAGAGCCTGCAATACGCCAGCCGCATTCAGTCAGCTATGCTGCCGGCCCGCCAGACGCTGGCGGCGGCGACGCGTGACTACTTCCTGATCTGGGAACCGAGGGACATCGTCGGTGGCGACTTCTTCTGGTTCCATCGCACTGGCCGCGGCTATTACATCATCGTCGGCGACTGCACGGGACACGGCGTGCCGGGAGCGTTCATGACCCTCATCGCCTGTGGCCTCCTCGACCGCCACCTGCATGCCCTCGAGGATCCGCCACCGTCGCTGCTGCTGAGCACGATCGATCGCGACCTGCGGACGATGTTGGGGCAGGATCGGGCCCTGAAGGGCGAGACCGACGACGGCTTCGACGCTGGCGTCTGCTTCGTCAGTGATAAGGAGCGCCGGCTCGTTTTCGCCGGAGCCCATCTGTCGCTCTGGCGGGCGCACGACAGCGAGCTCGACGAGATCAAGGGTGACCGGTTCGGGATCGGCTACCGGCGCATGCCGGAGGAGGCGCGGTTCCATGACATCTCGCTTGACCTCGCGGCCGACGAGGCCTTCTACCTCGCGACCGACGGGCTGATCGAACAGATTGGCGGGAAACGGCACCTGGCATTCGGCCGCAAGCGCTTCGTCGACGTCGTCACGCAGTGCCGGGGCCTTGCGATGACGGAGCAGCGCGACGCGCTCCGGGCGGCCCTTGCCAACCACCAGGGCGCGGAACGACGTCGCGACGACGTCACCGTTCTGGGGTTCGTGGCGCTGGGAGGGTAGGAGGGTATCGATGCTAGCCAAAGACCTGTTCGAACTGCGCTCTCAACTGCATGAGTCGGGCATCATCTTCGCCTACTGTGGCTACGTGACAGAGTCGGTGCTGTCCGGCGTTGGCGACGCGCTCAAGCGGAAGCTCGTCCTCGACGACATGGACACCAAGACGGCGCGCAGTGTCTTCGCCGTCTTCGTCGAGCAGATGCAGAACATCATCCGCTACTCGGCTGAGAGGGAGAAGCCGCACGCCGCCTCCAGCGGCAAGAGTGCGCCGCGCTCCGATCTCCGCTACGGAATTATGACGATCAGCCGGGTGGGCGATGGCTTTGTCGTCAAGGCCGGCAACCTCATCGGCGTGGCCGACATCGAGCCGTTGCGGGTCAAGCTCGAGAGCATCCGCAGGGCCGACAAGGATGAACTCAAGGCCATGTACAAGGAGACGCTGAAATCGGAACCGGAGGATGGCAGCAAGGGCGCCGGCGTCGGCTTCATCGAGATCGCGCGGCGGGCGTCGCGCCCGATCAACTTCGACATCAGCGCGATCGACGGCCGTGTCGCCTTCTTCGCTCTGGAAGCCGAGATCTGAACGCCAGGGAGGCACACCATGCCCAACCTGAAGATCCCTGCCACCGAACGCTCGCCCGAGGTTGATTTCGACTTTGACAACCATCGCCTGAGGCTCAAGGGCGAATCCTACCCCGAGGACGTGGCCGCGTTCTACGGACCGGTGTTCGAGACCCTTGATGGCTATTTCGACGGGCTGCGCGACGGCGCATGCTGCTTCGACTTCGAGTTGGTCTACTTCAACAGCTCGAGCGCCAAGGCGATCACATCGCTTTTGGAGAAGCTGGATAAGGTGGCCGCCGGCGGTGCCGCGGTGACCGTCAACTGGCACTACGACGAAGAGGACGACACAATGCGGCAGCTGGGCGAGGAGTTCGGGGAGGATCTCGAGCATGCCACGTTCCACCTCGAGAGGATGGCGGGCGAGGAATGAAATTCGACCTCTTCGAGAGTGAGGAGGCGGTGATCGCACGGGCCCGCGCGTTCGTCGAAACCGACGGCTTCGGGAACGAGGCCGCGCGCGCCGCCTTTGCCGAACTCCTGAAGAGTTACGAGCACCTGTTCAAGATCACCCGCCGGCTCATCCGCCTCTCCGACCGTAACGAGGCCGAGCTGAACGCGATGGCCGAGAAGCAGCGGCGTTCGGTCGAAAAAATCGCGCAGAAAAACAAACAGCTCGAGGCAGTATCAAAAAAGCTTTCGAAATACCTTTCGCCACAAGTCTATAACTCGATTTTTATTGGCGCCCAGGAGGTCAAACTGGAAAGTCAGCGCAAAAAATTGACCATTTTTTTTTCCGATATTGCTAACTTTACTGAGGCAACTGACAAAATGGAGTCGGAGGATCTTACCAATCTTCTAAACCACTACTTGACCGAGATGTCCAGCGTTGCGCTGGAATATGGTGCCACTATTGACAAGTATGTCGGCGACACGATCATGATTTTCTTTGGCGATCCGGAGACGCGCGGCATCAAGGATGATGCGCTCGCCTGCGTCAAGATGGCGATCGCCATGCAGAAGCGGATGCGCGAACTGGCCGGCATCTGGCACGCCTCGGGCGTTGAGGCGCCGCCACGCTGCCGGATCGGCATTCACACCGGGTACTGCACGGTCGGCAACTTCGGCAGCGAGGACCGGATGGATTACACCATCATCGGCGGTCCTGTGAACATCGCCTCGCGCCTGGAGCACGAGGCCCCCGTGGGGAGCATCCTGATTAGCTACGAGACCTACGCACACGTCAACGACCAAGTCTATTGCGAGGAGCACGGCCAGATTCATGTCAAGGGCGTCGCCTATCCAGTCGTCACTTACGAGGCGATTGACCTACTGGAGAATCTGACGTCCAACAACCGCCCGTTGAGTGCCAATCTGCCCCACCTTCAGCTCGAACTCGACCCGCGGCGGATGTCGACAGAGGAGCAGCGCGAGGCGAGGCGATTTCTTTTGGAGGCCTTGTCGCGCCTGTCGCCCGCCGGCCAGGCTCGCGGATCGAACACTGCCGAGTGATCTGTCCCTGGGTTGGCGGACTGGTTTGGTGCAGGGTACCACGGCTTTGTTGCACAAGTCCGGTCAGGGACCGCTCTGTTGGCCTGAGGGGCGATTGGGGTATAGAGGCGAGCGCTGAAGCCGAGAGCCCGCATGCCGTACAAGCACAACGAACCGCGTCGCCACAAGATCCCGAAGGCCAAGTACAAAGTCGGGAACTGGCGGGAGTACAACCGGGCTTTGCGGCAGCGTGGCAGTTTGACGGTGTGGGTCACCCCCGAGGCCCTGGCCACGTGGACGCCGGCCCAGACCGGGCGGCGGGGCTGGCCGCTGGCATACTCGGACCTCGCCATCGAGACGGGGATCATGCTGCGCCTGGCGATGGGGCGGCCGTGGCGCCAGACCAAGGGCCTGTTGCGCTCCATCGTCCAGTTGCTCGGGCTCGACGTGCCGGTCCCCGACGACACCACGCTGGCCCGCCGCAGCGCCCGGTTACCGCTGACTACCGCACTGAAGACGCCGACTGGGCCGGTCGATGTCGTCATCGACTCCTCCGGGCTGAAGGTGTTTGGCGCCGGCGAGTGGTGTCATGAGAAGCACGGTGGCAAACCGCGCCGCAGCTGGCGTCGGTTGCACCTGGCCGTCGATCCGGAGAGCGGTAACGTCCTCGCCGCCGAACTGACCACGACCGAGGACGGCGACGCGTCCCAGGTCGGGCCCTTGCTCGATCAAATCGCTGGCCCGGTCCGAGCCGTGCTGGCTGATGGCGCTTATGACGGCGAGCCGGTGTATCAGACCATCGCCGAACGCCACGCCGACGCCACGGTGATCATTCCACCGCGCTGCACGGCGGTGCTGAGCGACACCGCCACGACCGCCCCCATGCAGCGCGACAAGCACATCCAGCTGCTTGCCGAGAAGGGCCGCCTGGGTTGGCAGACAGCCACCGGCTATGGAAAACGCGCGCTCGGCGAAACGGCCTTCTTCCGGTACAAAACTTTGATCGGACACAGGCTCCAGGCCCGAACTCTGTCCGCGCAGAAAGTCGAGGCCCGCATCGCCTGCGCCGTCATCAACCGCATGACGAGCCTCGGGATGCCCGCATCCCGCAAGCTCGCCTGAAGTTTGGGAGAAAGGGGCGTAGACTGGCCGTAACCGGATTTGTGCGACAAAGCCGATCGGCTGCGCATCCGTGCCGTTCGTCAAAACCGGGGTTCCCGGCCTTGATTTGCGCTCGGCCTCCGTCGACCGGCGGATGGCCGAAGACATTCTTTGCGGTCCGGATTGGTAAGCCTCGCGCCGGCTCCAGGCCAAGGTCCGGATCAAGATCCTGGAGTGCCTGGCGCGTCAGGCGCCTGGCGACGAGCCCGCTTTCCCTCGGCCACCGGGGAGATCAGTCCGAAGCGCTCGGCGCGGTCGAGCAACGCTTTGACCGAAGACGCCGACCAGGTCGTGCCACGGCGCGGCGTGCGGATGCGCATCTCCTCCAGCCGCGCGGCGATGGCGCGCAGGCTGATGGTCGGGTCGGCCCCCTTGATGCCGGCAATGACCAGCAGGAGGTCGTCCTTGGGCGGCTTGCGCGGCGCCGGTGCGATGAGTTCCGGTTCGGCCAAGCCTTCCGCGACGAGCCGGTGGACCGCGCGCGACAGCCGGTCCGCCGTCCAGGGCCGGTCGGGCGAGCCAAGCCGGCCAAGGGTTTTGGCCACCTTCCCCCAGGAGTGCCCCGGGCGCAGGGCGCGCACTTTCGGAAGCCACGCCTCCATGGTCGCCAAGAGGTCGGCCACATACTACCGGTCGCGGATGGCGGACAACTCGGCGATAGCGTCGGGATCGCAGCGCTTGAGGCCGGGATTGCCGCCCACCCGCCCGCGCGCCTTGGCGGCGTTCAAGTCGGCCTTGGTTCGCTCGCGGATTAGGGCACGCTCCAGCTCCGCCGCCGCCCCCAACACCTGCAAGGCGAACTTGCCCTGCGGCGTGGAGGTGTCGATCGGGTCGCGCAGCGATTTGAAATGGGCGCCAACCGCCTCCAGCCCTTCGATCACATCGAGCAGGTGGGAGAGCGAACGGGCCAACCGGTCGATGCGCGCCACCACCAGGATGTCGCCGCGCTTCACCTGGGCGATGGCCTTGGCCAGTTCCGGCCGCGCCCGGCTGCCGCCCGACGCCTTCTCCTCGTAAATCACCGCGCAGCCGGCGGCCTTCAGCTCGTCGAGCTGACTGAAGGTGGCCTGATCCTCGGTGGACACACGCGCGTAGCCGATCAGCGCCATGGGTGTCCTCGCAAGTTCCTCCGCCCCGTACGGTGTCGTGACGCCCATAGAGGACCAGCCAGTCGACCGACGTGCCCAACGCCTGGAGCAGCGTTGATCACTGGGCGGCAACCCGCGCGGCCTCCAAGCCGTACAGGGAGCCCACCGTCCTTGACGCGGAGAGCGGTCATGGCTGGAGGCCGGCGGCCTTGCGCAGGGCTTCGTTGATCCGGGTCTGCCAGCCCGGCCCGGTCGCCCGGAAATGCGCCAACACATCGGGATCAAGGCGGAGCGTTGTCAATTCCTTGGGCGCGGTGGCCTTCGGTCGGCCACCCCGCCGGGCCTTGGCGAACCACGCGTCGGTCAATTCCGGCACATCCACAGCGTCCCAATCCTCCTGGCGGATGTGGTCAGGTTTGGGCGGCGTGGAAGCGGCGGTCTTCTCGGTCATTGGCTTTCCTCAATCCGATGATGCGCGTATCGTCGCCGCGTGGCGTCCACACCATCACATGCAGGCGGGGGCCGATGTAGCCGATGGAGATGAAGCGGTCCTCTCCATAATCGCAGCGATCATCCGCGGCGGTCAGTGCGGTGTCCCAGTCGAACCCGTTGGCGGTCGCGAAATCCACGCCATGCTTGGCGAGGTTGGCGGCACGCTTGTTTTCGTCCCAGGTATTCATTGGGCGTAATTGTAGCTACAAAAACACGGACGGGCAAGTGGTTTTCGTAGCTACAGCAACGGCGTTTGTACAGTTTGATGTGTGTGTCGCCGTAGAGTCGTTGATGCGAAAAGTGAGTGAGGAATTCTGCGGTGGTTAAGCCCTTTCCTCAGAGCGGTTCGTGCGAAAAGCAGAGCTATTCTGGTGAAAAGCCGAGAGTGGATCGGGTGAAAAGTGCAGAGCCATCCACGCGGGGACCAACCGCTGACGGGCGTGCCGGACGAGGTCTGGGAGATCGCCCGAGAGCGTGAACGCGTGATCCGGCGGCTGGTCCTGGAGCCCCCCGCCTACGGTGCCCGCAGCGAAGTGATGGCCGCAGCAGCGGCCGAACTGGGGCTCAGTCCCCACCATCTCTATCGGCTGCTCAAAGCCTACGAAGCCGATCCGCGAACCCGGTCACTGGTGCCGAAAACGCCCGGTCCACAGGCCGGCGCCCGCCGGCTCGCTCTCCGCGTCGAAACGATCATCGAGGAAGAGATCCAGAGCCGTTACCTGGACCGGCTCAAACCGAAGAAATCCCTGCTGGTGAAGGACATTCACGCCCGTTGCACGGCGGAAGGGCTGAGCAAACCAGCGCGCGAGACCGTCAAGGCGCGACTGGCGGCCATCAGCAAGCGTGAGCAGACCAAGCGTCGCCACGGCCCCAAGAAGGCGCGCGAGGACTTCGACCCGATCCTCGGATCGCTGGAGGCCGAGCGCGCCCTGGAGATCGTCCAGATCGACCACACCCCGACCGACGTGATGGGAGTGGAGCCGGACACGCTGGAGGTCATCGGGCGCCCGTTCATCACCTTGGCGGTCGATGTCCGAACCCGGATGTACTGCGGTTTCCACCTGACCTTCGATCCCCCGAGCGCATCCAGCGTGGCGGCCTGCGTCGCCCACGCGGTGATGGACAAGAGCGAGTGGCTGTCGGCGCGCGGCCTTCCGGCCAAATGGCCGGTTGCGGGCCTATGCGAGGTCATCCACGTCGACAACGGCAAGGAGTTCCACTCCAAGGCGTTCACCCGGGCCTGCGAGGATTACGGCATTGAGGTGCGGTACCGGCCACCGGGAACGCCGCACATGGGCGGACATGTCGAACGGCGGATCGGCCACCTCATGCAGGAACTCCACCTGCTGCCAGGCACTACCTTCTCCAACATCAAGGAGCGGGGCATCTACGATCCGGCCGGCAACGCCTGCCTCACCATCGCCGAGATCGAGTGGCTGGTGGCCAGCATCATCCTGGAGCATCACGCCAGCTTCCACGAAGGCATCGGCACGGCACCGCTCGCCAAATGGACCGCCGACACGGAGGGGCGGACCTTCCGCACCCCGGCCGACCTGCGGACGTTCCACCGCGACTTCCTGCCGTTCGAGGAACGGAAGGTCCAGCAGGACGGCATCCACCTCTTCAACGTCCTCTACTGGCACGACGCGCTGACGCCCTTCCTTCACAACAACGCGTGGGTGACGGTCCACTACGATCCGGCCAACCTGTCCAAGGTCTTCGTCCGGGGCGTGTCGGGGGACTATCTGGAGGTGCCCTACCGAAACCTGCGCCGTTCGGCCATTTCCAAGTGGGAGCTGAAGGCGGCCACCCGCGCGCTGCGCCGGCAGGGACGAGCCGGCGTCGACGAGGCGATGATCTTCGAGATGGTGCTGGCGCGGCGCAAGCTGGTCGACGAGGCCCGCGGCCGCAGCCGGCGGGCGCGGCTGGAGCACGCCCGTGGCGCCCGGCCGGGATCGGGACCGACGCTGCCGGCCCCCGACACCACGCGGACGATCGACGCGGAGTTCCAGGTTATCACCGAGGACGCCGACGATGTTCCTCTCGATCTGCCTGACTGTGCTATCGAAATCCGGGTTCTTGAAAGTTTCATGTGGCCAAGCGCCGGTTGAATGCGACAATGCCTTCAACCTTCAGCGTGTAGCGTCGTGGTTGCGCGGAGAGTGGCCATAGAGAAGCCAATGTTTTCTCCAGTATGGAACCACTATTGACCCCGTCGCTTCACGCTTTCGGTTTCCCGTCCACCTTGCAGATCCTCGACCGGATCGATCCCGACCTTCCGCGCATCACGCTGCGCACCCAGACGACCGCGTCCGCGGCATCTTGTCCGGCCTGCGGCACGCTGTCCCATCGGGTCCACGGCACCTACTGGCGGCGCCTCGGCGATCTGGCGTGCTTCGGACGGCCGGTGTTTCTCCTCGTTCGGGTCCGCCGCTTCCGGTGCGGCGCGCCCGCCTGTCCCCAGCGGACCTTCAGCGAACCGCTGCCGGCGGTCGCCCCGCCCCGCGCGCGCCAGACGGAACGGTTGCGGGTCGTGCACCGGAGCATCGGCTTGGCCCTTGGCGGCAATCCCGGAGCCCGCCACGCCGCCGCTATGGGCGTGCCGATCAGCCGCACGACGCTGCTGCGCCGCATCCGCGCCGGCGCCGCGAGGCCGGTCCCGGCGGTGACGGTGCTCGGGGTGGACGACTGGGCCTGGCGCAAGGGCCAGCGGTACGGCACGATCCTGTGCGACCTCGAACGCCGGCGGGTCATCGACCTGCTGCCGGACCGCGCCGCCGACACGCTGGCGGCGTGGCTGACCGCTCACCCCAGCGTGTCCGTCGTGGTGCGCGACCGGGCCGGGGCCTACGCCGACGGCGCGGCCCGCGGCGCCCCCAAAGCCTTCCAGATCGCCGACCGCTGGCGTGTGACCTGAGGGGTGTCGGGAAACACACCTTCCCGACAGCCCGCAAGGTTTGATGTTGGAGTGTCCTATGAAGGAACCTTGTCCACCCAAGTGCTGCTACCTGGACAGGCGAAGGAGCGATCCAACGTGTGAAGCTCTGGGGACAACGGCCACAATCTGGGAGCACCGATCCGGAGGCGGCCCAGCAGAGGATGGAAGGCTGAACGCATGTGAACGCCCGTCGTCAAGGTCCGTCATCGGCAACCGGCCAAAGGTGCTGACAGGCCGACGCCAAAACGGTACGCGGGTCGGATCGTCGGTTGCCAGCCCCGACGACGGTGGCAGGAAACCCCGCCGGACTATAGGGCGCAGCCTCCCCATCCGCTTCTCCACATCAGACAACAGGGTAAGCCCTATTCACCCCGTCCGCCGCGAGCTGATGGTATGCCGTCCGCAAGGGAGGAAACGGTGGAGAGGGTAGAGGAAAGGCGGAGAAAGCGAAGGCCATCCAGTAATGGGATGGATAGGGCCTCGGTGACGAGGGAATCCCCAGCCTGAAAGGGCGCAGACTTCCGCCATGGTCTCAACGGTCGAACCCCTTGGGGTGCTTGGAATTGCCGGAGACGTTGGATGGTGCAAACCGAACAGACCGGTGAACGACAACCGACACCGACGTGGTCCGCCATCGATTGGACCGCGACGGAAGCGGTCGTGAAGCGCCTTCAAGAACGGATCTACCGTGCCGCGGCGGCCGGGAAGGGACGGCAGGTGAAGAACCTGCAGAAGCTCCTGGTCCGCTCGACATCCGCGAAACGGTTGGCGGTCCGCCGGGTCACCCAGCAGAACGCCGGCCACAAAACTCCCGGCATCGACGGCGTGGTGTGCAGGACGCCGGAGAGTCGGATGAGGTTGAGCAACGATCTGAGCCTCAAGGGCTATCGCCCGCAACCGGTCCGCCGGGTCTACATTCCGAAGGCGGACGGGCGCAGGCGGCCCTTGGGCATTCCAATAGTGACGACATAATGCACCTCCATCAGGATGGATTTGGGGAGTTGGTGGACGCCGGCCGCTTGACGGTGGCGGCCCGTTGGCGCAAGGCGGCGTCGGTGGTGGCGTCCAGGGTGATGGCATAGGGGCAGCCCGGCCTGCGGCGATGCGCCGGCACGAGCCCATGCTCGATCCAGTAGTACACGACGCCGGCACTGACGCCGTAGCGCCGGCTGACCTCCTTGACCGTCAGCGTGTCGGGCGGCGGTGGCGGCAGCGGGATTCGGTGCACGTAGCGGATCCACTGAATCATGGCCCCGGTGAGGGGTTTGCCGGTGGCGCTGCTCAGCCCCTCCTGGGTGAGCCGGTCGGTGATCGCGATCGCGTCCCACCGCGTGGTGTCTGAGGCGTGAGGCTGGCCCGCCGGAGCGCTCCCCCATAGCTGGCGCAGGCGGGCCGGCCGTTCGGGAGCGGCGGTCACCGTGTTCTTCGGCTAAGTTGAGGTTGCTTAACGACCATCAACCAAGACGGAGACCACGATGACCGAGGACAGGATCGCTCTTCAGGAGCTGATTGGGAAGAGCGCCGATGCCGACTTTCTGCGCGAGATGGTCGGCTTCGCCGCCCAGCGCCTGATGGAGCTGGAGGTGGAGAGCCTGTGCGGCGCCGGGTATGGCGAACGCAGCGAGGACCGCCAGACCAAGCGCAACGGCTACCGGGAGCGGACCTGGGAGACGCGCGCCGGGGCCATCGACCTGCGCATCCCCAAGCTGCGGCGCGGCTCCTACTTCCCGGCCTTCCTGGAGCCGCGCCGCACCGCGGAGAAGGCGCTAATCGCGGTGATTCAGGAGGCCTACGTGCAGGGCATCTCGACGCGCAACGTCGATGATCTGGTCAAGGCGATGGGCATGACCGGCATCTCCAAGAGCCAGGTCAGCCGCCTGTGCCAGGACATCGACGAGCGCGTGCAGGCGTTCCTGAACCGGCCGCTGGAAGGCGACTGGCCCTTTGTGTGGCTGGATGCGACCTACGTGAAAGTGCGCCAGGACGGCCGCATCGTCTCGCTCGCCGCCATACTGGCCATCGGCGTCAACAGCGATGGCCGGCGCGAGGTGCTGGGGCTCGGCCTCGGGCTGTCGGAAGCCGAGACCTTCTGGACCGATTTCCTGCGCACCCTCACCCGCCGGGGCCTACGCGGCGTAAAGCTGGTGATCGCCGATGCGCATCTCGGGCTGAAGGCCGCCGCTTCCAAGGTGCTGGGCGCCACACTTCAACGCTGTCGTGTTCATTGCATGAGGAATCTCCTCGCCTGCGTCGGCAAGGCGCACCAGACGATGGTCGTGGCCACCATTCGCACCGCCTTTGCCCAGGAGACCGCTGAGGCGGCGCATGAGCAGTGGCGCCGGGTGGCCGACAGCCTGCGGCCGCGCTTTTCCAAGCTGGCGGCGCTGATGGACGAGGCGGAGTTCGACGTGCTGGCCTACATGAAGTACCCCAAGGACCTGCGCACCAAATTGCACAGCACGAATCCTCTGGAGCGGCTGAATGGCGAGATCAAGCGGCGCACCAACGTCGTCGGCATCTTCCCTGGCGAAGGGGCGGTTGTGCGCCTCGTCGGCGCCTTGCTGCTGGAGCAGCATGATGAATGGGCGGTGGCCCGGCGCTACATGACCATGGAAAGCCTGGCCGAGCTGTGCCACCCTCACACCCCTGATCCGCTGTCCATCGCAGCGGAGTAGACCGGCGGCCTCAACCCGCCGAAGAGCACAGAGGCCCCCTCAGACACCACGCCTCGGGGCACGATCCGCCGCGTGGTCATGACCTGGAGAACGGGGTCATTGTTCTGCGCGACCGCCTGCCGGCTTACATCAGCTGGGAGCGCTACATGGCGAACCTGGAGCAAATGGCGGCCAATCGCAGCGACCATCGGGGCATTCCCCGCCATGGGCCGGGACTGCTGTCCGGGCTGCTCGCCTGCGGGCGCTGTGGCCATCGCATGTTCACCCACCACAACCACAACGGGCGCGGCCTCCGCTACGTGTGCGGTGCGGAGAGCGCTTGCTACGGGGTACCAATCTGCCAAGCGCTGGCGGGGGACGCGCTCGATGCGCACGTCACCGAGCTGGTCTTGCGAGCGCTCACCCCGGCGGCTTTGGACACCAGCCTTCAGCTGGCGGAGGATTTGGAACTGGAACGAGCGGACCAGCACCGCCAGTGGCGCCTGCGCCTGGAGCGGGCCCATTACGAGGCCGATCGGGCGTCCCGGATGTATGCCGCGGTGGAACCGGAGAACCGCTTGGTCGCCCGGACGCTGGAGCGGCAATGGGAAGAGGCGTTGGCAACCGAACAGCGTCTGACGGCGGACTATGAGAGCTTCCAGCGCCGTGCCCCACGGCGCCTGACCGCCGCCGAGCAGGACGCCATCCGGCGCTTGGCCGCGGATATTCCCGCCCTCTGGCGGGCCCCAACGACGACCGTAGTGGAGCGCCAGGAATTGGTGCGCCTGGTGCTGGAGCGCATTGTGGTGACCGTCGCCGGTACGACCGAAGTGGTTGTCTAATCGCGGGCCAAGGATCAAGCACTTTCCCAATGTGGGTTTTCATTTCACTGTGCCAGGTCGTCCAGGTAGTCCACAGGCCCGCCTCGCACCTCCATCAATGACGGGGCGGGCCTGTGGACCCACCTGGGCGACCGTTCCAGACGACGAGGCTCGTTGATGTCGCAGTCCGTTCCGAGGACCAAGACCACTGCCGGATCCATGGTTGTCTCCGCGGTCGGCAGGTGCCGCCGCATGATGGCGTGAGGAGCGCAGCCTCCCAATGTCACTGACGCAGTGATCGCGGGCGGGATGCCCCAGCGATCTTGCATCCACATAGACGGGATGGCTGCCGCTTCGTCCCGGCAGGGACCTCGCTCCGCGGCGGGCGGAACCCTTTCGACCTCGCGTTCAAACGTGGTTCAGGCGGCCACCTCCTGGCCCGCCCAGCGAAACTCGCTGCCGTCCACCCAAAGCCGATGCATCAGCACCGCCAGTTTCCTAGCCACCGCGACCTTGGCCTTCTTCAGGCCGATGCGTTTGGCCAGGCGAACGCCCCAGGCCTTGAGAGCGCACCATTTCTCCACCCGGGTCAGCAGGGTTCCCGCGGCTTCGAACAGATAACCGCGCGTCAGCTTGTCGCCGGCCTTCGAGATCCGCCCCGCCCAGTCCACTTCGCCCGACTGGTACTGCCGCGGGGTCAGGCCCAAGTAGGCGCCCACGCTTGAAGACTTGGCGAACCGCGCGGGATCATCGATCACCGTGGTGAAGCTCAGCGCGGTGATCGGCCCGATCCCTGGGATGGTCATCAAGCGCCGACAGACCAGGTTGTCCCGCGCCTGGCGCAGAACCGTCCGGTCAAGCACCTCGATCTGCTCGGTGAGGCGTTGCCAGACGGCCAGCAGCGCCTCGGTGACGACCGCCACACCGGCCTGACCGGTGGTCAACTCCCGAACCCGTGCGGGCAGCGCCGCCCCGCCGACCTTGCCCAGGATCAGGCCGAAGGTCTTCAGGATGCCGCGCATCTGGTTGACGACGTCCCGGCGCATGGCCACCAGCTGGGTGCGGGCCATCAACTGGGCGCGCGCGAGATGGCTGTCCAGGCTCTTGACCTCGACTGCGCGAAACCAGCCGGTGCGGACGACCTGGGCCAAGCCATGGGCGTCGTTGGCATCGGTTTTGTTGATCTGCAACGATAACGCCGCCTTGACTTGCCGAGCATCGAGGCAAACCACCGGCAGGCCCAGGTCGCGCAGAGCGTGCCAATGCCAGGTCGACAGAGGGCCGCTCTCCAGACCAATGCGAACCGCCTGAGGGGCGTGGCGGCGCAGCGTTTCCGCAATGGCCTCCGGGGTCGAGGCGCATTTCCCCTTCCACACCGCCTTGCCGGCTTCCGTCACAACGCACACCGAGGTCTCGTTCAGCGACACGTCCAACCCGACAAACTGCTCCATGGCGGCTCTCCTTGCAGTGCCTTTCCTTGAAGCGGGTAACGCAGAACTCACCGCTTTGGTTGGAAGCCCCACGCGTCCGCGATTACCCCATGTCACTGTCGAGTGCCATTGGGCCGGCGGCTCCCGGACGCGAACCGAGATCCGCCGGCCCCTGGCCCGTCTGAACCAACTCAGCGACTATGACGCGCTGCTGACTCGGGTCGCGGAACTGCGCCGAGCCGGCTGTATTCAACGCGTCATCGCAGCCAAGCTGAATGAGGAAGGCTGGCGCTCGGCTCGCCACCGCCCCGGCTGCACGCGTGGAATGGTCAGTGATCTGCTGCGCCGACAAGGTCTGGTCGCTCGCCGCCAGCTGGCTCCCGCCGACCATATCGAGCGTCAGGAGAACGAGATGACCATCCTGGAACTGGCCGAGCGCCTGGGCATGCCCCATCAAACGCTGTTCGCCTGGGTCCGGCAAGGAAAAGTCCAAGGACGGTTGAGCACCGTTTCCAGTTATCGGATATGGCTGCTCAAGGTCGATGACGCCGAACTCGACCGTTTGAAAAAGCTCCGTGAATGCTCGCGGCCTTCCGGCCGCTCCCCTCGTCAAATCCGTGACACTTGAGAGGCATCATGGCTGGTCGATCTCGACGCGCCACCTTTGGACGAACCAGCCGAGGATCGCCAGCGGGTCGGCGGCGGGATCGGTGCTCAGAAACGCCTGCGGCGGTTTCTCACCCTCGCCATCGCGCACCAGCACCCAGCGGATCGCCACCTGACGGCCGGGGTGGCGCCAGATAGCCGTGCCCGAGGCGAGGTCGAGCCGCCGTTCGCTCTGGCCGTACCAGCCACGCAGCGTCACCCGCTGCCACACGGTCGCTGGATCAACCAGCCGCTCGTTCAGCGTGGGCAGCCGCGCCCCCTTCACCCGCGGTCGCCCCAGGGTCCGCGCGGTGCGCGCCGGGGCCGGCTCGTACAGCCCGGCATCCAGGCGCAAGCGGGTGATCACGGTGAGGTGCGCGGCGACGGCGCGCAACAGCTCGATGGCCGAAAAGCTGCTGTCGGCCACCGCGATCACGGTCCGGCCGGGCAGCCAGCGCGCGGTCTGCAGCAGCGCCTGCCGTGCCCAATCGGTCAGCGGCTTGTGCCGCCGGCCCTGGCTCTGCGTGGCGCGTTCGGAAGGCGCCAGCACGCTCAGGAACGGCAGGGCCCAGACGGCGCCGGCCCAGGGCACGGGGGCGAGCAGCATGACACACAGCCAGCGCAGGCCGCTGACCTTGACGAAGTGGCCGTGGCTGGAGCGCACCGGATCGCGGTAAATACCGCGCATGGCGATCCGTTTGCCCCAGCGACGCTCGATGGTGTCGTCGAGGGCGATGACCACCGGCCCGTGCGGCACCAGAGCGCTGACGAGGAGGTGCAGCAGCACGCGTGCGACGCGCCGGGCCGACCAGCGGGCGGTGCTCAGGACACGGTGATAGATGGCGAAGCCGGCGGCCTGCTCCAGGCCCATGACGCGCAGCGCGCCCGCGACGGTGCGCCGGCCGGGGCACAGCACAGCCCCGGCGACCAGCACCTGGACGTGGTGCCAGTTCGCGGCGGAAAAGCAGCCGATGAAGGGCCAAAGCCACTGGACCAAAGGGCGCGGGACCGTGTTGACCATGAAGGCGCTCCGAGGGATGGCGCCACGGCGACCCGTGCCGGGGGAGGAGATCACGACGGCCGCCAAAAGCGACGCGCTGCGCGAGTGCATCGCGGCCTTCGCCTTTCCGCACGGCGGGGTCGAGGTGGTGCGCGCCAATCGCGGCTACACGCTCTACAGCCGCCGAACCGGCGGGCCGGTGGCTCGCCTACGCCCGACCGGACGCGACGATACGGTTCAGGTGCTCTGGTGGCGTCGCGATGCCTGGGCCGCTCCCGGCGACTTCGGGCCCGTCATCATGCCGCTCGACCAGGCGCTCGACTTCATCGCGACGGAGGGCTTCTTCTGGATCAACGCCTGATCTCAAGCGCTCACAACGTGCAAAGACCAGCTTAGGCAGCGTTGCCAATTTTGGGCATCGGCCAGTGCGCTCCGCGCCTGTGAAAGGCGCGGGAAAGCGATGCCTTTCTCCGGCGCGCGGCGCTTTGGCGTCCCGGTAGGATGCCAGGCACAAAGCGAGAGAGGTCCCCATGCTCAACATGATTATAAGAACGTTTCTCTTCGCGTTCTTCCTCCAACTCGTGCGATCGCCCGTGATCATGATGATAATCGGGATCGGCATCGGCATGTATTTCGAGCACAGCAAGCCCGGCACCACCGCGGTGGCGCTGCACTGGGCTTCGGGCCAAGTCGGCGAGGCCATCGACGTGCTCAACCCGTTCGCTGGCTTGCTGGGCGAAACGGTCGCTTCGCCGCCCGCGCCCCGGTGGGACAATGGAGGATACGCGCTGCGGTGAGGGCGAGCTGGTCCCCGTTCAAGGGGACCGCAACGCCCTGTCATAGCGCGCCCGGTCCTCTGAAGCGGCCGGGTAGTATTGGCGCCGGCAGAGGTCGATCACCTCCTGAACCGGCATCGGCTCGCACACACACGCAGGGGGATCGCCCGTTGCCGCCATGTATGCGATGTAACTGGCGAGTTTGCCCACGACCTTGTTGTTGTAGAACTTGGCGGGCAGGGTCGCTTTCACGATCTCGCCTGCGACGGGAGCGAAGTTGGGGTTGGAAGCAAACGGCGTGTTGGTCACTTCTTCGTAAAAGAGGCATTCGTCGCCCTGGTACCGGGTGCGAACCTCCGCTGTCAGGGGCGACATGGCGACGGTAAATTCGGTGGTGCTGACGCTGCTCGCCAGGACCCGCAGGATCAACGTCAGATCGCCCGTGTCGACCGCTGCGCGCTGGGTCGCCGCCTCGGTGCTCTTCCACGAATTCTGCCGGGGCGTCGCGCTGGCGGAGCCCGCAGCCGCCGCCAGCATGATGCCGGCGGCGAGCGTACGACCAAGCGCCATGCGTCACCCCTTGCTGCGCACCTGAGCGATGGCCTGCTGGAGATCGGCCGCCGGAACAGCACCGGGGAACGTGCGGTCTGCTCCCTCGACATAAAGGAACGGCGTCCCGTTGATCCGTAGGCTCTGGCCGAGATTGAAGTCGTTGGTGACTTGGCTGGCGATCTCAGGCGAGGTCATGTCCTGCTTCAGCCGCTCCAAATCGAGTCCGAGCGTGGCGGCCAGGTCCTGGATGGCTTTCTCGTCGATTTGCGGAAGCTTGTAGAGCTCCCGGTGGAACGCGAGGAATTTGCCCTGCCGGTCGGCGGCGCGGGCGGCTTGGGCGGCGAGACGCGACGTGGGGGCGAGGATCGGCAGATCGCGGTAGACGACCTGAAGATCGGGGTTCGCCTGCATCAGCTCCTCGACCACCGGGTCCATCTGCTTGCAATAGCGGCAGTTGTAGTCGGCGAAAACCACCAGCCGAACCTTGGCCGCGGTGTCGGGGGCCCCCGCTTTCAGGGCGCCCTTGCGGAAGATGTCGTCGGCCCGGGCGGCGAAATCGGCCGTCTTCGGTTGGGAGGCCTGCTGCTTCTCGGCGAGGTGCTTGTTCACACTGTCGAAGATGAAGCCGGCATTGTCCGCCACCCACTGACGCATCCGGGCATCGAACTGCCCCTGGTCGAGCGGGGCGGCCGACGGCGTGACAGGAGGCGCCTGAGGCGACGGGACCACGCGGGCGCCCGTCACGCCGGCCTGGGCCGCCGCGTCATCAGCGGAAAGCTTTTGTGCGGAGACGAGGGCTTTGGCGATGGGAGACGTGCCAGCATCGGCCACGGCGCGCGACAGGCGCTCGTTCTCGCTGGTGAGATGCGCGTTCCGCTCCGTCAACCGCTCGATGCGGTTCAGCAGCGTGTCCACCACGGTCTCGTCCGCGGCGAAAGCCGGGGCCGCGGCGCTGAGGGCGAGGGCAATGGGTAGCATGAGCACAAGGCGTTTCACGGATCGTCTCCCGCTGGAAATTGCTGGGCGAGAGTAGAGCGGGACGGACCACATCGCCGCGCCTTCGAAAGACGCCGAAAACCGGTGTCTTTCTCTATCGAAACCAAGCGGCTGATGCTGCTAGGCCGATGGGTCAGGATTTGCTGCTGGAGTTCAGCCATGCCGCGCCCGTTTCCCGTCTTTGCGCTCATTCTGATCGGCGCTCTCCACGGTACTCCGGCCGCGAGCCAACCCCCTTTGGACGTGTCGCTGGCACAGCTTTGCGATGGTCCGGCCGGGACCGCGATCAAGGATATGGCGTCCGACCGGACGGCGGGGTTCGTGGTTGAGGTGCTGCTGATCGACGCTGCCAATCGTGTGGTCGAACAAGTGCCATTTGTGGCCCTTCCAGGGATGACGGTGACGTCGCAGGCCATCCAGAAACGTGACGTATCCGTGGACGGTAAGGACGGGGTGGTGATGGTTCCGGTTTGCGCCGGCAGTGCCATTGGGGTCCGGCTGACACCCCAAGCCGCGGGACACGCCGTTGTGGAGCTTGTGATCGAGGCATCCGCCCTGAAGCGGCAGGACGTTGGGTCTGACCAGCGTCGGCCGACGAAGGCGCCGGAGCCGGAAATCGTTCGCATCGAAGAAGCGCTGCGCATGAAAGAGGGCGAGCGGCTGGATCTGAAGGTGGGCGGCAACGGGCCGGTTCGGCGCGTCGGTGTCACCTACGGTCGGACCCGCTGAACGGCCTCGGAAGGAAAGGACGGCGAGATGCCGAAGCGGCTGTTCTCGGCCTTGACCGCGAAGCTGGGTGCGGATCGCGCTCGACCGGTCGATGCGCCATCGACCGCGCGCGGTACGAATGGCTGCGCGCTGCCGTCGCCGTCGCCCATCGAGCAAGCCGTCTCTCTGCTGTCGGACCAAGACACGCGCACGATTGAACGGGTGGTGAGAGACATTGAAATCCAGCGCATACTGGCGTGGGAGCCTGAGTGGCTGGCCGACACGAATTTGGACATCATGCTTGCGGCGCTGCAACCGCTGCTGGTCGACGAGGGCCAGCCACGGCTGCACACGCTGTCGCGTCTGGCGCTGATGCCAGTCGAACCCCTGTTCCACAGCGCGGACGATGTGCGCCCGTGGTCGGTGCCGCGAACGTGGCTGCGGCCGGTGTGGGTGTTGGCGCGTCGCCGGGAGCCGGGTCGCCTTGCGGAACTGGCCGATCGCTACGCCAACCTTGTCCTGGCCTCGGAGGGCTGCCCAGAGCCGGCAGCGGTTTCCCAAATCGCCATGCAGGCGCAAGCGGCCATGAGTGCCTTGCTCGCCGACATGGCGCAGGACGGCGCTTTCCTCGCGACGAACGCCGACGTGATGCGCGGCGTCGCGTGGGGGCGGAACAACGACCATGCTGAGCGGCTGGCCGATCTGCTGACCCGGCTCCGGAGTGCCTACGCCACCCGAGACCGAGCGGGGCGCTCCATTGCCAACACGGTGGGGTGGGTCACGCTGGCCCTCGAACGGCGGCATTGGCGCGAAGCGCCGGAGCTGGACCATGCTCTGTTCGAAATCGGCCAAGCCGTCACCAAACTGAAAGGGGAAACGCCCGCGGCGGATCTGGCGCGGTCGCCGGCAGCCGCGTTCTTCGTGCTGCTCGGGCGTTCGGCGCCGCATCCCTGGCTGCTGGTCGACGTCATCCGACGCCGCACCCGCATGGAGCTGAGAGACCCGCGTCCAAACGACACACGCACCACCGCTGACATGGCCGCTCTGGTCGAGGATCTGATTGGAAGCCTCGAAAACCGAGCGGCCCACATCGAGCGCCAGCTGAACATTGCCCGGGCCGACGAGCAGAGCGCGATGCAGGCGCTGTTCTCGACCGCGGAGGCGACGGTTGACCTGTCCAGGAACATTCGCGGAATAGAAGGCGCCGGCTTCCTGAAGCCCCAGGGGGACATGCAACGGCGCCTGGACGCCATCCGGTTCCGGATAGAGCCGCGGGTCAGGGAGGTGCTCATCCCTTTGCTGGGGGCGCTGGCATCCGGCCCGCTGCACAGGGCGGGAAGCGCTCTTGATGCTGATCGGGCGGTTCGCGCTGCTGCCGCGTTGCGGGATTTTTCCGAAGGGAGTGATGGCCTGCAATGTCGAGGATCCGTGCAGCGTGTGCGCGGCAAACTGCTCGACGCGATCCAGAGCGAGATCGACAACGCCGCCGCCTTGGTGCGGCTCGGAGGCACGCCGAAGGAAGACCGCCATGATGCCGCCTTGGCGGTGGCGAGTGCCCTGGCGCCGGAGGTGGCGGCCAGTCTCAGGAGGCGGCTGGGCACCGCCATGCAAGCGCGCCTTCGGCCTCAGGCCAACCCCTCTATGGCGGCGGAATGAAGGGTCCGTTGGGTGCCGCCAAGCGCCGCACCCGGTCGTCGTGCCTTTCCAAATCCGCGTCGGAGATTTCCGTTTTTGAGGAATTCCCGCCCGGCGAGCGATGCCATACGGTGGCATGGCGTCGCTTGATTGTGTCCGACATGAACGCGCCGAGACTTCCAGACCAGAAGGGCAGCCGAAGATGACCATCATCCAACCGTACATGGTTCGACCCTCGTCACCGGATGTGAAGCCCTTTTCGGAGCGGTCCACCGAGCGGTCCAATTATCTGGGAATCTCCATCAGCATCCCGCGGATCACGCCGAAGCCGCGCAAGCTGCGCGTCCTCGGCAACGAGGTTTCGGTCCGTATGGAGCAGGAGCTGTGGGAAGATTTCGAGCGCATCAGCGCCACAATCAAGGCCTCGCCAAGCCATCTTGCTCGCCGGATCCTGGTACGGGCCGCCGGTGTCTATGGCCCTACCTTCGCCCTGCGCGAGTTCATTTTGCGCTATTGGCGTTCGGCAGCCGAGATGCCCAATATGAACGCGGACGCTCGGATCCGGGCGGTGCTGTGGCACCTGGGCAACCCGCCGCAAAACCATTTCGATGGGCTGGTTCTCCGGATGCAGGATGCCTTGGCTCCGGTGCTCACCGATGGCCGGGTCAAAATGATTGCGACGGTGTCGCGCGTCGATCTGTGTGATTTCGCGGCGCGGGTGCGGGAGGCCTGGGGAAGCACCGCGCCGTGGGCGGCGAGCGAAGATTACGTTGCGGGATGCGCGCTCGAGGCGCTTATCCCCCATCAAGCGACAGGCACACGTGTTAACTGATCGTTTTGCCTCTATGTCGCCGGCGGACACCGTCGGCGCGGTCGCCTTTGCTTTGGTCGCGCTGTGGCCGTTGTTGAAGGGGCGACGGGCGATGCTGCTCGGCCAAGCGGTCAGCGCCCTCGCGTTCGGTGTGCATTACCTGCTGTTGAGAGCGCACACCGGCGCCGCGATGACCGCTCTATCGCTGGTGCAGGGATTGGCCGTATTGCCGGCCGGCCGATCGGGCTGGCGGACCGTGGTGTTCGCTGCCACCGTGCCCGCCATGCTCACCTTGGTGGGCGTGACATGGCACGGCTGGTCATCACTGTGCGCCGCGGTTGGGTTGCTTCTGTCCACCGCCGGCCGCTGGCACGGCACCGCGCTCGGCTTGCGGTTGGGCTTTCTCGGTTCCGGCGTGGCGTGGATCTGCCACGACGTGATCACCGGCAGCCCGTACGGCCTGGCGGCCGATGTTCTCTGTATGGCGACACTCGTCATCGGCGCCGTACGCGAATCCCGGCACTCCCGCAAGCTGGCGTCCGCTCAACGAAGCCCGGCCTGAGTCATGATCGCTATGGTTTCCTCGATAACGGCGCGGTACCGGGCGATGTGCCGCAGATGCTCGTGGTAGACGAGCCAGAAGGGTGCGGTGGCGGCGCAGGGCAGGTCGACCAGGGCGAGCGTGTCGTGCTGATCGAGGACCCCGCTGGGCTGGAGAGAAATGCCATGGCCCGCCACCGTAGCCGCCAGCAACGACATCGACAGATCGGTCTCCAAACGCACGCGGGGTGAGCCTCGGCAGATGCGGCCCCAGCGCGCGAAGTCGGGGTCATCGCTGTGTTCGGTGTAATAGCTGTGGGTGAGCAGCCAGTGGTCGCTCGCCAGCTCGTCCCAACTCCACGGCGTGCCGTGCCGGGCCAGATAGCTGCGTGAGGCCACCGGGCGGAAGTCGATCCGCCCGAGCGGCATGCGGATGAGCGCCTTGGCCTGCGGCTCGCTGTAGCCGATCCAGAGATCGGCTTCGCCGTTGGCCAGGTCGGGCTGGTGTGGGCGGTATTGCAGCTGCACGCCAAGGCCGGGGAACCGCTCGTACAGGCGCTCCAGGCGCGGCGTGACCCAGAACGCGCCCAGGCCATCCGTCGTGGCGATGCGCACCAGGCCTTCGGGCCGCTGGTTGAGCCCGGCGAGGCTCCGGTTGGCGTCGGCAACCGCCGCTTCCATGACGAGAGCGGCGGTGTGCAGAGCGTCCCCGGCCGGAGTCAAGTGGATGGCGCCGCGCGACCGTGTGCTGAGCGCCAAGCCAAGCGCGTGCTCAAGGCTGTAGAGGTGACGCCGGGCCGTCTCAAAGCTCATTCCGGCCTCGGCGGCGGCCCGGACGAACGTGCCGGTGCGGGCATAAGCCAGGAAGATGCGCAACCCGTCCCACTGCCCGTTGAGCGTGGGGGCTGGCGTCTGGGGCTGACGGCCGGCGCCGCGAAGCGCCGTCACGGTCTGAAGGGCGGTCGCGGCGGCATCGTCCATCGTCTCCGCGGTGTTCAAGAGCGAGTGTCCGGCGGGCGTGGGCTTCAGGCCGGTGGACGAGCGGGTGAACAGCTGGGCGCTGAGCGCCGATTCCAGCGCACCGATCTGACGGTGAACCGACGACAGAGGCTCATCCAGGGCCTTGGCGCCGCGCAGCAGTGCACCTTCCCGAGCCACGGCGAGAAAGACCCGCATCAAATCCCAATGGCGGTCGAGGGGCGATGCTGACGCGGAGAGTTGGCCGGACAGGAGCATCTTTCCAGTTTTAAGTAGATTGTTTTCCAAAATCAAGTATTTCGCACACCGCAGCAATGCCATACCGTAGTATGGCATTCGACGCCGGGCGCGGCACAAAAAACAGGCACAGCGAAGGAGAACCGATCATGTCTGTCATCCAGAAGACCACGCGTGATACTGACGAAGTGTTCGAGACGTCTGTGGCTGCGCCCGCTCAAGCTTTTCAGCCCGGTCCTGTTGTTGTGGATATTGTACGAACTCACGACGAATTTATTCAGGCTCTCACCATGCGCGCCTTGAGCTTTCTCGGCGAGCAGGAGTCCCCTTGGGGCGAAGAGTTCGACAACGAATTTTCGTGCACGCACGTTCTGTGCAAAGTCGCGGGTGAACCGGCTGGCGCCCTGCGGATCCGCTGGTTCGCGAATTTCGCCAAGATCGAGCGTCTGAGCGTGCGCTCCGAGTTCCGCACCGGCGGCAAGGCCGGCGCGCGGCACATCGCCGACGCGCTGGCGGGCTTCGCGGTCGAGCTCATCCGCCGCAAGGGCTACCGGCAGATGGTTGGGCACGCGCAGAAGCGCCTCTACCCGTTCTGGAAGCGTCACGGTTACCAGGCGACCGGTGAGGAGATCGTCTACGCCGATCACACCTACGTGCTGATGGTTGGCCACCTGGAGCCGCACCCGCAGGCGATCGGCGTTGACGCCGACCCAATGGTGGTCATCCGCCCCGAGGGTCGTTGGGACGAGCCGGGCCCGTTCGATCTCTCGATGATGCGGCCGGCCACCTGCCCGCACCGCGACCGTCGCCCGCGCGAAGCACGCGCGGCCTGAGCATCGCACCCTTGTCGTCTCGGCCGCGAGCGCGCCAAGCGCTCCCGGCCGAAGGGGCTTGCGGCGATCGGCGAATCATCGGCCCGGAGGGAGGTAACGACACCGCCTACAGGCTGATCGGGATTGGAAGCTGCCAAAAATCAGGGGCGGCGCGACGGCCGACGCCTGAAACTCACGACCGCCCAATGCCGCGAGATCGTTGGGATGGTGGCGTCGGGGAAGAAGTCCGCCGCCGAGGTTTCCCGGCGCTTCGGCGTCCATCCCGCCGCGGCCAGCCGCTTGCTCTCCTGGGCCCGCCGCTTAGCGAACGATCCTGAACAAGTTCTGCGATGAGGCCCCTATGGTCGCGTGCTGGCCGGCATATAGGTGCCCGAAGGGGATCGCGCATGGTTCCGGCGCTGCCTCGACGACCTGGGCTATCCGTACTGGGACGAGACCAACAATCCCGCTTATCGGCTGCTTTTGGCGGGCACGCGTTGCGGTCGGAGCTGCTCTTCGGTCCACGACAGGCTGACGGGACGCAGGCGGGCCAGGATCGCGTCCTGGACGCTCGCGCCCGGCTGGCAGCAGCGGGTTGCCGCCGCGGTGATCGCGGCCAACCGTTCAGCCGTCGGAGCGCCACTGGCACTGGCAACCAGTTTCTCGACCAGGGCAAGCCGGTACGTGTCGGGCAGCGCCTCGTCCGCCGGCCATGGCGCGCCGAGACGGTAGATGCTGCCCGAGCGCGTGATTGCCGTGCCGCGGTCCTCGGCCAACTGCACGACGGGCGAGGTGACCACGACGGCCCCGACCGGCGTTCGCGGACGCCCAGTAACGCGGCCAATCAGGACCGCGTGGGCGGCGGTTTGGACCAGCCGCCAGCGGTCGAGCCTGGGAGCGTTCATCGCCAGATCATCCAAGTCATCACCGCCACGCATGTTTGCCACCGCCGCGCAAACGGCGGCTCGACGTTGTCATGGTCGGACGGCTACCGCGGCGCAAGGAAAAAGAGGGCCGCCCTGGCGACCTGGTCAGGTGCGGTCAGGTGATTGGTCGCGTCGGAGCAGTGCTGGGGACCTTGATCTGCGGCGATCATCGCCGATTTCCCAGTCGGCTCGGCCGGGCGGCCCTTGGCTGCCGACATCGTGACGCCCGCCGTGAGCGGGCATGTTCCACCCTGAGTTGGGCCCGGCGACGAACCATCTCACACGTGGGTCGCGATCAACCACGTCGAACACGTCCGCCAAGGTCATTCCGAGCACTTCGGCCACGTCTCCCGCCGTCAACTCCCCGGAGTTCGGGTTGGCATGATGCGCGAGAATGTAGGCGGCAACCACGTCCGGTGAGGGCTTGTTGTGCTGGCCCATGGCGGAACGACCTCGGAGCGTTGGAGCAACACGTGCTTCATAGTAGGCGAGTGCGTGCCTCAATTGCACTTTTTAAGCGCATGCGATGGTGCGAGTCAGTTCCTCGGCCCTGCGTGTATGCGAACCGGTTGCTGGCCGACCAACGGGTCGGGCGGTCCCGCGGTCTGGCAGGCCTGGGAGCGGCCGCCCTGTCCCGCTGATCGGATGCATCCGGAGCCGCAGGTGCAATGCTCAGCCTCCCCCGGCAGGCGAACTCGCCATTGCCATTGATGATGAGCAAACCAATGCCGATCACCGCGATGGAAAGCAGCGGCAGGGGACGAGATGAAACGCGAGCGCGAACCCGGTATAGGGTCACCGGGGTCTTGTGCCTGCCGGGGAATGGGCACGCTCGGATCGCGCTTCCTTGACGCGCCAAGACCGGACGTGTGGGCTCCGTCACAGCGGCGGCGGGGAGTAGCACGCAGGATTGTGGTGTCCGCACCACCAGGAGCCGTCGCCATGAGCGTCATCCCGTTTGCTCGCACCCGGTTCACCCCGGCCGACATCGCGGCCTTCAACGAGATCGCGCTGCCGCGCCTGGCAAGCGGCCACTGGAGCGCGGTTGCGCGCCACTCCGGCGACTGGGGCGACCGCATCGCGATCATGGTCGCCGGTCGCCCGGCGCCCCTTTTCACGTTCGAGCGCGACAAGGCCGGCCGCTATGCCCTGTACTTTCATGACCGGGATGGGGCGGTGCGCATCGGCACCGCCGACAGCGCGGGTGCGTGCCTGGCGATTTGGTCCAGCACATCCCGTCGCCGCACCACATCCAGGGGAGCGGCCTGAGGCGGAGGACGGCGAGCGGTTCCTGTGTGGCGCGGGCTCAGGACATGGACAGACGCCCCCAAGCGGTAAGGAATGGGGCGAACCCGATCAGGCGTTCGGCGCCAGGCGATCCTGCTCCAGAGCCTCGCGGATCAACTCCATTTCGATGTCGGCCGCTTCCAAGCGGTCATGTAGGATCTTGGCCGTATGGGGAGCCTCGGCGACCGCCGTCAGGTAGGCCGCGCTGAGCCGGAGCAGCGCGCTTTCCAAGCGGTGCAAGCGCATCTCGTAGGCGTTCCGCTGAGCGGCTGACAAGCCCATGGCGCAACTCCGATCCCTCACCTGGCGCACGCGGTCGCGCAAGATTGCAGCCGGTTCTTCAACAAACGACCGTGTTCTCAGGTTCCAGCACGGTCGCTGCGCGGGGAGGCGCGGTTCACGGCGAACGCCGGAGGCTGCATGGTTGGACCGGTCCGCCCGTGAGCTACCGGTGTCTCTCGGCGCGCGAGCGTGCCCCCTGGACACAGCGAAGCGGGGGCAGCCTTCCGACTGCCCGCGCCGTCCGCTCAGCGGAAAACGGTCACGCCGCCTTGCCGGTGTTGATGGCGTCCTTGAGGGCCTTACCGGCCGAGAACTTCGGGGCCTTGGAGGCCGCAATCTTAATCTCAGCGCCGGTCTGCGGGTTGCGGCCGGTGCGCTCGCCGCGTTCGGCGATCTCGAACTGGCCGAAGCCGGGCAGCTTCACCGTCTCGCCCTTGATGAGCGCGTCCTGCAAGCTGTCGATCACCGCGTCCAGCGCCTTGCCGGCGTCCGCCTTGCTGCCACCCAGCTTGGCGGCGACGGCGTCGATGAGGTCGGACTTGGTCATTTCTTGTCTCCCCGTTCGTGGCGGACCCCCAGCGTTCCCCCAGGGATTCCCGAAGCCTTTGAGGTAACTGGTCAGCGACTCCACGCGCAAGGGCTTTCGCTTGGCGTGGCGGTATTCTCCGGTTCGGCGGGGCACGATCACGCGAGCGTCCACCTGACCTTCCGGCCTCACAGCCGGGTGAAGGCCGTGGAACTGGGTGGCGGCGGACTGACGGTGCAGCGTGTGCACGATAACTCCGGGATCAACGCCGCCGTCGATCAAGGAGCGGCCTGAGCTGGCTTGGCGACCAGGTCGATGTCCACAATCGCCGACCGGAACGCGCGGCCGCCTTGCAGCACCGAGTGTTCCGGTCGGCGGCGATCAATGGACGCTCGCGGACGAGCGGCGCTTTCCGGTGGTGCGGCGCGCGGTAACAGCCGGCGTTGCCGGTGAGGATGGGCCGGTCGTTTTGGCCGCGCCCGCTGTCTTCCGCTTCGGGGCTCGCTCAACGTTGGCTGGAGCAGCGGCCTTCTCAATGTCGGTTGGCGACCACGCCGCCTTGCCGCGTTTAGCTGGCGTGTCGGTCTTCGTCGCGGACGCCGGTGTCCGTCGTGTTTTTTTGTTGGGCTGAACGATCGACTCCACGGCGTCCGACACGGTTTCCACTCCGGCGGTGACTGCGTCGCTCACCGTCTCGGCGACCATCCGCCCCATCTGGCGAGCGGCGTCTGTGAGCGTGCTCTCCGAGGTCTTCGCCTTGCGTGAACGCCGCGGCGTGTCGGGCGGAGCGGCGGCCGGGGCCGGCGCTGCCGCTTTGCGACGGCGCTTTGCCACCGGGGCGCTTCGCGCCGCGTCGGCGGCCTGTTCCTCCGCTTCGATCTCCCGGCACGCCTGGATCCAATGCACCTCCGCCATGCCCTCCGGGCGGCCGTCGCGTTCCCAAATGCTGTGCGCCCGCTCCCGAATGCGCGCGTCGCGGTCTTTTGCCATGTCTGCCTCGGTCCTGTTAGCGCCATTTCACTGCCTGAAATGTGGAACGCGACATGAAAAAGAAAGATCCTCATTGTACTTACCCTCACGGGCGGGAGGCCCGGACCACTAAGAATGCGTCCGGCTGCAGCTTTGGTCACTCTGTCAGGGCCGTTGTTGTGATGCGATCCGGTGAGCAATGCGGGCGGCGGATGATCTTCTGGGGCGCATCATCTCAAGTCATCAGGCCTTCGATGATCCGGTGTCGTCGCACCATTCCAAGTCCGGGCAGCCGTGGGGTTGTTTGGCTACACGAAAGCCCATATGAAAGGCATTGAATTCTGCCGAATGGAACCACGACCCCGCAGCAAAAAGGGTCTGTCACTCAAGATTGGGAGCGTTTGGATGGAGCGTGAAAAGTTGGTCGCGTTGACCGCCGAGATCGTCGCGTCCTATGTCAGCGCCAACCGGGTCGCCTCCACGGATATTCCGCTGGTGGTCACGGAGGTGTTCAACGCTCTGGGCGGCACCGGCCAGCCGAAGGTCGAGGCGGTGAAACAGGAACCGGCGGTGCCGGTCAAGAAGTCGGTGACGCCGGACTACATCGTCTGCCTGGAAGACGGCAAGAAGATGAAGATGCTCAAGCGCTATCTGCGCACCACCTACAACATGTCGCCCGAGGAGTATCGGGCCAAATGGAGCCTGCCGCCCGACTACCCGATGACCGCGCCCAACTACACCGCCAAGCGCAGCGAATTCGCTAAGCAGTTCGGCCTTGGAACCAAGAGGCGCGGCACGGCCGTGGAGGCGGCGCCGAGTGAACCGGCTCCCACGAAGAGCCGGCGCAAGAAGGTCGCCTGATCACCGGCCTCCGGCACGGCGGCTAGCTGCAACGGGCAAGCCGCCGTGCACGTGCCGGCATTGGCGTGGCGGCGACTTCTCCCCTCGCACCGCAGGCATCCAGCGGAGCCGCGCAACCCGACGCGAGGCCCCGGTCCGGTATTGCTATGGCACCAGGCTTGCGCTGGATGGCAGGCGGGTGTGGATGGTGGTGATCGTCCACGGCACACTGACAACGGGGAGGGCGACCCACCGCTCGATCTGGAGGTCTTCATCGCGGACGACGCGCGTTCCGCTACGAAGGACGCTGGAGATGGTTTGCGAGCGTTCATGAGGCATTTGCCCGGCATGGCGCTTGGCGCCCCCCTTGGATCCGAGCGGCCACACTTCATCCGTTTGGGAGCCACGGTCGGGGATTCCCCTGGGACTCGACCTGCGCTAGACTCGGGGCTGGTTTCTCCGCCACCCACCACATCTGGCCCGCATGGTTCCCAGTCCTCAGCCCCACGCCACGCCGATCGCGCCATCCGCCCCCCGGGTCTGCGAGCACTGCGGGCGTCCCCATGGTCACGCACTGCGCTGCCTGCCCGACGGGCGCTGGCTCTCGCCCGACGGCCTCTGGGTCGGCCCCGACGGCGCGCCGGCCCCTTGGCCCGACGTGGTGGAGTACACCCGCGTGCGGACGTCGCGCAGTGTCGTCGGCCTGTATCGGCGCCGCGCCGAGGCGGCGGTGGCCGTAATGACCGAACTGGAACGGCATCGGCTCTGCCGGCGTTGTCACCTGGTCACCGGGCGCGAGGAGCACCGACGCGTCGCGCGCATGCGGGCGCTGATGCGCTTCGCCCTCGGTGATCTGTTCGAAGGCACTTACCGTCTCTGAGACACCGACTGGCCCCCTCGAGAAAGAGCCACCACCCTCATGCAGCATCGACAGGACCAGCGCCGCTGGGACGCCCAGCCACGCGCGATCAAAGACCCTCGGCCCCGGAACGTGCCGGCCACGGATCCGTTGGTCCTGGCCGCCAACCTGCTGGACGGCGCGCGCACGCGGGCGGTTCTGCTCAAGGCCATCGAGGAGCGCGTCAAAGCCGATGCGGAGGAACGCCGGCGCTTTGCCGCGGCGGCCGGGCGCGTCTACGGACTGTCCGGCGACCAAGCGTTGCTCCAGGCGGTGCGCAACTATCTCCAGGACTTAGCGCGGCCGGCGGCGAACGACCGCATGGCGACGCGGCTTTGGCTGGCCGAAACGGTGGCGACCATCACCGGCGCTCGTCGGACGGATGGTATGGGCGCCGTCTCCCCAGCGGATCCGCGTGCGGCCGCGGAAGCGCTGTTTCGCCCCCGTCCCGCGCCGGCGGCCCTCGCGCCGGAGGCCTAGGGCCTGGTGCTCCGACGTGCGTAGGCGGAACGGCGCGGTGGCGGCGGACTCGTCGGGTCCGCGTATCCGCTGCGCGACGCCAACTTCGCCCTTTTGCCGATTGGAACCGGGGCCGAAAAGGGTCATTTGCAGGCCACCACGGACCGGCAAGGGGGAAGGGCGCTGTGCCCACGGTTACGCTCATCGGAGCCAGCGGGCTCCAGCGCGGGGGGCTGCGCCACCTGCTGGACGAAGAGGGCTTCACGGTCGTCGCCGAGGCCGCCTCCGCGCAAGCGCTCCCCGCCGCCTGGACGGACGTTATCGTCTACGATGCCACCGGCGTGCCGCGGGTCGGGGACGAGGTTCGGGCGCTGCGCGCGTTGCACCCCGGCAGCCGCGTGGTGCTGCTGGTCGGCACCATCAGCGCCCCACTGCTGCGCGAGGCTCTGGAGGCTGGCGCGGACGGTTGCCTGACCGCGGACACCTCGAGCCGCGCGTTGGCCGAGTGGCTCCACGTCACGCTGGCCGGCGGCAAGGCCTTCCCGCGCGACCTGGCCGGCATCCTGGCGCAAGGCTTGGCGCCGAGCGAAACAAAGCGGGTCGCGGGCCGGCCGCTGTCGGCGCGCGAGAGGGACATCCTGCACGGCTTGCTCGGCGGGCACAGCAACAAGCGCATCGCCAATGACCTTGGCATCACCGAGGCGACGGTGAAGGTTCATCTCAAGACCCTGCTGCGCAAGATCAACGTGGTCAACCGCACCCAGGCCGCCATCTGGGCGATGAACAACGGCATCGCGGTGCCCGCACCGATCGCTCCCGCCGTCGGCTGAAGGGGCCAGCCAGAAGCCTGCACGTTATGCCGGGAGGGGCGGTCGCAGGGGTTAAGGATATCACCTGTTGCTGGGTGTGTCCGTCTCTCGGCCCAGCGTGGGATGGCGCGGCTTGGTGATGCCCGTTTCACGGTGGTCTCTGCCCACTCCACCCCGGCTTGCGAGACGAAGCCATTACGCATGTGGGGTCGGCTCGTTGCGCCGAAACGTCGTCGCGCACGTCGCGAGCAACGGGCAGCCACAGGGCCGCGCGTGATGTTTCCAATTTGTAACTAAATTCATCTATAATGTGCATGGTTGTCGCTTTATGATCGCTCATGACCCTAAGCAGCACCATGCCCGATGGCGCCGTTGTGGCTTTGCTCGAAGACAACGCGCTGCTGCGGCGCAGCATCGAGCAGTATCTGTCGTTTCGAAACATAACCGTTTTATCGGGCGAGAATGGACTCGATCTGCTGAGAGCAGCGAGACGGCGGCGCGTGTCGCCCGATGTCATCGTGTCTGACTATTGGATCGGGCGGGACAGCGCGCTGACGGTCGTGCCCGCCTTATTGACCAACATGGGCGTGGATGTGCCGGTGATCATCATCACGGGCGATGTCTCCCTGACGGTGAGGGCGGCCGTCGTGGCGCGAGGCTGGAGTGTGCTGGTGAAGCCCTTTCACCCGAGCGTTTTGTTGCTTGCCGTGACCTTGGCCCTGCAAAACGCGCCGCCAAAGCCATAGCGTCTGGAACCGTAGCCATCACGCGAGCGGTTCAGGGGCGTTGCGGCTTGCGGCAACGGTCGAGACGGCCAAGTCTGTCTGAACCAGAAGCGTCGGGTGACCATAGGACGGAGACATCTCAGGCGACCGTCGCGAGCACCGCGTGCAGGCGATCCGGAGGCAATGGCTTGCGCAGCAGGTGCAGCCCGTTGCGCTCGACCTCCGCGAGGCGTTCGGGCGTCGTATCGCCGGTGAGCACGAAGGCGGGCACCTTGACGCCGCAGGCCTTGTGGAGGTCGCGAATGGTCTCCACTCCGGTGCGGCCCTCACCGAGACGGTAATCGGCGATGATCGCCCGCGGGACACGCTCAAGAGCTTTGAGACGATGCACCGCCTCGTCGCCGGACGGCGCGGCAATCACCTCGTAGCCCCACTCCTCGAGCATTGCGCTCAAGGTCAGCAGCACGACGGTGTCATCCTCGACCACAACGACCAGTCCCTTGCCGTCGTCGTTGGCGGGGCGGGGGCGCCTGCCGGTCGGCACGGCGCGCGCGGGCACCCTTGGCAGGCCGATGGAGACGATGGTGCCGCGGCCCAGGCGTGAGTGCGCCACGACGGCATGGCCCAGTGTTCTGGCCAGCCGCTTGACGATCGCCAGCCCCAGGCCAAGGCCTTTGCGGCGGTCCCGTTCCGGATTGCCGATCTGGTAAAACTCCTCCCAGATGGCCGGGAGGTGGGCCGCGTCGATGCCGATCCCGTTGTCGGCCACATCGATGCGCAGTTCGCCGGCGGCGCGGCGGCAGCCGACCACGACGCTGCCCTGAGGCGTGAAGCGGAGGGCGTTTTCCACCAGATTGCGCAGCATCCGTTCAAGCAGCAGCGGGTCGGAGCGCGTCCACGCGGAGCTGGGGACCACCCGCAATCGCACGCCCTCTACGGCCGCGCGTGGCCCGAAGTCGGCGGCAATCCGGGCGAGCAGGGGGGCCACCGCGAACTCCGTCACACAGGGTTGCACCACACCGGCGTCGAGTTTGGACATGTCCAGCATGCTGTCGAGCGACAGCTTCAGCGCGTCCAGGCATTCGCCCACGCTGGCGAGCAGGTCGCTGGACGCCGGCCCGTTGCGGCGATCCGCCAGGGCGTGTGCCAGGAAATACAAGGACTGCACCGGTTGGCGCAGATCATGGCCGGCGGCGGCGAGAAACTGGGTCTTTGCCGCGTCGGCCTTCTCCGCCCGCTCCTTGGCGCGCCGGAGGTCCTCTTCGAAGGCCTTACGTTCGGTGATGTCGCGCAGAACGCTGGTGACGTACCGGGCGCCTTCGGCGTGCCAGGCGGCGACCGAAAGCTCCAGTGGGACGGTCGTGCCGTCTTTGCGCCGGCCGTCGATCTCTCGGCCATTGTCGCCGGCCTGACGGGCCAGGGCGAAGAGAGCCTCTTGGGCGGAGCCATGGACCGTCGGCAGAAGCCGCGAGACGGGCTGATCGATGACATCGCTGGCGCTGTAGCCGAACACGCGTTCGGCCGCTCGGTTGAAGGCGGTGATGCGACCGTGCTCGTCAGTGACGATGATCGGGTCGCCGGCCGTGTCGACGACCGCTCGATAACGCGCCTCCTGCTCCGCGGCCCGCGTGGCAGCGCGCCGCCGGTCGATCGAGGCGGCGGCGAACGCCAGCGCCAACACGCTCAGCGTGCCGAGCGCGGTCCCCGTCGCCAGATGTTGCGCGGACAAGGACGCCGTCGTCGTTGTGTGCGGCGCCTCCAGAGGCGCGATCACCGCCGCAGCCATCCCGGTGTAGTGCATGCACGTGATAGCCAGCCCGAGCACCACCGCACCGGCTAGCCGCTGCCAGCGGCGCTGCCGGCGAAAGGCGAGCCACAGCGCCCCGGTGGAGGCGACGATGGCGATGAGGATTGAGGCGCCGACCAGCCGGGCATCGTAGGACACGGCAGCGGGCACCTGCAGGCCGGCCATGCCGACGTAATGCATGGCGACGATGCCCAGGCCGGTCACGGTGCCGGCCAAGGCCATGACCGGCACGCTCGTCCCACCACCGGCGACCGCGAAGAAGCCGACACCGGACATCACGGTGGCCAAGGCCAGCGAGAGTGCGGTCAGGCCCAGATCGTGGCTCGTCGCCACCGGCAATTGAAGCGCGAGCATGCCGATGAAGTGCATCGACCAGACGCTGACACCCAACGCAGCGGCGGCGGCGGCCACCCAAGAGCGGCGGTGACGGACGGCGTGGCGAGCCCGCTGCCCCAGATCGAGCGCAACGAAGCCGCCAAAAACCGCAACGATCAGTGATAGAGCAACCAAGTACATATCATGGTATGCACCCATTGCATCAATCTCCCCCAGCACTGATCGGCTCGTTGTCAACTTTTCCTATAGTAGGCCACGAAGTCATGGGAGCAAGGGGTTTTGCGGGATGCCCAAACCGTCGCCCGTAGGAGCGTGGCGCTTTATGCTTTTGCATTTGGCGCCTGGCGCTATCATGAATGTTGAGCGTTGACGTCGTGCCGAGACGTGTTCCAATCCGTGGCGATGGCGCCACAAAACCCCGCGCGGACCGATGGGTATGAGCCGGTTGGGGCTGGCCTGGAAGGAAGCCAAGCAGGTCGCCGATGAACGCGGCATCGCGATTACGACGATCCGCTCGCAGATCGCCGCGATCCTGAGCAAAATTGGCGCCACGCGGCAGGCTGAGCTGGTCGGTCTGCTGGCGCGTCTATGGGGCGGCGAGGCCTGATGGTCGAGCGATAGGAGCAGCGCGTCGGCTGGCCTCGCAAGGTTCTCCGGAGATGGGACGATGCCGCTCGCGGGCTGGAACGGCATCGTGACGGATCAATCGACGACGGTGACGCCTCGGCGGTTCTGCGCCCAAGCCGCTTGATTGGAACCGACGACCGCGGGTTTCTCCTTGCCGAAAGAGATCACCTTGACACGCGCCGGATTGATGCCTTGGGCGACCATGTAGTTGCGAACTGAATTGGCACGGCGGTCCCCAAGCGCTAGGTTGTACTCGCGAGTGCCCCGTTCGTCGGAATGCCCTTCGACAGTGACGGTCACGTGCGAATATTGTTTCAACCACTGGGCTTGGCGGTCCAACGTGGCGCGAGCCTCCGCCGACAGATCATATTTGTCGGTACCGAAGAACACTCGGTCGCCGACATTGACCACCAGATCCTGCTGACTGCCTGGGGCGACTTGGCCGGGTCCTCCAACGGTACTCGCGTTGTTAACGTTGCCAGTGTTGGCACCACCGTTCAGCGATCCGTTGCCGGAATCCTTAGGCGCCGTATCACAGGCGGCAAGCAGAGCGACTGCGGCAAGAAGGCTGGCTAGTTTGATATTCATCTCGGGCAAAACCCAACAGTAAGGAATGCGCGGCGTTATGTTGCGCAATCGGGAGTTCGGATAGACTTCTGGCGTGCAGTGTGTCTGCACCGAGATCGCCTTGCCAATGTCAAATTTCAGCCCAATTTGGTGGACGGTTATTTTGTTGGATTGATGTTTGCGTTTTCGAATGAAACGGGAGCGCTTCCTGATATCTCGCCAACCGCCGTATCGCCTGGCCTGTTGGGTGAGAGCGCGCTTGAAAGTTTGTTGTGCAGTTGAGTGCGTGCTGGCGAATGGGGTGCCAGCGGAAACGGAGCGGTATGTACGCTCCTTTCGAGACGAGTGGAGCGTACAATGGGCCGTTCTTTGATTGCGGGGGAGACAAGCCCTCGAAGGGAGAATCGTCGGGAACGGTTTTGATGAGGTGATCTGCCAGCTCTGTGGTTCTTTCGAAGGCGAGACGGGCCCGCAATCAAAGTATCAGCGTCTTTCCCAGCGCCTCATTGGACCTGTTCACGCGCCGACGGTATGATCGGCGTGGCGGCGCTGCACCTCCTAACGGCGCACGACCACCGCTTACTGTTGCGCAACGAGGTGCTGCGGTCCAGGCTGCCGGGGTGCTGAGGGCGTGCGTCACGCGCCGTCAGGATCGTTCACCAGCGCGATGGTCACGGGGCCGGGCGACCCGATCCCGATGGGGCGGCCGTCGACGGCCAGAAGCGGGCGAAGGCCAAGGCTGTTGGACAGAAAGGCCTCCTCGGCGGCCGAAAGCTCGTCCAGGGTGATGGGGCGCTCCTCCGCCCCGTGACGCTCCAGGATCAGGGCGCGACGGATGCCGGGCAGCGCCCCCTCCGACACGGACGGGGTCAGCCAAGCGCCCATCCCGGACGATGAACAGGGTGGCGACGCTGGCTTCGGCGAGCCGCCCGGCGGTGTTGAGCAGAAGCGCCTCCCCGGCGCCCCGCCGCGCCGCCTCCCGCCGGGCGAGAATGGCGTCCAGGTAGTTCAGTGTCTTCAGTCGCGACAGCGGCGAGTGCTCGTTGCGCCGGGTGCCTTGGGCGATCACCGCCTCGACCGGTCCGGCCGGTGGCCCGGCCGGCGTCAGTGTGATCAGCACCGTCGGCTGTGGGTCCGCGGGCGGCAGCACGCCGCGCGCCCCGATGCCCCGCGTCAGGGTCAGGCGGGCGACGCCCTCAGCCACGCCGCGCGCCGCGATCAACGCCGCCACCGCGTTAGCCAGCGCGTCGTCGCGGTAGGGCACCGGCAGGTCCAGCACCGCAGCGCTCGCCTGCAGCCGGGCGAGGTGCCGGTCCAGATGACGCGCCCGGCCGCCGGTGACGCGGATCGTCTCGAACAGCCCGTCGCCGAGCGTGAAGCCACGGTCGGCGGGGTCGATCCACGCCGCATCTGTCGGCAGCAGGCGCCCGTTCAGCCACACGGTCATCGCGATCCCTTTCCACCGTCACACTTGGTCCAGGGCGCGCAGCAGGGGGCGCACCTTGACCAGCATCTCCTCATGCTCCGCCGCCGGATCGGAATCCGCAACGATGCCACCGCCGGCCTGGGCGACCACGGCGTCGGGCGTGAGCGACAGGCTGCGGATGACGATGCTGCTGTCCATCGCGCCGTCGAACCCGATCCAGGCGACCGACCCGCAGTAGGCGCCGCGCCGGGCCGGCTCCAGCTCGTCGATGATCTCCATGGCGCGGATCTTCGGCGCGCCGGTGATCGAGCCGCCTGGACAGGCGGCGCGCAGCAGGTCCACCGGACCGAGACCGGGCCGCAGTTGCGCCGTGACCACGGAGACGAGGTGGTGGACGCTGGCGAAGCTCTCCAGCCCATAGAGGACGGGCACCCGCACGCTGCCGAGGGCCGCGACGCGGCCGAGGTCGTTGCGCAACAGGTCGGTGATCATCAGGTTCTCCGCCCGGTCCTTGACGCTGCCGACCAGCTCCGCGGCCGCCGCCGCGTCCAGCGCCGGGTCGGCGTAACGCGGTCGGGTGCCCTTGATCGGGCGCGTCTCGATAGCCCCGCTGGCGGAAAGCCGGATGAACCGCTCCGGCGAGGCGCTGGCGATACGAAGGCGTGGGCCACAGTTCAAGAAGGCGGCGAAGGGCGCCGGGCTGAGCGCGCGCAGGCGCTCGAACAGGGCGTAGTCGTCCAGGCCGGCGGGGCGGTCGGCGAGAAAGCGTTGCGTGATGTTGGCCTGGTAAATGTCGCCGGCGCGGATGTAGTCCAGCGCGCGCGTGACCCGCCTCCGCGCCCGGACTCTGCCAGCGCAGAAGGCCGAGGCAGCCGCCGGCTGCAAGGTCCTCAACATAATGACCAGACTCGGCATGCCGGTCTCCCGCAAGGCCGCCTGAGCACCAGCTTCCCAACGGCAGAGGCCGTCAACACAACGAGTTCTGCACCAACGTCACGCTGCTTGCCACGATGCCAAGCCGGCCACGCTCAGGAGCGGCGCCGACCTCCAGCTTTCAGCACGCCGCCCGCCGCTCCCGCAAGGCAGCCTCCAGACCACGCTTACGAATGACAACCTATCTCGACCTGATCAAGGCCATCAATGCCCGGCCCCGCCAGCCGGCCGCCTGCACGCCAGACGTTGTGGAGGTGGTCCGCGCCGGTGGTGAGGACGTACAGTTACTGGTCAACGCGACCCTCGCCTGGGAGATCGGTGCGGAGCGGCGAGCTGGGCCGGGCGATGAGGCCGAGGTGCTAGCCCGGCGCGATCAACTGGTCGCCAACATGGAGGCGGCGCGGGCGAGGGGGTGATGTCGTCCTACCGTCGTCCCACACCCCCTTCACCACGCCATCGCGTCGGCGAACGGCAATACCTTATCGAATCGAACTCGTCGTAGACCTGGGTGAATTTGACTACTCCCGCGTCATCTAATGGACAGCGCGCAAACACCAGCACTATACCCTTCTGGTACTTCGTAGCTTCATAGCAAATTTCAACTATGCTATATGGCCCGTCATCGGTTTTCGCTTGTGCATGGATAACGGCCACCTCGTCCGGCAGTTTCCCGATCTGCTTCAGAACAGCCTCATCACATCGCCGGAAGGCGTCAGGCGGAGAAATGCCTTGACCATACCCAGGGATCACGGGCCGCCACCGAGCGGCCCGCTCTATTTCACCCAGGCCACCGGCGACTCCAGGCGCGGTCACTTCGCCACCCCCTTGACCTTCTCGATGGTCCGGTACGCCCCGATGCCAAGCATGGGGAACAGCAGGGCCAGCAGCGTGTCCGTGTCCATCTGCGGCAGGCGCGTGCCCGGCGAGTAGACCGACAGCGCCCAGCCGGCCAGGGGATAGGCGATAGTCTGCACGCCCAAGCCGATCGCGCACAGCCAGCCGACGAAGGGCCGCCAGCCGGACGCGAACACCGACGGGTTGACCGCCTCGGCGGCGTTCACCTGCAGCTGCGCCGCGTCGCTCGCCGACAGCACGTCGATGAGCTTGGTCTGCATCTCGGCGGCCGCCTTGGCCTGAGCCTGCGGGTCGGGGATGCGGCCGATCAGGTCCTGGATGATCGGCATCAGCAGGGGAAGGAGTTGGAGCATGGGGCCCTCCTTTCGGGCATGAGAAAAGCCGCCGGGCGGGCGCCGGGCGGCTTAATGACATATCAGGGTATGTTAAATCCGACGGCCGAGGCTAGACGTATGACCGGAACCGCCAGAGATAACGGTAACAAGGGGAACGCCATGGCCCGGACCCGCCTCGCAACCGCCTCCTACCATCCACAGGGCGATGTGCTTTACATCGACGTTGGGCCGTCTCAGCATTCATTCTGCGAACCTGGGGCCGATGGCATCTTGCGCCGTTACAGTGCGGAAGAAGGCCTTCCCAACGGTGTGACAGTGATCGACTTCGGTCAGGCCTGGGCGAAGCGACGCCCAGAACTGCTTGGAAAGGTAGCGGGCTTTCTGGGCGTCCCAGCCGATGAGATCGAACGCTCCATCGCGCAAGCGCTATCCGTAGCCAGATGACCGGCCGATTTTTTACGACATCGGCCGCAGATTATGCGCGTGGCCATGCGTGTCGATTTTTCCGCCCTCATTGGCGGCGACACAAATTAACGCGGCCGGCAGAGCGGCTCAGAACGGGCTGTCCCAGGCGGGGATCTCGGCCGTTTGCCCGGCGAGGTGGTGCGTGCAGTCATTGAGGAACTGGATGCGGCCGTCCGTCACGAAGGAGTGACAGACGTGGGCCATGGGGTTGAGGCGGCCGGCGTTCACCAGAATGGACGGCGTGAAGGTCGGGGCGTCGGGGTTGCCGTTGTAACCCCAGCGCGGGCCGGGACCGTCGCCGACCCGGACCATGTGGGCGCCATCACAGCCGGGGCACCAGAACATCAGTCCGCCGCCCTCAACGCTGCGGAGGATCTTGGAAAGCTCAGCCATTGCATGTCTCCAGAAATGGAAAAGCCGCCGGGCGAAGTGCCGGGCGGCGTAGTGATGGGGCTTTGTCGAGTCATTGGATCGTGAGCATCGCGCGCCTACGCGCGAGCCGGCGAAATCCGCAATTTCAGAATGCTTGCCGAAAATACATTTGTGATCTTATAACGTGCCGTTGGTCAGTTGAGCGGCGGCAAAATGAACCATTCGCCCCAATTATCGGGCGCACGCATCCTTGTGATCGAAGAACATATCATCGTATGTTCGGCATTAGCGATCATATTAGGCGATTGGGGCCTCAATGTTTTCACCGCGTCATCTATGGCGGAAGGAGAAGGGATAATACTGCAGGAGCGTTTCAATCCTGAAATATTCCTCATCAACCTTCCTCTCTCATATCCAGCAGACGGCGCCTGGACCGTGAACAGTGTGTCGGGGTTCTTGAAGCGCACCGGCATCTCAGCGCCAGTCGTTGCTATGACGGGGGACAGCGACCCGCAAATCCAGGCGGCCGCCGAAAAGCAAGGCTGGCCCTTGCTGCTAAAGCCATTCCCCGCGGAGTCCCTGCGCGCCGCCCTTACGACGGCAATCAATGGAACGTCTTGATGTGCCCATTGAGAGCACCGGGCGACCAGTGGTGGAGTTGAGAGCTTTCGGAGCAATTCCAGCTGCTCTCGTTTGCAGTAGCCTCAACGCCCAAAGAACGTTCAGTCAGATTTTGCTATAAGCTGCCAATACCGTGATGGCCGCTTCGGAGACTTCGATGCTGGATAACGCAGAGTCCATCACCTCCAATCAGGCGGAAAGCGTTGCGGACGCAGTCCCACAAGAACTCGATCCTTACAATGTGCCGCGGAAGCGACTAAGCAGCTTCGGCCTGTCGCTCGGCTGGGTTCTCTGCCCTCTACTGTCCTGGAGCATTATATTTCTTGGATTGCGCATCATTCTTTGATGCGGCGATCACGAAAACTGTGCGATGCTTTCGGCAGACATTTCCAAGATCACGCCTCCACCAAGCCGAGGGCCATCATGGCCGCCCGGTGGTATTGCTCGCGGCTGTACCAGTCAGCGGGATAGTCCTGTGGGGCCCGGCCATTCTCGTGGGTGGCAATCGCGCGGGCCATGCCGATCAGCGTCTCGGCGTAGGCCCAGTCCACCGGGGCGTCAGGATCCACGCCGAGCCGCCGGGCCACCGTGTTCACATAGGCGTTAGTGTCGTTCTCATTCGGCGGGGCCCAGCGGTTGATCGCCTGCCGAATGGTGACGATGCGCTTGCCGTGGTTGTCCGCCTTCCGGCGGTAGTTCAGCAGCACGCGCATCAGGGCGCGCAGGCCGTGGACCGGATCGTCGAACTGGCAGAAGGCCGCGTCGCCCTGGATGGCGGACAGGCCCTGCCAGTCGTCGCCGTGGCGCAGGTTGCCGGGGTTCCGATTACGGATTCCCCGGGGCAGCGTGGAGTCGCGTGGGATCGCCGCGCTGGAGAGCGTGGTAGCCATGAGACATATTCCCTTTGTGGTTGTTTGCAGAGCTGGCCACGGTTTAGCGTCCGGCCATCTGCTTTCCAGGGCAGAGCAACTTAGGCGGCCCGGTGCGGCCGCCGTTCTTTTTGCTGCCGCTTCTTAGACCGGCCGCGTTCCCCCGAATTCGCAGACAGCAAGGCTGATGCGTTGATTGCTGTGCAGGCAATCCGCAGGCAAATTGCCCTCACTGCACGAAGCGGACGCGCGGCCAGTCCGAGCACGCCAAGCTCCAACCCGATGAGCATCCACGGCGGGAAATGGAGCGTGGCCGGGGCATCTCGGTCAAAACTGAGAGGCGGTCAGCGATGGCCGCCTCTCTCCGTTTTTCAGGCATGGAAAAGGCGCCTCGCGGGCGCCGGTCGGGGTTGGTCGGTTGGAGGTGGCGTGCGCCCGCATCATTTCCCTGTTCGCACCCAGCGCCGGCGACACCCACCCCGCGCATATTGCGGTCAGGATGGTTCCGTCAGAGCTCGCGCCAAACTCGAGTTGAGCGGGTTGAACCACCCTGCTGGCCGATGGCGCGGTTTATGCGACAGCGAGCCATCGGCCAGCACGGCCCGGACCGGGCCAGCGATTTGATCGAGCAAGGGCCCGACCTGGGACGCGTCGCCGTCTTGGATCGTGGTCAGCTCGACAGCCAGAATGGCGCCGCCGTCCGGATCAACGGCCAGGTGCAACCGACGCCAGCTGCGGCGCGGTTTGCCACCGTGCTTCTCATGACGCCACTCGCCGGCGCCAAACACCTTCAGCCCGGAGGAGTCGATGACGACGTCGACCGGCCCAGTCGGCGTCTTCAATGCGGTGGTCAGCGGTAACCGGGCGCTGCGGCGGGCCAGCGTGGTGTCGTCGGGGACCGGCACGTCGAGCCCGAGCAACTGGACGATGGAGCGCAACAGGCCCTCGGTCTGGCGCCACGGCTGCCCCATCGCCAGGCGCAGCATGATCCCCGTCTCGATGGCAAGGTCCGAGTATGCCAGCGGCCGGCCCCGCCGCCCGGTCTGGACCGGCGTCCACAGGGCCAGCGCCTCGGAGGAGACCCACACCGTCAAACTGCCGCGCTGCCGTAGAGCCTGGTTGTACTCCCGCCAGTTCCCGACCTTGTACTTGGCTTTCGGGATCTTGTGGCGACGCGGTTCGTTGTGCTTGTACGGCATGCGCGGTCTCGGCTTCAGCTCCCGCTTCTATATCCCAATCGCCCCTCAGGCCACCAGGGAGGCCCGTGGCCGGGTTTGTGCAACAAAGCCCCGTACCTGTACTTCCGGTGGCGCCGGTGGTTGTGACGCGCCCAAGTGGAATGCGTTCACCAAAAGGCGGAGCAGACCGTGACGCCGGTGTGTGGCCGCTGAAGGCGGGCTGTAATGCTGGCGCACCAGGGTTGTGGCTACGCCGCGTCGCCGAGATGTGTGCGCAGCACGTCCTGAAGCTGACGCGGCGCGATCGGCTTGAACGCCACGCCGTAGCCGAGGGCGGCGGCCTCCCTCTGCCAATCCAGGCCAGTCTCGCCAGTCAGGATGATGGCCGGGACAGTGCGGCCAAGGGCTGCGCGGATGCGCTGGACGGCGTCGGTTCCGCGCTCGCCACCCCGCAGTCTGTAGTCGGCGATGATCACGTCGGGGAGACGGTCCGCGGCGGTCAAACGTTCGATGGCCTGCTCGGCGGAGATGGCGATCAGCGTCTGGTACCGCCACTCCCGGAAGATGGCCTGGAGGCCCAAGAGGACCGTGATGTCATCGTCGATCAGCACCGCAAACCGGCCTTCCCTGTCCCGGAGCGCAGGAGCGCTTGGCGGCCGGGCCCCCAGGACCGGCGCCTTCCCCAGGGGAACGTCGATGGTGAACACCGATCCGCGGCCTGGCTCCGACTCCACGGTGACGGGGTGGCCAAGCAACTTTGACAAACGCTGGACGATGGACAAGCCCAGCCCCAATCCCTGACTTCGGTCGCGTTCCGAATTGCCCAGCTGGTGGAACTCCTCGAAGATGCGCTCCAGTTGATTGCCGGGGATGCCGATGCCGGTGTCGCGCACCTCAATGCGCGCATGGCCGTCGACCACCCGGCACTCCAGCCGGATGAAGCCCTGCTCGGTGTAGCGGATGGCGTTCTCGACCAGGTTGCGGACCATGCGGCCGAGCAGGTTGCGGTCGCTGAGCACGACGATGTCGTGGGAGTTCTTGATCTGGAGTTCTAGCCCCTTGGCCGCGGCCACCGGTTGGTAGGCGGCGCCGATGTGGTCGAGGACCGGTCGGAGTTGGAGGTCCTCGATCGTCGGTCGGATGACATCAGCATCCAGGCGCGACACATCCAGCAGGCTGTCGAGCAGGCCCTTCATCGCATCCAGCCCGCGCTCGAGCATGGTCAGCGCGTTCCGGCCGCGCTCGCCGCTCACGTGCGGGTGCAGCGCGGCGGCGAACAGGAACATCGACTGCATGGGTTGGCGCAAGTCGTGGCTGGCGGCGGCCAGGAACTTCGATTTTGACAGGTTGGCCCGCTCAGCGTCCTCCTTGGCCGCGCGGAGGGTCTCCTCCAGCCGCTTGCGTTCGGTCACGTCGCGGCCGACCGCTTGAACTTCGGTGAACTGGCCAGCGTCATCGAAGATGGCGTATCCTTCCCAAGAGAACCACCGCGGCCCCTCGACGGTGAGCATGCGGTTCTCCACCGACGCGCGGTGGTGTGGCGGGATCAGGGTCCGCTCGATCGCCCGCTCGGTGGCGGTGATGTCGTCGGCATGCACGACGTCGCGCCAGTGCGAGGCGAGCAGCGCGTCACGAAACCGTCCCAACAACCGGCACGTCGTGTCGTTGATGAAAGTGAACCGCCCTTCGGCGTCGAACCTTATCACCATGTCGGCTTGGGATTCGACCAGCCCACGGTAGCGCGTCTCACTGTCGCGCAGGGCCGTTTCCATGGCTTTGCGTTCGGAGATGTCCGACAACGACACGACGGCCAGGGCGATACGGTCCGTGTGGTCCCGCACCGGGGAGCCGTTGACGATAAGTGGCAGCAGATGCCCGTCGGGACGCCGGTACAGCATCTCCTCCTGCGCCACGGTGTCCCCGTTGCGCATGGCGCGGACAAGCGCGCACTCATCGTAGTCATAGGGGCGGCCATCGGGGTGGAGGCAGGGCCTGTTGAACTCCGCCACCGTGTCGGTGGACGCGATCGGGCGTCCCATCAGACGTTCTGCGGCGGAGTTGTGGACGACCAACCGACCGGAGGGAACCTCCGCCACCACGGCGCCCACCGGCAGGTTCTGGAGCACCGCCTTCAACAGCGACCGTTCGGCCTCGATCCGCTTCGACAGGCGCCCCATGCCCCAGAAGGCCCCCACGATGGACAGGAGCAGGAGAAGCGCGGTGAGCGCCGCTGACCAGAGTGCCGCGTATTCGACGGGCCACAAGGCAGCCCGTTTGTCGATGCCAATGCCCACCATCACGCCACGCGCACCAGCCGCTGGTGGGGAGTAGGCCAGCACCCTTGTGATGCCGTCGACTCCAGGAATTTCGGCCAAGCCATGCCGATCGCCGTGCAGGAAGTGCCGGAAGCGCTCGGGAAGGGGGGTTCCGACCACACCCGGTCGGTCGGGGACCCGGGCAATGACGATCCCGGCGGCGTCCGTCAGCAGAATGGAGGCGTTGGGCGGCAAGGGTTTGCGGGCCAGGTAGTCTTCCAGCCATTTGAGGTCGAGCAGGCCGGTGATCACCCCGGCCCGTCCGCCACCGGGCTGATCGTAGGGCAAGCCATAGGGAAGAATGGGCTTGCCGATGCCGCGGGCCACACCGAAATCGCCCACCACAAACCGGCCGGTCTCCAGCGCACGCTGGACGTTCGCTCGGTCTCCCAAGAAGACACCCACAGCCCGCGGGTCGGTGGCGCAGCGGACCGTGCCCTGGAGGTCAGTGACTTCGATCGTTATGTACTCGGGAATCCCGTGTTTGAGACGCTCCATCGTGGCTTGGCAGGCTGGACCGGAGATTGCCTCGGCGGCGGTCGTGGCAAGCACCGTTAGGATGCCTTGGAGGTTGTCGGCGATGCGCTGCTGCTCGGTTTCGAGGAGGTCGAGAAGGTGTTCCGCCTGCTGTTGGATTTCCGCTTCGCGGGCGGCGCGCAGGTCCACTTGGGTGTAGACCTGGAATCCGACCAAGGGGGCGATGGCCAGAAGAAGCAGGAGCAGGCGGTGGACCATGGACATTGCTCCGAGCCCTCCATGCCCACGCGGGTGCGCAACCGCTCGCGTCCGCTTTGACGCGATAAATGGGCAAACATTCCAGAGCGCCGGATGGTTGCCTCCGCGATGCCCCGGGTTCCTTCTCACACCACCTCAGGCTCTCCCCGTGGCACCCTCACAGCGCACTGTTGTCCGTGCCTGCGCAACACTCTCATGAGCCACTCTCTCCCATATTTCCATGCGCTTCTGCACTTTGCTGCGCCCGGTGAAGGAATCGTCTCTGTCTTCGGACGTTCTCTTCACGTGTTCGTGACCAAATAACCCTGCTGCGCCGCCTGACGCTGCTTGCCCTTGCTGCCATCCTGCCGGTGGCGGTGATGGGAGTTATCGTCGTGCTGCTCCCGGTGTGGCGCACGGACCAGCGGCGTGTGTTTGGACCACCGGCGTTGTCGTCGGGCTGGCGTTTGGGTTCAGCTACGCCTACACCGTTGACGCGGTGGCGATGTCATTGTGGGCCTTGAACCGGCAGACGGCCCCTCCAGCGCGCCCCAGGTCTGGCTTCCTTGACGACGATCTCGACGCCGAGTTGGCGCACAAATCCTTCGGGGCCCATCGGCCAGAAAGATGGCCGCTGGGTTTGCCCAGCGGCCTGAAAGTCTAGGGAGGAAACGCCCAAGAGCGTTAACGAGCCAAACGTAATGCTGCGCCGCACAACAAGCAACGCCCGGCTGACCGTGGTGCGATATGCACTATTCGCATGGAACACAAATCAATGACGACCTTTCGGGCGCCGCTCGCTCAGCAATTGGGCGGTTTGTGCAAAGCGTACGCGAAAGCGGTCAATGGCCAGTCTTGGCGTGCGGTGCGGCGACCGGCTTGGACTCCGGCGACCCGCGCTCGCGCAGATAAATGCCCAAGACCATGAGTACGCCCATGGACAGGAACTCGCTTTGCCAGTTCTGGAAGCTCTCGTACCAGAACTCCGGGTCGACGAGGGTTTCGCTCATGGTCTTCGTGGGCTGCTGATGCCACAACGCCTCCTCGTTGGAGCGCCGCGTGCTGCCCGCCAGATGCAGCCAAAACGACAGAACGAATAGCGTCAGCAGGGCGAGGCTGAGCGAATGCGAGTAGAGCCGGAGCAGCAAGCCGCCGCGGTGGACCGGCCAGGGCGCGTCGGGATCGCCGTGCTTCGCCTCCGGCGTCTCGTCCTCAGGGTTGGCTTCGTCCGGCTTTTTGGACTCCGACGAGCCCTTCTGGATCAGGATGACGGTCAGCAGAACGTAGACCGACATCTGGAGAAACTCGCTCTCCCAGTTCTCGAAGGTTGCCGACAGGAAATGGCCAGTGGTCAGGTAGTCGAGCAAGCCGACCGGCGGCAGGCCATGAATACCAAGGTCCGCCACAAGTGCTCGCCACCCGGTCAAAACTTGGCCGACGACCGAGACGAAGAACAGGGCGAACAGTGTGATCGACAGCCCATTGTCCCGTAGAAACCGGCGCATTCGTCCCGACCTCACGTTCAGCAATGCTCCAGATTTAGAACGCTGCGCAAGCACACTTGTTTCAAGCTCAGTGCCCAAGCCAAGCTGTCCGGGCGGTGAGTTCCAAAGTCTTCCGCGAGACGGGCTGTTGCACGGATGGGGCTGATGCCGTAGGCCATGGCTCCGCCTCCGTTCAGGTTCCTGGCCGAGCCCTACAAAGCGAACGCTGCCCGCCGTCACCACATCACACGACCGAAGCGGCGCGTGACCAATTGATACCGTTGGCGAACTTGGCAGCGTCGGTCCGCCGTTCCTGAGCCGATCGAACCTCTGCTCCGGCTGTTAGGGGAGGTGATGCCGTTGGGGAGAACTGCCATGTCACTGCCAAAACAGCGCATTGAGTCTATTCCGGCGGAGACGGCCCGGGTGGCCCGCGCGGCGTTTCCCAAGGGCACTCTTTGCATGCGCTTACGGGATGAGTTTGGCCCAATCTTCCAAGATACGCTGTTCAGCACCCTATAGTCGCACACCGGCCAGCCGGCCGTCTCGCCATGGCGCCTGGCCCTCATCTGCGTTCTGCAGTTTGCTGAGGGGCTGTCTGACCGCCAAGCCGCGGAGGCCGTGCGCAGCCGGATTGACTGGAAATACGCCTTGGCTCTTGAGTTGACCGACCCGGGCTTCGACTTTTCCGTCCTGTGTGAGTTTCGCGCCCGCTTGGTTGCGGATCATGGTGAGCATTTGGTGTTTGACGCGCTTGTCCGACGGCTCATCGAATGTGGTCTGTTGAAGCCGCATGGCCGGTACCGGACGGATTCCACCGATGTCTTGGCGGCGGTACGGACCATCAACCGCTTGGAAGGCGTCGGCGAGATGCTCCGAGCAGCGCTCAACGATTTGGCCACTGTGGCCCCGGCATGGCTGCGCACGCAGGTCCGGGAAGACTGGAGCGACCGCTACAGTCGGCGCGTGGAGGATCATCGCCTTCCCAAAACCGAAGCCGCTCGGCGCACCTTAGCCGAGCAAATTGGCAGCGATGGGCATCAGCTGCTCGCCGCTCTTTATGAGCCGACAACGCCGCCGTGGCTGCGAGAGCGCCCAGCCGTCCAGTGCCTGCGCCAATACTGGGTTCAGCAGTTCTACGTGGCCGACGACAAGGTGACGTGGCGGACACCGGCTGATCTGCCGCCAGCGGGCCTGCGCGCGCACACGCCTTATGATCCAGATTCGCGCTACGCCAACCGGCGGACGACCGGCTGGCACGGCGACAAGGTTCACCTGACGGAAACGTGTGATGAGGGCGCTCCTCATTTCATCACCCACGTGGTGACGACGTCAGCAACGGTCCCGGACCTGAGTATGACCGTGCCGATCCACGAGGCGCTCGCAACTCGGGGCCTCCTGCCGCATCGCCATTATCTGGATGCGGGGTATATCGATGCCGGCATTCGGGTCTGCTCGACACGGGATTTCCACGTCGCGCCCGTCAGTCCGGTTCGGCCCAACAGCAACTGGCAAAGCAAAGTGCCGGGCGGCTACACCATTGATGCCTTCACCATTGACTGGGAGAACCGCAAGGTGCGCTGCCCGCAAGGGCAGCTCAATACGACCTGGAAACCCGGCAAAGACATGCAGGGAAACGACGTTCTTGAAATTACCTTTGGCCATGCGATCTGCCGACGCTGCCCAAGCCGGGCTCTGTGTACTCATGCGCCCTCGGCGTCGCGCCGCATCACGGTACGCCCGCAGCCCGAACACGAGGCCACCCAGAAGGCGCGCCGCGAGCAGCAAAACGAGGGCTGGCAGGCCGACTACGCGCGGCGCGCGGGCATCGAAGGTACCCTTTCGCAGGGGACCCGAGCCTTTGAACTCCGAAAATGCCGCTACTTTGGTTTGGCAAAGATCTCTCTCCAGGAAGTCCTTGCGGCCACGGCCATGAACTTGGTCCGGGCCTACGCTTGGCTTTCCGACCAGCCACTTGCAAAAACGCGCCGCTCACGCTTCGCAACCGTGTGTAGCCCCGCTGTGACCTGAGCCACCGGGTTCGCCAACAGTGTCAGTTCTCAACACGATAACGGGCGCGCGGGATCTTGTGACGACGGCTCTCGTTGGCCTTGTAGGGCATCCGGCTCTCGGCTTCAGCGGGACGCCTCTATATCGACTGAGCCGGCGGGCCGCCAGAGCTCACCTGCCTTTTTTGCACCAATGTCCAGTCTTTACCCTTCAGTTCAGCCTCGATGAAGGACGAGAGGGTCGTCATGGGCTGAACACACGGTTCGGCATGGCCTCGGCGACCCCAAGCGCTCGCTGAAGGTGCGCCGTCACACGCTCTTCCGCCGCCTTGCCGTCGCCCGCGAGAATGGCACGCGCGATGGCTCGATGCTCGGCGAGCGACGCGGCGATGTTTTCGGATTTCAGCGAGCTGATGAGCTGGGACATGAGCACCGGCAACCGAAGCTGACGCGTGAGCTTCATCAGCTGTTCATTTCCGCTGGCGGCCACGATGGCGTCGTGGAAACGATGGTTCTCGTCGATGTAGTCGAGGCTGGCAACGCGCGGGGCGTCGTTCCAGATCGGTTCGATGTCCGTCTCGAACCGCGCCCGGACCGCCGGGTCGGTCATGGCCTCCGCGGCGAGGCGGGCAGCGAGCATCTCCAAGCTTTGGCGTATCTGGAACAACTCTGTCATTTCGCGCAGGGTCAACCGTCGGACCAGCGCGCCCCGGTGGGGTACGATCTCGATTAGGCCTTCCGCCGACAACCTCCGGAACGCCTCGCGCAGCGGCCCGCGGCTGACGCGGAGATCACGGGTGAGGTCCGCCTCGATCAGCCGTTGGCCCGGCGCGTAGCGGCCCTGAAGCATGCCGGACCGCAGGTGATCGACAACGTAATCGACCGTCCCGCCGTGGGCAGGGATCGTCGGACGTCCGTCGGAATCAGGCATGGCCATTCTGTTTTCGGTGAGCGCCATGATCAATGGTCATAGCAGGCCGCGAATTGTTTGACGACCCAACTATAGGGCGTTATTGTCCTACAATCGACTGCCAAAAAGAACGGCTCGACGCAGCGACGAGGAAAGGTCCCACGGCCCCGCAAAGGCGGCTGCCGCCGCTGTCGCCACGGCTCCGCGCGCCGTTGAAGCGCCCGAGCGGGCCGACTCGTTCCCTGCGCAACTCAGGTTGAGGGGAGGAGCGTGATGTTGATCGGAAAGCCGGGTCCGGCGGTCAGCGGGATCTGCACCTCGGAAGCGCACCGGATCGAGGTTCGCGGCAAGGATCTCGTTGATGAGATCATGGGCCAATACGGATTCACGGATTTCTTTTTCTTTCTCATAACCGGCAGGAAGCCCACCGACGAGCAGCGCTATTTCCTCGACCTGCTTCTCGTCGCGATCACGGAACATGGCCTGACCCCCACGGCGCAGGCCGCGCGCATGACGCTGGCGGCGGCGCCCGACTGCCTGCAGGGGGCCGTCGCCGCGGGCATCCTGGGCTGTGGCACGGTCGTGCTGGGCACCGCCGAACTCTGCGCCAAGGTGCTTGCCGACGCCGCGGCCCGCACCGCCGCCGGCGAGGATGCCGACGCGGTGGTCGGCGACATCGCAGCCGCCATTCGAGGGCAGGGCGGCAAGATGCCCGGCTTCGGCCATCCCATCCACCATCCCGACGATCCGCGGGCGGAGCGCATCATGGCGCTGGCGCGGGAGCGCGGGGTGGCGGGACGCCATGTCGACCTGCTCGACCGGTTCCGCACCGCCGTGAACGCGGCGTGGGGCAAAGCGCTGCCGTTGAACGTGTCCGGTCCCATTGCCGCGGTGCTGATGGATCTCGACTTCCCGCCCGCCATGATCAAGGCCATCCCGATCCTGGCGCGCACCGCGGGCATCTTGGGCCACCTCGCCGAGGAGCAGCGGCGCCCCATCGGCTTCCTCCTGGCGCACCACGCCGAGGCTGCCATCACCTACGACCCCGCCGGTTGAAGGAGGTGTCCCCGTGATGTTCGAACCGGAAATCGAAACGCGCCCTTGGGCGGAGCAGCGGGAGCAGGACGACGCGCTGTACCGGGAGCAAATCCGCTACCTCTTCGCCAAGTCGCGCTTCTTCCGCGATAAGCTGACAGCCGCCGGCTTCACCACGCCGGAGGCGGTGGGCGGGCTGGACGACATCAGTGCCCTGCCTCTGACGGAGAAGGACGAACTGCGCAGAAGCCGCAGCGAGGCGGACCCCATCGGCACGCATCTGGCAGCCCCGATGGAGGAGGTCGTGCGCATCTTCTCCACCAGTGGTACGACGGGCATTCCCAGCTACATCCCGCTGACCGCGGGCGATCTGGACAACTGGGTCCGCACCTCCTGCCGCAGCTACGCGGCCTCTGGGGTGTCGCCTGGCCAGCGCATCGTCACCACCTACAACGCCGGCCCCTTCGTGGCGGGTGCGGCGCTCGACGCCTTTCCTAGGCTGGGCCTGTGCCACATCCCCGTCGGCACCGGCAACACCGAGCGGCTGCTGGCGGCGATCAAACTCCTGAAGCCCCAGGCCCTGGCCTGCACGCCGTCCTACGCACTGCACCTCGCCGAGATCGGGCGGGACCGCGGGCTCGATCTGCGCGGCAGCAGCATCGAGCGCATCATGGTCGCCGGCGAACCGGGCGGCGGCGAGCCCGCCATGCGCACCAAGCTGCAGGAGGCCTGGAACGCCCGGGTCACCGAGGCCATGGGGATCGGCGACATCTCCGTCTCTCTCTGGGGCGAATGCGAGCACCAGCAGGGCATGCATTTCTCCGGGCGCGGCTTCGTCCATTTCGAGCTGATCGACCCCGAAACCGGTGCGCCGGTTCCCGTCGCCGACGGGGCGAAGGGCGAGCTGGTGCTCACCCATCTGCGGCACCGGGGCGCGCCCCTGCTGCGCTTTCGCACCCGCGACCATGCCGTAATCTGGACCGAGCCCTGCGCCTGTGGCCGCACGTCGCCGCGCGTCCGCTGCATCGGACGGACCGACGACATGCTGATTGTGCGTGGCGTCAACGTCTTCCCCTCCGCCGTGCGCGAGGTGGTCAACCGCTTCGCACCGGCGGTCAGCGGCGTCATCTCCATCCGACCAAGTGCCAAGGGGGTGAAGCAGGCGCCGCCCCTGAAGGTGGTCGTGGAACTGGCCGAGGGCGCGGCGCCCTCCGACGACCTGCGTGAACGGATCGAGCGGGATATGCGCGCGACCCTGGTGGTGAGCACGGCGGTCCAGCTCGTCCCCGCCGGCACGCTGCCGCGCAGCGAATACAAGTCGAAGCTGCTGGACTTCTCGGAAGCCACATCGGACGCCAACGGCGACGCGTGAGCGTCCCTTCGCAGGAAGGCGGGCATGACCATCGCCTCAGTGAGCCAAGCCGTTCTCCTGTCCCTCACCATCGCGGGGCTCTATGCGGCGGTGGCCGCAGGACTGACGCTGACGGTTGGGGTGACCCGCATCATCAACTTCGCGCATGGCGAATTCGTCATGCTCGGCGCCTTCTTGACCTATTGGCTGCACACGCGCTACGCCTTATCCCCCTGGCTTGGCATGGCAGCCTCGGGCGTGGCGCTCGGGCTGTTCTCGATGCTGGTCTACCGCGTGTTCCTGGCCCGCGTTCTGAAGCAGGACGAGCACAACCAGCTGCTCGCCACGCTCGGCCTGTCGATCTTGCTGCTGAACATCGCCGTCATCCTGTGGTCGCCCGACCCGCGGGTCATGCAGGCTCCGGCCCTGCTGCCCTCGCTGCGCCTGGGAGACGTGTCCATTCCGGGCAACAACTTCGCAGTCGCGCTGGTCGGTCTGACGCTGTTCCTGGTGATGCTGTGGATCAAGACCCACACCCGCTACGGCACGCAGATGCGCTTCGCCAGCGACGATCCCGAGCTTGCGCTACACGCCGGCATCAACGTCGACCGCGTTTTCGAGCTGTCCTTCGTCATCGGCGGGGCGGCGGCCGGGGTGTCGGGCGGGCTGGTCGCGCTGGTGCTGTATGTGCAGCCAACGGTCGGAGTGGACTTGGTCATCCGCGCCTTCGCCATCATCGCGTTGGGCGGGCTCGGCAACATTCCGGGCGCGCTGGTCGGGGCGGCCATCCTCGCCTTGGCGGAGGGACTGACGAGCACCTTCGTGCCGCAAGGCGGAAGCTGGGGCTTCGGGGTTGCCTTCCTGTTGCTGCTGCTCGTCCTTATCGTCCGGCCCAGCGGCCTGTTCGGCAAGCAGGTGCAGACATGAACGCGGCACGGCTTCTCAACCGGCTCGGCTTCTACGCGGCGGTCGCGGCGCCCTTCGTCGTGGTGGCGGTCGCGGAGCATCCCTTCTTTGTGCAGATCGCCATCGGCGTTGCCGTGTCAGCCATCCTGGCACTCGCCTGGGATATCCTGTCCCGCACCGGCCAAGTGTCGCTGGGGCACGCGGCTTTCTTCGGCATGGGCGGCTACGGCTCGGCGCTGTTGACGCCGGTGTTCGGGCCCGTGTTGGGATGGGCCGCGGGCATCCTCCTGTGCGGCGCCGTCGCGGTGCTGCTGGGCGCGGTGACGCTGCGTCTGCGCCGGCTCTACTTCACCATCGCCACCCTGTCGTTCAGCCTGTCCATCCAGGTCTTCATCCTGGTGACGCCGGACCTGACCGGCGGATCGACGGGCATCATGCCGCCGGTCATCGCAGGCGGCTCGCCGCCCCACCAGCTTCTCTTCATCACCGCCTGTCTGGTCGTGGCGGCCACGGTCAGCGATATCTTCCTCGGCCCGCGGTTCCGGCCGGCCTTCTTCATGATCCGCAACAACCCCCACCTCGCCGCGGCCTCGGGCGTACCGGTCACCCGGTTGAAAATCCTGGCCTTCGCCGTGTCGGGCATGGTCGCCGGGCTGGCCGGGGCCTGCTACGCCGGGCTTTACGGCTACGTCATCCCTGAGGACGTCTTCACCACCAACTGGAACGTCCTGCCGCTGGCGGTGACCATCCTCGGCGGCATGGACACGACGCTGGGGCCGATCATCGGCGCCGTGGCGCTGCGCGCGCTGGAGGAGGTGGCGCGCCATTTCGTCGGCGGCGTCGGGTACCAGGTCGTCTATGGCGCGGTGATCATCCTTTTCATCGTCGGCATGCCGGTGGGGCTGGTCGGCTTCGCGAGGGGCCTCGTCCGGCGGCGCCGCAAGCCCGCGGCCGAGGCGGACACCGTCAAGGCGAGGCTCGCGTCATGAGCGGGGCCGTGATGGATGAGATTGTGATGGATGGTCTGCGCATCGACGGCTGCACCGTCGCCTTTGGGGGTCTGCGGGCCATCGACAACGTCACGCTCGACATTCCCGGCGGGACGATCACCGCGCTGATCGGGCCGAACGGGTCGGGCAAGAGCACCTTCGTGAACATGGTCTCGGGCCAGATTCCGCCCGTGGCGGGGCGCGTCGTGCTGAAGGGGCAACCGATCACCGGCCTGCGGCCGGACCGCATCGTGCACCGCGGCCTCGCCCGGACCTACCAAGTCCCGAAGGTGCCGAAGGAGCTGACGATTCAGGAGGTCATCTCCGTCCCGCTGCTCTACGCCCGCTCTGACCGGCCCCTGCCGTCCGGAGTGCGTAGCGCGGCGGACCTGGCGCACTACTGCGGCCTGCGTCCGGCGGTCACCACCCGCTGTGGCCAGCTGTCCGTCTCCGACCTGCGGCGGCTGGAGATCGCGCGGGCGCTGGCCTGCCGCCCAGAGGTCCTGCTGCTCGACGAGTCCATGGCCGGCTTGAGCCTGGAGGACACCGACCAGGTGATCGGGCTGGTGCGCGAGATCCACGTCTTGGGCGTCACGGTCGTGGTGATCGAGCACGTCATGCGCATCATCGCGCGGCTGTGCCAGCACGCCATCGTGCTCAACCAGGGGCGCCTGCTGGCCGAGGGTGCGCCGCAACGCGTCCTGACCGACCCCGACGTCCGCGAGGCCTATCTGGGAAAGGGATTCACGCTGTGAACAGGGTCCAGGTCCGCATCGAAAAGGCCGGCTACGGCGACCTGATGGTGGTTCCGCACCTGGAGTTCGCGGTGTCGGGCGGGGAACTTCTCGTCCTGCTCGGCCCCAACGGGGCGGGCAAGACGACGTCGCTGCGCGCGCTGGTGGGCACTGTGGACGTCAGCCGGCGCACGCTCCGCCTCGACGACCGCGACCTGTCGCGCCTGTCCACCTGGCAATTGGCGCACGCCGGCGTCGCCTTTGTCCCCGACGGCGCCCGCTGCTTCGCCAACGCCACCGTGGAGGAGAACCTGCGCGGCGCCTTCGAGGCGTTGCGGCCCCGCGGCGCCCAGGGAGAACGCCGACGGCTGCTCGACACCGTGTTCAACCTCTTTCCGATCCTGCACCAGCGCCAGGGCCAGCTCGCCGGTTCCATGAGCGGCGGGCAGCGCCAGATGCTGGCCATCGCGCGGGCGCTGATGATCGAGCCCAAGCTGCTGATCCTCGACGAGCCCTCCGCCGGTCTGGCGCCGAAGCTGGTGGAAGAGCTGTTCGAGGCGCTCGGCCGCATCAAGGACTCCGCCGGCTGCGCCATCTTGATGGCGGAGCAGAATTTCGCCGCGGCCATGGGGATCGCGGACAGCTGCCTTGTGCTCGACGAAGGGCACGTGGCGCTGGCCGGCCCCGCCGCGGAGATACGCCACAACGAACGACTGAGGGTCGCCTACCTGGGCCTGTGAAACGCGTCAAAACGCCGTGCCGACCGCATCAACGCACAAAAATCAGGGGAGGAAAAAGCCATGGGAGGATTTTTCAGACACATGTCGGGCCGGCGCATCCTGGCGACGGCCGCGCTCGCGTGGTCGGTGACCGTGGCGCCGGTCGGTGCGCAGCAGGGGCCGATCAAGATCGGCGTGCCGCTGCCGCTGACCGGCGCGCTGGCGGGTGGCGGCAACCAGATCCTCTGGGGCATCCAGTACGCGGCGGAGGAGGTGAACGAGAACGGCGGCCTGTTCGGCCGGAAAATCGAGCTGGTCACCGAGGACACCAAGGGCGAGCCGAACACCTCGGCCACAGTCGCCGCGAAGCTCGCCACCCAGGACAAGGTCGACGCCTTCGTGGGTGGCTTCGGCAGCACCTCCGACTTCGCGCTGCTGAGCGCGCTCCAGCGCTACGAGCCGATCTTCGTCCACGCGGGCTCCTCCTCCGTGCGGCTAGAAGAAACCTTTGGCAAGAACGACTGGTACTATCACGTCTACATCTGGGACTATCACCGACAGAAGGCGGCTGTAAACTTCTTCAAGAGCATCCCCGCCGTGAAGACTCTGGCCATCGCCTATGAGGACAAGCTGTACGGCACCGATGGCTCCAAGTTCACCCAGCAATACGCCAAGGAAGCGGGCATCGAGGTGGTGATGAACGAGCCGTTTCGCGCCGGGACGCCCGACTTCTCGCCCATCCTGAACCGGGCGAAGGGGCTGAATCCCGACGTTCTGTTCATCATCGGTTATTCCGGCGACAACATCCAAATCGCCCGGCAGGCCGAACAACTCGGCGCCCAGCCGAAGTTGCTGGTCACGCAGGGTGCCGGCGAGAAGCGGTCCGACTTCGGCCCAGCCGGCGACAACGTCGTGGTCATCGACCTGTGGTCGGCCAAGCAGTCCACCCCCGGCTTGGCGGACTGGGTGAAGACGGCCGAGGCGAAACGGGGCGGCGAGGTCGTATCAAGCGCTGTTCAGGGCTATGTGGCCATGAAGACGCTAACGGACGCCGCGAAGGCCGCGGGCTCGTGGGATCGGTCCAAGATCCTCGCCAATCTCGGGTCGATGACCTTCGACACGCCTTATGGCAAGGTGGCCTACGCGGCGGCGGAAATGGGCGGCAAGCACCAACTGATCACCGACAAGAGTATGATCGCGGTGCAGTACAAGCCGGACAGCGGCCAGGAGGTCGTGTGGCCCAGCGACAAGGCCACCGGCAAGATCACCTATCCGGCCAAATAGGCATCCGGGCAGACAGGGAAGGGTATTGTCATGTGTGGACGACCGCTGCGGCGCAAGGGAAAAGAGATCTGGCTTGGCGAAAAGGTCGGGTGCGGTCATGTGTCCGGCCTCGAAGAATGCGGTGCTGATGACCGCGGGCCATGATGAACTCCGCGGGATTGGGTCCCGATCAACTTGCCGCGCTCGAGGCGCATGACAGTCCATGGGTCTTCCCGATCCCCGGCTTGAACCGTCTCGCCATCCCCTCCCTCAGCACCCTCACACAGCTGGGTCCCTACTCGCGACGCCGCCGGCCTCACGCGGCGACGGGAACAGGGGGCGTTTTACGGGAGACGTCGCCCCGGTTCAGGACGGCCCAGGTGATGCGGGCCATCTTGTTGGCCAGGGCAATGCTGACGAGCCGGGCCGGTTTGCGGGCGAACCGGCGCTTCAGCCACTCTCCCTCTCCGGGCGCTTTGCTGCGAGCATACCGGATGCTCGTAGTCGCTCCCATGACCAGAAGGTGGCGGATGGAGCGGTCGCCCGCCTTGGTGATGCCGCCGAGCCGATCCTTGCCGCCACTGGAGTTCTGTCGGGGGACCAAGCCCAGCCAAGCGGCGCGATGGCGCCCGGTCTTGAAGGCCGACGGATCGCTGATAGTGGCCGCGAGCATCGAGGCGGTGATCGGGCCGATGCCGGGAATGGTAGCGCGGTTGCGGCTCGCCTCAGTGGTGCGATGCTACGCCATGATCGCCGCCTCCAGAGCCGCGATCCGGCGGTTGCTCGTCTCGATATGCTCGGCCACGTCCAGCAGGGCCGCGCGCGCCAGAGCGGGGATCGGCAGATCCTCCAGCTGGGCAATCAACTCGGCCAGGTTCCGCGGGCCCTGTGCCGCCACGATGCAGATTCCGATGAAGCCGGCCGGGTATTCCGATTTGAAGGCGGCCACCGTTCCGAAATGAAGCCGGCCAGGGTTCCGAAGGAAAGCGGCCGGGGTGGCGTGTCCCCGCGAGGCGTTTTTCGTGTCGCATGATCATGGCGTCGGGTCAAGCCGCCATGATCATGTCGAGGTGGAGAGCGTCCCTGGAATCCACAGGAGGGCCCCGGGCAAGCCGGCCGCGAGCGCGCTCTATCACGCTGGTGAGCGGCCGGCTTGCCCGGGAGGTGCCTGTGGAGCTCCAGGGACGCCCGGCGGTCTCGTCACTCTCCTTCGGCCAGGGCTGGCGGGCGTCGCGGTTTGCGCAATGAGTCGCCCGTGAGGTCGATGCGGTAGGCGTTGTGAAGAATGCGGTCCAGGATCGCGTCTCCGAGAGTTGGGTCCCCGATCACCCCAGACCGCCTCCATCATGGAGCTGGTGATCACTGACGTCGTGATCACCAGCCGGCGACATTCCCTTTACGGCCAACGGCTTCAAGTCGCCCCGGAGGCATCCAGCCGCGGTCCGGACTGGCTGACGGTTTTTCTGCCCGATGGTCGGCGCCGGCATGTGCATCGGGCGGCCACCGACCTCATTTCGGATACGGACGGGGGCACGTCACGCGAGCCGTGCGAGGCGCGCATTTCTGCGCGCACGCTGCTGCCGTTAGCGGATTGCCTACGCGCGCTGTTGAAGGTTTCCAAAGGGGATGCCGCCGATGAGCAGCATCGCGTCGACGCCGCGGATCAGCCTTCATGCCCAGCCGCCACCGGTGGTCTTGGGGACCGCCCCGGCGTTGTGGACGGCGTTGCCAATGGACGTGCGGCGAAGGATTGTGGCGGCCTATGCCGCCATGTTGGTTCGGATGCGCGCGCCGCATCCGCGATCCGTCCCGGAGACCCACCGTGCTGACCGCGCCGCTTCCCGGTGAGGACCGGATCACCACGGCGCACCGCGCCAAGCTGGCCTTCATCTATGTGCGCCAGTCGTCAATCGGTCAGGTGCGCCTGCATCAGGAGAGCACCGAACTGCAATACCGCCTTGCCGACCGCGCCCGCGCGCTGGGCTGGCCGCGGGAGCGGGTACAGGTCATCGACGAGGATCTTGGGTGTTCCGGTGCTACCAGCGACGGTCGACAAGGGTTCCAGCGGCTGATTGCCGAGATCGGGTTGGGCCACGCCGGCCTTGTGCTCAGCCTGGATGCCTCCCGTTTGGCGCGGAACAACCGCGATTGGTACCAGCTCGTGGAACTGTGCGGGCTCTTCGGCGTGCTGATCGCCGATGGGGAACGGCTGTTCGACCCGGCAGCCTATCACGACCGGCTGCTGCTAGGGCTGTCGGGCATCATGAGCGAGGCGGAGTTGCACCAGATCAAGGTCCGCCTTCATCAGGGCGAACGCCAGAAGGCGGCCCGCGGCAAATTGCGTCAGCCGTTGCCCGGCGGGCTGGCGGAGGACAGCGGCGGAGCCATCATCCTCAATCCCGACGAAGAGGTTCAAGCCCGCATCCACCTGGTGTTTCGCCTGTTCCGCGACCTGGGCAGCGCCCACGCCGTCGTACGGGCGTTGCGCCAGGCCGGCCTGTCGGTGCCGGTCCGCCCGTTGCGGGGGCCCGCTCCGCACGCTGTGGTGTGGCAGCCGGCCGACAGCAGCCGGGTGCTCAGCATCCTGAAAAATCCGGGGTATGCCGGTGCCTACGTCTATGGCCGGCATTTCCAGGATCGCGGCCATCGGCGGTCCGGTTCGGCGCGCAGCGGAACGGTGACGCGCCCTTTGGCGGACTGGCCGGTGTGTCTGCTGGACGCTCACCCCGGCTACATCGGTTGGGAGGAGTTCATGGCCAATCAGAAACGGCTGTCGGACAACGTCAACCGCTACGAGGCCAACCACCGCGGTGTGCCCCGCAAGGGCATGGCCCTGTTGCAGGGCATCGCTGTGTGTGGGCGCAGCGGTCGCCGGATGACCCTGGGGTACTCCGGGCCCCATGGCGAGTATCCGGTGTACCGATGTCATGCCGACAAGGCTCAACGCGGCGATCCGGGCTGCCAGGAAGTCCGCGCGCTCGCCGTCGATGTCGAAGTGGAGCGCCTGATCCTGGAGGCGCTCGCCCCCGACCGGGTGGCCCTGGCGATCGCCGCCTTGAACACCCTGGAGGAGGAAGCCCGCCTGCTCGAGCGGCAATGGGCGCTCCGGCGCGAGCGGGCCCGGTACGAGGCCGAGCGCGCCCGCCGGCAATACGACGCGGTCGAGCCGGAAAACCGATTGGTTGCCCGCTCCCTGGAGCGCGCCTGGGAGGAGCGCCTGCGTGCCGCCGAGCAGGTCGAGGAAGACTACGACCGTTGGCGGCGGGAGCAGCCATTGCCTCTGAGAGCTTGTTCGTAGCTGTCATGCTTTGACGGTCTCGGCAGCGAGCCGTTTGAGGCGGCGTGAGAGGATCGAGACGAAGGCGATCTCGATGAAGGCGACGAGGTGCTCCTTCGTCCGCTCGACGACCGTGTTCAACCGGCGATAGAGGGCGAGCCATCCGAAAGAGCGTTCCACCGCCCAGCAAATTCCGGCCGGAATGAAGGTCCCGTTCCGACCGCGGGCGACCGGTTTGACGGTGATCCCGAGCGCCTCAGCGGGCGTTGTTGCGTAAATCGCGCTACGGACAGGCTTCGCGCCTTGCCCGCGGCCCTCAGGCCACCTTATGGGAAACCGGCATGCCGAGGCTGGTCATGCGGTTGATGACCGCGCAGGCGATGCGGGCTTCGACCTTCTGCGCGGGCAGAGTCCGAGCCCGGAGCGTGCGTCCGATCAAAGTTTTGTACCGGGAGAAGGCGGTTTCGCCCAGCGCGCGCTTTCCATAGCCGGTCGCCCGCTGCCAGCCCATCCGGCCCTTTTCGGCGAGGACGTGGATATGCTGATCGCGCTGCGTCGGGGCGGTCGGGGCGGTGTCACTGAGCACCGCCGTGGAGCGCGGTGGAATGATCACCGCGGCGTCGGTGTGGCGTTCGGCGATGGTCTGGTACACCGGCTCGCCATCATAGGCGCCATCGGCCAGCACGGCCCGGACCGGGCCAGCGATTTGATCGAGCAAGGGCCCGACCTGGGACGCGTCGCCGTCCTCGGTCGTGGTCAGTTCGGCGGCGAGGACGTTACCGCTCTCCGGATCGACGGCCAGGTGCAACCGACGCCAGCTGCGGCGCGGTTTGCCACCGTGCTTCTCATGACACCACTCGCCGGCGCCAAACACCTTCAGCCCGGAGGAGTCGATGACGACATCGACCGGCCCAGTCGGCGTCTTCAGTGCGGTAGTCAGCGGTAACCGGGCGCTGCGGCGGGCCAGCGTGGTGTCGTCGGGGACCGGCACGTCGAGCCCGAGCAACTGGACGATGGAGCGCAACAGGCCCTTGGTCTGGCGCCACGGCCGCCCCATCGCCAGGCGCAGCATGATCCCCGTCTCGATGGCGAGGTCCGAGTATGCCAGCGGCCAGCCCCGCCGCCCGGTCTGGGCCGGCGTCCACGTGGCCAGGGCCTCGGGGGTGACCCACACCGTCAAACTGCCGCGCTGCCGCAAAGCCCGGTTGTACTCCCGCCAGTTCCCGACTTTGTACTTGGCCTTCGGGATCTTGTGGCGACGCGGTTCGTTGTGCTTGTACGGCATGCGGGCTCTCGGCTTCAGCGCTCGCCTCTATACCCCAATCGCCCCTCAGGCCAACAGAGCGGTCCCTGACCGGACTTGTGCAACAAAGCCTATTGCCTTCAGTGACTTGGGCGGGCGGCCACGTCGGCGCGGCGCGTCTGACAGCACCCCTCTCGCGCTGCCGAATGGCATCGGCTCCCGAAGGGGGCCATCGTCCTTTGGTGATAGGTTAACAAAGGATTAATTGTTTCCGGGCCGGAATGCTGGCTTTGGCACTGGGGACCCGTTTGCATGACGTCGGACTTGCGCCTTTCCGCACTCGCCGCCGCGGCCGGTTTGCCGGCCGTGCTGTTCGCGACGGTGATGCTGTTCCTGTACAGTAAAGAGCGTGCGGCGGGCGTCGAGAATGGCCTGCGTATGAAGGCGAGCGCGGTCGCCACCGCGGTCGAGCGGCAGATCGCCAACGAATTCGGCGTGCTTCACGCTCTGGCAACCTCCGAAGCTCTCGATGCGCCAAACCTCCGATCTTTTCAGACTCAGGCCCAGCGCGTATTGGAAGCACGGTCCTCCTGGCTCGGTGTCGTGCTCACCGACCATGAGCGCCAGGTCATGAATACGCGCATTCCGGGAGGCATGCCCTTGCCGCCGGTCGCTGACCCGGGGAGCCTGGAACAAGTCTTTCGGACGGGAAAGCCACAAGCTGGCAACCTCCTGGTCGACACTGCCAGAATGCCGGAGCCGATCGTAACGGTTCGCGTCCCCGTGTTCCGCAACGGTGAGCCGCGGTACGCCTTGACCGCCATCATCCGCACAGATGCCCTGTCCAAACTGCTGGGCGAGCAGGGCGTCCCCGAGGGTTGGCGTCTGGCCATCGTCGACCGCCAAGGCCACCTGGTGGCGAGTACCGCATCCGCCGGTCGGACCGATCCCGCCATCAGCCAACGGGTGACCGCATCGGTCTTGAAAGGCGCCGAAGACAAAAACGATGATGTCTTTGAAGCCGTTAGCCGCGACGGAGCGCAGCTGACCGTGGCCGTGGTCCGCTCCGACTTGACCGGGTGGGCCATCGTTGCCGGAACTCATTCCGCGGCGATCTCCGCGCTGTCGCGCAAACCCGTCGCCATCGCGGCACTCGGCGGCCTTGTGGCGGTCGCTCTCGCCGGAGTCCTCGCCTTCGGGCAGCTTCGGGCCTATCGGCGTCAGCGCCAAGCCGAACAGCGGTTTGACGCGCTGAAGATGGAGCAGGCGGTCGCTGACCGGCTCACCGATATCACCAGCAACTTTCCCGGTATGATCTACCGGCGCGTTCTCAAGGACGGAGTCGTCAGCTATCCCTTCGTCAGCGAATGCTCACGGCTCTATCCGGATTACGAGCCGGGCAGCATCGCTGGGGAAAACCTGCTCCGGACGTTGCAGCATGGCATGACGCCGGAGTCCCGAGCGCGCTGGGAAACCGCCATCCGGACCTCCGCGGAGACTGGCGAGCCGTACTCGGTGGAGCTGGAGGTCATCGGGCGGGACGGACGCACCCGGTGGCAGCGCAGTCTGGCGCACACCCGGCACGAGGCGGACGGCCGTGTGGTGTGGGACGGCCTAGTTCTGGATGTAACCGCCGAACGTGAGGCCGAAGCCCACTCCCGCATCAGCGATGAACGGTTGCGCCTCGCTGTTGCCGCGGCTGATCTCGGAACCTTCGATCTCGACCTTATTAGCCGGGAGCTGACGTGGTCGGCGCGCTGCAAGGCGATGTTCGGGCTGTCAGCCGACGCCGCGGTGACCGGTGCCGTCTACCTTTCGCGCGTCCACCCGGCCGATGTTCCCTTAGTTCGGCGGGCCGAGGAGGGGGCGATGGATCCGGCGAGCTCCGGCGAATACCGCCTGCGGTTTCGCGCGCTGTGGCCGGATGGCACGGTGCGGTGGCTGGACGCGACCGGCAAGGTGCTTTGGAGAGACGGGCAGGGGAGGCGGCAGCCCGTTCGCCTGATCGGCGCGGTCCGGGACATCACCGAGGCCCAGCGCGCGGAACAGGACATCAAGGACGCCCGTGACCGGGCCGAGCGCGCCAACGTGTCGAAATCAAAGTTCTTGGCCGCCGCCAGCCACGACCTGCGTCAGCCGCTTCAGTCGCTGTTCCTGTTCGCGGCCGCGCTGCATGGGAGCGTGTCCGGAGCGAAGGGGCGTGAGGCGCTGATCCACCTCGAGCGCGGACTCGACGCGCTCAAGGGCCTGCTCGACAGCCTGCTGGACGTATCGCGCTTCGATGCGGGCGTTGTTCAGCCCATACTCGAAGACTTTGCGCTTGGCACGCTGATCGATCAAGTCGCGGTCGAATACGCACCGATTGCCGAGGGTAAGGGGCTGATGCTGCGGGCCGCCCCCTGCGCGGATGTCGTCCGGAGCGACCGCACGCTGCTGGCGCGGGTGATCCGCAACCTTGTCGAGAATGCCATCCGCTACACCGAGACCGGTGAGGTTCGGATCGCGTGCGACCGGGTCGGCACCACGGTGCGGATCGCGGTCCACGACACCGGGATCGGCATTCCAGAGGAGCATTTGAGCCGCGTCTGGGAGGAGTTCCATCAGGTCGGCAATGCCGAGCGCGACCGCGCCCAAGGCTTTGGCTTGGGGCTGGCGATCGTGCGGCGCATCACCGAGTTGCTCGATCACCCGATCGATGTCCGCTCCGTTCCCGACGCGGGCTCCGTGTTTTCCATTGGCGTTCCAGCCGGCCGCGCCGCCGCCGTCCCCCGTTCCATGGAGACGGCGACACCAACCCGCGGTTCCGGGCAGCTCGCCGTCGTGGTTGACGACGACCCGATTGTCCTGCTCGGGCTCAAGACAATGCTTGAGGAATGGGGCTACGAGGTCGTGATCGCAGGCTCGACCGATGATGCGCTCGAACGGCTTCAGCGTGCTGGGCGTCCACCCCACATCATCGTGGCCGATTACCGGCTGCGCGAGGGGCGCATCGGCACCGAGGCCATTCTCGCCATCCGACGGATGTTCCGCACCGCGATCCCCGGGATCATCCTTACGGGCGAGACGGGGCCGGAATGCCATCGGGATGCCGCAAGTTACGGCTTGCGTGTGATGCACAAGCCCGTCACGCCACGGCAATTGGGGCGGGCTTTGGATCGGCAGCTGGAAGCCGCGCAGTGAGGCCGGGTTTCCGCTGACCTCATTGCGCACGGTGAGCCAGAGCCCCGACGTGTTGCTGGCCGACTCTTACCGAAGCCATGGGCGCGTCGGCACCGCGGTGATCCTCAAGCTGGGCGAGCGTGTCGGTCGGCCGGTGCCCGGCATCATTCTAACCGGCGAGACCGGACCGGAATGCCAGCAGGATAACCAGGCCCATGGGATCGGCGTGCTGCAATAGCCCACCTCGGCGCGGCAACCGCAAGAGGTGCTGACGCATCAGCTGGGGACGGCCGCGTATTCGCTCGCCCCGTTCACGCGGTGGGCACGAACGCCAGCGTGTGGAACGCTCCCCATCGCACGCGACATTTGGAATTTGAGAGCAAGAAACGGGTCGCGCGGCGACACGGCTTCGTCGTAAGCATCGTGGGCTTTCCCACGTTGGAGGCCCTATGCAACCCGCTCTGAATCACAGCATGCGGCCCTCGGAATGGGGCATGCTCCTCGCGCTCTCGGCCCTCTGGGGCGGCTCGTTCTTTTTCACCGGCGTCGCACTCCGGGAACTGCCCCCCATCACCCTGGTTGTGCTGCGCGTCGGGCTCGCCGCCTTTATCCTCAACCTCGTCGTTCCAATGCTCGGGTTGAAGATGCCGTGCGATGGACGGGCCTGGGCCGCGTTCCTCGGCATGGGACTGCTCAACAACGCTGTACCATTCTGCCTCATCGTGTGGGGCCAGACGCGTATCGCGAGCGGGCTCGCGGCGATCCTCAATGCCACGACGCCACTGTCCGCCGTGGTTGTTGCGCACTTTCTGACGCCCGACGAAAAGATGACCACGAACCGGCTCGTTGGCGTTCTCGTCGGCCTCGCCGGTGTCGCCGTTCTCGTCGGCCCAGCGGTGCTGACGGGCTTGGGGACCAACGTCGTCGCACAGGGCGCTGTGCTGGCCGCGGCCTTGTCCTACGCCTTTGCTGGCGTGTTCGGGCGGCGCTTCAAGCGCATGGGAGTCCCAGCCATGGTGACGGCGGCGGGCCAGGTCACCGCTTCGACGCTTGTGCTGCTGCCCGTGGCTCTTCTGGTCGATCACCCCTGGACGCTGGCGGCGCCAAGTCTCACCGTATCGGGCGCGGTGCTCGGCATCGCGGGGCTCTCGACCGCGTTGGCCTACGTGCTCTATTTCCGCCTCCTGGCCACGGCGGGCGCGACGAATTTGTTGCTTGTCACGTTCCTCATCCCGGTCTCGGCGATTGTCCTGGGCGCGCTTCTCCTCGGTGAGCGGCTCGAACCGCGCCATGTCCTCGCCATGGCATTGATTGGATGCGCCCTCGCCGCCATCGACGGGCGTTTGCTCGGGAGAACGCGATTGGGGCCGATCACGCAACGCTAGAAAATGTTCCGACCGCACCCCTCCTCTCCGCTTTTCACACATCACGGAGCTGTGACGCGGACGCAGCGGGAAAAGCCGCCTGTGCGACTCCCCGCAACAGCGCCGCTCTCGCACGCCCACCATGGCATCGTGCTGGCTCTGCTGCCAGAGTCCACCGCATCGTTGCCGTGGGCCTGCTGGTTAGCTCGGCTCCACGCCACTCCTGAAGACATTGCCGGACGGTTCGGCACGGTCTGCGCGACTTCCCGGAGCGCTGGCCACCAGCCGACGGGCAAGCCGGGCATCGGGGTGGCTCAGCATCTGTCCCGGATCGTCCATGGTCCAGCAGGCCAGCCCCTCCAGCGTCTGGGCGCAGGCCACGGCGGCGTCCCGCGACAGGAACTCGCGTGGCAGGCGATGTCCCGTTGCCAGATGCGTGATAATCCAGACCGGCATGCCGTCATCGGCGGTGCGCGGATCGATGCCGAAGGCGCCGCGGACCTCCCCGGTGATCATGATGACGATGACTTGGTTCGGCGCGATCCGATCCGCGGCGACGGCCTCATAGGTCGCGGGTGTCCAGTCCGGTTTGCCGATCAGATCGCGGTTGCGCATGTCTGGCCTGGAGTGAGGTCGTTGCCCTGCTTGGAGATTTCACCGAGCACCATCGTGAGGACATCACCCTTGATTCCATGTTCGTCAGGCGAATCTTATCGCGAGGCTCCGTTCGGTGGGCGGCGCGGCGGTGGGGAGACGGGAGCCGCCCGCCAGCGCACGATGCTGCGCACCGCGAACAGGGCATTGTCGTTGTCCTCGATGGCAAAGTAACGACGCAGTTCGGCAACAGCCGCCCACTCGCCGCCGTCCTCGTAGGCGCGACTGATCGCCGCGCGTTCCTCCTCGCTCACCGTAAACATGCCGGCCCCTTGATCCCGAGTTGGTTGGAAGCTACTCCACCACGGCGCGGTCGTCACGCTTCAGCAAGCCTTGCGCGCGGGCGCGATCGCGCAGCGCCAATTCCCACTCGGTCGCGACGCCGGGCCGTGTCCCGGCACGTGGTGTCTGAGGCGTAAGGCTGGCCCGCCGGAGCGCTCCCCCTAGCTGGCGCAGGCGGGCCAGCCGTCCGGGAGCGGGCGGTCACCGTGTTCTTCGGCTAAGTTGAGGTTGCTTGACGACCATCAACCGAGACGGAGCAACACGATGACCGAGGACAGGATCGCTCTTCACGAGCTGATTGGGAAGAGCGCCGACGCCGACTTTCTGCGCGAAATGGTCGGTTTCGCCGCCCAGCGCCTGATGGAGTTGGAGGTCGAGGGCCTCTGCGGCGCCGGCTACGGTGAACGCAGCGAGGACCGGCTGACCAAACGCAACGGCTACCGGGAGCGGACCTGGGAGACGCGCGCCGGCGCCATCGACCTGCGCATCCCCAAGCTGCGGCGCGGCTCCTACTTCCCAGCCTTCCTGGAGCCGCGGCGCACCGCGGAGAAGGCACTGATCGCGGTGATCCAGGAGGCGTATGTGCAGGGCATCTCGACGCGCAACGTCGATGAGCTGGTCAAGGCGATGGGCATGACCGGCATCTCGAAAAGCCAGGTCAGCCGGCTGTGCCAGGACATCGACGAGCGCGTGCAGGCGTTCCTGAACCGCCCGCTGGAGGGCGACTGGCCCTTTGTCTGGCTGGACGCGACCTACGTGAAGGTCCGCCAGGATGGCCGCATCGTCTCGCTCGCCGCCATACTGGCGATCGGCGTCAACACCGACGGCCGGCGTGAAGTGCTGGGCCTCGGCCTTGGGCTGTCAGAGGCCGAGATCTTCTGGAGCGACTTCTTGCGCTCGCTCACCCGTCGCGGCCTGCGTGGCGTGAAGCTGGTGATCGCCGACGCGCATCTCGGGCTGAAGGCCGCCGCCTCCAAAGTGCTGGGCGCCACACTTCAACGCTGTCGTGTTCACACGATCCGAACGCAATCCTCCAATCGGCTCGGCCATGGGGTCGCGCCCCGGCGGTGGGCTGTGCAAGGGAATGACATGGCGGATCTCCACGCTGCCGTCGTGAACGATGATGCGCTCGATCACGAGGTGCAAGATGGCCTGTTTGTCAGCGAGCGAGGCGCCGTCGAGGCGCCCTTGAACGCGCTCGCAAAACGCAGTCAGGTTGGACACCACCTCCAACGCTTTGGCGCGTTGGCGGCTTAACCCGCGCTGTTGATCGAGCTGGTGGGTGAGCGCACGGCGCTGGTCATCAAGTTGGCGGCGCCGATCGGTCAATTCCTCCAGGCTGATCACCTCCGCCTGATAGGCATCCAGCAGGCGTTGATCGGCACGGGCCAGGCCATTGAGCCGCGCCGTGATCCGTTGCTCCGTTTGACGCTCGTGAGCCGTATGCCGATCCGCTTCGCCGGCAAACTGGTGAAATTGAGCGATCAACCGCTCGGGGGCGCGCAAGAGATCGCGAACGTGCTCCCACACCACTCGGTCCAAATCCGCGCCTTTGACGTGGGCGCGCGGACAGGGACGTGGGCGCGCGGTTTCCACGCAGTCTTTGCCGGCACAGCGATAATAGTGACAAGGGATGTTCCCCGCCGCCGTCCGGGTGATGCCGTACATGGCAAGACCGCATGCGCCACACGTGAGCAGGCAGCGCAGCAGGTAGTCGTATTTTTTGTTGTTGCGGAAGGACAAGGCGGCATTCCGCGCGAGTTGCTCCTGACCGCGATCCCAAGTCTCCTGGTCAACGATGGGCGGGACGGCAATCGGAATCCATTGTTCCTTTGGCCGTAAGCGGCGGCAGCCAACACCACGGTAGGTGGGCTTGCGCGAGCGTGGCTTCTTCGCTGGAACATACTCGTAACGGTTTGAGTACGCGGTTCCCGTATAGACCGGGTCCGACAGAATGTCGTGGACGGTCGAGACCGACCAAGGCCGCCGACCGCAACGCGGAAACCAAGGCCCGAAGTTCAGGCGCTTGATGATCTGACGCAGGGTCATCCGCTCCTCGGTCAACCAAGCGTAGAGCATCCGCACGGTTTCCGCCTCGGCCTCGTCGATGATCAGGCGTCCCGCAGCGCCGCCTTGGCGCCGTAGATAGCGGTACCCATAGGGCGCATGGACGCCGATGAATTGACCGGCTCGCGCCTTCTGCAGCTTGCCGCGGCGAAACCGTTCGCTCAGCAGGGCTCGCTCATATTCGGCGACCGCTCCCTGGATCTGCAGGAGAAGCTGATCGCCGGGGTCATCGGAGATGGTGTGATTGAGAAAGGCCACCGCACAGCCCACACGGCGGAACTCCTCCAGGAGCAGCACCTGGTAGGCGTAGCGGCGGGCCAGACGGTCAGGAGCCAGCACCGCGACGACCTCCACCTCACCATCGCGCACCGCATCGCGCAAGGCATCCAGCCCCGGCCGGTCGAGCCGGGCACCGCTGTAGCCTTCGTCGCGAAACACATGGCGGTCATTCAGGTCGTGGCGGTTGGCGTCGGCCCACGCGCGCAGAGCGGTGAGCTGGCTTTCGATGGTTTGCTGGCGTTCCTGGCGTTCGGTGGAGACGCGGGCGTAGATGGCAGCGCGCATGGTTGATCTCCCTCGACCGGCCCTGCCGCGGTAGCGTCGGCGGGCGGGCTTTCAGAAGCGGTGGGAGTGGGGGGCCGGAGAAGGTGGCGGTACGCATCCGCAAGCCGATCCGGTCCGTCGCGAGTGCGAACAAAGACGGAGTGAACGGTCCACGTTGCTGGTGTCGGGCAACATCGTCGGCGCGGCATTGGGGGGCACCTCGGCTGTGGAGGTGCCGGACCAACAGGCCGGCACACGAGTCACCAGCGTCGGCGTGGCTTGCCAATACTCGTCCAGGCGAACGGAAGCGTCGCGGTGAAGCGGATTTTGTCGATTGCGTTCGGATCGTGCATTGTATGAGGAATCTCCTCGCTTGCGTCGGCAAGACGCACCAGACGATGGTCGCGGCCACCATCCGCACCGCCTTTGCCCAGGAGACCGCCGAGGCGGCGCACGAGCAGTGGCGCCGGGTGGCCGACAGCCTGCGGCCGCGCTTTTCCAAGCTGGCCGCGCTGATGGACGAGGCGGAGTTCGACGTGCTGGCCTACATGAAGTACCCCAAAGACCTGCGCACCAAGCTGCACAGCACGAACCCGCTGGAGCGCCTGAACGGCGAGATCAAGCGGCGCACCAACGTCGTCGGCATTTTCCCTGGCGAAGGGGCGGTTATGCGCCTGGTCGGCGCCTTGCTGCTGGAGCAGCATGATGAATGGGCGGTGGCCCGGCGCTACATGACCATGGAAAGCCTGACCGAGCTGTGCCACCCTCAGCTCACTGACCCGCTGCCCATTGCCGCGGAGTAGACCGGCGGCCTCAAACCGCCGAAGAGCACACAAGCCCCCTCAGACACCACACCTAGGGGCACGATCCGACGCCCGAAGATCGGCCGGGCAACATGGTCCTGCGGAGGACCCTGTTCGATCGTGCTCAGTGAGACACCAGCTTTGCGTGTTGCAGGATGCCCATTTGGCAGCGAACGAAGTGCAGGCTGCCGATGCGCTTGCGGCGACTTCGTCAGATCGAGACCGATAAACGCCGCAGTCGTGGCACAACCCCCGTGATGAGATGAGCCTGTCCGTTATCTGGCACTGCCGTGCCGAAAAGGGAGCATCCATCTCATCAAAGCACCCATGGTTTGCCTCTCGTTCGCAGGAATGCTCATCCCATTACGCTTGGAACCCAGAGCTCTATCCTCTGGTTCATCCTATGCCGCACTGCAGCATGACGACCGCGGTGCACGACCAGCGGAACATTGAAGGGGAAGGTAGCATGACCATCGCACAGCAGATGCAGGAGAGCCTGACCAAGGTGAACGAACTCTTCTCCCGTCTCGCCGATACGTCCAACAACGCCGTGAAAACGCGTGAGCGCTTGTTCAGCGAGCTGAAGGAGGAATTGGAGACGCACGCGACACTCGAGGAAAAGCACCTGTTTCCAGTGCTTCGTAAGCACAAGGAAACCAAGGACCTGGTCGCCGACGCGATCAACGACATCAGGCAGGTTCGCTCACTGCTCAGCGATCTCGACCGGATGCCCAAGGACAACGAAGACTTCGCCACGAAGGTGGCGGAGCTGAAGAAGGTCTTCCAGCAGCATGTCCGCGATGAACGCAAGGAGCTGCTGCCGGCCGTGCGCAAAGCGCTGAGCGACGAGGAAGCGCAAACGGTTAGCGAAAGGCTGGAGGCCGGGCGCATCCAGATCGAAAGCCAGAGGCGCGCGGAGGAGGCGGAGCGCGCGCAAGCCGCCGAGGAGGCCCAGCGGCGCTCGCTGCGCGAGGCCAGCATCGCGATGATGCGTCCGGTTGAGACCGCGGCAATCGGCGGCGAGCAGGTGCTTCGGACCGGTGGCGTGGCGGCACGCGCGGCCGCCGACATGGCGCAGGAGGGCACCCGCCAGACCGCCGGCGTCGCTGGCCAAGCCACGCAGCAGGCGACCGCGACCTTGTTCGAGACGGCGCGCCGGCTGACGGACCTGGCGCAACCGAACAGGGCAGCCATCGACGCACTGGCGGCGTGGCCGACGGCCCTTGGCGACGCGTTGCGCGACACGAGTGAAACCTGGATGATCTATACGAACAGAACGGCCGACGCAAACACGCGCGTCCTGCAGTGCTTCGCCCGCGGCGTCACGCCCCTCGCCGTTGCCGAAGCGCACAGTCGTTACCTCCGGGACACCGTGGAGGCCATGGTGGAGGCCGGCACGCGCCTGGCTGAGATCTCAATGCGCACCACGCAAGCCTTGTCGCAGAGCGCGACGGGAGCCGGGCGCTCGTCACCATCGGGACGCGACGGCGGGTTGCGTCAGATCTCGCGCCACAGCGTGCATGAGGGCATGACGCCGCCCTGAATTGGAAGGGTCGATTACGCGACGGCGAGCATGTCGCGCAGGGCGGCGTCCCTCCGGACATAGATCGCCCGTCGCCGGGCGGTCGGAACATGCTGGTTGCGCCGGGTTGCCGGGCGCAGAAAGTTGCGCACCTCGTCATGGGCCCGGCAGAAAAGATGGGCGCTGTCTGGGAGCTGGAATCCGCGCATCGGCCGCGTCCTTCCTTTCATCCCGCGATGATCTTGCTCCAAATGGTTGTCCTTGAATTTGGAGGTGCGGTGCTCAGCCGCATCCCCGAACACCTGCTTGATGGCTGGCGGGTAGCCGGCGTGCTTGTCCGTCGTAACCGTCTCGGGCATGCGGCCGGTGACCGCCACCGCGGAATGGAAGAACTGTTCGGCGGCCACCTGGTCGCGGTGTTCGCTGAGGTAGACCTCGCCCAGGGCACCATCGCTGTCGATCGCCCGGTGCAAATAGCACCAGCGCCCGCCGACCTTCAGGTACGTCTCGTCGACGGACCAGCTCCGCCCCACCGTACCGCGCCGGCGGCGCCGGAGAGCATCGGTGAGCAGCGGGGCCACCTTGGCCTCCCACTCCCGCACGGCCTCGTGGGAGAAGACCAGACCACGCGACAGCAGAGTTTCCGCGAGATCGCGCAGGCTGAGCTTAGCATTACAGTTGCGATGAAGCGGCCACCCGCCTGTTGATCTGGGCTTTGGGAGGTCGCCATGTCCGGCATTGCGATCGAGGACCTGCTGGAGCTGTGGTCTGCCGAGCTGCGCGAGGTCAAGTCCCGGCTGCCGCCCTTGTTCTTGCAGGCCAGCACAGCGGTCTCGGCCGCCATGTTCCTGGATGGGCTGCTCGGGCCGGAGCGGCGTAAGACCGGGTGGATGCGCGCGGAAGCCGCGGGTGACAAGGGCCCGTGGCGCCAGCAGGCGGTGCTCGGCCGCACCGCCTGGGATGCCGACGCGCTGCGCGACGTGGTGCGCGAGTACGCCCTTGAGGCCCTGACGGAGCCCGACGCCACCCTGGTGATCGACGAGACCGGCTTTCTCAAGCAGGGCAAGGCATCGTGTGGCGTGGGGCGCCAGTACACCGGCTCGGCGGGCAAGATCACCAACTGCCAGATCGGCGTCTTCGCCGCCTACGTCTCGGCCAAGGGGCACGCCTTCATCGACCGTCGGCTCTACCTGCCCAAGGACTGGACCAGCAATCCGGACCGCTTGGCCATGGCCCATGTCCCCGAAGCCGTCCGTTTCGCCACCAAGCCGGCCATCGCCGTCGCGATGGTGCGCCGGGCGCTGGAGGCGGCGGTCCCCTTCGCCTGGGTGGCGGCCGACACGGTCTACGGTGTCGGCGAACTGGAGATGGCCTTGCGTCGTGCCGGCAAGGGCTATGTGCTCGGTGTCACGGGGGCCGCCCACTTCAACTCCTGGGGCGCGCGGCCCGACGTCGGTGGCACGGCGGAGGACATCGCCAAGGCTCTTGCTGAGGACGATTGGGTCCGCCTGTCGGCGGGCGCGGGCAGCAAGGGGCCGCGGCTGTTCGACTGGGCCTATCTGGAACTGGCCGATCTCGATCCGGACTATGTCGGGGCGCCACCCGGCCTGGGCCTCTGGACGCGCGGCCTGCTGATCCGGCGGCGTCCCGCCGATGGTGAGTTGGCGTTCTTCACGACCTGGTGCCCCGAAGGCACCCCGATCGACACGCTGGTCCGGGTTGAGGGCCAGAGGTGGGCGATCGAGGACGCGTTTGAGACGGCCAAAACTGAACTCGGGCTGGACCACAACGAGACGCGGAGCTGGCATGGCTGGCACCGGCATGTCTCGCTGGTGATGCTCGCTTTCGCTCTGCTCGCGGTGGTCCGCCACAAGGCTGATGCCCTGGCCGCGCCCCCAAAAACGGCGAGGAAAGTACCCCGCCGATGGTCCGCTGGTCGATGCAGGAGATCCGTCGTGTTGCCAACCGCTTAGCCCAGCGGCGCATCGAGCCGGCCTTTGTGATCGCCTGGTCCGCCTGGAGGCGATGCCACCAAGCTCTCGCCAGAGAGGCTCACCTCAAGGGCCGAGCGCAACTGTAATGTTAGGTCGTGTTGGCAAAGGTCAGAGCCATAGAAGAATCGCTGCGATGGTGATCATGGCGAGATAGTTGACGGCGCGCTTCTCATACCGGGTCGCGATTCGCCGGAACTGCTTCAACTTGTTGATCAGCCGCTCAATGGGCTGATCACAAATGACAAATTCTGCCTGTCGCGGTCAGGGCAGCTTGTCCTGAACTGGTGGCGCCGACCTCTGCGGCTGCGGGATCGCGCGCAGGAGGGGGCTGGCACGGTTCCCGATCAGGAAAGTGATCGGGGAGGTGCCGATGAAGCGCCACTGGCAGGTTCGCCGGCAGCCGCAGGCTGCCGCGGACGGAGCCCGGCAATGGGATCGGGCGTACATGCTCATCCTGGGCTGGAGCCGCTTGGACGGTCAGACGGCGCCGGTCGAGGCGACCGTCACCTCTCCGCCAACGCAGGAGGTGAGCCATGAGGACGGTCGTCTATGTGCGCGTCTCGACCTCGCGTCAGGCGCAGGCCCAAACCATCGACCAGCAGCTCGACCGGTTGCGCACCCACCTCTGCGCCCACGGCGAGGAGTTCACCAGCGAGACCATCTTCCGGGATGACGGGTACAGCGGGGCGACACTGAACCGGCCGGGCCTGGATCGGCTGCGCGATGCGGTGCGGGCGGGCGAGGTCGAGCGGGTGCTGGTTACCGACCCGGATCGTTTGGCCCGCAACTACGTCCAGCTCATGGTCCTCCTGGAGGAACTGGAGCGCTTCGGTTATCGGGTCGAGTTTCTGGACCGCCCAATGGGGCGCGATCCGCAAGATCACCTACCGTTGCAGATCCGGGGTGCCGTGGCGGAATATGAACGCACCCTGATCGCCGAGCGCATGCGACGGGGACGGCAGATGAAGCTGCGCGCCGGATGCTTGTTGCCCTGGACTCAAGCCCCGTATGGCTACCGCTTGGACCCCAATCGTCCGCGCGATCCAGCGGGCGTGACGGTCGAGCCGGTGGAGGCTGCCGTGGTCCGGGAGCTGTTCACTCGCTTCATCGAGGACCACGCCAGTCTGTTCAGTCTGGCCAAGCATCTGCACGCTTTGGGCATCGTCTCACCGACCGGCCGGCCGCAGTGGTCGCCGACGACGTTGCGCGGCATTCTGACCAACCCCAGCTACACCGGTCAGGTCTTCGCCGGACGCTGGCGCAGCCGCCCGCCCCGGGTCCGTCGGTCGGCGACCCACCCCATTGGCCGGCCTTGTGACTCGCCGGTCCCGACGCCAGCGGAGCAGTGGCTGCCGGTGGCGAGCATTCCGGCGCTGATCAGCGTCGAGCGCTTCAAGCAGGCGCAGACCAAACTCGCCCAGAACCAAGCCTTTGCCCGGCGTCACAACACCCGGCACAGTTACCTGCTGCGCGCTCTGGTGAGCTGCGGCGTGTGTCAGTCGAGCTGCCTGTGCCGCACGGTCCAGCCGGGGTACGACTACTACATCTGCCGCGGCAAAGGGGATCCAATCGTGAGCGGGCGCGGCGAGCGCTGCTCGGCGCGTTATGCCCCGGCCCACCAGCTCGACGACTTGGTCTGGCAGGATCTGTGCGCATTACTCACATCCCCCGAGCAGATCGCACAAGCCCTTGCCCGCGCGCATGGTGGTGGCTGGCTGCCACAGGAATTGCAAGCTCGGCGCGAGCAACGATAGCAACGATCGCGTCCCACCGCGTGGTGTCTGAGGCGTGAGGCTGGCCCGCCGGAGCGCTCCCCCATAGCTGGCGCAGGCGGGCCGGCCGTTCGGGAGCGGCGGTCACCGTGTTCTTCGGCTAAGTTGAGGTTGCTTAACGACCATCAACCAAGACGGAGACCACGATGACCGAGGACAGGATCGCTCTTCAGGAGCTGATTGGGAAGAGCGCCGATGCCGACTTTCTGCGCGAGATGGTCGGCTTCGCCGCCCAGCGCCTGATGGAGCTGGAGGTGGAGAGCCTGTGCGGCGCCGGGTATGGCGAACGCAGCGAGGACCGCCAGACCAAGCGCAACGGCTACCGGGAGCGGACCTGGGAGACGCGCGCCGGGGCCATCGACCTGCGCATCCCCAAGCTGCGGCGCGGCTCCTACTTCCCGGCCTTCCTGGAGCCGCGCCGCACCGCGGAGAAGGCGCTAATCGCGGTGATTCAGGAGGCCTACGTGCAGGGCATCTCGACGCGCAACGTCGATGATCTGGTCAAGGCGATGGGCATGACCGGCATCTCCAAGAGCCAGGTCAGCCGCCTGTGCCAGGACATCGACGAGCGCGTGCAGGCGTTCCTGAACCGGCCGCTGGAAGGCGACTGGCCCTTTGTGTGGCTGGATGCGACCTACGTGAAAGTGCGCCAGGACGGCCGCATCGTCTCGCTCGCCGCCATACTGGCCATCGGCGTCAACAGCGATGGCCGGCGCGAGGTGCTGGGGCTCGGCCTCGGGCTGTCGGAAGCCGAGACCTTCTGGACCGATTTCCTGCGCACCCTCACCCGCCGGGGCCTACGCGGCGTAAAGCTGGTGATCGCCGATGCGCATCTCGGGCTGAAGGCCGCCGCTTCCAAGGTGCTGGGCGCCACACTTCAACGCTGTCGTGTTCATTGCATGAGGAATCTCCTCGCCTGCGTCGGCAAGGCGCACCAGACGATGGTCGCGGCCACCATTCGCACCGCCTTTGCCCAGGAGACCGCTGAGGCGGCGCATGAGCAGTGGCGCCGGGTGGCCGACAGCCTGCGGCCGCGCTTTTCCAAGCTGGCGGCGCTGATGGACGAGGCGGAGTTCGACGTGCTGGCCTACATGAAGTACCCCAAGGACCTGCGCACCAAATTGCACAGCACGAATCCTCTGGAGCGGCTGAATGGCGAGATCAAGCGGCGCACCAACGTCGTCGGCATCTTCCCTGGCGAAGGGGCGGTTGTGCGCCTCGTCGGCGCCTTGCTGCTGGAGCAGCATGATGAATGGGCGGTGGCCCGGCGCTACATGACCATGGAAAGCCTGGCCGAGCTGTGCCACCCTCACACCCCTGATCCGCTGTCCATCGCAGCGGAGTAGACCGGCGGCCTCAACCCGCCGAAGAGCACAGAGGCCCCCTCAGACACCACGCCTCGGGGCACGATCGAAGCAAGGTCGGTCAGCGACAACGCGAGCCGCGATACCAGGACCACCATCGCCACGAACTTGAGTGTCGCGCAGGCCTTGCACGCCCAAGGCAACGATGCTCAGGCCGAGGAGTATCTGCGCTTCGCCCGCGGCATTTTGGGCCTTGACACCAAGGTCCAGAACCCGGCCACCCAAGTTGGAGACGGCGCTGGGGCCCGCCATGCCGTCAACTGATGCAGCAGGAGAGAGCTATGGACAGCGATTTCCCGCCAAGCGTGCCGAAGCCCCAGACGGCAACCCGCAGCGACTGACCATAGGCACCCAGTAGAACCGCGAGAGACCGGGTCGTCCGAGAATCGCTTCGGTCGCCTTCGGTACCGTAAGCGATCTGCTGGATGTGACTTGCGCAGCTTCAATGGTCCGGGTGGCAGGCTCCGATCACCCCACCAGCAAGCAGCCAAAGAAATCCGCTTACTGGTGGGGTGAATGGGGGGCTCCCGGGCCCAACCTCGAGCAGCCGCCATGAATACTCACATCGCCCCAAGCAAGGTGCGGCATTGGCTTATTCACATGACCATTGCCAGTGCCGCCCTAGTTACGATTGCATGGACATCGCCGCTTCATGCCGATTCGCAGGACCGTTTCGCCTCTGGGCAGCGTGCGAATATTGTCGTCGCCGGGTCGACACGTTCCTTCCTCGTCCGATTTGAGGAACCGTTCGACCACGCGCAGGCACGCGTCGAGTTGGTCACACCGGAATCGACCCGCGTTTTGCACGCGCGACTCAACAGCGCGCCCAACACGCTCTTCGTCGCCCTGGGTGCGCTTCCAGCCGGCAGCTATCAGCTTCGGTGGGCAGTGCGAACCGCCCATGGCGCTGTGGAGCAGGACGGGGTCCTATTCACGGTCGCGCCAACGGAACCGCCCCGCGGGCGCGGCAACATGATCGTGTCCCTTCGCGGCATAGACGGCGGAAAGGAGCACTAGCCCCCTGTCCCTGCTGAGCCGAAGGTGGCTCGTCTCACGTTCTGTCGCGAACGAGGGTTGCACCGGGTGGGCCGGCGCCATGCCTCAGACACAGGAGACGAGCCATGGAGCAGAATGACCGGGTGTTTGTCGCCATGGACATGCACAAAGAGACGATCGCCGTCGCGGTGGGCGCGCCCGGGCGCTTGGGCGAGGTGCGCTTTCTGGGCGAGATCCCCAACCGAGCTGACGCCGTGCGCCGGCTCATCGAGAAGCTGGCCAGCAAGTACGGTCGGCTGAGCGTCTGCTACGAGGCCGGGCCGTGCGGCGATAGTCTGCACCGGCAAATGACCGAGCTCGGGCGTGAGTGCGTCGGCGCTGGCTGGCCAATCAGCGTTTCGAGCATCCGGCTCAGCAGATCGTTTTGCAGGAGCTGATCGATACCGTCATCGATGCCGAGACGCGGCGCGATCGGCTGAACGGGCAAATTAAGGAGCTGGCCCGGAGCTGAGCGCTGCGGCCGCTGGTCGAGGCTCTGCAGGCAATGCGCGGCGTTGCGTTTCTGTCGGCCGTGGTGCTGGTGGCGGAAGGGGGGCAGGGCCCAGGCTCTCGTCAACAAGGCGCGAGCCTTGACGAACCACAGCAGCGCATCATGATGCTGTCCCCGAAGGAATCGGCTGCTTGCGCCCCATGAACCGGAGCGCCAACCGGGCGAGAGCCGGCATTGTCGTTGGACGCCGCAGTCTCGTGTCGTAGCCCGCGAAGCGGCGGTCGTTCTCAGCGAGGCACAGGGTCAGGAGGTCCGGGATGCTGACATCGCCATCGGTCACGGCCTTGCTGCCGGTGACCGTGAAATTGTTGTCCTGCGGCTTGCCCCGCCCGTCTTGTCCGTCGTCCATGCCGCGGGCCAAACCGATCCGTTCCCACCCGAGGAACAACCAAGCAGCCGCGACCTTCACCTCGAACCACGGACGGCGCCACCAGGTGATGGTTCGGCGATGCCAGGCGAGCCAATTCGCGAACAATAAGATGTGCCGGCATTCCTCCTGCATCACCGGCTCAAAGGTTTCAACGAGTTCGGGCGGGAAAAAGCCCGACCGTTCGGCAAGCGCGAAGAGCCCGAAGGCGAAGAAGCTGTCGATGCACTCGCTGAACCCGGTGACGAGGTAGGCCCATTCCGTATTTTGCGGCGGTGGGTAGGGGGGCTCGGGCTCCAGCGTGATTCCGTACGCGGCCACCAGGTTTGCGAGGACCATTTTGTGCCGGCCCTCCTCCCAACCATTCAGCTCAATGGATTCTCGCCATAGGGGATCGGCGAGGCTGTGCGCGTAGGCGAGCATGCGTATCCGCGCTTTGCCTTCGGTCTGCACCGCGATGTCCCAGATCGGCAAGCTGATGAGCCGCTCCCGGGCCTCGACGTCCAGGTGAGGCCAATCGATGACGGTCGGCTTGTAGGGGTTGAAGGTCTCGCGGAACATGTGCGCGACGGCGCGCGTGTGCGCCTCGGTCCCGGGCCGCAGAGGACCCGGATCGGCGCTCGTCCAGTAGCGCGCCGCGTGGTCTGCGGCAGCGATCAAGGCCTTGTCCAAGATCGCCACGGAGGCGAGCTGAAGTCCACCGGGCGGCGGCGAAAGTTCGGCTTCCATGCTCGGCACATACTCCTGTCGGCTCGGGGTGGAACGGGTCGTTAAAGGTGGGTGTCACCGCGGGCACCCGAGGCGCGTTGGTATGATCGGTGGCGACACCACAGGCCCGCAGGATGCGGCCGCACGCCACCTCCGTCCGGTGGTCGATGCGCAGCTGGAGCATGGTTATAGCTTCACGGACATTCACGGATGACAGCAGCCCGCCAGCGATCACGTGCGCACCAGCAGGTCGAGCGGGACCTTGAGCGCGTTGGCGATGCGGGCCATCGTGTCCAGGCTCCCCGGCTTACGGGCGTTCTCGATCTCGGACAGATAGGATTGCGAAACCCCCGCGGCCTCAGCCAAGCCACGGGATGTGAAGCCGCGGTGCTCGCGGAAGACCGTGACCGGGTGGTCGCCGTCGAGGATGCGCTCGGCGACCTCGAACGGGAACACCTCAGTTTCCCCAGCGGCCAAGCGGGCCTTGACCGCGTCGACGTCGGCCAGGTCCTGCGCGTCAGTCACCAACTCGGCGAGGGCTTCGAAGTCCGCCCGGCTCAGCGTGACGCTGTCGGCCGTTTCGGCGATCGGCGTGATGGGCAGAGCGTTCATCGGTAGACCTCCTTCCGGTTCCCAATCTTCAGCACGGTGATCAACAGCGCATCGCCATCAATCTCATAGATGGCCCGCCAGTCGCCATGGCGGATGCGGCCGCGTCCGCCGCCAAAGGACTTTGCCCAAGGGTGCGGTTCATAGGGAGCTTCGGCGAACGCCTTGATCTTCGCCCGCAGTCCCGCCGCATCGCCCTTCGGCATGCGAAGCAGCACCTTCAACGCGGTGGTTTCGATCACGAGCTTCATGCGCGGATGATCGCTGATAGCGAATAGGCCGTCAAGGAGAATTCGCTCCCAGCGAAGAGGGTTGTGCTCTAGTGGCGACGCAACCCGTGAAGAGCACTGCGTCGGAGTGCTGGGGCTTTCCCGCCGCGGTGCCGCTGACCCCGAGGAGGTGGACTGACGATGACGCTGAGAGCGGCCGCCCGCTGCCGACGCGCAGGCATATCGCAGGTAGTGAATCGCCGCAGGCGCATAATTAGATATGCGCAACGAAACCATGGAAGCAGCAACTACACGGCGTTAACCTACTTCTACGTTCGCGCGGTCCTCGGCGGCATCGGTTGCGCAACGGCTCCGCCGGGTAGGGCTGGCTCAGCTCCCGGCGTGGCAGAAGATGCGGACGCGGCGACTGATGGACGAGCAAAGGTCGGGAGCATGGTAGACGCGCGCGGTAACATACACCCCCCATCCCGACGGCCGGTCAGCTTGGGCCGGAGGCTCCGCCGCGCCGAAAGGGACGGCGCCGGCATTGCGGCGCCTTGGACGATGGCCGTGCGCCGTCGCATGACGGATCCGCCGGCGTCGCCTTGGCGCGCGGTGAGACCGGCCAATGGGATTTTGTCGCGTTATGCTACGCGCGGGGCTTCACCAGGCGTGAACGGCCGGTCATTCAGCGCGCGGCGATGATCGATCTTGCCGCGCAGCGCGAGAATGCAGCGGTCACGGAAGCCCTGGCCTGGATCGGTCGAAGCATTGAAACGCGGCATGGCGACGTGCGGCTGTGTGGCGTGCAGATCGCGCGGGTCCGAAGGGGCGTCGGCCGTCCATTGCCGGCTCGGGCAGACTTGCTCCTGGTCGACGAGCGTAGCGACCTTCCAACGACGCGCTTGCACACCCCGCGCCTGTCCAAGATCAGCCGCGCCTATCTTCGCGCCTTGGCGTCGGGCGCACTGGTCGCCGGCGCGCCGCGGACGGTTGGGGCGTTGCGGCGCATGGGGCTGCTCAGCCTGGAGGGTGCTATCATCACCGATTTCGCTTGGCGCCTGTTTGGCGCTCAACTCGCTCCAGGGCGCGCAGCCCCGCGCGCGAAAGGGAAAGCCTCTCAACACAGCGTCACTGCATGAGAGAGGCACGCCATCACCAGGTCGGGCGATCCATGAATCGATTCATGACCGTCACCGCCAGCAAACCCCGCCCACGGCGCCCCGCGCCCGCCGTATCCAGCCGAGGACGAACCCCACCATGCCATCGCTGTCCGACCATGACTTCCGCCCGGAACGATTGACGCTCGCTTACGCGGTGGAGGCGGTCCGCCTCTGGGCCACCGGGCGCATCCGCTGGTCCATCCTGCTGCTCGCGTTGCGCCACCATCCCGCCGCCGTCGCGGGAAAAGGAGGCTGCCACATCATCGATCAGGATGCGGCTGACGCCTATTTCGGCCCGTGACCGTGGCCGGGATCACCTGCACCGGAAGACGACCACCATGACCGCCGTAATTACCCTCTGTCGTGGCGCACCACACCGCCACGACGCAACGGTGGAGTGCGACTGTGGTGGGGCAGGGGAACGCCGTTGCTACCGGGTCATTCGCATCACCGAGCGCACCTGTCCGTGATGACCGGCGCGTCGTAAAGGCCGAGGACGTCGACCGCGCTGTCGTCCGGGCGATGGTAGCGGCGCACCAGCTGGCGTGCCTGAAAGCTCACGCATCCGACCATTTCGGGAGGACCGGCGTCGACCACGCCTTCGGAGTCCAGGGCATAGTGCTGGGCGGGATCGCCGATGTAAAGCTGGCCGATGTCGACGCCGTCGCGCGTGCGCTGCATGACCGGGAACGACGCCAGGATGCCGTCGGCGTGCTGCCAGCCGACCTGCCGCTCGCCGTGCTGAATGAGCTTCTGCGGATCGATGTCGGGCAGGCATTGCGTGATGGGAGAAAACATCTCGACCGCGTTCTCGCCGCCGCCCTGCCGCCGCACCCCATAGCGGACCATCGGCCAGGACACGCCGCCCGCCAGGTCGTCGTAATACTGCCCGGCGCACGCCTGGACATCCTTCTCGACCGTTCCCTCGGGCGCCCCCCAAGGACCGCAGGGGAGCAGCTTGCGGTAGGTCGCGGCGCTGGCGTCGGTCTGCACGTGGATCTCGCTCATGGTGACTCCCCACACGCTGCCCATGAAACCATCCATGGAGCCGGAGCACGCCCGCGCTTGGTGGTTGAGGGTGACCGGAATCGGTTCGAGACAGGGGGTGAGGCCGCGGTAGACGCCGTCCGGGGTCGTCCAGCCGTAGCGTTGCGCGGCCGTGCTCGATCCCCCTTGGCCCCCGGGCGCGATGACAGGTCTTTGGACGCAGCCGCCGATGGTGATCCCGAAAGGCGCGCTCGGTCGCTGCTGGTCGGGCAAGCAGCTCTGGATTTGCAGGAGCGGGCCATTGTGAGGGCGCGGCGCCGAGTGTCACACTCGGCTTTGCGCATCGTGGGACATCCGTCCGTTCTGGGACGGTGGTCATCCGGCCAAGCGGAGTGCGGGATTGACGTGGCTCATGGAGCGTAGCAGACGGATTCGATGAGGCGGCGCAGGAGCGGAGGGGCGGTTTTCGTCATCTCGGTGGTTTCGGACGAGATGGCGAAAACCTGTTCGAACCACAGGTGCCGGCGCAGGCGGGCCAACGCATCAGCGAAGGTCGGCGCCGGCTTGGGGTACCACAGGGCGCGCCGCGGCGACAGCGCCAGCCGGTCGGCATGTTGGTGCACGTACAACGTGATCAGCGAATACAGCCCGAACAGCAGCGGCGTCGTGCGGAACACCGCCGGATCGGTCCACTGGCGCTGCGTCGCGATCCCGATGTGGGCGCGACTTTCTTCGTAAGTGGTTTCCATGGACCAGCGACGATTGAACCATTCCAGCACCGTGCGCGGCGGCACCGTCGGATCGGTACACAGGAAGGCTTCGGGCTCGCGCCGGCCGTCGGGATAGCGGACCAGCACCCACAGGATCGGCACGACCGGCTTACCCGCATGATACCACAGCGCCGTGCCGCTGGCGTACTCGATCCAGCCACCGGTGCGCCACTGGGTGCGGCTGGCCTGGACAGCGCGCCGCCAGACCGTCTCCGGGTCGCTCAGCCGAGCGCGCAAGCTCGGCTGCCGGGCTCCCTTGACCGCCGGGCGGCCATAGTGTTGCTCGGCCGGCGGGGGATCGAACAGGGCGGCATCCAAGCGCAAGCGCGTGACGACAATGATGGATGGGCTCAGCGCGTCGAGCAAATCCAGCGCGGCGAACCCGCCGTCCATAACGGCGACCACCAGCCGCTCCGGCAGCCAGCGGTGCAGGCGCCGCAGGACGGCGCGTGCCCAGTCGTTGACCGACCGGTAATGTCGTCCGTGCTCCTGGCACCAGGAGCGGCTGGGCGTCAGCGCGGTGAGCACCGGCAGGCCCCAGATGCGGCCGGCGAACGGCACCTCGACCAGCAGCATGGCGGTCAGCCAGCGCAGGCCGTGGCTGGTGACCCGTCTCTTCTTGGACGACCGCACCGCGTCATAATACTGGCTGGCCGGGCGGATGCACGGGCCGCGCCGGCGCTCCAGAGTGTGATCGACGCCGATGACGACCGGTCCGTCCGGAACGAAGGCGCCGACCAGGGCGTGCAGCAGCGTGCGGGCCAGCACCAACCCCGACCAGGCGTTGCGGTTGAGCACGCGGTGAAACGTCGCGAACCCCGGCTCATCGGCCAGACCGAGGGCGCGCAGCGCATTGGCGACCGTGCGCGGGCCGACCGCCAGCACGGCGCCGACGGCGAGTGCCGCCACCGTGGCGCGGGTGCGTCCGGAGAAGGCCTCCAGGTACGGCCAGAGCCACGCGACGAAGCTTTTGGGGAGGACAATGGGGCGTACCATGGTACACCTCTGGCGGCGCCGGATGTATGACCACCCAACAGACTTGCGCACGCGTGATCGCGATGCCCACGACCGACCCCGTCCTGGAGCGGATTGCCACCTATCCCTGGCCGCGCGGCGGCCTCACCGTCCGCCGGATCAACCGCGGCTACTCACTGTTCAGCGCCCGCACCGGCGCGCCAGTTGCCCGCTTGCGGCCACTGGGCGAGACCAACCGCGTCGAAGTTCTGTGGTGGCGGCGCGAGGCCTGGGGACCGGCTGGACCCTTCGGGGCGGTGTTCGACCTTGAGGACGCTCTCGCCTTCATCGCCGATGAACCGGCCTTCTGGATCCGGGCATGAGGGAAGGAATGCCGTCCCAGATCGCGCAAAGCCGAGCACACAAACAACGCCAAGGTCGAACATTGTGAGAACAGCCTTGGTCCTGGCTCAAAGGGCAGGATTGGTGGAAGGAAAAGAATTTGATCGTCCGCTTTTCGCCAAAAAAGCTGTCGTCGGGGATGTTGTGAAAGGGAAAGGTAGACAGCGTGCATCGTCACCAATTGCGCCCGCCCTCATGCGTTTCGGCATTCTCATCCGAAAATTCGCTTTGATGGATCGTGCCCCGAGGCGTGGTGTCTGAGGGGGCCTCTGTGCTCTTCGGCGGGTTGAGGCCGCCGGTCTACTCCGCTGCGATGGACAGCGGATCAGGGGTGTGAGGGTGGCACAGCTCGGCCAGGCTTTCCATGGTCATGTAGCGCCGGGCCACCGCCCATTCATCATGCTGCTCCAGCAGCAAGGCGCCGACGAGGCGCACAACCGCCCCTTCGCCAGGGAAGATGCCGACGACGTTGGTGCGCCGCTTGATCTCGCCATTCAGCCGCTCCAGAGGATTCGTGCTGTGCAATTTGGTGCGCAGGTCCTTGGGGTACTTCATGTAGGCCAGCACGTCGAACTCCGCCTCGTCCATCAGCGCCGCCAGCTTGGAAAAGCGCGGCCGCAGGCTGTCGGCCACCCGGCGCCACTGCTCATGCGCCGCCTCAGCGGTCTCCTGGGCAAAGGCGGTGCGAATGGTGGCCGCGACCATCGTCTGGTGCGCCTTGCCGACGCAGGCGAGGAGATTCCTCATGCAATGAACACGACAGCGTTGAAGTGTGGCGCCCAGCACCTTGGAAGCGGCGGCCTTCAGCCCGAGATGCGCATCGGCGATCACCAGCTTTACGCCGCGTAGGCCCCGGCGGGTGAGGGTGCGCAGGAAATCGGTCCAGAAGGTCTCGGCTTCCGACAGCCCGAGGCCGAGCCCCAGCACCTCGCGCCGGCCATCGCTGTTGACGCCGATGGCCAGTATGGCGGCGAGCGAGACGATGCGGCCGTCCTGGCGCACTTTCACGTAGGTCGCATCCAGCCACACAAAGGGCCAGTCGCCTTCCAGCGGCCGGTTCAGGAACGCCTGCACGCGCTCGTCGATGTCCTGGCACAGGCGGCTGACCTGGCTCTTGGAGATGCCGGTCATGCCCATCGCCTTGACCAGATCATCGACGTTGCGCGTCGAGATGCCCTGCACGTAGGCCTCCTGAATCACCGCGATTAGCGCCTTCTCCGCGGTGCGGCGCGGCTCCAGGAAGGCCGGGAAGTAGGAGCCGCGCCGCAGCTTGGGGATGCGCAGGTCGATGGCCCCGGCGCGCGTCTCCCAGGTCCGCTCCCGGTAGCCGTTGCGCTTGGTCTGGCGGTCCTCGCTGCGTTCGCCATACCCGGCGCCGCACAGGCTCTCCACCTCCAGCTCCATCAGGCGCTGGGCGGCGAAGCCGACCATCTCGCGCAGAAAGTCGGCATCGGCGCTCTTCCCAATCAGCTCCTGAAGAGCGATCCTGTCCTCGGTCATCGTGGTCTCCGTCTTGGTTGATGGTCGTTAAGCAACCTCAACTTAGCCGAAGAACACGGTGACCGCCGCTCCCGAACGGCCGGCCCGCCTGCGCCAGCTATGGGGGAGCGCTCCGGCGGGCCAGCCTCACGCCTCAGACACCACGCGGTGGGACGCGATCCTTTGATGGCCGGCGTGATCACTCGGCCGCCTGATGGTTGATGGCAGTGGGCCGGCTGGCTCGCGTGCTGGCGAACAATGCACGAGCCTTCGGAGGAGGACAGCGTGATGGCTGATCTCGATACGACTCGGGTGGTCGAGGTTCTCAACCGCATCCTTGAAGCCGAACTCGCCGGTGTCGTGCGCTACACCCACTACTCGTTCCTGGTTTTCGGCTACAATCGCATCCCAATCATCGCCTGGCTGCGCGATCAGGCCACGGAATCGCTGACCCACGCTCAGCAGGCTGGAGAGATGATCACCCACCTCGGTGCCTATCCCTCGCTCGCCATCGGCCCGTTGCTCGACAGTCACCAGCTCGATATCGGAGCGATTCTCCGTGAATCGCTGGCCACCGAGGGCAAAGCGCTGGCGCTCTACCGCGAACTTCTGGGGTTGGTGGAAGGGCGATCGGTGATGCTCGAAGAGTATGCCCGACAGATGATTTACACGGAGGAGCAGCATGCCGGTGAGGTGGACAAAATGCTCCGAAAACCCGGCAATCTCGCCGCCTTCAACCCCGTGCTCTGACATAGGCGGACAATGACCGTGCTGCATGCGCCGGCATGCTGGCGGCCCAGGGTGGATTATGAACGAGGGGTCATCATGGCGGGCTGGACATACCATCAGTGCTTCGGGAGGGCTTGAGACAGCGATCTGTGGATGACCGCTCAACCAGCAGCTGAGAGGTTTCTTCTCTGGACCGCGCCTACTTCACATTCAACACCGTCCGAAACCCCAGATGACTTGCCCCTAGTCCGACCTCCTGCGGATGGCGTGAGGCTGGACGGTACCTTTGACAAAAATTCTGCGCACAGAGGAAGGAGCCCCCTTTGATGACCCGGCTGGGGACGTCTGGCTGGCGAGGATCATAACTCTCCTCCTGACGCGGCCCGGTCGGATTGGACATCTCCAACCCCTCGTGGCTGGGCCGGTACCAGTCCGACGTCCACTCCCACACGTTGCCGATCATGTCGTAAAGACCGTAACCATTCGGCTTGAAGCAGCCCACAGGCGCTGTGGCCAAGTACCCATCGGCCTGGGTGTTCTGGATCGGGAAAAAGCCCTGCCAGGTGTTGGCCATGGCCAGACCCTGTGGCGTGAATTCCCCTCCCCAGGCATACGGCGCACCCTCAAGTCCGCCACGCGCGGCGAATTCCCACTGCGCCTCGTTGGGAAGGTCCCTGCCCAACCATCGAGCGTAGGCCAAGGCATCCTTGTGGGTCACGTGAACCACCGGATGGTTCTCGCGACCCTTGATGTCGCTGCCAGGGCCTTCCGGATGGCGCCAATTCGCTCCGGGCACCAGCTGCCACCAGCTGTTGATCTTGCCCGCCTGGCTGAGCGGGCTCACGAAAACCACCGATCCGGCCGGCTGTGGCGTACCGGCGCCAGCCAGGGTGACGACGCGCTCCGCCTCGGTCACGTACCCGGTTGCTTCGACAAATCGTTCAAACTGGGCATTCGTGACCTCGGTCCGGTCCATCCAGAAGCCATCCACGCGGACCTTCGTAACCGGCCCCTCTTCACTGTAATACTCGTCGGAACCGATGGCAGCTTCCCCACCGGGGACCCACACCATTCCAGCGTGCGAATCTTTGTTGTTTGGCATGCCGGAATAGGCTTGGCAAAGCAAACCCTGCTCAGGATTCGGTATGGCCGGGGCCGCGCGGGGCCCGCTGAGCATGGTCAGACCACCAGCAGCCCCGATGGCCATCACAGTAAGAAGAAAAAACACGGTCTTTCGAGCCATGAGACAATCTCCCGCGGCACTCCACTGACCTCGGCGCCGGTTGCTTGGGAGGATGCGGTCGGTGCCCCCTGGCCGCATCCTCCCCACTCACCTCGGTTGCCGTCGCAACCGTAACGCTTACTGCTCCAGTTCTTTGTAGTACCGCGTGCCGTTGCTGTATTCGAGCTGATCAGCAATCCTTTCGTCGAAGATGACGCCGTTCCTGGTGCGGAAGTCCTGCCAGGAAGCCAGCAACTCCTTGGTTTTCTCTGGACGGGCGTCGGCGAGGTTTTTCTCCTCGGTGGGGTCTTCGGCGAGATTGTACAGGTGCCATTCGCCCGCCCCCCACGGCTTGTTCACCCAAACCAGCTTCCAATCGCCCTTCCGCAAGGAGGCGCGCCCGAACAGCTCCAAGCCCAACACATAGTCGCTCGGGTGGACGCGGTCGGATTGGCCGTTCAAGTAGGGCCACAGCGATGCGCCCTGCATGGGATGGACGGCACGGCCCTTGTAGCTGTCGCCCGGATGTTTGATGCCGGCGGCCTCAAGGAAGGTCGGCGCCAGATCCATGACGGTCGCGAGTTGGTCGTCCGGCTTTCCGCCACGCCCGAGCTTCGGGTAGGAGATGATGGTCGGCGATCGCACACCGCCTTCGGTGGGAAAGCCCTTGTACAGGCGGAATGGCGTGGCGCTCACCTGCCCCCATCCCGGCCCATACCCCACGTATGATCCCGGTCGTCCGGTGTTCTCTACGCTGTTGTTGAAGGTCTCATTCACCCACTTGGCGGGCACCAGGTCCAGAATGTCATTCCCTTCCGCACCGTTGTCGGACAGGAAGACGATGATCGTGTTCTCGAACGCGCCGGTCTCCTTCAGGTAAGAGACGAGCCGCCCGATGTTCTGGTCGAGAGCGTCCACCATGGCCGCGTAGACCGCCATCCGGCGGGCCTCGGCGTCCTTCTGCTGCGGTGTGAGCTGTTCCCATTTGGGCCACGTCGGGGAGGGAGCGGGGGGCTTCATGTCCGCGGGGATGAGACCCGCCGCTTGCATGCGCTTGAAACGCTCGTCGCGAATGACGTCGTACCCCACCTTGTAGGTGTTCTTGTATTTCTCAATGAGGGCGTCCGGCGCCTGCAAAGGAAAGTGGGGCGCCGTGTACGCCGCGTAGGCGAAGAACGGCTTGCCGTCGGTCCGATTGCGGCCGATGTACTCGATGATCTTGTCCGTATAGAAATTCGTCGTGTAGTCGATCTTGGGCAGCGTGGCGTCTTTGCCGTTTTCCCGATAGCGGGCTTTGCTCGTCCCCTTGCCGTCCGGCGGCGGCGCGTTTCCGGTTTGATCGAAGAAGCCGGCCCCGCCTTGGACCATGGCATAGGACTGTTCAAACCCGCGGGCGGCCGGGCTCAGTTCCTCCGTCAAGCCCAGGTGCCACTTGCCGGCCATGTACGTGTGGTATCCCGCATCGCGCAGCAGTTCCGGGAAGGGAACCACGTTCATGCTGAGCGTCCCCTCGTAGCCCGGTTTGCCCTTCTGTTCCGGGGTCGGAAGCTCGGCCATGGTGCCCAGTCCGGCCACGTGGTTGTCGGCCCCCGACATCAGCATGGCGCGCGTCGGCGAGCAGGCCGGCGACACATGGAAATTCGTCAACTGAAGCCCCGAGCGCGCCAAAGCGTCCAGATTGGGCGTCTGGATTTCGCCTCCGAAGGCGCCGATGTCGGAATAGCCCAGATCGTCGGCAAGGATCAGAAGGATGTTCGGGCGGCGGACTCCGGAAGCCGGGTTGTTTCCCGTCCGGACATCGGCGGCCAGTGCCGGACACGATAGGGCGAGGCCAGCCGTAGCGGCCAAAACTGCCCCAAGTGCAAGCCGCTGTCGGAACGACGGTGATGAACGCATGGCTTCTTCCTCCCTTAGTTCTGCTGACAATCCGCCCCTTGAGGGTCCGTCGAGCGGCTCTCCCGCGGACGGCTTTCCTGGACGATGATGTTTTTACCGCTTCTCTTCGGCTCGCCTGGACGCCTGCGCGCGGGCTACCGTGCGCCGCATGGCGAGGACGATCGGTCGCTCGACCATTTTCCCGTCCACTTGGATGACGCCGTCCGGAGCGTCCTTCCAGGCTGCAACGACCCGCTCGGCTTCGGCAACCTCGTCCGCCGTTGGCGTGTAGGCATCGTTGATGACGGACACCTGATTTGGATGGATCGCCATCTTCGCCGTGAATCCCAGGGCCAAGGCGCGATGCGCTTCGGCGCGGCATCCGTCGGCATCGTGCACCGTGACGTAGGGCATATCGATGGCCGGAATGCCGGCCTGGGCCGCGGCATGCGCGACGCGCGACCGCCCATACAGAAGTCCGTCCCAGGACGCTGGAACGCCGAGTTCCGCCGCCAGATCCAAGCCTCCGAACATGACGGCGCTCACGCGATGCGTCGCGGCGGTGATGGCTGCTGCTTGCTCCACCCCGCGCAGCGTTTCGATCTGTGCCACCAGGCGGACACTGAGCCCCGCCTCAGTCAGCAATTGATCGACCCAGCAGACCTCCTCGGGAGAGTCGATCTTGGGAATGACGATGGTCCCGCCTGACAGACGTGCATCGATGAGCGCGAGAACATCGCGCAGCCCCGCCACGCTGCGTGGCGTGTTGATCCGCACAACGCGGTCGGGAGCGCCGGCACAATCCGCCAGGAAGCGCACGGCCGCAGCGCGGGCGTCCTCCTTGTACGCCGGCGCGACGGCATCCTCCAGGTCCACGCAGACCGCATCGGCGCCGGCGGCAAGCGCCTTATCGAAGCGGTCGGGGCGTGATGCCGGGACAAACAGGACGCTGCGCCAGCCGAGATCGTCCATGATGCTTTTCCCCTCCTCTTTCCCTCGTCTGTACGGCGGCCGACTTCAGCGGAGGCAGATAATGCCGAGGGCCTCGCCCCGGCTGCCCAGCCCCAGGCGATGTCCGAGCCCGGACGGCCGAACATCACCAGGAGCGGTCCGCTTGGAACGATCGGACCAGATCGGCCTCAGGCGCGCTCGCGAGTTGCGAGCTGCGCTACACCACCGACCCGGCGGTGGTGACCAAGATCGGCCTCAGGCGCGCTCGCGAGTTGCGAGGGCTTCCGGAGCCTTATAGAAGACACCGTCTTTCATGATCGCCAGAAGACGGGTCCGGTCCTGCAGGATCGTGATGTCCGTGAGGGGATCGCCATCCACCAGCAGCAGGTCCGCCAGATAGCCGTCCTGGATCATGCCGAGTTCATGGCCCATGCCCATGATCTGCCCGCCGAGCTGGGTGGCGGCAACCAGGGTTTCCATCGGCGTGAAGCCGAGCAGGTTGACAAAGATCTCCAAGTCGCGGGCGTTCGTGCCGTGCGGCTGCCACGCAAACCCGTAATCGCCACCTGGAAGAACGCGGATGCCCCGCTTGTGCATCTTCTTCATGGAATCGACCGCGATTTCCAACTCGCGTTCATATTGCAGCGACAGCGGCGAGCCGGGGGCGATGCCGTAAGCGCCAGCCTCGCGGGCTGTGGTGAGCAGCCACGCCAGACCGGGCGCCACGAAGTGCTGCTCCTTGACCGCCTCCAGCATGTCGAGCGCTTCTTCGTCCGCATAGGACGCGTGGAAGATGCCTTCGATGCCGAACTCGACGCACAGCTTGACCGATTTGGAGGAGCGCGCGTGCGCGCACAGGGTCTTGCCATGCATCTTGGCCTCGCTGACCGCCATGGCGATCTCATCGCGCGCCATCGGCGTCACCTCCGCCCCGACGCCGGTGATCTCCTCGCCGGAAAGGTTCAGCTTGACGTTGTCCACGCCGTACTTGATGTACCGGCGCACGGCGCGGCGCACCTCCTCCGGCCCGGACACGATCGTGCCGAAATTCAGCCCTTCATGCTCGATGTGCGGCGGCGCGGTGTCGCCCAGCCCGCCGGGGGTGGCGATCTCCTGGCCCGCCGCGCGGTACCGCGGCCCGGGAATCTGGCCCGCGTTGATCGCGTTGCGGATCACCACGTCCAAGCGCGGTTTCGCGGCGGCGGCCCCGAAACCCGCCGTGAAGCCGGCATCGAGCACCAGCTTTGCCATGTCAGCGGCGAAGAGAACGTGCTCTTCCGGCGGCATCTGCTGGATGGCCGCGAGCGTTGGCTGGTTGTTCCACGACAGGTGCAGATGCGCGTCGATGAGGCCCGGCATCAGCGTGGCGCCGCAGCCGTTCACATGGCGATGCGCGTCGCGCGAGATCGCCCCTTCCTGCCGGGAAATTTCGACGATGCGGTTGCCCTGGACCAGCACCTCGCCGGCATAGGGTTGCGCGCCGGTGCCGTCGAAGACACGCACATTGGTGAATAGGGTCGTTTGCATCGTTTCCTCCTCATCGATCGGGGTTGATGCCGGTTCGCCGGCTTATGTTTTCATTCACCCCCGGATGGACGCTTCCGTCGCACGGAGCGCGGCTGCCGAAGCCGGGCATCCACGCGCTGACACCAAGGGGTCTCTCTTCCGGACGGCACCGCTGCGCCACAGGACGGGCACGTGCCGCAGCGGTGCGATGTCACGACAGCGTTCAGGCGGCGGAGAACAGGAAGTTGACCAGCGCTTCGTTGACCGCCGCCGGACGTTCGAACGTCGTCCAGTGGCCGCAGCGATCAAGGATGCGCAGGCTTGATCCCGGAATCTTGGACGCCAGGGCTCGTACGGCCGGGGGCGGGGCCGTGCCGTCCTCGTCGCCCGTGATGAGCAACGTCGGGCAGGTGATCCGCGCCACCTCGGCCGGCTCGGCGGCAGCGAGAGCCTCGCAGGTGCGGGCGTAGCCCTCCGGATCCTGACGCATCAGGATCTCACGCACGAACGCCGCGACTTCCGGCCGGTTGGCCTTGGTGTTGGCCGAGGTGCCGCCTTGGACGATGGCGTCGGCAATGCCGACCATGCCCTCGCCGCGCGCCTTGGCGGCGCGGTCGCGCAGAGCCGGACGGGCGGCCTCGGGCGGCGCGTGCAACGGCCCGAGCAGCGCCAGGCTGCGCACCCGCTCCGGCTGCCGCACGGCGAGGTGCTGGCACACGATGGTGCCGAGCGAGTGGCCGACCACGTGGGCGCGCTCAATGCCACGGCTGTCCAGCACCGCCATGACCGCATCAACGAAACCGGTAATCGACACGTCACCATCGGTCGGGCTGCGCCCCGAACCGGGCAGATCGAACCGCACGCATTGGAAAAAACGCGACAACGCACCGATCTGCGGAGTGAAGACGTTGGAGGTGCCGCCCAGCCCGTGGACCAGGATCACCGGATCTCCGTTGCCGTGCACCTCGACGGCCAATTGCTGTGCCATAAAGCGTTTCCCTTGTTGTCGTTGCGAAAGGCCGGCCGTGTTCAGTCGAGCACGTTGCTGAGGCGGCCGAGCCCGTCGATCTCGATCGTCACGCGGTCCCCCGGCTTCAGGAACTTCGGCGGGGTGAAGCCGATGCCGACGCCGGCCGGCGTGCCGGTGGCGATGACGTCGCCGGGGTAGAGCGTGATGCCGGCCGACAGCGTCTCGATCATGGTCGGGATGTCGAAGATCAGATCGCGCGTGTTGGCGTTCTGGCGCAGTTCCTCGTTCACCCAGCAGCGGAGCGACAGGTTCGCGGCATCGACCTCGTCGGCCGTGGCCAACCACGGGCCCATCGGGCAGAAGGTGTCGAAGCTCTTGCCGAGGAACCATTGCTTGTGGCGCGACTGCCAATCGCGCGCCGTCACGTCGTTGATGATGACGTAGCCGAACACATGATCGTAAGCCTCGGCCTTCGAGATGCCCCGGCCGCCCTTGCCGATGACCACGCCGAGTTCGGCCTCGTAGTCGATGCTGTCGCTCACCCCGTGCGGGTAGCGGATTGGCTCACCATTGGCGATCACGGTTTCCGGCGGCTTCGTGAAGAAGATCGGCGCTGCCGGGATGGCGTCGGCCGCCACCTTCGATCCAGCGTCGAAGCCGCTGCGGGTGAACTCGTGGGCGTGGTCGTGGTAGTTCTTGCCAACGCAGAAGATGTTGCGGTCCGGGCGCGGAATGGGCGCGTCGATGCGGACATCGGCCAGCGGAATGCCGGCGGAATTGAGCGCAATGCGCTCTTTGATCGCGTCGAACCGGCGGATGAGGTCGAGCATGTCGCTGACCGGCTCCCCCAAAACGGTTTCGAGCGGCCACACCCGCTGTTTGTCCGGGTCGATCACGCCGACCGTGCGGCGCCCTGCATGCTGGAAGGTGGCGAACTTCATACGCTGTCTCCTCTGCGCCAATTTTGATCCAATCAACGCCCCAATGCGCGTTGATCGGCGCCATCTGTGAGCCAATATGACGGGAACGGCGCACGATTGGTCAAGGGAAAAGTACGCTTGGCGCATTTTTGCAGGAATGGTTGACCGGAGCGCGCTGTCGGCAACTCAAAATTCGACGTTGCGCGGCGACAAGACCCGCGCCATATTGGGTTACGATTGGGGCAGGGCTGGTAATGGAGTAATCATGGACGCGCTGAATCTCAGGGATCGCGCTGCTTCCGGGGCGAGCGCGGTCGTGGCTTTGATCGAGCAGAGCATTGCCGACGGCACCTGGGGACCCGGCACCAAACTGCCGACCGAGCGTGAATTGGAAAAACGCTTTAACGTCTCCCGCAACACGTTGCGTAAAAGCCTCCGCGTGTTGGAAGAACAGGGCAAGATTGTCCGCCATGTGGGACGTGGCTCGTTCGTCACATCGGAGGCGACGCTGAAGGCCACGACTGAGGGGCAAAACCTGACCAGTCGCATCATCGGCGCCAGTCCGGCGGAAATCATGGAGCTGCGGCTGATGGTGGAGCCGCATGCGGCGGAGCTGGCCGCCGGGCGGGCCACCGCGGCGGACCTCCACCGGATGGAGGAGTGCCTGGCCCATGCCGAGCGTGCCGAGGACATCCCGGAGTTCGAACACTGGGACGGCATGCTGCACGTGGCGATCATCGGCGCTGCCAAGAATGGTTTGCTGGCGGATGTGTACGACGCGATCAACGCCATTCGAAACCAGCCGGAATGGGCGCGACTCAAGGTGCGTAGCCTCACGCCGGCGCGACGCACCGTCTACGAGGAGCAGCACCGGCGCATCGTCACCGCCCTCAGGGACCGCGATGGGGATCAGGCTCGGGCCGCGCTCCAGGAACATCTGCTGCAGGTCCGCACAAACCTGCTGGGAAGCTGATGCCCGTTCCGGCGTTGATTGCCGCCGTCATCTGAAGAACCGCCGGATCATCCCTGTGTCACGACCGCGTTTCAAGGTCTGGGGCGCGGTGGGTTGATCCGCTTGACTTCACGATAAACGGTTGAGCGCCCAAGGCCGAGTTGTTTGGCTGCTGCCGTCGGCGACAGGCCGGCTTTAATCAGCGTCAATGCCGCCGCGATCTTCTCCGCATCGACGGGCTGGCGGCCGGGGCGTTTGCCGCGAGCCCGGGCGGCGGCAATGCCATCCTTCGTGCGCTCGGCAATCAGGCGCCGCTCGAAATGGGCGATGGCACCGAAGACATGGAAGATCAGCTCGCCGGCCGCCGAGCTGGTGTCGATCCTCTCCTCCAGGCTGAGCAGGTCGATGCCTCGGTCCTTCAACCGGGCGACAACTGCGAGCAGTTCGGAAAGCGAGCGGCCGAGGCGATCGAGGCGGACGACGGCCAGCGTGTCACCGCGGCGCGCGTAGGCGAGAAGCGCCTCCAGCCCCGGTCGGTCCATCGCACGGCCCGAGCCGGTATCGGTGAACACCTTCAGCGCGCCGGCCTGCTCCAGGCGCAGTGTCTGGCCGGCGACGTCCTGCTCGCTGGTGGATACGCGCGCATAGCCCAGAATAACGCCCATGGCGGTCCCCCAACCGACCGGTTGCGGGACGGCGGCGGCCCCGCGTGACTCACCTGTGACCTTCAGAGATAAGTGGCGGTCTTTCTCCAGCGCTATGTGGCGCCGATGACGAGCGTACTCCGCGCGGCCTCGACCACATCGTCGGTGATCACAGACAGGCCGTTGATTTTCAGGATGCGCCCGATTTGGACGAACAGGCGATGGAGCAGGCGGAAATTGCCGCCCGTGATCCGCGCGATTGACGCCATGGCCTGGGCATCGGTGAAGTCGGCCTCGTCGAGGGCAAGCCCGAGCTGCCGCCAGTGGCGGGTGAGCACGAAGGCGAGTTCGTCGCCCTTCAAAGGGCGGTAGTGATGGGCAAACCCGACGCGGCTGTAGAGCTGCGGGTAGCGCGCCAGGCGCTTCTCGATGCCGGGCATGCCGATGAGGATCACGCCGATGCCGGTTCTGTCGAACACGTCGCGCAGGTGCTCGAGCGCCGGGGTCGAGAGCCGCTCGGCCTCATCGACGATGAGCAACTCGGCGGGATTGGGGGTGAATCCCGTGCGAATGAGGTCCTCGCGGTGCAGGTGCGCGTCGATGCAGACGCCCGCCCGCGTGACCAGCGTGTCGATGCCGTCGCGCAGCTCGCGAAACGGGCAGCAGACCGTGGGCGTGTAGAAGACGGTCCGGGTCCCGGCGACCGCCGCGTACACCTTGGCATCGGACGGCTGGCGTGGCCCCCATTCGACGAGCAGGGGCTCGGCAACATCCCACTTCGCGTAGCGCCGCGCCGACAGGGTCTTGCCGACGCCGGCAGCACCGAAGCAAAGGCCGATATAGCGGTGCTTGCGCACGGCATCGGCGAACTCGGAAAAGCGCCGGTGTTCCTTCGTCGCGATGAACGCACCTGTCCGCTCGCCACCGGTCACGGATCATCCTCCTCGTAGAGACGCAACCGCGGCCGGGCCGGTGAGGCCGCCGGTCGCGGCGGTGGGACCTGCCTCGACGGCTGGTCGTGGTGGGGCAGGAAGTCGGCCACCTTCGCCACGCGCTCGTTGATCGCGGTGCGCAAGGACCGGCGATGAGCACGTCGGGCCGCCTGGATGTCCTTGAGCGTCACCACCTCCCCGGCGTGTTCCTCGCTCACCGCGCGGCAGAGGAAGCCGCCGCGGTGGAAGAGCCGGATCTCGGACAGGTCGCGGGGGTCGTAGCGGACGGTGACCGCCTCGCCGATGAAGCCTGCGAGCGTCGGGGCGACGTAGCGCAGTCCTTGGAAGCGGACGCCGTCACGCCGCACGCGGCGCGGCTCGGCATGCTGGACCAGCAGGAGGTCGAGGTCCTCGAGGCTGTCGGGAAGGCGGGGCAGAAAGCCCTCGCTACGCCACGCGTCGAGCGGTGTCTCACCAATCTCGCCGTGGATGCGGGCGTGGTAGGTGCCGGCGATGAAGGCGCCGACCTCATGGTCGAGCCGCGCCAGCGACAGTGTCGGGGGCGATGCGGGCCTTTCCTTGACAAGATACCCAGGCAGTTCGGGCAACAGCTCGGTGTTGAGCGTGCCGAACAGGCGCTCGACTTTGCCCCGACCCTGTGGGCGGCCGACGGCGGAGTAGACGACCTGGAACCGCAGGTCCGCCGCCACTCGGTCAAGGTGCCGGCTGGTGAAATCGCTGCCGTGGTCGACGTAGAGAACGTCCGGCACGCCGCAGACCGGCCAAGCGGGGTCGGCCTTGCGCCAGATCGCATGGCGAAGCGCAAGGCAGGTGTTGAGCACACAAGGCGCGCCGAGGAACACCAAGTACCCGGCGATCGCGCGGGAGCGATCGTCGATGACGGTGGTGAGCCACGGCCGCGCCGGCTTCCCGCTTTCGTCGAGGATGAGGACGTCGAGTTGCGTGTGGTCGGCTTGCCAGAGCGCGTTGGGCGTCTCGGCGCGGTGCCGATGGATCAGCTCGTAACGGTTGCGGTAGGCGACCGGTCCGTCCAGCGCGAGCGTCACGATCGCCGGGTCCAGGCTCGCGAGGATGGCGTGGACCGTGCCGTAGGACGGCGCACGCCATCCCTGCGCCGCGGCGACGTCACAGACCCGACGGTGGATGGCGGCGGCCGACAGTCGCGGCCGTTTCAACCCCATACCCTCGATCAATGTGACGAGGTCGTCGGGCGAGCGACGCGCACCGGCATCGCTGCGGCTACGACGCGCGAGGCTGGCCAGCCCGTCCCGGCGGTAACAGGCGAGCCAACGCTGCGCTGTTCGCAGTGGCACGCCGGCGTCGGCGGCCGCGCGCGCCAAGGGGACGCCGTCCTCAAGGTGCGGCCGCAAGGCGGCGAAGCGCGCCATCGCCTGCGCTTGGCCCTCCTCGGTCAGGGTCGCGAACGAAGCCGTCGTCCTCTCCCGAGCCATGACCGCCTCCCGAAACCGGCGATCCCCCTTCGTCCGCAAGGGGATCGCTCAACGGACGGTTCGCATCGCGCCGTCCATGCCGTTCGGATCACGGAGCTTTCTATCTCATTGAGATGGTACGATGATCCTTTCATTGAAGGGGCCCCAATCGTACGCTTCGGCCATGTCCGCGATCACCATCGGTTATGCCCGCTGCTCGACCGACAAGCAGGACCTCGCCGCCCAGCGGGCCGCGCTTGAGCGCCTCGGCGTGCCACCCGAGCGCATCTACACCGACCATGGGCTGACCGGCACGAGCCGGGCCCGGCCAGGGCTCGACCAGGCGCTCGCCGCCGTGCGCGCCGGCGACACGCTCGTTGTGCCGAAGCTTGATCGGCTGGCACGCTCGGTCCCCGACGCGCGCGCCATCGCCGATGAGCTGGTCGCCCGTGGCGTCAAGCTTGCGCTCGGCTCGAGCGTCTACGACCCGGCCGACCCGATGGGGAAGATGTTCTTCAACATCCTCGCCACCTTTGCCGAATTCGAGGCCGACCTCATCCGCCTGCGTACGCGCGAGGGCATGGCGATCGCTCGCGCCCGCGGCAAGCTGCGCGGCAAACAGCCCAAGCTCTCCGACAAGCAGCAGCGCGAATTGCGCCGTATGCACGACACCGGTGACTACTCAATCAGCGATTTGGCCGAGCTGTTCTCGGTCTCGCGCCCCACCGTCTACCGCACCCTCGCCCGGTAGCGACATCATGTGCGCCACATAGCGTTGGAAAAAGACCGCCACTTATCTCTGAAGGTCACAGGAGCGGGCGGTGGCGAACATCGGCTATGCCAGAGTCTCGACCGTCGATCAGGATCCGGCCCTGCAACTCGACGCCTTGGCCAAGGCAGACTGCGAGCGGGTATTTCAGGATCAAGCATCCGGAGCCAAGGCTGATCGGCCTGGGCTGGCGGCGGCCATCGCTTTCGCACGGGCCGGCGACAGTCTGGTGGTCTGGAAGCTCGACCGTCTCGGCCGATCTCTTCCGCACCTGATCGAAACGGTGAACCAGTTGGAGGCCCGCGGTGTCGGCTTTCGGTCTCTGACCGAGGCGATCGATACGACCACCCCCGGCGGCCGGCTGGTGTTCCACATCTTCGGCGCTCTTGGCCAATTCGAGCGTGACCTCATCCGGGAACGGACCCGTGCCGGTTTGGTCGCTGCTGTCGCGCGTGGCCGGAAGGGCGGGCGCACGCCGGTGGTGACCGAGGACAAGCTCCGCCGGGCGATGGCACTGCTCGCCCAAGGTCTCACGGTTCGTGAAGCCGCCGCGCGGATAAAGGTCGGAAAGACCGCGCTCTATGCAGCACTTGGCGTAAACGGAAGCGAGGATGCTGATCTATGAACGGAGTTCTTTGTTCGTTCTGACTTAGCGTTGTTTAGCTGACTCGGCTTTGCGCGATCTGGGACGGCATTCCTTCCCTCATGCCCGGATCCAGAAGGCCGGTTCATCGGCGATGAAGGCGAGAGCGTCCTCAAGGTCGAACACCGCCCCGAAGGGTCCAGCCGGTCCCCAGGCCTCGCGCCGCCACCACAGAACTTCGACGCGGTTGGTCTCGCCCAGTGGCCGCAAGCGGGCAACTGGCGCGCCGGTGCGGGCGCTGAACAGTGAGTAGCCGCGGTTGATCCGGCGGACGGTGAGGCCGCCGCGCGGCCAGGGATAGGTGGCAATCCGCTCCAGGACGGGGTCGGTCGTGGGCATCGCGATCACGCGTGCGCAAGTCTGTTGGGTGGTCATACATCCGGCGCCGCCAGAGGTGTACCATGGTACGCCCCATTGTCCTCCCCAAAAGCTTCGTCGCGTGGCTCTGGCCGTACCTGGAGGCCTTCTCCGGACGCACCCGCGCCACGGTGGCGGCACTCGCCGTCGGCGCCGTGCTGGCGGTCGGCCCGCGCACGGTCGCCAATGCGCTGCGCGCCCTCGGTCTGGCCGATGAGCCGGGGTTCGCGACGTTTCACCGCGTGCTCAACCGCAACGCCTGGTCGGGGTTGGTGCTGGCCCGCACGCTGCTGCACGCCCTGGTCGGCGCCTTCGTTCCGGACGGACCGGTCGTCATCGGCGTCGATCACACTCTGGAGCGCCGGCGCGGCCCGTGCATCCGCCCGGCCAGCCAGTATTATGACGCGGTGCGGTCGTCCAAGAAGAGACGGGTCACCAGCCACGGCCTGCGCTGGCTGACCGCCATGCTGCTGGTCGAGGTGCCGTTCGCCGGCCGCATCTGGGGCCTGCCGGTGCTCACCGCGCTGACGCCCAGCCGCTCCTGGTGCCAGGAGCACGGACGACATTACCGGTCGGTCAACGACTGGGCACGCGCCGTCCTGCGGCGCCTGCACCGCTGGCTGCCGGAGCGGCTGGTGGTCGCCGTTATGGACGGCGGGTTCGCCGCGCTGGATTTGCTCGACGCGCTGAGCCCATCCATCATTGTCGTCACGCGCTTGCGCTTGGATGCCGCCCTGTTCGATCCCCCGCCGGCCGAGCAACACTATGGCCGCCCGGCGGTCAAGGGAGCCCGGCAGCCGAGCTTGCGCGCTCGGCTGAGCGACCCGGAGACGGTCTGGCGGCGCGCTGTCCAGGCCAGCCGCACCCAGTGGCGCACCGGTGGCTGGATCGAGTACGCCAGCGGCACGGCGCTGTGGTATCATGCGGGTAAGCCGGTCGTGCCGATCCTGTGGGTGCTGGTCCGCTATCCCGACGGCCGGCGCGAGCCCGAAGCCTTCCTGTGTACCGATCCGACGGTGCCGCCGCGCACGGTGCTGGAATGGTTCAATCGTCGCTGGTCCATGGAAACCACTTACGAAGAAAGTCGCGCCCACATCGGGATCGCGACGCAGCGCCAGTGGACCGATCCGGCGGTGTTCCGCACGACGCCGCTGCTGTTCGGGCTGTATTCGCTGATCACGTTGTACGTGCACCAACATGCCGACCGGCTGGCGCTGTCGCCGCGGCGCGCCCTGTGGTACCCCAAGCCGGCGCCGACCTTCGCTGATGCGTTGGCCCGCCTGCGCCGGCACCTGTGGTTCGAACAGGTTTTCGCCATCTCGTCCGAAACCACCGAGATGACGAAAACCGCCCCTCCGCTCCTGCGCCGCCTCATCGAATCCGTCTGCTACGCTCCATGAGCCACGTCAATCCCGCACTCCGCTTGGCCGGATGACCACCGTCCCAGAACGGACGGATGTCCCACGATGCGCAAAGCCGAGACACTTATCGCGCTGTCCTCCATAAGGCGGCGCTCAAGCCGAACCTCCCGCTCTACGTCGGCGGCGAGGATTGCTTCTGTTCGCGGGAATGGACAGCCGGACCGGTCCGCGGGGATTTCGGCGCGCTCGACCGCAGGGCGCTGGAGGACGCAAAGCTCACCGTGACCTATGCTGAGGGGCCGGCGCTCGTCGCCGGGCACGGCTTCACCTCGGGCCAGATCGGACTGGCGAGCTTTGAAAAGGTGCTGTCGCCGAGTGCCATGCGGATCGGCCTGGAACGCGGGATCGGCTGCTACGCCGACCAGCTTCCCCCCGACGAGCGCACCCAAGCCATCGTGCCCGACCAGTTCCGGCACGAGCTGGCAACGAGCTTCAACGTGAAGGGGCGGGGCTTGGTCGTGCTGACCTCGTGCAGCCACCGCGGCGTGGTCAACGCCGTCCGGCAGGCGCAGGCGGCCTCGGGGGTGCGCAAGGTCCACGCGGTGATCGGGGGCTTCCATCTGGCGCCGTACAAGGCGGACTACGTGCGGCAGGTGGTTGCGACCCTACGGGAGATCGACCCCGACTATGTTGTCCCGCTGCATTGCACCGGTGAGCCCTTCTACGAGATCGCCAAGGCCGAGATGCCAGGCAAGCTGCTGCGCTCCTACACGGGCACCCGCTTCGTCTTCACTGCGTGAAGAGCCCGTCCGCAGGGACAGTCCGGGCAGCCGGACAAGCTGCACACTCCAAAGGAGAGCGTCACATGAACGCATTCAGGATGACCCTGCCTCTATCCGCCGTGGTGCTGGCCTGCGCATCGGCCAGCACCTTCGCTCAGAGCCACGGCGGTGCCCACATGGCGCCAAAGACCGATGCGGAGATGATCACGAACGCCATGTCAGCGGCACCGCGCGCGGTCGCCGAGACGGCGACGATCATCGCTATGAACGAGAAAGGCGAGATGCGCGTCCTGCGCCAGGGCACGGGCAATTTCACCTGCATGCCCGACAATCCCATGAGTCCGGGCAACGACCCCATGTGCCTGGACAAGAACGCCATGGAATGGGCCAAGGCGTGGATGGAGCATAAGGAGCCGCCAAAGGGGCAGATCGGTCTCGCCTACATGCTGGCCGGCGGCTCTGACGCCAGCAACGACGACCCATACGCGACGGCGCCACAGGCGGGTCATAAGTGGGTGGACACCGGCCCGCACGTGATGATCCTGAATGCCGTAGACCTGTTGCAAGGTTATCCCAAGACCGCTGAGAACCCGCGGATGCCGTATGTGATGTGGGGCAATACGCCCTATGCTCACATCATGATGCCAGTAGCCGAGCCCATTGAGCAAACTGCCGAAGCGCCCGCCTCGTCTCCGGCCAAGCCATAGCCGGCCCAGTCGCGGTGCGGCCGGCGTGACTGCCCTCTTTCCACGCCGGTCAGTCCTTGCGTAGCCGGAACCGCTGCGGGGTGTTGCGGAACAGACCCAAAGCCGATCTGCCGTCAAAACCCACCCTTGCAGTCACCATCATCGGGAAGGCGGTCCAACGTACTCAGCGTCAATGGCTTAGAAGGGCGATTCGCGATCCAGTCAGAGAACGGATTTTCTGGAGAACGGCGGGAACCGCCCCCGCCGTTTTTGGCCATTCTGCACAACTATGTGGTTGTCTAATCGCGGGCCAAGGATCAAGCACTTTCCCAATGTGGGTTTTCATTTCACTGTGCCAGGTCGTCCAGGTAGTCCACAGGCCCGCCTCGCACCTCCATCAATGACGGGGCGGGCCTGTGGACCCACCTGGGCGACCGTTCCAGACGACGAGGCTCGTTGATGTCGCAGTCCGTTCCGAGGACCAAGACCACTGCCGGATCCATGGTTGTCTCCGCGGTCGGCAGGTGCCGCCGCATGATGGCGTGAGGAGCGCAGCCTCCCAATGTCACTGACGCAGTGATCGCGGGCGGGATGCCCCAGCGATCTTGCATCCACATAGACGGGATGGCTGCCGCTTCGTCCCGGCAGGGACCTCGCTCCGCGGCGGGCGGAACCCTTTCGACCTCGCGTTCAAACGTGGTTCAGGCGGCCACCTCCTGGCCCGCCCAGCGAAACTCGCTGCCGTCCACCCAAAGCCGATGCATCAGCACCGCCAGTTTCCTAGCCACCGCGACCTTGGCCTTCTTCAGGCCGATGCGTTTGGCCAGGCGAACGCCCCAGGCCTTGAGAGCGCACCATTTCTCCACCCGGGTCAGCAGGGTTCCCGCGGCTTCGAACAGATAACCGCGCGTCAGCTTGTCGCCGGCCTTCGAGATCCGCCCCGCCCAGTCCACTTCGCCCGACTGGTACTGCCGCGGGGTCAGGCCCAAGTAGGCGCCCACGCTTGAAGACTTGGCGAACCGCGCGGGATCATCGATCACCGTGGTGAAGCTCAGCGCGGTGATCGGCCCGATCCCTGGGATGGTCATCAAGCGCCGACAGACCAGGTTGTCCCGCGCCTGGCGCAGAACCGTCCGGTCAAGCACCTCGATCTGCTCGGTGAGGCGTTGCCAGACGGCCAGCAGCGCCTCGGTGACGACCGCCACACCGGCCTGACCGGTGGTCAACTCCCGAACCCGTGCGGGCAGCGCCGCCCCGCCGACCTTGCCCAGGATCAGGCCGAAGGTCTTCAGGATGCCGCGCATCTGGTTGACGACGTCCCGGCGCATGGCCACCAGCTGGGTGCGGGCCATCAACTGGGCGCGCGCGAGATGGCTGTCCAGGCTCTTGACCTCGACTGCGCGAAACCAGCCGGTGCGGACGACCTGGGCCAAGCCATGGGCGTCGTTGGCATCGGTTTTGTTGATCTGCAACGATAACGCCGCCTTGACTTGCCGAGCATCGAGGCAAACCACCGGCAGGCCCAGGTCGCGCAGAGCGTGCCAATGCCAGGTCGACAGAGGGCCGCTCTCCAGACCAATGCGAACCGCCTGAGGGGCGTGGCGGCGCAGCGTTTCCGCAATGGCCTCCGGGGTCGAGGCGCATTTCCCCTTCCACACCGCCTTGCCGGCTTCCGTCACAACGCACACCGAGGTCTCGTTCAGCGACACGTCCAACCCGACAAACTGCTCCATGGCGGCTCTCCTTGCAGTGCCTTTCCTTGAAGCGGGTAACGCAGAACTCACCGCTTTGGTTGGAAGCCCCACGCGTCCGCGATTACCCCATGTCACTGGGCGTGAAGCGGCCGCGTTCTCGCTTTGTTCGCTTAGCGTATAATTTCGCCCGTTCCATGGAGTGACCCCGAACCGGGCGCACAACTCCTGCAACGGCATGGACGGGGAGCTGGATGTGTCGGACAGGAAGTTGGCCTGGCCCAAGGCGTAGAGGACCCCGCATGCCCAGCTTTCCGGCTTGCCCGAGCGCAGCGGGCTTGGCCGCTTGCGGCACAGCGCGGCGATGGCGACGCGCGCCAGTTCTGCGTATTCCTCGTTGAGATGTCGGTAGCAGACATCGTCGGTGATCGCCGTCATGCCGCGGTAGAACTCTTCCCAGCCCTTGGGAACCTTCGTCGACTGGCCTGTCGCGGTCATGGACGGTTGCTCGCCGGATTGTTCGTGGATGGTGCCCCTGATGAAGCTCGCGCACCGACCGTCTTTTGTCCAGCCCTCCCAACCGCGCAATCCTGGAGCCTTCATCACGGCCTCTTCGCCGGCTTTCTTGCTTATGGTTGGCATGCTAAGCTTCAATACAGCTGGCCGGAGCGGTCAGTCATTGAAGCTTTCGGACCGTCATGCGCCGCGATACCCTGTGCCACGAAGTGCGCCAACGGCTGGTGCGCCTGCCGCCACCGCACCAGGCGCACTATGGCGTCGTGCCCCCGCCTCCGCCGGAGGACACGGTGCCGCTCGGGCCGGTGCTGACGCGCAGCGAGGCCGCCAACCAGGCGCTCGCCCGCATCGACACGCTGGCGGCCGACCTGCATGACCCGTACCTGCTGAGCCGCGTTCTGACCCGGCGCGAGGCGGTGTCGAGCAGCGGAATCGAGGGCACGAACTCGACCCTCGACGAACTGCTGTCCGTCGAGGAAACCGAAGACGGCGAGGCGACGGACGCGGCCGCCCAGGTCCGTGACTATGCCCTGGCGCTCGATGTGTTGCTGCCGCGCGCCCAGGCGGCCGGGCCGGCCATCTTCACGGTCGATCTCATCCGGAATCTGCATCGGGCCGTCATGAAGGGGGACACCGCATACCAGGACGTGCCCGGCGACTTCCGGCAAGTCGTCGCCTGGATCGGCGGCGGCAAGGACATCGCCTACTCCACCTTCAACCCACCGCCGCCGCCGCACCTGCCCGCGTGCCTGGAGCAGACTGTCGACTATCTTCGCTGCGAGGGACTGCAGCGGCAGACCCAGGGACTGCTGACGCGGATGGCGGTCGCGCATGCGCATTTTGAGGCCGTGCACCCGTTCCGCGACGGCAACGGCCGCGTGGGTCGCCTTTTGCTGCCCCTGATGATGGCCGCGGAAAGCCATGTCCCGCTCTACCTGAGCCCCTACATCGAGGCTCACAAACAGGCCTATTACGACGCTCTCAAGGCCGCGCAGCAGCGCCTCGAATGGCACGCCATGGTCGGGTATCTGGCGGATGCGGTGGTCGGCACGGTGAGCGAACTGTTGGTGACGCGGGCCGCACTGGCGGATCTTCGCCGGGTTTGGCTGAACCGCCGTCCATTCCGTGCCAAGTCGGCCGCCCTGCGCGCGCTCGACATCCTGCCGCACTACCCGGTCATCACGGTCAAGCGCTTGGCCAAGCTCCTGAACGTCAGTTTCCGGGCTGCCGACACGGCCATCGGCCTGTTGCAGCAAGCCGGCATCCTAACCGAACGGACGGGACACCGGCGCAACCGGCTCTTCGCGGCAACGGAGGCGCTGTCGGTCATCAACCGGCCGTTCGGCGCGGAGCCGGTGCTGCCTGGACCGGGACCCGAGGACGATAGCGGCGGGGCGTCCGAAACCCTAGAACGGTAGGGTCAAGGCATTTGGGATCTGGAGCACCAGGGCAAAGGTCTGGAGGGTTGCGCCGATCGCGGAGATTGGAGCCGTCATCGGTCTTTGGCAAAAAATAGGAATTGCATGGATATAACTGTTAGTATGCGGTCTTCTCACGACCAACCGGACCTGCTCCAACGGGGTGGCCGTCAGCCCTTGGAGCGTATCGGCAGGGTCGCCTTGCCGCATGGTTCGATGGGCACCACACTGGTCCTACGGCGACCACGTCGTGGCTCGTGGCCCGGAAGACCGTCGCGGGCCGATCGACAACAGGAGACGCCGACGCCGACGCCCAGCCCGGTGAGCGGCCAACTCCCGCCGGTCTCACTCCAGACCAGCAGGCCAAGGTCGACCGCATGCTGGCGCGGGTGAAGGCGCTGCCGCCGCTGGGCGATGGGGACCCGGACGTTGCCTTGTACGACGAACACAGCCTGCGCGCCGGCTTCCTCACCTCGGCTGCCGCCACCGGAGCGTCGCTGTTCAAGATGCGCGACCAGTCGCGGCACGAGTCCCTCGACGTGCTGGCCGGCTACGTGCGCGACGCCGACCTCTTCAAGGACCACGCCGGCGCCGGATTCCTGTGATCGGAAACCGCGCTTGCGGATTTCCCTCGTGCGCCGGGGGACCGTCCAGCACGTCAGCCCGGTGTATCTGCTTCGTCAAGATGAGCCCAGTTTCTCAAGAAATGGGGGCTCCAGGAAACCCGGCGCGGTTCAGATCGTCCGGGAGCGAACCCTATTGAGGGTCGAACCGGGGGTGTCGGGGAAAAAACGGCGTGGTGATGGCGGTTGGGCAACCCTGGGCGCTGCGGCGAACATTCATTGCAGCCTAACGTCGCTCCGCGTTCATGGCTCCCCTGAACGCTCGCGGATACGATGAGCCTGCATCGACACTTCAAAAATGACCGCCGTCGACCAGCCGAACAGCAGCACCCCGTTCATGGCGGTCATTGGCCCAAGCAGAAGCCAGCGTTCCTTTGGAACGATGTCTCCATAGCCGAGCGTCGTGTAGTTGACGAACGCAAAGTACAGGAGATTGGCCTGCGGTTGGGCCACCTTCAAAAATGAATAGAGAAGCGCCCACGTGAACACCTCCATGACATGCGCCGTCAGCAGAATCCCGACGGTCGCGACCATAACGGCCATAAGCCACAACTGAGGGTACCGACGCTGCCATGTCGACGCGAGCCGGGCGGTGCCGACGGCCGCGGTCATCACGACGGCGTGGATGGCGATGTTGCCAAGGCTGAGAAGACTGCCCAGAAGAAGCTGTCGCAGCATGACCCTATCCACGAGGAGGCGCCCGTACACGGACCAGGCACGAAACACCGGCCCGACGGCGGCAGAGGCTCATTTCGGCAAAGCGCTCTCCACCCGATGCGTGCGGATGGCGGCCACGGCGCACTCAAGCGGACCATCGGACGCTCGATTGGTCCACGTCTTGACCACATCGGGGCAAAGTTCGGTCATGGCCCAGGTCCGCGGTGGTGGTGGCGCGAGAGCACCGGGATCGCAACCGCTCGTGCCGGCATGCGTTTCTCCGGTCTCGGCCGCCCTCGATCGCGTCCCACCGCGTGGTGTCTGAGGCGTGAGGCTGGCCCGCCGGAGCGCTCCCCCATAGCTGGCGCAGGCGGGCCGGCCGTTCGGGAGCGGCGGTCACCGTGTTCTTCGGCTAAGTTGAGGTTGCTTAACGACCATCAACCAAGACGGAGACCACGATGACCGAGGACAGGATCGCTCTTCAGGAGCTGATTGGGAAGAGCGCCGATGCCGACTTTCTGCGCGAGATGGTCGGCTTCGCCGCCCAGCGCCTGATGGAGCTGGAGGTGGAGAGCCTGTGCGGCGCCGGGTATGGCGAACGCAGCGAGGACCGCCAGACCAAGCGCAACGGCTACCGGGAGCGGACCTGGGAGACGCGCGCCGGGGCCATCGACCTGCGCATCCCCAAGCTGCGGCGCGGCTCCTACTTCCCGGCCTTCCTGGAGCCGCGCCGCACCGCGGAGAAGGCGCTAATCGCGGTGATTCAGGAGGCCTACGTGCAGGGCATCTCGACGCGCAACGTCGATGATCTGGTCAAGGCGATGGGCATGACCGGCATCTCCAAGAGCCAGGTCAGCCGCCTGTGCCAGGACATCGACGAGCGCGTGCAGGCGTTCCTGAACCGGCCGCTGGAAGGCGACTGGCCCTTTGTGTGGCTGGATGCGACCTACGTGAAAGTGCGCCAGGACGGCCGCATCGTCTCGCTCGCCGCCATACTGGCCATCGGCGTCAACAGCGATGGCCGGCGCGAGGTGCTGGGGCTCGGCCTCGGGCTGTCGGAAGCCGAGACCTTCTGGACCGATTTCCTGCGCACCCTCACCCGCCGGGGCCTACGCGGCGTAAAGCTGGTGATCGCCGATGCGCATCTCGGGCTGAAGGCCGCCGCTTCCAAGGTGCTGGGCGCCACACTTCAACGCTGTCGTGTTCATTGCATGAGGAATCTCCTCGCCTGCGTCGGCAAGGCGCACCAGACGATGGTCGCGGCCACCATTCGCACCGCCTTTGCCCAGGAGACCGCTGAGGCGGCGCATGAGCAGTGGCGCCGGGTGGCCGACAGCCTGCGGCCGCGCTTTTCCAAGCTGGCGGCGCTGATGGACGAGGCGGAGTTCGACGTGCTGGCCTACATGAAGTACCCCAAGGACCTGCGCACCAAATTGCACAGCACGAATCCTCTGGAGCGGCTGAATGGCGAGATCAAGCGGCGCACCAACGTCGTCGGCATCTTCCCTGGCGAAGGGGCGGTTGTGCGCCTCGTCGGCGCCTTGCTGCTGGAGCAGCATGATGAATGGGCGGTGGCCCGGCGCTACATGACCATGGAAAGCCTGGCCGAGCTGTGCCACCCTCACACCCCTGATCCGCTGTCCATCGCAGCGGAGTAGACCGGCGGCCTCAACCCGCCGAAGAGCACAGAGGCCCCCTCAGACACCACGCCTCGGGGCACGATCCCGCCCTCGGCCACAGTCCTGCGGGCAAGGGACGCCCGGCTGGCTTTATCTCGAGATTCGGCGTGATCCCGAAGCATTCCACGGGTCCGCCGGAGGGCCGGAAGTACCGTGCCGTCGTCAAGCGAAGACCATCACCGCCCGGCAGCATGAAAATCGTCTGCACCGAGCCCTTGCCATAGCTGCGCGCACCGATCAGCAGCGCTCGATGGTGGTCCTGCAAGGCGCCGGCAACGACCTCAGCCGCGGACGTCGTACCGCTGTCGATCAGAACCATCAGCGGAAGTTCCGGCAGCACATCATCATCCGCGCGGCCCTTGTAGTGCCGCACGCTGGCGTCGCGATCGCGGGTGGACACGATGTCCACCGCCCCCAGGAAGATGCCGGCGACGTTCACGCCCTGCTCGAACAGCCCGCCCGGATTGTTCCGCAGATCAAGGACGATGCCGGCCAGATTCCCCATGGCCTGAAGGTTCATGCTCGCCAGACCTTCACGCACAAGACGGGCCGCTTGCTCGCCGAAATAATCGATGCGGATGTAAGCGACATTGTCCAGCAGTCGATAAACGACGGACGGGACCTGGACCACAGCACGCGTGACGAACACCTGTATGGGAACGTCGCTGCCCGGCCGCAGCAGTTCCAAGGTCACCGAACCGCCGACTGGACCGCGCATGGCCGTCACTGCGTCGTGCAAGCTCACGCCCTTCACATTGTGGTCGTTGATCCGGGTGATCAGGTCACCGGACCGAACCCCGGCGCGGGCCGCGGGGGTGTTCTGATCGGTGCCGACGACGCGCAGGAGGCCGGTTTCCTTATCGATTACGACCTCGATGCCGAGACCGGGAAACTCGCCATGCATCTGCTCGCGAACGTCGCGGACGCGGTCCGCGTTGAGGAAATTCGAATAAGGGTCGAGGGCGGTCAGCATGCTCTCGATGGCGCTTTCGGTGAGCGCGCGCTCGCTGGCACTGGGGTTCTCTGCCTTTTTCTTCCACAATCCCTCCCACGCCTGATCGACCAGACGTGTGGGGGACGCCGGTTTCACGTAGGCCGCCAGCACGAGATGGAAGATGTTTTCAAAGAGCTTGTAATTGCGGTCGTCCATCGCCGGCGGAATTTCACCGGGACGCATCCTGGCGAACGCGGACCTGTACTGTTCAAGCGCGGCATTGGCGTCGGCGGGCTCGTCGGAGACGACCGCGCACGCAGCAACACCCCCCACCAGCAGCAGGGCCGCAAAGGCGGCAACCAGCCTTGTGGCCCGACGGAGCTTATGACGAGGCGCACCACTCACCATCGCAACCACCATCGTAACCCGGTCCTCGGTACGTGTGCGGAACGCTCGCAATCACGGACCATTGAGCGGCAACCACGCGGCGCGTTGGAAGTACCGTTGGGATGAGCACGGGCATGCTACAGTAACCGTTCACTGTATCGTCGCGGGCGTTGGTGTCGCGACATGGCCGGACAGCGTCCTGGTCAGCCTTGCCGGTGCCGGCCCCGGTGCCGGACGAGCCGCAGGCCGATCACGATGGCGGCCGCCGCGACGAGGCCCAGAAGCGCAAGGTCGCGCGTATCGGCCGGAAGAGTGACGTCTCTTTGCGACGCCGCGCCGACGCTCTTCAAATCGTCCCTCAGGGCAGGGAAGGGCAGCGTGGCGAGGTCATCGACGGGCATCGACCCCAGGATGCGCCGCGGGTCCGGCGTCGCCCACCACCCGCCGTCCAGCGGCAGGCGCCGGGCGAGATGATCGACTTCGCCTCCCCCATCGAAGAACTGCGGATCAAGCGTCAGAGGGAACAGGGTCGTTGCCCCCTGCATGCGCAACTCGATCATGGCGTTGACGTCGTTGCAGACTCCCAGTGCGTAGTAGCCGCCGAACGGCAGGTCCGGATGGCGCCGCTTGATCGCGCCGTAGGCCTGCACGATGGCGCCGGCGAGGCGGGTCACCTCCACGGCGTCCGGTCCCCGGTACCGGTGCGCCACCCGGCCCATGACCCAGGCCTGATCGCGGGTCACGCTGGGGCGGAACACCGCCTCTCCGTCGATCCCGAAATAGAAGGACAGATCGGCGTTGACCACGGGGCCGCGGACGATGAACTCATGCTGGGAATGGCTCACCGGGACCAGCAGCGTCCGGTCGGTCCCGGGAACCGGCAGTTCGGTGTCGATCCAGAACGGCGTGAGGACGTCGCGGCCGCGATAGATCAGGTCGCCGAAGTTGGCGAAGTAGCGGGAATCCCGGACCTCCACATCGTGTCCGTCCGCCGCCAGCGCGTCCAGCAGGGCGCCCGGGGTGCTGACGGCCCGTCCCTTCAGGACAATCCGGTAGCTCCCCCGGCCCGCCGGTGCGTTCAGCGAGAGACGGTTCAGCACCTCGGCAAGGCGCAGGCTGTCGGCATACCGGTCGGCCAGCGTTGGGTCGATCCGGTCGCCGATCTCCAACCCGAACCCCAGGGGGCGCAGATAGGCATCCGGCGTTGGGGGATCGCCCGTTGCGGGAATGCCGAGGGCGTCGTCGACCGACGTTTCAGCGATCGCCGGCTGCGGCGGGGCGCTGTCCACGGGCCGGCCAAGCATTGCCGCCGCCAAACGGACGGACCGCCCCATCCCCCGCACGGTCAGGCCGGGGAAGCGGTCCAGCGCCGCGAAGTCCTTGCCCAGGATCAACTCACGCAGGCGCTTGATCTCGTCCGGCCCGAGAATGCCACCGGCCTTCGGGGTGCGTCCCATGCGCGCGTACACCGCCTCCACGAAATCCGGATTCCGGGACAGCTCGGCCATGACCTGCGACAAGCGCAGCGACTCGTCCGTCTGGGGAGCCGCAGAGCACAGCAGCAAAACGGCGAGCATGAGGGCCGGGAACAAAGCGCCTTTGCGCAAGCCCGGCCTCATGGCGACCGGCTTGCCACGCGGGGGGCTGCGACGCCCGGTGGTCTGCAGTCCTGGCGCTTTGTGCAGGACTCCGCCCAGTGCAGGAGAAGGATGCGCCGCACCTCCTCGATGGTGTGCGGATCGCCCTGCGTGGAATGGCCGGAGTGGACGATGTACTCGGATTCGACACCCGCGATGTGGGCGCTCTTGTATTCGACGACGCCGTCGTCGCCGGACTCGATGGGACCGTCGCCGCGCACGGCGATGATCGAATGCGCCTTGACCCCCGGGGCGATGGGAGTGGCGGCCAAGGCCCGGACCAGCACGCTGCCGGGCGTCATGCCGTAGACGCTGCCGAACCCCCCTTGTCCGGCCAGGGCGGTGCTCGTGCTGTCCAGCTTTCCGACGGCCAAGGCCTCCCTCAGCAGGTTGCCCGGCAGACGCACCAGACTTGCGACGAACTGGTTGATCCGGTTGCCGGCGACGTAGCTGCCGCCGTGGGGGGTGGCGATGAAGATGAGACGCTTGACCGAGGGCACCGGCTTTATGAACAGGAAGCGCTTCAACAGATCCCGACTGTCCGGATCGACGGGCAACTCGTCCGGCGGCTTCCGGAACGCCGTGTTCCAGAACCGGTCACCCGTATCGATCGCCGTCATTTTGGTCAGCAGGCCGCCCTGGCTGTGCCCGATGACGACCATCTCGTGCAGCGCCGGATCCTGCCCGGATGGGTCCAGGCCGGAGACCGCGTTCTGCAACGCGTCGCGCAGCAGCATCGCGGAATAGGGGACCGGATTGCCGGTTTCGTAGCTGAAGAACCAGAACTGGAAGTGGTCGCGGATGCGCGGATCGCCTCTCAGGTCGTTCAGCATCTCGGCCCAGCGCACGGCGCTCGACGCCGTCCCGTGGACGAAGACGACGGGAATGCGACCGGCCCGGTAGGGTTCCAGGGCGACCAGACGGGACGGAACCTTCTGCTCCAGCAGGCTGCCGCGCAGGAAGCCGCCGAACTCGATTTCCGATACCGGCAATCCACTCAGCATGTAGGCGAGCGTCGAGGTGTACTCCACCTCCAACGGGACATGCTGATGATCGATCAGCACCGCTTCGGTGTCGGATGACGGATAGAGTTCGAGCTGCCCGCGCACCGTTCCGTCGGCAATCTGGCGCCGGGGGTCCGTGATGCGCAGCAGGGCGGTTACCGGCGTCTTGACGCGCGGCGCAACCTGGAATCCCTTGGTCAGAGTGCCCTGCGTGGTGCCGGCCGCCAGGGGCGCCCCGATACCCGGCTGGCGGTAGCGGGCGTCGAGGCCATCGACTTCCACCTCGGCGATCGGAAAGAAGTCGGTCAGCTGGCGTCCTCCCCAGGCGAGTTCCCGTGAGTCGAAGGCGACGTCGAGCTGGCCGAACGGCAACCGATAGCTCGCCGCCTGGATGGCCATGCCGTTCCGGTCCTCGGTTTCCAATCCCGTGGTCAGGCCACGGTTGTACAGGTCGGTGGCGAGGCGGAAACGCGGATCGTAGGGACTGGGCGGCTGGTCCGCCGCGCCGGGAAAAAGAAAGGCGTAGGCGTAGAGGGCGGAGGCGAGATAATAGGGGCGCCCACCCCGGTTTTCGGCGTGCAGGAACGCCATTTCCGCCAGCGCGAAGACCTCATCGGCGCCACCGCGCCCTTGGGCGACCGCGGTGTGGAGGTCGGCGATGGCGACTTCGGGCTTTTCCAGGTAAAGGTCCGCGAGAGACCAGCGACGCAGCACGTTGTGGGTCGGGTCGCTGAGCGCGTTCGCCGACAGGACATTGCGGGTGATCTGCTGATGGACCGTGCCATGGTCCACGCGCTCGACGGTGACCGGGGTCGCGCAACCGCCGGCGAGGAGAACCCCGACCAGCAGAACCGCACCCGCAACCCAGGTTCGGAAGGCAGCCCGCATCATCAAGCCTCCAAGGCCGGCACCCTACGACCCGCTGGCCCTAATAGCCCGGAGGCGGAGCGACGGTGACGTAGGAAACGCTGCCGTTGACGTAGCTTTGGTTGTACCAAGTGCCGCCGCAGCCGTAATAGCTCACGCCGCCCGCCGGCACGACCGTCGGCGTGCAGGGCAGCACCGTCACGGTGGCCGGCACCGTCGACGCCGTGGTCGCGGCCCCCGCGATGTAACCGGCGGTTGCCCCGACCGCGGCGCCGGCCAGGGCGTAGCCCCATTCGTTGTCGTTGTCGTCATAATGATGGCCGTCCCAGTTGCCCGACATGTTCTGCGCCGCGTTGGCCCGGGTTTCCGTGCGCTCGGTCTGGCCTTGCTGGCGGGCATCGGTGCGTTCGGTCTGGCCTTGCTGCCGCTGTCCTTCCCGCTCGGTCCGTTCCTGCTGGCCCGAGGTGCGGGTGTCGGCGCGGGACTGGGTGCGGGTCTGCTGCGTGTCGGCGCGTTGCCCCGACCGCTCCGTGGCGCCCGCCTGACGGGAGGCGGTCTGCGTGGTCGCCGCCCGTTGCCCGGAACGCTCCGTCGCACCGGCTTGCCGGGCCCCTGTCGCCGCAGCACCGCCTCTCTGGCCTGAGAGGCTGCCGCTCGCCGCGGGGCCGGACCGGGAGAAGTTGCCTCCCCCACCCCCGCCACCACCGCCACGATTGCCGACGGCATGGGCGTCCATCACCGATCCGGCCACCAGGACCAGCAGGGCTGCGGTCGGAAGGGCGAGTCTGGATGACCGAATGTTCATTTCGGTGCTCCTTCTGCGCTGCCGGATGGTCCCGGCTTGGTCTGGGGCGGCGACGTGGTGGCCGGCGGTTGGTCGGACTTTGCACGCGGCACCCGGATCAGGAAGGGGATGCGCTCCGCCCCCGCCGGCAGGGCGACGGCGAGCTGCGCCGGCGCCACCTCGGGATTCAGCGCCCAGTCCGTCAGCTCGGCGCGGTACTGCGGCTCGCCCTCGTCGTTCTTGTAGGTGATGGTGATCCGTTGCGGCAGGGGCGTGCCCTCGCCGGCGATCCAGACCTGGAAGTCCGCATCCTCGGTCCGTGCCGCCAGATGATCGGTCGGCACCGGCGTCAGCGTGTCGCGCTCCACGTAGTCCAGCGCCTGGATGCGCTGGTCCAACTCCGCCGGCAGCGTGGTGACCAGCAGCAGCGCCAGCGGCACCCGCACCTGAAGGTCCTGGACCATAGAGTGGATGGCATCATCGACACTGCCTGGCTCGTCGACTTGGCCATAGACGTTCCGGTCCGGATTGAAGACGGTGATCGCCTTGCCGTCATAGCTCACCAGCGTCGTCTTCCCGTCGCTCTGCTGCGCTTCGACGCGCAACGCGTCGGGACGGGTCAGGGTAACCGTGCGGCGTTCGCCGAACTCGATCGTCTCACCGGTGTCCTGAACCACGTCGTAGTTGGACCGGATCGTCACGCGGAACCCCTTGGCCTGCGCCAGGGTGTCGGCCATGCGCTTCAGCGTGTTCATCGCCCCGCTGTCGATGACCGGCGCGTCGCCCCCGGCCTTGGGGGGCTCGGCCGCGGGTGCCGTCGCCTGTTGCGTCGCCATGGGCGTGCCGCTGGACGGAGGCTGCCCGGCGGCCCAGGCGGGGCTGAGCAGCAGCGAAACGCCAAGGACCGGCCATAGCGGTCGTGTGAGCCTTCTCATCGATGCGACCTCCTGATCTGGATCGGACGCAGGCTCACCCGTCGTTCGACGGGGTAGTCAGGAGAAAACCTGTTGGCGGTAAGGCCGGTCACCGGAATCGGATGTCGGGAGTCCATGCCTTTCGGGAAAAGCGTCCGGACTGGCAGCGTTCAGCATTGTAGCAATAGCTGTCTTGATTTGGATCAACATCAGGCTCGCTCTTCCAAAGGAACCGGGCCTAACCGTTCAAAAGAGGAACGATGCGTTCAATTGTGCTTTCCGGAAATGTCGGGCTATCTCCGGCGCTCAATCTGAGGAATACATTTATGCCGTTTCGAAAGAAGTTTCCGGGGCGAAGGCCCAATTGACAGGGCTGCGACCTCGACAGCAGGATGCTGCGTGGATCGTGCCCATGCAGAAGGTTGCGGTCGGGATCGGGCGCGCGAGGATTGGATGAGTGCGTCACCACTCGAATCCTGGTCGACGTGGCGGAGCAGGGGCGCCCATGCGCGTTGTGGACGTGGCATGGTCTCGACGCTTGTCGCGCTCGCGATGGCCGGCGCCGTGTCGGGGACTCATCGGGCCCGCGCACAGGAGATGGAGCCGCGCGCCTTCTCCGTCTCTCCCGTCGGCACCAACTTTCTGGTCGCGGGCTACAGCCGCTCGACAGGGGGTGTGTCGACTGACCCGTCGTTGCCGCTCACCAACGTCGAGGCCGTGATCACCAGCGGCATCCTTGGCTATCAGCGGTCCTTCGGCTTGGCCGGGCGTGCCGCCAGCGCGGCCTTGCTGGTGCCCTTCATCAACGGAGACGTCCGCGGGGATCTGGAAGACCAGAGCCGGCAAGTCTCCCGCAACGGGTTGGGCGACGTGAGACTGCGGTTTACGGCGAACCTCGTCGGCGGTCCGGCGCTCACCCCGGCGGAGTTTGCGCAACGCGCACCGACGACCACGCTCGGCACGAGCCTCACCGTCGTGGCGCCGACCGGGCAGTACAACCCGGCCTACTTGATCAACGTCAGCTCCCACCGGTGGGCGTTCAAACCCGAAATCGGCCTGTCGCAGCCATACGGGAACTGGTTCGCGGATGCCTCCACCGGCGTCTGGCTGTTCACCGACAATCCAAACTTCTTCCGGGGCAACCGGCGCAGCCAGGATCCGTTGTGGACGTTCGAGATGCACGGCGGCTACAACTTCCGCCCCGGCCTCTGGCTGGCAGCCGACGCGACCTATTACACGGGTGGGGAAACCAGCCTGAACGGCACCGCCAAGCACGACCTTCAGGCGAATTCGCGCTATGGCCTGACCCTTTCCGTGCCGATCCTCGACGGCGTGTCCGCGAAGCTGGCCTGGTCGAAGTCGCTGATCACGCGGGTCGGCGGAAGCTTCCAAACGGTCGGACTGACGCTTCAATATCGCTGGTTCGATCCTTGAACAACGCACCACGCGGCCCTTTGCTCCACCAGATCAACACGCGCGTCTGATCTACCAGCCGATGCTCGGGGTTCTCGCCTTCCTGCGGGCGAACGGCTTCTCACCTACATCTTCACCGGCGGCGGCACGGAATTCAGTCGCGTCTTCGCCGCCGCGCGCGGCTGGCAGGTCGTCTTCATGCGGGATGATTGGTCGCGGGTCCTTCCCGCATGACCCCGATGATTGCCCCTCTCCGTTGCGATGATGCTGTATGCTGAGAAAACAGCACAGCCGAGCGGGACGAAAACCATCTCGCCCCGCCGCAGAGGGGGAGACATGGCGGAAATATCAGTCCTTAAAAAGCTCATTCCACATCTTCGGCGTTATTCTCGAGCCATGACCGGCCACCATGACGTCGCCGATGGGCTTGTCGAGGAATGCTTGCGCATCGCTGCCAAAAATTTTGTGAACGTTCCCCATGACGGTGTGCGCATCTGGCTGTTCACTCTTCAGCATGATGCAATCGTTCGGGAAACCCCGAGCGCTCAGCAACCGAGGGAGGCGTCGGCCCTGGCACGTGGTCCGCCCAGCGACCTTCACGTTGCAGACAGCCGTGAACCCGGACTGCAATTGGCCTTTCATGCGCTCACGTTTGCACAGAAAGCGGTTCTTTTCCTGATGGCCGTCGAGGGGTTTTCGGACCAGGAGGCGGCGATCATCACGCGCATGACGGTGCGCAACGTAAGGCAAGCCCTTCGCGAGGCGTTCGATCAACTTGGCGCATTGCCCTTGGGCTTCCTCGCCCTCCGGAAGGAGGAAGCGGATGAGTGAACAGACACCGGAGTTCTCCCGCCAGAATCTCGATGATTATGTCAGCGGCAAGCTCAATGCGGCAAGTTCCAGGCGCGTCGAAACCTATTTAGCCGATAATCCTGAAATTGCGATGCAGGTTCGCCAGGACCAAGCGGTCCGGCAGCGTCTGTGCGAGATGTTCGCTCCGGTTCTCTCCGAACCCATTCCTGAGCGCCTGCTCGACATTCTCACGTCAGTCCGGTCCCGGAGATTTCGCTCCGGCACGCCTTGACCGGCCCATCCGTTCCTGATCCTGCCCGACGCTGCTGGCTTCGGAGTTCAACCAATTCGCGGGCACAGTCATACGGTCGGCGGATGAACGCTTCCTGTGCCCGCCGCCACGGTTGCTGCGTGCCAGTCGGCCGGGGCCTGCGCCCGGAGCCTTGGCGGCTGGCCAAAAAACAAAGATAGAATGCCGGGTGTTTTCATGGCCATCTTCATCTGTCGACTTGGTAGCCGAAGGCCATGCGCTTATCTGCCGGAAGATTCATGGCCTGCGCAGGCTATCCAGGGATTGATAATTATGTTAAGTTTAATTGCCTCGTCGAAGCTTGAACGAGGTTCGAAGTCTAAATTTGACGTGTGTATTGGCAGGAACAAAGCGAACATAACGCCATAACGTTTCCAAAACAACCATTTGGATTTGCAATAGGAATGCGTGCGATATGGCAAAATGCGGGAGAATCTTCCACGATTATACGCCCGTCTGCGCGATCGGCGCCTCCGCTGGCGGTGTGTCGGCGCTTCGGGAGTTCTTCGCCCAAATCGGGGATGATCTGGGCGTTGCCTTTGTCGTCATCATGCACTTGGCGCCGGACCACCCCGGCGTGCTTGCCGAAATACTCGCCGGGTCCACCACGATGCCGGTCCGGCCGGTCGCGGACAGCCCGCGTCTAATGCCGAACTGCGTCTACGTGATCCCGCCCGACCGTGAACTGGTAATCAAGGGCGATCACATCACCGCGCGGCCGTTCAGCGAAGCACGGGACAGCCGCGCTCCCATCGACCACGTCTTCCGCACCGTCGCCGCCGCGCGGGGCGACGGTGTGGTTGTCATTCTCACCGGAAGCGGTTCCGACGGGGCGGCGGGCGTCCGCGCGGTGAAGGAAGCCGGAGGCGTCGTTTTCATTCAGGATCCGGACGAGGCGGAATTTCCGGCAATGCCGCGCAGCGCCTTGGCAACGGGGGATGCCGATTTCGTTCTGCCGATCCGCAACATGGGCGAGCGCATTGCCGAGGTGGTGCGCAACAGGGCGGCCAGCCCGATGCTCGGCGGGGAGGAGGCGGAGAACCACCTCCGCGACATCCTCGGACTGTTGCAGGCCCGCACCGGGCACAGTTTTTCCCGCCACAAGCGGGCAACCGTCCTGCGGCGGATCCGCCGGCGCATGCGGGTGACGCGGTGTGCCGGGCTGGACGCCTACACTCACCACCTGCGGGAATCCCCGGAGGAAGCGCAGAAGCTTCTCGAAGACCTGTTGATCTCCGTCACCACGTTCTTCCGCAACCCGGACGCTTTCGAAGCGCTGGAGACAGAGGCGATCCGGCCGATCTTCGACCAGATGGAGGACGGTCAGGGCATCCGGGTCTGGGTTGCCGGCTGCGCCACGGGCGAGGAGGCGTACAGTCTGGCCATCCTCCTGCTGGAGGAAGCGACTCGCCGCAGCGCCTCCGTTCCCATTCAAATCTTCGCCACCGACCTGGACGAGGGGGCGCTGGCCACGGCGCGGGAGGGACTGTATCCCGCATCGATCGAAGCGGATGTCAGCGAGGACCGGTTGCGTCGGTTTTTTGCCAAGGAGGGGGCGCATTACCGGGTGACGAAGGAAATTCGCAATCTGGTCCTGTTCGCCTCCCACAGCGCGCTGAAGGATCCGCCCTTCATGCGGCTTCAGCTCATCACCTGCCGGAACCTGCTCGTCGACCTTGACCGCGACCTCCAGCGCGAGGTCTGCGGCCTGTTCCATTACGGGCTGGTTCCCAACGGCTGTCTGTTCCTGGGCTCGACCGAGACGGCGGAAGTAGTGACCGAACTCTACTCCGCCGTCAATCACGACGCGTGCCTGTATCGTGCCCTGCCACAAAACAGGCGACGGCTGCCGCCGTTGCCGGCCACCGAGGTAAGGGTGATGACCGCGCATCGGCCCCCGCGCTCTCCGGTGGGCCCTAGGGTGGGCAATGAGACGGCAATCGCGCAGATGCATGTCTCGGCACTGGAGCGTGCGGCGCCGCCCAGCGTGCTGGTGGACCGTGACCGGCGCATTCTGCACCTGTCGCCGACGGCCGGACGCTTTCTGCTGCCCTCCGGTGGCACCTTCACCGTCGATCTGCTGCCCCTGGTCCGACCCGAGCTGCGCATCGATCTGCACATCGCCCTGCGCCGCGCGCTGGAGCAGGGCGAGGCCACCCTGACTCCGCCGACCATTGTGGCCTTCTACGGAACGTCGCATCGGATTCTCATGCAGGTGACGCCGACACAGCCGTCGGAATCCACGACGCGCCAAGCTCTGGTGTTCTTTCTGGATGGCGGCCAAATCGATGCGGAGCCGTCTTCGGATGCATCGAGGACGACGGCCGAGCGTCTGAAAACAAGCCATGACGAGTATGAGCTTGCGATCCAGGAACTGCGCGCGGCCAACGAGGAACTGCACTCGATCAACGAGGAGTACTGCGCCACGTCAGAAGAGCTGGAGACCTCCAAGGAGGAACTCCAGTCCATGAACGCAGAGCTTCAGACCGTCAACGAAGAATTGCAGCGCAAGCTGGAGGTTATTGCGTCGGCTCACAGCGACCTGCGGAACATGGTGACCTCCACGGAGGTCGGCACGCTCTTCCTGGATGCGGAGCTGCGCATTCGCATGCTGACGCCCACGGTGGCGCGCGTGTTCAATATCACGGACGCCGACGTCGGACGCGCGATCACGACCTTTACGCACCGGCTCGACTACGACGGGCTGAACGCGGATGCGCGCCGCGTGCTGCGCGACCTGTGCCCCATCGAGCGGGAAGTGCCGACGATCGACGGCCGCTGGCTCATGATGCGGCTGCGGCCCTACCACACCATCGACGACCGCTTCGATGGTGTGGTCGTCACCTTCGTCGACGTGACCGAGCGCCGGCAGACGACGGCGCGCCTGGAGGCCAGCGAGGAGAAATACCGCTCGCTGTTCCAGTCGATGACCGAGGGGCTCGTGCTGGCGCGGATCATCTGGGACGAGGCCGGCCAGCCCGTGGACGCCGTCTATTCGGAGGCCAACCCGGCGGCCATTCGCACGGTGAAGGCGGAATTCCTGGGCCGGCGCCTCAGGGACGTGTTTCCTGATCTCGAACCGCACTGGTGGGAAATCCCGGCGCGCGTGTTGCGCTCCGGCGAGCCGGAACGGCACGAGTTGTTCGCCGCCCCTCTGGAGCAGTGGTTCGAGGTCTACATCTGGAAGGTCACGCGGGACGACGACCGCGTCGCCGTCCTATTCCGCGACGTCACCCGGGAACGGCGCCAGAGGGACGAGAGCGCGGCGCGGGAGAAGGCCGAAGCGGCAAACCGGAAGCTGTCGAGCTTTCTGGCGTCCGTCAGCCACGACCTGCGCCAGCCGGTCATGGCCGCCAATCTGTTCGTGGGGCTGTTGAAGATGCAGCCGCTCCGGGACAAGGAACGGGACCTGCTCGACCCCCTGGCCGACAGCCTCGCGAGCCTCACCGGCATGCTCACCGGCTTGCTGGAGGTGGCGCGGCTCGACGCCGGGGTGTTCCAGCAAAAGATTCGCGACTTCGACCTGGACGAGGTGCTGGGCCGTTTGCTCAGCGAATTTCAGGGTCAGGCCAGAGAGACCGAGTTGTTCCTTGAGGTGCCGCACACCGGCGTGGCGGTGCGCGCGGACCCCCTGCTGGTCGAATTGGTGCTGCGCAACCTCTTGTCGAACGCCGTGAAATTCACGGAAACGGGCGGCATCCGCGTCGAAGTGGCCGTGGAGGGGGAGGCCGTGCGGCTCTCGGTGGTCGACACGGGCGTCGGGATCCCGGCGGAAAAGATCGAGCACATCTTCGACGAATATGTTCAGCTCGGGAAGACCGCCCGGGACCACAGCCGCGGGTTCGGCCTTGGGCTCTCCACGGTGCGCCGCGTCGCGGCCCTGCTCGGGACCGCGGTGGAGGTGCGCTCGGACGTGGGGCACGGCTCCACCTTTTCCCTGTCGCTCCCGCTCGCCGGGACCGACCAGGCGCAGCCCGAGGACAATCTCGACCCATCCAAAAGCGGCTCCCCCAAAGGCGATGCGCGGGTTGCCCTGAACGGCGCCACGGTGCTGGTGGTGGATGACGAGGCGCTGGTGCTCAAGGCGTTGACGCTGTCGCTCCAATCGCACGGCGCCACGGTGCTCGCCGCCCACAGCCTGCGTGAAGCCGTGACGCTCCTGGAGCGGTCATCCCCGGCGCCCGACGCGATCGTTGCCGACTACACCCTGTCGCACGGCGAGCGGGGGACGGAGGCCATCGCCGCCGCAAGCGCACGGGGCGTGGCGGCCGCCGTTCTGATCACCGGCGACACCGCGCCGGAACGGATGGCCGAAGCGCAGGGGAGCGGTTATCGACTGCTGAACAAGCCCGTGGACTCGATCCGCCTCGTCGAACTCCTCGCGGAGATGCTGGCGCGCCACTGATCGCACGCCGCCCAGGTGGCGTGGGGGCGTGTTGCGGAAGCGCGGCATGGCGACGCCGCCCCCGTTGGAGTAAAAGAATCACGGGACGCAGTGGGCGCCAGGGCTTCGGCGGGCTTCCACGCCGCGTCCGTGGAAAGGGCATACGCAGGAAGGCGGGTGGCGATCCACGGCCACACATGCACACATGTCGATCACCAAGAACACCGTCACCGACGTCGTTGAACGACACCGAACCGGTCCTCTCGGACCTCAGGAAGGACCGCAGAATGACCGATAAGCCATCCTTCCCGATCGTGGGGATCGGCGCGTCCGCCGGAGGGGTCGAGGCCTTGGAGGGGCTGTTCCGCGCCATGCCCGCCGACAGCGGCATGGCGTTCGTCGTCGTCACCCATCTGGCGCCGGAACACGAGAGCCTGCTGGCCGACATCATCGGCCGATGCACCAAGACACCGGCGCGTCAGGCGTGCGATGGGGAGGCCGTCGAGCCGAACCGCATTTACACCCTGCAACCGGGAACCCTGCTGACCATCGGAGACGGCGCGCTCCACGTGCGGCCGCTGAACGCCACTTATCGCGAGCGCAACCCGGTCGACATCTTTCTCGGCTCGCTGGCCGACGACTGCGGTGAACGGGCGATCGGCATCATCCTGTCGGGCGGCGGCAGCGACGGAACCCTGGGCGTCAAGGCGATCAAGGAACGGGGCGGCTTCACCATCGCGCAAGGCCACGACGGCATCCCGCGCCATGCCGGCATGCCGAACAGCGCCATCGCCGCCGGCGTCGTCGATCTTGTCGTGCCCGTCGAGGCGATGGCGGCGACGCTGGTGGACATCGTCCGGGTCGCCGCGCCGCTGGGCGATCTCACGAAGGACAGGGATGCGCGGGAGAGCGCGCGCCTGGAGGCGGCGCGCAAAAGCATCACCACCGTCCTGCGCAAACAGGTCGGGCATGACTTTCGCGGCTACAAGCCCAACACGTTCCTGCGCCGCGTGCAACGCCGGATGCAGGCCCTGCGGCTGACCGACATCGATGGCTATGTCCAACATCTGCGCGAGGATCACGGCGAAGCGGCGGCGCTGTTCCGCGATCTGCTCATCGGCGTTACGACCTTCTTCCGCGATGGCGAGACCTTCCAGGCGCTGGAGGACCAGGTTATCCCGCACCTGTTCGCGGGGAAGGACGCCAGCGATGCGGTGCGCGTGTGGGTGCCCGGCTGCGCCACCGGCGAGGAGGCCTACTCCGTCGCCATGCTGTTGTCCGAGTATGCGGAGACCCTGCACGCGCTGCCGAGAATCCAGGTGTTCGCCACCGACATCGACGACTCGGCCCTAGAGGTGGCGCGCACCGGGCGCTACCCCGCCAGCCTGGTGCAGGATGTGCCGCCGGGCCGGCTCAAGCGCCATTTCATCGAGGACGGCACCAGCTACGTCGTGCGCAAGGAGGTGCGCGACCTGTGCATCTTCTCGGCGCACAGCATCGTCCGCGACCCGCCCTTTTCGCGCATCGACCTGATTTCGTGCCGTAACCTCCTCATCTACCTGGGGGCGGAACTCCAGGATCAGGTCATTCCGATGTTCCACTACGCCCTGCGGCCCGGCGGATACCTGTTCCTCGGCGTGGCGGAAACGATCGGGCAGCATCAGACGCTGTTCGCCCCCATCGACAAGAAGCACCGCCTGTTCCGCCGGCAGGACACCGCCCCGGTGAGTATCCCCTTTCCTTTGGGCGGGCATGGCAGCCGTTCGGTCCAGGGGGCGGTCGAGACGCCCCGCTCCACCCAGTCCAACGCCGCCCTGCTGCGCGGGCAGGTCGAAGCCCGCGTGCTGGAGCGGTTCGCGCCGGCCCACGTCGTGGTCAACCAGAACGGCGAGGTGGTCTACTATTCGGCCAACACCGGCAAATACCTACAGGCGCCGCCCGGCGTGCCGAACCGGCAGCTGCTGGCGATGGCCCGCAAGGGTTTGCGGCTGGACCTGCGCGGCGCCATGCACGATGCGACGCAGACGCACAAGCCGGTCACCCGCAAGCATCTCGCGGTGGAGGTGGACGACCGCGTCCAGCTGATCGACCTGACGATCGAGCCATTCGACCGGGATGGCGAAGCGCTTTTCCTGATCGTGTTTTCCGACGTCGGCCGCCCCGGCTCACCGGAGGCGATCTACGGCAAGGAACGCCATTGGGGGCAGGATCACACCGCGGTGGAGCAGCTGGAGCGCGAGCTGCGCGACACCAAGGAGCGCCTCCAGAGCACGATCGAGGAGTACGAGACCTCGCTTGAGGAGCTGAAATCAGCCAACGAGGAGCTGATCTCGGTGAACGAGGAGCTGCAATCCACCAACGAGGAGCTGGAAACCGCCAAGGAGGAGACCCAATCCGTCAACGAGGAGCTTCACGCCGTCAACCTCGAACTCAACAGCAAGGTCGAGGCGTTGGACCAATCGAACAGCGATCTCCAGAACCTGTTCAACAGCACCCGGATCGGCATCGTCTTTCTCGACCGGAACCTGTTGATCCGCAGCTTCACCTCCGCGGTGACGGAGATTTTCAATCTGATCGCGAGCGACCGCGGACGCCCGCTGACCGACATCGTCAGCCATCTCGACCGGCTGGATCTCGCCCGGGATCTCCGCGACGCCCTGGTCCGCCCGGAGCCCCTGGAGAAGGCGGTGCAGTCCAGGGAGGGGCACCGGCACTACATCATGCGCATCCTGCCCTACCGGAACGCGCGCAACGATCTGGAAGGCCTGCTGTTGACCTTTGTGGACGTCACGTCGCTGAAGGAGGCTGAAGAGCAGCAGCGCCAATTGGTTGGCGAGCTGGACCATCGGGTCAAGAACATGCTCACGGTCATCACCGCGCTGGCCCGGCAGACGCTGAAGACCATGGCCAAGGAGCCGGAATACGCGGCGTTCCTCGGCCGCCTGCAGGCAATTTCCAACACTTATGACCTGCTGACGCGCGATGGCTGGGGCGACGTCCCGTTGCGCGCCATCGTTCTGAACGAGGTGAAGCCCTACACCGGCGAGGAGGGGCGTTTCACCATTGAGGGGCCGGTGGTCCAACTCCGGCCCAAGGCTGCGCTGGCGCTCGGCATGGTGATCCACGAGCTTGCAACCAACGCCGTGAAATACGGTTCGCTGTCGGTGCCGGCGGGGCATGTCGCCGTGACCTGGGAAATCGGCCGGGCGGAAATCAGGCAGGAGAAGGACATGGCCTTGCTCGTCCGTTGGCGCGAGACGAACGGGCCCGAGGTGACGGCGCCCGCCCATCACGGTTTCGGTTCCAGGCTCATCACCCAGCAAATCCGCCATGAACTCCGCGGCGACGCCGTGGTGGAGTACGATTCGGCCGGCCTGGAGGCGACGCTCATGGTGCCGATCACCCAGACCAGGAGCGACGCCAAAGGTCCCGAAGGCTTGGGAGAGGGCGCATGACCGGAAAGCTTCTGGACGGTTGCCGTGTTTTGATCGTCGAGGACGAGCTGCTGATCGCCATGGTCCTGGAGGAGAACTTGGAGGACGCCGGGGCCACGATCGTCGGCATGGCGGGTTCCCTGGCGGATGCCCTCGCGCTGATCGAACGCGAAGCGTTCGACGCGGCGGTGCTGGATGCCCGGCTCGACGACGAACCGGTGACCGCGGTCGCCGACGCGCTCGCTGCCGGCGCCATTCCCTTCGTCTTCCATTCGGGGTACGGGCCGGAGCATCTCCCAGCGCAACACCGCCACCGACCCTTGCTCCGCAAGCCCTCCGACCCCGCCGCCGTCGTCCTTGCGCTGCGCGACGCTCTTGGCTGAAAGGGCGGCTGAAAGGGCCGCCGATGATCGAGGCCGGCGAGCAGCAACACCGGGATGGCCCGCATGACGGAAAACGTGACGGAAAAGCGCGGCCGGTGTTGAACGGAAATCCGCAGCGAAGAGTTTCCGCAATGGGGCCGCAGCCACGCGACATCGTCGTCATCGCCGCATCGGCTGGCGGTGTCCAGGCCTTGCAAAAGCTGGTCGGCGGCCTTCCGGCGGACCTGCCCGCATCCGTCTTCGTCGTCGTCCACATCGGCGCGCACCGTCCCAGTCTTTTGCCCCATCTTCTGAGCAAGGCCGGCCCCTTGCCGGCGTACCACCCCGTTCCTGGCCAGACCATCGAGCGGGGCCGGATCTACGTGGCGCCCCCCGACCTGCACATGCGGTTGCAGCCCGAAGCCATCCACCTCGATCGGGGTCCCAAGGTCCGGCACACCCGCCCGGCGGCGGACCCGCTGTTCCAGTCGGCGGCGGAGACCTATGGGCCAAGGACGGTCGGAATGGTGCTGACCGGCGGAGATTTCGACGCAACCCTGGGCGCCCGGGCCATCAAGAAGCATGGCGGAGTCATCATCGTTCAGCAGCCCTATGAGGCGGAGACGCCCTCGATGCCGCTGAGCGCCCTTCGCGACGACCACCCGGACTACATCCTCCCGATAGAGGACATGCCTGCTCTCCTCGTGACGCTGAGCAAAGGGGTGTAGGACGCGGAGTGCACCCCTCCTTATTGCAGGCCGGTGTCCGGTAGCATGTCTTTCGAGAACGATCAAGCCGCGGGACGTCAGGCCGGAAAGGTGATCGTGACGGCGACGCCGCCATCGCAACCGATCTCCATCTCGCCGCTGATCTTTTCGACGAGAGATCGAATGATTCCATAGCCAAGGGCACCGTCCCGGCCGGTGGACATGCCCATCCCATCGTCGCGGACACGCAGCGTCACGCGCTCCGCCTGCGACCGCCGGGCCGCCACCTCGATGCGTCCCGCCCGATTGGGCGGAAACGCGTGCTTCATGGCGTTGGTGACCAGTTCATTCACGATCAGGCCCAGCGCGATGGCGTGATCGGCCAGAATGTGAATGCTGTCGTCGGCCTGCACCTCGATCCGGATGTCGGCAGTCTTGCCGGATGCGGCCATCAAGGACGCGCAGAGGCCCCGCAGGTAGGGAGCAAGCCCGATCCGACGGGGATCCCCCGATTTGCTGAGCAGGTCGTGCGCGTGCGCCATCGCCCCCAGCCGTTCCTGGGTGTCGAGAAAGAGCGCCCTGACGGCCGGGTCCGCCTGTTGGTACGCCTGGGCAATCAGCAGCGACGAGGCGATGGCCAAGCTGTTCTTGGCCCGGTGATCCACCTCGCGGAGCAGCACCTCGTTTTCCGTCAGAAGGCGGGACAGACGCGCGTTGGCCACCGTCAATTCCTGCGTCCGTTCGGCCACGCGCTGTTCCAGGTTCCGGGCGAACTGTCTCAGGTCGTCTTCGGCGTCGCGGCGCCGTGTGACGTCCAGAAAGGACAGGAAATGGTGGACGATCCGTCCATCCTCGTCGGCCCACGGGCTGACGAACAGCGTTGCCCACAGCGTGCTGCCGTCCTTGCGGTACTGCAGGATCTCCAATGTTTCGTCGCGCCGTTCGGCGATGGCGCTCTCGAATTGTTGGAGTGCCGCCGGACTGGTCTCCGGCCCGTCCAGAAAATGCGGCTCCTGCCCAAGGATCTCGTCCATGGCGTAGCCGGATATTCTCAGAAAGGCGTCGTTGGCGAAAATCACCGGGTTGCCGGGCAGCGTCGCGTCGGTGACAATCATCGGCACTCGTGTCGCGGCGACCGCCTTGACGAAAATTCCTCCCTGAGATCGCACACCATCCACCTTCCGCTCCGCGTCGGTGCGTTCCGGTGTGTTGGGCAAGTTCGGCTGGAAGTTGCTCATGCCCGATAGCATGGCATAGCCGGCGCCAAACACGTAGTCGAAATTCACAATGTTCCCAGCCGTCAGTATTTTATTTCCGTTCAGCGTCTTGCAAAATATTCATTCCGCGCAAGAGAGGCTGATCAGGGAATCCTGAGACTCGAAAGAAATTTTAGACTGATGCTGACCGCGTTCCTTGTTCTCACCTGCGTATTTTGCGATAAGATCTGCATGTCTTGGGCAAGCGACTTCACCGCCTTGGCCTCCTCGCAAAGGGCCGCACTCCGTGCGAAGGCTTGAGCGAAGACGCGTTCGGCCTTTCGCCGTATTTGGGACGCGCGTGCGATGCTGTCCGCCGCCGCGTCCATGAGTTCACGGTTCCGGAGAAGGAGTTGGTCGAAAGAGCGATTGGCGGATTCATCATTCTGGGACACGCGCCTCTCCCGCAGCCAGGGCGGGAGTACGTGTGTCTCTCAGCTACCCAATACCAAGATTATCCCGGGCAATATGGATGATTTGGGGATCGCCCGTGGGATTCCGAAAGTTCAAATATGTGGCCGCCTGGAGAAACGGGCCGGCCTATCGATCTTCCGGGGACGCAATTCGCTCGCGCACGCGGGATGCGATACGCTCGTCGGTCACCGGCGGGCCATATCCGGCGAGGGCGGCGCGCATCATATCGTTCACGCCGTCGCCGGGCCGTTGCGTCCAGAGCGCGACGTCGAAGGTGCAGCCGAACACCGTCTCGTAACGCCTCAGAAGTTCGCGGTCGATCATGGTGCTCCTCCTGGTTCGGGCCGGCTGGGCGCAAGCGCCGCCGGGCGCGGCCGCGCGGGGCGCGGTTTCGGCGCCTTGATCCGCAGCTGCTCCACCCAGCACGGGGGATAGCCGTCAGTCCCGAAGGACCAGAGGGTCCGCTCGCTTCCGTCCACGGCGCGCAGCGACACACGGGCGTCGTGACCGTCCTTGCCGGCTTGATTGGCGGCCTGCACGGCCGCGGTCAGAGCGCCGTTCCGTCCGTTCGGGAAGGGGCCGTATCGGTTCCTCCCCAGCAGAATGAACCAGCCGGCCCCGCGTTGCGCGACAAGGTAGTGGGCGTGTCCCATGCCTCACCCCTCCCGCCGGTCCGGCAGGCGCGTGTCCGAATCACCCAAGGCGTTGGCGAGTTGATCGCCCATGAGTCCGGTTGCGGTTCGCAGGTCGGCGCCGTGCAACCGCGCGCCCCACAAGCTGGTTTCCGTGCAATCCGCTTCCGACAGGTCCGCACCGGACAGATCCGCGTGATCCAGGTTCGCATTCCGGAGATCGGCCTGACACAGGCGGGTCTTGCCGAGCCGGACGTTCCACAACGACGCCCGCTCCAGGCAGGCGCCGTCAAAATGCGCGCCCGAGAGGTCGGCGTGGTCAAGATCGGCACCTCTCAGGTCGCAGCCGTCGAACCGCGCGCGGCGCAGGTCGGCCCGCCACAACGACCGGCCGGACAGGTCGGCATGGCGCAGGTCGGCTTGACGGCCCTCTTCTCCCACGCTCTCCAGCCACACGCGGTGAGCGGCCAGCACGGCATTGAGCGCCTCGGCGGACGGCCGCACTCTCTCCGCCGGAGCGGACTCCTGACCGACAGGGCTGCGGACACGCTCCACCATGGTGTTGTCCTCTGTGTGTGGCCGGGGTGTATGGCCGGGTTCAGGAAGCCAGGACCCGGTAAATCTCGGTGAACCGGGTCAGTTGAGCGCCGCACCGCAGGGCTCCTTGACCGGACGGCGATAAGGTCGGAGGGCGTCCGGGGGAACAGGGCGACGCCCCATGCCAGCGTTGTTCGGCGGCCGTCCAGCGCAGGCGCTCACGCAGAACGTCGGCGCCCTCGGGCGCGGTTCCTGCGAAAGCCATGAAGCGCGATTCCATGATCATCTTCCTTCGGTTCGGGAGCGCGTCACAGGACGCACTGGTTCAATTCGGGCGGTCCAACGCGGGATCGTCACCCGAGCCGTTCCCAGCATCGGCGTTCGGCCTCCAATTCGGTCTTTTCCGCCCCGGCAAAATCGACGCGGGAAATCAGCCCGATGACACGCCCGTCGTGGACGACGGGCAGGTGGCGATACCCTCCGTCCTCCATCATCTGCAGTCCGGTGAGCGCGAGGTCGGCGGCGGGGATGGTGTCCGGATGCGCGGTCATCACCTCGGCCACCGTGACGCGCTCCGGATCACGGCGTTCGGCGACGACGCGGCGAACCACGTCCTGTTCGGTGAGGATGCCCTCCAACCGTTCGGCGGTCATGGCGAGCACCACGCACTGCCGCCGCTCCGCCATCGCCACCGCCGCGGCGTGGACCGTGGCCGAAGGTGGCAGGACCACGGCGTCAGTGCCGGGCATCACTTCGAAGACTCGGCGGGGCATGGCGGGGTTCCTCCAGGGCAACTGGCGGACAGGCATCGCGGCCGTACATCCACCGGATTTCGTACGGGCGGTCCGACGTCGGCCGTGTCAGCACGACGCTGGCAAAGCCGAGACGGCCCGCCGCTTGTGCTTCCCGCGTCGCACGGACGACCGCGTCGGTGAGGCTGGCGCACAAGGGATAGACGAACCCATCGACCCGCACGGTCCAGCCGGCCCGGGTTTCGATGACGAAGAACGCAAGTTTTGTTTTTTCGAGCATGCCGAGGCTCCCCTTCGGGCAGCAAGTCCGCGCGCCCGGTCAATCACGAGCGGCTCCTGTCCTTGTCTCCCGACGGCGATCCTCGGCCCTGGCGGCCCGTTGCTGGACAATCCCCCGCGAATGCCGGGAACTGGAATGATCTCCGCAATGCTCTTCCAATCGGCCATGATCCGGGGCCATGATCCGGAAAGTCTTCCGGCAACCGCCCGACTTGAGACGGGAAGGAAGTAGGAAGTAAATGGTGAGCCTCGCCGCAATTTCCAGAAATATTATGGGAAGGCTGATCCCGCTGAATTTGCCATGGTTCGACGAATTTGTGTGCTGTTCGTGCGGTACGGAAAGCCGAGAAACGGCGACCATCTCACCGCGGGGCGATGCGGCGAAAGAACATGCGCTTGACCATTTCCACCAAGGCCAGATAGGTGACGACCGCCGCCGCCAGGAACAGGTAGAAGGTGGGCGGCGGCGTGACGAAGCCGAAGAAGGCGCCCAGCGGCGTCAACGGCAGCAGTGCGCCGATGGACGCGGCGCCCAGCGTCAGCCCGGCCAGGACCGGATGGGGCCAGCTGTGCCACGGGGCGCGGCGGGTCCGGATCACAAAGATGACCAGCACCTGGGTGGCCAGGCTTTCCACGAACCATCCGGTCTGAAAGAGCGCCTCGCCGGCGCCGAACAGGTGAAGCAGGGCGTAGAAGGTCAGGAAATCGAACAGCGAGCTGACCGGACCCAGCACCAGCATGAAGCGCTGGATCAGCCGCAGATCCCACTGCACCGGCCGGGCCAGCGCCTCCGCCTCCACGCTGTCGAGCGGAACGCCGGCCTCCGATGCGTCGTACAGCAGGTTGTTGAGCAGAACCTGGGTCGGCAGCATCGGCAGGAAGGGCAGGAACAGCGACGCTCCCGCCATGCTGAACATGTTGCCGAAGTTCGAACTGCTGCCCATCAGGATGTACTTGGTGACGTTCTGCACCGTCCGGCGCCCCTCCATCACCGCTTCGCGCACCACCGACAGATCGTGGTCGAGCAGGATGAGGCCGGCGGCCTACTTGGCGACGTCGGCGGCGCTGTCCACCGAGATGCCGACGTCGGCGGCGTGGAGGGCCGAGGCGTCGTTGATTCCGTCGCCGAGGAAACCGACCACCCGGCCGGACCGCTTGCAGGCCAGCAGAACGCGTTCCTTCTGCGCCGGCGTCACCCGGCAGAACACGTTGACCTTGGGGAGGCGGGCACGCAACGCCTCTTCGCTCATCGCCCGCAGGTCGTCCCCGGTGATCAGGCCGATGACGGGCAGGCCGAGTTCGGAGCAGACATGGCGGGTCACCCGCTCGTTGTCGCCGGTCAGGATGCGCACCGCCACCCCAGCCCCGGACAAGGCCTGGATCGCCGCCATAGCGCTCGCCTTGGGCGGGTCGAGGAAAACCGCGTAGCCGGCGAAGGCCAGCTCACTTTCATCCCCCAGCGCGGCGGAGGTCTGCTCCGATCCCATCGCCTTGGAGGCGATGGCCAGCACCCGGAAACCATCCTCCCCCAGTGTCTGGAAAAGGGCATCCAACTCTGCCCGCGTCGCCGGGTCGAGCGGCTTTTCGACGCCTCCCTCTCCTTCGTAGTGGGTGGATTGCCGCAGAACGTCTTCTGGCGCCCCCTTGACCACCAGCAGCCGCTCGGTGCCATCGGTGACGAGAACCGAGACGCGCCGTCGCTCGAAGTCGAAAGGCACCTCATCGATCTTCTGCCAGCCGGTGACATCCAGGGTGCGGAAGGCGATGATGGCCTCGTCCAGTGGGCTTTTGATGCCGCTTTCGAAATGGCTGTTCAGGTAGGCGAGGCGAAAGACCCGCTCGCTCTCCTCGCCGCGGAAATCCAGATGCCGGACCATGCGGATCGTCGCTTCGGTCAGCGTCCCGGTCTTGTCGGTGCACAGGACGTCCATGGCGCCGACGTTGTGCATGGCGGCGAGCCGCTTGACGATGACCCGGCGCTCCGCCAGCCGCATCGCCCCACGCGCCAGCGTGACGGTGACGATCATCGGCAGCAATTCCGGGGTCAGCCCGACCGCCAACGCCAGCGCGAACATCAGCGAGTCCAGCCAGGGCCGGTGGAACAGCACGTTCACCGCCAGCACGAACAGCACCAGGAAGATCGTCAGGCGCAGGATGAGAAAGCCGAACTGGCGGATGCCCAGTTCGAAGGCGGTGGGGGGCGGGGGTGCCTGCAGGGTGCCGCTCAAGCGACCGAACGCCGTCGCGTCGCCGGTGCGGCACACCACGGCGATGGCGCTGCCGCTGATCACCGAGGTGCCCATGAAGACGGTGCTGAGGGCCTCGCCGGGATCTTCACCGGGATTTTTGGCTGGAGTGGCGTGCTTCTCCGCCGGATAGGGCTCACCGGTCAGCATGGCTTGGTTGACGAACAGGTCCCGCGCGTCGAGAAGGCGGCAGTCGGCCGGCACCAGGTCGCCGGCGGCCAGGCGGACCACATCGCCGGGAACCAGCTGATCCACCGGCTCAGACACCTCAACGCCGTCACGGCGGACCTGGACGCGCACGGCGACCGTGCGGCGCAACGCCTCAACGGCGTTCTCGGCGCGCATTTCCTGGACGAAGTCCAGGCTGACGCTGAGCACGACCATCACGATGACAATCACGAAGCTGGCGAGGTTGCCGGTCGCGGCCGACAAGCCGCTGGCGAACAGCAGAATCAGGACCAGCGGGTTGAGGAAGCGGGCCAAGAATTGCAGCCACAAGGGTCGGCGGCGGTGCGCCATCGGCCGATTGAGGCCGTACCGCCGGCGGCGGATCTCCACCTCGGCGCGGCTCAGCCCGGCCGCGTCGCCCTGGGGTTCCGCCTGGCTCCTTGGCCGGGAATTCAGGCATGGCGCCGGGTCAGGTGGCGGGGCCATGGATCAGCGCGAACAGCAGCACCGCCAGCAGGAGGAGGATGGGGATCACCAATGGCGGCACAAAGTAGCTCATCATGGTCGCCCACGGCGTTGGCCGCGGTGCCGTCCGTGGCGGTTGCATGGTCATCGTCCTGTTCCTTGTCCGGTGCGCCGTGTTCAGGTGCCGGGGGGAGAGGGCGGCACGGGAGGATTCGCCTCCTCCGGCCCCAAGGCTTCATCCAGCTCGTCCTGCTCAATGCGCACCACCTGCGAGCCATCCCCTCCTGGGCGTTGTGGCAGACGGATCCACAGAGCGGTTCGCCGGTACGCGGCGAAGGAGAGCGGCTCGATCAGCTCCTCGTCGGTTTCCACCTCGTACGGTCCCGCCGGTCGCTCCTCGTCCATGTCACGGAACTTGAAGGGACGGGTGAACGTGACGGTTTTGACGGTCGTGCGGCTGTTGGTCATCGGAGGTTCTCCATCGCCGGGACAGCCATGCTGCTTCACATCCGGTGCAAATCCACCGCGCGTGAGCCCGAATGGATCACGCCAGTGCAGAAAACACTGCAGAGAAGATGGCGCGGGCCCCAACGTCCTCAAAGGGGGCATGCGACGTATGGGCCAACGATCCCGAGTGTCCTTACCGGAATTCCCATGATTCGGCCAGAGAAACAGTTCGGCCAAGTCCCCACTTTATAAACGGCCCCTGTCTTGAAGCCTTTGTCCTGACCTTAGGTGCAGCGCTGAAGTCCCGTTGTTCCCGGCCGTGGGACGAAGCGAGTGGGAAAAAGGGGTGCCTGCACCGGCAACTTGCACGGACGAGGAGAGGAGGAGCGCCATGCTCAGCGGTTCCGTTTCGGGCCATAGCGCCCGAACAAGCACCTTTTTCGAAATCCGCCGCGACGTCACAGGGAGCACGTGGGCGGTGTTCGATGCAACAACGGGCAAAATCGCGAAGCTGAACGACACGCTGCAAACCGGCTATGCGATCGAAGACGCTGCCGAGGTTGCCGAATTTCTGTCCCGATTGATGCGATTCCGACGAAAGCAGCAACCTTGTCTCGTCCACAGCGGTCAAGCACGGTCATCACTCGCACCGGCGCCCATCCAGAAGGCATCGCACCATGCAACGCATGACGAAGTCGGCGGAACGATGCGGGAGGTTGAGTGATGGGCCGACCCAGGGCGTTCTGTGACGCGGCTTCGGTGACCTCGACCGCCCCTTCACTCGAAATCGATGTTGGAAAGTGTCGCTGGGCATTTTACCACCAGCATGGCAAAGGCTCGGTCATGGCGCTGCGTCAGCCGAGAAAGCTGGACGATGTCCTGCTTGGTCGCCGGCTGCTCACCTTGCCGGCTGAATTCGGCGGCGGCCTGCTCGAACAGCTTTTTCGTGTTGACGACCTCGTCCACCAGCTGGTCGCAGGTGGCGTTTGCGTACGTGAGTGCGGAGGCGCTGCCGGGGATGGCGATCGCCAAGGCAGCAAGAACGACAACTTCAACCTTCACCATGCTGTTCTCCCGTGAGAGCGCTGTGCGCTCCGCAGTGTCAGGGTGCGGGGGTGCTCCTTGTCCTGCGTCGGCCCGCCGTCACCGGCGCTCAAGCGTGCCTTGGCGTCGGCCGTCGCTGTCGCGGATAACCAGTTCATTCTCGTTGAAGCCGCGCACGACGTTGCCGATCCGGCGTCCGTCGGTGTCGCGCAGCACACGGATGCCGTCGACATCCGCCTCGATTCGCCCAATGGGCCGGCCGTCCCGGCTGCGCACGAGGCCGGCCTCATCGACGTGATTGCCCGGATCGAAGAGGTACGTTGGGTTGCGTTCGGCGGCCGCCGCTCCGGACGCGCCGGCGACGATCGACAGGAGCAAGAGGACAAAGGCGGATTTCATCGGGGTGCGGTCCTTTGCTCGGTCCGGTCGGGCGGCGACCTTCCTTCATTTTGGTGGCGGGCGTGCCGGGCTGCGAGAGCCAGCGATTCTTCCCGGTGCAATGAACAGCAGCATGGCGCTCCGCAAGAGGCTTGGGGTCGGTCACTCCCACTTCGGGGTGCGCCTGCGGCTACCGCTTTGTATTGCCCGGGCGCATGGTGCGCTCCTGAAAAGCAGGCTCGCCGGGAACCATGCCCCAGTTGTCCGTTCGGCTGCCCCGGTTTCGATGATCAGGACTTTGCTGAGTGACCGGGTGGCGCTCAACGCTGACCTCGATGGTTATGGCCGAGCCTGCGAAGCCCGCCCGCTCCAGTTCGCCGCGCGCCTCTTGCGCGTCGGCGCGGCTGTCGTACAGGGCCACTACGGTTTTGTGCATGACTGTTCCTTAAAATGTGTCACCGGCTGCGTGCCCAGCCCGATCGGCTTGCCTTGCCGCGATGACGCTCGCGGGCAGGGTCGTCACGGTCTTGGCCGTTCGTCGTCAAGCGGGTGTGCTGACAACTCGAACCGAATCGCTTTGAGAAGCAAGCGACACGACCGATCTTTGGGCGGCTTTATTATTTTATCATCACACAAAATAGCGACCGGCAACTAAGCCGATGAAAGACATGACTATTTTATTTTTGAATAGAGCTCTTGCCGGGCTATCCAGTGAAAGCCGGAAAATCTATTGATTTCCTATCGTAGCGTTCTAAATCCAGGAATGGTTGGACTGCCTAATTTTCGAAGTCTTACTGATTTCCGTTGGCCGATCGATGCCGACCGGAAAATCGTCGAGCCAGCCTGTCCGGCTTCCGTTCGGAAAAGTCCAAGAAGGGATGCAACCATGTCCGCAGCTTCAGAGCTTGAAAACTACGGCCGGTGCCTTTCACGCAAAATGCTTCATGAAAGCGACTTCAGCATGAGCAATGGCATTGCAGCCCGCGTCATCAGGGGTGGCACCGTCCAGACCGAGGTTGTAACCGTGGTCTACAAGCCGACGTTGGTGTCACGCTCATACCGCTCAACGTTCAGCGAATCCTGGGTCTGCCAGTTCGAGCGTGACCTGAACGACGGACGATTTTATTGACTGGCCAAAGATTCGACGCGACGTGCGCGGATCAAAAGCCTGTATGAAGCGGCTTGCTCGAATTGATCCTCGAACACCCTTCAACAAAAAACGTTTGCAGCAATGTCAGACATTTTTTATTTGATGTTTTCTGGGAGGCCGGCATGCCGCTGCGCGCTGAATACACGCTGCACCACTCCGATTTGGGCGAGTTCCTGTCTGCCCCGGTGTGGGAGGAAAAAAACGGAAGCCCGCTCAGCGTCCTCTCGGCGCTGACACGGCTTGGTATTGATCCGTGGGCGGAGGGGACCCGTTTGGCGGTGTTGCCGAGGGACGCCGCCGCATCGGCGCTCGCCGTCATTCTTCGTCGGCTTCCCGGACCGCCGCTGGACCCTTCGGAAGCGCTCACGATCGCGGTTCGCTTGGTGACGCTCCTGCCCAAGGGCGGCTCCACCACGGCGATCCCCGGCGTGTTGAGCGACGGCGATGCCGGGCAGCGCCGCAACCCGGAAGCCCTCGGCCGTTGGATTCTGCTTGCGCTGATGGTGATCCTCGTCGCCTGGATGTTGCGCTGGCTCTGGTCCTGACACCTCCCGCGCTCCGGCCGGATCCGCCTGCCGGTGGAAAACCCCGCGGCCATGGACGATCACTTTTCCAGCACGTAGGTGCCGGGCGCGTCCACGAGCGGGGGATGCGCCGCGTTTCCCATCGTCGGGGGTTTTCCTGTTGGGCCCGACCGTTCGGCCAGCCACGCCGTCCAGTCCGTCCACCAGCTGCCGCCGTGCGCGCCGGCCTTCTCGCGCCACGCCTGCGCGGTGGTGGCGGGCTCCGCGGCGTCGTTGATCCAGTAGGCGCCCTTGCCGCCGGGCGGGTTGATGATCCCGGCGATGTGCCCGCTGGAGGCCAGCACGTAGCGCACCTCGCTGCCCTTGAGCAGTTGGGTGACGCGCCACGCGGAGTCCCAGGGAACGATGTGGTCCTTCTCCGCACCGACCGCGTAGACGTCCTGCGGAATGCGCCCAAGGTCGATGGCTTCGCCCTTCAGCCTGACCCGGCCCGGAACGATCAGGTTGTTCTCGACATAGGTGTTGCGCAGGTACCAGCTGTGCGCCGCCCGGGCCATGCGGGTGCCGTCGCTGTTCCAGTACAGCAGGTCGAAGGCCGGCGCCTTGTTGCCCATCAGGTAGTTGTTGACCACGTTCGACCAGATCAGGTCGTTGGAGCGCAGGAGGTTGAACATGTTGCTCATCTCCCGGCTGTCGAGATAGCCGCGCTCCATCATCTGCTGTTCGATGAAGTCGATGGTCGGCTCGCCCAGGAACACCGCGGTGTCGCCGACGTGAGCGAAGTCCTGGAGCGACACCATGAAGGTGGCGGCGTTGAACCGCGCGTCGCCCTTCGCCGCGAGCCAGGCGAGCGTGATGGCGAGCAGCGTGCCGCCGATGCAGTACCCCATCACATTGATGGAATTGGCCCCCGTGATCGCACGAACCACGTCCGCGGCCTCCAGGGGGCCGAGGTCCATGTAGTCCTCGAACCCGACGCCATCCATCGAGGCGTCCGGGTTCTTCCACGAGATCACGAACACCGTGAAGCCCCGCTCGACCAGATGGCGCACCATCGAGTTCTTCGGCTGCAGGTCGAGGATGTAGTACTTGTTGATCCAGGGCGGCATGATGAGCAACGGCACCGCGTGCACCGGCCCGCCCGCCGGCTGGTACTGGATCAGCTCGATCAACCGGTTGCGATGGACCACCGTGCCGGGGGTCGTCGCCAGGTTGCGCCCCGGCTCGAAGGCTGTGGCGTCCACCATGCTGAGGCGGCCGTCCCTCAGATCCGAAAGCAGATGGCGCGCGCCGTCGGCCAGACTGACGCCGCCCGTTTCCAGGGCCCGGCGCAAGGCGGCGGGGTTGGAGAACAGCAGCAGCGTTGGACTCATCGCATCGACGAACTGGCGGAGGTGGAACGTCAACCGCCGCCGCTCGGCATCATCAAGGCCGTCGGCGTGCTCGCCCTGCTCCAGCAACCAGTCGGACGCCAGCAGGTACATCTCCTTAAGCGTGCGGTAAGCCGGATTGGAATGCCATTCCGGAGCGGCGAAGCGCTTGTCGCCGTCGGGTGACGGCCCGGACTTGGATCCACCCGCCGCCGCTCCGTCCGCCATGCCCCACCAGCGGCGGCCGGCGTCGTTCCAGGCCTCCAGGGCCGAACGCCAAGCAGCCGCCTGGACCGCGGCCGCCTTGCGGATGGCTTCGTCCGGTCGGCTAAGCGACAGGATCCACACGGTCCGGAGCGCGCGGGCGACTTCCGCCCAGTCGACCGGAATAATCGTGCGAAAAGGATTGGCGTTCCACAGGCCGTCAATGGAACGAAGCACCGGATCCTGGGCCAGGAGGTCAGTGAGTTGCCGGGTTCCCGCGTCCAGCATCGTGCCGGCCAATTCGTCGGGCGTGATCGGCCACCACGGCTTGCCAGCGCCGCCACCGGTTTGGCGTCGCCGGCGATGATGCCCCGTGCCGGTCTTGGTGCCCATGGGAATCCTCCGTCGGTTGTCCCGCCCGGCGGCGACTGGCCGACCGCGGCTGGTGAGGACGTTCACCGGCACCAACATCGCTGGTGGGTTTTCGTTTTACCCGACGCGAACTCCGGCACGGGCATGAACCGAGGCAGCGGTGAGGAACAGGCCCATCGGCGACTGGTTCATGGCATCGCGTGTCCATGCGTGCCGCCCATCCATGGCGTCCAACCGGCACCATCACCTGACCATGTGATCCTTGCGGGAGTGCATCATGATCACGCGCGTGCCCACGTCCGTGACGCTGGACAACATGCTCGGAGAAGATCCCGCGGAGCACATTACGTTGCACTGGCTCACCAGCCGGCTTGGGCAGCGCTCCTTCGGCGTCATCCTCCTTCTTTTGGCGCTTCTCGGCTTGCTTCCAGGAGTGTCGGGCGTGGTCGGCGTGTTGCTCATCATCGTTGCCGTCCAAATGCTCCTGGACCGGCCCGGCCCCGTGGTCCCACGGCGCGTCGCCTTGCATCGCTTCCAGACGCGGCGTCTCGCCTCGATCATCCGCCGGACCGTCCCGGTGCTGCGGTTCCTGGAGCGGTTCATCCGTCCACGCTGGCCCACCCCGTTCGCGGCCACCAAGCGCGTGGTCGGCGGTGTCGTCCTGCTGCTTGGCGCAAGCCTCCTCATCCCGGTCCCCCTGAGCAACGTCCCTTCCGCCCTCCTGATCGTTCTGATCGCCTTTGCCTACCTGGAGGAAGACGGTGCGCTGCTCTGCGCGGCGCTGGCCGGGGCTCTCCTGCTGTCGGTGATCGTCGTGGCGGCGGCCTGGGAGGCGGTGAGCGCGACCGGCTGGTTGCCCAGCTTCCTATAAGGGAGAGAGTCACGACCGCTCAGGCCACCGTCTTCTGGCTTCCGGATTCGTGGACCATTGGCGCTCCCAACTCGTCGAAGCGGAACAGTTGAAAGGCACGCTGCCCGTGGTAGTCTAGGACCCGCAGGTCGTCAGACTCGCTCAGGTCTTCGGCCACCACATCAAAATGCCGCCTATACTGGCTTCTGGCCAGATCGAGGGGGGTTGACGCTTCGACCGAATGGGATCGCCTGTCTGTTCGATAGCGTACAGAACGCTGGTGCTGGCGAAGGGGTGTGCCTGTTGGAGCAATGAGCAACCCACGCCGCGAACCCAGAGAGCGTCACCATGGAGAGCCGCAACTTCATCCTGAGCAGCCTGTCATCGGCAGAGGAGGCTTTGATCCGGCCTCATTTGGAGCCTGCTTCCCTGCCGCACAAGATGACCTTCTACCGAGCGGACGAACCGATCACGATGGTGTGGTTCATTGAACGCGGATGTGCCTCGGTCATCAATGTCCTGCCGGACGGTGACGCGGTCGAGGTGGGCACGATTGGCAACGAGGGGCTGGTCGGCACGCCGGTTCTGCTGGAGGCCGACCGGATACCTTGCCAGTGCGACATGCAGATCCCAGGTGACGGCTGGCGGATGTCGGCCCAGGCGCTCCGAACCGCTCTGCGCCGGAGCGACACATTGCGGACGAAACTGCTGCGCTTTGCCCAAGCGCACTTCAATCAAGTCGCCCAGACGGCGGCGTGCAATAGCCTTCACAGTATTGAAGAACGATGCGCCCGTTGGCTGTCGATGAGCCGGGACCGCGCTGGTGATGACTTTCCTCTCACCCATGAGTATCTCGCCATCATGCTCGGCGTTCGGCGGTCCGGAGTCACGGTGACAGCGAACCTTCTGCAGAACGCTGGACTGATCCGTCATACGCGTGGGCACATCACGATCACGGATCCGGTTGGGTTGGAAGAGGCGGCTTGCGATTGCTACCGGATCGTCCGTGATGAGTTCCGGCGCTTGCTTCCGCTAGGGAATGCTTACCCGAACGCCCCATCGAAACGGTAGCAGCCGTTTCAAGGGCGGCACGTCCGCGCTCGTGACGGAGCGGACCAAACGCCTGCTGGCCTGACATCAGCAAAACCCGGGGGTCAAGCATTCCCCTTGTACGAAAGCGAATAGACAGGTCGCCTTGCATCGAAGAAAATACCGTTTTCCCATTTGCTGCTTGGGGAGTGAGCCAGGTGGACTCTAAGCGGACGACGAACAGCGATTGGAACCTCCCCGACCACGGTAGTGTGGACCAGAGCGCCAACTTCGGCAATCGGGTGTCTGCGCCAGATTCCCCCTTCGGAGACGACGTGGAGCGCCTCCGGTGGGAGAACTTCGAACTGCGGAGCCTGCTTGCGCGCTGTCACGCCGAACTGATGGAAACCAAAATGGCGGCGAGCCGCGACCGGAAAGCACTGCCACTCGACGCCGAAGCCGCGGTGCGCACGCTTGGAAGCCAGTTGACGGCCGCCGCGGAAGCGCTCGCGCAAGCCAACGCCGCCTGCCAGGATGCCGCCAAGCAAGCGCAGGAACTGGGCCGGGCTTTGGCGGAGCGGAATGAAGCGATCCGGCGCAAGGACCTGCTCAACCGGGAGATCGATCACCGGATCAAGAACAGCCTTCAAGATATCATCAGCCTGCTGCGCATCCAGGCACATCGCGAGAAGAACGCGCGGGTCCTGGCCTTCGCCAACGTGGCCTGTGCCCGGCTGGAGGCGCTGGCCGCCGCCCACGAGCTTTTGCACGCCAGCGCCAGCCCGGACCAGCTCGACTTCAGCGCCTACCTGGAGCGGCTGTGCGGATGCTTGATCCGCGCCATGGGGATCGATGGAGAGCACAGAACCCTGATCCTGGAAGCGGAGCCGGTCACCCTGCGCTGTGAGGCGGCTCAGGCTCTGGCGCTGGTCGTTAATGAGTTGGTGACCAACGCCTTCCGTCACGCCTTCCCCCCAGGCGAGCCGGGCACTGTGTGGGTGCAACTGTCCTGCCGGAATGGAAAGGCGGTGCTGACGGTGGCCGACGATGGCCGCGGCCTGCCCAAGCACGTGACCTTGGGGGATGGCCAGGGGCTCGGCTTCCAACTCGTCACGCTCATGGCTGGACAGGTCGGGGCCCAAATGACGGTGACGACCAAGGGTGGTGTCCGATTCACCCTCTCCATCCCCTTGTCTCGTGAATTGGGGCCAACTCTTCCCGTCTGAGCGGAGCAGCGGTCAACCCAAATGGAGCGCGCCCGGTGGCAATGCTTTCTCCCGCCACACGCTCCCAAAGGTCCGAGGAGAACGCCTTTCTCGGTCGTCTTTCCTGAGTCTTGGAAACAGTGCCCAATACCATGTCCCGAGGAGACCAACTCATCGGGACATGGTATCGGCGGCGACTACCGCCGCGCGGGCACATGCCCGCGGAGCCAAGCCGGCGGACGCCGGCGCCGGCGATTGAGGCCCGATGATCGGTTACGATCAGCGGGATTTGGTATGACCCTTCTGCGATGAAGTTGATTCCGTAGACGCCGTTCGAAACGGGAAACGTCACCCGAAAATCATCTGATATTGGCATTGCGAAAAACCTTCCCGGAAAGCTTTACCGGCGAACAAGCCATGGGCTGGAGCTTCAATGGCGGCGCTGCAGGAGCATGATCTGGTCCTTTTGCTCATCCAGCCGGGCCAGGACGGCGTCGATCCGCAGGTGATCGGGTTTCTCGTGACGCCGCGTGATCTCCACCTCCGCCTTGAAGTTGACCTCGTAGTCGAGACCATCGGCGAGCCGGTCGCCGATGGTCAGTTTCTCTTCGAAAGCGTGGCTGACGTTCTGCGCGACGTGGTGGCGTCGGCCGATGTGTGAAATCACGTTCCGCTCGCGTTCGCTGAGCGAATCGTAGCCGGTGTTCAGGAATTCCTCGGCAAGGTGGCGCAGTTCTCCTTCCTTTGTGCAATCCTTCCATTTTCCACTCGCCAGGTCGGCAACGGCTTGGGACGCCGCATAAAAACATCGGCGGGTGTACGTTTGCGCAGACGCGGGGGACTTCTGACGCATCACATTAGGAGCATGATGATATCTTTTAAAAACGGCGTTGTGCCGAAGTATGCGCCCCGGTTCGATTATGATGGCTGGATGGTCGTCAACACTGCCGTTCATGATGGTGAAATGGTCGACGAGCCTCTGCGACGCGGCCTGTCGTTCGCCGAAGCGGAACGATCGGCCGCCTTCTTCAATCGCCAGAGTGTTCGGCACCCTGCCCATCGGAGTTGCCCATCGGAATTGAGTGAGCACCCGCGGCACCGCGGTGCCCGTCCTCGCCCGAAAGGAGCGCTGACATGAACAAGCCCATCTACGATTTCACCATCGACCGGACCGGCACGGGGTGGATGGTGATCGATTTGTGCAGCGGAAAGGTCGCATCCGTCAACGGTCGGGCTCAAGATCACCTCAGCCTCAACGAAGCGGATGATATGGCTGCCCAGCTCAACAGGGGCGAGGGAAATCCGCCTCCGGCACTGGGTTAGGGGCCATGATCCCATGCGGCAACCGGAAGCTGAGTCCGTAATGTGGTTTGCGGGCGGTGATTGTCAGCCCCTGCACCTCCGAACGCAACCGTCAAGAAAACGCCCGCTCATTGATTGGGCCAGCGGCGATGAAGCCAGAGCCACTGTTCCGGGCGCTCGCGAACCCAGGCCTCGACGATCCCATTGATCGTCCGCATGGTCACGTCGACGGCCTGTGCGGGAGGGCTGGTCGGTGGGCGCTTGAGCGGCGGGTAGAGGGTCACCCGGAAGCGCGCGCCACCCAGCCGTTCCACCCGGGCTTGGAAGCAGGATCGCGCCGTGATGCACCCCGAACTGGGCCGCGGCCGGGGCGGTCATCGCATCCTGGCCGAAAAATGGGACCGGCATACCGGCGTTGAACTTCTGATCCACGAGAAGGGCAAGGACGCCACCCTTGCGGACCGCGCGAACGGCCTCGCGCGCGCCGGCGGAACTCTTCCGGATCTGGTTCAGGCCCGGTGTGCCGCGCAGGCGCCGAACCAGCCGGTCCGCAATGCGATTGTTGGGGCTGCGATAGATGACGCTCATCTCGATTCCACGCGAGACCGCGAAGGGGGCGAGCAACTCCCAATTGGCGAGATGGGCACCGAAGAAAACCACCGGCCGGCCGTTGTGCAGGTGTTCCCCAAGGCCCGCAAGGTCGACGAACTCGACACGGCCGCCGTCGATGATCCGGTGGAGGTGCGGGTACTCGCACATGACCCGGCCGAGGTTGTCCCACATCCCTCGAACAACCCGCTGTCGCGCGGCGGGGTCGAGGTCCGGCAGCGCCCGGACCAGATTCCGGTCGGCGCGCCGACTGGCGCGCAACCGCGGGCCGATCGTGCGGCCGACGAACCCGCCGAAGGCCGATGCCACGTCAACGGGCAGCATGCGCGTGACGGCGATCAGCAGCCCGAGCAGCGCTCCTTGCAGAGGATGCGTGATGCAGTCGCGCCAAAACCCGAAACGGCGGTGCTCGAAGCGATCTGTCGTCATGTTTTCTTCTCACGCATCCGGGAGGAGATCCCCCGTTTTCATGCGGGCACGGAAGAACTCAGTTCCAGCAGGCAACGTCCGCCGAGACGCCAGCCATCGCATCGAAACCGAAGCGCTCAAGACCGCAAGAGGACTGACCGGTCGTGGGGCTCGTCTGGCTAAGGATTTCCACCGGATGCTCCTGATGCGCCATGAAAGACCAGGGCAATGTGAACATCTTTGTTGCTGGTGCCGATCTGCATCATGGCCTTTTCAAAGGCCGGAGGGCCAAGAAATCCTTGCGCATTATTGCTGAATCCATAGGGCTCGGTTGGGACGCCGAAAGCATTTTTATCAAGTTTCCCATTCCCGTTTTCGTCATGAAACAGGATGATGGCGTATTGTCCAGGGGACAAATTTGTGAAAACCACTGCACTTTTCATCGCCGCGTTGGCCCTCAGAGCCACTGCGGCAAAGCGGTTCGGATCATTGAGGAATCCATCCTTATCGGACAGCGCGATGGCGCGATTGAAACTGCTAAAACTATCATAAAGTCCGATCAGAACACTGCCATGCTGCGAGCGAATACCGTCGACGGATATCCTGAGTTCGCTCGCATTCACAGGAAGAGCGACGAGGGGCAGCAGGACAGGTGACAGAAGGCGCATCAGCAACACCTTCAGGCTGGCTTCGGTTGTCATGGGACATCCTTTCATGACCTGTCATTCAGGGCCACGATCATTCAACAGTATGGCAATGAAACATCCCGCTTTGCCGCACCATCCTGACAACCGCACAGGTTGACCCAAGAATTCATCCGGTCGGGCCTGGCTCTTGGGGTAAGCATCGTCCGAAAATGCGGGATTTCAGTCCCGACGAGTTGCACCTGCACCTCCCGTCCATCCACTGAACGGTCCGCTCCGGAGGGTGTCACGGGATAACGACGCATCCCATGTAATCGGCTCATTCTACGAGGAAGGGTCGATTTGGGTGAACGACCGTGGTGCCCGCGCTGCGGCAGCGTGCGGGTGGTGAAATCCGGCCACGTGCTGGGCAAACAACGTTGGTTGTGCCGCAGGTGCGGCTTCCAGTTCACGCGCCTGCCGGACACGACGGTGCCGGAGCCGACGAAGCAAGCGGCGGTGACGCTGTACGGGCATGGGCTGTCGTTGCGCGCCGTCGGCAAGTTGCTCGGCACGACCGGCCAGTCCGTGCTGCGTTGGGTCTGCCAGTATGTGGACCGGCATTGCTCCAAGCCGATTCCGGAGCCGGCCAACGTCATCGAGATCGACGAGATGTGGCATTATCTCGGCTGCAAGGCGCAGAAACTCTGGATCTGGAAGGCGTACGACCGCGACAGAGGACGCCTGATCGACTGGGAATGCGGCAAGCGCGACGAAGCCACCTTCCGGCGTCTGTACGAGCGTCTGCAACGCTGGGGCGCACGCCTGTTTTGCACCGATCAGTTCGCCGTCTACGACACGGTTCTCCCGATCGGGCGGCATTATCAGGGCAAGGACCAGAGTGTCGCCCTGGAGCGCAACAATGGCCGCCAGCGGCATTGGGTCGGAACCTGCCGCCGCAAGTCGATCATCGTCTCCAAGAGCAAGGCCATGGTGAACCGCCGTATGGCCCTGTTTGCCCAACTCAATGGCAACGATGAGGCCCGGCCAGAAATGCACCGGCTTCCCGGCATTTCGCTCCAGCGCAAGGCTCTTGCCTAAACTGCGTCGTTACCCCGTGACACCTTCCCGGATTTCGCGTCAGCGTGCGAGCCGTCGCCAACGCCGCGTCCGCGCACTACGGTCGGCGCCGACCATGTCATTGGCGCACAGGTCGTCCGCGAAGGGGCAGAGTTGTAGGCGATTGATCCTTCTCGGGTTCGTCCAAGATACGTGTAAAAATAGGTCATAAGGGCACTTCGAAGGGAAGGGGCGTTGGATTGAGCGGCCCCGGTAGGTCGTTCATGTCGAGGACGTACTGACCGAAGCGGCGGACGTGTTCACGTGTGTAGGGGCTGAGGCGGGCGACGAGGTCCGGGGTGACGGCGATGCCTTCCGCGGCCATGGAGGACAGAACCGCGGTCAGGTCGGTGACGTTGGACAGCATGATCGTGTTGGCGACGAGGCTGGCGTATTTGAGCTGCTTGTCCTGCTCGACCGGATCGCCGCTCTTGATCACCGGTCCGCCGAAGGACACCCAGTCGAGAAAGTCGTTGTAGGATTCGATCTTGGTCGTCTCGGCGTGGATGCTCTGGCGGATGTCCGCGTTGGAGATGAAGCGTAAAAGAAAGAGCGTGCGCTTGACCCGGCCCAGTTCACGGAACGCCCGGGACAGGCGGTTCTTCCGGCTGTAGGTGCCGAGCTTGCGCAGCAGCATCGACGGCAGGACCCGGCCGGCCTGGATCGAGAGCGCCACCTGCATCATGTCCGGCCAATGCTTGGTGATCAGCGCCCAGTCGATCTCGCGGCTGAACAGAGCCTCGATGTGCTGGTATCGGACGGCGTTGTCCGGGCGGTAGAAGGCGACGTCGGCCCAACTGCGCATGCGCGGCAACAGCGTGATGCCCAAAAGGCGGCACAGACCGAAGACGGGCTCGCTTTGCCCCTGGGTATCCGCATGAAGGGTATCCGGCTGTAGGACGGATCGGTTCTTCAGAAGGGCGTCGAGGATGTGGACCGCCTCCCAGACACCGCAGGGAATGAAGGTGGTGAACAGCGCGATGTAGCTGTCGGCGATGTGGTGGTAGGCGATGCCGCCGTAGCCGCCGTACCGGATGTGGCGGGAACCGAGCAGGTTGTTCTCGCGGAGCTTCACGTGTGTGCCGTCGGCGATCGCCGCCCGGCCGTCGCCCCAACAACGCGGCAGGCCGAAGCGGGTGTATTGGCCGATCACGTCGGCCATCGCCGCCTCCAGCTTGTCGGCGTTGATGTGCTGGGCGTTGATCCGGCGCAGCGCCTGCGCGGTGGCGATGTCGGGCGCGTGGCGGGCGGTCTGGACGGGGCCGAGATTGCAGCCATAGCCGAAGACGGCGAAGAGATAGCGCTGCACGGCGTTGGCCAGCTTGGGGTCGGAACCGGACGGCGGGCCAAAGTGGCGGGTGTAGCCGCTCCAGTGCTCGGTGTGCTTGAGAATGTCGAGCAGATGGCGTTCGGGCATACGGGCGCGAATTTCCCGTTCGAAATCCGCCAAGCCGTCCGGCTCGCGGGCCACCCGCGGCTTTTTCAGATGGGGCGTGCCGTCGGCGTCGAGCGACAGTTCGGTATTGTCGGAGAAGCCGGCGTCCACATCGGCGGCGGTTCGGGTCAACTCGTCCTTCAGCCGGGCGACGAACGCCTCGGCGCTTTCCGGCATGTCAAGAAGGCGACAGTAGGCAGCCAGCCGTGGCGCACACTCCGGCCAGGGCAGCAACTGGTCGCGGTAGTCGGCGAACGCCTCAGCGCCGACGATGTACACATCCCCAGCCTGAAGAGCGTCGGCCAGGTGAATGAAAACGCAGACCTCCAGGGCGCGCCGGTCGATGGCCGGACTCCCCGATCCGCGGTTGACGACGAAGCTGCGCCACCGTTGCGAGGCGAAGCCGAGGTCAAGGTCGTTCGGCAGGTCGTTGCGGCGTGACTGGCGGTGCTCCACTACCATCGCCAATGCGTCCAACAGGCTGCGATCCTGGGTCGCGGACCGTATGTCCATCAGGTCGACCAGGCGAAACAGCAGGCTTCGGGTCCGGGCATGGATGGGCCAGAGCAACGGCAGATCGTTGTTGCCGTGCCAAGCAGTGACGGTCTCGCACTGCTCGGTGAGGCGGTCGATGCCGCCTTGCTCGGTCAGCAGGATCCGAACGTGACGTCCAAAGGCGGCGTCGGCGTTCTCGGCTTTCGCCGTGGCGAGCACGCGTCCGAAAAGGCCGATCAGCCGTTCTTCGAGCTCGCGGTTCTCGTCCTGCAGGGCGGCGAGCCTCTCCTTGGCCGCCGCCTGGGTGCGCCGAACGCGGCGGATCAGCATCTCGATCAACTCGTCGCGGCAGCGGGTGCGGGCCTGGCGGATCAGGCTGAGCAGCAGGGTGTGCCGTTTGCCCTGCTGGCTCATGTCCAGAAGCTCGCCAGGTTCCAGGGCGGCGGCTTCCGCCGCGAATTGGCGAAGCTTGGTGTGGGAAATCCCCTCCAGCAACTTCCCGGGATCGGGCAGAGCGGTCAGCCAGCCGAGGCGGTCGGTCCACAGGGCGATGGTTTCGAAGCGCGCCGGCCCGGGCGTCTGCTTGAGACGGGTGAAGGGTGTGGTGGTGGCGTCGGGCGGCACCGTCAGCAACGCGTCGAGCGCCGCCATGTTTTCCGCCGACAGCCGCGCCGCAACCCGCCCGTACATCCGTTCGTGAACCCGACCGCGCAGGTGGTTGACCAACCGGTCGAGGGTGCTGAACGCCGGCAAGTCGATCCTTGCGCCACGCAACGCCTCGATGGCCCGATTGATCAGATCGGCGGGGTCGCTCATGGTTTCGGCCGCTTCGAGTACGGTGTTCGTGACCAGGGCCTCTCCGGCATCGGGATAGGATGCGCCCCCAAGATGGGCGCGAACCGTTGCGCGGTAACGGTAAAGGGTCCTCTTCCCGCCGTCCTCGGGCAGGAGAGGCGGAGAGGTCGCCAAACCGAGCTGCTTGGCCAGATGCGTGACGATGCCGGCATCGATCTCCTCGAGCGCCGGAAAGACCCCGAGGTCGAGGCGCGTTTTCAGGATTGTCGCCAGCGTCAGGCGGCCCGCATCGCCGCGGGCGGTGGCCCGTAGGAAGGCATGATCCGCCTCGCTCAAGTCATACCGGGTCTGGAGTTCGTCGCGAGTCAATCGCTCCCCCGGGCGCGGGTAAGCGGTGCGGTCCATGGCCGTCATTGGGGTGTCCGGAAAAGGCAGCGCCGAAGGGGCGAAAAGGCGGGTAGGATTTCAAAGGGATAGGGAGTATCGATTTCCTGTCCGCAAAGGAATGCCTTATTGGACGGGACCGTCATGCCCCCTGGCCGCCGCACCGCGCTGTACCTGCGCGTCTCGACCGCCGATCAGAAGCCGGACCTGCAATACGACGGGTTGCGCGGATACGCCGAGCGGGCCGGTCTGGTGATCGTCGGCGACTACTGCGATGTCGCCGTGTCCGGCCGTCACGAAGGACGCCCGCGGCTCAACGCGCTGATGGCCGCCGCGCGACGGCGTGAGTTCGACTGCGTGCTCGTCTGGAAGTTCGACCGCTTCGCCCGCAGCACGCGCCACCTGCTGATGGCGCTCGAGGAGTTCCGGCACCTCAGCGTGCGCTTCATCAGCGTCCAGGACCAAGTCGATACCGACAGCCCCGCGGGTCGGGCCATGTTCACCATCATCGGGGCCATGGCTGAGTTGGAATCTGCGTTGATCAGCGAGCGCGTCTCCGCCGGCATGAAGGCTGCCAGGGCGCGCGGCAAACACCTGGGCCGCCCGCCAATCCGGCGGTCGGTGGTCACCGAGATCGAGGCGCTCGCCGCCTCAACCACCCTCAGCATCCGGCAGATTCACGAGAGGATCGACGGCAAGGCCAGCCGCGGCATCGTCGGAGAGATCACCAAGCGCATCCGCTCGGAGCAAAACCGCGATCGTGCCCCGAGGCGTGGTGTCTGAGGGGGCCTCTGTGCTCTTCGGCGGGTTGAGGCCGCCGGTCTACTCCGCTGCGATGGACAGCGGATCAGGGGTGTGAGGGTGGCACAGCTCGGCCAGGCTTTCCATGGTCATGTAGCGCCGGGCCACCGCCCATTCATCATGCTGCTCCAGCAGCAAGGCGCCGACGAGGCGCACAACCGCCCCTTCGCCAGGGAAGATGCCGACGACGTTGGTGCGCCGCTTGATCTCGCCATTCAGCCGCTCCAGAGGATTCGTGCTGTGCAATTTGGTGCGCAGGTCCTTGGGGTACTTCATGTAGGCCAGCACGTCGAACTCCGCCTCGTCCATCAGCGCCGCCAGCTTGGAAAAGCGCGGCCGCAGGCTGTCGGCCACCCGGCGCCACTGCTCATGCGCCGCCTCAGCGGTCTCCTGGGCAAAGGCGGTGCGAATGGTGGCCGCGACCATCGTCTGGTGCGCCTTGCCGACGCAGGCGAGGAGATTCCTCATGCAATGAACACGACAGCGTTGAAGTGTGGCGCCCAGCACCTTGGAAGCGGCGGCCTTCAGCCCGAGATGCGCATCGGCGATCACCAGCTTTACGCCGCGTAGGCCCCGGCGGGTGAGGGTGCGCAGGAAATCGGTCCAGAAGGTCTCGGCTTCCGACAGCCCGAGGCCGAGCCCCAGCACCTCGCGCCGGCCATCGCTGTTGACGCCGATGGCCAGTATGGCGGCGAGCGAGACGATGCGGCCGTCCTGGCGCACTTTCACGTAGGTCGCATCCAGCCACACAAAGGGCCAGTCGCCTTCCAGCGGCCGGTTCAGGAACGCCTGCACGCGCTCGTCGATGTCCTGGCACAGGCGGCTGACCTGGCTCTTGGAGATGCCGGTCATGCCCATCGCCTTGACCAGATCATCGACGTTGCGCGTCGAGATGCCCTGCACGTAGGCCTCCTGAATCACCGCGATTAGCGCCTTCTCCGCGGTGCGGCGCGGCTCCAGGAAGGCCGGGAAGTAGGAGCCGCGCCGCAGCTTGGGGATGCGCAGGTCGATGGCCCCGGCGCGCGTCTCCCAGGTCCGCTCCCGGTAGCCGTTGCGCTTGGTCTGGCGGTCCTCGCTGCGTTCGCCATACCCGGCGCCGCACAGGCTCTCCACCTCCAGCTCCATCAGGCGCTGGGCGGCGAAGCCGACCATCTCGCGCAGAAAGTCGGCATCGGCGCTCTTCCCAATCAGCTCCTGAAGAGCGATCCTGTCCTCGGTCATCGTGGTCTCCGTCTTGGTTGATGGTCGTTAAGCAACCTCAACTTAGCCGAAGAACACGGTGACCGCCGCTCCCGAACGGCCGGCCCGCCTGCGCCAGCTATGGGGGAGCGCTCCGGCGGGCCAGCCTCACGCCTCAGACACCACGCGGTGGGACGCGATCTGAACAATGCCGCGGTGTTCTCTGGGGAAACTCCTCGGCGAGGGCCGCAGAGATACCCGAAGATTTCTCGTGCCACGAAGCGCTTGAGGCAGCGGATGATCTCCGGCTTACTCTTGCCCTCGGCCGTCCGGCGCCGGACGTAAGCGAGGGTGGGTTGGTGGGCGCGCATGCGCACGACGACCACCCGATAAAGGGCCGCATTGGCCTGTCGGTGTCCACCGCGATTGAGCCTGTGCCGGCTGGTTTTGCCGCTCGACGCCGGGATCGGGCAGACGCCGCAGAGCTTAGCAAAGGCCGCTTCCGAGCGGATCCGTTCTGGATTATCGCCGGCGAGGATGAGCATCTCCGCCGCCGTGCCGGTTTTGATGCCATGGGCTTGGATCATCGTCGGGGCGCATCGGCCGACTAGGTCTTCGAGATGGGCATCATGGGCTTTGATTTCGGCATCAAGGTCGAGCCAACGCCGGGCAATAGCGCGTAGACTGGCCTTGGCCGAGGCCGTCGTGGAGGTGATTGGGCCCGGCCGCAGGGCGGCCAGGGAACGGATCAGCGTCATCTTGCCTGTGAGCGCCTCGATCTGCTCGCGCAGGGCGGCCGGCGCACCGACGATGATGGCCTTCAGCGTCAGCATCGCCTGAGTGCGCGCCTTGACCGCTGTGTCGCGGGCCACTTTCAGGTGGCGGATCATCTCAACCTGACGGGTTCCCGCCTTGGGCAGGCCGCGGGCCCGGCCACCGAGCACAGCGCGAGCCGCGCCTTCGGCGTCGAGGTGGTCGGTCTTTCCGTGCTGATGACGCAACTGACGGTCCGGACGGGTGACCTCGTGGACAACATGGCCATTGTCACGAAGGGCTCGCACCAGGCCGGCACCATACGAGCCGGTGCCCTCAATGCCGAAGGCACCGACCGTGCCAAGCGACAAGGCCCAGGCTTCAAGTTCACGGTAGCCGTCCCGGCCAACTTGGATCGTTAGTTCCGCGATGCGGGCGCCGAGCCCGGTGATGGCCACGGCAGCGTGGGTGTGCTTGTGGGTATCGACGCCGATGATGATGTCGGTCGGTAAGAACTGGCCCATGGTCGTCGGCTCTCCGGTCAGTGTGAGGGGCCGGCGATCCGGCGGGCGGACAGGACTGTGACGGGACGCTTGGCCTCAGGCTCCTATGAGGTCACGTCCCGCCCGATCGCCAGGCATCGTCCGGAGGGCCGACACGTCAACGCCATGACACGTGGTCAATCCCAGACAAGGGTCAGGCCCACCGGACGACAGTGACATAATCACAGTCCCAGCAGTTCCCCTTGCGGCTCATGGACGGCACGATGCCGTGGGCCTTCAAGGCTTTGCGGTACTCCGCCGCGGCAAATTGGGCGGATTCAAGCGGTCGTCGCAACAGCCTGCCGAAGGAGGCTGCGATGAAGATATGGAAGCGGCAATCGGATCGATCTGGACGAGCTCCTCTGCGGTCACCTGGCCGGCCTCCCTCAGCACAGCGTGAGGATCGTCGGCAGTTCTGGTCGGCGATTGCAACGGGACAATCGAGCGAGGATGCGGCATCCATAGCAGGCGTGTCGCCCGCGGTGGGGGGACGTTGGTTCCGAGAGGCCGGGGGTATGCCACCAGCGAAGTTTGCGTCATCGGCGAAGCCGCCGTCGGGACGGTACTTGCAGTTTGCGGAGCGGGAGGAGATCGCGCTGCGGCGGGCCCAGGGGCTCGGCGTGCGGGAGATCGCTCGCCAGCTGGGGCGGGCGGCCTCGACCATTTCCCGCGAGCTGCGGCGCAATGCCGCCACTCGCTCGGGCGGGTTGGAGTATCGGGCAACGACCGCGCAGTGGCACGCCGACCGCTCGGCGCGCCGGCCCAAGCCGGCCAAGCTGGTGGTCAATCCGGTTCTGCGCGCCTACGTGCAGGAGCGTCTGGCCGGCACGGTGGTTGCTCCGAACGGAGCGGCGATCCCCGGACCGGCCGTGGCCTGGAAGGCTCGCCGACACGGACCTCGGCAGGACCGGCGGTGGGGCAAGGCGTGGAGCCCCGAGCAGATCGCGCGGCGCCTGCGGCTCGACTTCCCGGAGGACCCGACGATGCGCATCAGCCATGAGGCCATCTATCAGGCGCTGTTCATTCAGGGCCGCGGAGCGTTGCGCCGCGAGTTGACCGCCTGCCTGCGGACCGGGCGGACGCTGCGCGTTCCGATGGCGCGGACCCGCAAGCGGGGCAAGTCCTTCATCACCCCGGAAGTCATGATCAGCCAACGCCCGGCGGAGGTGGCGGACCGGGCGGTGCCGGGGCACTGGGAGGGGGATCTCATCATCGGCTTGGGCGGGTCGGCGATCGGCACCCTTGTGGAGCGGACGACGCGGTTCACGATGCTGCTTCATCTGCCCCCGATGCCGGGGCACGCCAGCGGACCGCGTGTCAAGAACGGGCCGGCGCTGGCCGGCCATGGTGCCGAGGCCGTCCGCGACGCCATTGCGCGCACCATCGCAACCTTGCCCGCCCAGCTCCGCCGGTCGCTGACCTGGGATCAGGGGGCGGAGATGGCCCAACACGCCCATATCCGGATCGACACCGGGCTTTGCGTCTACTTCTGCGATCCGCGCAGTCCGTGGCAGCGCGGCACGAACGAGAATACCAACGGCCTGTTACGCCAGTACTTCCCCAAGGGGACCGACCTCACCGTGCATGACGCCGATACCCTGGCGGCCGTTGCCCTCGCCCTGAACACAAGACCGCGCAAAACCCTCGGCTGGAAAACTCCGGCCGAGGCGCTGGACGAACTGTTCCAATCCATCGATAAGGGAGAGCACCAAGAGGCTGTTGCGACGACCGCTTGAATCCGCCTTGACTGCCGCGATCGGAGTGATGCAGGAGGCCGGGCGGGGGCCGCCGGTGTGGGATGGCCATGGTCAGGGCGGCCAGCGGCAGCTCGGTGCGCATGTGGTCGCGCATCGCCCAGCCGAGCCCGCCAGGGCCAGCGCAGCTACCACTTTGCGGCTGAACAGGTCGAGGATGACGGCCAGGTACAACCAGCCCTCATCCGTGGGCACGTCCGTGATATCGGTGAGCCAGACCTCGTTCGGCCGCGTGGCCGTGAAGTGGCGATCGAGCAAGTTGGGCGCGATCGGCAGGGCATGGTTGCTGTCGGTGGTACAGACGCGGAAGGTGCGGGGCCGCTGGGCGCGAATGCCGTGATGATGCATGAGGCGTTCGACCCGCCCACGACTGACCGTCCGGCCCTGGGCCCGCAGAGCGGCATGAAGGCGCGGGACCCCGTAGCGCTTACGGTGCTGCTCGTGGAGCTGCCGAATGTCGGCCAGCCGCTGCCGGTTCGCCGCCTGGCGCGGGCTCTCCGGTCGCGAGCGCCAGGCATAGTAACCCGACGGCGAGACCTCCAGAGCCGCGCAAAGCACGCGAACCGGGTAATCGGCGCGGCAGTCCTCGATGATCCGGAACCTCATTTCCGTGGCTCCGAGAAAATTGAGACAGTTTTTTTTAATATGTCTCGTTCCATGCGGACGCGTTCCAGTTCGCGCTTCAGGCGGGCAATCTCCGCGGCCTGATCGCCGCTGGCCAGGGGGCCCGCCGCCGGCTGGATGGGGAGCTGCGGTGGCCCCCCTGGCCGGGCCACGCGCCGGCGCCAGTTGCGCAGCACCGACGGTTGGATATCCAGCTCCTTGGCGATGTGCTCCAACGGCCGCCCACTGCTTTCCAGCAGCGCGACCGCTTCCTGTTTGAACTCGTCCGTGAAGAAGCGCCGTCCCTTGGTCATCATTCACCTCTCCGCTCCCAACGGGAGCTTAACAGAGGTGTCCACTGAATCGGGGAAGTGCCATATTCCGTTCCGCGAGCGAACGCGCGCTGCTATAGCGGGACGTCCCCTCGGTCACGGTGGGCCACCGCCATGATGCCGTCCAGGCTGCCCCTCCGCTCGGTCGTGCGTGCCGCCGCGACGTGGGCGGCCCGGAACGCCGTCCTCTGGCCGGCCCTGGTCAGGTTGCAGAACACGAGCCGCCGCGGCGATCCCTGGCTGCGCGTCCATCCCTTCGACGCCGACCACGGCACGCGGACGAGCGGCTACATCCCGGCTTGGCTCCTCAGGGCCGGCCGACCGGGCGACGCCGGCATCACCGCCTACGCCGGGTGCCAGCCGAGCTGCCTGCGGGCCGCCCTGCGCTCCATCCCGAACCTTGAACGCCGCAGCTTCCTGGACCTCGGATGCGGCAAGGGACGGTCGACGATCATCGCCAGCGAACACCCGTTCCGGGCCGTCGTCGGGGTCGACATTTCCCCGCACCTCGTGCGGATTGCCCGGCGCAACGCGGCCATCGTCGCAAAGCGCTTTCCCCACCGCCCCCCGGTTATCATCGGGGAGGGCGATGCGCTGGACGTGCCGCTGCCGGACGGGGATCTGGTTGTCTTCATTTACCATTCCTTCGGCCCCGACGTCCTGGCCCGGGTCGTTGACCGGCTAGGCGAGGCCACTGCGCGGGAGGCGCGCGACGTCTTTCTTATTTACGAGAACCCCGTCTACGGGACGGTCATCGATCGTCACCGGGCCTTTCGCCGCTGGTTCGCCGAACACGTCCTCTGCGACCTGGCCGAGGCGCCATTCCAGTCCGACGACGGAGAGACCATCGTGGTTTGGCGCTCAACCCGGGATGGCCGTTCCGCGGCTCCCAGGGGGGCCGACCGTTCCATCGTGGTTTCGAAACCGGGTTGGCGGGCCGAACTCGCCGACGCCCGCCCCGCAGCGTTGGCGCTCTGTTTGCTGGAACCGGAAATCCCTGAAAACGGCAGCGCGGCTTCGGTGTAAGCCGCTGAAATCATTGGAGATGATAGCTAAATGGAGTTGTATTCTGAGACTGGAGGTTCGTGATAGAGGTCCTTCACAGGCGCGAAATTCCCTTCGCGCATGGTTTGGCCTGTCGGCTGGCTGTGGCGTTGTCGGGTGGATCCGTTTAGAAGCCGATTTGCAGCGGCCTGCGCTCTCACCCCGTGGGCGTTTTGTGGCTTTCCCCGTACCGAAAACGGCACGTCCACGCGCGTCGTCCTTGCCTCATGGCGGGTGTCGCTCCGGCTTTATGAGCGGACTCTCGCGGTTTTCGGCCGTTTTGGCCCGTCTTCCGGCTTTAAGACCGAACGTTTTTCCGGCTTCATGACCGGACTCCCACCCATCCCATGACCACCCTCTCGCCCCACCTTGCGAGCGACGCCGCCGTGCGCGTCCGGCTGTTCAGATGACCTGTACAGGTGGCCAAACGATCGTTTCCCGGTAACCAATAAAATTGTACAATGGCGGCGAGTGTACGCCAACAGAGAACAAGGCGCTTGACGCAGCGTTCTCTTTGAGAGAACGTTGCGACCGTTCTCGCGGAGATGATGATGCAGGTTCAGATCCTGGCGAAAGCGGCGAAAGACCTCAAGGCGCTGACGCCGCCGGATCGCGCCCGCATTCTCAAGAAGGTCGAGCAATACGCCGCCGACCCGGCCTCGCAAGCCAACAACGTCAAAGCCCTGCAGGGCTCCGATCTGTTCCGGCTGCGCGTTGGCGACCACCGTGTGCTGTTCACCGTCGATGCCGCGGGCACTGTGACGATCATGCTGGTGCATCGCGTTCGCCATCGGAGAGAAGCCTATGACTGAGACCGTCACCATTCCCCGGGCTGAGTATGATGCCCTCACCGCGCGGCTCGAAGACCTGGAGGACATCCTCACCGCCATGCAGGCGCGCGGCGGACAGCCGATGCCGCTGGAGTGGGCCAAGCGCATTGTGGAGGGGGAGAACGCGGTCCGCGTGTGGCGCGAGTTTCGCGGGCTGTCCCTACGGGCGCTCGCCGGGAAGGCCGGGGTGAGCGCGGGCTATGTGTCGGAGATCGAGGCGGGCAAAAAGCCCGGGTCGGTGGAGGCGTACAAGGCGCTTGCCGAGGCCCTGGACACCTCGGTCGACTGGTTGGTCCTCTGATGACGACCAAGCAGCACACGGGCTCGCCGGACCGACGAGGCCGGCGATGGCCCTGATCGGCTACGCCCGCGTGTCCACTGAGGATCAGGCCACCTTCAGTCAGCTCGACGAGCTGAAGGCCGCCGGCTGCGCGGTGATCTTCGAGGAGACGGCATCGGGCGGCAGCCGGGCGCGGCCGGAACTGGCCAAGGCCATCGCCCAGGTGAGACGGGGCGACATCCTGGTGGTGGCGCGCATCGACCGCTTGGCCCGTTCGCTCTCCCACCTGCTCGATGTGATCGAAGGGCTGGAGGCGGTCGGCGCCCACTTCAAGTCGCTGCGCGACCCGATCGACACCTCCACGCCGCAGGGCAAGTTCGCCCTGCAGGTGCTGGGGGCGGCGGCGGAGCTGGAGCGTGCCCTGATCCGCGAGCGGACCAAGGCCGGCTTGAACGCCGCCAAGGCGCGCGGGCGGGTGGGCGGCAATCCCGCCCTCAAGCGCCGCGATCCCGACGCCATCGCCCAGCTCGCCGCCATCCGCGACCGCCAGTATGTCGCCGACCTCTTGGCGACCATGGAGGCGTGGCTGCCCAAGGTGCGTGCCCTGCGCCCGGGGAACTCCTGGGGGAAGGTGGCCAAAGCGCTCGGTCGGCTTGGGTCGCCCGACCGGCCCTGGACGGCGGACCGGCTGTCGCGGGCGGTCCACCGGCTCGTCGCGGAAGGGCTGGCCGAGCCGGACCTGATCGCGCCGGCGCCGCGCAAGCCGCCCAAGGACGACCTCCTGCTGGTCATTGCCGGTATCAGAGGGGCCGACCCGACCATCAGCCTGCGCGCCATTGCCGCGCGGCTGGAGGAGATGCGCATCCGCACGCCACGCCGTGGCACGACCTGGTCGGCGTCTTCGGTCAAAGCGCTGCTCGACCGCGCCGAGCGGTTCGGTCTCGTGATGCCGAAGGCCAACCGCTGACCCACCAGCAACGTGAAAACATGCTGCCGTTTTGTTCGCTCATGAAGCCGGAGCGTTCGGTCTTGAAGCCGGAGAGTCCACCCATCAAGCCGGAACCCCGCCGCAGAAATCCTCATTCCCGAGTCCAGTCATAAAGCCGGAGCGACAGCCGGATCCGGAGAATGCTGGCGACTGAACCAGGTGAAAGGTCGCCGTGCCAGGAGGAGCCAATGGCGTTTATCGGGTACGCGCGCGTGTCCACCGACGAGCAGACCACGGATCCGCAGCTCGACGCTCTTGAGGCGGCTGGCTGCTCAACGATCCACCGCGAACATGGTTCCGGCGGCGATCGGGCGCGCCCGGAATTGAAGCGCGCCATCGAGCGCTGCCGCAAGGGCGACGTGCTGGTGGTCGTGCGCATCGACCGGCTGGCGCGCTCGCTCGCCCACCTGCTGGAAATCATCGAGGCCCTCGACTCTAAGGGAGCCGGCTTCCGCTCGCTCGGCGATCCCATCGACACCACCAGCCCGCAGGGCCGCTTCACCCTGCAGATCCTCGGCGCCGTGGCCGAGTTCGAGCGCGCGCTCATCCGTGAGCGCACCAAAGCCGGCTTGACGGCGGCCCGGGAGCGCGGCCGCATCGGTGGCAATCCGGGACTGCGCTTCCGCTCCGCCTCGGCGGTGCGTGCTGTCACCGACGCGCGTGAGGCGCGGCGCGACGCCGATGTGCTGCGCGTGGCCGACGCCATTCTGCCCCACGTCCGGGCGATGCGGCCCGCCTATCCGTGGGAGACCGTGGCCCGCAGTCTGGCCAAGAGCGGCTCGCGGCGGCCTGACGGTGGCCCCTGGACCGGTCCGGCCTTGGCGCGCGCTGTCCGGCGCCTCGCCCGGGACGGCTTCGTGGACGAAGCGGTGCTGGAACGCACGCCGCGTCGTCGGGACAGCGACGATTTGGTCACCCTGGTCGCCATGGCGGTGAACACGTTGGAGAACCCGACGCTCGCCAACATCGCCCGACATCTGGAGGGCATTCACTGCCGGACGCCGCGCGGCGAGGCGCGCTGGTCGGTGTCGTCGGTGCAGAACTTGCTGGGCCAAGCCGTCGCGCAAGGGCTTCTGGAAGACCGGCCCCTGCCCAAGCCGGAGGCGCCGCGCCGGCGCGGTCGCCCGCCGAAGTCATTGAAAGCGAGGACCACGCAAAGCTGACTGGGAGCGCGCGGGGAGGTGCTCGTGCTTCAGGAGGCGCTTGCGCGCAGTTGTCCCCGCGCCTCGGGCGCATGCGCAAAATGGCGGGCGGGATTGCCAGCGGAGTGCCCGCAATCGCATCTGCCGTCAGCATGCCGTTCGTAGCCAAATCGGCATCTCGCAAAACGCGTGGCCGCTGCCTTGCTGGGCTAGATCGACACTGCCTGCCGCAGGGCCGCCTTGCCCCGCAAATGTTCTGCTCTTCGGCCGAGCTGGAACGGGCGCCGCTCGACCGCGACCGCGCAAGGCTTGCTGGAGGGTGACGACCACGCCGCCGCGGAGTAGGTTCGACACGCCTGCCCCTGCCCCGGAACGAAGACGGCTCCATGACCCCCGAACAGTGCCTCGCCGCGCGCAAGCTCCTCGGCTGGTCTCGACTGGAGGCGCAACGGCGGACCGGGCTGGCCTACAGCACGCTTCAGGATTTCGAACTGGGCACCACGGCAGCAACACCAACGACACGCAACCGCCTGCGTGCCGCGTTCGAGGCGGCCGGCATCGCGTTTGACGCGGACGGCGGATCGGGTGCGCGGCTGTGCGACCCGACGGGCCCTGACGGCGATGAGCCATGACGGGCGGACCACCCAAGTCGGAGCCACAGGTCGTTCATGTCCTCCGCAAGCCAACGGCCGCGCAGGTGGTGGCGGCGATGAAAGTGACTGGCCTGCCGCTGAACACCGTGTGGACCGTCTATGGTGCTATGATCGACGCGGCGGACCAGGAGGGTCCGGAGGCACACGGTGGCCCTCCGGTCGTGCCACACGGACCAAATATCAACAAGGCACCCCGCATGACCCCGGAACAATGCCGACAAGCCCGCGCGTTGATGGACTGGAGCAAGCTCGACTTGGCCCGGGCGTCCGGCGTTATGGCGCGCACCATTGGCCTGTGGGAGCGTGGCAAGCACCCCAGCGTGGAGCCAATGGTGTCACTGATGCGGACCGCGCTGGAAGAGGCTGGGATCGCGTTCAGCCCAGACGGCGGAAGCGTTCGACTAGAAAAGGCTGCTGAACGAGGCCTAGGGCACGGCAGGGAACTATCCGCTCAGAACGTCGGTTAGGAAGAAGGCAGTTTTGTTTCGTCGGCGCTGACGGGAGTTGCCGATGTCCTTGTCCGTTGTTCATCCGTGTGGATGTCCGCGCTGCCGGGCCGATGAGCCGCACGCGGATCGTGCCCTTCACGAGCACATCAACGTGCTGATCAGTCGTCTGGATGAGCAGCAGCGCCGCTGGTTCGTCGCGCTCGAAGCCGAGCGCCTTGGCCGCGGCGGGGAAACGCTGCTGGCGCAGATCACCGGCCTGAATCGGCGGACCATTCGGCGCGGCCGGCGCGAACTCGCGGCCGGCTTGGCCGAGCGCCCGACCGAGCGCGTCCGCGCTCCCGGAGGCGGGCGCCCGGCGCGGGAGGTGCAGGATCCGGAGCTTGTTCCGGCTCTGGAGACGTTGCTCGCCCCCGAGACCGCCGGCGACCCGATGGGTCGCCGCGCCAAGGGCAAGCGCAGTTCCCTGCGGCATTTGAGCGCCGCCCTCGCCGCGGCCGGGCACCCGGCGAGCCGGCCGACGGTGGCGCGCCTGCTGCGCCAGCTCGGCTACTCGCCCAAGGTCAACGCTCGGCGCACCGAAGCCCACAGTTCACCTCCCGAACGCGATGCTCAGTTCCAGCACATTGCCGAGCAGCGGGCGCAGTTCCAAGCCGCCGGCGAGCCGATCATCAGTGTTGATACGAAAAAAAAAGGAGCTGGTCGGTAATTACAAGAACGCCGGCCGGACATGGCGCCGGACCGCCGAAGCGGTGCTGGTGCACGACTGGCCGCAAGACGCGGTTGGCCAAGCAATCCCCTACGGTGTCTTCGACCTGACGAACAACCGCGGCTTTGTGTGCATCGGTGATTGTTTCGATACACCACGCTTTGCGGTCGAGGCGATCGGGGACTGGTGGGCCAATGACGGCAGCCGCCGCTTCCCACACGCCGAGCGCCTGCTCATCCTGGCCGATGCCGGCGGTTCCAACAGCTGCCGCTCGCGCGTCTGGAAGGCGCAACTCCAGGAACAGCTCTGCGATCCCTGCGGCTTGGAGGTCACGGTGTGCCACTATCCCAGCGGCTGCTCGAAGTGGAACCCCATCGAGCATCGGCTCTTCAGCTTCATCAGTCTGAACTGGGCCGGCGTGCCCTTGCGCACCTTCGATACGGTCGTGCGCTACATCGCTGGAACCGTCACTGCCGCCGGGTTGCGCGTGACGGCCCTTCTCAAGCGCGGTGGCAACGAGACCGGGGAGCGTGTCTCCGACGAGGCGATGCGAATTCTCCGCTTGGCGCCGCACACCGTCTGCCCGGCGTGGAACTACACCCTATCACCACGAACCAACTGGGATGACGAATGAGCAGGTAGTTCCCTGCCGTGCCCCTAGATGCCGTAATGGGCCTTGCACCAAGCGCTGGCTTGGCCGGGCGGCTGTCCCCACAGTGATGGTGTGAGACACGGGTCCGTCCAAGATGCTTGTAAAAATAGGTCACAAGGCGGTTGGGATCGCGTCCCACCGCGTGGTGTCTGAGGCGTGAGGCTGGCCCGCCGGAGCGCTCCCCCATAGCTGGCGCAGGCGGGCCGGCCGTTCGGGAGCGGCGGTCACCGTGTTCTTCGGCTAAGTTGAGGTTGCTTAACGACCATCAACCAAGACGGAGACCACGATGACCGAGGACAGGATCGCTCTTCAGGAGCTGATTGGGAAGAGCGCCGATGCCGACTTTCTGCGCGAGATGGTCGGCTTCGCCGCCCAGCGCCTGATGGAGCTGGAGGTGGAGAGCCTGTGCGGCGCCGGGTATGGCGAACGCAGCGAGGACCGCCAGACCAAGCGCAACGGCTACCGGGAGCGGACCTGGGAGACGCGCGCCGGGGCCATCGACCTGCGCATCCCCAAGCTGCGGCGCGGCTCCTACTTCCCGGCCTTCCTGGAGCCGCGCCGCACCGCGGAGAAGGCGCTAATCGCGGTGATTCAGGAGGCCTACGTGCAGGGCATCTCGACGCGCAACGTCGATGATCTGGTCAAGGCGATGGGCATGACCGGCATCTCCAAGAGCCAGGTCAGCCGCCTGTGCCAGGACATCGACGAGCGCGTGCAGGCGTTCCTGAACCGGCCGCTGGAAGGCGACTGGCCCTTTGTGTGGCTGGATGCGACCTACGTGAAAGTGCGCCAGGACGGCCGCATCGTCTCGCTCGCCGCCATACTGGCCATCGGCGTCAACAGCGATGGCCGGCGCGAGGTGCTGGGGCTCGGCCTCGGGCTGTCGGAAGCCGAGACCTTCTGGACCGATTTCCTGCGCACCCTCACCCGCCGGGGCCTACGCGGCGTAAAGCTGGTGATCGCCGATGCGCATCTCGGGCTGAAGGCCGCCGCTTCCAAGGTGCTGGGCGCCACACTTCAACGCTGTCGTGTTCATTGCATGAGGAATCTCCTCGCCTGCGTCGGCAAGGCGCACCAGACGATGGTCGCGGCCACCATTCGCACCGCCTTTGCCCAGGAGACCGCTGAGGCGGCGCATGAGCAGTGGCGCCGGGTGGCCGACAGCCTGCGGCCGCGCTTTTCCAAGCTGGCGGCGCTGATGGACGAGGCGGAGTTCGACGTGCTGGCCTACATGAAGTACCCCAAGGACCTGCGCACCAAATTGCACAGCACGAATCCTCTGGAGCGGCTGAATGGCGAGATCAAGCGGCGCACCAACGTCGTCGGCATCTTCCCTGGCGAAGGGGCGGTTGTGCGCCTCGTCGGCGCCTTGCTGCTGGAGCAGCATGATGAATGGGCGGTGGCCCGGCGCTACATGACCATGGAAAGCCTGGCCGAGCTGTGCCACCCTCACACCCCTGATCCGCTGTCCATCGCAGCGGAGTAGACCGGCGGCCTCAACCCGCCGAAGAGCACAGAGGCCCCCTCAGACACCACGCCTCGGGGCACGATCCATGTTCAGCGACCATGCCTTGACGTCCCAGCGACACGAGACCGTGCATCCGATGGTGGAACGAGCCGCCTGAAGGCCGGTCCCTGTCAAGCCCCGTGCCGCCGCAGGCGGTGGCCCGAAAGGGCCAGGCTTGATAGGGGGCGGCGGAAGGCGGACCATCCGACCCGGATGCACCCTGCGCTGGACGACGCTCCGCGCGACACCGACGGCGCTTCCGCTGTGAAACGCACAAGTTTGGTCGGGCAACGACACGCTGCTTGACTTCTATAGGAGCATCAACGCGCCCATGGAGAGTTTCTTCGGGACAGCGAAATCTGAGCTTGTCCACCAGACACGCTACCCAACACGCGAAGCCGCTAAACGGGACCTGGTCGCCTACATCGAAGGCTACTACAATCGCCAGCGGATCCACTCGGCTCTCGGCTACATCACCCCAGAGCAGGCCGAGCTTCGGGCCGCATAACCCGGTGTCCATTCTCCCGGGGGAAGCTCAGGATCAACCACGGCCAGCACCGTGGACACGGCCACCGTGCCGATGGGGGCGCCCCGCCCCGCCTCGCTGGCGCCGATCAGCAGCGGATAATCAGCGATGCCAAGCTGAGACGGCGAGTAGGTTTGCGATAGTGCGGGGCTGAGCGGAATCGGCAGAAAGTGCACGCCATCTCCGCGGTTCAGATCAAAGAACAGACGGGCGGGTTTGCGGCCGACATGAACAAGGGCAGCGATCTCGCCACGCAGCAGTTGCGCCAAGGCTATAGGCTCATCCGCGAAAGTTGGCTCAACGGAGATGCCCAGACTGGTGAAGAGAATCGTGCTGGTGATCCGGGTCCGGCTGTCGGGCAGGCCGACGTTCACCCGATACCCGTCCAGCCCCGTTAGGCTTGGGATGTCCCGTCTGGCCAGAACATGCACGTCTTCGTCGTAGAGCCTGGCGATATACCGGAGCTTGTCACCCGCATCCGGGGCATTGGGTCTGCGCCCCAGATAGGGTAAGACGTCAGCCGGAACAATGCCGACGGTCGCGCCGCGGTCCTTGAGCATGATGCTGACGGTCTGCACGGGATCAGCCCCACGAACAGGTCGGATGCCGAGCGTTTCATCGGCCAGCACCAAGGCGAGGTCCTGGACGATGCGGACCGACCCCGGGTCACTTCCTGGTGTGACCAGGCCGATGCCGGTGGCCGGCTCCGGCTCGGGCTTGGCGCTCTGGACTCGACCGCTGGTCACCCCGATGGTGGCCAGAACGACCAGCACCATTCCTGCCTGTCGAAACACCATGGTCCGCCTCCCTGACACAGCTTATTGCAGCTGAGCGGCCTGCTCGGGCGACACATGCCAGAGACTGATATGGTAGTGCGGCTCATCGACGCCGGGATGGCCACTGGTGTAATGCATGTCAATGTGATCGACGCGCAACGGGGTGCCGCGGATGAGATCGAATGCGGTCTGGGCGTTGAGATCCTTACATCGGCACCATGTAGATGCTGCTCACCAGTTTACCGTCGCGGTCGTACGCCCGGAACGGCCCGACGGGTAACGTCTTGGGCTGAACATAGAGCGTGCCGAGGCCGGGATAGAAATCCGGAAACCGAACCAGTGCGCTCACCTTCTTATAATCTCCACCCGGCGGCTCATAGGTTTCCGCACAACCGGACAGAACCATGATGGTTAGGGCGAGCAGTGTGCCGATGGGACCTTGTGACATGCCGACCTCGATAGGCGGAGACATCTCAACGGACGAAGCCATGCCTTTGGTATGCGTCGCCGGTGGCCAGAGTGCCTTCAGAGCAGCGGGGCCCATTGTTCGAGCCGCTGCATGGGAAGCATCCACACGCCCCCTTCGACTGGCGACCTGCATGCGTGGCCGAGGCTGTCATGACCATAGAGCCCGGCCTGCGACGAGCAAGGCCGTCCCGACCGGCCTCACGTATTCTGATGAAGCTCGCCTCCCCGCAGCAGCCGCTGCGCGATGTCGGCGGTCTGAAACAGCGCCCGCTCGGTTGGCGAATGGGCGGCCAGGTAGCGCGCCACGGCGATGAGAATATGGCGGCCTGGGCCGGTGTTGCCCCATTCGCCGAACTGCCGCACACCCGCTTCCAGCATCTGGTAGGCATGAAAGCCCGCATCCTCCCGGAGCAGCCCCTGCACGAGTGCCGCGATCAGCGCGTTCGGCGGGTGACCAAGCGTGAGGTGGCGCGCAACCAAGCGGGCGGCCACGTCGACCTGTCGTTGGCGATCAAAGGCCTCCAGCAACGCCGCACGGATGTCCTCGATCCGTTCGGGAAGGTCGTCCAGCCGATCGCCGTCGTCGCCCGGCAGCCGTGCCGACGGTACATTGAGATAACGGGCGAGGTAGACCGCCATCGCCCCATGAAGCACCCCACGCACCGCCTCGATCCCACCATTCCGCTCGGCGTCCACCCCGATCCGCTTCAGCGCTTGGTGGACGGCGTTGGCATAAGTGAAGACGTGATGGGCTGTCTCCCAGTCCGCATGCTCGTTGGCGGTCCCGAAGCGTGCCACGCGCAGGGCCGCCGCATAAGCCAGGGAGCGGCCGAGGTCGGCCGGGCACGCGCCAGCCCGGGTCGCCGCCTTGAGCGCCTCCAGAATCGCTTTCGCGTCATCGCCAAGAAGGGCGGCGGACAACTCGGCATGATCGGACCAAGCATGGGAGCGGCGAGGCGTCATGAAAAGGTCGCGCAACTCCGCGGCGCTTTCCTCGCACAATCGGACCAGGTCAATCGGATGGCGCCAAGCGGTCATTTCGTCAGCTCCACGCGCCGCTACCATCGGACCGACCACGCTGGGCAACACGGCGGACGCGTTCTCCCAGCCGATGACGTCGAGGCATTCGCAAGCCTTGTTGATGAAGTCGAGCGAATGTCCGCCGTCAGCGAAGGCACGGTCGGTTGACGCGGCGACCAGCAGACGGGCGAGCACAGCCGGCGGGGTGCCATTGGCGATGGCGGTGAGCAGTGTCCGTTCCGCGGCGTCGCGATGACGCACGGCGCTCCAGTGCCGCAGCCAGCGTTCGAGGGTGGCCAGGTCGGGCTGACTGGCGAGCGGCGCGCGCTCCCGGCGTGGCGCCTCGCCGTCGCAGTCCACGGCAACCCGCCGCGCCGCGTGAAACAGGGCAAGATAGGTCTCGTCCTCGGGGAGGAGCGGCAGCAGGTTGCCAAGGGCGGTGAGGATGGTCACGCCCGTCCCCCAGCCGTCGCGGTTATGCACGGCGAACAGCGCGGCCTGCCGCACAATCGCGCGCGGGGGCACGCCCGCCGTGAGCTGTCCCCGCACGCTCTTGGCGATGACGAGGCCGAGACTGTGGGCGAGGCCATCGTCGAGCCGGCGCTGCCAATGGCGCGCCGGGTCCTCATGGCCAAATACCGGCCTGACCCAGACCTCGCCGGCGCGAACCTCGACCGGACAGGTTGGTACGTCATCGGCCCACAGGTCGAATGTGCAGCCGCTCGCGAGATCGAAGCGAGCATCATGCCAATGACAGGTCAGGATGCCGTCCTCGACACTGCCGCGGTCGAGCGGAAAGCCCATGTGCGGGCAGCGATTGTCGAGCGCGAAGACGCGTCCTTCGTTGTAGACCACCAGGATCGGGGGATGGCGGCCGTGCACGACGAGGCGCCCTCTGGCCATCAAGTCGGCCAGGCTACCCGCGCGCACAAAGTCCGATGCCGGCGTGTCCATGGGCGTGTTTCTCGTTCGCACCACAGAACAATCTGGCGGCGGAGGTGATGCTCTGACAGCCCTTTGTCCGAAAGCGGGTGCCGCTGGGTGAGCCCCTCCTAAATTCACTCCAACCGTGAGGGTGCAGCGCCTTGACCGCCCCTCGTCGCCGCCAGACGACATTCCATCGACGATTTGATGACGCACCGGCGCCTCCTGTCTCCCTGCCCCGGGCCGCCAAGCGCCGGCCCTATTGACCGCCGCCTAGTACTACAGCGGGGATTATCCGAAGGTGAGTTTGAGCGGCGCCGACTGTTAAGCGTGGATCAGTAGGGAGGGTCCACGGATGACGACCATTGCTGAAGCGGAACGATGGGCGAGCGCGCTGGAGCATCTGGTGGAGCAGCTTGCGCCCCGCTTTCGTCGCCTGGAGGCGCGTCAGCGGGCACTGACGTATTTGCGCGGTCTTCTGGCCCCTCTGGAGCGCAAGAACGGCTGGCATCTGGCGGAAGCCGCCGGCGATCGCACGCCGGACGCCCTGCACGACTTCCTTGGTCGCGCCCGCTGGGACGCCGAGGCGGTGCGCGATGACCTGCAAGCTTATGTGGTTGAGCACCTGGGGGATGCCGACGCTGTCCTGGTGCTCGACGAGACCGGTTTTCTCAAGAAGGGCACCCGCTCGGTCGGCGTCAAACGCCAGTACTGCGGCACCGCCGGGCGTACCGAGAACTGTCAGGTCGCCGTGTTCCTGAGCTATGCCAGCCGCCGCGGCCGGGCGTTGATTGATCGCGCGCTGTACTTGCCGGAGGAGTGGACGGCGGATGCCGAACGCCGGCGTCTGGCCGGGGTGCCGGAGGAGGTGGGCTTTGCCACCAAACCGAAGCAGGGCCGGGCGATGCTGGAGCGCGCCGTTGCGGCGGGGGTGCCCTGCGCCTGGGTGACGGCCGACAGCGTGTACGGCGGCGACTACGCGCTGCGGCTGTGGTTGGAACGGCAACCGATTGGCTATGTCCTGGCGGTCACCAGCAAACAACGGGCGCCGCTCGGTTTTGATACGGTCAAGGAGCGGGCCGTCGCCCGCGTAGGGGCTTGCGACTGGCAGCGACTGAGCGCCGGCGATGGGGCCAAGGGCCCGCGGCTCTACGACTGGGCGTACAAGAGCTATCCGTCACTGCGCGCGGGCTGGAGCCGTGGCCTGCTGGTGCGCCGCTCGATCGCGGAACCGGACAAGCTGACCTACTATTTGACCTTTGCGCCGGAGGGCACGCCGTTGCTGACACTGGTGCGGATCGCGGGCACACGCTGGACGGTGGAGGCGTGTTTCGAAGCCGCCAAGGGCGAGGTGGGGCTGGACCAGTACGAGGTGCGCACCTGGACGGCGTGGCACCGCCACGTCACGCTGGCCATGTTCGCCTTGGCCTTTCTCACCGTCGCCCGAGCGGCGGCTATCGGGGGGCGAGGAGCGCGTCGATCTGTCGGCCGATTTGCTGCCCCTCACCGTGCCGGAAATCCGCCGCCTGCTTGCATCCTGGATCGGCCTGCCGCGGCCCGAACCCACCGTCGTTATCGCTTGGTCCGTCTGGCGGCGCCAACACCAGCAACGCGCACGCCAGTTCCATTGGAGGCGCCGTACCCAAACCGGTAAATCCCCGCTGTAGTATTGGGCCATGGACGCCAACCTATTTTCAAAAAAGACGGCGGAGGCTTGCGCAGTCGAAAGCACGGCCAAAGGCTGTCCACAATCTCGACAGGAACCGAGTGGATCAGGCGAGGCGATAACCCACGCCGTGTGGCACTCAGGACAGCCAAACATAGCCGGAATCAGTGTGTCTCTGAGACGGCCTTCAGCGCTCGCTGTTCTCAGCGCATCACTGATCAGGACAGCATGATGGAGCATGGCTTCCTCCCTCAAGAGAAGCTCCCATTAAGCACTCCGATAAAGCATCATTCCAAAGAACATGCAGGTATCTGGCGCTGGCACAGCGGCGGAGAATGATGTTCAAGCCCGTCGCGTAGGTGCATCACTCCTTTTTGGGCGCCAAAAACCTCGGCATCCGACAATATTTGGTCGAATGTCGAAAGCGACGCCGTCACGAAGGAGCTTATCGTCTTCTGCAGCCCGCCCGTCGGCGGTGCAAAACGGGAGGCGACGGAGCGGTGCTCCGGGCAAAGGGCACGGGTGCTGTAGAACCGACAGGCATGCCCATCCGCGCCAATCCCCCATTGACGGCGGCACGATTTATAATCGCGACGGTTTCCGTGGCGCACCAGCGCCGATCAAGCCAGGAGGCCGACGATGCCTCACGCAAAGCAGTACCGCCAGGGCGACGTGCTTCTCGTCGCGTCCGACCACTTGCCCACGGGGGCCCGACTTCTCGAACCCACGCGCGACCGCGTGATCCTGGCGCACGGCGAAACAACCGGACATGCCCACGGCATGGCGGCCGAGCGCGTGCGCTTCTTCCGCGAGGACGAAACCGGGCGCGGGTTCATTCAAGTGCACGGCCCCGGCCCGGTCGCCCTGCAGCACGAAGAGCATGCCGCGATCCTCGTCGAGCCCGGCTTGTACGAGGTCCGCCAGCAGCGCGAATACCGGCCGCGCGCCCAGGCCGGCCGGGTCGCTGACTAAGCGGTCAGCTCGAGCGTTGGAGCGGAGCATGGATGAGCCGGGTCACGCGGTCCTGGCCGGGCGAATGCGCGAGCCCCAGGTAGGGTCCGGGCATAGGGATCGTAAGCAGGCCGAATGGAGCGTTCGCGACCTCTATATCGCCGCGGGCCTTGCCCCGCCGCGGTCCATCGTGTGGCTTGCCGGACCGAGGGAGGCGCAACGCGCGCTGGAGTGGATCAGTTGGCGCCGTTGGCTGCTGTGGATGGCGATGGTACTTGGTCTCGTGATCGGTCTCATCGGCTGGTGCAAACCGCTGGCGATTGACCTTGCGAGCGGTGGCATTTCCGCCACCCCGTGGATCGGCAGCACTATGGTCCTGGCGCTCGCCAGCCTCATTGGAGGGCTTCCCGGTCATGGCCAACGTTCTGTGCGCGGCGTGATCGCCGGCCTGAGCGCCCATTCTGCGCTTCTGCTCGCGGCGGCGGCCATTGTCCCCGCCGCGGTTTATTATGGCGGCAGCCTCAGCCTCATTGGTGGGGTTCTGAGCGCGCTCGCCGTGGCCGGTCTCTTCGGTTGTCCATTGGGCGGCGCGACGCGGTTTCCCTGCCGCTTCGGGCGCTTGGTTGCACCCCGCATTGACCGCCTGCTGATCCGGGCGTTGCCGGCGCAGTCCTCCTTCCCGGTGGAGACGCTCAAGCACCATCTCATGCTGCGCCCGGCCCTGGCGCACGTCCTGCGACAGGTGACGCCCGCGCCGGAGTGCCCGATCCGGGCTCTGTTTGACCATTGCCGATCTCCGGGGGCTGCGGATCGCCCCTCATCCGCCATCGGTGATGCCGCGTTGGCCCTGTTGCGCCACGCTGACGTGCTGTGGGCTTACCGCCACGTGGCCCTGGTGCTGGCGCGACCGGTGGAAGCCCATGGGAATGAACGGGGGCTTCTGCACAACGGCGCCGGCGCGGCGGTCCGCTGGGCGGATGGCAGCGTGCTGCTGGCCGTCGACGGCGAGGTCGGGGGCGCCATTGATCTGGATCTGGCGCGGCTGTCGATCGACGACCTTCAGCAGGGGCTCAGCGCCGCTCTGCGCCGCGTCCTCATCGAATGCTTCGGTCCTGAGCGCCTGATGCGTGCGCTTGGCGGCCACAAGCTTGCCGCGGATCCGGTTGGTGAACTGTGGCGCGCGTGGGATTTCGATGGTGAGCCTTTGGTGATGGTGCGGGTGCTGAATTCCACGCCGGAGCCCGATGGGCGGCGCCGGGCCTACTGGCTGCGGGTCCCACCAGCGACCACAACGCCACGCGCCGGCGTCGCGTGGACATTCGGCCTCGATGCTGACGCGTACCAACCGGTGCGCGAGGCCTGAACCAGAACGGAGGTGACGCGTGACCGCCATCAGATCGCCCCTGGCAAGATCGTCCGGATTGAGGCGATCGGCGCCGTCGAGCATGAGCGCCAGGTCGTCACCGGCGGCGATGAGGTGATCCGCTGGAGGATTGTCGTGGTGAGCACGTCCGGGGCAACGCTCGTCGCCTGGAGCGCGGAGGTCCCCGCCGCCAACCAGCAACAGGTGATCGAGGCCGACGCCATCTACAAAAGCACCATCGATCAGCTTTTGACCTTCGCCTGACCGGTCAGAACCAAGGGCCCGACGACGGCCGCAGGGATGATGAGTGTCGACTGTTGCGATGGGCTCACAGAAGTCTGTCGGCTGTGAGCGAGAGAGTCCTGAGCATTGGAGCGGTGCGGAGTCTCCGGCATGATCGCCATGGAGGGCCACAGGGAACAGCCTGCGCCGGACCGCCGCCGGCTTGTCACCGTATTCGGCGGGACCGGCTTTCTCGGCCGCCGCGTGGTGCGCCATCTCTTGGCGCGCGGGTTTGCGGTGCGGGCCGCTTCGCGCCATCCGGAGCGGACCCGGGCGTTGATCCCGACCGACCGGCCAGACCTCCAGGCGGTGGCAGCGGATGTGCAGGATGAGACGACAATCGCGGCAACGCTCGCGGGCGCCTATGGCGTGGTCAATGCAGTCAGCTTGTACGTCGAGGGCGGCCGAGACACCTTTGCCGCGGTGCACATTGAGGGGGCGGCCCGCATTGCCCGGCATGCGGGCCTTGCTGGTGTGCAGCGGCTGGTGCACATCTCAGGCATCGGGGCCGACGCGCGTTCACCCGCGTCGTACATTCGAGCGCGCGGGAGCGGCGAACGGGTGGTGGTGGAGGCGTTCGGCACTGCGACGCTGGTCCGCCCGGCGGTCATGTTCGGCAACGATGACGCGTTTCTGACAAACCTCATAAAATTGATCCGGGTACTGCCCGTTTTCCCGCTGTTCGGCAGCGGTCGGACCAAGCTGCAGCCGGTTTATGTGGACGATGTCGCGGAAGCGATCGCCTGCGTGCTGGACGATCCGGCCGGCGCGGCGGACGGCTGCTACGAATTGGGCGGTCCGCGCGTCTACACCTACCGGGAGCTTCTCCAATCCCTCGCCGAAGCGCTTGGCGCTCGCCACAGGCCCGTGCCGCTGCCGTTCGCCGTGTGGCAGGCTGTGGCCTTGATCGCCGAACGTCTGCCCGGAGCGCCGCTGACGCGCCACCAGATCGAACTCCTGCGGCACGATACGATTGCTTCCGGCGTGTGGCCCGGTCTGCGCGAGCTTTCGATCACGCCGACGCCGGTGGAGGCCATCGTGCCGGACGTCGTGGACCGTCTGAGCGAAACCTGATGGTGTCGGGCCAGCGCTGCTGACGCAGCAAGATGGCGCGAGCCTTGGATCGAGACTGCCGGTGGAATGAATCGTCGTTGGTCGTGCCCCGAACCGCCTTGGGTCACACCAGGATTTGCCCGCGCTACGCGTTGCGGCCGTTATCCGAACCAACACGGGCTGCGACCTGGCGCGCCCGGCCGAGGGCCAGACTCGCCACATCGATTTGTTCGAGCACATAATGCCGCACCTCGTAGGGCAACCCTTGGACGGCCAGCGCCTCGCGCCATTGATCAAGCGACTGATGGATGACGGCCAGATCATCAACGAGAGCGGCGAGCCTGCGCGGATGGTCCATGGTATCCTCCAGTTGTTGTCGCCCTATGCTCGCCAAGTTCTGCGGACATCGCCACGGCGCAAAGGGGGCGCGCAAACGGAGGCCACGGCCGCGGCACTGTGGCGAAAGGGAGGATCCGCAAAGCCTCATGGCTCGTTGCGGCCGTGAGCCACGCGAAACCAATGCTCCGCGTACTGGCGGCACGTTTCGGCTTCGACGGCATCGCCGGCTCGTTCGGCCTCGCCAGCGCGGGCGAGCCACTGAGCGTGCCTTTGCTCGGCCGAACCATTCACCTTTGGGTGCGCTCGCGCCGGGGCTCCCTGCGTGGCTTGCTGTTGGGCCGCTTTACCGAACCGCAACTGCCGACGGGCGCGACTGCTCGCCGGGTTGTCAAAGGGCATGAACGTTGGTCCTCCGGTGGTGTGGGCCGCGATGGGGAGCGATGGATCATTCTCGAACGCTTAATCGTCGCGCTCGTGCGCCACGCCAGAGAAGGTCCGAAACGCTTCGGCGGCATCATTCATGACCGGCGGGAAGAACGCAACACGACCGACCGGCGGACCGTCGATAATCGGCGTGGGCCGGGGTAGGGCGCGGGGCAGCACCGGAGCCGGACTCTTCCGGCGGGCGGAGCATTCAACCCACATGGGCCTCTTCTTTCCCTTGGTCGAGCGCGCTACATCTCAGCGCCGTTTTCGAACTCCTGTGAGATGCAATGAGCGACACGCCCGAGTTTCTGCCCAAGGAGCGCGACCTGATCCGGCGCGAGTTCATGGTCCGGTTCAGCAGCGCCCGGTCCATCCACGATGGCATCCTGGTCAAGCGCTGGGCGACCGGCCCGAACAAGGGTCAGCCGAAGCCGGCGGCTGCGGTGCAGAGCATGATCGAGCGTGGCCTGGTGTCCCTGGTGGACAACGGCGCGCACTGGCTCAAGGCGACCTTCACGCCGGCGGGCCTCCAGGCGCTGCGCGGCATGGCCGCGGACCAGCGGGCGCTGCCGCCCCGCCAGTACCAGCCGCTGCTCGACGAGCTCGCCGGCCTGCCGTAAGGGGAGGGGAGATGGCACCCATTTCGGTTCAGATGGGGGACCGCTTTACCCGGACGGCTGGATCGCCCAAGATCTATGTCGTCACCGCCCTCGTCGACAAGCCCGGCCATCTCCCGCACGCCCGTCTGCTCCTGGAGGACGGCATGCCCAGCGACGAACTCCTCGTCAGCGTGGATGCTTTGGGCGCCCGCAAGCAGCATTGGCGCCCGGTCCCCTGAGGCGCCTCCGCCGCACGCGTTAACACCCGGTGGAGCGCCTGGCTGGGCCGGGGGAGACAGCCCTGACGCGCTGCGGGCGCTGCTGGTCCCGTACCCGCGTGAGTACATGCTGGTCTGGCGGGTCAGCAAGGAGGTTGGCTCGGTCAGGAACGACCGTCCCGACCTGATCGGCGTGGTGGACAGCGGGCCGGCCATTAATCCAGGCTGACACCGCCGCGGCATGATCGTCCTCCTGCCGACGAGCTTTGGCGCGCTCGTTTGGCTGAGGACAAAACCAGATTATGCGCATTGCCTCGACGAGCGTTGTCAATGTGATGCGGTGCGGGAGAAGAAACCCCCGGCGCTTGAAGCGGGATCCACTCCGGCAGCACGTCGTCAACGCCTATCAACTTCGTCGCCAACTCGGGCCAATGATTGTGCAGTCCAGTCAATTTCAGAAATGGGCAGCGGGGCCCACGCGGGCGATGAGGCAAAGTTGAAGGGATGACAGCCTCATTCATCACAGCCGCAAAATCCTGATCGGAAGAGGTTTTTTTAGCCGTCGATAATGGCACTTATGGGTGGTTTAACGGTGGTTTTCGTCCGCGCGTCTGAGGTAGGTTCAAGCGCCAGCATCTCGTAGCGGACCCAATGCCCAGTTCCCCGCCTACTATCCGCTCCCCTGCGGAGCGTTCCTCCATCGACCAGGCCGTTGGCTTTCCCTTCGCCTACGAGGTGGCCGTCACGGCAGCCGCGCGTTCCGCAGCTGAACAGGCCCTGGCCGCGCTGTCCGTCGGCTCCCGACGTGCTTTGCTCAGCGTGGCCCGCGGCTACCTCGGCTGGTGTCGGGCGACGGCGCCCAACACCGGGGCACTGCCGGCCGACGCGAACCGGGCGGGTGCCTACCTGGCCCATGTGAAGACGCGGGCACCTTCCAGCGTGGCGCTCCACCGCTGGGCGCTGCGCCGATGGCACGCCCTGCTCGGCATGCCCGACCCCTTCCCGGAGGTGTTGCCGGCCGTGGCCGCGCCAAGCCCGGACGCCGATTTGCCTCCCGAGTTGGAGGAGCGCTTGCGCGCCTATTATGGCTTGGCCGCGCGCGCCTTCGCGCCGGCCACGCGGAAGGCCCTGCGCGGCGACCTACGCCTGTTCCGGACCTGGTGCGCCCAGCGCGGCGTTCCCTGGCTACCGGCAGCGCCCGAGACCGTGCAGGCCTACGTCGAGGAGGTCGGCGCCACGCGCAAGCCGGCAACCATCGGCCGCTACCTCAGCTCGATCACCGCGGTGCACCGCGCTGCCGGCCTGCCGTCGCCGTGCACCGATTGGCCCGTCGCCCTCGCGCGCCGTGCCCATTCCCGTGAAAAGACGGTGCGCCAGCGTCAGGCAAAGCCGGTGGGCAACAAGGAGCTGGCGGCCATTTTCGCCGCGATGGACGATGCGGAGCCGCGGAGCCCGGCGGCGCGCCTCATCGATCTGCGGGACTGCGCGCTCCTTCTGGTCGGCCGCGACACGCTGGCGCGCGCCGATGAACTCGCCGCGCTGCGCTGGGAGGATGTGACGGAAGCCGATCCGGCCCGCGATCCGGAGGCGCGGGTGGGGGAGGGGACCATCCGCATCCGGCGCTCGAAGACCGACCAGGAAGGGCAGGGGGCGATCGCCTGGTTGTCGGCCGAGACGATGGCGGCGCTCGCCGCCTGGCGCGCGGCGATCGAGGCCGCCGTGGATCCGGCCACCGGACGTCCGGCCGGCGCCGGCACCTTTCTGTTCCGTTCCTTGGCGCGGCGTGGCTATGGCGCGCGCCTGCAGCCCGCCGCCGTGCGTGCCGTGGTCATGCGCCGGATGGGCAGGGAGACGGCGCTCACCACTGGGTACGGGGGACACTCCTTGCGCGTCGGGGCCGCCCAGGACCTTCTGGCCGCCGGCGTCAACCTGCCCGGCCTGATGCAGGCCGGCCGCTGGAAAACCTCACGCATGCCGGCGCGCTACACTGAGGAGCTGCAAGCGTCGCGCAGCGCCGTGGCTCAGGTCCGGCGGGCTCAGGCCGACGCCGCCGACATGGCAAACGACGACGATGGCGGGCCGGAGCGCACGCCCGTTCGCATCACGACGGCGGATTGACCATGCTCGCGACCATCGCCATGCGCTTCCGCGGTTGGGGCGGCGTGCGGGCCGCGTTCGTGTCGCCTGCCGGCATTGTGGCCGGCAGCCTCACGCTCTCCGTGATGATGCTGGTGGGGTGCGGCCTCTACGCCTGGCACAGTCGCGATGATCATCTGCACCGGGCCGAAGCGTCCCTGCTGAGCGTCACCCGCGCCTTGGAACACCATGCCGAACGGTCCTTCATGGCCGCTGATCGCGTGCTTCGCGCGGTCGTGGCGCAAAGCGCGACGCGCGACCCCACGGTGCTCTGGCCGGAAGACATGCAAGCGACCCTCATGGAGCGCGCGGCGGCGTCCTCCATCGTTTTGAACGTGATCGTTCTCAACGCCCAGGGCGACGTCGTTGCCGATTCCGATAGCTTTCCACCCCGCCGGATGAACGCCTCCGATCGTCCCTACTTCGCCGTGCACCGTGAGGGTGCTGTCGACGGGCTCTACATCTCCGCGACGTTCAAAAGCCGCCTCACCGGGAGGGTCGTGTTCGGCATGAGCCGCCGGCTGTCCGACGTTGACGGGCGGTTCGCCGGGGTCGCCCTCGCCATCATCGACGCGGACCATTTTCACACCCTCTACACGGGGCTGAACCTCGGCTTCGATGGAACGACCGCGCTGCTGACCACAACGGGGGACGTGCTGATGCGGCACCCCTTCACCGAGGACCTGGTCGGGCGCAACGCGGTCCAAACCCCCCTCTTCGCCGAGCACCTGCCCAAGGCGCCGGAGGGCTCCTTCCAGGTCACGAGCATTTTCGACAGCACCCGGCGCTTGGCCGCATACAAGCGGCTGGACCGTCTGCCGCTCGTGGTCACCGCATCCTACGCGCTGGATCGCGTGCTCGACGACTGGCGCCAGAGCATGCAACTGGCGGGCCTGCTGACGCTGCTGCTGGCGAGCATGTGCACGCTCGGTGGAACGGCGGTTGCGCGCGAGGTGTCGCGGAGGCGCCAAGCCGAGGGCACGGCGCGGGAGGCCTTGCTCACCGTGGAGAAAGCTTTGGAGGAGGCGCACAGCGCGCGCCTTGTGGCTGAGGCCGCCGACCGCAGCAAATCCAATTTTCTGGCGATGATGAGCCACGAGCTGCGCACTCCGCTCAACGCGATCATCGGGCTGTCCGAGCTGCTCACGATCAAAGGTCCGCCCCTGTCGCGCGCGGATACGGCCGAGTATGCCAAGGATATTCACCAGAGCGGGGCCCATCTGCTCGCGCTGATCAACGACATCCTCGACCTCTCCAAGATCGACGCCGGCAAGGCGACGCTCGATCTCCAGGCCGTCGATCTCGGAGAGATCGTCGCAGCGGCGGTCCGTGTCGTGGGTCGGCAGGCGGCCGCACAACAGGTCGCGTTGCACGTGCCTCCATCGGAGGGACGGATCGTCCTGTTCGCCGACGCGACGAAGCTCCGGCAGGCCTTCATCAACGTGCTCGGCAACGCCGTCAAATTCGCCGATGCGGGCGGCACCGTCACGGTGCTGCTGAGCGCGAGCGACGACCAGGCCCGCGTTCTGGTGGTCGACACTGGCGTTGGCATGTCGGCGGAAGATTTGACGCACGCATTCGAGCCGTTCTGGCAAAGCGATGTGACGCCGTCGCGCCGCTACGGTGGCACCGGCCTGGGGCTGGCAATCACCAGGCGCTTGATTGCGATGCACGGCGGCGACATCCGGCTGGAGAGCGAGGTCGGAATCGGCACGAGCGTCGAGATCATTGTGCCGCGGCACGAGATGGCTCCGCGCACGCCGGCGAGCGGCGACACCTGAGAGCGTGGCCGTTGCCGGGCGGAGTTGTCCGGCGGATTTGCGATTGATGCCGTGTCGGGGCTGCTTGCACCGGTTGCATGGGCATTGTCACGTCATCCCTGGCGGCAAGCCGACCGTCAGGTTACGGTGCTCGAATGTCGCCGATCTCGTACGCCCGTCACCAGTTCCCGCCCGCGATCATCCGGCACGCGATCTGGCTTTATCTCCGGTTCACATTGAGTTACCGGGATGTCGAGGAGCTGCTGGCCGAACGCGGCGTCGAGGTGTCCTACGAGACGGTCCGGCGTTGGGTGCTGAAGTTCGGGCCGGCCATCGCCCGCAACCTGCGGCGCCTCCGACCGAAACCCAGCCCGCGCTGGCATTTGGACGAGATGGTGATCAGGGTCAGCGGCCGGCTCATGTACTTGTGGCGGGCCGTCGGTGACGAAGGCGAGGTGTTGGATGTGCTCGTCCAGCGCCGACGCGACAAGGCTGCGGCCTTGAAGTTGATGCTCAAGCTGCTGAAGAAGTATGGCTTCTCGCCCACCCAGGTCACCACGGACAAGCTGCGCTCCTACGGGGCGGCGTTCCGGGAGATCGGCCTAACGGCCCGCCATGAGCAAGGCCGACGAAAGAACAACCGGGCCGAGGTCTCGCACCAGCCGGTCCGCCGACGCGAACGCAAGATGCAGCGGTTCAAATCACCTGGGTCCGCCCAGCGCTTCGTCTCCATGCATTCCGCCACCTACAACACCTTTAACCTTCAGCGCCACCTGATCTCGCGCCGCACCCTGCGTGCCTTTCGGGCGCAGGCCAGGGCCGACTGGCAGGCCGCGACCGCTATGGCGTGAACCCGTCGGTGCCCCCGAGATCTCCGCGCGTCGGAATGGTTCCTGTGACAAAGCCTGCGTGACGAGCCGGCGGCCGCCGCACTTCGGACAGCGCGACGGGCCGCCCCGCAGGGCGGCGGCGCAATCCCGGCACACCGTGTCCAGCTCCATGCGGCGCTTTTCCGGTTCGACAGCGGGCCTGGCGCCCTTCGGCGCCTGCGGCTTCGTCAGGCGCGCGCCCACAGCTGGGCGACGCCTTTGTAGTCGGCGATCACCCCGTCGGCGTGGACCAGCGTCAGGCTTTCCTTTTCAGCCTGCGCCACGAGCATGCGGTCGAACGGGTCCGGGTGCGCCCAGTCGAGCCCCCCGGCACGCTCCGCGTGCTCGGGCGTCATGGGCAGCGGCAGGAAAGCGTTCTGGGCGATGGCGCTGCTGGGCGACCCGGAGAAGGCGAGCTTCCCCTTCCCGGCCTTGATCGCGATCTCCCACACGGACGCGGCGCTTACGTAGACCCGATTGTCCGGATCGGCGATGGCGGCGCGCACGGCCGGGCTGATCGGGTCGGCGCCGGCATCCCACCAGAGAAACACGTGTGTGTCGAGCAGGAGGTCCATCAGGCGCGGCCCTCGCCGCCGGTCTCCTCGCCCGCGAACAGCGCCTCGATGTCCGCATCGGGATCGTCGAAGTCCGGCGCGATGCGGGTCAGGCCCAGCGCGCGCGCCGGCGTGCGCGGCGCGTTCGGCTTGGGAAACGGCACCAGCTTGGCCATGGGAACGCCGTTCTTAGCGATGACGAACTCCTCCCCGGCGGCCGCGCGGTCGACCAGGCCCGACAGATGGGTTTTCGCGTCGTACAGGCTGATCTGATCCATGACTCCTCCCTAACCAACGTGGCCAAGTTAGCGCGACGGACGCAGTTGGTCAAGTTAGTCAAGTCGATCGCGCGTGAGGGGATCGGCATCACCCACACCGTTGCCTCGGACGCGTCGGCTTACGTCGACATCGCCGTCGGCCTTGCCGATCGCGCAAGGCGCCGGGACCCTTCCGAGCGGCTGCGTACGGCAACACACCTTGCCTGGCACGACACCGACGCGATCGCTTCACTGACGACTTGCCTTTCCGACCTGAAGTAACCGTGCTCCGCACCGTTGCTGCTCGCGCAGTATCAGAACAGTTTCGTCATCAACCACATCGACCGGGGACCAGAACGCAATGGTGTGCTTGATCAATGACGCGCGAGCCTCACAGGTGCTCCGCCCAAGTTCGCCGTGCCGAGCGGTCATGGCGGAGCGCAACCGACGAGGCCTGGCAGAGGTCGAGACCGCTCCATTCCACGGCTTCTTCGTCGTCAAAGACCACCATGACGTCAGCGACACAGGCGTTATCCTCACTCAGATGAACGCTGACCAGGTCACCATCCTGCAGCATTTCCTGGTCCATGACGTTGTCATTCCAACGCGCTGCTCCAGCTGGCGAGACGTAGATTTCCGCGATGTCCGAACCCGTTCGGTTCAAAACTGTCATGTCGCGCTTGCCATCAGCTAAGGCGGTCGTGGTAACAGCGGCCACGGAAGCAACGATCGCCACAAATACAGAGCGCATGGCTCCCCCGTTGACTGAAGGTCGTCTTACGAACTGTGTTCTGGATAAATCCGATGTCTTCCGTGAGGCAAGCCTGATGGGCTCAATGTGTGTCACCAGCACTTCTGGCTGTGCCTCAAATGCATCATAATCTCGAGGCATTTTCGAAGGATTAGATTTATGTCTTTGAATGAGCCGGCCACCGCAGTGCTGAAGACCATGATCCTGGAGCAGATTTTCAAGAACGGCCCGATCATCCTCAGTGGTTCCATGGCGTGTGGGATGAGCACATCCTTGAGTCGCGTGATCGCGACCGGTTGTCAGGACCCGATCAGAAAACGGACCATTTCGCGGAGCCCTGTAGCTTGCCAGCGCGCTCAACCGTTCCTTACGTGACCGTCAATTCTAGGCGGTGGGCGCAACTGACGGCCGTTTCTCCTCGGGACGTCACACCGCAGCGCCTCGCCCTGACGGCGGCCTCCCCGCATAACGGACAAACGGCTGGCTGTGCCATCGTGTGAGTGCCCGGAGGTGGTGAGAGCGATGTATCTCTCCGGTTTCTGGATAGGTGGCAACTTTAGGTCATCAACATCGCCCAACAGCTCGACGTGGCCTAACGCAAAAAGGGCCGGGAAAACCCCGGCCCGTTGGTCATTGCGACGGGGCGACCTTGTACTCGCCCGTCAGTTCGTCCCATACGGCGGTGTCGCTGACCGAGACGACGTGATAACTGCCCCGGCCGGTGATGCCTCGGTACTTGCCCGTGCCGCCCGTGAACTCCCAGGTGCCGTTCCAGACGGTCTGTGCCCCGTCCTTCTTCTTTTCCTTCAGCAGGTATCGGGCGTAGACTTTGGACCCATCCGGCTCGGTGAAGGTCTTGTACCCGATCTCCTGCCCGGCCGTGTCGGTGATATCCGTGACCTGATACCGGGCCTTGTCGAGGAACGGCTTGCCATCGGAGTTGAACGCCGCCCCGTCGAATTCCGTGATGGCAATCATGTGACCCGGTTGGTCCTCCAGCGTCACGGCCTTGGTCCCAATGACCACCAGCACGGCCTTGCTGTTCCACTGACCGCCGTCTTGGGCCACCGCTCCGCCGGCCCCCAGGGCGATGGCGAAGATCGTACCCCCGATCACTCCCGCGAGACGCTTGCCCATGGCCTCCTCCCTCAGGGGTTGGTAACGACACCGAGAATAACTCTAGGTCCGAATCCCTCGCAAACTTAAAGGCGTAAGGTGTTATCGTTACACAGGGGGATGGCCTCTCCGCATTTTCGGTGTCCGGCGTCAGGACGAAAAGTGGGACAAGGCTCCAATCTCAAGGATTTGAAGGATTTGTCCATGTTGAAACGCCGATCATCCCACAGTGCGACAACTCTCCATTCGCGACGGCTATGACCCGCCGCCAGATCCATCTGCTCGGGCACCTTGCCGCTGCGTGGCTTGTGTCGAATGTTCCAATCATCCGCGCGCCGTTCGAATGGTATGAATCCTATTTCCATGAACTCGGCCACGCGACATTCACCCTGTTGACCGGCGGGCGCGTCGAGCGGCTGGAGCTTCATCTGCTAGGCTCGGGAGCCGTTCTGTCGTCTGGCGGTTGGCCGTTCCTCATCAGCCTGGCCGGCTATGCTTCGACTTTTCTATTCGGAGGCCTGCTCTACCTGGCGGCCGCCTCGAACGCCGACAAGGTGTCGCCGCGCTGGGCCGCCGCGCTAGGCTTGCTAATCGCCGCCACCGTCATCCGCTGGGCCAGCTGGATCGATCTGCCGACGCTCGGCATCGGGGCAGTGATGAGCGTCATCCTGATTGCCCTCTGGCGCTGGAACAGCAAGGCTCTGACCCATACAGTCCTCAAGTTCATTGGCGCCTACGTTTTCGTCGCCGGCCTCTACTCCCCGACCTTCCTTCTCTTCGGCTTCGGCGGGCATAGCGACGCGCGGAACCTGAGCGCCGTGACCGGAGTGCCCCAGATTGTCTGGATCGCCCTGTGGCTCGCCATGGGCGCCTATGGTCTGCGGCTGCTGTGGAAGGTCGAAGGACGTGGGCGGTATCCCGCCGCGCCGTAAAAGGAGGGAACTTATGACCTGTACGCGCTTCATCCGCCGCTTTGATCCAGAGGCCATCCGTGGCTGAGTTGACGGTTCCGGTACTCCGCTTGTCCACCGTCGACGACTGCGCGCGGGCGATGGACGTTCTAATAGAGCAGCAGTTTGCCGTGCGCCGGGAAGCTGACACCGAGATTTCCGTGTCGCCGTGGGAAGACCTCGAAGAGGCACAGTGCCTGTTGAAGGCTGAAGGCATCGCCTGCGAACGAGGAGAAAAGCCGGTCCGGCGGCTTGGCCCCCGGATGCAATTCCCCCAAGCATGAAGGCAGCCCACCGACGGTGGTCACGCCTCAAAGATCAGATGGCCCGCGATGCCGCTTTCGTTCACCGGCCTCCGACCAAGTCGCGTTTTAAGCGTTCTCCGGCAATGGTGCCGCTGCTGGGGGCTGGGCGTCGCGACAGGGCGGTGATGATGACGGACATGGGACCGGACCGGATTGCTGTCGACGACACCGATCGCGAGGCGCGCACCGTGCGCCGCTGGGCAAGCTTGGTGATGTGGCGAACCAGCAGGGCACGGCTGGCCGGATTCAGCGCGCTGAACGCCAATTCCGCTCTCGTCAGATCGCTGGCCGCCTCGGTTGCGCGCGCGATCCGCAGGGCGACCCGGAGGCAATCCAGATCCCAGGACGCTTCGTCAATGCCGGGCAAGGTTTCCAATGCCCGCAGCAGCGCATCCAGCAGGGATGACGTGGTATCGGCATCGTAGGTTCCGTCGAACATACGTTGCTCCTGTGGTCCACAACGACATATCGGCGACCGAACAGGTGCGGTCAACGCGGGCGCGTGTGACAAGAGTGCGCCATCGTGGCGAGGTCCGACCGGACCAGAATAACACCTGGCCCGGGCTCATGAACGAAACCGAGCCGAACCACTCCTCTGGACAGGGCCCCCTCTGGTTCCTAATGGGGGCACATCGCTCATCCTCTTCAAGGAAAGACACCAACTGATTGCCACTCTCAAACTCTGGCGCCCGGGCACCGAGACCAACACCAGACGCGCCGCCTGACCTGCCGGAGGTCGCCGGCCAAGCGATGGCGCTGGAGGAGGTTGGTGGCGAGTGGAGCGGACGCCGGGCGCCATTTGGACAGGGTTCGAGGAACGCCCAAGCGTTCCAGCTCTGCCCGCAGGCCCTCGGCACGAAACTCGCCGGCCTCACGCATGAACCGGACGGCGGCGGTCTCCACTGCCAGCGGCAGCTCGTATTCATAGACCTTCAACGCCCCCTCCCCGGTATCCTACCCCATCCAACAGGGATAACCGTGAAAGTTGCGCATGTTTCGTAAGATCGCGCTCAGAGTGCATATTCGCGTATGCCCCTCAGAAGAACGGAGACAGGTTCAATAGCCTAACCGCCGCTTGCCGGTGAGTGGCGGAGGGCGGAGCGCCAACAGCTGCACTCCTTGCCAGGTCATGCGGATCGGCGCGAAACCGGCCCCGATCGGCCATTGGATCGCGGCCGCCACAGGCGGACGGAAATTGCCGCGTTGCTCTGGCCGGCGACGAAAGGATGCTCCGCCCGGAATTGATCGATGGCTCCCAGCATGTCGTCCAATAGCGTTCGCGCTGGATCTGACAGCTGCAGAGCCCGGTGGCTCGCGGTCATGGCCCAGCTCGGTGGCGTCCCTGGCGCGCTCGACCCGACGGAGGCCACCGGCGGCGACGCCACCCACGCGCCGGCCTCGGCATCCCAGCCGATGATGCGGCGGTCGATCCCAGTGTGGAGCCACGCCCAGCCGGTCAGTTTCAGCGGGGGGGCTTCCCCAAGCATCAGTCAGTTCTCCTAAACAAAACGACAGCGGCAACCCTAGGTGTTCGCGCTTTGTTCCGCAATGCAGCATTGCCATCTTCTCTTTTTTTGCGGTGCGGGCGTCTGCGTTGGACGAGCAATGCACAAACGACGCCTCGGTAATGGAAGGAGAGCGCCGCCCTGGCCAGAAATACCTGGCTGGTCTGAACAAACATCCGACTGGGACGAGGTGTTGGAGTGCGGTCCGGGTCCGGCCTGTGCCACCGCAGCATGTCGTAGCCGAGGGCGTTGAGCCGGCAAAGCAGTCGCTTGGCGCGGGCGGCGCGTTCTGGTCTCTCCAGGCGTCGACCAAGCCGCCATCGCGTGATGTCCACCGACCTATCCTGACGCTTGGAGCCGACTGAGGAGAAGTGACGCCCGGCACTGTTAACAGGCGATGGAGCGGACTGGGCTCGCCCCCAGGACGCGAGTGTAAGGGGACGGAGGGCTGCCAATGGCCGAGGTCAAGATCGAAGCCACGCCGAACGGGCCTTATCTGGTGACGGGCATGATCGAACTGCACGATGCTGACGGCAAGGTTCTGCCAACCAAAAGCAAGGTTTGGCTCTGTCGCTGCGGCGCCTCGACGAAGAAGCCGTTTTGTGACGGCACCCACTCCAAAATTGGGTTTCAAGCGGCGGCGCGCGCCGTGCCGGGGTCGGCCGAGGGCGGCTGATCATCCCGGCCAGCGGCATCAGGATCCCGCCGTCACCGGGGTGCCATCGCGTGTAAGTGGGCGGACCACCGGTCACGACCCCGCTTCGGTGTCGGCCTCCAACCCATGATAAGCAACGTGAGCATAAAGGAGCGGTCGCCTCGGCGCACCCGAGTTGCAGGGCCGGCGTTTGAAGGCTTCCATTAAGGCTGGCCCGCTCCACCTGATTTGGCATGGGCAGCAAGGTTCACTTGGTTCATCACCTTGGAGCCGATGAGTTGCATCGGCTGTACAAGGCCGCGACGGATGCGACGGAGCGGACGAATCTGCAGATCATTTGGCTGCTGACCAGTGGGCGCTCGGCCCAGTTTGTCGCCGAGGTGACGGGGGACACGCCGCGCTGGGTCAGCGTCATCGCGGGACACGACAATCGGGCCGGGGGTGCGGGGCTGGGCGACCAGCGCCAGTTCAACCCCGGCTCTCGGCGGATGCGGGGCATCCGCCTGCCGCCGCAAGGGACGCCAGACCGCTGCTCGACGCAAGCCAGCAGCACAGCCTGAGGACGAGCCTGGCCGATCCGCCCCCGGATCGCGGATTGTGGACGGGCCGCTCGGTGTACCGGTGGCTCCATAAGGCCGGGAAGAGGTCGCTTTTTTCGTTCTAGGAGGCCCGTCCGATGATCGAGCGGCATGCGCTCAGCGCCCCGGGGAACTGGTACATCGACACCCGCTGCATTGATTGTTCCGCGGCGTGCACCCTGGCACCCGGATTGATCGTCGCGCGAGGTGGTCAGTCGGTCTTCGCCCGACAGCCGCTCACCGCTGAAGAGAGGCTGCAGGCGTGGCGGGCGCGGCTCGCCTGTCCGACGGCGTCGGTTCGGACCGAGTGCCACGAGGACGTGCCTACGGGCGCATTCCCGGAGCCCATGACCGAGGGCGTCGATCGCCTTGGCTACAACGCGCGGTCTTCTTATGGAGCGCATGCCTTCCTAATCCGGCGGCCGGCGGGAAATCTGATGGTCGACGCGCCGCGTTGGACACCGGCCGTCGTCCGTCCTCTCGAAAACCGTGGAGGGGTTTCCGACGTCCTTCTGACCCACCGCGACGATGTCGGCGATGCCGAACGCTACGCCCGCCACTTTGGCGCCCGTGTCTGGATTCACGAAGCCGATCGCGATGCTGCGCCCTTCGCCGACCACGTTATTTGCGGTGCGGAGCCGGTTGGGATCACCGAAGAGCTGTTGGCGATCCCGGTGCCTGGTCACACCGCGGGGAGCGTGGTGTATCTGTGCGATGAGCGATTTCTGTTCACCGGCGACAGCCTTGCCTGGAGCTTTGAGCACAACGACCTGACGGCGTGGCGGGAGGTGTGCTGGTGGTCATGGCCGGACCAGCTACGGTCTTTGCGGCGGTTGCTCAGCCATCGCTTTGAATGGGTGTTCGCCGGCCATGGCGGAAGCCATTGTCTGCCGTTCCGCGAGATGAGGGCTCGACTTGCCGCGCTCCTGGAACGCCTGGAATAGCTGGGGCGGTGTCACCGCACGCGGGCCGGCGATGGCCAGCCCGGCAGGCCCACCGTCAGCCCGGCGGATCTCACATCGATCAGAAGAGCAAGGCTGTGGCACGGCAACACGGTGAGCGCCATCCAGGGCCTCGCCATCAGTTCGACTGCCTGGGCCGACATTCCTTCAACAGCGGCGATTTGAATTCCGGCAGCCTCGCCCGACGAGCAGGCAACCGGAGCCGCCGTTTTCCTGCCTCGATGCCCCAGCGTAACTCGGCATCGCTGGACCAAATTCATGAGGCAAACTGATTGGCGTATTCGCGCCGCGCCCCCAAATCTTCGATGTCCGAATGCGCCTATGATTGCTTGTCAGCTTGTGCACCGCCGCGCACCTTGCCCACAGGCCAGACGATGATGAGGCCATGAACGGAGTCAACGACCGATCACCATCGCGTCGCGACGTGTTGGGGCTCGTCGCAATGGTTGCGGCGTCCGCCATGTCGCCGGTTGCGCTGAGCGCCGCGGAGACACCGACGGATGCACCAGCCAAGCCCTATGACGCGGCGCAAGGTGTCGCCACGTTCGAGAGCGTCTGGCAGGCCGTGCGCGACCGCTTCTTTGATCCCCGCTACAACGGCCTGGATTGGGTTGGGGCTCGGGAGCGCTATCTGCCGCGGGCGCAGCACGCAACCTCCGGAAGCTCCCTGGCAATCGTGATCAATGGGATGTTGTCGGAGCTGCGTGCGTCACACACGCGCTACTACATACCGGACGAGCCCGAATACTACCAGCTTGCCGACATCTTCGAAGGCGCGTTGCGACGGCGTGGTGGGTTTCAGCGTGCTTTCCCGAACGGTCGCATCTCCTATCCCGGCATCGGGATTTTTTCACGCACGGAGCCGAGCGGTCGGACCATGATCATCGGCGTTGTTGAGGGCACACCGGCGCACCACGCTGGCCTGCGCGCCGGCGACGAGATCCTCGCCGCCGATGGGGCCGCGTTTGAACCGGTCGGCTCCTTCCAGGGGAAAGTCGGGACATCCGTAATCTTGCAGGTGCGCCGCGGCGACTCGGTTATGCGACTTCCAGTCCTGCCGGCCGATATCGAGCCCACCAGAATGTTCTTGTCCGGAATGGAGGAGAGCGCCCAGATCATAGAGGCGAATGGGCGGCGCATTGGCTATGTCCATGTCTGGTCTTACGCGGGCGCCGTCTACCAACGTGCCCTCGAACGACTTCTCTCTCGAGGCCCCCTCATGGATGCTGACGCCCTCATCTGGGATCTGCGTGGCGGTTGGGGCGGTGCCGTCCCTGAATATCTCGACCTGTTCAACGTTCGTGCGCCGACGATGCAGGTCACCGACCGCAACGGCCGCAGCGCATTCGTCGCGGTGAGGTGGCGGAAGCCCGTTGCCATGCTGATCAACGGCGGCACGCGCAGCGGCAAGGAAGTTCTCGCCTATGGCTTCAAGAAGTATCGACTGGGCGAGGTGATCGGCACTCGCACCGAAGGGGCGGTTCTCGCTGCCACCGCGTTTTTTGTCGGACGCGGCTTGCTGCTGCTGGCCGTCCAAGACGTGTGGGTTGATGGCGAGCGCCTGGAGGGGGGTGGCGTCACGCCAACAATCGAGGTCCCGGTCGACGCGCCCTCCATGGGAACGAATGATCCACAACTCAACCGGGCAATCGCGGTGCTCTCCGGGACATGATCAGCGAATCACGCTCAAGGCTATTAATGGCAGCCAATCGAAGGCCTTCGGTCCAAACCCGACAGCACAAGGCTGCGCCATGTGCGAAAGGGTCATACCGACAGCGCCTGAAGGCTTCCCACAAAGCAATTTGAAGCAATTGTCATCTGCTCGTCACGGAAAGCAGGCGGTCAGTAACGGCCGCGTGCCCTCGAAATAGTCCGGGAATGAATTGCATTTGACGAGCATTTTCATGTGGGAACTGATCATGAGCCGTCCGTATCATACCGCCGGCCGATCTTGGAACGGTTCATGCGCCGGCCATATGACAGGGCCAACCGTCAGGCTACGACGATGCCGGCAAACAACTTTCTGAACGCGGCCGCGTCCTCGTGACGGACGAACGACAGCTTCCAATGCCGTGTGCCCGGAACATGGCCGCAGCCGGGCACGTCGATGGGAACGCTCTCGTGACTGACGCCCTTTTCGGCCAGCCAATGACGGGCACCGAATACGAATCGATCATCCGTCTGTACGGTAAACGCGATCTGCATCGCACTATAATCCTCATGTGCGGTGTTGGTCACCCTATCTACCGCACCGCCAGTCTGCGAACAGTTGCCCCCGTCACGGAATGGAGCCAGGACGCATCACATGGCCAACCGGATTCCACAACCAGACGAGACCTTATCGGCCGTCTGTGCCGCCCTCTCAACCGGTACGGCCGCTGACGCGCAGCAACTCCTTCGCACCCACTACCCTTTCAACCCAATCCGCCCCTCTGCTCGCGACTATACACCTCGCCAATGCATGGTGATTTTTCGGCGAGACGGCTTTCTCGATCGGTATTCCGGCCGGCGATTGGTGTTTCCTGGAACGCTTCGGCTCCTGTCCAAGCTGTTGCCGGAGGATTTTCCTTTCCATCCCAACTGGAAGAGCGACCGGTGTCATTTCGCCTATTGGGAGCTGTTCCCCACCATTGACCACGTTGTTCCCGTAAGCCGTGGCGGCGCCGATGACGCGACCAACTGGGTGACCGCGTCCATGCTGGCGAACACCGCCAAAGCGAACTTTTTGCTGTCAGAACGCGGGTGGACGCTCCGCCCAGAGCAGGCCGGCTCTTCATGGGATGGCCTGGCGTCATGGTGTTTGGACGTCGTTGAGCGCGACCCGACCCTCCAGGCCGACCGGTACATCCGACAATGGTGCAGCGCTGCCCGAGCGGTGGCCAGATAAGGACGTAATCTACTCAGGAGACTGGCCGCCTGCTGAGTGCTGCCATGAAATTCTTTATAATGTCCGGTTCGCATCCCCGGCCCGAAATGGACATAACGTCGCCGCTAGACTTCAGATCAATGACTGTCGCATCATAAAAGAACGCGCCACCACCCGTTATACAAACATCAAACTGGCGAGAGTTTACGGCCAGTTTATAGCGCGCGGGAACGGCATTCCTCAGAACCACTTGACCTGCCCTAGTACTACAGCGGGGATTTACCGGTTTGGGTACGGCGCCTCCAATGGAACTGGCGTGCGCGTTGCTGGTGTTGGCGCCGCCAGACGGACCAAGCGATAACGACGGTGGGTTCGGGCCGCGGCAGGCCGATCCAGGATGCAAGCAGGCGGCGGATTTCCGGCACGGTGAGGGGCAGCAAATCGGCCGACAGATCGACGCGCTCCTCGCCCCCCGATAGCCGCCGCTCGGGCGACGGTGAGAAAGGCCAAGGCGAACATGGCCAGCGTGACGTGGCGGTGCCACGCCGTCCAGGTGCGCACCTCGTACTGGTCCAGCCCCACCTCGCCCTTGGCGGCTTCGAAACACGCCTCCACCGTCCAGCGTGTGCCCGCGATCCGCACCAGTGTCAGCAACGGCGTGCCCTCCGGCGCAAAGGTCAAATAGTAGGTCAGCTTGTCCGGTTCCGCGATCGAGCGGCGCACCAGCAGGCCACGGCTCCAGCCCGCGCGCAGTGACGGATAGCTCTTGTACGCCCAGTCGTAGAGCCGCGGGCCCTTGGCCCCATCGCCGGCGCTCAGTCGCTGCCAGTCGCAAGCCCCTACGCGGGCGACGGCCCGCTCCTTGACCGTATCAAAACCGAGCGGCGCCCGTTGTTTGCTGGTGACCGCCAGGACATAGCCAATCGGTTGCCGTTCCAACCACAGCCGCAGCGCGTAGTCGCCGCCGTACACGCTGTCGGCCGTCACCCAGGCGCAGGGCACCCCCGCCGCAACGGCGCGCTCCAGCATCGCCCGGCCCTGCTTCGGTTTGGTGGCAAAGCCCACCTCCTCCGGCACCCCGGCCAGACGCCGGCGTTCGGCATCCGCCGTCCACTCCTCCGGCAAGTACAGCGCGCGATCAATCAACGCCCGGCCGCGGCGGCTGGCATAGCTCAGGAACACGGCGACCTGACAGTTCTCGGTACGCCCGGCGGTGCCGCAGTACTGGCGTTTGACGCCGACCGAGCGGGTGCCCTTCTTGAGAAAACCGGTCTCGTCGAGCACCAGGACAGCGTCGGCATCCCCCAGGTGCTCAACCACATAAGCTTGCAGGTCATCGCGCACCGCCTCGGCGTCCCAGCGGGCGCGACCAAGGAAGTCGTGCAGGGCGTCCGGCGTGCGATCGCCGGCGGCTTCCGCCAGATGCCAGCCGTTCTTGCGCTCCAGAGGGGCCAGAAGACCGCGCAAATACGTCAGTGCCCGCTGACGCGCCTCCAGGCGACGAAAGCGGGGCGCAAGCTGCTCCACCAGATGCTCCAGCGCGCTCGCCCATCGTTCCGCTTCAGCAATGGTCGTCATCCGTGGACCCTCCCTACTGATCCACGCTTAACAGTCGGCGCCGCTCAAACTCACCTTCGGATAATCCCCGCTGTAGTACTAGAGCTTGGCTCAATCACTGTGGTAGAGCCCAACCCGGATTCGGCTTCTGCAACCGAAAGTGAGCGGGAGGAGTCAAAGAAAGAGCCGCCCGAAGGCGGCTCCACAGTGCAACAACAACGCCCGACAGTCGTCGGCATACGGAATATGGTATACCATAACCATTCGTATGGCAAGCGATCTTTGCTGGATGTTGGGTATGATCACCGGGCGGGTTGACGTCGGTTTGGTAGCAATCGGCTTCTGCAATCGAAAGGGAGGGGGAGGGTCAAGAAAGCCCAATGCGATCGCAGATGCGAGGAGGGGCGAGCCGGTCATCGACACGACGCTCAAGGAGTTGGGCGCAGAGCGGCGCACTCCGCGCTCACCGCTGCAGCGTGGCTGACGTCCAGCAAGGAAATGCTTGTTGGACATCGACAGTTCGGGCGACCATTCAGTTCGCAGTCGCCAATGCTGCCGTACACTTGCGACTGAGGGCCCAAAGAACGCGGTCAGAATGAAGGAGGTCGGAGATGCGAACAAACGTCAGGCACCTCGCGGCGCGAGCTCTGCTCGCCGGCATCATCTCTGGACTGGCTTTTGTGGCCCAGGCGGCCGAGCTCAGGGTGTTGGCCGACAGCCCTCTCGGGCCAGCATTGGCAAAAGTCGCCGAACTCTTCGGCCAGGAGACGCACAATCAGGTCCGCTTGGCCTTCGATCCGTCGCCCGAGGTCAAGCGGAGGATCGAAGCTGGCGAGGCAGCGGACGTCGTCATCGTGCAACCCGACTTCATAGAGGAGTTGATCCGAGCCGGCAGAGTGAACGCAGGAGAGCGGCCCGTAGTCGGTCGGGTCGGCGTTGGTCTTGGCAACCGCACCAATAGCCCTGTCCACGACATCTCCACGCCGGAGAAGCTGCGTCAAACGCTGCTCGGCGCAGACCTCATCGTCTTCAACAAAGTCGTATCAGGAAATACCTTTGCCCGGGCCCTTGAGAGGCTGGGAATTGCGCAGACTCTCAGTTCAAGGATTGTACGGACCGCGCCAAACGGAATTTTCGAGCCGGTTCTCCAGGGCAGGGGCAATGACTTCGTCGCTGGCACGATGCCGCTCATTGCAACGACGTCGGGCATGAGGTTGCTTGGCCCACTTCCTGGTGATCTACAGAATTATCTCACATACACGGCGGCGCTGATGACGAACGCTTCGGAGCGTGAGGCGGCCGAAAGCTTTGTGAGATTCCTGGGCTCACCAAGGGCAAAGGAGCTTTTCGCGGCGAACGGCGTCGATTGATCTTGCCACGGCATAAGGTCCTTGGGGTGGTATGGCGGCCCTGTGATGTGGCCGCCATGCCTAGGGTACCAGGCAGGGACTGCCGCGTTCTGCATCTCATTGCCACGGTGATCGACACCTGTGACCGGCCGCCGGACCTCAGCTCGGACCGCCCTGCAACCGAGACGGCATCGTCAAGTTGGCGGTTGGGTGGGTTGCCTGAGAGGCGCGGGTTGGGTATGAGGCAGGCATGACGACCTCGACCAAGTCGCTCTATGCCGGCCACCGCTTCCCTTCGGAACTGATCAGCCACATGGTCTGGCTGTACTTCAGATTTCCACTCAGAGCGCGCTTTGAAAGTTTGTTGCGCGTTGAAGCGCGCCATCACGGGGCGGGACAGCACCCAAAGCGGGGCCGTATCTACGTACCTCTCGTGACGAGCGGAGCATGCGATGCCCAGCCTGTACCCGACCGATCTGCCGGATGAGCAATGGGCGCTGATCGAGCCCTTGATCCCGCCGGCCAAACCGGGCGGGCGGCCGCGCACCGCCGACATGCGCGCGGTCTTCAACGCCATCCTCTACACGCTGCGCGCGGGTGGCCAATGGCGCATGCTGCCGCGCGAGTATCCGCCGGTCTCCACGGTGTATGGCTACTTCCAGGCGTGGCAGCGCAGCGGTGTCTGGTCGGCGATCCACGACCAGCTGCGGGGTGATTTGCGCGAACGCCTCGGCCGCACGCGCGAGCCCAGTGCGGCGATCCTCGACAGCCAGACCGTCAAGACCACTGAGCGTGGCGGTGTACGCGGCTACGACGGCGCCAAACTGATGCGCGGGCGCAAGCGCCACCTCGTCGTGGACGTGCTCGGCCTGGTGCTGGTCGTGCAGGTGCACGCCGCAAACCTCCAGGATCGTGCCGGCGCTCCGGCGGTGCTCTCGGCTCTTGTTGAGCAGTTTGCGTCGGTGCTGTTGGTCTGGGCGGACGGCGGCTACGCCGGCAAGCTGGTCGCCTGGGTGTCCGAGACGCTGCGGCGGGTGCTGACGATTGTGAAACGGCCGCGCGACAAGGCCGGATTCCAGGTGCTGCCTTGGCGGTGGATCGTGGAAAGAACCTTCGGTTGGCTCAACCGGTCGCGCCGGCTGAGCAAGGACTACGGAGCTCTCCCGCAAACCAGCGAGGCATGGATCCGGATCGCCATGAGCCAGCTGATGCTCCGCCGCCTCGGCCGCCCCGCGCAATAAACTTTCAAAGCGCACTCTTACGAAGGCCGCGATCCCGCCGACCTGGGCAAATTCCAGACCAACAAGTCTCTTGTCGCGCTGCTTGCGCAGCTTGGGGTTCACATCGGGGCGCCGCAAACGGGCGGTCCCAACATAGCATTCTTCACGAACGCCGTTCTGTGCCTGAAGCCCGGCAACGCCACGGCAAACAGGGTGGGAGACCCGGCGTGCTTCGCGACCTGCGGCCGAAACTTCCTGAAGCCGACGATCACGATCGTCGCCCCGAAGCTCGTGGTCACGCTCCGCAAGAGGGAACTGGGCGCGGTTCTCTCGGCCTTTGGCCAGGACGAGGCGTTCTGGAAAGCCGCGGCGGCGACTCCGGTGCCGGTGCCTTACAAGGCTGGCCAGGCGCCAACGCCCTTTGAGCGGGCCGTCAGCATGCCCGAGCCGTTTTGGCTGGAGCCGGGGATCGCCTTGGGGGCGGTGTACCATTGCGGCAGTAAGGCCAACATCAACCGCAAAGGGCGCCAGGACGGCAACTGGGCGCGCATGCGGCCGTGGCTTAGCCAGGAGCGCGAAACGCCCCTGAGCCCCGCCAGAGCCCCACAGGCTTCGCGCCCGAAGCGTCTATGGCAACGATCGAACGGACGCCCCGCGCCGGTGGCGTGGCCGATGCTGCGAGCATTGCCTCGCCCGTGGCTCAAAAGCCGGCAAGCGGCGTCCGCCCTCTGACGATGGTGGAGGCCAAGCAGGGCCTTGCCGCCATGTACGGTGTCGACGTCGCCCAGATCGAGATCACGATCCGGGGATAGCCCGGCGAAACGGGCACGCCACCGCCCTTCACCGATGATGGTGCCGCGATTCCGCCGCCTTGGCGGTGCGTTTCTCCCCTGACGTGGTAGCGACCACCACGACCTCCGAGCGCGCCGTCGTCCATTTCGCGCTTCGGATCCCCCAGCCATTTAAAAGTCGATGCGAATTCGTACTTTCAAGCACAGGCGGACATCATCCACGGCGTTTTCGCAGGCATGCTCACCGCGCCCACACGTGCAGCGCCCAGGGAGGCCGCCGACGCAATCCTCGGCGGGACGCTGTTCCTGGATGTGGAGGTCGATCGGGCCGGACGGCCGCGCGCCGTTGGCGCCGTGCTGGGTGACCGGGTGTTCCGCTGGGAGGGGCACCGCACAGCCGCCCTTGCCCGCTTGACGGAGCTCGACGCGTTCGCCCGCGGGGCGGAGCGGATCGCCGGTCACAACATCCTGGACCACGACCTCCCGATTCTGCGCGACGCCGTGCCGGGCCTCGGCGTCCTGGCGCTGCCGGTGGTCGACACGCTGATGCTGTCGCCGCTGGCCTTCCCGGGCAATCCGTACCACCGGCTGATCAAGGGCTACAAGCTGGTCCACGACGCGGTGAACGACCCGGTGGCCGACGCCCGGTTGTGCCGCGACGTCTTGCGCGACGAGCTGTTTGCCTTCGCCCTCCTCGCGCGCACCCAGCCGGAGGTGGCCGCCTTCCATCGCTTCGCCTGGAGCGACGATCCCTGGCGGGGCATGGCCGACCTCCTGGCCGCTCTTGGCGCGCCGGGGCTGCCCACGCCGGCCGCCGCGCTGGAGGCGTGGGCGCGCTGCGCCGGCGCCGACGTCTGCGTCGGCGCCGTGGAGCGCCTCGACGCCCGCCAGCTGGAGGCGGCGGCCGGCCGCCCCGCTTTCGCCTACGCCTTGGCGTGGCTCACCGTTGCCGGCGGCTCCTCGGTCGTGCCGGCGTGGGTGCGGCGCCAGTGGCCGGACACCGCCCGGCTGCTGGCGCACCTGCGCGACACGCCGTGCGGCAGCCCGCGGTGCCCCTGGTGCCGTTCGGCCTTCGACGCCGTGCACTGGCTGACGGCGACCTTCGGCTTCGACGCGTTCCGTCCCGAGCCCGCCGCGCCGGACGGCGGCAGCCTGCAGCAACGCATCGTCGAGGCCGGGCTCGCCGGCCGGCCGCACCTGGCGGTCCTGCCGACCGGCGCTGGCAAGTCGCTGTGCTTTCAGGTGCCGGCGCTGGCCCGGCACAGCCGCACCGGCGCCCTCACCGTGGTCGTCTCGCCGTTGCAGGCGCTGATGAAGGACCAGGTCGACAACCTGGAGGCCAAGACCGGCCGGCTTGCGGCCGCGGCGCTGTACGGCACGCTCACGCTGCCGGAACGCGGCGCCGTGATGGACCGGGTGCGCAAGGGCGACGTGGCGGTTCTCTACGTCTCGCCCGAGCAGCTGCGCAACCCGTCGGTTGCCCGCACGCTTGCGCAGCGCGACATCGCCACCTGGGTGTTCGACGAGGCGCACTGCCTGTCCAAGTGGGGCCACGATTTCCGCCCCGACTACCTTTACGCCGCCCGCTTCATCGCGGAACTGGCCGAACGCCAGGGCGTCCCGCCGCCGCCGGTCTCCTGCCTGACCGCCACCGCCAAGCACGAGGTCATCGAGGAGATCGTCGCGCATTTCCGCGAGCGCCTCGGCCAGGAGCTGGCCCTGTTCGTCGGCGGCGTCGAGCGGCCCAACCTCGCCTTTGCCGTGGAGGCCGTCGACGAGGCGGACAAGACCAACCGCATCGCCGAGCTGTTGGCCCGGCACCTTCCCCGCGGCGACCCGGCCGCGTGCGCCGTGGTCTACGCCGCCACCCGCCGGCGCACCGAGGAGATCCGCGACGACCTGACGGCGCGCGGCTGGGACGCCGCCGCCTACCACGCCGGCCTGCGCGCCCCCGAAAAGCTCGACGTGCAGGAGGGCTTCGTCGCCGGAGCCATCCGCGTGGTGTGCGCCACCAACGCGTTCGGCATGGGCATCGACAAGGACAGCGTGCGGCTCGTCGTGCACGCCGACGTGCCGGGCTCGCTGGAGGCCTACATGCAGGAGGCCGGGCGCGCCGGCCGCGACCGGCGGCCGGCGACGTGCGTCCTGCTGTTCACGCCGGAGGACCTGGAGAAGCAATTCCGCCTCGCCGCCCTGTCCGAGCTGACCCGCCGCGACGTCGCCCAGGTGCTGCGCGGCGCGCGCCGGCTCGCCCGCGCGCTCGGCCGGACCGAGGTGGTGGCGACCACCGGCGAGCTGATCGCCGACCCCGACCTCGACCTTGGCTTCGACGCCGAGGACGGCGACGCCGACACCAAGGTGAAGACCGCGCTGTCCTGGCTCGAGCGTGCCGGCTTGCTCGAGCGCAACGAGAACCGCACCTGGGTGGTCACCGCCCGGCCGCGGCCCTTGTCGCTGGACGAGGCGCGGCAAAAGATCGCCGCGCTCGCACTGCCGCTGCGGACCACCCAGCAGTGGATGGCCGTCTTCCGCTGCTTGGTGGCGGCCGGCGCCGATTCCGGCGAGGAGCGCTCGCTCACCATGGACGAGCTGGCCCGCTTGCCAGCCCTGGCCGAGGAGACCGACGGCCCCCCCAACTTGGCGACGGCGCGGGTGCAGGCGATCCTCGCCGCGATGGCGCGCCAAGGCTTGATCGAGAGCGGCACGGTGCTGACCGCGCTCGTCCGGCCGGCCGGGAGCAGCGCGTCGCGCCGGGTCTTCGCGCACTTGGTCGAGATCGGACAGGCGCTGCTCGACCTGCTGCGCGAGGAGAACCCGGACGAGGCGCCGTTCACGCTGGAACTGCGCGCGGCCAACCAGCGGCTGCACGACCGCGGGTGCGTGGACAGCCAGCCCGACCTCGTGCGGCGCCTGCTCAAGACGCTGAACGAGCCGGAACGCGCCGGCACCGGCGGGGCGCGGCTGCGCCTCACGGTGCGCGCGCATGGCCGCTACAGCGTGGCGCCAGTCGGCGGGTGGAGCGCGGTGGTCGCCGCCTTCCGGACGCGGAGCGCAGTCGCCAGACTCCTCTTGGACCATCTGCTCGGCAAGGCCAAGGCGGCCGAGGCGAGCGGGCGGTCCATCGTCCCCTTCACGCTGGAGGAGTTGGCCGAGGCGGTCGGGGCCGACTTGCTGCTGGCCGCCGACTGCCCCGACCCGGTCGCCGCCGCGCAAGCGGCGCTGCTGATGCTGCACGACTGGAAGGCGATCATCCTGCAGGGCGGGCTGTCGGTGTTCCGCCAGGGCTTGACGCTGCGCCTGCCCGAGGCGGCGCGCGCGCGGCGCTACACCGTCGCCGACCACGAGCCGCTCGCCCGCCATTACCGCAGCCGCGCCTTGCAGATCCACGCGATGGGCGAGTTCGCGCGGCTTGGGCTCACCGACACGCGCCGCGCGCTGGCCTTCGCCGCCGACTACTTTTCGCTTCCCGAGGACCGCCTCGTGGCCCGGCATTTTCCCGGCCGCAAGACCGAGCTGGCCCGGCCGGTCACGCCGGAGACCTTCGCGCGCATCGTCACCGACCTCCGGAATTCCGCGCAGGAGGCCATCGTCACCGCGTCGCCGGGGAGCAACCTGCTGGTCCTGGCCGGGCCCGGGTCGGGCAAGACGCGGGTCATCGTGCACCGCTGCGCCTGGTTGATGCGCGTCCGGCGCGTGCCGGCGCGGGCCATCCTGGTGCTCTGCTTCAACCACGCGGCCGCACTGGAGGTCCGCCGCCGGCTGCGCGGCCTGGTCGGGGAGGAGGGTGCTTGGGTGGACGCCCACACCTACCACGCGCTCGCCATGCGGCTGATCGGGGCGAGCTTCGCCGAGCGGGTGGAGCGCGGCGCCGACGCGGCAGCGCGCAGCGGCCTTGACGGCGTGGTCCGCGACGCGACCGCGCTGCTGCGCGGCGAGCGCGATCTCCCCGGCCTCGACGCGGAGGAGATCCGGGAACGGCTGCTGGCGCGCTACCGCTACATCCTGATCGACGAATACCAGGACATCGACGAGGACCAGTACAACCTCGTCTCAACCATCGCCGGCCGGCAGGAGAAGGAGCCCGAGGGGCGCATCGCCTTGCTGGCGGTCGGCGACGATGACCAGTCCGTGTACCGGTTCCGCGGGGCCAACGTCGGCTTCATCCGCCGCTTCCGCGAGGACTACAACGCGCAGGTTCATCATCTCGTGGAGAACTACCGCTCCACGGCGGCGATCATCGCGGCCGCCGGCGCGGTGATCGCCGCCAACGCCGAGCGCATGAAACCCGACCATCCCATCCGCATCGACGGCGCCCGCGCCGGGCAGCCGGACGGCGGCCGCTGGGCGGCGCTCGACCCGGCGGGGCGGGGCCGCGTGCGGCGGCTCGCGGTGGACGACGCGGCCCACCAGCTCGGCGCGACGCTCGCCGAGGTCCGCCGCCTGCGCACGCTGGCTCCGGAGACGGTGTGGAGCGCGGTGGCCGTGCTCGCCCGCACCCGGCACGACCTGATGCCCGTCCACGCCCTGTGCGAGCAGGAGGGCCTGCCGTGCGCCCCAGTCTACGATCGCGACGGGGAGCGCTTTCCGCTGCACCGCCTGCGGGAGGTGTCGGCTCTCCTGGAGCGAATGAGGCGGGCCAAGGCTCGGGTCACCGACGCCTGGCTGCGCACGCAAGTTGCGGCCGCGCAGGCCGACCGGGGCCCCTCCCCCTGGTGGCGGCTCGTAACGGAGCTGCTCGATCAATGGGCCGTCCGGCAGGGCGGAGCGCCGGCCGAGCCGGAGCGGGTCCGCGAGTTCCTGTACGAGGCGCTGGCCCAGCGCCGCCGCGAGCGCTCGGCCGGCAGCGGGATCTTCATCGGGACGCTGCACGGCGCCAAAGGGCTGGAGTTCCGCCACGTCCTCATCCTCGATGGCGGCTGGGGCCACGCGGCGACGCGCGAGGAGGCGGAGGAGGAACGGCGCCTGTTCTACGTCGGCATGACCCGGGCCCGCGAGACGCTGTGCCTGCTGCGCCGCGGCGATGCGAGGCATCCGCACCTGCCGCTCCTGGACCGCCTCGACCTTGACCGGGCCGCGGCGCAGGCCGCGGACCGCGCGGACCCGGCGCTGCTCAACCGGCGCCGCCACGTCATCGGCCTCGGGGACCTCTACATCGGCTTCGCCGGCCGACTGCCGCCCGGCGACTGGACGCACCAGGCCCTGGCCGCGCTCCGGCCGGGCGATCGGGTGAGCCTGGACGCGCCCGCGGACGCCCAGCGGCGCGTGAGCGTGCGGACCGCGGACGGCGTTACCGTGGCGCGTCTGTCCACCGCCGCCAGCGAGCGGTGGGCCCGCCTCGCCCCGTCCATCGCGCAGGCGCGGGTGCTCGCGATGGTCAAGCGCAACCGAACCGACGACGCGGAGGAATGGCGCGACCGGGTCCAGGTCACCGCCTGGGAAATCCCAATTCTCGAAGTCTGGACCAACGCCGCCGGTTGACGTCGATCCGGAACCGCATCGCGAGTTCGTCAGCCGAACGTTCAGCGCAGCTCTGTTGGGATTGCCCGTTCCGCCAGCGGACCGCTCACCGCACAAACATGCCGTTCCAGATACCGGTTTGAAAGGTCGCAGTTTTCCGATCGAGCGAATAAGCTTGATGTGCGCACGGGGAACTGGCCTCAGGCCAATACAGGATCTATGGCGACGAAAGACAATGTTTACTCTTAAAAGAAGAGAGCAGCTCGAGCAAGAGATCAAGAAAAGCCGCTTCCTAGCTTCGGCGGGGCCGGTCGGCACCGAGGAAGAAGCGCGCGGATTTATCGCTGCTTGCAGCAGCCAGGAGGCCGGTCACAATTGTTGGGCGTTCCGGATCGGTGACCTCTACCGTTCCAGCGATGATGGCGAACCTGGAGGGACTGCGGGGCGTCCGATCCTTCAGGCTATAGACGGCCAGGCCTTGGATCGGGTGGCCGTGGTGGTCAGCCGCTGGTTCGGTGGTGTTCTTCTCGGAGCGGGCGGGCTGATGCGCGCCTACGGTGGCACCGCGTTGGCCTGTCTCCGTGCTGCTGAACGGCAGCCGATCATCACGTTTGCCGCCCTATCCGTCACCTGCGCTTTCGCGGACGAAGCCAGGATCAGATCGGGACTTAGCGCCTTCCCCGCGGCCCTCATCGAGACCAAAGGCTTTAAGCCCGACGGTGTGCAACTCCAAATCACGTTGCCCTCCGGGGAGTTGAACGATGTCATCCGCATAATCAACGATATTTCTCGAGGTCAGGCCGAGATCCAAAGTTCGCCCGTGTAATGAAAGGGGACGGCCCTTCACAAACTGCAAGCCGCGGAGCCCATCTCCGCAGCCGCGTGCCGTCCCTTCGCACCAGCTGTTGACGGGGATGAGCACCGGACATTACCGGCGGGAGGTGACGATGGCAGCCTCTCCATCGCAGGATCGGACAACGCGGCGCCAACAGCTGCGGGAACGTCGCCAGGTGGTCTTTCAGCCGATCGTTGCCGGGTTAGAGGCCTTGCAGAGAGCCGGTGTGTAGGCCTGGATTATTCAGCCACTGCGCGATGATCGGCCGGTTGCGTTCCTGGTCGAGGCCACAGAGATGCCGAGAATGTCCTTGGCGGCGCGCATTTTGCGCCGAACCCTGGGCGATGTCATGCATCACGTTGTGTTCTCCGGCGATCTCACTCCGGAGCCCCTTGCAGCCCTTCGGAGCTCGGCGTGGGACTCGGAAGCCGTGCGGCAGCACCAGCGCGACCAAGCGGCTTGAGCGGCCCCATTGGGAAGCATGGAGCCCACTGCACAGGTTTGAAGGGGGAAGTTTTCGGCTGAAACGGACATTCCCCCTAAGGGACGGTTTTCAGAATGCGCTGAGGCGGTTGGCGACGATGAAGATCGCCGCGGCGGTGAGCAGCGCGAGTATGATCCGCCCCAACCTGTCCTGCCGTCGATCTAGGCGTTTGTTTGCGAGCAGCCAAGCGCAGCCGTGCTCGACGACGCAGCGGACTTTGCCGAGCCCCGAGCCGTGGGGCTCGCCGATCTTGCGGATGTGCGGCTGGATGCCGTCGCGCAAGCAGAGCCAGCGGTTATCGGCGCTGTCGTAACCCGCGTCCGCGTAGAGCCTGCTGATGGCGGCGCAGACAACCTGGGCCAGGCGCAGCAGATCCGGAAAGAGCTTGGTGTCATGCACATTGGCGGGCGAAGGGACGACCGCCAGCGGCAGGCCATCGGTCGAGACGACCACGTGGTACTTGGTCCCGGGCTTACCGCGGTCGGTCGGGTTCGCCCCGGTCAACTCGCCGCCCCGCTTGGCCCGCACCGAGCAGCTGTCCACCACGACGTCCCATGCGGCGGCGTCGGGGCCGGAGCGCGCCATGCGGATGAGGACGGCATGGACACGGCGCAGCAACGCCGTGGTGTGCCACTCGTCCAGGCGGCGGCGCAGGGTGGAGCCCGAGGCGCGTCCGTCCGCAGCCTTCAACTCCCGCCATTGGACACCCTCGCGCACAAAGAAGCCGAGCGTCCGGATCACCTCCGCCGTCGGCACCGGGGGGCGCCCCGGACCGGGGTGCCGGGGCTCGATCCGGTCGATGATGCCAGCCACCAGCTCTACCGCCTGCGCGCGCATGTCCGCTCCCATGCCAAAGGCACGGGAACCGGCATGCGGTTACTTGATCACGCTCGCAGCTGACCTCGGAGAGTTCTGGAAACCGGGCCTAAGCAAACAGCCGCGTTGGTGCTTGGCTGCCCTGGACCGAAGCCCCCCATCACCGGCCACCATGCTAACCCGCACCGCCGCAGCGCTTCTCGTTCTCCTGGCGCTCCCCAGCACCGCTGGGGCCGCGCCGACTGCCTGCCCGGAGCACTTCAAGGGCGGCAGCGCGCCTGACCTGACCGATCCGAAGATGACGGCCAAGACGCGAGAGTTGTGCTTCCGGGCCTTCGCGGTGCTGCACTCCGGCGTGACCCGGACTCCGCTGTGGGCGGCCGAGCGTATGACGCGTGCCAGCCTGAAGGCGGCGGTCGACACGCCGCGCAAGGGCACCTTCCACGAGGAAGAACGCCTGCCGGCCGATGAGCGCTCCACCCTGGCCGACTTCGCCCGGTCCGGGTACGACCGCGGCCACCTCTTTCCGGCCGCCGACGCGCCCGACGATGCCTCGCAGGAGGAGAGCTTCTCGCTGGCCAACATGGTGCCGCAGGTGTCCGAGCAGAACTGCGGCGTGTGGGCAGGCATCGAAGGGGCGGTGCGCGGTCTGGCGCGGCAGCGCGGCGAGCTCTACGTGGTCATCGGGCCGCTGTTCCAGGGCACCACGCTGCAGCGGCTGAAGGGCTGGGTGTTCGTGCCAACCGCGTTGTTCAAGGCCGTCTACGATCCCAAGCGCAATGAGGCCGGCGCCTACGTGTCTTCGAACGCTCCCGGAGATGCGTGGCAGGCGATCTCCATCAGCCAGCTGCGCGACATGAGCGGCGTTGATCCGTTTCCAGGGGTGTCGGACATGGTGAAGAGCACGGCGATGGCGTTGCCCGCCCCGCGCCTGCCGGGCAAGCGGCGGCCGGGCGGCGAAGGCCCGGCGTCGGAGGCGGACGAGGGCTGGACCGGTGCGTTGAAAAAGCTGCTGCGGTGAGGAGAGCGTGATGACGGGGAAGACGATCAAGCCGTTCGCCAACGAGAGCGAGGCATTGACGCTCGGCGAGCTGATTGTGGAGAACCACATCGACCGACTGGCGCTCTTCGGCTCGCTGGACCTGACCAGGGATCAGGTGGGCCTCCGTCATGCCCGCGCCCTGAAGGCGCTGCTGGACGAGGTCGTGCACGCCCTAGAGTCCGACAAGGCATTGCCAGAGAACATTGCCCCGCCGGAGCCGCCCGACACCGCGCCCAACCCCTTCGTCTGAGGCTGCCCGCGCGCGGGCTGGCGCGCCTCCCGCGATGGTGCCGGGGTGAAGGGCCTGGCGGGTGCCGGTGAGCGGGTCAGCGGGATTGGACCACGGCGGTCACTGATACCCGCCGTTTTCCGCGCGCTCCTGAGCGGCTTCCTCCTGAGCTTTCGCCAACTCGTCTTTCGTCCCCGGCGGCGGGATCTCGGGCTTGCTGGTGGCGCCGTCGTTCCCGGCCTGGTCCGGCTTTGTGTCGGGGTTGCGGTTTTCGCCCATCGCGTCGTCCTCGCTCGTGGAACGGGCCGATGCAGCCCGTCGATCGCTCTCCAACACGCGTGCGCGCCGGCCGTCCCCGTTCGGAAAACCGCCGCGGGCAACCAATCCTCCCGGGCACCTTCTTTTCCCTGGACGGGTACGCTACATCTCAGCGCCGCTTTGGCCATTCCGTGAGACGCGATGACCGCCACGCCTGAGTTTCTACCCAAGGAGCGCGACCTGATCCGGCGCGAGTTCATGCTCCGGCTCAGCAGCGCCCGTTCCCTCCACGACGGCATCTTGGTCAAGCGCTGGGCGACCGGCCCGCACAAGGGTCAGCCTAAGCCGGCTGCTGCCGTGCAGAGCATGATCGATCGTGGCCTGTTGTCTCTGGTGGACGACGGCGCGCACTGGCTGAAGGCGACCTTCACGCCGGCGGGCATTGAGGCCCTGCGCCGCATGGCCGCGGACCAGCGGGCGCTGCCGCCCAGCCAGTACCAGCAGTTGCTCGACGAACTCGCCGGCCTACCGTGAGGGGAGGGGAGACGGCACGCACGCCGGTACAGGTGGGAGACCGCTTCACCCGGGCGGCCGGCTCGTCCAAGGTCTACGTCGTCACCGCCCTCGTCGACAAGCCGGGTCTTCTCCCGCACGCCTGCCTGCTCCTGGAGGACGGCATGCCCAGCGACGAACTCCTCGTCAGCGTGGAAGCCCTGGGCGACCGCAAACATTGGCGCCCGGTCCCGTGAGCGGCTCCGCGGCGACACATCGGATGTCCGACCGGCTGCCGTGAGACGCGCGGAGCATGGACGCTGTGCCTTCCATGTCGCGACCAACTCTGTGGTCAGCACCCCAGGCGCGCAACGGTCATGAGCCGAGTCCCCTTGGCCCGGGAAGCCCTTGCACTGACACAAAAGTTGCACTTAAGGATAGAATCAACCCTAACGCCAAGCTTAAGTCTTATAAGCGCTATTATGAAAAATCATGGTAGTTTTCAGGGCAGGGGAGCGCCGATGGCGTATGCCCGCCGACGTTCAGCATGCGTGGCACGTCCAGCGGTTGGTCATGCGATCACCCTGTCGAGAAGTCCTCCATGCCGCCCCCACGCTTCCACCGGCCGGACACTCACCTTGAAAAGCTGCGCCAACGCCATGCCGCACTCGATCACGCGGTGGCCGCGCGCGAGGCGACGCCCCGCGCCGACGATCCAACCGTCAAACGCCTCAAGCTCGAAAAACTGACCCTGAAGGACGAGATCGACCGGCTCACCCGCAGCTGAGCCGGTCGATCTCGAAGCGTGGCTTGGCCGGTCAGCCACCATCAAGGATCACATCCTTCGACGATGGAACGTTCTTGAGGCCGGCTTGCCGCGCGCCTGCTTCACGCAACGCGTTCTCGGCCATGCGCCGCACGGTAGGGTAATCCACCTTGCCGGAGCCGAGCGTCGGGATCGTCTCCACCCACAGCACCGCCTTGGGCACCGTCGGCTCCGGGATGCCGCGGGCGCGGGCGAACGCGACGAACTCATCGTGCTGTGCGCCGGCACGGCTGGTCACCAGCACGACACGCTCGCCTTTGCGCGGGTCTGGCAGACCGACCGCCGCGTGCGTGTCGTCGGGCCAATGCTGCGCGGCGTCCGCCTCGACACGGGCCAGCGAGACCATCTCGCCGCCGATCTTCGCAAAGCGTTTCACGCGCCCAACGATCCGCACGTACCCTGCGGCGTCCACCGTCACAATGTCGCCGGTCGGGTACCACCCCCCAGGCGGCGGGTGCAGCACGCCGGGCCGCTCCGCCACATAGTAGCCAAGCATGACGTTTGGGCCGCGCACCACGAGCTGGGTGCCCTCGGCGAAGCCCTCCACGGGGGCCAGCCGGGCTTCGATGCCGGGCAAGAAGCGCCCCACCGTACCGGCGCGGCCGTGCGTTGGCGTGTTGACCGCCAGCACCGGCGTGGTTTCTGTCGCGCCATAGCCCTCCAGAAGCGGCACGCCAAAGCGGTCGCGGTAGAGGCGCCGCGTGCTCTCACGCACCGGCTCGGCCCCGGCCACGGCGTAGCGCAGCGAGGCCAGCTCGCCCTCCGACGGCGCGCGGCCGTAACCGGTGAGGAAGGTGTCGGTGGCGAACAGAACGGTCGCCTTCCGTTCGGCGACCAGCGCCGCGACGGCGCGGTAATGGAGGGGACTGGGATACAAGCAGGTCGGCACGCCAACCAGCAGGGGCAGGAACAGACCGGCGGTCAGGCCGAAGCTGTGGAAGACCGGCAAGGGGTTGACCACCCGGTCGGTCGGGAACAGGTCGACGACCGCGGCGATCTGCGCCACATTGGCCAGGAAGTTCGCGTGGCTCAGCACCACGCCTTTGGGCGTTCCTTCGGAGCCGGAGGTGTACAACACCGCGCCCGGCGAGCCCGCGGGGGCGGTCCGCCCGCGCATCAGTGTGGGGACCCAGGACACCGCCAGCCCCCACAGCTTATCCAGCGGGCCGACCTCTTTGCGCACGTCCTCCAGACAGGCCAACACGGTGTGCTCGGCCAACGCCGCGGCCATCGGTTCAAGGCGCGCCAGCGCGATGAAGCGCCGTGAGGTCAGCACCGTTCGGATGCGGCCCATTCGGCAGGCGGTCACCAGCGCGTCCGGTCCCATGCTGTAGTTCAGCATGGCCGGCACGCGGCCGAACGCCTGCAGGGCAAAGATGGTGATCGCCAACCGCCGTGGTGTTGGGCAACAGGACGCCCACGACCTCGCCCCGCCCCGCCCCGCAGCCCGGGTCAGCGCGTGTCCCAGCGCCACACTGCCCAACACCAGCCGGCCGTAGGTGAGGGGCTGGCGCTCGGCATCCTCCAGAATCCGGGTGTTGCGACCGAAGCGCGAGCGGGCATCGAGCAGCGCGTCGAAGACGCTGCGGTTTTGGTCATAAGCGTCCAATGCCGCTCGGGCCATCACCGTGTACAGCGCGTCCGCCAGAGCGGTCCGGCGCGCCCATCCGCGCAGGGCCGGGTCCACGGTGAGGCGGCGCGCTGGCGCCATCGCCAGCGCAATCCTCGGGAACCGGCGCACGCCCGGCCACTTGGCCAGGGAGAAGAGCGTGAAAGCGGCGCCGTCGATGCGCACCGGCAGCACGGCCGCGTTCGCGAGGTGCGCGACCAGCGCCGGGGTGCCGTAGACGGCGACCAAGTCGACGCCGGACACCGCCCGTCGTGGTGGGACGATGTGTCCACAAGCGATTGCGGATCCGCGGCGACGACGCACCCGCGCGCGCTGCCGGCATGGGCGCGTCCATGCACCTTGATGCGATAAGCAAAGCGCAGCCGTCCGCGCACCGCCGCTCTGACCAACCACGCCGCCATGGCCGCTCCGCGCATGTGCCCTCTCAAGTATGGGGCGCGAAGAAAACAGCAGGCGGGAGCCAAGCTCTTACGCTGGCTTTGGCCATCAGCACCCCGTCCAACAGGCGACACGGCGAGGGTGTGCACACCGGTTCAAGCGGATTTGATGGAATGCTAGCAAGGGCCGATCGGCACCCTTCACACTGCCCTGCCGACACACACCACGGTAATTCCAAATGGCGACGGATTGAACGCGGCGGGCCAGACACTCAGCGGACATTGCCCTGCCCTGCCCTGCTGTTCGCCTTTTTGGGATGTCGGAGCCCCTTCCTCTTCGCGCAAAGTGTCTTCCAATCCCTGTGTAAACGCTGGAAGTCCTGGGTGTTCAGCCGATTTGGGCTTGCGCAAAGTGTGTTGTCGGGCTTAGCTCAATCTCGACGCGAAACTCGCCGAAGCTCTTGGTGTTTCCGCGATCCACGGGACGAGGAACGAGAAATGACGAAGGCTGAACTGATTGACGCCGTCGCCGCCAAGCTGGGCGGCACCAAAGCCGATGCCGGCAAGGCGTTGGATGCCGTGCTCGAGAGCTTGCAGCACGCGCTCATCCAGGGCGAGACGGTGAAGCTGCCCGGCTTCGGGCAGTTTGAGATCGCCGAGCGCGGCGCACGCACCGGCCGCAACCCGCAGACCGGCGCCGAGATCACGATCGCCGCCTCCAAGGCGCCGAAGTTCTCAGCGGGGAAAGCTCTGAAGGCAGCGGTCAACGGCAACGCGGCCTGACCCTCAGGCGTGCTGCCTGTGTCGATGGAGGGGCGGCGGCAACGCCGTCCCCGTTTCACTCGAGCCGTGTTGGGTGAGCCGGCGATGACCGGAAGCACAGCGGCCGTGTTGGCGTCATTCCGCGGCGAGCTGTAGGGCCGAAGGACCTTCCTCATCGAGAATGCCCGCGATGGTGTCGGCGCACTTGCCGCATTGGGGAGCCACGCCGCAGGCGGCGTAAACGTCGCGCACCGTGTCCGGTCGATGAGCACGGACGGCGTGACGAACCCGGTTTTCGGTCAGGGCGTTGCAGATGCAGACGTACATGGAATCCGATGAGGAACGCGGGTGGGTGGGGTGTCCGTTCCGTATGCCTTTGAGCCGGACGCTTGCGTCACTCAGGCCGTCAGGCGCAGTCGGCAAGGTCGGCGAGGGCGTTGTGATCGAGCAGTTCGACCTTGCCGCCGTCGAGGATGCGGATCAGGCGGCTGGTCTTCAGCTTGGTGAAGCCGCGTGACACGGTCTCGGTCGTCAGGCCCAGGTAGTCGGCGATGTCGCTGCGGCTCATCGGCACGCCGACCAGGCGCTTGCCGCCGGCCCGCTCGCTGAGCGCCAGCAGGAAGGAGGCCAGCTTCTCCAGCGCGGTCTTGCGGCCGAGCAGCAGCATCTGGTCCTGGGCGGCCACCAGCTCCGACGTGGTCACCGACAGCAGCTTGCGGGCCAGGGAGGGCTGGGCGTCCAGCAGGTCGTCGAGCTGGGCGCGGGAGATGCGCTGCACCGTGGTCGCCGTGACCGCCTCGGCCGAGTAGAGGTAGCGCTCGGCGAAGGCCAGGCCCATCATGTCGCCCGCCTGGAGGAAGCCGATGATCTGGCGGCGGCCGGCGGGCAGCAGCTTGTAGAGCCGGATCACCCCGTCGACCACCCGGAAGAGGGCGTCGGCCGCGTCGCCTTCCGCGAAGATCGGCTGTTCGCGGTCCATGACCTTGACCTGGGTGATGGCGGCCAGCGGGTCGGCGGCGGGGGTGCTCTGGGCCTTGGGCATCGCGCTCAGCGACGGTGGCATCGTGGCGGCCAGGAAGCCCGGGACGACGCGGGTGGGCTGGGCGACGATGGTAGAGGCGTGAGCGGACATGACGGGCCCTCGGCAGCTTGCGGAAGCGGCTGCTGTGGTGTGTCGCAACCGCCTGATGGGTCGAAGTTAGCCACCGCCTTGCCCGCTGTGCAGTTCGGTCTTGTACCTAAGGGAGTTCCCCTACGGAAAACTACCTATACGCGGACCCCCGTACGGGCCCTCGACATCCGGCCTTACGCGGCCTCAGGCGGCTGCGGGCAGCAGCCGCTGCACGGCGTCGAGCAGCTGGTCCGCCTCGAAGGGCTTCTCCAGAAAGGCGCTCACCCCGGCCTCGCGGGCGCGGGCGAAGGTGGCGGGATCGCCGCGCCCAGAGACCATGATCACCGGCAGGCCGTGCAGGGTGGGGCCATAGCGCTCGATGAACTCAAGGCCGCTCATGATCGGCAGGTGCAGGTCGAGGACAAGGCAACCCGCCGGCGTGCCGTCGAACTGGTCGATGAAGCTCTGGCAGCTTTCAAAGTCCCGCACCTCGAGGGCGCAGGCTTCCAGCAACGCCTTCATCGAGTCCCGGACCGGCTCATCGTCGTCGACGACGTACACGATGCCTTCACTCGTCTCGGCCATGACGGCCTCCCACTTCCGCTCACCGCAAAGAAACGCCGGACGTCGGCGCTTCACAGACGATAAGCGTCGCCTCGCGGCGCCGGTATCCGGAGATCCCCGTATGCGCGGTTGTTCTGATCCAGATCAGCCGCTTTCCCGTGTTTTCCCGGTAGCGGCAAGCAAAGTCGTCTTCGTCGAGGAGCTGCGGGTGCGCACCGGAGCGCGGCGCAAAAGGGTTGGTACCCGAAAGAGAGCCGTGGGGTTGACCGTGATCAAACCGTTCAGAGTGAGTCTGTCGCGCAATCGAGGCCGGTTCCTTCGCTGGAATGGAGGTGGGGCATGCTGGCACAATTGTTTCCAAAGGCCCTGACGAGGTTTGTCGCCATGGTCCCGGATACCCTGGCGTTTTGCGAGTATGAATGCAGAGCGACGTCCTGCACACTCGAGCAACTCGTCACTTGCGAGCGCCGGGCGCGCGGCTTTGCGGGGAGTGCCGCAGAGCGACGCCCCACCCTAGCGCGCCACGGCGATCACAGCGGCAACATCCAACGACAATGCCCATTGCCGCTGGGTGAAGTGGTGAAATCCGGTCCTTGAGGAACCAATGCCCGCGCACATTCTGCGGGCCCCATATGGACTATGCCGCTGATGGGCGGTGCGTCGATAGCCCCGAGGCATTCTCTTGGGAATGGACGGCGAGCACCATTCCCGGACGACTGGTCCTCCGTGCCGCTGCCGGTGCCTCACCGGCGCCGCCGCGCGACACGCTGTGCGTCCCCGCGCGGCGCGCTCGTCGCGACACACCCGCCATCAGAGTCGCCCGAGCCGCCCCAATGTCGAAAACTCGGCCGACATGCCCGACGTACGATGCCGGATGGCGGAGACCGCAGCCACCTTGCCGTCGGCACGACACCTCGCTCCACCTTAGCTCGTCGTTCGCGACTGACGATCGCGTGGAACGGAAACGGCGGAATGATGTTCCCGTACTGGCCCGCGTCTTCCAAGATCGCATGGCACTGCGGGAACGCTGATCCCGCGCTGGCCACGGGGCCTTGTCACGGAAGCCTCCGTGTCGTAGCCCCTCCCCATTGATGGAGCCGCCGGCCAATGTCGTGTTCACAACCTGAGGAAACCAAAATGAAGCGCGCGTTTGCCGTGTTTGCTCTCGGGCTGATCGCGTCGTTCCCCAGCGTCGCCTCTGCGCAGGACGCCGAGGCCGGTGAGAAGGTGTTCAACCAGTGCAAGGCGTGCCACACCATCGATGCCGGCGGCCCGAACCGCGTCGGCCCGAATCTGCACGGCGTCGTCGGCCGCAAGTCCGGTTCGCACGAGGGCTTCAACTACTCCGACGCCATGAAGAAAGCGGAGATCACCTGGGACGAGGCCAGCCTGGACAAGTACCTGACCGACCCGAAGGCCGCCATTCCCGGCAACAAAATGGCGTTCGCCGGCGTGAAGAACGAGCAGGCCCGCAAGGATCTCATCGCCTATCTGAAAAAGAACAGCTGAGCGGTTCGTCCGCCTGGCACAGGAGCGCACCCGCCGGCTCTGGCCAGCGGGTGCCTCAAACGATCGGTCGGGCGGCCTGACCCCAGCATCACGGTCCCGCACGGCGCTCATCGATCATAGCTCCCCCATACACCACAGTTTTGTTCGGAGGAATCGTGATCCACGCCCCGACCCCCGGACATCGCTCCAGGAACTCCTGGGCGTGTTCCGGGGGCAGCACGGCCAGAGCCGTCGACAGCGCGTCGGCCAGGGTTGCCGTCGGTGCCCTCACGGTCACGGCCACAACCCCGTTGGCGCTGTGCCCGGTCGCCGGGTCGAAGATGTGGTGACACAACGGGCTGAACCGCGTCCCGTAGCCGCCGGAGGTGGCGACGGCGCCATCCTGGATCGGCATCGTCGCGGCGATGCGCCCCGGTTCCATCGGGTCCTCCAGACCGATGCGCCATGGACGCCCATCCCACTGCGGCCCGAGGGCCCGCACCTCACCAAAATCGGCCAGCACGTGCGTCAGGCCAGCCGCGCGCAAGCGATCGGCGAGGCGGTCGGTGATGTAGCCCTGGGCGATGCCGTTCAGCGTCACGGCCATGCCTGGGCGCTCGAACGCGATGCGGTCGGGAGCAACGCGCACCTGGCGGTAATCGACCAGCGTCCGGGCGGCGGCGACCCTGTCCTCTGGCGGGCCCGCCGGATCGGCGTCCGCAGCCGCGAAGTGGCGGGCGTGCAGTTCCCACAGTGGCTGCACCGTGATGTCGAAGGCGCCGCCGCTCAGGTCGCCGTAGCGCTTGGCCTCGGTCAGCAGGACGACGAGGTCCAATGGCGGTGCCTCGAGCGCGCCGCCACGATTTAGGCGGCACAGCGCAGAGTCCGGGCGGCACAAGCTGAAGACGCCCTCCAGCCGCTCGAGTTCGGCGAGACAGTCGGCGATCAGCCGCCACGCCAGCGCCTCGTCGGGGTGGTCGAGGCGCAGCAGCGCCTCGGCGCCGAGCGCCGTGCCGCGCCATTCGACCCGTGGGACGGCGGCGCGGGCCGACGGAGCGGTCGCCAGAGCGGCCGAGGCCGCGGTGATGGTCAGGAAGCGGCGGCGGGTCAGCATGGCTCAGTGCCCTTGCCCGTGTCCGGAATGCGCGTCGTGCGGTGGCGGCGCGGCCGCTGCCGCGGCGGCGGAGCGGTCGTCGCCCAGGATGTAGTCATGCGGGACGTCGGCGAAGCCGACGACCCGGCCGCCGTTGTCGTGGGCGAAGGCGTCGGCGGCCTCGCGGGCGGAGAAGGGAACCGCTTCCGGCTGGCCCATGCCGCCCAGGCGCCGGCTGCCGATGACGTAGAGCGCCGTATGGGCGTCGATCCAGCTTTGCGGTCCGGGGTCCTGCCAGCTCTGCGCCCGCCCGATGTCCTGGACGTAGATGGCGCGGAGGTCCTTGGGTTCCTCCGGGAGCAGTGTAAAGGCAATGGTGTCGCGCACCGAGGAGAACCAGTAGGGCTGGTCGCGGTCCTTGACGAAGATCTGCCCCTTCGGCCCGGCGTGGTCGAGGACGGTCATGTGGTCGTAGTAGCCAATCGCGTCCTGGGTCAGCGCCGCCGGCGGCGGCGGGGCCGGCGCCTTCTCCTCGCCGCAGGCGGCGAGAACAAGCGCGAGCAGGACCGGAAGAGCACGCCTCACAACTGCCTCCTGTGGAAGACGGCCTGGGCGAGGAGCAGCGGCACCAGCACCCAGGCCAGGAGCGCGGCCATCAGGGCGAACGGGCTGACCGGCGCCTGTCCGCTCGCCCCGGCCATGCCGGAGAACTGCCGCACCCCCTCGAGGCCGGTCAGGTTAAACAGCCGGAACGCGTCGGCCGGATTGAGCAGCAACAGCCAACCGAACGTCTCCGCCGACACCCCCTTGCCCTCGGTCGCCGCGAGATAGCCGAGCAGGCCGAGGTCGTACAGCAACACGAAGACCAGCCAGACCGCGATGGCCAGCCCGGCCGCGGTCGCCCGCTCGCGCACCAGCCCGCTCAGCAGGTAGCCGATGGACAGGAACACCGCGCCGAGCAGAATGGACGAGGCGATCAGCGCCCCCATGGCCTGCCAATCCTCCGCGCCGGTGCCCGGCGCGGCGTAGGCGACGGCGGCGGCGGCCACGCCGTAGCCGACCCCGGTGGCGATGGCAATCAGCGCCGCGTGGCCGAGGAACTTGCCGGCAACGATCTCCCAGCGCGCCACCGGGTAGGCCAGCAGCAGCAGCATGGTGCCGCGCTCGATCTCGCCGACCAGCGCGTCGTAGGCCAGCAGCAGCGCGATCAGCGGCACCAGGAAGATCGTCAGGCTGGCCAGGCTGACCACGGTGACGGCAAGCCGCGAGGCGGCGACGTTGCTGCCGGTCGGCGCGGCGCCGAGAAAGGCGAGGCCCAGGGCCAACGCCGCCATCAGCAGCGTGGTGGCCAGGACCCAGCGGTTGCGCAGCCCGTCCCGCACCTCCTTCCAGGCGATGGCGAGAACGGTGGTCATGCCGGGGCTCCTTCGCTCAGCGGCCGCCCGGTGAAGCTGGCGTAGACGTCGTCGAGGCTGGGCGGAACCACCTCCACGTCCGCGACCCGATCGCCCAAGCCGGCGATGGCGCGCAGCACGTCCATCTTGTCGCGCGCCGGGCAGGCCGGCCCCACCTCGCCCGGCACCCGTTCGAAGACGAGCGCGCCGAAATGGTCCGCCACGGTCGCGGCGTCGCCGTTGACCACCCGCAAGCGGAAGCGCACCGGAAGGCCGGCCTGCTCGCGCAGGTCGCCCAGCGTGCCGAGCCCGACCAGGTGGCCCTGGTTCATGATGGCGATGTGGTCGGTCCGCTCCTCCAGCTCGGTCAGCAGATGGGAGGACAGCAGCACCGCCGTGCCCTGCGCCTTCAGCTCGGCGATGATGCCGTAAAAGCTCTGCCGCAGCTCCGGGTCGAGGCCGGTGGTCGGCTCGTCGAGCAGCAGCAGCCGTGGCGCGCCGAGCAGCGCCTGGGCCAGCCCGAGGCGCTGGCGCATGCCCTTGGAATAGGTGCCGACGCGCCGCCCGGCCGCGTCCGCCAACCCGACGCGGGCCAGCAGGGCGCGGCACTCCTCGGCCGGGCGGCGCTTCACGCGCGCGTAGAAGCGCAGCGTCTCCCACCCGGTCATCGCCTCGTAGAAGGCGACGCTCTCGGGCAAGAAGCCGACCGAGCGGCGGACGTCGGCCGCCGCTTCGGCCGGGTCGCGGCCGAGCACGCGCACCTCTCCGCCGTCCGGGCGCACGAGACCCAGCATCATCTTCATGAGCGTCGTCTTGCCCGCGCCGTTGTGGCCGAGCAGGGCCAGCCGCTCACCGGCGGCCAGCGCCAAGGTCACCCCATGCACCACGGTGCGGTCGCCGTAGCGCTTTGTGAGACCGTCGAGAATGACCGCGTCAGCTTCCTTCACGGGCGAGGTCCTCCTGACGCCAGCCCGGCTTGCGCTCAGGCGGGCGCATCAACGGGGCGGAGTCCACCACCCCGCCGGGGGTGATGGCCGGGAACTGCGACTGCGCCCAGCGCACCACCTGGACCGCCGGGCTGTTGAGCAGCAGCTTGGCCAGCGGCACCGACCAGACGACGCGGTCGACCACGTCGTTGGGCCGGTAGGCGGTGTCGGCGATGCCGTCGCCGTTCAGGTCGAAGGCCGGGTTGTCGCTCCAGTAATTGCCGCGTCCGCGCTCAGACCACTCAAGGTCGCGGGTTCCGACATATTTCACCTGCGTGCGGTTGCCGATGAAGGCGTTGCCGGTGATGCGGTTGCGCTCCGAGCCGGCGGTGAAATGCACGCCGATGTCGCAGCCCTCGAACCGGTTGTCGGCGATGCGGTTGTTGTTGGCGTTGTAGATGAAGACGCACTTTTCGCCGCCTTTGCGGATGACATTGCCCTCCACCACCGACTCGTTGGCGAAGTTGAACATCAAGCCGTGGTTGCGGTCGCCTTCAGAGAGGTTGTCGCGCACCAGCAGGCGCGACGAGTACATCAGCGCGTAGCCGACGTCGTTGCCGTAGGAGGCGTTGCGGCTGACCTCACTGTCGTTGGTGTACATGTAGTGAACGGCGAAGCGGACGTTGGTGAAGCGGTTGCCGGAAAAGACGTTGCGCTTGCTCGAGGTGGTGAAGATGCCGTCGCGCCCGAAGCTGATGTCGTTGTCGATGATCTTGGCGCCGGGCGCGTTCCACACCTGCACACCGTTGCCGCGTTGGTTGACGCGGATGTCCTTGCGCCCGACGATGGTGTTGCGGCGGACGACCGACTGCGCGGCGCCCCAGACGTAGACGCCGATCAGGTTGTCCTCGAGGCGGTTATGCTCGACCGTCGTTCCGGCGGCCTTCCTGTCGAGGAAGACGCCGGAATCCTGGGCTTCGAGGTTGAGCCCGGAGTTGCGGACCTCCAGTGCGCGAATGGTGACGCCCGGAGCGGTCACCTTGATGGTGCTCCCCTGCCCTCGCCCATCGACCACCGCCCCTGGCAGTCCTTCGAGGGTCACCGCCTTGTCGACAATCACCGGGCCGGCGTGGACGCCTGGCTCCAGGCGCAGCACGTCGCCGTCGGACGCCGCGGCGATGGCCTGGGCCAGCCCTCCGCCGGGCACGACGTCGACGGTGCCCGCCACCGCCCCGAGAGGGATGGCGGCGAGCGCTAGGATCACAGCAAGGGCCAACCTTGCCATCGGCTTAGGCCGAGCGCGGCTCGACGAGCATGCGCCCGCGCATCTCCATGTGCAGGGCATGGCAAAACCACGTGCAGTAGAACCAGTGCACGCCCGGCCGGTCGGCGACGAAGGTCACCGACTGCGTCGCCTGAGCGTCGATGCCGAAGCTGATCCCGTAGTTCGAGATGCAGAAGCCGTGGCTCAGGTCCTCGACATCGTCGAGGTTGGTGATGATGATCGTCACCTCCTCGCCCTGCTTCACGGTGAATTTCTCCAGGCTGAAGCTTGGCGCTACGGTGGTCATGTAGACGCGCACCTTGTCGCCCTTGCGGTAGACGCCGGAGGCATCCTCCAGCGTGACGCCGTCCTCCTTGGCCCATTGCCGGGCCTGCTCCCACATCGGGTCGTTGCGGTCCCAGACGTGCTTTGGGCTGATCTTGGAGCGGTGGATGATCGTCGCGTCGTGCGGCTCGGCGAAGGACGGGCTGTCGTGCACCAGCTTCATCTCATCGCCGGAGATGTCGATCAGCTGGTCGTTCTCGGGCTTCAGCGGGCCGGAGTTGAGGAAGCGGTCCTTGGAGAACTTGTTGAGCGAGATGAGCCACTTGCCGTCGGCCTCCTTGGTCTGGCCCATGGAGGTGTGGTTGTGGCCCGGCTGGTAATGGACGTCGAGCTTCTGGATGATCGGGTCGACCTTCTCGCCCTTGTAGGCGCGGATCGCCTTGTCGATGTTCCACTTGCAGACCTGGCTGTCGATGAACAGCGTGGCGTAGGCGTTGCCGCGGCCGTCGTAGGCGGTGTGCAGCGGCCCGAGGCCGAGCTGCGGTTCGGCGACGATGACGTCGCGCGGCTGGATTTTGTCGTCGAACAGGTCGTCGAGCTTGGTCACGTCCATCACCGACACCGTCGGCGACAGCTTGCCGTTGATCACGACGTGGCGCTGGTCGGGAGCGGTGTTGATGCCGTGTGGGCTGTTGGAGATCGGGATGTAGCGGGTGAGCGGCGAGCCGTGCCGGCCGTTGACCACCGGGACGCCGTTCATCATCTGCGCCTGCCCGGCCTTCACCGCATCCTCGATGCGCTTGATGTTGAAGACGACGACCCAGTCCTGCTCCTTGGCCGTCATCTCCCCGGTGTTCATGCCCATTTCGGAGTTGTAGCAGGTCGAGAAGCAATACTTGCCCTGGTAGTCGGCGTCGACGTTGTCGAGGTTGCCGTCAACGATGACCTGCCAAGCCACCTTCATGCTGTCGACGTCAACGGCGGTGAAGATCGCCAGGTACTTCGACGGATCATCGAGAACCTTGCCGTCGTTGGGGATCGGTGCTTCGTGCTCGCCGTTGGCGAAGATGTAGCCGGTCTTCGGGTACTTCTGCAGGCGCAGGCCGTGGATGTCGTGGGCGTTCGGCACCTCGATGATCTTGTCGCACTTCATGACGTCGGCGCGGATGCGGCAGATGCGCGTGTTGGCCTTATCGTTGGCGATGATGTAGCGGCCGTCGTAGGTACCATCGGTGAAGGTCATGTGCGGGTGGTGCAGATCGCCGTTCTGGTAGGTGCCGCCGCGGCTCTTCAGAAACTCCCGGGTCTCCGGCAGCAGATCCTGGGTCAGCACCTGCAGGCTCTCGTTGGTCTGCCCCCAGCCAGTGGCGCTGTCGCGGTTGAAGACGGGGACGCGCATGAGCTCGCGCATGGAGGGCAGCCCGTACAGGCGCAGCTCGCCGGACTGGCCGCTGGAGAACAGCACGTAGTACTCGTCGAGCTGGCCGGGCTCGATCGCCGCGCTCTGGGCCCCGCGCGTGCCACCGGACGCCGTCGTCGCGGCCTGCGCCTCGGGCGCGCCGGGGCGCAGCGCCAGCCCACCCCCGGCGACGCCGGCTCCGGCCAGCCCCGCAAGCGTGGCGAGCTTGGCCGTTCCGCCGAGCAGGTCGCGGCGCGAGACGTCGCCGGTCGTGCCACCCGTCTGCGTGGACGCGTCCTTCGAGGTGTCGTCCTTCGACATAATCAGGATCCTCCTTGGTCTTTGGGGGGCCGCACCGGCGGGGCGGCAACGATGCCGCCAGCGACCAGCGGGTTGTTCGGATCGTCACTCTGGCTCAGAGGCGGGTCGGTGACGTGCTTGGGCAGAGCCGGCTTCATGGCCTGGGCGCGCTCGCGTTTGAGCCGGCGCTGGATCATGTGCGGGCAGCGGTGGTCGTCCCAGTACAGGGTCTGGCAGTGCATGCAGGAGATGCACTCGTTGGGATTGATGTTGCCTTCCGGATGGATGCTTTGGACCGGGCACTCGACGCCGCAGCGCTGACACGGCGAGCCGCACTCCTTGTGCCGCTTCAGCCACTCGAACATGCGCAGGCGGGCCGGAATGGCCAGCGCCGCCCCGAGCGGGCACAGGTAGCGGCAGTAGAAGCGCTCGATGAACAGGTTGGCGGCGAGCAACGCGCCGACGTACAGCACGAACGGCCAGTCGCGGGCGAACTTGAGGATGATGGCCGTCTTGAACGGCTCCTCCTCGGCCAGCACCTCGGCCTGCGCCAGCGAGTGCAGCGAGACAGCGAACAGCCCGAGGAAGACGATGTACTTGATCGGCCACAGCCGCTCGTGCAGCCCCCAGGGCAGCCGCAGCTGCGGCACGCGGAGCGCGCGCCGCCATGTTGACGAACTCCTGCAGCGCGCCGAACGGGCCTTGTTGCACAAATCGGGGTGCGGCCAGATTGTCCCCCGGTGTTGCGGTGTTCAGGACACCTTTTGGAAGATCGGCCGACCGAGGCTGGTCATTCGGTTGATCACGGCGCAGGCGATGCGAGCTTCCACCTTCTGGGCGGACAGACTCCGAGCCCGCAGGCTGCGGCCGATCAACACTTTGTACCGGTAGAACGCGGTTTCCACGAGCGAGCGCTTGCCGTAGCCGACGGCACGCTGCCACCCCAGGCGGCCCTTCTCGGCAATCATCCGGATGTGATGGTCGCGCTGAGTTGGAGCCACCTCGGCCGTGCCACTCGGGACGGCCGTGGAGCGCGGCGGGATGATCACCCTGGCGTCGGGTTGGCGTTCAGCGACGGTCCGATATACGGGATCGCCATCGTACGCGCCGTCAGCCAGAACCGCCCTGATCGGGGCGGCAATCTGATCGAGCAAGGGGCCGACCTGCGAGGCATCACCCTCGTCCGTGGTGGTCAGCTCCGCCGCGAGAATGTCGCCGTGATCCGGATCCACGGCGATGTGCAGCCGCCGCCAGGTACGGTGCGGTTTCCCACCATGTTTCTCGTGCTGCCATTCGCCCGCCCCAAAGACCTTCAGGCCCGAGGAGTCGATGATCACGCTCACCGCTCCATTTGGTACCTTCAACGCCGTCGTCAGCGCCAGGCGCGCACTGCGCCGGGCCAGGGTTGTGTGGTCTGGAACCGGCAGGTCGAGACCAAGCAGTTGCATGATGGAGCGCAGTAGCCCCTCGGTCTGGCGCCACGGCCGGCCCATGGCCAAGCGCAACATGACAGCGGTTTCGACGGCGAGGTCCGCGTAGGCCGGCGGTCGGCCGCGTTTGCCTGTCTTGGCTGGCGTCCACGCCTCCAGCGCCTCCGGCGTGATCCAGACGGTCAAGCTGCCGCGCTGCTGCAGAGCCCGATCATACGCCGGCCAATTCGCGACCTTGTACTTGGCCTTCGGGATGTGATGACGACGTGGCTCGTTGTGCTTGTAGGGCATGCGCGCTCTCGGCAACGGGGCATACCTCTATACCCGTCCATCGCCCGTTCAGCCGCCGTTTCCCGATTTATGCGCCAAAGCCCCACCACACCAGATGGTGCTGCACGGCGACCAGCCGGTGCTGCTCGTCGGTGACGCAGATCAGGCGGCGGAGATGGCGCTCGGCGTGAACCCAACAGAGCGCGTGCGTGAAGACGTCGAACTGCCCGGCATCGTCGGAGACGATCACGGTGTCGCTCAGCAGCCCGCGCTCGGTGATCGCCCCGATCACGGCGGCTTCGGTGACGGCGCGCCGCTGGCCGCCGATGTCCACGCTTGCCAGATGCGCCTCCCAGGTCGGCGGGTCGGCAAAGCGGCGGTGCTCATGCTCCACCAGGGTGGCGATCACCGCCTCGGGCACCTTGTGGTCGATCATGTAAGCTTCGGCGGCGGCGTTGATCACGTAGTCGGGCCGCCCGGCGCGCAGCAGCTCCAGGAAATTCAAGCGGCTCTTGGAGGGCCGGGTGGCGAACCAGGCGAAACGCTCATCGCCGATGTGGGTGGTGGTCTGGGTGGCGCGGGCATGGCGGGCGCCGGTGTCGTCCACCGTCACCCAGAGCGCGGTGGCCAGCCTGGCGTCCAGGATGGCGTCCTTCTCCGCATGGAAGGCCGCATTGTCAGCGTTCAGCAAGGCAATCACTTGCCCCTTGGAGATGCGCAGCCCGAGCGCGAGCAGCTGGATGAGCAGGCGTTCGGTGGTGACCTGCCCCTGGACGTGCTGCATCAGCACGAAGCGCACCACGCCGGGGCCGAAATGGCCGCTGACCTCCTCGGGCAAGGGAGCGACGATCGGTCGGCCGTCCGGGGTGAGCCAGCGTTCTCGGCGGTAGCGGATGATGCGCGGCGTCAGTGCGAGATCCTGGACGGTGTAGGTTTCGTAGCCCTTGCGCTTTGAGCCCACCGGCACCGCCACCGTGAGGGTGCGCTCCTCGGTTGCCGGCGGGGTGCGCTTGCCGCCTTTGCGCTTCTGCCGGCGCGCCGCCTTGACCTTGGAGCGCTTGTCCGGATCCGTGGCCTTGTCCATGCCGCCCGGCGCCAGGTTCGGGCGCTTGGGCAGTCCCTTGAGCCGGGCGTTCTCCTCGCGCAACGCCCGGTTCTCGTCCTCCAGCGCCGACACCCGGACCAGAAGCTCCGCCACCAGGCGCTTCAGGTCGTCCAGGGAGAGGGCATCAAGGTCGAGCAGCGGTGTCGGCATGACCGGAGAGCAGCTGGGGGACGCTCGCCAGAACAGCTGCCGACGCTTCCCGTCACCCCCAACCCGATACCAACCGCCCGGTCTTTTTGACCACGTACTCAACGGCCAGATCTCCGGCATCGGCACGGCGCCGAAGTTCGAGGCCAAGGACGCCGCCAAGCACGTCCTCGCCGACCACACTCTCACAGGGCTGGAGGGGGCCGAGCGCGGCTCGCTGCTGCGCTTCCGGCTGAGGTGGCTGGAAGGCACCCTGAAGGACACCACGGTCGTTGCGGCCGGCCACCGGGTGGTGCACGGCGGCACCCACGCGACGTCGGCGCCCGCTTCGTCGTCAGCCCCGGCCTGACCGACCGGCTGGGCGAGGCCGCCAAGGCCGTCGGCCTGCCCTATCTGCCGGGCACCGCCACGGTGACCGAGGCGCCGATCGCCTACGAGCACGGATTCCGCGAGCTGAAGTTCTTCCCCGCCATGCTCAACGGCGGCGCCCCGGCGCTCAAGGGCATGGCCCCGCTCCTCCCGGACATCCGCTTCTGCCCCACCCGGCGGCATCAAGGCGGAGAATGTCCGCGAGATTCTGCCCCTGCCCAATGTCTTCGCCCTCGGCGGCACCGGGCTATCCCCGACCGACGCCGTCAAGCAGCGCCGCTGGGCCGACATCGAGCGCCTCGCCCGCGGGGCCACCGCCCTCGCCACGCCCAATCCCTGAGGCGGGACCGTTCTTGACCTAGCTCATTTCGCCCCCCGGCCACTCGCGCCTAGAGTGCGGATCGAACTGATATATTAAAATACAGCGGCTGCGCGCCAGGGACGCCGTGCTCGAACCGCCGTGTGGCTTTAGGAGCTCCCCATGTCTCTCCTCTCCCGTGACCGTCTCGCCGGCGGCTCGCTCGACGTCGCGCACACCGCCGGCGCGCCGGTGCTTCCCGTCACCATCCTGCAGGTGGGCGACGGCAACTTCCTGCGCGGCTTCGTCGACTGGATGGTGGACGTCGCCAACGGCCAAGGCCTGACGCAGGCCGGCGTGGCGGTGGCCCAGCCGCTGGCCCAGGGCATTGCCGGCCTGCTGAAGGCGCAGGACGGCCTCTACACCGTCCTGCTGCGCGGCCTCGAAAAGGGGCAGGAGGTCGAGGACCGGCGTGTGGTCAGCTGCGTGTCCGACGCGCTGAACCCTTATCCCGACTGGGGCCGCATGCTCGATCACGCCACCTCACCGGCGCTGCGCTTCGTCGTCTCGAACACCACCGAGGCCGGCATCGCCGACGTCGAGGAGCCCTACACTCCCAGCGCCTGCCAGCAGAGCTTCCCGGCCAAGGTGGCGGCCCTGCTGTACGCCCGCTTCAAGGTGCTGGGCGGCACGGCCGAGACCGGCCTGGTCTTCCTGCCCTGCGAGCTGATCGAGGCGAATGGCACCAACCTCAAGCGCATTGTGCTGGCGCACGCCAAGCGCTGGGGGCTGGAACCAGGTTTCGCCGCCTGGGTCGAGGCGCACAACCACTTCCTGAACACGCTGGTCGATCGCATCGTCCCCGGCTACCCGCGCGACGAGGCCCCTGAACTGGCCGCCAAGTGGGGCTACGAGGACACGCTGGCCGTCGCCGGCGAGCCCTTCCACGTCTGGGTCATCGAAGGCCCGGCGGCCCTGGCCGAGGAGTTCCCGCTGCACAAGGCCGGCCTGAACGTGGTGTGGACCGACGACCTGAAGCCCTACCGCAGCCGCAAGGTGCGCATCCTGAACGGCGCCCACACCGCAAGCGCGCTGGCCGCCTATGGCGCGGGCATCGACACGGTCAAGGGCATGATGGACGACGCCACCCTGTCGGCCTACCTGTCCAAGGTGATGTTCGAGGAGATCGTCCCCTGCGTGCCGCTGCCCGAGGCCGAGCGCCAGGACTACGCCCGCACAATCATGGAGCGGTTCGGCAACCCGTACATCCGGCACGAGCTGATCTCGATCGCCCTGAACTCCGTGTCGAAGTGGGCCGTGCGCGTGCTGCCCAGCCTGAAGGACGCGGTGGCCGCCAGGGGTGAGGCGCCGGAGGGGCTGTCCTTCTCGCTGGCCGCACTGCTGCGCTTCTACCAGGGCATACTGACGGACGGCGCCTACACCGGCACGCGCGACGCCGGGGCCTACCCGATCCACGACGACGCGGCGGTGATCGCGGCCATGGCCGCGGCCTGGGCGGCGCACGACAACGACCCCGCGGCGCTGGTCAACACGGTGCTGGCCGACGCCCGGCTGTGGGGCGAGGACCTGACCCGCATCCCCGGGCTCGCCGTCCGCACCGCCGCCCACCTCGCCGCCATCCAGGCCAAGGGAATGCGCGGCGCCCTCGCGGACCTGCTCGCCAGGTAAGCCGTTCCGTCCATCTCTCGGAAAAGCCCTTTTCTGTCACGGGAATGGGCTTTTCACATTTTCGAGGCCCGACCTTCCGTTGTCCGGCTCGACGAGAGCAATGGCATTTCGCACGACATCGGTTATTGCAGTCCGTTTGACTTAGGTCATGCCGATGACGCACCGCGCGATGCATTGTTCCGCTCGTGCGATAAAGCACTCAGCCCCCGATCCGAAAAGGTGGAACATTTTGGCTCTTCCAAAAGCTGACCAAAATCGCCGTTGCGAGCGGGACTGATATACTAGTATAATTACCTTAAGGATTGGCCCGCTCCGAATCGGAACGACGGGCCCGATCGCAGCGCTGCGAAGCCTCAGGCCCAAAGCGCTCTGGACAGTCGGGAGCCGAACGCCGGCTCCACGATCAAACACCCCACCAAGCGCAGTGGCGTGCAGGGTCCTCCGACCCGCAACACGCAAGCGAGGCGAACATGAAAAAAATCCGTGGTTTGCGTTGGCAGATCCTCGCCCTGGTCATGCTCGGCACGATCGTCAACTACATCGACCGCAACACGCTGGGCATCCTCGCTCCGACTTTGAAGGAACAACTGCACTTCACGACCGAGGAGTATTCCTTCGTCGTCAGCGCCTTCCAGCTCTGCTACAGCCTGATGCAGCCGGTCGCCGGCTACATCACCGACCTGATCGGCCTGAAGCTCGGCTACTTCATGTTCGCCTTCCTGTGGGGCACCGCCGCCGCTCTGCACGCCCTCGCCGGCGGCTGGCAGTCGATGGCCTTCTTCCGCGGCCTGCTGGGCGTGTCCGAGGCCGCCGCCATGCCCTCGGGCGTGAAAACCTCGACCCTGTGGTTCCCGGCCAAGGAGCGTTCCATCGCCACGGGCTGGTTCAACACCGGCAGCTCGGTCGGTGCCATGGTCGCCCCGCCGCTGGTCATCTGGCTGTCGGTCAGCTACAGCTGGCAGATCGCCTTCGTCGTCACCGGCCTGATGGGGGTGGCGATGTCGCTGATCTGGGTGTCGCTGTACCGCAACCCGGAGAACCACCCTCGCCTGACCAAGGACGAGCACGCCTACATCCTGGACGGCCAGCAGCAGACCCAGCTCGCCAAGCCGTCGGTGAAGAAGGTTCTGGGCAAGCGCAGGTTCTGGGCGATCGCCGCCGCCCGCTTCCTGACGGAGCCGGCTTGGCAGACCTTCAGCTTCTGGATCCCGCTGTACATGGTCAGCACCCGGGGCATGGACATCAAGCAGTTCGCCCTGTTCGCCTGGCTGCCCTTCCTGTTCGGTGACCTGGGCTGCATCCTGTCCGGCTACCTGTCGCCCTTCTTCGCCAAGCGCTTCAAGATGACGCTGGTCAACTCCCGCATCGCCGGCGTCGGCATCGGTGCAGTGTGCATGATCGGCCCGGCGCTGATCGGCCTGTCGACCAGCCCGATCACCGCGATCTTCCTGTTCTCCATGGGTGCCTTCGCCCACCAGATGCTGTCGAGCCTGCTCTACGCCCTGGTCACCGACACGTTCGAGAAGCAGGAGGTCGCCACGGCGACGGGCTTCGGCGGCATGGCCGGCTACCTCGGCGGCATGATCTTCTCGCTGATCATCGGCCAGCTCGCCAACACCATCGGGTACGAGCCGCTGTTCGCCTGCCTCTCGGTCTTCGACCTGACCGCCTTCGCGATCATCGCCCTGATGCTGGGCCAGCGCGGCGCGGGCAAAGCCGCGACCGCGACGCCGCTGAACCCCGCCGCAGCCGAGTGACCGGCGCATCCCGAAACGCCGTGCCCTTGGGCTCCCCGGGGCACGGCGTTTTGTTGACGTGCCAAGGCACGTGCCACCCACAGGGCCAGCCAGCTCGGCCGGCCGCCACGGGTGGTCCGCGGAGCCGCGCACCAGGCCTGGATGGTATCCTCACTGACCCAGATCGTCAGGGCACAGACTGACCTCATCGGCCCCCCAAGTCGTCACACGGGATGTGGCGCGAGGAACTGGTGGCGATGCACAGCGTGGTGTTGGAACGGCATCGGGCGACGGTGATAACAGGCATCAACGGGCCAATGGCTCCTATGCCGATCCGTAAGCCGCCGCCGATCGCGCATTCCTGCACCACGATGGCATGCCGCAGACGCTGCGGCACAATGGCACAGCCGCTTTGGAGTCCTTCCTTCGAAGTCTAATGATAAATTGTGCACACAATACGAGCGATCGCTGCCCAAAGGCGGTGCATGATGACACTCAGTACCCTCTCCATTCGCGCAAAGCTCCTGGGCCTGATTGCGACGGCCAGCGTGGCCTGCCTGGTGATCGCGGGCGCCGGGCTGTCCCTCAGCTACAACCGAATGTACCAGGACCGCGTCGACGCCCTGCGCTTCATGGTTGAAGCGGGCCACAGCATGGCCGCGAAGTATGAGGCCGATGTCGCCACGGGAATCCTCAATCGGGAGGACGCGCAGGCGCGCTTCAAGGAGGCCTTTCTGGCCATCCGCTACAGCGGTGAAGAATATCTGTTCGCGCACACGTACGACGCCATCGGCTTCGCGCACGCCAACCGGAAGCTGATGGGGGCCGACGTGTCGGGCATCAAGGATGCCAAAGGCGTGCCGGTCATCCCGGCGCTGATCGCCCTTGTGAAGAGCAAGGGCGAAGGCACCTACGTCTATGACTGGCCCCGCACGGTCGGCGGCAGTGAAACCGCCGTCAAGCTGGCCTACGTCAAGGGCTTCGAGCCCTGGGGCATCTTCATCGGGACCGGCGTCTTCATCGACGACATCTGGGCGGCCTTCCTCACGCAGCTCTGGACGCTGCTCGGCGTGATCGCGGCGCTCGCTCTGCCGGCGATCCTGCTGCTGGCGCTCGTCGGGCAGAACATCAGCACCACCATCCGGTCCCTCGCGGAGCGGATGCGCGCCCTCGCCGCCGGCGACCTCGCGATCGCCTTTCCCGAGGCGGCCCGCACCGACGAGCTGGGCGCCATGAGCAAGGCCCTGCAGGTGTTCAAGGAGAACGCCCAGGCCAGGCAGCGCCTGGAGGCCGAGCAGGCGGACCTCGCCCGCCGTGCCGCGGAGGACAAGCGCAAGGCCCTGGCGGACCTCGCGGCCGGTTTCGAGCAGAGCGTCGGCAGCGTCATCCGTGCAGTCGCCCGGGAAGCCGAGGGCATGGAGAGCCGCGCGCACGATGTGACGCGCGCCGCGGACCAGACCGGCCGGCTCGCGAGCGAGGTGGCGTCCACGACCGAGCAGACCTCGGCCAACGTCCAGACCGTCGCGTCCGCGACCGAGGAGCTGTCCAGCTCGATCGGGGAAATCAGCCGCCAGGTCGGGCAATCTTCACAGATCGCCCGTAGCGCGGTCGGCGTCGCCGAACGGGCCAACGGCAAGGTCGGCGGCCTCGCCGCCGCGGTCGAGCGGATCGGGGCGGTGGTCGAGCTGATCAATTCCATCGCCTCGCAGACCAATCTCCTGGCGCTGAACGCCACGATCGAGGCGGCCCGCGCCGGCGAGGCCGGCCGGGGCTTCGCCGTCGTGGCGAACGAGGTGAAGGCCCTGGCCAACCAGACCGCCAAGGCGACCGGGGACATCGCGGCGCAGGTCGCCGACATCCAGTCGATGACCGGCGCGGCGGTGGAGGAAATCCAGGGCGTCGTCCGCGTCATCGGCGACATCAACGGGGTTGCCACATTGATCGCCTCGGCCGTCGAGGAACAGGGAGCGGCCACCCGCGAGATCAGCCGGAACATCCAGCAGGCTGCCCAGGGAACCCAGATGATTTCGCAGAGCATCGCCGGGGTGAACGCCGCGGCCGATCAGAGCGGCACGCTGGCCCACGAGGTCCTGGCGTCGGTCCGCCAGCTGTCCGCGCACACGGACGCGCTGGACGCCGAGGTGAACCGTTTCCTGGAAGGGGTGCGCCGCGGATGACCCACCGTGCTTTGCAGACTGTGTCATTTCGGCGGTCGCCAGCCTGACGGCGCGGCAGGTTCGGCGCTGAGGATGACCGGGCTGAAGGGGCGCCCGGTACGCGGCGCGGCAAACCCAGCGGCCCAACAGCCGAACGTCCAGACCTCAGGTTACGCATCCTCTGAGACTTGGAGCCTTCGTGCCCCACCTCACCTCCCGGCAATACGCTGGCCAACGCTCCGTCAAACACTCCCCAGGACTTCGACCAGGGAGCGTTGCTATAAATTAATGTTTTCAGGCGTATTCTCTATGGCACCGGCCCCCCAATCGACTGCAACCAAGAGAAGTTACCAGATGCGTGGCCAGGCTGTTTGGGATACTCCGCAACCCGACAAGGCACGGCTACCGTCCGGCCATCTGACGTTTTCCGATCTGCCGCTGCTGGATGCTTTGTGGATGCCGGTGTGGTTGTTCGACAGCGAGCGCACCCGGATGGTCTGGGCCAACCAAGCCGCATTGGAGCTCTGGAGTGCAGCCAGCCAGCAGGAGTTCCTGGAGCGGGACTTCAGCGATATGTCGGACGCGGCGCGGACCCGCCTGGCGTCATTGCTGCAGCAATTGACGGCGGGAAACCAGGTCATCGACCAATGGACCTTCTACCCTAAGGGCCAGCCGGTCACCACGCGCGTGCGCCGCACCGGTATGATCCTGCCGGATGGCCGCTTGGGCATGCTGCACGAGGCCCAGGTCATCGACCAACCGGTCGATCCGGCCACGCTGCGCGGCGTCGAAGCCCTGAATCAGACCTACGTGAAAATTTCCCTGTTCTCACGCGACGGCCTTCCGCTCATGCGCAATCCCGCCGCCGAGAGGACCTTTGGGCCAGTCGGCCTGGACGGCGACCGGGACCGTTTGGCCGCACACTTCGTGCATGAGGAAGACCGGTGCGACTTGCTGGCCGCTCTGGACCGTGGCGAGGTGTTCCGTCGGTTCGTGGAGGTCTCAACCAACAGCGGCCTCGGGTGGCACCGGTTCGATGCCCGCATCACGATCGACCCAGTGTCCGGCGAGCCGATGGTCCTGGTGAACGAGCGCAACGTGACCGAGCATGTCCGCGCCGAACAGGCCATGATGACGTCCGCACGCCGCCTCGCGCGCATGGTTGAGCACCTGCCCGCCGGGGCCGCCTATGTTGAGGGCGAAACGATATTTCTGAACCGGGCGGCCGAGGAGATCTGCGGCTACACGCGCGATGAGATCCCCACCCTCGACGTCTGGTTCAAGGCGGCGTACCCGAACAATCATGAGAGCATCCGGGACCGATACTGTGCGGCCCGGAACGCTGGCACTCCGGTTTCCGTTGAACTGCAGATCCGGCGCAAGGATGGGGCGCTTCGCTGGCTTCTGTTCTCGGCTTACTTCGCCGATTACGGCGAGGTCTGGTTGATCCAGGACGTCACCGACCATCGGGCCGCCACCGAAGCGCTCCGCCGCGAGCGCGCCATGCTGCAAAGCCTGATCGAGTCGATCCCGGACATCGTCTTCTTCAAGGACACCAGCGGCACGTACCTCAACGGCAACCACGCCGCGCTGGAGTACGCCGGTGGTGCGGCCGAGAACGCGCTGGGCCTGCGCGACAGCGATCTGTTTGACGCTGAGACGGCCGAGCGCCGGCGGCGCGGTGACCAAGTCGCCATGGAGCAGGGATCAACACGGTCGGAGGAGTGGTCCGTTTATCCCGATGGCCGCAAAGTGCTGCTGGAAACGGTCAAAGCCCCCTGCCGGGATGCCAACGGCACCGTGCTGGGCGTGGTCGGGATCGCACGTGACATCACAGAGCGTCGACGGGCCGAGGACCAACTCCGCCAGGAACGGACGCTCCTTCAGGGGTTGATCGACGCCATCCCAGACGCCATCCTGTTCAAAGAACCGAATGGCCAGATGCGCAAGGTCAACAAAGCCTTTGCGGCATGGTTCGGCCTCGCGCCCGAGAATCTGTCTGGCTTGTCCGGCGATGATATTTGGCCTCCGCAATTGGCCGAGGATGTTCGCCGCCAAGACACCTTGGTCCTTACGGAAAACCAGGCGCTGCGTAAGGAAATGACCATTCCACGCGCGACCGGGGACACCGTTGATGTGGAGATGATCAAGGTTCCCATCTACGACGATGATGGCGATCTTCTCGGGCTCGTTGGCATCGGCCGTGACATCACCAAGCGCAAGCAAATAGAGGCCGAGTTGCGCCGCAGCGAGGCCGAGAAGGGGCATATGGCCCATCACGACGCCTTGACCGGCTTGCCCAACCGCCGCCTGTTCTTCGACCGCCTCGACCTGGCAATGGCCCGCGCCCAGCGGTGCGGCCATAGCGTGGCCCTTCTGTTCATCGACTTGGACGGTTTCAAAAAGGTGAACGATACGCATGGTCACGACTGCGGGGATCATGTGCTCCGCATCGCGGCAGCCCGGATAGTAGACTGCCTGCGCAAGAGTGACGCGGTGGCCCGAATCGGCGGCGACGAGTTCACCGTCACTTTGGAAGATGTCGCCTTGGCAAGCGATGCAAGCCGCGTGGCGGACAAGATCATTGACGCGGTCTCCGTGCCCATTCCAGTGCACGGACGAACAGCCGTCATCGGCGCCAGCATCGGAATCGCTCTATATCCCTCGGATGGACAAGACGCCCATGCGCTGCTCAACGCGGCCGACGCCGCGATGTACAGAGCCAAGCAGGCAGGACGCGGGAAACGCGTGTTCCACAAGAGCGCGCCGGATACCGCACCGGTTCCCGGCGTCGGCGGGTAGCGCCAGCGTGGTACGTGGATGGGGGATTGGCACCACCTTCCGCTGGAGCAAGGAGGCTGAGATGGACCCCAGATCTGAGAGCATGTTTGTAGACGTCATGCGTTGACGGTCTCGGCAGCGAGCCGTTTGAGGCGGCGTGAGAGGATCGAGACGAAGGCGATCTCGACGAAGCCGATGAGATGGGCCTTGGTGCGCTCGAAAATGACGTTCAACCGTCGATAGCGGGAGAGCCAAGATAGCGAGCGCTCAATGGTCTAATCACAAATGACAAGTTCTGCCTGACGCGCACAGGGCATCTTCAGCTGAGCTTGTCACACGTGCGGGGCGGCGGGTGGGAGGCGGTTGTGTCCTACCTCTGCGGTGAGGTCACTCACCAAGGAGGGAAGGATGCGGCGGCAAAAGCGGTGTCCTTGGCGCGTTCGGCGCACCGGTGTGTCGACGCCAACCAGTCAGCAGCGTTGGGACCGGGCCGATCAACTCCTTCTGCAGTGGGCGATGACCGCACCGGCGCCAACCCCGACGTGGGCGCCCCCGATCCGGCCGGAGGTGTGTCATGCGCGTAGCGATCTATGGTCGCGTCTCGACCAGCCACCAAGTCGACCACCAGACCATTGAGCAGCAATTCGAGCGCCTGACCGCGCATGTGCACGCACACACGGCCGAAGGCTGGGTGCGGGCCATGTCTTCCGCGACGATGGCTACAGCGGCGCCACGTTGGCGCGCCCGGGGCTCGACCGCCTGCGTGACGCCGTGAAGAGCCGCGAGTGTGACCGCGTGCTCGTCACCGCGCCGGACCGTCTGGCGCGCAACGACGTGCACCAGATGGTGTTGCTGGAGGAATGGGCCCGGTTTGGCTGCATCGCCGAGTTTCTGGACCGGCCGATGAGCGATGACCCTCATGACCATCTGCTGCTGCAGATCCGCGGGGCGGTGGCGGAGTACGAGCGGACGCTGATTGCCGAACGCATGCGCCGCGGCCGGCTGGCCAAGCTGCGCGCCGGTCTGCTGCTGCCATGGACGTATCCGCCCTACGGCTATCGCCTGCACCCGGACCGGCCGCGCGACCCGCGTGGTGTTACCCTCGAGCCGGCCGAGGCCGCCGTCGTGGCCGAGCTGTTTGCCCTATACCGCGAGCCGGGCACCTCGCTGATGGACCTCGCCCGCCATCTCGATGCGCGCGGCGTACCCACCCCCTCGGGCAAACCGTGCTGGTCCGGCCCGACGATCCGGGGGATTTTGTGCAACCCGACTTACACCGGGCAGGTTTATGCGCAACGCACGCGCTGCCGCCCACCCACGCACCGGCGCTCGGCGACGCACCCCATCGGCCGGTCACACGACACGGCGGTGCCGCAACCCGCCGACACCTGGATCCCGGTCGGACCGGTCCCCGCCGTGGTCAGCCAAGCGCACTTCGACGAGGTCCAGGCGAAGCTGGCCACCAACCGCTCCTTCGCGCGGCGGAACAACACCGCCCACCCGTACCTCTTGCGCGTGCTGGTGAGCTGCGGGTGCTGCGGCATGGCCTGCACGGCGCGGGTGGCCAATGGCCGGACCTCCTACTATTTGTGCACCGGGAAGGGGCGAAGGAGCAGCGCGTCCCGCGCGGCATGCTGCCCCGCTCGCTCTATCCCGGCTGACCAGCTCGACGAGGTGGTCTGGAACGATCTCTGCGCCTTGCTGAGGGAACCGGAACCGCTCGCCGCCGCGGTGGCACGCGCCCATGGCGGGGCGTGGCTGCCGCAGGAATTGCTCGCGCGTCGCGAGACGCTGCACCGCGCCCAGGCCCACCTCGGCCAGCAGCTCGAGCGGCTCACCGACGCCTATCTACGGGCGGTCATTCCGCTCGATGAGTATGAGCGACGCCGGCGTGACCGGGAGCAGCAGATACAGGCCCTGGCTAGCCAGGAGGAGCTGCTGCGCAATGATGCCGCGCGCCAGCAGCATCTGGCCGGCGTGGCAGCGTCACTGGAGGCGTTCCGCACGCGTGTCCAGCACGGGCTTGCCGCCGCGACCTTCGAGCAGCGTCGGCAACTCGTATTGCTGCTCATCGACCGTGTCGTCGTTACCGATGCTGATGTTGAGATCCGCTACGTGCTGCCCACCAGCACGGAAAGCGAGCACGTCCGGTTTTGTCAATTGCGTAAAGACTACTTCCACCACCCAGGCAATCTCGGTCGGGATGAACACGCCGTCGCGGCCTCGCGCGATCGGCTGGATGGTGATGCCGAGGTCTTCGCCGGCCTTGGCCAGGCGCTTGCCGCGATAGCCGAGATCGCCAATGGCTGGTCCTTGGAAGCCTTTCCCGACGAGCTGGCGCAGCACCGGCACGATGCCCTTGGTATCGTGTACATTGGCCGGGGAGGCATCAACCGCCAGCGGGAGGCCATATTTCTCGACCGCGATATGGACCTTCACCCCACGGATCTTCTTGCCGCCGTCGACGCCCCGCGCGAAGCAGCTTGGGGCCGAGCGGCAGGTCCGGCTGTCGATCACGACGGTGCTCGGCTCGGGCGTGTCGCCGCACGCCACACGCCAGGTCCGGCGCAGCCGGTCGAGCAAGCGGCGCCACAGCCCAAGGCGCGTCCAGCGGGCAAACAGGGCGAAGAGCGTGCCGAAGGGGATGCCCGAGAGCTGGCCGATGGCGCGCCATTGCATGCCGCAAAAGCAGACGCACCAGATTGCCATGATCGCCTTGCGCAACGCGGCTCCGGTGAGTGGCGCCCGGGGGCTGGGGCGTGTCGGTCGCGTGCCGTCCGTCGTCATGGCCGTCAACTCGGCCAGCACCTCGTCCACGAACGCGTCCACGTCGGGGAACGCGTCCCAAGACGCCGCCGCGGTGCTTGCGGGATGAACGGCAGTGCCCATAGACTGGTGCCTGATGGCTGTTGGCGACAGCCTCAGCCTTATCAGACCGCGCCCGCCGCGCAACCTCCCTCTTCAGCTCAAAGTAGCATCCCGGTCAGCATCGGCTGGGGCATGCCCGCTGCAAACAGCTTCTCAGAATGCGGCGGGCCTCGTCGAGCACCTCCGCCGCCTCGTCGCGCCGGACGATCCGCCGCCGCGCCATGGAATGCCTTTCAGAATTGCTGAGTCCTCAGCAAAATGAGCACGCGACGGCGCATTGGCAACGGCCCGAGCGCGCCGTGGCGGTCTCACGCCGGATTGATGGCGGGCCCGCTGTCCACGGCGTCAATCAGGTCGGGGCGGTCGTTCTTGACCGAGCCGACGTCCTTGCTGACCCGCCAGACCCGCATGTGTGCACTCGGGTACGGGACCAGCATCGCCTGCAACTCGCCAGGGCTGGCCTCCTCCTCGCCCAGCCAGGCGCTCCAGCGGGCGGGCGGCAGGATCACCGGCATGCGGTCGTGGATGGCGCGGGTCGCGTCGTTGGCCTCGGTGGTGATGATGGTGAAGGTGTGCAGCCACTCCCCGTTGGCCGGATCCTTCCACCCCTCCCAGAGCCCGGCGAAGGCGTCCGGCCCGTTGCTGTCCGTGGCAATGGCGTGCGGGATCTTCGCCCCGTCAACCTTGCGCCACTCATAGTAGGCGTCGAACGGCACCAGGCACCGGCGCTTCTTGAAGGCGGAGCGGAACGCCGGCCGTTCGGCCACGCCCTCGGCCCGTGCGTTGATCATCTTGGCCGCGCCGGACGGGTCCTTCGACCACACCGGGACCAAGCCCCACCGCAACGGGCTGAGCCGCCGCTCTCTGGTATCGGGGTTGAACCGAACGACCGGCAAGTTCTGCATCGGCGCGGCGTTGTACCGCGGCTCCGGAGCATCGCCGTGGACCGTGGCAGCGAAGCGGTCAACCAAGAGGCTGGCTGGCGAATGAAGAGCAAAGCGTCCGCACATGGGCCGATTGTGGGCGCGGACCCGAGGGGTGTCAACGCGTGTGGCAGAGGCAGCTCACGGGACTGGGCGCCAATGCTTGCGGTCGCCCAGAGCATCGACGTTGACGAGGAGTTCGTCGTTCGTGGTGCGGGCCAGACGGAGCTTATCGTTTATACCTCGTCGAACGCCGTGGCTCGGCCATCGAAGGTTAGGGGATTTGACATGGGGAAACAACTAACACGGGGTTATCCCGCAGAATCAGGAAGCTTGGCATTTGCGGGATAAAGCTTTTCACATCAATATGGTACATTGGCTCAAATGAGTCCCACCGGTTGAATGTCGGAGACCGACCGGGACATGGAAGCTCATCATCTCCTCAGCCATCTACTACAAAGGACAACATCCGTCTGGCCCGCACCACTAGGCATGCCGGTCTCCAGAAGCAGGCGGGCATGTGGGAGATGGCCCGGCTTGTCGATGAGGGCGGTGACGACGGAGACCTTGGGCGATCCAGCCGCCCGGGTGAAGCGGTCCCCGACCTGAACCGAAGCGCGTACCATCTCCCCTCCCCTCACGGCAGGCCGGCGAGCTCGTCGAGCAGCTGCTGGTACTGGCTGGGCGGCAGCGCCCGCTGGTCCGCGGCCATGCGGCGCAGCGCCTTGATGCCCGCCGGCGTGAAGGTCGCCTTGAGCCAGTGCGCGCCGTCGTCCACCAGGGACAACAGTCCACGCTCAATCATGCTCTGCACCGCCGCGGCCGGCTTGGGCTGGCCTTTGTGCGGACCGGTTGCCCAGCGTTTCACGAGGACGCCGTCGTGGAGGGACCGGGCGCTGCTGAGCCGGAGCATGAACTCGCGCCGGATCAGGTCGCGCTCCTTGGGCAGAAACTCGGGGGTGTCGGTCATCGTCGCTCACGAGAGGTCCAAAGCGGCGCTGAGATGTAGCGTGCCGGTTCAGGGAAGAGAAGGAGCCCGAGAGGATTGGTTGCCCACCATCGATTTTCGGGACAGGGACACCAGCAGATGCCATCTCCACCAGCACGGGGAGCGTTCACCACGACGGGACGGCCGGCGCGCACGCGTGTTGGAGAGCCATTGGCGGGCTGCATCGGCCCGTCCCACGAGCGAGGATGACGCGATGGACGAAAACCGCAACACCGACGCAAAACCGGACCACGCGAGAAGCGACGGTGCGACCAACAAGCCCGACGCCCCGCCGCCAGGGACGAAGGACGAGCTGGTAAAAGCCCAGGAGGAGGCTGCTCAGGAGCGCGCGGAGAACGGCGGTTATCAGTGATCGCCCCTGTCCCCTCGGAAATGCGCGCTTCTGTGCGTCCTCGCTCGGGGTGAGCGTCGATCCTCAGAGAGCCGGTCCTATCGACAACCGATGCCCATGGTTACTCCGGTCCCCCTGCCCGCCCCGCCCCCGCTCTGGACGCCGATTCTGGCGAACTGCCGGGCGCTCATGCGCGACATCGGCGCCCCGGCCGTCATCATCGAGGGAGGCATCCGCGACACGCTGTATGGGCCCAAGATGGTGGCCACCCTCGCCGTGCCCGCCGCGATGGGCGAGGTTGCCATCACGCAGCATCCGTCTTACCGGCGCGCGATGCAGGACGCCGCGGGCATGGTGATGTTCGTTCGGATGGCGGCGCACAGCGCCAGCGGCATCGATCCCATCACCGCCAGCCGGGAGGCTGGGGAGGTCTCCTGGGACGTGATCGTGTTGCCAACCGACGTGGTGCTGATTGGTCGCACGGCGGACGCCGATTTCGGCCCCTTCCTGTTGAGCGAGGAACCCACCGATGGCCATCGGCTGTCCAAGGTTGCGCGTCAGCTGGAATTTGCCGGCATTAGCGTGGGATGATCGACCGCGGGGTCTTCGGAACAGCCGTGTCGGTCCATGGAGAAGCGTGGGCGGGCGATCTATGGCCGTTGGACGCTGAGGTACCGTTACGGTCCTCTGGAATGGGCGTTTCGGGGCGTCGCAGCGGGCGCGCTGATCCGCTTTTTCTGACGCGGATCGGCGGAAACCTGATAGGATAAGCCTGACCGTGACCGGTAACCGGGTGTTTTGGATGCCGCTGACGGAACGGACCGCCCAAGGCGACCAGTATGTTCTTCCGGGCGCGGAGCGCCGGACCGTGCCCGGCATTCCCTATGCCGCCGAACCTGATGGGCAACTCGCGCTCCACTTCTACGAGCCGCCGCGCGCGGAGGAACAGGACCGTGGCAAACCGCCGCCCCTGCCCCGCGCTCTCCCTCGGCCCACGCGAATCACCGAGGGCCCGCTTGTCGGTCGGGTTGCGTTCTTCCCGCAGGTTATGAATGATGTGGCCGACGCATTTAGGGCCTTCTCCGGCGTGACGCAAGAGCGCCAGGATTAGGCGTTCGGGAAGGAGGCATCGCCCCCATCGCAGCCCACTCACCATCCGAGGATTTACGTTCATGCCTTTTGACCATCCGGCGAGCGGTCGAGCCCGTCGGCTGCCGCGGTTCGGCAAAGCGGCCCAGCAGCAAGCCGCACAGGGAACTGCGGCGCGAGCGCGTCCAAAGGTGAACGGTTCGGCCGAGCAAAAGCACGCGCAATGGCTGGCCCGCGCCAGCGATGCCGAGCGGGCCGGCGATTCCGTCGAAGCCGAAACCTGCCGCCAGTACGCGGAGCATTGGTTTCGCGCGGCGCACGGCCGTAACGAGCCATGAGGCTCTACCGGTCCTCCCCTTTTACCACACCGCTTTCGGCCGGTTTTGGCGACCGATTGGGGAAAGCCGCTGCTCCGAAGGCCGATGGCAATGGCCACAACGTGCTCCGTTACACCGCCCTCAGGATTCCGGCCCACGTGTCGCGCCCGCAGTCATTCACGCGTTGATCTCCTCTGCTGCGGCAAGGACTTCGCGGACGATCGCCCGCACATCGTCGTCCGTCGTGCGATGGTTGACGAAACAGGCGCGCAACGCAAACTGGCCGTTGATCATCGCGTTCGATAGATAGACACGGCCGCGTCCAATCACGCCCCGCAGAATCTCGGCATTGTCCTTCGCGCGATGGCGGAAGCAGACCGCGCTGAGCGGAACCGGCGCCAGCACTTCCAGGGCCGGCTGCGCTTGCAGCTCGCGCACCAGCAGTTGGGCGTGGCCGAGATCCTGCGCGATGGCATCGCGAAAGGCGCGACGGCCGTGGTAGCGCAGCGACAGCCAGAGCTTCAACGCGCGGAAGCGGCGCGAAAGCTCCATCGACTCCTCGAAAAACGCGAATCCCTCCGTGGGATCCTCATTGAAGGTCCGGACATAGTCGCCGCTGTGCGAAAAAGTTTCAGGCGCGACGTGCCGATCGCGATAGAGCAGGCAACCGCACTCCAACACCTGGTACAGCCATTTGTGGGCATCGAGCGACACGGAGTCCGCCCGGTCCAATCCACGGAACTGGTCCGGCGCCGCCAGGGCCGCGAGGCCGCCGTAGGCGCCATCGACGTGCAGCCATAGAGCCTCGCGTTCTGCGATGTCGGCGATCTCCGACAATGGGTCAATCGCGCCGGTGTTGACCGTGCCGGCGGTTCCGACAATCGCCATGGGCGTCTGCCCTGCCTTCCGATCGTCGGCGATGGCCGCCGCGAGCGCGTCGGTCCGCATCCGCAACGCGCCATCGACGGGGATCAGGCGCAGATTGCTTCGGCCGAGGCCCAACAGCGCGATGGCCTTTGGAACAGACATGTGCACCTGCTCGGACGCGTAGACGATGCCGGGACGGGCGCCTGTATCGTTGGCGGGGAGCTTGGCTTCGCGGGCCATCGCCAGTGCCATCAGGTTCGCCGTCGAACCGCCACCGCACAGGCTGCCTCGATAGCCCGCACAGCCCACCGCGTCCGCCAGCCAGCCGACGACCGCCTGCTCGATCGCCGTCGCCGCAGGGGCGGAGCGCCAGGACGTGACGTTCTGGTTCAGGACCGCGGCGAGAAGCTCGCCGATCGCTCCCACGGGCTCTCCCGAACCCAAAACATAGCCGAAGAACCGGCCCCCGGATGGACGCGCGTGGTCGGCGATCGTCGCGAAATCTTGCAGGACGGCCTCGCCGAGCCCGGCTTCAGGCCAGGGCCGTGAGAAGAGTTTGGTGGTCTGCTCGCCTCCGGTCACCGGGTAGGAGCGCCGCTCGTCGATGGAACCCCAGTAGCTCTTGGCGAGGTCCATGGCTTTGTCCACCAGAAGCGCCAGTTCCTGATTGGAGATGTCCAAGGCACCCATGCTCATTGCCCCCTTCGGAGATCGTTCGGTACCGCGGCGGTCCGCGGACACTTGCCCATCAATGGCAACCGTCGCCGCGCTTCATTCCAGCAACCATGGCCATCACACGGCCTAAACGGCCCCATAAAAGTGGCGGTATTGCCACGCCGCTTCTTTTCTCAGCTGGTCCTCCGGCCAGGATGCGTCGCGGAAGCGTGCGACCGACAGCGGTGAGAGATCGGTTGGAGGCTGGCCCTCCGCAATCCACATGGCGAGCGCCTCGCCCACCGCTGGGGCGATCGAAAGCCCAGCCACGTTGCATCCGCTGGCGAAATAGAAGCCCCGCAGCGCTGGCGATGGCCCGAGAATGTGCTGGCCATCCGCGGTCATGGTCGGAAGACCGCCGCGCAGTTCGCGTGCTTTCGCCACGCGCAGGACCGGCAGCTGAGCCCTGACCTCCTCAGCGGCAGCCCGCAGCACCGCCGCGTCAAGCGGCAGATCCTTGACGTCGAAGTCAGAGGGAAACGCGTTCATGTCGAAGAAACGGGGCTCCTCCTCGTACACGCCCCACAGCAACCCGCCCTCGCACGGCCGCATGTAGACGGCCGCGTCCATGATCCGCACCATCGGCAAATCGGCGCGCACACCGGCTTGAGGTTCCGTCACGATCAGCTGCAGGCGCGTGGGGACAAGCGGAACGCGGATGCCGCTGGCTTCTGCCACCTGCCGTGTCCAGGCTCCAGCGGCATCGACGAGGACGGATGCACGGATCGTTCCCCACGTGGTCTGAACACCAACGACGGCATCGCGTTCTATGTCCACCCGCGTGACGTCGGTGTTCGGCAGAAGCGCAGCGCCCCATGCCTGCGCCGCGACCGCAAACCCGACAGCGACCTGCGCCGGATTGAAATAGCGGTCGTCGCCGATTCGCAGCACTGCCTCAACGCCTTGCGTCTGTAAGAACGGATTGAGGCGATGCGCTTCCGCAGCCGTGATCTGTTCGACATCAAGCCCCATGCGCCGGCCACGCTGCCGATCAGCGGCGAGAACCTCGGCATCCTGAGAGCGTCGCGCGACCTTCAGGCTGCCGGACAGGACCCAATCCAGTGGCTGGCCGGTCTCCTCGGTGAAACGCTCGATTTGCTGACAGGCACGCTTGATCAGCGTGATCATCAGATCGCTTTTCCGCAGGCAGCTCACCATGCCCGCAGCCCGCGGCGACGTCTGCGAGCCGATGGCGTGCTTGTCGAGGAGAGCGACCGACAAGTCACCGCGCTTGGCGAGGTGAAAGGCTGTGGCCGCGCCCAATCCACCGGCGCCAACGACAACGACATCGGCGTGGTCGATCATGGCCGCCTTGCGGTGATGTGTTGGACAACACGTCGCGCCTCCTCGGCAATCGCCATGATCGTGCCGGAGCGGCGCGTAACGGCGAAATCCAGGCCAGCAAAGTAGATGCCGGGAAGGTTGGCCACGCTCTCCTCATGCACCGGCTGGCCTCGGGCGTCGAGCACCCCCGGCAGCCGCACCCAGTGGTAATCGCCTTCAAAGCCGGTGCACCAGATCACCGTGGTGATGCCCTGCCCGGTCGGGGCGAGCGAACGGATCAATGGGTTTGGAAGCCGGGGAGCGACGATTTCGGCCGGGTCGGGCTCGGCGGCCGGTGCTTGCAGACCGTTCTGCGCAATGAAGTCGTCGATCTTGCGCTTCAGCTTGTCCGAGGCCTCGTCGGCAAAGGTCATGTTGTCCGGCAGGTCATTGGCGAAGGTAAGGCGGACGCTGTCCGCGACACCGGTGAACCGGCCGAGGAGCACCACCCCTTGTGCGCTGAGCGATTGCAGGCTGATCGTGTGGACCGCGCCAAGCAGCGGTCGCGGTGGAATGCGGCCCGACGGTTCAACGAAATCCCTGCGCGGAACATCCATCCATCCGGCCTGCAGGAGCCACTGCACGATGTCCTGCCCCCGGTAACGGCGAGGGAAACGCCGGATGCGGCTGGTGGCGAGGTACACGCGGCGCCCCGCCAGCACGAGATCCTCGGCGATCTGACCACCGGACTGGCCGCTGCCGACGACCAGCACGGCTCCGACGGGCAGCGCGGCCGGGTTGCGGTAATCGGATGCATCCACCTGGATCAGGCCGGGCGGCAAGGCGTCAGCCACCGCCGGGCGGCGTGGCCGGTTGAGGCTGCCGCTCGCGATGATGACGTTTCGTGCCCGCAGCGTGCCGTCCGGTGTCGCCAGACGATAGCCGCCACTCTCCTCGTCCTGAACAAGTTCGGTCACGGGAGATCCCGTCCTGATCGGCAAGCGGTTTCGCGCCGCGAACTGTTCAAGCAGGGCAACGAACCCGTCGCGCGTCAGAAAGCCCTCCGGGTCGGCGCCCTCATAGTGGTCCCCCGGCATGACGGTCACGCGGTTTGGCGTGTTCATCCGGAAGGAATCCCAGCGTTGGGTCCGCCACGTCTCGCCGATCCGGCCGCGCTCCAACACACAATGGCGCAGGCCAGCCTGGCTCAGGGCATGGCTGACCCCCAGTCCGGCCCAGCCCGCCCCAACCACCGCCGCGTCGAGGATGGACGTGTCTGCCTCCATGGGCCCTCCTCGCGGCTCCTCGCCGCTGCCCTAACGTCTCGAACGTTGTGGTGTGCGAGGATCGGCGTCGGATACGCCGCCCGTCGCGATGTTCTCGACGGCGCTGCGCGTCTCGATGAGGACGCCGCACACCGTTTGGTCGCCGTGCCGCGGCAGGTAGTCGAGCAGTTCAGCGCCCCAGCGGGAATGGGCCACGAAGGGGCCCCAGCCGCGCTTGCCCTGGCGTGGGTAACGGGTCAGCGCCACGCAGTCGGCAACGGTCTCGGCGGTGGTGACCAGCGGAAAGACGATGCCTTCCGCTCCGGCATCGAGGGCGCGCTTGACGTAAGCCTCATCCCGGCGCGGGACGCGCACCAGCGGCGAACAGGCCGTGCCGGCCGTGGCGGCGATCATGGCGTGCAGGCTCTCCGGCCCAATCGGACCATGCTCCTGGTCGAGGATCACCCAGTCCGCACCAGCGGCTGCGATGGCTTGGGTCGTCACGACAGATGGAATGACGTTGATGAAGCCGGATAGGCTGCCCGTGCCAGTCCGAAGCCGCTCCTTCAACCCGTTCATACTCACCTCCAAGCCATGAGCAAGGAGACGCCCCGGAGCAAGCAATGAAGTTCGTACGGTCCGCCGGCTTCGCGGTCGTCGAAAGCCCCAAAGCTCTCCTGCTTTTTGAATTCACACTTTTCGGGAAGCCGACGCAAACTGGCATACGGGGGGGCGCACACCTTTAAGCAACGTCAATTAGCCGCTCTTCGCGGCAAGGCGTCTTTTATGGCTCCGAGCGCCGTGTAGCATGAATACGGTGGGTGTCGTAGGTCAAGCACCCGTCTCCGTTCTGGTCGCCCGCTATGCCGCACAAGGCCAATGCCGCTCGTCGCCATCACATTGCCCGGCCGAAGCACAAAGTGACGAATTGGGCCGAGTACGATGCCGCCCTGCGCCAGCGCGGCAGCCTCACCGTCTGGGTCAGCGAGGAGGCAATCGCGGGCTGGAAGGCGGCGCCCCGCACCACGCCGGGCGGGCAGCCCAACTACTCGGATCTGGCGATTACGACGGCGCTCCTGCTGCGCGCGGTGTTTCGGCTGGCGCTGCGCCAGACCGAAGGGTTGATCGGCTCCGTCCTCCAGCTGCTCGGGCTTGAGCTGCCGGTGCCCGATCACTCCACCATCGCCCGCCGCGCCCGGACGGTGACGCTACCATCACCGCCGCGCTCGAGCGGCGGCCCCCTTCACCTGCTGGTCGACAGCACGGGACTGAAGCTGTGTGGCCCCGGCGAATGGCTGATCGAGAAACATGGAACCAAGAAGCGGCGCTCCTGGCGCGCCCTGCACATCGGCCTGGACGTGGGCAGCGGCCGGGTCGTCGCCGCCACGCTGACCGACCGTGGCGTCGATGATGCTTCCCAGGTTGGCCCGTTGCTCGATCAGGTCTCCGAGCCCGTGGCCTCGGTGACCGGCGATGGCGCGTACGACCGGAGCGGCGTCTACGCAGCCGTGCACGAGCGCCATCCCAGGGCCGCGGTGGTGACGCCGCGCGTGGATGCCGTGCTCAGCGCCACCGCCGAGACCGCGCCCACGCAACGCGACCGCCACATCCAGACGATCGCCGAGAAGGGCCGGCTGGCCTGGCAGCGGAGCAGCGGGTACAACAAGCGCGCCGGCGTGGAAAGCCAAATGGCGCGCTGGAAGGGCGTCCTCGGCGAGGCGCTGCGCTTCCACTCCGATCAGGCGCAGGCCACGGAGGTCGCCATTGGCGTCGCGGTCCTCAACCGCATGCTCGATCTTGGACGCCCGAACTCCGTCCGCGTCATCTGATCAAGGGTGGGGCTGGGGCACCATCCGACCCTTCTCTCCTCGATGCAACACGCACACCCCGTGTCTCAAACCATCACTGTGGGGACAGTCGCCCGGCCAAGCCAGCGCTTGGTGCAAGGCCCATTACGGCATCTAGTGCGCCAGGAACACGGGCACGTGCGCCATGTCCAAGATATGGCGGGTGGCGCCACCGAAGATCATCTGCCGTAGACGGCTTTGCGTGTATGCGCCCTTGATCAGGAGATCGCCGCCCAGTGCCCGAGTTTCCTCGAGGATGGTTTCGCCGGTCCCATGATGCTGCGGCACATGGCGGGCCTGCGCGGTGAGTCCCGTCCGGGCCAAGTAGCGGACAACCTCCTCCCCGCTTGGCCCATCGACCATTCCGCCCTCCACCGACAGCACAACGACACGGTGGGCTCGCTCCAGAATAGGACGGGCCAAGGCCAGCGTGCGGGCCGTCTCGGTGCTGCCGTTCCAGGCGATCACGACGGTCTCGCCCAACCGCTCAGGCGGCTGCGGCGCCGCCAGCAGCAGTGGCCGACCGCTCTCGAACAATACGGCTTCCACAGTTGACAGCCGCGGTGCCGCGTCACCACGGGCCGGCTGGCCGATTACAGTGAGGTCAAACAGGCGGGCGTGCTGGGCCACGAACGTATCGCCGGGGGGCGCCTCGGCGCGGAAGTGGGCGGCCAAGCCACCGCCATCCGCGGCCTCGACCAGGGGGATGTTCATTTCCCGCATGACCGCATCGAACTGAGCGTGGGCTCGGCGTATCCGCTCCCATTCGTCGTGGCGGAGTTCCTCGATGACGACTGGAACACCCCCGATCACCGGGACCGTTCCCGCGTACTCGCGCCGCACATACAAACCTTCCAGATAGCTGCCCCAGGCACGGGCAGCCAACGCCGCAGTCTGCAGCATCGAAGGCAAAACGTCGCTTTCCTCGATGGGAACCAGAATGCTTTGCATGGCCCCGCCCTCCAGCGCCGTGCTCGTCCCAATATTATGTGGGCTGCCGCATGCTCTCAGGCAACGCTGCCCATTCACAAAGCAGGGGTGACCGTTCTACGGGATTAGCACTTCTCGGGCAGGAACAGGCGCATGACCAGCGGGACCGGCACCTCGCGGCGGGCCAGGGTCAGGGTGACCAGGACCTGGCAGTTGGCGGTCTTGCCCACGACGCCGGCATACTGCGCGGCGACCCCGACGGAATGCTCGCCCTTCTTCAGCACGGCGGTGTCGTCAATGGCCAGGATCGCATCCGGGCCGCCGACCAGCTGATCAGCCGTTCGCGCCAGGATCGGTTCGAGCGGAGCCGTGTCCCAAGAGCGGCTGGCGACGAAGTTGTGCAATTGGTTGTAGTCGCCGGGCGTCAACGCCGCGGCGATCGGCTGCACGCTCTTGTGGGCCGTCCGGCCGTACAGACCGCGGATGTACACCGGGGCCCAGCGCCGCCGGGTCTTGTGGCCCAGAGCGTCCAGAAACGGCTCCAGCCAAGCGTCCAGCTCGGCTTCTCTGCTCCGCACCTCCAGCATGATCGCCTCCAGCCCAGATCACGTCCTGCGCTGTACAACAGAGCTCAGCTCGCCTCCTCACCGGGAAACTGCCAAGGTAGTGCTGATTGCCACTCTCAAACTCTGGCGCCCGGGCACCGAGACCAACACCAGACGCGCCGCCTGACCTGCCGGAGGTCGCCGGCCAAGCGATGGCGCTGGAGGAGGTTGGTGGCGAGTGGAGCGGACGCCGGGCGCCATTTGGACAGGGTTCGAGGAACGCCCAAGCGTTCCAGCTCTGCCCGCAGGCCCTCGGCACGAAACTCGCCGGCCTCACGCATGAACCGGACGGCGGCGGTCTCCACTGCCAGCGGCAGCTCGTATTCATAGACCTTCAACGCCCCCTCCCCGGTATCCTACCCCATCCAACAGGGATAACCGTGAAAGTTGCGCATGTTTCGTAAGATCGCGCTCAGAGTGCATATTCGCGTATGCCCCTCAGAAGAACGGAGACAGGTTCAATAGCCTAACCGCCGCTTGCCGGTGAGTGGCGGAGGGCGGAGCGCCAACAGCTGCACTCCTTGCCAGGTCATGCGGATCGGCGCGAAACCGGCCCCGATCGGCCATTGGATCGCGGCCGCCACAGGCGGACGGAAATTGCCGCGTTGCTCTGGCCGGCGACGAAAGGATGCTCCGCCCGGAATTGATCGATGGCTCCCAGCATGTCGTCCAATAGCGTTCGCGCTGGATCTGACAGCTGCAGAGCCCGGTGGCTCGCGGTCATGGCCCAGCTCGGTGGCGTCCCTGGCGCGCTCGACCCGACGGAGGCCACCGGCGGCGACGCCACCCACGCGCCGGCCTCGGCATCCCAGCCGATGATGCGGCGGTCGATCCCAGTGTGGAGCCACGCCCAGCCGGTCAGTTTCAGCGGGGGGGCTTCCCCAAGCATCAGTCAGTTCTCCTAAACAAAACGACAGCGGCAACCCTAGGTGTTCGCGCTTTGTTCCGCAATGCAGCATTGCCATCTTCTCTTTTTTTGCGGTGCGGGCGTCTGCGTTGGACGAGCAATGCACAAACGACGCCTCGGTAATGGAAGGAGAGCGCCGCCCTGGCCAGAAATACCTGGCTGGTCTGAACAAACATCCGACTGGGACGAGGTGTTGGAGTGCGGTCCGGGTCCGGCCTGTGCCACCGCAGCATGTCGTAGCCGAGGGCGTTGAGCCGGCAAAGCAGTCGCTTGGCGCGGGCGGCGCGTTCTGGTCTCTCCAGGCGTCGACCAAGCCGCCATCGCGTGATGTCCACCGACCTATCCTGACGCTTGGAGCCGACTGAGGAGAAGTGACGCCCGGCACTGTTAACAGGCGATGGAGCGGACTGGGCTCGCCCCCAGGACGCGAGTGTAAGGGGACGGAGGGCTGCCAATGGCCGAGGTCAAGATCGAAGCCACGCCGAACGGGCCTTATCTGGTGACGGGCATGATCGAACTGCACGATGCTGACGGCAAGGTTCTGCCAACCAAAAGCAAGGTTTGGCTCTGTCGCTGCGGCGCCTCGACGAAGAAGCCGTTTTGTGACGGCACCCACTCCAAAATTGGGTTTCAAGCGGCGGCGCGCGCCGTGCCGGGGTCGGCCGAGGGCGGCTGATCATCCCGGCCAGCGGCATCAGGATCCCGCCGTCACCGGGGTGCCATCGCGTGCAAGTGGGCGGACCACCGGTCACGACCCCTCTTCGGTGACGGCCTCCAACCCATGATAAGCAACGTGAGCAGAAAGGAGCCGTCGCCTTGGCGCACCCGAGTTGTAGGGGCCACTGTCAGGCTACGATAATGCCGGCAAACAACGTTCTGAACGCGGCCGCGTCCTCATGACGGACGAACGACAGCTTCCAATGCCGAGTGCCCGGAACATGGCCGCAGCCGGGCACGTCGATCGGAACGCTCTCATGGCTGACTCCCTTCTCCGCCAGCCAATGACGGGCACCGAATACGAATCGATCATCCGTCTGGACGATAAATGCAGCCTGCATCGCACTATAATCCTCAGATGCGGTGTTGGTCACCCTATCTACCGCACCGTTGGTCTGCGAACAGTTGCCCTCGCCACAGAATGAAGCCAAGACGCATCAGATGGCCAAAGGGATTCCGCAACCAGATGAGATCTTATCGGCCGTCTGCGCCGCCCTCTCAACCGGGACGGTCGCTGACGCGCAGCAGCTCCTTCACACCCACTATCCTTTCAATCCAATCCACCCTACAGGCCGGGACTACACACCTCGCCAATGCATGGTGATTTTTCGACGAGACGGCTTTCTCGATCGGTATTCCGGACGGCGGTTGGTATTTCCGGGAACGCTTCGGCTCCTGTCCAAGTTGATGCCAGAGAATTTCCCTTGCCATCCCAACTGGAAGAGCGACCGGTGTCATTTCGCCTATTGGGAGCGGCTCCCCACCATTGACCACGTTGTTCCCGTAAGCCGTGGCGGCGCCGATGGCGCGACCAACTGGGTGACCGCGTCCATGCTGGCGAACACCGCCAAAGCGAACTTTCTGCTGTCAGAACTCGGGTGGACACTCCGCCCAGAGCAGGCCGGTTCTTCATGGGATGGCCTGACGTCATGGTGTTTGGACGTCGTTGAGCGCGACCCGACCCTCCGGGCCGACCGGTACATCCGACAATGGTGCAGCGCCGCCCGAGCGGTGGCCAGATAACGAGCCTCAATGAGGTCGCCGACCCCGGAGAAAGCACGCAATGGCGGCTGCCTGGACCGTGCCAGCGGCAACGAACAGGTAGGCTCCCGGCTCAGTTCCCCCATCGACCCCGGTCCGCAGGAGCCCGAAGGCGGCGGGGGCAAAGGCATAGGTCGCCTGCCCGATGGCCACGATCAGCGGAACAACCCGCGCCACATCCTCGCTCGCGAACTCCATCTGCGCGATGAGGGGCGGCAACGACGTCGCATTGCCGATCCCAAGGCCGAACAGCAGGATCCCCGCCACCAGCGTCGGACCGCCATCATTACCCGCCGTTACCAAGGCCACCGTACCGAGCAACTGCCCTGCGTAGCTCAGGCAGGCGACGAGGCGGCGGTCGGCAGAAACCGGCATCATCCAGCCGACGGCGCTGCGGCCGGCGATTGCCGCCAGGGTGGCCCCGCCCATCGCCAGCCCGGCGCTCGATTCGCCGAGCACCGGCGCCAGCAGTGAGAACAGGTGGGCGAGAAGACCGATTTGCGCGAACAGACCAAGCGCCATCCCGCAGGCAAGTGTGACGAAGCGGCGGTCCAGCCAAAGGCTGTGGCCTGGAAGGGGGCGAGCGTCGCGCACCGCCGGGGTGACGGCGGGCTGGTCCGGCATACCGCCATCGGGCTCCTGACCGAGGCTCTCCGGCGTCTTCGAAAAGACCAGCGCGGCGAGGAGACCGACCACGGCCGTCATCACCAAGCCCACGGCAAGGGATGCGGGGAAGAAGCCGACGCTGGACATAAGGGTGATCCACAGCGGCGAGAAGATGACGCCGCCGATGCTGGCACCGTTATAGGCCAATCCGAGAGCCGCCGGGCGGCGGCGGACGAACCAGGGGGAGACGATCGTATTGATTGCGGCAGCCCCCATCGCCACCCATCCGGCGCCGCTGGTCAGCGCCGCGGCAAACAGCTGCCACGGCGCATCGGCCGTGGCCCAGCCGACGACCCCGAGCGCGAGGAGCGCGGCGCCCAGGCAGGTCACGCGGGGAACTCCCAGCGTCCGGTACAGCCGCGACAGGTTGGCCACCACCAGCGCGCCGCACAGGAAATGCACCGTTACCGCTGACGAAACCAAAGACACCGGCCAGCCGGTGCGTTCGACCACGGCATAGAGATAGACCGGCGGGCCGTAGAAGCCGACCCCCCAGCCGAACACTGCCAGCACGAAGGCGGCGGCGACGACGCGCCAGCCGAGGAACGGACGTTGGATGGAAACGGCTGCCATGGTTCGCGGCTCTCCAGGAAGGGTCGCCCTGCTTATGGCCGAAGGGAGCTGGTGAATGGTTCGGTCTGAGCCGAAGGATCATGCGGCCGCCTTGGGTTATGCTGTGCGGACCGGAGGAGACAGGATGTCCACACCCAATCAGATTGCCGAGGTGGCTGCCGCCATCGGTGAACCGGCCCGCGCCGCGATGCTCGTGGCGCTGATGGACGGACGTGCGCTGACCGCGAGCGAACTCGCGGACGCGGCGTCGATCACCCCACAGACCGCAAGCGGTCATCTGGCGCGGATGGTGAGCGCGCAACTGATCGTCAGTGAAAAGCAGGGGCGCCACCGATACCATCGGCTGGCCGGTGCCGATGTGGCGGCCCTGATTGAGAGCATGATGCGGATCAGTGGCGGGGAAACACCGCTGCGGAAGCCCGTGCGTGTTGGCCCAAGCGACGCGGCCTTGCGGGCGGCACGGACTTGTTACGATCATCTTGCCGGTCAGCTCGGTGTCCGCATCTCGGACGCGCTCATTGCCATGGGCGCCGTGGAGATCGAAGGCGACAACGGGCTTGTGACGCAGCATGGCTTGACCCTGATGGCGACGCTCGGCATCGCGCTGCCTGGGCGCTCACCGCAGAGGATCGCACGTCCGATTTGCCGCCCTTGCCTCGACTGGAGCGAGCGGCGCCCGCATATCGCCGGTCAGTTGGGTGCAGCCATCTGCACCCATGCTTTTGAGCAAGCTTGGGTCCGGCGGGTTGGCGGGAGCCGGACCTTGGACATCACGCCAAAAGGGAAGATGGCACTTTGGAGCGCCTTCGGGGTGAAGCTCAACGAGTGACAGCCGGGTCAGCATCGGACCGGGAGCTGGCATCCCGAGCTGTCGCGCAAACAAGCCGATCTGAGCCAGCCAGCAATGACGGCGATCCGAAGGCCGCCGTCCCCTTCTGCAACACCGCCATGCGTCATCACAGGACGTTTGCGGACGCCAAGGTGCGCGTGGAATCCGGCGACAGCGTGCGAATACACCATCATGGAGCCTGTTGCGGTTGGGCGTCCCTGTAGGCTGCAGGCTGTTGGTACCGTTCAAGATGCGGGGCGCCGGCATTCAGCGCCTACGAGGACGTCAAAATGGATCGGCCACCCCAAGGCATTATGCCGATCATGGCGGTATAGTGGCCTTTCCACATCGGCACCGGGGCGACCTTGCCGAGCAGAAGCGCCGCGGTGACCAACAGAGCCTCGCCCAACGATTGCCAGCCACACCGTAGCCCAAGGACTGTGCACCCGGCACGCGGAAGCGAGGAACGGCGATGCACTAGGATGAGTGCGCCGTTGACGTCAGAGGGACAGGCCGCCATCAACGGTGAGCGTCGCGCCCGTGATGTAGCCGGCTTCCGGTCCGACCAGGAAGGCGACCGCTGCGGCGACCTCCTCAGGCTCCCCGTATCGGCCAAGCGCCGACATGCCCCGCAGCATCTCCGCCACAGGCCCCTCCTGGGGGGCCATGCCCGTGTTGGTGGGGCCGGGCTGGACGACGTTCACGGTGATCCTGCGCGCGCCCAGATCGCGCGCCCATCCGCGGGTGTAGGCCGCAACCGCCGCCTTCGAGGCGACATAGTCCGCGATCCCGGGAAAGGCCGCGCGATGGCTGGCGCCGGCCGCGCCGATGGACACGATGCGGCCACCGTCGCTCAGCAGCGGAATGGCTGTCCGGACGGCGCTCACCACGCCCTTCACGTTGATGGCCAACTGGCGGTCGAACGCCACCGGGTCGGCGGCGGGATCGCCCGCAACGCCCGTCACGAACACACCGGCCGAATTGACCAGGATGTCGAGCCGGTTGAACGCCCCGTACGCGGCCTTCACCAGGGATTCGACCTCCGAGCCGACCGCTTGGTCGGCCTTGATGGCGATGGCGCGCCGGCCGAGGGCTTCGAGTTCCTGCACCACCCGCTCGGCCTGCTCCTTCGACAAGCCGTAGCTGAACACGATGTCCGCACCGTCGCGGGCGAGCCGACGGACGATGGCGGCGCCGGTGCCCCGCGAACCGCCGGTGACGAGGGCAACCTTGCCCGAAAGCGTTTGTGTCATGGTCCTGTCCTTTCGTGAATGGTGGGTCAGGCGCTCTGCCGCCGAGCGGAACCGTCCGCTGAGGGGTAGTCGAGATAGCCGTCGGGTCCTTGCGTGAACCAGGTCTCGCGGTCGTCAGCGGCCAGAGGCAGGCCCTCGGCGATGCGCCGCGGGAAGTCGGGGTTGGCGATGAACGGGCGGCCGAAGGTCACGGCGTCGCCCGTGCCCGCGCCCAGGTCCTCCTGAGCCCGCGCCACGTCGAAATCGGAGTTCAGCAGTACCGGTCCCTTGAAGGCCGGGCGGATCAACGGCGCCAGCGGCGGCGGGTAGCCGACGCCGCAGGTGCCGTCGAGCGGCGGTTCCCGCAGCTCCAGGTGGGCGATCCCGATGGCCGATAGCGCCTCCGCCGCGGCGATGAACAGTGGTAAGGGGTCGCTGTCGCGCACGCCCTGCGTCTCACCGTTGGGCGACAGGCGCACGCCGGTCCGATCGGCGCCAACCGCATCCGCCACGGCCTGCGTCACCTCGCGCAAAAAGCGGATCCGGTTGGGAATCGGGCCGCCATACGCGTCGTCGCGGTGGTTGGCGCTGTCGCGCAGGAACTGGTCGATGAGGTAGCCGTTGGAGGCGTGGAGTTGGACACCGTCGAAGCCGGCTGCCATCGCGTTGCGGGCGGCCGCCTGGAAGTCCGCAAGAAGGCCCGGGATCTCATCGCGGCGCAGGGTACACGCCGCCGTGTAGGGCTGCTTGCCGGCGTAGGTGTGAGCGTGGCCGGGGGCAGTGGTGACGGAGGCCGACACCGGCTGGGCGCCGCCGAGGAAGCTCGGATGGACGACCCGGCCCATGTGCCAGAGCTGGGCGATGATGCGCCCGTCGGCGCCGTGCACCGCCTCGGTGACGCGGCGCCAGCCGGCGATCTGCTCCGCCGACCAAATCCCGGTGGCGTAGGGCCAACCCAGCCCCTGCTGGCTGATTCCGATAGCCTCGCTGATGATGAGGCCGGCGGAGGCGCGCTGGGCGTAGTAGTTGGCCATCATCGGCGTCGGCACATGGTCCCGCGTTCCGCGGGCGCGGGTCATCGGGGCCATCAGGAGGCGGTTGGGCGCCTGGATGGCGCCAAGCGTGATGGGATCGAACAGGGTCGGCATGGATCGTTCCTCACGATGCGGGCCACAGGCCGGCATCCGCCGGCCCGGCACCTTGACGGATCGGCGGCTGTCGGTGATCAGACCAGGCGCCCGCCGCCGTCGATGTGCAGCGTCTCGCCGTTCATGAATCCGTTGCTCATCAGGAAGACCACCGCCGCGCCGACCTCCTCCGCCGTTCCCAGGCGGCGGAGCGGCAGCTTCTCCGTCACGGACGCCACATAGGCGTCGCGCCCGTTGCCGAGCGTCCGCAGTAGAAGCGGCGTGTCGGTCGTGCCGGGCGACAGGGTGTTCACGCGGCGCGGCGCCAGTTCAAGGGCCAGCCCGCGGGCGAAAGCCTCCATGGCGGCCGACGCCGCGGCCAGGATGGCGGTGCCATAGGCGTTCGGCCGGTCGGCGAGCGCGCCGGAAATGAGCGTGATGGAGCCATCCGAGGCGAGCCGGTCGCCCAAGGCCCGGATCGCGGCGACCGCCGCCCAGATGCGTTCGTCGAACGCCCGGCGCAGGTAATCCACGTCGGCGTCCATGATCTTGCCGGCGACGAAGGTCCCGGCCAGCAGCACGAGATGGTCGACGTGGGGAATGTCGGCCAGCGCCGCTTCAATGGCTTGGCTATTCGTCACGTCGGCGGCGCGCCAGCCCGCAAAGCCGTGGTCCGCCGCCACCCGGGCGGCGCGGTCGCGGTCGACGCCAATGACGATGACCTTGGCGCCGGCCGCCTTCGCCTGGATCGCGGCGGACAGGCCGATGCCCGAGGTGCCGCCAACGATGACGACGGTGCGGTCGTGCAGGGTGGCGGGGCCAAAGGGCGTTGCCGACGGGGTAGCGGAAGTGGTCTGAGGCATGGCGGGCTCCTGAGCGATGGGCGCCCCAGCGGCGCCGATGGAGAGACGCTACCCGCCCTGCGCACTGTTGATAATCCGGCTCGTTTTCGCTTTACTGATGCCATGATGGAACAAATCGGTTTGGAGAGGCTGACCGGCCTCATCGCCTTCGCCCGCTCGGCGTCGCTCGGCAGCTACACGGCGGCGGCGCGCGCCTTGTCCGTGTCGCCGTCGGCCGTCAGCAAGAGCGTGCAGAGGCTGGAGCAGCAGTTGGGGCTGTCGCTGTTCACGCGCACCACGCGCTCCCTGACCCTGACGCCGGAAGGGCGGGATTTGCACGAGCGCGCGTTGCGCCTGCTGCAACAGGCCGAGGAGATCGAGCAGGCCGCGATGGCGGCCCGGGCGGAGCCCGCGGGAACGCTGAAGGTGACGGCCCCTCTGCCCATCGGCGTGCATCTTCTGGCGCCGGCGCTCCCCCGGTTTCGCGAGCGTCACCCCAAGCTGGCGGTTGACCTGCGCCTGGGGGATCGGGTCGCCGACATCATCGACGAGGGCATCGACGTCGCAATCCGCGTCGGCGACCTCGCGGACTCGCGCCTGATATCCCGCCGGCTCGCCCCGCATCGCCTGTCCGCCTTCGCGTCTCCCGGCTATCTCGCCCGGCGGGGCGTGCCGCGGCACCCGGACGAGCTGGTGGACCACGACTGCGTGAATTTCCGCTACCAGAGTTCCGGTCTGGCGCTTCGCTGGCCCTTCCGCATCGGCGAACGGGTCGTCGAAATCATCCCCAACGCGGGGATCACGGTCGACGTGAGCGACGCTGTGGCGGCAACCTTGGCCGCCGGTGGCGGCATCGGCATCTCGCCCACCTACATCGCCGCCCCTTATGTCGAACGCCGCGAACTGGTGCCTGTTCTGGCCGACTTCGCGGTTGATCGCTTCGCCGTCACGGCACTCTGGCCCGAGAGCCGGCGCGGCAGCCCGAACGTCCGGGCGTTCCTCGCCTTCCTCGACGACGTTTTTCCCTCGCCGGCACCATGGGACGCGTGCCTTGCGGCGCCATAGTCCGCCTGGAATGCGGGAAGGAACAGCAGTTGCTGAAGCGGCTCCTCGGTCGTAGCCATGACCTCACCTCGTACGGGTACCGCGGCCGCTGGAGGGTGCCCCGGCACCCGAAGACAACACTCGCCTATGCGGACCAATGGTCGGAGTTTGCCAGGAGGATTGGCCTATGGCGCAAACCAAAGGCGGCGAGACCAACAGGCTGGGCAAAGCGGGCGTAGGCTCTTGCACCAGGAACCGCAGTTGAGCCTGCCTAAAAGGAACTTTGGCGTTTGCTGCAGGCACGCACGAAGGCAAGCGAAGACGCCGCCGGCACTAATGCCGCTGTCCCCTTTCACCACACTCCTATCGGCGGATGCCGCCCTTTCCCTGGTGGTCGGATCGTCCGCTTTGCGCCGATATCGTTGAAAAAGTCGGGTGTTGATCGAGTGCCGCTGTGCCGATCGCGAGGAGCTGGCGGGCGGAGGTCCGCCTCATGCCGGCCTGGGTTCCGGCACCGGGATGGGCTTGGCGAGCTTGCGGAGGTTCTGAGCGGCGGCGAGGTGGAATTCGTCGCGGGCCCCGTTCGGCCCCCTCAATCGCAGCCGGTCGAGCCGCAGGATGCGTTTGAGGTGGGCGAGCAGCATCGCGAGCAGCATCGCGACCTTCTTCCGCTCGCGTCGCGAGGTGGCGTAGGCGTCGGTGGCGGCGAGGGCGCGCGCCAGGTCGCGGGCCCCTTCGTGGAGGGAGCGCGGCACCTTGCGGGCGGGGGTGTTCGGGCAGCAGCGCGGCTTGAGCGGACAGGGTGCGCAGTCCAACGTGCTGGCGCGATAGTGGATCAGGCCGTCCGTGTCGGCGAGCGTGCGCGGCGTCCGATAGGTCTTCTGCCGCGGCCGGAGGTCCTTGCCGGCCGGGCAGACATCGGCATCGGCCTCGTGGTCGTAGGTGAAATCGGCCCGTTCGAAGGTCCCGTCACGGCGCTCGGATTCGCCGGCGTGAGCGAGGGCGGCGCCGATCGGCATGCCCAGCACCGGACGAAGCCGCGCCGATTAGGCCGCCAAACGCCTGCTGCGCAAGCTGCTGAAGCGGCAGGGCCGGGCTCCTCGCGCCATGATCACGGACAAGCTGGGCTCATACGGCGCGGCCGAGAAGGAGATCATGCTGAACGTCGAGCACCGCCAGCACAATGCGGTGTCAAACGACATCCCGAACTGGTCCTTCCGCAAACCCGGTGCAGCGTGAATGCATTGAAGGGCGGCAGTGAGCACATAGGGAGAACCGCATCCCCTACTGAGTGCTCTGATTTCCTTGTCCAAATCGCTGCTGTCCTTGCTCCCGGCCGGCTTGGCCGTTGCTCACGTCACCGTCACACACGATCGCGTCCTTGTCGCCGTACGCGCCCGCGCCGCCACGGCGGCCTGTCCGGTGTGCCGGCGTCCGTCGCACCACGTTCACAGTCGCTACCTCCGCCGTCTCGGCGACCTTCCCTGGCAGGGGCGGGTCGGCCAACTCGACCTTCAGGTCCGCCGGTTCCGTTGCGCCGCTTCTGATTGTCCGCGCCGCATCTTCGCCGAACGCCTGCCGACGGTGGCGCCGCCGAGGGTTCGACGAACGGCCCGGCTCGCCGAGGCCCAGCGGCGCATCGCCCTCAGTGCCGGCGGCGAGGCCGGCGCACGCTTGGCGGCGCGCCTGGCCATGCCGGTCAGCGGCGATACGCTGTTGCGCCTGATCCGGGCGGCTCCTCTGCCGGTGGGGTCGACCCCGCGCGTCATCGGCATCGACGATTGGGCGTGGCGCAAGGGCCACCGCTACGGCACGATCATCGTCGATCTGGAGCGCAACCGCCCCATCGACCTGCTGCCCGACCGCCAGGCCGACACGGTGGCCGCTTGGCTGAAGGCGCATCCCGGCGTGGAGGTCGTCGCCCGCGACCGGGCCGGCGCTTACGCCGACGGCATCCGGACTGGCGCCCCGAACGCCGTCCAGGTTTCCGATCGGTGGCACCTTCTGCGCAATCTCGGCGACGCCCTGGCCGGGATCCTCGACCGCCATCACCGAGAGCTGCGCGCGGCAGCCACAGCGGCTGCCGAGACCGGCGGCACCGGTGCGGTGACAGTGCCGTCCACGACGCCTGCGCCCATCCCAGCGGTAGAGGCCGAACTGCCCGCCACGGACCGCCATGCCGATCGGCGAGCCCGGTTCACGGAGGCGATGGCGTTGCATGGCCAAGGCTGGCCGATGAAGCGGATCGCGCGCACGCTCGGCGTCAATCGCAAGACCCTGCGCGGCTGGGTGCAGTCCGGCCGACTGCCGCTCTGGACCCAGCGGTCCCGCGGCAGCGCGGTCGATGTCCATGCCGCATACCTGCAGCAACGCTGGGACCAGGGCTGCCACAACGCCGCCCGGCTGTGGCAGGAGCTTCAGGGGCGAGGCTTTCGCGGACAACTCCGGACCGTTCAGCGGTGGGTCCGCCGCCTGCGCGCCGCGGACCCGTCCGCATCCAGCGCGGCCCGATCGGCGTGGCTGTGGAAGATGCCTTCGAAACGCCGGGCAGCGTGGCTGGTGGTGGCTGATGCGGAGACGATCGACGCCGCCAAGCAGCGGTTCGTCGAGGCGCTGATCGCCGGATCCACGGAGCTCGCCAGGATCATCAGTTTGGCGCGCGCGTTCAGCGCCATGGTGCGTCACCAACAGGCCGACAAACTGGACCCGTGGTTGGCCTCAGCAAAGGGACCGCACTGGCGGGTTTGCCAATGGAATCGCGCGCGATCTCGCCGCCATCCGGGAAGCCCTGTCGTCGCCATGGAGTACCGGCCCAGTGGAGGGGCGGATCAGCCATCTGAAGACGATCAAAAGGTCCATGTGCGGCCGCGCGAAGTTTGACCTGTTGCGTCATCGCGTCCTGGAGGCCGCCTGAACGGCAGCGCTCCAGCCATGCCGCTGCACCGAGTGCGCGGAAGGACCCATTCCTGAAGTCGTTTGACAGGGCGGAACAACAGGGCGGAAAACTCGCACCAGCCAACAAGGCGACGAGAACGCCAGATGAAGCGGTTCAAGTCGGCCCGGCGCTTCCTGTCCGCTCACGATCCGATCAACAACCTCTTCCTCCTGCCCCGCCACCTGAGGCCCGCAACCGGCTACCGCGCCGAGCGGGTCCGCGCCGTCGAGACGTGACACGACGTCTGCGGCATCAAGCAAGCCGCATAGCCCGCATCCGTCCTGTTCGCTGTCAAGCTCGCCCAATCCTCGGCTCCCGCCCAACAACTTGACGATGCCCTCGCGACACCGTCACGCGCGTGGCGTGGGCCGGCCATGGCCCGCGGCACGTCACGGGCACAACCGCGTCGGCTGCGTGCGCCGTGCCGGCCGGGTTGGAAGGCGTCCATCCGGCAAGCGGTCCGACGGCGCCGCGGATACGGGCGCGAGAAGGGCTTCTGGGAGCCTTCACGCTGCGTGGTGAAAAGGTCAGCGGGCATAGGGTTCGGCAGCGTGGGAGCTGCGCTGGCCTTTGCGGGCTCGGAGGCGAGCGTGCCGTTCATCACGGCGGTGCGCACCGTCCGCATTCGGTGAGCGCCCCGCGGAGACCAGCGCATCGGCTGGCTGGCGCCCATGCGCCGGTGCAGCAGACGCTGGACCGTGCTGTCGGTCGTCGTCGTGGAGATGGGCTCGCCCGGTGCTGGGCGGCGGCGTAGTCGATGATCAGGTCGGCCTTTCCGGCAACGTAGGTTTCCAGGGCGCGCAGCAGCGTTGTTACCTCCTCTGGCGGGACAAGCGCCGCCCGTTCGAGCCGGGCTCTGACCTGGAGCGTGTGCCGGCGGATCGTTTCTACCTCCGGGGCTGTCTCCAACGGCAGCGACTCGGCCAGCAACGTCCGCGCCCGCCGGTAGGACAGCGCGCTTCCCATCCCGGCCTGACGTAGCCGGCACCGGAACCCACACCGGAATCCGCCGCGAGCGTCACAATGTCGGCGTTGCGGTGTTATGAACACAGCATCGCCTCACCGCCGTGTCCGGCGACGATGGGACGGTGGCCGGTACCGCCCCGAAAAGGCCACCTGAAGGCCGCTTGACGACCAGACCGCGTGCTCCCGGGGCATTTCCCAACCCGTGATTATGGCGGGGGAAGGCATGCTGTCCATCCGGTTGCTTGGGGAACTTGAGGTGACGCGGGGCGCCGAGCGGCTGCCCCTGCCCCAGTCGAAGAAAACCCGCGCACTGCTGGCCTACCTTGTGGCGACCGGTCGGCCGCTCCGGCGGGAGCATCTCTGCTCCCTGTTTTGGGAGGTTCCCGACGACCCGCGGGGCGCCCTGCGCTGGTCCTTGAGCAAGCTGCGGCGCCTCATCGATGAACCGGACCGGGCGCGCATCCTGGCCGGGCGCGACAGCGTGGCCTTCCAAGGCGACGGCGTGGAGGTGGACCTGTTCGACCTGCGCGCGCTGGCGGCGGAGGGGGTGGAGTCCGCGGATACCGAACGGCTGCTGAGGGTCGCACGCGCGGTGCGGGGCGAGTTCTTGGAAGACCTCGACCTCGCCAACAACCACGACTTCCAGGCCTGGTGCGTGGCGGAGCGCGAGGAGGTGCGCAGTGTCCATGCCGCCGTGCTCGCCACGCTCGTCCACCGCCTGTGGACCCGGCCGGAGGACGCGCTTGCCCACGCCCGCGCGCTGGTCCGGCTTGATCCCGAGTGCGTGGCGGCGCGCGCCGATCTGGTGCGCCTGCTGGCCGCCACCGGCCGCCGGGAGGAGGCGGAGCAGCACTACAACAGCGGCCTGCACATTCTGCGCGAGGGCGGCCTGCCGGACGTCACGCTGCGGCAGGCTTGGCAGGAGGTGCGCGGAACGGCGGTGCCGATCCGGTACAAACGACCCGTAACGCAGGTCCCTGAGCCGCCCCCCTCCCCTCCCCCGGCACCCGTGTCCGCACCCGGTGCGCCCGTCCCACCGCCGCAGGCGGGGACGGAGCGCAAGCACGTCACCGTGCTGGTCGCCTCCATCGCCGAAGCGCTGCCGTGGGAAGCCTCCCACGACCCGGAGACAAGCCTGCAACGGCTCGATCCCGCTCTGGAGGCGATCAAGCAGACCGTTGTGCGTTTCGAAGGCGCGCTCGGCGCGTCGCGGACTGATGGCGTGACCGCCGTGTTCGGCGCCCCGGTGGCCCATGAGGACGACGCCGTGCGCGCCTGCTACGCGGCGCTCGCCATGCGGGCGGTGCTGGAACCGCCGTCCGACGCGGCGCTGACGCTGCGCATCGGGCTGCATTCCGGCGAGGTGGTCGTGCGCCCGGCGGGTGACGAGCGCTCCCCCGCCGTGGAGCCGGTGGGGCCGGTTGTCAAGATCGCGGAGCGGGTCGAACAGGCCGCCGATCCCGGCACCATCGCGCTGACGCGGGAAACGCTCCGCCGCGCCGAGGGCTTTGTCCGCGTGCGCCCCTTCCCCGCCTTGCATCTGGGGCCGGAGCCGGTGGACCTGTTCGCCCTGGACGACCGTGCGCCGCCGCGGTCGCGCTGGCAGATCCGGTCGGCGCGCGGGCTTTCGGCCTTCGTCGGGCGGCGGTCGGAATGCAACGGCCTGCGCCGCGCCCTTTCCCGCGTCTGCACCGGGCACGGCGAGGTGGTTGCCGTGGTGGGGGAGCCGGGCATGGGCAAGTCCCGGCTGGTGCACGAATTTCTCCAGGCGGCGGTGCCGCAGGGCTGGATGGTGCTGGAGACCAGCGCCGGCCCGCAGGACGTCCACGCCGCCTACCTGCCCATCAGCGGCCTGCTGCGGTCCTGGTTCGGCATCGGAGAGCGCGACGTGCAGGCGGAGGTCGCTGATCGTGTGCAGGTCAAGATCGTCGCTGGCCATCCGGAGCTGCTGCCCCACCTGCCCGCCCTTCTGACCCTGCTCGACCTGCCCGTTGACGACCCGCGCTGGCAGACGCTGAGCCCCATGCAGCGCCGCCGCCAGACGCTGGACGCCGTCAAGGCCTTGGTCATGCGCGAGGCGCGGCGGCAGCCGCTGGTTCTGGTGCTGGAGGATCTGCACTGGATCGACGCCCCGACCCAAGCCGCCCTGGACACCATCGTGGAAAGCCTGGGCGCCCTGCCGATTTTGATGCTGGTGACCTTTCGGCCGGAATACCGGCACGGTTGGGCCGGCAAGTCCTACTTCTCGCAGATACGGCTCAACCCCTTCGTGGCAGAGGACGCGGACACGCTGCTGCAACGGCTGCTCGGCGGCGATCCGGGCCTGCTGCCGCTGCGCCGGGCGCTGGCCATCCGCACCGAGGGCACGCCGCTGTTCATTGAGGAGGCCGTGCGGGCGCTGGCGGAGTCCGGCGCGCTGGAGGGCCAGCCCGGACGCTACCACCTCGCCCGGCCGGTTGACGGGCTCGAACTGCCCTCCTCCATCCAGGCGGTGATCGCGGCGCGCATCGACCGGCTTCCGCCGCGGCTGAAAGGACTGCTCCAGATCGCGTCGGTGATCGGGCGCGACGTGCCGGTGGCGCTGCTGCGGCCGGTCGCCGGACTGACGGAGGAGGAGCTGTATGACGGGCTGTCCGAACTCCAGTCGGCCGAGTTCCTGTTCGAGACCCGTTTGCCGCCCGACCTGGAGTTCACCTTCAAGCACGCGCTGACGCACGAGGTGGCCTACGCCAGCGTGCTGCGGGAACGGCGCCGGGCGCTGCATGTGGAGCTGCTGCACCGGATTGAGGAAAACTCGGCCGACCGGCTGGACGAGCAGGTCGACCAGTTGGCTCGCCACGCCGCGGCGGGGGAGCTGTGGGACAAGGCGGTGGGTTACCTGTTCCAAGCCGCCGGAAAGGCGATCCGGCGGTCGGCGCACCTGGAGGCGGCGGATCTGCTGAAGCGGGGGCTGGGGATCCTCGCCCGGCTGCCGGAAACCACGGAACGGCTGCGCACGGAGCTTGCCTACCAGAAGTCCCTGGGCGTCACGATGATGGCGGCCCGGGGCTGGGGCGCGCCGGAGGTCGCCGACGCCTATGCCCGCGCGCGTGTCCTGTGCGAACGGCTGGACGACCAGCGGGAGCTGTTCGCGGTGCTGCGCGGCCAGGGGCAGTTCCACATGATCCGCGGCGAGCTGGACATCGCCCGCCAGCTTGGCCAGCGCTGCATCGCGCTGTTCGCGAAAAGCCGCGACCCCGGCGTCCACATCGAGATGCACCACCTGTTCTGGAGCAACAGCTTCTTCCGCGGCGACTACGACGACGCCGGGCAGCACGCCAGCCGCGGCATGGCGCTGTACCGCTGCGACCGGCACCACCAGCTGACCTATCTCTATTCCGGGCATGATCCCGGCGTGTGCTGCCGCACCTTTTCCGGCCTGATGCTGTGGCAGCGGGGCTTCCCCGATGCGGCGGTCCGCCGCTGCCGCGAGGCCTACGCGCTGGCCGAGGAGACCGGGCACCCGCTGACGCTGGCGCTGGCGGAATGGGCGCTCGGCTACGTCCACCTGTTCCGGCGCGAACCGGCGGAGGCCCAGGAATGGGCCGAGCAGACCATCGCCGTGTGCGAACGCTACCTGCTGCCGCTGCTGCTGTCCCAGGGCCTGTTCCAACTGGGCTGGGCGCTGGCCCAACTCGGCAGCCTTGCCGAGGGCATCGCGCGGATGGAGGAGGGATTGACCGCCATCCGCGCGACGGGCGCGGAGATGGGGCTTCCCTATCTGGTCGCCTTGCTGGGCGAAGCCTACGGCAAGGCCGGACGGCGGGCCGACGGCCTGCGGGCGATGGACCGCGCGTTGGAAACGGCGGCGCGGCACGGCGCCAACTTCCAGGCCCCGGAGATCCTGCGGTTGAAGGGCGACCTGCTGCTTTGCGGCGAGGATGCGGTTCCTGCGGCGGCCGAGGCCTGCCTTGTGGAGGCGGTGACGGCGGCGCGGCGGCAAGGCGCGCTGGGGCCTGAACTGCGGGCGGCGACCAGTCTCGCCCGCCTGCTGCAACGACGCGGCCGGGCGGACGCGGCGGCGGCGATGATCGCACCGCTGCTGACGCGGTTCGAGGATGGGGCGGACACCCCCGACCTGAGGGACGCGCGGGCCGTGCTCACGGCCTGATGCAGACGGCGCCTGAAGGCGTCGTCTGCATCACCCTCTTGATCAATGCTAAAGCATTGATGTGCAGGACTTGACGATCGGCGGGCACTGGAAGTGTTCATCCGCCGACCGTATGATTTCCTTGATGAAGCGTCCGGCGGCGCGCTCGGCGCGCCGTTTCCATGCCTTTTCCGTGTCATTCCCACAGTGGTTCCAACGCTGGCCTCCACGGCCCTGCGCGAAGGTCCGTCCATGCCGCGGTCGGACCTGCGGTGCAGCAAACCAACGGAGGGAACCCATGAACGACACATCAACCGCCACGGCCACCGCCATCGCCGTCACCGGCACACCGACCCGGCGCCGCTTCTGGAAAAGCGAGTTCGAGCGGATCTTCACGCTCACCGCCGCGGCCATGCGCGGTCTTGCGGAACGGCACCGCCGCCGGGAAATGGCCGCGCTCTACACCATGACCGAGCGCGCGCTGAAGGACGTCGGGCTGTGCCGCACCGACCTCTGGGCGATCCGCGACGGTCATTACGACACCACCTCCGCGCGGCGCTGAAGCGCTCCCCGCATCTCTTCAAAAAAGGAATCGCGACATGGCATACGGACAGCACCGCTCCCCGTTCGACACGGCTCACGGCTACACCTATCAGGACGTCCTGGCGGCGTCGGAACGGATCAACTGGCGGGTGGAAGACCTGATCGGGGGCGACCGCCGCCTGGACTTCACCAAGCCCTTCATGCCCGAAGCGCTGGCGCGCACCGAGGCGCTGACCTTCCTGACCCCGCGCGAACGGCTGACTCTGAACCAGATCCGCGGCTACGAGTACCTGTGCATCTTCGGGCTGGTGGAGGAATTCATCCTGCCCTTTGTGCTGGACCATGCCCGCCCGCATCTCGACGAGAACGACTGGCGCACCCGCGCCTTCCTGCAATTCGCCAGCGAGGAGGCCAAACACATCCACCTGTTCAAACGCTTCCGCGACGAATTCCAGAAGGACTTCGGCACGACCGTGGACGTGATCGGCCCGCCGGCCGAGATCGCCAAGGCCGTCCTGGCCCACGATGCCTTGGCTGTTGCCATCCTGATCCTGCACATCGAGTGGATGACCCAGCAGCATTACCTGCACAGCGTGAAGGAGGACCACAATCTCGACCCGCTGTTCAAGAGCATGCTCCGCCACCACTGGATGGAGGAGGCCCAGCACGCCAAACTCGACACGCTGATGGTCGAAGCGCTGGCCGCGGGGCGCAGCGAAGACGCGATCATGGCCGCCATGGCGGAGTATCTGGAGATCGGCGCCATGATCGACGGCGGCCTTCAGGCCCAGATGGACTTCAACCTGGACGGCCTGCACCGCGCTACCGGACGCAACTGCGAGCCCCTGTCCCCGACCGAGCGGGACGAGATCGCCATGGTGCAGTGGCAGGCGATGCGCTGGACCTACATCGGCAGCGGCATGACCCACCCAAAGTTCGTGCAGACGCTGACGACGCTCACCCCGAAGGCCGCGGATATGGTCGCCGGTGTCGCCCCGGCCTTCTGCTGACGGGCGTGACCGACGGAAGAAAGGGCCAGGCGGCCGTTTGTCCTCCGGCCCTTCACCCTTTGCCCCGGACAGGCGGGAGCGCGGACGATGTATGTTTGCATTTGCAACGGGATCACCGAAACGCAAGTCGCCCGCGCCATCGGGAACGGCGCCCGCCGCACGGCTGGCGTCTACCGCCACCTGGGCTGCGCGCCGCAGTGCGGGAAATGCGTCCCAGACGTGCTGAGCCTGCTGAGGACCGAAGCCGCCGCCCTGGATCGAACCCGCCCCGGATCAACCCTTAGGAGCGCGCCATGACGTCCGACCCCTTCTGCTACACTGGAAAACGTGAGTCGGTGGACCGTCACAGCGAGCGTGGCCGACGTGGTTCTCCAAGCGCGTATTCAAGACGTCCGCGTCCCCAGCCGCCGACGTCGGCCGCACGGTAGGTGCTCTCCAGAAACGCCATCAACGTCGCATCCTAGTCAGCCGCCCGACGCACGGCATCGTAAGGCAGCAGGAACTCGCCGAGGTCACGGTTGAAATGCGCGTCCTCCGACTCGACCTTGGCTTCGGCGAATCCCTCGGGCGCCGAGTTGGCAAAGGAGTAGAAGGCGGAATACTCGATCATCCTGCCGCCCGGCCAGAAGCCTGCTGAAGACACTTCGTGGCTGTAAGCCTCGCGGGCGACCTCATCCGGACCTCATCCGGCAGGGCTGGGATCCCACCGGGATGAAAGGGCGCCGCGGCCCCGGAGAAGCGCATGAACGCCAATTCGAAGCTTTCCCAGAAGAAATGCACCGGGCTGACCTTCCCGAGATATCCCGTGCGGAACCGCTTCAGCACGCCGTCAACAGCCACCAGAGCGCCAAAGAACCGCTGCACGGCATCCGCATCCTAGGGACGTTCAATCCGGTCCTCGGCGAACGGCACCAGGTTAGGCACCTCGTTGGGACGTCCGTCCAGCCGGGGCGTGGCCCCGAGCCACGCGAGCAGCTCCATGAAGCGGGTGGTGAAAGTCGGCGACCGTCGTCGGGCCGAGGGCGACGCGGCCGGATCGGCCATCAGTGGCGCACCCCACCACCTCTTGATCGATCAGGTCGAAGGCAACCTCCACGCCGCCCGGTCCGTCGGGGACCGGTCCGGTTGTCAGCCCCCGTCCGTTTACGTACAGCGTGGCGTGCCAGGAGTGGTTCACCCAGGGTGTCCGAGCAAGGCGGTACTTGCCCACGATCTGCGTGTAGAGGTACAGGGCCGTGCAGGCGTCCCATCAAGGCGGTTCTGTCAGCTTTTGGGGAGAGTTGTGCCGTGGCAGACGAATAACTGCCAGAAGCTGTATCATGCGGCACAGATCAGGTCCCGCAGCGCGGCCACGCGCTGCACGTGGGTGACCCGCCGACGGGCGGGCGAGATGGTCTGGTTGATGTAGGTAGCCGGACGCAGGAAGTTACGGACCTCGTCGAAGGCGCGGCAGAAGCGATGAGCCGCATCGAAATTCTTGAACCCGCGCATCGACCGGTAGCGCCCTTTTATGCCCCGGTGATTCTGTTCGATCACGTTGCTTTTATACTGACTGGTGCGGTGGTCGACATCCGTGCCGAGTTCGTCGGCGACGGCCTTGGGGTGGCTGGTATGGCCGTCGGTGGTGACTTGCTCGGGCTCGACCTGGGTGACGGACCTGGCGGAGCGGAGGAACGCCTTGGCGGCAGCCATGTCGCGGGTCTCGCTGAGGAAAACGTCGACCAGATTGCCGTCGCGGTCGATCGCCCGGTCCAGATAGCACCATGCGCCGGCGACCTTGACGTACGTTTCATCGACGTGCCAGCACCGGCCGGCTTTGCCAGCCCGGCGCTTGCGCAGCCCCTCGGCGAGCAGCGGCGCCAGCTTGGCTTCCCAGTCCCGCACCGCCTCGTAGGTGAACACGAGGCCCCGGATCAGAAACATTTCGGCCAAGTCGCGCAGGCTCAGCTTGTAGCGCAACCTCCAGAAGACGACAAGAAACACGATGTCGGTCGGCACCTAGACCCGGTTCAGCACCGGGCCGGTTCGCTCATTGAACCGCCGCCCGCAATCCCGGCACCGGAAGCGCCGGAAGCCATGAACCGTTCGCCCCGCCCGCTCGGTGGTCGCCGACGAGTGGCAATGCGGGCAGTTCATGGCGGCTCTCTTGATCGCTCAAAACGCGGCCTGGGAACCTATCCGTCAACGCCCCTCCCGGCAAGCTGCCCCGAGAGCTGACAGAACCGTTTGGTCCGCTCTCATACGCCGCGGTCAACAGGACTGCTTTCAATGCGGACGGACACAGGCCCACACCTAATCTGATCATTAGAGGGGAGCTCCGCTTCCTTGCCCCGCAGTGAAACGACAGCCGTGCAACACGCGACCCTCGACTGTTGATCCCCATGAGATCGGTGTCCATTTCGCAGCCGTGCGTTGCAAAGTGGCAGTTGGAACGCACTGCCCCCTTCCAGGGAGGAGGCCGTGGGTGAGCTCGAACAATGGTTGTCGCTCGTCGGCTTGCAGGGCCTCGCCGCCGTGCTGCGCGGCAACGACATCGGTCTGGACATTCTGCCCGACTTGACCGAGACGGACTTGGAGAGACTCGGCCTGTCGCTCGGCAACCGCAAACGGCTCCTGAAGGCGGCGGCGACGCTGCGGCCTCCAGCGCCAACTCCGGGCGGTGGGCATGCGGCATCGCCGTTCGGGCGCGGCAGCACGTCGGCCGCGGAGCGACGGCACCTGACCGTCATGTTCTGCGACCTCGTTGGCTCGACCGCGCTGGCCTCCCGGCTTGATCCGGAGGAGTTGCGCGCGGTGTTTGCGGCGTATCATCGTTGCATCGCCGACACCGTCGCCGGCTTTGGCGGGTTCGTGGCCAAGTACATGGGCGATGGAGCCCTGGTCTACTTCGGTTATCCGCAAGCCCACGAGGAGGATGCCGAGCGAGCGGTGCGCGCGGGCCTGAGCTTGGCCGAAAGGGTCGGCCGCCTCGCAACGCCCGAGCGCCTGCAGGTCCGCGTCGGCATCGGCACCGGTCTGGTCGTCGTCGGTTCCCAGGTTGGTTCGGGCGACGCGCACGAATGCGGCGTGGTCGGACGGGCGCCCAACCTCGCCGCGCGCCTCCAGGCGCTCGCGGCGCCGAACACGGTTGTCATCGACACCGAAACCCGTCTCTTGATTGGCGCTCTTTTCGACTGCCGTGATCTCGGCAGTATCGCGGTCAAGGGGTTCGCGACCCCCATCCACCCCTTCGAGGTGTTGCGGCCCAGCGCGATCGAAAGCCGGTTTGAGGCATTCCATCCCACGTCCCTGGCCCCGCTCGTCGGCCGCGCGGCGGACATCGCCCAGTTGGCGGCGCTCTGGCAACCGGCCAAGAACGGGCACGGCCAAGTGGCCCTGATCGCGGGAGAAGCGGGCATCGGCAAATCCCGCCTCGCTGCCGCCGTGCAGGACATGGTCGCGGGCGAACCACACACACGCTTGCGACAGTTCTGCTCCCCATACCACGCGGAGAGCCCGCTGCACCCGGTGATCGCCCAGCTCGCGCGGGCCGCCGGGTTCGAACGGGACGACCCGCCGACCGTCAAGTTGAGCAAACTGGAAGCGCTTCTCGCGCCCGCGCATCCGACCCTCGCCGACGTGGCGCTCATTGCCGAACTCCTGTCGCTGCCGGCGACCGGGCGTTATCCGGCGCTCAACTGGACGCCACAACGCAAGAAGGAGAAGACCTTCACAGCCCTCCTCCATCAATTCGAATGCTTGGCGGCCGCACACCCACTGCTGATGATCTACGAGGACGTGCACTGGATCGACCCGACCTCACGCGAATTGCTCGACCGCACCATCGACAAGGTCCAGCACCTTCCCGTGCTGCTCATCGTGACCTTCCGACCGGACTTCCAACCGCCCTGGATTGGCCAACGGCATGTCGCATTGCTCCGGCTGAACCGGCTGGACGAGCGAGAGGGGGCCACGCTCGTGCAGCAGGTCCTTGGTCATCGCGCGTTGCCCGGCGAGGCCATAGACACCATCGTGGCGCGCAGCGACGGCGTGCCGCTGTTCATCGAGGAGTTGACCAAAGCGGTTCTGGAAGCGTGCATCGGCGGTGAGCCCAGCGGGGATGTCGGCCCACCCCGACCAGCGTTCCACACATCCGCGTTTCCCACAACGCTGCACGCCTCGCTCATCGCCCGCCTTGACCGGCTCGGCCCCGCGGCGAAGGAGGTCGCGCAGGTCGGCGCGGTCATCGGGCGGGAGTTCTCCTACGACATGCTGGCGTCGGTCATAGGATGGTCCGACGCCGCTTTGCAGGACGCGTTGGACCGGCTCACCGAGGCCGAACTCCTGTTCGGCCGTGGCGAACCGCCGGACGCGCGCTTTCTGTTCAAGCATGCCCTCGTTCAGGACGCCGCGTGCCGCACGTTGTTGCACGGTCGCCGGCAGGACCTCCACGGTGCCATCGCGCAGGCGCTGATCGAGCGGTTTCCCGAGCAGGCGGAGGTCGAACCCGAGGTGGTCGCCCGCCATTTGACGGAAGCGGGGCAGGCCGAGCGCGCGGCGGCCTACTGGTTGAAGGCTGGGTGCCGCTCGGCGCAGCGCTCGGCCGATTGGGAGGCGGTCCGTCAACTCAACCGAGGCTTGGAGGTCCTGATGGCCCGGCCGGCCTCGATTGAGCGCGACCGGATGGAGCTCGAGTTCCAGCTTGCGCTCGGGACGCCGCTGATCTCCATTTCCGGGTGGACCGGCCCGCAGGTGGCGAGGGCTTACGAACGGGCCAAGGGGCTGTGTGAGCAGCTCGGCGATACCGACCGCCTGATCCCGACCCTCTTCGGCCTGGCCAGCAATCGCGTGGTGCGGGGGGAGACCTTGGTGGCGCTGCGCTTGGCCAAGCAGTGCCGGGCTTTGGCCCTCAGGGCCGGGTTGCCGGCGCCTCTGCTGTTGAGCCATCGCGCCACCGGCGCGGCCTTGATGCAGGCCGGCGCCTTCGCGCACGCTCGACGGGAATTCGAGGCGATCCCGGCGCTCTACGACCCGGAGCGCGACCGTGAGCTGGCCGCGCGCTCGGTGACGGACCCACGGGCATCCGGCCTGGCCTTCCTGTCCCTGGTGCTGTGGGCGTTGGGCTATCCCGACCAGGCAAAGGGCACGGCCGCTGAGGCCCTCCGCTGCGCGGTCGAACTGGAGCACGCCAACACGGTCAATCACGTCCGCTTTTACGCGGGGGCGCAACTCTCCGAGCTGCTGCGCGACGTCGACGCCGCCCGTGAGCACGCGGACGCGGCCATCGCCTGGGCCGACAGGCACCGTCTCGCCTCGTGGCGCGGGCACAGCAGCATCATCCGTGGCTGGGTGTGCGCCCAGGAGGGGCAGCTGCGGGAGGGGATTGCGCTTATGGAGAGGGGCATCGCGGACCTCGCGGCCATCGGCACCGCCTTTCACCGCCCGCATTACCTCGCCCTGTTGGCGACACTGCATGCCGAGCGCGGCGACAGCGCCGCGGGCCTTCGCACGATCCAAGAGGCCATGGACTGGGCCAAGCGGAGCGGCGAACGGGTCTGGAAAGCCGACATGCACCGGATCGAGGGCGATCTGCTCCGGCTTGCCGGGGCGCCCATGCCCGCGGTGGAACGGTGCTTCACCGACGCGCTTGCCGTCGCGCGCCGACAACGGGCGAAATCCTTTGAGCTGCGCGCCGCGACACGCCTGGCCGGGTGCTGGCGGGAGCGGGGCAAGCGGGAGGACGCCCGTGCCCTGCTCGCGCCCGTCCGCGCATGGTTCGCCGACGGGTGTTGGACACCCGACGTCCAAGATGCCCAGGCAATGCTCGAGACGCTGACGTGATCCCTTCATCACATGGCGGCTCCGGCATGCATAAGCCGGCGAGGCCACGGTCGGCACCGAGGGCGTGGCGGTGACGGTTGCCGCCTTGGATAGCCGGCATCCCGGTCTGCCGCAGTTGGTCCAGACGGCGACCGGGCTGCCCACCGACCTACGGAACAACGCGGCAGCGATCACTGATGACGCCGAGCGCTGGCGCCCTGGCCGCGACGTCTCCATACTCCGGTGCGCCAGGAAGATACTCAATCGTACCTTTTCCCGGCGTAGCCTCCAATCACCCGGCGCAGCAGTAGGCCAGCGCCGGATCAATTTCGGCGTCGAGGTCCGGGACTGCGGTACCCGCCAGACATTCGTGGGCCGCTCCGAGCAGGTGCAGGAGGTCGTCGGTCCACAGCGCTCGGCCTGAAGGGGCGGGGGACCGGTCGGGCGACCTGTTCTCGTCAAGGATCATAGGCATCTCCCCCACAGCACGGCCCGCGAGCGCCGTTGCCTGCAAACGACGCTCGCGGGCGTGCTCCTTGCGCTCAGTACATGTGCTGGCCGCCGTTGATGGACAGCGTCGAGCCGGTGATGAAACCGGCGTCGTCGCCGACCAGGAACAGCACGCCGCGGGCGATCTCCTCGGCCTTGCCGAGGCGGCCGACCGGGATGCGGGCAACGATCTTCTCCAGCACGTTCGGCGGCACGGCGCGGACCATGTCGGTGTCGATGTAGCCCGGGGCGATCGCGTTGACGGTGATGCCCTTGGCCGCCCCCTCCTGGGCCAAGGCCTTGGTGAAGCCGTGGATGCCCGACTTGGCGGCGGCGTAGTTCACCTGGCCGTACTGGCCGGCCTGACCGTTCACCGAACCGATGTTGACGATGCGGCCGAAGCCGCGCTCGCGCATGCCGTCGATGACGTTGCGGCACAGGTTGAAGCAGGAGGTCAGGTTGGTCGCGATGACGTCGTTCCACTGCTGCGGCGTCATGCGCTGCAGCACGCCATCGCGGGTGATGCCCGCGTTGTTGACCACCACGTCGACCGGGCCCAGTTCGGCCGTGATCGTGGCGATGCCGTCCTGCACCGCGTCGAAGTCCGAGACGTCGAACTTGTAGACGGCAATTCCGGTGCGGGCGGAGAACTCCTTCGCCTTTTCGTCGTTCCCGGCGTAGTTGGCGGCGACCGTGTAACCGGCGTTCTTCAGCGCGACGGAGATGGCCTCACCGATACCGCGCGTTCCGCCCGTGACGACTGCAACTCGAGCCATGACGTCCCCTTCCTCGTGATTCGTATTATTCTGTTGAATGCAGAATGAATTTCGTAAAGATCAGCCCCGCTGAAGATGCTCTTGGTCTCCGAATGGAGGCGCCGCGTGCTTGTGCTTTTTTGGTGGCGGCATTCTTCAGTGGGGCGATCTGCCGATGCTCAGCCCGTCTTTTTCTGTGTGCGTTTCCTCTTTGGGCTGTGCTGCACCGGACGATATTTGAACTCTTGCTGCTCCGGCAATATAGAAATGGTGATATCGGCAAAAGTGTAACGAAAGGCCGGAAGGGCAGATAACGCTTTGGTCAACAAGCAGTGAAGAGTCTAAATCCTTTTCATGACGGGCAGATTTTCTTTGCTGGCGGTCGTCGGCAAAAAATCATGGCGGAACGCACGGCGTCCTTCCACGCTGCGGCGCCGTCGGGGTGAAAGGGGCAGGTGGTCGACCGGGAACCTCGCTGGCCTCCTTGTATTCTCTTTTGGGGTTGGAGCAGGGAGGGGACGATGACGGCAGCGAAACTGGCGCTGTTGGCCACGGCGTTGTTCACGGGAGCCGCGATCTACATCACCGTGGTCGAGCATCCCGCGCGGATGCAGTGCTCCATCTCCTGCGCGGTCGTGCAGTGGCGGCCCAGTTACAAGCGGGCGACGGTGATGCAGGCGTGTTTGGCGGTTCCGTCAGGGCTCGCGCCAGCTTGATCGTCGCACTGGAGCTGTCGTAGAGGGTCACCTCCGCTTTTGGGGGTGACGCATGCGCTGCCCGCACTGCTCTTCGACCGCGACGGCGGAGCGTTCGGACCGGACGGCTTTCAGCGCTTCCACCTGAACCGTAAGGTCGTGATCGTTGGTGCTCACCCGCGCATAGCCGTAAGTCGCCATGGTCCGCCCCCTTGCGTCTCGTTTGGGCTTAGACCCCTCCCTGGTCTTGTCTCGAAATCGGAAAGGCAATCCCAATAGGACGCGGAAAGCCTGGGTTCGACTGTCTCGCTGAGACGGCTTGCTTGGGTATACCCGTCCAAGACACGCCCCCATCGCAATACCCTGACGCGTCGTGTGGGATACGCCGGGTGAACCGGCTCACCAACAGCAAGGGCGTGGTATTGATGGAGATGCATGAGGCCCCCACTCATGCGCTTTCATGAAGTGGATCCTCCATAAATCCCGGCGTCCTGGTTCCCGCCCTAGGACGCCGCTTTTTCGTCCTGCCGAAACGAGCCCCAAGGGCGACATTGGTGCACAACTCGGCGCGCTGACAGAGTTGGCTCTGTCCGATCGGTGATCAGGCGACCTTGCGGGAGACTGGCATGCCCAAGCTGGTCATGATATTGAGGACCTTGCCGCCGACGGCCGCTTCAACCTTCTGCGCCGGCGGAGTCCGAGCGCGCAGGCTGCGGCCGATCAGCGTCTTGTACCGCAACATCGCCACCTCGCCGAGAGAGCGCCGGCCGTAGTGGACCGCCCGCTGCCAGCCGAGCCGACCACGCTCGGTGATCATCTGGATGTGGTCGTCACGCTGTGTGGGAGCGCTCCCGGCGGTGTCGCTCGGCACGGCGGTCGCGCGCGGCGGAATGATCACTTCCGCGTCAGGACTGTGGGCGATCACGGCGCGATAGACCGGCTCGCCATCGTACCTGTGTGATGGCGGAACGTTGTTGGGCCCCGGTGTGTTGGGCCATCCAAGAGCATGGCTGGTGGATCGAAAGGCGTCTGGGCCCTGCGCCTCAGTAAACAAGCGATCGGCGCAGTCCCGTCCGTCGTCGCCATGACGAGCCAGAAGCGCCCGCCGCGCGACGGCCGGTCAACCCCACAGCCGCCTTCGGCGGTGGCCCGTCAGGGCCAGGGTTGACGGGCCGGCCGCGGCGGGCATCATCCCTCGTGGCGGCGACGCCGAGCCTGTTCGGCCCCGGCCGGGAGGAACGGCCATGGACCAAATCCATCCCAACGCCCGCACCACCCCGGCGGGGCGCGCCGCCATCGCCGCCTCCACAGAGCCCACGCGGTACGTGTCAACGCGAATGAGACAGCCGGGTTTGGAGTTCAGGCTCGGCAAGCTCCCGTGATCAGAGGTGCCCGCGCCGAGGTCGCCGCGCCGGTCTGCTTGCAGGATGCCGGCGGGCTCGGGTCGCGCAAGGCCCTTCCGTCCCGCCCCTGAGGGCGGGTCCCTCGGGAAGGGCCTTGCCCGCCCTCTCGCGCGCCGGCGTGAGAGATGACAGGCCGGGACAGCGGGATGGCCGGTCTTCCGCCGAACAACGGGATGACAGGACTGGGCATCAGCTCACCGTCCGGTCAGCCGGCGGGTTGATCCACACGGCGGCGGGCGGCAGGCGGCGCCGGCGCCTCAGGTGGCTTGCGCACGAAGCGCTCAGGATGGCGACGGTGCCCCTCATCGAGCACCGCCTGGCGGGCGGCGCGGATCGCGCCGGTGTCGCCGGGTAATGGACCTGATGCGGCGTCATCAGCGCCAGCCCGGAGTGGCGGTGCTTGGTGTTGTACCAGGCGAAGAAGGCGCGGCAGAAGGCCCGGGCATCCTGGATCGAGCCGAACCGCTCGGGGAAGTCGCGGTGGTACTTCAGTGTCTTGAACTGGGCCTCGGAGAAGAGGTTATCGTTGGACTGCTGCGGGCGGCTGTGGCTGCGCGTCACGCCGAGATCGGCCAGCAACTCGATCACCGCCTTGGCCTTCATCGCCGCGCCGCGGTCGGCGTGCAGCGTCAGCTGGTCCCGCGCGACGCCGTGCTTGCGTACGGTTTGCCGGATCAGCCGCTCGGCCAAAGCCGCGCTTTCCCGGTAGGCCACCGTCCAGCCGACCACAGCGCGGCTGAAGATGTCGAGGATGACGTACAGGCACAACCAGGTGCCCTTGACCGGGCCCTTCAGCTTGGTGATGTCCCAACTCCACACCTGATTGGGGCCGGTGGCCAGCAGCTCGGGCTTGGCATAGGCCGGATGCCGGCGTTGCTGGCGGCGCTCGCGCACTTCGTCATTGGCCGCCAGCAGGCGATACATGGTGCGCACCGAGCACAGGTACTGCCCCTCGTCGAGCAAGGTGGCGTAGACCTGGGCCGGGGCGGCATCGACGAAGCGCTCGCTGTGCAGCAGGTCAAGAACGCAATGTCGCTCACCGCCGCTCAGAGCGCGTGGTGGAGGGAGACGACGGCTGGGTGGACGTGGTGGACCAACCCGGCGCTGCCGGTCGCGATGCCGATAGAAGCTGGCGCGCGGCACGCCCAAGGCGCGGCAGGCGGTGGCGACGTCCACCGCGGGGGCCGCCTGCTCGATGGCGGCCATCACCTGCGCTCGCTGCGGTCCGGCGAGGTCTCCAGCAATTGAGCGACTTTTATGGAATGGCCCGCCCCTCACGCTCCGCCGTTAAAAGCGGCGGACTGAGCTGAGAAAGGAGGGCGACATGCAGATTGCCGTACTGGGGATCGACCTTGGCAAGCGGACGTGCAGTGTGGTCGGACTGGACGCGGCGGGGCGCGTCGTCCTGCGTCGCCGGATGGCGCGGACGAACGTGATCGGGTTCACCGCTGGGCTGCCGACCTGCGTCGTCGCCATGGAGGCCTGCTGCGGCGCCCACCACGTTGGACGCGAGATCGCCGCGCAGGGCCACACCGTGCGGCTGATGTCGCCGGAGTACGTGCGCCCCTACGTCAAAGCGCAGAAGAACGACGACCGCGACGCCGAAGCGATCGCCGAGGCGGCGACGCGGCCGACCATGCGCTTCGTTCCTCTGAAAACCGAAGCGCAGCTCGACGCGCAAATCCTGCATCGGGTCCGCTCGCGGCTCGTGGGGGAGCGAACGGCGCTGATCAACCAGCTGCGTGCGGTGCTGCTTGAACGCGGCCTCGTGTTCCCACAGGGACGGCGACAGTTCGAACAAGCTCTGGCCGAGCTGTTAACCGGAACTGAGACGGCTGATCTCAGCCCCCGAATCCGTCAGTTGCTGGTGGATATGCAAACCGAATGGCAGGATCTCGACCAGCGCATCGCTGCGCTCGATGACGAGTTCGCGGAACGCGCCCGCAGCGATGACAGCGCGCGCCGCCTGGCCACCATTCCCGGCATCGGCGTGCTGAACGCCACGGCGCTGGCGGCGGCAGTGGGCGACGCGAGCGCCTTCGCCCGCGGCCGCGACTTCGCCGCGTGGCTTGGCTTGGTGCCCCGGCAGAGGACAACCGGAGGCAAGGCGAAGCTGCTGGGCATCAGCAAGCGAGGCAACGTGTAGGTAACGTCCAGGGGCGTGGTGGAAAAAGCGCCCATGAAGGATCGGGCTGGGGCCGGGCGAAGCTCCCACACAGCGTAGCCCGGCCCCAGCCCGATCCTCCGCCCCGCAGGCGGTGTGTTCGGCGGCAGGAGGTGGTCATCGCGCATCTTTGGTAAGGTCGAGTTGCGACACGCGATCACAACCAAGGACACGACGATGACCGACGACAGAATGGCACTGATCGAGCAAATCCAGAAGAGCACAGACGGCGATTTTCTGCGCGCCGTCGCCGAGCACACGTTACACCGGCTGATGGACTTCGAGGTCGAGGCGCTGATCGGCGCGGCGCGCCACGAGCGCAGCGACACGCGCACCACCTACCGCAACGGCTCGCGGCCGCGCCAGCTCGACACCCGCCTCGGCACGCTCGACCTGAAGATCCCCAAGCTGCGCCAGGGCAGCTACTTTCCGGCCTTTCTGGAGCCGCGCAAGACCGCCGAGAAGGCGCTCACCGCGGTCATCCAGGAAGCGTGGATTCAGGGCGTCTCCACGCGCAAGGTCGATGACCTGGTGCAGGCACTCGGCATGACCGGCATCTCCAAGTCCCAGGTCTCGGCGCTGTGCCAGGACATCGACACCCGCGTGCAGTCCTTCCTGGAGCGCCCGCTGGAGGGCGAGTGGCCGTACCTCTGGCTGGATGCGACCTACCTGAAGGTCCGCCAGGACGGCCGCATCGTCTCGATCGCCGCGATAATCGCCACCGGCGTCAATCAGGATGGCCGCCGTGAAATCCTCGGCCTCGGGCTCGGCCTGTCGGAAGCGGCCATCTTCTGGATCGCGTTCCTGCGCTCGCTGGTGCGCCGCGGGCTGAAGGGGGTGAAGCTGGTGATCTCCGATGCCCATGAGGGGCTGAAGGCGGCGATCAGTCAGGTGCTGAGCGCCACCTGGCAGAGGTGCCGTGTTCATTTCCTTCGCTCACTGCTCTGCCACGTGCCCAAGGGGCAGCAGACCGTGGTGTCGGCCGCCGTGCGCCAAGTCTTCGTGCAGCCCGACCGCAAGAGCGCCGGTGCGGTCTGGCGCCATGTCGCCGATCAGCTGCGGGCGCGCTTTCCCAAGGTGGCAGTACTGCTCGACGACGCTGAGCACGACGTGCTCGCTTACATGGACTATCCCGAAGCGCACCGCACCAAACTACACTCGACGAATCCTCTTGAGCGTCTCAACAAGGAAGTGAAACGCCGCACCGATGTTGTTGGGATATTCCCGAACGAGGAAAGTGTTCGAAGGCTGGTCGGAGCGATCTTGCTGGAGCAAAACGATGACTGGCAGCTCCAGCACCGTTACTTGACACTCGAAACCATGGCCGGAATCGCCGCCGCCGACGAGCCCGCCATCACACCGCTTCCCTCAGCAAAGGCGGCCTGACTGACGGATGCACATGACCACCTTCCAATTTCCACCACCTTGACGGACGTGACCCAACGTGTACCTCAGAACCCTGCTGATCCACGGCGCCCGGGCCGCCTTGCCGGCGCTCAGTCGCAAGGCGACACCGCTTGGTGCCTGGCTGCGCGCCCTGTCCGCCCGCGCCCACGTCAACACGGTGGTCGTGGCGCTCGCCAACAAGCTGGCCCGGATCGCCTGGGCGGTGCTGGTGCGCCAGACGACCTATGAGGCGCACCATGCACACGCATGAACCGAGCCGCCTTCAGCCCACCGGGCATCCGCAAGCGATGATCCGCCTTCGGCCGCCCCTCCTCAAGCCTGGCCCTAGCGGGCCACCGCCTACGGCGGCTGCGGGCTTGACCAGGGACGACCTCCAGGCGCCCTGTTCCACCATCGGATGCCGGATGGGGTCAGGCGGAAGGGATAGAATTGTCCGGGGCCGATCGTCCCGGACGGTGATGTCTGCGGGTGGTTGAGCGAGATGGCCTGAACAGTCGAACGGCGGCCCGGAAACCTGGTTCAAAATGCGGCGCGTCGATGCCGTGACTTTTATGAGGACCGGACCGCGCGGATCTCCATCTGGGCCGGGAGCTGTGCTCCGAGGCCGGATACGTTGGGGCAGACTTTCAGCGCTGGATCAGAAACCGCTTGCCGATGGGGCGGACCATACGTTTTTGAAGCTCGATGACCGCCTCGGCGCGGGAGAGTTGATCACGCAAGCGCGCGTTTTCCCGTTCCAGGCGCTCCACGTCGCTTTCCAGCGGATTGGCCGGCGGGCTCTTCGGCCCCGGCTTGGCCGGGGCGAGGCCGCCCAACTGTCCGGCATCACGCTGGCGGCGCCAGCGGGTGACATTGGAGGAATACAGTCCCTCACGGCGCAGGATGGCGCCAACCTCCTTGGGGCGGGCGCGGTCGATCTCCTCCAGCACGCGCAGCTTGTCGGAAACGCTGAAGGTGCGCCGCTGCGGGCGCTCGCTCACCTCCGGGTCGGGAGCGGACAGGGCGGTAGAAACGTGGGAGAGTGTCGGTGTGCTCATCGGGTCCTCAACAGCGCCCTCGACCGATCATTTCAGGAGGCGGCTGTCTCACTCCACGTTGGCACAGAGGGCAGCTCGGCGCCGAGCGACAGGTCCGGCTGTCGATCACCACTGCGCTCGGCTCCGCCGTGTCGCCGCAGACCACGCGCCAGGTCCGCCGCAAGCGGTCGAGCAGCCGACGCCACAGCCCAAGGCGGGTCCACCGGGCGAACAATGTGTACAATGTGCCAAAGGGGATGCCCGAGAGCTGGCCGATGGCCCGCCATTGCATGCCGCAGTAACCGACACACCAGATGGCCATGATCGCCTTGCGCAAGGCCACCCCGGTCAGCGCCAGCTTCGGTCCAGACCGCGTCGGCCTCCTGCTGTCCGCAGCCATGGCCGCCAGCTCGGTCATTACCTCATCCACGAAGGCGTCGATGCCGGAGAACGCGTCCCACGAGGCCGGCGTGGTGCTTGCGGGATGAACGGCGGTGCCCATAGACTACGTTTCCAAGCGGTCCGATCGAAGCCCGCAGAGCTACCAGATCGCTCCGCCATCGCACCACCCTGTTCAGCTGAAAGTAGCATACCGCTGCGCGCCGGCCGGGATGCCTCGGCTACAAACATGTTCTAATACCAAGACTCACGGATCATGACCGATGAGCCCAGTCGCGCAGTCCAATGGACATGATGGTCCAGGGCTGCTCGACGAGGGCATTCCAGGCGAAGCAGCAGTGATCGAGGATGTCCTGGTAGGAGGCGAAGACGCGGTTGGACAGCCAGTTGTCGCGCATGTACTGCCAGATGTTCTCCACCGGGTTCAACTCGGGCGACTTCGGGGGCAACGGCAGCAGGGTGATGTTGCCGGGGATCGGCAGCTTGGCCGAGGTGTGCCAGCCGGCCTGGTCGAGCAGCACGACGGCATGGGCACCGGGCGCCACGGCGCGGGCGATCTCCCCGAGGTGCAGCGCCATTGCCTCGCTCGTGCAGCGCGGCAGCACCAGGGCCGCGCCTTTGCCCTGAGCCGGGCAGATCGCGCCGAATAGATAGGCCGAGCGCGTGCGCTGATCGTGCGGCGCCGCCGGTCGGGTGCCGCGGCGTGCCCAGCGGCGGGTGATCTTGTTCTTCTGGCCGATCCGCGCTTCGTCCTGCCACCAGACCTCTACGGGCTTGCCGGCAGCCTTGTGCGCCGCGACCTGCGCCAGCAGGGCGGGAAAGTTTTTTTGAACGCCGCGGCGGCGTCGGGATCCTTGGCGTGGTGGCGGGGACGGGCCGACAGCTTGCGAAAGCCTAGAGCGCGCAGTTCCCGGCTCAGCGTCTGCTTGGAGACCGGGAGGCGAAACTCGTCCCAGAGCCAGTGCAGCAGGTCGGCAATCCGCCAACGCACCACCCCATGCACCGCCGGGATCGGCCCATCTTCAACGGCTTGCCGCAGGGCCGCCCGATGGTGCTCGGCCAAGCGCGGCTGCGGGCCCGGCGCCTTGCCGGTCAGCAGGCCCGCCGGTCCCGCGTCGTTGAAGCGCAGCACCCAGTCGCGCACCGTTTGCAAGCCGACCCCGCCGATCTGCGCCGCGGCCGATCGCGGTTCGCCGTCATAGATCGCTGCCAGGGCGAGGAGCCGGCGGGCTTGGCCGGGATCGTGAGAGGAACGAGCAAGCCGGCGCAGGGCGGCGGCATCGTAATCGCTGCGCAGCGGGACCGGAGCGGCCATAGGGGGACCTCGTCGCTGTGGTCCCTCCGGTGAATCACACCGCCCGGCTCAGCGGGAATCGCCGCATGAGTCGTACTCCGCAGGACTTGGTATAAGACACGTCGATGCCGCGTTCGGCCAGCAGTTCCTCGGCATCCCGGTAGCTCGGCGTGAACCGGGATAGAGCCAGATTGCATGCTGAATGATCGCGGGCGAGAATTGGTGGCGGGCAAACGAGAGTGGCGACATCCGAGGAGGATACCGTCACAGCCGCCGGGCCACCATCATTGAGGTGACGATGCCCACGAGGCAGATGGCCGAAGACGAACACGCATTCTTCCACGTCAGTGTTGCGGTGACTCCAAGCTTGAGAACGAGTTGTCAGGGAGCCACGGCAGAGCGCCCCGACTTGCGATGTTGTCGAAAAGCCTGTTCGACCTCGGGCGACATGGCGGTGAAACGGACTGAAAAGGCCGTGCTGCTGCCCTCCACCCTGCCAACCACTTTCCCATAGAGTGCGCCCGAAAGTTCATGGCCCTCGGCGCCGAGCAGGTTTATCTTCAGGTTGCTCAAGTTCGGCACCGGAGTTTCAAGATGTGCCTCGGCTTCCCTGGAGGAAAGCTTAGTGATGACGCCCTTGAACACCTCGCCGGTCAGATGGCTACCGTCTACCAGCGCGTAGGTGACCGGAATCTCTTCGCTGAGAGGGAGAACGGCCTCCACCGTCTCGGGAAGGAAAAGCTTGTACCGTCCGCGAATACCCAGCACCTCGAAGGCAAGCACCGGCTGCTCGATCCCTTTGGCCTTGATCTCTATCTGCCGGCCGACGCTGAGAATGCGATCCAGCTCCTGATAAGTGGCATCGGACACTAGGATCTGCCCGCCGGTCGTGTAGGATTGAATGCGAAAAGTGAGATTGACGTGGCTTCCCACCACGTCGTATTTCGTCCGATCGGGTGAGCCGATGTTCCCCACGACCACAGACCCAGTGTGGATGCCGATGCCCATCTCCACCTCGGGCAGTTCATCCCGCCAGTTCTGCTCATTCACCTCGGCCATGGCCTGTTGCATGGCCACGGCGCAAGCCACCGCCCGTTGCGCATCGTCCTCCTGCCACAGCGGAGCGCCGAAGAGGACGAAAATGGCATCGCCGATGAAGTCGTCGACGGTGCCTTCGAAATCCTTGACGATTTTGACCATGGTCGTCAGATAGCGGTTGAGCAGGGTAACGACCCGTTCCGGAGCCGTTCGCTCTGACAGCGCGGTGAAGCCGCGTAGGTCAGCCATCATCATGGTGACCTTGCGCTTCTCCCCGCCCATTCGAAGGCCGGACGGAGACTCGAGCAGGGTGGCAACGACCTCGTCGGTGAGGTAGCGGCCGAAGGTCTGGCGGATGAAGCGGTTGCGCAGCTCCACTTGGTCGGCAAGCCGCTGCAGTTCGGTCTCCACCCGCTTACGGTCGGAAATGTCCGCCCACGAGCCGACAATTTCCCTGGGTTTGCCATCGCCGTCGTACATCACGCTGAAGGTGTCCTGAATCCAGATGTAATGGCCGCGGCGGTGGCGGAAGCGGTATTCGATCGCCCCGCCGCCCTGCTCGATCAGCGGGGACATTTCCTTGAACACGCGCTTGGCGTCGTCGGGGTGAAGCCGCTTCGACCAGAAGGTCGCATCTTCGCGCATTTCCCAAGGGGCATAGCCCATGGTCGATTTCAGGTTCTCGCTGACGAAGGTGCAGGCGTAATCGCCGGACACCTTCGTGGTGTAGATGACCGCCGGGCTGGCAGCCACGAGATTCTGGAGATCGTTCATCAGCGCCATGCGCTCGCCGAGAGCCTGTTCCGCCTGCTTGCGGTCGGAAATGTTCGCCCAAGAGCCGACGATCTCCAGAGGACGGCCGGCGTCGTCTCTGACGACCTTAAAGGTGTCCTGGATCCACACATAGTGGCCGTCACGGTGCCGGAAGCGATATTCGATCGCCCCACCCCCCTGTTCGATCAACGGCGCCATTTCCTCAAACACGCGCTTGGCATCCTCGGGATGGAGGCGCTTGGACCAGAAATCGCGGTCTTCAAGCATTTCCCAGGGTGCGAAGCCCATGACGGGGTCGACGTTTTCGCTGACGAAGGTGCAGGTGTAGTCCGATGGCTGGTTGGTGTAGATGATTCCGGGCGTAACCGTAAGTAGGTATTGCAGGCGCTCGCGGGCCGCCTTCAGCTCGGTCGTGCGCTCCTCGACGCGGCGTTCCATTTCGTCGCGTCCCAGCTGCAGCGCCTCCTCCGCGCGCTTGCGCTCACGGAGGTCGGTGTGGAAGGCAACCGTCCCCACCTCCCGCCGTTCGTCGTCTAGGAGGCAGGAGGCCGAGATTAGCACCGGGATGCTGCGGCCGTCCTTCGCCCACAGCACGCTTTCAAAGCCGGCGACGGTGCCACCCCGCTTGCGGATCTCTCGGACGACCTCGTCCGCCCGCTCTTGGCTGCCGTAAAGGGCCGAGACGGCGTGCCCAATCACCTCCTCGGCTTGATAACCCAGCAGGGTCTCGGCACCCTCGCTGAACAGCACGATGTTTCCGGCGCGGTCGGTGGAGATGATGGCGTCCGGCGAGCTTTGGATCAGGAGGGTGAGATAGCGTTTGGTCTCCTGCATCTCAGCGTTGACCTGCAGCGCCTCCTCCTCGGCGCGCTTGCGCTCGGTGATGTCGGCCCAGGCACCCACCAGTTCCAAGGGCTGCCCCGTCGCGTCGTGGATCACCTTGAAGGTATCTTGAATACAGACGTAATGTCCGTCACGATGACGGAATCGGTATTCGACGCTGCCGCCGCCCTGTCCGATCAGCGGCGCCAACTCGCTGAAAACACGCGGCGCGTCCTCCGGATGGAGGCGATCGGGCCAGCATTTGGGGTCGGTGGTCATCTCCTCTGCGCTGTAACCCATTATGGTGTGAAGATTTTCGCTGACGAAGGTGCACGCGTAGTCGCCCGAGGCGTGGGTGGTGTAGATGATGGCGGGGCTGACGGCGAGCAGGTATTGGAGTCGCTGGCGAGTGCCGCTCAGTTCGGTCTGGATCGCCGCTCGTTCGCCTTCGAATGCCTCCAGGGCGCCGACGCGCCTGCGCAGGTCGGCCAGTTCGTCGATGAGTTGAGCCTTGGTCTTGCGTTCGTCGTCCATATGGATCGCCCCTGCTCGGCGACGCGGCAGTAAGCTGGACCTGTTCACCGCATCAACAACGCAGAGCGAATCATACGGCCGGTTTGGCCTTCCGGACAAGGATGAGGGTTGGAACCACCAACAGGTGATCTCTCTCAAACTGATAAAGCCTTGCGCGCCGTTGACGGCCAGCCGCATTCGCTACCGGCCGGGCAGCATGGCCCGCATTCCTTCCTTCGCCCTCAACGTGCTGCGCGCGGTTCTGTTGCAGCGTTTTCGACGGCACGGAGATCGGGTAGAACCCAACCCCTTTCGGCAGCTGGGGTGACGGGGTAATGGGCAGCGGGAAGAAGCCGTTCAAGGGCCGGCAGTTCACCGCGGAGGTGATCCTGTGGGCGGTGCGCTGGTACCTGCAGTTTCCAATCTCCTACCGCGACCTCGAGTTGATGCTGCGGGACCGCGGCGTGTCGGTCGACCACACCACCCTCTTCCGCTGGATCCAGGCCTACGCGGTGGAACTGGAGAGGCGGCTGCGGCCGCACCTGCGCCCGACCACCGGCTCGTGGCGGGTCGACGAGACCTACATCAAGGTGAAGGGTCGCTGGGTCTATCTGTACCGGGCGGTCGACGGCCGCGGCCAGACCATCGACTTCCGGCTCAGCGCCCGGCGTGATGCCGCAGCCGCCAAGCGGTTCTTCCAAAAAACGCTGGCCCGGCCGAACACGGTCAATCCCCGCACCATCACGGTCGATAAGAACGCCGCTTACCCCAAGGCGGTGGCCGATATGAAGCGGAACCGGCGGCTCTGGCGCTTCGCCAAACTGCGCCAGGTTCAGTATCTGAACAACATTGTCGAGCAAGATCATCGGCGAATAAAGCGGCTGGTCCGGCCAGGGCTCGGCTTCAAAAGCTTCCGAACCGCGTGGCGCACCCTGGTTGGCTATGAGACTTTGGCGACGATGAGAAAAGGGCAGGTGAAAGCAATCGCTGGGGACGACATCGTCGCCCAGGCTGCCTTCGTGAACGCGTTGTTCGACGTTGCCACCTGAGAACGGCGCAAAACCACAGCGATTTTGTCTCCGTCAGAACTTTGCAACAGAACCGGCGCACCAGCGCGTAGCACTTGGCGTCGTCGAGCAGGGAGATCGCGTCCCACCGCGTGGTGTCTGAGGCGTGAGGCTGGCCCGCCGGAGCGCTCCCCCATAGCTGGCGCAGGCGGGCCGGCCGTTCGGGAGCGGCGGTCACCGTGTTCTTCGGCTAAGTTGAGGTTGCTTAACGACCATCAACCAAGACGGAGACCACGATGACCGAGGACAGGATCGCTCTTCAGGAGCTGATTGGGAAGAGCGCCGATGCCGACTTTCTGCGCGAGATGGTCGGCTTCGCCGCCCAGCGCCTGATGGAGCTGGAGGTGGAGAGCCTGTGCGGCGCCGGGTATGGCGAACGCAGCGAGGACCGCCAGACCAAGCGCAACGGCTACCGGGAGCGGACCTGGGAGACGCGCGCCGGGGCCATCGACCTGCGCATCCCCAAGCTGCGGCGCGGCTCCTACTTCCCGGCCTTCCTGGAGCCGCGCCGCACCGCGGAGAAGGCGCTAATCGCGGTGATTCAGGAGGCCTACGTGCAGGGCATCTCGACGCGCAACGTCGATGATCTAGTCAAGGCGATGGGCATGACCGGCATCTCCAAGAGCCAGGTCAGCCGCCTGTGCCAGGACATCGACGAGCGCGTGCAGGCGTTCCTGAACCGGCCGCTGGAAGGCGACTGGCCCTTTGTGTGGCTGGATGCGACCTACGTGAAAGTGCGCCAGGACGGCCGCATCGTCTCGCTCGCCGCCATACTGGCCATCGGCGTCAACAGCGATGGCCGGCGCGAGGTGCTGGGGCTCGGCCTCGGGCTGTCGGAAGCCGAGACCTTCTGGACCGATTTCCTGCGCACCCTCACCCGCCGGGGCCTACGCGGCGTAAAGCTGGTGATCGCCGATGCGCATCTCGGGCTGAAGGCCGCCGCTTCCAAGGTGCTGGGCGCCACACTTCAACGCTGTCGTGTTCATTGCATGAGGAATCTCCTCGCCTGCGTCGGCAAGGCGCACCAGACGATGGTCGCGGCCACCATTCGCACCGCCTTTGCCCAGGAGACCGCTGAGGCGGCGCATGAGCAGTGGCGCCGGGTGGCCGACAGCCTGCGGCCGCGCTTTTCCAAGCTGGCGGCGCTGATGGACGAGGCGGAGTTCGACGTGCTGGCCTACATGAAGTACCCCAAGGACCTGCGCACCAAATTGCACAGCACGAATCCTCTGGAGCGGCTGAATGGCGAGATCAAGCGGCGCACCAACGTCGTCGGCATCTTCCCTGGCGAAGGGGCGGTTGTGCGCCTCGTCGGCGCCTTGCTGCTGGAGCAGCATGATGAATGGGCGGTGGCCCGGCGCTACATGACCATGGAAAGCCTGGCCGAGCTGTGCCACCCTCACACCCCTGATCCGCTGTCCATCGCAGCGGAGTAGACCGGCGGCCTCAACCCGCCGAAGAGCACAGAGGCCCCCTCAGACACCACGCCTCGGGGCACGATCAGCAGGGACGTCAGGTTCACCAGAAGGGGCGACGGCATCGCAAGAACCACGACAAGGGGCGATCCTCACGTCAACCGAAGACGTCGCTCGTCCTCACGCTGACACTCACCAACCCGCTTTCCGACAAGAGCCAAACCTCTTTGGAGGATCGGTCAAGCCCCCACGCGACCGGCTTCGCGTCGACATTCCAGTGGCCCTGGCCCGGCTCTTGATCATCCCTCACCTGCCGGAATTGCCGCGCCTACCCCGACATTGACATCATCCTGGTGTTAGCGATCAGCCGGCAAATCTCCTTGCCGAAGGGATTCACTGCGTCCTTCGTCTCGGCGCTCTGCCCGTCAGCAGCATGATCAGCCGCGTTGTGGCCCACGTGACGATGGTGACCTGCGCGTCACCGGAATACCTCGCCAAGCACGGGACTCCCCGGTCCCTTGACGATCTCTCGGCGCATAGGGCGGTCACTTATTTCTCTGGACAGGGCCGGCGTACGATCGACTGGCATATGCTCGACGGGGGGGACGATCGTGTCATCAAAATGCGGCCAGCAATCCTGGTAAACGACACCGAAGCGTTTGTTGCCTGCGCAATCGCCGGGTTCGGACTCATTCAAGCCGCGGGACCGAAGGCGGATTCAAGCGGTCGTCGCAACAGCCTCTTGGTGCCCTCCCTTATCGATGGATTGGCACAGTTCGTCCAGCGCCTCAGCTGGAGTTTT
>NZ_JAOQNG010000002.1:745000-756592 GCF_025961225.1 Azospirillum canadense | reverse complement strand
GGAGTTCCACACCCGGACGGCGGTGGACGAGCTGGACGTTGCCGCCTTCGAGCGCGCGGTGCTGGACAAGATCGGCATGCCGGCCGAAATCGCCGTGCGCCACCGCCCGACGCATTTCCAGCACCTGTTCGCCGGCAGCGGCTACGCGGCCGGCTACTACGCCTATCTTTGGGCGGAGGTGCTGGACGCCGACGGCTACGAGGCCTTCGCGGAGGCCGGCGACCTGTTCGACCCCAGCCTCGCGGCGCGGCTGAAGACCATCTATTCCTCCGGCGACTCGCGGGACCCGATGGATCTGTACACCGCCTTCCGCGGCCGCACGCCGCAGATCGAGGCGTTGCTGAAACACCGGGGCTTGGTCGAGGCGTAACGCCTCACAGGCGCCGCAGGACCCAGGGGACCAGGGCGCCGATCAGCCAGGGCCGCAGCTTGGCGAGGATGACCGGTGCGACGAGCAGAGCCGCCGTCGCACCGGCGTGCGCCATGACGCCGCCCGTCAGTTCGTCAAAGCCGTTCCGCAAGAGCACCACGCCGCTCGCGAAGCCCGTCGCCACCCCGGCGATCTCGCCGAGCGCCTGGGTGGCGTCCACGCCCCAGAGCGGGTTGGCGGTGGTCGTGCGCTCCACCAGCCGGCGAAGCCCCAACGCAAGGCGCGCGGCCGACCGCGCGTCGAAACGGCCGCTGTCCACGGCCTCGCGCGGCAGCGCCACCAGCACGTCGCCGTCCGGCTGGAGCGTGACCAGCACGGGCACCGTGCGCAAACCATTAGGCTGCAATATTCCTGGTTGGGGATCGCGCAACGGCACGCGCAGCACCAGCTGCCGCCCACCCTGCGTGAAAAAATGGATCAGGATGGCAATGCCGCGCCCGCGTTTCGGCAGCAGCCCGCCCGACCCGGACCGCAATCGCCTTGCGGCCTCCACCAGCGCCCCCCGGCGCCAGCGCCAGGCGTGGGGCATCTTGCGGGTCAGGGCGTGCCGGAGCGGGCTACCCCGTGTCTCCGACCAGCGCGTTCACGGCCTTGCCGGCGAAGCGGCCGAGCGCATCGACCATGAAGCTCCAGTATCGGAAGGAGGTGTCGACCGCGTCGCGGTGCACGCCGATGATCACGCCGTTGCTCGCCGTGTCCCGCCCCTTCAGCACGCGCGTGACCACGTCGCCGTCGATCTGGATGGTCGACTGCATGACGACGGTTTCCGTCCCCATGTCCCAGGCCTTGCGGACGATCACGATGTCGGCGGTCTTCAGATCCGCCATGCGGCGGGCGTCCTCGTCCATGCCGCGCTGGAGCGACAAGGCCGTGAGCCCGCGCCGCTTCATGATGTCCATGACCTGGTCGGAATTGCGCTGGATGCGCGTCAGGATCGGCGGGGAATCGCGGTCGATCTGGGACGCCGCGTGAATCACCTCCGGCCCGGCGTCGGGCTCCTGCGCCGCGTCCAGCACGACCGCCTGCATCTGTCGCAGCCAACTTGCCACCTCGCGCAGATTGTCGAACACCTGCACGGTGGTGCCGCGCGCCGGGTCGTTGCCCGGCAGATCGTGCAGCAGGAAGTCCGCGAGGTAGCGCGTCCCGTCCTTCGCGCCCGCCGACGGCGCGAAGGGTGCGCGGCCCCAATCGAAGCCCTCCGACAACGGAGCGGCCCAGGTCGCAAGGACGCCGGTCCGGCGTTCGCCGAAGACGTTGCTCTGTTCGCACAGGAACACGAAGTAGTCCTGCGCGATGTCGATCAGCGCGTCCCCGACCAGGGGCATCTTTTCCGCCGACATCCCTGATTTCAGGACCGTGTTGATTTCAAGCGTCAACAGGCTGCGCGCGAGGTCGACGAACTGGGACATCGGCACCTTCGGACGGGGCTGGATCGATCAGGGCGGGAACGGCTGGCCGCGGCCGGCCAATCAATGGGAAAGGCCGGCCGTGGCCGGCCGGTCAGTTGGTGGAGCGGCCGGAGAGCTGAACCGCGAAGTCGTGGATGGCCTTCAGGTTCGTGCTCACGATCTCGTTGCTCTTGGTCACCTGGGCCAGGTGGAAGTCCGACAGGCCCTTGTAGGCCGGGTTGGTCGCGAAATCGCGGCTGATCAGGTTCTCGATGTCGCCGGTGACCAGGTTGACCTGGGTCTGGAAGGCGTCGATCGCGGTGCCCGACTTCGGACGGCAGACGAAGGTCGGGCTGTCCGGGTCCTCCTGCACGGTCTCCACGTCGCAGACCGCGGTCACGACGGTGAGGGTGACCAGCTGGTCGAGCTTCTCCGCGATGTTGTTCAGCAGCGAGTTGGCCTTGCCCTGCTCGTTCTTCATCACAGCGTTGCTGGTGAGGGGCTGGCTGACCGGATCGATGGCGGTATCGGACATGGATGCACCTTCGTGAAAGCGACTGGCACAACCTATCTAACATTCGCGCCCAAGTCGAGCTTCCGGCCTCAAATTCGATTAATATGCAAGCCACCCGCCGGAAGCGCGCCGTCCACAGGCGCCGCACCCTGCCGCGCACAAAAGCATGCGACATGAAGACGCGGATCGGGCTATACGGCGTGGGAGGCGGGCCGCCAAATGGGTTGCCAAGCGGATTGCCAAGCGGACAAAGGGGGGACAGGGGCGATGATGGACTGGGACAAGTTGCGGGTGTTCCACGCCGTGGCCGAAGCCGGCAGCTTCACCCACGCGGGCGAAACCCTGAACCTCAGCCAATCGGCGGTCAGCCGGCAGATCAGCGCGCTTGAGGACGGGTTGGGCGTTCCCCTGTTCCACCGCCACGCCCGCGGGCTGAGCCTGACCGAGCAGGGGGAGGCGCTTAACCACACCGTGCGGGACATCGTCGCGAAGCTGACGATGACCGAGACGATGATCGGCGAGAGCCGCGACATCGCCAAGGGCCCGCTGAAGGTGACCGCAACGTCGGCCTTCGGCTCCACGTGGCTCACCCCGCGCATCGGGGAGTTCCTGTCGCTCTACCCCGACGTGCAGTTGACCCTCCTGATCGACGACACGGAGCTGGACCTCGGCATGCGCGAGGCCGACGTCGCCATCCGGGTCAGCGCCCCGCGCCAGCCGGACCTGATCCAGCGCCACCTGATGGCCTTCCGGTCCCACCTCTACGCGCACCAGGATTACCTGAAAAAGCGTGGGGAGCCGCAGTCGGTCGCCGATCTTGCCACGCACGACCTGATCACTTTCCCGCAGGACATGCGCGCGCCCTTCGCCAACACCCACTGGCTGAGAAGCCTCGTGGACAGCGCGGTCGCCCGGAACCGGACGGTGCTGCAGGTCAACAACCTGTACGCCATCGTTCGCGCCGTGGAGAGCGGCCTCGGCATCGGCGCTTTTCCGGATTACCTGGCGAAGGAGCGCCCGGAACTCGTCCGCTTGCTGCCCGACCTGTCCGGGTCGAAGGTGGATGCCTACTTCGTGTACCCGGAAGAACTCCGGCATTCGAAGCGCATCGCGGTGTTCCGCGACTTCCTGATTCGCAAGGTGACGGAAAGCCAGTTCTGAACCCGGCCTCCCACCCTCAACGGAGACAAACACCAGAGTAAGACTCCTTCAAGGAAGCGCTCACGCAACGAAATCCTCCATAAATTGTCTTGGATGAGACCTCCACGCGCGTTAAGTTCCCGACGTGCCGCGTGGCTTGGGTCTCGTCCAGGGAAGGGGATTTGGCAACCGCGGTCGTGGCAAGGACCGCAGGTTCCGCCCGTTGGCCGCGAAAGGAAGGGGCAGGCATGGAAGCACCGACCAGGGCGACCGTTCTCATCGTGGACGACACGGCCGACAATCTGTCGCTGATCAGCCGCTTCCTCAAGGAAAGATACACGGTCAAGGCCGCGAACAGCGGCGAGGCCGCCCTTCGCATCGCCTTTTCCGACGCGCCGCCGGACCTCATCCTGCTGGACGTCATGATGCCGGTCATGGACGGGTATGAGGTGTGCCGGCGGCTGAAAGGCGATCCCCGGACGCGGGACATCCCGATCATCTTCCTGACCGCCCGGACGTCGACCGACGATGAGAAGTTCGGGCTCGACCTCGGGGCCGCCGACTACATCAGCAAGCCGATCAGCCCGCCCATCGTCCTGGCGCGGGTGCAGAACCATCTGTCCCTGAAGGCGACGGCGGACTCGCTGCGCACGACCCTGGAGCAGGTGCGTGCCGCGCACAGCCGGCTGGAGGAAACCCAGCAGCACCTGATCCAGACCGAGAAGATGGCAGCACTCGGCCTGCTCGTCTCCGGCGTCGCGCACGAGATCAACACCCCCGTCGGCGTGGCGCTCACCGCCGTGTCGCATTTGACCGGGCTGATCGACTCCCTGTCCGGCCAGTTCCACGCCGGCGCCATCCGCAAGTCCGACCTTGCGCGGTTCCTGGAAAACGCCCGCGAGGGCTGTTCGTTGCTGACCACCAACATCGTCCGCACCGCCAACCTGATCCAGAGCTTCAAACAGGTGGTCGTGGACCGGTCCGGGTCGGAACGGCGGCAGTTCGACCTGAAGGATTACCTGGGCGACGCGCTTCTGGGTCTCGATTGTCTCCTGCGGGAAGCCGGGCACAACCTGTCGGTCCGCTGTCCCACCGGAATCACGCTGGACAGCCACCCCGGCCCATTGTCCGAGGTGCTGTCCATCCTGGTCCGCAACACCGCGGACCACGCCTTTGACCCGGACCGGACTGGCCAAGTGTCGGTGACCGCCCTGCCCATCGGCGGACACGGCGTGGAGTTGCGGGTCGCCGACGACGGCAAGGGCATCGCCCCCGATCACCTGCCCAAGCTGTTTGACCCCTTCTTCACCACCCGGCGGGGCATCGACTACCCGGGACTGGGGCTCTACATCGCCTTCAACCTGGTCACCCAGGTCCTGCAAGGCACGATCGAGGTGGAAAGCGCGCCAGACAACGGCGCGACCTTCATCCTTCGCATTCCCCGCACCACTTCTGACGCCGCCGGCGCTCACGCTCCCTTGGAGGCGTCCGTCGGGTGAAGGCCCATCGTATGACGGTCTTGGCCAAGGGTCAGCCTTCCCGCCGCAGCACGGCGGCCACCCGCTCCCGCAGCACCGTCGGATCGACCGGCTTGGTGAGATAGTCCGCCGCTCCCAGCCGCAAGCCCCTGTCCCGGTCTCCGGCCTCTGTTCGTCCGGTCATGAAGACGACCGGAATCGCCTTCGTGCGTGGATCGCCCTTCAGCCGCTCGCACACCGCGTACCCGTCCAAGCCGGGCATCATGATGTCGAGCAGAATGAGGTCGGGCGCCGCCCCGGCCGCGATCTCCAGCGCCTTCGCGCCGTTGTTGGCAACCTTCAGCCGGTAGCGGTCCTTCAGCAGCCCGCTGATAATCTTCAGATTGTCCGGCGTGTCATCCACCACCAGCACGGTGGGCGCGAGCGCGGCCGTGTCGGTCATGGGGTGTCCACAGGCGCAAGGACCGGAGCGTCCGCCGGGACCACAGGACCCGCGCATGCCTCGCCCAGCAGCACGGCCGCCTCGTCGAAGTCGAAGTTCCGCACCTGGGCCGCCAAGGACTCGAACCGGTCCGGGAAGGCCGACCGCAGCAGGTCGGCGTTGGCCGACAGGACGTCCTCGGCTTCCGGGTCGCATTCCTTCAGGAGATTTTGCAATCGCTCGCAAACCGCCCTCAACGCGTCGGGGTCCACGACAACCGTCCGGACCGCCGGTTCCAGCGGCGGCAGCGCGGCCTCCAGATGGGCCGTCAGGTCGGCCAGGACGGGCGCGAGCGCGGCGAGGCGCACGTCGATCCGGTCGCGCGGATGCCCGCCGCGGATCGCGAACTCCACCGCCGCCGCAACGTCCTGCACCGCGACCGCCCCGATGTTCCCGGCAGTCCCCTTCAGCGTGTGGGCGCAACGCTCCGCCGTGGCGGCATCGCCCGCGTCCAGCGCCGTCCGGATCCGGTCCGGCGCGTCCTTCTGGCCGGCAACGAACTTGCGCAGCAGGTCGAGGTACAGGCGCCTCTTGCCGAGCAGGCGCTTGACCCCGGCATCGATGTCGAGGCCGGGAATGCCGGACGGGAGTTCGGTCAGATCGGGCCCGGGCTTGGGCGGTGCTTCCGCCGGCACCGGCGGATCGTCCGCGGCGTCATAGCGCGGGCGCACCCAGGTGAGCAGCGCGGACCACAGGGCATCCGGATTGATGGGCTTCGCCAGATAGTCGTTCATGCCGGAGTCGAGGCAACGGTTGCGGTCGGCCTGCATGGCGTTCGCCGTCATGGCGACGATGGGAAGGTCGGCGAAACCCAGCCGACGGATTTCCCGGGTTGCCGCGATTCCGTCCAGCACCGGCATCTGCATGTCCATCAGCACAAGGTCGAAATCCATGCTGAGAACCTTCTCGACCGCAATCGCCCCGTTCTCAGCGACCACCACGGACATGCCCGCGTCGTTCAGCAGCTCGCCGGCGACCTGCTGGTTCAGGTCATTATCCTCGGCCAGCAGGACCCGCGCCCCGCGCAGGCGGGACAGGTCCGGCAACGCGGAGCCGACGTCCTCGGCCGGCGCCGTCCCCGCAGCACCGCCGTCCTCGCCGAGCACGCGCATGATGCAGTCGAACAGGCTGGAGGGGTTGACCGGCTTGAACAGCACGTCCTCGATCCCCGTCCCGTCGGTTCGGCGCAGCACATCCTCGCGGCCGTAGGAGGTCACCATGATCCGGTGGGGCGGCTTGTCCAGTTCCAGCGCGCCGATGCCGGCCGAGGCCTCCAGCCCATCCATGCCGGGCATCTGCCAGTCCATCAGGACGACGCGCACCGGATTGCCGACGGAGGCGGCCGAGCGCACCGCCTCGATGGCGGCGGGTCCGGACGACACCGCCTGCGTCGTGAAGGACATGGCCGTGAGCATGTCGGTCAGCACGAGGCTGGCGCTCTCGTTGTCGTCCACCACCAGACAGCGCAGGCCCCGCAGATCCGGCCGCGGCAGCAGCACGCGGCGCGGCTTGTCCCGGCCCAGCCGGGCGGTGAACCAGAAGCAGGAGCCCCGGCCCGGCACGCTGTCCACACCGACGGCGCCGCCCATCAGCTCCGCCAGCCGCTTGGAGATGGCCAGCCCAAGGCCCGTGCCGCCGTACTTCCGGGTGGTCGAGGCGTCGGCCTGCTGAAAGCTCTGAAACAGCGCCGACCGCTGGTCCGCGGTCAGCCCGATCCCGGTGTCGCGGACCTCGAATCGCAGAAGCAGGTCGTCACCGAAATCCTCGTCCACGCGCACCGCGATCGCGATCTCACCCGTTTCCGTGAACTTGACCGCGTTGTTGGCATAGTTGACCAGGATCTGGCCGATGCGCAGGGGATCGCCGATCAGATCGCTGGGAACGGTTGGTGCCACGTCGAAGATCAGCTCCAGGCCCTTGACCGCCGCCTTCTCGGCGATCAGGTCGGCCAAGTCGGACAACACCTTGTCGAGATGGAATCCCGTGCGCTCCACGCTCAGCTTTCCGGCCTCGATCTTCGAGAAATCCAGGATGTCGTTGATGATTCCCAGCAGATGCTGGCCGGACTGGCTGATCTTGCGGACATAGTCGCGCTGGCGCGGGTTCATGTCCGTCTTCAATGCCAGGTGGGACAGCCCGATCACCGCGTTCATGGGGGTGCGGATCTCGTGGCTCATGTTGGCGAGGAAGCTGGCCTTTGCCTGCGAGGCCGCCTCGGCCCGGTCGCGGGTGATGCGCAGCTCCTCCGTCTGTTCGGCAAGCCGGACCACGGCGTTGAGGATGCTGTCCAGCTCCTGCGTCCGTGCCACAGGCAGCCGGATGTCCCGCTCCCCCGCGCCGATCCGGCGCAGGCCATCCGCGGCCAGCAGGAGCGGCCGCACGACGTGGCGGCGCATCAGCCAGCCCGCGGCGGCGAAGATGGCGAGCACGGCGATGAAGGACAGCTGGATGACCTGCGACACCAGCCGGGTGTGCTCCTGGATTTGAGCGAGCCGTCCGGCGGTCAGTTCCGTCACATCCACCAGCAGGCGGTCGCCGACTTCGTTCAGCCCGACGAGCGTCTGCGCCCATTGCTCCGCCATCCGATCGTCCTTGGTGGCCGGCTGGGCGGGGGACTGGGCGGGGGACTGAGTGTTGGCGCCGTCGCCCCGCGCCGCCGATTCCGCCTTCATGGTGGCCACGCGGCGGATGACGCCATAAGCTTCCGACACCTGCTTCTTCAGATCGGGGTCGAATTGGAAGGTCGGATGGAAGGCGAGCGCCTGGGCGGACAGCAGCGCCTCGCGCCGGCGCCGGGCATCCTCGCTGGCGAGCACGATCGCGCCTGACTGCTTCAACCGCTCCAGGTTCACCACCGCGCGTTGCCGCTCCAGGATCAGCGGGACCATGCGCTCCTGGCTGTCGGCGGCAAGCCGTTCCATCTGCCCCTGCTCCCAGACGATGACGAGGAACAGCAGGCCGATCAGGCCGAGCAGGATGACGCCGCCGGTCAGGATGGCGGGCTGCAGCCGGACCCTGGGGGGCTTGCGGTCGCGAAGGCGCGCCATGGTGCCGTCCAATCAATAGATGTCGAAGGGAAAATACTGGCGGTTGATGCTCTGGTAGGTGCCGTCGCTTCGGACCGCCGCGATGGCGCGGTCGACCGCCGCCTTCAGGTCGGGGCGGTTGAGCGGCAGCACCATGTGCACCGGCCCTCCCAGGCCGCTGTCCGTCATCGGCGTGCCGATGGTCTCGAACCGCTGCCCCTCGTCCGACAGCAGGAAATGCACGGCCTTCAGCGTCGGCGCGAGCACCAGCTCCGCGCGTCCGTCGATTAGGGCCGCCCACAGATCCTCCAGCGTCGGGACCACCAGCAGGGTCGTTCCCGGCCTGCTCATCCGCGACAGCACATCATATTGCTGCGAACCGCGAACCACCGCGATCCGGCGGTCGCGGACCGCTTCCGCCAGCGTGAGTTCCGGCAAACCGCGCTGCCCCAGGAGGCTGGTGCTGGACCGCCAGTAGGGAGTCGAGAACAGCAGGCGCTTTTCCCGTTCCGGCGTGCGCAGCACGTTTCCGATGCCGAGGTCGTAATGCCCCGCCGCCACTTCGTCGATCAGCTGGTTGAACGGCGCGCTCTCCATGCTGCAGGTCACCTGGAGCACACGGCACAGCGCGTTGCCGAAATCGACGTTGAAGCCGACGAGCGTGCCGTCGGCCTCCCTGCGGCTGAAGGGCGGAGCGTTGTCCGACACCAGGACGCGCAACGTCTGCGATTCGGCCGGGGCTGGCGCTGGCGGCTCGGCCCGGGCTCCCTCCATCGGAAGCGCCGCCAGCCATGCCAGACACCACAGGAAGGCGAGCGCCCGTTGGACCATGGCCGCCTCAATAGACACGGAAGGGCAGGAAGCGCGACGTGATCGCGTCGTAGCGTCCGTCCGCGAGGATTGCGCGCAAGGCTTGGTTGACGCGGTCCCGCAGCTCCTCCCGGCCCAATGGCAGGGCGATGGCGGACTCCCCGCCGAGACCTCCCTCGGTGATCGGCTCTCCGACCACCTCCAGGTTCTGGCCTTCGTTGCTCGTCAGCAGATGGACCGCAACCGTCGACGGCGCCAGGGCGAGATCCGCGCGGCCATCGGCCACCGCTTGGATCGCCTCGCCCTGGTCGTCGAAGACCAGGATGATTCCACCCGTGTCGCGCAGTTTGAAATAGTCCTGCTGCTTCGATCCGCGGGTCACCGCGATGCGCTTTCCGGCCAGAGCCGGCTGCGCGCCCAACGGCCATTCGCCAGCCCGGCCGATGTAGCAGGAACTCGACCGCTTGTAGCGGTCGGTGAACAGGTACTTCTTCGCCCGCTCGGGCGTCTTCAGGATGCTGGCGACCGCAAAATCCGCCTTGTTCCGCTCAAGGAGTTCCAGAACTTCCGGAAACGGCAGCAGATCGATCTCGCAACGGACGCCCATGGTCGCGCACAGGGCGCGCGCGATTTCAACCTCGAAGCCGGTGAGCCGCCCCTGGTCGTCCACCATGCCATAGGGGGCCATTTTCCAGGTCAGGACGCGCAGCAACTCGTCCGCTTGGGCGGGTGCCGCACACGCCATCACCGCGGCGAACAGACAGCCCAGAAGACAAGTCGCGATGCGGCGAGCGATGAGCGCACGGTGCATCGGGCCGACTCAAAAACGACGCCAAGCGCCATGGCGCGGCGTGGAACGGGAGAGCCGATTCCGAAACCACACCGAACGGCCACGACGCCCGGCACCATGACCGCGGCGGAGAAACCCAAACAGCCCCGCCGCGTGCCAAATTGTTTTTCCATCACCCATACGCACCCGCCGGGACGTTGTTCTGGCGAGATTACCACTCGGTGCGCGGCAGTCAATCCAGGTCTTGCCGTCTGGAATTGTGTCGTGCGCCAATGATTGCGGAGGTGACCGCGTCCACGAACGGGCAGCCGATCACACCGCTCGCCCAGAAGGCGGCATCACGCCGCCTTCTGGCCACCACTCAGTTCCACGCATGTCTCCTGCTGAAGCTGGCGCGCGAGTTCGTCCGACAGGCGCAGGGCGAGCGCGACGAGGTTGATCGTCGGATGATCGCTTCCCATGGTCGGAAACACCGAACTTCCGCCGATGTAGAGGTTGTGCATCCCGTGCACCTTGCATTGGGCGTCGACCACCCCCTGCTTCGGATCCTCGTGCATGCGGGTCGTTCCCATGTGGTGCCAGCACCAGGACACCCGCTCCTCCCAAGCCTGCTCGGCATCGACCGAATCGGCACCCGCCACGATCAGGCCGCGCCTGGACAGGACCGACCGGACCAGGGCGTGCGTGCGCAGGAAGTTTTCCCGATCCTGCTCCGTCAGGCGCCAGTTCACGCAGGACAGGTTCAATCCAAGCTCGTCGCGCTTGGTGCTCAAGGTCACGCGGCTGTCCGGGTTGGGTACGGGCTCCAGCACCGTCTCCAGCGCGAAGGCGCGCTGCACCCATTCGGGATTCACGACGTTGTCGAACAGGGCGTAGGCCAAGTCCGGCAGGTGCATGGCGATTCGCGGCAGGGCCTCGCGCAGCAAGGCAACGGCATTGCCGTCGGCGGTCCCGAACTTCCGGCGGTCCGACAGCAGCATGCGCACGTCGTGCAACGCCCGGAAGCCCGCCGTCGCTTCACCGTGATACTGCGCGACCAGATAGGTCCTGGAGTTCAACAGGCCCATTTCGCGCTGCGCCGCGTCCGTTGGGGACAAGGCGGCCGCGACCGGCAACTGCGGAACGTTGAGCCGGCGCCGCGACAGCGCCAGGGTCATGTCGTACAACCGCCGGTACCGCTTCTGGTCGGCCAGTCGGATGACCGTCGATTTCACGCGCGGGTGATCGGTGAAATAGCGCCCGACCAGGTCGTGCCCGTTGCCGAGCCCCGCCGGCTGGACACGGTTCGACAACAGGAGAAGCCGGGCGTTGTCGATGCCGCCGCAGCACATGACGAAAATCCGCGCCTTCACGGAAAAATGCGACCCGCTCAAGGTGGCGCATTGCACGCCGCGGACCACGCTCGCCGTGTCGTCGGTGTCGATTTCGACCACGTTGGCGTTGAGGCAGCAGGTCACGTTGCCGGCCAGCTTCATAGCGGGGGTCGAGGCGACGCCGAGCCGCGGTTGGGCGCTGATCTGCGCAACGCGGTTTTC
>NZ_JAOQNG010000002.1:0-737500 GCF_025961225.1 Azospirillum canadense | reverse complement strand
CGGCAGGTTGCGCGGGTGCGCTCGCTGATGCGTTTCGCGCTTGGCGACCTGTTCGAGGGTGCCTATTCGGCCTGAGCGTTCGCCAAATCGACTTGACGGAAGTGCTGTTCGAAGAATTCCACGCAGACCCGAAGCTTGGCCGACGTCGTGAGGCGGGCGGGATAGACCGCCCACACGTCGGCCGGCTGGCTGTGGCCGGGGAGGATCCGGACCAGCCGGCCGGCGTCCACCGCCGATCGGACGTCCCACAGCGACCGCAGCATGATGCCGCGGCCGGCCAACGCCCATTGGTGCACGATTTCCCCATGATTGGCCGCCAAGGGCCCGGTGACCCGCACGGAGGTCTCGCCCTCCGGGCCATTCAGTCGCCAGACGCCGAAGGGGTGGTCGCGCTCCTTGATGACCAGGCAGTCGTGGCTGGCCAAGTCGTCCAGGTGCCGCGGCGTTCCGCGCCGCTCCAGATAGGCCGGTGAGGCGCAGAGGATGCGTCGGTTGGAGGCGAGGCGCCGCGCCATCAGCTGCGGCGCGATCTCGTTGCCGACGCGGATGTCCAGGTCGATCCCCTCCCCCGCCAGATCGGCCAGCCGGTCCGACACGTCGAAGCGGATCTCCAACGCGGGATACCGCTCCGCCAGCGTGTTGAGGGCCGGCGCAACGTGGACGCGGCCGAAACCGAAGCTGCTGCTGATGCGGATGAGGCCGCGCGGGGCGAGCCGCGTCTCCGACACCTCCTCCACCATATGGTCGACGTCGTCGAGGATGGTCTGGGCCCAGCGGTAGACGCGCTCCCCTGCCTCCGTCACCGCGACCCGCCGCGTGCTGCGGTGGAGCAGTTTCACGCCCAGGCTGCCTTCCAGCATCTGGATCCGCTTGCTGACGTAGGCGGGCGAGGCGCCGAGCGCGTCGGCGGCCGCGGCGAAGCCCGACTTGCGCGCGACGAGGCAGAACACACGCAGATCTTGGAGTTGCGGCTCATTGTTCATGGTTCGTGGCTTATGTGTGCATGGATCGGCGGATTATTAACGCTTTCCGCTTCTGCTAGGCTAGCGCCCCGCTGAACCAAATCATCCGCCGCGCGGCGGTCACAGGAGGAACCATGAGCAAGACCTACAGGATCGCCGCCATTGCCGGCGACGGCATCGGCAAGGAGGTGCTGCCGGAAGGCATCCGCGTGGTCGAGGCCGCCGCCGCCAAGTTCGGCCTGAGCATCGAATTCACCAGCTTCGACTGGGCGAGCTGCGACTACTACCTCCAGCACGGCCAGATGATGCCGGACGACTGGTTCGAGACCCTGAAGGGCTTCGACGCGATCTACTTCGGCGCGGTCGGCTGGCCGGACAAGGTGCCGGACCACATCTCGCTCTGGGGATCGCTGATCAAGTTCCGGCGGGAGTTCGACCAGTATGTGAACCTGCGGCCGGTGCGGCTGCTACCGGGGGTGCCCTGCCCGCTGGCCAACCGCAAGCCGGGCGACATCGACTTCTTCGTGGTGCGCGAGAACACCGAAGGCGAGTATTCCGCCGTCGGCGGCCGCGTGTTCGAAGGCACGGAGCGCGAGTTCGTGCTTCAGGAGGCCGTGTTCACCCGCCACGGCGTCGACCGCATCCTGAAATTCGCCTTCGAGCTGGCCAACAGCCGGCCGCGGAAGAAGCTGACCGCCGCCACCAAGTCCAACGGCATTTCCATCAGCATGCCCTATTGGGACGAGCGGGTGGTGGAGATGGGCAAGTCCTACCCAGGCGTCGCCTGGGACAAGCAGCACATCGACATCCTGTCCGCACGCTTCGTCATGCAGCCGGACCGCTTCGACGTGGTCGTCGCCTCCAACCTGTTCGGCGACATCCTGTCGGACCTGGGCCCGGCCTGCACCGGCACCATGGGGCTGGCGGCCTCCGCCAACCTCAACCCGGAGCGCCGCTTCCCGTCGCTGTTCGAACCGGTGCACGGGTCCGCGCCGGACATCTACGGCAAGCTGATTGCCAACCCGATCGCCATGATCTGGTCCGGCGCCATGATGCTCGATTTCCTCGGCGACGGGGACGCGGCTTTCAAGGCGGCCCACGACGCCATCATGGCGGCGATCGAAAAGGTCCTGGTCGAAGGCCCGCGCACGCCCGACGTCGGCGGGACGGCCAACACGACGGAGGTCGGCAAGGCCGTCGCGGCGGCTCTGTGATCCGCCCGCCCGCATACCGAGCATCCGTCACGGCTGCCATCGCCACGCGGGCGTTGCATCACCCGGCGCCGCCCTGACACTCTGGCGGCGCACATTCCACCACGCCGCCAAAGACGCCATGACGACGAACCCGACGGTCCTCAGCCTGTCCCGCCAGTTGGAAGCGGGCGCCACCACGAGCCAAACGCTCGTCGAGGCGAGCCTCGCCGCCATCGCGGCCGGCGGGGAGGAAGCCCGCAAAACCTTCACCGCGGTGCATAACGCCGCCGCACGCGACGCCGGCCAGGCGCAGGATCTGCTGCGCCGGGCCGGCCAGCGGCCCCCCTCCCCGCTCGCCGGAATTCCGGTGTCCATCAAGGACCTGTTCGACGAGGCCGGTCGCACGACGCTGGCCGGGTCGAAGGCCCTGGTTGGTGCTCCGCCCGCCGAACGGGACGCCGACGCGGTTGCCCGCCTGCGCGCGGCCGGGGCGGTGGTGGTCGGCCGCACTAACATGACCGAGTTCGCCTTTTCCGGCGTCGGCATCAACCCCCATTACGGCACGCCCGGCAATCCGACCGACCCGGCCCGCATTCCCGGCGGGTCTTCCTCCGGGGCCGGCGTGTCGGTGGCGGCGGGCTACGTTCCGCTGGCGTTGGGCACGGACACGGGTGGTTCCGTGCGCATCCCCGCCGCATTGTGCGGGGTCGTCGGCTTCAAGCCGACGCAGCGGCGCGTGTCCCTGCGCGGCACGGTCCCGTTGTCCTGGTCGCTCGATTCCATCGGGCCGCTCGCCCGGACCGTTGAGTGCTGCGCCGTCGCCGACGCCGTGCTGGCGGGAGAGGCGGAATGGGTACCGCCGCCGGTTGGCCTGGCCGGGCTGCGCTTCGCCGTTCCGCAGGCGGTCGTGCTGGAGGGTCTGGCGGAGCCCGTTGCCCGCGCCTTCGACGCTGCCTGCCGCCGCCTGTCGGAGGCCGGCGCGCGCATCGTCGAAATTCCGATGGCGGAGCTGACCGACATCGGCCCGGCCAACGCGCGGGGTGGCCTCCCGGCCGCCGAGGCGATTTATTGGCACCGCGACCTGCTGGACCGGAAGAGCGACCTGTACGACCCGCGGGTGCGGGTGCGCATCGAGCGCGGGCGGACCATGACCGCCGCCGACTACATCGACGTAACGCAGCGCCGCGCCGACATGATCGCCCGCGCTGACCGCAGCACGGCGGAATACGACGCTCTGCTGATGCCGACGGTGCCGATCACCGCCCCGCGCTTCGAGGAATTCGCCGCGGATTCGGACTTCACGCGGCTGAACATCTTGCTGCTGCGCAACTGCGCGTTGTTCAACTTCCTGGACCGGTGCGCCATCAGCCTGCCGATGCAGGAGGCGGGGAGCCTGCCCTGCGGCCTGATGCTGGTGGGCGCCACCGGCGCCGACCGGCGCCTGCTGGCCGTCGCTGGCGCGGTCGAGCCGGTGGTGGCGCCCCGGTAGTCCGCTGGACCGCGACGGCGGTCCCGGCCGCACGTGCGGCCGAAGCCCGGCCGGCATGTGAGGCCGTTTGAATCTAAAGCGAACGGAAGTTCGCTTTAGAAACCGAGCGCGCAGCCGTCTTTTCTGGCGTCGGACCCGCCGACCAGCAGGCCGGTTGCGTGGTCGATCCAGATGGCCTGCGCGCCGCCGAGCGCGTCGGCGCGTCGGGTGATCTTATGGCCGCGCCGCTCCAACTCCGCCACTGTGGCGTCGGGGATGGAGCGTTCCACCTCCAGCACGCCGTTGAAGGCGAAGCTGCGCGGCGCGTCGATGGCCGTCTGCACGTCCATCCCGCGGTCGATCACGCCGGAGACGAAGGCGGCGTGGCCGGCTGCCTGGTACTGCCCGCCCATCACGCCGAAGGGGCACACCGTCCGCCCGCCCTTGCGGATCAGGCCGGGGATGATGGTGTGCATCGGCCGGCGGCGCGGCGCCAGCGCGTTCGGGTGCCCCTCGACCAGCCGGAAGGAGGTGCCGCGGCTGTGCAGCAGCACGCCGGTCGCCGGATCCAGCTGCACGCTGCCGAAGGCGTGGAAAATGGAATTGATGAAGGAGATCGCGTTGCCGTCGCGGTCCACCACGCAGAGGTGGATGGTGTCCTTGTGCTCCGCCTCCGTCCACAGCACGGGGGGCTGGGCGCGGGTCGGGTCGACGCAGCGGCGCAGCGCCTGCGTCACCGCGTCGGACAGGAGCGTTGCCGCGACCTCCGGGCCGCTGTCGCCGATTAGCGCGTCGCGGTGATGGTAGGCGAGCTTCGTCGCCTCCGCGTGCAGGTGGTGGCGCGTGGCGTCGTCCAGCCCCTCCGACAGGTCGAAGCCGCCGAGCGTGTTCAGGATCATCAGCGCGGCGAGGCCCTGGCCGTTGGGAGGGCATTCCAGGATCTCGTAGCCGCGGTAGTCGGTGCTGATGGGCGTCACATACTCCGCCCCATCCATCGCCGCGGCGAAGTCGTCCAGCGTGTGCAGGCCGCCGCGGGCGCGCAGGAAGGCGACCAGCGATTCCGCCGTGGCACCGGTGTAGAAGGCCGCCGCCCCGCCGCGGGCGATGTCGCGCAGGCGCTGACCTAGCAGGGGCTGCGCGTGGCGTTCACCGGCGCGCGGCGGGCGGCCGTTCGGCAGGAAGACGGCGCGGCAGCCCTCGTCGCGCTCCAGCAGGGCGGCGTCGTTCGCCCAGTCGTGGGCGACGCGCGGGGCGACGCCGTAGCCCTCCTCGGCGTAGCGGATGGCGCGTTCGAACAGGCGGCCGAGCGGCAGACGGCCATGGTCGGCGTGCAGCCGCGTCCAGGCGGCGATGGCGCCCGGAACGGTGACGGCGTGGGCGCCGTGGCGCGGGATCTCTCCGGTGACGCCCAGTTCGGCGAGCGCCGCGACGCTGGCGGCGGCCGGCGCCCGCCCGCTGCCGTTGAGCGCCAGAACCGGCCCGCCAGCCGGGGCGTAGAGGACGAAGCAATCGCCGCCGATGCCGGTCATGTGCGGCTCGACCACCGACTGGACGGCGACGGCGGCGATGGCGGCGTCCACGGCGTTGCCGCCCGCCTGAAGGATTTCCAAGGCGGCGGCGGTGGCGAGCGGGTGCGACGTGGCGGCCACCGCCTCGCTGGCGACGACCGGTGACCGGCCGGGCCGGCAGAAGTCTCGGATCAAGGATCCCCTCCCCAATATGGTCCGGTGCGGTTCCGGACCGGTTGCTGCGCATCAGCAGACCACAGTTTGCAGAACCACGCCGGGGATTTCAGCGTTGCAAGGGGCGGCGCATGGCCGGGATGAGCGGCACGGGCACCTCGCGCCCGAAGGATCATCCGCGCGACGGAATGCCCACCCGGCCGTTACCGTCTTTGCTCGCGGTCAGGATCGGGGCCAGGACCGGGAGCGCGGCGGCAATGGCGGCTGGACCGGAGGCGTGGAATGACGGCGTTGCGACGTGGGTGGGAGATCGTATCGGACGCCACCATGGGCTGGCTGAACGACGACGCGATGAGCCTGGGCGCGGCCATCGCCTTCTACACCATCTTCTCGCTGGCGCCCCTGGCGATCCTGGTGATCGCGCTCGCCGGCCTCGTCTTCGGCGACGAGGCGGCGCGGGGGGCGCTGGTCGACCAGTTGGGGGCACTGATCGGGCAGGACGCCGCGCACACGGTGCAGGAACTGATCGCCCGCGCCGGCAACCGGGGAACCAGCGTCTGGGCCAGCGTGATCGGCATCGGGACCATCGTCGTCGGCTCCACCACCGTCTTCGCCGAGCTGCAAGCCGCGCTGAACCGCGTGTGGAAGGCGGCGCCGCCGCAGGAATCGACCATTACCTGGCTGGTGAAGGTGCGCCTGAAGGCGCTGGCGCTGATCGGCGCCATCGGCTTCCTGCTGATCGTCTCGCTGGTGGTCAGCGCGGCGCTGGCGGCCTTCGGCACCTGGGCCGCCAGCTACCTGCCGGCCCTGCCGACCTTGCTGTGGGTGTTCGACGTCGGCATGTCCTGGCTGGTGCTGACAGCGCTGTTCGCGATGATCTACCGCATCCTGCCCGACACCTGGATCCCGTGGATGGACGTCTGGCTGGGGGCGGCGGTCACCGCCTTCCTGTTCGCGGTAGGCAAGTTCCTGATCGGCTTCTACCTGGGCACCAGCGGAGTCGCGACGGTCTACGGGGCGGCGGGGTCGTTCGTCCTGATCCTGATGTGGGTTTACTATTCGGCCGCCATCTTCCTGTTCGGGGCGGAGCTGACCCGCGCCTATTCCGAGCGGATCGGAAGCCGCGCGCACCGCGAACGGGCCGCCCGGCACGGCGCGGCCGCAGAAGGACCGACAAAGGGGCCGACGAAAGGAATGGCATGACGCAAAGCGCCGCAGAAGGATCAAAGGCCGAGGGATCGACGAAGGTCGTCTACGCCGCCATCGCGGCCAACTTCGCCATCACCGTCACGAAGTTCGTCGCCGCGGCGATCACCGGCAGTTCCTCCATGCTGAGCGAGGCGGTGCATTCCGTGGTGGACACCGGCAACGAGGCGCTGATGCTCGTCGGCATCCGGCGCGCCCGCAAGCCGCCGGACGAAAGCCATCCCTTCGGCTACGCGCGCGAGCTGTATTTCTGGCCCTTCGTGGTGGCGCTGGTCATCTTCGCCGGCGGCGCCGTGGTCTCCGTCTACGAGGGGGTGGAGAAGATCCTGCACCCGCAGCCCATCGAATCCGCCTGGATCAATTTCGCCGTGCTGGGCGTCGCCTTCGTGATGGAGACGGTAAGCTGGGTGGTCGCCTGGCGGGAGTTCAACGCGCGCCGCGGCGACGCCGGTGTGTTCGAGACGGTGCACGCCAGCAAGGACCCGACCGTCTTCATCGTGCTGTTCGAGGACAGCGCCGCCCTGATCGGCCTGCTGATCGCCGCCGCCGGCATCACCGCCGAGGTCGTGCTGGAAAACCCGGTGTACGACGGGATCGGGTCGGTGCTGATCGGCGGCGTGCTGGCGGTGACCGCGGCCTTCCTGGCCTATGAGACGAAAAGCCTGCTGATCGGGGAGTCGGCACGCCGCGACCTCGTCGACGGGGTGCGCGCGATCCTGGAGGCCGAGCCCGCGGTGGAGCGGGTCAACGAGGTGCTGGCCTTGCATCTCGGCCCCGAGGTGGTGGTCTCCAACATCAGCGTGGACGTCCGCGACGACCTTGCCGCCGGCCACGTGGAAGAGGCGCTGGAGCGGATCGAGCGGACGGTCAAGGACCGCTATCCGGAGATCAAGCGGGTGTTCACCGAAATCCGTGCGTCCCGCACGCCCCACGATGGAACCCGCCGCGTCGCCCGAAGTTGATTCCCTGTCCGCCCCTCTGGACGGCGCCCTCCGAACGATCAAGGGAGGTTTGCCATGGACGACCCGACGCCCGCGTATGGCTCCGCCGGTGAAGCCGACGCACATGCCAAGCGGCGCGATTTTCTCTACCTGACCACCATGGCGGTGGGCGCGGTCGGCACCGCCGCGGCGATCTGGCCTTTCATCGACAGCATGAACCCGTCGTCCGACACGCTGGCACTCGCGTCCATCGACGTGGACCTGGCGCCGGTGGCCGTGGGTCAATCGCTCACCGTCACTTGGCGCGGCAAGCCGGTCTTCATCCGCCACCGGACGCCGGAGGAAATCCAGGAGGCCCGCTCGGTCGCGCTGAACGACCTGCCGGACCCGCAGGCGGACGACAAGCGCGTCAAGAAGCCGGAGTGGCTGGTCGTCATCGGCATCTGCACCCACCTCGGCTGCGTGCCGCTGGGCCAGAAGCCGACCGACCCGCGCGGCGACTATGGCGGGTGGTTCTGCCCGTGCCACGGCTCGCAATACGACACGTCGGCCCGCATCCGCCGGGGGCCCGCTCCGGCCAACCTTGTGGTGCCGCCCTACGCCTTCCTGAACGACACCAGCATCCGTTTGGGGTGACCGCGTCGCGTCGCCGTTTCGGGGTTCTTTTTCTTCCCCGCAAAACGAAAATGATTGCTGTGCTGCAAACGCGGGGCGCCAACCGGTGGCTCCGCCCGCGATCTTCTGTCACAGCGGGCAAAACCCAATCACAACAGCCTCGTTTGTCCAGCTTTTGTCGCGCACAATACATACGTAACGCATAAAAATTTACGTCCAGATCATTCACACATCCCGAGCAGCGAACGTCCCTTTGGCATAACGCGCAAGGGACGTTTTATGCGGCAGAACATACAATCTAAGCCTGCGGTCGCAATCGGAAACATGGCGGACCGGAGGCGTGGGGCCATGCGGCCCCGCCCCTGCCCACCCCCCTTCGACAAGGCCTCCTTCGAAAAGGGTGGGCGCCTGTTCCGCGACGACCGCGATCTTCAGCAAATGGAAGACGCCTCCCTTCTAGACCGTATCGCGCAGGGCGACCGTTCGGCGTTCTGGGTCTTCTGGTGCCGTTACCACGCCGACCTTTTCTGGACGTACCATCGCCTTTGCAAGGGAAACCGGCAGGAAATCCACGACTGCCTCAGCGGCCTTTGCCTGAACCTGTCGGAAGCGCTGCCGGTCTACGCGCGTTCGATCGTGAAATGCCGGACGTGGCTGCGGCGCACGGCAATCAACCACTTCATCGACACCCACCGCTCCCACCAGCGCAGCCCGGTGCTGGTTGGCTCGTTGAACGAGGTCGCCCTTCTCGCCGACGGCAGCGGCGCGCGCGAGAGCGACGATCCGGAACGCACCAACGCCGACCGCGCCCTGCTTCTCAAGGTGCTTCGCTCGCTCGACCAGATCCGCGACGCGCGCGTGCGCCGGGCCGCGCACATGCGCTTCATCGAGGAGCAGCCCTACACCGCCATCGCCGAGGCCATGTCGGTGACCGAAGAGCTGGCCCGGAAATGGATCCAGCAGGTTCGCGCGCACCTGCGCCAATCCGTGCCGGATCATCGGGACGGCCTGTCCGCGTCCCGATTGCGGCCATCCGCCCCGCGGCGCGCATGACACGCGCATCCCTGGACCGGCGGCGGTTCCCGACCGTCTGGGCCGACATCGACCTGCACGCGCTGGGCCGCAACCTGACGACTCTCCGCCGGTACCTTCCCGTGGGGATGGCCGTCTATGGGGTGGTGAAGGCCGACGCCTATGGGCACGGGGCGCCGGCCGTCGCGCGGGCGTTGCAGCACGCCGGTGTCGACGGGCTGGTCGTCGCCGACCTGGAGGAGGGCACGGCGTTGCGCCGCGTCGGGATCGAGCGGCCCGTGCTGGTGCTCGACCCGCCACTGCCGCAGCAGGCGACGGCCCTGGCGGCGCAAGGCCTGGCCGCCACCGTCACGAGTGTCGTGGAGGCGGAACAGCTGGCGCGGGCCGCCGTCCGCACCGACACCGCCGCACCGGTCCCGGTGCATGTGCGGGCGGACACGGGATTCGGCGGCCTCAATGCACCGCCCGGCTCGCTGCTCGATCTGCTCGCCGCCATCGCCCGGACACCGGCGCTGCGGCTCGCCGGCCTCTACACCCATCTGTCCGGTCACGGGAGCATGGCCGGGCTGAAGGAGCTGGAACGGTTCGGCATGCTGGTGGCGCAGCCGGCCTGCTGCCGCCGCTGGTGCACGCGCTCAGCGGTTCCGCGCTCGCCGACGCGGCGCTGGCGACGGCCGCGCAGCGCATCGGCTGCACGGCGGTGCGCTGCGGGTCGTTGCTCTATGGTCTTCGCGCGATGCCGGGCTCCATGCCCTTTCCCTACACGCCCGTGATGGCGGTGAAGGCGCGGATCATCCGGCTGGCGACCTTGGAGCCCGGCGACCGGATCCCTGGGAGCGCCGCGCTGTCGGTGAGCCGCCGGACGCGCGCCGCGCTGGTGCCGATCGGCTTCTCCGACGCGCACCATCTCCTCCGCCTCGCCGGGGGGAGCCTGCTGGTCCGCGGGCAAGAGGTGCCCATTCTGGGAACGCCCTTCATGAGCGGCCTTCTCGCCGACGTCTCCAGCGTCCCCGACGTCCAGCCCGGCGACGAGGTGGTGCTGCTCGGGAGCCAGGGCGGTGCGACTCTTCCCGCCGAAGCGCTGGCGGAGCGGAGTGGCCTGCCTCCAGCGGCGATTCCGCTGCTCGGCCCGCGGGTGCCCCGCCATTACCGCACCGTTCCCGGGGCCACCGCGGAACCCGAAACGGCGCGTGCCCCCCACCGCGAGACGGCGCCGGCGTAACGTCCCCTATGGAGCCATGGCTCGCGCTTTGGCACCGCCTGGACAGTGCGGGCGTCGGTCACCGCATTCTCCGGATGGCCCCGGCCGCCAGCGACTGCACGCGGGTGGAGCGATGATTCCCGCCCGGTTCCGGCGCGCTGGACGCGATGGCGGCCAACCGCGTCGCCAGGGCGCGTTCCTCGGCGCAGGATTCGGCGCACAGGGCCCGCATCTCGGCGATGGACGGCCGCCATTTCCGGGTCCGGCGCCACGTCCGCGCGGCGGTGTCCACGGCCCAGGACGGGAATTCCCCCAAATCCTCCGCCCAGTCGAGCGCGACCAATTGCTCCACCTCCGGCGTCATCCCCTTGGCGGGGTAATGGCTCAGAAGGGCGAGGATCCGCGCCAGCAGATGCTCCGGTGACACCGGTGTCAGGACGGTGGCGGCCAGCTCGTCCAATGCCCGTCGGGCCATTCGGACATGCTGCTCGGTCACGGTCGCGGGCGGGGTCCAGTCCTCGGTCACCCCGTCGAAGCCATCGTCGGTGAAGCGCGTCCGCCGCGCGACGCGGCCGTGGGCCAGAATCTCCTGCAAGGGCGCCGGGAGGGCGGCCGCAAGCATGGCGCAGCGGTCCGCGGCCGGCATGCCGGGATCGAAGGGAAGCGGGGAGCGGGGCGGCAGGGAGGTTACGATCGCGGTCATGCCGATCCTCAACGCCAGGGTTGTTGCGGGCAAGAGGGCCGGCCGGCCGCGTTCAGCCGCGCCGCGGCGGCCATCCAGGCACCAAGCCGTTGCTCCGCCGCCTTTTCCGGACCGCGGGCGGTCTCAGGACGGTTGTTCGCGCCGGATCCGGCCGTGACCGTCGCCAGCGGAGCCTTGCCCGCCGCCACATCCTGCGCCAGCCACGCCTTCCAGGCTGCACCCGCGTCCCGATACCGGTAGCCATGGGCTTGGCAGCGCAACAAGAACCCTTCCACATGCCGGCCGAGGTCGATGTCGGCGAAGCGGCCCCGCGCCCAGGCCAAGTCATCGTTGCTCGGCGTCCAGTCCGCCGGAACGGTCTTAGCGGTCGCGGCCTCGTGCGTGGGGAGCGAGTCCGGAGTCTGTTCGGATTCCGGCTGTTCCTGTCGCACCGGTGAACGGGGGGAGTCGGCGGACGCGACAACGCTGTCGCGTGGCCGCACAGCCTTCCGCGGCGCGGATTCCGGGCCAAAATCCGGGAGGGCCGCGCCGTCGCCGGGAACGAGCCGCAGCCGGTAGAGGCAGGACAGCCGACCGCCGGAGGGGGAGCGGCGCGGCTGCATCTCGATGACCTTGGCTTCGGCCAGCTGGCCCAGGATGCGGTTCACGGTGCTGCGGCTGCGCTTCAGGGCGGTCGCCAGGGTCGCCTGCGACGGCCAGCATTCGCCGCGGGCGTTGGCGTAGGTCGACAGCGCGGCCAGGACGGCGAGCCCGTCGGCGTCGATGTCCGGATGGCCGAGCCACCAAGCCGGGATGCGACCCCAGCGTCCGCCGTCCGTGGGCGGCAGGGGATCGTCGTCCGGCGAATTGATGGGGGGTGGTGCGATAGGATTTGGGGATGCCATCATGCGGTCTCCGCAAGGGAATGGTGCCGGCGGATGGCCGGCATGCTTGCGGGAAAGGATTCCGCGGCGCGTCGCCGCTGCCAAACCGCGGGCAATCGCTCCATAGCCGGTTATGGAGCGCCACCCCGCGCCCTTGAAGCCTTTGCTCGCGCCTTTGGAGCCCGCGGTCGCGCCCCTGGAGCGATAGCCCGCGCTTTGCCCCCGAATCGGAATCCTGGAGTGGCGGCCCGCGCCCTTGGAGCAATAGCTCGCGCCCACCATGGAGCCTTTGCCCGCGCTTTCCCGCGATCGGTCCTCGCGCGGCGCCCCCGCATGGAGCGATAGCCCGCGCTTTGGGGGGCACCCCCCAGGTGCAGCGGCCAACCATGGAGCAACAGCTCGCGCTTTGCGTCAAAACCGCCCGCAGCCCGGCGGCGTGTGGGCAATGGAGCTTTTGCTCGCGCTCTTCCGGATGGCGTGCGCCGTCGGGATGGAGTTCCGACTCGCGGACGCGGTCTCCCCTATGGAGCGATAGCCCGCGCCTTGGATTCGGCGTTGCGGGCGAACGGGTGCGGCCGAAAGCGCGGGCTGTTGCTCCATACCCGCGGGCAAAAGCTCCATACCCGCGGGCCATCGCTCCATATCGTTCGAGGTCACCCGGCACGAAGCTGTTGTAAGTGCCCGCGTCCGGCAGCATGGTCGGTTTCAGGCAAGGAGGACTGGATGAGCAAGGTTGCGACACCGAATGCGTTGCAGTTGGTGCTGTTCGAGCTGGAGGACCGGTCCCAGTCGCATCTGATCGCGCTGTACGATCTGGCGCCGCGCTACGTCTTCGCCTCGCGCGACGGCGGGCGTTCGGCGGAAACGGCGCCGGCGAAGGGCAATTTCGTGGCGTCGATCAAGCGCGAGTTCACCTACCGCGATTCGACCTTCAACCTGACCATCCAGCCCGCCCGTCTGACGCGCGTGGTGAACCGCGACGAGTCCGCCGCCCAGGCCGATGGGCCGACCGAGATCGAGTACGAGGTGTTCCCGGCCGAACGCGAACAGGTCGTGGAGCATGTGGTGCGCCGGCTCGCCATGGACCGCTCGCGCCTGTCGCTCGGCGGCGAGAACCGCGACAAGGTGCAGATGCGCTTCACCTTGTACGAGATCCAGCGCGAGCTGCGGGCCGTGGGCCACACGCTGTCGATCCGCGACATCCGGGAATCGCTAACCATCCTCGCGCGCTCGCGCATCATCATCGCCAAGCCGGGCGACGGCGCCAAGAAGGGCCGCGGGGCCAACCTGCTGGAATCCACCGCCTTCCCGGTGCTGGCGATCCGCTCGCGCCCGGATCTGGTGGGCGACGAGGGCAGCGACGAGGAAACGCACCTTCAGTTCAACCCGCTGGTGTCCTCGGCGATCCGGAACCTGGAGTTCAAGCCGGTCAGCTACCAGTGGCTGATGCGGCTGAAAAGCCCGGTGTCGCGCTGGCTCTACAACCGGTTGAGCGCGGAATACGACTACAGCGGCGCCGACGCTCCCGGCGACCTTGGCGTCAAGGCCATGACGCTGTCCGCCGACGAGATCATCAAGAACAGCGGCATGAACGTGTGGAGCCGGCGCCGCGACACGCTGCGCGCTGTCACCAGCGCGGTCGAGGCCCTGGTCGAGGAAGGCATCCTGACCAGCGCGGAGAAGCTGTACGACAAGATCGGCGCCCGCATCGAGGGCATCACCTACGTCATGCTGCCCAGCGCCAAGTTCCTGGCCCAGGTGCGCAAGGCGCAGGCGGTGGAAAGCGCCAACGTGGCGGCGATGCGGGCGATCACCGGCGACGACCGGCGTCCGAGCGACTTCGTCCCCGTGACGCCCGCCACGACGGTCGAGACGCGCGCGCGCCGGGCGAAGCGCCTGACGGAGACGGCGGCCAGCCTGCTCCGGGTCGCCGGCGGGGATTGATGATCGCGATTCCTCACCCCTTGCGGCGGTAGGGTAGGACGAAGCTCCCGCCCGCACCGCACCAGTTGGTGCTGACGGCTTGGTTGGCGTCGTTGTCCGGGATCTCCAGACCGGATGTTCCGCGGGTTTCAATGACGACTCCGTTGCCGTCCGCGTCGGGCGTGCCGACGGTCAGGCGGCCGTCCCCTTTCACCTGACCGACACCGGAGAAATCGCAGACCCAGCGGCCCGAGGTCGGCTCGGCCCCGCTGATGCTGACGGCCGCCTGACCGTTGCGCAACGGCAGGATCGCCAGCGTCATCACCCCCTTGTATTCGAACACGCCGGCGAAGGCGTCGACGGGGGACGGCGCCCCAGGGGCGGGGTGGAAGCTTAGGACGGCCAAGCGCCGCTCCTGCGCCGTTTTCAGGCAGGCCTGGTCGCCGCCGCAGGCGTTCCGCTCGCCGAGCCAGGCCCGCTGGTCGGCCTTCAATACGGTCTGGGCCTGCCCCTCCTCCGGGCTCGACCCCGACAGCTGGTTCAGCGCGGCGCGGTAGGCGGCCGACAGTTGCTCGTCCAGCTTGGACAGGCCGGGGTCGGCGCAGATGGCCTTTTCGGTCGGCGTGGAGGCCTTTGCGCAGGGGAAACTGGCCGCCTGCGCCAGAGAGGGCGCGGCCAGGAGGGAGAGGACCAGAAGCGTGCAGCCGCGCATGCGCGAACCCCTTTCGTACGGAGCCCGCCATTGTCGGGCTTGAGCGGAACCGGGATCAAAGCTGGCGCGGCAACGGCGTGCGGTCAACGGGGTACTTGTTGACCACCTCAATGGTGCGACTCTTCAAGCATTGTCGCCGGGTTCGATGCTGAATTGGCCCAATGTGCATAACAGCGCTGCGAAGAAGTCCTTTTAACAGCGCTGCGAACTCTTGTCGTCCGATCCATATTTATTCACATGCTGGAAGTTGTTGCGCTGCAACAACGATATGGAAGCCATGCGCTTTCTGCGCGTCGTCTTCGCGCAGACCGGTGCCATCATTCTTAGGCAAACACGGGCCGCTTTGACACGATGCCGCGGGCCCGTCCATCCTCACCCGAAGGATCGTGGACACCATGACGTCGAATCACTCCCTGGCCCGCATCCTCGTCACCGGGGGCTTTGCGCTGGCGTCCCTGATCGCCGCCGCGGCCGGCGCCGCGGTCTGACGCTCCATCCGCCGATCTCTCCCTTTTCCACCGAACCGCGGCCACGACGGCCACCATGAGGACATCATGAACTCCGAACACCTGACCTTCGCGTCCCGCCTGTCCGATTCCGACCTGCAGCGCATCCGCCGCGAGGCCGAGGTCATGCGTGCCGCCTACCTCCGCTCGCTGTTCCGCCGCATCGCGTCGGCCTTCACGCGCCATGACACGCACACCCATGGCGGCCTGACCGCCGCCCGCTGATCGGTTCCGGCGGCACCGCTCTGCGGAAAACCGCCGATCCGGTGGTGGACAACATCGGGGAAATCGCGGACGGTATGGCGCGCCCATCGTTTCAGGGGCGAACCGACCGACGCAGGAGCCTTCGATGAGCCTCGATCCACGCGCGCTGCTGACCGACCTGTTCAACGCCGCGGTCGCATCAGCCCAGCCCGCGCTGTGCATCCCGCCGCACCTGCCGGAGGCGCCGAAAGGCCGCCTTGTGGTGATCGGGGCGGGCAAGGCCTCGGCGGCGATGGCGAAGGCGGTGGAGGACCACTGGCCGGGTGAGCTGTCCGGCCTCGTCGTCACCCGCTACGGTTACGCCGTGCCGTGCGAGCGCATCGAGATCGTCGAGGCCGCCCACCCCGTGCCCGACGCCGCCGGCATGGAAGCGGCCCGCCGCATCAAGGACCTCGTCGGTGGTCTCAGCGCGGATGACACCGTGCTGTGCCTGATCTCCGGCGGCGGCTCCGCCCTGCTGGCCTTGCCGCTGGACGGCATCACGCTAGACGACAAGCAGGCGGTCAACCGCGCCCTGCTGAAGTCCGGCGCGACGATCTCCGAGATGAACTGCGTGCGCCGGCACCTGTCGGCGATCAAAGGCGGCCGGCTCGCCGCCGCCTGCGCCCCGGCGCGCGTGGTCACGCTGCTGATCTCCGACGTGCCCGGCGACAACCCGATGGACATCGCCTCGGGTCCCACCGTCGCCGATCCCACGACCTGCGCCGATGCGCTGGCCATCGTGCAGCGCTATGGCATCGCCCTGCCGGCGCCCGTGCGCGAGGCGCTGGAGAGCGGGCGCGGCGAGAGCGTCAAGCCCGGCGACCCGCGCTTGGCCGGCTGTGAGGTGCGCATGATCGCCACCCCGCAGATGGCGTTGGAGGCTGCGGCCGAGGTGGCGCGCAAGGCGGGCATCCCCGTGCACATCCTGGGCGACAGCCTGGAGGGGGAGGCGCGCGACGTCGGCTCGGTGATGGCCGGCATCGCGCTCCAGGTCGCCCGGCGCGGCCAGCCCTTCACCGCCCCTTGCGTGCTTCTGTCGGGCGGCGAGACCACGGTGACGGTGCGCGGCACCGGGCGCGGTGGTCGGAACGTGGAGTTCCTGCTTGCCCTCGGCATCGGGCTGAACGGCCAGCCGGGCGTGCACGCCATCGCCGGCGACACCGACGGGGTGGATGGGCTGGAGGAGATCGCCGGCGCCTACCTCGCCCCGGACAGCCTGGCCCGCGCCTGGGCGAAGGACATCAAGCCGAAGGACAGCCTTGCCAACAACGACGGGCACGGCTTCTTCGAGGCGCTGGGCGACAGCCTGGTCACCGGCCCCACCCTGACCAACGTCAACGACTTCCGCGCAATCCTGATTCTTCCGTCCTGACGCGTCCGTTCAGGCCCGGCCGGCCGGGAATGTGCAGCGGCACCGAGATTCGACAGTAAAATTTAATAAATTGTCGAATATTGTTGTGTCTGGTCGCGCGTTGCACATCTTGGTCGGCGGAAGCACACATGCAGGTTGTCATAGTCGATGACGATTCCAGCACCCTGTTCATCACGAGCGCGGTGATCCGTCGCATCGACGACGCCGACCCCGTCGGGTTTTCCAACCCGGCCGAGGCGCTGGACTGGCTGGAGCACAACACCCCCGATCTGATCCTGATCGACCAAGTCATGCCCGACCTGGACGGGATGGGCATGCTGAAGCGCATCCGCGGGCAGCGCCACTTGGCGGACGTGCCCGTGGTCATGATCACGGCGGACACCCCCGTGAAGCTTCGGGTTGCGGCGCTGGAAAGCGGCTGCACCGATTTTCTGACCAAGCCCATCGTCGTTCCGGAGCTGCTGGCCCGGGCGCAGAACCTGCTGCGCCTTCGCCTGGGGCAGCGGATGATGACCGACCACACCGCCATGCTCCGCAGCCGCGTGGAGGAGGCGACGGCGCAACTCCGCCAGCAGGCGCAGGAATTGGTCGCCCGGCTCGCCCGCGCCGCGGAGTTCCGCGACCCCGAAACTGGCATGCACATCGAGCGCATGGCCAGCTACACACGCCTGATCGCAGTGCGCCTCGGCCTCGATCTGGAGGAATGTGACCGCCTCGCCCAGGCTGCACCCATGCACGACATCGGCAAGATCGGCATTCCCGACGCCATCCTCCTGAAGGTGGGCAAGCTCAGCCCCAGCGAGTTGGAGGTGATGCGCCAGCACACGGTGATCGGGCACGCCGTCCTGCGCGGCAGCGAGCACCCGTTGATCCAGCTGGCGGCGGAGATTGCGCTCGGCCATCACGAGAAGTTCGACGGCTCGGGCTACCCGAACGGCGTCCGCGGAACGGACATTCCGCTGTCCTGCCGCATCGTGTCCGTCGCCGACGTCTTCGACGCGCTGACCACCGCGCGCCCCTATAAGCGACCCTGGACGCTGGAGGAGGCGCGCGGCCATCTCACCAAGCACAGCGGAACCCATTTCGATCCGGCCTGCGTCGACGCGCTCTTCCAATGCTGGGACGACGTGATCGCGGTCCACCACGCCCACCCCGACCCGGACGACATCGAGGTGGTGTGAGCGCGACGGACGGCCCAAGGCGATGAACAGCGAAACAACCCCTCCCCTCAGCACGCCGGCCGGCGAGCCGGAAACCCGCGCCTACGCGCGCCGGTCGCGGTCGCTGCTCGTCGGGGTCTGGCTGGCGTCGCTGGTCCTGGCGTCGTCGTCCTGGTTCGCCGCCTTCACGCTGGCGAACCGCGACGAGCGCGAGGCAACGCTGCGGGCGCAGCGCGACACGGGCAACCTCGCGCGCATCATCGCGGAGCAGACGACCCGCGCCATCGCCGGCACCGACCGGATCCTCAATTACGTTGCCTACGATCTCCATCGGCTGGGCGGACAGAGCGCGCTGCTGCGCGACGCGTTGAGGAACGCGACCGAGGATTCAGGGCTTCTCCTGCAACTCGCCTACGCCGACGGCCGGGGGGACCTGATCCAGACCAGCGTGGAGGACGCTCCGGCCCGGGTGAACCTGGCCGACCGCGAGCATTTCCGGGTGCACAGGGACGGCACCGTCCAGGGCCTGTTCATCAGCCGCCCGGTGTTCGGCCGGGCGTCGGGCAAATGGTCGATCCAGCTGAGCCGCAAGGTGACCGCGCCCGGCAGCGGCCCGGAGGGCGGGCCGGACGGCGGCTTCGGCGGCATCATCGTCGCGTCGCTCGACCCCTTCTACTTCAGCCGGATCTTCGACGACCTGGACGTCGGCCGCCAGGGCATCGTCGCGATCTTCGGGCAGGACGGCATCCTGCGCGCGCGCAGCGTCATGAACGAGACGATCATCGGGCAGGACGTTTCGGAATCGGCGCTCTTCAAGGCCTCGCGGGCGAGCGCACAGGGGTTCCTGCGCACCGTCAGCACGGTCGATGGGGTGGCGCGACTGTCGAGCTTCCGGCGCCTGGACAGCTACCCGCTGGTGGTGCTGGCCGGCTTCGCCGAAGCGGAGTTCATGGCGGAGACCTGGGCGCGGCAGCGCATCTACGTGGCCGGGGCGAGTGCCGCGACCGCGCTGCTTCTTGCCATGGCGCTGCTGGTGACGTGGCAAAGCCGCGCCCAGGGGCGGGCACACGCCGTGCTGGACGAGACGGCCGGCAAGCTGCGGGCCAGCAAGGCGCGGCTGCGCGACATCGCGGAAACCGCGTCCGACTGGTTCTGGGAGATGGACGCCGCGATGCGCGTCACGGACGTGTCAGGGGACGTGTCAGGGGACGTGTCCGGGGGCGTGTCCGGAGCGCCGGCCGGCTCGATCCGCGATCCCGGCCGCCTGCTGGGGCGCCGTTGCGACGAGATCGCCTTGCGGCAGTCCGGCGACGAGGAGCGCTGGACGGAGTTCCGCCGCAGCCTGGACGAGCACCGTCCCTTCCGCGACTTCGAGTTTGCGGTGCGCGGTCCGGACGGCGCGGTGCGCATCTGGTCGATGAGCGGCAAGCCGGTCCTGGGCGACGACGGCGGCTTCGCCGGCTACCGCGGGTCGGGCGCCGACGTCACCGAACGGCGCCGGGCGGAGCGGTCGCTGGCCGACAGCGAGCAGCGCTATCGCGCAATGTTCGCGGCCGTCGGCCAGCCGATCGTCGTCACCGACCAGAGGGCGGTCATCACCGGCTTCAACCCCGCCGCCGAGGCGCTGTTCGGCTATCGCGAGGGCGAGGTTGTCGGCCGGAACGTCACGGTCCTGATGCCGGAGACCCAGGCCTTCGCGCACGACGGGCTGTTCCAGGGCTACCGCGCCAGCGGCCGCGCGCAGCCGATCAGCACGATCCGCGAGGTGTCGATCCGTCACGCCGACGGCACCTTCATTCCCACGGAAATCGCCCTGTCGAGCTGGCGGACCGGCGGGGCGGAGCAGTTCATCGGCGTGTTCCGCGATGTCAGCAAGGCCAAGCAGATCGAGGGTGACCTGCGGCAGGCACGCGACAGCGCCGAACACGCCAACCGCATGAAGAGCGAGTTCCTGGCCACCATCAGCCACGAAATCCGCACGCCCATGAACGGCGTCCTGGGCACGCTGCTCCTGCTCGGCGGCGGCGAGTTGGGTGCGGAGGAGCGGCGGCTGGCCGGCATCGCCCGGCAGTCGGCGGAGAGCCTGCTGCGCCTGCTCGACGACATCCTGGACTTCTCCAAGCTGGAGGCGGGCAAGATCGCCATCGAGGAGGAAACCTGCGCGCCGTCTCGCATCGCCGAGGCGGTGGTCGACGTCTTCAAGCCGAAGGCCGACGAGAAGGGCTTGGTTCTGTCCTGCCGGATGCTGCCCTCCGTGCCGGACGCGGTGGTCACCGATCCGGCGCGGCTGCGGCAGATCCTGTTCAACCTCGTCGGCAACGCCATCAAGTTCACCAGCGCCGGCCACGTCGCCATCCGCGCCCGCCGGGGCCGAGATCTGGACGGGGACCGGCCGGACGGCCGCTTCCTCCTGGAGTTCGAGGTCGAGGACACCGGCATCGGCATCCGGCCGGAAGCCCTGCCCCACATGTTCGACCGCTTCACGCAGGCCGACAGCTCCATCACCCGCCGCTACGGCGGAACCGGCCTGGGGCTGGCCATCTGCAAGGAGCTGTGCGGTCTGCTTGGCGGCGACATCGACGTGGCCAGCGCGCCCGGCCGCGGCAGCCTGTTCCGCTTCTCCATCGCCTGCCTGCCCGGGGAGGCGGCTGATCTGCGTCTGGAAAGCGACGGCATGGACGCCGTCGTTCTTCCCCAACTGGCGCTGCCGTGCCTGCGCGTGCTGGCGGTGGACGACAACCCCGTGAACCGCGACATTGTCCGCGCCATGCTGGAGCGTGCCGGCCACAGCGTGGTCACCGCGACCGATGGGGCGGAAGCCGTCCAGATCGCCGGGCGCGAGCCGTTCGACCTCGTCCTGATGGACATCCAGATGCCGGGCATGGACGGTCTGACCGCCACGCGCCTGATCCGCAACCTGCCCGCCCCCGCCCGGCGCGTCCCGGTGATCGCGCTGACCGCGCACGCCTCCGGCAGCTCGCGTCCGGAGTGCGAGGACGCGGGCATGAACGGCTTCGTCTCCAAGCCGATCCGCCCGGCCGCCCTGTTCGAGGAAATCGCGGCCGTCCTGGGTGAGCGTGCGCCTGACGAAGGCAGCGAAACCGCGCCGATCGCTGACGCGGCGGACAACCTGCTGGACCGGGAGCAGGTGGACAGCGTCCGCGACGCCCTGGGGCCGGAGGACTGGAGCCGCGCGCTCGACGGCTTCGTCCGCACCGCGGGCGAGCATGTGGGGCAGATCGCCGACGCGCTGGAGGCCGGCGAGGAATGCCGGCGCGCCGCCCACACCCTGAAGGGGCTGGCCTGGAACGTCGGGGCCAAGCGGTTGGGCGACCTCGCCCTGGCCGTGGAGAGGGCCTCGCCGGACGAGGCACGCGCCCTGGTCCCGGACCTGCGCCGCACGCTCGCCGCCACGATCGAGATCCTTACCGTTCCGTCCTGACGGGCGGTGTCGCGGTCACGCCCCGCGCGGCACGACCAGCCGGCGCAGCAGGGCGACGCCGGCGTGGAGCGCCAGCCCCAGCAGGCACAGATGCAGGACGATGGCGAACATCTGCGCCGTCTCGAAGGAATTGATCCGGCTGACGAGCAGGTAGCCGAGGCCGGAACTTCCCGAAACGAACTCCGCAACGACGGTGCCGACCAGCGCCAGGACGATGCCGACCTCGAAGCCGGTGAAAATGAACGGCAAGGCGTAGGGGATTTCCAGGCGGCGGAGCCGCTGGAGGCAGGTGGCGTCGAAGGAGGACATGATGTCGTGGAAGCCGTCCGGCACCGACCGGATGCCCAGAAGCGTGTTCATCATGATCGGGTAGAAGGGCAGGATGGCGGCGGTCAGCACCTTCGGGCCAGGGCCGAAGCCCATCCAGACGACGAACAGCGGGATCAGGGCGACCTTCGGGAACACCTGGAAGGCGACGACGAAGGGCTTCGCGATCCGCTCCAGCGTCTTGGACAGGGACAGCAGGATCCCCGCGCTCACGCCGAAAACGGCGGCCAGAAGGAAGCCGGCGATCGTGGCGGCGGCGGTCATGCCGGTGTGGCCCCAGGCGCGTGCGTCGCGGAGAAGGGCGATCCACTCGCCCAGGACCGGCCGGGGTGCGGGAAGAATGAAGGGAGAGACGTTCCGGGCGGCGACGAACGCGTCCCACCCCAGGACCGCGAGGGCGAGCAGGCAGGGCGTGGCGACCCATGGCGACCGCAAGGCCGTCCACAGCGAAACCTTCCGGTCGGGCGCCGCGGTCATGCCCGCTCCATCAGGGCGGACAGGCGCTCATGCAGGCCGCGCACGGTGTCCTGGAAGGGCTGGGTGAAGACGAGGCCCGGCGCGCGCGGCCGTGGGAACGGCACCTCGACGATCCGGTCGATGCGCCCCGGCCCCGGCGTGAACAGCACGATCCGGTCGGCCAGGAACACGGCCTCCGCGATGGAATGGGTGACGAGAAGCATGGTCTTGCGCGACCGCAGCCAGAGGGCCTGAAGCTCCAGGTTCAGCGCTTCGCGCGAAATCGCGTCCAGCGCGCCGAAAGGCTCGTCCATCAGCAGGATGTCGGGATCGTAGGACAGCGCCCGCGCGATGGCGGCGCGCTGGCGCATGCCGCCCGATATCTCATGCGGCAGTTTTGCCGCGATGTCCGCGGCGCCGACCAGCGCCAGCATCGCCCGCGCGACGGGCGCCCGTTCCCGCCGGGGCAGGTGTCCGCGCAAACTCAGCGGCACCAGCACGTTCTGCTCGATGGTGAGCCACGGGAACAGGCAGGCGTCCTGGAAGACGAGGCCCAGCCGGCGCAGAAGCTCCTTCCGGCAGCGGCCGTCCTCCCACAGGGGTTGCCCGGACATCAGGATGCGCCCCGACGTCGGCTCCAGCAGGCCGGCGATCATGCGCAGCAGAGTGGTCTTGCCGCAGCCGGACGGGCCGAGGAAGACGACGAACTCACCATCCCGGATCGTCAGGCTGCTGGGCAGAAGGGCGCTGGACGCCGCCTGCCCGGCGTCGAAGGTCTTCGCGACCTCCTCAAGGACGATCGGGGCGTGGTCCGGGTCGGCCAAGGTCGGGGGCATGGCTCAGGCGGCGTCGACGAACTGGTTCGTGTAGAGGTCCGACGGCGCGAGCCCGCGCGGCACCATGCCGGACGACGCCATCAGGTCGTAGGCGCTCTGCCAGCGCCGCGGGACGTTGCGCAGCAGTGTGTCGCGGCCGTCGATCGTCAGGAGCTTGATGTTCTCGGCGTAGATCGCCGCGGCGAGGTCGTGGTTCCGCGCTTCGGCGATGTCGAACCGCTCCAGCGCCTTCAGGGCGTCGGCGACGGCGACCTTCCCGTCGATCAGGTCGCTGAGCGCCGTGCGAACCGCGGTGATGAAGCTGCGGATGACCGGCCCGTTCCGCTCCACCGCGTCGCGCTTGGCCGTGTAGCAGAAGCCCGGGGTCGGGGCGACCTCGTCCGTGTTCCAGGCGTGGACGGGCTGGCCGGTCAGGCGGAGCGCCACCGCGACGCTGGTCGTCACGAAATAGGCGTCGATCCGCCCCTGCCCGATCAGCTCGACGCCCGCGGGCGAATTGCCGACGACGACCCGCCGCACGCTCCGCCGGTCGATGCCCTGGTCGACCAGCATGATGTCCAGCATGGTTTCCGTCGTGCCGCCGACCGACTGGATGCCGATGGTTTTGTCCTGCATGTCGCGGGGCGAGCGGATGGGCTTGTCCCGCCCACTCACCACGAACCAGGGGGAGGCCTGCTGCACCGTGCCGAACGCCACGAGGTCCTTGCCGATGGGCAGGGCGCTGGCCTTGATGTGGTCCACCGCGCCGATCCGGGCGACCAGGGCGTTGCCCGCCACGACCTGCTGCAGCGCCATGGCGGAGCCGCGCCCTTCCTCGATGGAAACCCGCAGGCCTTCCCGTTCGAAATAGCCGCCCGCCTGCGCGAAAAGGACTTCGATGAAGGCCAGGATGAATTGAGAAGGAAGAACGATGGACAGGGCCGACTGTTCGCCAGCACCCAGAGGTTTCACTGTTGCAAGAAGCATCCCCGACGCGGCGGTTGCAAGAATATCGCGCCTTCTCAATTGCATAGATGCTTCCATGGGACGTAGGACAGGCATGGGCGGGCGCTTCATTGTTCCATTAGAAACCGGCGGGGTGCAAGGCGCTTGCTCGCTTCCAGCCTTGGCCCGCCAAACGGGCGCGCCGCCTTGCGGCCTTGCCGAGGTCTTTACAACGATTTACTCGCCCTTCACCGGCGGGCCGGCCACAGTGTCCCCGGAACGAACGCAGACAGGAGCAGGGACCATGGCTCAGCTTTCCATGATCGATGAGGGGCGGGTGTCCTTCGTGTCACGCCGGCAATGGTCGGAAGCGGCGGCCCTGGCGTTGCAACTGGACACCTCGGACGGAGGCGAGGGCGAGGTTGATGCCTGCGTGAAGGCCCTGGCCAACGCCATCACCGCCATCAAGGTGGCCACGGAAGCCAAGCGCCGGTGGGTGAAAAACCAAGGCACGGGCTGCGCCGAGGCCGTGAAGATGCAAACCCTGATCATGAACGAGATCGTCCGCGCCGACCGGACCTCCCGCCGGATCATGGAACTGGTCGCGGCGGCGGAGGGCAAGGTCAAGGGTGTCAAGCCGCAAGGCCTGTACCGGTATGGCTGAACGGTCCGTCCTGTCGCAACGCCGCCCCGTCGGCGGCCAACCCACACCATGCCGGTGAGGATGCCGGAATGGAGAAGCTGTTTCTCCCCATCAACATCGGCGCCCTGGAACTGGCCCACCGGGTCGTGATGCCCGGCGTAGTCGACCACCGGCGCGCCCGCGACGCCGATCCCGAAGACTGCATCCGGCGCGCCGCGCCCGGCGGGCTGGTCGTCACGCCGCCCGTGCCGGTGTCACTTGGCGCGACGCGGCCGCCGTTCCACCGAGGCTTCGACGATGCGGGAACGTCCAAGGCGTGGGCCGGCGCAGTCCGGGCGGCGCAGCGCAAGCATGTGAGGGTCGTGGCGCGGCTTTGGCATCCCGGCACCAGGGAGGACACGCCCGCGGCGCTTGACGCGTCTGCGATCGACGCGGTCATCGACGACTACCGGCGCGCCGCCGAACAGGCCCGGCGGCTGGGCTTCGACGGGGTGGAGTTGGACGCGGCCGACGGGGCGCTCCCCGACCAGTTCCTGCAGGACGGGACGAACCGGCGCGGGGACCGGTACGGCGGGTCCATCCAGAACCGGCTGAACTTCCTGTGCGAACTGGTGGAGGCGCTGGTCGGCGTCTGGACCGCGGAGCGGGTCGGGGTCCGCCTGTCGCCGTTCGGCGCGTTCCGCGGCATGTCGGACAGCGACCCCGTCGCGCTGTTCACGGCCGCCCTGTCCACGCTCGGCGGCCAGGAGCTGTCCTTCGTGCATCTGGTCCGCACCGCCGCCGATGGGGCGCCGCTCGGCCACCTGCCCTACGACGAGCCCGGCTGCGCGGCCCGCATCCGCGCGGCCTTCCCATCCGCGATCATCGCGTCCGGGGACTTCACGCGCGCCGGCGCCGTCGATCTCGTCCGCAGCCGGTGGGCCGACGCCATCGGGGTGGAGTCCGGCACGCTGGACCGGGAGGGCCGCTGACCGGACACTGTCCAAGCCTGCGCTCACGGCGAGTTGACCGACGGCACGGCCCGCCTATGCTAGCCTGCGCGTCGCGAAACAAAAGCGTTCGGGAAAATGGCGTTCGTCGGTTCCGGTCCTGGTCCTTTCCTGCTGTTCGTCCTGAAGGAGTTGTGTGGCGGCCGTTCCGGCCCAACAGGGCAACCGTCCCTATCGTAGGTGCTCGCCATGGCGCAGGACGAGGTTGCCTTCGGTCCCTTCACCCACTCCGCGGCGCGCGGGCTGGTGAAGGACGGCAAGGCCGTGAAGCTGGGGAGCCGCTCCCTCGCCATCCTGGCCGTCCTCCTCGAACGGCCCGGGGACGTGGTCGGCAACCGGGACATCATGGCCCGCGTCTGGCCCGGCCTGTTCGTCGAGGAGGCGAACATCCGCGTCCACATCGGGACGCTGCGCAAGGCGCTGGGCAAGAACGGCATCGGTACCGACTACATCGAAAACGTGCCGGCGCAGGGCTACCGCTTCGTCGGGACCGTCCGCAGCGCGGCCGATGATGCCGACGACCGCCCGCCCCTGTCCCCGTCCCTGGCCCCGCCGCAAAGCTCTCCCCAACCCCTTCCACGAAACATCGACCGGCTGATCGGCCGCGAGCAGGCCATCGACGACATCGCGCGCAAGGTGGTGGAGAAGAGCTTCGTCACCGTCACCGGCGTCGGCGGCATCGGGAAGACCAGCCTCGCCGTGGAGGTCGCGCGGCTGTCCGCGGGCGGTTACCGGGACGGCGCCTTCTTCGTCGACCTCAGCACCCTGTCGGAGCCGGCGCTGCTGTGCGCCAACATCGCCCAGGCGCTGAAGCTGCCCGGCATCGGCAAGGCGTCCATGGACGGGTTCCTGGCGGCGATCAAGGGTCTGAACGCGCTGGTCGTGCTGGACAACTGCGAACACCTCATCGACGACGTCGCCCTGCTCGTGGAAGGGATCCTGACGACCGCGCCGGACGTCCACCTGCTCGTCACCAGCCGTGAAATCCTGCGCGCGCAGGGGGAGTGGGTATACCGCCTGCCGCCCCTGGCGGCGCCGTCGGAGCAGGACCGTGCGCCGACCGCGGAGCAGGCGATGCGCTATTCGGCCGTGGAGCTGTTCGTGGAGCGCGTCTCGTCCAACGACGAGCTGTTCCGCCTGACGGACGCCGACGCGCCGGTCGTCGCGGCGCTCTGCCGCCACCTCGACGGGGTGCCGCTCGCGCTGGAGCTGGCGGCGGCGCGGGTGCCGCTTCTGGGCATCCACGGGCTGGCGGCCAGCCTCGACCGGGTCTTCGACGTGCTGCGCGGCGGCCGGCGGACCGCGCTCCAACGCCATCAGACGTTGCGCGCGACCCTGGAGTGGAGCCACCGCCTGCTGGACGAGCGCGAACGCGTGGTCCTGCACCGGCTGTCGGGCATCCGTGGCTCCTTCACGCGCGACCTCGCCATCGGCGTGGCCGCGTTCGGCGCGGTGTCCGCGGACGAAGTGGTCGAGGGCATCGCGGAGCTTGCCAAGAAATCCCTGGTGTCGGTCGAGCATCGGGAGCAGACCGTCCAGTTCCGCCTTCTGGAAACCACCCGCCAGTACGCCGCCGAACGGCTGCGGGACAGCGGGGAGACGGACACGGTCTGCCGCAACCTGGCCCTTCAGCTGTGCCGCATGCTGACCGATTCCCAGTCGACCAGCACGGCGGCCTGGAACGGCGTGTATGGTGGCCGGATCGACGACCTGCGCAGCGCGCTGGAATGGTCGCTGTCGCCCTCCGGCGACCTGCCCACGGCCATCGCGCTGACCATCGATTCGGCACCGATGTGGTTCCAGCTGTCGCTGACGGACGAGTTCCGGCTGCGCGCGGAAAAGGTCCTGAACGCCATCCGGCAACAGTCCCGGCCCGACCTCCGGTCGGAGATGGCGATCACCGCTCACCTCGGCCCCGCGCTGTGGAACTCGCAAGGCCCGACGCGGGAGGTCAGGGACATCCTGTCGCGCGGCCTTGCGCTGTCGCGGCAGCTCGGCGACGTCGGCTACCAGCGCCGCGCCCTGTGGGGGCTGTGGCTGTACCATCTGGCGCTGGAGGAGGATCAGGACGCCCTGGGCGCCGCCGACCGCTTCGGGACGCTGCTGGGCGACCCCGTCGACCCCGGCGCGGAATCCATGCACCAGCGCATGATGACGCTTGGCCTGCTTACGGTCGGGGAGTTCGACCGGGCGCGCTCCTTCGCCGAACAGTGCCTCAGAGCGCCGGCCCCGACCCGGGGGTCGAGCCTGCGCGGCTACCAGTTCGAACAGCGGATCGTCTCCCTCACCCACCTCGCGCGGATTTCCTGGATCCAGGGACAGCCGGAGCAGGCGCGGCAGGCCATGGAGGAGGCGATGGAGCAGGCGCTCGCCTCCGGCCACGTGCTGTCACTGTGCTTCGCCCTGTCACTCGGCGCCTGCCCGGTCGCCTTCTGGCTCGGCGACCACGACCGCGCGGCGCGCTACGCCGACATGCTGGTGGAAAAGACCAGCGAAGGAGCGCTGTTCGTCTGGCGCACCTACGGCCTGTGCTTCCAGCTGGCGCTGGAGGCCCGGACGGCCTCCGACGGCGAGCTGGCGTCGCTTCGCCGCTCGTCCCGCTTCGCCGAGGTGCACCGGAACCGGCGCATCCGGATGCTGGCGACCGTGGCGCCGCGCCTGATCCCGCCGGACATCCTGGCGGAGGCGAACGCCGGCCCGCGGAACTGGGCGACGGCGGAACTGCTCCGGCTGAAGGCGGAGGCCACGCCGGACCGGGAGGAGGCCGACGACCTGCTCCGTCAGTCCATGGACGTCGCCCTGGAACAGCGCGCCACGTCCTGGAGCCTGCGGACAGCCGTGAGCATGGCCCGGCGCCGCATCGCCGACGGGCGCCCCCGCGACGCTGCGGCCGTGCTCCTGCCCGTCTACCAGCGCTTCACCGACGGGCACGATACCCCCGACCTCAGGGCGGCCGCCGCCTTGCTCGACAGCATTGCGTAACGCGCCGGGAGCCATGTCCGGGGCATACCACCAACGCTTCCACCGGCGGGCCGGGCATCTCCGGTAGCCTTGATGCAAACCGAAGAACAGGCCAAGCGGGAGGAGATCGTCATGGCAAGCCGCGCCGCGCGCCTGTCCGGCGACCACGCCGCGTTCGCCGGGCGGACAAAGCGGCGGTCCATCGCCGCGCTGGCCGTCGCCCAGGTCCTGGCGCTCAGCCTGTGGTTCTCCGGAACGGCGGTGGTTCCGGCCCTGCGCGCCGAGGTGGGCTTGAGCGATTTCCAGGCCGCCGTCTTCACCAGCGCCGTGCAGATCGGCTTTGTCGTGGGAACCCTGGCTAGCGCGGTCCTGGGGCTGGCCGACCGGTTCGACCCCCGCCGCTTCTTCATGGCGTCGGCGCTGGTGGCCGGCGCCGCCAACGCCGCGCTGCTGGCCGTCGACCCGGCCGGCCCGGCAGCACCGGCGCTGCGCTTCGTGACGGGGGCCTGCATGGCCGGCATCTACCCCGTCGGCATGAAAATCGCCGCGAGCTGGGCGCGCGGCGACCTCGGCCTGCTGGTCGGGCTGCTGGTCGGGGCCTTGTCGGTCGGCTCCGCCTCGCCGCACCTGATCGGCGCCTTCGGCGGCGTGGACTGGCGGGCGACCATCGCGCTCGCCTCGCTGATGGCCGGGCTGTCGGCCCTGGTCATGGCCACCGTCGCCGTCGGGCCGAACACCGCGGCCCCGCGCCGCTTCGCGCTTGGAACGGCGCTGCGCGTGTGGAGCGTGCCGAGCCTGCGCCTGGTCAACCTCGGCTATCTCGGCCACATGTGGGAACTCTACGCGCTCTGGACCTGGGTGGCGGTCTTCCTCCAGGCGAGCTTCGCGCAGAGCCTGCCGCCCGCCGACGCCGCCTTCTGGGCCCGCTGCACGACCTTTGCCGTGATCGCCCTGGGTGGTGCGGGCTGTATCCTCGGCGGGCTGGCGGCCGACCGCATCGGGCGCACCGCGGTCACGGCCGCCGCGCTGGCGGTCAGCGGCACCTGCGCGCTCCTGGCCGGCTTCACCTTCGGCGCGGCCCCGGCGCTGACCGCCGCCCTGTGCATCGTCTGGGGGGTGAGCGCCGTCGCCGACTCCCCCCAGTTCTCCGCCGCGGCCGCCGAGTTGTCGGAGCCGCAGCAGATCGGCACGGTGCTGACCGCGCAGACCTGCGGCGGCTTCACCCTGACGCTGCTGTCCATCCATCTGCTGCCCGAACTTGCCGGGGCGGTGGGGTGGAGCGTCGCCCCGGCCGTCCTGGCGCTCGGTCCCCTGGTCGGGATCTGGGCCATGTTGGCCCTGCGCCGCCGACCGGACGCATTGCGGCTGGCGGGTGGGCGGCGTTGACGGACGCGTGCCTGACGATGGCGGAGCCGACCCGTTCAGCCGGCGCGGAACTCGCCGCGGATCGCGTTGACCAGCGGCTTCATGTGGAAGCTGCTCTCCGGCGCCACCCAGACCCGCGCGCCGGCCGCTTCCACGGCTTCCGCCACCACCGGGCCGACGGCGGCGATGCGCGTGCGGGACAGCCCGCTGCGCAGCTGCTCCTCCAGCGCGCGGGCCTTGGCGACGTCTTGGAAGCGGCGGACCTGGGGCGAGCTGGTGAAGGCCACCACGTCGATGCGCCCGTCCGCCATCTCGCGGATCGCCGCTTCGACCCGGTCGGTCTCCACGTCGGAGGCATAGCGGTAAGGCAGGACCGGGTCGGGAACGGCGTCGGCGGCGCGGATCGCGTCCAGCAGCGGCAGGTTGGGATTGTCGGGGTAGAGCTGGACGCCCACCGTCCGGCCGGAAAGGTCCAGGCCGGCCAGCGCCTCGATCACGCCGGCCGTGGTCGGGGCCGGGGCGGTCACCTGCGCGGACAGCCCCAGTTCCCGCAGGGCGCGGACGGGCTTCGGCCCGCGCGTTACGGTGCGCAGGCGCCCGATCGCCTCCACCACCGTCCCGTCGATCCCCATCCGCTTGGCGATGGGCATCAGGCGGCGCAGCCCCTCCCCCGTCAGCAGAATTAGGTCGTCGAAGCGGCCCTCGGCCAGCCGGCGCAGCCACGCTTCCACCGGGGCGGGATCCTCGACGTCGCGCATGGCGATCAGCGGGCAGCGCACGGCTTCCGCCCCGTGCGCCTCTAGCATTGAGGCGAAGAGATCGAGTTCACGGCTTTCCGGCACCAGAACGCGTCGCCCGGCAAGGTCCCCGCCCATCACAACCCTCCTCGTTGATTGGCCGCCCAAGGTAACACAGCGGCGCGGGCGAAAGGCCTGCCGACCGTCACGGCATCGACATCGGGGCGCTACTCCGTCCGGGGGAGGCCATCGGAAAAATCGGATACGCACGATCCCGTCGTTCCGTCCTGTGAACTGCTTGGCATCGCGTTTGCTCCGCCGCGGTGAAGTCTCGGGCAATCGTCCGATGGACTGGAATGGAGGGCACCATGGCCGCACCCGGAATCAATGCTGGTTTGGTGATCACGGTCGCGCAGACCGCCGTCGATTTTCTATGGTCCCATTGGGACGGCTCCTCCAAGAGCGTCCGGTCGGCCCTGCTGGCGTCGGAGTTCTGGACGATGCAGGCATTCGGCACCCATGGCGCGTGGGTTCAATCCGTGGCCCGCGATGCCCTCGTGGAGTTTCTCGGCAACTACATCGACCGACGTCTGGACGTCGGCCAGAGCGAGGATTTGGCCGTGGCCACCGCCGTGTACCGCCTTACGGGGCAACGGGTGGGCGCCGCCTGACCGGTTGGTCCACCATCAGGAGCGGTGTCCCGTCGCCGCTCCGTTGACCATTTGCCCATAAATTGGGCGTTTTGGCGAGGGCTGTTGCTATCCAAAATTGCGCACTGGTGCCGTACCGGAGCGGTGCCGCCTTCGGCTCGACCGTAACCCCAATGCCGGTGGCAAACCTACGATTGAGTCCGTGATCCCGGGACTCCCGCCCATTTAGGCTTGCTCCTCCTTTGCGCTTGGGCATGACGGGGTGGGATGCCGCAACTGAGAAGCCACCAGCATTTGGTCGCGGGCATCGCCCAGGCCATCGCACGGCAGGAGACCGGCGTCCGCGACGTGCTCGCGGCCGTCACGCCCGGCGGGGGCAAATCGCTTCTGCCCGTCCTCATGGGGGCGAGGCTGTTCGACGCCGGCGTGATCGACCGGGTCTGCTGGATCGTCCCACGCGACAGCCTGCGGCGGCAGGCGGAGGAGGCCTTCGTCGATCCGCTGTGGCGCGATGCGCTCGGCCACTCCATGGCCCTGCGCGCGGCGGAGAACGGGGCGGACCTGTGCCGCGGGCTTCAGGGCTACATCACGACCTATCAGGCCGTGGCCGCCGCACCCGACCTCCACCTCCAGGAATTCCAGCGACACCGCTATTTGATCGCCATCGACGAGCTGCATCACCTGCCGGCGGTGGGCGACACCGATCAGCTGACCACCGGTGCCGAAGAAACCAGCTGGAGCCGGTCCATCCTGCCGCTGCTGGAAAACGCGGCGGCGCGCCTGCTGATGAGCGGCACGCTGGAACGGGCCGACGGGCGCCCCATTCTCTGGCTGCCCTACCGCGCGCCGCACGGCGTCCGGAAGATGCGGGAGATCGATTTCAAGGCGCCGGGCTGGGCCATCGTCGGCTATTCCCGGCGGCAGGCGCTGGCTGAGAAGGCCATCCTGCCGGTGACCTTCGGCGCTATGGACGGCTCCGCCACGTGGCTGGACGCGGAGCGCACCACCCGCTCCGTCGAGGCGCTGTCGCGCGCCGGGGAGAACAGCCGCGACGCCCTGTTCACCGCGCTGCGCACCGGCTTCGCCACGGCGATGCTGCGCGAGGCCTTCCGCTCCTGCCGGGAGCACCGGGCCAAGCGGCGAGCGGAGATGAGACTGCCGGGCGGGTCGGACGGCAAGGGGTTGGGCAAGCTGCTGGTCATCGCCCCCGACCAGGACACGGCGCGCAGCTACCTGGACACGCTGCGCGGCTGGATGCCAGCGGAGCAGGCCGGGCGCATGGTCCGCCTCGCCATCTCCGAGAGCCGCGACGCCCACGAAGTGGTCGCCTCCTTCCGGCTGCGGCCCGTGCCGTCGATCCTGGTGTCCGTGGCGATGGCCTACGAGGGGCTGGACGCCCCCGCCATCACCCATGTGGCCTGCCTGACGCACATCCGCTCGCGCCCCTGGCTGGAGCAGGCCATCGCGCGGGCGACGCGGGTGGACCCGCACGCCGGCCCTTACGACCAGCAGCGGGCGCTGATCTACCACCCTGCCGACGAGCTGTTCGACCGCTTCCGCACGATGGTCGAGACCCAGCAGGGCATCCGCGCGCTGGTGAAAAGCCGGCGCCCGCAGCACGAACTGCCGCTGGAACGCGCCACCGACCGGGAGCCGGAGGTGATCCCCCTGGAATCCAACGCGACGGCGCTGAGCTTCGCCGTGGTGGCCCCCGGCCCCGACTTCGGCGGCCCGGCGCGCGACCACGGGGAACCGCCGGTGACGCCGAGTGCCGCCGAACACTACCTGCGCCAGCGCATCGGCCAACTCGTCGCGGCCCAGGTCATCGAGGACGAGGACAACAACCTCGTCGCCGACGGGCCGGTCGGCTACCACACCTACAACGCCGTCCTGAAGCGCCTGATGAACAAGGCGCGCTCGGCCATGAGCCTGTCGGAGCTTGAGGCGGCCATCGGCTGGCTGGAGCGCAATCGCCTGTCGGACCACCTGCACCTCGTCGCCGACGACCCGCAGTACCGCTGGTCGAGCCGGCGCCGCGGGCCGGCCACGCATCGGCCCGGCCCGATGCCCGGAGCGCTCGGACGGCCACCCGCACCCTTAGGTGGCGGTGGCACGCCAAAACCAGGGAAACAATAACCGGGCTTCGTCCAGACTGACCGTTGTGCCGTACAAGCGCCGCCCGTGTCATATTTCCTTCGGATGGTGATGGGCCTTATCAAAAGTCATGGGTCGTCTCTGATTGTAGTGAGCGGCGATTATCGGTGCTAAGACTTCACAAGTCGTCGAGGTGAGGTCGTCCGTGAAGATCGCGCACAAGCTTGGCGTTGGCTTTGGAATCCTGTGTCTGCTTGTCCTCCTGCCCTTGGTCTATCAAGCGCATCGCGTCGATACCGTGCTGGGCATTGCCGAGGACGTGGCAAGCCACGACGTCGAGGCCACCGACCTGCTGAAGGAGATCGCCGGCCTGCAGGCGGACATGCGCAGCCAGCGCGACCGCGCCACGGCGGAGGCGATGGCCGCGAAGGTCGAGGGACGCCCCGCCAACATCATCCCGATGCAGCAGCGCTATCTCGCCGAGGTGGACCAGGTCCAGGTGTTCGTCGACCAGCTGCGCACCCTCGCGATGGACAGCGCGGTGGATCCGATCTCGTCGGAACGTGAGCGGCTCTGGAAAGATCTGGTCACGCGCGCGGATGGTCTGCGCAACGCCTTCCAGAAAATCCGGCAGGAATCCGGCGCACATTTCGACCTGCTTCTGCAAGGGCGCGACGGCGACGCGCGCGCCCTGGAACCGCAGCTCGAAACGATCCGCGTCGCCATCGAAACGCACGTGCGGAACGGCGGCTACATCAGCCGGGCGCTGTCCCAGGCGGGGCAGGAGCGTGTCCGGCAATTGCGCCAGGACGTCATCTGGTCGGCGCTCGTCGCCGGCGTCGTCGCCATCGCGGCCGCGATCCTGATCGCGTTTTCCATCAGCCGGTCGATCACCGTCCGGCTCCGCAACGCCGTCGCGCTCACCGGCCGGGTGAGCGAGGGCGACCTGACGCAGAAGGTCGCGACGGAGGGCTCCGACGAGTTGGCGACGCTCGGCCGCTATCTCAACGACATGATCGCGAAGCTGCGCACCGTCGCCTCCTCCACCCGCGCGACGGCGGAGAACGTGCACGCGGCGACGGCGCAGATCCGCGCCTCCACCCAGCAGCAGGCGGCCAGCGTGGCGCAGCAGCTCGCGGCGGTGGAGCAGACCACGGCGACCTTGAGCGAAATCACCGAATCCGGCGCGCAGATCGCCCGCCGCGCCCAGGACGTGGCGGCGAACGCCGAGATCGCGGTGGCGACCAGCGACAGCGGGCTGAAGGCTGTGGCGGACACCAACCAAGCCATGGACGCGATCCGCGAGCAGGCCGAAGCGGTGGCGGAAAACATCGTGATCCTGTCGGAGCGCACGCAGGCGATCGGCGAGATCATTTTGACCGTCAACGACATCGCCGAACGCTCGCACCTCTTGGCCCTCAATGCCGCCATCGAAGCCGCGGCGGCGGGTGAGCACGGCCGCGCCTTCGCGGTGGTGGCCGGCGAGATCAAGAGCCTGGCCAGCCAGGCCAAGGAAGCGACCGCGCAGGTCCGTTCCAACCTCAGCGAGATCCAGCACGGCATCAACGCGTCCGTGATGCTGACCGAGGAAGCGGTCAAGCGCGTGGGTGCCGGCAAGCGCCAGACCGACGCGACCCAGGCGACCATCCGCGATCTGGCCGAGAGCGTCCGCGAGAGCCTGCTCGCCTTCCAGCAGATCGTCGCCGGCACCAACCAGCAGCAGATCGGCATGGAGCAGGTCACCCGCGCCATGCAGAACATCCGCGACGCCAGCACCCAAACCGCCGCCGGCACCCGCCAGCTGGAGGGTGCCGCCGCCAACCTCAACGACCTCGGCCAGAGCTTGCTGGAAACGGTCCGCTTCTACCACGTTTAAGGCGGACTCAGCTCGTCTGGCGGTGGATCTGGAAGCCGGCGAAGGACTGGCTGACCGGCATCAACTCCAGCCGGTTGATGTTCAGGTGCGGCGGCAGGGTCGCCACCCAGTGCAGCGTCTCGGCGATGTCCTCCGCGGTCATCGGGTTGGCGCCGTGGTACATGGCGTCGGAGGCGTTCCGGTTGCCGTGGGTGCGCACCAGCGTGAACTCCGTCTCCACCATGCCCGGCTCGATGTTGGTGACGCGCACGCCCTTGCCGTGCAGATCCGACCGCAGCCCCAGCGAGAACTGCCGGACGAAGGCCTTGGTCCCGCCATAGACGTTGCCGCCCGCGTAGGGGTAGGTGCCGGCGACCGAACCGATGTTGATGATGACCCCGCGCCGCTCGATCAGCACCGGCAGCAGCCGGTGGGTGATGGTGACCAGCGCGGTGATGTTCGTGTCGATCATCGTGCGCCAGTCGTCCAGCGAGGCGTCGACCGCCGGCTTGGTGCCCAGCGCCAGCCCGGCGTTGTTGACCAGCACGTCGATGCCGCGGAACGGTTCCGGCAGCGCCGCCAGGGCCTCAATCATCGCGGCCTCGTCCCGGACGTCGAAGACGGCGGCGTGGACCCGTTCGGCCCCGAAGGAATCGACCAGCCGTTCCAGCCGGTCGGCGCGGCGTCCGGTGACGACGACCCGCCACCCGGCCCCGGCGAAACGGCGGGCGGTGGCCTCGCCCAGCCCGGCGGTGGCGCCGGTGACGAGAATGACCTTGTCCATGCTTCCTCCTGCATCACGGTTCTGTCGATGCAGTGATGTAGGACGCGGCTCCCCCGATGAGTCATGGGAGTACGAAGTTTCGGCTTGCGGCCGTCAGCGATGAGTCATAATATCTAGCTTACTAGACAACTAGATGACGGACGGACGGAGCGATGCACAAGCCTCAGCCTGCCGACCCCGGGACGGACACCGTCGACGTCATCGACCGTTCCTCGCCTCTGCCGCTGTATGTGCAGATCAAGCGGCGGCTGTTGCAGATGATCGCGTCGTGGGACCGGGCCGACCAGCGCTTCCACACCGACGACGAGCTGTGCCAGCTCTTCAAGGTCAGCCGCATGACCGTGCGGCAGGCGGTCCAGGCGTTGGTCAACGAGGGGCACCTGACGCGCATCCGCGGCGTCGGCACCTTCGTCGGCACTGGTAAGGTGGACGAGCGCTTCACGCCGGACATGGACTTCATCGACCAGTGGGCCGATAGCGGCCGGCCGTTGGTGATGACGCTGCGCCGCCTGGAACGGATGCCCTGCCCCGCCGCCTACCACTTGGCCCTCGGCGTCGCGCCGGGCGCCCCGGTCCTCTATCTGGAGCGGCTGCGGTCGAGCGGCGGCATCCCGATCTCCATCGACTACCGCTACATCCTCGCCGATTACGCGTCCGTCTTCGACCGCGAGATGGTGGAGCGCTGCTCCCTGCTCGACCTGCTGAAGACCTGTGTCGAGCTGGACCGCGGCGTCATGCGCATTGAAGCGACCGCGGCGAGCGCGGACGTCGCGGAGATCCTCCAGGTGCTGCCGAACGACCCGGTGCTGGGCCGCCATCTCGTCTATCTGGACGTGGACGAGCGGCCGGTCATGGCCGGCTATTCGATCTACCGGGCCGACCAGGCCCGCTATGTGGTGACGGTGCCGGTGTCCAAGGTCGTGCCCACCGGGCCGGCCGACATCGTCAGCTTTTCATCGGAACTGCGCGCCGACGGCGCCAAGAAGATAAAGAAATAAGCTAACCAAAAACAAGAAAGTGCGCGGACGGATTCGCCCCGAAGAACAAGGAGGTGAGACAATGTCTGGTGCCTTTGCAAAACCCCACATCCGGGCGCGGATCGCCGGCGCGGCCCTGGCCATCATGGCCGCCACCGGCGCGGGAACCGCCAGCGCCGAGGAGACGATCAAGATCGGCTCCATCCTGTCGGTGACCGGCCCCGCCGCCTTCCTGGGCGAGGACATGAAGGCCGGAATGGAAATTGCGGTTGAGGAGATCAACGCGGCCGGCGGGATCAACGGCCGCAAGGTCGACTGGGTCTTCTACGACGCGGAGAGCCAGACGCAAAAGGCGATGAGCGCCACCCGCCGCCTGCTGACGCAGGACCGCGTGGACATGATCGTCGGCGGCGGCAGCATGAGCGGCATCGCGCTGGCCATGGCCCCGATGGCCGAGCAGGCCAAGGTGCCCTTCATTTCCACCGAAGGGGCCATGAACATCGTCCAGCCCGTCAGCGAGCGGAAATGGGCCTTCAAGAGCACGGTCGACGACGACAGCGTGCTCGACCGCATCGCTGACTACCTCGCCAAGAAAGACATCAAGAAGGTGGCCCTGCTCGCCGATTCCAGCGGCTTCGGGCAGAGCGCCACCGAGCAGATGAAGCTTCTGGCGCCCAAGCGGCAGCTCGACGTCACCTACGAGGCCTTCAACCCCGCCGACACCGACATGACCGCCCAGCTGACCCGCATCCGCGACAGCGGGGCGCAGGCGATTATCTGCTGGACGGTGACCCCGGCGGGCGTGGTGTTCCTGAAGCAGGCGCAGCAACTGGGCCTCGGCGATCGGACGCTGATCCACAGCTATGGCTTCGTGTCCCAGCGCTACATGGAGTTGGCCGGCGACGCCGCGAAGAACCTGCTTCTGGTCAGCGTGAAGTTCCCGGTCGGCGACCAGCTTCCCGACAGTGACCCGCTGAAGCCGCGGGTGCAGGAGCTGATCCAGAAGTTCCAGAAGCGCTACGGCCGGCCGCCCAACCAGTATGTGGCGCAGACCTACGACGCCATCCAGCTCGCCCGCCTCGCCGTCGAGAAGGGCGGCAAGGACAAGGCGAAGCTGCGCGACGCGCTGGAGGCCATCGCCGGCTACAACGGCACCGGCGGCACCTTCACCTTCACGCCCGCGCGCCATTCCGGGCTGTCGAAGGACGACATCGTGATGCTGGATTGGAAGAACGGCCGCTTCAACCTGGCTGATTACCGCTGATTTTTGGCGCTGAGACTTGGCACTGAGACTTGGCGCCAACATTCCGTCATTTTGACTCGCAGGAGCACGCGATGCCCCTCCACCGCGACATGACGCCCGAGCAGGCCGTGATGGCCGTCAACACGCTTCTCGACCTGCCGGAAGACAACTTCCCCCTGACCTTCGACAGCCAGATCCCGCGCATCCGCGAGCTGTTCCACAGCGCGACGAAGAACCAGTGGGATCCGCGCACCGACATCGACTGGGACAAGCTCGATCTCTCCCCCTACAGCGAGGAGCAGATCTTCGCGGCCCGCCAATACTGGAGCCGCCGCGCCTGGAGCGAGTACGGCGCCATTTCCGAAAGCCCGGCGCTGCAAATCCGCTTCTGCGAGGAGAAGCGGCCGCCGGACATGCAGCTGTTCTTCACCATCCGCTCGCAGGAGGAGGCCCGCCACGCCGAGGTCTGCTTCATGATGGCGGAAAAGCTCGGCGGCTATCTGGAAAAGCCGGTGCAGGAGCTGTTCCAGGGCTCCGTCGCCACGCACGGCGTGCGCAAGGCCGCGCTGGACCCCGAGGTGCCGCTGGAGGCGATCATCGCGGCGCTGGTCTGCGCGGCGGAGGAGATCGCCTTCGACGTCTTCCGGCATCTGGTGGAGATCACCCGCGACCCCGTCGCCCGGCAGATCTGCCGCGCCATCATGCGCGACGAGGTCCGGCACTGCGCCTTCGGCTGGTACTTCCTGGAGCATCAGGTGAGCGGCATGGCGCCGGAGCAGCTGAAGGTGGTCGAGAACGCGGTCATCACCATGATCGAGAAGGTGGAGCTGAACGGCTACCACAGTTCCTGGCTCGCCCCGGAAAACCCGGCGTCGCGCGCCGAGGTGGAGGCCGACCGCCTAACCTGGGAGGCCGGCCTGGGCGCCACGGTCGAGGAGGTGGAAAAGCCGGTCTTCGTCGCCTCCATCGTCCGCATCCGCGAGCGCATGCAGGCCATGGGCATCACCCTGCCGACCTTCCACCACGACAAGATCGGCGCCTTCTGATCATGGAGCCCATCATGGACACCGCCACGCAGGCTCCGCCGATCGCCGCACCGACGCCCCTGTTCGTCGAGAAGCGCTTTCCGCTGCGCCTGTCGCCCAACATCACGGGCATCCGCGACCTGTACCAGACCGGCAAGGTCAACCGCTGGGACCCGCAGCGCGACATTCCCTGGGCCGACCTCGACGCCGAGCGCTACGATCCGGCGGTGCGGCTGGCGGCGCGCTGGACCTGGAGCCGCCGGCTGTGGATCGAGGCCATGGGGCTGAAGGAGACGCCCTCGCTGCTCGTCCGCTTCTGCGTCGAGGACCAGCGGGAGTCCGATCCGAAGTTCTTCCTGACCGTCCGCGGCACCGAAGAGGCGTGGCACGTCGACTGCTTCGACCGCATCGCCGGGCGCTTCGGCGGGCGCATGGACCGGCCCGTCACATCCGCCTACGAGGCGCTGTTCAACCGCAGCCTCCACCGCCGGGCGTTGAACGCGGAACGGTCGCTGGACGCCTACGTCGTCACCCACTGCGCCTTCGAGGACGGGCTGGAGCTGGAGCTGTTCCGCGCCTACCGCCGCAACGCCGGGGATCCGGTGATCGCCGCGGTGCTCGACCGCTGCATCGCCGACAAGGAGCGTCACGCCTCCTTCGGCTGGCTCTACGCGGAGGAACGCGCACCGGGCTGGAGCGACGAGGAGCGCCGGACCATCACCGGCGAGCTGATGGACCACATGCGGACGGTGGAGCTGGCCGGCTATCACTGCCCCTGGCTGTCCAACGCCGCGGGGACGGAAGCCGCGGCGGACATGGTCTGCGCCACCACCGGCCTGGGTGCGGCCACGGCGGAAGGCGAAGCGGCGGTTCTGCGCGGCTATCTCGCCGCCGCCCGGAAAAAGCTGCGGTCGCTCGGCATCGAGCTGCCGGAGTTCCAGCACACGCTGCTCGGCACCGCCTGAAACGGTACTGTTTGAGCGCGTCCCGCATTTGGCGGAGGGTCCCACGATGGACAACGCATCCACCGTTCTGCAGCTCCTGTTTTCCGGCATCGGGACGGGGAGCATCTACGCCCTGGTCGCCGTCGGCTTCAACGTCATCTTCAAGAGCACCGACGCGATCAACTTCTCCCAGGGCGAATGGGTTATGATGGGCGGCATGGTGGCCGCCGCGACGGTCACCGCGTCCTCGTCGCCGGTGTGGCTCGCCTGCCTGTTCGCCGTGCTGGTGGTGACCGCCGTCGGGCTGGTGTCGGAACGGCTGGTCATCCTGCCGATCGCCAAGCCGACCCCACTCCTGATCACGCTGATCAGCATCGGCCTTGCCATCTGCACGAAGAGCGCGGTGATGCTGACGCTGGGCAAGAACCCGGCGGGCTATCCGGGCTTTGCCGGCGATGCGCTGGTGACCGTGGCCGGCGCCACCGTTCATTCGCAGACGCTGTGGATCCTGGTGATCACCGCCGCCTTTATGGTGCTGGCCCACCTGTTCTTCGAGAAGACGGTGCTGGGCAAGGCGCTGCGCGCCGCGGCGGCGGATCGCGACGCGGCGGCGCTGGTCGGCATCAAGGCGCGTAGCACTGTCATGTGGTCCTTCGCCATCGCCGCCATGGCCGGCGCCATCGCGGGCACGATCATCACGCCATTGACGCTGACCTCCTACGACGCCGGCACGATGCTGGGCTTCAAGGGCTTCAGCGCGGCAATGCTCGGCGGGCTCGGCAACCTCTACGGCTCGCTCCTCGGCGGGTTGCTGCTGGGCGTGCTGGAGGCCTTCGCCAGCGGCTACATCTCCTCGCACTTCAAGGACGCCATCGCCTTTGTCGTGCTTCTGCTCATCCTCTTCTGGCGCCCGGTTGGCCTTATCGGCAAGCCCGTCGTCGAGAAGGTCTGAGGGGGCGGACCGATGACCGGAATGAACGATGTGATGGACCGAAGCCGCGGCCGGATCAAATCAGCAGCGCCGCCACGACGGGCGGTGCGCCGCTTCACCAGCGACCACGCGTTGCTGGGCGGGGTCTGGCTGGTGTTGGCCGCCTACCCCTTCGTGGCGCCGAACGACTTCCTGGTCTCGCTCGGTGTGCTGTTCTTCATCAACCTGATCCTGATCGCCAGCCTGAACACGCTGATGGGCTTCTGCGGGCAGATCTCGCTCAGCCACGGCGCCTTCTACGGGCTGGGTGCCTACACCAGCGGCATCCTGTCGGTGAAGCTGGGCGTCGATCCCTGGATCGGCGTGCCGGCCGGCATGCTGGTGGCAGCGCTGTCCGCCCTGGTCATCGGGCTGCCAGCCCTGCGCCTGCGCGGGCACTACCTCGCCATGGCGACGCTGGGCTTCAACGCCATCCTGACCGTGCTGTTCAACGAGCTGGTCGGGCTGACCGGCGGGCCGAACGGGCTGCTGGGCGTGGCGCCCTTCAGCATCGGCGGGCTGGACATCGCCACCGACGACCGCGTCTTCTGGCTGGTCTGGGCCTGCGGCGGGCTGGTCATGCTGTCCATCCTGAACCTGGTCAAGTCGCGCGTCGGGCGGGCGCTGAGCGCGCTGGCGACCAGCGAGATCGGGGCCGACGCGCTGGGCGTGAACTGCTTCCGCTACAAGCTGGTGGTCTTCGTGCTGACGGCGGCCATGGCCGGCCTCGCCGGCGGGCTCTACGTCCACTACAACCAGTACGCCTCGCCGGAGACCTTCGGATACTTCACCTCGGTGATGCTGGTGGTGATGGTGGCGCTGGGCGGCTGGGGACGCTATTGGGGGCCGCTGTTCGGCGCCCTGCTCTACACCGCGGTGCCGGAGGCGCTGCGCTCGCTGGGCGACTTCGAGCTGTTCCTGTTCGGCCTGTGCATGATCCTGGTGCTGCTGTTCTTCCCCGGCGGCATCGCCGCGGCGGTGTCCACCCTCGGCAACCGGCTGTTCGGCAAAAAGAAGGCGGGAGGCCGGGCATGAGCTTCCTTCACATCGCCGACCTCCAGCGCAATTTTGGCGGCCTGCGGGCGGTCAGCGACCTGACCTTCTCGGTCGCGCGAGGCGAGATCAAGGCCGTCATCGGGCCGAACGGTGCCGGCAAGACGACGCTGTTCAACCTGATCGCCGGCGTGACCCCACCCTCCTCCGGGCAAATCACCCTGGACGGCGCCCGCATCGACCAACTGAAGCCCTACCAGCGGGTGGAGCGTGGCATCGCCCGCACCTTCCAGAACCTGCAGATCTTCAAGGACATGACGGTGCTGGAAAACGTCATGGTCGGCCGGCACGCGCGCACCCGCTGCGACGTGCTGCACGGCCTGTTCCGCACCCGTGCTGCTCTGCGCGAGGAGGAAGCAATCCGCGACTCCGCCATGCAGCAGCTGGAACGGCTGGGCCTCGGCCACCGCGCCGACGACCGCGCGGGCTCCCTCAGCTTCGGCGAATGCAAGGTTCTGGAAATCGCCCGCGCGTTGGCGGCGGAGCCGAAGCTCCTGCTGCTCGACGAACCCACGGCCGGCCTGCCCCACGCGGAGACGGAGCGCATCACCGACACCATCCGCGCCCTGAACGCCGAGGGCGTCACCGTGCTTCTGGTGGAGCACAACATGCGCATGGTCATGCGGCTCAGCCACAGCATCCTGGTCCTGAATTACGGGCGCCGGATCGCCGAAGGGCCAGCCGAGGTGGTGCGCCGCGACCCCGCCGTGCTGGAAGCCTATCTCGGCGAGGAGGACGATGATGCTTGAGGTAATGGGCCTCAACGCCGGCTACGGCGAGATCCAAATCCTGCGCGACCTGTCCCTGACGGTGGAGCCCGGGGAGTGCGTCTGCCTCGTCGGTGCCAACGGGGCGGGGAAGACCACGCTGATGCGCAGCCTGTCCGGCCTGCTGCGCCCGGTCGGCGGCTCGATCCGCTTCGACGGGCAGGAACTGGCGCGTCTATCCGCACACGACGTGGTGACGCGGGGCGTCGCCCTGGTGCCGGAGGGGCGCCGGGTCTTCGGCCCGCTGACCGTGCGCGACAACTTGGAGATGGGCGCTTTCCGGCACCTGTGGCCCCCCAACAAGGAAAAGGGCCGCCATGACGGCTTCGGCCGCGACCTGGAGTTCGTCCTAACCCTGTTCCCGCGCCTGCGCGAACGGCTTCAGCAACCGGCCGGCACGCTGTCGGGCGGGGAGCAGCAGATGCTCGCCATCGGGCGCGCCCTGATGACCCGGCCCAAGCTGCTGCTGCTCGATGAACCCTCGATGGGCCTCGCCCCGCTCGTCGTGAAGGAGATCTTTGCCACCATCCGCGCCCTCAACGCCGAAGGGATAGCGATCCTGCTGGCCGAGCAGAACGCGCGCATGGCCCTGCGCACGGCGTCGCGCGGCTACGTGATCGCCGAAGGGCGCATCGTCAACAGCGCGGACACCGCCGCCCTCCAGCGCGATCCCGCCGTTCAGGAGGCCTACCTTGGCTTTTGACTTTCCCACCGGTCAAACGTGGGGCGAGGATTCCCCCGCGCCCATCGACGAGGCCATGGAGCGGGAGTTCAACCTGCGCCCCCGCCATCCCGAACGCGAGGCCGTGTACGCGGAATTCGCCCACCGCAGCGCCCGCTTCCGCGAAACGCGCCCCGCCCTGCTGAACCAACGCTACGGCGCCGGCCCGCGCGCCCTGCTGGACGTCTTCCCGGCCGGCGCGGGCGCGCCCGTTTTCCTGTTCATCCACGGCGGCTATTGGCGCACGCTGGACAAGGACGTCTTCTCCTTCCTGGCGGAGCCCTTCTTGGAGGCCGGGATCACCGTGGTGATGCCGAACTACGACCTCGTTCCGTCGGTGCCGCTGGCGGACATCGTTGAGCAGATGCGCCAGGCGCTCGCCTGGTTGCGGGCGGAGGCCGCGTCCTTTGGGGCCGACGCGTCGCGCATCGTTCTGTCCGGCCATTCAGCGGGCGGGCATCTCGCCGCCTACTCGGCGCTGACCGACAGCGCCGGCATTCGGGGTGTCGTGCCGGTCAGCGGAGTGTTCGAACTGTCGCGCCTGCTGCGGACCAGCATCAACCGCGACGCCCGCATGACCCCCGCGGTGGCCGACGCCCTCAGCCCGCACCGCCTCGCCGCGGAGATGGCGAGCCTGCCGCCAATCCCCCTGCTTCTGCTGGTCGGCGGGGAGGAGACGGCCGGCTTCCAGCAGCAGAGCCGCGACTTCCTGGAGATATGGCGGGACCGGGGGCGGCCGGGCGCAATGGTGCTGGCTCCGGGCCGGACGCACTTCACCGTCCTGGAAACGCTCGCCGACCCGCAGGGGCCCGTTTTCAACGAGGTGCGGACAATCCTCGCCGCCCAACCGCAGCCATTCGAACACAAAGGACACTGAAGCATGGAAGCGATCAACCCGCCGGACATGGCCGGCCCCCTCGGCCACTACACCCAGGGTATCCTGGTGCCCTGGGAGCATGACTGGCTCTGCATCTCCGGGCAGGTCGGCGTCTCGCCGGACGGGATCGTCCCGGACCGCTTCGATGAGCAGGCGCGGCTGTGCTGGGAGAACATCGGCGCGGTCCTGCGCGCCGCCGGGATGGGCTTCGAGCATCTGGTCAAGACGACGGTGTTCCTGACCGACGCCGCCGACCTGCCCACCTTCGGCCCCGTGCGCACCACCTTCCTCGGTACGCACAAGCCCGCGTCGACGCTGTTGATCGTCAAGGGACTGGCGCGGCCCGAATGGAAGGTCGAAGTCGAAGCCATTGCCGCCCGCCCCGCCTCCCGCCCCGCCAGCCAATAGCCGGCCGGGTTACCGGGCCAGCTCCGGCTCCGCAAGGCGGGCGCTGACGTCACCCGCCGGTGCCGGCCGCCCGAGCAGGTAGCCCTGGACTTGGTTGCAGTCCTCCGACCGCAGCAGGCGCAGCTGCTCCTCCGTTTCCACGCCTTCCGCGGTCACCGTGATGCGCAAGCTGCGGGCGAGCGCGATGATGGCCCGGACGATGGAGCGCGAGCCCTCGTTCGTCGGCATGTTGCCGATGAAGGACCGGTCGATCTTGATCTTGTCGAAGGGGAAGCTCTGCAGGTAGCTGAGGCTCGAATAGCCGGTCCCGAAGTCGTCCAGCGAAATCCGGATGCCCGCCTGCTTCAGCGCCTTCAGGGTGGACAGCGCCCGCGCGCTGTCGTCGATCAGCACCCCTTCGGTGACCTCCAGCTCCAGCCGTTCCGGCGGAAGCCCCGTGCCCTTGAGGATGGCGATGACGCGCTCCGCAAGGTCGGCGTGGCGGAACTGCACCGGCGACAGGTTCACCGCGACCCGGATGGAGTCCGGCCAGCGCACGGCCTCGCGACAGGCTTCCCGCAGGACCCACTCGCCAAGCGGCACGATCAGCCCGGTTTCCTCGGCCATCGGGATGAAGTCCGACGGGGCAACCAGGCCACGCTCCGGGTGGTTCCAGCGCACCAGCGCCTCGAAGCCGACGATCGCCTGGGTGCTGCAGTCCCCCAGCGGCTGGAAATGCACGGTCAGCTGATTGCCGAGCAGGGCCTGTTGCAGGTCGCGCTCCAGCCGGCGGCGTTCCTGAAGGCGCGCGTCCATCTCCGCCTCGAAGAAGCGGTAGGTGCCGCGGCCGTCCGCCTTGGCGCGGTACAGCGCCGTGTCGGCATTGCGCAGAAGGTCTTCCCCGGCGCGGGCGTCCTGCGGGTAAAGGGCGATGCCGATGCTGGTGCCGATCAGGACCGGCTGGCCGTCCAGGTCGAAGGGCGCGCCGAGTGCCGCCACCATGCGCTTGGCCGCCGCCTCCGCGCCGGCCGGCTGGGCGATGCGCGTCTGGAGCACGACGAACTCGTCCCCGCTGAAGCGGGCGACGGTGTCCTGGTCGTTCGCTGCCCGAAGCAGCCGTTGCGCCACCTGCTGGAGCAGCGCGTCGCCCCCATGATGGCCGAGCAGGTCGTTGACCGCCTTGAAGCGGTCCAGATCCAGGCAGAGGACGGCCACCGCGCCGCCGTCCCGCTCGGCCGCCGCCAGCGTCTGTTCCAGCCGGTCGTTGAACAGGGCGCGGTTGGGCAGCTGGGTCAGCAGGTCGTGGTGCGCCATGTGGCGCAGCCGTTCCTCGGCCTGCTTGCGCTCGCGCAGGTCGCGCACCGCGACGACCCGCGCCGGACGGCCGTCATGCTCGATCGTCTCCGCGAGGATCTCGACGTCCACGACGCTGCCGTCCGCGTGCAGCAGGGCGATCTCCCGCGGCTGGTGCGGGGTCGCGGTGGCGCGCTTCACCTCCTCGTGGTGGGTGGGGGCCACGAAATTCAGCACCGGGAAGCCGATGATCTCCTCCGGCGCGTGGCCGAGCAGGCGTGTCATCGCCCGGTTGACGTCCAGGACGCGCCCCTCGGCGTGGATCGCGATGCCTTCGAAGGTCACCTCCGCCAGCTGGCGGAAGCGGGTTTCGCTGGCGCGCAGCCGCGCCGCCTCGCGTGCGGCACGGTTCGCCAGCCGCTGGTCGACGATGGAACCGGCGAGGCTGAGCACCAGGATCATCATAGTGATGGCGGCCACGGCTGCCGCCAGCCCCGTCGGCGCCGTCGGGGACGGGACCAGAAGCGCCTCCGTGGGGATCAGGCGGACGGCGGCCATCGCCGTGAAGTGAAGCCCGCAGATGCCCGCCGTCAGCAGCCCCGCCGCCGCCGCCCGCCGCGGCAGCCCGCCACGCCCCGCGGTCAAGGCCAGGGCCGCTGCCGCCCCCACCCCGCCGATGAGGAGCGAGGCGGTAACGAGGCCGGAGTCGTAGGACAAGGTCGCCGGCGCGCGCACCGCGGCCATGCCGGTGTAGTGCATAGCCCCGATGGCCGCGCCCAGCAGGCCGCCGCCGCCGAGCGCCGGCAGAATGCCGCCGCGCAGGTTGACGCCCAGCCCGACGCCGGTCAGCCCGACCGCCAGGGCCACCGACAACGCGGTCACGCCCAGGTCGTAGCCAATCGGCACGTTGGGCTGGAAGGCCAGCATGGCGACGAAATGCGTCGCCCAGACGCCGCCGCCGGTCGCCAACGCCCCCGCCGCGGTCCACAACGCCCGACCCCGCCCCCATCCATGTTCGCCGGCCGCGCGGGCGCGGTCGGTCAGGCTGAGCGCGGTCCAGGCCGCGAACAGGCAGATCACCCCGGCAAGAGAAACCAACCATGGGTTGTGTTGATCCGTCAGGCAGGTGTAGGCGTCGAGCATCGATACTCACAAGATTTGGTTGCAGACGCAGCCTTAACGGGCGACATTAAAATTGTTTTAAATTTAGCAGAGGCCGACGAAAAAACCTAGGGGTGTGGTCGGGTTCTTGCCCTGGTCAAGCTTCCTATATCTTGCGGTGGGTTTGCCGCGGGGGCTGCGGCGGTACAGTTCATGATGACGGATGCCGCAAGCGGGGGGAGGGGCGCATGCTCGTCGCGGTCGCCTACTGGCTTTTCATCCTGCTGACCGCCTTGGGGAAGGTGGTGGCCTTCGTGGCGCTGGTGGTGTTCACCATCGCGCTGCCGCTCGCGCGCATCCAGACAGCGGAACGCTTCGGGCGGGCCGTCCTGTCCGACATGGCCGTCATCGGCTTCGGCGTGTTGGGCGTGTTCCTGCTGCTGGAGAACGTGCGCATCTTCCTCGCCGCTGCCTGACCAGCGCGTCTCCAAACTGAGACATCGTCTCGATATCGAGACGATATGCGGTCCGTTTGTCTCGTCTTGGAGACTTTGCCGCTCCCACCCGATCGCCCAATCCGCGAAAATCCTGGTCTGCGTACGATGGCATGACCTTTGCCTAAAGGGCTGTGTCGAACCCGAACGGCACAAGGTCCGCCGATGGCGCGCGTCACCATGAAAGCTCTTCTGCCGGTCTCCGCACCGCGGCTCTGGTCGCTCGTGCGGTGGGACGGCCGTCTGCTGGACTGGTACCCCGACGCTGTGGATTTCCGAGTCCAAGGCTCGGGCAAGGGTGCGCATCGCCGGCTGCAACTGCGCGATGGCACGACGCTCGTCCACAAGCTCGAACACGCAAGCCGGATCGAGGACGCCTACACCTACTCCGCCATCGGCTGCCCTTACCCGGTCGACGACCACCTGGCGCAGATCCGCGTGCTGCCGCACGGGGACGACCGCGCCACGCTGGTCTGGACGGCGAATTTCCGTCCGTCCGGACTGACAGAGGCCGAGGCGGAGTCCTTCATCCAGACGCTGTACCGGAACGGTTTCGACAACCTGTCCACGCTCCTCGCCGGCCTTGCCGGACCGGGGGGCGCAACAACGGGGGCTGGGCCTTGCGAGGCCCCGACACTCCGCCCGTAGGAGGAAGTTCGTCCATGAGTTTTCTTGTGTGCGTGGGAGCGCTCGCGTTCCTGATGTTCGTCGCGTACCGCGGCTTCAGCGTCATCCTGTTCGCCCCCATCGCGGCGCTCGGCGCCGTCCTGCTCACCGACCCGTCCGCCGTCCCGCCGATTTTCACCGGCCTGTTCATGGACAAGATGGTCGGCTTCGTGAAGCTGTACTTCCCGGTCTTCCTGCTGGGCGCGGTGTTCGGCAAGGTGATCGAGCTGTCCGGTTTCTCCAAGTCGATCGTCTCCGCCGTGATCAAGCTGGTCGGCCGTGAACGGGCGATGATGTCCATCGTGCTGGTCTGCATCCTGCTGACCTACGGCGGCGTGTCGCTGTTCGTCGTCGTCTTCGCCGTCTACCCCTTCGCGGCCGAGATGTTCCGCCAGGGCAACATCCCGAAGCGCCTGATCCCCGGCACTATCGCGCTGGGCGCCTTCACGGTGACGATGGACTCCCTGCCCGGCACGCCGCAGATCCAGAACATCATCCCGACCACCTTCTTCAAGACCGACGCCTTCGCCGCCCCGTGGCTGGGCACCATCGGCGCCGTCTTCATCTTGGTCGTCGGCATCCTGTACCTGGAGTGGCGCCGCAAGGTCGCCGCCGCGGCCGGCGAGGGCTACGGCGAGGGCCACAGCAACGAGCCGGAGGCGATCCACGCCGAGGTTCTGCCGAACCCGGTGATCGCGCTGCTGCCGCTGGTCATGGTCGGCGTGCTGAACAAGGTTTTCACCATGCTGATCCCGACCTTCTACGGGGCCAGCAACCAAGTCGCGCTGACCGACGGCGCCAAGCCGCTGGTCACCCAGGTTTCCGCCGTCGCCGGAATCTGGGCGGTCGAGGGCGCGCTGCTCGCCGGCATCCTGACCGTGCTGGCATTCGCCTGGAAGCCGGTGTCCCAGCGCTTCGCCGAGGGCACCAAGGCGGCCATCGGCGGCTCGCTGCTCGCCTCCATGAACACGGCGTCGGAATACGGCTTCGGCGCGGTCATCGCGGCGCTGCCGGGCTTCCTGGTGATCGCCGGCGGGCTGAAGGCCATCCCCAACCCGCTGGTCAACGAGGCCATCACCGTCACCACGCTGGCCGGCGTCACCGGTTCCGCGTCCGGCGGCATGAGCATCGCCCTGGCCGCCATGGCGGACCAGTTCATCACCGCCGCCAACGCCACCGGCATCCCGATGGAAGTCCTGCACCGCGTCGCCTCCATGGCCAGCGGCGGCATGGACACCCTGCCGCACAACGGCGCCGTCATCACGCTGCTGGGCGTCACCGGGCTGACCCACCGCCAGTCCTACGGCGACATCTTCGCGATCACCTGCATCAAGACGCTGGCGGTCTTCGTCGTGATCGCCGTCTACTACCTGACCGGGATCGTCTGACATGAAGAAAATCATTGAACTGGCCGATGCCGTCGCGCTCATTCCCGACGGCGCGGTCCTGATGATCGGCGGCTTCATGGGGGTGGGCACGCCCCCCCGCCTGATCGACGAGCTGGTCCGCCAGGGCAAGCGCGGCCTGACCGTGATCGCCAACGACACCGCCCTGCCCGGCATCGGCATCGGCAAGCTGATCGCCGCCAAGGCGGTCGCCCGCGTCATCGCCAGCCACATCGGCCTGAACCCCGAGACGCAGCGCCAGATGATCGCTGGCGAGACGGAGGTCGAGCTGGTGCCCCAGGGCACGCTGGCCGAGCGCGTGCGCGCCGCCGGCTTCGGCCTGGGCGGCGTGCTGACCCCGACCGGCGTCGGCACGGTGGTGGAAGAGGGCAAGCAGACCGTGGAGGTCGACGGCAAGACCTTCCTGCTGGAAAAGCCGCTGAAGGCCGATTTCGCCCTGATCAATGCCAAGCGCGCCGACTACTACGGCAACCTCGAATACGCGCTGACCGCGCGCAACTTCAACCCGCTGATGGCGATGGCGGCCGAGACCGTCATCGTCGAGGCGGAGGACATCGTGCCCATCGGCGTCATCCCGCCCGACGCCGTCGCCACCCCCAACGTGCTGGTCGACTACATCGTCGCCAAGGAGCGCCGCCATGGATGAGAAAACCCTGATCGCCAAGCGCGTGGCGCTGGAACTGGCCGATGGCAATCTCGTCAACCTGGGCATCGGGCTTCCGACGCTGGTCGCGCGCTACATCCCCGCCGGCCGGCACGTCTTCTTCCAGTCGGAGAACGGCATCATCGGCATGTCCGGCCCCATCGTGGGTGCGGAGAACCCGGACCTGACCGACGCGGGCGGCAACCCGATCAGCGCGCTGCCCGGTGCCGCGTCCTTCGACAGCGCTATGTCCTTCGGCCTGATCCGCGGCGGCCACCTGGACGTCACCGTCCTCGGCGGGTTGCAGGTGGACGAGGAAGGCCGGCTCGCCAACTGGATGGTGCCGGGCAAGATGGTGCCGGGCATGGGCGGGGCGATGGACCTCGTTTCCGGCGCCAAGCGCGTGATCGTCGCAATGCAGCACGTCGCCAAGGGCGAGTCCAAGATCGTCAAGCGCTGCACTCTGCCGTTGACCTCGGTCCGCCGCGTCGACTTGGTGGTCACCGACCTCGCGGTCATCGAGCCGACCGACAAGGGGCTGGTGCTGAAGGAAACGGCACCCGGCGTGACCGTCGAGCAGGTGCTGGCCGCCACGGCCTGCGAACTGATCGTGCCGGCCGACGTGCCGGCGATGCCGCTCTGAGCCGGAGGAACAAGCACATGCTGAAGGGCAAATCGGCCATCGTCACCGGCTCCACCAGCGGCATCGGCCTGGGCATCGCGCGCTGCCTCGCGGCACAGGGCGCCGACGTCCTGCTGAACGGCTTCGGGGACCGCGGGGAGATTGCCGCCCTGTGCGAGAGCCTGGGCCGGGAGTTCGGCGTGCGCGTCGCCTACGACGGTGCCGACATGAGCAAGCCGGCCGAGATCAAGGCGATGGTCGCCAACGCGGAGCAGGCGTTCGGCAAGGTGGACATCCTGGTCAACAACGCCGGCGTCCAGCACGTCGCCCCGGTGGAGGACTTCCCCGAGGACGCGTGGGAGCGTGTGATTTCCATCAACCTGTCGGCGGTCTTCTACGGCACGCGCTACGCGCTGCCCGGCATGAAGGCGCGCAACTGGGGCCGCATCATCAACATCGCCTCGGTGCACGGCCTCGTCGCCTCGGCCAACAAGTCGGCCTATGTGGCGGCCAAGCACGGCGTGGTCGGGCTGACCAAGACGGTGGCGCTGGAAACCGCGCTGACCAACGTGACCTGCAACGCCATCTGTCCGGGCTGGGTGCTGACCCCGCTGGTGCAGAAGCAGATCGACGCCCTGGCCGAGAAGAACGGCTGGAGCAACGAGCAGGCTGGCCGCGAGCTGCTGCGCGAGAAGCAGCCGTCGGAAACCTTCGTGACGCCCGAACAGCTGGGCGAGTTGGCGGTCTTCCTGTCGTTGGAAGCCGCGTCGAACATGCGCGGCGCCGCCATCAACATGGACGGCGGCTGGCTGGCGCGCTGACCGGACAGCATTTGCCAAAGGTAAAGGGCCTTTCCCGCGTGGGAAAGGCCCTTTCCGTTTCGACCGGTGGTTGAACGGCGCCTTACTGATAGTTCAGGCCGCCGTTGATGTTCAGGGTCGAGCCGGTGACGTAGCCGGCGATCTCGGAGGCGAGGTAGGACACCGCGCCGCCGATCTCGTCCGGACGGCCCAGGCGCTTCATCGGGACGCTGTCGGTGATGGCTTGGCGGATGTCCTCGCGGATCGCCATGACCATCTCGGTGCCGATGTAGCCCGGGGCGATGGCGTTGACGGTCACGCCCTTGGTCGCCAGCTCGGCGGCCAGCGCCTTGGTGAAGCCAATCACGCCGGCCTTGGCGGCCGAGTAGTTGGTCTGGCCGGCCTGGCCCTTGACGCCGTTGACCGAGGAGATGTTGATGATGCGGCCCCAGCCGCGCTCGGCCATCTTCGCCGACACCTGCTGGGTCACGTTGAACAGGCTGCTGAGATTGGTGGCGATCACCGCATCCCACTGCGTCTTTTCCATTTTGGCGAAGAACTTGTCGCGCGTGATGCCGGCGTTGTTCACCAGGACGTCCACCGGACCCAGGTCGGCCTCGATCTTGGCGACCATCGCTTTGCAGCTCTCGAAGTCGGACACGTCGCCTTCGGCCACGTAGAACTTGAAGCCAAGGGCTTCCTGCTCGCCCAGCCACTTCGCGGCCGGTTCAAAGTTCGGCAGGCAGTTGGCCGCCACGAGGAAGCCATCCTTGGCCAGCGCCTGGCAGATGGCGGTGCCGAGGCCACCCATGGCACCGGTGACAAGCGCGATCTTCTGAGACATCACAGTCGCTCCAGCATTGATACGGCACGCCCCAGGGATGGCGTGCCGGCAGGTGTTTTCGGAAAACAGTAGGTTGCTTTCTCTACTGGTCGCTGCCGTGCTGCTCGCTTATGCGCCAGGAACATCAACCACAGCGGCACGCGCACCATAGACCAAGATCGTTCGCGCGCCAATGCGCTGCAACATCGCACCGCAGCGTGAACCGCATTTTTCACAAGATTGGCAAGAAATTCGTCCCGACGGAAGGGTTGCTGCAGCGCGGCATCGCGCCGTGCAGCCGTCCGGCGCCCTACCCCTTCGCCCGCAGGCCCGCGCGGGTGAGCTTCTTGTAGAAAGCGGCCCGCGAGATGCCGAGCCGCTTGGCCGCCTCGGCCGCCCGTTGGCCGGAGTCCTCCAGCGCCCGTTGCAGCAGCGCGCGCTCGAACGTGGCGAAAGCGTCGTCGTAGGACGGCAACGGAGCTTCCGCCGCCGCCGCCGCCGTGGGGGAGGACGGCGGCGGGACGGCCGGATCGGCCGAACCATCCACCGGCAGCGCCTCCGCCAGATCCGCGACGGTCAGGTTGCGGTTGTCGGTCAGCATGCACACGCGCTCCAGCACGTTGCGCAGTTCGCGGACGTTGCCCGGCCAGGAATGGCGGCCGAGCGCCGCCACGGCCTCGGGCGTCAACACCCGGCTCGGCATGCCGGTGCGCAGGGAAATCTCCTGGAGGATGGTTTCGGCGATGGCTTCCAGCCCATGCCCCATTTCCGTCAGCGACGGCAGGCGGATGCACAGCACGTTCAGCCGGTAGTAGAGGTCGGCGCGGAATCGTCCGTCCCGGATGCGCTGTTCCAGATCGACGTTCGTCGCCGCGATGACCCGCACGTCCACCTTGACCGGCCGGTCGGAGCCCAGCGGCTCGATCTCCTGCTCCTGCAACGCGCGCAGCAGCTTGGCCTGGAGGGCCAGCGGCATGTCCCCGATCTCGTCCAGGAACAGGGTGCCGCCGTCGGCCGTCTTGAAGCGCCCTTCCCGTCCGCGCCGATCCACCCCGGTGTAGGCGCCGGGCACCGTCCCGAAGAATTCGGCCTCCAGCAGCGTGTCGGGAATGGCGGCCACGTTGACCCCGACGAAGGGCTTCGCCGACCGCGCCGACAGGCCGTGAATGGCTTGGGCGATCAGCTCCTTCCCCGTTCCGGTCTCGCCCAGCAGCAGGATCGGCGAGTCATGGCGGGCGGCGAGCCGGGCCCGGCGCTTGACGTCCAGGCAGATGGGGCTGTCACCGACGTAGCTTTGCAGCGTGTGGCGCGGCTGCCGGCGTTCGTTGAGGTGGCGCTTGGCCGCCTCCAACTCCGCCTCCAGCCGGGCGAGTTCGCCAAGCAGCGGCTTCAGCCGGTGCAGGCTGTCGTAGAAGACATAGCCCACGGCCCCGATTACCGTGCCGTCGTCGTCGGTCAGCGGAAAGCGAGAAACAACCAAACGTTGCGATCCAAAGCTCATGACGTCGAGCAGGATCGGCTGCCCGCTCTTCACGACCTGACGCAGCTGGCTGTTGGGGATGACCGCCTCCACCTCCTGCCCGATGGCGGAGGCCGGATCGCTGATGCCCAGCATCTTGGCGTATTTGGCGTTGATCCAGACGATGCGCCCGCTCCGGTCGATGGCGACCGTGCCTTCGGACTGCGTTTCCAGGGCCTCGAACAGGGACGGCATGGCCCGCCGCCGCAGGATCTCGGCCTGGCCGCCGGGGTCATCGTCAAACAAGGGCGCATCACTCCGGAAACTTTAGCGCGAGTGTAGCGGAACGTTGCGGGGGACTGCAAACGAAGCGGTCAAGGCGCGCGCGGCGGGTCGACCCTGGGCACGCCGTAGTCCGCCAGGATGGCGTCGATCGCCGCGGCGTTGCGCCCCAGCGCATCGTCCAGGCGTTCGCGAAGGTACGTGTCCTCGCGGCGGGTGCCCATGGAGATGTCGAAGATCATCGGGCGGATCGGCCCGTCGATGCTCGGCGACACCGGGGTGAGCGTCAGCGGCACCGGTTGGCGCCGGGCGAAGAAGCCCGCCTGTGGCCCCCAAACGACGGCGACGTCGACGTCGCCCCGCGCCACCGCCTCCACAATGCGGGCGGTCGGGTTCGGCTGGGTGTAGTCGCCGTAGACGAGGTAGCCGCGCACATTCTCCACGATGCCGCGGCGGCTCAGCGCGTGGGCTGGTGGGGCGTTGGAGAAATCGTCGCCGATCATCTGCACCCCGACGCGCAGCGTGCGCAGCCGCTCGTCATCGAAGCTGCGGATGTCCAGCCCGCGCGCCGCGACGGTGACGAAGACGTAGGTGGAGCGGTAGTAGGGCCGCGTCACCGCCAGCATCGGCAGCCCCATAGGCACCCCGGCGACCACGTCGCACAGGCCGGCCTTCAACGTGTTCCGGATGAAGCCGCGGCGCTGCGCCCACCAGGTGTAGTCGACGGTCATGCCGAGGTCGCGGGCCAGCAGTTCGACGATGCGGTTCTCGAAGCCTTCGCCGCGGTCGTTGCTGTAGGGAAGGTTGTTGGGATCGGCGCAGACGCGCAAGGCCTCCGCCCCGGCCGGCGCTCCGCCCGCCCACAGGACGAGAAGCAGGGCCGCAACGATCACGCACTGCCGCATGTCACCAGCCCCCGTCGGTGAGGGTGTAGAGGTAGGCGGTGATGTCCCGCGCGTCGCGGTCGCTGACGCCCAGGTTGGGCATCGCCGTCTTCGGCGAAATGCCGGGGGGATCCTTCACCCAGCTCATCACGTTCTCCGGCGTGTTGTGGAGGACGCCGCCGACGAAGACCCGGCTGCCGAAGTTGCTCAGCGGCGGGCCGACCAGCCCGCGGGCGCGCGTCACGCCGGGGATGGTGTGGCAGCTGCCGCAGCCGTAGCGCAGCACCGCCTCCTGCCCCGCGTGGGGATCGCCGCCGGTGATGGCGGCGGCGCGGCGCCAGGTCTTGTCCTGCTCCCGTCGGCTTTCCCAAGCGAGGCCCGCCCCGCCCGCAACGACGACGAGCGCGAGCACCGCCAACGCGATCCGTCTGCTCCGCCCGAAGGACATGGCGATTCCTCCCCCCTCACCCGCAGCCGTCACCCGCAGCCGCGCAGGATTAGGCCGGCCATCGTCTGCCCGGCGATGGCGACCAGGACGATCAGCACGACCAGCACGCCCACCATGCCGATGAAGCGCTGGCTCCCCCAGCGGGGCTCCGCGATGTCCGCCGGTTCGGCGTCGCGCATTGCCCGCCAGGACAGCCAACCGCCGCCCAGCGCCACCAGCGCGCCGACCACGCCCAGCGTCACCACCAGCGGGGGCTGGCCCAGGTTGCAGTTCCAGAACACGGTGTTGGACCCGCCCTGGTGCTGGACGATCCAGCCCAGCGGCCCGGCCAGCCAGCCGGCCCAGGGCGCCCATTGCATGCGCCGCGCCGCCATCTCAGACCACCCTCGGCACGACGTAGAGCAGCGCCCAGAGCGGCACCCAGGCGGCGACCACGAAGTTCCAATAGACGCAGTTGTCGGTGACGTCGGTGAAGCGGCGCGGCTCCACGTGCTTGGTGAACATCAGCACGGTCAGGACCAGAGTGTCGCCGACGTCGGTGATCAGGTGCGTGGCGTGCAGCCCCAGCAGCACCCAGACCATGGAACCGTAGGCGTTGTCGTCCCAGCGGCAGTTCAGCGCGCCGAACTCGAAGGCACGGACGACCAGGGTGAGCAGCCCGACGGCCGACATGGCGACCAACCCGATCCGCACCTTGCGCAAATCGTCGGCGTGGGCGACCCGGTCGGTCCACCAGTTTGGCCACAGGCTGGCCAGCATCAGGACGAGTTGGAGCGTCCCCCACAGCCAGTCCGGCGGCGACTGGCCCGGCGGCCAGGTCTCCGTCTGGCCCATCAGGTAGAAATAGGCCGCGGCGGCCAGCGCGAAGCCGGTCGCCTCGATCAGGATGAAGCCCAGCGTCCCCCACCATGTGGTCGCGCGTGGGCCATGCGCACTGGTCGGCAGGTGGGCGAGGTCGGCGGCGAAGCGGGGGGCGCGTTCCATCAGTCGATCACCGGTTCGGGGGTGTCGGGCGCCGACTTCGGCCAGAACCAGCCGATCAGCCCGACCGCCAGCGGGATGGAACCCCAGACCACCGCCCAAGGCGTGAAGATCGAGCCGATGAACAGGATCGTGACGGCGGTCGCCGACAGCAGCGGCCAGATGGAAGGCTCGGGCGAGGGCTCCCGCACCTCGGGCTCCGCATCCACCACGCTGGTCAGCAGCAGTTCCCGCTGGTCCACGCGCAGGCCGCCGACCACGGGCAGTCCGTCGGGCTCCTCCCATAGGGGGTTGCTGCCGGTCACCACGGGGATGTGGACGAAGTTGAAGCTCGGCGGTGGGGAGGTGGTGGCCCACTCCAGCGTCGCCGCTCCCCACGGGTTGTCGTCGGCGACGAGGCCGTATTTCAGGCTGTGCCAGACGTTACCCAGGAAGACCAGCACCCCGGCCGCCAGGATCGTGGCACCCGCCGTCGCCAGCAGGTTCAGGTCGTCCCAGCCCAGCCCCGCGGGGTAGCTGTAGACCCGGCGCGGCATCCCGATCAGCCCCAGGATGTGCATGGGGAAGAAGGCGAGGTTGAAGCCGACGAAGAACAGCCCGAAGTTCCAGGCCCCCGCCCGTTCCGACAGCATCCGCCCGGTGAATTTCGGGAACCAGTAGTAGACCGCCCCGAACAGCGGGAACACCGCCCCGCCGATCAGCACGTAATGGAAGTGGGCCACGACGAAGTAGGTGTCGTGCACCTGGCTGTCAATCGGCACCGACGCCAGCATGATGCCGCTGAGGCCGCCCAGCACAAAGATGACGATGAAGCCGATGACGAACAGCAGCGGCGTGGCAAAGCGCGGCCGGCCGTCCCACAGCGTGGCGAGCCAGCAGAAGATCTGGATGCCGCTGGGCACCGCGATGGCCATGCTCGCCGCCGTGTAGAAGCTGTTGCCGAGGTGCGGCAGCCCCGTCACGAACATGTGGTGCACCCAAAGGCCGAAGCCCAGGAACCCAGTGGCGACCAGCGCCAGCACCAGGGCGGTGTAGCCGAAGATCGGCCGCCGCGCGAAGGTCGGCAGGATGGAGGACACGAAGCCGGTCGCCGGCAGGAAGATGATGTAGACCTCCGGATGGCCGAAGAACCAGAACAGGTGCTGCCACAACAGGGCGTCGCCGCCCTCCGCCGGGTTGAAGAAATGGGTGCCGATCAGCCGGTCCATGATCAGCATGCTGCTGGACACCATCACCGCCGGCATGGCGAAGACGACCATGAATGAGGTGACCAACTGGCCCCAGACGAACAGCGGGATGCGGTTCAGCGACATGCCCGGCGCGCGCTGCTTGAACACCGTCACGATGATCTCGACCGCCACGGCCAGCGCCGCCACCTCGGTGAAGGTGATCATCTGCGCCCAGAAGTCGGTGCGCTTGCCGGGGCTGAACTGCGGTCCGGCCAGGGGGACGTAGCTGAACCAGCCCACGTCCGGCCCGACGTTGAGGATGAAGGCCACCCACAGCATCACCCCGCCGGCCAGATAGACCCAATAGCTGAAGGCGTTCAGCCGCGGAAAGGCGATGGCGCGCGTGCCGACCATCAGCGGCACCAGATAGATGGCGAAGGCCTCCATCACCGGCACGGCGAATAGGAACATCATCGTCGTGCCGTGCATCGTGAAGATCTGGTTGTAACGGTCGGGCGTCAGCAGCGTCTGTTCCGGCCCGGCCAGTTGCATCCGCATGGCAAGCGCCAGCAGCCCGGCCAGCAGGAAGAAGACGAAGGCGGTGACGATGTAGCGCCGGCCAACCTGCTTGTGGTCCACGCTGGACAGCCAGCCCCACAAGCCGGGCGGCGTTGCCCAGGTCCGCTCCAGCCGGGCATAGGTCTCCACCTCCTCCAGGGCGGGGCCGTCGCGGCGAATGAACGGGGATGCGTCGCGGGGGCTCATTTCAGGCCGTCCAAGTAGGCGAGCACGCTTTGCAGCTGGTCGGCGGACAGATCGACCACCGGCATCTGGCTGCCCGGCTTGATGCGTTGCGGGTCGGCGATCCAGCCCGCGAGGTTCCCTTTACTGTAGGGCAGCGTCCCGGCCGCCAGCGACGGACGCGCGGCGACGTGGGTCAGGTCCGGCCCGACCCGGCTGGCCGCCGTGGTGCCGCGCACGGTGTGGCACATCACGCAGGCCGAGGTCAGGAAGACGCGCTGGCCCTCCCGGCTCCGGTCGTCGGACGGGGCGCTGGCGGGGGCGAGCTGGGACTCCCGCCACGCGTCGAACTGCTCGCGCGGCATCGCCACCACATCCAGCGCCATGTTGGCGTGCTGGAACCCGCAGAACTCCGCGCATTGCCCGCGGTAACGGCCCTCGCGGTCGGCGACGATCACCGTCTCGTTGACCCGGCCGGGGATCAGGTCGGTCTTGCCGTGCAGGTTCGGGACCCAGAAGCTGTGGATGACGTCCTGCGACTTCAGCACCACGCGCACTGGCACGCCGACCGGCAGGCGGATCTCGTTGGCCGTCTCAAAGCTGCGGTTCGGCACCGGATCGTCGTACTTGACCTGCCACCACCACTGCTTGGCCGTGACCTCGATGGTTAGCTCCGCCCGGTGGCCGAGCGCGAGGATGTCGCGGTCCACGGCGTAGCTGAACCCGGTCAGTGTCAGCACGATGGCGGCGGTGCCGACCGCCCAGGCGGTGAGCCCGCGGGTCAGCCGGCGCTCGGTCGGCTCCTCCGGACGGAAAGCGGGGCCGGGCGGCAGGCTCCGGCGGCGCCGCGACCGGAACGCCGCGATCAGCAGGAGGACCAGGACGAGCGCGTAAATTGCGGCCAGCACCGCCAGGAACAGCCACCACAGCCCGGCGATCCGCCCGGACTGGTGCCCGGCGGGGTCGAGCGCGGACTGGATGCCCTGGCAGGCCGACAGCGCCAAGGGGCACAGCGCCAGTGCGGCGCGGCGCCAGGGCGCAGCCCCCTCGCCCGCCCCCGGCGGGAGAGGGAGGGGCCCACAAAGTGGGAGGGTGAGGGCTAGGTTTCTCGGGAAGACCTTGCCCTCACCCTCCCATGCCTTTCGCGCAAGCAAAGCTTGCGCTGGCGGCAGGCGAAGCTTTGCTTCGCCGAGAGCTGCGCATGGGTCCCTCCCTCTCCCAGCGGGGCTGGGCGAGGGGGCTGCCAGCCGCGCCGTCATTGCCGGCCCTCCACCTGCGGGCCGCCGGGGTTGGACTGCTTGGGCTCCGCCTTGGGCGCGCGCTGTTCGGCCGGCTTGGCGTTCAGGCTGTCGTTGCGCCCGGGGGAGGCGGCGGTCGGCGTCTGCCCGCTCATCGACCGCACATACGCGGCGATCTCCCAAATCTGCGTTTCCGGGATCTTGTTGCGGAAGGAGGGCATGCCGTTCGGCCGGCCCTGGACGATGGTGGCGAAAATGTTCTCCAGGCTGTCGCCGTAGATCCAGGTGTCGTCCATCAGCGGCGGGCCGATGTCGCCGCCGCCGTTGGAGTGGCAGCCGTTGCAGTTGAACCAGACGTACAGCTGCTTGCCCTGCGCGAGGTGGTAGGCGTTGCCCTCATACTCTTGCCGGCGCGGGTCGGGGGGCGAGGGTTCGCCGGCGTAGAGGCTGCCTTGCGCGATGGCCTGCGGGCCGCTCTCGCCCACCGGGGCGCCGCGCGGCTCCCGCTCCTCCCGGTCGCAGGCGGCGAGCGCCAGGACGGCGAGGACCGCGAGGCTAACGCTTCGACGGCAGGGCGAAGACATAGAGCGTTCCCCCCTTGGTCGTTTTGTCCTTCAGGTCGGCGACGGCGTTGACGAAGCCCTTGGCCGCCGTGGCGTCGCGCGGGTCGAGGTTGCCGACCACCACCGCCCCGGCCCAGCCGCCGACGCCGGACAGCACGGCGACATACTCCCGCCCGTCCGGCCCGCGGTATGCGATCGGCTGGCCTATGATCCCGGAGCCGGTCTTGAACCGCCACAGCTCCTCCCCCGTGCGGGCGTCCAGCGCCTTGAACCATCCCTCCATGGTCCCGTAGAAGACGAGGTCGCCGGCGGTGGACAGCGTGCCGCTCCACAGCGGGAAGTCCTCCTTCACGCTCCAGGCCTTGGCGCGCTTGACCGGGTCCCAGGCCGACAGTTCGCCCCGGTGGCCGCCGGGGCCGGCGAACATGCGCACCTCCGCCCCGACGTAGGGCGTGCCGGCGATGTAGTTGGCCTCCGCGCTCTGCCAGTCCATGCACAGGTTCATGTGCGGGATGTAGAGAAGCCCGGTCCGCGGCGAGAAGGAGGACGGGTTCCAGTCCTTCGACCCCGGCGCCGTCGGGCAGATGTCGCGGACGACCTTGCCCATCTTCGGCGCCTTGGCCTCCACCATCGCCAGGATGCCCGTCTTCAGGTCCACGCCGGTGGAGGAATTGATATACGCGTACGGGTCGGCCGACAGCACCTCCCCCGTCGCGCGGTCGAGCACGTAGATGTAGCCGTTGCGCTCCGGCCGGACGACGGTCTTGCGCATGGTGCCGTTCACCGGCATGTCGAGCAGGATCAACTCGTTGATGGCATCGTGGTCGTACAGGTCGTGGGGCACCACCTGGTAGAACCAGCGCGCCTGCCCGGTGTCCGGATTGCGGGCGAAGATGCCGCCGGTCCATTTGTTGTCGCCCGGCCGCTGCTCCGGGTTCCACGGGCCGGGGTTGGCGGTACCGTGGTAGATCAGGTCAAGCTCCGGGTCGTAGGCGATCCAGCCCCACACCGTGCCGCCGCCGATCTCCCACGCGTTGGGCGGCCAAGTGGTCACACCCAGGTCCTTGCCCTTCTCCTTGTCATAGAAGGGCTTGTAGTCGGGGCCGATCAGCACATCGCTGTCGGGGCCGGTGTTGTAGGCCTTCCACGCGATCTTGCCGGTGCCGGCGTCCAGCGCGGTCAGCCAGCCGCGGACCCCGAACTCGCCGCCCGAATTGCCGACCAAGACCTTACCCTTCACCACCAGGGGGGCCATGGTGATGGTCTCCCCCTTGTTGATGTCGCCGAGCTTGGTCCGCCAGACCTCCCGCCCCGTGCCGGCCTCCACGGCGATGGTCTGGCCGTCCAGCGTGTTCATGAACACCCGGCCGTCCGCGAAGGCCACGCCGCGGTTGATGAAATCGCAGCAGGCGACCCCTTGCGCCGAGGCCGCCGGCTTCGGCTCGAACGTCCACGTCACCGGGGCGCCCGGCTGCGTGAGGTCGAGCGCGAAGAGGCGGTTTGGGTAGGGGGTCACGATGTACATCGTGTTGCCGACGACCAAGGGAGCGGCCTCCTGCCCCCGGTCGACGCCGGTGGAGAAGGTGAAGGCGACCTGAAGGTCGCGGACGGTACCGGCGTTGATCTCGTCCAACTCGCTATAGCGGGTGCTGGCGTAGTTCTTCGCCGGCATCGCCCAGGCGCCGTCGTCCGGCGGCGAGGCGGCAGGTGCGGGAACGGCCTTTGTCGGAGCGGTGTCCTGAGCGAGCGCGGGGGCAGCCGCAAGAAGGGCCATGGTCATGGCAAAGACGGCCCCGGTGCGGCACACCCTCGTCACGTCCATTTCCGCGCTCCAGTTGGAATGCCGGAAAAGGAACGAACCGGCGCGCGACAGAGTTCCGGGGTATGTCTTCGGACATGCGCCTGTGTTGGCGACGCGAACCGGCGCCGATGGCACTTCGGCCGACACAATCCGGTCGTCGTGTGGTAGTGTGCCGGACCATTCCAGCAAAATCCGGCTTTGAAAACCCCGCGCGGAACCCGAAAACCCGCAGTTGACGGTCGCGGAAGTCTTCGCCTGGTTTGGTATCACCGCCCCATCGCAAGCCCAGTTCCGTCAAGCTTTTCAGCACTCTTGTCAGGGGATGAAAAGTCGGGCAGTCATTCCCGTCTACGGTGATGCGGTCGCCGGCGGATAGGCCAGCGGATGAGAAAGGCGTTCATGGCAACGGTCGAAGAAGCCATCGACATCGGGCTGTAGCATCTGGACGGCGGACACCTCGGTGACGCGGAGGCGGTCTTCCAGGCGGTCGTGAACGCCGTCCCCGACCACGCGACGGCCCTGTACCTCCTGGCCTCCGTTCAAGCGCAGTCGGGCAAGCTTCAGGATGTCGTCCACCACATGGGCCTGTGCGTCGCGGCCAGCCCGATGGTCGTCCCCTTCCGCTGCCTGCTCGGCGACCTGCTCCGCGCGCTGGGCCGCTTCGACGAGGCCGTGCGCGCCTACCGGCGCGCGCTGGCCGTGGACTGCGCGAGGGTCCCGGCCGTTCTTGGATTGGCCGAGGCCCACCGCGGGGCGCGCCAGCCGGCGGAGGCCGCCCGCGCCTTTCGCTGTGCCCTTCACCTGGATCCCATGCGCCCCGACGCGATCCGCGGCCTGTCCGCCAGCCTGGAGGTGCTGGGGCAGGGGCGGGAGCAGGTGCGGCTTCTCCGCTTGCCGGTGGTCTTGGAACCGGGATCGGCCGAGGCCCTGACCGACCTTGGGGGCGCCCAGCTGTTCTGCAGCCATACGGCACACGCCATTCGGCTTCTGCGGCGCGCGGAAGCGGCCGATCCGACCAGCGAGCGGGCGCGCTATTTCCTGTGCCTCGCCCTGTGGTGCGGCGGGCACCTCACCGAAGCCTGCCGGCGCGCGCCGGCCCTGCTGGGTGTGGACGAGCGCTATGGCGGGCACCTGTCCGCCCTCGGCGTGGTGCGGTACGAACAGGACTACGCCGACGTCGTCCACATCACCGGCCGCATGGCCGAGCCGGAGCGGGAGTTCCCGCCGACCGTGCTCACCGCCTTCTGCGACCCGCGGAAATGGGCGCTCAATTGGCAGCTCCATTCCCTGTACCTGTCCTACCTGGACCTGGATTGCGCCGCCCTCGATTTCCTGGTGACCATCCCGCCGGGCACCCATCACCTGATCGACCCGCGCATTCCCTGCCGGATCATGGAGCCGGTGGAGGATCGCTACGACCACCCGAACTTCGCGTCGGTCACCACGTTCGAGGGGACGCGCTATCCCTACTGCAACCATTACCTCGCCGCGCTGGACCTGCCGGACCGGCATTGCTATGCCCTGCTGACGGATGTCGACACCATCCTGATGCCGGCCTTCAAGACGTTCCACCCGCGGCGCTTTGCCATCGGCAGCGGCGGCTACGCGTCGGAAGGGAGCATCCGCCGGCTGGCCGACTTCGCACAGCGCCGCGGCTTCCGCTATGGCCGCTACCGCAACCTGGGACCGACCTGGTACGGGGAGGCCGCGCTGCTCGACCGCTGCGCCCGCAAGTCCCTGGAGGTCGCCGGCCTGCTGCTGGAGGAGGACTGGCGGGGCATGTCCTGGCCGGACTGGTGGATCGGCGTGCTGACCATGTACGCGTCGGAGGTCGCCATCAACGACCTGGTCGACGACCTGACCCTGCTGGACGGCGTGATCGAAGGCGGGATGCCGGCCGGGCCGGGACGGGGGCAGGAAATCCACCTGCACATGTGGACACCGGAAGACCCCATGCAGGACTTCGGCAAGGCCTCCTTCGACGCGGGCCTCTACGACGGCCTGGAGTTGGAAGGGCTGGCCGGAACCGCCCTCGATTACGCCCGCCGCGGCGTCGCGCTGGCCCGCCGCACTTTTTCGTAAAGCCCTTTGATCGCGCCCCAGGTCCGGTCCATCATCCCGGACCCCCTTGGAGACACAGCCGATGCCCTTCAGCACCATCCTCGGTAAATCCGTCACCGCGCTGGCGATCAACCGCTTCAACGCCCGCCATGCGGTGTCGCACATGCTCGACATCGGGCCGGGGGTGGGCACCTACGCGCGGCTTCTCCGCCCGATCCTGCCCAAGGCCCGCTTCACCGCGGTGGAGGTGTGGGGTCCCTACGTGAAGGAGTACGGGCTGGAGGCGGTCTATGACGAGGTCCATGTCGCTGACGCCCCGCCGCTTCGACTACGGCGCGCTGCCGCGGGGCGGCATCGCGCTGCTCGGCGACGTGATCGAGCACATGACCCGCGACGAGGCGCAGCAGTTGGTGATGCGGATCCTGCTGGTGTGCGACGCCGTCTACATCGCCATCCCCATCGGCGAATGGCCGCAGGGCGAGTATGAGGGGAACCCGTGGGAGGCCCACATCGGGTCCTACAGCACGGAGGACATGCACCGCGTCTTCCCCTTCGTCGGGTGCGAAATGATGTTCAAGACCCGCGGCGACGACGGCACTGGCCTGTTCGTGTTGGCGCGACGGGAGGACATCCGGGCGCAGGCCTGCCAAGCCTTCCTGGAGGCCGCGAACGTCGTGCAATCAAACCAGGATCTGGTGAATTGCGGCCTGTCCGGCCTCCCGGAGTTCACCGACCCAGCGGTGGTCGAGACCTTCCACGCCGCGGTCTCTCCCCACCTCGTTCCCTGACCGGCTTCGGTCCGGCGTGGCGTATGTGGGACGTCCCACACGCGCCACCCTCGCTCCACCGATGTGGGACGTCCCACATCACGACACCTCAGGACCGCTGCGGCGCGTCCTCCAGAATGGCGTCGATCTCCGCGCGCAGCTGGAGCAGACGGTCCCGATGGGCCCGGTCCAGCAGGTGCCGCTGCTCCCGCACCACAGCCACATCGCGCATAATGCGCTTCACACTGGCCTGGAGCGTCCGCTCCGGGTCGTGCGGGCCGGCTTCGCGGGCGCTCTGCCCCTGCGCATGGTCGCGCTTGGCTTGCCGCACGGCCTTGACCGAGGCCCCTTCCTTGGCCTGCTCCCACAACGCCGGCTGAAGATCGTCCGCCGCTGCCGCGATTTCGATCAGCACCGACCGCGACACGTGGGTAAAGGACGCGGCGTATTCCTCCAGCATCGGCGCCGGCAGCGACAGGATGGCCAGCAGCTTGGTGATGTCGGTGCGGTCCTTGCCGACAACTGCGGCCAACTCGTCGTGGGTGTAGCCGTGCTTCTCGGCCAAGCGGGCGAGGGCGGTCGCGTATTCCACCGCGTTCAGGTCCACGCGCTGGACGTTGTCGATCAGCCCAATCTCGTCCGGATCGCCGGAGGTGAGGATGGCGAAGATCGTCTTGCGGCCGAGGATCTGGTGCGCGCGGATGCGGCGCTCGCCGCCGATCAGCAGGTAATCGCCCTGGGGGAGCGGGCGGACCAGGATCGGGTTTTGCAGCCCGTGCCGCTCGATGGAGGCCGCCAGGCTGTTCAGCTCCGCCTCGTCGAAATGCCGACGCGGCTGGTCGGGGTTGCGGTGAACCTGATCCAGGTCCAGCTCCACCACATGCGGGAATCCGGCCGAGGTGCCGAACAGCTTGTCCGTGCCGACGGTCAGGGTGGGGGTGCCGCCCAGCAGCTCCTTCGTCTTGCGCTCGAACTTACGCGACATGGGCGTTCTCCCGCTTCGCGGCGTAGGCGCGGATCTGCCGCGCCACCTCGCGGAAGGTCTCCGCGCCCGGTGCGTTGGGGTCGCCGGCCAGCGTGATCATGCCGGCCGCCGCGGCCTTGCCATAGACGGTGGCGCGGGGGATGGGGGGGAACACCGGTACCTGCTCGGCGTAAGACTCGCGCAACTCCTGCAATGTGGCCCGGTCCTGGGTCAGGCGTTCGTTGTACATGGTCGGGATGATGCCGGCGATCCTCAGCCCGGGATTCACGCGCCGGCGGATCCGCGTGATGGTGTCGACCAGCCGCTTCACGCCCAACAGGGCCAGCGCCTCCGTCTGCACCGGTACGATGACCAGTTCGGCGGCCGACAGCGCGTTGGCCGTCACCAGCCCCAGGTTCGGCGCGCAGTCCATGACCACGAAGTCGTAGGAGGAGCGCACCTCGTCCAGCTTCTCACGCAACACGAGCCCGCCGGTGCTGTCGGCCGCAAGCTCGACGTCGGCGTCGGCCAGCGACAGGCCGGCCGGGGCGAGGTCCAGCCCCCGCTCCCCCGTCGGCACGATGACCGACGACAGCGGGTCGTCCGACCGCAGCACGAAGTAAAGCGTCTTGCGGCAGCGCTCCAGCTCCACGATGGACGCGTTGCCGACGCCGACATGGACGGTCGCGTTGCTCTGGGAATCGCAATCGATCAGCAGGACCCGCGCCCCGCCCTCGGTCAGGGCATAGGCAAGGTTCACTGCCGTCGCCGTCTTGCCAACGCCGCCCTTCTGGTTGGCAACGGCCAGGAAGGTGGCCGACCGCGGACGGTCGTCGGACGACTGCCCGGCCAGGAAATCGGCCAGCTGCTGCGGGATCCGCTCCGCCCCGCTCTCCCACCGGCTGATCTTCGCCTTCGTGTAGCTGCGTCCCAGCTGGTCGTTCAGCCAGTCCGCGAACTGCGTCTGGTTTTCCCCGCGGCGTTCGCGCAGCTGGCGCATGTCGTCCCCACCATGCGGCGGCATCGATATCCCCTTCGATTTTGTCTCAAAGGGATTCTGCGCAAGTTGCCGGAACTTTGTCAACGGACGCCCGCGAAGTTGCCGGAACAGAGTGACGCAACCCCGCGGGAACCCGGAACCCTACATCCGCCCGCCGAGCGCCTGGAGCAGCGACACCGCGGCGAGCAGCCGGCTCTGCTGGACGGCCAGCGCGTTCTCCTCGTCGGACAGCGTGGCCGTCTGCGCGGTCAGCACGCTGGTATAAGGCAGGGTGCCGGCCCGGTACTGGTTCAGCGTCAGCCGTTCCGCCTCGCGCGCCAGACGCACGGCGTCGGCCTGCACCGTGGCCTGCTGCGCCAGGATGCGCTGAGCGGCCAACTGGTCCTCCACCTCCTGGAAGGCGGTCAGCACGGTCTGCCGGTAGAGCGCCACGCTCTGGTCGAAGGAGGCGCGGCGCAGCTTCACCACCGCGTCGCGGGCGCCGCCGTCGAACAGCGTCTCGGCGATTTGCGCGCCGAAGGCCCAGAGCGCGGTCGGCGCCTGGAACAGCTTGGGAATGATCGCGGCCGTGTTGCTGATCGACCCGTTGATCAGGATATCCGGGTAGTAGGCGGACTCCGCCACGCCGATCAGCGCGTTGGTCTGGGCCATCTGACGCTCCGCCGCCGCGATGTCCGGGCGCCGCTCCAGCAGGGCGGAGGGGATGCCCGGCGGGACCGCCGGGATGGCGGTCCGCAGCGGCTCCGGCACCAGGGCGAAATCGGCCGGCGGCTTGCCGATCAGCACGGCGATGGCGTGCTCGAACTGGGCGCGCTGCACGCCGAGCGCGATCAGCTGGGATTCGGTGCTGCGGACCTGCGTCTCGGCGGTGAAAACGTCGGCCAGCGTCGCCGTCCCGGCGGCGTGGCGGTTCTGGGCGATTTCCAACGACCGGCGGAAAGCTGCGATGGACGCCTCCAGCAACTTCTTGCGCTCGTCCGCGATGCGGAGTTGCACATAGGCCGACGCCAGCTGCGCCTGCGCCGACAGCCGGGCCGCCGCGAGGTCGGCCGCGCTGGCCTGCACGGCGGCCTCGTCGCTTTCCACCGTGCGGCGGATGCGCCCCCACACGTCGGGCGCCCAGCTCGCATCCAGGGATGCGTCATAGATGGTCCGGGCGCCAACGCTGCTCGACGACGTGCGGGTGGAGGAGGTCCGGCCGGAACCCACGGGACCCGTCCGCTGGCCGGCCCCACTAATCGACAGGGTGGGGAAGAAGGAGGCACGCGATTCCTCGACCAGAGCCTGCGCTTGGCGGTAGGCGGCTTCCGACGCCTTCAGCGTCTGGTTCGACACCTCCACCTGCCGCATCAGCCCATCCAGGACCGGGTCGTTGAAAACGGACCACCAGGGCTCAAGCCCCGCCTCCTGCGGGTTGGCCGGTCGCCAGCCGTCCGCGCGCGGCGCGGCGGTCAGGGCGGCCTGGATCACCTTTCCCTCTTGCCCGGCCTCCTTGAAGATCGTCGGCACCGGGACGGACGGCCGTTCATAGTCCGGGCCGACCGTGCAGGCGGCCAGTAGGCACAGGGCGCCGAGGGTCGGGGCGAGCGTTGCGAAAGGCTGCCCGTTATTCTTGGTCTTCATGGTTCGTCCGTCGGTTTCGTCCGGTGCCCGCTTTCATTCTGCCGGGGAAGGTGCGGCGCGCCGTGGACGGTTCCACAGGCGCCGGCACCACAGCCGGAAGCGGTCAAGATACAGGTAGGTGACCGGTGTCGTGTAGAGGGTCAGCATCTGGCTGACCACCAGCCCGCCGACGATGGCGATGCCCAGCGGCCGGCGCAGTTCCGCCCCCTCGCCCATGCCGATGGCGAGCGGCAGCGCGCCGAGCAGCGCCGCCAGGGTCGTCATCATGATCGGGCGGAAGCGCAGCAGGCAGGCGCGGTGGATCGCGGTGCGCGGGTCCAGCCCCTCGCTCCGCTCCGCCTCCAGCGCCACGTCGATCATCATGATGGCGTTCTTCTTCACGATGCCGATCAGCAGGATGACGCCGATCAGCGCGATGATGCTCAGTTCCATGTTCAGCGCCATCAGCGCCAGCAACGCGCCGACGCCGGCCGACGGCAGGGTCGACAGGATGGTCAGCGGGTGGACGTAGCTCTCATACAGCACGCCCAGCACGATGTAGACGGCCAGCAGCGCCGTGATGATCAGGATCGGCTGGTCCGACGCCGACTGCTGGAACACGCGGGCGGTGCCCTGGAAGCTGCCCTGGATGCTGGTCGGCATGCCGATGCTGTCCATGGTGTGGCGGATCGCCGCCACCGCGTCGGCCAGCGCCACGCCGGGTGCCAGGTTGAACGAAATCGTCGTGGCGACGAACGGCCCCTGGTGGTTGACCGACAGCGGCGTGTTCTCCATGCCGACGCTGGCGAAGGCCGACAGGGGCACGACGGTCGACGCCTGCGTGCTGACCGCCGACCCGGTGGACGCGCTGCCGCGGCCGGTGTTGGCGATCTGGTTGGTGCGCTGGTTGGTCACGCCGGTGGTGTCGGCGTTCGCGGCCCCGGCGATGGCGCTGGTCGCCTGCGTGCCGCTGACCGAGCCGCCCGACGTGCTGATGAAGATGTCCTTCAGCATCTCCGGGTTCTCGCGGTATTGCGGCGCCACCTCCATGATCACGTGGTACTGGTTCAGCGGGTTGTAGATGGTGGAGACCTGCCGCTGGCCAAAGGCGTCGTATAGCGCGTTGTCGATCTGGCTGGGCGTCAGGCCCAGGCGGCGGGCCGCGTCGCGGTCGATGGTGACGCCGATGGCCAGCCCCTTCTGCTGCTGGTCGGAGTTCACCTCCGTCAGCTCCGGCACCTGTTGCAGCGCCTGCGCCAGCTTCGGCGCCCAGGTCTGGAGTTCATCCAGCGTGTCGCCCTGCAGGGTGAACTGGTACTGCGCGTTGCTCTGCCGTCCGCCGATCCGGATGTCCTGGACGGCTTGCAGGTAGAGGTTGGCCCCCGCCACGCGGGACAGCTTGCCGCGCAACCGCCCAATCACTTGGTCGGCCGACGCGTCGCGTTCCGCCAGCGGCTTCAGTGAGACGGACATAAAGCCGGAGTTGGTCCGCCCGCCCCCGGTGTAGCCCACCACCGTGTCCACCGCCGGGTCGGACTTCACCAACTCCACGAACTGCGTCAGCTTCTGCCGCATCAGTTGGAACGACGTGCTCTGGTCCGCGTCGATGAAGCCGATCAGCCGGCCGGTGTCCTGCTGCGGGAAGAAGCCCTTCGGGATGGTGGCGAAGAGATGGACGCTGAGCGCCACGGTCGCCAGGAACACCACCATCGTCAGCAGGCTGTTGTCCAGCGCCGCGGTCAGGCTGCGGTCGTAGAGGCGCAGCACCCAGGCGCCCAGCCGCTTGGCAAAGCGCGACACCCGCCCCGGCGGCCGTTCGCCCCTCCTCGGTACGCGCAGCAACGCGGCGCACATCATCGGCGTGGTGGTTAGCGAGATGACCATCGACACGAGGATGGCCACCGACAGCGTCATGGCGAATTCGCGGAACAGCCGCCCGACGATGCCGCCCATCAGCAGGATGGGGATGAAGACGGCGATCAGCGACACGCTCATGGACAGGACGGTGAAGCCCACCTCCTTGGCCCCGCGCAGCGCCGCCTGGGTGCGGGACATGCCGTTCTCGATGTGGCGGGCGATGTTCTCCAGCACCACGATGGCGTCGTCCACGACGAAGCCGGTCGCGATGGTCAGCGCCATCAGCGACAGGTTGTTCAGGCTGTAGCCCAGCAGGTACATCGCCCCGAAGGTGCCGACCAGCGACACCGGCACCACGACGGTCGGGATCAGGCTGGCCCGCGCGTTGCGCAGGAACAGGAACACCACCATGATCACCAGCGCGATGGCGACCAGCAGTGTGTGCTCCACGTCCGCCAGGGACGCGCGGATGGTCGTGGTGCGGTCGTTGGCGACCGTCAGGTCGATGTCCGCGGGGATGGAGGCCCGCAACGTCGGCAGCAGGGCCTTCACCCGGTCCACCGTCTCGATGATGTTGGCTCCCGGCGCCCGGTTCAGGATGACCAGCACCGACGGCTTGCCATTCGACAACCCTTGGTTGCGTAAGTCCTCCACGCTGTCCGTCACCTCCGCCACGTCGGACAGGCGCACGGCGGCGTTGTTGCGGTAGGCGATGACGAGGTTGCGGTATTCCGACGCCTTGCGCGCCTGGTCGTTTGTGTAGATCTGGAAGCGTCGGTCGCCGTCCTCGATGGCCCCCTTCGGCGCATTGGCGTTGGCGGACGCGAGTGCGGCGCGCACGTCCTCCAGCCCGATGCGGTACTGGAACAGCGCCTGCGGGTTCAGCTCCACCCGCACGGCTGGAAGGGAGCTGCCGCCGATGCTGACCTGCCCGACGCCGTCCACCTGCGACAGCTTCTGCTGAAGGACCGTCGCTGCGCTGTCGTACAGCTGCCCCTGGCTCAAAGTCTGGGACGTCAGCGCCAGGATCAACACCGGCGCGTCGGCCGGGTTGACCTTGCGGTAGGTCGGGTTGCTCTTCAGGTTTGTGGGCAGATCGGCGCGGGCCGCGTTGATCGCCGCCTGCACGTCGCGCGCCGCCCCGTCGATGTCGCGGTTCAGCCCGAACTGGAGCGTGATGCGCGTCGAACCGATGGAACTGGACGACGTCATCTCCGACACGTCGGCGATCTGGCCCAGGTGGCGCTCCAGCGGTGTGGCCACGCTGGCCGCCATCGTCTCCGGGCTGGCACCGGGCATGCTGGCGGAGACGGAGATGGTCGGGAAATCCACCTGCGGCAGCGGCGACACCGGCAGGCCGAGGAAGGCCATCACCCCGGCGAGCGCCAGCCCCAGCGTCAGCAGGGTGGTGGCGACCGGCCGCCGGATGAAGGGCGCCGACAGGTTCATGACGCCGTCCCTTCCTCGCCCAACTCCTCGGAACTGTTGCGGAACCGCGCCGCCAGCCGGTCGAAGGCCAGGTAGATCACCGGCGTGGTGTAGAGGGTCAGCAGCTGGCTCAGCACCAGCCCGCCGACGATGGAGACGCCCAGCGGCTGGCGCAGCTCCGCCCCCGTCCCGCTGCTCAGCATCAAGGGCAGGGCGCCCAGCAGGGCCGCCATGGTCGTCATCAGGATCGGGCGGAAGCGCAGCAGGCAGGCCTGGAAGATCGCCTCGCGCGGGGACTTGCCCTCCTGCCGTTCGGCGTCCAGCGCGAAGTCGATCATCATGATCGCGTTCTTCTTCACGATGCCGATCAGCAGGATGATGCCGATGATGGCGATGATGCTCAGATCCTTGCCCGCCAGCATCAGCGCGATCAGCGCGCCCACGCCGGCGGAGGGCAGGGTGGACAGGATCGTGATGGGGTGGATGTAGCTCTCGTAGAGGACGCCCAGCACGATGTACATCGTGACGATGGCCGCCAGGATCAGCATCAGCTGGTTGCCGAGCGAGGCCTGGAAGGCCAGCGCGGCACCCTGGAAGTGCGTCATCATGCTGGCCGGCAACCCGACCTCCTGCTCCGCCTGTTTGATCGCCTCCACCGCAGCCCCCAGCGAGGCGCCGTGGGCCAGGTTGAAGGAGATGGTGACCGCCGGGAACTGGCCGATGTGGTTGACCTGCAACGGCGCGCTGCGCTCCTCCAGCCGCGCGAAGGCGGCCAGCGGCACCTGCCCGCCGCCGGACGACGGCAGGTGGATGGAGGTCAGCAGGTCCGCCAGCGACATCCGGGCCGGGTCGACCTCCAGGATCACGCGGAACTGGTTCGCCTGGGTGAAGATGGTGGAAACGATGCGCTGGCCGAAGGCGTCATACAGCGCGTTGTCCACCGCTGCCGTGGTGATGCCGTAGCGGGCCGCGGTGTCGCGGTCGATGGTGATGGAGGCCGCCAGCCCCTTGTCCTGCATGTTGCTGGCGATGTCCTCGATCTCCGGCACCTGATGCAGCCGGTCGAGCAGCTTCGGCACCCAGACCTTGAACTCGTCCGGGTTCGCGTCCTCCAGCACGAACTGGTACTGGGTGCGGCTGACCGACGCGTCGATGGTCAGGTCCTGCACCGGCTGCATGAACAGCGAAATGCCGGGGACATGGGCGGTGTTGCGCTGAAGCCGCCGGATGATGTCGCTGACGTGGGTCGTCCGCTCGTCCTTCGGCTTCAGGTTGATCAGGAAACGGCCGGTGTTCAGCGTGGTGTTGGACCCGTCCACCCCGATGAAGGACGACAGGCTCTGCACGTCCGGATCCTTCAGCACCTCCGCCGCCAGCGTGTTCTGCCGCTCCGCCATGGCGGCGTAGGACACGGACTGCGTCGCCTCCGACACGCCCTGGATCAGCCCGGTGTCCTGGATCGGGAAGAAGCCCTTGGGGATCGCGACGTAGAGCGCCGCGGTCAGCCCCAGCGTCAGGACCGCCACCACCAGCGTCGCCCCCTGCCGGTCCAGCACCCAGCGCAGCGTCCGCCCATAGCCGGCGATCAGCCCGTCGAACCAGGCCTCCGTCCGGCGGCCGATGGCGGACCGCTCCCGCGGCTCGTGATGGCGCAGCAGCTTGGCGCAGAGCATCGGCACCAGCGTCAGCGACACCACGGCGGAGATCAGGATGGTGACGGTCAGCGTGATCGCGAACTCGCGGAACAGCCGGCCGACCACGTCGCCCATGAACAGCAGCGGGATCAGCACCGCGACCAGTGAGATGGTCAGCGACACGATGGTGAAGCCGATCTGCTTCGACCCGATCAGCGCGGCGCGCAGCGGGCTCTCGCCCTTCTCCACGTAGCGGGAGATGTTCTCGATCATCACGATGGCGTCGTCGACGACAAAGCCGGTCGCGATGGTCAGCGCCATCAGGGACAGGTTGTTCAGGCTGAAGCCCGCCAGATACATCACGCCGAAGGTGCCGACCAGCGACAACGGCACCGACAGGCTGGGAATGATGGTGGCGGGGATGTTGCGCAGGAACAGGAAGATGACCAGCACGACCAGCGCCACGGCCAGCCCCAACTCCATCTGCACGTCGGCGACCGACGCGCGGATGGTCGTGGTCCGGTCGGTCAGCACCGCCACATCGACGGAGGAGGGGAGGGCGGCGGTCAGCTGCGGCAGCAGCGCCTTCACCCGGTCCACCACCTCGATCACGTTGGCGCCGGGCTGGCGCTGGATGTTCAGGATGATCGCCGGGACCGTGTTCATCCAGGCGCCGAGCTTCGTGTTCTCCGCGCTGTCCACCACCTCCGCCACGTCGGACAGCTTGACCGGCGCGCCGTTGCGGTAGGCGATGACGATGTCGTTGTACTCGCTCGCCTTGCGCAGCTGGTCGTTGGCGTTGATGGTGTAGGCGCGCGTCGGCCCGTCGATGTTGCCCTTGGGCGTGTTGACGTTGGCCGTGTTGATGGTGCTGCGCAGGTCGTCGATGTTCAGGCCGTAGGCGGCCAGCGCCCGGGGGTTGGCGCGGATGCGCACCGCCGGGCGCTGACCGCCGCTGAGGCTGACGAGGCCGACACCCGGAAGCTGCGACAGCTTCTGCGCGAAGCGGCTGTCGGCGAAGTCCTGCACCTGGGTCAGCGGCAGCGTCTTGGAGGTCAGCGCCAGCGTCAGGATCGGCGCGTCGGCTGGGTTGACCTTGGCGTAGATGGGCGGGGCCGGCAGGTCCGAGGGCAGCAGGTTGCCGGCCGCGTTGATGGCCGCCTGCACCTCCTGCTCCGCAATGTCGATGCCCAGCTCCAGCCCGAACTGCAGCGTCAGGACCGACGCGCCGGCCGAACTGACCGACGACATCTGCGTCAGGCCGGGCATCTGGCCCAGCTGCCGCTCCAGGGGGGCCGTGATGGACGAGGTCATCACCTCCGGGCTAGCGCCGGGGTAGAAGGTCTGGACCTGGATCGCCGGGTATTCGACCGCCGGCAGCGCCGACAGCGGCAGGAAGCGATAGGCGACCGCCCCCACCAGCAGGATCGCCAGCATCAGCAGCGACGTGGCGACCGGGCGGACGACGAAGGGGTGCGAGATGTTCATGGGGGTTGCCCTGCGTCTTACGACGCGTTCCGTTGGCGGCGGTGTTGGCCGCGCTCACCCTCGCCGGAGGGCGGCACGCCGGCATTCGGGGCACCCGCGGCGGGCGCGCCGCCTTCCGGCGGCAGCGTGACCTTGGCGCCCTCGCGCAGCTTGTCCGCCCCCTCGGTCACGACCAGATCACCGGGCTTCAGCCCCTTCTCGACCACCGTCATCGTGCCGTCGCTGGGGCCCAGCGTGATCGGGCGCACCGCGACCGTGCTGTCCTGCCGGTTGGCGACATAGACGAAGGTGCCCGGCGCGCCGCGCTGGACGGCGGCCACGGGGACGAGCGGCACGCCGGCCAGCGCGTCGACCAGAAGCTGCACGTTGACGAACTGGTTGGGGAACAGCGTCTGGTCCGCGTTGTCGAAGCGCGCGCGCAGCTTCACCGTGCCCGTGGTGACGTCGATCTGGTTGTCCACCGTCTCCAGCGTGCCGGTGGCCAGGGTCTTGGCGCGCGTCCGGTCGAAAGCCGTGACCGGCAGCGTGGCCCCGCCGCGCAGCCGCGCCATGATCGCGGGAATGTTGTCCTCCGGCAGGGTGAACAAGACGGAGATCGGCTGGATCTGCGTGATGACCACGATGCCCGTGGTCTGCCCGGCGGTGACGTAGTTGCCGGTGTCGACCAGCCGCAGGCCGACACGGCCCGAAACCGGCGCCGTGATGCGGCTGTAGGACAGGTTCAGCTTCGCGTTGTCCACCGCCACCTGGTCGGACTTGACCGTGCCCTCATACTGCTGGACGAGCGCCTCCTGCGTGTCGCGCTGCTGCTTGGCGATGGAATCCTGCTTCACCAGCGTCCGGTAACGCTCCAGGTCCAGCTGCGCGTTCTTCAGCTGCGCTTGGTCGCGCATCAACTGCGCCTGCGCCTGGTCGACCGCCAGCTGGAAGGGGCGCGGGTCCACCTCCGCCAGGAAGTCGCCCTTCTTGACCATCTGCCCTTCGCTGAAGGCGATCTGGGTCAGCTGCCCGCTGACCTGCGGGCGCACCGTCACGGTGGCGAGCGCGGAGACGGTGCCCAGCCCGTTCAGCCGGATCGGCAGGTCGCCCTTCTCCACCACGGCAGTCACGACCGGCATGGGCGGCCGTTCCCCGCCGAAGCGACCGGACCGCACCGCCTGTTCCGTCGTGGGGCGGGTGGTGAACCACCAGCCGCCGCCCGCGATCAAGCCCAGCACCACCACCCAGGCGATCACGCGACCCAGCACCGACCGGCGCCGCCCCTCGGTCCGCCGTTGGTAGGGGGGCGCCAGGGTGTCCGGCTCGGCTCCGGGCGTTTTTGACTCCGGCGGAAGTTTGACGGGCGTATCCAAGTCCATGCTGTCCTTCATTGCGGCAGGCATGCCGTCGGGATGAGGCTTATCCGCGCCGTGCGCCGCGGCGGTGCCCTTCATGACATCGTTCCGGCCGGGGCCGGTGTCGATGCTCCCCGGACGGGATGGCGGCATTCTTCCGCCGCGGTGAAAAGGTCTCCTGCGTTCGGCTTGAACGCTACCACGCACGCCGTTGCAAATTATGTCCATGGTCGGGCTGTTTTGTAACAGTCCGTAACAGCGGGAAGCGGGGTCAGCAGGACCCCACCGTCGGCGCCCGCGCCAGATCGAAGGCATCCGTCACGGCCCCGGTCCAGCCATTTCCCTGCCCCTTCCCGACGAACTGGGCGGCGGCTTGGGCGCAGACCTGCGCGATCTCCCGGTGGGCCTCCTGCTCGTCCGTGGGGTAGGTGCGCTCCTCCGGCGGGGTGACCATGGTCCAGTCCCGGTCGCCGATCATCCGCATCCAGGTGCCGCGCCCGTCCTCGCCGGACCGGAACTCGGCCGCGGCCGTGCAGGCGTCGTCGTCTTCGCTGGTCAGCAGCATCGTCCATTTCCAACCGGCCCGGCCATGGCGGGCGATCGACAACCGAACGCTGATGTGACGGGTCGTTTCTTCACTCACCGGACGCTCCTGGCCTGATTTGGCCGGGATTTTGGCGTGCAGCCGGTTAACATTGGATTGGGATGGGGAATTGGGAACGGAGCGGGGCACCGGGCGCTCTGGTATTCCTGATGCTGGTATTCTTGACAGCGTGGCGGCCGCTCCCCTAGGCTGCCCCCGTTCCCTGGGGTGCCTCGTTAGGAGGCTGAGACTCCGCCGGCCCGGACCCGTCCGGGCAACGCGGTGACCCACCGAACCTGATCCGGGTCATGCCGGCGTAGGGATGTGGGACATCGGGCTGATCATGCCCCTTATCCGCCTTTCCGCCCTGATACCCGTGATCCGGACCATTGGGTTCCGTTGCGTCGCGAAAGGTGTGTCAGGACGTGTCAGACGCTCGTGCTTCCGAATCCCGCGTCATCGAGGACTTGCTGGCCTTCATCGGCGCCGCCGGCGCTGACGAGGACGCGTTCAACCGGATGGCGCTGGCGGTCTTCGCCCACCAGTTCGAACACAACCAGCCCTACCGCCGCTTCGCCGTGCAGCGGGGCCGGACGGCACGCACGGTCAAGAGCTGGCGCGACGTCCCCGCCGTCCCGATCAGCGCCTTCAAGGAACTGACCCTGACCTGCCGGCCGCCGGAGGACTGCGAACGGGTGTTCATGACCAGCGGCACCACCCAGGGCGTGCGCGGCAAGAGCCACCACCCGACCATGGCGGTGTGGGACCGCTCGATGACCCTGAACTTCCGCCGGCGCTTCATGGGTGATCAAGACCGGCTGCGCATGGGCATCCTGTTCCCGACCGAGGAGGCGATGCCCAACTCCTCCCTGGCGCGCTATCTGGCGCTGGCCATGCGGACCTTCGGGGCGGAGGGCAGCCGCAATTTCATCGGCGACCAAGGCCTCGACGTCGCTGCGGTCACGGCGGACCTGGAGCGCGCGGAACAGGCCGGGGAGCCCTACGCCCTGCTGGGCGCCAGCTACAGCTTCGTGCACCTGATGGATGCGCTCGGCGGGCGGCGCTTCGCCCTTCCCGAAGGCAGCCGCATCCTGGATACCGGCGGCTTCAAGGGCCAGTCGCGGGAGATGGAGGCCGACGCCTTCTACGACCAGCTCTCCGCCACCTTCGGCGTGCCGCGCCGCTCCTGCATCAACATGTACGGCATGACGGAGTTGAGCAGCCAGTTCTACGACGACGGCAACGAGGCCTGCCCGTCCGTAAAGTCGGGGCCGCACTGGATCCGCAGCCGCGTCGTGAACCCCCTGACGGGGGAAGAGGTGCCGAAGGGAACCGTCGGCGTCCTGGTTCACCATGACTTGGCCCATTTCAACTGCGCCTCGGCCATCCTGACGGAGGATGCGGGCATCGCGGTTGAGGCCGGCTTCCGCCTGCTCGGCCGGGCCGACGGCGCCGATGCCAAAGGCTGCTCCCTGGCGGTTGAGGAGTTCCTGAAGGCCGCGCGGGTCTAAGGCTATGGAACGGGAAGTCGCCGGATATCTGCCGGGGTTGCCCGCCGACCAGGTCGAGTGGCGGACGCTGACCTTTACGCGCGGCAATGACGCGCTGGAGGTCGCGGTCCCCGTCCTGACCGACGCCCAAATCGCCGCACTCGCCGCCCGCGTCCGGGACGCCGCCCGCCGCACCCTGAAGACCCGGACCGTCGCCGACATCGCCGCGACCATCGACCGCGCGGTGGCCCGGCTGCTCGACCGCGACGATCCCTGGCGGCAAAAGGCCGAACGGCTGCTGCCGCTGGTCACCGGCTACGACGCGGAGATGGTCCGGCTGGGCCTGACCGGCTACCTGAAGACCTTCCGCCGGCCGGAACTGCAGAAATTCCTGGTCGAGGACTTCGCCAACCCCTCGATCCTCGACGACTTCCAGCCCACGCCCAAGGGCGGCTTCGCCAAGGCCCACGGGCCGGAGCTGCTGCTGCACATCTGGGCCGGCAACGTACCGGGCCTGCCGCTGTGGAGCCTGATCTCCGGCCTGCTGGTCAAGGCCGGCACGGTCGGCAAGGTCCCCACCGCCGAACCTCTGTTCGCCGGCTGGTTCGCGCGCATCCTGGCGGAGGTCGACCCCGACCTCGCCGACTGCCTCGCCATCGTCTGGTGGAAGGGCGGCGACGAGGCGCAGGAACTGATGTGGCTGGTTCAGGCCGACACGGTCGTCGCCTACGGCGGCAACGACGCGCTGGCGGCGATCCGCGGCCGCGTGCCGATCACCACGCGCTACCTGCCCTATGGGCACAAAATCAGCTTCGGCATGGTTGCGCGCTCCGCGCTCGACGTCGGGAAGGCCGGGATGGTCGCGAACCGCGCGGCCTACGACGTGGTCCGCTACGACCAGCAGGGCTGCTACTCGCCGCAGCTGTTCTTCGTGGAGCGCGGCGGGCGGGTGTCGCCGCGCGAATTCGCCGGCTATTTCGCCAACGAGTTGGCCGCCCATGAGACCCGCTTCCCCCGCCGCGCCCTGTCCATGGCGGAGGCCGGCAGCGTCGCCGCCTGGCGCAACGCGGAGGAGATGAAGACCTTCGCCCAGCCCACCCGCACCCTGCTCGGCGACCCGGCCGGCGCCTGGAGCGTGGCCTACGCCGACGCGCCGGAAGGCCTGTCCCCCTGCGGCCTGAACCGGACCGTCACCATCGTCGCCGTGGACCGGCTGGCCGACGCCGTCCCCGGCCTTGCCCCCCATCGCGCCTTCCTCCAGACCGTCGGCGTCGCCGCGGATCCGGAGGAGCTGCACCGGCTGGCCGGGCTGCTGGGCGCGGTCGGGGTGACGCGCATCTGCGCGCTCGGCCGCATGACCGCGCCGGAGGCGGGCTGGCACCACGACGGGCGCTTCAACCTGCTCGACCTCGTCACCCTGACGGAGATCGAACAGTCGGCGGAGCAGGCGGCCGACGCCTTCGCCCGCTACGTCGATTGAGGGGGCCGGACTCATGAGCTTCGTGTCGATCGACCGCGCCAGCTACGACGTCCAACCGGGCCAGTCCATCGTCGACCATATCGACTGGACCATCCCGGCCGGCGAGTTCCATTGCCTCGTCGGGCGCAGCGGCTGCGGGAAAACGACCCTGCTGAAGCTCGCCGCCGGCCTGCTGCAACCGACCGCCGGCGCCATCCGCATCCGCGGCAGTGCGGTGCGGGAACCGAGCCCCGAGGTGGGCTTCGTCTTCCAGACGCCGACCCTGCTGGACTGGCAAACGGCGCTCGACAACGTCCTGCTCCCCCTGTCGCTGGCGCGCCGTCCGCTGCCGCAGGACCGGCGCAAGGCAGAAGAGCTGCTGGACCTCGTCGGCCTGTCCGGCCTGGAAGGGCGCCACCCGCGGGCACTGTCCGGCGGGCAGCAGAGCCGCGTCGCCATCGCCCGCGCGCTGATCACGGAGCCGGCGCTGTTGCTGCTCGACGAGCCCTTCGCGGCGCTCGACGCCATCACGCGGGAGGAGTTGCAGGACGATCTGCTGCGCCTCTGCGCCCTGCGCGGCACCACGGTGCTGTTCGTCACCCACGACATCGCGGAGGCCATCTACCTCGCCGACCGGGTCGCGGTGATGGAGAACGGCCGGCTCCACCACGCCCTGGCCGTCGATCTGCCCCGGCCACGCGGGCGTGATGCCCGCTACAGCCCGCGCTTCACCGCGCTGTGCCGCGCGCTTCGCCGGGCCATGGACGGCGCGCCCGCGGAACCCGTGCCCCTGGACGCTGCGTCATGACCGCCCGCATCGGGTCCGCGCTTCTGCTCGTCCTGCTGCTCGCGGCGTGGGAGCTGTACGGGCGCTTGTCCGGCATCCCGTCGCTGGTCGTGCCGCTGCCGTCCGCTGTCCTGCGCACCCTGTGGGATGGCCTGACCAGCGGCTTCCTTCTGCCACACCTCGCCATGACCAGCGCGGAAATGACGCTCGGCCTCGCCATCGGCTGCGCGGTGGGATTCCTGACGGGCGTGCTGCTGGCGGAGGTGGAGGGGCTGCGCCGGCTCCTCTACCCCTACATCATCGCCAGCCAAGTGGTGCCGAAGCTGGCGCTGGGGCCGCTGTTCATCGTCTGGTTCGGCTTCGGCATGACCTCCACCGTGGTGATCACGGCGCTGATCTGCTTCTTCCCGCTTCTGGAAAACACCATGACCGGGCTCGGCCAGGTCGACCCCAACAAGCGGGAGCTGTTCCGCATGCTGCGGGCGACGCGCCTGCAAACGCTGCTGCGCCTGAAAATTCCTGCCGGGCTGCCGGTGATCCTGGCCGGCGTGCGCGTGTCGGTCGTGCTGGCGTTGGTCGGCGCCGTGGTCGGGGAGTTCATCGGCGGGCGCACGGGCCTCGGCGCCTCGATCATCGCCGCGCAGGGCATGATGGACTCCACCATGATGTTCGCCCTGTTCATCGTCATCACGGCGCTGGGCATGGCCTTCTACCAGGCCGTCACCGCAATCGAGCGGTGGCTGCTGCGACGCCATTGGACCAACTGACAGGGCTGAAAGGCCGACGACCATGAAGACACGCTTTTCCGGACTGCTGCGTTCCCTCAGCATGGTCGCCTTGGCCGGCGTGATCGGGCTGGCTGGGGCGGGTAGGGCGCTGGCCGAGGATAAGGTCACGGTCGCCGGCTGGAGCCAGCCGATCAGCGAGATCACCAGCCTGCTGGCCGAACCGGACAAGGGCTTCTTCAAGGCGAAGGGGATTGCGCTGGATTATGTGCCGGGCACCGGCGGCGGGGCGGCGATCCAGAACATGCTGACCGGACAGGCCGACGTCGCCTTCACCGATCCGGCGTCCTTCTTCCTGGCGCTCGACAAGGGGCAGAAGCTCGTCGCCATCTACAACATCTACCCGCAGAACGTCTTCAACGTGGTGTCGCCGAAGGAGCGCAACATCACCAAGCCGGCAGATCTGAAGGGCAAGAAGATTGGCGTCTACAGCCTGTCCAGCGGCACCTACCAGAACCTTCAGGTGCTGCTGCATCAGGTCGGCCTGACGGAGAAGGACGTCACCATCGAGGTGGCCGGCCTGCTGAACTTCGCCCCCGTGATCCAGGGGCAGGTGGACGCCACCGCGGCGACCGACACCGGGCTCTACGTCGGCCAGCAGAAGGGGCTGAAGGACGTCAACGTCATCGAGGTGAAGGACACGCTGAACCTGCCGAGCGACATCTTCGTGGTGACGGAGGACACCTACCGGACGAAGAAGGACGTGCTGAAGCGCTTCCTCGCCGCCTATCGCGACAGCGCCGCCTGGATGATCGCCCAGCCGGAGGAGGCCGCCCGCATCGCCGTCACCCGCGCCATCAACGGCCGCGACGAGGCGACCAACCTCGCCATCATCAAGCTGCGCAACGCCTCCAGCCAGTCCGAGACGACGAAGGCCAAGGGCCTCGGCGCCTTCGACCCGGAGCTGATGCAGAAGGGTGCCGACACCTTCAAGCAGCTGGGCCTGATCACGAAGGACCTGGACATGTCCAAGCTGGTCGTCACCGACCTCATTCCGCAGTAACGGCAAGCGGCGCGAAGCCCATGGATTTCCGGGAAAAGACTGTCCTCGTCACCGGCGCCAGCCGCGGCATCGGCGCCGCCATCGCCAAGGCCTTCGCGGCGGAAGGGGCGATGGTCATCGTCAACTATCTCCGCAACGCCGACGCCGCGGAGCGGGTGGCGGAGGACTGCCGCGCGCTGGGCGGCGACGGCTGGGCTGTCCAGGCCGACGTGACCGATGAAGCTGCCGTGCGCGCCATGGTGGACCGCGTGGCCGACGAGGTCGGGCACCTCGACGCCGTCGTCAACAACGCGTTCAAGCCCTACGCCTTCGACCCGGACAAGCGCACCCTGTTCTGGGACGCGGCCTGGGCCGATTACCAGGCGCAGGTCGACGGCGCGCTGCGGGGCACCTTCAACGTCTGCCAAGCGGTGCTGCCGCTGATGCGTCGGCGGGCGCGGGGCAGCATCGTCAACATGACGACCGACCTCGTCGCCCGCCCCACCGTACCCTACCACGACTACGCCACGGCCAAGTCCGCCCTGGTCGGCTTCAGCCGCAACCTCGCGGCGGAACTCGGGCCGCTCGGCATCCGCGTGAACTGCGTAGCGCCGGGGCTGGTGTACCCGACCGACGCCAGCCGCAGCACGAAGGAAGGCGTCAAGGACACGATCATCGCCCAGACCCCGCTGCGCCGGATCGCCACCCCGGACGACGTCACGGGGCCGGTCCTGTTCCTGGCATCGGACTGGAGCCGCTTCATGACCGGCCAGACCCTATACGTCGACGGCGGGCTGGTGATGGGGTAGGCGCGGAGCTGTAAACCCTCTCCCCCCTGTGGAGAGGGGAGGGTGAGGGGGTTGCGCGTGTGCCGGACCTACCAACATGGCGGGACCCCCTCACCCTAACCCTCTCCCCGGAGGGGAGAGGGGACTTGGAAGGCGTCAGTAAGCACCCAGCACCAAGTTGCTCGGCGTGCCCCGCACGAAGTTCTCAATGTTGTCCACCAGCTGGTCGGCCAGCGTCTGTTGCGCCTCATCCGACGCCCAGGCGACGTGCGGGGTCAGGATGACGTTGGGGCGGCCGGCGATGCGCATCAGCGGGTTGTCCATCGGCGGCGGCTCGCTGACCGTGACGTCGAAGCCGGCACCGCTGATCAGGCCCTCGTCCAACGCGGTCACCAGATCCTCTTCCACCACCAGCCCGCCGCGGGCGGTGTTGACGATCAGGGGCTTGCGCTTCATGCGCCGGAATTCTGGCAAGCCGATCATGCCCTTCGTCTCGGGCGTCAGCGGGCTGTGCAGCGTGATGACGTCGCTGGTCTCCAGCACATCGTCCCAGGGGGTGTAGAGGGGGCCGAGCCCGCTCCTGCCCTTGTGGGCGGCGAACAGCGGCACCATGCCGAAGGCGCGGCCCAGTTCCGCCACGCGCTGGCCCAGCACGCCTTCCCCGATGATGCCCAGCCGCGCACCGCGCAGGTCGCGGATCGGGTGGTTGAAGAAGCAGAACTGCCCGGCCTTCTGCCACTCCCCGGCCAGCACGTCCTCGCGGAAACCGACGATGCTGCGGCGGAGCGCCAGGATCAGCGCGAATGTGTGCTCCGGCACCGTGCTGATCGCGTAGCCGCGGATGTTGCTGACCGCGATGTCCTTTCGCTGGCAATAGACCTTGTCCACGCAGTCGGTCCCGGTCGCGGCGACGGCGATCAGGCGCAGATCGGGCAGCTGCTCCAGGATCGCGCCGGGCAGGGCGACTTTGTTGGTGATGGCGATGGTGGCCCCGGCCAGACGTTCCTGCACCTCGTCGGGGCGCGTCTGCTGGTGCTCGACCAGCTCGTGCGCGAAGGACGGGCGGCGCAGCGTGATCTGCGGCGCGATGGTGGCACGGTCGAGGAAGACGATCTTGTGCATGGTTTTGGTCTCGCTGAGAGGGTCGCGGATCACAGCCGGCGCATTGCTTCTGTGACCACATTATCGGCGGTGATGCCGAAATGGCGGTACAGCTCGTCCGCGGGCCCGGAGGCGCCGAAGCCGGGCATGCCGACGAAGCCGCCCTTCTCCCCCAGATACTGGTCCCAGCCGAGGCGCACCGCGGCTTCCACCCCGATCCGCACGGTGCCCGGGCCCAGCACCTCCGCCCGGTAGCCCGCCTCCTGCCGGTCGAACAGCTCCCAGCAGGGCATGGAGACGACCGCAGTCGGAACCCCCTTGGCCTGAAGCGTGGCGCGCGCCTCCAGCGCGATCGACACCTCCGACCCCGTCGCCAGCAGCGTGACGCGGCGTTGGCCGCCCTCGGCTGCCGCCAGCACATAGGCGCCGCGCCGGGACAGGTTCTCCGCGCCGTAGGTCCGGCGCACCGCCGGGGTGGCCTGCCGGGCGAAGACCAGCGTGCTGGGGGTCGCGGTCTGCTCCATGGCGATTTCCCAGCATTCCGCGGCCTCCACCGCGTCGGCGGGGCGCAGCACCAGCATGTTCGGCATAGCGCGGAAGGAGGCGAGGATCTCCACCGGCTGGTGGGTCGGGCCGTTCTTGCCGATGCCGATGGAATCGTGGCTGAAGACGAACTTCACCGGCAGCCCCATCAGCGCCGCCATGCGCATCGCCGGCCGCTCGTAGTCGGAGAAGGCGAGGTAGGTCACCGCCAGCGGGTTCACCCCGCCATGCGCCGCCATGCCATTGGCCATCGCACCCATCACATGCTCGCGCACGCCGCAATGGACGTAGGCGCCGCTGCGGTCGGTCGCCGTGAAGGCGGCCAAGTTGCGCTTGTGGTTGGTCGGCGCCTCCAGGTCGGCGCAGGCGACGACCGTCTCGGGCAGCACCTCGCACAGCAGGCTGGCGATCTCGCCGGAGCTTTGGATGGGCGGCTGGGCCGGCCCCTCCTCCGCCACGCGCTTCTTGTAGGCGAGCAGAATCTCGCGCCAGGCGTCCGGCCGGCGGCCCTGCTGCACGCGCTCGAACTCCGCCCGCGCGTCCGCGGGCAGGGCGGCAAGGCGGGCGGCCCAGGCCTCGCGGTCAGCACCGCCTCGGGCACCGGCGGCGCGCCACGCCGACAGCACGTCGTCCGGAATGACGAAGGAGCCGTGCGGCCAGTTCAGCCGTTCGCGCGTGGCGTCCAGATCCTCCTTGAACAGGCGGGCGCTGTGGCCGCCGCGCTTGCCCTCCAAGCGGGGGATGCCGCGGGCGATCACCGTGCGGCAGGCGATCAGCGACGGGCGCGGGTCGGCCTTGGCCGCCGCGATGGCGTCGGACACCGCCTCCACATCATGGCCGTCCACCGCCTGCACGTGCCAGCCGGCGACGCGGAAGCGCTCCGCCACGTCCTCGCTGATCGACAGCTCCGTGCTGCCGTCGTCGGTGATGCGGTTGTCGTCCCAGAAGAAGACCAGCTTGCCGAGCTTCAGGTGACCGGCCAGCGAGATCACCTCCTGCCCGATGCCCTCCTGAAGGCAGCCGTCGCCGACGAAGGCGTAGGTGTGGTGGTCGACGAGGCCGGAGCCGAACTTGGCGTTCAGGTACGCCTCCGCCAGCGCCATGCCCAGCGCGTTGGCGATGCCCTGGCCGAGCGGCCCGGTCGTCACCTCGATGCCTGAGGCCGGCTCGAATTCCGGGTGCCCCGCGCAGTGGGAGCCCATCTCGCGGAAGCTCTTGATCTGGTCGAGCGGGAAGTGCTCGTAGCCGGTCAGGTGCAGCAGCGAATAGAGCAGCATCGACCCATGGCCGTTCGACAGCACGAAGCGGTCGCGGTCCGGCCATTGCGGATCCTTGGCGTCGAACTTCATGTGCCGGGTGAACAGGGCCGTGGCGATCTCGGCCATGCCGAGCGGAACGCCCTGGTGCCCTTCGGTCGCGCGCTCGATGGCGTCGATGGACAGGAACCGGATCGCGTTGGCCAGCAGTTGCGGGTTCGGGATGGCCGTGGCGGTGGGCATGGCAAGACTCTCCTGTTCGCCCTTTTCGGAGGGAAGGGCGTTGGTGGGTTCGTTGCGAAGAAAGGGTTTAAAGAAAGGGATCAAAGAAAGGTCCCCGCCGCGTCGTCGCCGGCACGGCGGGGGAGTTCAGGGAGGATCAGAGGAAACCGGTGGAAATCCAGGGCACCGCTGCCACCACGATCAGGCCGGCGAGCAGGGCCAGGATGTAGCCGACGATGGGCTTCATGCCCTCGTCGGGATGGATGCGGCTGATCGCGCAGGCCGAGTAGTAGCCGACGCCGAAGGGCGGCGCGAACAGGCCCACGCCCATGGACAGGATCACGACCATCGCGTAGTGCACGTCGTTGATGCCCATCTGGCGGGCGATCGGGAACAGCAGCGGGCCGAACAGCACGATCGCGGGGATGCCCTCCAGCACGCTGCCCAGCACGATGAAGGCGACGATGGAGGCGGCCATGAACATCGCCGCACCGCCCGGCAGGGAGGACATGGCGTGGGCGAGCTGGCCGGAGAAGCCCGACTGGGTCAGCGCCCAGGCCATGCTCGTCGCCGCCCCGATGATCAGCAGGATGGCGCCGGACAGGGCCGCCGTGTCGATCAGCATCGGCAGAAGGCGCGACCAGTTGAACCGGCGGTAGATCAGCAGGCCGGCGGCCACCGAATACACGATGCCGATGGTCGACACCTCGGTCGCCGTGGCCACACCTTCCACCACCGCGGCGCGGATGACGAAGGGCAGGGCCAGCGCCGGCAGGGCGATCAGCAGCTTGCGCCCGATCTCACCGCGGCTGGCGCGGCGCACGTTCGATAGGTTCTCCCCGCGGTAACGCCACCAGACGACGGCGCAGAGCGTGATCGCCAGGACGACGCCCGGCAGCATGCCGCCGGTGAACAGCGCGGAGATGGACACGCCCGTGACCGACCCCAGCGTGATCAGGACGAGGCTGGGCGGGATGGTTTCCGTCTGCGCGCCGGTCGCCGACAGCAGGGCCACGAGGTCGCCGGGCTTGGCGCCGCGGGCCTTCATCTCCGGGAACAGCACCGGGGCGACCGCCGCCATGTCCGCGGCCTTGGAGCCGGAGATGCCGGACACGAGGTACATGGCGCCGACCAGCACGTAGGACAGGCCGCCCCGCACATGGCCCAGCAGGCTCGCCAGGAAGCCGACCATGGCCGCGGCCATGCCGGTCATCTCGATCAGCAGGCCGAGGAAGACGAACAGCGGCACCGACAGCAGGATCAGGTGCGACATGCCCTCGTCCATGCGCCCCACCACGACCAGCAGGGGCGTGGTGGTGGTGAGCGCCAAGTAGCCGAAGGTCGCCAGACCGAAGGCGAAGGCGATGGGCACGCCGGCCAGCACGCAGACCGCGACGAGGCCGACGAAAAAGATCAGCAGGTTGACGTTGCCCAGGCCGTGGAAGACCGGCTCCAGCAGGGCGAAGCCACCGGCCACCACCGCCACGGAGGCGAGCGCCCCGATGGTATGGCGCCAGTCCGCGACCTGGAACAGCCGCAGCACCGCGATGACCAGCATCAGCACCGACCCCACCGGCAGGGCGGCGGCGCGCCAGGAATTGGTGATCTCCAGCGCCGGGGTGGTGATGAAGGCCTCTTCCTCCGCGAACTCCATCGCGGGGCCGACGATCATCAGCAGGAAGGCCAGCGGCGCGGCGATCGCCACCACGTCGAGGAAGGCGCGGGTGCCCGGCGAGCACATACCGACGACCGCGGTCATCCGCATGTGCTCGCCGCGGCGCAGCGCGACGGCGCTGCCCAGCATCGCCAGCCAGAGGAACAGGATGGAGGCCAACTCGTCCGACCAGACGATGGGGCTGTGCAGCAGATACCGGCTGACCACGCCCGCCAGCAGGACCGCGATCTCCGCCACCACCAGAAGGGCGGCGGGGATCTCCAGGATGGGACCAAGGGCGCCGTCGAAAACGGCGGCCCAGCGGCGCGGCCCGGCGGCGGGGGTGCCGCCGAGCATCGCGTTGGTGTGGTGGGTCGTGGTCATGTCATCACGCCAGTTTGCCGGCGGACTTTTCCAGCAGGCCCCAGGCCTCGTCGCCGTACTTGGCCTTCCAGTCGCCGTAGAAGCTGGTCTTGCTCAGCGCGGCGCGGAAGGCGTCGCGGTCGGCTTCCAGGAAGGTGATGCCCTTGGCGGTCAGATCCTGCTGGAGCGACTTGCTGAGCCCCGCGATGTCGGCGCGCTGGTCGTCCGCGGACTTGTTCAGCTCCCGCTCCACGACGGCGCGCAGGTCGGCCGGCAGGCGTTCCCAGGCGCGGCGGTTGCCGAGGATCCAGTAGTTGTCCCAGACATGGCCGGTCAGGGAGATGTACTTCTGCACCTCGTACAGCTTCGCCGTGGCGATGATCGCCAGCGGGTTCTCCTGCCCCTCGACCACCTTGGTCTGGAGTGCGGAGTACAGCTCGTTGAAGTTGATCGGGGCCGGGCCGGCATCCAGCGCCTTGAACAGCGAGGTCAGCATCGGCGCCGGGGGCACGCGGATCTTGAAGCCCTTCAGGTCCTCCGGCTTGCGGATTTCGCGGGTGGCGGAGGAGATGTGGCGGAAGCCATTGTCCCACGCCTTCGACACCGTGACGATGCCGGTCTTGGCGATCTGCGCGCGGATGAAGGTGCCCAAATCCCCATCCATCGCCTTCCACACGGTGTCGTAGTCCGGGAAGGCGAAGCCGGTGTTGACCATGCCGGCGATCGGCGCCAGCGTGGCGAGGATCGAGGCCGACAGGTTGAAGAACTCAACGCCGCCGCTGCGCACCTGCGACAGCAGGTCGGTGTCGGAGCCCAGCTGGTTGGCCGGGAACAGGTTGATCTCCAGGCGCCCGTTGGTGGCCTCGCGGATGCGGTCCAGCGCTTCCTTGGCGCGGGTGTTCACGGGATGGGTCGGGTCCTGGCCGGTCGCGAGCTTGTAGGAGAACTCGGCGGCCGAGGCCGGACGGGTGATGATCCCGCACAGCGGAACCGCGGTCGCCAGGGCGGCGCCCGAGGCAAGCAGCGAGCGGCGCGTGATGCCCCGGCCATTGTTGATGCGGTTGTTCATTCCGTTCCTCCCTTGGTTTGTCGTCTTGCCCGGCTGGACGCCGGTCTGAATGTTCACAATTGTCGCGGTTCAACGATCCTTGGCCGGGCCGTTCAGGGCTTGATAGGCGCGGATCACCTGGCTGTCGTCGGCGGCACCGTCACCGCGGCCGGAGGTGGCGAGGAACATCTGATGCGCCACCGCGGCCAGCGGCAGCGCCGCCTTGGTCTCGCGACCGGCCTCCAGGACGATGCCCAGATCCTTCACGAAGATGTCCACCGCGCTGGTCACAGCCGGATCGGCCTGGATCATGCGCGGGCCGCGGTCCTTCAGCATCCAGCTCGACGCCGCGGACCCGCCGAGCACGTCCAGCATCACCTCCGGGTCGATGCCGACCTTGCCGGCCAGCGACAGTGCCTCCGCCGCCACGGCGATGTGCACGCCGCAGAGCAGCTGGTTGACCGTCTTGACCATGGCGCCCTGGCCCGGCCGCTCCCCGACAGGAACGATCTTGCTGCCCAGCGCCTCCAGCACCGGCCGCACCTCATTCAACACCGCAGCGGGCGCGGCGGCCATGATGGTCAGCGTGCCGGCGATGGCGCCGACCATGCCGCCGGACACCGGGGCGTCGACGAAGCGCCGCCCGGCCTCGTCCACCCGCGCGGCCAGCCGCTCCACCGCGGCCGGCGGGCAGGTGGACATCAGGATGACCGTGCTGCCCGGCCGCAGGGCCTCAAGCCCGCCCTGCTCGAACAGCGCCACCTCCGCCTGGGCGGCGTTCACCACCATCAGGATCAGCGCGTCGGCGCCGCTGGCCGCCTCGGCAACGCTCGCCGCGGCCCGGCCCCCCTTGGCGGCCAGGGCCTCCCCGGCGCTCGGCCGCAGATCGTAGCCCTGGACCATGAAGCCGCGGGCCAGCAGGTTGTTCGCCATCGGCGTGCCCATGGCGCCCAACCCGACAAATCCGATGGTGCGGCCCGCTGCGATGTTCGACATGGATCCTCCCTGGTGCAAAAGGCCGATCAACCGTGGATCAGCATGCCGCCGTTGACGTCGATCACCGCGCCGGTGATGTAGGACGACAGGTCCGACGCCAGGAACAGGAAGGCGCCAGCCACGTCCTTCGGGTCGCCCAGGCGGTTCAGCGGGATGCCGGCCAGGATTTCCTTGCGCTTCTCGTCGCTGATCTTGCCGGCGTTGATGTCGGTCTGGATCAGGCCCGGGGTGACGCAGTTGACGCGGATGCCATCGATGCCGAACTCGCGCGCCATCGCCTTGGCGAGGCCGAGAACGCCGGCCTTGGCCGCGGAATAGTGCGGGCCGCCAAGGATGCCGCCGCCGCGTTGCGCCGACACCGAGGACATGCAGGCGATGGCGCCGCCGCCCTTCTTCTGCATATGGGGAATGACCGCCTGCGACAGGTAGAGGACGCCGCGCAGGTTGACGTCCAGGATGCGGTCCCAGCTCGCCGGGTCGATGTCCAGCGTCTTCACCGGCTGGGTGATGCCGGCGTTGTTGATCAGGACGTCGATCCCGCCGAGATCGGCCGCGACGCGCTCCGCGGCGGCAAGGCAGGCGGCCTTGTCGGTGACGTTGCAGGCGTAGCCGCGGTGCTTCGGGCCGAGCTGGGCCGCGGCCTCGGTCGCGGCCTTCTCGTCGAGGTCGAGGATGGCGACCGTGGCGCCGTGCTGGGCGAACATCTTGGCTGTGGCCATGCCGATGCCGCGGAGCGAGGCGGCGCCGGAGATGACGGCGACCTTGCCGTCGAGCAGGAGGGAGGTCTGCACGGTTCGTTTCCTTTACCGATGAATTTTAAGAGGACCGCGGCGTCAGCCGAGCCAGCCCTTGATGGTGGCGGCGATGGCGTTGGTGGAGATGCCGTAGCGGTCGTGCAGCGTCGGCAGCGCTCCGGCGTCCAGGAACTGGTCGGGCAGGCCGATCTGACGGAAGGGCGGGGTGACCCCGGCGCGCATCAGGGCACCGGCCACCGCCTCGCCCAGGCCGCCAATGACCGTGTGGTTCTCCGCCACCACGACCAGACGGCCGGTCTTGGACGCCTCGCGCAGGATCGTCGCGGTGTCCAGCGGCTTGATGGTCGGGACGTGCAGGACCGCGACGTCCACCTTGTCGCCGGCCAGTTGGTTCGCGACCTCCAGCGCCCGCATGGTCATCAGGCCGGAGGAGATGACCAGCACGTCGTTGCCGCCGCGCAGCACCTTCGCCTTGCCGATCTCGAACTTATAATCGTACTCGTCCAGCACCAGCGGGACGTTGCCGCGCAGCAGGCGCATGTAGACCGGGCCGAAATGGGCGGCCATGGCCGGCACCGCCTGCTCGATCTCCAGCGCGTCGCAGGGGTCGATCACCGTCATGTTCGGGATGGCGCGGATCAGCGCCAGATCCTCGGTCGCCTGGTGGCTGGGCCCGTAGCCGGAGGTGAGGCCGGGAAGCGCGCAGGCGAATTTGACGTTCAGGTTCTCTTCGGCGATGGTCTGGTGGATGAAGTCGTAGGCCCGGCGCGAGGCGAACACGGCGTAGGTGGTGACGAAGGGCATCGCCCCCTCGTGCGCCATGCCGGCCGCTGCACCCATCAGCAGCTGCTCGGCCATGCCCATCTGGTAGAAGCGTTCCGGGTAGGCCTTCGCGAAGATGTGCAGGTCGGTGTACTTGGCCAGATCGGCGGTCATGCCGACGACCTCCGGCCGGTCCTTCGCCAGCTCGACCAGCGCGTTGCCGAACGGGGCGGACTTGGTGCGCTGGCCCTCGGCGGCGATCGAGGCGATCATCGCCGAGGTCTTCAGGCGCGGCTTGTCGGTATTTGATTGGGCGGTGCTGCTCATGCGTTCCTCCCCGCGTCCAGCGCGTCGAGGGCGAGCTGCCATTCGTGCGCGTCCACGCGGATGAAGTGGTTCTTTTCGCGGTCTTCCAGGAAGGGGACGCCCTTGCCCATCTTGGTGTCGCAGACGATCATCCGCGGCTTGGGCTCGGTGTGGTTCTTGGCGGCGTCGAAGGCGGCGACCACGGCGTCCAGGTCGTTGCCGTCCACCCGCTGCACGAACCAGCCGAAGGCCTCCAGCTTGTCCACGATCGGCTCGAAGGCCATGACCTGGGTGGACGGGCCGTCGGCCTGCTGGTTGTTGACGTCGATGATGCCGATCAGGTTGTCCAGCTTCCAATGTGCCGCCGACATGATGGCTTCCCAGACGGAGCCCTCGTCCAGCTCTCCGTCGGAGAACAGCGTGTAGACCTTGGAGGTCGAGCCCGTGCGCTTCAGCCCCAGCGCGCGCCCCACGGCGATGCTCAGCCCCAGCCCCAGCGAGCCGCCCGACATCTCCATGCCCGGCGTGTAGCTGGCCATGCCCGACATGGGCAGGCGGCTGTCGTCGCTGCCGTAGGTCTCCAGCTCCTCCTCCGGGATGATCCCGGCCTCGATCAGCGCGGCGTAGAGCGCGATGGCGTAGTGGCCGTTCGACAGCAGGAAGCGGTCGCGTCCCTCCCACTCCGGCTCCGCAGGGCGGTAGGTCATGGCGTGGAAGTAGGAGACGGCCAGCACGTCGGCGATGTCCAGCGCCTGTCCGATGTAGCCCTGGCCCTGCACCTCGCCCATCCGCAAGGCGTTGCGGCGGATGCGGTAGGCGCGCTCGGCAAGGTGGGTGTTATGCCCTATGGCGGTTGTGTTCACGCGGTTCTCCGTGGTCCGGCCATCATTGCGTCTGGTCTTCGGACGAAGGTTGATCGCTTTTTTGAAGTCTTTTGCCGCTTGGGATGTCCCTGCGACCTGGGAAAAGCATATTTTCTTGCCATCCGGTGCTCAAACGAATAATCAGTGCGCTTAGCTGAATTCAATTCATGTGAATGGGGCGATGCAGCATCGTATTCCGCTGAAGGCCGTCCAGGCGTTCGAGGCCGCCGCGCGGCACGCGTCCTTCGCGCTTGCAGCGGAGGAATTGCTGGTCACCCCCTCGGCGATCAGCCATCAGGTGAAGCTGCTGGAGGATATCGTCGGGCTGCGGCTGTTCCACCGCGTCCACCGGGCGGTCGTGCTGACCGACGCCGGCCGCCGCTACGCGGAGGAGATCACGGCGGCCTTCGCGCGCATCGACACCGCGACGCGCAACATCGGCCGCACGGAGAAGAGCGACATCCTGACGGTCCACTCCACGCCCAGCTTCGCCACCCAATGGCTGATGCCGCGGCTGGCGCGGTTCAGTTCGCTCAACCCCGACATCGACGTGCGGCTGAACGCGTCGACCCAGCCGGTCGACCTGACGACGGAAGCGGTGGACGTGGACATCCGCTACGGCACGCGGCTCCAGCCGGCCGGCACGCTGGTGCTGCCCTTTCCGACGGAATCCATCGTCCCCCTGTGCGCGCCGGCCCTGGCCGACGGGCCGCACCCGATCCGCACGCCCGACGACCTGCGCCATCACACGCTGATCCACAGCGAGGTCTGCCTGGTCGGTTGGCGCGACTGGTGGCGGCAGAACCGCAAGGTGCGGCTGGAGATCACCCGCGGCCCGCGCTTCGACCGCTCCTTCATGGCGATCAGCGCGGCGGTGGACGGGCTGGGCGTCTGCCTGGAAAGCCTGCTTCTGGTCCAGCGGGAGCTGGAGACCGGCCGCCTCGTCGCCCCCTTCGGGCTGGAGGGGCTGAAGGTCCAGGGCTACACCTTCAACCTGCTGAAATCGCGCGCCGACCTGCCGAAGATCCGCAGCTTCCAGAACTGGCTGTTCACCGAGCTGGAGACGCTCCGGTTGGGGAGGGACCCGGCTGTTCGGGCGGCGTTTCCGGCGCCATCCGCGCCGCCCTGAACAGCGCCTTGAAGGATCCCGCGCGCAAGCCCCGCAGGCTGGCGATCCGGTCCATGTCCAGCGCAGCACTCCCATCCGTCCGGGCCTCGATGGCCGCAGCGGCGGCGGCCAGCTGCGTGAGGCCGAGGACGCCGGCGGCGCCGCGCAGCCGGTGCGCCTCGTCGCGCACGGCCTCCGCGTCGCCCGCCGCCGCAGCGGCCTCCAGGGCGGCCAGGGTCCGGCGCGACGTCCGGGCGAACAGCCGACCCAGCCGGATCAGGCCGGGGACGCCCAGATTGGCCTTTTGCACGCGCAGGAACGCGAGATCCAGCCACGTCTCCACGGCCCCGTCGGCGTCTCCATCGGCGGCCCCGTTGGCGGCTGCCGGCGCGGTCAGGGAAAGCGCATTCCGCACGGCGTCGAGGTGGAGCGGCTTGGACACCACCCGATCCACGCCCGCCCGCCGGCACCGCTCCCGCGTTTCCGCGGTCATGTCGGCCGTCATGACGACGACGCGCATTCCATCGGGATGGCCCGCCCGCAGTGCGCGCAGGTGCCGGATCGCCTCGATTCCGTCCATCTCCGGCATGTGCATGTCCATGAGGACGACGTCGAAGCGCGTCGCGGACGCGGCGTCGGCCGCGGCGGCCCCGCCGTCGACGGCCGTCACCCGGTGCCCCAGCTTGCCGATCAGCGCCTGCCCGACCAGCCGGTTCACCGGGTCGTCATCGACCAGCAGGATGTCGAGGGCCGGCGCCTCGTTCCCCTCCGTCCTTTTGGCCGCCTGAACTGGTTCCACCGGCACGGCCTCCACCGGTATGGTCAGGCGGAAGGTGCTGCCGACGCCGACCGCGCTTTCCACCGTCAGGTTGCCGCCCAGCGTCGTCGCGATCCGGCGGCAGACCGCCAGGCCCAGTCCGGTTCCGCCGAAGCGCCGCGTGATGGAATCGTCGGCCTGCACGAAGTCCTGGAAAATCGCTTCCCGAAGGTCGGGGGCGATGCCGATGCCCGTGTCCGCGACGCTGAGGCGCAGATCGCCGTGCGCGCCCTCCAGATGTGGGGAGAAGTCGAGCGAGATGGTGATTCGGCCCTGCGGCGTGAACTTGACGGCGTTGCCGAGCAGGTTGTGCAAAACGCGGGTCAGCCGGACCCGATCGCACCGGATCGCCGGCGGCACCCGCGCGTCGATGGCCAGATCGACGCGCACCCCGTTGGCGGCGGCCTGGACGGCGAACAGGTCCGCCGCGCTGGTCACGAGGTGCCGCGGGTCGACGATCCCCAACTCGACCCCGTCCTCCTCGGCCTCGCTGCGCCCGTATTCCAGGACGCTTTCGACCAGGCTGGCCAATTGGTTGCCCGACGTCTTGGCGATATCCAGGTAGCGGCGCTGCTCGCCGCCCATCGCCTTCGGGTCGAGCAGCTGGAGCATTCCCAGCACGCCGTTCAAGGGCGTGCGGATTTCGTGGCTGACCACGGCCAGGAACCGCGATTTCGCTCGGTTTGCCGCCTCGGCCTCCTCCATCGCGCGGCGCGCGCCGGCCTCGCCGGCCAGGGCGCGGGCGCGTTCGGTCTCCACCTCGGCGGTGCGCTGCGCGACCTGCCGCTCCAACTCCCGCTGGCGGCGGCGGAGCAGGGCGGTCCATCCGTGCAGGGCGGCGGCCAGGACCGACAGGCCGGCGAGCGCGGCGGCGGTCCGGAACCACATCGTCTGGTACCAGGCCGGCAGAACCTGGAACGGGATGGACAGCACATGGCCGCTCCACACGCCGTCGCGGTTCGTTCCGCGGACGGTGAGCGTGTAGCGCCCCGGGGACAGGTTGGTGTAGGTCGCCGTCCGGTTGCCCGCGTCCGTTTCGGTCCAGCGGTCATCGTACGGCTTCAGCCGGTAGGCATAGCGGTTGCGCTCCGGCGCTGAGAAGTCCAGCGCCGCGAACTCCACCCGGATGCTGCGGTCTTCGGGCGTGACGACGATGGGCGACAGCGGCAGAGACGCTTGCGTGGAAGGCGGCGGGACCGACCGGCTGCCGACGCGGATGTCGGTCGCCACCAGCGGCGGCTGGAATTCCCACTGTGGCCGCCGTCCGGGCTTGACGACGGTCATCCCGCCGAAGCCGCCGAACAGCAGCGTGCCGTCGGGCAGCCGGGCGCCCGACCCGACCCAATGGGTGCGGATTCCGGCGCCGTCCATCGGGCCGAAGTTGCGGATGGTCAGGGTCTGCGGGTCGATCGTGGCGAGACGATCGCCGCCGGCGGCCCAAATCTGGCCGTCGTCGCCTTCCTGAAGCACCGTGACCGTGTCGTGCGGCAGCCCGTTGGCGGCGCTCAGCGTCCGGAAGCGGGCTCGGCCGCTGTCGAACGAGTCCTCAGAAGGATCAAGGATGCCGATGCCGCCGGCCGTGCCGACCCAAAGCCGCCCCTGGCCGTCCTCCAGCATGGTGTGGACGATGTCGTTGGGCAGGCTGGTCAGGTCGTCCTGGTCGTGCAGAAAACGCCGGAAGGTCCCCCGCGCCGGGTCGAACAGGTTCAGGCCCCGCTGGGTGCCCACCCAGAGCCGACCCATGCCGTCGCGCAGCAGGCTCTGCACGCTGTTGTCGCTGACGCTGTCCGGCCGGTCGGCCCGGTGTTTGAACACCTCCACGGTCCCGCGGTTCAGGTCGATGCGCGCCAGCCCCATGCTGCCCCCGACCCACAGCGTGGGCCCGTCGGCCATCAGGGACAGGATGTTGGCCATGCCCAGCGGCCGGAACACGGATGCCGTCCCGCTTTCGGCGTGGACCCGGTACAGCCCGGCGGTCGTTCCGGCCCAGACCTCACCGCCCCCGGGGCCGTCCTCGGGGGTGGCGATGGCCTGGATCATGGCGCCGGGCAGGCCGTTTCCCGGTTCCTCGGATGGGGCGATGGTCTGTTCGATGTGGCCCGCGGGAGGGTCGAGCAAGGCGATTCCCTTGTCGCGGAACGCCAGCCAGACCTTGCCGTCCGCCCGGACTGTCATGCTGCGCACATATTTGCCGGGCAGCCCGGACGGCTTGCCGGGAAGGACGGTCAGGATCCCGCGGTCGTGCGGATCGTGGCGGTCCACCCCGCCCAGCCCACTCGCCCAGACGAGGCCCGACCGGTCGACCAGAAGGCCGAGGATGGAATCGTCGGCGATGCTGGTCGGGCTGGCCGGGTCGTTGCGGAAGGAGCGGACGGCGCCGGTCGCCACATTCAGTTCCCGGATGCCCCCGCCGAACTCCGCGATCCACAGCGTCCCGGGCTCGGGCTCCACGATGGCGGACACCCGCTGCCCCGACGGGGCGAGGGCGTCCTCCAGGCGCGCCTCGCCGCCGACGATGCTGCCGAACCGACCGGCTGCCGTGCCGAACCGGATCGTGCCGGACGAATCCTCGAACAGCGCCGTGGCGACGATGGAGCCCGCGGGGCCGTCCACCGCGCGGAAGTGGCTCTCGCCGGCGGCACGGCGCCGCAGTCCGACCGCCGTGCCGAGCCAGAGCGTCCCGGACCGGTCGCGCAGCACGCTGCGGATCTCGCCCGGCGGCAGGCCGACGTCCCCAGGCTTGTCGCGGCGCCATTGTCCGGACCGGCCGTCGAGGTGGGCCAGCCCGCTGTTCCCGACGGCCCAGGCCCCCTCCGCCCCATCGTCGGCCAATCCGCTCAGCCGGCCGAGGCCGCTTCCCTGGTCGCGGAAGGTAACGAAGCGATCCTGACGGGCGTCGTACCGCGCGACGAGGCCCGACGCCGTGCCCAGCCAAAGCCGTCCCTGGGCGTCGGTGAACAGGTTCGTGACGATGTTCTCGGGCAGGGACTCCGGGTCTTCGGTGCGGTGGCGGTAGACCCGCATGCGGTAGCCGTCCCAGCGCGCCAGCCCGCCGGGCGTGCCGATCCAGACATAGCCCTCGCCGTCCTGCGCCAGCGCCGATCCGACGGAGTAGGGCAGGCCCTCGCCCGGGCCAATGTGGCTGAACAGCGAACTGGACAGGCTCGCCCACGGATCGGTGCCGGCATTGGCGCGGGCCGACCCCGCCGCGAGCATCAGCACGGCCGCGCCGAGCGCATGAATCGGGCGGAGCGCGCTCCGCAGGACGATGGATGATCCCGAACCGGGACGCCGCCCCCTCGTCATGGCGTCAGGGGCGCCGTGGTCTGTCCCGCACGGCCGTCCGCAGCGCGTCCTTCAGCGTGGCGACGTCGTAGGGCTTGGACAGGTGGACGGCAGGGCCGGCCTTGTCGGGTGACAATCGCTCGGCGGGTCGGTCATATCCCGACGCGAACACCACCGGCAACCCGGGGAGGCGCTGGCGCAGCCTTGCGGCCAACTGCTCGCCCGACAGGCCCGGAAGGCTGATATCCGTCATCAGCACGTCGACCGCCTCGTCCCCGTCGACCGCCGCCAGGGCGTCCTCGGCGTCCGCCGCCTCGATCACCGTGTGGCCCAGGCTGACCAGCATCTCCTCCGTGGTCATGCGGATCAGCGCGTCGTCCTCCACCAGAAGCACGCGCAGGCCGTCCTCCGCGCCGTCGGCGTCGGGCTCCGCCGCGAACGCCGTGGGGAACGGGGCCGCAAGCTGGGCATCCTTCTGCTGCTGGTTGCGCAGGACGTGGCGCAGCTTGCGGGCCAGCACCTCCCGCGTGTAGGGCTTGCTCAGCAGCTCCACCCCGGCGTCGAGCCGTCCGCCGTGGACGATGGCGTTCTGCGTGTAGCCGGAGGTGAACAGCACCGCCAGCTTGGGCAACCGCTCCCGCGCCTTCCGGGCCAGTTCCGGGCTCCGCAGCGGGCCGGGCATGACGACGTCGGTGAACAGCAGGTCGATCGCCACGCCGCTTTCCAGGATGGCGAGCGCGCTCTGGGCGTCCCGCGCCTGGAGCACGCGGTAGCCCAGGTCGTTCAGCATGTCCACCACGGTCTGCCGCACGTCCTCGTCGTCCTCGACGACCAGCAGGGTCTCGCTGCCGCCGTGCGCCGGGGCGGCGTCGAAGGCGACTGGCAGGTCTTCGGCCTCCTGCGTGCGCGGCAGGTAGAGGCGGATCGTCGTCCCATGGCCGGGCTCGCTGTAGATCTTGATGTGCCCGCCCGACTGCTTGACGAAGCCGTAGACCATGCTGAGCCCCAGCCCGGTACCCTGTCCCTCCGGCTTGGTGCTGAAAAAGGGCTCGAACACCCGCTCGATGACGTCCGGCGGGATGCCGCAGCCGGTGTCGCTGACGGCCAGCATGACGTACTGGCCGGCCCGGACGTCCTCGTGGCGGGCGGCATACTGGTCGTCCAGCTCGGCGTTGCCGCTCTCGATGGTCAACGTGCCGCGCCCGCCCATGGCGTCGCGCGCGTTGATCGCCAGGTTCAGAAGGGCGTTCTCCACCTGGGCCGGGTCGACCATGGTGTTCCACAGCCCGCCGCCGCTGACCACCTCGATCTCGATCTCCTCGCCCAGCGCGCGGCGCAGCATGTCGTCCAAGCTGCGGATCAGCCGGCCCAGGTTGACCGCCCGCGGTTCCAGCGGCTGGCGCCGCGCGAAGGCCAGCAGGGACGAGGCCAGCTTGGCGCCGCGCGACACACCGCTCAGCGCGTTGCGCACCCGATGCTCCGCCCGTGACTGGCTGGCCACGTCCTTCAAAAGAAGCTGCAAATTGCCGCCGATGACCTGGAGCAGGTTGTTGAAGTCGTGCGCGACGCCGCCGGTCAGTTGGCCAACGGCCTCCATCTTCTGCACCCGCCGCAGCTGTTCCTCCGTCTGGCGCAGCGCCTCGGCCTGCTCCTTCTCGGCCGTGATGTGCCGGCCGTAGGCGTAGAGCAGATCCCCCTCCGCCGCCGTGTGCCAGGAAATCCAGCGCGGCGTTCCGTCCTTGTGCCGGTAGCGGTTCTCGAAGTTGGTCAGGTCCCGCTCCGCCACCGCGGCCTTGAAGCCGCTCTGCGTCCAGTCCGCGTCCTCGGGCCAGACGAAATCGTGGAAACTGTGGCCCACGACCTCGTCCGGCGCGTGCCCCAGGATGGCGGTCCAGGCCGGGTTGACCGAGCGGAACACCCCGTCCATGCCGAGGACGACGAGCAGGTCGCGCGAGTTCCGCCAGACCCGATCGCGCTCGACCGTCCGTTCCGCGACGCGCTGTTCCAGATCCTCGTTGGCCGCGCGCAGGGCCGCGTTCGTCTCCCGGCGCAGCTCCGCCAAGCGCAGCGTGCCCTCCACGCGGGCCAGAAGCTCCCGCGCGCTGAAGGGCTTCACGAGGTAATCGTCGGCGCCGGCCTGCAATCCTTCGATGGACGCCTCCTCACCCGCGCGCGCGGACAGCAGGATGATGGGAAGGTCCTTGGTGTCCGGGTGGCGGCGCAGGGCGTCGATCACCCCGAAGCCGTCCAGCAGGGGCATCATGACGTCGGACAGCACGAGGTCCGGCTGCACCTGATGGGCGCGCGCCACCGCCGCCTGCCCGTCGGCCACCGCCTCCACCCGGTATCCGGCGGTGGACAGCAGCCGTTCCACGTAGCCGCGCATGTCGGTGTTGTCGTCGGCCAGAAGGATGGTCTTGCCCTTGGCGCGCTCCGACGCCTCGGTCGCGACGGGAACCGGCCGCGATGTCGGGTCGGCGTTCGGCAGCCACTGCAGCGCCTCGGCCACGAACATGTCGGCGCGTGTCGACGTGGCGGTCTGGGGCGGGGTGCCGAATGCTTCCCGGTGATGCTCCGCCGGCGGGACATGGGCTTTTCCAAAGGGAACGGCGACGGTGAAGGTGGTGCCCTCGCCGACGCGGCTGTCGACCGCGACGGTGCCGCCGTGCAGGTTGGTCAGGTCCTTCACCAGCGCCAGCCCGATGCCCGTGCCCTCGTAGGTCCGGCCGACCTGCCCATCGATCCGGTGGAAACGGTCGAACACCCGCCCGCGTTCGCTCTCCGGGATGCCGGCGCCGGTGTCCCGCACGCGCAGCACGGCCTGCCCGGCCTCCGCCGCCACGCTGACCGACACCTCGCCCGCCAAGGTGAACTTGAAGGCGTTGGAGATCAGGTTCAGGACGATCTTCTCCCACATGTCCCGGTCGATCCAGACCGGCTCGGGCAGGGGAGCGCACTCGATCCGGTAGCGCAGGTCCGCCTTGTCCATGGCGGACCGGAAGCTGCTCGCCAGATCGGCGGTGTAGGCCGCCAGGTCGATCGGCTCAAAAGCGGCGCGCATTCGGCCGGCCTCGATGCGCGAGAAATCCAGCAGCGCGTTGACCAGGCGCAGCAGGCGCTGCCCGTTGCGCTGGACCAGCTCCAGCTCGTGGCGGTCGACCACCGCGTCCGGGCCACCCACGGCAGGATTGCGGTCCAGCATCGCCTCGACCGGCCCCAGCATCAGGGTCAGCGGCGTGCGGAACTCGTGGCTGGCGTTGGAGAAGAAGGCCGTCTTGGCGCGGTCGATCTCGGCCAGGGCTTCGGCGCGGCGGCGCTCGCCCTCATAGGCGTCGGCGTTGGCGATGGCTCCGGCGATCTGGCCGGCAACCAGCCCGACGAAGCGCTGATAGTTGTCGTCGAACAGCCGGAACGGACTGAGGCCGACGATCAGGATCCCGTCGCGGCCGCTCTCGCTCACCGCGGGCAGCGGCAGGACGGCGGCCTGCTCCGGCGCCTTGCCCCAGGGGCCCGTGGGCAGCTCTGTGCCGAACCGTGCTTGCAGGTCGGTCACCAGTTCCAGGCCGCGCGACCGGTCTGGGACGGGCCAGGCCGAGTCCGGCGCTTCCGTCAGGGTGACGGGTGCGGCGGGATGGGACCGGTCGATGCCGCTCATCGCGCACAGCGCGAAGGTCGTCGCGCCCGGTTCGGCCAGATAGAGCAGGGCGAAGGGCAGGTCGTGCGCGTCGGTTTCCAGCGCGCGGGCGCTGCGCTCGCACACCTCGGCGCTGCTGCGCGCCTCCCCTGCGCCGGCGGCCAAATCCCTCAGCAGGGAGAGTTGGCGCTCCCCGATCACCAGCTGGGTGTCGTCGGTGTTGGCGCAGATGATGCCGCCGGCGTTGCCGTCGTCGTCGGGGATCGGGCTGTAGGAGAAGGTGTAGTAGGTCTCCTCCGGATAGCCGTAGCGCTCCATGATCAGGAGCTGGTTCTCGACGTAGGTGCCCTCGATGCCGGTCATGGCCTGGGCGAGCATCGGCCCGATGTCGCTCCAGATCTCCCGCCACACGACCGCGGTGGGCTGGCCCAGGCTGCGCGGGTGCTTGCCGCCTATGATCGCCTTGTAGGCGTCGTTGTAGAAGAACAGCAGGTCGGGGCCCCAGCCGATCCAGATCGGCTGCCGCGAGGTCAGCATGATCCGGATGGCGGTTTTCAGGCTCTGCGGCCAGGTCTCTGGCACCCCCAACGGCGTGGCGGACCAGTCGAAGGTCCGCATGCGTTCGCCCATTTCGCCGCCCCCGGCGAGAAAGGTCGGGGCAGCCGCATCCATGGCCGTTCCGCCGCTTCCGCTCATTCGAAGGAGTCCCCTGCTTTCCGTTCGGAACCGTTGGTGTGCCATTGATAGAGTGCATCCCGAAAAATGGCACTCGTTCGAAAGACATAGGCTTTCCCGTGGGAAGGAAAACCGTAACCGGATCGGAAGACGCGGGTTCCACAGGAACGGCGGGGTGGTATTGGCGGCCGGGCCGGAAGCGGGCGTAGCCGCCCTGTCGATGTTTCGCTTTTGTCAAATCCCCTGCGCTGGATTCTGTGGTGCTCGGCCGGTGCGTTCAACATCGCCCTTGCGCGCGACACGGCGCTATTTTGGGCCGGGTTATTGTTGGCCGGGCCATTTCCGGTCGGGCACCACGACCAGCTTGCCGACGAAGCCCTTGCCCATGAAGTCCCGCTGCGCCCGGTGGAAGTCGGAGAGCCGGTAGGTCCCCGCCAGCAGCGGCCGGATCCGGCCCTCCTCGATGTAACGCAGCAACCGGCGGAAGGCTCCGCGCGTTCCCTGGGACGAGCCGTGCAACTGCAGATGCTTCAGGTACAGCGTGCGCAGGTCGAGTTGCACCACCGGCCCAGCGATGGCCCCGGCGGTGGTGTAGCGCCCCTCCGGCCGCAGGATGCGCAGCAGGTCGTTGAACATCGGCCCGCCGACGAGGTCGGCGACCACGTCGATGGGCCGCCCGCCCGTCGCCTCGGCCACCGCGGCCGGCAGGTCCGGGGCGGTGCGGGCGATGGCGGCCTCCGCCCCGATCTCCAGCATCGCCGCCTCCTTGCCGGGCGCGGTGACCGCGTAGGGAATGGCGCCCCGCGCCCGGCAAAGCTGGAGGATGGCGGAGCCGACCCCGCCCGACGCGCCGGTGACCAGCACCCGCTCACCCGCGGCGACGGCGGCGCGGTCCAGCATGTGCTCCCCGGTCAGGTAGGCGCAGCAGAAGGTCGCCAGCTCGGCGTCGGTCAGCGTGCTGGTGGTGGTGTGGGCGTGGTCGGACGGGCAGGTCATGTAGTCGGCATAGCCGCCGTCCCGCCCGTGGCCGATGTAGTCGATGTCGGCCAGGCTGTCGTCTTCGGCGTTGTAGATGCTGAAGTCGACGACCACCCGCTCGCCGACGCGCGACGGCGGCACGCCCTCGCCCACGGCGACGATCCGCCCGACCGTGTCGGTGCCCTGGATGCGCGGGAAGGTGAGGGTGGACCGCTCCCCGCGCCCGCGCCAGCTGGACACCGCGTCCGGGTCGCTTTCGGTGCCATAGGCGCCTTCGCGCACCCAGACGTCGGTGTTGTTCATGCCACAGGCGGACACCTCCACCAGCACCTCGCCGGCCGCCGGGGAGGGGACCGGCACGTCGTCGCGGTAAACGAGCCGGTCGAGCCCGCCGTGCCCGGTCAGGACGACGGCGTGCATGGTGCGGGGCAGGCTGTCCATGGTCATCGCCTCCAGCTTCCGGGGATCACAGCTCGGCCGCGACGGCCTTCACGGCGCCCAGCGCCGCAGCGACGACCTTGTCCGCCTCCTCCCGCGTCAGGCAGAGCGGCGGGGCGAAGCCCAGGATGTCGCCCTGCGGCATGGCGCGGGAGATGACTCCGCGTTCCAGCATGGCGGCGGACAGGCGCGGGCCGACCTTGGCCTCCGCCGGGAAGAAGCGACGGTCATCCTTGTCCTCCACGAACTCCACGGCGGCCATCAGCCCCTCGCCGCGCACCTCGCCGACCAGCCGGTGCCCGGCCAGCGCCTCGGTCAGCGCAGCGCGGAAATAGGCGCCGGTCTCCCGTGCGTTGTCGACGAGGCCCATCTCGTCGATCAGCGCCAGGTTGGCGACGCCGGCCGCCGCGCAGATGGGGTGGGCGGAGTAGGTCCAGCCATGGCCGATCGGACCCATCATGTCCGACCCCTTCTCCAGCACCCGCCACATCGTCTCCGAAACGATGGTGCCGGACAGCGGGGCGTAGGCGGAGGTCAGGCCCTTGGCGATGGTGATCAGGTCCGGCTTCATGCCGTAATGGTCGGACCCGAACATGCTGCCCAGCCGCCCGAAGCCGGTCACCACCTCGTCGGCGATCAGCAGGACGTCGTACTTGGTCAGCACCGCCTGGATCTTTTCCCAATAGCCGGCGGGCGGCGGGACGATGCCGCCGGTGCCCAGCACCGGTTCGCCGATGAAGGCCGCGACGGTGTCCGGCCCTTCGGCCAGGATCATCTCCTCCAGCTTGTCGGCGCAGTGCTGGGAGAACTGCTCCTCGCTCATGGACCGGTCGGCGCGGCGGAAGAAATAGGGGGCTTCCGTGTGCAGGATCGGCGGGCGGGGCAGGTCGAAGGCCTTGTGGAACAGCTCCAGCCCGGTCAGGCTGCCGGTCATCACGCCGGACCCATGATAGCCACGCCAGCGCGAGATGATCTTCTTCTTCTCCGGCCGGCCCAGCACGTTGTTGTAGTACCAGACCAGCTTGATGTTCGTCTCGTTGGCGTCGGACCCCGACAGGCCGAAATAGACGCGCGACATGCCCGTCGGCGCGCGGTCGATGATCATCTTGGACAGCGTGACCGACGCCTCCGTCCCGTGCCCGACATAGGCGTGGTAGTAGGCGAGCTTGCCCGCCTGCTCGGCGATCGCGTCGGCAATCTCCCGCCGGCCGTAACCGACGTTGACGCAGTACAGCCCGGCGAAAGCGTCGAGGCTGCGCTTGCCGTCGCGGTCAACGATGTAGACGCCCTCGCCCCCGGTGATGACGCGGGTCGGCGTGTCGCCGCGCGCGTGCGCCGCCATGTGGGTGGAGGGATGGAAGAAATGGTCGCGGTCCCAGGCGGTCAGTTCGTTGCTGCGGTCGGTCATGGCGTGGTTCCCGGCAGAGATGGTTTGGTTCAGGCGAGGTCGAGGCAGACGTATTTCAGGTCGGTGAAGGCTTCCAGCCCGTGGCGGGAGCCCTCGCGGCCCAGCCCGGACTGCTTGACCCCGCCGAAGGGGATGGGCGCCCCGGTGATCTTCACCCGGTTCACCGCGACCATCCCGTACTCCAGCGCCCGCGACAGGCGCAGGACTCGGCCCGCGTCCCGCGTCACCGCGTAGGCGACGAGGCCGTAGTCGGTGTCGTTGGCGCGGGCCACCGCTTCGTCCTCCGTGTCGAAGGGCAGGACGGCGGCGACGGGGCCGAAGGTCTCCTCCCGCATGATCTGGGCGTCCGTGGCCACGTCGGCCAGGACGGTCGGCGCGAAGAACAGCGGTCCGGCGGGGTGCCGACTGCCGCCGGTCAGGCAGCGCGCGCCGTGCTCCACCGCGTCCCGCACATGCTCCGCGCATTTGGCGACCGCGCGCTCGTGCATCAGCGGGCCGATCTGCACGCCGTCCCGCAGGCCCGGACCCACGGTCAGAGCCGCGACGCGGGTGGCGAAGGCCGCGCAGAAGGTCTCGTAGACCGGGCGCTGCACGAAGATGCGGTTGGCGGCGAGGCAGTCCTGGCCGGAGGTGGCGAACTTCGCGTCCACGGCGATGTCCACCGCCCGGTCGAGGTCCGCATCGTCGAACACCAACAGCGGGGCGTGCCCGCCCAGTTCCATCACCAGCCGCTTCATGGTCGGCGCGCAACGCGCGGCGATCAGCCGGCCGATCTCGGTCGATCCGGTGAAGCTCATGGCGCGCACGCGCGCGTCGTCGCAGAAGGTACCGACGATGGGCTCCGGATCGCCGGTCAGCACGTTGAAGACGCCGGCCGGAAGGCCCGCGCGCTCCGCCAGTTCCGCCAGCGCCAGCGCCGACAGCGGCGTGTGGTGCGAGGCGTGCGCCACCACCGTGCAGCCGGCGGCCAGCGCCGCCGCGGCTTTGCGCGTCAGCATGGCCGACGGGAAGTTCCATGGCGTGGCGACGCCGACAACGCCCAGCGGCTCCCGCCGGACCATCATCTCGGCGCCGGGCAGGTGGCCGCACACGCCCTCCACCGTCATCCGCTTGGCTTCCTCCGCGTACCATTCGACGAAGGAGGCGGCATAGTCGATCTCCCCGCGAGATTCAGCCAGCGGCTTGCCCTGCTCCAACGTCATCAGCAGGGCGAGGTCTTCCCGGGCCGCGACGATGCGGTCGAACCAGCCGCGCAACAGCACCGCCCGCTCCTGCGGCAGCAAGGCGCGCCAAGCGGGGAAGGCGGCGCTCGCCGCATCGACGGCGGCGCGCGCTTCCTCGGCCCCCAACGCCGCGGCATGGGCGACGGTCCCGCCGCCGGCCGGGTCGCGCACCGTGGTGGTGGCGCCATCGCGCGCGGCGGTCCAGCGCCCGCCGATGTAGGAAAGCTCGCGCAACAGCCGCCGGTCGGTCAGGCGGCCAAGCGCGTCGTGGGTGTCCGGCCGGGCAAACTGTGCGGTCATGGGCGCCTCGGTGGCTCGGGGGAAATCGTCCCCCAAGGCTACCGGCTACTGGCGGAGAAGGTGTCTGAAGCTGGGCCGTCGCGTGGAGGAAGTCTCTTTGCGGTGACGTCGCTGTAGAGAAAGTCTCTGCGGTGTGGTGGATGGTGGTCGCGTTGGGCCCCCACCCAACCCTTCCCCACTTCGCTCTCGCGCAAGCGAAGCTTGCGCTGACGCGGCAGGCGGACCCTTTGGGTCCGCCGAGAGCGGGGGAGGGCTTTCAGGGATGCGCGGCGGCAGTCCCCTCCCTCGCCTCTCGCGCATGCGAAGCATGCGCTGACGGCGTCAGGCGAACGCCTTTGGCGTTCGCCTGACGCCGAAGGTGGGGGAGGGTTAGGGAGGGGGCCCAACGCAACCACTCCCCACCCCCCAACCTCCTACTCCCCACCACCCATCAGTGCGTCCAGCGGCATCACCGGCTCGTCCTTCACCGTGCGGGTGACGATGTAGGTGAAGTAGCGGTCGATCCCGACCTCGCTTTCCAGCAGGCGGTCGATGATGCGCTGGTAGGCGTCCACGTCGCGGGCCACCACGCGCAGGATGTAGTCGAGCCCGCCGCCGACCGACCAGCAGGACACGATGTGCGGCTCGTCGCGCACGGCCCGTTCGAAGCGGTCGAAGTCACTCTGCCGGTGGGCGCCCAGCGTCACCTCCACAATCACCATGGCGAAGGGCGTCACCTGCCGCAGGGCGAGGCGGGCGTGGTAGCCGATGACGATGCCCGCCTGCTCCAGCCGGCGCAGACGCACCCAGCACGGGGTGGGCGACAGCCCGACGCGGTCGGCCAGCGCCAGCTTGGTGATGCGCCCGTCGCGCTGGATTTCCGCCAGGATGCGCAGGTCGATGGGGTCGAGCTTCAGGTCGGTCATGGTCCGGCTTTTTCCAGCGTCCTCAGGTCGCATCATCGTGGCGCATCGCCGATCCACGATGTCCGCGCTTTTCTCCATTGTCAAATGTCCTGATTTTGCGCAGAAATGTTGCATGACAAAGTGGCACCCCGATGCTGCGGCCTTGAGCAGGCCGGTGTACCTGTCGCTCGCCGAACAGGTGCAAAGCGCCATCGCCGAAGGGCATCTGGCGGTCGGCGACCGGTTGCCGACGCACCGGCAGCTTGCCGACCAATTGGGCATTTCCGTCCAGACGGTCAGTCGTGCCTATGAAGAACTCATCCGGCGCGGCCTGATTAGCGGGGAGACCGGGCGGGGCACCTTCGTCCGTGCCGCCAAGTCCGAACCCGACCCGCCCTTCATCCCGCAGCGCGTGGACGAGGTCATCGACCTGTCCATCTTGAAGCCGGTGTGCGACCCGCTGCATGTGGAGGCGATGAAGCAGGGGCTGGTGGAGTTGGCCTCCTCCCTGCCGCCGTCGGTGGTGCTGTCCTTCCGGCCCAACACGCTGTTCGCCCGCCACCGCGCCGCCGCCGTGCCCTGGCTGCGCGACTGCGGGGTGGAAACCAGCGCCGCCAACGTCACGCTGACCAACGGCGCCACCGCCGGCATGACCATCGCGCTGATGGCCGCCGCCCCGCCGGGCTCCACCGTGGCGACGGAGGAGATCGGGCACCACACGCTACTGCCGCTCGCCTCCTACATGGGGATCAAGCTGCGCGGCGTCGCCATTGACGAGCAGGGGCTGCTGCCCGATGCGCTGGACGCCGCCTGCCGCGACGGCACCGTGCGGGCGCTGTTCGTGATGCCCAGTCCCATCAACCCGACGGCCAGCCACATGGGGGCGGCGCGGCGCGCCGACATCGTGCGGGTGGCGCAGCGGCACAACCTGTCGATCATCGAGAACGACCCGCTCGGCCCGATCCTGGAGGAGCGGCGGCCCCCGCTCGCCGCCCTGGCGCCGGAACGCACGCTCTACGTCACCAGCTTCACCAAATGCGTGATGCCGGGCCTGCGCACCGGCTACCTGGTGGTGCCGGACCGGCTGATCGCGGGGGTCGCCAACCGGCATCTGGTCACCAACTGGATGGCGACGCCGCTGATCGCGGAGCTGGCGACCCGCTGGGTGGAGAGCGGATTCGCCATGGAGATGGTCCGCTGGCAGCGCCGCGCCCTGCGCCGCCGCCATGAACTGGCGGCCGAAATCCTGGCGGGCATCCCTCATCGTGGGCATCCCGAGGGGCTGCACGTCTGGCTGCCGCTGGGCGAGGGGCGGCCGGAAGCGACCTTCGTGTCGCACGCCCGCCTCCAGGGCGTCGCGGTCGCCGCCGGCTCCGCCTTCGCCATCGCGCCCGGCGCCCGGACGGCGGCGCTGCGCATCTCCATCGCCTCGACCACCGAGAGCGAGCTGCGCGCCGGGCTGGGCGTGATCGTCAACCTGCTGAACAGCGACCCGGAGCCGGTGCTGCTCGCCATTTGACGTGGGTCGCTCCGGCTGGACGACCACAACTCAGCCGCAATTCGCCAAAATTGTCATGGTTCGATTTTGTGCATTGACATGATTTAGGGTCGGCCGCATCGTTTGCGCGACATCGCTTGCCGCACCGACGATACGGGAGACCGGCATGACCGAGCCCATCATAGACCCCATCATAAATGTAGATCACGTCACCAAGAGCTACGGCTCCTTCACCGTGCTGAAGGACCTGTGCTTCTCCGTGATGCCTGGGGAGAAGCTGGCGCTGATCGGCCCGTCGGGCTCCGGCAAGACGACGATCCTGCGCACGCTGATGACGCTGGAACGCATCGACAGCGGCTTTGTCCGGGTGGATGGCGACTACCTGTTCCACATGGAGCGCAACGGCCGGGTGGTCCCGGCGGACGAGGCGCACCTGCACCGCATGCGCGCCAAGATCGGCATGGTGTTCCAGCTGTTCAACCTGTTCCCGCACAAGACGGTGCTGGAGAACGTGACGCTGGCCCCCATGCTGACCAAGGGCGTGCGCGCGGCCGAGGCGCAGCGCCGGGCCATGGAGCTGCTGGAAATGGTCGGCATGGCCGGCAAGGCCAATTCCATGCCGGCGGCCCTGTCCGGCGGGCAGAAGCAGCGCGTGGCGATCGCCCGCGCGCTGGCGCTCCAGCCCCGGATCATGTTGTTCGACGAGGTGACCTCCGCCCTCGACCCGGAACTGGTGGAGGAGGTGCTGAACGTCATGCGCATGCTCGGCACGCAGACCGACATGACCATGCTGCTCGTCACCCACGAAATGAGCTTCGCGCACGACTTCGCCGACCGCGTGCTGTTCTTCGACCGTGGCCGCATCGTGGAGGAGGGGCCGCCCGGTGAGATCTTCACCAACCCGCGCCACGAACGCACGCAGACCTTCCTGAAGAAGATCATCGCCGCCGGCCAACGCATCTGACCGTCTCGTTTCCGAAATTTGTGAGAAGGCCGTTCATGGGGGACTGGTCTGGCTACATCGGGCTGATGCTCGACGGCGCGCGGGTCACGGTGGAACTCACCGTGCTCGGCTGTGCGCTGGCCCTGCCCGTGGCCTTCGCCGCCGGGCTGGGACGGCTGTCGCGCTTCTGGGCGGTGCGCGCCCTGGCGCTCGCCTACATCGAGTTCTTCCGCGGCACCTCGATCTTCGTCCAGCTGTTCTGGGCCTATTTCGTGCTGCCGCTGATCGGGTTCGAGCTGACGCCGCTCCAGGCCGGTGTGCTGGCGCTGGGGCTCAACGTCGGCGCCTATGGGGCGGAGGTGGTGCGCTCCGCCGTCCAGTCCATCGGGCGGGAGCAGCACGAGGCCTGCGTCGCGCTGAACCTGACGCGCTGGCAGGGCTTGCGCCACGTCCTGCTGCCGCAGGCCTTCGTTGTGATGATCCCGACCTTCGGCAACAACGCCATCGAGCTTCTGAAGGCGACGTCCGTCGTGTCGCTGATCTCGCTGACCGACCTGACCTTCCAGGCGCAGGTCGTGCGTTCCCAGACGGGAAGCACGGCCATCCCGTTCCTGACGGTGCTGGTCATCTACTTCGCGCTCGCCTCCATGATTTCGTTCGGCATGAAGACCCTTGAGCGCCGCATGACGCGCGGCCTCGACGGCATCCGGCACTGAGGTCCGCCATGGAATGGGATTGGGCGTTCGTACGAGAGATCATGCCGACCCTGCTGGACGGGCTGAAGATCACCGTGCTCGCCACGGTGCTTGGCTCGGTCTTGGCGGCGGTCGTGGGGCTGGCCTTCGCGCTGCTGCGGCGGTCGCCGAACCGGCTGGTGTCGCGCACCACCGCCTTCCTGGTGGAATTCATCCGCGGCACGCCGCTTCTGGTGCAGCTCTATTTCCTCTTCTACGTGCTGCCGGGGGCGGGGATCCTGCTGTCGCCGCTGACCGCGGGGGTGATCGGGCTCGGCGTCCATTACGCCACCTACATGGCGGAGGTCTTCCGCGCCGGCATCGACAACACCCCGCGCGGCCAGTGGGAAGCGGCCAAGGCCTGCAACCTGACCGCCGTCCAGACCTGGCAACACATCATCCTGCCGCAGGCGATCCCGCCGATGATCCCGGCGCTCGCCAACTACTTCGTCGCGATGTTCAAGGAAACGCCGCTGCTGTCGGCCATCACGGTGGTGGAGCTGATGAGCCAGGCGCGGAGCATCGCCAACTTCAACTACCGCTACCTGGAGCCGATGACGCTGGTCGGGGTGCTGTTCCTGGCGATCAGCCTGATCGCCGTGCCGGCCCTGCACCTGCTGGAACGCCGCTTCCGCCGCTACCGGTAACTGGACTTTGATGATGCAGACGATTCCCATCACGCGCGCCGATACGCCCCTGCGCTTCGACGACCGCCCGGTTCCCAAGCGCGTCGGCCTCGTCGTCCTCGCCACCGACCACACCAGCGAGCCGGACTTCCGGCGCATGGTGGCGGGTGAGGCGGTCGGGGTCTACACCGCGCGCATCGCCTACGCCAACCCGACCACGCCGGAGAACCTGCGCCGCATGCAGCCCCGGCTGGAGGAAGGCGCCGCCCTGATCCTGCCCGACGAGGATCTGGACGTGGTCGTCTATTCCTGCACGTCGGCCTCCGTCGTCATGGGGGATGAGGTGGTGGAGCAGGCCATCCGCAACGCCAAGCCCGGCGTGCCGGTTCTGACCCCGCCATCCGCGGCGCGTCTCGGGTTGAAGGCGTTCGGCGCCAAGCGGATCGCGGTGCTGACCCCCTACACGGAGGAAACCGCCCGCCCTATGGCCGCCTATTTCGCCGGCCACGGCCTCGACATCGCGCGCTTCACCTATCTCGGCCTGGACGACGACCGGGTGATGGCGCGTCTGACGCCGGACTCGCTGGTCCAGGCGGCGGTGGAGGCGATGCCGGCGGACGCGGAGGCGCTGTTCGTCTCCTGCACCGCGCTGCGCTCCGCGCTGGTCGCCCGCCGCATCGAGGAGGCCATCGGCCGCCCGGTGGTGACCAGCAACCAAGCGACGGCCTGGGCGGCGCTGCGCCTGTGCGGCGACGACCATCCGCGGCCGGAGTTCGGCCGCCTGATGACCCTCGGTCTGCCGGTGGGAGCCTGACTATGGCTGACCAAAGCATTGGCCTGGAGGACGTCTTCCGCGCGCGGGCGCGGCTGACCGGACGGATCGCGGAAACGCCGACCGTCGCCTCCCCCAGCCTGACGGAACGTTGCGGCGCCCCGGTCTTCCTAAAATTGGACACGCGCCAGACCACCGGCAGCTTCAAATTGCGCGGCGCCACCAACGCCCTGCTGTCCTTGCCGCACTCCGCGCTGGCAACCGGCGTGGCGGCGGCCTCCACCGGCAATCACGGTCGGGCGCTGGCGCATGCCGCCGCCCAGGCCGGGGTGCGCTGCGTGGTCTGCATGTCGGCGCTCGTGCCAGCCAACAAGGTGGAGGGCATCCGCGCGCTGGGGGCGGAGATCCGCATCGTCGGCCGCTCCCAAGACGACGCGCAGGAGGAGGTCGACCGTCTCGTTCGCGAGGAAGGCTTTGCGACCGTCCCGCCCTTCGACGACGCCGGCGTGATCGCCGGTCAGGGCACCCTTGGGCTGGAGATCGTGGAGGCGGTGCCGGACGTCGACCTTGTGCTGGTGCCCCTCTCCGGCGGCGGCCTCATCGGCGGCGTGGCTCTGGCGGTGAAGGCTCTGCGCCCGCAGGCGCGGGTGGTCGGCGTCTCGATGGAGCGCGGTGCGGCCATGCACGCCAGCCTGACCGCCAAAAAGCCGGTGTTGGTGGAGGAGCTGGAAACCCTGGCGGACTCGCTCGGCGGTGGCATCGGGCTTGCCAATCGCCACACTTTCCGCCTCGCCGCCACCCTGCTGGACGGGGTCGTGCTGCTGACCGAGGCGGAAATCGCCGCGGGCATCAAGCACGCCTACCTCCGCGAACAGGAAATCGTCGAGGGCGCCGGGGCGGTGGGCATTGCGGCCCTTCTCGCCGACAAATTGCCAGAGAAAGTCGGGCTGCGCGGGCCGACCGTCGCTTTGCTGTCTGGCCGCAACATCGACATGGACTTGCACCGCCGGATTGTCTGCGGCGATGCCACGGGAGTCACCGCATGCCCCGCATGACCATTCTGACGGAGGCGGAACTGCGCCGCCTCGTCCCGCTCGACCAGGACGCCGTCACCTGCGTGGAAAACGCGTTCCTGGCGCTGGCCACAAAGCCCGTCGCCATGCCGCCGATCCTGCGCCTCGACATCCCGGAGCATCGCGGAGAGGTTGACGTGAAGACCGCCTATGTGCCGGGCCTGGACGGCTTCGCCATCAAGATCAGCCCCGGCTTCTTCGACAACCCGACGCTCGGCCTGCCCAGCGTCAACGGCCTGATGGTGCTGCTCAGCACGCGCACCGGGCTGGTGGAGGCCATGCTGCTCGACAACGGCTACCTGACCGACGTGCGCACCGCCGCCGCCGGGGCGGTCGCCGCCAAGCATCTGTCCCGCCCGGACGCCGCGGTCGCCACCGTCTTCGGGGCCGGCGTGCAGGCCGCCTTGCAGCTGGAGGCGCTGACCCTCGTCCGCCCGATCCGGGAGGCGCGGCTGTGGGCCCGCGACCCGGCCCGTGCCAGCGTGGCGGCGGCCCGCCTGTCCGACCGGCTCGGCATCCCCGTGCGCGCCATGGCCGACGGTCGCGCCGCCGTAGCCGGGGCCGACATCGTCGTCACCACCACGCCCGCCGACGCGCCGATCCTCTTCGCCGACTGGCTGGCGCCCGGCCAGCACGTCACCGCCATGGGCTCCGACGCCGAGCACAAGAACGAGTTGGAACCCGCCGTGCTCGCCCGCGCCGACCTCTACGTCGCCGACAGCCTGCGGCAGGTCGGCCGGCTGGGCGAACTGCACCACGCCATCAAGGCCGGCGCCGTCCCCGCCGACCGCCAATTCCCCGAACTGGGCGCCGTGATCGCCGGACAATCCCCCGGCCGCGCATCGCCCGACCAGATCACCGTCTGCGACCTCACCGGCACCGGGGTCCAGGACACCGCCATCGCCACGCTGGCGCGCGGCCGAGCGCTCGCCGCCAACGCCGGAACCGCCTTCGACGCCTGACGCCCGCTAGGGACCGCGCAGCCTTTTCCGAAAGGACCATCATGCCCGAACCGACCCTGAACTTCAGCCGGGACGAATACGCGGCCCGGCTCGCCAAGACCCGCAAGGCCATGGATAAGGCCGGCGTGGAGGTGCTGATCGTCACCGACCCGTCCAACATGGCCTGGTTGACCGGCTATGACGGCTGGTCCTTCTACGTGCACCAGTGCGTGGTCGTGCCGCCGGATGGGGAGCCGATCTGGTACGGGCGCGGCCAGGACGCCAACGGGGCCAAGCGCACCGCCTACCTCGCCCACGACAACATCATCGGTTACCCGGACCACTACGTCCAATCCACCGAACGCCACCCCATGGACCTGCTGTCGCGCATCCTGGAGGATCGCGGCTGGGGCAAGGCGTCCATCGGCGTGGAGATGGACAATTACTGGTTCACCGCCGCCGCCTTCCGCTCCCTGACCACCCACCTGCCCAACGCGCGCTTCAGCGACGCCACCGCGCTGGTCAACTGGCAGCGCGCGGTGAAGAGCGCGCAGGAGTTGGACTACATGCGCAAGGCCGCGCGCATCGTGGAGGCCATGCACCAGCGCATCGTCGACACCATCAAGCCGGGCATGCGCAAGTGCGACCTCGTCGCCGAGATCTACGACGCCGGTACGCGCGGCGTGGACGGGATCGGCGGCGACTATCCGGCCATCGTGCCGCTGCTGCCCTCGGGCGCCGACGCCTCCGCCCCGCACCTGACCTGGGACGACCGCCCCATGCGCACGGGCGAGGGCACCTTCTTCGAGATCGCCGGCTGCTACAAGCGCTACCATTGCCCGTTGTCGCGCACCGTGTTCCTCGGCACCCCGACGCAGGCCTTCCTCGACGCGGAGAAGGCGACGTTGGAGGGGATGGAGGCCGGCCTTGCCGCCGCGCGCCCGGGCAACACGTGCGAGGACATCGCCAACGCCTTCTTCGCCGTGCTGAAGAAGTACGGCATCACCAAGGACAACCGCACCGGCTACCCGATCGGCCTCAGCTACCCGCCGGACTGGGGCGAGCGCACCATGAGCCTGCGGCCGGGCGACCGCACGGTGCTGGAACCCGGCATGACCTTCCACTTCATGACCGGCCTGTGGCTGGAGGACATGGGGCTGGAGATCACGGAGAGCATCGCGATCACCGACACCGGCGTCGAATGCCTCGCCAACGTGCCGCGCAAGCTGTTCGTGAAATCGTGACGGAGGTGCGAATGCCGCTCGACACGCTGCCGCCGTCTCCTATCGCGCCGACGGTCGATTTCGACCGCGACGGCGTGCAGCACGGCTTCCTGCGCCTGCCCTACAGCCGCGATGATTCCGCCTGGGGATCGGTGATGATCCCGGTCACCGTGGTGCGCAACGGACCAGGGCCGACCGCGTTACTGACCGGCGCCAACCACGGCGACGAGTATGAGGGGGCCGTGGCCCTCTTCGACCTCGCCCGCACGATAAAGGCGGAGCAGGTCACCGGCCGGGTGATCATCGTTCCGGCGATGAACTACCCGGCCTTCCAGGCGGGCACCCGCACCTCGCCCATCGACAAGGGAAACCTGAACCGCAGCTTCCCCGGGCGGCCGGACGGGACGGTGACGCAGAAGATCGCGGACTATTTCAACCGCACCCTGCTGCCCATGGCGGACGTGGTGATGGATCTGCATTCGGGCGGTAGGACGCTGGACTTCGTGCCCTTCGCCGCCGCCCACATCCTGCCCGACAAGGCGCAGGAGGCGCGCTGCTTCGCGGCGGTGGCCGCCTTCTCCGCCCCCTATTCCATGCGCATGCTGGAGATCGACGCGGTCGGCATGTACGACACCGCGGCGGAGGAGCAGGGCAAGCTGTTCGTCACCACGGAACTCGGCGGCGGCGGCACCGGGCGCGCCTCCACCATCGCCATCGCCAAGCGGGGCGTCGCCAACGTGCTGCGCCACGCCGGAATCCTGGCCGGGGCCGTGGAGACGGCGCCGACGCGCTGGCTCGACATGCCGTCCTCCGACTGCTTCCGCTTCGCCGAGGACGCCGGGCTGATCGAGCCCTGCGTTGACCTGGGCGAGCCGGTGCGCAAGGGCGACCTGCTGGCGCGCATCCACCCCATCGGGCGCACGGGGCAGGCGCCGTCCGATTACCGGGCCGGCCTGGACGGCATCCTGGCCGCCCGCCACTTCCCCGGCCTCGTGAAGGCCGGCGACTGCATCGCGGTGGTTGGAACCCTGGAGGATTGAGGCTGTAAGCCAGGGAAGAACAAGAATGACAACGACTGAACAGGAAGGGCCGCGCGGCGGCTGAAAACCAACCTTCACAGAGGGAAGACCGACATGACGCATTCGAAAATGTTCCGGACCCATGTCCTCGGCGCGGCCGCCATCGCCCTTCTGGGTGCATTCGCCGCGTCCCCCGCCAGCGCCGCTGACGACGCGCTCGCCAAGCTGAAGGAGCAGGGATTCGTCCGCATCGGCATCGCCAACGAGCCGCCCTACACCGCGGTGAAGCCGGACGGCACGGTGTCGGGCGCCGCCCCGGACGTCGCCCGCGCCGTGATGGGCAAGCTGGGCGTCGGCGACGTGGTCGGTTCCATCTCCGAATACGGGGCGATGATCCCCGGCCTTCAGGCCCGCCGCTTCGACGTGATCACCGCTGGCCTGTTCATGAAGCCGGAGCGCTGCCGCGCCGTCGCCTACAGCCAGCCGATCCTTTGCGACGCGGAGGCCTTCGCGCTGAAGAAGGGCAACCCGCTGCAACTCTCCTCCTACCAGGACATTGCCAAGAACCCGAAGGCGAAGATCGGCGCGCCGGGTGGCGGCACGGAGGAGAAGCTGGCGCTCGACGCCGGCGTTCCGCGCGACCGGGTCATCGTCGTGCCGGACCCGCAGAGCGGCCTGAAGATGCTCCAGGACGGGCGTATCGACGTCTATTCGCTGCCGGTTCTGTCGATCCACGACCTCGTCACCAAGGCGAACGACCCGAACGTCGAGGTTGTGGCCCCTGTGAAGGGCGCCCCGGTCTATTGCGACGGCGCCGCCTTCCGCAAGCAGGACGCATCGCTGCGCGACGCCTTCGACAAGGTGCTGGCGGAGATGAAGGCGTCCGGCGAGTTCGCCAAGATCGTCGAGCCCTACGGCTTCTCCGCCGACGCCGCCAAGCAGACGACCCGCGACCAGCTCTGCGGCGGTCCGAACTGACCGCTTCCAACAAAGAAAAAGCCGGCGGCCTCGCGGTCGCCGGCTTTTCGGTGCGGGTGGAAGGTCAGGCCGCCGCAGCCAGGGCCGGCGCGCGCAGGTTGTCGCGGCGCCGTTCGCGCAGAAGGGCGCGGATGGTCCACAGGTTGAAGCACAGGTTGACGATGTTGGCGGTGCAGCCGAACGGCGACCCGACCAGCGTGTCGTGGACGATCCAGGCGAGCGAGCCGGCGACGAAGAACAGGCGCAGGCGCAGCACGCTGGTCTGCCAGCGTCCGCAGGCGGCGAGCGTCAGCCCAAGGCCAGACGCCAGGGACGCCGGGCCGTGCCACGTCAGGGCCGTCAGCACCATCATCGCCGGCAACGTGGACCAGTAGAGGACGGTCATCGCCCGGCTGCGGCGCCACAGGCCGATCATCAGCGACTGGCTGAGCGACAGCGAACTCATGCTGGCGCCGCTGACGGCACCGATCAGCATGTAATGGGTGATAAAGGAGGCGGAGCACAGCGCCTGCGTGGCGATGATCGCCTTCTTCGAGCGGAACAGCGCCCAGCTGGCGCCGAAACACACGCCGGCGACGCCGAACAGCATCGCAGCCGAAATTTCCGGGATCATTTTGGGGACGGTCGGGACGGGGCGGGATTGCGTTCCGGAATGTAGGTTACGGCGCTGTTTCGTGCTCATGCGATCTCAGCGCGGCAGGCATGATGCGGTGCAACTTTTCGTATGGAATAAAGATGTTTGGTGTGTCGCCTGGGCACTATCAGCCACACCGGTTACCCATATCGTCCCAGGCAAGCCGTTCCGGCCGCCAGCGCCTTGGCCGTGCCCATCGATTTCCCTTTGCCATTGCACAAGCAGAAAAATAAGCCAAATGTGATTGAGACAGAACTGATAAGCAGTACCATGATCCTGGATGGGGCGGAGCTGCCCGAAGATGCGGTAATTGACACCGAAATTTGCGTTGTTGGTGCCGGCGCTGCCGGCATCACCTTGGGGCGTGCATTCGATACGCTGCCCTTTCGGGTTACGATATTGGAGGCGGGCAGCTATCATTATTCGCGGGCGGGGCAAAAATTTTATGCCGGCTCCACGTCCGGGATGCCCTATCTGCCCCCGTCCACGGCGCGGCTGCGGTACTTCGGCGGGTCGACCAACCGCTGGGCGGGGCTATGCCGGCCGCTCGACCCCATTGATTTCGAGCGGCGCGACTGGATTCCCGGCAGCGGCTGGCCCTTTCCGGAAACGGCGCTGCGGCCCAATTACGCGCGCGCGGCGGAGCTGATCGGGTTGCCCACCGACCGCTTCGACGGGGAATACTGGTCCGGTCTGACCGACCGTCCGCTGCTGCCGCTGTCCCCGCAACGCTTCATCAACGGCGCGACGCAGATCAAGCCGACCCGCTTCGGAACGGCGCACCGCGACGCGATAGCCTCGTCCCGCAATGTCAGCTGCTTCCTCAACAGCAGCGTCGTGGACCTCCGGGTGGGCGACGCGGACGGCGTGGTGCGCGAGGTCGTCGCCGCCAATCCCGCCGGCCGCCGGTTCCGCGTCCGCGCCCGCGTCGTGGTGCTGGCCTGCGGCGGCCTGGAGAACGCCCGTCTGCTGCTCAACGCCGACGGCGTGCGGCCGGCGGGGCTCGGCAACGGCCACGGCAACGTCGGCCGCTACTTTATGGAGCACCGCGTCTCCTGGCCCGGGATCGTCCGGCTTTCCGGGCCGGATCCCAGGCTCTGGTTCTACACGCGCCATGCGGCTGACGGCGCCGCGATGGGCACGATGATGGTGGAAGGCTGCGTGCGGCCGACGCCGGACCTCATGCGGCGGGAGCGCATCCTCAACACCCACTTCGCGCTGGAGCCCTTCAGCAAGGGCCCGACGCGCGGCAGCCGGTCGCTCGGCTTGCTGCGGGACGGGCTGGGGCAGTGGCTGCGCGGCGGCGACATGGTGGCGGACGTCGACTACCACCTCGGCAACGTGCTGCGCGATCTCGACTGGTTGACGGAAAACAAGCTGCGCAAGGTGCTGGGCATCGACAAGTCCTCCACCACCTGGCTGATCAAGGCGGAGGTCGAACAAGCGCCCAACCCGGCCAGCCGCGTGACCCTGGTGCACGACGTGGACGCGCTCGGCCTGCGGCGGATCAACCTGCATTGGCAGATGAGCGCCATCGATGAGCACAGCGTGCGGCGGGGCATCGAGCTGTTCGGGAAGGAGCTGGAACGGCTGGGCGTCGGCACGGCGACGGTGTCCATGCTGACCCGGCCGGACGGCTGGTCGCGCTTCGACCACTGGGGCCATCACCATTGCGGCACCACGCGCATCAGCGAGCGGCCGCAGGACGGCGTCGTCGACCCCGACTGCCGGGTCCACGAGCTGGAAAACCTCTACATCGCCGGCAACTCGGTCTTCCCGACCGAAGGCACGGCGACCCCGACCTTCACCATGATCGCCCTGACCCTGCGTCTCGCCGACCACCTCATCGGCGTGCTGGCGAAGTGATGCGCCGAACGTCCTGGGCGCCACCCCCAAAGCCCGCGTCCGGCGCCCGCCCGGCGGGGTGTATCGTGGCCGCTACCGTCCACACCGCCCGGAGGGGGACATGCGCGGACTGAAGGAAAGGCTGCACGCCGGCACGGAGCTGCTGTCCGGCTTCCTCAACGTCATCCCGTCCCCGGTGGCCACCCAGGCCCTGGCCGCGGCCGGCGCCGATTGGGTGATGATCGACCAGGAGCATGGCCCGGTCGGGCCGGAAAGCCTCCACGCCATGATCGCGGCGACCGCCGGCACGTCTTGCGCGCCGCTGGTCCGCGTCCCGCGCCGCGACGAGGCCTTTGTGAAGCCGGCGCTGGATTCCGGGGCGGAGGGCATCGTCTTCCCGCTGGTCACGACGGCGGAGACGGTGGCCGACTGCGTGGCGCTGACCCGCTACCCGCCGCGAGGGCGGCGCGGCTGGGGACCCTTCGTCGCCCATTCGCGCTGGGGGGTGGACCTGCACGACTATCTTCCCCACCGCGGCGACCGCACGGTGTGCGGCATCCTGATCGAGACGCGCAGCGCCGTGGAGAACATCGCGGAAATCTGCAAGGTCGACGGCGTGGACTTCATGCTGATCGCACCCTTCGACCTGTCGTCCGACCTCGGCGTCCCAGGCCGCTTCGACGCGCCGGAGTTCCGCGAGGCGGTGAGCCAGGCGGAACGGGTCATCCTCGAACACGGCGTCCCGCTTGGCGGCGCCGCCATGACCGAGGAGCAAACCCGCAGCCTCGTCCAGCGCGGCTACCGCTTCTTGGCCCACCACTTCGACGTCGTGATGTTGAAGCAGGCTGCCCGGCAGATGAAAGGGTGGGCCGGCTAGCGCAGCATCTGGTTCAGGAACGCCCGCAGCCTTTCGCTCTCCGGCGCGGCGAAGAAGCGCTCGGCGTCGGCCTGCTCGACGATCTCGCCGTGGTCCAGGAAGACGCAGCGGTCGGCGACGTGGCGCGCGAAGCCCATCTCGTGGGTCACGCACAGCATCGTCATCCCCTGCGCGGCCAATTCCTCCATCACCTGGAGCACTTCCGACACCATCTCCGGGTCGAGCGCGGAGGTCGGCTCGTCGAACAGCATGATCTTAGGGTCCATGCACAGGGCGCGCGCGATGGCGACGCGCTGCTGCTGGCCGCCGGACAGCTGCGCCGGGTATTTGCCCGCTTGGTCGGCGATGCGGACGCGCGCCAGATGGTGCATCGCCCGCTCCGCCGCCTTGGCCGGGGACAGGCCCAGCGCGTGGCGTGGCGCGAAGGTGCAGTTCTCCAGGATGGTCATGTGCGGGAACAGGTTGAAGTGCTGGAACACCATCCCGACCTCGCGCCGCACGTCCTGGACGCCGCGCCCATCGGCGTCGAGGTCCACGCCATTGACGGCAATGGTGCCGCCGTCGTGCCGTTCCAGCCCGTTGATGCAGCGGATCAGGGTGGATTTCCCAGACCCGGACGGGCCGCACAGCACGATCTTCTCGCCGCGTTCCACGGTCAGCGTCACGCCCCGCAGCACCTCCTGCGCGCCGTAGCGCTTGCGCAAGCCCCGGATCTCGATCGCCGCCCGGTGCCGCAGGCGCGCGTCCAGCCCCAGATCCGTCTGAAAAGCCAATCCCATGGCATTCTCCCTCATTCGGCGGGCTTGGCGGGCGAGCGGCGGAGGCGCCGGAACAGCGCGGAACCCGGATCGGCCCGCCGCGCCGTCGCCGGCCGGCTGTCCGGAACGCCCGCGGCGAGATGCCGGTTCAGCCGCCGGTCGAGCGCCTCGAAGGCGAGGCGCAGGCTGTTGGTCATCGCCCAATACATCGCCCCCGCGGTGACCAGCGGCGTGAATGGGTCGTAGGTCATGGAGAAGATCTCGTTCGCCGCCCCGGTCAGGTCGGCGATGGTGACCGCCCCCACCGCCACGGTGCTCTTCAGGAAAATCAGCACCTCGTTCTGGTAGGCCTTCAGCCCGTAGCGGACGGCGATCGGCAGCCGGACCTTGAGGAAGACCAGCCGCGGCGACAGGCCGAGCGCCAGCGCCGCCTCGACCGGCCCCGGCGGCACGGCCGACAGGGCGCCGCGCAGGATCTCCACCACATAGGCGGAGTGGTTGAGCCCCAGTCCCAGGATGGCGCAGAACAGCGGGCTGGCGAACAGGACCCACAGCGGCGTGTCCCGAACGATGGACAGCTGCGGCAGCCCGGCATAGACCAAATACAGCAGAACGATGCTGGGCGCCCCGCGGAACACCGCCACATAGGCCGCACCGACGGCGGCCAGGACCCGGTTGCGCGACATGCGCACCAAGCACATCCCGAACCCCAGCACGGCGCCGACAGCCATCACGCTGGCGGTGATCAGGACGGTCATCCAGGCGCCGTTCAGCAGCGCCGGCATACTGTCCCAGGCGAGGGCGAAATCGAAACTCATCAGGCCTCCAAGGAGTCGGCCACCAAGAACGGATCAGGCTTCAGCCAGATTAGGCTTCCGAAGGCCGGACGCCGCGGTCGAGCCGGCGCGCGTGGCGGTTCGCCAGCCGGATCGTCGCCGCGGCGAACAGGACGAAGAACACGACCACCACGCCGTAGAAGAGGAACGGCTCCCGCGTGGAGCCGGAGGCGACCTTCGCCGCGGCGATCAGGTCGGTCAGGCCGGCCAGCGACACCAGCGCCGTGTCCTTCAGCAGCACCACCCAGATGTTGACGAAGCCCGGGTAGGCGATGCGCAGCGCCTGCGGCAGCAGCACGCCCAGCCAGATCTGCCGCCGCGGCACCGACAGGGCCTCCGCCGCCTCCAGCTGCCCCTTGGGCACGTTGTGGATGGCCCCGCGCAGCAGGTCGGCGAGGTAGGGGGTGTAGACGAAGGCGAGCGCGGCGACCGCCGCCCAGAAGGGCGAGATGCTCGGCCGCTCGTCCACCCCGAACGGCACCAGCAGCGCGTGCACGATCTCCGTCCCCCCGTAATAGAGGAGGAAGATCACCAGCAGCGACGGAACGCCCGTCGCCACCGACGCGTAGACGCGGCCGACCGCCCAGCGCACCCCGCGCGGCTTCAGCGTCAGGATCGCCATCAGCGTTCCCAGGACCGCCGCCAGGGCGTAGGCGAACACGGCCAACTGCACCGTGACCCAGGCCCCCGCCAGCAACTCGTCGCCGTAGCCGTCGGCACCGTAGGCAAGAAGGCCCATGGCGGCATCCCCCCTTCCGCTTGGCGATCAGCTCTTCTTCGTGATGCAGGCGGCCTCGTCCGGCGAGATCGGCGTGGACAGGTACTTCGCCCGGATGGTGGTGAAGGTGCAGTCGGCGATCATGTTCTTCAGGGCGGCGTTCATCTTCTCCACGACCGCTTCCTTACCCTTCGGCACGGCCCAGCTGCTGCCTTGCTCGGCGGCGGGAAGGGTCGGGTCGCCCGTCCAGACGGTGAAGTCCGACATCTTCCAGTTCTTGCCGTCCGGCGTGTCGATCAGCGACGCCGTCCAGTTCAGGCTGGCCCCGAACACCATGTCCAGCCGCCCGGCCAGCAGGTCCAGCTTCATCTGCTCCGGGTTGTCGTACAGGCTCGGCGTCACCGAACCGGCGAAATTCTCCGTGATGTACTTGGCCTGCGGCGTGCCGCGCTGGACGCCGATCCGCGTGCCCTTCAGCCCTTCCTTGGTGAAGGCGACCGTGCTGTCCTTGCGGACCACGAAGGCGTCATGGTTGAAGATGATCGGCGTGGTGAACAGCATCTTCGCCTTGCGTTCCGGCAGGGGCGTCAGCTGCGACCCGATCGCGCCCAGCCGCCCCTGGAGCAGGGCGGGGATCAGCGCCTGGAAATCCATCACCTTGATGTCGCAATCCGCCTTCATGCGGCTGCACATCTCGCGCGCCAGATCGGGCTCGATGCCCGTCACCTTGCCGTCCGCGGTCATCATGCTGAAGGGCGGGTAGGTTCCCTCGTTGCCGATGACCAGCGTGTCGGCGGCAATTGCTGGAGTTGCGAGTGCCACGAGTGCAACGCCGATCAGAAAACGCTGAATGCTGTTCATCGCTTGGCTCCGTTCCATTCGGCAATGACTGGATGCCCCAGATGCTCAAGTACACGGACAAGCCAATTGCACTGTCAACCCGGAACCAATGACCAAAGAATGGGCGGGCAAGTGCAATGTTTAATCAATCCCACGGCGGAGCGGCATTTGAGGTGGTGATTTTTTGTGCAGTGATTTCTGTCAAAACGGGCTTTGAAAATTCGGTAAGCATCCCGCTGCTGTGGATCTAACGATTGGAGTAGGCCGCATGCTCGTCTTTGGATGGCATGTGCCGGTGTTTTGAAACCAAAAGGGTTTTTATTCGGATTGCCCGCTTGGACCGGCCTCCAACCATGGTTTGAGCAAAGGAACTTTGCCGGCCCGCCGGAAGGCGGAAGGATGGGGAAAACGACCGAAGGCCAATCGCCCATGCCGCACCCCGACCTCGACCCATCGATCCTCCCGCGCGGAGGGATGTTCTGATGGCCCACGGCTACGACACGGGCCGGCTCAACCTGCCCTTCGTCGGCTTCTGCACCTTCGGCAAGAGCCCGATCGTCACCGACTGGGACCGCATCGACGCCGACGTCGCCGTCCTCGGGGCTCCCTTCGACGCGGGCACCCAGTGGCGGGCCGGCGCCCGCTTCGGGCCGCGCGCCATCCGCGAGGCCTCCACCCTGTTCTCCTTCGGGCACGCCGGCGCCTACGACCACGAGGACGACGTCGTCTACCTTGCGCCGGACCGCTGCCGGATGGTGGACATCGGCGACGCCGACATCGTCCACACCGACACTGTCCGCAGCCACGCCAACATCGAGGCGGGCGTGCGCAAGATCCTGGCGTCGGACGCGCTGCCGGTCGTGCTGGGCGGCGACCATTCCGTCAACATTCCCTGCATCGCCGCCTTTTCCGAGCAAGAGCCCTTCCACCTCGTCCAGATCGACGCTCACCTGGATTTCGTGGACGAGCGCCACGGCGTGCGGCACGGCCACGGCAACCCGATGCGGCGGGCGGCGGAGCGGCCATGGGTCACAGGCCTGACGCAGCTCGGCATCCGCAACGTCTCCTCCACCGCGCGCGACGGCTACGACGACGCGCGCGCCATGGGGTCGGACATCCTCAGCGTCCGCCAAATCCGCAAGCTCGGCGTGGAGGCGGTGGTGGAGCGCATCCCGCCGGGCCGCCGCTGCTACCTGACCATCGACATCGACGGCTTCGACCCCTCCATCGCGCCGGGGACCGGAACGCCCAGCCACGGCGGCTTCACCTATTACGAAGTGCTGGAACTGCTGGACAGCATCGCCCGCCGCAACCCGGTGGTCGGCATCGACCTCGTGGAGGTGGCGCCCGACTACGACCACACCGGCGGCACCGCCATCCTCGGCGCCCAACTCCTGATGAACGTGATCGGCCGCGTCCTGCACCACCGCCCGCGCTTCCGCTGAGGGACACCCTCTCCCTAGGGGGGAGAGGGGATACAGCCCGCTTGGCCTTCCGCTTGCATGCGTATGACGCGTCGTCCCCACCATGGGGCGGCGCGGTCAACGGGCGAGTGGTGACGCATGAACGTCGACAACATCGACCTCCGCCTTCTCCGGGTCTTCCACACCCTGGCGGAGAGCGGCGGCTTCGCCGGCGCGCAGGCCAAGCTGGGGCTGACGCCGTCGACCCTGAGCATCCACCTCAGCAACCTTGAACAGCGCCTGGGCATGACCCTGTGCGAGCGGGGCCGCAGCGGTTTCCGGCTGACCGAGAAGGGGGAGCGCGTCCACCGCGCCACCAAGCGGCTGTTCCTCGCGCTGGAGGAGTTCCGGACGGAGACGGCCTCCCTGCGCGGCCGGCTGGTCGGGGAGCTGACCATCGGCCTCGTCGACAGCACGGTAACCGACAGCCGGTCCCCTATCGCCGCCGCCATCCGCCGGTTCGAGCAGCGCGACAACGAGGTGCACATCCGTCTTGCAGTCGACCGCCCGTCGGGCCTCAACCACGCGCTGCTCGACGGCCGCGTGAACCTCGCCGTCGCCGTCTTCCCGCACCACGTCGCCGGGGTGGAGTACGAGACTCTCTACACCGAGACCAGCCTGCTCTACTGCGGGCAGGGCCACCCGCTGTACGAGCGGATCGGGGCGGGGCTGGAGGTGCCGGACGTCACCCGCTACCATTTCGTCGCCCGCGCCTACAGCCTGGAACGCGACCTTGCCGCCATCGGGCAGGCCATCCCCAAGGCCAGCGTGGAGAACATGGAGGCGCAGGCCCACCTGATCCTGTCCGGCCAGTTCATCGGCTTCCTGCCCGAACATTACGCCGCCCAGTGGGTTGCCGCGGAGCGCATGCGCGCGGTGCGGCCCGACCGGTACCGCATGCCGTCCGACATCGCGCTGGCGCTGCCGGCGGCGGCGACCCGGTCGAACCATCTCGTGCGCGTGTTCTGCGACGACCTCCGCGCGGCGAACGCCGCTCAATAGGGACGGTCGGGGAAGGTCACCGTCTCACCGGGCAGACGCGGGCCCATCAGCACGTTTTCATGATAGGGCGACAGGATGGCGCGGCGGCCCAGCACGTTGGCCTCGGTCAGGCCGGGCTCCGGCACCGGCTCCGGCGCGAAATGGCCCCAGCGGTCCTCGCCGCGGACCAACTGGCCGGAGCCCCGGCCGACATTCTGCCGCGCCTCGGCCGGGGTGTAGTCGTAGAGCAGGGCCATGCGCCGCGCGTCGCTGCGGTTCGGCGCGGAGCCATGGACCAGGTTGCTGTGGAAGATCGCCGCCTCGCCCGGCGCCAGGGTCAAGTCGACGGCCGCGCTCTCGTCCACGTCGATGACGCGGGCGACCAGCCGGCGGCGCTGGCCCGGCCCTTCGGTCAGGGAGAAGGGGCGGACGCGGTCGTGCGTGCCGGGGATCACCCGCAGGCAGCCGTTCTCCGGCGTGGCCGGCGACAGCGCGACGTAGGCGATGACGAAGCAGGGATCGACCTGGATGCGCGCGGAATCCTGGTGCCAGCCGTAATCCACCGCCGATCCCGGATTCTTGTTGCGGTAGACGCCGTTGGTCATCAGCACATTGGGGCCGATCAGGTCCTCCACAGCGTCGAGCAGCCGCGCGTTGCGGCCCAGGTCATAGACCCAGTCCAGCAGCAGGTTCGCCTTGATGTCGAAGGCCCACGCGACGTCCTGCGGCCGATCCGCCTCGAACGCCCGGGTGCGGGCGACGAGGTCGGCCACCTCCTCCGGGGACAGCACCGGGATGCCCGACACGAAACCATCGTCGCGAAAGCCCTGGATCTGCGCGTCACTCAGCAGCTTGCCCATTATGCCTCCAAAGGTGGGGCGGTCCGTTCGCCGGTCGGGCGGCGGGACAGCCATAGGAACCGGGCGAAGAGAAGGCCGGTCGCCAGCAGGCTGGCGGCCCCGATGGCGAGGACGAGGCCATAGGCGCCGAACCCCGCCCCGATGCACAGCCAATGGCCGACGGGAACCATGACCACGACGTAGGACAGCAGGTGGCTCGCGGTCGGCAGCCACGTCTCGCCATAACCGCGCAGCACGTTGCTGATCAGCCGCTGCATGCCATCCACCAGATGGACCGGCCCGATCAGCATGATCATCGGGACGGCCAACGCCGCCAGCACCGGGTCGCGGGTGTAGAGCGCCAGCACGCCGCCGGGCTGCGCCGCCAGGGCGATGGCGACGGCCAGCGCCACGGCGCCGAACACGGCGAAGCCCATCCAGGCGGCGCCGAACATGCCCGCCGGGTCGTCCCGGCCGCGCGCCTGGGCCACCCGCACCGTCGTGGCGCCGCCGATGCCGACGGCGATCATGAACAGCAGCATGTTGACGTTGATGGCGATGGTGTAGGCCGCCAGCTCCCGCGCCCCGGCCCAGCCGGCGAACAGCGTCATGGTCGCGAAGGCCCCGCTTTCGATGCCCATGCTCAGCCCCTCGGCGACGCCCATCCGGCGCTGCCGCCGCCCGGCCGCCCAGGCGTGGTCGGACAGGGCGGGGCGCCCGAGCAGCGTCCGCTCCGGCAGCCGCCAGACGATGAAGCCGACCGCTGCCGCGGCGACGCCGATCCGCACCGCAAGCGTGCCCAGCGCCGCGCCCTCCGCCCCCAGCGCCGGGATCCCGGCGAAGCCGAAGACCAGCACCGCGTCCAGCGCCAAGTTGACGAGGTTCGCCCCCGCCATGATCCAGACCGCCGCGGCGGGCCGTCCCAACCCTTCCAGAAGCATGACGCTGGCGATGTACACCAGCATCGGCGGCAGCGACCCGGCGAGGATCATCGCGATCCGCCCCGCCCGTTCCGCCAGTTCGGCCGACAGGCCGGTGGCGAGCAGCAGGTCGGGCGCCCGCGTGGCCAGCAGCAGGCCGACCAGCCCGATAGCCAGCGCGTAGACCAGCGACCGCCGCCAGATCGCGCCGGCCTCGTCCAGCCGGCCGCGCCCCACAGCGGCGGAGATCTCCACCATCCCGCCCATCAGCAGGCCGAGGCCGACGATCTGCATGGTCTGCACCACGCTGGACCCGAAGGCGAAGCCGGCCAGCGCGTCGGTGCCGTAATGGCCGACCATCATGCTGTCGATGGCCAGCATCGCGGTCTGGCCCACGCGCGACGCGCTGATCGGCAAGGCCAGCTTGGCGAGACTGACCAAAGCGCCCAGGCGGTCAGTCGACGTAATCGGGGGCCTCCCGCAGCAGCACGCGCTCCAGCGCCGCGAAATGGTAGTCGGCTTCGATGGTGGCGAGGTCCGCGAACTGGCGGGCGGTGTGCTCCGCCGCCGCGGGCGGGATGTCCTTCAGGGGACGGCCGGTGGACTCCGCCACGACCTGCATCTGGCAGGCGCGCTCCAGGAAATACAGGTCGTGGAACGCCTCGGCGACGCTGCGGCCGTGCACGACGACGCCGTGGTGGGCCAGGAAGACGATGTCCTTGCCCTGCGTGCCGGAGGAGATGCGCCCGCCTTCCTCCGCGTCCATGGCGAGGCCGTTATAGCTGCCGTCGTAGGCGACGCGGTTCCAGAAGCGCAGTGAATTCTGGTGGCAGAAGCGCAACTCCCCGCCCTCCACGCAGGTCAGCGCCGTCGCGTGCAGCATGTGCGTGTGCAGGATGCACACCGCGTCGGGCTGCGCCCGGTGCCCCTCGGTGTGGATGAACAGGGCCGTCGGTTCCACTGTCCCCTGGCCTTCCAGCACCCGGCCGGTGCCGTCGCACAGCAGCAGGCGGCTGGCGGTGATCTCCGACCAGTGCAGGCCCATGGGGTTGATCAGGTACAACTCCTCCGCGCCGGGCAGCCGCACGCTGAAGTGGTTGCAGACCCCCTCGTTCAGGCCGAAGCGTTCCGCCAGCCGCAAGGCCGCCGCCAATTGCCGCCGGAAGGTTGAAATCGCCGCCATGTCCCTGTCTCTGTCCCTGGAATTGTCAGTTGTCGGCGAGCTTAAGTCAGTAAAGCCTGAAGTTCAATGCCGCCAATATCCCCACTGTTGAAAGCACAATTTGAAAACGGTCAAACTACATTGCGCCACCACCATGATATCCTGCTGAAGTCGCTGGAACAGGGAATCTGGGAGAGCTTTGATGGCGGGACTTTCCGAATTCGAATACAAGCATCTCGTGTTGGAACCGGTCGGCCCCGGCTACGGCGTCGTGGTGACCAACCTCGACCTCAGTCGCCCGCTACCCGACACGGTGTGGGCGGAGATCGACCGCGCCTATCTCGACCACCGTGTCATCGTCTTCCGCGACCAGCGGCTGGCGCCGGAGCACATTGTCACTTGCAGCCGGCGCTTCGGCCACACGGAGACGCACATCGATTCCAGCCACCTGCTGGACGGCCACCCGGAAATCATCATGATCGGCAACTTGAAGGTCGACGGCGTGATGAAGTCGCTGTTCGTCAACGCGCGGGAGGAATGGCACTTCGACTACTCCTACATGCCCACCCCGTCCGTCGGCGCGCTGTTCTACGCGGTGGAGGTGCCGCCGGAAGGGGGCGACACGCTGTTCGCCGACAGCACCGCCGCCTTCGACTCCCTGCCGAAAGACGACAAGGCGCTCCTGCGCACGCTGACCGCAGTGCACAGCTGGGACCACCTGCACCGCCAGCTCGAAGCCATGGACCCGACGCGCAAGCCGCTGTCCGACGCGGCGCGGGCCAAATACCCGCCGGTGCGCCAGCCGCTCGTCCACCGCCACCCGCGCACCGGCCGCGAATCCCTCTGGCTGTGCCCGCAGGTGATCGTGGAGATCGAAGGCATGCCGCTGGAGGACAGCGCCGCACTGCTGGACCGGCTGAAGACCCACGTCACGGCACCTCCCTACCTGTACCGCCACGCTTGGCGAAAGAACGACCTGGTCGTCTGGGACAACCGCTCCGTCCTGCACACGGCGACGGTCTTCGATTACGAACGGCACCTGCGCCTGCTCTACCGCACCACCATCCTCGCGGACGCCGCCTGAGCAAGACCGGCGCGCGGACTCAATAGCCGCGCGCCGGGTCCACGAGGTTCAGCAGCGGCGCGCCCGTCATGGCGCGGTCGAAATTCTCGATCACGATGGGGGCGGCGCTGCGCGGGGCGATGCCGCCCGCGACGTGCGGGGTCACCAGGATTTCCGGCAGGTCGTAGAAGGGGTGGTCGGCCGGCACAGGCTCCTGCGACAGGACGTCCAGCGTCGCCCCGGCGATGTGGCCGGCGCGGACCAACGCCGCCAGATCGGCTTCCACCAGATGACCGCCGCGGCCCATGTTGATGACATAGCTTCTGGCCGGCATGGCGCCCATCGTCTCGCGGTTCAGGATACCGGCGGTCTGCTCCGTCAGGGCCAGCACGCAGACGAAAGCCCGCGCCGAGGCCAGGAAGGCCGGCAGTTCCTCCTCTCCTGCGTACACCTCGATTCCGTTGATGGGGTGGCGCGAGCGCGACCAGCCCGTCACCGGAAAGCCCACCGCCCGGATGCGCTGCGCCACCGCACCGCCGAGCACGCCCAGCCCCAGCACCCCGACCGGGAAGTCGTCCTTCGCCGGTGGCTCCTCATGCGCCCAGCGGCGCTCGCGCCCCTGCCGTTCGAAGCGGTCGAAGCCGCGGAAATGGCGGTAGACGGCGGTCACTGCGTAATCGACCATCGTCTCCGTCAGAAGCGGGTCGATCAGCCGGGCGAGCGGCAGGCCTGGTGGCAGGGTGGAAAGGTCCAGCTGGTTGATCCCCGCCCCCAGCGACTGGATGGCCTTCAGGTTGCGGTATGGGCCGAGCCCGCCCGGCGGCGGCTTCCACAGCAGCGCGAACTCGAACGCCTCCGGCTCCGTCACCGCGCGCCAGTCCACCACCTCCAGGTCCGGGCGCAGCGCGCGCACCGCAGCCGCCCAGGCGGCCGGATCGTCGATGTCGCTCGAAAACAGGATCTTCCCAGCCATCGTCCCTTTAGCCTCGCCTTTTGTGTTTCCGACAGGGTCGCAGGTCGGGCGCGCCCGGAGGTTACGAAACACTCAAAGCGGCCTTTGACCCTCGGAGTGCGCGTGCCGGATGCCGGTGCACAAAACATCGCCAGACGCGCACCCGCCGGATGGTCAACGCCGCCCGTTCCAGAACAGCGCAGCCAGCCGCGCCGCCCCTTCGTCGTCGCCCGCCTCCACCGCACGCCGAAACGCTTGGTAGGCAACGTCTTCTCGGCCATCGCTGAAACGGCGCAGCATCGTCGAAAGGACACCAAAGCCGCCGAAAAAGGACCGACCGCCGCGAAGATTCCCCGTCATGCCCGGCCTCCACTGATCGTGTCTGGCCGGACCCCGCGCAAATCCCGTGCCGGGATGGCGCTATCCGCAGAACTCTTTCGGAGGGCAGGTGCAGCGGCCGAGCGATCGTTCCAGAGGCACTGACTTAATCCCCTCTCCCCTCTGGGGAGAGGGAGAAAGCGGCCAAAGTCAGCGCATAAGAGTCTTCGCGGGAATGACAATAGAAAATTCTCGCAATGAACTGACCAGCCCTCAACTCACCGCCGCCTGTTTCTTGATCTCCTTCAGGAAGGATTGCACCAGCGACCGCTGGGCGTCGTTGCTGCGCGTCGCGGCGAAATGCTGGGATGCGAAGTTGTACAGGCTTGGCTTCAGCGCGCGCATGTCGCCGCGCTCCGCCCAGAAGTCGCCGATGTGGCGGGGCAGGAAGCCGATGAAGCCGCCGGACAGGATCATCATGACCTGCGCCTCCATGTGCATCACGGTGCCCGACGGACGCGGGTGGTCGGTGCGGTAGAGGTCGTCGAAATGCCGGTAGCCGCGCACCGAAAAGGCCGCCTCCTCGATGGCCGCGCGGTCGATGTGGGATTCGGGCAGGTCGAACAGCGGGTGCTGGCGGCCGCAATAGAGCGCGTGCGGCTCGCGGTAGATCGGCACGTAGGTCAGCCCCGGCACCTTCTGCGACATGGGCCCGATGACGAGGTCCCGCGTGCCCTCGGCGACCGCGCTTTCCAGCTCCGCCGGGGTTCCCTGGACCAGGTCGATGAACACGTCGCTGGCATACGCGCGATAGCGCCCCAGCGCGCCGTGGATGCCCAGCGCCGGGGAGGTGACGACGCCGTCCACGATGCCGATGCGCAGCCGCCCGGTCAGCTTGCCCCGGTTGCGGCCGATGCGCGCCTGGAAGGCGTCGATCTCCGCGAACAGCCGCTTGGCGGCCTCGTAGGTCGCCTCACCGAACTCGGTCAGGCGGAAGCCGCGGCGCCCGCGCTCGCACAGCGGTTCGCCCAGCTTGCGTTCCAGCGCCGCCAGATGGGTGCTCAGCGTCGGCTGGGACAGGTTCAGCGCGATCTGCGCGTCCGCAAAGCCCCCGGACTCCGCCAGCGTCACGAAGACGCGCAGCAGCCGCAGGTCGATGTTGTCCAGCCGTCTCATGCCTGCCCCCCGCTGCCGACACATCGGCAGTTTTCGATGTATCCGTTCATTAAAAGAGATTTTTGCCGATGTAACCGCCGGTGATGATGGGCGCAAGCGTGCTCCAACGAAAAGGGTCCACCGATGCTCCCGGTCCATCGCCTTGCCGCCCGTCACCTTGCCGCCGCTGCCCTGCTTTTCACCACGGTTTCCGCGCCGGCCCTGGCCGCCGACAGCATCCGCGTGCTCGCCCCCACATGGCCGGGCTTCGCGCCGGCCTTCGTCGCCATGGACAAGGGCTATTTCAAGGAGCTTGGCCTTACCGTCGACATGAAGTTCGAGGACGACCGCGCCAACGTCATGGCGGCGATGGCGCGCGGCGACACGCTGGACGCGCTGTTCCCGGAAGGTTTCCCCGGAACCGAACTGGAGCATGCCAGTTTGCTGGAGACGTCGCTGATGCTCCTCCTGCGGCCGGATCTGGTGGACATGGACAAGGTGCCGTCGGACGGCCCGGCCAAGTTCCCCACCTACGACCGCTATCCGGTGCCGGAGGGCTTCGTCCCGGCGTCCGGCGTCCTGGCCCGCGCGCAGGGGTCGTCGGCGGAGAAGGGGCAGCTTCTTCTGGACGACCACGTCGCGCGCATCACCAAGGCGGTGCAGTCGGAATTCGGAGCCTGATGACATCATGACCGACAAGGACTTCCAGCCCCTCGATTCCGGCGTCGTTCCGCGCTTCGCCGGCATGCCGACCTTCATGCGGCTTCCCGTGGCGACGCCGGAGGAGGTGGACATCGCCCTGGTCGGCGTGCCCTTCGACGGCGGCACGACGAACCGCCCCGGCACGCGGCACGGCCCGCGCGAGGTGCGCAACCAGTCGAGCATCGTGCGCCGCGTCCACCACGCCACGGGGGTGTCGCCCTTCGACCTCGTCCGCGTCGGCGACTGCGGCGACGCGCCGATCAACCCGCTGAACCTGAACGAAACCCTGGAGAGCGTCGCCGGCTTCTACGCCGGCGTCCGCCGGGCCGGCGCCGCGCCGCTCACGGTCGGCGGCGACCACCTGATCACGCTGCCGATCCTGCGTGGGTTGGTGGCGGACGGCCTGGTGACGGATGGCCCGGTCGGGCTGATCCATTTCGACGCCCATTCCGACACCTACGACAGCTTCTTCGGCAACCGCTACAACCACGGCACCCCCTTCCGGCGCGCGGTGGAGGAGGGGCTGCTCGACCCCAGGCGCATGGTGCAGATCGGCCTGCGCGGCGCCATCTCCGACGCGGCCAACTACGACTTCGCGAAGGCCGCGGGCATCCGCATGATCTTCATCGAGGAGTTCGTGGAGCGCGGCGCCAAGGACGTCATGGAGGAGGCGCGTGCCATCGTCGGCAGCCAGCCCACCTACCTGACCTTCGACATCGACGTCCTCGACCCCTGCTTCGCCCCCGGCACCGGCACGCCGGAAATCGGCGGCCTGACGACGCGGGAGGCGCAGGCTATGATCCGAATGGCGCGGGGCCTCAACCTGATCGGCGTCGACCTCGTCGAGGTGTCGCCGCCCTTCGACCCCTCCGGCGGCACCGCGATCACCGCCGCGACCCTGATGTTCGAACTGCTCTGCATCCTCGCGGAGTCCGTCGCCGCCAGGCGCACGCCCGGCTGACGCCGGTCCCGTCCTATCCCCAGCCGGACGAATAACGCAGACTGAGTAAGTCTGCGTTTTCCGCTTGCACCCAATAACGCGGACATCTACAGTCTGCGTTATTGAAGCGTCGCAACACGGCACGCGGTGCCGACAGACCGGAGGGTTCGTTCATGAAGATCGTCGTTGTCGGTGGTACGGGGCTGATCGGGTCCAAGATCGTCGCGATTTTGCGGGGTACCGGCCATGACGTCGTCGCTGCGTCGCCCAGCACGGGCGTCAACGCCCTGACGGGGCAGGGGTTGGATGAGGCGCTGGCCGGCGCGGCCGTCGTCGTCGACGTCGTCAACGCGCCCTCCTTCGAGGACAGGCCGGTGATGGACTTCTTCCACACCTCCGGGCGCAACCTCGCTGCGGCGGAGAAGAAGGCCGGGGTCAAGCACCACGTCGCCCTGTCCATCGTCGGCACCGACGGCGTGTCCGACCTCGGCTATTTCCGCGCCAAGGTGGAGCAGGAACGTCTGATCAAGGAGTCCGGCATCCCCTACACCATCGTCCGCGCCACCCAGTTCCTGGAATTCCTCCCCATGCTCGCCGACGGCCACGCGGACGGCGACCAGGTGCGCATCGCTCCCGTGCTCTTCCAGCCGATCGCGGCCGAGGAGGTCGCGGCCATCCTGGCGGAAACGGCGCTCGCGGCCCCGTTTAATGGCACCATTGACATCGCCGGCCCGGAGCGCGCGCCCTTCCCCGACATCATCCGGCGCTATCTTAAGGCGGTGGGCGACACGCGCGTGGTCGTCAGCGCCGCAGAGCCGCGCTACTTCGGCGGGCGCGTGGTGGAGCAGTCGCTGGTTCCGACCGGCCCGGCGCGCCTTGGCCGCATCGGCCTGGACGACTGGCTGCGCCGCTCAAAGGCCTAAGCCCCGGCCATTCACGCAAAGGAGTTGAGCCATGAACCGCATTCTCTGCACGCTGGCGCTCGCCGCGCTGCCCTTCGGCGCCGCCCTGGCCGACACGCCTCAGGCTAAGAACGCCAAGGTGACCCAGGTCTACGAGCATCCGCTGCCCGACGTCCCGGGCAAGAGCATCAAGGGCGTGCTCGTCGAATATGGCCCGGGCGGCTTCTCGCCCGCCCACACTCACGCGAAATCGGCGATCATCTACGCCACCGTGCTGGAGGGGGCCATCCGCAGCAAGGTCAACGACGGCCCCGAAAAGACCTTCCAGGCCGGCGAGAACTTCACGGAGCTGCCGGGCGACCACCACGGCGTCAGCGCCAACGCCAGCGACAGCCGCCCGGCCAAGCTCCTCGCCGTCTTCGTGGTCGACACGGCGGAGAAGGACCTGACCGTCAACGACCCGCGGTGACCACCTCGGGGACCGGTTCCGACGCGTTTTCCGATGGCCGGCGGCGGGTCAGCCGGTCGAAGGCGAGGTAGATCACCGGCGTGGTGTAGAGAGTCATCAGCTGCGACACCAGCAGCCCGCCGACCATGGCGTAGCCCAACGGCTGGCGCAGCTCCGACCCAGTGCCGGTGCCCAGCATCAGCGGCACGCCGCCCAGCAGCGCCGCCATGGTCGTCATCAGGATGGGGCGGAAGCGCAGCAGGCAGGCCTCCCGGATCGCATCCTGCGGGGGCAGGCCGCGCTCCCGCTCCGCCGCCAGGGCGAAGTCGACCAGCATGATGCCGTTCTTCTTCACGATGCCGATCAGCAGGATCAGTCCGATCAACCCGATCACGTCGAACGGCATGCCGGCCAGCCACAAGGTGGTCAGCGCGCCCAGGCCTGCCGACGGCAGGGTGGACAGGATGGTCAGCGGGTGGACCGTGCTCTCATACAGCACGCCCAGGATGATGTAGACGACCACCAGCGCCGCCGCGATCAGCGTGGGCACGCTGCCCAGCGAGTCCTGGAAGGCCTGCGCCGTGCCCTGGAACGACCCGACCAGCGCCGCCGGGGCGCCGATCTCCCGCATGGCGGTGTCGATGGCCTGGGTCGCCTGGCTCAGCGACACGTTCGGGGCGAGGTTGAAGGACAGGGTGACCGCCGGGAACTGGCCCTGGTGGTTGATCGACAGGTAGGTGATCGGGCGGGTGGAGATCTTCACCAGCGCCGACAGCGGCACCTGCTGCCCGGTGGTCGGGGAGTGCAGGTAGAGCCGCTCCAGCGTTCCGGTCATCCCCTGCAGGTCCGGCGAGACCTCCAGGATCACGTGGTAGCTGTTGGTCTGGGTGAAGTATTGCGTCACCTGCCGCTGGCCGAAGGCGTCGTACAGCGTGTCGTCGATCAGCTGCGGCTGGATGCCGAAGCGGGCCGCCTGGTCGCGGTCGATGGTCAGGGTGGCGGTCGTCGCGTTGGTCTGCTGGTCCGACGACAGGTCGCGCAGTTCCGGCAGCGTGCCCAGCCGCGCCAGCACCTTGGGCGCCCAGCTGTTCAGCTCGTCCAGGTTCGCGTCCTGCAGCGTGTACTGGTACTGCGCGTTCGACGCCCGGCCGCCGATGTTGATGTCCTGCGCGGCCTGGAGGTAGAGCCGCACGCCCCGCACCTGCGCCACCTGCGGGCGCAGGCGGTTGATGATCGCGTCGGCGCTGGCCTTCCGCTGGCCGCGCGGCTTCAGCGTGATGAAGAAACGTCCCATGTTGCCGGGCAGGCCGCCGACCGCCCCGACCGTGCCGACCCAGGTCGCCACGTCCGGATCCTTGCCGATGATGGCGCCGACCTGTTCCTGCATGCGGCTCATGGCGGCGAAGGACACGTCCTGCGGCCCCTGGGTCTGCCCGATGATCAGGCCGGTGTCCTGTTGCGGGAAGAAGCCCTTGGGGATGGTCACGAACAGCCAGCCGGTCAGCCCGACCGTCGCCGCGAAGAACAGAAGCGTGATCACTTGGTGGCGGAGCACGACGTCAAGCCCCATCCGGTAGGCGGAGAGGATGCCGTCGAAGCCGCGTTCCACCGCGCGGTAGAGCGCGCCGTGTCGGGCCTTCTGCTCGTCCTTCAGCAGCCGCGCGCTCATCATTGGCGTCAGCGTCAGCGACACCAGCGCGGACACGACGATGGTCAGGGTGATGGTGACCGCGAATTCGCGGAACAGGCGGCCGACGATGCCGCCCATCAGCAGCAGCGGGATGAAGACCGCGACCAGCGACAGGCTGATGGAGATGATGGTGAAGCCGATCTCCCCGGCCCCCTGCAACGCCGCCTCGAACGGCGGAACGCCGTCCTCGATGTGCCGGTAAATGTTCTCGATCATCACGATGGCATCGTCGACGACGAAGCCGACCGCGATGGTCAGCGCCATCAGCGACAGGTTGTCCAGGCTGTAGCCGCAGACGAACATCAGCCCCAAGGTCGCGGCGAGCGACAGCGGCACGGTGACGCCCGGAATGACGGTGGCCGGGACGTTGCGCAGGAACAGGAAGATGACCATCACCACCAGCGCGATGGTCAGCAGCAGCGTGAACTGAACGTCCTCCACCGACGCGCGGATGGTCTGCGTGCGGTCGGACATGATCTCCGTGTGCACCGACGGGGGGATGGAGGCGGTCAGGCGCGGCAGCTCCGCCTTGATGCGGTCGACCGTGTCGATCACGTTGGCGCCCGGCTGCTTGAAGACGATCAGCAGCACGCCGCGCTGCCCGTTCTGCCAGCCCGCCTCCTGGTCGTTCTCCGGCGCCTCGACCGCCTGGCCGATGTCGCGGATGCGCACCGGCGCGCCATTGCGGTAGGCGACGATGACGTCGTTCCACGGCTCCGCCTTGGTGAGCTGGTCGTTGTCGTAGATCGTGAAGCTGCGCGACGGCCCATTGATGTTGCCTTTGGGGCCGTTGACGGTCGCCGTGGCGATCACCCCGCGCAAATCCTCCAGCGACAGGCCGAGGCCGGCGATCTTGGCCGGGTCCACCTGGATGCGCACCGACGGTTTCTGCTCGCCACCGATGGTCACCTGGGAGACGCCGGGAATCTGGCTGATCTGCTGCGCCAGCCGGGTGTCGGCATAGTCGTCCACCTGGGTGATCGGAAGCGCGTCGGAATGGACGGCCAGGATCAGCACCGGGCTGTCGGCGGGGTTGACCTTGCGGTAGGTCGGCGGGCTCGGCAGGTTCTTGGGCAGCTGTCCGCCGGCGGCGTTGATCGCGGTCTGCACGTCCTGCGCCGCGCCATCGATGTTGCGGTCGAGCACGAACTGGACGGTCACCTGCGTGTTGCCGAGCGTGCTGGTGGAGGTCAGCTGCGTCACGCCCGGAATTTCGGCGAACTGCCGCTCCAGCGGCTGGGCGACCGTGGCAGCCATCGTCTCCGGGCTGGCGCCGGGCAGGGAGGCGGAAACCTGGATGGTCGGGAAATCCACCTGCGGCAGCGGCGCCACGGGCAGGAGCGGGTAGGCCGCCACGCCGGCCAGCAGCAGCGCCGCCATCAGCAGCGCGGTGGCGATCGGGCGGCGGATGAAGGGGGCGGAGATGTTCATGGCGTGGCCGCCTCCGGCTTGGCTGGCGCTGTCGGCTGGACGGCGACCCGGACGGACGCCTGGACCTTCAGCTGGCCGGCGACGATCACCCGCTCGCCCTCTTTGAGACCGGCGGTAATGACCGCAGCCTGCGGGCCGATCCGCGCCGCGGTGACGGTGCGCATCTCCACGGTGTCGTCCGGCTTCACGACATAGACGTACAGCGACCCGTTGGGGCCGCGCTGCACGGCGTCGGGCGGGACGGTCAGCGCCCTCCGGTCGGTGCGCATCAGCAGGTCCGCCTCCACGAACTCGCCCGGCCACAGCGCGTTGTCGGCGTTCGGGAATTCCGCCTTCAACTGGATGGTGCCGGTGGTCTGGTCGACTTGGTTGTTGATCAGCTTCAGCACGCCGTCGTCGGCTCGCGTTCGGTTCTCCTTGCTGGTCGCCGAAACGGCCAGCGTGCCTTTGGACATCGCGGCCTGGACGGCTTGCAGGTGGCCCTCGGGCAAGGTGAAGACGACGTCGATCGGGCGCGTCTGGGTAACCACGACGATGCCCGTGCCGTCGGTCGCGTGCACGATGTTGCCGGCGTCCACATAGCGGAAGCCCGCCCGCCCGTTCACCGGCGAGCGGATCAGCGTGTAGCCCAGCTGCACCTGCGCGTTGTCGATGGTCGCCTGGTCGCCCTTGATCTGCGCTTGCAGCTGCGCCACCTGGGCGCGCTGCGTGTCGGCCTGCTGGCGGGAGGAGAAATCGCGCTGCTCCAGGGACATGTAGCGCTGCAAGTCCAACTGCGCGTTGGCGAGCGCCGCCTCGTCCTGCGCCTTCTTGGCAGTGGCTTGGTCCAGCGCCGCCTGGAAGGGGCGGGGGTCGATCTGGGCCAGCGGATCGCCGGCCTTGACCTCCTGCCCCTCGGTGAAGAAGACCTTCTGCAGCTCGCCGTCGACGCGGGAATGCACCGTCACGGTGTTCAGCGCCTGCACCGTCCCGATGCCCGACAGCCGGAACGGCACGTCCTGCCGCGCGACGGACGCGACGCTGACCGGGATGGGCGGCGGTGGCGTCGGCACCGCGGGCTTGTCCTCCCGGCCGTGGAGGAGGGTGTAGGCGCAAACGCCGCCGCCCAGCAGGGCGAAGGCCAGGATCGCGCCGACGGTCCGCCCGTGACGGGGCCTATCCGGAGCCGTCCATGTCAAGGCCTGACTCATGGGAGTCCTTTTTTCAAAGTCGCGCCACCGGCGCGCGATGCCCAGGGGGCAGCGCCGGATCGGCCCAATGTTTTTCGGTCCGCGGCGGGAGTTGTTTTGAAAAGCGCACCTTTGCCGTGCGCGGTCCCGGTCGCGAGGCGGAAGCCTTCCCAGCTTATAAAAAGATGGTCGGGCGGCTTGTCTTTTCGGGGCATGGACAAACCGCCCGACCAGTCCGGTCTGGGAGGAAAACCGGAAGTTTCGCTGTCTTCGATGCCATACAAGGAAAGACAGAGGAGCTGTTCACCAAATTACGCCAGGACGCCGCGCCCGAACACCATACTTAGGTCTATCGCGTCAATACACTGGAACAGATCATTCCTATAGGTACCTCTCCTTGCGCCTCATCATCGTGGATGGGATTTGCCGCGAATTGGGAGAATCCGGAGATTGCCGTGCGATCATTCAACGAAGATGTCGGCTGTTCAATAATGGATCGGATTGTGTGTGTTGCTCTTCAGGCCATGGGAAGGCGGTGTGCACCGCCACAACCGTCCACGGAGACACCGTCATGTCAGAAGCCGTTGCGGACCAGTTCGCGGCCGTTCTCGCCGCCGCCGGCGTGAAGAGGATCTACGGGGTGGCCGGGGACAGCCTCAACGGCTTCACCGACGCGTTGCGCCGCCAGGGCAAGATCGAGTGGATCCACGTCCGCCACGAAGAGGTGGCGGCCTTCGCGGCCGGGGCCGAGGCGCATGTGACCGGCGCGCTGGCCGTCTGTGCCGGAAACTGCGGCCCCGGCAACCTGCACCTCATCAACGGCCTGTTCGATTGCCACCGGTCGCGCGCCCCGGTGCTGGCCATCGTCGCGCAAATCCCGTCGTCGGAGATCCCGTCGTCCGAAATCGGCTCCGGCTATTTCCAGGAAACCCAGCCGCAGGCGTTGTTCCGCGATTGCAGCCACTATTGCGAACTGGTGTCCAGTCCGTCGCAGTTGCCGCGCACGCTGGAGATCGCCATCCGCGAGGCCGTGGGCAAGCGGGGCGTCTCCGTCGTTACCCTGCCGGGCGACGTCGCCTTGCAGACCGCCGCCGCACCGCCGTCCAAGCTGCACGGCCTGCCGCCGCCGGAGACATCAGCACGGCGAAAGGGGCTGTCGAAAGTGTCGATGACCGACGAAATGAGACGAATTGGCGGAGCGGCGTTCTGGATTCGGCACGGGGATCCGTCCTACCGTTCCGCCAAACGCGAACGGTATCACGAATCCAAGACATGCCGACGATGGCCGGGCCTTCGCCCCAATGTTTGAAAAGGCAGCGGGATGATCGCCAAGCCGGGATCCTCGCCGTTCCGCTGGCGGTGGCGATCTTCGCCGTGGACACCTTCACCGAGGTCGAGATCGCCGTCGCGGTCCTCTACGCCATCGCGCTGCTGATCGCCGCGCGGGGGCTGACCCGGACAGGGATCTTCCGGCTGGGCTGCGGCTTTGCCGGGCTGACGCTGCTGTCCTTCCTGCTGTCCCACTGGTCGGACATGGGCGTCGGATCGGCCCTGCGCTGCGTCGTGTCGATCGCGGCCATCCTGATCACCACCGTCCTGCTGGAGCGGGACCAGCGGTCGCGGGAACTGCTCGTCCAGACCAACGCGGCGCTGGCGCGCAGCGAAAAGCGCTTCCGCTCCATCTTCGAACAGGCGCGCTTTTCCCTGTGGGAGCAGGACTACACCGCCGTGCGCGCCGCGCTGGACGACCTCGGCGTGCGGGACGGCGCCGACCTCATGGCGCGGGTCCAGGCGCAGCCGGGCCTCGCCCGGCACCTCACCAGCCTCATCACCACGACCGACGCCAACGACGCGACGCTGGAACTGCTCGGTGCCACCGACCGTGCGGAGGTGCTGGGGTCGCTGGAACGGTTCCTGCCGCCGGACGACCCTTCGATGTGCCTGATGCTGCGCGCCCTGGTGGACGGCCGCGACCGGTACGAGGGGCGGGCGCGCCTGATCGGCCTGGACGGGCGCCCGCGCACCGTCCTGCTCGCCATTGCCCTGCCGGACGACGACGTCGGCTTCGGTCAGGTGGTCGTCGGCGTCGTGGACATCACCCAGCGGGAAAAGACGCAGGAGGCACTGCTGGCCGCGCAGGCGGAGCTGGCCCGCGCCTCCCGCGCGGCCACCATGGGCGCCCTGTCGGCGTCCATCGCGCACGAGGTGAACCAGCCACTGGGCGCCGTGGTGATGAACGCGCAGACCTGCCTGCGCTGGCTGCGCCGCGATCCTCCGGACATCGAGGCGGCGGCCAAGGCGGCGGAGCGCACGGTGCGCGATGGCAAGCGCGCCAGCGAGATCGTGCAGCGGACCCGCGGCATGCTGGTGAAGAGCGCCCCGCGGGACGAGTCCATCGACCTGCGTGAACTGGTCCGCGAAACGGCCCTGCTGCTGGAACGCGAACTCGCCACCCATGGCGCGACGCTGCGCACCGACCTCGCGGCCGACGTCCCGCCGGTCACCGCCAGCCGGGTGGAGATGCAGCAGGTGCTGATCAACCTGATGACCAACGGCCTCCAGGCGATGAGCGAAGCGCGGTCCCCCGTGCGCGAACTGACCGTCGCGGTGCGCAGCTCGGAGCCTGGGCTGGTCGCCCTGTCCGTCCGCGACCGCGGGGCGGGGATCAGCGAGGAGAACCTGGCCCGGCTCTTCGACCCGTTCTTCACGACGAAGGCCGACGGGATGGGCATGGGGCTGGCGATCTGCCGCTCGACGATCGAGGCGCGCGGCGGCACACTGACCGCAAGAAACCATGCGGACGGGGGCGCGGAGTTCGACGTCGTGCTCCCCGCGGGAGAGGGGGCATCATGACGCAGAAGGCAGGCACCGGCGCGGCGGACCAGCCGCTGGTCCTGGTCGTCGACGACGACGAACACATCCGGGAGGCGCTGTGCGACCTGCTGCGCTCGGTGGGGATCGAGGCGCTCTGCTTCGCCTCCGCGCAGGAGTTCCTGCAGGCCACCCTGCCGGACCGGCCCGGCTGCCTCATCCTCGACGTCCGCCTGCCGGGGCTCAGCGGGCTGGAGTTCCAGCGCCACCTGGCGAGTGCGGGCAACCCGATGCCCATCGTGTTCATGACCGGCTACGGCGACATCCCAATGTCGGTGCGGGCCATGAAGGCCGGGGCGTCGGACTTCCTGACCAAGCCCTTCCGCGACCAGGACATGCTCGACGCGGTGTCCGGCGCCATCGAGAAGGACCGCGCCCGGCGGACGAGCCGCGGCGCCGCGCAGGAGGCGGAAACCCAGGCCGCCACCCTGACCCCGCGCGAACGGGAAGTGATGAACGCCGTCGTCAAAGGCCTGATGAACAAACAAATCGCCGGCAATCTTGGAATAAGCGAAGTGACGGTCAAGCTGCACCGCGGTAACGTCATGCGCAAGATGCAGGTGAGGTCTGTCGCCGACCTCGTCCGCAAGGTGGAGCTTCTGGAATCCTCATGATCGCGCCGGCCCAGTCCAGTCCGGACCGCGTTCCTAGACCTATGTGTAGTATCATCGGCCGGTCATCTCGGTGACGATGGGGCAAGCGCAATCGCTTTGCGCAAATCCAGTCCGAGAGGCGATGGTCCGTGTGTTCTGCACCTGTCATAGCGGTGGTCGACGATGACGATTCCATTCGCGAGGCGCTCGGCGACCTGATCCGGTCGCTCGGCTACCGGTGCCTGGGCTTCGCGTCGGCGGAGGACTTCCTCGGCTTCGCCGACCGGCCGTCCATCGCCTGCATGATCACCGACATCAAGATGCCGGGCCTGACCGGCCTGGAACTGCAGGACCGCCTCAACGCCGACGGGCACCCGCCGCCGATCATCTTCATGACCAGCTACGTCGACGACGCGACCAAGGCGAAGGCCATGGGCGGCGGCGCCCGCTGCTTCTTCGGCAAGCCGGTCGACGACGACGACCTGATCGCCTGCCTGCATTCCGTCGTGGACGCGCACTGACGCCGCCCGTCCTATACGTTGGTCCAGATCACGCCGCCATGAAGTCAGGTTCCGCCCAGACAGCAGTGTGATGGTGCTGTGGGGCTCCAAAGCGGATGATGGGTCCTGTCCGGCGCCGAAGCCCAAACATTTGGCAAGTAAAACCTTGGTTTGATTCCGGGTGCGGCGCGGACGGCTTATCCCTGTCACTGCCGCGCCCTCGCTCGACCGACGGCGGACAGGCTGGGCGGACAGAATGGAGAAACGCCGATGCCCCATGACCAGTGGCTTCCGAACGCGGCCCCATCCGCCGCACGCCGACCAGTGGCCGATCAGACGGGCCGCCCGCCCTTCGAATGCATCGCCCTGCTGTTGCAGGGCGGCGGAGCGCTGGGCTCCTATCAGGCCGGCGTGTACGAGGCTCTGGCCGCCGCCGACCTGCACCCGGACTGGGTCGCCGGCATCTCGATCGGGGCGATCAACGCCGCGATCATCGCCGGCAACGCCAAGGCGGACCGCGTGGCGAAGCTGTGCGCCTTCTGGGAGTCCGTCACCGCGAATCCCTGGGCCGACTGGATGACGGCCGCACCGCAATGGACCCCGCGCGGCGATTCCGCCCGCACGCTGTTCAACCAGATGAGCGCGGCCAAGGCGCTGTTCGACGGGGCCGCCGGCTTCTTCGCTCCGCGCCGGCCCGCCCCATGGCTGCAGCCGATGGGCTCACCGGAGGCGACGAGCTGGTACGACACCGGCGCGCTGAAGAGCACGCTGGAACGCGTCATCGACTTCGACCGGCTCAACAGCGGGGAGACGCGCTTCAGCGTCGGCGCGGTCAACGTGCGCACCGGCAACTTCGTCTATTTCGACACCACGACCCACAAAATCCGGCCGGAGCATGTGATGGCCAGCGGCTCGCTGCCGCCCGGCTTCCCGGCGGTGGAGATCGAGGGCGAGCATTACTGGGACGGCGGCCTCGTCTCCAACACGCCGCTGCAATGGGTGGTCGACAGCCAGCCGCGGCAGGACACGCTTGCCTTCCAGGTCGATCTGTGGAGCGCGCGGGGCGCTTTCCCACGCAGCCTCGCGGAGGTTGCGACCCGGCAAAAGGAAATCCAGTATTCCAGCCGCACGCGTGCCAGCACGGACCAGTTCAAGACCATGCAGCGCGCCCGCCACGCCCTGGCCGGCCTGCTGGTGAAGCTGCCGCCTGAGTTGCGCGCCAGCGAGGAGGCGGAACTGCTGAGCGCGATAGCCGACCGCAAGGTCTACAGCATCGTGCACCTGATCTACCGGTCGAAGGAGTACGAAGGCCACTCCAAGGACTACGAGTTCTCGCGCCTGACCATGCAGGACCACTGGCGCGCCGGCTATCACGACGCCCTGCGCACCCTGCGCCATCCGGAGGTGCTGGAACGGCCGTCGAACCACGATGGCGTCTTCACCTTCGACCTCGCCGCCGACGGCCGCGAGTGACGCCACCCCGGCCACACCCCGACCCGCTGAAAGGACACCGGACATGAGAGCAGCCGACGTGCGCGAGCGCGCCTTCGCCATGCCGCTGGTCAGCCCCGCCTATCCGCCGGGCCCGTACCGCTTCATCGACCGCGAGTTCCTGGTCATCACCTACCGCACCGACCCGGCAAAGCTGCGGGCCGTCGTTCCCGAACCGCTGGAGATCGATCCCGACGAACCGCTGGTGAAGTACGAGTTCATCCGCATGCCGGATTCCAGCGGCTTCGGCGACTACACCGAGACGGGGCAGGTGATCCCGGTGTCCTTCCGCGGGCGCCGCGGCGGCTACACCCACTGCATGTTCCTGAACGACGAGCCGGCCATTGCCGGCGGCCGCGAACTCTGGGGCTTTCCGAAGAAGCTCGGCAACCCGGCGCTGGCCGTGGCGTCCGACACGCTGGTCGGCACGCTCGACTACGGACCGGTCCGCGTCGCGACGGGCACCATGGGCTACAAGCACCGGGCGCTCGACCCGGCGGCGGTCAAGGTGTCGCTGGAAGGGCCGAATTTCCTGCTGAAAATCATCCCGCACGTCGACGGCAGCCCGCGCATCTGCGAACTGGTCGAATACCACCTGGAGGACATCGCGCTGAAGGGCGCCTGGACCGGCCCCGCCGCCCTCGCCCTCACGCCGCACGCGCTCGCCCCGGTCGCCGACCTGCCGGTCCTGGAAGTCGTATCGGCGACCCACCTCGTCGCCGACCTGACCCTGGGTCTCGGCACCGTCGTGCACGACTACCTGCGCTGACCCGTCTCGGCCGGCACCAAATTCTTCCGAACAGAGGACAACCATGCGCTTGAAGGACAAAGTCGCTCTCGTGACCGGCGCCGCCAGCGGCATCGGCAAGGAAATTGCCCGGACCTTCGCCCGCGAAGGCGCGCGCGTCGTGATCGCCGATCTGAACCTGGACGCCGCCGAGGCGACCGCCCGCGAACTGAACGAATTGGCCCCGCTCGGCGCCTTCGGTGTGGCGATGGACGTGGCCGACGAGGCGCAGGTGGAAGCCGGCATGGCCAAGGCGGTCGCCACCACCGGGCGCCTCGACATCCTGGTCAGCAACGCCGGCATCCAGACCATCGCGCCGCTCGACGAGTTCGACTTCGCGAAGTGGAAGCGGCTGTTGGCGATCCATCTCGACGGCGCCTTCCTGACGACGCGCGCGGCGCTGCGCCAGATGTACAAGCAGGGCACCGGCGGCAGCATCATCTACATGGGCTCCGTCCACTCCAAGGAGGCCTCGCTGCTCAAGGCCCCCTACGTGACGGCCAAGCACGGACTGATCGGCCTCGCCAAGGTGGTCGCCAAGGAAGGCGCCAAGCACGGCGTGCGCGCCAACGTGATCTGCCCGGGCTTCGTGCGCACCCCGCTCGTGGACAAGCAGATCCCCGAGCAGGCCAAGGAACTCGGCATCTCCGAGGAGCGTGTGGTCAAGGAGATCATGCTGAAGGACACCGTCGACGGCGAATTCACGACGGAGCAGGACGTGGCCGAGGCCGCCCTGTTCTTCGCCGGCTTCGAATCCAACGCGCTGACCGGGCAATCGCTGGTCGTCAGCCACGGCTGGTTCATGCAGTAAAGAACCGCACCGGCCGCCGCCACGCCCTTCTGTCCTTTGCCGTAGTGGCGGCCCTCCGGTTCCCCGGCTTCCGGGTTCTCCTGTTTTTAAAATATCTGGATGCCATTCGGCCGAAATCTCGGCCGAAGACCCCGTCATTACTTTCAAATCCAAAATCAAAGCCCGTTCTTTTGGAAATTTCCGCGTTGCCGGAAATCCCCCATCACCGATGGGACGCGATGGACCGCCATCGTGGCGATCCCCTTTGAAAACTGGAGTCCATCATGACGATCAAGACCGTTGCCGCCGCCGGCCTGCTGTCCTTCGGCCTGCTGCTGTCCGCCGCCCCGTCCTTCGCCGCCGCGCCCACCTCGGCCGACGGCGCGGACACCTATCAGCAGGGGGTGGCCAAGCTGCACCAGGAGCTGACCGACAACTACCTGCTGGGATCCCGCCGCCGCGAGCGGGTGGAGATCGACTTTCACACGGCCGAATGGCTGCACCAGCAGGGCAAGGAGAAGCAGGCACTCTCCTACCTGGATTTCGCGATCGGGCAGGCGAGCCTGCCTTATTGATCCAGCGGCAGGGTCCGCCGTTCGAACCGGCCTCCATCCGGGACGGCGGACCCTTCCCAACCCAATTCCCGACCAGACAGGAGGAAACGACATGCCAGCGCAGACAACGGATTCTTCCGCGCGCTACGGCCTGGCCGCCCTGCGGCGGGCGTCGTGGCTCAACCTCGGCATCGTCGCGGCGGCCGTGGCCGGGACGGCGGGGGCTTTCGCTTACGCCGGCGGGTGGATCGCGCCGCACCGCCTGTCGCAGGGCCGCATCATCGACCGTTTCGAGCAGGTCAACGGTCAGCACCCCGGCTTCCGGCGCAACCACGCCAAGGGGCTGTGCTTCGCCGGCTGGTTCGACGGCAACGGGGCGGGGGAGCGCCTGTCCAAGGCCGCCGTGTTCCGGGCCGAGCGCACCCCGGTGTTCGGGCGCTTCGCCCTGGCGGGCGGACAGCCCTACCAAGCGGACATGGCGGCGACCGTGCGCAGCATGGCGGTCAACTTTGCGCTGACCGACGGCGAGATCTGGCGCACGGGCATGAACAACATCCCGGTCTTCCCCGTGCGCGATGCGGCGGGCTTCTACGACCAGCTGGCCGCGTCGAAACCCGATCCCGCCACCGGCAAGCCCGACCCCGCCCGGATGGCCGAGTTCCTCGCCGCCCATCCCGAAACCGGTCGCGCCCTGACGCTGATCAAGGCCCAGCCGCCCACCACCGGCTTCGCGGACGCGAGCTACAACAGCCTGAACGCCTTCCGCTTCGTCGCCGCGTCCGGCGCCTCCACCCCCGTCCGCTGGAGCATGGTGGCGGACGATCCGCTCCAGGCCGCCCAGCCGGCGAACTCCGGCAGCGCGGACCCGAACCGCCTGTTCGACGCGCTGGAATCCCGCGTGGAGCGTGGCCCCGTGCGCTGGCACCTGCTGGTGACCGTCGGGCAACCGGGCGATCCGACCAATGACGCCACCGTCCCCTGGCCAGCCGACCGCGAGCGGCTGGACGTCGGCGTCCTGACCGTGAAGAGCGTGCAGGGCGAAGCCCAGGGCGATTGCCGGGACGTCAATTTCGATCCCCTGATCCTGCCCGACGGCATCGCGCCGTCCGACGACCCGCTGCTCAGCGCGCGATCCGCCGCCTATTCCGAATCCTTCACCCGCCGCTCCGGCGAGCCGAAGTCGCCGAGCGCGGTCCAACTGTCCTCTAGCCAGCTGTCCTCCAACGCCGAGGGTGCCCCGCGATGACCAGCCCAATAACCACCAGCCCGACCCTGTTCCCGGCCGTCTCGCGCCTTCTCCACTGGCTGATGGCGGCGATGATCCTGGCGATGCTGTTCATCGGGATCGGCATGGTCACGTCGCCGGACTGGTACCACTGGCTGCTGTCGGTCCACCGTCCGCTGGGCGCCGCGATCCTTGTGCTCGCCGCGCTGCGGCTGCTGAACCGCCAGCTCAACCCGCCGCCGCCGCTGCCGCGGGACATGCCGTTCCCGTTGCGGGTGATGGCGCACCTGTCCCACATCGTCCTCTACGGGCTGATGCTCGGCGTGCCGCTCGCCGGCTGGGGAGCGCTGTCCGCGGGCGGCTACCCGATCGTGCTCTACGGGTCGATCCACCTGCCGCCGATCCTGCCGCACAGCGCGGCGCTCTACACCGCCCTGCACCTGGCGCACGAAATCCTGGCGCTGCTGCTGTTCGCGACCTTCCTCGCCCATCTCGGAGCCGCGCTGGCCCACGCGTTGGTCTTCCGCGACGGCGTGTTCGGAAGCATGGCCTCGCTGAAGGCCGCCGCACCGCCTGATCCCGCTTCCGGGGTGGGAGGGGATTGAAAGAAGATGTGCATGACGGCGATCGCTGCTCCGCTTCACCGCGCCCTCCGCACCAGCTATCCTGGTCCGGAATGCGGGCAGGGGAGGGCGCCATGGCGGACAGCGGCCTGACGGTGCGGGTGGCGGGGCCGGAGGAGGTCGCGCTGATCCTCGACTGGGCGGCGGTGGAGGGCTGGAACCCCGGCCGGCAGGACGCGGCCTGCTTCCGCGCGCAGGATCCCCAGGGCTTCTTCGTGGGCGTGGAGAATGGGGTGCCGGTGTCCGCCATCTCCGTCGTCACCTACGGATCGGCGTTCGCGTTTCTCGGCTGCTACATCGTCCGGCCCGACTGGCGCGGGCGAGGCTATGGGCTGGCGACGTGGCGGGCCGGGCTGGCGCACGGCGGCGACCGCCCGGTCGGGCTCGACGGCGTGGTCGCGCAGCAGGACAACTACCGCAAATCCGGCTTCACCCTCGCCCACCGCAACGTCCGCTACGGCGGGACGGTGGACGCGCCGGACCGTGCCGATGGAAGCGTCGTTCCGCTCGCGTCCCTGGGGTTCGACGCCCTGGCCGCCTACGACAGCGCTTGCTTCCCGGCGGAACGTCCGGCCTTCCTACGCGCCTGGACGAGTGCGCCCGGCCACCATGCGCTGGGCGTTCTGCGCGACGGCCGGCTCGCCGGCTACGGCGTCGCCCGGCCCTGCCGCGAGGGGACGAAAATCGGCCCGCTTTTCGCCGACGATCGCGCCGCCGCAGACGCCCTGTTCGACGCGCTGGCCGCAGCGGCCGGCGGGGGGCTCCTGTTCCTCGACGTGCCCGAGCCCAACGCCGCCGCCGTCGCTCTGGCCGAAGCGCGCGGCCTCCGCCCGGTCTTCGAGACCGCGCGCATGTATACACGACCGGTCCGCCCGGTCGCGCTGGAACGCGTGTTCGGCATCACGACCTTCGAGCTTGGCTGACTTCCCAAATCCCCGGTCATAGCGCGACCCCCGACCATGGTCGGGGGTGACGCGGACGGTTTGCCTGTCCCACTATCCGTCTACAAACAATATGCGGGAGTTACGGCTCCCGTTGGGGAATGGGAGGGCACAAGAGACATGGCCTATGCAGCAGCGGCGGGATCCGCCAGCCGAAGCATCACCGGGGAGGAACGGAAGGTCATCTTCGCCTCCTCGCTCGGCACCGTGTTCGAATGGTACGACTTCTACCTCTACGGCTCGCTCAGCGCCGTGATCGCCAAGCAGTTCTTCTCCGGCGTCAATCCGACGGCGGCGTTCATCTTCGCGCTGATGGCCTTCGCCGCCGGCTTCGCCGTGCGCCCCTTCGGCGCGCTGTTCTTCGGCCGGCTGGGCGACCTGATCGGGCGCAAGCACACCTTCCTCGTCACCATCCTGATCATGGGCCTGTCCACCTTCATCGTGGGCATCCTGCCGAGCTACGCCAGCATCGGCATCGCGGCCCCGATCATCCTGATCGGTCTGCGCCTCCTGCAGGGTCTGGCGCTCGGCGGCGAGTACGGCGGTGCGGCCACCTATGTGGCGGAGCACGCGCCGAACGGGCGCCGCGGTGCCTACACCTCCTGGATCCAGACCACCGCGACGTTGGGCCTGTTCCTGTCGCTGCTGGTCATCCTGGGCTGCCGCCTGTCCATGTCGTCCGACGATTTCGACGCCTGGGGCTGGCGCATTCCGTTCCTGATCTCGATCCTGCTGCTGGGCATCTCGGTTTGGATCCGGCTGATGCTCAACGAAAGCCCGGCCTTCAAGCGCATGAAGGAAGAGGGCAAGACCTCCAAGGCGCCGCTGACCGAATCCTTCGGTGAGTGGAAGAACCTGAAGGTCGTCCTGCTGGCCCTGTTCGGCCTCGTCGCCGGCCAAGCGGTGGTCTGGTACACCGGCCAGTTCTACGCGCTGTTCTTCCTGACGCAGACGCTGAAGGTCGACGCCCAGGCGGCAAACCTGATGATCGCCGGCGCGCTTCTGCTCGGCACGCCCTTCTTCGTCATCTTCGGATCGCTGTCCGATCGCATCGGCCGCAAGCCGATCATCATGGCCGGCCTGCTGCTGGCCTGCGTGACCTACTTCCCGATCTTCAAGGGCATCACCCACTTCGCCAACCCGGCGCTGGAGCAGGCCGTCGCCACGGCTCCGGTTGTGGTCGTCGCCGACCCCAGCGAGTGCTCCTTCCAGTTCAACCCGGTCGGCACCAGCCAGTTCACCAGTTCCTGCGACATCGCCAAGAGCGCGCTGGTGAAGCGCGGCATCCCCTACAAGAACGAACCGGCGCCCGCCGGCACGGTCGCCCAGGTGAAGGTCGGCAGCACCGCCATCCCGTCCTTCTCCGCCGCCCCGGCGGCGAACACGGCGGTCAACATCGGCCACGGCCCGTCCACCGCTCCGGCTGCCGCCCCGACCGATGCCAAGACGGCCGGCGCCACCTTTGAAAAGAGCCTCGGCGACGCGCTGAAGACCGGCGGCTACCCGGCCAAGGCCGACCCCGCCGCCATCAACTACACCATGACGGTGCTGCTGCTGACGGTGCTGGTCATCTACGTGACGCTGGTCTACGCCCCCATCGCCGCCATGCTGGTGGAGATGTTCCCGACCCGCATCCGCTACACCTCCATGTCGCTGCCCTACCACATCGGCAACGGCTGGTTCGGCGGTTTCCTGCCGACGACCTCCTTCGCCATCGTGGCGGCCACCGGCGACATCTACTCCGGCCTCTGGTACCCGATCGTCATCGCCGCCGTGACCCTGCTGATCGGCCTGCTGTTCGTCCGCGAAACCAAGGACCTGGACATCCACCACTACGACTGATGCAATCGTTTCACCCCCGCAGCAACCCCTCTTCCATCCGGGAGAGGGGTTTCGCTGTTCCCTCTCCCCCTGGGGAGAGGGTTAGGGTGAGGGGGTTGCGCTTTTGCCGGACGTACCAGAATTGCTAGACCCCCTCACCCTCCCCTCTCCCCAGAGGGGAGAGGGTTAACGAGCCAAGCGCGGACGCTTTCATGGAGAGTTGGTTCATCCTGGCGGTGTCGCTGGTCTATCTGGCCTCGCTGTTCGCCATCGCCTGGTACAGCGACCGCAAGGGCGAATCCCCGGCCGAGGCGCCGGGGGACCGGCGCACCCCGCTTCTCTACGCACTCAGCCTCGGCGTCTACTGCACCTCCTGGACCTTCTACGGCGCGGTGGGGCGGGCGGCGACGGGCGGGTTCTATTTCCTGCCGATCTACATCGGCCCCATCGTCATGATCGGGCTCGGCTGGCCGGTGCTCGCCCGCATCGTCCGGTTGGCGAAGGCGGAGAACGTCGTTTCCATCTCCGACTTCCTGGCCGCCCGCTACGGCAAGAGCCAGGGGTTGGCCGCGCTGGTCACCGCCACGGCGGTGGTCGGGCTGCTGCCCTACATCGCCCTGCAGATGAAGGCCATCACCATCAGCTTCGAGGCTTTGGCGGGCGGCGTATCAGGGGCGGTGCCGGGGGTTGGGGCGGCGCGGCTGCCCGGCGGGACGACGCTGATGGTCGCCTTCCTGATGGCGGCCTTCGCGATCCTGTTCGGCGTGCGCAGCATCAGCGCGAACGAGCATCACCGCGGCCTGATGACGGCCATCGCGGCGGAGTCCGTCGTGAAGCTGGCCGCCGCCCTGGCGGTCGGGGGCTTCGTCGCCGTCGCCGTCTTCGGCGACCCCGCCGGCTTCCTGGCCGCCGCAGCCGCCCACCCCGCCTTCTTGGAGACGGTCAGCCTCGGCTCGCTGGGCACGGACTGGTGGGTGGCCTGCCTGCTGTCGGCGCTGGCCATGCTGTGCCTGCCGCGCCAGTTCCACGTCGCGGTGGTGGAGAACACCCACGCCGGCGACATCCGCACCGCGGCTCGGCTGTTCCCGGCCTACCTGATCGTCATCAACCTGTTCGTGCTGCCGGTGGCGCTGGCCGGGCTGATGCTGTTCCCGGCCGGCAGCAACGCCGACACCTTCATGGTGTCCATCCCACGGCAGGAAGGCTGGCCCTGGCTGGCGCTGGTCGCCTTCATCGGCGGCCTGTCGGCGGCGACCAGCATGATCCTGGTGGAGATGGTGGCGCTCAGCACCATGATCTGCAACGACATCGCCGTGCCGCTGCTGATGGCGCTGCGCCCGCACGACCGGCGCCTGCGCGAGAATCCGGCGCCGGTGCTGCTGGCGGTGCGGCGCTCCGCGGTGATCGCCGTGCTGGTGCTGGCCTACGGCTGCTACCGCCTGATCGGCTCGGCCTTTCCGCTGGCGACCATCGGCCTGATGTCCTTCACCGCGGTGGCGCAGTTCGCCCCGGCCCTGCTGGGCGGGCTGGTCTGGACGCGGGCGACCAAGGCCGGCGCCTTCGGCGGCATCTGCGCGGGCTTCCTCGGCTGGGTCTACACGATGCTGCTGCCTTCCTTCGCCGACGCCGGCTGGGTGGCGGCGGAGGCCTTGCGCGCCGGGCCCTTCGGCCTGTCGGCGCTCAGCCCCGTGGCGCTGGCCGGCCTGACCGGCATCGACCCGCTGACCAACGCCGTGCTGTGGAGCCTCGGCCCCAACCTGCTGGTCTTCGTCGGCCTGTCATTGCTGACCAGCCCGTCGCCGCTGGAGGTGCGGCAGGCCGCCCGCTTCGTCCAGCTGCGCCGCGGGCCGGAGGCGGAGGCGCACGGCCCCCGCGGCGCCACCTTGGCCGACCTGCACGACCTCGCCGCCCGCTACGTGGGCCAAGCCAAGGCCGACGCCGTCTTCCAGCGGCTCGCCGCCGGGCGGGAGGGGACCAGCGCCGCGATCCAGGCGACGGAGCGGCTGCTGGCCGGCGCCGTCGGCACCGCGTCGGCGCGGGTGGTGGTGGCCGGGCTGCTGTCCGACCGGCACCTGTCGCGCACCGACGTGCGCTCCATCATCGACGACGCCTCCCGCGCGATCCTGAAGCAGCACGAGCTTCTGCGCGCGACGGTGGAGAACATCAGCCAAGGCATCGGCGTGTTCGACGAGGAATTCCGCGTGGCCACCTGGAACCGCCGGTTCGAGGTGCTGCTCGACCTGCCGGACGGCTTCGTCCAGGTCGGCACCACGCTGGAGGAGATCGTCCGCTTCAACGAGCAGCGCGGCGAGTACGGCCGCAACGGCGAGATCGAGACCCTGCTCGCCCGCCGCTCCGACCCGCGCCGGCAGGGGCGCCCGGACGTCTACCTGCGCGAACGGCCGGACGGCACGGTGCTGGAGATCGCCACCAACCCCATGCCCGGCGGCGGCTTCGTCGCCGTCTACACCGACGTGACGGAGCAGCACCGCGCCGCCGCGGCACTCCGCGAAGCCAACGAGGGGCTGGAGCGCAAGATCGCCGAGCGCACCCGCGCCCTGGCCGCGGCGAAGGCGGAGGCGGAGCGTGCCAACCAGGGCAAGACCCGCTTCCTCGCCGCCGCCGGTCACGACCTGATGCAGCCCCTGCACGCCGCCCGCCTGTTCCTGGCGGCGCTGGGCGACCCCACGGACAACGCCACCATCGGGCAGGTCGACACCTCCCTGCGCTCCGTCGAACACATCCTGGGCGACCTGCTGGAGGTGTCGAAGCTGGACAGCGGCGTCATGCGGCCCAACCCCGCGCCGATCCGCATCGGCGACCTGATGGAGCCGCTGATCCAGGAATTCACCGTGCTCGCCGGCCAGCACGGGTTGACGCTGCGGGCGGTGCGGAGCGACGCTGCGGTGTTCAGCGACCCGCACCTGCTGCGGCGCATCCTGCAGAACTTCCTGTCCAACGCGGTGCGCTACACCGCGCGCGGCCGGATCCTGTTCGGCTGCCGCCGCCGCGGCGACGCCCTGTCCATCGAGGTGTGGGACACCGGCCCCGGCATCCCGCACGACAAGCAGCGGGAAATCTTCGTGGAGTTCCGCCAACTGGACGAGGGCGCGGCGGATGGCGCCACCGGGCGCGGCCTTGGCCTGGGGCTCGCCATCGTGGAACGGTTGGCCGGTATCCTCGGCCACGGCATCGCCGTCCGCTCGGAGGTCGGGCGGGGAAGCGGCTTCTCCGTCCTGGTCCCGCTGGCCGCGGAAGCCCCGGCGGAGCGCCCGGCCCCGGCGCCGCGCAGCCGCCGCAGCTTCGACGGCGCCCTGGTGCTGTGCGTGGAGAACGAGCCGGCCATCGCCCAGGCCATGGACACGCTGCTGACCGGCTGGTCCTGCCGGGTCGTCACCGCTCCCACCGCGGAGCAGGCGCTGGCGGCTCTGGAAGGGCAGGTGCCCGACCTGATCCTGTCCGACTACCACCTCGGCCGCGGCCGAACCGGGCTGGAAGCGCTGGAATCCCTGCACGCAGCCTTCGGCCGGCCGGTGCCCGCCGCCCTGATCACCGCCGACCGCGGGGCCGGGCTGCGCGACTCCGCGAAGGCAGCGGGCATCCCGCTGCTTCACAAGCCGGTGCGGCCCGGGGCATTGCGCGCCCTGGTCAACCAGCTGCTGATGCAGGGCCGGTCGGTCGCTCAAAAGCTTCCGGCTCAGCCGGCGGAGCGGTGAGGGCCAACTGGCTGGCGAGGACGGCCGCCTGGGTGCGGCTGTGAACGCCCAGCTTGCGCAAGATGGTCGTGACGTGCGCCTTCACCGTTTTTTCGGTCACGTCCAGCTCGAAGGCGATCTGCTTGTTCAGCTTCCCCACCGCGATCCCGGCCAGGACGCGCAGCTCCTTCGGGGTCAGGCTGGCGATGCGTTGAACGGGCGGGGCGCCGTCCTCCGGCACATCCGCCACCGGCGGCATCCAGATCTCGCCGTCCAGCACGGCCTGCACCGCCTCGGCAAGAGCCGCATTCGGGGCCGATTTCGGCACGAAGCCGGACGCGCCGCAGTCGATGGCCCGCTGGATGGTCGCCGGCTCTTCCGACGCGGAGACGACCAGCACCGGAATCCCCGCATGGTCGGCGCGCAGCGTCATCAGGCCGATGAAGCCGCTCATCCCCGGCATGTGAAGGTCCAGCACGATCAGGTCGACCGCGTCCGATTCCACCAGCAGCGGTTCGATCTGGTCGAAGCGGGCGGCCTCGATCACCATGGCGTCGTCAAAGGCGAGGGTGATGGTCTGCCGCAGGGCCGACCGCATCAGGGGATGGTCGTCGGCAACGAGAATGGTCAACGGCATGACGGCCCTCTCTCCCCAAACCCCACCCTTATGTCCCACCCTTGCAGTGGGACACATCTTTTATCGCACGATGAAGCAGTTCGAGGATCGTTTCAACATTAGCAAGAATTCCCCCATTCCTGCGCATGGTTATCGCGCCCAAAGAAAAAGCCGCCCGAAGGCGGCTTGAGGGTGCACTCTGAAAGGTTCGCTCACAACACGAATACCGTATACCACCAATTTGTTCGGTGATCAAGCAGTTTTGTGTGTGAACTGAATCGAAACCTCAGGACGGCTCCCAATCTTCCGTCCCCTCGCCCTCGTCGCCGGTCCAGCTGCCCGACAAGCTGCCATCGGACGCGATGCGCAGGTCGTAGCGGAACGGCTCGCCGTCGTGGCGGCCCTCGACGACCAAGCGATTGCCGACCAGCGTCCCTACACCGTTGTAGACCACGTCGTCGATGTCCCAGCGGACCTGGAAGCGGTCGCCGTTCGGGCGCAGCGTGACGGTGCCCTCGTAGGTGATGTCCTCGCCGTTCGTGCCGCTGACCGTGTAGCGCTGGGCAAGCCGCGCCATGCCCGCCGATGGCGCCGCCTCCTTCGCCATCTTGCCGGAACGGGGTGCCGCCTCAGCCGTGCGCATGGATTGCATCCGCATCGGGCTGCCGTTGACCAGCGCCGGGCCGACCGGAGTGCCGGGCGGCATCGGCGGCTTCAGCTGCTCGCAGCCGGAGGTGCAGATCTGCTGCGCGACCACCTGCCCGCCGCAGGCGGCGTAGCAGTCGTTGTAGTCGACCTTGCACTGCGATTCGACGCTCTGGCACGAATAGGAATTGTCGAAGTAGGACACGCTGTATTTCGGCTTTTCCCCGCGCCGCAGCGTGCTCAGGTAATGGTGATAGGCGTGCTCCGCCCGGCGGTGGGCGTCGGCCTTGCACGAATCCTGGGAATAGCGCGCCTCGCGCACGCACTGGAACCGGCCGGCCTCGCACTGCTGGATGCAGGCCATGCCCCCGCCGCCGGGCGGCGGCGTGTAGGAATAGCGTGTCTCGATCACCGGGCCGCAGGCGGCCGCCAGGACGGCGACCATAAGGGACAAAAGAACACGTCGCACGTTGCGCACCGGCACCCACTCCCGATTGGATCATCCCGAACGGAGATGACCAACAAGTATGCGCATTTGAAATCTTGCTGCGTCAAGGCGAATGGCGACCAGAGGCTCCCCAAAGAATTGAATCCCGGCCGCGGCATTGACCCATGGCCCGTCCGTGATACCGTTTGTGCGCTTGCGATACGGGAGAGCGACATGCGGATCGAGCCAGCCTTTCTCTTCGATTTGGACGGCACCCTCGTCGACACCGTCTACCAGCATGTCATGGCGTGGCAGGAAGCCCTCCGGGAGGAGGGTATCGAGCTGTCCTACTGGCGCATCCACCGCAAGATCGGGATGAGCGGCGGGCTGTTCACCAACCAGCTGCTGCGCGAAACCGGCGAGGCGATCAGCCCCGAGCGCATCGACCGCCTGCGCCGCCTCCACGCCAACGCCTACAAGCGGCACGCCGACAAGATCCGACCGCTGCCGGGCGCGCGCGAGCTGCTGGACACCCTGACCCAATCCGGCATCAAGTGGGCCATCGCCACCAGCGCGCACATGGACACCGCCGCGCACAACATCCGGGCGCTGGGCGTCGATCCGGACAAGGTGCCGGTGGTGACCCGCGACCTTGTGAAATACGCCAAACCCGACCCCGACCTGTTCCTCGCCGCCGCCGCGCGGATCGGCGTGCGGATCGAGACGGCCATGGTGGTCGGCGACAGCATCTGGGACATGCTGGCCGCCCAGCGCTGCCGGGCGCTCGGCGTCGGCCTGCTGTGCGGCGGCTACGGCGCGGGGGAGTTGGAGCGCGCCGGCGCCTACCGCGTGTACGAGGATCCGGACGACATGCTCCGCCACCTCGACGAGGTCGGCGGCCGCCTCTGATCGGGCGCCTCTGATCGGCAGCATCCTGAAAGTCTAAACACCGGAAGTCCGACGGAGCCAGCCCATCACCGAATGGGCTAGCCCCGCTGCGCATTTTGTTTGTTGGCCAAACAATCATACTGTCGACAGCAGACAGTCGAACGGAAGCCCACGAACGATTGGCTGCGATTTGGCCACGGATCGGGCTGGCGACGCACGAAACGCCGTCGCCGTTCAGCGCAAACGACCGCGCGGCAATTCTGACGCAAAACAAGACCGCGCCGCCCTCTGGGGGAGGAATGTCCATGCCGGATGTGCCGGACACCGAACCGGTGCCGAAACCCGCGCTTGCGCCCGCGCTCGGCGATGTGCGGGTCCTCGATATCTCGAACTTCCTGGCCGCACCCTTGTGCTCGATGTTCCTCGCCGACTTCGGCGCTGACGTCGTCAAGATCGAGCAGCCGGGACGCGGGGACGAGATCCGCTATTGGGGCCACGACAAGGACGGCGTCGGCCTCTACTACAAGGTCGTCAACCGCGGCAAGCGGTCGGTGACGGCCGACCTGCGCACCCCGCTGGGGGTGGAGATCGTCAAGCGCCTTGCTCGGGACGTCGACGTCGTGGTCGAGAATTACCGGCCCGGCACGCTGGAACGCTGGGGCCTCGATTACGAGACGCTGAGCGCGGAGAACCCCGGCCTGATCCTGGTCCGCGTGTCCGGCTTCGGCCAGACCGGGCCGAACAGCCGCCGACCGGGGTTCGGCACGCTGGCGGAGGCCTACGCCGGCTACGCGCACATCAGCGGCCACCCCGACGGCCCGCCGCTGCTGCCGGCCTTCGGCTTGGCGGACTCCACCACCGGGCTGATGGCCGCCTACCTCACCATGGTGGCGTTGCACGAACAGCGGCGGACGGGGAAGGGCCAAGTCGTGGATCTGGCGATCTACGAAACGCTGCTGACCCTGCTCGGCCCCCAGGTGGTGGATTACGACCAGTTGGGCATCGTGCAGCAGCGCGCCGGCAGCCGGCTGCCCTTCACCGCGCCGCGCAACACCTACCGGACGCGTGACGGCCACTGGGTGTCGATGGCCGGCAGCGCGCAATCGACCTTCGAGCGCATCTGTGCCGCGCTGGAGGCCCCGGAACTGGTCCAGGATCCCCGCTTCAACGAGAACCGCGTGCGGCTGAAGAACGCTGCGGCCCTGGATGTGGAGCTGCAAAAGGCCATCGGCCGCTTCGACTTCGCCGACCTGCAGGAACGCTTCCTGCACCATCAGGCCACCGTCGCGCCGGTCAACGACATCGCGGCGATCTTCCGGGACGAGCACATGGCCGCGCGCCAGAACATCGTCGCGCTGGAGGACGCAGAACTGGGCGGCCCGCTGCGTATGCAGAACGTGGTCGGCAAATTCTCCCGCACCCCGGGGGCGATCCGCTCGACCGGCCCGCGCATGGGGGAACACAACCGCGAGGTCCTCGTGGGCCGGCTGGGCATCGACGCGGAGCGGCTGCGCGCGGCCGGCATCCGGCTGGACCCCGCGGAAAGCAGGGCCGTGGAAGACAGGGCCGCGAACGGAGGAAAGCCATGACTGTGCTGCGCTCGCTTCTGTTCGCGCCGGGCAACCACCCGCGCCGGGTGGAGAAGGCCTTCACGCTCGGCGCCGACGCGGTGATCCTCGACTTGGAGGACGCCTGCGCGGTGGCGGAAAAGGCGGCGACCCGGCCGGTGGTGGTGGAGGCGCTGCAACGCCCGCGCCCCTGCCTGGGCTACGTCCGCGTCAACGCCCTGACCACCGACTTCGCCTACGAGGATCTGCGCGCCGTCGTGCAGGCCGGGGTGGACGGCATCGTCCTTCCCAAGGTGGAACGGCCGGACGACCTGCGGACGGCCGACTGGCTGGTCGGCCAGCTGGAACGGGAACGCGGCCTGCCGGTCGGCAGCACCGACATCATCCCGATCCTGGAAAGCGGTGCCGGCTTCAGCGCGCTCGACGCCATCGCCCGGTCCGGCACGCGGGTCCGCCGCTTCGCCTTCGGGGCCGGCGACTTCACGCTCGACATGGGCCTGACCTGGACGCGGGACGAGCTGGAACTGCTGCACCACCGCAGCGCCATCGTGCTGGCCTCCCGCGCGGCGGGATTGGAGCCGCCTATCGACACGGTGTGGATCGACCTGAAGGACGCCAACGGCTTCCGGGATTCGTCGCTCCGCGCCCGCACCCTCGGCTTCCAAGGCAAGCTGTGCATCCACCCGGACCAGGTGCCGGCGGTGAACGCCGCCTTCACCCCGACCGAGGCGGAGGTGCGCAAGGCCCGGCGGGTGATCGACGCCTTCGCGGAGGCCGAGGCCAAGGGCTCTTCGTCCTTCCAGATCGACGGTCAGTTCGTCGATTACCCGATCCTCTACCAGGCGCAGCGCGTGCTTTCGACGCTCGACGCCATCGACGCGCGCCGGACGGCGCGGCTGTGAGACTTCACGGGGAGAAGACCATGGAAACGGGCAACACCGGCACCAAAGGAACCCGGCCGCTCGACGGCCTGCGCGTGATCGACGTGTCGAGCTTCCTCGCCGGCCCCTTCTGCTCGACCCAGCTGGCCGAGTTCGGCGCGGAGGTTATCAAGATCGAGCTGCCGAAGGTGGGCGACGCGCTGCGCCGCTTCGGCTCCATCACCGAATGCGGCGACAGCCTGCCCTGGCTGTCGGAATGCCGCAACAAGAAGTCGGTCACCCTCGACCTGCGCAAGCCGGAAGGGGCCGACCTGCTGAAGGAACTGGTGCGCGGCGCCGACGTGCTGGTGGAGAATTTCCAGCCCGGCACGCTGGAGAAATGGGGCCTGGGCTGGGAGGATCTGCGCGCGGTCAACGACCGGCTGATCATGGTGCGCATCTCCGGCTACGGCCAGACCGGCCCCTACAGTGGGCGGCCCGGTTTCGGGCGGATCGGCAACGCCTTCGGCGGCCTGTCCTTCCTGGCCGGATACCCGGACCGCCCGCCGGTCACGCCGGGCTCCGCGACCATCCCCGACTACATGGCCGGCATCTACGGCGCGCTCGGCGCCTTGTTGGCCTTGCGGGCGCGCGACCTGACCGGCAAGGGGCAGGTGATCGACATCGGCCTTTACGAACCGATCTTCCGCATCCTGGACGAGCTGGCGCCGGCCTTTCACATGAAGGGCTATGTGCGGGAACGGATGGGGCCGGGCACCGTCAACGTGGTGCCGCACAGCCACTATCCCACGAAGGACGGCCGCTGGATCGCCATCGCCTGCACCAGCGACAAGATCTTCGCCCGCCTCGCCGAGGCGATGGGCGAGCCCGAACTGGCTGGTCCCGACCGCTGGGGCCCGCTGAAGAACCGGGAACGCGACCGCGCCGCGGTGGACGCCCATGTCGGCGCCTGGACGGCCAGGCACGCCCGCGACGAGGCGCTGGCCGTCTGCGAGGAGTTCCAGGTCCCCTGTGGGGCGGTCTACGCCATCGACGAGATCTTCGAGGATCCGCAATACAAGGCACGGCAGAACATCGCCTTCGTCAAGGACGAGCGGATCGGCGAGATTGCCATCCCCAATGTTGTTCCGCGCCTGACCGAAACCCCCGGCCGCATCGACAGCCTGGGCCCCCCGCTCGGCGCCCACAACGACGAGATCCTGCGCGGTCTGCTCGGCCTGTCCGAGGAGCGGCTGGCGGCGCTCTCCGCGGCAGGGGTGATTTGAGGGTCATGAAAAAACCCTCTCCCCTCTGGGGAGAGGGGACACCTCGGGGCTTACTGGCGAGGGCGACATGTACGATTCCGACAACACCGCACGGCGCTGGGAACTCGATCCGGACACGGCGGAGGACGACGGCGAATCCTGGCGGTTGCCGGAACAGCGCTCCCTGCCGGACATCGTGGCGGAGCGCATCATCCAGGCCATCCGCAGCGGCGAGCTGAAACCCGGCGACCGTATCGTCGAGGTGGCGCTGGCGAAACGGCTCGGTGTCAGCCGGGCGCCACTGCGCGAAGCGCTGAAGACGCTGGGTGCCCGCGGTCTCGTGGAATCCTGGCGAAACCGCGGCACCTTCGTGACCTCGCTGACGAACGAGAGCGCCGTGCAGGTGATCATGATGCGGGCGAACCTGGAAGGCTTCGCCGCCCGCATCGTCGCCTCCACCCTGACCGACGCCATGCTGGCCGACCTGGAGGCCCGCACCCGCGAGATGGAGCGGGTCGGAAAGTCCGGCGACGCCATGGCCTACCGGAACCTGGACTGGGGGTTTCACGAGCGGCTGTGCATCCTGGCCGGCAACGAGTATCTGCTCGGCGCCTGGCGCTCCATCAGCAGCCTCGTCTGGCTGTTCCTGCTGAGCCATCCGGACCACGAGCGCGCCGTCCCGCGCGTCATCAACAACCACGAGCTGATGCTGGCCGCCCTGGCGTCGCGCGACCCCGACGTCGCGGAGCGGACCTTCCGCGGCGTCATCCTGCGCAGCGGCTTCCGCCGCTACGGCATGGACATCCCGCCGGCCTTCACCGCCATCGTCGGCGGGTTGCCGGATGGTTCGGCGCCCCTTTAGGCAAGCCCCCTTCATCACACGAGGTGCGGAGATGCCTGTCTTCGAACTGCTCATCGCCGGGATTCTCCTGGGGGGCTTGTACGCCCTGATGGCCTGCGGCCTGAACCTCGTCTTCGGGGTGATGCGCATCATCAACTTCGCGCACGGCGACCTGCTGGCGGTCGGCGCGCTGACCACCGTGTCGATTGTCACCGGCCTGCACCTGCCCTTCTTCGTCGCCATCGTCGTGGTGCCGCTGCTGACCGCGGCGCTTGGGCTCGCCATGCAGGTGCTGGTGCTGCGGCGGCTGGCCGACGGGCCGATGATCATGTCGTTGCTCGCCACCTTCGCGCTGTCGACCATCCTGGTGAACCTGTCGATCCTGATCTGGGGCGGCGGTTACCGCGGGCTTCCCGGCGTGCTTGGCGGATCGGTGCACCTGCTGGGGCAGGACGTCGCCCTGTCGCGGCTGGTCGCCTTCCTGGTCGCCATGGCGGTGACGCTGCTGGTCTGGTGGTTCCTGCAAAGCACGCGCTTCGGGCGGGCCATCCGCTCCGTCTCGCAGGCGCCGGAACTGGCGGTGATCAACGGCATCTCCATCGACGCGGTGCGCAACGTCACCTTCGCGCTGGGGGCGGCCATGGCCGGGCTGGCCGGGGTGTTGCTGGCGCCGACCTTCGCCTCCGACCCGCAGCTCGGCGCCCGGTTCGGCATCAAGGCCTTCGCGGTGATCATCGTCGGCGGCATGGGCAGCTACCCCGGCGCCATGGCGGCGGCCCTGCTGCTGGGCGTGCTGGAGGTCTTCGGCGGCTATTGGTTCGGGCAGGTGATCGGGTCGGCGATGCTGTTCCTGGTCATGCTGGTCGTCCTCCTCGTCCGCCCGCGCGGACTGCTGGGCATGGGGGTACGGGCATGAAATCCCTGGTCATCATCGTGGTGTCGGCGGGCCTCGCGGCACTCATCCCCTTCGTCGGCAGCGAATATGCCCTGTCCTTCACGGTCCAACTGTTCGTCTTCGTGGCGCTGGCCTATTCCTGGAACCTGATCGGCGGCTACGCGGGCTACACCCATTTCGGGCAGGTCGCCTTCTTCGGCGTCGGCGCCTACACCGGCGCGCTGCTGATGAACGCAGGCGTCCACTGGCTGCTCGCCGCCGCCGGCGCCGGGGTCAGCGGGGCCTTGCTGGCGCTGCCGCTCGGCGGGGCGATGCTGCGGGTGAAGGGGCCTTTCTTCGCCATCGGCATGTTCGGCATGGCACGGGTCTGCGAATCCTTCGCGCTCGGCTTCGACGGCATCACCCAGGGCGGGACCGGGCTCTACCTGACGCCGGTGACGGACCTGAAGCCGCTCTTCTTCGTCCTGTGGGCGATCGCCTTCGGCATGGTCGCATTGACCTGGAAGCTGGACAACTCCCGCCTCGGCATCCAGCTGCTGGCGATCCGCGAGGACGAGACCGCGGCGGACGCGCTGGGCATCCGGACCACGCGGCTGAAGATCGGCACCTTCGTCGCCTCGGCCATCGCCCCGGCGGCGGTGGGCTCCCTCTACGCCACCTACCTCAGCTTCATCGACCCGGCCACGGCCTTCGCGCCGATGACCGAGCTGACCACCATCGCCATGGTGCTGCTGGGCGGCATGGGCACGACCTTTGGCCCGCTGGTCGGCGCCGTGGTCATGTCCGTGGTGAACGAGCTGCTGTGGTCCCGCTTCCCGGAGATTTACCTGGCCCTGGTCGGGGCGGTGATCCTGGCCGTCGTCCTCTTCATGCCGCGCGGCATCGTCAGCTTCGCGATGCGCCGCGCCTGGTGGTGGGTGCCCGCCGCGCGCAGCAGCCTGCGCCGCCTCGCCAGCCGCCCGACGCCCAGCCGCAGCCCCAAGGAGGCCCACTGACATGCACGTCCAGCGCATCCAGACGCCGCCCACCGCCGTCCCGCCCCCCGACTTCGCGAGCATGGCGGACACAGCCGAACGCATCCTGGTGGTTGAGGGGGTCGGCAAGCGCTTCGGCGGCCTGATCGCCCTGTCCGACGTCAGCCTGTCGGTCGGGCGCGGCTCCATCACCGGGGTGATCGGGCCGAACGGGTCGGGCAAGTCGACGCTGTTCAACATCATCGCCGGCACGCTGCGCCCCGACCGCGGGCGGGTCTTCCTGAACGGCCACGACACCACACGGGCCTCTCCCGCCCAGATCTGCCGCAACGGGGTCGGCCGCACCTTCCAGGTCAGCCGCCTGTTCGGCGAGATGACGGTGCTGGAAAACCTCGTCGCGGTGGCCCACGGCGCGTCCGACGCGGAGGCGGTGGAGCGGGCGCTCGGCCTGCTCGACTTCCTGGAGATCACGGCGCTCCGCGACAAGTGGGGGACGGAACTGTCCTACGGCCAGCGCAAGCTGGTGGAGATCGCCCGCGCGCTGATGCTGCGCCCCACGGTCATGCTGCTGGACGAGCCCTTCGCCGGCATCAACCCGCGGCTTCAGAACCGCATCGTCGACCATCTGGAGGCATTGCGCCAACGCGGCCTGACCCTGTTCTTCATCGACCACGAAATGCGCATCGTCCTGGAGATCTGCGACACGATCCACGTGCTCGCCCAGGGGCGGGTGATCGCCGAAGGCGACGCCGCCGCCATCCGCTCCGACCCCAAGGTCCAGGACGCCTATTTCTGAGGAGGCGAGTCCATGCTCACCATTCCAGACCACGTGCTCGTCGCGGAGGTCGGCCCGCGCGACGGCCTGCAAAGCCTGCCCCGGTGGATCGACACGGATGCCAAGGTCCGTATGGTCGACCGGCTGAGCGAGGCCGGCTTCCCGGTCATCGAGGTAACGGGATTCGTCAGCCCGCGCACCGTCCCCAACCTGCGCGACGCCGACGAGGTCTTCGCCCGCATCAAGCGCCGGCCGGGTACCGTCTACCGCGCGCTCGTCCCCAACGCTCGCGGGGCGGAGCGGGCGGCCGCGGCCGGGGTGGGTGAGATGCTCGGCCTGACCACCGCCGGGGAGATCTACCTCAAGAAGAACCAGAACATGACGCCGGACACCGCGGTGGAGCAGGCGGCGGAGGCCTTCCGCATCGCCGACCGGGCCGGCATCCCCTTCGTCATGGCGATCGGCGTGGCCTTCTGGTGCGCCTACGAGGGCGCAATCCCGGAAGACCGCGTGCTCGGGCTCGTCCAGCGCCTGCGCAACGCCGGCATCCGCCGCTTCTACCTGGCGGGCTCCATGGGGATGGAGGACCCGGCCCATGTCGGGCGGCTCATCCGCCGCGTCTACGACGCCCATCCCGACGTCGAGGTGGGCTTCCACGTCCACGACCTCGCCGGCATGGGCGGGGCCAACGTGCTGGCGGCCATCGACGCCGGGGCGCGCTGGGTCGAAGGGTCGATCTGCGGGATTGGCGGCGGCATCGCCATGCCGGGCGCGGTGCACGAGATCGGCTCCATCGGCAACCTGCCGACGGAGGACATCGTAGGCATGCTGGAGGCCATGGGCGTGCGGACCGGCATCGACCCGGACGCCGCCGTCGCTGCGGCCCGCGACGTGGCCGCGATCCTGGGCATCGAGCCACGCAGCCGCTCCGCCAAGGGGGCGACCCGGCGGGAGGTGCTGGCCGCGACCAAAGCCGCGCAAAGTGCCGCGGCCTGAAGGCGCCCGCAAGACAGCGCCCGACAAACGGCCGGACACAGGCCGGGGGCGAACCACCATCATGGGAGGAATGAGGCATGAACCGGTTCAAGACGATTCTCACGGGCGCAGCACTGCTGGCCGCGCCCGCCCTGATGCCCGCAACGGCCCAGGCGGCGGAGCCGATCAAGGTCGGCATTGCCCTGTCGCAGTCGGGCAACCTCGCGGACTCGGCCGAGCACTACAAGAAGGCCGTCGAGCTGTGGCGCGACCAGGTGAACGCCCGCGGCGGGCTGCTCGACCGGCCGGTGGAACTGGTGCTTTACGACGACCGCAGCGACCCGGCCACCGCCGCCCGCCTCTATGAACGGCTGATCACCAACGACAACGTGGACCTGCTGGTCTCGCCCTGGGGCTCCGCCTCTACAGCAACGGCCACAGCGGTGGCGGAGAAGCACAAGCGCGTCATGGTCAACAGCGGCGGCGCGTCGGAGAAGATTCACCAGCGCAACTTCAAGTACATCTTCCAGACCGCCGCCCCGATCTCCGCCTATGTGGAGGGCGTCGGGCCGGTGGCCGAGAAGTTCGGCCTGAAGACCATGGACATCATCTCCCGCGACTACCCCGCGGCGCGTGACATGGAGGTCGCGCTGAACAAGATCGCCAAGGACCGCAACATCAAGATCGAGAAGGCCGAGTATTTCCCGGCGGGGACGTCCGACTACTCCTCCTATCTCGCGCAGGCCAAGCAGGCCAACCCGGACATCTGGATTTCCGTCGGCTACCCCAACGAAGCCATCGAGATGGTCCGGCAGTTCCGGGCCAACAACTACCTGCCGAAGCTGTTCGTGCACAACGGCGCCTCCATCGACGACTTCGTGAAGGCGGCGGGCAAGGACGCCGAATACGCCGTCGGCATGTCGCTGTACGAACCGGTGCTGAAGACGAAGGGCAACGCCGAGTTCGTGAAGGCCTACAAGGACAAGTACGGCGCGGAGCCCGGCTACTACTCCGGCTTCGGCTACGCCGGCGTGACCGTACTGGAGGAGGCGGTGCGCAAGACCGGCAGCCTCGATCAGGACAAGCTGCGCGAGACGCTGTCCACCATGGAAACCGACACCGTGCTCGGCCACCACAAGGTCGATCCCAAGACGGGTCTCCAGGTCGGCGTGAAGGGTCTGCTCGTCCAGATCCGCGACGGCAAGCGCGCGATCATCTACCCCGAGGAACTGAAAACCGCCGACGCCGTGATCCCCATGCCCGGGTGGGCCAACCGGTGATGATCACCCTCTCCCCCCTGGGGAGAGGGAAGGGGCCCACGAAGTGGGAAGGGTGACGGGGTCTTGCGTGGCGGCACGTTCGGCATACGCGCAACCCCCTCACCCTGACCCTCTCCCCGCTTTCGGCGAACCAAAGGTCCGCCTGTCGCGTCAGCGCAAACTTCGTTTGCGCGTGAGCAGGGGGGAGAGGGGACTGAAAAGGAAACGCAGCGACCCTTGGGAGGAGCGGACCGATGGGCGGTTCACCGAACACGTTGCTCGAATTGCAGGACGTCACCACCGGCTACGGCGACGTGCCCGTGGTGCGCGGGGCCTCCATGACGTTTGAAAAGGGGCTGATCACCTGCGTCATCGGCTCCAACGGGGCCGGGAAGTCGACGGCGATCAAGGCGGCGGCCGGCCTGCTGCGGGTCTGGTCGGGCCGGGTCTACGTCTCCGGTGCCGACGTGACGCGCGAGGCGCCGCACCGCCGCCTCGGCCGCGGCGTTGCCTTCGTGCCGCAGGGGCGCATCGTGCTGCCGGAAATGACCGTGCGCGAGAACCTGGAACTGGGCGCCCACATCCTGGGCGGCGACCGCCGGCGCATCGAGGAGGCCATCGCCCGCCTCGTCACCCTGTTCCCCATCGTCGGCAAGCGCATGGGGCAACTCGCCGGCACCATGAGCGGCGGCGAGCAGCAGATGCTGGCCATCGCGCGGGCACTGATGACCAACCCGTCGCTGATCATCCTCGACGAGCCCAGCCTGGGGCTGGCGCCGAAATACGTGGACATCGTCTTCGAAAAGCTGCGGGAACTCGCCCGGGCCGGCCTCACCGTCGTGATGGTGGAGCAGAAGGCCTCCCGCGCCCTGTCCTTTTCCGATTGGGGCTACGTCATGCACACGGGCCAGGTCGTCTATGCGGGGGCCGCGGAAGCGCTTCTCGCCAACGAGAACGTGAAGCGCCTGTTCCTCGGCGAGGTGCCGGAGGACGTGCGGTTGCTTGTGGAAGGGGAGGCCGGCCATGCCTGATCCCCGAACGCGCGAACCGCGCCTGCGCCGCAGCCTGATGCTGACCCCCGGCAACCGCCGGGACCGGCTGCCCAAAGCGGTCACCCTGCCGTCCGACTGCACCGTCTTCGACCTGGAGGACGGCGTCCCGCCGCAGGAAAAGGACACCGCGCGGGCGGCCGTCGCCGAGGCGCTCGCCACGCTCGACTTCGCCGGGCGGGAGCGCTGCGTCCGCATCAACGGGACCGACACCGCCGACAGCCGCACGGATCTCGACAGCCTGCCGCTCGCCCAACTGGACAGCCTGATGCTGCCCAAGGTGGAGAGCGCGGAGGCGCTGCGCCGCTTCGAGGAGCGGCTGGCCGCCGCCGAACGGCGGGCCGGGCGGGAAACCCCCGTCGACCTGATCCTCAGCATCGAAACGCCGAAGGGCCTCCTGAAGGCGGCGGAAATCGCGGAGGCGCTGCCGCGGGCGTCGGCCCTGTTCTTCGGCTCCGGCGACTTCACCGCCATCACCGGCGGCGCGGTGTCGGCGGAGGCGCTGCTGTACCCCCGCTCCGTCCTCGTCGTGGCCGCCGCCGCGGCCGGGTTGCAGGCCATCGACGCCGCCTATTTCGCCGCGGTCAAGGACGCGGAGGCCACGCGCCGCGACGCCCTGGCCGCCCGCGACCTCGGCTTCTGCGGCAAGCTCGTGTTCCACCCCATCCAGGTCGACGTCGCCAACAACGTCTTCGCGCCCAGCGAGGCCGAAGTCGCCCGCGCCCGGCGCATCGTCCAGGCCTACCACGAAAGCCTGGAGCGCGGCCACGGCACCGCCGTCGTGGACGGCATCTTTATCGCCGTCGACATGCTGCCGCCCGCGGAACGAACGCTCCGCACCGCCCGGCAGATCGCGGAACGCCAGAACGGAGGACCCGCTCATGCCCAACCCTGACCTGCGGCGCCGTCTGGCCGACGGCGAGTTCGTCTCCGCGCCCGGCGTCTTCGACATGATCTCCGCCAAGATCGCCGACGCCGGCCCGGCCGACGCGCTCTACGTCACCGGCTACGGCACGGTGGCCTCGCATCTCGGCCTGCCCGACGCCGGCATCGCCACCTACACCGACATGGTTGGCCGCGTGGAGCGCATCACCCAGGGCGTGTCGAAGCCGGTGATCGCCGACGCCGACACCGGCTATGGCGGGCTGCTCAACGTCCACCACACCGTGCGCGGCTACGAGCGCGCCGGCGTGTCCGGCATCCAGCTGGAGGACCAGGAGTTCCCCAAGAAGTGCGGCCACACGCCGGGCCGGCGCGTCGTCCCGGCGGAGGACATGGTGCGCAAGATCCGCGTGGCCTGCGACGCGCGCGGCTCCGCCGACCTGCTGGTCATCGCGCGGACCGACGCGCGCAGCAGCCTCGGCCTCGACGAGGCGCTGCGGCGCGGGGAGGCCTACGCCCGCGCCGGGGCCGACATCCTCTTCATCGAAAGCCCGGAGACGGAGGAGGAGATGGCCCGCATCGGCGCCGCCTTCGACGTGCCGGTGCTGGTCAACATCGTCCACGGCGGCCGCACCCCGGTGCTGGAGCGCGACCGGCTGCGCCAGCTGGGCTTCTCCATCGCGATCTACCCGACCGTGGGCTTCCTCGCGGCCGCCCAGGCCATGCGGACGGCCTACGCGGCGATGGCGGAGGGGCGGGCGGAGCCGCCGGTCCCCCTCTACCCCTTCACCGACTTCAACCTGCTGATGGGCTTCGCGGAGGTGTGGGCGTTCGACAAGCGGCACGCCGAAATCCCGGCCGGGGAGGACAAGAATGCGCGCTGACGGCGTTGCGACGGTGGTCGGGGACGATGTCGACACCGACGTCATCTTCCCGGCCCGCTATCTGGCGGTGCTCGACCCGCAGGACCAGGCGAAGCACCTGTTCGAACCCCTTGGGCCGGAGATCAACGCAAAGATCCGCGCCGGCGGCGTGCTGGTCGGGGGATGGAACCTCGGCTGCGGGTCGTCGCGCGAACACGCGGTCACCGCGCTGATCGGGGCCGGGGCGCGGCTGGTGATCGCCAAGTCCTTTTCCCGGATCTTCTTCCGCAACGCCATCAACAACGGGCTCGCCGTCGTGATAGCCCCCGACCTCGCCGCCGCAATCGCCGACGGCGACCAAGTGGAGGCGGACCTCGCGGCCGGAACGGCGACGGTGAACGGCGTGGAACACGCCTTCCCTCCGCTGCCGCCGGAGCTTCTGGCCCTGGTGTCCCGCGGTGGCCTGTGGAGCCCACGGGCGGCGTAACATCGTTCATTCAGGAGGTTGCGATGGGCCAGACCTTGGCCGAAAAGATCATGTCGCGCCTTGCCGGACGCTCGGTAAGCGCCGGCGACTTCGTGGAAATCCAGCCGGACTGGACCTTCAGCCTGGACGACGGCATCGGGCTGATCGACCGCTACCTGACGGCGAACGGTGTGGACAGGCTGGCCGCACCGGAAAGGATCGCCGTCTTCTACGACCATTACGCCCCCGCCGACACGCCGCTGCACGCCCATGTCCAGCGCGTCGGCCGGCTGCTGTGCGAGCGGTTCGGCATCGAGCGGCTGTACGACGTGGGGGAGGGGATCTCGCACCAGGTCGCCGTGGAAAGCGGCCTCGTCCGCCCCGGCCAGATGGTCACGAACACGGATTCCCACACCACCACGACCGGCGCCGTGGGTGCGGTCGGCTGCGGCATCGGTGCCGCGGAGATGGCCTACCTGTGGGCGCACGGCCGGCTGTGGTTCCGGGTTCCGGAAAGCGTGCGGATCAGCCTGAACGGCCGGCTGGCGCCGGGCGCCTCGGCAAAGGACGTCGTGCTGTCGATCCTGAAGACGGTCACCGCGCGCGGGGCCATCTACCGTTCGGTCGAGTATCACGGCGACGGCATCGGCCAGTTCTCCCTGCCGGAGCGCATGACCCTGTGCAACATGGGCATTGAGATGGGCGCGAAGTTCGCCACCGTGCCCTTCGACGCGGTGACGGCGGAGCATTACCGCAACCTCAACGCCGAGGTCGGTGACCCGCCGCGGCCGGACCCCGACGCCCGCTACGTGGAGGAGTGGTCCATCGACCTCGCCACGGTCGAACCCATGGTCTCCGTGCCGAACCGGGTGGACGACGTGCACGCCATCGGCAGCCTGCCGGAGGTGCGCATCAACCAGGCGCTGCTCGGCACCTGCACCAACGGACGCTTCGAGGATCTGGCGGTCGCCGCCGGAATCCTGAAGGGCCGGCGGATCGCCCCCGGCGTGCGCATGCTCGTCACCCCGGCGTCGAAGGCCGTCTACAAGCGCGCCTTGGCGGCGGGCATCGTGGAGACGCTGGTCGAGGCCGGCTGCACCGTCACCACGCCCGGCTGCGGCGCCTGCGCCGGCATCCACCAGGGCGTCCTGGCGGAGGACGAGGTCTGCATCTCCTCCTCCTCCCGCAACTTCGTGGGACGGATGGGCAACCGCACCGCCCGGATCTACCTGGGCTCCCCCGCCACCGTGGCGGCGAGCGCGCTCGCCGGGCGGATCACCGACCCACGCTCGATCCCGGAGGCCGTGCCATGAGCGGGCATGAGAGAATGCGGCGTTTGCAACGGTCGGAACTGGCCGTCCCCGCGACGTCGGAGCGCTTCTTCGCCAAGGCGGCGGCCGGACCCGCCGACGTGGTCTTCCTGGACCTGGAGGACGCGGTCGCCCCCACCGCCAAGGAGCAGGCGCGCGAAAACGCCGTCCGCGCCCTGGCGGAGATCGACTGGGGGCCAAAGACCATGGCCCTGCGCGTCAACGGGCTGGACACGCCCTGGGCGCTGAAGGACATCGTGGAGGTGGTGTCGCGCGCGCCGCGCCTCGACCTCGTCCTGCTGCCCAAGGCCGGCTCCGCCTTCGACGTCCGCTTCGTGGAGCAGATCCTCACGCTCATCGAGCGGGAGCAGGGGCGGGAGAAGCAAGTCGGCATCGAGGTCTTGATCGAAACCGCCCGCGGCGTCGCGAACGCGGAGGAAATCGCAGCATCCTCCGACCGGCTGGAGGCGATGATCTTCGGCATTGGCGACTACACGGTGGACATGCGCACCTACGACCCCGTGTTCGGCACGCCGAGCGAGCGCTACGCCGTCCTCACCGGGCCGGACGCCGGCGGACGGCGGGAGCGGCACTGGAACGACCAGTGGCACTTCGCCATGGCGCGCGTCGCCAACGCCTGCCGCGCCAACGGCCTGCGCCCGATCGACGGCCCCTTCACCGACTTCGGCGACGCCGAGGGCTACCGGGCGAGCGCGCTGCGCGCCGCCGCGCTGGGCTTCGAAGGGAAATGGGCCATCCACCCCACCCAGGTGGCGCTCGCCAACGAGGTCTTCTCGCCCTCGGAGCAGCAAATCGCCTGGGCGCGCGCCGTCCACGAGGCCATGGGCCGCGCCACCGCGGAAGGCCGGGGCGCCGTCGGCGTCGACGGCGTGCTCGTGGACATGGCGCACCTGAAACAGGCCGACGCCCTGCTGCGCCGCGCGGAGGAGGTCGCCGTGCGGGACGGACGCCAAGCCTAGGATCGGCGCTCCGCGCGCTGGAGGTTGGCGCCGCCGCGGGCGTAGATCTGCATGGGGCGGCAGGTGTTGTCCAGGTTGACGATGACCGCGCCATCCTGGTCCCGCGGGTACAGCCAGACGTCGTATTGGGACACGCTGGAACTGGGACCGCCGCGGATCTCGCTGTAGACGGCGGCCCGGATCTCCGAGATCGGGATGCCTTCGCCGGCCATGACCGAGGCGACGGCCTGGTTGCAGGGCCCGCGCACCAGCCCGTTCAGGGTCGACACCACCGCGGGATCGGCCGTGGCGGTGCGCGGCGGCGCGAAGCTCGCGCACCCGGCGAGAAGCAGGGCGATCGCCCCGGCAGCCAGCCCCGCCATCGGCGCCGGGCTACTGATATGGTACGCTCGACGGGTCATGGTGGCCTCCGCAAGGTTTTCCACGAAAAGCATGGGCTCAGGCGAGACCGCACCAACCCCTACGAAGGTCTTAACCCGCAACGAAACCCGCCCGGCGCGTTCGGCGTGGCCGGTGTCGGCCGCCGGAGTGCATCCGCTCCGGTGCAACCCTATCGCGTGCCGTTAGTCGAGTGTTTACCGTCGCGATGGTCAAGTGGGGCGAGTTCCCCGCCGCCCGGACGCCTTGTGACCCGCTTTCCGCCGATCGCCGCATGAGGATTCGTTACCGCATCGCGCTGGTGGGCGGCGTCCCGGTGGCTGTCGCGGCCGTGATCGCCGTGTCCGGCTGGCTGCTGCTGAGCCGCAGCGAAAAGGTCTACGAGGCGGCGGTGCTCGCCGGGTCCGTGTACCGGGACGTGACGGCGGCCACCGCGGCGCGCGTCGACTACCTCCAGGTGGCGCCCGCCGAGCGGGATCCCCGCGCCGAGCGCTTCCGGTCCTTCGCGGAGTCCGCCCGGTCGGAGCTGGCCAGCCTCCGTGCCGCCATGCGGGGCACGCAGCACGAGCCCGCCCTGGCCGCGGCGGCGTCCGTGCTGGACCGTTCCATCTCGCTGATCAACATCTTCGTCGGCGTGACGCGGGACAACGACGCGCTGGTCGCCGACATGGCGCGGCACGCCGCCACGCTGATCGGCCTGACGGACCGCGCCCGCGCCCGCCAGCACGCCTCCAACGTCGATCTCCTCGGCTCGCTCACCGAGGCCGACCAGCGCCTGCGCGACAGCCGGGAGATCGTCGACCGCGCGCATGAGTTGCGCGAGGCCATGCTGTCGGTCGGGCGGACGGAGGCGGAGCAGGTGGCCGGCCTGGTGGCCACCGCGGCCCCGCCCAGCGCCGCCCGCGACGTCCGGCGGGAGGTCGAGCGCCTCGTCGTATCCGCCGAGCAGATCCAGGAGGCGCTACTCCGCACGGACGCCCGCACGGATGCCGGGTCCGACCGTGGGGAGACGGTCGGGCCGGCGCGGCGCTACGCCGCCGCCGTCGACGGCCTGCAGCGGGCGGTGGCGGCGATCCGCGACGCGCGCGCCCGGCAGACCAGGGAGGTCGCGCGCTTCGAGCGGGAGGCGGACGCCCTGGCGTCCCGGCAGGACGGGGACGCGGCGGCCCGCATCGGGCTGCTGGTGCCGGTCGTCCGCGCGCTCGCCCTGTCCGGCCTGCTGGACCGGCAGCCGGACGTCGCCGCCCTGGTCGCCGAGACACCGCCGCTCCGCCCCGCCTTCGAGCGGTTGATGGAGGCACAGGCCGACATCGGCCGCGCCAACGCGGCGCTGGAGGCCGCACAGCGCGCCAGCGCGGAGGCGGCGTCGGCGATCGAGGCGCTGACCGCGCGCATCCTCACGCTGCGCACCACCGGCTACACGGCAATCCAGGACGAGGTCGTCCAGCTGCTCGCCTTCTCCATCCAGGCCAACGACACGGAGCAGGAGACGCAGAACGTCGCCGTCGTGTCGCTGCGGCTGGGGCGGCAGGCGGCCGACGCCGTCGCCCGGCGCGACCCGGAGGCGGCCGACGCGGTCGTGGGCGACGCGGAACGGCTGCTGGCCGTCGTGCGCGGGTTGCCCATGTCGCCGCTCCTCCAGGACGAGGTGGTCGCGGCGATCGAGAAGTGGCGCGACAGCCTCGGCAAGACCGCCATGGGGCTGCGCCGCCTCAACGCGACGCTGGCGGCGATGGACGACGATTCGACCATGATGGTCGAAACCGCGCGCCAGCTTGATGAGACCTTCCGGGAGCAGGCGGCCTCCATCGGCGAGCTGTTGACCAGCGTCCTGCTGGTCGGGGCGACCATCGGCCTTTTGCTGGGCGGTGGCACCGCGCTGCTCGTCGCGCGCTCCATCAGCCGGCCGGTGCTGCGCCTGAAGGAGCAGATGGTGCGGCTGGCCGACGACCCGCTGGCCGGCCGCATCGACGGGACCGGCCGCCAGGACGAGCTGGGCGAGATGGCCCGCGCCGCCGCCTTCTTCCTGGGCGAGATCGGCCGGCGCGAACGCGCGCTGCGCCAGGCCAAGGACCAGGCGGACCGCGCGCTGCTCGAACTGCGGCAGACCCAGGCCGACCTGATCCAGTCGGAGAAGATGGCCTCGCTCGGCCAGCTGGTCGCCGGCGTCGCCCACGAGATCAACACGCCGCTCGGCAACGCCCTGATGGGGGCGTCGCACCTGTCCGACCGGCTGGCGGAGCTGTCCCGCGCCGCGGAGGCCGGGCTGCTGCGCAAGAAGGGCTTTGACCAGTTCCTGTCCGGGGCGGACGAGCTGACCCGGCTCATGCTGGTCAACCTCGACCGCGCGACCCGGCTGGTGCAGAGCTTCAAGTCGGTGGCCGCCGACCAGACCAGCGGCGACTGCCGCCGCTTCGACCTGCGCTCCTACCTGGACGAGCTGGTGACCAGCCTCAACCCGTCCTGGCGCCGGGCGGGACACGCGGTGCGGATCGATTGCCCGGAATCCGTCGACATCGACGGGCATCCGGGAATTCTCGCCCAAATCCTGACGAACTTCGTGATGAATTCCGTCGTGCACGGGTTCGACGACGGCAAGGCCGGCCTATTGTCCATCAAGGCGACCCTCATCGACGACGACACGGTGGAGCTGGTCTACACGGACACCGGCAAGGGCATCGACCCCGCGCATCTCGGCCGGATCTTTGATCCCTTCTTCACAACCAAACGTTCCAAAGGCAGCACCGGCCTCGGCCTGCACATCGTCTACAATCTTGTGACAGGCAAGCTGGGTGGACGCATAGCTGTGGAAAGCGCGCCAGGGCAGGGCGTTTGTTTCACCATTCGCTTCCCAAGAAGAGTTACCACTGTTAGCCTTCTCTGAATGGGGAGGCTGAAGGGTTCTTCTTGGGGTGCTTGATGTTACAAATTGACAAAACTGACAACCGCAGTTTGCGTAATTTTGTCACAGCATCGGCGCTGGCTTTGGCGATGCTGGCGTCTTCGCCGGCGTTGGCGGACAAATCCCTCGTCTTTTGTTCCGAAGGCAACCCGGAAAGCTTCAATCCGCAGGTTACGACAACTGGTACGAGCATGAACGCGGCCCTGCCGCTGTTCAACAACCTCGTGGAGTTCGTGCGCGGCACGACCAACCTCACCCCCGGCCTGGCGGAATCCTGGACCATTTCCCCGGACGGCCTGACCTACGTGTTCACGCTGCGCCGCGACGTGTGGTTCCATTCCAACGCCGATTTCCAGCCGACCCGCCCCTTCAACGCCGACGACGTCCTCTTTTCCATCAACCGGCAATGGAAGGACGACCACCCCTTTCACAAGGTCGGCCGGGGCACCTACGACTACTTCAAGGACATGTCGATGGGCAGCCTCCTGAAGGAGGTGGAGCGGGTCGACGACCACACGGTGCGCATCGTCCTGAACCGGCCGGAGGCGCCGTTCCTCGCCAACCTCGCCATGCCCTTCTCGTCGATCCAGTCGGCCGAATACGCCGACACGCTGACCCGCCTGAACCGCAAGGAGCAGTTCGACGAGGCGCCGATCGGGACCGGGCCGTTCCAGTTCGTCTCCTACCAGAAGGACGCCGCGATCCGTTACAAGGCGTTCGAGCGTCACTGGGCGGGGCGCCAGCCGCTCGACAACCTGATCTTTTCGATCAGCCCGAACGCGGCGGTGCGGCTGAACAAGCTGCGGGCGGGCGAATGCCACCTCATGGTCTTCCCGAACCCGACGGAGTTGGCGAAGATCGACTCCGACCCCAACCTGGTGATCCAGCAGCGGGAGGGGCTGAACGTCGCCTACCTGGCCTTCAACACGCAGAAGGCCCCCTTGAGCGACGTGCGCGTCCGCCGCGCGATCAGCATGGCGATCGACAAGGGCATGATCCTCGACGCCGTCTACCAGGGCGGCGGCCGGCCGGCCAAGAACCCCATCCCGCCGATCATGTGGTCCTACGACGAGACCACCAAGGAATATCCCTTCACCCCCGACGAGGCGCGGCGGCTGCTGGCCGAGGCCGGCTACCCCGACGGCTTCGCCATCGAACTCTGGTACCCGCCGGTCGCCCGTCAGTACATGCCCAACGGGAAGCGCGCGGCGGAGATCATCCAGGCCAGCCTGGAACGGGTCGGCATCCGTGCGACGCTGGTCACCGACGAGTGGCGCGAATACCGCCGGCGCATGGCGAACGGCGAGCATGAAATGGGCATCTACGGCTGGACCGGCGACAACGGCGACCCGGACAACTTCCTGTTCGTCCTGCTCGGCTGCGACGCGACGCGGCCCGGCGGCGGCAACTTCGCGAAATGGTGCAACCCGGAATTCGACGAGCAGGTGCTGAATGCCAAGCGCACCGCCTCGCTGGAGGAACGGACGGCCGACTACCGGCAGGCCCAGCAAATCTTCAACCGGGAAGCGCCCTGGTACCCCATCGCGCATTCCGTCGTCTCCGTGGCGCTCCGCAAGGAGGTGAAGGGCTACCGCATCGACCCGTTCCTCCAGGTCTTCACCGGCGTCGACATCGTCAACGACTGAACCCGACCATGGACCCCCTGGAAAGTTTGCCGGAAAGCCCGCCGGAAAGCCTGTCGGAAAACGACCTGTTCCTGCGCGACGATGAACCGGACGCCACGGTCGCCGGGGCGGAGCCGTGGCTGGTCCTGGTCGTGGACGACGACGAGCAGGTCCACGCCATGACCCGGGTGCTGCTCGGCGACTTCCGGTTCGAGAACCGTCCCTTCACGATGATCAGCGCCTTCTCCGCGGCCGAGGCGCGGGCGATCCTCGCCGAACGGCCGGACGTGCCGGTCATGCTGCTGGACGTGGTGATGGAAGCCCAGGATTCCGGGCTGGAACTGGTCCACCACATCCGCCGCGACCTCGGCAACCAGCGCATCCGCATCATCCTGCGCACCGGCCAGCCGGGCCAGGCGCCGGAACGCGACGTCATCATCGCCTACGACATCAACGACTACAAAGCCAAGAGCGAGCTGACCTCCCAGAAGCTGTTCACCAGCCTAGTGGGCGCTCTCCGCGCCTGGCGGGACATCGCGACCATCGAGCAGCTGAACCAGTCGCTCGAACGGCGCGTCACCGAACGGACGGCGGAGTTGGCGCGGCAGCGCACCCAGGCGGAGGAGCAGCGCCGCTTCGTCGAACACCTGATCGAGATGATGCCGAGCCCGGTCTGGTACGAGGACGCCCAAGGGCGCCGCGTGCTGTGCAACCGGGCCTTCCGCGACCTGTTCCCGCAGGTCCCGGCCCAAGACGCGTCGACGGACGAGGAGGCGGAGGCGGCACCGGCCCCGGCCCCGATCGGGCAGGGGCGCTGGGTCCCGGCCATGGACCCGTCCTCCACGGTGTTCGAAACGAGCGTCACCGCCCCCGGCGGGTTCACGCGTGAACTCCTGGTCGTCCGCAAAGCCCTGCCGGCGGCGGAGGGCAGCCCCCAGGGCTCCATCGGCATCGCCACCGACATCACCGCGCGCCGCCTGATGGAGCGGGAGCTTCACCGGCTGGCCATCACCGACGCGCTGAGCGGGGTCCACAACCGCCGCCATCTGCTGGGAATCCTCGCCGTCGCCGTCGCCGACGCAGCCCAGGGGGCCGATCCCTGCTCCCTCGTCATGCTCGACATCGACCATTTCAAGCGCATCAACGACGAGCACGGCCACGCCGCCGGCGACCGCACCATCGAGTTCGTCGCCGCCGAAATCCGCGAACATCTGCGTGGCACCGACAGCATCGGCCGCATCGGCGGCGAGGAGTTCGCGATCCTCCTTCCCGGCGCGGCGCTGAAGGCCGCCGGCGCCATCGCTGAGCGCATCCGCGCCGGCGTCGCCGCGACCCCGATCCAACTCCCCGACGGCCGCTCCCACCCCACCACCGCCAGCTTCGGCGTGACGGAACTGCGCCCCGGCCCGGACAGCGTCGAAGCCGTCCTGCACCGCGCCGACGAGGCCCTCTACCGCGCGAAAGCGAACGGCCGCAACCGCATCGAGTTCAATTGAGGGGCCGCTCTTAAATCCCCTCTCCCCTCCGGGGGAGTGGGTTAGGGTGAGGGGGCGCCCGTAGGGCGTCCGAGCACTGCAATGAGTGTGCGTTGTCGGCCTGTGGCCGCCCCCTCACCCCGACCCTCTCCCCAGAGGGGAGAGGGGAAAAAAGGCCAAGCCGCACCATTAAATCACCCCCACCGCGGCCCGCACCCGCTCCGGGTTCAGCGGCATGTCGCGCAGGCGCACGCCGGTGGCGTCGGCCACGGCGTTGGCCAGCGCCGCCGCCGCCGGACCCTGCGCCGCCTCGGCCGTGCCGAGGAAGGGCTGGCCCGGCCGGTCCATCACATGCACCGCGACGCTGTCCGGCACGTCCTTGAAGCGCAGGATGGGGTAGGCGCTCCAGTCGAAGCCGGTGCGCCGCTCCGCGTCGAAGGACATCGCCTCGCGGCTCGTCCAGCTGATCGACTGGACGATGCCGCCTTCGACCTGGTTGCGGACGCCGTCGGGGCTGGCCGCCTGCCCGCAATCGACTGTGGCGACCGCGCGCCGCACCCGGATGCGGCCGGTCTCCCGCTCCACCTCCACCTCCATCGCCACGGCGCAATAGGCGCCCAGGTTCTTGTAGCGGGCAAAGGCCATGCCGCAGCCGCGCCGCCCGTCGGGCTGTGGACGGTCGCGCCAGGCGAAGCGCTCCGCCACCGCGGCGATCACGTCCCGCCCGCGCTCGTCCGCCATGTGGGCCAGCCGCAGGTCCAGCGGGTCGATGCCGCCGGCCCTGGCCAGTTCGTCGAACATGCTCTCGATGGAGAACACGTTCAGGTGCGCGCCCAGCGAGCGCAGCGCCGACACCCGGATCGGCATGTCCTTCAGGAAGTGATAGACCACGTGCAGGTTGGGCAGGTTGTAGAGCGGGACGGAATTGCGGCTGCCGTCGCCCTCGGGCATGGGGATCGGCTTGCCTTCCGGCACCGGGAAGGGGTTCGGGACCTCCCCGCCGGCCAGCACGCCGCCGGCCCCGACCGGGCGGTTGTTGTGCGGGTTGCTCCAGACCTCGTGCCGCCACGCGGCGATGCGCTTGTCGGGGCCGAGCGACGCCTCAAGTTCCGTCACCATGCCGGGGCCGAGCGGTTCCCAGCCGAACTCTTGCTCCCGCATCCACTGCAGGCGGATCGGGCGGCCGGGCACGTGCTTGGCGATCAGCGCCGCGTCGGCCGAGACGTCGTCGGCGCCGTTCTGGCCGTAGCAGCCGGAGCCCTCGACGTGGATCGCGTGCACGTCCTCCTCGGCCAAGCCGACCAGCTGCGCGGCGACGCGGCGCACGTCGAAGGTTCCCTGGCTGTGCGTCCACACCGTCAGCTTGCCGTCCTGGAACAGCGCCAGGGAGCAGGAGGGGCCGATGGAGCCGTGGCTCAGCCACGGGCGCGTGTAGCGCGCCTTGACCGTGTGGGCCGCGTTGGCGGGACGGTCCGGGCCGTCCTGGATCACGATGTCCCGCGACGGCAGCGCCTTCAGCGCCTCCACTACGCCTTGCGGGTTTGGGCCGCCCGCGGGCAGCGGCGGCGCGCTGCGCACGGTTTTCGCGTTCTGGATGCGGCGCAGCGCCTTGACCGCGGTCCATTCCCGTTCCGCGACGATGGCGACGAAGGACCCGTCCTGGACGACCGTCACCACGCCCGGCATCGCCGCGACCTCCGCGATGGCCAGCGGCTCCAGCCGGGAGCCGACGCTGGGGCCGCGGACCACGCGGGCGTGCAGCATGCCCGGCAACCGCATGTCCTGGATATAGGCCGCCCCGCCGGCCAGCTTCGCCGGGATGTCCACGCGGGGCAGGTCCCGGCCCATGGTGCGATAGCGCGCCGGATCGCGCCGTGGCGCGTCGGGCATCGCCTCGACGTGCAGTGACAGGGCCGCCGCGATCTCTCCATAGGACGCTGAACGGCCGCCGGGTCCGGCCAGCCGGCCGTCGCCGGTGGTGGCAACCGCATCCTCCGCGACGCCCCAGCCCTCCGCGGCCTTGCGCGCCAGCAGCATCCGCACGTTCGCCGCGGCGTTCAGGATCGCGGTGCCGCTGTCCTGCATGGAATGGCTGCCGGCGGTCAGCCCCTCGTCCGGCGTGCGCGCCGTGTCGGCGGTGACCAGAGTGACGCGCGCCGGTGGCACGTCCAGCTCCTCCGCCGCGACCTGGATCAGCGCGGTTTTGATGCCCTGGCCCAGCTCCACCTTGCCGGTGAAGACGGTGACCGCCCCGTTGGCGTCGATGCGGATCCAGCTGTCCAGTATGGGCGCGGACTTCAGGCTGCCCGGCAGGTTGGGTGCTACCACCTTGGGTCCGGCGCCGCCCTCCCCACCGCCGACCAGCTGCGCGAAGGCGCGGGGCACCATCGAGAATCCGACGACCAGGGCGCCGGCCGTCAGAAAGGACCGGCGCGAGAGGGTGTCCAGGGACCGGCTCACGGCTTGGCCTCCAGGCTGGAGGTTCGGGCGCCCGTCGCGTCGACGGCGCGCCGGACCGCGCGCAGGATGCGCATGTGCGTGCCGCAGCGGCACAGGTTCGTCTGCATGTGGTTGCGGATGTCCGCGTCGCTGATCGACCCGCCGCGGTCGAGCAGAACCTGCGCGCGCATGATCATGCCCGCGATGCAATAGCCGCACTGGGCCGCCTGCTCTTGCTCGAACGCCTGTTGCAGGGGCCCGAGGTTGCCGGGGGAGCCCAGCCCTTCCACGGTGGTGACCCGCCGCCCCTGGACCGCGGCGACCGGCGTCAGGCAGGAAAAGACCGGCCGGCCGTCCACATGCACCGTGCAGGCGCCGCACTGGCCGAGCCCGCAGCCGTACTTGGCCCCGTTCAGCCCCAGGTCGTCGCGCAGCACGTAGAGCAGCGGGGTGTCCGGCTCCGCCTCGACGCGGTGCTCGGCCCCGTTGATGGTCAGGGTCATGGTCATGGGGAGGATCCTTCCCGCTTGGCCTCGGCGACGGCGTCGGCCAGCTCGGGCCAAGCGGGTTTCTCGCTGAAGCGCGTGCGCACATAGGCGGCGATCTGGGCGACCTGCCCGTCGGTCAAGCTGTCCCGGAAGGGCGGCATGTAAGGTCCGACGCCGGAGGAGGGCTTCAGCCCCTGGAGGATAGCCTGGACCGCGTTGCGCGGATCCTCGGCCTGCACGGCGTCGACATGGGACAGGGGCGGACGGCCCTGCGCGACCATGGGAGCGCCGTCGCCATGGCAGCCGGCGCAGGCCCCGGCGAACAGCGCCGCCCCCTCCGGATGCTCCCGCGCCGCCTCGGCCGCACGGTCCACCGGCGGCGGAACGGGTGCCGGTTCCTTGGATGCCTTGAGTCCCATCACCGACCCGATGTAGGTCGCGATGGCCCGCACGTCCTCTTCCGGCGCGGAAGACAGGCCGTGCACCACCGGCTCCATCGGGCCGGCCGCCGCACCCTGCCGCGGGGACAGGCCGGTGCGCAGGTAGGTGTACAACGTCTCCGCCGTCCATGCCCGCGCGGCGGCGCTGGACGCGTCGAGCGGCGGGGCGTTCCAGCCCTCCGCGACCCCTCCGGCGAAGGCTTTGGAGCGTATCTCCGCGCCGGCCAGATTGCGCGGCGTGTGGCAGGATCCGCAGTGGCCCAGCCCTTCGACCAGATACCGGCCGCGGTTCCAGGTGTCGCTCCGCGCCGGGTCCGGGGCGATGCCTCCCGTCTCCAGGAACAGCAGCTTCCATCCGGTCAGCAACGGGCGGAAGCCCAGCGGCGGGATCAGGCTGTTCTCCGGCGCCCTCGCCTCAACCGCCGGCCGCGTCATCAGGTAGGCGTAGAGCGCGTCCAGATCGCCGTCGGTCACGTGGGTGTAGTGGTCGTAGGGCAAGGCCGGGTACAGGTGGCTGCCGTCGCGCGCCACTCCGTCGCGCATCGCACGCCTGAAGGCGTCCTTCGACCAGCGGCCGATGCCCGTCGCCTCGTCCGGCGTGATGTTGGTCGCATACAGCGTCCCGAACGGCGTGGCGAGCGGCCGGCCGCCGGCGTAGATGACGCCATTGTCGGCCGTGTGGCAGACGGCGCAGTCGCCCAGCGTCGCCAGGGTCGCGCCGCGGCGGACCTCGTCCGGCGCGAAGTCCCCGGCCATTGGCCGCCGGACGGGCGCGATCTCCGGCTTCCAGGCGACCACGGCGAACCCCGCCAGCCCGACCACGGCGAGGGCGGCCAGCGCCGCCACGGTCCGCCGCGGAGTCATGCCGCGCCCGCCACCAAATCGGATTCCGACAGAGACGCGTAATCCGTGTAGCCCTCCGCCCCACCGCCGTACCAGCCCACCGGGTGCGGGTCGTTGAACGGCCCCCCTTCAGCGATCCGCGCCGGCAGGTCGGGGTTGGCGATGAACAGCCGCGCGAAGGAGGCGAGGCTGATGGTGTCCAGCGCCACCAACTGCTCCGCCAGATCGGGGCTCAGCCCGCCGTTGAGGATCACCGGCCCGTGGTAATGCGGCTTGATCATCTTCAGCAATTCCGTCCGGTCCGGCGCGCCGGCCCAGGCGTTGGTGTCGGCGATCTCCAGGAAGCCCACGCCCAGCCCATCGAGCATGGTCGCGACGTGCCCATAGGTCTCGTGCGGGTCCGGATCCATCGGGTTGTTGTAGGCCGCGGTCGGCGACAGCCGGACGCCGACGCGGCCCATCGGCACGACCTCCCCCACGGCCTCGACGATCTCGCGCAGGAAGCGGGCGCGGTTCTCCACCGGGCCGCCATAGCGGTCGTCGCGGCGGTTGGTGCCGGGCGACAGGAACTGGTGCGGCAGGTAGCCGTTGGCTGCGTGCACCTCCACCCCGTCGAAGCCGGCCGCCCAGGCGTTGGCGGCGGCGTGCCGGAACTGCCGCACGGCCTCCTCGACGTCAGCCAGCGTCATGGCGCGCGACGGCGTCGCGGCGATCCGCACGTAATGGCCGTTCCCCAGCTGCCCATAGACCTGAAGCAGCCCCAGGTCGTCGTTGACGGCCGACGGCGCCAGCGGCTGCTGCCCGTTCAGGATGCCCGCCGCACCCACCCGACCGCAGTGCCAGAGCTGGCAGACGATCCGCCCGCCCGCCGCGTGCACCGCCTCGACCACCGGGCGCCAGCCCGCGACCTGCTCCGCCGAATAGATGCCCGGCGCGCGCTCGAAGGCGCATGACGCCGCGGTGACGTTCGTCGCCTCGGTCACAATTAGGCCGGCGCCCGCCCGCTGGGCGTAGTAGGTGGCGTTCAGGGCCACCGGCACATCCCCGGCGCCCGCCCGGCAGCGGGTCATCGGCGCCATGACGATGCGGTTCGGAAGCGTGATGTCGCCCAGTTGAAACGGGCTGAGGAGCTTGCTCATGAAGTCGTCCCTGTGAAGCGTCGGCAAGAGCGGTGGCGATGGGCAGGATGTGGAACGCCGGAACAGACGGTATTGAAGGATATTCACCGCCCTTGACCATTTTGGACTTGGCCGTCCTATGCAGCCAGGCGCGGCGCCACGGCCGTTTCCCGCATCACCGCGTCCGGCGTCCGATAACGCTCGGCGTTCGCGCGTTCTTCATCGGTGCGGAGCTGCGCCTGCATGTAGGCGCCCAACTGCCGGGCGTGGGCGACGATTGCGCTGCCGAACCGCACCCGCTCCCGCTCATAGGCGGCCAGCGCGTCGGGGACCGGCCGTCCGGGGTCGCGCAAGGCGTCGGCCAGGGCCAGCGCGTCGCCGGCCGCCTTGGTCACGCCCATGCCGCAATGGGGCCGCGCCACGAAGGCGGAATCGCCGAGCAGCACCACGCGCCCGAAGGCCAGCCGCGAGGATTCGACGTCGTAGATCGGCTGGAAGAAGGGCTTTTCCGTTAGCCGCACGATTTCCGCGAATTGCGGGGCGAGCACCCGGTCGGCGTGCGCCCGCATCTCCGCGATCACCGCCGCGCTGATCAGGAAGGGCGGAATGCCGTCGGGGTGGTGGCGCCCCTGGTCGTCGGTCATCAGGCGCTTCAGCGCGCCGCCCTCGTCGGCCGGCTGGTACCAGACGAAATTGTAGCGGCGCTTTCCCGGCTCCACCGTGTCGCCCGCCCCGGCGACCGGGTAGCCGAGCATCTGCTCGCGCGGCGGCAGGCAGAAGCCGAACCGCTCGAACAGAGCGGCGTGGGTCGCCGGCGACAGCCGCGCTTCGTCCACAAGGCCGCGCCACGCGACATAGCCGGCGTAGACGGGCCGCACCTCGGGCAGGACCATCTGCCGGACACTGGACCGGATGCCGTCCGCGCCGACCAGGATGTCGCCGCGGGCCTCTCGGCCGTCGCGGAAGACGGCGGTGGTGCTGGCGCCATCCTGATGAATCTCGACCAGATCGGCGGCCAGGTGATAGGTACCGTCCGGCAACGCCGCCCTCAGCAAACCGTACAGCCGGCCCCAGGCGGTCAGCACCTGCCGCAAGGGCTGCTCACCAATCACCGCACCGTGACGGTCCAGCGTGACGCGGGCCGGCACCTCGACACCGAGCCGGTCGTCGATGGTGATCCCCGCCTGGGCCAGCGCGTCGAACAGCTCCCGGTGGGTGACGATCCCCGCCCCCCGACCCGACAACTCCTCCGCGCAGCGCTCCCACACCGACACTGTCCATCCGGCCCGGTGCAGCATGTTGGCCGCCAGTAGCCCGCCGAGCGAGCCGCCGACGATGACGGCGTGGCGCTTTGATGTTTCGCCCATGGGTTCCCTCCAGATTTTTCGTGTGTGCGTCCGGGCATCAGCCCTGGCCGGCCTCGGCCGCCGGATAATTCAGCTCGATCGTCACGCCGGAGGGATCCTCCAGGAAGACCTGGTGCAGGCCGAGCGACGGGACCGTCCGCTCGCGGAAAGCAACGCCGATCCGGTCCAGCCGCCCGCGCATCTCCGCCCAGCCGTTGGCCAGGAACGCGATGTGGTCGACCGTCCCCGTGCCCTCCTGTGCGCCCGCCGGCCGGTCGCCGAGATAGCGGTGCAGGCCGGACGGATCGTTGGGATCCACGCCGATGATGTGGACCACCCCGAATTCCGACTCGTCCTCCCCCTGGTAGAGCCAGAGGCCAGGGAAATCGAACGGTGGCCGGAAGCCGGCCCGGAAGCCCATCACCTCCGTGTAGAAGCGCCGCGACGCCTCCAGGTCGGTGGTGCGGATCGAGTAGTGCGCGAGCTTTGCGATGCCCATTGGCGTTCCCTCCCCAAATAGTGATCAAACGATAAATTAACATGACGTACCGACGCAACAGATCTTTGGTATGCCCTTGCGAAAAGCCTTGACCAGGCCGCATGATGGGCCGTGGCAGCGAATTTTCCGGAGCTTCGGCCTGTTGGTCGATCGCTCAGCAACCAAGGGGCGGACATGAAGCGGAAGGCGGATCAGGCGGTCGATCCCGGCGTTACGGTGGTAACCGCGCGGTCCCGCGCCCCTGCAGGATCCACGGAGCGCAAGCGCCTGACCCCCGACGAGCGCGAACGGCTGATCGCCAAGGAAGCGGTGTCCTTCTTCGCCAAGCACGGCTTTGAAGGGCAGACGCGCGAACTCGCCAAGCAGATCGGCATCACGCAGCCGCTGCTCTACCGCTACTTCCCGAACAAGGAGGCGCTGATCGAGCGCGTGTACCAGGAGGTCTTCGTCGGCCGCTGGAACCCGCTGTGGGAGGAATGGATCGAGGACCGCTCGCGCCCTCTGCAGGATCGGCTCGCTACCTTCTACAAGGACTACGCCCGCACCATCCTCAGCTACGAATGGGTGCGCCTGTTCATGTTCTCCGGCCTGAAGGGGCTGGACTTCAACGCCCGCTACCTGGGCCTGCTGCGCGACCGCGTCTTCGTCCGCGTCGCCCGCGAACTGCGCCACGCCTACGGCCAGCCCACGCTCGACGAACTGCCAATGACCGAGACGGAGGCCGAAACCATCTGGGGCCTGCACGCCGCGATCTATTACGTGGGCGTGCGGCGCTGGATCTACGGCCTGCCGGTTCCCGACGACCTAGACGGCCTGATCACCGGCAAGATTGCCGCTTTTCTTGGCGGCGTGTCTGCCGTGGTGGGGAAGGGGGAGTTGCACCGGGGCATTTCCAACAATTGATCGTATGATCGACGTAAGCAGATCCTCAGCACTCTCCCGCCCTGTACAACCCTCTCCCCAGAGGGGAGAGGGGATTCACAGCGCACCCCCCCACTGCATCTCCAATTCGCTCTTGACGCTGGTTGTTTATCGATAGATAACTTAATGGCGCGACAGAATGACGCGGCGGTGGGTGCTTTGGCCCGCGCCGGTCCAGCGCCGCCATGTGGGGGCCGCGTCGGACCCATCCCGAACGCCCCATTCCAAACGAACGAGATGCTGTTCTCGGGCGGCCCCTTGCGGCCGTGGCGGCGCCGCGCGATCCGGGAAGGCAACGATGCCGGGGAGGCAACGATGAACGAGAAGAGAGTCGCCGAAGTCGTCGAAAACGACAAATACCGCCGGCTGACGGCGGAGCGACGGCGCCTGTCCACCGGCCTCTCGGCCGTCGTGGTGGCCGCCTATTTCAGCTACATCCTGTGCATCGGCTTCTGGCCGAACCTGCTGGCGACCCGGCTGTCGGACGGCACGGTCATCACGGTCGGGCTCGCCGCGGCCGTCGGGCTCATCCTGCTCGGCTTTGCGCTGACGGCGGTCTATGTCCGCCGCGCCAACACCACCTTCGACAGCCTCAGCAACGCGATCCGGGAGGACCTGCGATGACCCGCAACACCGCTGCGGCCCTTCCCGCGATTCTGGCCGCCGCCTTCCTGCCATCCATCGCCTGGGCCGACGCCATCACCGCCGGCGGGCCGCGCCAGCCCACGAACTGGACGGCCGTGGGCATGTTCCTGTTCTTCGTCGGAATCACGCTCGCCATCACCGGCTGGGCGGCACGCCGGACGCGCTCGGCCGGCGAGTTCTACGCGGCCGGCGGCGGGCTGAAGGGATTCCAGAACGGCTTCGCCATCGCGGGCGACTACACGTCGGCCGCGTCCTTCCTCGGCATCACGTCGCTGGTCTAATCCAACGGCTACGACGGCCTGATCTATTCGGTCGGCTTCCTGGTCGGCTGGCCGATCATCCTGTTCCTGATCGCGGAGCCGCTGCGCAACCTCGGCCGCTACACCTTCGCCGACGTGGTGTCCTACCGCCTGTCGCAGGTGCCGATCCGGAGCCTCGCCGCGACCAATTCGCTGATCATCGTGGTCTTCTACCTGATCGCCCAGATGGTCGGCGCCGGCAAGCTGATCGAGCTTCTGTTCGGCCTGCCCTACGTGGTGGCGGAGGTGCTGGTGGGTGTGCTGATGATGCTCTACGTGGCCTTCGGCGGCATGCTGGCGACCACCTGGGTGCAGATCATCAAGGCGGTGCTGCTCCTCACCGGGTCCACCCTGATGGCCGGCGTGATCCTGTGGCGCTACGGCTTCGACCTGGACGCCTTCTTCCGCGCGGCCATCCAGAACCACCCGAAGGGCGCCGCCATCATGGCGCCGGGCGGGCTGGTGCAGGACCCGGTCTCCGCCGTGTCGTTGGGCGTGGCGCTGATCTTCGGCACCGCCGGGCTTCCGCACATCCTCATGCGCTTCTTCACCGTCCGCGACGCGCGGCAGGCGCGCTCGTCCGTCCTGGTGGCGACCGGCGCGATCTCCTGGTTCTACCTGCTGCTGTTCATCCTGGGGTTCGGCGCGGTGGAGCTGGTCGGCAACGACCCGCGCTTCAAGGCCGCGGCCGGCGGCCTGATCGGCGGCGGCAACATGGTGGCCGTGCATCTGGCCGACGCCATCGGCGGCTCGCTTCTGCTGGGCTTCATCTCCGCCGTGGCCTTCGCCACCATCCTGGCGGTGGTCGCCGGGCTGACGCTGGCCGGCGCGTCGGCGGTCAGCCACGACCTCTACGCCTGCGTCCTGAAGCGCGGGCAGGCGACGGAGGCGCAGGAGATCCGCGTCTCCAAGGGTGCCGCGGTGGTGATCAGCCTCGCTGCCATCGCGCTGGGGATCGAGTTCGAGACGATGAACATCGCCTACATGGTGGGTCTGGTCTTCGCCATCGCCGCCAGCGCGAACTTCCCGATCCTTGTGCTGTCTGTGTTCTGGCGCGGCTTGACCACGCGGGGCGCGGTGGCCGGCGGCGTGACCGGGCTGGTGACGGCGGTCGGCATGGTCGTGCTCGGCCCCGGCGTCTGGGTGGCGGCCCTCCACCACCCCGCACCGGTCTTTCCCTACGAGAACCCGGCCCTGTTCTCCGTCCCGCTGGCGTTCGCCGCGGCTTGGATCGTCTCGGTCCTCGACCGCTCCCGCGCTGCGGCGGAGGTGCGCTCCGCCTTCAACGCCCAGTTCGTCCGCGCCCAGATCGGGGCTGGGGCGGACTGACGTGACGTCTCAGACCGTCGCCCGGGCCGCCGCGCGCTCGGCGTCCTTGGCGCGGCGGTTGCGGCGCTTCAGGTACCACATGGCCGTGCCGGTGACCGCGAACAGGGGCGGCAGGACGCCGGACAGGAACACCAGAACCTTCCACAGCCAGCCCAGCCCCTGTCCGGCGTGCAGCGGCCGCTGCCAAGCGACGAAGGTCTCGCCCGCCGAATAGCTGCGGGGGTCGCGGACCTCCACGACGCGGGCGGTCCAGGGATCGACGAAGGCGGTGACCGCCGGCGCTCCCGGACGGGCGTCCGGGCGGGCGAGGGTGATGCGGTAGGCTTGGTCGGGCCGCGCCGGCAGGCCGACCGTGCGGACCCGGCCGTCGGGCACGGCGGCGAGTGCCAGCGCCACCGCCTGATCCGGTCCGGCGGGCTCCGCACCCCGCACCGGCTCCACCTTCACCGCCGCGCGCAGGTCGCGGGTGGGGGAGGCCATGGCGACGACGCTGTTCAGCGTTTGCGGAAAGGTGATGTAGACGCCGGTGAAGCTGACCACCACGAAGATCGCCAGCGTCCAGATGCCGACGGCACCGTGCAGTTCCCGGTGCAGCCGCACCCCGCGCGCCCCGCGCTTGACCCGGAAGGCCTCCTTCCAGCGGTCCGGCCGCGGCCACCACAGCACCAGCCCCGACACGCCCAGCACCAGCATCGCCACGCCCAGCCAGCCGACGACGTCCCGGCCGTTGCGGTCGGGGATCAGCAGGTTGGCGTGCAGCATGAAGATTTGCCGCATCAGCCCGCCGCCGCCCGGCTTGCTGGTCTTCAACACCGCCAGCGAGACCGGGTCGACCAGCATGGTGGCCCCGCCGCCGCCCGGTCCGCTGCGCCCCGGCGCCATCAAGCGGACCGAGGCCGGCTCGCCCGCCGCGTCCGGCAGGAACACCATACCGGGCGCCAGCCCTTGCGGCGCGTTGGCCTTCGCCGCGTCCAGGATCGCGGCGACCGATTGCGGCTCGCCCACCGCCATCGTCCGGGCTGTGGGGGCGGAGAACAGATCCTCAAGCTCGTGCTCGAACACGAGAATCGCGCCGGTGATGCCAAGCACCGCCAGCGGCAGGCACAGGATGAGCCCGATCCAGAGGTGGATGGTCTGAAGCGCGCGGTACCAGGGGCGGGCGGAGCGGGGCTGTGTCGCCATGATCCAACATCGAAAAGGGTTGCCGCCCGTCCGGCGGGCGGATAATGAGAATTACTCTTATTATCATGGTGCAGGCGGCGACGAAACAGCCTAAATGATAATGACTCTCATTTTCGTTATGAATTCCCTCTCCCCTCTGGGGAGAGGGTTTATCCATTGCCCTCACCACCCCAAATCCACTCGGATAAGAATCACAAACGGGCGGAATCCGCCCGTGCGACATCACAGCGTTTCATGTTTCACAGCGTTTCAAACGTCGCACGGCGCGCGCCGGGAAGGCCCCGCCGCGCGCCGCACTTCACCGCTTACAGGAAGCCGATCGACAGCCAGGGGATGGCGGCGACCAGGGCCAGCCCGACCATCAGCGCGGCCAGATAGCCCAGGATCGGCCGCATGCCCTCGTCCGGGCTGACACGCCCGATGGCCGAGGCGACGTAGTAGCCGACGCCAAAGGGCGGGGCGAACAGGCCCATGCCCATGGCGAGGATGACGACCATGGCGTACTGCACCTCGTGCACGCCCATCTGGCGGGCGATGGGGAACAGCAGCGGCCCGAACAGAACGATGGCGGGGATGCCCTCCAGCACGCTGCCCAGGATGACGAAGGCGACGATGGACACGGCCAGGAAGGTGAAGGAGCCGCCCGGCAGGCCGGCCATGAACTGCGCGAGGTCGGTGGAGAAGCCCGACCGGGTCAGGCACCAAGCCATGCCGGTCGCCGTGCCGATGATCAGCAGGATGGCGCCGGACAGGGCCGCCGTCTCCACCAGCATCGGGACGACCCGCCGCCAGTCGAAGCGGCGGTAGACCATCAGCCCGACGGCGATGGAATAGATGATGCCGATGGTCGACACCTCGGTCGCCGTGGCCACGCCCTCGACCACCGCCGCCCGGATGACGAAGGGCAAGGCCAGCGCGGGCAGCGCCACGACCAGGCTGCGGCCCAGTTCCCGCCCGGTGGGGCGGCGGACGTGGGACAGGTCCTCGCCGCGGTAGCGGTACCAGACCACGACGCAGAGCATCGCGGCCAGGACGACGCCGGGCAGCAGGCCGCCGGTGAACAGCGCGGCGATGGACACGCCGGTGACCGAACCGATGGTGATCAGGACGATGCTGGGCGGGATGGTCTCGGTCTGGGCGCCGGTCGCCGCCAGCAGGGCCACAAGGTCGCCGGGCTTGGCGCCGCGGGCCTTCATCTCCGGGAACAGCACCGGGGCCACCGCCGCCATGTCCGCGGCCTTGGCCCCGGAGATGCCGGAGACGAGGTACATCGCACCGATCAGCACATAGGACAGCCCGCCGCGCACATGGCCCAGCAGGTTCGCCAGAACCGCCACCATGGCCCGCGCCATGCCGGTCATCTCGATCAGCAGGCCGAGGAAGACGAACAGCGGCACCGACAGCAGGATCAGGTGCGACATGCCCTCGTCCATGCGGCCGATGACGACGAGCAGCGGTACCTTCGTCGTCAAAGCGAGATAGCCGAAGCTGGCGAGGCCGAAGGAGAAAGCGATGGGCACGCCTGCGAAGACGGTGCCCGCGACGATGCCGACGAAGAAGATCAGCAGGTTGAGCTTGCCGAGCCCGGCCAGCGCCGGCTGCAGCAGGACGAAGGCGGCCATCAGCGCGACGACCAGCGCCGCCGCACCGGCCACCAGCCGCACGCTGCCCACCCGGCCCAGCCGGATCAGCGCCGTGGCGATCATCAGCCCCAGCCCGACCGGCAGGGCCGCCGCCCGGACCATGTTGGAGATCTCCAGCGCCGGCGTGACGATCTCGTATTCCTCGATGGCAAACTCCGCGGCCGGCGCGATGACCAGCAGCAGGAATCCCAGCGCCGCCGCCACGGCGAAGACGTCCAGGAAGGCCCGCACGGGCGGCGACGCCCAGCCGACGAAGGCGGTCATGCGCATGTGCTCGCCCCGGCGGAAGGCGACCACCGAGCCGAGCATGGCGAGCCAGAGGAACAGGATGGAAGCCAGCTCGTCCGACCAGGTGATCGGAGTGTGGAGCACATAGCGCGCCACGATGCCGGAGAACAGCAGGATGATCTCGGTGGCGACGAGCAGCGCCACCGGGATCTCCACGACCATGCCGAGTGCGGCGTCCAGGCGCGCCAGCGCGCCCGACCCGCCACCCCGGGCGGACGCGGCCTCGGCCGCTCCGCCCGGCTTCGCGCCCGGATCCTCGTGGGCGAGGGTGCTCACGTCAGGGCGCCCACGGACTTCTCAAAGACGCCCCAGGCCTCGTCGCCGTACTTGGCCTTCCACTCGCCATAGAAGCCGGACTTGCGCAGTGCGGCGCGGAAGGGCTCCGGATCGGTCGTGTTGAAGACCAGCCCCTTCTGCGCCAGCGAGGCCTGGAGCGCGCTGTTCAGCCCGGCGATGTCCTGGCGCTGCTGCAGGCCGCTCTCGTTGAAGCCGCGGCTGACGACCTCGCGCAGGTCATCCGGCAGCGACTTCCAGGCCCGGCCGTTCATGACGATCCACGACCCGTCCCAGACGTGGTTGGTCAGCGAGCAGTACTTCTGCACCTCGTAGAACTTGGCGGTGTCGGCGACCACCAGCGGGTTCTCCTGGCCGTCGACCACGCCGGTCTGGAGCGCGGAATAGACCTCGCCCAGGTTGATGCTGGCCGGCGAGCCGCCCAGCGCCTTGAACAGGGAGACGTAGACCGGGCTAACCGGCACGCGGATCTTGAAGTTGCCCAGATCCTCCGGCCCGTTGATCGGCTTGTTGCGCGTGGTGATCTGGCGGAAGCCGTTGTCCCAGATGCGCTCGAAGGTGTGCAGGCCGACCTTGTCGAAGCCCTTGCGGACATAGGAGCCGAGATCGCCGTCCATGGCCTTCCACACGGCGTCGTAATCCTTGAAGGCGAAGCCCATGCCGTTGATCGAGGCCACCGGCACCAGCGTGGACAGGATCAGGCCGCCGGTGCTGAAGAACTCGATGCCACCGGACCGGACCTGGGCCAGCAGGTCGCTGTCACCGCCCAGCTGGCTGTTCGGGAAGACGGCGATGTCGACCCGGCCGTTGCTGTCCTTCTTGATCCGCTCCGCCGCCTCGACCGCGCGGACGTGCAGGGGGTGGGTGGCCGGGAAGCCGTGGCCGAACTTCCAGCTGAAGTCGGCCGCCCGTGCCCGCGACACGAACGGACCGACCGTTGCCGCCGCGGCGGTCGCTGCCAGGAACGTCCTGCGATTGACCAGCATCCTCGTATCCTCCCGTAAGGTGTTTTTGCTGTCGGTTTTGTTGAAATCGTTCGTTAGTCGGGGCGTCAGCCGGGACGCCGCCCGTGGAAGGCCGCGTCCAGGATCCCGCGGACGGCCTCCTCGGTCACCGGCCCCGGGTTGCTGCCGTCGTCGGTCTCCACCGTGATGCGCGCCGCCTCCGGGATGGAGCTTTCGGAGAAGCCGACGTCGGCCAGCCGCGTCGGCAGCCCCGCCGTCTTCATGACGTCGAAGATGGCGCCGCCGACCTCCGCCACGCCCATCGCCTCGGCGATCCGGCCCAGCGCCTCGGGCGCGAAGCGGGCGTTGTAGGCGGCGACGTGCGGCAGCACCAGCGCGTGGGACAGCCCGTGCGGCACGCCGTAGGTGCCGCCCAGCACATGGGCCACGCCGTGCTGAAGCGCGAAGCCGCCGGTCAGCGCCGCGCCGGCCAGATAGCCGCCGTACAGCAGGTCGCCGCGGGCCTCCAGGTCGTCGGGCCGGCGGGCGACGCGGGGCAGGGCGTCCATGATCACCCGCGCGCCCTCGATGGCTGCCTGCACGATGACCGGGCTTGCCGTCGGCACATAGACGACGTCCACGCAGTGGGCGAGCGCGTTCATGGCGCTGGCGGCACTCACGTCCAGCGGCAGGGACGCCGACAGCGCCGGGTCGTAGACCACCGTGCTGGCCAGCATGCGCAGGCTCTTGTGCATGCGCTTGACGCCGTCGATGGTGATGCCGCAGAAGCCGGTCATCTCCGACCCGGAATAGGTGGTCGGCACCGCGATGACCGGCACGGCCAGTTCCAGCGCGATGGCCTTGCCGAGCCCGATGGAGGCACCGCCGCCGACGCTGACGAGGCAGTCGGCGCCCATCTCCTTCGCCCGCGCCTGGCCGCGCCGGGCCAGCTCGATGGGCACCTGGGAGACGGCTTCGGGCAGCAGGCCGATGCAGCGGTCGCCCAGCTGGGCGACGATCCGCTCCGCCATGCCGCTGCGGCCGGGGGTGGAAACGACCAGCGCGCGCCGCGCGCCCAGCCGGTCGACCTCCTCGGCGATCCGCTCGGACGTCCCGGCGCCGAAGACCACGCGGGGCGGCACGGCGTTGTAGACGTCACCGGGGGTGCTGAAAGTGCGCATTGTTGTTCTCACCAATCGACGATAGTGCCGTCTTCCAGCACGGCGGACATCGCGTGCATGACCTCGGGCTTGAAGGGGTGCTTGGCGGCCTCGGCCTCGTTCACCTCGATGCCGAAGCCGGGGAGATCCGGCACCTCCCAGGCGCTGCCGACGCGGCGGATCGGGGTCTGTACCACGTCGTCGTACCAGGGCACGGCGCCGCTCATCTCCTCCTGGATCACGAAGTTCGGGGTGGAGACGTCGAAGTGCAGGGCCGCCACGCCGGCCAGCGGGCCGTTGGGGTTGTGCGGCGCGATGCCGATCAGGGCAGCCTCCGCCGCCGCGGCGATGCGCTTGCCTTCCAGCAGGCCGCCGGTGTGGTTCAGGTCCGGCTGGGCGATGTGCAGGGCGCGCTGGTTGAAGACGGGCTGGAACTCCTTGATGCCGACCAGCCGCTCGCCCGACGCGATGGGGCATTCGGCCTTCTCGGCGATGATGCGCAGCGCCTCGGTGTCGCCGGGCTGGACCGGCTCCTCGCAGAACATCGGGCGGTAGGGCTCAAGCTCGCGGATGAAGCCCATGGCCGCGGCGATGGACCCCGGACGGCCGTGGAAGTCGATCATGATGTCCACGCCGTCGCCGACGGTGGTGCGCAGTGCCTCCATCATCTTGCCGACGTGGCGCTGGGCCGGGATAGGGGCGGTGTGCGCGCCGTAGGGGATGAAGACCACCTTCAGCGCGTCGTAGCCCTTCTCCACCACCGCCGCGGCACGCTCCTTCAGGGAGCCGACGTCGAAGGTCTCGTAGACCGACTTCATCTCGCCGAGGCCGAGGTGGGTGTAGACGCGCACGCTGTCGCGCACCTTGCCGCCGAGCAGGCGCCACACCGGCAGGCCGACGCTCTTGCCGAAGATATCCCACAGCGCGTGCTCGATGCCGCTGATGGCGGTCACCCCGACCATGCCGAGGTTGTAGTAGCTGAACTTGTTCATGGCGCGGACGCACTGCTCGATGTCGCGCGGGTCGCGGCCCAGCAGCATCGGCTCCAGGTCCTCCACGGCGCCGGTGACGGCGCGGGTCTTCCAGTTCAGGCTCGCCTCGCCCCAGCCGTACAGGCCGGGCTGGTCGGTCAGCACCTTCACGAAGATCCAGTTGCGCATCTCGGCGTTGACCACGACCGTCTTCACGCCGGTGATCTTGATCGGCGTGCCGGCGGTCCGCCGGGCGATGTCTTCGTTGTCCCGGATCATGAAACTCTTTGCTCCTTAGGCGTTTTGAGAGGGCGCGCGGACCACGTTCACCAGCGGCTCGCCGGCCCGGAGCCGGTCGATGTTCTGCGCGATGAAGGCGTAGCGCCGCTCGGGCAGGCTGCTCGTCCAAGCCGACGAGTGCGGCGTGCAGAAAGCGTTGGGAAGATCCTCGAACCGGAAGCGCGCGGGCGGGACACGGTCGTCGCTGCCGGTGGGGTAGCCGTACCAGACGTCCAGGAAGGCCCCGGCGATGATCCGGTGCGATAGCGCGTCGTACAGCGCCGCCTCGTCGACGATCGGCGCGCGGGAGACGTTGATCAGCACGGCCGAGGGCTTCATGGCCCGGAACTGGTCGGCGCCGATCAGCCCGCGCGTCTCCGCCGTCAGCGGGCAGGACACGACCAGGAAGTCGGCAGCGGCCAGCAACTCCGGCAGGCCGGTGGGGGGCAGCACGGCGTCCGCCAGTTCACCGGGGGCGGCGGGCATGGCATCCATCGCGATCACGCGCGTGCCGAAGGCGCGGGCGCGCCGCGCGATGGTCCGCCCGATGCGGCCGAAGCCGATCAGCCCCAGCGTCTTGCCATAAATCTCGCCATGCGGCACACGCGCCCGGTAGACGTCCGGCCAGCTGTCCGTGGCGAAGGAGCGGCGCAGCTCGTCCAGCCGGATCTCCCATTGCAGCATGGCCGCGAGGACGAACTCGGCGATGGGGATTTCATGCTCGAAGACGTTGCAGACCGTGCATCCGGCCGGCAGCGACGCCATGTCGATGCCGTCCAGCCCGGCGCCGGGCACATGCAGCAGCCGGAAGGCCGGCGCCGGCCCGTCCTTGCGGGCGAAGCGCAAAGACACGACGACATCGTCGCGGCCGATTGCGCTGTCGAACTCCGACGAAGAGGCCGCTTCGCGCGGCAGCGCGACGATCTCGCAGGAAGTCTTCAGAAAGGCTGCCAGTTTTTCTTTGTGATGGGCCGCCTCGCCAATCATGAACAGTTTCATGGGCATTATCCTCCGCGGCGCAGACGATAGGATAAGCCAACTAAGTAGGTCCAACGATTTAAAATGATTGATTGATAAGATTAAATTATCAGAGCGGAAAGCGATAGCAATCTATCATTGCAGCCCTTCGCCGACCGCCGTCGCCACGTCCAGGAAGGCCCGGATTGCCGGCGATGTCTCGTCGCTCGGGTAGGCGACGCCGAGCGTGAGATAGGGCGCCGGCCCATCCAGCGGGCGGTAGACGACGCCCGGACGGTCGAATTGCTGAAGGCGCGACGCGATGAGCCCGATGCCGAAGTCCGCGGCCGCCAGCGCGATGATCGACTGCGCCGGGGAGGATTCCACGATCACCTCCGGGCTGAAGCCCGCCTGCTGGCACAGCGTGATGATCTCGTCGTACAGGCGCGGCCCGATCACCCGCGGGAAGATTATGAAGCGCTCCCTCGACAGGTCCTCCAGCCGCAGGCTGGCGCGGGAAGCCAGATGGTTGCGGTCGGACAGGACGACGTTGAACCGCATGCGCGCGATCGGGTGCGAGGACAGCGACTGGTCGTCCAGCGGCGGGTGGAAGATGCCGACGTCGATGGTTCCCGACCGCAGCGCTGCCTCCTGCTCCGCGGTCGTCATGACGTGGACGTTGACGCCGACGTTGGGCAGTTCCGTCCGGAACTGATGCATGATCTCGGGAAAGATGATGTAGAGCGCCGGGGCTGTGACCCCGACGGACAGCTGCCCGATCTCGCCCCGGTCGGTCTGGCGGGCGAGAAGGGCCGCGTGCTCCATCTGCCGCAGGATCTTCCGCGCCTCCTGAAGAAACATCTCCCCGGCGCGCGTCAGGGAGACGCGCCGCTTGTTCCGGTGGACCAGCTGCACCTGCAACTCGGCCTCCAGCTGTTGCAGTTGCTGGCTGAGCGCCGGCTGCGTGATGTGGCACCGCGCGGCGGCGCGATGGAAGTGCAGCTCTTCGGAGAGCGCGATGAAGGATTGGAGGCGGCGACGGTCCATGCCCCAGTGATAGGCGGTCCTTATCAGAAGCTCAAGGCCGGGTCCCCAACGGTGGGGGACGCACACCCCTTCGTGTGTGCGCCGTTCTCATTGGTTTAGATGGTCGGCGAATCCCCCAGCCAAAGTGGAGACGCGAATTCCACCAAGTTCCGCGAGCAAGGGTAAAGCCGAAGGTGCGCCAAATCCTCCTCTGTCCTGTTGGTTCGTTCCGTTTTCGTGTGCAAAATCGAAGCAGTTCCATCCAATCGATCGGATGAGCCGGAGCGAGCTTTAGGGAGAGAGCGATGAAGAGATACGGAACGGCGGCGGTGTTCGCCGGCTTGCTTGTCATCTTCGGCGCATCCGCAACGAAGGCGGATTTCATTCTGCGCCACCCCGGCAGCAGCTTCGAAGACCACTTCGCGGCCTACGACCAGACCCGCTGGCAGAAAGGCGACGGCTGGAGCAACGGCACCTACATGGGCTGCGGCTGGAACGTCCGGACCGCGACCGTACAGAATGGACGCCTCGCGCTGTCGGTCACCGGCGAGCCGAGCGCGCAGGAGCGTCATTCCTGCGCCGAGTTCCGCACGCAACGGCCCTATGGATACGGCACGTACGCGGTGAACCTGAAGGCCGTGCGCGCCGACGGCGTCATGACCACGGTGTCCCACTACACCGGCCCCCACTTCGGTGACCCCTGGGACGAGATGACATTCGGCATCCCCGGCAAGGACACCACCAAGCTGGAAATCGGCTATGTGGCGAAAGGCGACGGGCGGCGCGACATCGTCGTCGACCTGGGCTTCGACGCCGCCAAGGAGTTCCACACCTACGGCATCGAGTGGAAGGCCAACCGCATCGCCTGGACCGTCGATGGACGGGTGGTGCACACGGCGGAGGGCGCACCGAAGACCCTGCCGCAGACGCCGGGATGGCTCTACCTGCAATTCTGGAACGGAAGCGGCGCGTCGCCCTGGCTGAAGCCGTTCAAGGACCCCGGCCGGCCCCTGACCGCCGAGGTGGCCTGGGTGCGGTTCGAAGAGGACACGTCGGCCTTGAGCAACTGAGGTCCCGGCTGAGCACTGCCTGAAACGCGCCGAGGGCCGCCGCAGGAACGTGGCGGTCATCGGCTTTTTTGGGTTGGGCGGATGCCTTCGAAGTCCCCTCTCCCCTCTGGGGAGAGGGTTAGGGTGAGGGGGTTGCGCTTGTGCCGGACGTACCAAGGTGGCGGGACTCCCTCACCGGCTCTCAGCGGATGCCAGAGGCATCCGCCTGACGCCGTCAGCGCAAACTTCGTTTGCGCGAGAGGCCCTCCAGGCCACCATCTCCCCAGAGGGGAGAGCGTTATCTGGCCGACTGCCATCATTCAGTCCTCTCCACACCATGCCCCCTTGTCCAAGGGTTGGGGCTTCTCATAGACTGCCGGTGCGGGCGCCCCTGACGACGGCGATGGTTCAACCCGCCTCGGGTCCCGACGAGCCTGAGCGCTTTTTCCACGACCGCTGTGCCCCGGGCCCGATTGGGTCGCCATGCGCCTTTTCCGGTTGCGCGCATTCCGGCGAACCCGGCTGTCCACGTCCACGTCTGCGCCACGCGCGGACCCTTCGTCGGCAATTCCCAAAACACATCACCATGCATGGGAGGGTATGTCCTCATGTCCACACAAACCGAACGCCCGAGTCCCTCGTCGTTTCGCCGACGCCTGTTGGGCCGGGAGCCTCTGCTCGGCACGTTCATCAAGACACCATCTGGGCACGCGATGGAGATCTTCGGCGATGTCGGCTTCGACTTCGCCGTCATCGACGCCGAACACGCGCCGTTCGACCGCGCCTCCATCGACACGGTGCTGATGGCGGCGCGTGCCGGTGGGATCGCCGGGCTCATCCGGGTCGCGGAGCCCAGTCCCGCGCAATTGCTGGCGGCGCTCGACGATGGGGCGGCGGGGGTGCTCGTTCCGCACGTGTCGTCCGCGGAGGCCGCGCGGGCGGCTGTTGCCGCCTGCCGCTACCGCGGTGGACGGCGCGGATTCTCCAACTCGCCGCGCGCTGGCCGGTACGGCGGGCTCGCCATGTGGCCGCACGTCGATGCGCAGGACGCGTCCGTGGCGGTCATCGCCATGATCGAGGATCCGGAGGCGCTGGACGTCGTCGACGCCATCCTCGCGACCGACGGGCTGGACGCAATCTTTATCGGGCGGGCCGACCTGACCGTGGCGCTTGGCGCCGCCTCGCCGGACGCGCCGGAGGTCCGCAGCGCCGTCGACCGCATCCTGGCGGCGGCCCGCGCGGCCGACAAGCCGGTTTGCCTGATGGTGGCCAGCGCGGAGGAGGCGCGGTCCTACACCGCGCTCGGCGCCAGCGCCTTCATGATCGGCTCCGACCAGGGGCTGATGCGGCAGGCGGCGACCAAGCACCATAAGGATTTCGCGACGCTGAAAGGGCCTGTAGCCGGCTGACGCGCCTTAATGTTCGGAATGCGGAAGATTCCGAACGGAACGGTGCGCTTAACGGAAAATAGGTGATTGACATCGGCGCATGCCGGAGTAATCATGGGTGCATGTTGAAACGACGTTTCAACATTTAAAACGCCAGTCAAATCCAAAGACAGCCGAAACCGCCGAACAGATTGGGTGCAGGAGCCGCAGGAGCCTGTGGAGAGGGCCTGCCTTGTCCAAAGTCGCACGCCAACGGTGAAACGACGTTTCAATATTTAAAACGGAGTGGAAAGCCAGTGCAAGAGGTGCCGAAACCAGTGGAGAAGGAACCCGCGGGGACCAGCACGCTGGATCTGGCGCTGCGCGCCCTGGAGCTTCTCGCCCTTGAAAACCAGCCCATGGCTCTGGCCCAGATCGCCAACGCGCTGGCCGCGTCCAAGGCCACGATCTACCGCCATCTCGTGACGCTCCAGCGCCATGGCCTCGTCAGCCAGGACCCGGAGACCGGACGTTACGAGCCCGGCGTGAAGCTCCTGGTCCTGGGCGAGGCCGTGCGCACCCGGTTCGACGTCGTGACGACCGGGCGGGACGAGTTGATGCGCCTGCGCGACGCGACGGGCCAGGCCGTCACCATCTGCCGCATCGTCGACGGCGAGCTGGTGGTCCTCGACCTGATCCAGGGACGCTCGGTGGTCGAGTTCGGAACGCGCCCCGGAACGCGCTTCGACCTCCATTCCAGCGCCCACGGCAGGGTCTGGCTGGCTTTCGGGCCGCCGGAATTGCTGCACCAGACGCTTTCGGCGCCGATGCGCCAGTGGACGCCCCACACCATCACCGACCCCGACCGCCTGCGCGCCGAGGTATCCCAGGTGCGGCAGCGCGGCTGGGCCACCGCCGCCGACGAAATGATCACCGCCGTCAACGCCTTGGCCGCTCCGGTCTTCGATCATCGAAACCAGATCGCCGGCTCCATCGCGATCGTCGGCTCCACGCAATACATCCCTTCCCCCCCTGACGCCCTGCACCTTGAGAAGATCCTTGCCGCCGCGCAGGCGATCTCCCGGGGGCTCGGCTGGAGATCGAGCCGATGAGCTATTCACTCGCCGTCGACATCGGTGGGACCTTCACCGACATCGTCCTGCGCAATTCCGACGGCAGCCTGACCGTCGACAAGACCCTGACCACACACGAGGATTTGCTGTCCGGCTTCTTCGGCGGCGTCCATTCGGTGCTGCGCAAGGCCGGCGTGTCCGCCCAGGCGGTCGACGGCGTTGTCGTCCACGCCACCACCGTCGTCACCAACGCGCTGATCGAGCGCAAGGGGCCGCCGACCGCGCTGGTGGTCACCGAAGGCTTCCGCGACGTGCTCGCCATCCGCAACGAGCACCGCTACGACATGTACGACCCGCAGATCGAGTTTCCGGAACCGTTGGTGCCGGACACGCTGACCTTCGGGCTGAAGGAGCGGACGCTGGCCGACGGCACGGTGGTGACCGAGCCTGCGGCCGAGGACATCGCCGAACTGGCGCGAAAGCTGCGCGCCAGCGGCGCCAAGGCGGTCGCCATCTGCTTCCTGAACAGCTTCGCCAACCCGGCCAACGAGGCCGCGGTGGCGGCGGAACTGGGCCGGCAGCTGAACGACATGTTCATCTGCACGTCGTCGGACGTGGCGCCGCAGATCCGCGAATACCCGCGGGCCTCCACGGCCACCGTCAACGCCTACACCATGCCGATCTCCCAACCCTATCTGCGCCGCCTCAGCGAGCAGCTGCGCAGTGAGGGCTTCGGCAACACGCCGCTGATCATGCTGTCGTCGGGCGGCGTGGTCGGGGCGGAGACGGCCGGGCGCAACCCGGTCCGCATGATCGAAAGCGGCCCGGCCGCCGGCGCGCTCGCCGCCTGCCATTACGCGGAGATCCTGGGGATCGACCGGCTGATGTCCTTCGACATGGGCGGCACCACCGCCAAGGCCTGTCTGATCGAGAACCGCACGCCGCTGGTCACCGGCCTGTTCGAGGTCGACCGCCGCTACCGCTTCAAGGAAGGCAGCGGCCTGCCCGTGACGGTGCCGTCCATCGACCTGATCGAGATCGGCGCCGGCGGCGGCAGCATCGCCCACGTCGACGGCCTGGGCCTGCTGAAGGTTGGCCCGGAAAGCGCCGGCTCCAACCCCGGCCCGGCCTGCTACGGCCGCGGCGGCACGGGGGCGACGGTGACCGACGCCGACCTGATGCTGGGCCTGATCGATGCCGACAATTTCCTGGGCGGCGAGATGAAGCTGGACCGCGCCGCCACGGAATCCGCGCTGACGGCGCTGGCCGACAAGCTCGGCGGCACGGCGGTGCAGGCGGCCCGCGGCATTTACCGCGTGGTGACGGAGGCGATGGCGTCCGCCGCGCGCTCCCACGCCACGGACCGGGGCGTCGATTACCGCGGCCTGCCGCTGTTCGCTTTCGGCGGCGCCGGCCCGCTGCACGCCTGCGGCGTGGCGGAGCTGCTGCAAAGCTCCTCCGTCATCGTGCCGCCGCAGTCGAGCGTGCTGTCGGCCTTCGGCACCCTGGTCACGCCGGTTCGCCTGGACCTCGTGCGCAGCGACCTGATGCGGCTGGACACCGTCGATTGGGACCGCGTCGGCCGCATCATCGCCGACCTGGAGAAGGAAGGGCGCAGCGCCCTCGCCGAGGCCGGCTGCGCGCCGTCCGACGTGCGGGTCGCGGTGGGCGCCGACATGCGCTACACCGGCCAGCAGAACGAAGTCACGGTCATGTTCGACGTCGATCCGCGCGACAGCCGCGACATCGCCGCCATCGCCGAGCAGTTCGCGCAGACCTACCGCGTGCTCTACGGCATGAACCCGTCGCATGTCCCGGCGGAGATCGTCACCTGGCGCATCACCGTGCAGGGGCCGGCGATCCGCTTCCACCCCGCCGGCAAGCCGGCGAGCGAGCCGGGCACGCCGAAGAACTTCCGCCCGGTCCACGCCTGGACGGACGGCCAGTCGGTCCCCGTCTACGAGCGCCGCGACCTCGCCGTCGGCCAGACCGTCGCCGGCCCGGCGATCATCGAGGAGCGCGAGACCACCACGGCCATCCCGCCGGGCTGGGTCGCCACCATCGATCCCATGGGCTGCATCGTCGCCACCACCGCGCCGCTGGCGCAGGATTGACCAAAGGACATCGGAACATGGACGGAGTCGAACTCGAAATCCTGTGGTCCAACCTGATCGGCGTCGTGACCGAGCGGGCCAAGGCCCTCCAGCGCATCGCCTTCAGCCCGATCGTGCGCGAGGCCGGCGACCTTGCCTGCGCGCTGTTCGACCAGCGCGGCCGGATGGTCGCCCAGGCCAACACGGGCACGCCGGGCCACATCAACTCGCTGGCCTTCGCCGGCGCCCATCTGGTCCGCGAGTTCGCCGGGCAATGCGAGCCGGGCGACGTGCTGATCACCAACGACCCGTGGCTGTCCGCCGGCCACTTCTTCGACATCACCACCCTGACGCCGATCTTCAACGGCGACCGGCTGATCGCCTACATCGGATCGACCATCCACCACACGGACATCGGCGGCTACGGCATCGGCGCCGGCGCGCGCGACGTCCATGAGGAAGGGCTGTGGATCCCGCCGCTGAAGCTGTATGAGCGCGGCACGCCCAACCCGGTCCTGCACGCGATGATCCGCCGCAACGTGCGCACGCCGGACGCCGTGTTCGGCGACCTCGCCGCCCAGGTGTCGAGCGGGCAGGCCGCGGCGGAGCATCTGATCGCGCTGTGCGAACGGCACGGCCTGACCGACATCGAGGCACTGTCGGACGAGATCATCTCCCGCTCGGAGGAGGCCACCCGCGCCGCCATCCGCAAGCTGAAGCCGGGCACCTATCACGGGGAGTCGAGCTTCGACGTGCCGGGCGGGGAAGTCATCACGCTGAAGACCGCGGTCACGGTGGACGCGGAGTCCGGCGGGATCCTGGTGGACTTCACCGGCAGCTCCATGCAGACGACGACCGGCATCAACGTGGTGCTGAACTACACCCACGCCTACGCCACCTTCGCCATCCGCAGCTGCCTGAACCCCGACCTGCCGAACAACACCGGCAGCCTCGCGCCGATCACCTTGCAGGCGCCGGAGGGGTCGATCATCAACTGCCGCTACCCGGCGCCGGTCAACGCGCGCCACGTCGTCGGCATGTATGTGCCGATGCCGATCCTGAAGGCGCTCTATCAGGTGCTTCCGGAACGGGTGCTGGCCGAGGGCTCCGGTGCGGTCTGGACGATCCAGATCGGCGGGCGCAAGGCCGACGGGCAGAACTTCACCTCTTCGATGTTCAACTATTCCGGCGGCATGGGCGCCCGCGCCGAGAAGCCGGGGCCGAGCGCCACCTGCTACCCCACGGGCGTGGCGGCCGTGCCGGTGGAGATTCTGGAAGCGGCGATGCCCATCGTCTTCGACCGCAAGGAGCTGCGGCGCGGTTCCGGCGGCGCCGGGCGGACGCCGGGCGGTGACGGCCAGATCATCGCCTTCCACATGAACACCCAGGATCCCTGGATGCTCAACGCCGTGCCCAGCCGCCTGAACATGGGGCCGGAAGGCCTGGGCGGCGGCGAACCCGGACAGGCCGGCCGCTTCCTGGTCAACGGCGCCTCCGTCAGTCAGGCGCGCAAGCTGAACATGGAACCGGGCGACCAGGTGGTCCTGGAAACCCCGGGCGGCGGCGGCTTCGGCCCGGCGGCGTGAGGGCGGTAACCCTCTCCCCAGAGGGGAGAGGGAACTTCGACAACAGGCGCCGACCAACGGGCGCCGTAGGGGAGGGAGGGGCATGTCTATGAAGCGGAACATCCTCGCTGTCGCCGTCGCCGCAGCGACCCTGGCCGGCATCCAGCCGGCGTCCTCGGCCGAAGCGCTGAAGATCGGCATCTCGGCCGGCCTGACCGGCTACGCCGCGACCGTTGACCGTGCCTGGCGCGACGGCGTGCAGGTCGCCGCCGACGCGCTGAACGCCAAGGGCGGCGTGATGGGCCGGAAGATCGAGGTGGTGGTCGAGGACAACCGCTCCGAACCGCAGGAGGCGGTGACGGTCTACCGCAAGATGATGACGTCCGACAACGTCGACGTCTTCATCAGCGGCTGCGTGTCGGCCGGCAACTTCGCCGCCGCGAGCATGGTCGCCAAGGCCGAGAAGCCGATGATGCTGTGTTCCATCCTGCCGCAGCAGGCCGCCCAGGTGAAATGGGCTTTCACCACCCTGCCGCCCGCTGGGTTCGAGGTGGAGAAGCGCTTCGAATACCTGCGCGACAAGACCGACATCCGCAAGGTGGGCGTGCTGCACGACCCGACCCCGTACGCCCTGTTGCAAAAGACGGTGGCGCAGGACGTCGCGGCCAAGTACGGGCTTCAGGTCGTCGGCGTGGAATCCTACAAGCAGGACGACGCCGACCTCAGCGTCCAGATCAGCAAGATCCAGGCGGCGGGGGCCGGCGCCATCATCAAGATCGGGCTGGGCGGCACCACGCTGACCGCGGCCAAGAACCTGAAGCAGCTGAACTCCAGCATGCTGATGCTGACCAGCCTTGAGGATCTGGCCGTCTTCAAACCGGTCGCCGAGGTGCTGGGCGACAAGTTCTTCTTCGTCGCCTCGCCGTCCCAGGTCTACGACGCGCTGCCCGACAGCCCGACCAAGGCGGAGATCGGCAAGTTCCTGGAGCCCTGGCGCGCCAAGTTCGGCGACCGCGATCCAAACTGGGCGTCGCGCGGCTGGGACGGCGTGATGCTGACCGTGGCCGCCATCACCAACGGCAAGTCGGCCGAGGGACCGGCGATCCGCGACAACATCGAGAAGATTACCGGCTTCCAGGGCACGACCGGCGTCTACAACTTCACCGCGGCAAACCACCAGGGCATCACGCAGAACCCCTTCGTGCTCGCCACCATCTCCGGCGGCCAAGTCAAGATCGTCCAATGACGGCGTTCCCTTCTCCCATCCTGGAGGCGCGAAACCTCAGCGCGCGCTACGGGCAGGTGCAGGCGCTGGCCCCCATCGATTTCCAGGTGGGGGCGGGCGAGCTGGTCGCGGTGCTCGGCCCTAACGGCGCCGGCAAATCGACCCTCCTTCGCGCCATCCTCGGCCTCGTGACCAACGCCGGGGAGGTTGCCTTCATGGGGGCCGCCCTGCCGCGCCGCAACCCGGTGGCCGTCGCGTCGCGCGGCGTGGTGCTGGTCCCGGAAGGGCGCGGCATCTTCGGGCCGATGACCGTGATGGAGAACCTGGAACTCGGCGCCTACCGCCTGAAGGGCCGCGAGGAACGGCAGCGCCGCTTCGACCGCGTGTTCGAGCTGTTCCCCAGGCTGAAGGAGCGGCTGGGGCAGGCGGGGGGCTCCATGTCCGGCGGCGAGCAGCAGATGCTCGCCATCGGGCGCGCGCTGATGGCCGACCCAAAAATCCTGCTGCTCGACGAACCGTCGCTGGGGCTGGCGCCGCGGGTGACGGACGAAATCCTGGAAACGCTCGGCGTCCTCAACCGGTCGGGGCTGCCGGTGGTGCTGGTGGAGCAGAGGGCGCCGCAGGCGCTGAAGCTCGCCCACCGTGCCTACCTGCTGTCGCTCGGCCGCCTGGTCGCCGTCATCGACCCACGCGAGGTCCAATCGCATGACCAGCTCGCCCAGTACTACTTTGCGTGAGGCCGCGCGGGCGCCGGGGCGGGTATCCCTTCGGGGCCTTGCCGCCCGCGCCGCTCCCTGGCTGATCGCAGCCTGCGTCGTCGGCTACGCGCTGGTCGTCGGCGGCTACGCCGCGACGGTCGTCGCCTTCGCGCTGATCTACGCCATCTTCGTGTCCGGCCTGAACGTCTTCATGGGGCTGACCGCCCAGGTCTCCTTCGGGCAGAGCGCCTTCGCGGCCATCGGCGGCTACGCGTCGGCGGTGCTGACCACCGAATACGAGTGGGGGCTGCTGCCAGCCATGGGCGCCGGGCTGGCCGGGGCGCTGGCCTTCGCCTTCGTCGTCGGCTACCCGACGCTGCGGCTGAAGGGCCACTACCTGTCCATGGCGACGCTGGCCATCGGCATGATCACCTACGAGGTCGCCGTGCAGTGGGACAGCGTCACCCAGGGCTATCTCGGCATCTCCGGCATTCCGCCGCTCGGCATCGCGGGATACGAGGCGACGAGCGACCGTCAAATCCTGGTCGTGCTGTCGCTCTGCGTCGTCGCCACGGTTCTGGCGGTGGCGCGCATCCGCCGGTCGCGCGTCGGCCGCGCCTTCGCCGGACTGGCCGGCAGCGAGGAGGCGGCGCGGGCGCTGGGCATCAACGTGGCGCGCTACAAGCTGCTGTCCTTTCTGCTGTCGGCCGGCTTCGGCTCCCTCTCCGGGTCGCTGTTCGTCCATGTGGTCGGCTATGTCAGCCCGGAGGTGTTCAGCCTGCACATGGTCATCCTGTCCTTCACCATGCTCTATGTCGGCGGCATCGGCACCATCGCCGGGCCGGTGGTCGGGGCGTTGGTGGTCAGCGTGCTGCCGGAGACCTTCCGCGCGTTCCGCGACTACCAGGACCTGGCGTATGGGGCCGCGCTGATCCTGCTGCTGATCTTCGCGCCGCGCGGGTTGGCCGGGCTGTTCACCGCCATCGAAGACCGGCCCGCGAAAAATGGGAGGTCGTCATGACGGCCTGTCTCAAGGTCGAAGGCGCCACCAAGACCTTCGGTGGCCTGACCGCGGTCAACGCCGTCAGTTTCGAGGTGAAGCCGCGCAGCGTCACCGCGATCATCGGTCCGAACGGCGCCGGCAAGACGACGCTGTTCAACCTGATCTCCGGAGCGCTGCCGCTCAGCGACGGACGCGTCCTGTTCGAGGGCGTGGACGTCACCGCCGAGGAGCCCGAGGCCAAGGCGGCGCGCGGCCTGATCCGCACCTTCCAGCTGGTAAAGCTGTTCCCGGAACTGAGCGCCGTCGAGAACGTCAAGGTGGGCTTCCACCTGCGCAGCCGCGGCGGCCTGCTGTCGGCGCTCCTTCGCCCGCGCTGGGTCCGTCAGATGGAAGCGGAGATCGACGACCGTGCCCGCGCGCTGCTCGACCTCGTCGGGTTGGGCGCCGCGGCCGACCGTCCGGCCTCCGCGCTCAGCTACGGGCAGGGGCGCCTGCTGGAGGTGGCGCGCGCGCTGGCCGCCGGGCCGAAGCTGCTGCTGCTCGACGAGCCGGCGGCGGGGCTGAACGCCGACGAGAGCGCGCGGCTGGCCTCTCTCATCCGGCGCATCGCCGAGGACGGCACCGCGGTGCTGCTGATCGAGCACGACATGCATCTGGTGATGAACACCGCCGACGACATCGTGGTCGTCGATTTCGGCAAGAAGATCGCCCAGGGTGCGCCCGACCGCATCCGCGAGGATCCGGCCGTCATCGCCGCCTATCTCGGCTGAACGGGAGACCGAAGAATGGACAGCGCTCTCATCGGCCAGAGTCTGGTCAGCGGTCTCGGCATCGGCTGTGTCTACGGCCTGATCGGGATCGGCTTCTGCGTGATCTACAACGCCAGCGGCATCGTGAACTTCGCCCAGGGCGCCTTCGTCATGCTGGGCGGCATGATCACCCATGTGCTGCTGGTGCGCGGGCAGTTGCCCTACTTCGCCGCCATCGTCCTGTCGGTCCTGGTGGTGGCCCTGCTCGGCGTCGTCATCGAACGGCTGGTCGTGCGCCCGCTGTGGAAGCGCAACGCGCCGATGTTCGTGATGATCCTGGCGACGCTGGCGGCCCAGATCGTCATCGAGCGGCTGACCTTCCTGGCGGTGGACGACCAGCCCAAGACGCTGCCGGTCTTCACCGACCTGCCGCCGATCATGGTCGGCGGTGTCGCGGTGAACATCCAGTCGCTGTGGATCGTCGCCGGGTCGCTGGCCATCGTCGGGCTGCTCGCCCTGTTCTTCAAGGGCACGCGGACCGGAAAGGCCATGCGCGCCTGCGCCATCAACCGCGAGGCGGCGGCGCTGCAAGGCATCCCGGTGCACGGCATGCTGGCGCTGGCCTTCGGGCTCAGCGCCGGGCTGGGCGCCATCGCCGGCATCATGCTGACGCCGACGCAGTACACCGCCTTCAACGTCGGCGTGCCCTTCGCGATCTCCGGCTTCATCGCCGCGATCATCGGCGGCTTCGGCCGGCCCTTTGGCGCCTTCCTTGGTGGCCTGACGCTGGGCGTCGTCCAATCGGTCGCCATCCTGTCGTTCGGGGCGGGGTTGAAGACCGTGGTCGCGTTGTCCGTCCTGCTGCTCTTCCTGTTCGTCCGGCCGTCCGGGATCCTCGGCGCCGCGAAGTAACGATAAATCCAAAATTGGAGGTTTGAGACATGACCATCCCCAGCGTCGATTGGAACGCGCTGCCCTGGACGCCGGTGCGTCCCGGCGTCGAGCGCAAGGTGTTCACCGGCGAGGGCGCCACCCTGGCGCTCCACCGCCTGATGCCGGGCCACGAGCCGCGCCCGCACAGCCATGTGCACGAGCAGATCGTCTACATCCTGGCCGGCACCATCCGCTTCCACGTCGCCGGCGAGGAGCATCTGGTCGGGCCGGGCGGCCTGCTCGCCATCCCCTCCAACGTCGAGCATTGGGGCGAGGTGGTCGGCGACGAGCCGGTGCTGAACCTGGACGTGTTCACCCCGAAGCGTCCGGAATATCTTTGACTGCATATGGTCGGTATCGACAATAATCGGCAGGACCGCAGACAGGCTGGGGTGCGCAGGTGAATCTTTTCTCCCTTCTCGATCAGGCGGCGACGCGCTTCCCGAACAACGGTGCGGTGTTCCGCGGCACGGAGCAAGTCCACAGCTTCGCCGAACTACGGTCCCGCGCGCTGCGACTCGCGGCGGCTCTGCGGGAGCGCGGACGGCCGGGGGACCGGGTCGCGATCGCCAGCGAGAACGCGCCGGAGTATGTGGAGCTGTTCTTCGGCGTCTGGGCCGCAGGCATGGCGGCGACCCCGGTCAACGCGAAGCTCCACGCGAAGGAAGTCGTCCAGATTCTGGAGGATGCCAGCGCCTCGGTCGTCTTCGTCTCGCCGAAGCTCGCCCTCGGGCTGGAGCGTGCGCTGGAAGGGTCGCCGGCGGCGGAATGCCGGCAGGTGGTCATCGGCAGCGAGGACTATTTCGCCCTGCTGGGCGAGGAAATGGCCGGTCCCGTCGATCCGACGCCGGAGGCGCTCGCTTGGCTGTTCTTCACCAGCGGGACGACCGGCCGCTCGAAGGGCGCCATGCTGTCGCACCGCAACCTGATGGCCCTGACCATCGCCCACCTCGCCGACGTGGAGGTGGTGGACGAGGCGTCGAGCCTGCTGCACGGCGCGCCGATGTCGCACGGCTCGGGCCTCTACATGCCGGCCTACATCGCGCGGGGCGCGCGGCAGGTGGTGCCGGCCTCCTCGGCCTTCGATCCGGAGGAGTTCCTCGACCTCTGCGACCACCATCCGGGCTGCGGGGCCTTCCTGGCGCCGACCATGGTGCAGCGGCTGCGGCTGGAGGCGGAGCGGAGCGGTCGGCGCCCGGCCAACCTGCGCTCCATCGTCTACGGCGGCGGCCCGATGTATGTGGAAGAGCTGAAGAAGTCGCTCGCCACCTTCGGGCCGGTGTTCGCGCAGATCTATGGGCAGGGTGAATCGCCCATGACCATCACCGGCCTGCGCCGCGCCGACCACGCGACGAACGATGACGGCATTTTGGGCTCGGTCGGCTACGCGCGCAGCGGGGTGGAGGTCGCGGTCGTCGACGAGCAGGGCCGGCCGCTGCCCGCCGGCGAGATCGGCGAGATCGTCTGCCGCGGCGACATCGTCATGTCCGGCTACTGGAACAACCCGAAGGCCACCGCGGACGCCTTGCGTGACGGTTGGCTCTACACCGGCGACATGGGTTCCTTCGACGAGCGCGGCTACCTGACCCTGCGCGACCGCTCCAAGGACGTGATCATCAGCGGCGGCACCAACATCTACCCGCGCGAGGTCGAGGAGGCGTTGCTCCGCCACCCCGGCGTTTCCGAGGTCTGCGTGACCGGCCAGCCGCACGCGGAGTGGGGCGAGATCGTCGTCGCCTTCGTCGTGCCGGCACCGGGGGTGGACCTCGCGTCAGCCGAATTGGACGAGCACTGCGCCGCCAACATCGCGCGGTTCAAGAAGCCCAAGCGCTATGTGTTCGTCGAGGCGCTGCCGAAGAACAACTACGGCAAGGTGCTGAAGCGCGAGCTGCGCCAACAGCTTGCCGACGGCCTGTAAGCCAGACCATTTAAGAATTCGAGAGGAAACCAGCATGGCGACCGCCATCGTCGGATGGGCCCACACACCCTTCGGCAAGCATGAGAACGAAACGCTCGAAAGCCTGATCGTCAAGGCGGCGACGGAGGCGCTGGCGCACGCCGGGCTGGCCCCCAGCGACGTGGACGAGATCGTGCTCGGTCACTTCAACGCCGGCTTCTCGCCGCAGGACTTCACCGCGTCCTTGGTGTTGCAGGCGAGCGATGATTTCCGTTTCACGCCGGCCACCCGCGTCGAGAACGCCTGCGCCACGGGCTCCGCGGCCGTCCATCAGGCGATCAAGACCATCGAGGCGCGCCGTGCCCGTGTCGTGCTGGTGGTCGGTGCGGAGCAGATGACCACCACGCCGGGGCCGGAGATCGGGCGCAACCTGCTGCGCGCCTCCTACCTGCGGGAGGAGAGCGGGATCGACGGCGGCTTCGCCGGCGTGTTCGGCATGATCGCCGGTGCCTATTTCCAGAAATACGGCGACCAGTCCGACGCGCTGGCCCGGATCGCCGCCAAGAACCACAAGAACGGGGCGAGCAACCCGCTGGCCCAGATGCGCAAGGATCTCGGCTACGAGTTCTGCCGGCGTGAGAGCGAGAAGAACCCGCTCGTCGCCGGGCCGTTGAAGCGGACCGACTGCTCGCTGGTGTCGGACGGTGCGGCGGCGCTGGTGCTGACGGACGTGGAGACCGCGCTGCGCATGCGGCGCGCGGTGATGTTCCGCGGTACGGCGCATGTGCAGGATTTCCTGCCCCTGTCGAAACGCGACATCCTGAAGATGGAAGGCTGCGCGCAGGCCTGGCGCAAGGTGCTGGCCGAGGCCGGCGTGGCGCTGTCCGACCTGTCCTTCGTCGAAACCCACGACTGCTTCACCATCGCCGAACTGATGGAATACGAAGCGATGGGCCTGACGCCCGAAGGGCAGGGCGCGCGGGCGATCGAGGAAGGCTGGACGGAGATCGGGGGCAAGTTGCCGGTCAACGCGTCCGGCGGACTGAAAGCCAAGGGTCACCCCATCGGCGCCACGGGCGTGTCCATGCACGTGCTGTCGGCCATGCAGCTGTGCGGGGAAATGCCGGGCCCGATCCAGGTGAAGGACGCCAAGCTCGGCGGCGTCTTCAACATGGGCGGCACCGCGGTGGCGAACTACGCCAGCGTGCTAGAGCGGATCCGGTAATTACCCCCTCTCCCAGCCCCGCTGGGAGAGGGAGGGACCCGCCGCCGGGCGGCGGGAGGGTGAGGGCAAGGTTTACCCGAGAAACCAAGCCCTCACCCTTCCCACTTCGTGGTCCCCTTCCCTCTCCCGCCGGGGGCGGGCGAGGGAGTTATTGCCGGCCGCTCAATCCCCCGCCGGCGCCGGTTCGGCGTGGTGGGGCGCTTGCTCCACGCGCCGCCGCACGAACAGGCGGTAGACGGCGACGAAGAACACCGGCACGAAGATGATCGCCAGCACGGTGGCCGAGATCATGCCGCCCATCACGCCGACGCCGATGGCGTTCTGGCTTTCCGAGCCGGCGCCGCTGCTGATCGCCAGCGGCAACACGCCCAGGATGAAGGCCAGCGACGTCATGATGATCGGGCGCAGGCGCTGGCGGCAGGCCTCGATGGCAGCCTCCTTCAGATCCATGCCCTCGTCGTACAGCGCCTTGGCGAACTCCACGATCAGGATGGCGTTCTTCGCCGACAGGCCGATGGTCGTCAGCAGGCCGACCTGGAAGTAGACGTCGCTCGGCAGGCCCCGCAGCGTGGCGGCGAGCACCGCGCCGATGACGCCCAGCGGCACCACCAGCATCACCGACACCGGCACCGACCAGCTCTCGTAGAGGGCGGCCAGGCACAGGAAGACGATCAGCATCGACAGGGCATAGAGCGCCGGCGCCTGCGAGCCGCTCAACCGCTCCTCGAAGGAGAGGCCGGTCCACTCGTAGCCGATGCCAGCCGGCAACTTGGCCATCATCGCTTCCATCTCCTGCATCGCCTCGCCGGAGCTGATGCCCGGCGCCGCGGAGCCCTGGATGTTCAGCGACGAACTGCCGTTGTACCGCTCCAGCTTCGGCGAGCCGTAGGTCCACTGCGCCATGGTGAAGGCGGAGAAGGGCACCATCTGGCCGAGGTTGTTGCGGACGTACCAGCGCTCCACGTCCGACGGCTGCATGCGATAGGGCGCGTCGGCCTGGAGATAGACCTTCTTCACCCGCCCGCGGTCGATGAAGTCGTTGACGTAGGACGAGCCCCAGGCGGCCGACAGAGTCGTGTTGATGTCGCTGAGCGACAGGCCCAGCGCGCTGGCCTTTTCGCGGTCCACCGTCAGCTTGTACTGCGGCGTGTCCTCCAGCCCGTTCGGGCGGACGGCGATCAGCTTGGGGTTCTGCGCCGCCATGCCCAGCAGCTGGTTGCGCGCCTGCATCAGCTTCTCATGGCCGAGGCCGCCGCGGTCCACCAGCTGCAAATCGAAGCCGGTGGCGTTGCCGAGGCCGGGCACCGACGGCGGCATGAAGGCGAAGACCACCGCGTCCTTGATCCGCGACAGCGCACCCATGGCGCGGCGGGAGATGGCGTCCGGCTTGCTTTCCGGCGTCTTGCGCTCCTCCCAGTCCTTCAGGCGGACGAAGGCGAGGCCGGCGTTCTGCCCGCGGCCGGCGAAGTTGAAGCCGGCGATAGTGAACAGACCCTCCACATGGTCCTTTTCCTTGTCCAGGAAGTAGGCCTCGACCTGCTTGCTGGTCTCCAGCGTGCGCTCGATGCTGGCGTTCGGCGGCGCGGACCACAGCACGAACAGCTGGCCGCGGTCCTCCGTCGGCAGGAAGGAGGACGGCATCTGGAGGAACAGATAGGCCAGCCCGCCGACGATCAGCAGATAGGCGAAGCCGAACCGCCAGAGGCGGTTCACCGACCCGCGCACGCCCTTCAGGTAGACGCGGCTGCTGGCGTCGAAGCCGCGGTTGAACAGGCCGAAGAAGCCGCCGCGGGCGTGGCCATGGTCATGGGACAGAGGCTTCAGGAGGGTGGCGCAGAGCGCCGGGGTCAGCACCAGGGCGACCAGCACCGACAGGCCCATGGCCGACACGATGGTCAGCGAGAACTGGCGGTAGATGGCGCCGGCGGAGCCGCCGAAGAAGGCCATCGGCACGAACACGGCGGACAGCACCAGCGCGATACCGACCAGCGCACCGGTGATCTGGCCCATGGACTTGCGGGTCGCCTCGCGCGGGGAGAGCTTCTCCTCGCTCATCACGCGCTCGACGTTCTCCACCACCACGATGGCGTCGTCGACCAGAAGGCCGATCGCCAGCACCATGCCGAACATGGTCAGCACGTTGATGGAGAAGCCGAAGGCCGACAGGATGCCGAAGGCGCCGAGCAGCACCACGGGGACGGCGATGGTCGGGATCAGCGTGGCGCGGAAGTTCTGGAGGAAGAGGTACATCACCGCGAAGACGAGGACGATCGCCTCGAACAACGTCTTGATGACCTCGTGGATCGACACCTGGACGAAGGGCGTCGAATCGTAGGGGTAGATGATTTCAAGGCCGGGCGGGAAGAAGGGCGACAGCTCGGTGATCTTCGCCTTCACGGCGGCGGCGGTGTCCAGCGCGTTGGCGCCGGTCGCCAGCTTGATGCCCAGGCCCGCCGCCGGCTTGCCGTTGTAGCGGGCGGAGACCTCGTAGGTTTCCTGGCCGACCTCGATGCGCGCGACGTCGCGCAGGCGCAGCTGCGACCCGTCCGGGTTCACGCGCAGCAGGATGGCGCCGAACTCCTCCGGCGTCTGCATGCGCGACTGCGCCATGATGGTGGCGTTGATGCGCTGGCCGGGGACCGCCGGCGCGCCGCCGAGCTGGCCGGCGGAGATCTGCGCGTTCTCAGTCTTGATCGCGTTGGTGACGTCGACGGTGGTCAGCTGGTGGCTGTTCAGCGCGTCGGGGTCGAGCCAGATGCGCATGGCGTGCTGCGGGCCGAACACGGTGATGTCGCCCACGCCCTGGACGCGGCTCATCGTGTCCTGGATGTTCGACACCACATAGTCGGCGATGTCGCCCTGGCTGAGCCGCCCGTCGCTGGACACGAAGCCGACCACCATCAGGAAGTCGTTCGACGCCTTCGACACCTGGAGGCCGCGCTGCTGCACCTCCTGCGGCAGGAGCGGCGTGGCGAGCTGGAGCTTGTTCTGCACCTGGACCTGGGCGATGTCCGGGTTGGCCTCCGGCTCGAAGGTCAGGGTGATGGTGACGTTGCCCGACGAATCGCTGGTCGAGGACATGTAGCGGAAGTGGTCGAGCCCGGTCATCTTCTGCTCGATGACCTGGGTGACCGTGTCCTCCAGCGTCTTCGCCGACGCGCCGGGGTAGCTGGCGGTGATGGACACCGTCGGCGGCGCGATCTTCGGGTACTGCTCGATGGGCAGGCGGAGGATCGCCAGGGCGCCCGCCACCATGATCACGATGGCGATGACCCAGGCGAAGACGGGCCGGTCGATGAAGAATTTCGACATGGATCAGTACCGTTTCAGCGTGCCGGCGCAGTGGTCAGCGCCGCCACCGTGCTCTGCACCGGGACGGGCTTCACGGGTGCGCCGGGCTTCACCTTCTGCAGGCCCTCCACCACGATGCGCTCGCCGGGGTGCAGGCCGTCAGACACCAGCCAAGCGTTGCCGACCGCGCGTTCCGTCTTGATGATGCGCTGCGACACCTTGTTGTCGTCGCCGACGATCCAGACCTGGGCGGCGCCGTCCGGGCCGCGGGTGACCGCCGCCTGCGGCACGGCGATGGCGTTCTCGGCCACGCCCTGCTCGACGCGGGCGCGCACGAACAGGCCCGGCAGCAGATCCTGGTTCGGGTTCGGGAAGACCGCCCGCAGCTGGACGGAGCTGGTCCCCGGATCGACCGTCACGTCGGAGAACTGCAATTCGCCGCGCTGGCCGTAGGGAGCATCGGCGGCGCTGAGGAACAGGGACACCGGAATCTTGCCGGGCTGCGCCGGGCGGATGCGGCCGGTGGCCATATCCTGGCGCAGCTGCATCAGCTGCGAGGCGGTCTGCGTCACGTCGACGTAGATAGGGTCGAGCTGCTGGACGGTGGCCAGCGCCATCGCCTGGTTGGCGGTGACCAGCGCCCCTTCGGTCACCGCGGATTTGCCGATGCGGCCGGAGATGGGGGCGAACACCCGGGTGTAGTCCAGGTTGATGCGCGCCAGATTGTAGGCGGCCTTGGAGGCGGCGAGCGCCGCCTCGTTCTGCTTCAGCGTGGCGGTGACGTCGTCGAAGTCCTGCTTGCTGACGACGCTGCTCTTGACCAGGTCGCCGTAGCGCGACGCCTTGTTGCGGGCGGCCTGGAGGTTGGCCTCCGCCTTCTGGATGTCGGCCTGGGCGCTGGCGAGTGCCGCCTCGTAGGTCGCCGGGTCGATCTGGTAGAGCTGGTCGCCGGCCTTGACGTCGCTGCCCTCGCGGAAGAAGCGCTTCAGCACGATGCCGCTGACCTGCGGCCGGATTTCCGCCACCCGGTAGGCCGCGGTGCGTCCGGGCAGCTCGGTCGTCACGGGCAGGCGCTGCGGCTCGATCGTCGCCACCGACACTTCGGCCGGCGGGGCGGCGGGCGGGGTGGCGGCCGCCTGCTTCTTCTCCTGGCAGCCGCCTAGCGCCACGGTCAGGCCGGCCGCCACGGCCATGGACAGCAATGCGTTTGCTTTGACCATCAATTTCCTCGTGAGAACGCCGTGGAGCGGCGGTGAAAATTCCGAAGACGGGTTTCGGCAAGCCCGCCGCCCACCCGGGACACGCGACCACCCACAACCGGCCCGGCCGGTCCCGATGGCCCAAATTAACCCTTTGCGCTGTACTGTCTCATACAGTACACTGTACCGGACGATACACTTGGATCCCTTGGTCGTGCAAGAGGGATCCGTCGCAGCCTGAAATAGCGGCCGGAAAAAGGGGCTCGCAGGGGGACCAAGCGGGCTTCAAGGGGGAAACATGGTTCACAAGGACAGCGACTGGGAGCCGTCGGCGGTCGGGCCGCGCGGGCTGGCGCGGCGCAAGGCGCTGCTCGACGCCGCGGAATGCCTGTTCGTCGAAAAGGGCTTCGAGAAGACGACGCTCAGCGACATCATCAACACGGCCGGCGGATCGCGCGCCACGCTGTACGAGCAGTTCGGCGACAAGGACGGCCTGTTCCGCGCGATGATGGAGGAGAACAGCGCCCGCATCCTGGACGGCATGGCGGCGATCCACGCCGACGACACGGTGCCGCCGGAAGTCGCGCTGACCAAGTTCGCGCTGTACTTCGTCCAGGTGCTGTCGGAACCACAGACAGCCTCCATCCTGCGCATCCTGGTGTCGGAAGGCGGCCGCGTCCCTGACATCGCGGAGGCCTTTTTCCGCATCGGCCCGGAGACGACGGTCGCGCGGCTCGCCCATTATCTGAAGAGCTTGGCCGACGCCGGGGCGCTGCGCATCGACGACCCGGACGTGGCGGCCCAGGCCTTTCTGGGCATGATCACCGGAAACATCGTCGTCCGCCGCCTGATCCTCCCCCACCAGCCGCTCGCCATGGCGGACGTCGACCATTACGTGCGGCAGGCGATCGCGCTGTTCCTGTCCGGCACACGGGTGGCCGGCGCGGAGGCGCCGTCCTCGACGAACGGATAGGCCAGCCGGCGCCGCCGATCACAGAGTGCGGTAGGCGAGGAGGCCGTCCTTTCCGGTCTCCACCGCCAGGACACCGTTCGCCAGCATGTGGTTCAGGTGGGCCAGCGCTTCCCCGATCGCGAAGCCGAGCTGGTGGGAGTCCAGCGCCCGGTGGAAAATCACCGGCACGACCTGGGCGCAGGTCAGCGGCGCCGGGCGGCAAGCGGCGGCGATGCGCGCGCAGCGGTCCTCATGGTGGGCGTCCAGCTCGCGGGCGCGTTGGTGCAGGCCAAGGAACGGGCGGCGGTGGGACGGCAGGACGAGGACGTCCGGCGGGATCGTCTCCATCAACTCCCGCAGCGAGTCCCGGTACTCCGACAACGGGTCGGCGCTGGGCTGCATCGGCTGAACGCTGACGTTCGGGGAGATGCGCTCCAGCACTTGGTCGGCGGCGAGGAACAGGCCGTCGGCCTCGCACCACAGCATCGCCTGGTTTGGCGAATGGCCGCCGCCGGTGAGGATGCGCCAGTCGCGCCCGCCAAGGCGCAGCGTCCGGCCGGCGACCAGCGGTTCGAAAGCCGGTGGCAGGCCGGTGGTCTGGGTCAGGTAGCGCAGTCCCCGGCCCAGCAACCCGGAAACCGCCGCATCCTCCAGCCCGCAGGACCGGTAGAAGCGCGCCATCGAGGCGCGCGAGCGCTCGTCGTCCGTGTCCTGGCGATAGACGCGGGTGGTGAGGTATTCGGCCTCCGTCATGTGGACGGGCGGTGCGAAGCGTTCGTCGAACCAGCCGGCCAGCCCCACATGGTCGGGATGGCAATGGCTGACCACCACGCGGGTGATCGCCCGCCCGCCCAGCGCACCGGCGAGCACTGCCGTCCACAGGGTCTGGCTGCGCTCGTCGCCCAGGCCGGTGTCGAACAGCGCCCAACCGTCCCCGTCCTCCAGCAGGTAGAGGTTCACGTGGTCGAGCGCGTAGGGCAGCGGCAAACGCAGCCATAGGATTCCCGGCGCGACCGGAACGGGTTCCCCGAAGGGCGGGGGCTCGGCGAAAGGAAAACGAAGCGCTTCTGGCTGGGTCGGGGGCTGATTCAACGGCCGGTCATCCTGTCCTGTGGCGCCGCGCTGCGCACGGCTGAACGTAGATGTGGAGGCGATGGCCGAGACGACAACCCGGACGAAAGCACGCCGCGCGCTTTCAGTGTCGTGCCGATAGCGCCTTGGGCCACCGTGAGGGCGGTCACCAGCGCGGCGCCGGTCATGCCCAGCGACGGGATGAGGACGGCGCCGAGGATAACGCAGGTTGCAAGCTGAAGGAGGTTGAGGCGGCGCAGGACCTGCCCCTGGCCGGTCATGGCGAGCAGGATGTCCTGGCAGGCCAGCAGGCAATTGACCAGCTGCCCGGCGGCGAGGATGACCAGTGCCGTGGCCGCGATGCCGAACCCCGGGCCAACCAGGGTCAGCAGCGTCTTGGGCGCCGCCATCATCGCCAGCACCATGGGCGAGCCCAGGACGGCCACCGTCAGCATGACCCGGCGGTTCATGGACAGCAGGCGCTCCATCTCGCCGCGGCGGTGCAACTCGGCGTAGACCGGCGATGCGAAGGTGCCGATGCTGATGATGACGACCCAGATCAGCATGGAGATGCGGTTGGCGACGCTGAAGGCGCCGACCGAGGCCGCATCCACGAACACCCCCAGCGCCAGGACCGGCAGGGAGGCGAGCGAGACCTGGACCAGTTCCACCACGAACAGCGGCATGGCCGTGTGCCACAGGGAGGGCAGGGCCTCGGCCGCGTGATCCGCCGCTTCGGGCCTATCCGCAAACTGGTTGCGGTCGCGGGCTAGGACGGCCAGGCCGACAACGACGCTCAGCGTCAGCACCGCGGCGAGCGTCAGCAGAATGCCCTCGACCGTTCCGACCCCGGCCAGCAGGGCGGCCAGCGTCAGCACCGGCCACAGCGCGTTCTGGACGAACTGGGCCGCCACGCCGCGCTTCAGCCCGGCCAGGGCGTAGCCGACGGTGATGGTGAGCGTTTGCGGCACCAGGGCCGCGGCCGAGAGGCGGAGCGGCGCCTCCAGGTCCGGCGCGCCGAACAGCAGTTGCGCGGCGGGGCCGGCCACGGCCGCCGTCACCAGGGCGGCGACGGCCGACGCGGCACCTGTCCAGAGCAGCGCCGTCCGCAGGTCGCGCCCGGCGGCACGCCCCCGCCCGACCGCCAGATCGGCCGCGAGGTGTCGCGTGATCGCCCGCTCCAGCCCCAGGCGGGCGACCGTGGAGGCCAAGCCGATCCAGGTCAGGCACAGGAAGAACAGGCCGGCGTCGTGCGCGCCGAGCGACCGTGCGGCGACGACGTAGAGGCCGAGCTTCCCGGCCACCTCCACCCCGCGCAGCCCGAGGCCGGTGGCGTAGCGGGCCAGGGTGTGCCAGTTTTGCAGCCGCATCATGGAATGTGGGACCGATGAAGACGACCATGACCATCGCCGCGGCCATCGTTGCGGCGACGCTCGCCAACTGTGCCGCGGCGCAGGACATCGAGGAGGAGTGGCGGCCGGTCGACATCCGGCAGGAGATTCGCTCCCATTTCGCGCGCCTTCCCTACGGCTGGTGGATCCGGGAGCCGGAGAACCACCTCAACACCTACGAGGTGGAGGTCAACATTCCGGACTGGTGGCATGGCAACCCGACCTCGGCCGTGAACAACCTGTGCCCGGAACGGCAGAGCCGCATCTGGAAGGTGACCGGCATCCTCACGCTGCGCCCCTTCTACCAGAAGCGCCCCTGGCCGGAGGTGGACTGCCGCCGCTGACTTCAAGAATGGTTACCCGACTGGCGGCCTGCCTGCCCCAGGGCAGCGCGCAGGCGATCGGCCACACCGTCGCGGGCGACGAAGATGAAGTTGTTGATGTAGGTCTGCCCCTTCTGGCGGTGCGTGCCGGCCGGGTTCAGGGCCGCGCGGGACTGGTGGCGGGCCGGGTCGAAGGCGTCCAGGCTGCACAGCCGGCCCGACAACACGAAGTAGCCGCGGTAGCCGAGCGGAGCCAGCAGCGCCGTCAGCTTCGCCAGGGAACCGGGGCTGTGCCGCTCCTCCGCCTCCACCAGCAGGTTGGGGCGATGGCGACCGATCAGCCGCAGCCCGCCGGCGACCACCGCCGCCTCGTGCCCCTCCACGTCGATCTTCACGAAGCCGACGGGACCCTCGTTGAAATGATCCAGCGTCAGGCGCGGCACGGTCACCGCGGTGACCTCCTGCCCGTGGGCGTCCACCGCGCCGGCTTCGACCGACGCGAGCGCGGTGGCCTGCGGCACGTGCAGCACGATGGACCCATCCCCATCGCTCAGCGCGCAGCCTTCGATCCGCAGCCGCCCGGACGCGACCAGGGAGCCGAACTTGGTGGCCAGCAGCCCCGCCAGCTTCGGGTTGGGTTCGAAGGCGATCACGCGGGCCGCTTCGCGGCACATCCAGAAGGTGTAGATGCCGCTGTTGGCGCCGACGTCGAAAGCGGCCTCGCCGGGCACGCACAGGGCGGGCAGCAGGCGCAGCTCCGGCTCCGCGTAATAGGGGGCCAAGCGGTCCCGCAGCCAGGTCAGGCGCCGGAACAGCCGTGGGTGGCGGGCCTCGATCTCGGCTTTCAGCGTGGACAGGTGATGAATCATGGAGGCGGCGCTCGCTTGGCTGCGCGGGGCGGTTCGCGGTGACCGGTCCCCAGGGGCGGGGGTGGTCGGAATCAGCGCGATGCATTCAGGCAACTTTTAGACAAATTGTTGCAAAACAGCAACCATGGAATGACAGAGGTACACCTAACATGGTAAACCATTCAAACGAATTGCATACGCAACACCCTTTGGTACCCGCTCCCAATGCTCTCTCAGGACCAGGAAATCCGGAGGCAAAACCAGCCGGCCGAACAGCCGGACGGCTCAGCCATCCCATTTTCCCATGGCGCCCAGTCAATGGGCGGTGCGGCCGCGTTCACGCCCCGTGACCTGCTGATACTCGCTTTTTATCACAAGCGCATTATTCTGGCGGTCGCTCTTCTATCCGTCATCGCGGGCCTGATTGCGGCAACCTACGCGCGCACGCAATACACGGCGGAAAGCCTGATCCTGATGATGGTCGACCGTGAGCACGCGGGGATTCAGGATGTCGCCGGCAATCTGCCGTCGGTGCTGTCCATCGACGGGCTGAAGTCCGTCGACAGCGAAATCCGCATTCTGGAGAGCCGCAAGGTCATTGAGGACACGCTGCAGGTTCTCGATCCCGCGGTGCTGTTTCCCGAGCTGGCGCGGCCGCGCCTGTTCGGCCTGCTCCGCCCCGACGACCCGCAGGACCGGCTGGAGAAGGCCATCGACCTGTTCAAGCGGCACCTGCGGGTGGAGCAGCAGTCCTCCTCCAACATCGTCCGCCTGAGCTTCAGCCACGAGAACCCGGACGTCGCGGCGGACACCGTCAACGCCATCGCCGACGCCTATCTGAAGCGGCGCCGCGCCATCTTCGACATCGCGCGCTCGCCCTTCCTGGCGTCGGAGCTGGCCCGCCATTCCGACCAGCTGAAGGGCATCGAGGAGCAGATCCAGCGCCTGAAGTCGGAGTACGACATCGTCGACCTGGGGCAGGAAGCCCTGCTCGCCGCCAACCAGGTGGACAGCATCGTCCAGCGCCGCCGCCAGACCCAGGAACGCGAGGCGGCGCTCCAGGCGGAGGTGGCGGCGGCCCGCAAGCGGCTGGCCGCCTTGCCGGAGCGGGTGTTCGACTTCAAGGAACAGAGCAACCAGACGCACAACGACGACGACCGCAACGTCCTGCTGCGGCTGGAGCTGGAGCGCGACCGGCTGGCGTCGCAGTTCCTGCCGGACTACCCGCCGCTCCAGGAGATCGAGAAGAAGATCAAGACGGTGCGGCAGTCCATGAAGGGGGCGGAAAAGCCGGTCTTCAGCACCTCGCGCGAGGTGCGCAACCCGACCATCGCCTTCCTGAACAACCACCTGCTGACGCTGGAGATCGAACAGGACGCCGTGGCCCGCCAGCTGGCCGAGCTGGACCGCCAGCACGCCATCGCTGTGGAGAAGGTCGGGCGCCTGCGCAAGGCGGAGACCGAGCTGCACGACCTGGAACGCACGCGCGGCGTCCTGGAAGGCATCTACCGCGACTACGCCCAGCGCACCGAGGCCGCCCGTGCGGAGGAGGAGGGCGCCAAGGTGCGCACCTCCAACGTCCGCGTGGTGCAGCCGGGCGTCGCGCCCGCGACCGGGACGAGCATGGGACCGAGCTTCATCATCGCCGGCCTCGTCGGCGGCATCCTGTTGGGCGCGGCCGCCGGCGTGCTCGCGACCTGGCTGCGCCAAGTGTACATCCTGCCGCACGAGATCGAGCGCGACCTGGGCGTGCCGGCCATCGCCAGCTTCGCCGACACGGCCGGGGAGCTGGCATCGCCGGGGGCGCAGCAGGAATTGATCCACCTCGCGGCCCAGCTGCTCGACCACGGGGTCGGGGATCGGCCGATGGCGCTGCTGCAGTTCGTCACCGCCAACGAGGGCGACGGGGAGGCCGTGGTGGCGCGCGGGCTGGCGCTGGAGCTTGCCAAGGGCCGCGGCCTGCGCACGCTGGTCATCGACCTGTGCGGCGACGGCACGGGGCAGCTGGTGGCGATCAACGCGTCGGCCGACCCGGCCACGGCCGATCCGCTGGCCCCATCCGACGCCCTGCTGGCCGCGGAGCTGGACGCCGTCCCGTCCACCGTCCCGCTGCTGTGGGTGTCCAAGGCGGCGCCGGATTCGGCGCTGGGCAGCCTGCGCACACCGATCGCCCAGTCGCGCCAGATGCTGGAACGGCTGCGCCAGCGCTTCGACATGATTTTGATCCTGTCGCCGCCGATCGGCAGCAGCCATCTTGCGCGCCGCCTGTCGCCCATGACCGACGCCAACATTCTGATCGCGCGCGCCGAGCACACCCGCGCCCCGGTCGCCGCCCGGATGCGCGATTCGATCCTAGCGTCCGGCGGCGACATCGTCGGTCTGGTGCTGACCGGCCGGCATTTCCACATCCCGCAGGTGATTTACCGATGGCTGTGATGGCGAAGGCGGCGACGCGCTGCATCCTGCTGCTGGCGGTGGCGGCGCTCAGTGCGTGCACCGGACAGTCGCTGTCGCCGAAGCAGGCGTTGCCGGAGGGCTTCGCCGGGTGGGAGGACGCCGTTCCGGCCTACCGGCTGGGGCCGGGGGACCGCTTCCAGGTGAAGTTCACGCTCGTCCCGGACATGGACGAAGAGGTGATGATCGGCCCGGACGGGTCCGCCGGCCTGCGCATGGCCGGGCAGGTGGATGCCGCCGGCCTGACGCCGGCCGAACTCGCCGGGCTCATCGAGACCAAGGCCAAGCGCTGGATGCGCGCCCCGCAGGTCAGCGTCGGCCTGCGCGAGACGCCGTCGAACCGCGCCTATGTCGGCGGCGCCGTCGCCCGTCCCGGCCCCTATCTGTTGAACGGGCGCATCGGCGTCATGGAGGCGATCATGCTGGCCGGCGGCTTCGACCGCGAGGCCCGGTACGAGGAGGTCGTGCTGATCCGCCGCAACCCGCAGAACAAGCCGATGCTGCGCACCATCGACCTGCGCAACTTCATCGAGACGGGGACGGCGGTCGGCGACGTGCCGATGGCGGCCGGCGACATCCTGTTCGTGCCGCGCAGCTCCATCGCCGAAACCGGCCTGTGGGTGGAGCAGTTCATCAACCGCGTTGTGCCGTTCGAGCGTGTGTTCAGCTACACGATCGGCCGCACGCACGGCGTGTCGACGAGCTTCCCATGACGCCGGCGGCTCCCACGGGCGACATTCCGGCGGACATGGTCTTCGGCGTCCGCATCGCCCGGCTCGACGTGGCCGGTGCGGCGGAGGCGATCGCCGGCCGCGCGCCGGAGGCTCCCTTCGCCTATGTGGTGACGCCGAACGCGCAGCATGTGGTGCGCCTGCACCGCGGCGACGCGCCGTTCCGCGTCGCCTACGACGCGGCGTGGCTGCGGCTGTGCGACAGCCAGATCATGCGGCTGCTCGTCCGCCTGCTGTTCGGCCGGCACTTGCCGAGCGCACCCGGCAGCGACCTGACGGCCCACCTCTTCGCGCATCTCATCGGGCCGGACGATCCCATCACGGTGATCGGCGGCAACGACGAGCTGGTACGGCGCCTGCGCGCGCGCTTCGGCCTGACCCGTCTGGCGCTGCACGAGCCGCCCATGGGCTTCTCCGCCGACCCCGTGGAGGTGGAGCGCTGCGTCCGCTTCGTGCTGGACCATCCCGCCCGCTACGTCTTCCTGGCGGTCGGCGCGCCGCAATCGGAATGCCTGGCGCTGGCCATCCGCGACAGCGGACGGGCGACGGGCGTGGGCCTGTGCGTCGGCAGCTCGCTGCTGTTCGTCACGGGAATGGTGGAACGGGCACCGCCCCTGTTCCGGCGGCTTGCCCTGGAATGGTTGTTCCGGCTGGCGCTGAACCCGCGGGGGCACGCGCGGCGCGTGTTCGTGGACTCTATGCCGCTGATCGGCATTGCGCTGTCGTCCTGGTGGGCGGACCGGCTGGGCCGGGGCCGGCCCAAGACGGCGCTGCGCCCGTGATCATCGACCTCGCGGCGAGGCGGCGCGGGCGCATCCTGCGTCCGGTCCGGGCGGCGGCCCCGCACCGCGCCGTGCCGCGGTCGCTGGTCGTCCTGCTGCTTCTGGGCATCCTGCCCCTGTTCGGGCAGACCTTCCACTACATGGTGGACGTGCCGCCGCTCTACGCCCTGTCGAAGGCTTGGCCGGTGCTGACCATCCCGCTGGCCGTCTACGCGCTGGCGCAGATCGAGCTTCCGCACAAGTCGCTGAGCATCGCGCTGCTCGCCTACCTCGTGGCGATCACGCCGGCGGTGTCGATGGTCCAGCTCGGCAACGGGCTGACCGACGCGCTGGCGACCACCGTCAAGGTCTGGCCCTTCGCCTACGTCTTCTCCCTCAGCGCCCTGCTGGCGCTGTTGCGGCCCACGCTGCCGCAATTGCGCGGCGCGCTGGTCGTGCTGGGGGCGGGCACCTTCCTCGTCATGCTGGCGCTGTGGCTGGTGATGCCGCTGGGGGCCTACGCCACCGACCCGCTGAAAAGCAAGCTGCTGATGTACGACTTCGAGCGCGGGTACCGCATCTTCATGCCGATGTTCTTCGGCGTGCTGTTCCTGCTGTACCTGACGCGGCGGTTCTGCGCGTACCGGGAATGGTGGACCATCCCGCTGTTCCTGATCGGGCTTCTGCTGATGGTCTGGATCTACAAGCAGCGCACGGTTCTGGGCGGCGTCGTGCTGGTGGCGGGTTTCGCCATGCTCACCTCCGCGCGCGGCTGGTGGCGCATCCTGGCGGTCGGTGCGGTACTGGTGGGAGCCGTCGCGTTGGCGGTCGTCTACAGCGGGCTGCTCGCCGACCGGGTGGAGCAGCTGCTCGGCGCCTCGCTGTCGATCCGGCAGAACTCCATCGCGCTTGCGCTGGACTTCCTGGAGGTGACGCCGCTGCGCTGGCTGCTGGGGGTCGGCGCGATCACCCGCTTCAGCACCGTGACCCTGGCCGACCTGCTGGGCAACCAGCAGTTCTACCTGGCCGACATCGGCTGGATCGGCGTCGTGTTCGAATACGGCGTGATCGGCGCGGTCCTGATCGCCGCCTTCTACGTCGCGGCCTTCCGCACCGCCCGCAAGGCAGGACGGGACGGCGACCCGATGGCTCAGGCGCTGGCCGACTACGTCCTCTATGCGCTTGCCACCTCCACCGTCTATTCCGTCGTCTTTACGCCGGGCGAGGTCGCCAGCGTGATGGCGCTCGCCGTCTATTGGCGCACCGCCGGCCAGCGTGCCGACGCCCGCCCTCACACCCGTCCTTCCGTCCAACGAATCCCCCTTGCCGTGAGCAGGCCATGACCGCAGCAAACCCCTCCCAGCCCGCCTTCTTCCGCCGCCTGCGCCGTCTTCTCGCCCATCCGGGCTTCCGCGCGGAACCCGTCGCGGTGATGGCGCGCGCCGCCCTGTGGGCCGGCTGCGTCGCCATGAAGCAGAGCCCGCGCTTCAGCCTGACCTCCGGCGGCGAGCAACTGCGCGTGCCGCCGGACCTGCGCTACACCTCCGTCACCGCCTTCGTGCTGCGCGACTGGTCGGAGCCGGAGCTGCGGGAGCTTCAGCAGTTCGTCCGCCCCGGCGCGGTGTTCATCGACGCCGGCGCCAACATCGGCCTGTACACGCTGAAGGCCGCGCGGCTGGCCGGGCCGGAAGGCACTGTGGTGGCGGTGGAACCGGGGCAGGTGGCCGCCGACCGCCTGGCCGCCAACGTCGCGCTGAACCGCTTCGGCAAGGTGCATCTGGTGCGCAAGGCGCTGTCCGACCGCAACGGCACGGCCGTGCTGCACCACGTCGTGGCGGGCGGCGATCTCCAGGCCTTCTCCCTGCTGGGCGACAGCGCGACCCGCGAGGGGGAGGAGGTCGCGACGGTGACGCTCGACAGCCTGGTGGAGGAGCTGAAGCTGCCGCGCATCGACGCCATCAAGATGGACGTCGAGGGTGCCGAGCCGATGGTGGTGGAAGGCGCGCGGCGCAGCCTGGAGCGCTGGCACCCGACCATCCTCTTCGAGGTGAACAGCGCCATCCTGCACCGCCGCGGGGAGCGCACGGACGGCTGCTGGGACCGGCTGGAAGCGCTCGGCTACCGGTTCTGGCGCCTGGAGAGCGGCCGGCTGGTGCCGATCGACCAGGTGCCGGCCGACTTCTGCAACGTCGTCGCGATGCACGAGGCCGCCGGAACGGACACGGTGAAGATGCCCGCTGAGGCCGCCGTCTGATTTAAGGCAGGGGCTGGTCGCAGTCGGGGAGGCCCAGGCCGCGGCACAGCGCCTGGGCCAGCAGGCGGCCGTCCGGGTTGTCGGGCCCGAGTTGGCCGGGTGGGCGGCCGAGCAGCGGGTACAGCATCATGCCGGCCTGCGTGTCTTGGGCCACTTGGCGGGCCAGCCGCTCGGCCATGGGCACTGTGTAAGTCGGCCCGCCGAGCTGGCTCGGTGGGACCTGGACGCCGAGCGCCAGTGGGCCATTCCAGACTTGCCGGTAAGCCTGATAGGCCTGCCACGGGTCGAAGGTCGGGCCGGCCTCGTAGGCCATGACCGAGACGAGGTCGATCGCCGCCGCCTGGGGTGAGCGGAGCAGGCCGAGCATGGAGCCGGTGTACCGGCCGCGCGGCTGCGCGTTCTGCCAGGCGCCCTCGCCATAGGCCCCAATGCTCCAGCCCGGCACGGTCAGCAGGAGGGGGCGCGGGAAGGCGTTGCGGAAGCGCGCGACCAGATCCTGCCAGGCGGCGTCGGACAGGCAGCGCATCTTTCCCGGCGGGCGCAGCGCGCAGCCCGGCGTCTCCGGCTCGAAGTCCAGGTCAACGCCATCCACGCCCAGGTCGCGGACCAAGCGCGCGATGGCGTCCAGGTCCAGACCGTCCCAGTTGTTGTAGTTGGCCCCGCCTACGGCGAGCAGGACGCGCGTGCCCGGCTGGCGCTGTTTCAACAGCGCGATGGCGTCCCGCAGCACCGTCCCCTGAAAGCCGTACTGGAGCCCCGTCTTGGACAGGTCGAGGCGGCCCCAGTAGACCGCGTCCGGCCGCACGAAAGACAGCGCCACCATGTTCATGTAGGACGGCAGGGACGCTAGCGTCGTGGCCGCCGGGCCGGTCGCCGGACGCTCGTACCAGCTGTCGTGGTAGACCAGCAGCGGACGCGGCGGCACGCCCTGTGCCTGTGCCTTGTTCACGCCGAGCAGCGCCGCCGAGGCGAGCAGCAGGGATGTTAGAAGACGTCGCGCCCGAACAAGCCCGTGGCGAGGGTGCTGACCATGATCTTCGCGTCGAGCCATAGCGACCAGTTTTCGATGTAGTGGATGTCCATGTCGACCCCGGCGCGGGCCTTCTCGATCGAATGGATACCACCCCGCATGCCGTTGATCTGCGCCCAACCGGTAATCCCCGGCTTGACGCGGCTGCGCGCCGCGTACTCGCGCACGGCCTCCGCGTAGCGGTAATTGCCGACGCGCATGTTCGGCACATGGGCGCGCGGGCCGACGACCGACATGTCGCCCACCAGCACGTTGAACAGCTGCGGCAGCTCGTCGATGCTTGTCCGGCGCAGGATGGCGCCGATGCGGGTGATCCGCGGGTTGTCGCGGTGGGTGCCCATGGCGCCGTCGTCGCTGTCGTCCACCGTCATCGTGCGGAACTTCAGCATCGTGAAGGGGCGGTTGTTGAAGCCGACGCGGGTCTGGCGGAAGATGATGGGTCCCGGCGATTCCAGCCGGATCGCCAGGGCGGCGGCCAGCATGACCGGCGAGGCGACCAGCAGGCCGAGCGCGGCGACGACCACGTCCTCGATCCGCTTGAGGATGATCTGCATGCCGCGCAGAGGCTGCCGCATCACCAGCAGCGCCGGCGTATCGCCGATGTGCCGCACGCTGGCCAGCCGCAGCTTGAAATTCTCCTCGTCCAGCGGGATCAGGATGTCGAGCGAGATCATCTGCAGCTGCATGCACAGGCTGTGGATGCGCAGCGCCGCCCGCCAGGGCAGCGCGATGACGATCATGTCCACGCGGTTGTTCTGGAGGAAGGTCTTGAAGGCGATCAGGTCGCCGGACACGGGCATGCCGGCCAGCGATTCGGGCCGGCGGTCGGCCCCCCGGTCGTCGAACAGCGCCAGCACGTCGTAATTCGCCTGATGGTCCGGCAGGGACAGATGCTTGATCATCCGCTCGGCGCTGTCGGTCGCGCCGAACAGGACGACCTTGCGCCGCAGCGACCCGCGGCTTTCCAGCCGGCGCACCGCCCGCGCCGTCACGGCCCGGCCGGCCGCCAGATAAGCGAACGCTGCGCCGCCCCACAGAATGACCCAGTCCGGCCGGTCCGTCGGTGGCAGGAACGCCCAGCCCAGCAGGAGGAGCACGAGGCCCGCCGGCAGGATCCCGCCGACCACGTCGAATAGCGCCTTGCGCCCCTGCCGGTAGTTCTCGACGCGGTACGCCCCGATCGCCGTCATGGTGCGCAGATAGACGTCGAGTGCGATGGCCGTGGCTATGCCCGCCTGGACGAGTGAGAGTCCGGCGCCGGCGCCCAACTCCGCCGCCCAGGCGGTCAGCCCGGCAAGCGCCAGCAGCGCGCCGTCCGACGCCTTCACCAGCCGGTTGACCAGCCCGTGCGTCCAGTGCAGGCGCCCGGCGCGGGCGGAGGCAAGCCCCTGCGGCGCAGCGTCGGCGGCGTCCGCTCCGTCTTGATGCGGCGCCCCCTCGCGTTCCCCGGCCTCGCGCTGCCCGGCCGATTCACGGGTCTGCACGTCGTCGAGCATCGGTCGGCGCCTTCAGCCTTGCACGAAGCGGCGGACGATCGGCTTCAGCGCCCGTCCCAGCGGGTGGGAACGAAGCCGGCGGGTGAGGTTGGTCTGCCGAATGATCTGCATCAGCGTCCGGGGCGTGCGGAAGACGGAGATGGGGGTGCCGAACAGTTCGGTGTCCCGCACGAAGTAGCGCGGCTTCACCGTCCCGAAGAGCATCGCGCGGTAGCGTTCGGCCCAGCCGGGACGCGCCAGCATCAGCTTGTTGTCGCCGATGGCGAAGGGGGCGAGGGCGTGGGGACGCTCTATCATGAAGCGGCACATGCCTTCCGACACGGCGGGAAACTCGGGGTTGAAGTAGTCGTCCAGCACGATCACGCCGCCCTCGCCCAGGCTGTCGTCGGCGATGGTCAGGTCGTTGCGGGTGATCTCCGCCGTGTGGCCGCCGTCGACGCTGAACAGCCGCACGGACTGCTCCAACCCGCCGGACAGGCCGGCCCAGGTCAGGGCGAGGGAGTTCCCCTTGACGATATTGATCGTGCCCGCGTCGATTCCGAACCGCGCGAGGTTGGCGCGGAAGACCGCCTCGTCGCCCTGGCCCGACTGGTCGACGTTGAACTGCTGGTCCTCGAACAGGTCGATGGCGAAGGCCCGCTCGCCCGCCTTGCGCAGCAGCGCCAGCAGAATGAAGAGCCGCCCATGGTGCACACCGATCTCGCCCACGGCGCCGGTCACCCCGGCACCGCTCTGCCATTGGCCGACGCAGGATATCAGAGTGGCGTCCAGGCGCGACAGCCAGCCATCCACCCGCCGGTGGTGACCGTGAACATACTGCTGCACCGGGCCGCTGACGGAGAAGGATGGTTGTATGGTCATAAAGAAGCACTATTCGTATACTTATTTATAAAGGATTAAAATCGCCCATTGTGACGATATTTGCCATTTTTTGTTGATGAATGTTGCAGCCGGTCTGCCGGCACTAGGACAAGTTTCAAGCGGAAACGATCGCATCTTCGCACTGATCTGTACGATTCAACGTTCGGTTCCGCCGCACGGGCGGCGTGACGTCGGGCAAGGGAGGGCTCGGCTGGTTCATCTTCCAGATCCGCAACGAGCTGTACATCGGCAAGGTCTTCGCCGGTCTCGTCACCGTTATCCTGATTAGCCTGCTGGTCGAGAATGTCGTCTTCCGCTGGATCGCGACCCACACCGTCCGCAAGTGGGGCATGGTCCGCTGATGTCTTTGCAAGGAAACTCCACCGTGCGCTTCGATGCCAACCTGACCACCGAACGCCCGACCTTCGTCACCCACTTGGAATGTTCCTACACAGGCGAGCGTTACGAAGCCGACACCGTCCACAACCTGTCCAAGGCCGGCAAGCCGCTGCTGGTGCGCTACGATATTGGGGGAGTGAAAAAGGCGCTGACCAAAGAGGCGCTGGCCGAGCGCCCGCAGGACCTCTGGCGCTACCGCGAACTGCTGCCCGTCCGCAGGGTCGAAGACATCGTCAGCCTGGGTGAAGCGGTGACTCCGCTGGTGCCGCTGCCGAAGCTGGCTGCCAGGCTGTGCGCGGCGGAACTGCTGGTGAAGGACGAGGGGCGGCTGCCCACGGGGTCCTTCAAGGCGCGCGGGCTGGTCATGGCGGTGTCCATGGCGAAGTCCTTCGGGATCAAGCACATGGCGATGCCGACCAACGGCAACGCGGGCGCGGCGCTGGCCGCCTACGCCACGCGGGCCGGCATCCGGACGACGATCTTCTGTCCGGAGGACACGCCGGAGGTGAACGTCTCCGAGATCGAGCTTCAGGGCGCCACGGTCTACCGGGTCAACGGCCTGATCGACGACTGCGGCAAGATCGTGGGCGAGGGCAAGGCAAAGGTCGGCTGGTTCGACGTCTCCACCCTGAAGGAGCCCTACCGGATCGAGGGCAAGAAGACCATGGGGCTGGAACTGGTCGAACAGTTGGGATGGGACGTGCCGGATGTCATCTTCTACCCGACCGGCGGCGGCACCGGCCTGATCGGCATGTGGAAGGCCTTCGCGGAGTTGGAGGCCATCGGGCTGATCGGTTCGAAGCGCCCGCGCATGGTCGCGGTGCAGGCCGCCGGCTGCGCTCCCATGGTCCGCGCCTTCGAGACGGGGGATGAGCACGCCCCGCGCTGGGAGGACGCGCACACCATCGCGTCCGGCATCCGCGTGCCGCAGGCGGTCGGCGACTTCCTGATCCTGCGCGCCGTGCGCGACAGCGGCGGTTTCGCCATCGCGGTGCCGGACGACGCCATCCAGGCAGCGCTGAACGAGGCGGCGCGGGAGGAGGGTTTCCTGCTCTGCCCGGAGGGGGCCGCGACCTACGCCGCCTACAAGCAGGCGCTTGCCGATGGGCGGGTGAGCCGCGACGAGCGCGCCGTTCTGTTCAACTGCGCCACGGGCCTGAAATACCCCCTGCCGCCGGTGCAGCGGACGCTCGAGCGCATGAAGCCCATCGACTATTCGGCGTTCTGACCATCGGCTGGAGCGGCGGCCCCGCGCGTCACGGCCCGATGCGGGTGTTCCAGACCAGCAGCGCGTCCAGGCGGGCGAGCCGTTCCGGGTCCATATCCTCCTCCCGTTGGGTGTCGAGGAAATTCCCCCTCCGCGATCCCGTCCAGCACCGCCGCCTCAAGGTCCGGCGGCGGGATCATGTGATCGGTGATCCCGACGACGAACGGCCCCGCTTGCCACCTATCGACATCCTCCGGCTTTCGGTCCCCATCGGCAAATTTACACAATGGGCCAGCAAAGCGAACTTCGCAAATAGAGATTTCCAGCGATCGGGCGGCAAGCGGCGAACGCAAAATGTCTCACTATATGGAATAAACGTTTATTATTTGACATCTGCGTGCCCGGCTTCTATCCACATTGTGATGCCAGCGATCAGTATGTGAGACATGCGAAGGGCGCCGCCACCAACCGGCGCATCCCGTTTAAGTCCCAGAGGCCGGATCAAAACGAACGACGCGTCGTGGCTTGCCGCCCGACGTGCGCAGAGGGAGGTTTTCGATGCTTTTCGCCACGATCGACACGGGCACCACGAATACGCGCGTGATGGTCTGGAAGGACGGCGCCGTGCTGGCGGAGGCCGGCCGGCCGGTTGGGGTGCGCGACACGGCGATCACCGGCAGCACCGACGCGCTGAAGGCGGGTGTACGCGACGCCATTGCGGAGGCGCTGTCCGGCGCCGGCCTGACTGGCACCGGGTTGTCCGGCACCGATGACGTGCTGTTCCTGGCCTCGGGCATGATCACGTCCAATGTCGGGCTCTGCGAGATCCCCCACCTCCTTGCCCCCGCCGGCCGGGAGGAACTGGCGCAGGGCATGCGGTCGGCCTCGCTGCCGGACGTCGTGGACCGGCCGATCTGGTTCATCCCGGGCATCAAGAGCCACGCCGGCCCCATCACGCTCGACACCGTCGACGCCATGGACATCATGCGCGGCGAGGAGACGGAGACCATCGGCGTCCTCCACGCCATGCGGGTGAACGGCCCGGCTGTCCTCGTCCTGCCAGGCTCGCATTCGAAGTTCGTGCGGGTGGATGCGCAGCGGCGGATCGCCGGTTCGGTCACCACGATCTCCGGCGAACTGCTCGACGTATTGACCAAGAACACGCTGATCGCCAGTTCGCTCGCCCACAGCTTCGCCGACCGCATCGTGCCGGACGCGCTGCTGCGCGGCGCCGACTACGGCCGTACGCTGAGCCTGGGGCGGAGCGCCTTCCTGGTCCGCCTGCTCGACCTGTTCGGCGACCTGGATGTGAAGGGGGACGTGCAGGCGCGCGCCAACCTCCTCCTGGGCGCCGTTTTGGCGTCGGACATCACAGCGCTGAGAAACAGCCGGTCGCTCGGCATGACGCCCGGCACGGCGATCATCGTGGGCGGCAAGGCGATGCTGCGCGACGCCTTCGCGCTTCTGCTGCGCAACGATCCCTTCTTCACCGGCACGATCGCGACCGTACCGGACGGGCTGCCCTCCGTCTCCGCCATCGGCGCGATCGAGATCGCGCGCACGCGCGGCCTGATCACCCTGTAACGCACCAAGAGTTTGGGAGGATTACAAGAATGGTTTCCCAAGATGTGGGCGCTGTGTCGTCCGGCGTCCGCAGTCGGCGCTGGATCATCGTCTTCCTGCTGCTGATCGGCGGCATGGTCAACTTCATCGACCGGACGGCCCTGTCCATCGCCGCACCCGAAATGATGACCGAGCTGAACCTGACCAACAGCGACATCGGGCTGCTCGGCACGGTGTTCTCGTTGATCTACGCCATCTTCCAGCTTCCCTCCGGCTGGCTGATCGACCGGCTGGGCGCCAAGAAGGTTTATTCGCTCAGCATCATCCTGTGGAGCGGCGCCACCATGCTGACCGGCGCCTGCTCCTCCAAGCTCGGCCTGATCTTCGCGCGCGGCATCCTGGGCGTCACCGAGGCGCCTTGCTGGCCGAGCGCTGCCAAGATCACCGCCGCTTGGTTCCCGAAGAAGGAGCGTGCGCTGGCGACCGGCATCTGGGACGCCGCGTCCAAGTGGGGCCCGGCCGTGGCGCCGCCGCTGCTCGTCTTCCTGATGGTCACCTTCGGCTGGCGCGCGCTGTTCTACATCGCCGGCGGTTTCGGCGTCCTGTTCGGCCTGCTGCTGCTGGCCTTCTACAAGCAGCCGGAAAAGGCCAAGTGGCTGTCCGCCGACGAACTCGCCTACATCAAGGAGGGCGGCGGCGGCACGGCTGAGGAGCTGGGCTCCACCCCCGACGGCATCCGCTGGCGCGACCTGTTCGCCTACCGCAGCGTCTGGGGCATGATCCTGGGCTGGTTCTGCTACATCTGGATGTTCAACATCCTGACCTACTTCGTGCCGCTCTATCTGCTGAAGACGCAGAACGTGAACATGTCGTCGGTCGGCTATCTGGCGAGCGTGCCCTTTTTCGGCGGCATCGTCGGGGCGTTCCTCGGCGGCTATGTCTCCAAGTGGCTGGTGGACCGCGAAATCGCGGAGCCGCTGGTTGCCAAGCGCGCGACCATCTCCGTCTGCGCGCTGCTCGGCGGCCTTGCCCTGATGGCGGCCCCCTTCTTCACCGGCCTGACCGCGACGCTGGTCCTTCTGACGGTCGGCATGGGCATGCTGTCGGCGGTGTCGGCCAACGGCTGGGCACTGCCGGGCGACGTCGCCCCGCGCTCCATGGTCGGCTCGGTCGGCGGCATCCAGAATTTCGGCGGCTACTTCGCGGGCTCCTTGTCGCCGCTGGTCACCGGCATGATCGCGGACAGCACCGGCTCCTACGCGCTGGCCTTCGTCAGTGGTGGCGTCATCGCGGCCTGCGCGGCGCTCTGCTACTGGTTCATCGTCAACAAGCCGATCGAAGCGAAGGCGTAAAGTTCTCTCTCCTCACCCGGCCGCTGCCGCGGCCACCCTCTCCCGGGGCGGGAGAGGGGTGGGCCATCAGAATTGAAGGACTTGAACATGCTGAAGCATCAGGTCATCCAAGCCATCGACGAGACGGGCGTGATCGCCATTGCGCGCGGCCTTGCTCCGGCGGATGTGGTGCCCGTGGCGCGGGCGCTGTATGAGGGCGGCATCCGGGTGTTCGAGATCACCTGCAACAGCCTGTCCGTCTATGACGGCATCCGCGCGGTGAAGGCGGAGTTCGGCACCCGCATGAAGGTGGGCGCCGGCACGGTGATCAACCCGGTTTCCGCTTACCTCGCGCTTGACGCCGGGGCGGACTTCGCGCTGGCCCCGAACTTCGACCCGGAGGTCATCCAGGCGGTGCACGAGCGCCAGCGGCTGATGATCCCGTCGGTGACCACCCCGTCGGAGGTCTTGCGGGCGCACCGGCTGGGCGTCGATTTGCTGAAGCTGTTCCCGGCCAGCGGTCTCGGCCCCGCGTACCTTAAGGACCTGCGTGGGCCGTTCGACGAGGCGGCCCTGATCCCGGTCGGCGGCGTCGGGCTGGACAACATCGGCGCCTTCGCCAAGGCCGGCGCCTTCGCGGCCGGCGTCGGCGGCAGCCTGATGCGCAAGGACCTCATCGCCGGCCAGCGCTGGGACGAGCTTGCCGAGGAAGCGCGCAAGTTCATCGCCGCTTTCAAGGCGGGCCGCTGACCGAACCCTCTGCCGGACAGACACCAAAAAATGAAGATCACCAAGCTCACCACCTACCGCCTGCCGCCGCGCTGGATGTTCCTGAAGGTCGAGACCGACGAAGGGGTCACCGGATGGGGCGAACCGGTCATTGAGGGGCGCGCCCGCAGCGTCGAGGCCGCCGTCCACGAACTGTCCGAATACGTCGTCGGCAAGGATCCGGCGCGCATCAACGACATCTGGCAGGTGCTGTACCGCGGCGGCTTCTACCGCGGCGGCCCAATCCTGATGTCCGCCATTGCCGGCATCGACCAGGCGCTGTGGGACATCAAGGGCAAGGCGCTGGGCGCGCCGGTCTACCAGTTGCTCGGCGGGCTGGTGCGCGACCGGATCAAGGCCTATTCCTGGGTCGGCGGCGACCGTCCGGCCGATGTCATCGCCGGCATCCGGACGCTCCAGCAGATCGGTTTCGACACCTTCAAGCTGAACGGCTGCGAGGAGATGGGCACCGTCGACACCTCGCGGAAGGTCGACGCCGCCGTGGCGGTGGTGGCCGAGATCCGCGAGGCATTCGGCGATTCCATCGAGTTCGGCCTGGATTTCCACGGCCGCGTCGCCGCGCCGATGGCCAAGGTGCTGATCCACGAGCTTGAGCCTTTCCGCCCGCTCTTCATCGAGGAGCCGGTGCTGGCCGAGCAGTCGGAACACTACGCGCGCCTCGCCGCGCAGACGCACATTCCGCTGGCGGCGGGGGAGCGCATGTTCTCGCGCTTCGACTTCAAGCGGGTCTTCGCGGACGGCGGCATCTCCATCCTCCAGCCCGACCTCAGCCACGCGGGCGGCATCACGGAATGCCTGAAGATCGCCGGCATGGCGGAAGCCTACGACGTCGCACTGGCCCCGCATTGCCCGCTGGGGCCGCTGGCGCTGGCGTCGTGCTTGGCGGTGGACTTCGTGTCGCGCAACGCCGTCTTCCAGGAACAGAGCATGGGCATCCACTACAACCAGGGTGCCGAGCTGTTCGACTATGTCCTGAACAAGGACGACTTCAAGATCGACGGCGGCTACTTCTACCCCTCCGACAAGCCCGGCCTCGGCGTCGAGGTGGACGAGGGGCTGGTGATCGCGCGCAGCAAGGACGCGCCGGACTGGCGCAACCCCATCTGGCGCCTGCACGACGGCACCGTGGCGGAATGGTGAGCGGCATGGCCTTCACGAAAACGAACCGCACGGTGATGAAGGCGGCCTACCTGCCGCCGGCCTTGGTGGCGCGGCTGGACGGGGCCTTCGTCCTGCGCGACTGGGACACGCTCGACGCCGCGGAAAGGGACCGGCTGGCGCCGGAGGTGCGGGTGCTGGCGGTCAACGGCGAGTCCGTCGTCACCGAGACCTTCATCGCCACCTTTCCCAACCTGGAGCTGATCGCCGACTTCGGCGTCGGTTATGACGGAATCGACGTCGCCGCGGCCCAGCGGCGCGGCGTCGCGGTCACCAACACGCCGGGCGTGCTGACCGACGACGTTGCCGATTTGGCGTTCGGCTTGCTGCTGGCGACGGCGCGCCAGATCCCGGACGCCCAACGATTCGTCGAGCGCGGCGACTGGGCCGGGGGTGGCTATGCCTGGACGCGCAAGGTCTCCGGCGGGCGGCTCGGCATCGTCGGCATGGGGCGGATCGGGCAGGCGGTCGCCCGGCGCGCCGCCGGCTTCGACATGGTCGTCTCCTACACCGACCAGATGGCGATCGAGGGCTGTCCGCATCGCTTCGTGCCCGGCCTGACGACCCTTGCGGCGGAGAGCGATTTCCTCATCGTCTGCGCCAATGGCGGGGAGAAGACCCGCGGGATGGTTAGTGCGGAGGTGCTGGCCGCCCTCGGCCCGGACGGCATCCTCGTCAACATCGCGCGCGGCACCGTGGTGGACGAGGCGGCGCTGGTCGCCGCCATCAAGGCCGGGACCATCGCCGGCGCGGGCCTCGACGTCTTCCTCGACGAGCCGACCGTGCCCAAGGCGTTGCAGGGACGTCCCAACGTCGTGCTGACCCCGCACATGGCGAGCGCCACCCACGCGACCCGCAAGGCCATGGGCGACTTGGTCTTCGACAACATCGCCGCCCATTTCGCGGGTGAGCCGTTGAAGACGCCGGTCAGGCCGTATTGAGCGTCCCCTCTCCCGTCTCGGGAGAGGGAAATGAAATGCGGTCATCGCGGTTGGAAAATCGGCTATGGTGCGCCGTCACCGCGCGGCGTCCGGCGAAGCCCTGCGGTGGAAACCCCATCACAGGATCGCCGGGAGCACGGAGCCACGCTTGAAGTCGCCATTGCCCCGCCCGAACGACGCTGAATCGAACGACGGCGCCAAGGGGGCGAGCGGCGCGCAGACACTGGTGCGCGGGTTGACGCTGCTGGAACTCGTCGCCCAGGGCGTAGGGGACGTGAAGGGCCTGTCCGAACGGCTCGGCGTGCCGCGCAGCACGCTCCATCGGGTGCTGAGCAACCTCGTCGCCGAGGGCTACCTGCACCATGTGCCCTACCAAGGCTACACGCTGGGCTACAAGCTGATCTACCTCGGCACCCGCGCCCGGGAGCAGCGGCCGCTGACCCAGATCGCGCGCCCCTTTCTGGAGGCGCTGGTCAACGACTGCGGCGCCACGGTGCATCTCGGCCAAATGGAGGGCTCGCAGGTCCTCTATCTCGACAAGCTGTCGGGCGACAAGGGGCTGGAAATGCGCTCCCGCATCGGCCAGCGCATGCCGCTGATCTCCACCGGCGTTGGCAAGGCGCTGATGCTCGGCCTGTCGGAGGAACGCTGGCGGGAGCTGTACGACGAGGCCCAGGCGCTGAAGGAACGGACCGGGGCGGAGAAGCCGAGCCTGCTCCCCTGGCCCGATTATCTGGACTCCATGTGCGCCTACCGGCGGCAGGGCTGGGTCATGGAGTGCGAGGAGAACGAGCTGGGCATCCATTGCGTCGGTGCGCCGGTGCGCGACGTCAACGGCGAGGTCGTGGCCGCCGTCAGCGTCGCCAGCGTCAACTTCTACATGCCCCGGGAACGTATGCTCGACCTTGGCCCGGTCGTCGCCGAGGTCGCGGGGAAGATTTCGCACGCGCTGGGCGCGGCGGACCAGGGAACGCCGTGACCGCCGCCCGTCTCCAACACGATCACTGGTACTTGGCGTAGACCCACAGCACCTCGGCGTCGGTGTCGCCCTCCGATACCCAGAGGTGCGGCGTGCTGGCGTCGTAATAGAGGGAATCGCCGGCGTCCAGGCGCAGCGGTTCGTAGATCTGGCTGTGAATGACGACCGTCCCCGACAGGACGTAGAGGAACATCTCCGCCTCGTACTTGGCCCATTCGGGATAATCGTCGATCGACCGCGCGACGATCGTCGTCTTGATCGGCGTCATCACCTTCTGCGTCAGGTCGGGACACAGCCAGGCGTTGTTGCAGGTGCCGGTGGGGAAGGGGCGTCCTTCGCCCGCTCGGGTCAGCGCACGCCGGCCGGGCACGCGCAGCACCGGGGCTGCCGCGGGCTGGCCGCCGATGATCGCGGCGGGGTCCATTTCGAAGCCCGCCGCGATCTTCTGGAGCGTGGAGAAGGTCGGCGACAGCTCGTTCCGCTCGATCTTCGACAGGGTGGACAGGCCCACGCCGGTGCGGTCGGCCGCCTGCTGGAGCGTCCAGCGCTTGCGCTTGCGCAGGTCCTTCAGGCGCGCGCCGAGATCCAGTTCGCCCTCGGCCAGGTCCGGCGTGTCGCGGGCGTCGTCCATGACGTCGATCCCGCCCATGATCGCCCCACCCATTGATGCAATGGCTGGCTTGATTGATTTGCTTCTGACGTTCTTCGCCTTCAAAGCCGAGCGCGCCATCGAAGAACCTCGATTCAGAGAACTTTTCCGGGATTCATAATATTTTCGGGGTCGATCGTCGCCTTGATTTTCAGCATCAGCCCATAGCGGACCGGGTCGATCGATTGCGCCAGCCGCTTGCGGTTGCTCTTCCCGATGCCGTGTTCGGCGCTGATCGAGCCGTCGCATTTCAGCGTCGCGTCGTCCACGATGCCGTTCACGATGGCGGCGGCCTCCTCGAACTCCGCTTTCGAGGGGAAGGCGTCCTTGTCGAAATGGGCGATGGCGTGCAGGTTGCCGTCCCCGACATGGCCGACGAACAGGATGCGCGCCTGCGGGAAGGCCTTCGCCACGCCGGACACCGTGTCCGCCGCGAAGTCGGCCAGCCGGTCGAGCGGGACCACCGTGTCGTAGGACGCGCTGACGCCCGACACCTTGTTGGCCTCCGACACGGAATGGCGCAGGCGCCAAAGAGCGGCGCGCTGGGCCTCGCTCTTCGGGATCACCGCGTCGGTGACGAGGCCTTGCTCCAGCCCGTCGCCCAAGCATTCCTCCAGGAGCGCGCCCAGGTCGATTGTCGCGAAGCTGTCCTCCGCCTCGATCAGCACGTACCAGGGGTGGCTCTGGTCGAAGGGCAGGGCGCAGTTCGGGATGTGGTCCAGCACCAGCTGCATCTGCGAATGGGACATGACCTCGTAGGCGCTGATCCGGTCGCCCAGTTTGGAGCGCACGAGCGCCAGCAGCGCCAGTGCCTGGCCGAGATCGGCGACGCCGGTCATGGCGGTGGCGCTCGCCTGCGGCGGCGGAAACAGCTTCAGCGTCGCCGCAGTGATGATGCCGAGCGTGCCTTCCGACCCGATGAACAGGTGGCGGACGGCGTAGCCGCTGTTGTCCTTGCGCAGGCGCTTCAGGTCGTTCATCACCGACCCGTCGGGCAGCACAACCTCCAACCCCATCACGAGGTCGCGCATGGGGCCATAGCGCAGAACCGCGGTGCCGCCGGCGTTGGTCGCGATGTTGCCGCCGATCTGGCAACTGCCCTCCGCACCCAGGCTGAGCGGGAACAGCCGGCCGACCTCCTGCGCCTTCGTCTGCAGATCGGCGAGGATGCAGCCGGCCTCCACCACCATCGTGTTGTCGAGCGCGCTGATGTGGCGGACCCGGTTCAGCCGGTCCAGCCGCAGCACCACCTCATCCTCGCCGAAGGGCGTCGCTGCGCCGCACATGCCGGTGTTGCCGCCCTGCGGAACGATCTTGGCGCCGGCCTCGCGGCAGAGGCGGACGACCCGCGAAACCTCCTCGGTGTCGGCCGGATAGACCGCGCACAGCGCCGTACCCTGGTAGCGCCCGCGCCAATCGTTCAGGACCGGTTCGAGATCCTGGTCCGCCGTGATCACATGGCGCTCCCCCACGAGCGCGCGCAACGACGTCACCAAGGCTTGCGGGTCACGCATGGTATTTTCCTCGAAGATCCGCGTTGACGATTTTGCTGCTCTCTGTCTAGCATACGAAAAGTTTTTCCCGAAGATGAAAATTTGGCGGGAGCGAAATCGATCATGAGACTTGGTGCTCGCCCCCTATTGAACGTTGCCGAGGCCAGGGACCGGGCACGCTCCCGCCTGCCGCGCGGCCTGTTCGAATACATCGAGCGCGGCACCGAGGACGAGGTGGGCCTTGGCGAGGCCAAGCGGTCGCTCGACAGCGTGACCTTCAACCCGCGCGTCCTCGTGGACATTTCCAACCGGAACGCGGCGACGTCGATCTTCGGCACGCACCAGCCCCTGCCGCTGGTCATAGCGCCCACCGCGGTCGCCGGGCTGATCTGGTACGATGGGGAGGTTGAACTGGCGAAGGCCGCGGCTGCGGCCGGCATTCCCTTCTGCGTGTCCACGCAATCCATCACGTCCATCGAACAGATCGCCGAGGAGTCGAAGGCGCGGCTGTGGTTCCAGCTCTATGTCTGGCGCAACCGCGACCGCGCCGTCCAGCTGGTGAAGCGGGCCGAGCGGGCGGGGGCCGAGGCGTTGGTCCTGACGGTGGACACCGCGGTGGCGCCCAACCGGGAATACAACATCCGCAACGGCTTCGGCATCCCGATCAAGCCGTCGATCCGGGCCGGGCTCGACTGCGTCGCCCACCCGCGCTGGTTCGTGAATGTTTTCGCAAAGTATCTGCGGAACGGTGGCGTGCCGACCTACGCGCATTATCCGGAGGAATTTCGCACCGCCCTCGGCCGTGTGGCCGTGGCGGACGAGATCAGCCTCGCCCAGGACGTCAACTGGGAGGATGTGCGGACTCTGCGGTCGGCCTGGAAGGGCCAATTGATCCTGAAGGGTGTGCTCCGCGCCGACGACGCGGTTCGGGCGGCGGAGATGGGCGTGGACGGCATCGTCGTGTCCAACCACGGCGCCCGCAACCTGGACAGCGCCGCCAGCCCGGCGACGCGCCTGCCCGATATCGTCGACCGGGTCGGCCACCGGATGACCGTGCTGGCGGACGGTGGGGTGCGGCGCGGCAGCCATGTGGCGAAGTACATCGGGATGGGCGCGCAGGGCGTGCTGCTCGGCCGTTCGGTGCTGTATGGCCTCGCCATCGGCGGGGCCGAGGGAGCGGGCGCCGTGCTGGACATTTTCCGGCGCGAGCTGCTGACCACCATGGGCTTCCTCGGCGCGCCGTCGATCCCCGACATCATCGGGACGGTGGAGCCCGCCCGCGGCTGATCGCCTCCCTTGGTTGTCGGATCATATTTGTTTTCCGATGATACGATTTGGTGTTGCAGGATAGGGGAAAATAGGTTCACACTGCTGACTGTGGACGGACGGTGGGGTTTACACTCATGGGGTCGTCGTTCCTCCAACGCTTTTTCAATAAGCGGTTTTATTTTTAAGAGTGGGCTTCTTCTTGGGCGATGTCTCGGCCTTTGGCTGGGGATGTTCTTTAAGACCATTTCGATTCCGCGCTCGACACTGCCCAGGGCGGCCGGCGCAGAGGGTTTGGCACGCCGCCCAGCACATCCACGCGACAACGCCATGCGAGGACACTCTATGGAACTCACCCAAACGGAGATCAGCGGCCTTTTCAGCGCGATCGTCACGCCGCTGACAAGCGACGGCTCCGTCGACGTCGCCGGGCTGAAGCGCCTTGTGCGGCACCAGCTGGATGCCGGCGCCTCCGGCGTCGTTCCCATCGGCGGCACGGGCGAATATCCGGCCCTGTCGCGGGACGAGCGCAAGCTGATCGTGGCGACCTGCGTGGAGGAGGCGGGGGACAAGCCCGTCATCCCCGGCGTGCTGTCCACCGGATTCCACGACGCGGTCGAGGCCGGCCGCGATTTCGCACAAGCCGGTGCGGCGGCCGTGATGACGGTCACGCCCTACTACGCGCCCGGTACGCAGGACGGCATGCGCGCCTACTTCAAGGCCTACCGCGACGCGGTCGACCTTCCGGTGATGCTGTACCAGATCCCGCGCCGCACGACGGTGTCGGCGACCGCCGAGGCCGTGCAGGCGATGGCGGAGGACGGCTCGATCATCGGCATGAAGTTCTCCTCCTACGACATGCCGGAGTTCATCAAGACCATCAAGCTGGCCGGCGACAAGATTGCGGTGCTGAGCGGCGAAGAGCCGCTGTTCGCGACCCACGTCGCGCTGGGCGCCCGCGGCGGCGTGCTGGCGTCCGCAACCATCTACCCGAAGATCTGGTTGCGCATCTTCGCCCTGGCGCGCGCCGGCAAGCTGAACGAGGCGCTGGAGGCCCAGGCGCAGATCGACCCGGTGGTGAACTCGATCTTCCTGGAAACCAACCCCGGTCCGCTGAAGGCCTACATGGCGCTGGCCGGCATGCCGGTCGGCGGCGTGCGCCTGCCGCTTCTGCCGCCGAGCGCGGAGACGAACGCGAAGCTGGAGGCGGTCGCCGCCCACGCGCGCTCCATTGCCCTGGCTTGAAGGGGCTGGCCTGACAAAGGCCCAAGACCAACGGCCGCGCAAAGCGGCCCTTCGATGACGACGGGAATGGCAACACACGGAAGGGAGACGGAGATGGTCAATCGCAGGGACCTGGCTGGTCTGATGGGGATGGGCGCCGCGGTGGCGGCGGTTGGTGTCGGGGCGGCCGGCATGGCGGCGGCTCCGGCCGCGGCGCAGGAGGCCGGCGGCAGCTTCGACCGGATTTTGAAGGCGAAGAAACTGCGCATCGGCGGCGTCGCCACCGGCGCGCCGTGGATCATGAAGGACCAGTCCACCGGCCAGTGGTCCGGCCAGTTCTGGGACATCGCGTCGGCGCTCGCCACCGACATGGACGTCGCGCTTGAGGTGGTGGAGACCACCTGGGGCAACGGCATCCTGGACCTCCAGGCCAACAAGATCGACATCATGTTCGGCATGAACCCGACGCCGAAGCGGGCGCTCGCGGTCGATTTCTCGGTCCCGGTCTACAACAGCGCGCTGGTCGTGATCGCCAAGCCGGGCTTCGACCCGAAGACCTGGGCGGACATGAACAAGCCGGAGGTGAAGATTGCCGTGGACGTCGGGTCGGCCCACGACCAGGTCGCCTCCCGCCTGTGCCCGAAGGCGCAGATCATCCGCTTCAAGTCGCTGGACGAGGCGACGCTGGCGGTGCGCAGCGGCCGCGCCGACGCGCAGTCGATCTTCTGGATGGGCGGCGTGCGCGCCGTGAAGCGCGATCCGGGCCTGGGCAAGGTCGTGGTGCCGCAGCCGATGTTCGGCTCCACCTCCAACGCGGCCTTCCGGCGCGAGCCGGACAAGACGCTGCGCGACTTCGTCAACACCTGGATCGTCTATGCCCAGGGCCTGGGCCTGATCCGGGAAGCGGTGGTGAACAGCCTCGCCAAGGTGGACATCGCGATGAGCGACATCCCCGAAGGCATCACGTTCTGACGGCGCGAGGGGCGGCCGGCTCGCCGCCCCCATTTTCCTACGGCCGCCCCGACGACTCCGAACAGGCCCCGCATGTACACCTTCAACTACGACATCCTTTGGGGATACCGCTGGCTGTTCCTGAACGGCACGCTGGTCACCATCGGCCTGACCATCGGGATCATCGTGCTCGGCCTGCTGCTGGGCCTGATCGCCGGCTTGGCCCAGCTGTCGCGCTTCGCGGTCCTGCGCTGGGTGTCCTGGCTCTACATCGAGCTGTTCCGCTGCACGCCGCTGCTGGTCCAGCTTCTGTGGTTCTACTACGCGCTGCCGATCCTGGTCGGCATCCAGATCGACGCGGTCACCGCGTCGGTGCTGACTCTGTCGCTCTACGGCGGGTCCTTCTACGCGGAGGTCATCCGCGGCGGCGTCGTCTCCATTGAGCCGGGCCAGACAGAGGCGGGGCTGGCGTTGGGCATGACGCCGGCGCGCGTCATGCGGCGCATCGTGCTGCCGCAGGCGGTGAAGCGCATGATCCCGCCGCTGATGAACCAGTCGATCATCCAGTTCAAGAACACCTCGCTGGTGTCGGTGGTCGCGGTGCCCGACCTGCTGTACCAGGGTCAGGTCGCGGCGACGGACACCTTCCGCCCGCTGGAGGTCTATTCGATCGTCGCCCTGATCTACTTCGTCGTGCTGGTCCCCTTGACGGCCGTCGTGAAGCGGGCGGAACGGAAACTCCAGGTCAGCCACTAAAGCGTCGGCAGCGAGGTCGCCATGAACACCCCCCAGACCGCCCCCAAAATCGAAGTCGCGGCGCTGAAGAAGCAGTTCGGCGACCATGTCGTCCTGCGCGACATCAACCTGAACATCGACCCGGGCGCGGTGGTCGCGCTGATCGGCCCGTCGGGGTCGGGCAAGTCCACACTGCTGCGCTGCCTGAACCTGCTGGTCGTCCCCAACGGCGGGCGCATCCGCATCGGGGCTGACAGTTTCGACTTCGACGGCAACAAGCCGCTGCCCAGTCCCAAGGCGCAGGCGAAATTCCGCTCCAACGCCGGGATGGTGTTCCAGCACTTCAACCTGTTCCCGCATATGACGGTCCTCCAGAACGTCATGGAAGGTCCCATCTCCGCCAAGAACATGCACAAGGGCGAGGCCGAGGCCATCGCCCGCCGGCTGCTCGCCAAGGTCGGCCTCGCCGACAAGGCCGACGCCTTTCCCAACCGGCTGTCCGGTGGGCAGAAGCAGCGCGTCGCCATCGCGCGGGCGCTGGCCATGGAGCCGGAGGTCATGCTGTTCGACGAGGCCACCTCCGCGCTCGACCCCGAACTGGTGTCGGAGGTTCTGTCGGTGATGCGCGACCTCGCGGCGGAGGGCATGACGATGATCATCGTCACCCACGAGATCGCCTTCGCGCGGGATGTGGCCGACCGCGTCGTCTTCATGCGTGACGGCGTGATCGTGGAGGAGGGGCCGGCGCGGGAGGTCATCGACAACCCGCGCCAGGAAGCCACCCGGTCCTTCCTCAGCCACTTCCACACACGGAACTGAGGCTCGCCGTCGGGCGGAGGGCCGCGAAAAAGAGCACGACTGGCCGCCGCTTTGACACGCCGCAATCGCAGCGGCGCGCCGACGGGCTATGATGGGCGGGTTTCCACGTCGCGTTGGACACGACGATGACGAAGCCAGAGGGGGCCGCACCGCGGCCGAACGCGCCGGATTCGGCGCCTGCATCGACGGATGACGCCCGGGCGGACCAGACCCTTTCGAACCCGGCCGCGCCGGGTTTGCCCGTGCCCGTACCCGTGGCGGACCGGCCGCTCGTGCCGCGCCCGGCCGTTCCCGCCGTTCCTCGGCCGTCGCTGTGGCGCTGGCTGCGGGTGCCGCTGGCGGTGCTGCTGCTGGTGGCGGCGCTGGGAGGGACGGCGTTGTGGTGGGCAGGGCGGCCGCCGCTGGTGGCTGTGGTCGGCGTGGAGCGCGGGCCGGCCATCGAGGCGGTGTACGCGACCGGCACGGTCGAATCCCTCAACACCGTGCGCGTCGGACCGCCGGTCGGCGGCCGCGTCGCGACGGTGCTGGTGGACGACGGCGACCGGGTGACCGCGGGGCAGCGCATGGCGACGCTCGACCCTCGGCAATTGGAGCAGCGCTTGCAAAACGCCGAGGCGCGGCTGCGGCTGGCGCGGTCCGATGCGGCGCGGGTGGAAGCGCTCCTGGCGCGCGGGGTCACCACGATCGAGGCGCGCGACAAGGCGGTGGCCGAGCGGCAGCAGATGGAGGCGGACGTGGCGCTGGTCCGGCGCATGCTCGACGACCTCGTCGTCAACGCGCCCATCGACGGGGTGGTGCTGCGTCGGCAGGCGGAACCGGGGGAGAGCATGGCCGCCAACGCCGTGCTGTTCACCGTGGCCGATCCCACCCGCCTGCGCGTCGTCGCCGACGTCGACGAGCGGGACATTCCCCGGGTTCATCTCGGCTCCCGCATCGCGGCGCGGGCGGAGGCCTTTTCCGGCGACGTGTTCCGGGCCGCGGTGACCAACATCCGGGCGGAGAGCGACAGCCAGACGCGCACCTACCGTATCGAGGCGACGCTTCCGCCGGGCACCCCGCTCTACATCGGCATGACGCTGGACGTGAACGTCATCGTGGCGGAGCGGCGGGGCGCCCTTCTGGTGCCCGCCGGCGCCGTGCAGCGCGACCCACCGCGCGGCGGGCGTCCGGGGCAGGCCCATGTCTGGGCCGTTGGTCCGGACGGGCGGGTGAAACGCGTCCCCGTGACTCTGGGCGCCGAGGGACCAGCCCGCGTGGAGGTGACGGAGGGAATCGGCCCCGACGACCGGCTGCTGGAGGCGCCGCCAACCGGCCTCGCCGAGGGCGACCGCGTCCGGGTGCGGCCATGACCACGCTCACCGGTCATCGCTTCGGCTGGTCGATGCTGCCGCTGCCGGTGTCGATCGCCATCGCCCACCTGCGCGCCCGGCGCCGGCAGAGCGCGGTGTCGATCCTGGGGGTGGCGCTGGGGGTCGGCTTCTTCATCGCCATTTCCGGCATGATGCACGGGTTCCAGCATTATTTCCTGGTGCAGATCGTCGAATCCACCCCGCACGTGCTGATCACCGACGAGTACCGCGCGCCGCCCGCCCAGCCGCTGGAGGTGCTGGAGCCCCACGCTGCGCTCGATCTGCGCCGCGTCGTGGCGCGCGATCCGGTGCGCGGCATCGCCAACGCGCAGGCGATCCTCGACGCGCTCCAGTCCATGCCGGGGCTGGAAGCGGCGCCGGCACTGCGCGGGCAGGGGCTGCTGCGGCGCGCCGGCCGCGACTACGGCGTCACCGTGCTGGGCATCCGGCCGGAGCGGGAGGCGAAGGCGACCCAACTGGCGGGGGAGATGGTGGCCGGGCGGCTCGACGCGCTGGACGCCGCAACCGACGGGGTGATCCTGGGCACCGGGCTCGCCGCCAAGATGGCCATCGGCATGGGGGATTCTGTGCTGCTGGCCAGCCCCACCGGCGGCACGGCGCGGCTGCGCGTCGTCGGGCTGTTCAAGACCGGCATCGAGCAGTTGGACACCGGCCAGATCTACGTCCAACTCGCCAAGCAGCAGGCAGTCCAGGGGCGCCCGCGGGTGATCAACGAGATCCGCGTCCGCTTGGCCGATGTCGCCCGCTCCATCCCCGTGGCCGATGCGCTGGAACGCCGCTTCGGCTACAAGGCCGCCCCGTGGGAGGAGACGAACAGCCGCGTGCTGTCCGTCTTCCAATTGCAGAACGTCATCATCTACATGACCACGGGCGCCATCCTGGTGGTGGCGGGCTTCGGCATCTTCAACATCATTTCCACGGTGGTGCTGGAGAAGGCGCGCGACATCGCCATCCTGCGCTCCGTCGGGATGCCGCCGGCCACGGTGACGCGCATTTTCATCGTGGAGGGGCTGGTGGTCGGGCTGATCGGCATGCTGGTCGGCTGGGTCGTCGCGGTGGGCATCGCGGAGGCGTTGCGGATGATCCCCGCCCCCGGCAGCACCGATCCCACCCAGACCCTGCGGGTCGACACCTCCCCGCTCAGCTTTGCGATCGCCGGGGGCATCGCGCTGGCGACCTCCATCCTGGCCGCGTGGCTGCCGGCCAGCCGGGCGGCGCGTATCGACCCGCTGACCATCATCCGCGGGGCCGTGTGATGCCGGGCGCCGTCATGGAGGGTGTCGTGGAGATGGAGAGAGGGCTGCGGGCGGTGGACCTCGTCCGCCTGCTGCCGGGGCCGGTGCCGACCGTGCTGGTGGACGGCGTCAGCCTGACGATCCGGCCGGGCGCGCTGGCGGCGATCACCGGCCCGTCCGGGTCCGGCAAGTCGTCGCTGCTCTATCTGCTCGGGCTGCTCGACCGGCCGACGTCGGGGGAGGTGCTGGTGGACGGCGCGCCGACCACGGGGCTGGATTCGGCGACGTGCGACCGGCTGCGGTTGGAGCGGTTCGGCTTCGTCTTCCAGTTCCATTTCCTGCTGCCGGAATTTTCGGTGCTGGACAACGTGCTGGTGCCGATGCGGGAACTGGGGGCGCTGTCTGGCGCCGGGATGCGGAACCGTGCGCTGGAGATCCTCGACAGCCTGGGTATGGCGGAGCAGGCGGACAAGCTGCCCGCGCAGTTGTCGGGCGGGCAGCGCCAGCGCACGGCCGTCGCGCGGGCGCTCGCCAACGACCCGCCCTTCATCCTGGCGGACGAGCCGACCGGGGCGCTGGACACCCGCAACGCCGCTGCGGTGTTCGAGATTCTGCACGGGTTGGCGCGCGCCGGGCGGACCGTCGCCGTGGTGACCCACGACGCCGGCCTCGCCGCCACCGCGCCCCAGCGCTTCCACCTCGTGGACGGCCGGCTGGTGACGGTTCCCCAGCCTGCGTGACCGGCGCGCGGGTCCACAGGGTCAGGCGTCGCCGAACCCGTAATCAGGCACGCCGTCTTCATTGCCGTAATACTTGTAAGGCAGGAACTTGCCGGACATGGTCAGCTTCACCCGGTCGCCCTTCGGGTTGGGCAGGCGCTCCATGTCCATCTCGAAGTCGATGGCGGACATGATGCCGTCGCCGAACTCCTCCTGGATCAGCTCCTTAAAGGTCGTGCCGTAGACCATCACCAGCTCGTAGAAGCGGTAGACCAGCGGGTCGGTCGGCGGCATCGTCGGGATGGAGCCGCGGTAGGGCACCTCGTTCAGCATCTTCGCCTCGCTGGGCGACAGGCCGAACAGCTCGGCGGCCTTGTCGGCCTGCGGCTTGGTCAGCTTCATCTGGCCGAGCAGGGCGGCGGTGATGAGGATGGGCGAATAGCCGCCGATCGCCTCGGCGATCTGCGCCCAGGTCAGGCCCTTGTCCCGCTTGATGTCGAGGATCTTTTCGGTCAGGTCGGCGCGCTTCATGGAACTCTCCTGGCGGTGACGGGGATGGTGCGTCCGTTCGGTGCCTGGGAAGATGGCAAAGGGCGTGCCAGTCGCCGGGGTTGGTCCAGGTCCTTGGAATCCGTGGGCCACGGTGCTACTCACGTTTTCACGAATTTTCGTGAATGGCGATAATTCGCCACACAATCACGAAGTATCGTAAATTGCGGGGTTTGATGGATCGCACGCCGGATGGGAGCTACGGGGCGGCCTTCGAGCACGGCGTGGAGGCCTGCCTCGTCGTCGAGCTTGCGTCGGGCCGTATCCTCGACGCCAACGGGGCGGTGTGCCGCCTGCTCAGCTATCACCGGGACCTGCTGCGCCGGATGCCGATCGTCGATCTGCACCGCGGGCAGGAGCCGGCGCTGCTGGTCTTCACGGAAGCGGTGCTGACCAAGGGCGTCTACTGGACCCGCGACCTGTCGGTCCGCCACGCGGGCGGGGCGGAGCTGTGTCTGGAATATGCGGGCGCGCTGCTGCCCGGCGGGGAGGCCCTGCTGCTGACCCTCCACGACCTCGACGCGCGCCGCCAGCGCGACATCCAGGACGAGGGGGAACTGTACCTGCGCGACGGCATCGGCGAATGGCAGCGGGTCGAGCGCGTGTTCCAAGGCATAGAGCGCGAGAACCAGCTGATCCTCCAGGCCGCGGGCGAGGGCATCTACGGCGTGAACGCCGAGGGCAAGGGAACCTTCGTCAACCCGGCGGCCGAACGCATCCTGGGCTGGTCGGCGGCGGAGCTGCTGGGGCGGGACATCCATTCCGTCATGCACCACCACCGGCCGGACGGGTCCCCCTATCCCGCCCATGAATGCCCGATCTACGCGGCCTTCCGCGAGGGGCGGGTGAAGCGCGTGTCCGACGAGGTGTTCTGGACGCGCGACGGTCGGCCGATCTGGGTGGAATACACCAGCACGCCGATCCGCACGGGCGACCGGGTGATCGGCGCCGTGATCGTCTTCCGCGACGTCTCGCAGCGCCGCGAGGCCGACGAGCGGCTACGCGCCGCCCTGTCGGAGGTGGACCGGCTCCGCCGCCGGCTGGAGCTGGAGAACGCCTACCTTCAGGAGGAGATCCGCCTGTCCGGCAACCACCACGGCATCATCGGGCGAAGCGCGGCGATCCAGAAGATCTTGCAGCAGGTGGAGCTTGTCGCGCCGACCGACGCGTCGGTGCTGGTCACGGGGGAGTCCGGCACCGGCAAGGAGCTGATCGCGCGGGCCATCCACGAGGCCGGGCGCCGCTCCGGCCGGCCGCTGATCCGCGTGAACTGCGCCGCCATCCCGCGCGAGCTGTTCGAGAGCGAGTTCTTCGGCCACGCCAAGGGCTCCTTCACCGGCGCGCTGCGCGACCGCGTGGGCCGCTTCGAACTGGCCGACGGCGGCACACTGTTCCTGGACGAGGTCGGCGAGATCCCGCTCGACCTCCAGGGGAAGCTGCTGCGCGTCCTGCAGGACGGCCTGTTCGAGCGTGTGGGCGAGGAGCGCACGCGCACCGTGGACGTGCGCATCGTGGCTGCGACCAACCGCGACCTGAAGGCGGAGGTCGCGCGGGGACGCTTTCGCCAGGACCTGTATTTCCGCCTGAACGTGTTTCCGATCGAATCCCCGCCCCTGCGGGAACGGCCGGAGGACATCCCCCTGCTGGCCGCGCACTTACTGCGCGACGCCGTGCGGAAGCTGAACACGGTGGACCTCAGCCTGACCGAGGGCAGCGTCCGTCGGCTGGTGGGCTACGGTTGGCCCGGCAACGTGCGCGAGTTGCAGAACGTCATCGAGCGGGCGGCGATCCTGGCGCGCAACGGGCGCATCCACCTCGACCTCCCGGCGGAGGAGGCCGGGGCCGGCAGCCTTCCCGGACCCACCGTGGAGGCGCCGCCGGCCATCGAGACAAGGCGGGACCTCCGCAACCGCGAGCGCGCCAGCGTCCTGGCGGCGCTGGAGGCGGCGAGCGGCAAGGTGTCGGGTCCGGGAGGAGCGGCCGAACGGATGGGCGTGCCGGCGACGACCCTGACCTCGCGAATCAAAGCGCTGGGGATCGACCTGCGCGGTCTCAAGGAGCGGGCACGGGCAAAGGTCCGGCCGGTGCCGGACGGCGGGTGGTGAAGGCGTCGGCGATGCGCTGGCCGTCGCTGTCCCGGACGATCGCGAACCAGTGGGTCAGCCGCACGCCTTCGGAACTGCGCGTCGTCCGCGACGCCGAGGAATCGGCCCGACCCCCAGGTGTTCAGACACTGCAGGCCGATGAAGTACAGCCCCTTTCGGGCGGAAGCCGATGGCCCAGACGATGGCGGCGATGCCCGCCGCCTTGGCGTCGCTTTCCATCAGCGTGTCCCGCGGCGCCCGGACCGGGACAAAGGGCTCCTCCTCCGGCGCGTCGATGCAGTTGTCGGCGATGTATTCTCCGGGGAATGCGGGGGTGGAGGAGGAGAGGGCCACTCCTCGACGCTGGACAGGGCGGAGCAGGCGCCGCATTTTACTGCAACCCGACCCTGCAGAACCCGACGACGATCACATTGCCTCTGGAGCGCCGCCGCGCCCTGCTGGAGGTCGCGCGCCGCCATGGCGTCGCAGTGATCGAGGACGAAGCCTACGGCGCCCTCCCGGTCGACGGGCCGCCGCCGCTGGCGGTGCTGGCGCCGGACCTGGTCTTCTGCATCGGTGGGCTGGCGAAGGCGCTGGGAGCCGGCCCGCGCGTCGCCTATCTGGTGGTGCCGGAGGCGCGCCGCGTCTGGCAGCTGTCCGCCTATCTGCGGGCCACCACGGTCATGGCCTCTCCGCTGACGCTGGCGCTGGCGACGCGTTGGATCGTTGATGGCACTGCCGACGCCATCCTAGACGCCATCCGCGCGGAATCGGCGGAGCGCCAGAGTTTCGCGCGCAGCGTCCCGCCCTACGCCAGCCGGCGTTCGAAGCCGGAGACCTTCCATTTCTGGCTCCAACTTCCGCCGGACTGGAGCCGGTCGAACTTCGCCGCCACGCTGCGCGGCGCCAACCTCGGCATCGTGGTCAGCGACGCCTTCGCGGTCAACAACCCGCCGCCGGAGGCGGTGCGCCTATGCCTGGGCGGCTGCGACGCAGTGGAGACGCGGCACGCGCTGGAGATTATCGCCCAGACCCTGTCCCAGCCCCCGGCCTTTGCCGCCGCGTTCCTGTGACACTCGCGGCGGCGGCGTCATTGGTTAGGGAAGAACGCGTTTCCGCTTCAGGCTGTCGATCGCGGCGATCAGGGATTCGCTGGAGTCCATCCGCTCGGTGAAGCCGAAGCGGTGGATTTTGTTCACGTCGGAGATGACATCCGTCTCCGTGTGGAAGATGAAGTCGCCGAAGCCCCAGCCAACGAGCTTCCCAAGGTCCGGCTCTACCAGCCCGCTCTTCGCCGCGATGTCCCGCCACAGCGGGCCCTTGTCGGCCATGTGGCGCGCCAGGGTCAGCGGCACCGGCGGGGCGGTTTGCAGGCCGAGGTGCCCGGCCATGTCCTCCCACATGCGGTCCCAGCGGAAGACGTCGCCGTTGGTGACGTTGAACGCTTCCCCCGCGGCTTTGTCGCTGGTCGCCGCCCACAGGCTGGCCCGCGCCAGCAGGCCGGCGTCGGTGAACTGCACCAACTGCCCGTAGGCCTTGTCGGTGCCGGGGAAGCGCATGGGGATGCCCAACGCGCGCGACAGTTCGGCGAAGACGCCGACCACCAGCGCGATGTTCATCGGGTTGCCGTGGATGTCGCCCACCACCACGTCCGGCCGCAGCGCCACATAGTCCCAGCGACTGCTGGCCGCGCGGGCCTTCAGCTGCGCCTCCTGCGCCAGATAGATGTTCGGCGGCATGTGCACCGGGTCGCTTTCGCGCGCCGGCGTCCGCACCTTGGCGCCGAGATGGATGCCGTAGATCTTGAAGCCCTGGTAGATCACGACGCGCTGGAGCGGCGCGCCGGCCGCCTCCAGCCCGTCCAGCAGGTTGCCGAGCATCCGCCCGTTGCGCTCCGCCTCGGTGGCGAGGTCGGGGTCGGGGCTGAGTGCCGCGTAGAAGACGTGGGTGGTATCCGCGGCCTCGCGCAGGGCGGCGGCCGTCGCGGCATCGTCGGTCAGGTCCGCGGTGATGGACGGGAACCCGTCCAGCGGACGGCGGGCGAGCGCCCGCACGGTCCAGCCCTGCCGCTTCAGTTCGTGGGCGACGGCGTGCCCGATGATGCCGCCGGCGCCGGCAACCAGCGCAATCTTGGAAGTCGTCTGCGTCGTCATGTCGTCATGTCCGTCGTTCATGCGCCAATCGAGAAAACAGGGGCGCTCAGGCGATGGCGCCGCCGCCGTCGACCCGCACGGTCGAGCCGGTGGCGAAGGATGTGGAGGCCAGGAACAGGATCGCGTTGGCGATGTCCTCGGGCTGTCCGACCCGGCGGGCGGGCAGGCGCTGCGCGGCCCCGGCGAACATTGCCTCGCGCTTCGCCTCCGACAGGCCGGACCAGAGCGGCGTGGCGATCAGGCCCGGCGACACGGCGTTGACGCGGACCGGCGCCAGCTCCAGCGCGAGGCCGCGGGCCAGCGCCTCCAGCGCCGCGTTGATGGCGCCTTGCAGGACCGAGGTGGCCGACGGGCGGACGCTGAGGAAGCCCGACACGAAGGTGAGGGAGCCGCCTTCGCTGATCTTCGCTGCCTTGGCGACGCGGTAGGCGCCCCAGAACTTGCTTTCCATCGCGGCCTTGGCGTCGGACAGGCCGAGCGTGCGCACCGGGCCCGACGGTGTCTGGGCGGCGGACACCACGATGTGGTCCCAGGGCGCCTCCCCGGTGAAGAAGCGTTCGACCGCCGCGTCGTCGCGGGTGTCCAGCACGGCCGCGCGCGTATTCCCTCCCACCGCGGCCACCGCCGCGTCGAGCTTGTCCTGCGACCGCGAGGCGATGGTCACGGACGCGCCGGCCTGCGCCGCCGCTTTCGCGGTGGCGAGCCCGATGCCGGAGCTGCCGCCGATCACCAGGACGCGGCTGTTCGTCAAAGCGTGGGACATGATGCGGTTCCTTCTTCGGGACTGTGATGCCCTGACCCTATCCCTTCGCCAAATCGGCGAGTATCATGCCGATGTTCGATACACCCTCCACCAAACGGAAAGAATGCGGGCGGCCATGCTGGACGACATCACGGAGCTGCGCACCTTCGTCCGCATCGTCGCCGCGGGCAGCCTGTCGGCGGCGGGGCGGGAGATGAACCTGACGCTGAGCGTGGTCAGCAAGCGCCTCGCCTCGCTGGAGCGGCGGACCGACACGCGCCTGATCGCCCGCAGCACCCGGCACCTCGCCCTGACCGAGGAGGGGCAGCGCCTGTATGAGCGGGCGCAACGGATTCTCGCGGAGATCGACGAGGCGGAGGAGGCGCTGGCCCATGGACGCGCCGAGCCGCAGGGCGTGCTGCGCGTCGGCGCGCCGGTGGCGCTCGGCCGGATGCTCGTGGCCCCGGTCTGTCGCGACTTGGTCGGGACGTACCCGAAGATTTCCGTCGACCTGTCGCTGACCGACCGCGTGGTCGACCTGATCGACGAGGGGGTGGACGTCGTCGTCCGCATCGGGGCGCCGAAGGACTCCGGCCTGATCGTGCGGAAGCTGGCGGACAACCACCGCGTCGTCGTGGGCGCGCCGGACTATCTCGCCCTCTGGGGCCAGCCGGCGACCCCCGCCGACCTGGAGCGGCACGAATGCCTGCAATATCCCGGCGCCGGGGCCTTCTGGCGCTTGATCGGCCCCGACGGCGAGGCGGTGGAGGTGCGCACGGCGTCGCGGTTGCGCAGCGACAACGGCGACGTGGCGCAGGACTGGGCGCTCGCCGGCTGCGGCCTCATCATGAAGTCGTGGGTGGATGTACAGGCCGACGTGCTGGCCGGGCGGCTGCTGCGGGTCCTGCCGGACTGGCGCAGCGACGCGGCACCGGTCTGCGCGTTGTTCCCGTCGCACCGCCAGTTGCCGACCCGCGTGCGGCTGTTCCTGGACGCCATGGCCAACCGGTTGGCGCGGATGGCCGTCACGCCGTCGTGACAGGCCCGGCGTCGGCCAAGCGCGCATGGCCGGGACGCTCAGCTTCCCCCGACGCGGTCGGTCTGCCGGCGCACCTCGTTCGCCAACGGGTGCAAGGACGCCGACGGGGCGTCCGCCACGAGGCTGTAGCCGATGCCCCGGTCGGCCCAGGCGTAGCCGGCCAGTGGGCCCTCTTCGTGCGGGGACATCGGCGTGTCGCCCTCCACCTCCATGGGACGGACCAGGACGGCGACGCGCGTGCCGCGGTCGTCGTCGTACAGGAACAGGGCCGCGGCGCCGTGCGGCGTCGCCACCAGCCGCCCACCCATGAAGCGATAGCCCGACCGCGACAGGTCCGGAACGGAAACCGGGCGATTCAGCCGCTGCGAAATCCAGGTCACCAGTTCCTCACGGTCACCGGCGCGGAGTTCGACCGGTCGGATGTGGTCCGCGGCGTAGACCTGGTAGTTGGCCGCCGCCTCTTCCTTCAGTGCGGCGATGCCGCTTGCGGCCGGCACAGCCCCATGGGCGAACCAGCCGCCGACGCCCCCCAGCCCGGCCATCAGGACCGCAGCGGCCGCCGACCGCCAGGTGGAAGCCCACCGGCCACGCCAGCGGGACTGCCGCGCCTCGACGATGCGGGCGAGGCTCAGTTCCGGCGGGACCGGCTCCTCCACGACGGGAGCCAGCGCGGACCGCAGCGCGCGGCGTTGTACGGCCATGGCGGCGACGCGGTGTTGGACCTCCGGATGGCCGTCCAGATAGGCCCGCACCTCGCCGCGCCGGGACGGGTCCAGGGCTTCGTCGATGTAGGCGTGGAGATCGTCTTCCGTGATCGGACGGCCGGTCATTTCACCCTCCGCAGCCAGGGGCGGGAGCCGGCGGCCGGTGCCTCCGCTTCTGTTGCCCGCAACAATTTCTCGCGCGCCCGCGACAGGCGCGACATCACGGTGCCGATGGGAATGTCCAGCACGCGCGCCGCCTCGGCGTAGCTCAAATCCTCCACCGACACCAGCAGCAGGACGCTGCGCTGTTCCTCCGGCAGGGTGTCGAGCGCGCGCATCAGGTCCTTGTGCATCACGCCGTGCTCCTGCGTCGGCGGGGCGGCGGTCGCCGCCTCGTCGGCGTCCTCCAGCGCGACGTACCAGCCGCGCCGGGAGCGGCTGAGCCGCGTCATGGCGAGGTTGTGCAGGATGGAGAACACCCAGGTGCGCGCGTCGCCGTCCGTCCGCCGCTGGTGCCAACGGGCGACGACGCGCTCCAGGCAGTCCTGCACCAAGTCGTCCGCCCCCGCCCGGTCGCGCAGCAGCACCCGTGCGTAGCGGCGCAATGCCGGGATCAGCGGCTCGACGAGGAGCATCATGTCCTTCATGCCGGACGGCCTCCGCGGCGGGACCTCACCGGCTCTGGATCTGGACGGGGGCGCCGGGCTGGTCCGGGGTGCCCATGGCGATCACCAAGTACCGGCGCTCGACCTTGGCGTTGCCCTGCACGATCTGCCGGATGGGGCCGACCGCGTTGACGATCGCCGAACCCGCCGGGTTGGTCATGAAGGCGGCCAGCGGCTCCAGCTTGCCCTTGCCGTCGGGATGGTCGGACAGCGCCAGCACATAGGGGGTCTTCGGCTCCAAACCGGTGACCGAGGCTTGCAGCACCTGGGACAGGCCTTGGCTGAACAGCGACACGCTGGTCGGCGGGGTTCCATCCTTTGCGGTCTTTCCAGTGGGTCCGAGCGTCAGGTGCGCGACGTCGCCCGCCAGCCCCAGGGGCTGGAGGTTGGCCAGCCCGTCGCCCTCCGGCACCGCGTTGGGGACGTAGGCGACGGCCTGCGGCGCCTGCCCGATGGACGTCGTTGCGATCACGCGGTTGGTCAGGGTGTCGATGGCGGCCATGGCGTCGGCGTTCTCCAGCCCGACATAGATGCGGCTGCCGTCGCCGGACGGCCACAGCCCGTGGGGCAGGTTGCCGGTGGGGATGGTCGCGACCGGTTCGAACGTGTCGGTGCGGAACACCTTCACCTGGTTCAGGCCCCCGACCGTCACGTAGGCGAAGCTGCCCTTCGCGTTGCGGACGATGTTGACGTGGTTGGTGATGGGGCCGGTGTCGATCGTCTTCAGCAGGCCGAAGGGCGGGCGGGCGTCGAAGACCTGCACCTTGCCGACATCCTTCAGCGTGAACCACACCTGATCGCCATCCGGCGTTGCGGCCAGATCCGGGCAGAAGGGGCTGGCCTGCTTGACCGTCCCTACGATCTGGTGATCGGCCACCGAGACGACCACCGTCTCCGGATTGAAGGAGGAGCAGACATAGCCGTACTTGCCGTCCGGCGAGAAGATCTGCATGCCGGGGCCGGCCGGCACCTTGATGCGGGTCTTCTCCTCGAAGCTGTGGCCGTCGAGGACGGCGACATAGTCCTCGCCGCGCACGGTCACCCAGACCTCGCTGCCGTCCGGGGTGAAGAAGGCCTCGTGCGGCGCGCGGCCGACATAGGTGACGTGCTTCACCGCGTTGGTGGCGGTGTCGATGAAGCTGACGGAGTTGGTGCCGATGGACACCACCGCCAGCGTCCGGTGGTCGGGCGAGAAGCCCATGCCATGCACCAGGACCTGCCCGCGGTAGAGCGGGCTGAGGTTGCCCGGCTGCGGGTCGCCCAGCCGGATGACGCCGAGAAGCCGGTTGTCGGCCGGATCGGTCACCGACACGGTGTTGGAGAACTGCTCGGCGGCGTAGACGCGGTCGCGGTGGCTGACCGGAATGTCGGCGTCGGACGCGGCGCCGGGCGCCTGCCCGGCCCAGGCAGCGCCAAAGGACAGGAACGTCGTGGCGGCGAGCGCCGCGGTGAGGAGGGAACGGGGCACGTCAGGGCTCCTGATGGGCGGAATGGGAGTGATGGTGGGCGGCCATGGCGTCCGCCGACGGCGGGGACGCGGCTGCGTCCGGGGCTGCCTGCGTGGGGGCAATTTGCGTCGGGACTGGCGCCGAAGGGGGCAGGGGGGCGCCGATCGCGAGCTTCATCGCGGCGATCTCCTGCTGCTGCTCGACGATGATCTCCTGGGCGATGCGGCGAAGCTGCTCGTTGCGGCCGTGGCGCAGCAGGGCCAGCGCCATGTCGATGGCGCCCTGGTGGTGGGCGGTCATCATGGCGACGAAATCCTTATCGACATCGCCGCTCGGCTTGACCGCCATGCCGTTCATCATCGTCGTCATCGCTGCGTCGTTCTCGGCCAGGAAACGTGCTTCCCCGCTGTCGTCGGCGAGGGCCGGAGCCGCGCCCGCGAGGGCGACGGCCAGCGACACGGCCGCGACGGACGGTGCGGAACGCGCGATCCTGCGTGGCGAAGGGAACATCCTGTCTCCGTTCGGTGGGCTGTCTGGAAGGAGCTTTCGTTGTCCGGTGTGGGGTTGACTCGGCACGGGCCGACTTATTCCGGTCCCCTCGGCGCATTTTTTCGCAGCGCCCGTCGCCACCGGACGAATGTCCCAAACGGTGGCTTTAATGTCCTTTATGCCGTCCAGGTGGCGCCGTACCGTCCACGCCGCCGGATCCCGGCTTCCCGGCGCACAGGAATGGACAAAACCCGATGAGCCTTTCGCTTTACCGAATTTCCGTCCCGGTCTTCGCCCGCGGGTTGACCGTCCTGTCCACGCTTCTGGACAAGGGGGTCGCGCACGCGGCGGAGCAGGGCATGGATCCGTCCCGGCTGGTCGAGCTGCGCTTGGCGCCGGACATGCTCCCGCTGACCGGCCAGGTGCAGCGGGCGAGCGACACGTCGAAATTCGCTATCCACCGCATCACCGGCCTCGCCGCGCCCCGTTTCGAGGACAACGAGACGAGCTTTCCGGAGTTGCAGGAGCGCGTGGCGAAGACGCTGGACTTCCTGCGGTCGGTGGACCCCGCCGCGGTCGAGGCGGGCCGAGACCGGGAGATCACGCACCCGTCCGGCGCACTGCTGCGGGCCGACGATTACCTGCTTATGCACGCCCTGCCGAACTTCTTCTTCCACGTCACGACGGCCTACGACCTGCTCCGCCACGCCGGCGTCACGGTGGGCAAGATGGACTATCTCGGCTCCTTCGCGGACGCGGACCGGGCGGCCCGCTGACCGGACGGCGTGCCCACCCTATCTACTGGCACGATGACCAATCGGAGAGTGGACGAGGATGGATTGCTTCGCCGTGCCGGGTTCCGGCCTTCTGCCCTTGGACGACGCGCTCGCCGTGATCCGGGAGGGCGTGCGCCCGGTGACCGGCGCCGAGACGGTGGCGCTGCACGACGCGCTGAACCGTTTCCTGGCTGAGGACGTGACGGCGGGCGTCGACGTGCCGCCGATAGCCGTGTCGTCCATGGACGGCTGGGCGTTCCGCGCTCCACCGGATGACGTTCCAGCCGAGTTGCGGCGCCTCGCGGTGGTCGGGCGCGTTCCGGCGGGCTCGGTGTTCTCGGGCAAGGTCGGGCCGATTGATGCGGTGCGCATCTTCACCGGCGCCCCGCTGCCCGATGGCGCCGACACCGTCGCCATGCAGGAGGAGTGCGAGGCCGGCGACGGCACCGTCCTGGTTCCGCCGCTGGAGCGTGGCAGCAACGTGCGCGCGGCGGGGGAGGACATGCACGCGGGCGCCGTCGTCCTGGCGGAGGGCCGGCGACTGCGCGCCCAGGAAGTGGGCTTGGCCGCCGCGGTCGGGCGCAGCACCCTTCAGGTGCGCCGCCGGCTGCGTGTCGCGCTGTTTTCCACCGGGGATGAGCTTCGCGAACCGGGCGGCGGCAAGCCGGACGGCGCCATCTTCGACGCCAATCGCTACACCCTGGCCGCCCAGCTGCTGGCGCTTGGCGTCGAGCTGCGCGACCTCGGCATCCTTCCCGACCAGCCGGACGCGGTGCGCGCCGCTCTGGCCTCCGCCGCTGAGTCCGTCGATCTTATCGTCTCCTCCGGCGGCATGTCGGTGGGGGAGGAGGACCATGTGAAGGCCGCGGTCGCCGCCCTGGGGTCCCTGCACCTGTGGCGGCTGGCGCTGCGCCCCGGCAAGCCACTGGCATTGGGGCAGGTCGGCGAGATCCCGTTCCTCGGGCTGCCCGGCAACCCGGTGTCGGCGATGGTCACCTTCATGCTGGTCGGGCGACCGCTGGTGCTGCGGCTGTCCGGCGGGGAGTCCGTGGTGCCGCGCAGCCTCGTGGTGGCCGGTTTCTCCTTCACCAAGAAGCCCGGCCGGCGGGAGTTCCTGCGCGCCCGGCTGGAGACGGGGGCTGACGGCCGTCCCGTCGCCCACAAGTTCCCCAACAACAGCTCCGGCGTGCTGACCTCCATGGCGGAGAGCGACGGGCTGATCGACATGGCGGCCGACGCGACGGAGATCCGTGCCGGCGACCTTGTGGATTTCCTGCCCTTCACCGGCCTGCTCGGCTGAGGCGGGCGGTCCGCCGCAATTCATGACAGGCGTCATGAAAGTGGCTTGCATCATGAAAGTGACTGGCGCATAGTCCGGCCCTGCAGAGGAAAGCCTTTGGGGTCGCAACGTGCCCCGGTGCCCGCCGCTCCCATCGCGTGGACGGCGGGCGGTCTTTCCCGCACCGCCGGGTGGGTGCCCGGCGGATTCCGCCGGAAAGGGTGCGCTGATGTCGGAATTGTCCGAGGCCCGCAAGATCTTCGTCTTCGGCGTGATGTGCGTCGGCTTCTTCATCTCCTTGCTGGACATCCAGATCGTCTCGGCGTCGCTGCGCGACATCGGCGGCGGCCTGTCGGCCAGCCAGGACGAGGTCGCCTGGGTGCAGACCAGCTACCTGATCGCCGAGATCATCGTCATCCCGCTGTCCGGCTATCTGGCGCGGGTCATGTCCACCCGCTGGCTGTTCAGCGTGTCGGCCGCCGGCTTCACCCTGACCAGCCTGCTGTGCGGCTGGGCCTGGGACATCCAAAGCATGATCGTGTTCCGGGCCTTGCAGGGCTTCCTGGGCGGATCGATGATCCCCACCGTCTTCACCACCGCCTTCGCCTTCTTTCCGGGCAAGAAGGTGGTCGTCGCCGCAGCGACGGTCGGGGCGCTGGCCTCGCTGGCGCCGACGCTGGGGCCGACGGTGGGCGGCTGGATCACCGACAATTTCTCCTGGCACTGGCTGTTCTTCGTGAACCTCGTCCCCGGCGTCTTCGTGACGGTCGTCGTCGCGATGATGGTGCGGATCGACAAGCCCGACCTGTCGCTGATCCGGAACGCCGATTACCTGGGCGTGGCGCTGCTGGCGACCTTCCTCGGCTGCCTGCAATACGCGCTGGAGGAAGGGCCGCGGTGGGAGTGGTTCGAGGATGAGGCGATCCTGGCCTCCACCATTGTGGCCGCGGTGGCCGGCGTGGGTTTCGTCTGGCGCAGCCTGACCTACGCCAACCCGATCGTCGACCTGACCGCGCTGAAGAACCGCAATTTCGCGCTGGGCTGCTTCTTCTCCTTCGTCACCGGCGTCGGCATCTTCTCCACGATCTACCTGACGCCGCTGTTCCTCGGCCGCGTCCGGGGGTTCAGCGCGCTGGACATCGGCATCTCGGTCTTTTCCACCGGCGTGTTCCAGATCCTGTCGATCCCCGTCTACACCATGTTCGCCCGGCGCTTCGACCTGCGCTGGCTGATGATGTTCGGCCTCGCCCTGTTCGGGCTGAGCATGTGGTCCTTCACGCCCATCACGCACGATTGGGGCTGGCGCGAGTTGCTGCTTCCCCAGGGCTTGCGCGGCTTCGCCCAGCAGTTCGCCGTCGCGCCGACGGTGACTCTGACGCTGGGCGGGTTGACGCCGGCCAAGCTGAAGCTGGCGTCCGGACTGTTCAACCTGATGCGGAACCTGGGCGGGGCCATCGGCATCGCCGCCTGCGGCACGATCCTGAACGACCGGACCAACCTGCATTTCCTACGGCTGGCCGAGCATCTGAACGCGACCAACAGCGCCATGCTGTCCACTCTGCGCGCGGTGGAGGCGCGCGGTGCGCGGATCGTGGGGGATGTCAGCCACGCCCACGCGGCGGGCCTGCGCCAGCTGTGGTCGCTCACCTACCGGGAGGCGCAGACCATGACCTTCGCCGACGCTTTCCTCGGCTTGGCCCTCTGCTTCGCGGTGGTCACGGCCATGGTGCCGTTGATGCGGAAGGTGGCGCCGCCGAAGGGTCCTTCGGCGGACGCGCACTGAACCGGGCGTTATGGGGCGTTATGGCCGGCTGTAGGGGTAGGGTGTCGTCTCGTCGGCGGCCGGTCCGCGGGCGGTCTTGAAGGCCGGATCGCTGACCGGCTTCCCGGTGATGCGGTCGACCAGGACGGGGTCCGCCTCTTCGCCCGTTTCGGTGTTCATCAGAACGACCGCCTTGCCGTCCGGTGCAAAATGCCGGTTGCCCCAGGCCAGCATGGCCAGGACCACCGAGCGGAAGTCGCGGCCGATCTCCGTCGGTACATACTCGTCGCGCGGCGGCGCGTCGCAATAGCGACGCTTTTCCAAAAGCCCGTGCTCGACCAGATCATTCAGCCGGCGGCTAAGGATATTTGGCGCGATGTCGAGGCTTTTCTGGAATTCGTCAAAGCGGGAAAGGCCGCGCAAAGCATCGCGCATGATCAGGATGCTCCACCACTCGCCCACGCGCTCCAGGCTTTGGGCGACCGGACATTTCATCTCGCTGAAGCTCTTGCGCCGCATGATCGAGCCGCACCTGACGTTTGTGAAATTGCACCGCTGTCTCGCTCGGGTGGCTGATATCGGCGCCCCCGGAGAAGCGCGCAATCCGATTCCGCCAGCCCATAACTTGCATAATAGTAGTTACCATGTTACAGGACCGATGTCACGCGCGGAGGCGGGTGTCGGTCGCCGTGGAGCCCGAGTCCGGCCGCGGCGGAGTCGATCATGGAGGGATGGCATGCGAATTCTCGTTGTCGGAGCCGGCGCGGTCGGCGGCTATTACGGCGCCCGGCTGGTGCAGGCCGGCCGCGACGTCACCTTCCTGGTGCGTCCGGCCAAGGCAGCGCGGCTGCGCCGCGACGGGCTGCGGATCGCCAGCCCGCACGGCGACGCGACCCTCGCGCCGAGGCTGGTGACGGCGGATGCGCTTGAGGGGATCTACGACCTCGTCCTGCTCAGCGTAAAGGGCTACGCCCTGGACGACGCGATCGAGGATTTCGCGCCCGCCGTCGGGCCGGAGACGATGATCCTGCCCGTTCTGAACGGCATGCGGCACATGGACACGCTGACGCACCGGTTCGGCTTGGGCAATGTGATCGGCGGCGTGGCGGTCGTGGCAACCACGGTCGAAAGCGACGATCGGATCCGCCAGATCGCCGAGATCCAGCTTCTGCGCTACGGCGAACTGGACGGCACGCTCACCGACCGCATCCGCGCGGTGGACGAGGCCATGCGGGGCACCGGCATCGACGCGGCGTCGTCCACCGACATCATCCAGGCGATGTGGGAAAAGTGGGTGCAGCTCGCCAGCCTCGGGGCGGTGACCTGCCTCCTGCGCGGCCCGGTCGGCGCGGTCGCCGCGGTTCCCGGCGGCGCCGACGTCGCGCGGGCCATCCTGGGGGAATGCGCCGCGGTCGCGGCCGCCTGCGGCCATCGCCCGTCGGACGGTTTCCTGGAGCGGCAGGAGGGCGCGCTGACGGCGGCCGGCTCGCCGCAGACCTCCTCGATGTACCGGGACCTGCGGGCCGGTGCCGCCGTCGAGGTCGACACCATTCTCGGCGACCTGCTCGACCACGCCCGCGCCCACGGCGTTTCGGTGCCGCTTCTGCAGGCCGCCTTCGTCAATTTGCGTGTTTACCGGGACAGCCGCGTTCACGCGCCGACGCCGTGAACCGTCATTTTCCCTGTGGAGACATTGCCATGAGCCTTGAGCGCGCCCGCCAGATCGTCCTTGCGTCCCGGCCGCAGGGGCGGCCAAGCCTCGCCAACTTCCGGCTGGAGGAGACGGCCGTGCCGGAGATACCGCGCGGCGGCCTGCTGCTGCGCGTGCTGACGCTGTCGCTCGACCCCTACATGCGCGGGCGCATGGACGACCGGAAGTCCTACGCGAAGCCCGTGGGCGTCGGCGACGTCATGGAAGGCGAAAGCGTCGCGGAGGTGCTGGAGTCCGATCATCCCGACTATGCCAAGGGTGAGCTGGTCCTTGCCCGGACGGGGTGGCGCACCCACGCGCCGTCCGACGGCCAGGGCCTGCGCAAGGTGGACCCGGCGCTGGCGCCGCCTTCCACCCGCCTCGGCGTGCTGGGCATGCCCGGATTCACCGCCTACTCCGGCCTGAAGGTGATCGGCAGGCCGCGCCCGGGCGAGACCGTGGTCGTCGCGGCGGCGAGCGGGCCGGTCGGGTCTCTGGTCGGCCAACTCGCCAAAATGGCCGGCGCGCGGGCCGTGGGCATCGCCGGCGGGGCGGACAAGTGCCGCTTCGTCAAGGAGGAACTGGGCTTCGACGAGGCGCTCGACCACCGGGAGCCCGGGCTGCCGGAACGCCTCGCCGCCGCTTGCCCGCAGGGAATCGACGTCTATTTCGAGAATGTCGGCGGGGCGGTCTGGCAGGCCGTGCTTCCCCTGCTGAACCGTTTCGCCCGCGTGCCGGTCTGCGGCCTGATCGCGCAGTACAACGGCGTCGCCGACAATCCCACCGACGCCCTGCCGGCCACCATGCGCGCCGTCCTGACCAAAAGCCTGACGCTGCGCGGCTTCATCAACTACGAGTTCGAGGCCGAGCACTACGGCGATTTCCTGCGTGATCTGGCGCCGGCGGTCGCCGACGGCCGCATCCGCTACCGCGAGGACGTCACCGAGGGGTTGGAGAACGCGCCCGCCGCCTTCCTCGGCATGCTGGAAGGCCGGAACTTCGGCAAAGTTCTGGTGCGGGTCGCGTCCTGAAGGCGTTCCATCAGCGCTGGTCGGCGGGGCGCTCGTCGACCTCCGCGGTGACCGACAGTCCTGGGCGCAGTCGACCCAACGTGGCGGCGTCGGCGTCCAGGCGAACGCGGACCGGAACGCGCTGGACGATCTTCGTGAAGTTGCCGGTGGCGTTTTCCGGTGGCAGCACGCTGAACTGGGCGCCGGTGGCGGGCGCGAGGCTTTCGACGTGGCCGCGGAAGGTCTCGCCGGGCAGGATGTCCGCCTTGATCGTCACCGGCAGGCCGGGCCGCATCCGGGCGATCTGGCTTTCCTTGAAGTTGGCGTCAACCCACAGCCCCTGGGCCGGAACGATGGCGACGAGTTGGGCGCCGACCGTCGCAAAGCCGCCGGTGCGGGCGCTGCGGTTGCCGACGACGCCGTCAAAGGGCGCGCGCAGTTCGGTGTAGCCGACGTTCAGCGCGGCGGTGTCGCGATCGGCGATGGCCCCGGCCAGCGCCGCCTGCGCCTGCTGCTTCTGCGCGGCGATCACGTCCTGCTGGCGCCGTGCCGCTTCCAGCGCGGCGCGCGCCCGTTGGCCGGCGGCGACCGCCCGTTTGTAGTCGGCGTCCGCCTTCTGGAAATTCTGCACCGAGCCCGACGCGGTCGCCGACAGTTCGCGATAGCGCACCTGGTCGCTGCGGGTCCGCACGATCTCCGCCTCGGCGGCGTCGATGTCGGCCTGCGCCTGCTGGATCACCGCCTGTTGCAGCTTGTCCTGCGCGTCCAGGTTTTCCAGCGTCGCCTTTTGCCCGGACACCGCCGCCGACGCTTTCGCCAAGGCGGCGCGGTAGTCCCGGTCGTCCAGCTTGACCAGCAGGTCGCCGGAGCGGACGCGCTGGTTGTCGCCGACCGCCACTTCGGCGATCAGGCCGGCGACCTTGGGCGCCATGACCGTGGTGTCGCCGCCGACATAGGCATCGTCGGTGCTCTCGATGAAGCGGCCGACCGTCCACCATTCCTGGGCGTACACGGCCGCCCCGATGCCGAGGAGGAGCGCCGCGCCGGACAGGAGCAGGCGTTTTCCATTGAACGTACGCGACGTCCGCGGCCGGGTGCCGCCGACGTCCTGGCCGACCGATTCACTGGTCACTCAAAACCTCTCATCCTGTGATGCGCCGCCTGGACCCAGATCCCGGCGGTGCGTGAGGTCGTGTTGGGAAACCCGCATGCCCCGGCCTGTGCGCCGTAGATAGCATGATGAAAGTTACTTATCGCAGTGACTCTCTTTATGCAAGTCATATCGCGGGATGATGGTTGCGTGACGACGGACCTGACCCGAAGGGCATAAGCCGTGCGCCAGGGGCCGGACCGAGCGGGCAGGGGCCAAATTGCAGGCACGCCTCTCCGTCGCCTGGGCTGGGGCGGTAACGCCCTTTCGCAGGGAAGATTTTCGAACCCGAATACGTTCGCCGTCGCATTGGAACGGCCCTGGGGAAAATGTCCCCGGCCCGCGTCCGGGAGACGCAAACGAAACGCGAAGGGGGAGCGGAATGACGGCGCTGAAAGCCGAGGCGAGGCCCGAGGCGAGGAAAAGCTTGGGTGAAACGCTGGACTGGCTGCTTCATGGCGGCACCGACCGGCCCATCGCGATACGGCCCCCCGGAGTTGCCCCCGGAGTTGCCCCCGGAGTTGCCCCCGGAGTTGCCGCCAGCGTTCCGGTGATCGGAGCCTTCGGCACGGCGCGGGACGGCGTGTCGCGCCTGCACCGGTTCGACGCGTCGGCGGACCGGACAGCCGCCGATTTTCGCCGCCCCGACCTTCTGCTGGTCGATCTCGCCGGGACGACGATCGATGCCTACGAGACATTGCGGTGTCTTCGCGCCCGCGTTCCCGGCGCCCGTCTGGTCGTGCTGGAAGACCGGCTGTCGATCCGGCGGCTCCGCGCGGCGCTGCACGCGGGGGGCAACGGCTACCTCCTGAAGGACACGGCGCCCGAAGCCCTGATCCAATCGCTCAGCGTGGTCCTGGCCGGGGAGACCGTGTTCCCGACGCGGCTGGCGGATTGGCTGCGCAACAGCGACATCGTCGCCCCGGACCGGGACGCCGCCGTGGAGCGGGCGTCCTTATCCTGGCGCGATACCGACCTGCTGCACGGATTGCAGTCCGGCAAATCCGTCCGCGGCATCGCCGAGGACCTGCACATCTCCGAAACGGAGGCCAGGGCAAGCCTGCGCAGTCTGCTGCGCCGGCTCAACCTCTCCAACCGGACCCAGGCGGCGATCTGGGCGGCGAACAACGGGATCAGCCCGTCGTCGAACCCGCCGGGCGTGGGGATCGCCCGGCTGTGACGCGGGCGCTTCCGTCTCCCCGTCAGCCGCGCGGGCGGTGCAACGCCAGCGCGCTGCGGTCCTTGCTCTGCGGCGTCGTTCCGGCGAAGTCCTCCGCCTCCTTGCGCAACGCGTCGATCAGCTGCGCCGGGGGCGCGTCCAGCAGAGCGTCCAGCCGCTTGCGCAGGCGGTTCTCGCCCAACTGGGCCGCGGACGCGTCGGTGGTCTCGGCAAAGCCGTCGGTCAGGACCAGCAGCGTTTCCCCCGCATTCACCTGGAACGGGTGCGCCGTGTACACCGCCTCCGCATAGGCGCCGAGCGGACGTCCGCGCGGGGCCGACACCGGGGCCACGCCGCGCGCCGGACCCAGCGCCAGAGCATCGGAAAAGCCGGCGTTGGCCATCTGCACCGTGCCGACCTGCGGGTCGAACAGGCCGAACAGCGCCGCGACCGTGCCGGACGGCTCGCCATCCTGCGGGTCGGCGAACAGGGCCGCGTTGACCCGCTGGAGCACGGCATCGGGTTCCGGGCGGTCGCACGTCAGCGCGGCGTCCTCGACGGCGGCCCGGACCAGCGTGCGGACGCGCGCCACCGCCAGCGTCGCCGAAACGCCTTCACCCGCAGCCGTCGCGGCCAGGAAGGCCACGCGGCCGTCGCCGGTGCAGAACAATTCCACCAGATCGCCGCCGATCGTCGGGGCCGGATCGTGGCGGAGCGCGCAATCGCAGGGGAATTCCGGGACCGGCTGCGGCAGGCTGGCCGTCGCCATGGCGCCGAGGAGCGCCCGCGCGGCCTTGCGGTCGCGTTCCTCCCGCGCGGCGGCGGCCTCAGCCTCGCGGCGCAGGCGGTGGCGCTCCAGGCAATCGTTGACGCGGCCTTCGAGCAGACGCACGTTGAAGGGCTTCGGCAGGTAGTCCTCGGCGCCCAGGTCCAGGCACTGGACCGTTTCTTCCATGTTGGTGAGCGAGGAGATCACGACGACCGGCGTGTTCGTCAGGTGACCTTCCTTCTTCAACCGGCGCAGCACGTCGGTCCCGCTGATGCGGGGCAGGTTGAGGTCGAGCAGGACCAGGTCGTAGTGCGCCGCCTTCGCCAGATCGACGGCCTGCCGTCCGTCCGTCGCCGCCGTGATGTCCTCAAAGCCGGCCTTGCGCAGATAAAGGGCGATCAATTCCTGGCTGAACGGATCATCTTCGACCACCAGCAAGCGCTCGTTGCGTGAACCGTTGGTGGACTGCGTCATGAATTTGAAATCTCCATCGGTCTCTGGACATGAGACGCGCGCACGCGCGCAAAATCTGTGAAGCGTGGAATCAAGTTTTTCAGCGGATTTCTCGTCGCGTGTATGAGCCGGCGGGCAATGAGCACAATTGTATGATCAACCGCCGCTCGTGACGCGATTTCAGAGGCACCTATTCTAGGCGATATTCCATCCACGAGCAATCAGCAAATTTGATACTGCCTTGAGATGAGAAAATTATGAATGAACGCGCGTAAACCTCGAAAACGTGCAATATCTATCGCTCTGATTGCAACAGACGCGAAAGCACTATCGGGAGGCGCGGTTTCCACATGACCAGCTTCGGAACGATCATCCGGGCGACCTTGACCCTGTTCGCGACGCTTGCGGCGATGGTCACCGCCGTGCCGGAGCCGGCCTCGGCCGGAACGGTGCAGGAATTGAGCCTTGCATCGTCCACGCTTGGGGCCGAATACCGCTACACCGTCTACCTGCCCGACGGCTATGGCGACGATGGGACGACCTACCCGGTTCTGTACCTTCTGCATGGGTCCGCCGGGAACGAGCGGGACTGGCTCGACAAGGGCGGAGTCGCGGCGACGCTGGACCGGCTGATCGCCGACCGCAAGGTGCCGGCGACCGTGGTGGTGATGCCCGGCCACCGCGCCATGTGGTGGGTGGATGGTCACGCCGGCCAATCGGAAACCGTGCTGCTGAAGGAACTCCTGCCCGAGGTCGAGCGCCGGTTCCACGTCTACGCCGACCGGACCGGGCGCGCGTTCGGCGGCCTGTCGGCCGGCGCCCATGCGACGATCCGCCTCGCCTTCACCCGGCCGGACCTGTTCGCGGCCGGAATCGCGCTGAGCCCGGCGATCTACACACCGATGCCGCCGCCGAACTCCTCCATCTACAAGGACCCGCCCTTCTTCAAGGACGGCCGCTTCGACGAGGAGATGTGGACGCGCCTGAACTGGCCCGCGCTGATCGACGGATACCGCGCGCAGCCCCTGCGGATTCCGCTCTACCTCAACAGCGGGGACCGCGACCGTTTCGAGATCGCCTACCACGCGGCCGTCCTCTACCGTGAATTGTTCCGCCTGCAGCCGGACGCCGTCCGGTTCCGGGTCGTCGACGGCGACCATGAGTGGCGGGTGTGGAACCAGACCATTGGCGACGCGCTCGAATACGCGCTGCCCTACCTCCGCGCACCGGGCAAGGCGGAAAGCCGCACGGCTGGGGCGAATTGACCGCTCCGGCAAATTGACCACCCCAGCAACAACACCGGACGCCCGGTTCGCCGGGCGGGCTGAGGTGCAGTCCCTTCGTTGGTCAGTTCTCCAACACGGCGTCCGCCGGCGGCGTCACCGATTGCCTGGCGGCGGCGGCCTTGGACATGAACAGCTTGGGCTGCGGCAGCACGACCGGGATGGATGCGGCGTTCCCGCCCTTCAGGACCTTGGCCATCTGTTCGGCCGCGGCGATCCCCATGTCGGCGAATTGCGGCGTGTAGGCGGCCAGCCAGCCGGCCCAGACGAAGATCTGCGTGCCGCCGTACAGCGTCACCTTGCCGCCGATCTTCGCCTGGATGCCCTCGGCCACCGAGGCGAGATAGCTGTCGGCGCCGGCGTAGCAGGTGTCGACCTCGATCTTGCCGCTCTCCACCTCGTCCAGCACTTCGGCGAGCGAGTTGTTGTCCGGCGCGACGCGGCGCGAGATCATGGAAACGCCGTTCTTTGCCGCCCAGTCGGCGACTTCCTTCTCGATGAAGTTGGAATTCGGCTCGCGTACGTTGTAGATGACCAGCAGCTTCTTGATCGGCTTCAGCTTGGTGAAGGCGTCGAACTGGGTCGTGATGGGAACGCCGTTGGTTACGCCGGTCACGTTCACGCCCGGCTGGTCCTTTGACTTCACCAGCCTTGCCGCGATGGGATCGAAGACGATGTTGAAGACGACGGGAGTCGCGTCGAGGGTGAAGCCGGTCGTGACCTGTGTGGCCGCGGTGCCGTAGCTGTAGACGCCGTTGAACGCCTTCTTCGAGATGTCGCCCTCGAGCGCGCGCAGTTCGTTGGCGAGCTTCGCGCGGTCCTGGTCCGCGTTGACCTCCTTGTAGGTGACCGCGACGCCCAGTTCGGACAGCCTGGCCTTGAAGGCCCTTTCCGCTTCCGTCTGCCCTCTCCAGAGAACCATCAGGACGGAATTGTTCGCCTGCTGAGCCATCGCGCCGGGAAGAGCAAGCACGACCATGGAGCCTGCAAGCAGAGCGGAAAGGATTTTTGCCTTCATCGCGCGTCTCCGACGTTTGTAACGCAAACACTCCTCCCATCCGTGATGCAAACTTATTGCTCTCTCGTCATGCGGGTAAATGCTTTATAGCCGTTGACACAGAAGTCCGCCATGCACTTTAATCGCTCCACTGGAAACGGTGTCTCGCGCTGTTTCACAACCTGCATTTCCGAGGCGTCCTCCCGCAAGACAACCCGTGCACCACAGCATTGGTCGTGATGGAAGAGGCCAGACCACAATCCGGCGCCGACGACGGACGTCGTCCCGACCATCGCATTCACCCTGTACGGGCTTTTGCCCGCCAAGCCGGAGATCATCCGATGACTGGGTTACCAGACAGCCTTCCGGTGGTCCCCGCCGGTCCGCAGGGTGCCGATGCCCTATCCCTGCTGTCGTGGGGCGACGCCATGACCTGGGAAGAATACGAGATCATGGTCCGCCGCACCGCGGAGCCGTTCGAGGGGCAATTCGAGCAGCGCTTTTTCAACTACGTGCACCCCACGCGGCTCCAGGGCCACTGGCCGTCGCACCAGGTCAAGCCGACCGAGGTGCGCATGGCCTACACGGACTGGGGCGATCCCGACGGCCCGCTGGTGATTTGCGTCGGCGGCATCGCCAACACGGCGCGGCGCTGGGACTACATGGCGCTCGGCCTGTGCGACGACTTCCACGTCGTCTGCCTGGACTGGCCCGGCCGTGGGATGAGCGGCTGGATGCCGACCCAGGGCGACTACAGCATCGCCACGAACGTGGAGGTGCTGCGGCAATTGATCACGCACCTCGACTACGAACGCGCGAGCATCATCGGCTCGTCGTTGGGCGGCAGTTCGGCGATCGCCTTCTGTGCGGAGCATCCGGGCGTCATCGACAGGCTGATCCTGAACGACATCGGCCCCTACATCCCGGCGGAGCGGCGCCGCCGCCGCGCCCAGGCCGTGGCGCGCCATTACATCTTCCGCCGACCAGCCGACCTGTTCCGCCGCCTGGGCGCCTCCGCGAAGAACGAGGGGCCGGTGACCGAGGACGAACTGCTGCACAACACCTATTACCAGACCCAGTGGTCGGACGGGCATGGTGGGCGCATCTACCGCCACGACCCGCGGGCGCTCCAGGCCTACGCCGAGGAGGCGCAGGACAGCCTGACCCAGTGGGAGGAGTGGGCGGGCATCGACATGCCGGTCCTGGTGATCCACGGCATGCTGTCGGACGCCCTGCTGCCCGACACGGTGGACGAGATGATCGTCAAGCCGGGGGTCACGGCCATGCACGTGCCCGACACCGGCCACACGCCGGCGCTCAGCGACGCGAACCAGATCCATTTCCTGCGCAGCTGGATTCTGGGCGAGGGGCCTGAGTCGCACTTCACCAGCCTGAACCCACCGGCCACGCCGCGCCATCTGTTCGGCGCGGCACCGGTTCCGGCGAAGCCGGCCCCGGTGTCCGGACGATGAGCGGGAACGGCGCCGCGGCGGTGCTGGACGGTCCGGAGCCCATGCTGGATGCAAGGGCGCCAGCCGTCGGAGCGCCGGGGATCGCCGCCACCCTCGCCGAACTGCCGGGGCACCGTCTGTCGGTCGAAGCGGACACGCCGGACGCCGTCGTCCAGGCGCTGTTCGCGTCCAACCCGGCGCTCCCTGGCCTTATCCTGACGCGCGGCGGCGCCTTCACCGGCCTGCGGGTGCGCGGTGGCGCCTTGGACACGGAACCGCTGCGCTTCGACGCCGCAGAGCCGGTCGGGACGGTGGCCGAGCGGATCCTGATGCGGCCGCCGGAGCGGCTGCTCGACGCCATGGTCGTCGTCCATGCCGACGGGCACCTGGAATTGGTGGAGGCCTCGGCCGTGCTGCGCGCGGTCGCCCGCGCGGCGGAGCACGCCGGCGCGGAGGTGCGGAACCTGCGCGCGGAACTCCGGTCCTGCACCGAGAGGCTGGAGGCCAAGGGGCGGGACCTGCAGGGCATCCAGCAGCGGCAGGCGGAGGAAACCCAGGGGCGCGCCCGCACGGAGCAGGCGCTGCGCGACCACCGCCAGCGTTTGCTGCGGCAGACCATGGCCCTGCACGACATCGCACGGCTCGATTCGGTCCGCGGCTCGGACTTCGACCAGGCGCTGCGGGACATCGCCCTCATCATCGCCTTCACGCTAAATGTCGACCGCGTTGCCGTCTGGACCCTGTCCGAGACCTCGGAAGGGCTGCAAGCCACGCCCGTTGCCGGCCACGGCGTGCGCGCCTGGGACGCCGAACCTTTCCCGATCGCCCATTTCCCCCTTTACCAGCGGACCCTGATCCGCGAACGGTCGCTCGTCTCCAACGACGTAGCGGAGGACATCCGGCTGGGCGAACTGCTGGAGACGGTGCTGCGGCCGGCCGGCGTGATGTCGCTGGTGCACCTCTGCGTCAAGGTGGAAGGGCGCCCGGTCGCCCTGCTGCGTTGCGAGCACCGCCGCCTGCCGCGGCCCTGGTCCGACGACGAGGTGAACTTCGTCGAGGCGGCGACCACCTTCGTGGCGCTCGTCGCCATCGGGCAGGAGCGCAACCGCGCGGTGCAGGCCTTGCACGAAAGCGAACAGCGCCTGCGTCAGGCCAAGGACCAGGCGGAGGCCGCGACCCAGGCCAAGTCCGATTTCCTGGCGACGATGAGCCACGAGATCCGGACCCCGATGAACGGCGTGCTGGGCATGCTGGAAATCCTGGGGCGCAGCCGGCTCGACGCGGACCAGGAACGGTCGGTCGCCGTGATTCGGGAAAGTTCACTGTCGCTGATGCGCATCATCAACGACATCCTGGACTTCTCGAAGATCGAGGCGGGGAAGCTCGACCTCGACCTCGTGCCCATGCGGCTGCGCGAGGTGGTGGACGGCGTCGTCGCCACGCTGGGCCCGACGGCCCAGAAGAAGGGCCTGGCCTTGACGGGGACCGTGGATCCGGCGGTCCCGCCCTGGCTGGTCGGCGACCCGATGCGGCTGCGGCAAATTCTCCTGAACTTCGCCAACAACGCGATCAAGTTCACAAGCGAGGGGCGGATCGCGTTGGACGCGCGGGTGCTGTCCACCCGTGAAGGGCAGGCGGCCCTGCGCATCACGGTCAGCGACACCGGCATCGGGCTGACGCGGGAGCAGGTGGAACGCCTGTTCCAGCCCTTCGTACAGGCGGAACAGTCGACCGCGCGCCGATTCGGCGGCACCGGGCTTGGCCTGTCGATTTGCCGCATGCTGGTTCAGCTCATGGGCGGGCGGATCGGCGTGGACAGCGAGCCCGGCCGGGGCAGCGCCTTCTGGATCGAACTGACGCTTCCGGTCGCGGAAAAGGGCGCCGGGACCGGTGCGCGGGGAACCGCACCCGTCACGCCCTGGGGCGACGCGCTGCCGAAACTGGCCCCGGACGGGCCGATCCTGGTCGCCGACGACCATCCGATCAACCGCGAGGTGATCGCGCGCCAGCTTCAGCAGCTGGGCTGTTCCGCCGACACCGTGAACGACGGGCGGGAAGCGTTCGAAGCGCTGGAGCGCCGGGACTATGTCCTGCTTCTCACCGACTGGGACATGCCGGAGATGGACGGGCTGGAGCTGACCCGCGCCATCCGCGCGCGGGAGGCCGAGCGCGGACCAGCCCATGGAGCGTCCCGCCGCCTTCCCATCGTCGGCATCACCGCCAACGCCTTCGCCGGCGAGGTGGAGCGGTGCATGGCGGTCGGCATGGACGATTGCCTGACCAAGCCGGTGGACACCGCGCGCCTCGGCCACTGCCTCGCGCGGTGGATCGCGTTGGTGGACGCGTCCGACGCGTCCGACGCGCCCGATGACGATGATGAGGCGGAGGATGCGCCACCACCCCAGCCGCGGGAGTCTCCGCGGGGGGAAGGCGACGCCATCGACGTTCGCGGCTTCCGCGACCTGCTGGGGGATGACCGGGACGCGATTCGCGGTCTGCTCAACCGCTATCTCCAGGCGAGCGCGCCGGTCTACGCGCAGCTGCGCGCGGCGATGGAGGCCCGGCAGTCCGCCGACGCGGTGCGGAGCCATGCCCACGCCCTGAAGGGCGCGTCGGGCATGGTGCGGGCGTCGGCCCTGGCCACCGTGTGCCTGACCGTCGAGAAAGCGGCGGGGGATGAGGACTGGGCCACCATCGACGCCTCCTCGACGGCGCTTGCCCGGGCATGGGACGCGGTCACCGCCTTCGTCGCGGCCTTTTGACGAAAGGCCGGCCGGCGGCGAGCCGCGCCGCCCCCGGGCCGGCCCTGAAACCCATCACTGCGCGCGGCCGGGAGATCTGCGGTGAACGATCGGTGGTTCCTGTTCATGCGCCATGGCGAAACCGACTACAACCGGCGCAAGGTCCGGTGTGGCGGCGATGTGGACATCCCCTTGACCGAGGCTGGGGAGCGCCAGGCGCACGACACCGCCCGGCTGCTGGCCGAAGGGTCCGACCGCATCGATGCAATCATCGCCAGCCCGTTGATCCGCACGCGCCGCACGGCGGAGATCGTGTTGTCGGTGTTGGGCGATGTTCCCTTCCATCTCCACGACGGGCTGATCGAGCGCCGACTCGGCGCGTGGAACGGGATGGGGATCCCGGAGACCCAGCCCCTCATCGACGCGAAGGAGACGCCTCCCGGCGGCGAGGGTGAAGCGGAGTTCCGTGAGCGAATTCGCCGCACCCTGGAGGACATCGCGGGTCACGGCCACCGTCTGCCGCTTCTGGTCGGTAGCAAGGGGGTGGGGCGCATGCTGGGGCTGATCCTGGGCGACGAGCGCCCGCCGATGGGCAACGCCGCGGTTCTACGCTTCCGTCTTCCATTGAAGATTGCGTAAGCAGCGAGCGCGAACGCAACAACGTATGGTTACGCGAAGGCGCGATTAAGCTTGTTACAGACGAGTCGTATTTGACTAAGACTCTTTATCCTCTACCCTTATTCGTAATATGACCGTTTAATGGTTGGTGAAGCCTCGGTCGTACTCGCACACGAGGACGTGTGGTGCCAGCGGAAGGAAAACTACCATGCCGACCTTCATGAGCCGAAGCCTGACGGTTCGCGTCCTGATGCCGATTGCCGTGCTGCTCGCGGCGATCGCGGTCGCGGCCGTTGCAGGCTTGGCGTACATGAACATGACCTCGGTTCGCGAGTCGTTGTCCAGCCGCGCGCAGATGATGACGACCGTCCTTGTCGGCGGCGCCGGGGAAGCCCTGTGGGGAATGGACAACGGGGCCGGGACCAACCTGCTGTCGGCGCTGGCGTCCGACCCCGATTATCTGGGCAGCACGATCACGGCCAAGAACGGGCGCGTCTTCACTTCGCATGGCAAGGCCGCCGATGCGGACGCGACCGCGAAGGTCATCTCCGCGTCCGCACCCGTCCTCTACGGCTCCGGCAGCAAGAAGGAACAGATCGGCACGATCGAGGTCCGCCTGACCGCCGACCGTGCCTATGAAGCGCTGTGGGCGGAAACGATGATGATCGCGGGCATCGGCGCCCTGGCCCTTCTGCTGGTGTGCGGGGTGCTGTTCATGATCGTGCGCGGCGTGACACGGCCCATCGTCACGATGACCACCATCATGGACGAGCTGGCGGCCGGCCGGACGGACGTCGTGGTTCCGGCGCTTCACCGGCAGGACGAGGTTGGGCGCATGGCCGCCTCGGTGCAGACCTTCCGCGAGAACGCGTTGGCCAAGCTGCGCCTGGAAGCCGACCAGATCCGCATGCGCGACGAATCGGAACAGCAGCGGCGCAGGGCCCTGGCGTCGGTTGCCGACAACTTCGACGCCGAGGTCGGGCACCTGCTGTCCGCGGTCAACAGCACGGCGGTGGAGATGAGCGCCGCCATCGGTGCCGTCGCCGACGGCGCCGGCGACAACGCCGAACTGAGCCGCACCGTGGCGAGCGCCGCCGATGAGGTGACGGCCAGCGTGGAGACCGTCGCGTCGGCGGTGGAGGAGCTGGCGGCGTCGATCCGCGAGATCTCGACCCAGGCACAGGCCTCCTACTCCGCGTCGGACAGCGCCAACCGCCGCATCGACGAGACGGTGAACCGGATGAAGAAGCTGGTCGGGGACAGCGCGAAGATCGGCGACGTCCTGACCCTGATCTCCTCCATCGCCGGCCAGACCAACCTGCTGGCGCTGAACGCCACCATCGAAGCGGCCCGCGCCGGGGAGGCCGGCAAGGGGTTCGCGGTGGTCGCGACGGAGGTCAAGAACCTCGCCGGGCAGACGGCCAAGGCCACCGAGGAGATCTCCAGCCTGATCGGCGCCATCCAGACCTCCTCCAACGGGGCCGCCAGCGAAATCGACGAGATCACCAAGGTGGTGACCACGCTCAACGAGATCAGCGCCTCCATCGCCGCGGCGGTGGAGCAGCAGAACTCCGCGACCGTGGAGATCAGCCGGGCGGTGCAGCAGGCGGCGCACGGCACCGAGCGGCTGCGCGAGAACATCGAGGGGGTCGCCCAGTCCGCCGAACGCAACGACGAGTCGGTCGCACGCCTGCATTCCGGCATCCGCAGCCTGGAGGCGAGCTTCCACAGCGTGCAGACCCAGGTCGACCACTTCATCGACAAGCTGAAGCACGGCTGACGGGGTATTGGGCTGGCCGGGTACCCGGCCAGCCGCCCGTCCGTCACCCGCCCAGGCGCCGCGTGGTCACGGGGCCGAGCGTGCCGCGCCAGTCGCGCAGTTCGGCCTCCACCCGGTCGGCCGCCCGCTGGTCACGGTAGCGTTTGCGTGCCCGGCCGGCATCGCCGCGCATCTGCATCTCCAGCATCCGCTTGGCCACCTCCGGCTCCGACGCGACGGCCTGCCGCCAGCGCTCCAGCCGGGTTTCCGCGACGGCGTCCACGATGGCCTGCATGGCCGGCATCCGGCCGAGCTTGTCGACGCTGGGCGCCAGACGCGCCGCGGCTGTGGCAGCGGCCTCCTTGGGAATGCCCGGAAACACGCGCTGCACGCTGTCGGCGACCGACTGCTTGACCTCCTCCCCGCGCTGCTTCGCCTGCGCGCCGCGGCTGCTGCGGGCCGCCGTCCGCGCCTGCTTGCGGACGTGCCAGTCCAGGATCTCCGCGGCGACGGCCTTGCCGTCCTCGTCCATCCACACGGCCGGTCCGGTCCCGGATTGCAGGACGGACCGGACCGCGTCGGGAAGCTCCATCGTCTCGTCCGCGGACAGCTCGAAGGCCAGCCGCAGGGCCTTCAGCGAGCGCAGGGAGCGCGCGCGGGCCTCGTCCCCGGCCAACAGGTCGCCGGCCGCGAATACGCCGCCATCATGCAGAATCTGCAACAGGTCCAGGTCGTTGCGCGTCCAGCGGCGCGACGCCAGCAGGCGTTCCGCCCGCAGAGCCAACAGTTCGCGGACCGCGGCGGGCCGGTTGGCCGGAACACTGCGCTCCACCCGCCAGACGCCGTCCTCAAAGCGCGCAATGGTCCACTGGGTGCCGTTTTCGACCGGCTGGTCGGTGGGGAAGTGCGGCTGGTCCGCGCCCTGCGTCAGGTTCCATTGGTCGGCCGCGCGCAGGCATCCGTCCGGCGGGGTGGCCCAGGGTGTTCCCGGCTTCGAGTAGAAGCTGGGCAAGGCCGGGCTTTTCAGGACGAAGCGCCAGCCGGCGACCTCGGCGGCGAGGCCGTCGGGCATGGCGGCGGGGCGATTCCAGTCGCCCAGCTTCAGGATCGGGTCGGCGGGGGACGATTCAGGCAGTAGAGACTCGGGCTTCTGGGACTCGGGCGGCATCAACAGGGCTCCTTCCGCCGGCACCTTAGCATGGGGGCGGGAACCCGCGTCACGCCTTGTCGTGCCGGCTGTCGAGCAAACCATGAGCGCGGTGCCACTCATCCAAAGATTGGTCCGGGTACTCGTCGAAGGTCGCCTCGCCCGGCCGCACCTCCGATCGCACCCAGTTGGGCTTGGAGCCCAGCATCATGTGCACCTGCTCCGGCGGGACAGGCAGGGGGGTGTCGATGACGCTCGCGAAGGGGTGCAGCAGCTCGGGCCAGCGCGGGTCCCACAGCCAGAGCGCCGAGCCGCAGCGCCCGCAGAAGCGGCGCTCGGCCGGGCTCGGTTCGCCGTCGATGGTCGCGTGGAAGACGCTGATGTGCTCCTCCCCCTCGACCTTCAGCGTGTCGGCCCGGGCGCCGAGGTTGATGGCGTAGCCTCCGCCGCCTGCTGTTTTGCGGCAGATGGAGCAGTGGCAGCGCAGGAACGGCACGGGCGCGTCGGCCTCCACCGAAAAGCGCACCGCGCCGCAATGGCAGGAACCGTCCAGGTGCATGGGTCTTTCCTTCCCCCTTGGATCTTACGGGCTGGCTTCCACCGTGCCGGGCGCCTTGGTCGACTCGCCTTGGGCCGGTTCGCCCTGGGCCAATACATTGTGGCGACGGCGGGTCAACCGGTCGAAGGCCAGATAGATCACGGGGGTGGTGTAGAGAGTCATCAGCTGCGACACCAGCAACCCGCCGACCATGGCGTAGCCGAGCGGTTGGCGCAGCTCCGACCCCGTGCCGGCGCCGAGCATCAGCGGCACGCCGCCCAGCATGGCCGCCATGGTCGTCATCAGGATGGGGCGGAAGCGCAGCAGGCAGGCCTCACGGATCGCCTCGCGGGGCGGCATGCCGCGCTCCCGCTCCGCCACGATGGCGAAGTCGACCAGCATGATGCCGTTCTTCTTCACGATGCCGATCAGCAGGATCAGCCCGATCAGCCCGATCACGTCGAAGCCGAACCCGCCCAGCCACAGCGTGGCGAGCGCACCCAGACCGGCCGAGGGCAGGGTGGACAGAATGGTCAGCGGGTGGATGACGCTCTCATAGAGGACGCCCAAGATGATGTAGACGACGACCAGCGCCGCCAGGATCAGGTAGGGCACGCTGCCCAGCGATTCCTGGAAGGCCTGCGCCGTGCCCTGGAAGGACCCGATCAGGGCCGCCGGCGCGCCGATCTCCCGCATGGCGTTGTCGATGGCTTGCGTCGCCTGGTCCAGCGAGACGTTCGGGGACAGGTTGAAGGACAGGGTGATGGCCGGGAACTGGCCCTGGTGGTTGATCGACAGGTACGTGATCGGCCGGGTGGAGATCTTCACCAGCGTGGACAACGGCACCTGCTGACCGGTGGTGGGGGACCGCACGTAGATCTGCTCCAGCGTGCTCGGCAGGGCCTGAAGCTCCGGCGTCACCTCCAGGACGACGTGATAGCTGTTGGTCTGGGTGAAGTACTGGGCGATCTGCCGCTGGCCGAAGGCGTCGTAGAGCGTATCGTCGATCAGCTGCGGCTGGATGCCGAAGCGGGAGGCCTGGTCGCGGTCGATGGTCAGGGTGGCGGTCGTCGCCTTGGTCTGCTGGTCCGACGACAGGTCGCGCAGCTCCCGCAGCTTGCCCAGCCGCTCCAGCACCTTGGGCGCCCATTCGTTCAGTTCGTCCAGGTTCGCGTCCTGCAGCGTGTACTGATACTGCGCGCGCGAGGCGCGTCCGCCGACGCGAACGTCCTGCGACGCCTGGAGGTACAGCCGCACGCCCTCCAGCTTCGCCGCCTGCGGGCGCAGGCGGTTGATCACCTCGTCGGCGCTGGCCGTCCGCTCGCTGCGCGGCTTCAGCGTGATGAAGAAGCGCCCGGTGTTGACCGACTGCCCGTTGCCCGACCCGACGAAGCCGACCCAGGTCGCCACCGCCGGATCCTTGCCGATGATGTCGCCCAGCTGTTCCTGCAACCGGCTCATCGCCGCGAAGGACGTGTCCTGCGGGCCTTCCGACTGGCCGACGATCAGGCCGGTGTCCTGCTGCGGGAAGAAACCCTTCGGGATGTGCACGAACAGCCATCCCGTCGCCGCCACCGTCGCGACGAACAGGAGCAGCGTGATCACGTTGTGCCGCAGCACGACGTCGAGCCCGGCGCGGTAGGCGGCCAACAGCCCGTCGAATCCACGCTCCACCAGCCGATAGAGGGCGCCGTGGCGCGTCTTGTGCTCGTCCTTCAGCAGCCGCGCGCCCATCATGGGGGTCAGCGTCAGGGAGACGATGGCCGACACGGCGATGGTCATGGTCACGGTGACCGCGAATTCGCGGAACAGGCGGCCGACGATGCCGCCCATCAGCAGCAGCGGGATGAAGACCGCGACCAGCGACAGGCTGATGGAGATGATGGTGAAGCCGATCTCGCCGGCCCCCTGCAACGCCGCCTTGAAGGGCGGGATCCCGTCCTCGATGTGGCGGTGGATGTTCTCGATCATCACGATGGCGTCGTCCACGACGAAGCCGACCGCGATGGTCAGGGCCATCAGCGACAGGTTGTCCAGGCTGTAGCCGCAGACATACATCAGCCCCAAGGTCGCGGCGAGCGAGAGGGGAACCGTGATGCTGGGGATGATCGTCGCCGGGACGTTGCGCAGGAACAGGAAGATGACCATAACCACCAGCGCGACGGTCAGCAGCAGCGTCAACTGCACGTCCTCCACCGACGCGCGGATGGTCTGCGTGCGGTCCGACATGATCTCCGCATGGACCGACGGCGGGATGGAGGCGGTCAGGCGCGGCAGCTCCGCCTTGATGCGGTCCACCGTGTCGATCACGTTGGCGCCCGGCTGCTTGAAGACGATCAGCAGCACGCCGCGCCGGCCGTTCTGCCAGCCGGCGACCTTTGCGTTTTCCGGCCCCTCGACCGCCTGCCCGATATCACGGATGCGCACCGGCGCGCCGTTGCGGTAGGCGACGATGACGTCGTTCCACGGCTCCGCCTTGGTGATCTGGTCGTTGTCGTAGATGGTGAAGCTGCGATCCGGCCCGTCGATGCTGCCCTTGGCGCCGTTCACCGTGGCGTTCACCATGACGCCGCGCAGGTCTTCCAGCGACAGGCCGAGGCCGGCGATCTTGGCCGGGTCCACCTGGACGCGCACGGCGGGCTTCTGCTCGCCGCCGATGGTCACCTGGGAGACGCCGGGGACTTGGCTGATCTGCTGCGCCAGCATGGTGTCGGCGTATTCGTCCACCTGGGTGATCGGCAGCACGTCGGAATGCACGGCCAGGATCAGGATGGGACTGTCGGCCGGGTTGACCTTGCGGTAGGTCGGCGGGCTCGGCAGGTTCTTGGGCAACTGTCCGCCGGCGGCGTTGATGGCCGTCTGCACGTCCTGCGCGGCGCCGTCGATGTTGCGGCCGAGGTCGAACTGGACCGTCACCTGCGTGTTGCCCAGCACGCTCGTCGAGGTCATCTGCGTGACGCCGGCGATCTGCCCGAACTGGCGTTCCAGCGGCTGCGCGACGGTGGAGGCCATGGTCTCCGGGCTGGCGCCGGGCAGGGAGGCGGAAACCTGGATGGTCGGGAAATCCACCTGTGGCAGCGGCGCCACCGGCAGGAAGGGGTAGGCGGCCACGCCGGCCAGCAGCAGCCCGACCATCAGCAAGGCGGTGGCGATCGGGCGGCGGATGAAGGGGGCGGAGATGTTCATGGCGCCGCCGCCTCCGTCACCGGTTTCGCCGCGGAACCCGCTGCCGGGGCCTTGCCGTCCGCCGTCCGCGCCTCGACGCGCGTGCCCGGCTGGATCTTCAGCTGGCCGGAAACGACGACCCGCTCACCCTCCTGCAACCCGCCGCTGATCACCGCCTCCCGCTCCCCTAGCCGGTCGGACTGGACGGGTCGCACCTCGGCCGTGCCGTCGGGCTTGATGACGTAGACGTACAGCCCGTTCGGGCCGCGCTGCACAGCGTTCGGGGGAACCGTCAGCACCCCCTTGTCGGTGCGCAGCAGCAGCCGGGCCTGGACGAACTCGCCGGGCCAGAGCGCGTTGTCGATGTTGGGAAACTCCGCCTTCAGCCGGATGGTGCCGGTGGTCTGGTCGACTTGGTTGTCCACCAGTTTCAGCACGCCGTCAGCCAGGTGCTCTCGGTTGTCGCGGCTGTTGACGGACACGGTCAGCGGGGCGCGGGCCATCGCCTGGACGACGCCGTGCAGCTGTTCCTCCGGCAGAGTGAAGACGACGTTGATGGGGTGCGTCTGCGTGACGGTGACGATTCCGGACGTGTCGTTGGCGTGCACGATGTTGCCGGCGTCGACGTTGCGAAAGCCGACCCGCCCGTCCACCGGCGAGCGGATCATCGTGTAGCCGAGCTGGACCTGGGCGTTGTCGATGGTCGCTTGGTCGCCTTTGATCTGCGCCTGGAGCTGGGCAACCTGGGCGCGCTGGGTGTCTCCCTGCTGGCGGGAGGAGAAGTCGCGTTGTGCCAGCGTTTCGTAGCGGGCGAGGTCGCGCTGTGCGTTGGCGAGCAGCGCCTCGTCCTGCGCCTTCTTGGCCGTGGCCTGGTCGAGAGTCGCCTGGAAGGGCCGCGGGTCGATCTGCGCCAGCGGGGCGCCGATCTTCACCTCCTGCCCTTCGGTGAAGAAGACCTTCTGCAGTTCCCCATCGACGCGGGAACGTACGGTCACCGTGTTGAGGGCCTGCACCGACCCGATGCCCGGCAGCCAGAGAGGCACGTCCTGCCGCGCGACGGCGGCGACGGTCACGGGAACGGGTGGAGGCTGCGCGGGCGCCTGGGTCTTGGCGGGGCCACCGTTCCCGCGAACGCCGATTGCGTACCAGCCGCCGGCCAGCAGGAGAATGGCAAGGAGGATGCCGACCACCAGCCCGCCACGTCGCGGCTTGTCCGGCGCCGTCCATGTCGTCGTTCGATCCATGAGCAGGCTTTCCCGCAAAAGGTCAAAGCGGAGGACGTTTCCAACCCGGCGGCCGTGCCCAGTGGTCCGTGCCAAGTGGCGGCCGGCGGCCATGCATGTTCGTTGGGCCGGTCCGAAGACGGCCACGGCTAGCATTAACCGTTCGACCGTGACCACGGGCTAACCGGAACATGAAATCTGGGTCATCTCCGCCCGCTGCCAATGGAGGGGGCCGGGAAATGCGGGAACGCTCTGAAAAAGGGAAAGCCCGTCAGGGGGCGGCGGGCGACATGGCAGGAGTGGAGGGGCTCGAACCCCCAACCCCCGGTTTTGGAGACCGGTGCTCTACCAATTGAGCTACACTCCTGTCGCCGCCTGCGGGCGGGAAGGCGCTTGTAGGCGATTTCGATGATGTTCGCCAGAGGAATTTTTCGATTTCAATCCCCGGCGCAGGCCCGTTCCAGGAACTGGTGCAGTTCGTTGGGGCGGACCGGCTTGCTGAAGAAGGCGCCGACCTCGCGCGTTGCCTGATCGCGGATCGGCTTGGCGACGTCGCCGGAGATCACGCAGGCCGGCACCGGCCCGATCCGCTGGCGGATTCGCGCGACCGTCTCGATGCCGTCCAGCTCGCCCGGAAGGCGGTAGTCGGCGATGACCACGTCCGGCCTGCGGCCGTCGTCCAGCATATCCAGGGCGGACCGGCCGCAGCCGGCTTCCAGGACTGTGCAGCCGAGGCTGGTCAGCGCCGTCTCCATGGCGTTCATCACGCCGGGATCGTCCTCCACCACCAGAACGGTGCAGTTCAGGACCGGCGCCTCCTGCACGCGCTTCGCTGCCATCGCCCGGCGGTTGCGGGTTCGGCCGGCGACCGGCACCAGGATGGAAAAGCGCGCGCCACGGCCGGGCAGGGATGCGACGTCCAGGGGATGGCCGAGCAGGCCCGCCGCTTTTTTGACAATGGCGAGGCCCAGGCCATGTCCCTTGGCCCGGCGCCGTTCCGGGTTGCCGATCTGGTACAGTTCGTCGAACAGGCGGTCCTTCAGTTCCGGGTCGAAGCCGACGCCGTTGTCGATCACGTCGATGCGCAGCTGGTCCCGCCAGCGCCGCGCGCCGATCAGCACGCGTCCACCATGGGCGTGGATGATGGCGTTGGCGACGAAGTTGCGCAGGATGCGCTCCAGCAGCACCGGTTCCGATCGTACCACCAAGCTGCAGGGGACCACCCGAAGGGCCACGCCCTTGCCCTCAGCGACGCCGGTGTATTCGGATTCGAGCCGGTCGAGCACGCTCTGCAAAGGGAAGGTGCCGTGCACCACCTCCGTCACGCCCAGTTCCAGCTTCGACACGTCGAGCAGGCCGTTGAACATCTCCACCAGCGCGTCCAGCGCGTCGCGCATCTTGCTGAGCAGGGTTCGCTCCTCCGGTTCGTGCGGTCGTGCCGAGAGGACACCGTGGAACAGGGACAGGGCGTTGAGCGGTTGCCGCAGGTCGTGGCTGGCCGAGGCGAGGAACAGGCTTTTCGACTGGTTGGCGGCCTCGGCGACGCGCCGCGCGTGGTCGGCCGCGCGCCGGGCCTCCTCCCGCTCCTCCACGCTGGCGCCGAGCGTCAGGCCGGACAGGGCGAGCACGGCGATGAAGGCTTGCAGGGACAGGATCCCCAGCGGCGGCGGGTCCGCGCCGAAGGGGCCGAGTCCGCGCTCCGTTCCGGCGACCGCCACCGCCGCGACGAGCAGGCAGGCCGCCGCAGCGCCTGGCGTTCCCAGCCGCGCCGCGGCCCACAGGACGAAGGGGAACACCAGGTAGGTCCATTTGGGAAAATACGTCTCGAACCGCAGGGGGGAGGCGAAGACCAGCGTCGTCGCCAGCAGGAGCAGGATGCCGATCAGCGCGGCCTCGCCCCAACGCCTGGCGGACAGGCCGTCTTCCGTTTGGTCGGACGAGATCGTCACCAGCGTACCAACCACCACGACGCCCAGCGCGTGACCCAGCCAGATCAGCAGGCCGTTGGTCCAGAAGTCGCCCCAGGGCAGGACGCCGATGACGCACAGCACGACGGTGGTCAGGGCGGCGCCGACCAGCGTCGCCGCCTTGGAACCGAGGATCACGAACCACGCCACGTCTCGCAGGCGGCCCAACGGACGCCGGACGGGCACCACCCGCGTCAGCAGGTACCAGCCGAGCAGCGCCTCCGCCGTCGCGGCCGACGCCATGGCCAAGCTGCCGGGCAGCGGCATTCCCCACCACAGGCAGGCCACCAGCGAACCCCCGGCGACCACCGGCCAATAGACCGGGCCATACCCAACCAGCAGGCCGAGCGCGAAGCCGCTGGCCGGCCAGACCGGCGTGACGAAGGGTGCCGGCATTTCAACCGACAAGCCGAGCGCCGCCAGGGCCGCATAGGCTGCTATGGCGACGAACAGGACCACGCCATGCCGACCTTCACCGTTCATGCCGTGGACGAAGCTGGGCAAGGCGAGCCGAGCCATGGCGTCACCGCGTGGTTTAACAAACAATCAGCAGTACGAACAATTTCAACAGGCGAGGGGGCGAAATGTGCGCGTGACCCCGCCTGGAAATGGGAGCGGACCCGACAACTTTGCGCGGGCGTTGGCATGCCTTTTGCGTCATTTTGACGCACATCAGTGTATGTTGGAGTTGAGCGATGTCGATTCTATCCCGCGGCGTGGCCCGCGGCATGGCTGCCTCCCTGTCGGCCATGGTGCTGTTCGGTGCGGCGGTTGCTGTCGAGGCTGCCGAGCCGGTCAAGGTGAAGGTGTTCGTCGGCGCCATGTTCGAGATTGGCAAGAACACGGGCGACCGGGCGGGCGAGTTCCAGAACTGGTACGAGCGCTATTGGCAGCAGGCGGAGCCGATCGCCGTCAAGGGCGCGCTGACCCCCGTCTACTGCAACGCCGATGGCGTCTGCGGGGCGGTGCTGGGCATGGGCAAGGTCAGCTCCTCCGCCTCGATGCAGGCGATCCTTCTGAATCCGCAGCTTGACCTGTCGCAGGCCTATTTCATCATCTCCGGCGTGGCCGGCACCCCGCCGTCGCGCGGCACGATCGGCGAGGTGAACTGGGCGACCTGGCTGGTCGACTACGACCTCGGCCACCGCTGGGCGCCGGAGGAGAACAAGGCCGGCGAGCCCACCTTCATGCCGCGCAAGGGTTATGAGTCCGTGCGCCTGTTCCAGCTGAACCCGACGCTGGTGTCCTGGGCGATGCGGCTGACCGTCGACACGCCGCTGAAGGACAGCGACAGCGCCCGCGCCTACCGCCTGCGCTATCCGCAGGATGCCGCGCAGCGTGCTCCTTTCGTGGGCACCGGCACGCACATGACCGGCGACACCTTCTTCCACGGGCCGGGCATGTCGGCCCAGGCGCAGTACATCGCCAAGCTCTACGGCGCCGACGACTATGTGATCACGGAAATGGAAGCGGCGGCGATCACGCTGGTGATCAAGCGCCTCCAGGGCTCCGACCGGGTGATGAGCCTGCGCGGGGCGGTGAATTTCGATCAGGGCAACCCCAACGAGACCACTCTTCAGCACCTCGACCCCAAGCCGGGCGAGACGGCGGGCGGATTCGCCGAGACGGTGGAGAACGTGGCTCTGGTCGGGTCGCGGATGGCCGATCACATCGTTGCCCATTGGGACCAGTGGCAGGCGGGCGTCCCGGCGCTGCCGGCGCAGTGAGGGTCTGATCGCAAGGAACGGAATGCCGAAACGGGCGGGCGCGGCTATCGTCGGTGGACCATCGTCCAGAAGGGTCCCCACGATGAGCCGTGCCAGCCAACCATCTCCACCGATTGTTCCGCCGTCGCTCACAGAGTTTGACCCGCGCTGGGCGGCGGTGGCCGCCCGCGACGCGAGCCACGACGGGCGCTTCGTCTACGCGGTGCGGACGACCGGCGTCTATTGCCGGCCGTCCTGCCCGTCGCGGCGGCCCTTGCCGCAGAACGTCGCCTTCTTCGAAAGCGGGGCGGAGGCCCGGGCGGTCGGCTTCCGCGCCTGCCGCCGCTGCCGACCGGACGATGGTTCTCAATAAGGGCTGCGCAGGCGGCAGGTGCGTTCCAGTGCCTGGACGGCCCAGGCGCCGCGGATGGCGTGCAGCGCGTCGTGGCACAGGCGCACCTTGGCCCCGGCGAAGGACGGAAGCAGCCGCGCCCGGATGACGCGGTAGTCCTTGGGGCCTCCATCGAACTGCACGAGCCCGGCTTCCGACGTCGCGACGCCGGTTGAGAAATCGACCGCCCAAGTGATTGATCGGTCCATGGTCGCCTCTTCTATCAAGCCGTCACAGGGTCCAGGGCAGGTGAAGCAGGGTTCCGGCGGCGATGGCGACGCCGTAGGGCAGGGGCGCGCCAGCGCGCAGGATCTCCGGAAGCGCTGCCTCGCCGTACGTCGGCACGGGCAGGACCAGCCGGACGATCCGCCGCAACGCCGCCACGCCCAGAGCCAGCAGGGCGCCGATGGAACTCACCGCCAGCATCTGCGGCAGGACCGCGGCCGGCGGTACCCAGAGCGTCGCGGCGGCCAGCAGCTTTACATCGCCGCCACCGATCAGCCCCCGCGCGAACAGCAGTGCGGTGACGGCGAAGACGATGGCGGCCAGCGCAAGGTGCCGCATCGCCTCCGCCGCGTCGGGCAGCAGGACGGCGCGCAGCGCGAACAGCCCGGCCAACGCGGCGCAGAGGAAGTTCGGAATCCGGAAACGTGCGACGTCCCACGTAGCGGCGACCAGCAGCAGGCATCCGGCGAGGGCGACAAAAGGGTCGATCATGGAAACGCTCATGGCCGTTGGAGTGGCTGGGGCAGGGGAGGGTTGGAGGCTACGTCAGTGACCCGACAGGGCCGGCAGCAGGACCCGCAGCACGCGGATGACCGTCGGGATGCAGATGACGATCAGGAAGGACGGCATGATGAAGGCGGCCAGCGGCAGCACCATGTGCACGGGCAGCTTGTTGGCGTGCTCCTCCGCCTTCACCAGTCGCTTGCGCCGCATGTCAGCGGCGTAGACGCGCAGCGTCTGAGCGACGCTGACGCCCATGCTGTCGGACTGGATCAGCAGGGTCACCAGCGCGTTCACCTCGTCCAGCCCGATGCGGGCGCCCAGGTTGCGCAGCGCGGCGTCGCGGGCGATGCCGGCCTGCATCTCCAGGCCCAGGATCAGGAAATGTTCGCTCAGCAGCGGGTGGGCATCCTTCAGTTCCGACGCGACGCGGGCGATGGCGGCGTTCAGGCCCAACCCCGCCTCGACGCAGACCAGCAGCATGTCCAGCGTGTCGGGAAACGCCTCCCGCACCGCCTTCTGGCGGATCTCCACGCGCTGGGACAGGAAGACCGCCGGCCCGAAGAAGCCCAACGCCGCCGCCCCCACGCCCACGAGATACATGGTCCGGACCGACATGGACCCGCCGACCAGCGGCCAGGCGGCGAGCGCCAGCACCGGCAACCCCAGCGCCAGCGCGCAACGCAGCGCGTAATAAACCGGCAGCGCCCGCGGGTGGTAATAGCCGGCCTGCACCAGCCGCTGCTGGGCAAAGCCGCGCTTGCGGCCGTCGGTCGGGACCAGCGTGCGCTCCAGCTTGCGGATCAGGTCGCGCGTGCCCTCGCCGTCCAGGCCGTGGCGCAGCGTGGCGCCGGTCCGGTTGCGGGTCGCCAGGGCGCGCATCCGCGCCGTAGCCGCGTCGGGACCGCGTAGCGCCGTCGCAGCGGCCAGCACCGCCAGGAAGACCGACAGGAACACGGCGCCCAGGATCAGCGCGCGCTCGTCCACGAAGGCATAGCGCAGGTCGTTCAGGACGTCGAACAGGTGGGACTCGAACACATGGAAGTCGGGCATGGCCGGCGTGCCTCCGCTCTCAGATTCGGAAATTCACGAGGCGGTGGATGATCAGATGGCCGATGGCCATCAGCACGCCGGCGACCACCATGCCCGGCATGAACAGGGGGTCGGTCATGACGTCGCCGAAATACCCCTTGTTGATCACGTTGATCGCGGCGGCGGACACCAGCGGCATCAAGCCGATGATGAAGGCCGAGGACCGCCCTTGGGAGGTCAGCGCCTTCACCTTCGCCTTCATGGCGAAGCGGTCGCGGATGACGGTGGCGAGGTTGCCCAGCGCCTCCCCCAGGTTGCCGCCGGTGTTGTGCTGGATCTGCACCGTGACGACGAAGTAGCGCAGGTCCGGGTTCGGCACGCGCGCCGCAAGGTTCACCAGCGCGCTGTGCAGGTCGAGCCCGTAGGTCATTTCGTCGACCACCAGCCCGAACTCGGTGCCGATGGGGTCGGGCATCTCCGTGGCGATCATGCCGATGGCGCTGCCGATCGGGTGGCCGGCCTTCAGGCAGCGCACCATCATCTCCAGCGCCTCCGGAAACTGGAGCACGATCTTCGCGATGCGCAGGCGTCCGCGCACTCCCAGCGCCAGCATCGGCCCGCCGATGCCCAACGCCAGCGCGCCCAGGAGCGACGGCAGCGGGGCGAGCCCGGCGGCGAAGCGCAGGGCGAGCAGCGCCAGCACGACCAGACTCACGCAGATCGCGGCGAAGCGGCGCACGGAGATGGTCAGGCCGGATTCCCGGATCAGCCGATCCGTGATCGGCAGGGCGCGGATGATGGCGGCCGACAGCCGGTCGGTCTCCCCCCGGCGCAACCGGTTCAGCGCCGCGTCGCCCGCAGCGCCGGCGGCGAGCAGCCGCATGCGGCGGTTCCGCCCACCATTCTCCCCCCGCCGCATGTCGATGGCGAGGTGATACAGCCCTTCGACGAGCAGCAGCCCCGACACGAACAGCAAGATATAGGCGTAGTCGATGTCGGTGAATCCCATGGTGCGCTTCCTTCGGTGCTGGTCGGGGGAGCGGGGTGGGGGAGTGGTCGCGCTGGGCCCCCCTCCCAACCTCCCCCCACTTCGCGGGGGAGGGGCTTGGTCGCGGAGTGGCGGCAGTTCCCTCCCTCGCCTCTCGCGCATGCGAAGCATGCGCTGTCAGGCGAACGCCTTTGGCGTTCGCTGAGAGCCGAAGGTGGGGGAGGGTTAGGGTGGGGGCCCAACGCGACAACTCATTCGCTCACCCCAGCGCGTGATTCGGGGCGAACAGGCGGCTTGGCAGGTCCAGGCCGCAGGCAGCGGCGTGTTCGAAGAAGCGGGGGCGCACGCCGGTGGCGACGTGGACGCCGCGCACGGTGCCGTCCGCGTCGACGCCGTGCTGGTCGAAGCGGAAAATCTCCTGCATGGTGACGATCTCGCCCTCCATGCCGGTGATCTCGCTGAGGCTGACCAGCCGCCGGCGGCCGTCGGAGAAACGGCGGATCTGCACGATGACGTGGATGGCCGACGCGATCTGCGCCCGCATGGAGCGCGGCGGCAGGTTCATCCCGGTCATGCCGATCAGCTGCTCCAGGCGACCCAGCGCGTCGCGGCAGGTGTTGGCGTGGATGGTGGTCATCGACCCGTCGTGGCCGGTGTTCATGGCCTGCAGCATGTCGAAGGCCTCGCCCGCCCGGCACTCGCCGAGGATGATGCGGTCGGGCCGCATGCGCAGCGCGTTCTTCACCAGCTCCCGCTGCGCGATCTCGCCGCGGCCCTCAATGTTGGCGGGGCGGGTTTCCAGCCGCACGACGTGGGCCTGCTGGAGCTGAAGCTCCGCCGCGTCCTCGATGGTGACGACGCGCTCTCGCTCGTCGATGAAGCTGGACAGGGCGTTCAGCATGGTCGTCTTGCCGGTGCCCGTGCCTCCGGAGATCAGCACGTTCAACCGCGACTTCACCACCGCGCGCAGCACCTGCGCGATCTCCGGCGTGACCGACCCGGTGGCGACCAGCCGCTCGACGCTGAGCGGCGTCTTGGAGAATTTGCGGATCGACACGATGGACCCGTCGATGGCCACCGGAGGCACCACCGCGTTGACGCGGGAGCCGTCGGGCAGGCGGGCGTCGACCATCGGCTGGGACTCGTCCACCCGCCGCCCGACCGCGGCGACGATGCGGTCGATGATGCGGCGCAGGTGCCGCTCGTCGCGGAACTTCACACTGGACAGCTCCAGCGTGCCGCGCCGCTCGATGAAGACCTGGGCGTGGGTGTTGACCAGGATGTCCGACACGGTCGGATCCTTCAGCAGCGGCTCCAGCGGCCCGAGCCCCAGAAGCTCGTCGATGATGTCGCGGGTCAGGCGGCTGCGTTCGCTGGCGTTCAGCGCGATCTGCTCGTCGGTCAGCAGGTCGCCCAGGATGTCGTTCACCTCGCGGGCGATGTCGTCCCGCTCCATCTTGTCGAGTGCCGCGAGGTTGATGACGTCGATCAGCTTGCGGTGAAGGCTGACCTTCAGGTCGATGTAGCGCTCGCTGTCCTCGAAGCTCACGGGACGCGCAGGGGCGGCAGGCTCCGGGACGGCCGCGGGCCGGGGATCATCAGCGGGTGCGGGCTCGACGAGGGCGGCGGCACCGCCGCGGAAGCGACCGAACATGGCTCGACCTCTTTGGTTTGAAATGGTCAGCGGGCGGCGCCGAGCGGCGCGAGGGACAGCAGCCGGCGGAGCGCCGACCGGGGCGCCTCCGCGTCCTGGGGGGCCGGGTAGAGGGTGGAAAGCGCCAACGCCGTGACGGCGCGGACGTCCTTGACGATGACGCTGCCGGGCGCGGCCTCGGCCAGCGGGCGTCCGGATTCACGCGCCTCCTGGGCGCCCCGCGGGTCGGCGCGGATGCCGGCGTCGATGGGTTGGCCCAGCGCCGCCTGCGCGTCTTTCAATCTTTGTTTCAGGGCGGAGCCGGACTCCGTCTGGCCGGCGACCAGCAGGCGCGGCACGTCGTCCAGCTGCTCTTCCGCCATCAGCTTCAGCTGCGCCTGTGTTCGCAGCAGGCCGGTGACGTCGAGCCGCAGCAGCAAGGCGACCAGCGCGGACCCGGCCAGCACCGGCGACGTCCAGGCGGTCCAGGCGTGCGGCATGTCCACAACGATGACGTCGTACCGCTCGCGCAGCAGCGCCAGGATGCGCACCGCCATGTCGGGGGTCAGCGCGTCGAAGGGCACGATTTCCGACGGTGCGGCCAGCACTTCCAGGCCGGAGGGGTGGTGGGCCATTGCCGACGCGAGGAATGCGGCGTCGAGGCGGGCCGGCGCGTCCAGGATTTGGGTCAGGCCGGCGGCGCCGGTCAGGTCCAGCGACAGGGCGGCGTTGCCGGTCTGCAGGTCGAAATCGGCCAGGCAAACCCGCGCCTTCTGCCCCGTGGCCGGGCCAGGGGCCTGGTCGACCAGCGACAGCGCCGTCTGCACGGCCAGCGTTGTGGCGCCGATGCCGCCGCAACTGCGCATCATCGTGATCACGCGCCCCTCCGACCGGGTGCCGGCGGCAACCTGTGCGCGGGCGTGAGACAGCGCGTTGAGGAGGTCGCTTGGTGCGACCGGGCGCGGCAGCACGTCCAGCGCGCCGGTCCGCATCAGCTCCCGCACCAGCGGGATTGTCGCCTCCTGGACGATGGCGATCACCGGGCGGCCCTGCGCCGTGTCGCGCAGCAGGGTGCCCAGCGCCTTCACCGCCCCGGCCGCGTCGAACGGCAGTTCGGCCATCAGGACGTCGAAGCCCGCTGCGCCGGAAGGCAGGGAGTCGGCCATGCGCAGGTCCAGCCGGCCGGCGTCGGCTTTGTCGAAGGCGGATCGCAGCTCGTCGGCGCAGGCGGCGGTGCGCAGGAGGGCAAGCGTGTTGATGCGACGGCTCATGATCTTACCACCCGTTGGGAAGCCCAGTTGGAAGGCGTGGTCAGGACAGGTCTTCGCCGGTCAGCGTGGCCCGGAAATCCGGCATGGCGATCTGGCCAAGCCCGAGCAGGCCGTTGAGCACGACGAAGTCGAAGGTCAGGTTGCTGAGCGACACGGTGACGTTCGGGACGGGGGAGCCCCGGCCGACGAAGCCCAGCCCGGTGCCGCTGTACTGCACCGTCACGTTGGCGGCGGCGATGCGCGGGTAGATCGCCTGCATCTTGGCAACGATGGCCGTGAAGGCGGTGGCATCGCAGCCGCTGGCGCTGCCCGACGTGCAGGTCCTGGTCCAGCCGTCGGACCCCGCGACTTGGCGGCAGGGCGTGCCGGCGGTGGCCGTGGTGGCGGCGCCGCAGTCGGACAGACCCGTTGCGACGATGGGCGCGGTCACGGCGAAGCGAACGCCCATCTCCGTCGCCTTCTCCGCGATCAGCCACTGGTAGAAGGCATTGCCGAACTCCAGGATCGCGAAGGTCAGGGTCAGCAGCAGCGGGAAGACCAGCGCCATCTCGACCATGGCGGAGCCGTGGGCATCAATGCCCAGCCGGCGGAGCAGAGAGCGTTTCATCCGTCGCTCCTCATTCACCGATGTGGATTTCCTGGTGGCTGGCCTGGAGCCGCATCGGCGGCAGGTTCAGCAGGGAGAGGAAGCCCATGCTCTGGTAGTCGACCGATCCGGAGACGGTCATCACCTGAACCGGGCGCCCCATGACCGTTTGGCAGGTCGGCGCGGCGACGGAGAAGGCGCCGGCCGTCCAATAGCCGACCAGCGGCGTGGTGCCGCCGATCTGCCCGGTCAGCGCCAGGGTCGTGGCCGTGCTCTGCGCGGTCGCCCAATTGGCGTCGCCGGTCGCCGGGCAGGCCAAGGAGACGCGGGCGAGGTAGCGGGCGGCGTCCCGCACGGTCTTGGTCAGGACATGCTGGTGGTGCAGGGCTCGGCCAAGCTCGGCGAGGCCGAAGGCCAGACTCATCACCACGGGCAGGACGATGGCCGCTTCCAGAAACGCCGAACCGCGGCAATCCCCAAGAAGACGCAGCTTGAGAAAGGGCAGGGAGCGCATCGGATCACCGGTACAGCTGGACGATTTCGTGGAGCACGCCGTCGTCGGCCCCGACCTTCACGACGTCGATGAACTCGATCACCACCTCGTCGTCGCCGCCCTTGTTCACCACGGGTTCGGGCAGGAAGGCTTTGCCGAAGGCGGCGACGGGCACATTGTCGCGGTTGCCGTTCAGCGCCTGTTGCGAGCAGTTGACGATGGCGAAGTAGACGACGCGGCGGTCCGGGCTGTCGCTCGGCGGGGTGCCGGCGTTGCTGTAGCAGGCGGGATTCCCGTTCTCGCGCCCGGCGCCGTTGTTCGGGATCAGCTTGTTGTCGATCTCGTAGCGGTACATGTCGTACCGGCTCATCTTCGACGGGTTGGTGCAGTTGGCCGGAACGGTCTGGCCGGGGTGGTTCACCGCCCAATAGGACGGGCAATCCCACTGGCCGTTGCCGAACCGGTTGGTGGTGGTGAGATCCTTGTCGCGTGGCAGGCCCATGGCGGTCGGCGGCGACGAGGCGGTGAGATTGCACGCGTTCCCGCCGCCCCCGCCCCCATTGCCGCCACCTCCGTTGCCGTTGCCGTTGCCGTTGCCACCGCCACCGGTGGCCTGGATGTAGCCCTTGGTCACGTTCAGGGCCGGGCGGTAGCTGGGGTCGGTCTTGGCGTTCCCGTTGAAGAAGGGCGCTTCGTACATGTCGAAGCGCGTGTTGAAGGCGGTCCGGACGGAGCTAGCCGAACCCGGCCGCAGGTTGACGCCCTGCGACTTGAAGCAGTCGTTCGGCGCGGCGGAGGCCAGCAGGTCGGCGACCGCGCTGGCCCCCTGTCCCGCGGGCGCGTCGAGCAGCCCGAAGTTGCCCGGCGTCCAGGAGGCGTTCGCGCCCGACGCCTTCAGCAGCGCCTCGCGTCCGCGCCACACCGACCCGTCGAAGATCGGGTTGGTCGTCGACCCGTTGTCGGCCGGATTGCAGATCCAGACCGGGGGGACGCGGCACACCACCTGGATCACGCCGGCGACGGCGACCGCATTGGTCTGCGTGGACTTGGCGCCGCCCAGCACCGGGGCGAACAGATAGTCGGTGGTCAGCGATTGCGTGGTGACTTCGACGAAGCGGGCCTGCCAGGGATCGGTCGTCTCGTAGGCGGCGCCGATCGGCGTGGAGGCGGAGCCGCCGTTCTGTTCCGGCAGGCCGGTCAGCAGGCGCACCTTGGTCACCGTCACCGCACCGCCGGTGGTCGTTCCTCCGCCGGCGGCAGCCGCCGACCCGAAGGTCTGGCGGTTGACGGCGATGGTCGAGGCGGCGTTCGTCACGGCGGTGCGGATGCTGGCGGCGTCCTGGCCGGGCGTGCGGAGGGCCGAGGCGAGGATCGCCGCGGCGCTGATCGCGGCGGCGTCGGCCGCCGACTTGGCCTCGGTGTTGGTGTCGACCACCCGGCCGACGTCCACCGACAGGCTGACCGCGCCGACCAGGACGGCGGCCAGCACCGCGAAGTAGGGAAGAACGCTGCCATCCTCGGTCCGGGCCAGCGCGCGCAGCGGACGGCGGGCCTGCCCGGAAGCCTGCCGAGATGATCGTCGCGGGTGGGTCATGGGTCTGTCCCGGAGCTGAGGTGTGGTTTCAGCGGGTGGCGACGCGGTCGCCCTTGGAACCGTCCGGCCGGCGGGGGGCCGGCTTGGCGGCGGGACGGTTCTCATAGGGCACGTCCTGCGTGCTCTCCTCCAGGGCGCGGACGATGCGCACGCTGGCGTGCAGCGGACCCACATCGGGCTCGGGCCGCGGCGCGGAGGCGACGGCCGCCGCCGAAATGGCGAGCGGCGCGCGGTTCACGAGGTTGCCGATCCGGATCGTGTCCACCGAGGCGGTCTGGACACCGCCGGACTGGCGCAACGCCAGGCCCAGGCTGCCGACCTGCCCGGCCAGCGCCAGGCGTTGCGCGTCGTCGGGCGTCACCTCCAGCGTCACGGCCTTGGCGGGGATCGGCTTGTCCTTCTGGTCGTCGGCCGTCTGGTCGACCGCCAGCACCTTCACGCCCTGCAGCAGGACGTCGGTCATCGGCGCCGACTGGACACCGGGGGTCGGATCCTCCGGCCGGGTGAACACCACGTCCACCAGGTCGCCGGGCAGCACGAAGCCGGCGACGCCCTGCACGTCGTTGACGCGGATGGTGGCGGCCCGCATGCCCTCCGCGATGACCGCCGACAGGGTAGCGCGGCCGCCGTAGCCGGACACGCGTGCCTTCAGCACCACCTCGTTCGGTCCCATTTCGCGCAATGCCACGCGGCGTTCGCCGCCCAGCAGCTCGTCCATGGTGCGGAAGGACCCCTCCGGCGCCGCGTCCGCCGGCCAAGCCATCTCGCGCAGGCTCTCGCGGCTCAGCTCGTCGCCGAACTTCAGGGGGATCTTGGCCACGACGACGGTAATAGTCGTGGCCGGGGGAAGGGTGGGGAGAGCGACGACCTGCGGCTGCGTCTGCCGCGCGATCCACCCTCGCGCAAGATAAACCGCCGTCCCGCCGGTCACGCAGGCGAGAGCGAGCATGAGCAGCGCACGCTGTCTCATGGAGCCTCCGGTTTTTTTTGAAAAGGGGGCTTTGTGAAGAAGGGGATGAGCCCGAACGTTGGATCGCGGCGGCCAGGGAATGCCAGCCGCCGCGAGGCGTATCCGGTCATTGGTATTTGGTCAGGGCGGTGGAAACGGAGGTCAGGGCGTTGTTGGTCTCGGTGCCGAGGGTGGAGACGACGGTAACCACGGCCGCGGTGATCAGGCCGATCCACACCGCCGTTTCGACCAGCTGGGTGCCGCGCTCGTCGCGAACGAAACGACCGAAGGAGGAGCGGACATTGGCGATGATCTTGTTCATGACTTCTATCTCCTGAGTGAGTATGGATTTTTCGGGAACCTCCGAGGCTTCGTTGCCCCGGTGAATTAGAATTTATTTCGAATTACTGAACGGCGCGACGTCACGAAAGACTCGTTCCAGAATTCAATCGGTTCACTCCTTTGCAGAGAGGCGACGCGAATGGATCCGGAATTTCGGTCCAATGATTAACCCTTAGGTCTCAAAGAGTCGTGTGCGAATGATGAAAACAAGAGAAGAATGTGTGTCCATTCAACCAGTTGTTGGATTCTTGTCGCCGCTGGCGGCGCGCGCGGCCACGGTGCCCCGCACCCGCTGGCCAATCTTTCGCTGCCGGTTGCGCAAAAATAACAACCAATAAAAATGCATCGAGTACAAAGTAAAAGGCCGTCGGTCATAGTGTGACCGACGGCCGACGCGCAAATCGCCGATTTGGCGAGGGTTACTGCTTTTTGGAGTTGGCGGACTCCGTGCGCAGCGGCGTCACCTCGCCCTTCATGTAGCGTTCGATGGCAAGCGAGGTCCGCTGCGCCGGCACCTCGATGGGCATGCCGGCCTGCGGGGAGGGCGGCACCGGCACGATCTGCGCGGCCATGTTGTTGCGCACGGCGTCGCCGAGCCCCGGCGACCCGGTGATGGGGATTTCCGACGAGCAGCCGGCGACGAGCAGGGCCGCCGCGGACAAGGCAAGAAGGCTTTTCATGGCGTCACCTCAGCGCAGGACGTAACCGACATCACCGGCCAGGCCGGCACCGGCGGGCATGGCCGCAGCCGGGGCCGCGGCGGCGGGACCGGGGCGCGCGCCCTCGATCCGGCCTTTCAGGAACAGGTCCATCGCCTGCGGCGGCGCGACGTTGTCGGTCGGCAGGCGCAACTGCCCGGCGAGCGTCGGGCGCACGAGATAGGGCGTCACGATGATGACCAGCTCCGTCTCCTGCTGCTGGAACGAACTGCTGCGCAGCAGGGCGCCCAGGACGGGGATGTCCCCCAGGCCCGGCATCTGGTTGACGCCGTCGGTGAAGTTGCTCTGGATCAGGCCGGCGATGGCGAAGCTTTCTCCGTGCCGCAGGTCGACGGTGGTGCGTGCCCGCCGGGTGGTCAGGCCGGGAACGACGGTGCCCTGAAGCACGACGGCGTTGGTCTTGTCGATGGCGCTGACCTCCGGTTCCACCAGCAGGTTGATCGTCCCATTCCCAAGCACCGTTGGGGTGAAGGCGAGCTTCACGCCGAACTGCTTGAACTCGATGGTGATGAAGTTGGTGCCGTTCTGGTAGTTTGTGCCGACCGGGATCGGGAACTCGCCACCGGCCAGGAAGCTGGCCGTTTCGCCGGACATGGCGATCAGGTTCGGCTCCGCCAGGGTCTTCACGATGCCCTTCTGCTCCAGCGCGTCGAGAAGAAGGTCGATGCTGACGCTGCCCCAGTTCAGCATCCCCGCCGCGGCGGCGAAGGGCGTCAGGTTGGGCACCGAGCCGGACCGGAAGGCCAGCTGGTCGTTGCCCCGGCCGACCAGGATGTTGGTGTTCAGCCCCAGCTGCTTGGCCAGGTTCCGCTTCACCTCGGCGAAGCGCACAGCCAGCATCACCTGCTGCCCGCCGGCCATGCCCAGCATGTTGGTGACCTTGCCCGGCGCGAAGTTCTCCGCCACCGCCACGGCCCGCTTCATCAGCTCGCCGTTGGACACGGTGCCGCTCAGCACCACCGCGTCGTTGGCGCCGCGCACCTCCACGCGTTCGTTCGGCATCAGCTCGTGCAGCCGCTGCCGAAGGGTGGGAAGGTCGGGCGTGACCGTCACGTCCATCAGCGAGATCAGCGAGCGGTTGGCGCCGTACAGCACGATGTTCGTGGAGCCCAGGCTTTTGCCCAGGACATAAATCGACCGGTCGGACAGGGCCATCACGTCGGCGACCTGCGGGTTGCCGACGAGAACGTCCGTCACGGGGCGGTCGACGCGGATAACGCGGGACTTGTTCAAGGGAAGCTGCACTTCGCCCGAGACCTGGGCGGCGGCGGATTCCACGCGAACCGCGGTCTGTGCCGAAAGATTGCCGGAGATGCCGCCGGACAGGGCAAGCGCGGACAAAAAGATCGCGGAGACAGGTTTCACGGTTATCCCCCTCAACCCAGGATTTCCGAGGAATATCGCAGGCCAATTCTGCGTGAATTCTTCGTGTGCAAATAATGCTTAGCTTTCGAATTAAATGTGACCGATAGGGATGCGCTCAAACAGCTAGACGAACGTGATCAGCGGTTACCCGAATCCGCCGTCGCAGCGGAGTAGACGGCGATGGTCAAACGTCCGATGGCTATGCAAAAGGTTCAATCGGCCGCGCAGCCCGTCGCGGAAAGGCAATGGAGGCCGGGGTGCCGGCGTCCGGTGCCGGCGAAACGCCCGATGGGCAACAGGGCTGGGGAACCGGCGGTGCCCAGGCCGTCCGATACCGGCGGGCCGATGTGCAGCCAGCGCGGGCCGGACGCGACGCCCGCGGGCGGAAGAGGCGGCGCAAGTGTCACCGATGGCGCGTGCCCCACATCGGCGGGCACGCCCGCGCCGGAAGCCGTGATGATGGTGGGCGCAGGGCTGGGCGCTGGGATGGGCACCGGGATGGGTGGTGGGGCGGGCAGTCCCGCGGCCACGCGCAGGACGTCCATCGCGACGGCGACGTCCAGCGTGGCCGCGTAGCCGTCGGGGGCGATCGTCTCATCGATCAGGTCGATGTGGCGCACCGCATCGGCGACCATGCGGTCTGACAGGTACGGCGGCCGGATGTTGGGATAGCGCCGACGCCAAGCTTCGGCCACGGCGGCTCGGCCGGCCTGAGTGAGAATTCCATCGCGAACGCCCGGGCGGAGCTGGCCGGGCGCCTCCAGGCGCAGGCCGTGGATGTCGATGATGTCCACGCTTCCCTCGGCCCCCGCTGGGCGACCGCACAGCAGCAGGCCGGCCGCGATGCAGCCGGCGGTCAGCCTGCCCAGCGTCGATGTGCGCCAGCCCATCCGCGCCCTGTTCCGGAAACGGTGCCTCCGTTCCCGTACAACGCGCGGATAGGCCGCCCGGCGCGAAGCCCGCCGGGTGTAATCAGCGAGCGTCCAGGCTGTTCTTGCGGAGGTAGGTCAGCCAGCGCAGGTTTTCGTTGGCCGTGCCGAAATGTCGGGAACTGTCCTGCACCGCCCGGATCAGGTAGCTCTCCGCCGTGCCGTAGTCGCCGCGCGCCAGGGCGGCAAATCCCACGTTGTTCAGCGCGGTCGGTGCCCGCTCCGCCGGGACCGCCGCCAGCGCGCGGTCGTATTGGCCCATCAGGGCGTTCGCGAAGGCCAGGTTGTCCTGGGCGGCGGCCATGCCCGGCTCGTGGCGCAGCGCCAGGTCGAATTGCGTCGCCGCCTCCGCGTACCGCCCGCGCAGAAGCAGCGAATAGCCGAGGTTGTTGTAGACCGACGCGGCGGACGGATTGATCTCCAGCGCGCGCCGGTAGGCGGCGTCGGCACGGTCCCATTTCTGCTGGAGGTCATGGACGCGGCCCAGCGCGTTCCAGCTTCGCCACAGCGACGGGTTGGCCGCCACCGCGGCGGCGAGCGGCGCCTCAGCCGCGTCCGCCTTGCCCTGCTGGGCAAGCGCGATGCCGCGGCCCTGCAGCAGGGGCGCGTCGTCCGGCGTCTCCGCCAGCAGGCCGTCGAAGCCTTTCAAGGCGAGTTCCGCGTTGCCGCTTGCCAGATAGGCCTCCGCCATGCCGACGCGCGCGCGCCGGTTCTCCGGTTCCGTCTGCACCACCGTCGAAAAGCCGGTCAGCGCGTTCTGGAAGCGGCCGTCGCGCAGGTCGCTCTCGGCTTGGGCGAGCAAGCCCTGGACCCGTTCCGGCGGAGTGTGCCGCAGCATGATGGCGCCCGATGAGTCCGACGCCCCCATCAAACCCGCGCATCCGGCCAGCAGCAGCGCGCCAGCGGCGGCGGCCGTCATGCCGATCGTCCGAACCAAACTCCGCCCTGTGATGGCCCACGCTGTCATGGAGATGCTCCCACCGGCTGAAAACGCGCCCGAAATTCTATTGTGACGATGGCCGGGTGGATGCAAAGGGGTCAATTCGGCAAAACAGGATCAGATCGCCTCACCCGAAAGGGTAATAAACGGGCGGCGTTCTACTCCGAATGTTCGGCGATCGGCGTCTTATCCTAGAACAATGGAATCCGAGACAAATCCAACCGATCGTTCCTAAAGTGCCACCGGGAGTGCCACCGGGAGCGCAACCGGGTTTGCGACAGGCGCGGGCGGGGAGGCTATGGAGCGCATGCGGCAGGGACCGTGGATCGGCATCGCATGGCTGGCGCTGTTCGCCGCGCCCGGCACGGCCACCGCCGACCCTTTCCAAGGCGTCGATTGCGCCGCCCGTCGGCAGGACGAACTGACCTGCCTCGCCTGCAACATCTACCACGAGGCCCGCGACCAGCCGGAACCGGGGCAACTCGCCGTCGCCATGGTGACGCTCAACCGGCTGCGCACCGCGGACTTCCCGAAATCCATCTGCGAGGTCGTGTGGGAGAAGGGGCGCGATTACCGGACAGGCCGTACGGTCGCGCAATTTTCCTGGACGCTCGATGATCGCTCCGACCGCGTGACGGAGCCGGCCGCTTGGGACAAGGCAATGGGCCTCGCCGCCCGCGCGATGTCGACCCTGGCTCCCGCCGCCATGGCCCCGCTGCCGGACCCCAGCCTGGGCGCGCTCTATTTCCACGCCGACAGCGTGGCCCCGGACTGGAGCGGGGACGCCGGCCTGCGTCTCGTCACGCGGATCGGGAACCACCTGTTCTACGCCCGGACGAAGGACGCGCCGGGCGTCACGCTGGTGTCCGGCCGGTCCGGGGGACTGCCCGGTGCCGCGCCGATCGGAACGCCGGTGCGCGTCGCCGGGCCGGTGGATCGCAACGACATCCAAGACGCCGATCTCGCCGGGCATCCGGCTTTCGGCGCGGTCCGCCGCGGGGCGAAGCTGATCAGCCTGTCCCGTGACGGCAACGGCGGGATGGCGGAAGCCAAGGTCTTCCAGGGCTCCCGAAGCTGGGTGGTTCGCGTTCGGCGCGAGGGTCTGTAATCCCACCTCGTCGGCCGGCGGGGTGCCAAACGGGAACTCCTTTTCTCGACATCCTGTTCGGATGCTCATCCTGGCGTGTGGGGTGCGATGGCAAGCGCCGCCGATGCGATTGTTGCAGCCGCTTTGCAATGCGTGAAGTGAGAGCGCTCCATGCAAAGCGCCACCAATGGATAGATCCACGATCGGCCAGTGGAAAAGAATGCATTCCGTTTCCAGCCGCGGCGTGGCAAGCTCATGATATAAAAAGAACAAAGCGGGGAGGCGTTCGTGAAATCATCCGATATGGCCAGCCGCCCCGGATGGTCACTGAAGCACTTCCTTGCGTTGTTCTTGTTCGTCGTTTTCCCGCTTCTGGTCTTCGAGATTCTGGGAATATTCCAACTCCGCGACACGCGCGAGGCGGAAGTGCGGCAGGAAGCGAGCCGTCTTCTGGATCTGGTCGAGGCCGAGCAGGAACGGATCATCGAGGACGTCCGCCATCTCCTCGTCGCGCTGGTGGAAACGGGCGTCGGCCGCATGCCGGCGCCGCTGTGCCAGGACACCATGGCGCGCATCCGGGCGAAGTACCCGAGCTACCTGACCATCCACCTGTCCGACGAGGCGGGCGTGGTCTGGTGTTCGACGGAGCCGCCGGCCCTGGGCAAATCGGTGGCCGACCGCCCCTACCGCGCCGAAACCCTGCAAACCGGCGAGGTGGCGACGGGCGCCTTCATGCTGGCCAGGACCACCGGCCGGCCGGCCATCCCCTTTGCGCTTGCCTACACCGGGCCGGACGGCGCGCGGGTCGGGATCGTGACCGTCCTGCTCGACGTCGGGTGGCTGGAACAGTATTTCGCGCAGAAGCCGCTTCCGCAGAACGCCGCCGTGCTGTTCGCCGACCGGAACGGCACCATCATCACGCGCGTTCCGGAGCTTCCGAACCTTGCCGGGCAACCGCTTCCGGAGCGTTTCGCACCCATGCTGGGCGGAAGTTCCAAAGGCGTGTTGGAAGCCCAGGGGCTGGACGGAGTTCAGCGGATCACCGCCTACTCCCCGGTTCAGGTCGGCGTCCGGGATCTCTACATCCACGTCAGCCTCGACAAGGCCGTGGCGATGCGTTCGGTGAACGCGGCAACGCTGCGGACGAGCGCGATCTTCGTCGTCCTTCTGCTGGCGGCGGCGCTTGCCGCGCTGTGGGGAACCCGTCGGTTCCTGCGCGTGCGCATGCAGGCGGAACAGAGCGCGCTGCAGGCCTCACGGGTGTTGGGCAGCACGGTGGACGGCGTCCTCGAATTCGACCGCAACTGGCGCATCACCTACCTGAACGACCGGGCCAAGTCGTTGCTGGCGCGGGATTTCAACCTTGTCGGCCAGCGGCTGTGGGACGTTTTTCCCGAATTGAAGAACGATCCCATGCACGCGAAGTCGGTGGAGGCGATGGAACGGCGGGTGCCCACGGATTCCGAGTTCTGGGGCGTGCGGACGCGGCGCTGGTACTGGATGCGCGCCTTTCCCACGGACGATGGCCTGACGGTCTATCTGCTCGACATCAGCCGGCGCCGCCGGGCCGAGGAGGACCTGCGCCGGAGCAAGGACCATCTGAGTCTCGCGCTGGAATCCGCCAAGGCCGGGACGTTCGATTGGGACATGACGGCCGGCCGCGGAACATGGTCGGAGGAAAGCTGCCGGATTCTGGGGCTCGATCCGCGGGAGAGCGAGGCGACCACCGAAACCTGGATGCGCATCGTCCATCCCGACGACCTCGTGCCCCACGGTTTTGCCGAATGGGACCGGCTGGTCGCGGAGCGGAAGCTGGACGCCCGCCTGGAATACCGGATTATCCTGCCGGACGGCGGCATCCGGTGGGTGACCTCCATCGGGCGCATCCGCTACGACGACTCCGGAATGCCCGTGCAGTTCAGCGGCCTCCTCTTGGACATCACCGACCGCAAATCCCTGGAGGAGGCGCTTCGCGAGGCCAAGGCGAACGCCGACGAGGCCAACCTGTCCAAATCGAAGTTCCTGGCCGCCACCAGCCACGACCTGCGCCAGCCGCTCCAATCCGCGCTCCTGTTCGCGGGGGTGCTGCACCGCCACATCGCCGACGACAAGGGGCACGTTCCGCTGGCCTCGCTGGAACGCGCGCTCGACACGCTGAAGAATCTGCTCGACAGCCTGCTGGACGTCTCCCGCCTGGACGCCGGCGTGATCGTTCCGCAACTGGCCGATTTCGCGCTGGGTCCGCTGCTGGACGAGATCAACGCCTCCTACGCGCCGATCGCCGCCAGCAAGGGGTTGGCGTTCCAGGTCGAGCAGGGTGGCGGCCTCGCGGTGCACAGCGACCGGCTGCTGCTGGGGCGCATGCTGCGCAACCTCGTCGAGAACGCCATCCGCTACACCGAGCGGGGCCATGTGCGGGTGACTTGCGAAGCCGTCCGGGACGGCATCGCCATCCGGGTGCGCGACAGCGGCATCGGCATCTCGGGGAAGCAACTGGGCAAGGTGTTCGAGGAGTTCCACCAGGTCGGCAACCCGGAACGCGACCGCAGCCAGGGTTTGGGGCTTGGCCTCGCCATCGTCCAGCGCCTGTCGCGGCTGCTGAACCATCCCGTGCACGTCACGTCGGAACCGGGCCGTGGATCGCTGTTCTCGGTCGATGTTCCGCGGGCAGTCGGGGAGGCCGCGCTCCCACCGCCACCGGTTCCGGAGCCGATGCAGCCGACCGAGGGCCAAGGGCGCTTGGCCGTGCTGATCGACGACGACGTGATCGTGCTGATGGGGCTGCGGACGACCTTCCGCGAATGGGGCTACGACGTCATCGTCGCCGGATCGGCCGAGCAGGCGCTGGAACGCCTGGGCGGCACAACGCGGCCCCCCGACCTCATCGTCGCCGACTACCGTCTGCGCGACCGGCAGGTTGGAACCGATGCCGTCGCGCGCATCCGCGAACAGGTCGGCCAGCCCGTGCCGGGAATCATCCTCACCGGCGAGATCGGCGTGGAGTGCGAGCGCGACGCCGCCCGGCTGGGCCTTACTATCGTGCACAAACCGATCACGCCGCGCCTCCTGCAACGCGCGGTGCAGGCCCTGTTGGAGGCGGAAGCGCGCTGACGAGGGTTGTCACCCATCCATGCAAAAAGGCCCTGCTCCCGGGGGAGCAGGGCCTTCGTTCGTCAGGTGTTTACGCCGCCCGCCGGCGGCCGACCAGCTGGAGGACGGTGGCCACCGCCGCCAGCGCGACGCCCAGCCCCGACACCGCGGTCCAGCCCCCCGCATTCCAGGCGAGCGTCGCGGTGCTGGACCCGATCGCGCCGCCCAGGAACATCGTGCCCATAAAGACGGTGTTGATCCGGGCGCGCGCCTCGGGGCGCAGGGCGAAGATGATGTGCTGGTTGGACACCAGCGCCGACTGCATCGCGAAGTCCAGCAGCACCACGCCGACGATCATCCCGGTGATGGAGGTCCACAGGCCGAACAGCATCCAGGACACCAGCGTCAGCACCGTTCCCAGAACGATCACCCCATGCGGGCCGCGCTTGTCGGCGATCCGCCCGGCCACCGGGGCGGCGAGGATGCCGACCGCCCCGACGACGCCGAACAGGCCGGCCACGTCGGCGCCCAACTGGAATTGCGGTTCTTCCAGGCGCAGGGCGAGGATGGTCCAGAAGACGGTGAAGGCGGCGAACAGCAGGCCCTGGGTGATGGAGGCCAGGCGCAGCGCCGGGAATTCCAGCCACAGGTGGACGATGGATCGCATCAGCGCCGGGTAGCGGATGTCCGCGTTCGGATGGCTGCGCGGCAGGGTGGATGCCATCAGCGCGCCGGCCCCCAGCGCCAGCGGGACGCCCAGCCAGAACATCTCCCGCCAACCGCCATGCGTCGCCACGAAGCCAGCCAGGGTGCGGCTGAGCAGGATACCGGTCAGCAGGCCGGCCATCACCGTCCCGACCACCGCACCCCGCTTTTCCGGCGAGGCCAGATGCGCGGCGAAGGGCACGATCTGCTGCGCCACCGTCGCCGACAGCCCGAGCAGCAACGACGCGGCGAGCAGCAGGCCGGCGCTTCCCGCCGTCGCGGTCACGGCGAGCGCCGCGGCCAGCAGCAGGAACTGCCCGACGATCAGCCGGCGCCGCTCCACAAGATCGCCGAGCGGCACCAGCAGCACCAGCCCGACCGCGTAGCCGAGCTGCGTCGCGGTGGGGATCATGCCCGACAGGGAGCCGGGCAGGTCGTGCTCGATCAGGCCCAGCATGGGCTGGTTGTAGTAGATGTTGGCGACGGCCACCCCCGTGGCGGCGGCCAGCGCGAAGGTCAGCCCGCGCCCGAGAACGCCCTTTGCGGGACGCTCCTCCTTCCGTGCGCGGAGCGGCATTGTGTCGGAGATGCTCATGATGCGGTGTCCTTGGGTCTTGCGGGGAACCGGTCAAAACCCTGAAGGGGGCCGGAGCCTCGCGGTCCAATCTCGTGGACACAAACCTAATCCGCTTTCATGAAATGATTTAGTGAGCCAATATGAAGTGCCTGTCATTCAATTCATGAAGCAATGGACCACACCACCCTCGCTGTCTTGGTCGAAGCCGCGCACGCCGGCAGCCTCGCCGCCGCAGCGCGCCGCCTGGGCATATCGCCCTTGATGGCGACGCGCCGGCTCGCCGCACTGGAGGCGGACGTCGGCGCGCGGCTGATGCAGCGGACAACGCGCTCGCTCGCCCTGACGCCGGAGGGGGAGGCGTTCCTGCCCTACGCGCAGGCGATGCTGGAGAACGAGGCCGCGGCGCGGGCCAGCGTCCGCCCGTCCAGCGCCGGCGCCTCCGGCCTGCTGCGGCTGACCGCCTCGGCGGCCTTCGGGCGCAAGGTGGTGACGCCGCTGGTGGGGGAATTCCTGCGCGCGAATCCGCAGGTGTCGGTGGACCTGCTGCTGACCGACACGCAGGTCGACATCGTGGGGCAGGGGATCGACTTGGCGATCCGCATCGCGCCGCTGAAAGACAGCGGCCTGATCGCACGCCGCGTGGCGCCCAACCCCCGCGCGCTCTACGCGACGCCGTTCTACCTGGAGGCACATGGGACGCCCGGTGTCATCGCCGACCTCGGCGGACACCAGTGCCTGACCCTGACCGGGACGACGCACTGGTCCTTTCAGGCGGGCGGGCGCACCCAGCGCGTCCGGGTGCAGGGGCGCTTCACAGCCAACTCCATCGAGGGCTTGCGCGAGATCTGCCTGTCCAGCGCCGGCATCGCCATCCTCTCCGGCTGGGACGTGCGGGAGGAGGTCGCCGCCGGGCGCCTCGTTCCCATCGACCTCGCCGATGGCGAATTGGAACCGCTGGCGATCTGGGCGGTCCACCCGTCCTCCCGCTTCGTGCCGCCGAAGGTCCGGCTGTTCGTTGACGCGCTGGAACGGGCGTTGCGGTGATGGTCTCCAACCCCTCTCCCTGCTCCGCAGGGAGAGGGAGGCGGGCGAGGGGGTTTAGGTCATCGGCGGGTTGCGCCACTTCAGGACGCGCTGGTTGACGGCGACGACCGCCGCCATGGCGATGGCGAGGCCGGCCATCAGCTCCAGGACGGAATCGACCGTCCCATGGTCGATCAGCCCGGCGACGACGATCGCCGCGAAGCTGACCACACCGACGCTCAGCCAGCGCACGCCGCGCCGCTCGGTCTCAAGGCGGGGCAGGGCGTGGAGCCCCATCATGAAGGACGCCAGTCCGATCAGGTACAGGATGGAAAAGAACACTTCCATTGCGTGTTGTCCTCCGTCGTCCGCGTTCGGCCGCTGTGGCCGTGCGGAGACTGCGTGGAGCCGGGGACGTCGGGAGCGACCCCGGCTCCACACTGCGCCCGTCGCCTATTCGGCGGCGACGGGAAGCGGTGCCGCGGCGGCGGCCCCGGTGGCGTTTGCCAGCAGGTCGAGCGTGTGGCTGGCGATCATGCGCTCCTCGTCGGTCGGGATGACGAAGACGGGAACGCGGCTTTCCGCGGCGGAGATGCGCGTTGCCTTGGCCCGGTTGGCCGCTCCGTCCAGCTTCACGCCGAGCCAGGCCAGCTTCTCCGCCACCCGCGCCCGCACCGGGGCGGAGTTCTCGCCCACGCCTGCGGTGAAGACCACCGCGTCCAGCCCGCCCATGGCGGTGGCGAGCGCCGTCGCCTGCTTGGCGACCTGGAAGCAGAACAGCTCCACCGCCTCCGCCGCCTGCGGGCTTTCGGAATCGAGCAGCGCGCGCATGTCGTTCGACACGCCGGAGACGCCGAGCAGGCCGGACTTGTGGTACAGCAGCTTTTCCAGTGCGTCCGCCCCCATGCCCTTCTCGCGCATCAGGTAGATCAGCACGCCGGGGTCGATGTTGCCCGGCCGCGTGCCCATCGGCAGACCGTCCAGCGCGGTGAAGCCCATGGTCGTATCCATGCTCTTGCCGGCGCGCATCGCGCACAGGCTCGACCCGCTGCCAAGGTGGCAGACGACCACGCGGGCGTCGGCCAGCTCCGGCGCGATCTGCGGCAGGCGCTGGGCGATGTACTCGTAGGACAGGCCGTGGAAGCCGTAGCGGCGCACGCCCTCCTCGGTCAGTTCGCGGGGGATGGCGAAGGTCTGCGCCTGCCAGGGCCGCGTCTGGTGGAAGGCGGTGTCGAAGCAGGCGACCTGCGGCAGCTCCGGATAGACCTCGGCCAGCGCCGCCATGGCGGCGATGTTATGCGGCTGGTGCAGCGGGGCCAGCGGGATCAGGCCTTCCAACTCGGCCAGCACCTGCGGCGTGATGCGCACCGGCGTGGCGAAGCGGGTGCCGCCGTGCACGACGCGGTGGCCGGCGGCGACGAGGCGCGTGTCCTTCAGCTCGTGCCGCATCCAGCTGAGCAGGAAGCCGAGCAGGCCGGCGCGGTCGCCGGGAGCCACCTCGTCCATGGCGCCGTCGGCCAGGACGCGGCGCTGCGCGTCCTTCGCCTCGAACTTCGGCTCAGTGCCGATGCCGGAGATCTGGCCGGACAGCACCGCTTCCAGCTCCGCCTTGCCGGCGCCGCAGAAGACCGAGAATTTCAGGCTGGAGGAGCCTGCGTTGATGATGAGATAGGCGTCGCGCAGGGATTTGGGTTGAGACATGATTGCATACTCACTCTGCGGCGAGAGCGGCGACGGCCGGGCGGCGGCGCGACGCCGCGACCAGCGAGGCGACAGCGCAGCTGGCAAGCCGCGTGCGGACGTTGTCGGCGCGGCTGGTCAGGATGACCGGCACGCGGGCGCCCAGCACGATGCCGGCGGCGTCGGCGTTGGCGAGGAAGGACAGCTGCTTGGCCAGCATGTTGCCGGCCTCCAGGTCCGGGACCAGCAGGATGTCGGCCTGGCCGGAGACGGGGGAATTGATGCCCTTGATCCGCGCGGCCTCGGCGCTGATGGCGTTGTCAAAGGCCAGCGGGCCGTCGAGGATGCCCCCCTTGATCTGGCCGCGGTCGGCCATCTTGCAGAGTGCGGCCGCTTCCAACGTCGTGGCGATCTTCGGGTTCAGCGTTTCCACCGCCGACAGGATGGCAACGCGCGGAGTCTCCACACCCAGGACCTTCGCCAGATCGATCGCGTTCTGGACGATGTGGGCCTTGTCCTCCAGCGTCGGGTAGATGTTGATCGCCGCGTCGGTGATCAGCAGGGCGCGCGGGTAGGTCGGGACGTTCATCACGAAGACGTGGCTGATCCGGCGCGCGGTGCGCAGGCCGGTCTCCTTGCGGACGACCTCGGCCATCAGCTCGTCGGTGTGCAGGCTGCCCTTCATCACCGCCTCGGCCTCGCCATTGCGGGCGAGCGCCACGGCGGCAGCGGCGGCGGCGTGGCTGTGCTCCACGTCGACCAGACGGTAGCGGGCGATGTCCAGGCCGTGGTTGGCGGCCAGCGCGCGGATCTTGGCGGCCGGGCCGACCAGGATCGGGTCGATCAGCCCGGCTTCGGCCGCTTCGACGGCGCCGCGCAGGGAGCTTTCGTCGCAGGGGTGGGCCACGGCGGTCGGGACCGGCGGCAGCTCGTCGCACTTGTGCAGCAGCGCGTCGTGCTTGTCGTGGCGGATCATCTGGATCCGCGGCAGCTCCTGGGCGGCGCGGCGTACCTTCTTGGTCGGGGCGACCACCTCGGCGGTGCCGGTGACGACGACCTCGCCGTCCTGGTTGGTGCACAGGCAGTCGAAGACGACGATGTTCTTGTCGGCGCGCTTCTCGCGGACGGTCACCGTGGCGGTGACGACGTCGCCCAGGCCGACCGGGCGCTTGAAGCGCAGGTCCTGGCCGGCGTAGATCGTCCCGGCGCCCGGCAACTGCGTGCCCAGCACGCCGGAGATCAGCGCGCCCGACCACATGCCGTGGCCGATGACCTTCGGGAAGCGGCAGTCGGCGGCAAACTTCGCGTCGAAGTGGACCGGGTCGATGTTGCCCGACACGGTGGCGAACAGTTCGACGTCCATGACGGTCAGCGTGCGCGCGAGGCTCGCGGTCTGGCCGATCTGGATCTCGTCGAAGGTGACGTTCTCGATCGGGGCCGCCTGGCCGTTGCCGTCGAGTTCACCATTGGCATTCATTGTTCCAAACTCCGGTCGAAATGACGAAGGCTTGCTGCCCGTTTCAGCCGATTCCTCCCGGTGCGCGCCTTGATTTCCAGGGTCCGGCAGGTTGGCCGGACGAGGTGGGGAAGGCGCGTCGCGCGGTGTCTTTGATGCGCCCGGATGTGCGGGTTCGACCGGGCGTCGCAGCAGAATGTTTACTAATATATCAGTCGTTTTGACAGCGACATCGGCCGTCTCCGGCGGCTCTGGACACTATGTCGCAGGCCGCCGGAGGTGCCGCCGCCTTAGCCGCGGGCCTTGAGGATGCCGCGGCCGGCGAAGCGGGATGCGGTGCCCAGCATCTCCTCGATGCGGATCAGCTGGTTGTACTTGGCCAGACGGTCCGAACGGCTCAGCGAGCCGGTCTTGATCTGGCCGCAGTTGGTGGCGACGGCGAGGTCGGCGATGGTGCTGTCCTCGGTCTCGCCGGAGCGGTGCGACAGAACGGCGGTGTAGCCGGCCTTGTGCGCCATGTCCACGGCCTCCAGCGTCTCCGACAGCGTGCCGATCTGGTTGACCTTGACCAGGATCGAGTTGCCGACGCCCTTCTTGATGCCCTCGGCCAGGCGCGCCGGGTTGGTCACGAACAGGTCGTCGCCGACCAGCTGCACCTTGTTGCCGATGGCGTCGGTCAGGGCCTTCCAGCCCTCCCAGTCGTCCTCGGCCATGCCGTCCTCGATCGAGATGATCGGGTAGCGGCCGACCAGGTCCGCCCAGTAGGCGACCATCTGCTCGGGCGCCAGCGACTTGCCCTCGCCGGCCAGCTCGTACTTGCCGTTCTTGAAGAACTCGGTCGAGGCGGCGTCGAGCGCCAGCATGACGTCGTCGCCGGGCTTGTAGCCGGCGGCCTCGACGGCCTTCATGACGAAGCCGAGCGCCTCGTCGGTGGAGGCGAGGTTGGGGGCGAAGCCGCCCTCGTCGCCGACGTTGGTGTTGTGGCCGGCGTCCTTGAGCTTCTTCTTGAGCGCCTGGAAGATCTCCGAGCCCATGCGGACGGCCTCGGCGCCGGAGGTGGCGCCGACCGGCATGATCATGAACTCCTGGATGTCGATCGGGTTGTCGGCGTGGGCGCCGCCGTTGATGATGTTCATCATCGGCACCGGCAGCAGCGTGGCAAACGCGCCGCCGACGTAGCGGAACAGCGGCAGCGCGGCCTCTTCCGCCGCAGCCTTGGCGACGGCCAGCGACACGCCGAGGATGGCGTTGGCGCCCAGCCGGCCCTTGTTCGGCGTGCCGTCCAGCGCAATCATCGCCAGATCGATTGCGCGCTGGGCACCGGCGTCCGCGCCGGTGAGTGCCTCGGCGATCTCGCCGTTGACGGCCTGGACGGCCTTCAGCACGCCCTTGCCGCCGTAACGGGACTTGTCGCCGTCGCGCAGCTCGACCGCCTCGTGCGCGCCGGTCGAGGCGCCCGAGGGAACCGCGGCGCGGCCGAAGGCGCCGGATTCCAGCAGGACGTCGACCTCCACGGTCGGGTTGCCGCGGCTGTCGAGGATCTCGCGGGCGTGGATGTTGGTGATGGCGCTCATGGCGTCTGTCGTCCGGCGCGAATGCTCGCCGGTTCCCTATGGAGATGAGTGGATGAGGAGAAGCGCTGGGTCCGCGGCGCCCGCCAACGTGACGGGGCGGGCGCCGCCGAACACTCAGTTCGCCTTGTGGAAGGTGCGGCTGATGACGTCGAGCTGCTGCTCGCGGGTCAGCTTGATGAAGTTGACGGCGTAGCCGGACACGCGGATGGTCAGCTGCGGGTACAGCTCCGGATGGTCCATGGCGTGCAGCAGCGTCTCGCGGTCGAACACGTTGACGTTGATGTGGTGCCCGCCCTGCCCGAAGTAGCCGTCGAGCAGACCAACCAGGTTGTCCACCCGCTCGCCCTCCGTGCGGCCGAGCGCGCCGGGCACGATGGTGAAGGTGTAGCTGATGCCGTCCTGCGCGTGCGCATAGGGCAGCTTCGCCACCGACGCCATGGAGGCCATGGCGCCCTTCTTGTCCCGCCCGTGCATCGGGTTGGCGCCGGGCGCGAACGGCTCGCCCGCCTTGCGCCCGTCCGGCGTGTTGCCGGTCTTCTTGCCGTACACCACGTTGCTGGTGATCGTCAGCACCGACTGCGTCGGCGTGGCGTCGCGGTAGGCCTTCTGCTTGCGCAGCATACCCATGAACGCCTCCACCGCCCAGCGCGCGATGGCGTCCACCCGCTCGTCGTTGTTGCCGAAGGCCGGGTACTCGCCCTCGATCACGAAGTCGGTCGCCAGCCCGCGCTCGTCACGGACGACCTTCACCGTGGCGTGCTTGATCGCCGACAGGCTGTCCGCGACCACGCTCAGCCCGGCGATGCCGCAGGCCATGGTGCGCAGGATGTCGCGGTCGTGCAGGGCCATCTCCAGCCGCTCGTACATGTACTTGTCGTGCATGTAGTGGATGGCGTTCAGCGCGTTCATGTAGACGCGGGCCAGCCACTCCATCATCGGCTGGAAGCGGGCCATCACCTCGTCGTAGTCGAGCACCTCGCCGGTGATCGGCGCGGTGGCCGGGCCGACCTGCTCGCCCGACAGCTCGTCGCGGCCGCCGTTGATGGCGTAGAGCAGGGTCTTGGCGAGGTTGGCGCGGGCGCCGAAGAACTGCATCTGCTTGCCGATGCGCATGGCCGACACACAGCAGGCGATGCCGTAGTCGTCGCCCCAGTACGGGCGCATCAGGTCGTCGCTCTCGTACTGGACGGAGCAGGTCTTGATCGAGGTCTCCGCGCAGAAGGCCTTGAAGCCCTCCGGCAGCTTCTCCGACCACAGGACGGTCAGGTTGGGCTCCGGCGCCGGGCCGAGGTTGTTCAGCGTGTTGAGGATGCGGAAGCTGTTCTTGGTGACCAGGGTGCGGCCGTCCAGAGCCATGCCGCCGACGCACTCCGTCACCCAGGTCGGGTCGCCGGAGAAGAGCTGGTCGTATTCCGGCGTGCGCAGGAAGCGCACGAGGCGAAGCTTCATCACGAACTGGTCGATCAACTCCTGCGCCTCGGCTTCGGTGAGGCTGCCGTCGCGCAGGTCGCGCTCGATGTAGACGTCGAGGAAGCTGGACACGCGGCCGAGCGACATGGCGGCGCCGTTGGCCTCTTTCACCGCCGCCAGATAGGCGAGGTAGGTCCACTGCACCGCCTCGCGGGCGTTCGCCGCCGGGCGGCTGACGTCGAAGCCGTAGGACTTGGCCATCGCGACCAATCCCTTCAGCGCCTTGACCTGCTCGGAGATTTCCTCGCGCAGCCGCAGGGCGTTCTCGTCCAGCCGGTCAAGCTCCAGGCTCTTGAACTGGGCCTTCTTGTCGGCGATCAGGAAGGTCGCGCCGTAGAGCGCGACGCGGCGGTAGTCGCCGATGATGCGGCCGCGGCCGTAGGCGTCCGGAAGGCCGGTGATGACGCCGGACTTGCGGCACTTCAGCGCCTCTTCCGAATAGACGTCGAAGACGCCGTCGTTGTGCGTCTTGCGCAGGTTCGGGAAGACCTCCTCAAGCGCCGGCGGCACCGGGAAATCGTAGGCCTCCAGGCTGTTCTTGACCATGCGCCAGCCGCCGAAGGGCATGACGGCGCGCTTCAGGGGCTTATCCGTCTGAAGGCCGACGACGACCTCCAGATCCTTGTCGATGTAGCCCGGCGCGTGGGCGGTGATGGAGGAGAACACCTCGCTGGACACGTCCAGCACGCCACCCTTGGCCGCGCGCTCCGCCTTCAGCAATTCGGTGACCTTGGCCCACAGGGCCTTGGTCCGCTCCGTCGCGTCGGTCAGGAAGGCGCGGTCGCCCTCATAGGGCTGAACGTTGCGGATGATGAAGTCGCGGACGTTGACCTCTTGCTGCCAGACGCCGGGCGCGAAGCGCCGCCAGGGGCGGGCCGCTTGCTGCTCCGAGGTCTCGACGAGTCCGTCCATCAGCAGGGTGTCCATGATGTATCCTCACGAAAGGGCGTCGGTGCGGCCTTGGCCGCGTGTCTCTTCGACGGTTCACTGGTCGACCCTGGAACGGGGACCATAGCAAGCGGGCTTGGGAACCGTCGGGGTCAAGCTCGTTTTGTAGTTTTGCTACATAGACCCGTATGGGTCGCTGCGCAAGAATAAAACCAAGTACACTCAGTCGTTTATCGGCATTTCGCTGTGGCGTGATGTCGCAGTTATTGATGATTCATTGGCGCGATGGCGATAGCCGATAGCCCGCGGATATTAACCCATGTAGTTTTGCTATCTGTGCTAGGGTGCCGCGCATCCGGAATGCGGGAGAGGAAACGATGCTGGCGAGAATCATGGCGGTGCGCGACCAGCTCCGTCCGTCGGAGCGGAAGCTGGCCGACTGCGTCCTGGCCCAGCCGGGGGAGGTGATCTCCCTGTCCATGGCCGAGATGGCGCAGCGCTCCGGCGTCAGCGAACCGACCATCGCGCGCTTCTGCACCGCGCTGGGGTGCAGCGGCTTCCGCGAATTCAAGATCAAGCTGGCCCAGGACATCGCCGCCGGCATGCCCTTCATCCACCAGGAGGTCAGCGCCGACGACGCGGTGGCCGGGGTGGCCGGCAAGGTGTTCGACCGGACGATCGCCACGCTGATGCAGGCCCGGAACAACCTGTCGGCGGAGGCGGTGGAGCGCGCGGCCGACTTGCTGGCGAAGGCGCGGCGGATCGAATTCTACGGCTCCGGCAACTCCGGCACAGTGGCCGAGGACATCCAGCGCCGCTTCTTCCGGCTGGGCACGCCCACGGTCGCCTACACCGACCCGCACGTCTATTTCGTCTCGGCCCTGTCGCTGGCACCCGGCGACGTGGTCGTCGCCGTGTCCAGTTCCGGGCGCACCCGCGACATGCTCGACAGCGTGCAGAACGCCTTGTCCGCCGGGGCGGAGGTGGTCGCGCTGACACGCGCCGGCTCGCCGCTGGCGCAGATCGCGACGGTGAGCCTGCTGTCGGACGTCTCGGAAGACTTCGACATCACCTCGCCCCTGACGTCGCGCATCAGCCATCTGGTCCTCGGCGACATACTGTCCATTGCCGTGGCGCTGCGCAAAGGCGACACCTTGCAGGAGCGTCTGGAACGCCACAAGCAGGCCCTGAGCCGCCACCCGGTCGAGATTTAGATACTAATATACTACGCGGGCGGACGGGACCTCCGGCTGTGGCGCGGCTGCGCGCCACAGTGTCGCAGAACCCGCGGTTGTCCGTGTGGCCGCTTGTCAGTGCGGCGTCCGGCGGCTCGGACGGCGGTAGATGAACCAGTAGACGCCGCCGACCAACAATGCGCCACCGACCCAGTTGCCCAGCGTCACCGCGGCGAGGTTGACGAGGAAGTGCCCGACCGGGATGACCGGCGCGCTCCGCCCCAGGTCGGCCCAGAAGGAGGCCGGGGCGCCGTGCTCGATCAGCAGGCCGAGCGGAACGAAATACATGTTGGCGACGCAGTGCTCGAACCCTGCCGCGACGAAGGCGGCGACGGGCAGCGTCACGGCCAGGATCTTGTCGGTGACGCTGCGCGCGCCGAGCGCCAGCCACACCGCCAGGCAGACCAGCACGTTGCAGAGGATGGCGAGGAAGAAGGCCTGGTCGGTCGGCAGGCCGCTCTTGGCCGTCGCGAAATAGAGCGCGGAGGCGCCGACCGCCCCATGGCCGAAGGTGTATTGCCCGGACAGGAACACCAGGACCGCCGTGCCGGCCGCGCCGACGAAGTTGCCCAGCCACACGGTGGTCCAGACCTTCAGCATCGTCCTGGTCTTCAGCCGGCCGCTGGCCCAAGCCATGACCATCAGCGCGTCGCCGGTGAACAGCTGCGCGCCGCCGACCAGCACCAGGACCAAGCCAAGCGAGAAGACCAGCCCGCCCAGCAGCCGGGTGACGCCGTAGGGCATCATGCCCTCCGCCCCCGACATGGCAACGGTGGCGAACAGGCCGCCCAGCGCGATGAAGGCGCCGGCCAGGATCGCCAGCGCGAAGAGAGTCGCGGTGTCGTAGCTCGCCTTCTTCACGCCCAGGTTTTCCGCCGCCACGGCGATGGCGTCGGGGAGCAGGGCGTCCAACGACGGCTGCGGAGTCACCGGGGTCGACGGGAGCCCCGGCATGCCCTGTGTGTCCATGCCATGCGTGTCCATGATCATGATCCTCGTGTCACGCCACCGGGAGCCCTTGCACCCGGAAGCATTCGCGCACCCGCCAGGTCAGGTCGGTCGACGGGGGCTCCGTATTGGAAAGCTTGTAGGGCAGGCCCAACTCGCGCCACTTGTACTCGCCCATCTTGTGGAAGGGCAGGACGTCCACACGCTCCACCACGCCCAGGCCGGCGGCGAACTCGGCCAAGCCCTTGATCTCGTCCAGGTCGTCGGTCAGGCCCGGAACCAGCACGTAGCGCAGCCAAGTCGGCTTTTTCAGCACCGACAGGCGATCCGCGAACTCCAGCGTCGAGCGCAGCGGCACGCCGGTCACCGTGCGGTAGGTCGATTCCTTGAAGGCCTTGATGTCCAGCAGGACAAGGTCGATGTCGGCCAGCAGATGGTCGTCGGCGTGTGCGCCCAGGAACCCGGACGTGTCCAGCGCCGTGTGCAGGCCCATCTGTTTGGCCCCGCGGAAGATCGCCGCGCAGAATTCCGGCTGCACCAGCGGCTCCCCGCCGCTGATCGTCAGCCCGCCGTGGGCGCGCTTCAGGAAATCCGCGTAGGTCGCGATCTCCGCCAGCACGTCGGTGGACTGCGACGGCGCGCCGTCGTGCATGTGGTGGGTGTCGGGGTTGTGGCAGTACTGACAGCGCAGCGGGCATCCGGCCAGGAACAGGATGTAGCGCAGGCCGGGGCCGTCCACGGAACCGCCGGTTTCCACCGAATGGACCCAGCCGCGCACGGACGGTCCCATCCCGGCGGGCGCCGGCTGGTTCATGAACAACGGGCTGAGCATGGGGCACCTCTGGATAACGCGCCGATGCGCGCGGATCTGCCGCATCGGCGCGGTGCCATCCTAGGTCAGTCCTCGGCGCCGGCCATGACCGGTGTCAATTCATTCGAGGACTGAAGGTCTGACGGGACGTCCTGCGCGTTGCGCGCCGTGGAACCCGCCGGCCGGCTGGGCCGCTCGACCCAGGCTATGCGCAGGATGTTGGTGGAACCCGGCATGCCGAAGGGCACGCCCGCGGTGATGACCAGCCGCTGCCCGTCCTCGGCAAGGCCGTGCAGGTACGCGATGCGCGTGGCCTTGTGCACCATGTCGGAGAAGTTCTGCACGTCCTCGGTCAGCACGCTGTGCACGCCGTAGGCCAGCACCAGCCGGCGCGACGCCGCGGCGCTGGCGGTCAGGCAGAGAATCGGCACCTCCGGCCGCTCGCGCGCCGCGCGCAGCGTGGTGGAGCCGCTGGTCGTGTAGGTGACGATCGCCGCGGCGTGGATGGTGTGGGCGACCTGCCGGGCCGCCGCGGTGATGGCGTCGGCCGCCGTCTCCTGCGGGTCGGCGTGCGAGGCGTCCATCATGGTGCGGTAGAGCGGGTCGGTCTCCACGCGCCGCGCGATGCGGTCCATGATCGACACAGCCTCGATCGGATAGCTGCCCGACGCCGTCTCCGCCGACAGCATCACCGCGTCGGCGCCGTCGAAGATGGCGGTGGCCACGTCCGACGCCTCCGCGCGGGTTGGGGCCGGGGCGCTGATCATCGATTCCAGCATCTGCGTGGCCACGATCACCGGCTTGCCGGCGAGGCGCGCCTGATGGACGATGCGCTTCTGCAAGCTCGGCACGTCCTCCGGCGGCATTTCGACACCCAGGTCGCCGCGGGCGACCATGACACCGTCCGACAGTTCGACGATGCGCTCCAGGTGCTGGATGGCCTGTGGCTTTTCCAGCTTGGACAGCAGGGCGGCGCGGCCGTCGATCAGCTTGCGCGCCTCGGCCACGTCCTCCGGCCGCTGCACGAAGGAGAGTGCCACCCAGTCCACGCCCTGGTCGAGCGCGAAGACGAGGTCGGCGCGATCCTTGGCGGTCAGCGGTGACAGCGGCAGCACCACGTCGGGAACGTTGACGCCCTTGCGGTCGGACAGGCGGGTGCCGGCGACCACGATGGTGTCGGCGTGCTCCGCGCTGCAATCGACGACGCGCAGGCGGACCTTGCCGTCATCAAGCAGCAGGTCGGTCTCCGGCTGGAGGGCGGCGAAGATCTCCGGGTGCGGCATGCCGACCCGCGTGGTGTCGCCAGGTAACGAAGACAGGTCCAGGCGGAAGCGCTGTCCGACGGTCAGCGTCACCGGGCCGTTGGCGAAGGTGCCCAGCCGCAGCTTCGGCCCCTGGAGGTCGGCCATGACGGCGATGGGGCGCTGCATCTCCTGCTCCAGCGCGCGGATGGCGCGCAGGCGCTCGCCATGGTCGGCGTGCGTGCCGTGGCTGAAGTTCAGGCGGAAGACGTCCACGCCGGCCTCAAACAGGGACCGGATCATGGCGGGGGTGGAGGAGGACGGGCCCAGCGTGGCGACGATCTTCGTCTGCCGGAAACGCCGGATCGGGGTTCCTGTGGTCATTTCGGAACTGGCTCCGCAAGAGGATTGGTCTGGGTCGCGGTCGAGGTGCGGGCGGCGGTGTCTGTTGCGGCGCGTCACGAGACGCCGAAGGCGTAGACGATCCGGCCCGCGTACCATTGGCCGGGTTTCAGCACCGTGGAGGGGAAACTCGGCACGTTGACGGAGTTGGGGAAATGCGACGGTTCCAGGCAGAAGGCGCTGTGCTTGGTGTAGAGCGTGTTGCCCTTGCCCACGTCGCGCGGCGTTTTGCCTTCCAGGAAATTGCCGGTGTAGAGCTGGATGCCCGGTTCGGTCGAGCGAACCTCCAGCGTCCGGCCGCTGGCCGGGTGCAGGACGCGGGCGTGGACGGCCAACGCGCCGGCTGGCTTTTCCACCACATAATGCAGGTCGTAGCCCTTGCCCTGCGCCAGCATCGGATCCTTAGCATTGATCCGGGTGCCGAGCGCGGTGGGGGAGCGGAAGTCGTACGGCGTGCCGGTCACGTCCACCATTGCTCCGGTCGGCGCCCCGGTCGCGTCGAGCGCCAGATAGCGGCTGCCGTTGACCGTGGCGACATGGTCGAGGATGGAGGCGCCGGCGTCGCCCGACAGGTTGAAGAAGGTGTGGTCGGTGAAGTTGGCCACGGTCGTCTTGTCCACCGCCACGGCGGTCCAGGCGATCGTCAGCGCGTTGTCCTCGTCCACCGAATAGACGAGGCGGACGGGCAGGGTGCCGGGGAAGCCTTCCTCACCATCCTGGAACACGTAGGTCAGTTCCAGGCTGGAATCGTCCAACTGGCGTGCGTCGAACACGCGGAAGCGGGAGCCGCGCGTGCCGCCGTGCAGTGTGTTGGGCGGGTTGTTGACGCTGGTGCGCTGCTCCACGCCGTCCAGCAGGAAGCGCCCCTGCGCGATGCGCCCGCAGTAGCGGCCGATGAAGGAGCCCATGGAGGCTTGGCCGTTCATCACCTGCTCGATGGTCTCGTAACCCTGGACCACGTCGCCGAGCGTGCCGTTGCGGTCGGGGACCAGCAGCTGCTCGATCTTGGCGCCATAGTTGGTGACGCGCACCACCATGCCGCTTCGGTTGCGCAGCGTGAACAGGTCAACCGGCCTGCCATCGACGGTCGTGCGGAAATTCTCGCGCCGGAGTTCGACGTGGTGCGACATGGTCCGGGTATCCTTGCCCAACGGTTCGTGCGCTATTGCTATACTAATATATCAATGTGCATGGCAAAGGGGATTTGGTGTGGAACGGCCCATAGAGATCCTTTGTCGCAGGGGGAGCAGCGTCGACAAAGTCCCCTCTCCCCTCCGCAGAGAGGGTTAAGCAACCGTGTGACCGAAAACGGGCAGCGTGCGAATCGTTGACCTGGGTCATGTTGCCGCACCGGGGGTGGGCACCATAGTCGCCCCATCGAACGGTTGCCGAGCCTGATCCGAAAGGCTGCGACCATCCCCGCGCGATCGCCGGACGTGAGGACCGGCGCGGCATCCCGGGCACCAGACCCCCGACAGACCGCCCCATGGGCGCGGTGGCTGGACCGGAACGCTCGTCCGCGCGCCACCCGTTGAGGCGCCCTCCGAAGGCGAAACCCTGCATGACCGTCACCACGCTCGCCGAACTCAACGACCTGATCGCCACCGTCCGGGACGCGCAACGCGTCTACGCCGACTTCCCGCAGGACAAGGTCGACCGCATCTTCCGCAGCGCCGCACTCGCCGCCGCCAACGCCCGCATCCCGCTCGCCAAGCTGGCGGTGGAGGAGACGCGCATGGGCGTGATGGAGGACAAGGTCGTCAAGAACCACTTCGCGTCCGAATACATCTACAACAAGTACAAGGACGAGAAGACCTGCGGCATCCTCGACGAGGATCCGGAATACGGCATCATGACGATCGCGGAGCCGGTCGGCCTGATCTGCGCCATCGTGCCCACCACCAACCCGACCTCCACGGCCATCTTCAAGGCGCTGATCAGCCTGAAGACGCGCAACGGCATCGTCTTCTCGCCGCACCCCCGCGCCCGCAAGGCGACCTGCGAGGCAGCCCGGCTGGTGCTGCAGGCGGCGGTGGAGGCCGGCGCGCCGGAGGGCATCATCGGCTGGATCGACGAGCCGTCGCTGGAGTTGTCCAACGCGGTGATGCACCACCCCGACATCAACCTGATCCTCGCCACCGGCGGGCCGGGCATGGTGCGGGCGGCCTATTCGTCGGGCAAGCCGGCGATCGGCGTCGGCGCCGGCAACACCCCGGCGGTGATCGACGAGTTCGCCGACATCAAGCGCGCTGTCGCCTCCATCCTGATGTCCAAGACCTTCGACAACGGCGTCGTTTGCGCGTCGGAACAGTCGGCCATCGTCGTGGATTCGGTCTATGACGCGGTGCGCGACCGCTTCGCCAAGCACGGCGGCCACCTCCTGTCTGCGGAAGAAGCCGTGGCGGTGCGCAAGGTGCTGCTGACGGACGGCAACCTCAACGCCGCCATCGTCGGGCAGTCAGCGCACGCCATCGCGGAAATGGCCGGCATCACGGTGCCGTCCTCCACCAAGGTGCTGATCGCCGAAGTCTCCGACGTGTCGGAGGAGGAGGCCTTCGCGCATGAGAAGCTGTCGCCGACGCTGGCGCTGTATCGTGCGAAGGACTTTCGCGAGGCCTGCGACACGGCGGCGGCGCTGGTGGCGCTGGGCGGCATCGGCCACACCTCCGTCCTCTACACCGACCAGGACCAGCAGCCGGAGCGCATCCGCGTCTTCGGCGACCGCATGAAGACGGCGCGCATCCTGATCAACACGCCGTCCTCGCAGGGCGGTATCGGCGACCTCTACAACTTCCGCCTCGCGCCGTCGCTGACGCTCGGCTGCGGGTCGTGGGGCGGCAACTCGATCTCGGAGAACGTCGGGCCGCAGCACCTGCTGAACCGCAAGACCGTCGCCAAGCGGGCGGAGAACATGCTCTGGCACAAGCTGCCGAAGTCCATCTACTTCCGCCGCGGCTGTCTGCCCTTCGCGCTGGAGGAACTGCGCGGCAAGAAGCGCTGCCTGATCGTCACCGACCGCTTCCTGTTCGAGAAGGGCTACGTCAACGAGACGGCGCGCATCCTGAAGGGCTTGGGCCTGGAGGTGGAGACCTTCTTCGAGGTCAACGCCGACCCGACGCTGGCGGTGGTGCGCAAGGGGCTGTCGCTGGCCAACGCCTTCCAGCCCGACGTGATCCTGGCGCTGGGCGGCGGCTCGCCCATGGACGCGGCCAAGATCATGTGGGTGATGTACGAGGCGCCGGACGTCGCCTTCGAGGATCTGGCCCTGCGCTTCATGGACATCCGCAAGCGCATCTACACCTTCCCCAAGCTGGGCGTGAAGGCGCAGTTCGTCGCCGTCCCGACCACGTCGGGCACGGGATCGGAGGTGACGCCCTTCGCCGTCGTGACCGACGAGCGGACCGGCATCAAATACCCGATCGCCGACTATGAACTGACGCCGACCATGGCGATCATCGACGCCAACCTCGTCATGGACATGCCGAAGTCGCTGACCGCGGCCGGCGGCATCGACGCGGTGACCCACGCGCTGGAGGCCTACGTCTCCGTCCTGGCGAACGAATACACGGAAGGGCAGGCGCTCCAGGCGCTGAAGCTGCTGAAGGAGCATCTGCCCTCGGCCTACGCCAACGGCGCCAAGGATCCTAAGGCGCGGGAGCAGGTGCACAACGCCGCCAGCCTCGCCGGCATCGCCTTCGCCAACGCCTTCCTCGGCGTGTGCCATTCCATCGCGCACAAGCTGGGGGCGGAGTTCCACTTGGCGCACGGCCTCGCCAACGCGCTGATGATCGCGAACGTCATCCGCTACAACGCGGCCGACATCCCGACCAAGCAGACCGCTTTCAGCCAGTACGACCGGCCCAAGGGGGTGGCGCGCTACGCCGAGATCGCCCGGCACCTCGGCCTTGGCGGCAGCCGCGACCATGAGCGGGTGGAAAAGCTGATCGCCTGGGTGGAAGATCTCAAGCGCACACTGGACATCCCGCCGTCGATCCAGGCGGCCGGCGTGCCGGAGGCGGACTTCCTCGCCAAGCTGGACGGCATCGCGGAGGCCGCCTTCGACGACCAGTGCACCGGCGCCAACCCGCGCTTCCCGCTGGTCAGCGAGATCCGGCAGCTGCTGCTGGACAGCTATTACGGCCGTGCCTACGCGGAAGCGGCCCAGGACCAGCCGCAGGCCGACCGCAAGGCGGTGTCCCTGGTCCATTCCCGCTAATCACTCCTGTTGGCCGTTGCGACCGAAAGCTGCGCGTCCCGAGCGGCGCGCAGCCCGCTGGTAAGACCAGTCCTGCGGCAAAGTGTCCAGACGGCCTCCGAACCCGAGTTCGTCCTTGCTGTCGTCACTGATATATTAATATAACGCTCTCACGGGTTCGCAGCGCTATGACGGGCGCAAGGACACCAACGCAATACGCCGAAGCCCATAGTGGGCCATCGGCGAGTACCCAGGCGCTGTCGAAGGGCAGCCAAGTGAGGAAAACATGAAGAAGATCCGTGGCTTGAGGTGGCAAATCCTCGCCCTGGTCATGCTCGGCACGATCGTCAACTACATCGACCGCAACACGCTGGGCATCCTCGCTCCGACTTTGAAGGAACAACTGCACTTCACGACCGAGGAGTATTCCTTCGTCGTCAGCGCCTTCCAGCTCTGCTACAGCCTGATGCAGCCGGTCGCCGGCTACATCACCGACCTGATCGGCCTGAAGCTCGGCTACTTCATGTTCGCCTTCCTGTGGGGCACCGCCGCGGCGCTGCACGCCTTTGCCGGCGGCTGGCAGTCGATGGCCTTCTTCCGCGGCCTGCTGGGCGTCTCTGAGGCCGCCGCCATGCCCTCGGGCGTGAAGACGTCCACCCTGTGGTTCCCGGCCAAGGAACGCTCCATCGCCACGGGCTGGTTCAACACCGGCAGCTCGGTCGGCGCCATGGTCGCCCCGCCGCTGGTCATCTGGCTGTCCGTCTCCTACGGCTGGCAGGTCGCGTTCGTCGTCACCGGCCTGCTCGGCGTCGGCATGTCGCTCCTGTGGGTGTCGCTGTACCGCAACCCGGAGAACCATCCCCGCCTGACGAAGGAAGAGCACGCCTACATCCTGGACGGCCAGCAGCAGACCCAGCTCGCCAAGCCGTCGGTGAAGAAGGTTCTGGGCAAGCGCAAGTTCTGGGCGATCGCCGCCGCCCGCTTCCTGACGGAGCCGGCCTGGCAGACCTTCAGCTTCTGGATCCCGCTGTACATGGTCAGCACCCGGGGCATGGACATCAAGCAGTTCGCCCTGTTCGCCTGGCTGCCCTTCCTGTTCGGTGACCTCGGCTGCATCCTGTCCGGCTACCTGTCGCCCTTCTTCGCCAAGCGCTTCAAGATGACGCTGGTCAACTCCCGCATCGCCGGCGTCGGCATCGGTGCGGTGTGCATGATCGGCCCGGCCCTCATCGGCCTGTCCAGCAGCCCGATCACCGCGATCTTCCTGTTCTCCATGGGTGCCTTCGCCCACCAGATGCTGTCGAGCCTGCTCTACGCCCTGGTCACCGACACGTTCGAGAAGCAGGAGGTCGCCACGGCGACCGGCTTCGGCGGCATGGCCGGCTACCTCGGCGGCATGATCTTCTCGCTGATCATCGGCCAGCTCGCCAACACCATCGGGTACGAGCCGCTGTTCGCCTGCCTCTCCGTCTTCGACCTCACCGCCTTCGCGATCATCGCCCTGATGCTGGGCCAGCGGGGCAAGGACGCGGCGGCCCCCACCCTCCCGGCCAACGCGGCCAGCGCCGACTGACGCGCCGCCCAAGCCACAAACCGCACAAACGAAAGCGCCCCCCCGGGTTCCACACCCGGGGGGCGCACTGTTTTCAGTCAGCCGTTCTGGCGATCAGCGGAAGATGCCGGGCGCCACCTCCACGACCAAGCCGGTCGTTGCAACGACCAGGATCGCGTCCGACCCGACGCGGACCCAACGGTGGCCGCGCGGCGCGGGGTGCAGGTGGTGGGTTGCCGGCCGGGTGATCACGACCCGCTCCGTGTAGACACGGCGGTCCAGACGTTCGCCCGGATGCCAGCGATGCTCCACCCGGCGTTCCTCGATCCGCCGTTCGACATGGCGCGGCTCGGGTCCGCGCGGGCCGCCATGTTCGCGCTCATACCGGTCGGGCTCGCGATGGTCGGGGCCCCATCCCTGTGCCATGGCCGGCGATCCGGCCACGCTGGTCAGGGCGACGGCGGCGACGATGGCGGAGAGCAGGGTGCGCTTCATGGAAAGCTTCCTCGTGTGGGATCGGGCTCTGGTCCCGATGCCCAAAGGATGCGCCGCAAACGTTGCAGGCCCATGTCCGCGATCACCCTATTTGGTAACAGAGTGTAACGACCCTTGAGCCGACAAGGTTGGACGCCTCAACTCGCCACGAAGACAAGCGACCGGTCGGAGCGCTCCAGCAGGTTCGCGGCCACCGCCCCGAAGGACAGCACGTCGCCCGCCTGCCGGCTCACGCCCATGATGATCAGGTTGCACCCCGCCCGCCGGGTCTCGCGCAGGATCGTCTCCTCGGCCGCCCCGTCGGTGCGGGCGAGCGTGCGAACAGAGCGCCCATAGCGCGCGGCGATGCCGGCCAGCTCGGCCAGCGCCGTCTCCTCGTCGCGCCGCGCGGCGGCGTGGCTGTTGTTGACGGTGCGGACCAGCGTGGTGCCGACGTAGAGGATGGTGACCGGGGCGTTGGCCGCGCGGCCGAGTGCCAGGGCGACCTCGGCGCTGCGGCGCGACAGCTCCGTGCCCGTCACCGCGGCCAGGATGTTCAGCCGGGCTTCCAGCGGGGCTTCCCGATGATCGCCGCGGGCCGCCACCACGGCGAGCGCGCCGTCGAAGCGGCCGGCGGTTCGCGACACCGCATCGGGGAAGTTGCCGGGACGGGTGCCGGACTCGTCCAGCCCGATCATCAGCAGGTCGTATCCCTTGCCGGCCTCCTCGGCGATAGTCTCCTCGGCCGGGGCGGCTTGGTCGCGGGCGAGCACCTCGACCGTCTCCGGGGCGTCGTCCGGCTTGGCGACCTGTTCCTGCGCGCGGTGCGCCGCATCGGCGACGACTTCCTGCGAGCCCATGCCGTCGGGGGAAGCCGGCACCGCCCCTTTGCCGAATTCAACCACCGTGACCGGCAGGCCGCGCAGGCCCGCCAGCATGCCGGCGAGCCGGGCGCCCAGCCGTCCGGGCGGGCTTTCGTCCGCGGCGACGAGGATGCGCTCGATCCGCGGGACAAACCCCTTGGCCTCGAAGGCCTCGCGCTCCAGCCGGGCCTTCTCGTCGCGGCCGAGCGGCAGGCGGCGCAGCGCCGCGCGCAGGGTGGGCGGCATGACCAGCGTGGTGAGGATCGCCATGGTGACGATCATCGTGAACAGGTCCTGGGTCAGCGCCCCCATCGCCAGGCCGATGCTGGCGACGATCACCTCGGTGGAGCCGCGGGCGTTCATGCCCGCCGCGAGCGCCAGCGCCTCGCGGCCCTTCATGCCGCCGATCCACCCGCCGGTGAAGGCCCCGACGAACTTGCCCACGCTGGCGATCAGCACCAGCCCGACGGTGAGCAGAAGCAGCGGCAGCTGGGTCAATATCGTCAGGTCGGCGCTTAGCCCGGCGGCGCCGAAGAAGACCGGCATGAACAGGGCCGTGGTGACGTTGCGGAACGGCTCGTCGATACGGCGGGTCAGGATGGGGGAGGTGCCGACGAGGATCCCGGTGACGAAGGCGCCCAGCACGGTGTGGACGCCGATCGCGTGGGTGATCAGGGCCATCAGGCCCATCAGCACCACGACCAGCGACAGCACCGGCGCGTCGCTGACGAAATGGTCGTTCGTCCACCGGATCAGCGTCGCCACCATCCGCCGCCCGACCGTCAGCGACACCGCCAGGAACACCAGGGTGCCGCCGGCGCTTTTGGCAAGCGACGACCAGTCGAAGCTCTGCTGGGAGGCGATGCTGAAGGTGATGGCGATGATCAGCCAGCCGATGGTGTCGTCGATGATCGCAGAAGCCAGGATGACCTGCCCGACGTTGCGCCGCACGAAACCCATCTCGCGCACCACCATCGCAACGATCTTCACCGACGAGATCGACAAGGCGGTGCCCAGGAACAGCGAGGTGACGAGGCGCTGGTCGGCGCTGGGCAGCATCGCGTCGGGCAGGAACTGGCCCAGCGCGAAGCCGCAGGCGAAGGGCACGACGATCCCGGTGATGGACACGCTGAAGGCCGCGCGCCCAACCTTGCGGATCAGCGACAGGTCCGTTTCCATCCCGGCGAGCAGCAGAAGAAGCAGCACGCCCAGCTGCGAGACCGCGTCCAGCATGCTCTTCTGCCCCGGATCCGCCGGGAACAGCGCGTGCTGCCCGTCCGGCCAGAGCGCGCCGAAGACGGAAGGGCCGAGCAGTATTCCCGCGATCAGCGGCCCCATCACGGCCGGCTGCCCGACCCTCTGCATGCCCTCGCCCAGCAGGCGGCCGAGCAGGATCAGCACGACGAGCTGGGCGACGAAGACCGCTTCCGACGGGCCGCCCCCTCCAGCCGCCGCGAGCGCGGTTCCCGCGGCGAACAGGGCCGCAACGCCGGTGACGGCGGGCGCGAGCCACGTCGTCCTCAACGCCGGCACTCCGTCCGGCGGTGGCGGAGAGATCGGGGTAAAAGGCAGTGCTGGACCATGGTGACCGGCGCGAGCGGTGAACGGCCGTTCTTCTACACTGCGAGGGCGGGTTGGTTCCTTGGTGTGGAGAGGAACACCGCGTCCGTTTGCCGACCCCCGCCCCCGACACTGTCGAGTCGCGTGCGGCGGCCGATGCCGTGCCGTGCCGGGCATCCCCGTCCGGGCGGATCACGCGCGTCCGGCCGGGCGAAAGGCCGGGGATTCCGGTGGGGCGGCCGGGGCGGCTGGAACACTTCCGCGCTCCACGGCTTTCATGCCTGACGAAAGGCCGTTATGGTCGCGTCCCAAGAAACGAGAGGGAGCCACAATGGACGCCGACTCCATTCGCGCCGCTTACCGGCGCTACGCCCGCTTCTACGACCCGGTGTTCGGGAACCTGCTGGCCTCCGGCCGCCACGCCGCGGTGCGCTGGATCAACCGGCGCGGCGGATTGCGCGTGCTGGAGGTGGGCGTCGGCACCGGCATCTCGCTGTCGGACTACCGCAAGGACAACCAGGTCGTCGGCATCGACCTGTCCACCGAGATGCTGCGCGTCGCGCAGGAGCGCGTGGACCGGGAGCGGCTGGAGAATGTCGAGGGCCTGCTGGAGATGGACGCCGGCAAGCTGGCCTTTGCCGACGGCAGCTTCGACCTCGTCGTCGCCATGTACGTGATGACGGTGGTCCCCGACCCGCAGGGCACGATGCTGGAGCTGGAACGCGTCTGCAAGCCGGGCGGCGACATCCTGATCGTCAACCACTTCGCGGCCGACAAGCCGGGCATCCGCCGCTCGGTCGAGAACTGGATGGCGCCCTTCTCCAAGAAGCTGGGCTGGCGCCCGGACTTCACGCTGGACACGCTGATGTCCGGCTCCCGCCTGAAGGTGGAGGAGTTGCAAACCGTTCCCCCCTTCGGCCTGTTCAGCCTGCTGCACTGCCGCCGCCAAGCCGAAGCCCTGGCTTAAGTGCAGGGGCGTAAGGGGCGGGAACCCAACCGCGGCCCTGGGGTTTCCAATCCGTTGTTGAACGGAGTGGACCCCGATGGCGCGGCTGTGGGCGTTCCTTCTCGCCGGGTTGCTGACGGCGCCTGCGGCCCATTCCGCTGTGGCCGCCGGGGCGACAGTCACGCTCGCCTGCAGCGGGCTGGGCATCGCGTCGGACCTCTGCCGGGACGGCGCGCGGAACTGGGCGGAGCGCACCGGCAACGAGGTGCGCTTCGTCTCCCCGCCGAAGGGGGCGGGGGAGCAGCTGGCCCTCTACCAGCAGCTGCTGGCCGCGGGATCCGCGGACATCGACGTCTTCCAGATCGACGTGGTCTGGCCGGGCATCCTCGGCGCCTATTTCGTCGACATGCGGGACGCGGTCGACCCGGCCACCATCGCCCAACACCTGCCGGCCATGATCGACGCGGCGACGGTGAAGGGACGGCTGGTCGCTCTGCCCTGGTTCGCCGACGTCGGGCTGCTCTACGTCCGCAAGGATCTGCTGGACAAGCACCAGCGCCCGGTGCCGGAGACGTGGGAGGAGCTTCAGGAGACCGCCGCTCTGATCCAGAAGGCGGAGCGTGCCGCCGGCAATGAACGCATGTGGGGCTATGTCTGGCAGGGCCGGGCCTATGAGGGGCTGACGGTCAACGCGCTGGAGTGGGTGGCCAGCCGCAACGGCGGCACCATTGTCGACCCCGACGGCACCATCACCATCGACAACCCGCGCGCCGTCGAGGCGCTGACCATCGCGCGGGGCTGGATCGACCGCATCAGCCCGCTCGGTGTCCTGAACTACATGGAGGAGGAGGCGCGCGGCGTCTTCCAGTCCGGCAACGCCGTCTTCATGCGCAACTGGCCCTACGCCTGGACGCTGGTCGACGGGCCGGACAGCCCGGTGCGTGGCAAGGTCGCCGTCGTGCCGTTGCCCAAAGGCGGGCCGGACGGGCGGCACGCCGCGACGCTGGGCGGACAGCTGCTGGCGGTCAGCAAATTTTCCGCCCACATCCCCGAAGCGGTCGACCTCGCACGGTCCCTGACCAGCCCCGAGGAGCAGAAGCGCCGCGCCATCCAGGGCGGGGCCAATCCGACCATCCCGGCCCTGTATGACGACCCGCAGGTGCTGGCCGCCAACCCCTTCTTCGGCGACCTCGCCAAGTCCATCGGCAGCACGGTCAACCGGCCGGCCCAGGCGACGGGCATGCGCTACAACCAAGTGTCCTCGGAGTTCTTCAGCGACACGCACGAGGTGCTGAGCGGCCAGCAACCCGCCGCGGAGACTCTGGCCCGGTTGAAGGAGGCGCTGGTCCGCATCAGCCGGGGAGGGCGTTGGTGAGCGGTGCGGGGGCCAGGGCGTCCGGCCTGACGCGGCAGCGCCGCCGCTCGGCGTGGCTGTTCCTGCTGCCGATGCTGGTGGTGCTGGCCGCGGTGGCCGGCTGGCCGCTGGCCCGCACCGTCTATTACTCCTTCACCGACGCGACGCTCGCCACCCTGGACGCCTACGCGCGCGTCGGGCTCGACAACTATCTGTGGCTGATGCGCGATCCGGTCTGGTGGCGCGCGGTGTGGAACACGGTGCTGTTCACGGTGGTGTCGGTGTCGCTGGAAACGGCGCTGGGGCTGGTCGTCGCGTTGACGCTGAACGCGCATCTGCCGGGGCGCGGGCTGCTGCGCGCCGCCGTGCTGATCCCCTGGGCGATCCCGACCGTCGTGTCCGCCCAGATGTGGGGCTGGATGTTCCACGACCTATACGGCGTCGTGAACGCGGCCCTGCTCGGGCTCGGCGTCATCGCCCAGCCGCAGGCTTGGACGGCGGACCCGCATCTGGCGCTGCCGGTCGTCATCGCGGTGGACGTGTGGAAGTCGACGCCCTTCATGGCGCTGCTGATCCTGGCCGCCCTCCAGATGCTGCCCCAGGACATCTACGAGGCGGCGCGGGTGGACGGGGTGCACCCGGTGAAGGTCTTCTTCCGCATCACGCTGCCGCTGATCCGCCCGGCCCTGATGGTCGCGGTGCTGTTCCGCACGCTGGACGCGCTGCGCGTGTTCGACTTGATGTATGTGCTGACCGGCAACAGCCGTTCGACCATGTCGATGTCGGTCTACGCGCGGCAATATCTGATCGACTTCCAGGACGTCGGCTACGGCTCCGCTGCCGCGACGCTGCTGGTGCTGATTCTCGCGCTCGCGACGGTCGCGGCGATCACGCTGGGGCGGGTGCGGTTCGAGGCGGGGCGATGACGAGGTTTTTGAACCACAGAGGCACGGAGACACAGAGAAACCACGCCCTCTGTGTCTCCGTGCCTCTGTGGTGAATCGCTGAATCCAGGAGGACGACCATGCGCCTTCGACGCACCGCCGGACGCATCGCCTTCGGGCTCCTCGTTCTGGGGATCGTTTTCTACGCGGTGTTTCCCTTCTATTGGGCGATCGTGACCTCGCTGAAGGCGGGAAGCGCGCTGTTCACGGTGGAGGCCTGGCCGTTCCACCCCTCCCTGGACAATTACCGGGCCATCTTCAGCCAGCAGCCCTTCGGGCGAAACATCCTCAACTCGCTGGGCGTCTCGCTGTCGGTGGTCGCGCTGTCGCTGGGGCTCGCGGTCGCCGCGGCTTACGCGCTGGGTCGGGTGGCGTTCCGCGGGCGGACGCTGCTTCTGCTCGTCGTGCTGGGCGTGTCGATGTTCCCGCAGGTGGCCGTGCTGTCGGGCCTGTTCGAGCTGGTGCGCTGGCTTGGCCTTTACAACCGGATGGGGTCGCTGGTGCTGTCCTACATGATCTTCACGCTGCCCTTCACCGTGTGGGTGCTGACCACCTTCATGCGCGAACTGCCCAAGGAACTGGAGGAGGCCGCCATGGTGGACGGCGCGTCCCCCTTCGTGATCGTGACGCGGGTGTTCCTGCCCTTGATGGGGCCGGCGCTGGCGGCGACCGGGCTGCTGGCCTTCATCGCCGCCTGGAACGAGTTCCTGTTCGCCCTGACCTTCACCCTGACCGACGAGGCGCGCACCGTGCCGGTCGCCATCGCCCTGATGTCCGGGGCCAGCCAGTACGAGCTTCCCTGGGGCCAGATCATGGCGGCGTCTGTCGTGGTGACGGTGCCGTTGATTGCCCTGGTGCTGGTGTTCCAGCGCCGCATCGTGTCCGGCCTGACCGCCGGCGCCGTGAAGGGCTGACGCCGATGGCCGCCGTCACGCTGCGCGGGGTGCGCAAGAGCTTCGGCCGCTTCGAGGTGATCCATGGCGTGGACCTGGACATCCGTGACGGGGAGTTCGTGGCCTTCGTCGGCCCGTCGGGCTGCGGCAAGTCCACCCTGCTGCGCCTGATCGCCGGGCTGGAAGACCTCAGCGACGGAGACCTGTCCATCGACGGCGCGCTGGTGAACGACCTGCCCCCGGCCAAGCGCGGGATCGCCATGGTGTTCCAGTCCTACGCGCTCTATCCGCACATGACGGCCTACGACAACATGGCCTTCGGCCTGACCCTGTCGCGCACCGACAAGCGCACGATTGAGGAGCGCGTGCGGGCCGCCGCCCGCCTGCTCCAGATCGAGAACTTGCTGGAGCGCAAGCCGCGCGACCTCTCCGGCGGGCAGCGCCAGCGCGTCGCCATCGGCCGGGCCATCGTGCGGGAGCCGAAGGTTTTCCTGTTCGACGAGCCGCTGTCGAACCTGGACGCAGCACTCCGCGTGCAGACGCGCATGGAGATCGCCAAACTGAAGGACGACCTGCGCGCCACCATGATCTACGTGACGCACGATCAGGTGGAGGCGATGACGCTCGCCGACCGCATCGTCGTGCTGAACGCCGGGCGGGTGGAGCAGGTGGGCAGGCCGCTCGACCTCTACCACCGGCCGCGCAACCGCTTTGTGGCGGGCTTCATCGGCTCCCCGGCCATGAACTTCCTGGAGGTCGTGGTCGCAGCGGCCGAGGGTGGCGCCGTAGCGGTCGGGCTGCCGGGTGAAGCCACCCTGCAAATCCCGGTGGAGAGCGCGTCGCCCCCCGTGGGGACGCGTCTGACCCTGGGCGTCCGTCCAGAGCATGTCGGGGTGGCGGAGGACGGCATGCCGGCCACCGTCCTGGCGGTGGAGCGGCTGGGCGGCGAGACGCACTGCCACGTCACGCTTGAGGACGGGCAGCGCATGCTGGTGCGCATGGAAGGCGACATCCCCGTCGGCGCCGGAGACCGGCTGTGCCTGAACCTGCATGGCGAAACCGCACACCTCTTCGACGATGCGGGCCAACGGCTTTGACCGGACGGGCCAATGTGTGGATCCGGCTTTCGAATGAACTTGCGGGCGAACCTTGGTTGCTGCTTGAATAGGCAGACTAGGGGAGGGGTTCCGCGCAACATGGAGATGATGACACCCCGGCAGACCGAGATCCTGGCGATCGCCCGCAACCTGGGGCGCGTGGTCGTGGAGGATTTGGCGTCGCGCTTCAACGTCACCCCGCAGACCATCCGCAAGGACCTGAACGAGCTGTGCGACCGCCGCCTGCTGCAACGGGTGCATGGCGGCGCCGTGGCCGGATCGGGCATCGAGAATCTGGGCTACGAGGCGCGGCGGCTGATCGCGCAGGAGGAGAAGCGCTCCATCGGGCAGCGCGCGGCGCAACTGGTGCCCGACAACTCCTCTCTTTTCATCAACATCGGCACGACGACGGAAGAGGTGGCGCGCGCGCTCCAGGGCCGGTCGGGGCTGGTGGTCATCACCAACAACATCAACGTCGCCAACCTCCTGCGGCCGGAACCGCACATCGAGGTGATCGTGGCCGGCGGCGTGGTGCGGCGGTCGGACGGTGGCATCGTCGGCGAGGCGGCCATCGACTTCTTCAACCAGTTCATGGTGGATTTCGCCGTGGTCGGCGCCTCGGCCATCGACGAGACCGGCGCGCTGCTCGACTTCGACTACCGCGAGGTGCGGGTGTCGCAGGCCATCATGGCGAACGCCCGCCACGTCATCCTGGTCGCCGACCGCAGCAAGCTGGAGCGCACCGCCCCGGTGCGCATCGGCCACATCTCGCAAATCCACACCTTCGTGACCGACGCGCTGCCGTCCGAACGGCTGGGCCGCATCTGCCGCGAATCCGGCGTCCGCGTGGAGGAGGTCTTCCCCGAACGCGCCGCGGAGCCCGCCGATCAGGAGTAAATGTCTCCTCGCCATGTTGAGCGGGGATGTCTGCACCACTGTATCAACGCTCCTTCCCGGCGGCGCCGTCGCCAATATTGGGCTCGGACCCATCCATGCCGCGGGATGACGCGCACCGTGCTTGACCGACCCGCCCTGCGCTGGGCAAGCCTTCTCACCCTGTCCCTGGCCTTCGTCGCTCTGCTGGAGCTTGCGCGTCTTCCGGCGGCGCTTCTGCTCGGCCCCATGGTCGCGGCGATCGTCCTGTCGGTCGGCGGCGGGACGGTACGATTGCCGAAGCAGACGGTCGTCGGCGCGCAGGCCATCCTCGGCTGCATGATCGCGCGGGCGATTCCGCCATCCATCCTGGCGGAGATGGCCCGGGACTGGCCGCTGTTCCTGGGCGGCATCGGGTCGGTGATCGTGGCGAGCAGCGCGCTTGGCTACCTGCTGACCCGCTGGCGCGTCCTGCCGGGCACGGCCGCGGTGTGGGGATCCTCGGCCGGGGCGGCGTCGGCGATGACGCTGATGGCCGACGCCTACGGCGCCGACGTCCGGCTGGTCGCCTTCATGCAGTATCTGCGGGTCTTCTTCGTTGCCGCCGCCGCCTCGCTGGTCGCCAAGCTGTTCGGGGCGAGCGCGTCCGGGGCTGTTCCGGACATCGTGTGGTTCCCGCCCGTCGCCTGGGGCCCCTTCGCCGGGACGCTGGCCGTCGCCGTTTTCGGCGTCGTGGCGGCGCGCTTTCTGCGCGTCCCCGCCGGGCCGCTGCTGCTGCCCATGGCGGCGGGGGTGGCGCTGCACGGGGGCGGCTGGCTGACCATCGAGCTGCCGCCCTGGCTGCTGGCCGTCAGCTACGCCTTCATTGGCTGGAGCATCGGCCTGCGCTTCAACCGCGCGATCTTCGTCCATGTGGCGCGTGCCCTGCCGCACGTGGTCGGGTCCACCCTGGCCCTGATCGCGCTGTGCGGGCTGTTCGCCATGGGCCTCGTCCTCGTGGCCGACGTCGACCCGCTGACCGCCTATCTGGCGACCAGCCCCGGCGGCGCCGATTCCGTGGCGATCATCGCGACGTCGAGCCAGGTGGACGTGCCCTTCGTGATGGCGATGCAGACGGCGCGGCTGGTGCTGGTGCTTCTGGTCGGCCCGCCGCTCGCCCGCTTCATCGCGAACCGGACGGCGGTCGCCGACAAGGCCGGCTGACTTCAGCGCGGCGGCAGCGGGTATTCCGGCGGGTCGCCGGGTTGCACCAGATGGATGCGCGTTCCCGTCTCGGCTCCGCCCAGCCCGTCCTTCAGGACCTGCTGCCCGTCGTAATGGCCGCCGTTCTGCCGCCGGAAGGGGATCGGCGTGTCGGTGAACAGGCCGCGCAGGCGCGCGCGGTAGCGGTCCGCAATGTCCTCCCACTGGCCGGGGGTGATGCGGTTGGCCTGATAGACGACGAAGGGATCGAGCACCGCCATGCCCGGATAGAACAGCGTCCCGTGCTGGATCGGCCAGAGCACGTCGTCCAGCGCGCCGTTCACCCCGCGCGGGGTGTAGTGGGACTCCTTCCCGCCGACGGTCATCGACACCAGCGCGCGCCGGCCGAGCAGGTTGCCCTCCCCAAAGCGTTCGCCGTAACGCTCGCCCGCATGCTCCCCGACGCCGTAGGCGAAGCCATAAGCGTAGACGCGCTCGAACCACCCCTTCATGATGGCCGGCATCGAGTACCACCACAGCGGGAATTGCAGGATCACCGCGTCCGCCCACAGCAGCTTGGCCTGCTCCGCGGCGACGTCGTCGCGCTGCGTGCCGCCGAGGAAGGCGTGCTTGGATTCGTAGGCGTAGTTGAGCTTTTCCGGGTTCACCCGGTTCGCGAAATCGTCGGCGTCCGCGACCGCCTTCCAGTTCATGGCGTAGAGGTCGGAGACTTGGACGCTGTGGCCGAGCCCGGTCAGGGTTTCGACGGCGAGATCCTTCAGGGAACCGTTCAGCGAATTCGGTTCGGGATGGGCGTGGATCAGGAAGACGTTCACGGGTCAGGCTCCGTGGGTTGGAAAGGATTAACTCAATCTGGCGCCATGGTCTGCTATTCTTGAAATCGCGAAATCTCTGTGCTGGTATCCATATCATGGATAGGAACGTCGACCTCAATCTGCTCGTCGCGCTCGACGCGCTGCTGGCGGAGCGCAACGTGACCCGCGCCGCCAAGCGGCTGAACCTTAGCCAACCGGCCCTGTCGGCGCAGCTGGCGCGGCTGCGTGACCTGTTCGGGGATCCGCTGCTCCTGCCGGCGCAACGCGGGATGATCCCGACGCAGCGGGCGCTGGACCTCCAGGAACCGCTGCGCCGCGCGTTGGAGGAGCTTCGCGGCGTGGTCGCCGCGGGGGCGTCGTTCGACCCGATCGCCGCGGATTTCGCGGTGTCGATCGCGGCCAGCGACTTCGTCCAGTACGCCATCCTGATGCCGCTCGTCTTCGCGCTGTCCCAGGAGGCTCCGAATCTTCGGTTTGCCTTCCGCGCGCTCGACGCAGGCACCCTCGTGGCACAGATGGAGCGGGGTGACGTTGATCTCGCCCTGATGACCCCGGACGCGGCGCCCGAGCCGCTGCGCATGCGCGTCCTGTTCGCCGAACGCTACGTGGCGATCGTGCGCCGCGACCACCCCTCGGTCGGCGATGCGCTCGACCTCGACACCTTCTGCGCGCTGGACCACGTCATCGTGTCGCCGCGCGGGGGCGGCTTTACCGGGCCGACCGACGCGGCGCTTGCGGCGCACGGCCGGTCACGGCGCGTCGTCCTGTCGGCCCCCGGCTTCCTGATCGTGCCGGAGATCATCGAGCGGTCGGACATGATCGCGCTGGTGCCGGAGCATGTGGCGCGCGACCGCGCCGCCCGGCTGCGGGTGCTGGAACCGCCAGTGCCTGTGCCGGGCTTCAGCATGGCCATGGTCTGGCACGACCGCACGACCGACCACCCGGCCCAGCGCTGGCTGCGCGACCGGCTGGTGGCCACCGCCGCGCTGTGACCCTGGGCCCGCTTACGCAGAGCGCCAGATGCCCTGGCCCGGCAGCCGGTCGCGGTCGTGCGGCCGGTCGAGATCCAGCAGCGGGCCTTTCGGGACGATCAGCGTCGGGTTGATCGCTGGGTTGATGTAGTAGCCGGCCTTGATGTGGGCGAGGTTCACCGTGTCCCGGATTCCGGGCCACTGGTACAGCTCCCGCAGGTAGTTCGACAGGTTCGGATAGTCTTCGATGCGCTTCAGGTTGCATTTGAAGGCGCCGTGATAGGCGCTGTCGAAACGCACCAGCGTCACGAACAGGCGCCAGTCGGCCTCGGTCAAGTATTCCCCGGCCAGATAGCGGCTGAGTTCCAGACGCTCCTCCAGCCTCTCCAGCGTGGCGAACAGGCTGTCGAAGGCCTCGTCGTAGCTCGCCTGCGATTTGGCGAAGCCGCAGCGGTACACGCCGTTGTTGACGTTGGGGTAGATCAGGTCGTTCCAGGCGTCGATCTCCGCCCGTAGCGTCTGCGGATAAAGGTCCAGCCTGTTGCCGGTCAGCCCGTCGAAGGCGCTGTTCAGGATGCGGATGATGTCCGCCGACTCGTTGTTGACGATGCGGCGCTCCTTGCGGTCCCACAGCACGGGGACCGACACTTTGCCGGTGTAGGTCGGGTCGGACGCGGTGTAGAGGTGCCAGTGCTCCCGAAAGGGCGCCATGCCCTCGGCCGCGACCTGCGGCTCGGCGTAGACCCAGCCGTCCTCCCCGATCACCGGCTCGGCGACGGACAGGCCGATCACCCGCTCCAGCCCCTTCAACGCGCGGAAGATCAGCGTGCGAGACGCCCACGGGCACAGGTACGAGACATAGAGGTGATAGCGCCCGGCCTCCGCCGGCAGGGTCGGGTTGCCCTCAGCGTCGGGGGAACCGTCCGGAGTGATCCAGGACCGGAAGCGCGTCGGCTCGCGATGGAAAGCGCCGTCCTTGATCTCGCTCGCGGCGATGTGGCCCTTGACCCACTCGCCATTCACCAACTGCGGCATGACGGCTCCTGAAACGGCCTGGATGAATAGGGAAGGGGACCGGCGGACCGGTCCCCTCCAGGGGTTAACAGCCGAGCTGTCAGGCCTTCACGGCCTCGGCCTCGATCAGCAGCTGGATTTCGTCGCCGATGGCCGGGGCGCCGTACTTCATGCCGAAGTCGGTGCGCTTGACCGTGCCGCGGGCGGAGAAGCCGACCGTCTCCAGCTTGCTGGCCGGGCTGACGCCCTCGTTGTTGAAAGTGACGTCCAGGACGACCGGCTTGGTGACGCCCAGCATGGTCAGGTCGCCGTACAGCTTGCCGGTCTTGGCGCCCGTCTTCTCGATCTTCGAGCTCTTGAAGGTCAACTTCGGGAACTCCTTCGCGTTGAAGAAGTCCGGGGAGCGCAGGTGGTCGTCGCGCTTGGCGTGGTTGGTGTCGACGCTGGCGGTGTCGATGGACACGTTCACCGCGCTCTTCTCCACGGCGTCCTTGTCGAAGGTGACATCGCCGGCGGCGGTGTTGAAGCGGCCGATCACGTTGGAGAAGCCGACATGGTTGACGATGAACGCCACGCTCAGGTGCGCCGGGTCGATCTTGTAGGTGACCGGGGCGGCCGAGGCCGGTGCGAGGGCACCCATGGCAGCGGTGGCGAACAGGGCGGCGGCGAACAGGGTCTTCTTCATCAAGGAAACTCCGAAGTCAGAATGGGGATGGAATGGGTAGGTTTCAGTAGGGCGACGCTTCCGCGCCGCCGAGGAGATAGGCGACGCCGATGGCGATCAGCGCCGGAAGAACGGTGAGGACGGTGACCACCGCACCGCCTGCCGCCCGGCCCAGGCCGCTGTCGGGCAACGGCAGCCGCCGGCCGACACGCTCGGCCAGCAGGGCGGGCAGCGCCAGCAGAAGGACGGCGGCCTCCGTCTGGGTGAAGAGCGCCAGGACGCCGGCCAGCAGGACGGCGATGCCCGACGCCACCCGGCCCGACACGCCCCATCCATGGCGCTCGACCGGCCAGTTCCACAGCAGGAAGCCGCCGGTCGCCGCGGCGAGCGCCAGCGCCATCTGCGCGATGGACGCCGAGGAGCCGATCAGCGCCGTACCGCCGACGGCCAGCGCCAGGGCCAGCAGCACCGCCGCCGGAGCGACCGCGTTGCCGCGTTGGCCGTCGTCGGACCCGGTCCGCCCGAAGACAACGCAGGCCCCGACGAGTAGAAGCACCAGGAGGGTCGCGAAGGCGACCGGCGTGTCGAGCGCGGGCAGGGCGATCCAGACCAGCGACGCGGCGAGCCACGCGGCGGCCAGCAGCGATCCGGCGCGGCCCTTCACGCCGACCGCGTCGGCAACCACACCGAGGACGAACCCGCCGGCGACGGACCAGAACACCTTGCCCATGCTGGACGGCGGGGGCAGGGCGGGGACGCCGACGACCAACGCGAAGACGGCCAGGAAGGTCGCCCCGATGCCAGCCACCGCCAGGAGGCGCCCCGGCGCCAGCCGGTGCAGGACGCCAACCGCCACCAAGCCCAACAACAGGGGCAGGACGCTGGACTGTACGAAGGGATCATGGAGAAGGTTGGACATGCGCTCGGTCGAAAGATCAGTGGAGGCTTCCGCGCGACCGTATGATGTGCTTCCATGAGCGGGAATTCGGAAACTTTGCACAAAGCCTCTGCATGAATGAGCAGGACAGTTGGGACGACCTGCGCTTCCTGCTCGCCGTGGCGCGGAACGGGTCCCTGTCCGCGGCAGCGCGGGCGCTGGGGGTCAACCATTCGACGGTGCTCCGCCGCGTCGCGGCGTTGGAGGAGTCCATGGGCGTCCGGCTGTTCGACAAGCGGCCCGGCGGCTATATCCTGACCTCAGCCGGCGATGAGATGCACCGCGTCGCCCTGAAGGTGGAGGAGGAACTGGCGACCGCCAGCCGTCGCCTGTCCGGCAGCGACGCCCAGATCTCCGGCACGTTGCGCTTCACGACGCTGGACATCCTGGCCCTGCACATCCTGCCCCGGCACATCGCCGCATTCCGCGCGCTGCACCCGACGCTGAGCGTGGACATGATCGTGGCCGAGGCGTCGCTGAGCCTGACCCGGCGCGAGGCCGACGTCGCCATCCGCTCGACCAACCGGCCGCCGGAGAACCTCGTCGGCCGCGCGGTGGCGTGGCTGGCCTTCGCCGTCTACGGCTCCGCCTCCTACCTGGACAGCGCGCCGGCAGCGGACGGCGTGGCCGGGCATGTCTGGGTCGGGCTGGACGAGACCTTCGACCACACGTCGATGATGCGGTGGCTGCGCAAGTCGGTGCCGCCGGACCGGATCGCCTGCCGGGTGAACTCGGTGGCGACGGTTCTCGAACTGGTGAAGGCCGGGGCGGGGCTGGGGCTGCTGCCCTGCGGGCTCGCCGACCGCTGCCCAGGGTTGCGCCGCGTCGGCCCGCTCGTCGAGGAGGTCGGCAGCAAGATCTGGCTGCTGACCCACGAAGACCTCCGCCACATGGGCCGCGTGCGCGCCTTCATGGACTTCATGGGCGACGCTTTCGCGCAAGACCGCGCCCTGTTGGAAGGCCGCACGTCGTAGCGGTCATTGCGGGACGGCGTTTCGCGGTCCCAGCAGGATAATAGCCGCCCCGACGCCGCAGACCGCGGCGCCGATCAGGTCCCAGCGGTCGGGCGCGCGGCTTTCCACGATCCACAGCCACAGCAGCGACGCCGCGATGTAGACGCCGCCATAGGCGGCGTAGGCGCGGCCGGCGAAGTCGGCGTCCACGCGGGTCAGCAGCCACGCGAAGGCCATCAGGCTCAGCAGCCCCGGCGCGATCCACAGCGGCGACTTGCCCAGGCGCAGCCACGCCCAGAAGGCGAAGCATCCGGCGATTTCCCCCGCCGCGGCGGCGATGTAGACGGCGAGTGTGGTCATTTCGGCTCTTTCGTTGTTCCCGGCTGTTCATCATTCCGGGCCGACTCCGGCGACGCAAGCGTTGCCCATCGCAGCGCTGTGGGCCGCCAATTCGGCATGGCTGCCCTGCCGGGCTCCATGCGTGCACGTATGGCCCTCGCCTGACAGAGTGCGCGGCAAGCGTTCGCCGTTATCTGCTCCGGACGCACAGCCTTCCCGAAAGGCATAAAGACAAAAAGAGGGAATGAGACAGTGTCTACCGTTTACACACAGGAAACCACCACCGGACCAACCTCGGCACAGCGCGTGTTCGCCATCGTCGGCGCCTCGTCCGGCAACCTTGTCGAGTGGTTCGATTTCTACGTCTACTCATTCTGCGCCTTGTACTTCGCACCCGCCTTCTTTCCGGCGGGCGATGCGACGACGCAGCTGCTGAACACCGCGGGCGTCTTCGCCGCCGGCTTCCTGATGCGCCCGATCGGCGGCTGGATGTTCGGCCGCATCGCCGACCGGCTGGGCCGGCGCACCGCCATGATGATCTCGGTCTTCATGATGTGCGGCGGCTCGCTGATGATCGCCGTCCTGCCGACCTACGCCACCATCGGCGTTGCCGCTCCGGCGCTTCTGCTGCTCGCCCGCCTCGCCCAGGGCCTGTCGGTCGGCGGCGAGTACGGCACCAGCGCCACCTACATGAGCGAGGTCGCCCTCCAGGGTCGCCGCGGCTTCTACGCCTCCTTCCAGTACGTCACGCTGATCGGCGGCCAGCTGATGGCCGTGCTGGTCCTGGTGATCCTGCAAAGCCTGCTGACGGTGGACGAGCTGAAGGCCTGGGGCTGGCGCATCCCCTTCGTGATCGGCGCCGCCGCAGCCCTGGTCGCGCTTCTGCTGCGCCGTTCGCTGGCGGAGACCTCGACCAGCGAGACCCGCGGCCGCAAGGAGGCCGGCACGCTGGCCGGCCTGATGAACCACAAGCGGGCCTTCCTGACGGTGCTTGGCTTCACCGCCGGCGGGTCGCTGATCTTCTACACCTTCACCACCTACATGCAGAAGTATCTGGTCAACACCGCCGGCATGAACGCCGAGACAGCCAGCCGCATCATGACCGTGGCGCTGTTCGTCTACATGCTGTTGCAGCCGGTGATCGGCGGCATTTCCGACCGGATCGGGCGCAAGGCCTCGATGATCATCTTCGGCGCCCTGGCGACCCTGTGCACCGTGCCGATCCTGGACACGCTGCGCGGCGTGACCGACCCCTACATGGCCTTCTTCCTGGTGATCGCCGCGCTGACCATCGTCAGCTTCTACACGTCGATCAGCGGCCTGATCAAAGCGGAGATGTTCCCGCCGGAGGTCCGCGCCCTGGGCGTCGGCCTGTCCTACGCCATCGCCAATGCCCTGTTCGGCGGCACCGCCGAATATGTGGCCCTATGGCTGAAGTCGGCGGGCATGGAGGAAAGCTTCTTCTGGTACGTGACGGCGCTCTGCGCGATCAGCTTCGTCGTGTCGCTGACCATGCGCGACCCGACGCGGGAAGGGTATCTGAAAGACGAGCCGTAAAGGCGCGAGCCCTGCTGCCCCCTCCCCGACCCTCCCCCGCTTCGCGGGAGAGGGGGCCTGAATTCCCTCCGCCGCCAACGGCGGGGGAGGGTTAGGGAGGGGGCTATCGCGGCCAGAACTCAAAACACCCACACCCGATCCGCCGGGAACTCCAGCCAATGCCGGCCCGGCTCCAGGGCTTCGTTCCCGTAGGCCCGCACCTTCAGCGGGCCGCGGTGGAACAGGTACTCCCACCGCTCGCCCAGATACATGCTGGTCACCAGATCGAGCGCCAAGCGGTTCGGACCCGGCCCATCGGCGGGGCGCACGGATTCCAGCCGGACGATCCCCGTGGCGGGGCCGCCGGGCGTCCGGTCGGCGCGCAGGCGGCCCCACAACAAGGGCTCGTCCTCCGTCCGACCCGCCACAGCCAGGGCGGCGTAGCCGTCGCGCTGCTCGGCCACCGTGCCCTCGATGCGGTTGTTGGCGCCCATGAACTCCGCGGCGAACAGGCTGCGCGGCGCGCCGTACATGTCCTGGGGGGAGCCCTCCTGCTCCACCACGCCAGCGTTCAGCAGCAGGATGCGGTCGGCGATGGCCATCGCCTCCACCTGGTCGTGGGTGACGCAGAGCGCCGACAGGTGCAGGGTCACGATCAATTCGCGCAGCCAAGCCCGTGCCTCCTCCCGCAGCTTGGCGTCGAGGTTGGACAGCGGCTCGTCCAGCAGGATAACCGGCGGCTTGTAGACCAGCGCGCGGGCCAGCGCCACGCGCTGCTGCTGCCCGCCGGAGAGCTGGTGCGGAAAGCGCTCCCCATGCTTGCCGAGGCCGATCTGGTTCAGCGCCGCCTGCACGCGCTCCCGCATCTCTTCCCGGCCGGTGCCGCGCAGCTTCAGGCCGTAGGCGACGTTGTCGAACACGGTCTTGTGCGGCCACAGCGCGTAGGACTGGAAGACGAGGCCGAGGTTGCGCTTCTCCGCCGGCAGGTCGACGCCCGCTTCGGCGTCGAACACCGGCTTGCCGCCCAGCGTGATGCGCCCGGCGTGAGCCTGCTCCAGCCCCGCCACCGCGCGCAGCAGCGTGGTCTTGCCGCTGCCTGACGGACCCAGCAGCGCCACGACCTGCCCGCGCTCCAGGCTCATGCCCACGCCCTTCAGGATTTCGTTCCCGCCAAGGCGCAGGTGCAGGTTCTCGACGGTCAGCTCAGCCATGCAGGCGCACTCCCAGGCGGAGCGCGGTCAGCAGGCCCGCCCCGACCATTGCAACGTTGATCACGGACAGGGCGGAGATCAGGTCGATGTCGCCCGTCCCCCACAGGGAGACGAGCAGCGAGCCGATCACCTCCGTCCCCGGCCCCAGCAGATAGATGCCGGTGGAATACTCGCGCACGAAGATCATGAAGATCAGCAGCCAGCTGCCCAGCATGCCGAAGCGGATCAGCGGGATGGTGATGTCCATGTTGACCCGGTGCGGCCCGGCGCCGACCACCCGCGCCCCCTCCTCCAGCTCCGGCCCGACCTGGAGCAGCGCGGTGCTGATCAGGCGCATGCCGTAGGCGAGCCAGACCACCGTGTAGGCGATCCAGACGCTGATCATCGTGCTCTTCAGCACGCCCAGCCCCGGCACGAACAGGAAGATCCACAGGATCGCGAGACCGGCGACCAGCCCCGGCATGGCGCGCGGCACCAGCACCAGGAAGTCGAGCAGCCGCGTCCAGCCCGACTGCCAGCGGTGCGCGGCCAGGCTGATAACGGTGTAGCACGCCACCGACAGGGCGCCGCCGATCACGCCGACACCCAACGTGTTCAGGATGCCGCGGATCAGGTTCGGGTACTGCCACAGGTCGCGGTAGTGGGCGAGCGTCAGCTGGTCGGACAGGGTGACCCCCCGGCCCCAGCTGCTGACGACGGAGCGCAGGCCGATGCCGGCCAGCGGCACGACCACCGTCGCGACCAGCCATAGCGCCAGGATGGCGAAGGCCAACCACTTCCAGCCGCCGAGCTTCAGCGGGGTCTGGCGGGCGCCCTTGCCCTTCAGCGTCACATACTTGCCGGCTTGGCGCAGCAGGCGGCGTTGCAGGATCACCAGCGGGAAGGTGACGAGCACCAGCGCCACCACCACCACGGCCATCAGCTGGTAGGACGGCGTGCCCAGCAGGTTGGTCAGCTTGTACAGGTAGGTGGACATCACCAGGATGCCCTGCGGGTCGCCCAGCACCAGCGGCAAGCCGAACAGCTCGAAGCCCAGGAAGAAGACCAGCACGCCGGAATAGAGCAGCGCCGGCATGACCATAGGCAGGCTGACGTCCAGCGCCACCCGCCACGGGCCGGCGCCGCCGATGCGCGCCGCCTCCTCCAGGTCCGACGACACGCCGCGCAGCGCGGAGGACGCGTACAGGTACACGTGCGGCACGTGCGTCAGGCCGGCCACCAGGACCAGCCCGTAGATGGAATAGATGTCCCACGGCACGAAGCCGAACAGCGATTCCGCCGGCAGCGACAGGAAGCCCACCGGCCCCGCGGCGACGACGTAGCCGAAGGCCAGCACCACCGGCGACAGGAAGACCGGCAGCAGCAGCAGCGGCTCGATCCAGCGCCGGCCGGGCAGGTCGGTGCGCACGATCAGGAATGCCAGCAGGCCGCCCAGCGGCACCGCGATGGCGGTCATGCCCGTCGCGATCATCAGGGAGTTGAGGAAGGCGCTGTGGAAATCCTCGTCGTTCAGGACGAAGTCATACGCCGACAGGGTGAACTGGACCTTGGGCGCGAAGAAGGGGTTGTCGAGGAAGCTCTGGTAGAAGACCAGCGCCAGCGGGGCGAGCACCACCAGCGCGGTCACCAGGATCACCGACACCCGCGCCCAGGACTGGGGCCGGGATGTGGACATGGTCAGGCCTTCGGATAGGGGCGAGGGATCACTTGCCCTGCATGGCCTGCTGCCACTGCTTGATGAAGGTCAGGCGCTTGGCCTGGTCCAGGTAGGTCAGCAGCTCCGGCCCGACGCGGATCGGCTTCACCTTGTCGCCCAGCTGCTGGTTGACCGCGCGCGCGGTCGCGTCGCCCTCCACGTCTTCGCGGATGGAGAACAGCTCCGCCTGGTTTGCGACCAGCGTCTGCCCGCGCTTGGACAGCACGTAGTCCATGAAGACCTTCGCGGCGTTCGGGTTCTTCGCCGCCTTCGGGACGAAGGCGATGCGCGACATCACCAGCGTGTAGTCCTGCGGGTAGACGATCCCGATGCTCGGGTCCTTCTTCGATCGCGCCAGCGCGTAGGAGCCGAAGATGTTGTAGCCGATGAGGTGCTCGCCCGACGACACGCGCTCCAGCATCGCGCCGGCGGAGGTGTAGAGCTTGATGCCCGACTGCCCGAAGGCGCGGAACAGGTTGCGGGCGTCCGGCCAGGCGGCCGCGTCCTGCGTCACGAACAGGAAGCCGACGCCCGACCGCTCCGGATCATAGGCGGTGACCTTGCCCTTGTACTCGGCCGTCTTGGCCTTCAGCAGCTTTTCCAGGTCGGCGTGCGTCTTCGGCACGTCGCCTTCCGCGACGAGGCGCTTGTTGTAGATGAAGGTCACCGGCTCGAAGGTCGTGCCGAAGGCCTCGTTCTTCCACACCGACCAGTCGGGCAGGGCCTTCCGCTCCGGCGTCTCATAGGCCTGGGCGTAGCCGTCGTTGACCAACTTGATCTGCAGGTCCATGGCCGAACTCCACAGCACGTCGGCGGTGCCGGCGTTGGCCGCGGCCTCGGAGATGAAGCGGTTGTAAAGTTCTGTGGAGTTGAGGTCGTTGTACTCCACCGTGATGTTGGGGTAGAGCGCCTTGAAATCGTCGAGCAGCGGACGCACCTGCGAGGCGTCGGTCGACGAATAGACGACAACCTTTCCTTCCTTGTTGGCGGCGGCGACGGTGTCCTTGTAGGCGGCGGGATAGCCGGCGGGCAGATCCTGCGCCTGCGCCCCCGTGGGAACCCCAATGGAAGCCAGCGTGAGGGCGGCAAGACCGAGGGCCGCGGTGGCCCCAAGCAGAATCCTGCGCATATCCTCTCCTCCTTCTTTCTTCTTGCTGTCTTGGTTCTTGGTGCGTTGGTCGTTCTTTGCGGAGTGCCGAAACGGCTTCCCCGTGCAGCAATCATGGTGGCACGCAAAGGAGGGAATGGCTAGGCCGATCGGGGCGTTCAATCGGTGTTAACCACCTGTTTTGCAACGGCGAGAGCCAGGGTGCACCACGGTCGGGGCATCACCGGTTTCCGTTCGCATCCCATTTTAGAGCCATCTAAGAGTATGTGAGCGCCCGCAGCATGACACCGCGAATCGCCGAACCTTGGGGAACCGCCCGATGACGCCGTCGCCGACATCGACTCCCAACAGCCAGGGTCAGATTGGGCAGGGTCCGGACGGCCATGGTCCGGACGGCCATGGTCCGGTCGGCCAGGGTCCGATTGGGCGCGGGCCGGGGGTGCCCGGCGGGACCCGCGACCTGCGGTTGGACTTCTTCCGCGGGCTGGCGCTGTGGTTCATTTTCATCGACCACATCCCCGGCAACCAGATCGCCTGGGTGACGATGCGGAACTTCGGGCTCAGCGACGCAACGGAGGTGTTCGTCTTCATTTCCGGCTACACCTCGTCGCTGGTCTATTCCAAGATCTACGCCTTGCACGGCTGGCGCTTCGCGACGGCCAAAGTGGTGCACCGGGTCTGGACGCTCTACATCGCGTACCTGTTCCTGTTCATCGCTTTCACGGCCCAGGTCGCCTATACCGCGCGCGTCTTCAACAACCCGCTGTTCAGCGAGGAGTTGGGCATCGCCAGCTTCTTCACCGACCCGGCGCGGTCGCTGACACAGGCTCTGGCGCTGAAGTTCCGGCCGGCGAACCTGGACATCCTGCCGCTCTACATCGTCCTGCTGCTGTCCTTCCCGCTGCTGCTGCCGGTCCTGCGGCGCTGGCCGCTGGCCCTGCTGGCGGGGTCGGTGACGCTCTACGCGGCGGCGCGCGGGTTCCGCTGGAACCTGCCCACCTACCCGGAAGGCGGCGTGTGGTTCTTCAACCCCTTCGCCTGGCAACTCCTGTTCGTGCTGGGCTCCACCATGCAGCGGTTTCCGGAGGTCTCCATGGCCCTGACGCGGCCGCGGCGCGCGCTGCTGGTGGCGGCAGCGGCCTATCTGTTCGCCTCGCTGCTGGTGGTCCTGTCCTGGCAGATCGCGCCACTGGGCGCGCTGATGCCGACGCGGCTGGCCGACATTCTGTACCCGATCAGCAAGACCGATCTCGACCCGTTGCGGCTCATCCACTTTTGCGCGCTTGCCTACATCGTGCTTCAGGTGGCCCGGTACGACAGCGCGTGGCTGCGGTCGCCGTTGCTGGCGCCGGTCATCCTGTGCGGGCGGCAGTCGTTGCAGGTGTTCTGCCTTGGTATTTTTCTGTCCTTCGCCGGGCAAACGATTTTGAACCAATGGACAAACTCGCTTTTTGCACAGTTTTCGATCACAATTGTTGGCATAGCCATGATGATCGCGGCCGCGCGGGCGCTGACCTGGTATCAGACCGTCGACCGGCTGCCACGCCCGCCAGCATCACGGCAAACGGCATCCGCCAAGGACCCGGCCAAGGACCCGAGTGCATGATGGGCACGCGCTTCTCCGTCCTGTTCCTGATCGGCCTCCTGATCGGCCTCCTGCTCGGCGCAGGCCTTGGGTCGGCCCGCGCCGAGGACACGGCTTCGGCCGATCCCTGCGAGGTGCCGGAGCGCATCTTTACCATCGACGCATCCCTGCCCCGCGCCCTGGACAGGATGAAGCGCGCCAACGCCCTCCCCATTCTGGTGGTCAACACCGCGAAACCGGGCGCCAACCGGCCGGAGGGCAGCTACCCGGGCCTGCTGGAACGGGACCTGTCGGCGCGCCTGCCGGACCGGAAAGTCAGCGTCGTGGTCCGCAATGTTCCCGGCGCCACCGCGCAGGAGATGCTGCCGACCCTGGATTCCGCCCTGACGGCGGAGCGGCCCTCGTTGCTGGTGTGGCAGGTCGGAACGGTGGACGCGATGCGGAACATCGGTCCCGACAGCTTTGGCGAGGCCATATCGTCGGGCATCGCGACGGCGCACCGGCGGGGTGCGGACATCGTGGTGATGGACATGCAGTACAGCCCGCAGACCACCCAGCTGATCACCTTCCAGCCGTACCTGGATTATGTGGAATGGGTGACCCAGAACAACGACGTGTTCCATTTTCCGCGCTACGAGATGATGCATTACTGGTTCGAGGAAGGGCGGGTCGGTTTCACGCCGGACTCCAAGGAGGACATGCTGAAGGCCTTTCAATTCGTCCACCGCTGCATCGGCCGCCACTTGGCCGACGCCGTCACCGCCATGCTGGACCGCGCCGCGAGGCCGGCCCAATGAGCCGGTCCTTCCTGTCCCGTAATTCCGCCCGGCTGGCGGCGGCCGTCGCCGTCGCGCTGTTGTTCGCTGCACCGCCGCTGGCGAACGGCCCGGCCAAGGCCGCGCCGTCGGGCAACCCGGCCTCCGCCTGCACCTATTCCGCCCAATCGGCCGCGCTGACCGCGCCGCTGCCGCGGGTGTCCCGCCAACTCGCCGGCGGCGGGCCGCTGCGCATCGTTGCCATCGGCTCCTCCTCCACGGCCGGGGCCGGGGCGAGCGGGCCGGAGCACAGCTACCCGGCGCGGCTCGCCGACCATCTGCGGCTGCGCTTTCCAGGCGTCGAGGTGGCGGTCCTGAACAAGGGGGCCAACGGCGAGGTCGGCGCGGAGATGCTGCGCCGCTTCCAGCGCGACGTGATGGACGAGAAGCCGGACCTCGTCATCTGGCAGGTCGGCGCGAACACCGTTCTGAAGGGTGACGACCCCTACGCCGCGGAGGTGGTGATCCGCACCGGCATCCGGAAGCTGAAGGCGGCCGGCTTCGACGTCGTGCTGATGGACCTGCAATACGCCCCCGCCATGCTGTCCAAGCCCCAGCACGAGCAGATGCAGACCCTGATCGCCCGCGTCGCGGAGGAGGAGGGCGTCGGCCTGTTCCACCGCTTCGCCGTGATGCGCCAGTGGGTGCAGACCCATCAGGCCTCCATGACCGACCTCGTCGGCCCCGACGGCATCCACCAGAACGATTTCGGCTACGATTGCATCGCCCGCTCGCTTGCGACTTCCCTACAAGAGGCGGCGGCCCGGTCGACCACCGACATCGCGCAACGCCGATAATATTTCCTGTTAATTTCCACGAGAATGCTTCGCAAATACTCCGTGTTCATTTCACTGTTGGTAGAATGAACAAATTTTCACTTTGAGTGGTTCGCGTTCGTCGTCATCGTAGAGACGAAGCCTGCGGGTTCCGTCTTGGGGAGGTGGCCGTGCGTGGATCAGCGGTGGTAGCGGTGAGCGTGATTCTACTGGCCGCGCAGGCCGGTGCCCGGGCCGAAGCGCACGACTGGTACGGCGACCTGCACACCACCGAAGGGCGCTCCTGCTGCGGCAACCAGGACTGCCGGCCGGTCGAATACCGCTACAGCGCCGACCAGGGGCACCAGATCCGCATCGGCGACCAGTGGTTTTCCGTGTCGCCGGGCACGATCCTCCCCGTGTCCTCACCGGACGGCCGAACCCACGCCTGCTACCTGGACCCGGACGGCAACGGCAAGCGCCCGATCATCCTCTGCGTGATCCTGCCGGGGACGGCGTGAGGGGGCTTAGAATTTTATTGGAGTGGTTGCACTGGGCCCCCCTCCCGACCTCCCCCCACTTCGCGAGGGGAGGAACTGGCTTCGGAGCGGCGGAGTTCCCTCCCCCGCCTCTCGCGCATGCTTGCATGCGCTGACGGCGTCAGGCGAACGCCTTTGGCGTTCGCCTGACGCCGAAGATGGGGGAGGGTTAGGGTGGGGGGCCAACGCGACCACTCACTCAAACACCCCCTACTGCGCCTGCGACGACCCCGTCGAGCGGTTCATCGTCCCGGACGATCCGCTGGACATCGTGCCGTGGCCCTTGCCCTGGGTGGCGCTCGCCTGCGCCGGTGCCAACCCGGCTTCGGTCCGTTTCGCCAGATCGTAATGCTCGCGCAGGGTGGGCAGGGTCTGCTCGGCGAACTGCTTCAGGTCCGCGTTCTTGCCCTGCTTGGCTTCCTTCTCGAACAGGGCGATGTCCTGCCGGTGGTCCTGGACCATGTCCTGCATGTAGGCGCGGTCGAACCGGGCGCCTGACAGCTTCTGCATCTCCTGCGACTTCGTGCGGTGCTTGCTGTCCGGCCCGCTCGGCAGGGTGATGTTGTTGTTCGCGGCGATCTGCTGGAGCTGCTGGTTGGCGCGGGAGTGGTCGTCTACCATGCGTTGGCCGAATTGGCGGACCTGATCGTTCTGCGCCTTCTGCTGAGCCATCTGGCCCATCTCGACCTCGGCGAGGCCGCCGGACGCCGCCTTTTCGACGAAGGTCCGGTCCGCCTTGTCGAGCGATCCGCGTTGCTGGGCCAGGCTCGGCGTGGCGACCGCCAGAGCCGCGAGAGCGGATGCGAGCATCAGTGTACGCCGCATGGGAAACCTCCTGCTGCGGTTGTGTGTATCCGTCCAACAAGGGGGCGATGAAGCGGTTCCGCGCGCGTGCCGGTGCGCGATGCGCACCGTGCATGCCGGCCCTGCGGTTGCACCCGTCCGATGGACCTTGCCGCCGGTGCCGGGCGTGCTCATCGTTACATTTGCGTCCTTATAATAAGGAAGCTCATCATTTAGAGGCTCGGCGTTGGCATGACGTCCGGAACGGACCGCACCATCGGCTGGCTGCTGCACGACGTGGCGCGGCTGATGCGCAAACATTTCGAACAGGTGGCGCGTGCCCAGGAACTTGGCCTGACCCGCGCCCAGGCCTCCGTGATCGCTCACCTGTCGCGGCAGGAGGGCGTGAACCAAGCCTGTCTGGCGCAGATCATGGAGATCGAGCCGATCACCCTGGTCCGCCTGCTCGACCGCCTGGAGGAACTGGGGTTCGTGGAGCGGCAAGCGGACCCGACCGACCGGCGCGCCCGCCTGCTGCGCCTGACCCCCGCCGCGCACGCGGTCCTGGAACGCATCCGCGCCATTGCGGCCGACGTCATGGACGACGCCTGCGCGGGCATGCCGGAGGAGCGGCGGGCCCTGCTCGCCGACATCCTGACCGAGATGAAGACCAACCTCGTCGCCCCGAACACTGCAGCGAATGCGGCGGCTGACGACGTTTCCGTAAGGAGCAAGAATCATGGCTGACGGCAGCGGACCCGCCGTTGGGCCCACCGTTCAATCGGCTGAGCTTCGGGAGAGCGCTGTGGATTCCGGCGTCGCAAGCCGGGGTGCGGCCGTTCGGAAAGCCGATCCCGCCCGGCGGCGTCGGCTTGTGCGCTGGGCCCTGTTCCTGCTGCTGCCGATCGTCCTGATCGCCGGCGGCTACGTCTATGTGACCGGTGGTGCTGTGATGTCCACCGACAACGCCTACCTCCAGGCCGACAAGGTCGGCGTGTCCACCGACGTGTCGGGTATCGTGCAGGCCATCAATGTGCACGACAACCAGACCGTCAAGGCCGGGGACGTCCTGTTCACGCTGGACGACCAACCCTTCCGGCTGGCCCTGCAACGGGCCGAGGCGCAGGTCGGCATCACGCGCAACGACCTGAACGCGCTGAAGGCCAACTACCGCGACATGCAGGAGCAGATCAAGCAGGCCCACGCGGACGTCGAGTTCTACGACCGGGAGTTCCGGCGCCAGCAGGACCTCACCCGCCAGCAGTACGCCGCGCAGGCCACTTTCGACACCGCCCGGCACAACCTGACGGCCGCGCAGCAGAAGGTCGCCTCGCTGGAGCAGCAGCTGGCCGCCATCGCCGCCAACCTGAACGGCGACCCGGACCAGCCCATCGAGCAGCATCCGCGCTACCTGGAGGCCATCGCCCAGCGCGACGAGGCCGCGCGCGAGCTGGCGCACACGACCGTCAAGGCGCCCATGGACGGGGTGGTGACGCAGGTGCCCTCGCTCCAGCCCGGCCAGTATCTCGAATCCGCGACGCCGGCCTTCAGCCTGGTCGCCACCGACCACATGTGGATCGAGGCGAACCCGAAAGAGACGGAGCTGACCTACGTCCGCCCCGGCCAGACCGCGACGGTGACGGTCGACACCTACCCCGGCGTCGAATGGCACGGCACGGTGGAGAGTCTGAGCCCGGCGAGCGGCGCGCAGTTCTCCCTCCTGCCGGCGCAGAATACGTCCGGCAACTGGGTGAAGGTGGTGCAGCGCATCCCGATCCGCGTGCGCATCGACACCTCGGACAAGAACCTGCCGCCGCTGCGCGCGGGGATGAGCGCGGTGGTCGACGTGGACACCGGACACGCGCGCGGCCTGCCGCACTTCCTGGCCGCCCTGTTCGGCGACAGCCGGAGTTCGTAAGCCATGGCCGCCGCAGCCGGAGAAACGGGGGGAGAGGCCAAACACCGGGGCGCCATCACCGTCTGCGTGATGCTGGCCACGATCATGCAGGCGCTGGACACCACCATCGCCAACGTGGCACTGCCCTACATGCAGGGCAGCCTGTCGGCCAGCCAGGACCAGATCAACTGGGTCCTGACCTCCTACATCGTGGCCGCCGCCATCATGACGCCGCCGACCGGCTTCCTGGCCGGCCGGTTCGGGCGCAAGCGGCTGTTCCTGGTGGTGATCGCCGGCTTCACGGTGGCCTCCATGCTCTGCGGCATGGCGCAGTCGCTGCCGCAGATCGTGCTGTTCCGTTTGCTCCAGGGCCTGTTCGGCGCGTCGCTGGTGCCGCTGTCGCAGTCCGTGATGCTGGACATCTACCCCAAGGAGCGCCAGGGCTCGGCCATGGCGGTGTGGGGCATGGGCATCATGGTCGGGCCGATTCTGGGGCCGACGCTGGGCGGCTGGCTGACCGAGAACTACAACTGGCGCTGGGTCTTCTACATCAACCTGCCGGTCGGCATCCTGGCCTTCCTGGGCATCTCCGCCTTCCTGTCGGAGACGGTGCGCAACGCGCGGGCGAAGCTGGACTGGTTCGGCTTCGGCACGCTCAGCCTCGCCATCGGCGCCTTGCAGATGTTCCTCGACCGCGGGGAGCAGTTGGACTGGTTCGGCTCGACCGAGATCATCCTGGAAGTCGTGGTCTGTGCCTCCGCCTTCTACCTGTTCCTGGTCCACATGTTCACGGCCGACCGGCCCTTCGTCACGCCGGCCCTGTTCCGCGACCGGAACTTCGCGACCGGCATGTTCTTCATCTTCCTGGTCGGCATCATCCTGCTGGCTACGCTGGCGCTGCTGACGCCCTACCTGCAAACGCTGATGGGCTATCCGGTGATCACCGCCGGCCTCGTCATGGGGCCGCGGGGGCTCGGCACGATGATGGCGATGATGATCGTCGGGCGGCTGATCGGGCGGGTCGACACGCGGCTGCTGATCCTGCTGGGGCTCGTGCTCACCGCGGTGGCGCTGTGGGACATGACCGGCTGGACGCCGGACGTGTCGCAATGGATGATCATCCGCACCGGCTTCGTGCAGGGCGCCGGCCTCGGCTTCCTCTTCGTGCCGCTCAGCACCGTCACCTTCGCCACCTTGGCGCCGGAGCAGCGGACGGAGGCGACCGGCCTCTACAACCTGTCGCGCAACATCGGGTCGAGCATCGGCATCTCCGTCGTGTCGTCGCTGCTGGTGCAGAACACCCAGGTGAACCATTCGGAGATCGTGCAGGCGGTCACCCCCTACAACCGCCTGTTCGATCTGCCGGACGTCGCCCGTTTCTGGAACCCGATGACGGCCGCCGGACGCGCCGCGCTGGATGCGGAGATCACGCGGCAAGCGACCAGCATCGCCTTCATCGACGACTTCAAGCTGATGATGGTCATCGCGCTGGTCGCGATGCCCATCGTACTGTTGATGCGCAAGCCGACCAAGCCCGCCGACAAGGACCACGCGGCGGTGATGGAATAACAAGACGCTCAAAACACAAGAAATCGCAGGGTTAGAATGTTGGCAGCTGACGGGTTGCCCACGCCGCAACGGCAGTGGGCCATTTTGACCATGGGCATCGCCTTGGTTATGGCCGTCCTGGACGGGGCCATCGCCAACGTGGCGTTGCCGACCATCGCCAAGGACCTAGGCACCACCGCCGCCGGGTCGATCTGGGTGGTGAACGCCTACCAGTTGGCGGTGACGGTGTCGCTGTTCCCGCTGTCCTCGTTGGGCGACATCGTTGGTTACCGGCGCGTCTATTGGTGGGGCCTGCTGGTCTTCACCGTGGCGTCGGCTGCCTGCGCCATGTCGGACAGCCTGCTGGCGCTGACCATCGCGCGCGTCGTGCAGGGTTTCGGCGCCGCCGGAATCATGAGCGTGAACATCGCGCTGGTCCGCTTCATCTACCCGCACCGGGAACTTGGCCGCGGGGTCGGCAACAACGCGCTGATCGTCGCCGTGGCCTCGGCCGCCGGGCCGACCATCGCCGGCATCATGCTGTCGGTCGCCTCCTGGCAGTGGCTGTTCGCGATCAACGTGCCGCTCGGCGCGGTCGCGCTGGTCATCGCGTCGCGCTCCTTGCCGCACGCGCCGCGCTCGAACCACCGCTTCGACAGCGTCAGCGCCCTGCTGAACGCCATGGTCTTCGGCGCGCTGATCTGCGGGATCAAGGGGCTGGACGGCAGCCAGGCCGCGGCGCTGACCGCGGTGGAACTGGCGGGAGCCCTGGCGCTGGGCGTCGTCCTGGTGCGCCGGCAGCTGGCCCAGGCGGCGCCGCTTCTGCCGGTCGACCTGCTGCGCCTACCGGTCTTCGCCCTGTCGGTCGCAACGTCCGTCGGATCCTTCGCCGCGCACACCATGGCCTTTGTGGCGCTGCCCTTCTATTTGCAGGACGTGATCGGCCGGTCGGCGGTCGAGACGGGCCTGCTGATGACGCCTTGGCCGCTGGGCACCGCCCTGATGGCGCCGCTGTCCGGGCGGCTGGCCGACCGCTACGACCCCGGCCTGCTGGGCGGGCTTGGGCTGGCGATCCTGGCGGTCGGGCTGGGGTCGCTCGCCCTGCTGCCGGCGGATCCGGCAACGGCCGACATCGTCTGGCGCATGGCCGTGTGCGGCCTGGGCTTCGGCCTGTTCCAGTCGCCCAACAACAAGGTGCTGATCACCAGCGCCCCGAAGGAGCGCAGCGGCGGCGCCAGCGGCATCCAGTCCACCGCCCGGCTGCTCGGCCAGACGCTGGGTGCGGCCTTCGTCGGCCTGCTGTTCACCGCCCACGCCGTTCACGGCACGGGCATCGCGCTGACCCTGGCCTGCGCCCTGTCGGTGGCCGGTTGCGTGGCGAGCAGTTTGCGCTACCGTCGCTCCCCGCTGGCGACCGGCTGAGCGCCGGCGTCGAACAGGCTCCGGCGCGTGGCGATGGCCAGCGCCGGGTAGCCGTAGAGCAGCAGGGTGACCGTCTGCTTCAGCCACATCTGGGTCGGGCGGTAAACCCAGTCGCCGTAGAAATGCGCGCCGAGCCCGAACACGGCCAGCAGAAGCAGCGCCGGCACGAGGCTCCCGGGCCGCTGCCGGATCTCCGCAAAGGCGGTCAGCGCTACCAGGGCGGCAACGTTGAGGTAGGATCCCTCCTCGGTCCGCGGGTTGAACAGGACCAGGTAGAACACCGCCAGCATCAGCGTGACCAGCGACGCCGTCGGACGGTCGAGCCGCCGCGACGCCGCCCAGGCGGCAACCAGCGTCAGCACCGCCGCCGCGACGCGCAACCGGGTCATGAGCGCGTAGTCGGGATGCAGGCCGATTTCCGTCAGAAGCCGGGACAGGTCGAACCAGCGTCCACTGTCGGGTGCCGCCGCCGTGGTCAACTTCGCGATCATCGCAACATACTGCCCGGCGACATAGGCGGGATCGGGGTGCAGGAAGGGCACCACGAAGGCCGCGGCGATGCCGAGAAGCAGCGGAAGGCGCGCCTCCGGCCTCAGGGCGCCGAACAGGAGGGCCGGCACCAGGGCCAGCGGCTTCAGCGCGACGGCGAGCGCGAGCAAGGCCCCGCCGCGCCGGTTGCGCTCGCGCGCGATGTCCACGGCGGCGTGCATCACCACCGCCAGCATCATCAGCTCCCACTGCCCGCGCAGCACGTTGATGGAGGCTGTGGGAATGGCGAGCGCCAGCACCCACGACGCGGTCCGTGCACCCGCATCCGGCCGCAGCACGGACGCGGCGCGGAACACCGCAGTGGAGAAGACGAGCACCAGCGCCAAGCGCCACACCTGGTCGCAGATCCCCAGCGGCAGCGCCGCCAGTGGGCCGTTCAGCACCGCGCTGGAGGGGAAATAGAGGAAGCCGTGAATGCCGTCGGTGTAGACGGGCACGCCCGCCCACCAGTCGCGCGTGGCGTCCCGGTAAATGTGGGTGATCGGCCGGCCGGGCTTCAGCACCGCGACGGCGCCCATCACCAGCGTGAACAGCCCCCAAAAGGCGAAAGGCCAATGAGCGAGAGGCCAGCGGGCGAAAAGCCGGTGCCGCGTCGACCAGCGCGCGACGGCGTTCCGAAGGGATGCCCCTCCGGACGCTTGCGAGACGAAATTCATGTGGGGGAGTGCCGTGCGATGCGACCCGTCCGATTCGCCCCAAGGCTTATGATAAATCCTTTCGATCCTGCAATTAAATTAATTTAATGATCTGATTTCTTCTCGTCGCGCTAGAAGATTTCCGTCGCTGGGCAAGAATTCGTCCGGTGTAATCTTTGGTGGCGCTGAGCGAATCTTTCCACACACTAAGGTTGGCGCGTGAGCCTGCATCTTTGCGAACGTTGCGACGAAGCGACCGCGGAACCGCACCGGTTCTGCGCGCGGTGCCGGTCCATCCGGGCCACGAACCGCGTGATCCTGACGGTTGTGGCCGTCCTCGGCCTGATGGCTTTGGCGAGCGTCGCGGGAACGCTCCTGCTCGGCGTCGATTTCACCGGAGGGTGAACTCCGCCGGTTCCTCCCCAACCTTTGGGCGTCGGCGCCCGTGACAAGTGCAGCGATATTTGAAAAGTGGGGACTCTTTGTGCTTTGAATGCGAGGGCGGTGTGACACAAAGTGGTCGGATCGATTGTTATCGGAAACGCGCCTGGTGCTTGCCGAAGTGTTCGCCCTGATCAACGAGATGCCTCTCGCGTTTCCCATCGCGCTGGCGGCCCTGACCATTCTTCACGAAGACGTGGCGATCGCCGCGGGGGCGGGGCTGGTCAGCGCCGGAACCATGGATTTCAGCCTCACCGCCATGGCCCTGTTGGCGGGCATCATCGGCGGCGACTGCCTGATCTATTCGCTCGGGCTGCTGTCGACGCGGGTCGGGCGGCTCCGGCGCTACACCGAGCGCCCGGTCTTCGCCAAATGCCGCTCGGCGTTGGAGAGCAACCTCCTCGCCACCCTGGTCACGGCCAGGCTCGTGCCCGGCGTCCTGTTCCCCATGTATTTCGCCTGCGGCGTGATCCGGGTGCGGTTCGACCGCTTTCTGCTGACGACGCTGGCTACCGCCGTCCTGCATGTCGGGATCCTGCTGGCGCTGCTGACCTCCTCCATCGGCTTGACCTCGGGCGACGTGTCGATGGCCGGACTGGGGCTGGCGGTCCTGCTGATCGGCGCGCGCACGCGAAACGGCCGCGCGCTGATGGCCAAGGGAGCGAGCCTGTTCGGAGCGCCGGCGAAGCTGGTCGATTCGGTGGCGGGCGAGGCGCCGGCGCCCACGCAGGCGGTGCAGCTGCCGGGCATGCCGCTGGTGCCGGCGGGATACCGGCCCATCGGCTTGGCGGAACGCATCCCGCCGCTGCTCTTCTACATCCCGCTGGCCCTGCAATGGCTGGCACTCGGCCTGCGGCACCGCAGCCTGACCCTGCCGACCGCCGCGAACCCGTCCATCGAGGCCGGCGGCCTGCTGGGCGAATCCAAGATCCGGTGCATGGACCTGATCGGCCCGGCGGCCCACCACTGGGTCGCCGACTGCCGGGCGGCCGTGAACGATGGATCCTGGTCGGTCGAGCGGCTGGAAACCTTGGCGGCCGACGCAGGGCTGACCTTTCCGCTGGTCGCCAAGCCCGACATCGGGTGGCGCGGGTTCGGCGTGCGGCTGGTCCAGGATGCGACGGAACTCCAGGCCTATCTGGCGGAGATGCCCCAGGGCTGCGCCTTCATCCTGCAGGCCTTCGTTCCCTTCGCCGGGGAGGCCGGCGTGTTCTACGCCCGTTACCCAGGGCAGACGCAGGGGACCATCTTCTCTCTGACGCTGCGCTATTTCCCGCATGTGGTCGGCGACGGACTGTCCACTCTGGAGCAGTTGATCGCCCGCGACGCGCGGGCATCGTGGAAGGGCGACCTGCACCGCGCCGCCTTGCGCGGGCGGCTGGACGAGGTGCCCGCGGCCGGGCAGGTGGTGCGCCTTGCCCTGGTCGGCAGCAGCCGGGTCGGGGGCCTCTACAAGGATGGCTGCAGCCTGATCACCCCCGCCCTGATCCGGCAATTCGACGCGATCGCTGACGCCATGCCGGGGTTTCATTTCGGCCGCTTCGACCTGCGCTTCGCCTCCGCCGACCGGCTGGCCCGCGGCGAGGATTTCCGCATCATCGAGGTCAACGGGGCCGGGGCGGAAGCCATCCACGTCTGGGACCCGGACATGGGGCTGGGCCAGGTCTACGCCGACCTGTTCCACCAGCAATCCCTGATGTTCGACATCGCGGCGGCCAATCGCGCCATTGGCACCCGCCCCCTGTCCCTGCGCGGGCTGGTCGGCTACCAGCAGAAGCAACAGCGGCTTCTCTGCATCTACCCCGCGTCAAACTGAGTGGCACCGGCATTCGCCCGGTGTGTCAAAAATCGAAATTGGTTTAGAGACGCAAGCATCACGATAATAATGGCGTGCGTTTCGCGGATTATCACTGTAGAAATATGCATTAGGTATATGTGGCTGACTCCTCACCGTTGAGAGGTTGCTGGGGCATGCGCGATAACGGACCCGTTACCAACCGTGAAATTGAAATGGCCGACGGCGTGCTGCTGGTGTCACGCACCGACACGCGCGGCAAAATCACCTTCGTCAACAAGGCATTCGTCGACATCAGCGGCTTCTCCGAAACGGAATTGCTCGGGGCGCCTCATAATCTTGTGCGGCATCCGGACATGCCGCCGGTCGCCTTCGCGAACCTGTGGGAAACCATCAAGGCCGGGCGTCCGTGGGAGGGCTTGGTCAAGAATCGCGCCAAGACCGGCGACCATTATTGGGTGAAGGCCAACGTCACGCCCCTGACCGAGAATGGGCAGGTCACCGAGTTCATCTCGATCCGTTCCAAGCCCTCGCGCGAGGCGGTGGCGGAGGCGGAGCGCGTCTACGCCGCGATCCGCGCCGGGGGCGGCAAGGAATACGGGCTGCTGGATGGCCAGATCGTCCATCGTGGATTCGGCGCCTGGATCGGCGGCCTGGTGTCCAGCATCGCCGGCCGCATGGTCGCAATGAACCTCGGGCTGGTGCTGATCACCCTGGTCCTCGGCTGGATGACGCTGACGGACAACGATCCGCCGGCCGTCGTCGCCGGTTTGCTGGTCGTGGCCTTCCTGCTGGCGCTGTTCGGAACGCTGGGCGTGCTGGGCACCGTACGCCGGCCGCTGGGTCTTGTGGAGCAGCATCTCGACGCCATCGCCCGCGGCGACCTTATGGCCAACATCCCCGGCTCCGGCGTCGCGGAATTCGCGCGCATCCGATCGCAGCTGCGCGCGGTGAAGGCGAAGCTGAACTACGCCCTGCAGGAACGCGCCGAACGTCAGCGCCAGGCGGAGGAGGAGCGTATCGCCGCCCTCCAGTCCATGGCGGAGACGGTGGAGCGCGAGGCTGGGCGGGCGGTGGAGCAGGTGGCCCTGCGCACCGGCTCCATGGCCCAGGACGCCGACGCGATGGCCGGCTCCGCCGAGCGGGTCAGCGTCAACGCGCAGAGCGTCGCGGCGGCGGCGGAGCAGGCTCTGGCCAACGCCCAGACCGTGGCAGCCGCCACGGAGGAACTGGCGGCCTCCATCCGCGAGATCTCCAGCCAGATCGCCCATTCCAGCGCCGTAACCCGGAAGGCCGTGGAGAACGGGCAGCGCACGCAGGGCACCATCCAGTCCCTGTCGGAAGCGGTCGGCCGAATCGACGAGGTGGTCAAGCTGATCACCGACATCGCCAGCCAGACCAACCTGCTGGCGCTCAACGCCACCATCGAGGCCGCCCGCGCCGGCGAGGCCGGCAAGGGCTTCGCGGTCGTGGCGCAGGAGGTCAAGAACCTCGCCAACCAGACCGCGCGCTCGACCGAGGAGATCACCCGGCAGATCGCGGAGATCCAGGGCGTGACCGGCACCGCCGTGTCGGCCGTGGCGGAGATCGGCGAGACCATCGGCGAGATCGACCAGATCTCCAGCGCCATCGCCGCCGCGATGGAGGAGCAGGCCGCCGCCACGCAGGAAATCAGCCGGAACGTCGTCGAGACGTCCAGCGCCGCGCAGGAGGTGTCGGCCCGCATCGCCGACGTGTCGCGCGACGCCGACCAGACCGGGGCCCAGGCCACCGGCGTGCGGTCCGGGTCCGACGAGGTGGCGACCAGCATCGACGAGCTGCGCCGCGTGCTGGTGCGCGTCGTCCGCACCTCCACCGCCGACGCCGACCGCCGCCGCAACCCGCGCTACCGCGTCAACGAGCCCTGCACCGTCGTGGTGCGTGGGGTCGACCAGACCTGCAGCATCCGCGACCTGTCCTGCGGCGGCGCCATGCTGACCGGCGTGTCCGGCCTGTCCATCGGCGACCACGGGACGGTGCGGATCGACCGCTTCAGCCTGTCGCTCAGCTTCGAGGTCCGCGCCAAGGACAAGGAGACGGTGCACGTCCGCTTTGCCGAGGCGGACGCGTCGCTCGCGCGCTTCCGCGACGCCTTCGCCCAGATGACTCGTGGGCTGACGGCGATCGCGGCCTGAGGCCCAGGATGTGAGGAGAGCAGGGGCGGCTACACGCTGCCCTTGCGCTCGATGACCAGGATGCGCGCCTCGCCGACGGGGTGGGCGACATGCTCATCCCCAGCCCCGGCGTGGAAGAGATCGCCGGGGCCAAGGCGCGCAACCTCCTCCCGGCCATCAATGCGGAAATGCATATCCACCGCACCGCCCAGCACGGCGAATACCTCGTCGCCGGCGTTGACGTGCCAGCGGTACGGTTTGTCGGTCCAATGCAGGCGCACGGTGGCGCCGTCGATCTCCGCGATGTCGAGCGCCGCCCAAGCGGTGGCGGGGCGGAAGGACCGCGATTGCACGATCTTCATCACTGTTGATCCGTGTGGCGTCAAGGGAGCGGCGGCGACCTTGCGGCGCGCGGTCCACTGGCACAATGACAACGCCCCGTCAATTCCTGCCAGCGCAAACGGTGAATGGCCGATACCGAAGGTGTTTGATGGCTTCCATCAAACACCTTCGGTTCAAACCCGACAGCACATGGCGCAGCCATGTGCGAAAGGGGCATACGGCCGGCCGATCATGGAACTGTTCATGCGCCGGCCGTATGAAACGGCATCTTGCACCGCGCAATTGTCTGCGGCATGATGTGAGTGAACATTCACTCATGACCAGTCGGCGGGGACGGAGGCATCATGCCCATCGATGTTCGGCAGAAAGTTCGGGACGCGGCACTCGCACTGTTCGCGCAAAAGGGCGTGAAGGCTACGACAATCAAGGACATCGCCCGCGCGGCCGGAGTGTCCGAGGGCGCGCTCTACCGCCATTGGGCGAGCAAGGAGGATCTTGCCGCCGACCTGTTTGCGGCGGAATACACTGCCCTGTCCCAAGCCCTGCGCGAGGCCGCGGGAACCGGCCCGGCGCCGGACCGGCTGCGGCGCGTGATCGAATGGGCCTTCCGGCTGGTCGAGGCGGCCCCCGACCGGGCGCGCTTCCTGCTGCTGTCGCAGCACGACGGCCTGCCGCTGGTGCCGGACGGGCAGGAAACCCCGGTGGACGTGGTGTGCGCCATCATCGGCGCCGGCATCAAGGAGGGCAGCGTCCGCGACGCCAACTGCGAAGCGCTGGCCCACATCGTCATCGGCGCCATCGTCATGAACGTGCAGTCCCAGGTCTACGGGCGTCAGGCGACCCCGCTCGGCGACCTTGCCGGCACCATCGCCGATGCGTTGTTGAACGGTTTGGCCCGGAAAGGAGCGGTGTCATGAGCGATCCCGTGACGAACGAGTTGGGCCTTCTGGCGGCGCGGCGCTTCCTGCCGCTGTTCCTGACCCAGTTCCTCGGCGCCTTCGGCGACAACGTCCTGCGCGGCGCCATCGCCGTGCTGGCGGTCTATGGTGTCTCGGAAGGCGGCATGGCCGGAAACGGCGCGCTCGTGTCCACACTGGCGGCGGGCGCCTTCACGCTGCCCTTCCTGCTGTTCTCCGCCACCGCCGGCCAACTCGCCGACCGCTACGACCGCACCTTGGTCGCCCGCGCGGTGAAGGTCGCGGAAATCGGGCTGATGGCCATCGCCGCCTGGGGCATCCTGGACGCCAGCCTGCCCATCCTGATCGCGGCGCTGGTCGGCATGGGGGCACACTCGACCGTCTTCGGGCCGGTGAAGTACGGCCTGCTGCCCGACCTGCTGCCCCCCCACGAGCTGAGCGCCGGCAACGGCCTTGTGGAGGCGGGAACCTTCGTCGCCATCCTGCTGGGCACCATCGCCGGCGGATCCCTCGCCCTGGCCGACCCTTGGGCGGTCCCGGCCCTTCTGGGGGCGTCGTCCGTGCTCGGCCTGGGCGCGTCCCTGCTCATCCCGCGGGCCGGAAACGCCGACCCGGCGGTGCGGGTCGGATTGAACCCCGTGTCGGTGACGCTGCGCGTGCTGCGCGCCACCGCGCAGGATCCCGCCTCCATGCGGGCGATCTACGGCATCTCCGTCTTCTGGGGAGTCGGCGCCGTGGTCATGGCGCAGTTCCCGGCCATCGCGCGGGAGGATCTCGGCGCGGACAGCGCCGGGGCGACGTTGCTCCTGGCGGTGTTCGCCGTGGGCGTCGCCGTCGGTTCGGTGCTGGCCGGGCTGGGCCACCGCACGCCCTCCACCGCCGACGCGCGCCGGGCGGCGCTGGCCGGCCTCGTGGCCGGGCTGGCGGGCGCGGCGCTGCCGCTGCTGACCCCGTCCACGCCGTCCGCCGAGCCCCTGTCGCCAATGGCCCTGCTGGCCCAGCCCTGGGCGTTGCCGTTGCTGGTGGACCTGTTCGTGATCGCGGCGGCGGGTGGAGCCTTCGCCGTGCCGCTCTACGCGCTGATCCAGCACCGGGCGGCGGTGTCGGCCCGCGCTCGGGTCATCGCCGCGGCCAACGTGGTCAACGCGCTCTTCATGGTCGTGGGCTCCGGCGTCGCCGCGGCCATGCTGGCGCTCGGCCTGTCGCCGCTGACCGTGGCCGCCGTGGGCGGGGCGAGCATGCTGGCCGCCGTGGTGCTGGCCCTGTCCAACGACGCCGTGGAGATCGGCCGGTCCCTGGCCCGTGGCCTGTTCCGCCTCGCCTTCCGGGTGGAGGTCCGCGGGGCTGAGCATCTGGCGGACCTGGACGGCCCTGCGGTCATCACGCCGAACCACCAGTCCTTCCTGGACGGCGCGCTGCTCGCCGCCTTCCTGCCGGGCATGCGCTTCGCGGTGGACACCTTCATCGCGCAACAGGCCTGGGCCAAGCCCTTCCTGGCGCTGGCCGATCACGTGACCATCGACCCGACCAACCCCATGGGCACGCGCGTGCTGGCCCGCACACTCGCCGAGGGCCACAAGATCTGCATCTTCCCGGAAGGGCGAATCACCGTCACCGGCTCGCTGATGAAGATCAACGGCGGTCCCGGCATGCTGGCCGACAAGGCGCGCTGCCCCATTGTGCCGGTCTGCATCGAGGGTGCCCAGCGCTCCGTCCTGTCGCGCATGCACGGGCGTCTTCGGCTGGGGCTGTTCCCGCGCATCACCATCACCGTCATGCCGCCGGTCGCCACCCCGGACGTGACGGGCCTTGTCGGCAAGAAGCGCCGCGCCGCGCTGAAGTCCTGGCTGTCGCGCGTGATGACGGAAACCGTCTTCGCCGCCAACGAACGGCCGCCCACCCTGGCCTGCGCGCTGCTCGACGCCAGCCGCAGGACCGGCCGGGGGGAGGCGGCGGTGCAGGACGGCGACTTCACCACAGTTTCCTACCGCGCGCTGATTGCCCGGGCGCTGGTGCTTGGCCGCATCCTGACGCGCGGCACGGCACAGGGGGAGGCGGTCGGTCTGCTGCTGCCGACCGCGTCGCCCACCGCGGCCGCCTTCTTCGGTCTGGTGGCGTATGGCCGGCCGGCGGCGATGCTGAACTTCACGGCGGGGGTGGAGTCCATTAAGGCCGCCTGCCGCGCCGCCGGGGTGCGCCGCATCGTCACCTCGGCCCAGTTCGTGGAGAAGGGCCGCCTCGGCCCGCTGGTCGACGCGCTCGCCGCCGACCACGCGATCCTCTATCTGGAGGACGTGAAGCGCGGCCTGACGCTGGGCGACAAGCTGCGTGCGCTCGCGGCGCTGGTGGCGCCGGAACGGCTGTTGCCGCCGCAAGGCCAGCCGGACGACGTGGCGGCGATCCCCTTCACCTCGGGGTCGGAGGGGCCGCCGAAGGGCGTGGCGCTGACCCACGACAACCTGCTCGCCAACATGGCGCAGGTGGCGTCGGTGGTGGACTTCACCCGCCAGGACGTGGTGTTCAACTGCCTGCCGGTCTTCCACTCCTTCGGGCTGCTGGGCGGGATGCTGCTGCCGATCCTGAACGGGGTCAAAACGGTGCTGTACCCCAACCCGCGGCACGTGCGGCTGATTCCGGAGCTGGTCTACCAAACCAACGCCACGGTCCTGTTCGGCACCGACTTCTTCCTCAACGCCTGGGCGCGGGCGGCGGATCCCTACGACTTCCGCTCGCTGCGGCTGGTCTTCGCCGGGGCGGAACGGCTGCAGGAGGAAACGCGGCGCACCTACACGGAACGGCTGCGAGTCCACCTGCTGGAGGGGTACGGCACCACGGAAACTGCGCCGGTCATCGCGGTGAACACGCCCGCCCGCTTCCGGCCCGGCACGGTCGGGCAGGCGCTGCCGGGCATCGAGACGCAGCTGGTGCCGGTTCCCGGCGTCCCCGTCGGCGGGCGGCTGCGGGTGCGTGGGCCGAACGTGATGAAGGGCTATCTCTTCGCCGACCGCCCTTGCGAGGTGCAGGCGCCGGAGGACGGCTGGCACGACACCGGCGACATCGTGGAAATCGACGCCGACGGCTTCATCCGCATCGTCGGCCGCGTGAAACGCTTCGCCAAGGTGGCCGGCGAAATGGTGCCCCTGGGCGTTGTGGAAGAACTGGCGGTGCAGGCCGACCCTGCGGCCCCGCACGCCGCGGTCGCCCTTCCGGACGCCAAGCGCGGGGAGCGCATCGTGCTCGTCACCGCCAGCCCGGCCCTGTCACGCGACGCCCTGGTGTCCGCCGCCAAAGCCCGGGGAGCCCCGGAACTCGCCATCCCCCGCGACATCGTCCGCGCCACGAGCATCCCGCTGCTCGGCACCGGCAAGACCGACTACCCGGCGGTCATGCGCCTCGCCGCGGAGGCGTTGGCGGGGGAGGGGGTGTGAGGTCGGGGAGGGGGATGAGTGGTTGTACTGGGCCCCCTCCCGACCTCCCCCCACTTCGCGGGGGAGGTCGGGAGGGGGCCCAACGCGACCACGCTCCCCACGCCCCTCACCCCCGATGCGCCACATGCAGCCCCTTGCCGACCGGGAAGGTCGTGGAGCCGAAATCGGGCAGTGCCTCCACGGCGGCGATGTAGCCGGCGATCTCCTGGGGATGGGACAGGGCGTTGTCAGCCAGCAGCAGGCAGTCCCGTTCCAGCTTCGGCAGGAGCAGGCGCAGCTGGTCCGGAGCGCTCCAGCGGTCGGCGTCGAAGAAGACGCAGTCGAAGGGGCCGGGCAGGCCGGCCACCACCTCCGTCGCGTCGCCGACCAGCAGGTGGACGCGGTCGGCCAGCCCGGCGCGCTCCAGGTTCGCGCGGGCTTCGGCGCTCTTGGCGGGATCACGCTCGACGCTGATCAGGGGCTCCGTGGCGCCGGTCGCGCGCAGGGCGGCGGCGAGCCAGAGGGTGCTGACGCCGTTGGACGTACCAATCTCCAGCACGCGCCGGCGCCGCCCGCTGCGCACCAGGACATGCACCAATTCGGCCGTCTCGCGTTCCAGGTTCAGCATCTTGCGGGCGCGGTCGCCCTCGCGGCTGTCGTTCTCGCGGCCAAAGCTCTCCAGGTCGCGCAGCACGTGGTCGACGGCGGCATCCACCAGCATGGGTCGGGCTCCTCGGTGTGGGTGAAACGGTGCGGATGGCCTCGACTGTGCACTGGTAACATGTTACCGTCAATGGTGACATTGCATGTGGGAAAACCATGATCGTCCGGATGCGTCGCCCAAACCTGGGGGAGGAGGCCTACGAGCGCCTGCGCGCGCTGCTGCTGGACAGCGACCGCTACGCGCCGGGCGCCAAGGTCAACGTGATTGCCGTCGCGCAGGAACTCGGGGTCAGCCGGTCGCCGGTGTGGGACGCCATCGCGCGGCTGGAATCGGAAGGGCTGCTGGAGGTCGTGCCTCGGCACGGGGTCTTCCTCGTGCGCTTCGACGCGCGCCGCTTGGCCGAGCTGTTTGAGACGCGGGAAGCGCTGGAGGGCATGGCTGCGCGCCTCGCGGCGGAGCGGGCCGGGTTGGCCGACGTGGCGGCGCTGGAGCGGTCGCTGGCAGAGCAGCAGGCCTGCTTGGACGCGGGTGACGACACCGGCTACGCCGACGCGGCGCTGGCCTTCCATCAGGCCGTGCTGCGCATCGCCGGCAACGAGACCATCGGGCGGATGCTGGAGGCGCTCTACGCGCAGACGCGGACCATGTGCCGCGGCCGTCCGACAACGCGGGAGGACCTGTCGGTCCGGCGCGACGACCACGCGCATCTGGTCGCCGCGATCCGCGATCGGGATCCGGACCGCGCCGAGGCGGTGGCGCGCGTTCATGTGCGGAGCTTGGCGCTTGCCGCGCGTTGTTTCCCTGAGATGCCAACATCAGAGGGAAGATCGCCATGACGGTGCGCGTTGGTGCGTTGGTTGCCTTGGCTGTCCTGGCCGCCGCTTCCGGTTCCGCCCTGGCGGCCGGACCGGTCGGCCAATCGATCCGCTTCGACTTCGAAGGGGACAAGGTCGGCGGTCTGCCGCCGGGCTTTTCCGTCGCACAGACGGGCAAGGGTCAACCGCCGCGCTGGGCTGTGACGGAGGATTCTTCCTCGCTGGCGGGGCCGAAGGTGCTGACGCAGTCCAGCGCCGACGCGACCGGGAACCGCTTTCCGCTGTGCATCGAGAACGCCCTGACCACGGCCAACGTCCGGCTGAGCGTCCGCTTCAAGCCGGTGTCGGGCAGGGTGGACCAAGGCGCCGGCCTTGTGGCGCGGTTCCGGGATTCCGGAAACTACTACGTCGTGCGCGCCAACGCGTTGGAAGGGAACGTCAACCTGTACAAGGTGGTGGCTGGCCTCCGCTCGGAGATCACCGGAAAGCCCGCCGACCTGCGCACCGGCGATTGGCGCACGCTGGGCCTGACCGTCGAGGGGGACCGGCTCCAGGTCTCCCTCGATGGCCAGCCGCTGTTCGAAGCCCAGGACCCGACCTTCAAGGCGGCCGGCAAGGTGGGCCTGTGGACCAAGGCCGACAGCGTCACCGAATTCGATGACTTCCAGGCCCAGGCCCTGCCGTGACGCGCATGTCGCTTACGCGGCCTGGTTCATCTGCTGCAGCCGCTGCGGGTCGATGCGCAGGCGGGTGGCGAGATACTGCAGGTAGGAGCGCTCCGTCTCCGAATTGCGGTCCACCGCCATCATGGAGGCCATATAGACCTGCTCCGCCGTCTGCGGGTCACGGACAGCCTGGACCAGGCTGTCGAGCGACTGCGGCCGGTCGAGTTCCTGTTCGACCACCCGCCGCTCCTCCGGGCCGGCCCCGGCCTCATCAAGCGCGGACAGGATGCGCCCGCGCTCCTGCGCGGTGATCTCGCCATCGGCGTTGGCGGCGGCGATCATGGCGCGGATGAGCAGCAGGGCGTGCTGGTCCTCCATCGCCAGGGCCGGGTAGGCGCCTTCGTCCGCCGGGGCGGGGTGGGCCGCTTCCGGCTGCGGTGCGCGGGGCTGGAGCATTTGCGACAGCCGGTCGCCCAGGGAGCCGCCGCCGGCACCGCCGGCCGCGCCGCCGAAAATGCTGCCCAGGATTCCGCCGCCGGCCCCACCGCCCCATAGGCCGCCGCTCGACGGGGCTCCGCTCGTGGGCGCCTCCGTCGGCTGACCGGAATCCGGACGCATGTTCTGCTGGCGCTCCTGGAAGGCGCGGTAGGCGATGTAGGCCAGCGCGCCGAGCCCGGCGACGGGCCCGACGCCCAAGCCACTTCGGCCGGTCGAAGGTTCGCCCATCGGTCCGGCGCCAAGGCCGCCGCTGTTGTTCAGCATGGAGCCCATGCTTTCCATCCCCATGCCGCTGCGCCCGCCCATGCCCGTCGCGAGCATGGTACCGAGGATGTTCTGGAGGTCGGCCATTCGATGTCTCCCCACCGTTCGATGTTGCCTTGCGCAAGCGACAACAGGCGGGGAGGGCAGGAGTTCGACGGCCAAGCCGCCGTTTGCAGCGAACGCTACGGGAAATTCCGGCAGAACACCCGTCTGTACCGACGGGCATCGCCGGGCGGCTTAAGCGCAGCGGTTGACTTCGATGCTGAGGTGCCGGATGCCGAGCGAGGCGGGAACGCGCGCGCGGTAGTGTTCCGGCGGCTGCGGGTCGTGGGTGACCAGGCTGACGATGGCGGCGTTGACGCCCGGGCCGATGGACCAGACATGCAGGTCGGCCACGCGGTCGTCCCCGCGCTCGATGGCGGCGCGGATGCCCTCGCGCACGGAATCCGACGCCTGGTGGTCGAGCAGGACGCGGCTGGTGGAGCCGATCAGCCCGCGCGACCAGTTCGCCACCAGCACCGCACCGACCACGCCCATCACCGGGTCGAGCCAGGTCGCCCCCGAATATTTGGCGCCGAGCAGGGCCGCGATGGCCAGCACGGAGGTCAGCGCGTCCGCCAGCACATGCAGATAGGCGGAGCGCAGGTTGTGGTCCTCATGCGCGTGGTGGCCGTGAGAATGGCGGCCGTGCGCATGGTGGCTGTGCCCATGATGATCGTGGTCGTGGTGATCATGCCCATGATGGCCGTGTTCATGGCCATGTCCGTGCCCATGGCTGTGCCCGCCGAGGACCAGGACACTCGCGGCGTTCACGATCAGGCCGAGGATGGCGATGAGGATCGCCTCGTCGTAGGCGATGGGACCGGGGGTGATCAGGCGCGCGACGCTCTCCCACCCCATGCCGAGGGCGACGACGGCCAGAAGCAGCGCGCCGGTGAAGCCGCCCAGCGCGTTGACCTTGCCCGTCCCGAAGCTGAAGCGGGGGTCGTGGGCGTGGCGGCGGGCGTACATGTAGGCGAAGGCGGCGATGCCCAGCGCCAGCACGTGCGAGGCCATGTGGACGCCGTCGGCCAGCAGGGCCATGGAGCCGGTCCACAGGCCGGCCGCGACCTCCACCACCATGGTGACGGCGGTCAGCGCGACCACGACCAGGGTCCGGCGCTCGGCGGCGCTGGCTTCCTCTTGCCCGAAGGCGTGGTCGTGCCGCCAGCGGTCCAGCGAATGGGTGTGCATGAAACCTGTTCCGATCAGAGCAGCGTGTGTTCGACCAGAATCTTGGCGCCGATGGCGATCAGGCCAAGCCCTCCCACCAATTCCGCGCGTCGGCCGAGCAGCGGGCCGGCAGCGCGGCCAAGCAGAACCCCGCCGAAGCCCATCAGGAAGGTGACGACGCCAATCAGCGTCGCGGTCACGGCGATGTCGACGTCGGCCATGGCAAGGCCGACCCCGACCGCGCTGGCGTCGATGCTCGTCGCCACGGCCATGGTCAGCAGGGCCAGCCAGCCCGACCGGGTCGCCGCCGCCTCGTCGTCCGCCTCGCCCTTGACGGCGTTGCGGACCATCGATCCGCCGATCAGCAGCAGCAGGCTGAAGGCGATCCAGTGGTCGACCGCCTGGACCATTTCGGCAAAAGCCGCGCCCACGCCCCAGCCGATGGCGGCCATTCCCAACTGGCAGGCCCCGAAGGTGGCGCCGACGCGGATCGCCTCGGACACGCCCGGGCGCTTCTGCGCCGCGCCGCGACCGAGAGCGGCGGCGAAGCTGTCCATGGAAAGGCTGACGGCGAGCGCGAGGGAGGTGAAGCCGAACATGGGACGTGACTCCGGCCAAACGGACACGACAGCGCGTCCGCCCCCCGTTTGGCCTTCGGGTTGCAGCCGCACCATCGGTCTTGCCGGGCTGGCCGGATCCGAAGTCCGGCGGCCGCACGCACCACGGGGGAACCCCCGAGTCTGTTGGCACGCGCCCCTCTCCACGGAGGGTGGCTACTCCCCAATGACGGGGCGGACCGTATAGTGCCCGGTTCGGAACGTCAATCTATATGAACAGCTGTTCATACGTTTTGAATCGCTCTAAATCTTTGCCCGCCCAACTCTGGCTATCGCCGGCGTAAGTCGCGGTCGTGCCGGAAAGCGTCCTGCTCGTCGTGCGATTGGCGGCGCTGGCGGATGCGGTCCTCCTGCCATTCCCAGAAGCCGGCGCCGATGTCATCCACCTCGCCCCAGCCGCGGGCGGGCCGGGTGCGGACCAGGAATGGGTCGCCGGCCCCGGCGACCGGGCCCAGGGCGGTGCGGTCGTCCCGGTCGGGCGACAGATTGTTGGTGTAATGCGGGCCGCCATAGGCGTCCCGGTAGGTGTCGTAGGGGGTGTAGCCCTGGGCGGCCGCCGCTGCGGGGAACAGCACGGCGAACGCCCCGATCCAGGCGGCACGGCGTTTGGGCATGGCCACGGCCTCCTCGCTGGGGTTTGCTCAACGGGTTTCGCTCAACGGATTTCAAAGAGCCTGCGCCCGGTGCCAGCGCGATGAGGGGATGCAGGAGGGGAGGGTTCTGGTGCAAAAGGAGGGTGGCGGCCACGCCGCGCCCTGGTCCGGAGACAAACACCCGTGTTTCGAAGCCCGCGCTCCCTGCTGGTTCTGTTTGCCGTCTGCTGCGTCGCGGCCCTGATCGTATTCGGCCGGACCCCATCCGACGACTCCGGACGCGCGGTGGACAACCGCGGCTTCCTCGCCGCCTGCGAGGCCAGCCCCTTTGCATCTGGCAGCGGTTCTGACGTGGCCGAGGCGACGCGGCTGTGCTCCTGCATCCTGGCGTGGCATGTGCGGGAGGGGGAGCGGACCGGCTATCCGCTGCCGGCGGCGCTTTACCGCAGCACCCCCACGGCCGCGGCCATCGGGGAGGTCAGCAGCCTGGCCCGGAGCGTGGACGCGAAGGCGCGCGCGGCGTGCCGGCCGGCGCGCGCAACGCAGTAGGCCATGCGGTGAACGCAGATGGTCACGGACACGTGAACGGCCCTTCCGATCGGGCGCCAGCGCTCCCATCCTTTTCGGCCATGAGCACGCCCGACACCCGGAACCCCTGCATCAAGGTCTGCCGATTCGATTCGGCCGGCACCTGCCTCGGCTGCCTGCGGACGCGCAGCGAGGTGAAGCACTGGAAGCGCCTGTCCGACGACACGAAGGCCGCCATCGTTGGGCGCCTGCGCGCGCTCGGCCTGGAGGAGCCGAGGGCCGACCGGAAGAAGACGGCCAAGCGCCTGAAGAAGCTCGATAGGAAGATCCGCAAGCTGGAGGCCAAGCTCGGCACGCTGCGGGCAGAGCGGGCGGATTTGGCCCCGCCCCCAGCGCTGGACGCGGCGGACTGACGGTCAGGCCGGGCAGACCGCCTCGACGATGCGGCACACGTCGCCGGCGGTCTTCGGCGCGAATCGGGCCAGCAGGCCGCTCCGCAATTCCGGGATCAGAAGCGACAGCGGCCGGTCGCCCGGCGGGCTCAGATCATGCTCCAGGTCGCAGACGCTGACGTAGTCGAGCCCTTCCAGCGCGACGAGGAGCGACTGCCGCCCCTCCTCATCCACCTCGTGCGCGATGGCCCGCCCGTTGGCGGTGGCGTAGACGGCCGCCTGCTCCTGCGTGTAGCGGGAGATCGGCAGCAGGCGCAGCGCCGGGTGGCTGCCCAGCACGGTGGCGACGAGGGAGTTGAGGCCGGAGGAGAGGCTCGACATGGGGTCCAAGGCGTCTGTCGTTCGGCCCACATCCTACCACAAGGCCGGGCCTGCGACGCCATGCCATCCGCCGTCGCAAAATGATCACGCAGACCAACAGGCAAATAAGCCGGGAAAACGCCAAGAACGGAAAAGGGGCCGGCAGCGCAGGCTGCCGACCCCATTCCCAACCGTATTCCCAATCGGTGACGCAGAGCGTCAGGCCGCCAAATGACGCCGAGCGTCAGGCCGCCGACGACAGGTGCGTGTCGTGGTGCAGCGCCAGCAGGTGCGCCGCGTCCAGCCCGTGGTCGTAGGTCTCCACCGAGGCGACCTGCGTGTCCACGGCGGTGGTCACCGGATGCTCGACGTTCTGCACGGCGATGTGGGTCCACACGTCGGTCTGGTCGCCCAGCGACTGGGCCGTGGCCGTGCCGGCGGTGGTGGCGGAAGCCGGGAACCAGCTCTTGTCGGCGCTGACGACCAGCGTGCCGTTCCACCACATCCCGGACTGGCCCTTCACCACGTCCTGCCCGTCCAGCGCGCCCTTGTCGTAGGACACGTTGGCGTCCGTGGCGTTGGAGGCATGGCCGTTGATGGTGACCTTGTTGACCGTCAGGTTGCGGTCCTGGCCGTTCACCGTGCCGTCATTGTCGTACTGCACCTGGACCTTGTGCGCCTGGCCGGACGCCAGATCGGTCTTGAAGGTGTAGTCCTTGGCGGTCGTGTCGGCGACGCCTTCACCGACCTTCTTGCCGTCGACCAGTAGGTTGAAGTGGGCGTTCACGCCGCCGGCCGCATTGCCCGACGCGTTGACCGTGATGCTCGAGCTGCCGGCCGTCGGGGCGGAGCCGCCCGCCGGGAAGTAGGACTTGTCGGCGCTGACGGCCAGCGTGCCGTTCCACCACATGCCCGACTGGCCCTTCACCACGTCCTGGCCGTCCAGCGCGCCCTTGTCATAGGACACGATGCTGTCGGTCGGGTTCACGGCATGGCCGTTGATGGTGATCTTGTTGACCATCAGGTTGCGGTCCTGGCCGTTCACGGTGCCGTCGTTGTCGTACTGCACCTGGACCTTGTGCGCCTGGTCGGCGGTCGCGTTGGTCGTGAAGGTGAAGTCCTTGGCGGTCGTGCCGGCCATGCCCTCGCCGACCTTCTTGCCGTCGATCAGCAGGTTGAAGTGGGCGTTGACGCCGCCGGCCGGGTTGCCCGACGCGTTCACCGTGATGGTCGAGCTGCCCGCGGTGGGGGAGGTCGGCGTGGTGGGCGTGCTCGGGGCGGAGGGCGCCGTCGGGGTGTTGCCGCCGCTGGTCGTGGATTTGTACTCGTAGGCGCCGATGTCCACGGCCCCCTCGCGCGACGCGCCGCTCATGTCGGTCGTCGGGGCGTTGGTCGAGGTGCCCGCGTTGATGGCCGGCGAACCCGCCGCGAGGTGGTAGTCGCCGCCGCCGTCGGCCACGTACTTCACGAACTTCGGGTCGGACGCGACCGTGCCGGTGGCCTTCAGGCCGTTCTGCAGGCGGAAGTCCGTGCTGTTGTCGTACACGAGGTTGTTCGTGTAGGTGTTGTGCGTGCCGGTCGTACCGCCTTCCGCGACGCCGTAAGCGCGGTTGTCGTAGACGATGTTGTTGGCGAACTTGATGTTGTCGGCCGCACCACTGTAGGTGTAGTGCTCGTCCGCGCCGATCCACGCGCCCATGTAGTTGTTGAAGGTCGTGTTGTTCACGATCGTCAAGTCATGGGCATCGTGCCACAGGTGGATGCCGACGCCCGCGTTGTCGTACACGAGGTTGTTGGCGATGGTGCCCGTGGAGCTGTGGTAGATCGCGTGGACGAGGCTGCTGTTCGTCCCGGCCGGCCCGACGTTGTACACCTCGTTGTTCTTGATCGTCATGTTGGTGCCGCCGCTGTAGCTATCGGCGTAGATGCCGGCGCCACCGGTGCCACTCAGGTTGTTCCCGATGTCGTGCACCTTGGAGTTCTCGATCACCGAGTTGCTGCCGGTGGTGTAGAGCCCGATGCGGAAGGACGAGCCGGACACCTCGAAACCGTTGATGGTCACGTTGGAGCCGCTGTTGCTCCAGGCCATGTCGGCGCCGCCCGACGGGGCGACGATCTTGGCGCCGTACTTGGTGTCGGAGACGTAGGTCACGCCGTTGGCCGAGGTCGAGAAGCCGCCCTGGTAGGTGCCGTTCGCCACGTGGACCGTGGTGCCGGTGCCGGCCGCCTGCGAGGCCTTCGCGATGGTGCGGAAGGGCGAATCTTTGGTGCCGTTGCCGGAATCCGAGCCCGTGGTGGAAACGTAAAGATCAGCCATGGTCAAACCAGTCCTTCTGATTCATTCGCTTTGCGAAAATTTTGAAGCCGCAATTGGTCAGGGCGTGGCCGGTCATGGGCGTCCAAAGGGGCGTCCCAAGCTGGACGTCCTCGCCGGTCACCGGCCAATGCGGGGCGGCCCATGCGGGGCGCGGTCATTCGCGCGTGTTCCCGCGGCCCTGGCCTTGCGGGTATCGATTTTTCCCTGTCCGTCGCGCCGATGCGGCGTCACGCGGTGCGCAGCGGTTCGGCCGGCGGCGTCACGCCCGGCGAACGGACTTCGTCAAGGGAAGGGCTAGGATGGAATTTCGGTTCCGGTCGCCATTGCCGGGAACTCCTGTTTGCTGTCCCAAAAGGGGCTGCCGCGCCGATGCACCGTTCGTCTTGCCGGCTGCGGCAAGGGCAAGAACGGTGCGGCCCGGTGTGGCCCCATTCGTGAGAACAGCATAGACCGACCCCTTGGGGCGAAAGTCGGTCATGTTTGTGTATAATTTTTGGGATCCGGAGGGTATTTTGACCGGCGTGCCGGCCGCGACACACCCAAAAATGCCACAACGGGGCACATTGGGCCGAAAATCGGATGCCTCCGCAACGGGCGCTTCCGCCCTAAAGCGAATTTGCATTCGCTTTAGATTCATATGACCTCATTCGCCGGTCGGGCTTCGGCCGCACGGGCGGCCGGGACCGCCGTCGCGGTCCAAAGCGGATCGCAATCCGCTTTAAACTTGCGCGGCGGGTTCCTCCGGCGGGTTCGCCGCCGTTCGGGCGTTTGACCGGGCGAGATGAGGCCCGGGCAGCCAGCCGAGCGCCTGGACGATCCTTTGGGCGGTGTCCGGGTCGGGGAAGCTCGCCAGGACGGTGATACGGCCGTCCGGGAGAAAGCGGAACCGCAGCCGGGGTGGAGCGGCGTCGAGTTCCTCCACCCGGCACCAGAGCTTGGCCAGGGCACATTCCGCCTCTGTCACGGAGATGCCCCGCAGACTGATCCTGACCATGCCACCCCCTCCCTATCGTGGCTCCTGTCCCCGGTGCTCGTTTGTCGCGGCCATCTCCGTGGCCTTGCGTTTCGGCACGAACCGGCTTGCTCATTCCATGGTCAGGCGGAAGACTCCGCCCAAAAACTGGTCATCATTCTCCGCAGCCGGATGGAGAATGGGCCGAATTGACCGCCGGCAATTGACCGCCGACGGTTCTAATGCCGCAAGTCGATCGGTGCGCACGTCACGGCGTTGACATCGGTGATCAAACAAAACATCGATTTTCGAGGCACTCTGCCGCATCGCAACAATGACGAGACCGTAAAAGGCGGACAATGGTCAACACGACATGCCGATGCGTTCGTATCGTCCATCGCAGGCGGCCTCGCCAACGTTGTACGGCCCATTCATCCCTGGCGCCAACCCGGACAAAATGCCGGGCTTATGCACGTGAGATCGTCCTATGCCCACCGAGTGGACGGTGTTGTCTTGGCAATGCATAAAAAAGCGTCACACATCATCGCCAATACGCACGGTTCCTGACAATTGGCCTTTCGTGACCAACGCTTTTTCATTCCGTTGCTTGGAGTGGTTATGCGTTCGCGCCGGACGCTACGCTTTGGCGCCGTACGAAAACGCGATCGGCGGGGCGGCAACTCAACGGAGACATGCGATTTATCCGGAACTCGGCCGCTTCGGCAGGGCGGGCGCCGTTGCACCGACCGGAGCCCCACGATGCGCGAAGGCCCCAATGTCCACCGCCGCGTCTTGCGGACCGCCGCTGAGGTCGCTCGGCGGGGCCACGGCGACGGTGCCGGCCCCTATGGCCGGGGACCCCGGACCCGGACGGTAGTCACCCCCACCGTCCGGCGCGTAGCGCAGGAAACCCGGATCGGCGGTGATGGTTCCCGTCGCCGTCAGGCCGTTCTGCAGGCGGATGTCCGTGCCGTTCCCAAAGACGAGGTTGGTCATGTACCGGTTGTTCGTGCCGGTTTCCCCGCCTTCCACGATGCCGTAGCCGCGATTGTCGTAGACAATGTTGTTGGCGAAGGTGATGCGGTCGGCCGGTCCCTGGTGGCGGTAATGCTCGTTCGCCCCGATCCAGGCGCCGATGTGGTTCTGGAACAGGGTGTTGTTCACGATCACCAGGTCGCGCGCGTCGTGCCACAGGTGGATGCCGGCACCGGCGTTGTTGTGGGCGAGGTTGTTGGCGATCAGGCCGGTCGTGCTGTGGTAGAGGCCGTGCACCAGCCGGCTCTTCGTGTTTGGCGGGCCGATCCGGAAGACCTCGTTGTTGCGCAGCGTGATGTTCATGCCCCCGTAATAGCCGTCGCCGTAAATGCCGGCCCCGCCGCGGCCGTTCAGGAAGGTGCCGAGGTCGTGCACCCTTGCGTTCTGCACGACCGAGTCGCTGCCGGTCGTGTAGAGCCCGATGCGGAACATTGCTCCAGACACCTCGAACCCGTCGATGACGACACTGGCACCGCGGTTTTCCCAAGCAATGTCGGCACCGCCCGGCGGCGGCTCGATCCGCGCGCCCCATGGGACGTCGGACCGGTAGGTCACGCCGTCGGCCGTGGTCTTGAAGCCGCCGGGGTAGACGCCGGGCGCCACATGGACCGTCATCCCCGGCCGCGCCGCCGCCGCGGCCTTCGCGATGGTGCGGAAGGGAGCCTCCCGCGTGCCGGGATTGCCGTCCGATCCCCCCTCCGCGACGAACAGATCGCCCGCCGCACGTCCGTTTGAGGGCAGGGCGCTTGCGGGCAATGCGATCGCCACGCCCAGGATCGAAAGCGCGACCAGAAGGGAACGGCGGCTCGGCGTCGGGCTCATCATCCGCGGACCCTTAGTTCTGGTAGTATTTGCGGAAGCCCGGAGAAAAGACCTCCGAGTCGGGGTAGCCGTAGACGCTGTACTTGCGCCCGTCCACCTGCGACAGAACGATGCCGTCCACGGGGACATTGTCGTCGGACAGCCGCTGCAGGGCCGTCGCCAGCGTCGAGGAATGGGTCGACCGCCAGCGGACGATCATCAGCGTCCGGTCGACCAGCCGCGCCAGGATGTTGGAGTCGTAGACCGCCAGGACCGGCGGCGAGTCGATGATGACGTTGTCGTAGTGGAGCGCCAGCTCCCCGACCAAATCCTGCATACGGCGCGATTGCAGCACGTCGGACGAAGCCCCACGGGCCTGTCCGGCGGCGATGACATGCGTGCCGGTCGCCTCGTCGCGCTGGATCACCTCCTCCAGCCCGAGTCCCTCCTCGATGCATTCGGCGAGTCCCGGCCCGCGCTGGAGCCCGAAGATGCGGTGGAGCACCGGCGCGCGCAGGTCGGCGTCCACGATGATCGTCCGCCGGCCGGACAGCGACAGCATGCGGGCGAGCGAGGAGGCCGTGCTGCTCTTGCCCTCGCCCGACACGGCCGAGGTGATCAGCATCACCTTCGCCGAGGCCGGCCCGCACACGCCGGAGCGGAGCGCGATGGTGCGCAGATGCTCCTGGAAGGAGGTGTCGCCGCCGTTCAGCACTTCCGCGGCCGGGGGACCGCGCCGGCGGCGCCGGCGAACCACCGGCAGGGTGCCGATGACGCGCAGCGGGGTCATGCGGCGCAGCTGCGACGTGCTCTGGATCGTGTTGTCGGCGCGTTCCAGCATGACGGCCAGGATGCCGCCGCCGCCCGCGGCCATGATCACGGCCGTCGCCATGATCGCCAGGGTCGGCGGGTAGCTGGCGCGGCGCGGCACCACCGCCTGGGATAGCACCTCGGTGTCGGCGCCGCGGTTCTTCATGTAGTCGATCTGCGCGTTGACGCTGTTGAGCCGCGCGGTCAGCTGCGGCATCAGCGCCCGCTTGGCCTCCACCTCGCGCTCCATGATGCCGACGTCCACCTGGGCGGCGTTGGCCTTGGTCATCTGGGCCTTCAGCTCGTCCACTTGGCGGTGCAGCCCGGCCTCGGTCGCCTTGCCGATGGCGACGGCGTTCAGGCGTGCGGTTTGGATCTTGTTCATCTCCTCACCCAGCTTGGCGCGGATGTCGCGCAGTTCCTGCCGGGCGGCCTGCATCTGGGGGTGGTTTTCCTGGTAGCGCAGCGCCAGCTGCCCGGCGCGAGCGGTCGCCATCGCCTGCGCTTCCTGCAAGCGCTGGATCAGGGACGAGCCGAGCACCTGCGCCGCCGCCTGAAGGTCGCCGGAATTGCGAACCTGCTGCGCTTCGGCGAACTGCGCCTCCGCCCGCACGCGTTCGGCGGTGGCGCCCATCAGTTGGCGGCTCAACTCGGCCAGCCGTTCCTCCAGCGCCCGGGTGCCGTTGGCGGACAGGCCCAGCGACAGCTTCCGCTCGTCGACCTTGCGTTCCGAGTCCTGGATGTCGTGGTTCAGTGTGCCGATTTCCTGCGTCAGGTTGGCGACGAGCGCCTCCGCCCCGGCCAGGTCGCGGGCGCGCTTCCGGTCGATGAAGGTCTCCGCGATCGTGTTGGCGACCAGGGTGGAGCGCTGTGCGTCCTCCGAATAGAACCGGATGCCCACGACTCGCGACGCGTCGGCGGAGGAGGTTTCCAGCCGGCGCTGGAATCGCTCGATCACCTCGTTGCGGATGCGGTCGGGCGTCCAGTTCTCAGGCTGCTTCAGCGTCAGGGCGGCGATCGGGGCGGCGATCTCGTCGGGAAGCCGTTCGGCCCAGGACGCGATCGTCGTGCGCGCCGTGTCCAGCAGATGGTCGATCTGCGAGGGCGGCCGCAGGGCCGGGTTGAACTCCGGCAACTGGTCGAGTTGGAGGCGGGTCACCACGGCGTCGGCCAGCTCGCGGGAGCGGATCACGGCGATCTCGTTCTTGCGCGCCGTCTCCTCCGACGGAAGCATCGTCCCGATCTGGGTCGGCGTGCCCATGGGCGTCAGCTCGTGCGGCTTGAACATGATGCCGGCCTCCGCCTCGTAGAGCGGCGTCATGAGGCGGGTCACCAGGAAGGCCAGCAGGGCGACGCCCGCGACCACGAGCGCGATCAGACCCTTCCGGCGTTTCAGCGCCGCCACGGTGTCGATCTCGCCACCCCCACCCGGGCCGTCGGCGTCCTGGACCACATAGGGCGCCGGATCGCGGACGCCTGCGGGCACGATCTCGAACTGATCCATTGGCTTTCTCTTTCCCCGTCATGGAAGGCACGGTGCCGGCCATCGTCTTTTCTTATCGGCGGAATCGCGCGCCAGGGAGGGCGCCCCGACTTAATGCCAGGCCGATTCCACGTTTTCGCCGGTTTTTGGAGAGTAAGACGCAAGAAAATGAACCGAAAGCGAAAAAACAGGTTACGTCCGGGACGCAGCGCCGCCCTAAAGCGGGGTATGGCATGGGCCCTGGGAGCGCCCTCCTGCCACTTTCTTTCCGCGTTCTGCACTGCGAAAACGCGACCCATCCCTCATCCTATCGCGCCTTATGCTTACATCCAGCGAGCGTGTTTACACCGCCCGTTATCGATAGCATAAGAAAGCATGACGGTAAGACGCCTCGTGGCGTCGCCGGGGCGCGGCATCGCCGACCCGGCCGCATGCGGCGACCACAGGCGGCTCTCTCCCGGACGGGTCGCTCACGACAACGACCGGATCACGGCACAGGAGGAGGGGAGGAATGAAGGGTGTCATTCAATGCGGTGGCAAGGGAATGCGGCTGCGACCCTACACCATGGTCCTGCCGAAACCCCTCATGCCCGTCGGATCGAAGCCGGTCCTGGAACTGCTGCTGAAGTGGCTGCGCCGCAACGGCGTGCAGGAGGTGTTCATCACCACCGGCTACCTGGGCCACCTGATCCGCACGGTCTGCGGCGACGGGCGGCAGTGGGGCCTGCGCATCCGCTACACCGAAGAGCTGGAGCCGCTCGGCACCGTCGGCGCGCTGCGCCTGCTGCGGGAAGAGCTGGACGAGACCTTCCTGGTCATCAACGGCGACGTGCTGACCGACCTGAACATCGCAGCCCTGGCCGATTTCCACCGCCGGCAGGAGACGATGCTGACCATCGCGACGGCCAGCCGCACCATCCAGACCGACTTCGGCATCATCGAGGAAAAAGGCAATCGGGTCGTCCGCTTCCAGGAAAAGCCCACCCTGACCCACCTCGTCAGCATGGGCGTCTACTGCATGGAGCCAGACATCCTGTCCTACATCCCCGACGGAGTCGCCTTCGGCTTCGACAACCTGATGCACGCCATGCTGGCCGCGCAGGAACCGGTCAGCACCTTCCAGCACGGCGGCCTGTGGCTCGACATCGGGCGGGTCGAGGACTTCCAGAAGGTGCAGGAGATGGCCTGGGACGAGCAGTGGCCGGCGGCCTACGAGACGCGCGTGGTCGCGTAATGGCGCGTCCAATCATGCCTGACCTGAATTTTGCTGGCCTGCGGAGAAGACCATCATGCTTCTGGTAGCCGAGCCGACCCTCGGTGAGGAGGAAAAGGCCGCCCTTGCGGCCGTCATCGACAGCGGCTGGATCACCATGGGCGACCGCGTGGCCGCTTTTGAGAAGGCGTTCGCCGCCGCGCACGGTGTCGACGACGCCGTGGCCGTGGGGTCCTGCACCGCGGGCCTTCACCTCGTGCTGGAAAGCCTCGGCATCGGGCCGGGGGACGAGGTGCTGGTGCCGGCGATGACCTTCGTCGCCACCGCCAACGCCGTGCTGCACGCCGGCGCGACGCCGGTCTTCGTGGACATCGACGCGCTCGACCGGCCGCTGATGTCGCTCACTGACGCCGAGGCCAAGCGCACCGCCCGCACCAAGGCGGTGATCCTGGTGGACTACGCCGGCGCTCTGCCCGATCCCGACGTCTGGCGCGCCTTCGCCGCCGCGCACAACCTGCGCCTGATCGAAGATGCGGCGCACGCCGCCGGGGCCGAGGGCGCCGGGGCGATCGGCGACGCCGGCGTCTTCAGCTTCTACGGCAACAAGAACATGACCACTGCCGAAGGAGGCATGGTCTTCGCCCGCGATCCCGACGTGCTGGAACGCATCCGCCGGCTGCGCGGCCATGGCATGACCAGCAGCACGCGCCAGCGCCTAACCGGGCACGCCCAGGGCTACGACGTCACGATGCTCGGCTACAACCACCGGATGGACGAGCTGCGCGCCGCGGTCGGTCTGGTCCAACTCGGCAAGCTGCCGGCCTGGAACGCCCGGCGGCGGGCGCTCACCGAGCTTTATCGCGAGCGATTGCGGAGCGAGTGCCCGGATGTGCTCATGCCCTTCGCCGACGCCCAGGCGTCCTCCAACCACATCCTGCCGGTCCTGCTCCCGCCGGAGATCGACCGGGAGGCCGTGATGGACGCCCTGCGCGCGGACGGCATCCAGACCAGCGTCCATTACGCGCCGGTGCACCTCTTCACCCTGTACCGGGAACGTTGCCCGGGTGTCGCGCTGCCGCTGACCGAGGCGTTCGCCCGGCGCGAGCTGACCCTGCCGCTGCATCCCAGGATGGAGGACGCGCAGGTGGAAACGGTGGTTCAGGCGCTGGTCCGTGCGCTTTCCAGGGCGGACGTCCGAGGCGTGGCGGAACTGGAGGGGTCGGAATGACCAGCGAGTCCCAATTCCGCGAAGGGCCGGCGGCCGCCCTCAGCCCGGAGGCGGCCGTGCGCCGGGCGTTCGACATCGTGACCGCGCTGGCCGGCATCCTGTGCTTCCTGCCGGTCCTGATCCCGGTCATCATCGCCATCAAGCTCGACTCGGCCGGCCCGGTTTTCTTTTCGCAGCCGCGGCTGGGGCAGCATGGTCGTCTTTTCCGCCTCTACAAATTCCGGAAATTCCGCGACGGCTCCGGTGGGCGGGCGGTGACGCTGAAGAACGACGAGCGCATGACCCGCGTCGGCCGCTTCCTGGAGCGCACGAAGATCGACGAGGTGCCCCAGCTCTGGAACGTGCTGAAAGGGGACATGGCGATCGTCGGCCCGCGACCGGAGACGCTGGACTTCGCGGACTGCTTCCAGGGCGGGTACCGCGCCGTGCTCGACCACCGGCCGGGCATCTTCGGCCCCAACCAGGTGTATTTCCGCAACGAGGGCGCGCTGTTCCCCGCCAACGCCGACCCGCACGAATTCTACGTCACCGTGCTGTTTCCGGCGAAGGCGCGGGCCGACCTGCACTATTTCCCGCGGCGCACCCTGGCGCAGGACGCCCTGTGGGTGGTCCGCGGGCTTTTGGCGGTCTTCGGCGTCGGCCTGCCGGCGGGCTCCCCGCTGGACCGCTTCCGCAAGCCGGAGGGGCGCAAGCCGGAAAGCCGGGCGTCCATTCGGGACTAGCCCCACGCGGGCGCCGGACTTCTCCTTTTCCATCCGGAACCGGCCCGATCAATAAGATAAGATAGTGGCGCAATCGAAAGCGCCGCAAAACAAAAACGCAACCAATGCCGCCGGCGCGCCCGGCGGATCCCAGCGCAGGGAAACGTCACATGCACCAGATCGACAGCACAGCGTTGAAGGCGCTTGACGACGGGGCGGCCGCGCGGCTGATCGCCGATCCCGCGACGTCGAGCCGGGCGGCACACGCCGGGCGCCCGGATGTCGGGGCTTTGCTGGCGCGCTACCAGGAGCGGACCGCGACCGTTGCGGTGGTCGGGCTCGGCTACGTCGGCCTTCCCCTGTCGCTCGCCGCCTGCGAGGCCGGCTTCCACGTCCTCGGCTACGACATCGACGCCGCGACCGTCGCCCGCCTGAACGCCGGCCGCAGCCCGCTCAGCCACATCGGCGACGACCGCATCGGCCAGGTGGTTGCCGACGCCCGCTTCGCCGCGTCGGTGGACAGCGCCTGTTTCGAGCAGGCCGACGCCATCCTCATCTGCGTGCCGACCCCGCTGGGCCCCCACCACGAGCCCGACCTGTCCTTCGTGGAGGAGACGACGCGGGTCATCGCCCGGCATCTCCGCCCCGGCCAGCTGGTCGTGCTGGAATCGACGACCTACCCCGGCACCACGCGCGAGGTCATGCGGCCGATCCTGGAGGCCGGCGGCCTGCGCTCCGGCGAGGACTTCTTCCTCGCCTATTCGCCGGAGCGCGAGGACCCCGGCAACGCCCAGTTCGAGACGGCGCGCATCCCCAAGGTGGTGTCCGGCGATGGGGAGGCGGCGCTGGCGCTGGCCACCGCGCTCTACGACCAGTTCGTCAAGACGGTGCCCGTGTCCTCGCCGGAAACGGCGGAGGCGGTGAAGCTGACGGAAAACATCTTCCGCTCCGTCAACATCGCGCTCGTGAACGAGCTGAAGATCGTCTACGACCGCATGGGCATCGACATCTGGGAAGTGATCGAGGCCGCGAAGACCAAGCCATTCGGCTACATGCCCTTCTACCCCGGCCCCGGCTTGGGCGGGCACTGCATCCCGATCGATCCCTTCTACCTGACCTGGAAGGCGCGGGAACTCGGCGTCGCCACGCATTTCATCGAGCTGGCGGGCGAGGTCAACAACGGCATGCCGGCCTATGTGCTCAACCGCACCCGCGACGAGCTTGACCGGCGCTTCCACAAGGGCCTGTCCGGCGCGCGCATCCTGGTGATGGGCATCGCCTACAAGAAGAACGTGTCCGACATGCGCGAAAGCCCCGCCCTGACGGTCATGGAGCTTTTCGACCGGGCCGGCGCGAAGGTCGACTATTACGACCCCCATTTCGCGGTCATCCCGCCGACGCGCCAGCACGCGTCGCTCGCCGGCAAGGCGTGCATCCCGTTCGAGGATTACGCGCTCGCCCGCTACGACGCGGCGGTGATCGTCACCGATCACGACAACGTCGACTACGTCAAGCTCCTGCGCTTCTCCAAGCTGGTGATCGACACCCGCAACACCGTCGGCGCGCTGGGGCTCCATTCCGATTTCGCGAACGTGGTGGCCAAGGCATGACGATCATCTCCAAAGAGGCCGAAAAAGACGACGCCCCGAAGAGCGACGTCGCACCGGTGCCAAACTCCACCCTGGGCCCGGCCGTGCGCGTGGCCGTGGTGGGTTGCGGTTACTGGGGCATCAACCTGGTGCGCAATTTCCACGCGCTGGGCGCGCTGGCGGCCATCTCCGAAGCCTCGCCGACGCGGGCCGACGAGCTGTCCCGGCAGTTCGAAGTCCCGGCCCTGCCGTTCGAGGCGGTGCTGGCCGACCCGGCCATCCACGCGGTGGTGCTCGCCACTCCGGCGGAAACCCACGCCGCCCTGGCGATCCGCGCCATCGAGGCCGGCAAGCACGTCTTCGTCGAGAAGCCGCTGGCGCTTGCCGAGACGGACGCCGCGATGGTGCGCCGGGCCGCCGAGGCGCACGGGCGCGTCGTGATGGTCGGGCACCTGCTGCAATACCATCCGGCCTTCCTGCGGCTGAAGCAGATGGTGGCGGAAGGGCGGCTCGGCCGGCTGCGCTACGTCTATTCGAACCGGCTGAACCTGGGCAAATTCCGCAACACCGAGAACGTGTTCTGGAGCTTCGCGCCCCACGACATCTCGATGATCCTGGCGCTCACCGGCGGGCCGCCAGACCGCGTCCACGCGGTCGGCCACAGCTTCCTCTACACCGGCATCGCCGACCTGACGACCACGCACATGACCTTCCGCAACGGGATCAGCGGGCACATCCACGTTTCCTGGCTGCACCCCGTCAAGGAGCAGAAGCTGGTCGTCGTCGGCGACGCGGGCATGGCGGTGTTCAACGACGGCGAGCCCTGGGCGAGCAAGCTGATGCTCTACCCGCACCGTGTGGACTGGCGAGACGGCATGCCGGAGCCGAACAAGGCAGACGCCATCCCCATCGAGGTGCTTCCGGCCGAGCCGCTGCGGCTGGAGTGCCTGCATTTCCTCGACTGCGTGCGCGACGGCAAGCAGCCGCGCACCGACGTGACCGAGGGCATCGGCGTGCTGGCGGTGCTGGAGGCCGCGCAGCGCTCCATGAAGTCCGGCGCAGCGGTGGACCTCACCACGGCGGAGCCGGCGGCAGCTCCTCCCCCGCCTCCCTACACGGCGCACGCAACCGCCTGCGTCGACGACGGGGCGGCGATCGGGGCGGGCACGAAGATCTGGCACTTCAGCCACATCCTGAAGAACACGGTGATCGGCCGCGACTGCACCATCGGGCAGAATGTGGTGATCGGCCCCAACGTGACGGTCGGCGACCGCTGCAAGATCCAGAACAACGTCAGCCTCTATGCCGGTGTGACGCTTGAGGACGGCGTCTTCTGCGGCCCGTCCTGCGTCTTCACCAACGTCAACAACCCGCGCGCCGAGGTCGAGCGCAAGGACGAGTTCCGCCCGACCCCCGTCGGCCGCGGCGCAACCATCGGCGCCAACGCCACCATCGTCTGCGGCCACAGCCTGGGCGCCTACAGCTTCGTCGCGGCGGGCGCCGTCGTCACCAAGGACGTGCCGCCTCACGCGCTGGTCGCCGGCAACCCGGCCCGCCGCATCGGCTGGATGAGCCACGCCGGCGAGAAGCTTGGCCCGGATCTGGTCTGCCCGCGCACCGGCACCCGCTACCGCCTCGACGGCCCGAACCGTCTGGTGGAGGTCGTCGAGGAAGCGAAAATCGCGTGACCGGCAATTAACCCTCTCCCCCTGGGGAGAGGGAACAGACCCAAAAGGAAGAACAAGGATGACCGACACCACTCCTCTGCGCCGCCCGATCGCCTTCATCGATCTGGTCGAGCAGCAGAAGCGCATCCGCCCCAAGCTGGACGCCGCCCTCGCGCGCGTGCTGGACCACGGCGCCTACATCATGGGGCCGGAGGTGGCCGAGCTGGAACGCCGGCTCTCCGCCTTCTGCGGCGCCCGCCACACCATCTCCTGCGCGAACGGCACCGACGCCATCGTCATGGCGCTGATGGCCAAGGGGCTGAAGCCCGGCGAGGCCGTCATCGTCCCCAGCTTCACCTTCTGCGCGACCGCCGAGGCGGTCAGCCTGCTGGGCGGCGTGCCGATCTTCGCCGACGTGCGTGAGGACACCTTCAACCTCGACCCCGACAGCCTGAAGGCTGCCGTCCTGACCGCACGGGAGCAGGGGCTGCCGCTGGCCGGCGTCATCACCGTGGACCTGTTCGGCCAAGCCGTCGACTACGACGCCATCGAGCCGATCGTGCGCGAGAACGGGCTGTGGCTGATCTGCGATGCGGCCCAGGCCTTCGGCGCCATGTACCGCGGCCGCCACGTCGGCACCATCGGCGACATTACCACCACCAGTTTCTTCCCGGCCAAGCCGCTGGGCTGCTACGGCGACGGCGGGGCGATCTTCACCGACGACGACGAGACCGCGGCCGTCCTGAAATCACTGCGCGTGCACGGGCAGGGGACGGACAAGTACGACAACGTCCGGCTCGGCCTGAACGGCCGCATGGACACCCTGCAGGCCGTCATCCTGATCGAGAAGCTGGAGCTGTTCGCCGGGGAGCTGGAGGCCCGCGCCCAGGTGGCGGACCGCTACGATGCCCTGCTGCCGCCGGATCTGGCCCGGCCCGTCCTGTTGCCCGGCTGCACCTCCGCCTGGGCGCAATACACGCTGCGCACGGGCTCGCGCGACGCGGTTATGGCGCGGTTGAAGGAGCATGGCGTGCCGTCGGCGGTCTACTACGCCCGCCCGCTGCACCGCCAGGGCGCCTACCGGCATTACCCCGTAGCGGGAGGCGGGACACTCCCCGTCACCGACCGGCTGATGGACACGGTGCTGAGCCTGCCAATGCACCCCTATCTGGCCGAGGAGGACCAGCGCTACATCGCCGACAGCCTGCTGTCGGGCCTCGGGGCCGTGCAGGCCGCTGCGGAATGAGCAGGCTGGCGCAGGCGGCCGAAGGCTTCCGGGACGGCGTGCGGCATCACGGCACGTTCTTCCGGCGGGTCTCGGCCGACGTTTTGCGCATCGCGGGCGCGGTGGGGCTGGCGCAGGCGCTGGTCTTCGCCGCCTCGCCCCTGCTGACCCGCCTCTACGACCCGGCCGATTTCGGGCACTTCACGATCCTGGGCGCCATCGTCACCATCCTGACGCCGCTGGCCTCGCTGCGCTACGGCTGGGCATTGCCGCTGCCGAAGGACGAGGAGACGGCGACCGACCTGCTGGCGCTGTGCCTGGTGGTGACCGTCGCGGTGCCGGTGCTGGTCGCGCTGGTGGGGGCGCTGGCCGTGGCCCTCCCGCAGGATTGGGTGGAGATCCGCCTCGCCGACGCCCTGCTCCTCGCCGCGGCGCTTCTGATCGTCGGGCTGAACGAAATCGTGACCAGTTGGCTGATCCGCAACCAGGGTTTCCCGCAGGTGGCCGGGCAGCGCTTCGTGACGTTGCTGGGCACCGCGGTGTGCCAGCTGGCGGTCGCGGCGGTGAAGCCGGACGCCGATGGGCTGATGATCGGCTTCATCGGCGGTTACGCCCTGGGCCTGGTCCGGGCGGCCAGCCAGTGCCGGCCCGACCTGGAGCGCAGCGTCCGGGGAATGTCCTTGAACCGCCTGCGCCGCGTCGCCGTCGAATACCGCCAGTTCGCGCTCCTGACAGCGCCGTCCGGCGTGATCAACGGAGTGGGGCGCCAGCTTCCCAACGTGGTCCTGCCGTCGCTCTATGGGCTTGCCATGGCCGGCCAATGGTCGCTGGCGCACCGGGTCCTGTGGCAGCCGACGGCCCTGCTGGGGCAAGCGGCCAACCAAGTCCTGTGGGGCAACGCCGCCCGCCTCCAGACCGAGAATCCGCGGCGGCTCTGGCTGCTGTTCCTGATCTTCAACGCCGGCCTATTCGCCCTGATGACGCCGGGCCTGATCCTGACCGCCTACGGGCCGGAGATCTTCGGCTTCGTATTCGGCGCGGCGTGGCAGGAGGCCGGGCGCTTCGCCGGGATCGTCGTTCTGTCCAGCATCGTCGGCGTCGCCGCCCAGGCGACCTCCTGCCTGCACCTCTACGGCCTGAACCGCTGGATGTCGGCGTGGGAGGTCGGGCGGCTCCTGACCGTGGCCGGATCGATGCTGGCGGTCTGGTGGCTGGACCTGCCGGCGCTCGGCGCCGTCATCGCCATGACCGCCGCCTTCGCCCTGTCGGACGCCGCGCTGCTCATCCTCAACACCATCGCCGTCTGGCGCATCCGCCGGCTTGAGGAGGGCCGCAGAGACAAGGCCCAGCTTGAAGCGGCATCCACCATCGAACCGAGGTCGCCGGGATGAACATTCTGCTGATCAACCACTATGCGGGTTCGGACCTGATGGGCATGGAATACCGGCCCTTCTACCTGGCCCGCGAATGGGTGGCGGACGGGCACAAGGTCACCATCGTGGGGGCGAGCTTCTCACACCTGCGCAGCACCCAGCCCGTCGCCGACACCGACCTCGCCGTGACGGAGGAGGACGGTGTCCGCTTCCGCTGGCTGCGGACGCGGCCCTACCAGGGCAACGGGGTGAACCGGATCGTCAACATCCTGACCTTCGTCTCCAAGCTCACCGCCTACGCCGGCCGCATCGCGCGGGAGGAACGGCCGGACGTGGTCATCTGCTCCTCCACCTACCCGCTGGACATCTATCCGGGGGAGCGGATCGCCCGCATGGTCGGCGCGCGTCTGGTGTTCGAGGTGCACGACCTGTGGCCGCTGACGCCCATGCTGCTCGGCGGCTATTCGCCGAACCATCCCTACATCCGCCTGCTGCAGCATGCGGAGGACCGGGCGTACCGCAACGCCGACGCCGTCATCTCCATCCTGCCGAACGTCTGCGACTACATGGCCGAACGCGGCATGGACCTGCGCAAGTTCGTGCATGTGCCGAACGGCATCCCGGTCGCCGCCTTCCAGAAGGCCGGACCCGCCGAGCTGCCGGAACCGGTCGCCGCCCACATCGCGGCGGAGCGCGCCCGCGGGCGCTTCCTGGTCGGCTATGCCGGCGGCATCAACATGGCCGATGCGATCGGGACGGTGCTGGAGGCCGCCGCGCTGCTGAAAGACGAGCCGGTGTCCTTCGTCCTGGCCGGGGGCGGGCAAGGGGCCGACGAATTCCGCGCCCGGGTCGAGGCGACGGGGTTGGACAACTTCCACCTCGTCGGCGTGATCCCGAAGCGGACGGTGCAAGGGTTCCTGCAACAGATGGACACGCTGGTCGTGTCCTGGCCCAAGAGCCCGCTGTACCGGTTCGGCGTGTCGCCCAACAAGATGTTCGACTACATGCTGGCCGGCCGCCCGGTCGTCCAATGCAGCAACGCCAGCAACGACCTCGCCCGCGAAGGGGCCTGCGGCTTCACCGTGCCGCCGGAAGACCCGGAAGCGCTTGCCGGCGTCATCCGGCAGCTGGTCCACATGGCGCCGGCCGAACGCGCCGCACTCGGCCAGAACGGGCGGCGCTTCGTGCAGGAGAACCACGACTATCGCGTCCTGGCGTCCCGTTTCATCGCCGCCGCCGCGGCGACCTGAGGCCCCGGCCCGGCCGCCCGGCCCGTTGGCGCGCAAGACCTTGAGCGAGGTGTGAAATTGCCTATGAACTGTTGTGAGACACCGGCCGCGCCATCGGTCGCCATGCTCGACACAGGCCAATTGGAAAAAGGCCGGCCGGTCGTCTGCGTGCAGGGGCTGGGGTTCGTCGGGTCGGCCATGGCGATCGCGGTCGCCAACGCGCGCGGCGCCGACGGGCGGCCGCTCTACAGCGTGGTCGGCGTGGACCTGCCCAACGAGGCCGGGCGCCACCGCATCGCCTCCATCGCCGCCGGCGAGATGCCCTTTCCCGGCGCCGACCCGGAGCTGGACCAAGCGCTCGCCCGCGCGCACGAGGCCGGCAACCTGATGGCCACCGACGACGCGGGGGTGTTTGCGCACGCCGACATCGTGCTGGTGGACATCAACCTGGACATCGACTGGTCGGCCCCGCGGCCGGAGGTGCGCTTCGCCGCCATGCAGCGCGCCATCGACGCTCTGGCCGCGCGGCTGAAGCCGGGCGCATTGGTGATCGTGGAGACCACCGTGCCGCCGGGCACCTGCGAGCGCGTCATCGCGCCGCGGCTGGCCGCCGGGCTGGAGGCGCGCGGCCTGCCGCCGGACTCCGTGCGCCTCGCCCATTCCTACGAGCGGGTGATGCCCGGCGCGCAATACTACAACTCCATCGTCAACTACTGGCGGGTCTACGCCGGCACGACGCCGGAGGCGGCGGATGCCTGCGAACGCTTCCTGTCCACGGTCATCAACGTGACGGACTACCCGCTGACCCGCCTCGGCTCGACCACCGCGTCGGAGACGGCGAAGGTGCTGGAGAACAGCTACCGCGCGGTCACCATCGCCTTCATGGAGGAATGGGGTCGCTTCGCGGAAGCCGTGGGCATCGATATGTTCGAGATCGTGAACGCCGTGCGCATGCGGCCGACCCACGCCAACATGCGCCAGCCGGGCTTCGGCGTCGGCGGCTATTGCCTGACCAAGGACCCGCTGTTCGCCGCGGTGGCCGCGCGCGCGCTGTTCGAGCGCGAGGATCTCGCCTTCCCCTTCTGCACGGAGGCGGTGCGGACCAACGCCGCCATGCCTCTGGTCGCACTGGACAAGCTGCGCGGCCTGCTCGGCGGATCGCTGGCGGGCAAGCGCATCCTGCTGCTCGGCGTCTCCTACCGGGAGGATGTGGGCGACACCCGCTATTCGCCGGCCCAGACCTTTGTCGAAGCGGCGGAACGGGATGGAGCGGAGGTCACGCCGCACGACCCGCTTGTGACCTGGTGGGAGGAGCTGCAACGACCGGTGCGCGGCAGCCTGCCCGACGCCGACGGCTTCGACGCCGTGGTCTTCACCCAAGGATCGCCCGCCTACCGCCGCCTCGACCTCGCGGCCTGGCTGAAGGGGAGCGCGGTCGTGGTGGTCGACGCCAACAACGTCCTGACGGACACCCAGCGGCACCAGCTGCGCGACCTCGGTTGCCGCCACGCCGCCATTGGCCGCGGCATCATGATGGGGGAATCATGCTGAAAGCGCTTGTGACCGGCGGGGCCGGTTTCATCGGTTGCCATCTTGCGCGCACCCTGGCCGACCGGGGCTTCGCGGTGGACATCCTCGACAACCACGCCCGCGGCGTGCGGGACGAGGCGTTGGAGGAGCTGCTGGCGCGCCCGCATGTGCGGATGCTGGAGGCGGACCTGCGCGACGCCTCCGTCGCCGCGGCGATGGACACGGACTACACCCAGATGTTCCACCTCGCGGCCATCATCGGCGTCGCCCAGGTCCGCTCCCGCCCTTACGAGGTTCTGACGGCCAACGTCGCCATGCTGGAGACGGTGCTGGCGCTGGCGCGCCGGCAAGCGGCCCTCGGCCGGCTGGTCTTCGCCTCCACCAGCGAGATCTACGCGGGCACGCTCCAGCATTTCGGCATTCCCGTTCCGACGCCGGAGGACACGCCGCTGACCGCCGGCGACCTGACGGAGCCGCGCACCACCTACATGCTGTCGAAGCTCTATGGGGAGGCGATGTGCCGCTTCTCCGGCGTGCCCTTCACCATCGTACGCTTCCACAACGTCTACGGCCCGCGCATGGGGCTGTCGCACGTCATCCCGCAGCTGCTGGAGAAGGCCCACGCCCTTCCGGCCGGCGCGCCGCTGGAGGTGGCGAGCGTGGAGCACAGCCGGTCCTTCTGCTACGTCGACGACGCGGTGGAGTACCTGATCCGCATGGCCGCGCTGCCAGCCTGCGCCAACGACACCTTCAACATCGGCACCCAGACGCCGGAGGTGCGCATCGGCGATCTGGCGCGAACCGTGCTCGACGTGGTGGGGCGCGACAATCCCATCGCCGCGTTGCCGGAAACGCCGGGCTCCCCGGCCCGCCGGGCACCCGACATGGGCAGGGCCGTGGAGGCCACCGGCTACCGCTCGCAGGTCGATCTGCGGAGCGGCGTGCAGCGCACCTACGACTGGTACCGGGACCGGGTGTTCGGCCATGAGGCCGTCTGCGCGGTGTAAGGCGTCGCCTGCACCGCTGCCCTCTTTTCGCCTCTTATGTATTTATCTTTTCGCATCCTTGCCGCTGGCGGACGTGAAAAGTAAGATTCCGAAAAAGAACGCTCAAACAATGGGTTGAGAGGGAGGAAACCATGCCCGAACCCGCTGGGGGCGGAACCCCGAGGACGCCGTAAGGCGCGCTGGCTGCGCCGCAACGCGCGCGACCGACCTTGCATCGCCCACCGACGACACGGGTGCCAAATGAAGATTTCCGACGAAGCCCAAGGACTGTTTCCCGACGCCGGGTTGCTGGTCGCCGATTTTCCCGCGCCTCCCGTCAGCGCGGTTTCGGACACCCTTCCCGATCCAGTGCCCGATTTCGGCCCCGATTTTGGCGAAGAAACCTTCCGCCACATCCTTGCGTCGGCCCAGGCGCGCGGCTACCGCTTCGCCACCTTCGCCGACTATCACGCGACCGGCGCCGTGCCGCACAGCCGGTGCTTCTTCCTGCGGCACGACGTGGACATCTCACCGGGGATGGCCCTGCGGCTCGGCGAGATCGAGCACGAGCACGGGGTCCGCGGCAATTTCTTCTTCCAGTTCAACGCGGAAACCTACTCCTTCTTCGTGCCGGAGACGCTGGGCATCATCCGCTCCCTGCAGGGCATGGGCCATTGCGTCGGCCTCCACATCGACGAGCAGCTGACCGGCACGGAGGAGGAGGCGATCGCCAAGACGCTGGACTGGGTCATCGCCTGCGTCCTGCCGATCGACCGCACCATCAGCTTCCACCGCGCGTCGCGCGGCAACCTCGGCCGGCGCTACGAACGGTTCCTCAGCGCCTACGACTCCCGCCTGTTCGACGCGCGGTCCTACCTGTCGGATTCGCGGCGAAGCTTCGCCTTCTACGAGCCGCTGATGGGCTGGCTCGCCGAAGGGCGCCCCTGCATCCAGCTGCTGCTGCATCCGGAATGGTGGGGCGGGGTCAACCAGCTCGACCAGTTCTGGGAGGTCCTGCGCGACCGCCGCTCCGAACAGCTGCGGCGCTACATGACGACCAACTTCCCGAAGGTTTTCGCCGATATGCTGCCAGCCGACGACACCAAATTCCTCATCTAGCGGGATGGGTGGGAGCGACATGACCCAGACGCGCGTCCGAGTGGCCATTCACCAGCCGAACTACCTGCCATGGCTCGGCTATTTCGCGAAAATCGCCAACGCCGACGTGTTCGTCTTCCTGGACGACGCGCAACTGCCCCAGGGGAGGAGCTTCGTCCACCGCACCCGGATCCACTCGGCGACGGGAGGCGACTGGCTGTCGGCGCCCGTCCGCCGGTCCGAGCGGCAGCTGATCCGGGACGTCCGGTTCGCCGACGAGGACTGGCGCCGGCGCCACCGCGCGACGCTGCTGCACACCTACCGCCGCACGCCGCATTTCGAACCGGTGATGGCGCTGGTGGACCGCATCCTGGAGGCGGACACCGACCTGCTGGCCGCCTTCAACATGCGGGCGGCGATGCTGCTGGCCGAACATCTCGGCCTGTCCTGCCGCTTCGAACTGTCGAGCGCGTTCGCGGTGGAGTCCACCAGCGACGAGCGCCTGATCGATCTGGTGAAGGCGGTGGGTGGCGACACCTACCTCTCCGGCGCCGGCGGGCAGAACTACCAGCACCCGGCGAAATTCGAACACGCGGGCATCGACCTGTGGGTGCGCGAATTCACGCCGCAGTCTTATCATCAAGGGTCGGGGCCGGGGCAAGGGCCGGACGCCTTCCAGCCCTGCCTGACGATCCTGGACGCACTGTTCAACATCGGGTCGGCCGACACGGTGCGTCACCTGTCCTACGAACCCCAGCTCCACGATCCGATGTCCAGCGCGTGCCCCTCGGCCTGAGGGCGGAGGCTCCACCGTGAAGATCGCCATCCTGTCCGACATCCACGCCAACCTTGAAGCGCTTCAAGCCGTGCTCGGCGCGATCGCGGAGGAGGGCGTGGACCGGTTGGTGTGCCTGGGCGACATCGTCGGCTACAACACCGATCCCTGCGTCTGCGTCGCCCTGCTGCGGCACGCCGGCGCGCTGTGCGTGGCCGGGAACCACGACCGGGCCGTCACGGGCCAGATCGGCACGGACGGGTTCAGCGCCCGCGCCATCCGCGCCGTGTCCTGGACCCGCCGGCACCTCCCGGCGGACGTCACCGCGTGGCTATCCGCTCTTCCCCTGAAGGTGGCGGTGGACGGCCACCTGGTCGCGGTGCACGGTGCCCTGCATCCGGACATCGGCTGCGAGCTGGTCCGCCTCGACGGCGACGACAAGCGCCGCCTGAGCTTCGAGGCGCTGATCGCGCACCCCTCCGGCGCGCGGGTCTGCGCCTATGGGCACACCCACCGCCTAGGCGTCCACGAATACCGCGACGGCGCCATTCTCGCCCATGACATTCTCGCCCAAGACGGCGACGAGGTCGCGCTGCGGCCCGGCTCCTACTACCTCGTCAACCCCGGTACGGTCGGCGAACCGCGCACCGCGGAGCGCCGGGCGACCTTCATGCTGCTGGACACCGCGAGTCAAACGCTGTCGGTGCGCCGCGTCCCCTACAACGACGCGTTGGCCTTCGCCAAGACCCGCCGCGCGGGCATCAAGCCCCGCCGCCTCGCCGGGCTCCCCGCCCCCCTGCGCGCCGCAATCAAGGCAGGTCTGCGCAAGGTCGGGCTGTACGAGATCCTGTTGAGGACGTTCAACAGCTGAAAAGCCCCTCTCCCCTCAAGGGAGAGGGGTTTTCTGCAATTGAATCAGCCGCGCTTCGGCGCCCGCGCATCGCGCCGGGCCCAATGCCGCCAGCCCATGATCAGGCCGAGGTAGGCGAAGTAGATGCGGTCATCGGGCAGGTAGCCCTGGACGGTCGTGTGCGAGATGAACTCCGTCAGGAACAGCAGCGCGAGCGTCATGTCCGTCCAGTCCAGCCGGCGGTCGCGGGCCATGGCCACGCAGGTGGCGACGCCGAGGATCAGCACCGGAAAGAACAGGCAGGCGCCCGCCAGCCCCATTTCCATCAGCACTTCCAGCGACAGGTTGTGCGGATAGTCCAGGCTGTGCTGGAGACGGAATTCGCCCATGCCCCAGCCGAGCAGCGGGCGCGCCAGCCATTGCCGGAAGGCCAGATCCTGCGCCTCCTCCCGGATGTCCAGCGAATGGGTGCTTTCGTTTGAGGTCTGGAGCCGGATGCGCTCCAGCGTGTAGAACTGCTGCGACGCTCCCGTCGCGCCCTCATAGGCCTTCATCGCCACATAGCCGGCCCAGCACAGCACGACCAGTGCGGTGACGAGGAGCAGCAGGCGCCGCATTCCCGTAAGAAGGCCGCGCGGCGACAGCAGCAGGCTTCCCGCGGCGAGCGAGATGCTGAGCACGGCGAAGACCAGATAGCCGCGGGCGCCGATCAGCAGCAGGGCGAACAAGGCCAGCACGGCGCCGGCGATCGCCAGGGTCAGCCGCTGGCGTGGCCCCAGGATGACCTGCGACAGGCAGGCGTAGAAGAGGATGGCGGCGTGCGCGCCGTATTCCATGTAGTTGTTGCCGTTGACCCGCCCCGCGTTCTCCATGTCGTTCGGATCGACGCCGAGCACCCAGCGGTAGGTGCTGTAGTAGAGCAGCAGGGCGATGCTGAACCCGATCATCAGGCGGACGATGCGCCGCCTCCGCTCCAGGTCCTGCGCCAGGACGACGACCAGGAAATAGCTGCTGACCCCGATCAGGACGAAGCGCCAGGCCTTGTCGACGTTCTTGGGCTCCAGGCTCGACCAGAAGACGCTGATGACGCCGAAGGCGGTGAAGGACAGCATCAGGATGTTCGGCAGGTCGAGCGGCATCGGCTTCAGCCGGCGCGAAAAAATGCCCCAGACGGTCAGCCCGACCGCGAGGATGAAGAACAGCAGCGTCAGGTCCACGGGCGAGCCCTGGAACTCCGGCAGCATCTTGTAGCGGCCGGCGTAGACGAACAGGATGAAGCTGGCTTCGATGGACAGCGCGTCCTCGCGCATCCGCGCCAGCAGACCGGTGCCTGGGTGCCGCGCCGGATGCGCGCGCAACGTGGCCTCCATGACCCTCGCTCCCTTTCTTTTGCCGTCTTATCATCGCAGGGCGGAGGCGAAGCGCGCCGCTCGAAAAGGGATGAGGCCGCCGCGCCGTGGGAGGACCACCGAAAGACGGCGTCCCACCGGAGGGGAGCATGCGACGCGTTCAAACGTGTACTTCGATAAGAACATTGCGCCAAAATGCATAAGAAAGCAAAGTGGCAATCCCAAGGCCGTTCCGACGATGGGAGGAGCCACAGCCATGCCGGACCGTTCGGTACGATCGGACCGCGTCAAGGTCGTCCACCTGACGACCACCCATTTTGCCGACGACGCCCGGATCTTCACCAAGGAATGCGTCGGCCTGGCGCAGGCCGGCTACGACGTCGCGCTGGTGATTCCGGACAACCGCTACCGCACGGCCGACGGCCGCCCGGTCCGCCGCCAAGGCGTGGACATCGTGGCGGTGGAACGCCCGGTCGGCCTGCTGCCGCGCCTGCTGAAGACCGGCTTTTCGGTCCTTCGCGCGGCCATCCGGCAGAAGGGCGACGTCTATCACTTCCACGACCCCGAACTCATCCCCGGCGGCCTGCTGCTGCGGCTGATGGGCAAGACGGTGATCTACGACGTCCATGAGGACTTGCCGCGCGACCTCATGACCCGCGCCTGGATTCCGCTGCGCCTGCGGCCGGTCCTGGCCGGCGTCGCGCGCGTTCTGGAATGGACCGCGGGCAAGACCATGTCCGGGGTGGTCGCCGCCACGCCGATCATCGGGCAGCGCTTCCCGGCGCGCAAAACCGTCCTGGTCCAGAACTTCGCCATGGCGGCGGAGTTCGCCGACGACGACGCACCGCCCTACGCGGAGCGCCGGGGCGTGGCCTTCGTCGGCACCATCACGGAAACCCGCTGCGCGGTGGAGGTGGTGGAGGCGATTGGGAAGGTGGGCAGCTCCCCGGAGGCCACGCTGCTGATGGCCGGAAGCATGGGCTCCACGGAGTTGCAGCAGCGCATGGAAGCGCTGCCTGGCTGGCCGCGGGTGGATTACCGGGGCCGCCAGGACCGCGCCGGCGTGAAGCGCCTGCTGGGCGAATCGCGCGTCGGGCTGGTGCTCTACCACCCCACGCGGAACTACCAGGAAGCCCAGCCGGTGAAGCTGTACGAATACATGGCGGCCGGCATCCCCCTGATCGTCGCCGACTTCCCCTACATGCGCAGCGTGGTCGAGGAGAGCCGCTGCGGCCTGTGCGTGCCGCCCTGCGACACGGACGCGGTCGCCGCCGCCATCGACTGGATCTTCGCGCATCCGGAAGAGGCCGAAGCCATGGGCCGGCGGGGGCGGGAGGCCATCCGCGCCCGCTACAGCTGGGAAAACGAGCAGCGGACCCTGATCCAGCTCTACGAACGGATTCTGGCCCCGCGCAGCCCGGCGGTCGCATCGAGTCTGGTTGGCGGCACAACGGAGAAACCGCAATGATCCGAACCGTCTGGAAACGCCTGTACCGGGACTATGTCATGCCGGACCGCATGGTCGACTACGAGCGTCTGCTCGGCCTCGCCCGCGCGATGGGCTACGACGGCACGACCATCGGCGCCTTCTACCAGGACCTGAAGGATGGCATGGAGGAGGACGGCCGCCGCGTGCTCGTCCTGCGCCACGACATCGACAGCAGCCCGGAGCTTTGCCTGGATTTCGCCGCCGCCGAGGAGCGGGCCGGGATGCGGGGATCCTATTTCTTCCGCCTCTCTACGGTCGATGTGGGCATCATGCGCGACCTTGCCGCCGCTGGCCACGAGGTCGGCTACCATTACGAGGAGCTGGCCACCATCGCCAAGGAGCGGGGCGCCAACCGCACGGCCCAGGTCGACGACCTGATCCCGGCGGCGCGGAAGCGGTTCGCCGCCAACCTCGCCGCCTTGCGCGAGCGGACCGGGCTGCCCCTGCGCGTGGCGGCGAGCCATGGGGACTTCGCCAACCGGGCGCTGGGCGTCACCAACGTCGTCCTCCTCCAGGACCGCGCCTTCCGCGCCGCCCAGGGAATCGAGGTCGAGGCTTACGACGCCGACCTCATGCGGCCCTTCGGCTTGCGCGTCGCCGACACCTACCATCCCAATTTCTGGAAACCCGAGCTTCCGCAGCCGGCTCTGCGCGCGGGCGTCGGTCCCGGCTACATCCTCACCCACCCGCGGCAATGGGGGCGGCAGCCGCTGTGCAACGCGCGGGACGACCTTCTGCGACTGGTGGAGGGCGCGCTGTTCACCTTGGGAATCCCCCGCGCCGGCAGCGCCTCGGGACAACGTGCAGTGCCCCCCGCGGCCTGCGATCCAACCTGACGCGTCCAGCCACCAGGCGCCCGACCGGACGTCAAGCCCTTCCACTGTCTTACACCACCGAGATCAGCCCATCGCAAAGGGAGTCGCCTGAATGCTGATTTCTTTTTGGGCGCCGGAATTGCCATCGTTTCCTTCACGGTAAGATAACAAAAGGCCGTGGCGTATGACGCCAGGAACGGCCTTTCGTCCATCGCAGGCGCGTCCACGCAAGGGGTGATGCCGCAGAATGAAGACGATCCAAGGGAAGGGAACCCGTGAAAGGCCGCTGGCCTTCGTCATGGGCAGCATGAATCTGTTGCGCCCGATCGGGCTGGCCGGCGCGTCCTGCGTCGCGGTGACGGCGCCCGGTTCGCCGACCGTCCACTCGCGCTTCACCCGCGCGGTGCTTCCGTGGGTGGATTTTTCCGAACGCACGGACGTGCTCGTGGAAAAACTGGTGCGCCTCGGCGCGGCGCAGCCGGTGCCCCCCATCCTGTTCTATGAGGAGGACGAGCATCTGCTGGTCATCTCGCGGCACCGCGAGACGCTGGGTCAAGTCTTCCGCTTCGTGGTGGCGGACGCGGATCTGGTCGAGGATCTGGTGGACAAGAACCGCTTCCACGCGCTGGCGGAGCGGATGGGTTTGCCGGTGCCGGCGACCCGCCACCTGCGCCCCGGCGAAAGCCCCGTCCCGCCGAACCTGGACCTCGCTTTCCCGCTGATCGTGAAGCCGGCGACGCGGCGCGACACGGTCTGGCGCGAGATCGGCGAACTCGGCAAGGCCCGCCAGGTGGAAAGCCCGGCGGCCATGCGGGATCTCTGGCCCCGGATGGCCGCCTCCGGCCGGAACTTCCTGGCGCAGGAGATCATTCCCGGCCCCGAATCCCGCATCGAGAGCTACCACGTCTATGTGGACGCGGGCGGCGCCATCGCCGGGGAGTTCACCGGCCGCAAAATCCGCACCTACCCCAACGCCTACGGCCATACGACGGCGCTGACGATCACCGATGCAAGCGATGTCGAAGAACTTGGCCGCAGCCTGACGCACCGGCTGAACCTCCGCGGGGTCGCGAAGTTCGACTTCAAGCGCGGGCCGGACGGGCGGCTTCACCTGCTGGAGATCAATCCGCGCTTCAACCTCTGGCATTTTCCCGGCGCCCTGGCCGGCGTTAACCTGCCGGCGCTGGTCTATAAGGATTTGACCGGGCAGACGCGCCCCGCCGCGGCGCGGGCGCGGGCGGGTGTCGGCTGGTGCAACGTGGTGAAGGACTTCGCGGCGGCGCGCGCCGAAGGGATTGCGTGGTCGGACTGGCTCGGCTGGGTGCTGCGCTGCGAGGCGAAATCCGGCCTCGCCTGGGACGACCCGAAGCCGTTTTTGCGTAAAATGCCATTTTTCCAAAAGGGGTGGCCCTTTCGGGCGCGCCGATTGGCTGATCCCGCCTATTGGCAGAAAAACATGCCGTAAGAAAACGGCTATGCTAGAGTCGGCCCGGCCGCGGGGGCGCGGAAGGGCTTCCCTTGGCGTTTCGAGGTGCCTTGGACGTGAGGGTGATGGCAAAAGCACGCGAAAAGGGAAAGATACCCCATGGCGACTGGTCGGCGATCCGCACACGCCACGCGGCGGGTGAATCGCTGGCGAGCATCGCGCGCGACTACGGCTGCACCGGCCCCGCCATCCGCTACATCATCAACCGTCCCACCGACAATCCCGCCAGCAACGGCGAGTCCAGGGAGGAGGCCGCGCCCACGCCCGCCGCGGCACCGGTCCCGGCACCAGCCCCCGAAAGCGCGACGCCGGGCCCGGCGCCGGCCCGTTCTCCGGGAATCGATCCGGAACTGCGCTGGCGGGTCAGCAGCGAGATCGCCTCGTTCCTTACCGAGTTCGATTCCTTCCTGACGTCGGACTCCCCGGCCCGCTACGACGCCCTTCTCGCCGCCACCGACCGCCTGATGCGCATCGCCGCCCGAACCCACATCGAACTCGAACGAGCCCGCGCCGCGGACCAGACCGCCCGCGGCGCGAAGGCCGGGCCGCGGGGGTGACGCCATAATTCCCCTCGCCCGCCTCCGGCGGGAGAGGGTGAGAATGCGCGAGCTATTGCAAAGCCCCCTCACTCCCCTGGCGCCGGGGCGTGCTCCCGCTTTGCAACCTCAGTTTTTCTCCGGCCGCTGACCAGCCGGCGGATCGTTACGAAGAACACCGGGGTCAGGAACAGGCCGAAGAAGGTGACGCCCAGCATGCCGGCGAACACCGCAGTGCCCAGCGCCTGGCGCATCTCCGCCCCCGGGCCGGTGGCGATCACCAGCGGCAGCACGCCCAGGATGAAGGCGAAGGCGGTCATCAAGATGGGGCGCAGGCGCAGCCGGCAGGCCTCCACCACCGCGTCCACGGTGCCGCGCCCCTCCGCCTCCAGTTGGCGGGCGAACTCCACGATCAGGATGGCGTTCTTGGCGGCCAAGCCGATCAGCACGATCAGGCCCACCTGCACAAGGATGTTGTTGTCCAGCCCGCGGATCGACACGCCGACCATCGCCGACAGCACGCTCATCGGCACGATCAGGATGATGGCGAGCGGCAGCGACCAACTCTCGTACTGCGCCGCCAGCGCCAGGAAGGCGAACAGCACCGCCAGCGCAAAGATGTAGATGGCCGTGTCGCCGGTCTGGCTCTGCTGGAAGGCCAGCTCCGTCCATTCGAAGGACACGCCGGGCGGCACCGTGTCCCGCGTCAGCCCGGCCATGGTCTCCAGCGCCTGCCCCGACGACACGCCGGGCGCCGCGTTGCCCTGCAAGGGAACCGACGGGTACATATTGTAGCGCTGGACGAGGTCCGGTCCGGCCACGTCCACGATGTTCACCAGCGTGCCCAGCGGCACCAGCGCGCCGTTGGCGCTGCGCACCTTCAGGCGCTCGATGTCCTCCCGGTCCATGCGGTAGGCCTGATCGGCCTGGGCGCGCACCTGGTAGACACGGCCGAAGGCGTTGAAGTCGTTGACGTAGGCGGAGCCCAGGTTGACCTGCAAGGCCTCGAACACGTTGGCGATCGGCACGTTCAACATCTGCGCCTTGACGCGGTCGATCTCCAGGTACAGCTGCGGCGCGTTGCCGGTAAAGGTGGTGAAGACGCCGACCAGCCCCGGCGTGCCCTGCGCCTTTCCCATCACCTCGTAGGCCGAGGCGAGCAGGGCGCGCACGCCGATACCGCCGCGGTCCTCCAGCTGCATCTTGAAGCCGCCTGAGTTTCCGATGCCCGGCACCGCCGGCGGCGGGATGGCGATGATGAAGGCTTCCTGGATGGACTGGAGGCGGCCGTACAGGTTCCCGATGATGGCGCTCGCCGGCAGGTGGTTGTGCACCCGCTCCTCGAAGGGCTCGAAGCTCGCGAAGATGACGCCGGAGTTGGTGGCGTTGGTGAAGGTGGCGCCGGAGAAGCCGGCGAAGGCCACGGCGTTCCGCACGCCGGGCGTCTCCTTGATGATCTCCGACGCGCGCCGCACCACCGCGTCGGTGCGCGACAGGGCGGAGCCGTCCGGCAGTTGGATCACCACGATGGCGTAGCCGCGGTCGAGCTGCGGGATGAAGCCGGTCGGCACGCTGGTCGTCAGGTACACGGTCCCGGCCATCAGCAGGACATAGAACCCCAGCATGATCCCCTTGCGCCGCACCAGGAAGCGCGTCGATCCGGCGTAGCCGTTGCCCATGCGATCGAAGCCGCGGTTGAAGCGGTCGGCAAACCAACCCAGGAACCGCGCCGGCCCACGCCGCGCGTGGTGCTCCTGATGCGGTTTCAGGAGGATGGCGCCCAGCGCCGGCGACAGGGTCAGGGAGTTGAAGGCGGACAGCAGCGTGGCGACCGCGATGGTCAGCGCGAACTGCTTGTAGAACTGGCCGGAGATGCCGGGGATGAAGGCGGTGGGGATGAACACCGCCGACAGCACGATGGCGATGGCGATGACGGCGGTGCCAACCTCGTCCATCGTCTCGTGCGCGGCGTCGCGGGGCGACAGGCCTTGGGCGATGTTGCGCTCGATGTTCTCCACCACCACGATGGCGTCGTCCACCACGATGCCGATGGCGAGCACCAGCCCGAACAGCGTCAGCACGTTCAGCGTGAAGCCCAGCGCCGCCATCACCGCGAAGGTGCCGATCAGCGACACCGGGATCGCCAGGATCGGGATCAGGGAGGCGCGCCAGCTCTGCAGGAAAATCAGCACGACCAGCGCCACCAGGGCCACCGCCTCGTACAGCGTCTTGTAGACCTCCGCCACGGATTCGCCGATGAACTCCGTCGGGTTGTAGACGATGCGGTAGTCGATCCCCCGGGGGAAGTCGCGCTTCAGCTCCTCCATCTTCGCGATGATTTCCTGGGACGCGGCCAGCGCGTTCGTCCCCGGCCGCTGGAAGATGGCCAGCGCCACCGCCGGCTGTCCGTTCAGGTAGCTGTTGGTGATGTACTCCCGCGCCCCCATCTCCACCCGCGCCACGTCCTGCACGCGGATCAGCCGGCCGTCGGGGGTGGACTTCACGATCACGTTGCGGAACTGGCGCAGGTCGTCGAAGCGTCCCTGGGTCGTCACCGTGAACTGGAAGGCGTTGTCGCTCGGTGCCGGCTCCTGCCCCAGCGCGCCGCCGGACACCTGGACGTTCTGTTCCTGCAAGGCCCGCACGACGTCGCCGCCGGTCAGACCCAGCGTCGCCATGCGCTCCGGGTCCAGCCAGACGCGAAGCGAATATTCGCGCGACCCGAAGACCGTCAGGTCGCCGACCCCGTCCAGCCGCAAGAGCGCGTCGCGCACCCGCAGCAGCGCGTAGTTGGAGATGTAGAGCTGGTCGTAGCCCGGCTCCGTCGCCAGCATGTGCACGACCATCATCAGGTCGGGCGAGCTTTTGCGCGTGGTGATGCCGAGCCGCCGCACCTCCTCCGGCAAGCGCGGGGTGGCGATGGCGACGCGGTTCTGCACGAGCACCTGCGCGGTGTCGAGATCCGTGCCCAGCTTGAAGGTGATGGTCAGCGCCATGGCGCCGTCGCCGGTGGAGTAGGAGGACATGTAGAGCATGTTCTCCACCCCGTTGATCTCTTGCTCCAGCGGGGTCGCCACGGTGTTGGACACCGTCTCCGCGTTGGCGCCGGGGTAGGAGGCGCGCACCACGATGGTCGGCGGCGCGATGCTCGGGTACTCCGACACGGGCAGGGCGGTGTAGGCGATCATGCCGACGATCACGATGACGATCGACACCACCGAGGCGAAGATCGGCCGGTCCACGAAGAAGTGCGCGAACCTCATGGGGCGGCTCCGCTGGCCGTCTTGCTTCCTTGGCCGTCGCCGCCTTCCTTCACCGTGGTCCCCGGACCGGGGGGGGCGTTGCCGTTTCCGTTGCCAGCGGTCCGCGTGGGCGGCAGGGTCGTCGGCTGCGGCGCGATCTTGGCGCCGGGCCGGATGCGCTGGATGCCGTTGACGACAATGGTCTCGCCACCGTTCAGCCCCTGGCGGACCACGCGGTACCCGTCGATGCGCGGTCCCGGCCGCACCACCTGCTGGTGCAGGGACCCGTCTTCCGCCACCACATAGACGAAGCGGCGATCCTGGTCCGCGCCGATGGCCTCGTCCGGGATCAGCACCCCCTGGTAGGCGTCGCTGCCGGGGATGCTGATGCGGCCGAACATGCCCGGCGTGTAGCGCATGTCCTTGTTGTCCAGGATCGCGCGGACGCGCATGGTGCCGGTCGCTTCGTCGATGCGGTTATCGATGAAGTCCAGCTTTCCGTCGCGCGGCGCCTCGCGCCCGTCGCCGAGCGACACGGTGACCGGCGGGGAGGTCGCCCCCTCCGTGTTCTGGCCCTGGCGCACATAGGCGTCGTAGCTGCGCTCGTCGACGTCGAAGTAGAAATAGATCGGGTCGATCGCCACCACCGTGGTCAGCAGGGTGGCGTTGGCGTTGATCAGGTTGCCTTCGGTGACCAGCTTGCGGCCGATGCGGCCGGAGATGGGCGCCTTGATCTGCGTGAACTCCAGGTCAAGCCGGGCCTTCTCCAGCGCCGCCCGGGCGCCGTTCAGCTCGGCCTGCCCGGCCAGGAAGTTCTGGCGGTTTTCGTCCAGCTTGCTCTCCGGCGCGTTGCCGGAACGGGCCAGCCGTTCGGTGCGGTCCAACTCGGCCCGCGCGAAGTCCAGTCGCGTCTGCGCCGCGGCCACCTCCGCGTTCGCCTGGGTGAAGGCGGCCTCGTAGGGACGGCGGTCGATCACGAACAGCATGTCGCCGGCCTTGACCATCGCGCCGTCGGTGAAGTTCACCGACGCGAGATAGCCGCCGACGCGCGCCCGGATCTCCACGGCGGCGACGGCGTCGAACCGGCCGGTGAACTCGTCCCGCTCGGTGATCGTCTTCACCACCGGCTTGGCGACGGTCACCGGGGCGGGCGGCGGTGCCGCGGGTTTGGAGGAAGCCTGCTGCTGGCAGGCGGCCAGCGCCAGAGCGGCAGCCAATGCGGGCAAGGGAAGTGGGCATCGTCGCAAGGCGGCCGTTCGCCGGAAGGAGCCGTGGAGTCCCGAAAGGCTGTCTGCCATGTCTCCCCCTGGCGGCTCCCCGACGGCCGCTGCGATGTTTCACCGCTTATGTAACAATCTTTCTCATACCCTCCCAAACGCCACGCCGAGTATCATGCGAAGGTATAGGCAGACGGGTCAGGACGCCCGCTGCGGGTCGGGAACCGGCTCAGCAAGTGGCTTGGTGGCGGCCGGTACGCGGCGGTTGCCGACCAGGACGACCAACAGGACGGCTCCGACGATCAGGGCCAGCGCCACATAGGTGCGCAGCGGCGGCGTCTCGCCCAGCAGAAGGATGGCGCCGCTGACCCCGATGACCGGCACGACGAGCGAACTCACCGTGGCCTGTGCCACGCTCATCCGCTTCAGGATGGCGAACCACAGCAGATAGCCGCCGGCCATGGAGATCAGAAGGTGGTAGGCGAGCGCCACCGCCACGCGTGGTTCCAGCGCCAGGGTGGGTGCCGGCTCCAGCGCCAGCGCGATGGGCAGCGTCAACGGCAGCGACAGGGCGAACTGCCAGCCGTTGACCGCCGCCGAGCCGATGGTCCAACGGGTCCGCTTCAGCACCATGCTGCCGAGCGCCCAGCTCAAGGCCGCGCCCAGCATGAAGGCGGGGCCGAGCGGCAAGGCGCCCAGCCGCGCCAGATCCGGCCCCAGCAGCACGCCCAGCCCCGCCAAGCCGCACAACAGCCCCAGCCACTGCAGCCGGCCCGGCCGTTCCCCCAGCAGCGGAATCGCCAGCAGCGTCCCCCAGGCCGGCATGGTGTAGGCGATGATGGCGGCGCCGGAGGTCGCCATGTTCAACTGCCCGAAGGTGGCCAGGATGTTGAACCCCGCGATGTTCAGCAGCGCCGCCGCAACCAGCGGCCCCCGTTCTGCGCGCGGCACGGCGAGGGATTCGCCGCGCCAGCGGGCGACGGCGAACAGCACCGCCGCCGTGGCCGCGAAGCTGATGCTGCGCATCGTCCAGGGCGGGATCTGGGAGAGCATGATCTTGACGGCGGGCCAGTTCAGGCCCCAGGCGACGCTGATCATGGCGACGAGCGCCAAGTCCAGCGCCCGTGCGCGGCTGATCATCGGGATGTGCTTTCGGTCAGGACGTCAAAAATTCACGGCGTCGCCGCCCTTGAGGTCGAGCATCGCGCGCGCCTCCTCCGGCGTCGCGACCTCCAGCGCCAACCCTTCGATGAGCTTGCGGAGGATGGTGACCTGTTCCGCGTTGGAATTGGCGAGACGGCCGGGGCCGGCCCACAGGTTGTCCTCCAGCCCGACGCGCGCATTGCCTCCCAGCGCCAGGGCCTGTGCCGCGATGGGCATCTGGTTGCGCCCCGCACCCAGCACCGACCAGACATACCGGTCGCCGAACAGCCGGTCGGCGGTGCGCTTCATGTGCATCACGTCCTCCGGATGCGGGCCGATGCCGCCGAGGATGCCGAACACCGACTGCACGAACAGCGGCGGCGTCACCAGCTTGCGGTCCAGGAAATGGGCCAGCGTGTAGAGGTGCGAGATGTCGTAGCACTCGAACTCGAACCGCGTGCCGTTACCGGAGCAGGTCTTCAGGATGTATTCGATGTCCGCGAAGGTGTTCTTGAAGACGCGGTCCCGGCTGCCCTCCAGATAAGGCTGTTCCCAGTCATGCTCGAACGTCTTGAAGCGGTCCAGCATCGGGTACAGGCCGAAGTTCATCGACCCCATGTTGAGCGACGCCACCTCCGGCTGGAAGTGCGTGGCGGGGCGAAGCCGTTCCTCCACCGTCATGGCGGCGCTGCCGCCGGTGGTGATGTTCACGACCGCCTTGGTCGCCTGCTTGATGCGCGGCAGGAACTGCGCGAACAGGCCGGGATCCTGCGTCGGCTGCCCGGTCTTCGGGTCGCGGGCGTGCAGGTGGACGATAGCGGCGCCAGCCTCCACCGCCGCGACCGCGTCCGTCGCAATCTGGTCCGGCGTCACCGGCAGGTGCGGCGACATGCTCGGCGTGTGGATGGAGCCGGTAACGGCGCAGGTGACGATGACCTTGCGGGTGGTTTTCTTGGACATGCAGTTCCTCCCTTTTAAAACTCCTTCTCCCCTCCGGGGAGAAGGTTGGGATGAGGGGGCGGCCGCAGGCCGGAAACGCAGCCTCATTGCAGCGCGTTGACGCCCTGCGGGCGCCCCCTCACCCTAACCCTCTCCCCGGAGGGGAGAGGGGAGTCTCAAATAACCGCCTCGATCAAAAACGGCCCCTTGTGCGCAAAGGCGGCCTTCAGCAGGCGGTTGAAGCTCTCCGCGTCCGTGGCCTGCCCGGCCTCCACGCCCATGCCGCGGGCGAGGCTCACCCACTCCAGATCGGGCCGGCCGATGTCGGTGCAGTTGCGCGCGTTTTCGCCCATTTCCTTGAAGCCGAGGTTGCCCAGCTCCCATTGCAGGATGCCGTAGCGGCGGTTGGCGAAGACGATGGTCACCACCTCGGCGTTCTCGCGCGCTTGGCTCCACAGGGCTTGCAGCGTGTACATGCCGCTGCCGTCGGCCTGCAGGTTCACCACCTTGCGGCCGGGGCAGGCGATGGCCGCACCCAGCGCCAGCGGCATGCCGATGCCGATGGACCCGCCGGTGATGGTCAGCCAGTCGTGCGGCCGGGCTCCCGCGCAGGGGGTGTAGGCCATGGTGCTGGAGGTCAGCGCCTCGTCCACCACCACGGCACCCTCCGGCAGCAAGGCGGCGAGCGACTGCCCGATGCTGTCGGCGTTCAGGGCTCCGGTGGCGAGGCCGGGCAGGGCGAGGGACAGCGTCGGCTCCGCCTCACCGGCCGCGCCCACCTCTTCCGCCAGCTGGCGCAGGGCGGCCAGCGCGTCAATGCCCGGCGGGGCGAGGTCGTGGATGCGGCAGCCGTCGGGATAGAGGCGGCTCGGCTTGCCGGGATAGCCGAAGAAGGCGACGGGCTCCGTGGCGCCGATCAGTACGACGTGCGCGGCCCCGGACAGCGCCGCGATGGCAAGGTCGATGGGGTAGGGCAGGCGCTCCACCGCCACCCGCCCGGCGCCACGCTCGATGCGGGTGGCGCCGGTGTGGGCGAACAGCTTGGCGCCGGTCTTGGCGGCGATCCGGCCGGCGAGCGCCAAGCCAGCGGCGCTGGTCGCCGCACCGTTCAGCAGCAGCACGACGCGCGCCCCGCCCCGCAACGCTTGGGCGGCTGCGCGCAAGGCACCAGCGTCCGGCGCGGCCGGAGCGGGCGGCGCCACGGCGATGGGCTCGACCGCCGGGGTTTCGTCCCAGGAGGAGTTCGACGGCAGGATCAGCGTCGCGACCTGCCCCGGCGGGGTCAGGGCGGCGCGGATGGCGTCGGCCGTGTCGCGCGCGACGGAGGCCGCGTCCGGCACCGTGCGCACCCAGCCCGACATCGGCGCGGCCAGCGCCTCCACGTCGGAGGTCAGCGGCGCGTCGAACCGGCGGTGCCACGTCGCGTGGTCGCCGACGATGTTCAGCAGCGGCACGCGGGCGCGCCGCGCGTTGTGCAGGTTGGCGAGGCCGTTCGCCAGCCCCGGCCCCAGATGCAACAGGGTCGCCGCCGGCTTGCCGGTCATGCGGGCGTAGCCGTCGGCCGCCCCGGTCGCCACGCCCTCGAACAGGGTCGGCACGCAACGCACGCCGGGCATGGAATCGAAGGCGGCGAGCGCGTGCAATTCCGACGTGCCGGGGTTGGCAAAGCAGGCGTCCACCCCGTTGGCGATCAGAGTCTTGACGAGGATTTCCGCGCCGATCATCTGCCCTCTCCCCCGAAGCCGTCCAGGAAGCTCGCCAGATTGGCGGCGAGCGCGTCGCAGTCGTAGCCGCCTTCCTGCACCAGCACGGTCGGCAGGCCGGCCCCGGCGATCTTGCGGCCGAGCAGGCCGAAACCGGGTGTGGTGACCTTGAAGAAGGCCAGCGGGTCGCCGATGAAGGTGTCGAAGCCCAGCGACAGCACCAGCGCCTGCGGCCCGAAGGCGGAGACCTGGGCCAGCGCCTGGTCCACGGCGTCGAGGAAGGTCGCCTCTTCCGTGCCCATGGGCAGGGGGATGTTCAGGTTGCTGCCCAAACCGACGCCCTTGCCGCGCTCGTGCGCATAGCCGGCGAACCAGGGATAGAAGTTGTTGGGATCGCCGTGGATGGAGATGAACAGCACGTCGTCGCGGTCGTAGAAGATCGCCTGGGTGCCGTTGCCGTGGTGCACGTCCACGTCCAGGATGGCGACGCGCGGCGCGCGGCCCTGCTGGGCGTAGAGCGGCAGCATCGCCTGCGCCGCGACGGCCGCGTTGTTGATGTAGCAGAAGCCCCCGGCCATGTCGCGGGAAGCGTGGTGCCCCGGCGGGCGGCACAGCGCGTAGGCCGTCCGTTCCTGCCCGCTCGCCACCAGCGTCGCCGCGTGGGCGGCGGTGTCGGCGCCGCCGCAAACGGCTTCCCAGGTGCCGGGGCCGATGGGGCAGGCGGTGTCCGCCATGTGCCAGCCGGCCTGCCCGACGATGCCCGTCGGGTACTCCGCCATGTCGGTGTTGCGGTGGACATTGGGGACGATGACCTCCGCCGCGTCGGGCAGGGCCGACCAGCGCGCGTAGGCCGTCTCCAGGAAGCGCAGGTAGTCGGCCGAATGCACCGCCGCCCGCGGCCCGGCGCCGTAGGACGGCGGCTCCTCGACCACCGCGCCGCGGGCCTTCAGGGAGCCGACGAGCGCCTCGGCCCGCTCCGGCTTCTCCGGGCAGGGCTTCGGCTGGCCGCGCACCAGAAAGGTGGGCGGACGATGGCGCAGCTGGGCCTCGGCAAACACATAACGCATGGATGGGGCTCCTGATTCTGTCCCCTCTCCCCAGAGGGGAGAGGGTTAGGGTGAGGGGGCGCCCGAAAGGGCGTCAACGCATGCTCATTGCAGGGCTTGGACGGCCTGCGGCCGCCCCCTCACCCCGCCCCTCTCCCCAGAGGGGAGAGGGAGAGGAAGGCGTTACTTTGCCGTCGCCAGCACGGCGTCGGCCAGCACGGCGCAGCCGGTGGTGGCGTGGTCGGGGCGGATGTTTTCCGCCTCGTTGTGGCTGAGGCCGCCCTCGCAGGGGATGAAGATCATCGTCGTCGGCACCTTGCGGGCGACATAGACCGCGTCATGCCCGGCCCCGGACACGATGTCGCGGTGGCTAAGGCCGCGGCGCACCGCTGACTCGCGCACACGCCCGACCAGCTCCGGCGCGAAGGGCGTGGTGGGGAAGGCCCAGAAGTCCGTCAGCTCCAGCGTCAGGCCGCGCTTGTCGGCGATGGCCGCCAGCCGTTCGCGCAGCATCGCGTCCATGCGCGCCAGCGCGTCGGAATCGGGGTTTCGCAGGTCGATGGTGAACCAGACCCGGCCGGGGATGACGTTGCGCGAATCCGGATGCACCTGCACGCGGCCGATGGTGGAGCAGGCGTCGCCGCCAACCTCCAGCGCGATGGCCTCCACCGCCTCCATCATCACCGCAGCCCCGGCCAGCGCGTCGCGGCGCAGCCGCATGGGCGTCGGGCCGGCGTGGGATTCACGGCCCGTCACGGTGGCCTCGTACCAGCGCTGACCCTGGGCGCCGGTGACGACGCCGATCTCGAAGCCTTCGGCTTCCAGCACCGGGCCCTGCTCGATGTGCGCCTCGAAATAGGCGCCCATGACGTGGCCGGTGACCGGGACGTTGCCCTTGTAGCCGATGCGCGCCAGCTCATCGCCCAGCCGCACCCCGTCGGTGTCGCGGATGTCCAGCACGTGGTCGAGCGTGAAGACGCCCATGGCCGCACCCGAGCCCAGCATGGGCGGGGAGAAGCGCGCGCCTTCCTCATTCGTCCAGACGATCAGGTCGATGGGCGCGTCCGTCTCGATGCCCTGGTCGTTGAGGCTGCGGATCACCTCCAGCCCAGCCAGCACGCCGTAGATGCCGTCGAAGCGCCCGCCGGTCGGCTGGGTGTCCAGGTGGCTGCCCATGCAGACGGCCGGGCGATCCGGGTTGCGGCCCGGCCGGCGGGCGAAGATGTTGCCGACCTCGTCCACCGTGACGGTGCAGCCGGCCGCCTCGCACCAGGACACGAACAGGTCGCGCCCCTGCCGGTCGAGGTCGGTCAGCGCCAGCCGGCACAGGCCGCCCTTCGGCGTCGCGCCGATCTTGGCAAGGTCCATCAGGGTCCGCCACAGGCGGTCGCCATCGATGCGCAGCTCAGACATGGTCCCTAATCCCGTATTCTGATTTATCGTTGTGTCTTGGTGCGGACCAGCGCCCGCAAGGTGTTCAGGGTCGGCATGGGCACGCTCGCCCGCGCCGCCAATTCCAGCGGCGCGTCGAGCACCGCCTCCAGTTCCGCCCGCCGGCGCGCGCCGAGATCGGCCGTCAGGTCCGGCCGGATGCGGCCCGGCTGCTGGGCGAGCGTCCACAGCTCGTCCAGCCCGACGGTCATCGGATGGCCAAACGCCGCGGCGAGACCCGCCAATTCCCGCACCAGCGCCTCCAGCGTCGGGTGCAGGTCGACCCTGCCGACGATCTCCAGGGCCGACAGCCCGCTGGCGATCCCCAGCGCGCCGAAGGCCAGCGGCGGCAGCAGCGCGTCCCAGACCTCCGCCCGGATGTCGTCCGCCGCGACGGCGTTGAAGCCGCCGGCCCCGAACAGCGTGACGAGGTCACCGACCTCCTGGCTCCCCCCCGCCGGCCCAAGCGCCAGCCGCAGACCGCCGAGATGCCGCAGATAGGTGGCGGAGCGCCGCTCCACCGCCATGCGCGGCACCGCGCCGATGATCCGCTCCGCCGGGATGGCGTTCCACAGCAACCCATTGGGGTCCACCGACGCCAGCGGCCGGGCGTCCCGACCGTTTCCCGCCGGAAACCACCAGGGCACGCCGCCGACCACCACGACCAGCCGTGTCTCCCGCCCGAGCAGCGGGGGCAGCAGCTCCAGGACCTCCGGCAGGGTCGGGGCGGGGACGGCCAGCACCACCGCGTCCTGGGGGCCGAGCGCCAGCGTGTCGTCGGTGACCTCCGGCCTCACCGTGACGGGCCGGCCCGCCGGCCCTTCGACCGACAGCCCCTCCCGCCGCAGCGTGTCGAGCGTCCGGCGCCGGGCGACCAACGGGACCGGCAGGCCGGCGGCGGTCAGCCGCGCGGCGATCAGCCCCCCGATGGCCCCGGCCCCGATGACGGCGATCCTCACCGGCCCGTCCTCAGGCGCTCGTGCGCAGGGCGGCGCCGTGCCGGCCAGTGGACATCACGTCCTCCGGAATGGTCCAGCCCTTGCCGGGGATGGCGTCGAGCAGCTGGCGGGTGTAGGCGTGCTGCGGGTTGCCGAACACGTCGCGCGCCGGGCCGATCTCCACGATGCTGCCCTTCTGCATCACAGCGATGGTGTCGCAGATCTGCGCGGCGATGCGCAGGTCGTGCGTGATGAACAGCATCGACAGGTTCAGCCGGTGCCGCAAATCCTCCAGGAGGTCGAGCACCTGGGCCTGCACCGACACGTCCAGCGCCGACACCGGCTCGTCCGCGATCAGCAGCTTGGGCTCCAGCGCCAGCGCGCGGGCGATGGAGATGCGCTGCCGCTGCCCGCCAGAAAACTCGTGCGGGAAGCGCTCCGCCGCGGAGGCGTCCAGGCCGACGAGCTTCAGCAGCGCCTTGGCCTTCTCCAGCGCCCGGCCACGGTCCTCTCCGAAGGCGACGGGTCCCTGCGTGATGATGTCGCCCACGGTGTGGCGCGGGTTCAGCGAGGCGTAGGGATCCTGGAAGACCATCTGCACGTGCCGGCGGTAGGGCCGGAAGGCCGTCCGCGACAGGGACAGCAGGTCCACTCCCTCGAACATGATCCGGCCGCTGTCCGGCTTGATCAGCCCGACGATGGACCGGCCCAGCGTGGACTTGCCGGACCCGGACTCGCCGACCAGCCCGACCGTCTCGCCCTGGCGGATGGTCAGCGACAGCGCGTTGCCGGCCACCACCTTGCGGCTGGGCGCGAAGAAGCCGCCGCCGATGTGGAAGGTCTTGCACACCTTCTCCGCCGTCAGCACGGGCTTGCGCTCATCGCCGAACGCCTCGCGGTGCTCGATCAGGTGCGGGACGGCGGCGATCAGCTGGCGGGTGTAGGGGTGCTGCGGCCGGTTCAGAACCTCGGCCGCCGGGCCGATCTCCACCAGCTTGCCCTTCTGCATCACCGCCACGCGGTGCGCGATCTCCGCCACCACACCGAAGTCGTGGGTGATGAACATCACGCCCATGCGGCGCTTGACCTGGATGTCGCGGATCAGCTCCAGGATCTGCTTCTGGGTGGTGACGTCCAGCGCGGTGGTCGGCTCGTCGGCGATCAGCACGTCCGGCTCGACGGCCAGCGCCATGGCGATCATCACGCGCTGCCGCTGCCCGCCGGACAGTCGGAACGGGTAGCTGCGGCGCAGCTGGTCCGGCTCCGGCAGGCCGACGGAGGCCAGCAGTTCCACCACCCGCGCCCGGCGCGCGGCGCGGTCGAGCGTGGTGTGGTAGCGCAGCACCTCGTCGATCTGGTCACCGACCCGCATCAGCGGGTTCAGCGCCGTCATCGGCTCCTGGAAGATCATGGCGATGCGGCCACCGCGAAGCGCGCGCTGGTCGCGCTCCGGCAGGCTCAGAACGTCGGTCCCGTCGTGGCGGATGCCGCCGGAGGACACCTTCACCGCCTTCGGCAGCAGGCCCATCACCGCGTGCGCGGTCATCGACTTGCCGGAGCCGGATTCGCCGACGACGCAGAGGATCTCGCCGCGCTCCAGCGTGAAGGTCAGGTCCTCCACGGCAAACGGCCGGTCGGCGCCGCGCGGCAGGTCGATCGTCAGGTTGCGGACGTCGAGGAGGGAGGCGTTGCTGTTGCTCACGGTCATCATGCCCGGCCCTTCCGCGCCAGCTTGGGGTTCAGCGCGTCGTTCAGCCCTTCGCCCACGAGGTTGAGCGCGAGCACGGTCAGCAGGATCGCGATGCCGGGGAAGAAGCTCATCCACCAGGCCTGCCGGATCACGGTGCGGGCGGCCCCGACCATGTAGCCCCAGCTCATCAGGTTCGGATCGCCGAGCCCGAGGAAGGAGAGGGAGCTTTCCAGGAGGATCGCCGTCGCCACCATCAGGGAGGCCGACACGATGATCGGCGACAGGCTGTTCGGCAGGATCTGGCGCCAGATGATGGTCAGGTTCGACTGCCCGGTGGTCACGGCCGCCTGCACGAACTCGCGGCTCCGCAGGCTCATGAACTCGCCTCTCGCCAGCCGGGCCAGCGGCGGCCAGGACACGATGGCGATGGCCAGCACGATGGAGGTCAGCGACGGGGTGAAGATCGCCACCAGCACGACGGCCAGCACGAAGTTCGGGATGGTCTGGAACAGTTCGGTGAAGCGCATCACCGCGTCATCCACCCAACCGCCGTAGAAGCCGGAGACGGCGCCCAGGCACACACCGATCAACACGGCGACCGCCGTGGAGGTCAGCCCGATCAGCAGCGACACCCGCGCGCCGTGCGCGATGCCCGCCGCAATGTCGCGGCCCAGCGTGTCGGAGCCCAGCAGAGCGTCCTCGGAGAAGGGCGGCTCGAACGGGGCGGCGGTCATGTCCCAGGGGCTGGTCGGGAACAGCACGTCGGCGAAGATCGCCATCAGCACGATCAGCAGCAGGAAGGCCAGCCCCAGCACCGCGCCCTTGTTGCGGGCGAAGGCGCGCCAGAAGCCGGAGCCCCGGCGCGACGGAGTAATGACAGCGGCGGTCATGGTGCCACCTCGATGCGCGGATCCACCAGCGAATAGATCAGGTCGGTCAGCAGGTTGAAGATCACCACCACCACCGAGGTCAGAAGGAAGATGCCGAGCAGAACCTGATAGTCGCGCTGCAACACGGCCTCGAAGGCGAGGCGCCCGATGCCGGGGAGCGCGAAGACGGTCTCGATCAGGATGGAGCCGCCGATCAGGTGGCCGGCCTGGAACCCCGCCACCGTAATGACGGGCAGGATAGCGTTGCGCAGGATGTGGACCGACACGATGCGCCATTCAGGCAGGCCCTTGGCCCGCGCCGTCTTGACGAAGTCCATGTCGCGCACCTCAAGGATGGAGGCGCGGGTCAGCCGCGTGTAGACGGCCATGTAGAAGAGGCCGAGCGTCACGACCGGCAGCACCAGATGCTCCACGCGGTCCATTAAGGCCGCCCAGCCGGTGTATCCGGCGCCGATGCTCTCCGTCCCGAAGGCCGGCAGCCAGCCGAGGTTGACCGAGAACAGTAGGATCAGCATCAGCCCGATCCAGAAGATCGGCGTGGCGTAGGCGGTCAGGCCCACCACGGTGATGGCGGTGTCCGACCATGTCCCGGCGCGCATCGCCGCCAGCGTCCCCAGCGCCACGCCGCCGATCAGCGCCAGCACGAAGGAGGTCAGCGTCAGCGACAGGGTGACGGGCAGGCGGTCCATCAGCAGGTCGAAGACCGGGCGCTGCTGCCGGTACGAGTAACCGAGGTCGGCCTGCACGACCTTGCCCATGTAGGTGCCCAGTTGCTCGTAAAGCGGCCGGTCGAGGCCGAACTGCTGGCGCAGCTGTTCGACGAACTTGGCATCGGCGGCCCCGGCCTCTCCCGCCATCACCGCGGCGGGATCGCCGGGTGCCGCGTGGACCAGGAAGAAGTTGAACACGGCGATCGCCAAAACGACGAACACCGCCTTCACCAACCGTTGCGAAATGAACACGGCGATGCGGGGCATGTAAGCACTCCTGCGGCGACCTATTGCCCCCTCCCTAACCCTCCCCCGCTTCGCAGGGGAGGGAACTGCCGCCGCTTCGCCCGATACTCCCTCCCCTGCAAAGCGGGGGAGGGAAGGGGCCCACGCGCAGCGTGGGAAGGGTGGGGGCAATCGCGCCCTTACTTCTTGACCATGTAGACGCTGTCGTAGCTCTCGTTCACGCCGATGGCGGTCGTGATCGCGTTCTTGAAGCGCTTGTCCACGAAGGTCGGGAACTCCATCTCCAGCAGCCAGGCGACGGGCACGTCCTCGACCAGGATTTTCTGGGCGGCGGAGTAGAGCTGCTGCCGCTCCTCGTCCTTGTTGGTCTGGGCGGCCTGGGCGAACAGGCGGTCGACCTCGGGGTTGGCGTAGCCCATGGTGTTGGAGAACATTACGCCCTTGCGGATGTTGTCCGACACGTAGGTGCGCGACACGCCCAGCGCCGGGTCGCCGTACTGGTAGACGAAGTTGAAGGTCAGGTCGTAGTCCCAGTTGGACACGCGGTTGACCCAGCCGGCGCTGTCCGTCGTCTCCAGCGTCACGTCGACGCCGACGCGCTTCATCGCCTGCTTGATGTACTCGCCAAGGCGCGTCCAGGTCTCGCCATAGGGCATGACCAGCAGCTTCACCTTGGCGCGGGTGCCGTCGGAGCCCTTCTTGTAGCCGGCCTCCTCAAGCAGGGCCTCGGCCTTCTTCGGGTCGAAGTCGTACTTCTTGACGCCCGGCTCGTAGAAGCGGGTGACCGAGTTCACCGGGCCGGTCGCCGGGCGGCCGAGGCCGAACCAGATCTTGTCGCGGATGAACTTGCGATCGATGGCGTGCATCATCGCCTGCCGGAAGCGCTTGTCGTCCAGCGGCTTGTTGCGCGTGTTGATCTCGATCCAGGACAGCGGCGCGAAGAACTCATACCCCTTGGTCGTCATCTCGACGTTGGGCAGCTGCTTCAGGCGCGGGACGTCGAAGGTCTCGATGTCGTTGAACTGGGTCTGCTGGACGGTGCCCTGCTCCACGGCGACGGAGCGCGAGGCGGCGTCGGGGATCACGCGGAAATAGATGTCGTCCAGGTAGGGCTTGCCGGCCTTCCAATACTCGTCGTTGCGGACGAGGTGGATGTAGGAGCCCTTGACCCACTCCTTGAACTTGAAGGGGCCGGTGCCGATCGGCGTGGCGTTGGCCGGGTTGGCCTTGTAGTCGCTGCCGTCATAGATGTGCTTCGGCATGATCGGCGCCGAGGACACTTCGAACGACTGCAGGAACGGGCCGAACGGCTCCTTCAGGGTGAAGCGGACAGTGTAGTCGTCCAACGCCTCGATCTTCTCGCACTTGGCGAAGACGGCGCGGGCGCGCGGGTGGGTCTCCATCAGCATCTTGGAGGTGGAGAAGACCACGTCGGCGGCGGTGAAGGGCTTGCCGTCGTGCCACTTCGCGTTCTTCACCAGCTTGAAGGTGTAGACCTTGCCGTCCGGGGAAACCTCCCAGCTCTCGGCCAGTTCCGGCTGGGGCTTCAGGTTGAAATCGTAGGTCAGCAGGCCCTGGTAGATCTTGCCGGCGACCGTCTGCGTCGGTCCCTGCTGGTTCAGGCCCAGCACCAGAAGCGGCGGCTCCGGCTGGACGATGATATTCATCGTGCCGCCGCGCTCCTGCGCGACCGCGACGGAGGGGGCGGACAGCAGGGCCGGGGTGGCCAGCGCGGCGGCGAGCGCCGCGGCGGTCAGAGATTGCCGAATATACCGCAGACGGTTGCTCATGTAGGAAGCCTCCTTATTCTTTGTTTGAAACTCAGGAAACAGTCTCCAGCCCGCACCACTCGGCCATGAACAGCGCGAGCACGGCGGTCACCTTGGCGAGGCTGTCGAGCGACACCGACTCGTCGATGCCGTGGATGCGTTCCGCCTCCGGGCCGTAGCAGGTGGCCGGCGTGTCGCCGTAGAGGACGAAGTTGCGGACGTCCGTCGTGCAGGTCTGCGCCAGCTTCGGCGCCGGCGTGCCGAAGATCGACCGGTGGGCGGCGTCCAGCGCCTCCAGCATCGGGTGGTCGGGGTCGATCACGCAGCCTTCTGCCTGGAAGCCGCGGAAGATCATCCGCGCCTCGATCCCCTTCAGGTCGGCGTCGGTGCGGCAGGCCTCGGCCACCGTGCGCTCGATCTCCGCGCTGACGTCCGCCGCGGCGCGGCCCGGCGGAAAGCCGAAGCGCAGCTCCATCCGGCAGCGGGTCGGGACGGAGGACGCCCACTCGCCGCCGTCGATGCGGCCGACGTTCAGGTTGTAGGGGTGGTGATGGTGGGCGTATGCCGGGTGCCGCCCTTCCGGGTGATTCCAGGCCGATTCGAGCTTTTTCAGGTGCGTCAGCAGGCGATGGGCAGCCTCGATGGCGTTCAGCCCGGCGCCGGTGTCCAGCACGTGGGCTGGGCGGCCGGTCACCTCCAGCTCGCAGCGGATCACGCCGACCTGGGCGATCTGGAGAGTGTGGTTGAACGGCTCCGGGATCACCGCGGCGTCGGCCTTGTAGCCGCGGGCGACGCAGGCGAGCGCGCCGTTGCCCGTGCACTCCTCCTCCACCACCGTTTGCAGGAAGACCGGGGCGGCGGGCTGCAGGCCAAGGCTCTTCAGCGCCTTGAAGGCCATGACGAAGGCGACGATGCCGGCCTTCATGTCGCCGGCGCCGCGGCCGTACAGGCGGCCGTCGCGCACCACCGGCTCGAACGGGCCGGCGGACCACAGCTCGGCCGGGCCGGTCGGCACCACGTCGATGTGGCCGTTCAGGATCAGCGACTTGCCTGTGGCGTTGCGCGGCCGGTGGATGCCGACCACATTCTCCCGCCCTTCGTAGGAGATCAGCGAGGGCGACCAGCCGGGCTGGGCCTTCAGCGCCTCCTCATCAATGGCGAAGCGGTCAATCTCCAGGCCGAGGTCCCGGAAGACGCCTTCCATATGGTCCTGCGCCGGCCCCTCCTGCCCGAGCAGGCTCGGGAACCGGACCAGATCGGCGAGCAGGCGCACTCCTTCCTCGCGCAGCATCGTCACCGCGTCCAGGATCGCATCCCGGTTCGCGGCCGCAATGCTCCGCCCATCCTCATGGGATGCGGGCATGTCGACTCCGTTCTTACCACTTCCCCGCGCGGTCGTCCGGCCGGTCCATAAAATCCCCGTCAAGAATTGGGGACATCCCAGACCTTTGGACTATGCCCCACCATTTTGTCTGTGCTGATCGGTTGGGGCATCGACCGCTGACTACGCCGGTATTACAATTCAGCTTCTCATCCCCCGCCAAATCGATAATCCTCATCCAGGACATAAATCAGATTTATGGGGTGGGGCTTCGTCGATGGCGACACGCGACCTGGATCGGCTCGGCCAGCATCTGGACTGGAACCTGCTGCGCACCTTCATGGTGATCGTGCAGGAGCAGGGCGTCACCCGCGCGGCGACCCGCCTGTGCCTGACCCAACCGGCGGTCAGCCAAGCGCTGAAGCGGCTGGAGGACCAGCTCGGCCGCTCGCTGATCGAGCGCGGCCAGGGCCGCTTCCGCGTGACCGAGGCGGGTGAGGTCATCTACGCCGAGGTGCTGGAGATCTACGGCAACATCTCCCGATTCGGCGTTCTGGTCCGCGACATCCGGGAGGAGATTTCCGGCCACGTCCGCATCCTGCTCGCCAGCCGGATCCATTCGCACCTGTTCGACCGTATGCTGGAACGATTCCACGCGACCCATCCCCAGGTGACCTTCCGGCTGGACGTGATGGCCAGCGCCGACGTCCACACGGCGATCCAGCAGAAGACGGGGTCGCTCGGCATCTGCCTGATGCGCGAGCCGCCGCCGCTGGTCGAGCACGCGCTGTTCCTGCGCCAGCTCTTCCGCTTCTACTGCGGCCCGCGCCACCCGCTGTTCGGGCGCCGCGACCTGTCGCTGAACGACCTGCGCGGGGAAAAGTTCGTTTCCTTCACCTCCGACCAGATCGGCGGCGTTCTGTCGCCGCTGGCCGTCTTCCGCGCGCAGGAGGGGATCGAGAGCCGCGTCGTCGGCGCCTCGGTGAACTTGGAGGAGGTGCGCCGCATGATCGTCGCCGGGCTCGGCATCGGCCCGCTGCCGCAGCATGTGGCGGAGCGCGACGTGCGCGACGGGCTGCTCTGGCCCCTGCCGCCGGAGGAGGGGGTGGCGCCGGTGGACATCCACCTGCTGTGGAACCCCGCGGCCAAGATGAACCGGGCCGAACGCGCCTTCATCGAGTTGTGCCGCGCCGCGGTCGACGCGGTCCCGCTGGACCGCCGCTTCGACGCGGAGGCGGTGGACGCCTGGATAGGCCGACAGTTCGAAGCGGCCTGAGGCGCCTGCCCATCGGGCACTGCCCGGGTGGGGGATTGACGCGAAATCTCCGGGACGGCTTGGCGCGCCGTGGGTTTGCCCTCCTACCCACGCCCTAGGCAGGGCCGGGTGAACGATGAAAAATCCAGGAGGAGAGTCTCTCATGGCTCAGCAAGGTACGGGGAAGCACGGCCACAAGGACAGCCAGGAGCCGCAACCGCACACCAAGGAGAACCAGAAGCAGGGCGCCTCGCACACACGCGGCGGACAGCAGGAGAAGGCCCAAGGGGAGAAGGCCCAAGGCGGCAAGCAGCAGGAACGGTCCGAACGCGGTGGCCAGAACGAGCGCGCCCATGAAGGCGGGCAATCCGGCGGCCAGAGGGGCGAGCACAAGAACGGCCAGCAGGCCTCCCATTCCGGCAGCGACCGCGCGTCCGGTGGGGCGTCCGGCGGAGACGACCTGAAGCAGCGCGAATACAAGGACAAGGACGGCAACGTCCACCACCACACCCACACCTACATGGACCAGCACAAGGGTGAGGGTAGCAAAGGCGAAGACCGGTAGCACTCGGTAGCACTGTCCCCCTCCTCGCAGCGCAACGCCGGGGTCCGCACCGCGGGCTCCGGCGTTTCCGTGTCCGGATGCCTGGATCGGCGCCCCCGCGGCGGCTCATGAAAATCATGTCATGCAACCAAAAGAGCGAAACGCTGTTGTCCGGGCAGCCAAAACGCGGGGACCGATCCGGTGCAACAATACATTGAAGAAGCATGACCAGCGATCGTAAGTCCCCGCGGATCCGCATTGCCGAACGAACTGTTGTCGCAGACGAGCCAACCTTTTGGTACAAGGACGCCGTCATCTATCAGACGCATGTTCGTGCCTTCAGCGATTCGAACGGCGACGGGATCGGTGACTTTCCGGGCTTGACCGCGCGCCTCGACCACATCGTCGACCTGGGGGCGAGCGCCATCTGGCTGCTGCCCTTCTTCCCGTCGCCGCTGCGCGACGATGGCTACGACATTTCCGACTACACCGGGGTCAATCCCGCCTACGGCACGCTCGACGATGTCCGCGATTTCGTCGAGGCGGCGCACGCGCGCGGTTTGCGCGTCATCATCGAACTGGTGGTCAACCACACCTCCGACCAGCATCCCTGGTTCCAGCGGGCGCGGCGGGCGCCCAAGGGAAGCCCGGAGCGGAATTTCTACGTTTGGAGCGACACTGGGCACGAGTTCGACGAGGCCCGCATCATCTTCCTCGACTCCGAGGTCTCCAACTGGGCCTGGGATCCCGTCGCCCGCGCCTATTACTGGCACCGCTTCTACACCCACCAGCCGGACCTGAATTTCGACAACCCGCTGGTCGTGCGCGAGGTGAAGAAGATCCTGAACTTCTGGCTGGACATGGGCGTGGACGGTTTCCGCCTGGACGCCGTCCCCTATCTGGTGGAACGGCCGGGCACCGATGGGGAGAACCTGGACGAGACCCATTCCGTCCTGAAGATGATCCGGCGGGAGGTGGAGCGGCGCAACCCCGACTGCGTGCTGCTGGCCGAGGCCAACCAGCCGCCGGAGGACACGCTGTCCTACTTCGGCCACGGCGACGAATGCCACATGGCCTTCCACTTTCCGCTAATGCCGCGCCTGTTCATGGCCGTCGCGCAGGAGGACCGCGGGCCGGTCGAAGACATTCTGGAACGCACGCTGCACCTGCCGGACAGCTGCCAATGGGCGCTGTTCCTGCGCAACCACGATGAGTTGACGCTGGAGATGGTGAGCGAGGAGGAGCGGGACTATCTCTGGCAATTCTACGCGACGCACCGCCGCCTGCGGATCAACTTGGGCATCCGGCGCCGCCTGGCGACTCTGCTGTCCGGCGACCGGCGGCGGGTCGAGCTGATGAACGCGCTCCTGTTCTCGCTGCCCGGCACGCCGGTGGTCTATTACGGCGACGAGATCGGCATGGGCGACAACCCGTTCCTCGGCGACCGCGACGGGGTGCGCACGCCCATGCAGTGGTCGCCGGACCGCAACGGCGGCTTCTCCCAGGCGGATCCGGTGGCGCTCTACCTTCCGCCGATCTCCGACCCGCTGTTCGGCTACCAGGCGGTCAACGTCGAGATGCAGCGCGCCATGCGCTCCTCCCTGCTGAACTGGATGCGGTGGATCATCAGCGTGCGCAACGCCCACGAGGCGTTCGGGCGCGGCGGCATCGCCTTCGTCAAGCCGGCAAACAAGGCGGTGATCGCCTATCTGCGCGAGTATGGGCAGGAAACGATCCTGTGCGTCGCCAACCTGTCGGAAACCGCCCAGGCCGCCTCGCTGGACCTGCCCGGACACGCCGGCTGCGTGCCCGTCGACCTGTTCGCGGCGACGCCGTTCCCGGCCATTGCCGACGCGCCCTACACCGTGACCCTGCCGGGTCATGCCTTCTTCTGGTTCAAGCTGCTGCCGCCGGAGGAAGCCCGAAAGCGGCCCGACCGCCCCCTGGAGGCGCGGGACCGCCCGGACCTGCCGTCGCCCGACCGCCCGCTGCCCCGCCGCCCCGTCGGGTGACGGACAACAGGCGACAGGTCTGCACCCCACAATGTAAAATTCTACCAGACGTCCTTCGGTAATTCTTTGTTGCAGCCGGCTCCATTTCTTTCTCGAAAAATGGTTAAAGCAACTTTAAAAGCGTAGATGTGACATTTTGCCAATAGACAGGTTGTGTTGACCGGGCATTCTGAAGGGAATTCCGGGCACTCAAGTGTTTGTTGAGTGTCTGATCTATCCGCGAAACACACCGGCTTCTTTGGCTCCATTGATCAAGACTCGCCCATCTGATCCGTTTTCGGCCGATCCTTTTCTGGATCCGTCCGCACAGAACAGCGCCGGTGACGGCCTTCCGACACTGGAGTCGCTGCGGTCCCCGGTCTGGCTGTTCGACCCGGACCGATGCTGCATGCTGTGGGCCAACGGCAGCGCCTGCGCCCTGTGGGGGGCGGCGGACATGCCGTCGCTCGTCGCGCGCGATTTCGCATCCTCGCTGTCGGAGGCCTCGCGCACCCGCTTCGCCTTGTACGGGGAGGCCTTCGCGCGCGGCGAGACGGTGCGGGAGCAATGGACCTTCTTCCCGAACGGCCGTCCGGTGACGGTGGACTGCCTGTGCTCCGGCTGGCCCTTCGAGGGCCGGACCGTCCTGCTGGTCGAAGGGCGCGTGGCGGCGGAGGCCGGATCCGACGATGCGGAGCGCCGCAGCCTGGAAGCCCTGCGCCACTCGCCGGAGATGGTGTCGCTCTACCGCCACGACGGGGCCGTGCTGATGCGCAACCCGGCGGCCCAACTGGCCTTTGACGCGGTGATGCCCGACGATTCGGACCGGTTCGTCGCCACCTTCACGGACACGGCGCAAGGCCCCGCGCTGCGCCGGGATCTCGCCGACAGCCGGGAGAGCACGGCGGTGATCCGGGCCATGACGGGCCACGGCGAGCGCTGGCACGAGGTGGCGCTGCGCGCGGTGTCCGACCCGGCCACCGGCTTGCCGGCCATCCTGGCGATCCAGCACGACGTCACCGAGCGGATGCGCCTCCAGCGCGAGCTTCAGGCGAGCGAGGAACGGCTGCAAATGGCCGTGGACGCCAGCCGCCATGGGTTGTGGGACTGGAACGTCCAGACCGGCGCCACCTATTACAGCCCGCGCTGGCAATCCATGCTGGGGTTCGAGCCGGGCGAGGTGACGTCCGACATCGGCGTCTGGGAGGAACGCACGCACCCCGACGACCGGGAAACGATGCGGCGCGTCCTGCAAGACCACCTCGGCGGGCGGACCCAGAGCTTCCTTTGCGAGTATCGGATGCAGGCCAAGGGCGGCTCCTGGGTCTGGATCCTCGGGCGGGGCCGCGTGGTGGACCGGGGGCCGGACGGTCGCGCCCTGCGCATGGTCGGAACCCATTCCGACATCACCGAGCGCAAGGCGGCGGACGCCGAACTGGCGGATTCGAAGGCCCGCCTGGACGCGATCCTGGCCAACGCGCCCGTCGGAATCTTCATCGTGGACGATGGGCGCCGCGTCCTGCGCGCCAACGAGGCGATGACCGACATCTTCCAATGGTCCATGGACGCGATGGTCGGGGCCGGCACGCGCATCATCTACGGCGACGAGGCGGTCTACGACGACATCGGCCGCCGCGCCTATCCCATGATGCGGCAGGGCGAGACCTTCGCCGACACCATTCCCATGCGCCGCGCCGATGGGGCCGAGGTCTGGTGCCGGATCATCGGCCGCCAGATCCGCCCGGACGACCCGACGCTCGGCTTCGTCTGGCTGATCGAGGACGTCACGGTCCGCCGCCGCGCGGAGCAGACGCTGAACGACCGCATCGCCTTCCAGCGCGTGCTCCTCGACACCGTGCCGGTGCCGATCTTCATCCAGGACGTGTCCGGCTTCTTCATCGACGCCAACACGGCGCTGGAGGACTGGCTGGGGCTCGACCGGCAGGCTCTGTTCGGCCGCATGCTGTCCGACCTCGCGTCGGAGGAGCTGGCGCAACTGGACGAGGCCGCGAACCGCGACCTGCTGGCGAGCGGCCGGACGCAGACCTTCGAATCGCGGATCCGCTGCGTGGACGGCGTGCTGCGCGACGTGGTGGTGTCCAAGGCCGTGTTCCGCCGCAACGGCGGCAAGCCCGCGGGCATCGTGGGCGCCATGGTGGACATCAGCGAGCGCAAGCGCGCCGAGCAGGCCCTGCTGGAGCGCCACGCCCTGTTCGAGCAGATTTTCGTCGCCAGCGGCGCGGTGAAGCTGCTGATCGATCCCGATGGCGGCCTCCCCGACAGCGGCCTCATCGTCGACGCCAACCCCGCCGCCGCGGCCTTCTACGGGCATGCCCTGGACGCGTTGCGCGGGCTGCGGCTGGCGGACATCAGCGCGCCCGCCGCGCCCGGCGCCGCCCCCGACACGTCCTGGGCCCAGGGCGGGACCGGGGAGGAGGGCGGCCGGACGCTGCATTGCCGCCACCGTCTGGCGTCCGGCGAAATCCGCGACGTGGAGGTCTATGTCAGCCCGGTGCAGGTCAACGGGCGCCGGCTGCTCCTGTCGCTGATCCACGACATCACGGAACGGCGGCTGGCTGAAGAGGGCTTGCGCCTGAAGACGGTGGAGCTGGAGCGGTCGAACGCGGAGCTGGAGGCTTTCGCCTACGTCGCCTCGCACGACCTGCGGCAGCCGTTGCGCGTCATCAACAGCTACCTCGCCCTGCTGGAACGGTCGTTGGACGGGCAGCTGGACGAGGAAACGACGGAGTTCATCGGGTTCGCCCGCGACGGGGCGCAGCGGATGGACCGGCTGATCGTCGACCTTCTGGAATATTCGCGGGTCGGGCGCAAGGCGAAGGCCTTCCGGCCGGTGCCGCTGGGCGACCTCGTGGACACGGCGCTGCTGAACCTCCAGGTCGCGGTGGCGGAGGCGTCGGCGACGGTCACGGTGAACGGGCCGCTGCCCACGGTGGACGGCGACGAGAACGAGCTGATCCGCCTGTTCCAGAACCTGATCGGCAACGCCGTCAGGTACCGCACGCCGGACCGCGCCCCCGTCGTGACCGTCGCCTGCGCCCGCGACGGCGACCGGGGGCACTGGGTGTTCGACATCCGCGACAACGGCATCGGCATCGCGCCCGAGCATCTGGAGCGCGTCTTCGGCATCTTCCAGCGCCTGCACCGGCGCGACGAGTATGAGGGCACCGGCGTCGGGCTGGCCGTCTGCAAGAAGATCGTGGAGCATCACGGCGGCGCCATCTGGGTGGAATCGGTGGAAGGCGAGGGCAGCGCCTTCCGCTTCACCCTGCCCGTGCGGCCCGTGTCGGTTGTGCATGGGGGCATGCCGTGACGCCGCTCCTCCAGACTGCGGCCGGGCCGATGCGTCGCCACGGGCTGCACCTTGTCGGGATGGCCGTCGTCACCGTCCTGCTGGCCGTCGCCTTCGTCTGGGCCGAGCATTTCTATATCCGCTACCTGATCGCGGAACGGAAGGCGACGGTGGCCGTCACGGCGGTCAACGTGGCCAGCGCCCTGTCCAGCGCGGTGAACGAGCGCCTGGCGCTGGTGCGCGGACTGACCGCCTTCGTGGACGTGGAGGCGAGGGCCGGCGCGTTGGACGACCGGTTCGCGGCCTTCGCGGAGGGGCTGCGGCGGTCCGTTCCCGGCGTGCGCAACATCTCCACCGCACCGCACTTCGTGGTCGCCAACGTCTACCCGCTGGAGAGCAACAAGAAGGTCATCGGCAACGCCCTCCTGTCCGACCCGCGTCCGGGCTTCGCCGAAACGGTGCAGCGCGCGCTGGTATCGGGCGACGTGACGGTGCATGGCCCGGTCGACCTGATCCAGGGCGGGCGCGGCCTGATCGCGCGCCAGATCGTCTTCGGCCCGGACCGCCCCTGGGGAGCGGTCGGCATGGTCTTCGACCTGCAACCCATTCTCGACGATGCCCGCCTGGACGCACTGCCTGCCGACCTGTCCTTCCTGCTGCGGGCGGAGAGCGGGGTGGTGGTGGCCGGCGACGCCTCGGTGCTCCGCAACGCGCCCATCACCGAAAGCATCACGCTGACCGACGGCACGTGGGAGTTCTCGCTGGCCCCGCGCGCCGGCTGGATGGCCGCGGCGCGCGCCGACCGCGCCTACGCGGCCTTCGTCGCCGCATTCACCCTGCTGGCGCTGATGACCGAGGCGCTCGCCCATCTGGTGCTGAGCCGGCGCCAGACGCTGGAGCGGCTCGTCGTGCGCCGCACGCGGGAACTGGACAGCGCGAACCGCGAGTTGGAGCGCTTCGCCTACGTCACCGCCCACGACCTTCAGGAGCCGCTGCGCGCCATCGCCAGCTACACCCAGCTGCTGGAGCGCCACTTCGCGGGCAGCGTGGACGAGGAAGGGGCCGACTTCATCCGCCAGATCGTCGACGGCGCCGCCCGGCTGAAGATGCTTCTGCGCGACGTCCAGCTGTTCCTGGCGGAGGACCGCGTCGCCCTGTCGGTCAAGCCGGTTCCGGTGGAGGATGCGGCGCAGGCGGCCCTGGTCGCCCTGGCCAACCGCGTCCGCGAGACCGGCGCCACGGTGACGGTCGAGGCGATGCCGGCGGTCATGGCCGACGAGCGGCGCCTGCGGGAAATCCTGGTCGTGCTGCTCGGCAACGCGATCGAATACCGCCACCCCTACCGCGCCACCGAGATCACCATCGCCCACCGCCGCCTGGCGAACCAGGACGTGATCGACGTGCGGGACAACGGCATCGGGATCGAACCGCAGTACCGCGAGCAGATCTTCGAGGTGTTCCGCCGCCTCCACTCGCGTGAGCAGCATCCCGGAACGGGCATGGGCCTCGCCATCGCGCGCAAGATGGCGGAGCGGATGGGCGGACGGATCACCGTCGAATCCTCACCGGGCATCGGCAGCACCTTCTCCCTCGTCCTTCCCCACTCCCGCCTTCGAGGCCTGTCATGAGAGAGCCCACGAAAACCGAAGACGCCGCGTTCGAAATCCTCCTGGTCGAGGATGATCCGGCGGACGCCGGGCTTGCCAAGCGGGCCTTGAAGGACGGGAAGATCTTCTGCCGCGTCAGCCACGTCCGCGACGGCGTGGAGGCGCTGGCCTTCCTGATGCGGGAAGGGAGCTTCGCCGACGCGCCGCGGCCGGATCTCGTCCTGCTCGACCTGAACATGCCGCGGCTGGACGGCCGGGGCGTGCTGGAGGCGATGAAGGGCAACGACGAGCTGAAGAGCATTCCCGTCGTGATCCTGACCACGTCCGACGTGGACCGCGACGTCAATGCCAGCTACCTGCTGGGCGCCAACAGTTTCATCACCAAACCCATGGACATGGACGCCTTCTTCGAGGCGATCCGCAGTGTCGAGGAATACTGGTTCCGCGTCGTCCGCCTGCCGCGCTGACGACCTGGAACCATACGCGGGTTAAGGACCACCGCTCATGGACGCGCACTTACCTTCCACGACCACCGCGATCCTGCTGGTGGAAGACGACGATGCGGACGCCGGTCTCGTCATCCGGACCCTGCGCCCCTATGCCCGCCGTTTCATCCTAACCCGCGCCACGACGCTGCAGGAGGCGCGCGCCTTCCTGCTGCGCAACGCCTGCGACGTCGTGCTGCTCGACCTGTCGCTGCCCGACAGCTTCGGCTTCGACACGGTGCGCCGCATGCGCGGCGACGTGCCGTCGCTGCCGCTGGTCGTGCTGACCGGTCTGGACGACGAGGACTTCGCGCTGCAGGCGCTGGCGGCGGGGACGCAGGACTATCTGGTCAAGGGGCAGGCCGACGGGCCGCTGGTCTGGCGGGCCATCCAGCACGCCATCGCCCGCAAGCGCCTGGAAGAGCAGCTGCGCCTGTCGGAGGAGCGGCTGGCCGGCATCATCGAACTGGCCCAGGACGCCATCCTGACCACCGACGAGAACCTGAACATCACCCTGTTCAACCCGGCCGCCGAGCGTCTGTTCGGCTACCAGGCGGAACAGATCGTCGGCCGCCCGCTCTGGCTCCTGATCCCGGAGCGGCTGCGCACCGACCACACCCGGGCGATCGCGGACTTCGCGCAGGCGCCGGTGCCGACGCGCGCCATGACGGACCGCAGCGAGGTGACCGGCGTGACCTTCGACGGCCGGGAATTCCCGGCCGAGGTCTCCATCGCCAAGCTCCAGCACCCGCACGGCATGCTCTACACCGCGGTGGTGCGCGACATCTCCGAGCGCAAGCGGGTGGAGGCCGAACTGCGCCGCATGGCGACGACCGACCCGCTGACCGGCCTGTGGAACCGTCGCCGATTCCTGGAGCTGGCGGAAGGGGAGCTGTCGCGCCTGCGCCGCTACGCCCGGCCGGTGTCGGTCCTGATGCTGGACATCGACCATTTCAAGGCGATCAACGACACCCACGGGCACGCCGCCGGAGACGAGGCTTTGTGCCGGCTTGCCGATCTGTGCCGGTCGGAGCTGCGCGAAACCGACCACCTCGGCCGGCTCGGCGGGGAGGAATTCGCGATGGTGCTGCCGGAAACCAGCCTCGCCGAAGCGGTGGAGGTGGCGGAGCGGCTGCGACAGCGGCTCGGCGACATGCCCGTGCCGCTGGGGGATGCAACGCTGCGCATGACGGTGAGCATCGGCGTCGCCGGCTGCCGCGACAGCGACGCGTCGATCGACCGGGCTCTGGGCCGCGCCGACCGCGCGCTCTACGCCGCGAAGGGCGGCGGGCGCAACCGCGTGGTCGCGGACGACCCGGAGCCCGCGGATAGGGAACGCGCCCGGGCGGAGACGATGGTCCCGGGATGACGCCGCATTGGTGATGGGCCGCGACTGCCGCGGGAGGTTGAACCCATGATGGACGCACAGACATTCGACGCGGACGATGGCCCCAACGGCACCCTGTCGCCGCCGGTGAAGGCTGGGCGCTGGAGAAACGCAACCGCCCTGCTTCCGCTCTTCGTCGTGCTGCTCGGGATGGCGCTCGTCGGGGCTGGCGTCTGGGTGACGTGCGACAGCCTGGATCGGGAGCGCGCGGACATCGTCCAGGCGAAGGAGGCCGAAGCCGCCAACCTTGCCCGCGCCTTCGACGAGAACATCCGGCAGACCATCCGCCGGCTCGACCAAGCCTTGGTGCACCTGCGCGACGAATTCGCCATGCACCCCGACGCCTTTCTCGCCAAGGCGCAGAACTGGCAGAAGACGCTGTACGCCGACTTGGCCTTCCACGTCAGCGCCGTCAACGCCGACGGAAAGCTTCTGTTCTCCAACCTCGCCCCCGCGAAGGAGCGGGTCGACCTCAGCGACCGCGAGCATTTCCGCGTCCATCTGCGGTCCGCGGAGGACCGGCTGTTCATCAGCCAGCCGGTTCTCGGCCGCATATCGGGGCGGTGGTCGATCCAGTTCACCCGGCGCATCGACGCACCTGACGGTTCCTTCGGCGGCGTCATGGTGCTGTCCGTGTTTCCGGACGACCTGACCCGGTTTTACGGCCCCAGCGAACTTGGCCAGCAGGGGTCGGTCATGCTGGTCGGCATGGACCGGGTGGTCCGCGCCCGGTCGTCGGCGGCACCGGCGGACAGCATGGGGGTGGGAACCATCCTGGTCGACCGCCCCTACCTCGATCCCGCGCAGCCGCCCGCCGGCATCCACTATCTGGCGAGCGAGGTCGACGGCATCCGCCGGATCGTCGCCTACCGGCGCTTGCGGGATTACCCGCTGGTGGCCATCGTCGGCCTGGGATGGGAAGAGGCGATGGCGGACTATGTGGAGCGGCGGGACAAGGTCCTGCTCGGCACCACGCTGGTGGCGGTTGCGGGAATGGTGGCGATCCTGCTGATCGCCTGGCTGATCCGATTGCAAATCCGGCACCACCGGCGGCTGGAAGCGACGCAGGACCTGCTGGCCAGCACCGAGGAGCGCTGGCGGCTGGCGCTGGAAGCGGTCGGCGACGGCGTGTGGGACTGGGACGCCCGCAGCAACACCGTCTTCTTTTCCCGCGGCTGGAAGGCGATGCTCGGCTACCGCGAGGACGAACTGTCGGATCGTCTGGAGGAGTGGGAGCGCCGCGTCCACCCCGACGACCTCGCCACCGTTCACGCCGACCTGGATCGGCACCTGTCCGGCGAAACGCCCTTCTACGCCAACGAACACCGGGTTCGCTGCAAGGATGGCGGGTACAAGTGGATCCTGGACCGCGGCATCGTCGTCAGCCGTGGTCCGGGCGGCGCGCCGGAACGGGTGGTCGGCACCCACACCGACATCACCGGGCACAAGCGCGCCGAACAGGTGCTGCGCGAACGGCAGGAGCTGTTCGAACAGATCTTCGTCGCCAACTCGGCCATCAAGCTGCTGATCGACCCGGCCGACGGCAGCATCGTGGACGCGAATCCAGCCGCCGCCGAGTTTTACGGCCATACGCTGGACCGGCTGCGGTCGATGCGCGTGGCCGACCTGAACATCTGGTCCGCCGACGACATCCGCGCGGAAATCGAACGGGCGGCCACGGAGGAGCGCACCCACTTCCACTTCCGCCACCGCCTCGCCTCCGGCGCGATCCGGGACGTCGAGGTCTACAGCAGCCCGATCAAGGTGAATGGGCGGACGCTCCTGCTGTCGCTGATCCACGACATCACGGAGCGGCGGCTGGCCGAAGCCGAATTGAGCGCGAAGACGGCGGAACTGGAGCGCTCCAACGCCGAACTGGAGGCCTTCGCCTACGTCGCCTCGCACGACCTGCGCCAGCCGCTGCGCACGATCAACAGCTATCTGACGCTGGTCCAGCGGGATCTCGCCGGCAAGCTGGATGCGGACACCGGGGAATGCATGGAATTCGTCCGCATGGGCGCCCAGCGCATGGACCGGTTGATCGTGGACCTGCTGGAATACAGCCGGGTCGGGCGCAAGACGCGCCCCTTCGCGCTGCACGTGGCCGACGCCATCGTCGCGACCGCCCGCGACAACCTGGAGGCCGCCATCTTCGAGGCCGGCGCCGTGGTGGAGATCGCCCGCGACCTTCCGCCGCTCTGGGGCGACGACGTGGAGCTGACGCGCCTGTTCCAGAACCTGATCGGCAACGCGGTGAAGTACCGGGCGGCGGAACGCCGGCCGCTCATCCGCCTGGGCTGCTCCGGCGAGGCGGCGGGCTGGCATTTCACCGTCGAGGACAACGGCATCGGCATCGCCCCGGAGCATTTCGAGCGGATCTTCGGGATCTTCCAGCGGCTGCACAGCGCCGACGAATATGATGGAACCGGGGTCGGGCTGGCCATCTGCAAGAAGATCGTGGAGCATCACGGCGGCCGGATCTGGGTTGAGTCGGAACCTGGACGGGGCAGCCGCTTCCACATCGTCCTTCCCCGGCACGAGGCGTCCGCGCCATGACCGGCACGACCGGGACCCGGGATCCCGCCCGGTGGAAGGACTGGGGCGCCCGCTGTCGGGAACGGCCGACGACCATCCTGCTGGTGGCGGTGACGGTCCTGGTCCTGATGGCCGTTTGGGGTTGGCTGGACGCTGTCCGGCTCCGGTCGGCGACCCTCGATGTGCGCAGCAGCGCCGCAATCGCGGCAACGCCCTTCGCCGGCAGCCTGGGCGGCGCCATCGCCAAGCGCCTTGCGCTGGTGCGGGGGCTCGGCGCCTTCGTCACGGTCGAGCTGTCCGGAGACGGGCTGGAGGACGAATTCCCGGCCTTCGCCGAGGCGTTGCCGGGGTCGATGCCGGGCATCCGCAACGTCTCCGTCGCACCGGATTTCGTCGTCCGTCTGGTCAACCCGATGGACGCGGGCAACGCGAAGGTCGTCGGGCACGACCTGCTGAAGGATCCCCGGCCCGGTTTCGCGGACACCGTGCGCCGCGCGATTTCGACACGGGACGTGGCGACCCACGGGCCCGTGGAGCTGCTGCAAGGGGGGATCGGGCTGATCGCCCGGCAATCCCTTTTCAAGGACGGCAAGCCCTGGGGCGCGGTGGGGGCGGCCTTCGACCTGCCGCCGATCCTGAACGAGGCCAACCTGTCCGGGCTGACGCAGCGTTACCGCGTGGCCCTGCGCCGGGCCGGCGGCATGGTCTTCGCGGGAGAGGAGGCCGTGCTGGCGCTGGAGCCGGTGGTGGAGCGCGTCCACGCCGCCGACGGCGACTGGGAACTGGCCGTCGTCCCGGTCGAAGGCTGGGCCGCCGCGGCGCGGGCGCAGGCGGAGCGGGGGCCATTGGTCCTGGCGGTCGGCGGCATCGGGATCCTGGTCGTCATCGTCATCCTGCTGCTGGCCGAACGGCGCGCCACGCTGGCCCGGCTGGTCGACCTTCGCACCGCCGAACTCAACCATGCCCGCCGCGACGCCGACCGCAAGGCGGAGCAGCTGGCGCTCGCCCAGAAGGAGCTGGAGCAGTTCGCCTTCGCCGCCGCGCACGACCTCCAGGAACCGGTGCGCGCCATGGGCAGCTACGCTCAGCTCCTGCAACGGGAGATCGGCGCCAGCCTGGACGAGGAGCGCGCAGCCCTGCTGGGCCAGGTGGTGGAGGGCGCCCGGCGCCTCAAGGCGCTGCTGAGCGACGTGCAGATCTTCGTCGCGGAGACCGGCATTCCGCTGCCGGACCACCCGGTGCGGGCCGACGATGCGCTGGACGACGCGCTGAACGCGTTGGCGCGGACCTTGGACGGCGTCGGGGGCCGGGTGCGGCGCGACCCGCTGCCCCAGGTCATGGCCGACCGGCGACGGCTGCGGGAGATGTTCGTGGTTCTCATCGGCAACGCGCTGGAATACCGGCACCCGGACCGCCCGCCGGACATCCACGTCGGGGCGCGGGAGGGCGGCGGCTTTGCGGTCCTGACCGTGCGCGACAACGGAATCGGCATCGAATCGCGCTATCATGAGCAAATCTTCCAGGTGTTCCGCCGGCTGCACGGCCGGACGGAGCATTCGGGAACCGGCATGGGCCTGCCCATCGCACGGAAGATGGCCGAACGGCTGGGCGGACGAATCACCGTGTCCTCCGACCCCGGCCAGGGAAGCGCCTTCAGCATCCATCTGCCCGTCGTCAATCTGCCAGCCGTCAGCCAGGAGGCCGGTCCATGAGCGGTTTGCCCCACGCGCCCTTCCACATCCTGCTGGTCGAGGATGATCCCGCCGACGCGGGCCTCGCGAAGCGGGCGATTCGGGAGGGGCGTATCCTCTGCGACGTGCACCACGCCGTGGACGGGGTGGAGGCGCTGGCCTACCTGCGGCGGGAGGGCGCGCACCACGCCCACGCACGGCGGCCGGACCTGATCCTGCTCGACCTCAACATGCCCCGCATGGACGGGCGCGGGGTGCTGGCGGAGGTCAAGAAGGACCCGGACCTGCGCGGCATCCCCGTGGTGGTGCTGACCACCTCCGACGTGCAGCAGGACATCGAAGCCATCTACCAGCTCGGCGCCAACAGCTTCGTCACCAAGCCGCTGGACCTCCAGGATTTCTTCTCCGTGATCAGCGGGCTGGAAAACTACTGGTTCAACATCGTGAAGCTGCCGAAATAGCCGTCTCTATAATTCAGCTCCGGTGAAGCGGAATGGCGTCGCCGAGACCTTGTCCGCGATACGGACGAGGTCGGGCAGGGACTTCGCCTGCATCTTGCGCATGACCTGGGCGCGGTGGACCTTGATGGTGATCTCGCTGAGGTTCAGCGCGGCGGCGATCTGCTTGTTGAGCTGGCCCGCGGCGACGAGCAGCATGATCTCCCGCTCCCGCGGGGTCAGCGACTGGAAACGCTCACGCAGTTCGCTGAGCGCGGCATCGTCCCGCCGCCGGTCCCGGTCGAGTTCGATGGCTTTGTGCACGGCGTCCAGCAGGTCCTGGTCGCGGAAGGGCTTGGTCAGAAACTCCAGCGCGCCGGCCTTCATCGCGGTCACCGACATGGGGATGTCCCCATGTCCGGTGATGAAGATGACCGGAAGATGGATGCCCATCCCCTCCAGCTCCCTCTGGAATTCCAGCCCGCTCTGGCCGGGCAGCCGCACGTCGAGCACGAGGCAGCCCGGACCATCGGGCCGCGCGTCGGCCAGGAAATCCTCGGTGGACGGGTAGGCGAAGACCGTCAACCCGACCGAGCGCAGCAGCCCGGCGAGGGCTTGGCGGATCGAGGCATCATCGTCGACGATGCACACGAAGGACGGGTCGTTCGTCATCGGGCGCGCTCCGCGGCCGGCGCGGCGTGGTTCCAGCCCCCGTCCCTGGCCCCGTCACTGGCGCCCTCCCTGGCACTGTCTTGGACGAAGTCCTGGTCGATGGGCAGCGTGAACTGGAAGACGGCACCATGGGGGTGGTTCCCGGTCATCCACAGCCGCCCGCCGTGCGCTTCGATGATGGACTGGCAAATGGTCAGGCCCATGCCGCTCCCGTTCGGCTTGGTGGTGAAGAAAGGTTCGAACAGCCGCTCCTCCTGTTCCGGTTCCAGCCCGCTGCCGGAATCCTCGACGACGACGAGGACACTGCCGGTTCCCTGGCGGGTGGATCGCAGGCGCAGCACGCGCGCCCGGTCCGTGACCGTGCCCATGGCGTCGACAGCGTTGGCGACGAGGTTCAGCACGACCTGCTGGAGTTGCACGGGGTTGCCGTTCACCCAGGGCAGCGTCCCGTCGAACTCCGTGAAGACCGACACGCGGTTGGCCCGCAGGTCGCCGCGCGCGTGCTTCAGCGTGTCCTGGACGATGGTGTTGATGTCCAGCGGGACCCGCGCCTGCGGCGATTTGCGGAAGGCCGCGCGGATTCCCTCGATCACGCGCGCGGCGCGGTGGCCGTCCTTGGCGATGCAGGCCAGCGCCTCCCGCGCCTCATCCAGGTCGGGCGCCGGCCGGTTCAGCCAGCGCAGGCCCGCCTCGGCGTTGGTCACCATGCTCGCCAGCGGTTGGTTCACCTCATGCGCGATGGCGGCGGACAACGCCTCCAGGCTGGCCAGCTTGGCTTCGCGCACGCGGCGTTCCGCCGCCATCGACCGGACAATTCGGGCGTAGAGCGTCGTGATCTCGGCCATCAGGACGACCAGGACCACGCAGGACGCGGCTAGGCCGTAGCTCCGCCCCGCCCACCAGCCGACGCTGAACCGTCCCCCGCCGGCGAATCCCAGCAGGAAGGTTTCGATCGCCCAGGCGCACAGCACCACGACCAGCCAGAGGTCGAGCACCGACAGCCGCCGCCACCGCCACGCAAAGGCGGCGAGGCCGGCGCCGCAGAGGACGAGCGCCGCCGCCGGGATGGCCTGCCACAGGTCCGTGGTCTCGCTGGCGCTGACCATGAAGCGCGGCAGGACGGACGGGACCTCGACGGCGACCGCGGCCGCGGCAAGGACGGCGGCCAGCGTCGCCGCGACGGCGCCCAGGACGATCGGGCGCGACCGGGCGTTCGTCTCCGGCACCCGGTCCTTCATCAGCGCGTAGGCCAGGACGGACAGCGGAAATCCCACCCTCCGCAGAGCGGCCAGCGCGGCGGTGCTCTGCAGGTTGGCGCCGAGCAGCCCGTCCGGCGCGAAGACGCCCGGAAAGGTCAGCGCCCAGGGCACGATCATCAGCCCCGTGAAGAGATACCCGACCGCCAGCACGAGCAGGGCCGGCGACCGTTGCGTGGAGAATTGCGCGAACAGCAGCGCCGCGGTGATCGACTCCGTCGTCAGCACGACGGCGGCGTAGGCCGGCAACAGGACGGTTCCGGCCGGGAACGGCTGCTCGGCGTTGGGGTAGGCCAGGGCCGCCGCCACGACCAGGGCCAGCACGACTCCAGCGGCAAGCCTTAGTTGCGTTGGTCCCGGCGACAGGGAAGGAAGAAGCAGCTGGTCGCCGGGCACGGCAGGTTTCGGCATCGCTGTGGCTCTGCAAAGAAGAGGGGATGCTGATCTATTGGCTCGGGTTGGCCGATCTTCTGGTGTGGGTAGGATAGGTCCTTCAGGCGATTGCCCGCCAATCCAGGCGAGAACGCCGCCGGGCCGCACATGGCCGATTATACGTTGGTATAGACCTGGAAAACGCAAGTTCAATGTCGCCTTTCGGCGACCTTCCCCATGCTGCCGCTCATCGACCGGATCGCTTCCGGCCCGGATCGCTCCAGACGATGAACGAAAAGAGGGAAGAGAGATGAGCATCACCGCCACGGCGACCCCCGGCAAGACCCTGCTGTCCCCGCGCGACCACACGCTGGTCATGATCGACCACCAGTCGCAGATGGCCTTCGCGACCCATTCCATCGACGCCACCACCCTGCGGACCAACACGGCGCTCGTCGCCCACGCCGCGGCCGGCTTCGGCGTCACCACCGTCCTGACCACGGTCGCGGAGAAGAGCTTCTCCGGCCCGATCTTCTCCGAGATCACCGAAGCCTTCCCGAACGCCGAGGTGACCGACCGCACCTCCATGAACACCTGGGAAGACGCCAACGTCATCAAGCGCATCAACGCCATCGGCAAGGACCGTCTGGTGTTCTGCGGCCTGTGGACGTCGGTCTGCATCGTCGGCCCGACCCTGTCGGCCATCGACCAGGGCTATGAGGTCTACGTGATCTCCGACGCCTGCGGCGACGTCTCCGCCGAGGCGCACCAGCGCGCCATGGATCGCATGATCCAGGCCGGCGTCCGCCCGATGACCTCGCTCCAGTACATGCTCGAACTCCAGCGCGACTGGGCGCGGACCGAGACCTACGAAATGACCACCGGCATCGCCAAGAAGTACGGCGGCGCCTACGGCCTCGGCATCATCTACGCCAAGACCATGTTCGGCGCCTCGGAAGGCGGCCACAGCGCCGCGGCGTAAGGCGACACCGTTCCGGTCCGCCCCGCCGGCCGCGCCCGCGACCGGTGGGGCGCGGCCGTGCGGATTCGCCACCGATTGAAGGCCACCGACGGCCCACCGGCTGCAAGGACAATCGCGATGATGCCCTATCTCCTTTCGCTCGGCGCCGGCATCCTGGTCGGCGTCATCTACGCGCTCATCGGGGTGCGCTCGCCGGCGCCGCCGACCATCGCGCTGATCGGCCTGCTCGGCATGCTGGTCGGCGAGCAGGTCGTGCCGGTCGTGAAGCGGCTGGTCGCTGGCAAGCCGGTCGTCGCCTTCATCCAAACCGACTGCGCCCGCCACGTCCTCGGCCCGCAGGCTGGGGGCAACGCTCCCGACAAGCCCGCCACGGGCGAACGCGCGTGAAGCCGCGTCTCACCGGGCTGACCCGCCGCGGGGCCATGGCCGGCAGCGCCGCCGCGTCCCTGCTCGCCGCCCCCATCCTGTCCTCCATCACGTCCCGAACCGGGAGCGCCGCCATGCCCTCCGCCAATACGGCCACCGATCTCATCGTCATCAACGCCAAGGTTACCACGCTCGACCGCGAGAATCCGCAGGCCGAGGCCGTGGCGATCCGCGACGGGCGCTTCCTCGCCGTCGGCAGCGAGGCCGAGGCGCGGGCCGCCGCGGCGCCGAACGCCACCGTTATCGACGCCAAGGGGCGCCGCCTGGTTCCCGGCCTGATCGACAGCCACCTGCACATCATCCGCGGCGGCCTGAATTACAACATGGAGCTGCGCTGGGACGGCGTGCCGACGCTGGCCGACGCCATGGCCATGCTGCGCGCCCAGGTCGACCGCACACCGGCGCCGCAGTGGGTCCGCGTGGTCGGCGGCTTCACCGAGCACCAGTTCGCGGAGAAGCGCCTGCCGACCATCGACGAGCTGAACGCCGTCGCCCCCGACACCCCGGTCTTCATCCTGCACCTCTACGACCGCGCCCTGCTGAACGCCGCGGCGCTGCGTGTGGTCGGCTACACCAAGGACACGCCGAACCCGCCGGGCGGGGAGATCGTGCGCGATGCCGCCGGCACCCCGACCGGCCTGCTGCTCGCCCAGCCGAACGCCACGATCCTCTATTCGACCCTCGCCAAGGGGCCGAAGCTGCCGCCGGAATACCAGCTGAACTCCACCCGGCACTTCATGCGGGAGCTGAACGGCCTGGGCGTCACCAGTGTGATCGACGCCGGCGGCGGTTACCAGAACTACCCCGACGACTACGCGATCATCGAAAAGCTGCACGCCGACGGCGCGATGACGCTGCGCATCGCCTACAACCTGTTCACCCAGAAGCCGAAGGAGGAGTTGCAGGACTTCGCCACCTGGTCTTCCACGGTGAAGCCCGGCCACGGCGACGACACCTACCGCCTGAACGGCGCCGGCGAGATGCTGGTCTATTCCGCCGCCGACTTCGAGGACTTCCGCGTCGCCCGGCCGGAGATGCCGCCGAACATGGAGGCCGATCTGGAGCCGGTGGTCCGCCTGCTGGCGGAGAAGCGCTGGCCCTGGCGGCTGCACGCCACCTACGACGAGACCATCGGCCGCGCGCTGGACGTGTTCGAGACGGTCAACCGCGACATCCCGCTGCACGGGCTGAACTGGTTCTTCGACCACGCGGAGACGATCAGCGACCGCAACATCGACCGCATCGCGGCACTCGGCGGCGGCATCGCCGTGCAGCACCGCATGGCCTTCCAGGGCGAGTATTTCGTCGAGCGCTACGGCGCCAAGGCGGCGGAGGCCACCCCGCCCATCGCCAAAATGCTGGCCGCCGGCCTGCCGGTCGGCGCGGGCACCGACGCGACGCGCGTGGCGAGCTACAACCCCTGGGTCTCCCTGTCCTGGCTGGTCACCGGCAAGACGGTCGGCGGCCTTTCGCTCTATCCCATGGCCAACCGCATGGACCGCGAGACGGCGCTCCGCCTGTGGACGGAGGCCAACACCTGGTTCTCCAACGAGCAGGGCAAGAAGGGCCAGATCAAGGCCGGGCAGCTGGCCGACGCCGCGCTGCTCAGCGACGACTACCTGTCGGTGCCGGAGGACCGCATCGCGCACATCCGCTCCGTCCTGACCCTGCTGGGCGGCAAGGTCGTTCACGGCCAAGGCGACTACGGCACCATGGCCCCGGCGCTGCCCAAGCCGATGCCCGACTGGTCGCCGGTCGCGCTCTACGGCGGCTATTACCAGGATCCCAAGACGACGCAGAAACAGGCTTCGGAATGCGGTTGCCATTCCGGCTGCGCGGTGCATGGGCACGACCACGCCGCCGCCCTCGCGACGGACGTGCCGGTGGCCAACGCGCGCAGCTTCTGGGGCGCCTTCGGCTGCGGCTGCTGGGCCGTGTGAGGGGAGGGGACGGAATGACCGAAACGCTGGGTGGAATGAGGGGAGGGCGCGCGCGGGACAGCGCGCCCCAGCCCATCGCCGCGATCCTCGACTGGCCGGCCCTGGGGCTGCTCGCGCGGCTGGCGATGGCGGCGCCCTACGCGGTCAGCGGCATCGTCAAGCTGCTGGACTTCGACGGCGCGACGGCGGAGGCCGCCGGGCTCGGCCTGGGCTCCCCGGCGCTGGTCGCCGCGGCGGTGATCGTCACGCAGCTCGGCGGATCGGCGCTGTTCCTGACGCGGCGCTGGTGCTGGCTGGGCGCCGGCCTGCTCGCTGGCTTCACCGTGGTCGCCACGCTGATCGCCCACGCCTTCTGGACCTACGAGGGGATCGACCGCGCCCACCAGACCGCCACCTTCCTGGAACACCTCGCGATCGTCGGCGGCTTCGCCGCCGCGGCGGCGCTGGTGCACCGACAGCGGAGGGGGCCATGACCGCCGAAGCCGTGCCCGGGTCGGGCACCGCACCACCCCCCACCCCACAGCGGGCCGGCGCCTTCGCCCCCCTGCGCAACCGCCTGTTCGCCGTCCTGTGGGCGGCGACGGTGCTGGGCAACATCGGCACCTTCATGCGCGATGTGGCCAGCGCGTGGCTGGTGCTCGACCTGTCGGGCTCCCCCGCCACCGTGGCGCTGATCCAGGCGGCGGGCTCCCTGCCCATCTTCCTGCTCGCCATTCCGGCCGGCGTGCTGTCGGACATCCTGGACCGGCGCCGGATGCTGATCGTCATCCAGATCGGTCTGGGCTGCGTCAGCCTCGCGCTGCTGCTCCAGGCGGCGGCGGGGACGGCCAGCGTGATGTCGATCGTCGGGCTGACCTTCCTCGGCGGTATCGGCGCCGCCCTGATGGCCCCGGTCTGGCAGTCCATCGTGCCCGAACTGGTGCCGCGGTCGGAGCTGAAAGGCGCGGTCGCCCTCAACAGCCTGGGCATCAACATCTCCCGCGCCATCGGCCCGGCGGCCGGCGGCGCCATCCTCACCGCCTTCGGCGCGGCCGTCACCTACGGCGTCGACCTGCTGACCTACGTCGCGGTGATCATTGCCCTGTTCTGGTGGAAGCGCCAGCCCGACGCCCGCGACGAGCTGTCGGAGCAGTTCGGCGGCGCGCTGCGCGCCGGCCTGCGCTACGCCCGCGCCAGCCGGGAGCTTCACCGCGTCTTCCTGCGCGCCGGCCTGTTCTTCGCCTGCGCCAGCGCCTTGTGGGCCTTGCTGCCCATCGTCGCGAGCAAGATCCTCGGCGGCGGGCCGGGCTTCTACGGACTGTTGCTGGGCGCGGTGGGGGCGGGCGCCATCGGCGGCGCCGTGCTGCTGCCGCGTGTGCGCGACCGGGTCGGACAGGACGGCCTGATGCTCGGGGCGTCCGTGATCACCGCGCTGGTGATGGTCTTCCTGGCGCTGGCTCCGCCGCGCTGGGCGGCGATCCCGATTCTGCTGGTGGCGGGTGCGGCCTGGATCGCGGTGCTGACGACGCTGAACGCCACCACCCAGTCCATCCTGCCCAACTGGGTGCGCGGGCGGGGGCTGGCGCTCTACCTGACCGTCTTCAACGGCGCGCTGACCGCCGGCAGCCTCGCCTGGGGCGCGCTCGCGGAGGCCATCGGCGTTCCGGCCACCCTGTGGGCCGGCGCGGCCGGGCTTCTCCTTGTCGCCGCCGTCGTGCACCGCGTCCGCCTGCCGGCCGGCGAGGCCGACCTGATGCCCTCCAACCACTGGCCGGAACCTTTGACCGCGGAGCCCATCCGCGGCGACCGCGGCCCGGTGATGATCACCATCGAGTACCGCATCGCGACCGAAGACCAGGACCGGTTCCTGGCAGCGCTCCACCGCGTGGCGGAGGAGCGGCGGCGCGACGGCGCCTACGCCTGGGGCGTCAGCCAGGACTCCGGCGATCCGGAGCGCGTGCTGGAGTGGTTCTTCGTCGAATCCTGGGCCGAGCACCAGCGCCAGCACCGCCGCGTGTCGCGCGCCGACGCCGACCTACAGGAGGAGGCGCGCGCCTTCCACCGCGGCACAGAGCCGCCCGCGGTCGCGCATTTCCTCGCCTTCGACCGCCACCGCGGGGAGGCATCATGAGGGCGCGCGTCGGGGCGGCGGTTCTCGCCCTGTGTCTGGTGACCAACATGGTGGGGTCTGGCACGGCGGGGGCAGCGGATCCGGCACCGCCGCCCCTGACCAACACCCGCTTCAACGAGGATTACCGTTACCTCCTCGACCCCAACGCGCGCACTGGCGCCTTCTGGGAGCCGTTCAAGGCCACCCCCCTGACCTCCGACGGGTACGCGTCCCTGTCCTTCGGGCAGGAGACCCGGCTGCGCTTCGAGGCCATCCGCAACAGCAGCTGGGGCCAGGACAACCCGCAGAACGACGCCTATGGGTTCTGGCGCGTGCTGCCCTACGCCGACCTGCGGGTAGGGCAGGGGTTCCGCGTCTTCGGGCAGCTGATCCTGGCCGACGCTGTGGGCAAGCTCGAACCGCTGGCCCAGCCGGACGCCGACCGGATCGACCTGATGCAGGGCTTCGCCGACTTCAACGCACCCCTGGGGGAGGCGCAGGGGACGCTGCGCATCGGCCGGCAGATGCTGTCCTACGGGTCGGAGCGGCTGATCTCCATCCGCTACGGCGCGAACGTGCCGCGCTCCTTCGACGCGGTGACCGGGATCGTCACGGCCGGCCCCTGGCGCGTGGACGCCTTCCTCGGCCGGCCGGTCCGCGTTTCGCCGAAGCTGTTCGACGACGAGCGCGACGGGCGCCGCGCCGCCTGGGCGCTCTACGCCACGCGCCCCCTCGACCTCGGCTGGGGCGGCACCACGGGCCTGGACGCCTACTACATCGGCTACCGCAATGACCGCGCGTCCTTCGACGCCGGCACGGGGCGGGAGGAGAGGCACACGCTGGGCACCCGTTTCTTCGGCAAGGCCGACGGCTGGGATTGGAATTGGGAGGCGATGGGCCAGTTCGGCAGCTTCGGCACCGGCAGCATCCAGGCCTGGTCGCTGGCGACCGACACCGGGTACCGCATGGACAGCCTGCCGCTGCAGCCGCGGTTCGGTCTGAAGGCCAACATCGCCAGCGGTGACACCAACCCGCGCGACGGCACGCTGGAGACCTTCAACCCGCTGTTCCCCCGCGCGAAGTATTTCGGGGAGCTGACGCCGGTCGGCCCCTTCAACCTGATGAACCTGCACCCGTCCGTCGACCTCGCCCTGTCGGAGGAGTTCAGCCTCAACGCCTCGGCCATCGCCTATTGGCGGGAGAGCCTGGACGACGGCGTGTACGACCTGACCGGCGGCCTCCTGCGCTCTGGGGCCGGGTCTGGGGCGCGCTACATCGGGACGCAGGGCGAACTGGTGCTGTCCTACAGCGCCGGCCGGACGGTGGAGGGACTGGTCTCCTACTCCATCTTCAAGCCCGGCGCCTTCATCAAGGACACCGGCCCGGCCAAGACGACCCACTTCGTCGGGATGGAGGCCGTGTTCAAGTTCTGAGTCGGCAGTGGATGGCAAAGACCGCTCAGTAGCAGGTGCGGCCGACGCAGGTCGGGGGATGGATGCTCCCGGTCCAGACGCTCTGGCCGCTCTGGAAGCTGCGGACCCGGTCCTGCGATTCCCGCTGCGCCTGCTCCCGCTGATGGATGCAGCGTTCGTAGCCATCCGGATCACGTCCGGCGCAGGCCTGTTCGTTGGTGGCGCAGGCCACCACCATCCACGCGAACGCGAGCGTTGCCCAGCGCATGGCCGCCTCCCTGGTGCGGAGGAGAGGTGCTGAGGAGATTTCCCCCCGATTCTTTCAAAGCAGCCCGGTGCCGGCAATCCTCCATCAGAGGTAGCCGGCCATCCGCTGGGGCGGCAACTTTTCCTCTATCCGAACAAAACAAGAACATGTAATGTGGGCTCATCAACCGACGATGCCAACCACGACGCCAACGACCGAGGGATGACCCACATGATCGTCCAGTTCGACACCGGCCTGACCACCCACCTCCGCGCCTGGGCGTGGCTCGACGTCGGAGGCCGGCAGCGCCGCCTGATCGGGTGGAGCATCGAGGACGGCGCGTGGCTCGTCTCGGAACCTGTGACCACGGTGGCGACCAGCCGTCCGGCGGAGCCGCCGGGCTGGGCGGTGACCGCGAACAACCACCGCTACCTGCTGACGCAGCCCGGCCTGCCGCAGGAGGACGAACCGCTCACCGTCATCGACCGGCTGCGCACGACCGGCGGCCTCGAAGCCCGCGCCGTCATCCAGATCGTCCCCTGGCAAGCGGCGGCGCAGGCCGCTGTGCCCCCCTGGGCGGCGCGCCGGTCGGCCTGAAGTATCCCGCCGGCACCTCACTCCCGGCCCCTCACTGCGGCTGGCTGGTCCGCCACTTCAGGAAGTCATCGATCAGCCGGTCGCGCTCGCTCGCCCGCAGGCTGGGCGCGGTCTGCTGGATGACCTGCCCGAGGCTCTGACGCGCCTCCGCCGACAAGACCGGGCGGGCGTCGTGGTGGCCGCTGAGCCAGTCCTCGGCCGCCTTGAAACGCTTCCACCCGCCGCCGACCGTGGCTTCGAGGTTCACCTCCTGCCATTTCGGATGGCGCTGCGGCTTTTGGAACTCGTCGATCTTCGAGAAGAAGGAATCGATGAACCGCGCGATGCGGCGATAGCGGTCGGTGCGTTCGGGCCAATTGTAGGTGGCCAGGATCGTGCCCACCGCGACGGTGTTGACCGTCTCGCCGGGCTTGACGAGCTTCGGGTAATCGTCGCCGGTCAACACGGCTGGGAAATAGTTCTTCTCCAGCGGTTCCGCATAGGGGACCTCAAGGAAATGGAATCGTTCGTCGTTGATCGATGAAACAACGGCAACCGGCTTCGCCGCCACGGACACCATGGCGGCGATCTCACCGCTCTTCAGCATGTTGATCGCCGTCGGCTGGTCGACGTTGATCGCGTCCACTTTTATGCCCAGTCCTTGGAACATCAGCCGGCCGGACGTGTCGGTTCCGCTGCCCGACACGTCGAAGCTGACCTTCTTGCCCGCAAGCTGGCGGTAGTCGGTGACCTCGCGCGGGGCAATGACGTGAAGCTCGTCGTTGAACAGGCGCGCGACGTAGACCAGCTGGTTGTCGATGTTGCGCAGGCGCGGGTCCTGACGAAGCTGGTCCATGGTGTCGGTGCGCACGAAGCCGAGGTCGATGCCCTTGAGGAAGCGCACGTCGTAGGCGTTCTGCCCGGCCCCCTTGCCGAGCACCGGCAGGATGCGCAGATCGTCGCCGTTGTCGAGGATAAAGGCCATGTCGCTCGCCATGCGGAAATAGGTTCCCCCCGGCGTGCCTGAAATCACCGCCACGGTGTTGGCGTTCATCCGCTCGGCAAGGGAGGCGTCGCCGTCCGCCCCGGTCGGGCGGCGGACGGGCTCGGCGGAGACCGTGGCGATCATCGCGGCGCTCGCCAGCCCGGCGATGAGCAGGAGTTTTTTCATGAATGGTCTCCCAGTCGGAGTGCGGCGTCGGAGTGCGGCGTCGGCGCACAGTGCGGACGGCTCGCAGGCGACTATTTGCGATGGGTGGCAAACCAGCCGGTCAGTTCCTTCAGTGGGCCGTCGGCGTCGCCGACGCCTTTCGCCACCGCCTCCCCATAGAGACGAACGGCCTGCTCGGGGTCGGGCGACAGGCCGCGCACATGCATCCGTTCGAGCACGAGGGGATCGTAGGTCTTGCCGAGAGCCAGGGTCGCTTCTGCGCTGCCGCCGGCCGCCGCCCGCCGGAAGAAGAGCCGCGCCCCCGCCAAATCGCCTTGTGCGAACAGTTCCTGGCCGCGCTTGAGCAAGCGTTGCGCATCCGCAGGCACCGTCGTGCTGACGGGCGGATGCGGCGGCAGGCTGGGCACCGCCATGGCCACCACCGACGGCGGTGTGGGTTGCGCGGTCGGCCGCGCTTCCGGCACCGGGCGGACCGGCGGGTCGACGCTGCGCAACGCAAGCGTTTCCGTCGTCGCCGAGCTTGCCGACTGGGTCACCCGGTTCGCGACGTCGACGTCGCGTTGCGGGATCGCGGCGTTTGTGGCTTTCAAGGCGCGCATCTGCACATCCAGGTCGACGCTACGCTGACCGACCAGACCACCGCCGTGCTCGCTGATTGCCGTGACGCTCAGCCGCGTCGTTCCGATCTGATCCGGGGCCAGGGTGATCGCCAGATTGGGCAGTTCGTCGAGCGGCACCCGCCAGGTGCCGTTGCCGAGATTGCGGCCACGCGACAGTGTGGCGTTCGGCGGCATTCTGGAAATCTGAACATAGGTTTCGGAAACCGCCGTTGAGCCGGCTTTGGTCGGTGGACTGACGACGACGACCAGCGGGGTCGGCAGGCCGGCGAATCCAGGCATCGCTTCCGCGGCGAGATAGGGAAGCATGAATGGATCGTCCGGCTGCACCGTCCGGCCGCTGCCTGGGGGATCCAGCGCGGAAGGGCGGACGTTTCTCCATTCGTCGCTGGGTTCGTCGCTCTGCGCGGCGGCGCCCGGCCCCGTCGACACGGCGAGCACGGTTGTGACCGCAAGCAGCATCCGGTGGCTTGTCAGCAGCGAATATGGCAAACGCGGAAGGTGCCCGGTTCGCATGACGATGACCTCCCTGAATATTGTATACTTGGAGGCTGTGGGATCGGCGTCATCGTCACGGATATTCTTATGACGGAATGCCCTGCTACGTGGCCCCGCGCAGCCATTTTATTTCTGTATGTTTATCTCCAACTGGGAATTCTAATACATCGATCGATTGGCGGGAATCGCGATTAGTGGTTGGGCCATAGCAATTCGGGCCTGTTTGATTAATACCTGCGATCAAATCTCCTGACCGCACTCCGCACTATGGACGGGGTGTGCCCCGCCCATGTCGGTTTGCACATGTCGGTCTTCTCACCGACGCGGCGCGCGGAGCCGTCAAACGGTCAGCACCGCGGCACCGCTGATGATGCCGCGCCGGAGCGCGTCGACCGCCTCGTTCGCCTGGGTGAGGGGAAAGGACGTGGTTCGTGTGCGCACGGGGACGCGGGCCGCGAGCGCCAAAAACTCCTCCCCATCGCGCCGGGTGAGATTGGCGACCGAGCGCACCATCCGCTCGCCCCACAGGATTTCGTAGGGAAAGGATGGGATGTCGCTCATGTGAATGCCGGCGCAAACGACGACACCGCCCTTCACGACCGCGCGCAACGCGATCGGCACCAGCGCACCGACGGGTGCGAACAGGATGGCCGCGTCCAATGGTTCGGGTGGCTCCTCTTCCGACCCACCGGCCCACACGGCTCCCAATTCCCGGGCCAGTGCCTGGGCCGCGTCGTCGCCGGTGCGGGTGAAGGCGAAGACCCGCCGTCCCTGGTGCCGGGCGACCTGGATGATGATGTGCGCGGCCGCTCCAAATCCGTAGAGTCCAAGGCGTTCCGCCTTGGTCACCGCGTCCCCGTCGGCCATGCGGAGCGCCCGATAGCCGATCAAGCCGGCGCACATCAGCGGCGCAGCCTCCGCGTCCGTGTAGGATGGATCGATGGCAAAGGCGTAGCGGGCGTCGGCAACGGTCATCTCGGCATACCCGCCGTCGATTTGGTAGCCGGTGTAGCGCGCCCGATCGCAGAGATTTTCGCGCCCGGAACGGCAATAGACGCATTCCCCGCAGCTCCAGCCGAGCCATGGAACGCCCACGCGGTCACCGGTCCGAAAACGCTCCACGCCCGGCCCGGTGTCCAGCACGGTCCCGATGATCTCGTGTCCGGGAACGAGCGGCAGCTTGGGATGCGGCAGTTCACCATCGATGACGTGCAAATCCGTCCGGCACACAGCGCAGGTATGAACGCCGATCAGGATCTGGCCCGGCCCCGGCTCGGGATCGGGCAGCACCGCCGGGACCAGGACCGTGCGCGGCTGCGGCAGGATCATCGCCTTCATGGTGCCCCTCGCTGGGAGGTATGAACGTCGCCAAGCGGCGGCCAAGCGGTCGTGAACCCGCCGACCCGCCGGCCCCCTCAGCGGGACAGGGTCTGCAGGTAAGCCACCACGTCGTCGATCTCCGCCCGGGACAGGCTCAGGTCCGGCATCGGCGGGTGTGGAGAGGTCAACCACTGCCGCAGCCAGTTCGGTCCCCGGGCGGGATCCCGTGCGATGCTGGCCAGCGTTGGCACCGCGTCGGTTCCGCCGGGAGTGTTGGTGGTCGATCCGCGGCCCGACACGACGTGGCAGGACGTGCACCAGCGGTCGGCGATGCGCCGGCCGTTCTCCGTGTCCGCCGCGTAAACCGTCGACGAGAGGGCAAGCAGCACGATCGGAAAGGCCGCGACCGGTTGCGCCTTCATCGCGCGCCTCCCTTCAGCGACATGAGATAGGCCACGATATCGTCGGTTTCGTCCCGGTTCAGCCGGATGTTCGGCATTACGGGGTGGGAGATCTGCAGATAGCTGCGCAGAGCCAGTTCGGTCATGCTGGGATCGCGCATCCGTTCCGTCAGGTCCGGCGCGGCGAGATCTTCCTGCATCGGCGGGCGCTTGGCGGTCGGGATCGCGGAGACGCGATGGCACTCGCCGCAAATGTCTTCGGTCAGCTGACGCCCGTAGCCGGGACCACCCGGACCATCGGTCGCGGCGCGCGCCGACGGCATGGCGACCGACGCGAGGAACAGGCCGACGATGAAAGATCGGCACGGCGATTTGACCATGGGCATGGCCTTTGCGTGCTGTGAGCTTCCGCGGAGGGGCGATGGCAATCACTTGGCGCGGCTGCCAACACACCGGCACCGAATAGGCAAGCGTTTATCGATCGACGATATGCTAAAGCGATGGATGCGGCGAAGTCCACTCTTCCTCCGTGGTACGTTGTGAAGGTGAAAACGCCAAGAAAGTGGAGGTCTGAACGATTAGGCGATCATTTCATTGCAACACTATTTTTCCGCGTAAGCGGCCAATATGATTGTAAACTCTCTTTAATCCAAAATGACACCTATTACGAAGAAGCGAAAGTCTATAGGTTTCCGTTCTGCCTCCGCTGCGTGAGGAGCGCACAGGCGATTTCCGTGATGTTGGAATCGGGAAGCCATTATGGTTGGTTCCGGTCCCCCGGCCAGCGTTCATAACAGGACTGCGCCGTATGCTCCGGAGCGGGGCGGCGGCGAGCCGGGCGGTCGCGCGGAAATCGCCGTTGCCGTGATCGACGACCGTGCCCTTTTTGGGGAGAGCCTGGCGACGGCGGTGAATGCGCAGGCCGGCGACGTGGTGATGAGGCATTGGCGCTGCGCACAGGCCCTGGCGGACTTGCAAACGGTCCAGCGCGACGCCGATATCGTCCTGGTGTGCATCGGCCGCGCAAGCCTGACGAAGGGATCGACCAACCAGCTGCTGAAAGCGCTGTTGCGGGACGATTCTCATCCTCCCGTGGCCGTGCTCGCCGACACCGTCAACCCGAACATGGTTCGCAATGGCATGGCGATGGGCCTGGGCGGGATGATCGCCAGCTCCGTTCCTCTCGGAAGCGTCATCAGCGCCTTGCGGCAAATTCACAGCGGCGCCACCGTCCTCCCGAACATGAACTGATCATGATTTGATGTGGTCCGTAGGCCAGAGCGGCGCATGCGAGCGGCGTGACGCCCGACGCCATGTCCCGGCCATTCATGCGTCCGGCTGGCGCATGGTGCGGTAGACCGCTTCGGTGCGGTTCGTCACGCCCAGCTTCTTCAGGATGCTGCGCACGTGGACCTTGACCGTGCTTTCGCGCATGCCGAGTTCATGCGCGATGATCTTGTTGGGCTTTCCTTCCTTCAGGCATTCCAGGACGGAAAGCTGGCGGGGCGTCAGTCCATACAAGGGCGTTTCCGCAGCCTGGCGGAAGACGGCCGTCCCGTTCGGCCCGGGTGAAGGGGCGCTGTCCTCGGCGGCGCGGCCCGGCAATGCGCCCTGGTCCTGGATGAGCTGGTGCAGGAAGCTCGGCGGCACGAAGGTTCCGCCGGCGGCGATGAGGCGAATGGCTTCCAGCGCAACCGAAAGGCCGACGGCTGTGGATATGTAGCCGCGGACGCCGAGTTGGAAAGCCTCAAGGACGGTATCCCCGTCTTCCCGGTCGGACAGCACGATCAGCGGCGTATCTCCCAAGCATGCAACGACATCCCGGAGCCTGGCCGCGAAATCCGTTTCGGGCGGGGCCAACGCGCTGCAATTGTAGAGGACGACATCGGGTGCCGTTTCGCCGTGGAGCAGATGCTGCACGTCCGCCGCGGAGGCGGCGGTCAGCACATGCACACCACGATCGCAGAGATTGATGCTCATCGACAGGCACTCCCGTGTGAGCAGCATGTCGTCGAGCAATAGAACGGTGATGTTCTTGGTACTGCGGGGTTTCGTCATGCTCTGCACAACCTTGTCCGCATCCACGGTCGCGCCCGCCTTTCGTTCTGCGGAGACCTGCGACCTGAGGAATTGCGGGTCGAAGGCCTCCGGAACTGGCATAGAGCATTGTTGTGAACACATAAACCGTCCTCCATACGTGCTTCCCGCGTTCATGTGTCGTGCGCGGTTGATCCCCCAAACGTCGCCGGGAGGTTGGAAGCAAGGACAAGCACGCATGCGGCGGCGCGGCATAGAAAGTCAATCCGCGCCCAGTTCCCCAAACGGGCTTTCTTCTTCCACCACGCCTTGTTCCGGTCACAAGGCGCCCCCGGCTCACCCCTTCCGATGACAATTCCGCGCCAGCAACTCTTTCGGGTGCTTGCAATACAATCGCATCACTTAAATTGAACGGATTCTTTGAATGCACTCCCAATGGATATATAGCCTCTGATCTCGCGATGGGTGGTTAAGGGGAAGGCATCGATTCGTTTTACTTTATCACTCCAAAAACGCTGAGCATTCACACGCTGGTGATCGTTCCTGGCCATGCCGACTTTATACGGTAGATATAGCACCGCACGTTTCCGTATCCGTCAACAGCAAACAAGCGCATATCGCTGCATGTAAATATCAGATCTCTACCACCTATTTTGGAAATGATGCATTGTTGTAACTGTGTTTCCGTTTTGAAAGACAATCGCGTAAGCCATACCCCCATAACCAAAGGTAATGGTGCGCACCAGGCGCTCGCGACCGCACCGCGGACGGCATCGGCCATCCGCCTGCCCTTGGTTTTCAAGCGTTCCAGGTGCAGGCCCGGCTGGGCACCACGCCCTCCACACAGCCAGAGGGTGGATGGCCGATTCAGCCGATTTGATAAAGGAGAAAGAGCGATTCGCCGCGCTGCTTATCCCAATTGGCAATATCGCGATGGTGCGCCGGCCATAAAAAATATGTCCATGCGCAACCCATCCCCCGTTCAGGCGGGCACTCTGGCAGCCAGCTATGGATCAACAAACGAGCGGCCTTGAAAACCCCCGAATCTCGGTCATTCTCATCGACCAGAGAACCTTGTTTCGCGAAAGTTTAACCAGGGCCTTGGCTTCAGAGGCCGAGGATATTCTTGTAATTCCCTTGCCGCACGACACCGGCAATATCGATGCCGCCAAAGGGTGCGACGTGGTCATCGCGCGGATGGAGGGCGCCATGCAGGCCGACCCGAGAGCGATGGCTCTGATCGCCGGCATTCTCGACATGCGTCCCGACCTGTCGATCCTCGTCCTGTCGGAACGCCGTGCGTCCGCCGCCGGGTTGGGCTCCGTGTGCGCCAACGTCCGGGGAATCATCACGCACGATCATGATTTGAAGACCATCGCCTGGGCGATCCGGACGGTCCACGCCGGGGGGACGCTGGCCTGACCCAGACCACTTCCAACAGGGCCCGCTGATCGTGCCCCGAGGCGTGGTGTCTGAGGGGGCCTCTGTGCTCTTCGGCGGGTTGAGGCCGCCGGTCTACTCCGCTGCGATGGACAGCGGATCAGGGGTGTGAGGGTGGCACAGCTCGGCCAGGCTTTCCATGGTCATGTAGCGCCGGGCCACCGCCCATTCATCATGCTGCTCCAGCAGCAAGGCGCCGACGAGGCGCACAACCGCCCCTTCGCCAGGGAAGATGCCGACGACGTTGGTGCGCCGCTTGATCTCGCCATTCAGCCGCTCCAGAGGATTCGTGCTGTGCAATTTGGTGCGCAGGTCCTTGGGGTACTTCATGTAGGCCAGCACGTCGAACTCCGCCTCGTCCATCAGCGCCGCCAGCTTGGAAAAGCGCGGCCGCAGGCTGTCGGCCACCCGGCGCCACTGCTCATGCGCCGCCTCAGCGGTCTCCTGGGCAAAGGCGGTGCGAATGGTGGCCGCGACCATCGTCTGGTGCGCCTTGCCGACGCAGGCGAGGAGATTCCTCATGCAATGAACACGACAGCGTTGAAGTGTGGCGCCCAGCACCTTGGAAGCGGCGGCCTTCAGCCCGAGATGCGCATCGGCGATCACCAGCTTTACGCCGCGTAGGCCCCGGCGGGTGAGGGTGCGCAGGAAATCGGTCCAGAAGGTCTCGGCTTCCGACAGCCCGAGGCCGAGCCCCAGCACCTCGCGCCGGCCATCGCTGTTGACGCCGATGGCCAGTATGGCGGCGAGCGAGACGATGCGGCCGTCCTGGCGCACTTTCACGTAGGTCGCATCCAGCCACACAAAGGGCCAGTCGCCTTCCAGCGGCCGGTTCAGGAACGCCTGCACGCGCTCGTCGATGTCCTGGCACAGGCGGCTGACCTGGCTCTTGGAGATGCCGGTCATGCCCATCGCCTTGACCAGATCATCGACGTTGCGCGTCGAGATGCCCTGCACGTAGGCCTCCTGAATCACCGCGATTAGCGCCTTCTCCGCGGTGCGGCGCGGCTCCAGGAAGGCCGGGAAGTAGGAGCCGCGCCGCAGCTTGGGGATGCGCAGGTCGATGGCCCCGGCGCGCGTCTCCCAGGTCCGCTCCCGGTAGCCGTTGCGCTTGGTCTGGCGGTCCTCGCTGCGTTCGCCATACCCGGCGCCGCACAGGCTCTCCACCTCCAGCTCCATCAGGCGCTGGGCGGCGAAGCCGACCATCTCGCGCAGAAAGTCGGCATCGGCGCTCTTCCCAATCAGCTCCTGAAGAGCGATCCTGTCCTCGGTCATCGTGGTCTCCGTCTTGGTTGATGGTCGTTAAGCAACCTCAACTTAGCCGAAGAACACGGTGACCGCCGCTCCCGAACGGCCGGCCCGCCTGCGCCAGCTATGGGGGAGCGCTCCGGCGGGCCAGCCTCACGCCTCAGACACCACGCGGTGGGACGCGATCGGCCCGCTTCCAGCAGGGATGGCCGCATCAGCCCTCGATGCGCCCCGGGACGACGGTCCGGAGAAGGGATCTTGGCCGTTTGTAGAGGGTTCGATAGGCCGTGCGCATCATCTCGATTCGCGCCGGGTGGCAGGCCTGCTGCATCCGTCTCCAGTGTTGGAGGAAGGGACGGATGCGGCACCATGGGGTGAGCGGCGTGGTCGTCCCGAAAAGCCGGCGCAAAGCCAGCAGCTGGGTTTGCAGCGCCGTTCGCCCCGCCACTTCGGGCATGAGTGCGGCCAACTCCTTCCAGTCGATGCCGTCCGGCATCCTGGCCAGCGCGTCAAGGTCGCAAAGGTGACGAAGGTCGATGGCCCCCGTCACGGTCTGCTGGTCGTGCAGCATGTCGTGCACGACCAGATGAAGCGCCCGGAAGGTGGGCGAGGGCAACATGGCCAGTCCGTTCCCGACGCAGATCGCGGTGGCGCTTTCGGCCAATCGTTCGGGATGATGAAAGGCTTCCGGACCCGGCGGCCGGAAGTGCAGGTCGATCGCCCCGGCGTCGCAGGGCCGTGCGAACGCCGCCAGGGCGTGCTCGCCCACAGCGTCGGGAAGCGCCTCATACCCTAGGCGCGCGAGGCACGCCGAGGCAACCGGCATCCGCTCCCGCGGCACGGCGATGTCCAGGTCGGTCAGAACGCGCGCGCCCATGGTGTCGTCGGGCGCGGTCAGGAGGACACAGGCACCCTTGAGGAGGAGTGGGCGAACGCCGCAACGGTTCAGCGCTTCGATGGCTTCGGCGGCCTGCGCGCGCAGCCGCATGTTCCGTTCGCGGTTCCGGCCATGAATGAAGCCGAGATAGTCCAGAACATCCCTGGGCACGGGCGCACCCTCCCACCGTGGCAGGGAGTGGAACAGCGCCGGCGTCACAAGATAATGGTTGGCGGCCTCGACGATGCCGAGCCAGTCCGCTTCGGCGGGCGCTCGCCCCTGAAGGCATGCGACCAGCGCTTCGAACGGCGATTGGGCCATCATCGGCACGCCCCGCGGAGCACGTCCACGGCGGCGTCCAGATCGGAATAGGTCAGGCGGACGCATTCCGCCGACGCGAGCGCTCTGTGGATCGCTCGGAACGCGCCCGTGCTCAGGCGTTCGTCCTGCGAGAACGCGCCGCCGATGAGTTCGCGCAGCGTGTCGATCGGGTCCAGCGGTTCCAAGGTGGGCGAGGGACTTTCCTGCCGGTGGAGGCTTACGAACAAGCGCACCTCACGCGGCCCCGGCTCGGTGATGGGGATGTTCGGGAGATAGCGCACGTCCTGCCGGTCGTGCGGCCGGACGTGGACCGGTGCGTCGCCGATTTCGGGCCAGTACGGCGCCAAAAGGGGCCACGATCCACGTTTGAGAGCCGGCGCGAAGGGAAGTCCCGTCACGCGTCCGTCGGCGTGGAGGAGCGCAACATCGTCGCCGCCATAGCCGAAACCCGCGTGCGCGAGGGCAACGGCGAGGGTGGACTTCCCCGTCCCCGGGCTGCCGCTGATCAGCACGGCGTTCGGGCCGGAGATCATGCAGGCCGCATGCAGCGCGACCTCATAGCGCGCGGAGCGCAACGCATCCACCATCAGCGCGGCCCTGAGTGCCGGGACCAACTCGTCGCGATGGCCGGTAACGGCGTCCTCTCCGTCGGCTTGCAGAAGAAAGCCTCCTGACTGTTCAACCACGTCGAACCGCCGGTCCGGGGCGCGGTTCGCCGCGTCCAAGTTCCGGAACTCCGGTTCCGCGATGTCGGCCAGCGTGTCGGTGCCGTAGCAAATCTCGACGCAGCGGTTGCCGACCAGCACCCGCTGCTGCCGAACGTCTGTGGCGGCAACAAGCAATCCCTGGTCGATCCACCCGGACAAGTCCTCTTCGACCTGGCGTCGCGCGGTCGGAAAGGGGAGTCCACGGTCGATGATGGCGGCGACGACAGAGTTGACCGTGGCTCCGTCAGCAATCCGGCACCACGCAAACGCTGCCCTGTCGTTCAATTCGAACAGCAGCTGCCGCGCTTCATGGAAAAGCACGGCGCGCCGACCGATGACGGCGAAGGACGTGCCTGTCACCGGGCGGTATCGCTCATGGTGCACCGCTGGCATTCCGTTCGTCGCCCGTTCGCCGCGCTGAATGGTTGCCTGCCGCGGATTCAGCGATCGTTGTCGTAATGGTGTTTTCCGGAATGTCCCGGAATTCCGTCGCCGCCACCGTTGCCATAGCCATTGTTGCCCTTCGCTCCTCGTCCGCCATGGGATTTGGCGATGGCGTTCGATGTCAGCGACGTGGACAGAAGCGTCGTAACGGCGGGCGATGTCACCACGGCAAATTTTCCGCATGTCGCCAGAAATTTCCGCCGTTCCAAGTCATCGCCGGCGGGGGGCGTGGCATCGTGGTTCACGTCGGTTTTGCGCGTTTCCATTCGCATTCTCCAAGGTTTCTCTGACTGCAGGATCCTTAGGTGCGCACTATTGGATAGTTGGTGCGGATCCGAGGCAAGTTCGAATTGATGGTGCCCTCCATGTTGAGGCTAACCCTTCAGCTTCACCCGCATGACCTCGTCCTTGCCGGACGCTCCGAAAGATACGGCGGCACTCCCGCGCCTCGGCCGGCGCTGGCCCGTCTCGCTGATGCTGATATTCCTATGTGCCGCGGTTGAATTTCGGACTGCAGTCCTGACGGAGACTTGCCTCTCCCGCTTTCGGCGTCGCGATGACGATGCGGACCAAAGACTGGAGTCCTGCGGTACGGCATCATCAACCTGACGCGGCGTTCCGCGCCCGCGTGCTCCGCAAGGCTATGGCCGATGACATTGAACGAGGCCCGCCGTGCCCTTTCATATGCTTGGGGTGGGCATAAATACGGAAAGGGGCCGTCGACATCATTATTGCCTAATTATTTTGAAGGATTGACGGCTTTCGGCAAGTCCATCGAATGACGTGTTGCGCAGATCGAAAAGATGCTGTTTCCTGCAACTCGAAAATACCGCCGACGATTGCGCCGAATATCAACAACACCTTGTCAGGAAAAGCGCAACATGTTTTGCACGGAAGCGAAGGCTGTTCAATCAGATACGTCGTTCCGGCGGCGATGGCGCCTTTCATATATTGACTCTCTTCAGGTTCATCCGCTCAACGAACACCGTGTCCTGCCATGAAAATCCTGGTGTCCGCATATGACTGCGCCCCCGGACGGGGATCGGAGGCCGGCATCGGCTGGAACTGGAGCACGCATCTCGCGAAGCTCGGGGAAGAGGTGTGGGTGATCACGCAGGCCGGAAATCAGGCGGTCATCGACGATTACTTGGCGCGCAATCCCATTCCGAACTTCCGGCCGGTCTACGTGCCGAAGCTCAAGGTTCCCGACCGCTTGTCCCGGAGCGTCTTCGGCACCTGCTATCCCGTCTATCTGGACTGGCAGAGCCGTATCCTGTCCGTTGCGCGGAGCCTTGACCGCGACATCGACTTCGACGCCGTCCACCATGTCAGCTGGGGGAGCCTGCAGCTGGGGTCCAAACTGTGGCAGCTGGGCAAGCCTTTCTTCTATGGTCCGGTCGGCGGGGGGCAAACGGCCCCGGACGGGTTCCGACGCTATTTCGGGCCGCAATGGCGCAACGAGAAACTGCGCTCCTTCATCGTCCACCATATGTCCGCGATCGCGTTCGGCGCCGGTCGGACGATTTCGAACGCCCGTACGGTGTTCGTGACCAACCGTGAGACCGAGGCGCTGGTGACCTCGATGGGGGCGAGCAAGGTCCGCTTCCTGTGGGACAGCGCCGTGCCGGACGGCTGGCTGCGCACCCATGAGGATCTGCCGGTTCAAGGGAACGGCCCACTCAAGCTCATCTGGGTCGGCTCCCTCATCAAGCGGAAGGGCATGGGGCTTGCCCTCGACGTGATGCAAAATCTGCGGGACCGGATCGACGCCACCCTGACGGTGATCGGCGACGGCCCCGACCGGTCATGGCTGGAAGCGGAGATCCGCCGGCGCGACCTGGAGCGGACAGTCGTTTACAAAGGGCGCCTGCCATGGGACGAGGTGCGCGCCAGCTACGACGACCACGACGTCATGCTGTTCACGAGTCTGCGTGAATCGCTGGGCATGCAGCTGTTCGAAGCGGTCGGCCGGGGCTGTGCGGTCGTCTGCCTGGACATGCACGGCGCCGCGACGCTGGTGAGCGACGATTGCGGCATTCGCGTTCCGGTCACCGACCCCGAAGCGACGGTGTCCGCCATGGCCGATGCGGTCGCATCGCTCGACCGCGATCGCGCGCGGCTCAATCGGCTGCGCCAGGGGGCCATCGCCGTTGCGTCAAACCTGAGCTGGCCCGCCAAGGTGGAAGTGGCGCGCGCGGCCTACCGGGACGCGTCGTAGCGCGGCAGCGCGGCGCAGGCCAGCGCCAGAACCGTCATGCCCCAGACCATGTGGTCCGGCCGCAGCAGCGAGCTTTCCGTCATGTTGTGGAACATCGCGAAGATGACGAGGGCGGCCCCAAGGATGCCGTAGCCGTGGGCGTCGCTTCGGCGCTCCATCGCCAGGCTCATGAAAAGCGCCGACAGCAGCACGAGGATGCCCAGCGCCAGCCCGACGGCGCCGACGGTCAGCAGCACGTCCAGATAGCCGTTGTGCGCCTGTTGGATCGCCCAATTCAGGAAGGTCGGCTGCCAGCGCTCCAGCAGCCCGATGGAACCGGTCATCCACAGCGCCTGATAGCCGATCCCGGTGAAGAACCGGCGGTCGATGAACTGCCACAGGAACGCCCAGAGTTCGGTCCGCCCGGTCAGCGTCGCGTCTCCGAACAGCGCGAGCAGCACCCTCCGGGGAGAGAGCAGCGCGACGACAAGCGCCACGACCGCACCGCCGGCCAGCATCAGGTTGGCGGCGAGCGCGCCGAACAGCGGACCGGCCCGCAGGGAATAGCCGAGGAAAAAGGCGATGGCTCCGCTCAGCCCCACGGCCCCCAGCGACGTCTTGCTGCCGGTCGCGGCCAGGAAGACCAGGGCGCACAGGCAGACGATGATCGACGCCCGCCACCATCGCGCCCCTGCGGCCGTCATCATCCAGCAGGACCAGATCAGGATCGTGATGGACGCGAAGGCACCCGCGGTGTTCTTGGTGGTGTGCATGCCGACGAAACTGCCGTCCGGCGCCCGCCCCAGGGAGGGCACGAGCAGCGCGACGGCGATGTCGATCGCGACGATCCCCGCAAGCGTCAGCGCGATGGTCCTCCAGACGACGCTCAGCCGGCCGACCGCGCTCACCGCGATCACGCAGACGAGCACGATGATCGTCGCCAGCACCAGCCGCTTGACGCTGACGGACGGTGCCGCCGACCACGCCACGCTCGTCCAGCACCAGGCGAGCGCCAGCCACAACGGCCAGAGCCGCAGCAGCGCCGACCGCAGCCGCTCGCGCGCCAGCCACGCCAACGGAACCGAGGCGGCGAACAGGGCCATCCACACCAGCTGGCGGGTGCCGTTGCCGGAGCTTTCCGTTGCGAACTCGCCCCCGTCGCCGCTCAACGGGCTGTGCTGAAGGATCAGGTAGGCAAGGCTCGCCGCGAGGACGACCTGCCCCCACGCCATGGCCAGATCATCGCGGCTGCGGGACGATGCGCGGCGGTCGATTCCGCTGGCCGTTGCGGTGCCGTACCGCGGATCATCGCCGGAAACGGCGGAATTCCAGTCAGACAACGCCAAGCGCGGGGCTCCCTGATCAGAGTTCGTGGTTCGGCTCGATCGGCCGCGCGCGCGACTCCCGCCGCGCGGCGTCGTTCCGGCGATGGATGGCCCGGTAGAAGGACGCGAGCTGCCGGCCGATGGCCGACCACTCGAACGCGGAGAGATCCGGCGCACCTTCCGGCCGGCGGGCGGCTTGATCGAGCGCATCGCGCAGCGTCTCAGGCGTCAGCGCGCCGGTGTAGCATTGCACCCACGGTGCGCCGACGCGCTCGCGCAATTCGCCCATGGCGCCGCGCTCCGGCACCAGCACGGGACAATCGAAGGATAGCGCCAGGATGGCGGAGCCGGAATTAAGGACGTCGCGGTACGGCAGGACCGCAAGATCGGCAGCCCTGAGCGGACGCTGGATCGCGTCATCCGGCACGAAGCCGAGGTCGAGGCGAACGCGCGCGTCGTCGGCCGCGGCCTGCCGCAGGCGCCGGCCCACGTCCGGATCGTCGGCGTCGCCGGCAACCACCAAGCGCAGATCGGGGTCGGGCATGGCCCGGAAGGCCGTGATCAGTGCGTCCACGTTCTTGTAGGCGCGCACGCGCCCGACGAAGGCGACGATCCGCTCGCCCGACGTCCAGCCGTAGGTCGCGCGCGCGGACAAACGGGTCTCGGTGTCCGGGTAGCTGCCGCGGTAATGGCCGTGCGGGATGACGTGGCAGGGCACCTCCCGCGCCGCGGGATGGCGCTCAAGCAGAAGGTCGCGCGACGCCCGCGACAGCAGCATGATCCCGTCGAGCCGTGGGATCAGGAATCTCCACAGCCGACGTTCCAGATCCCGGTGCGCGCGCTCGTGGCTCTCCAGGTTGTGCATCGTCCAAACGCAGGCCACGTTCCGGAGCCGGGCGACGGCCACAAGCAGCATGAACTGGGTCAGGCGCAGCAGGCCGAGCAAGCGGCTCGGGCTGCGCAGCGTGCCCTCCGGCCAATGCATGTGCCACACGTCCACACGGCCCGTCAGGAGAGCCCAGGCGGAAAACTCGCGAACGCACAGCCCCTGGTCCGACAGCGCCTCCCCCAGGCGACGGGTGTAGGGATTGGTGACGCCCCGCCGGCGGTAAGGCCAGGACAGGACCGTCAGGCGCGGCGCGGCATCGGCCTCCGCGCCCGACTGGCCCGCGCCCGACTGGCGGAACGGGCTCATGGCACGGACCATGTCGATGCGGCCGGCTCTTCGGCGCGGTGCCTGAGCCGGCCGGCCGCGTCCAGGGCCTGGAGGATGCCGCTTCCGAAGTTGCTCACCATGGCGTCCACTGTTCGGTGCCGGGCCGTCTGGAAGGCGCCTTCACGGAGCTGTCCGCGCAACGCGTCGTCGGTGAGGACGCCGGAGATCGCGGCCCCGTAGGTGTTCGGGTCCGGCTGGCCCATGACGAACAGCCCGTTCACCCGGTCCTGGAGGTAGTCCACCTCCGGGCTGTGGTTCCGGAAGTCGGCGGTGAGGACGGGCAACCCGGCGGCGAAGGCATCGAGGATCGACAGCCCGACGAAGGACGGCAGCAGAAACACCTCGGCCGTGCTGAGTATCTCCGCCTTCTCGCGCCCGTAACGCGCACCGAGCGGGCGGATCCAGGGCTTGTCCCTAGCCTGCCGGTCCAGCCAGGGGCCGAGAGGCCCTTCGCCGACCACGAGAAGATGCAGGTTGGGGATGCGCGCGCGGGCGCGCTCGCACGCGGCGATCAGGAAGGGCAGTCCCTTGCCTTCCGTCAGGCGCGCGCAGAACACGGCGGTCGGTGCGTCGGGCAGCCCAAGCCGTTCGCGTATGGCACCGCGGCCGGCCGGTGTGAGTTCCTCCGCAAGGGCCAGGGTCGTCGACACGTCGATGGCGTTCTGCACGACGGTGATGCGGGAGTCCGGAAAGCCCATGCCCCGCACGATCGACTTCACGGAGTCCGTGTAGGCGAACCAGTGGTCCACGCGGCAGGACAGGAAGCGCTTCATCGCGCGGCGCAGGCGGGCGGGCGCCTGCTGCTGCAGGTCGTCGCCGTGCCCCCAGAAGGCCAGGCGAGGCCCGATGCCCAGCATCCGGCGCAGGAACAGAGGGTAATTCAACAGGGCCGAATTCGCCTGTTCGATCACCACAAGATCGAAGTCCTTCAGCCTGTTGAACAGAGGCTGGTAATAAATCTGCTTGTGGACGTACCGGTTGGGCGCGACGACGTGGCAGTCGATGTGCCCGCCGCAGTCCTCGAACGCCTCCTCGGGCAGGGGCTGCCCACCGAACAGGGTCAACTCCACCCCGCGTCGCGCCAGGAAGGCGCTCAGCCCTTTGTAGAAGGCGACGCGGTAGTGAGGGACGATCCGGTAGACGATCGCGACCTTGGCCGGGACGGCCGTGGTGGGGCCGACGTTGCGCGCTGCGTCGGTGATCTCTGGGTGCATGGTTTCCCCTTCCGCCGGGCGTATTGTCAGAAGCCGATTCTTTCTATGGGAAGGCTAGGGCGTCAGTGCTCCCGCGGTCGCTGGCGGCCGTATTTGAAATAGATGCCGCTGTCGCCGTATTCGGATGCGGCATGCTTGCGCACATCCACCTGCACAAGCGCCAATCCGGCGATGTCGGCGCCGGCCGCCTTCAGTTCCCGCAGCGAATACTTGATCTTGCTGACCGGTGTGGAGCGCCAGCGCGACACGAAGATGCAGCGGTCGCTCAACGACGCCATGATCCGGGCGTCCACCACCGGCATGCAGGGCGGCATGTCGATCAGGATGATGTCGTAGTAGTGGCGTGCCCAATCGATCAGTCGCTGCAGCTTGTCGCCATGGTTGAGGTACAGGGGAGCCCGCGCGTCGGTGAGGCCGACCGTGCCGCTGGTCACCAGATGGATGCCGGTTTCCGGGCTGATCTGCGGGACCGGCATTTCGTCCGATGTGTCGCTCATGTATTCGCTCAGGCCCGGACCGTTGGGCAGGCGGAAGAGGTCGTGCTGCGACGGCTTGCGGATGTCGCCGTCGATCACCAGGACGCGGAAGCGGCTCATCGCGAGCAGCGTCGCGGCGGACGCCACGACCGTCGACTTGCCTTCATGCTGCCACGCCGACCCCACGCTGATGACGACGCCGCGGTCGCAGGGTTGAAGCAGGGCCAGGGTGTTGCTGGTGATGATGCGAATGGACTCCGCGAAGGGAGTGCGCGGGTTTTCCAGCACATACCGCACGACGTCTCGACGGCTGGCCACGCGGCGCGGCAGGGACGGGGACAGACCCAGCCCACGCAGACCGCACTGGTCCTCGATCTCGTCGTTGCTCCTCATCCCGGTCTGCAGCAGTTCACGCAGGGTGACGCCCGCGCCGCCGAGGCCCAGCCCGAACAGCCCGGCGAGGACGAGGATCATCCGTCCCCGGGGCAGCGCGGGATCGGCGGGCGGCAGCGCCGTGGACACGGCCCAGGCCTCCGGCTGCACCAGCGGGGCCGCGCTCGTTCCTTTGTAGCGGGTCAGGAAGGTGTTGTAGATCTCCTCGCTGCTCCGCGCTTCCCGTTCGAGCGTGCTGATCTCGGCCTTGGCTTCCTGGAAGATGCGCAGCCTTTCCTGGGTTCGCTGGGCGTTTTCGTGCAGCGCCTGCAGGCGGCTCTTCATCGCCCCTTCCTCGGCGGCGGTGTCCGACACCAGCCGCTGGGCCTCGCCGTTCATGGACTGGCGAATCGCGGCGATCTGGGCGTTCAAGGCCGACATCGTGGGATGCCGGTCGCCGAGTTGCCGGGCGAGTTCGGCCCGCCGGCGTTCCAGAATGACGGTCTGAAGGCGGATCGCCTCCAGGTTCTCCGACTTGGACTCGGCCGCCAGCTTGCCGAGGTCGCCGCTCGCCACCATCTTTTCCAGCCGTTCCCGCCGGTCGCGGACCGCCTTGTAGTCGGCCTCGGCCTGCGCGATGCTGCGGTTCAGGTCGAGCAACTGGCTGCGCAGCAGCTCGACGTCCACGCCGGCGGTCGGCTGCGCCTTCGTCAGCCGGTCGAGATAGGCTTTCTGCGCCTGCTCGGCCTCGCCGCGAAACTGATGGGCGCGCTGCTCCAGCCAGTCGTTGGCCTTCTCCGTGTCCTTCAGCCGGCCACTCGCCTGTTGGGCCAGGTAGGTTTCGACGATGGTGTTCGCGACCCTGGCCGCGAGCACGGGATCCTGCGACGTGAAGGTCACCCCGATCACGCGCGAGTGGCCCAGCGGGCCGACCTGGAGCGCGGATTCGAACCGTTCGAGCATGACGGTCTGGTCGCGCCGCGCGTCCCGGGCCGGATTGGGGATTTCGACGTCGACGCCCCAGAGCGCGCCGAGCTGCCGCTTGCCCTCCGCCCACAGGTCACGAAGGTCGGTGAGCAACGCCTCCAGGGTCGTGGGCGGTTCAAGGCTGCTCATGCGCCTTGCCGCCTCCCTCTCTTCCCTGGCGATTAACGCGCGCTCGGCCGCCGGGCTGAATTCGGGCGACTGGTCCAGGCGTGCCTTGGCGATGACCTTCAGGGCGATGTCTGACGACTGCAGAACCTGGATTTCGCTCTCGATCGACAGTTCGTCGGGCCGGAACGGCGTGACCACCTGGGCCACGTCGATCACCGTTCGCTGATGAGGATCCAGCATCAGCGTCGCCGTCGCGCGATACAGCGGCGGCATGCGCTGGACGAGCGCGTAACCGATGCCGACGAACAGCACGACGGACGCAAGGAGGATGTACTTTTGTTGCCAGTACATCCGGATCATGCGGGACAGCCAGGGAGTCACCGACAAGTCCCTGTCGGACGGTGGATTGTACGTCGCACTCAGGGGCGATGAAGGCACGCGTTCGACAACCGCCATACCGAGACTCCCACCAAGCTTGCGCCGGCGCCCCAAACGTTTGGGTGCGTCAGGCGACGAGCATCGTCCATATCTTCGGAATGCCCAATTCCTCAAAAATGAGTACTTGAATGATGCAGCGACGATTTTTGGAGCATTTGTCGGAAACGGAAAATTCCGTGCGATCGATCCGCAAACCCGGTATCAGGAATGCTCCCTTATGCCGGGCGGACCGGTGCCGATCAGTTCGGGCGCCAGGCGGAGCACATTGCGCGCGCGGCGCAACAGGTTGGGCTCGCCGCCAAAGCGCAGGCCCTGGACCAGCAGCCGCATGCCTTGCAGGGGATCGCCCCCGGACAGCCGCAGGGCCGCGAGGCGATGTGGGAAGTGGTTGTCGAGGTTGAGCCGCCATGGCTGGCCGTGGTCCGCCAGAAAGCGGTTGGTCACCTCGACGGTGCTCTCCCAATGGGACATCCGCTTGCGCAGCATGTCCGCGTCGTCGACGCTCCGATACCAGCTGTTGTTGTGGATCCGGTAGTAGCCCTGCACCTCCGGCAGCGCGGCCACCCGGCCGACGAACGGGTAGATGCCGACGAGCCAGGCGTCGGCGGATATCCGGAAGCTTTCGGGAATGGGGCCGACCTCGTTCCACGCCGCGCGCCGGATGGCGACCGCCGACGTCAGCGGGAAGGGCCACCAGCCGGCGGACCGGGCCAGACGGCGCCTCAGGTCACCCGAGCAGAGGGTCCGCGGGATCGGCTTCAGCGTGAAGGTCCCGTCGGACAGCACCGGCTGGAGGCGATGGTAGACGAGGCTGAGGCGCGGATCGGCGGCGAAGGCGGCTCCGATCGCGGACAGCTTTCCCATGGCACACCAATCGTCTGCGTCCAGAAAGCACAGGATGTCGCCGCGGCTGGCCAGAACGCCGGCGTTGATCGCGCCGGCTTGGCCGCGGTTTTCCTGGAAAACCAGTTGGACTTGCGGCCGGTACCGCTCCAGCACGGTGCGGGAATGGTCGGTGGAGCCGTCGTCGACGACGATCACCTCCACATTCTCCGCATCCTGCGCCAGGGCGCTGTCGACGGCCCGCTCGATGAAAGAGCCGTAATTGTAGTTGTTGATGATGACGCTGTAGGTGGGGCGTGGCATCGCGCTCGCCTCCGGGTTCGGGGGTTTCCTCACGCGGTCGTCCGTAGATTGCTGACGGGGACGCGAGCGCGGGCGGCGCCCGGACGGCCAGCGCCCGGATGGCCGGCCCCCGGCGCGGAAGCGGCCCTGCCCAGGGCGGTACGCAACGCGTCCACCACTTGGTCGAGGTCGTCATCGGTCATCTGCGGGTAGAGCGGAATGATGAGGCCGTGGTCCTGCGCCAACTCCGACTGCCGGAGGGAGTGGCGAACGGGGATGTCGGCGCCGGCCGGCTCGCGATGGGTGCACATGATGCCGCGGCGGGTGGCGACGCCGGCATCCAGCATGGCCTGCATCACCGCCTTTTGGTCGACCCTGGTCGGAAGGCGGAGGCAATAGCTCTGCCAGTTGGAACGCGCCCATTCCGGCTCGTGCGCGGGCGCGACCTCCGGGACCAGATCCGCCAGCCGTTGCCGATAGCCGTGGGCCAGCTCCCGCCGGCGCGCCACGATCTCCGGAAGACGCCGCAACTGGTGGCGGCCGATGGCGGCCTGGAAGTCGGTCATCCGGTAGTTGAAACCCGGCTCGGCGTAGGACTCGAAGGTCACGGCGCGGGCGGAGTGACGCTCACGGTCGCTGATGTCCATGCCATGCTGGCGCAACAGGCGGAAACGGCGGTCCAGAGCGTCCGACCGGGTGGTCAGCATGCCGCCTTCCCCCGTCGTGATGACCTTGCGGGGGTGGAGCGAGAAGCATGCGACATCGCCGACCGGCTGGCCGACCGGCTGCCAAGCGCCGTCGATCCGGATCTCCGCTCCGATGGCGCAGGCCGCGTCCTCCACCAGCGCAACGCCGTTGGCCGCGGCAATCGCCGCGATCCGCGTCAGGTCGCAGGGCATGCCCATCTGATGGACGCAGAGGATGGCGCGCGTCTTCGGCGTGATCGCCCCCTCGGCCGCGTCCGGCAGCATGTTGAAGGTGTCCGGCTCCACATCCACGAAAATCGGGACCGCCCCACACTGGCGGATCGCGTTCGCCGTGGCGATGAAAGAATGGCTGACGGTGATCACCTCGTCGCCGGGCTTCACCCCCACCGCCAGCAGCGCGAGATGAAGCGCCGTGGTGCAGTTCGACACGGCGCAGGCGTGCGGCGAGCCGACCGTGCGGGCGAAGTCGGCTTCGAACGCCGCCACTTCCGGGCCCTGGGTCAGCCAGCCGGACAGGATGGTCGTTGCGGCCGCCTCGGCCTCGGCGGTCCCGACCATGGGCTTGGTGAGGGGGATCATGCCGCATCCACCTTCTGCGATTGCCACCACGCGACGAGACCGGCCAAGCCTTCCTCCAGGCTGATGGACGTCTCGAAGCCGAGAACGCGCCGCGCCAGATCCGTGGAGGCGAGACGGCGCGACACCGGGTTGATCTTGCGCTCCTCCTCGTGCACCGGAACCAGATCGGGCCGGCCCATGACCCTGGCGGTCGCCTGCGCCAGTTGCAGGAGGCTGGTCTCGATGCCGCTCGCCACGTTGAAGACGCGGCCCGACGGTTCGGCGTCGCCGAAGTCGGTCCGCGCGGCCAGGATGTTGGCACGCGCCACGTCGCGGACATGGACGAAATCCATGGTCTGCAAGCCGTCGCCGAAGATCACCGGCGGCTGACCGGCGGCGATCCGGTCCATCCAGCGGATCAGCACTTCGGTGTACTTGCCGTGGATGTCCATGCGCGGGCCATAGACGTTGAAGTAGCGGAGCGCCGCATAATCCAGCCCGTACATGTCGTTGAAGGACGACAGAAGGCCTTCGTTGAACTGCTTCGCGGCTCCGTACAGCGTGCGGTTGGCGTAGGGATGGTGCCCCTCGGTCGTCGGGAAGGTTTCGGCCAAGCCGTAGATGGACGCGGAGGACGCGGCCACGACCTTCTCGATCCTGTGCTTCACGCAGGACTCCAGCAGGTCGAAGGTCGCGTTGACCATGACCTCCATCGCCTGCCTGGGCTCTGCCGCGCAATGGATGATGCGCAGCGCCGCCTGATGGAACACCACGTCGCATTCGCCCACCAGCCGGTCGACCAGAGCCCGGTCGCGGATGTCGCCTTGCACGAATTCGACACGCGAGGACGCCAGGGCCGGCGCCAGGTTGCCGAGGTTGCCGCGGACCAGGTTGTCGAGGGCATACACCCGGCTGCACCCCTCATCGAGCAGCAGGTCGATGATGTGCGACCCGACGAAACCCGCCCCACCGGTCACCAGGATCCGTTTGTTCTTCAGGTCCATCTTGCGACGTCTCCAGCGATATGGTTGGTTTTTTGGTTCACGCCCAGGCCTTCTCATCCCCCGTTGGGGACGAGGAGGCCGAAGGCGTGGGCAGCAATTCCGCGATGCCTCCGGGCGGGCAGGACGCCACGCCGTTGCGCAGCACCCACTCCGCGGCGCGCAGGCCGCCGGCCTGCAGGCGCACGATGGGGTCCGGGCCAATGGCGGACAGCAGGACGGCCATGTGACCGGGACGGGGTGCGGCCGGGGGCCACAGCGGCAGGCCGACCTGATGCACCGCGTCGCGGTCGACGTCCCCCCAATACTGAACGAGCACCGTTCCGGGGGATTGACGACGAACCCGCGCGACGTCGTCGGCCCCGAACACCGGCGCTCCGCGCGGACGCAGGGCAACCAGCACGGCGTCCCAGCATCTGGACGGCAGGGAGCCGGGGTGGTCCACCGTCAGCACCTCCGCCCCCATTCCCGTCAGACCGCGTTCGATGAACGGAGCGAAAGGGTTGTCGCACAGCAGGGCAATGCGGCTTCCGTAAATGGGAATCCCCGCCGCGTGCAGTTCCTGCACCGCCAACGGCCCGAGGAAGGAGAAGACGTCAACCGACGGGTGACGCTCGTTGACGCCGACCACCGGGATGCCGCGCGCCGCACAGGCGGCAAGGTCGATGTCGGCCGGCCGGTACTCCCACACCTCGTACATCAGCGCGATCACGGCGTGGTCGGGCAGCCGTTCGATGAACCGGGCATCGATCGGCCGGACGTGGCCGCTGTTGGTGACGAGGTCGGCGCCGGCGGCAAGCTCCACGGGATCGCCGGTGGCGATCCGCAGGCGGTCGGCCACGCCGGCCATGGCGGCCAAACCTTCGACCTCCGCGCGCACGGCCTCCGCCGAGCCATAGGCGGTGTCCTTCACCACCGCATGAACCCGGTCCGCCCCGGCCAGCGCGGCGAGGATGGCCGTGCTGGCGTAGGCACCGGACGCCGCTTCGGTGAGGACGGTGATGCCGCGGAGGTCGAGCCCGCACCGCTCAACCCCCGCGCGCATGAGGGCGACCAGCCGGGCCGGGTTGAATCCCGGCGGAGCGGCTCCTGGCGGAAGCGTCGTCATCCGCGCATCTCCCCGTTGCCGGCCGCTCAGCCGGCCAGTGTCGCGACGGCGCTGCGCAGCGCCTTGGCAGCGTCGGCAATCTGCTCCCCGGTCATTTCCGGAAAGATCGGCAACGACAGCGTCTCGCGCGCGAACTGTTCCGTGACCGGGAAGTCGCCGGGGCCATAGCCGAGATCGGCGCAGGCCGGCTGGAGGTGGATGGGGATCGGGTAGTGGATGCCGGTGCTGACCCCCGCCTCGTTGAGCAGCCCGCGGATCCGGTCGCGCTCCGGCACGCAAACGGCGTAGACGTGGTAGACATGGCGGCGCCCCTCGATGCGGGCGGGAAGCGCCATCCCTCCGTCGGCCAGATGCTCGTCGTACTGGGCGGCGGCGGCGCGGCGCGCCTCGGTCCAGCCGTCGAGGTGGGACAGCTTGACGCCAAGGACGGCCCCCTGGATGGCGTCCATCCGGTAGTTGAAGGCCATGACGTCGTGGCGGTATCGCACCGTCTGGCCCCAGTCGCGCAACAGGCGCGCCTTTTCGGCGATGTCGTCCCGGTCGGTGACCAGCGCCCCGCCTTCTCCGGCCGCTCCCAGGTTCTTGCCGGGATAGAAGCTGAAGCAGCCCGCATCGCCGAGGCTCCCGGCCGTCTGGCCGCGGTACCGGGCGCCGTGCGCCTGGCAGGCGTCCTCGATCAGCGTCAGACCATGGGCGCGGGCGATGTCGAGCAGGGGCGCCATGTCGGCCATCTGGCCGTGCAGGTGCACCGGCAGGATCGCCTTGGTCCGGGGGGTGATCGCGGCCTCCACCTTGGCCGGATCCATGGTCCAGCTGTGGGGATCGATGTCCACCAGAACGGGCTTTGCTCCGGTGTAGACGATCGCCGCGACCGTTGCCATGAAGGTCATCGGAATGGTGATGACCTCGTCCCCCGGTCCGATGCCGGCCGCCAGCAGCGCCAGATGCAGGGCCGACGTTCCGGTGTTGACCGCCACGCAGTGACGGACGCCGCAGGTGCGGGCGAACCGCTTCTCGAAATCCTCAACCGGCGCCCCGAGGACATACTGGCCACTCGCCAGAACATCCAGAACGGCCTTTTCGACCTCGGGACGGATCGAGCGGTACTGGCTTTGAAGATCGAGATAGGGGATCACGAGGCTCTCCGCATGACGTCGAGATCGATGGGGCCGCCGCGATGCTTCATGGAGAGGCTGGCCCCCTCCAGCAGGCTGACCACGCGCAGTCCGGCGGCGCCGTTGGTGATGGGCGTCTCCCCGTCGCGCACACAGGCGATGAAGTGGTCCGCCTCGGTTCGCAGCGCCTCGGTGGTGGCAAGCTGCGGCGCCCACATGTCGCCGGAGCGGTAGCCGATCAGCGACTCGTAAATCTGCTCCGTGCTGTTGGCGACGGTGACGCCCTTGTCGTAGACCTTGACCTTCTCGTCCGGCTCCAGGTCATCGTAGATGATCATCTTGCGGCTGCCGGCGATCAGCGTCTGCCGCACCTTCACCGGCGCCAGCCAGTTGACGTTGACGTGCGCGATCGTGCCGGAGCCGAAGAACAGGGTGACGTAGGCCGTGTTCTCCTGCGTGCCGACGAAATGGCAGGCGCCGTTGGCGGACACCGCGACGGGCTGGTCGCCCAGCACATATTCCAGGATCGACAGGTCGTGGACCGCGAGGTCCCACAGCACGCTCACGTCGCGCTGGAACAGGCCCAGGTTCACGCGGATGGAGTCGTAGTAGTAGATGTCGCCCAGGTCGCCGCGCGCCACCAGCTCCCGGATTTTGCGGACCGCCGGGGTGTAGACGAAGGTGTGGTCGACCATCAGGACGAGGTTGCGCTTTGCCGCTTCATCGATCAGGCGGCGTGATTGGTCGGAGGTTTCCGTCATCGGCTTTTCGACCAGCACATGCTTGCCGCTGCACAGCGCCTCCAGAGCGATGCCGTAATGGGTGCGGACCGGCGTCGCGATGGCAACCGCGTCGATGGTGGGATCGCGCATCACCTCCTGCGGATCGGAGACGATGGAGATGCCGGGATAGCGCTTGGCCGCACGGGCCCGGGCCTCGGGCGACGCGTCGCAGATCGCGGCGACCTGGGAACCGTCCGCTTCGGAAAAGCAGCGGGCGAGGTTGGGGCCCCAATAGCCGTAGCCGATAATGCCGATTTTGATCATCAGACCCTCGCATGATGTCCGCCGGTGCCGAACCGGCTTTTTGATGGCATTCCGTCGGAGCGCCGGACGGTTCCATGACCGGCTGCGCCGAACCGAGGCATCCGCTTCGTGGAGCGGAGCAGGCCGCCGGACACTCAGTCGGAGCGGTGGCGGACGTCGCCGACGACCCGGGCGGGCACGCCGGTGACGATTGCATGGTCCGGGACGTCGTGGGTCACCACGGCCCCGGCGCCGACAAGGGCATTGGCCCCGATGGTGATGCCGGACATGATCGTGGCGTTCGACCCGATCGACGCCCGGTGCCGGACCCGGGTCGGCACGACCGCCCAGTCGGCCGTGTCCTGCAGCCGGCCTTCGGCGGTGGTGGCACGGGGGAAGGGATCGTTGATGAACATCACCCCGTGGCCGATGAACACCTCGTCTTCAATGACGACGCCTTCACACAGGAAGGAATGCGAGGAGATCTTGCAGCGGGCGCCAATGGAGCAGCCCCTTTGTACTTCCACGAAAGCACCGACCTTCGTCTCGTCTCCGATGGTGCAGCCGTAAAGGTTCACAAGATCAGGTTGGAAGATGCGGGTGTTGTCGCCCAGACGCACGTCGTTTGAAATGGGCATGTTTGTTATTCCGATGCGAAAGGCGTTTGTTTCGATTCCACGTTATCGTGTCGGGGCTGCGTCGAAACGATCCCAATCCGCAGGAAGGCCGGTGGTTGTAGGTTGGCTAAGCCCTGGGACGTAAAGAGCGGCCCATGGACGGGCGCGGCGGCCTCTTCCGCGGCCCGCCGTGGCCATTCGCGGCCATGAGCGGCAGCAAAAAGAAAACGCCGGCAGAATGACTGCCGGCGTTCCCGTAGTTTTCGATGCCCTGGTGTTGAAGCGAACGGAAGTTCGCTTTGGACTGCGACCGCAGTCCCGGCCGCACGTGCGGCCGGAGCCCGGCCGGCACATGAGGCCATTTGAATCTAAAGCGAACGGAAGTTCGCTTTAGGCGGCAAAGTCCTGGTGATGATGCAGGTGGTCGTGATCGAGCGCCAGCGTGTGCGCCGCCGTTTCACCAACGGCCGTGCTGTTGTGCAGGTCGTAGTGGACCGCCGCATCAGCGGTGCCGCTGTTGGCCGCCTGCGCGTCCTGCGTGGCCACGTGGGTCCACAGGTTGGTCGCGCCGTCCAGCGACTGGGCGGTGGCCGTGCCGGCGGTGGTGGCGGAGGCCGGGAACCAGCTCTTATCCGCGCTCACGACCAGCGTGCCGTTCCACCACATCCCGGACTGGCCCTTGACCACATCGACGCCGTCCAACGCGCCTTTGTCGTAGGTGACGTTGCTGTCGGTCGGGTTCGCCGCGTGGCCGTTGATGGTCACCTTGTTGACGGTCAGGTTGCGGTCCTGGCCGTTGACGGAACCGTCGTTGTCGTACTGCACCTGCACCTTGTGCGCCTGATCGGCGGTCAGGTTCGTCTTGAAAGTGAAATCCTTGGCCGTGCCGGTGGTCGTGCCCTCACCGATCGCCTTGCCGTCGACCAGCAGCTTGAAGTGAGCGTACACGCCGCCCGCCGAGGAGCCGGACGCGTTCACGGTGATCGCGGCCGCGTTCGTGGTGCCGGTGGACGGCGCCGTCGGCGTCGTGGATCCCGTCGGGAAGTAGGACTGGTCGGCGCTGACGATCAGCGTACCGCCCCACCACATGCCCGATTGGCCCTTGATCACGTCCACACCGTCCAGCGCGCCCTTGTCGTAGGAGACGTTGCTGTCGGTCGGGTTCACGGCGTGGCCGTTGATGGTGATCTTGTTGACGATCAGGTTGCGGTCGACGCCGTTGACCACCCCGTCGTTGTCGTACTGGATCTGCACCTTGTGGGCCTGGCCCGAAGTCACGTCCGTCTTGAAGATGAAATCCTTGGCCGTGCTGGTGGTCGTGCCCTCGCCGACCGCCTTGCCGTCGACCAGCAGCTTGAAGTGGGCGTTCACGCCGCCCGCGGCCATGCCCGAGGCGTTGACCGTGATGCTCGTCGAGCCGGTGGTGGGCGTCGTCGAACCATCGGTCGGCGGGGTCGGGGACGTCGGCGGAGTGGGCGAGGTCGGCGAGGTGGGCGTGGTCGATCCATCGGTCGGCGCATAGACGACCTGCGCGCTGAGGTCGCGGGTGTAGCCCAGGCCGACGGAAGAGTTGTCGACGAAGTCCCCGGTCGCGGTCTTCGGATCGCCCACCGTCATGGATCCCTTGTAGGGGAGCGTCGGCCAGGTGATGGTGTCGCCGGACCGGACGGCGCCGCCCAGGGAAGCCGGCGGGAAAACGGAGTTCTGCTCGGCGTGCTGGCCGGAGCGCTCGTCGACGTACACGTTCTTCAGCGAGACGGGGTACAGGGAGCCCATCGTCGAATTGTCGACGAAGTAGTAGGCCCAGCTCTGCGATTCCACGCCCGGCAGATAGTCGATGTCGACGTTCTCCATCGTCACCGAGCTGATGTGGTTCTGCGGCGCCAGGAAGAAGCCCTGGAAGGAGGTCTCGCCCGTGACGTTGAACATGCGCAGGTCGCCGATGGGGCCGTGCGGCTGGAAGACGTCGCCGTGCACGCCCGACTGGTGGCCGCTGACGTTGTCGATGCGCGAATTCTGGATGGTGATGGTGGCGTTCTTGCCGCTGGCGCTCGACGCCGCGATCGCATCGCGCTCGACATTCTTATTGTCGATATGGACGCCCTCGACCCATACCTCGCCGGTCACATTGGTGAACTTCAGCGTGGCGTCGGCAGAGGTCCCGGCAGCCGGGGTGTATTCCCCGCCGACCACAACGATGTTGTGACCGCCGCTGGTCTGCAGGCGCGGAAGGGTTCGCGTGGTGTTGGACGCGATGAACACAACATCTTCGTCCGGAGCGAATTGGAACCAGTCTTGCGATCCCGTCTTGCTCAGGTCGATCACCGTGTAACCGGCCTTCAGCGCGGGCGGGGCCCAACGAACGGGAAGAGTAGACTTGGCCATCTGATTACTCCAATTCCAATGTTTGCTATTGTTAGTCGCGATGCCAAGCGAACAGGCAAAGCAATAACGTCGCATGAACATAGAAATCGACAAATTAACGATTTATGAATCATTTCGTTTACCACTTTATTGCTTCACAAACAAGACTCATTTTATCATAAATATGTCTCAGATACCGCTTAATTTAGGCCGCGGAGACGCCTTTCCGGGGAAGCGGACGGGTCGGAAATCAGGCGGCCAATCGTTGCGTCCCCGTCCGAAAACGCAGGCCCAACAAGGGATTGGAAAGCATAAGGCCGGTTGCGGCGCCTAGCGCATGTCCCGCAGCCTCTTTTCGAAAAAGGCGATCGTTTTTTCGAGCCCCTCGGCGAGCGGGATGGTGGGGTGCCAGCCGAGATTTTCGCGGGCCTTGGTGATGTCCGGCTTCCGCTGCAGGGGATCGTCCTGCGGCAACGCCTTGAACTCGATCCGGGATCGGGACCCGGTCATCTCGATCACCATCTCGGCCAATTCCCGGACGGTGAACTCTCCGGGGTTTCCAAAATTGATCGGGCCCGTCACGTCATCATCGGCCTTCATCAGCCGCACAAAGCCCTCGATCAGGTCGTCCACATAGCAGAAGGAGCGGGTCTGCGTGCCCTCGCCATAGATCGTTACCGGTTCGTTGCGCAGGGCCTGGACGATGAAGTTGGAAACGACGCGGCCGTCGTTGGGGTGCATGCGCGGCCCGTAGGTGTTGAAGATGCGCGCCACGCGGATGCGGACGCCGTATTGACGATGGTAGTCGAAGAACAGCGTCTCCGCGCAGCGCTTCCCCTCGTCATAGCAGGCGCGGGGGCCGGTCGGGTTGACGTTGCCCCAATAGGACTCCGGCTGCGGATGGATGGACGGGTTGCCGTACACTTCGCTGGTCGAAGCCTGGAAGACCTTGGCCTTGGTCCGCTTGGCAAGGCCGAGCACGTTGATCGCCCCGTGCACGCTGGTCTTGACGGTCTGGACGGGGTCGAACTGGTAGTGGATGGGCGAAGCCGGGCACGCGAGATTGTAGATTTCGTCCACCTCGACGTAGAGCGGGAACGTCACGTCGTGGCGCAGCACCTCGAAGTTCCGGTCGTCAAGCAGGTGGGCGATGTTTTCGCGCGACCCCGTGAAATAGTTGTCGACGCAGAGGACCTCGTGCCCGTCGGCAAGCAGCCGCTCGCACAAGAAGGAGCCGAGGAACCCGGCGCCACCGGTAACAAGAACTCGCTTCCGTTCGTGCATAACCTGATTTCCTCTCTTCGTTGCCGCCCTGGGTCGGGGGCGGATCCGTGTGATCGGGACGCCCGCCGGCCGGGCAGCGCACGGGGCTTGTGCCGGTTCGTTTCGTAGGCGCGACCGGATCTCCTCAAGAGCCCTTGCAACGAATGACGGCAAGCGCGGTCTTGATGATGATCAGCCAGTCAAACGCGATGGATCGGTTGTCGATGTAGAACGAGTCCAGGCATTGCGCGGTCTCGACGCTAGCGCTGCTTCTGTCCGATATTTGCCACAAGCCGGTAAGTCCTGGAGAGACGGTGCTTCGCTTGTCGCGAAACTCGATGGGCATGGCATCCAGGTGGTATTCGGGGAAGGGCCTGGGACCGACAATGCTCATGTCGCCCACCAGAACGTTGATCAGCTGGGGAAGCTCGTCGAAGCTCGTCGCCCGCAGGAAGCGTCCGACATAGGGCAGGATTCGGGGGTCGTTCTTCAGCTTGAAATAGGTCGACCACTCCCGGCGCGCAGCCTCGTCGGTTTCCAGCAGATGCCGGAGCCGTTCATCGGCATCCCGGTACATGGTCCTGAGCTTCACGATGTGAAGAATGCGCCCGGCCAATCCGACGCGCGCTTGCCGGTAGATCACCGGGCCGGGATCGACCATCCAGATCGCCAGGCCGGCAAGCAGCAACGCCGGGGCAAACAGCAGGATGGCGGGCAGGGCGATCATGATGTCGGTGGCGCGGCGCAGCAGCCGGTGGCGCCGGCCCTCCGGCGAACTGCCGAGACGCAGGCCGATGTGCCCCCGCACTTGGCTGGGCTGGAGGCCCGATATCTTGACGTGCGGGGTATCCGCCAGAACGATGACCTCGCGATACTCCCGGCGGATCGCGCCGAAATCCGAAAAATGGGCGATCTGGTCCGGCGCCACCAGCACGACGTCCGGCTTCCGATACCATGGGGGCTGGGACGAGCCGCCAGCGGTGTGCGGCCAGCCGTGGGCGGAGGTCCATGGCAACGGATTCACGCCATAGTGCCAATTCTTCTGGAAATACTCGCGCAGGACAGGCGTCAGTGCCGGGCCGGCGATCAGCGCCGTTCCCTCTCCCCAGCAACCGGCCTGGTGCAGCAAGGCACGGACGGCCGACCGAACCAGAGGCTGGACCATCGACGCAAGAACCAGGAAGCCGAGGATGGCAAAGGCGGTTGGCCAATCTCTCAACGAAATGGCGAAGATCAGAAACGATACGGCGCCGACGTCGAAAAAGATCTTCAGACGCCGGCTCAGGTGCTCGTGGTCGTACATGCGATATCCCGGGTAAAGGGACGCGCAATAGAACAGAGCCAGCAAGATCATGCTGATCAGTGCGCCGGTCCGCGTCAGCATGTCCAGATCGACGGTATCGCCGACCACGGCCTTCACGATCGAAAGGCAAACCACAAGGGACGCCACGTCGCTCAAAAGCAATGACGTGTTGACGAGCAGATGTCCCATGGTCGGGGTGACGGCGCGGCCGAGCGGGCCGCTCCGGGATTCGCTGTAGTCGCGCGCAAAGTGATGATCCGCAGCGACCTTAAGGTCGATCCTCTGCTCATCCGCATTCGGCATCCGAACCTCCCAACGCTTTTGCTTTCGCGATATCCGTTTGGCATGCCAAAAGACTGACGAGCGATTTTCTGCGAAGAATGACGAGGCGACGCTCGCGGTCGACGTGTGCAGGAGCGCCGTTTGCGCTTGATCGAACTAGCGAAATCCGACGTGCGAAATCCGGCTTGCGAAATCCGGACAAGAACGGCATGCCACTGCGCCGCACCGATGAAGCATCCATCATCGGTGCGGTTCTTATCGATCCAGAGGCTCCCTGCGGCCGGCGGGCACCGGCACGTCGCCCGCCGCCTCCGGATCGATGCGGAACTCCTTGAGCCTGCAAAGCTGCGACAGGGTCAGCAGGATGAAGCTGGGTATGGCAACGGCGTAGCGGCGCCACAGCCTGCGCGGTTCACAGGCGAGGCGAAAGATCCATTCGCAGCCGCTGCGTTGGATGAAGCGCGGCGCCTGCCGCTTGACGCCCGCGTGAAAGTCGAAGGCCGCTCCGACACCGATGAGCATGGACGCCGAGAGGTGCTGCCGCATGCGCGCCATCCACAGCTCCTGTTTCGGGGTGCTCAGCCCGACCCACAGCACATCGGCCCCGGATTCGTTGATCATGGCGCCGATGGTCTGCTCTTCGTCGTCGGTAAGGTCGCGGAACGGAGGCGAATAGGTGCCCACGATCCTGGCGTGGGGAAATTTTTCCAGAAGCTTCTGCTTCAAAAGGGCGACGGTGCGCGGTGACGCGCCGTAGAGGAAATGCTTGATGCCCTGCCGTTGGCCATGGTCGAAAAGCGCCAGCATCAGGTCCGGCCCATAGACGCGGTCCGCGTCCTTGTGACCGGACAGGCGCAGCGCCCAGACAAGCGGCATGCCGTCGGGTGTGACGAGGAAGGCGCGATTGTGGATGTGCCGGAACGGCGTGTCCTTTTGGCATCGCACCATGCCATGGACGTCGCGGACGCAGATGTATCCTTTCTGCCCGGCATCGATGGCCGTCAATATCCGCTCCACCGCCGTCGGGATGTTGATCGCGGACACGCGCACCCCCAAAAGATTGATCCAGGGCGTCGGCGTTGGTGCGTGACCGTCCGCGTCCACTGTCGTTCTTGTCCCAGACCGCCGGGTAGCGACAAACGGCATTGTGTCGTTTTTCATGAATACACCGGGATTCTAGAAAAGAGGTTTGCGGCATCCTGCGAAGACACCGCGATGCTTTGCGATGTTAGGGCCGCGGCCGGGGCGAATATATTCAGTAATTCGACGCAATACCGCCATGGTGGGTCATGGTGGAACGTCACGATCCTTCGAAAAGAGTATGGTCATTTGGACGTCGATCCTGGGGCGCGGATAAAAAAAAGGCACAGCGGATGCAGCCGCATCCGTTGCGCCGGCAATGACTCTGATTTCGGGACTCTAATTCCCGGTCTCTAATTCCGGCCGTAAGTATCCTCCATGCGGACGATGTCATCCTCGCCGAGGTAGGAACCGGATTGGACCTCGATCAAATGCAAGGGCACCTTGCCCGGGTTCTCCAGCCTGTGGACGGACCCCATGGGCAGGTAGACGGACTCGTTCTCATAGACGAGCCGCTCCTCGTGATCGCGCGTGACCAACGCCGTTCCTTTCACCACGACCCAGTGCTCTGCCCGGTGATAGTGCTTTTGAAGCGACAGGCGTGCTCCCGGGTTGACGGTCAGGCATTTGACCTGGAAGCGTTCGCCGGCGTGGATCGACTGGAAGCTTCCCCACGGCCGATGCACGAGGCGATGGGTGGTCGGTTCCGTCCGACCGGCGCGTTGCAGATGCTCCACCACGGCCTTGATGTTCCGCACCTCGTCGCGCGCGGCGACCAGCACGGCGTCTCCGGTGTTGACCACGATGACGTTGTCGACGCCGAGAACGGCGGTCAGCGGTCCCTCGCTGCGAACGTAGCAATCGCGGGCGCCGAAGGTGAGCGCGTCGCCATGCGTGACGTTGCCGTCCCGGTCCTTCGATCCGACCTGCCAGAGCGACGCCCAGCTGCCCACGTCCGCCCAGTCGATGTCGCAGGGCACCTCCACCGCCTTGTCGGTCTGCTCCATCACCGCGTGATCGATGGAAATGGACGGTGCCTGCGCGAAGGAGTCGGCGTCCAGGCGATAGAAATCGAGGTCCGTCCGCCCGCGGTCGAGCGAGGCGCGGGCCGCGTTGAGGACGGTGGGAGCGTATCGGGCCAACTCGTCGACCAGTGTGGAGGCCGGCAACAGGAACATGCCGCTGTTCCAGCTGTAGGAGCCTTCCGCGAGGTACCGCTCCGCCACCGCGCGTTCCGGCTTTTCGGTGAAGGAAACGACGTGGTGCACGTCCGGCTGGTTCCGCAGGGGCGATCCGCGACGGATGTAGCCGTACCCGGTCTCCGGCCCGGTCGGAGCGATGCCGAAGGTCACCAGATGGCCGGCGGACGCCGCCTCGGCCGCGCGGTCGATCGCCTGCGAGAAGGCGGCAAGATTGCCGATCGTGTGGTCGGCCGGAAGAACGAGGATCAGCGCATCCGGGTTGACGGCCAGCGCGCGCAGGGCGCCGACGGCACAGGCGGCCGCCGTGTTGCGCGCGTGCGGTTCCAGGATGACGGCGTCCGGCTGCACGCCGATCTCGCGCATCTGCTCCGCGATGATGAACCGGTGCTCGTGATTGCAGACGACGATGGGCGCGGCGTAGCGTTCGCGGTCGGCCACGCGCAGGGCCGTTTCCTGCAGCAGCGACTTGTCCGAGCAGAGCTTGAGGAACTGCTTCGGGTACAGTTCGCGCGACATCGGCCAGAGGCGAACGCCGGCTCCGCCCGACAGCAGTACGGGGACGATGCGCTTGTCCATGGGCCAACTCCTTGTTGAGCGCGGGGTTCAGCGCGGGCCAATCATCCGTTGGCGGCGTTCGAGGGACTGGAAAGCCGGGTATGGGCCAGGTAGACGGCCTCGGTCCGGTTGGTCGCGCCCAGCTTCTTCAGGACATTGCGCACATGCGCTTTGGCGGTGTTCTCGCACATGCCCAACTTGTAGGCGATGATCTTGTTCGACTTTCCCTCGCGCAGGCAGTTGAGGACGGCCATCTCGCGCGGGGTGAGCCCACCAATTCCGTCCACGTCCGCAGGACCGACCGGGGCGTTCCCGGTCTGCATCGGCGCTAATTTGCTCAGGGAACTGGCCGGGATGAAGGTTCCGCCGGCCACCACGAGGCGGATGGCCTCAAGCGCCACGCCAAGGCCAAGGCTCGACACGATGTAGCCGCGTACCCCCATGCGGAGGCATTCGAGGATCGTCGCGATGTCATCGGAATCGGACACGACGATGAGCGGAACACCCTGAAAGGCCGCCGCGGTTTCCTGGACGGCCTGCGGGATGGCCGGCTTGATATCCCTATTCGATCCGAAGTTGCAGAGAATGGCGTCGACATGGGGAATCTGCCCGGCCAGTTGGCGAGCGTCCGCCATTGCCGGCACGGCATGCACCGTAATGCCCCGGTCCAGCACACTCATGCTCAAGGAAAAGCAATCACGCGTCAGACTATTTTCGTCAACGAACATGATTGTAAGTTTCGATTGCGGCGCCTGACTCTCCATCATTTCTGCATTCCTCCTTTGGCGTGCATATCCGTTGTCAAGCTGGGGTCACATCAAAGGCCGGTGATTGCGGTTGCTTGACGTTCGCCGGAGACCTGGCCGGTGTAGCAATGGTTCTTGAGACTGAACCTCTGCGGGATTTGGGCTAACATCGGACGCCGATAATCGCTGGGCGCTTCCACCATTTCATAAATCGTGCTGATGACCAAAATTTCAGTCGATGCAAGTCCTCGGTAATGGCTATTTTTTAAACGCCGGATGGCACGGCTTTCGTAATTATATTTGAAAACGCTATCGCAATATATAGCTATTGGCAAATTGCCAATTTGCAGGATGGTCGATACCGGGTGGTAGTTTCTGCGTACCGCTTAAAGCGGATTGCGATCCGCTTTGAACTGCGTCCGAAGCACGTCCGCACCGGCCCGTCAGCGAACGCGGCTTTTCAACTCCTCCAGAATGCCTCGGATATGCTGCAGGTTTTGCCGCCCGATGGGGTGGGCGAGATACGCCGCGCCGTAGGTGGCGGAGAAGACCGTGCCGGCTATTCCCAGCGCGGCGATCGGACTCTCGACGGTCGTCATCCGGTGTGCCACCAGCGTTGCACCCGATGCCGCCAGTGACGCCAAGCCCGGAACGCTGACCATGAGCAGGAAGTCCCTCAGCCGGATCGGCGTCCCGCGGAAGCAGTAGGCGAGGCTCGGCAGCTGGAGCAGGCAGAAGGCGCCGCTGTAGGCGATGCCGACGCCGATCGGCCCATAGGGAAGGCCGAGAACGAAAGACAGGGCGAAGGTCGAACTGGCGATCACCGCCCAGCGGAGCTGCCGTTCCGCCCTCCCCAGGCTGGCGTATACCCAGTAGGTGGAGGAATTGAACGTGGCGGCGATCGCGACAGGGCCGAGCGCGGTGTAGATCGGTACGGCGTCGTGCCACTGCTTCCCGAACACGATGCCGATGACGAGTTCGGCCTCGACGATGCAGAACACGGCGACGGGCATGCCAAGGCTCGCTGTCAGACAGACGGCGCGCAGAAAATAGGCGCGGTACTGGTCCGGATCGTTTTGCAGGCGGCTCAGCGCGGCGATGACGATGCCGCTGACTGGATCGGTGATGTTGGCGATGGGCAGCAGCACCAGATTGTAGGCCCGGCTGTACAGCCCCAGGGCAATGTCGCCCCAGTATTTGCCGATCAGAATGTTGTCCAGGTGCCGGACAACGTAGAAGATGACCGTGGAGGCAACCATGTTGCCGCCGAAGGCGACCATGGGCGCCACGCCGCGCCAGTTTCCGGGGCGGCCGGGCGTCCACCCGCTGACGATCCACAGCAGGATGAATCGAAGGGCCGCTTCCATCCCGTTCATGACGACCAGCGCCCAAAAGCCGGCACCGAACCAAGCAGCCAGAAGCCCAAGGGCCACGCCCGTCACCATCGCAGCGGAATCGATGAAGGACAGGGCGACGAACCGCATCTGCCGCCGGAACAGTGCAAGATGCTGGGCGGCCAGGCCGCTGACGAGCAAAATTCCGGCGAAGGCGATGGTGATGTCGGTCAGTTGCCCGTTGCCGTAAAAGGCCGCGACGTAAGGCGCGCCGACGGCCAGGAGCGCGGCAAGCACGCCGCTGGCCGCGGCGTTGATCCAGAACAGGGTGCTGATTTGTTGGAAGGTCACGGACGCCTTCTGCACGGTCGCCGCCCCCAGCCCAAGCTCCTGAAAGGCACTGGCGAACGCGACCACCGGAAGGACCATAGCCACCAGGCCGAAATCGGCCGGTGACAGGAGGCGCGCGATGATCACCATCGAACCGAGCCGGACGAAAAGCCGCACCATCTGGAGCGCGAGCACGAAGCCGCTTCCATGGACGGACCGCGTCCTGATCTCGCTGGTGGAGACGTCCGCCACGGCGTGATGCGGCATGGCCGAGGCGGAAACGCCGGTGACCGCCCCTTCGCCGTCGGCCTGCTCCCCGAACGCGGTGCGTCCCTGGGGCGGGCGGCGCCATGGCATCCGTGGGGATCGAAGGAACAGCGCTCGACGCCTGATCCCCGCGTCGTTCCACCTCCAGTTCAACGGACCCTCCATGGCAATGGCAACCGGCCACCGATCGGCCTGGACCGACGCCCAGGGCCCTCACCCAGGGCTCAAGAAAGTTTCCAGAGCGGTTTGCGATCGGTGGGGAGGAGGTCGCGCGACGGGGTGAGAAATCGCCGTTCCCGGCAGTAAATCATCGCGGTGCGCAAGGCATCCTTGGCGATCACGGGCAGGCGCGGAGCCTCGTCGCACGCGGACCGGCAGAATTGGGCCAGGCGCGGAGCCACGACGTCGAGGGCGTGGTTCTGCAGGATGAAGTCCCGACCGAATAGCCCCAGTTCGGCGCGCAGCGACGCATCACCCGCAAGCTGGCGGATCGCGTCCGAGAGACGCTGGTTTGACGGATCGCCATCGCCGGTTCCATACATTCCGGTGTAATGGAAGGTGGAGGCGGTGTCCGGCGAAAAGAACGCGGCGAACCCGCGCCACCCCTGGATGATCACCGGCTTGCCGAAGGCCATGGCCCTCATGACCGATCCGCTCATGCCGATGACGATGTCCGCGGCCGCGTAGGCCGGCCTCGGATCGTTCAGCGGTCCGGTCAACACGACGGCGGCACGCCCCAGCTCCGCGTTGACCTCGTCCGCCATGGCCTGGAGCCGGGGACGCGCCGCGCCGTCGCCGACGATCAGCGCTTTCAAGGGCAAATCCCGGCCAAGCCGGCGGACGGCCTCGACCGTGCGTATGATCCCGTCGGCCTTCATGAACTCGGCCAGGCGCGACACGGTGACCAGCGTGATCTCGTCGTCGCGCACCCCGAACTGTTCCCTGAACGGGCGGGCGTCCACCGCGTCGGGCGCATTCTGGACCACGTCCACCGGCGGCAGCAGAAGTTCGGGGCGCTTCCAACCCGCCTTCGCAGCCCGCTCGACCAGTTGCGGTGTCCCGAAGGTGGTCGGCACCGCCTTGGGAAGCACCCGGGTGAAATCGAACATCATGTCGGTGACGAGCAACGGCACCCGCATGGGCAGGTGGGTCGCGTAATAGGCCTCCAGCCCCTGCCACCAATCCCAGGCATGAATCAGGTCCGGCTTTTCCTGCCGCACCAAGGCGCGAAGCGCCTGCATCCGCATCGGCGAGGGATGCAGCCGGGCGTCCGGGGCCGCCACATAGCGCAGGCCCTTCCGCTCGACCAGCGACAGCATCGGTCCCGGCGTGGCCCACAGAAGGACGTCGAAGCCGTGCTGGTCCCGCAAGGTCGCCCCGAGTTCGATGGCGTTGAACTGCGTGCCCCCGATTTCCAGGCGATGGGCAAAGATCAGGACTTTCATGGTGATTCCTTATGGAAGGGATCGCCGCCGCACGTTCACTCGAACAAAGTGGCACCCGAACGACGTGGCCCATGGCTGCTTTTGGATGCTCCGGAACACGAAACGACGCGGATGAACGCCCACTTCGGCGTTTCGTGCATCCTGGCCCGTAACTACAAGCCGCGGCCGAACCTCAGTGTTTGCAAGTTTCAGCCAGCAACCGACGCGGCGCCATTCCTCACTTTGTTCGAATACGCATTGCGCATCATGAACACGGATGACCGGCCTCCTCCGAAGGGAGGATGCGCGCCCCGGTCGTTGCGATGGAACCGGGACATCGGCCCGGCAATTCACAAAAAATGCGTAGCATCCCTATGCCGTACATGGTCGCTGAAGTAATTCCATGCAGTAAATCATTGTCGGAATGTAATTAGGACCTCTGGACGACTTCTCCGTTCGGTTGGCGCCGTGCAAAACTTCAGCTCACATGTCATTGGCCATCCTTCATCGGCCGGCCGCCTGGACGTGTGGCGGCGCGGCCCCAGCGGCACAGCCCGGTCAGCACGCTGCTTGCGCAAAGACCGCTGCGCGGAAACCACGAACGCACGGGTGTGCGGCACGCTCCCACCAGCCCCGGCCCCGGACACCAGTCGGTGACCGGATGCTGCCGGTCCCAAGCGGGCGAAGGGTTGGTGCGACACGCGTGTAGAATAAGGAAAGGGGACTCCATGCGCGTTGCGATGATCGGTACGGGCTATGTCGGGCTGGTGTCCGGGGCCTGCTTCTCGGAGTTCGGCGTTCACGTCTGCTGCGTTGACAAGGACGCCGCCAAGATCGAGCGCCTGAAGCGCGGCGAGATTCCGATCTACGAACCGGGGCTGGACGACTTGGTGGCGCGCAACGTCGCCGCGGGGCGCCTGTCCTTCACCATGGACCTCAAGGAGGCGATGCAGGGCGTCGACGCCGTGTTCATCGCCGTGGGCACGCCAACCCGCCGCGGCGACGGCCACGCCGATCTGTCCTACGTCTTCGGTGCCGCAGAGGAGATCGCCGCCGCCCTCGACCACTACACCGTGGTCGTCACCAAGTCGACCGTCCCGGTCGGCACCGGCCGCGAGGTCGAGGCGATCATCCGCCGCGTCCGTCCCAACGCCGACTTCGACGTCGCCTCCAACCCGGAGTTCCTGCGCGAGGGCTCGGCCATCGGCGACTTCATGCGCCCCGACCGCGTCGTCATCGGCGCCACCTCCGAACGCGCGGGCGAGGTGATGCGCCGGCTCTACCGGCCGCTGTACCTGATCGAGACGCCGATCGTGGTGACCTCGCTGGAGACGGCGGAACTGACGAAGTACGCGGCCAACACCTTCCTGGCGGCCAAGATCACCTTCATCAACGAGATCGCCGACCTGTGCGAGAAGGTCGGGGCGGACGTGCACGACGTCGCCCGCGGCATCGGGCTGGACGGGCGCATCGGCAAGAAGTTCCTGCACCCGGGCCCGGGCTACGGCGGCTCCTGCTTCCCCAAGGACACGCTGGCGCTGGTCCGCACGGCGCAGCAGATGGGCAGCCCGCTGCGCATCATCGAGACGGTGGTGGACATCAACGCCAAGCGCAAGAAGCAGATGGCCGAGCGCATCATCGCCGCCTGCGGCGGGCTGGTGGACGGCAAGACCATCGGCGTGCTGGGCGTCACCTTCAAGCCCAACACCGACGACATGCGCGACAGCCCGGCCATCGACATCATCGCGGCGCTGCAGGCGGCCGGCGCCCACGTGCGCGCCTTCGACCCGGCGGGCATGGAGGAGGCGGCCAAGCTGCTGCCCGGCGTGGAGTGGACCAAGGACGCCTACGCCGCGCTCGACGGCGCCTCCTGCGTGGCGATCCTGACGGAATGGAACGAGTTCCGCGCGCTGGATCTGAAGCGGGTCAAGAAGCTGCTGAAGCGGCCGGTCATGATCGACCTGCGCAACATCTACAATCCCGGCGACATGGCGAAGGCCGGCTTCAGCTACAACTCCATCGGCCGCCCATCGCAGCCGGTCGGATCGCAGCCTGTCGGATCACGGTCGTAATCGGGACTGCGGACGGCGCAGGACAAAAAAATGCGGGCTGCGGACCAACCGGTCCGCAGCCCGCATGCCGTTGCAGCGTCCGTCAGTCGAACCGGTGCTTGGCGTATTCCAGGCTGACCGCAAACTGGTGGAGGTCGGCGTCCACCATCTCGTTAACCAGATCCGTGAAGCTTGTGCTGTGCCGCCAGCCAAGCTCCCGGTGAGCCTTGGACGGATCGCCCAGCAGAAGATCGACTTCCGTTGGCCGGAAATAGCGTTCGTCGATGCGGACGAGCGGCGCGCCGGTGTTCGCGTCGTATCCCTTCTCGTTCACGCCCTTGCCGCGCCATTCGATGGCCTTCCCGACGCGGGCGAAGGCCAGTTCCACGAACTCGCGCACCGAATGGGCCTCGCCGGTGGCCAGGACGTAGTCGCCGCCGTCCGGCTGCTGGAGCATGCGCCACATCCCCTCGACATAATCGCGGGCGTGGCCCCAGTCGCGCTTGGCGTCCAGGTTGCCGAGGTAGAGCACATCCTGCAGGCCGTGCTGGATGGCGGCGACGGCCCGGGTGATCTTGCGCGTCACGAAGGTCTCGCCGCGGATCGGGCTCTCATGGTTGAACAGGATGCCGTTGGAGGCGTGCATGCCATACGCCTCGCGGTAGTTCACCGTGATCCAATAGGCGTAGAGCTTCGCCGCCGCATAAGGGCTGCGCGGATAGAAGGGCGTCGTCTCGCGCTGTGGCGTCTCCTGCACTTTGCCGTAGAGTTCGGACGTGGAGGCTTGATAAAAGCGCGTCCGTTCCTCCATGCCGAGGATGCGGATGGCCTCCAACAGGCGCAACGTGCCGATCCCGTCGGCGTTGGCCGTGTATTCCGGCGTCTCGAAGCTCACCTGCACGTGGCTTTGTGCGGCAAGGTTGTAGATCTCGTCCGGCTGCACCTCCTGGACCAGGCGGATGAGGTTGGTCGCGTCGGTCAGGTCCCCGTAATGCATGAAAAAGCGAACGCCGCTCTCGTGCGGGTCCTGGTACAGGTGTTCGACACGGGCGGAATTGAAGGATGAGGAGCGGCGCTTGACGCCATGAACGATATAGCCCTTGTCCAGCAGGATCTCGGCCAGATAGGCACCGTCCTGCCCGGTAACACCGGTGATCAGCGCAGTCTTGCTCACGTTCGAATCCTCATGTTGCTGTGGAGCCGTGTGCTCCCCCAATGGATGTTCGGCACGAAAGCGTCGGGACGTTTGGACCGTCGCGGCGGTCAGCCTGATCACTCGGCCGCCGCGCGGACCAACCCTTGCCTGAGGGCGGCCCGGTACCAGTCGTAGGTTTCGGCGATGCCGGTGCGCAAATCCATGCGCGCGCGCCAACCCAAACCTGCTAGGCGGCCGACATCCATCAGCTTGCGCGGGGTTCCGTCCGGCATTGATGCGTCGAACGAGAAGCGGCCGCGATAGCCGACGACATCGGCAACGGTCTGGGCCAGCTCCGCGATGCTCACGTCCGTGCCAGTGCCGACGTTCAGGTGCTCCTCGCCGGAATAGTGGCGCAGCATGAAAACCAGGGCGTCGGCCAGATCGTCCACGTGCAGGAACTCCCGCCGCGGACGCCCGGTGCCCCAGATCTCCACCGTCTCCTGCCCGTGCGCGACAGCCTCGTGGATCTTGCGGATCAAGGCGGGCAGAACGTGGCTCGACGTTTGGCTGAAGTTGTCGCCCGGCCCGTACAGGTTGGTGGGCATCGCGGAGATGAAGTCGCACCCGTATTGGCGCCGATAAGCTTGGCAGAGCTTGATGCCGGCGATCTTGGCGACGGCGTACCACTGGTTGGTCGGCTCCAGGGGTCCGGTCAGGAGGGCATCCTCCGTCATCGGCTGCGGCGCGAATTTCGGGTAGATGCAGGAAGAACCGAGGAACAGCAGTTTCCCGACCCCCGACCGCCACGCCGCGTGGATGATGTTCGTCTCGATCGCGAGGTTGTCGTGGATGAACTCGGCGGGCCGGGTGTCGTTTGCATGAATGCCCCCGACCTTGGCTGCGGCGAGGACGATCGCGTCCGGACGCGCCTCGGCGACCCAGGCCTCGACGTCGGATTGCCGACACAGGTCGACGGTCGAGCGCTCCACGGTCAGGACGCTGCAACGCTCGCGGGCGAGCCGCCGGACGACGGCGGAGCCCACCATGCCGCGATGCCCCGCGACCCAGACGCGACGCCCGTGAAGGTCAAACATGGATGTCATCGCGAAGCCTTTGCGCGAAGCCTTTGATCGATGCGCACGGAACGCAGCCGCGCGGGAGCTGCGCCCGCACGTCGGAGACGCGGACGCAGGCTCGGCCATCTTTCGTTGCGGGAACCTCGGTCAGGGCAACGGTGATGCCCCGTTCAGTGCTCATGCTCCGACACGTATCCGGCGCCGCTTTCGCCGAACAGGCTGGCGGTCAGGAAGGCGACCTGCGTGCGGTTGGTCGCCCGCAGCTTCTTCATGATGTGCCGCACATGGACCTTGACCGTGCTCTCGCACATCGCAAGCTCGTGCGCGATGATCTTGTTCGGGGTGCCTTGGCGAAGGAACGCCAGCACTTGCATCTGGCGGCGCGTGAAGCCGGGCATCGCGCTGTTGCCGGGCATGGCGTGGTCCGTCAGGCGCAACGTGCTCCGCCGGCTTGTCTCCATGAGGGCGTAGGGCGGGGCGTAGATCCCGCCCGCCTGCACCAGATAGATCGCGCCGACGACGACGGGCAGCGAGATGCTCGTCGGGATATAGCCACGGACGCCGCACTCCAGCGCTTCGGCGACGGCTTCGACCTCCTCGCGGTCCGAGATGACGATGACTGGGACGTTGGGGAATTCATCGTCAAGCCGGCTGAGATCGTCGGCGACGCGCGGGTCCGACGTGTAGGCCGCTCCGATATTCAGCAGGATGACGGACACATGGTCCCCGTCGACATCGTGCATCCGCTTTTGCGATTGCAAGGCCATGTCGACCGACGGAAGCGGGACGACGGACAGGCCCGGCAGATGGTTGGCCAGCCAGGCGGCGCTGCTCTCCAGCGTCATCGGCTTGCCGTCGATGAGCAAAAGCGACGACCGGCGTGTGCCGACGGCGCTGTCTTCCCCGCGCGCCATGGAGGAGGCCGACACGCCCCCCTTCGGAAACATTCTGATTGCCGATTCTTTTGTCATGTCCAGCCCCCGATTCCAGAACGTGCCCGGCAGTTTTGCCTTTGCTGTGTTTTGGCCGTTGCCGTGATTGGAATTCCCCGGCACAACCTCGGCGGCCGCAAGGCGGCGCATTCCTTGCGCCATGCTCCACCCACTCCCGCTCCGGCGAATGGCCGAAGCGGCTGTGGACGACACGGCGCCCCCCATGGATCGCGATACCGTACGCGGCTTACGATGGAATTGGCCAAACCGGCCGACGCGTTGGCGCCCCGTTCAGCGCTGAAGACGTTGATCCAGCAGCGAACAGAATTGGACTTTATCAGAATGAAAATGGGCGTAAATGCGCACAAGGACGCAAATGGCCGTCCGGGGCCGGTTCACGAATACCTACTCCGACAACACGGCATCCGTCGCCTGCCTCTGGTCTTCGTACCGATGATACGTCTATGTGATGACGTCGTGAGCGACCGACCATCCACCCAAGAATGAAGGATGTATCCCAATGTCCAATGCGCGGGAGATGGGGCACCACCGCAAGTCGGGTGGCTTTGCTGCGGCGCAACAGGCGTACCCCGCCAGTAAAGCGGGGCTTCGGCCCGGGGGATGACGAACCGGGCCGGTGGTGCCGCAAGATCCAACGCACGAAACGGGGCGGCGTTCCCTGGAAAGAACGCCGCCAATCAAGCCGGTCAAAAGCGGTGTGCATCGTCGCCCGTCACCCGCCCGGCAAGGCGACATGAGGAAATCGAACGCCTCATACGGCCGGCGCATGAACAGTTCCATGGCCGGCCGTATGACCCTTTCGCACATGGCTGCGCCATGTGCTGTCGGGTTTGAACCGAAGGCGTTTGATGGAAGCCATCAAACGCCTTCGGTATCAGATGATCTCGCGGGCGCGGTCCTTGAAGACGGTGGCGGCGATCTTCAGCGCGTCCGGCGTGCCGCGGGCCAGCGCCTCCGCCAAGTGCATCGCCTGCTTGGCCTGGACCTTGGGCGGCATCGGCGGTTCGTTGGGATCGACGATGCAGTCCACCACCACCGGGCCGGGGTGGGCGAGTGCGGCGTCCAGCACAGCGCCGCAGTCCTTCGGGTCGGTGATGGTAAAGCCCTTGCCGCCGCAGGCCTCCGCAACCTTGGCGAAGTTGATGAAGTGGAGGTCGCAGACATACTCGGGGTTGCCGAGGAAGACCATCTGCTCCCACTTGATCTGGCCGAGCGAGCGGTTGTTGCTGATGATCACCTTGATCGGCAGCCCGTACTTCACCGCCGTGGCGAAATCGGCCATCAGCATGGAGAATCCACCGTCGCCGACGAAGGCCACCACCTGCCGGTCCGGGTGGGCGATCTGCGCGGCGATGGCGTAGGGCAGGCCGGGCGCCATGGAGGCGAGGTTGCCCGACAGCGTGTGCATCTGCCCGCGCTTCACCGGAATCTGCCGCGCCCACCAGGTCGCGATGGTGCCGCTGTCGCAGGCGACCAGCGCGGTGTCGGACAGGCGCTTGCCCAGCTCCCACGCGACGACCTGCGGCTTCATCGGCGATTCCGTGCGCGTCCCCCGCTCCTCCATCAGTTTCATCCACTCCGCCTTGCCGGTCTGCGCCTTTTGCAGGAAGGAGCGGTCGGGGTGCGGCTTCGCCCGCTCGGTCAGGATGTCCAGCGCCAGCCGGCAGTCGCCGACCAGCCCGGCCTCCACCGGATAGCGCAGGCCGATGCGGGCGGCGTCGATGTCGATCTGTATGGCACGGGCCTGCCCCGGCTTCGGGTAATATTCAATGTAGGGGAAGGTCGACCCGGCGATCAGCAGTGTGTCGCAGGTCTCCAGCGCCTCCTGCGACGGCGCGGTGCCGAGCAGCCCGACTTGGCCGGTGGTGAAGGGGCTGTCGTCCGGCACCGCCGCCTTGCCCAGCAATGCCTTGACGATCGCCGCGCCCAGCTTGTCGGCCAGCCGCTCCAGCTGGTCGGTGGCGCGCAGCGCGCCCTGGCCGGCCAGGATGACGATGCGCTGCCCGGCGTCCAGGATGTCCACGGCGCGCCGGGTCTGCTCCTCCGACGGGACGGGCAACTCAGGCGCGAACAGGTCGGTGTTGTGCCCCTTGACGTTGCGCGGGGCCCGCATGTCCTCGCTGACCGTCTGGTCCTGCAAGTCCACGGGCATGGTGATGTGGGCGACGCCGCGATGGGCCAGCGCCGTGCGGCAGGCCAGCGTCGCGATGTTGCGGACATGCGCGGCGCCCATGATGCGCTGGTTGTACAGCGCGACGTCCTGATAGAGCTTGTCCAGCTCCACATCCTGCTGGGTGTAGGTGCCGACGAGGTCGTGGAACTGCAACCCGGTGATGGCGAGCACCGGCTGGTGGTCCAGCTTCGCGTCGTACAACCCGTTCAGCAGGTGGATGCCCCCCGGCCCCGACGTGGCGATGCAGACGCCCAGCTTGCCGGTAAACTTGGCGTAGCCGCAGGCCATGAAGGCGGCGGCCTCTTCGTGGCGGACCTGGACGAAGCGGATCTCGTCCTTGCGCTTGCGCAGGGCCTCGATGATGCCGTTGATGCCGTCGCCGGGGATGCCGAAAATCGTGTCCACGCCCCAGTTCACCAGCACGTCCACCAGGATGTCGGACGCCGTGCTCGCCATGGGATTCTCCGTCTTGTCGGGTCGGAAGGAAAAGGCTTTTCCGAGCCAACCAGCCGGGGCGCGGCCGGTTCCATGACAAGTCGTTCATTGCGATCCCGGCGCGGAACCCGCGGACCCCGGCCGTCGTTGCAGGGGTTGCACGTTCGATAAACCACGTTCGGATACATCCATGCCGGCCCGGATCGAGGACTACGCCCTGTTGGGGGACTGCGAAACCGCGGCCCTGGTGTCGAGGGACGGATCCATCGATTGGCTGTGCTGGCCGCGCTTTGATTCCGACGCCTGTTTCGCCGCCCTGCTGGGCACGCCCGACCACGGGCGTTGGCAACTGCGCCCCTGCGACGCGAATGCCCGGCCGGTCCGGCGCTACCGCGGCGACAGCCTGATCCTGGAGACGGACTACGAGACGGCCGACGGCGCCGTCACGGTGGTGGACTTCATGCCGCCGCGCGGGCAGGCGTCGGACATCGTCCGCATCGTGCGCGGCCGCCGCGGCCGGGTGCCGATGCGGATGGAGATGACCATCCGCTTCGACTACGGCTGCACGGTTCCCTGGGTGTCGCGCATCGGCCCGCAGACGTTGCGCGCCATCGCCGGTCCCGACATGGTGACGCTGCGCACGCCTGTGCTCTTCCGCGGCGAGGGGCTCTGCACCGTGTCCGACTTTACGGTGGGGGAGGGCGAGAGCGTCCCCTTCGTGCTGACCTACTCCCCCTCGCACCTGCCGTCGCCGGAATGCGTCGATCCCGAGGCAGCCCTGTGCGACACGCTTCAGTTCTGGGACGAGTGGTGCGCGCACTGCACCTTCGAGGGGCCCTGGCGCGACGCGGTGATGCGCTCGCTGGTGACGCTGAAGGCGCTGACCTACCGGCCGACCGGCGGCATCGTCGCCGCCCCGACCACCTCCCTGCCGGAAAAGCTGGGCGGCGTGCGGAACTGGGATTACCGCTATTGCTGGCTGCGCGACGCCACGCTGACCCTGCTGGCCCTGATGAACGCCGGCTTCTACGAAGAGGCGCGGGACTGGCGGGAATGGCTGATGCGCGCCGTGGCCGGCAGCCCGAACCAGATCCAGATCATGTACGGCATTGGCGGGGAACGGCGGCTCCACGAATGGGAGGTGTCCTGGCTGCCCGGCTACGAAGGCGCGTCCCCCGTCCGCATCGGCAACGCCGCCGCCGGCCAGCTCCAGCTGGACATGTACGGGGAGCTGATGGACGCCGTGCACCAAGCGCGCCAGGGCGGTCTTGGCGTGACCGACCAGGGCTGGCGCCTGCAATGCGCGCTGATCGACCATCTGGCAACGGTCTGGAACCAGCCGGACGAGGGCATCTGGGAGGTGCGCGGCCAGTCGCGCCACTACACCCACTCCAAGGTGATGGCCTGGGTCGCGGTGGACCGCATGCTGAAGAGCGCCCATAAGTTCGGGCTGAAGGGACCGCTCGACCGCTGGCAGGCGTTGCGCGACGCCATCCACCAGAACGTCTGCGAGCACGGTTTCTCGCCGGACATGAACAGCTTCGTCCAGTATTACGGGGCGAAGCACGTGGACGCAGCGCTGCTCGCCATCCCGCTCGTCGGTTTCCTGCCGATCACCGACCCGCGCGTGGAGGGCACCATCGCCGCCGTGGAGAAGCACCTGCTGCAGGACGGCTTCCTGCTCCGCTACCGCACGGAGGAGGCCGACGACGGCCTGCCGGACGGGGAGGGGGTGTTCCTGCCCTGCACCCTGTGGCTGGCCGACGCTTACGTCCTCCAGGGACGGCAGGACGAGGCGGTGGCCCTGTTCGAGCGCGTGCTCGCGCTGCGCAACGACCTGGGCCTCCTGTCGGAGGAGTACGACAGCACCACGAAGCGTCTGGTCGGCAACTTCCCCCAAGCATTTTCCCACATCGCCCTCGTCACCACCGCCCACAACCTGACCCGCGGCGCCAAACCTGCCAAGCAGCGCACCCAGACGAATGGGAATGGGGGGAAGTAAGGGCTCAAACCGCAAACCTGTCCCCTCTCCCGCCCCCGGCGGGAGAGGGAGGGACCCACGCCTCCGGCGTGGGAGGGTGAGGGCTAGGTCACCCCGAGAAACCTTTCCCTCACCCTCCCACCGCTTTGCGGCGGGCCCCTCCCTCTCCCAGCAGGGCTGGGAGAGGGGGTTATATCAACGCGCCGTGCCCATCCGTGTGGTGCTGGCGGTCGTTGTCCCGGTGGTCCCGGCCGTGCCGCTCATGCTGCCCAACCCGGTGCCGGTGGTGCCGAGACCCGCCATGGCGGAGGCGCCGGCCGTCGTGCCGCTGCCGCCGTAGGTCTGCTGGCGGACGCGCAGGTTGTTCTGCACGTGCCGGACGCCGGAAATGGCATCCACGATGTCCTCGGCCCGGCGCTTGGTCCGGCGGTCGTCGACGGTGCCGGACAGCGTGACCTCGCAGTTGCTGACGGTCACGTCGATTTCCGACGCGTCGATGTAGGGATCGTCGGTCAGGCGGTCGCTGACGTCCTCCCGGACCCGCTCGTCGGAGCGGGCGTAGCCGCGTGGACCACGGCCGCGGTGATGCTCAGCGCCACTGTCGCCGCGCTGGGCGTCCATCCGGCGGCGGCGCTCCGCGTCGTCGTCGCCGAACCAGGAGGCCATCTCGTCACCGGCGCGTTCGAAGAAGCCGCGATCCTGGTCGCCCCGGTAATCCCGGCTGCGCCCATAGTCGGACGACCCGCGGTAGTCCGAGCCCCTGTAATCCGAGCTGCGATAGCCGGAGCCGCGGTAATCCGACCGGCCGAAGCCGCCCATGCCGCTCCCCATGCTGCCCATGCCGCCGCGCGAGCCATAGGATCCGCCGAAATCCTGGCCATAGTCACCACGGGACTCGTAATCGGACCCATAGTCGCGGGATCCATAGCCGCGGGAGCCGTAGTCCTGGCCGATGGAGCCACGATCCCGGCTGCCATAATCCCGGCTGCCGAAGCTGCGCCCACCATAGCCTTGGCCGCCATAACCCTGGTTGCTGTAATCCTGGCCGCCGTAGCCTTGGCCGCCGTAGCCTTGGCCGCCATAATCACGGCTTCCGTAATCGCGGCCACCCGAGGTTTGACCGAATCCGCCGCGGCCTTCCTCCTGCCGCCAATAATCGCGGCCGTAGTCGTAGCCTTCGCGCCCTCGACCTTCATAGCCGTAGCCGGGCTGCCGCCCGCCGGCACCGCTCATGCTGTCGCGCCCGTACCGGCCGTAATCCTCGCGGCCCATGCGCTGATCGTCGCTGCGCCCGCGGTCGCTCCAGCGGTCGTCATCACGACGGTAGCCCTGGTCGTTCCTCCAACGGCTGTCATAGTCTGCCATGGGATGCTTCTCCCGAATCCGTTATGGTCCGTTCTGCGGAGCCCGTTTGCCGGGCGTGCCCTGACAACAGGGGCCACGCCGAAGGGTCGCGCCGTCTCATCCCTCCGCCACCTCATAGCCGGCCTCGGTGATGGCGCGGGCCAGCATCATCGGATCCGCCTTACCCTCCACGGTGACCTCTCCGCGGTCCAGGTCGACCAGCGCCCGCTCCACCTCCGGTATCGCCTCCAGCGCACGGGTCACACTCTGGGCGCAGTGCCCACAGGTCATGCCCTTCACCTTCAGGGTGTACATGTCGCTCTCCCTTCTGCTGACTGACGCAACCGATCCCCGCCGGGGGCGGTTCCCGGCCGGACCCGGCACACGCTGTTGTGAGTGGCGGTGGGGCACAGTCGGCCCATCTTCACTCGACGATTGGACGAAGACCGCCACAGGACCCAGGATGACGTTGGATGCCCCGCTTGCCCAAGCCCCGATCGCCAAATTCACCGACCCGGACTGGACCGCGAAGGGGGAGCGGCGGGCGAGCGTTCCGCTGACGGCGCTGGAGACTCTGTGGTTCAACACCGGCAGCCTGTGCAACATCACCTGCGGCCACTGCTACATCGAGTCCAGCCCGCGCAACGACCGGCTGGCCTATCTGGAACCGGGCGACGTCCTTCCCTTCCTGGACGAGATCGCGGCCGACCGGATGCCGGTGCGGGAGATCGGCTTCACGGGTGGGGAGCCCTTCCTGAACCGCCACATGGCGGAGTTGGCGGGCCTGTGCCTCGACCGCGGGTTCCGCGTGCTGGTCCTGACCAACGCCATGCGCCCGATGCAGCGCCCCGTGGTCCGCGCCGCCCTGTCGGCTTTGCGGGAGCGCCACGGCGACAGGCTGCAGCTGCGCGTCAGCCTGGACCACCACAGCGCGGCCCTGCACGACCAGGAGCGCGGCGCCGGCAGCTTTGCCAAGGCGATGACCGGGCTGGCTTGGCTGGTCCGCGAAGGCTTTTCCGTCGCGGTGGCCGGCCGCACCCGCTGGCGTGAGGATCAGGGTGCGCTCCGCGCCGGCTACGCCCGCCTGTTCGCGGAGCACGGCCTGGCCCTCGACGCCGCCGACCCGCACGCGCTCGTGCTTTTCCCGGAGATGGACGAGACGGCCGAGGTGCCGGAGATCACCACCGCCTGCTGGGGCATCCTGAAGCTCAGGCCCGATGCGATGATGTGCGCCTCCAGCCGCATGGTGGTGAAGCGCAAGGGGGCGGAGCGCGCCGTCGTCCTGCCCTGCACGCTGCTGCCCTACGACCCCCGCTTCGAGATGGGCAACAGCCTCGCCGAGGCGGCGCGCGCCCACGGCGGGCAGTTCGACCATGGGGCGGTGAAGCTGAACCACCGCCACTGCGCGAAGTTCTGCGTGCTCGGTGGTGGGTCCTGCTCCGCCTGACACATGCACAGCTTCTTATAAACCCGGCCTTATAAACCTCTTGCAGGGCAGCCATGACGACCGCCGTCGCCGCTCTTTCCCGTGTCCCTTGAAACATCCGTTGCGAGGCGCATATATGCTTCGTTGTCGGAAAACGGCCGTTGCAGACGACGGTACTTTTCGGCGATCTCCCTTCCGAGCCGTTTTTTCGGTTGCGTTGCCCGGTCTTCGACCTGTAATGGGTCTTTGACTGACGCGAACGCCTGAAATATTGGCTCGAAACCCCTCCTCCCCGGCCCCCGCGTCGGCAGGCTGCCTCGACACCTCCCCAGTGTCATGGCGCCGCTGGCCAGACCGGGGAGGTCCAGATCCGCATCGACACGCGATGCACGCCCGTCCGGCAGCGTTGAATGCCGGCACAGAGAGTGACGAAGCTGAAGGTAGAATGACGTTTGACAATAAGCGCCGCCGTGCGGCGCCGAAGGGCGGAGTCCGCCCCCAGTTCCCGCACCGCCCGCATGACCACGGCGGCGCCGGCAACAACAACAAGAACCGTGCGCCGCAAAAGCGCACTCCCTCTGGACCGCCTCCCGGCCCGGTCCCCGGTGACGACGAGATCCTGTTCCTCCCCCTGGGCGGCTGCTCGCGCATCGGCATGAACATGGCCCTCTACGGCCACGCCGGGAAATGGCTGATCGTGGACGCGGGCGTCGCCTTCATGGGTGACGAGGCGCCGGGCGTCGACAGCCTGATGGCCGACCCCTCCTTCATCGAGGAGCGGATGGACGACGTCGTGGGCCTCGTCGTGACCCACGCGCACGAGGACCACATCGGCGCCATCCACCACCTGTGGCCGCGCCTCGAGTGCCCCATCTACGCGACCCCCTTCGCCGCGCACGTGATCCGCGACCGGCTGAAGGAGACGGGTGCCCTGCGCCACGTCCGCATCCGGGTGTTCGAGCCGGGGGCGTCCTTCAACGTCGGCCCGTTCGGCGTGGAATCGATCACCGTCACCCACTCGATCCCCGAGCCGGTGTCGCTGGCGATCCGCACTAAGGCCGGCGCCGTGCTGCACACCGGCGACTGGAAGTTCGACCCGAACCCGCTGGTCGGCCCGACCATGGACGTCGCCGCGCTGAAGCGGCTGGGCGACCAGGGCGTGCTGGCGATGATGTGCGACAGCACCAACGCCAACGTGGACGGCACCACGGGGTCGGAGGCGGACGCCCGCGCCGGCTTGATGGAGGCCTTCCGCGGCCGCAAGGGCGCCATCGCGGTCACCGGCTTCGCGTCCAACGTGGCGCGCATGCAGGCGGTCGCCGAGGCGGCGAAGGCCAACGACCGCAAGGTCGTGCTGGTCGGCCGGTCCATGCTGCGCATGGAGAAGGCGGCCCGCGCCAGCGGCTACCTGGACACCGCGCCGGAGTTCATCTCAATCATGGAAGCGTCCTGGACGCCGCGCCGGAACCTCGTGTTCCTGTGCACCGGCAGCCAGGGGGAGGAGCGTGCGGCGCTCAGCCGGCTCGCCCGCGACGCCCACCGCGAGTTGTGGCTGGAATCCGGCGACACGGTGATCTTCTCCGCCCGCGCCATTCCGGGCAACGAGGCGACCCTGGAAGACATCCAGGACCATCTGAAGGCCAAGGGCGTTGCCGTGGTGACCCCGGCCGACGCGCCGGTCCACGTTTCCGGCCACCCGAAGCGGGACGACCTCGTGCGCATGTACGATCTGGTCCGGCCGCGCTTCGCCGTCCCGGTGCACGGCACGATCGAGCATCTGGAGGCGCACGCCCGCCTCGCCCGCGCCAGCGGCGTGGACCGGGCGCTGATCCCGGAGGACGGCGACATCCTGCGGATCGCCAAGGAAGGCACCGCGGTGGTCGGCCACATCGAGGCCAAGCGCCTCGCCAACACTGGGCGGGAACTGGTCCCCTGGGCCGGCCTGCCTGAAGAGGCGGAGGCCGGGGAGGCTTCCGTCACGGACCGGGTGGCCGCCTGAGGCGGCCTTCCGTATCCCCCGACGATCCTCGAAGGAGGAGGATCATGGCACAGCAGCATCCGACATGGTCGTTCACGACCCCGCTCCGCATGGCACTGGAAGACGCCGGCCGGAGCATTACGTTGCAGTATAGGGCCGCCGGAATCCGGAGCGGCTGGGCCGTCGTCGTCGACGGACGGCCCGCCGCCAGCTACCCGGACCTGTGCACGGCCCAGGAGCAGGCCTTGCGCCTCGCCCGCCAGTCACCCCTGCAGGAGGCCGCCTGACGCCGACGAACCGACCGTTCGTCCGCGGCGGGCCTTCCTGCCTTTGACACCGGAGAGTTGCCCATGGCTGGCTATCCCGATCCCGCCGACCGGCTTTCCTTCCCCGACATCCTCGACCCAGTCCTCGACGCCCCGGCGGACGACGACGACGCGCTCGACGAGGCCATCAATGTGGTCGCCGAAGCGCTCGCCGACAGCGGCACGCTGATCGTCGACGCGCTGGGGCGTGCCGCCTACGGCGTGACCGACGAGGAGGCCGTGCTCGGCCTGCTCGACACCTACATCCGCGTCCTGCTCCACCTCGGCGAGGTCGAGGAGGCGGCGGAACTGGGCGACGTCATCGAGCGCATCCACCGCTTCCAGACCCGCCGCAAGCGCCGCGGCTCGCACACGGTGTAGGGGTCAAACCGGCGGCCCTCACACCGGCGGAACAGCCTCGCCGCCCGTAAGCCCCCCGGTCAGCCAGCGGGTCGCCAGGGCGCGCAGGCGGCTGGTCTGCTGCCGCTGGCGGTGGGTGGACACCGCGTAGGCCGCCCCGGTGAAGCCGACGATCACCACCCAGAAGGCCAGCAGGTAGCGCCAGTCCGCGCCGGCCGTCAGCAGAACCAGCAAAATCAGCGTCACCACCGCCACGGCCACCCAGCAGACGATGCGGGTGCGCCGGAAGGCGGATTCGTCGCTGCGCTCGAAATCCTCCGCCAGCGCCTGGATTTCCAATCCGGCCTGCCGCCGCGCCTCGGCAACGGGGTCCAACGCGTCCATAAAGCCTCTCTCTTCCGATCCGCCGGCATGATGGGTTGTCACATTCGCCTGTAATGAACGGCGGAACCGGTGCAACGGTTTCCCGTGCCCGGTGGATGGACCATGCGGGCGGATTCCGTAAGGATAACGGTCTTGACTGATATTGTTTGGGTCACCAACTTTTTACAAAAGCTTGGGAGGTCCAGATGCCAGTTGCCAAGGAAGCCGCTGAAGCCGCTCGTGACCGTTACTTGTCGACCCTCAGCCAGTTGCCGGGCATGGACCGGGTCGACGTCGCGAAGGTCGACGACGGCTACGCCCTGTCGGTCCGCTTCCGGACCGGCGTCCCGGCCGACCTGCCGCGCGACCTCGACGGCGTCCCGGTCGTCAGCGAATCCGTCGACAGGCCCTCTTAACCCGCAAGGGCCGGGTGGAGCGCCCGCGAAGGTCCTCCACCCAACCCGGGCTGTCGGATCACTCCGCGCCGACGCACATCTGCATCGGCTCGCCGAACCGGTCGAGCGCCTGGAGAAGGGCGTCCTCGAACACCTCCTCTTTTTCCGTGAAATAGTCGAAATAGCCGTAGTGCCGGCGCAGCGGCAACTCCGTCAGGCTGCGGATCCGGTAGGCGGGGTCGTTCAGCGTGCCACGCTCCATCAGCTCGATCACGCGGCGCAGCCGCGCCACCTCGGCCTTGTAGGAGTTCGCGAACCACTGGCGGATCTTCCAGTTCTCGACCTCCAGCTGGTTGCGCGGCACCGGGCCCAGCCAGGAGACGGGGAAGGGGGCGGCGACGGTCACCTCGTCGAAGCCGTGCAGCTCCGCCAGGATGACGCTGCGGTGGTAGGCTCCGTCGATCAGCCCGCCCGGCGCCTCCTCGAAGCCGTAGAGGTAGAGCCAGAGCGCGCTTTCCACCGCCTCCGCCGTGATGTCCTCCAGCCCGACCTCGCCGGCCATCAACCGCTTGGCGGCCGGGTTGCCGTGCAGGATCCCCTCACCGGCGCGGAAGTCGTAGGTGTTGAACACCACGCCCACCTCCGCCTCGTTCAGCGTCCGGGCAACCTCCGCGACCGTGTCGGGGTCGCGTACCGGGGCATACTGGCGCGCCGGCATCAGCCGCTCCAGCATGGCGTCCGGCGACAGCGGCACGTCGAGCCAGCGCCGGGCGTGCTCCTGCAGCGTCGGGCGGAACACGCCGCTGTGGCCGAATATCGCCGTCCGCCAGGCCTGGAGCAGCCCGCCGGAGGCACCCTTGTGATTCAGGAGCAGGCTGCGCACGTCCTCGCCGCGCAGCCAGGAGGCCAGCACGACGATCTGTCCGGAGGTCACCGTGAACAGGTCGGGCATCACGTCCAGGCGCCCCAGCGCCGTCAGCACGCCCGCACCATGCAGGTTGAAACCACCGAAGCCGCCCAGGGCGACCGCTCGTCTCTCCATCGTTGAAACTCCACACATAGAAACAACAAGCCCACGCGGCGCCGCATGCGCGGTCCGCCGCCGGGCGTACACCGTGATGTTGAAAAAATGGGCGGGCGCTATGCCCGCCGCGCACCCGCCGTCCCAGGAACGACGGTATCCAAGTCGGCCCTCGGGCCGCCAAACGCCGCGCCCAGGCGGCGGATCAGGGAACGGATATGGGCTGCGCGTAAAGACGCTGCCTTGCGGCGGATGACACGCTCTTCACGCTGGGTTGGAAGAGCGGACGCAACGCTGAATGGCGTGTTCATCAGAGACCTCCTCAAAGGATTGAGAAGGCGTCTCCCCCAGGAGATGGGTTCTTGTTTTTGCTGCACCGCACAAGGTGGGTCAGACCCACTGCCCTGTCAACCGCGCACTCCCAAATGCCCCATCCCTGTCACCCTGCGGTCACAGCGATTCAACCCTCGCCCTGCTCCGCAGGGAGAGGGGGTATTCACCGCATCACGAACTGCACAGGCACGACCAGCTCGATCCGGTCCTGCGCCATCTCCGGCGGCGGGGCGGGCAGGGGGGAGGCGCGCTCCGCCAGGGCCACGGTTTCCTCGTCCAGGGACTCCACGCCGGAGCTTTTCTCCAGCTTCGCCGACAGCACCTTGCCCGACCGGTCGATGACGATGCGGACCTGCGGCACGCCCTGCTGGCGGCGCAGCTGGGCGCTGCGGGGGTAGCGCTTGTGCCGCTCCAGGTGGCCGAGCACGAGCCCCTGCCAGGTCGGAACCGCCGTGCTGTTGCGCGCGACCGCGGGTGCCGGCGATGGGGACGACGCGGCGACTGGGGCAGAAGGGGTGGCCTGGGCGGTGGTCGCCTGCGGCGGGGTCGGTGCCGGCTTCACCTGGGCCTGCGGCTTCGGCGGCGTGACCTTGGGCGGCTGCGGCTTGGGCAGTTCTTTCGGTTTGGGCTTGGGCTTCGGCGGTTCGGGGAGGGACACCTCGGTCGGAACCGGCGGGGGCGGTTCGGGCTTCACCTCCGGAATCGGCTCCGGTTCAACCACGGGCTCCGGCTCCGGCGGTTCGATCACCGGCTCCGGCGGCGGCTCGGGTTCCGGGATCACCGGCTCCACGGCGGGCGGCGGCGGGGCCACCTCGGGCAACGGGGCCAAATCCAGCATGACCGCGGGGGGCGGAGCCGCGGCTTCGTCCATGGCGACGCGCCAGGACATGGCGCCGATCCCGACCGCGGCGTGGGCGCCCAGCACCAGCAGAAGGCTACCGCCCCAGCGGGCCAGCGGCCGGCCGTCCCGACCATCCTCGTCATGGAAGGGTGCCGCGCTCATTTGGCGGCCGAACCATCAAGTCCGACCAGCGCGATCTTCAGGTAACCGGCGGCGCGCAGGTCGTTCATGACCTCGGTCAGCGCGCCATAGTCCACACTGCGGTCGGCCCGCAGGAAGACGCGGGCGCCCTTATCGCCGCCGGTCACGCCGTCCAGCGCCGCGGCAAGCTGGCCGCGCGCCACCGGCGCGTCCCCCACGGACAGGGAATGGTCGCCCTGGATGGTCAGGAACAGCGGCTTGTCGGGACGGGGCTGCGGCTGGGCGGTGGAGGCCGGCAGGTCCACCGGCACGTCCACCGTCGCCAGCGGGGCCGCCACCATGAAGATGATCAGCAGCACCAGCATCACGTCGATGAAGGGCGTGACGTTGATGTCGTGGCTTTCGGACAGGTCGTCCCCGTTGTCCAGGCGCGCCGCCATCGCCGTTACTCCGCCGCCTTGGAGGACATGCGGGGCAGGGCACGGCGGTCCATGTCGCGGCTGAGCAGCCGCTGCACCGCCGCCGACGCGTCGCCCAACTGGGCGCGGTAGCCGCCGATGGACCGGGCGAAAGCGTTGTAGATCACCACCGCCGGGATGGCCGCGACCAGCCCGATGGCGGTGGCGAGCAGAGCCTCCGCGATGCCCGGTGCCACGACGGCAAGGTTGGTCGTCTGCGTCTTCGCGATGCCGACGAAGCTGGTCATGATTCCCCAGACCGTGCCGAACAGCCCGACGAAGGGAGCCGTGGAGCCGATGCTGGCGAGAATGCCGGTGCCGCGCATCATGCGCCGCCCCTCCGCCGCCTCGATCCGCTCCAGGCGGGACGCCGCGCGCTCCTTCAGCCCGTCCAGGGAGGGGGCGTCGGCGGACTGGTGCGCTTCCGCGATCACCGCGCGCAGGAAGGCGGTCGCTGGGCTCTTCTCGAATCCGATGGCCTCCGCCGCCTGGGTCAGGCTCCGCGCCTGCTCCAGCGCCGCCTGCGCGGCGCGCGCCTGGCGCTTGGCCTTGGACAGCTCGACGGACTTCGCCAGGAAGATGGTCCAGGTCGCCACCGACGCCAGCGCCAGCCCGGTCATGACCGCCTGCACGACGGGGCTTGCCGACATGAACATGCCCCAGGGCGACAGGTCATGCGGCAGCATCGCCGTGGCGACCGGGGGCACCTCCGTCGGCAAGGCAGGCGGCACGTTGTCCTGCGCCCACGCGGACGCGGGCAGCAGGTAGGCTCCAGCCGTGGCGGCGATGGCGCGGAACTTGGTGGTCTTCGACGTGGCGACGTGGGGCGTAACGGTCTGGAGCATGGCGGTCGGGCGTCCCTGGGGTGTGCATCTCCTGTATAGTGCGAACGACTCTCATTTGCACAGCAAAAAAGTGCCGCGACGAACGCACCGCAGCATGGTTGCAGCATCGTTGTCGAGGGGACCCACAAACAGGGAGTGGCAGGAACGATGGCCAACGCGCGCACCGTCGCCGAAAACGGCAGCTTCCGCCTGATCGAGCAGGACAACCGCTTCGCCGTCCTGGAGGTGCGGGACGGACGAGCCTACGGGCTGGAATCAGCAAACCGGGAGACCGGTGGCGAGCAAAGGCCAAGCGCGCCTGACCGGCCGGACACCGTGGGCGCCGTGGTCCAGCCCCAGGACTGGACCGACGAGCCGACCGCCCGCCGCCTGTTCGACAACCTCAATAAGCAGGGCGACCGGCTGGCCCGTACGATCTGGTGACGGCGGTTACTGTACCTTGAAGGTATTCCGCAGCGTGCCGTCGGAATTGACCATCTGGTAGGTTCCGTCGCCGACGCTGTAGATGTCCATGCACTGCTCGCGCTTGTCCTCGTCCAGCGTCAGGCAATAGCGGTCGCCGGCCACCTTCCAGTCGCCGGACAGGTTGCCCTTGCCGCCGGAAATCAACACCCGCCCGTCGCGGCCGAAGGTGTTGGTGTAGGACCGGCCCCGCGCGTTGGACAGGCTGATGGACTTCCCGGTGAGCAGGGACGAGATCTCGCTCCCCTTCAGCTGGGTGGCCGACGACTTCTTATAGTCCGGCTGCAAGGACTCGCAGGCCGACAGCGCGAAGAGGAGCGCCGCGGCGGCGAGGCTGGTACGCGTCAGGCTGGCACGCATGGTGGCTGCTCCTGTCGTGGAACATTGACGGTCCAAGAAAGGTGACGGCCATCCGGCCCCGGTCAAGCCTCCCCTATACCAACGCGCCGGCGCTTAAGCGGGTGAAGCGTATCCCCTCTCCCGCCCCGGGAGGGCGAGAGCACATCCAAGGATAAGCGCTTTAGGCGCGGTTTCCAGAAACCTGAGCACGGCGCCGGGGCGCTCTCCACAGACGTTTAGGATCGCAGGAGAATTCCATCAGCGCTCTCCTGCGGCCAACCGGCGGTTGCTGCGGGGTATGCCGCTCCGCGCGTTTCAGAACATCCAACAGGCGCAAGACAGGTCGAGCGGCGCCGTCCGTGGGGCCTTCTGAAAAAATTTTGGACGTCGGGCGAATCCTTTCTCCGCCTTCCTGCCTCTCATGGAGATGAGGCACTCGGCCTCAGCTTCGCAAGGGAGGTTTCGGTGGCATTCTACAGGAAGAACCTCGGTGGCACGCATCAGGCTGTGCGGGTCGCCCTCGGCCTCGCCGCTGCGGTCGCGGCGTTCATCCATCTGTCGGGCATAACGGCGTGGCTGGCGGCAACAGGCGGTCTGGGGTTCGCGCTGACTGGCGTTTTCGGCTATTGCCCGATGTGTGCGGTTGCGGGCATTGGAAGGAGGAATTCATGAAAGCGGCGACAATCCCGATCGAGATGTTCGAGGCGGCCCGTCTCGGCGACCAGAACACGATCGTTCGCCTGCTGGAGATGGCGCAGCCTGACATCCGCCGTTACGCCCGCGCGACCTGCCGTACCTCCGCCGATGCGGAAGACGCCGCACAGGAAGCTTTATGGCGGCTCTTCCGGCACGTCGGCACCATTCGCACGGTGTTGTCCTTCTCAGGCTGGCTGTTCAGCGTCGTCCGGCGGGAATGCCTTCGCCTCGCCCGTCGGAGCGGGCTCGCGGTGGATGAGGGCGAGGCCGAGCGGCTGCTGCTCGACTGGCCGGAAGCCGAATTGCGGCTCGATGTGGCCGCCGCCTTCGAAGCGCTTCCGCCGCACTACCGCGAGGTCGCGCTGATGCGCGACGTGAAGGAAATGACCATCGACGAAATAGCCGTGGCGCTCGGCGCCACGCGGCAGGCGGTGAAGGCGCGGCTGCACCGCGCACGCCTGCTGATGCGCGAATACCTGACGAGGTAAGCAATGACCGAGTACCAGACCCCGGACGACCTCAAGTCCATCCCGACGCTTGCCGCGTGCGCTCCCGTGGAGGCCAAGGCGTTCCTCGCCTTCAACCACGCCGTTGAACGCAAGGACGGCCTGATCCCGCTCAAATACCGCGAACTGATCGCCCTGGCTGTGGCGATGACGACGCAATGCGCCTATTGCCTCGACGTCCATTCCCGCGCGGCGGCCAAGGCGGGCGCTACCCGTGAGGAACTGGCCGAAGCGGCCCTTGTCGCGGCGGCAGTGCGGGCCGGCGGAACGCTCGGCCACGCCCTTCTGGCCTTGCGCCTCTTCGACCGCAGCCAGGAGAATGGGGAGACGTCGTAACCAGCCGCGTCCCCGTTGCGTCCTTCCCCGAAATTCGATAGGATCAAAATCACAAACACCCGGAATCCGCCCGCGCAAATCCGCTAGAATCTTGTTGCACATGGGTGCTTCAATGAACACCTATGTCCGGCGTCGGCCCTCTTCGTGACGTCCGTTGTGCCCTTTTTGTCTTTGTGGTGAATCCCCCCGGCATTACCACCCGTCCGCCTCGACCGCCCGTGCGACATCACAGCGTTCGATGTTTCATGGCGTTTCATTGCGTCGCATGGCCCGCTCCGCCAGCCACTCCGCGATGACGAAGGCGGCCAGCCGCGACAGCGCCGCGTCGTCCCGCCCGGACTCGGCCTGCCAGTCCCGGTGGCGGTCCAGCGCGCGGCGCAGAAGGTCGGCCCGACGCTCCCCGGGAACGGCGCCGAGCGCGGTGTCGAGGCTGGTCAGGTAGGGCGGGAACTCCTCGTTGGGTCCGGTAAGGCCGCGCTCGCGGCCGTCCGGGTCGAACCAGACCTCGGCGGCGGTGGTCTCGGCGCTCGGTGGGACGACCATGCCGCCGACATAGCCGGTCGGCTGCACGACCTTCCAGCCCTTCTTGCTGGGCCCGGTCGTCCAGCCGAGCGCCCGCGCGACCTCGGCCGTCGCGGCGCGGGTAGGAGCCTGCCGGGTGATGCGGTCGATAAGGTCAGTCGGATCGGCGGTCATGGGCGGCTCCTCGGATGGCGTCGGCGGCGCAGGGCATTGGGACGGTCTCCTTCCTACAACAGGGAGGGCCGGAGAGGCGATGGTAGCATTGGAACACGGATGCCGTGGGCAACGCCGCAGGGTAGGCGGGAGAGGCGGGTGAAAGTGCTTTTAGGATTTCTTTTGCTGCTGGTCCTGCTGCTGGCGGGGCCGGCCTTCGTGATCGCGTCGGGCTCCGCGTCGCTCGGCGTGGACTGGAGCCGCGCCGACCGCAGCCCCGTGGGCCTGGCACCCGACCCGGCCACCACGCCGGAGGCGGTGGTCCAGGTCTACGCGGCCCGCGCCCTGTCCTGGCGCGGCGCCTTCGGCGTGCACCCCTGGTTCGCGGTCAAGCCGGCGGGGGCGCGCGCCTACACCGTCTACGAGGTGATCGGCTGGCGCGCCTACCGCGGGCTCCCCACCGTGGCGATCAGCAATCGCGACCCCGACGGGCGCTGGTTCGGGTCCCAGCCCTCGGTCCTGGCCGAACTGCGCGGAGCGGCGGCGGAAGCGGCCATCCCCAAGATCGCGGAGGCCGCGCGCCGCTACCCCTACGCCGGGGAATACCGCCTGTGGCCCGGGCCGAACAGCAACACCTTCGCCGCCTGGATCGGGCGCGCCGTGCCGGAATTGCGCCTGGACCTGCCGGCGACAGCGCTCGGCAAGGACTTCCTCGCCGCCCCCTTCGTGGCGCGGGCGCCCAGCGGCACCGGCTGGCAGGTCAACCTGTTCGGTGCCGCCGGCCTGCTGGTCGCGGTCGAGGAGGGGGTGGAGCTGAACCTCCTCGGCCTGACCGTGGGGGTGGACCCGCTGGACCTCGCCATCAAGTTCCCCGGCCTCGGCCGCATCGCCCCCTTCGGCCGGGGCTTGCGCGCCGCAGCTCCCCCGACGGCCGAGACGGCCGAGGAAGGTGCCGCGCCGCACGGCTGAGCCTCACTCCTCCTCGTCCGCCGAGGACTGGCCCGTTCCGGCCGGACCCAGCGGCGGCGCGCCGCGCTTCAGGCCAAGGCGGTTCATGCAGTCCCAGGCCTCCTCGGCGGTGTCCACGATGTCGAACAGGTCGAGGTCGCCCGGGCTGATCATGCCGTGGTCGGCCAGCGCCTGGAAGTTCACGACCTCGTTCCAATAGTCCCGGCCGACGAACACGATGGGCAGGCGGGAAGCCTTGTTGGTGTTGCGCAGGTTCAGGATCTCGAAGGCCTCGTCGAAGGTGCCGTAGCCGCCGGGGAAGATCGCCAGCCCGTTGGCCCGCATCGCCAAATGCATCTTGCGGATGGCGAAGTAGTGGAAGCGGAAGGTCAGGTCCGGCGTGCTGTAGGGGTTCGGGCGCGGCTCGTGCGGCAGGCTGATGTTGAAGCCGATGCTGGGCGCGCCAACCTCCTGCGCGCCGCGGTTCGCCGCCTCCATCAGGCCGGGGCCTCCGCCGGTGGCGATGACGTTGTCCCGTTGCCCGTCGGACGTCGGGGCCAGAGCGCCGCCCCGCTCCGACACGATGCGGCCGAACTTGCGCGCCTCCTCGTACCAGGGCGCCTGCTTGGCGCGCCGCTCGGCATGCTGCTTCTCCTCGGGCGTGCGCGCCTCGCGCAGCATCCGTTCCGCCTGTTCGGGCGAGGGAACGCGGGCGCTGCCGTACACCACGATGGTCGAGCGGATTCCCCAGGCCTTCAGGTGCATTTCCGGCTTGGCGTATTCGAGCATGAAGCGCACGCCGCGCATCGGTTCGCCCAGCAGGAAGTCGCGGTCTTCGAAGGCAAGGCGGTAGCTGGAGGACTCGTGGTTCGGCATGCTGTCCGGCATTCCTGTCTCCCCGTTCAAGAACATGGGTCTCTTTTAGAGCATGTAGGGGGTGCGGTGCTTGAATGCCGCGTCTTTTCCGGAGACGGAACCGTTGCCGGCGGCGCGATGTTGCCGAGGGGTGCCACCATTGGGGAGAATCCGAATGTCCAAATCCATGCCGCCGGTCCCGCCCGCCGCACGCAGCGACAAGGGGCCGGGCAGCGCGCCGGAGGTCGGCAAGGACGACCAAGCGGCCGCAAAGCCGACGCCGCAGAACCTGGAGGAGCAGGACCGCCAAGGAAATGTGAAGCAGAACACGACGCATCAGGGCTACCAGCAGGACCGCTGAGGATCTTTGCCTGACTTTTGTGCAGGGAATGCCCTGTCCTTAAGAGCACGCTCCTCCCCGTGCCGATGTTGCTAGGATTTTGTGCTGGACCGGAAAGCATTCGGCGCGCTGAATCCGGAACATGGGACAAGGAGCCGCATTGAGCCGCATCGAGCCGCCATGGCCGTTGAACGAGCTTGCCCGCATCGACAAGCTCAAGGGCTATGGCGTGCTCGACACGCCGCCGGAACCGGTGTTCGACCGCCTGACGCGGCTGGCGTCCCGACATTTCGACGCGCCGATCGCGCTCGTCAACTTGGTGGACGAGACGCGGCAGTGGTGCAAGGCCCGCTTCGGCCTAGTGCCGGAGTCGATCGAGCGCCGCATTTCCTTCTGCGCCTTCACCATCCTGGAAGACCAAGTCCTGGTGATCCCCGACACGACCAGGGACGAACGCTTCGCCGACAACGAACTGGTGGCCGGGCCGCCGCACCTGCGCTTCTACGCCGGCGCGCCGCTGAAGACGCCGGACGGGCTGCTGATCGGCACCTTCTGCATCATCGACATGAAGCCCCGCCCGGAGTTCGACGAGGAGAGCCGCAACGACCTGGAGGAGTTCGCCCGCCTCGCCATGCACCAGTTGGAGGTGCGCGCGGCGGAGCTGGCCACCAGCGAGGCCGAACAGCGGCTGCGCGAAAAGCACGCGCTGCTGGAAAGCATCATCGAGAGCGCCAGCGACCCCATCTTCGCCAAGGACCGCGACCGCCGCTTCACCCTCGTCAACTCCGCCACCGCCCGCCTGTTCGGGCGCAGCCGGGACGAGGTGGTGGGACAGTGCGACCACGACCTGTTCCCGCCAGAGGACGCCGCCCGGCTCGACGCCCTGTGCCAACGCGTCGTCGAGAGCGGGCGCGAGGAAACGGTGGAGGAGGAGTTGCCATTTCCGGATGGCAATGGAAACCGGGTGCTGATGATCGCGGTGATGCCGCTGCGCGACGCCGCGGGCGCCACCGTCGGGGTGGCCGGCGTGGCACGCGACATCACCGCCCGCAAGCGCGCGGAGGAGGCCTTGCGGGTCAGCGAGGCGCGCTTCCGCAACCTGGTCGACCACACGCCGCAGTTCATGTGGATCAATCGGGCGGACGGGTCGGTGGAGTTCGTGAACTCCGAATGGCGGCGCTACACCGGGATCGACCGGCTTGGGCCCAATCAATGGGACTTCGTCCACCCCGACGACCGCAAGCGCTTCCTGGATCTGCGCAACGGCGCGATCGCCGCGGGCACGCCCTACCAGCTGGAAATGCGGGTGCGACGGGCCGACGGCCGGTGGCGGTGGCAGTTCACTCGCGTCGTGCCGATGCGCGAGGAGGGGCGGATCGTGTCCTGGATCGGCACGGCGGTGGACATCCACGACATCCGCCGCGCCCAGCAGGCCGCGGAGGAGGCGGACCGGTCCAAGGGCCGCTTCCTGGCGTCCGCCAGCCACGACCTGCGCCAGCCCATGCAGTCCATCCTCCTCTTCGCCGGCGCGCTGCGCGCCCACATCGCCGACGAGCCGGGACGCGCGGTGCTCGACCGGCTGCAGCAGGGGCTGGACACGTTGAAGGACCTGCTGGACAGCCTGCTGGACGTCTCCCGCCTCGACGCCGGGATCGTGGCGCCGCAGGTCGAGGAGTTCTGCATCGCCGACCTCATCAGCCCCCTGTCCGCCGCCTTCGCTCCGGTCGCCGAGGCCAAGGGTCTGGGCTGGCAGGTCATCCCCTGCACCGGCCGGGTGCGCAGCGACCGGGTCTTGCTCGGCCGCATGCTGCGCAACCTCGTCGACAACGCCATCCGCTACACCGAGCGCGGGCGCATCCTGGTCGACTGCACGCCGCACGGCAACCGGCTGCGGATCGAGGTCCACGACACCGGCATCGGCATCGCCCCGGAGCAGCAGGGGCGCATCTTCGAGGAGTTCCATCAGGTCGGCAACCCGGAGCGCGACCGCGACCGGGGCCTGGGGCTGGGCCTCGCCATCGTGCGGCGGCTCTCGCACCTTCTCGACCATCCGGTGGAAATGGTTTCGCACCCCGGGCGCGGTTCGATCTTTTCCGTCGATGTTCCCCTGGCGCAGCGCATGGAGCGTGGTCCGGACTGCGCGGCCGCACCGCAGCCGGTCAGGTCGATCCCCGTGCGGGAAGCGGCGAACCAGCAGCAACGGCTGGCCGTGGTGGTGGAGGACGACGCCATCGTCATGATGGGGCTGGCGACGATGCTGCGGGAGTGGGGGTTCGACGTCCTGACCGCCGGAAGCACGGACCAGGCGGTCACCCGCCTTCGCGCCGTCGCCCGACGGCCCGACGTGGTGCTGGCCGATTACCGCCTGCGCCAGGGGCGCGTCGGTACGGAGGCAATCCTGCGCATCCGCGACATGTTCGACGATGGCGTGCCCGCCATCATCATCACCGGCGAGATCGGGCCGGAACCGCAGCGCGACGCCGCCGCCCATGGAATCGCCCTGGTGCACAAGCCGGTGACGCCGCGCCTTTTGGAAGCCGCACTCGCCCGCCATTTAGGAGCCGTACGGCCAAGTTGAGCGTTACGTCCCAGACCGGACCGTACAAAACGCTTCCGTGGAGGACCGATTGAGAGTCGTCACCAAGGGGATGGCCGCGCTTGCCGCGGCGGCCGTGCTGGCGGGTTGCCAGTTCCCCGGCTTCCAACCGCCGCCGCGCCAGACGGCGACGCTGCCCGCACCCACCGTTCCGAAGCCCCCGCCGGAGGAGCGTGGGATCTGGATCGTCGGCAGCCCGGCGATGCGCGGCCCGATCGGCGCCGCAGCCGACCGCTTCGGCGGCACGCCCGACACCAAGCCGCGCCTCGTCGCGGAGGGCACCAACAGCGGCTTCCGCGCCTTCTGCGCCGGCGTCGGGCTGGAGACGCCGGACATGGTCGTCTCCGACCGGTCCATCAAGGCGGACGAGTTGAAGCGCTGCCAAGCCAAGGGCGTCACCCTGACCGAGTACGAGCTTGGCCCCAAGCAGTATGTCTACGTGAAGGACGCGAACCTGATGACCATCCCCGGCGTCCGCGACTTCACGCAAAGCTGGGGCGTGCCCGGCAAGCCGGTGCGCGCGACGTAAGGTCTCTTTTTTCTCCTCTCCCGCTTCGGCGGGGGAGGGGCTTACGCCTTGGCGGCCATTTGGTTGCGGAAGAAGTCCACGCCCATCTGGATGCTGCGGCCGATGTTCTGGGCGCGGTCCTCGAAGAAGACGGCGGCCTCCGGCGTGCAGACCTCGGCCGTGGTTTCCCGGAACAGGGTCAGCCAGCGCTCGAAATGTTCCGGACGGATGTCCAGGCGGACATGCGCCGGGACAGGGCGGCCGTCGTAACGATGGGTCAGCAGCGCGACGGAGGACCAGAAGTCCATCATCTTGCGCAGATGCGGCTCCCAGTCCGTGATGGCGGCGCCGAAGATCGGGCCCAGGACGGGGTCGGCCATGATCTTGCCGTAGAAGGTGCGGACCAGGGATTCGATCATCGCCTCGTCGATGCCGGTCTTGGCGACCCGCTCGGCGATGGTGGCGGCTTGCGGCGAGGGGAAACGGCTCTGGTCCATGCTGGCGCGGTCCTGATAATCCTCCGGGGCACCCCGGTTCGAAGCGCCCTATATAAAGGCGCGCGCGCTCCGCCGCCAGTCCTGCAACCCACCTCTGTGCGGATCGGATCAGTGGAAGATCAGACGCCCGATGATGGCCGCGACCAGCGCGCCCACCGCGGCGCCGATGCCCGCCGCGATGATCGGGGCCGTGGATTGCGTCGCCTTGCCCTTCAGCGCGGTGTCGAAGCCGCGCATGGTCGTGTCCATGCGGACCAGGAACACCTCCAGCCCGGCGATGCGCTCCTTCAACTCGACCAGCGTCTCGGCGTGGGCGGCCTGTTGCGCAGCGGAAGCGGCGTTGCCGGCCTGCTCCGCCCCAACGCGTTCCTGAAGATCGCGGAGCAGCCGGGCGATGCCCTGCTGGGTCGCGACGATCCGCTGGTTGTCGCGCCGCGCCGCCTCCACCCCATCGCCGATGCGCATCAGGTGCGGGGCGAGCGTGCGCTCCAGCAGCTTTTCCTCAGCGCTCGGCTGCACGAAGGTGGTGATCGTTCCCGTGCTCGGCGCGTGGATCACCGCCACGACGCGGGTCGGGTCGAGGTCCGACGGCAGGACAAGGTCAGCCTCGAAGGCGTGGTGGCCGTCGCCGAATCCACCGCCCACGAGATCCTCGCGCGGGCGGTCCGCCAGCGCGCGTCCAAGCACGAGGCCGCGCCCGTCCAGCGTCTCCGCCCGGAATTCAACCTCCAGCCGATCGTTGGGGTAGGACCGGTCCCACGCCCAGCCATAGATCCGGCCGGCCTGGATCGCGTCCACGCGCCCTTCGATGACGGATGGGGCGACCTCGGTGGCGATCTCGGGGGCGACGGGTTCGGGAATGGCGGTGTCGGGCATGGTTCGCTCTTCCGGTCGGCTGGAACGGGGGGTGTTGGGTTGCGCTGCGCTCCACCCAACAAAACAGGACAACGGCGACGCCGGGTTCCGGCACCATCTCGGCCCAGCCCGCAGCGGGGGAGCGGGTTGGGCCGAGAGGGCGCTGGGACCCGGCGTCGCGCGCCGTCAGGCCGCCTTGCGCTGCGGGGTCTTGCGCGCGGCCGGACTCGGCATGCGGTGCGGGAGGTAGTTCTCGTCCAGGAACTCCCGCATGTCGCGGTAGCGCTGGTAGAAGGTGCGGTTGAACTTCTCGAACAGGCTCTGGTCCCAGTATTCCTCAAGGACGAAGGGCTTGTCGGAATAGACGTCGTAGCAGGGGATCGCGAAGGTCTCCGCGAACTCCGCCGTGCGGCTGTCGTAGCTGAAGTAGACCGACGGCGTGCCGTTCGACAGCGCCATCAGGTTGCCGTGCAGGCGGTAGCCGAGCACGAGGTCCTTCGAGCGCACGAGGTTCTCGTAGTCCGCGACGACGTCCGAATACCACAGGCGGGTGCGGTACAGCTCGTCCAGTTCCTCGTCGAAGTAGCCGGTCTTCAGCCACGGGTTCTTGTGCAGCTCTTCCCAGGCCTCGGCCTTCTGCTCGTCGGTGCCCCAGAGCAGCTTCTTCTCCTCGACCTCACCCTGCATCATCAGGACGGTGTCGAAGCGGCGGCTCATGTCCTTCACGAAGTCGCGGTGGCGCGCCAGGTAGGTCTTCACGTCCGGCGAATAGTGGGCCGACACCTCGCGGCGCATGGTGATGCCGACGTTGCGCACGCTGTCCAGCGACGGCAGGTCGATGCGCAGCTCCGGATCGCGGTTGCGGAAGGCGGTCGGGCAGCCGACGATGCGCACGTTCTTGATGCCGAGGTCCCACAGCACTTCGGCCGTGTAGGTGCCGCGCACGCCCAGCGTGGTCGACTTGTCGGCGAACATCTGCCAGATACGCTTGCTCTCGGCCGACAGCTCCATCTTGCCGGTGGCCGGTGCCTGGGCGCCGACGCCGAAGGCGATCACGGGGATGCGCAGCTTCGACAGGACCTGCTCGGTCGCTTCCGGCCAGGTCATGTGATTGTGGATGTAGTTGGAGCCGCGCAGGAAGACGTAGTCGTATTCCGCGTTCGCCTTGTCCACCACTTCCTGCTTGAACTCGCGGATCTCCACGACGTCCAGGCGATCGTACGTCAGCAGCTTCAGCGACGAATCGTAGACGAAGGCGTCGCCGATGTTGTGGTAATGATTGATGCTGCGCTGAATGTTTTGATAGCTGTACCACCGCACGCAGTCATGATCATAGACTTCGCCGGAGGGAATCATGACTAGAATGTTAGCCAACGCAATTCTCCTGGATCGGGGGTGTGGTGGAATGGTTGAGTTTCGAAGCGAACCGTTTGTTGATTTTACCCGCCCGTGATTGGCTCAAGGCGGATCATTATTCGGACGAGATCGCGGTCTTGCGTCGGCTTGCAGCCGTTCTGCGCAAGGCGCGTCATGTAGAGGTACGCACTGTTGCCGACGTCCTCGAAGTTCCGCGTCTTCGCGTTGGGGTCGAGGATCGCCGGGTAGTAGTAGCTTTCCGCCACGCCGCAGGCCTTGTCGGTCAGCAACGGGGCGGCCAGCGCCAGCCGCGGCGGCGACCAGCTGACCAAGTCGGGAGAAGTGGAGGTCCACACGCCGGAAACCGGCTCCGCCCCCGGCCGCTCGGCCCTCCGCCCGGCCATCACCGCGACCCACAGCCCGGTGCCGCTGTGGCGGACGAGGCTGGTGACGGTGAAGGGCAGGCGGTCGGCCGGCAGCGGCGCGCAGGCGTGGGTTGCGGCGTCGGCCTCGCCCTCCACGTAGGGGTCGGCGAAGCGGACTGAAAAGTCTTGCCCACCCCAAGCGCGCCAGGACTTCGGATCGCCCAGGTCGCGGGTCCGCATCACGCAGACGCCGCGCTTCTGCTCCCCGATGCCCTCGGCGAAGGCCATGGCGTAGTACCAGCCCTCGCGCTCCACGATGTTGCTGGGCGCGAACAGCCCGGCGCGATGGCCGAGGTCGCCGCGGAACTTGTACGGAATGCCGGCGACGTAGCGCCCCGGCCCGAAGCTCTGCCCGCCGTCCCGCGAGACGGACAGGGTCAGCGCGTTCCACCAGCACGCCATGTAGTCGCCGACCGGGCAGAGGTCGCGGCGCTTGTGCCCATGGTACTCGTTGTGTACCAGCCCGTAGACGGTCGTCCCGTCCAGCGTGTAGGGCGAGGTCAGCCAGCCCACGTCGTCGTACTTGCCCGGATCGTCGCGCTTGCCGGACTTGAACACCACGCGGCAGTCGTGGCGCAGGCTGTTCAGCGACGGGCCGGACAGCGTGCGCGCGTTGGTGTGCGCCGCCAGCAGATGGACGGTGCCGTCGGCGCCCTTCCAGGCGCGGGCCGGAGCGTCGGGCACGTCCCACGCCTCGCAGGCCTGGCTGCGGTGGTCGTAGACGGTTTCCGGCGCCGCGCCCGGGGCGGGGGAAACGCGCAGGTCAGCGGCGTGGGCATTGGCGGTGGCAAGCAGCATCGACGACGCCAACAGGGCGGCGCGCAGGATGTGCGAGGCGTATCGCCCCCACCCTCCCGCTTCGCGGGTCCCTCCCTCCCCCGCTGGGCGGGGGAGGGCCGATTTCCCCTCCCTCGCCCAGCGGGGGAGGGTTAGGGTGGGGGCAAGCGTCATCCACATCGGCCGCATCACACCTTCTGCGCCACGGCCCGCTCGGGCATTGACACCGCACCACCACCCGCGGCGGCGATCAGCGCGTCGTAGACGTCCGCGTGACGGCGGGCGCATTCGGCGCGGTCGATCGGGCGGCGGATGCGCATGCGCAGGCGGTCCCACAGGTCGGGGGTGGTCAGCGCCTCGGTCATGCGGTCGACCAGATCCTCGACGCTGCCGTTGCGGAAATGCAGGCCGTCCACGCCGTGGGTGACCTTTTCGCCCATGCCGCCGATGTTGCTGCTGATGATCGGGCGGCCGTGCAGGAATGCCTCCTGGATCACGACCGGCGAGTTCTCCCACCAGATGGAGGGCATCACCACCCAGTCCACGTCCTTGATCAGGCCCGGCAGTTCGGCGGACCGGTAGCTGCCGTAGAAGCGCACGCGGTCGCCGGCGCGCTCGACCGCCTCGTTGAACTTCTTCTGGTAGGCCTCCGGCTGGCGTTCCAGGTTGCCGCCGAAGATCATCAACGCGCCGTCCTCCCCCCAGGCCTTTTCCGAGATGCGACCGATGGCCTCGACCAGGACGTGAGCGCCCTTGAACTCGGTCAGCTGGCCGAAAAAGGCGAAGCGGTTGCGCTTGCCGCCGCGGGCCAGCGGCCGGGGTGGGGCGATGCCCTCGATCGTCAGGCCGTTCTCGATCATCCGGAACTTCTCGCGGGGCAGGCCCCAGTCGACGTAGCGGTCGATCAGGAAGTTCGACGGGCTGACGTAGAAGTCGGCCTGCTCCAGGAAGGTCTTCAGGAACAACTCGCGCTTGAAGAACTCCGCCTCGCCGATGTGCGGGAAGCAGCCGGCGCAGTCCGCCGGGCTGGAGCGGTAGCACAGCGCGTTGCGGCTGGTCTTCACCATCTGGCCATGGTGGTTGCAGATGGACAGATACTCGTGGAAGGTCACGACGATCGGCACGCGCGGCAGCGCCTGCCGAATCGCCTGGATGGTCTCCACGCCGAAGCCGATGAAGTGGTGAAAGTTGACGACGTCCGGCTGCAGGTCGCGGATGTAGCGGACGAAGTCCTTCTCCAGGCCCGGCAGGTTCCGGTTCGACAGGCGGAAATGGTCGTAGTCATTGGCGTAGTAGAGGACCTCACGCTCCTTCTGGCGCAGCGCCATCAGGGCTGAACTGCCGTGCGGCGTGACCGGCGGCGAGGTGCGGGCCAGGTAATGGCTTTCCCAGCCCGGCAGGTCGTGCATGCCAAGGTGCAGGTTGTAGGAGGCCACCTCCGCGCCGCCCAGCGAAAAGGCGGGATGGCCGTGGCTGATGATCAGGACGCGCTTGTTGCTCATGGTTCGGCCGATCTCGAATGGGCTTGCGGGGGTCAGGCGGCGACGCGGGCGGACCAAGTGTCTTCGAAGCTCCACCGGTCCACCATGGCGCCCGCCCGGTGCCAGCGGTCGGCGTGCGCGTCGCGCGGCTGCTCGTCGAGCGCCACCAGCGTGACGCGCGGCAGCCAGACGCAGGCCCCGCCCAGCGCGCGCAGGCGCAGGCAGAGGTCCAGCCCCTTGTGGTCGGCCCCCATGTAGGACCCCATGGTCGAGAGCGCGCGGGCCAGCGCGTCCTTGGGCAGCAGGGCGCATTCCGGAGCAGCGGCGTCCACCGTGGCCGCCTCGTGCTCCTTCAGCCAATCCTGCGGGTAGCCGGCGTAACGGCGCTCGAAGGTCTTGGCGCCGTCGGAGCCCTCCACCGCCATGATGCCGGCGAAGCGGATCGAATGGTCCTCGTACAGCAGCGTCGGGCTGACCATCACCGGCCCGCCGGACTTGCGCGACACCCGCTCCAGCGCCGACAGCCAGCCCTTCTCGGTCGGCAGCACGGACGGGGACAGCATCAGCACCCGTTCCGCCCGCGCGTGGGGCAGGGCGGCGGCGATGGCCTCGAACGCGTCGGTCGCCTCGGGCGCGGCGACAAACGTCACTGACTGGCGGTAGAAGGCCGCGGCCTGCCGCACCGCCCCGCCCAGCCGCTCGTGCGTGCCGGCCGTGGCGACGACCAGCAGCTCGGTGTCGGCGAAGTCCGGGTCGATGGCGAGGCGCGCGATGTTCAGGTCCACGTCCTCGCGCCGGTCGGTCACCGGCAGGACGACGGACACGCGCGGCGCCTTCACCGGCCGGCCCATGGGGTGGATGCCCGTGGCTTTCAGATCCGCTCCGCGGGTGCGGGCGGTGCGCAGCATCGGCCCGACGTGCCGGGCGATCAGCGTCTCGATGGACGGGCTGTCCAGGTTCACCAGCGACAACATGCGCTTCAGCGCTTCCGGGGCCGGGGGCAGGCAGCTCAGCGGCAGGAAGGCGAAGCGGTCGTTAGCGAGTTCCAGTTCCAGGTGGAAATCGGCCGTCTGTGCCACGCCCGCGGGCTCCGTCGCGAAGACGGTGAAGCCGTGCTGGTCCTGGCCGGGAACCAGCCGACCGGCGAACAGGCCGTCGTGCTGGAAGGCCTCCGTCACGTCGCGGCGCGACAGCCGCGACCACTCGCCGTCCAGGCGGGCGGAGACGCCCGGCCCCTTCAGCGTGACCGCGCGCACCTGGTGCGTGGGGTCGAGCAGCCAGCCGGCGACGAACAGGCCGGCGCCGGGCACGCGCAGCACCATGTCCATGCCCATGCGGACCGGCACGTCGAGCTGCGACACCGTCTCCGCCCCGTCGTAGCGCGACGCGGCGATGCGGGTGACCGCCTGCCGCGCCTCGGCGTCGTGCAGGTTGCCCAGCATGTCGCGGACGTGCGCGGCGGCCACGCCCTCCGGCAGGATGGTGCGCTGCTCGAAGATCTCCATGTGGCGCCAGCCGTCGGCGGCGCGGTAGTGGATGCGGCGGACGGTGCCGGGGGCCGGCGTCGGGTCGGTCAGCACGGCCAGTACGCCGGCGGCATCCGACGGCAGGTCGGGCCGCGCGAAGGACGCGGCGGTGGCGCGGTGGATGCCGATCTCCTCCGCCTCGATCAGGATCTTTTGCGCGCCGGTCTTGAAGCTGCGCGCCCAGCCCTGGAGCATCAGGCTGCCGTCGCGGAAGCGGCCGAACACCTCGGTGAAGCCGTCGGGCTGCGACACCTCCTGCACGAGGCCGGACAGCAGGCGGCCGATGCGGTCACCCGTCCCATCCGCCGGCGTGCCGGACGACGCGGCGAGCGCGAGCGTGAAGTCCAGCGCCAGCGACAGGGCGCCGGGCTGGAACGCCTTCAGCGCGGCGATCAGGTGCGACGGGTTGGTGCGGACGTTGGAAAGGCGCGGCAGGACCAGCCGCTCCCCGCCCTCGTCGGCGATCTCCACCCGCGACGGGCGCAGCTGCGCCAGGCCCGCCACTCGGACGCCGCCCAGGAACCAGCGCTCGCCCTCCGCGTCCGTCCAGGACCGGCCGCCGTAGCGCCCTTCGACCGAACCGTCGAGATGCACGACCCCCGCGGCCGGCAAGGTCCGATCGATGGCTCCGAACAGCACCAACGTGTCGTCGTCAAGTAGAATGGCCGCCGTGATGTCGGCCTTGGTGATCGGTTCCTTCATCCTGCGATGCTCCCCGCAATCGAGCCCTGTCCATGCGCTCCCCCATCACCCCATATTATTGCGTCATACAGCATGACGTGTTGTTCGGTGGCCTCTTCAGTCGTGCGGACCACCGGTATGTTGGACACGAGCCTTTCCCAAAGTCCGGGCTCGGTCATTGCGCGATTCATGACGCGGGCCAGATCCGTGGCGTCCCCCGCCCGGAAATGCAGCCCGTCCACCCCGTCGCACACCGCCTCCGCCATGCCGCCGATGCCGCTGCAGATGACCGGGCGGCCATGCTGGAAGGCTTCGCGGATGACGAGCGGCGCGTTCTCCCACCAGATCGACGGCATCACCACCCAATCGCAGGCGGCGATCAGGTCGGCCATCTCCTCGCGGCGGTAGGGGCCGTGCTGGACGGCGTGCCCCTTGGCGGCCTTGAAGCCCTCCTCGACCTTCGCCTTGAAGGCGTCGGTCTGGAACGGCGCCCCGCCATGCACGGCCAGGCAGAAGTCGGCACCCGTCCGGGCGAGCCGCGTCACGGCGTCGAGCGCGACGGTCACGCCCTTGAACGGGTTCAGGTTGCCGAAATAGGCGAAGGCGTTGCGCGGAGCCCCCGCGGGCAGCGCGCGGTGCGGCGCCGGATCGACCGCCGGGCGGCCGTTCTCCATCACCTCGATCCGGTCAGCCGGGATGCCCCAGGCGACGTAGCGGTCGCGCAGGAAGGCGCTCGGCGCCAGGAACTGGTCGACAAGGCCGAACATCGCCTTGATGTGCTTCTCGCGCAGCACGAACTGATCGGCCGGCCGGTCGGGGAAGCAGCGGTGGCAGGCGTCCGGCGAGGACGCCTTGCAGAGCGCGTGCCCGTTCGTCGTGACCATCTGCCCGTCGTTGGCGCAGATCGGGTAGTAGTCGTGCAGCGTGTAGACGATCCGCGCCTCCGGGCAGATGCGGCGGATCAGGAACAGCATCTCCACGCCCAGCAGCAGGGTGTGGTGGATGTGCACGATGTCCGGCCGGAAGGCGCGCAGCAGGTTCGACAGGTCCGGCACGATGCCGTGCAGGTCGATCTGGCTCTGGAAGAAATGGTCGAAGTGGCCGGCCCACAGCACCACCTCGTCGGCGCTGCGGCCCAGCGTCTGGAGGTTCGTGCCCGGCTTGCGGTCGCGGTGGATGCCGTTGGTGCAGGCGAGGAACAGCGCGTCGGCCCCCAGCGCCTTGATGCCGCGGAACAGCTCGTGCGCGAAGATCTCCGTGCCGCCGGGGTGCAGGCTCGGGTGGTTGTGGGCGACGATCAGGACGCGGGGAAGGCCGGTGGGGGCACTCATCGGGCACCTTCCTTTTCCAGCACCAGCAGATCCTGGAAATTCTCGGCCTCGCGCTGCCCGCTCCAGTGGCCGCGCAGGACCGGCTTCGCCGGGCGCAGGCCCTGCGCCTCGAACACGCTCAGCAGGAAGGCTTCGGAATAGGCGACGGCGGCGTTGGGCGCGTTCTCGTCGGCGATGTATTCCGGACCCGGCGCGTCGATGAAGGCGGGTCGGGCGGTCTTCTTGGCGATGCCGTCCCGCGCCTTGGCGTCCACCAGGAACAGGCTGAGGAAGACCCGCCCGCCCGGCCGCAGCACGCGGGCGATCTCCGCCGCGTAGCGCACCGTCTCGGCCGTGCGCAGGTGCGTGATGACCGAGGTCAGGATGATGAAGTCGTGCCCGTGGTCGGTGTAGGGCAGGGTGGACTTCGCCGCGTCGAACCGGCCGCCGGGGTTGTAGAGCGCGTTCGCCACGTCCAGGCACTGGAAGCGGAATTCCGGATAGGCCGGGGTGATCGCCTCCTGGCACCAGCGGATGCCGTCATCGACGATGTCCACGCCGTCGTAGGAGGACTCCAGGTACTGGGTCAGCGGCAGCGCCATGCGGCCGATTCCGCAGCCGATCTCCAGCACGCGGTCGGACGGCTTCAGGCCGCCGTAGCGCACGAAGTGGCGCAGGAACTCGGCCCCGATGGCGCGGAAGTCGCCGTCGCCGATGAAGACGCGGTCGGGCGGCGGCACCGGCAGGAAGCGGTTGCGCGCGATCTGCGCGCACAGCCACTCCAGCCGCGGGTCGGTGTTGCGGCGCAGGACGGCGAGGCGGTTGCCGGTCAGGATCTCGTTCATGGCACTATTTCCGTTTCCGGTTTGCGCGTCCGCTGTGATGCGGCGAGTCAGATGTGCTGAGGGGGGCGCGGATGTCGGCGAGGAGCGACGGGCGCGGGGTCAGGTCGTTGGACACCGTGATCGGCCGCAGCAAGCTTTCCTCCAGCGGCCGGCGCGGCGGCGGCGGAACGGCCTCGTCCCAATCATGGGCCATCAACTCCTCCATCAGGCCCGACCAGCGGCGGGCGTGGAGCCACGCGTTGTATTCGGACGCGACTCCGCGCGTGTAGCCCGTGTGCCGGCTGATGGAGCGGCGTTCCAGGTGGTACAACTCCACCGAGGGGACGTAGCGGATGTCCATCCCGGCCTGCCGGACGCGCAGGCAGAGATCGCTGTCTTCGAAGTCGCCGATGACGTAGTCCTCGCAGAAGCCACCCACCGCCTCGAAGGCGTCGCGCGGCATCAGCAGGCAGGCGCCGGTGACGCCAGGCACGCTGCGCTCCCGCCGGGCCGGCAGGAAGTCGCGCGGCAGGCCCTTGAAGTAGTGGTGGTTGAACCAGCGGCCGCGCACATCGCGGTCGAAATAGAGGCCGGCGTGCTGCAGGCTGTCGTCGTCGAACAGCAGCTTCGGGCCCACCGCGCCCGTGCCCGGCCGTTCCTCCAACGCCGCGAGCAGCGACGCCAGCCAGCCCGGACGGTCCGGGATGACGTCGGAGTTCAGGAACAGCAGACGGGGTGCGGCGGCGACACCGGCGCCGGCGTTGTTGGCCGCCGAATAGCCGTAGTTGGCCGGCTGCACCAGCAGCGTCATCGGCAGGCCGTAGAGCCCGTGGAAGCCTTGCAGAAGGTGCACCAGTTCGTCGCGCTGCTCCGGGCTGTCCAGCACGAAGATCAGTTCCGCGTCCGCCATGCCGGGATCGGTGGCGAAGCTCGACAGCTGGAACCGCAAGAATTCCAATGTTTTGTAAAGCGGGATGATGAGCGAAACCGACGGGTTCTCCGGCCGGCGGCCGAAGGACACGATTTCCGGCGCACGGCGGCTCGCCATATGGGCGGCGTGCAGCGGGGCGACGGCCGGGGCCAGCACGGTTTCCAGCAGCTGCGGCGTGGCGAACTGCGGCGGCAGGCTGCCCAGCACCGCGGCGCGGGCCTCGGCCGGCGACAGCGGGCGGAGCGGCGGCACCAGCTTGATCGACCCGCCGGAGCCCAGCAGAAGCTCCGCATGCACCTGGAGGACGGCCGCCGGCTCCGGCGCACCGGGCAGGTAGGCGACGAAGCCGCTGCGGTCGGTCGATCCGGTGCCGAACAGCTTCGCCACATCCTCGCGCGGGAAGCGGTGCTCCAGCACCTCCAGGCGCCGTTCGGCGCCGAAGGGGGTCTGCACGCTGAGGCCGGCGCTGAGGCCGTGCGGGTCATGCACCCAGCCGGCCAGGAACAGCCCGCCGTCACCGGTCGGCACGGCGAGGTCGAGGGACGCGCCGATGGACCGCTTGGCGTCGGCGACCTGCCGTTTCGGCAGCGGGGCGAGCACCTGAAGCTCGCGCACCGCCGCCGCCGCGGTCGCGTCGGACCGGCCGCGTTGGGCAAGGCCGCGCAGGATGTGCTGGCGCAGGTTCAGCGGCGTGTCGCGGCGGGTCGACAGATGCTCGGTCAGCGTCGGCAGGTTGGCGCGCACCGCGTCGAAGCTGCGGCAGGCCAGCCCGTTGCGGCCCATCACCACCAGCAGGTTGCCGGGCACGCACAGCACCCGGTCGACCAGGAAGGACATCGCCAGACGCCCGCGCTTGTCGATGGCGGAGCCGACGCAGACGTCGAAGGGCGCAGGTCCGACGGCGCCGTGGCCGATGATCACCGCCCCCGTCACCTCGCCGAATCCGGCGGACAGCGACCCGGCGCACAGCAGCAGCTCGTCGGTCGCCGCGGCACGCGCCGTAACGGGGGAGGGAACGGGCGACAGCTCCAGCACCATGCGGCGGCAGACGGCGGCGAAGCCGGCGTCGCCGCGCAGCGCGGGGGTGGAGCGCGCGAAATCAAACAGGAACCGCACCACCCGCAGGCGGGAGCCGGCGTCGAGGCTGCCCAGCAGGAAGGCCGGATCCAGGTGGGGAAAGTCGGTGTCGGTCGGGGCTTCCGCGATCACGCGGCCTTGGGCCACGAACCGGGCCGCGGCGCCCGGCTGGTCCGGTGTGCGCAGGATCGACAGCACGCGCTGCCCGCCCCAGCTCGTCCGCACGGACAGCGTGGTATAGGGCGGCCGAACCTCGGCACCATCCAGCGTGGGAACGACGCGGCCGGAGGTCTCCGGACCGTCGCTTTCCCAAGACGCGAGAACGAAATCGTCTCCCAGCGCATGAAGCTGCGCGGGAGCGATGGTGGTGGAGGTCGGCAGGACGGCGAGAACGGTCATGCGCATTCACCCAAGACAGACGCCCGAATTTCACTGGGACTTTGCGGCGGCGTGCGCGCGGGGGTGCACACGCCGCCGGTCCGGTCGCTTAGTGGATGACGAAGTAGTCGTTCGGGTGGTTGTGGATGTCCTCGGCCGACACGCCCTTCAGCGTGATGCTGTCGCCGTTGCCGAGGTCGATGACCGCATCACCGCCGTGATCGGTGACGCGCGACGCCAGGTCGGACGCATCGCCGATCTTGAGGCCGTTGATGTTGCGGTCGATCTGCAGCACGTCCTCGCCCGCGCGGAAGTCGAGCACGACGTCCTGGCCGCCGCCGCCGGAGAACACGAACACGTCATGCCCGGCGCCGCCGGACAGGATGTCGTCGCCCTTGCCGCCGACCAGGATGTCGTTGCCGGCTCCGCCGAGCAGCGTGTCGGCACCGTCGCCGCCGCTGAGGTAGTCGTCGCCGTTGCCGCCCGACAGGATGTCGGCGCCCTTGCCGCCATCGAGGATGTCGTTGCCGTCGCCGCCCAGCAGCTGGTCGTCGCCGTTGCCGCCGTGCAGGATATCATCGCCGGCGCCGCCCGAAAGGACGTCATTGCCATTGCCGCCGTCGATGATGTCATTGCCGGCGCCACCCGCCAGCACGTCGGCACCGTTGCCGCCGCTGAGGTAGTCGTCGCCAGCGCCGCCGCTGAGCGAGTCGGCACCGTTGCCGCCCATCATGACATCGTCGCCATCGCCACCGGTCACGACGTCGTGGCCATTGCCGCCGAACAGCGCGTCGTCGCCTTCGCCGCCGATCAGCGTGTCATGGCCGTTGCCACCGAACAGGACGTCGTCGCCCTTGCCCCCGTCGATCAGATCGCTGTGATTCGTGCCGAGATTGACATCGTCATAGTTGCCGCCAGGAAGGGTGGCCATTGTTGATACTCCTTAACGATGTGATTGGGTTGGGGTGGCGTTTTCACCTACCCCGAAATGGCGAGTTACCCCCAACGCTATAGCCAAATATTGGGCGCAGAGGCTGTGACAACAACGAGGCGAAACGCAGGAAAATGTTGAGCTTTGAGAGTCGAAATGTAATAATCGGAGATGTTCGTTGCTTGATGCAGTGTTCTTTGCTTTCAAAAAACGACGAAATTCTAAACATCTTGTCTTTGCAATGGTGACACTGACCCGCTCGGCGGCCGCAAATCCCTGCTACTGTGTGCGTACCGGGGTATGTCGCTTTTAAAAATCTTTCAAAGCGGCAGGCCGAGTCAGCGAAAAAATTGCCGAAACGAAGCCTGGGCGGCGGAAAAATCCGCCGTGCAGCGCCCCCTCCCTCATCGTCCGTGGGGGAGGGGGGTGAGACGTCCGCCCAGCGGAACGCCGGAGGAATCAGGGCAGCGGCGCGACGCCGCCAATTTCAAAATAAAACATCACGCAAACCGACTTTACTCTTCGCCCTCTTCTGCAGCGGTCAACGCCGCCTTTGCCAACTCCATCAATTTGTCTTGCACAGCGTCTGCGTCGTAGCCGGGGTTGTCGGCCAGCGAGTCGCGAAGGCGCATGGCGATGAACTCGCCGGTGTGGTGCTTGTCGTAGAGGTGGACGTCGCCCAGCGCCTTGGCGACGCGCTTCAATCGATCCCGGTCCATGTCACGCTCCTGTGGTTTCCAGCACCGCAACAGAACGCTCCGGAAATGATTGTGCCCCCTCCTCCCTGACGGAAAAGGGGGCACCGGAGTGGAAAAAATCCAGCCTTACTGTTCGCGCAGTGCGCGGTTCATGCCGTCGGTCAGCGGGGTCAGGAAATAGTCGATCGCCTTGCGGGAGTGGCCGTGGATCATCACTTCCGCCGGCATGCCGGGATGCAGCTCCACGTTCGGCAGGCGCTTCAGCGTGTCGACGTCCAGGCTGACGCGGGCGATGAAATAGGCTTGGCCCGTGCGGTCGTCCTGCAACTGGTCGGCGGAGAAGGTGACGATCTTGCCCGGCACCGGCGGAACGACCCGCTGGCGGTAGCCGGTCAGCCGCACCATGGTCTTGGCGCCGATCTCCACATGCTGCACGTCGGCCGGCGACACCCGCGCCTCGACGATCAGGTCGTCGTTCTGCGGCACGATGTCGAGGATCGGCTGGCCGGCGGGAATGGCGCTGCCCGGCGTGAAGAAGCGCAGCCCCGTCACCTTGCCGGCCTGCGGCGCCACGACTTCCTGCCGCTTCAGCACGTCGTCGGCGCCGCGCAGCCGCTCGGACAGGTCGGACACGTTGGCCTGCACGGTCTGAAGGTCGGTCCCGACCTCCGACCGGCGTGTGTTGGCGAGGTTGATGATCTCCAGCTCCGCCCCGGCGATGGCCTGCTCAGCCTTCGACTTGTTCGCCTGAAGCTCGCCGAGTCGGCCTTTGCCGTCCGCGACGTTGCGCTGCAGTTCCAGCAGGCGCGGCTTGCGCTCGTAGCCCTTGGCGAGCAGCTGTTCCACGATGTGCAGCTCGTCCTGGGTGTAGCGCAGGCGGTCGGCGGTGGCGGCCCGCTGGGCCTCCAGCGCGGCGATCTCGTCGCGAAGCTGCGAGATGTTCTTGCGCTGGATGGCGACCTGCCCCTCGTAGCTGTCGCGCCGCGATTCGAACAGGCGCTGCTCGGCGCTCATGGCCTCTGCGGCGACGGGGTTGCTCTTGGCGGCCTTCAGCAGTTCCTCGGCGTAGACCGGGGTCCTGGCGTCGGTCTGCTCCGCGCGCAGGCGGGCGAGGCGGGCGAGCGCCGTCCAGTACTGGCCCTGGATCTGCGCGACCACCGCGCCGCTCTGCGTCGTGTCGAGCCGCAGCAGCATCTGCCCGGCCTTCACCACGTCGCCGTCCTGCACCAGCAGCTCCCGGAGGATGCCGCCCTCCAGATGGGAGATGGTCTTGCGGTGGCTTTCCACCATCACCGTGCCGGGGGCGAGCGCCGCGCTGTCCAGGTCGGCCAGGAAGGCCCAGCCGAAGAACCCGCCGAAGCCAATGGCGACAGCGAGCGCGCCGGCCAGCGCGGTGCCGCGCAGCGATGGCTCGTGCGGGGCGACGTCGATCACGGGCGCCCAGGCCGGGGCAGGGGCGGCGGTCGCAGCCGCCAGGGCGGGCTGTTCGATCGTGGCGTTCGTCATGCGGATTCTCCCGTCCGGACCAGTCGGGCGACCTTCACCGCGCCGCCGGGCTGGACCAGCTTCAACACGTCGGTGCGCGCGCCGAAATGCTCGACCATGCCATCCTTCAGGACCAGCAGCTTGTCGGCGACGGACACGATGGAGGGGCGATGGGCGACCATCACGATGGTGGCGCCTTCCGCACGGGCTTGGCCGATGGCGTGCAGCAGGGCCTGCTCCCCCTCATGGTCGAGGTTGGAGTTCGGCTCGTCCAGCACGATCAGGCGCGGCCGGCCGAACAGGGCGCGGGCCAGCGCGATGCGCTGCCGCTGCCCGCCGGACAGGGCGAAGGCGTTCTCGCCAACCGGCGTGTCGTAGCCGAAGGGCAGGCGGCCGATCATGTCGTGAACCCCGGCCATGCGGGCGGCGCGGACGATCTCCGCCGGGTCGGCGTTCGCCATGCGGGCGATGTTCTCGCCGATGGTGCCGTCCAGCAGGGCGACGGATTGCGGCACGTAGCCGACATACTTGCCGAAGCTCTCCCGCTCCCACAGGAAGGTGCTGGTGCCGTCCAGGTAGATGCCGCCGGCCGTCGGCTCCCAGATGCCGACCAGCAGGCGGGCCAGCGTGGACTTGCCGGCCCCCGACGGGCCGATGATGCCCAGCACCTCGCCGGGCTCCAGCGCGAAGGACACGCCGCGCAGCACCGGGCGCGACAAGCCCTTCGGCACGTGGCTGACGCGGTCCACGCTGATCTTGCCCTGAGGCATCGGCATGGCCATGGTGCCGCGCCGCTGCCCTTCGCCGTTCAGAAGCTCGCGGATGCGCTTGTGCGCGGTCATCGCGCCGACCCACAGGCGCCAGTTGTCCACCAGATGCTCGAAGGGCGCCAGCAGGCGGGCCATCATCAGGCCGGTGGCGATCATGCTGCCGGGCGAGGCTTCGTTGCTGATGACCAGCGCGGCGCCGGCGGAGATGGTGCCGATCTGAATGATCAGCCGCAGCGAGCGCGAGGCCGACGCCATGCCGCGCGACATCAGCGTGCCGCGGTCGACCAGCGAGGCGGAACCGGTCTGCGCCGCCTGCCATCGCCGGGCCAGCGCCGGCAGCATGCCCATGGCCTCGATCGCCTCGGCGTGGCGGACGGCGCTCGCCACATCGGCGTAGACCTTGGCGGAGGCCTCGTTCGCCTCCGCGATGGGGCGGCGGGTCAGCGCGTCGGTCAGCGCGTTCATCGCCAGCAGCAGCAGCGCCGAGCCGACCGCGATCCAGCCGTAGACCGGGTGCAGGATGAACAGGATGACCAGGAAGATCGGGGTCCACAGCAGCTCCAGCGGGATGGTCACCGCGCTGCCGGACATGAAGTTGCGCAGGTCGTTCAGGTCACGCATGGTCTGGCCGGCGTTGCGCATGCCGCCGCCCAGCGCGTCCACGATCGCCGCTTCCAGCGCCGGGACGTTGAAGCGGTGCGCGATCACCGCGCCCGACACGATGAAGGCACGTGCGCGGATGTAGTCCAACACGCCGAACAGCACCAGCCCGCCGACCGCGATGATCGCCAGCATGGTCAGCGTTTCCACGCTGTGGCTGTTCATCACGCGGTCGTAGACCTGCATGGTGTAGAGCGGAACCACGAGCATCAGCAGATTCACGAAGAAGCTCAATGCGCCGGCCAGGAGTAGGCCGCGACCTATCTTCCGATAGGCTTGGGTCAGCAGCGACCGATCCATTCCGCTCATGTAAGGTCCTTCCGGTTGCCGTCGCGCAGGCGTTTCCCAAACAAAGATCGTTTGGTTAACAAATTATTGTCCTAGCTCTTTTCTTCCCGAAGCCGGTTTGGCACCGTCCGGAAAGCACCCGCATGCTCTCGCTTACGTCTCCGACCGACGACAGGCGTGTGATAAGTTTGGGTCGCTACCCCTTTTGCGCTTGTCCGAAAGCGGTAGAAAACCGTCTCCAAGCCTCTGATTTCAAATGATTTTCCAAGCACCCGGCGGCGTGGGCGCCACAGTTTTGCCCCTTTTTCGTCAACTAGCCTTTGGCTTGAAGACGCGGCATGCTGCACCACGCAACATTTGCCTCGCTTTCGAAGGCGGTCTCCTCCTTTGACGATGGCGGGTGCACCGGAAACTCGATTATTTCTCAAATCCAAGGAATATTTGCGATGAACTCGCCCATGACCGTCCTCGTGACCGGTGGCGCCGGCTATGTCGGCAGCCACTGCGTGGCGGAACTGCTGGACCGCGGCGCCAAGGTTATCGTGCTGGACAACCTGCGCCAGGGACATCGTGCGGCTGTCCCGGCGGAGGCGGCCTTCGTCGAAGCCGATCTGGCCGACACCGACGCGCTGAAGCGCGTCTTCGCCGAATGGCGTTTCGACGCGGTGTTCCACTTCGCCGCCCTGTCGCTGGTCGGGGAGTCGATGCGCGACCCGCACCTCTACCTGCACGGCAACACGGTCAACTCGCTGAACCTGATCCGCGCGACGGTCGAGGCCGGCGTGCGCAAGATGGTCTTCTCGTCCACGGCCAACCTGTTCGGCACGCCGGAGCGCCTGCCGATCGACGAGGACACAGCGATTGATCCGGGCAGCCCCTACGGCGAGTCGAAGTTCTTCATCGAACGCGCCCTGCACTGGGCCGACCGCTGCCACGGCCTGCGCTCCGCCTGCCTGCGCTACTTCAACGCAGCGGGCGCGCACCCCAACGGGCTGCTGGGCGAGGACCATCACCCGGAGACTCACCTGATCCCGCTGGTGCTGGACGCCGCGGCGGGCAAGCGCTCCCACATCGAGATTTTTGGCGACGACTATCCGACCCCGGACGGCACCTGCGTGCGCGACTACATCCATGTCTGCGACCTGGCCGACGCGCACCTGCGCGTGCTGGACGCGCTGGAGACGCGCAGCGTCCGCTACAACCTCGGCAACGGCACGGGCTACAGCGTCCGCCAGGTGATCGAGGCGGTGGAGCGCGTGACCGGCCTGAAGGTTCCGGTGAAGGTCGGCCCGCGCCGCGCCGGCGACCCGGCCGTGCTGATCGCGTCGAGCGAGCGCATCCGGACGGAGTTGGGCTGGAACCCGCGCTTCCCCGACCTGGACAGCATCATCGGAGGCGCCTGGGCGTGGCGCAGCCGCAATCCGAACGGCTACCGCGGCCCGGCGACCGCGCAGGCTGCCGAATAAGAGGATGCTGTCTATGAACACGCAGCGCCGGGACGATCCCGATTCCGTCGATCAGGCGGATCTTGCCGAATATCACGGGCTTGCCCGCTTGATCGAGCGGATGCACCGCCGGTTTCTCGACGTGGTGCGCGCGGGCCTGCTGAAGCAGGGCATCGACGACATCGGGCCGGTGCAGGCGCTGATGGTCATGCTGATCGGCGACGACGAACCGTCGGTCCGCGACCTGATGGAGCGCGGCTATTATCTGGGATCAAACGCGTCCTACAGCCTGAAGATCCTGGTGGAGGCCGGCTACATCGACCGCGGGGCCAGCCAGCGGGACCGCCGCACCGCCCGGCTGCGCCTGACCGACAAAGGGCAGGCGCTGCGCGACGAGCTGACGAAGTTCGAGCAGATCCAGGCGTCGGCGCTCGTCCGCAACGACGCGGAGGCGATGGAGCTGAAGGCCGCCTACCGCACGCTGCGCCGTCTCGACCGCATCTGGGGCGACATGGTCCGCTACGCCGGCCAAGGTCTCGATTGAAGGGCCAGACTCGATTGAAGGACCACTGACGATGACCGATTCCTCTCCATCCCCAGGGCTTTCCGCCCGCGACGTCGAACGGCTGCTCGCCTCCCCGTCGCCGGAGACGCGCATCGAGACCATGGCGAAGCTGGTCCGCGACCTCGAACAGGGCCGCCTGACCGAGGCCGAGCGGTCGCTGGCGCTGGAGGTGATGCATTGCTTCGCCGCCGACGCCCAGGCCGCGGTTCGCGAGGCCGTGGCCTGGCAGATCCGCAACAACTCGATGCTGACGGAAGAACTGGCCGAACGCTTGGTGAAGGACGTCGGTCGGGTGGCCTTCCCGCTGCTGCGCGACAGCGGGTCGCTCAGCGACGAGCTTCTGCTCGACGTGCTGGCGGATCCGGACAGCGGCAAGCACATGGCCATCGCCGGCCGCCGCACCGTGTCGGCGCGGGTGGCCGGCGCCATCGTGGAATCGGGCAACGTCGCCGTGGTCACCACCCTGCTGCGCAACCCCGGGGCGGATGTGGCGGAACCGTCGCTGCACCGGGCGCTCGACCGCTTCGGCCGGGTGCGCATGGTCAGCGAGGCGGCGGCGACCCGTCCCGGCCTGCCGCTGGCCGTGGTGGAACGGCTGGTCGCCTTCGTCTCCGACGCCGTGCGGGCGACGCTGGCCCACACCCACGGCCTGTCGCGGGAACTGGTGGAGCGGCTGACCAACCGCGGGCGGGAGGCGGCGACCATGCGCCTTCTGCGCCCGGCGCTCCGCGGGTCGGAGGATGTGGAATCGGTGGCCCGCTGGCTGCACGCCAACGGACGCTTCACCACGGCGCTGCTGTTCCGGGTGCTGTGCGCCGGGGACATCGCCCTGTTCTCCGCCGGTCTGGCCACCAAGGCGGAAGTCACGAGCGAGGCCGCGCGCACGCTGGCTTGGGACGACGGCGCGCTGGGCCTGCGGGCGGTGTTGAAGCGGGCATCGGTCGCGCCCGTTCTCGTGCCGCCCTTCCAGATCGCCATCGGCGTCGCCAAGCGCATGGAGTATGAAGGCAGCGACAACCGTCGCGACGACTTCCAGGCCGAGGTGATGGGCGAGCTGTTCGCCAACCTGACCCCGACCAACGATTGGATCGTGGACGACTTGTTGCTTCAGCTGTTCGACGGCGCGTCCGACGACGTCATCGACCGCGCGCTCGACCAGGCCGGGCTGCCGTTTGCGCCGGTGCGCACGGGGACGTGAACTGTTGCCCCCTCCCTAACCCTCCCCCGCTTCGCGGGAGGGGGAGGGACCCGCGCGCGAGCGCGGGAGGGTGGGGGCAACGGCGGCGACCCGCGCCTTACCCCTCCGCATCCCCCGGCACCAACACCCGCCCGCAGATGTCCCGCGCCTTCTCGAACCGGTCGGGCGCCGCAGAACGCGCAAGCAGGCCCTCGCCGAAGATGAAGGAATAGAACAGGTAGGCCCGCGCGAAGGCTTCGTCGGACGTCAGTCCCATCCCGGTGAACAGGTCAGTCACGCAACGCAGGCGCTCGCGGTCGACCTCCGCGACGATCTCCGCGGCGCGCGGGTCGCGGCGGGCCCAGTCGCGCATGGCCAGTTCGATCGCCATACCGCGCGGGTTGCTGGTTCCACCGTAGAGCGACAGAACGTCGCGGAGCCGGTCGGCCGGCGCCCAGCCGTCCAGCCGCGTCTGCATCTTGATCGCCTCGATGCGGCCGACCTTCCACCCCTCCAGCATCGCCTCGACCAACTCCATCCGGTCGCGGAAGTGCCAGTAGAAGCTGCCCTTGGTGACCTTCAGCCGCTTGGCGAGCACCTCCACGCGCACCTGCTCGACGCCGCCCTCCGCTAGGGCGGAGAAGGCGGCGGACAGCCAGGATTCGCGGTTCAGCGTCTTCGCTTCCATCAGCGGTGCTCCCAGGACCATACGGTGGCGTACCGACAACAGCGGAGCACCATAACCGCAAATGGCCGGTCAGGCCGCAGGAATCGCCGGGCTTGTGAGCGCCCTTTATGCCTTTGCGGGCGTGAAGAGGTCCTTGTGGGCGTCGCGCAGCAGGTTCTTCTGCACCTTGCCCATGGTGTTGCGCGGCAGCTCGTCCACGAAGAACACGCGCTTCGGCACCTTGAAGTTGGCGAGCTGCTGCTTGCACACCGTCACCACGGCCGCCTCGTCCAGCGCGGATCCGGGCTTGCGCAGCACGACGGCGGTCACCGCCTCGCCGAAGTCCGGGTGCGGGACGCCGACCACGGCCGACTCCACAACGCCGTCGATGGCGTCGATGACCGTCTCGACCTCCTTCGGGTAGACGTTGAAGCCGCCGGAGATGATCAGGTCCTTGGCGCGGCCGACGATGTGGACGTAGCCACGACCGTCCACCTTGCCGACGTCGCCGGTGATGAAGAAGCCGTCCGGCTTGATCTCCTGCTTCGTCTTCTCGGGCATCCGCCAGTAGCCGGAAAAGACGTTCGGACCCTTCACCTCGATGATGCCGATCTCGTCGGTGCCCAGCGTCTTGCCGGTTTCCGGATCGACGACGCGCACCGACACCTCCGGCAGGGGAAAGCCCACCGTTCCGGGAATGCGGTCCCCGTCCAGCGGGTTGGAGGTCAGCATGCCGGTTTCGGTCATGCCGTAGCGCTCCAGGATCGCTTGGCCGGTGCGGGCGGAGAACTCCTTGTGCGTGTCGGCCAGCAGCGGGGCGGAGCCGCTGATGAACAGGCGCATGTGCGCCGTAGTGTCCTTCGTCAGGCCGGGATGGGCGAGCAGGCGCGTGTAGAAGGTCGGCACGCCCATCATCACCGTGGCCCGGGGCAGCAGGGCCAGCGCCTGGTCGGCGTCGAATTTCGGCAGGAAGATCATGGAGCTGCCGTTCAGCAGCACGCAGTTGGTCGCCACGAACAGGCCGTGCGTGTGGAAAATCGGCAGCGCGTGCAGCAGCACGTCGTCCGGACGGAAACCCCAGTAGGAATGCAGCGTCAGCGCGTTGGAACCGAGGTTCCGGTGGCTCATCATCGCGCCCTTGGACCGCCCGGTGGTGCCGGACGTGTAGAGGATCGCGGCCAGATCGTCAGGGTCGGCCGGCACGGTCGTGAACTCCGCGCCCTTGCCCGCCGCCAGCTCCGGCAGCGTGCCGTCCCCCTTGGTCCCCAGCGTCAGCAGATGCGCGACCTTTGCCTTGTCCGCGACCTCGCGCAGGCCATCCGCCGTGTCCGGCTTGGCGACGAAGACGTGCGGCTCCGCATCGGTCAGGAAATACCCGACCTCCGCCTTGGTGTAGGCGGGGTTCAGCGGCAGGAAGACGCCGCCGGCGCGCACTGTGGCGAGGTAGAGGACGATGTTCTCGACGGACTTCTCCACCTGCACCGCGACGCGGTCGCCCTTCTTCAGGCCGAGGTCGGACAGCAGGCGGGCGTAGCGACCGGTCAGCGTCTCCAGGTCCCCGTAGGTGACCGTGCGGCCATCCTCCAGCACCGCGAATGGGCGGCTGCGGTCCGCCGGGAAACGGGAGCAGAAGAGATCGAAGATGTTGCCGCTGACCGCGGACGCTGCGTCGGACATGTGCCCTGCCTCCCATGCGCACCAAAGCTGGAGCCCGGATCTACCACACCGGTGCTCGGCTGACCAGATACTTGTATACAGATAATCTGACTATTGTATTCCGTTCCCGCCCATGATGGACACGAACTCGGCAAAGATGTCGATCTGGATGGTCACGTGGCGCCGCATGGCGGTGTAGGCGGCCTCCGGGTCACCGGCCAGAATGGCGTCGACCACGCCGCCATGCTCGTCGAAGCTGTCGTTGATCCGCGACGGGTGGTTCAGCTGGTAGCGGCGGTAGGGGGCCAAACGGGCGAATAGGCCGCGGGCGATCTCCTGCAGCGGCTCGTTGTGGCTGCCGGCTTGGATGGCCTCGTGGAACTCCCGGTTCACGGCGTAATAGGCGTCCAACTCCCGCGCCTTCATGTGCGCGTTGGAGGCCTCGTGCAGCCGCTTCAGCGCCTGCTTCTCCTCCTCCGACATGCGGCGGGCGGCGAATCGGGCGCACAGCCCCTCGATTTCCGACATCACCTCGAACATCTGCACCATGCGGTGCAGCTTCAGCGGCGCCACTACGGCGCCGTGCCGCGGCTGCTTCTCCACCAGCCCGGCGTGGACGAGCTGGAGGATCGCCTCGCGGATCGGCGTGCGCGAGATGTTGAAGCGCTGCGCCAGGCTTTCCTCGTCCAGGCGCGTTCCGGGGCGCAGGCGGCCGAGGAAGATGTCCTCCTCGATGGCTAGGCGCACCTCGTCGGCACGGGTCAGGCCCTTCTTGTCGCTGTCGGCAATCCGATCGCTCATCCCGAGCGCGTCCTCATATCCATCCACGGGGCTGTCCCACTCTGTATACAAGAGATGGACACCGCGTATCCAGTGTGATAGTGCTCTGCCGCAACAATCAGCGCCGGGAATCCTTCCGCGCCCCGGCGGCCTTCGCGCAAGCGGTTTTGGGGGAGGATGCGCATGGACTTTGCGCTTTCCGAGGAACAACAAGCGTTCCGCGACACCGCGCGCGACTTCGCGCGCCAGGAAATGGCGCCGCACGCGGCCCGCTGGGACGAAGAATCCATTTTCCCGGTCGACACGCTGCGGCAGGCGGCGGCGCTGGGCTTCGCCGGCATCTATGTGGGCGACGACGTCGGCGGCTCCGGCCTTGGCCGGCTCGACGCCGCTGTGATCTTCGAGGAGTTGGCGGCGGCCTGCCCGTCGACGGCCGCCTACATCTCCATCCACAACATGGCGTCGTGGATGATCGACCGCTTCGGCAACGCGGAGCAGCGCGAGCGCTTCCTGCCGAAGCTGACGAGCATGGAGCATTTCGCCAGCTACTGCCTGACGGAACCCGGCGCCGGATCCGACGCCGCCTCCCTGCGCACACGGGCGGAGCGCGATGGCGACCATTACGTCCTGAACGGGTCGAAGGCCTTCATCTCCGGCGGCGGCTCGTCCGACGTCTATGTCTGCATGGTCCGCACAGGCGAGCCCGGTCCGAAGGGCATCTCCTGCATCGCGGTGGAGAAGGGCACACCCGGCCTGTCCTTCGGCAAACAGGAGCACAAGCTCGGCTGGAAAAGCCAGCCGACCTCCGCCGTCATCTTCGAGAACTGCCGGGTCCCCGTCGCCAACCGCATCGGCGAGGAAGGCGACGGCTTCAAGATCGCCATGAAGGGGCTGGACGGCGGTCGCCTGAACATCGGCGCCTGCTCCATCGGCGGCGCCCGCTTCTGTCTGGAACAGGCGGTCGCCTACACGGCGGAGCGCAAGCAGTTCGGCAAGCCGCTGAACGCCTTCCAGGCGCTCCAGTTCAAGCTGGCCGACATGGCGACGGAGCTGGACGCGGCGCGCCTGATGCTGCACCGCGCGGCGAGCAGCCTCGACGCGGCCTCGCCCGAGGCGACCATGCACTGCGCCATGGCCAAGCGCTTCGCCACCGACATCGGCTTCCAGGTGGTGAACGAAGCGCTGCAGCTGCACGGCGGCTACGGCTACGTCAAGGAATACCCGATCGAACGGTATTTCCGGGACTTGCGCGTCCATCAGATCCTGGAAGGCACCAACGAGATCATGCGCGTCATCATCGCCCGCCAACTGGTGGGCGGCTGATCGCCGCATCAATACGCAATCCACCGGCGACAACGTCCGGCGGCGCAAAAATAGGGGGAAATGCAATGGCGACGATCGCCTTTATCGGTCTGGGCAACATGGGCGGGCCAATGGCGCGCAACCTGCTGAAGGCCGGCCACGCTGTGCAGGCTTTCGACCTGTCGGAGGCCGCCTGCACCGCCGCCCGCGACGCGGGCGCCACCATCGCCGCCGGCCCGGGGGCCGCGGCGGCCGGGGCCGAGGTCGTCATCACCATGCTGCCCGCCGGCAAGCATGTGCGGGAGGTCTACACCGGCGAAGGCGGCGTCATCGCCAGCGCCAAGCCCGGCAGCCTGTTCATCGACAGCTCCACCGTGGACGTGGACAGCGCCCGCGCCGTCGCCGCGGCCGCGGAGGCCGCCGGATTCGCCATGGTCGACGCGCCGGTGTCCGGCGGTGTCGGCGGTGCGGAAGCGGGCACGCTGACCTTCATGGTCGGTGGCACGGAAGACGCCTTCAAGCGCGCCGAGCCGATCCTGGCGGCCATGGGCAAGGCCATCGTCCACACCGGCGGACCGGGCAACGGGCAGGCTGCGAAGATCTGCAACAACATGATCCTCGGCATCTCGATGATCGGCGTGTCGGAAGCCTTCGCCCTCGCCGAGAAACTTGGCCTGGATTCGCAGAGGCTGTTCGACGTGGCGTCGAAGTCGTCGGGCCAGTGCTGGTCGCTGACCAGCTATTGCCCGGTGCCGGGGCCGGTCCCGACCTCGCCGGCCAACCGCGACTACCAGCCGGGCTTCGCCGCCGCGCTGATGCTGAAGGACCTGAAGCTGGCGGTCGAAGCCGGCCAGAGCACCGGCAGCCCGCTGCCGCTGGGCGGCGAGGCGGCGCAGATCTACACCCTGTTCTGCAATTCCGGCTTCGGCGGCAAGGACTTCTCCGGCATCGTCAACATGCTGCGCGGGCAGAAGTAAACCCCCACCCTAACCCTCCCCCGCTGGGCGGGGGAGGGAACTCCGCCGCTCTCCCGCAAAGCCGCAACTAAGCCCTCCCCCGCCCAGCGGGGGAGGGAGGGACCCGCGAAGCTCTCGCGCAAGCAAAGCTTGCGCTGACGCGGCAGCCGGACCCTTTGGGTCCGCTGAGAGCGGGAGGGTGGGGGCACGGCGGGCCTCACTCCCCCTGCTGCATGACGATGGCGTCGGACGCCCGGCCGCGGAAGTGGATGTTGCCTCCGCGGTCCAGAAAGGCCCAGTCGCCGGTCAGGTAGTAGCGGCGGCCGTGGCGGAAGCGGGAAGAGGTGCGGTCCGGGTCGTTGGCGTAGGCCTCGAACCAGAAGAGCGGTGAGTTCTCCACGTCGATGGCGATCTCGCCGGCGCCGCCGACCGGGGCCTCGCGGCCCTCCGGGTCGAGGATCACCACCCGGAAGCCCGGCATCGGCCGGCCGAGCGACGCGTCCGCCGGCCGGTCGGCGTGGTCGGGGTCGTAGCGGTTCATCATGAAGATGCCGGTCTCACGTTGGCCGTACTGGTCGAGCAGCGGCACCTCCACGACCCGGTTGGCCCAGCCGATCAGCTCCGGCGGCAGCGGCTCGCCGACCACGGAGAGGATGCGCAACGCCAGCTGGCGCGGGCCGCCCTCCGGGTCGGCGCTGTGCCAAGCGCGGATCTGGGACGGCGCGCAGGTCAGGTTGGTGACGCCGAACTTCGTCAGCATCCGATAACCTTGCCGCACGTCGTAGGGGCCGTCGCAGAAGATGGTGGTGCGCCCCAGCAGCAGCGGCCCGACCAGTCCGTAATAGGCACCGTAAGCCCAGCCGGGGTCGGCCATGTTCCAGTAGATGTCATCGTCGCGCAGATCGAGGCCGATCCGCATGTACTGCTCGATTCCCGACAGCGCCTTCACGGGCAGGGAGACGCCGAGCGGCTTCGGCTCGGATTCTGACGTGTAGATCAGCGCGAAGGCGTCGCGGTCGGCGTAGCGGGCAACCTCGGCCAGGGGGGCGGATTCATGCAGGGCGGACCAGAAAGGCACCGCGTCGGCGCCGGGACCGAAGGCCTCGTCGCCCTCCACCATCACCACGGGGCGGCTGTTGTCGCGCGGGATCTTGCGACGCAGGAAGCCGGTGGTGACGATCGCCCGCGCCTCGCTGTCGGCCAGCCGGTAGGCCACCGCGGCGGCCGAGTAGGTGGTGAACAGCGGCATGTAGACGCCGCCCAGCCGCCAGATCGCCAGCGCGGCGATGAGCATTTCCGGCCCCTTGGGCAGCAGCACCGCAACCCGGTCGCCGCGCCCGACACCGAGCCGGTGGAGGACCGTGGCGAAGCGGGCCGAATCGCGCTCCAGCCGGGCGAAGCTCAGCTCGGTGGTTTGGCCGGCGACGCTCTCGTGCAGCAGGGCGGCGTGCGCGCCGTCGGTACGGGCGTGGCGGTCGCACAGCAGGTCGGCCAGCGGAATCGCGTCGCCCTGGTATTCCGGCCGCAGGAAGGCGGTCGGGCGCACGGCGGCGCCTCCGGCATCCGGCGCTTGCCCGTCCGATGGGCGGTAACGGGCCGCCGCGATGCGGCCGAGCGAATCCAGATCCGGCCCCAGATGGTAGCGGCGGCTGCGCGGGTCCTGGTCGATGAAGCGCTCCCGCGCGAGCGCGGTCAGCAGCCGGTGCGCCGTCGCCTTGGACAGGCCGGTGTCGCTCATCAGGTCGGACAGCCGCGCACCGTCCGCGCCATAGGCGGCGACGGTGCGCAACAACGTCAGCGCACGCTCCAGGCTCTGCGTGCCGCCGGACGCGCCGGAGGAGGGGGCTTCGATGTCGGTCACGGTTCGGGTCATGGCAAGGTCCATATTATGGACCTTGCGGCCGAATGTCGCCCGAAAAAACATGCGTCGGCGGAATGTCCGTGTTGAAAACTGTGACGATCGCGGTTTATAGTGCCGGTGTTGCACAAAGGACGGTCCACATTATGGACCAGTTCGCCAACCGAACATTCCGGCGAACAACAAAATCAGTTCCACAGCAACGGAGGAGGAAATGTCAGGCGCGCCCACCGCACCGCCACGCGGTTACGCCCAGCCGGCCGACGCCACCCGCGCGGCCTCCCCATCGGACGTCATCTTCGAAGCCCGGGGCGTGTCCTTGCGCTTTGGCGGCGTGCAGGCGCTGACCGACGTAAGTTTCCGCATCCGCAAGGGGGAGCTGTTTTCAATCATCGGCCCCAACGGGGCCGGCAAGACCTCGATGGTCAACTGCATCTCCGGCCGCTATCGACCGACCGACGGCAAGGTCTTCTTCAAGGGCCGCGACGTCACCGGCATGACGCCCAACCACCGGGCCTCGCTCGGCATCGGCCGAACCTTCCAGAACCTGGCCCTGTTCGGCCACATGACGGTGCTCGACAACATCATGGTCGGGCGCCATCACCTGCTGAAGAACAACTTCTTCACCGGCTCCCTCTACTGGCTGACCGGCGCCCGCAAGGAAGAACTCTCCCACCGCCGCGAGGTGGAGGAGATCATCGACTTCCTGGAAATCCAGCACGTCCGCAAGGCCACCGCCGGCACGCTGTCCTACGGCCTGCGCAAGCGCGTGGAACTGGCCCGCGCCATCGCGCTGAAACCCGACCTGATCCTCCTGGACGAGCCCATGGCGGGCATGAACCTGGAAGAGAAGGAGGACATGGCCCGCTACATCGTCGACCTGAACGAGGAGTTCGGCATGACGGTGGTGATGATCGAACACGACATGGGCGTCGTGATGGACATCTCCCACCGTGTGATGGTGCTGGAGTTCGGCAAGAAGATCGGCGAGGGGTCCCCGGAGGAAGTGCTGGCCGATCCGCGCGTCAAGCGCGCCTACCTCGGCGAGGACGACGAGGTCGACGAAACCGCGCCGCAGCCCAAGCAGGAGGTCGCGTGATGTCCCAACTTCCCGATCTCAACCAGCACGACACTCTGCCCAAGCTGCTGACCCTGCACGCCCGCGACCATGGCGGCGAGGTCGCCATGCGCGAGAAGGACTTCGGCATCTGGCGCGAATTCACCTGGGCGGACATGCACGCCCGCGTGCGCGCCTTCACGCTGGGCCTGATCAAGCTGGGCGTGGCGCGCGGCCATGTGGTGGCCCTGCTCGGCGACAACCGGCCGGACTGGGTGATGGGCGAAATCGCCGCCCACGCCATGGGCGCCATGAGCCTGGGCGTCTACCGCGACGCCATGGACGAGGAGGTCGCCTACCTCATCACCTACGCCGACGTCCACGTCATCTTCGCGGAGGACGAGGAGCAGGTCGACAAGCTGCTGAACCTCGGCGACCGCCTGCCGACGCTGAAGCACATCATCTATTCCGACCCACGCGGCATGCGCAAATACAGCGACCCGCGCCTGATGGAGGCGTCGGAGCTGGTGCGGCTGGGCAACGCACTGCACAATGAGAAGCCGAAGTTCTACGAGGATTTGGTTTCCGCGACGAAGGGCGAGGATGTGGCGGTGCTCTGCACCACCTCGGGCACGACCTCCAACCCGAAGCTGGCGATGCTGCCGGCCGGGCGGCTGATCCGCCATTGTGCCAGCTACCTGTCGGTGGACCCCAAGGGGCCGACGGACGAGTATGTGTCAGTCCTGCCGCTGTCCTGGATCATGGAGCAGATCTACGCGGTCGGCATGGGCATGGTGTCGCGGATGCGCGTGAACTTCGTCGAGGAAGCCGAGACGATGATGAACGACTTCCGCGAGATCGGGCCCAGCTTCGTGCTGTTCGCCCCGCGCCTGTGGGAGCAGATCGCCGCCGACGTTCGCGCCCGCATGATGGACAGCTCCCCCTTCAAGCAGAAGATGTACGACTACGGCATGAAGCTGGGGCTGGAGGCGCTCGCCAACGGAACGCGCTCCGCCGTTGCCGATCGCATTCTTTTCGCAGCGCTGCGAGACCGGTTGGGCTTCACCAACCTGAAGTCGGCGGCGACCGGTGGTGCCGCCCTGGGGCCGGACACGTTCAAGTTCTTCCAGGCGCTTGGCGTGCCGCTGCGCCAGATCTACGGCCAGACGGAGACCATGGGCGCCTACACGGTGCACCGTTCGGGCGACGTGGACTTCGACACGGTCGGTGTTCCCTTCGACGACGGGGTGAAGGTCAAGGTGATCGAGCCCGACCAGAACGGCGTCGGCGAGATCGTGGTCAGCCACCCGAACATGTTCGCCGGCTATTACCGGAACGAAGCCTCGACCACGGCCGACCTGCGCGACGGCTGGATGCACACGGGCGATGCCGGCTTCTTCGACAAGAAGGGCCATCTGGTCATCATCGACCGCATCAAGGACATCGCCACCACCAGCAACGGCGACCGCTTCAGCCCGCAATACATCGAGAACAAGCTGAAGTTCAGCCCCTACGTCGCCGAAGCCGTCATCCTGGGCAACAAGCGCCCGTACCTGTCGGCGATCATCTGCATCCGCTTCCCCATCGTGTCGAAGTGGGCGGAAAAGAACCGCATCGCCTTTACAACCTACTCCGACCTGTCGTCGAAGCCGGAGGTGTACGAACTGCTGCGCCAGGAGGTGGAGCGGGTCAACGCCACGCTGCCGGAGTACCAGCGCATCACCAAGTTCCTGCTGCTCTACAAGGAACTGGACGCCGACGACGGCGAGCTGACCCGCACCCGCAAGGTGCGCCGCGGCGTGATCGCGGAGAAGTACGGCGAGATCATCGACTCCATCTACGCCGGCCAGCCAGCCATCGACGTGGACACCACCATCACCTTCCAGGACGGCACCAAGCAGCGCATCCGCACTGTGCTGAAGGTCGTCGACCTGCTGCCCACCCCGGCGAAAAAGCCGGCCCCGGTCGCGGCGTAGGTGGAACCATGAAGACGCACACTTTTCCCCCTCTCCCCCCCGGGGAGAGGGGCGGGGTGAGGGGGTCCGGCGTTTGCCGAACTCTCCGGTCCCCCCTGAACCCCCTCACCCTAACCCTCTCCCCAGAGGGGAGAGGGAAAAAAGACGAGGCCACGCCATGACCTTGCTCTTCCAACTTCTCGTCAACGGGCTGATCGTCGGCGCACTGTACGGCGTCGTCGCGATGTCCTTCGTGCTGATCTACAAGGCCAGCCGCATCGTGAACTTCGCCCAGGGCGAGTTCCTGCTGATCGGCGCCTGGACCTGCTGGTGGCTGCTGACGCACTGGCAGCTGCCCTTCTGGATCGGGTTCCCGATCACGCTGGCCTTCATGCTGATCTTCGGCGTCGTGCTTCAGATCGTCGTGCTGCGGCCGATGATCGGAGAGCCGATCATCTCCGTCATCATGGTCACCATCGGCCTGTCGATCTTCTTCCAGGCGATGATGAAGTGGATGTTCGGCGTCTTCGCCAAGCCCTTCCCGCCGATCTTCGGCAGCCCGACCATGAACGTCTTCGGGCTGGAGGTGCAGACGGTCTACGTGATGTCGCTGGCCATCTCGCTGCTGATCATGGCGGGCTTCGGCTGGTTCTTCAAATACTCACGCATGGGCCTCGCCATGCGGGCCACCGCCTTCGACCAGCAGGTGGCGCAGTCGCTGGGCATCTCGGTCCGCCAGATGTTCGCGATGAGCTGGGCCATCTCCGCCATGGTCTCCGCCGTGGCCGGCGTGACGGTCGGCGTGGTCAACGGCGTGTCCTCGGCGCTGTCCTTCTTCGGCATCAAGGTCTTCCCGGCCGTGATCCTGGGCGGGCTGGACAGCGTGGCCGGCGCGGTGCTCGGCGGGCTGATCGTCGGCGTGCTGGAGAACATGGCGCACTACGTGGACAGCCAGTGGCTGAACTGGGGCAACATGTACGAGATCGCCCCCTTCTACGTCCTGATCGTCATCTTGATGATCAAGCCCTACGGCCTCTTCGGCACCAAAGACATCGAGCGCGTGTAAGGAGCGGCCGCAACCATGGCGAACATCAGCCTCATCCCCAGCGGCGACTTCAAGACGACCTACGCCGCCGACACGACCATCTTCCCGACGGTCACCAGCCGCAATTTCGCGATCCTGGGCGTGCTGATCCTGCTGGTCTTCCCGACCTTCATGGACCGCTACTGGCTGAACCTGTGCATCCAGATCGGCTACCTGGGCATCGCGGCGCTGGGATTGAACATCCTGGTGGGCTTCACCGGCCAGATCTCCATCGGCCACGCCGCCTTCTTCGGCTTCGGCGCCTTCGCCTCGGCTTGGCTGTCCAACAGCTTCGCGATCCCCGTGGCGCTCGCCATCCCGCTGGCCGGCGTGATGACCACCGCGGTCGGCATGCTGTTCGGCGTGCCGGCGGCGCGGCTGAAAGGCCTGTACCTCGCCATCGCCACGCTGGCGGCGCAGTACATCCTGCAGGACTTCTTCGCCCGCGCTGACTGGTTCACCGGCGGCACCGCCGGGACGATCGCGGAGCCCTTCAGCCTGTTCGGCTTCGCCTTCGACACAGACGAGCGCTACTTCTACGTCGTGCTGGTCTACATGGTCGTGATGTACATCCTGGCGACCAACCTGATGCGCACCCGCGACGGGCGCGCGCTGGTGGCGGTGCGCGACCATTATCTCTCCGCCGAGATCATGGGCATCAACCTGACCAAGTACCGCACGATGTCCTTCGGCATCTCGGCCTTCTACGCCGGCATCGGCGGCGCCTTGTACGCCCACTACCTGCAGTTCGTGTCGGTGGAGGGCTTCACGATCCTCTTCTCGATCCAGTTCCTGGGCATGATCATCATCGGCGGCCTGGGCTCGATCATGGGCTCGCTGATGGGGACGGCCTTCATGGTGCTGCTGCCGGAGGTGATGCAGGCCTTCACCAACAGCCTCGCCGGCACGGCGATCGACAGCGCGCTGAACCTGAAGGACGCCATTGCCTTCCTGCGCGAGATGTCCATCGGCCTCGTCATCATCCTGTTCCTGGTCTTCGAGCCGGACGGGCTGGCCCACCGCTGGAAACAGATCAAGGCCTATTGGAAACTGTATCCCTTCGCGCACTGAGCTTCTGAAAAACATAATGAACGGGAGAAAACGCACTATGACCATGAAGACCGTCCTGCTTGCGACCGCCACGGTCCTGGCCTTCACCGCCGCCGCCAACGCCCAGCAGAAGATCCCGGTCGGCCACCTCGCCGACCAGTCGGGCGCCACGTCGGACGTGGGCGTGCCCTTCGCGCAGGGTGTGGCCGACGCGCTCGCCTACATCAACAAGAACGGCGGCGTCGGCGGCACGCAGATGGCCGTGGAGAGCGTGGACTACGGCTACCAGGCGCCGCGCGCGATCAGCCAGTACAAGAAGTGGTCGTCGGGCAGCGACAAGGTCGCGGCCATCCAGGGCTGGGGCACCGCCGACACCGAGGCGCTGACCGGCTTCGTCGGCAAGGACGAGATCCCGTTCTACTCCGGCTCCTACTCCGGCCACCTGACCGACCCGGCGGGCAAGGGCCCGCACGGCTCCAAGCCGGCGCCCTACAACTTCTTCTATGGCCCATCCTATTCCGACGGCCTGCGCGCCATGCTGACCTGGGCGGCGGAGGACTGGAAGAAGAAGGGCGGCTCGGGCAAGCCGAAGTACGTCCACATGGGCGCCAACCACCCCTACCCGAACGCCCCGAAGGAAGCCGGCGAGGCGCTCGCCAAGGAGTTGGGCTTCGACGTGCTGCCGGCCGTACAGTTCGCGCTGACGCCGGGCGACTACACCGCCCAGTGCCTGACCCTGAAGGAGGCCGGCGCCAACTACGCCTACCTCGGCAACACGGCGGGCTCCAACATCTCGGTGCTGAAGGCCTGCCAGACGGTCGGCGCGCAGGTGCAGTTCATGGGCAACGTCTGGGGCATGGACGAGAACGCCGCCAAGGCCGCCGGCACCGCCGCCAACGGCGTCATCTTCCCGGTCCGCACCGCCACCATCTGGGGCGACGACGCGCCGGGCATGAAGACGGTCAAGGAGATCTCCAAGATGTCCGACGCGGCGGGCACCGCCTACCGCCCGGTGCACTACGTCTCCGGCATCTGCTCCGCCTTCTACATGAAGGAAGCGATGGACTGGGCGAAGGGCAACGGCGGCGTGACCGGCCCGAACATCCGCAAGGGCATGTACCAGAAGAAGGACTGGGTCCCGGCCGGCCTGGAAGGCGTCTGCGTTCCCTCCACCTGGACCGAAACCGATCACCGCGGCATGGACAAGGTCAACATCTACCGCGCCAACGTGAAGGGCGAGACCGGTGCCTCCGTGGACGAGCTGGTGAAGGCCGGCACGATCAAGCTGGAGAAGATCGCCACCGTCGACGTCCCGCGCAAGCCGGAGTGGCTGGGCTGGTAAGTCAGGATCGCCCCCGCCGCCGTGAAAGAGCGGCGGGGGCTCCCTTGCCCCTCTTCGCATCAGGTGTCGCATGATGAACGCTGCCATGGCGACGGAGATTGCTCCCGCGCCGGTTCCCGGCACGGCCAAGGCGCCGCTGCTGTCCGTCAACAACATCGAGGTCGTCTACAACGACGTCATCCTGGTGCTCCGCGGTCTCAGCTTGGAGGTGCCGGAGGGTGAGATCGTGGCCCTGCTGGGTGCCAACGGCGCCGGCAAATCCACGACCCTGAAGGCCATCTCCGGCCTGCTGAAGACCGAGGACGGCGAGGTCACGCGCGGCGACGTCACCTTCGCGGGCGAGCGCATCAACGGCATCGACCCCGACCAGATCGTCCGCCGCGGCATCTTCCAGGTGATGGAAGGCCGCCGCATCATCGGCGACATGACCTGCCAGGAGAACCTGCGCCTCGGCGCCTTCACCCGCCGCGACGGCGGCGTGAAGGACGACATCGACATGGTCTACCACTACTTCCCCCGCCTGAAGGAACGCACCGGCCTCGCCGGCTACCTGTCGGGCGGCGAGCAGCAGATGCTGGCCATCGGCCGCGCCATGATGGCACGCCCGAAGCTGATCCTGATGGACGAGCCGTCCATGGGCCTGTCGCCGCTGATGGTGAAGGAGGTCTTCAGCATCATCCGCCAGATCAACAAGGACCTCGGCGTCACCATCCTGTTGGTGGAGCAGAACGCCCGCATGGCGCTCCAGGCCGCGACGCGCGGCTACATCATGGAGAACGGCAAGGTCGTGCTGGACGGCACCGCCGATGAGCTGCGCAACAACGAGGACGTGAAGGAATTCTACCTCGGCGGCGGCAACGAAGAGCGCAAGAGCTTCAAGAACCTGAAGAGCTTCAAGCGCCGCAAGCGCTGGATTTGAGGAAATCATAATCCCCCTCTCCCGCCCCCGGCGGGAGAGGGAGGGACCCACGCCCATGGCGTGGGAGGGTGAGGGCTAGGTTTCTCGGGATGACCTTGCCCTCACCCTCCCGCCTTCGGCGGGCCCCTCCCTCTCCCAGCGGGGCTGGGAGAGGGGATTTTGGCCCGGAGGCATCGGTGTCCGACTTCTACGACCAACTCGAAACCCGTTCCCCCGACCAGCGCGAGGCGGAGCTGTTCGCCGCACTACCGGCGCAGATCGCCCACGCCAGGGCGAACGCGCCGTACTTCGCGCGCCTGCTGGCCGACGTCGACCCGGCCTCGATCCGCGATCGGGCGGCGCTCTCGCGGCTGCCGGTGACGCGCAAGTCGGACCTCATCGCGCTGCAGAAGGACGCGCCGCCCTTCGGCGGGCTGGCCGCCGTCGCCATCGGGCAGCTTGCCCGCGTCTTCGCCTCGCCCGGCCCGATCCATGATCCGGAGCCGCATGGGAAGGACCCCTGGCGCTCCGCCCGCGCGCTCTATGCCTCGGGCATCCGTGGCGGCGACCTCGTGCAGAACTGCTTCGCCTACCACCTCACGCCCGCCGGCTCGATGTTCGAGACCGGCGCGCACGCGCTCGGGGCCGCGGTCATCCCGGCCGGCACCGGCAACACGGAGATGCAGGCCCAGGTGATCGCCCAGCTGAAGCCAAAGGCTTACATCGGCACGCCGGACTTCCTGAAGATCATCCTGGAGAAGGGCGACGAGCTTGGCCTCGACGTCTCCTCCGTCACGGTCGGCCATGTCGCCGGCGGCCCCTTCCTGTCCGACGCCCGCGCCTTCTACGAGGGGCGCGGCATCGCCGTGTACCAGAGCTACGGTACCGCCGACCTGGGCATCGTCGCCTACGAGACGCCGGCCCGCGCCGGTCTGGTGGTGGATGAGGGCGCCATCATCGAAATCGTCCGGCCGGGCACCGGCGACCCGGTGCCGGAGGGCGAGGTGGGGGAGGTGGTCGTGACCATCTTCAACAAGGCCTACCCGCTGGTCCGCTTCGCCACCGGCGACTTGTCGGCCGTGCTGCCGGGCATGAGCCCCTGCGGGCGGACCAACATGCGGCTGAAGGGCTGGATGGGCCGCGCCGACCAGACCACCAAGGTCAAGGGCATGTTCGTCCACCCGCAGCAGGTCGCGGAGGTCGTCCGCCGCCACCCGCAGGTGGCCAAGGCCCGGCTGGTCGTCGGGCGGCAGGACGCCAACGACACCATGACGCTCCGCTGCGAAGCGGCGGAATCGGGGGAAGCCCTCGCGTCCTCCTTGCGTGAAACTCTGGCGTCCGTCACCAAATTGAAGGGGACCGTGGAGTTCGTCGCCCCCGGTGGCCTGCCGAACGACGGCAAGGTCATCGACGACACGCGGACCTGAACCAACAACAAACGACCCGATACCAAGAGGACCCCTGAGATATGAGCGTCAGCACCGACCTGCAGCTTGATCCCTTCGCGCTCGCCACGGCGCTGTCGGGCAAGCACTTCTTCGGCGGGGAGTTCCGCCCGGCCTCCTCGGGCCAGAGCTTCCCGGTGGTGAACCCGGCCACCGGCGAGACCGTGGCCCAGGCGGCCTTCGGCGAAGCCGCCGACGTGGACGCCGCCGTCGCCTCCGCCAAGTCCGCGCAGAAGGAGTGGGCCAAGCGCCCGGCGCGGGAGCGCGGCAAGCTGGTCGCCGAATGCGGGCGCATCCTCGACGCCCACAAGGAAGAGATCGCCAAGCTGATCGCGCTGGAGACCGGCAAGGCGCTCCGCACCGAATCGCGCGTCGAGGCCGGCGTGCTGGCCGACGCCTTCGTCTTCTTCGGCGGCTTGGCGCCGGAGCTGAAGGGCGAGACCGTGCCCTTCAACCCCTCCATGCTGACCATGACCGTGCGCGAGCCCGTGGGCGTCGTCGGCGCGATCATCCCCTGGAACGTGCCGCTTCTGCTGATGGCGCTGAAGATCGCCCCGGCCATGGTGGCGGGCAACGCCGTGGTGGTGAAGTCGGCGGAGGAGGCGCCGCTTGCCGTGCTGCGCGTCGTGCAGCTGATCAACACGGTACTGCCGGCCGGTCTGGTGAACATCCTCTCCGGCTATGGTCCGGAATGCGGCGCGCCGCTGGTCGCGCACAAGGACGTGCACAAGGTGACCTTCACCGGCTCGGTCGAGACCGGCAAGATCGTCTACAAGACCGCCGCCGAGAAGCTGATCCCGGTGACGCTGGAGCTGGGCGGCAAGAGCCCGATGATCGTCTGCGCCGACGCCGACATGGACCAGGCCATCGCGGGCGCCATCGCCGGCATGCGCTTCACCCGCCAGGGGCAGAGCTGCACCGCTTCCTCCCGCATCTTCGTCCACGACAGCATCCACGACGCCTTCGTCGCCAAGCTGAAGGAGAAGGTCGATGCGATGAAGATGGGCGACCCGCTGGACGAGTCGACCGACATCGGCACCATCGTCTCGCCGCAGCAGATGGACCGGGTGCGGAGCTACATCGCCATCGGCACGGAGGGTGGGGCGACCGCCCATGTCTGCTCCGCCATGCCGACGGCCGAGCATCTGACCAAGGGCCTGTACGTCCAGCCGCACATCTTCACCGGTGTGAAGAACAGCGACCGCATCGCCCAGGAAGAGATCTTCGGCCCGGTCTGCTGCGTCATCCGCTGGACCGACTATGAAGAGGTGATCGCCCAGGCCAACGACACCGAATACGGCCTCGCCGCCACCATCTGGACCCGCGACCTGAAGCTGGCCATGGACGCGGTGCACCGGCTGGAAGCGGGCCTCGTCCAGGTGAACCAGAACTTGGTCGTGCAGCCGAACATCTCCTACGGCGGCGTGAAGGCCTCCGGCCTCGGCAAGGAAGCCTCGCTTGAGGCGATGCTGGAGCACTTCACCCACAAGAAGACGATCATGATCAACATGAAGTGAGCAGCCCTGCTGTCTCCTCTCCCCTCCGGGGAGAGGGTTAGGGTGAGGGGGTTGCGCTTGTGCTGGACGCACCAACACGCGCAACCCCCTCACCGGCCCTTTGGGCCACCCTCTCGCCGGAGGGGAGAGGGCTAAGAGGCCTTGCCACGCCCATCTCCATACGCTACCGTACGGCCCCATACGCAGCCGTATGGCTGAAAGAAAAAGCGATCATCGGGGGAGCGCCCAGACCATGCTGTCCAACCAGTACCCGACCCTGAACTTCGACCTCGGCGAATCCGCGGACATGCTGCGCGATTCGGTGCGCGGCTTCGCTGCCGACGAGATTGCGCCGCGCGCCGCGGAGATCGACCGCACCAACGAGTTCCCGAACGAGCTGTGGCGGAAATTCGGCGACCTCGGCGTGCTCGGCATCACGGCGGAGGAGGAGTATGGCGGGGCCGGCATGGGCTATCTGGAGCATGTCGTGGCGATGGAGGAGATCTCCCGCGCCTCCGCCTCCGTCGGCCTGTCCTACGGCGCGCACTCCAACCTCTGCGTCAACCAGATCCGCAAGAACGGCACGGAGGAGCAGAAGCGCCGCTACCTGCCGAAGCTGATCTCCGGTGAGCACATCGGCGCGCTCGCCATGTCGGAGCCGAACGCGGGTTCGGATGTCGTCTCGATGAAGCTCCGCGCCGAGAAGAAGGGCGACATCTGGGTCCTGAACGGCACGAAGATGTGGATCACCAACGGCCCCGACGCCGACACGCTGGTGGTCTACGCCAAGACCGACGTGAACGCCGGTCCGAAGGGCATCACCGCCTTCCTGATCGAGAAGTCGTTCAAGGGCTTCTCCGTCGCGCAGAAGCTCGACAAGCTGGGCATGCGCGGCTCCAACACCGGCGAGCTGGTGTTCGAAGACTGCGAGGTGCCGGAGGAGAACATCCTGGGCGGCGTCGGGCGCGGCGTAAACGTGCTGATGTCGGGCCTCGACTACGAGCGCGCGGTGCTGGCCGGCGGGCCGCTCGGCATCATGCAGGCCTGCATGGACGTGGTCATTCCCTACATCCACGACCGCAAGCAGTTCGGCCAGTCCATCGGCGAGTTCCAGCTGATGCAGGGCAAGATCGCCGACATGTACACGATCATGAACGCCGCCAAGGCCTACGTGTATACGGTCGCCAAGGCCTGCGACCGCGGCGAGACCACGCGCAAGGACGCGGCGGGGGCCATCCTGTACGCCGCCGAAAAGGCGACCTGGATGGCGTTGGAGGCCATTCAAACCCTGGGTGGCAACGGCTACATCAACGAGTACCCGACGGGCCGCCTGCTGCGCGACGCCAAGCTCTACGAGATCGGCGCCGGCACCAGCGAGATCCGCCGCATGCTGATCGGCCGCGAGCTGTTCAAGGAAACGGCGTAAGCGCCAAGGGAAGGGAAGAGGGTCATGACCGACACCGTTGTCATCGCGGGCGCCGCCCGCACGCCGATGGGCGGCTTCCAGGGCGAGCTGCAGGGCCTGACCGCCCCGCAGCTGGGCTCCGCCGCGATCAAGGCGGCGCTGGAGCGCGCCGGCCTGTCGCCCGACGCCGTGGACGAGGTCTTCATGGGCAACGTGCTGCCGGCCGGCCTCGGCCAGGCGCCCGCCCGCCAGGCGTCCATCGGCGCCGGCATCCCGGAGGCCGCGGGCTGCACGACCATCTCCAAGGTCTGCGGTTCGGGCATGAAGGCGGTGATGCTCGCCACCGACCTGATCAAGGCCGGATCGGCCACGGTCATGGTGGCCGGCGGCATGGAGAGCATGTCCAACGCCCCCTACCTGCTCGACCGCGCCCGCGGCGGCTACCGGCTGGGGCACGGCAAGGTGCTCGACCACATGTTCCTGGACGGGCTGGAGGACGCCTACGACCGCGGCCGCCTGATGGGCACCTTCGCGGAGGAGTGCGCCACCCACTACCAGTTCACCCGCGAGGCCCAGGATGCCTATGCCGTGGAAAGCTTGGCCCGCGCCAAGCGCGCCACCGAGGATGGCAGCTTCACCAAGGAGATCACGCCGGTCACCGTGAAGGGCCGCAAGGGCGACACCGTCATCGACAAGGACGAGCAGCCGCTGAAGGCCGACCCGGCCAAGATCCCGACGCTGAAGCCGGCCTTCGCAAAGGACGGCACGGTGACGGCGGCCAACGCCTCCTCCATCTCCGACGGCGCGGCGGCCCTGGTGCTGACCACGCGGTCGAACGCGGAGAAGCTCGGCCTGCCGATCCTGGCGGAGATCAAGGCCCATTCCAACCACGCCCAGGCCCCGGCCTGGTTCACCACCGCCCCCGTCGGCGCCATCAACAAGGTGCTGGAGCGCGCCGGCTGGTCGGCCAAGGACGTGGACCTCTACGAGCTGAACGAGGCCTTCGCCGTGGTCGCCATGGCGGCAATGCGCGAACTGGACATCCCGCACGACAAGATCAACGTCCACGGCGGCGCCTGCGCGCTCGGCCACCCGATCGGCGCCTCGGGCGCCCGCATCCTGGTGACGCTGCTGGCCGCGCTGGAGAAGAACGGCCTGAAGCGCGGCGTCGCCTCGCTCTGCATCGGCGGCGGCGAAGCCACGGCCGTGGCGGTGGAGTTGGTCTGACACAAGTCCCCTCTCCCCTCTGGGGAGAGGGTTAGGGTGAGGGGGTCCCGCCATTTTGCCACGTCCGGCAAAGGCGCAACCCCCTCACCCCGACCCTCTCCCCGGAGGGAAGAGGGTGAATCGGGAGGGAAAAACATGCGGCTGACGGAAGAGCAGCGGATGGTGCGCGACATGGCGCGCGCGTTCTCGACAGAGCGGCTGGCGCCGACCGCGGCCGAACGTGACCGCACGGGCGCCTTTCCAAAGGACGAGCTGGCCGAGATGGGCAGCCTCGGCCTGATGGGCATGCTGGTGCCGGAGGAATTCGACGGCGCGGCCACCGACCACATCGCCTACGCGCTCGCCATCGAGGAAATCGCGGCCGGCGACGGTGCCATCTCCACGATCATGAGCGTGCACAACTCCGTCGGCTGCATGCCCATCCTGAAGTTCGGCGATGCCGAGCAGAAGGAGCGCTTCCTGAAGCCGATGGCCCGCGGCGAGCAGCTCGGCTGCTTCTGCCTGACGGAGCCACAAGCGGGGTCCGACGCCGCCGCCATCAAGACCAAGGCACGCCGCGACGGCAATCACTGGGTCCTGAACGGCACCAAGCAGTTCATCACGTCGGGCAAGAACGCCGACGTCGCCATCGTCTTCGCAGTCAGCGACCCGGACGCCGGCAAGAAGGGCATCACCGCCTTCATCGTGCCGACCGACACGCCCGGCTTCCAGGTCGCCCGTGTGGAGGAGAAGCTGGGCCAGAGCTGCTCCGACACTTGCCAAATCGTGCTGGAGGACTGCCGCATCCCGGCCGACCTGATGCTGGGCGCGGAGGGCGGCGGCTACAAGGTGGCGCTCGCCAACCTGGAGGGCGGGCGCATCGGCATCGCGTCGCAATCCGTGGGCATGGCCCGCTCCGCCCTCGACCACGCCGTCCGTTACGCGCAGGAGCGGCAGAGCATGGGCGTGCCGATCATCCAGCATCAGGCGGTCACCTTCCGGCTGGCCGATATGGCGACGAAGGTTGAGGCCGCGCGGCAACTCGTCCTGCATGCAGCCTCCCTCCGCGACGCCGGGGAACCCTGCTTGAAGGAGGCGGCGATGGCAAAGCTGTTCGCGTCGGAGATGGCGGAGCGCGTGTGCTCCGACGCCATCCAGATCCACGGCGGCTACGGCTACCTGAACGACTTCCCGGTGGAGCGCATCTACCGGGACGTCCGCGTCTGCCAGATCTACGAGGGCACCAGCGACATCCAGCGGCTGGTCATCAGCCGCGCGCTCACCCAGTAAGACAAAAAAGAATACGGGAGGACGACGGCCATGACCGTCCTGAAGAGCGCCCTGAACGCGCGCTCCGCCGAGTTCCAGACGAACGCCGACGCCATGTCCGCGCTGGTCGCCGACCTGCGCGCGAAGGTCGGCGCCATCAAGCAGGGCGGCGGCGCCAAGGCGCGCGACAAGCACTTGTCGCGCGGCAAGCTGCTGCCGCGCGAGCGCATCCGCCAGCTGCTCGACGTCGGCTCGCCGTTTTTGGAGCTGTCGCAGATGGCCGCCTACGGCGTCTATGACGACGACATTCCGGCGGCCGGAATCATCACCGGCATCGGCAGCGTCGCCGGCCAGGAATGCATGGTCGTCGTCAACGACGCCACCGTGAAGGGCGGCACCTACTTCCCGCTGACGGTCAAGAAGCACCTGCGCGCCCAGGAAGTGGCGCAACAGAACAACCTGCCCTGCATCTATCTGGTGGACTCGGGAGGCGCCAACCTGCCGAACCAGGACGAGGTCTTCCCCGACCGCGACCATTTCGGCCGCATCTTCTTCAACCAGGCCAACATGTCGGCCCAGGGCATCCCGCAGATCGCTGTGGTCATGGGAAGCTGCACGGCCGGCGGCGCCTACGTCCCGGCCATGTCGGACGAGGCGATCATCGTCCGCAACCAGGGCACCATCTTCCTGGGCGGCCCGCCGCTGGTGAAGGCCGCGACCGGCGAGGTCGTCTCCGCCGAGGATCTGGGCGGTGCCGACGTGCATTCCCGCACCTCCGGCGTCACCGACCACTACGCGCTGAACGACGCCCACGCGCTCGCTATGGCGCGCAAGGTCGTGTCGAACCTGAACCGCACCAAGCGCATCGACCTCGACCTGCGCGACCCGCAGGAGCCCGCCTACGACCCGCGCGAGCTGTATGGCGTGATCCCCAGCGATCCGCGCAAGCCCTTCGACGTGCGCGAGGTGATCGCCCGCGTGGTCGACGGTTCGGTGCTCGACGAGTTCAAGCCGCTCTACGGCACGACGCTGGTTTGCGGCTTCGCCCACATCTTCGGCTATCCGGTGGGCATCATCGCCAACAACGGCATCCTGTTCAGCGAGTCCGCCCTGAAGGGCGCGCATTTCGTCGAGCTGTGCTGCCAGCGCGGCATCCCGCTGGTCTTCCTGCAGAACATCACCGGCTTCATGGTCGGCCGCAAGTACGAGGCCGGCGGCATCGCCAAGGACGGCGCGAAGCTGGTTACCGCCGTCGCCTGCGCCAAGGTGCCGAAGTTCACGGTCATCATTGGCGGCAGCTACGGGGCCGGCAACTACGGCATGTGCGGCCGCGCATACAGCCCGCGTTTCCTCTGGATGTGGCCGAACTCCCGCATCTCCGTCATGGGCGGGGAGCAGGCGGCCGGCGTGCTCGCCCAGGTCCGGCGCGACGCCATGGAATCCCAGGGCAAGAGCTGGGCACCGGAGGAGGAGGAGGCTTTCAAGTCCCCGATCCGACAGCAGTACGAACACCAGGGCCATCCCTACTACGCCTCCGCCCGGCTGTGGGACGACGGCATCATTGACCCGGCGGACACGCGCATGGTGCTCGGCCTCGGCCTGTCGGCCTCGCTGAACGCCCCGGTCGAGAAGACCACCTTCGGCGTGTTCCGGATGTGATGGGGGATGGAAGCATGAGCGACATTCTGATCGACCGGGCCGCCAACGGCCCCATGAAAGGCGTTGCCACCGTCACCATGAACCGGGGCGAGGTGCACAATGCCTTCAACGAGCACGTCATCGCCGACCTGACCGACGCCTTCCGCAAGCTGGGCCAGGATTCGTCCGTCCGCGCCGTTCTGCTGCGCGGGGCGGGCAAAAGCTTCTCCGCCGGGGCCGACCTCGGCTGGATGAAGAAGATGGCCGGCTACAGCCACGAGGAGAACGTCCAGGACGCCATGGGCCTCGCCACCATGCTGCGCACCCTGGACGAATGCCCGAAGCCCACGGTCGCTGTGGTGCAGGGGCCGGCCTTCGGCGGCGGGGTGGGGCTGGTCGCGGCCTGCGACATCGCCATCTCCGCCGACACGGCCAGCTTCGCGCTGACCGAGGTGCGGCTGGGCCTGATCCCCGCCGTCATCAGCCCCTACGTCATCGCCGCGATGGGCGAGCGCGCCTGCCGCCGCTACTTCCTGACGGCCGAGCGCTTCTCGGCCGCGGAGGCGCTGCGGCTCGGCCTGCTGCACCAGACCGTGAAGCCGGAGGAACTGGACGCCGCCGTCGAGGCCACACTGTGCAACCTGCTGCAATGCGGCCCGGCTTCCCAGACCGCGGCGAAGGAGCTGATCCGCGCCGTGGCGCGCCGGCCGATGAGCACCGACGTGATGCTCGACACCGCCCAGCGCATCGCCCGCCAGCGGGCAAGCGACGAGGGCAAGGAGGGCGTGGGCGCCTTCCTGGACAAGCGTGAACCGGCGTGGCGGAGCTGAGACCGATGTTCGACAAGATTCTGATCGCGAACCGCGGCGAGATCGCCTGCCGCGTCATCCGCACCGCCCGTCGCATGGGCATCCGCACCGTCGCCGTCTATTCGGAGGCCGACGCCCGCGCCATGCATGTGGAGATGGCCGACGAGGCCGTCTGCATCGGCCCGGCGCCAGTCGGCGAAAGCTACCTGCGCGGCGACGTGATCCTGGAGGTCGCGAAGCAAACTGGCGCCCAAGCCATCCACCCCGGCTACGGCTTCCTGTCGGAAAACGCCGGCTTCGCCGCGGCTTGCGCGGAGGCCGGCGTGGTCTTCATTGGCCCGCCGATCGAGGCGATCCGCGTCATGGGCTCCAAGGCCGAGTCCAAGCGCCTGATGGCCCAGGCCGACGTGCCGCTCGTCCCCGGCTACCACGGCGAGGGCCAGGATTTGGAGACGCTGGCTGCAGAGGCGCAGCGCATCGGCTTCCCCGTGCTGGTCAAGGCCTCGGCCGGCGGCGGCGGCAAGGGCATGCGCGTCGTGCGCGCGCCGGGCGAGTTCGCCGACGCGGTGGCCGGCGCCAAGCGCGAGGCGAAAGCCGCCTTCGGCGACGACAGCGTCCTGCTGGAGAAGTATCTCGGCCGTCCGCGTCACGTGGAAATCCAGGTCTTCTGCGACACCCACGGCAACGGCGTCTATCTGTTCGAACGCGACTGCTCCATCCAGCGCCGCCACCAGAAGGTGATCGAGGAGGCCCCGGCCCCCAGCCTGCCCGACGACCTGCGCCGCCGCATGGGCGAGGCCGCCGTGGCCGCCGCCAAGGCGGTGAACTACGTCGGCGCCGGCACGGTGGAGTTCCTGTATGAGGACGGCGGCTTCTACTTCATCGAGATGAACACCCGCCTTCAGGTCGAACATCCGGTGACCGAGAAGATCACCGGCCAGGATCTGGTGGAGTGGCAGCTGCGCGTCGCCGCTGGCGGCACGCTGCCGCTGATGCAAGACCAGCTGACCCGCCGCGGCCACGCCTTCGAGGCGCGGCTGTACGCCGAGGATCCGCAGCGCGAGTTCCTGCCGGCCATCGGCCGCCTCGTCCGCCTGCGCCCGCCCGCCGAGAACGACCACGTCCGCGTCGACACCGGCGTCCGCGAGGGCGACGAGGTCACTATGTTCTACGACCCGATGATCGCCAAGCTGATCGTCTGGGACGAAGACCGCGACGCCGCCCTGCGCCGCCTGCGCGTGGCGCTCGCCGCCTATGAGGTCGTGGGCGTCACCACCAACGTCGGCTTCCTCGGCGCCATCGCCGCGCACCCGGCCTTCCGCGCGGTGGAGATCGACACCGGCTTCATCGAGCGGTACCGCGCCGACCTGCTGCCCCCGCCGGCCCCGGTGCCGGACCGAGGGCTGGTGCTGGCGGCGCTTGCCGTCCTGCTCCGCCGCAACGCCGAGACGAAGAAGGCCCGCCGCGCCGCGTCGGACCCGCACTCGCCCTGGCTGTCGGCCAGCGGCTGGCGCCTCAACGACGACAACCACCACGAACTGCGCCTGATCGACGGCGAGACGCCGCGCCCGCTGACCCTGCATTTCCGCCCCACCGACTACGAGGTGGAAGTGGAAGGACGCCCGGCGATCCGCGCCGAAAACGTCGCCTGGGACGGTGAGACTCTGACCGCCACCATCGATCGCGTGCGCACCCGCGCCACGGTGGTCTTCCAGGGCCTCGACCTGACCATCCTGTCCGACGGGTCGGTGTGGCGCCTGCACCTGGACGACCCGACCGCCCGCGCCGCGGACCAGGAGGGCGGCTCCGGACGCTTGACCGCCCCCATGCCGGGCACGATCGTCCGCGTGCTGGTCGAAGCGGGCCAAACCGTCGAGGCCGGCGCACCGCTGATGCTTCTGGAAGCGATGAAGATGGAGCACACCATCAAGGCTCCGGCCGCCGGCACCGTCACCGCCGTGAACTTCGCGGCCGGCGACCAGGTGTCCGAGGGCGTGGACCTGCTGGTCCTCGACGTCGGGGAGGAGAAATGAGCATGCGCCTGCCCAAGTTCGTCCGCATGGTGGAGGTCGGCCCGCGCGACGGCCTCCAGAACGAAAAGCAGATTGTGCCCACCGAGGTGAAGATCGGCCTCGTGGACCGCCTGACCGACGCCGGCCTAACCGTCGTCGAGGCGGGGAGCTTCGTCTCGCCGAAGTGGGTCCCGCAGATGGCCGACACACCCGATGTCTTCGCGGGAATCCGGCGCGGGGCCGGCGTGCGCTACGCAGCACTGACGCCGAACGCCAAGGGGCTGGAGGGGGCACTCGCCGCGAAGGTGGACGAGGTGGCCGTCTTCGGCGCGGCCTCCGAAAGCTTCAGCCAAAAGAACATCAACTGCTCCATCGCCGAGAGCCTGGAGCGCTTCGCCCCCGTCATGGAGGCGGCGAAGGCGCAAGGGCTCCCGGTGCGCGGCTACGTCTCCTGCGTGCTCGGCTGCCCTTATGAGGGGGAGATCGCGCCGGCCGCCGTGGCCGATGTGGCGGACAAGCTGCTCGCCATGGGCTGCTACGAGATCTCGCTCGGCGACACCATCGGCACCGGCACGCCGGCCAAAGCCCAGGCGATGATCGCCGCGGTGGCGGAGCGCGTGCCGATGGGCAAGATCGCCGTCCACTTCCACGACACCTACGGGCAGGCGCTCGCCAACATCCTGGCCGCGCTGGAACTGGGCGTGGCGGTGGTGGACAGCTCGGTCGCGGGTTTGGGCGGTTGCCCCTACGCCAAGGGGGCGTCCGGCAACGTGGCGAGCGAGGACGTCCTCTACATGCTGAACGGCCTCGGCATCGAGACGGGCGTCGACTTGGACAAGCTGGTGGCGGCCGGTGCCTACATCAGCGAAGCCATCGCGCGGCCGACCGCCTCGAAGGTCGCCCGCGCGCGCGGGTGTGCGTAATCGTCCATCAAAATGGAAGAGGGGAGGGTGCCATGAGCTACACGAACCTGCTGGTGCATCTGGACGACACCGAACGGTGCGAAGAGCGCCTGACCCTCGCCCTGTCCCTGGCGCAGAGCCATGGCGCCACCCTGACCGGCCTGTTCGCGCAGAGCGAGTCCTCCGGCGCCGGAATCGTCACGCGGCGGGCCGGGCCGGCGCTCCTCCAGGCGGCCGAGCGGGCCAAGGAGAGCTTCGAGACCAAGGCGCGCGAGGCCGGCGTCGCGTGCCGCTGGTGGCAGCTCAGCCACGGCGAGTACGGCCACGTCATTGCCGAAACGACCATCTGCTGCCGCTACGTCGACCTCGCCATCTTCGGCCAGCACGATCCCAACGGCGACAACCGCGTACCGGCGGACCTGATCGAAGAGGTCGTGCTGAACGCCGGGCGCCCGGTCCTGGTCGTGCCCCACGCCGGCCGCTTCCCGCGCCTTGGCGACCGCCCAGTCATCGCCTGGAACGGCAGCCGGGAGGCCACGCGCGCCGTCAACGACGCGCTGCCGTTGCTGAAGCGGGCGTCATCGGTGCTGCTGCTCGCCTTCCACACCCATCCTGGGGCAGGGGAGGGTGGCGACGTTCCGCAGGTGGACATCCTTGAGCATCTGGCGAGCCACGGCGTGACGGCGGAGCAGGAGCGGCTGACCATCAGCACCATGACGCCCATGGATGCGGTGCTATCGCGCGCCTCCGACCACGGTTCCGACCTGCTGGTGATGGGGGGCTTCGGCGGCTATGGCGGATCGCTGTTCCCGCTGTTCGGCCGCGGCAGCAACACCCGCCAAATTCTGCGGCAGATGACCCTACCCGTATTGTTGTCCCACTAAGAAAAAAAGCCCCTAAACAAAAGGAAGCACCGACATGGCTGAGGCGATGGATCGCGACCCGCGCGAGGTTATGGAGTACGACGTCCTCGTCGTCGGAGCCGGCCCGTCGGGCCTGAGCGCGGCCATCCGCCTGAAACAGCTGGCCAATGAGGCCGGGCAGGAGCTGTCGGTCTGCGTCATCGAGAAGGGCTCGGAGGTCGGTGCCCACCTGCTGTCGGGCGCCGTGTTCGAGCCGCACGCGCTCGACGAGCTGATCCCGGACTGGAAGGAGAAGGGCGCGCCGCTCACCACGCCGGCGCGCGAGGACCGCTTCCTCTTCCTCACCCCGACCAAGGCGCTGAAGTCGCCCTTCACCCCGCCGCAGATGCACAATCACGGCAACTTCATCATCTCCCTGGGCAACCTCGCCCGCTGGATGGCCGCCCAGGCCGAGGAACTCGGCGTGGAGATCTACCCCGGCTTCGCCGCGGCGGAGGTGCTCTACGACGAGGACGGCGCGGTCAAGGGTGTGGCCACCGGCGACATGGGCATCGGCAAGGACTTTGAGAAGACCGGCAACTACACGCCCGGCATGGAGTTGCACGCCCGGCAGACCGTCTTCGCCGAGGGCTGCCGCGGCTCGCTGACCAAGACGCTGTTCGAGCGCTTCGATCTGCGCGACGGCGTCGACCCGCAGACCTACGGCATCGGCATCAAGGAGCTGTGGGAGGTCGACCCCGCCAAGTCGCAGCCCGGCCTGATCGTCCACACCATCGGCTGGCCGATGGACCCCAAGACCTACGGCGGCAGCTGGCTCTACCACATGGAGGGCAACCTGGTGTCGGTCGGCTTCGTGGTCGGGCTCGACTACGAGAACCCGCACCTCTCGCCGTTCGAGGAGTTCCAGCGCTACAAGACGCACCCGGCCATCCGCCCGACCTTCGAGGGCGGCCGGCGCATCGCCTACGGCGCCCGCGCCCTGTCGGAGGGCGGCTTGCAGTCGATCCCCAAGCTGACCTTCCCCGGCGGTCTGATCGTCGGCGACGCGGCGGGCTTCCTGAACGTGCCGAAGATCAAGGGCAACCACACCGCCATGAAGTCGGGCATGCTGGCGGCCGAGACCATCTTCGCGCACCTGACCGGCGGCGAAAATGGGCGTGAAGTGACGACCTACCCGGAGGCGCTGAAGGCGTCGTGGGTGTGGAAGGAATTGCACGAGGTGCGCAACATCCGCCCGGGCTTCCAGAAGGGTCTGTGGGCGGGTCTGGCCAACGCGGCGTATGAGACGGCGACCAAGGGCAAGTCGCCCTGGACCCTGCACCACCGGCACGGCGACCACGCGACGCTGAAGAAGGCGAGCGAGGCGCCGGCGATCGCCTACCCGAAGCCGGACGGGGTGGTGTCGTTCGACCGGCTGTCGTCGGTGTACCTGTCGAACACCAACCACGAGGAAGACCAGCCGGCGCACCTGACGCTGAAGGACGCGGAGACGCCGATCCGGGTGAACTTGGCGCTGTACGACGCGCCGGAGACGCGCTACTGCCCGGCCGGGGTGTACGAGATCGTGCGCAACGAGGACGGGACCAACCCGCGGCTGCAGATCAACGCGCAGAACTGCGTGCACTGCAAGACCTGCGACATCAAGGACCCCACCCAGAACATCAACTGGGTCGTGCCAGAGGGCGGCGGCGGGCCGAACTACCCCGGCGGCATGTAAAACCCAACACACCGAAAACAGTCATTCAGGGGGAAAACATCATGCAGATCAACGGTCAGGCCGCCATCGTCACCGGTGGCGCGTCCGGCATGGGCGCGGAGACCGCCCGTCACCTTGCCAAGCTCGGCGCCAAGGTCACCGTGCTCGACATGAACGAGGCAGCGGTGAAGCAGGTGGCGGAGGAAATTGGCGGCCTTGGCCTGCTGTGCGACGTATCGAGCGCCGAGTCGGCCGAAAAGGCGGTCGCCGAGGCGCGCGCTGCCCACGGTCCGGCCCGCGTGCTGGTCAACTGCGCCGGCGTCGCACCGGCCAAGCGGATCGTCGGCCGCGACGGCCCGATGGCGCTCGACGACTTCCGCAAGGTGATCGAGGTCAACCTGATTGGCACCTTCAACATGCTGCGCCTCGCCGCCGCCGACATGGGCACGCTCGACCCGCTCGAATCGGGGGAGCGTGGAGTGATCGTCAACACCGCCTCGGTCGCCGCCTATGAGGGGCAGATCGGGCAGGCGGCCTACGCCTCGTCCAAGGGCGGCATCGTGGCGCTGACCATCTGCGCCGCGCGCGACCTTGCCCGCAGTGGCGTTCGCGTCATGACCATCGCGCCGGGCCTGATCGGCACGCCGATGCTGCTGAACATGCCGCAGGAGGTGCAGGACAGCCTCGCCGCCAGCGTCCCGTTCCCGAAGCGGTTCGGCCGCCCCGACGAATACGCGCGTCTGGTTCAGCACATCCTCGAGAACGAAATGCTGAACGGCGACGTCATCCGCCTGGACGGCGCCATCCGGATGGCACCGCAGTGAGCATTGCGGCACGTCGGGGATAAAAAGGGCTGGGCCGCCGCGTGCGGCCCGCCCGCCTTGGGCGGGACCAAGAATCCCATAAGGAACATTATGGAAAATTCTGTCGGCCGCACATTGCTGCCATCCCGTGACAAGTGAGCCTGAACGCGGATCGCTGTGGAGGCCGCGGAAAATTTGCTCTATCTCATAAGGGGTATCGCCCGAATCTGACCACAATGCGGCGATCACGATGGTCGATCGCAGATGAAATCAGGCAAGGGCGCGTCCGTTTCTCCGCTGTTCGGTTCGGTGTCCGGACGGGATCGCCGTTCTTTACCAGACCGCAGCCCGTTCATCGCGACGCTTGTTGTCGCAGCGGCGGCCATTCTGGCGGCACCGGCGGCTGCCCGCGCTGCCGAGCGGGCGCCGGCCGTGCACGCCTCGTTGCCGGCCGCGGCGACGGTCACGACGATCCGCCGCGACCAGCCGTCCCAACCGGTTGAAGCTCCAGCGCCCGTGTCCACCAAAGCCCTCCAGTTCGGCACCTACCGCAAGGAGGTGGACGCCTGGATCGCGTGGAAGGCCATCGTGCGCCGGCAGCCGGACATGGTCGCGGACCTTGTGCCGCGTGTGGCGCCTCTGAAGCCCGGTGTGCCGGACGACGGCTATGTACTGCTGGCCGCGCCCCTGCCCGACCTCGACCCGAACTTCGTGTGCCGCCGGATCGTCGGTGGCGGCGGAAGCTGCCTCGTGGTGGACGCGCCGGCCGGCAGCACCGGTGATCGCCCGCCTCCGGCGATGGAAGATGGCGACGGCAACGGCGTGGTGACCTACACACCCGACCAGAGCCGCGAGATGGTGGAGATCGAACGGCAGGCATCGCGCCTGTCGCGGCTCGCCGCCATTGTGCCAGGCAGTGACGCCCAGGTCGACGTCGGCGCCCTGAAGGCCAGCCGCTGGAACCTGTGCTCGCTGACGTTTGACGACGGCCCGCACCCGTCGGTGACGCCGCGCATCCTGGATATCCTGCGCAACGAGCATGTGCGGGCGACCTTTTTCCCCATCGGGAACGTCGCCATCCGCCATCCGGGCATCATCCAGCGAATCGTGCAGGAAGGGCACGAGGTCGGCAACCACAGCCTGACCCACCCGAACATGCGCAACCTGGCGGCCGATGCGCAACGCAACGAGGTCGCGGAGACGAACCGGATCCTGTCGACCGCCGGCGCCGATCCCGTGCTGTTCCGCCCGCCGTCCGGTCGCTACAACCAGGAGACGCTGAAGGTTCTCCAGGGAGAGCGCATGAGCCCCGCCCTGTGGAATGTCGACACCCGCGACTGGTTCACCCGCGACGCCGACAAGATCATGGCCCAGTTGGAGGCGACGGGAACCATCGGCAGCGTTGTGCTGATGCACATGACCTACAACGCCACCGCCGACGCGCTGCCGAAAGCCATCGCGCTGCTGCGCACGCGCGGCTGCCGATTCGTAACGCTGTCGGAATGGATCAGCAGCCTGAACAGCCTCGCCACCCCGCGCATCGCCCAGAAATAGGGCGCCCAGAAATAAGCGCGCGACGCCGGGTCATCGCCCCTCCCCCCGACCGGGGAGAGGGGTCAGGCCGACGGTAGGACGCGTCAGGCCGCGCTCTTGGCGCGACCGCGGCGGGTCGGCTTGGCCGGGGCGGCGGCCTTCTTGCCGAGGCCGATCGACTTCGCGAAGGCGGAGCGCTGTTCGGCGTAGTTCGGCGCCGTCATCGGGTAATCGGCCGGCAGGCCCCACTTGCGGCGGTATTCGTCCGGAGTCATGCCATAGGCCGTGCGCAGATAGCGCTTCAGCATCTTCAGCTTCTTGCCGTCTTCAAGGCAGACGATGTAGTCCGGGTTCACCGACTTCTTGACCGGAACGGCCGGGCGAAGCTCGACGACTTCCTGCTCGACCGGGCGGCCGGTGCCGGCGAGGCTCTGGTGAACGACCCGAATGAGATTCGGAAGATCATTCACGGCGATCTGGTTGGAACGGACATAGGACGCGACGATCTTGCCGGTCATCGCAACCAAATCCGTGTTCGACATCTCCGACCCTTCGGTGTCGCTGCTCTGCATGTTTGTTTTCCTTTGAGGACGAATGATCCAGTGGAGAGGATGTGCAAAGTGATGCGCGATGCGCAAGCCTGTCCATCGACATAAACATGCAATTGTGTAATGTGTTTCACGCAGGACACGCGCCGACGCATGCCAGTCGAACGGCAATAGTGCGCCGCGGCGGCGAAATGCTGTCCGGTTCAGCCGCGAAAACGCTGGTGCCTGATCAGGTCCGCGTACCAGCGGGCCGATGCTTTGGGCGTGCGTTTCTGCGTCGTGAAGTCGACATGCACGACGCCGAAGCGGTTGCCGTAGCCGCTGCCCCACTCGAAATTATCCAGCAGGGACCAGACGAAGTAACCGCGCACGTCGGCTCCGGCGCGAATCGCCTCATGCATTGCCCCGTTATAGATCCGCAGGTAATTGATTCGGTGCTGGTCGTCGATGGCCCCCGATTCGTCGGGCGAATCGCTGCCGCCGCAGCCGTTTTCCGTGATCACGATCGGCATGCGGTACCGGCGCGTGATCTCCAGCAGCTCGTCCCGGAACGCGTCCGGGAAGATCGCCCAGCCAACCCCATAGGTTGGAGAGTCCGGCGGGGTTTCCCCCCAGCCATAGCCCCAAGTCGTCATTGGGTCGACTTTCGCGAAGATCGGACCATAGTGGTTGAGGCCGAACCAGTCCATCGGCCGCGCGATTCGCGCCATGTCGCCGGCCCGGACGAAGGGCTCGATCGCACGTTGTACGCGCGGTGGGTAATGCCCCAGCAACTGCGGATCACAGAAGGCGAGGTTCCAGTGCTCGTCCAGCAGCGCCGCCGCCTCGTCGTTCTCCGGCCGGCCGCCTTCGGGAAGCACGCGCTGCCGGTTGTGCACCGCGCCGATGGAGGCGCCGGGCACGAGGTCGCGGATCACGTCCACCCCGGCCCCGTGGGCGAGGTTCACGTGGTGGATGGCACGCAGGTGCTGCTCCCGGTCGGTGATGCCGGGGGCCGCCCAGGGAATGGCGTAGCCGAACAGGGTAAAGACGGAGAACTCGTTGAAGGTGATCCAGCGCTTCACCCGATCGCCGTAGCGGCGGGCGAGCAGCGCGGCGTAATCCGCGTACCAGCCCACGCAATCCCGGTTCGCCCAGCCGCCCTGGTCATGGAGGGCTTGCGGCAGGTCCCAATGGTAGACGCACAGCCAGGGCTCGATCCCCGCTTCCAGGACCGTGTCGATCAGCCGGTCGTAGAAGTCGAGGCCCAGGGGGTTCACCGCCCCACGCCCGCGCGGCAGGACGCGCGGCCACGACACGGAGAAGCGGTAGGCATCCACGCCCAGCCCCTTCATCAACGCGACGTCTTCGGCGTAGCGGTGGTAATGGTCGCAAGCGACATCGCCGGTGTCGCCGTTCACCACGCCACCCGCTGTCCGGCAGCGCGTGTCCCAGATGCTGGGGCCGCGCCCGTCCTCGGCCGCCGCGCCCTCGATCTGATAGGCGGAGGTCGACACGCCCCAGACGAAGTCGGGCCGCAGGGGGGCGGGCGCTTCGCACTCCGCAAGGGCAACGCTGTCTTCGCTCATGGCACCCTCCCGCACGCGGCTACTCCATTGGCCACTCCGTTCGCAATAGTACCTTTGGCGAGGCGCTGAAGAAACAGGCATAATGGAGGCCGGAGCCTTCAGCGGAGCGTCCAGCGATGACCAGCCCGTCCCCCAGCGCCAGCGCACTCGGGTTTCCCGCCGATTTCCTGTGGGGCGCCTCGACCTCCGCCTTCCAAGTGGAGGGCGCGGCGGCCGAGGACGGGCGCGGCCCCAGCATCTGGGACACCTTCTGCCGCCTGAAGGGACGTGTCGACAACGGCGACACCGGCGACGTCGCCTGCGACCACTACCACCGCTACGGCGAGGACGTCGCGTTGATGAAGGGGCTGGGCGTGGATGCCTACCGCTTCTCCATCGCCTGGCCGCGGCTGCTGCCCCGTGGGCGGGGGCCGGTGAACCCCCTGGGCCTCGACTCCTACGACCGGCTGATCGACCGCTTGCTGGAGGCGGGGATCGAGCCCTGGGCCTGCCTCTACCACTGGGACCTGCCGCAGGCCTTGCAGGACCAGGGCGGCTGGGCGAATCGCGACAGCGCGGGCTGGTTCGCCGACTACGCGGTGCTCTGCGCCAAGCGTTACGGCGACCGGGTGAAGTGCTGGGCCACCTTCAACGAGTTCTCCGTCTTCACGCTGTTCGGCTACGCGCTCGGCTGGGGGGCGCCCAGCGTCGCCGACCGGGGGGAGCACTTGAAGGTGATCCACGACGTCAACCTTGCCCACGGGGCCGGCGTGGATGTGCTGCGCGACCTTGTGCCCAGCGCCTCCATCGGCGCGGTGCACAGCTACCAGCCCTGCCGGCCGGAGGACGATTCGCCGGAGAACGTCGAGGGCGCCGCCCTGTTCAACGAGCTGTGGAACTTGGCCTTCCCCGACGCGCAGATCCTCGGCCACTACCCGCCGCGCATCGCCCGGGCCATCGAACCCTACGTCCAGGCGGGCGACATGGCGCGCATCGCGCGGCCCATGGACTGGTTCGGCCTGAACCATTACGCGCCGCTGTTCGCCAAGGCCGACCCGTCCATGGTCTGGGGCTGCGGCTTCGGGTCGCCGCCGGCCGACATGCCGCGCACCGACATCGGCTGGCCGCTCCAGCCCGAGGCCTTCCGGGAGGCGCTGCTCGACCTCACCGCCCGCTACCGCCTGCCGATCTACGTGACGGAGAACGGCTACGGCACCAAGACGCTGGAGGCGCCGGACGAGCGCGGCGTCGTGATGGACACCGCCCGCATCGACTATCTGCGCGCCTGCATCGCGCAAATGGCCGAGGCACGGCGGGACGGGGCGGACGTGCGCGGCTATTTCGTCTGGTCGCTGCTCGACAACTTCGAATGGGGGGCCGGCTACGGCACGCGCTTCGGCATCGTGCATGTGGATTTCGCCACGCAGACGCGCACGCCGAAGGAGTCCGCCCGCTGGTACGCGGCGCTGATCGGTGGTGCTTTGGGGAGAAGCGGGGCGTGACGGACCCCCTGGATCTCCTCCGCCAAGCAGCATCCCTGCACCAGGCCGGGCGGCTGGCCGAGGCGGAGCCGCTCTACGCCGCGGCCGTCGCCGCCCTGCCCGACCATCCCGACGCGCTCCACCTCTACGGCGTGCTGTGCGCGCAGACCGGGCGGAACGCCCGCGCCATCGCGCTGATCGAGGCCGCCATCGCGCGGCGCGACGGCGCCCCGGCCTACCACGCCAACATCGCCCGCGCGCTGCGCGCCGAAGGTCGCCTGGATGAGGCCGCCGCCAGCCTGCGCCGGGCCATCGCGCTCCAACCCAGCGCGGACGCCCTTTTCAGCCTGGGCAACGTGCTGCGGCAGGCCGGCGACACGGCCGAGGCCACCACTCACTACCGCGACGCCCTGGCGCTGCGTCCGGACTTCGCCGACGCGCGCGTGAACCTCGCGGCGGCGCTGGAGGGGTTGGGCGACGCCAGCGGTGCGTTGGGGCAACTGCGCGCGGCGCTGGCCTGCGCCCCCGGCGACCGCGGCGCGCTGTTCAACCTCGCCCGCACGGAACAGGCGCGCGGCTTGGCCTGCGCGGCGGTCGCCGGCTATCGCCGCGCGCTGCGCGTCGCTCCGTCCTTCGAAGACGCGGCCGGGAACCTCGGCGCCGCGTTGGTGGAGGGCGGCCGCGCCGTGGAGGCCGTGCCACTGCTGCGCCGCCACGCCGCGCTCGCCCCCGACCGCCCCGACCGCCTGCTCCAGCTTGCCACGGCGCTGGGCGAGGCCGGCGACGGTGACGGCGCGCTGGCCGCCTTCCGGCGCCTGATGGCGCTGACACCCGGTGACCCGACCCCCTGGCAGCGCACGGCCGAGCTGTTCGAGGCGGCCGGACGGCTGGACGGGCTGACCGACACGCTCGTCGCCATGGCCCGGCTCGGGCGGCGCGGGCGCTTCCATTGGAAGGCGGCCTACTACCACCTCGTGCGCCTGTGCAACCGACTGCTGGCCGCCGGGCGGGCGGATCGGGTCGCGGCCCTGCTGCCGCCGGTCGTTGCCGCCTTCCGCGACGCGGACGCCGAGTTGCACGCTTGGTCGCTGTTCCTGCAAGGCTCCCTGGCCGCGCGCGCCGGCGACACCGCCACGGCGCGGCGCCTGTTCGCGGAGGCACGGCCCCACCTCCCCTTCCTGGTTCACGTGTCGCCGGAGGACGAGTTCGCCCGCCGCGTGGACGCGCTCGCCCCCGACGCCCTGTCCCGATCGGAAGACACCTTCGTTCTGGAAGCCACGGCGGAGCCTGGTGCCGGCCCGGTGGTCATCGCCTCCTGCGACGATGGCTACCTGCGCCGTTTCGGGCCGCTGTTCCTCGCCTCCGTCGACCGCTTCGCGGCGGGACCGCAAGCCGTCCACTTGCACATCGTCGATCCCGCCCCCGACACGCCGGGCTACGTCGCTGCGCTGAGCGAACGACTGCGGCGGGTCCGGCTGGGCTGGAGTTCCGAGGTTTCTCCGGCCGGCCTGGACGGGGCGGCGCGCACCACCTTCTACACCTTCGCCCGCTTCCTGCGGCTTCCGCGCCTGATGGCGCTCTACCATGCCCCGCTGCTGGTGGCCGACATCGACGCCTGCGTGCTGGCCGACCCCGCGGCCTTCCTGGAGCTGCTGTCCACCGAACGCCCGCTGGCCCTGCAATATTTTCCGGAGAACCTGGCGCGCCTTTACGACGGCGTGGGCGGCGGCCTGCTGGTCCTGTTGCCGGAGCCTTCCGTCATCGCACTGTTCGAGCGCGTCCGGCGCTTCCTCGTCTCCTGGACGGCGGAGCGGCGGCTGCACTATTTTCTCGACCAGATCGCGTTGACCGCGGGCACCGACGACGCGGTCCGGCGCGGCACGGCTCCCGGAATTCTGGCCATCGGCACACAGGGGCGCCTGTTCCGCTGCGGCGGGGGTGTCTTCGTGCAGATCCTGGCGGAAAAGGGCCTGCCCGGCTTCGACGAGCGGGTGCGCACCCTGCTCGCTACGCTCGACGCCGCCCCGCCCTCCCCCGATCCGCGCCTGGACCGCGACCGGTTCCTCAGCGCCATCGGCATCACATAGGAGCCCTAATCCGCCACAGCGGCGGCCATCCGCTCCCGGTCGCCGCACAGCTCCTCGCGCAGGCGGACGGAATCGCCGATGCGATCCAGCACCAGCTTGCGCCGGTGGTGCGCCTCCAGCCCGGCGTGGCTGCCGATGGTGATCAGGGTTGCCCTGGGGAACTCCTCGTCGACCAGCCGCAGCATCGCCTCCTCGCTGACGGGATCGAGGCTGTCGGTGGCGTCCTCCACGAAAATCCAGTCGGGCTTGCGGATCAGCAGGCGGGCGAAGCCCAGCCGCTGCTGCTCCGGCACCGCAAGGATCTCGTCCCAGGCGTCGGTTTCGTCCAACTGCGGGATCAGGTGCGACAGCCCGACCCGCTCCATCGCCGCCCGCGCCGCGGTGTCGCCGACCATCTCCGGCCCGACCGGGTAGCTGAGAGCGGCGCGCAGCGTGTCGTGCGGCAGGTAGGGCCGCTCCGGCATGAAGAAGACGCGGGTGTGGGCCGGCAGGGCGATGCGTCCGCTTCCCCAGGGCCAGACCCGCGCCACGGCCCGGAACAGGCGGACGGCGGCGGCCGGATCGCCGGAGATCAGCACCCGTTCGCCGGGCCTGATCTCCAGCGTGAAGGGCTCCAGCACGCGGCGGCCGTCGGGGTCGGCGATGGACAGGTTGGTGAAGGACAGCCAGCGCTCGTCGTCGGTGCGGTCCACGACGATGCGCTCCGTCCCCTCCCCGCCGATCTCGCGGTCCAGGCGCTGCAACGCCTCGTGCAGGCCCAGCACGCGCTCCACCGACGCCTTCCACTCCGCCGCGCGGGCGAGGTTGTCGATCGGCCAGGACAGCGCGCCGACCGTCTGCTGGAAGGCCTGCGCGGTCTGCATCAGCACGCCCAGCGAGATGTGGCCGGCGATGTAGCTGGGGGCGGCCACCAGGATCGGGAAGGCCGACGACAGCACCGAGTAGGTGGCGCTGAAGATCATCATGTTGGACAGCGCGTGCGTCTGGCCGATCCAGCCCCGGCGCACGCCCTGGAACAGGCCGAACAGCCGGTTGCGCTCCCCCGATTCCCCGTGCAGCAGGGCGACGGATTGCGCGTTCTCCCGCACGCGGGCGAGGCCGAAGCGGAAGGACGCCTCGTGTCCCTGGCGCCGGTTCACCGCGTTCACCAGCGGCTTCCCCATCACCAGCGCGATGGTCGTGCCGACGGCGGCGTAGAGCAGCGCGATGTAGAGAAGGTAGCCGTGCGCGTGGAAGGTCAGCCCCAGCACCGTCACCTCCGGCGCGCCCGACAGCATCCACAGGATGTTGGTGAAGCTGATCAGCAGCATCGCGCAGTAGGACAGCGACAGGCCGAGGTCGATCGCCACCTCGGTGGAGATGCGGATATCCTCTGCGATGCGGCCGTCGGGGTTGTCGTGGTCGCCCGGCAGGTAGGTCACCTGGTGCTGCCGGCCGCGCGACAGCCAGTCGTTCAGCAGCCTGTCCGTCAGCCATGTCCGCCAGCCGAGCTGGAGTCGCCGCTTCACGCGCAGGTGCAGGATGGTGTTGGCGATGTTGAACAGGATGATGCCGCCGACCGCGGCGATCATCGTCATGAAGCGGTCCATCGACCGCTGCTCCAGCGCGTCGAACAGGCGCTGGCTCCACAGGTTGATCAGGATCGGCACGACCACCTGGCCGACGGTCAGCAGGCCCAGCGCGCCAGTCAGAAGGCGCACCGTCCATTTCTTCTCACCGGTCCAGTATCCGCCGGCAAGGTCGATGAACCGTCGGGTAAAACCGGACGGCGCCGGGCTCCTGTCCGTGATCGGCATGGTTCGTCCCGCCCCAACCGGTTGTGCAGACCCCCAATACTAACGAACAGGTTATTACCAACAGATTGCCTAAAAAGAGAGCGCGCGTCTTTTTATTCGTATTACTGACCGTTCGCCGACCCGGTGCGGTCGCCGTCCCGATCGCCGTCTCGTGGACCAAGGTCCGAGGCAGCGGGCAAAGCCGCCGGTGAGGCCCAGGCGGTGGAGCCGTCGATCTCGATCTCGAAGTCGTGGAAGACTGTCCGGGCATACAGGCCGTGGCTGCCGTCCGGGATCGTGGTGAACAGGTGCAGCGTCATCGGCCCTTGCCAGGGTGCCGCCAGCGCCGCGGCAAGGCCGAGCGTCCGGCGCGGGGCGTCCAGAACCACCCAGCCGCTGGAGGCGAGGATGCCCTCCTCCCGCTGCGCGTCCTCGGCGGAAACGTTCGGCGCCGCCACCACCAGCTTGCAGGCGATGGGCGTGCGGCAGCGCGGGTCCTCGATCACGGCGTGGCCGCGCACGGCGATGGCGCCCGGCACCTCCTCCAGCGGGATGTGCGCGGCAGCGGTCACGCCGTACAGCGGGTGCAGCAGGATGCGCCCGCCGCGCAGGAAGCCGAACCAGGGGAAGGTCGCCTTGTGCTCGATGCTCTTGCGCACCTGGGCCAGGACGGGCTCGGTCAGCGGCCAGACCATGCGGGCGGGCAAGGGATGTTCGGCCATGTGCTCCGCCGGGCCGTAGCCGAGCCCCGGCAGGCCGCCCCACAGCCGCAGGGCCAGCATGCCCGGCTGACCGCCGACGCGCGCCGCCGGGGCCACCGCGTATTCGTCGAGCAGCCCGGCCGGGGCGAGCGACAGGCGCGGCGCCTCCGTCACCACCCCGATGGCGCCGACGCGCAGTTCCAGGATGCGGTCCATCCGCTCGCAGGCGGCGGGCAGGCGCAAGGGTAGCCAGCCGTCGCGCACCGCCGCGAAGGGCACGCGCCAATCGGCGACCAGCCGGCCGGAGTCGATGGCGTGCAGGGTGATGGCGAAGGTCCCGCTGCCCTTCGGCGCACGGTCCAGGTGCAAGTCGATGCCGACCAGCCCGCGCGCCCACAGCGGCAGACGCTGGACGATCTCCAGCGGCGCCCCGGTGCTGCGCCCGTGCCGCAGCGGCACCGGCATCGCGGCGACGGGCCGCGGCGTGGCGAACAGCAGCCGGGGTGGGGAGAGGCGCAGGTTGTCGAGCAGTTCCGTCGTCTCCGGCGGCAGGCGGGATCCCACGCCCCACTCCTCGCGCAGGGTCGACAAGTTGCGCTGAAGGTCGTGATTGCGCCGGTGCAGGCTGCGGATCGCATCGAAGGCCCGCTCCAGAAGCGCGCCCTGCACCTCCGCCGGACCGCCGGTGACGTGGAACGGCGCGCTGCCCGGACCGCCTGCTTCCTCCCACCAGGCGAGCAGCCGTTCCGCATCCGCCTTCGCCGCCTCGTCGCGCGACCACAGGCACCAGACGGTCGCCGGCGGGATGGCCAGCGTCCGCAGGGGCTCCGCCTCACCGGCGCCCTCCCCCGCACCCGGCGCCGCCAGCAGATAGGCCCCGTCGTGCCGGACCAGATGCAGCGTCCGCAACGGCAGAACGCCACCCACCCCGTCCGGGTTCGGCCCCTCCCCGGCCGGAACGGCCGGCCGATGCAGGACGATGACCTTCGGGGTTCCGTCGTAGAGCGAGGCGAAGAGCGACGCGGGCGCGGAGAGCTTCATGGTGGCTCCTGTCTCAGGCGGAAGGCGGCGGGGTGGGCGCGGAAAAGGTGGGCGCAAGATTGGTGGTGGTGGGCAAGGACTCGGCAAGCGCGGGGCAGGCGTCCCAATCCGGGTCGCTCCCCTCGCCCATCGCGCGCTCCCAGCGCCGCAGCTTGTCGAGCGGCAGCGCCAGGGCTTGGCACAGGCGGAAGCTGCGCGCGTCGAGCGGAACGATGGTCTGGTAGGCGTGCTCAAAGGCGGCGCAGCCGTTCACGACGTCCGCGGCGGTCCGGCCGTCCTCCGGCAGCCCCAGCAGGGCCCAGGTCGTGACACCCAGCTTGCGCAGCCGCCCCATCAGCCCGTGGGCCGGCCCATGCTGCACCGTGACCACGAGGTCGAAGGCGGCGAGCGTGCCGACCGCCAAATCCTCCTCGTCGTGATCCCAATCGCGGACGGGCGTGCCCAGATAGGCCTCCCGCCGGGTCAGCGGCCTTTCGGGCAACACCAGCGGCATCGGGAAGGGGATGACGGTGTCGAGCGTGTCCGCGGCCTCCAGCGTCCAGGCGGTTTTGCCGGTCCCCATGGCGACCAGATGCGGCCGGTATCCGCGCTCGCGCAGCCAGCTGGCCATGCGCAGGGCGGTGTCGTGTTTGCGCGGGCAGCCGGGCTCGACCACCAGCGCGGCCTGGCGCCCGTCCCGCAGCAGCGGCAGGGCGGTTGGCATCTGGTGCACCGTCCAATAGATGTCGCGCGGGGTCGCCACGCCGGCCCGATAGCGGTCGATGGGGGCTGCGGCCCAGCCGCCGACCGCCTTGATCGACCACTGGCGGGCCAGCGTGTCGTACAGCGACACCAGCGCGGCGTCCACGGTCCAGGACGGGACGATCGGATCGGGCACGGCGAGGCGCAGATGCAAGTGCGCCTCCGCGCAGGGCTTGTTGTGCTCCCGCTCCAGCTGGGGCGTTCCGGTCGGCTGGCGCCGCACGAGATCGAGCAGCGTGCGCGTTTGCAGCGCGACGATTTCCGCGCCGCCCGACGGCAGCGGGGCGGGCACCGTGTCCTCCAGCCCGACCGGGACGCCGGCCCAGGTCGTGGCGACGCCCCCATCCTGCGACTCTTCGACCGTCACGCGCCCATACACCAGGGAGGCCTGGAGGCTGGCGCGCTCCAGCGTCCACAGCACGCCCTGGAGCAGCTTGTGCCGCTCCAAAAGCGCGTAGAGGGTGCTGTCCATGGCCACCAGTTGGCCGGGGCAGGCCGCGTATTCCGGCCGCTCCGGCGCGCGCAGCGCGCGGCGCACGAAGTCGGCGAGCGGCAGATCCTCGACGCCCAACGCCGGGTCGGTGGTGCAGCGGACGACGGCGCGATCCGGCAGGAACACGGCATAGCGCCGGCCCACGGCGGCCTCCGCCCGTGCGATGGCCTTGACGGAGAACAGCGTCGGGTGGCGGCCCTGGATGTGCGTCAGGATCGGGCGGTAGTCGCGCTCTGATTCGGTCAGCATGCTCTCGCCGCGCCGGCGGTAGCCGAAGCCGGTGCCGGGGACGTGAACCCCGTGGAAGCCGCGCTCCAGCCCCTGGAGCCAGAACTCCCAGTCCTCGCTGCCCTGGCGCATCGATTCGTCAAACCGCGCGCCGGTGTCCAGCAGGCGGCGCGACGCCATGCTGCCGGCCTCGCTGACGTTGCGGAACAGATGCTCCAGCGGCGAATAGGAGCCGGACATGTCGCAGAATTCAAAGAAGCCGAACTTGTCGACGTCCGGATAGGCCCAGCCGACCTCCGGCCCGGACGCGCGCAGGGCATCCAGCATCCGTTGCAGCAGGTGCGGCCGGATGCGGTTGTCCGAATCGAGGAAATACACCGCCTCCAGCGCCGGAAAGGCGTCGAGCGCGAAGGCGATTCCGCTGTTGCGCGCGGCGCTCAGGCCCCCGTTGCGCTTGTTCAGGTAAAAGACGCGGCCGGGATGCGACGCCGCGAACTCCCGGCAGACGCGGTCGGTTTCCGGAAAAGGGCAACCGTCGTTGACGACCACGACCGCGTAGGCGAAATCGGTGTCCTGGGCAAGCGCCGTGTCCAGCGCCTCCGCCAGCAGCCCCGAGTGCTTGTAGGTCGGGACAATGATCGCCGCCCGTATCTCTTCGGGATCATCTTCCGGCGCAACGATGTGTGTACTTACTATTGACATGACCGGACGCAGCAGTGGCACCGCATCCTGATTAGCGCCGCCCACGCTTGCGCCGGATGTGATAATTCCGGGATGCGCGGCCGCGTTTTATTTATAGATTCGTTGCAAAGTCCTGCGCCATTTTCGGAGGCAGCCTAAACGCTTTGGACATAAGCGTTTTTTGCCGCAGAAACGCCCGGCGCGAAGGCACGGGGACCGCCGCCCGTGCCTTCATCCTATGACCTCACGCCGGCAGCTGCCCGCTCTTCGCGACCCCGCTCAGGAAGCGGTAGCTGTCCTTCGGCGTGCGTTTCAGCGTGTCGTAATCGACGCGCACGATGCCGAAGCGCTTGCTCAGGCCGAAGGCCCATTCGAAGTTGTCCAGCAGGCTCCAGCACAGGTAGCCCTTGACGTTGCAGCCCTGTTGCAGCGCCCGGCCGACCTCCGCCACATGGTCGCGCAGGAAGGCCACCCGCTCCGCGTCATGGACCGCTCCGTCCGGCCCCACGACGTCGTCGTAGGCCGCCCCGTTCTCCGCCACGAAGACGGCGGGGTTGCCGTAGTCGCGCCTGAACTCCATCAGCAGGTCGTAGAGCCCGTCGGGCTGCACCGGCCAAGCCATGGCGGTCCAGCGGTCGCAATGGGCGTCGCCCCACCAGACGTCGAACGGGTGCCCCGCCTCGTGCTTCATGGTCATGCGCGAGTAATAGTTGATGCCCAGCAGGTCGATGGGGTAGCGGATCGCCTCCTCGTCGCCGGGCAGGACGAAGTCCTTCATCCGCTCGGCCATCAGGTCGGGGATTTTGCCGCGCATCACGCCGTCCAGCGCCACGCGGTTCCACACCGCGTCCCAGCGCGCCGCCGCCGCGACGTCCTCCGGACGGTCGCTTTCCGCCCGGCAGGGCTGGAGGTTGATGACGGTGCCGAGCGTCAGCCCGGAATGCTCCGCCGCGATGGCCCGCAACGCCGCCCCTTGGGCGAGGTTCTGGTGGTGCAGCGCCCGCAGGATGCCGACCTCGCCCAGCTTGTGGCCGGGCGCATGCTCCCCCGTACCGTAGCCGTGGGTGGCGACCACGTTGGGCTCGTTCAGCATCATCCAGTCCTTGACCCGGTCGGCCAACCGCGCCGTGACGATGCGCGCGTAGTCGGCAAATGGCCCGACGATCTCCCGCCCCTGCCAGCCACCCCGATCCTCCAGCGGCTGCGGCAGGTCCCAGTGATACAGGCAGGCCATGGGGCGGATGCCGGCCTCCAGCACCGCGTCCACCAGCCGGTCGTAGAAGTCCAGCCCCGCCCGGTTCACGGCACCCGTGCCCGTGGGCAGGATGCGCGGCCAAGCGATGGAGAATCGGTAGGCGTTGAAGCCTGCCGCCTTCAGCAGCGCGATGTCTTCCGCCCAGCGGTGGTAATGGTCGCAGGCGACGGCGGCGCTGCTGCCGTCCTGGATGCGCCCGGCGGCGGTGAAGGTGTCCCACACGCAGGGACCGCGGCCGTCCTCATGGATGGCCCCCTCGATCTGGTAGGCGGCGGTGGAGGCGCCCCACAGGAAATCCCGGGGAAAGGTAAAGGGTGCCATGGCGAGACTCCCTGACAATTTCATGCTGCCAAAGTGTTATGCTGCACCCGCGATGTTGCGGCGCAGAAGGCGCGGCCGCCTTTGTTCTGTTCTTTGGTTATAGTCTCTTCGGGTTAACAAGAGTATACTTGCCCCACGGCGGTAGGCCACCTTCCCGCCGATGGGAGGCGCTCCATGCTCTCAACACCCAAAACCACCAAAATCGTCTTCCTGGGCGCCGGCAGCGCGGCCTTCGGGCTCAGCATGTACCGCGACCTGTTCACGACGCGCGAGTTGTCCGGCAGCACCCTGACCCTGGTGGACACCAACCCGGTCGCGCTGGAGCGCATGGCGGCGCTCGCCCGCGTGCTCAACGCCAAGGGCGGGGCCGGCATCATCATCGAGCAGACGACCGACCGCCGCGCCGCCCTGGCCGGGGCGGAATTCGTCGTGAACTCCGTCGCCATCGACCGCAACCGGCTGTGGAAGCTGGATTTCGAGGTTCCGAAGAAGCATGGCATCCGCCACACGCTGGGCGAGAACGGCGGCCCCGGCGGACTGTTCTTCACGCTGCGGACACTGCCGCTGATCTTCGACTTCGCCCGCGACGTGGAGGAGCTGTGCCCCGACGCGCTGTTCATCAACCTGTCAAATCCGGAAAGCCGCGTTGTCCTGGGCCTCGCCAAGCACACCAAGGTCAAGACGCTCGGCCTGTGCCACGGCGTCTTCCTGGCGCGCTGGTTCGTCTGCCAGATTCTGGGGATGGCTGAAAAGGACGTGGATATCTGGGGCGCCGGGCTGAACCATTTCCAATGGCTGATGCACATCCGGGATCGGGCCACTGGCCGCGACCTCTACCCGCTGCTGCGCGAGAAGGAGAAGACGCACGACCCGGCCTTCACCCCGCTGACCCGCCGCATGTTCCACGCCTTCGGCCTGTGGCCGACCTGCAGCGACGACCATATGGGCGAATACCTCCCCTACGGCTGGGAGGGTGGGGAGCACGGATTCGACTTTGCCGAGGATGAGCGCGGGCGCGGCATCCTGAACGGGCTGATGGACGGCGTCATCGCCGGCACCACGCCGATCCCCGACGACTGGACCCAGCCGTCCTGGGGCGAGCGGGCCGTGCAGGTGATCGCCGGCGTGCTGCACAACCAGAAGCGCTTCATCGAATCGGGCATCGTCCTCAACCAGGGGGTCATCCCGAACCTGCCGCCGGACTTGGCCGTGGAGGTGCCGCTGCTGGCCGACGCGGCCGGCGTCCACCCCATCTCCCTGGGGCTCCTGCCCGACCCGATCGCCAAGCTGCTGGCAGTCCAGGCGAGCGTGCAGCAGCTTACCGTCGAAGCGGCGGTGCATGCCTCGAAGGAGTTGGCGTTTCAAGCGCTGCTGATCGACCCGGTGGTCAACTCCACCGACGCCGCCGTCAGGATCCTGGACGAGCTGTGGGAGGCGAACCGCCCCTACATCCGGCCCTGCCTATGACGTCGCGCGTGTGACGGCATAAACGAAGCCCCTCTCCCGGTGCGGGAAGAGGGGCTTTTCGTCTCAATGGGCCACTTCGCTGTTCTGCCCGGCGGCCGACTTGCGGCGGGGCTTCGCGGCCGCCTCCGGCTTGTCGGCCTCCGGCTTCACCGACTTGCCGGGCTTGCCGCGCGCCGGTTTCACCGTCTTTTCGGCGCTCTCCATGTCCTCGGTCTTGGCCAGGGCGCGGGTGCCGGTTTCGGGAACCGGAAGCTGGCTCTTCTTGCCGGCCTTGGCCGCCTTGGCAGGTTCCACCGGCTTGGCGGGCTCCGCCGCCGGTGCCGGGGCCGCTTCGGCCTTGCCCGCCTCGTCCTTGGCCTTGCGGGCGCGCGGCTTCTTCGGGGCCAGGGCCTCCTCCACCACGTCCACGACGGCGTTCAGGCCGGCCCCGATCGCCTCCGTGGCCGCCTTTTTGGTGCGGCGCACCACCTTGGTCACCACGTTGGCACCGGCGTCGACCGCCTTTTCGACGATCGACGCCTTGTCTTCGGCATCGACTTCGGCGCAAGCCTGCGCCCAATGAGCCTCACCACGCCCCTCCGGGTGCCCTTCGCGCTCCCAGATCTCGTAGGCGCGACGGCGGATCCGTTCCTCGCGATCGCCTTGCATTCTTCAGTCTCCAATTGGGCTTTGGCCGCAGAAATCACGACGCTTGAGAAAAACGACGGCTGTGCCGCTGAGTTCCCGGTCTATGTGACAGACGACAGCATACAAAAAAACCGTTCCTTAAATCATATGGTCCTATATTCTCGCCACTCCAGATGCGGCGACACGTGGTAGGTCGGGAGGGCGAAGGCGGCACCCAGGGATCGCGACCCGGTCCGCATAGGACACTTCGCCGGGTTGAATATCGGCATTCACTGAATTTAATTTTCAGCAAACCAACTGGGCATTGGGCCGCCCCGACCCGGCGCCATCACAAAAGGCAAAGAGTCCATCGCATGTCCCTTGATCCCTTGATGCAAGCCAACCGGATCCTCACCGAGGCGATCACCAAGTATCTTCAAGCGAACAACGACTTAACGGCGGCGGCCGAGCGGGCGTCCGCAGCCAGCGCCGGGCGCGACGCCGCGACGCGGCGGCAGGCCTTCCAGGAATTGTCCGAACGGGGCAACCAAGCGCGCTTCGCCAAGCGCCACCTGACCGACACCGTGCGCCGGCTGCGCTCCACCATGCCCGCCCCGCAGATCGAGGCGCTGGCCTCCAAGCTCGACGGGCGGGAGAGCGCGGAAAGCGCCTTGACCCTGGTGCGCACGGTCCTAACGGAAAAGGTCTGGACAGCCGCCTGACCCGTCGGCCGTCGGACCATTACCCCCGCTCCTGCCCCGCCCCCGCAATTCGCAACATCCCTGCGGCGTTTTCCGCGCTGCAGGGATGTCGCATTTGACAAAGGGGGGTACAGGGGCCAGTGTTTAGGGTCTAAAGAATATCACACCGGTTCGAATACGGATCGGGTTCCAGGACGGATCTTCCAGGGTGCATGAAAATTCCAAGGCGATGATTGCCCGGCTGGTCGGGTTCGACACGGTTTCGCGCCGGTCGAACATGGCGCTGATCGACTGGGTCCGCGATCATCTTGCCGGACACGGCGTCGAAAGCCGCGTGGTCCCCAGCGCGGACGGCAGCAAGGCCAACCTGTTCGCGACGATCGGACCGGCGGAGGAAGGCGGCGTCGTGCTCTCCGCCCACACCGACGTCGTGCCGGTGGACGGGCAACCCTGGGACACCGACCCGTTCACGCTCAACGAACGCGACGGCCGCCTGTACGGGCGCGGCACCGCCGACATGAAGAGCTTCCCGGCCGTGGCGCTGGCCCTGCTGCCGGAGATGCTGGCGGCCAAGCTGAAGCGCCCCCTGCATCTTGCCCTGTCCTACGACGAGGAGGTCGGCTGCCTCGGCGCGCCCGCGATGATCGAGCGGATGGCCGCGGAGTTGCCGCGCCCCAGCGCGGTCATCGTCGGGGAACCGACGTCGATGGGCGTGGTGCTGGCGCACAAAGGCTGCTACGTGCTGCGGACGACGGTGACCGGGCACGAGGTGCACTCCTCGCAGATCGACCGCGGCGTCAGCGCGGTGATGGTCGCAGCACGGCTGGTCTCCCTGATCGCCGACATGGCGGAGGAGAACATCGCCGCGTCCGATCCCACCTGCGGCTTCGATCCCCCCTTCACGACTCTCCACGTCGGCACGATCGAGGGCGGCACTGCCCCCAACATCACCGCCCGCCACTGTTCCTTCCTGTGGGACATCCGCCCGCTTCCCGGCGACGACTGGACACGCTACCGCGACCGCTTCGCGGCGGAGTGCGACCGGCTGCTGGCGCGGATACGGCGCATCAGCCCAGACTGCGACATCCGCACCGAGCAGCTGGCCGGCGTTCCTGGACTGGCGCCGGAACCGGCGGGGACGGCCGCCCAGCTGTGCCACGCGCTGACCGGTCGCAACGACACCGGCATGGTGTCCTTCGCCGCGGAAGCCGGGCAGTTCCAGGCGGCGGGCCTGTCCACCGTCCTGTGCGGGCCGGGCAGCATCGACCAGGCGCACCAGCCGAACGAGTACATCGACGTTGCCCAGGTCACCGCCTGCGAAAGGTTCATAAAGGATCTCGTCGGTCGCCTTGCGGCGTAATGGCATGGCGGGCTGCGCCGAAATGGCGGCAGCCCATCCGCGCAAGGCGGCGTCCCGTCGTTCTGGCCTGAAGAGTTGGGGATCATTCCCGTCCCGGCCGCCGTTTCCAACCGTCATCCCGGCGAGGCTCTCCGGCCCGGGCGAGCATCACAAGAACGCGTGCACAAACGTTGTAAACAGGCAAGGCAAGCCCAATGAAACCTGACACGCGTTGCATGTACAACCGGGCCACGCCTATATGGCTATAGGTCTCCCATATTCGGCATATGCCATTGACGGGAATATTTTTTACAGCCTTCCTGTCCAAAATTGGTCAAAATGTCGAGATACTTGGCGCGGCGGGACGGTCCCGTACGGGCAGACCATTTCGGGACGACTTGGAGCGCCGGTGCATGGTTGAACTGACCGACCTGGAGCGCGATGCGCTGACGGAGCTGGTGAACATGGGGGTCGGGCGCGCCGCCACCCATCTCAGCCGGATGGTCACCGACCAGGTGCTGCTGTCGGTGCCTTCGGTGGAGATCGTCAGCCGCGCCGATGCCGCTCATTTCCTGGCCACGCGCGAACGGTCGGGCCTGGTCGCCGTCGAGCAGTCCTTCCAAGGCTCATTCTCGGGGCGGGCGCTGCTGATCTTCCCGGAAACCAACAGCCTGGAACTGGCGCGCGCCGTGCTGGGCAGCGCGCTCAGCCTGGAGGAAATCGTCGACCTGGAACAGGACGCGCTGGCGGAGATCGGAAACATCATCCTGAACGGCTGTCTGGTCGTGATGGCCAACACGCTCAAGGACCGGCTGGACATCTCGCTGCCGAGCGTACTGCGCGGCGACAGCGACCGGATTTTTGAGAACGGCGCGTCGAACGCCGACGAGTTGGTGATGTTTCTCTACATCGACTTCCTGATCCGCAGCCGCAGCATCCGGGGCTACATCGCCCTCATGATGGGGTTGTCGTCTCTGGAGTCCCTGAAGGGCCTCATCCATGGATTCATTGAACGCATCGCCTCCGGGACACCCCATGGAACCGACGGACGTTAAGCGGCTGCCCTGGCAGGAAAGCATTCTGGACGCGCTCGACGTCGGTATCGTCGTGCTCGACCGCCATGGCCGCGTGCAGTTCTGGAACGGATGGATGGAGGCCGCCTCCGGGGTGCCGTCGACGACGATCCATGGGCAGGAACTGGTGGACGCGCTTCCGGCACTTCGCGATTCGCGCCTGCACACGGCGATCCGCGACGTGCTGGACACCGGTGCCCCCAGCGTCCTGTCGCACACCCTGAACCCGGTGCTGTTCCCGCTGCGCTGCGCCGACGGCCGGCGCATGGTGCACAACGTGCTGATCCGCCCGATGACAGCGAACGGCGCCCGCTATTGCGTGATCCAGGTCACCGACGTGACCGCGGTGGTCAACCGCGAGCGGGTCCTGCGCGAGCAGCGCGACGCCCGTTACCGGGCGATCGTGGACACGGCCCCCGACGCGATCGTCACCACCGACACCCGCGGCGTCCTGCAATGGGCCAACGGTGCTGCGGCGCAGCAGTTCGGGTACCGCCCCAACGAGTTGATCGGGCAGAGCGTGAGCCTCGTCCTGGCGGAGGGCTCCCCGGACTGGTCCAGCCTGGTCGACCGCGACGCCGTCGACCGCCAAGCCCCCATCGAGTTGATCGGCCGCCGGCGCGACGGCTCGCGCATCGACCTGGAGGTTTCGCTCGCCCGCTGGGAATCGGAGGGGCGCAGCTTCATCACCGGCATCCTGCGTGACATCACCGAGCGCCGCCGCACCCGCGAGGAGCTGAAGGCCAACGCGCTGGCCATGCGCCAGCTGGCCGAGCAGACCAAGGCGACGCTGGACGCGCTGCCGGCGCACATCGCAGTGCTCGACCACGGCGGCCACATTATCTCCGTCAACAAAGCCTGGGCAGAGGGCGGGCCGGGCGCCGGCTTCCTCGGCGATGGCTCCATCATCGGCGACAACTACCTGGAGGCCTGCGCCTCGACCCAGGCCGGCGGGGCGGAGCACGCCGACGCCCTGATCGAGGGACTGCGCGGCCTTCTGCTGCTGGGCGGCGCGCCGGTGTCGATCGAATATCCCGGCCTGTCGGCGGGGGGCCCGCGCTGGTACCGGTGCTTGGCCGCCCCGATGGCCGCCGGCCCGTTCGGAGGTGCGGTGCTGATGCACATCGACATCACCGAGATCAAGTCGATGGAGGCGACGCTGCGCAAGCTTGTGGGCCAGAAGTCCACGTTGCTGCGCGAGGTGAACCACCGCGTGAAGAACAGCCTCCAGCTCGTCTCCAGCCTCCTGACCCTGCAGACGATGAGCCTTCCGGGGGCGACCGAGCGCGCGCATTTCCAGGACGCCCGGGCGCGCATCGACGCCATCGCCCGCGTGCACAGCCGCCTCTACCAGACCGAGCAGTTCCAGACCATCGAGTTCGGCAGCTACCTCAACGAGCTGTGCACCGACCTGTCGCGGGCGTCCGGCGCCACGCTGGGCGCCATCGCGGTGAAAGCCGACCGCATCGACCTGCCGATCGACCAGGCGGCCCCACTGGGCCTGATCGCCAACGAGCTGATCACGAACGCCATCAAGCACCGCGGGGCCGAGCCGGCGAACATCCTGGTGGAACTGCGCAAGACCGGCGCCCCCCCTGAGATGGCCGCCGAGCTGATCGTGTCCGACCAGGGTCCGGGCCTGCCCGACGGTTTCGACATGCGCAAGACGCGCAGCCTGGGGATGCGCCTCATCACCAGCCTCACGGGCCAGATCGACGCGACCGTCAGCCGGTTGCCCGTGGAGCGCGGAACCTCCTTCCGGATCGTGCTGACCGTGGGGGAGCCGCGGAACACGATGCTTGAAGACAGTCCGGCGGAGATCAACGGATGAAGATCCTGCTCGTCGAGGACGAAGTCCTGATCGCCATGGAACAGGCCTTCTACCTGGAATCGGCCGGGCACGAGGTGCACGGTCCGGCCGCCACCTCGGAAAAGGCCATCGCCCTTGCGCGCGAGGTCAAGCCGGATCTGGCGCTGGTGGACATCCACCTGTCCCAGGGCTCCAGCGGCATCGACGCCGCCCGTCAGATGACCGCGGACGGCATCGCCTGCCTCTTCGTCACGTCCTACCGCGAAGAGGTCGAGCCCAGCCGCGAATACGGCATCGGCTGCCTGCCCAAGCCCTTCTCCCAAGCCACCCTGACCGCCGCCGTGGAGGTCGTCCGCGCCATCCTCGACGGCCGGACGCCGGAGAAGACCCCAGACACCATGGAACTGTTCAGCTGACGCCCCCTTCGTCCGCCCGGCTTGGAACCAGCTTGAACAGCCTGGGGTCGTAAGGTACGTCCTTAACCTCGGTGACGCGCAGTTTGGCGCTGTCCGGATGAAGCGGATTCAGCAGCACGTTGTGGACGTTGGGCATGATGGCGCTGGGCACCCGCAGCAGGGCCGAGGCGCCCTGCATCAGCCACGCGTCGCCGATGGCTCTCGTACGGTCGGAACGTCCCGGCCAGTCGGGCGGCAACGGGGGACAGGGCGAGGGCACGACGTCGCCGTCCACCTCCACCGTCAAAAGGCGATAGCGGTCCGGGAGCGCCGCCGGCGACGGAATGTCCTGATGCACCAGGATCTCGATCAGGGCGCCCGGCGGAGATTCGGCCAGATAGACGATCGGGCGCCCCCGGTTGTGCCAGCGGGCGGACGCCCGTAAGCCCCCAATGCCCTGCAGGTCGGCATGATTGCTGATGCGCCAGAGCCTCACGCAAAATAGCCTTCGTCGATCTGGATCAGCGCTTCCTCGACCAAGCGGGCGCCGATCTCAGTGTCGACGAGGTCCATGGGCGCCTCATCGTCGAACCGCGGCTTGGGCGCGTTCAGCCAGGCCAGCGCCTTGTCACGGTTGCCGAACACCGCCTCGGCCAGAGCGACGATGCTGGCGGTCCGATAGGCGCGCTCGCTTTCCTCCAGCGACAGCGCCTCGCCCTTCTGGCGGCGATGCTCCAGCGTGCGGCGGGGAATGATGCGCGTCAGGGACTTCGCGTCGAGGCCAGCCGCCTGCAACGCGCCGATGGCTTGCGTTCGCAACCGACCGCGCACCAGACGCACCACCGCCATCTCGTCCGCCGGAGCGTCTTCCAAACCGAGGATCACCGCCGTGAGCGCCCGTTGGCGGTCCGACAGAGCGGCGTCATAGCCCGACATCGCACCCTCTTACACAAAATGCCGCTTAGAAGGTGGCATCTTGCGGCAGGCGCGTCAAGACGACCGGTCATTCCGCAGCAGCGGCGCCACCCACGTCTTCAGGAAGGTGTCTTCCGGGTCCACCGCCACCGTCGCGCCCGCGGCCATCAGTACCTGGAGAAGCGCCGTGTGCAGACCCGTGCAATTTCCCAAGTCCACGCGGGGAGCGTCCGTCGCCTCCATCCATTCCGCCAGCGGAATGGCCTCGTCCACGGTGCAGGCGCCGTCGAAGCGGGCGGTCTCGCCTTCGAAGCGGATCGGCATCACACAAGCTCCCGCAGGTTGAGGACCAGCAGCAGGCGCCCGTCGCCGAGCACCGCCGTGCCGGCATAGCCGCGCAGCCGCGCCAGGACGCCGGTCATTGGCTTCAAAACCACGTCGGCCCGTTCGCGGAAGGCATCGACGACCAGGGCAAGCCGATGCCCGCCGAGATCGACGGCCAGCACCGCCTCGCTGCCCCCCGCGCGCTCATCCTCCGCCTGCCCGAGCAGGCGGCGCAGGCGCAGCAGCGGCAGCACGGCGTCGTTCAGGACCACGCTTTCCGCGTGCTTGACCCGGCGGATGGCGTCGCGGGCCACGCGTTGCATGCCCGAGACCAGCGTGACCGGGATCCCGTAGAGCGCACCGGCGGCCTCCACCACCATCACGCGGGTGATCATCATGGTGGCCGGCAACACCAACCGGATGGTCGTTCCGGCGCCGCGGGTGGAGGCGATCTCCACGCGTCCGCCAGCCTGTTCCACCGCGTTACGCACCGCGTCCATGCCGACGCCGCGGCCCGACAGGTCGGTCACGCCCTCGGCCGTGCTGAGCCCCGGCAGGAACACCAGCCGCAGGGCGTCCGCATCCTCCATCGCCGCCGCTTGCTCGGCCGTGATCTGGCCGCGCTCCACCGCCTTGCGGCGGACGGCGTCCGCGTCGATGCCCGCGCCATCGTCCGACACCTCGACCACCACCCCGTCGCGATCCTGGAAGGCCCGCACGCGGATCACCGCACCGGGCGGCTTTCCCGCCGCGCGCCGCGCGTCCGGGGGCTCGACGCCATGGTCCAGGCTGTTGCGGACGAGGTGCAGCAGCGGCTCGCCCAGGATGTCCAGGACGTCCTTGTCGGCTTCCGTCTCCGCGCCGGACAGCTCCAGTTCCACCGATTTGCCGAGCCGCCGGGCCGCCTCGCGCACCAGTCTGGGAAGCGGCTCGAACACGCGGGACAGCGGCAGCACACGCAGGCGCAGCACGGCGTCCTGCAACTCCGCGACGATGGAATCGATCTGCCCCTGAGCCTCCTTGATTCCCTGCGCCAGGGTGTCGGCGCGCTGCCCCTCCTGCGCCTCGCGGGCGAGGTAAGGCAGTCGGCTCTTGGCCACGACCAGTTCACCGACCAGCGCCATCAGCCGATCCATGCGCTCGGCGTCGACCCGAAGGGCACGGCGGCCAGCCGGCGCAACCGCCGGGGTCAGCGCCGGAACGTCGGCAACCGGTGCCGCGGGGGCTTCCGTCAGCCCTTCCACGAAGCGGCGCAACCCCTCCGGGTTGCTCGCCGCACGCTCCAGTGCCGCAACATCGCTGTCGCGGCCGAGCGCGGTCAGGATGTTGCGCACTGCCCGGACGACCGCGCCTTGTCGCCCTTCGATCTCGGCCGCGCTGCCGCCGAGGGCCAGGATGCGCCCCTGTTCGCGCAGCATCGCGCCCGCAAGCTCCTCCACGCCGCCTTTCGGCGGCGGCTCCGCGGCGCGTGGCTTGGCCTTGACGGTGACGATGCGCACTTGGTCCGGCACGCTGCGGAACAGCCGCTCCACCTCCGGCTTCGCCGCGCCGCTGAGCGCCCGGAAGCGCAACGCGCAGCGGTAGGGATCCAACTCCGCCAGGGACGGCCAGGGCCCGACCGGCTCGACGCTCAGATGCAGCAGGTCGGGAATCCGCCGGCACAGATCCAGCGGATCGTCGCCGCTGAAGAAGCAGTCCGCGTTGGGCTCGTAGGTGACCGCCGTCACGGTCCGGCCGCCCAGCCGCTCCCCCTCCGCCGCGGGCAGGTCCTCCACCCAAGCGAAGGCGGCGTCCTGAGCGGCGTCGCCTGCGTCCGTCCCGCCCAGGGCGGCCCGCAGCAGGGTCTCATGCTCGCGCGCCATGGCTTCGGCGCCGTTCGGCAGGACCTGCTCCGCCTCCAGCCGGTCGACCCAGGCCGCCCCGAGATCCAGCAGTTGCAGCAGCCGGTCCGCGAGGTCACCGCTGATCGCCGCCCGCCCTTCCCGCACCGACATCAGGGCATCCTCGCCGGCGTGGACGAGCCGCGTGAAGGGCGCCATGTCGAACAGGCCGGTGGCACCCTTCAGGGTGTGCAGGGCGCGGAACAGGTCGTTGATGGCGGCGGAGTCCGCCGGATCGCGTTCCAGCCGCAGCAGGCTGGCCCCGGCGGCGTCCAGAAGGTCGCGCGCCTCAAGGACGAACTGGTCGAACAGCTCGTTCATGAGCTTTGGCCTCCGGATTGGTCCGTGCCCCGCCCGGTCAGCAGGCGGGCCGCCACGGTCAGGTCGTCGGGGCGCACCGGCTTGATGAAGTACCAGTTGGCCCCGGCGAGCAGGGCGTTCTCCCGGTCGCTGTCCTTGGATTCGGTGCTGATCATGACGGCGGGCACGTCGCGCAGCGCGGGCTCCTGCCGCAGGCGGCGGAGCATGGCGTAGCCGTCCATCTTCTGCATGTTGATGTCGACGATCAGCAGGTCCGGCGGGTTGGCGAGCGCGTGCTCCAGCCCGTCGATGCCGTTGACCGCCTCGTCCACCACAAATCCGTCGGCCTCCAGCACCTTCCGGCTGTAGGCGCGCACGGTGGCCGCATCGTCCACGACCAGCACGCGGCGTCTGTCGTTATCCCCTAGGTCCCTCACCGCCGGCCTCCTTATGTCTGGGGCTTCTGGTACAGAATAGCGTCTGGAAAGCGGCGCGGCACAAAAAGCGACGACATGCGGCTCATGCTTTCCGAATGGCCCAGCGCGATGAAGCCGCAGGGCGACAGCGCCTCGTAGAACATCGCCGCCGCCTGCCGCCGGCCCAGGTCGTCGAAATAGATCAGCAGGTTGCGGCAGAAGATCACGTCGAACGAATGGAATGCGGCCACCTGCTTCGGGTCGGCGATGTTCACCAGCGAGAAGTCGATGGATTCCCGCAGCTCCTCCATGATCTGCCAGCGGCGGGAATCGAGCTGTGTGAAGTACTTAGCCACCAATTCCTTAGGAACCGCGTGAAGCGCACGTTCCTCGTAGATGCCCTCGCGCGCGCGGGAGAGCACGCGGCTGTCGATGTCGGAGGCGTACAGCTCGATCTCGAACTCGTCCACCCGCTTCCAGTATTCCAGCAGCATGATGGCGATCGAGTAGGGCTCCTCCCCCGTGGCGCAGCCGGCCGACCAGATGCGCACGCGGGAACCGGGCCGGCGCGCGCGCACCACCTCGTCCAGCGCGGAGTTGACCAGGCAGTCGAGCTGGTACTTCTCGCGGAAGAAGTAGGTCTCGTTGACGGTCATCACGTTGACGAGGAGTTGCAGCTCCTCGCCCGACGCCTGGAACCGCAGAAGGTTCAGGTAGTCGCGGAAGCTTTCCGCGCCGACCGCGGCCATGCGCTCGGCCACGCGGCGGTCCACGTAGTAGCGCTTGGCCTCGGTGAAGGACAGGCCCGTCCGCTCCCGCAAGTAGGTGCAGAAGGTCTCATAGTCCGCCGGGCTCAGTCCCGCGTCGTTGTTATCGGCAGGATCGGACATTCGATCGGACATTCACGGCCCGGAAAAGAGGCGGCGCGCCGCATCGACGGAAAAGGCGACGAACGGGTCATCCGGGAAGCGCACGGCGAGCCGTTCCAGCGCCGGCAGGGCGTCCGGCCGGCCGATCTCCATCAGCGCCTCCACCGCGGCGAGGCAGACATTCACCTCCGGATCCCGCTCCAGCACGCCGATCAGCAACGGCACCCGGTCCGGGTGGGCCAGACGGCCGACAAGCTGCACTGCGAAGATGCGCAGGTCGGTGTCGTCCGACCGCAGCAGCGGTGCGGCCTCCGGCATCACCACGGCCGCCGGCATCTGCTGAAGGCTTTCGATCACACCGTTGCGCAGGCCGACATCCTCGCTCGCCAGCAGCGGCAGGATCGAGCGCGCCGCCTCCGCGGTCCCCGTGAGCACCAGCGCGGTCAGCAGCGCCTCCCGCGCGCTGGGGTCCTCCTCCCGCGGCAATCGCCTGGCGAGCGCGTCCACGGCGTCGGCGCGGCCGCCCAGCGCGTGGGCCGCCGCGCGCCGCCGCACCGGATCGGCATCCTCCAGCCGCAGCAGGGGGTCGCCGCCGTCCTCCGCCGGAATCGGTTCCACCGGCTTGCGCGGTTTCACCAGGGCCATGATCCGAAATCCTTATCAGTACAACGCGTTTCGCGTTCAGACCTTCGGGCCACGGTGGCCCGCCGGGGACAGTTCCCTCATCCACCGCACGAGGTGCTGCGCGATGCGGTCGGACGGCAGGGTTACTTCCGCCCCGCCGCGGCGGATCAGTTCCTGCGGCATGCCGAACACCACGGCGCTCTCCTCCGACTCCGCGATGGTGCGACCGCCCCGCCGGCGCAGTTCGGCCATGGCGGCGGCACCGTCGTAGCCCATGCCGGTTAGCAGGACCCCGACCAGCCGGGTCGCGGGCAGGGCGCGCATCGCGCTTTCGACCATCCGGTCCACATTGGGATGCCAGCTCCGCTCCTCCGCCATGGGCACGGGCTGGGCCATCAGCCGGCCGCCGCGGCGGACGACCTGGAGGTCGGCCCCGCCCCGCGCGATGCAGACTGTGCCCGGCTCCAGCGGTGTCGGCAACGCGGCCTCGACGACCGACAGGTCGCAGATCTGGTCCAACCGCCGGGCGAGCGCCCCGGTGAAGTTGGCGGGCATGTGCTGGGCCACCAGCACCGGCCAGGGGAAATCGCCGGGTAGGGCGGGCAGGATGTCTTCCAACGTGCTGGGCCCGCCGGTCGACACGCCCACCAGTATAAGGCCGGTTCCGGAATCGGGCGGCACAACGCTGGCCGGGGCCGGGGACGCCGGCTCAGCGGCGAAGTCCTCCCCCGCGATCAGGGAGCGGGCGAGGCGCAGGCGCTCGCGCAGTCCCTGCACCCGGCGCGGGCGGGACGACGCGGCGGCACGCACCGTGTCGACAAGCTCCTCGGCGATGCGGCCGATGGCGCCGAAGCCGGACGGCTTCTGCACAGCCTCCACCGCGCCCAGCCGCAGCGCCTCCAAGGTCACGTCAGCCCCCTCCGCGGTCAGGGCGGAGACCATGACCACCGGCTTCGGCCGTTCGACCATGATGCGCTTCAGGCAGGTCAGCCCGTCCATGCCCGGCATGGTCACGTCCAGCGTGACCACGTCCGGGTCGAACTCGGCCACGCGCGCCAGCGCCTCGACCCCGTCGGCGGCGGTCTCCACGGTGAAGCCGGCGTCCGACAGGATGCCCGCAATGCGCCGGCGCATCAGGATGGAATCGTCAACGACCAGAACTCGGGGCATCGATCAGGCCACGGCGAGGAGGGCGGTCAGCTGGTCCATGTCCAGCAGTTCTTGCGGATCCATCAGCAGGATCATGCGGCGGCCCTCCGCGGCCGCCCCTTGCCCAAGGGACGCGTCGTCCAGCGCGGCGACGCGCCGGATGAGCCGGCTTTGCGCCTGGGACACGACCGGGGCCGCGTCGATGCGATCCACCGGCACGTTGACGATCCCGGTCATGCCATCCACCAGCAGCCCCGCCCGCGCAGCACCGGCGGCGATGACGACCACCCGCGCCTGCGCGCCCTCCCCGCCTGCAGGCAGGCGGAGCAGGCGGCGCTGGTCGATCAGCGGCAGCACACCGCCGCGCAGGGGCATCACGCCCCGCACGAAGTCGGGCGCATTCGGCAGCGGCGTCGGCGCGTCCGGCCGGCGCAGCACCTCCTGCACCGCCGCGACCGGCAGCCCGTATTCGGCGCCGGCCAGCCGGAAGACCACGAAGGCCTCCGTCCGCACCGTGGCCGCACCGTCCTTACGCTCCCCGTCTTTACGCTCCATGCCCACTCCCCGCGCGCCGGTGCCGAGCGCCGCTCCATGGCGGAACAGGCGGTCTGCCGACAGGACCGAGATCAAGCGGCCGCCGTCCGCCCGGGCAATGCCGGCGACGTCTTCGAATTCCGCTTCCCGCGCCAACAACGCCGGAACGGGGTCGATCCGCCCACGCGAAATCCGCAAAATTTCACGCACCCCGTCGACCACCACGCCGACCAGCCCCTCCGGCGTCCGGACCACCACCACCCGTGCCCCGCAACCGTCCTCCCCACCCTCCGCCAGCTGGAAAAGTTCCCGCAGGCCGACCAGCGGCAGCAGCGTGTCGCGCAAGCTGGTCACACCCAGCAGATGCGCACGGGCGCGCGGCACGCGGGTCACCGTGTCGGGGAACCCGACGATCTCCTGGACCGCGGCGACAGGCAGCGCGAAGTCCTGCCCGGCGACGTCGAACACGACCAGCCGTTCCTCGTCCACGACCTCCCCGGCCGGAGACGCCGGCCGCGGCGCCTCGCCCAGGGCCAGTCCCCCGCCGCCGACACGGCCGAGATCCGCGAACTGCCGCTCGATCACCGGACCGGTGTCGAGAATCAGCGCCCCGGCCTGCTCCGCGCTCGCGCGGATCACGCCGGCCAGGAACGCCCCGTCGATGTCGGCCCCCGCGGCCTCGTCCACAGCGGCGATCCGCTCGTCCCCCACGCTGGACAGGCCGGTCATGCGGTCGACCAGCAGGCCGACCGGCTGGCCGCGATGGCGAACCACCAGCAAGCGGCTGCCCCTGTCCGCACCATCGCCGTCTGCGCCATCACCGTCCGGGCCATCCAGGCCCAGGATACGCCGCAGGCCGATGACCGGCAGCACCACGCCCCGGCGCCGCGCCAGCCCCTCCAGGCTCGCCGGCCCCAGCGGAACCCGCACCACCTCCGGCGGGCGCAGGACCTCCAGCACCTCGTCCATCGGGATGGCCAGGGCCAGTTCGCCGAGAACGAAGGTGACGAAGGGACGCGTTCCGTCCTTCCTCATGATCGCCGCCATGGGCCGTCTCCCCGGCGGGCCGTCAGCCGGCCCCCTGCAGTTCGTCCGCCATGGCCGCGATCTCCTCGATGGCGGCGGCCAGTTCCTCCGCCCCCTTGGCCTGCTCGCGCGCGGCCTTCGCCGCCTCGTTGGCGGACAGCCCGGCCTGGGTCGCGGCGGCGGCGATCTGCTCCACGCCCTTCTGCGTCTCGGCGACGGCGCGCTGGACCTCCGCGGCGCTTTCCATGATCTCGCGGCTGCCATCGGTCACGGTGCGCAGTTCCCCCACCGCGGAGGCGAGGCTGGCCGCGAATTCTAGGTGGCGCGTGGCCTCCTGCTCGGCGGCGCCGCTGATCTCCTCGATGTCGCGGCGCACGCGGCCGATCTGGTCCTGGATCGTTCGGACGATGTCCTTCACCTGCTCCACGTTTTCCGAACTGTCGCGGGCGAGGTTGCGGATGTCGGTGCTGACGACGGTGAAGCCGCGCCCGAACTCCCCGGCGCGGGCCGCCTCGATGGAGCCGCTGACCGCCAGCATGCCGGTCTGGATGGCGATGATGGAGATGGCGTCCACCACCTTATCGATGCGCCGGCCGACCTGCTCCAGGTCCCCGATCCGCTCCACCGTGCCGCGGTTGGCGTCCACCGTCTGCCGCACCCCGGCGGCGAGCGCGCCGACCATGGCCTGCGTCTCGCCCAGCAGGCTTTCCATGGCGCCGCAGCGCTGGAGCGCGTCCTCGGCGCGGTTCTGGCTCAGCCGGGCGCTGGCCTCGACCTCGGCGATGGCGGCGCTCGACTGCTGCGTCGCCGCTCCCTGGGTCTGCGCTCCGCGGGCGATCTGGGAAATCGCCGCCATGATCTGGGCGGCGGCGCGGTTGATCTCCTCGATCGAAGCCGACAGTTCCTCCGCGGAGGAGGCCAGCTCCGTCGCGGCCCGGCGCACGTCGGTGGTGCCGGACAGGTCGTCCGCCAGTTCCGACAGCTGGCCGGCGGCCTGCCCGCTCTGCGCCAGCGCCTCGGCCTGCTGGCCGACGGTCTTCAGCGCCTCCTCGCTGGCGGCGGCCTGCTCCTCCGCGGCGGACGCGATGTTCTCGGCCCCCCGCTGCGCCTCGCGGGTGGCGACGTCGGCCTCGATGGCCGCCTTGATCGTCTCCTGCGCACCGCGGGCGATGGCGCCCATGTCGCCGCGCACGCGGTCGAGCTGCGCCGCGATGGTCCGGCCGCGCGCGACCTCGGCCTTGGCGGCGTCCGCGGACGCCACGATGCCCGACACGATGGCCCCGACGGCGTCCTGGATCTGGACGACCATCCGCTGGATGTCGTTAGCCGACCGTTCCGACCGTTCGGCGAGCGCCTGGACCTCGTCGGCGATCACCGCGAAGCCCTTGCCGGCGTCGCCCGCGCGGGCTGCCTCGATGGCGGCGTTCAGGGCCAGCAGGTTGGTCTGATCGGCCATGGCGGCCACGCCGCCGACGATGGTGCCGATCTGCCCCGCTTGCCGTTCCAGGTCGCGGACCAAGGCGACGGCGACTTCCTGCCGGGCGGCGGCGCGGACGAGCCCTTCCACGGATCCCAGGATCTGGGCGCTGACGTCCTTGACCAGCGTCTGCAGGACCTCGACGCGGGCGAGCGCCGATTCCGCGTTCCCGCGCGCCTTGCCGATCAACAGGGCGGCGCGGTCGATCATCCGCTGCGACTGCTGGGTGGCGCTGGCCGCCTCCTCCGCACCGGCGGCGACCTGCTCCATGGCCTTGCGCAATTCCTCGGCGGCGGCAGCGGCCTGGGCCACGCCGCTGGCCAGTTCGTTCGACGCAGCGGCGATGCCCTCCGCCGCCTTGCGCCGGCGGCTGCCCGCGCGGGCCCGCCGCCGCGCCTCGGCGGCGCGGCGATCGGCTGGATCGGCCGTGGCGGCATCGAGAACGGGAACGTCCGCAACGATACCGCTGCCGTTCTCCGGCTCCACGTCGCGGACGGTGCGCGCCGTGTCGATCTGCTTCTTCTTGACCAGTGCCATGATGCCTTGCCCCTCGCCCCGTGAGCCGGAGTTTGTTGGTTAGTTCAGGATGCGCCCGATGTAGCGCCCGATGATGGCCTTCAGCTCGGCGCTGGATTCGGCGTCCAGCGCCAGCACGATCTCCCCGCCCACGATCGCCCCGGCGGGGTCCTGCGACTCCAGCCGGAAGGTCACCTGGAACAGGATGGCCGACGTCTCGGCGCCGGTCTCGACGCCGCACCCCTCCAGCACCCGCGCCACCGGGCCGCGCAGAATGGACGGCAGCGTCGTGCCGATGCCGGTCCCCAACAGGTTCGCCATCAGCGACAGGCAGCTGTTCAGCACGATGTTGCCGACCTCCGCGAGGGCTTCGGCCTCAAGCTCCTGCGCGTCCTCCTTCGGCACGTCCGGAGGCAGCGCCGCGCTGGCGAGCGGCAGGCTGCTGCGCTCCGGCAGGAGGAGGATAGCGGAACCGCGGAAGGTCCCGGACAGGCATTCCGACACGGCGACCAGCGGTCCCGGCAGCGCTTGTTCGAGCGCGGCGACCAGCCGGTCGCCCGGCACGATCTCCACGTTCGGGACGGAGACCAGCACGGTGCCGCCGACCATGCGGCTGAGCGCGGTGGAGGCCTTGCCGACACCGATGTTGCCCAGTTCCGCCAGGGCGTCCCGTTCCAACTCGTCCAGTCGCTGCAGCATCAGCCCGCCTTGTCGGCGGAGGATTGCCGGCGCGGCAAATCGGACACCGCCAGGAACCGCGCCACCTGCTCCTCGTCCAGCGGCTTCGGCATGAAGGCCGCCCCAAGCGCGCGGATGCCGGACACGACGGCGTCCTGGCCGTTCGCGGTGATGATGGCGATGTGGATGTCGGGCCGCTTCTCGCGCAGGCGGGCGGCGGCCTCCAGCCCATTGTCGCCCGGCATATTAAAATCGATTATGGCGATCCGGATATCACTTTCGTCCAGTTTTTCGTAGAGCTCCGCGCTGTTCGCGGCCTCCACGACCGTCCAATCCGGCTTGTTCCGAAGTATTATGCCGCGGACGTGCATGCGGGACAGCTTGCTATCGTCGACGACGATTACGGTCTTGCTCAAAGCCTGGGCTCCGGAGAGGGGACAAATTTTCGAAACTTGTGCCGATTATAACCGCGGCTACGGCGCACGCCAGCACGGATTCCCGCGTAGGACCCTCCCCTTTGCGGTTCGAGGCCGGACCAAGCGCGCCGTGGCGGACATCCCTTCCATTTGCTAACAGGGGCGTCGGACGTCAATGCGGACGTCGACGCTTTCATCCGGAGTTCATCCCGTGGAGGATTTCGTCAGCGCGCTGGTCGTGTTCCTGGTCGTGGTCGACCCGATCGGGCTGGTGCCGATCTACCTCGGCCTGACGCGCGGCTTCGACGGGGCGCGCAAGCGGACCATCGCGCTCCGCGGCACGCTGATCAGCTTCGCGATCATCGTCTTCTTCGCCTATCTGGGCGAGATCGTGCTGAACGCGCTGTCCATCGGGATGCCGGCCTTCCGCATCGCCGGCGGCGCGTTGCTGTTCTGGATCGCCTTCGAGATGCTGTTCCAGCGCCGCGCCGAGCGCAAGGAGCGCACCGCCGACGACGCCCGGACGGAGGAGGAGGCGCACGACCTCGCCGTCTTCCCGCTGGCGATCCCGCTGATCGCCGGGCCGGGCGCCATCACCTCCACACTGCTGCTGATGGACCGCTACGGGAGCACCCTTGGCGGACAGGGCATGGTGCTCGCCGCCGCGGCGGTGGCGATCGGCAGCGTCACCGCGCTGTTGATCATCGCAGACGCGGTGAACAAGCTGTTGGGGCGAACCGTCATCCACACGGTCAGCCGCGTTCTCGGCATCGTCCTTGCGGCGCTGGCCGCGCAGACGATGATCGAGGGCATCACCGCCATCTACCCGCCGCATTGACATCCTCGGGAGACAGGCCTTCATGGACCGCCACACAATCGACAACGGACGCCTCAGCGCGACGATCAAGGCCGACGGCGCGGAACTGTGCTCCCTGCGCACCGCCGACGGAGTGGAACTGCTGTGGCAGGCGGGGCCGGAATGGCCGCGCCACGCGCCGGTGCTGTTCCCCATCGTCGGCCGGCTGAAGGACGACCGGCTTCTGCACGACGGTGCGTCCTACCGGATGACGCAGCACGGCTTCGCCCGCGACCGCCGCTTCGTTTGGGAGGACACCGGCCCGGCCTCCTGCCGGCTGTCGCTGTCCGACGACGAGCAGACGCGCGCGCTCTACCCCTTCGCCTTCCGCTTGGAATTGAGCTTCGAGTTGGACGGGAACAGCCTGACCGTCCGGCACACGCTGACCAATCCGGGGACGGAGGTCCTGCCGGCTTCCGTCGGCGCGCATCCGGCCTTCCGCTGGCCGCTGGCGGACGGCGTGCCCAAGGAGGCGCACGCGCTGGTGTTCGAAAAGGACGAACCGGCGCCGATCCGCCGTGTGGACGGCGGCCTGCTGTCGCCAACACCGGAGCCCACCCCGATCCAGGGCCGCCGGCTGCCGCTGAACGAGGACCTGTTCACGGCCGATGCGGTGATCCTGGACCAGCCCGCCAGCCGCTCCGTCCGGTTCGAGGCGCCCGGCGCACAGACCGTCACCGTGTCGTGGGAGGGTTTCACGGAATTGGGCATTTGGTCGAAACCGACCGGCGCGCCCTTCCTGTGCATCGAGCCCTGGCGCGGCCACGCCTCCCCGGTCGGCTTCGACGGCCCGTTCGTGGACAAGCCCGGCCTGATGCATCTCGCCCCCGGCGACATGCGCGAACTGAGCTATCGGTTGACGGTGGGATGACAGTGCATTCCCCCTCGCCCCTCCGGGGCGAGGGGGAATAGACCTCACCCGCGCTTGTTCAGCGGGACGAAGGCGCGGCCGGGGCGGCCGGTGTAGAGCTGGCGCGGGCGGCCGATCTTCTGCTGCGGATCCTCCATCATCTCCTTCCACTGGGAGATCCAGCCGACGGTGCGGGCCAGCGCGAACAGCACGGTGAACATGCTGGTCGGGAAGCCCATCGCCTTCAGGATGATGCCCGAATAGAAGTCGACGTTCGGGTACAGCTTCCGCTCGACGAAATACTCGTCCTCCAGCGCGATCTTCTCCAATTCCATCGCGATGGCGAGGTGCGGTTCGTCCTTGATGCCCAGCACGTCCAGGACCTCGTAGCAGGTCTGGCGCATGATCTTGGCGCGCGGGTCGTAATTCTTGTAGACGCGGTGGCCGAAGCCCATTAGGCGGAACGGGTCGTTCTTGTCCTTGGCGCGCTTGATGAACTCGGGGATGCGGTCGACCGAGCCGATCTGGTCGAGCATGTTCAGCACCGCCTCGTTGGCGCCGCCGTGCGCCGGGCCCCACAGCGCCGCGATGCCGGACGCGATGCAGGCGAAGGGGTTGGCGTGCGACGAGCCGGCCAGACGGACGGTGGAGGTGGAGGCGTTCTGCTCGTGGTCGGCGTGCAGGATGAAGATCTTGTCCATGGCGCGGGACAGGATCGGGTCGACCTTGTAAGGCTCGCAGGGCGTGCCGAAGGTCATGTAGAGGAAGTTTTCCGCGTAGGACAGGTCGTTGCGCGGGTACATGAAGGGCTGGCCGACCGAATACTTGTAGGCCATGGCCGACATGGTCGGCATCTTGGCGACCAGCCGGTGCGCGGCGATCATCCGCTGCTTCGGGTCGAAGATGTCGGTGGAGTCGTGATAGAAGGCCGACAGGGCGCCGGTCACGCCGCACATCACCGCCATCGGGTGGGCGTCGCGGCGGAAGCCGCTGTAGAACTTCGCCAACTGCTCATGCACCATCGTGTGGTAGGTAATGGTGCGGGAAAACTCCTCCTTTTGCTGCGGGTTCGGCAGTTCGCCGTTCAGCAGCAGGTGGCAAACCTCCAGGTAGTCGCAGTGTTCGGCCAGATCCTGGATGGCGTAGCCGCGGTGCAGAAGGATGCCCTGGTCGCCGTCGATGTAGGTGATGGCCGACTCGCAGCTCCCCGTCGAGGTGAAGCCGGGATCGAAGGTGAAATAGCCGGTCTCGGCGTACAGCTTGCGGATGTCGATGACGCGCGGGCCTTCCGTGCCTTCCAGCAACGGCAGCTTCACGGACTTGCCCGTGGTGTCGTCGGTCACCGTGACGGTCCCGACGGACTTCACCTCGCCATGCCAGCACGGCCCCTTGCTGCTGTCCATCCACTCCTCCTTCCACCGTTCGATGCGCCTTCGTTCGGAGGCGCTGTTGCCCTAGGAGACTGGATGTTTTACGGGCGCCGTCAATAGGACCTCCGGTAGAGGGGGTCAGAAGATCCCCGCCTCCAGCCCGGCCGCCATCAGCAGGCCCAGTTCCTCGCAACGTGCCTCGAACTCCGCCATCTGGGGACCGCGGCAGACCAGCGGCTCCTGCACCGCGCGCCAGCGCAGGCCGGTGGCGATCCCGGCCACGGCGCGGCAGGTTCCCGTGCCGTCGTGCCCCGCCCGGACGAACAGGGCGTAGGGCAGCCCCTGCGTGCGCTCCAGGCAGGGGTAGTAGACGCGGTCGAAGAAGTCCTTCAGCGCGCCGCTCATGTATCCAAGGTTTTCCGGCGTTCCGAGGATGATGCCTTGCGCGGCCAGCACGTCGTCCGGCCCAGCCTCCAGCGGCGGCTTGGCCACGACCTCCACGCCGTCGACGTCCGGGGAGCGGGCGCCGCGCAGCACGGCGTCCCGCAAGGCCCGCGTGTTGGCCGACGGCGCGTGCGCGACGACGAGAAGACGCCTGGGCATCACACTATCAAGCATCACACCATCAACTGGCCGCCGTTGACCTCGATCACCTGCCCGGTGATGTAGGCGCTGAGCGCGTCGGACGCCAGGAACAGATAGGCACCGACGCAGTCCTCCGCGGTGCCGAGCCGGCCCAACGGGATGCGCGCGGCCGTCGCCGCCAGCTTCTCCGGGGAGGAGTAGCGCTGGTGGAAGTCGGTGTCGATGGTGCCCGGTGACACGGCGTTGACGCGGATGCGGTCCGGCGCCAACTCCGCCGCCAGCGAGCGCGTGAAGGTCGACACGAAGGCTTTCGACGCGCTGTAGAGCGACGATCCGGGGCTTCCTCCCGTCTTTGCGGAAATCGACACGGTGCTGACGATCACGCCACCACCCGCCGCCTTCAGCGCCGGCAAGGCACGCCGGCAAGCGACGACGACGGAGCGCAGGTTCAGGTCGATCACCTCGTCCAGGAAGCGGTCGTCCAGCGCACCCAGCGGCATCCGGCCCACCATGGTGCCGGCGTTGTTGATCAGGATGTCGAGCCCGCCCAACGCCTCCACCGCCGAATCCACCACGGACTCCACCGCGCGCGGGTCACGGAAGTCGCCGGTGAAGGCGTGGACATCGGCGCCGCTGCGCCGCAGGTCCGCCGCCAGCCGCGCCGCCGCGTCGCTGGCGCCGGAGCCGTGCAGGGCCACCCGGGCGCCCAGCCCGGCCAGCGCGGCGCCCACCGCCGCCCCGATCCCCCGGCTGCTGCCGGTCACCAGCACGCGCTTGCCGCGCAGATCCTCGCCCAGGTTCATTCCGATTGCTCCCCGATCAGCGCCCACGGCGCACCCGCTGCACGGCGTCCAGCCAGCCCTCGTAGAGCCGGGCGCGCTTCGCCCCCTCCATCCGCGGCTCGAATCGGCGGTCGCACCGCCACGCCGCGGCCAGCGCTGCCTGATCACTGTAGACACCGGCCTTCAGACCGGCGAGGCTCGCCGCCCCCAGCGCGGTCGTCTCGATCACCGCCGGCCGCTCCACCGGCAGGTCCAGCATGTCGGCCAGGAACTGGCAAAGCCAGTCGTTGGCCGCCATGCCGCCATCCACGCGCAGGGCCTTCGCCGGGGCCGGCCAGTCGGACACCATGGCGTCGCGCAGATCGCGCGTCTGGAAGGCCACCGCCTCCAGCGCCGCGCGGGCGATGTGCGCCGGCCCGGCGTCCAGCGTCAGGCCGGAGATGGCCGCGCGGGCGTGCGGATCCCAATGCGGGGCGCCCAACCCGACGAAGGCCGGCACCAGATAGACCCCGTGGCTGTCCGGCACGCGCGTCGCCAGATCGTCGGTCTGCGAGGCGTGGGTGATGATGCCCAGCCCGTCGCGCAGCCACTTGATCGCCGCCCCCGCGACGAAGATGGATCCCTCCAGCGCATAGGTCGGCCGCCCGTCCAGCCGGTAGGCCACCGTGGTCAGCATGTTGGAGCGCGACTCCACCGGCTTGTCGCCGGTGTTCAGCAACGCGAAGCAGCCCGTGCCGTAGGTGGACTTGACCATCCCCGGCTCGAAGCAGGCTTGCCCGAAGGTCGCCGCCTGCTGGTCGCCGGCGATGCCGGTGATGGGGATCGAACGGCCCAGGATGTCCGGCTCGGTCGCCCCGAACTCGGCGCTGCTGTCCAGCACCTCCGGCATCATGGCGCGGGGGATGCGGAACAGGGCCAGAAGCTCGTCGTCCCAGTCCTGGCGGTGGATGTCGAAGACCATGGTGCGCGACGCGTTGGTCGCGTCAGTCGCGTGCACCCGCCCGCCGGTCAGCCGGTGCAGCAGGAAGCTATCGATGGTGCCGAAGCACAGCTCCCCGCGCTCCGCCCGATCCCGCGCGCCGGAGACGTGGTCGAGTATCCAGGCAACCTTGGTGGCGGAGAAATAGGCGTCGATCAGCAGACCGGTCTTCGCCCGCACCAGCGGCCCGCAGCCCTCCTCCACCAGCTTGCGGCAGGTGTCGGCGGTGCGCCGGTCCTGCCAAACGATGGCGCGGTGGATCGGCTCGCCCGTGCGGCGGTCCCAGACGACGGTCGTCTCGCGCTGGTTGGTGATTCCGATGGCGGCGATGGCGGAGGCATCCAGCTTCGCCTCCGCGACGACCTCGCGCAGCACGGCAACGGTGTCGCGCCAGATGTCCTCCGGGTCATGCTCCACCCAGCCGTCGGCCGGATAGTGCTGCGGAAACTCCCGCCGGGCCACGCCGACGGGCAGGCCCCGCCGGTCGAAGACGATCGCGCGCGTGGACGTGGTGCCCTGGTCGATGGCAAGGACGTGACCGGCGTCGGGCATGGCTCCCCCTATTCGCTCTTTTTTCTCCCTCTCCCCCCTGGGGAGAGGGTTGGGGTGAGGGGGTTGCGCGCTATGGTACGTTCGGCAACAGCGCAACCCCCTCACCCTGCCTTCTCCCCAGGGGGGAGAGGGTTATACCATCACTTCATCGCCGCCTTCTTCGGCGGGTTGGCGGGCCAGGACTTGATCAGCTCGTCATAGTCCACGGTCTCGCCCTTCGGCTTCTCGTTGGCGAGCTTCCGTTGCGGGGCGATGTTGCCGTCCTTCTCAGCCTTGGCGTACCAGAACTCCGCCGACTCCTTCTTATTCATCTTCGGCCCGCAGTCGCCCTGCACGCCCGACCGCTCCAGGCGCTCAAGCACCGAATCCTGGGCCGCCGCCAGCGCGTCCATGGCCGCCTGCGGGGTCTTGGCACCGGACGACGCGTCGCCGATGTTCTGCCACCACAGCTGCGCCAGCTTCGGGTAGTCCGGCACGTTCACGCCCGTCGGGGTCCACTGCACGCGTGCCGGCGAGCGGTAAAACTCGATCAGGCCGCCGAGCTGCGGCGCGCGTTCCGTGAAGCTCTTGTCCCAGATGTCGCTTTCGCGGATGAAGGTCAGGCCGACGTGGCTCTTCTTCAGGCTGACGGTCTTGGACATGGTGAACTGGGCGTAGAGCCACGCCGCCTTGCGGCGGTCCACCGGGGTGGACTTCATCAGCGTCCAGGAGCCGGCGTCTTGGTAGCCGAGCTTCATGCCCTCCTTCCAGTAGGAGCCGTGCGGCGACGGGGCCATGCGCCATTTCGGCGTGCCGTCGGCGTTCATCACCGGCAGGCCGGGCTTGACCATGTCGGCGGTGAAGGCGGTGTACCAGAAGATCTGCTGCGCGACGTTGCCCTGGGCCGGCACCGGGCCGGATTCGGAGAAGGTCATGCCGGCGGCCTGCGGCGGCGCGTATTTCTTCAGCCAGTCCACATACTTGACGATGGAGTAGACGGCGGCCGGGCCGTTGGTGTCGCCGCCGCGCTCGATGGAGGAGCCGACCGGGCGGCAGCCCTCCATGCGGATGCCCCACTCGTCCACCGGCTTGCCGTTGGGCAGGCCCTTGTCGCCGTTGCCGGCCATGGACAGCCACGCGTCGGTGAAGCGCCAGCCCAGCGACGGGTCCTTCTTGCCGTAGTCCATGTGGCCGTAGACCTTGACGCCGTCGATCTCCTTCACGTCGTTGGTGAAGAACTCGGCGATGTCCTCATAGGCCGACCAGTTGACCGGCACGCCCAGCTCGTAGCCGTACTTGGCCTTGAACTTCGCCTTCAGGTCCGGACGCTGGAACCAGTCGTAGCGGAACCAGTAGACGTTGGCGAACTGCTGGTCGGGCAGCTGGTACAGCTTGCCGTCCGGGGCGGTGGTGAAGGACTTGCCGATGAAATCCTCCACGTCCAGCGTCGGCAGCGTGACGTCCTTGCCCTCGCCCGCCATCCAGTCGGTCAGCGGCACGACCTGGTTGTAGCGGAAATGCGTGCCGATCAGGTCGCTGTCGTTGATCCAGGCGTCGTAGATGTTCTTGCCCGACTGCATCTGCGTCTGGATCTTCTCCACCACGTCACCCTCCTGGATGATGTCGTGGCGCAGCTTGATGCCGGTGATCTCGCTGAAAGCCTTGGCGAGGGTCTTCGATTCATACTCGTGCGTGGTGATCGTTTCGGAGACGACGTTGATCTCCATGCCGGCGAAGGGCTTCGCGGCGTCGATGAACCACTGCATCTCCTTCAGCTGGTCCTCCTTCGACAGGGTCGAAGGCTGGAATTCGCTGTCGATCCAGCGCTTGGCCGCATCGATGTCGGCGAAGGCCGGCGCGGAAGCCAGGATCAGGGCCGCCGCGGATGCGGTGGCCAGGCACAATTTGCGCATCGTGTTTCCTCCCATACCCCTTTGTTGAAGCCCGCTCTTCCCGGCGGTGCCCCCGTCGCTCACACCCAGCGGAACACCGCCGCGGCGTAGAGCAGCGCAAGGACCGTCGCGTACTGAAGGTCCTGGCCGACCAGACCCAGCCAGGCCAGATGGATGAAGGCGCTGCCGAGCAGCGTTATGAACAGCCGGTCGCCGCGCGTCGTCGTGATGCCCAGCACGCCCTCCCGCGCGATCTCCGGCCGGTTCACCGCCAGCGTGGTCAGCAGCGCCAGCAGTGCCGCGATCACGACGAAGAAGACCCCGGTCTGCCAGGTCCAGGCCATCCAGGCGACATGTTCCATGATGGTGCCCTCCCCCTCAGACGCGGCCCAGGGCGAAGCCCTTGGCGATGTAGTTGCGTACGAACCAGATCACCAAGGCGCCCGGCAGGATGGTCAGCACGCCCGCGGCGGCCAGCAGGCCCCAGTCCATGCCCGCCGCGGACACGGTGCGGGTCATGGTCGCGGCGATCGGCTTGGCGTCCACCGAGGTCAGGGTGCGCGCCAGCAGCAGCTCCACCCAGCTGAACATGAAGCAGAAGAAGGCGGTGACGCCGATGCCGCTCGCCACCAGCGGCGTGAAGATCTTCACGAAGAATCGCGGGAAGCTGTAGCCGTCGAGATAGGCGGTCTCGTCGATCTCCCGCGGTACCCCGGACATGAAGCCTTCGAGGATCCACACCGCCAGGGGCACGTTGAACAGGCAGTGCGCCAGCGCCACGGCCAGCGGCGTGTCGAACAGGCCGATGGCGGAATACAGGTTGAAGAAGGGCAGCGCGAAGACGGCCGGCGGCGCCATGCGGTTGGACAACAGCCAGAAGAACAGGTGCTTGTCGCCGACGAAACGGAAGCGCGAGAAGGCGTAGGCCGCCGGCAGAGCCAGCGCGATCGACAGCACCGTGTTCAGCGCCACGTATTTCAGCGAATTCAGGTAGCCGGAATACCAGGACGGGTCGGTGAAGATCGTCGCGTAGTTCCGGAATGTCAGGTTGTGCGGCCACAGCGTCAGGCTGCTGACGATCTCCGTGTTGGTCTTCAGGCTCATGTTGACGAGCCAGTAGATCGGCAGCAGCAGGAAGACGATGTAGAGGCCAAGGACGATCCGCGCGCGCAGCATGGCTCAGCTCCCTCCGCTCAGTTCCGTTGGGCGTCCATGCGGGTCATCACCGTGTAGAAGACCCAGCAGACCGCGAGGATGATCAGGTTGTAGACGATGGACAGCGCCGCCGCCTTGCCCAGGTCGAACTGCCCCAGCGCCAGCTTGACGAGGTCGATCGACACGAAGGTGGTGGAGTTGCCGGGGCCGCCGCCGGTGACCACGAACGGCTCCGTGTAGATCATGAAGCTGTCCATGAAGCGCAGCAGCACGGCGATCAGCAACACCCGGTGCATCTTCGGCAGCTGGATGTTGCGGAAGATCGCCCATTGCGAGGCGCCGTCGATGCGCGCCGCCTGATAGAAGGCGTCGGGGATCGACCGCAGGCCGGCGTAGCACAGCAGCGCCACCAGCGAGGTCCAGTGCCAGACGTCCATGACGACGATGGTCACCCAGGCCGACAGCGGGTCCGCCGTGTAGTTGTAGGGGATGCCCAGCCGGTTCACCACCCAGCCCAACAGGCCGATGTCCTCGCGGGCGAAGATCTGCCAGATGGTGCCGACGACGTTCCACGGGATCAGCAGCGGCAGCGCCATGACGACCAGCGTCGCCGCCACCCGCCAGCCGTCCCGCGGCATCGACAGCGCCACGGCGATGCCCAGCGGCACCTCGATCGCCAGGATCAGGAAGGAGAACAGCAGGTTGCGCCACAGCGCGTCGAAGAAGCGGCCGCCGAGGTCGGTGGTCGGGTCCAGCAGCTCCTGGTACCAGCCGATGCCGTTCCAGAAGAACTGGTTGTTGCCGAAGGTGTCCTGCACCGAATAATTCACCACCGTCATCAGCGGCACGATGGCCGAGAAGGCGACGATCAGCAGGACCGGCAGCACCAGCAGCCACGCCCCTTGGTTGATGGGCTTGTCCATCAGGCGGCCTCCCCTTCGACCAGAGCACCGTTTGCATAGACGTGGACCATGGCGGGATCGACGATCAGCGACGCCTCGTCCCCGTTGACCGCCAGGCTTTCCGGCACCGTCGCGGCCATGGGCAGCCCGGACAGCTCCACCTTGGCGATGCGCACGCGGCCCAGGTCGTCGATCCGCGTGACGCGCACCGGCACCCCGGCCCCGGCGGGGGCGAGCGTCGCGAATTCCGGCCGCACGCCGACCTCGATCTTCTCGCCGCCGGTCAGCGGCGGGTAGGCGCGCCCCAGCGGGATGACGTGGCCGCCGACCTTCGCCGCGCGGCCCGCGACCTCCGCCGGCAGCACGTTCATGCCGGGCGAGCCGATGAAGTGGCCGACGAAGACGTGGGCGGGGCGCGCAAACAGCTCGTCCGGGCGGCCGATCTGCACCACGCGGCCGTCGTGCATCACCACGACCTTGTCGGCGAAGGTCAGCGCCTCCGTCTGGTCGTGGGTCACGTAGATCATGGTGAGGTCGAGCGCACGGTGCAGCGCCTTCAGCTTCGACCGCAGCTCCCACTTCAGGTGCGGATCGATGACGGTCAGCGGCTCGTCGAACAGGATCGCGGCGACATCCGGCCGGACCAGCCCACGCCCCAGCGAGATCTTCTGCTTCGCGTCCGCCGTCAGGCCCCGCCCGCGCCGCGTCAGGTCGGGCGTGAGGTCGAGAAGCTCCGCGATCTCCCGCACCCGCGCGTCCACCGCTGGGCCGCGCAGGCCGCGGTTGCGCAGCGGGAAGGCCAGGTTCTCGTACACCGTCATGGTGTCGTAGACCACCGGGAACTGGAAGACCTGGGCGATGTTGCGCGCCTCGGTCGGCAGGGTCGTGACGTCCTTTCCGTCAAACAGGACCCTGCCCTCGCTGGGCGTCAGCAGGCCGGAGATGATGTTGAGAAGCGTGGTCTTGCCGCAGCCCGACGGCCCCAGCAGCGCGTAGGCACCGCCCTGCTCCCACACATGGGTCATGGGCTTCAACGCGTAATCCGCGTCGCTTTTCGGGTTGGGCGTGTAGCTGTGGCCGAGGTTCTGAAGGTCGATGCGTGCCATGGTTTCCCCTCTCCCCTCCCGCTCAGGCCGCCAGAACCAGCGGCGGGGCCGCCGCCAGCCGGCCGTCGTGGCCGAACACGAACAGGCGCCGGGGATCGATGAAGCATTCGATGCGCTCGCCCGGCTCCACCTCCAGCACGCCGCGCGTCACCGCGACCCAGCGGTCGGAACCGCCGCCGGACAGCTCGTTGGAGTGCGGCAGGTCGATGTGCACGAAGCTTTCGGAGCCGGTGATCTCGCTGACCGCCACCGTGCCGGTCAGCGCGATGGCCTCGGCGTCGGGGCGCGTCAAGTACAGGTGGTCGGCGCGGAAGCCGATGGTGTAGTCGTCGTCCGGCAGCTCGGCCAAAACGCCGCGCGCCAGCCCATGCTCCCCCGTCGCCAGGACGAGCTGCAGCCCGCGCTTGTGCACGCGCATGCTGTTCAGCGGCGGGTCGGAGAAGACGCGCGCGCTGGTCAGGTTGGCCGGGCGGCGGTAGACGTCCGGCGTGCGGCCGAATTGCGCCAGCCGCCCTTCCCACAGCGTCGCCGTGTTGCCGCGCAGAAGCAGCGCCTCCGTCGGCTCGGTCGTCGCGTAGACGAGGACGGCGCCGGACTCCGCGAAGATTTTCGGCAACTCCTCCCGCAGCTCCTCACGCAGCTTGTAGTCCAGGTTGGCCAGCGGCTCGTCCAGCAGGACCAGCTGCGCGTCCTTCACCAGCGCGCGGGCGATGGCCGTGCGCTGCTGCTGGCCGCCCGAGAGCTGCGCCGGGTTGCGGTCCAGGTACTTGTCGAGCTTCAGCAGCCTCGCCGCCTCGCGCACCCGCCGGTCGATCTCCGCCTTCGGCCGGCCGGCGACCCGCATGGGCGAGGCGATGTTCTCGTACACGGACAGCGAGGGGTAGTTGATGAACTGCTGGTAGACCATGGCGACGGAGCGATTGCGGACGTGGACGCCGGTCACGTCCTTCCCGTCCACCAGCACCCGCCCGGCGCTCGGCGCGTCGAGCCCGGCCATCAGCCGCATCAGCGACGTCTTGCCCGACAGGGTCGGCCCCAGCAGGACGTTCAACGACCCCCGCTCCAGGGTGAGCGACACGTTCTCGATGTGAACGTGCCCACCGGCGTGTTTGCTGACATTGTCCAGTACCAGACTCACCGGCGCCCTCTCCCCAACGATTCCGTTGTTCTTCTTCGACGTCCCGATAATGCGCGAACTTATTCCGCCGCGTCCGAGGCCCGCATCCGGCGGGCGCGCTCCTCCGCCATGAAGGCGTCCAACGCCTCTGCCTGCTCGCGGCCGAGCCGCAGGCCGAGCTTGGAGCGGCGCCACAGCACGTCGTCCGCCGTCTCCGCCCATTCCTCGGCCATCAGGTAGCGGACCTCGGCTTCCGTCAGGGTGGCGCCGAAGTCGCGCCCCAGATCCTCCGCCCGCGTCGCCCCGTTCAGCAGGGTCCGAACGCGCGTGCCGTAGGCGCGGGCCAAGCGCTGCATGTGCGCCGGCGCCACGAATGGAAACTCCCGTCTCAAGCCCGCGACCAGTGCGTCGAAGCCCTCCACCGGGAAGTCGCCGCCGGGAAGCGTGGTGGCGCTGGACCAGCCGGACCCTGCCGCGCCCAGCTTGGGCAGGAAGGGCGTCAGCTTGGCGATGGCCGCGTCGGCGAGCCGCCGGTACGTGGTGATCTTACCACCGAAAATGCTGAGCAGCGCCGCTTGCTTGTCCTGGGGGCCGTCCTGCGGGGCATCCACCGCCAGCACATAGTCGCGGGTCGCCGCCTGGGCCGTGGAAGCGCCGTCGTCGTAGAGCGGCCGGACCCCCGAATAGGTCCAGACCACGTCGGCGGGCGTCACCGGCTTGGCGAAATACTCGCCGGCCGCCGCGCAGAGGTAGGCGATCTCCTCCTCCGACGCGTGGACGGCGGCCGGGTCACCTTCATAGTCGCGGTCGGTGGTGCCGATCAGCGTGAAGTCGCGCTCGTAGGGGATCGCGAAGACGATGCGCTTGTCGGCGTTCTGGAAGATGTAGCAGCGGTCGTGGTCGAACAGCTTCGGCACCACGATGTGGGAGCCCTGGACAAGGCGGATGCGCGCGTCCACCCCGGCGTGCACGCCTTGGTTCAGCACGGCCGCAACCCAGGGACCGGCGGCGTTGACCAGCGCGCGGGCCCGGATGGTGGAGCGGCGCCCGCTGCGCACGTCCTCCACCGTCACCGTCCACAGCCCGTCGGCACGCGTGGCGGTCAGGAAGCGCGTCCGCGTCCGGATGGTGGCACCGCGGGCCGCCGCGTCCTGCGCGTTCAGCGCCACCAGACGCGCGTCTTCGACCCAACAATCGGAATATTCGAAAGCGCGAGCGAAACCCGGCTTCAGCGGCTGGCCCGCCGGATCGCACCGCAGATCGAGGCCGCGCGTGCCGGGCAGACGGTCGCGGCCGCCGAGATGATCGTACAGGAACAGGCCCAGCCGCAGGAACCAGGACGGGCGCAGGCCCGGCAAGTGCGGCAGCACGAAGCGCAGCGGCCAGATGATGTGCGGCGCCATGCGCCACAGCACCTCGCGCTCCTGCAGCGCCTCCCGAACCAAGCGGAATTCATAGTATTCCAGGTAGCGCAGGCCACCGTGGATCAGCTTCGTCGAGGCCGACGACGTGCCGGAGCCGAGATCGTTCTGCTCACACAGGTAGACCGAACATCCGCGCCCGGCCGCGTCCCGCGCGATGCCGCAGCCGTTGATGCCGCCACCGATGATGGCAAGGTCGTAGACCTCGGCCATCGGCTCCTCCCCCGCTTGTTGCGTCCGTTTGTCCGGTACGCGCCTTTGTTTTCGCTTTCAACGATAATCGACCGGTCGCAGCGCTGCAATACGAAAAAAGCGAACCTAACCTGAAAGCCGATTCGCGGGCGCGGTGCGGAGCGCTGAGTGGGTGGGGCGCGGGTTTTTTGCGCCCGGCCCGGTGAACCCGGCCCCGTCCAGCCGTAGATTTGTCGGGAAACCGGGATGATCCCGGAGATCCGGAGGCACGGACGCATGGACCTGTATCGGCATCGCATCCTTCCCCGGCTGATTGATTGGGTCATGGGGCAGGAAACGCTCGCGGAGTTTCGTTCCCGGGTCGTTGGGGGCGCACGCGGGCGCGTCCTTGAGATCGGAATCGGGTCCGGGCGCAATCTGCCCTTCTACGCCGCGGCGGCCGGCGAAGTCGTCGGAATCGATCCTTCTACGGAACTCATTGCCATGGCGCGGCGCAACGCAGCGGCGGCGTCACGACCGGTGACCTTGCCGGTGACCTTCGTGGAGCAAACCGCGGAACGGCTGCCGTTCGCGGACGAGAGCTTCGACACGGTGGTCGTGACCTGGTCCCTGTGCAGCATACCCGACCCGTCCGCCGCCCTGCGGGAGGCGTGCCGGGTCCTGAAGCCGGGCGGGGAGTTGCGGTTCGTGGAGCATGGCCTTGCACCAGCCCCGGGCGTTCAGCGATGGCAGCACCGCGTGACGCCGCTGTGGTCACGCTGTTCGGGCGGCTGCCACCTGGACCGCAGGATGGACGATCTGATCCGCGCGGCCGGATTCCACATCACGGACCTGACGAAACGCTACCTGCCGGGCCCGAAAATCATGACCTTCATGTACGAGGGGACGGCGGTGCCCGCCGCATCCGCGGGCCAGCCGGAGGACACCATCCCGCACCACCGGTGAGCGCGGCGTCACACGGCGGCAAGCGCCTGCCGGGTCCAGGCGAGCAGGGCCGGCAGCGGCATGGCGCCGGAGGTCCGGGCGATTTCGCGGCCGTGGTGAACGAGGACCAGCGTCGGGATGCTTTGCACGCCGAAGCGCGCGGCGAGGTCCGGCGACGCCTCCGTGTCCACCTTGGCAAGCCGCACATGGGGTTCCAGCTCGCCGGCCGCCTTTTCGAACACGGGGGCCATCATCCGGCATGGCCCGCACCACGCCGCCCAGAAGTCGACGAGCACCGGCAGGTCGCCCCGTTCGGCGTGGACGGCGAAGCGGCGCGCGTCCATCGGCACCGGCGCACCAGAGAATAGCGGATTGCCGCAGCTGCCACACTTGCCCGCCTGGCCCAGGCGCTCCCGGGGCATGCGGTTCAACGTGTCGCAGGTCGGGCAGGCAACGTGAAGGGTTTCGGACATCGCACCGCTCCATGCAACGGCTTTTGCCAGCCTTCCGACGATCTAAGAACCGTCGTCGAATGATCAACAGCGCGCGGGCGCAAAGCGGAACCGGCCCGCCGTAGCGCAGTTGGGATAGGCAATCGAACACCACCACAAAGGATCCGGCACATGCACGCGCGCGACATGATCAGCACGCATCCGGATGTGAAGGGAAACGTGAACGACGCCCTGATCCGCTGCATCGAGGACTGCTACGCCTGCGCGCAGACCTGCACCTCCTGCGCCGACGCCTGTCTGGCCGAGGGCATGGTGGAGCAGCTGCGGCAGTGCATCAGGCTCGATCTCGACTGCGCCGACGTTTGCGCGGCGACGGGGGCGCTGGCGACCCGCCGGACCGGCGGCAACGTGCCCGTCCTGCGCCTGATGATCGAGGCCTGTGCCACCGCCTGCGCGCGGTGTGCCGAGGAATGCGCCAAGCACGCCGGCCATCACGAGCATTGCCGCGTCTGCGCGGACACCTGCCGGCGGTGCGAGCAGTCCTGCCGGGCGGCCATCCCGAGCCTCGGCAACTGAACCGAACCCCGCGGCCGGATCCCAATCAAGCGCCGGGGTCAAGCGCCGAGGTCAGGCGCCGGGGTCGGCCTCGGGCGGTTCGATGATCAGAAGGTCGGGCTCGACGCGCAGGAACGACCCGACCTCCACCACGCCGTCGGCGATGCCGTCGTTCAACAGGATCTGCGCGTCGGCCAGCGTGACGGGGTCGCCCCGGTGGAAGACCCGCCCGTCCGCGAAGCGGATTTCCGGGTAGACCCCCGTGCTTGATTCAGGCGTCGTGGATTCAGGCGCCATCGCGTCAGGCCACCGTCCGGCGGCCGGCAACCGCGTGGTAGATCCACAGGACGACGACGGCGCCGATCACGGCCACCACGAGGCTCCACAGGTTGAAGCCGGTCACGCCGGCCCCGCCCAGCGCGTTCATGATGAAGCCGCCGACGACCGCGCCGACGATCCCCAGGACGATGTCCATCACGACGCCTTCGCCGGTCTTGTTCACGATCTTCGAGGCGATGAATCCGGCGATCAGGCCAAGCACAATCCAGGCAATGATACCCATCTTCGTGTCTCCCCATCCCGAAGGCAGCGCGGAACGCCCGGTGCGGCGCCCGCCAGGGCCGGCCATCCGGCCCGCAATCCCTCACCCCATCAACAGGCGACCAGCCCCAAGCTCACGGTTGTCGCGGTGAAATCCGGCGCTTTCGCGCCCTGCCCGGAACGGAACCGGCCGGGCGAAGCTACATGCCCCGCCCGGCCGGCTCGTCCAAAGCGTCGCTTGGGCGGCGGCGCGCTTACTTCAGGGCGCCCTTGATGTCCTCATACTTGCCCTTCTGCCACTTCTCCAGGCCCTGCATCTGGTCCTTGGTCATGTCGACCGTCAGCTTGTCGCCCTTCATGTGCAGCTTGTTCATGGGCAGCACCGCGTCCTTGTCGCTGATGTTGACCAGATGGTCGACGTCCAGCACGGCGTAGGTGTCGTTGCCCTTGCGGACCACGCCCTCGACCTTCGCGATCTCCTTGCCGTCGGTGCCGTAGACTTCCTTGTTTTTCAGCTGGTCGGCGCTCATACGGGCAATGGCGGGATCGACGGCACCTTCCGTCGAAGCGACCGACGGCGCCGTGGTCTTGTTGGTCGGCGTGGCGCTCTGAGCGAAAGCCGGAGCGGCGGCGAGCATGGCAACGAGTCCGCAAGCGGTCATTAGGGTTTTCATTTCGGGGTCTCCCTCTGAATTGTTATTCACTGCTGAGACCAACGCACGACGGACCAGGACGCTTCCATCCCTACCACCTTTTTGCCGCCGCGTTCCTTAGGCAGGACTGTCCGACCATCGGATAAGGCCGGGTGGGAGCGGCGGCAATTAATGATTGTCGTCCACTTGGATCGACGGGTAGCCCGTCTTGTCTTGCGTCTTTCGGCCGGCGTCACCGTGCATACGCAGGTGTGTTTCTCTGCATTCTTGTCCTTAATCGGATATGTTGCCGCGGTGAAATCTCCAACTAGTTGTATCATTCGTTGACATCCGATTACGCGGATGTATTCTCACGCGCACACTCCCTTTTTGGGAGGCGTATGACGTTTTTGTAAAATCGCGGATCGAACTTCCCGCTCGATAACGATTCGCCGCAAGCATTACCGGATTATTTCGATGGCCGACACCAACCCCGCGCGTCCCGCCGATGCTGCGCAAACCTCCGCCAGCTTTGGTCCGGTCAGGGCGTGGCCGATCCGTTGCCTTCACGAAGGGACCGAAATCCTTGCGCGGAGCCTGCCGGACGCGCCGGCGGTGATCGGCCCGCGGGAAGTGGTGAGCTGGTCGGGCCTGGACGCGGCGGCGAACGCGGTGGCGCACGCCCTGCTCGGTCTCGGTCTCGGCGTGCAGGAGCCGGTGGGCGTGCTGGCCGAACGGTCCGGCGACCTGCCGCTGGCCTTCCTCGGCATCCTCAAGGCTGGCGGCGTCTATGTGCCGATGGTCGCCGACCTGCCCGGCCAGCGCCTCGCCAACATGGCCCGCCAAGCGGGCATGCGCGTGGTGATCGCGCTGGACGGCCTTATCCCGCCGCCGGACCTCGAAGCGGCCCTGGCCGAAAACGCCGCCTCCTCCACCCCGCACGCCGTCCTGCGCCCTGAGGAACTGGACGACGACTTCCGCGCGCGCCACACCCACCGGCCGGACCGGACGGCCAAGCCGCACGACCTCGCCGTCATCCTCTTCACCTCGGGCTCCACCGGGCAGCCCAAGGGCGTGCAGATCCAGCACGACGCCTGCGTGAACATGGCGTCCGGCCACATCGAGGCGCAGGGCATCGGTCCCGCCGACCGCATCCTGCTGTCCACCTCGCCGGGCTTCATCCTGGGATTCCGGGAACTGTGCCTGCCGCTGCTGTCCGGCGCCGCCTACGTCCCCGCCAGCCGCGCGCTGATCGACGATCCGGACCGGCTACGCGCGGTGATGGAGGAGCGCGGGGTCACCATCGCCCTGTTCACGCCGTCCTACCTGCGCCTGTTCCAGGGCGCGGTGCCCAGGGGTTTGCGCATGATCCTGACGGCGGGGGAGCGGCCGAACGCCGACGACGCGCGGCACTACGCCCGGCACCTCGCCTACTGGAACATGCACGGCGCGACGGAGGTCTGCGGCACCATCTGCATGCACCGGGCAATGCCGGACGGCGACGGCCCGCTGCCCAGCGGCCGGCCCTTCGTCAACACCGCCGTGCATCTGCTGGACAAGGACGGCAACGAGGTCCCACCGGGCGAGATCGGCGAGATCCACGTCGTCGGTCGCGGCGTGTCGCGCGGCTACCTGAACCAGCCGGAGCTGACCGCCGAGAACTTCGTGGAGACGCGCTTCGGACGCGCCTACCGCACCCACGACCTCGGCCGCTGGAACGCGGATGGGGAGCTGGAGGCGCTCGGCCGCGCCGACGACATGGTGAAGGTGTCCGGCCAATCCGTCTCGCTGGGCGAGATCGAGCGCACGCTCCTGCGCCACCCCAAGGTCCGCCGCGCCGCCGCCCTTCAGCACAAGGGGCGGCTGGTCGCCTTCGTCGAGAGCCCGCAGCTGGAGGACGCCCAGGCGGAGGACTGGCGCGGCTTCCTCGCCGGCAGCCTGCCCGCCTACATGGTGCCGGCCCGGGTCGGCGCCGTTCCCCGCATGCCGATCAGCTCCGCCGGCAAGGTCGACCGCCAGGCCCTGCTGGCGCTCGCCGCCACTGCTGAGACCGATCGCGGCAACGCTGAGGGGACGCCCCCGGACGGCGAGTTGGAAACCGCCATCGCCTGCGTCTGGGAGGAGGTGCTGGACGTCCGCCCGGTGATGCGCGACGACAACTTCTTCGCCATCGGCGGCACCAGCCTGCTCGCCATCCAGGTCGGGCAACGCCTGCGCGCGCTTGGCCTTTCCGTGCCGGTGCAGAGCATCCTGGCGACGCTGACCGTCGCCGCGCTAGCCCGCCGGATCGCGTCGGATGCCGCCCAATCCGACGACGGGAACGCGCCGGATACGGACGGCGGCCCCGCCACCGCCGGGCAAGAGGATTTCTGGATCGCCGCCGGCCTCGGCCTTCCCGCCGCCGGGTCGCACATCGTGCGCGTGCTGTCCCTTCGCGGCCCGGTGCCGGAGGAGGAACGCTGGCGGGCCGCCTGGACGGCCCTGCTCGCCCGCCACCCGGCGCTGCGCACGGGCTTCGCCACCGGCAGCGACGGTCGCGTCCTCTGGCACACCGCCACCCCGGAGGCGTTGCCGCCGTCGGCCCGCGTCTGCTTCGACCGCTACCACCTGCCGGAGGAAGCGCGCGAGCTGGTCGCCGGCTACGCCACCACGCCCTTCGTGCTGGGCGCGCCGCCGCTGGCCCGCGCCGGCCTGCTGCGGATCGAATCCGGCGACGAGACGCTGTTCTGGTTCGTGCTGCACCACGCCGTGGTGGACGGCCTGTCCGCCCGCACGGTGCAGGAGGACATGCTGGCCCTCCTGCTCGGCCGCGACCTTCCCCCGGTTGGGCACGGCATCGCCGTCGCCGCCCAGGCCGAGCAGCGCTACCTCGCCACCGACCGGGCGGCACGCGACCTCGCCTTCTGGCGCGACCGGCTGGACGCCCTGGTCGACCGGCGCAGTGAGGCCTTCGACGAGCTGCCCACCGACCTGCGCCGCCCCGACGCGCCGAGCGGCCGGGCTGCCCCGCCGCTGACCGAGCGGCTGGACGCCGCCACCGTCCAGGCGCTGACCCGGCTGGCGCAGGCGCAGGGAGTGGGGCTGCACGGCCTGCTGCTCGCCATCCTGGCGGCGGAGGCACGGCGGCGCACCGGCCGGGCCGACCTGATCCTGGGCACCGGCGTCTCGCTCCGCCCCGTGGGCACCGACGGCGCGGTCGGCCATTTCGTCAACCTCCTGCCCATCATCCTGCCGGCCGCCGAGGGCACCCTGTCGGCGCAGCTGCGCGCCGCGCAGGCCAGCCTGACGGAGGCCGTGGAGCACGCCGACCACCCCGCCGGCCTGATCCAACGGGAGTTCCGCCAACGTCATCCCGGCGCCCGCCCGCCGTCGCGCACGTCGCTGTTCGACGTCGCGCTGACCGCCAACCCCTCGCGCGTCAGCCTCGACCCGCAGTCCGGCCTGTCCTTCGCCCCGCGCCGGCTGCCCGGCGCGCTGGCCGTTCCCGCCGCCGGCCTGGACCTCGCCTTCAGCCACGAACCGCTGACCGGGGAGGATGAGGGCGGGCTGGAGCTGATGCTGCTCTGGAACCCCGACGTCTACGTTGAGGACACGGCGCGCGCCTGGCTGACCGGCTTCGCCGCCTGGGCGCGCTGGCTGGCCGCCGACCCCGCCCGCCTCGACGCGCGCCTGCCCGCCCTGCTCCCGCACGAGGCCGCGCTGCTGGAGCGCTGGGAGCATGGCGAGGAGCGCCCGCGCCCCGAACAGCGCGCCCACACCCTGTTCGAGGCCCTGGCCGACCGCCAGCCCGACCGCCCCGCCGTGGTCACGCGCGACGGCGTCCAGACCTACGCCGCGCTGGATGCTCAGGCGAACCGCATCGCCAACGCCCTGCTCCACCACGGCGTCGGGCCGGAGGAGCCGGTGGCCGTGCTGGCCGACGGGTCGGCGGACCTGCCCGCCGCCCTGCTCGGCGTGTGGAAGGCCGGAGCCGCCTACCTGCCGCTGGCCCACGACCTGCCGCCGGAGCGGCTGGCCTTCATGGCCCGCGACGCGGGCGCCCGGATTCTGATCGCGCTGGACGGCCACCCCGTGCCGCCGGCCCTCACCCAGGCGGTCGAGGCGACGCTGCGCTCGGATTCCCTGGACGGCGCCGCAACCCGCCCGGCCGTGGCCGGGACGGCGTGCGACCTCGCCTACATCATCTACACCTCCGGCACCACCGGCCAGCCGAAGGGCGTCGCGGTGCCGCACGGCGGGCTGGTCAATTCCGTGCTGTCGACCGGGGAAGCGGTGGGCCTGCGCTCCGACGACCGCCTGTCACTGGCCGCCACGCCGGGCTTCGACGCCTCCCTGTGGGAGCTTGGGCTGGCCCTGCTGCACGGCATGGCGCTGGTCCCCATTTCGCAGGAATTGCGCGACGATCCCTGGGCGCTGAAGGCCCATTACGCCGACCTCGGCGTCACTGTCGCCTTCCACTCCCCCTCCTATCTGCGGGTCAGCCAGGACACGCCCTTCCGGGGCCTGCGCGTCCTGCTGACCGGCGGCGAGGCGCCGAACGCCGACGACGCCCGCCACCACGCGGCCGACATCGCCTTCTGGAACGCCTACGGCCCGACGGAAGCGAGCATCCTCGTCTCCATGGGCCGCATCCGCCCCGACGCCGGCACCCTCGTCCCGGCCGGCCGGCCCTTGCCCAACACGCGCGTCTCTCTGCGCCGTCCCGACGGCACGCCGGTGCCGCCGGGCGTGGCGGGGGAGCTGTGGCTGGGCGGTGCTGGCCTCGCCCGCCGCTACCTGAACCAGCCGGACCTGACCGCCCGGAGCTTCGTGGAGACGGCGGGGGGCCGCTTCTACCGCACCGGCGACCTCGGCCGCTGGGATTGCGACGGCCAACTCGTCCTGTGCGGGCGCATCGATCATCAGGTGAAGCTGCACGGCCAGCGGGTCGAGTTGGGCGAGATCGAACAGGCGTTGCGCGACCATCGGGGCGTGGCCGAAGCGGTCGTCCTGCTGGACCGCGCGGCGGAGGGCACCAAGTCCCTGCGCGCCTTCGTACGCCCGGCCGACGGCAACTCCCTTTCGCAAGACGAGGACTGGCGCGCCTTCCTGGCCGACCATCTGCCCGTCTACATGGTGCCGGCCAGCATCACGCCGGTCACCTCCATCCCCCTGACCGCCGCCGGCAAGGTCGACCGCGATGCGCTCCTGCGCCTCGCCCACGCCCAGCCGCACCCTGGCACGGCCGCCCGCCACCTGCCGGCCGGCGACCTGGAGACGCGCATCGCCGCCCTGTGGACCGACCTGCTGGGCACCGACGTCGCCCGTGAGGATAATTTCTTCGCGCTTGGCGGCAACAGCCTGCTGGCCGTAACCATGGCGCACCGGCTGTCGGCGGACCTCGACGTCGCGGTTCCTGCCCGTGCCCTGTTCGCCGCCCCGACGCTGGCCGGCTTCTCCCGCAAGGTCGCGGAACTGCGCGGCGCGGACACCCCCGCCGCCACCGCCCCCATCGAGGATGACCTCGCCACCGAGGGCGAGCGGGAGTTCTGGGTGGCGGAGGCCGCGGGGCTCGACACCCGCCCCTTCACCATTCCGGTGATCCGCCGCGTCGAAGGCGACATGCCGGCGCCTGAGCGCTGGGCCGCCGCCTGGGCGAACCTCGTCGCGCGGCACGACGGGCTGCGCACCGCCTTCCGGGAAGACGCCGACCGCCGCCTGCGCCGCCACGTGGTCCCGACGCTCGACGACGGCCTGGAGACCGCCAGCGCCCCCGACCGGGACGCCGCGCTGGCCCACATCCGCCGCCGCCAGGGGGAACCCTTCGCCATGGGCGCCGCCCCGCTGTGGCGCGCCGGCTTGGTCGCCGTGGAGGACACGGGCGAGCGCCTGTTCTGGCTGGCCATGCACCACAGCGTCGGCGACGGCCGCTCCGTCGGCATCCTGCTGGAGGAGTTGACGGCCCTGCTGCTCGCCCTTCTGCTCGGGGACCGCCTGCCGCCGCCAACCGCCCGCTTCGCCGCCATGGCCGCGCGGGAGCAGGCCTATCTGGCCGGTCCCGCCTGCACCGACGATGCCCGCCACTGGGACTCCCTGCTGGCCGCCCTGCCCGACGGCGCCTTCGCGGACTGGCCGCTCGACACGCCGCGCGCGCCCGGCGCGGAGCCGGGAAGCCACCGCTTCGACCTCCGCCTGGACGCCACCACCGCCGCCGGCCTGAAGGCGCTTGCCCGCCGCAACGAGGCCAGCCTGCACGCCGTGCTGCTGACCCTGCTGGCCCGCGAGGTGCGGCGCCGCACCGGGCGCGCGGAGTTCACGCTGGGCACCACCGCCTCCACGCGGGAAACGGCGGCCGACGCGCAGGTCGTCGGCTACGGCGTCAACATGCTGCCCCTGGCCGTCCGCCCGGTGTCCGGCGCGCCCTTCGCCGCGGATCTGCGCGCCACGCAAACCGCCCTCGCCAAGGCGCTGGAGCACGCGCGCTATCCCTTCGCGCGCCTGTATTCGGCCTTCTGGAAGGCCCGGCCGCAGCACCGCGACCCCGCCCGCTACCCGCTGTTCGACATCGCCGTCACCGAGAATCCGGACAGCCGCCCCGCCGACACCGCCCTGCGCCTCGCCCGCCTGACGACCGTGGCTGATGATGTCGCCTACGAGCGCACCGGCCATTCGCCGGGCCAGGACATGGTGCTGATCCACGAAGGCCTGCCGGACGGCGGGTTGCTCTTGCAATGGCACGTCAACGCCGCGCTCTACGCCAAGGACACGGCGGAGGCCTGGCTCGCCGCCCTGGCCGGCTGGGCGCGCTGGCTCGCCGAAGACGCCGCCCGCGCCGACGAGGCCCCGCCCGCCCTGCTCCCCGACGAGGAGGTCCGGCTCGCCGCCTGGGACCACGGCCCAGCCATCGCCCGCCCGGCCCTGCGCTTCCACGAGCTGTTCGAACAGGCGCTCGACCGTCCCGGCGCGCGCCAGGGCGACCGCCCGGCGGTCATCGCCGCCGACCGCACCCTGACCTACGCCATGGTGGAGGAGGAGGCGAACGCGCTGAGTCACGCGCTCGCCGCGCGCGGGGTGGAACCGGGAACCGTCGTCGGCGTGCTGACCGGCCGCTCCGCCAACCTGCCGGCCACGCTGCTCGGCGTCTGGAAGGCGGGGGCCGTGTACCTGCCGCTCGCCGCCGACCTGCCGCCGGAACGGCTGGCCTTCATGGCGGCCGACGCGTCGGTCGGGCTGCTGCTGGCGCTCGATGGCGTCGCGGTGCCCGACGCACTGGCCGGCACGCCCGTCCTGCGGCCCGAGGAACTGACCGAAGCCTTCCGCCGCACCCACGCCCACCGGCTGGGCCGGCCGGGCAGCCCCCAGGACATCGCCTACATCCTCTACACCTCCGGCTCGACCGGGCGGCCCAAGGGGACGCTGGTCCGGCACGCCGGCTACGTGAACATGGTGCTCAGCGCCGGCGAGATCCTGGGCCTGACGCCCGAGGACCGGACGCTGATGTTCGCCTCGCCCTCTTTCGACGTGTCGCTGTCGGACATCGGCGTGCCGCTGGCCTTCGGCGCGGCGCTCTGCCCCGTGCCCGCCGACCTGCTGGGGTCGCCCGCCCGCCTGCGGGCCTTCCTGGCGGAGCGGCGCGTCACCGTCGCCGACATCACGCCCACCTACCTGCGCCTGTTCGGCGGGGCGGAACTGCCCAGCCTGCGCACCCTCGTCACCGGCGGCGAGGCGCCGCTGGCCGCCGACGTGCGCGCCTACGCCGGGCGCCTGCGCTACTACAACGCCTACGGCCCGACCGAGAACACCATCACCAGCGCCATGGGCCTGCTGACGCCCGAAGACCGCGGTGTCCTTCCCGTCGGCCGGCCGCTGCCAAACACCAGCGTGTCCATCCGCGACGCCGTGGGCATCCCGCTGCCGCCGGGCGCGATCGGCGAGGTCTGGCTGGGCGGCGTCGGCCTCGCCCGCGGCTACCTGAAACGGCCGGAGCAGGAGGCGGCGGCCTTTGTCGACACGCCGCAGGGCCGGCTTTACCGCTCCGGCGACCTCGGCCGCTGGCGCGCCGGGGGGCGCTGGAGATCCTGGGCCGCGTCGACGACCAGGTGAAGCTGAACGGCATCCGCATCGAGCTTGGCGAGATCGAGCACGCGCTGGACGGCCACCCCGCCGTCGCCCAGCCGGTCGCCCTGGTGGACGGCAAGGCCGGCGCCGCGCAAAGCCTGTGGGCCTTCGTCCGCCCCGCCGTCAACGGTCCGCTCCCGTCCGACGAGGCGTGGCGCGCTTGGCTGTCCGACCGTCTGCCCGCATTCATGATCCCGGCCACGGTGATCCCGGTGGAGGAGATCCCGCTCACGAGTTCCGGCAAGGTCGACCGCGCCGCGCTGAAGGCGCTGATCACCGGCCGCGCGCCGAAAGGCACGCAAACGCCCCCGCAAGGCACGCTGGAAGAAACGGTCGCCCGCGTCTGGGCGGAGGTGCTGGGCCGCGGACCGGTCTGGCGCGACGACAACTTCTTCGCGCTCGGCGGGCAGAGCCTTCTGGCGATTGCCGTGTCGCACCGGCTGGAATCCGCCCTCGGCCACCCCATCCCCGCCCGCGAGCTGTTCGCAGAGCCGAGCCTGCGCGGCTTCGCCGCCCGCATCGCCGCCCTTGTCCCCACGGACACCGACTTCACCGAGGCCGCATCCGACCGCGCGACCGAGGGCCAGCGCGAGTTCTGGGTGGCGGAGCAGGCCGGGCTCGACATCCGCGGCTTCAACATCCCCCTGATGCTCGCGGTCGAGGGCGAGGTGCCCACCGACGAGCAGTGGCAAGCCGCCTGGTCCGCCCTGATCGCCCGGCACGAGGCGCTGCGCACCGGCTTCCAGGAGGACGCGGCCGGCACGCTCCGCCGCACGGTCCACACCGCCCCCGCCGAGCTGGAACTGGACACCGCCGCCGACCGCGCGACCGCGCTGGCCCGCATCCGGGCGCGGCAGACGGAGCCCTTCGCCATGGCCGCCCCGCCGCTCTGGCGCGCCGGCCTGACGCGCTCGGCGGACGGGTCCGCCCCGCTGTTCTGGCTGGTCCTGCACCACTCCATCGGCGACGGCCTGTCGCTCGGCCTGCTGGCGGACGAACTGGGCACCCTCCTGCGCGGCGAAGCGCCCGCTACCCCCGCCGCCGGCTTCGATCGTTCCGCGGCGAGCGAGGAATTCTACCTGACCGGCGACGCCGGGCGGGCGGACGCCGCCTATTGGCAGGGCGTCCTCGGCACGCTCGACCCGGCCGCCTTCGATGAATGGCCGCTTGATCTGCCGCGACCGGCCGCGCGCACCGGGGCGTCCGCGCAGGGCAGCCACTGCCATCGCCTACGCCTCTCCCCCGCGACGGCGGAGGCCCTGCGCGCCTTCGCCCGGCGCAACGGGGCCAGCCTGCACGCGCTGATGCTGGCGCTGATGGGGCAGGAGGTGCGGCGGCGCACCGGCCGGGCGGAGTTCCTGCTGGGCACCGCCGCCTCCACGCGCGAGACGGCGGGGGAGGCCGCGGTCGTCGGCTACTACGTCAACATGCTACCGCTGCCCTGCCGCGCGCGCCGCGCCGACACGGTGGAGCAGGCGGTGCAGGCGGCCCAGCGCACGCTGGCCGAGGGGCTGCGCCACAGCCGCTACCCCTTCGCCCGCATCGTCCGCGACTTCCGCCGCGACCACCCGCAGACCGTCAACCCCGGCCGCTACCCGCTGTTCGACATGGCGGTGACCGAGAATCCCGGCGTTTCCGGCGCGCAGCCCGCCGGCCTGCGCTTCACCGGGATCGACACCCCCGCCGATGGCGAGGTCCGGTACGAGCTGCGCCACAGCGCCCCGGCCCAGGACATCGTTCTGGTGCACGAAGGGCAGGCGGACGGCGGGCTCGTGCTCCAGCTCTACGCCAACGCCGCCCTTTACGAGCGGGAAACCGCCCGCGCCTGGACCGAGGCACTGGCCGGCTGGGCGCGGCATCTCACCGGCCCCGACCGCCAGCCCGACACCCCCCTGCCCGCCCTGCTGCCGAATGAGGCCGCCCAACTGGCCGCGTGGGAAACCGGCCCGGCGATGCCGCACCCCGCCGCCTGCATCCACCACCGCTTCGCCCAGCTGGCCGCCGGCCAGCCCGACGCCCCGGCGATCATCACCGACAGCGGGACGACCAGCTACGCCACGCTCGACGCCCGCGCCAACGCGCTGGCCCACGCGCTGGTGGCGCAGGGAGTCCGCCGCGGCGAGTCGGTCGGCGTGCTGACCGAACGCTCCCCCGCCCTGCCGGAGGCCGTGCTGGCCGTCTGGAAGGCCGGTGCCGCCTACCTGCCGCTGACCCGCGATTTGCCGGCCGACCGGCTCACCTTCATCGCCCGCGACGCCGGCATCCGCGTCGTTCTGGCGCTGGACGGCCACCCGCTACCCCCGGCGCTGGCCGACGCGGGCTACGCCGTGCTGCGGCCGGAGGACGTGCCCTTCGAGGCCGACACCACGGCACCCGCGGCCGGTCAGGCCACGGAGCCCGGCGACCTCGCCTACATCATCTACACGTCCGGTTCCACCGGCGTGCCGAAGGGCGTGATGCTGCCGCACGGCGGCACCATGAACCTCGCCTTGTCCATGGCGCGGATGCTCGGTGCCCAGCCGGACGAGCGGGTACTGCTCAGTTCCTCCCCCTCCTTCGACGCCTGGATCGCCGACACGGTGATGGCCTGGGCGGTCGGCGGCGCGCTGGTGCCGGTCCGCCGGGCGGAGATGGACGACACCGCGGGGATGCTGGCCAAGATGGTCCGGCTGGGCGCCACCTCCGCGACCCTGCCGCCCTCCTACCTGCGCCTGTTCGAGCAGGCCGACCTGCCGGGCCTGCGCATCCTGATGACGGTGGGGGAGCCGCCGAACACCGCCGACGCCCTGCACTACGCCGGGTCCTTGCGCTACTACAACGGCTACGGCCCGACGGAGAACACCGCCGCGGCGTCCATCGGCCGGCTTCTCCCCGGCACCTCCCGCATGACCGCCGGGCGGACCCTGCCCAACACCGCCGTCCACATCCTGGATGAGGACATGCGGCCGGTCCCGCCGGGCTCCATCGGGCAGGTGTGGCTGAGCGGCGCCGGCCTCGGCATCGGCTACCTGAACCGGCCGGACCTGACCGCCGCGGCCTTCATGGAGACGCCGGAGGGCCGACGCTACCGCACCGGCGACCTCGGCCGCTGGCTGCCGGACGGGGAGTTGCTGATCCTCGGCCGCTCCGACGGGCAGGTAAAGCTGCGCGGCCAGCGCGTGGAGCTGGGCGAGATCGAGCACCGGCTGGATGAGCATCCGGCCGTGCAGCAGTCGGTCGCCCTGGTCGACATGCCGGCCGGCGGTGCCCAGACCTTGTGGGCCTTCGTCACGCTCCAGGCCGGCGCCGCGGAGCCGCCTCAGGCCGCCTGGACCGCCCATGTGGCGGACAAACTGCCGACCTATATGGTCCCCGCCGCGGTGATCCGCGTGCCGGCGATCCCCGTGACGGTGGCCGGCAAGGTGGACCGCAGCGCTCTCTTGAAAGCGCTGGCCGACCACGCCGTCGCACCCGCGGCGGACGCCGACCCCGACGCCGCCACCCACACCCCGCCGCGCACCGCCGTCGAGCAGCGCGTGGCGGAGCTGTGGGAGGAGGCGCTCCAGCGCCCCGTCCGCGGGCGGGAGGACAATTTCTTCGAACTCGGCGGCGACAGCCTGCGCGCCATCGCCGCGGTGAACAAGCTACGCCGGGAATTTGCCTGCAAGATCAACGACCTGTATGAGCACCCGGTGCTGGCGGACTTCGCCCTGCGCTGCAAGCCGCAGCCGGACCATCTGCACCACCTCGTCCGCGCCGCCCGCGCCCACTGGCACACCTACCAGGACGGCCTTAGCGCGTACGACGCGGAACGCGACGCCGTGCTCGGCGCGCAGCAGGACGCTTATGCGGAGCGCAACCGGCCCTATCAGGACCGCGATTACGGCCCGCGCCGCAACCACGGCCATACGCTGCTGACCGGCGGCACCGGCTATCTCGGCGCCTACCTGCTGCGGGAGCTTCTGTCCGACGGGGAGCGCCGGGTCACCGCGCTGGTGCGGGGCAGCGACGACGGGGCCGCCCGCGCCCGCCTCGCCCGCGTGCTCAGCGGCTATTTCGGGGAAGACGCCGGCCCGGCGCTGGCCGCCGACCCGCGCCTGACCGTGCTGGCCGGCGACCTGCGGCGCGACGACCTGGGCCTGTCCGGCGCCGCGCGCGGTCACTTGGCGGCGGAGACGCAGGCCGTCTTCCACTGCGCCGCCAACGTCAACCACTTCGGCCATTACCGGGAGTTCCACGCCGACAACGTGGAGGCGACGCGCCGCCTGATCGACCTCGCCGCCGGCAACGCGGGGGACTTCCACCTGATCTCCACCCTGTCGGTGGCCGGCAAGGCGCCTGAGGGCGGATTCCGCCTCTTCACGGAATACGACTCGGTGCCGTCGGTCCTGGACGAGAACTACTACGTCCGCAGCAAGCAGGAGGCGGAACGGCTGGTCGTTGCAGCGCGCGGGGAGCTTCCCAACGCCTGCATCCACCGCGTCGGCAACGTCGTCTATGCGGCCGAGGGCGGCCCGTTGCAGCTGAACATCCGCGACAACGCCTTCTTCCGCCAACTCGCCGCCTTCGTGCGGCTGGGGGTGGTGCCCGACGATTCGCACGTCTGGCTCTGCCACGTGGACCGGGTCGCCCGCGCGGTGGCCCTGCTGGCCGGGGCCGCGCCCCTGACCAACGAGACCCACCACGTGGAGAACAACCGGCGCGACACGCTGGCCGACTTCGTCACCTCCGCGCGCGGAATGGAGGACGCCGTCCGCGCCGTCGGCTTCGGCGCCCTGCTCGACCGGTTGGAGCGCGCGATCGGGGAACCCGCAATGGACGGAGCGCTGGCCCAGACCATGGAGGCGTTCGGCCTCTACGGCGGACGGTCGCCGCAGGGCCGCGCCCGGCGCCAGGAACTCACCTCCGACCGCACGCAGCTTCTGCTGGGCCGCATGGGCTTCGGCTGGCCGGAAATCCCCCGCGCGGGTCAAGCCGACATGCTCCGCGCCGCCGCCGGCCTCTTCGCATCATGACCATCACTGACTCTCGCTTGGGAGACACCATGCTGACCCACCTTCAGGACCTGGGCTTCCGCGCCGGCGAGTTCTCCGCGCAGCCGATCCCCGAGCCGGAGATCGCGCGGGTCCTGTCCGTCCTGAAGGCGTTCTACGGGCCGGACGCCGATCCCTCCGCCCTCGTGCCGCCCGGGCAAGAGGAAAAATTGCGGGAGGCGGAACTGCGCGCGGCCGTCGCCGACGCCGCCCCGGCCCTGGCATCGCTCGGCACGGCGCTGCGCGACGCGCTGGAATCCTGCCACAGCGGGGTGCTGGTGCGACGCCTCGGGCTCGGCGGCCTCGACCTCGACACGCGGCGCTTCGTGCTCTACGCGCTCAGCCTCTGCATGGGCAGCCCGACCGCCACCGACAAGATCGACCGCAAGGTCGTGTGGGACATCAAGCTGCGGCCGGACAAGGTGCGCGACGGCAGCGTCTCCACCTTCTCCGAACACGCCTACGAAGCGGATTTCCACACCGACACGCAGTATTTTCCCAACCCCGAACGCTACATGCTGCTCTACGTCGCGGTTCCCGCGGCCTGCGGCGGCGGGCGGTCCACGCTGCGCGACGTGCGCTGCGTCAAGGACGCGCTGGCCCGCAGCGCGGAGGGGCGCTGGGCGCTCGACCTGCTGTCGCGCCACGAGCTTCCCTTCCGCATCCCGGCGACCTTCACCACCACCGGCCGGCGCGACAGAGTCGAAGTGACCTTCGCCCGCATCTTCGGCGACCGTCCGAGCGTCCGGTTCCGCACCGACACGCTGGAAAAGGGCCTCGCCGCCTTCCCCGACCACGACACGCCGGACGTCCGCCGGGCGCTGGGCATCCTCCAGGCGGAGTTGGACGACGAGAGCCGCCGCCTGGAGACTTTCCTGGAGGCCGACGCCCTGCTGGCCGTCAACAACCACGAGGTCCTGCACGGCCGCGGCGCCTTCGAGGACCCCGACCGGCACGTCCTGCGCATCCGCATCGACGACGGCGCCCCGCAGAACGCGGCGCGCACGCTCCTTCCGCAGGACTCGTAAAACCGTGAACCTCCTCCGCCTTCTCGGCCGGCTCGGGCCGGGGCCGCTGCGGCGGCTGGTCCTCTACGCCACGGCGTCGGCGCTCAGCAGCACGCTGGTGCTGGCGATCGTCAACCGCGCAGCGCAGCAGATCGCCGAGGAAAAGGCCGACTTCGTCGACGTGCCCATGGCGCTGGCCTTCGTCGCCAGCGTGCTGGTCTACATGGTCGTGGAAAGCCGCATGGTCGCCCACATGGCCTCTGACGTGGAGGAGGTGGTGGACGGGCTGCGCATGGGCCTGCTCGACCGCATCCGCCGCGCCGACCTGTGGAAGCTGGAGCGCTTCGGCCAGACCCCGCTGTTCGAAAGCGTGACGCAGAGCAGCCAGATCATCTCCCAGAACTCGCAGTTCCTGGCGCTGACCCTGCGCTCGGTCCTGCTGACCGGGACGATCCTGGTCTACATCTCCACCGTTTCCCCCGTCGCCTTCCTGCTGATCGGCGCGCTGCTGGGCGGCGGCGCCTGGTTCTACGTGCGGCTCGGCCGCGCGCTGGACGAGCGGCAGGGCGCCATGATGGCGGAGGAGGCAGTGATGTTCGAAGGGGTGTCGGACCTCTTCGACGGCTTCAAGGAACAGCGCCTCAACAGCGCCCGCAGCCAGGACCTGAACGCCACCTTCGGCACCGTCTCCGCCCGCACCACGACGGCCCGCGACCAAGTGCACCTGCACAGCTGGCAGCAGTTCGTGTTCGGCGAATGCGCCTTCAACCTGATGCTGGGCGTGGTCGTCTTCGTCGTGCCGACCTACTCCGGCACCTTCGCGCAGGAGGTGGTGAAGGTTTCCGCCGCGGTGTTCTTCCTGGCGACCCCGGTCTTCGGCCTGATGCAGTCGCTGGCCGTGACGAGCGCGGCGGAGGCCGCCGCCGGCCGCATGTTGGGTCTCGAAGCGCAACTCGCTGAGCTGGCCGAGCCCGGCAGCGATGGCCCCGGCCTGCCGGTCCCCAAGAACTTCGCCGAATGGCGGATGGAGGGGGTGGAGTTCGCCTTCCCCGCCCCGCCGGGCGAGCCGCCCTTCGCCGTCGGTCCCTTCGACCTGACCATCCGCCGCGGCGAGGTGGTCTTCGTCACCGGCGGCAACGGGTCGGGCAAGTCGACCTTCATCAAGCTGCTGACCGGCCTCTACCACCCCCTGCGCGGCCGGCTGACCCTGGACGGCGTGGCGATCGGGCCGCAGCGCATCGCCGCCTACCGCGAGTTGATGGCGACCGTCTTCGCCGACTTCCACCTGTTCGCCCGCCTCTACGGCCTCGACCCCGTGGACCAAGTCGGGGCGGAGGACCTGATGCGCTGGATGGAGATGGAGCGCGTGACGGCGGTGGACGGCGACCGCTTCGGCCGGCGCGACCTGTCGATGGGCCAGCGCAAGCGCCTGGGCCTCGTCGCCGCGATCCTGGAGGAGAAGCCGATCCTGATCCTCGACGAATGGGCGGCCGACCAGGACCCGCATTTCCGCTTCAAGTTCTACCGCGAGGTCGTGCCGGCCCTGAAGGCGCGCGGCCTGACCATCGTCGCGGTGACCCACGACGACCATTACTTCGACGTCGCCGACCGCCGCCTGCACATGGAGGAAGGGCGCCTAACTGAATTGAACATCACCGAATTGACCCTCACGGAGGGCGCGGCATGAAGCTCCTCCCCCTCGTCCTGCGTGAGATTCCGGAGAATCTGAAGACTCTCGCGCTGATGAACGCGCTGTCGGCGGTCGCCACGGCGGCGCTGCTGTGGCTGGTCGACGCCGCCTCCAAGGACGCGGCCACGGGGACGGTCAGCCCGCGGCTGCTGATCATGTACGCGGTGACGGTGACGCTGTTCGGCGTGACCCACAACTACGCGCTGGTCACCGCCTCCCAGGACGCGGAGCGGCTGATCCACCGCATCCGCCTGCGCCTGTTTGACGCCGTGCGCCGTGCCGACCTCGTGACGGTGGAGCGCATCGGCCGCGCCTCCCTGAACGGTGTGCTGACCCAGGACACCCAGACGCTGGCCCGCACCCTGCCGATGCTGGCCATCGGCGGGCAGCAGGGGGTGATGCTGGTCTTCCTGGCGGTCTATCTGGCTTGGCTGTCGCCCATCGCCTGCGTCATGGCCTTCGGCTTCGCCGGGCTGGCAACGGCGGTGAAGGTCGGCCGCACGACCCGCCTGCGTCGTAACATGATGGACTCCGCCGCGGCCGAGGCCGGTGTCTTCGACGGGCTGACCGACCTGCTGAGGGGCTTCAAGGAGGTGCGGATGAGCCGCCCGCGCGCCGACGGGCTGATCCGCGACCTGGGTGAGTCCTCCGCGCGGGCGCGGGCGGTCAACGTGGACATGAAGGCGCAGTGGGGCCGCAACTTCGCGCTGATCGAGGCGATGTTCTACACGCTGATCGGCATGATGGTCTTCGCCGTCCCGCTGTTCACCAATGGATACCATGCGGTGGTGGTGCCGGCGACCACGGCGGCGCTGTTCATCGTCGGCCCGGTCAGCACCGTGTCCTTCGTCGCCCCGCTGGTCACCCAGACCGAACTCGCCCTCTCCAATATCGAGGCGATGGAGGAGCGGCTGCGCACCGCCGCCGGCGACGCCCCGGACGAGAGCGCCGAGCCGCTGCCCAAGCCCCCGGCCAGCATCGCGCTCAGCGACGCCACCTTCGCCTACACCGACGCCGACGGCACGCCGGTCTTCGCCGTCGGACCACTGTCGGCGGAATTCCGGGCCGGCGAGATTACCTTCGTGACGGGCGGCAACGGGTCGGGCAAGTCCACCATGCTGCGCCTGCTCACCGGCCTAATGCCGCTGTCGGGCGGGGAGCGGCTGGCCGACGGAGAGCCGGTGCCGGCGGAGCGCATGCAGAGCTACCGCGACCAGATCTCCGCGATCTTCTCCGACTACCACCTGTCGCGCCGGCTCTACGGCGTGGCCGACCCGGACCCGGCGCGTATCCGCGCCCTGCTGGAACGGCTGGAGATGCAGGACAAGGTGACGGTGCAGGACGGCGCTTTCAGCACGGTCAGCCTGTCCACCGGCCAGCGCAAGCGCCTCGCCCTCGTGGTGGCGCAGCTGGAGGACAAGCCGGTCATCGTGCTGGACGAATGGGCGGCCGACCAGGACCCGCACTTCCGCCGCGTCTTCTACGAGGAACTGCTGCCGGAACTGCGCGCGGCCGGCAAGATCGTCATCTGCGTGACCCACGACGACCGCTGGTTCCACCTCGCCGACCGCGTATTTCATATGCACGAAGGGCACATGAACGAGGGCCGCATCGAGGAAGGCCACCGGCAGTCCCTTTTCAGCCTGGAGCCGGCGCAATGACCCCGACGCCCTGGCTGCAGAGCTTCCGCCCGGTGGCGAACCCGCGTCACCGGCTGGTCTGCTTCCCCCAGGCCGGGGCGGGTGCCTCCGTCTACCGGGACTGGCACCGGCACCTCGATCCGTGCGACGAGCTGCTCGCCGTCCGCCTGCCCGGCCGCGAGAGCCGCATCGCCGAGCCGGGCCTGACCGCGGTGGCCGACGCGGTGCCCGGAATCATGGAGGCGCTCGCCCCGCACCTCGACCGGCCGCTGGTGCTGTTCGGCCATTCGCTGGGGGCGGCGCTTGCCTATGCCACCGCCCGCGCGCTGGTGGAACGGGGTACGCCGCCCCGGCTACTCGCCGTCTCCGGCCGGCGCGCGCCGCATCGGACGCCGCGCCGGACGCCCACCCGCAGCCTCGACGAGGCCGCCTTCCGCGACCGTATCGCCAGCCTCGGCGGGACACCGCCGGAGGTGCTGGCCTGCGCCGACCTGATGGAGCTGATGCTGCCGATGCTGCGCGCCGACTTCACCATGTCCGACGACTTCGCCGAGCCCGTCCCGACACCCCTGCCGGTGCCGATACTGGCCTTCGCCGGAACCGAGGATGCGGAGGTGGCCGTCGCCGAGGTCGCCGCGTGGGAGGCCTTCGCCGGTGCCGGCTTCGCCCTACACCGCCTGCCCGGCGGCCATTTCTTCCCGCACGAGCAGCGGGCGCGGATTGTGAATGCCGTCATGAGCGGCGCCTTTTGCGACGGCAGACACCCCCTCCACCCTCCTTATTCCAGCAAATCTTTTGACGATGACAACCGAATTGGTTAGCCCATATCACGGTGCCGCCGATATTCCCCGGCGGTGTTTCGAAGCGGGCCGTCCCCCCGGGGGCGACGTTCGCCGTGCGCCTGCCCCGGCCGCGGCTCTCTTTTCTTTTTTCCTTCGCAACGTTCTTTTTGGAGCGCCACACCATGGTCATTAAGAAAGATCCGCCGGGCGGTGACGTCACGCCGGACACGGCCGCCGACGCCACTCCGCCGGTCACCGCGTCTGACCCGGCGACTGAGGCCACGGCCAGCGCCTCGGAAGCCGCCCCGGCCGCTGAGTCGACCGCTGAGTCGACCGCTGAGTCGACCGTCGAGCCGGCGGTCGCGTCCGTCGCCGACCGCGCCGACGGCGTCATCCGCCAGCACGTGCTGCTGTCGGCCGCGGCGGGCGTCATCCCGCTGAACTTCGTCGACACCGCCGCCCTGGGGGTCGTGCAGCTGCGCCTGCTGAAGGAGCTGTCGGAGGTGCACGGCGTGGACTTCCGCGGCGACATCGGCCGGTCCGCGGTTGGCACCCTGCTCGCCACGGTGGCGCCAACGGCGCTGGCCGGCGGCGTGCTCGGCTCCATGGCGGTGCGGATGGCCCTGCGCTCCGTCCCGCTGGTGGGCACGGTGACGCGCTTGGCGACCCAGCCGGCCTTCAACGCCGCCTTCACCTACGCGCTCGGCAAGGTGTTTCACCAGCACTTCGCCTCCGGCGGCACCTTCCTGACCTTCGATCCGGACAAGGTGAAGGCCTATTTCCGCACGAAGTTCGAGGAGGCCCGCCGCCTCAAGGGCTCCGTGCTCGGGACCGCTGCGGAGGAAGCTCCGGCCGCGGCCTGAGCGCCCCCCTGAACGGCAGACAGATGAGATGGGGAGCGCCGCCGCGCCTCCCCATCCCTTCCCCGCAAGCCGCCCCCTGATTGCCGCCCCCACCCGCCCCAAGGCCCGGACGCATGCCCTTCTTCGCCATCCTGCTGTATCTCGCCGCCTGCGCGGTGTGCGGCTTCATGGGCCGCAACACCACCTTCGGCTTCGTCGGCCACTTCCTGATGGCCGTCTTCCTGACCCCGCCGGTCAATTTCGTGGTCCAGGCGGTGGGACGCCCCAGCGCGCAGGCCCGCGAGAAGGCGTTGGCGCCGAAGCAATGACGACCGCAGACACCACTCCCAGGGACATCACCCCCAACGGCATGGCCGCCGACCGCACGCCGCCCCACCAGCGCGCCCGGCTGTGGCTGAAGCGGCACAGCGTGTCGCTCTACGCGCTCGCCCTCACGGTCATCCTCGGGCTGCTGGCCATCGCCCCGTCCATCTTCATCGAGGTGCAGGCCGGCCATGTCGGGGTTCTGTGGCTGCGCTTCTTCGGTGGCACGGTGACCGACCGGGTGCTGAACGAAGGCACCCACATGGTCTTCCCGTGGGACAAGGTCACCATGTACGACGTCCGCCTGCGCACGGAGAGCCGCAGCTACGAGGCGGTGTCGGCCAACGGCATGGCGATCACGGTGGAGGTGGCGCTCCGCTACCGCATCAACCCGCCGGCCGCCGGGCTGGTCCACAAGCTGGCGGGCGACGACTACGCCGCAAAGCTGGTTTATCCGGAGATCGCCAGCCTGGTTTACGAATTCGTGTCGCAGCACAACCCGGAAAGCTTCTACTCCGTGGACCGCGCCGACATCCAAAGCTTCTTGCTGCAGCGCATACAGGAGCAGTTCCCGGCGCCGCCGGACACCTTCCCGGTGTTGGGCGCCGCGACGCCGCAGCAGGTCGAAGCCACCATGATCCGGGTGGAGGACGTCCTGGTGGCCGGCGTCACCTTCCCGCCGCTGGTGCGTCAGGCGATCGACCGCAAGATGGAACAGCAGCAGATCATGCAGGAATACGATTTCCGCATCGCCCGCGAGGCCAAGGAACGCACCCGCAAGCGCATCGAGGCGGAGGGCATCCGCGATTTCCAGGACATCGTCGCCCGCAACATCACGCCGGAATACCTGCGCCTGCGCGGCATCGAGGCGACGCGCGCCTTCGCCACCTCCTCCAACGCCAAGACGATCATCATCGGCGGGCGCGACGGGCTTCCCGTGATCCTGAACACCGGCGACGATGCGAAGCCCACCCCGACTCAGCCCTCCGACGCCGGCGGTCCGGCGGAGGCACCGCGCGACTCCTCAGCCCTGCCGTCCGATCCAGCCGACACGTCCCACCGATGAAAGATTGAGCCCGCAAATGACCGGGCCGATTGCTCTGCACGCGGAGCGATCATCCACACACGTGGAAGCTGCGGTTGATCTGCATCAATGCGCCGCAGCGCCGTTCGTTCGCATTTAATACAAAATCATCTCAAAGAACGATGGGCGTCCCCGGTCCGTCGGCAACAGGACGGAGGACAGGCTGATGAGAGCCCTGCGCACGCTGAGTCTGGCAACGAAGCTGACCATTCTGTGCACGCTTGGCCTCGTCATCCTTGCCGGTGCCCTGACCTTCGCCACGGTCTATCTCGTGCAGACCCGCATCGGCGAGGAAGCGCTGGAGCGGCGGGAGCAGGCGATCACCAGCTTCCACCTCCTCCTCGACCAGAAGGGGTCGGAGTTCCACGTCAAGAACGGCGCCCTTCACATCGACGACTACAAGCTCGATGGCGCGAACGATCTGGTCGACTCGATCCGCAGCGTGACCGGCGGCGTGGCGACCATCTTCCACGGCGACAAACGGGTGGCGACCAACGTCCGGAACCCCGACGGCAGTCGCGCGGTCGGCACCACCCTGGCGCGCGGCCCGGTCTACACGGCCCTGTTTGAAAAGCACGAGCCCTTCCGCGGCGAGGCGAACATCCTGGGCGACGCCTACTTCACCGCCTACGACCCGCTGACCGACCAGAACGGCGAGGTGATCGGCGTCCTGTTCGTGGGCCTCAAGAAAAGCGACGCGCTGCGCGTCGTCGACGAGTTGGTGAGCAACACGCTCAAGGTGGCCGCCGTGATCACACTGGCTGTCGGCGCCATCATGCTCCTGGTCGTCCGCCGCCAGTTCCTCACGCTCGGCCGCATCCGGACCGCCATGCTCCAGATCGCCGATGCCCGGTACGAGACGGTCGTGCCCGGCCTCGACCGGCAGGACGAGATCGGCTCCATGGCACAGGCGGTGGCCATCTTCCGTCAGAAGGGCCTGGACAACCAGCGCCTGCGCGACGAGCAGGAGCGGGAACGGCGGGAGTCGGAGCAGGCCAAGATCGCGGCGCTGGAGTCCATGGCCCGCACCGTGGAGCAGGAGACCCGCACCGCCGTGGACCAGGTCGCCGAACGGTCGACGCTGATGGACGAGAACGCCCAGGCCATGGCCTTCTCCGCCGAGTCGGTATCCGGCAACTCCCAGAACGTCGCGGCGGCGGCCGAACAGGCGCTGGGCAACGCCCAGGCCGTGGCGACGGCCACCGACCAGCTCACCGCCTCCATCGCGGAGATCTCCAACCAGGTGGCTTTCGCCAGCCAGATCTCGCGCCGCGCGGTCGAAGGCGGCCGGCGGACCGAGGACGTCGTGGTGTCCCTCTCCGACGCCATCGGCCACATCGGCGAGGTGGCGACCTTCATCCAGGGCATTGCCAACCAGACCAACCTGCTGGCGCTGAACGCCACCATCGAGGCGGCGCGGGCGGGCGAGGCCGGCAAGGGATTCGCCGTCGTGGCGGGCGAGGTGAAGAACCTCGCGACGCAGACCTCCCGCTCGGCGGAGGAGATCTCCCGCCAGATCGCCGAGCTGCAGAGCATGACCGCGACCGCCGTGTCCGCGGTGAAGGACATCGGCCACACCATCACCGAGATCGACGGCGTCGCCGGCAGCATCGCCGCCGCCATGGACCAGCAGGGCGCCGCGACCCGGGAAATCTCCCGCAACGTCGGCCAGACGGCCGCGGCGGCGCAGGAGGTGTCGGTCCGCATCGCCCAGGTGTCTGAGGAAGCGGCGGAAACCGGCAGCCGGGCCACGGAGGTGCGCCGGGTCGCCTCCGACGTGGCGGGCAGCATCGAGACCCTGCGCCAGATGCTCGTCCGCGCCGTGCGCACCGCAACGCCTGAGGTGGACCGCCGCCGCAGCCCGCGTTTCGCGATCACCGCCCCCTGCGCGGTCGCGTCTGCGGTCGGGGACCTGCACGGCCGGCTGCAAGACCTGTCGGAAGGCGGGGCGACCATCGACGGGATCGACCCGGCGGCGATCGGCAACCGCGGGACGCTCACGATCCAGGGCTGCAGCCAGCCGCTGCCCTTCACCGTGCTGTCGCGCGACGGCACCGTCATGCACGTGAAGTTCGACCTCGCCCCGCAGGTGGCGGCGGCCTTCGCGACGGAATTCCGCCGCCTCACCGCCGGGGCGCCGCTGCTCGACCAAGCGGCCTGATCGGGCGTTCTGAAAAGGAAAACGCCCACCGGCGGATGCCGGTGGGCGTTCGTGCGCTCTCGTCAGCGATGAGAAGCCGTCAGGCCGCTCAGCTGTTGCCCTTCAGGAAGGCGATCAGGTCCTTGCGGGCCTGCTCGTTCTTCACACCGGCGAAGGCCATCTTGTTGCCCGGGACGGCGCCCTTCGGGTCCGTCAGGTACTTGTCGAGCTGGGCCTCGTCCCAGGTGATGCCGGCGTTCTTCATCGCGTCGGAGTAGTTGAAGCCCTCGTGCGAGCCGGACTTGCGGCCGACGACACCGTGCAGGTTCGGGCCGACGCGGTTCGGGCCGCCGGCCTCGATGGTGTGGCAGGCCTTGCACTGGTTGAACACCTTCTCGCCGGCCGCGGCATCCTGCGCCGAAGCGATGCCGGGGAACGACGCGATCAACCCGAGAGCCAACACGGCAAAAGTGCGCTTCATCTTGGTTTCCTCAATTAGCGAACACGATGATCGCCCACCGGATCGGCCGCGGAAGGCCGGACCGGCGGGCCAATTGGATCCGCCCGACGTGGACGTAGCGTTTAGCACTGGAACACCCGTCAGGCTACCCCGTTCCGGAGGATCCTTTCCAGGCGCAGGCTGTACCGTGCCATGCTGAAGCAAAGGACCCAGAAGACCAGCCCGACGAAGGTATAACCCTCCGCCGCGAAGCCCAGCCAGTTGGGATCGGACGTCGCCGTCTTGATGATGCCGATCAGGTCCAGCAGACCGATCACGGCGACCAGCGAGGTATCCTTTAGCAGGCCAATGAATGTGTTGACGATGCCGGGAATAACCACGCGCAGGGCCTGCGGCAAAATGACCAACCCCATCGTCTGGACCCGGCCCAGCCCAAGGCTTTCCGCCGCCTCGCGCTGGCCGGGTTCAAGCGCCTGGAGGCCGCCGCGCACCACCTCCGCCATGTAGGCGGCGGAGAACAGAGCCACGCCGATCAGCGCGCGCAGCAGCTTGTCCACTCCCACCCCCTCGGGCAGGAACAGCGGCAGCATCACCGAGGCGAGGAACAGCACCGTGATCATCGGGACGCCGCGGATGAACTCGATGAAGCCGATGCAGGTCAGCCGCAGCACCGGCAGGGCCGACCGCCGGCCGAGCGCCAGCAGGATGCCCAGCGGCAGCGACGCCGCCATGCCGGTCAGCGCGATGGTCAACGTCAGGAACAGCCCGCCCCACTGCTCCGTCGGGACGTAGGGCAGCCCATAGGCCCCGCCGCTCAGCAGCGCCTGCGCCAGCACCGGGAAAACCAGCCCGAGCAGATTGAGCCCCGCCGCCCGCAGGCTGTCGAAGCGCCAACCGAACAGCCCGGCCGCCAGCACCAGCGTCACCCAGCCGAAAGCCTTGGGCGTGCCGAAGGCCACCCCGCCCACGCCCGCCGCCAGGACGGACAGGCCGACCACCAGCAGCACCCTTGCCACCGCCGGCAGGCGCCGCAACGCCGACAGGTCGCGCGCCAGCAGCAGCGGCCCCGCCAGGAACAGCGCCACCACCGCCCCAAGCGCCGGCCCGCCGAGCCAGCCGGCCCCCAGCCCCCCGATAACCACCCCCGCCAAGGCTGCCGCCCGCTGAGTCGCCGCGCGCAGCGGCAGCACCGTGGCCAGCCCCAGCGCCAGGGTCAGCGCCGCCGCATCGACGCGCCAGCGCTGCTCCAGCGGGTAAAAGCCGTACATCAGCTGCCCGAAGCGCACCTTGACGAACACCCAGCAGGCGCCGCCGCCCACGGTGCCCTCTGGCGTCAGGCAGGCGTCGCGTGTGGCGCCGCTCCACACCGCGTCGAGCAGCGCCCATTTGACCAGTGGCGGCAGCGCCCAGGCCAGCAGCAGGGCGAGCGACAGGGTCGCCAACGTTCCCCAGGCGGAAAAGAACAGGTTCTCCCGCGCCCAGCGCCACGGGCTGCGGGACGGCTTCGGCGGCGCGAGCACCGCGGTCTCGTCGAAAGTGGTGCTCATCGCCGGACGATCGCCATCTTGCTGTTGTAGAGGTTCATGCCGAAGGAAATCGCCAGGCTGACCACCAGATAGACGGCCATGGTCATGCCGATCGTCTCGATCGCCTGTCCGGTCTGGTTCAGCGTGGTGCCGGAGAAGACGGCCACAAGGTCCGGAAAGCCGATCACCACGGCGAGCGAGGAGTTCTTCAGCAGCGTCAGGTGCTGCGTCGTCATCGGCGGGATGATGACGCGCATGGCCTGCGGCACCACCACCAGCCGCAGCACCGCCCCGGGCGTCAGGCCCATCGCCTGCGCGGCCTCCACCTGCCCCTTGGGAACCGACAGGATGCCGGCCCGCACCGTCTCGCCGATGAAGGCGCCGGAATAGAGCGTCAGCGCCAGCCACAGCGCAATCAGTTCCGGCACCAGCGTCAGGCCGCCGTCGAAATTGAAGCCCTTCAGCACCGGGATATCCCAGGACAGCGGAACGGTGCCGGAGCCCAGCACCGCCAGCGGCGGCAGCACAATCAGCGCCAGCCCGACCCAGCCCGCCGGAAAACGCTGCCCCGTCTGGATGCGCCGGCGCCGCGACCAAATCCCGATCGCGGCCGCCGCGGCAAGTCCCAGCCCCAGCGCCGCCCAGACCATCCAGACAGGCCCATCGCTGACCGGCCCCGGCACGGTCAGGCCGCGGTTGCTGAGGAAAGCCAGGCCGCCCAGCGAAATGGCGTTGCGCGGGCGCGGCAGCGGCGCCAGGACGGCCGTGTACCAGAACAGCAGTTGCAGCAGCAGCGGCAGGTTGCGCACGGTCTCGATCACCGTCGCCGCCGTGCGCGACACCAGCCAGTTGCGCGACAGCCGCCCGATGCCCAGCGCGAAGCCCAGCGCGGTCGCCGCGACGATGCCCAGCGCCGACACGGTCAGCGTGTTCAGCACGCCCACGACGAAGGCCCGCCCGTAGGTCGCTGCCGGGCTGTAGTCAATCAGGCGGAAGTTGATGTCGAACCCCGCCCGGTTGCCGAGGAAATGGAAGCCCGCCGCGATCCCCGCCTTGTTCAGGTTGTGGATCGCGTTGCCGACCCCCCAGGCCAGCAGCCCGACCAGGGCCGCCAGGATCGCGCCCTGGATCGCCAGCCCGCGGATCCGGGCCGCCGTCCAGGCCGGCCCACGCGGCGGCCCCTCCGGCACGCTGCGGTCGTTCGTCATGCTTGTGTGTCCGTGATGTTCAAATGCGCGGCTGAAGGGTGGAGAGGTTACGCCGTGCAGATGATTCACCACAGAGACACAAAGACACAGAGATTTCCGAAGACCGACTGGGTCACCGGCAAAGAAGGAAGCTTCTTCAAATAATTCTCTGTGTCTTTGTGTCTCTGTGGTGAATCCGCTGTCCGCGCGGGACCTCTCCGGCCTCCGGCCGCCCCCTCACCCTGACCCTCTCCCGCAAGGGGAGAGGGGCTTTTGCTACAACTGACTCAGCGCACCGGCGGGGCGTACATCAGGCCGCCCTTGGTCCACAGTTGGTTGATGCCGCGGTCCAGCGCCAGCGGGGTCTTGGCGCCGACGTTGCGCTCGAACACCTCGCCGTAGTTGCCGACCAGCTTGACGATGCGATAGGCCCAATCGCGGTCCAGGCCCCAGCGCTCGTTGCCCAGCGCCTCGTCGCTGCCCAGCAGGCGGCGGATGTCCGGGTTCTTGGACTGGCGCATCTCGTCCACGTTGGCCGAGGTCACCCCCAACTCCTCCGCGTCGATCTGCGCGAACAGCGCCCACTTGGCGATGTTGGCCCACTGCGGATCGCCGGCGCGCACCGACGGACCCAGCGGCTCCTTGGAGATCACCTCAGGCAGGATGACGTGGTCGGCCGGCTTCGACAGGGTGGTGCGGCGGGCGGCGAGGCCCGAGGTGTCGGTGGTGTACACGTCGCAGCGGCCGGTGTCGTACAGCTTCGCCGCCTCGTCAGAGGACTCGAACACCACCTGCTTGAAGGTCAGCTTGTTGGCGGCGAAGAAGTCGGCGATGTTCTGCTCCGCTGTCGTGCCGGTCTGGATGCAGATGCTGGCGCCGTTCAGCTCCTTGGCGCTCTTCACGCCCAGCTGCTTGCTGACCATGAAGCCCTGGCCGTCGTAGAAGTTGGCGCCGACGAATTCGATGCCCAGGTTGGCGTCGCGGGTGAAGCTCCAGGTCGTGTTGCGGGCCAGCACGTCGATCTCGCCGGTCTGCAGCGCGGTGAAGCGCTCCGTCGTGGTCACCGGGCGGAAGGTGACCTTGCTGGCGTCGTTGAACACGGCCGCCGCAACGGCCCGGCAATAGTCCACGTCCATGCCCGACCAGACGCCCTGCGCGTCCGGGGCCGAGAAGCCCGGCACCTTGCCGCTGACGCCGCAGACCACGCTGCCGCGCTGCTTCACGGTGTCGAGGACGCCCGCCTGGGCGACGGAGGACGCTCCCGCGGCCACCGCCACGGACAAGGCAGCGGACACAACGGCAAGACGAATCGTCACGAAGAATCTCCACACATAAGTAGAAGGCAACGCCTCAGCTTAAAAAGCGGGCACCACCGTCCACAAGTGTGAAATCCGATACGCTGGCAATCATGGGCGCCGGCATCGACCCAGCCGCCTCCGCTACAACCGGCTGTGCAGCAGCGTCGTGCCGCCGGTGCTCGCCTGGTCGAGGTCGGCGTCGCGCAGATCGGCCCCGGACAGGTTGCAGCCCGCCAACTCGGCGCCGGCCAGCCGCGCGCCGCGCAGGTCGGCGCCGCGGAAATCGCTGTCCGCCAAATTGGCGCCCTTCAGGTTGGTCGGCCACATCCGGCCGGTCGGCACCCCTTCCGGCGACAGCAGTTCGATGGCGCGCAGCACCGCGTTGCGCAGGCGGGCCCGCTGCAAGTCGCAACCCTCGAAGCTGGACCCCGACAGGTTGGCGTTCTCGAAGCTCGTCTCGCGCATGCGGCAGCCGGGGAACTGCGCGATCTGCAATTTGCTGTCGCGGAAGGTGGCGCCGGTGAAGTCGCAGTTGCGGAAGATCGCCCCGCTCAGGTCGCAGCCGTCGAAGTCGGTGCCGGCGAAGGCGCCGTCCGAAACGTCGAAGCGCCGGCCCTCCCTGCCGTTGCTGTTGATCCACAGCACGTGCCCGTCCAGCCCCGCCCGGATCTGCGGCGGCAGGGCCGCGTCGGCGCGGTGGTAGATGGCCTCCTGAAGGCGGGCGTCCTTCCAGTCGGCGCTGTCCATGGCGACGTTGCGCAACTCCGCCCCGCGCAGGTCGGCGCCTTGGAAGGAGGTTCCGGCAACCGTCGCGTTGTTCAGGATCGCGCCCTTCAGCCGGGCCCCGGCGAAATCGGCCCCGCGCAGGTCGGCGCCGCTGAGGTTGGCCCCGAACAGCGCCGCGTTGCTGAAGTCCGCCCCCTCCAGGTTCGCGCGCGACAGGTTGGCGCCGGTCAGGTCCGCGTCGCGGAAGTTCGCCGCGACCAGGCTGGTGGAGCCCGCGTCCGGCTTCCGGCCGGGTGTGCGGCGGTTCTTCCACAGCACGAGCTGGCCTGGGCGCAGATCCGCGCGCTCGAACACCGTGTTGCGCAGGCAGGCCTTGGTGAAGTTGGCGCCGCGCATGTCGGCACCGACCAGCGAGGTGCCGCGCAAGTCCGCCGAAACGAAACAGGCGCCGAACAGGTCGGCGCCGTCCAGGTTGCAGCGCTTCAGCACGCTGCGCCGGAAGTTCGTCCCGGTCAGCACGGCATCCGACAGAACCAGCCCCGACAGGTCGTAGCCGGTCAGGTCCGCGGACTTCATCTGAAGGCGCATGCCATTGGGGCGCGCCGCCAGGTACAGGGCGTGCGCGCGGATGGCCTGCGCCAGCACTTCCAGGTCCGCCGCTTCGTCGCCGCCCTGACCGTTCATCATCGCCACGCCATGAGCCTGCGCTGTTCCACTCATCGGACTTGGTGCCGCCGCATTATGTTACAGCATTGTATTAATTCCGCTAAAATTTTTAACAACCGAATCGTGCATGGCTGGATTTGCTCAGCGGCTATGTCGTCCGTTGGTGGCAATCGAAACCGGGACCCGCGCATGCCTCTAAAGGGGAATTGATCGCACCCCCATGCTCATAGGCCGCACGTCGGAATCGCGGTGGATTCCGCCGATTCGGCGCTGCAAAATCGCGCTACGGCCATCAGCCACACTTTCGTAAGCATACCTCGTAAATAGGCATAACCCATTGGAGGTATTTGACCTTTTTTCCCTTATCCGACCCGACCCGTCGTGCTAGTCCTGCCGGTATGCTTGGCAGGAGTTGCGCTTGGTTCCGCGCGTCTTTTGCCGCACCGCAGTATGCCGGGTGGCATGGAATGTCCGCCCGTCCGAAAGGATCGCAATCCTGCGGCGCAGCCAGCAAAACAAAAAAAGGGAAGAGGCATGACCTACCCGCTCAGCAAACCCGCGGAGGCTGGGATGGACATAGGATCGGAAGGGGCACCATCCACAAGTGGTCAGGCCACAAGCGGCCCGGCCACCAGTGGTTCGGCACCGGTGCGCGTTCTCGTGGTGGAGGATGAATCCATCGTCGCCATGTACCTCACCGACGTGCTGGAGGACATGGAGTATGAGGTCTGCGGCGTCGCCGCCTCAGGGGCGGAGGCGCTGGCCATCGCGGAGCGGGAGCGGCCGTCCCTGGCCCTGGTCGACATCGGGCTCGCGGGTGCGCAGGACGGGATCGAGACGGCCCGCGCGCTGCGCGACCGCTTCTCCGTCGGCAGCGTCTTCATGTCGGGGGCCAGCGACCCGGAGTTGCTGAAGCGCGCCGGAACGGTCCAGCCGCACGGCTTCCTGCAGAAGCCCTACGACGCGGACCAGCTGAAAAGCGTGCTGGAGCGCGTCTTCGCCGGATCTTGAGAACAGCCATCCCAGCCGGGCGCCGCCGCGCGGACCCGCACCGCCGCCATCATTGAACACGTCCAGCGGTCGCGTCGTCCCGGCGCGGCCCCTCGCTTTTGCGCATAGCCATTGTTTGCGCATGGACACGACCATCAGACGGACAGGGTTGATCGCACCATGTCGATGACCGCCTCTCACGACCAGCTTACCCCGCAGATCCTCCTCCGAGCCCTCCGGCAGTTCCGCAAGGGGGATTTCTCCGTGCGGCTGCCGCTGGAACTGCAAGGGTTGGATGGCGAGATCGCCGCGGCGTTCAACGACGTCGTGGAGATGAACGAGTCGCTCGTCAACGAGGTCGGGCGGCTCAGCGTCGCCATCGGCAAGGAGGGCAAGGTCAGCCAGCGCGCCCGCTTGGCCACCGCGTCGGGCAGCTGGGGCACCTGCGTGGACAGCGTCAACACGCTGGTCACCGACCTGACCCAGCCGACGCAGGAAATGGCACGCGTCATCGGCGCGGTCGCCAAGGGCGACCTGTCCAAGTCCATGCCGCTGGAGATCGAGGGGCGGCCCCTCCAGGGCGAGTTCCTGCGCACGGCCAAGAACGTCAACACGATGGTCGAGCAGCTCGTCTCCGTGACGACGGAGCTGACGCGCGTCGCCCGCGAGGTCGGCATCGAGGGCAAGCTGGGCGGCCAAGCCCAGGTGAAGGGCGTCGGCGGCACCTGGAAGGACCTGACCGACAACGTCAACATGATGGCCGCCAACCTGACGGCCCAGGTCCGCAACATCGCCGACGTGACGACGGCGGTGGCGAACGGCGACCTGTCCAAGAAGATCACCGTCGACGTCCGCGGCGAGATCCTGGAGCTGAAATCCACGATCAACACCATGGTGGACCAGCTGAACAGCTTCGCCAGCGAGGTGACCCGCGTCGCCCGCGAGGTGGGATCTGAGGGCAAGCTCGGCGGCCAGGCGGTCGTGAAGGGCGTGGCCGGCACCTGGAAGGACCTGACCGACAACGTCAACCTGCTGACCGGCAACCTGACCAACCAGGTCCGAAACATCGCGGAAGTCGCCACCAGCGTGGCGAAGGGTGATCTGTCGAAGAAGATCACCGTCGATGTGAAGGGCGAAATCCTGGAGCTGAAGAACACCCTCAACACGATGGTGGACCAGCTGAACAGCTTCGCCAGCGAGGTGACCCGCGTCGCCCGAGAGGTGGGCACCGAGGGCAAGCTGGGCGGACAGGCGCAGGTGGAAGGCGTCGGCGGCACCTGGAAGGACCTGACCGACAACGTCAACCTGCTGACCGGCAACCTGACCAACCAAGTCCGAAACATCGCCGAGGTTGCGACGGCCGTCGCGAAGGGCGACCTGTCGAAGAAGATCACCGTCGATGTGAAGGGCGAAATCCTGGAGCTGAAGAACACCCTCAACACGATGGTGGACCAGCTCAACAGCTTCGCCAGCGAGGTGACCCGCGTCGCGCGTGAAGTGGGCACGGAAGGCCGCTTGGGCGGCCAGGCCCGCGTGGAAGGCGTGGCCGGCACCTGGAAGGACCTGACCGACAACGTCAACCTGCTGACCGGCAACCTGACCAATCAGGTGCGTAACATCGCCGACGTGACGACCGCGGTCGCCAACGGCGACCTGTCGAAAAAGATCACCGTCGATGTGAAGGGCGAGATTTTGGAGCTGAAGAACACCATCAACACGATGGTGGACCAGCTCAACAGCTTCGCCTCGGAAGTCACGCGCGTCGCCCGTGAAGTGGGTTCGGAAGGCAAGCTGGGCGGACAGGCGCAGGTGAAGGGTGTGGCCGGCACCTGGAAGGACCTGACCGACAACGTGAACGCGATGGCGACCAACCTGACCGGTCAGGTCCGCAACATCGCGGAGGTCACGACCGCGGTGGCGAACGGCGACCTGTCCAAGAAGATCACCGTGGACGTCCGCGGCGAGATTCTGGAGCTGAAGGACACCATCAACACCATGGTGGACCAGCTCAACAGCTTCGCCAGCGAGGTGACGCGCGTCGCGCGCGAGGTGGGTTCGGAAGGCAAGCTGGGCGGACAGGCGCAGGTGAAGGGCGTCGCCGGCACCTGGAAGGATCTGACGGACAGCGTGAACCTGCTGACCGGCAACCTGACCAACCAAGTGCGAAACATCGCCGACGTGACGACCGCCGTGGCGAACGGCGACCTGTCGAAGAAGATCACCGTCGACGTGAAGGGCGAGATCCTGGAGCTGAAATCCACCATCAACACCATGGTGGACCAGCTCAACAGCTTCGCCTCGGAAGTGACCCGCGTGGCCCGCGAGGTGGGCACCGAGGGCAAGCTGGGCGGACAGGCGCAGGTGAAGGGTGTGGGCGGCACCTGGAAGGACCTGACCGACAACGTCAACATGATGGCCGCCAACCTGACCGGGCAGGTCCGCAACATCGCGGAGGTCACCACGGCGGTCGCAAAGGGCGACCTGTCGAAGAAGATCACCGTCGACGTGAAGGGCGAGATCCTGGAGCTGAAGGACACCATCAACACGATGGTGGACCAGCTGAACAGCTTCGCCTCGGAAGTGACGCGCGTGGCGCGCGAGGTGGGCAGCGACGGCAAGCTGGGCGGCCAGGCCCGCGTGGAAGGCGTCGGCGGCACCTGGAAGGACCTGACCGACAACGTCAACATGATGGCGACCAACCTGACCAACCAAGTGCGCGGCATCGCGGAGGTCGTGACGGCGGTCGCCCAGGGCAACCTGAAGCGCAAGCTGACCGTGGATGCCAAGGGCGAGATCGCGGCGCTGGCCGACACCATCAACGGCGTGATCGAGACGCTGGCGATCTTCGCCGACCAGGTCACCAACGTGGCCCGCGAGGTGGGCATCGAAGGCAAGCTGGGCGGGCAGGCCAAGGTGCCCGGCGCCACCGGCGTCTGGGGCGACCTGACCGACAACGTGAACCAGCTGGCCGCGAACCTGACCACCCAGGTCCGCGCCATCGCGGAGGTGGCGACCGCGGTGACCAAGGGCGACCTGACCCGGTCCATCGCCGTGGAGGCGTCGGGCGAGGTCGCGGCGCTGAAGGACAACATCAACGAGATGATCCGCAATCTTCGCGACACGACGCTGAAGAACGCGGAGCAGGATTGGCTGAAGACGAACCTCGCCAAGTTCACCCGCATGCTGCAGGGCGAACGCGACCTGGTCACCGTCTCCAACCTGATCCTGTCGGAGATCGCGCCGCTGGTGAACGCCCAGCACGGCGTCTTCTACGTCACCACGCGCGACAACGACGACACCGTCCTCGACCTCGTCGCCAGCTACGCGCTGAAGGAGCGCAAGAACCTCGGCAACCGCTTCGCGCTGAAGCAGGGCCTGGTCGGCCAGTGCGCCTACGAGAAGAAGCGCATCCTGCTGACCAACGTGCCGAAGGACTACGTCAACATCAGCTCCGGCCTCGGCGAGGCACCGCCGCTCAACATCATCGTCCTGCCGGTGCTGTTCGAGAACGAGGTGGCGGCCGTCCTCGAACTCGCCTCCTTCAACCGCTTCAGCGAGACGCATCAGTCCTTCCTGGAGCAGCTGACCGAGAGCATCGGCATCGTGCTGAACACCATCGCGGCCAATATGCGCACGGAAGGCCTGCTGAAGCAGTCGCAGCGCCTGACGACCGAGCTGCAAAGCCAGCAGGAGGAGCTGAAGACCACCAACGAGCGGCTGGAGCAGCAGGCCGCCTCGCTCCGCCAGTCGGAGGAACTGCTGAAGGCTCAGCAGGAGAAGCTGCGCCAGACCAACGAAGCGCTGGAGGAGAAGGCGCAGCAGTTGGAAAGCCAGAACGTCGAGGTGGAGCGCAAGAACCGCGAGGTCGTGCTCGCCAAGGCCGCGCTGGAGGAAAAGGCGGAGCAGCTGTCGCTGACCTCCAAGTACAAGTCGCAGTTCCTCGCCAACATGAGCCACGAGCTGCGCACCCCGCTGAACAGCCTGCTGATCCTGTCGAAGCTGCTGTCGGACAACGCCGACCACAACCTCAGCGACAAGCAGGTGGAGTTCGCGCGGACGATCCACGCCGCCGGTTCGGACCTGCTGAACCTGATCAACGACATCCTGGACCTGTCGAAGATCGAATCCGGCACGGTCACGCTGGAGATCGGCGAGGTGGTGCTGAGCGACCTGCGCGGCCATGTGGAGCGTACCTTCACCCAGCTGGCCGAGGAGAAGCGCCTGCGCTTCACCATCGACATGGACAAGGCCCTGCCCGTCACCATCCAGACGGACGAGAAGCGGCTGGAGCAGGTGCTGAACAATCTGCTGTCCAACGCCTTCAAGTTCACCGAGGTGGGCGGGGTCACCTTCCGCGTCAGCCCCGTGTCGGAGGGCTGGAGCAGCGGCCACCCCGTGCTGAACGCGGCCGACCAGGTGCTGGCCTTCATCGTCACCGACACCGGCATCGGCATCCCGGAGGGCAAGCAGCGCATCATCTTCGAGGCGTTCCAGCAGGCCGACGGCACGACCAGCCGCAAGTACGGCGGCACCGGCCTCGGCCTGTCGATCAGCCGTGAGATCGCGCGCCTGCTGGGCGGCGAGATCCGGGTGCAAAGCGCCCCCGGCAAGGGCAGCACCTTCACGCTCTACGTGCCGCTGAACTTCGACCTCGCCAGCCACCAGGAGCCGGCGCCGAAACCCGCCGCCATCCCGTCGCCGACGCGCCCGATCGTCGCCTCCGGGTCGGAGGAAGGGCTGGCGCTGCTGCAGCTCCACCCCTCGCTCGACGACCGGGAGCGCATCCGGCCGGGCGACCCGGTGGTGCTGGTGATCGAGGACGACGTGAAGTTCGCCTCCATCCTGGTCGACCTGACGCGCGAGAAGGGCTTCAAGGCCATCGTCTCCTACGCCGGCGGCCCGGCCATGCCGATGGCCCGCAAGTTCCACCCCGACGCGGTCCTGCTCGACATCGGCCTGCCGGACATGGACGGCTGGGCCCTGCTCGACCTGCTGAAGCGCGACCCGCAGACCCGCCACATCCCCGTGCACGTCATCTCCGCCAAGGAGGAGCGGCGCCGCGGCCTCGCCATGGGCGCCTTCGACTACACGGAGAAGCCGGCCGATCGCGAGGCGATCTTCGCCGCTCTCGCCAAGGTCAAGGGCTTCGTGGAGCGCCACCACCGCAAGCTGCTGATCGTGGAGAAGGAAACCAACGCGGAGACGGGCGGCATCGCCAACCTGCTCGGCAACGGCGACATCGAATCCCGCACGGTCACCTCGACCGACGCGGCGCGCGCCGCGCTGGCGGAGGAACGGTTCGACTGCATGGTGCTCGACCTCTCCATCCCGCAGCCGGCGGACTTCGAGCTGATCGAATCCTTGCGCACCCGCGACACCACCGCCTGGATGCCGGTCGTCGTCTACGTCTCCGAGACCATCGCGCCGGAAGACGAGTCGCGGCTGCGCCGGCTGGCGGAATCGGTGGTGCTGCGCAGCGTCCGCTCCGCCGGCAGCTTGCTGGACGAGACGGCGCTGTTCCTGCACCGCGCGGTGGACCGCCTGCCGGAGGAAAAGCGCAGCGCGCTCGCCCAGATACGACAACGCGACCCGGCGCTGAACGGCAAGAAGGTGCTAATCGTCGACGACGACTTCCGCAACATCTTCTCGCTCGCCAGCGTGCTGGAAGCGCACGACATGGCCGTCCTCCACGCCGAAAGCGGCCAGGAAGGGCTGGACTTGCTGAAGCAGAACCCCGACGTCAACGTGGTGCTCGTCGACATCATGATGCCGAAGATGGACGGCTATCAGACCATCCGTGAAATCCGGACGACCGACCAAGGGCGCGGCCTGCCCGTGATCGCCGTCACCGCCAAGGCGATGAAGGGCGACCGCGAGAAGTGCATCGAGGCCGGCGCCACCGATTACCTTGCAAAGCCGGTGGACATCGACCACCTGCTGTCGCTCCTGCGCGTCTGGACGGGCCTCCAGCGGGGGTCGGGCGGCGCGCCGGTGATGCCACGCCTCAGCCGGGAGTGACCCTCCGATGCCGTCCAACCTGGGCAACGGCGCAATGAACCGGCCAATGACCGCCATAGGCACCGCTACGGGCGCCGCCATGGGAGCCCCGACGGCGGCCGCGAGGATCGCCGCCGACGCGATGCGGAGCGTCGCGGACTCCCTGCCGCCGCTGGAAGTGCGCATCCTGGTCGTCGACGACGACAGCCGGAACCTTCTGGCGATGCGCGAGACCCTGTCCGAACTCGGCGCCACGGTGGTGCTCGCCAAGTCCGGCGAGGAGGCGTTGAAACGCGTGCTGGACCAGGACTTCGCGGCGATCCTGATGGACGTCCACATGCCGGGCATGGACGGCTACGAGACGGCGGAGCTGATCCGCAACCGCCAGAAGTCCCGCCACATCCCGATCCTGTTTCTGACCGCGATCAACAAGGACGAGATGCACATCTTCCGCGGCTATTCCGCGGGGGCTGTGGACTATATGTTCAAGCCGGTCGATCCGGTGATCCTGCGCAGCAAGGTCTCCGTCTTCGTCGAGCTGTACCGCAAGACGGAGGAGGTGAAGCGCCAGGCCGCCGTGCGCGAACGGCTGCTGGCCGAGAATTTCCGCGTCCGCACGGAGAAGATGGAGGCCGAACAGGCGCTCCGCCGCTCGGAGGAGCGGCAGGCGCTGATCGCCCGTTCCCTGCCGATCCTGCTCTACACCGCCGGGATCGGGAGGGGCACGCCCTTCCGCTACGTGACGGAAAACACGCAGGACCTGTTCGGCTTTCCGGCCGAACGCTTCCTGAAAGAGGGCGGGTTCTGGGAATCCCGCCTGCATCCCGACGACCGGGAGCGGGCGCTGGCCCAGTTCGCGACGGCGCTGGAAACCGGCGTCGCCACGGTCGAATACCGCTGGCGCGGCGCCGACGACAAGTACCGCATCCTGCTCGACCAGGCGGTCGTCCTGCGCGACGACGACGGCGCGCCGCAGGAGCTGTGCGGCACCATCCTGGACGTCACCGACACCCGCGAGATGCAGCAGCAGCTCGCCCACGTCCAGAAGATGGAGACCATCGGCCAGCTGACCGGCGGCATCGCCCACGACTTCAACAACATGCTGACCGTGGTCATCGGCAGCCTGGAGCGGCTGGCCCGCATGGTGCCGGACGACCCCAAGGCGGCGCGGCGCGTGGACATGGCCTTGCAGGCGGCGTTGCGCTGCTCCGACCTGACGCGCCGGCTGCTCGCCTTCGCGCGACGCCAGCAGCTCCACCCCGAAAGCGTGGACATGGACGCGCTGGTGCGCAACATGGGCGAGCTGATGGAGCGCACGCTCGGCCCCAACATCCAGGTGGTGATCGAGACCGCCCCGCCGCAGTGCCCCGCGCTGGTCGACCGGACCCAGGCGGAATCGGCCCTGCTGAACCTCGTCATCAACGCGCGCGACGCCATGGCCGGCAACGGCCGCCTGACCATCGCGACCACGACCGTCACGGTCGGCGAGGACGGGCAGGAGGCGGGGCTCGACCTGCATCCCGGCCACTATGTCCGGCTGACCGTGGCCGACACCGGCTGCGGCATGCCGGCCGACGTGCTGGAACGCGCCTTCGAACCCTTCTTCACAACCAAGGACGTTGGCAAGGGCACCGGTCTCGGCCTCAGCATGATCCACGGCTTCGTGAAGCAGTCCGGCGGCATCATCAAGGTGGAGAGCGCGCCGGACTGCGGCACCACCTTCCACCTCTACCTGCCCTGCGCGCCCGACGCCGACCCCGCGGCCAGCCGCGACCCCGACGCGGCGGAGGCCGAAGCCACGCCGATGCCCGGCCAGGGCGAGTTGGTGCTGGTCGTCGACGACGACCACGCCGTGCGCCACGTCGCCGTGCTGACCCTCCAGGAACTCGGCTACAACGTCCTGGAGGCGGAGAACGGCCCGACGGCGCTGGCGGTCCTGGCCGGCAACCCGCGCGTGGATTTGCTGTTCACCGACATCGTCATGCCCGGCGGCATGAACGGCCTGGAACTGGCCCAGGAGGCCATGCGGCGCTACCCCGACCTGAAGGTGCTCTACGCGTCGGGCTACGCGCACGGCGTCGCGGGCGGTGTCGGCACCGCCGGGCCGGGTGCGGAAATCCTGATCAAACCTTACCGCGACCGCGACCTCGCCCGCGCCATTCGCGTCGCGCTGGGAGCGACGCCCGCCTGCGCAGAGGCGAAGTGATCCCCTCTCCCCTCCGGGGAGAGGGTTAGGGTGAGGGGGTTGTGCATTTGCCGGACGTACCAAAGTAGCGGGGCCCCTCACCCTCCCCTCTCCCCAGAGGGGAGAGGGTTACTTCATCATGAAAATCGCTTTTGTTTCCCCGCAGAGTCCCTGCACTTCCCGGTGATAAAACCGCGACCCGCCCGTGACGGTGCGCCCGATCCGGCGGTTCCGACTTACCCTGTCGGCGTGGCCGCAACGGGGGATGTCCGTGACTTCTTCATTCACCTCTTCCGACCTGCTCCGGTTCGAAAGCCTTGGCGACAACTGCGAGTTCGGGTTCGTCCTGCGCCGCCACGCCTGCGAGGCGGGCAGCCTGTTCCGCTGGGCGGCGATGAAGCCGGACCAGCTGCTCGGCCTGTTGCGGGCGGGTTTCGCCGATTTCTACCGGTTCGAGAACCTAGCCCCGCTGCGCACCAACATGGTGCAGGACGCCCCCTACGGCATCGGCTGGCACACGGACCTGAAGTCGGAGGTCGCCGGCGGGCGGCTCCAATACCGGGACGATGAGGCCACGCGGCGCAAGCTGCACCGCAAGGAGGTGCGCAAGCTGCAATACCTGCTGTCCAAGTTCACCGCCCGCCTGCGGCTCGGCGGGGTGGTCTACGTCCTCAAGTCGAACAGCGGGATAGCGCCGGAGACGGTGGACGGCATCCTCGACGAGCTGACCGCGCTGGCCGGGCACACGGACTTCGCCCTGCTGGAGGTGCAGGCGACCGACGATCCAGCGCGGATCGGCACGGTGGAACGGCGCGGGCCGCAACGGCTGCGCGGCTACGTCTCGCGCTTTGCCGCCTACCACAAGGCGGACGACGTGGACGCCGATGCCTGGAGCCGCGTCATGGACGGCGCTCGGCACCTGTACCCCTGCCCGGACTGGTCCCGGCGCCTCGCCGACCTCCATGTGGAGACCGCGGACGGGGGCATTCCGCTCGGTTTCCCGATCGACGCAACGCAGGACTTGAACAAGCCCATCATGGGCGATCTGCGCGCCGGAATGGCCCGGCTGCTGAACGGAAACCAGTGGTGCCGCCTGTACGGCGCCAACTTCCGTCTCCACGGGCCGAACCCGGACCGACCGGGCAACGCCCTGCGCTGGACCGGCGTGTACCCTCCGGGACCGTTCCAGCTCTCGGCCAGCGCCCGCTGTCCGGTGTCCGATTCCGTTCCCCTGCGCCTTTCCGTTCAAATCCACACGGAGGACGGCGCGCTGGTCGCGGAGGAGGAGCTTGTGGCCCAGCCCGGCCGGGTCGGGGAGATCGCCCTGCTCTGCCCCGTCGGCGGCCAGCCCCTGACCATCACCATCACGGTGAACGCGGCCCGCGCGCTGCAAAACGGAGAGCGGGCGGTCGTCGACCTGACACCGCTGGGCCTTCACCCAGACCGGCCGACACCCACGCTGGACGTGGTGGCGGCCCGCGCGGTGGCGGCGTGACCCGCCGCATCCGACACCGAACACGGGCAGTCGTGCTCCTGCTCGGCGCTTGCCTCGCGGCGCTTCCCGCCGCCCCCGCCCTTGCCGACCCCACCGACGTGCCGGTCGAGCCGCGGAGCCAGCCGCCTTATCCCGACTGGATGAGCACGCTGATCGGCACGCTGCGGCAGCGGAACCCGGCGGCGATCCTGATGGGCGATTCCCTCGTCGCGGGCTGGCCAAAGGATCTCTCAGCAACGCTGTTCGACGCCGAGCCGGTGAATTTCGGGGCTGGTGGCGACACGACGGCCAACCTTCTCTGGCGCGTGCGGAACGCTTTCGCCCCCGGCATGGCGCTCCGCTCCGCTCTGCTGCTGGTCGGCACCAACGACTTGACCAAGCGCACCCCCGACGCCATCACCGACACCATCGGCGACATCCTGTCCACCATCCACGCTGACGCCCCGCGGGCTTGCGTCACGGTGGTCGCCCTGCTGCCCCGCCGCGACGGCGGCAGCGCCTACGCCACCAGGATCCGGGCGATCAACGATCGCCTGCGCACCATGGCCTCGCCCCGCGTGCGCGTCATCGATGCTTCGGCCCCCCTTCGGGAGCGCTGCCCCACGACCGGCCCCTGCGACCTCTATAAGGACTCCGTCCACCTGACCCGCACCGGCTACGAGCTGGTGACCGACGCCATCCGGACCGCCCAGCAGCAGCAGCCCTGCTCCTAACGGCGCAACAACTCCTCCACCGGCATCGGGGCCGACAGGAAGCCCTCCATCGCCAGCGCGATGCCGCCCATCGGCACGGCGTCCGGCCCCAGCGGCGAGACCACCAGCCGCAGGTCGCGCCGCAGCGGCTCCAGCGCGTGGCGCTCCAGCGCCCGGTTCAGCGCCGGCAGGAAGACGTCCGCGGCCACGGACAGGTTGCCGCCCAAAACCGCCAGCGCCGGGTTCATCAGGTTGACCATGTGCGATAGGGCGATGCCCAGCCGTTCCCCCACCTCGTCCAGCAGGGCGATCACCACCGCGTCGCCGTCCCGCGCCGCCGCGGTGACGGCGCCGAGGTCCGGCAGGTCCCGTCCCCGCTCCGCCGCCTGGGCGAGGATGGCGGATTCCGACACGTAGGTTTCCAGGCAGCCGCGCTTGCCGCAGCCGCAGGGGCGGCCATCCGGCACCACCGTGACATGCCCGACCTCCCCCGCAAAGCCCTGGGCCCCGCGGTAGAGTCGCCCGCCCAGGAACAGCCCGCCGCCGACGCCGGAATGGCCGGTCAGGTAGACGAAGTCCTCCACGTCGCGGCACACGCCGAACAGACGCTCCGCCATAGCCGCCGCCTTGGTGTCGTTGTCGATGTAGACGGGCGCGCCCAGCGCAGCCTCCAGCCGGGCGCGGATCGGCGTGTCCCGCCAGCCCAGGTTCGGGGCCAGCACCAGCCGCCCCTCCCGGTCCATCAGCGCCGGGATGCCGACGCCCACGCCGCGCACCGGCAACCCCTCTCCGCTCGCCGCCACGGCCCGGTCGATCCCCTCGTGCAGAAGGTCCGCCGCCGTGCCGATGTCCGTGCTGCCGGGGATCTGCACATGCTCCAGCACGGTGCCGGCCAGCGTGGTGGTGACGATGCGGATCGTCCGCGGCTCCAACCGCGCGCCAACCAGCAGCCCGGCCGAGGGCGCGATGGCCAGCGCCGTTTCCGGCCGCCCGATGCGCCGGGCGCGCGGCCCCTCCGTCCGCTCCACCAACCCGTCGTCGAGCAGTTGCGTCACCACCGCGGAAGTGGTCGCCTTGTCCAGCCCCGTCAGGCGGCCAAGCTCCGCCTGCGAGGCGTTGGGGTTCTCGCGCAGCGCGTGGAACACCCGGATCACGTTGAGACGCCGGATCGCGGCCGAGTTCACCCGTGGCGACATGCCCACCTCCCCCCCCTTTTTCCCACTCTGGCGGCGGTTCTACCTCAAACAGCCTATTCCCATGAGTCCGTGTTGACGGCCCGCGGGACCCTAGGGTAGCGTGTCTTTAGTTAGACGGTCTATCAAAAAGACCGCAACTTCAAGCGGCCAAGGCGGCGACGCCACCAAAGAGCCGCCCACAGGGACGGAAGACGCGCCATGAGCAGCCAACCCGTGTTGGTAGCCGACAGCGTCGCGAAAAGCTTTGGGCCGGTCCAGGTCCTGTTCGGGGTGGATTTCAACATCATCCCCGGCGAGGTCCACGCCCTTGTGGGCGAGAACGGCGCGGGCAAGTCGACGCTGATGAAGATCCTCGCCGGCTACCAGCCGCCGAGCGCGGGCTCGATCCGCGTGGACGGCGAGCCGGTCCATCTCTCCGGCAGCGGCCCGGCGGAGGCGCTGGGCATCGTCCTGATCCACCAGGAATTCAACCTCGCCGAACACCTGACGGTGGAGGAGAACATCTCGCTGGGCCGGGAAATCCGGCGCGGCCTGTTTCTCGACAAGCCGGCGATGCGCAACCGCGCCCGCGCCGCACTGGCGGAGTTGAACTGCGCGGTCGATCCCGACGCGCGCATTCGCGACCTGTCCGTCTCCGAACGGCAGATGGTGGAGATCGCCAAGGCCGTGTCCCGCTCCGTGCGCGTCCTGATCATGGACGAGCCGACCGCCGTGCTGACGGGGGCGGAGACGGAGGTGCTGTTCCGCCTGATCCGCCGCCTGACCGCGCAGGGCGTCGGCGTCGTCTACATCTCGCACAAGCTGGACGAGGTGAAGGCCATCGCGGATCGGATCACCGTGCTGCGCGACGGCCGCCGCATCGGGACGCACCCGGCCGAGCTGCTCGGCCACGACGACATCGCGCAGCTGATGGTCGGCCGCCCCATGTCCGACCTGTTCCCCACGAAACAGCCGCCCGCGCCCGACGCGCCGGTGGTGCTGGCGGTGGAGGGTCTGTCCGTCCCCGGCTGGGTGCGCGACGCCTCCTTCCAGCTGCGCCGGGGCGAGATCCTGGGCTTCGCCGGCCTGGTCGGCGCCGGCCGGACGGAACTGATGGAGGGGCTGATGGGCCTGCGCCATCGAAGCGCTGGCACCCTCCGCCGCGACGGCCAGCCCTTGCGCGTCCGTACCGTCGCCGACGCCGCGAAGGCCGGCATCGCCTACCTGACGGAGGACCGCAAGGGCAAGGGCCTGCTGGTCGGCAAGGGCCTGCGCCCCAACCTGACCCTGCTGGCGCTGGATCGCTACGGCCGCGTCTTCATCGACGAGCGGAAAGAGGCCACCGCGCTCGACCGCGCCATCGAGGAGTTCGACATCCGCGTGAAGAGCCCGGACGCGCTGGTCGGCAGCCTCAGCGGCGGCAACCAGCAGAAGCTGTTGCTCGCCAAGACCATGCAGGTGGCCCCGCAAATCCTGATCGTGGACGAGCCGACGCGCGGCATCGACATCGGCACGAAGCAGCAAATCTACCGCTTCCTCCACGACCTCGCCCGGCGCGGGACTTCCATCATCGTGATCTCGTCGGAGATGCCGGAAATCATCGGCCTGTCGCACCGCGTCGTCGTCATGCGGTCGGGCGCCGTCACCGGCACGCTGTCCGGCGAGGACATCACCGAGGCCGAGATCGTCCGCTACGCCACGGGCCTGAAAGGCATGAAAGGGATACCCCATGACCCAGTCCTCCATGCCTGAGTTGGCGCGCAAGCCGTCCGCCGGCTTCGACCTGAAACTGTGGGGGCCGTTCCTGGCGCTGGCCGGGCTGATCGTGCTGGGCACGCTGGTCAACCCGGTCTTTCTCAGCCCGGCGAACCTCGCCAACGTACTGACCCGCACCGCCTTCACCGGCATCATCGCGGTGGGCGCCACCTTCGTCATAACCACCGGCGGCATCGACCTGTCGGTCGGCTCGCTCGCCGCCTTCACGGCCGGCGTGATGATCGTGGTGATGAACGCGCTGGTCGGACCAATGGGCGCCGGGATGGGCGCGGGCTGGCCCGTGGTGCTGGTCGGCATGCTGGCCGCGGTGGGCCTGGGGCTCGTGGCGGGGCTGGTCAACGGGCTGCTGGTGACCAAGGGGCGGATCGAGGCCTTCATCGTCACGCTCGGCACCATGGGCATCTTCCGCTCGCTGGTCACCTACCTCGCCGACGGCGGCACGCTGTCGCTGAATTCCGGCATGCGGGCGGTCTACCGGCCGGTCTATTACGGCGGGCTGTTCGGCATCCCGACGCCCGTGCTGGTCTTCGCCGCGGTCGCGCTGATCGGCGCGGTCATCCTCTACCGCACGCGCTTCGGCCGCTATTGCGCGGCCATCGGCTCCAACGACGAGGTGGCGCGCTATTCCGCCATCGACGTGGACCGGGTGCGGCTGCTCGCCTTCGTGCTGCAGGGGCTGTGCGTGGCCATCGCCGTGATCCTCTACGTGCCGCGGCTGGGCTCCGCCTCGGCCACCACCGGCGTGCTGTGGGAGCTGGAGGCCATCGCCGCGGTGATCATCGGCGGCACCATGCTGAAGGGTGGGCACGGGCGCATCTGGGGCACGGTGGTGGGTGCCGTCATGCTGACGCTGATCGACAACATCCTCAACCTGACCGGGGCGATCAGCGTCTACCTCAACGGCGCGATCCAGGGCGCCATCATCATCGTCGCGGTGCTCCTGCAACGGGGAACCGCGTCCAAGCGCTGATAACATCAAAGGGAGGAACACAGGCGATGAAGCTCACACTGGGTTTGGCGGCGGCGCTGGTCGCCGGTGTGCTGATGGCGCCGGTCAACGGCTGGGCGCAGCAGAAGATCAAAATGGGCGTCTCCATCCCCGCCGCGACGCACGGCTGGGCCGGCGGCCTGAACTGGCACGCCCAGCAGGCCAAGGCGAAGCTGGAGAAGCAGTACCCGAACCTGGAGGTGGTGCTGGTCACCGCCCGCGACGTGGGCCGGCAGGCCAACGACCTGGAAGACCTCGTCTCCGTCCGCAACATCGACGCGCTGGTGATCCTGCCCTTCGAATCCGCCCCCATGACCGACCCGGTCCGCGCGGTGAAGCAGGCCGGCAAGTTCGTGACAGTGGTCGACCGCGGCCTGACCGACCCGTCCATCCAGGACTTGTACGTCGCCGGCAACAATCCGGAGATGGGCAAGGTCTCCGCCCAGTTCATGAAGCAGAAACTGGGCGGCAAGGGCGACATCGTGGTGCTGCGCGGCATCCCCACCGTGATCGACAACCAGCGCGTCGACGCCTTCCAGGAGGAGATCAAGGGCACCCAGATCAAGGTGCTGGGCATGCAGTACGCCAACTGGAACCGCGACGACGGCTACAAGGTGATGCAGGACTTCCTGTCGCGCTTCCCGAAGATCGACGCCGTCTGGGCGCAGGACGACGACATCGCGCTCGGCGTGATCGAGGCGGTGAAGCAGGCCGGCCGCGAGAAGGAGATGTTCATCCTCGGCGGTGCCGGCATGAAGGACATGATCAAGCGCGTCATGGACAAGGACCCGCTCGTCCCCGCCGACGTCCTGTACCCGCCCGCCATGATCGCCGAGGCGATGGAGATCACTGCCAAGCATCTGGTGGAAAAGGCGCCGATCAAGAAGGAATACATCATCGAGGCGACTTTGGTGACCCCGGAGAACGCGTCGAAATACTACTACCCCGACTCGCCGTTCTAGTGCTTTCCCCCTCTCCCCCCTGGGGAGAGGGAGGGACCCGCGAAGCTCTCGCGCAAGCGAAGCTTGCGCTGACGCGGCAGGCGGACCCTATGGGTCCGCTGAGAGCGGGAGGGTGAGGGGGTCTCGCTTTTCGGTATGTCCGGCAAAAGCGCAACCCCCTCACCCTAACCCTCTCCCCAGGGGGAGAGGGGACAAGAACAAGGGAGGAATAGGCCATGAAAACCATCAAAGGCCCGGCGATCTTCCTGGCCCAGTTCGCCGGGGACGAGGCCCCCTTCAACAGCCTGTCCGCCATCGGCAAGTGGGCCGCCGGACTGGGCTTCAAGGGCGTGCAGATCCCCTCTTGGGACGGGCGCCTGTTCGACCTCGCCAAGGCCGCGGAGAGCAAGACCTACTGCGACGAGGTGAAGGGTGTGCTGGCCGACGCCGGCGTGCAGGTCACCGAACTGTCCACCCACCTGCAAGGCCAGCTCGTCGCCGTGCACCCGGCCTACGACGAGGCCTTCGACGGCTTCGCGGCAACCCAGGTGCGCGGGAACCCGAAGGCACGGCAGGAATGGGCGGTCAACCAGCTGATGCTGGCCGCGAAGGCCTCCGCGAACCTCGGCCTGACCGCGCACGTCACCTTCTCCGGCGCGCTCGCCTGGCCTTACATCTACCCCTGGCCGCAGCGCCCGGCCGGGCTGATCGAGACGGCCTTCGACGAACTCGCCAAGCGCTGGCGCCCGATCCTGGACGCCTTCGACAACGTCGGCGTCGACGTCTGCTATGAAATCCACCCCGGCGAAGACCTGTTCGACGGCGCGACCTTTGAAATGTTCCTGGAGCGCGTCGGCAACCACCCGCGCTGCAACATCCTCTACGACCCCAGCCACTTCGTGCTTCAGCAGCTCGACTATCTGGGCTTCATCGACGTCTACCACCCGCGCATTCGGATGTTCCACGTCAAGGACGCGGAGTTCAACCCGTCCCCACGCCAGGGCGTCTATTCCGGCTACCAGCCCTGGGTCGACCGCGCGGGCCGCTTCCGCTCGCTGGGCGACGGGCAGGTCGATTTCGGCGGCATCTTCTCCAAGCTGACCCAGTACGGCTTCGACGGCTGGGCGGTGCTGGAGTGGGAATGCTGCCTGAAGCACCCGGAGCAGGGCGCCGCCGAAGGCGCGCGCTTCATCGAGGCGCACATCATCCGCACCACCGAAAAGGCCTTCGACGACTTCGCCGGCACCGGGACCGACCTGGAGGCCAACCGCCGCATGCTCGGCATCGGCTGAGGGGAGGACTCGACATGACCATTGAAGGGAAAGCGGGTTCCACACCCCGCCGGCGCCTCCGCCTCGGCATGGTCGGTGGCGGGCAAGGCGCCTTCATCGGCGCGGTGCACCGCATCGCCGCCCGGCTGGACGACCGGTACGAGCTGGTGGCCGGCGCGCTGTCGTCCGACCCCGAGCGGGCGCGGGTCAGCGGCGCCGACCTGTTCCTCGCCCCGGACCGCTGCTACGCCAGCTTCCAGGAGATGGCGAAGGCCGAGGCGTCCCGCGAAGACCGCATCGACGCGGTCGCCATCGTCACGCCCAACCACCTGCACCACCCCGCCGCCAAGGCCTTCCTGGAGGCCGGCATCCACGTCATCTGCGACAAGCCGATGACGACCACGATCGAAGACGCCGAAGATCTCGCCTCCATGGTCGAGCGCACCGGCCTCGTCTTCGCGCTGACGCACAATTACACCGGCTACCCCATGGTCCGGCAGGCCCGCGCCATGGTGGAGGCCGGGGATCTCGGCCGCATCCGCGTCGTGCAGGTCGAATACCCGCAGGACTGGCTGACCACGCCGCTGGAGGAAATCGGCCAGAAGCAGGCGGCTTGGCGCACCGACCCGGCGCGGAGCGGCATCGCCGGCTGCGTCGGCGACATCGGCACGCACGCCTTCCAGCTGGCGGAGTTCGTCACCGGCCTGCGCTGCACCGGCCTCGCCGCCGACCTGACGACCTTCGTGGACGGCCGGCGCCTGGACGACAACGCCCACATGATGCTGCGCTACGACAACGGCGCCCGCGGCATGCTGTGGGCGAGCCAGGTCGCCCCCGGCCACGAGAACGGCCTGCGCCTGCGCGTCTACGGCGACCAGGGCGGGCTGGAGTGGTTCCAGGAGCAGCCCAACCACCTGCGCCTCAGCCCCTTTGGGGAGCCGCCGCGCACTATCACGCGGGGCGGCGCCGGTTCCAACCCCGCCGCCGCGCACGCCACCCGCATCCCGCCCGGCCACCCGGAAGGCTATCTGGAGGGCTTCGCCCAGCTCTACCGCGACACCGCCGACCTGATCGGCGAACGGCTGGGCTGGGGCGAGCCGGATGCGCAGGCGCGCCTCGTCCCAACCGTCCGGGACGGCGTGCGGGGCGTGCGCTTCATCCACGCCGCCGTCGACTCCAGCCGCCAGGGCGCGGCTTGGGTCACCCTCTGAAAGGACCGATCATGGCCGACCGTTACTTCACCGGAACGGACCGGGTCCGTTACGAAGGGCCGGACAGCGACAACCCGCTGGCCTACCGCTGGTACGACCCCGACCGCATGGTCCTGGGCAAGCGCATGGCCGACCAGCTGCGCATCGCCGTCTGCTACTGGCACAGCTTCTGCTGGCCCGGCACCGATCCGTTCGGGGCCGGAACGATCGACCGCCCCTGGATGCGCCCCGGCGACCCGATGGCCTTGGCGGAGCAGAAGATGGCCGCCGCCTTCGAGCTGTTCGAGACGCTGGGCGTTCCCTTCTACACTTTCCACGACCGCGACATCGCGCCGGAGCTGGGGTCCTTGCGGGAAACCCAAACCGCCTTCGCCCGCCTGACCGAGACGGCGCAGGCGCACATGGAGCGGACCGGGATCAAGCTGCTCTGGGGCACGGCGAACCTGTTCTCCCACCCCCGCTACATGGCCGGGGCCGCCACCAACCCCGACCCGGAGGTGTTCGCCTGTGCAGCATCCCAGGTGCGCGATGCGCTGGAGGCGACGCACCGGATGGGCGGCGTCAACTACGTGCTGTGGGGCGGGCGCGAGGGCTACGACACGCTGCTGAACACCGACCTAAAGCGCGAACTGGACCAGATGGGCCGCTTCCTGACCATGGTGGTGGAGCACAAGCACCGCATCGGCTTCCCGGGCACGATCCTGATCGAGCCCAAGCCCATGGAGCCGACCAAGCACCAGTACGACCACGACGTGGCGACCGTCTACGGCTTCCTGAAGCGCTACGGGCTGGAGGACGAGGTCCGCGTGAACATTGAGGTCAACCACGCCACGCTCGCCGGCCACAGCTTCGAGCATGAGGTGGCGACCGCGCTGGCGATGGGGATCTTCGGCTCCATCGACATCAACCGCGGCGACCCGCAGAACGGCTGGGACACCGACCAGTTCCCCAACGACGCCAACGACCTCGCCCTGCCCCTGTCCCGCATCCTGGAGGCCGGCGCCCTCACCACCGGCGGCTTCAACTTCGACGCCAAGATCCGCCGCCAGAGCGTCGAGCCCGACGACCTCCTCCACGCCCACGTCGGCGGCATCGACACGCTGGCGCGTGCGTTGCTGTCGGCCGAAAAGCTGGTCGAGGACGGCCGGCTGCGCCGCTTCGTGGACGATCGCTACAAGGGCTGGACCGGGCCCTTCGGCCGTGATCTGCTCGGCGGCATGGACCTCGCCGCCGCCGCCGACGCCGGGCTGGGGATGGACCCAAAGCCGCGATCCGGCCGGCAGGAAATGCTGGAAAATCTGGTGAACCGGGTGGTGTGAGAACCCTCTCCCGCCTCGGGAGAGGGTGACGCCGCAGGCGTCGGGTGAGGGTGCCGGCAAGGATCAAGGCGCTGATCCTTGTCGGTACCACCGCCCCAACCCTCCCCCGGGGCGGGGGAGGGAGCTTGAACAGGAGTCCCCCATGCACCTCGGCATCGACCTCGGCACCTCCGGCGTGAAGGCCGTCCTCATCGACGACGCGCAAGCTCTCATCGCCCAAGCCACCGCCCCGCTGGAGGTCCACCGCCCCCACCCCCTGTGGTCGGAGCAGGATCCGGAGGATTGGTGGGCCGCCACCAACCGTGCCATCGCCGATCTCAAATCCGCCCACCCCCAGGCTATGGCCGCCGTCCGCGCCGTCGGCCTGTCCGGGCAGATGCACGGAGCGACGCTGCTGGACCGCAACGACCGCGTCCTCCGCCCGGCCATCCTGTGGAACGACGGGCGCAGCGGCGCCGAATGCGCGGAGTTGGAACGGCGCGCACCCGACCTCCGCGCCGTCACCGGCAACCGCGCCATGCCCGGATTCACTGCCCCTAAACTCCTCTGGGTCGCGGCGCATGAGCCCGACGTCTTCACCGCCACCGCCAAGGTCCTGCTGCCGAAGGATTACCTGCGCCTGCGCATGACCGGCGACCACGCCTCGGACCTCTCCGATTCCGCCGGCACGCTGTGGCTCGACGTCGGCGCCCGCGCCTGGTCCCCGGCGATGCTGGAGGCAACCGGCCTCAATGAGTCCCACATGCCGCGCCTCTTCGAAGGGTCCCAGCCCACCGGCTCGCTCCGTCCCGAGGTCGCCGCGGCCTGGGGCGTGCCGCCCGGCACCATCGTCGCGGCCGGGGGCGGCGACAACGCGGCGGGCGCGGTCGGCGTCGGGGTGGTGGCGCCGGGCACGGCCTTCCTGTCGCTCGGCACGTCGGGCGTGCTGTTCGCCAGCGGCGACCGCTTCGCCCCGAACCCGGAGCGCGGCGTGCACGCCTTCTGCCACGCCCTGCCCGGCCGCTGGCACCAGATGTCGGTGATCCTCAGCGCCGCCAGCAGCCTCACCTTCGCCGCCCGCCTGACCGGCTGCGCCGACGAGGCCACCCTGCTGCGCGAGGCGGAGGAGCAGCCCCCCGACATCGGTTCCCTCGTCTTCCTGCCCTACCTGTCCGGGGAGCGCACACCGCACAACGACCCCAACGCCAAGGGCGTGGTCTTCGGCCTGACCCACAACACCAGCCGCGGCGCGCTCGCCCGCGCGGTGTTGGAAGGGGTGGCCTTCGCGCTGCGCGACGGGCTGGACGCGCTGGAGGAGGCCGGGACCAGCGTCGGCCGGCTGCTGGTCATCGGCGGCGGCGCGCGCAGCGCGCTGTGGGGCCGCATCCTGGCCAGCGCGCTCGACCGCCCGCTCGACTACCCCGCGGGGGCGGAGGTCGGCCCGGCCTTCGGCGCCGCGCGTCTGGCCCGGCTGGCCGAAACCGGGGAGGATCCCGACGTGGTGTGCCGCCCCCTGCCCGTTCGCGCCAGCGTCGAGCCCGACCCGGCCCTTGCCGAGGTGATGGCCCGACGCCACCGTCTGTTCCGTCGCCTGTACGGCGACCTGAAGGACACATTCCGGGACTCAAACGATGCCTGAACCAAGGCACCTCGACGCGCGGCCGGTCGTCTCCGGCCGGAACACCCTGGGCGAGAGCCCGCTCTGGTCCGAACAGCGCCAGACGTTGTTCTGGACCGACATCCAGGGCCGCCGCCTGTGGGCGTTCGAGCCCGCACGCGGCACCAGCCGAAACTGGGATCTGCCCGACCGCCTCGCCTGCATGGCCCTGCGCCGCGACGGCACGCTGCTGGCCGGCTTTGCCCGCAGCCTCGCCGTCTTCGACCCCGACAGCGGCCGCAGCGAGGCGATCTGCGCCTTCGAACCGGATTTGCCGACCACCCGCGCCAACGACGGACGTTGCGACCGGCAGGGCCGCTTCCTTGTCGGCGGCCTGGACGAGGGCAATCCGCAGCGCCCGATCGCCTCCGTCTGGCGCCTCGACGCCGACCACAGCCTGCACCGCCTGATTCCGGACGTGGTTATCGCCAACAGCCTGTGCGTCAGCCCAGACGGCCGCACCCTCTACATGACCGACACGCCGCAGCGGGTGATCCGCGCCTACGGCTACGACCCGGCGACGGGCGCAATCGGCACGCGGCGCGATTTCCACCGGTTGCCGCCCGGTCCCGGCCACCCGGACGGCTCCGTGGTCGACTCCCAAGGCTATCTGTGGAACGCCGAATATGGCGGCGGGCGCGTGGTGCGCTACGCGCCGGACGGCACGGTGGACACCATCATCACGGTGCCGACGCCGAACACCACTTGCCCGGCCTTCGGCGGGCCGGACCTGACCACGCTCTACATCACCACGGCCGCGGACGGACGGCCGGACGACCCGCTGGCGGGTTCCCTCTTCGCCGTCGAGGTCGATGTGCCCGGCCTTCCCGAACCCTTCTTCGCGGGGTGACCCCATGAGCGACGCGCGCTACCCCAGCCTGAAGGACCGGGCCGTGCTGGTCACCGGCGGCGGAACCGGCATCGGCGCCGCCATCGTCGAGCGTTTCTGCGCCCAGGGCAGCCGCGTCGCCTTCCTGGACATCGCGGAGGAGCCCTCCCGCGCGCTTGTGGAACGGATGGGGGAGGCCAAACCCCTGTTCCTCCCCTGCGACCTGCGCGACATCGCCGCCCTGCGCGCCTCCGTCCAACAGGCCGCGGACGCGCTCGGGCCGTTGCGCGTGCTCGTCAACAACGCGGCCAGCAACGACCGCCACCCCTGGCAGGACGTCACGCCCGACTATTGGGACGACCGCATGGCCGTGAACCTGCGCCACCAGTTCTTCACGGCCCAGGCCGCGGCGCCCCTGATGATCGAGGCCGGCGGCGGGTCCATCGTCAACCTCGGCTCCATCAGTTGGGTGATCGGCCAGGGCGGCATGGCGGCCTACAGCGCCGCGAAGTCCGCCGTGCTCGGCCTGACGCGCAGCCTCGCCCGCGACCTCGGCCCCTCCGGCGTCCGGGTCAACTGCGTGATGCCCGGCGCGGTGATGACCGAACGGCAGCTGCGCCTGTGGATCACGGAGGACAACAAGCGCACCATCCTCGACCACCAGTGCCTGAAGCGCCTGCTGGAGCCTGTGGACATCGCCCGCATGGTGCTGTTCCTGGCGTCCGACGACAGCGCCATGTGCACGAACCAGAGCTTCATCGTCGACGGCGGCTGGGTGTAAAGCCGCCCCTTTCTCTTGTCGCCGTTTTGCCCCAACCGGCAGCTTGGCCGCGGTGATGAGATGCGGACCCAACCGCGCAAAAGGAGTAGTCGCCGTGTCTCTGGTCCGAATGTCTACGGTCGTCTGCCTGGGCCTGTCCCTGCTGTCCGCCCCGGCTCTGGCGCAGGGCAATTTCGGTCTCGGCTGGCCCAACCAGAACAACCAGGGCCAGAACAACCAAGGCCAGGACAGCCAGAACCAGACCTTCGGCATCGACAACGACCTGCTGGGCAAGCTCGGCGGGGCGGCTGTGGGCGCGCTGGTCGGCTCGCAGATCGGCAAGGGCACCGGCAACCTGCTGGCCATCGGCGCCGGCGGCCTGCTCGGCTACTTCGCGGGCGGCTACCTGATGGACCAGCTCAGCCCCGGCTCCCGCGACGCCGTGCACACGGCGGAATCGCGCGCGCTGGACGCGCCGGTCGGCCAGACCATCCGCTGGAACAGCCCGGATTCCTCGACCACCCGCGGCAGCATCACCCCGATCCGCGCCGGCCGCGACCAGCAGGGGCGCGAGTGCAAGGAGTTCCAGCACAAGGTCTTCATCGACGGCCGCCAGGAAACCGCCAACGGCACCGCCTGCCGCGGCGAAGACGGCCAGTGGAAGCTGGTGGCGCAGCAGTAGGCTTTTGCCCCCTCCCTAACCCTCCCCCGCTTCGCGGTGGAGGGGCTCTGGGGCAAGGTGGCGGCAGTCCCCTCTCCCGCGAGAGCGGGGGAGGGTTAGGGAGGGGGCCGCGGCGCCCGCACCCTACCCGCCTTCCTTCACCGCCACCGTCTGCACCAGCACGGTCGCGCTGTCGGTCGGTACCTCGACGGTCACCGGGACGACGCGGCCGCCCGACGCGTTGCGGCCGAACCAGACGGTCGCGTGGCGGTCCTGGCCGTCGGCGAAGAACTTGGACGGGTCACGGTCGGTCTGGAAGCCGGCCACGGGACGGATGGTCACCGCGCAGACCTCCGCCGTGCCAGACGCGATGCGGTAGCTGGAGTGCGGAAGCTCCTGCCGCCCGTTTGGCTTCATGATCACGTCGTAGCGGCGGCGCCCGTCGAACACCGGGTAGGTCCCGCCGCAGCCCCCGGCGCGGCTGGCCGACAGGATGACCGCCGCGCCGACGCTGAGCGGATCGACGCTGCCGCGGCGGCTCTCGGCCGGAACACGCGCGGCCTTGTCGGCGGAGAGCGGCGGCTCCGCCTGCACCTCCACGTCGTCGGGCCGGAAGGCCAGCGCCATGACGTCGTTCTTCTTCCGCAGCCGGCGTTCGCCGCGGAACCGGTCGGGGCGCACCGAACCGGTCTCCAGCAAGCCCTGGGATTCGGCGCTGTAGCGGAAGTTGGTGAACAGGCTCAGCCACGGGCTGGCCTCCGCCAGCAGCCGCGCGCGGTAGCGCCCACCGGCCGCCTCATCCAGCACCACGCTGCCGCGGGCCAGCGAGACGCCGCCGCTGTAGGCGGCGAACTCCATCTCCAGCGTCGCGGCCCCCGCCCCCGCCGGCATCAGCAGGAGCGTGAGGCCGGCCAGCAGCCCTCTCACACCAATCATGAGGCCGGCGGGGGCGGGTCGACGATGTCCTGGTATTCGGGATGGCGTTTCAGATAGCCGGCGATGAAGGTGCAGACCGGCACGACGCGCAAGCCCCGCGCCCGCGCGTCGTCCAGCGCGCCGCGGGCCAGCGCCGACCCGACGCCCTGGCCGGACAGGCTTTCCGGCACCTCCGTGTGGGTGAAGGTGATGCGGCCCTCGCCGGGCTCATACTGCGCGATGGCCGTCGCGTCGCCGACCTTCAGCTCGTAGCGGTTCTTGGCCGCGTTGTTCTTCACGTCCGCGCTCATGTCGCTGTCTCTGCCCCCGTTTTCATGGACCGATGACCACCCCTTCGTTGGGCCGCAGGCGGACGCTGCCCGCCACCGGCTCCCCGTCCCGATCGAGGTGGGTCGATACCCGGATATGGGCACCCTCCACCGGGGCGTCCACCATCGCCAGATCCCGCCCGAGGTTCAGCAGCACCCACAGCCGGCGCCCGCCGTGCGCCCGCTCGTACACCAGCACATCGTCCTCGGCCGAGACGCGGCGGTAGCTTCCCACCGAGAGCGCCGGCTCCACCCGCCGCAGTGCCAGCAGGGCCTTGTAGAGCGCGAGCTTGGAGCCCGGATCGGCCGCCTGCGCCGTGACGTTCACCCGCGTCGCCTCCGGCCCCAGCGGCAGCCAGGGCTTCCCGCTGGTAAAGCCGGCGCCGGGCGTGCCGTCCCAGGGCATGGGCGTACGCGCCGGATCGCGGCCGAGTCCCAGGCCGGGCACGTTCTTTTCCCAGGGGTCCTGCACGAGGTGCGGCGGGATGGGCACGTCGGTCATGCCGATCTCGTCGCCCTGATAGAGCGTGGGCGTGCCGCGGAGCGTCAGCAGCAGCATGGCCGCCACCCGCGCCTGCGCCTTGCCCAGCCGGCTCGCCACGCGGGAGCGGTCGTGGTTGCCCAGCACCCAGTTCGGCCAGCCGCCGGGCGGCAGCGCCGCCTCATACTGATCGATCAGGGCGGCCAGGGCCTTGGCCTCCCACGGGGTTGACAGCAGGTGGAAGTTGAAGGGCAGCTGGAAGCCGGACAGGTCGGTTCCGTAATAGGCCATCAGCTGGTCGATGGGCAGGTACGCCTCCCCGATCAGCAGCCGGTCGCCGGAGTAGGAATCCACGACGCGGCGCATGGCGGCAATGGCGTCGTGCACTTCCGGCTGGTCCATGGTGTGGATGCGGATCACGCGCCGTGTCGGCGACATGCCCTCGCGCCAGCCGGGGTTCGGCGGGTTGTCGCGGAGTTGCTCATCCTCGATCAGGTGGTGGATGGCGTCCACGCGGAAGCCGTCCACGCCGCGGTCGAGCCAGAAGCGCAGCGCGTCCAGCATGGCCGCGCGGACCTCCGGGCTGCGCCAGTTCAGGTCCGGCTGCTCCTTCAGGTAGGCGTGGTAGTAGTATTGCCCGGTCGCCTCGTCCCATTCCCAGGCACTGCCCCCGAACTCCGACAGCCAGTTGCTGGGCGGCCCGCCATCGGGAGCGGGGTCGCGCCAGACGTACCAGTCGCGCTTTGCGTCGTCGCGGGAGGAGCGGCTTGCCACGAACCACGGGTGCCGGTCGGAGCTGTGGTTCGGCACATAGTCCAGGATCACCTTCAGCCCGCGCTCGTGCGCCGCGGCGACCAGCCGGTCGAAGTCCTCCATCGTCCCGAACAGCGGGTGGACGCCGGTGTAGTCCTCCACATCGTAGCCGAAATCGGCCATCGGCGACGGGTAGATCGGCGAGATCCACACGGCGTCCACGCCCAACGTCACCAGATGGTCCAGCCGCGCCAGCAACCCCGGCAGGTCCCCCACCCCGTCCCCGTTCGAATCCTGGAATGAGCGCGGGTAGACCTGATAGACCACCCCGCTCTGCCACCAGGCGAAGTCGTCCAGATTTCGATCCGCCGCCATCCGGCCCTCAGCCGATCAGCAGGGATTCGGCGCCGTCGATCCAGACGGGCGTGCCGGTGATGTGCTTCGACCGGTCGGACGCCAGGAACAACGCCAGTTCCGCCACGTCGTCGCTGCTGCCCGCCTTGCCGCCGGTCAGCGGCACTTCGCCCTTCGGGTACTCCGCCGGCTCCTCCGCCTTCTCGGTGTTGCGGGACTGGGTGTTGTCCTGGATGTCCGTGTCGATCATGCCCGGGCAGATCGCGTTGACGCGGATGCGGTGCTTGGCCAGTTCCAGCGCCAGCATCTTTACCATCGCCACCTGCGCCGCCTTGGTGCAGGAATAGGCGGTGGCCCCGGCGTTGCTGAACACCCGCGTCCCGTTGATGGAGGCGGTGACCAGGATCGACCCGCCGCCGGCCTTCTTCAGGTGCGGCACCGCGTGGTGCAGCGTCAGGTAAGTGCCGCGCAGGTTGGTGTTGATGGTGCGGTCCCACTCCTCCGGCGTCAGCTCGTCGATGGGGGCCCAGACGCCGTTGATGCCGGCGTTGGCGAAGACGATGTCGAGCCGTCCGTATTCCTGCGCCAGCCGCTGCACCGCCTTTTTCATTGCCGCATCGTCGCCGACGTCGGCGACCAGCGGGATGGCCTTGCCGCCGGCCCGAGTGATCTCCTCCGCCGTCTTGCGAATCTCGTCGTCGGTGTGGCTGAGAACGCCGACGCTCGCCCCGGCGCGGGCGAACAGGACCGCCGCCGCCTTCCCGATGCCCGACCCGGCGCCGGTGACCAGCGCGACCTTTCCGTTCAATTCCATGGTTCTGCCGCTCCGCTGCTGCGCTGGGACAGCAGAGCCAACCAGCGGGGCCGGCGAGGGTTCCCGGTGGCACCGGCGCTGGTGGCTTTGTGCGTTGCAGCACGCAGGCATGCTGACAACGCGCAGCACGACCGCGGCCGGAGGTCCATAGTCCGCAGCACATCACCGGCACTGCCGGCAAACAACACGAAGAGGGGATTGGACGTGATCCATAAGATCCTGGACAAGATCGACCGCATCGTCGCGCAAAAGCGCGCCAGCGGCGAACTTGACGCGTGGATCGAGAGCGGTTCGGCACGCCTTTACTGTGAGCAAGAGAGTGCGTCGCACCGCCATTACTATCCGGCGCTGATGCTGTATGTGGAACAGCACGCCGGGCGGGGTTAGGAGAATTCACCACCAAGACACCAAGGCACCAAGTCAAAGGCGCCAGCCCGTGCCGCGGACCGCAGCCTAGGCCAAACCAAGCTTGATCTTGGTGTTTTGATGCCTTGGTGGTGAAAATCCTCCCATCGCGTCATTCGGCAGCCGCCGCCCGCGGCTGCATGCTGCCCGTCTGCTGGTACCGCGAATGCCAGGAGAAGGCCTCCTCCAGCAGATGCGGCGTGTGGCCCCCGCGCTGGAGCGCGCGGCGGTGATAGTCCATCGCCGGTTCGCGGTAGCTGGGGTGGACACAGTTGCGGATGATCGTTTCCGCCCGTTCCCGCGGGGCGAGGCCGCGCAGGTCGGCCAGCCCGACCTCCGTCACGATCACGTCCACGTCGTGCTCGTTGTGGTCGGTGTGGGTGACCATCGGCACGATGCTGGAGATGGCGCCGCCCTTGGCCAGCGACTTGGTTACGAAGACGGCGAGGTGGCTGTTGCGCGCGAAGTCGCCGGATCCGCCGATGCCGTTCATCATCTGCGTGCCGTTGACGTGGGTGGAATTCACGTTGCCGTAGATGTCGCACTCCAGCGCCGTGTTGATGCCGATCACGCCCAGCCGCCGGATCACCTCCGGATGGTTGGAGATCTCCTGCGGGCGCAGAAGCAGCCGGCCCTTGTAGGTGCCGATCTTCGGCAGCACCTCGGCGTATTTGCCGGCGCTCAGCGTGATCGAGGATCCCGACGCGAAATTCAGCTTTCCGGCGTCGAACAGATCGAAGGTGCTGTCCTGCAACACCTCGCTGTACATGGTCAGGTCGTGGAACGGCCCGTCGATCAGCCCGTGCAGCACGGCGTTGGCGATGGTGCCGATGCCGGCCTGGAGGGGGTTCAGCGAGCGGCCGAGCCGGCCCTGCCGCACCTCGCGGTCCAGGAACTCGATCAGGTGGCCGGCGATGCCCCGCGTCTCGTCGTCGGGCGGCAGGATGGTGGCGCTGCTGTCCTGCTTGCGCGTCACCACGATGGCCGCGATCTTCGACGGGTCGATGGGGATGTAGGGCAGGCCGGCGCGGCTCTCCGACGTCACCACCGGGATCGGTTCGCGGAAGGGGCGGCGCGTCGGGATGTAAACGTCGTGCATCCCCTCAAGATCGAGCGGCTGGGTCAGGTTCAGCTCGATGATGATCTTCTCCGCCAGGATGGCGAAGGTCGCCGAGTTGCCGATGGAGGTGGTCGGGACGATGCCGCCCGTCTCGGTGATCGCGCAGGCCTCGATGACCGCGACGTCGACCGGCCCCATCTGGCGGGAGCGCAGAAGCTCCACCGTTTCCGACAGGTGCTGGTCGACGAACATCACCTCGCCGCGGTTGATCGCCTTGCGCAGCACGGGGTCGGCCTGGAACGGCAGGCGGCGGGCCAGCACGCCGGCTTCCGTCAGGATGCGGTCCACGTCGTTGCCCAGCGAGGCGCCGGTCATCAGCGTGACCTTCAGCCGTTCCGTCGCGGCGCGCTCGGCCAGCGCCAATGGAACGGCCTTGGCGTCGCCGGCGCGGGTGAAGCCGCTCATCCCGATGGTCATGCCATCGCGGATCAGCAAGGCGGCTTCTTCCGGAGTCACCACCTTGCCCCACAGGGACTTCAGGCGAATACGGTCGCGGTACATTGGTTTCCTTTAAAATTTCTCGGGCGTTTACAGCGTTGATTGCGGTGGCGAGTCGCTCTTATTTGTTGAAATCAGTCATAGGACTTGGCATCGCAGCGCTGCAAATGCCGGTCGGGCATATCAGGCCAGCCTAATAAGCATGCGTACCGGCGCGATCGCGACAGTGCGCGCGTCCGTCGGGAACCCAACCCGGCGGGTTCGGTTGGATGGGGAGGCACCACCCGCGGACTAACCCAGCCAGCGAGGGACCACCACCATGCGCACCCTGCCGGCCGTGCACGCGCTCCTGTGTCTCGCGGCCTTCACGCCGGTTCCGGCGCGGGCCGAGCAGGCCGTGACGGTCCAGGGTTCCGACTGCCGGGTGTGGGACCAGTATCCGGAACGACGCAAGGTCATCCGTTGGTCGGGCGCCTGCCGGAACGGCTGGGCGAACGGGCCTGGCGTGCTGTCCTGGTCCTACGACGGTCGCGCCGACGGGCAGGTCGAGGGCACTCTCCTCGACGGGCGCCTGGAAGGCCGCGCCCGCGTGGCGTGGCGGGATGGCCGGCGCCTGGATGGCGCCTTTGAACGCGGGTTGGCCAACGGCCAGGGGACCTTCGTCTGGCCGGATGGGCGAGAGTACCGGGGCGAGTGGCGCGACGACCGCCGCACCGGCTCCGGCACGCTGACCTACCCCGACGGCAGTCGCTACGTCGGCACCTTCACCCGCAACCGGCCGAGCGGGACGGGCACCTTCGTGGCGGCCGACGGCCGGCGGTTCCAGCCGCTGGTCGACGCGCGTGGGACCGTCCACGCCGGGCGTCCGCTGGGAAGCCCGCCCCAGTCCGCCGCGATGCCGCCGCCCCCCGAACCGAAAGCCTCTCCACCTCCCGAACCGGAGCGCACACCGCAGGCGCAGCGGTTGGAAGATTGGCTGAACGAATCCCCACCGGTGCCGCGCACCGATCCCTATTGAGCCTCAGACGTAATTGCTGACCTCGACCAAATTCCCGTCCGGGTCGCGAAAATAGACGGAGCGGATCGGGCCCGTGGCGCCGGTGCGCGGCACCGGCCCCTCCTCGACCGCCACACCCTGCGCGGCGAGGTGGGCGACGACATCCTCCAATGGGGTTTCCGTGATCAGGCAGAAGTCGCCGGAGCCGGCCGTCGGACGCTGCGCCTTGGGCTCGAACTCCTTGCCCACCTCGTGCAGGTTGATCTTCTGGCCGCCGAAACTCAGCGCCTTCCGTCCGGCGCCGAAGGTGACTACCCCCATACCCAGCACCTTCTGGTAGAAGTCGCAGGTCCGGTCGATGGAAGCGACGGTCAGCACGAAGTGATCGATGCGCGCGATCGCAAAGCGATCAATGCTGGAATTCATAGGCGGCTCCTCCCGGTTCCGGACGTTGTTCCACCATGCTGGGCCAAGGGCAAGGCCCCGCGCAACCCCCGGTTTGCGGCCATTGGTGCAGTTGCCGGGCGCTCCCGCCGCCCGATGTGTCTCGCTCACCAAAAATAGACAAGAGTGGCGGACGGGAATGGCGAACACGGAGCAGGAGGCCGCAGCCCAGCCGGCGCGGCCCGACCGGGGCGGCCTGCGCGGCGGCATGGTGGAGGTGGAACCGGGCGTGCGCCTGCACGTCATCGATGCGGGTCCGGCCGACGGGCCGCTGGTCATCCTGCTGCACGGCTTCCCGGAATTCTGGTACGGCTGGCGCCGGCAAATCGGCGCGCTGGCCGCCGCCGGCTTTCGCGTGCTGGTGCCCGACCAGCGCGGCTACGGCATGAGCGACAAGCCGCCGAGCATCGACTCCTACGCTACCGACCGGCTGGCCGCCGACGTGCTGGCGCTGGCCGACTGGGCCGGACGCGAAACCTTCTCCCTGGTCGGCCACGACTGGGGCGGGATCGTCGCTTGGTGGGTGGCGCTGCTGGCGCTCGACCGAGTCGCGCGCCTCGCGATCCTGAACGCGCCGCACCCCGCGACCGTGCGGCCCTACGCGCTGCGCCATCCCACGCAGGCGGCGCGCAGCTGGTATGTGCTGGCCTTCCAGCTTCCCCGCTGGCCGGAACGGCTGATGGCCGCCCACGGCTTCCGGATGGCGGAGCGCGCCCTGCTCGGCACCAGCCGGCCCGGCACCTTCGACGCCGACGACCTCGCCCGCTACCGCGAGGCCTGGGGCCGGCCGGGCGCGCTGACCGCCATGGTGAACTGGTACCGCGCGCTGCGCCGCGGCCTCCGCCCGCCGAACGCGCGGGTCCGCGCGCCGACCCTGATCCTGTGGGGGGACCGCGACCGATTCCTGGAACAAGGCTTGGCGGAGGCCGCCGCCGCGTTGTGCGACGACGCCCGTGTGGTGCATATGGAGAAGGCCAGCCACTGGGTGCAGCACGAGGAGGCGGCGCGGGTGAACCGCGACCTCACCGTCTTCCTGTCCGGAGGCCAGCGAAACGAATAAGATCGCAACGAACAACCATCAAGCGTTGGGGCTTTCCGGAGATGCGCTTTTCTACCCTGACGGACCGCATCCGCGGCGACCGCGTGGCGGCGTGGGACATCCATTTCGCGGCCTGGGCGGCCAAGGCGCGCGGCGAGGACGTGATCGTGCTGAGCGTCGGCGACCCAGACTTCGACACGCCGGAGCCGGTGCGCGATGCCGCCATCGCCGCCCTGCACGCCGGCGACACCCACTACACCCCCATCGCCGGCCGGCCGGAGCTGCGCGCGGCATTGGCCCGCGACCACGCGCGGCGCACGGGCATGGACGTCGCGCCGGAGAACGTCATCGTCTGCGCCGGCGCGCAGAATGGCCTGTTCAACGCCGCCCAGTGCCTGGTTGAGGCCGGCGACGAGGTGCTGGTGCCGGAGCCCATGTACCTGACCTACGAGGCCTGCGTCCGCGCCGCCGGCGCCACGCTGGTTCCCGTTGGCGCCGACCCCGCCACGCTCCGCCTCGACACTACGGCGCTCGCCGCCGCGGTGACGCCGCGCACCAAGGCGATCTTCCTCGCCACCCCGGCCAACCCGACCGGCGTCGTCATGTCGCCGGCCGAGCTGGAGGCCGTGGCCGACCTCGCCCGCCGCCACGACCTGTGGGTCGTCGCCGACGAGGTCTACGCCAGCCTGACCTTCGACCGGGAGCACATCAGCATCGCCACTCTGCCGGGCATGGCGGAGCGCACGGTGACGATCAACAGCCTGTCCAAGTCGCACGCCATGACCGGCTGGCGCGCCGGCTGGGTGGTGGCCCCCGCCGACCTCGTCAGCCACATGGCGACGCTGGCGCTCTGCATGCTCTACGGCATGCCCGGCTTCATCCAGCAGGCGGCGCTGGTCGCCGTCGAGCAGGGCGGCCCCGCCGTCGCCGCGATGCGCGAGGGCTACCGCCGCCGCCGCGACATCGCGCTGGAAAGCCTCCAGGGCATCCCCACCCTGCGCTGCCTGAAGCCGGAAGCGGGCATGTTCATGCTGGTGGACGTCAGCGGCACTGGCCTGCCGACCATGGAATTCGCCTGGCGCCTGTTCCGCGAAACCGGCGTGTCCGTCCTCGACGCCGGCGCCTTCGGCCCGGCTGCCGCGGCTTGCGTCCGCCTGTCCTTCGCCGTCAGCGAGGAACAGTTGGCGGAGGCCTGCCGCCGCATCGCGCGGTTTGTGACGGGTTTGGAGAGGGTCGCCTTGTAAAAGGATTCACCACCAAGGCACCAAGTCACAAAGAACTCTCACCGCGCTTTCGCATCGGCTCCGGTCCAGGGTCCAGCCAGAACTTTTCACTTGGTGTCTTGGTGCCTTGGTGGTGAAAACTGTTTCCAAGACAGCGGCTTCGGTTCACGCCTCAACCATCCCACCCATGTAGGTCGGCAGGATCCAGGCGGGGATGGCGCCGCAGGTCAGGTCGTGGGTGGCCGGGTCCACGTCCGACATCACGCAGGCCTCCATGTAGGCGCGCATCAGGATGTCCAGGGCGAAGTCCGGGTCGTGGGTCTTCGCCGCGAATTCCTCCTTCGTCGTAACGCCGCGCAACACGCGGGTGTGGAACTCCTCATCATCGAGCGGCCCCAGGTTCATGGACCAGAAGGCGAAGTTCGGCTTCGTCGTGCTGTCCTCGTGCAGCAGCACCTCCACGTTCCGGTGCCGGTCGTCGCGACGGATTCGCTCGAACAACGGTTCCAGGACACGGCGCTCCCCCTCCAGCACCTGGAGGAACAGGCCGTCCTGGTGCAGCAGAAACCCGGTGATGCCCAGGGCGCGGTTGTTGCGGGCGCTCACCAGACAGAGTTCGGCCAGTTCGGCCGACGCCATAGCGTGGGACGCTTCGCTGCGGTAGACGATGGTCAGCATGGGCAGGGCCCTCTCGCAAGGGCGCGAAATCGCGCCTCAAGCGAACTGGAAAGTGTTCGATCCCGTGTCTCGGGAACATTTGAACGCATTTTATCATAATGCGATCAAAAGCCCCTGCGGCGCTTGCGCGCGGTCATACCACTTTAGTTGTCCCTAATGTCCAGAACCCCGGCCCCCGCGTTCTGCGCAGATCCGCCGTCATTCCAGCGCAGCCCCTGCCGCCCTGGGGGCAATCTTGAACCGGACACCCCCTTTGCCCATCTGCTTTTTCGAGGCGACCGACGACCGCGCATGGTGCGGGTCACCGACATCGCCTTCCCGCGCCTCTTGATAGGGCGGGAACCATAACGGAGTGCCTGATGGACTTCGGTCTGTTCACCGACCGTGCGCGCGGCGTCATTCAGGCCGCGCAACTGGCGGCTCTCGCCGGACGCCACCAACAGCTGACCCCCGAACATCTCGTGAAGGCGCTGGTCGAAGACGCCAGCAGCGTGCCCGCGAAGCTGGTGCGCGATGCCGGCGGCGACCCCGACCTTCTGAAGACCGCCGCCGAGGAAACCCTGGCGCGCCAGCCGCGCGCCAACGGCGAAGGCCCGCATCCGATCTACATGTCGCCGGAACTGGCCGGCGTGCTGCAAGGCGCCGTCGAGGCGGCGCGCGGCGCCGGCGACAAGTTCGTCACGCCGGAGCGTCTGCTGGAGTCTCTCGCCGCGCAGAGCGGCCCGATGCACGCCCTGTTCACCCGCGCCGGCGTCGATCCGTCGGTCCTGGTGCAGAGCGTGGAGACCCTGCGCAAAACCCGCCCCGCCGACACCCAGGAGGATGAGCAGCTGGGCGAAGCGCTCGCCAAATACGCCCGCGATCTGACGGAGGAGGCCCGCCAGGGCCGCCTGGACCCGGTCATCGGCCGCGACGACGAGATCCGGCGCACCATCCAGGTGCTGGCCCGGCGCACCAAGAACAACCCCGTGCTGATCGGCGAGCCCGGCGTCGGCAAGACCGCCGTGGTGGAGGGACTTGCCCAACGGCTGGCCTCCGGCGACGTGCCGGAGGGTCTGAAGGACCGGCGCGTGCTCGCGCTCGACCTCACCGCCCTGCTGGCCGGCGCCAAGTTCCGCGGCGAGTTCGAGGAGCGCTTGAAGGCCGTGCTGGCGGAAGTCCAGCAGGCGGCCGGCCGCATCATCCTGTTCATCGACGAGCTGCACTCGCTGATCGGCGCCGGCCGCACCGATGGTGCCATGGACGCCGCCAACATGCTGAAGCCCGCGCTGGCGCGCGGCGAGCTGCGCTGCGTCGGCGCCACCACGCCGGACGAGTACCGCAAGTACATCGAGAAGGACGCCGCGCTGGCCCGCCGCTTCCAGCCGGTGAACGTGGATGAGCCGTCCGATGAGGACGCCGTGTCGATCCTGCGCGGCATCAAGGGCAAGTACGAGGTGCACCACGGCGTGCGCATCGCCGACGCGGCGGTGGTCGCGGCGGTGCAGCTGTCGGCCCGCTACATCGCCGACCGCCGCCTGCCCGACAAGGCCATCGACCTCGTCGACGAGGCGGCGAGCCGCCTGCGCATGGCCATCGACAGCAAGCCGGAGGCGCTGGACGCCGTCGGACGCCGCGTTGCCCAGCTGAAGATCGAGCGCGAGGCCCTGAAGGCCGAGCCCGACGCCGCCTCGCAGGACCGTCTGCACAAGCTGGAGGCGGAGCTGGCGGTGGACGAGGCCAAGCTGACCGCCATGGAAGAGGAGTGGCGCGCCGGCCAGTCCCGCCGCACCGCGGGGCGCCAACTGAAGGAGGAGCTTGACCAAGCCCGCACCAAGCTGGAGCAGGCGCAGCGCGACGGAAACTGGGCCAAGGCCGGCGAGCTGGCCTACGGCGTGATCCCCGACCTGGAGAAGCGCCTGGCCGAGGCCGAATCCCGCGCCAACACGGAGCGTGAGGAGGTCACGGCGAAGGACATCGGCGCGGTGGTCACCCGCTGGACTGGCATCCCCGTGGATCGCATGCTGGAAGGCGAGCGGCAGCGGCTGAAGGGCATGGAGGACAAGCTGGCCGAGCGCGTCGTCGGCCAGGAGGAGGCGGTGCGCGCCGTGTCCAAGGCGGTGCGCCGGGCGCGGGCCGGGTTGAAGGACCCGAACCGGCCGACCGGTTCCTTCCTGTTCCTGGGCCCGACCGGCGTCGGCAAGACGGAATTGGCCAAGTCGCTGGCCGCTTTCCTGTTCGACGACGAGAACGCGGTCACCCGCGTCGACATGTCGGAGTACATGGAGAAGCACTCCGTCGCCCGCATGATCGGCTCGCCTCCGGGCTACGTCGGTTATGACGACGGCGGCACGCTGGCCGAAAAGATCCGGCGCCGGCCTTATCAGGTCGTCCTGCTGGACGAGGTCGAGAAGGCGCACCCGGACGTGCTGAACGTCCTGCTGCAGGCGCTCGACGACGGCCGCCTGACCGACGGGCAGGGCCGCACGGCGGACTTCCGCCACGCGATCCTGATCATGACGTCCAACCTGGGGGCGGAGGCTCTGACCGCGCTCGGCGAGGATGACAGCCTGGAGGGCGCGCGGGTCGAGGTGATGGACGCGGTGCGCCGCGCCTTCCGGCCGGAGTTCCTCAACCGGCTGGACGACGTCCTGATCTTCCGCCGGCTGGGTCGCGAGCAGATGGCCCACATCGTGGACATCCAGCTGGCCCGCGTGAACGAGCGTCTGGCCGAACGCGGCTTGTCGCTGACCGCCGACGACGCGGCGCGGCGGCGGCTGGGCGACCTCGGCTGGGATCCGGCCTTCGGCGCTCGTCCGCTGAAGCGGGCGGTGCAGAACCTGGTGGAGGACCCGATCGCCGAGCGCGTCCTGGACGGCGAGGTGGGCGAGCGCGCCACCCTGCACCTGTCGGTGCTGGACGGACGCCTGTCTCTGGACGGCTTGCCCGTCGAGGAAGACCGCGCCACCGGCTTCAAGGCCCCCGAACGCCCGCAACTGGGCTTCGCCCTGAGCGGGACCGGTGGCCGGAGTGCCGCGGTGCACTAACACCTAAAAGCCCCTCTCCCCTCTGGGGAGAGGGTTAGGGTGAGGGGGCGCCCGCAGGGCGGAAACGCAGCCTCAATGCAGCGCATTTCCGGCCTACGGCCGCCCCCTCATCCCAAATCCTTCTCCCCAAGGGGGGAGAAGGGCTTTTTCTTAGGTCAGCGACTTCGGCTCGCCGGGCTTGGGCGCCTCGGCGTTCTCTTCGTCCTTCATGCCGGCCTTGAAGGCCTTCACGCCCTTCGCAAGGTCGCCCATCACGTTCGGCAGCTTGCCCGCTCCGAACAGGAGCAGGACTATCAGCAGAACGACCACCCAATGCATGACGCTGAAGCTACCCATAACCGTCTCCGATGGACCAGGAACGCGGGGCCGAAAGTCGAAACCCGTTTGGGGACCACACTAACCGTCTGCCGCTTCCGCGCGCAACCACGACGTGCCCGATAAAAAGAGGTGGCCCCGGAACAGGTGGCTCCGGGCCGTTCCGTCAGGACTCGCTGTCGATCAGGTCGCCCCGGCCGATGCGGCGCAGGGACGCCTCGCGCCGGGCGTCGTCCTCGCGGATTTCGTGCAGGGTTTGCATGGTGAAGGACACGTGGGCCGAGGCCGCCGCACGCGCCGCTTCGGCGTCGCCGGCCAGCACGGCCTCGGCCACGGCCAGATGCTGGGCCAGCAGCAGTTCCCGCACACCGGACCGCGTGTACAACCTCTCCCGGTTGTAGAAGACGTCGTTGCGCAGCATGTCGGACAGGGCGCCCATGATGTGCAGCATCACGAGGTTGTGCGCCGCCTCGTAGATGGCGAAGTGGAGGTCCGCGTCCACGTCCGCCTCCTCCGCCGGGTCGTCCTTGCCGTGGGCGGATTTCATGCGGTCCGCAAGGCTGCGGATCGCCTCCCGGTCCAGGTCGGTCGCCCGCTGCGCGGCCAGCCCCGCCGCCTCCGCCTCGATGGCGTTGCGGAACTCCAGGTAATGGAAGGTGGCCTCCGGGTCCGATTGCAGGAGTGCGGCCAGCGGCCCGGCGATCGGCGCCAGGAAATCCGCGATGTGGGTGCCGTTGCGGCCCGTGACCAGCAGCCCCCGCTCCTCCAGCTTCACCAGCGCGTCGCGCAGCGACGGGCGCGACACGTCCAGCTTCAGGGCCAGTTCGCGCTCCGGCAGCAGCTTCTCGCCCGGGCGCAGGACTCCTTCCCGGATCAGCGTCTCCAGATGGTCCGCGATGGCGTCGGCCAGCTTCGCCGGTTTGATCATTCCTTGTCCTTGGCCTTGTCCCTGGCCGTGCCCCTGATCCTGCATCGCCCCGATTCCCTGCTTCTCCGCGTCCATTAGATATCGCTGCGCTCTAGCCGCGTCCACTCCTGACCGGTCAGGACCGTCTGCCAGTGGCAAGAATACGCTCCCAATGCCACCCTTGGGTAAACGAATTTTTCCACATTGCAAACATGGGCAACACAATGTATCTCTCGGCGCATCTTTGGTCAGATTAATTGACCGCGCTCGGACCTGACAAAAACAGCTTTCCACCGGCCATCGTGCCGCGAAAGGAAGGCGGCGGCGCGCGCCCTAACGGCGGCGGGGATCGGGTCAGCAACAAGGTCGCGCACCAAAGCACTGTACCGAGAATGGCGCATAGGAAGGAAACATGCAGACCTGGACACAAGTCTACGATCCCGTAGGCAACATCTGGATTTCGGCGCTGATCGCAGCGCTGCCAATCATCTTCTTCTTCGTCGCGCTGACCGTTCTGCGCATGAAGGGGCACGTCGCCGGCACGATCACCGTGGCGATTTCTTTGGCCGTGGCGATCCTGTTCTACCAGATGCCGGTCGGCATGGCGCTGATGTCGGCCGTCTACGGCTTCCTGTACGGTCTGTGGCCGATCGCCTGGATCATCGTGGCGGCCGTGTTCCTCTACAAGATCACGGTGAAGACTGGACAGTTCGAGATCATCCGCTCGTCGGTGGTCTCGATCACCGAGGACCAGCGGCTCCAGATGCTGATGGTCGGCTTCTCCTTCGGCGCCTTCCTCGAGGGTGCGGCGGGCTTCGGCGCGCCGGTCGCCATCACCGCGGCGCTGCTGGTCGGCCTGGGCTTCAACCCGCTCTACGCCGCCGGCCTCTGCCTGATCGCCAACACCGCCCCGGTGGCCTTCGGCGCCATGGGCATTCCGATCATCGTCGCCGGCCAGGTGACGGGCCTCGACCCCTTCCGCATCGGCGCCATGGCCGGCCGCCAGCTGCCGCTGCTGTCCGTCTTCGTCCCCTTCTGGATCATCATGATCATGGACGGCTGGAAGGGCATCCGCGAGACCTGGCCGGCCATCCTGGTCGCCGGCGGCAGCTTTGCCGTCACCCAGTACTTCACCGCCAACTTCATCGGGCCGGAGCTGCCGGACATCACCTCCGCGCTCGTCAGCCTGATCAGCATCACCGTCTTCCTGAAGCTGTGGAAGCCGAAGGCCGTCTTCCGCTTCGCCCACTCCCCGCTCGCCTCCACTCCGGTCGGCCCGGTGCCGCAGTCGGTCGGCGCCATGGCGGTGCGTGACGCCGGCGTCCAGCCGACCTACACCACCGGCCAGATCGTCAAGGCGTGGTCGCCCTTCCTGATCCTGACCGTGATCGTCACGATCTGGAGCCTGAAGCCCTTCAAGGCCCTGTTCGCCAAGGGCGGCGCACTGGCCGACACGGTGCTGTACTTCCCGGTCGCCGGCCTGAACAACCTCGTTCTGAAGGCCGCCCCGATCGTCGCCTCGCCGAAGCCGATCGAGGCCGTCTACAAGCTCGACCTGCTGTCGGCCACCGGCACGGCCATCCTGATCTCCGCGATCGTCACCATGATCATGCTGCGCATGAGCCCGGCGGACGGCGTGAAGACCTTCGGCGAAACGCTGAACGAGCTGAAGCGCCCGATCTACTCCATCGGCATGGTGCTGGCCTTCGCCTTCATCGCCAACTACTCCGGCCTGTCCTCCACGCTGGCGCTTCTGCTGGCCGGCACGGGCGCGCTGTTCCCGTTCTTCTCGCCGATCCTCGGCTGGCTGGGCGTGTTCCTGACCGGGTCCGACACGTCGAGCAACGCGCTTTTCTGCGGCCTCCAGGCCACGACCGCGCAGCAGATCGGGGCGCCGGACGTGCTGATGGTCGCAGCCAACACCACCGGCGGCGTCACCGGCAAGATGATCTCCCCGCAGTCCATCGCCGTGGCCTGCGCCGCGGTCGGCCTTGTCGGCCGGGAGTCGGAGCTGTTCCGCTTCACCGTGAAGCACAGCCTGTTCTTCGTGGCGATCATCGGCATCATCACGATGATCCAGAGCTACATCCTGCCCTGGATGATCCCCTAAGCAGTCCGGGAGCCGGCGCCATCCTCCACGTTTTGGACGGATGGCGCCGTCCTCATTCCCGATGCGCCGCTTGGTCAACTAATTTTCCCATTGCAGCGCTCGGGTAAATCGATTATCCGACAAACAGTCACCGAACGAACAGTCCGCGGCACAAAAGAAGCCCGCCCACGCGGCGGCTGAAACAACACCGCCCGGACCCGAGCAACCCGACCGGCGAGCGGAGGAGTCGCCGACCGGTCCCAGCCTCCGGAGGCCCCGAGAATCATGCTGCCCGCGCCCTACGACCGTCTCCACGCGGCCCTCCGGGAGTTCATGCCGGCCGAGCGCCTGATCACCGATCCGCTGCGCACGCTGGCCTACGGCACCGACGGCAGCTTCTACCGCCTGATCCCGAAGATCGTCGCGGTGGTGGAGGCGGAGGACGAGGTGGTGCGCCTGCTGGACGCCTGCCGGACGCTGAAGACCCCGGTCACCTTCCGCGCGGCGGGCACCAGCCTGTCGGGCCAGGCTGTGACGGACTCCGTGCTGGTCCTGCTCGGCGACGGCTGGCGCGGCTGCACCATCCCGCAGGGCGCCGCCACGGTGACGCTCCAGCCCGGCGTGATCGGGGCGGAGGCGAACCGCAAGCTCGCCCCCTTCGGGCGCAAGATCGGGCCGGACCCGGCCTCCATCGCCACCGCGAAGATCGGCGGCATCGCCGCCAACAACGCCAGCGGCATGTGCTGCGGCACGGCGCAGAACAGCTACCGCACGCTGGCCTCCATGCGGCTCGTGCTCGCCGATGGCACGTTGCTGGACACCGGTTCCGCCGACAGCCGCAAGGCCTTCGCGGCCAGCCATGGCGCCCTGCTCGCCGGCCTGTCCGATCTGGCTTCGCGCATCCGCGCCGACGACAAGCTGGCGGAGCGCATCCGCAACAAGTTCCGCATCAAGAACACCACCGGCTACAGCCTGAACGCGCTGGTCGACTATGAAGAGCCCGTCGACATCCTCCAGCACCTGCTGATCGGGTCGGAGGGCACGCTCGGCTTCATGTCCGAGATCACCTACAACACGGTGCCGGAGCACGCCCACAAGGCCAACGCCCTGCTGATCTACCCGGACATCGGGGAGGCCTGCCGCGCCGTCGCGCTGATGAAGCCGACGCCCGTCTCGGCGGTGGAGTTGATGGACCGCGCCTCGCTGCGTTCGGTGGACGGCAAGCCGGGCATGCCCGACTTCATCGGCGGGCTGGGACCGGACGCCTCCGCCCTGCTGGTGGAAATCCGCGGGGAGGACGCGGCGGCGCTTCAGGCGAACATCGCCGCGGTCACCAACGTGCTGGCCCAGACCCGCACCCTGTTCGACGTGGCCTTCACCACCGACGCCAAGGCCGGCGAGAGCTACTGGAAGATCCGCAAGGGCCTGTTCCCGGCGGTCGGCGCCATGCGCAAGGCCGGCACCACGGTCATCATCGAGGACGTGGCCTACCCGCTCGACCGGCTGGCCGAGGCGACGGTGGAGCTTCAGGCCATGTTCCTGAAGTTCGGCTACACCGAGGCCATCATCTTCGGCCACGCGCTGGAAGGGAACCTGCACTTCGTCTTCACCCAGGCCTTCGACACGGATGAAGAGGTCGACCGCTACCGCCGCTTCATGGACGCGGTCTGCGACCAGGTCGTGCGCAAGTACGACGGCTCCCTGAAGGCGGAGCACGGCACCGGCCGCAACATGGCCCCCTTCGTGGAAATGGAATGGGGCAGCCAGGCCTACGGCCTGATGAAGGAGATCAAGGCGCTTCTGGATCCGGAAGGGCTGCTGAACCCCGGCGTCATCCTGAACGACGACCCGGAGGCGCACCTCAAGAACCTGAAGGCGATGCCCGCCGCGCACCGGCTGGTCGACACCTGCATCGAGTGCGGCTTCTGCGAGCCGACCTGCCCGTCGCACAAGCTGACCCTGTCCCCCCGCCAGCGCATCGTCGGTTGGCGCGAGATCGCGCGGCTTGAGGCCACCGGCGCCGACGCGGAGCGGCTGAACGCCCTGCACGAGGCCTACGACTACCAGGGCATCGACACCTGCGCGGCCTGCGGCCTGTGCTCCACCGCCTGCCCGGTGGGGATCGAGACGGGGCTGCTGATCAAGGCGATCCGCGGCGACCGGCACGGCGCCATGGCCCAGGGCGTCGGGTCCTTCATTGCCAACCACACCGCCGGCGCGCTGGCCGTCGCCCGCACCGGCCTGCGGCTGGCCGACCTCGCCAAGCGGACGCTGGGCAACGACACGGCCGATACGCTGTTCGAGAAGCTGCACACCTTGACCGGGGAGCGTCTGCCGCACCTGCCGCGCGCCCTGCCCACCGCGGCCAGCTTCACCCCCCTCGCTGCCAACGCTCCGGCCGCCGCTCCGGGGGATGCCCCCACGGTCGTCTATGTGCCGAGTTGCGTCAGCCGCACCATGGGTCCCGCCGCCGACGATCCGGAAACCACCCCGCTGCCGGTGAAGGTGGAAGGCCTGTTCCGCAAGGCCGGCTTCCGCGTCGCCTATCCGGACAACCTGTCGGCGCTCTGCTGCGGCATGCCGCTGGAGAGCAAGGGCCTCACCAATCAGGCCGACGCGAAGGCCGACGAGATGGTCCGCGCCATCTGGGCGGCCAGCGGCAACGGCACCGCGCCGGTGGTCATCGACACCAGCCCCTGCGCCTTCCGCCTGAAGAAGCATCTGACCGACGCCGGCCTCCAGGTGTTGGATCTCGTGGAGTTCATCCACGACCAGCTGCTCGACCGGCTGGTCTTCACCAAGCAGGAGGAGGCGGTGGTCCTGCACCTGACCTGCTCCACCCGCCGCATGGGGCTGGACGGCAAGCTGAAGGCGGTCGCAGCCGCTTGCGCCGAGCGGGTGGTGGTGCCGGAGGATGTCGGCTGCTGCGGCTTCGCCGGCGACAAGGGCTTCACCCGGCCCGAACTGAACGCCCACGCCCTGCGGCACCTGACCAAGGACATCCCGGCCGACGCCAAGTCCGGTTATTCGACCAGCCGGACCTGCGAGATCGGGTTGTCCGACCACTCGGGCATGCCGTACCGTTCCATCGTGTATCTGGTCGACGCACGTTCGACGCCGAAGGCTGCGGCCCCGGCTGGCGCGCGCGTGTCGGAACCCGCCTTTTAAGCGCGGGGAGGGAGAAGAGATGAGCATCAACGGCGAGACCGTCCCGTTTTCGGGGCCCCGCCCCGACAGCGTCTATTACTTCGGCACCTGTCTGGTGGACCTGTTCTACCCCGAGGCCGGCATGGCCGGCATCGACCTGCTGAAGGCCCAGGGCCTGCGCGTGGTCTTCCCGCAGGGGCAGAGCTGCTGCGGCCAGCCCGCCTACAACTCCGGCTACCGGGAGGAGGCGCTGAAGGTCGCCCGCGCGCAGCTGGACTTCTTCCCCGGCGACTGGCCCATCGTCGTGCCGTCGGGGTCCTGTGCCGGCATGATGAAGAAGCACTGGCCCGACCTGTTCAAGGGCGAGCCCGACGAAGCCCGCGCCAAACAGGTCGCCTCGCGCGTGTGGGAGCTGACCCAGTTCCTCGTCCAGGTCCTGAATGTCAAATTCGAGGACCACGGCGAACCGGTGCGCGTCACGTGGCATGCCTCCTGCCACGCCCAGCGCGAAATGGGCGTGGTCGAGGAGCCGAAGGCCCTGCTCCGCCAGCTCGCCAACGTCGAGCTAGTGGAGTTGCAGCGGGAAAAGGAATGCTGCGGTTTCGGCGGCACCTTCGCCGTGCGCCATCCGGAGATCTCCGCCGCCATGGTCGGCGACAAGGTCGCGGACATTGAGAACACCGGGGCCAAGACCGTGGTGTCCGGCGACTGCGGCTGCCTGATGAATATCTCCGGCGCGCTGGAAGGCGGCAAGAAGCCGGTGCGCGGTGTCCACATCGCCCAGTTCCTGAAGGAGCGCACCCATGGGTGAGACCAGCGTGAATTTCGCCAAGGCATCCACGACGGCGCTCCAGGACCCGCAGCTGCGCGCCAACTTCCGCCGCGCCATGGACGGGCTGATGTCCAAGCGCGCGGTGCAGTTCGCGGACAGCCGGGAATGGAACGCGGTCCGCGCGCTCGGCGCCTCGGTCCGCCTGCGCGCCCTGTCCAAGCTGCCGGAGCTTTTGGAAAAGCTGGAGGCCAACTGCACCCGCAATGGCATCCGGGTCCACTGGGCCTCCACCACCGACGAGGCCAACGCCATCGTCCTGTCCATCATGCAGCGCGTGAACGCGAAGCTGGTGGTCAAGGGCAAGTCGATGGTGTCGGAGGAGATGCACCTCAACGCCTTCCTGGAACAGCACGGCATCGAAAGCCTGGAAAGCGACCTCGGCGAATACATCGTGCAGCTTGATGAGGCGATGCCTTCGCACATCATCATGCCCGCGATCCACATGAACACCAAGCAGATCGCCCACCTCTTCAAGCAGAAGATCAAGGATGCCGAATACACGGAGGACGTGGCCCAGCTGACCGACCTCGCCCGCCGCATCCTGCGCAAGAAGTTCGCGGCGGCTGACGTCGGCATCTCCGGCGTCAACATGGCGGTTGCGGAGACGGGCACGCTCTGCCTGGTGGAGAACGAGGGCAACGGGCGGATGAGCACCACTGTGCCGCCCGTCCACATCGCCGTCATGGGCCTGGAGAAGGTCGTGGAGAAGCTGGAGGACGTGCCGCCGGTCATCAGCCTGCTGACCCGCTCCGCCACCGCCCAGCCGATCACCACCTACGTCAACATGATCTCCAGCCCCCGCAAGGATGGAGAGAAGGACGGCCCGCGCGAGATCCATCTGGTGATCCTCGACAACGGCCGGTCCGCCATCTACGCCGACGAGGAACTGCGCAACACGCTGCGCTGCATCCGCTGCGGCGCCTGCATGAACCACTGCCCGGTCTACACCAAGGTCGGCGGCCACGCCTACGAGGCGCCCTACCCCGGCCCGATCGGCTCGATCCTCGTGCCGCAGATGGAAGGGCTGGGCAAGCGGGGCGAGCTGCCGCACGCCTGCACCATGTGCAACGCCTGCGTCGAGATCTGCCCGGTGAAGATCCCGATCGTCGAGATCATGGGCCGCCTGCGCGCGGAGGCCGTCCACCCCGGCGACGCTGTGAAGGGCGCCGGCGCTCGCGCCAGCAAGGCGGAGGCTATGGTGTGGAAGGGCTGGTCGATGACCTACGCCTCCCCGCTCGCCTACCGCTTCGCGACGGGGCTGCTGGCGAAATTGGGCAACGCGGCCCCAACCTCGCTTCCGCTGTTGAAGGAGTGGACGAACGTGCGGGCCAAGCCGCGCTTCGCCCGCCGCACGCTCCACGACCTCGCCCGCGAGAAGGGAATTCCCGATGTCTGAGGCCCGTCCCACCGACTCCCGGAACGCCATCCTAGGCAAGCTGCGCGCCGGCCGCGACGCGCACCCGCTGACCCCGCCGGAGTCCGACTTCACCGTCCTGCGCGACAAGCGATGGGCGCCGTCCGAACGCCTGGACCGCATCAAGACCATGATGGAAGCGGTCCACACCGAGTTCCTGGAGACCACGGAGGCCGACTGGCCGACCGCCGTGCAGGATTTCCTGAAGGCGCAGGGCACCCGCACCCTGCTCTACGGCACGGCGACGGAGGCCGGGCAGCGGATTGCCGCGGCTTGGGCGGATGGCGGGCCGGACCTGGTGCCCTACGACGGCCCGGTGGAGACCTTCAAGGAACGGCTGTTCGACGGCATCGACGCCGGCATCACCACGACGCTGGGCGCCATCGCCGACACCGGCAGCCTGATCGTCTGGCCGACGCCGGAGGAACCGCGCCTGATGTCGCTGGTGCCGCACATGCATGTGGCGCTGCTGCACGCCGACCAGCTGTACGACACCTTCTGGCAGGCGATGACGGAAAACCGCTGGGCGGACGGCATGCCGACCAACGCGCTGCTGATCTCCGGCCCATCGAAGACCGCGGACATCGAACAGACGCTCGCCTACGGCGTGCACGGCCCGAAACGGCTGGTGGTGGTGGTCATCCGGTAAGGAGGCGTATGGGCGACAGCGTTCGGGGCGGTTTCGCGGGACTGACGGGCTTCGACCGTCCGGTCCGCGCCGTTGTGATCGGCGCCGGCGGCGGCATCGGCTCCGCCGTCACACGGCTGCTGCTCGCCGATCCCGGCGTGGCGGAGGTGCTGGCCTTCGCCCGCCGGCGCCTGGAATCAGCGCCGAAGCTGCAAACGGGCATCCTGGATCTCGCCGACGAGGGCACCATCGCCGTGGCGGCCGAGGCGGCGGGCACCGTGGACCTCGTGTTCGTCGCGACCGGGCTCCTGCACGGCGATGGCATCCAGCCGGAGAAAAGCTGGCGCTCGCTCGACCCGCAGGCCATGGCCACGCTGTTCCAGGTGAACGCCATCGGCCCGGCGCTGGTCGCCAAACACTTGCTGCCCCGCCTGCCGCGCCGCGGCCGGTCGGTCTTCGCCGCCATTTCCGCCAAGGTCGGCAGCATCGGGGACAACCGCCTCGGCGGCTGGTACGGCTACCGCGCCGCCAAGGCCGCGCTGAACCAGATCGTCCGCACGGCTTCCATCGAACTGGCCCGCACCCGCCCCGACGCGCTGTGCGTGGCGCTGCATCCCGGCACGGTGGACACCGACCTGTCCAAGCCCTTCCAGGCCGGCGTCGCCGACGGCCGGCTGTTCCCGCCCGAGGTCTCCGCCGCCCACCTGCTGACGGTCCTCAATGGCCTGACCCCCGCCGACAGCGGCGGCCTCTTCGCCTGGAACGGCGAGCGGCTGCCGTATTGAAGTTTGGTCATTGGCGGGGTGTCGCGTTGGGCCCCCACCCCAACCCTCCCCCACGTCGCGGGGGAGGGGATTGACTCCTCCCCCCGTCGAAGATGGGGGGAGCAACCGTGTTTTCTGGGAGGTGGTGAGTGAACCGGGGGTGCTCCCTGTCAAGGCTCGCGCTGGCGCGCGCCCGCCCTGCGGGCGGCTGCGGCCTTGACCGGTCCGCGCCCCCGGTTCGCTGGGCTGGGCATGTGGTCGGCGGCGAGCGCCGACCGTCGGCCTCTAGGCGGTCTGCTCGTGCCAAGTTTGGTGGTGGGCGAGCATGGCGTTGAGGCGGACGAGCAGTTTGCGCATGCAGGCGACCAACGCCACCTTGGGCTTCTTGCCGCAGGCGATCAGTCGAGCATAGAACCGCGCCAGGACGCCGCGGCCACGGACGGCGCTGGTCAGCGTCGCCATATACAGCGCCCGGCGCACATCGGTGCGCCCGCCGGCGATGTGGCGCTCGCCATGGTGCTCGCCGCTGTCGGCGGCATAGGGCGCCACCCCCACCAGCGCGGCGATTTTGGCGCCGCTCAGTGCCCCCAATTCGGGCAGCCGAACCGCCAGGGTCGTCGCCGTCACCGGCCCAATGCCCGGGGCGCTCTGAAGCGCGGCGACGCGCTCTCCGAGCGCCCTGTCGGCCGCCACCCGCCGGGCGATGAGCGCTTCCACGGCGGCCACCGCCTGGTCCAACGCCGCGAGCGCGCCGCCGACGGTGGCCTCGGCCTCCCTCGGCAGGCCGACCGCCGCTTTGCGCAGATCGGCACTCTGATCGACCAACCGCCGGCGCAGACGCAGCAAGCCGGCCAACGCCTCCCGTCCGTGGTCGGGCGCCGCGGGCGGGCCGTCGATCAGGGTGGCGGTGAACTCGGCGATCAGCGGAGCATCGATGGCGTCCGACTTGGCACGCCGGCCCTTGGCCTTGGCAAAGTGGCGCACGCGGGCCGCATCGAGGACGTGAACGGCCAAGCCGGCCGCGCCCAGGTCGTCGCGGACCGGGGGCTCGTAGCCGCCGCTGGCCTCGACCCCGACGCGGGCGAGACCGCGCTCGCGGATCCAGGACGCCAGCGCGCTCCGCCCCTCCGAGGTGTTGGCGACGCGCAGGCGGGCCGGGCCGGGGAACAGGGCGGCATCGAGCCAATCCCGGCCACAATCGAGGCCGACAGACGGGATCAGGTGTGTCATCCTTGCGCTCCTTCCTTGTGCTGCGGGGTCACGCCCCAAGCAACCGTTCGGTCTCCAAGGAAGGTTGACCGCCCCAAGCTCCCCCACGGCTTTGAAGACGGGTTGGTAACGGGGTCGGTCAACCCGGCTGGCGCGCGGCCGCGCGCCAGCCGGGTTTCACTCTAATGCTGTTCCAACATACAAGGTTGGGAGGGGGGCCCAACGCGACCACTCACGCCCCCAACAAAATCCCCCCGCTCAATCCACCGTCCAGCGGCTCATCTGCGGGAAGGCGGGCAGGCCGTTGCTGCCCATGTAGGCGAACAGGCCGGAAAAGCCGGTCATGTCGGCCTGGGCCAGGAACAGCGGGCCGAAATGGCTGCCCTGCTCGATCCAGGCCTGGAACGGGTGCACCCCCTCGTATGGGCCGACCCGGTAGGAGCCGGGGAAGAACAGGCATTCCTGCGGCAGCCCCAGGTGATGGACCACGGCGTAGGACCAAGCCGTGGCCATCTGCTCCCCTTGTTGGGCCGCCCGGACGAGCAGCGGGTCCGGGGTCTGTCCCGGCCCGCTCTGTTCCGCGACCAGCGCCTCGATGTCGGCCTGCAGGTCGCGCCCGAGCCGCGGCCAGTAGCGCCGTGGCACGACGATGATGTGCCCCGCCTCGTGCAGGATGTCGCCGGGTGCCAGCAGGGTGTCGGGGTCGATGTGGATCACGCCGGCATGGATGTTCACGCCCGGCAGGAAGCCGTCGCGCGCGCCCTCGCCATACTCGACGCCCATGCCGATGCCGCGCACGAACGCGACGATGGGCTCAAGCGCTTCCGGGTGATGCATCCGCCCTCTCCCACAAATCGAATTGCGGCAGGGATATTCGCGGATTGGAAGCGAGGAGGCAAGTCATACCGCGGGATGCGCGCGCTCTGCGACGCTGCGTTACCGTTCTGGAGACCCTCGGTCACGCCGCGAGGCTGCGGCCATTCCCCATTGGCCACGCCCGTGGTGCGCGGATTTCCGGCAGGCGCAGGCGGCTGGACAGCCCTTCCAGCGTGTCGTGCAGGCGACGGCAGGGGATGCCGTCCTCGCCCGGTTCGTAGAAGGCGACGAAGGGCGTGCCGGGATTGCCGGGATCCAGATGGACCTCCACAATGTGCCGGCGCGACGTGCAGCCGCGCACCAGCGGGTCGGCTGGCGTGAAGTCCCAGCCGCGCGCCAGGCAGCGCTGCGCCAGCCCCTCCAGGAACAGGGAGGCGGAGGATGTTTCCTTCAGCGCACGCAGTTCGGCGAGCAGGTCGCGCACCGCGCCGACGCGCGCCAGATACAGGCCGGCCGCGTGGTCGGCGTCGCGAATCACGAGTTTCAGCATGGTTCACCTGTTGTGGAACGCTGTGCGGAGGATCGGAGGCGGATGCCGGCGCTACTGCGCCGCGGCCAGCCGGTCCTCCGGGGCGCCCAGCTCCGGAAAATCGATGGGGAAATCGGCGGCGACCGGAAGGGACGACTCGTCGCCCTCTGGAAGCGGCGGAAGCTCCGCGACCATCGGCGTTGGCGCCTCGTCGCGCGGGCGGCGGTTGCGCGGGAACACCGGCGTCGGCTCCGCACGGGCCTCGACGCGCACGTTGACCACGCCGTCCTCGATCATGCCCAGTTCGCGGGCGGCCTTCTTCGACAGGTCGATCACCCGCCCTTTGACGTAGGGACCGCGGTCGTTGATGACGACCTCGACGCTGCGGCCGTTGTCGGCGTTGGTGACCAGGACGCGGCTGCCCAGCGGCAACGTGCGCGAGGCGGCGGTCAGCTTGCGCTGGCTGAAGCGCTCTCCGGAAGCGGTACGCCGTCCGTCGAAAGAATCCGCGTAATAGGACGCCTTACCCTTATGGATAAGAACCGGTTCGACTTTCGAACCAGTCAATTCCGACGAAGCATTCAATTCCGGCTGCGCCGGTTCGAAAGAACGGACTTTAGCAATCTCAGCGCTTGAAGAACATGCGCTGGCAGTAACAGCGCAAAATGCGAGCGCGATGCACCCATGGCGCACTCTTTTTCTCCTCCGTTGTTGTTCTGGCGCAACGGTTACGGATTTGCCGCATGGTGTCAACCGGCGAATCGATTGTTCACCTGTGACAGGATTGCGCCTTAATCAATAAGCAACGCTTTTTCTTGGGATGAATGAGCGCATTTTCGAGTTTTACTTGCGTCATCAATAAGCGTCCTGAAAAAGAATCCGCGGCAGTGGGGCCCGGACAGCTCAGCCCATGTTGGCGTGGCCCATGCCGGCACCGTGGCCGCGATCTGGCCGCGATCGGCTATTCCGCTTTCCGCCTTTTGAAAAAGCCGTCCTCCCGACGGTGAAGCCCCCGTCTCCACTCCACATATGACCCGGCGGACAGCAACGCGGCCGGAGGGGCAAGGGAACCATGAAGCAGGTGATGTTCGTCGAATTGGGAATGGAGGCGGATCTGCATGGGCAGGACGTCACCAAGGCGGCGGTCCGCGCGGTGCGCAACGCCATCGAGCGCAACTCCATGCCCGGCATTCGCACGCTGGTGAACGGCGACACCAGCAAGATGCGCGTGCACGTCCGCCTCGCCGTCCCCGCCGACGCCGAGTCGCTGGACCAGGAGGCCGTCCGCGCGGTGTTCCCCTACGGCGAGGTGACCATCGAGGTCATGCCGGGCGGCATGCTGGCGCCCAGCGGCATCTTCCTGGCCGACAAGAACGACCGCAGCGAGATGATCTACATCGTCAACGCCGCGGTGGAGGTGGGCCTCTGAGCGGCTTGGGGAAGGGACGCGCCCGGCACCGCCTCTTTGGGATCACCCGCTCTCCCGTGGTTGCCGGGCCCGGCCGTTTCGTGCCAGCGTCGCGGCCATGAAGCGCGCACTCCGATCCTTCCTCGTCGCCGTTGGCATCCTCGCCGGTGGGCTCGTCGTCCTCGCAACCGGGGTGGTCGCCGCCCTGCCGGTGATCGCCGACCACGTGCCCCTCCGGCTCTCCCGCCTCGTCGTCAGCGACGGCAAGAGGCAGGTGGAGATGCAGGGCATGGTCCACGTCGCCAAGCCGGACTTCTACCGGGAGATCGCCTCCCACGTTGCGGAGCGCCGCCGCGAGGGTTGGCTGGTCTTCTACGAGGAGGTGCGGCCGGACGAGGGCAGTTCCCCCAGCGGGGTCGCGGACGTGCTGCGCCGGCTCGGCGCCAACTGGAACCCGGACAGCAAGCAGCATCCCTACGAGATGATGGCCGGCGTCATCGGCGCCGGGCTGGTCCTGCAGGACAACCGCGCCCTGCTCGGCCCGCCGGGGCCGGACGTACGCAACGTGGACGTCACCCTGTCCCAGCTGCTGGCCGCCTTGCCGCCGGAGGAGCCCGCGGGCGCCGACGGCGACGACGGGGAGGAGGACACCGTCGACCTCGCCCAGGTCCGGCAGCAGTTCGCCGCCCTGCCCGGCTGGGCGCAGCGGCGGGTGCAGGCGGGCGTGCGGATCATGCTCGCCACCACCGCATCCGGAACCATGGTGCGGGACATGCTGCCGCCGGCCCTTACCACCCTGCGCGAGGACAAGGTCGTGAAGGCGATCCGGGACGAGCCCGGCCGCAACATCCTGATCCTGTACGGCCAAGTGCACATCGACCACATCCGGGCGATGCTGGCCCAGGCCGACCCGAACTGGCACACCGTCTCGTCGACGAGCCTGCGCGCCTTTTGACTCGGTAACGACGTCTCCAAGATAACAAACGGCGACAAGAGACAACATGCCGCACCCTGAACCCTTCACGTTTTAAGCAACAATATTGCCGGTGGCGCGCGAACTTCCTCTGTGTCATACATCCTGAAAGGATGCGCAGCGGAGAACGCCATGATGTCCTTGTCGAGGATCGCGAATACTGCGGTATGCATATTGAGTACTCTGGTATGCGCTGCCGTTGTCTTGCTCGCGCAGCCTTTCCCAGCGTCAGCGCAAAGCACGCTCCGCTTCGGCACCGTCTTTTCGCCGACCACCTCCACCTACCTGATGCTGGTGGAGGCCTGCCGCCGGATCGAAGCGGAGACGGCCGCAGCCGAAGCCGGTGCCGTCATCATCGACATCCGCACCGCCGGGGAGTTCGGCAAGCCGACGGAGCTGCTGAAGCTGGTGGACAACGGCGACATCGAGATCGCCTACACCGTCCAGGGCTACAGCCCGGCCCGCTTCTCCGCCAGTTCGGTGATGGAGCTTCCACTGGTCCGCCGCACCGCAGTCGGCGGGACCAGGGCGCTGTGGGAGCTTTATGAATCGGGCAAGCTCGACCGCGACTACGCGGGGCTGAAGGTGGTCGGGCTGTGGGCGCTGCCCGCCTACGGCATCTTCACCGCCCAGCGCCCGCTGGGCTCGCCGCGCGACCTGCGGGGCCTGCGCGTGCGCAACCCCAGCAAGACGGTGGGCCGCGCCATGGCGAAGCTGGGCATGGTCCCGGTGGCCCTGCCGTTGAACTTCATGGGCACCGGCCTGAAGGATGGTCTGATCGACGGCATCTCCTACGGCTGGTACTCCTCCACCACCACGGCGGGGGCCGACGGGCAGCCCGTGATGGGCCAGTTGAAGAACCTGCTGGACATCCCCTTCTCCGGCCCGGTCGTGATGCTGGCGATGAAGCGCGCCACCTTCGACGCCCTGCCGGCGCCAGTGCGCGCGGCAATCGACAAGCACCTCGGCAAGACCGTCTCTCTCGCCATCGCCGAGGAGCGCGACCAGGCCGAGGAGGAGGTGAAGCGCAGGCTCGCCGGCGACGGCCGCCACGCCGTGCTCCGCTTCGACCCCGCCCAGATGGCCGACATCCGCGAGGAACTGGAAGAGGTCTACGCCGACTGGATCGGCGGCATGGCGGACCAGGGGCAGGACGGCAAGGCCCTGCTGGACGCCGCGCGCAAAGCCATCGCCGCCGCCGAGAAGCCCTAATCCGGAAGCCCTGATCCGGAAAGCCCGACCGAGAGCCCCCGCCCCGCGCACGCCAGCCGCATCCATCGAGGGATCACGCGCCATGGACACCGCCCTCCATTCCAGGAACGACCAATCCCTGACGGGGCTCAGCCTCAAGACCAAGCTGATCGGCGCCTTCGCGGCCATGTTCCTCGCCGTGGCCGCCATCGGCGGCGGCGCAGGGCTGACCCAACTGCGCATCGCCGCGCTCTTCAGCCAGGTGCACGAGCGCGACTTCCCCCTGGCGGTCGGCGCCCTGAAGCTGGCCGACGCCAGCGGCGGGCTGGAGGACGCCGCGCGGTCGCTGGCGGCAGCGGCCGACGACCGGGCCCGCGGCGCCGCGGTGGACCTTTTCGCCCGCCGCAGCGCCGGCCTGAAGAGCGAACTTGCCAAGCTGTCGGCGCTGAGCGCCGACGCCGCCCTGGCGGACCGGATGGCGGGCATGCTGAAGGACGCCGACGGCGCCGTTGGCCGGCTGGACGGGGAGGTGCGGCGACGCCTCGCCGCCAGCGCCCGCCGCAGCGGCCAGATGAAGGCGCTGGGCGCCGCCCACACCGCCTTCCTCGGCCGGTTCCAGCCGATGGTGCGCAACCTGACGCTCAGCATCCAGGGCGTCACCATGGACCTGCCCACCGACGCCAACGGCCTGTCCATGCTGGTGCTGACCCTGGTGTCGAAGGACCTGCCGGTGCGCCAGGCGCTGTCGGACATCATCAGCGACGTGAACCTGGCCGTCACCCTGCTGGGCAAGGCCGACGCGGCGACCGACGCCGCCCAGGTCGCGGAGCAGGAGAAGCAGTTCGCCGCTGCGGCCAAGCGCGTGGAATTCTCCGGGGACTTCCTGGCCAACATCCTGTCCGACGAGACGCCGCGCCAGATGGCCCAGGCCGTCGTCGCGTTCGGCCGCGGGGCGGAGGGCATCTTCGCCCTGCGCTCGGCCGAGATCGCCGCCATCGGCGCCGCCACGGCCGCGCAGGAGAGCCTGTTCGTGCAGGTCGGAAGGCTCAGCGAGCAGGCCGGCGCGCTGGCCGCCGCCAACGAGGAGAACGCCGCCGTCGCCGCCAAACAGGTCGACGGGGCCATCTCCACCGGCCTGACGGTGATCGGCGCGCTGGTGGCGGGCGCCCTGGCGCTTGGGCTGCTGTCCGGCCTGTTCCTGGTCAACCGCAACATCCGCCTTCTCGACCGGCTGCGCGGCGCGATGGAGGAACTAGCCGGCGGCCGGCTCGACCTGCGCATCCCGGCGCTGGGCCGCCGCGACGAGATCGGCGCCATGGCCCGCACGCTGGAGGTCTTCCGCGCCAATGCCCAGGAGGTCGAACGCCTGAAGCAGGAGCAGGAGGCCGCCAGCCGCCGCGCCGAGCAAAGCAAGCGGCAGGCCCGCCAGGACCTCGCCAACCAGCTCGAATCCAGCGTCAACTCCGTGATCGAATCGGTGCTCGCCGCCACCGCGCGCATGCGGCACGACGCGCAGGCCCTGTCGGCTAACGCCGAGCAGACCAAGCGCCAGACCATCAGCGTCGCCGGGGCGTCCACCTCCGCCTCGGACCGGGTGTCGTCGGTCGCCTCCGCCGCGGAGGAGATGTCCGCTTCCATCGAGGAGATCAGCCGCCACATCGCCGAGTCCTCGCAGATCGCCGGCACTGCGGTGCGCGAGGCGGACGCCACCAACGAGTCCATCTCCGGCTTGACCGAGGCGGCCGGCCGGATCGACCAGGTGGTGGAACTGATCAACTCCATCGCCAGCCAGACCAACCTGCTCGCGCTGAACGCGACGATCGAGGCGGCGCGCGCCGGCGAGGCGGGCAAGGGCTTCGCCGTCGTGGCGAATGAGGTGAAGGCACTCGCCAACCAGACCGCCAAGGCGACGGAGGACATCCAGAGCCAGGTCGACCAGATGCAGACGGTGACGGAGCGCTGCGTCGCCTCCATCCGCGGCATCGCCGGCACCATCGGCCGGATGAGCGAGATCACCGCGACCATCGCGGTCGCCGTGGAGCAGCAGCACGCCGCCACCGAGGACATCGCCCGTCACGCGCAGGAGGCGGCGGACGGCACCCAGTCGGTGTCGCGCACCATCGACGACGTGTCGCACGCGGCCACGGAGACGGGCGACATCGCCCACACCGCGCTGAACACTGCGACCCGCCTGCACGGGGAGGCCGACCATCTGCGCACCGAGGTCGTCCGCTTCATCCAGAACATCCGCTCGGCCTGACGCCAGCCAAAGGAGCCCACCGCCGTGTCCGCGACCACCCAGTCCCCGGCCCAGACCCCGGCCCAGACCCCGGCTTCCCAGGATCCACGCGGGAACGGCCAAACGGACGGTCGCCTGCCCGACGGTCGCCTGCCCGACGGCCGCCTGCTGGTCCGCGTCACCGTCCCGGCCAGCGCCGACGTCGTGCCGGCGCTGCAAACCTTCATGGCGGACGCCGCGCGCCCCTGGGTGGACTCCCCCGACGAACTGACTCCGCTCGGCGAGTTGGTGAGCGAGGTGGCGCTGCACGTCGTCCGCACCGCCTTCGACCCGGGCGAGGAGGGCGAATACACGGCCGAGCTTCTGCACCGCGGCGGCCAGATCGTCTTTGCCATCGAGGACAAGGGCTTGCCGGCCGGCGGGATCAGCACCTTCCTGCCGAGCGACCTCGCCCACGCCGTGGCCTTCCGCAATCTGGGACGCGGCGGAAAGCGGCTGGAGGTGGCGCGCACGCTCCACGCCCGTGCGGCGGAACCGTTGGCTCCGGATTCCGACGAATGCCGCGTTGAAGGATGCTGCGCCAACGGGGAGCCGCCCCGCGCGGAGGATGAGGTCGAGCTGCGGCTGCTGGAACCGGCCGACGCGCCGTCGCTGTCGCGGCTGATGTACCGCTCCTACGGCTACACCTACGGATCAGAGTTTGTTTACTACCCGGAACGGATAGTCGAGATGCTGGCCAGCGGGCGCCTCGTCTCCTACGTCGCCGTGAACGAGGGCGCGGAGGTGGTCGGCCATCTCGCAATGCTGCGCCACGGGCCGGACAGCACCACCGGCGAAACGGCCATGGCCGCCGTCGACCCGCGCTACCGCGGCCGCCGCCTGTTCGAGCGGATGAAGGAAGGCATGGGCGAACTGGCCCGGCAAAACGCGATGTTCGGCCTCTACAGCGAGGCGGTGGCCGTCCACACCTTCACCCAGCGCGGCAACCTGGCGCTGGGCGGGTTTGAGACCGGCTTCCTGCTGGGCTTCACCCCGGCGACCCAGGTTTTCCGCAAGATCAGCGACGGCCAGGCGCCCGACCGCCGTTCCGCCATTTTGTTCTATCTGCGCACCAACGACGAGCCTGCGCGGGTCATTTACGCCCCGGAACGGCATCAGGCCATCATGGACGCCATCGTCCGGCGCGGCGGCATGAACCGGTCGGTGCAGCCCCCCGCGCCGGAGCTGTCGCTGCGCTCCCTCCAGGACCAAGTCGCGGTGCTGGACGTTGCCGCCCGCCCGGACGTCGGGCGCGCCTTCCTGACGCTGCGCCGCTTCGGCGCGGACGTGCTGAAGCGGGTGCAGGACGAGCTGCGGGAGCTGTGCCGCCACGGCTACGCCTGCGTCTATCTGGAGCTTCCCCTGTCCGACCCGATGACGGCCGTGCTGTGCAAGGGGTTCGAGAGCTTCGGCTTCTTCTTCGCCGGCCTGCTGTTCGAGGTGGACGGCTGCGACGCGCTGCGCCTTCAGTACCTGAACGGCGTCACCGTCCGCCGTGACGACATCCAGGTGGCCTCCGATTTCGGCCGCAGCCTGCTCGACTACGTCGTCGAAGCCAAGGAGACGGTGGAGCGCGCACGGGTGGAACGCCGCAAGTTCTTCCCCCAACCCGGCCACCCCGCCCGCCGCCGCAAAGGCGAGCGGGTCGAGGAAACGGCGGAGGCAGAGGCGGTCGCGTAACCGCCTGCCCTCACGCCTCGCTCAACGTGGCGGCGCGCGACATGCGGCCGATCTTCACGGTCACCTCGCGGGCGATGTTGCGGACCAGGATGAAGGAGATGGACGGGTCCAGGCTGTCCAGCATCGCCACATCCTCCGCCGCCAGCTCGTGGCAGACCACCGCGCTGTCCGCCACCACGTCGGCGGAGCGCGGCTTGCCGGTCAGCATCGCCATCTCGCCGAACAGCGCGCCGGCGCAGATGCTGCCCAGCCGCACGCTGTGCCCGCCGTCGGGCGAGCGCTTCTCCACCCGCACGCGGCCCTTCACCAGGAAATACTGACTGTTTTGGGTGCTGCCCTCGCTCAGGATCCGCTCGCCGGGGGCGAAGGTCAGGCGGCGGGTGGTCAGCGACAGCAGGTCGAACTGCGCCTGGGTCAGGCCCTCCAGGCTGGGGTGGTCGCACAGCGGCATCTCCACCTCGCCATCGGCGACCCCAGCGCCAGACAACCGGGCGAGAAGGCGGTCCTCCGCCGCGGACAGCGCGGTGTCCAGGTCGCCGTAGACGCGCCCCTCCGCCTCCGGCCGGTCGAAGCCCATGTCGCGCAGCAGGGCGCGCAAGGACCGCCCCGCGCCCAGGCCGGACAGAAGCAGGGTCTTGCCCTCGCGCGCCAGCCGTTCGTCCAGGCGGCGCAGGATCAGCACGCCCGTGCTCTCCACATCGTTCACCCGGGCGAGGTCGAGGATCAGCGTCTCGCCGCCGGCGTTCAGGGTTTCCGCCGCCCGCGCCAGATTGTCGGCCGACCCGAAGAACACCGGGCCGTGCAGTTCCATCACCGCGATGGCCCGGCCGTGCCGCTCCAGCAGGTCCATGTCGGTCCCCGACCGGCCGGTCATCGAATGCACCCGGTCGCCGTGGTAGGAACGGCGCACCACCGACACCGCGGCGCGGCGCAGATAGACCATGACGCTCAGCGCCATGCCCACGGCCAACGCTGCCAGCACGTCCACCGCCGCGACCAGGACGGCCACGACGACGACGATGAACAGGGTCTGCAGCAACTCCGCCCGCGCGGCACCCGCCCGGCGGCGCAGCAGCAGCGTGACGATCTGCATCGTCCAGTCGTCCGGCCGCAGGACCGCGACGACGACCACGCCGGCCATCACCGACACGGGCACCATCTCCAGCACCGGCCCCAGCCCCATGGCCGCCCCCAGCAGCACCAGCCCCAGGAACAGGTTCGCGCGGTCCGACCGGGCGCCGTTGTGGATGGCCACGCGGGTGTAGAGCGGCGACCCGCCGGTCACCGTGCCGCCGCCCAGCGCCCCCAACAGGTTGGCCCCGCCTTGGGCCAGCAGCTCCCGGCTGCTGTCGTGGCGGACGCGCAGCAGGGCGTCGGCCGCTGCAGCGCTCAGCAGCGACTGGATGGACGACACCACGCCCAGCGTCAGCCCGGTGACGAGCAGCGACGGCCACAGGTCCGCGAACACCCGATGGGTCGCGAGGTCCGTCAGGCCCGGCACGGCGAAGACGAAGGGCATGCCGGCCGGCGGCGCCTTCACCGTCGCGCCCAGCGCGCCCAATTCCATCGCATTGGGCTCCATGATCCCAGCCAGCGCTTGATAGGCGATGGTCCCGATGATCAGGCCGATCAACGGGCCGGGGATCACCCGCGACCGCTTCTCCCCCATGAACCAGACACCCGCCACGGCGAGCAGGCCGAAGCCGAGCGCCCAGGGGTTCACGGGCGCCGCCCCGGTGACGGCGGCCCAGGTGCCCGCCCCGTCCGGCAGGCCCAGCAGGTTGGGAAGCTGCTGCAGCAGGATGACCAGCGCGAATCCGTTGACGAAGCCGGCCACGACCGGCTGCGGAATGAATTTCAGGACGTCGCCCATCCGCAGGACGCCGAGCAGGAGTTGGAGCAGAGCCGCCACCATCAGCGCCAGCACGGGAATGGCGACCAGGACCGCCGCCGGAATCGTGTAGCCGCCGGCCGCCGCCGCTTGGGTCCCCTGGACGAGCAGCCCGCCGAGCAGGGCAGCCTGGGTCGCCCGCGGCGCGTTGACGTGCAGGCTTCCGCCCGGCAGCAGGCCGCGGAACAGGGCCGCCGCGATGGTCGCGCCGAAGGCCGCCTGGATTCCGAGCGACTGGAAAGCGGATCCCAGCGGCTGGAACACGATGACGCCACAGCCCAGCACCGCCGGCATGACGAACAGAGCGCCCGCCAGCCCGCCCAGGGCCTCGCCGCGCCACCGATCCACCCTGTTGCTCTCGCCCGTGTTGCTGGCGTTGTTGGCGCCTGTGCTGCCGACCGTCACCTGAGTCACCCCAACCGAATTGAAATCGCGAAAGGCATCACACCTTAACCGCGATTCCAATCCATTTCCAGCAACTCGCCGGTCGGACGATGCCCCAGAAACGCCCCTCAACTGGGACTTCTGGAAAGAGCGCCACAACGTTACATCATCGTCATTCCACCGTATGTTGGGCGCACCCGAAAGAGACGGCGGAATACTTGTGTGTGTTCATCCCGGGGCGATGGCCCACTGCCCGCCGGCGTCGCGGCAGAAGGTCAGGCGCCGCGTCTGCTCCTCCGTGCGGATGAAGCGGGCGCGCAGGCGGGCGCACGGTGCGCCCTCCTTCTGCAAGGTTTTCTCGACGACCACATCGCCGCGCATGTTGGTCTTGGGGTTTTGCCATTCGGCCCGGTTGCCGGCCTTCGCCGGCTGCAAGGCCTTCACCACGGCGTCGCGGAACAGCTGCCAATCCTCGTCGGTCAGCTGAAAACTGCCGCGATTGCCGAGGAACAGCCCGAACTGGGCCTGCGCCGGACCGGCGCCCAACAGCCCCGCGGCCAGCATGGCCGCTAAGGCCAGGGAAAGCACAACGCGCATGGCACCTCTCCCGTGTTCGACTCCGCGGATCCATCGACGAAGAATGGCGCCGAAGAATGGCGACAAAGAATGGTCCGGGGCGGAAACCTTCCCACCACAGGCTGCACGCCCACGCGCCCTGCGTGAAGTGTCCAACGGGCGTGTTACGGTAAAGTACGCGTCATCCCGCGCGCGCTGTGCGATAGCTGGTTCGGCAATCCCCGTGGCAACGCCCTTGCCATTCCGTCGGGAGCGCCTCCGCGGGAACGATGCCGATGGACAGCACCCTGCAGCTTCTCATCCTGCGGTTTCCGGCCTTCAAGGACCTGATCCTCGACCAGATGGCCGAGAACGCGCGATTGCAGGCGCTGTCCGCCGATTACGGGGACGCGCTCGCCGCGCACGCCCTATGGGAACGCACAAGATGGGAATGCGCCGACGCACCGCAGGCGGGCGCCTGCGCGCGCGACTACCGGCGCTTGGTCGCCGAGCTGGAACGCGATCTGCTGCGGGAACTGCTGGACATCGACGCGGCGACCGAACCGGCCGGGCGCCGATGATCCCTCACCAGTGGCTCATGCCGTTCATCCGGCATTGGCCGGTGGTGTAGGTCTGCTCGATCTCGCAGTTGGGCGTCATGTTCATGACGATGTAGCCGCCGCAATTCGGGTTGTAATAGCGCGCGCGATAGCCGGACACGATGCTGACGCCGCTGCGGATTTCCGAGTGCATGCCGCTTTTCACCACGTTGGCGAGCCCCATGGCTTCCAGCTTCGCCGTCGCGGTCTGGGCGCATTTGGGTGGCAGCGTCGCCAGCGGGGCGTCCTGCGCCCACGCCGCGTTTGCCACGAACAGCGCTGCAACGGCCGCCAACGGGACGGCGATCCGGGCTGGAACGCCCCAAGCCGGGCGGATGACCCTTGAAATAGGCTGGAATGTGTGGGGTGACACGGGTTTCCTCCTTGATCGGCACCCGGTTGTTCCGCACCGAATGCAACAATCATACAACGGGCGGGCCTTGGGTTGGTTCGGGCGGGGTTGGTTCAGGCGGGGCCGCTTCGGCGTTGCTGTAACAGACGCCGTATGCCCGCCGCCGTATGCGCACGCCCGCAAGCCCGACCGGCGGTACGCAACGGTAACGTACTTCCTCCCGCGTCTTGGCGATTCGCACTGTTTGCAATGACTGTGCAAGAACGCCCCCAGCAAACAGCGGAAAAACGATTGGACCGGCGGCGATCTTCGGTGGTCGGCGGGCCAGGAGTCGCGCCGGCCGGACAGTCCGTTATTTCCGAATCTTTCGGGGGATGGACTTCTGGTCTCGCGCTTCTCCGCTGGACCCGGCGCGTTCCGGCATCCATCGCTGCGATCCTTCTGGCGCTGCTGCTGTCCGCCCCCTCCCCCGTCCTGGCCCAGGCGCCAGCCGGAACGACGCCGGCCGTTGAGCAGCGGGCCGATCCGGCGGCAACGCGCCGCACCGATCTGGAGGTCTACGCCGACCGGCTGGAGGCGGTGGCGGCCACCTACCCCCGCCTGCCGGTCATCGTGATGAACGCGTTCGAACGGCCGAACGGCCGGGACGTCCCCGTCGACCCCTGGCGCCTGCTGACCGGCCTGTCGGTCCTGATCGCCGCGGGAACCACCGCCCTGCTGGCGACCAACCGCGCACTGGCCCGCACGCGGGAACGGGTGGAGGCCGCGCACGCCGCCCCGGTGATCGCGGCGGTCCTGCGGCTCAGCCTCGGGCTCGTCGGGGTGGCGGCCTATGTGGTGGGCGCGCTGATCGCCTACGCCGCCCTGCACCCGCGGCACCCCGCGGCACCGGCCATCCTGCTGGCGGTGCTCCAGGCCTCGGTCACCGTCCTTCTGGTCGACCGGCTGGTCCGCTTCCTCTGCGCGCCGGACCAGCCGGCGCTCCGCCTCTTGCCGCTGGACACCACCGCGGCACGCGCGCTGCACCGCACGGCCATGGTCACGGTGACGCTGGCAGCGGGCGTGCTGGGGCTGGTCGACCTGCTGATGGCGCTGGGGGTAGGGGGCGACGCCATCGTCGCGATCGGGCTGCCGGCCAGCACCATCCCCTTCATCTACCTGCTGCACCGGGTGTGGCGGGGCCGCAACGCGGTCGCGCTGGCGCTGGCCGGGCCGCTGTCCATTGATCCGGCCGCCAGCCCGGCGCTCGGCCTGTGGCCGGTGGCCGCAACCGTCTACCTCATCGGCCTCTGGCTGGTCGTGGCAGCCTCGGCCGTGCGGCTGGAGCCGGGGACGGGCCCGCGCATGCTGATCAGCCTGCTGGCCGCCTTGGCCGTGCCGGCGGTCGCCCTGATCGTCCAGCGCCCGCTCGCCCGTTTCTACCGCGGGGAGGAGACGGAGGCGGGCAAGGCCACCGTCACGCGGGTAATGCGGGCGGTATGGACGGCGCTGTTCCTGGTCGGGCTGTTCGCCACGGCGGCGATCTGGGGCTTCCGGGTGGAAAAGGCGACGGGCTTCGGCGGCATCCTACTGCGCTTGGCTGTCAACGTCAGCGTCGTCCTTCTCCTCGGCTACGTCGCCTGGACGCTGGTCGTCCGCGCCATCGACCGCGCGCTGGAGGGCGCACGCCAGGACAGCGGCAATTCCCGCGCGCAGCGCATGGCGACGCTGTTGCCGCTGTTGCGCAAGTTCCTGCAGATCGTGCTGATCACCGTGGTCGCCATGATCATGCTGTCGTCGGTCGGCATCGAGATCGGGCCGCTGCTGGCCGGCGCGGGCGTGGTCGGCATCGCCATCGGCCTTGGCGCGCAATCGACCATCGCCGACATCCTGGCCGGCGTCTTCTACCTATTGGAGGACGCCTTCCACATGGGCGACTATGTGGAGGTTGGGCAGCTGCGCGGCACGGTGGAGGGCATCTCCCTGCGCTCCCTGAAGCTGCGCCACCACCGCGGGGCGGTGCACACCCTGCCCTTCGGCCAGATCAAGGCGCTGACCAACTACAGCCGCGACTGGGCGCTGATGCGGCTGGAATTCCGCGTTCCGCCGGACACCGACATGGCGGTGGTGAAGAAGATCGTGAAGACCATCGGCAAGGAGCTGGCCGACGACCCGGAGATGGGCCCAAGCTTCATCGAGGGGCTGAAGTCCCAGGGCGTGCGCCGGGTGGAGGACGACGCGGTGATCATCGGCGTCAAGTTCACCGCCAAGCCCGACGAGCAGTTCGTCATCCGGCGCGAGGCCTACCACCGCCTGATCCGCGCCTTCCGCGACAACGGGATCAGCCTGGTCGGGCGCGGCGTGGTGGTGCATGTGGACGACCCGTCCGCCCGCAGCCAAGCCATCGGCTTTGCCGCTGCCCAGGCGCTGGAGGGCGCGATGGGCGGCGCAAAGGGCAACGGCGGCGCGGACTGAGGGGGGATTCACCACCAAGGCACCAAGAATCCTCGCGGCCGGCGCGGTGTGGATTCTTGGTGCCTTGGTGCCTTGGTGGTGAAAATCGGGGTGGTGAATAGACTCAGAATCCCGCCTCGCGGATCAGCACCGCCAGCGCCGTGCGCCAGAAGCGGCCGAGGAGGCTGCGCGCCTCGGCGTCCACGCGGGCGACGCCGCGCGCCTGGTGGGCGGGGCCGGCCTGCGCCGGGTCCAGCGGGGCCAGCGTCACGCGGTAGACGGCGTCGACCGGCGCCAGGTTCTGGCGGGTGGTCGGCACGCCCGGCTGGCCCTCCACCGCGACCGGCCCACCGTTGAGCGAGGCCAGCGCCGGCACGTCCAGCGCCGCGGCCCCCACCCGGTCCACGGCGGTGACGCGCGCCTCGACGCGCGGGCGCAGCGGGTCGTCGGGATGGAAGCGCGCGACGGCGCCCGGCGCCACCCGCGCCAAGTCCTCTTCCGCCACATATCCCACGAACTCGCCGGCGCCGTCGCCGACCAGTTGGGCGAGCGGCAGCTTCGGGTTGACCCAGCGGCCCGGGCGCAGCCCGTCGGCGACGTCCACCACCGTCCCGGCCATCGGCGCCCGCACCTCCAGCCGCGCCTTGCTGTCGAGCAGCCCCTGCCGTTCCGCCAGCGCGGCGGAAAGGTCCTCCTCCATCACGCGGATGCGGTCGAGCCCTTCGCGGGCGGCGGACAGCCGGTCGATGCGTTCCTGCGCCACGGCGATGCGCAAATCCGACTGCGCCAGCTTGTTTTCAACCTCCGGTGCCTCCAACCGGAACAGCAGGTCGCCGACTGCCACACGCCGGCCCGGTTCGACCAGCACCTCCGCCATGCGGGCCGGCACCGGCGCGAACAGCGTAGAAAAGGCGTCGGCCCGCCACACCGCGGGCACCGCCACCGATCCGGTGACCGGCGTCAGGGCGAGCCAGAGCAGCCCGCCGAGGCCGCACAGCGTCGCCAGCGTGTTGCGGTTCAGGCCCATGCCGTGGCGGAGCTTCCACCAGGCGACGACTTCCTTGAAGAGCGGACGCATCAGGAACCAGCCGATTTCCACCGCGAACAGAAGGATGCCCAGCACCTTGATGAAGACGTGGTAAACCAGCGCCGCGATGCCGAGGAACAGGACCAGACGGTAGATCCAGGTGGCGAAGGCGTAGACCAGCAGCGTCCGGTGCATCCAGGGGGCAAAGCGCTCCGGCACCTCCTCCCCCAGCCCGAACAGCCATTCGCGCAGCCGCCAGCGGGCCAGCGCGAAGGCGCGGTCCTGCAGATTTGGCACGTCCAGCGCGTCGGCCAGCAGGTAATAGCCGTCGAAGCGCATGAAGGGGCTGAGGTTGATGGTCAGCGTCGTGACCCAGCTGACCGTCGCCACGAAGAAGGCGGCGCTGCGCAGCGCGCCGTCGGGCAGGAAGCTCCACGCCAGCGTCGCGAAGGCGGCCAGCCCCAACTCCGCCAGGATGCCGGCCGACGCGATGCCCAGCCGGGCGCGGCGCGACACCAGCTTCCAGGCGTCGCTGGTGTCGGTGTAGAGCACCGGCCACATCACCAGGAAGGCCACCCCCATGGTCGGCACCCGGCAGCCGTAGCGCTTGGCCGTGTAGGCGTGCCCCAGTTCGTGCAGCGTCTTGGTCACCACCAGCGTGACGCCGTAGAGCGCCATGCCCTCCAGGCTGAAGAAATGCAGGAAGGTGTGCCGGAAGGCGTCCCACTGCCGCATCGCCAGCACGAGGCCGAGCAGACCGGCCCCCACCACCGCCCAGCGCCAGGCGGCGCTGTAGAAGGGCGCGACGAAGCGCACCGTGGCGTTCAGGAAGGCGTCCGGGCGGACCAGAGGGATGCGGAAGAACAGGTAGTTGTGCAGCAGCCACATCCACCAGGACGTCCGCCGCATCGCCACCTGCTTCGCCAGATAGTCGGTGTCGACGGTCTGCGTCAGGTTGTTGGCCGACAGGAAGCGGTACAGCTCGTAGACGTCGTCGGCGTCCGGCTCCAGCACCGTCTCCTCCACCACCGCGGCGGCGATGGCGCGGGGGGCGCACAGGTGCCAGCGCGCGATGATCTCGAAAGCGGCGTGGCCGATGCGGAAATAGCGGTTGCGCACCGGGTCGTGGATGGTCCAGCAGGGCGACCCGTCCGGCCCCGGCGGGCCGGGCAGCAGGTGCAGGTCGTCGCGCAGCGGCGGCAGCCGGACCGCGTCCATCGGATCCGCCGGAGTGGCCGATAGCCCCGCAACGCCCCCCGGCGTGCCCCCCAGCGTGCCGAGAACGGCGGCGCCCATGGCCCTAGATCCCCACGGCCTGCCGCAGCGCGGCCAACGGGCGGCGGAAGAGGTAGAGCGCCAGCGGCACCCGCCCGCCCTCGATCTTGGCGGTCCCGCGCAGCCCGATGCGCGGCGTCGGCTCCCCCGCGGCAGCGGCGGCCAGCTCCGCGCGCACCCGGTAGGCCAGGATGCCGGAGGTGGTCATCCCCGGCTCGTAGCTGGCGTGCACCACCCGACCGTGCAGCGGGCGCAACGGATCGACGTTCAGGAACAGGCTGACGTCCGCCCCTTCCTCCAGCAGCTGGGCGTCGCCGACCGGCACGTGGATGTCGATCTCCGCCGCCTGCGGGTCGGCGAGCGTCAGGATGCGCTCGCCCACCGCCACCGGCTTGCCCAGCCAGTCGTTGACGTCGGTGAAGACCGCGATGCCCGCGCGGTCCGCCTTCACGGTGACGCGGTCCAGCAGGTCGCGGGCGAAGGCCAGCTCGGCCCGGCGCAGCTCCACCTGGGCTTTCAGCTGCGCCACCCGCGCCTTGCTCTGCGGGTCGGCGAAGGCGCCCTGGGCGGCGGTCAGAAGCTCGGCCTCCGCCGAGGTCAGGGCCTTGCGCGCCACCTCGAACCGGCTGCGCAGCACGGTGGATTCGAAGCTGAACAGCGGCTGCCCGGCGGTGACCGCCTCGTTCGGCTGGACGTGGAAGCGCTCGATGACGCCCTCCAGCGGCGCGCTGACGATCAGCGGGTCGCGCGGCGCCACCTCCGCCGGGGCAAGCGTCGATTGCGGCACGGGGATGGACAGCGCCCCACCGAGCAGCGCCACAGCCAACAAGGCCATCAGCGCCGGACGCAACGGCAGCCGGGACCGCCGTCCGCCGCGGGTCAGCGCCCACCAGGCGTGGCCATAGCCGCCGGCCAGCTGCTCCAGCAACAGCTGCTCGCCGTCGGTCCAGACGTCGTCGCGGGCGATCCACAGCGCGGCGGTCAGCGAGCCGTCCGGCCCCGGCAGCGGCAGCCACAGCGCCTGCGCCGGTCCCCAGTTGCCCCACTCCCGCGACAGCGACGGCGGCAGGTCGGCGGGGGAGACGAGGTGCGGCGCGCGCGCGTCGGCACTGGTGGCGACCGCGGCGCCGACCGCCTCCAACCAACGGGTGAAGGGGGCGTCGCGCTCCGGTACGGCGACGTTGGACACGGCCTCCAGCCGGGCCTTGCCGGTCGGTGCCAGCGCCAGGAACACGGCTTGGCGGTAGACCACCAGCCGCCGCGTCTGGTTGACCATCAGGAAGCGCAGCGCCTCCGCCGTTTGCGCCTGCCGCGCCTCCTGGTGCAGGTTCAGCAGCAGCAGCAGGCCGTTCAGCGGCTGCGCGGCTTCGGCGGCACGAAGGTTGACGTCATCGGGCAACGGTGACCTCCCCCGGCGGCGTGAAGCGGGCGGTGCCGCTCATCCCAGCAACCAGATTGGGCGGGGCCCCTTTCTGCGGCAGCAGCTTCCCCATCACCTTCAGCGACTGGCTGACCGGATCGACGCGCGCGCCGATCAGCGCAACCTCGCCGCCCAGCTGCTCGCCCGTCTCGTCGATGCGCAGCTCGAACCGTTGGCCGGGCTTCAGCCAAACCAGCCAGGAGGACGGGACGATCAGCTCCACCCGCAGGTCCTGGTCGGACACGATCTCCAGCAGCGGGGTGCCGGCGGGCACCGATTCCTGCTCCCGGATGCGCTGTTCCACCGCGCGGCCGTCGTAGGGCGCTTTGATCTCGCAGCGGCGCACCTCGATCTCCGCCCGGCGCTGCTCGGCCCGCGCGGCTTCGGCCTTGACCTCGGCCATCTCGACCTCGGCCCCGCCGATGGACTTCAGCTGCTCCAGCCGCCGGCTCTGCCGGACGGTGACGTCGGCCGCGCGCGCGTTCGCACGGGCCGCGTCCAGCGTGGCCTGGTAGTGGCTGCAATCGAAGGCGACCAGCGTCTGCCCCGCCTTGAAGGCTTGGCCCGGCTCCACCGAGAGGCGGGCGATGCGGCCGGCGATCTCGCTGGACAGCACCGCGTGCTGGCGCGCCTCGATCAGCGCGCGCACCCCACCATCGACGGCAGCAGGCGGCGTGGCGGGCGGAGGCGAGTCCGGCGCGGCAACCAACGGGGCGGCGAGCAACGGAGCGGGAACCAGCGCGACGAACAGCGCGGCGGCGACGCGGATGGAGCGAAGACGACGGATCATGGCCGAGTCTTTCTGCACCGATCACTGCGGAAACGCAACGATCGTTGCACCCGCATTGGATCGATACGCTTCTTTGTTTCAGCCAACCCATCATCCACACGCACCGCGGGGCGGCCGACCGGCCTGCGGGACAACCCGAAACCGGCGGCGACGCCCCGCGGCGTGCGGATCAGCGGGCCGGCCGGCCGGCGGAGGCGGGAGCCAGGGCCGACAGGGGCACCGTGAAGACCTTCACCGACTGCGCCGACGCCGCCGGCGCGCTTCCCAATGCGCTGCCCGAAGCGCTGTAGGACGCCCGCATCGGCAACGCCGAGGTCGTGGACACCGGCAGCGAGGCCACCGTCACCGTCTCAGGCGCTGCGGCCTTCTCCGCGGGGGCCGGGGTGGCGACCGCCGCGGCCTTTTCGGCCGGGGCCTTCGCCTCGGGTGCCTGGGCGACCGGAGCGCCCGCCTTATCCGCCGTGCCTTTTTCCACCGTGGCCTTCTCCGGCGCGGGCGCCGGCTTTTCCGAGGTGGTCGCGGCCGGGGTCAGCAGGTCCGGCAGGCGGGCGGTGCCGCCGGCGCGCTGCTCCCAGCTGGACAGCCCGTCGGCGACGGCGCGCCGCAGGGTCGCCATGTCCTGCGCCGGCACCGCCTCGGGCAGCGGGTCGACGCCCGCCGACACCATCACGCGGGCATAGGCGTTCTGCAGGTCGGCGAACACCAGGTCGCGGCGCAGGTCGGACACCAGCACCGACACCTCCGCCTGGATCACCCCCAGGTCGCCCTGCTGGCCGACCGTGCTGCTGTTCACGTACTGCTGCCGGATGCGCTGGTCGATCGCCGCCTGGTCGGCGGTCAGCGCGAACTCCTGCGCCAACTCGCGGTACTGCACCATCGCCACCCGCACCTGGCTCAGCACCGCCACGCTCAGCGCCTGCCGGCGGAAGGCCACCAGCTCCTCCTGCGCCTTCGAATAGGACTGCGTGTCCCACGCCGAGGCCAGGTTCAGGATGTTCCACGACAGCCGCGCGCCATAGTCCGCCCACTGCTGGTTCAGCAGGAAGCTGTTGCTGTCGTAGTGCAGCCCGGCGTTCAGGTCGATGCCCGGCAGCAGCTTCAGCAGCGCGCGCCGCGTCTCGTCGGCGGTGATGCGGGCGTTGTAGGTCTCCTCGACCAGTTCCGGCCGGTTCAGCAGCGCGTAGGATTCCAGCGCCTCCACCGGGGTGGCGATGGCCGGCGCGTCCTTCGCCGTCGCCTCCGCCGGGATGGCCAGCGTGAAGCTCTCGCCCGGCGGCAGGCCCATCAGGGCGCCCAGCTGCGACTTGGCGGCGACCAGCTCGCGGCGCAGCGTCTGCAGCTGGCGCAGCGTGTCGACCAGCGAGCGCTGGTAGGTCAGCGTCTGCAGCGGCGCCTGCACGCGCTGCGTCTCCAGCGCGCCGGCGTTCCGGCGCGCCGCCTCGATGCGCTTTTCCAGCGGCTCGATGCGCTTCAGCAGCCGCTCGGCGGCCACGGCGCGCCAATAGGCGGTGCGCACGTCCTGCAGGATGCCCTGGACGACGCGGCGGCGGCGCTCGTCGGCGACCAGCACGAGGTTGGCGTTCTGGCGCGCGCGCAGGTAGCTGACGCCGAAGTCGAGGATGTTCCAGGTGAAGCCGAGGTCGGCGGTGCGGCGGTTGCGGTCGGTGGCGGTGGTGCTCTCGCCGGTGCGCCGCCCGGTGGCGAGGTTCAGGCTTTCCGAGCCGGCCTCGTTGTTGCGCCCGGCGTAGCCGGCGCCGGCGACGACACGCGGCAGCATGTCGAAGCGCGAGAGGTCGAGCTGCTGGTTGGCGACGGCCATCTCCATCAGCTTCACGCGCTCGTCGAGGTTGTACTTGATGGCGCGGGCCATCGCCTCGTGCATGGAGACGGGGCCGGCGATGGGCTCCTGCGGGGACATCACCACCGCCATGTCGGCGCGCACCCGCGACAGGTTCTCCTCGGACGTCAGGGGCTGCGGCGACAGCGAGCAGCCGCTGGCGAGCAGGGAGGCGGCAAGCAGGGCGACGGTCGCGCAGGCCATCGTGGACCGCGCCCGGAAGGTCAGAGGAAGGCAGGTCATTCTCGTCGGCAATCCATTCGAAGAGGAAACGCGGAGGCGGAAGCGGTGGAAGGGATGGGAACGCGGGCGGCCTCAAGCCGCCCGGTTGCCCGGTGGGGTGTGCGTGGCGAGCGCGGCGAGCAGGGCCGCGGTGCGGGCGTCGGCCGCCCCGTGGACCTGGGCGATCTGCCGCGTGAAGGCGGGCTTCGGCGCCGGGGCGTCGCCCGCATCGGCGCGGTTGCCCTGACCTTGCGGTTGGCCCTGGCCTTGGCCCTGCGGTTGGCCCTGTGGCTGACCTTGGCCGTCGCCCTGCCCTTCGGTTCCGGACGGAGCGTTGCGCTGGTCGCCGCCCTGCCCGTCGCCGGCCGGCGGCTGGGCGTTCTGGCCGCCCTGCTGCTGGCCACCTTGCTGCTGGTTGCCCTGGGTCTGCCCGTTCTGGCCGCCGCGGTTGGCCGGGGCGGTTTCGATGGTGTTGCGGTTGCCGCCCTGGGTCTGGCCCTGGTTTTGGATGCTCTGGTTTTGGGTGCCGGTGGTGCCGCGGTCGCCGCCCTGGGCTCCCGTGCCCGTCGCGCCGGGGGTGGAGCCGGAGGTGGTTCCGCCACCCTGCGTGCCGCTGCCCTGGGTTCCGAGGCTGCCGTTCAGCCCGCCGGTCCCGGTGCCCGTTCCAGTTCCGGATCCAGTGCCAGTGCCCGTGCCGACGCCCGTACCGGATCCCGTGCCGCCGGTGGAGAGCCCGCCCGTCGACGGGGTGCCCAGGCCGCCGCTTCCCGTGCCGCCAGTTCCCGTACCGGTGGAGACGCCGCCCAGGCCCGTGCCGCTGCCGGTCGCGCTGCCCGTACCGGTGGAGCCGAGGCCGCCCGACCCGAGGCCGGAGCCGCCAAGACCCGAGCTTCCAAGGCTGGAGCTGCCGAGACCGGAACCGCCCAGGCTCCCGCCGCTGCCGCCACCGCTGACGACGCTGCTCAGGCTGGAGCCGCCGCTCGACGAGCTTCCGCCGCCCGTGCTGCCCAGCACGCTGCTGGCGCTGCTCGACGTCCCGCTCGTGCCCGACGAGCCGCCGATCGCCGTGATGGTGATCGAACGGCCGGCGTCGCTGCTCGACTGGTTGCTGATCGCGTTGATGGTGATCGACCGGCCGGCGTCCGTGCTGCTGCTTCCCGACCCGCCGCCGCTGCCGATGGACGAGCTGGTGATGACGCGGCCCGCGTCGCTGCTCGTCTGGCTGGGCAGCGTTGGCGCCGTGCCGAGCGTCGGCCCCGTGGTGGTTTGTGTCGTCGAGGTTGACACCGCGCTGCTGGACGAGCTGTTGCTCGACGACACGGCCGTGGTGGTGTTGCCGCTCGATGTGACGACAGTCGTGGTCGGCGGCGGCGGGGGCGGCGCCACCGTGAAGGCGGTGGTGCCGGCGGCACCCGTGTTGCCGGCCGCGTCGCGGGCGCGCGCCGCGATCGTGAAGCTGCCGGTCCCCAGATCGGACGCCAGGACGAGTTGCCAAGTGCCGGCCGCGTCGGCACGGGCGGTGCCGACGTCCTTCCCGTTGACCGTCACCACGACCAGGGCGTTCGCCTCGGCCGTGCCGCGCACCGCCGTGGCCCCGGACGTCGCCGTGCCCACCGTCACCGTCGGCGCGCCCGGCGCCGTGGTGTCGATGGTCAGCGGTGTCGCCGTGGACAGAGCGCTGGCGTTGCCCGCCTTGTCAGTCGCCTGCACCTGGATGCTGCGCACCCCGTCGGCCAGCGCGGTGGCGAAGCTGTATTTCCAGGCGCCCGTGGCATCGGCGACCGTGGTGCCGACCGCCTTGCCGTCGACCAGCACCGTGACCGTGCTGTTGGCCTCGGTCGTGCCGCTGATAGCCGGCGTGCTGGTGGCGGAGACCCGTTCCGTCGCGGTGGATCCGGCGACCGTGCTGCTGGTCACCGCCGGGGCGGCGACCGTCGGGACACCCGTGTCGATCACGATGCCGGTGCTGTCGCCCACCTTGCCGCCGAGCGACAGGTTGGCGTCATTGCCGGCCGTGTCCCTGTAGGTGGCGGTCCCCGCCGTGATGCCGGTCACCGTGATGCCGGTGCCGGTGTCGTCGCCGGCCTGCACCACGTAACGGTAGGTGACCGCCCCGCCCGACTGGCTGACGAATGCCGCCGACCGGGCGGCCCCACCGATGGTGAAGCCCAGCGCCGAGTTGTTGGTGCCACCGATCACGAGGTTCGGGTCGTCGAAGGTGACGACGAAGGTCAGCTCCTGCCCGGCGCGGTAGGACTGGCTTTGCGGCAGCGTCACGCTGGCGACCAGCGGGACCACGCCGTCGGCCATCACGCCGGCCGTGGAGCCCACGCCGTTCAACGTCGTGTCGAGCGCGTTGCCCGCCGTGTCGATGGCCGACGCGGCCGTCAGGCCGCTCACCTGGATCCCGTTGCCGTCCAGATCCCCCGCCTGCACCGTGTAGGCGTAGACGGCGGTGGTCCCGCTGTTGGACAGCAGCATGGCCTGGCGGGTGGCGGTGCCGCCGCCCGCCAAGTCGACGACGAGGTTGAGCGTGCTGCTGTTCAGGCGGGAGACACGCTCCGAGAAGGTGACGGTGAACTGCAGCGTGTCGCCGAGCTTGTAGGTGCCGTTGGCCGGCGCCCCCACCGACACGACCGTCGGGACCGAACGGTCGATGGTCATCGTCGCCGTGGCGGAATAGTCGCCGGCATTGCCGGCGGCGTCGGTCGCCTTGGCCTTGACGACGTGGGCGCCAACGACGAGGTCGCTGGTCGGCGTGTAGCTCCAAGCCCCCGTCGCGTCGGCGGTCGCGGTGCCGACGTCGGTGCCGTCGATGTTGACGGTCACCGTGCTGTTGGCTTCCGCCATGCCGGTGATTGCCGGCCGCAGCTTGCGGGTGATGCCGTCGCCGGACGAGGTGCCGGTGTCGTCCGCGGCGGCAACGGCGATCGTGGTCGGCAGCGCCGGGACGCTGGTGTCGAGCGTGATGGTCAGGGCGCCGCCGGCCGTGCCGACGTTGCCCGCCACGTCGGTGACCCGCGAGGTGAAGGTCTTGGCGCCGTCCGCCCCCAGGTCGCCCGCGGTCACGCCGAGGTCGACATAGCCGTTCGTGATGTCGGCCGCCGTCAGGACATGCGTCACCGGGTGCCCGAGCGACGACCCGCCGAGCAGAAGCTCGACCGTGTCGCCGGCCACCGCGTTGGTGCCGCCCAGCGAGACGCGGACGGTCGGGCTGGTCACCCGCGTCACGCCGTCGCTGTCCGACCGGCCGCTGTCGCTGCCCGACACCAGCACCGCCGGGGAGGTCGGGGCCGGCGGCGGCGTGGTGTCCAGCGTGACGGTCAGCGCGCCGCCGACCAGCGTGCTGGTGCTGTTCGCGTCCGTCACCCGCGCGGTGAAGGTCTTGGCGCCGTCCGCGCCCAGGTCGCCCGCCGCGGTCACGCCGAGGTCGACGTAGCCGATGGCGACGTCGGCCGCGGTCAGGACCCGCGTCACCGGGTGCCCAAGCGACGTTCCGCCGAGCAGAAGCTCGACCGTGTCGCCGGCCGCCGCCGGGCTGCCCGGCAGGCTGACGCGCACCGTCGGGGTCGTGGCGTTGGTGATGCGGTCGGTGCCCGACGCGCCGCTGTCGCTGCCCGACGCCAGCGCGTTGGGTTGCGCCTCCACCACCGTCACGGCGTTGGCCGGGCTGCTGACCCAGTTACCGCCGTCGTCGATCTTGACCTGGAAGGCGGTGGTCCCCGACGCCGGCGCGTTCGGCACGCTGGTGCTGGTCGGCGCGAAGACGAGGTTGCGCAGGTCCGCCTGCTCGGCGCCACCGATGCCCTGGGTGCTCGCGTAGCTCTTCTCGTAGACGATGTCGGTGCCGCTGACGGTCCGCGTCCAGCCGGCGGCCGAGGCCGCCGTGAAGTCGCCCTGGTTGGCGCCGTTGACGATGATGACCTGCACCCGCGACGTCTGCACGTCCGGGTCCGCCACCGTCGCCGTCGCGAACGGCTTGGCCGTGGAGCCGTACTGGATCGCTTGGCCGGCGTTCAGGCCGCCGATCACCGGCGTGTCGTACACCGAAGTCGTCACCACCGTGGTCCGCCCGTCGGACACGGCGCCCGCCACGCCGTCGTTGACGGCGATGGTGAAGGTCGTCGTCTCCGTCGCGGCCGGCGCCACGTGGTTGGGCGCGGGCGTGAAGACCAGCGCCCGGACCGCCGTTTGGGCCTGCGCCGCGGTGCCGGTGAAGCTCCACACCCCGGTGGCGGCGTCGTAGCTGCCGCCCTGGGTTCCGGCCAGCGCCCCCCTAGCCGCGCTGTCGAGCGTGACCGTAACCGTCTGCACCTGCAGGGTGTCGGCGTCCTGGATGGTCACGGCGGCGAAGGGCGTGACGGTCGCCGTGTCGGTGGTCGGCTGCGCCGCCGTGGTCACCCCGCCGATCACCGGAACGCTGTTGGTGATCAGGCGCCAGGCCGACCCGGCCGCTTGGCTGCCGCCCTGCCCGTCGGTGGCCGTGACCACCAGCTGCAGGTGCTTGGCGTCGTCGGCGCCGGTCAGCGTGTAGCTGGAGGACGTCGCCCCACCGATCGCCGTGGCGCCGGTGCCGGCGCTGTCGCTGGCCCGGTACCACTGGTAGCTGTAGGTGACCGTGTCGGCGTCGGCGTCGCTCCAGCTGCCGGAGGTGGCGGTCAGGGCGCTGGCGATGGTGCCGGGGCCGGACACCGTGGGCACCACCGTGTTGACCGGCGCGCTGTTGCCCACGGCCGTCCAAACGGTCGCCGCGGTCTGGTCGGTGCTGCCGTGGGCGTCGTTGGCGGTGACCACCACGCGCAGGTACTTGTGCGCGTCGGCGAGCGCGGGCGTGTAGCTGGTGCCGGTGGCGCCGCTGATCGCCGTGGCGCCGGTGCCCGCGCTGTCGCTGGACCGATACCACTGGTAGCTGTAGGTGACCGTGTCGGCGTCGACGTCGCTCCAGCTGCCGGTCCCGACGCTCAGCGTGCTGCCGACCGTCGCGGTGCCGGTGATCGCGGGAACCGCGCTGTTGACCGGCGCGCTGTTGCCGATGGCGGTCCAGGCGCCGTTTACGCTCGGCGTGTGGCCGTTGCCGTCGTTGGCGGTGACCACCACGCGGACATATTGGTGCGCGTCGGACGTCGTCGGCGCGTAGCTGGCGGACGTCGCGCCGCTGATCGCCGTGGCACCTGTGCCGGCGCTGTCGCTGGCCCGGTACCACTGGTAGCTGTGGGTCAGGACGTCGCTTTCCGGATCGGTCCAGCTGCCCGTGCCGGCGGTCAGGGTCTGGCCGACCGCCGCGGTTCCGGTCACGACCGGGGCCACGCCGTTGGCCGGCGTCTCGTTGACGTTGGTGACGGTGACGGACAGGGTCTGGTCGGTGGTGTTGCCCAGGCTGTCCGTCGCCCGCACCACCACCTTGTAGACGTTGTCCGCGTTGGCGTCCGTCCGCGTTTCATAGTCCGGCGCGGCCGTGAAGGACAGCGCCGTTCCGGTGAGCGTGAACTTCGCCGAATCCTCCCCGCCCACGATCTGGTAGGTGATCGGTCCGTTGCTGTCGGTCGCGGCGAGCGTGACGACGGGCGTCGAATTCTCCGGCACCGACGGCGCCACCGTGGAGGTGAAGGCCGGGCCGGCCCGATCGGCCGTGTGGACCGTGCCCGTGGTAAAGGCGGCGATCGACCCGTTGGTGCCGTTGCCGTTGCCGGCGCTGTCGATCACGTCGGTGCTGCCCTTCAGGTCGAGCCGCAGCGTGCCGTCGCCGCTGACGCCGGTGACGGTGATGTCCCACGTCGTGCCGCTGCCGGACACGGAAGCGACGGTGCCCGACGCGCTGCCCGTGGCCGTCAGGACGAAGTCGTCCGTGGTGACGTTCGCGACGGTTTCGGAGAACACGACGCGATAGGTCACCGACGCGGCGGTGAGCGTCGGCGCGTTGATCGGGGCAATGCTCTGCACCGACGGCATGGTGGCGTCGAGCGTGTAGGACTGGCTGGCCACCGCGCCCTCGTTGCCGGCGGCGTCGACGACCTTCATCTTCACGCTGTTGGTGCCGGACAGCAGGGTGGCGCCGGTCCAGGCCACGGCGGTGCCGTTGACCTTGCCGGTGATGTCGGTCCAGGTCGTCCCGCCGTCCACGGAGCCGTACAGGATGTCCCCGGTGGCCAAGCCGGCCGACAGGGTGGCGGAAATGGTCTGGCCGGCCGTGGCTGTGAGGAAGTCCGTGCTCGACGTCCCGACATCGGCCGAGAGGCCGATGGTGCCGATGGTCTGGATCGGCGCAACCGTGTCGACCGTGGCGTTGGTGCTGTCGGCCGTGGTGGTCGTGTTGCCGGCGTTGTCGGTGACGGTCACCGACACGTTGCGGTTGGTCGCTTCGACGCTGCCGGCCGTGATCACGTAGGTGGCGGTCCACGTGCCGGAGCTGTTGGTGGCCGTCACCGCGGTGCCGCCGCCGAACTGGCTGAAGTCCATCGTTACCGCGACGATGCTGTCGGTGTTGTTGTCGCCGCCGGCGGTGTTGTTCCAGGTCGCGGTGACGGTGTCGCCGATCTTGTAGGCGCCACCCGTGCCCGACGCACCACCGATGCTGATCTTCGCGTCGGTCACCGTCGGTGCGACGTTGTCCACGGTGGCGCTGGTGCTGTCGGCCGTCGTGGTCGTGTTGCCCGCGTTGTCGCTGGCGGTCACGGACACGTTCTTGTTCGTGCCGTCGATGCTGCCCGACGCGATGACGTAGGTCGCGGTCCAAGTGCCGGCGCTGTTGGTCGCCGCCACCGCGGTGCCGCCACCGAACTGGCTGAAGTTCACCGTCACCGAGGCGATGCTGTCGGCGTTGTTATCACCACCGGCGGTGTTGTTCCAGGTCACGGTGACGGTGTCGCCGATCTTGTAAGCTCCACCCGTACCCGAAGCGCCGCTGATGTTGATCTTCACGTCCGTCACCGTCGGCGCGACGTTGTCGACCGTGGCATTCGTGCTGTCGGCCGTCGTGGTCGTGTTGCCCGCGTTGTCGGTCGCCTTCACCGACACGTTCTTGTTCGTACCGTCGACGCTGCCGGCCGTGATGACGTAGGTCGCCGTCCAGGTGCCGGCGCTGTTGGTCGCCGTCACCGCGGTGCCGCCGCCGAACTGGCTGAAGTCGACCGTTACTGACGTGATGCTGTCACTGTTATTGTCGCCGGCGGCGGTGTTGTTCCAGGTCGCGGTGACCGTGTCCCCAATCTTGTAGGCCCCACCCGTGCCGGTGCCGCCGCTGATCGACACGTTCGCGTCGGTCACCGTCGGCGCGACGTTGTCCACGCTGCGGTTCGCGGTGTCCGTGACGGTGGCGGTGTTGCCGGCGTTGTCAGTGACGGTGATCGCCACGTTGCGGTTGGTTGCGTCGATGCTGCCGGCGGTGATGACGTAGGTCTGGCGCCACACGCCACCGGAGTTGGTCATCGCCACCGCGCTGCCGCCACCGAACTGGCTGAAGTCGGCGGTGACGGCGCCGATCGTGTCGGGGTTGTTGTCACCACTGGCGGAGTTGTCCCACACCGCGGTTACCGTGTCGCCGATGCGCAGCGTGTTGCCGGTCCCGGTCGGGGTGGAAAGGCCTGCCATGTTGCCCACCGTCAGCACCGGCGCCACGTTGTCCACGGTGGCGTTGGTGCTGTCAGCCGTGGTGGTCGTGTTGCCGGCGTTGTCGGTGGCGGTCACCGACACGTTGCGGTTGGTCACGTCGATGCTGCCAGCCGTGATGACATAGGTCGCGGTCCAGGTGCCAGAGCTGTTGGTGGCCGCCACCGCCGTGCCGCCGCCGAACGCGCTGAAGTCCACCGTCACCGACGCGATGCTGTCGGTGTTGTTGTCGCCGGTGCCCGTGTTGTTCCAGGTCGCGGTGACCGTGTCGCCGATCTTGTAGGCGCCGCTGGTGCCCGACGCGCCACCGATGCTGATCTTCGCATCGGTCACCGTCGGGGCCACGTTGTCCACGGTCGCGTTGGTGCTGTCCGCCGTGGTCGTGGTGTTGCCGGCGTTGTCGGTGACAGTCACGGCCACGTTGCGGCTGGTCGTGTCGATGCTGCCGGACGCAACGATGTAAGTCGACGTCCACACTCCGTCGGCATTGCTGCTCGCGGTCACCGCGGTGCCGCCGCCGAATTGGCTGAAATCCACCGTAACGGTACTGATCACGTCGGTGTTGTTGTCGCCACTGATGGAGTTGTCCCAAGTGGCGGTGACGGTGTCACCGATCTTGTAGGCGCCGCCGGTGCCGGTGCCGCCGCTGATGCTGATCTTCGCGTCGGTCACCGTCGGAGCCACGTTGTCCACGGTGGCGTTGGTGCCATCGGCCGTGGTGGTCGTGTTGCCCGCGTTGTCGGTGGCCGTCACCGACACATTCTTGTTCGTGCCGTCGACGCTGCCGGCCGTGATGACGTAGGTCGCCGTCCAGGTGCCGCTGCTTTCGGTCGCCGCCACCGCCGTGCCGCCACCGAACTGGCTGAAGTTCACCGTCACCGAGGCGATGCTGTCGGTGTTGTTGTCGCCGGTGCCCGTGTTGTTCCAGGTCGCGGTGACCGTGTCGCCGATCTTGTAGGCGCCGCCCGTGCCCGACGCACCGCTGATGCTGATCTTCGCGTCGGTCAGCGTCGGAGCGACGTTGTCGACCGTGGCATTCGTGCTGTCGGCCGTCGTGGTCGTGTTGCCGGCGTTGTCGGTGGCGGTCACGGACACGTTCTTGTTCGTGCCGTCGACGCTGCCCGACGCGATAATGTAGGTCGCCGTCCAAGTACCGCTACTTTCGGTCGCCGCGACCGCCGTGCCGCCACCGAACGCGCTGAAGTCCACCGTCACCGACGTGATGCTGTCGGTGTTGTTGTCACCGCCGGCGGTGTTGTTCCAGGTGGCGGTGACGGTGTCGCCGATCTTGTAGGCGCCGCCCGTGCCCGACGCGCCGCCGATGCTGATCTTCGCGTCCGTCACCGTCGGCGCGACGTTGTCCACGGTCGCGTTGGTGGTGCCGGCGGTGGTGGAGGGGTTGCCGACCGAATTGGTGGCGGTGACCGAGACGTTCTTGCTGGTGCCGTCGACGCTGCCGGCCGTGATGACGTAGGTCGCCGTCCAAGTGCCGGAGCTGTTGGCCGCCGCCACCGTGCCACCGCCGAACTGGCTGAAGTCCATGGTGACGGAGCCGATGGAGGCGTTGTTGTCGCCGCCGGCGGTGTTGTTCCAGGTCGCGGTGACGGTGTCGCCGATCTTGTAGGCGCCGCTCGTGCCCGATGCGCCGCTGATGGAAATTCTCGGCGCGGTGACGGTCGGCCCCACGTTGTTGACCGAGGCGTTGGTGGTGTCGGCCGCGTTCGCCGCGTTGCCAGCGTTGTCGGTGACGGTCACCGTCACGTTCTTGTTCGAGGCGTTGATGCTGCCGGCCGCGATGACGTAGGTCGCGGTCCAGGTGCCGGAGCTGTTGGTCGCCGCCACCGCCGTACCGCCGCCGAACTGGCTGAAGTTCACCGTGACGGTGCTGATCGTGTCGGCGTTGTTGTCGCCGGCACCCGTGTTGTCCCAGGTGGCGGTGACCGTGTCGCCGGTCTTGTACACGCCGCCGGCCCCCGTGGCGCCGGCGATGCTGATCTTCGCGTCGGTCGCCGTCGGGGCGATGTTGTCGACCGTGGCGTTCGTGCCGTCGGCCGTGGTCGTCGTGTTGCCGGCGTTGTCGGTAACGGTCACCGACACGTTGCGGTTGGTCGCGTCGATGCTGCCCGCCGCGATGACGTAAGTTGCCGTCCAGGTGCCGGAACTGTTGGTCGCCGCCACCGCCGCGCCGCCGCCGAACGCGCTGAAGTCCACCGTGACCGATGCGATGCCATCGGCGTTGTTGTCGCCGCCGGCGGTGTTGTTCCACGTCGCGGTGACGGTATCGCCGATCTTGTAGGCGCCGCTCGTGCCCAAAGCACCACTGATGCTGATCTTCGCGTCGGTCACCGTCGGGGCGACGTTGTCCACGGCGACGTTGCCGGTGCCCGCCGTGGTCGTGGTGTTGCCCATGTTGTCGGTGGCGGTGACCGAGACGTTCTTGTTGGTGCCGTCGACGCTGCCGGCCGCGATGACGTAGGTCGCCGTCCAGGTGCCGGAGCTGTTGGCCGCCGCCACCGTGCCGCCGCCGAACTGGCTGAAGTCCATCGTCACCGACGTGATGCCGTCGGTGTTGTTGTCGCCAATGCCCGTGTTGTTCCAGGTCGCGGTGACCGTATCGCCGATCTTGTAGGCGCTGCTGGTGCCGGTGCCGCCGCTGACGCTGATCTTTGCGGCCGTCACCGTCGGCGGCTGGTTGTCGACGGTGACGGTGGTGGTGGGGCTGGCGTTCGCGGTGTTGCCGGCGTTGTCCGTCGCCGTGATGGTGACGCCCTTCGACGCGCCGTCGACGGTGCCCGACGCGATGACGTAGGTCGCGGTCCAGGTGCCGGAGCTGTTGGTGGCCGCCACCGCCGCACCGCCGCCGAACTGGCTGAAGTTCACCGTCACCGAGGCGATGCTGTCGAGGTTGCTGTCGCCGCTGCCGCTGTTGTTCCAGGTCGCGGTGACCGTGTCGCCGATCTTGAATCCGCCGGCCGTGCCGCTGCCGGTGCCCGTCAGGGTGGTGTTGGCCGCGGTGATGGTCGGCGCGACGTTGTCCACGGTGGCGTTTGTGGTGTCGGACGTGGTCGTCGTGTTGCCGGCATCGTCGGTCACCGTCACCGACACGTTGCGGTTGGTGGCGTCGACGCTGCCGCCCGTGATGACGTAGGTCGCGGTCCAGGTTTCGGAGCTGTTGCTCGCCGCCACCGCGGTTCCGCCGCCGAACTGGCTGAAGTCCACCGTGACGGAGGCGAGGTCGCCGTTGTTGTCGCCGGTGGCGGACGTGTTGTTCCAGGTCGCGGTGACCGTGTCGCCGACCTTGAAGGCGCCGCTGGTGCCCGACCCGCTGTTCAGGGTGATCTTGCCGCCCGTCACCGTCGGGGCCTGGTTGTCGACCATCACGGTCGTGTTGCTTGTCGTGGTGGTGGTGTTGCCGGCATCGTCGGTCGCCTTCACCGACACGGTCGCGCCGCCGTCGACGGTGCCGCCCGTGATGACGTAGGTCGCCTTGTAGACGCCGCTGGTGGGGGTCGCCGCCACCGCGGTGCCGCCGCCGAATTGGCTGAAGTCCACCGTCACGGTGGACAGGTCGCCGTTGTTGGTGCTGCTGTTGTCGCCGGTGCCCGTGTTGTTCCAGGTCGCGGTGACCGTGTCGCCGACCTTGAACGCGCTGCCGGTGCCCGACCCGTTGTTCAGCGTGATCCGGCTGCCGGTCACCACCGGGGCGATGTTGTCCACCGTGGCGTTGGTGGTGTCGGCCGTCGTGGTGGAGCCGTTTCCGTTTGTTGCCTTCACCGACACGTTCTTGCTCGTGCCGTCGACGCTGCCCGACGCGATGACGTAGGTTGCGGTCCAGGTGTCGGAGCTGTTGGTCGCCGCCACCGCCGTGCCGCCGCCGAACGCGCTGAAGTCCACCGTGACGCTGGTGATGCTGCTGTTGTTGTCGCCACCCGACGTGTTGTTCCAGGTCGCGGTGACGGTATCACCGACCTTGTAGGTGTTGCTGGCGCCCGAATGGCCGGCAATGGAAATGTTGCCGTCGGTGACCGTTGGGGACGGTCCGCCGAGAATTGGCGATTTCAACACGACATCGTCAAACCCCATTTCCAGCGGGTTCGCCGTAGGGCCGCCTGACGTGTAGATGCGAACCTGGTCAACGTTATCGAAGTTTGTCGACAGCGATACGGTTGCATTTGCGCCAATGGTGGTGTCGCTGAATGTATCAGTTTGCAGCTGCACCCCATCACGGTATCCAACAATATAAACCGTATAACCCTGCGAGTTAAAGTCGTACAAATTAATGGAATCAAAGCGAAACTCTGTACCGTTCGCTGTTGCGATCACGAAATAGGCAGGGAGCGTCGCGCCAGGAGTGTTATCGATATTGATCACCAACCCCTTGCTTCCGCTGCCAGGATCGGCGTTTCCAAGATTGGTGCTGCTGCCGGGAGCAGACAATGAGGCGTAGGCTGTGCTGAGGCCGCTGTCCGTCAGCTTGAAGGCGACCGTGCCGAAATCCGTCGTCGATACGGTGACGGTCGCTGTGCCGGCGCCCCCCGCGACGGTGGTGAAGTTGATGGCGTCAGTGACGAGAAGGCTGCCATAGCCATTCAACGCGACGTCGGAGAACGCGACACCTTCATTGATATCACCGATCTTCGTCTCAAGTGTCCAATTGCCACCCAGAGCCGAAGAGCCGGTCAGATCATTCGAAGCGGCGACATCGGCGCCGCTCGTTCTGGCCAAAGCGGAAACGAATTCCAGTCCCTTGCTGCTTGCAACTTCGCAGCCATACAGAAGGAGATCGCCGTCCGGACTGAGCGCCTTTCCGAGCGACGCCACATCCGACGTGCGTGCCGCGAGAGTGTCGGCATTCAATTGCAAGGCGCCGAGATAAACGACGCCCTCGCTGCCGTGGCTGACCACATGGATCGCGTCATAGCCCTGATGGGTTTGAGCCCATTGGACCATTTGCGTCAGACCGTCTTTCGATGCGTCAAGCAGAACGACCTCAACACCCGCTTTCGCACCGTCCACGAACGTTTGGTAGCCCGCAACGTCGGACTCGATAAACACGACCTCCTTCTTGCCATCGTTCTGTGCAGGATCGAGGGGTCGCACATCCACAGGGCCGGCTTCGGACGTCGCGGCTGCCATGGCCGGTGCTGCCGTTGGTGCCGTGGGTGCCGCGCCAACGGCGGCGGCCGAGGCCGCGGCAGCGGTGACCGCCGCGTCCTTCTGCGCCGCGTCGGCCGTCTTGCCGTCCGGATGCGCGGCGTTGGGGTCGGCGTGCTGGTCCGCCGTGGGATCGCTGGCCGCGGTCGCGACGCCGGCGGCGTCGAACATGAAGCGCGGTTCGAGTGCCATGGCCAGGGGTGCCTTCCGGCCCTTGCCCTGCACGCCCGGTTGCGCGGCCTTGCCGCCCACCCGCGTTCCGGTCACCGAGCCACCTTTACCCCGCGTGAACATCGACTTCATGGCCGCACCCGTCCTCACCCGACAAATTGGCTAACTTTACCCAATTGGGTATTTGTAAAAAAGATAATCTCCACGCGCAACATGAGAACATGTGATGAAATGTATCATCTTTTCGGTGCGACGAAACGGACAGGCAACCAAAATTGGACTGGAATATCAGTTTCTGAGACGCAACAGGATGGCCGGACACCGCAACAAGCGTGTTTGTCGATGTGCATACTTGCGTATGCACAACTGCAACGCCCCGCTCTCCTCTGCGTCGCGACCCCGCATCGGCGCTTCCTGAAGGAATTAGCTTGGCGAAGTCGAAAACGACTTTCCCCATCGTCATCCCGGCGAAGCCTCATAGGCGTAGACTCGGGGCGCTGGGGCCTACCCGCGGTCGCAACGTCTCTTCTCCATCATCCCAGCGAAGGTTGGGATCCAGGGCACATCAGTCGCACAACGTCGAAGTTTTCTGGATCCCAGCCTTCGCGGGAATGACGGGGAAGGGTCCACATCGGCCCGTCCAATCAAGACGTGTACATACCGCAGCCCGGGTTTCGAGGAAGACGCGAAAAGAAACACGCTTAAAACCATTAAAGGTTGTGTTTCAACACCGCAATGTCCGCCTGAAGCCGCCGGACCGGATGGAATGGCAGAACATACATAGGAATGTTTGCTGCTTTCCCCCATTCACGCCGGCCGGATGCACGCCATCGCCAACGTCAACGGTCCGGCGTCGCAGGATCCGCTGCTCCGCAACTGAAGAAAAATGTCGAAAATTGTAAAATTATATTTCGCATCAACCAGAGAATGGAATCTCCGTCTCAATTGTGAAACGAAATAGCGAAATTATACGGGTTTTCAATCTACACACACCGGTGTAGGGTTGCGTTCACCGCCGTCATATCCTCTAAGGCGGGCAGCGGGATTGACCAACTCGACCATTTTCATACCAACAAAGGGAGCACCCCGATGGGCGACGCGATGCTTGGCACCATTCTCATTTGGCCGATCCGCTGGGTTCCGGTCGGCTGGCATCTGTGCGACGGCGCTCTGCTGAACATTCAGCAATACGCGGCGCTGTATTCGCTGATCGGCACGATCTACGGCGGCAACGGTTCCTCCACCTTCGGCCTGCCGGATCTGCGCAACCGGGTTCCGGTCGGCGCGCAGGCCGTCACCGGCCTGAACGGCGTGGCGTTCGGCGCCACCAACGTCGCGGCGAACGTCACCTCCACCGGCACGATCCAGGCGGCCAACTTGCCGCAGCACACGCACACCGCCGGCTTCACCCCGACCACCGGCCCGGTGAACTTCACCATCCCGGCGACCACGGGCAACCTGACGGTCAACACGACGCTGACCGCTGTCGCGGCTCCGACGGCCGGTTCGCAGACTGTGGCCCCGGCCGATAACTCTCTGCTGGCCGCCGGTATCGCGACCACTGGCACCAACGCGCCGAAGGTCTACGTGCCCGCGGGCACGGCGGGCACCACCGCGTCCCTCGGCGGCATCGCCTCCACCCCGAACGGCACGCCCAGCACCCCGGCGCTGTCCGGCACCGTGACCGCCGTCAACGGCGGCAGCGTCAGCGTCCAGCCGGCCGGCAACGCCAACCCGGTTCCGTTCGCCGCCTCCGGCCAGGTCGCGCTCAACGTGACGCAGCCGTCTCTTTACATGAATTTCATCATCTGCATCGAAGGGCTCTACCCGCAGCGCAACTGATCCCCCAACCGGGATCGGTCGCAGCAGGAAAACGCCGCGCTCCCGTGTCCCTGCGCGGCGTTTTCTTTTCGGGGTCGCGGTCGTCCGTTCAGGGCGCCGCGGCCCCGTTTCATTTCGGCCCCGCCCTTGCGTCGATTCGCGCCCTGGCGCCCGCCCCCCGAATCGGGGGCCGGTCACGTCACCCACAGCCAGGCCGGCAGCCCGGCGCCCGAACCGCCCGGCACCGGGGCGGGGCCGGCGGCGGCGATGCCGTCCAGATGCTCCTCCAGCAGGGCGGCGAACCGCTCCCGCGCGGGGCGCAGCAGCAGGCTGTGGTCGGCGCCGGGGATGCGGGCCATGCGCAGGTTCGGCATGGTGCGCAGGGGGCCGCCGTCCGCCCCGACATGGGCCTCCAGCTCGCCCAGCGTGACGTCGCCCTCGCTGTGTACCAGCAGGGTGCGGACCCCGCGCAGGCCCAGGTACTGGAACCAGTGTGCCACGTCGTCGGGATCGTAGCCGCGCCCCGTCAGGCTGGCGCGCAGCCGGCCGGCCTTGATCCGCAGGCGGCGGGCCGCCCGCTCCGACAGGCCACGGGCGATTCGGGCCGCCTTGCGGTCGCGGCCCAGGATGGCCCGCCAGGTGGCGCTCTCGGCCAGCCGGGGCAGGTAGGCGGCGGCGGAGGCGACGGCGGTGCCGATGACCTGCTCCGACGTGGCGCCCTCGCCCAGGACGAATCGGCCGGGGTTGACCAGGGCCTGCCCGACCACCCGCGGGTCGGCCAGCGCCGTGTGCAGGGCCACCGCCGCCCCGGCGCACAGGCCCACCACCACGGCGCTGCGGTGCCCCTGGGCCTCCAGCGCGTCCAGCGCCGCCCGCGCATCCTCCACCGAATCGCGGCAATAGATCAGCCCGTCCCGCCGGCCGGGCTTGGAGGCGCTGTCGCCGAGCCCGCCGAGGTCGACCCGCAGCGACGCCACCCCCCGCGCGGCCAGCCGGCGGGCGAGCGTGACCGACATGCGGCCGGACCCCACGTGGTGGGTGGCCCCGCTGTTCAGCAGCAGCACGGCCGGCCGGTCCCGCGGCTCGGCCGCCGAACCGGCCGCCGGGGCGGGCTCGCACAGCACGCCGAACAGGCCCCCCGCGGGGCCGAACCGCAGGGGCCGCTCCACGGCGCCCGGTGTCTCCAGCCGCGGCTCCGCCGGCAGCGGCGGTAAGGCGGCGAGGCGCGGGCCGGGAGGGGTCACGCCCTCCCCCAGCCAGCCGGCAACCCGCTCGAAGGTGGCGGACGGGGCCGTGGCGCGCTGGACGCTGCTCATCAGCGTGGCGAAGTCGGGGAAGGGCTCCTCCGCCACCGCCGCACCCAGCGCGCGCAGCCGCTCCGCCAGCCGGGCAGCGGCGCGGGAATCCGGCCGGTCGGCCAGCAGGACGCGCGGGGCCGGGCTTCCCGCCAGGGTGGCGAAGTCCAGGGCGCGCAGGGCCTCCGCGGTATCGGGGGTCAGGCGGAAGCCGCCGCTGTCGATGCCGTCGGCCGTGACGGCGGGGGGCGTTCCCTCCGGCCAGTCGCCCAGCAGGGCCAGCGCGCGCAGCTCCTGCACGAAGGCGCGGCCGGAGGGGGCCGGGGCCAGCAGGGCCAGCGCCGCGACGCCGCCGGGGATCTCCCGCGCCGCCGCCGCCGCGAGCAGGGCGCCCAGCCGCAGGCCGACCAGCGCCACCTCCTCCACCCCGGCGGTGGCGCGCAGATGGGCCACCGCGGCGTGGATGCCGGCGATCCAGGCCCCCAGCCGGCCGGGATCCTCCTCCCCGCCCGCGGAGTTGCCGGCGCCGGGGTAGTCGAAGCGCAGGGTCGGCAGGCCGGCGTCGGCCAGCCGCTCCGCGAAACTGCGCCAAGCCCGGTGCGTGGTCAGCGCCTCGTTCCCATAGGGGCCGCAGAGCACCACCCCGCGCCGGCCCCCGCGCCGGTCTTCGGCTTGGTGGAGCCATCCAAAGCAGCCCTCAAAGACCAAAGGCGTCATGCATCCCCCCGGAACCGCACCGGCAACCCTCCATTCAACGCGCAAACCTCACCATCGGGCACGCCGGCCCCATGGACTTTCGGGATCAGCCGGACGCACCGCTCCTCCCCCGGAGGCAGATGGAACCAGTCCTCCGCCGCGCGGAAGCGGTCGTCCTCCACATGGACCCAACAGGCCAGCCGCCGCGTTCGCAGCCGCAGCTCCCACCCTTCCCCCACCCGGACCGCCGCGGCGGACAGGCCCAGGTCGTGCCGCTCCAGCGGGTTGGCGGAGGGTGGGAAATGAAAGGCCTCGGCCAGCCGCCGGCCACTCCCGGCCTCGACCAGGGCCGCCACCGTGGCGTCGTGGGCCGGCGGGCCGAAGCGGTAGGCGTAGGTCAGGTCGAAGAAGCGGTCCAGCAGCTCCGCCGCCGGGATCGCCCGGGCGCCGCGCGGGGCCAGGGTCACCGGCCGCTCCGCCCGCACCACCGGGGTCTCGCCCCCGCGCAGGGCGGTCAGCCGCAGCACGGCCTCCACCGGCCGCGCGGTCTCGTTGATGAGGTGGACCGCCAGCCCGTTGACGCCCTCGTCGGTCAGCAGCAGTTGGACCGGCCGGAAGGCCCGGCGCAGCGCGTGCCACGCCGCCTTCGGGATCCCGGCGCTGTCCACCACACCCCAGCCAGCGCCCGGCCACAGGTCCTGGAACATCCAGACCAGCCCGCCCCCGCAAGGCGAGCCCGCGCGCCGCCATTCCGCGAACACCGCCTCCATCACCGCCCCGGTCACCGCCCGCGACAGGTGCAAATAGCGGTCCGGGTCCTCATACCGCAGGGCCGGCGGATCGGCGCCGAACAGGGTCCGCAGGTAATGGTCCCGCACATCCTCGAAATCCCAGGGGGCGCCGGGGTCGCGCGGCACCCGCGCCTTCCAGCGCGGGTCGTGGACGGGGGGAACGCCCGGCAGGGCGCCGGGCTCCGGCACGTTGGCGAAGGCCAGGCATTCCGTGGCGAAGCGCACATCGGCCCGGCGCGCGTCCTCCAAAGGCCGGCGGTAGGCGCCCACCCCATAATAATGAGTGACCCCGGCGTTGGCCGCGAAGGGCAGCGGCCCGCCGGTGGGGGAATTGCCGACATAGGGCAGGTCCGGCCGCCAGCGCTCCGCCTCCCCCCGCAGAGCGGTCTCGAAGACCGGTTGGCTCCAGGCCGCGCGCGGCAGGCCGAGCATGGCCGCCTGCTGCTCCGCCTCGCTGCCGCCGCAGAGCACGGCGAGGCTGGGCGAGGCCTGGGTGCGGTCGAGAAGCTGCGCCGCCTCCCGCCGGACCTTGCCCAGGAAGGCCTCGTCCGCCGGGTAATCGAAGTTGGCGAACATGAAGTCCTGCCAGACGAGGATGCCCAGCTGATCGCACAGCTCGAAGAAGGCATCGCCCTCGTAGGCCGTGATGCCGGCCAAGCGCAGCATGTTCATGCCGGCCTCCCGCGCAAGGTGCAGCCAGGGCGTGTAGGCCTCCTTTGAGCCCGGCAGGCCGACGACGTCCGCGCTGCTCCAGCAGGCGCCGCGGCAGAAGACCGGCACTCCGTTGACGCGCAGGGCGAAGCCGTCCCCCTCCGCCCGCTCTATGGTGCGGAAGCCGGTGCAGCCGAGGTCGACGCGCTGGTCGCCGATCACCGCGCTAACGGGATACAGCGTCGGGTTGCCGTGGGTGTGCGGCCACCAGGGCTCCACGTCCGGGATGCGGACCTCGCCGGACAAGCGATCCGGCCCCGTCCAGGCGAGCGGCGCGCGGACCCCGCCCACATCCATGAAGGCCGGCGGTTGACCGGCGCCCGTCCAATCAACAGACAGCTCCAGCCTCAGCAGCCCGTCGCCGCCATCCAGGGTCGAGCGCAGATCGGCGCCCAGAACCCGCAGCGGCCCGGCCTCCTCGACCAGTTCGATCGGGCGCCAAGGGCCGACCGCCGCGACCGGTGGGCACCAGCCCGGCATATGGCCGAGCAGGGTCGTCCGCACCGCCCGCAAGCCCGCCGGCCCGGCCAGCCGCACCGGCCAGCGCCCCCGGCCGCGCTGCGCCTTCAACACCGGGTTCAGCGCGCGGAAGAGGATGGTCAGCTCATGGTCCCCGCGCAGGGTGACCGGCACCTCCTGGGCCTCGAACATGCTGTCGGAGGCGAGGATGCGCTCCCCGTCCAGGAAGACCTCGGCGACGGTGGCGAGGCCGTGGAAACGCAGCCGCCGCCTCCCCTCCCCGGTCAAGCGCCGGCGGTAGACAACGTCCCGGTCGTGCAGGGGCGGCGGACGGTCGAGCGACAGGAGCCCGGCGTCCCGCAACGCCTGCGCGGCCGTCCCGGGGACGGCGGCGGGGATCCAGTCGCCCTCCTCCCCGACGCGCATCTCCCACCCATCGGTCAGGGCGGTCGCGGCGTGGCCGCTGACGGAAACGACCCTGGCCATCCCCCGTTACCCGAAGCGCCGGACCAGAGTGTCGAGCGCGGTGTCGTAGGCGCGCTCCATGCCCTCCAGCGTCGCCGAATAGTCCCCGAAGCGGCCCCGGTGCACCGCGCGGGCCAGTTGGAATTGCAGCGCCTTGGCCGAGGAGGTCAGCGCCTCGCAAGCGTCCGCCACTTCGGCTGGGGCGTCGATCCAGCGGCCGTAGCTGCCCAGCAGCTCGCAGTTCGCGCCGAGTTGCCGCAGGGTGTTGAAGGCGTAGAGGTGGAAATAGTCCATGGACCGCGAAGCCAGCCGCTCCAGATGCTCCGGCAGGGCGGCGCGGTAGGCGGCGACCGGGTTCCCGCGCGGCCGGCGGCCGAGGTGGTGGCGCAGCCGCTCGATGGACGCGTCCACCAGAGCCCGGCCCTCCAAGGCCGCATCCCCGCGCTTCACGAACTCCACATAGGGGAACAGCGTGTGCGCGGCGAAGACGCCGTCGTAGTCCTCCCCCTCCAGCGCGTAGCGGCCGGCGTTGTGGATGTAGTCGAGGCGCTTGGCCTCCGGCTCCAGCCCCAGGATGGCGATGGTCGTCTTCGAGTGCTGCGTGCGGTAGGAAGTGCCGCGCGTGTCCGGCAGGTGGAAACCGTCCACCTCCACCAGCACCGGCCGGCCGCGCTGAAGCTGCACGGCGGCGTGCGCCTCCACCGTGTCGTAGATGGCCAACTCCTGCACCTCCAGCCCGTAAAGCAGGCGCAGGTCCTCGGGCGGGACCTTGAAGAAGGTGAACTGGTCGCCTTCGAAGTCCTGCGCCACGGTGAAGGACAGCGACGCCAGGGGCTCCAGCCCCAAGGCGTGCAGAAGCTCGATCCACAGGTCGGTGTAGCAGTTGGTCTCGACCCAGGCACGGTCCGGCGCGTGCAGCGGGTGCGCGGTCGTGGTCATGTCCCCCACCCCGTCACCCCCACAGCGCGGCGCGCACGGACCCCGGCCAGGCCCGCACGTCGAAGCCGTGGTGGCGGAACAAGGCGAGCGCCACGCGCTCCATGCCGAAGCCAACGCAGGCGGTGTGGGCGACGGCGCCGTCCGGCGTCCGGATGTCCCACAGCAGGCCGAAATGGTCCTGGTGGTAGTTGAAGCTGAGGCAGGCGGTCGGCTTCTCCTCCGACGTGATCGGGATCAGCAGTTCGAACTTCAACCCCTGGTCGCGCTGGTTGGCCGCCAGCATCCGCCCGGCCCGGCCGAAGAACGGGTCGTTCGCCACGTCCACGGCGAGCGGCACGCCCAGTGAGTCCATCAGCGCCCGGCCGCGCTCCAACCAGCTCTGGCGAAAGTCCATCACCTGGTCGGGCGTGCCGACGCGGACATACTCGCGCATCCGGAACAGCTGCATCCGCGCGGGGTCGAGCGACGGCTCGTGGCGGAAGCAGTAGGAGTAGACGTCCACCAACGCGCCGTCGCCGCCCAGCGGACCGCGCTCGGCAATCGTGGGGTAGATCGGGTAGCAAGCGGCCGGGGTCATGACCACGTTGGTGGCCATCTGGCCGTCGGTCCACTCCTCCCCCTCCTCCAGCCGGCGCAGGAGCGTCTGGTGGGCGCGCTCGTCGCCCTTGAAGCTGTGCACCGTGCCGGCGAGCTGCGGGAAGCTTTTCAAATACTCGCTGCGCTCGAAATGGTGGCGGGCGACCGCCGGCGGAAAGCGCATGACCTCCGCCCCGTCGTCACGGCCCCAACGGGTGATCAGGTCGTTGAAGCGCTCCACCACGTCCTCGAAGACGCCGCTGCGGCCGTAGAGACCGTCCACCCCCGTGGGGATGAGCAGCCCCGCCGCGACCAGCGCGTCGCGGAAAGCGGCCTGCGGATCATCCGTCGCCCCATGGCCGGCCTGGGTCTGCCCTGACTGCATATCCATCCTTCACCCGAAGAGAGAGCCGTTGTCCTTGTGCGCCAGCAGCAGGTTCGCCGTGTTGCCCAGGACGCGGTCGTTGCTGATCATCAATGGCGCCGAATGGGCGTCGCGCAGGTGGCGGCCCAGGCTGTAGGGGCTGTCGTTGCGGTAGGCGGACAGGCCGGCCACCAGCATCGCCTGCTCCACGATGCGCACCACCATCTCCGCCGACGACATCTTCAGCGTGTTCATGGCGACCGCGAAGCCCATGGAGGTCAGGCGGTCGGGGCTGCCCGACGCCTCCTCGAACTGGGCGATGGCGCCCCGCACCATGCCGCGCATGGTCTGCAGGCGGGCGGTGACCTCGGCCAGCCGCCGTGCGCCGGGCGGCTGGGTGCCGGGCCGTTTGCGCGCCTCCGCCCGCACGAAGGCGCCGGCCCGCGCGACCGCGTCGCTGGCGATGCCGAGCCACGCGCTGCTCCACAGGATGTGCGTCACCGGCAGCATCGTCTGCGCCGAGATGTCGGCGTAGGACAGGGGCATGATCTGCGCCCGGACGCCCTCGGCCCGCAGGTGGTAGCCGATGCTGCGCGTGCCGCGCATGCCCAGCGTGTCCCAGTTCCCGATCGCCTCCAGCCGGAGCTGGTCCTTCAGGACGGGCACAATGATCTGGTCGGACGGTGGCGAGTCCGGCTTGCGGCGCGCCGTCACCAAGATCGCGTCGGCCTCCACCCCGTAGGAGATGACGGTGGCCTGCTTCTCCAGCCGGAAGCCGCCGTCGTCCCCATCTCCATCCCCTTCGACCGAGCAGGCGCTGGACCGCACGTCGCCGCCGATCCCGGCCTCCGTCGTCGCCGACGCCAGGAGGAGCTGCTCCGCCGCCAAGCGGGCCATCAGGTCGCGGTGCCACGCGCTGCCCTGGCCGTGGCGCACCAGGCAGGCGACCTGGATCTGGTGCATGGCGAAGATCAGTCCGGACGACGGGCATCGCTGGGCCAGCGCATGGGCGACCGCCGCCATGTCGGTCAGGCTGGCACCCTCCCCGCCGAAATCGCGCGGCACCATGGCGCCCAGCAGCCGCTCATTTTTCAACGCGGCGAAGGTTTCCGCCGGGAAGCGCGCGTCGCGGTCGACGGAATCCGCATGGCGGCCCGCCACCTCGGCGGCGGTGGAGGCCCCCCGCGCGAAGGGCCCGCTCATGCGGCGGCCGTCCCGCCAAGCAATCCGGCGACCGCGCCGCGGATGGCGCCGATGCTCTCAAACGTGCGACGGCGCAGCAGCTGCTCCGGAAACTCGATGTCGAACCGCTCCTCCAGCGCCAGCATCAGGTTCACCGAACCGTGGGACGTCAATCCGGCGGCGTAGAGGTCGTCGTTCTCCGACAGCTCCGACGCGTCGACCGTCAGCCAACCGCTGTCGCGCAGCAGGTCGCGGATATCGTCGGAAGACACCATCGGCGACGCCTCCCGTCCGCCGGCCTCCCCCTGCGATGCCCCCGCGGCTGCCGCCCCAGCCACCGATTGCCAATCCGTTTGGCGCATGTCCCAGTTCCCTTCCCTACCGCTTGCCCAGGCGATCCCCGGCCTTGTCCCTGCGCAGCGGACAACCTGAAGCGTCCTTGCGCAGCGGACAACGTGCAGCGGACAACGCAGACCGTCATAGAATGTTCTTTAAGTTACTTTGGTTTTCCGAAAGCGACCGGTCTTTTTCGGGTTGGGTGACCCACGGCGAGCTTAACACTTGCGGTGGTTATGGCCTTTCCTTTGGGGCATTGCTTTTCTCTCCATTGGAGCAACCCGATGGGGCGGCGGCGAAACGCCCTCTGGCGCAACCGAGCCAATCAGGCTACGTGACGGCGGGGCTTGCCTGCCCCGACACCGTCCCCACATCGCCTGGGAACGGCCCGCAAAACGGGATGCGATCACCACGAGGCCCCAATGACCGACACGCCGACGCAGCAGAACCCCTTCTTCGAAACCTGGACGACGCCTTTCGGTCTTCCCCCCTTCGATCGCATCCGCCCCGAGCATTTCCCGCCCGCCTTCGACCATGGCATGGCCGAGAGCCTCGCCGAGATGGAGGCGATCGCCGCCAACGCGGACGCGCCGAGCTTCGCCAACACCATCGAGGCGATGGAGCGCAGCGGGCGTTTCCTGGACCGCGTCGCCAACGTCTTCTTCAACCTGACCTCCAGCAACACCAGCGACGCGCTGGAGGCGATCGCGCGCGACTACGCGCCGAAGTTCGCCCAGCATTCCATGCGCATCGCGCTGGATCCCGGCCTCTTCGCGCGGGTGAAGGATCTGTTCGAGCGCCGCGACACGCTGGGGCTGGCCCCCGACCAGTTGCGCCTGCTGGAGCGTCGGCACCTGGGTTTCGTGCGCAGCGGCGCGCTGCTGCCGCCGGAACAGAAGGCCCGCATGACCGCGATCAGCGAGCGGCAGGCGACCCTGCACACCCTGTTCGGCCAGAACGTGCTGCACGACGAGAAGGACTGGCAGCTCGTGCTGGAGGAGAGCGATCTCGCCGGGCTTCCCGAATTCGCGCGGAACGCGGCGGCCCAGGCCGCGGCGGAGCGCGGGATGGAGGGCAAGTACGTCATCACGCTCGCCCGCTCCTCGGTGGAGCCGTTCCTGACCTTTTCGGCACGCCGCGACCTGCGGCAGGTCGCCTACGAGGCCTGGATCCGCCGCGGCGAGCATGAGGGGCCGCACGACAACCGCCCGCTGATCCGCGAGATCGTCGCGCTGCGCGCCGAACAGGCCAAGCTGCTGGGCTACGCCACCTACGCCGACTACAAGCTGGACGACAGCATGGCGAAGGACACTTCGGCCGTCGAACGCCTGCTGCTGCAGGTCTGGGAACCGGCCAAGCGCAAGGCGGCGGCGGAGCGCGCGGAGCTGCAGGAAAGCGCCCGCGCGGAGGGCATGAACGAGCCCATCGCCCCCTGGGACTGGCGCTATTACGCGGAGAAGGTGCGGCAGGCCAAGTACGACCTGGACGAGGCGGAGGTGAAGCCGTACTTCGTCCTGGACAACATGGTGCGCGCGGCCTTCGACACCGCCGGCCGCCTGTTCGGGATCAGCTTCAAGGAACGGCCGGACCTGCCCGTCTACCACCCGGACGTCCGCGTCTATGAGGTGAGCGACGCCGACGGCCGCCACGTCGGCCTGTTCCTGCACGACAACCACGCCCGCGGGTCCAAGCGGTCGGGCGCCTGGATGAGCAGCTACCGCGTCCAGGAGAGCTTCGATGGCGAGATCGCGCCGATCATCGTGAACAACAACAACTTCGCGAAGGGCGAGCCGACACTGCTCAGCTTCGACGACGCGGAGACTCTGTTCCACGAGTTCGGCCACGGCCTGCACGGGCTTCTCAGCCGCGTGCGCTACCCGTCCCAGTCCGGCACTGCGGTCCGCCGCGATTTCGTGGAGTTCCCGTCGCAGGTCTACGAGCATTGGATGAGCGCGCCGGAAACGCTGCGCACCTACGCCCGGCATTTCCGCACGGGCGAGCCGATCCCGGAGGACCTGCTGCGCCGCCTGCTCGCCGCCCGCAACTTCAACCAGGGCTTCGGCACGGTGGAATACACCGCGGCCGCGCTGCTCGACCT
>NZ_JAOQNG010000001.1:2390000-3120165 GCF_025961225.1 Azospirillum canadense | reverse complement strand
CTCCAGCGTCCGGTGCGGGAACAGCGTCCCGTCCGTGGTGACCAGGATGCGGCGCCCCACGGCCTGGATCGTCCCATCGCAGGTCAGGTCCGGCGGCACCAGCCCGGCCAGCGCTTTCAACAGCAGGCTCTTCCCCGCTCCCGCCGCACCGGAAACGGCCAGCACCTCCCCGGCGCCGACCGCGAACGTCAGGCGGTCGAGCAGGACGGCGTCGCCGGCCAGCAGCGACAGCCCCTCGACGGACAGGCGTGGGACCGTCATGGCCGGCCCCCGCCCACGGCGGCGTGTTGGCTTCGGCCGCCCACGGCGGCGCGCAGGCCGTCCCCGACCGCGTGCAAGGCCCATAGGGTCAGGGCCAGAAGCAGCGCCGGGGCGGCGAGCGCCGCAGGGTCGCCGGCCCGGATCGCCGCGGCCAGCGCCGCGCCCCAACTCGGCACCGGGGTGGGCAGGCCGAGGCCGAGCAGCCCGGCGAAGCTTTCCGCCGCCAGGGCGCGAGGCAGGGCGGTCCAGGCAGCCGCGGCCAGCGGCAGCGCGGCGTTGGGGATCAAGTGGCGGCGCAGGATGCGCCCCGGCGGCACGCCCGCCGCCTGGGCGGCGGCCAGGAACTCGCGGCGCAGAAGGGTGCGCAGCTCCGCCCGCGTTACCAGGGCGATGAAGGGTGCGGCGGTCAGGGCGGCGGCCGGGGCCAGCACCCACAGCCCGCGCCCGGCCAGTCCGGCGGCGAGCGGCAGCGCCAGCACCAGCGGCAATCCGGCCAGCCGCTCCGCCAGCCTCATCAGGCTGCGCTCCGCGCGGGTTCCGAGCGCCGTGGCCGCCACGCCCCAGGCCAGCCCCACCGCGGCACCGAGCAGCCCGCCGAGCAGCGCGAAGGCCAGGCTGCCCTGCCCAGCGGCCAAAGCCCGCTCCAGCGGCCCGTTGCCGAACCGGGCGCCGATGAGTGCGGCCGTCGGCACGCTGAGCAGCAGGGTAATCAGCACGACCAGCCCCACCGACGACGACGGGCAATCGACCAGCCGCCGGCCGGCGGCCTGCCAAGGGGTTTCGGGCCAGGGGGATTTGGGGGATGCGGCCGCGCCGCGCGTGCGATCCATGATGGTCGACATTAGGGGCGCCGCGCCCGCGGGTCGAGCCAGCCGTGCAGCACGGCGGCGCCGGCGCCCAGAAGCACCGCCAGCCCGCACAGGGCGGCCAGCGCCGGAACGGCGATCCCGGCATCACTGGCACGGGCCGCGGTCACGAACAGGCGCCCGGCGCCGGGCACGTCGAACAGGCTTTCCGCCGCGACGGCCCCGGCCACCGTCGCGACCACCGCGATCCGCAGGCCGCCCACCACCGCCGCGACGCCCAGCGGAACCGCATGATGCCACAGCACCGTCCGCTCGCCGAGGCCGCGCCCGCGCGCTGCCAGCAGCGCCACGCCGCCCGGCGCCCTCGGAAGGCCGTCCTTCACGTCATCGCCGTGCAATTCGTCGTCCAGGGCCTCCCGCGCCAGCCGGGCCGCCTGCGCGGCGGGCGGGACGGCCAGCGCCAGCCAGGCGAGCGGCAGCGCCGCCCAGCCGCTCCGCCCCATCATGGTGAAGGGAGCGGCAAGGACCGCCGCGAGCAGGAAGGCCGGCAGCGCCGGTCCCAGCGCGCCGAGCGTACGGCCGGCGCGCCCGCAGAGCGAGCGCGGACGCAGGCTGGCCGTCAGCCCGAGCAGCGCGCCGAGCAGGGTGCCCGCCGCCAGCGGCGGCACGACCAGCACCACGGTCACCGGCAGCCCGGCCAAGGCGGACCGCAGCGCGCCGCTCCAGTCGGGAGCGTAAGCCGCCGCGGCCAGCGCGGCGCACAGGGCGAAGAGGAGGAGGGCGGGCACCACGGCGGCGAGCCGACGTGCGGCGAAGCTCAGCATCGGCGGTGCGGCGTCATGGTGTTGGAAACGTTCTTCAGCGGACGGTTCGGGTAGCGGTTCGGGGGTGCTGGCCGAAAGGGTTGGCCCCGACGGTACGCGGTATGTTGCCGGTCGGGCAACGAAATTTCGCCTGACGGCGTGGGCGGGGAGGGATCGCGTTCCCAGGTGTTGTTCGTGGCAGCGACTCCGCTTGCCGACCCCGCCCAACCCCGTCCGACACCCGGCCACACCGCATGCTTGCACCCCGCCCCGATCCCACCCGTCACCCCCGCGGCCAGCCGCAACCGGCCGTCCCCGCACCCATTCTGGTCCCCGGCCACACCGTCTGGCGGGTTGAACAGGCGGAGCGCGTCGGCGTGATCATCGACGCGGAGGATTATTTCGCCATCGCCAAGACGGCCATGCGCCGGGCGCGGCGCAGCATCTACCTGACCGCCTGGGACTTCGACGCGCGCATCCGGCTGACGCCGCAGATGCGCCGCCCGCGCCGGCCGGACCGGCTGGGCACCCTGCTGAACTGGCTGGCGGCGACCCGGCCCGACCTGTCCATCCATGTGCTGAAGTGGGACTATGCGGAGCTGTTCGACCTCGCCCGCTGGTCGAAGCCGCTGTTCCTGCGCAACTGGCTGAGCCACCCGCGCCTGCATTACCGGCTGGACAGCGACCACCCCGCGGGCGCCTGCCACCATCAGAAGATCCTGGTCATCGACGACCAGCTGGCCTTTTGCGGCGGGCTGGACATCACCGCCAACCGCTGGGACACGCGCGCCCACCGCGCCCACGAGCCGCTGCGCCGCCAGCCGGACGGCAATCCTTACGAGCCCTTCCACGACGTGATGATGGCGGTGGACGGCGACGCCGCCCGCGCGATGGGGGAGCTGTTCCGCGAGCGCTGGCACCGCGCCACCGGCACGCACCTGGACCCGCCGCCGCCGCCCTCGGCCTTCCAGTCGCGCCCGCACCGGCTCAGCATCAACGCCAAGCGCGCGGCCGTGCACAGCCTGGACCCCTGGCCGCCGACCCTGACGCCGCTTCTGCGCGACATGCCCGTCGGCATCGCCCGCACCGCCCCGTCCTGGAACGGCCGCGAGGAGGTGCGCGAGGTGGAGGCGCTGTATGTGGAGGCCATCCGCTCCGCCCGGCACATCATCTACATGGAAAGCCAGTATTTCGCCTCGACCGCCGTGGCCGACGCGCTGAAGGCGCGGCTGGCCGAGCCGGACGGGCCGGAGGTGGTGATCGTCAACCCGGTGCGCACGACCAGCTGGCTTGAGAACACCGTCATGCTGGGTGCCCGCGCCCGCCTGACGCGGGAGCTGCGGGAGGCCGACACCCATGGGCGCTTCCGCCTGTACGTCGCCCTGACCGACGGCGGAGCCTGCATCACCGTGCACGCCAAGGTGATGGTGGTGGACGACCGGCTGCTGCGCATCGGCTCCGCCAACCTGAACAACCGCTCCATGGGGCTCGACACCGAATGCGACCTGGCGCTGGAGGCGCCGGCCGGCCCGGAAGAAAAGCACCGCGAGGAGGGGCGGCAGGCCCGCCGCGCCATCGTGGACGTGCGCAACTCCCTGGTGGCCGAGCATCTCGGCGTCGCCCCGGAAAGCGTGGCGGCGGAGCTGCGCCGCAGCGGCTCGCTCGTCCACACCATCGAGACGCTGCGCCGTCCCGACGGGCGCACCCTGAAGCCGATGGAGGACCAGGAGCCCGGCGTGCTGGCCGCGGCCGTCGCCGACGCCAAGGTCTTCGACCCGGAACGGCCGGTCGGCGCGGTGGAGATCGTGCGCCGCGTCCTGCCCTCCAGCATCCCGCGCCGGCATCATTGGATCGCGCTGTTCGCCGTGCTGCTGGCGGTCGGCGGGATGTGGGGCCTGTGGAGCCACACCCCCTTGCAGGAGTGGGCGACGCTCGACGGCGTGCTCCGCGCCATCGCGCGGGTGCGGGAGGTGCCCCTCGGCCCGCTCTGGCTCGTGCTGCTCTATGTGGTGGGCGGCCTCGTGATGTTTCCGGTGATGTTGCTGGTCGCCGCGACCGCCATCGCGCTGGGGCCGTGGCTGGGCTTCCCGACCGCGCTGGCCGGGGTGCTGGCTTCGGCCGCGGTGCTGTTCTGGGTCGGCCGCGCCGCCGGGCGGAAGCCGCTGGAACGCTACGGCGGGCCGGCTGTGACGAAGGTCAGCGAGCGGCTGGGCGACAGCGGCGTGCTCGCCGTCGTCGCCGTGCGGGCGGTGCCGGTGGCGCCCTTCACCGTGGTCAATCTTGTCGCGGGGGCTTCCCGGATCCGCTTCCTCGACTATCTGTTCGGAACGGTGCTGGGGATGGCGCCGGGCATCCTCGTCTTCAACCTTCTGGGCAACCAGCTGGAACGGACGATGCGGGATCCCTCGGCCGCCGACATCACCCTTCTGGCGCTGGTGGCGCTGGTCGCGCTGTCGCTCGGCTGGGTGGGCAACCGAATCGTGAAGAAGACGGCCAAGAAGGCGAAGACGGCCCAAACCATGAAGACGGCCCAAACCATGAAGACGGCAGAGACGGGGGAGCAAGACCGGTGATCCGATTCAGCCAAGAGCGCGTCGAGCGGATCGCCGCCGCGCTGCGTGCCGCCCGTGCCCGCCGCCCGCGGCGCCGTCTCGACGGGCGCGCCGGATCGGTGCCCGAGGGCATGGCGACGCTGCGCATCGCGACCTGGAACATTCATAGCTGCGTCGGGCTGGACGCGCGTTTCGCGCCCGACCGCATCGCCGAGGTGATCAAGGAGCTGGACGTCGACCTCGTCGGCCTCCAGGAGGTCGGCTGGCATCACAGGGGGGAGGCCGGGCTCGATCAGTTCGCCTTCCTGGAGAAGGCCACCGGCCTGAAGGCCCACGCCGGCCCGACCAAGCACAACGCGCGCGCCCACTACGGCAACGCCATCCTGACGCGCCTGCCGGTGCGGGACTGCGCGCACATCGACCTCAGCGTCGGCCGGCGGGAGCCGCGCGGCGGGCTCGACTGCGTGGTGGAGGTGCAGGGGCGCCCGGTGCGCGTCATCGTCGCCCACCTCGGCCTCGACCCGTGGGAACGGGCCAAGCAGGTGGAAACCATCATCGGCCGGGTGGCGGAACGGCCGGACTTGCCGACGCTGTTCATGGGCGACCTGAACGAGTGGACGCCCAACTCGCCGCGGCTGAAGCGGCTGGGCCAAGCCTTTCCCGACTGCGCCAACCCGCGCAGTTTCCACGCGCGCATGCCCACGCTGCGGCTCGACCGCATCTACGCCAGCGGCGGACTGGTGATCCCGGCCTTCGAGGTGGTGCGCACAGTGCTGACCCGCCGCGCGTCCGACCATCTGCCGGTGCGCGCGACCGTTGCGGTCCCATAACCAACCCGTTTCATAAAATGTCGTCTCGATCCGGCAACCCTCCGCGCGCGGGCGCGGAGGGGGTGCGCAGCCGGAGGTGTGCCTTTTCCATCACATGATTCTTTTGCAGCGCTGCGATGCGTGGCCCCAAGGCTGCGCAAATCCGTTTCCATTGCAAATACATGTCCGAGCCGGGTCGTTGGGCTATTGACCTTTGGTTAGATGCCTGCACAAACTATCCGTGGGTCATACGACCAATGTCTGGCATCCCCACCCGACCGGGCACGGGACCAACCGCCTTAGCGAGGATCTGTTGCTTTACCATCTCTACGACATGCAGCACGCGGCGCTGCGCCCGATGCGCCTGATGGCCGAGGCGGCTCAGCACACCTTCCAGAACCCCTTCAGCCCGGTCTCCTACACCCGTCTCGGTCGCGCCATGGCGGCCGGCGCCGAATTGCTGGAGCGCACGACGCGCCGCTTCCCGAAGCCCGCCTTCGGCCTGAAGACGACGGTTGTGAACGGCGAGACCGTTGCGATCACCGAACGGTTCGCGCTCCAGAAACCCTTTTGCAACCTCCTGCACTTCGCCAAGCCCGAGGGCACGCCGGCCCAGCCGCGCGTCCTGCTGGTCGCCCCGATGTCGGGCCACCACGCGACCCTGCTGCGCGGCACGGTGGCGGCGCTGCTGGCCGACCACGACGTCTTCATCACCGACTGGGTGGATGCCCGGCTGGTGCCGCTGGCGCGCGGGCGCTTCGACCTGGACGACTACATCAACACGGTGGCGGAGATGATCCGCTTCCTGGGACCGCAGACCCACGTCATCGCCGTCTGCCAGCCGGCGGTGCCGGTGCTGGCCGCGGTGTCGCTGATGGCGGCGGCGGACGAGCCGGTGCAGCCGCGCTCCATGACGTTGATGGGCGGCCCGATCGACCCGACGGCCAACCCGACCGTGCCGGTGCAGCTGGCCGCGTCCCGCCCGCTGTCCTGGTTCGAGCGCAACGTGATCACCACGGTGCCGGCCTACTATCCCGGCGGCTTCCGCCAAGTCTATCCAGGCTTCATCCAGCTGTCGGGCTTCATGTCCATGCATCTGGACCGCCACATCGGGGAGCACATCGGCCTGTTCCGCCACCTCGTCCGCGGCGACGGCGACAGCGCGGAGCAGCACCGCCGCTTCTACGACGAGTACCTGTCGGTGATGGACCTGTCGGCGGAGTTCTACCTGCAGACCATCGAGACGGTGTTCCAGAAGCACGACCTCGCCAACGGCACCATGATCTCCCGCGACCGCAAGGTCGAGCCGGCGGCCATCCGCAAGACCGCGCTGATGACCGTGGAGGGCGAGCTGGACGACATCTCCGCCCCCGGCCAGACGGAGGCCGCGCACCGCCTCTGCGCCTCCCTGCCGGACGAGATGCGCGGGCGCCATTACCAGAAGGGCGTCGGCCACTACGGCATCTTCAACGGCCGCCGCTGGCGCGAGAACATCATGCCGGCCGTGCGGGAGTTCATCCGCAAGCACGACGTGGTTTAAGCGGGAGAACGGTCACCACAGAGACACGGAGACACAGAGAAACCACGCCCTCCGTGTCTCTGTGTCTCTGTGGTGAATCACCGCCCCGGCGCGATGCGGCGGTAGCTCAGCGCTTCGGCGACGTGCAGGCGGCGCACGCCCGTGCTGCCCTCCAGGTCGGCCAGCGTGCGGGCGACACGCATCACCCGGTGATAGCCGCGGGCCGACAGCTTCAGCCGCTCCGCCGCCTCGGTCAGCAAGGCGCGGCCGGATTGGTCGGGGCCGGCGACCGTCTCCAGCAGTTCCCCGTCGGCCTCGGCGTTGGTGCGCACCGCGCGCCCTTCCGGGTAGGGGCCCAGCGCCGCGTAACGCTCCGCCTGGACCGCGCGGGCCACAGCCACCCGGGCCGCGACGTCGGCGCTGCCCTCCGCCGGCGGCGGCAGGCTGAGATCGGCCGGGCTGACGGCGGGGACATCAATATGCAGGTCAATGCGGTCGAACAGCGGCCCTGAAATCTTGGATTGGTAATCCGCCGCGCATTTCGGCGCCCGCGCGCAGGCCAGAGACGGATCGTCCAAATGCCCGCAGCGACAGGGGTTCATCGCCGCCACCAGTTGCACCCGTGCCGGGTAGGTTACATGATGGTTCGCCCGGCTGACCACCGACTTTCCCGTCTCCAGCGGCTGCCGCAAGGCCTCCAGAGTCGCACGCGGAAACTCGGGCAACTCGTCGAGGAACAGCACGCCCTTGTGTGCCAGCGAGATCTCCCCCGGCTTGGCACGCGTGCCGCCACCGACCAACGCCGGCAGGCTCGCCGACTGGTGCGGTGAACGATAGGGCCTCTGCCGCAGCAACTTCCCGTCGTCCAGCAGGCCGGCGACGCTGTGGATCATGGAGACTTCCAGCGCCTCCGCCGGGTCGAGCGGTGGCAGCAGGCCGGGCAGGCGGGCGGCCAGCATCGACTTGCCCGATCCGGGCGGCCCGATCATCAGCAAATTATGGGATCCCGCGGCGGCGACCTCCAGCGCGCGCTTGGCCGTCTCGTTCCCCTTCACGTCGCGCAGATCCAGCGGCGCCTCCACGGCCTCCTGAAGCCGCGGCCGGGGCCGGGTCAGAACCTGGGTGCCCTTGAAGTGGTTGATCAGGACCAGCAGGTTGGCCGGCGCCAGCACGTCCAGCGCCTCCCCCGCCCAGGCGGCCTCACCGCCGCAGGGTTCCGGGACGATCAGCCCGCGGTCCTGGGCCAGCGCGTTGATGGCGGCGGGCAGCACGCCGGCCACCGGGCTCAACGCCCCGTCCAGCGCCAGTTCGCCCAGCGCGCAATAGCGGCTCATCTCCTCGTCGGGCAGCACGCCCATGACGGTCAGCAGGGCGAGCGCGATGGGCAGGTCGAAGTGGCTGCCCTCCTTCAGCACGTCGGCCGGGGCGAGGTTGACGGTGATGCGCTTGGCCGGAAGGGCGAGCCCCAGCGCGTGCAACGCCGCCCGCACCCGTTCCCGGCTTTCCCCCACCGCCTTGTCGGGCAGCCCGACCACGGTGAAGGCCACGATGCCGCCGGACATCTGCACCTGCACGTCGATGTCCAGGACGTCGATCCCCTGGAACGCAACCGTGTTGATCCTCGCAACCATCCCAACCATCACCCCCGCAGCACTGCACGCGAGTGTATGAGAGGCGCGTTGGTTTTGCCAGCGAGACGGGTGTGGCATGGCAGGGCTCCGCAGTCGGCTTTTGGGAAGCTGGCCGATCCGTCCTAAATTCCTGTCCGGAGACAACGCCACAAGAAGGGTCAGGGACCGTGCAACTCCTTCTCAGCACCTGGGCCGAGGCCGAGGAATACCTCAAGACGTCCAAGGGCATCGTCCTGCCCATCGGCTCCACCGAGCAGCATGGGCCGAACGGGTTGATCGGCACCGACGCGCTGTGCGCCGAAGTCATCGCGCGTGGCGTCGGCGACGCGACCGGCGCCATGGTCGGGCCGACCATCCCCGTCGGCATGGCCGTGCACCACATGGAGTTCGCCGGCTCCATGACGCTGAAGCCCTCCACGCTGATCGCCCTGCTGCGCGACTATGTCCTGTCGCTGTCGGAGCATGGGTTCCAGCGCTTCTTCTTCGTCAACGGTCATGGCGGCAACATCGCCTCGGTGCGCGCCGCCTTTTACGAGATCTACGCGGAGAACCGGGCGCTGCGCGGCAAGGACGCGCCGGACCTGCGCTGCACGCTGGTCAACTGGTGGGAGAACGCCGAGGTCTCTCGCCTGTCGAAGGAGTTGTTCGGCGGCAAGGAGGGCTCCCACGCCACGCCCAGCGAGGTGTCGGTGACCCAATACGCCTTCCCCGAATCCATCAAGACCGCGACGATGGAGCCGGAGACCGCCGCGGCCGGCGGCTTCTACGACGCGCGCGACTTCCGCCGCCGCCACCCGGACGGCCGAATCGGTTCCGCCCCCGGCCTCGCCCAGCCGGAGCACGGCCAGCGCCTCGTCGAGGCTGCGGTCGGCGCCATCAGCCGGCAGTACGAGTCGTTCCTAGAAGAGGCGTAAGGAGGCGCAGGCCTTCCATCCGGCGGCAAAGCCGGCCGCCGGCCTGCGTGCGGCCTTGCGCTCGGGCGGGCTCCACCGCATCATCCCGCGCCGAGATAACAATCGGGGGAGATGCCGTCATGCCGAACCGCACCGCGCGCCTTGCGCTTGCCGCCGCCCTGGCGTTCGGGGCGGTCACGTTCGGGGCGGCACCCACCCCTGCGTGGGCGCAGGCGCGCACGGATCTCGTGGTGGGCATGCGGCTGGAGCCGCCGCACCTCGACCCCACGGCCGGGGCGGCGGCGGCCATCAAGGAGGTCACCTACGCCAACCTGTTCGAGCCGCTGCTGCGCGTCGACCCCGACGGCAACCTCGCACCCGGCTTGGCGGAGCGCTGGACCGTCTCGGCCGACGGGCTGACCTACACCTTCCTGCTGCGGCCCCACGCCAAATTCCACGACGGGCGGGCGGCCGATTCGGCGGCGGTGAAGTTCTCGCTCGACCGCGCGCGCGGGGCCGATTCGGTGAACGCGCAGAAGGGCTATTTCGCGGCCATCGCCGCGGTGGACACGCCGGACCCGCACACCGCGGTGGTGACGCTGTCGCGGCCGGATGGGCTGTTCCTGTTCCACATGGCGACCGGCGACGCCGCCATCGTCGGGCCGGACTCGGCCGCCGGCAACAAGCAGACGCCGGTCGGCACCGGTCCCTTCAAGTTCGAGCGCTGGGTGGCCGGCGACCGCGTCGTGCTGGCCCGCAACCCCGACTATGACGGGCCGAAGCCGGCGCTGGAGCGTGTGACCTTCCGCTTCATCAGCGACCCGGCGGCCCAGGTCGCGGCGCTGAAGGCCGGCGACATCGACAGCTTCCCGCAGTTCGACACCTACGAGGCGCTGCCCCAGTTCCGCAACGACCCGGCCTTCTCGGTCATGGTCGGCACGACGGAGGGGGAGACGATCCTGTCCACCAACAACGCCCGCAAGCCCTTCGACGACGTCCGCGTGCGCCGGGCCATGTCCCACGCCATCGACCGCAAGACGCTGATCGAGGGCGTGCTGTTCGGCAACGGGTCGGCCATCGGCAGCCACTTCCCGCCGCACCGCGCCGGCTATGTGGACCTGACCGGCCTCTACCCCTACGACCCGACGAAGGCGAAGGCGCTGCTCGCCCAGGCCGGCTACCCGAACGGCTTCGACACGACGCTGAAGCTGCCGCCGCCGATCTACGCCCGCCGCTCCGGCGAACTGATCGCCGCCATGCTGGCCGAGGTCGGCATCCGCGCGAAGGTGGAGCCGATGGAATGGGCGCCCTGGCTGGAGAAGGTGTTCAAGGGCAAGGACTACGACCTGACCCTGATCGCCCACACGGAGCCGCTGGACATCGACGTCTACGCCCGCCCCGACTACTACTTCAACTACAAGAGCGACCGCTTCAACGCACTCCAGGCGGAGCTTGACCGCACCCAGGACACCGACAAGCGCAACTTCCTCTACGGCGAGCAGCAGCGCGTCCTGGCCGACGACGCGGTCAACGGGTTCCTCTTCATGCTGCCGGCCGCCACCGTGCAGAAGGCCGGCCTCCAGGGCATGTGGCTGAACCGCCCGGTCCAGGCCAACGACGTGACCGGCGTGCGGTGGAAGTGACGCCCGCTCCCCGTTTCGCCACCCGCAACAGGACTCGACCCGCGTGCTCGCCTTCCTCGCGCGCCGCCTGCTGACGCTGGCGCTGACCGCGTGGCTCGCCACGCTGGTGGTGTTCGCCGTGCTGGAGGTGGTGCCGGGCGACCCGGCGCTGCTGATGCTCGGCACCAGCGCCCAGCCGGAGGCGGTGGCGGCGCTGCGCCACCAGATGGGGCTCGACCGGCCGGTGCCCGTGCGCTACGCCGCCTGGGTCGGCGGGATGCTGACCGGCGACCTCGGCACCAGCCTGACCTACGCGCGGCCCGTCGCCGGGTTGGTGGCGGAGCGGCTGGAGATCACCCTGCCGCTGGCGCTGATGGCGATGCTGCTGTCGGCCGGGCTGGCGATCCCGCTCGGCCTGCTGGCGGCGGCGCGGCAGGGGCGGGCGGGCGACTGGGCGGTCATGGCCTTCGGGCAGCTCGGCATCGCGGTGCCCAGCTTCTGGTTCGCCATCCTGCTGATCCTGGGCTTCTCCGTGCAGCTGGGCTGGTTTTCGGCCGGCGGCTTTCCCGGCTGGGATGCGGGCGTCGGGCCGGCGCTGAAGGCGCTGCTTCTGCCCGCCGTGGCGCTGGCCTTGCCGGAGGCCGCGATCCTCGCCCGCGTCACCCGCACCGCCGCGCTCGACACGCTGCGCGAGGACTATGTGCGCACGGCCCGCGCCAAGGGGCTGCGGCGACGGACGGTGCTGCTGCGCCACGTGCTGCCGAACGCGCTGATCCCCGTGACGACCATCCTCGGCCTGCAATTCGCCTTTCTGATCGCTGGGGCCGTGGTGGTGGAGAACGTCTTCACCCTGCCGGGGCTCGGGCGGCTGCTCTACCAGGCGATCGGCCAGCACGACCTGATCGTGGTGCAGGGGGTGGTCGTGCTGCTCGCGGTGATGGTCGTGCTGGTCAACGCGCTGGTCGACATCGCCTGCGCCGCCGTCGATCCCCGCCCGCAGGTGGCAGCATGAGTGTGTCCTCGTGAGGGCGCGCCGTCTTCCCGCCAGCCTGGTCCTGGGCGCCGTGCTGACCGCGCTGGTGGTCGGGGCAGCACTTCTGTCGCTGGTCTGGACGCCCTTCCCGGCGGAGCAGATCCGCGTCGTCGCCCGGCTGCGCCTGCCGGGGCCGGAGCACTGGCTGGGCACCGACCATTTCGGGCGCGACGCGCTGTCGATGATCCTGGTGGGCGCGCGCAACTCCCTGTCCGTCGGGGCGGCGGCGGTGGCGCTGGGGGCGGCGCTCGGCGTGCCGCTGGGCCTTGCTGCCGCGGTCTGGGGCCGTTGGGGGGACGAGACGGTGGCGCGGCTCGCCGACCTGACCTTCGCCTTTCCCGCCGTGCTGACGGCGATCCTGCTGACCGCGGTGCTGGGGGCGGGGGCGGCGAACGTCGTGCTGGCGCTCGGCCTGTTCAACGCCGCCGTCTTCGCGCGCGTCACCCGCGGCGCAGCCCTGGCGGTGTGGCGGCGGGAATTCGTGCGCGCGGCACTGGCGCTCGGCCGCGGGCCGCTGTCGGTGACGCTGGTGCATGTGCTGCCGAACGTGGCCGGCGTGGTGATCGTGCAGGCGACCGTGCTGTTCGCCGTGGCGGTGCTGAACGAGGCGGCGCTCAGCTACCTCGGCCTCGGCATCCAGCCGCCCTCGCCCTCCTGGGGGAAGATGCTGGGTGACGCGCAGACCTTCCTGTTCACCGCCCCCTTGCAGGCGATCTTCCCCGGCGGCGCGATCGCGGTGACGGTTCTGGGGCTGAACCTGCTGGGGGATGGGCTGCGCGACCTGCTGGACCCGCGGCACCGGTCGTCGGGGGTGCTGTGACTGGGGGGGCGGCCATTGTGGAGGCGTGTGTCACCACCAAGGCACCAAGACACCAAGGGTCGTCCTGTCGGTTCGGCGTCGGCCGGTGGTCGGCGTGCATGCCGGCGCTGACCATCTTGGTGTCTTGGTGCCTTGGTGGTGAATCCCACCGTCACTTGACACACCCGCAAGTCCGATTGCGTCAAGTGCCAACCGGCCCGGACCGTCAACCGGCCGGCTTCTGGGCTTTCTCCGACAGCTCGATCAGGTCGACCAGTTCGTTGCTCTTCCAATAACGGGACTTGCCGACCTCGGTCTTTGCGGTGGCGATCAGGTCGTCGATGATCTCGCGCTCCGCCGGGCTCATCTCCTCGGTCAGGTCCTTGGCGCGTTCCAGCCGGTGGCTGAGCAGGCGGGTCATGTTGTGGCTGGTGGTCGGGATCCAGCGGCTGACGCGTTGGTCGAAGACGGTGCTGATGCCGTTGATGCGCAGCAGATGCTCCATGCGCTCGTCCAACGAGTCCGTCTCCTCGAACTTCATCGCCTTCTCGACGTTGGCGCGCATCTCCTCCAGCAGGGTCTCGCGCCACTTCGACAGCTCGTAGGTCTCATAGCCGAAGTCGCGGGTGCGCTCCTGCCAGTCCCAGATCAGGCGGTCCAGCCAGATCACGTCCTCGTGGTCGATCACCGCGTGGCGGCGGGCCACGGCGGCTTGGGCGGACCGCTCCATGGCGATGGCCGCGACGCGGGTGACGACAATCTTGCTGGCGGCGCCCCAGGCGTTGCGGAAGGTCGGCTCGCTGCGCCGGTCCTCCATCAGGCCCGACGCGGTCACTGCCTCGATCACCTGGGCAAGCCGCTGCATCAGGGCGTTGATGCGCGCCTTTTCCTTCAGGCTCGGCCGGATCGCGGATCCGGGGACCCGCTCGTTCAGCTTCAGCACGGTGGTCAATGCCGCGGTCAGGAAGCGGATGGTCGCCACGAAATGGGCGGTCAGCCCGTCGCTGACCGCGTTGCCGCGGCCGGGATCGACTCCGCTCTGCCGGATGTAGAGGCCCACCGCGGCGTAGTTGCGCTTCACGTTGACCACCGACAGCGGCAGCAACTGGGCGAGTGTGGCGTTGTCGCGGAAGCGGTCTGCCAGGTCGTCCACCGCGTTCATCAGCCGGTCGGCGGCGCGTTCCTGCTCCCAGGCGTTGGGATTCGGCGCCGGGAAAGCCTTCAGCTTCTCGTCGATCAGGGCGATCGGGGCGCCCGGCCCTTCGGCGTGGGCCAGGATGTCGCGCATGGTCTGGACAGTGCCGGTCTCGAAATGCGGCGCCTTGTCCAGGTAGGCCGACAGCAGGCGGGTGCGGCGCGCCCGGTTGCGCGACAGCGCGGCCAGCGCGTCGTCGGTCGTCTTGCGGCTGGACAGCACCATGTCCAGGTGCTTCACCGCGGCCACGCGCATGCGCTCCATCAGCGCCAGCGCCTCGGGCGAGCGCAGCGCCCGGTCCAGCACCTCGGTGCGGGCCATGTCGTCCAGCTTTTCCTGGGCCTCGACCGCCAGGACGGGAAAACCGTCGCGGCTCAGCAGCTCCCACAGGGCGCCGACGTCCAGCCGCTGCACCATGCCCGGCACGGCGACACCGGCGTGGTAGAGCACGTCGTCATCGATCATGAAGGATTCGAACAGCGTGGTGAACAGGCGGCGGGCGCGGTTCGTGCGCTGTCGGTTCAGATGCTCGATCACATACAGCCGGACGAGCTGGATCCGTTCCGGCGACTCGCCGTCCATCCCCTCGATCTCGCTCAGCAAATTGTAGACGAGGTGGGCGGGCAGGCGCGCGACCAGCTCGTTGATCTTCTTCCGGAGGGTGGTGTCGTCGTCGGACGCGTCGAACATGCGAGTGGCGATCGCGCAATTAGGGTTGCATCGTCTTTATCGCGTATTGAAAGTTAACATTGCGGTAAAGAAATGGGGCCGCACCCGGTAAAGCGAGCGCGGCCCCATCGATGTAGGCAGTGCAACCAAAGCGTTCTATGACGCCCTGAGGTCTATGACTTTGGTCAGGGGAGACTTGGGTCAGGAACCGCGGTGCTGCTTCGCGATCGGCTGCGAGAATTGCAGCTCGATGTCCCAGGGGAAGTGGATCCAGGTGTCCTGGCTGACTTCGGTGATGAAGGTGTCGACCAGCGGCCGGCCGGCCGGCTTGGCATAGACGGTGGCGAAATGCGCCTTGGGCAGCATCTTGCGCACGATCACCGCGGTCTTGCCGGTGTCCACCAGGTCGTCGATGATCAGCCAGCCCTCGCCGTCGCCGGCCCCCGATCCTTCCACGCCCTTCAGCACCATCGCCTCGCGCTGGTTCTGGTGGTCGTAGCTCGACACGCAGACGGTGTCGATCAGGCGCAGCTCCAACTCGCGCGCGATGATGGCCGCGGGGACCAAGCCGCCGCGCGTCACCGCGATGATGCCCTTCCACGGGCCCTTGTCGATGAGGCGCCAGGCCAAAGCCTTGGCGTTGCGGTGAAGCTCCTCCCATGACACGGGGAAGTGCTTGTTGAAGGGAACAGCTTCGGGCACGGCTTTGGACTCCGAGAGAGACTTGGCGCCGCTTATAACGCAAGGCCGGCGGAAGACGCAATCCGGGGCCTCCCGACCTCCCCGAATGGCCGCTCAGCGGTTCCGGCGGAGGGGGTGAAAAAAGCGCTTGCGGCCGAAAACTCTTTTGAGTAAGTTGCGCGCCTCGACGCCGGACGGTCACCGACGACGTCGAACAAAAGAAGCAGGATGCGCCCGTAGCTCAGCTGGATAGAGCACCAGACTACGAATCTGGGGGTCAGGAGTTCGAATCTCTTCGGGCGCGCCATTCTTCTTCCGGGATACATGAAGCCGCCGCAAGGCGGCTTTTGTTTTGCCCGGATGCCGGCTCAGTGGCCTTTTTTCTTCGGCGTGCGGGTGGTCTTCGACCGCGTCTTGGCCTTTGGCAGCTTGGTCATCGCGTTCAGCATGGCCGCTTGATTGCGTTTGGCCGCCGCGGTGAACACGCCGCTCCAGAACCCGAAGGCTTGGCTGGCCGCCCGGTTCGTCATCGACAGCCAGACGCTGCGCGGGCTTCCCTTCATCTTTTCCCCTCCACGGATGTCACGGATGCTCTCCGGGACAACAGCGCGGAACGATGTCGGTTGCGGCCCTCAGCACGCCCGGCGCCCATAGACCCGCGACCAGGACATGGTCAGCCCGGCCTTTTCCGCACAGCCGTAATGCCAGGGGCGGCTTTCCGCGTCGCCCGCCCAGTGGGGCTCGCCCGGCCGCATCGGCTGGCCGCAATGGCTGCAGGTGGGCCGGTCGGCGGTCAGGGCCTCGAAGCGGGTCAACTGGGTCATCGTCGGCTCATGGCATTGTTTCGAACGGCAGCGAATGTTGCGGCGCGGAAATATGACGCCGGAGAGCCGCCGAGGAAACGTCGCAAAGGTGAAAGGTCCAACCCAAGGCCTGAACGATGGGGGTATACCCGCGGTCAGGGCACAGCTTGGTCTCGATCTTGCCGTTGTTTTTCAAGGTGGATTTGACCCAGAGCCGACCTGGATTTGGCGCAGCGCTATCAGCCTTTCTTCATCACATGGCGATTCATATCCGTTTAACCATCCCCGCCTAACGTCCGCCGCCTTCACAGATTTTTTTTGCTGCACCGCAGCATTCCGGTACCCCGCAGAAGCGGAAGAAGGCGTCCGATCATGGTTTTCCTGTTGCACTACATGCCGCACCTGTCGCTCGTCGCGGTGACGGGGCTTGCCGGGCTGGCGCTGGGCACGCTGTCCACGCTGCTGCAGGACCGGCGCATGATTCTGGCGGCGCAGGCCGGTGCCGCCGCGCTGTTCGTCGTCCATTTCCTGCGCTTGGGCGCCCACACGGGCATGCTGATGTCGGTGCTCGGCCTCGTGCAGCTGGCGACCGCCTATCCGGAGGAGCGGCCGCGCTGGCTCGGCGTCGCCTTCGCGCTGACCGTGCCGGCGGCGCTGGCGGTGGCGGCCGCGACGTGGCAGGGGCCGATGTCGGCCCTGTCGGCCGCGGGCTTCATCCTGGGCACCATCGGCCGCTGGCAGAGCACGGTCGGGACGATGCGCCTGTTCTTCCTGACCTCCACGGTTGTTGGCGCCGGCCACAACATGCTGGCCGGCTCGGCCTTCGGCCTTGCATCGGACGCCATGGTGCTGTCCGGCCATCTCTGGAGCCTGTGGCGCGACCGGTCCGCCACCCGCCATACCGCGGCGCTGGCCGCGTCCTGACGACCGCAGCGGCCCCGGGGAAGACGCGCGTCTCCCCCGGACCATAGTCCCTGACCTCTTTCGGCGTCAGCGCTTGGCCTCGGCCACGCCAGCAGTTTCCTTGCGCTCCAGATAGGTCTTGGTCAGCTGCGGCAGGCGCTGTTCCAGCCAAGCGGCCATCTCCAGCTCCTCGTCCAGGCTCTGCTTCAGCGTCCGGGCGATGTCCGGTTCACCGGCTTGTTCCGCCGCCGCAATGAGCGAGCGGTAGTTGGCGATTTCGAAATGCTCGAACGAGTAGTCGAAGATCGACGCCTTGACGATCTCGTCGGATGTGATCACGCCGGACAGGGACTGCGCGTTCCCGATCAGCATGGCGACGCCGGTCTTGATGGCCGAGGTGTCGGTGCCGAGCTTCTGCAGGCACTGCTTCAGCCGGTCGGCCTGCCGGTTCGACACCTCGATGTGCTCCTGCACCTTGGCCAGAACCTCCGGGTAGTTCTTGATGCGCTCGGCCTGCCGTTCCAGCATTTCCACGGCTTGGCTCTCCATGCCGTGCGCGTCGCGCAGCCAGTCGATCAGGGTCTCTTTGCTGCTGTTGGCCACGTCGTCTCTCCGTCGTTTCGTTTTCGGAATGCCCTCCATCGGGCTTGCCCCGCTCAACAGGCCGGCGGGCCATCCGTTGCCAGGGGCCGTTGCCAGGGGCCGTTGCCAGGGGCCGTTACCGAGGGGGTTACCGGAAGAGGTACAAGGAACCTTTGGCGCGGCTGGAGGTTGACCGTTCCGACAGGCAGCACGCCAGGGAGAGCGGCCATGATGGGGAAGGACGAGATCGTCGACACGCTCAACGATCTCATTCGCATCGTCGAGGACAGCCACGAGGCCTACCGCCAAGCCGCCGAGACGGTGCAGGAAGACGATCTGAAAGCGTTGTTCAACGATCTGGCCGCACAGCGCGGCGCCATCGTTCGGGAATTGCAACGGTTGGTCGCCGAGCAGGGCGGGGCGCCGGACATGGGCGGCACCGTCATCGGCGGCGCGCACCGCTTTTTCCTGGAACTGAAGAACAATGTCCTGGGCCACGACCGCGAGGCCATCCTGAACGAGGTGCAGCGCGGCGAGACGGAATGCGTCACACGCTACGACGCGGCCTTGGAGAAGGAGCTTCCTCTTCCGATCACCGCTGTGGTGGCGCAGCATCTCGACCGCATCCGGGTCGACCGCGACCGCATGACAATGTTGCGCGGGGCGACGGCCTGATCCTTTGGATTAATCCGTCCTGTTGTGGTGTTTGTTATGGTGCGGTGCACACATGGAGTGTGCCGCCGCCGCGCTTCGACACACACTCACGTCCAGGACGCCAACCATGATCGCCGACGCCGCCGCCACTGAAGAACTCGTCACCGCGGGCGCCTTCGCCCTCTACCGGGCGGAGAACCCGCACCGCGTCGCTGAATTCGGCAAGAGCAACAACGCCGAAGCTGCGATCGTCGCCGATTTCGAAACCTACAAGGGCCGCTACGTCCGCAAGTTCCAGGACCTGCGCGCCGCGCTGGAGGGGTTGGGGCTTGCGGTGGTGCGGGGGGCGTGAGGCTTTTTCCCCCACCCTAACCCTCCCCCGCTGGGCGGGGGAGGGAACTCTGCCGCCCTTCCGCGAAGCCGCAAATAAGCCCTCTCCTGCCCAGCGGGGGAGGGAGGGACCCGCGAAGCGGGAGGGTGGGGGAAAAAGCTACACCCCCGCCGCCGCCCGCCGCCCCTCCAACTCATCCAACAACGCGAGCTTCGCGTCGTCCGCCATCGTCTTCCACGCGCGGATCTCGGCGAGTGTGCGCAGGCAGCCGGTGCAGTGCGAGCGGTCGGCGGTCAGCTTGCAGACGCTGACGCAAGGGGATGGCACGGTGGGTTCGGGTCCGACGGTCATTCCGGGTTCCAAAAGAAAACGGGACGGCCACAGGGCCGCTCCGTCCTTACCATTCCCGTCCGAACGGTCTCAATCCGAAATGTTCGGCGGATCGGGATCCTCGTCCCAGCCTTCCTTCGGCGCCGGGTAGCGCTCCAGCCACTTGCGGACCAGGGCGACGTGGCCGGCTTCCTCGTCCGCGAACTCGCGGGCGAGGCGGGCGACCTCCGGGTCCTTCGTCTCGGCGGCGACCGAGGCGTAGTAGTTGTTGCCCTGATGCTCGCTCAGCAACGCCATCTTCAGCGCGTGGTGCGGCTTCATCAGATAATGGGCGTTCTCGAAGGCGGCGGCCTCCGGCGACTCCTTGGTGGCGTCCCACTGGAACTCCCAGGGGGCGACCTTGGGCAGCGAGCCGTATTCGCGGGCGAGCTGCTTCACTTCTTCCGCGTGCTTCACCGAGTAGCCCGCGAGGTCGCGGAACAGCTTGGCGACCTCCACGTTGTTGTGGGCCTCCATGCTGTCGGCCAGTTCGTTGTAACGGTCGGCCGCCTCGATCTCCAGCTCCAGGGCGTGGGCCAGGAACATGCCCACGTTGGACGCGCCATTCTCGACTTTCGTCTTCATACCGCGAACCTCTCTTCGATCTGGGCGATGGTGTGGCTGTCCTTGGACGCCGGCTGAAACGGACGGCGGTTGCCGGCCAGGAAGATGCCGAGCCCGAAGCCGTCGTCCTCCAGGACGGCGCGCATCGCCTGGTTCGGGTCGTCCGTCGGCTCGCGGCCGTAGGGGTGGACCGTGCTCTTCCAGTTGCGCTGTTCCGGACGGAAGGTGACGCACGGGGAGAGGACGTGGATGACGGAGAAGCCGGGATGTTTCACGCCCTCGACGATCAGGCGCGCCACCTCGTTCGGGTCGCCTGAGAAGCCGCGGGCGACGAAGTTGGCGCCGCAGGCCAGAGCCAGGGCCACCGGCTGGATCGGGTTCACGCCCGGGCCTTCCGGCGTCAGCTTCGATTCGCACCAGTCGGATTCGGTGGTCGGCGAGGCCTGGCCCTTGGTCATGCCGTACACCTGGTTGTCCATGACGATGTAGGTCATGTCCACGTTGCGCCGGCAGGCGTGCAGGAAGTGGCCGCCGCCGATGGAGAAGCCGTCGCCGTCGCCGCCGAAGATCAGCACGTCCAGCTCCGGACGGGCCAGCTTCACGCCCGCGGCCACGGGCAGCGAGCGGCCGTGCACGGTGTGGTAGCCGTAGACGCTGGTGTAGGCGGGAATGCGCGACGAGCAGCCGATGCCCGACACCACGACGGTGTTTTCGCGCTTCAGCCCCATGTTGGCCATGGCGCGGGTGATGCCGGCCAGCACGGAATAGTCGCCGCAGCCGGGGCACCAGATGGGCTTCACGTCGGACTTGTAGTCGTGCGGCATCGGGCCGACGACGTCCTCGGTCAGGTGGGTATCCATGTCGTTCGTGCTCCGGCCGGTCAGATCAGGGAAAGAAGCGTCTCGTGAACCTCACGCGCGCGGATCGGCAGCGGACCGGGGCGGCTGAACACCGACACCTTGCCCGGCAGATCGTAATGCCCGCGGAGGAACTTGTGGAACTGGGCGCCGTGCGTCTGCTCGACGACCAGGACCTTCGTGACGCCTTCCAGCGCCGCGGCCAGCTTGGACGGCTGGACCGGGGAGATCAGGCGGATGGCGACCAGACGGGCCTTCTTGCCCTCGGCCTCCAGACGGCGCACCGCCTCGCGCGACGGACCCGTCGCCGAACCCCAGGTGACGACGGCGATCTCGCCCTCGCCCTCGATGTCGGCCCAGGCGTCGCCGAAGTCGAAGCTGGTCAGCTTGCGCAGGCGCTTGTCCAGCTGCTTCTGGTGATCGGACGCCTGCGAGGAGGGCAGGGCGTTCTCCGCATGCTCCAGGCCGTCGGCGGTGTGCTCGCCGCCCGGCATGCCGGGGATGGCGGCCGGGGAGATGCCGGATTCGGTGTTGGCGTAGCGCTTGTACTTGTCCTCGCCGCCCAGATCCGTCGCCAGCAGGCGCTTGGCAACGTAGGGGGCGTCGGCCGGCTTGTCGATGATGGCGCGCGACTGGCCCATGGCCTGGTCGGACAGGACGATGGCCGGGGTCTGCAGGGCTTCGGCCAAATGCACCGCCCACTGGGTGGTGAACAGGCAGTCGCCGATGGAGGTCGGGCCGACCACCAGGTGCGGGGCGTCGCCGTGCAGGCCGTAGACGGCGATGTTCAGGTCGGACTGTTCGGACTTGGTTGGGATGCCGGTGGACGGGCCGCCGCGCTGCACGTCGACGATCACCACCGGGGTCTCGGACGCCACGCCCAGGCCGATGCACTCGGTCATCAGCGACAGGCCGGGCCCCGCGGTCGCGGTGATCGACGGCACGCCGCTGAAGGAGGCGCCCAGGCACATGGCGATGGAGGCCAGCTCATCCTCCGCCTGCACCAGCTTGCCGCCGGTCTTGGCGAGGTTGGGGGCCAGCCACTCCAGAATCTCGGTCGCCGGCGTGATCGGGTAGGCGGCGCAGAACTTCACCCCGCCCTTCAGCGCGCCCAGGCCGGCGGCCTCGTTGCCGGAGATGTTCCAGCGCACTGCGCCCTCGGCCTTGTTCGGGGCGGCCAGCTCCAGGCCCAGGTTCCAGCCCGCCACTTCCTTCGACCCGGCGTCGATGCCGGCGTTGGAGGCCTGGATGGCGGCGTCGCCCTTCTTGCCCAGCGCCTTCTGGATCACCGCGTCGATGCCCGCGCGGGGCAGGCCGATGATCGCGGCGACGGCGCCCAGGCCAACCATGTTGACACGGCCGCCGGGGATCTTGCCGGCCAGTTCCTTGATGGGCAGCTCAACTTGGCGGGCGCCGCTGGCGGCCAGCACCGCCGGCACCTCGCCCTGGCTGGGGTCGGTGATGATGACGCTCTTGTCCGACAGCGGCAGCTCGGCGGCGAAGCGTTCCACATTCTGCCAGTCAAAGGCGATGATGATGTCGAAGCGGTCCCCGGGACCATGAACCGGCGTCGGCGACAGGCGAACCAGGGCGGCGGCTTCGCCACCCCGGATCTGCGGGCCGGTGGACCGCGACATCAAACCGTACCATCCCACGTTGGCGGCGGCATCCAGCAGCATCTGTCCGGCGGTCATCGCGCCGGCGCCACCGCTGCCCACCAGGGCAATCGTGACCGAGTCCACTGTCATTGCTTATCCCTTGCGTCCGAATGTGAGTCGCCCGACGCGCGTACGGCTACGTCACCAGTGCGGAGCAAGGGAATGATCTGGCGCAATTGGCGCGGTTGCGGCATCAATTTGCCGCAACCGCGGTCTCAATTGGTGTTACCAGCCGTCGCGTGTCGCCGTTTCATGACGCTCGACCAGAAGAACGCGCCTTTGTTCTTCCTCCGGAATGTTGTCGCCTTCACTCCGAGTAGCGTTCTTCCTTCCAGGGATCGGCTTCGTTGTGGTAGCCGCGGACCTCCCAATAGCCGCGCCGGTCCTCCGCGACGAACTCGAGTCGCTTCACCCACTTGGCGCTTTTCCAGAAATACAGCTTCGGCACGACGACTCGGACAGGCCCGCCGTGGTCGCGGCTGATCGGCTGGCCTTCCCAGGTCGTGGCCAGCAGGACGTCCGCGTCCGCGAAGGCGTCCAGCGACAGGTTGGTCGTGTAGCCGTCCGAGGAATGGCAGACGACGAAGCGCGCCTCCGGCTTCGGCTTCACCACGGACAGCAGATGGCGCGTGCCGACGCCTTCCCACCGGTTGTCGTAGCGTGACCAGGTGGTGACGCAGTGGATGTCGGAGACGAAGCTCTCCTGCGGCTGCGCCTGGAAATCGGCCCAGCGCCACGTGACCGGATTCTCCACCAACCCGTCGACGGCCAGCGTCCAGTTCTCCGTCGTCACCCGCGGCACGACGCCGAGGTCCAGCACCGGCCAATCCTCGACCAGCCGCTGGCCGGGCGGCAGCCGCTCGCGCGCCGGGTCGGCGGTGTGGCCGGTCAGCGCGCGCCCCTCCTGCGCCCACTTCTCCTTGGTGGCGACGAGCTTCTCGCGGATCTTCCCGTCCTTCTCGATCTCGCCATCCTTGGTCGGGTTGTTGTTGGGTTCGTCGCCGGGGGCCATGGCTGCCTCTTGCGGTGTCGTGAAAAGCGTCGGACTGTAGCAAGAACTGTGCGGCCGGCTACAGCGGGTCAATGCCGGGGCGCCGCTGTCGAGCGTGGCGGGGCCGGACCATCAAAAGAATCCAGGGTCCGGCGGTTCCGTTCGGGCCGGTTTTCGGGGACACTCCACCCCAGATCAGGAGGTCCACATGTACATTCCGCCCGCGTTCCTTGAGACCGACCTGCCCTTCATCCACGAGACGATGCGCGCCGCCGGGCTGGCCAACTTGGTCACTGCCACGGCCGGCGGGCTGGTCTGCACGCCGCTGCCCCTGCTGCTCGACGAGCGCGAGGGGGAGATGGGCACGCTCTACGGCCATGTGGCGAAGGCGAACCCGCAGTGGCGGGAGCCGCCGACGATGGAGGCCATGGCGGTCTTCATGGGGCCGGACGCCTACGTCACCCCGTCCTGGTACGAAAGCAAGGGCCGCGACGGCAAGGTCGTGCCGACCTGGAACTACGCAGCGGTGCACGCCTATGGGCCGGTGGAGTTCTTCGAGGACGCCGACCGCCTGCTCGCCCTCGTCACGCGCCTGACCGACCGCCACGAGGCGTCGCGCGCGCAGCCCTGGGCGGTCGCCGACGCCCCGCCCGACTTCATCCGGGCGCAGCTGCGGGGCATCGTCGGGGTGCGGCTGCCGATCACCCGGATCGACGCCAAGCGGAAGATGAGCCAGAACCGCAAGGCGGAGGACCGGGCCGGTGTCGTCCGCGGCCTGGAGGCGTCGGACGATCCCAAGGCGCAGGCCGCCGCCCGGCTGATGAGAAGCCGTGAAATTCCGGACGCTTTGCCGTAAATCCGTCCCAAAGCGGGGCGATGGTCCCAAAAAGGTTCAATCGTCCTTGGGCCCCCCTGGCTTGGCAAGGTGGCGGAGGCGGGCTAACGTCGCGCCCCTCAATCGACATGGTTCGCCGATATGGCCTGCCGATAGGGGCCGCGACGGATTCGACATGATGGATAGGACAGGCATGCTTCGCACAAGCACCGGATGGATCGGCGGGTTCGCCGCCGTCCTCCTGCTGCTGGTCACCGGCTTCGCGACGACCGTCGCGACGTCGGCTCCGACGCTGGCCGCCGGCCCCGCCCTGGCGCAGGCCGTCGCCCCGGCGCCCGCCGCTCCCGCCCCGGCTGCCTCTGGGACGCCGGCACCCGCCGCGGCGGGAGAGCCGACACCGGAGCAGCTCCAGGGCATGATCGTCACGCTGGAGGACCCCGCGGCCCGCGCCCGGCTGGTCGAGCAGCTGAAGGCGCTGATGGCCGCGCAGAAGGGGCTGGACCAGGCGAAGGCCGCCGAGGCGCCGGCCACCCCGCTGCCGGAGACCATCGGCGCCACGGCGCTGTCCTTCCTGGCGCAGCGCATGGACGTGCTCAGCCGCCAGCTCGTCCAGGTCGGCAACGTGTTCAAGGACCTGCCGGGCGCGGTGGAGTGGGCGAACCGGCAGATGACCGACCAGTCCGCCCGTGACCGCTGGGTGCAGATCGCCATACAGCTGTCCATGATCCTGGTCGCCGGCGGCGTGATCGAGCGTTTCATCAGCTGGCTGCTGTCCCGGCCGCGCGCCGCGCTCGCCGCGCGGCGCGGCACCACGACGCTGGTGCGCCTGCCCCTGCTGCTCGGCCGCGCGCTGATGGAGCTGGCGCCCATCGCCGCCTTCATCGTGGTCGGCTACGGTATCCTGTCGGTCAGCGAGCCGGGGCCGCGCGTGCGGCTGGTGGCGCTGGCCGTGATCAACGCCACGGTGATCCTCCAGGTCGTGCTGGTGGCGGTGCGCATCGTCATCGCCCCGGACGCGCCGAACCTGCGGCTGGTCCAGATGGGCGACGCCAACACGCGGCGCCTCTACCTGTGGATCCGCCGCCTCGCCGCGGTCGGCATCTTCGGCTATTTCCTGGCGGAGGGCGCCTATGTGCTGGGCCTGCCGCTCGGAGCCTACGGCGCGCTGCTGAAGCTGCTGGGCCTCGCCATCGCCGGCATGACGATCGCGCTGATCCTGCAGAACCGCCGCACGGTGGCCGAGTGGATGCACGGCAACCCGCTGTCCGGCGACGGCGACCCGGCGTCCACCGCCGCGCGCGAGTCGGAAGGGCAGGGGGCCGTGCTGCGCTCCGCCCGGCGCCGCTTCGCCGACGTCTGGCACGTGCTGGCCATCGTCTACGTCGTGGTCACCTTCGGCGTCTGGGTGCTGAACGTCTACGGCGGCTTCGAGTATCTGGCGCGCGCCACGGGCATCACCATCCTGGTGGCGGCGCTGGCCCGGCTGCTGGTCAACGTCACCAACCGCGGCCTGCGCCGCGGCCTGCGCATGAAGGCGGAAACGCGCGAGGCGCTGCCGCAGCTGCAGGAGCGCGCCAACCTCTACATCCCCATCGCGCACCGGGTGGTGAAGACGGTGATCTGGGTCGTCGCGCTGATGATCATCTTCTACGGCTGGGGCATCGACACGCTGGCCTGGACGCAGACGGCGCTCGGCCAGCGGATCGTGCGCAGCGCCGTCACCATCGGCCTGCTGCTGGTCGGCTCCATCGCGGCGTGGGAAATCGTCAGCTCGATGATCGAGCGCTTCCTCGCCTCCACCGACCGCAACGGTGCGCGGATCGAGCGCAGCGCGCGCGTCCGCACGCTGCTGCCTTTACTGAGGAACGCGTTCCTCGTGGTGCTGGTGACGATGGTCTCGCTGATCACCCTGTCGGAACTCGGGGTGAACATCGCGCCGCTGCTGGCCGGTGCCGGCGTGGTCGGTCTGGCGGTCGGTTTCGGCTCCCAGACCCTGGTCAAGGACATCATCACCGGCCTGTTCATCCTGTTCGAGGACAGCATCTCCGTCGGCGACGTGGTGGACGTGGGCGGCGGCCATTCCGGCGTGGTGGAGGCGCTGTCCATCCGCTCCATCCGCCTGCGCGACTCCTCGGGTGCCGTGCATTCGGTGCCCTTCAACTCGGTCTCCACCGTCAAGAACATGTCGAAGGACTTCTCCTACGCCCTGTTCGAGGTGCGCATCGCCTACCGCGAGGATCCGGACCGCGTCATCGCGCTGCTAACCGACATCGGCAAGGGGGTGCAGACCGACGCACAGTTCGCCCCCGACATCCTGGCGCCGCTGGAGGTGATGGGCCTGGACAAGTTCCAGCCCGACAGCACGCAGCTGATCACCGCCCGCTTCAAGACCCGTCCGACCAAGCAGTGGGGCGTGTCGCGCGAGTTCAATCGCCGCATGAAGAAGCGCTTCGACGAATTGGGCGTGGAGGTCCCGACCGGATCCATGCAGTTGATCGTCGGAGGCAACCAGAATGACCGGGCGCTGGCCGAGGTGCTGAGCCAGGGTTCCTGACGGCACTTTTCCTCCGGCCGAGCGTTTGCTTGTGGGAAACACAAGAACGCTTGGCCGGAGGCCAGCCGAATGCTCAGTGACTTCTTCTATCGTTTCGCCCGTTGGACGGAGCGCCAGACCGGCAAGCCGGGCGCCTTCGTCCTCGCCCTGGGCACGGTCATCGTCTGGGCCATCACCGGCCCGATGTTCCACTTCTCCGACACCTGGCAGCTGGTCATCAACACCGGCACGACCATCGTCACCTTCCTGATGGTCTTCCTGATCCAGAACGCCCAGAACCGGGACACCCAGGCGGTGCAGCTGAAGCTCGACGAGCTGATCCGCGCCACCGAGGCCGCGCGCAACGGCCTGATCAACCTGGAGGAACAGTCCGAGAAGGAACTTCAGAAGGTGAAGACCGGCTTCGAGAAGATCGCCGCCAAGACCGCCGACTGCCTGGAAAGCGAGATCGAGCGCAAGGTCGAGCAGGAGGTGGACGAGGAGTTCGAGGAACGCGGCCTGCGCAAGCCCGAACGAACGCAGCCGTAGCGCGGATCTTCACCACCAAGGCACCAAGACACCAAGATCAAACCGGACTTTGCGTCGACTTCGGTCGGCGTGTCCGGCCGGCACGCACCACCTTGGTGTCTTGGTGCCTTGGTGGTGAAAAACAAATTTAGGGCGCGTCGAAGCCCGGGGGCTTGGCGGCGTTGGGGCAGGCGTTGGGGGGCAGGGATTCCTGCTCCACGAACTGCGCGGCGGTGGCGGTGGCGCAGTCCTCCGACCCGGTCACCAGATGGCCGGCGCTGCGGAAGACCAGATGACGGCTCTTCGGCAGCGTCGACGCCGCACGCTCCGCCCACTCTGGCGGGGTCAGCGGGTCGTAGGCGCCGGACAGCAGCAACACCGGCACGGGGCTCGCCACCGGCAGCCGTTCCGCCGCCTCCTGCACCGCGGCGGGCCATTGGGCGCAGACGCGCCGGCCGGGATCGTCGGTGCTGACCGCGCCGAAGGGCGGGAAGCGCCGGGCGTTCTCGGCCAGCTTCACCGGGTCGGCGGGGTTGATTGTCTCCCGGCATTCGATGGAGAAGGCCACCCCTTCCGCCGTGTCGGGATCGCCCAGCCAGGGGGCCGGAACCCAGTTGGCCAGCCGCTCGTACCGGCCGCGCGCGGCACGGTCGACCAGCGCCGGCAGGCGGGGAACAGGGTCGCCCTCGGCCATTGCCTCCAGCAGGGCGGCCATGGCGCCGGCGCTGTCCAGCCGGACCGCCAGCGGAACCGCCGCGTCACCCACCGGCACGTCCACCGGTGCCTTCTCCAGCCGTTCCACCATCGTCTGGAAGCGGCCCTCCAGGTCCGGGTAGGCGGCGCGGCAGGCGCGGTTGCCGGCGCAGTCGTCGAACAGGCGCCGGAAGGCCCGGCTGCCCAGCCAGGGCGCCTCCTCCACCGCGTTGACGTCGGGCGGGTAGACCGAATCGAGCACGGCGGTGCGCACCCGCGGCCCATAGCGGCGCATCGCCTCCAGCGCCACGCGCGTGCCGTAGGAAACGGCGAGCAGGTTGACCCGCTGCGCGCCGAGCGCGGTGGCGACGTCCATGGCATCGTCGGCGGCGACAGGGGTGGTGAACATGGCACCGTCCAGCCCCGCCGCCTTGAACCGGTCCGCGCAGGCGGCGACCGCGGCGCGCTCCAGCGCGGCCCGCCGCTCCCGCGACACCGGGCGCGGGCGGGGGGAGGCGCCGAGAACGTCCAGCTCCGGGCAGTCGGTGTCCGGCTCCGCCCGGCCGACGCCGCGTGGGTCGAACAGCACCAGGTTGCGCGTGCGGCGGAAGGGGGCCGACAGCTCCCACCAAGCCTCCATCCGCTCCTCCACCGCCTCGCCGGCGCCGAAGGGGGAGGCGCCGGGGCCGCCCTCGATGAACAGGACCGGGTCGGGGGCGGGCTGCTTCGCGGTGGACAGCAGCACCGCGACCGGCAACCGGAAGGCCCGGGTCGCGGGCCGGTCGCGCCGGTCGGGCACGGCCACCGTGCCGCACAGCGCCGCCTCGCCGTCGGGCACCGTGAACCAGCAGGGCCCGGGCACGAAGCGCGCGTCGGCCCGCGCCGGCAACGGGGCCAGGATAGCCATCAGGGCGACCAGGAGCGTGGCGAGGGCGGCGGCCACGATCGGCTTGGCCGGCGGAAGGGGGGAAGCGGGCTCCATACCCCTATCTGTTTGGCGAAGCCGGCCGGGCTTGTCCAGAAAACTGTCCGGGAAACAAGGATCCGCGCCGTTATCAGCCAGTCCGGCAGCCCGTTCGGCGCAGCGCCGCCAGCGCCTTCTGCACCTGCTCCGAATCGTAGGGCTTGCGCAGCACGATGGCGTCGTGGAACTCCGGCGGGAAGACGGAGGTCTCGCCGTAGCCGGTGGCGAACAGGAAGGGCACGCCCAGCTCGCGCAGGCGTTCGGCCACGGGGAAGGACGTCTCGTCGTTCAGATTGACGTCCAGCAGGGCGAGGGCCGGCACCTCGGCCTGGATGGCCATCAGCGCCTGGCGGACGCTGGCCACCGAGTCCACCCGCGCGGCGCCCAGCTTCAGCAGCAGGTCCTCCGCGCTCATGGCGATGATCATGTTGTCTTCGAGCAGCAGGACCGGACCGTCGATGCGGACGTCCGCCGCCACCTCCGCGTGGCTGCCTTGCGGCTTGGCCGCTTCCCGGGTGGCGGCCAGCGTGGCGTGCGGGGCGGGAATGGCGAAGCGCGCCCGCAGACCGGACAGGGCGTAGGTGACCTCCGCCTCGCCCTTCAGGTCGTGGGGGATGGACCGCTCGATGATCGTGGTGCCGAAGCCCTGCCGCGTCGGCGCCTGGACGGGCGGGCCGCCGGACTCCCGCCAGGTCAGGACGAGCTGCCCGTCGTCTTCCAACCACCAGCGGACGTCGGCTTGGCCGCTGCGGTCGGCGAAGGCGCCGTACTTGGCGGCGTTGGTCACCAGTTCGTGCAGGACCAGTGCCACGACGGAGAAGGACTGCGGCGACAGCAGCACCTCCGGCCCCTCGCAGCGCACGCGGTCGGCCTTGCCGCCCAGATAGGCGGCGACCTCGGCGTGGATGATGGTGCGCAGCGGGGTCGGCTGCCAGTTCACGGCGGTCAGCTGGTCGTGGGCGCGGGCCAGCGCCTGGACGCGGCCACCGACGATGTCCGCGAACTCCTCCACGGTGTCCGACGCGCTGCGGCTCTGCGCCAGCAGGGCGCGGACCAGCGCCAGGATGTTGCGGACGCGGTGGTTCAGCTCGGCGATCAGCAGCTCCTGCCGCGCGCGGGCCGACCGCCGCTCCTCGTCCGCCAGGTCCGACAGGCGCAACACCACCTCCATCAGCGTCACGCGCAGGGAATCGGCGATGCGCAGGTCGGCGTCGGACCAGGGGGTGGACTGGCCGTGCACCGTCTCCTTCCAGGCCTCGAAGCTCTTGCGCGGCGTCAGGCGGACGCCGTTGGGGCCGGGCTCCACCGGCTTGTCCGGGTTGCCGGCCCAGGTGACCGTGCGCGCGGACTCCTTGCGGAAGAAGATGATGTAGTCGCGCGGCTTGCGCGACACGGGGATGGCCAGCATGCCGGCCGCCCGCATGGCGAAGTCGCTGCCCGGCGGGTGCACCCGCCCGATCTCGTTGGTGGCGAAGACGGTGCTGGCGTGCGCCCGGTTCAGCGCGCGGATGACGCCGAGCATCTCCTCCTGCGTCGGGGTGGAGCCGTGCAGCGCGATCTGCCCGCCCAGCACGATGGCGACGCCGTCGCTGCGGATGAAGCGCCCGATCTCCTCGCGCAGCTCCGCCAGGTTCTCCATGGGCGACGCGTTCTCGGCGATCAGCGCCATCAGCCGGTTGTGCAGCTGGCGCGCGTCGGCCTCGTAGGCGGCCTCCTTGTCGCGCTCCACGCTCTCCAGCAGGAAGGAGAACATCTGCCCGTACAGCTCCGCCGCCGTGCGCCGCTCCAGCGACAGGCGGTGCGGCGCCAGATGGTGGCAGGCGAACAGGCCCCACAGCTTGCCGCGGCGCAGGATCGACACGGACAGCGAGGCGGCCACGCCCATATTGCGCAGATACTCGCAGTGGATCGGCGACACACTGCGCAGCACGCTCATCGACAGGTCGAGCGGCGCGTCTTGTGATCCGGCGGGCGGCCCAGCGGGAGGAACGATGGGCGACGGGGCGGCGTTGACGTCCACGATGCAGCGCAGCCAGCTGCGCTCGTACAGCGCGCGGGCCTGGGCCGGGATGTCGGACGCGGGGTAGCGCAGGCCGAGGTAGGACGGCACGCCGCGCGCCGTGGATTCGGCGATCACCTCGCCGGCATCGTCCACGTCGAAGCGGTAGACCATGACCCGGTCGAACCCGGTCAGCATGCGCAGCTGCCGCGCCGCCTCCCGGCAGCAGTCGTCGAAGGTCGACGCGCGCTGGAGCCGCCCGATCATGGCACGCACCATCGAGCTGCCGTCGAGGTCGCCGCCGGGCTCGCTGGGCTCCCCTTCGATGATGATCGACGGACCGGACATATGGATCGCGACGTCGAGCAGGGGGCCGTCCGCCGTGACCCGCATGCGGAAGATGCGCTCCACCGAATCGTTCAGCAGGGCCAGTTGCAGCCGCCCGCGCAACGTGTGCAGAACCTCGTCGCCGACCTGCAGGACCAACGGGTGCCCGAGCATCGCGTCGGCCTCCACCCCCAGCCATGTGCCGATGTTGGCGGAGGCGTGCTGCACGATCCAGTCCGTGGAGACCGCGACAAGGAACCCCTCGGGCTGGATCGACCCCAGGAACTGAATCGGTTCCCGGTCGCAGTTGGTCAGGTCGACGGATTGGGTCATCGGCAAGGGGCGGTCGTTGCAGGCAAGATCATCATCCGGGATCGCGGCGGCTGTGTGGGGTCTTTAACTGGGGATCGTCTGGAAAAATTCCATCGGAAACAGAGATGGAAGGTGTGGAATACTTCGACGAAATATTGTTTCAGAAATACTGCGGTCGGCGACGGGCAAAAACGCTGGACGATAATGATCGCAAAGGCGGCTGTCACTAACCTAAGTTAAATATTACCAGCAAAAGCCGCATCAACTCACATTGGTGCCGGATGATGATCAAGTTCTAATATGGGGAATCCTTGTTCCCTTTTTAATCGCCGCCATTCACACCGGCTGTACCCGTCGGGCGGAAAAACACCCCAACATGCACGCGCGCGGAAGGGTTCCGAGTCGACCGGCCGCCCCGACCATCGCGAGGCGGCCCGGCGGCGCCCCGATGGCGGTGTTGCGCGCCCGCGCTGGGAAACGTTCGGTTGATTGCGCGCAACCCAGCCCCCCGCGCAACCTGGTCGTTCGCGGGCGGACCGGTGTTGACTTCATTCATCCGCAAGCGGATGTTTTGCGCGCCTGCAACCACTTTGCGGGTGAAACGCTGGAACGAGATGGAGAACCCCATGCAGACGCTGTGGACCGCCTTGCGGCGGAGATGGCTGGACCCCGGCGGCGAGCCGGCGGCCGGGGCGGAGCACCTGTGCGACCACCTCTGGCGCGACATCGGGCTGACGCAGACCGAGGCCGGCTTTTGCGCGCCCGAACACATCCGTGATCGGAACTTTTCGGAAGCGCGGTCATTTTTGACCTTGCAAGCCTACCGCTGACGGGCGATACCGGATCCCGTCGGATTTCCTTGAACCACCGACATTTCTTTCAACCCACGGAGACCACGATGAAAGCCATCGTACCGACCAGCTGGACCCGCCGACATGGCGATTGGTCCATGCGAGCTAACGGCCGCAACCTTAACGACAACGCCCTTCAACGCGCAGGGTTTGAACGGGAATTCCGGATAGGGAGAGGAAGCGATGAGTGTCTTTTGGGGCTTTTGCGGCCGTTCCGTCTTCGTTGAGCACGCCCTTTGGGCTTCTCCGGACCAGTTCTTCGACGTCCGGCGGGAAAACGGGGAATTCGTGATATGGCTTGGACGCCTGCACATCATCTACACACCGGCCCGATGGGGTCCTCGGCCAGGGGGGCTCGCTGATGCCGGCCCGCGTTCGTCCTGACGAGGTGACCACCGTCGTCCATGTGCTCGAGGCGTTTCGCAAGCTCGATCCCGACCTGCCGATCCAGTACGCGCTGTCGTTCATGACGATCGCGCAGAACGAAGGGATTTCGATTGGCGAGCTTGCGGAACGCCTGGGCATCGCCCAATCCTCCGCCTCGCGCAATGTCGCAGCCTTGAGCCGCTGGCACAGCTTCGGGAAGGCCGGTCTGGACCTCGTCCAGGCCCAGGAAGACCCCCGCGAGCGCCGCCGCAAGATCGTGACGCTGACCGACAACGGCCGCACCTTCCTGGAAGAACTGCGCGCCATCGTGAGCCCGCGCGAGATGCGCCCCGCCAAATCGGCGTGAATGTTCACTCCGTAGCGGACAACCAATTTTTCACGGATTTCGCGGATTTCTTTTTGGCTTGCCGAGCGACGGCATTCTGAATGTCTGGCGCTGCGCGCGGATCACCAAAATCCGTGAAAATCCGCGCTCAAATCCGCGCAATCCGTGAAGGATTAGTACCCCGCCCGCCTCACGCCGCCTCGCCCAACCCCTGCCGCAACAATCCCATCAGCGTCCGCACCGCCAGTTCCTGGCGTTCCAGGCGCAGGCCGACGCGGCCGGACTGGCCGGCGACCTGTTCGGGAAGCGGCGGCAGGTGGATGAAGCCCATGGGCAGGTCGAGCCCGCGCGTCTCGATCAGGTGGCGCGCCCGGTAGAACAGGTGGTTGCAGACGAAGCCGCCGGCGAAGTCGCTGAAGGTCACCGGCAGGCCGGCGATGGCCAGCTCGCGCATCACCATGGGGATCGGCAGGGCGGAGCCGTAGGCGGTGGGGCCGTCCGGCTCGATCACCTGATCGGTGCGCACGATCCCCGCGTTGTCGGGCTTGTCGCTCTCGTCCCGGTTCCAGGCGAGCCGTTCCACCTTGATGTAATCGGAATTGCCGGCCAGCCCGAAGCACAGGGCGGCGGCCGGCCCGTGCTCCTCCACCAGGGCGGCGAAGGCCTCGCCGCAGGTGTCGTATTCGACCGGCAGGACCGCGGTGACGACCCCCGGCTCCCCGGCCAGCCGTTCCATCAGCAACGCCGTCGGGTTGACGGCGTTGTCGCCGAAGGGCTGGAAACCGGTGAGCAGGATGGGAGCCGCCATGGACGCATGCCCTCGCTTACGGACGCAGAAGGCCGATGATGTCCTTCACGTCGTTCAGGTTCTTCTCGGCGATGGCCTGGGCGCGCTCGCCGCCCTTGCGCAGAATGCGGTCGATCTCGCCCTTGTCGGCCAGAAGCTCCTTCATGCGCGTGGTCATCGGGGCCAGCTTGGCGACCGACAGGTCGACCAACGCCGCCTTGAAGCCAGAGAACTGGGCGCCCGCGAACTGCTGCACGATCTGCTCGCGCGTCTGACCGGCGAGGGCTGCGTAGATGGTGACGAGGTTGTCGGCTTCCGGACGCTTCTCCAGGTCCTCGACGCTGTCCGGCAGCGGCTCCGGATCGGTCTTGGCCTTGCGGATCTTCGTCGCGATGGTGTCCGCGTCGTCGGTCATGTTGATGCGCGAATATTCGGACTCGTCCGACTTGCTCATCTTCTTGGTGCCGTCGCGGAGCGACATGACGCGCGTCGCCTCGCCCAGGATCTGCGGCTCCGGCAGCGGGAAGAACTCGGTCTCGTAACGGCGGTTGAAGGCGCCGGCGATGTCGCGCGACAGTTCCAGGTGCTGCTTCTGGTCCTCGCCCACCGGCACGTGGGTCGCCTTGTACAGCAGGATGTCGGCGGCCATCAGCACCGGGTAGGAGTAGAGGCCGAGGTTCGCCATGTCCTTCTGCTTGCCCGCCTTCTCCTTGAACTGCGTCATGCGGTTCAGCCAGCCCAGCGGCGTGTGGCAGGACAGGATCCAGCCAAGCTCCGCATGGGCGGAGACGAAGGACTGGTTGAACAGGATGTTCTTCTCCGGGTCGATGCCGGCGGCGATGTAGGCGGCCGTGACCTCGCGGATGTTGTTGCGCAGGACCTCCGGGTCCTGGTCGATGGTCAGCGCGTGCAGGTCGACGACGCAGAAGATGCACTCGTACGTGTTCTGCAGCTCAACCCAGTTCCGCAGCGCCCCCAGATAGTTGCCGAGGTGAAGCTGCCGGGTCGGCTGCATGCCGGAGAAGATGCGGTTCACGGGGTTCTCTCGCTCGAAAACGTCTGGAAGGGCGGAGTTATCGCCCCGGAACCGGGCCGGGTCAAGTCGCGGGCGGCACCGATTCGGGGGTGTCGCGCCGCAGGAAGGCCTTCACGTCGGCAAGGTCGGTGCCGCCCAGCGCTTGCGCCAGCCCGGCGAACAGCGCCACGCCGCCGCCGACCAGCAGCGACAGCGCGCCGAAGCGCACCAGCGTGCCCGGCGCCTCCAGCCAGGGCGCCAGCAGCGCGGCACCCACCAGCAGCCCCGCCCCCATGCCGACCGCCGCCGCCAGGATGCGCGGCGCGCGGTGCCGGAACCGGTCGTCCAAATGCAGGAAGCCGCGCCGGTGCAGCGCCGCCACCAGCAGGCCCAGGTTCAGCCACGCGGTCAGCCCGGTGGCCAGCGCGATCCCCACATGCTCCAGCGCCGGCATCAGCGCCAGTCCGATCGCGACGTTGGCGACCGTGACGACGACGGCGACGCGCACCGGGGTGCTGGTGTCCTGCCGGGCGAAGAAGGCGGCGTTCAGCGACTTCACGATGACGTGGGCCGGGATGCCGACGGCGTAGGCGGCCAGCGCCCAGGCCGTCGCCTGCGCCTCCGCCGGGCCGAAGGCACCGCGCTGGAACAGCACCGCGACGATCGGCTCCCCCGCCACGCCCAGCGCGATGGCGGCGGGCAGGGCCAGCAGCAGGCTGAACTCCACCGCGCGGCTCAGGTAATGGCGGACCTTCGGCTCGTCCCCGGCGGCGGCGTGGCGGGCCAGCACGGGCAGCAGCGCGGTGCCGATGGCGATGCCGATGATGCCCAGCGGCATCTGGTTCAGCCGGTCGGCGTAATAGAGGAAGGATACGGCCCCCGACGGCAGGAGCGAGGCCATGACCACGTTCAGGAACAGGTTGATCTGCATGACCCCGGCGCCGACGGCGCCCGGCCCGACCAGCCGGAACAGCCGCCGCATCCCCTCGGTCAGCCGCGGCTGGACGAGGCGCAGTGTCACGCCGGCGTTGCGGCAGGCCCAGGCCATCCAGGCCACCTGCACCACGCCCGACAGGGTGACCGCCGCGGCCATGGCGTACCCCGGCTCGAACCCCAGGCGCGGGGCGGTCAGCAGGGCCGCGATCAGCGTCAGGTTGAAGGCGATGGGGGCAGCGGCGAAGGGGCCGAAGCGGTCCAGCGCGTTCAAGACCCCGCCCAGCAGCGCGACCAGGGAGATCAGCGCCAAGTAGGGGAATGTCAGCCGCGCCATGCCCACGGCCAGCTCGAACTTCGCCGGCTCGTCCGCGAAGCCCGGGGCAAGGCCGTGCATCAGCCAGGGCATGGCCGCGATGGCCAGCGCCGTGAAGGGCAGCAGAACCGTCAGCAGGATCGCCAGGGCCTGCTCCGCGAAGGCCACGGCGGCGGGTCGGCCGTTGCGCTGAAGCTCGGCAGCGAACAGCGGCACGAAGGCGACGCCGAAGGCGCCCTCCGCAAACAGGCGGCGGAAGAAGTTGGGCAGCTTCAGCGCGACGAAGAAGGCGTCGGCCACCGGCCCGGCGCCGAGGACGGCCGCCGTCAGGATGTCGCGGGCGAAGCCGGCGAGGCGGCTCAGCAGGGTCAGGCCGCCGACGGTGGCGATGGCGCGGGCGAAACTCATGGGGCGAAACTCATGGGTCCGGCGGGTATACCCGCCCGGCCCTTGCCTGGGAAGCCGGCAAAAGCCGTAGGATGTTCCACCCAAAGGAGGTAAGGTGCGGTAAGATGCCCATTGTGGAGTGCGCCTCTTCTCGATCAATGTGTCGCAGGGGTGCATCCGGGGACGGCTTTGTTGCGCGCGATCACTTTCCTGAAGAGCGTTGACGCCCGTCTGGTGCTTCCCGCGGCGGCCGTCGCGGTCGCCATCGCGGCGCTGTGGTGGACCCTGCTCGACCGCATCGACCGGGAGGAGCGTTTCCTCGACCGGACCACGCGGCAGCACACCGCCGTCCTCGCCCAGCTGGTGGAGGAGCAGGCGGTCGCCACCTTCCGGCGCCTGGACGACGTGCTGCTCGACATCGCCGACCAGTTCGCGCGGAACGACCCGCTGCGCATCCCCGCCCGGCGCTACGCCGAGGAACAGCTGGCCGCCTCGATCCGCGTCTACGACGAGGCCGGGCGCCTGACCATGGCGGTGGGCCGGGCCAACACGCGCGACCTGCTGGTGGAGCACGATGAGTTCCGCCTGCACAAGGAAGGCGGCCACACCAAGGGCGTGCGCAAGGGTTTCGTCATCGGCACCCCCTTCGTCAGCCCGGGCACACGCGAGGTGTTCATCCCGGTGTCGCGCCGCATGGAAACGCCGGACGGCCAGTTCCGCGGTGTCGCCGTCGCCGACGTGCCGGCGGAGTCGCTGTCGCGCTTCTACGGCGGGCTGAACCTGCCGCCGGGCAGCACGGTGGCGCTGGCCCGCGCCGACGGCCCGATCCTGGCGCGCCAGACCGGGCAGGCGGAGGTCGTGGGGCGCAGCTTCGCAAACTCCTGGCTGTGGCCGGAACTCGCCACGTCGCCGACCGGCAGCGCCCGCGCCGCCAGCCCGGTGGACGGGGTGGAGCGGATCACCGCCTTCCGCCTCTCCTCCCAATATCCGGTGATCACCATCGTCGGGGAATCGGTCGACACCGTTTTCGGTCCCTGGCGCCAGAATCGCGTGCTGTCCTTCGCCTGGGCCGGAACGACGACCATGGTGATCCTGCTGTTCACCACCGCCTTCCTGGTGGAACTCGCCCGCCGCCGCAGCGGCGACCGGGAACTGCGCATCCGCAACCGCGCCATGGCCTGGAGTGGCGACGGCATCCTGGTCGCCGACGCGACCCGGCCCGGAACCCCGGTGGTCTACGCCAACCCTTCCTTCGAGCGGCTGATGGACCTGGAGCCGGGCGGTGCGCTCGGCCGGCGCGTGCTGGGGCATCCTGGAGGGGCCGATCGGCGATCCGTCGATCGTCCAGCCCCTGCGCGAGGGCATCGCCGCCGCAACCGACACGCGGGTGGAATTCCGCCACTCCGGCGCGTCCGGCGAGGACGTCGGCCCCGACCTGGGTGCGGTGTGGCTGGAACTGCGCGCCTCGCCCGTGCGCGACGACGCCGGGCGGCTGGTCAGCCTGATCGCCATCGTCCGCGACATCACCGAGCACAAGAACGCCCAGGCCGCCCTGGCCGAGGCGCGGCGGGAGGCGGACCGGGCCAACGTCGCCAAGTCCAAGTTCCTGGCCGCCGCCAGCCACGACCTGCGCCAGCCCGTGCAGTCGCTGCTGCTGCTGATGGAGGTGCTGTCGGCCCGCACCAGCGACGCCCCGACGCGCAAGGTGCTTGGCACCATGGACCGCGCGCTGAACGCGCTGAAGATGCTGCTCGACGGGCTGCTGGACGTCTCAAAGCTGGAGGCCGGGGCGGTGGAGCCCAACCGCACCGTCTTCCCGGTGGCGGAACTGATGGACCGCATCGCCGCCAACAGCCGCCCGGTGGCCGTGCGCAAGGGGCTGGTCCTGCACATCATGCCCTGCTCCGCCCATGTGGACAGCGACCCGATGCTGCTGGGCCGCATCCTCCAGAACCTTGTGGAGAACGCGCTGCGCTACACCGCGCAGGGGCGCATCCTGGTCGGGTGCCGGCGCCGTGGCGCGGTGCTGTGGATCGAGGTGTGGGACACCGGCATCGGCATTCCCGCCGACCGGCAGGACGATATCTTCCAGGAGTTCGTGCAGGTCGGCAACGCCAGCCGGGACCGCGACCAGGGCCTCGGCCTCGGGCTGGCGGTGGTGCGCCGTATGGCCGGCATCCTGGGCCACCGGATCACGCTGCGCTCCGCGCCGGGGCAGGGCTCGGTCTTCCGCGTGGAGGTGCCGCTGGCCGCGGTGGCACCCACCCCTCCGGCGCCCGCGGACGAACCCATGGACAATCCACCGTCGGACCTGTTTCCGGATCCGCCGACAGCCACGTCTGTAAATTCGTTCGGCTGTCCCTCCGCCGAGCCTCCACCGCCGACGCCGATGGTTCCGCCCCCGCTCCCGAAGCATACGGGACCCCGCATCCTGGTGGTGGAGGACGACCCGATCGTCCGCGAAGGCTTCCGCATGATGATGATGCAGTGGGGCCACGACGTGCTCGCCGCCGAAACCTGCGCCGAGGCGCTGGCCCTGGTGGCGAACGAGGGCGCCCCAGACGTGATCGTCACCGATTACCGCCTGGACGGCGACCGTACGGGAACGGAAATCATCCGTGACGTCCGGCGCACGGTCGGGCGGTCCGTCCCCGGCATCCTGGTGACCGGCGACACCGCGCCGGAGCGGCTGGCCGAGGCCGAGGCCGGCAATTTCCGCGTCCTGCACAAACCGGTGATGGCCGGCGACCTGCAACGCGCCGTCACCGATGCGCTGGCCGGCGTCGAGGCGAAGCTGCCCGCGCTGGCCGGGTGATTGCGCGAGAGGGTCGGCGCGCCATGCGCCGGGCAACCGTCAGCCCCATCCGTTTCGGCGTTGTGTGGTCTCCACCCGTTTGCCTTCGCCCGTTTGCCTCGCACCATTTGCCTTGTCCCGTTTGATTGTGCGCGCCCCCCGCCGCATTTGATGACCGTTCTGTTACGGTTATCGTTGCTGAGAGACAGGAGGCCACAGACCATGAAGCGCGCAACGCGGGCGACGGCCCTCGCCCTGATGTGCCTGGGCGCGAGCCTCGGGGCCGGCCTATTGGCCATGCCCGCGCGGGCCGACATCGCCGTCGCTCTGGCAGGCCCGTTGAGCGGGTCCGCCTCCATCTACGGCCGCCAGGCGCGCTCGGGCGCCGAGGCCGCGGTGGCCGACATCAACGCGCGGGGCGGCCTTCTCGGGCAGAGGCTGGTCCTGACCGTGGCCGACGACGCCTGCGACGAGCGGCAGGCGGTGACCGTGGCGAACACGCTGGTCGCGCAGAAGGTTGCCGTGGTGATCGGCCCGGTCTGCTCCGGTGCCGCCATCGCCGCCTCCACCGTCTACGCGCAGGCTGGGATCCCGATGATCTCCCCGACCGCCACTGCCCCGGCGTTGACCGAACGCGGCTTGCGCAACGTCTTCCGCGTCTGCGGTCGTGACGACCAGCAGGGAGAGGTCGCCGCCGCGCTGATCGCCGACCGCTTCAAGGACCGGAAGATCGCCATCGTCCATGACCGGCAGCCCTATGGGCAGGGCCTTGCCGAGGACGTGAAGCGCCGCCTGAACGCGGCCGGCATCAAGGAAACCCTGTTCACCGCCGCGGCCGGCGAAGAGGAGCAGGCCGCGCTGGTGTCATCGCTGAAGGCGGACGGCGTGCAGGTGCTCTATTACGGCGGCTACGACCAGGAATTGGGGCTGATCGCCCGCCAGATGGCGGAACAGCGCTTCCATCCGCAGATCATCGGTGCCGACGGAATCCAGCCGCAGACCTTTTGGAACATCGCCGGCAACGCGGCGGAGGGCACCCTGTTCACCTTCCCGCCCGACCCGCAGATCAACCCCGCGGCAAAGCCGGTGGTCGAGGCCATGAAGGCCAAGAACCTGCGCACCGAAGGCTTCACCCTGTTCGCCTACGCGGCGGTGCAGGCCTACGCCCAGGCGGTCGGCAAGGCCGGCAGCACCAAGCCCGACGACGTGGTCAAGGCGCTCCACGCCAACCCGCTGGAGACGGTGATCGGCACCCTGTCCTTCGACGACAAGGGCGACGTGACGAAGCCCGGCTACGTCGTCTGGGCCTGGAAAGACGGCAAGAAGGTCCAGTTGGACCGGTAAGGGCCTTGTCCTGTGGGGGGCTCGCCCTGGTCGGCGATTGCCAAGTTTTCCGGCCCCTGGCAATCGCCGACTCCCCCCGTCACCTCACGAACCGCACCTCAAGCTTGGCAATCGCCGACGCCGTTCCGGAGGTTGGCAATCACCGGCTGATGGCTTTGCGCTCTGGAATCGGCGGGGGCGAGGGGTGCAGCAGCACGCCGGTGTCGGAGATCTCCACGCGTGCCGCCTCGTAGACGGCCAGCGCCAGGTCCAGCGCGACGCGGAACTCCGGCTTGAAGTGCTTCAGCTCCTTGTAGCCGCCGCCGAACTGGGTGAAGAGCGCCTTCCAGGTCACCGGCACCGGGTCGCGCAGCACGTGCAGCCGGTAGGCGAGCCAGACATAGACGTCGATCGCCATGGAGCAGCCGCCGATGTGGCGGATCGCCGGTTCCCAGATCGGCACGGGGGAGCGCTTCAGCGCGGCGAAGAAGGTTTCCGACAGCTGCACCGTCTCGCGCCACAGCGTGCCCTGGCCGTCGTCGTCGCGCAGGCGGATGCCGCCGTTGACGATGTTCTCCTTGGCGAAGCCCTCCGCCCCGTCCTTGTCCCAGAAGAAGGTCAGGCGGCACAGGTTGATGCGGGTCGCCTGCTCCTGCACCGCCTTGTAGGTGGAGCCGCCGGCCGATACGCCCATGCGGTCCAGCCAGTCGTTCATGGAGCGGCCAAGCTCGATCTCGCGGCTGTTGTCCTGGATGGCGCGCGTCTGGAGGTACAGCAGGATCAGCCGCGCCTTGGCGCCATAGGGCACGCCGACCGGCGTCAGGCTGCCGTCGCGCTTGCGCTCCTTGCCCGGCTCCACCAGCAGCGTCACACGGCCCTGGTCGCGGCGCCATTCGGCGTCCGGCGCCAGCTTCCGGTGCGGCAGGCTGGTCAGGCAAAATCCGGAATATGTGATGCCCAGCGCGTTGGATTCGTCCTCCAGCACCGCCGCCGCCACATCCACGACGCTGGCGCGCTTCGGGTCCACGAGGTTCCGCGCCTCGCGCCGGCCGTGCGTCATGATGAGTTGGTGTACGTCGCCCATCGGTCCCAATCCTCCGGTCCATCCTGCCGGCAGTCGAACATGCACAGGCGGGAGAGTCCATTTGGCGATCGCCGACGAGGCTAATTGAGTCCTAATTGCCGGAGTCTATTTGCTAGGTCGGCGATTGCCAGGGGACGACTCGGGATTCCGTCGGCGATCGCCAAGACCCGCGTCGGCGTTCGCCAAGGCTTGATGTGGGAATCCGGGCGACTCGACCACTGGTCGGCGATTGCCAAGCGCTTGATCGGCTTGCGATTCGCGACTCAGGATAGGGGTGCGCATCCGGGGGGAGTCGGCGATTGCCAAGGGCGCCGGGGGATGCCGTGTCTTGGCAATCACCGACCATGGTCCGGTCCAGGACCCCGACGGTCGGCGATTGCCAATGCGGAGAGCGGCTCCGCAACCAAACGCCAGCGGGGCTGTTGATGGTCCGCCGCCCGCCGTGGGCGGACCATTCCGCGTGGGCCATCCAGTGGGGAGAACCGGTTCATGACCGTGGACGAGTTCGGGGACGAGGTGCTGCGCCATGTGAGCGCCCTCGACGAGGCGGCCCACCGCAGGGCGGTCGCGTTGGGAGAGGAGGCTCCCGCCCTGCGCGATGGCCTCCAGGTGCCGAGTTCGCGCAAGGTGTTGTTGCCGCTGCTGGCCGGGCTGTGGGCCGCCGGCCGCGCTACCGAGACGCCGGCCCTGTCGCGGCTGGCGCGCCAGGGGCTTCTCGCCATCGGGCTGGGGGCGATGGCGACGAAGGCGGGCAAGCGGGTCGTCTGCCGCGCGCGCCCAAACCAGGGCCGCGACCCGGCCCGCTGGGGCAAGGCGGACGGCAAGCACGCCTCCTTCCCCTCGGGCCACGCGACCACGACGGCGGCGGTCGCCACCGTGGTCGCCCTGAACCGCGGCCTGTCGCCCGTCACCGTCGCGGGCGTCGGCTTCGCCGCCGCCGTCGGCTGGTCGAGCCTGGCGACGGAGCGTCATTGGGCCACCGACCTGCTGGCCGGCTCGGTCACCGGCATCGTCGCCGCTGTTGTCGCCGACGCCGTGGACGAATGGGTGGAGGAGCGGACCGGTCGGGACGCGTAGGCTTACAACTGTTCCAGCTTGCGGACCGCGGCGCGCAGGATGGCGACCTTCGGGGCGAAGCGGCCGGCCGGGTCGCTGTCCTCGATGAAGCCGATCATGATGCCGAGCGCGTGGGCGACCTTCGGCGCCAGATCCGGCACGGGGTGTGCCCGCACCCGCTCCACAAGCTGGTCGAGGTCCGACTGGTAGGGGCGGCCCTCGAAGCCATCGGCGGCGACGGCCTCGAACCGGTTGGCGTGTTCGATGACGAGCGCAAGGTCGGTGGCAGGGGTGTTCATACGAACAGGATGGCGCCGGTCTTCGGCGCGTCGTTCAGGAAGGTGACCACGCCGCCGGTCTTCACCGGCACGTCCGGGCGCAGCGCCACGCCGGGCGGCAGGCCCAGCGCGCGCAGCCCCATCTCGCAGGCCATCACGGTGACGTTCAGCATCACGCAGGCGCCCAGCAGCTCCTCGAGGCCGGCGACGCCGTTGGCGGTGAACCAGCCGTCGCGCTCCGCCGGCGAACGGCCGTCGTCGGCGGCGTCCAACCCGTGCCAGCCGGGCACGCCCGGCTCCGCCTCGTCCAACAGGGCGGCGAGCGCGCGGCCGGTGAAGAACAAGGTGACCTTGCGGTTGGTCGCCGCCGCCGCGCTGGCCATCACCAGGGCGTAGTGCACCCGGTCGAATCCGCCGGCGAACAGGACGATGGACAGGCTGTCAGGGCCTTGCATGTCAAATCCTCTCAGTGGGCGGAGAGGTCGTGGATGGTCGGGTGGGCGCCGCAGAGCGGGCACTCCGGGTCGCGCTTGACGGCGATGCGCTGGTAGGAGGCGTAGAGCGTGTCCATCATCAGCAGGCTGCCCGACAGGCTTTCCCCGATGCCCAGGATCTCCTTCAGCACCTCGGTCGCCTGGAGCGAGCCGACGAAGCCGCCGAGCGCGCCCAGGACGCCGCCCTCCGAGCAGGAGGGCACCAGGCCGGGCGGCGGCGGTTCCCGGAAGATGCAGCGGTAGCAGGGGTGCGGGTCGCCGAGATGGGCCTTGAAGGTGGAGACCTGGCCGTCGAAGCGCAGGATCGCCGCCGACACCAGGGTCTTGCCGGCCAGATAGCAGGCGTCGTTCAGCAGGAAGCGCGTGGCGAAGTTGTCCGAGCCATCGGCCACGATGTCGTAGCGGCCGATCAGGTCGAGGACGTTGTCCTTGGTCAGGCGGGCCTTGTGGGTCTCCACCGTCACGTCGGGGTTCAGCGCGCGGATGCGGGCGGCGGCGCTCTCCACCTTGGCCAAGCCGAGCGTCGACTCGTCGTGGATGACCTGACGCTGGAGGTTCGACAGGTCGACCGTGTCGTCGTCGACGACGCCGATGGTGCCGACTCCGGCGGCCGCGAGGTAGAGGAGGAGCGGCGCGCCGAGGCCGCCCGCGCCAACGACGAGGACCCGCGCGCGCAGCAGCGCCGCCTGTCCGATGCCACCGACCTCCGGCAGGATGATGTGACGGGAGTAGCGGTGGAGCTGGGTTTCCGTGAAGTCCATGGCCGGCAGAATAGCGCGGAGCCCCCCATCCTGCGCAAGAGGCCCGCGATCCGCTCTTTGCGGTCAGGTCAGGTGATGACCGTCATCTTGTAGGGCTTGCTGGTCGAGGACGTGCTCTTGGCGCTCTTGGACGCGTCCTGCGCCGCCCACTGGCGCAGCCGGTCCTCGCGCTCGCGCAGGATTTTGTCGATCGGCCGTTCCTCGGTGGACGAGGTCGCGTCCTTGGCGATCTTCGGCAGGAAGTTCATTTGGTAGGGCACCTCGCCGTCCACGTTCTTGGGTGGGACGACCACCAGCTCGTACTGGCCCGGCGTGATTTTGAAGCTGGGCTTCTTCAGCATGTCCTCGCCCATCTTCGTCGGGTCCATGGTGTCGCCCGACGCCGCCACCTTGCCGTCCTTGCCCACGATGGCCCAGCGCGTGTAGGGCAGCGACATGTTGGCGACGAACTCTCCGCCCTGGACGACGTTCAGCGTGTGCTTCTGCACGCCGGGGTCGTTGCCGGCCACCTGGCGGGCCGTGCCCTTCATCGAGCCGCCCGACGCCAGCATCATGACGTTCTGGCGTTCCGTGACCTCCAGCGTGTATTCGCGCTCGTTGACCCCGCGGGTCGCTTGCGAAATGACCGCCGTGTAGGTGCCGGGCCCCAGCTTGGCGTTCGCCGACGCCGATTCGTTGTTCGCCTTGGCTTCCGCGACGACCTTATTGTTCTGGTCGACGATCTTGATGTTGGTGTGGATGTCGTTGATCTTGAAGTTGAACTCACCCGGCTTGGACACCGTGAACTGCCGGTAGTCCGTCGACGCGCCGTTGTCTCCCAGTTCGTTGGTGATGCCGCGGAACTGGAACCAGTTCATCGTCGAGGCATTCGGAACCGTGACGCCCATGGTGGTCACTCCCAATAAGGCCCAATCAGGCGAAGCCGAGCAAGGCAAGGCTGCGAACCGGCGGTGCTGTGGGCTCCAGATTACTAAAATTCAATCGAACTGTCAAAATTCGGCCCGGAAAGCCGGCCCGGACAGCCACGCGTCCATTCTACAGCAGGGTGCGCGCGCCTGCAATCTTCGCCGTCCGGTTGCGCGCCGTGCGAAGGGGATTGAACCACAGAGGCACGGAGACACAGAGGGGCCGGATCAACGCTCTCTGTGTCTCCGTGCCTCTGTGGTGAATTGTCCGGCTGCCCGGCGGCGCTGGTCCGCCGGGCCGCGAGAGTTCGCCTTACTCCAGCCCCTCGAACAGGGCGGTGGAGAGGTAGCGTTCCGCGAAGGAGGGCAGGATGACGACGATCAGCTTGCCGGCGTTCTCCGGACGGGCGCCGACCTCCAGCGCCGCGGCCAGCGCCGCACCCGAGGAGATGCCGACCGGAACGCCTTCCAGCCGCGCCACCTTGCGGGCGGTCTCGAAGGCGCGCTGGTTGGAGATGCGCACCACCTCGTCGATCAGGTCCTTCTGCAGGACGTCCGGCACGAAGCCGGCGCCGATGCCCTGGATCTTGTGCGGGCCGGGCATGCCGCCGGACAGGACCGGGCTGTCCTCCGGCTCCACCGCCACGGCGCGGAAGCCGGGCTTGCGGGCCTTCAACACTTCCGCCACGCCGGTCAGGGTGCCGCCGGTGCCGACGCCGGAGATCAGGATGTCGGCCTTGCCGTCGGTGTCCTTCCAAATCTCCTCCGCCGTGGTGTTGCGGTGGATCTCCGGGTTCGCCGGGTTCTTGAACTGCTGGAGCATGTAGGCGTTCGGGTCGGTCGCGACGATCTCGTCGGCGCGGCGGATGGCGCCCTTCATGCCCTCCGACGCCGGGGTCAGCACCAGCTCCGCCCCCAGCAGCTTCAGCATCTTGCGGCGCTCGACCGACATGCTCTCCGGCATGGTCAGGATCAGGCGGTAGCCCTTGGCGGCGGCCACGAAGGCCAGCGCGATGCCCGTGTTGCCCGAGGTCGGCTCGACTAGCGTGGTGCGGCCGGGCTCGATCGTGCCGGCACGCTCCGCCGCCTCGATCATCGCGAAGCCGATGCGGTCCTTCACGCTGGCCAGCGGGTTGAAGAACTCCAGCTTGCCGACGATGTCCGCCTTCACGCCGGCGTCCTCGGCCAGCCGCTTGACGCGCACCAGCGGCGTGGCGCCGACCGTGTCGAGGATGCTGTCGTAGATCTTGCCGCGGAATTCCGAAGCCGCCATGGTTTCACTCCTCCAGTATGTGGTTTATTGCCCACTTTCACAATCTGGGCTGATATTACCCGCTTTTTTGGTGGGCTTAAACGGTCGCGTTCGCTCAGATGGTGAAATCGATGCGGTCTTCCGTTTCGCTTTCCACCCCGGCGGAGCGGGCGCGCAGGCAGAGATCCTCGATGGTCACGTCTTCCAGCTTCTTCATGCACTCTTCCTGAAGCTCGACCCACAGCGGGCGGACCACCTTGTGGCCGAGGATGGAGCCCGCGGGCTCCTCGATCGGGTCGGTCGCCGTCTCCATCGAGCGGACCACCTTGACGATCTCGCCCAGCGTGATCCGCCGCCGCTCCCGCGCCAGCCGGTAGCCGCCGCGCGGACCGCGCACGCCGGCCAGGATGCCGTCGCGGACGAGCTGCTGGAGCACCTGCTCCAGGTAGCGCTTGGGAATGCCCTGGCGGCGGGTGATCTCGCCGGACTGCACCGGCTCCGTGCCGGCGTTGTAGGCGATGTCCAGCACCGCCTCGATCGCGAACATCAGCTTCTTGGAGATGCGGAGCATCACAGGGACTCCTGCTTGGACGTAGGCTGGGGCGCTGGCTGAGGCGATTTGGAGGCATGCTGCCCCGTGGAGCCCCCCGTGGAGCCCCCCGTGGAGCTCCCCGTGGAGCCGAATCCGCCGGTGCCGCGGGTGCTGTCGGGCAGGGCGGCGGCCTCGCTCCAGACGACCCGTTCGTAGCGGGCGACGACCAGCTGCGCGATGCGCTGCCCGCGCTCCACGGTGAAAGGCTGGTCGCCGTGGTTGACCAGGATGACGCCGACCTCGCCGCGGTAGTCCGCGTCGATGGTGCCCGGGCTGTTCAGCACGGTGACGCCGTTCTTCAGCGCCAGGCCGGAACGCGGGCGCACCTGCGCCTCGAACCCGTCGGGCAGCGCCAGCGCGATGCCGGTGGGGACCAGCGCGCGCCGGCCCGGCTCCAGCACCAGCGGTGCGGCGACCGCGGCGACGAGGTCGAGCCCGGCCGAATGCTCCGTGGCGTAGGCGGGAAGCTCCAGCCCCTCGGCGTGGGGAAGGCGGACGACCGGAACCGTAACGCTCACGGAACTTTCTCCTGATTGGTTTGGGCTGGGGCAGGTTGGGCGGGGGGCTGGTTGAAATGCTGCGCGATGGCGTCGGCCAGGCGGGCGGCCACGGCGTCCTTGCCCATGGTCGGCCAATCCTCCACCCCGCCGTCGCGGATCAGGTGGACGGTGTTCTCCGACCCGCCGAAGGTGGTGGTGCCGACCGAGACGTCGTTGGCGACGATCCAGTCGCAGCCCTTGCGGATGCGCTTGGCCGTTGCGTACTCCACGACGTTGCCGGTCTCCGCGGCGAAGCCGACGACCAACGCCGGGCGCTGCGACGTGCTCTGCGACAGGGCGGCCAGGATGTCCGGGTTCTCGGTCAGGGTCAGGCCGGGCGGCGCGCCGCCGTCCTTCTTCAGCTTGCGGTCCGATTCGCCGGCGACGCGCCAGTCCGCCACCGCGGCGGCGCAGACGGCGATGTCCACCGGCAGGGCGGCCTCACAGGCGGCCAGCATCTCCCGCGCGGTCTCGATGGGGCGGATGGCGCAGCCCGGCGGGTCGGGCAGGCGGGTCGGTCCGGTGACCAGCGTCACCTCCGCCCCCAGACGGTGCAGCGCCGCGGCGATCGCGTGCCCCTGCCGGCCGGAGGAGCGGTTGGCGATGTAGCGCACGGGGTCGATGGGCTCGTAGGTCGGGCCGCTGGTGACCAGGGCGCGCTTGCCCTTCAGGGGCTTGGGCGCGTCGCGTTCCTCGAAGTAGGTGACGATGGCCTGGAGGATCTCCATCGGCTCCGCCATGCGGCCGAAGCCATACTCGCCGCAGGCCATGTCGCCCTTGTTCGGGCCGACGCGGCGCACGCCGCGCTCTTCCAGAAGCCTCATGTTGGCGCGGGTCGCCGGATGCTCCCACATGCGGACGTTCATGGCCGGGGCGACTAGCACCGGCTTGTCGGTCGCCAGCACGACCGTCGCCGCGAGGTCGTCGGCCATGCCCGCGGCCATGCGGGCCAGCAGGTTGGCGGTGGCCGGGGCGACCACCACAAGGTCGGCGGCGCGCGACAGTTGGATGTGCCCCATCTCCGACTCGTCGGTCAGGGACCACAGATCCTGGTAGACCGTGTCCTCGGTCAACGCCTGCACGGACAGCGGCGTGACGAACTGTGCCCCCGCCTTGGTCAGGACGGCGCGCACGGTGGCGCCGCGCTCCTTCAGGCGCCGGATCAGCTCCAGGGTCTTGTAGGCGGCGATTCCGCCCGCGATGACGAGCAGGATGCGCTTGCCGGACAGCAGGGGAGAATCGGCCACGGGGGACTCGCCCTTCCTCGCGATTGATTTTGTAGAATTCAGATATTCCATCGCGGCGCCCGGTACAAGCGTCCATCGCCCCGGGCTACAGCATATTTTGTGTGAAATAAGATCCGACGTCCGCTTGTGAAACCGTGTCTTGCGATATTTCGTTGCGTGCCCCCATTCCGGGTCTTTCGCCGCGGGTGCGGCATCGCGTAGAGTGCATTTTAAGGATTTGGTGCTATCCACGGCGTCCCGATCATCCATCGGACGCCGCCACGCCGCCTGTTCATCCGCATCGATCGGTCCATGCCTCCGCGCGCCACGCCCATCCTTCTCGTCGAAGACACCCCGTCGCTGGCCCGCGTCTATGCGGAGTTCCTGAAGAAGGAATCCGACGGCGTGGTGACGGTGGAAACCGGCGCCGCGGCGCTGGAGCAACTGGCCGACGGCGTGCCGCGCATCGTGCTGCTCGACCTGCAACTGCCGGACATGCACGGGATGGAGGTGCTGAAGCGCATCACCGCCCAGGCGCTGCCCTGCGCCGTGATCATCATCACCGCCCACGGTTCGGTCGGCGTGGCGGTGGAGGCGATGCGCTACGGCGCGTACGATTTCCTGGTGAAGCCCTTCTCGGCCGACCGCCTGACCATCACGGTGCGCAACGCCATCGAACGGCTGCGGCTGGCCCAGATCGTCGAGACCTTCGGCAAGGACTTGGCGCGCAGCCGCTACCACGGCTTCATCGGCTCGTCGCTGACCATGCAGGCGGTCTACCGCATCATCGACAGCGCCGCGTCGTCCCGCGCGACGGTCTTCATCACCGGCGAGTCCGGCACCGGCAAGGAGGTCTGCGCCGAGGCCATCCACCGCCAGAGCCCGCGCGCGGAGCGGCCCTTCGTCGCCATCAACTGCGGGGCCATCCCCAAGGACCTGATGGAAAGCGAGATTTTCGGCCACATGAAGGGCTCCTTCACCGGGGCGCTGGCCGATCGCGAGGGGGCCGCGGCGCGGGCCGACGGCGGCACCCTGTTCCTGGACGAGATCTGCGAGCTGGCGCCCGACCTGCAGACCAAGCTGCTGCGCTTCATCCAGACCGGCACCTTCACCCCCGTCGGTGGCAGCAAGCTGGAGAAGGTGGACCTGCGCATCATCTGCGCGACCAACCGCGACCCCCTGCGCGAGGTGGAGGAGGGGCGGTTCCGCGAGGATCTCTACTACCGCCTGCACGTCATCCCCATCCACCTGCCGGCGCTGCGCGAGCGCGAGGACGACGTGCTGGAGATCGCCCGCCATTTCCTGGCCGACTACGCGCGGGAGGAAGGCAAGGGCTTCAACCGCTTCTCGCCGGAGGCGGAGCAGGATCTGCGCGCCTACCACTGGCCGGGGAACGTGCGGCAGGTGCAGAACGTCGTGCGCAACATCGTGGTCCTGCACGACGGCGACACGGTGACCCCGGCCATGCTGCCGGCCCCGCTGGGCGCGCCGCCCGGCAACGGGCATGGCCTGCATCAGGGTGGGCACCAGGGCGGGCATCATGGGGGAAGCCATGGGCCGCACCACCACGCCGCCCATGGGCCTTCGGCTCATCCGGCGTCCGCCCAATCTCCGTCAGCCCATCCGCCGTCGCCGAAAGCGATCAAGCCCCTGTGGGAGGTGGAGCGCGATACCATCGAGGAGGCGGTCGCGGCCTGCGACGGCAACATTCCGCGGGCTGCCGCGCTGCTGGAGATCAGCGCCTCCACCATCTACCGCAAGCGCCTCGCCTGGCAGGCCGAAGGCAAAATCTGAAGCAATCGTTTCGCCTACGATCCATTTCACAAGAGGATCGAAAGTCTTGCCATACTAAGGGGTGCCGCCATCGGCTTATTTCCGAATGATGGTGCCGCCTGCATTGGGCATATGCCCTGAAGCCGCCTTGCCGCTTCGGGCTTTGTGCGGCTAGCCTCCCTGCGCAACATCTTCGTTCCCTTTGGGCTTTCTTCGCTTTCCAACAATGTCCCGCGGCCGGCCCGTGATCCATCCTCATGGGCCGGTGGCGGAGACTGACCAGACGACCAGAGCAGACGTAGGGGGAGTTCGCCTGATGACCACCGGCACCGTGAAATGGTTCAACACCACCAAGGGTTATGGATTCATCGCGCCGGAGGCCGGCGCCAAGGACGTGTTCGTCCACATCACCGCCGTGCAGCGGTCGGGCCTGCACGCCCTGTCGGAAGGCCAGCGCGTCCAGTTCGAGGTCGCCCGCGGCAACAACGGCAAGGACGCCGCCGTCAACATCAGCGTCATGGAGTGATCTCACCCCGATGGGGATAGATAGCCGCGGATCCGGTAGGCTTCCACGGCTTCGCGGGTAAGGCGGGGGATGTCGCGGCACAGCGACTCCACCTCGCCGACCGCGTTGTCCCGGCACGCCGCTTCCAGCGCGCGCGCCGCGGCGGACAGGGCACGGGCGCCGAAGGTGCTCGCCGTGCTCTTCAGCGTGTGGGCTTCGCGCGCCAGGACGCCCAGATCGTCCCACGTCCTCGCGATCCGTTCGGCGCGCGCCATGGTTTCCTCCACGAATTCGCGGATCACGTCGGCCAGGATGTCCGGGTTCAGATCCCGCATCAGCTGGTTCAGCACGTCGGCGTCGAGCGCGTCCGAATCGGGGGCCGGTGCCGGCGCATCCTGGGCCGGCACGTTCTCCCGGCTCGGGCCCTCCCCATCCGCCAGCCAGCGGGCCACCGTGCCGAGCAGGCGGGTGCGGTCGACGGGCTTGGCGACGTGGTCGTTCATGCCGGCGGCGAGGCAGCGGTCGCGGTCGCTGTCCATGGCGTCGGCGGTCATGGCGACGATCGGGACCGTCCCAGCCGGCGGCGGCATGCCGCGCAGGATCTGCGTCGCCATCAGCCCGTCCATCTCCGGCATGGAGATGTCCATCAGGATCAGGTCGTAACGCGCCGCGGTCACGGCCTCGATCGCCTCGATCCCGTTGCCGGCGACGTCCACCCGGTAGCCGGCGCCGCGCAGCACCAGCGCCGCCACCATCTGGTTGGTCGGGCTGTCCTCCACCAGCAGGATGCGCCGCCCCTGCCCCGGGAGAGCGTCCACGGCCGCCGTAGGCGGTTCGGCGGCCGAGCAGGGCGCCGTGCTGGATGCCACGCGGGGGGCCGGGCCGCCCAGCGCCTCCAGCAGGCGGGCCTGGCGAATTGGCTTGGCGAGGACCGCGTCGGCGTCCTGGCTCTGCTGAGGGGCTTGTTGGGGGGCCTGTTGAGGGACGGCCATGCGGACGATCCGGCGCGCTCCGGCGGCGCGCAGCCGGGGCGGCAGTTTCGCCAGCGCCGGGTCCGCCGCATCGCCGACGAGCGCCACGTCGAAGCCGGACTGTGTGTCAGCGGGGATGTCGGCGCTGTCCTGCGGGGCGTGCACCTCGGCCCCCCAGCTGTGGATCTGCCGGGCGAGCGCGCGCCGGGTCAGCGGGTTCGGTTCCAGCAGCAGGACGCGCCGCCCGGCCAGCGCACGGCCGGAGTCGGCCGCGGCGCCTTCGACGGCGCTTTCGATTCTGAGGGGCAGCGTGAACCAGAAGCGGCTTCCGCCGCCTGCCGCCCCCTCCACCGCCGGCTCGCAGCCGATGACGCCGCCCATCATGTCGACCAGCCGCTTGGAGATGGCCAGCCCCAGTCCGGCCCCGCCGTCCCGGCGCGCCAGCCGCGGGTGGATCTCCGCGAATTCGGTGAACAGGTCGCCGCGGGCTCCGTCCGGGATGCCGATCCCGCTGTCGGCCACCTCGAAGCGCAGCCACACCGTTCCGTCCGGTTCCGGCGCCGACCCGTCGGCCGCCCTCTCCGCCAGAGACGCGGTCACGGTCGCCCCGCCGCGGTTGGTGAACTTCACCGCGTTGCCGACCAGGTTCAGCAGCACCTGCCGCAGCCGCCCGCAATCGCCGCGCAGCCGTTCCGGAAGGCCGGCGGGCACGCAGCAGGCCAGGTCGATCCCCTTGGCGTGTGCGCGCGCCGCCTGCAGCTCGACCACGCTTTCCACCACGTCCACCAGGGTGAAGGGCGTGAGGTCGAGCGTGAGCTTCCCCGCCTCCATCTTGGAGATGTCCAGCAGGTCGTTCAGCATGGCCAGCAGTGCCTCCGCCGACTCCCGCGCCGTCTGGGCGTAGCGGCGCTGCCCCTCCCCCAGCGGGCCGTCCAGCAGCAGGCCCAGCATGCCCAGCACGCCGTTCATGGGCGTGCGGATCTCGTGGCTGATGGTGCGCAGGAAGCCGGTCTTCGCGCGGCTCGCCCGCTCCGCCTCCTCCTTGGCGAGGCGCAGCTGCGCTTCGGCCCGGCGGTGCTCCGTGATGTCGGTGTAGGTCATCAGGACCGACCGGTCGCGCATGCGGCCGGCGGTGATCTCCAGAACGCGGCCGTTGGGGCGGACGCGCTCGCTCCGGTTGTTGGCGTCGGGCTCCATCAGCGCCAGCCGCTGCGCCGTCAGTTCGTCCGGGTCGCCGGGGCCGAACTCGCCCCGTTCGGCGAGATGGTGCGCCCAGTCCTGCAAGGTCAGGCCGGGCCGCATCAGCGCTTCGGGAAGCTCCAGGATCGCGAGCAGGCGCTTGTTGCAGGCCAGGAAGTGGCCGTCGGCGCTCCACACCACCAGCCCCTGCGTCATGGCGGCCAGCGTGGCTTCCAGCAGGTCGGACTTGAGCGCCAGTTCCTCCTCGCGCCGCTTCAGCTCGGTGATGTCGGTGCGCAGGCCGACGTAGCCGCCGTCGCTGGTGCGCCGCTCGTCGATTTTGAACCAGCGCCCGTCGCCCATGGGTTGGAGCAGCGGCCCGCCGGGGTTGCGGTGATGGTCGAGCCGGGCGGCGATCCAGCGGTCGGCCCCGCCTGATCCGGACTCCGGAAAATGGCCGAGCGCCACGCCGCGGCGGATCAGGTCCTCGAACCGGACGCCGGGCTCCACCGGGCCGAAGGGGGCGCAGATCTCCCGGTAGCGGGCGTTGCACTGGACCAGCCGGTCGTCGGCGTCGAACAGGGCGAAGCCCTCGTCGATCGCCTCGATGGCCTCGGTCAGGCGGCGGTGCGCCTCCACCGCGCGCCTCTCCGCGGCCTCCGCCTCCGCCCGCGCTCGGTCGGTGGACAGGCCTTCCCGCAGCAGGGCCAGCGACATGACCAAGCCGGCCAGCGCGATGCCGATCAGCGACCAGAGCATGTCGCCGGAATTGTGGTCCAGCGCGTGCTTGACCGTGTGCAGCGCGGTCGCCAGAAGCAGGAGAACCGCGACGAGCGTCAGGCCGCTCCAGCGGCGGGGCCGGCGGTGGAGGGGCATCGTTCGGGGCTCCGCTCGCGACAACGCCCGGATCTTAAGGGTTCCGGCCCTCCGCGGCAACCGGGACCGCCCCCTGCCGGTGGTCTCGCGCGCGGCGGCCGCGCTATAGTGGTCGCATGATCGTGCTGTTCACCGATTTCGGCCTCAACGGCCCCTACACCGGTCAAATGAAGGCGGTCCTGGCGCGGGAGGCGCCGGGATTGCCGGTCATCGACCTGTTCAGCGACGCGCCGGTCTTCGACCCGCAGCTGTCCGCCTACCTGCTCGCCGCCTACGCGGTGGAGTTTCCGGCCGGCAGCGTCTTCGTCTGCGTCGTGGACCCGGGCGTGGGCACGGAGCGCCGCCCCCTGGTGGTGGAGGCGGACGGGCGCTGGTTCGTCGGCCCCGACAACGGCCTGTTCGAGCTGCTAAGGCGGCGGGCGGGAGTGGTGCGCGCCCAGGCGGTGCGGGTATGGACCATCGACTGGCGGCCGGCGCGCCTTTCGGCCAGCTTCCACGGGCGCGACCTGTTCGCCCCGGTGGCGGCCAAGGTGGCGAGGGGGGAGGGGATTCCCGGGACGCCGGTCGATTCTGCCGCCATCGCGCGGCCCGACTGGCCGGACGATCTGGCGCGCATCGTCTATGTGGACGTCTACGGCAACGCCATGACCGGCATCCGCGCGTCGTCCCTGGCCGACGGCGCGGTGCTGCGGGTGGGCGGCACGACCGTCCGCCGCGGCCGGACCTTCGCCGACGTCCCGGCGGGGCAGGCGCTGTGGTACGAGAACTCCAGCGGCCTGGCGGAGATCGCCGTCAACCGGGGCCGCGCCGACCGGGATCTCGGCCTGTCCGTGGGGACGCCGGTCGACGTCCTATGACACCATTTCGGCCAGGCAGCGGTCGAGCTGGTCCAGGTCCACGGGGCGGGGAAGCACGGTGAAGGGGCTGTCCTCCGCCGCGGGATCGGGCGCATTCGCCGTCAGGATGATGCGGGTGCGCGGGTAGAGCAGGCAGGCCAGCGCCGCGGCGCGGTCGCCATCGCTGTCATCCTCCGCCGGAAGGCGGCGGAGCAGGGCGACGCAGGGCGACTCCGTTCCGATGAGGGACAGCGCCTCGAACCCGTCCACCGCTTCGGACACGGTGTAGCCGCGGCCGGCCAGATGGCGGGCCAGGGCGGCGCGCTGGTCCGGGTCGTCGTCGGCCACCACGGCGCGGCGCCCGCCGGGTGGCGGCATCCAGATGTCGGCCTCGATGGAGAACATGCCCCGGCCTTCCTGACCGAAGTTGTGCGCTGCGGTAGGTTTTACGCCCAGGCAGGGTGGCTGTAAACGCCCGGGTGCCGCGCCCCTCAGATCTTCACGATGGTCGGGCGGTTGACGACGGCGAGCATGGGCAGGTCGCTTGGGCGGTTGCCGTAACCCCAGGTTTCGCCGACCGGGCCGTTGGCGGCGATCCAGGCGCGCACGCGGTCGGCCTTGTCCAGCCGCACGCAGTTGCCGGTGCTGAGGTGGCCGGTCAGGCGACCGTCCGTCACCTCCAGCCCGGTCGCCAGCAGGGCGTCGACCTCCAGCCCGCGCAGCAGCGCCGGCATGTAGAGGTCGAGCGCGCCGGTGGCAACGACGACGCGGCGTCCCTCGCGCCGGTGCATCTTCAGGGTTTCGACCAGCGGGGCGTGCCAGCGGACGCGGTGCACCAGCCGCTCCGCCGCGTCCAGCGCGTCGGCCACGGGCACGCCGCGCAGCGTCCGGCGCAGCAGGATGGTCTTGATGGTGCCGAACAGGTCCACGCCGGGGCCGCGCCCGCGCGCGTGGCGGTGCAGGCCCGACCGCAGCGCGTCCAGGAAAGCCAGCTTGGCGCGCCGGTGGCCGATCACCTCGCCGATGAACATCAGCAGGCTGTCGCCGTGGATCAGCGTGCCGTCGAAATCGAAGAAGGCGACGCCCGGCGCGATGGTCCGGGCAATCTCCGAGTGGGCGATGTCCGGCTGGGCAATGTCCACATGGCCGGCCGGTGGGGCGGCCAGTGGGGCGGCGGGCGGGTCGACGCTGATCTGCATGGCGCCCTTATCCGGCCGAACGACTTCGCCGACAAGTCGAATGTCGACAGCTCACCCACGTGGCGCGTGCATGAGCCCGCATGAGCTCCCGGGGGGACAGCGCGACGGGATCAGTGCAGCAGGCCGGGCGCGTCGTCCGCGTCGGCGTCGTCGGCCTCGATCAGCAGCTCGCCGGAGCATTCCTCCAGCCCGGCCTTCACCGCGATCAGGAGGTTGATGATCTCACCGTTGTCCTGCTCCAGGCACCGCAGCCGCTCCTCGATCTTGTCGAGGCGGCGGGTCACCATCTCGGTCAGCCGGTCGAGGCGGTCGAGAACGGGGTCTTTGCTGATGTCGTCCATGGCAGGCGGCCGGTTCCGTCGATGATGTGTTTGCATCCTGAAACTAGGACCGCGCACCGGTCACGGACAGATCCGCGCCCGGTGCACTCCGCAATCGATGGAAACGCCGTCCGGGGGATGCCTGGGGAATCCAAAGGACTCAAGAGTCCAAGAATTCGGGTCAGGCATGGGAGTATGCCGGGATCACTCCGGCGCGGATGAGCGCCGGTTGAGCGGAACGCCGTAAAGCTCGAGACGATGGCCCAGCAGTTGATAGCCGAGTTCGCGGGCTATGACTTCCTTCAGCTTCTCCAACTCCTCGTTGGTGAACTCCACCACCTTGCCCGACTCCAGGTCGATCAGGTGATGATGGTGTTCCGCCCCCGCTTCTTCGTAGCGGGCCCGGCCGTCGCCGAAATCCAGCCGGTCGATGACGTTCGCCTCCTCGAACAGCCGCATGGTCCGGTAGACGGTGGCGATGGAGATGCGCTCGTCGATGGCGGCGGCGCGGCGGTGCACCTCCTCCACGTCGGGGTGATCGTTCGCCTCCGACAGCACGCGTGAAATCACACGGCGCTGGTCGGTCATCTTCAGGCCCTTGTCGATGCAGAGCTGCTCGAGTCGCGAAGGCATAGGGGTTCCCCTTGTTGTCGTCTCTAACTTTGGCGCCGTTGGCTTTGGCGTCATTCCCGGCCGCGCCCTCCCTGTCCCCGGAGCGGGTCGCCCGAATGCCCGAGCACCATACTAAGATTCGGAACCATTCTCAAACCTCGCCGTTGCGTGCTGGCCCAGGGAAGGCCCGGGGAACAAGGGGCGCGCACCATGATCACGTTGGACATCGACCACACCACGATCTACCGCTACGCCAACCCCGTCACCTTCGGGGACCACCGGCTGATGTTCCGGCCGCGCGACAGCCACGACCTGCGCCTTTTGAAGACGGAGCTGGTCATCAGCCCGACGCCGGCCAAGATGCGCTGGCTGCACGACGTGTTCGGCAACTCCATCGCCGTGGCAAGCTTCGACCAGCCGGCGACCGAGCTGCGCTTCGAAAGCCACATCCGGGTGGAGCATTACCCGCTGGGCGAGCTGGAGTTCCCCATCGAGGAGTATGCCCGCACCTACCCCTTCAGCTACACGGCGGAGGAGGTGCCGGATCTGGCGCTCTACACGCAGCGGCACTACCCGGACCCGGATCATGTGGTGGACAACTGGGCCAAGGGCTTCGTCGTGCTGGGCGAAGGCGGCCCGCCCGACACGCAGGACATGCTGGTCAACATGACCCGCAGCATCAAGGAGAGCTTCACCTACCAGGCGCGCGACCTGGAGGGGACGCAGAGCCCGGTGGAGACTCTGACGGGCAACAGCGGGTCCTGCCGCGACTTCGCCCTGTTCATGATGGAGGCGGCGCGCTCCCTGGGGTTCGCGGCGCGCTTCGTGTCGGGCTACCTGTACGACCCGGCGCGGGACGGCGCGGAGGGAGCCATGGTCGGCGGCGGGGCCACCCACGCCTGGGTGGACATCTATCTGCCCGGCGCGGGCTGGGTGGAGTTCGACCCGACCAACGGCATCATCGGCGGCAAGAACCTGATCCGCGTGGCCGTGACCCGCGACCCGACCCAGGCCGTGCCGCTGGCCGGATCCTGGACCGGGGCGCCCGCGGATTTCCTGGGCATGACGGTGGACGTGCAGGTGACCTCCGCCAAACCCGGCGGGACCGGTGCCGGGGAAACCCGGATCGCTCCCGCCGCGTGATGTGCGCCGCCTGATTTGGAAATAATTTAAAAACAATCAGTGGGTATGATTGTGTGCTACACCCGCTTCGAGCGGGTGGCCCGGAAGGCGGAAGAAACGGGGGTTTCCCATGTTTCTCGACGAAGCAACCGTTCATACCACCGTTCATACCCTAGGGGAGCCGTCGGCCGATGGTGCGGCGCTGGACCGACGCGCGGTGCCGGAAGGCGACGGCATCGTGCAGACCGTGGCCGCCCTGGCCGTCCGCGCCATGGCGATCGGGCCGGGTGCGTCCTGCGCGGACGCGTCGCGCCGCCTGGACGCCAACCCCGGCCTGCCCGCGCTGGCGGTCGTCGCGGCGGACGGCCGGGTGCTGGGGCTGGTGGAGCGCGCCGCGCTGGCGCGCCTGCCCGCGGAGCGCGGCGTCCGCGATGCCCTGACCGTGGCAACCCCGACCGTGGAGGCCGCGCTCCCCCTGACCGAGGCCGCCCGGTGGCTCGCGCGGGCAGGGGTGGGCGCCTGCTTCGTGGTGCTCGAGGACGGGCGCTACCTCGGCGTGGGGTCGGCGGCGGCACTGGCCGCGGCGCTGGCCGATCTTGCCGACCGGCAGGGGAGGGAGCGGGAGGAGGCCCGGCGCGCCAAGACGGTGTTCTTCGCCTGCATGAGCCACGAGATCCGCACCCCGCTCAACGCCATGATGGGCTTCGCGGAACTGCTGGAGCAGGAGGTGCTGGGGCCGCACGCCACCCCGCTCTACCGCGACTATGCCCACGACATCGCCGAGAGCGGCCGGCACCTGCTGGACCTGATCAACGACCTCCTCGACCTCGCCAAGGCCGATGCCGACAAGCTCGACCTGACCGAGGAGGTCGTCGCGGTGCCGGGCGTCGCCATCGGCAGCGCCCGCCTGCTCTCGGTGCGGGCCGGCCGGGCCGGGGTGCGGATCGAGACGGTCCTTCCCGCCGCCCTACCGACCCTGCGCGCGGACGAGCGCAAGCTCCGCCAGATGTTGCTGAACCTTCTGTGGAACGCCGTGAAGTTCACCCCGGCCGGCGGGCCGGGCGGCGGGCTGGTGACGCTCGGCGGCGGGGTGGCCGGGGACGGTACGCTGCGGCTGTGGGTCCGCGACTCCGGCATCGGCATGACGCCCGCGGAACTGGCCCGGGCCCTGGAGCCCTGGGGCCAGATCGACAGCGCGCTCGGCCGGCAGCATGTGGGGACCGGCCTCGGCCTTCCGCTGACCAAGCGTCTGGTGGAGCTGCACGGCGGCCGCCTCGACATCGAGACGGCGCCGGGCCACGGCACCACCATGACGCTCGTTTTCCCCGCGGAGCGGGTTGGCCGTTAGCCGCCCGCTGCGAGTCCCGCCGCGGCAAGGCGCCGGGTCAGCCGGGCGTGGGCCGCGGCGTCGGCCGGCCGCGCCCAGTTGTGGCCGATCAACGCCCAGTCCGGATCGTCGGAGGGAATGCCCCGCGCGTCCAGGAACCCGGCCTCGCAGATGAAGAACTGGTGGCGGTAGGGAAACAGCCACCCGCCGTCGGCCCGCAGCGATTCCTCGGCGGTGGCGAGGTCGCGGAACCAGCGGTTCAGGTAGGCGCTGCCCCGGCCATCGAAGAAGCGTTCCGTATCTACCGCCGGCGCTCCGTCCGGACCTTCGAAATGGGCTTTCAGGGCGGGCCAGGTGGGGAAACCGGCATCCAGCGCGATGACGGCCAGCGCGTGCTTGAGCTGCCAGCGCTCCGGCGCGGGCAGGGCGGACAGGCGGCGCAGCGCCGAGTCGTCGCCGTCGCGGGCGGCCTTCAGGAGACGGTGGGCTTGGATGCGGCACTCGGTGACGGTGCCGGGAAGGGTGGGGTGGTTCCCCATGGACGGACTCCCGTTGTGCTCTGCCGCAACCCGATGTCTGGCAGCAAACGGTGGTCGGTCGGAAATTTGGTCGGCTGGCCCTCGCCTGGCCAAACGTTGCCCGAGCGAGAACCGCGAGGGTGGCACCGCCTCTCTCGGGTGTGGGCGCCCCTCCGCACCCAGACGGGCAAGGTAGGGGCGGTGCGTCGCATCCGCAAGAAAAAACCCCTCTCCCGGCGAAAGCGGGAGAGGGGAGCAAACTTACGCCAGCCCCTTCTCCATGGCGCTCGCCAGGCGGCGGGCGAAGGCGGCGGGGTCGGGGAGGGCTTCGCCTTCGACGATGCGGGCCTGGTCGAGCAGGAGCCATGCCGCGTCGTCCAGAGAGGTCGCCGCACCGCTGGCCTTGGCGCGCTCGGCGAGGCGCTTGATCAGCGGGTGGCCGGGGTTGACCTCCAGGATGCGCTTGGCGGCCGGGGCGTCCATGCCCAGCTGCTTGTGCTGCTTCAGCAGCCGCTCCAGGTGCATGTCCATGTCGTTCTCGTCGGCGACGAGGCAGACGGCGCTGTCGGTCAGGCGCTCCGACGGGCGGACGTCCTTCACCGCGTCCTGGAGCGTCAGCTTCAGCAGGGCCAGCAGGTCGGTCAGCTCGCCTTCCGACGCCTTCTCCTCGGCCGGCTTGTCCTCGCCGCCCTGGATCTTGCCGAGATCCGCGCCGCCGCGGGTGACCGACTTGAAGGGCTTATCCTGGAAGCTGCCGACCGACGGCACCCAGAACTCGTCCACCGGGTCGGTCAGCAACAGCACCTCGACACCCTTGGCCTTGAAGCCTTCCAGTTGCGGACTGCGCTTCAGCGTCTCGATGTCGTCGCCGCTGATCGTGAAGATGGCCTCCTGGCCCTCCTTCATGCGGCCGAGATATTCCTCCAGCGAGACCAGACCGTCGCCGGCGGTGGTGCGGAAGCGCATCAGCTTCAGCAACTCGTCCCGGTGCTCGTAGTCGTCGTAGAGACCTTCCTTCAGGACGGCGCCGAAGTTCTCCCAGAAGGTCGCGTATTCCTCCGCCTTCTCGGTGTCCTTGGCCTTCTTGCCCAGTTCCGACAGGACGCGGCGGGTGATGCCGGCGCGGATCTTGGCCAGCATCGGGTTGTGCTGGAGCATCTCGCGGCTGATGTTCAGCGGCAGGTCCTCGCTGTCCACCACGCCGCGCAGGAAGCGCAAGTAGGGCGGCAGCAGGCCTTCGGCCGAATCGGTGATGAAGACGCGCTTGACGTACAACTTCACCCGGTGGGCGCGCTTGGGGTCGAACAGGTCGAAGGGCTTGGAGGACGGCACGAACAGCAGGTTCGTGTATTCAATGGCGCCCTCGGCCCGCCAGTGCAGGGTCAGCCACGGATCGTCGAAGGCGTGCCCGACGTGGTGGTAGAATTCCTTGTACTGGTCGGCGGTGATCTCGTTCTTCGACCGCATCCACAGGGCCGACGCGCTGTTCAGCGCCTTGGCGTCGTCACCGTCCCCGAACAGGATGGGGATGGCGATGTGGTCGGAGTATTTGCGGACGATGGTGGCGAGGCGGTGCTCTTCCAGATACTCGTCGTCGCCGTCCCGCAGGTGCAGCTTGATCTGCGTGCCGCGCGGCAGGTCGGCGACCTCCGCAATGGTGAACTCGCCCTTGCCGTCGGACAGCCAGCGCCAGCCCTGCGCCTCGCCCGCCTTGCGGGTCAGCACCTCGACCTCCGTGGCGACCATGAAGGCCGAGTAGAAGCCGACGCCGAACTGGCCGATCAGGTTGACGTCCTTCTTCTGATCGCCGCTCTTCTCATTCTCCTTCAGGCTGCGCATGAAGGCGGCGGTGCCCGACCGCGCGATGGTGCCGAGGTTTTCGACCAGATCCTCGCGGTTCATGCCGATGCCGTTGTCAACGACGGTCAGGGTCCGCGCCTCCTTGTCCACCAGCAGCCGGACCTTCAGGTTCGGGTCGTCGGCGGACAGTTCGGGCTGGGTCAATGCGGCGTAGCGCAGACGGTCGCACGCGTCGGAGGCGTTGGAGACCAGCTCGCGCAGGAAGACTTCCTTCTCGCTGTAGAGCGAGTGCGCGACGATGTCGAGCAGGCGGCTGACCTCGGCCTGGAAGCTGAGCCGTTCCTCGGTCATGGTGGGATCCTTGATCGTTCTTGTTGGTGGGTGGTCTTGGGACGGCGCAGATATGTGAAAGTGCGCCGTCCCATGCAAGAGCGATCAAGCGCGCCGGCGACGAGTTTCGCGACCGGCGGTGGAGTGGCAACCAGGATCAGAGCCGGGATCAGAGCCGGGATCAGAGTTTCTTGGGCGCCTTCTTGTCGGTCGGGGCCGGTTCGGTGGGGGCGCCGCTGCCCATCAGCGCGCTCATGTCCGCGCCGTTCAGCAGGATCTGGCCCGAATCGGTCAGGTCGATCTTGTAGCTGCGCACCTCGTTGCCGGAGGCGTCCTTGCCGGCCTGGCCGAAGGCCTGGAGCATGGCGATGACGCCCAGCGTGTCCTTCGCGTCCTTGTCGGCCTTTTGGCCGGGCTTGGGCTGCAGGGCCTTGGCGGCGGCGTCCAGGCCGCGCAGCAGGATGGTCGCCCCGCCCACCGCGCCATAGGCCGTGTTGGCCGCCATGCGCACGGCGCCGGTCATGTCGCCCGACGCGGCCGGGGCGTTCACCAGCAGCTTGTCGATGCGCAGCTCGCTGCCCACGGCGGCCATGGCACCGACCAGCCGGTTGCCGATCGCCTCCGCCTGCGGATCGGGGGCTGCGGCCTCCTCCTCGTCGTCCTCTTCCTCCTCGTCCGATCCCTTGGCCTGGGCCAGGGAGGCGTAGTCGGCCAGGGCCTGCCACAGCGAGGCGGTCGGCAGCTTGGCGAGGCTCAGCTGAAGCTCAACCCGGTCCGGCAGGAAGCCCTGCGGGGCGACGGCCGGCGTCACCTCCAAGCCCGCCATCTCGAAGCCCATGGTGGCGCTGGCCGTCGGCTTGTCGAAATCCTCGGTCGCGCCGTGCGAGGTAAACTGGGCGAGCGCGAAGCGGCTGCCGTCGTCGGGGTTGCGGCCGGACAGGCCGGACAGGCCGAAGCGGAAGGACCCGCCACCCATCATGCCCTGGACCAGCGACATCAGCTCCGCCGGCGGCGGTTCCGTCCCCGCCGCGGCGTGGGCCTGGACCAGGCGCTGCATCGCCGAGGAGCGGGCAAGGTCGACGCGCGTGTAGGTGCCCTCGGCGGTGAGGCCCGCCAGCGTCATCACGTCCTTCTTCTGGTCGTCGAGGACGCGGACGTTGCTGATCGACAGGGCGCCGGGGCCGCTCCAGGTGGTCGCTCCGTTGGACGTCGCGCCATCCGGCTTCAGCTCGCCGGCCATCGTGACGGCCCCGATGGTCAGGGATCCGTTCTTCGCGTCGCCCTTCTTGCCGCCCGACTTCTTGTCGCTGGTCACCGACAGGTCGCCGTAATTGGCGTCGACCGACAGGAAGGACTCATAGGTGCCCGACCACACGCCGCTGAAGCGCTGCTGGCCGATCCGGATGGTGGCCGACGGCTTGCCGCCGTCGAGCAGCGGGACGGTGTCCGGCAGGACGGCGGTCACCGCGTGGGTGCCCCCTTCCTGAGGCTTCACGGTCAGGGCGACGCTGCCGACCTCCGCCGTGCTGCCGTCGTCGTTCACGACTGTCAGGGGAGGCAGGGCGACGTCGTAATGGTCGCCGGCCGGGGTCGCCTTGGGCTCGCCCTTCCAGCGCATCTCCGTCCCGCCCTCCTTGGGCTTGGGGAACCAGCGCGCCAGCCCGTCCTTGATCGCGGCGGCCAGGGCCTTGGCGCCGTCGTCGGTCACCGGCGGCGCGTCGGCGCGGGCGGGCAGGGCAGCGACCGCGGAGGTGGCGAGGGTCAGTGCGATTGCGAGGGAACGGGCGGGGAAGCGGCGCATGGAAGTCTCCGGATGGGGCCGCATCAGGGTAAGCGCGATAATCCCCGGCGGTCTATCGCCGCGTGGGCCTAGGCGGTGGCGAGAATGCCGGGGACGGCACCGCGTTGGATCGAAAGGCATAAAGCCGATGCGGCGTGGCGGTGCGGATTGGCGCTGATGGGATGGCGGCGATGGGCCCCCACCTTTGAGACGGCCACCCTTACGCTTGCATTGGCGGTCCCCAGGCCCAAAACTTACCCCATGACCTCTGTCCCTGATTATTCCGGGGGCGGTCTGGGTGTCGGGGGCCGGGTGGTCGCCGTGCTGGGGCCGACCAACACCGGGAAAACCTATCTCGCCATCGAGCGCATGCTCGGCCACCGGACGGGGATGATCGGCTTCCCGCTGCGCCTGCTGGCGCGCGAGAACTACGACCGCATCGTGTCCATCAAGGGCAAGAACGCCGTGGCGCTGGTCACCGGCGAGGAGAAGATTCTGCCGCCCAACCCGTCCTATTGGGTGTGCACGGTGGAATCCATGCCGCTCGACCGGGCGGTGGATTTCCTGGCGGTGGACGAGGTCCAGCTCTGCGCCGACCCGGAGCGCGGGCACATCTTCACCGACCGGCTGCTGAACGCGCGCGGGCTGGTGGAGACCATGTTCCTGGGCTCCGACACCGTGCAGCCGCTGATCCGCCGGCTGGTGCCGAAGGCGGACTTCATCAGCCGGCCGCGCTTTTCCCAGCTGACCTACGCCGGCTACAAGAAGCTGACGCGGCTGCCGCCGCGTTCCTGCGTCGTGGCCTTCTCGGCGACCGACGTCTACGCGCTGGCGGAGCTGATCCGGCGCCAGCGTGGCGGCACGGCGGTGGTGCTGGGCGCGCTGTCCCCGCGCACCCGCAACGCCCAGGTCGGGCTCTACCAGGCGGGGGAGGTGGACTATCTGGTGGCGACCGACGCCATCGGCATGGGCCTGAACATGGACGTGGACCATGTGGCCTTCGCCCGCATCGTGAAGTTCGACGGCTTCGCCCCGCGCCGCCTGCGCGCGCCGGAGGTGGCGCAGATCGCCGGCCGCGCCGGCCGCCACATGCGCGACGGCACATTCGGCACCACCGACGAGGTGGGGGAGCTGGAGGCCGACGTCGTCGACCGCGTCGAGAACCACGAGTTCGAGACGATCAAGACGCTGATGTGGCGCAACAGCAAGCTGCGCTTCGACACGCCGGGCTTCCTGCTGAAATCGCTGGAGGAGCGTCCGCCGATCCCGGAGCTGATCCGCGCCCGCGACGCCGACGACCATCTGGCGCTTCAGGCGCTGGTGCGCGACCACGAGATCATGGACCTCGCCAAGGGCCGCGACAACGTGCGCCTGCTGTGGGAGGTCTGTCAGGTCCCTGACTTCCGCAAGGTGCTGTCGGACGCCCACACCCGGCTGCTGGGGCAGATCTTCCGCTACCTGCGCACCGGCTTCGGGCGGCTGGACGAGGACTGGGTGGCGAAGCAGATCGCCCGGCTCGACCGGACGGAGGGGGACATCGACGCGCTGGTGGCGCGCATCGCCCACATCCGCACCTGGACCTACATCTCCAACCGGCCGGCCTGGCTGAAGGACCCCGTCCACTGGCAGGGGCAGACCCGCGCCATTGAGGACAAGCTGTCCGACGCCCTGCACGAGCGGTTGACGCAACGCTTCATCGACCGCCGCTCCGCCACGCTGGCCCGCACGCTGAAGGACGGGCGGGAGCTGATGGGCGGCGTGCGCGCCGACGGGGAGGTGGTGGTGGAGGGCCACCCGGTGGGGCGCTTGGAAGGCTTTCGCTTCGTCCCCGACGCGCCGGAACGGTCGGAGGAGGCGCGCAACCTGATGAGCGCCGCCCGCCGCGCGCTGCGCGAGGAGGTGGCGTCGCGCCTGCGCGCCTTTGAACAGGAGCCGGACGACGTCTTCGCGCTGGGCATGGACGGGGTGCTGACCGCCGATGGGCTGCCGGTGGCGAAGCTCGGCCCCGGCCCGTCGGTGCTGAGCCCGCTGGTGCTGCCCTTCGACGAGGGACTGCTGGACCAGGGGCAGCTCGACCGCGTGCGCGCCCGGCTGGAGCGCTGGCTGAAGGACCGCATCGCCGCGAAGCTGAAGCCGCTGCTCGCCTTGCGGGACGCCGCTGATCTGACCGGGACGGCGCGCGGGCTGGCCTTTCAGTTGGTGGAGAACATGGGCGCCCTGCCGCGCGCGCCCGTCGCGCCGCTGGTGGAGGGGCTGGAGAGGGCCGACCGCAAGGCGCTGGCCAAGCACGGGGTGCGGCTCGGCGTGTCGCATTTGTATCTGACCGCGCTGGCCAAGCCGGGGGCGGTGGAACTGCGCGGGCTGCTGTGGGCGGTGAAGCACAAGCTGCCACTGCCGGTGCCGATCCCGCCGCCCGGCCGCGTCTCCGTGGAGGCCGCCGGCGCGCCGCCCGCCTTCTGGGAGGCCATCGGCTACCCCGCGGCCGGCCCACGCGCGCTGCGCGTGGACATGCTCGACCGGCTGGAGACGGAGCTGCTGAAGGGCGCCAAGGAGGGCGCCGTCGTGACGGAGGCCGCGCTCGGCCAGATGATCGGGGTGAAGCCGGAGGATCTCGGCGCCGTGCTGAAGGGGCTTGGCTACACGCGCTCCGTGGCGGAGGATGGGACGGTCGCGTGGAAGCGGCGGCGCAACCATCGCCCCAGGCCCCGCCCGGAAAAGCCCGTCAACACCGACCACCCCTTCGCCAAGCTGCGCCAGCTTTCGGGAATTGGATGAACGGATACGTTATTACCCCCACCCTAACCCTCCCCCGCTGGGCGGGGGAGGGAACTGCCGCTGGCTTCGCAAACAGGCCCTCCCCCGCCCAGCGGGAGGGTGGGGGCACCGCATGAGCGACCTCGACGACCTCGACGACGGCCCCAACGACGGCCAGCCGGATCCCGGAGCCGGGCGGCTGCGGATCGACAAGTGGCTGTGGTTCGCGCGCTTCTTCAAGACGCGCAGCCTTGCCGCCAAGCTGTGCAATGGCGGCACGGTCCGCGTGTCGGGCACGCTCGTCAGCAAGGCGCATTACGCGGTGAAGCCGGGCGACGTGCTGACCTTTCCGCAGGGGCGGCACATCCGCGTCATCAAGATTGTCGCGCTGGGCAGCCGCCGCGGCCCGGCGGAGGAGGCGCGTACCCTGTACGAGGATCTCGCCCCACCGGTGCGGGAGGAGGCCATCCAGGACCCCTACCGCGACCCGCCGCCCCGCGACCAGGGCGAACGTGATCCCGGTACCGGCCGGCCGACCAAGCGGGACCGGCGCGCGATGGATCGTTTGCACAGCGAGGATTAATCCGCGGCAATTCAGAAAAAAGCGAAGCCTCGGCCATTGAGTTTCAGGGACCGCGACCACATCTGCGCGGGCACCGCCGTGTTTGCAGCAGCCGGAGCCCCTTTTCTCAATGCTCGACCTATTCGCCGACCCGCAAGTCTGGGCCAGCCTTCTGACGCTGACCGCGTTGGAGATCGTGCTGGGCATCGACAACATCATTTTCATTTCGATCATGGCGGCGAAGCTGCCCGTCCACCAGCAGAAGCAGGCGCGGCAGGTGGGTCTGGCGCTGGCGCTGATCACGCGGCTGTTGCTGCTGGCCTCCATCGCCTGGGTGGCGACGCTGACCCAGCCGCTGGTCAGCCTGCTGGGCATGGATTTCTCCGGCCGCGACCTGATCCTGATCGGCGGCGGCCTGTTCCTGCTGGCCAAGGGCACCATGGAGATCCACCACACGGTGGAAGGGCACGAGGACGAAGGCTCCGCCCCGAAGGTGGCCAGCTTCTCCGGCGTGGTCGTTCAGATCATGTTCCTGGACATCGTCTTCTCGCTGGACAGCGTGATCACCGCGGTCGGCATGTCCAACCACCTGCCGGTGATGATCGCCGCGGTGGTCATCGCCATGGCGGTGATGCTGTTCGCCTCCGGCCCGGTCGGCGACTTCGTCAACCGTCACGCCACGGTGAAGATGCTGGCCCTGTCCTTCCTGCTGCTGGTCGGCATCGCGCTGGTCGCCGACGGGCTGGGCTTCCACATCCCCAAGGGCTACCTGTACTTCGCCATCGCCTTCTCCGCGCTGGTCGAGGCGCTGAACCTGCTGGCGACCTCCCGGCGCAAGCGGCGGCGGGAAGCGGCGCACTGAAAAAGAAAAAGGCCGCCCCGTCCGGGGCGGCCTTTTCTCATTGAAGGGCCGGTTTACGACTCGGCGGTCATGTGCTCGTAGGCGAGCTTGAACAGGTCGCGGATGGAGACGATGCCGACCGCGCGCTTGCCCTGGGTGACCGGCAGGTGGCGGTAATGCTTGGAATGCATCAGGGCCAGCGCCTCGCTGGCGTCCGCGTCGGGCGGCAGCGTGTCCGGATTGCGGGTCATGACCGCCGACACTTCGGTCTCGAACGCGTCGATCTGCGTGGAGAGCACCTTGTTGTTCAGGTCGCGCTCCGTCACGATGCCGACGAGGTCGCCGTGGTTGACCACCAGAACGGCGCCGATGTTCTTCTCCGCCATCAGCTTGGAGACGGTCAGGACCGAGGTGTCTTCCGACACCAGGATGAGTTCCTGCGACTTCACCACGTCAGGAACCAGCTTCCGCTTCATCGTTTCCCCCGAATTGTAATAAGTTTGCGAACTGAAGGCTTGTGGGGAAACAATAGCAAATGCTCAGCGCCTGAAACTGCGGCGGAACACCGCACCGGCGAAGGTGGTGCCGGGTTTGACGCTCCGTTCAGCGGCGGCGCAGCAGGACGGTCAAGTTGTTGGCGGGCATCTCCACCACCTCCGACAAGGTGAAGCCGGTGGCGGCGCGCCCCACCTCGCCCAGGTCGCGCACGCCCCAGGCGGGGTTGCGGGCCTTCAAACTGGCGTCGAACTCCGCGTTGCTGGGGGCGGTGTGGCCGCCGTCGCGCCGGAAGGGACCGTAGAGCAGCAGCGGCGCCCCCGCCGGCAGCAGGCGTGCCGCCCCGGCGAACAGGCCCAGCGCGGCCGTCCAGGGCGCGATGTGGATCATGTTGATGCAGACGACGGCGTCGGCCCGGTCGATCGGCCAATCCGCCGCGGCGGCGTTGAGGTCCAGCGGGTCGCGCAGGTTGGGCACGCCGACCGACACGGCCCAGGCGCGGGTGCTGGCGCGCAGGTCGGGGTCCGGGTCGCTCGGCTGCCAGATCAGGCCGGGCAGCGCCTGGGCGAAGGCGACCGCGTGCTGGCCGGTGCCGCTCGCCACCTCCAGCACCAGGCCCTGCGGCGGCAGGACGCGGCGCAGCACCTCCAGGATCGGGCCGCGGTTGCGCTCCGTCGCGGGGGCGTGCTTGCGGGCGTCATCCGGGGGATTTCGGGGGTTGAGCGGGTCGAACATGGCGGAGAGGCTACGCCGGCCCGGCGCGAACGGCAACCTCCGGCGCGGGGCGGCGGGCGGCCCAGGAGCCGGCGAGCAGAAGCAGCGCCCCCACCAGCACCGCCGCCGCAGCGCCGAGCAGAGCCGAATCGAAGCTGCCGGTGCGCGCCACGATCACGCCGGCCGGCAGCGGCCCGATGATCTGGCCCAACCCGTAGACGGCGGTCAGCGCGCCGATCACGCGGACCGACGCCCCGCCCGACAACTGGCGGCCCAGCGTGAAGGACAGCGTGACGATGCCGATGAAGGTGCCGCCGTAGAGCGCGGCGGAGACGACCGCCGCCGCCGGCTGGCCGGTCATCGGCAGCAGGATGCCCGCCGCCTGCACGACGTGCGCGAGGATCAGCGCCCGCCACAGCCCCAGCCGCCGCCCGGCCGCCGCCCAGATCAGGCCGGAGGGGATGGCCGCCAGCCCGGTCACCATCCAGGCGGCCTCGCCCAGCCGCGCCGTCTCCGGCATCGTCTTCAGGATGGCGACCAGGAAGGTGCCGGTGATGATGTAGCCCGCCCCCTCCAGGAAATAGGCCAGCGTCAGCAGCACCAGCGGGGCCGACCGCAGGGACGCCCCTCCCGTCGTCTTGCCCGGAGCGGGGGTGGCGGACGCGGGAACGGGCGGCGGTTCGGTGACCCACAGCCAGGACAGGGCGCCGGCGCCGGTGCAGATCAGCCCCAGCCACAGCCAGTCGCCGCGCCAGCCCAGCCGGCCGCCCATCAGGGCGACAAACAGGCCGCTCGCCGCGATGCCCAGCCCGACGCCGGTGTAGAGCCAACCGTTCCAGGCCTCGCGCCCCGCACGCGCCAACGCGTCCAGCACCATGGCGATGCCCAGGATGAAGATGCCGGCGCTGGCCAGCCCCGACACGAAGCGCAGGACGCCCCACACCGCCATGCCGTCGGTGAAGCCCATGCCGGCGGTCGAGGTGACGCTGGCGATCAGCGCGGTGCGGAAGACCGCGGTGCGCACGGCTCCGTGCGGCACCAGCCCGGCGCCCAGCGCGCCGACGAAATAGCCCAGGTAGTTGAGCGAGGCGAGCAGCCCGGCCCCGTCGGCGCCCAGCCCGGTCGCCGCCTGCATCGCGGGCAGGATCGGCGTGAAGGCGAAGCGCCCGACCCCCATCGCCAGCGCCAGCGCCACGACACCCCCGATCAACACCCGGACCATGACACGTCTCCTCCGCATCTGTTTACTTGAGGAGCATGCTCCTGGCGCCATCCTCCCGCGCGGGCGGCTTCATTTCCAATGAATTGTTTCGATGCTATGGTTCACTGGAAGTGATGGGAACGGCTCCGGGGAGCGGTGTCATGGATCTCGCGGGTTTGCGTGTGGTGAAAGCGGTGGCCGAGACGGGCAGCGTCAGCCGGGCGGCGGAATCGCTCAACTGCGTCCAGTCCAACGTGACCGCGCGGCTGAAGCGGCTGGAGGAGGATCTGGGCGTCGACCTGTTCCGGCGCCTCAGCCGCGGCATGGCCCCGACGCCGGCCGGCCGCGTGCTCGCCGACTACGCCGACCGCGTGCTGCGGCTGGTTGCCCAGGCCCGCGACGCGGTGGCCGACGCGGCCGGCCGGGGCGGGCGGCTCGCCGTCGGCACCATGGAGACGACCGCCGCGGTGCGCCTGCCGCCGATCCTCGCCCGCTTCCACGCCGACCACCCGGAGGTCGAGCTGACCATCGTGCCCGGCCCGTCGGAGGTGATGGTGGCCGAGGTTCTGGCCGGGCGCGTCGACGGCGCCTTCGTCGCCGGCGCCGTGGAGCATCCGGAGCTGGTCAGCCAGCCGGCCTTCGAGGAGGAGTTGGTGCTGGTCGAATCCGCGTCCGGCATCACCGCGGACGCGGGGCGCACCACCCTGCTGGCCTTCCGGCGCGGCTGCGCCTACCGCGCGCGGGCGGAGACGGCGATGCGCGAGGCCGGGCACGTGCCCTGCCGCGTCCTGGAGTTCGGCTCGCTGGAGGCGATCCTCGGCTGCGTCGGGGCGGGCATGGGCGTCGCCGTGCTGCCGCGCGCGGTGGTGGAGCGGGAGCCCTGGCGCGGCATGTTCACCGCCCGCCCCCTGCCGCCGGAGATCGCGCGCATGCCGACCCGCTTCGTGCGCCGCGCGGACACGCCGGAGACGGAGGCGCTACGCGCCTTCCTGGCAGCGGTCGAGGACGGTCCGTCGGCCCTGCCGGCGCTGCCGCCCTCTGCGGCGCAAGCGCCCACACATGCGGCGGGGTTGATCCCGTCTTAGGCGGCGTGCTAGGCAAACGCCGCGGTCGGGCTGAGGTTTGTTGGAGGCCCCGCGCGCAAACGCGGGCTCCCGGTATCAACCCTACGACGTCGGCGCGGGAACGTTTCACCGGAATATTTCGCCAAAATATTTTGTGGGAACGTTGATCGAAGCGACTCGGAACCCGGCGCGAGAACACCGCCGGAACTGGCGAGAACAGCGGAGAACGAATCATGCCCTACGTCGTGACGGACGGCTGCATCAAGTGCAAGTACACCGACTGCGTCGAGGTCTGCCCCGTGGATTGCTTCTACGAGGGTGAGAACATGCTGGTCATCCACCCCGACGAATGCATCGATTGCGGCGTGTGCGAGCCGGAGTGCCCGGCCGAGGCGATCGTGCCGGACACCGACGGCAAGGCCGAGAAGTGGATGGAGCTGAATCGCGATTACGCCGCCCAGTGGCCGAACCTGACCCGCAAGAAGGACGCCCTGCCGGACGCCGACTCTTTCAAGGATGAAGACGGCAAGTTCGACAAGTATTTCTCCGCGAAGCCGGGCACCGGCAACTGAGTCGGGGGCGAATCGGCGGGTGCGCCGATTTCGCCGCCATGCAAAATCGACAGATCGGCTATCGGCGGGCAGCAAAAGAATCCGGACGGCTGCCCGCGCGTACCCTTTGTAACTCGACCGTAACATCGCTATAATACGGCCCCGGAGCCGGCCCAGGCGTCATTGCCGGTTTTCCCATTGAAAAGAGGCTCAGGACAACAATCGCGGCGTGGAGGATCCCATCCCCACGGTGGCTTCGTTGTCTCAGGGCCTTTTTCGCCCCCTCCAAAGGGGCGGGAAAATGGCGCGATCGCGAGAAGTGAGAGCCAAACCAAATGTCGAACAAGCTTGACTTCGAGGCCGGTGACTTCGTCGTCTACCCGGCCCATGGCGTCGGTCGGGTCGAAGGCATCGAGACCCACAGCATTGCGGGTATGGAGGTTCAGCTCTACGCGATCACGTTCGAGAAAGAGCGCATGACGCTCAAGGTTCCGGTCGGCAAGGCCAAGGCCGCCGGGCTGCGCCGCCTGAGCACGAAGGACCGCATCAAGGTTGCCTTGGAGACGCTGCAGGGCCGTTCGCGCGTCCGCCGCACGATGTGGAGCCGCCGCGCCCAGGAGTATGAGGCCAAGATCAACTCCGGCGACCCGGTCTCCATTGCGGAGGTCGTGCGCGACCTGTACCGCGGCGCCGACCAGTCCGACCAGTCCTACAGCGAGCGCCAGATCTATCAGGCCGCCCTGGAGCGTCTGGCCCGCGAGCTGGCCGCCGTCGAGAAGATCGACGAGATGAAGGCGACGGAGCGTCTGGAGCTGGTCCTCAAGAAGGCCGCCTGAGCGTTCCACGGGGTCCCCTGGGGTCCTATGTCTTTGGAGGCGCGGCCTTTTGGCCGCGCCTTTGTCTTATGTTTTCGGCTTTCTTCGCGGGTGCGCGCCGCCTAAACTCCCGCCCTGCCGACCTGAGCAGGGATGCCCGGATCGGGCCGAGGGATAGGATGAGCGTGCGCCGGCATGTCTGAACCGCAGAAATTCGTCGATCTTCGCCAGCCGCGCCGCATCTGGGCCATCGGCTCCGTCCACGCGCAGCTGGACCACCTCTACGCGGTGCACGAGGTGGTGGCCTCGCGGTTCCAGCCCGGCGACCGGCTCGTCTACCTCGGCAACATGATCGGCTGGGGCGAGCGCATCCTGGAAACGATCGACGCCCTGCTGGCCTTCCGCATCTGGCTGCTGAGCTGGCGCGGCATGGAGGCCGACGACATCGTCTACCTGCGCGGCGCGCAGGAGGAGATGTGGCAGAAGCTGCTGCAGCTGCAGTTCGCGCCCGATCCGCAGCAGGTGCTGGACTGGATGACCAAGCACGGCGCCGGCACCACGCTGGCCGCCTATGGCGGTACGGTGGAGCAGGGCATGGCGGCGGCGCGCGGCGGCACCATGATGCTGGGCCGCTGGACCCAGGGGCTGCGCCAAGCCATGCAGCAGCGGCCCGGTCACGAAAATGTGTTCAACGCGCTGCGGCGCGCCGCCTACTGCCTCGACCCCGCGCGAGACCCCGACCGGGGGGAGGGCGGCGTGCTGCTGGTCAGCGCCGGCGTGGACGTGCGCCGGCCGCTCACCCACCAGGGGGACGCCTTCTGGTGGGGATCGGCGAATTTCGCCCAGATGTCAGTGCCTTACGGCGGCTTTTCGCGGGTGGTGCGGGGCTTTGACCCGGCCGGCCGCGGCGTTTCCGTAACCGATTTCGTCGCGACGCTCGACGGCGGCTGCGGCTTCGGGGGGCACCTCGTTTGCGGCTGTCTGTCTCCTTCGGGTGAGATCCTGGACCTGTTCCAGGTTTGACGCCATCTCCCCTTTTTCCATCTGCCGTACGTCCCTACACGGATCGATAGCCCACTTAACCATTTGGTAGGGCTGATCCGACGCCCCCCATTGTGCGTATGATCATGTAACGGGGCGAGGTAACGGCTGTTGTCCCAACCGTCGGCATCCCGTGAAGAACCGACGGACCATCGGACCCAGGGGTCAATCAAGGTTGAACGTCCCCTCAAGGAGTCCGGACCAAGGACAAAGGCCGCCCAGACGGGAAGGAAGGGACGTATGGCGTATATCGACGATCCCGAGACTCAGCGCGCGAACCTGAGTTTCATCAAGGCCTCCATGCGCGAGCCTCTGCTGACTCGTGACCACGAATTCGACCTCGCCCGGAAATGGCGTGAGGCGGGTGATGAGCGGGCGCTGCATGAGCTGGTCAGGGCCTACACGCGGCTGGTGGTGGCCACGGCAGCCCGTTTCCGGAACTACGGCCTTCCCATGGGCGATCTCGTCCAGGAAGGCAATGTCGGGCTGATGCAGGCCGCCAGCCGCTTCGAGCCGGACCGCGAGGTGCGATTCTCCACCTACGCGGCCTGGTGGATCCGCTCGGCCATGCAGGACTACATCCTGCGCAACTGGTCGATCGTGCGCACCGGCACGACGGCCGCGCAGAAGTCGCTGTTCTTCAACCTGCGGCGCCTGCGGGCGAAGATCGAAAGCATCAACCAGGGAAATGGCAGCGGCGGCAGCGGCGGCGGGCTGACCAAGGAAGGCCGGGAGTGGATCGCCGGCGAACTCCAGGTCGACGTCACCGAGGTCGAGTCGATGGAGATGCGGCTGTCCGCCTCCGACCAGTCGCTGAACTCGCCGGTCGCCGACGGGTCCGACGAGGACTGGCAGGACTTTCTCGCCGACCAGCGGCCCTCGCCGGAGGAGGTGGTGATCGGCATGCGGGACAGCCGCACCCGGTCGCAGTGGCTGTCGGAAGCGCTGGGCGAACTCAGCCCGCGCGAACGCACCATCATCCAGGAACGCCGCCTGCGCGAGGAGGGCGCCACCCTGGAGGAACTGGGCCGCGAGCTGGGCGTCAGCAAGGAACGCGTTCGCCAGCTGGAGCACCGGGCGCTGCTGAAGCTGCGGCAGTCGATGCTGAAGCGCGTCGAAGGCTTCGACGACCTTCTGGCCGATGCGTGAGAGCTTCAAAATCCCTTCTCCCCCCTGGGGAGAAGGTTAGGATGAGGGGGCGGCCGCAAGGCCGGAAAACCACGCTCATTGCAGTGGTTTGACGCCCTACGGGCGCCCCCTCACCCTAACCTGGGCGCTCGCAAGTCTCGCGCCCCCGCTTCGCCTTTGGCCGCCTTCGGCGCCCAATCGGCCTGCGGCCGTCGGCTACGCGCCCCAGAGGGGAGAGGGGACAAGGGGTTGTTCCGCATCCGCAACGTCTGCGTCCAGGGACACGCGCCAGACTTCCGTGGTGCCGTTCCGGCCACGCAACGGTTGGCCGCCGACGCAGTCCAGTGGGGCGGCGCCGTCGCCGTGGAAGGCGGTCGCTGCACTTGCCAGCACAATGACCTCGCTGTCGCCCTGGAGGCTGGAGGCCAGTTCCTCGATGCGGGCGGCGACGTTCACCGTATCCCCGACGATTGTGTAGTTGATCCGGCTTTCCGAGCCGATGTTGCCGACGACGACCGAGCCGGAATGCAGGCCGATGCGCACCCGGATCGGCGGCAGCCCGGCCTTTTCGCGCCGGCGGTTGTCGGCGTGGACGGTGCGGGCGATGGCGTGGGCGGCGCGCAGCGCGCGGGCGGCGTGGTCCGGCTGTTCCTCCGGCGCACCCCAGAAGGCCATGATCGAATCGCCGATGAACTTGTCCACCGTGCCGCCCTCCGCCTCGATGCAGGTGGCGAGCTGGGTAAAATGCTCGTTCAGCAGGGCGGCGGTGTCGGCGGCCCCCATATGCTCCGCCATGCGGGAGAAGCCGCGGATGTCGGTGAACATCACCGTCACCTCGCGCTCCTCGGAATTGAAGCCGGCCTGGGCGCCGCGCTGGTGCATCAGCCGCAGGACCAGCGCCTTGGGCACGTAGGTCTCGAACCAGCGCAGGCCGGCGACCATGGCGTTGAAGGCGCGGTTGGCGCGGGCAAGCTCGCGCAGGCGGGAATCCGGAAGCTCCGGGATGTTGCGGAAGTCGAAGCTGCGCACCTGGTCGGCGGCCTCGGCCAGCCGGGCCACCTGGGCGCTGATGCGCCGGCCCACCAGCAGCGCCACCGCCACCGAGATCAGCAGGATGCCCAGCCCGGCCAGCCCCGTGGTGTAAAGGCGGCGGATCTCCGTCTCCACCTCGTTGGAGCGGAAGCTGATGCCGATCGTCCAGTCCTGCCGGCCATAGCCGGCCATACTGCGCATCAGGAAGAAGTAATCGTCGTCGAGCACGCTGACGACGCGGCCCTCGATGCGCTTCTTCAGCGCCTGAACCGGCTTTCCGGACACCCAGAGGGCGGACAGCGCCGGGTCAGCGACCTCGTCCACCGTCGGAAGGGGCGGGCCGTCCGTCTTGTTCGAGAAGTCGAACTTCATTCCGGCCAGGGAAGGATGCGCCAGGACATGCTGCTTGTCGAACAGCACGAAGGCGTTCAACCCCTGTTCGACGTAGAGCGTCGCCAGAAAGCGCGACAGGTCGCCCAGCGACACGCCCACCACCACCTGCCCCAGGTAGCGCCCGTTGCGGCGGACCGGCTGGAACAGCGTGACGAAGCTGGTCCCCGCCTCCTTCGCCCACAGCGGATCGGCCCAGACGGCCGTGGTGCGGTCGACGCCGTTGGCCAGTTCCGGCGGTGCCGTCGTCTCGCCGCGCAGATCCTCGCGCACGATGTGCAACTCGCTGCCCAGCCGGTCGGCGCGCAGGCCGGTCCGGTCGGGGTGGAAGAAGGCGATGCCGGTGACGTCGGGCGCGCCGGCCAGCGCGCCGCGCAACGTATCCTGGAGGGCGCGCGTGTCGCTGGGGTCCAGCTCTCCGCGCTCCATCAATCCGGCTACGAAACGGGCCATGTCCCGCGCCGGGTTCAGCTGGTTGCGGACGCGCACCTCCACCCCGGACAGGGCGAGGTCGGCGCGGTCGTTCAGCAGGGCGAAGGTGTTCCGGCTGGCGCTGACCAGCCCCAGGACCAGAACGCTGGCCACCGCCAGCAGCATCAACGAGCCGAAGCCGGCGACCAGCACCGCCGCGATGGGCAGGCGCAGGCGCTGGCGGCCCAGCGCGGCGGCGCGCGCGCTGTGGCGCGCCTTCCGGAACTTGGCCTTCGGCGTCGGCGGCGGTGCGGGGTGATCGTCCATCCCCCGGAACGTACAGACGCACGCCGCCGTCGGCAATCGGTCATGACGCCGCGTCCCTCAACGGTCACCCCATGCGACGGCGGTGCTGCCCGGAGGATGTCAGCCAGCGATGACCTTCACCGGCTGGCCCGGCCGCAGCGGTGCCCCAGGCGGCAAATCGTTGATGATGCGGAACAGCTCCTCGGCGTAGGGCTCCTGCGGCATCTGCCGGACGTACCCCTCCACGCTGTCGCCGGGTCGCGCGGTCAGCACGCGTACGCGCCGGGGCTTCAGCGCCGCCGCTTCCTGCCGGCTGAGGCGGCGGAAGCTGTTGGCCGTCTGCTGGAAGACCGGGTCGAAGCGGCCGAGCGCGCCGCTCGGCGCCAGCATGGTGAAGCGGTACATGACGCCCCCGTTGGCGCCGTTGTCTCCACGGATGGCGACCAGGCGTACGTCCACGTTGCCGCTGTCCGTCTCCCCGCGCGTCACCGCCGTCGCCGCCGGCAGGCCGTTGACCGTGAAGGACTGTACGCCTTGCAGCGGGGCGTTCTGCGCCCACTCGCCGGTCAGGTAGCGCGCCGGGTCGGACGCTCTCTGCGGGGCCGCGGCGTCGAACAGGATGGCACCGCCGTTCTGGCCCTTGGCGATCACCTGCTCCGCCCCGTTCAGCAGGCCGAAGCCCTGCGGCACGTCGAAGGCGATGCCGAGCGCGGGGTGGGCGAAGGTCCGGCCGCGGACGAAGCCGTTCTCCGGGCTGTCGCCGTAGATGACGCCGTCGATGGCGGTCATGTAGGGATCGACGGGCCGCGCCCCGCCCTGGGGCAGCTTGCGGGCGATGGCCGCCGCCTCCTCCACGCGGGTTTCGGTCTGCGGGTGGCTGGCGAAGAAGTCGAACCCGCCTTCGCTCGCCCCCTTGCCCGCCCGCAGCCCCTCATACTGGCTGTCGCGGCGCATGGTCTCCAGGAAGGTCGCCATGGCGAAGGGGTCGTAGCCGGCGCGCACCAGGAAATCGATGCCCAGCCGGTCGGCCTCCGACTCCTGGCCGCGCGAGTATTTGGCCAGTAAGGCGGTCCCGCCGACGTTGGCCAGCTGCGCCAGCTCCGGGCTGCCCAGGACGAAGCCGATGCCCGCCGCCAGCAGGCCGGCGATGGTCTGGCCGGTCTGCCGTTCCCGCGTGTGGTGGGCGATGACGTGGCCGATCTCGTGCCCCAGAACGCCGGCGACCTCCGCCTCGTCCTTGGCGAGCGCCAGCAGGCCGCGGGTGACGTAGACGTAGCCGCCGGGCAAGGCGAAGGCGTTCACCACGTCGCTGTCCAGCACGGTGAAGGTCCAGGGGCCCTTGCGGTCGGTCTGCGCGGCCATCCGGTTGCCGATCCGGTCGATGTAGGCCTGGAGCCGCTGGTCCTGGTAAGCCCCGCCGAACTGGGCGAGGACCTTCGGGTGTTCCTGCGCGCCCAGCGCCTCCTCGCTGGAGCTGCCCAGCAGCTGGGCGCGGGCGGGCGGCGCGCCGGACCCCGTGACGAGCAGGACGGCCAGAAGCGCGGCGGCGATTCGGCGCAGGGGGGCGGCGACGGTCGGCTTGCGTTGGTTCGTCATGGCGCGTCATACCGGTAGGGACTGTCCTCCAATCAAACTCGGCCATGGCCGGGTTGTTCCATCCGCCGACGCGTCATGACCCGCTCCCTTCCGTCCGTCCTCCTGGCGTTGCTGCTGGTGGCCCTCGCGCCCATTCAGGCCGCGGCACAGCGGCTGCGCGCGGCCGTGGTGGTCGACGGCGACACGCTGGAGCTGGAGGACGGCCGCCGTCTGCGCCTGGCGGGCATCGAGGCCGCCAAGCCGCCCCCGAACGCGCAGCCCGGCACGCGCTGGCCGCTGGCCGAGGCGGCGACCGCCGCGCTGGCGGAGCTTGCGCTGGGCCGCGACCTGAGCCCGCGCGGGGAGGCGCGGACCGACCGGCACGGGCGCCTTGTGGCCCAGTTGCAGAGGGACGACGGATTGTGGCTGCAAGGGGCGCTGCTGGCCCGCGGCCTTGCCCGCGTGCACACCCAGCCGGACAGCCGCGCGCTGGCCCGCGAGATGCTGGCGGCGGAGGACGCCGCCCGCACCGCCGGCCTCGGCGTCTGGCGCACGCATGCCTATGGGGTGCGTGCGGCCGACGACCCGGACGCGGTGGCCCGCGACCGCGACAGCTTCCAGGTCCTGGAGGGGCGGGTGCTGCGCGTCACCAAGGCGGGCAGCGAGGCCTACCTGGACTTCGGCGAGGACTGGCGCACCGACGTCACCGTCCACATCGGGCGCGGTGCCCTGCGTGCCTTCACGCAGGCGGGCATCGACCCGCTGTCCTACGAGGGGCGGCGCGTCCGCGTGCGCGGCTGGGTAGGGCTGCGCAGCGGTCCGATGATCGAGGCGACGCATCCTGAGCAGATCGAGCGGCTGGAGGACGGCCGCGCGCCCGTTCCCCGCGTTTCTGGCGCACTGAAGACCGAACCGCCGGTGTCCGGCAATGATCCGGAGGACGAGGACGCGGACTGAGCCCCAACATCGGCGTTCGATCGTCTTAGGTCGCGCGTGCCAGTGGCGGAACGGAAGCGCGAGCCCTACACTGGACCGGCTGGATTCACAGGACCGCCCCATGCCCCGCAGCGAGCTTTTTCCGCCCATCGACCCGTTCCAGACCGGTTTCTTTCCCGTCGACGAGATCCACACGCTGTATTGGGAGCAGTCGGGCAATCCGCGCGGCGTGCCGGTGTTGTTCCTGCACGGCGGGCCGGGGGCGGGGGCGTCGCCCACGCACCGGCGTTTCTTCGATCCCGGCCATTACCGGATCATCATCATGGACCAGCGCGGGGCCGGTCGCTCCACCCCGCTCGGCGAGGTTCGGCGCAACAGCACGGAACTGCTGGTGGAGGACGCTGAGCGCCTGCGCCGGCATCTGGGGATCGAGCGCTGGTTGCTGTTCGGCGGCTCCTGGGGCTCGACCCTGGCGCTGGCTTACGCGCAGACCCATCCGGACCGCTGCCTGGGGCTGATCCTGCGCGGCATCTTCCTGATGCGGAAGTCGGAGATCGACTGGTTCCTCTATTCGATGCGCACGATCTTCCCGGAAGCCTGGGCGTCCTTCGTCGGGCACATCCCGGCGGAGGAGCGCGGCGACCTGCTGGAGGCCTACTGGAAGCGGCTCGACGCGCCCGATTCGGTCACCCGCATGGCCGCCGCCCGGACCTGGAGCATGTATGAGGGCTCCTGCTCCTCGCTGTTGCCCTCGCCGGAGCTGATCGCGACGAGCGCGGAGGACACCCACGCGCTGGGCCTTGCCCGCATCGAGGCGCATTACTTCCGGTCCAACCGCTTCACGCCGGAAGACAAGCTGCTGCGCGACGTCCACCGCATCCGCCACCTGCCGGGCGCGATCATCCAGGGCCGCTACGACGTCGTCTGCCCGATCTCCACCGCCGACGAACTCCGCCGCGCCTGGCCGGAAGCCGACTACCGCGTGGTGCCCGACGCCGGCCATTCCGCCATGGAGCCGGGCATCCGGGCTGCGCTGGTCCAGGCGACGGAGCGGTTCAAGGATTTGCGGTAGAAGGCGGTGCAGGTTCCGGAAACGAAACGAGGGGGCCGGAGCCCCCTCGTTGCAAACACGCCCATGTGCACGGGTATGTGCGCGAAAGATCAGACCTTCGCGCGGGCCATGGCGCCGAGGCGCAGGCGGAGCGCGTTCAGCTTGATGAAGCCTTCCGCGTCCTTCTGGTTGTAGACGCTGTCTTCCTCGAAGGTCACATAGTCCATGCGGTAGAGGCTGTTCGGCGACTTGCGGCCCACCACCGTGACGTTGCCCTTGAACAGCTTCAGGCGGACCACGCCGTTGACCGTCTCCTGCGTCTGGTCGATCAGGGCCTGGAGCGCCAAGCGCTCCGGGCTGAACCAATAGCCGCAGTAGATCAGCTCCGCATAGCGCGGCATCAGCTCATCCTTCAGGTGGCCGGCGCCGCGGTCGAGCGTGATGCTCTCCATGGCGCGGTGGGCCGCCAACAGGATGGTGCCGCCCGGCGTCTCGTACACGCCGCGCGACTTCATGCCGACGTAGCGGTTCTCGACGAGGTCGAGGCGGCCGATGCCGTTCTCGCCGCCGAGCCGGTTCAGCTCGGTCAGCAGGGCCGCCGGGGATAGGGCCTTGCCGTCGATCGCCACCGCGTCGCCGCGCTTGAACTCGACCTCGACGTAGGTCGGGGTGTCCGGGGCCTTCTCCGGCGCGACGGAGCGGGTGAACATGTCCTCGAACGGCTCGACCCACGGATCCTCCAGCGCCTTCCCCTCATACGAGATGTGCAGGAGGTTGGCGTCGGTGGAGTAGGGCGCCTCGCCGCGCTTGTCCTTGGCGATCGGAATCTGGTTCTTCTCGGCGTAGTCGATCAGCCGGGTGCGGCTGCTCAGGTCCCACTCGCGCCAGGGGGCGATGATCTTGATGTCCGGGCGGAGCGCGTAGTAGCCAAGCTCGAACCGCACTTGGTCGTTGCCCTTGCCGGTGGCGCCGTGGGCGACCGCATCGGCGCCGACCTGGTTGGCGATCTCGATCTGGCGCTTAGCGATCAGCGGCCGGGCGATCGAGGTGCCGAGCAGGTAGGTGCCCTCATAGAGGGTGTTGGCGCGGAACATCGGGAAGACGAAGTCCCGCACGAATTCCTCGCGCAGGTCGTCGATGAAGATGTTCTCCGGCTTGATGCCCAGAAGCTCGGCCTTCTTGCGCGCCGGCTCCAGCTCCTCGCCCTGGCCGAGGTCGGCGGTGAAGGTCACCACCTCGCATTGATAGGTCTCCTGCAGCCACTTCAGGATGACCGAGGTGTCGAGGCCGCCCGAATAGGCGAGCACCACTTTCTTGATCTGTTTGCCGGACGCGCCGCTCATGGGACTACTCACGCGGATGGAGAAAGATGTCGGTGCGGGACAGTAGCCCCACGACCGATGCGAATCAATCCGTTGCGGCGTCCACGGCAACGGCTTCCGCAGGCTTGCGGTCCACGAATGGCCAGCGGATGTAGGCGTACAGCCACATGGCCAGGATGTCCGCGCCGTTGATGAGCATCACCAGCGCCCACAGCGGACTGCGCCCGCCCTTGGCCACCACCCAGCCGCCGAAGACCAGCTTCAGCATCAGCAGGATCGCCATGACGAGGTTCGATGTCCACGGGTCGCTGGACATGATGGCGGCCCAGGGCTGCCAGTAGACGGTGTTCAGAAGGGAAACGATGGGTTCCATGGCGGCGTCCATCAGGCGGTCCTCCGCTCCTTGCGGCGGGGGGCGGGCGGATCGACCGCCAGCCGGGCGGGCCAGCGCCGCACCGTCAGGAACCCCAGCACCAGAATCTGCCCGACCACCGGAACGAAGATCAGCAGCGCCCACCAGGGCGAGAAGCCGGCGCGCCGGCAGACGCGCATCAGCGGCCAGATGGCCGCGGCGCAGAGCAGAAACAGAACCAGACCGGGGTCCACGGAAAAGGCGGGCAAGGACGGCACTCCGGAAAACACGGGCCCCAAACACGGGTCCCAAAACACGGGTCCGGGCGTTATACCCCTCTCCCATCCCCGGAGGGAGAGGGGAGAAACACCTTACCCGACCAGCGCCGCGTCCTTTTCGGCCAGCACCTTCTCGATGGCAGCGCGGTCGGCTGCGGACAGGCGCACCGACGCGCTCTTCAGCTGGCCGCAGGCGGCCATGATGTCCTCGCCGCGGGTCGTCCGCACCGGGCTGGCGTAGCCGGCGTTGTTGACGATGTCCCCGAACACCTGGATCGCCTTGTCGGTGGAGCGCTCATACGGCGCACCCGGCCAGGGGTTGAAGGGGATCAGATTGATCTTCGACGGGATGCCGTCCAGCAGCTTCACCAGCGCCCGCGCATCGGCCGGGCTGTCGTTGATGCCCTTCAGCATGACGTATTCGAAGGTGATGCGCCGCGCGTTGTTCAGGCCGGGGTAGTTGCGGCAGGCGTCCATCAGCTCCTTCAGCGGATATTTCCGGTTGATGGGCATGATGATGTCGCGCAGCTCGTCGGTCACGGCGTGCAGGCTGACGGCGAGGTTGACGTTCAGCTCCTCCCCGCAGCGCTTCATGGCCGGGACGACACCCGAGGTCGACAGCGTGATGCGCCGCTTGGAGATGGAGACGCCGTCGCCGTCCATGACGATCTTCAGCGCCTTGGCGACGTTCTCGTAGTTAAAGAGCGGCTCGCCCATCCCCATCATGACGATGTTGGAGATCATGCGCCCGTCCGGCGGGGCCGGCCATTCGCCGAGCGCGTCGCGGGCCAGCATGACCTGCGCGACGATCTCCGAGGCGTCGAGGTTGCGCACCAAACGCTGCGTGCCGGTGTGGCAGAATCGGCAGGTCAGCGTGCAGCCGACCTGGGAGGAGACGCAGAGCGTGCCGCGGTCTTCCTCCGGAATGTGAACGCTCTCCACCTCCTGCCCGTCGGGCATGCGCAGCAGCCACTTGCGCGTGCCGTCCACCGACTTCAGGTCGCGCACCACGGTCGGCCGGGCCACGGCGTAGGTCTCGGCCAGCTTCTCGCGCACCGGCTTGGCGAGCGTGGTCATCACCGTGAAGTCGGTGGCCCCGCGGTGGTAGATCCAGTGCCAAAGCTGGCGGGCCCGGAACTTTTCCAGGCCAATGGACAGCATTTCGGCTTCCAGCTCGTCGCGGGACAGGCCGACAAGGTTCTTGCGCCCGTCAGCGTCGGTCGCCGGCAGGGCAAAGGCAGCAGCATGGTTGGAGGCGCTCATGGCCCCCTAGATAGGGCCATGAGCGGAAAGAGTCAAAAGACGAAGCGCTGAGAAACCCAGCAATTCGCTCAGCGCTTGACGTCGCAGGCCTTGTTGATGGCGTCCAAAGCCTGGGCGGCGCCGTCGGTGCTGTAGGTGTCGGTGGTCTTGGTGCCGCGGGCGGAGACGCCCTTCACCACCATCGGCTTGCCCTTGGCATCGCGCAGGGCGTTAGTGACCGCCTTGTCCGTCTCGGCGTCGCGGGCCCAGGCGGTCTCGCCCTCGTTGAACAGCTTGAAGGTCTTGCCGCCGACCTCGACCACCGTGTCGGCGTCCTTCTTGTAGGAATAGCCGGCGATGAAGCTGACCACGTCCAGCGTCTTCTCGGCCGGGCGGTGGGTCACCAGCACGTAGATGTCGCCGCGCTTGGCGGCCGCCGGCTCCTTCTTCTTGGGCTGGCTGGAGACGTAGCAGACCTTGCGCCCGCCCTCCTCGAACGCGAAGGCGTTCCAGTCCTTGAAGGTGCCAAGCAGGCGCGGGTCGGCCGCCCCCGCCGTGGTGGCCGTTGCAACCAGGATAGGGCAGGCCAGGGCCAGCGCGGCGCCGGCGGCGCGGCGGATGGTGCGGACAGGCAACATCGTTGGGCGAACGCTCGAATGGTTTTGCGGGAGGGGTTCGGAAGCGACCCGGACACTACCCCAATTCGGTGGGCGAATCCAAGGTTGGACGACGAAGGGAAATGAAGGTCACGGCTTCCGGCCGGTCGCGGTGATCCGGCCACCGAACGGCCGCGTACAAGCCACGTGACCCGAACCGCCGCCAAGACACCGAACGCCCTGCGACGCCCAGCCCCGCGCTCTGCCGAGGGGCGGCGCACGTGTCCCCTTGCGGTGTCCCTTGTGCCGCCCCTTATTCCGCCCATGGTGCGGCCCCTTGTGCCGCGCGCGCCGTTCCCCTTGAATGCGCCCATGCAGGACATCGGTTCTCCAGACGCCGGATCGGACCAGACGCTCGAAGACCGGCTGCTCGCGGTCGGGCGGGACCGTGACCGCGCCGCCTTCGCGGCGCTGTTCGGCCATTTCGCCCCGCGGCTGAAGGCCTATCTGCGCCGGCAGGGCTGCGACGCGGCGGGGGCGGAGGAACTGGTGCAGGAGGTGATGCTTCTGGTCTGGCGGCGTGCCGAGACCTACGACCCGGCGCAGGCTTCGGCCAGCACCTGGGTCTTCACCATCGCCCGCAACAAGCGAATCGACGTCCTGCGGCGGGAGCAGCGGCCGGAGATCGACCCCGACGACCCGGCGCTCGTCCCCGCCCTGGTGCCCGACCGCCCGGAAAGCGCCGACCGCCGCCTGGAGACCCAGGAATCCGCCGGTCGCCTGCGGGCGGCCCTGAAGGATTTGCCGCCGGAGCAAGCGGAGTTGCTTCGGCTTGCCTATTTCGAGGATAAGCCCCACAGCGTGATCTCCATAGAGCGAGGGATCCCGCTCGGCACCGTGAAGTCGCGCCTGCGCTTGGCCATGGAACGCCTGCGCAAGGCCCTGAGGGACACCGCATGACCGTGCCGACCCATCATCCCGGCGACACGCTGCTGATCGACTACGCCGGCGGGGCGCTGGACGAGGCGGTGTCGCTCGCCGTCGCCACGCATCTCGCCCTGTGCCCCTGCTGCCGCCTGAACGTCGCGGAGATGGAAGCGGTCGGCGGCGCGCTGCTGGAGGAGATCGAGCCGGAGGCGGTGGATCCCACGAGCCTGGAGGCCGTGCTGGCCCGTCTGGACGAGCACCCGCCGCTGCCCCGCGCGGCCGCCCCGGTGCGCCCGTCGAAGCCGGTGCCTGTGCCGCTGATCCCGGAACCGCTGCGCCGCTACATCGGCGACGACCCGTCGCGGCTGCCGTGGACGCGGCTGATGCGGGGCATGGACTGCTGCGATATCCCGCTTTCCAGGACCCTGTCCGGGCCGCCAGGTAGCCGGTCCAAGGCGCGGCTGATGCGGCTCGGTCCCGGAGTCGGCCCGCCGCACCACACCCACCGCGGAATCGAGCTGACGCTGGTGCTGGACGGCGGCTTCACCGACGACCTGGGCCAGTTCGGCCGCGGCGACCTGTCCGTCGCCGACGGCTCCATCCGCCACCGCCCGGTCGCGGACGAGGAAGGCTGCCTGTGCCTCGCCGTCACGGACGGTCTGCTGCGCTTCACCGGCGCGCTCGGGCTGATCCTGAATCCGTTCGTGAAGTTCTGAGCGGGCGACGCTCCCTCACTCGTCGTCGCGGATGACAAGCGGCTTTTGCTCGCCGCGCATGCGCCGGCGTCGTTCCGGGTTGCGCATGATCTGCCGCCCGTGCTTGTGCTCGGGCCGAAGGTCGGTGGGGCCGCCGACGCGCACGGGGCGCTCGGCGAAGCGACCGAGGCTGATCATGCGGTCGTACATGACGAGCGCACCGGCCACGCCGACGTTGATGCAGAACTTCATGGGGATCTTCACCACGAAATCGCAACGCTCCAGCAGGGGCGCCGACAGGCTGCCGCGCTCCGGCCCCAGCACATAGGCGGCGCGGGTCGGGTGGCGGAAGCTGGGCAAGTCCACCGCGTCCTCGGTCAGTTCCACGCCGACAAGCTGGCAGTCCTTGGGCAGGGCGAGGTCCGCCACCCGGTCGTAGACGTAGAGCGGCAGATGCTCCGCAGCACCCGAGGTGTCCACGAATTGCGCCTCGCGCAGGTCGGGCTCCGGGTCGATGGCGAAGAAGAAGGATGCCCCGAAGGCATGGGCGGAGCGCATCAGGTTCCCGACGTTGCCGGGTTTGCTGATCCGTTCGACGCCGACGGCGAAATATCCACGCATGGTCCGAAAATCGCTGCTGGTTCCGGCCCGCAATCAACAACAGCATGGCGGGTCCGAGGGTGCGACACCTTGCCTCGGGGCGCAGAGAGAGGCAAGCTTCGCCCCATGAGCCACGACCATTCCTCCTGCTGCGGCGGCCACGGCGATCACCACGGCCACGCCCATGATTCCTCTGGTACAGAGGCCCACGCCGACCTGTCCGGACCGCCCGAGGCGCCGATCCTCGTGGAGGTGACGCGCGGCGGCATGGTGGAATCCGTCCACCGCGGCCGCGCCTGCATCGTCGATTCCGACGGCCGCGTGCTGGCCCAATGGGGCGACATCCAGGCGCCGGTCTACCCGCGCTCCGCCGTCAAGGCCATCCAGGCCATCCCGCTGGTGGAGACCGGCGCGTTCGACGCCTACGGCCTCAGCGACCAGGAACTGGCGCTCGCCTGCTCCTCCCACAACGGGGAGATCCGGCACACCCGGCTGGCGGAGGCGTGGATCAAGCGCATCGGCCTGACGGTGAACGATTACGAGTGCGGGGCGCACCTGCCGACCGACCCCGACACCGCCCATGAGATGATCCGCCACGGCGAGACGCCGACCGCCTTCCACAACAATTGCTCCGGCAAGCACGCGGGCTTCCTGACCACCGCCCTGCACAAGGGGGAGCCGACCAAGGGCTACGTCCGCTTCGACCACCCCGTGCAGCAGCGCATCCTGGGCGTGACGGAGCAGATGACCGGGCAGGACCTGTCGCACGCCCCCTGGGGCGTGGACGGCTGCGCCATCCCGACCATCGGCATCCCGCTGGGCGCCATCGCCTACGCCATGGCCCGCATCGGCGACCCAAAGGACCTGCCCGATGCCCGCGCCGAGGCGGTGACCCGCATCCGCCGCGCCTGGCGGGCGCATCCTTACCTGATCGCCGGCAAGGACACCTTCGACACCGCGATGATGCAGGCGGCCGGCGGGCAGGTGCTGGTCAAGGGCGGGGCGGAGGCCGTGGGCGTCGCCGTGCTGCCGAAGCAGGGGCTGGGCATCGCGCTGAAGATCGACGACGGCACCCCGCGCGCCCGCGAGGTGGCCCTGGCCGCCCTGATCCGCGCGACCAAGGCCCTGCCGGACGAAATGTGGACCCGCGCCGAACAGCTGCTCAGCCAGCGCGTCACAAACCGCAACGGCCTGGAGGTCGGCGTTGTGCGGGCGGCGGAGGGGTTGGGCGCGTAATCCCGGCATTCCCCTCTCCCGGTTGGGCTGGGAGGGGGGAATTTTGGCCGCCGGGGTGCTATGGTCGCGCACCCGCCAACCTGACCGGCTGCCTGTTTGATGAGCATCGACACCCTGCGCGCCCAGTACGAGGCCTACCCCTACCCGGCGCGCAACCCGGCCGACGAGAAAAAGCGCCTGATCACCGGCTCGCCCAGCCACCTGGACGAGGTGAACCATTTCGTCTTCGGCGGGCGGCTCGACCATGCCAAGCCGCTGACCGTGCTGGTGGCCGGCGGCGGGACCGGGGACGGGACGATCATGATCGCGCAGCAGCTGGCCGACGCCGGCAACCCGGGGCGCGTCACCTACCTGGATCTGTCCGACGCGGCGCGGGAGATCGCCGAGGCGCGGGCCAGGGCGCGCGGGCTGACCAACATCGACTTCCGCCGTGGCTCCCTGCTGGAACTGGATGGGCTGGGCCCATTCGACTACATCGATTGCTGCGGCGTTCTGCACCACCTGGACGACCCGTCGGCCGGCCTGCGCTCTCTGGCCGGGGCGCTGAAGCCCGGCGGGGGCATCGGGCTGATGGTCTACGCGCCCTATGGCCGCACCGGCGTCTACCCGATGCAGGCAGCGCTGCGCACCATCACGGACGACCTGCCGCCGGCCGAGAAGGTGGCACTCGCCAAGCGCCTGATCGGGCATCTGCCGCGGTCCAACTGGCTGCTGAACAACCCCTTCATCGGCGACCACAAACAGGCCGACGCCGACCTCTACGACCTGTTGCTGCATTCCTGCGACCGCCCCTACACGGTGGCGGAGCTGGCGGCGTTGGCCGCGTCGGGCGGCCTCGCCGTCGCCGCGCTGATGGAGCCCGCCCGCTACGAGCCCTCGGTCTGGATCAAGGACCCGCGCCTGCTGAAGCGGCTGGAGGGGCTGCCCTGGCTGGAGCGCGCCGCCTGGGTGGAGCAGGTCACCGGCACCATGACCAAGCACATCGCCTACCTCGTCCGCCCGCAGGATGCGGAGGCCGCAATTGCGCGACCGGACGGCCCGGAGGTGGTGCCGGTGCTGCGCGACCTGGACGGGGCGGCGCTGGCCAAGGGCCTACCGCCCGGTGGCGTGCTGGAGGCGGATCTGATGGGCGCCGTGATCCCCCTGCCGCTGCCGCGCCTCGCCGGCCCGATCCTGGCGCGGGTGGATGGCCGCGCGACGCTGGGCGCCATTCACGAGGCCGTTGCCGAGAAGGCCGGTGCCCTGTCCTGGGATGCCTTCCTGGCGCAGTTCACCCAACTGTTCACCGCGCTGAACGGCGTCGGAAAGATGTACCTGCGCCGCCCGCAATGACCGCCGCCGCAAACTTCGGCCTGCGCGCCACGGCTGCCCCTTGCGGCTGGCCCTTGCGTTGTGGCGTCGCGGCGCGTATAACCCTGCGCTCCAACGGGCGGCGAGGCCGGGCCTGAGGCCCAGGGCATGCCCAACCGCCAAGTTCGGAACATCCAGACAAAGGATCGAAAATGCCCAAGCTGAAGACGAAGAGTGGCGCCAAGAAGCGCTTCAAGGTGACCGCGTCCGGTAAGGTCCGCTCTGGTGCGGCCTTCAAGCGCCACTGCCTGGAGCACAAGTCCCCGACGATGAAGCGCAACGCGCGCGGCATGATGACTCTGTCCGAACCGGACCAGAAGATCGTGCTGAAGAACTGGCTGCGCAACGCCTGATACTAAAGGGGATTTGAACCATGGCTCGTGTTAAGCGCGGCGTCACCACGCACGCCCGTCACCGCAAGATCCTGAAGCTCGCCAAGGGCTACCGGGGCCGCAATTCCAAGAACTTCCGGATTGCGATCGAGAAGGTCGAAAAGGCGCTTCGCTACGCCTACCGCGACCGCCGCAACAAGAAGCGCGATTTCCGCGGCCTGTGGATCCAGCGCATCAACGCCGGCGTCCGCCAGTACGGCCTGACCTACTCGCGCTTCATCAACGGCATCAAGCTGGCCGGCATCGAGATCGACCGCAAGGTCCTGTCGGACCTGGCCGCCCGTGAGCCGGAGGCCTTCAAGGCCATCGTCGACCAGGCCCAGGCCGCTCTCGCCTCCAAGGCCGCCGCGTAAGGCTTCCGCGTCACTGCGGAGCCTCAATCAGGCGCCTGACACGAAAGAAGGGAGCCGTGCCTTTGGGCCGGCTCCCTTTTTCTTTACGCTCGCTCTTCCTTATGGCTCGCGGGAAATGACATGCTCGATGCGCTGAAAGACGAACTCCTGTCGCAGGTCAACGCCGCCGGCGACCTCGCCGCCCTCGAAGAGGTGCGGGTGACGGCGCTGGGCAAGAAGGGGCGCATCACCGGCTTTATGAAGGAGCTGGGCGGCCTGTCGCCCGACGAACGCCGCGAGCGTGGCCAGCAGCTGAACGCGCTGAAGGACGAGATCGGCGCCGCCATCGACGCGCGCAAGGCCGACCTCGCCCGCGCCCACCTGGAAGCCCGCCTGAAGGCGGAGCGCATCGACGTCACCCTGCCGGTCCGGCCGGAAACGGAGGGGCGCATCCACCCGATCAGCCAGACCATCGATGAGATGGTGGCGATCTTCGCGGAAATGGGATTCAGCGTTGCCGAGGGGCCGGACGTCGAGGACGACTTCCACAACTTCACCGCCCTGAACTTCCCGCCGGGCCATCCCGCCCGCGACATGCACGACACCTTCTATCTGCCCGACAACGGCGACAAGAAGATGCTGCTGCGCACGCACACCAGCCCGGTGCAGGTGCGCACCATGCTGAACAAGAAGCCGCCGATCCGCATCATCGCGCCGGGCCGCACCTACCGGTCCGACTACGACATGACCCACACCCCGATGTTCCACCAGATCGAGGGGCTGGTCATCGACGAGGCGACCAACATGGGCCACCTGAAGGGCTGCCTGATCGAGTTCTGCCGCGCCTTCTTCGACGTGGACGACCTGCCGCTGCGCTTCCGCCCCAGCTTCTTCCCCTTCACCGAGCCGTCGGCCGAGGTGGACATCGGCTGCTCCCGCAAGGGGGGCGAGCTGAAGCTCGGCAACTACGGCGACTGGCTGGAGATCCTGGGCTGCGGCATGGTGCACCCCAACGTGCTGGAAGCCTGCGGCATCGACAGCACCAAGTACCAGGGCTTCGCCTTCGGCATGGGGATCGAGCGCGTGGCGATGCTGAAGTACGGCATCCCCGACCTGCGCACCTTCTTCGAAGCCGACCTCCGCTGGCTGAAGCATTACGGCTTCGTGCCGCTCGACGTTCCCAGCATGGCCCAGGGCCTGACGCGCTAAAGGAGCCGGACCCATGAAGTTCACGCTGTCCTGGCTGAAGGACCATCTGGAGACCGACGCCACGCTCGACCAGATCGTGGAGAAGCTGACCGCCCTCGGCCTGGAGGTCGAGGGGGTGGAGGACCGCTCGAAAGAGCTGAAGCCCTTCCGCGTCGCCCACGTCGTCTCCGCCGAGAAGCACCCGGACGCCGACAAGCTGCGCGTCCTGGTCGTCGACACCGGCACGGAGAAGCTGCAGGTCGTCTGCGGCGCGCCGAACGCGCGCGCCGGCCTGAAGGGCGTCTTCGCGCCGGAGGGGGCCTACATCCCCGGCTCCGACATCACGCTGAAGAAGGGCGTCATCCGCGGCGTCGAGTCGAACGGCATGATGTGCTCCGAACGCGAGCTGAAGCTGTCGGAGGAGCACAACGGCATCATCGAGCTGCCCGAGGACGCGCCGGTCGGCGTGGCCTACGCCGAGTATGCCGGCCTGGGCGATCCGGTCATCGACATCAGCCTGACGCCCGACCGCGCCGACTGCGCCGGTGTGCGCGGCATCGCCCGCGACCTCGCCGCCGCGGGGCTCGGCACGCTGAAGCCGCTGAAGGACGGCCCGCTCAACGCCGACCCGGTCAAGGGTTCTTTCCCCAGCCCGATCGGCGTTGCCATCGAGGTGCCGGACGCTTGCCCGATGTTCGTCGGCCGCACCATCCGCGGCGTGAAGAACGGACCGTCGCCGAAGTGGCTGCACGACAAGCTGACGGCCATCGGGCTGCGTCCGATCTCCGCGCTGGTCGACATCACCAACTACATGACCTTCGATGCGGCCCGTCCGCTGCACGTCTTCGACGCAGACAAGGTGAAGGGCGGCATCGTGGTCCGCATGGCCCGCCCGGGCGAGCGTCTGAAGGCGCTGAACGGCAAGGAATACGACCTCGACGGCGCGATGACCGTCGTGGCCGATCACGAGCGCGCGGAGTCGCTGGCCGGCATCGTCGGCGGTGAGGAGACCGGCTGCACCGAAGAGACGGTCAACGTCTTCGTCGAGGCCGCCCTGTTCGACCCGGTGCGCACGGCGCAGACCGGCCGCCGGCTGGGTGTCGAGTCCGACGCGCGCTACCGCTTCGAGCGCGGCGTCGACCCGGCTGCCGTGATCCCGGGCATGGAGCGCGCCACCCGCCTGATCCTGGAGATCTGCGGCGGTGAGGCGTCTGACCTCGTCGTTGCCGGGCAGGAGCCGGAGTGGCGGCGCACGCTGACCCTGCGGCCGGGCCGCGTCGCCAGCCTGGGCGGCGTCGACCTGCCGCGCGAGGAGCAACTGCGCATCCTGACCACGCTGGGCTGCGAGATCGCGGGCGAGGACGCCGACGGCACCCTGCGGGTCGTCCCGCCTTCCTGGCGCGCCGACATCCACGGCGAAGCCGATCTGGTGGAGGAGGTGCTGCGCGTCCACGGCTTCGACGCCATCCCGGCGACGCCGCTGCCGCGTGAGAGCGTGCTGACCCGTCCGGCCCTGACCACCAAGCAGCGCCGCGTCGGGCTGGCCAAGCGCACGCTGGCCATGCGCGGCCTGTCGGAGGCGGTGACCTGGTCCTTCATGGCCGGCCCGGTGGCCGCGCTGTTCGGCGGCGTGGACGCCGGGCTGACGCTGGTCAACCCGATCAGCGCCGACCTTGACGTCATGCGCCCGTCGATCCTGGGCAACCTGATCCAGGCCGCCGGTCGCAACGCCGACCGCGGCTTCGCCGACGTCGGCCTGTTCGAGGTCGGCCCGGCTTTCCGCAAGCCGACGCCGGACGGGCAGGACATCGTGGCCGCCGGCATCCGCGCCGGCAACGCGGTGCCGCGTCATTGGGCGGTCAAGGCTCGCGGCGTCGACGCCTATGACGCCAAGGCCGACGCACTCGCGGTGCTGGAGGCCGCCGGCGCCCCGACCGCCAACCTGCAGGTCACCACCGATGCGCCGGGCTGGTACCACCCCGGCCGGTCGGGCGTGCTGCGCCTCGGTCCCACGGTGATGGCCCGCTTCGGCGAGATCCACCCGACGGTGCTCGACACGCTGGGCGTGAAGGGTCCGGTGGTCGGGTTCGAGGTCTTCCTGGACACCATCCCGCTGCCCAAGAAGAAGGGCGGCACGGCCAAGCCGCTGGTCCAGCTTTCGCCCTTCCAGCCGCTGGAGCGCGACTTCGCCTTCGTCGTCGGCCAGGACGTTGAGGCCGACAAGCTGGTCCGCGCCGCCAAGGGGGCCGACAAGGCGCTGGTCAAGGACGTGGCGGTGTTCGATGTCTACCAGGGCACCAACGTCGAGGAAGGCCGGAAGTCGGTGGCGCTGTCCGTCACGCTCCAGCCGACCGAGCGCACTCTGACCGACGAGGAGATCGAGGCGATCGGCCAGAAGATCGTCGCTGCGGTCGTCAAGGCGACGGGCGGCGTGCTGCGCTCCTGACAAAAGGGGGCCTGACGCAAAGGCTCCTGACGCAAAAGGTCCTGCGACAAATTGAGGACTCCCGCCGGCCGGCGGGAGTCCTTTTTCTTTCGGGCAACCCTTCGGCCAGGGTCGGTGCGCCTCCTGCCCCATGGATTGTTCCGGATCCGAGACGTATGGTTGCGGGGGGCTACAGTCCCGGATTGCGGCCGCATTGATTCGTGCATATGCGTTTTTTCGGGGTTGAGCGGTCTTCCTCAATCAGATAAAGCGAATAAACGGTCTAAAATCCTGTTTCCCTGTATGGGCAAAGAGTGATGTCGAGCCGAGTCATAAATTTCGCAGGGCGGAAATATTTCTTTTCTGAAATGAATTCTCGGGGTTTTTGGGTAGTCGGACGTTAATTTTTATCTTTTATGTTGTCTTTGATCGGACAATGACCGGACTGCGGTCGTCGGAGCGCTGGTGAGAGTTCCCATGTTGCAAGCATCGAACGATATGATTGGAGTCCTATCCATCGGCGCCGGTGCTGTCCCGTTGCCGGGCGAAACCGCGTTGGGGGCGTGGTCCCACCAGTGCGCCGCGTCCGACGTCTCCGGCACCGGGGATGGGAGCGGAGACGCCGGGCGCCCAGACAGCAGCGGTCACGACGGACCGGGAGTTCCGGGACCGGGGCCGAGCCGGCTGATCGTGGTGGTCGACGACGACCGCTCCATCGTCGAGGGCTTGGCGCTCCTGCTCGAAGGCTGGGGCTACGAGGTGCTGTCCGCGCTGTCTCTGAACGAACTGGCGCAGCGTCTGCCGCAGGCGACCGGGCGGCCCGGTCTCGTCCTGGCCGACCATTTCCTGCCCGCCGGCGGCACCGGCGCCCAGGCGGTGGAGATGGTGCGCAACCATGTCGGCGCCCCGGTGCCGGCCTTGATCCTGACCGGCGACACCACCCCCGAACGGCAGGCGGAGGCGGCCGCGTTGGGTTGTCGCCTGCTGCACAAGCCGGTGCAGATCGGCCCGCTGAAGGAGATGGTGGACGGCTTGATGACGGGCGAGGGCTGAGGGCCGCTCTCGCTCACGCCTCAGCCGGGCCGCACTCAGATGGGCCGGAAGTCGCCGGCCACGTCCATGAAGGCTTCGACGACCACCGGGTCGAAGCGGGTGCCGGATTGGCGCCGAACCTCCGACACCGCCACGTCGTGGTCCAGGGCCCTGCGGTAGGGCCGCTCGCGGGTCATGGCGTCGAAGCTGTCGGCGACCGCGACGATGCGGGCGCTCAGCGGGATGGCGTCGCCGCGCAGCCGGTCCGGATAGCCGGTGCCGTCCCAGTTCTCGTGGTGCGACCGTGCGATTTCCGCCCCCAGATGCAGGTAGGTGCGGCTGTCCGACCGGCGGCTGGCGCGCTCCAGCAGCTCCCACCCGGCCAGCGTGTGGCGCTGCATGGCTTCCCGCTCCTCCGGCGACAGGGGACCGGCCTTGCCCAGGATCACCGGGTCGATGTTCGCATTGCCGACGTCGTGCAGGATGGCCGCCAGCCCCACCGATTCCAGGAAATGCTCGTCGATGGCGTGCGCGAAGTGGCCGCGGTCGCGCAGGCGGCGGGCGATCCGCTCCGCCACCAGGGCGATGCGGGGAACGGACTCCGGCGCGTCGGCCCCGCGCTCGGCCATGCCGGCCATGGCGATCAGCGTGCTCTGCTGGGTGCGGCGCAGCTGCTCGAACAGGTGCAGGTTGTCGAAGCCGACGGAGATCTTCCGGCAGAACACCTCGATCAGGTTCCGGTCCAGCTCCGACAGCGGCCGGTCGGACCGCAGGTAGACCACGTTCTCCCGGTCGTTGGGGGTGCGGATGTACAGGGTGCAGTGGTCGGCGTCGTAATGGTTGCTGCGCGTCTCCAGGCAGCGCAGGACGGCGCCGAGCACGGGCGGGTCGACGTGGTCGGCCGCCGGCTCGTCGATCAGCGACTCGAATCGCCCGGAGCCGGCCAGCACATAGAGTTCGTTATGGGCAAGCCCGTCGCGGGCGGGGCCGCCCCGCGCGCCGCCCAGCACCGCGCCGCGCTGCACGCACAGGATGGCGTCCGGCCCGACGCCGAGGATGCCGGACAGCTGGGTCAGCACGCCTGCGGCGAACAGCTTCATCGACCGCACCTGGAACAGGGACGACGATGCCTCGATGATCTTTTCCAGCCCGCGGCGGTTCATCTCGATCGCCATGATGTCCTCGTAGGACCTCAGCGCGGCGACCGTGGTGGTGAAGAGCTGCTGGGCGGTCAGCTGAGTCTTTGCCTTGTAGTCGTTGATGTCGTAGTCGAGGATCACCGCCCGCTCCGGCGCCTGGCCGGGCTGGCCGGTGCGCAGGATGATGCGCACGTGCCGGTTCTTCAGGACCTCGCGGATGTGGTGGACCAGCTGCAGACCGGCGTCGTCGGTTTCCATCACCACGTCCAGCAGGATGATGGCGATGTCGTCCTCGCGCGCCAGGATGTCCTTCGCGTCGGCCGCGGAATAGGCGGACAGGAAGTGGGCGGAGCGTCCCTTGTAGGAGAAATCGGCCAGGACGAGCTTGGTGATGGAATGCACCTCCGGCTCGTCGTCGACGATCAGCATCTTCCAGCGGTTCGCCGGGCTGGTCAGCGCGGGCTCGCGCCCGTCGCCGCCCTCGTCCTGGTCGTCCAGGAAGAGGAAGTCGTCCTCGCCCCCGCCTTGCGCAGGGCCAATCTTTTCGGGGCCGACCGGGGTGGCGCCCGTGGAAGCGGGAGGATGCGGGGCGGCGTTGGTCATGCTGGATGCCCGATCAGGACCGGCGGGAAACAGGGAGCTTAACACGGTAAAGCTGTGCGGGGCCAATTTCGAAATTTCATGCAGTTTGTACGGAAAGAATTAAGATTTTTAGAATGTGTCGAGTTCGATCACCCAGCAGTCGCGCCCGCGCTGCGCCAGGGCTCCGCAGACGTTGTCCACCTGGGTGCGGGTGAAGGGGCCCAGCCCCATGTCGTAGGTGGTGCGGGGGCCGCGGAACACCGGCCAGACCATCGGCGGCAGGTCGCGGTAGGCCGACCCGGCGCCGGCCGTGAACTCCTGCCAGGCGCGCATCCCCTCGGCGTGGCTGACATACTCGCCCAGCCGCGCGGCGTAGAGCGGCCCGGGCTCCAGCGGCGGCATGCCGGGCAGCGGGTAGGGGGCGACCACCCCGACCAGCCCGTCCACCGTCGCCACAGCCTTGGATCGGCCCGGCATGGACAGGGTCGCGCGGCCGTTGGACGCGTCGATCACGCCCACCACGTCGCCCTTGCGCAGGGTGAAGCCGCGCCGCTTCTTGCTGTCCAGGATCTCGGTGGCGGCGATGGGCTGGGTCGCGACCACATAGCCCTGGGCCGGCACCTGGGCGGCGATCTCCCAGGCGGCCCGCGGCACCACGGCGGCGTTGCGGTGATGGACGGCCGGTTCGCCCGGTTTGGCCGCCCGCGCGCCACCGCTGCCGCCCGCCGTGCTGACCGGCCGCGCCACCATCAGCGCCGGGTCCAGCGAATCGACCGGGACGTAACCGATCGGCTGGCCGCCGATGGCGACCTCCGTCCAGCCGGTGCCGCGCGGCGTGCCGAGCGCGTTCAGCGCCTTGCCGCGCGACAGCGTCATGACGATGCGGGCGTCCTCGTTCGGGCCGATGCGCACCTCGATGTCGCGGTTCAGCACCACCTCGCCGGTCAGGGGGGCGCCGATGGCGACCGGGCTCTGCGCCATGGCGCCCGGCGCGAACCACAGGGTGGCCGTGGCGAGGATCAGTTGCAGCGCGAGGGCCTTCAGGCCCGACGAGCGGACGCGCAGGGCGATGCCGGAACGCTTCTTCATGGTGGCTGGCCTTTTCGTGACCACCCATTGTGCATCGGCGCGCAGCACCCGGGCAACCGGACGATGAGTGGATGGAGGCCTGCCGATGACGATGTTACGGGCAAGGCTACGGAGCCGCGGGCCCCAGCAAATCATGGATCGCGTCGGCCAGCAGCCGGACGGGCTTCGCCGCCACGCCGGGCGCGCGGTGCAGCGCCATGTCCACGTCGGGCAGGGCGGGGAAGCCGTCCGCCTCCGTCAGGCGGCGCAGCGTCGGCGGCACGGTGCAGGCCTCCATGGCCGTGACGCCCAGCCCGCCCAGCACGGCGCCGTGGACGGCGACCACGCTCTTGCTGGTGAAGGCGACCCGCCAGCCGCGCCCGATTTCCTCCAGCGTCGCCACCGCGAGGTCGCGCACCACGCAGCCCTTGGGAAAAAGGGCGAGCGGCAGCGGATCCTCCCGTTCGATCAAGCCCTTGCCGGCGTTGTGGCTGGCGTTGAGCGGCGGGGCGACCCAGGCCACCGGCTCCCGCCGCACCAACTCGCCGCTCTTGGTGTCGGGGTGTCGGGTGACGAGGGCGAGGTCGTAGCGGCCCTTTTCGATCTCCGCCACCAGATCGGGGCTGTTGTCGCACACCACCTCCACCGTCACCTCCGGATAGACGGCGGCGAAGCGGGCCAGCACCTCCGGCAGCAGCATGGTGGCATAGTCGTCGGGCGAGCCGATGCGCACGCTGGCGACCGAGACGGGGCGGCGCATCAGCGCCATCACCTCGTCGTTCAGAGTCAGCATGCGGCGCGCGTAGGTCAGCAGAAGCTCGCCCTCGCCGGTCAGGCTGACGCTCTTGGTGTCGCGCTGGAACACGCGCTTGCCGACGACCTCCTCCAGCCGGCGGACCTGCTGGCTGACGGCGGCCTGTGTGCGCCCCAGCGTGTCGCCGGCACGGGTGAAGCTGCGCGCGTCGGCAACGGCGACGAAGGCGCGCAGGAGGTCGGTGTCGAGGTTGGCCGGCATGGTCGCGCCATTCAAGCAGAGGGATGCGCCGGGTTCAACGCGCTGGATGTTCAACGCGGCGCCGCGTGACTGTGGTACAGGAGAAACGCGGGGATGGACCATCACGATCTGTGATGATCCTCATAAAGCCTATTCGTTTCCAAGATTTTCCACACCGGCGCACGGTACCCCCCGACACAGGGAGGGCTGCGGCCATGGGCGTGTTCGACGCGATGACGACGGTGGTGTTGGAGGCCGGACGGATGGACCGCTCCGGCGGAGGGCTCGGCGACGGGGGTGATGCCCCCGCGGTGCCGGAGCCGCGGCCATGGCGATTCCGCCTGCCCTACATGCCGGCGTTGGTCGCGGCGGTGCTGGTGGTCGGTTGAGCCTGGACGGGCGCCGCGTCGGCCGCCGGTGCGGGTACGGGCGCGGGTGGGGACGCGGCGGGCGGCGCGATGGAGATGGGGCCGCTCTTCACCGCCGGCTCCGCCGCCGGGGCGGGCTCGGCCGTTGCAGCGGGCGCCGGTGTTGCGGGAGGCGGAAGTTCCTTTGCCTCAACAGCCTTGGAGTCGGCCGCATTGGACTCGGCCGCCGCGTCGGGCTTCGCCTCGTCGGCTTTGGCCGGTTCCTCGGACTTCGGCTTCTGGTCGGTCTTTTCGTCGGCCTTGGGCTTGTCCTTGGCAGGGGCCGGGTCGGTCTCCGTCGCGTAGTCCGGGACGATGCGGGCCTGGCTGCCGGTGATGACCAGAACCTTTTGGCCGACGGCCAGCGGCCGCTCTTCCTTCTGGGTCAGCGACAGAAGCTCGCCATCCGGCTTGCGGACGATGTATTCCCAGCCGGTGGTGTCGCCGGTCACATGCTCGATCGAGGTGCCGAGCAGACCGCCGAGGGCCGTGCCGGTGACCGCGCCCAACGCCGCGTTCATGCCGATGGCGCCCGCCTGCGAGCCCAGCACGCCGCCGGCCGCCCCGCCGGTGACCGCGCCCACGGTGCCGTTGGTGCTGATCGCGACTTGGCGGAACCCGACCACGACGGCGCGTTCCACCTTGTTCGCCTGCTGGGTGGCGGTGGCGGCGTAGGTGTTCGGGGAGTAGTTCGGGGTGCAGCCTGCGAGAAAACCGGCGAGGACGACGGCGGACAGGCCAAACGTGCGTGTGCGTGTCAAGGGACATCATCCGTTCGGAAGCCTGCCCGTGTGATAGGCGATCCGGCCGCGGGAGTCACCCGACATTTTTCGGAGCTTTCGATGGAGAAAAGCGGGATCGTGGGGCTTACGAACATTTTTTCGGCGCATGGTGATCCATCCCATCCTCCGCTTCGTAACAAAGAAGAACGGTGCCAATGCGTGATCATGTCTGCACCATGACCGTTTCATGAAGCGACTGCTCAAGATCAAAAAGTAATTTCGAACGCAGGAACTTTTGCGGCGTTTCCCGGTTGGGCGCGTATCAAACCAGCCGAGGAGCTTTCTGTTATGGCTTCGCCGTCGAATGTTGTGAACGACATTTTCATTGCGGGTCTCCGCAACACGCACGCGCTGGAGATGGAAGCGCTGCAGATCATGAACCGCCAAGTGGAGCGGGTTCAGAACTACCCGGAACTGGAGCAGGCCCTGCGCCAGCACATCGCCGAGACCGAGCAGCAGCGCAAGCGCATCGAAGAGGCGATGAAGGAGGTCGGCGTCACCCCGTCGAGCATCAAGGAGGCCATTTTCGGCCTGATGGGCAACGTCGGCGCCGTGGCCCATGTGCCGGCCGCCGACGAGATCCTGAAGAACATGTTCGCGAACCACGCCTTCGAGAACTATGAGATCGCCGCCTACAAGTCGCTGATCGTCATGGCCGAGGCCGCCGGCTTCAAGAACATCTCCGGCTTCCAGCAGTCGCTGCGCGAGGAGGAAGCCATGGCGCAGAAGATGAACCAGCTGGTCGAGCCGATCACCCGGAAATACATCAGCCTGGAACAGAAGGAAAAGATGGCCAGCCACTGACCCGCCGACCACATCGCAAATGGAAAAGGGGGCCGGAAGGCCCCCTTTTTTGTGCGAACCTGTTGGGTTTCGGCTGCGCCTTCACCCAACCTACACGTCCGACTGGCTCACTCGTCGCCCATCTTCAGGGCGGCGATAAAGGCGCTCTGCGGGATTTCGACTTGGCCGAACTGGCGCATGCGCTTCTTGCCTTCCTTCTGCTTGTCCAGCAGCTTGCGCTTGCGGCTGATGTCGCCGCCGTAGCACTTGGCGGTCACGTCCTTGCGCAGCGCGCCGATGCTCTCGCGGGCGATGATCTTGCCGCCGATGGCGGCCTGCACGGCGATCTTGAAGAGCTGGCGCGGGATCAGCTCCTTCAGCCGCTCGCACAGCTGGCGGCCGCGCCGCTCCGACTGGGAGCGGTGGACGATCATCGACAGGGCGTCCACCGGCTCCGCGTTCACCAGGATGGACATCTTCACGAGGTCGCCTTCCTCGTAGCTGTCCATCTGGTAGTCGAAGCTGGCGTAGCCGCGGCTGATCGACTTCAGCCGGTCGTAGAAGTCGAAGACCACTTCGTTCAGCGGCAGGCGGTAGACCAGCATGGCGCGGGCGCCGGCGTAGGTCAGCTCGATCTGCTGGCCGCGCCGCTCCGTGCAGAGCTGGAGCACGCCGCCCAGATACTCGTCGGGCAGCATGATGGTGGCGCGGATCCACGGCTCGTCGATGCGGTCGATCTTCATCACGTCCGGCATGTCGGCCGGGTTGTGCAGATCCCGCACCGTTCCGTCGGTCATGTGCAGCTTGTAGACCACCGACGGCGCGGTGGTGATCAGGTCCAGGTTGAACTCGCGCTCCAGCCGCTCCTGGATGATCTCCAGATGCAGCAGGCCGAGGAAGCCGCAGCGGAAGCCGAAGCCCAGCGCGGCAGACGTTTCGGCCTCGTAATGGAAGCTGGCGTCGTTCAGCTTCAGCTTGCCCAAGGAATCGCGCAGCCGCTCGAAGTCGGCGGCGTCCACCGGGAACAGGCCGCACCACACCACGGGGATGGAGGGCTTGAAGCCGGCCAGCGGCTCGGCGGCGGGCTTCCGGTCCTCGGTGATGGTGTCGCCGACCTTGGTCTGCGTGATGTCCTTGATGGCCGCCGTGATGAAGCCCATCTCGCCCGGCCCAAGCTCACCGGTCAGCAGGGCCTTTGGGGTGAAGACGCCGACGCGGTCCACCTCGTGCGCGCTGCCGGTGGCCATGAAGCGGACCTTCTGGTTCACCTTCAGCCGGCCGTCCACCACGCGCACCAGGATGACCACGCCCAGGTACGGGTCGTACCAGCTGTCGACCAGCAGAGCCTTCAGCTCCGAATCCGCGTCGCCCTTTGGGGCGGGCAGGCGCTGCACCACGGCTTCCAGCACGGCGTCGATGTTCAGGCCGGTCTTGGCCGAAATCTCGACAGCGTCGGAAGCGTCCAGTCCGATCACGTCCTCGATCTGCTGCTTCACGCGGTCGGGCTCCGCCGCCGGCAGGTCGATCTTGTTGAGGACGGGGATGATCTCGTGGTTGTTGTCGATCGCTTGGTAGACGTTGGCGAGCGTCTGCGCCTCCACGCCCTGGGAGGCGTCGACCACCAGGATCGAGCCCTCGCAGGCGGCGAGGCTGCGGCTGACCTCGTAGGCGAAGTCGACGTGGCCCGGCGTGTCCATCAGGTTCAGCGTGTACTGCTGCCCGTCCTTGGCCTTGTAGAGCAGGCGGACGGTCTGCGCCTTGATGGTGATGCCGCGCTCGCGCTCGATGTCCATGCTGTCGAGCACCTGTTCGCGCATCTCGCGCGAATCGAGGCCGCCGCACTGCTGGATCAGCCGGTCGGCAAGGGTCGACTTGCCGTGGTCGATGTGCGCGATGATCGAGAAATTGCGGATGTGCGAAAGGTCAGTCATCGGTGCCCGGAGCCCTGGTTTGGGCCGGAACATAGGGCGGACGGGGGATATGCGCAATGGCGGCGTGGGGGCTGGAACACCGTTGCAGGCAACCGGGTCTTCACGGATTTCGCGGATTTAGACACGGATTTCCCGGCCATTACTCCGAAGGTACCAGTAAACGGAACTAGCGATATGGAGTAAGGTCAGTATTAAAATAAAAATCCGTGTAATCCGTGAAGACCCCCTTGCCGGCCAAGAATCCCGCGCTTCCCCTCGGCTCACACCACCAGCGCCGGGGCGACCTCGCGGTACAGTTCCATGTACTCCTCGGCCGGGCCGTGCCAGCCGAAGTCGCGGGTCATGGCGCGCTGCTGCATGGCGTGCCAGCGCTCCGGCTTGCGGTAGGTGAGCATGGCGCGGCGCAGCGCCCAGGTCAGTTCCTGGACGGAGGCGTTGACGAACTGGAAGCCGGTCGCGCTGCCGTCGTTCACCGCGGCGGGGTTGGCGTCCACGATGGTGTCGGCCAGACCGCCGGTGCGGCGGACCAGCGGCAGGGTGCCGTATTTCAGGGCGTAGAGCTGGGTCAGGCCGCAGGGCTCCGACCGGGACGGCACCAGCAGCAGGTCGGACCCGGCCTGGATGCGGTGGGACAGCGCCTCGTCGTAGCCGATGCGCGTGCCGACCGACTTGGGATACCAGGTGGCGAGGTGGCGGAAGCCCGCCTCCAGCGCCGGCTCGCCGCTGCCCAGCACGGCGATCTGGCCGCCCCAGGCGATCCACTGGGTCGCCGCCTCCAGCACGAGGTCCAGGCCCTTGTGCCCGGTCAGGCGGCTGACCACGCCGGCGATCGGCGCGTCGGGCCGGCGGTCGAGCCCGAGAGCGGCCTGGAGGTCGGCCTTGCACAGGTCCTTGCCGCCGAGGTCGTCGGCGCTGTAGCGGGCGGTGATGAGCGGGTCGATCGTCGGGTCCCAGATGTCGTAGTCGACCCCGTTCAGGATGCCGGTCAGCGTGTCGGACCGGCCGGCCAGCAGGCCTTGCAGGCCGGCGCCGTGCTCGTCGGTCTGGATCTCGTGGGCGTAGGTCGGGCTGACCGTCGTCAGGCGGTCGGCGTAGTAGCAGCCGGCCTTCAGGAAGCCGACGCCGCCGTAATACTCCACGCCGTCGACGCGGAAGGCCGCGGAGGGCAGGCCCAGGTCGCTCATCATCCAGGCGCCGAACAGGCCCTGGTAGGCGATGTTGTGAATGGTCAGCACCGTGCCAGGGCGGAACGGGCCGGCGAAGCGGTCGGGGCGCAGTTCGAGATAGGCCGGGATCAGGCCGGTCTGCCAGTCGTGCCCGTGCAGCACGTCCGGCCGCCACCAGGGATCATAGGCCTTCGTCGCCGCGAAGGCGGCTGCGCACCAGGACAGGGCGGCGAAGCGCTCCGCGTTGTCGGGCCAGTCGCGGCCGTCCGGCCCCAGGTAAGGGTTGCCCGGCCGGTCGTAGAGCGACGGCGCGTCCAGCACGTAAGCCAGCACCCCGTCCGCCGTCCGGCCGATCAGCAGCCGGGCGGGGGCGCCGCCGGGCAGATCGGTGACCGGTTCGCCCACCGGCTGCAGGTCGGCCAAGCCGTTCAGCACCGCCGGATAGCCCGGCATCAGCAGGCGGACGTCCGCGCCGGACCGGTTGAGGGCGACGGGCAGGGCCGCGGAGACATCGGCCAGCCCGCCGGTCTTGACGAGCGGGTAGCATTCCGGCGTGACGTACAGGACGCGCATGCGAGGTGGGTCTTTCCGTTTCTTCTTGGTCTTTTACCGAGCGGAGAGAGGGGCTGTTACCCCTCTTTCTCCAGGCGGTCGATCATGTCCTGGGTGATCAGGCACACGCCGCCCTCGCTGCGGTAGAAGCGCTTGGCGTCCAGTTCCGGATCCTCGCCGACGACGAGGCCTTCCGGGATCACCACGCCGCGGTCGATGACGACCTTCTTCAGGCGGCAGTGGCGGCCGATGTCGCAGTCTGGCAGGACCACGGCCTCGTGCAGCTCGCTGAAGGAGTTGACGCGGACCTCGCTGAACAGGAGCGAGTTCTTCACCAGCGAGCCGGAGATGATGCAGCCGCCGGACACCAGGCTGTCCACCGCCATGCCACGCCGGTCCTCGTCGTCGAAGACGAACTTCGCCGGGGGCAGCTGCTCCTGGTAGGTGAAGATCGGCCACTCGCGGTCGTACATGTTCAGCTGCGGCGTGACGTGGCAGAGGTCCAGGTTGGCCTCCCAGTAGGCGTCGATGGTGCCGACGTCGCGCCAATAGGGCTCCGACTCGTGGCCGTTGAGGATCGCCGACTCCGCGAAGTCGTGCGCCATCACGCGGCAGCCGTTCCTCACCATCCAGGGGATGATGTCCTTGCCGAAGTCGCGGCTCGAGCCCGGTTCGTTGAAGTCGCGCTCCAGCTGGTCGTACAGGAACTCCGCGTTGAAGACGTAGATGCCCATGCTGGCCAGCGCCTTGTCCGGCTTGCCGGGCATCGGCGGCGGGTCGGCCGGCTTTTCGATGAAGTCGATGACGCGGTGCGTCTCGTCGATGTGCATGACGCCGAAGCCGCTCGCCTGCTCCCGCGGGACCTCGACGCAGGGGACGGTCACGTCGGCCTTCTTGGCGATGTGGTCCAGCAGCAGCGCGCCGTAGTCCATCTTGTAGATGTGGTCGCCGGCCAGGATCAGGATGTATTCCGGCTCGTGCCCGCGCAGGATGTCCAGGTTCTGGTACACGGCGTCGGCCGTGCCCTGGTACCAGGCGGTCTCGCTGATGCGCTGCTGGGCGGGCAGCAGGTCGCAGAACTCGTTCATCTCGCCGCGGAAGAAGTTCCAGCCGCGCTGCAAATGGCGCAGCAGGCTGTGCGACTTGTACTGGGTCAGCACGCCGATGCGGCGGAAGCCCGAGTTGATGCAGTTCGACAGCGCGAAGTCGATGATCCGGAACTTGCCGCCGAAATAGGTGGCGGGCTTGGCGCGACGGTCAGTGAGCTGCTTCAGACGGCTGCCCCGCCCGCCGGCCAGGACCAAGGCCACCGCACGGCGCGGCGCCAGACGCAGATCCCGTTTGTCGAGCATGGTGGACTCCCTTTCATTCTTTTTGTCGCCGACCATCCGCGGCGGCCATCCGGGGCCGCGCAGAGGGTGGCTCGGCGCACGTCCCGATCGGCGCACATCTCAATCGGTGTCGCGAGCGTGACCGTGCCACATTCCCCCGGTCGGGCCAATAGGCCGAGGGGGACAGCGAGGAAATAGGCCGACCGCCCGAGCCCAGGGGTGGCCCATGTGCAGGAAAGTAGCGCACTCTTCTGCCTAAAAATTAGTCAAACGCCCACGACTCCGGCCGAAGCCGGGTGAAAACGGGGCGTTCCCTCCCCCCATAACACGCGAATCCGAAGAATGTCCGCCCGCGCGGATGGGTCGGCGGGCTGCTTAAAAACTGTGCAACGGCCCGTCGCGACTCGGGGTATGAGGTGAATCGTGGTCAGTCCTATGACCGCAACCCTGCCGATTCCTAGCCCTTTTGGGTTGGCACGCTTCTTGTAACTGTTCGGTCGACCTTGGCCCCTCCCGCCGCCCCGTCTTTGACCCGGGGACGGGGCGAACCGGGCCGATGCTACGAATACATGAGGAGCCTCGATGAGCCGTCTCTTCCTTCTTGCCGCGCCGACGATGGCGGCCATCCTGGGCTTGGCCGGTCTGCCCGAAGCCGCCCTTGCCCAGGATGCGGCCGCGGCCGCGGCCCCGGCCGCGCCGACCCTGAACAACGGCGACACGGCGTGGATGCTGGTGTCCACCGCGCTGGTCCTGATGATGACGATCCCGGGCCTGGCCCTGTTCTACGGCGGCATGGTCCGCAAGATGAACGTGCTGGCCACCGTGATGCAGAGCTTCGCGATCACCTGCCTGATCAGCGTCCTGTGGTACGTCATCGGCTACAGCCTGGCCTTCACCGGCGAGGGCGCCTACATCGGCGGCCTGGACCGCCTGTTCCTGAACGGCCTCGACTTCACGAAGGCCTTCACCCTGGGTGAGAGCACCTCGGCCGGCGTCCCGACGACGATCCCCGAGCCGGTCTTCATGATGTTCCAGATGACCTTTGCGATCATCACGCCGGCGCTGATCACCGGCGCCTTCGCGGACCGCATGAAGTTCTCCTCGCTGCTGGTCTTCACGGCCCTGTGGTCGGTGGTCGTCTACGCGCCGATCGCCCACTGGGTCTGGTACCCGACGGGCTTCCTGTTCGGCCTGGGCGTGCTGGACTTCGCCGGCGGTACGGTCGTGCACATCAACGCGGGCGTCGCCGGTCTGGTCGCCGCGCTGGTCATCGGCAAGCGCAAGGGCTACCCGAACGAAAACTTCATGCCGCACAACCTGGTGCTGTCGCTGATCGGCGCCTCGCTGCTGTGGGTGGGCTGGTTCGGCTTCAACGCCGGCTCGGCGCTGACCGCCGGTCCGCGCGCCGGCATGGCCATGGCCGCCACGCACATCGCCACCGCCGGTGCGGCGCTGGGCTGGATGTTCGCGGAGTGGGCCGCCAAGGGCAAGCCGTCGGTCCTCGGCATCATCTCCGGCGCGGTCGCCGGCCTCGTGGCCGTCACCCCGGCCGCCGGCTTCGTCGACCCGACGGGCGCCATCGTCATCGGCATCGTCGCCGGCGTGATCTGCTTCTGGTCGGCCACCAGCCTGAAGCGCGCCCTTGGCTATGACGACAGCCTGGACGCCTTCGGCGTGCACGGTGTCGGCGGTCTGGTCGGCGCCCTGCTGACCGGCGTGTTCGCCAAGATGTCGGTGTCGAACAGCGAAGGCGCCTTCGCCTCCGTCCTGAAGGACACCCCGAACGCCACGCTGGGCCTGCTGGAAGGCAACGCCTCGGCCGTGTGGATCCAGATCCAGGGCATCGCCTGGACCATCGGCTGGTGCGCCATCGCCACCTTCGTCCTGCTGAAGGTCATCGACGTGGTGATGGGCCTGCGCGTGGACGAGGACGTCGAGCGCGACGGCCTGGACCTCTCCCTGCACGGCGAGACGATCCATTGATCTCTGGCCATTGATCTCTGGCCACTAACACCGGTTCTTTGCAGCCTGGTTGTTTCCTCCAAGACTTTCCGCCGCCGGGGTGTCCCGGCGGCGGATTTTCTTTTTTGGGCCGTTGATTTTGGCTGCTAAGGGGCCTCAGCCCGGCAGTCGCAGGCTCCCGTCCTCGGCCAGCGGGAAGTGCGGGTTCCAGCAGACCTCCCACGGATGGCCGTCGAGGTCGGCGAAATAGCCGCTGTAGCCGCCCCAGAACACCTCCTGCGCCGGCTTCAGGACGCGGGCGCCGGCGTGCGCCGCCCGGGCCATCAGCGCGTCCACCTCCTCGCGGCTGCGCAGGTTGTGGGCCAGCGTGATGCCGCCGAAGCCGGAGGTCGGGCCGGCCTCCGCCAGATGCGCGTCCTCGGCGAGCGCCTCGCGGCCGTAGAGGGCGAGCGCCATGCCGCCGAACTGGTAGAAGGCGATGGCCTCCTGGCTGGCGGGCGACCGCGTCCAGCCCAGCCCTTCCTCGTAGAAGCGGCGGCTGCGCGCGAGATCGGCGACGCCCAGGGTGATCAGGCTGATGCGCTGTTCCATAGAATGGGGTTCCATGGCCGTCAGCCTTCCTTCTTCTCGGCGGCCTTCTCCACCGCTGCGACCGGCAGGCCCGCCTCCTTCCAGGCCTTGAAGCCGCCTTCTAGGTGGCAGACGTTCTCCAGCCCCATGCCCTGCACCGTGTCGGTGGCGAGCGCGGAGCGCCAGCCGCTGGCGCAGTAGAAGACGAAGCGCTTGCCCGACGCGAAGATCGGCTTGTGGTAGGGGCTCTCCGGGTCGACCCAGAACTCCAGCATGCCGCGGGTCGCCGGGAAGGCGTCGGGGATCATGCCGTCGCGGGCCAACTCGCGCGGGTCGCGGATGTCGACGAAGACCACGTCGGGATCGCCGTGCAGGGCCAGCGCCTCCTGCGGGGTGATCGCCTGGATGCGGCTGTTGGCTTCGGCCAGCAGGTCCTTGTAGCCCTTTTTCATCGTCATGGCGTTGGTCCTCCTCCGTTTTTTCCATGGCCTCCGCGGGACCGCGGACGTGGCTGCCGCGTTCACGGTCCACGCATCTGTGTAACAGAGCGCCGCCCCCGCCGGAACACGAGCCCGGGGGATGCGGCGTTCGGGCCTGGGAAGGACGCCATGCAGACCGCCGACAACGGGGCAAGGACGGAGACAGGCCCAGGGACGCGGCGAGAACTGCCCGCGGTGATCGACCGTGTCCGCGCGGAGCGGGACGAGCGCTATGTCCGCCGCCGCCTTTGGGACAAGCTGCGCGCCAACCTGCACCGCGTCCCGGTTCTGGACCAGGCCCTGGCTGCCTATTTCTGCGCCACGGACCCGGTGACGCCCTTCCGGGCCAAGGCGATGCTGATGGGGGCGCTGGCCTATTTCATCCTGCCGTCCGACGCGGTGCCGGACTGGGTGGCCGTGATCGGCTTCGCGGACGACGCCGCCGTCGTGACGGCGGCGATCCAGGCCGTGCGCAGCAGCATGAAGCCGGAACACCAGGAGCGCGCCCGCGCCGTCCTGGAGGCGGAGCGGCGGCGCCTCACGCCCACGTAAGCGTTTTTCAGCGCAGCGGGCGGGACCCGGCCGCGGAGGGGGGCAGCGGGGCCGGCGCCTCCTCCCGGACGTCCGCGCCCCGGAGCTTCCGGGCGCGGTTCTGGAGCGCGTCGCGGTGCGCGGTGTAGAGCGCCGATGCCGCGATCACCGCGGCGCCGGCCCAGCCCCAGGCGTCCATCACCTCCCCGAACAGCAGCCAAGCGAGCACCGCCGTGAAGGGCAGGCGGATGTAGTCGTAGGGCATCATGGCCGACGCCGGGGCCAGGCTGAAGGCGCGGGTCATGGCGAGCTGCGCCAACGTCATGACCGCGCTGAGGACGGCCAGCCAGCCCAGCGCCGTCCAGCTGGGCCACGTCCAGACGAACAGGGCCGGAAGCAGGGCCATGGGGGTGAGGAACAGCCCCATGTAGGCGACGACGACCAGCACGCTGTCCTTCATGGCCAACGCGCGCACCTGCAGGGTGGTGGCCGCGGCCGCGACGCAGTGGAACATCAGGACGAAGGTCACCGGGCTGACGCTCGCCGCACCCGGCCGGATGATGACCAGCACGCCGGCGAAGCCGACCGCGACGGCCGCCCAGCGGCGCAGGCGCACCCGTTCCCCCAGGAACAGCGCGCCGCCGATGGTGACGAACAGCGGCACCGTGAAGGCCAGCGCGGTGGCCTCCGGCAACGGCATGTGGGCCACGCTGTAGAACCACGCCAGCATCGCCAGGAGGCTGGTCAGCGAACGCGAGGCGTACAGCCGCAACCGGCCGGTGCGCAGGCTGTCGAACCCCGACGCCGCCAGCCAGGGCAGAACGAACAGAACGCTGAACAGGTTGCGGAAGAACACGACCTCGAACGCGTGCAACTCCACGGTCACATGACGGACCAGGGTGTTTCCCACCGCCACGAGAAGCGCGCAGACCAGCATCCAGCCCACGGCGGCGAGGGGTTGGCCGGGTGCTCGGGGCGTTGGTGCGGAATCGGGCACGCGCGTCTCGTCGGTGGGAGCAAGCCGAAGGCGCCCGGCCGGTTCCCGTGTCGGAGGGCTTGCCGGCCGTTACGCCCGGTTGCATCCTCCCTCCTGTCATGCCCTCACGCAAGCGTCATCCGATGAACGTCTCCGCCAGCCGCACCGCCGCCTGCGCCGCCGTCATGCTGCTGGCGGTCGTCCCGGTGATCGGCCCGCTGTCCATTCCCACGGCCTGCGCCGCCGATCCGGCGCGGGCGTGGCGCGCGCCGACGCCCGCCGGCCCGCTGTCCGCCACCCTGGAAACCCGTGGCAAGGAGAGCGCGCTGGTCCTGACCCTGAAGCCGGAAGCCGGGGTGCGGGTCGTTCCGCCCGTGCTGCGCGTCGACGTGCCGGCCCTGCTGCGCGCGCGCATAGCCGGACGCTTTCCCGCCGCGATCCGGTCGGAGAGGGAGGATGGGCCTCTGCGCGCGGTCCTGCCGCTGAAAGGGCCGGTCCGCTTCGCCGATCCCGACCGCAACGACGGGATGATGCGGGTGGAATTCCGCCATTGCCGAAGCGGTCCGGCCACCTGCGCGGTGCAGCGGCTGGACATTCCTCTGCGAGCGGGGTCCTAAAGCTTGTTTAGGAGGCGACCAGGACGAGGGGCATGTCCAGCCGGTAGCTGGTGCCGGGCCGGCGCGGCTCCACCGACAGGGTGGCGTCGAGCTGGTTGGTCAGGGCGTGGACCAGCCGCATGCCCAGGCTGCGGCTGCGCCGCCAGTCGAACCCGTCCGGCAGGCCGACGCCGTCGTCCTCGATGATCAGGCGCACGGAGTCACCATCGTGGCGGAGGCCGACCACGATGGGCTTGGATCCAGCGCCTGGGCCTTCGCTGGGATAGGCGTGCTTGACCGCGTTCATCAACAGCTCGTTGGCAATCAGCCCCAGCGGCACGGCCTGGTCGCTCGGCACCTCCACCGGCTCGACCGTCAGGGTCAGCCGCCAGCCGTCGCTCTCGGCGAGCGCGGAGCGTTCCAGGTCGCGGCACAGGGCGGTCAGATACTCGTGGAAGGGAACGAGCTGGATGTCGTCGACTTTGTAGAGCAGCTGGTGGATGTCGCTGACCGCGTGGACGCGGCGGCCGGCCTCGTGCAGGCTCTCGCGGGTCTCGGCGTTGCCGGTGCTCTGGCCCTGCAGCGACAACAGGCTGGAGATCACCTGCAGGCTGTTCTTGATGCGGTGGTTGGCCTCGCGCATCAGCAGGTCCTTTTGGGCAAGCACCGCGTCGCGCTGGGCGAGCGCCGTTTCCAGCGAGGCGGTGCGCTCCTGCACGCGGGCTTCCAGACGTTCCTGGACCAGGCGGGCGGCGTGGGCTTGGCGGAAGCCGAAGGCGGACAGGACCAGCAGGGCCGCGGCGGCCAGGGCGGCCAGCCCGGCGTAGGGGGCGAGCGCCGCGCGCCAGTCCGCCAGGACCGGCTCCAGGCCGATGCGGACGGCGACATAGACCGGCCAATTCTCCACCCGCCGGTGGGCGACGATGGCGTCGTCGCCGGTCGCGACGGCCATGGCGGGATGGGCCTGCACCGAACGCTTGACGAAGTCCGGCACCGGGGCGGGCGCCTGCGGGTTCCCGTCCGGGTGGTGGACCAGGACGGCGAGGTCGTCGGCCCGGAACAGCAGGATGGACGGATCGCTGGGCAGGTCGAGGTTGCGGTAGAACTCCTCGAAATAGGCGGGATCCACCGTCACCGAGGCGATCCCGCGGAAAGTGCCGTCGCGGTTGCCCAGGCGCCGGCTGACCAGGAAGGTCGGCTTCTGCGTCACGCGGCCGACGATCAGCTGGCTGATGTAGGGGTGGTCGGGCCCGGACAGATGCGCGAGGAAGGCGTCGCGGTCGTGGGCGTCGGACGGCGGCGTGGGAAAACCGATGGTGCTGAGCCGCAGGAGCCCGGCTTGGTCGTTCAGCCAGACCGCGTCCAGGAAGGGCAGGTGCCCGACCTCCGCGCGCAGGCTGTCCCAGGTTTCCTTCGACGCTTCGATCTCGTCCCAACTCAGGTCGCGGATGCGCTGCGCGGTGTGCTCCACCAGCAGGTCGGAGGCGTCGAACAGGCGGGCAGCGTGCTCCGCCAGGACGTGGGCCGCGGATTCCGCCCGCTCCGTCGCCTCCTCAATGGCGCGCTGGCGCGACTCGTAGGCCACCACGGCCATGACCGCCAGCAGGAACACCAGCCCGGCCGCCGCCAGCCAGCCGATGGCGGCCTCCAGCCGCGGGCGGCGAAGCGGCGGTGTGGCCGCCGCGGGCGATGCGGTGGCCGGGCCGTTGTCTTTGGGCATGGAGTGAGGAAACCGGATGGTGGGACCACACGCCAATTTAGCGTGCATCGGAAGGTGGTGGACTCGGCCTTTGGTTTGCGTACGAATGGCCTAGGACCCAAGGGAGCCCGTTCCTACGACCCCGGCGCCGGGATCCGGCGTGATCTTTTGCGGCGAGGGCGCCGCCGGCCGGGATCAGCCCCCGGCCTTCAGCGAGTCGATGCGGGCGCGGATCAGCGCGTATTCCGGGTCGTTCGGCTGGAACTGCGCCAGAAGGCGGTTCCACAGGTCCGACGCCTCCGCGGTCCGGCCGGTGTCGGCGGCGTCGAGGCCGAGCAGCCAGAGCGCGTCGCGGTTCGTCGGTTCAGTGGTCAGCGCCTGGCGCAGAGCGCCCACCGCCTCGGCCGGCATGGGGCCGGGCTTGTCGGTCGGGGGTTCCATGGACAGCAGCGCGCCGGCGTAGGCGACCAGGACGTCGGGGCGGTCCGGTGCCTGCTCCTTGGCCTTGCGCGCGGCCTCTGCGGCCTTGTCGCGCTCGCCCAGCACGTTGTAGGAGCGGGCGAGCTTCAGCCAGCCGTCGACGTCGGCGGGGTTGGCCTCCAGCTTCGCGGCGAGGTTGGCGACCATGCCGCGGATCATCTGCTCGCGGTCCTGCGGCGAACCGCCCTGATCCTGGCCCTGGCCCTGGCCCGGATTCTGGTTCTGAGCGGCCGGCGCCTGTTCCGGCGGCAGGGTCTTGGGCGTGACGGCGGCGGGGTCGAGCCCCAGCTCCTTCGCGGCCTGCTGGATCTGGCCCTGCACCACCGGCACCCAGGGGGCGTCGGCGGGCGAGTCGGCCATCAGGGCGGCCCAGCGCTCCAGCGCCCCCTTGACGTCGCCGGCCTGGCGGCGGGCCAGCGCCAGATAGAAGCGGGCGCGCGGCTCCTTCGCGTCCTTGGTCAGGATGGTCTCGAAGGCCGTGCGCGCCTCCTCCGTCACCGTGCCGCCGTTGGCGCTGATCAGTACCTCGCCGTAGGTGCCGAGGATGTCCGGGTCGCCCTTGGACAGGGTGGCCGCCTTGCGCAGAGCGTCGGCCGCCTCCTGCACGCGGCCCATCTTGGCGTAGGCTTGGCCGAGGATGGACCAGCCCTGCGCGTCGTCCGGGTTCTGGTCCAACTGCGCCTTCAGCTTCTCCAGCGCGGCCAGCACGTTCTTGGGCGGGGCGCCGCGCTCCTGGTTCAGGTCGCGGGAAGCCAGCGGCTGGGCCGGCAGCTCCGGCCGGCCGAGCTTGCCGTAGACCGCCAGCGCGCTGAGCGGCAGGGCCAGGACCAGCAGGCCGGCCAGGACCTTGCCGCTGCGCGGGGCGGCGGCCGGTTTAGAGGCGGCGTTCGGATGGTCCGCGATGGCGAGCATGCGGCGGCCGATCTCCGCCTTCGCGGCGGCGGCCTGGGCCTCGCTGATCAGGCCGCGGGCCTGATCGCGTTCCAGTTCGGCCAGCTGGTCACGGTAGACCTCCAGGTCGAAGTCGGCGCGGGCATCGGGGGCGGCGGCCTGGCTTTTCAGCAGGGGCGGCACGATCAGCATCACCACGCCCGCCGTCATCACGGCGGCGACGATCCAGAACAGCATCAGGCGTCTTCCTTCCGGAGCAAGGCGTCCAGACGCTGGCGCTCGTCCTCGGTCAGGGGGGCGGTGTCACCACCGGCGGCGACGGCGGCGCTCTTGCGGCCGCGCAGGTACAGGGCCGTGCCGATGGCGCCGATCGCCAGGATGGCGAAGGGGCCGATCCACAGGACCAGCGTCGTCGCCTTGAAAGGCGGGCGCAGAAGCACGTAGTCGCCGTAGCGGTCGGTGACGAAATGGACGACCTGCTGGTCGCTGTCGCCGGCCTTCAGCCGCTCCCGCACCAGCAGGCGCAGGTCGCGGGCGAGCGGGGCGTTGGAGTCGTCGATCGACTGGTTCTGGCAGACGAGGCAGCGCAGGTCCTTGCTGATCTCGCGCGCGCGGCCTTCCAGCGTCGGGTCGGGCAGCACCTCGTCGGGCTGGACAGCGAAGGCGGTCAGGGGCGTCAACGCCAGGAAGGCGGCGAGGATGACAGCCTTCATGACGCGGCCCTCAGATGCTTGATCATGGGCAGGATCTGCTCGTCCACCACCTGCGGGGTCAGGGGGCCGACCTGCTTGAAGCGGATGCGGCCCTGGCGGTCGATCAGATAGGTCTCCGGCACACCGTAGACGCCCCAGTCGATGGAGACGCGGCCGTCCTGGTCGGCGCCGATGCTGGCGTAGGGGTCGCCGTTGCGCTTCAGCCAGTCCAGCGCGTCCTCGGTCTTGTCCTTGTAGTTGATGCCGCGCACCGTCACCCCCAGCTCCTTCGACAGGCGGGTGATGACCGGGTGCTCCGCCTTGCAGGGGATGCACCAGGAGGCGAAGACGTTCACCAGCGTCACGTCGCCCTTCAGCATGGCCGACGACACGCCCTCCTTGTGGCCGGGCAGCGGCGCCAGGGCGAACTCCGGCGCTGGCTTGTCGATCAGGGCGGAGGGGATGTCGCGCGGGTCGCGCTCGAAGCCCAGGAGGAAGGCCACGCCGACGCCGACGAACAGCAGCAGCGGCAACAGGAAGATCAGGCGGCGCATCGGACGGGACCCTTACTCGGCAGGCTGCAACGTGGGCTTGGCGGCGGAACGGCGGCGCTCCGGCGCGCCGACGCGGAAGCGGCGGTCGGACAGGCTGACGAGGCCGCCCGCCATCATCCCCAAGGCGCCCAGCCAGATCCACGGCACCAGCGGGTGGTGGTAGAGCCGCACGATCCAGGCCGTGCCGTTCTGCGTCGGGTCGCCCAGCGCGATGTAGACGTCGCTGAACACCGTGGTGTGGATGGCCGACTCGGTCGTCGTCATGCGGGTGACCGGGTAGCTGCGGCGCTGCGGCTTCAGGGTGGCGACCGTCTGGCCGTCGCGGGTGACGGTGAACACACCCTCCTCGGCGCGGAAGTTGGCGCCCTGCACCTCGCCCACGCTGTCGAAGCGGACGGAATACTGGGCAAGCTGGGCGGTCTCGCCCGGCTTCATGGCCTGGATGACCTCCGTCTGCCAGGCCGAGGTCCCGGTCATGCCGAGGATGGAGATGCCCATGCAGGCGTGGGCGATGGTCATGCCCCAGGCGCTGCGCGGCAGGTGGACGGCGCGGTTCCAGCTGTCCTTCACCGGCACGCGGAACAGGCGGATGCGCTCCGCGAACTCCGCCAGCGAGCCGAAGAAGGCCCAGGCGGCCAGCGCAATGCCGACCAGCGCCAGCAGCGGCCCGCCGCCGTTGGTGATGTAGGCGGCGATGGCGACGCACACGACCACGGCGACGCCGGCCGACCACAGGCGGGTCAGCGCGCCGGGCAGGTCGCCGCGCTTCCAGGCCAGGAAGGGGCCGACCACCATGGCGATCACCATGGGGATGGCGACCGGCACGAAAGTGGCGTTGAAGAAGGGCGCGCCGACGGAGACCTTGCCCAGCTTCATCACGTCCAGGAACAGCGGGTACAGCGTGCCGATGAAGACCGTCGCCGTCGCGGTGGACAGCAGCAGGTTGTTCAGCACCAGCGAGCCCTCGCGGCTGATCGGCGCGAACAGGCCGCCGGCCTTCAGGGTCGGCGCGCGCAGGCTGTAGAGCAGGAGCGAGCCGCCGGTGGCGATGCCCAGCAGAACCAGGATGAAGACGCCGCGTGCCGGGTCCACCGCGAAGGCGTGCACCGAGGTTAGGATGCCGGAGCGCACCAGGAAGGTGCCCATCAGCGAGAGCGAGAAGGTGATGATCGCCAGCAGGATGGTCCAGGTCTTCAGCGCGTCGCGCTTTTCCACCACGATGGCGGAGTGCAGCAGCGCCGTGCCGGCCAGCCAGGGCATGAAGGACGCGTTCTCCACCGGGTCCCAGTACCACCAGCCGCCCCAGCCCAGCTCGTAGTAGGCCCACCAGGAGCCCAGCGCGATGCCGGCGGTCAGGGTCGACCAGGCGGCCAGCGTCCAGGGCCGCACCCAGCGCGCCCAGGCCGGGTCCACACGCCCCTCGATCAATGCTGCGACCGCGAAGGAGAAGGCGATGGAGAAGCCGACATAGCCCGCGTAGAGGAAGGGCGGGTGGAAGGCCAGGCCGGGGTCCTGCAGCAGCGGGTTCAGGTCGTTGCCGTCCAGCGGCGCCGGGACCACGCGGATGAAGGGGTTGGAGGTCGTCAGGATGAACAGCAGAAAGCCGACGCCGATCAGCCCTTGCACCGCGATCACGCGCGCCTTCAGGCTGGGCGGCAGGTTGCGCCCGAAGACCGCGACGGCGGCGCCGAAGACCGTCAGCATGACGATCCACAGCATCATCGAGCCCTCGTGGTTCCCCCACACTCCCGACACCTTGTAGAGCATCGGCTTGGCGGAGTGGCTGTTCTGGACGACGTTCATCACGCTGAAGTCGGACACCACATGCGCCCAGGTCAGCGCCCCGTAGGCGACGAGGACCAGCAGCATCTGCGCCACGGCGGCGGGGCGGGCGACGCCCATCCAGGCGGCGTTGCCGGTGGCGGCACCAACCAGGGGAACGCCGGACTGCACCAGCGCCACGAACAGCGCCAGCACCAGCGCGTAATGGCCGAGTTCGGGGATCACGGTCCCGCTGCTCCCTTCAGAAATAAACCCTTTAGAAACAAGCTATGAGCTGGGCTTCAGCGTCTTGGCCGTCGCCTTGAAATGCTCGGCCTGCTTCAGCGCGTCCGCCACTTCGGGCGGCATGTAGTTCTCGTCGTGCTTGGCCAGCACCTCGCGCGCCTGGAAGACGCCGCTGGCCATCCGGCCCTCGGCCACCACGCCCTGGCCCTCGCGGAACAGGTCCGGCAGCTGGCCGCGGTAGGTGACGGGGACGGAGTTGACCGTGTCGGTCACCACGAAGCGGGTGGTGACGCCGTCCGGCAGCTTCGTCACGCTGCCCTGCTCGACCAGCCCGCCCAGGCGGAAGTTGCGGTCGCCAACGGGCTGCGCCTGCAGCTGGGTCGGGCTGAAGAAGAAGACGATGTTGTCCTCGAAGGCGGTCAGGGTCAGGGCGGTAGCAGCACCCAGGCCGAGCAGGGCGAGCCCCAGCATGTAGAGGCGCCGTTTCTTGCGGGTCATCCTTCGCTCACCTCCGCCGCGGACGGGGCCGCGGCCTGCCCTTTGGAATCCTTGTGGCGAGGGCGCCGCCGCGCGGGGCGGCTGCCTTCCAGCACCTTCAGGGTCGTCTCCGCCCCGCGCAGCCCCTTCAGCGTGGCGACGAGCAATCCGACCATCACCAGCGCCGCCAGCCCGTAGGCCGGCCAGACATACGCGGCGTAGCCGCCCATCGCGAAAAACTCAGCCATCATCCGCTCCTCAGCCCCGCGCCCCTAGCCTTGTGCCTCGGTGAGGCGCAGGGTCTGGATCTTGCGCTGCACGATCTCCGACCGCAGGCGCAGCAGCACGACCGTGACGAAATAGGTGGTGAAGCCCAGCGCCATGACCACCAGCGGGACCAGCATCGACGGGTCGATGGTCGGACCGCCCATGCGGATGACGCTGGCCGGCTGGTGCAGCGTGTTCCACCACTCGACCGAGAACTTGATGATCGGCACGTTCACCACGCCGACCAGAAGCAGCACGTTGCCCGCGCGCATGCCGCGCTGCGGGTCGTCGAAGGCGTTCACCAGCGCCATGTAGCCCAGATACAGGAAGAACAGGATCAGCACGCTGGTCAGCCGCGCGTCCCACACCCACCAGGTCCCCCACATCGGCGCGCCCCAGAGCGAGCCGGTGACCAGGCAGATGAAGGTGAAGCCCGCGCCCACCGGGGCGGCGGCCTTGGCGAACAGGTCGGCCAGCGGGTGCTTCCACACCAGCCCACAGGCGGCGGCGATGGCCATGTTGACGTAGACGAACAGGCTCATCCACGCCGCAGGGACGTGGATGTACATGATCCGCACCGTGTTGCCCTGCTGGTAGTCCGCCGGGGAGCTGAACAGGGCGATGTAGAGCCCCACGATCAGCAGGATCACGGTCGCCCCCGCGCTCCACGGCAGGATCGCCGCCGACAGGCGCTGGAAGCGGGCAGGGTTGGCGAAACGGTGCATAGGTCCCATGACCTCTGGTCGTGCTGCGGACGATATAAGCGCACTGATGCCCCAGCGCGAGGGGATTCGCCTTGATCTTGGTCATCCCGCAAGCCCCGGCGGTAGGGCGATTTCGGGGTGGGGGCCACGTTCTGCCAAGCCTTGGGGCCTTGCGTAGACGGTACGACACCCCGTCCCGGGGGTTCCATGCTACGATGGTGCGTGATGCGCGAAAGGACCAGCGTTCTCAGGGAGCTCCCATGGGCATGATCACGGTGCGGGACATCGGCGAATCGGTGCTGCGGGCGCTGAACGAGCGCGCCAGCGCCGCCGGCCGTTCGCTGGAGGAGGAAATCCGGGAAACCCTGGAGCAGTCGGTCAACGTGCCGCCCCCGGACTTTTGGGAACGCATGCGCCAGCGCCGGGCGAGTTACGGCAACCGGGTGTTTTCGGACAGTGCCGACATCCTGCGTGAGATGCGCGACGAGCGTTCCGAACAATTGGGCCGGTCATGAACCGGCTCGGCACCACCATCATCGTGGATGCGAGCGTCGCCGTGAAGTGGCTGGCTCCGGAACCCGACAGCGGCACAGCCGAAGCGGTTGCGGAGGGGCGGACCTTGGCCGCCCCGGAACTTCTTCTCGTTGAATGCGCCAACATCTTGTGGCTGCGTGTTCGGAAAGGGGAGATCCCGAGGCGTGACGCGACGACCGGGTTGATGGACCTGCGGAGCGCTTTCCGTCACTGAAAGGGATGATCGTCGCCCTCAACGCACTGCGATGATCGACCCCTACTCAACCGCTTGCCGCAACGCCGCAGCACTCGCCCAAGGGGCCAGCGGCAGGGCGCCGGCCAGGAGGCCGCCGAGCAGGAGCAGGTGCGGGCGTGGGGTGAGGCCGTTGAGCGCGGCGTCGATGGCCCCGGCGCCGAAGATCAGGACCGGGATGTAGAGCGGCAGGATCAGCAGCGACAGCAGCACGCCGCCGCGCCGGGCGCCCAGCGTCAGGGCAGCGCCGATGCTGCCGATCAGGCTGAGGATGGGGGTGCCGACCAGCAGGGTCAGCACCAGGATGCCGAAGCCCTCCGCGTTCATGTTCAGCAGCACGGCCAGCAGGGGGGCCGCGACGATCAGCGGCACGCCGGTCACCAGCCAATGCGCCAGCGTCTTGGCCAGCACCACCGCCTCCATCGGCAGGGTGGAGAGCGACAGCAGTTCCAGCGAGCCATCCTCGTAATCGTTCTGGAACAGCCGCTCCAGCGACAGCAGCGAGGCGAGCAGGGCCGCGACCCAGATCACGCCGGCCGCGATTCGGGCGAGGATGTTCGGCTCCGGCCCCACGCCGAAGGGGAACAGCACGACGCACAGCACGAAGAACATCACGGCGATGGACGCGTCGGAGCCCTGGCGCAGCGCCAGCCGCAGGTCGCGCCCGACCAGGCGCAGGAAGCGGGTCATGCCGCGTGCTCCCCTTCCATATCCTCGTCCACATCCTCGTCCGCGTCGTGCGGGATGGGGGTGAAGTCGTCCAGGTGCAGGTCGCGGGCGCCGGGCATGGCGATGTCCACGTGGGTGGACACGGCCACCATGCCGCCGCCGGCGCGGTGCTCCGCGATGATTTCCTCGAACAGCGCGATGGCCGCGCGGTCGAGCGCCACGGTGGGCTCGTCCAGCAGCCACAGGGTGGCCGGCGCGGCCAGCACGCGGGCGAGGTTCAGGCGGCGCTTCTGCCCGGCCGACAGGTAGCGGCCCGGCACGTTGGCGATGTGCGGCACGCCCAAACGGTCCAGCGCGGCGCGCGCGCTGGTGCGCGGGTCGGCGGCCCCGCCCAGGTTTGCCCAGAAGGCCAGGTTCTCCACCGCGCTCAGCACCGGCTTCACCGCGTCGAGGTGCCCGACGTAATGGATGCGCGAGCGGTGGCCGTCGGGATCCTCGGTCACCGCGATGTCGTCCCAGGACAATTGGCCGCGCAGCGGCTTCAGCAGACCGGCCATCACCCGCAGGAGGCTCGACTTGCCGCTGCCGTTGGGGCCGAGCAGGACCAGCGCCTCCCCCGGCTCGATCCGGAAATCCAGCCCGGTGAAGACCAGCCGGTCGCCGCGAAGGCAGGTCAGCTCGGTACCGGCGAAGACGGGCATGGGGACGGGCGGGCTCGTGCTGTGGACGGAGGCCGGGGAGCTATAGCACAGGGAGCGGAGAGGCCAAAAAGAAACGGCCCCAAAAAGAAACGGCCATCGCAAGGGGGTTCTTGCGATGGCCGCGGATCCAGCCGGGGCCTGGCTGGGGGCGCCGCGTGGCGGTCGCCCTATCAGTCGCGCGGTGTCGGTCGCGCAGTGTCAGTCGCGATGTGTGTGTCGCAGAGGTCGGGGACGGGGGTCACGTCCCTTCCTGGTCACATCGTGCCTGACGGCTGTCCTCTGTCTATGCCGAGAAAGTGGCGAAATTTTGATTGGGGTATCGGACGGGCTAATGCCCTCCGGAAAAGCCCCCATTGCCAATGCGGAATTGTGCGGGCATCCATAACCACAACCACGCGCGCCGCGCGACCCGTGACCGGCCTGGATCCGCTCCATGATCTCCCTGCTCGACCTGTTCAATGGATTGCCCGACATCGCCCGAATCATGCTGGCCCTCAGCGCCGTCGCGGCGGCGGGGCTGGCGCTGGGGCAGGTGAAGCTGCACGGGGTCGGGCTGGGGATCGGCGGCGTGCTGTTCGCGGGCATCGCCGGCGGGCACGTCGCCAAGGCGCTGGGCCTCACCTTCGACCTGCACGTCCTGCATTTCCTGCGGGAGTTCGGGCTGATCCTGTTCGTCTACACCATCGGCATCCAGGTCGGCCCCGGCTTCTTCGCCGCGCTGAAGAAGTCCGGCCTGACGCTGAACGCGCTGGCCGCGTCGCTGGTCGGGCTGGGCGTGCTGGTGGCGGTGGCGATCCACCTCGTCGGCGGGGTGCCGCTGCCGGCGGTGCTGGGCATCTTCTCCGGGGCCGTGACCAACACCCCATCGCTGGGCGCCGCCCAGGGCATCCTGCGGGAGGTCGGGGCGAGCGCCGCCGAGATCAACACGCCCAGCCTCGGCTACGCCGTCGCCTATCCCTTCGGCATCGTCGGCATCCTGATCGCCATGGGAGTGGTCCGCGTCCTGTTCCGAGTCGACCCCGTGGCAGAGGCGGAGGCGTTCGAGCGTACGCGCCGCGCGGAGGTGGAGACGCTGGAGACGTTGGACGTCGCCGTGCGCAACCCGGCGGCCTTCGGCACGCCGCTGCGCGACATCCAGCTGTTCGGCGACCTGGGCGTGATGGTGTCGCGGCTGCTGCGGGAAGGGCACCTCCAGGTGCCGCACCCGGACACCTGCCTGCACCCGGGCGACGTGGTGCATCTGGTCGGTCCGCGGGAAAAGCTGGAGCGGATGAAGACCTATCTCGGGCAGGAGGCGGAGGTGACGCTGACCACCAAGGGCACCGACATGCGGTGGGAGCGGCTGGTCGTCACCAACGAGCATGTGCTGGGCAAGACCATCGGGCAGCTGAGTCTCGCCGACGCTTACGACGTGGTGGTTAGCCGGGTGAACCGCGCCGGCGTCGAACTGGTGCCGACCCCGGCGCTGCACCTGCAGTTCGGCGACATCCTGACCGCCATCGGCAAGCCGTCCGACCTGCACCGGGTGGCGGCGCTGATGGGCAACTCGGCGCGCCGGCTCCAGCAGGTGGAGTTCGTGCCGGTCTTCCTCGGCATCATGCTGGGCGTGATCCTGGGCTCCATCCCCATCTACCTGCCGGGCATGCCGACCCCGATGAAGCTGGGGCTGGCCGGCGGGCCGCTGGTCGCGGCGATCCTGCTGGCGCGCATCGGGCACATCGGGCCGCTGGTGTGGTTCATGCCGCCGGCCGCCAACCTGGCGCTGCGCGAGATCGGCATCGTGCTGTTCCTGGCGGTGGTCGGGCTGCTGTCCGGCGACCGCTTCGTGGAGACGCTGGTGGAGGGCGACGGGCTGCTGTGGATCGGCTGCGGCGCGCTGGTCACACTGATTCCACTGCTCGTCGTCGGGCTCTACGCCCGCGCCGTGAAACGGCAGAATTATCTGACGATCTGCGGGCTTCTGGCCGGCAGCATGACCGATCCGCCAGCCCTCGCCTTCGCCAACGCCATGAGCGCGTCGGAGGCGCCGGCCCTGGCCTACGCCACGGTTTACCCGGTGGTAATGTTCCTGCGTATCCTGGCCCCCCAGTTGATCGTCCTCTTCCTCTGGTAGGGGCGGGGGCGGTCCTTTCCCTCCACCGCGAGGAACTGGGCCATGCACGCGCTCGCCGACCTGTTCGCCGCAATCTTTATCAACGTTTTTCAGGGCATGCCGCCCATCGCGCGGGTGGTCTTCATGCTGGGCGTCACCTCCGCCGCGGGGTTGGCGCTGGGGCACGTCAAGCTGCGCGGCGTGGGGCTGGGCATCGGCGGCGTGCTGTTCGCGGGCATCGCCGGCGGGCACCTCGCCAAACAGGCCGGCGTGAGTTTCGACGGCGAGATGCTCGACTTTATCCGCGACTTCGGGCTGATTCTGTTCGTCTACACCATCGGCATCCAGGTCGGCCCCGGCTTCTTCGCCGCGCTGAAGAAGTCCGGGCTGGCGCTGAACGGCCTCGCTTTGCTGATGGTCGGGTCGAGCATCCTGATCACCGCCCTGCTGGTTCTGGCCGGCCTGCTGCCGCTGGCTCCGGCCTCGGCGTCTTCGCCGGCGGGGTGACCAACGCCCCGGCGCTGGCCGCGTCCCAGCAGGTGCTGAAGGAGGTGGGGGCCGACGCCGCGGTGATGGCGCTGCCCGGGCTGGCCTTCGCCGTCACCTACCCCTTCGGCATCGCCGGCAACCTGCTGGCCATGGCCGGGGTGCGCGCCGTTTTCGGCATCGACCCGCAGGCCGAGGCGCGCGGCTTCGAGGCGGCGCGCCGGGCGGAGGTCGCGGCGCTGGAAACCATGGACATCGCGGTGCGGAACCTGTCGGTCCACGGCGTGCGGCTGGCCGAGCTGACCATCCTGGACAGCCTGGGCGTCTGCGTGTCCCGCCTGCTGCGCGACGGGCAGCTGCGCGTGCCGACCGCCGATACGCGGCTGGCCTGCGGCGACGTGCTGCACGTGGTCGGCCCGCGGCTGAAGCTGGAGCAGGCGCGCATGCTGCTGGGCGTGCCGGCCGAGGTGCGGCTGACCACCCAGGGCAGTGACCTGCGGTGGGAGCGCATCGTGGTCACCGCCAACGCCGCGCTGGGCAAGTCCATCGCCGCGCTGAACCTGAAGGGCGTGTGCGACGTGGTGGTCAGCCGCGTCACCCGCACCGGGATCGAGCTGGTGCCGGACGCCGCGCTGAAGCTGCAGTTCGGCGACATCCTGACGGTGATCGGCAAGCCCGACGACCTGCGCGCCGTCGCCTGCATCATCGGCAATTCGGAACGGCGGCTGCAGACGGCGGAGATGATCCCGGTCTTCGTCGGCATCACGCTGGGCGCGGCACTCGGCTCCATTCCGCTGTTCCTGCCGGGCATGCCGGCGCCGCTGCGTCTCGGCATGGCCGGCGGGCCGCTGGTGGTGGCGATCCTGCTGGCGCGGCTCGGCCATCTCGGGCCGCTGGTCTGGTTCATGCCGCCGGCCGCCAATCTGGCCCTGCGCGAGCTGGGGATCGTCCTGTTCCTGGCGGTGCTGGGCATCGCGTCCGGCGACCGCTTCGTGGAGACGATGGCGAGCGGCGCCGGCCTGCCCTGGATGGCTTGGGGCGTGCTGGTCACGCTGGTCCCACTGCTGCTGACCGGGCTGGTGGCGCGGGGCGTGATGGGGCTGAACTTCCTGACCATCTGCGGTGTTTTGGCCGGGGCGCAGACCAACCCGCCGGGGCTGGCCTACGCCAACGCACTGGTGACGTCGGAGGCGCCGGCGCTGGCCTATGCCACCGTCTACCCGCTGGCGATGTGTCTGCGCATCCTGGCGCCGCAACTGCTGGTGCTCATGCTCTGGTAAGTTGCTATTTACCAGAGGGGAATTGCAAAATCCGCGTTGCGGGGGATTGGCCGGCGGTCTAGCTTATCGGCGAAGTCCATGATTGGTCGTACCTCTCTCCCCGCCAACAGGCCCGAATGCACCGACATCCGCCCACCAATCCCAACGCCCCCGAAGCCGTCATCGTCGACAATCTCCACAAGCGCTTCGGTCCGCTGGAGGTCCTGAAGGGCGTGTCCCTGACGGCGCACGAGGGCGACGTCATCACGCTGATCGGCTCCTCCGGCTCCGGCAAGAGCACGCTTCTGCGCTGCATCAACATGCTGGAGGTGCCGGACGAGGGGCGCATTGTCATCGGCGGCGAGGCCATCGGGCTGAAGAAGGGCCGCGGCGGGCGCACCATCCCGGCCGACGCCCGGCAGGTGGATCGCCTGCGCACCCGGCTCGGCATGGTGTTCCAGAACTTCAACCTCTGGACCCACATGACGATCCTGGAGAACGTCATCGAGGCGCCCGTGCACGTCCTGGGCGTCCCGAAGGCGGAGGCGGTGCACCGCGCCCGCGCGCTGCTCGACAAGGTCGGCATCCTGTCCAAGGCCGACAGCTACCCGGTCCAGCTCTCCGGCGGGCAGCAGCAGCGCGCCGCCATCGCCCGCGCGCTCGCCATGCAGCCCAAGGTGATGCTGTTCGACGAGCCGACCTCGGCGCTCGACCCCGAACTGGTGGGCGAGGTGCTGCTGGTCATCCGCCAGTTGGCGGAGGAGGGCAACACCATGATCCTGGTGACGCACGAGATGGGATTCGCCCGCGAGGTCGCGTCGGAGGTCGTCTTCCTCCACCAGGGCCGAATCGAGGAACAAGGGCCGCCCGAGCGGGTTCTGGTCAATCCGGAATCGGAGCGCGTGCGACAGTTCCTTTCGCGTCACCTGTCGAACGGCGGCTGAAGGGGTGGCTGAACGCTTAATGTACTTGACTGGCGTTGTGAAACCGTAAAGCTCAGTGCCTGCCCGGTCAGAAGAACCGTCCATAAAAGGCATCTGAACAGAGGAGGTTTTCCGTGAAGAAGATCGTTGCGGCGCTGGCGCTGGGCGCCATTGTTGCGTCCGTCGGCGGCATGGCCGAAGCCAAGGACTGGAAGAAGATCCGCATCGCCACCGAGGGCGCCTACGCCCCGTGGAACGCGACGGACCCGTCGGGCAAGCTGGTCGGCTTCGAGCCGGACCTCGCCATGGCGCTCTGCAAGAAGATGAACGCCGAGTGCGAGATCGTCGCCCAGGATTGGGACGGCATGATCCCGGCGCTCCAGCAGGGCAAGTACGACGCCATCATGGCCGCCATGTCGATCACCGACGAGCGCGAGAAGGTCATCACCTTCGCCGGCCCCTACGGCAGCGAGCCGTCGATGTTCGGCACCATGAAGTCCTCGCCGCTGACCAAGGTCGCCTTTGAGGCGGAGCGCGTGGACCTTTCCAAGGACGACCCGGCCGGCAAGGCCGCCATCGAGAAGCTGGGCGAGGCCCTGAAGGGCAAGACGGTCGGCGTGCAGACCTCCACCATCCAGGCCAACTTCATGGAGAAGTACCTGCCGAAGGTGGCCGTGCGCACCTACGACAAGCTGGACAACGCCGGCATCGACCTGGCCGCCGGCCGCGTCGACGCCATCTTCGGCGACCGTTCGGCCGTCAGCGCCATCGTCAAGTCCGACTCGGGCAAGGACATGACCCTGTTCGCCCCGGGCTTCACGCGCGGCGTGCTGGGCAAGGGCGTGGGCGTCGGCCTGCGCAAGGCGGACGCCGACCTGAAGGAGCTGTTCAACAAGGCGATCGCCGAGGCCAACACGGACGGCACGATCACCAAGCTGAGCACCCAGCACTTCGGCTACGACATCTCGATCAAGTAACCGCTGCCTTCTACCCCTCTCCCGCCCCCCGGCTCTCGCGCAAACGAAGTTTGCGCTGACGCGACAGGCGGACCTTTGGTCCGCTGAGAGCGGGAGAGGGGCCTAATGCCGAGTGTCCATGTTCGAACTTCTCTCCTTCGGCCCGAACGGGTGGGGCGGCCAGCTTCTGGGCGGGGCGGCGATGACCGTCGCCGTGTCGCTGTCGTCCTTCGCGCTCGGCCTTGTTTTCGGGTCGCTGGGGGCGTCGGCCAAGCTCAGCCGCAACGTCGTCCTGAACGGCCTTGCCGAGGTCTACACCACCATCGTCCGCGGTGTGCCGGAACTGCTGGTCATCTACCTGCTGTTCTTCGGCGGCGGCGGCATCGTCATGGCGATCGGCCGGGTCTTCGGCTACGAGGGCTACATCGAACTCAACGCCTTCACGGTCGGCGTCGTGTCGGTCGGGCTGATCTCCGGCGCCTATTCGACGGAGGTGATCCGCGGCGCCGTGCAGGCGGTCCCGCACGGCCAGATCGAGGCGGCGCGCGCCTGCGGCATGAGCCGCTGGCTGATCCTGCGCCGCATCCTTGTGCCGCAGACCATGCGCTACGCCCTGCCGGGGCTCGGCAACGTGTGGCAGCTGACGCTGAAGGACACGGCGCTGATCTCCGTCACGGCGCTGGCCGAGATCATGCGCGTGGCACATGTGGCGGCGGGCTCCACCCGCCAGCCCTTCCTGTTCTACACCACCGCGGCCGCGCTCTACCTCGTGCTGACCACCGTCTCGACGGCGGCGTTCGAGCGGGCGGAGCGCCGCGCGAACCGCGGCGTGCGGAGGGCCTGACCGGTGAACTGGGAACTGATGTGGGACAGCGTCCCGACCCTCTTGGGCGGCATCCCCGTGACCCTGGAACTGGTCGGGCTGGCGCTGCTGTTCGGCGCCGCGGTCGCCTTCGCGGCGGCGCTGCTGCGCCTGTCCGGCAACCCGGTGGCCGAGCGGCTGATGGCCGCCTACGTGTTCGTCTTCCGCGGCACGCCGCTGCTGGTGCAGATCTTCCTGATCTACTACGGGCTCGGCCAGTTCGAGGCGGTGCGCGGCAGCTTCCTGTGGACCTTCCTGCGCGAGCCCTTCTGGTGCGCGATCCTGGCGCTGACGCTGAACACCGGCGCCTACACCAGCGAGATTCTGCGCGGCGCCATCCTGTCGGTGCCGCAGGGCCAGATCGAGGCGGCGCGCGCCTGCGGCATGTCGCGCACGTTGCTGTTCCGCCGCATCGTGCTGCCGATCGCCATCCGCCAGATGCTGCCGGCCTACGGCAACGAGGTGATCCTGATGGTGAAGGCCAGCTCGCTCGCCAGCACCATCACGCTGCTGGAGATCACCGGCATCGCCCGCAAGATCATCGCCCAGACCTTCGCGGTGTTCGAAATCTTCATCGTGGCGGGCAGCATCTACCTGCTGCTGAACTTCCTCGCCTCGCGGCTGATCCGCTACGCGGAGTGGCGCATGACGCCGTACTTGCGGGCACGGGGGTAGGCACTGTTGCCCCCTTCCTAACCCTCCCCCGCGTTGCGGGAGAGGGGACTGCCGCTGTCCCTCCCTCCACCGCGAAGCTCTCGCGCAAACCAAAGGTTTGCGCTGACGCGGCAGGCGGACCTTTGGTCCGCCGAGAGCGGGGGAGGGTGCCCGCGGGAGCGGGTGGGAGGGGGCCGTCGCCCTTTTTTAAAATTTCGGGCATGAAAAAAGCGGCCCCAGGCCGCTTCATCGTCCATCCCCTCGACCGCGAGGGGGAATTGGTGGAGCCGAGGAGGATCGACATGTAGCCCTCGATCAGGATCGTCGGTTGGCATTGTCGGTCGCTCTTCGCCAGCCGTCGAGACGATCTTGTCCGGGGAGGGGCGTGGCAGACGGCCGTGCGGCAGTGCGCGGGCATGTTCGCCTGTGTCGGTCCGCGCGTTACCCCGGTCTCATCGCGGCTTGGCTGAGGATTTCCAGGACCACATGGATCTTGGGGAAATCCATGACGGTGTGGATTCAGTCAGCCCTGTTCGGGATGGCTGTCTGGACCCGCCACAGCGGGAGCGGGTTCCAGAGCAACATGGATGTGGCCCCAGACTCCTATGGAATCTCTCCTGCCGATGCTGCGATGGTCACCCGCTGCGGCGCGGCGATGTCGCCGGTCAGCGAGGCAAGGGGCGGGGATCGCCCAGGGGCTCGGTGCCATCGTGGCCTTGCTGGAGGCCAACAGAACGTCGGCGGAGCCGGTCCAGGATGTCCTGGATCTCGGGGCTGGGCGGCTGGCTGGCGGCGATCCGGACTTCCAACTGCTTGCGGGCTTCAGCCTCGATGTACTCTGGTCTCGTCATGAACCGGAAGCGGGAATTGGCATCGGCCTTGATCTGGGCCCACTGGTAGACCTCCTGCTTGATCTGGGTGAGCAGCCGATCCTCGTCCGACTTCACCGTCATGTGGTCGGGGTGGATGCAGCATCGGTCGCCGCACGTCATCTGGATCTGTGGGCGGGAAACCAGATCGGAGTGGAGTGGCTCGCCCCGGAAGACGGCGTAGGCCAGCGGGCGGACGCTCACGCGCCGTCCATCGACTTTGATCTCGGGGTACCCGTTCTTGTCCACCCGACCCTTCCAGATCAAGCATCCGGTTCCTGGAACATACTCGCTGTTTTCGATCAGCCGTTCCTCAATTGGTCTGGGTTTCTTCATACAATTCTTCCATTTTTCTGGAAATACTTTATACCATGCCGCATCTTTTCTGGTCGAAACTCCAGCCGTGACTTTGTTCTTGGCAGAACCCCATCCTGCCCCCGGCCATTCTGGAGACTCGGCCAGACGGTTGCGGTGGCCGTATGCTGGTTCCAGGCCGGCCTGGGCCAGGGTTCACGCTGGTGCTGACCGGAACCGGGATGCCAACGGGGAGAGGCTCGTTGGCCACGCCTACGGCGCGGCCAACGCCTGGAACGAGCCCAATCGGGTTTGAGGCGAGGAGGTCGGCAACACGCTGGCTCCGCCAGCGAAAGCGGGCCCGAGCCGGCCAGGGGGCCGGCGGCAGGATCGGTACGGCTCCGCCCCCCTCCCGTACCAGGACACGGTGCCGGACGGAGCGGACGAGCGAAGCGAGACCGCGAAGGGCGGGCACCGCAGGTGCGACCATGACCCAGATCAGGACGGCATGGCCCGATGCCATGTCGATGACGCAGTCACCAACACGGGGCGGAGCAGTCCCAAATCGAGGGCGAAGCCCGAGATTGGGGCGGCGAGCCCCAGTGTTAGGCTTGGTCTGTCTTGGCAGGCCAGGAGTGAGGCGGGGGAGTGGGTCTTCTCCTTCGGAGAAGAACACTTTCCCCCCCTTATTCCGGGTTTGGCAAGGGAGAGCGGTGCCTTTTAGTTGGTAGAACGCTTTCCCCCCTTTATGGGCAGTGGGCTCAAGCCCAAGCGTCGGTGAGCCGGTCCAGGACGGCCTGGGACGAGCATTGAGCCCGCACAACAATCCGGTCCTCGCCGTCCTGGCGGGCATCCAGGATCGTGACGCCGTTCTCGCCGTCGTGGAAGAAACTGTGGAACCGGGACCAGTTCAGGAGGTCCAGAACCAGGACGGCGGTGTGGCAGCAGGAGGCGGAGTTGCGGCGGATGTCGGTGATCATGGCGGAACCTCATGGTGACGGTTGCCCATCCGGGCACGGGGTATTTACACCGGGGGGTCGCCGCGGCCGTTCCAGGGGAGCCTGGATCTCCGGTGCCACGATGCCGTGCGGACCGCCGGTGCCGACGGTGACAGCCGGCGCGATTCCTGGGATGAGATCCACGCCCCCTGGAAGGAGCCCAGGAGGTCGTGGACATTCGCCTGCCGCCGCTTCCAGGTGGGCTTGGACCGGCCTCAAACGCACCGGTGGGGACCCGTCAGACCAAGTCCACCAGCTTCCGCTTCGCCTCGGAGTCGCCCTCGATGTACCGGCTGGTGGTCTGGAGGCTGCGATGGCCGGCCATCTCCATCACGTCCTTCAACGACCCACCGACCGTGCTGGCCTTCCTCGCCGCCGCGGTGATGAAGGTCCGCCGGCCGGAGTGGCTGCTGCACCCGGTAAAGCCCAAGCGGGTGTACAAGTCGTGGAACCATCGGACGACTGATCCGGCCGACATCGACCGGCCCCGCTCGCTGTAGATGACCGGGTCCTCAGGCCGCGGCCTCCGGACCCGGTGCAATTCGATCAGGGCCTGTCGCAGGTCCCGGTTGAGTGGTATCTGCCGGCCGGACCGCATCTTGGCCGCTCTGTCCTCCAGGGCCAGCACTTCGGCGATGTCGCTGTTGGCGTCCATCACCATGCTCCAGGTGAGCATGGCGACCTCCCTGGCCCGCAACCCGGCCTTGGCCGACAGGAGGAACATGACCGTGTCGCGGGCCGCGTTGCGGGTCCCCGACAGGTACATCAACACCGCCCTGGATTGGGCCACCGTCAGCACCTTCGCCTGCTTCCCGGCCATGTCGGACTCACAAGGAAATCGTCGATCTCCCGCAGGGTATGACGAGTCCAAAAGCTGTCAACGTGGCCCAGCCCGTGAACCCGTTGGAAACCCTCAATTCACAAGAGATCCCGGAAAAGATGGTGAGACTCCACGGCCCCATGAGGTGACCCGCCGCCGCTCCCGCAGAACGGCGCCGGACCCCTTCAATTGTCCTCTGCTTCCGTATCCCCTTGGCTATCGATGAGGAAGAGTTTTCCCTCAATGCTCGTGACATAACGGAGAATGTCAGAAGCACTCGGAGTGTGGATTTCCGGAGGGTACTCAGAAGGCAGCGGCAGATCTCGTCCTTCTTCAGCAAAGCTGACGAGGTCAAGCCGGCTTTGATAGAATTTCTCGGCCAAAATCCGGTCGCGGTCTTTGGCCGAAATTGTGCCCATGAGCGTTGGCCAGAGTTTGCGGTCGAACAGAACTTGAGCGTTGATTTCCTCTTCGACATACTCGATGGCGTCAGTGATCAAAGAAAAAAGGGCCCCCATGTACTCCCCATCGCGGAAGTACAGATATCCATCTGGGCCGAAACTCGGATGAGAGTACTTGTTGTACTCCTCCACAATTTCATGTCTGTGCCCCTTGGAGCGTGCGCACATACGCCGGTCATCCAGAGCCCAAGGGACCCAGATGCTTCCATCAGAATAGAAGTAGTATTCGGGGTCAGTTCGAAAATCCGGCATTCGATAACTCCATGTTCAGCCGCCTCGGTTTCTGTGAACCAAGACGTGGGGAAGTCAGGAGTCCTTTCTATCGGCAACCAGATACTACAAGCAAAATTCCAGCCGTGAACTACCACACTTTTTTGGCCCAGTCGCGAAATCCGATAAACCGTTGAAAATCCTGTGTTTCCCAAAAGTCCGACCAGTCCCGATAGCTGTTGCAGCGGAATGCAATAAAAAAAGCGAATGAATTTCCACTACTATAAGTTACCCGTTGGCGTCGACCACCCCCATAGAGGGTATTGGCGATGTCAAGTGTTTATGATCCCGTCAACGCAACCAAGAGGTGATGTTCGCAATTTGATCTCCGGGCTTCCAGGTAGCGGTAGCGTCAGTGATCAATCGCCTCTCGTTTGCTGATCCTCACCAAAACCTCACCGACTCCCTGCCGAAACACCTCCAGCCGCGCATTCGACGGCAAAGCGGTCGTGTCAAGAGGCGTAGTATCAAACGGGAAGAAGGCGAGGGCTCGCCGTATTTCCTCAACCGACCGCATCTGGTTATCGAAACAACGGATGAATGCTTCGGCCATCCACGAGAGCAGTATGTCGTCCTTCAGAGACACCCGCGGTACAGGGTGGTAGATACCCTTCACACCAGATTCTTGTAGAACCCCCCAATCAATAAACGTACGAAGCACTCGCCGTGCCGCCCGCGCAACTGTCTCACGTTCTCCGAAACGCTCCCGAAGCCGACGTTGAACCTGGGTAGCGGCGACTTCGTCCTGAAGCTGAAGAAGACGCCCAACCACCTGGGCGACCTCGCCAAGAAACGGGTATGCGGCCATCGCCATGGACCAGTGAACGGCAACATGAAGGTGGTTTGGCAGCCGGACAAGCAATGCGAGTCCGTCGTCTCGCAACTGAATGTTTTGCTCATCCACTGTCAGCCAAATCCGCTTCAAGATGGTGATCGCCTTTTCTCGGTTGCCCCGCTCTGGGTCACCGCCAACCGAGAGTTCGTCCTTCAGCAGTTCACGAAGACCCCCGACAATTTCACTATACGGGGACCCGCTTGTCACCATCCTGGCGGTCGCCGCCATCCACTCCAGCTTGATGCGCTGGTTGAAGCCGACCACCGGGCTCGTGTTCATCTACAGTCCTTCGATACGAATGAATGGGACGATTACCTCCTCGATAGAGGCACCGCCATGTCCAACAACGACCTCCCCCGCCGGAACAAACGCGTCCCGGCCGCGGGCGAGAAGGGGAAGGTAATCGGCCGGAAGCCCTACGGGGGCCCACTGCACCGCCGTGGGACAGGCTTTCATCATCTGCTCGCGCAATAGCTGGGAGGAGTAGGTCCGCACGCGCTCTCCCCGCTCTTCGGCTATTGCCCCTTCCGACGGGCGGCCGATTCCCGACGCCTCCACGTTCCCGTGGTCGGAGGTGATGACGATGTGGAACTCATTGTCCAAAAGCAGCTTGACGAGGGCGGACAAGTATCCTGACCGAGCCCATAGGTCAATCTGATTATGCATCCCGCCCATTCCAAGCTCCATGCCGTGCATGATCTTGTCGATTTTATCCACGACGAGACCAACTACCTTGACGTTGGGATTGGAGGCAAGCTCTTCTATTTGAAGAAGATCTCCTTGGACGCCCAAACCCTTGCGGTATTCGACCTGCTTGCTGGTGTACCCGTGGTCCATCCAGAACTGGAGCCATTGTGCCTTTTCTTTCGCCGTGGTCGCGATAGACCCGGCAAACTGGATCGGCGGCCGGCCGGAGAACAACGCCTGCCGGCTGACCGAGGTCAAAGTAGGAATCCAGGCAAAAACCGCTTCCTCCACCATGGTGGTGCTGGTTGGCACGGCGGCGACCACCGCATCCTTGAGGAGCAGCCACTGGTCAAGGGCCAAGCCGTCCAGGACAAGCAGCGCCGCCTTTCTGGCCTTGCGGTCCTCCAACCGCCGTGCCATCGACCGCGGTACGTGGTGCAGCACGGCGGGCGGCACCGGGGGCTGGCTGTGCAGACCGGAATACCGCAGGGTGAGCCACCGTTCGAAACGGTCGTCGATCAGATTCTGGAGCCCCTGGAACTGCGAGGCAAACTCGGTCTTGGTTGCGGGATTGAGCCGGTGCCACAGTACTGACGCCTCCGCCCAGCGGTAGGCAAAGGCGGTCCACGCTCTTGCCCGAGCATCTTCATCCGGCACGTCGTGTTCCAAAACCGGCAGGAGTCTGGCAAGGCGGTCTTGGTTTCGGGTCCCCTCGTCGCCAGCGCCGGCGACGCCGACCTGCACCCATTCGTCGCCAGTGTTCAGGTCATACGGAAACTCCACCGGCGAGAGGGTGCCGTCGATGAACAGGTTGTCAATGTAGACCCTCACATTCGGGTGGTCGAACGGCACATCGGGCAACGGCTCAATGGATTCCGGCAAGGGCAGTCTGGCCAACTTGTAAAGGAAGGCTGTCCAGCGCCGCTGAAGGAAGGAGAAGAACACGGAGCGGTCGGTGACTATGTCGTCCAGCGGGTACCCGCTCAGCCCCCCGGATACCTTCAGCCGCTCCACCAACCAGTTCGCCAACACCGGCGGAAGGGTTCGCGCCGCGTGGTGGAGACGAAGAAGTTCCCGAAGCAGATCGGCCGGCGACCGAAGAAGCTCCGGGACGATCCCGTAGACGTGGAGCAGGGCGAACTTCTTGGTCTCTCCGTCGTTCATCCGACTGGGGTTCTCCGCCTGCTGCACGCCAAACAACACCGGAAGGTCGTTCGGGTCCAAACCGCGGAGGACGGGGTAGCTGAGGTTTGGAAACAAGGAGGGCAGGCTGGCCGACACCACCGTCGCGGCCGACACCAAATCGTAGGGCAGGTCTTCCCGTCGCCCACCGTGGTGCACGATCAGAAGGTGCCTATCCTCCCGGCCCCGGAACTTCGCCTCAAATTCGACGCGGAACTGGATTTCGTCCTCGAACTGGACGACGGCGTAACCTCTGGCCTGTACGGCGGCGAGCACAGCCTCCTCGCGGAAGATGCCGTCGGGGTCGATGACCGCAACGAGTGGGGCGATTTCCGGATTCAGGTCCTTCGTGACCGCATCGACCCAATTCATGTCAGCATCATCCCAAGGTGATCATCAGCAGCGGGTCGAGCGTCGGTACCACCCGCGTCATCGCGTCCACCGCTTGTTGCCACGCCGCCGCCTCCTGCTCCAGCTTGGTGAGGCGGTGAACCCTTACCTGGGGCAAACCGATGCTCTCGATGGCTTTTCGCCGCACGGCGAAGGAATGCTGATTGCGTTCCCTCTCCAGGTCCAGGTGGGCTCGGTGGGCGGTGAGAAGTTCATCATAGGCGGGCCGGCAGTGGGGTTCCGCTTCCCGCTGGCTGCGCGCGGCCAATGTCGCGGCCAGGGCCCCATCGCGGTAGCCAATCACGCTCACGTCGTCGGTGAGCAGCCGGTCCCAAATGTGACGGGCGGTAGGCCCGAGGACTCGTCCGTCATCGTGCACGAACACGGGGACGATCCGCTGTCGCTTCCAGTCGCCGGCCTGAAGCGCGACCCGCCACAGCGACCAGATGCCGGCCAGATCGCCGGAGATACCGGCAAGGCGGACGACCGGAATTGGCTGTCCTTCCGAAAACCGGGGGATTCCCAGGGTCAGGCCGCGAACCCGCTCGTTCTCCAGACCCATATGAACAAGGTCGGGCGAGGTGTCGGTTGTCGGCGGGCTGAAGGAAACCTTCGGCCACGTCTCGCCGCCCGGCCATGTCAACGACCACGCCCGCTCCCGGCGTTCGGCAACGCCCCCCTGGGCGCGCACGTGGCTGACCATCATCCTTTCCACCCAGGCGGGCATCGGATGATCCATGATTCGGCGAGCCTCATCTTGATTGATGTTCTGGGCGGGGCCGAGTACGGAAAAGGCAGCCCGGCCCGAGCGGGCGTCGTCGCGGATCTGTTCCACGAGGGTGTTGACCATCTCGTTTACCCGATCCGGGTCGCGGATCGCCTCGACGTACAGGTCATCGAACAACTGCTCGGCCCGCCCCGAGTCGAGCACGTCGCCGGCCTTGTCCACCCCAAACTCCTCGAAGATGACCGCCAGCTTGCTCTCCAGCACCTCCTGAACGCGGCTCTCCACGGTGCCTTGGAGGGTGAAGTTGATGGCCCGCACGGTGTGTCGCTGGCCAATACGGTCCACGCGGCCGATCCGCTGCTCCAACCGCATCGGGTTCCACGGCAGGTCGAAATTGATGACGACATGCGCGAACTGGAGGTTCAGACCCTCGCCGCCCGCATCGGTCGAAATCAGCACCCGAGCCTCGTCGGCGAACGCCCGCTGCACCTCCCGCCGCTCATCCATGTCCATGGAGCCGTTGAGGATGACAACGGCGAAACCCCGCTGTTCGAGGTATGCGGCCAACATCGCCTGGGTCGGCACGAACTCGGTGAAGATCAGCACCTTGAGGTTCGGATCGGCTTCCTCCTGCTGTAGCCGGTAGACGGTGTCCAGCAGGGCCTCCGCCTTCACGTCCGCCGTCGCCGCTTCGGTCCGCTTTGCAAGGTCGAGCAACACCTGGATCTCGGCCCGCTCGTTGCGATTGGCCGAGCGGGCGTGAATCAGGGCATCCAGGGCGTCCTGGGCGTCCATCTCGGAGAAATCATCGTCGTCCATGGCGGGGAAGAGGGAAAGCTGGTCGTCCGGTTCCGCCAGGATCTCCAGGCGCCGCTCCAGGGTTGCCCGGATGGCGGCGGTGGACGAGGTCACCAGCCGCTGCATCAGGATCATCAGGAAACCGATGTGCCGCTTCTTTTGCTTCAGGGCTTGGGCGTACCCGAACCGGACGTAGTCGGTGACCGCCTCGTAAAGCTGTCGCTGAAGGTCGTGGCGGTGCTGCCAGCCCACCTGGAACAACTGCGTCTGGCGGGGGCGGAACAGGGGCTTGCCGTCCCAGTCCACGGCATCCCGCTTCTCGGTCCGGATCACGTACGGAGCAACGCGCTCCCTGGTCACGCTGCCCGTGTCGGGGAACATCTTGGCGTCGAGCAACGAGACCAGCCGGTGGAAGTTGTCGGTCTTGCCCTGGTGCGGGGTCGCCGACAGCAGCAGGAGGTAGGGCGCCGCCTCTGCCAACCCCTGCCCGAGCTTGAACCGGGCGACCTGATCGGTACTTCCGCCGAGACGATGGGCCTCATCGACCACCACCAAGTCCCAGTTGGCGGCGATCAGGTCGTTGAAGCGGTCGCGGTTGAACGCGGCGATGCGCTCCCGGCTCCACCCCCGCCGTTTGTCCAAGGGTTTGACGGAGTCCATCGGGACGATGGCTTGGTCGAAGGCCGACCAGATGTTGTCCTCCCCGGTCACCCGCCGGTAGGCGGCGAAATCGTTCGGGAGCAGGAGGCGGAAGTCCTCGCCGAAATGGGTCTGCATCTCGGCCACCCACTGCGTCACCAGCCCCTTAGGCGCCAGCACCAGCACCCGCTTCACCCGTCCCCGGAGCTTCAACTCTCGGATAATCAGCCCCGCCTCGATGGTCTTACCCAGACCAACCTCATCCGCGAGCAGGTACCTGACCCGGTCGTCCGAAACTGCCCGCGACAGGGCCGTGATCTGGTGCGGCAGGGGCACCACCGAGGCGGCGATGGGGGCCAGCAGCGTGTCGTGCGCGACCGCTTCGGAAACGCGGGCCGCCGACGCCAGGAAGGTGATGCGGTCGGCCTCCGTCGCCAGGGCCGGCTCCAGGTCGTCGAGACGGTCGGCCGCCACCCGGACGATCACGTCCTGGCCGGTGAGCCAGACCCGGCAGAAGCTCTGCCCCCACAGGGTCTCCGTCTCGACGACCCGGCAGAACTGCCTGTAGTCCCGGCTCCAGCGCCACCCCCCAGGCTCTAGCATGAACGACTCCCGGCGTCAGAACCCGTCTTCACCGAGCCGGGTCATTGCCATGTCGTACCACATCAATAGCTGCTGATCCTCCTGGATCACCTCCTCGGGGACCTTAGCAGCAGCGGCCTTGATGGTGGTGTAGTCTCGCAGGCCCCAGGCTCGTTTGAACCCGGCACGGATCACCTCGTGACGCGGCTGCTTGATCCGCTTCTCACGGGAATCCAGAAGGCTGTCGAATTCCCGGAGAAGCTGCTTCTCGCGTTTCGCCTCCATGTCCTGGAGCTTGTTGGGATCGGGAACGTACCATCGGTCCTTGGCCTTCCGGCGAAGCTCAGGGTCGTCCTTGGGCCGGTTGCGCAGTTCCTTGTAGTTGGTCGAAAGATAGGCATGGATCTGACTCGGAACGTCGCCCGTGCCGTCATACAGCAGGAAATTCTGGTCCAGGATGTCCGCCAACTCCACCGGCTTCTCGTGCTTCGCCCAGCCCACCGACAACCGCATGAACTCCGGCTGGGTGTCGGCGTAGGATCGCGGCCGGCGGCCCAGTTCCTGCCGGAGCCACTGGATCGTGTTGGCCTCACTATCCGGGAACATCTCCAGATGACGAACCTCCTGCACCTTCGCCCGCTTCTTCAGGTACTCGTCCTCCTGCGTGGCGAGGAAGTACATGCCGTCGTGCTTGCGGTAGCGATCCTCCAGACCGGCGTAGAACGCAGCCACCGACATTGGAACCGACACGTTCCGCTGGAGATGGACCGCCACCATCCGGTCGAACAGCCGATGGTCCAGCCTTTCGGCCACCACGTCCACCTGCTCCTCCTTGGCCGAGACAAATACGGGAAGCTGCCCAAGGTGGGCATCGACGAATTCCCAGACTCCGTCATCGGTGCCGGCCTTGACCTCGAAGCTCCGCTCAAACCGCTCCGACGGCTTGTAGGCCGAGATGACCAGATCCTGCTTGACAGCGGTGCTGGTGACTTGCCGGTAGGACCCCTGTTGCTTGTCTAGGGTACGCACGTCGGCGATAATGAAGCCAACGGAGAGCAGGGCCTCCTGGATCGCATTCCATACGGCATTCTGGGAATTGTGGAACACCACCGTCATCCACCGGCCGGGTTTTAGGACCCGGAAATACTCGGCGAAGCAGTCCCGCATGAGCCTCTGGTAGTCGGTCAGCGTCTTGTCCTTGGCGCTGTCAACAATTGCTTCGGGGCCGACGTTGGTCCAGACACCATGCCACGATTCTACCAAGTAGTTGAGGTCAGCGTAGAATATGTTCGCCCCAAAAGGTGGGTCGGTAAAAATATAGTCAACCGCATGCTCGGGAAGGCCCAAATGGGTCGCCGAACCGCACCGAACCATCGCTCCATTGACGCTGTGATAGCTTCGACTAAAGACCGCTACAATTCTCCCGAGTTTTCCATCCAGATTATACCACGGAGAAACTTCGGAATGTTGCGATGCAACGTAGTAAACCCCGGTTAGTTGACGATTTACCTGGGAGAAATGACTTGGTGAATATCGGTTCAATACAGACATGCCCCAGATCGCCTGTTCGAAGAAGAACAGCAGAGCATTCCGTAGACGAACATCGCCGACTTCGGTCGATTTTTTCCATGCGGAATGAAGAGCCTGTGCTGCTCGGGGCAGGAAGAAATGGTGAACCCGCGTGAACCCCTTCGGCTGAATCCGAGACCCATGATACATATTCTCGACGGGGAAAGCTGAACTCGGGAACCCAGAAGGAAGCGGCAGGGAGGACACTCTGGAAATTATGTCAATATCCGTCCTGTCAGGATCTTTTTGGTACTTTTTCTTCCCCATCGAGTAGCAAACCAGAACGGGGTCCAGCCGAATTCTCTCCCATGCCTCTCCCGTCACCGGGTCGGCGAGATTGGTGAAACGTCGTTCCAGGCTGTCCTTGTTCACCTCACACCCGCAATGAGGGCAGGGGAATTTCTCTCGGGTTTTTTTTGTCGCCGGATCGAGAGCTTCCTTTACGAACACGATTTCGCCCGAACAGTCCGGACAAGAAAAGACTTCACTCCAGACCACATAGTCAATGACTGCCTTGGTCTTTCCATCGGTATGGGTGGTCTCGTACATCCACCCGATTTCAGTCCGGAGTTCCTTCAGGATGCGCTTTGCTTCCCGCTCGAACGCCTTCACATCGAACGGCGTGTTGTAGTTGGCGGCGATGAAAGTGGCGGCGGGCGAAAGATCGTTCAGAATTGCTTTCCTGGGGCCCCAGACGGGGCGGTCCAAACCGTTCCGCTTGAACTGGTCCTCGATCTGCTTCTTCAACGGCGCATCGGGGAAGCCGCACATCTGGGCTGCGACGCCGGTCATGCCCGACCCGCAGAAGCCGTCCAGGACTACGTCGCCCGGCTTCGTATAATGCAGGATGGCTGGCATGATCGCCTTGTGCGGAACCTTCGTGTGGTATCCGTGGGCGGTGTAGAGCGGGTCGGTCTTCCCTTCGCTGACATCGATGGCGAAGGGCTCCCTGGAGTAGGTGTCGTCATCGGCGTCGTACGGGGTGCCGATGTGCCGGGCGAACTCGCCCAGGAACGGGTTCGGACAGGCCGTGTAGTAGGGCGGGTCTGACAGCCGCAGGATGTCCTCGTCGCTCCCGACGGGGAAACCCGGCTGGTTGCGGAATGCGGGGTCCTTCAGCTTCTCGCGGAGCAGCCCAAGGTAGTGGGCGCGCCGGGCATCGTCAGACGGAAAGGTGCGGCCGAGGCACTCCACGGGGCGAAGTTCGCCCCGTTCAACCCGCTCCTCGTACGAAGTGTCATAGAGATCGGGCTGGGCTGGCGTCAGCAGGTGTCCGGTGTCGGTGTTCTTCGGCATGGCGAACTCAATCCTTCCCGTCGGTGGTGGTGGCGGCGATGACCACCCGCACCTTGTTCTTCTCTTTGCCCTTGGTCGCGTCGTCCAGGAATGCCTTGAAGCGCTCCTTGAGGTCCTCGATGCCGGCGGGAGAGCCCCCCTTCAGCAAAGCGTCCCGGATTTGGTCGGTGGTCAAGACCACCTTCTGCAACCCCTTCAGGGCCTCCGACACTGCGGTGACGAAGCGGGCGTCCACAGGGTCCGGCAGGACGGCTTCTTCCAGGAAGTCCTCGACCAGCCCCTTCTGCTCCGGTGGTAGCAGTTCCAGGGACTCCTTCACGGTGGGGTCCTTGAGGTTCAGGTAGAGGTTCTGCGTCCAGCCCAGCAGAATCCGATCCAGCCGGTCACCGAACTGATCCAGCCGTTGCGAGGCGGAGACCTCGACCTTTTCGACCGCCGGCCGGAAGTTGCAGTGGGGACAGATCGGTTGCTGCTCCAACTCCGTCTCCGTGAGCTTCGAGCACTCCTTCAGCCCGTTGAGGTCGTTCTGGAGGTCGGTCAATTCGGCCTTGTTCAGAAGGTCGATGGTCACCAGCATCCGCAAGGCGTCCAACCGGTCGTCGCGCAGGATGCGGGACCGTTTGCTGTCGTCGGATGGCCCCAGCCGCGCCCTGGTGTGCAGATCGGAATACGCCTTGACGTAGTCCCGCTTCAGTTGGCCGATGCGGTCCTTGACCGACTTCACGAAGCCGGTCTCCGTCCTTCGGGCATCATCCTTCAGTTCCGCGATCACCGCGTTCCTGACGGCGGTGACTTGAGCCATCCATGGATGATCCACGGGCAGCACCAGTTCCGCCTCCGAGATGTAGCCGACCTCAGGCATCAGATCGCGGATCAATTCCACCAGCCGTTCGGCCTGGGTCAGGGTCGCCAACGCGGCTTCGTGCTCCTTCACCGCCGCTTCATCGTGACGGAAGTTCTTCAGCTTGCCGGGGCTGTTGAACGCCTGGAGGCTCTCCAGGAAAGCCTTGGCAGCGTCCAGCTTGACGATGATCTTGTCGCGCTCCGCCTCATCGATGACCTGGGCCTTCCAGAAGTTCACCCCGCCCGCGATCTGGTGCCGTACCTCCACCAGCTTCTTCACCGACGCGGCGACCTTATCTTGGAGTTCCGTGACCGGCTTATCCTGCCCTTGGGCGACGTTGTTCGCGAGACCACCGCCGAGACCCAGGAGATCGAACAATGCCCGGATGGCCGGCAGGTTCAGATCCTTCGGCTGTTCGATATGTTTGAATTGGAGAGCGTCGTCGAGCGGCGTCGCCGCCAAGGTGCCGAGTTTGGTGGCGTCGATCTTGTCGCCGGGGATGGAAAGGACGAGGTGGCCGCCGTGGACAAGGGCGGCCAACACGACGAGGAGCAATTCTGGCTCCAGGCGGAACGGCTTGACGGCGAAATACTCCACCCCGTTGTCATCTTCCAGCAACTCCGACCGGTTGACGACCTGCCCCTGTCCCTTGGCTTTGAGCTTCGTCAGGACGAGGTTGGCGTACCGGGACTTGGTCGGCTGAATCTTGTCGCCGTCCAGCAATTCCAGGGCATCCAGAACCGCATTTGCCTGCTGGGTGCGCGGCCCACCGGCGATGGCTCGCAGAGCATCCGCCACGGCGGTGCGTCGCGTCTCCGCAGTCAGGAGACGTGTGAAGGTCGGATATTCCGGCGCTTGCTCCTCAAACCACTTGGACAGGCAGACAGACCCCACCAGATCGATGATCTGTCGGAAGTCGGCCGTCTGATTCGGTCCGAGGTTCAATCGGTCACGAACCGAGCCCCCCTTCAGCCACTCCAACAACGACTTAGACTTGCCCTGGTGGGTGACTTCGAAGCAGCGCGTGGCGTTCTCGCGGAGCCACGCGACGAGCGCCTTCAGATACCCGCGAGCCTTCGTATCGTAGGTGTCCTTGGCCTGCCCGGACGCCGACGCCGACTGCTCCAGGGCTCCCGCGTAGCCCCGCAACGCCTTGGTGAAGGTCTCGTCACGCTGGTCCAACCGCAGAAGCATCTCGTCCTGTCGCTGCTCGTCCTTGTAGACCGGCGTGTCGAAGGGCTGGAGGAAGTAAATGTAGAAATCCCTCACCGGGATCGCTGTTGCCCGCTCGTTCGGCGTTCCGAAGAACAGATAGCCCCGACGCGTGACCATGCGGTCCCGCCACTCCAGTTCCCGCTGCCATAGATGGAACCCAGTCACCTGTGTTGGAACGTCGGTCAACTCCATCGCCTGCTTCAGGGCGGTGTAGTAGTAGCGATTCAATTGGTCGTCGCTCAGGGTCTCCGCCCGCTTGTCGATCAGGGCGTCGTAATCGTCGGTCTTCCGCAGGTCGAGGTAGGCTTGCCGGTTTTCCTTGTTGATGGTGAGGAACTGGCCCGACACCGTCTTGTGGATCTCGCGGATCGCCGCCTCGACTTGGGTGAGGAGGTCCTCGGCGGGATCGCCGCCCATCTCCTCAATGCCGGGCTGGAAGAGGCACAAACCGTCCCGCAACTCCTCCGGAGTGGCACCCAGCGGCCGGTAAATGTCCCCTGTAGTGAGGCGATGCACCGACAGGGCGTGGATGATTCGCTTCGCCAGGGGCTTGTACTGGGGGCGGGTGAACGCTTTGTCGATCCGATCTTCAAGTGTGGTCGCGCATGTGATCACGTCGCGGATCTCCGGTACCGCACGGAGAGACGGTTCCGTGGACAAGGTCGCCCAGTACTGATCGTACGCGATCAACCCCGGCTGCCCCGTTGGAACATCGTGGTTCAGCACCCGCTTGATGGAGTGCGAGATGGTCTTCAGCACCTCCCGCTTTTCCGCGACCTGAACACGTTCAAAGGTTGAGAAATAGTCCGGGTGGATCGGGAACAGCCGGACGAACTCGTCCAACTGCTCGTTCATGCGGCCGTAGAACTTGGTGAACTTGGAGAGGTGTGCCCGGATCTTCGACTGTTGGTCAGCCGATTTTTGCAGGAGACGCTCTGCCACAACGTATTTGATGTCGCGCGACGCGATGAGGATCTGGTCGAACCGGGCCTGGACCCGACGCAGGTCGTCCGCGACGAAGGAGAACCGTTGATTGTTGAAGATCGCCTCCTGGACGCCCGCGACGAACCGGAAGCGCAAATCCTTGCAGACCTCCCCCACCTCACGGAGGAAGCCGAGGTCGAGAATGAGATCCTGGGCGTTGCGGCTCCGCAGGTAGTCGAGCAACTCGTCCACGACCATCAGCAGTCCGTGGTCGGGGAATTCCTCGTGGAATACCCGCATCATCTCCTCAAAGGCGCCCTTGTGGTTCCTCAAGGTCTCCGCGGGGGGAAAGCTGTAGGCCACGCCAAGCTCGGCGAGGTGACTTTCGATCTCCTGAACGATGATGTCCCGCAGCGGCATCTTGGTTGAGCCGATCTCCGTGCGCACCACCTTGAACCGACCAGCCATCGCACCGGCTGCCGTCCGCACAGCGTTGTTGCGGACCGACGGCAATAGCTCGGCGTTTTCCGCCAAAGCGGACAGCACCGCCATCAGGTGCGACTTACCGGTACCGTAGTTGCCGACTACCAGCAGCCCCTTGTTGTCAGAGGGGGTTTCGAACTGGAGATTTGGAATGATGATAGACTTCAGGCGGTCGGCCATCTCGTCGGAGATGACATAAGTCTCGACCAGGGCTCTCGCCCTTTCCGCCTTGTCTGCGTGACGAAGCTCGATCACCGACTCAATTGGGTCAAACCTGACCAAATCCCCGTACTTCATACCCTGGCGCCCCAGCTTATAGTTTGACAATCATTAGTTTTGTTGATCAACCGAGAAGACCCGAACACCGTCTACAGGATGCTGCTGGTACTCTGGGTGCCAGTTTTCCGCGTGCATCAGAACGTCCCCTCTTACCGCCCCTGGCCATGCGGCAACAATGGTCTTGTTCCTGGATAGGCTCTTCAAAAGAGCCAATGGGTCGAGCCGGAGAGAGGGACTGAACAGGAGATCCGTATGGTCAAGCATGACCATGTCCATCGACGTGGAATCCAAAATGTCACCCACTGCCTTGTTGGCCCTTATCTGACGCTGACGAGAAGGCACTTCCAACAACATGGCTGCCAACTCTGCATTCAGGTTGGTCACCGGGAGGTTGAACCTGCCGGCCACATTTTTGATGCAGTCACTCACTGTTGCCGGATCGGTACCTACCAGAAGCAAGAGGCGATGGTACAATCCGGCAACCTCTTCAATGGCGTGCAGACATGCATCGGCAGCTTCCATAGCCCGCTCGTGACTGTTCGCATCCGGTAGGCTTCGGGCCAGCCGGCTCGCAAAGGTGGTGCCCCTTTTGATTACCACAGCTTGAACCAAAATGACATCATGCCGTCGGTCGAGTGCTTCCGGCTCGACGGGCGGGTTCCATCGCGTAAGGTGACGGCCGCGTTGGTCGAGCCCCAGGGGTCCGGCGCCGTTCTGCGGGAGCGGCGGCGGGTCACCTCATGGGGCCGTGGAGTCTCACCATCTTTTCCGGGATCTCTTGTGAATTGAGGGTTTCCAACGGGTTCACGGGCTGGGCCACGTTGACAGCTTTTGGACTCGTCATACCCTGCGGGAGATCGACGATTTCCTTGTGAGTCCGACATGGCCGGGAAGCAGGCGAAGGTGCTGACGGTGGCCCAATCCAGGGCGGTGTTGATGTACCTGTCGGGGACCCGCAACGCGGCCCGCGACACGGTCATGTTCCTCCTGTCGGCCAAGGCCGGGTTGCGGGCCAGGGAGGTCGCCATGCTCACCTGGAGCATGGTGATGGACGCCAACAGCGACATCGCCGAAGTGCTGGCCCTGGAGGACAGAGCGGCCAAGATGCGGTCCGGCCGGCAGATACCACTCAACCGGGACCTGCGACAGGCCCTGATCGAATTGCACCGGGTCCGGAGGCCGCGGCCTGAGGACCCGGTCATCTACAGCGAGCGGGGCCGGTCGATGTCGGCCGGATCAGTCGTCCGATGGTTCCACGACTTGTACACCCGCTTGGGCTTTACCGGGTGCAGCAGCCACTCCGGCCGGCGGACCTTCATCACCGCGGCGGCGAGGAAGGCCAGCACGGTCGGTGGGTCGTTGAAGGACGTGATGGAGATGGCCGGCCATCGCAGCCTCCAGACCACCAGCCGGTACATCGAGGGCGACTCCGAGGCGAAGCGGAAGCTGGTGGACTTGGTCTGACGGGTCCCCACCGGTGCGTTTGAGGCCGGTCCAAGCCCACCTGGAAGCGGCGGCAGGCGAATGTCCACGACCTCCTGGGCTCCTTCCAGGGGGCGTGGATCTCATCCCAGGAATCGCGCCGGCTGTCACCGTCGGCACCGGCGGTCCGCACGGCATCGTGGCACCGGAGATCCAGGCTCCCCTGGAACGGCCGCGGCGACCCCCCGGTGTAAATACCCCGTGCCCGGATGGGCAACCGTCACCATGAGGTTCCGCCATGATCACCGACATCCGCCGCAACTCCGCCTCCTGCTGCCACACCGCCGTCCTGGTTCTGGACCTCCTGAACTGGTCCCGGTTCCACAGTTTCTTCCACGACGGCGAGAACGGCGTCACGATCCTGGATGCCCGCCAGGACGGCGAGGACCGGATTGTTGTGCGGGCTCAATGCTCGTCCCAGGCCGTCCTGGACCGGCTCACCGACGCTTGGGCTTGAGCCCACTGCCCATAAAGGGGGGAAAGCGTTCTACCAACTAAAAGGCACCGCTCTCCCTTGCCAAACCCGGAATAAGGGGGGGAAAGTGTTCTTCTCCGAAGGAGAAGACCCACTCCCCCGCCTCACTCCTGGCCTGCCAAGACAGACCAAGCCTAACACTGGGGCTCGCCGCCCCAATCTCGGGCTTCGCCCTCGATTTGGGACTGCTCCGCCCCGTGTTGGTGACTGCGTCATCGACATGGCATCGGGCCATGCCGTCCTGATCTGGGTCATGGTCGCACCTGCGGTGCCCGCCCTTCGCGGTCTCGCTTCGCTCGTCCGCTCCGTCCGGCACCGTGTCCTGGTACGGGAGGGGGGCGGAGCCGTACCGATCCTGCCGCCGGCCCCCTGGCCGGCTCGGGCCCGCTTTCGCTGGCGGAGCCAGCGTGTTGCCGACCTCCTCGCCTCAAACCCGATTGGGCTCGTTCCAGGCGTTGGCCGCGCCGTAGGCGTGGCCAACGAGCCTCTCCCCGTTGGCATCCCGGTTCCGGTCAGCACCAGCGTGAACCCTGGCCCAGGCCGGCCTGGAACCAGCATACGGCCACCGCAACCGTCTGGCCGAGTCTCCAGAATGGCCGGGGGCAGGATGGGGTTCTGCCAAGAACAAAGTCACGGCTGGAGTTTCGACCAGAAAAGATGCGGCATGGTATAAAGTATTTCCAGAAAAATGGAAGAATTGTATGAAGAAACCCAGACCAATTGAGGAACGGCTGATCGAAAACAGCGAGTATGTTCCAGGAACCGGATGCTTGATCTGGAAGGGTCGGGTGGACAAGAACGGGTACCCCGAGATCAAAGTCGATGGACGGCGCGTGAGCGTCCGCCCGCTGGCCTACGCCGTCTTCCGGGGCGAGCCACTCCACTCCGATCTGGTTTCCCGCCCACAGATCCAGATGACGTGCGGCGACCGATGCTGCATCCACCCCGACCACATGACGGTGAAGTCGGACGAGGATCGGCTGCTCACCCAGATCAAGCAGGAGGTCTACCAGTGGGCCCAGATCAAGGCCGATGCCAATTCCCGCTTCCGGTTCATGACGAGACCAGAGTACATCGAGGCTGAAGCCCGCAAGCAGTTGGAAGTCCGGATCGCCGCCAGCCAGCCGCCCAGCCCCGAGATCCAGGACATCCTGGACCGGCTCCGCCGACGTTCTGTTGGCCTCCAGCAAGGCCACGATGGCACCGAGCCCCTGGGCGATCCCCGCCCCTTGCCTCGCTGACCGGCGACATCGCCGCGCCGCAGCGGGTGACCATCGCAGCATCGGCAGGAGAGATTCCATAGGAGTCTGGGGCCACATCCATGTTGCTCTGGAACCCGCTCCCGCTGTGGCGGGTCCAGACAGCCATCCCGAACAGGGCTGACTGAATCCACACCGTCATGGATTTCCCCAAGATCCATGTGGTCCTGGAAATCCTCAGCCAAGCCGCGATGAGACCGGGGTAACGCGCGGACCGACACAGGCGAACATGCCCGCGCACTGCCGCACGGCCGTCTGCCACGCCCCTCCCCGGACAAGATCGTCTCGACGGCTGGCGAAGAGCGACCGACAATGCCAACCGACGATCCTGATCGAGGGCTACATGTCGATCCTCCTCGGCTCCACCATTACTTGTGTTCCCATTGATTTGGTTGGGAAATCCGCCCCTGATGGGGCGTTGAACCCGGTGTGTGACACCGCCCTGTCGCACGCGGCGTCGGCCGAATCGCCTCCATCCCCTTCAAAATCCGCCGTTTCAGCCCGTCCTGGGTGTCGCACATCCCTGTCGCCCAAGCGGCGTCCCACAGGGCTGTGGATGCGGGGAGCCGTGTGGCAGTACCGGACACGGGTTCCGGCCGACCTCCACGCGGTGCTGGGCCGGAGCCACATCAACCGATCCCTCAGGACCAGCAGCTACCCCGACGCGATCCGGGCGGCTCGCCGGATCGCCTTCGAGATCGAGCAGGAATTCGATGCGGCTCGCGGGGGCGCCGGAAGCGACCCGGCCGACGCCGCGTGCGACAGGGCCTGCCCGCCGCCATCCGTCCCATCGGTGACGGCCGACGCCGTCTCAGCGCTTTTCGGCATACCTTTTGCAGTACTCGATTTGAACATTTAGAGGTCCACAGTACAGACCCCAATCACGTGGATCAGCCATACTGACACCGATCCGCCATATGTTGATGTCGATTTCGAATTTTACGTCGAGCTTCCCATATACGAGTCGATGAAGGAGGGTTGTAAAATTTGGAATACTCTCAAAATCTGCCGGCCATGGCTCTTCATGGTTAATATCGAAGTAAACAGGACCGATTTCAATCCAAAAATTGGATGGTCGCAAATCCCAACCGGCTCCAATACACCATGACCAAAGATCAAGGCCGACGGTGGCCGTCCACGAGCCAATAGAGCATTCGACTATGGTCCACAGACGCTTCATCGGTCGCCTCAACCCGCATTTAGGTCAGCGGAAAGCAACTCGGACACAGGTGCTCCTCCCGAACCTCTGTCCGCTATCATAGAGCCGAGATCTGTCAACCGAGCAGCCATCTCGCCGTCTGCTGCACGGCTTCACAGAGAGGTGCGCAGATGAGAAAGATCAAGTTCCGGGTAGCTGACCCTGGAAATAGCCGCCAACAGGGTCGATGCCCGGAACCCCCGGCCATAGAACTCGGCACTTTCCGAGCCCATGTCGCCGTTGTCGCCGGCCCAACCGCCAAGGGCCAGGGCAAGTTCACGGTCAACCCGAGCCTCCCGGAGAGCATCGCGGAAATTGTGGCGGAAGCTATGGAAGCACGTCCTGCCCGCCGACGCACCCGCCTTCTGTAGGAAGCGGCGGAACCACTTCGAGAATACGTCCGAATAATAACCGGTTTTTGCAGGAAGTAGCTCCGGAAACAGTTTGGCGTTCTTCTTCCGCCGCTGCTCGCTGACATACTCTTCGAATCCCGCCGCGAGCAGCGTCGGATGGACTGGGATGACCCGCTCGCTGCTGCCAGTCTTGAGCCGCTTGTCGTCGGTCCCCTTGATCGCCTCGGCCGTGACGACGAAGCACAGGGTGCCGTCGATCACCCGGACATCCTCCGTGTTCATCTGGCAGATCTCGTTGAGCCTCATCCCCGAAAACACGCCGATCAGCGGCACCCAGAAGCGTCCCCGCCGGGGACGGGCTTCTCCGGGCTTGGCGTAGCCGTAGTCGTCGTCCTGACAACCGGTGTAGAGGGGGGCGGTGAAGATGGCTTGAAGCTGTTTCGGGGTGAACGGCTGCCGCTTGTCCTTGCGGTTGGTGGTGTCCACGACGCCAAGCCCCTTGGCAGGATTCCGGTCGATAAATCCCTCGTTGACCGCCCAGGTCAGGAGGGCGGAGAGCTTGGTCATGTACCCGTTCACGGTCGCGGGGCTGAGGCCGGATGCCTTGCCGGCGGCGCGGGTCTTCTGGACAATCTCGCGGGCGGTCAGGTTCGGGTACCGCTTGGTTGAGTTAGGCGGCAGCCACCGGAGGGTGTCCATGACCTCGCGGCAGGTCTCCCGACCGATGTCGGACACCGGCGTGTTCTGGCCGATGATCTCGATCAGCAGGCCGAACACCGTCTCGTAGGCCAGAACGGTCTTACCGGACCGGATGACGCCAGGATCGGCCATGTAGGCGTCGTAGACCTGCTGGATGGTCTTCCCCTTGGCGGGCTCGGCGGCGGGCACAGCCGCCTCCGCGGCGACCTGTTGGGCGGCCTGGAGTTTTTCGGCAATGCGGCTGGCCAGGGCATCGAGGTCGATGTGGATGGCGGGGCCGGTGGGCTCGGACAAGACGGCGTCGGCCGTCACCGATGGGACGGATGGCGGCGGGCAGGCCCTGTCGCACGCGGCGTCGGCCGGGTCGCTTCCGGCGCCCCCGCGAGCCGCATCGAATTCCTGCTCGATCTCGAAGGCGATCCGGCGAGCCGCCCGGATCGCGTCGGGGTAGCTGCTGGTCCTGAGGGATCGGTTGATGTGGCTCCGGCCCAGCACCGCGTGGAGGTCGGCCGGAACCCGTGTCCGGTACTGCCACACGGCTCCCCGCATCCACAGCCCTGTGGGACGCCGCTTGGGCGACAGGGATGTGCGACACCCAGGACGGGCTGAAACGGCGGATTTTGAAGGGGATGGAGGCGATTCGGCCGACGCCGCGTGCGACAGGGCGGTGTCACACACCGGGTTCAACGCCCCATCAGGGGCGGATTTCCCAACCAAATCAATGGGAACACAAGTAATGGTGGAGCCGAGGAGGATCGAACTCCCGACCTACGCATTGCGAACGCGTCGCTCTCCCAGCTGAGCTACGGCCCCACACACCGTCACCGGCGTGGGGCGGATAATGGTGATGCGGGCCGGGCCTGTCAAGCCTTCTGAACACACCCAAATCGCGGCCCCGCGACACCGCCCGAAAGGGGCGGGCGCCGGCCCTCCGCGCGGCACTGGACAGGCCTTGCCGCTTGTGCTTAGGGTGCCCCGCAAAATCGAACGAATTGGGACGGGCCGGGCATGATTGCGCTGTACCTGCTGATCGACACCGTTCTCAGCTTCTATGTCTGGCTGCTGATCGCCTCGGCGGTGCTGAGCTGGCTGGTCGCCTTCAACGTGGTCAACACGCGCAACCGCGCGGTGTACGCGATCGGCGATTTCCTCTACCGGATCACGGAGCCGGCGCTGCGGCCGATTCGCCGCGTCATGCCGAACTTCGGCGGCATGGACCTGTCGCCGATGATCCTGATCCTGCTGATCTTCTTCGTCCGCAACCTGATGGCGGAATACTGGCCGCGCTTCTGATGCCGGGTCCCATTGACGCCGTTTCCGACGGAGTCCGTCTGGCGCTGCGCGTGACGCCCAAGGCGTCGCGCAACGCCATATCCGGGCTGGCCGACACGGCGTCGGGGAACAAGGCGCTGAAGGTGATGGTGACGGCCGTGCCGGAGAACGGCAAGGCCAACGAGGCAGTGGTGAAGCTGCTGGCCAAGGCGTGGAAATTGCCCAAGACCAGCCTGACGGTGGTGGCGGGCGCCACCGACCGGAACAAGATCGTGCATGTGGCCGGCGACCCGGCCGAGTTGATGCGCCGGTTGACGGCGCTGTTGAGCGAGGAGGGTACCGATGGCTGAGGCGAAGATCATCGACGGCAAGGCCTTCGCGGCCGGCCTTCGCGCGCGCGTCGCGGAGGGTGTCGCCGCCCTCAAGGCCAGCCACGGCGTCACCCCCGGCCTCGCGGTCGTGCTGGTGGGCGAGGATCCGGCGAGCCAGGTCTACGTCCGCTCCAAGGAGCGCGCGCTGGTCGAACTGGGCATGAACAGCTTCGACCACCACACGCCCGCCGACTTGGCGGAGGCCGACCTGCTGGCCCTGATCGACCGGCTGAACGCCGACCCGGCCGTGCACGGCATCCTGGTCCAGCTGCCGCTGCCCAAGCACATCGACACGGCCAAGGTGCTGGCCCGCATCGTGCCGGAGAAGGACGCCGACGGCTTTCATGTCGTCAACGCCGGCCTGCTCGCCATCGGCAGCCCCGGCGCCATCGTCCCTTGCACGCCGCTGGGCAGCCTGCTGCTGATCCGCGACGTGCTGGGCAACGACCTGAAGGGCAAGCGGGCGCTGGTGCTTGGCCGCTCCAACATCGTCGGCAAGCCGATGGCGCAGCTTCTGCTCCAGCAGGACTGCACGGTGACGGTGGCCCATTCCCGCACGCAGGACCTGCCCGGCGAGTGCCGCCGCGCCGACATCCTGGTCGCCGCCGTCGGCCGGCCGGAGATGGTGCGCGGCGACTGGATCAAGCCGGGCGCTGTGGTGATCGACGTCGGCATCAACCGCGTGCCCGGCACGGAAGCCGGCAAGACCCGGCTGGTCGGCGACGTAGCCTATGAGGAGGCGGTGAAGGTCGCCGGCGCCATCACCCCGGTGCCGGGCGGCGTCGGGCCGATGACCATCGCCTGCCTGATGCTGAACACGCTGGCCGCCGCCTGCCGCGCCGCCGGTGCGCCGGTTCCCGCCGAGGCTCTTGCATGATCACGGTCCACGCCCGTGTTGGCGGCCGGGTCGTCGAGCAGCCGCTCAGCCTCGGCGAACCGTTGCCGGCCGGCACGGTGTGGATCGACCTGCTGCGCCCGGATGAGGCGGAGCGCGCCCATGTGGGCGCCGCCACCGGCTGCGACCTGCCGACGCGCGAGGAGATGAAGGAGATTGAGGCATCCAGCCAGCTCTACACGGAAGGCGACGCGCTCTATCTCACCTCCTCCGTCATCGCGCGGGCCGACACGCCCTACCCGGAGCAGGGCGAGATCACCTTCGTCCTGACCCCGCGCCATATGATCACGGTGCGCTTCACCGAGCCCCGCTCCGTCGCCACCTTCGCCGCGCGGACCATGCGCCAGCCGGAGCTGCTGGCGAGCGCCGAGGACGCGCTGCTCGGCATCCTGGACGCGGTCATCGACCGGGTCGCTGACGTGCTGGAGCTGATCGGCGGCCGCATCGACGGGCTGTCCACGCGCATCTTCACCGAATCGCTTGACAGCAACGGCTTCGGCCAGCAGGCCAAGAAGCCGGACGAGCTGCAGGACGTGCTGCGCGGCATCGGCCGGGCCGGCGACCTGACGCACAAGGTGCGCGACAGTCTGGCGGGCCTCGACCGGCTGGTCGCCTTCCTGACCTCGGTCAGCGCCGGCCGCCTGACCAAGGAGCAGAAGGCCGCGCTGAAGACCTTGTCGCGCGACCTGCGCTCCCTGAACGAGCACGCCGGCTTCCTGGCGCACGAGGCGAACTTCCTGCTCGACGCCACGCTGGGGCTGATCAACATCGAGCAGAATGCCATCATCAAGATCTTCTCGGTGGTGGCCGTGGCGCTGATGCCGCCGACGCTGATCGCGTCCGCCTATGGCATGAACTTTCACCACATGCCGGAGCTGGACTGGGACTTCGGCTACCCCATGGCGATCGTCATGATGGTGCTGTCGGCCGTCGTGCCGCTCTGGTACTTCCGCCGCCGCGGGTGGCTCTGATCCGACCTTAAAAGAGGCTTCGCCGATGATCGTCCTGTCCGATGCCGCGCTCGATGCGCTTCTCGCCCAGGACGTTCCCTACGGCGACCTGACCACCGACAGCCTGGGCATCGCCGACGCGCCCGCGCGCATCCGCTTCGCCGCGCGCGGGGCCATGGTGCTGGCCGGCACGGAAGAAGCCGCGCGGCTGATCGAGAAGGCCGGCGGGACTGTGTCGTCCGTCCGCCCCAGCGGCACGGCGGTGGAGGCCGGTGCGGTGTTCCTGGAGGGGACGGGCAGCGCCGGCGCCCTGCACCGGGCCTGGAAGGTGTCCCAGACGCTGGTCGAATACGCCTCCGGCATCGCGACCCGCGCGCGGCGCATTGTGGAGGCCGCGCCTGGTGTGACGGTGGCCTGCACGCGCAAGAATTTCCCCGGCGCCAAGGACCTGTCGGTCAAGGCGGTGCTGGCCGGCGGGGCGGTGATGCACCGGCTGGGCCTGTCGGAAACGCTGCTGGTCTTCCCGGAGCACCGCGCCTTCCTGTCCGGCCCGCCGGAGGACTGGATCGCCGCGCTGCGCCGCGCCGCAAGGCGCCGGAGAAGAAGATCGTCGTCGAGGCCGATTCGGTGGAGGAAGCCATCGCGCTCGCCCACGCCGGGGCCGACGTGATCCAGCTGGAAAAGCGCAGCCCAGAGGAGGCCTGCGCTGTCATCGAGGCGACGCGCGGCCTGACGCCTGTCCCGGTCGTCGCCGCGGCCGGGGGCGTGACGGAGGAGAACGCCGCCGCCTACGCCGCCGCCGGCTGCCCGTTGCTGGTCACCACCGCCCCCTTCTTCGGCCGCCCGGCCGACGTGAAGGTGACGCTGGAGCCGGCGTAAGGAACTGCCGTCTCGTTACCGGTCGTCGCGGGGGGCGATTTGGTCCAGGCGGTGGGCGAAGTCCACGTCGGCCTGGGTCAGGCCGTCGACGGTGCGGGTGCACAGGATCACCTCCACCCGGCCCATGTCGTTGAACCATTCCGGATGGTGGCCGACGCGCTCGGCCAGCAGCGCGACCTGGCTCATGAAGCCCCAGGCGGCGGGGAAGTCGGGGAAATGGTAGGTCTTGCGGATCGCGTCGCGCTCCAGCACCTCCGACCAGCCGTGCAGTTCCTTCAGCGCGGTCTGTCTCTTGGTGCCCACCAGCTTGTCCGACATGGCCTGCGTCCCCCCGTAGTTCGTTAAAAGACATTCATCAAACGTGGATCCCGGTTTAGCGCCGCTTGGCCTGGGCTGCAAGCGACGCTACCTTTTCGGCATGAACCGCAAACCGGCACACACCCACACCGTTCCTCCCTCCACGCCCGACCTTGAGCGGATGGCGGAGGAGGCGCTGGACACCATCCCGAAGGAGCTTCTGGCCCCGGTCGGGAACCTTCTGATCCAGGTCGAGGACTTCCCCGACGAGGAGACCGAGCGCGAGATGGAGCTGGAAAGCCCCTTCGACCTGCTGGGCCTCTACCGCGGCGTGGATATGACCCGGCAGAGCGTCGCGGACCTGCGCAGCGGCCCGGACATGATCTTCCTCTACCGCCGCCCGATCCTGGATTACTGGTGCGAGACCGGCGAGGACCTGTTCGCCATCGTCCGCCACGTCCTGATCCACGAGATCGGCCACCATTTCGGCTTCTCCGACGACGACATGGAGCGCATCGAAAGCATGGAGTGATCAGCCGTCCAGCGCCTCTGCGACACGGCGGCGCAGGGCGGGGACCAGTTCCGCCTCGAACCAGGGGTTCTTTTTCAGCCACGCGGTGTTGCGCCAGCTCGGGTGCGGCAGGGGCAGGAACTCCGGCAGATAATCCCGCCAGGCCGCGACCGTGTCGGTCATGGTCCGCTTGCGGCGGTCGCCCAGGTAATAAACCTGCGCGTAGCTGCCGACCAGGAGGGTGAGGCGCACGCCGGCCAGCGCGGCGCGCAGCGGCGGGTGCCACAGCGGGGCGCATTCCGGACGCGGCGGATAGTCGCCGCCCTTCGGCGCCGTGCCGGGGTAGCAGAACCCCATGGGCATCACGGCGATGCACGATTCGTCGTAAAAGGCTGCGCCGTCCATGGCCAGCCACTGGCGCAACCGGTCGCCGGACGGGTCGTTCCAGGGGATGCCGGTGGCGTGCACCCGCGCGCCCGGCGCCTGACCGACGATCAGCAGCCGCGCCTTGGGGCTGCCGCGCAGCACCGGGCGGCAGCCGTGCGGCAGCGAGCCCTCGCAAAGGCGGCAGGCGCGCGCCCGGTCGAACAGAGACTCCAGGGATTCGGTCAAAGCCGCAGAAGCTCGGCCACGAAGGCGGGCACCACCTCGGTCGCCGGGCCGTTCACCGCCTCGGCGAAGTGGCTGGCGCCGAGCGAGGGCTCCAGGTTCAGCTCCACCGTGTGGGCGCCGGCACCGCGGGCCTCCGCCACGAAGCCGGCGGCGGGGTAGACGTTGCCCGACGTGCCGATGGAAACGAACAGGTCGCAGGCCCCCAGCGCTTGGTAGATGCGGTCCATCTGGTAGGGCATTTCCCCGAACCACACCACGTCCGGCCGCATGCTGCCCTTGCGCGCGCAGGTCGGGCAGATGTCGTGCACCGACAGGTCGCCGTCCCAGGTCTCCACCGTGCGGCAGTGGACGCAGAAGACCTTCCGCAGCTCCCCATGCATGTGGATCAGCGTCTTGGAGCCGGCGCGCTCGTGCAGGTCGTCGATGTTCTGGGTGACCAGCAGAAGCTCCCCCTTCCAGCGGCGCTCCAGCTCGGCGAGCGCTGTGTGGGCGGCGTTCGGCTGGATGGCCGGGTCGAGCAGGCCGCGGCGGCGGTCGTTGTAGAAGCGGTGCACCAGGTTCGGGTCGCGGGCGAAGCCCTGCGGAGTCGCCACGTCCTCCAGGTCCACCTTGGCCCAGATGCCGTCGGCGCAGCGGAAGGTGTCCAGGCCCGATTCCTTGGAGATGCCGGCCCCGGTCAGGATGACGATGGAGTCGGTCGGCTTGATGTGGTTCGCGATGGTGGAGCTGACGGTCGTCATGGGCGCCCTGGCAGGATCGGGAAACGGCTGGTACTTCTTTCGATCGGAGCAAGGAAAGAGGAAGGCAGTCGGGATGGTCAAGGTCCTGTTCGTGTGCACGGGCAACATCTGCCGGTCGCCCACCGCCGAAGGTGTGTTCCGCACCCTGGTAAAGCAAGCGGGGCTGGAGCATTGCATCCAGGCCGATTCGGCCGGCACCGACGCCTATCATGTGGGGGAACCGCCGGACTCCCGCAGCCAGAGCGCCGCCCGGTCGCGCGGCGTGGACCTGTCGGACCTGCGCGCCCGCCAAGTGACGCGCGGCGACTTCGCGGCCTTCGACTACATCCTGGCCATGGATCGCGGCCATCTGGCGCAACTGCGCCGCATGGCGCCGCCCACCAGCGGTGCGACGGTCGCACTGTTCCTCGACTACGCGCCCACTGCGGCGGGGCGCGATGTGCCCGATCCTTACTACGGCGGTGCCGAGGGCTTCGCCGAGGTGCTGGACCTCTGCGAGGCCGGGGCGGCCGGCCTGCTGGAGGCGATCCGGCGTGAAAGGCCGGAAGATACCGATCAGCGCCAGAAGGGCTTGCGGGATTCCATCTGCGCCTCGTAGCGGGTGATCCCGATGTCGCGCAGTTCCCGGTCGGTCATGGACAAGAGCTGCGCGTTCTCCCGGCGTTGCCGCCAAACGCGGGCGAGCCATGTGAAGGGGTGGAACGCCAGGGACAGGTGGCGCGGCTGCGGGCGGAAAGACACGGGAATGGCCATGGCTGGCTCCGTCGGCGGGGTGAACGGAGCATCAGCATCCGGCGCACGGCATCACCCGGCAAACGAGAGCTTTTCCGTCTCGGGTGAGCGGAATTCACCCGGTTCTGCTCATCGCTGGTGATTGAACTCCGTGCGCATCCAGGCGCGGAAGGCGGCGATCTCCGGCCGTTGCAGGCTGTCGCGGGAGGTCACCATCCACCAGCCGGCGCGGGCGCGCAGGCGCGGCCCGGTGACCTCGACCAAGCGGCCGGCCTCCAGCTCCGGGTCGATGGTCGGGCGCCGGCCGATGACGACGCCGAGCCCGCGGACGGCGGCGTCCACCGCCATGTGGATGGCGTCGAAGCGCAGGCCCTCGGCCAAGGCGGCGGGCGGCAGGCCGGCGCCTTCCGCCCAGGCGGCCCAGTCCTCCGACACGCTGGCGACGTGCAGCCGCGGCAGCGCCAGGAGGTCGGCCGGGGTGGCGGCGCGCGCCGCCAGCGCCGGGGCGGCGACCGGCACCAGTTCTTCGTCCAGCAGCTTCAGCGCGGCGAGGCCCGGCCAGGGCCCGCGGCCCAGCCGGATGCCCACGTCGATGCCGTCGCGCGGGAATTCGACCCGGCGGTGGCTGGTGTCCAGACTGACCGACAGCGTCGGGTGGATCTCGCGGAAGGCGGGCAGGCGGGGGATCAGCCAGCGCAGCGCGAAGGTCGGGGCGGCGCTGACCGACAGCCGGCCGCTGGGCTGGCGGCCGGGCACGCTTTCCGTGGCCAGCGCCAGGGAGTGCAGCGCATCGCGCACCCGCGGCAGATAGGCCTCGCCCGCCGGGGTCAGGGCCAGGCTGCGGTTGCCGCGCAGGAACAGCTCCACCCCCAGCCAGTCCTCCAGCGTCTGAATGCCGTGGCTGACGGCGCTGGGGGTGAGGCACAACTCCTCCGCCGCGGCCTTGAAGCTCAGGCGGCGACCGGCGGCCTCGAACAGACGCAGGGTGTTGAGCGGGGGCAGACGGTAGGCCATGCCCCCACCGTAACGCAAAAATCCCGTAACGCAAAAAGCCCCGCCGTGGGGCGGGGCTTTTGCAACGCGCACCGTGAGGCGGATCAGAGCGACTGATCGACCCAGCTGTACAGGGCGGTCTTCGGCAGGGCGCCGATCTTCGTGGCGGCGACTTGGCCGTTCTTGAAGATCATCAGCGTCGGGATGCCGCGCACGCCGTACTTGGTCGGGGTGCCGGGGTTGTCGTCGATGTTCAGCTTAACGACGGTGACCTTGCCGCCATACTCCTTGGCGAGGTCGTCGAGCGCCGGAGCAATCATCTTGCAGGGGCCGCACCACTCCGCCCAGAAATCGACCAGGACCGGACCCTCGGCCTTCAGCACATCCTGTTCGAAGCTGTCGTCGGTGACCTTGATGGGGTTGCTCATGTGACCTCTTGCCTGGGTTCAGGGATGCCGCCGTAAGGAAACCGTACCGCCGACGATCCCATCCCTGTCGTGGAACTTTGCCAAAATGTAGGGCCGTCTCCCCGGTCCGGTCAAGCAGAGCGGCAAATGCGGCCCGGTCAACCCAATCCGCCGGTTCCTGCAACCCGGCGCACGTTGAAAAGTTCCGATCCCGAAACCATTCGCGCGCCCGAGTCGCCGTAAGGCGGCCGGTCAAGTCACGGAAGAGCCGTCACCTTACGGAAGCTCCATCAAATAGGGACCGTCGGTCCACAGCAGGACGCAGCGCACGCGCTTGCCCGGATAGACCGCCGCCATGGCGCCGCGGTAGGCGGCCATCTGCCGCACATAGACCGTCGGCACGTCCTCCACCCGGCGGGGCGGCGGGCGGTTGGTCTTGTAATCGACGATCCAGACCGTGTCGCCCTCCACCACCAGCCGGTCGATCTGGCCGGACAGGGCGCGCCCCTCCACCACGCCGACCACCGGCACCTCGGCGCGGGAGTTCGGGCCGAACAGGTGTGCGAAGTCGGGGCTGTTCACCACCGCCATGGTCTCCCGGGCGATCTCGTCCTGCCGGTCCGGCGCCAGTTCGTGCGCGGGGCGGGCGAGGAAGCGGCGGCAGGCGGCCTCCCGCGCGTCGGGCGGCAGGTCGGGCAGCGACTGCATCAGCCGGTGGACCAGCAGGCCGCGCTTGAACCGCGCCCCGTCGTCCTCGCCCAGGGGGGATCGCACCGCCGGCTCGTCCCCGTCCGGGCGGGAAGGGGTCAGGGGGCGGCTCGGCTCCGGCTCCTCCGGCGCCTTTGCGGTCAGCCAGGGCAGCGGCGCGTACGCCTCCACCACGCGGCCAGCGTCGGCGCCGTCCGGCTTTGGTGCTGCGGTCTGCGGGTCGTGCAGGCGCCAGCCGTCCCCGGTCCAGCCGTCGGGACAAAGAGATGCGAAATCAAAGGGATGCGGCACGCCGATCTCGCCCATCGCGGATTCGACCAGCTTGTACCAGCAGGCCTCCGACGGGTCGCGCTTGCCCTGGTAGCCGCAGACGTACAGCCGATCCTCCGCACGGGTCAGCGCCACGTACAGCAGGCGCCGGTACTCCTGGTCGCGGCGCCGGTTGGCGCGGGACCGCGCCTCGGCGCACAGCGCGTCCTCCTGGCTGCGGCGCGCGGCGAAGAGCGGGACGGCGCAGCCCTCGTCCGGCCACAGGATCGGCGGGCTCTGCGTCGGGGTGCCCAGCGTGTCGGGCAGGAAGACGATGGGCGCCTGCAAGCCCTTCGACCCATGCACCGTCATGATACGCACGCGGCCGCCGCCCTGCTCCAGCTCGCGCTTGATCTCCGCCTCACTGGCGGCGAGCCAGGCGAGGAAGTTCTGCAAGGACGGCGGCTCGGTCTTTTCGAAAGCGAGACAAACAGCCAGGAACTCGTCCAACGGGTCCTGCGCGTCGGGGCCGAGCCGCTTCAGGATGGCGCGGCGCCCCGACCGCTCGTCGGCCGGGCAGGGGGCGGCCAGCAGGCCGGCGAACAGCTCGTAGGGCGCCAGGAAGTCGGTGCGGGCGAGCTGGCCGCCCAGGTAGCGGCGCGCCGGGTGGTAGGCTGGATCTTCCTCCGCCTTGGCGACCAGAGCCTGCCACAGCGTGCCGCGCCGGCCGTGTGCGAGGTCGAACAGCTGCTCCTCGGTCAGGCCGATCAGCGGCCCCTTCAGCACGGTGGCCAGCGTCAGGTCGTCTTCCGGCAGCAGCAGGAACTCGCACAGCGCCATCAGGTCCATGACCGCCAGCTGCTCGGTCAGCACCATGCGGTCCACGCCGGCGACGGGCACGGCGCGGTCCTTCAGCGCGCGCACCAGCTCCGTTACGAAGCTGGTGCGGCGGCGGACCAGCACCATCACGTCGCCGGGCTGGATCGGCCTGCCGCGCGACTCCAGCGTCTCCCCGCGTTGCGTCCAGTCGCGGATCGTGTCGGCGATGACCGCCGCCAGCCGGGCCGAGGGCGAATCGGCCGATTCGCGCTCCACCGGCGGCGCCCAGGCGGGCGGGTCGGCAACCTCCGCCGGCTTGACCGGCGGCCACAGCTCCACCAGCCCGGCGTGGCCGCGGCGGAAGGCGCGGTGGCGAATCACCGGGCTGACCTCCGACGCCACGCCGTCCTTGGCGGTGTCCAGCCGGAACACGGCGTCCACCGCTTGCAGCACGGCGGCGGTGGAGCGGAAGGAGATGTCCAGCTCCACCGCGTGCCAGATCCGCGTCGCCGTTTCGGCGCGGGTCTGGAAATGCCGGCGCATGCGCGCGAATTCGGCCGGGTCGGCGCGCTGGAAGCTGAAGATCGACTGCTTCTCGTCGCCCACGGCGAAGACGGTGCGTGTCGTGCCGGTGCTGTTGTGGGCGGACAGGTCGGCGAAGAACTCCTCGGCGATGGAGGACACGACGGCCCACTGTTCCGGGTTGGTGTCCTGCGCCTCGTCGATCAGAATGTGGTCCAGGCCGCCGTCCATCTTGAACAGCACCCAGGGCACCGCCGGGACGCCGTCCTTGCCGCGCAGCAGCGTGTTGGCCGCCAGGATCAGGTCGTCGTAGTCCAGCAGCGCCTTGCCCTTCTTCTTGGCGTCATAGGCGTGCAGAAGGGCTTCGGCCAGCGTGAGGAGGGCGGTGGTGGAGGCGGCGACTCCGGCCGACTTCACCCGTTTCATCAGCGAAACGAGCCGTTCGGCCTCGCGCTCCAACGCGATAAGGGCGGCGGGGAAGTTGGTTGCCGGCTTCTTGGTGATCAGCGTCTTGCGCGCCGTGCCCTCGGCGGTCAGGAACAGGCGGGCGTAGGCCTGGAAGGCGCGCACGCGGCTTTCCGCGGCGTCCAGCCAGCTCTGGATGCCGATGCCGCGCTCCTCGTCGGTCTTGGTGCCGGTGCTCAGCGCCCGGCAAGCCTCCCGCAGGGTGGGCACGTCCAGCGACGCGTCGGCGCAGGCCTCATGCAGGATGTCGGCCTCGGTCGTGCCGGGCTCCACCCCCAACTCGCGGTGGACGGCGTCGACGGCGCCCTCCACGTTCCCGAATCGCTCGAACAGGCGCTGGATGCGGCCGCGCTCGTTGGCCAACTCCGCCAGGATGTCGGCGAACTCCTCCGCGTTCAGGTCGGCGGTCAGGCGGGCCATGGCCTTGCCGAGGGCTGTGTCCGGGGCGGCGCGGCCGGCGTGCAGCACCTCATCGCGCGCCTCGGTCAGCAGGCCGGCGGCGGTGCGCTCGTCCATCACCTCGAAGTGCGGGGCCAGCCCGGCCTCCAGCGGGAAGCGGCGCAGCAGCGACTGGCAGAAGGCGTGGATCGTCTGGATCTTCATGCCGCCCGGACAGTCCACCACCTGCGCGAACAGGCGGCGGGCGGCGGTGCGTGTCTCCGCCGTGGGGCGCTCGCCGCACAGGTCGTAGAGGCGGTCCTCCAGGTCGGCGTCGGGCAGTGTCGCCCAGATGCCCAGCGTGCGGTTGATGCGGATGGACATCTCCGCCGCCGCCGCCTTGGTGAAGGTCAGGCAGAGGATGCGCGCCGGCGCCGTACCGGCCAGCATCAGCCGCAGCACGCGGTCGGTCAGCACCTTGGTCTTGCCGGACCCGGCCGACGCGCCCACCCACACCGACGACAGCGGGTTGGAGGCCTGGCGCTGCTTGACGTTGGGGTCGAGCGGCAATTCGCGGGCGGGGAAGTCGAGGAGGTTCATGGCGTTGGTGCTTTGTGCGACGTGCGGGCGGGGGGTGCCCCCTCCCTAACCCTTCCCCGCTGGGCGGGGGAGGGGACTGCCGCTGATTTCCGACAAAGGTCCTGTCTCCCTCCCCCGCTCAGCGGGGGAGGGTCGGGGTGGGGGTATCCGTGCATCATCATCCCTCACCCCCATCGCCACCAGCGGACCATTCCTGCACCCGCGCCAGATGCGCGTAGTCCGTATACCGCGGCGCCATGGCCGGGCGGGGGCAGGAGCGGTAGGGGGTGGCGGGGTCGTCGAAGTGGCGGATCAGTTCTTCCAGGCCGGCGCGGGCCTCGGAGGCCAGCGTCGCGGGGTCGCCCTTCACCGGCTTTTCCTCACCGGCGGGGTCGCCGCCGGACAGGCGCCAGAAGGACAGTTCCGCAACCTTACCAGCCGCCACGCCGCCGAAGCCGCCGGCCAGCGCGATGGCGGCCTCCAGCGGCAGCTGCGGGGCGAAGCCCAGCTCGATCTCGCGAGTCGAGGGCGGGGTACCGGTCTTGTAGTCGATCAGGACCAACCCTTCGCCGGTCGAATCGATGCGGTCGGCTTTGGCGGTCAGCAGGAAGGGGCCAGCGGGGCCGTTGAGCGTCAGCTCGCCGCTGACTTCGGTCGCCAGCGGCTTCACGGTCAGGCGGCGGTCGCGCTCCAGGGCAATGAACCATTCGGCGATGCGCTCGAAGCGCGGCCACCAGAAGGCCCAGACGTCGGGGTGGGTCTGCAACAGTGGGCCGAAGGATTGGCGCCCAAGGTCGAGCAGGCGGTGCAGCGCATCCTGGGGCAGCGGGCCGGGATACTCGCGCACGAAGGCGTCCAGCGCGCCGTGGATGAACTGGCCGCGGTCGGCGGCACCCGGATCGGCGGCGATGGGGTCCAGCTTGCGCAGGCGCAGCACATGCTCCGCGTAGACGGCGTAGGGGTCGCGCATCCAGCGCTCGATCTTGGTGACCGACAGCTTGCGCGGCCGCGCGGTCACGGGGGGGCGCGGTTCCGGGGGCGAAACGGGCCGCACGGCGTCGGGCTCGTCCAGGCCGCGCGCCCAGGCCAGCCAAGGCTCCCCGGCGAGGTCGATGCGGCCGTCGAGGTTCAGGGCGCGCAGCACGGTTTCCAGCCGCAGCAGCCAGCGCGACGGCACGGTCGGCGTGCCGTCCACGCGCTCCGCGCGGGTCAGCACCACCTCCGGCGCGCCGCAGGCGTGGGTGAAGTCGTGGGCGGACAGGCCGACCATGCGCTCCGGGCTCGGCAAACCGAAGTCGCGGCGCATGGGGCGCGACATCCAGGGGTCGGCGGCCGGGTCGGGCGGCCAGGTGCCCTCGTTCAGCCCGCCGAGGATCATCAGGTCGAAATGCTGGAGGCGCGCCTCCATGGGGCCGAGGATCGACAGGCGCGGGTGCAGGCCGTAGCGCTGGTAGACCGGCCGCATCGCCATCAGCGCGTCGAGCAGCGCCGGATAGTCGGTGCCGGGCACGGCCGGGAAGCCCTCCGCGGCCTCCAGAAGCTCGTGCACGAAACCGGCCGCCCCCTCGCCGTCGGCCTGGAGCCAGAGGAACTTCTCGCCGGGCATATCGGTGCGGGCGGCCAGCTTCTCCGCGAAGGCGATGTGGGCGCGCACGAGGTCGGCGATCGGCGCCTCGCTGAACAACACCTCCATGAAGGGGGCCGCGAGTTTGCTGAGATCCTCCAGCCAATCGAGCAGGAAGGCCTGCTGGTCCCGGCGCCCCTCGTGCTGCGCGAAATACTCCGCGCCCTTCAGCGCGGCGATCAGGCCACTGAAACCCTCCGCCGGGCGGGGGCCGCGCAGGACGGTGCGCTCCAGCGCGCGGGCGGCGCTGCGGAAGTCGGACGGGTCACGCCCGCCGGCCGCCAGCGGGTGCTTGGCGAGCGCCAGCAGGGCCAGCGGGTGCGCGCGGCTGGCGGCCAGCTCGGCGGTCAGGCGCAGGTAGGTGCCCACCGCCGTGTGGACGAGCGGCTGGCCGGCCGAGTCGTTCACCGCGATGCCCCAGCGCGACAGCGCCATGGCGACTCGGCGCGCGAGGTTGCGATCGGGGGTGACCAGCGCGGCGCGCTTTTCCGGCGTTTCCAGCGCGTGGCGCATCAGCAGCGCGATGGCCGACGCTTCCTCCTCCGCCGTGGCGGCGTCGATTCGGGTCAGGTTGGCGAGCGCCGACGCGTCCAGCCCCTCCAGCGCCCGCCAGCTTTCCGTGGTGGCGGCGGGGCGCATGGCCTCCGCGATCAGGCGGGCGCGGACGGCGCGCGGCTCCTCCACATCGTTCCAGCGCCGGACGCCGTCGCGCGTGGTGCCCAGCCGGTCCAACAGGTGGGCCAGCCCGTGCTGCGGGTGCGATTCGTCGCGGCGGATGGCGTCCCAAGCCGTGTCGTCGGCCTCCTGGTCCAGGCCGGGCAGGACGACGGCGCCTTGCGGCAGGCGGGCGATCACCGCCAGCAACTCGGCCGAGGCGGGGATGGAGCCGGTGGAGCCCGCGGCGATGACCAGCCCCTGTGGCGGCTCCGCCCGCCAGAGCGCGGCCTGCGTCTCCAGCACGATGTTGCGGCGCTGGGCGGGGTCGGTCAGCTCGATGGAGCCGAGGATGGTCGGCCAGTGCTCTGTGACGATCTTCAGGAACTCCAGCGTCACCTGCCAATGCTGGGCGTAATCCTCCGGCACCAGGGAGGCGAGGCGGTCGAAGGCCACGCCCTCCGTCCACACCGCGTCGATCAGCCGGCCGAGGTCGGCGCCCAGCCGCACCGCCTGCGCGGTGGTGGCCGAGACGCCGTGGGCCTGGAGGATCAGCCGCGCCAGCAGAAGCTGCCGCTTCAGCGGGGTGACCGCGCCCGGCAGCTCCAGCGGGACGCCGGGCAGCTCCTCCGCGGTGAGGCTGAGCGTGTCGGCGTCCAACTCGCCCAGCGGGCTCATGCGGGGCAGAAGCATCGGCCGGCCGCCGGAGCGGCGCAGGAACGCGTCGCGCAGCGACAGGCAGGACCGGCGCGTTGGCAGCAGGACGGTCACCGCGGCGAGCGCCAGCGGGTCGTCGCCCACACGCTCCACGATGCCGGCCGCCAGCGTGTCCACGAAGGAGACGCCGGAGGGAATCGTGAAGACCTTCGGTTCCGCGCTGCTGGTCATCGATGTCCCGGAACGTTCACGTCGTAGAGATTAGACACCACCAAGGCACAAAGGACACAAAGATTTTCACAAAGAAGAGATCAAATGCAACGGGCATGACTGTGCCGCACCGAAGCCCCTTTGTGACGTTCTTTGTGCCTTTGTGCCTTTGTGGTGAAAAGTTGCGGCGGCGACGCTTTAGGTGGTGACCACCGACACGTCGCTCATCGACAGCAGATCCTCGGACTCCTGGAGTGCGGCGGGCGTGCCGATGTGGAACCACAGACCGTCGTGGGCGAGGCCGTAGAGGCGCCCGGCCTCCTGCGCGCGGTCCCAGATCAGGTTGGTGGAGAAGGCGCCGTCGGGCGTGTCCTGCGCGAACAGCTCCGGCTTGACGATCTGGACGCCGGCGAAGACGAAGGGGGCGATCTCCATCTCGCTGCGGCGGACCAGCCGGCCCATCGGGTCCATGTGGTAGTCGCCGCGCCCCTCGTAACCCACCGACTTGGTGGTCGCCATCAGCAGGAGCAGCGCGTCCATCGCCTCCGGATCCCAGTGCCGGGCCAGCCGCGCCAGCGTGGGGGAGGGGCCGTCCAGCCACAGGATGTCGGCGTTGACGACGTAGATCGGGTCCGCGCCCAGCAGCGGCAGGGCCTTCTTCACGCCGCCGCCGGTTTCCAGCAGCGTGTCTTCCGGCGACAGGGCGATGGTCGGGCGGGTGCGCGCCTTCAGGTGGTCGGCGATCATCGCGCCCTTGTAATGGGCGTTCACCACGGCCTTCTGGACGCCGGCCTCCTCCAGCCGGTCGAGCGCGTGGTCGAGCATCGGCTTGCCGATCACCGGGATCAGGGGCTTGGGCCGCTCCAGGGTCAGCGGGCGCATGCGCAGGCCGAGGCCGGCGGCCATGACCATGGCGTTCTTCGGGACTTTCTGGGGGGCTTTCTGGGGGGCTTTTTTGGGCGTTACAACAGGCGACATTCTCAATCCGGCTCCGGAACGACGAAGTCCGCGCGGGTTCCCGGCGGCAGGTGACGGGCGAACCAGTCGGCGATGGGGGCCAACTCCGGCTTGGACAGCTGGCCTTCCAGAAGCCGCCAGACCCGCGGCAGGTGGACGAGGTAGCCGCGGCGGCGCTGCTGGAGCGCCAGCCGCACGAAAATGGCGACGATCCGCGCGTGCCGCACGGCCCCCAGCACCGCGTAGGAGCGGCGGAAAGCCGCGGCGTCCAGGTCGGGGAAGGCGGACACGTACCGGTTCAGCAACGACTCCGCGAGGTCGGCGGGCACGTCGCGCCGCGCGTCCTCCAACAGCGACACCAGATCGTAGGCGACGGGGCCGAGCCCGGCGCTCTGGTAGTCGATCAGGCCCGCCGCCTTCAGGCCGGGGCGGGGCAGGCGCATCACGTTGTCGACGTGGTAGTCGCGCAGCAGAAGCGACTGCGGCCCGGCGCAGGCCGCGGGGATCACCGCCGCCCAAGCGGCTTCGAGGTCGGCCAGGACCGTGTCGGAAATTGCCTTTCCGGTCGCGGCGGGGACGTACACCTCCGCGAACAGGGCGACCTGCTGCGCGAACAGGGCGGCGTCGTAGCTGGGCAGGCCGAGGCGGGCGGCCTCCTTCACGGGGAAGCGGCGGTGCAGCTCGATCAGGACGTCGGTCGCCAACTCGTAGAGCGGGCGCGGATCCGCACCGGCAGCCAGCAGGCGCGACAGGGTGTCGTCCCCGAAATCCTCCTGGAGCGCCAACCCGGCCTCCACCTCCGCCGCGACGATGCCGGGCACGGAGAATCCCAGGCCGCACAGCGTGTCGCCGATGGCGATGAAGGGCAGCAGATCCTCGGCCGGGGCCGGCGTGTCCACGAGGATCAGCGTGCCGCCATCCGTGGTTGTTACGCGCTCGTAACGACGGGCGGAGGCGTCGCCGGCCAGCGGTTGCCGCTTGGCCGTGTCCAGCCCGTGGTGGGCGAGGAAGGCCGCGATGGCGGATGCGCGGTCAGTCACGGCTGCTCCAGTCCCGACAGGTCGAAGGTGCGGAGGCGGTCTTCCCACATGCCGTGGCCGATCAGGTCGGCTTGGCGGCTGTCCGGGCCGGTGAAGGTCATTGTGATGTCGAGACGATCGGCCGGCAGCAGTGGGCCCAGCCGGTCAGGCCATTCCACCAGCAGCACGGCCTCGGCGCGCGCCTCGTCCCAGCCCAGCTCGGTCACCTCGTCGGGGCCGGACAGGCGGTAGAGGTCGAAATGCCAGACCGGGCCGATGTCCGTCTCGTAGGTCTGCACCAACGTGAAGGTGGGGGAGGGCACCTCCGCCTCTTCTTCCGTCACCGCGCGAATCAGGGCACGCGACAGGGCGGTCTTGCCGGCGCCGAGATCGCCGCGCAACGCCATGAGGTCGCCGGGGGCGAGCGCCGACGCCAGCCGCTGAGCGAGCCGCGCGGTCGTGGCCTCATCGGGCAAGAGAACGGTGCGCCGGGCGGGCGGGGAAGGGGGCGGCTGTGTCATGGCGCCGGATTGTGGGGGAACGGCGGCACCGCCCGCAAGCCGGAAAGGCGGGTCCGCGACCAAGGTCACGACCCGGCCGGAAATGACCGAAGTCAGATGCGGGCGGTGGCCGGGCGGCGGGCCTTCAGGGCATGGGGCGCGATGGTTTCCACGTCTGCTTGCTTGTCTGCGGCCTGCCTGTCCTCGCCGGCCTTGCCCTCGACCAGGCGCGGGGCCTTGTTGAAGTTCATGGTGATCATCAGCGTCAGGCTGTCGTTGATCACGTGCAGCATCTTGTCGGAATCGACTGGTAGGGGGATCTTGCGCCCCATGCAGTAGGCGACCATGGCGGCGGCCACCTCCGCCTCGTGCAGGACCATGGTCCGGTCGTCGCCCTCATCCCCGGTGACCTGGATGACCGTCTCGACGCCCTGGTTCATGCGGTAGGTCACCGTGCCGACGGTCCCACGCGGCAGTGGCTCGCGCATCCGCCGCCGGCGGTCGAGCACCGCCTTCACCACTTCCTGGTCGGTGAACACGAGGCAGCGCAATTCCTTCATGAGAGCAGCTCCGGTCGGCGATGCATGGAGTATACCCTACTCCAGTATGAAGGGCGTTAAATTAGAAATTTTAGACAAAAGTGCGATTTCTGCGCGCGCCTCCTCTGCCAAAGGCGCATGACGGTCGCGACGGCCTTGACCGCAACCCCGAAAACGTCCCATTGAATGCGGCACATCGCTTGGGACTTTCGGAACAAAGGGTAGCGCTTCCATGCCGCAGACCGTCCATCGCACCGATGTCGTCATCGTCGGCGCCGGCCCCGTGGGCCTGTTCGCCGTCTTCGAATGCGGCATGCTGAAGATGCGCTGCCACGTCGTGGACGCGCTGGACATGGTGGGCGGGCAGTGCACCGCGCTCTACCCGGAAAAGCCGATCTACGACATCCCGGCCCACCCGGCCATCGAGGCCGCCGACCTGATCGACAAGCTGGCGGAGCAGGCCGCACCCTTCGCGCCGACCTACCACTTGGGCCAGCAGGTCGAAAAGCTGACCCGCACGGACGAGGGGCGCTGGCTGGTGGAAACCAGCATCGGCACGCGAATCGACACGCAGGCGGTGATCATCGCCGCCGGCTGCGGCGCCTTCGGCCCGAACCGCCCGCCGCTGGACGGGCTGGAGCGGTATGAAGGCACGTCGGTCTTCTACATGGTCCGCCGCAAGCAGGACTTCGCCGGCAAGCGCGTGGTGATCGCCGGCGGCGGCGATTCGGCGGTGGACTGGACGTTGTCGCTGGCCGACGTGGCGGAGAAAGTCTACGTCATCCACCGCCGCCCGAAGTTCCGCGCCGCCCCGGAAAGCGTCGCCCGCATGGACGCATTGGCGCGCGAGGGCAAGGTCGAGATGGTCGTGCCCTACCAGCTGGCGGGCCTCGTCGGTGAGAACGGCCAGCTGTCGGCCGTGCGCGTCGCCACGATGGACGGGGCCGAGAAGGACCTGCCGGCCGACGCGCTGCTGGCCTTCTTCGGCCTGTCGATGAACCTCGGCCCGATCGCCGAATGGGGCCTGAACCTGGAGCGCAGCCACATCGGCGTAAGCCTGCCCGGCTGCGCCACCAGCGCCCCCGGCGTCTACGCCATCGGCGACATCGCCACCTACCCCGGCAAGCTGAAGCTGATCCTCTGCGGCTTTTCGGAGGCGGCGCAGGCCGCCCACGCCATCCACCCGCTGGTCCACCCGGGCGAGGCGCTGCATTTCGAGTATTCGACCTCGAAGGGCGTCCCGGGAGCGGAGTGATCTGACACGCAAAACGGGCCGCCGGGGGGAACCGGCGGCCCGTCTTTTGAAAGGCTGATGCGCGAGATCAGCCGTTGCGGGGGCCAGGGCCGCCGGCCGGGCCGTTCGCCGGGCCGAAGCCATGGCCACCCATACCATGCCCGCCCATGCCGTGATGCATGCCGCGATGGCCGCCGAAGCCTCCGCCGGCGCGGTTCATGAACTGGTCGGCGATCTTCTGCTGGTCGGGGGTCAGCTGGGCGTAGAGGTCGGTCGCCGCCGGGCGGACCTGCTGGATCTGGGCCAGATGGGCCGCCGTCATCGCCTCCATGCGCTCAAGCCGCTGCGGCGCGGTGGTCGGCATCGGCTGGTCCTTGTACTTGGCGCACAGGTCCTGCATCGGCTTTTCCGCACCCTTCGCCGCGTCGGCGAACTTGGTCCAGGCGGCGCGCTGCTGGTCGGTGATGTTCAGCTTCTTCTCCGCGAAGGCCAGCATGCCGGCGAGCCGGGCGTCCTGGTCCTCGCACATCCGGGAGAACATGCGGCCGTGGTCGCGGCCGGCGCCCGGACCAGCCCCCGGACCGGCGCCGGGACCGGGCTGCTGCTGGGCGAAGACCGGCACGGCGAGGCCGAGGCCGAGAGCCAGAGCGGCGGTGGTCATCATGGCGCGTTTCATGGTGGTGCTCCTCGTTTTCGAAGGCGTTCTCGAAAGGCTTTGTGCCTTCCCGATGGCCTGAGACTGCGCCGCCTACGTTGCGGGTTGATGTCCGGCGACCGGTCATTTGGTAACGCTGTGTAACAGGTGCCCCGGCCGTTACGCGCCGTTACACATTTTCCCTTCACCCCCGCGCCCGCGCGTCGGATCATGCGGGCCATGGACCGCACGCCCCACCTCCTGGTCGTGGACGACGACCGCGAAATCCGCTCGCTGCTGGCGCAGTTCCTGACGCGCCACGGCTTCCGCGTCACCGGCGCCAAGGATGGTGCCGAAATGATGCGCACGCTCGACACCGCGCGGGTGGACATGATCGTGCTCGACCTCATGATGCCGGGGGAGGACGGGCTCAGCCTGTGCCGCCGTCTGCGCGCCGCGCCGGAGACGGCGCAGACCCCCGTCATCATGCTGACCGCCATGGGGGAGGAAACCGACCGCATCGTCGGGCTGGAGATGGGCGCCGACGATTATCTGGCGAAGCCCTTCAGCCCGCGCGAGCTGCTGGCCCGCATCAAGGCGGTGCTGCGCCGCGCCTCCGGCCCCGCGGCGCCGGGCGGGGAGGGCGGCAAGCTGCTGCGCTTCGAGGACTGGACGCTGGATCTGGCCAAGCGGGAGCTGCGCTCCCCCGACGGGGTGTTGGTCCAGCTGTCGGCCGGCGAGTACGACCTGCTGGTCGCCTTCGTGGAGCATCCCCAGCGCGTGCTGACCCGCGACCAGCTGCTGGACCTCGCCCGCGGGCGGTCGGCGGTGCCCTTCGACCGCTCCATCGACGTCCAGGTCAGCCGCTTGCGCCGCAAGATCGAACCCGACCCGGCGGAACCGACTCTGATCAAAACGGTGCGCGGCGGCGGCTATCTGTTCACGCCGCCGGTCGTCGGGTCCGGGGGGGCGGGGTCGTGATGGAGACCGCGCGGAAAAGCCGCCTGCTCGTCGCCCGCCGCTGGCTGCGGCTGCCCGACAGCATCGCCGCGCGCATGGCGCTGACGGTCGTGCTGGCCCTGCTGCTGACCCAGGCGGTCAGCGCGCTGGTCTACCTGACCGACCGCCCGGAAGGGCCGCCGGTGCACAGCCCGCGCGTGCTGGTGCAGCGCGTCACCTCCATCGTCCAGCTGGTCGAGAGCACACCCGTGCCGGAGCGCACGCGGCTGGTGCGCGCCATCGACGACCCGGTGCTGCGCGTGGAGTGGGAGCGGGACGCACCCCGCTTCAAGGCCGACAACCTGCGCGAAGGCTTCCCCTTCGACCGGCTGCGCCGGGCCATCCGCAACGGGCTGGACGACCGCGACCGCTCGGTGATGATCGAGCTGCGCCGCGATCCGCCGATGACCGGCCCCTTCCCGGCGGAGGACCATCACTGGGGCCGCGACGTGCGGCTGTCGGTGCAGCTGAACGACGGGTCCTGGCTGGTCTTCGCCGGCGGCGACCCGCTGGAGGGGCCGTTCCGCCTGCTGCGCTTCGCGCTGTGGATGGCCGGCATCGTCGCCGCCATCGCGATCGTCTCGCTGTGGACGGCGCGGCGGCTGACGGCGCCCATCGCGCGCTTCGCCGTGGCGGCGGAGCGGCTGGGCGTGGACGGCGAGGCGCCGCCCTTGCCGGAAAGCGGCCCGCGGGAGCTGCGCGCCGCCACCCGCGCCTTCAACCGGATGCAGGCGCGGCTCGCCCGCTTCGTCGCCGACCGCACCCAGATGCTGGCGGCCATGAGCCACGACCTGCGCACGCCGCTGACCCGCCTGCGCCTGCGCGCCGAGCTGGTTGAGGACCCGGAGATGCAGCGCAAGATGCTGTCCGACCTCGACGAGATGGAGGCGATGATCAACGCCACGCTGGCCTTCGCCCGCGACGACGCCAAGCGCGAGCCGCGCGGCCCCCTCGACCTCGCCGACCTGCTGCAGAGCCTGTGCGAGGACCGCGTCGACGCCGGGCACAGCGCGGTCTACGAGGGACCGGCGCACGCGGCACTCGACGGCCGGCCGGTGGCGCTACGCCGCGCCTTCGCCAACCTGATGGACAACGCCATCGCCTACGGCGGCGGCTTCACCGTGCGCCTGCGGCCGGAGGACGGGCCCTCGTCCACGTCTATCGTCCGCGTGGAGATCGACGACACCGGCCCCGGCATCCCGGAGGCGGAGTTCGAGAAGGTCTTCGCCCCCTTCTACCGTCTGGAACGCTCCCGCTCCCGCGACACGGGTGGGGTCGGGCTGGGGCTGGCGACCGCAAGGACGGTGGTGCGCGGCCACGGCGGCGACATCGCGCTGGCCAACCGGGCGGAGGGGGGATTGCGGGTGACCGTGACCCTGCCGCGGTAGGGGGCTTTACCGGACGGAGGGGCCGCCCTATTGTAGGTGCGTGTTGATCCGCAATGTCCGGGAGGTTTGGTGAGCGCGTCCGCCATCCTGAAGCTCCAGAAGGCCGGCTTTTCTTCCGAGCAGGTGGAGGCTCTGGCCGATTTCATGGATAGCCAAGCCGCGAGCAAGGCGGACGTGGAGCGGGTCGAGCACCGGCTGGAGACGTTGATTGCCGAGCCGAGGGCGGAGTCGAAAGCCGGGCTTGTCGGTGTCGAGTCGACGGTCACGGGCGTGAAATCCGAACTTCGGCTTGTTGAGAACGGTCTGCGGGCCGAGTTGAAGCAGATTGAGCAGCGGATGACCATCAAGCTGGGCGGTATGCTGGTCGTCATGACCGGTATCCTGCTGACGACCATGCGCTACCTGATGGCGCATCCCTGAGCGCGCCACGACGCACCGCAACATAAGCACCCCGCCGCCGGTTGTTCGTCGAGACCCCGACCGACCGGAGGGACCGTGCCGTGCCCCAGCTCGACCGAACGCCAGCGCCCGTGGACAGCCGCCCGCATGTGGTGATCGTGGGGGCCGGGTTCGGCGGCCTCGCCTGCGCGGGGTCGCTCGGCGGCACCAACATCCGCGTTACGGTCATCGACCGGCACAACTACCATCTGTTCGTGCCGCTGCTGTACCAAGTGGCGACCGCCGCCCTCTCCCCCGCCGACATCGCGGAGCCGATCCGGCGCATCCTCAGCCGGCACCCGAACATCGACGTGCTGATGGGGGAGGTGACGGGCATTGACCAAGCGCAGAAGCGGGTGATGCTGGCCGACGGCAGCTTCGTTTCCTATGACCGGCTGGTGCTGGCGACGGGCTCCTCCTACAGCTATTTCGGGCACGACGACTGGGCGGCGATCGCGCCCGGCCTGAAGACCATCGAGAACGCCCGCCGCATCCGCGCCCGCCTGCTGATGAGCTTCGAGCAGGCGGAGATGTGCGACGACCCCGAGCGGCAGAAGGCGCTGATGACCTCCATCATCGTCGGCGGCGGGCCGACGGGGGTGGAGATGGCGGGCTCCATCGCCGAACTGGCGCGCCACGCGCTGGCCAAGGACTTCCGCCGCATCGACCCGCGCGCCGCCAAGGTGCTGCTGGTGGAGGCCGGGCCGCGCATCCTGGCGAGCTTCCCCGACGACCTCGCCACCTACGCCCGCCGCAAGCTGGAGGAACTGGGCGTGGTGGTGCTGACTGGCCAGGCGGTGGAGTCGATCACGCCGGAGGGGGCGACCGTGGCCGGGCGCTTCATCCCCGCGGGGACCATCGTCTGGGGCGCCGGCGTCAAGGCCTCGCCCGCCGGGCGGTGGCTGGGGGTGGACACCGACCGGGCCGGGCGCATCCCGGTCAACGCCGACATGTCCGTGCCGGGCGTGCCGGACGTCTACGCGCTGGGCGACACGGCGACGCTGGCCGGCGACGACGGCAAGCCGCTGCCGGGCCTCGCCCAGGTCGCCAAGCAGCAGGGCGAGCATCTGGGCGCGGCGCTGGAGGCCAACCTGCTGCGCGGCCAGCCCATGGAGCCCTTCCATTTCCACAACCGCGGCAACACGGCGATCGTCGGGCGCAGCGCCGCCGTCTTCGACTTCGGCAGGCGTCACCTGAAGGGCTGGTTCGCCTGGGTGCTGTGGGCCATCATCCACGTCTACCTGCTGGTCGGCTTCCAGAAGCGCGTGCTGGTGACCCTGCAGTGGCTGTGGCGCTACGCCACCTACCAGCGCGGCGCGCGGCTGATCACGCGGGACAGCCCGGCCTCCGCGTCCGTGCAGCCGGCCGCCGCCCCGGTCGGTCGGGAAGAGCAGCCGTTCGGAGAGGCGCGGCGGCGGCAGGGGTGAGGGGGCCGTAGGTTACGGCCGTATCGGCAGGATGCAGCGGAAGCGGGCGCCGTCGCCCATCCATTCCTCGACTTCCAGGCGGCCGCCGTGCAATTCCATCACGTTGCGGACCAGCGACAGGCCGAGCGCCGCCGCACCCCGCGGGTCGGTGCGGTCGTAACGGGACGGCATAGCCGTTGCGTCGGGCGGGGCGGCGCTGCCGATGGTCACCACCAGCGACGTCGCGGTGCGCTCTCCGGCCAGGAGGATGCGCTTGTCACCCGGCGGGTGGCGGATGGCGCCGACCACCAGCGTGAAAAGCGCCTGCTTCAGCCGCCGCGCGTCGCCTTCCAGTTCCCCCAGCGCGGCCGGGGCGGAGAGGTCGAGACGCAGGCCCTCGCGCCGCGCCCATTCGCGCGTCAGCTCCGCCACCGTGCCCAGAAGGTCGGGCACGTCCACCGCACCGCGCTCCAGCGTGGTGACGCCGGCGCCGAGGCTGGTCATGTCCACCACGTCGTCGATCAGCGCCAGCAGCCGCTCCCCGGCGTTCAGCACGCCCTTGACGTATTCCATCTGGCGCGGGTTCAGCTCCCCGAAATACTGGTTCGCCAGGACCTCGCCGAAGCCGATGATGCCGTTCAGCGGCGTGCGCAGGTGGTGGGAGACGTTGGCGATGAACTCCGACTTCAGCTGGTCGGCGGCCTCCAGCGCGGCGTTGGAGGCGCGCAACGCCTGCTCCAGCCGGGCGCTGTCGGTGACGTCGAGGTAGCTGTTCAGCACCGCCCCGTCGGGCAGCGGCAGGGTGGCGAACTCCACGACCGAACCGTCTGCGCGCTCCAGCCGGCCGGAGCGCACGGCGCGTTCCAGCGTGGCGCCGATCATCTCGTCCTTCAGGCTGTCCCAGTCGCCGCCGTTCTCCAGGAAGGGGCGCATCCGCTCGAACAGGTCGGAGATGTGCGGCTCGCCGTGCAGGTCGTCCTCGTGCAGGTCCCAGATGCGGGCGAAGGCGGGGTTGGACAGCTTCAGCCGCCCGTCGCCGCCGAACACCGCGATGCCCTCCGCAAGGTTGTCCAGCGTCTCCTGCTGGACGGCGATGAGCGTGTTGTAAGAGGACTCCAGCGCCAGCGTGTTGGTCACGTCCTCCATGATCAGCATCAGCCCGCCCATGGGGTGCGGGGCGGCGAGGCTGCGCAGGGTGGTGCCGTCGGGCAGGTGCAGCATCTCCTCCACCGGCTCCAGCAGGCGGGTGTAGCGGCCGAGCCGTTCGCGCTTGTAGCTCTGGTAATCGGCGTATTCCGGCAGGCGGCGGCGGGCGCGCAGCTCCTCCAGGATCTCGGCGTGAGTCGGCTGGTTGCGCAGCCAGACCTCCTCCAGCTCCCACAGGCGGGCGTAGGCCTGGTTGAAGAAGGTCAGGCGCGTGTCCGGCCCGAAGATGGCGATGGCCGCCCCCAGCCGCTCCAGCACCTCGCCATGGGCGGCGAGGTGACGGCCCAGTTCCGCCCGCATCTCCTCCACCGCGGTGAGGTCGAGCGCGTAGCCGACCACCAGCGTGCCCCCGCCGTCCGGGGCGGGCAGCGGGGCCTCCGTCACCTCCAGCAGGCGCCGTTCCGTGCCGACGACCACCGTCACCCGCTCCGATTGGGCGACGCCGCCCGTCCGCGCCCGCTCGGCCAGCGCCCGCCCGGCGGTGGCGGAGGCTAACTCCGCCTGCGCGGATAGGGCGGAGGCAGGGTCGGAATCCACGGCGCGGGCGTAGGCCCGGTTGCACCAGGCGAGCCCCAGGTCCGCCCGGCGCAGCCACACGGGCACCGGCAGGGCGTCCGCCGCCGCCCGTAATTCCGCCAGCGCCGACTCGGCGTCCACACGCCCCTGCGTCAGATCGTCGCGCTCGGTGCAGCGGTCGGTGACGTCCTCCAGCCAGACCACGTCCTGGTGCCCCGCCGGTTCGTCCGCCGCGGGCAGGCCACCCGGCGGTCCGCCGCCGGAACGCCGGCCGGACAGCAGGATTTTCCGCCCGTTGCGCGCCGTCGCCTCGATCCGGAAGCCCTCCCCCCGGTCCCGCAGCCGGCGCATCGCCTCCGCGACTCGGGGGGCATCGGCGGTGGCGAAGGCGGCGGCGAGATCGCCCTCCGGGACGGTGCCGAGCAGGGCCGCGCAGTCCGGCGCCGCCGCGGACAGGCCCTGCGCGTTCCAGGCGCACCAGGGGTGCGGGCTGGCGGCCAGCAGCGCCTCCAGCCGGGCGATGTCGGCCGACAGCTTGTCGGCGCGGCGGCGGTTTTCCTTGGCGTTCCAAAACAACCCGCCAAAGCCCGCGGCCCCGAGCACGCCGGCGAATCCCAGGGCGAACGGCGAGGAGGACGGCCCGGCCGATAAGCCGAGTCCCACCGCCAGCCCGAGCGCAGCCAGGGCGTATGGTTTGGTAAACGCGTTCACGAGCCAGAGACTAGTCCACGCCCTTCGGCGGGACAAGGCAGGGCGGCGGGTGGTGCCACTTTCGGAGAGGTGAACCCGTTTCCGGCGATCCGCACTGGTCATTCGGAAATTTTAGGTTGGGAAGGGCGCGACGAAAGTCCAACAGCCGGGCGCGATGGATGGTGTTCGACGTTCCAGGCGACATATCGCGAAAGGGTAGCGGCCGGCGGCCGTCCCTCCACCACGGGCCGTCACCACACGCCCTCCCCGATGCGGATGGTGTTGATCGCCGCCTCCACCACCGGGAAGGCCGCGCGCATCGCCTCCAGGCAGCGTTCGGCCTCCGGTCCGTCGCCGGCCTCCGCGGCGACCTCCAGGGCCGCGCTGTGCCAGGCGAGATCGTTGGCACCGGCGGTGCGGGCGGCACCGGCCAGCGTGTGGGCCGCGGCGCGGGCGGCGTCCAGGTCGCCGCGTTCCAGGGCGCAGGCCGCCTTGTCGAGCAGGGGCCGCGTCGTTTCCAGGAAATAGGCCAGCAGTTCCAGCGCTGTGCGGTCGAGCGTGCCGAAGGTCTCGCGGACATGGGCGAGGTCGAGCGGCACGTGGGTGGTGTCGGCGGCAACGGCGGCGGACGAGTCCTCTGGCGGGGTGGCGGAACCTTCGCCCAGCCAGCGGTCCAGCACGGTGGCCAGCTGCTTCAGGCTCACCGGCTTGGCGATGTAGTCGTCCATGCCGGCGGCGGCGCAGCGTTCCATCTCGCCGGCGAGCGCGTTGGCCGTCATGGCGACGATCGGCAGGCGCGGACGGTTTTCGCCGAATGACGTTTCCGAATCCCGGAACTCGGCGTTCCGGATTTGGCGTGCCAGTTCATAGCCGTCCAGGCGCGGCATGTGGCAATCGGTGATCAGCAGGCGGTAGCGCCCGCTCCGCCACGCCGTCAGGGCCTCCAGCCCGTCGGCGGTCAGGTCGGCCTCGAACCCCAACTGGCGGAGCTGGCGCAGGATCACCTGCTGGTTCGTCGGGTGGTCCTCCGCCACCAGGATCGGGACGCCCGACTCCGGATCGGCGAAGGCCGGTCCCGGAAGGGCCGATCCGTCCAGCGCCGCATCGGCCGGGCCGGACTTTGCTTCGCTGAGCGGGGCGGCGCGGCCGGCCAGGATCGCCAGCTTGCGGAACAGCGCATCGCGGCGCACCGGGCGGGTCAGGTGGTCGTGGGCCTGATCGGCGCCGGGGCCGTCCGGGCAGTCGGCCGGCGGATCGCGCCCGTCCAGCAGGTGCAGGGTCGGCGGCGGGCGGACGCCGGCCTGACGAATGCGTTGCAGAAGTTCGGTGGCGGTCAGCTGCGGGTTGGGCTCCCCCGGCGCGTCGTCCGGGTGGTGGTCCGGCAGGCCGCCGGCCAGGACCAGCAGGTCGGCGCCGGAGAGGGTCAGCAGTTCCACCGCCTCCTCCGCGGTGGTGGCGTCGGCGACGGCGGCTTGGCGGTCCTCCAGGCTGCGGATCAGGACGGCGCGCTGCACCGGATCGGGGTCGGCGACCAGGATGGACAGGCCCGACAGGTCGATGGCGTCACGTCCCCCGTTAGCCCATCCCCCATCGGCCCGTCCCCCATCCGGGTGCTGGACGCCCGGGTCGCCCGCCGCCAGGTCGATCGAGAACCAGAAGACGGCCCCGTGGCCGGGGGCCGATTCCACGCCGATGCGCCCGCCCATCATCTCCACCAGACGCGCACAGATCGCCAGCCCCAGCCCGGTCCCGCCGAAGCGCCGGGTGGTCGAGCTGTCGGCCTGGCTGAAGGGCTGGAACAGGCGAGACTGGCCGGCCGCGCTGATGCCGATGCCGGTGTCCTCCACCGCGAAGCGCAGGCGGACGGCATCCCCGGCGGGAGCGCCTTCCGACCGGTCCTCTGGCCGGCCCTCCAGCCGGGCGCGCAGGACGACGCGGCCGGCGTCGGTGAATTTGATGGCGTTGCCGGCCAGGTTGAACAGGATCTGACGCAGCCGGCCCGGGTCGCCCCGGACCACCGGCGGCACCGAGCGGTCGACGTCGCAGACCAGCGCCAGCCGCTTCTGGTGGGCCTGCGGCGCCAGCAGCTCGGCCACGCCCTCAACCAGCTCCCGCGGGTCGAGGTCCATCTCCTCCAGGTCGAGCTTGCCGGCCTCGATCTTCGACAGGTCCAGGATGTCGTCGATGATGCGCAGCAGGGCGGTCGCGCTGTCGCGCACGGTGGTGACGATCTGTGCCTGTTCCGCGTTCAGCGGCGTCAGGGCCATCAGCTCCAGCATGCCCAGCACGCCGTTCATGGGCGTGCGGATCTCGTGGCTCATGGTCGCCAGGAACTCGGACTTCGACTTGGCGGCGACCTCCGCCTGCTCCTTGGCGTGGCGCAGCGCCTCCTCGGCGCGCTTGCGGGCGGTGATGTCGTAGCTCCAGGCGAGGATGGCGGAGCGGCCCTCGAACTCTGTGCGCTGGATCGTCTGGAGCGCCCAGACGCGGGTACCGTCCGGCCGGTCGATCGCGACCTCCACGTCGCGGGCGACCAAGTCGTGGGCGGCTCCGGCCACCTCGATGGGAAGGGACGGGGGCAGGGGAAGCGGCTGCCGGCTGCCGACGAAGGCGTCCAGCGGCTGGCCGGCCAGTTCCGCGGCGCGGGCGTTGGCGAAGGCCACCGTCTGGAACGGATGCGCGCCATTGGCCCGGCCGATGGACACGCCGACCGGGCTCTGCTCCAGGATCGCGCGCAGGCGGCGCTCCCCGTCGGACAGGTCGCGCTCGCGGGCGCGGATGGTGGCGACGAAATAGTGCAGGGCGCGGGCCATGTCGGCGATCTCGTCCAGGCCGCGCGTCGGGATGGTCACCGGCCGGCCCGCCGCGGAGGCGGTCATCGCCTCCTGCAGGCCGCGCAGCCGCCGCACCACGTTCTTGTGGATGTATAAGAAGATGCCGACGGCGCCCAGGATCGAGACCAGCGCCATCACCAGGATGGCGTGCTTCCCGTTGCGGATGACGCCTTCGAACTCGGCGGAGCGGCGGGAGATGTCGCGCTCGATTGCCATGACGTGGTCCGACACCGCGGCGACCAGCCGGTCGGAGACGTTCTGGTTGCGGGCGACCAGCCCCTTGATGGTGCGCGCCAGCACGATCTCCTCCTGCCGGCCGGTGAACAGGTTGCGTTCACCCAGGCCCAGGGCCTGAAGCTCCCGGTACAGCGGCTCGGCCCCGGCGAGCAGGTCCGGGGGAAGCTCCGCCACCGCGGCGGCGGCGCGGTCCATCGCGGCGCGGTAATCGTCGCGCAGCCGCTCCAGCCGCGCCTCGTGGTCGGCGCGCGAGGCCGCCAGCATGATGGTGGCGGCGTGGTAGGCCGCGTCGGTCCAATGGTCGATGATGCGTTCGCGCCGGTAGGCCTCGGCCAGTTCGTCGGGGCCGGCGGGCAGGGGAACGTCGTCCAGCAGGGTCTGCTCCGCCTGGCGGACGCGCTCGGCCAGCATCATCAGGCGGTTAACCAGCCCGCTCACCTCCGCTGACGCGGCCAGCTGCCGCTCCACCTGGCTGTTCAGCGCCAGCAGGTTGCCGACCAGCTCGTTCTTGCGGCGCTCCAGCTCGGCCAGGTCGACGGGGTCGGCGCCGCGGACGCGCAGGCGGGCCATCAGGTCCTCCAGCAGGACGATCTGGTCGCCCAGCCGCGACATCACCGCCTCGCGCACCGACTGGCTCTGCACAGCGACCAGCGCCGGGGCGTTCGCCGCCAGCGTGCCGCTCTGCTGCGCCAGCTGCGAGGCGCTGATCAGCCCGGGGACCTTCGCGGCGGCGACCTGCTCGAACCCTTCCTGGAAACGCCCGAACAGCGACACGGCCACCACGCTGGTGGTGACGGTGAGGCCGGCGATCACGGTCAAGCCCGCCAGGATGCGGAACGCCACGCCCAGCCGGGGAAACCGCATGCCCCTGTCCCCCTGTCAACCCCACCGGTGTCAACCCGACCGGTCACCCCCGTCAGATAGCACGTTGCGCCGCCGCCGCGCAAACCGGCCCCCAGAAGCGACCTCCCGGAACGGGCGCTTGACCCGCGCCGGTTGCCCGCAAGATTCTGGGACAAGGGATGTTGCGGGTCGGGGAGGGGCGATGCGGTTGGTCCGGGCTCTTGCCGGGATGGTTCTCGGGGTCGCCGTCCTCGAGCTTGCGGTGCTCGGGGCGCTTCCCGGCCGGCCGGCGCGGGCCGACACCCTGGCGGCCGTGCAGGAGGCGGGGGTCCTGCGCTGCGGCGTCACCTCGCGCGGGAGCGGGCTGTCCATCCTGGACGAATCCGGGCGCTGGCGGGGGTTCTTCGCCGACATGTGCCGGTCGCTGGCCGCCGCCGTCACCGGCAGCGCCGACCGCGTCGAGTTCGTGGAGGCCAATGCCGAGAACCGCTTCGCCATCCTGCGCAACGGCGAGGTGGACGTGGTCATGGAGGGCACCACCTGGACGCTGCAGCGGGACGCCGCCTTCGGGGTGGATTTCCCGACGGTCTACCTGTTCGACGGCCAGGGCTTCATCGCCCACCGGTCGCTTGGTGTCGCGCATCTCGACGACCTTGCGAAGACCACGACGTCGGTCTGCGCGATCGAGCAGACCACCTCCCTGCGCAACCTGGAGGACTGGATGGCCCGCAGCGGGGCGCGCCTCACATTGAAGCGGGTGCGCTCCGACGAGGGGGCGACCTCCGCCTTCTTCAACCACCATTGCGACCTGTTCAGCAGCGACCGCATGAGCCTGTACGCCCAGCGGCGCCTGATGGCCCCGGACAGCAACGATTACGTCATCCTGCCGGAGACCATCTCCAAGGAGCCGCTGGGGCCCATGGTGCGGACCGGGGAGAAGCGCTGGTTCGACATCGTGCGCTGGGTCTTCCTGGCGACCGTCCTGGCCGAGGAGAAGGGCGTCACCGCCGCCAACGCCGCGGCGGTGAAGGAGGACACGGTGGACGTGGAGGTGCGCAAGCTTCTGGGCGCGACGCCGGGGCTCGGCTGGGGACTCGGCCTCGACGACGGCTGGGGGTTGCGGGTGATCACCCAGGTCGGGAACTACGGCGAGATCTTCGACCGCCACCTCGGCGCCGGCTCCCCGCTCGGCATCGAGCGGGGGCTGAACGCGCTGTGGAGCAAGGGCGGCCTGATGTTCGCGCCGCCGCTGGGAGGGTGAGGCCCCCCTTGCCCGGCTCCGTCCCGTCCCCATCTTGGGGGCGATGTCGACATGACGCGCGGCGAACGCTTCAAATCCGGGCGCCGCGCCGCTATGGTGGCGCCTTCCGGGCGCCCTCGTACCCGCTTCAGGCAGTTTTCCAGGCCATGACCAGACCCAACACATACCGTTCCGGCCCCGACGAGCGTGGGCATTTCGGAATCTATGGCGGCCGCTTCGTCGCTGAAACGCTGATGCCGCTGATCCTTGAGGTGGAGAAGGCCTACAAGGAAGCGAAGGCGGACCCCGCCTTCGAGGGCGAAATTCGCCAGCAGCTCAAGCAGTATGTGGGCCGGCCGAATCCGCTCTACTACGCGGAACGCCTGACGGAGATGCTGGGCGGTGCCAAGATCTACTTCAAGCGCGAGGAGCTGAACCACACCGGCGCGCACAAGATCAATAATTGCATCGGGCAGATCCTGCTGGCCCGGCGCATGGGCAAGAAGCGGATCATCGCCGAGACGGGCGCCGGCCAGCACGGCGTGGCGACCGCGACGGTTTGCGCGCTCTACGACATGCCATGCGTCATCTACATGGGCGAGACCGACATCGCCCGGCAGCAGCCGAACGTCTTCCGCATGAAGCTGCTGGGGGCGGAGGTCGTGCCCGTCACCTCCGGCGCCCGGACGCTGAAGGACGCGATGAACGAAGCGCTGCGCGACTGGGTCACCAACGTCGCCGACACCTACTACCTGATCGGCACGGCCGCCGGCCCGCACCCGTACCCCGCCATGGTCCGCGACTTCCAGTCGGTTATCGGCGACGAGGTGCGCACCCAGATGCAGGAGCTGGAGGGCCGGCTGCCGGACAGCCTGGTCGCCTGCGTCGGCGGCGGGTCGAACGCCATCGGCCTGTTCCACCCCTTCCTGGACGAGCCGACGGTGAAGATGGTCGCGGTCGAGGCCGCCGGCCACGGCATCGACAAGGGCCCGCTGGCGCACGCCGCCTCCATCACCGGCGGGCGCCCCGGCGTGCTGCACGGCAACCGCACCTACCTGCTGCAGGACGAGGACGGGCAGATCCTGGAGGGCCACTCCATCTCCGCCGGCCTGGACTATCCGGGCGTCGGGCCTGAGCACAGCTGGCTGCACGACATCGGCCGCGTCGAGTACGTCTCGGCCACGGACCAGGAGACGCTGGACGCCTTCCAGCTCTGCGCCCGCACCGAGGGCATCATCCCAGCGCTGGAATCGGCGCACGCGCTGGCGGAGATCGTCAAGCGCGCCCCGAAACTGCCGAAGGACCACCTGATGGTGCTGTGCCTGTCGGGCCGCGGCGACAAGGACATCTTCTCCGTCGCCGAGCATCTGGGAGTGAAGCTGTGAGCACGGAATCAGGTCGTATTGCCAAGCGTTTCGCCGCCCTGAAGGCGGAGGGCCGCGCCGGCCTCGTCACCTTCATCACCGCCGGCGATCCGGACCTGGAGACCTGCCGCGCCCTGCTGGACGGGCTGCCGGCCGCCGGCGCCGACCTGATCGAGCTTGGCCTGCCCTTCAGCGACCCGATGGCCGACGGCCCGGCGATCCAGGCGGCTAGCCTGCGCGCGCTGCACGCCGGCACCACGGCGCGCAAGACGCTGGATCTGGTGCGCGGGTTCCGGACCAAGGACGCCGACACGCCGGTCATCCTCATGGGCTATTACAACCCCATCCACGCCTACGGGGTGGATCGCTTCCTGGCGGACGCCGTCGCGGCCGGGGTGGACGGGCTGATCATCGTCGACCTGCCGCCCGAAGAGGACGAGGAGCTGTGCATCCCGGCGCTGAAGGCCGGGGTGAACTTTATCCGCCTGGCGACGCCGACCACGGATGAGAAGCGTCTGCCGGCGGTGCTGCAGAACACCTCGGGCTTCGTCTACTACGTGTCGATCGCCGGCATCACCGGCACGGCCAGCGCCGACAACGCCGCCGTGGCCGGCGCGGTGGACCGGCTGAAGAGCCACACCGACCTGCCGGTCGCCGTCGGCTTCGGCATCAAGACGCCGGAGCAGGCCGCCAACATCGCCCGCGTCGCCGACGCGGCGGTGGTCGGCTCCGCCATCGTGACCCGCATCGCCGACGGTCTGGACGCCGCGGGCAAGGCCCGGCCGGGTCTGGTCGAGGACGTGCTGGGCTTCGTGCGCGATCTTGCCGCCGGCGTGCGCCGGGCGCGCGGCTGAACCAAGACCGGCACCGAGACTGGCCAAAGGCAAACCCGGAAAGCGGGAATTCAGGAAACCTTTCGATGAACTGGCTCACCAACTACGTCCGCCCCAAGATCCGCGCCCTGTACGCCCGCAAGGAGGTTCCGGACAACCTCTGGCACAAGTGCCCGAGCTGCGAGGCGATGCTCTTCCACCGCGACCTGGAAGAGAACCTGAACGTCTGCCAGCACTGCGGCTTCCACATGCGGCTGGACCCGATCAAGCGTCTGGCCTCCATGTTCGACGAGGGCGAGTACCAGTCGATCGAGCTGCCGAAGACCGTGGTCGACCCGCTGAAGTTCCGCGACCAGAAGCGCTACACCGACCGCCTGAAGGAGGCGCAGTCGAAGACCAGCCGGCATGACGCCATCGTCGTCGGCTCCGGCCTGATCGGCGGGCAGCCGGCGGTCGTGGCGGCCTTCGACTTCGGCTTCATGGGCGGCTCAATGGGCATCGCGGTGGGCGAGGGGCTCCTGGCGGCGGCCCGCGCGGCCATCGCGCAGAACGCCGCGCTGATCGTCGTCCCGGCCTCGGGCGGGGCGCGCATGCAGGAAGGCATCCTGTCGCTGATGCAGATGCCGCGCACCACCATCGCGGTGGAGATGGTCAAGGAAGCCGGCCTGCCCTACATCGTGGTCCTGACCGACCCGACGACCGGCGGCGTCACGGCCTCCTTCGCCATGATCGGCGACATCCACATCGCCGAGAAGGGCGCGCAGATCGGCTTTGCCGGCGCCCGCGTGATCGAGAGCACGATCCGCGAGACCCTGCCGGAGGGCTTCCAGCGTTCCGAATACCTGCTGGAGCACGGCATGGTCGACATGGTCGTCCATCGCCGCGACCTGCGCCCGACCCTGTCGCGCGTGCTGGCCCTGCTGATGCAGACGTCCCTGGTCCCGGCGGAGCCGGAGTCCCTGGACGAGGTCCCCGCCATCCTGCCGACCACGCAGCCGGCCGCCGAGGAGAAGGCCCGTGTCCAGGCGGAGGCCCCGGATGCCACCCCGCCCCAGGCGGGCGCGGAGAAGACCGGCGCCGAACAGCCGGTTTGATGTGGCTGGTCTGACGGGCTGAACAGGGGAGACGTCGGTTCCATGGGGACCAAGCCTGAGGGGTCGCGCGCCGACCCGGTGCTCGACCGCCTGAAGGGTCTGCACCCCAAGGTCATCGACCTGTCGCTGGACCGCGTGCACCGGCTGCTGGCCGCCCTGGACCATCCGGAACGGCGCCTGCCCCCGGTGGTCCATGTGGCCGGCACCAACGGCAAGGGGTCCACCGTCGCCTTCCTGCGCGCGATGCTGGAGGCGGCGGGCCTGCGCGTGCACGTCTACACCTCGCCGCATCTCGTCCGCTTCCACGAGCGCATCCGGGTGGCGGGCCGGCTGATCGACGACGACCGGCTGGCCGCCCTGCTGGAAGAATGCGAAGTCGCCAACGCCGGCGCGCCGATCACCTTCTTCGAGGTGACGACCGTCGCCGCCTTCCTGGCCTTCTCGCGGGAGCCGGCGGACGTCGTGCTGCTGGAAACCGGGCTCGGCGGGCGGCTGGACGCGACCAACGTGGTCGACCGGCCGGCGGTCACGGCGATCACGCGCATCTCCTACGACCACCGCCAGTTCCTGGGCGACACACTGGAGGCGATTGCGGGCGAGAAGGCCGGCATCTTCAAGCCGGGCGTCCCCGCCGTCCTCTTCCCGCAGCCGTCCGACGAGGCCATGGGCACGCTGGTGGTCCACGCGGCGAGGGTCGGCGCCCCCATCCACGGCTGGCGCGTCACCCCCACCGCCACCGGCTTCCGCTTCGAAAGCCCCCAGCGCCGCATCGACCTGCCGCCGCCGGGCCTCGCCGGCGCGCATCAGATCGTCAACGCCGGCGTGGCGCTGGCCTGCCTGGATCACCTGCCGGTGAAGGTGGACGACGCCGCGGTGCGCCGTGGCCTCGCCGCCGTGGAGTGGCCCGCCCGCCTGCAGCGGCTGACCCGCGGTCCGCTGGCCGAGCGCCTGCCGGCGGGGTGGGAGCTGTGGCTGGACGGCGGCCACAACGACTCCGCGGGAGAGGCGCTGGCCGTCCAGGCCGCCGCCTGGGCGCAGGAGGACCCCAAGCGCCCGCTGCTGCTGGTCTACGGCATGCTGGCGAGCAAGGAGCCCCGGGAGTTCTTGGAGCCTCTGGCGCCCTTCGTCACCGCCGCGCGCACCGTGGCGATCCCCGGCGAGGAGGCGTCGCTGTCCGCCGCGGACACCGCCGCGGCCACCCGGGACTGCGGCATCGCGGATTCTGCCTCCGCGCCGGACGTCGCGGCGGCGCTGGCCGACCTGTTGGAACGCGCCCCAGCCGGGCCGGCGCGCGTGCTGATCTGCGGGTCGCTCTATCTGGCGGGGTCGGTGCTGGCGGAGAACGGCTGAGGGCTTACTGGGGCTGACGGCCTACCGGCCGCGCTTGCCGTCCAGTTCCAGCATGCTGCGCAGGGCGGCGATGGTCTTGTCGAGCGAACCCGACTCGGCCTTCCCGCTCCTCTTCGTGTCGTCCCCCTTCGGCACCCCTCGTACCGTCGACTTCGGCTCGGGCGCCGGGCGCGGCTCCTCCACCATGTTCGCAAGGTCGAGCGGTTCGTCGTCGTCCTCATCCGGCGCCACACCCAGCGGAATGGGGGTGGGGAACGGGGGCGCCGTCTTCCGGCCGTCGGTGCCGTCCGGCCATTCGGACGGGTCCTCCTCGCCCTGCGTGGCCTGCTCCATCAGCTCGGACATGCTCGGCCGGCCGGCCCGCAGGGGGATCGGGGTGGGCGGCAGGGGAGGCAGCGGGTCGTCCTCCTCCGGATCCTCCTGCTCGACGAGCGCGCGCAGGGCGCGCAACGCCTCCTCCATGTCCATTTCCTGGGCGGACTTCCGCGGGGGTGGGATCTCCTCATCATCAAGGTCGTCGCCCTTCCGCAGATCGTCCTCGTCTTCGTTCTCATCGTCGGCGAAGAACAGCGGCCGGGGGCGCGGCGAGGGCGTGGCGGACTCGTCGGGGGCCCGCTCCGGCCGCCAACCGACGGTCAAGTCGTCCGGCAACTCCTCCGCCGCGTCCTCGCCCGTGTCGTCGTCATCATCGATCTCGTTGTCGTCGGAGTCGCCGGCCGCTTCCTGGACCATGTTGCGCAGGGCGGCGAGGGTCTTGTCGAGCGGCTGCTCCTCCGGATCGATCGGGCGCTCCCGCCGGGGCGGGGCCTTCTCCGGGTCCCGGATGGCGAAGGCGACGATGTCCTCATCCGCCGGATCGTCTTCCGCGGGCTCCTCCTCCGGGGATTCGTCTTCCGAAGGCTCGTCCTCGTCCTCGAAATCGGTGCGCGCCAGCAGGGGGCCGGGGACGGCGTGCGGCGGTTCGTCGTCCTCAGGCTCGTCGTCGCGATCCACGTCGCGATTCACCACGGGCGGGCGGGGAGACTCCTTGGGCCGCGGCGCGTCCCGTGGCGTGTCGTCGTCGCCGAGCATCCCGCGCAGGGCGGCGATGGTGCGGTTGAAGTGCGCGACCGGATCGTCGTCATCCTCCGGCGTCGCTCGTTCCGGCCCGGCGTCGGCGATGGCGAAAGGACGGGGGAGGTCGGAAGCGTCCGCGTCCTCATCTTCGTCGCCCTGGTCCTCATCCTCGTGGATGAGGGGCTCGGCCTCGTCGGGATCGTCATCGCGCAGATCGGCCGCCATGTCGGCGAGCGACACGGGCTCCCACAACGGACGGCGTCCCGCCGCCTCGGGAGGCGTGGTGTCGGCGATCAGGTCTTCCAGTTCGAGCGAAGGCAGGGCGCGCGCGTGGATCGCCGATGCCGGCGCAACGGCGGGCGGCGGAGGGGGCGCCTCATGCTCTTCCTCCTCGTCCCCGCGGCCGCGCACCGCGTCAAGCAGCCCTTGCAGTGCGGCGAGGGGGCCGGCGAAGGAAGGCGCCTCTTCCACCTCCGCCGCGGCGGCGAACGTCACGGGCGGGGCGGCCGGCCGGCTTTCGGTGTCGCGGGAATCGCACCGCGAACAGCGGTAGTGCGGGGCGATGGACAGCACCGGGTAATTGGGTCCGAAGCGCCGGAGCATGGCGGCACGCGGCAGCACGCCCTCGTGTCCGCAGGCGAGGCAGCGGACATCCACATCGACCTCGATGTCGCGAAGGTACAGCATGCGTGCCATCGGCGCAGTATACGCAGCGGCGCTGCCAAGCCCAGCGGATTCGCCCGCCGCCCCACGCCGCGGACCGGCCGTGGCGGTGACCTTTTCCGTCCGTCCGGACCATTGGATCGGCGGCGGATCGGGGGCGGATCCGGCGATGCGCCACGCTTGTCCCCCCACCAATTCCGGATTGCGTCTTCCCGAATCGGGCAATCTGTGCCACATCATAGGCCTTGAGTTCGGGGTCGCACCCCGGCCACCAGATTTTGAATCGTCCTGTTCCAGAATCGCATCGGCGTGGACTCGCTCTTTTCCTTCCAGGCCCGCCCCACGGACCCGGCCCGGAATCCGGACTCTGACCCGGCGCTTGAGGTGCTGCGGTCGGTCTTCGGCTATTCCGCCTTCCGCGGGCAGCAGGCCGACATCATCGCCCACGTGATCCGTGGCGGCGACGCGCTCGTCCTCATGCCGACGGGCGGCGGCAAGTCGCTGTGCTATCAGGTGCCGGCGCTGGTGCGCGACGGCATCACCGTGGTCGTCTCCCCGCTGATCGCACTGATGCGCGACCAGGTGACGGCGCTGCGCGAACTCGGCGTGCGCGCGGCCTACCTCAACTCCTCCCTCGACCCGGCCGAGGCGCGGGAGGTGGAGCGCGCCATGGTCCGGGGCGAGCTTGACCTCGTCTACGTGGCGCCGGAACGGCTGGTGACGCCGCGCTTCCTCGACCTGCTGGACCGCACCAAGCTGGCCCTGTTCGCGCTGGACGAGGCGCACTGCGTCAGCCAGTGGGGCCACGACTTCCGGCCTGAATACCTGCAGCTCTCCATCCTGCACGAGCGGCACCCGATGGTGCCGCGCATCGCGCTGACCGCCACGGCGGACGCGCAGACCCGTGCGGAGATCAAGGACAAGCTGGGCCTGACCGAGGCCCGCGTCTTCCTGTCCAGCTTCGACCGGCCGAACATCACCTACCGCGTCGTCCCGAAGAAGAGCGAGCGGCAGCAGATGCTGGCCTTCCTGCGGGACAACCACCCGGAGGACGCCGGCATCATCTATTGCATGTCGCGGGCGAAGGTGGAGGAGATCGCCTCCTGGCTGAACCAGCAGGGCCGCGAGGCCTTGCCCTACCACGCCGGTCTGCCGCCGGAGGTGCGCGAGGCGAACCAGGACCTGTTCATCAAGGGCGAAGGCATCGTCATGGTGGCGACGGTCGCCTTCGGCATGGGCATCGACAAGCCGAACGTCCGCTTCGTCTGCCATCTCGACCCACCGAAGAGCCTGGAAGCCTACTACCAGGAAACCGGCCGCGGTGGCCGTGACGGCCTGCCGGCCAACGCCTGGATGAGCTACGGCATGGCCGACGTGGTCAGCTTGCGCCAGATGCTGGAGCAGTCGGAGGCCGGCGATTCCCACCGCCGCGTGGAGCGGTCGAAGCTGGAAGCTCTGCTCGGCTTCTGCGAGACGTCCTCCTGCCGCCGCCAGGTGCTGCTGAACTATTTCGGCGAGACGCTGGCCGAGCCCTGCGGCAATTGCGACACCTGCCTGGAGCCGGTGGAGACCTGGGATGGCACCATCGCCGCGCAGAAGGCCCTGTCGGCCGTCTACCGCACCGGCCAGCGCTACGGCGCCGGGCACCTGATCGACGTGCTGCTGGGCAACTCCACGGAAAAGGTGGCGCAGCAGGCCCACGACGCGCTGAAGACCTTCGGCTGCGGCAAGGAGCTTTCAAAGGCCGAGTGGCAGTCGGTTTACCGCCAGCTCGTCGCCGCCGGCTACCTGACGGTGGACCTGGAGGGCTACGGCGGCTTCCGCCTGACCGATGCCGGCATCCCGGTCATCAAGGGCCAGACCACGGTCAAGCTGCGCAAGGACCCGGTCGTGGAAAAGCGCCGCGGCGTCCACGACGCGCTGCGCCGCCACGTCTCCCGCGGCGGGAGCGGTGCGTCCTCCAGCGGCCTGTCGGGGGAGGGCGTGTCGCGCGCCGGCGCGCGGGGGACGCTGTCGCCCGCCGACGACGCCCTGTGGCACGCGCTGAAGGACTGCCGCACCGAACTGGCCCGTGCCCAGGGCGTTCCGCCCTACGTCATCTTCCACGACAGCACGCTGCTGGAAATGGTCGCCTCCCGCCCCCGCGACCGCCAGTCCTTCGCCCGTCTGCCCGGAGTCGGCGCCCGCAAACTGGATCGCTACGCCGAGGCCTTCCTGGACGTCATCGACCGCCACGGATAATCGCACACATCCGAAAAAAGTCCTCTTGCATCCCCCGACCCATGCGGTTATGTTCCGCGCCCACGACGACGGAAACGACGTCGCCGCCGCAGTAGCTCAGGGGTAGAGCAACTGATTCGTAATCAGTAGGTCCGGGGTTCAAATCCCTGTTGCGGCACCACTCTAAGGCCCTGGAAGCAAACAGCTTCCGGGGCCTTTCCATGTCCAGGCCTTATTCGACCTTCGATGGAAATAAGGAAAATTGAGGCTTTTACCGGAATGGCCGTCCCACGCATGACATCCGATACCGACGAGCGAAAGCGTTGATTCACGAAGGAATTCTCGAGCCTCCTGTGCGTGATTCGATTCCCCTGTCCACACGGGGAGAAATGCATGCCAGCGGCGTCGCCGATCTGGAAAGACCTGAGCGCCAGTGAGCTGCGCGCCATGGCGCGGCGGGAGAGCAAGGAGCGGGTGGTGGCGCTGCTGGCCGGCATAGACCGCCAGATGCTGCGCGATGCGGTGGTGCGCTACAACATCGAAGGGGTAGCTAGGCTCTTCGACTGTCCTCGACCCTGCAGCCAGGTATGGCGGAGCGCAGGCGAGCAGGCGGTGCTCAAGGCCATCATCTTCGCCGGCCCTGATCCGAAGCAGCATGGCTCTGTGGAGAGGCTCGTCGCGGACGTCCAGGCCATGTGCTAGTACTCGACCAAGCCGGCTGGCATGGATTACGCGTCCTGGTCTCCCTCGACGATTTCACGCTAGTGCCGCTGCCGACCTGTAGTTCCGAATTGACTCCTCTCGAGCGCGTTTGGTTTTACCCATACGAATGTTTCCTCTCCGCGGCTTATAAACGACTGCGACGCCGTCGTCCAAGCTTGCTATGAAGTCTGGAACACTTTCACCGCGGCGCCGGGAAGGCTCCGCTTGCCGACCAGCTTTCCGTGACCCCATTTGATACCGTTTAGGTGCGGTGGTATAATCAGCTGATGGATTCCCAATCCTGGGGCCGTGGGTTCGAATCCCGCCGGGCGCACCAATCTTTTCAAGAAATTAGCGAAAAGTCGCTAATCCCTTCTTCACCCCGGGGTAACGGTAGGGGTAACTTCAGACAATTTATCAGCTACGAATCACCATGCGCCCCCTGGTGCTGGGGCGGACCGGGGCGATAGAGGCGGTGCGCGTTGACGGCCGCACATCGGTGGATGGTTGGCGCATCAGCGTTTCGCACACCCGGCCCAACCGATCATTCTACAGGTGCGGATCGACACGGTCGCGGATGCCGAGAGGCGCCGTGATCGACTGAATGGGAAGGTCGAGGAATCGACCCTGAGCCAGGCGCTGCGGCCGCTGGGCGAAGCTCTTGGCGTATTTCGGCGTGGCGCCGTCCGAGCAGTCTAGTGGCTGGAGCGGGGCACCAACGAACTCCGCGCGCCTGAGGGTTTGCCGACAGCGGTGCGGGCCATCGCGTGGAAAGCTTAGATGCGGTTGCGCGCGCCGTTCCGCCCATCTCGCCCGTGGGCAAGAACCGCGACATGGTAATCACGGCAATCGCGCCATCACCCGATTCGCTGAGTTTGCGCGGCGCATCCCTCGTTCAGAGCGACGGCGACCCAAGTCTCGGCGGGCACGATTTCTACATTCACCGGAAATATGCCCCCGTTTTCGCGGCTGGCCATGCGGGCGCCAGCGGTGCTGTCCACGACGCAGGCTACATCCACTTGGCCTCGGCGGCCAGCACGGTCCAGCAAGGCCTCCAGAATGCGCTGCCAAATCCCGGCGCGGTGCCAGTAGCAGAACCGGCTCGCCACCGTGCTGAGCGCGCCGTACCGCTCCGGCAAGATCCACCACGGCGCGCCCGTCCGGGCGATCCACAGCATGCCGTCCCCAAACACAGCCTCGGTCGATTGTCCCGTCTTGGGACATAGCGTGCTGACAAGGATTTCGCGACCGCCAGGTTGAAGTTTTCTACAGGCGTTCTCGCGCCAGCCGATCGTGGCGATGACCAATGGGCCGCGGGATTCCGAAAAGGCCCATACCTTGGTCATGGACATCGCCATCCAGCTTATGGTGTGAGGTATCGCCCGCCACGCGTTATGAAGCCTTTATGAAGCCTGCACGCCGCAACGAAGGTCGATAAAAATATGTTAAAATGCTATATTCTATCCTGAATTCGCGTTGCGGAAAAATATGGACACCGAGCGGCGGAGAGCCTGTCCTCGTCCAGGATTCCAACCCCCCTCCCTCCTTAACGGAAGGGAGCCGTCCTACACCTGATGCTTGCAGGGCTTGGGAACGGCTCATCTGAATTTGTAGTAAAGCGGGATATCAGCGCGGCCTGCGGACGAGTGCTGTGCGGAGACGCCGGAGGTCGGTTCTCCCTTCCTAGACGCACGTCCAAGGGCCCCTTATGAATCCTCTGTCTGCGTCAATGCGCTAGCCGCCGGATTGGCCGGAGAGAGCCGAGCAAAAGGGTGAACTCGCCGAGATGCAATGAACGGACACTTCGGGCTTTGAAGGGGGGTAAAGGCTTTAGAGGGTTTCGCGGAGGGAGCTCTGCGAACGTACCACCTCGGGTTCCCGCCTATTGCGATCTGAAGCGTATCGTGAGAAACCCTCTAAACCCTTCGAACCGGCAACCAATTAAGCGGGGGGGCACTGTACGAGTTGCCAGTGCTGAACTCCACCGGACCCATTGTCGCCGACCAGCTTCATACCGCCAACGATCCGGTCCCTGTTAGAGGCCAGCCACTTCCCAAGCCGCCTGCTGTTCACCATGGCTCCGTCACCCGCGACGACAAGCAAAGCTTCGCGAAAATTTGAATGTTTGAATTCGGTTCGGCCATTCAGACCGCTGTGATGGTCCAACTTGGTTGCCACTTCGATGACCTCCTTTACCGGAACACGGCGATCACCGACAACGGCGGCCCATTGTTGGACTACGTTGGCCAACGCCTCAAGCTTCGGGTCCGAAGCGCGCACTTTCTCCATGGTTATGCAAGGGTCAGGCTCACCCAGCCAGAGCAAGGCGTCACGGACCCATCGCGACCATGTCGCAAATGAGCCGAGAGGTGGAAGTTGCTGCGGCCGGCCGGCAATATGATAGGCCAGCAGGATCGTCAGAGCTGCGCTTAGATACCGCGGGCGATCGGCCTGAATCGCCTCGAGCGGGTCGTTCTCGAATACCCTCAACTCTGGGCGCTCCACGCCAGGATCCAGGCTGCATAGCAGAGACCTGCGTGTCATATCGCCAGCAAGCACGAGATTGTTGCCGGTCGCCATTATAAGGGCGTCTGCGGGAACCTCCACGTTGAGTGACTTGCCAAGTACACGGATTTTGAGAGTGGGTTGGGTGAGGGACTGGCACAGCAGCTCGCCACCGATTGCAGTCTCGGCGTTGTCAATGGTGATAATGGCATCGCCGGCAATCAGTGCAGCGCCGAGCCGCTTTTCCATTTCTTCTTCCGTCTTGCCTTGGGAGATAACCGCGGCCCGTCGACCAGTGGCTATGGTCGCAACGATGTCCGCCAAAAGCGATTTGCCAGAACCGGCAGTTGGCGCTGTGAACGCGTGCATGGGGGCGGTGCGGATGGACCGCCGGATAACCGCCGTTAGAATGGCCGAGAGAGCAACAGCACGGTCCGCATTGCTCAAAAATGGGAATGTTCTGATCAGCTCTTTCAACACCTCCAACCCCGCTCGGGCGTGATCCATTGTCGGCGATGGCGGAAATGGCAGGAACGCTACTCCTTGGGGATCGAACAATAGCCCGGTTACCGGATCGTATCCTGGCTTGTCCAGGACTGAGCCGTCTGCGCGCAGAGTCGGGGCGTTTACAACACCCGTCAACACAGGCAGTCGCCACGATCCCTCTCGAGCCATATACACCTCGGCCATCTTTACCGGGCAATCGACCACTCGCGCTATCCCCGTTTGGGCATTCCGCCGCGTCCATGTGGCCGCCTTCATCATCATCTCCATGATGTAATACGGCTTCACTGCGACCAAGCGTGTGCCAACAACCTCGGAGCCATTGTCCATGGCGATCTTCGCCTCAGCCACACGAACAATCATGCTGCCGCGTTGGTATAGGCCCGTGTCGGCTTGTATTAGGGCCTCTTCGGCCTTATCGATCACCTCGGCAAGCGCGCCGTCGACGATTTCGATGCTTGGAAGCCGTGGGTCTGGCATGTACGCCGACATCTGTTCCGATCTGCGTCTTGCGGGCGGTTGGTAGCCCCGCGTTATGGCCTCGCGAAAGATGGACCCCAGCATGCGTCTGCGGCTACCCTCTGGCCGCAGACGTATCCCCTTCCAGGTCTGTTCCGTGGAGCGCGGGTCGTTTTTGGATGACGCGCTGGACCATTTTTCAAACAGGGGCCATGCATCATCTCCAAACTCGTTCTTTAGGGAAAACGCAACCCTCACCCAAGCATCATAATCGAGGTCGTCATTTCTGTAAAACCGAAGAGCGTTTTCAACGTCTCTCAGGTTGCTCCCTGAAAAGATACTGCTCCTATTGATATCGCGATCGTCCGGGTGCTCCGCAGGAGGCTGTACATTGGAGCAGTACGGAAAAACTGCTCTATTCCAGCGCTCCTCAGCCAGAGGTTCAAGGTTTCGGTCGAGCAATATTGAATTACGGGAGAGAGGAAGAGATATACCATCTCCAAACCTGTCCGGATCGACAGATCCGCTCTTCGGAAACAACTCTGCAATGAGGACCGCTCCGTCTGCATATTTAAAACGGAATGCGCCTGTCAGCTCTTCAAAGCCACAAGTTGACAGTGCATCCGCCATAAAGTGCCGAACGGCCTCAGCATCCTGCGGCGTTTGAAAACGTTCCCAAAGGTGGACTCCTCGTCCTCCACTTGATCGAAACGGGATTGGGTAGTGTCCGCGCTTATAAAGGTGGTGAAGAACGCGCTTAACCGTCTCACACACCCGCTCCCAGCCTACCACCGGGTGACCATGTTTAGGGTGATCATCGAAATCAATGACTGCCGCAGTAAGCGTGTCGCAGCCCGGAGCGATAAGGCTCGTCGCGATGGTGTTTTTTCCATGGCTGTCCAGAAAACTGTGGTTAACCTCTTGTTTTCGGAAGCAGAAACGGCCGTTTTCCCGCATCCAATGGTGCCCGAGATGCACGTGTGGCAGGATATATGCACTCAAGAAGCTGACAGTTTGGCTATTTTGTTGCTCTTCCCCACCTTCCCCATTGCGAGGATTTCCAGTAGAGTTTGCTGGCCTGTGGGTGAACGCGGTTGCCTCACGCGGCAACTGCCCGTTTTGATCATCGCAGCCGTTAAGATTCAACATTTCGTTGGTGTACCTTCGCCTACATTAAAGCCCCCATCACCCGCGGAAGAAGGGTGATGGGTTGGCGACTCCCTCGGTCGCGATGCACGGCCGGGTCGTCTTTCGTCCTAGCCGTCGGGGCGGGAGACGATCATGATGCGGATGGAGTTGTGGGTATCTGGCCCGGGCTCTTTTCTTGGTTGCAGCGGCGTTCTTGAAGCCGAGCGGTTAACCAACCAAGAACTTCAGACTCCATCCACGCGACGCGGTTATCAGAAAGGCGAACTTGTTCTGGAAAGCGCCTTTCAGAGATGAGGTGGTAAATACGTGGCTTGCTGAGGCGCGTTATAGACGTGACCTCGTGGATGAGGAGGAAACGGTCTTCGTGGGAAAACTCTGATAGTATTTCCATTTCGCCAATCGTTAATGCCGTTAGACCTAGAGATACTCTACCCGGTTACGAAGCGTCTAAAAAGGAATGTCCAAACCGTTAATTCCGGGGTTTTTCGCACCCTTTTGCGGGATCGGTTTTCCTTGCACGGACGGGCAGCATGGGAGAGGTTGTTCGTGTCCTCTCCGCGGGTCAAATACCGCCGCGCCTAAGCAGCTTACAGATAGCAGCCACGGGTAGCTGGTCTGGCATTGCAACCGCTCGGGTGCGGCGTTAAAGGCACTCCCGACGTCGCCGCAGGCTTGGGCAACGTCCTCGTCGTGGTCGTCGAGGAACTAGCAGGACGCGGAAAAAGGCTTTGCCCGGCCGGGCGGTCGTGATTCCCTCCGGTCGTGGAGAAAGCGGCCGGCGAGGGGACGATGCGGGGTTCGGACGAACGCAGCGAGGGTCTGTTCAGCTACGTAAGTTGCGAGGCGCGGGTTCCGGCCACCCACCCGCTGCGAGCGATCCGGGCCATCGTGGATGAAGCGCTGGAGGTGATGTCGCCAGCCTTCGAGGGTCTGTACTCGAAGATCGGACGGCCTTCGATCCCGCCGGAGAAGCTGCTGCGTGCGCTGCTGCTCCAGGCCTTCTACTCGGTGCGTTCGGAACGCCAGTTGATGGAGCAGTTGGACTACAATCTGCTGTTCCGCTGGTTCGTCGGCCTGTCGATGGATGCCCCGGTGTGGGACGTGACGGTCTTCACCAAGAACCGTGAGCGTCTGCTGGCCGGCGATGTGGCGGCCAAGTTCCTGGCCACCGTGCTGGGCCAGCCGAAGGTCAAGGCGTTGTTGTCGGACGAGCACTTCTCGGTGGACGGCACGTTGATCGAAGCGTGGGCCTCGGTGAAGAGCTTCCGGCCCAAGGACGGCAGCGGCGAGCCGCCGGGCCCGGGGCGCAACGGTGAACGCGACTTCCATGGCGAGAAGCGGTCCAACGAAACGCACGCCTCGACCAGCGATCCCGAGGCGCGGCTGTACCGCAAGGGCCACGGGCAGCCGGCGAAACTGGCCTTCATGGGCCACGCGCTGATGGAGAACCGCCACGCCCTGGTGGTCGATGTCCGGCTCACCGCGGCCACCGGCTTGGCCGAACGCGAGGCGGCGGTCTCCATGGTCGAGGCCATTCCCGGGCGCCACCGCATCACGGTGGCCGCCGACAAGGCCTATGACACCAAGGATTTCGTGGCGAACCTGCGCGAGTTGGGCGCCGCCCCGCATGTCGCGCAGAACACCAGCAACCGCCGCTCGGCGATCGACGGCCGGACCACCCGTCACCCCGGCTACGCCGTCAGCCTTCGGATCCGCAAGCGGATCGAAGAGGTGTTCGGTTGGATCAAAGCGGCCGGGCTGCGCAAGACCCGTCACCGAGGCACGGCTCGCGTCGGCTGGATGTTCACCCTGACCGCTGCCGCCTACAACCTGATCCGCCTGCCCAAGCTGCTGGCTGCAGCGTAATCGTGCCCGGAGTCCGCCTGAACGGCGGCTCCGGGAGCCTCGGAGCGAGGAAAAACGCTCCATCCCGACCAAAACGGGCGTTCAAAACGCCATCTTCAAGCCTCAGCAGAGGCGAAGGCGCTGCATCGGCCCGTTTTTCCGCATCCTGCTAGTGGGATAGAAAGCGCTCGTGTAAATACAACCCGACCTGCTTCACCGGGTTCAGTTCGGGGCGGTAGGGTTACCGTGATACCAGAGTGACTTTGTCGGGCACGCTCAGCGCCCCTGATCCCTGCCGACCGGCCTGGTCGAGCACCAGCACGGCCTGTACGTTCGGCTCCAGGCTTCTGGCGAAGCCGTCCAGGAGCAGGGGCATAGTTGGCATCACCCGCGAAGTCGGCCCCGGGGCTGAACAAACGGCGGCGTCGAGGTAAACCGAGGTAAAGCGCTCGTCGCACAGCCCAGTCGGAGACTCGCCGCGCACCCACCAGCAGCGCGCCGTTCGCCCTTTCTAGCCGACGCGGGCTTTATCGTAGACCACCGCTGGAGGCAGTACTCAGGATGCCCTGCGGCCGACGCGTTCAGCGTGCCGCGCAGCCCTTTTTTGGCAGGTGGCCTGTGCTTTGGCGTTGGCTTGTGGAAGGCGGGGCCAGGTCTTCTTCGACAGCTTCAGCTGGCGCGCGATGCGCGACAGGCTGGCTTAATACAGCGTCTTGGCAATGCGGAGTCGAATCACGGACCGCTTTCTGTGGGAAATCCTGACGCCGAGTCAGCGCCAAGGCTTGGCGGTATTAGGACGCTTATTGAAGCCCGTTTCGGTTAGCCAAATCCTTGGGAAGCCTAGGAGGAAGTTGGCTTAGAGAATTGCTTTTAAATGGCAATTTGCAACCTACTGAGGTGCTTTGCGGAATTTTTTCTCAATGTAGGCTTCCATTGCATTTCGAATGCTTTTTCTGGGTATTTCCCTTCTTGAACGGCTATCAAATGGCCTATCAATGCGCTCAATTATCGTTATAGTAAAGATTGCCGCGCTCGAGATTGGCTCGAGAGCGCCACCGATCTTTTCAAAGTGCACTGTAAACGGCTCTCCAACGTGTTCTTCCCAGAACGCGGCGGACATAGACACAAGGTCGTGGAGCTTTCTGTTTTTAGGTCGTCCTGGACCGAGGTCGTCGATCGCTGCTTTTAGGCAGGTTTGTACATCAGCCAGCTTCGACATTCCAGAAACGTATTCTCCCGTGTCCTCGTCGAGCGTGTCAAATCCATATCTGCTTACCGAGATATAGACGTCATTCCCTTTAAGGATATCTATCGCAAGAGCGACCAGCTTCTCGGCCTTTTTTATTTCATTGTAGCAGCTTGGCAGAGGCTCCGTATCGTACACGAATTGCATATTATGGATGAGTGAATTGAATTCACTACCGAAGTGGAGTTTGCTTCTGACATTGGTGTCTCGGATCTTCTCTTTGATTTCTTCAAGCAAAGCCTCTGTCCATCGTTCTTCATTCATGCTTTTCACTCTCAGTGATTTGACAGAACTTCCTGCCCCACTGTTCAATGGCTTGCTTCTTCTCCGTTATATAACTGTGTCGGGCGTAAATTTTGGTACCCCCCCCTCAGCGTGGTTTAAGACCCGCGGTATGATGGCCATGGGCACCCCAAGGCGGGCAAGTCCCGTGCCGCAAGTGCGCCTAAGGTCGTGCAGCCGCCACCCGGTCACACCAGACTGCATGTCCAGCCGGGCCTTTGCCTTGCTATAGCCGCTTACCGCCTTAACTCCATCCGTGGTCGTGAACACGTATGGGCCACTGAAGCGCGGCATTTGGTTCAGGATTTCAAGCGCGAGCCTCCACAACGGCACCTCATGTGCGCGGTCAGCTTTTGTATCCTCGCGCGGCAAGGTCCAAACGCTGTCTATGATATCGCCCCATCGCATCCTCGCTACCTCTTCCCGGCGCTGTCCCGTGATCAACAGCATTTGTACGAGTTGCCCTCCGGCTCGCGCACGAAGGAGGGCGAGCTGGTGATGCCCAGACAACGGATCTCGGCCTGGAAGTCGCCGGACATGTCATTGGCCCCGTGATCGTGGCGCAGCTTCAGCCCGGCCGCCGCACCCGGACCGATGGCGCCGCAATGGCGCAGCATGCCCTGGCGGACTGGCTCCAAGACGTCGAAGCGGTTGCCGCTCTTCGAAGCGTGGACGCCCACCGCCTCGGAGTTGGCGTAATCGACGGCGATGAAGACGCGCCACGCCCTCGCACACCGTGATCGTCTCTGTTATGTCGGCTCCCCACATCACGTTCACCGTCTCGGTGATGACGGTGCCGTCGTGCGCCCCCATCAGCCGCCGCACGTGGCGGGGCGAGGTGCGGATTCCAGCGAAGCGGAGCCACGCCCAGATCTTGCGATAGCCCTCGCCGTGAAAGCGCGCGGCGAGGATCTGCTGGCGGATGTGTTCGACCAACTCGGCATCCGAGCACGGTCCAAGTGGACCCGGGCGGCGGGGCCCCGGTGTTGGGGCGTCCGTCCGGTGGCGGTAGACCGTGGCGCGGGAGACCCGCCACGTGCGGGCAACCCGGGGCAGACCGTAGGGGCGGCCGGTGGAGGGCGAGGTGGTCCGGCTCATCGTCTCGACCTCCGCCGGGCCAAAGGGCGCTTGCCCTCCGGTGCGGCGATCTTCTCCTCCAGCAGCTCGTTGGTCATGGTGATCGCGCCGACCTTGGCCGTCAGACGGGCGATCTCCTCATCGCGCTCATAGCTTGCGCTGGCCCTCCGGGCTCGCGTTCGCGTTCCTTCATGGCGGCTCGCCACGCAGCGGGCGCGTAACCACCGCCACCTTGCGCACCGCGGAGAAGCGTTACAGCAGCGGCGTCATCCGCTCCGCTCTGCGGCGACGCGGCGTTCCGCCGGTGATCCCGACCAGGAGCAACGAGCGGCCTGACCCGGAGTTCGACCGCGACGCCTATCGGGAACGCAATCGCGTCGAGCGTCTGATCAATCGATTGAAACAGTTCCGCCGAATCGCCACACGATATGAGAAGCGCGCCGTCAACTATCTTGCCATGATCACCATCGCAGCGATCCTTCAATGGCTCTGAACTTTGCCGACACGGCCTAGACCGGGACCGCGCGAAAAGGACACCATGGCGCGAAGACGGAACGGGGCGCGCCGCATGGAAGCTAGGGTCCCCACAATGGAATGTGCTTCCAGTGCCACACCCCCCACTGTTTTGTTGCCCAGGGGCACCAACCCAATTGCCGATCCTCATTCATGCATGTAGCTATTGGCCCGTCACAGGCCAAATCGGCCACTAAAGCTGCCAGGATGGAGGCAACAATCATGAATCGGTATCTGCTGGCGGGCTGCGCCGCCGTTGCTCTGGCGATGGGTGCCGGCGCGGCCAACGCCCAGGCCAAGTTCGAGGTCAAGGTCGGCGGCGACGCCTACTTCGAGGCTGGCTACGTGAGCCAGGACAAGGATTCGGGCCTGCGCTCCACGGAGTTCCAGAACCGCTTCCGCGTCAACATCATCCCGACCGCCAAGGCTGACAACGGCCTCGAGTACGGTGGCCGCGTCCGTATCCGCGCCGCCGGCGCCAACACGGGCATGACCGCTGACCGCGCTTACATCTTCGCGCAGGGCGCGTTCGGTCAGGTCCGCCTCGGTGTGACCAACTCCTTCAACGACGAGACCTACATCTCGACGCCGACCGACTACCTGCCGCTGGCCCTCGTTGACCGCGTCGTCAACTGGATCGGTGGCGCGCCGGGCACCGCCGGTGCGCAGATCGGTGGCCTGACGGGCCCGTACCAGGGCGCCGACGTCAACGGCGGCGTTGCTCCGGGCGTGACCGGCAACTCGATCGTGTGGCCGTCGCTGGCCCTCGAGAACAACGCGACGAAGATCGTCTACTTCTCGCCGCGCTTCGCCGGCCTGCAGCTCGGCGCCAGCTACACCCCGCGCAACGACTCGTTCAACCAGGACGTCGATCGCCTGAAGATCGCCACCGCGGCGACCGGGGGCTTCACGTCCAACTTCCAGGACATGATCGAAGTCGGCGCGAACTACAGCAACACCTTCGCCGGTTTCACCGTCAAGGGCAGCGCCGGCTACTTCTGGGGTGATGCCCTGGGCCGTGGCGTCGCTGGCGACCGTTACGAGGACCTGAACGCCTGGCAGGTTGGCGCGCAGGTCGGCTACGCCGGCTTCTCCGTCGGCGGCAGCTACACCGACTACGGCAAGTCGGGCCAGAACAAGATCGCGGGCAACTTCACCGAAGACACCCGCAACTATACCGCTGGCGTTCAGTACACCACCGGCCCGCTCGTCGTCGGCTTCAACTACAAGTTCGGCGCCGACGCCGGCTCGGTCGCCCTGGCGGGCAGCCGTCACCTGAACGTCTACGAAGTCGGCGTCGGCTACACCGTCGCCCCGGGCCTGACCCTGCAGGCTCAGTACGACTACTTCGACTCCAAGAGCGACAAGCCGACCACCGCGGTTTCCGGTACGCCGGACGACACGGGTCACGTCGTCCTCGTCCGCTCGGTCCTGGCGTTCTAAGCCAAGGTCGTTCGCGACAGAAAAAGGGAGCGGTGGCTGCGGCCACCGCTCTTTTTTTGTGCGCGGAGAGTGCGCAAACTATGTAGCCGTGCTGCCCTGGGTAACTTCTGAAACGGGCTTGGTTTTGGATGCTTTGAGGACGCTATCGACTCTCGTCTCCAAAATGCGAGCGCACTGAGATCGGCATGCCTACATGTAAGTGGGGCGTCGTGATCGCGGGCGTTATTTCATCAAACAGGGAAGCGATGAACATCCAACGCATAGCCGAAACGTTCAGAAAAGCGCTTGGGGCTGCCGCTCATGAAGCAAGAAATTATTCTTGGCCTAAAGGAGTGGCGAATTCTGACGTTCTCAGGATTTTTCAGGAGGATATCACTTCGGCACGAGCCTTGGGACTCGAATGGGAGGAAATTTCTAGGGAGCTTGCACGTGCTGGGGTTCATAAAAAAAACGGTACTTTTTTTAATGGACCGGAAATACGGGTATATGCAAGCCGGTGGAGGGGGCGATCCAAACTGTTAAATGAAACCAGCGCACCCAATGCAGCGGCCCCCGATGGTCTTCTGAAAGAATTTCCCTTCGCCAAAATTGATGAACTCAATAGGTCGATTAAGCCCTGCTTCTCCGGGGCTGACGCAACATTCATCCCGCCTCATGAGCTATTTGCCGGTTCGCGTATGCTCATCCGGCTGGAGGCCCTCTCGTCATCACGTATGGACGGGATCCGCTGCACGCTGAAGGACCTACTGGTGCTTGAGGCAAAGGGTAAAGAGGTTGAAGCCCCAAGCCGCCCAAGAGCGGTCCATAAGGTTAGGCAATACGTCGCTGCTTTAGAACATTTCATTCCCGTCGTTCAGCAGAAGGGCCGTATGGGCCTGACGGCGAAGCTGATTCATCAGCTTCATCAAGCTGTCCTATTCGGCAAAAATCCGACAGACGATAGTCCGATCTACTGCGAAGGACTTTCTCCCATTCAGGTCGAGCATGGCCTTGGATATTTGGTCAGGTTCATGCAGCAGGAGGTTGAACCCGCGAGTGGGGCAGCGCTGGCACGTGCCACACTTGCTCACGCCTATTTTGATGCGCTGCACGTCTTCTCCATGGGTAACAGCCGCGTCGGGCGTCTTCTTCTTACTCTAATATTAACAGTATACGGAGTTCAACCAATTCTCTTGGCGGGCACAATTGAGACAGCCAAGACTGAATACATGATGACCATGCAACGTGCCCAGCGGGAACACGCGTCGATGCCGCTCGTCAAATTCATGGCTGGATCTATGATTACGGCCCGGAAAAGAGAAGAGGAAATTGCGCACGAATTTTTGAGACTGACTGCTTTGTGGAAGGACCGGCTTGGCTTCAAAAAAAGCTCTTCGATAAACAACGTGATTGATATATTGCCGTCATATCCAGTCGTAACGACTAAGCTGCTCGCGAGGCTTTTGGAAGTGAACGTTGAAACTGCGTATTCAAGAATTGAACAGCTGACTGAAGCTGGAATTATTGAAGAGCTCACCGGAAAACGCCACAGCCGGGTATTTGGAGCACGCGCCATACTCCGGGTGCTTGAAGAATCGTAGGGTACGCCGTAGGTTCTCATCCAACGTTTGAGGCGAGAGAGGTTATCAAACGAGCGGCCGCCTATCCCCGGTGCGCACGACGTAGAACAGGCCGTCCAGCATGCGCCGCATGTCGGTGGTGCGCGGCCGACCGCCGGGTTTGGGCAGCGGGATCAACGGTTCGCGCAGACTGTCCGGTTATGAGCAGAAGCTGAACAATGGGGCCGAATGGATAACCCATCTTCTCCGCCGCCTCCCATACCGCCTTGATCTCGGCGTCCGTGAGTACGCGGTCACGCTCGGCCACCCACGAAGGTGCCTTGACATAGAAACAGGGGTTCGTTTACACCTCACCGCGTTCAGCCGCCCAGTTGAACATTTTGCGCACGGCGGCCAGCGTGTGGTTGGCCGCGGACGGGATACCCTGTTCGACCATCATGTCGAGCAGCTGCACCACGTCCTTGCGCGTGATGGAATCGATCGGTCGGGTACCCCATTTCGGCGGGCCATGCTTCTCGGAAATGCGCTCTGTGGTCCGCCAGTCGCGGGTCTTTGGTTTGGCGTAGCGTTCGATGAACTTGCGGATCATCGCCTTGACGATATCGCGTTGTCGCGCGTCCTAACCGATCGCCGCGGCGTTGACGCCCGGCGACTACGACCAACTGCACAACTTCATCGCTAGCCGCTCCTGGGACACCGCTCCGCTGGAAGCGATCCTGGCGCGAACGGCGGATCAGCTGGTCGGCGGCCCGGATGCGATCCTGGCCATTGACAACACCGCCGTGCTGAAAAAAGGCGAGCATTCCGTCGGGGTCGTCGCGCAGTATGCTGGCGTCGTAGGCAAGACCGCCAACTGCCAGGTCCTGGTCACCCTGACCCTGGCCCGCCGCGAGGTGCCGGTCCCACTGGCGATGCGCTTGTTCCTGCCTGAGGACTGGACGGACAAACCCGATCGCTGTCGGCGCGCCCAGGTGCCGGAGGACCAGCAGAAACCGCGGACCAAGCCGGAGCTGGCGATTGAGAAAGCGGATCGGGTCCTGGCCCTGGGAGTGCGTTTTGGCTGTGTCGTTGCCGATGCCGGCGACGGCCATGGCGCCCCGTTCCGTCACGCCCTCAGCCAGCGCGGCTTGTCCTGGGCGGTGGGGGTGACGAGCACGCAAGCGGTGTACGCCACCACGGTGTCGCTGACCTGGCCGGTCGCCACGACCGGTCGGCCGCGCCAGCGGGCCGTCGCCAGCGCGACGCCGGTCACCGCGCAGGCCATGCTGAAGACCGCCGCGTGGCGTCGCCTCACGTGGCGCACCGGCACGAAGGGGCCTCTCACGGCCCATTTTTCGTCGCCGTGCGAGTCCGCGTCGCTGATGGGCCGCGTCAGCGCGGGGGGCACGCCGCGGCGGACTCTGGCCCGCTTCGCGCACAAACAGCGCTCCGCCTGGTCCATAGATCAGCTTTTCGAACTTGTGCAGGTCCGGTGACGACAATAGCATTTTTGCAACCTGCGAGTCCTCGTGTGCGTGGCGGTCAGTCAAAAACGCCCAAAAATGTTGGCCGTAGGCCCCTATCCGCACAACGTTAAGGGGGCTACGTGTTTTATCGGGTGCCATTTCAAAAAGTGATTGTGGGCGCGAACTCATTACCTATGGTTTCTCCGGTAAATTTCGCTACGTATTTGGCAACCATAATGTGCTTGCGCTCAGCCAGCCATACACGAACGTCGCCGCGCTGGTACCGGATCATGCGTGTAGAAATGCGACGGAACGGTGGGCCGTAACCTTTGCTACGGCCTAGCTCAAGCCATTGGGCTGAAACCCCAAGCCAGCTGGCCAACTCCTTGGTCGTCAGCAATTCGTCGAGTGCCGACTGCTGCCCCTGTTCAAGGAGTGTGTCCACCCGTTGATCTAGATGATGACGTGAAGAAGCGGGGATTATGGACATGATTTGTGTCCTTTTTCGGCTGAACCCAAAAACGGCGCCCTGCGCGCAAACCGTATGCTTAGGATCATCGAAAATAGCGAACGATGCCCTTGCGCCGCCGGTGACGGAACGTGCTAATTTCCAACGACGTCAGTGTTGGAAGAACCTGGGTCGGAAGCGTCGGTGCTTGGGGCCTGCGTTGCGGCATCACTCCTCCGCTGAGCTGTTTTGTTCTGAGTATCCTCCGGTATCGATTTTCCATAAGCATTCACGCCGATATGTGCCTTCATGTTGGCGGCCACGATCTCCATAGGCTTCCGTAGCCGTTCGGGGGTTAGTTGGACATAATGGCGGGCGGTCACGTCGTTGCCGAGGCTGTGGTTAATCAGTGCTTTCAGGGCCAAAACGGTGATCCCCGATTCCTCAGCGACAGCCGCGAATGTCCGCCGCAAGCCATGGACTGTAACGTGAATACCGGAGGCGGCGCAGACGGTCTCCAATGCATACCGGGGCTCTTCCAAATGCCCAGACTTGGAGTTTGCCGGGAAGACCCAGCCGCCGTCGTTGCCTGCTTGCTTGCGCGCCTGAAGTAGGTCGTAGACGAAATCTGACATAGGAAGGTCCAGCGCTGCGCCGTTCTTGGTGCGGCCGGACTCTAAACGAATCATGCGCTCCTCAAAATCGACATCCGTCCACCGCAAACTCAATCCATTTTCTCTGCGCAAGCCGGTAAAAAGCAGCAATAAGATGTAGTCCCGATGAATTTGGTTTGGTAATTCCATAACAGATTTGTAGAATTTAGGCAAAAGGGAGAACCGCACGCGGTCTGTGCGTGGTTTCTCCTCAAACCACGCTTTCGAGGCACCGATGATACGCACCGGGTTGTCGCCCAGTGAAATGCCGGGCAAAAGTCGAGCGTGGTTCCAAATTGCCTTAAGCGCCCGCATCACACCGTTGGCCGTCGGGGCTCCGGGTAAGTTCTGCGCGAACGTCGCGATAGGCTTCTCACCCTTCATTCTTTGGGCTCGGCGCTTTGCGACTTCCACTTGGATCCGGCGGTGCCGCTCCAGCACCATGGACGTGGTGATAGTCGCGATGGGCTTGTCGGCCCAGTCAGAGAGGTGCAGGGTAACCGACCCCCTATAATCCAACACGGTTTTGGGGCTCAGGTTCTTTCGCGTCATCAGCATTGAGTCCAGCGCTTGGCGGAGTGTTAGGCCCTGCGTCCGACTGAGCTCCGCTTTTGCCTTTGCAGCTTGCTTGGGATCGATACCATCGTAGAACTGCTTCAGGATCTGCTCCGCGCGTTTGCGGGCGTCTTCGAGCGACATGACATTCGCTGGACCAATTGTCACCCTCCGGGTTTTCCCGCCAATGTCGCGTTGAACTACGAACGTCTTGGCGTCAGTCTTGCCGGAAAGCAGAAGACCAAATCCCTTCAGATCGGTATCCCACAGGAGCAACTGCTTGCCTTCGGTTCGTACCGCCTTCGCAATGGACGTCTTGGTTAGCTTTACCTTTGGCATTGTCCCCTCCGCGTAGTCGATTCGCGGCGCATCGAAATAAGGAATCCTGCTAGGGAGGACAGTCTCATAAGCCGTCCTAACTAGGTAATAAATTAGACGGTATGCAACCATAAGTAAAGGAAAAGCCGGCGGTTTTGCTTCGTAATGCCTTATTTTTAGGGCTAGGTATACATGCCCAGCGAGGATTCGTAATCAGTAGGTCCGGGGTTCAAATCCCTGTTGCGGCACCACTCTAAGGCCCTGGAAGCAAACAGCTTCCGGGGCCTTTCCATGTCCAGGCCCAGGTGTTTTGCAGACCAAGGCGACGGTCACCGCAATCCGCGTCGGCGCGGCGACCGTCATGTCCTATCGTCCCCGTCCGCGCGTTCTCAGAAAGCCGCGCGCAGCAGGCCCAGCGTCCGCTGCTTCGCCAGCGCGGCGCTGTCGGCGTCGTAGCTGGCGCGTTCGTCGCAGTTGAAGCCGTGGCCGGCGGGGTAGATGTGGACCATCACGCTTGGGTGGCGCTCGCGGACGCTGTCGGCGACGGTCAGGGGGATGGCGTGGTCCTTTTCGCCGAAATGCAGCAGGGTGGGGGCGCGGGGGGCCTCGTTCAGGCGGTTGGCGATGCCGCCGCCGTAATAGCCGATGGCAGCGCGCACCACCAGGCGTTGCGCCGCCGCCCAGGCGATGGTGCCGCCCCAGCAGTAGCCGACGATCGCCGCCACGTCGTCGCCGCCCAGATACTCCAGCGCCGCGGCGACGTCCTTCAGCGTGTCGTCGATGGCGATCTTGCCCATGATCTCGCGGCCGCGCTGGATGCCGGCGTCGTCGTAGGCCAGTTCCACGTCGCGCTCCGCGCGGTCGAACAGGGCGGGGGCGAGCGCCCGGTAGCCCTCGGCGGCAAAGTCCTCGCAGACGTTGCGGATGTGGTTGTTCACGCCGAAAATCTCCTGGATCACCAGGATCCGGCCCTTCTCGGCGCCGGCCGGCCGCGCCTCGTAGCCGCGGAAACGGTGGCCGTCGGACGCCGTCAGGTCCAGCCACTCGCCCTGCTGTTTGCCGCCCTTTTGGTTGCTCATGGGGTGTCTCTCCCTTCATTCGATTTGCGCATTGAAGATAGCGAATGGACGCCGGGTGTCATCGGCGGCGGGGGCGCCAATATGTAAGGGCCGCCATGCCGAGAGGGCCCGCCCCATGACGAACACGCCCGAAACCCCGCACACCTCCCCGCAGACGTCCCCGGCCGGCTTCGACCTGACGCCGCCCACGGCCGAGCAGCGCCGCACGCTGGAAGCCCGCCTGTCCGGCGAGGAGCGCCGCGTGCTGCTGAGCCACGGGACGGAGGCACCGCATTGCGGGACTCTGCTCCACAACAAGACTCCCGGCACCTACTGCTGCCAGCTCTGCGGCCTGCCGCTGTTCCAGGCCGGGACCAAGTTCGAGTCCGGCACCGGCTGGCCGAGCTTCACCGCGCCCTTTGACAACGCCCATGTGAAGCTGTTGCAGGACAACAGCTACGGCATGGTGCGCGTCGAAACCCTGTGCGCCCGCTGCGGCAGCCACCAGGGCCACGTGTTCCCCGACGGCCCGCCGCCGACCGGCGTGCGCTTCTGCATCAACTCCGTGGCCCTGCGCTTCGAGCCGGAGGGCGCCGCCCTGGCCAGGACGGTGCAGGACTACATCGACAGCATCGGATGATCCCCCATGGCCGCTGACCACGCTATCCCCTTCTCCGTTCTGGACCTGGCGCACGTCCCGCAGGGGAGCACCCCGGCGGACGCGCTGCGCAACACGCTCGACCTCGCCCGCCACGCGGAGCGCTGGGGGTACAACCGGTATTGGCTGGCCGAGCACCACAACATGGTCGGCATCGCCAGCGCCGCGACCTCCGTCGTCATCGGCCATGTGGCGGCGGGCACCAGCACCATCCGTGTCGGATCGGGCGGCATCATGCTGCCGAACCACTCCCCCCTGGTGATCGCAGAGCAGTTCGGAACGCTGGAAACGCTGTTCCCCGGCCGCATCGACCTGGGCCTGGGCCGCGCGCCCGGCACCGACCAGATGACGCTGCGCGCGCTCCGTCGCGACCCGGAGGCGGCGGAGAACTTCCCCCGCGACGTGCTGGAGCTGCAGGCCCTTCTGGGCCCGGTTCAGCCCAACCAGCGCGTGCGCGCGGTTCCCGGCGCCGGCACCAACGTGCCGTTGTGGATCCTGGGATCCAGCCTGTTCGGCGCGCAGCTCGCCGCCGCCTTTGGCCTGCCCTACGCCTTCGCCTCGCATTTCGCGCCGGACGCGCTGATGCAGGCGCTGGAGGTCTACCGGGCCGGCTTCCAGCCGTCGGAACAACTCGACCGGCCCTACGCGATGGTCGGGGTGAACGTTGTCGCGGCCGACACCGACGCGGAGGCCAAGCGCCTCTTCACCTCGCCCCAGCAGAGCTTCGCCAACCTCGTCCGCGGCACGCGTGGTCTGCTGCCGCCGCCCATCGACGACATCGAGAGCTATTGGTCGCCGATGGAGAAGGCGCAGGCGTCCAACATGCTGTCCTGCTCCTTCGTCGGGTCGGCCGACACGGTCCGCCAGGGGCTGGCGGCGTTTCTGGAGCGCACCGGCGCCGACGAGCTGATGGTCGCTTCGGCCATTTACGACCACGGAGCGCGTCTGCGCTCCTACGAGATCCTGGCCGAGGTGCACGGGTCGATGGCGGCCGGGGTCACCCCAATTTGAGGGAGTTGTGCGGCGCAACGGCGCACCGCACCTCGCGGACTGCGCCCTGGACCGGCCGTGGGGCCGGTCCTATGGTGGCGTGACCCGGTCAGTAGGGCCCAGTCAGTAGGGAAGGAGGGGAACATGTCGGATCATTTCCACACCGGTTCCCAATCCAACAGGGTCAACGTCACGCTCGAACTGCCACTCGATGTTTACAAGAGATTGGATCGGCGTGCCCGTTACATGAGCATGACGGTTGATTCCCTTGTGACAGCCATCCTGGCGCAGCAACTTTACGATACAAGTCTGCGCAATATGGATTAGCCCGAAGTCCTGATCCTTGCCGATGCCGCCACGGCGCTGGTCGTAAGGATTGGACACGCCTTTGCCGCGCGCGCTTGATCCGCATCAATGCTCGGCCGTACATCCTCCGTCCATCCTTCGTCCATCAACGGAAAAGGACGGTGCCGCCATGACGACCGATCCCCGCAAGGACTCCCGCGCCGCGGCGGCGTGGCTGCAACAGTTTCAAGAATTGTTGGACGCGCTGAACGTCGCCTTTCTCCTGGCGGCCTTGCTCTTCGCCGTTCTGTCGCTCATCTGGGCGGTGAACGACCGCAGCGTGGCGGAACTGGTCTGCGCCTTCGGGTTGTTCCTGTGCGGTGGCGGCCTGCTGACGGGACTTATGGACACCACCGAAGCGCCCACGGAGTGAACCCGCCCGCCCGGCCCGCCGCGTCGTTTGGACGCGCGCCGATTCGGGCGGTTTTCGGGTCACACCGGCAATCCTTGTCAATGCGCATAAAACCCTACGATTTCTTCCCGCGCGCGGGCCTGCTATACCTCCTTTAGGGATGGATCATTCTTAAGGGCGGCGGCACGGGTATGGGGACGGACGAACGCGTCGGCGATGCGGCCGTGCGGGATGGCGAAACCTCCGCAACGCCGGGTCCACGTCCGGATGTAGGGCGTCCAGATATTGGGCGTCCGGATGTTACGCGTCCGGAGATGGCGCCGCCGCGCGCGCTGCCGGCCTTCCTGGCCGCCGGTCCGGCAGCCTGGGGCGGGTCGCGCGGCGACGGGCGCCGCCGGGACCGGGCCAGGGCCGACGCACCGCCGATCCTGCCGGCCCGGCTGCGGGGCGCCACCAACCCGCTTCTGGCCGCCGCGGCTCCTCTGCTCGACCTCGCCGCCGGCCTGCGCGAGCAGGCGGGGCTGGAGGATTCCGAGGGCCTGCGCGACCAAATCCTCGCCGACCTCGCCCGCTTCGAGGCGGAGGCCGCTGCCGCCGGCCTGTCGGCGGAGGAGGTGCGCGTCGCCCGCTTCGCGCTCTGCGCCACGCTGGACGACGTGGTGCGCGCCACCCCCTGGGGCGCCCGCTGCCGCTGGGCGCGGGAGGGGCTGGTCGCGCTGGTCGACCGCGAGGCTGGCGGGCCGGAACGGTTTTACGACCTGCTCGACACGATGCTGAGCGATCCGCGCCTGCACCGGCCGGAGCTGGAACTGTTCTACGCCTGCCTGTCGCTGGGCTTCGAGGGCAAGTTCCGCGACAAGCCGCGCGGCGCCCACGACCACGCCCACCTGCGCGACGAGTTGTACCGCGTGCTGCGCCGCCTGCGCGGGGAGCGCGACCGCACCCTGTCGCCGCAGTGGCGCGGCGTGGCGGAGCGGTTCCGGCCGCTGGGGCTTGTCCTGCCGCCCTGGCTGGCGGCGGTGGCGGTCGCGGCCCTGCTCGCCATGCTCTATGTGGAGTGGGGGGCGTCGCTGGCCGGGCGGGCGGAGCCCCTGGCGGCGCGGCTGTCCGGTCTGCTGCCCGACCGGCCGATCGAGATCGTCCGCGGTGTCCCGCCGCCTCCGCCGACCGCCGTGCCCTCGCTGGCCGTCCGGGTCACCAGCCTGTTGCAGCTGGAAATCCGCTCCGGCGCCGTGGCGGTCCTGTCCGGCGACGACGGGGCGCTGGTGATCCGCGTGGAAGGGGCGGGCATGTTCGCCACCGCCAGCGACGTGGTCAAGGCGCGCTACCGCGCCGTGGTGGATCGCGTCGGGCAGGCGCTCGGCCCCGAGGCCGGGCGCGTCGTGGTGGTCGCCCACACCGACGAGCCGCCGCCGGGCAGCGGCGCCTTCCCGACGCTCCAGGCGCTGACCGAAGCGCGGGCGCTGGCCGTGCGCAAGATCCTGGAACGCACGCTGGGCGTCGCCCGCCTGTCGTCGGAGGGGCGCGGCGACCGCGACCCCGTCGCCACCAACGCCACCTCGGCCAATCGGGGCGCCAACCGGCGCGTCGATGTCCGCCTCTACCCCGAATAGGCTGCGGAACCCATGCGCCCTCGCCGTCCTTCCGACCGAACCGGGAACGAAGCATCGCCGAAGGTCCCGCGCCCGGAACGGCCGGTTCGCCGGCCCCTCCGCCGATTGCGCCCGGCGGCGGCGCACGTCGCCCCGCGGCTGCGCTGGGCCGGGACGCTGGCGGTCGCGCTGTCGGTCGGCCTGTTCGGCTGGGCGGCCGCGCCGCTGTTGGGGCTGGCGGGGACGCCGGCGCGCCTGTTGCCGACTCTCGTCGCGCTGACCGTCTGGGCTCTGCTGAACCGCCGCGAGGATCAGCGGGAGCGGGCGGCCAACGCCCGGCTGGTGGAGGCGCTCGCCGCCTCCCGCGATCCGGAGCTGAAGGCCTCGCTGGAGGAGCTGGGCACGGTCCGCGAGCGGCTGGACGACGTGCTCAGCCGGCTGACGACGCAGCGCTTCGGCGCGCGCTGGGGCGGACGCTACCTCTACCAGCAGCCCTGGTACCTGGTGATCGGCGCGCCGGGCTCCGGCAAGACGACGGCGCTGGCCAACGCCCGGCTGGGTGCGGCGCTCGGCGGCGGGCTGGACGGCATGCCGGTGCAGAATCTGGGCGGCACGCGCAACTGCGACTGGTGGTTCACCGACCAGGCGGTGCTGATCGACACGGCCGGGCGCTACACCACCCAGGACAGCCGACGCACGGTGGACGGGCGGGTGTGGTCCGGCCTGCTCGACCTGCTGAAGGAGCACCGGCCGCGCCAGCCGCTGAACGGCGTGCTGCTGACCATCAGCCTGTCCGACCTCGCGGAGTGGAGCGAGGAGGAGCGGCACAACCACGCCATCACCATCCGCCAGCGCCTGGCGGAGCTGCGCGCGCATCTCGGCCTGCGGGTGCCGGTCTACCTGCTGTGCACCAAGGCCGACCTTGTGGAGGGCTTCGCCACCTTCTTCGACACGCTCGACCGGGCGGAGCGCGCCCAGGTCTGGGGCATGACCTTCAGCGCCGCGTCCGGCGCCGCGGCCGACGCGAAGAGGGACGCCGACCTGGCGCTGGAGCACGGCATCGAGCCGCTGGGCGTCTTCCACGCGCAGTTCGCCTCGCTGCTGCGCCGGCTCGACGAGTGGCTGCCGGAGCGGCTGCACCAGGAGCCGGACATCCAGCGGCGCAGCGACGTCTTCGCCTTCCCGCTGCGCATGGCCGACTACGAGGCGGCGCTGGCCGACCTCGTCGACACCGCCTTCACCGCCGAGGCGGAGGAGGAGGCGCCGCTGCTGCGCGGCGTCTATGTGACCAGCGCCACCCAGGCCGGCGCGTCGGCCGAGGCTCCGGCCCAGACCTTCTTCCTCGAACGGTTGCTGCCCGAGGTGGTGTTCCCGGAGGCGAACCTGGTCGGCGTCGACCGCGCGCTGGAGCGTTCGCGGCGGCGGCACGGCCTCGTCGCGCTGGGGGCCGCGGGGGCGGCCGGCGTGGCGGTCGGCCTGTTCGGGCTGAACAGCTACCGTGCCAACGACGCGCTGCTGGCGCGCGCGGAGGCGGCGGTCGCCCAAGCCGAGGACAGCATCCGGCTGCTGGACAGCCCGCCGCGGTCGCTCGCCCGCGTGGCGGACACCGACTTCCAGGCGGTGCTGCCGGCGCTCGACGCGCTGCGCGCCTTGCCCGGCGGCTGGACCGAGCGCGGCGGCTGGGCGCCGCTGTCCATGGGCGGCGGGCTCTACCAGGGCGAGCGGATCGGCCGCCCGGCGGAGGAGGTATACCGGCGCGCGCTGCGCAGCGTCTTCCTGTCGCGCATCGCGCTGCGGCTGGAGGAGCAGTTGCGCACCAACTGGGCGCGCCCGGACCTGCTGCGCCCGGCGCTGCGCGCCTACCGCATGGTCGGCGGGCAGGAGCCGCTGGACACCGCCGGCCTCGCCGAATGGCTGGCCGCCGACTGGCAGCGCACGCTGCCCGGCCCGGCGCATGAGGAGCGGCGGCGCGCGCTCGGCGACCATCTTGCCGCCCTGGTCGACGTCGGCTTCGCCCCGGTCCCGCCCGACGAGGCGCTGGTCGCCCGCGTGCAGGAGGTGCTGGACCAAGCCCCCGGTCCCCAAGCCCCGGCCCCCCGTCCCAACCCGAGCCTTCCGCCCTCATGAGCGCTGGATTCGCGGTCGGATTCCACGGCAAGGTCCCGGCGCGGGGTGACTTCGTCGGGTACGGGCTGCCGCGCGGGTTGCTGATGCTGTGGGACGGCTGGCTGTCGGAGGTGCTGGCCGGCGCCGGCCGCCACCTGGGCGCGCCGTGGGAGCGGATGTTCCAGGCGGCCCCCGTCTGGCGCTTCGGCCTGTCCGCCGGGCTGTGCGGCGACGCGCCGCTGGCCGGCATCCTGATGCCCAGCGCCGACCGGGTCGGGCGCCTTTACCCCTTCACCATCGTGACGACCCTGCCGGCCGGGACGAACCTGGCCGTGGTGCCGGCCGCCTGCGCCAACTGGTTCGCCCGGGCCGAGGCGCTGGCCGCCGACGCTTGCCGCGCCGGGGCCGACGTGGACGCGCTGCCCGCCCGCATGGCGATTCTCGGCCGCCCGGACGTGGAGGGCGCCGACCCCGCGCTGGCCGCCGTGGTGGTGGAGCAGCTTGGCCCGTTGCCGCCGCTCGCCAGCCTGTGGTGGAGCCGCGGCGGAGGGCGCGTCCCGCCCTCGCTGCTGACCTGCTGCGGCCTGCCCGGCGCCAAGCGCGCCGCCGCCTTCCTCGACGGCGCCTGGGGCCGCTGGGGCTGGTTCGACCTGGAGGGGTAGGGCGGACCGGTATGTCGGGTTGCGCTGCGCTCCACCCGATCTACGGATTCCTCACCCGCCCAAATTCACGATCTCCACGCGGCGGTTTTCGGCGGCCTTGGGGTCGGCGGGGATCAGCGGCTCGCGGGAACCCATGCCGCCGGACTCCAGCCGGTCGCGGCGGATGCCGTGGCGCTCCACCAGATAATCCACCACCGCGCCGGCCCGCCGCTGCGACAGCGTCAGGTTGGCCCGGTCGGTGCCGACCGCGTCGGTGTGGCCGACGATGCGGAAGCGCGTGGCCGCGGCGGCCGGCTCCGCCATCACGGCGGCGACGCGGTCCAGCACGGCGCGCGACTCCAGCCGGATGCTGGCGGAGTTGAAGTCGAAGTTGATCCGGAAGGCCGCCTTCAGCCCAACCGCCGGCAGCGTGACCGGGCCGGGCACCGCGGGCAGGGCGACCGCTTCGGGGGCGTGGGCCGGCGCCGCCGGCTCGGGCGGCGGGCGCTTCATCGCCACCGGCGGGCAGCCGGTGCCCGCGGCGCCGAACAGTGCCGCCTGGATCTCGCATTCGCTGGGGTTGGGGCCGAGCGGCACGGTTTGCGCCATTGCCGTTGTCATCGGGACGGAGATGGCCATCGCCGCCAGCAGAAGGGCCGCCAGCAGCAGGGCGGCGCCCAAGATATTGCCTGTTTGCATGGCCCCATTGTCGGCGCGCGTACCGCGGGCGTCAAATTCAACGTGGAACACTCGTGCGTGTCTCTGTACGATCCCGCTCCCGATCTTTCGTTTCGGGCATTCGGGAGGAAACAAGATGAAGTCTCTGAGGGCTCTGCTCGCCGGCTTGGCGCTGGCCGCCATGGCGCTGCCGGCAACCTTTGATTCGGGGGCGGCCGCGGATTACAAGGCGGAATACAAGCTGTCCACCGTGCTGGGCAAGCCGTTCCCCTGGGGCATCGGTGGCGACCGCTGGGCGGAGCTGGTCAAGGAGAAGACCAACGGGCGCATCAATGTGAAGATGTACCCGGGCTCGTCGCTGGTGAACGGCGACCAGACCAAGGAATTCACCGCGCTCCGCCAGGGCGTGATCGACATGGCCGTGGGGTCGACCATCAACTGGTCGCCGCAGGTGAAGGAGCTGAACCTCTTCTCGCTGCCCTTCCTGATGCCCGACCACAAGGCCATGGACGCGCTGACGCAGGGGGCGGTCGGCAAGCAGCTGTTCGACCTGCTGGGCACCAAGGACGTGGTGCCGCTGGCTTGGGGCGAGAACGGCTTCCGCGAGATCTCCAACTCCAAGCGCGCGATCAGCAAGCCGGAGGACCTGAAGGGCCTGAAGATCCGCGTCGTCGGCTCGCCGCTCTACCTCGACACCTTCACCGCGCTGGGCGCCAACCCGACGCAGATGAGCTGGGCCGACGCGCAGCCGGCGCTGTCCACGGGCGCCGTGGACGGACAGGAAAACCCGCTGGCCGTCTTCGTCGCCGGCAAGCTGCCGACGCTCGGCCAGAAGCACCTGACGCTGTGGGGCTACGTCGCCGACCCGCTGATCTTCGTGGTCAACAAGGAGGTCTGGGCCAGCTGGTCCAAGGAGGACCAGGAGGCCGTGCGCGCCGCCGCCGTCCAGGCCGCGACCGAGGAGATCGCCATCTCCCGCAAGGGCATCACCGCCGGCGACGACAGCCTGCTGAAGGACATCGCCACCCAGGGCGTGGAGGTCGTGCAGCTGACCCCCGACCAGCAGAAGGCCTTCCAGGGCGCGACCAAGGCCGTTTACGAGAAGTGGGCCAAGCAGATCGGCCCGGATCTCGTGAAGTCCGCCGAAACCTCGATCGCCGCGCGGAAGTAAGGACGTCGGGTTGCGCTCCACCTGGGTGGAGCGCAACCCGACAGCACGACTCACCCCCGCCTGCGGGTCGCCAGCAGGATGCCGGCGGCGATCAGCGCGATGCCGACGGCGTGGTAGAGGTGCGGCTGCTCGCCGAGGAACAGGATGGCGAGCAAGCTGCCGAACACCGGGATCAGGTGGATGGCCAGCCCCGCCGTGTTGGCGCCGACGAGCGCGACCGAGCGGTTGAAGCACAGGTAGGCCAGGATCGACGGGAACAGCGCCACATAGGCGACCGCCCCCAGCGCCGTGGGGGTGAGCGGCATCGGCCGCACGGCCAGCGATTCCCACAGGTAGGCGGGCAGGAGCATCAGCATCCCGACCCCGAAGGTCGCGGCGACGAAGCTGAGCGGGTGGACCGCCGGCCGTCGGCGCAGCAGGGCGGTGTAGGTGCCGTAGCCCAGCACTCCGGCGAAGACCCACAGGTCGCCCGTGTTCAGCTGCAGCCCGAGCAGCACCGCCGGGTCGCCGCGCGCGATCAGGGTGCAGGCGCCGGCCAGCGACACCGCCACGCCCAGGCCCTGCCGCGGCGACACCCGGTCGCCGAACAGCGCTAGGCTTATCAGCACGATCAGCACCGGCATCGTGGACTGGATCATCACGGAGTTGAGCGCCGTGGTGCTGTTCAGCCCGATGTAGAGGAAGGTGTTGAACACCGTGATGCCCATCAGGGACAGCAGGGCGACGATCTTCCAGTGGGTCGCCAGCGTGCGCGCGTCCTGGCGCAGGTGCCGCCAGGCGAAGGGCAGCACCAGCAGCGCCCCCAATGCCCAGCGCCAGAAGGCGAGCCCGATCGGCGGCACCGCGCCCGCCACCGCGCGGCCCAGGACGGCGTTGCTCGCCCAGAACAGGGGCGGCAGCATCATAAGGAACCACGCCTGGTCGACCAGGCGGCGCCCCGTTGCCGGGGCGCCAGAGGGAGGGCCAGAGGGGGCGGCCGAGTCGTCGCCCATGGACGCACTCACCCGCGGCGGCGCGGCGACGCGAAGGGCGACCGGGCACCCTCGCCGCGGCCTTCGCCACGGCCCTCTCCACGCCCTTCTCCACGGGGGCCCTCGGCGCGGATGCCGTCGCGGCGCGGCCCATCGCCGCGGCCCTCGCCACGGGGACCGCGCGGGCCATCACCCCGACCTTCACGGCCTTCGCGGGGCGGCTTGGGGGGCTGGCGAAGCTCCGCGTCCAGCTCGGCGATGCGCTTGACCAGCGCCTCGCGGATCGCCGGGGCGGCGTGCGACTTCAAGGTGGCGAGCTGCTCCTTCAACTGCTGGAGCTGGAGCTGCTTCTGCTCCCGCGTGCGCTTGATGGCGACGTTGTCGGAATGCTGGCCGTCAAAGGCGCGCATGGAATGGGTCCTCGTTCAGAGATTCATCAGACAATGCAACACCCGCCGCGGCGGCCTGTCGGCGCCCGGTCGGGGAAGGCCGGATTATTGAAAACGCACCTCCCGCAAAGCAAGCCGGGAGTTTGCTCCGCCTGTGCGATAAAGCGGTTGACGGGCGGCCCGCCCAGGCCTTGGGAGCGGGCCGCGCCTGTCCTTACTTACGTGGCCCAGCCTTTACGTGGCCCAGCCTTTACGTGGCGACATCCGGCTTGGTGCGGCCGGTGTGGCGCTCGATGCCGGCGAGGTCGGCGGCCAGGGATGCCAGATCCTTCAGCGCGTCCGCAGCGTCCAGGCCGTGCGCGCCGCCGACCGGCTCGTACCGCTCGAAATAGACGCGGAGCGTGGCGCCCGACGTGCCGGTACCGGACAGGCGGTAGACGATGCGGGCGCCGTCCTCGAACGACACGCGCAGGCCCTGCCGGTCCGACCGGCTGCCGTCCACCGGGTCGGTGTAGGAGAACTCGTCAGCCTCCGCCACCTTGCGGCCGCCCACCGCGGTGCCGGCCAGCGACGGCAGTGTGCCGCGCAGCTCCGCGATCAGGACGTCGGCGGCCTCCTGCGGGATCGCCTCGTAGTCGTGGCGGCCGTAGTAGGTGCGCCCGAAGGTGCCCCAATGCTCGTCCATCAGCTCGGCGACCGACAGCCGGCGGGCGGCCAGGATGTTCAGCCACATCAGCACGGCCCAGAGGCCGTCCTTCTCGCGGACGTGGTCGGAGCCGGTGCCGAAGCTCTCCTCGCCGCACAGGTTGATCTTCCCGGCGTCCAGCAGCGTGCCGAAGAACTTCCAGCCCGTCGGCGTCTCATAACAGGGAATGCCCAGCTGGGCGGCGACGCGGTCGGTCGCCCGGCTGGTCGGCATGGACCGCGCCACGCCCGTCAGCCCGCCCTTGAAGGCCGGAACATGGTGCGCGTTGGCGGCCAGCACGGCGAGGCTGTCGCTGGGCGACACGAAGACGTTGCGGCCGAGGATCATGTTGCGATCGCCGTCGCCGTCCGATGCGGCGCCGAAGTCCGGCGCGTCGGCGCCGAACAGGCGCGCAACCAGCTCCTCCGCGTGGGCGAGGTTCGGGTCGGGGTGGTGGCCGCCGAAATCCTCCAGCGGCGTGCCGTTGATCACGGTGCCGGGGGTCGCGCCGAGGCGGTGCTCCAGGATCTCGATGGCGTAGGGGCCGGTGACCGCGTGCATGGCGTCGAACACCATGCGGAAACCCGACGCAAACAGCGCGCGGATCGCCGCCATGTCGAACAGCGACTCCATCAGCTCCGCATAGTCGGCGACCGGGTCGATCACCTCCACCGCCATGCCGTCGAGAGTCGTCTCGCCCAGCCGGTCGAGGTCGAGGTCGGCCGTCTCCACCGTCTTGTAGGCGTCGATGACCTTGGAGCGGGCGAAGAAGGCGTCGGTCAGCGATTCCGGAGCCGGCCCGCCGTTGGCGGCGTTGAACTTCACGCCGAAGTCGCCGTCCGGGCCGCCGGGGTTGTGGCTGGCCGACAGAATGACGCCGCCGATGGCGCCACGCTTGCGGATGACGCAGGAGGCGGCCGGCGTGGACAGGATGCCGCCGCGGCCGACGACGACGCGCCCGACCCCGTTGGCGGCGGCCATGCGCAGGATGGTCTGAACGGCGGTGCGGTTGTGATACCGCCCGTCGCCGCCGACAACCAGCGTGGCGCCGGCCAGCCCGTCCACGCAGTCGAAGATGGACTGGACGAAATTCTCAAGGTAGCGCGGCTGTTCGAAGGTCTTCACGGCCTTGCGCAACCCCGAGGTGCCGGGCTTCTGGCCGTCGAAGGGGGTGGTCGGACGAGTGACGGAAACCACGGTTGGTCCTTTCGTGATCATACATGCCGCAAGCTGTGTCGCCTGGGGCCGTGCGCCGCGGCACGGCGGCAGAGCACCACAGGCGGCGCCACAGGCGGCACGATGCAAGGCTTTGCCGTTCCGATCAACAGCGCAAAGCCGCCGCCGGCCTCATCCGTCCGCGCCGTCACGCCGCGGACGGAGGAAACGCATTGAAACTGTGGGCGCTCAGAAACCGCGGGGGAAGTCGGCCCAGGCGAGCGGGGTGTCCAGCGACTCCTCCTCCGGGCGTTCCCCGCCGGTGCGGGCCATCGACGCTTGGGTGGGCGCCTGGACGAAACGGAGCGGGGCGGCGGTGCTGGCGATCCGGGGGGCGGGGCCGGCGAAGGCCGGGGCGAAAACGGCGTTGCCGAACAGGGCGCGGGCGATGGCGTTGAGCATGGGGGGTCTCCGCTTCGGGATGTTTGTGGGGGTGATCGGGCGGGTTTTTTTGGTGTTGATTGTTGGGCGGGTTGCTTGAGGCCAATATGCTCCCGTTCCCGCTTTCCGGCAATGTATCTGGTATACAAGATACCGCATTACAGATACGCTTATGGTGCATGTCGGTTTTGGGCGACCGTTGCCCGGCGCCCGACCCCTTCCTCGGAAATTTGCAAGTGAGATTGTTGTGGATTTCCACTGTGTGAAAACCGAACAGCTTTGCTTATTGCGTATTTGGAATACCAAATCCCGGATGCCACGATAGACCCCAGAAAACCCCCCGCGGGTCGGGGCCGGACCGCCGGCCGATCGACCGCGCCGGAGTTCCGCACGCAACGGGATTGAGGAAATGGCCTCGAGCAGCAACAGCACCGAATCCCTGGTGAACAACAAGTGGATCCAGCTTTCCGTCGGACTGCTCTGCATGGCGATGATCGCCAACCTGCAGTACGGATGGACGCTGTTCGTCGACCCCATCGACGCCAAGCACGGCTGGGGCCGCGCGGCGATCCAGATCGCCTTTTCGATTTTCGTCTTCACTGAAACCTGGCTGGTCCCGGTCGAGGGCTGGTTCGTCGACCGCTACGGCCCGCAGATCGTCGTGATGGTCGGCAGCGTCCTGGTCGGCCTCTCCTGGGTGATCGACAGCTACGCCGACAGCCTGCCGATGATTTATCTGGGTGCGGTGGTCGCTGGCGTCGGCGCCGGCGCGGTCTATGGCACCTGCGTCGGCAACGCGCTGAAGTGGTTCCCGACCCAGCGCGGCCTCGCGGCCGGCATCACCGCCGCCGGCTTCGGCGCCGGTGCCGCCGCGACGATCATCCCCATCGCCAACATGATCCAGTCGCAGGGCTACGAGCAGGCCTTCCTGTTCTTCGGCGTCGCCCAGGGGCTGGTCATCTTCGTCCTGTCCTGGTTCCTGCGGAAGGCGCCGAAGACCCAGGCGGCGGCCAAGGTCAGCCGGCTGGCCCAGACCAAGGTCGATTTCGCCCCGGGCAAGGTCATCCGCACGCCGGTCTTCTGGCTGCTGTACATCATGTTCGTCATGGTGGCCTCCGGCGGCCTGATGGCCGCGGCGCAGATCGCGCCGATCGCCCACGACTTCCACGTCGCCGACGTGCCGGTGAACCTGCTGGGCCTCGTGCTGCCGGCGCTGACGCTGGCCATCTCGTTGGACCGCGTCCTCGACGGCCTCGGCCGTCCGTTCTTCGGCTGGGTGTCGGACAACATCGGCCGCGAGAACACCATGTTCATCGCCTTCGGCACCGCGGCCATCGCCATCGTGCTGGTGACGCAGCTCGGCCGCAACCCGCTGCTGTTCGTGCTGTTCACCGCGCTGTTCTTCTGCGTGTTCGGCGAGATCTACAGCCTGTTCCCGGCCACCGCGGGCGACACCTTCGGGTCGAAGTTCGCGGCGACCAACGCCGGCATGCTGTACACCGCGAAGGGCACCGCGGCCCTTATGGTCCCGCTCAGCAGCATCATCGCGAGCCACTTCGGCTGGCACGCCGTATTCTACATCGCCGCGTCCTTCAACGCGGTGGCGGCGATCCTGGCCCTGTTCGTTCTGAAGCCGCTGCGCGCGTCCTTCCTGCAGCAGGGCGAGACGACGGACGCCGTGCTGGACGGCAGCACCGCCTGACGGTCTTCTCCCCGCGCTGACAATGCGAAGCCCCCTCCGGCAACGGAGGGGGCTTTTTCGTTCGGAGCGGACGCGGCTACGCGTGATTGGTGCGGCGGCCCTGGCGCCCGCGCTTGGTTGCGTACATCGATTGGTCGGCCCGTTCGATGAGGGTGTCCATCTCTTCCCCGTCCTCCGGGAAGACGGCCACGCCGATGCTGGCGTCGAGCGGCAGGGACCGGTCCTCGAAGGCGAAGGGACGGCGGATTTCCGCGGCGATTCGCTCCGCGCTGGCCGCGGCGCAGTTGCGGTCCTCGACGCCGAACAGGATGACGCCGAACTCATCGCCGCCCAGCCGGGCCGCCACGTCGGACTTGCGCAGCGCGTCGCGGATGCGCGCGGCGGTCTCCCGGATCGCGGCGTCGCCGGCCCGGTGGCCGTATTGGTCGTTGATCGTCTTCAGCCCGTCCATGTCGAGGTTGAGGACGCCGAACTGCGACGACTGCCGAACGGCGAGCGCGAGGCTCTGGCGCAGGCGGTCGTAGAACAGCGCCCGGTTGGCGAGCCCGGTCAGCGCGTCGTGGGTGGCGCGGTGGTAAAGCTCGCTGGTCTCGTGCTGGACGGCGTGGAACATGGCCGCCGCGATCAGGTCGCGCATCAGCGTCAGCACCAGGATGTTCTGGTCGTCGAAGGCGCAGGGTTCGGGCGAGGCGATCTTCAGGACGCCGACGGTCGTGCCGTTGTGGGTGAGCGGGGCGACCACCATCGAGCGCAGCCCGACCCGGCGGCAGGCCTCGCGGTCTACGCGCTCGTCGTATTCCGAATCGTCGCAGCGCAGGATGCGGCCCCGCTCGACGCACAGGCCGGACAGGCTGCCCGACCGCTTCAGCCGCAGCCCGAGCTGCGCTTCGGCCATGCCGGACGCCGCCCGGTAGACCATCTCGTCGCCCTCGGCCAGCTCGACCATCGCGCCGCTGGCGCCGGTCAGCGCCTGCACCCGCTCCGTGACGAAGTGGATGACCCCGCCCAGGTCCAGCCCGAACTTCGCGATGGCCGTCTGCGCCTGGATGACCTCCAGGAGAAGGGCCGGGTCGAGAGCCCGGATGTCGGGAGATTGGTTGTCGGGAGTTTGGCTGGCGGTGCTGTCCATCGGCTCTGCGTCCCGACGTCGTTGGGCGGTTTGGCTGAACGGGGAGCGGTGCAGGGCGGATCCGTGCGCCACGTCGGATTGGAGAGTCACGAAACTTTCGGCCGATGTCAAATGGCCGGGCCGGCGGGGGTCGTACGCGATGAACGCAAACGGTTGGCTGCGGCGCTGTGCCGCAGGATGCCGCAGGATTTGGGCGGCCAGACCTCCGCATCCTTTCAATCGGGGTGCGCGGGTCTCATATTGTCGGGCGGGCGGCTCTGTCGGGAATGGGGGCGGGAGGATCGCGTGACGACCTTGAAGGAATTCGAGGAGGCCCTGAAGGCCGCGAACAACACCGAGGCGCTGGAGATCCTGGACAAGCTCCGGGACCGCGACCGCGCCAACCGGACGGTCCGGCCGGCGCGGCGGCTGACCGGGCGGAAGATGACGCCGGAACTGGCGGCGGAGATCCTGCACCTGCACCACACCACGGACATGACCCAGCAGGAGATCGCCTTCCAGTTGGGCGTGAACCAGGGGCGCGTGAACGAGGTCATCAAGCGCGGCAAGTGGCTGGACGGCGACCCGAACGCGCCGGAGGCCGTCGCCCGCGACCAGGCGAAGGAGCGCGCCAAGGAGGGCATCGGCTTCGCGCCCCGCCCGCCGCGGAAGAAGAAGGCCGCCAAGCCGAAGGCCGAGCCTGAGGCCGTGGCGCCGGAGGCTGCGGCGCCCGAACTCGTGCCTGCTGAGCCCGCGCCTGTTGAGCCTGTGCCTGTTGAGCCCATGGCTGCGCCGCCGGAGGAGCCCGCCGCACCGCCGCCCGAAGCGGCCGGCGCCGCTCTGCCCGACCTGCTTCCACCGGACCCGCCGGCAACCCCGAAGAAGCCGGCGAAGCCGAAAGCGGCCAAGGAAAAGCCCGCTGCGAAGGACGGGCCGGGGCAGCTTCTGTTCGACGGGATTTGATCGAAAGAAGAGTAACCACAGAGACACGGAGACACAGAAGGTTATTTTTCTCTGTGTCTCCGTGTCTCTGTGGTGAAAACCCCTCTCCTTATGCCAACTCCGCGTGCAGCGAGAAGCGCGCGCGGTAGTCGACCGGGTTGATCCCGTACTGTTTCTGGAAGACACGGCGCAGCGTCTGCTCGTCGCCGAAGCCGGTGTCGGCGGCGATGCGCTTCAACGGCGCGCCGGTGCGCTCCAGCGCGTTGCAGGCCGCCTCCAGCCGCATGGCCTGCACGGTCTTGGCCGGCGTGCGCCCGACCTTGGCGACGTAGAGGCGGGCGAAGGTGCGCGGCGACATGCCGGCCTGCTCGGCCAGCCGCTCGATGCGCAGGTCCTCGTGCAGGTGCGCGGCGATCCAGGCGTGCAGGTCGCGGAAGGCGCCGTCACTCCGGCATTGGGCCGACAGCGGCACGCTGAACTGCGACTGGCCGCCCGGCCGCTTCATGAACATCACCAGCTGCCGGGCCGTGGCGATGGCCAGCGCGTGACCGAGGTCGGCCTCCACCAGCGCCAGCGCGAGGTCGATGCCGGCGGTGACGCCGGCCGAGGTCCAGACCGGGCCGTCCTTGATGAAGATCGGGTCGGGGTCGACCGTCACGGCGGGGTGGCGGGCGCTCAGCCGGTCGGCCCAGTCCCAGTGGGTCGTCGCCCGCCGCCCGTCCAGCAGCCCGGCGTCGGCGAGCAGGAAGGCGCCGGTGCAGACGGAGCAGGGGCGCCGCACCTCCGGCCCGCGCCGGCGCAGCCAGGCCACCAGCTCCGGCTCCTCCATCGGCTGGCCGTTCCGGCTGCCGCCGGGCACCAGCAGCGTGTCGACCGGCTGGCCGTCCAGCGACTCCAGCGGCTCCGTCAGGATGGGCAGGCCGGGGCCGGTCGTCACCCCGCCACCGGCGACGGAGACCGTGCGGAGTTCGTAGGGCGGGGGCAGCCCCGCCTCCCGCGCCAGCCGCCCGGCGGTCTGGAAGGTCTGCAACGGCCCGCTGACGTCGATCAGGTTCACCCCGTCGTAGGCCAGCATCGCCACCAGTTTTTGGGCAACCAGCTTGGGTTTCGACATCATGCCTTACGCTCGCTCCAGGACGGCGGCCCCACGCCGCTGCGCCGCCACCCACCACAGGGTCATCACGGCGGCCAGTGCCAGCAGCGGCAGGACCGCCACGTTCAGTCCCGCCCAACCATAGCGCTCCAGCAGCGGCCCTGCCACGAGCGACGCCATGGCGGTGACCACAAAGCGGGCCAACTCGGCGAGGCCCTGGACCTTGGCGCGCTCCGCCGGGCGGTAGGACTGGGCGAGCAGGGTGGTGCCGCCGACGAACATGAAGTTCCAGCCCACCCCCAGGCAGAACAGGGCGAGGTAGAAGGCCGTCAGGCCGGTTGAGGCCATCGCCACGGCAACGCAGACCGCGTTCAACACCATGCCGGCGAACAGCATCGGCCCCAGCCCGACGCGCTGGATCAGCGCCCCGGCGACGAGCGACGGCGCGTACATGCCGACCATGTGCCACTGGATGATGCCGGCCCCGTCATCGATGCTGTGGTGGTGCCCGACCGCGGCGAGCGGGGCGGCGGTCATCACCAGCATCATCACCGCCGACCCGATCACGTTGTTGGCGACGGAGGCCGCGAAGATCGGCTGCCGGGCGACCTCGGCGAAGGGCCGTGGCGGCTCATGCGCCTGCGAGCCCGCCGCCGCGGCGGTCTGGTGGTCGCGGTAGAATCCAAGCAGCAGCGCCAGCGACAGCAGGCCGAGCAGGCAGACCATCAGGTAGGCGCCGGCGAACAGCGCCGTGGGGAACAGGTCCTTGCTCCAGGCCGCCAGCAGCGGGCCGAGCACCGCCGCGACGACTCCGCCGGCCAGCACGCGAGACACCGCACGCCCCTTCTCGTCCGGCCCGACCGCGTCGGCGGCGGCCAGCCGGTAATACATGGCGAAGGCCTGGAACACCCCGACCGCCGCCGTGCCCAGGCAGAAGACCCAGAAGTTCGCGTGCATCACCGCCCAGACCGACACCGCCCCGCCGCAGGCCCCGGCCAGCGCGCCGAGCGCGAAGCCCAGCCGCCGCCCCAGCCGCTGCAACAGGAAGGACGCCGACAGCGTGACAACGGCGCCGGCCACGGTGATCAGCGCGAAGGGCAGGGTGGCCAGCGCCTTGTCCGGGGCCAGCTGGTAGCCGGTCAGCCCGGTCAGCGTCAGGTCGATGGAAATGGCGGCGGTGTACAGCCCCTGGCACAGGGCAAGCACCCAGGCATCGCGGCGGCCGGGGGACAGGGTGGGGAGCATGCGGGGACCTCCATGCGACCGGGATGAGAAGCGGTCGGGAGATCGTCGGTCAGGCAAGGGTTGGCGGCAATGACAAGCGACCGTCAATTCCTGCCATCAATTCCTGCCAGAGGGCAGAGCCGAATCGTAGGTTGGGTGGAGCCGCAGGCGCAACCCAACACCCCTATCACGGCGACGATGTTGGGTTTCGCTGGCGCTCCACCCAACCTACGATTCAAGCAACCATCAATTCTTCAGCTTGTACCCCGTGCGGAAAATCCACCAGACCACGCCCAGGCAGATCACCAGGAACAGCGCGGTCATGGCGAGGCTCAGGGCCACGGGGACGTCGGCCGTGCCGTAGAAGCTCCAGCGGAAGCCGCTGACCAGATAGACCACCGGGTTGAACAGCGTCACCTTCTGCCAGAAGGGCGGCAGCATGCTGATCGAGTAGAAGCTGCCGCCCAGGAAGGCCAGCGGCGTCACGATCAGCAGCGGCACGATCTGCAGCTTCTCCCAGCCGTCCGCCCAGATGCCGAGGATGAAGCCCAGCAGGCTGAAGGTGACGGAGGTCAGCACCAGGAAGGCGACCATCCAGAAGGGGTGGGCGATGGAGAAGTCCACGAACAGCCGCGCCGTCAGCAGGATCAGCGTGCCGAGGATGATCGACTTGGTCGCCGCCGCCCCGACATAGCCGATGACCGTCTCGAAGGCGGAGATGGGCGCCGACAGCACCTCGTAGATCGTGCCGGAATAGCGCGGCATGTAGATGCCGAAGGAGGCGTTCGACACGCTTTCCGTCAGCACCGACATCATGACCAGCCCCGGCACCAGGAAGGCGCCGTAGCTGACGCCCTCCACCGCCGTGAAGCGCGACCCGATCGCCGCCCCGAACACGATGAAGTAGAGCGAGGTGGAGATCACCGGGCCGGCGATGCTCTGGAACAGCGTGCGCCAGGTGCGGGCCAGTTCGAACAGATAGATCGCCTTGATGGCGTGAAGATTGATCGCGGCGGTCATCACGCGCGCTCCCTGACCAGGCTGACGAAGATCTCCTCCAGGGAGCTTTCCTCGGTGCGCAGGTTGGTGAAATCGATTCCGTGGTCGCCGAGCCGGCGCAGCAGGGTCGCGATGCCCGTGTGCTCGTGCTGGCTGTCGAAGCGGTAGACCAACTTCCGCCCGTCCTCCGACAGGGTCAGGGGATAGCTGGACAGCTCCGCCGGGATGGCGGGCAAGGGGCTTTGCAGCTGAAGCGTCAGCTGGCGCTGGCCCAGCTGCTCCATCAGCGCGGCCTTCTTCTCCACCAGGATGATGCGGCCGCCGGAGATGACGCCGACGGTGTCGGCCATCTCCTCCGCCTCCTCGATGTAGTGGGTGGTCAGGATGATGGTCACGCCGCTCTCGCGCAGGCGGCCGATCATCTCCCACATGCCGCGGCGCAGCTCCACGTCCACGCCGGCCGTCGGCTCGTCCAGGAACAGGATGCGCGGTTCGTGCGACAGGGCCTTGGCGATCATGACGCGGCGCTTCATGCCGCCGGACAGCGCTATGACCTTGCTGTCCTTCTTCTCCCACAGCGACAGGTCGCGCAGGATCCGCTCGATCAGGGCCGGGTTCGGCGGCTTGCCGAACAGGCCGCGGCTGAAGCTGACGGTGGCCCAGACGCTCTCGAACGCCTCGGTGGTCAGCTCCTGCGGGACCAGCCCGATCAGGGAGCGCGCGGCGCGCCAGTCCGTCACGATGTCGTGGCCGTCCACCGTCACCGTGCCGGCGCTGGCCCGCACGATGCCGCAGACGATGCTGATCATCGTCGTCTTGCCCGCCCCGTTGGGACCGAGCAGGGCGAAGATCTCGCCCCGGCGGATGTCGAGGTCGATGCCCTTCAGGGCCTGGAATCCCGAGGCGTAGGTTTTCTCCAGCCCCCGGACCTGGATGATCGGCTGCATGTGCCCTCTCGGCTCTTGGTCCCCCGTTGTGCCCGCTTGTGGGTGGCCGGGGCACCCCGTCTTCGTGCGTGGCCGCCACCATAGCGGCCGGCGGGCTTCGGCGGAATCCGAACATCCGGCCGATCCGAACGTCCCTGCCTTGTCGGTTTTGCGACGCGCAGTCCTTGAAATCCCCGCGGAATCCTCCTGGCTTGGACCTTGCATCGGCGCCGGCGGAGGTCGCCATGAAGACGCATCTGGACTGGTCCGCCTACGACACCTACGGCATGGGGGACGCCTTTTCCGGCGTTCCCATCAGCGGCGGCAACTACGCCAAGGCCGTGGCCGTCTGCATGCACAACCGCCAGTGCCAGCGCAGCACCGGCAAGGGCGTGATGTGCCCCAGCTTCCGCATCACCGGCGACCCGGCCCATTCGACGGAGGCGCGGGTGGCCGCCTTCAAGGCCGCGCTGAACGGAGAGCTGGGGGAGAACCCCTTTGCCGGGGCGGAGCTGGCGGCGGTGATGGACCTCTGCGTGTCTTGCAAGGGCTGCAAGAAGGAATGCCCCAGCGCCGTGGACATGACGCTGATCAAGACGGAGTTCCTGGCCCAGCGCAACGACGCGCTGGGCGTGCCGCGGCGCGCCCGGCTGTTCGGCAACCTGCCAGCCTGGGTCGGCCACCACCGCCGCGCCGTGCGCGGGATCGTGCGGCTGCGCAACCGCTCCCGCCTGCTGGCTCGCATCGCGGAGCGGCTGCTGGGCATCGCCGCGGATCGGCCGATGCCGCCGCCGGCCGGCACGCCCTTCGCCGAGTCGAAGACCGCCCCCGCGGAAGCCCCGCGCGGCGAGGTCCTGCTCTTCGTCGACACCTTCAGCCACCATTTCGAGCCGGAGGTCGCGGAGGCCGCCACCGCCGTGTTGAGTGCGGCCGGCTACGGCGTGCGGGCTCTGCGCCCCGCTGCGGACGATGCGGAGCTGGACCGGCCGCTCTGCTGCGGGCGCACCTACCTGTCCACCGGCCAGGTGGAGCGTGCCCGGCGCGAGGCCAAGCGCGTCATGGCGGCGTTGCGCCCGGCCATCGCCGCCGGCACGCCCATCGTGGGTCTGGAGCCGTCCTGCCTGATGGCCCTGCGCGACGAGTTCTACTCGCTGGGGCTGGGGGCGGAGGTCGGGCAGGTCGGCAAGCAGGCCTTCCTGTTCGAAGAGTTCCTGGTGCGCGAGGCGGCGCGCGGCATGACCCTGCCGCTGAAGCCGCTGAACCGCCCGAAGGCGCTGCTGCACGGCCACTGCCATCAGAAGGCCATCGGCGCCATGAAGTCGGTGCGCAAGGTCCTGTCCTGGATCCCCGGCTTCGAGTTCGACCTGATCGACGCCACCTGCTGCGGCATGGCTGGCAGCTTCGGCTTGGAGGCGGAGCATTACGAGGCGTCGAAGGCGATGGCCGAGCTGTCGCTGCTGCCGACGATCCGCGCCGCCGCCCCGGACGCCCCGATCATCGCCGACGGCTTCTCCTGCCGCCACCAGATCCAGGACGGCAGCGGCCGGGCCGCGACGCACGTCGCGGTGCTGCTGCGGGACGCGCTGGACGTCTGAAAAGAAATGTCACCACCAAGACACCAAGAATCCTCGCGCACAGCATGTCGTGGACTCTCGGTGTCTTGGTGCCTTGGTGGTGAATCCGCATCACCCCACCACGATGCACTTCACCGTGGCCTTGGTCGCGCGCGCCAGGTCGGCCGGGGCCAGCACGATCTGCAAGCCGCGGCGGCCGCCGTTGACGACCATTTCCGGCAGCGACTCGGCGCTGGCGTCGATGAAGGTGGGCAGCGCCTTGCGTTGGCCGAGCGGGCTGATACCGCCCACCATATAGCCGGTGGTGCGCTCCGCCAGCGTCGGGTCGGCGAGGTCGGCCTTCTTCGCCCCGGCCGCGGCGGCCAGGGCCTTCAGGTCCAGCTTGGCCGCGACGGGGATGACCACGCAGGCGAGCGCTTTTGGTTCCAGCTGCACGATCAGCGTCTTGTAGACGATGGCCGGGTCCAGCCCCAGCGCCGCCGCCGCGTGCAGGCCGATGGCGTCGGCTGACGGATCATAGTCGTATTCCAGCAGGCGGTGGGCGATCCCCGCCGCCTTGGCGGCGTTCACCGCCGGTGTGACCTTCGCCGCCATGGCGCGCCTCGTCCTCGTTCGAATCCCAGGAAGCCGCGACATTACCAGAGGGACACGGTCGGGAGGAGGGGGTGGTGCACTCCCTTCGGTGCCGCAATTTTGCCCAAATTGCGCAGGTCGTCATGCCAACGCGCCTTGGACAGATGGGGCGCCTGCCGCGATTCTGGCGGCCAACCAACTGTCACCCACCGATACCCGAACCCCGCAATCGGAGCATCATGGTTCCCCGCACCCTGCTGATCGTCGATGAAGACCCGGCCCTGGAAGGGATGGTGCAGAGCGCCCTGCCGGTGTGCCGGGTGGTCAGCGCGGGCGGGGTGGGGGAGGCGCTGCACGCCGTGCGCGCCCACAAGCCGGCCGTGGTGGCGCTTTCCGTGGCTCTCCCGTCGGACGGGGCGGACGCCGTGCCGTCCGGCGATGCGCCGCGCGACGGTCTGGACGCGCTGTCGCTGATCCTGGGGGAGGCGCCGTCCATCAAGGTGATCGCGCTGACCCCGCGGGACGAGCGGACGCTGGCGGTGCGCGCGGTGGCGCGCGGGGCGCACGAGGTCTGCTGCAAGCCCATCGACGCGCACGAGTTCGCCACGGTGGTGCAGCGCGCCTTCCAGCGCGCCGACCTGGAGATGGAAGGGCGGCGGCTGAACACCGGCGACACGCCACCGACCCTGCGCGTGCTGCGCGACGAGACGGAACGCCGCGCGCTGATCGACGCGCTGGCCCGGTCCGGCGGCAACCTGTCGGCCACCGCCCGTCTGCTGGGGATCAGCCGGCCGACGCTCTACAGCCTGCTGCGCCAGCACGGCATCCGGGCGGAATAGACGCCGTCCCGAGCCCCGTCACTCGGCGTGCGAGGACGGGTTGCCGATCATCTGCAGGAACTCCCGCCGGGTGGACGGATCGGAGCGGAAGGCGCCCAGCATGCGGCTGGTCACCATGGTGACGCCGGTCTTGTGCACGCCGCGCGTGGTCATGCACTGGTGCTGCGCCTCGATCACCACGGCCACGCCCTCGGGCTGCAGGATCTCGTCGATGGTGTTGGCGATCTGCGCCGTCATCTTCTCCTGGATCTGCAGGCGCTTGGCGTAGGCCTCGACCAGGCGGGCGAGCTTGGAGATGCCGACCACGCGGTGGCGCGGCAGGTAGGCGACGTGGGCCTTGCCGATGATCGGCACCATGTGGTGCTCGCAGTACGACTCCAGCCGGATGTCGCGCAGCACGACCATCTCGTCGTAGCCGTCGGTCTCCTCGAAGGTGCGCTTCAGGATGTCCACCGGATCGACGGTGTAGCCCGCGAAGAACTCCTCATACGAGCGCACGACCCGGTCCGGCGTGCCGAGCAGCCCCTCGCGCGCCGGGTCGTCGCCGGCCCAGCGGATCAGCGTGCGGACAGCCTCCTCCGCCTCGGCGCGGGACGGGCGCGCGACGTCCGTGGCCTCGGTCGGCGAAACACCGGTCGGCGATGGCGCGGCCTTGGTGGAGGGGGTGTGGCCGGGGCCGCGGACGACGTTGTCGGCGTGCGGGGTCTTGGAAGCCGTCACGGTATGAACCTTTCGATGCCAAAGTCGCGTGATGCCAATGTCGCGGTGCGTCGGTGTCGTCCTACGACTGTATGACTGAGCCGCAAGGTCGGAAATTTCTACGCAGCCTAGCCGGATCGGATCACCCGGGCGAATCCGAATTTCCCCGCAGGTGGTCGTCGGCGCCCCACTTTCAAGGAGTCGCCGCGCCGTTGCGGCAAGAGGCTGTGGATTGGACCGGTCAGTTCAGCTGGCGGGGCTGGTGCGGGCTGTCCAGGGAAAAGGCCGGCACGGCCACGTCGAAGGTTTCGCCACCCTTGGTTTCCATCTGGTAGCTGCCGACCATGATGCCGGATGGCGTGGGCAGCGGCGTGCCGCTGGTGTATTCGAAGGAGCCGCCGGGCTCCAGCACCGGCTGTTCGCCGACCACGCCGGGGCCGCGCACCTCCTGCACGCGCCCCAGCGCGTCGGTGATGCGCCAATGGCGCGTGCGCAGCTGGACGGTTTCGCGGCCTTCGTTCTCGATGCGCACATGGTAGGCCCAGACGTAACGGCTCTCGGCCGGCATCGACTGCTCGTCCAGGAAAACCGGTTGGACCGTGACGCGGATCGCGCGGGTGACTTTCGTGTACATGGCGGCACTCCCGTCGCAGAGAATAGGGGTGCGGAAAAGCGGCTGTCCAGGGGGCATGGCGCGGCCGGCGGCTCCGACCGTGCCGATGCCCATGCCGCCAACCATGCCGATGCATGCGCGACACACCGGTAAGCCATGCGGGATGGCGGAGCGCCGGGCCGTTTTCGATCACTTGAACCCCCTGTCCGTCAGTGATATATGCGGGCTTCCCTGCAACGGCCAATGAGCTTGGCTCATGTCTCGTCCGCACGACATCAGCATCCGACGACGACGCCTGTCCGCGCTGTGCGCGGGCGCGATCGTCCTTGGGTCGCGCGCGGACGCATCGGGCAACGGCCGGACCTGAACCGGCGGTCTCCCGGCGCGGCGGCGCGATCCGCCTCTGACTTAGCCTTATCGCCGGGAAATCGCAGTCGATGATCATCTCCCTCGAAGAGCCGCGGCACGCCGCCGCGATCGAAGCCCTGCTCGACCGGTCCTTCGGTCCGGACCGCTTCAAGAAGACCGCCTACAAGCTGCGCGACGGGGTGGACCCCATCCCGGAGCTGAGCCTTGTCGCCATCGAGCATGACGAGTTCGGCAACGAAATCCTGGAAGGCACGATTCGCTACTGGCCGGTGACCATCGGCGGCCAAGTCGCCGGAAGTGGAGTGCCGGCGCTGCTGCTCGGCCCGATCGCGGTATCGGAGCGGCTCCAGGGCGGCGGCCTCGGCAGCAAGCTGATCCGGATGAGCCTGAACAAGGCGGCCGCGCTCGGCCACCGCGCGGTGATCCTGGTCGGCGACGCGCCGTACTACGCCCGCTTCGGCTTCACGCGGGACCTGACGCTCGGCATGGCCCTTCCGGGCCCGGTCGACCTCGACCGCTTCCTCGGCCTCGAACTGGCTCCCGGCGCCCTGGCCGGTGCCGCCGGCATGGTCGGCAGCGCGGAGGTCGGCATGCCCAGCGTCATCCCTAACGGGGTCGCTCCCCTAGCGATGGCCTTCTCTGCCAGCCGCGATATTTCAGAATCCCGCCTGTGGCGTGCTCGGACCGCTTGAAAGCGGCGTGAGCGTCGCCTATAAACAGGTGGCGGCGCGGGTGTAGCTCAATGGTAGAGCAGAAGCTTCCCAAGCTTACGACGAGGGTTCGATTCCCTTCACCCGCTCCAGTCTTTTCAGGCGCTTAGCGCTTTCAAAATCATCTCGCACATGAGCGTTGGGCCCCGGGCCACGGTTCCTCCTGGAAGGTGCCGGTGGGCGGGCGACGCTGTTACAGGGCGAGGTCCTGGTCCCTTTTCTTCCGCTGCCGCGAGGCGATGATCTCCGGTAGGGTGACCGGGCGGAATTTCCAGACATCGACGCCGACGTCGAACTGGCGGGGCATCCCCTTCAGCTGGCCGTGGCTGTGGCCGTGCAGGTTCAGGGCGCCCTTGTACATCGCGTTCCAGGTGCGGAAGGCGTAGTGGCACATCACCAGCCGAGTCTCGTGGAGGACCATCTCGGTGTAGGCCTGCACGCTGGCCCAGCCGGGCAGGCGCAGGGTAGCGGGACCGTCGTTGTTGCCGGTGATCAGGTGCTTGGTGCCGTTCAGGCGGTCCAGCAGGGACGCCATCGACTCGGGCCCCATGCGCAGGGCGAAGTCGCCGAGGTGCCAGATCTCGTCGTCGGGACCAACCGTGGCGTTCCAGTTCGCCACCATGGCCTCGTCCATCTCCGCCACCGACGCGAAGGGGCGGCGGAACCGGCTGAGGGCGCCGGCATGGCCGAAATGCGTGTCGCTGGTGAAGAAAACCGCCATCGTTCGGCTCAACGCGCCGGAGGCGCGCGAGTTCCAGTCGCCGGAGGCGCGCGAGTTCCAGTCGCCGGAGGCGCGCGAGTTCCAGTCGCCGGAGGCGCGCGAGTTCCAGTCGCCGGAGGCGTGGTGTTCCGGCGACTGGTCGCGTCGAAAATCAGTCGTGCCAGCGATCAATCATGCTTGTGGCCGTCGGCCGACGGATCCATCAGCCGGTGCAGGTGCACGATGAAATAGCGGGTGTGGGCGTCGTCGATGGTGGCGCCGGTGGCGCCGCGCCACGCCTTGTAGGCCTCGTCGTAATTCGGGAAGATGCCGACGATGTGGACCTTCGTGGGGTCGACGAACTGGTCGGAGTCGGGGCGGACGAGTTCACCGCCGAACACGAGGTGGAGGAGCTGCTGCTTGTCGGGCATGACGCTGCGATCCTTTTGGGCTGGATTTTCGCTACGTCATATCCGCCCCACGCCCTGTCCTTCAAGTGCAATGACAGAGCTGTGACGCCTTGCCCCCGCTGCATCGCCGCTTTTCGTCCGAAATGCAGGCCAAACGCCTTCAAATCGGGCATAAACAAGGCAAGAACACGACAAGCGAGGGCTGATTCATGGCTGGTGGTAATACCACAAATCGAGGTGGCTCCGCGCGCGAGGTGACCGTCTGGGACTTGCCGACCCGCTTGTTTCATTGGGGACTGGTCCTTCTGGTGGCGGTTGCGATCGCTTCGGCGAAGCTCGACCGTATGGCGATCCACATGCTGGCGGGGGAGACGATCCTGGCGCTCCTGCTGTTCCGGCTGGTCTGGGGGGTGGTCGGCAGCCAGACGGCGCGGTTCAGCGATTTCGTGAAGGGACCGCGCGCGGTGCTGGACTACGCCGTTGGGCTGGTTCGCACGGGCAGGCCCGGCCCGGTGCCCCATCCCGTTCTGGGCCACAACCCCATGGGCGGGCTGATGGTGCTGCTGCTCCTGGCCGCGCTGACGACCCAGGCGGTCAGCGGGCTCTTCACCTCCGACGACATCCTTGTGGACGGGCCCCTGGTGCCGATCGCGGCGTCGGCCACGGTGAAGGCCTACAGCACGGTGCACCGGCTGCTGTCCGACGGGATCCTGATCCTCATCGGCGTGCATGTGCTGGCCGTCCTGGCCTACCTGCTGGTGAAAAAGGAGAACCTGGTCCGGCCGATGGTCACCGGGCGCAAGGCGATCCCGGCGGGTGTGGCGGTCGAATCGCCCAGGCGCACCCCGGCGGCCCTGGCTCTGGCCGTGCTCGCCGCGGCGGCGGGGGTGGTGGCGGCGGTCGTCCAGGCGGGGTGAGCCGGTCCTTCGGAGAGAGGGACACCACCAAGGCACCAAGGCACCAAGAAGCCGCGGCGAGCAGGGTGCGGGATTCTTGGTGTCTTGGTGGTGAACATCAGACGGCCGGGGGGTGGCCGTCAGTCAGCGCGGTACCGCTCGTGGCAGGCCTTGCAGGCGCCGCCGAGCGCTGCGAACTGCTTGGCAGTGGCGGCCTTGTCGCCGGTCGCGGCGGTCGTTTCCAGGGCCTTGGCGGCGGTCTCGAAGTTCTTGGCCTTTTCCGAGAAGTCGCCGAAGTTGGCCCAGATCTCGCCCTTGGCCTTGGTGTCGCCCTTGTCGCTGCCGGCCGGGAACAGGGTCGGAAGCTGGCCGGCGAAGGCGCCGACGCGCTGGGCCACGGCGCCGACCGGGGCCACCGTGCCGCCTTCCAGCAGGCCCTTGATCTCGGCCATCGCCTTCTTGGTGGATTCGAAGCCGTCCTTGCGGGTCTTGATCGAGTCCTGGGCCATCGCTGGGGCCATCGCCGAACCGCCGGCGAGCAGCAGGGCGACCGCGGCGGCGGCCAGGGAAATGCGGGTGAACATGCGGGTCTCCGGGTGCGGGAACGTTGAGGTTTTTGCTCCGCCATACTCATTGGGTTGATCGCGCTGTCAAGGGACGACCTTTCGTTGCCCCCGGCCCAATGCCCGTCCGGTGTGGCTCCGGCGCTTCGCCTGCGGCGTCCGTTTCAGGAAAGCGTGCGAACGATCCAGGGAGCGGCTTGCAAGCCGGTTGAGGGGGAAGTAAGGTCCCGCGTCGCGTTAAAAACGGCCCATTTCCGCCAACTTCGTCCGCCAACTTCGTTCCAGGGGGTCATCCCGCCATGTCGATCATCGCGTCCCGTCTGTCGCGCATCAAGCCGTCGCCGACCATCGCCGTGACCAACAAAGCCCGCGAGCTGAAAGCGGCCGGTCGCGACGTCATCGGCCTTGGCGCCGGCGAGCCGGACTTCGATACCCCCGACAACATCAAGGCCGCCGCCATCAAGGCGATTGAGACCGGCGACACCAAGTACACCGCCGTGGACGGCACGCCCGCGCTGAAGAAGGCCATTTGCGCCAAGTTCGAGCGCGAGAACGGCCTGAAGTACACGGCCGACCAGATCTCCGTCGGCGTCGGCGGCAAGCAGGTGCTGTACAACGCCCTGATGGCCTCGCTGAACCCCGGCGACGAGGTGATCATCCCGGCCCCCTACTGGGTGTCCTACCCGGACATGGTGGAGCTGGCCGAGGGCACGCCGGTGTTCGTCTCCTGCCCGGCCGAGCAGGGCTTCAAGCTGCAGGCGGCCGACCTGGAGAAGGCGATCACGCCGAAGACCAAGTGGCTGATCCTGAACTCCCCGTCGAACCCGTCGGGCGCCGCCTACACCCGCGAGGAGATGAAGGCCCTGACCGACGTGCTGGTGAAGCACCCGCATGTCTGGATCATGACCGACGACATGTACGAGCACCTGCTGTACGACGGCCTGGAGTTCGTCACCCCGGCGCAGGTGGAGCCGAAGCTGTATGACCGTACCCTGACGGTCAACGGCGTGTCGAAGTCCTATTCGATGACCGGCTGGCGCATCGGCTACGCCGGCGGCCCGAAGGATCTGATCAAGGCGATGGGCGTGATCCAGAGCCAGTCGACCTCCAACCCGACCTCGATCTCGCAGGCCGCCGCCGTCGAGGCGCTGAACGGCCCGCAGGACTTCATCAAGGAACGCGCCGAGGTGTTCCGGCAGCGCCGCGACCTCGTCGTTTCGATGCTGAACCAGGCCACCGGCATCAAGTGCCCGAAGCCGGAAGGCGCCTTCTACGTCTACCCGTCCTGCGCCGGCACCATCGGCAAGAAGACCCCGGACGGCAAGGTGATCGGGACCGACGAGGACTTCGTCACCTACCTGCTGGAGTCCGAAGGCGTCGCGGTCGTCCAGGGTTCGGCCTTCGGCCTCGCCCCGCACTTCCGCATCTCCTACGCCACCAGCACGGAAGCGCTGGAGGAAGCCTGCCGCCGCATCCAGCGGGCCTGCGCCAACCTGCGCGACTGATCGGACCAACGTCCTGATGTGCGAAGGGCCGGAGGCATCGCCTCCGGCCCTTTTCGTTTCAGGGGTGCGTCGGTCGGGCGTCGGTCGGCGGTTGCGTGGGCTTATGGCCGACGGCACTCCGATTGGAACGGGCTCAATCGAAGCTGATCCGGTCCGACGCCACGATCTCGGCGAACGGGCCGCCGAGCGTTGCGTTGTGGTGGGCGATGATGGAAGCGGCCGGCAGGGCTGGGCTGTCCATGGTCGTGTGGGCGTCGGCGGCCAGCACGACACGGAATCCGAGGTCCGCCGCCGCCCGGCACGAGGTGTCGATGCAGTACTCCGTCTTCATTCCGGCGAGGATCAGACGGCCCACGCGCGCGTCACGAAGGTGCTGCTCCAAGGGCGTGCCGAAGAAGATGCTCGGGCGCGTCTTTTGGATCAAAAGCTCTCCGTCACCAGGGGCGATCCCGTCCACCAATTCCCATCCTTTGGAGCCCGTCTCGCATGGGGTGCCGGCTGGCGAGCAATGCTGGATGAAGACGACCAGCGTCTTCCCTGCGCGCGCCCTGGCGATCAGCGCTTTGACCCGCTCCAGGATCGCATCCCCCTCGTGCGGCTTGGCGGGGCCGCTGTAAAGGGCGCGCTGCATGTCGATGACGACCAGCGCCGATGCGCTGTGTTGGATTATGTCCACCGTGTGTCTCCGTTCCTATGAGCCCGGAAGGACGAAGACCATCGGCGTCCCGTCCCGAGGGGCGGGGGCCGGCACTGCTTGAGCTATGGGAGCAAGCAGCCACGGCACGACCCGCCGATGGCGGTCGTGGTGGTGTTTGCGGTCAGGATCAAAGCGGGTGCCATGCGGTGACAGTGGTGCAAAGCTTCCGCGACGTCAACCTGTTGTCGAGCCGCGTGCCGCTGTTGCGCCGCGTGGGAAGGCTGGGCGAAGGCCCAACCCTTCCCGCACGGCGGCCGCAGTTGTCACGACGCCGCCAGCGCCTCCTTCCGGATCTCCACCGCCTTGTCGGCGGCCTTGCCGGTCAGCTCCTGCAATCGCTCGAAGCTCCATGTGAAGGTGCCGACGCCGAGCGAGAGGGAGCGCAGCTCCACGATCAGGTCGTGGATCTCCGCCTGGGGCAGGTAGGCCTTCACCTCGTCCCAGCCCTGCCAGCCGGGCCGCGCGTCATAGCCCAGGATCTGGCCGCGCCGGCCGCTGATCAGCCGCTGCACCTTCGACGTGAAGTCGCTGGGCACGGCGATGGAGACGGTGAGGATGGGCTCCAGCAGCACCGGCTCGCAGCTGGGCAGGGCCTCCGTCATCGCTTGGCGGGCCACCGTCTTGAAGGCCATTTCGGAGCTGTCGACCGCGTGGAACTGGCCGCCGGTCAGCCGCACCGCGAAATCCACCACCGGGAAGCCCAGCGGGCCGCGGACGGAATAATCGCGCACGCCGGCCTCCACCGCCGGGATGAACTGGCGCGGCACGACGCCGCCGACGATCGCGTCCTCGAACTGGAAGCCGGACCCGCGGGGCAGCGGCTTGACCTCCACATGGATGTCGGCGAACTGGCCATGGCCGCCCGTCTGCCGCTTGTAGCGGGCGTGGTGGCTGGCCCCCTTGCGGATCGTCTCCCGGTAGGGCACCTGCGGCGGTACGCCCTTGACCGAGACGTTGAACTTGTTGCGCAGCCGGTCCATGGCGATCTGCAGGTGGATGTCGCCCTGGCCCCACAGCACCAACTCGCCCGTGTCGGTGGACTGCTCCAGCCGCAGGGCGGGGTCCTCCTCCACCAGCTTCTGGATGGCGGCGGTCAGCTTCACTTCGTCGTTGCGGTTCTGGGCGTGCAGGGCCAGCCCGAAGACGGGCGGCGGCACCTCCGGCCACAGGTCCGGCTTGCCCTGGTTGCCCTTGTCGGTCAGCAGGTCGCCGGTCGCCGCCTTCTCCAGCCGGCCCAGCGCGACCACGTCGCCCACCCCGGCGGCGGACAGTTTGTCGTGGGCGTGGCCGTTCACGCGGAAGACGCCGGACACGCGCTCCCCGCCCAGCGTCATGCCGTCGGTGACGGTGCCGCGCCAGACGCGCACGACGCTGAGCTTGCCGGCGTGCGAGCCGTTCAGCGTCTTGAGAACTTGCGCGGCCACCCCGGCGTTGGCCGGCACGCCGCGCCGGTCGGCGGTCACGGCGACCTCCGGCCCCTCGTGGCGCAGCGCCTTCAGCAGGCGGCGGATGCCGTTGTCGTTCTCGGCGGAGCCGAAGAAGACCGGGACGATCAGGTCGTCAGCCAACTCCTTGGCGAGGCGGTCGTAGACCTCCTGCGTCTCGGGCGCCACGTCCTCCAGCAGCTTTTCCAGCAGCGCGTCGTCGTAGTCGGCGACGGCCTCCAGCATCTCCTGCCGGGCCTCGTGCTCGCGGTCCTTCAGGCTGTCGGGGATTTGGACGAGGTCGGAGGGCTTGTGCGGGTTGAAGTGCCAGGCGCGCTCGCTGACCAGATCGACGAAACCGGTGATCTTGTCGCCCTCGCGGATCGGCACCTCGCGCAGCACCAGCTTGCGCCCCGACACCGCCTGGTAGGCCTGCACCACGTCGCGCACGCGCAGGTCGCCCAGTGCGTCGACCTTGTTGATGAACAGCAGGTGCGGGATTTCGTTCTCGTCCAGGAACTTGAACAGCGGAGCGAGGAGGACGGCCTTTTCCGGGGCGGCTTCCGCCACGATCACGGCGATGTCGGCGGCCATCAGTGCGTTCTGCGTCTCGCAGACCAGCTCAACGGAGCCCGGACAGTCGAGGATGTTCCAGCGCTCGCCCAGATACTCGAAGGACGCGACGTTGACCTCGACGCTCATCTGCCGGGCCTTCGCCTCGGCGCAGCTGTCGCCGACCGTGTTGCCGTCCCGCACGCTGCCTTTGCGCGTGGTGGCGCCGGCCGCGAACAGCAGGCTTTCCAGAAGCGATGTCTTGCCGCTGAGGTACGGTCCGACCAGCGCGGCGCAGCGGGCCGTCTGGATCTGTGTATGGGGCATGCACACCTCCCGTAACGGTATTCCGTATGGCGTGTTTGCTTAAAGCCTTGCCGGCAAACCCTTTTCCCGATGCCCTTTCCGTCAAGATGGTCCACCCGGAGCCAGGACCTGTCGATGGAAAAAAGGGGCGGCATGTCGTCACGCCGCCCCCCGTCGCTGATCCTCTCAGGGCGGTCCGTCGGCGTAGGGCGCCAAGGCCGCCGCAATCACCCTGTGGACGGGCGTGGGCACTCCCACCTCGGCCGCCAGCCGGACCACCGCGCCGGACAGCCAGGGCAACTCCAGCCGCCCCCCGCGCTCCAGGTCGTTGAGCATGGAGGACTTCATCTCCGGCACCAGACCGGCGAGCAGCGCTTCGATCCGCACCACGATGTCGGTTCCCAGGTCCACGTCGTGGGCGCGGGCCAGCCGGGCGACCTCCGCCACCGCGTCGAGAAACAGCGCCCGAGTCTCCGGGACGCGGCGGATCACCCCGGCCGGCTGGCGGGTCAGGGCGGTGACGCCGCTGAAGGGCGCCAGGAAGGCGAATTTTTCCCAGACAGTCCGCAGGATGGAGTCCGAGAGCTTGGCCTCGAAGCCGGCGCGCGCCGCGATCTCGTGGAAGGCGGCGAGGCGGGGGGTGACGCGGCCGTTCAACTCCCCATAGGTGATGCGGGCGAGCGCGCCGGTGTGGCGGATGACGCCCGGTTCCGCGATGGTCGCGGAGATGTGGGCCACGCCGCCGCCGACATGCTCCTCGCCCAGCACGCGGCACAGGGTGTCGATGCCGGTGACGCCGTTCTGCAACGAGATGACCAGGGTGCCCGGCTTCAGCAGGGGGCGGCAGGCTTCCGCCGCGGATTCGGTGTCCCACAGCTTGACCGCGAACAGGACGACGTCCACGGGGCCGATCTCCGCCGGGTCGTCGGCGGCCCGGACGGCGGTGAGGTGCAGGGGGCTGGCGTGGCTGTCGATGCGGAGACCGTTGGTGCGGATGGCTTGCAGGTGGCGGCCGCGGGCGACGAAATGAACCTCCACGCCGCTGCCCGTTTCTCCCGCCGCTTCCAACGCCGCCATGCGGGCACCGAAATAACCGCCGACCGCGCCCGCACCCATGACTGCGATGCGCATGCGTTCTTTTCCTCCCAAGTGCGGTCCGGGCCGGCCGGCTCCGTTTCCATGGGCTGGCCTTTTTCGTCCCGAGACGTCGGGAGACAGTGTGGCGCGGTCCAGCCGTTGCGGCAATAGGCCGCATAATATTCGTACGCTTACGCGCCAACTCTTTCGGGCAGTCCTATGTGTTTCTGACCGCTCAACTTTTATCGGTCGGTCCGGCCGACATCTTCATTGCGATGTGGGAACGGTTCGGATCCGGGACAAAATGCGGCAGTCGGGGTCGCACACCGCAACGGTTATAAACGGGCACGGGGCACGACCGCTTTTTCGGGGACTATTCCATGCGCACGCTCATCCGCGTCCTGATCGCCGGCCTGCTCGTCGCAGGCGGGATCGCCACGGCGGTCGGGATGCTGCCGTCCTCCGGCCTTGCCCAGGAGGCGAAGCCGACAATGGACCAGGAGGCGAAGCCGACAACGGACCAGGAGGCGAAGCCGACGCGGGAAGACGCCAAGGCGACCGCGCTGAAGGCCGCGGCGCTGATCGCCGCCCAGGGGCTGAACGAGGCCGCCAAGGCCTTCAACGCGGACGGCGAGTTCAAGCAGGGCGAGATCTACGTCAACGTCATCGATTTCGACGGCGTGTGGAAGGTCTACCCGCCGCGGCCGATCCGCGTCGGGCTGAATGTCAGCGGCGTGGTGGATCCGGACGGCAAGCCTATCGTGCAGGAGATCCTGGCCATCGCGCGGCGGGACGGCGAGGGCTGGGTCGAATACCGCTGGCTCAACCCCGCCACCAACCGGATCGAGTCAAAAGTCACCTTCGTGAAGCGCGTGCCGGACCAGGACCTCGTCGCCTATGTCGGCGTCTACCAATAGGGCGTTCGCCGGGCTTGCTCACCGGCTTTCACCTCCGGCCTTGATCTCTGGAATACGGGCCTAAATTGTCGGATCGGGCCGGCACGGTACGCCGGCCCGACCTGTTGGAATTGCGTCGGGCAGACATTAGAATAATTCTAATTTCTGACTTTACCCTGTGCACGACCACGCCTATCATTCCAGGCAAGCCGAAACGGTAGAACGATCGGACGGAGGAGTTTGGACCATGCAGATCGACATCGGAATCGCGGAAGGCGACCGCAAGGCCATCGCCGAGGGCCTGAACCGCGTGCTTGCGGACACCTTCGCCTTGTACCTGAAGACGCATTCCTTCCACTGGAACGTCACCGGGCCGATGTTCAACACGCTCCACACCATGTTCATGACGCAGTACACGGAACTGTGGACCGCGCTGGACGAGGTGGCGGAGCGCATCCGTGCGCTGGGCTACCCGGCGCCGGGCAGCTTCTCGCAGTTCTCCAAGCTCGCCTCCATCGGCGAGGAGCAGGGCGTGCCGAAGGCGCAGGAGATGATCCGCCAGCTGGTGGAAGGCCACGAGGCCGTCGCCCGCACCGCCCGGCAGGTCTTCCCGACCGCCGAGCAGGCCAACGACCAGCCGACCGCCGACCTGCTGACCCAGCGTCTGCAGATCCACGAGAAGACCGCCTGGATGCTGCGCAGCATGCTCGAGTAGCCGGTTTCAGCGTTTGGAAACGCCGGGATGGGGGCATCGTCCGTGGACGGTGCCCCCATTTTCGTTTCCGATTTTCGTCCCGCCCCCCGCTGAAAACGGCGACGTCCGTACACAGTTCGTAGGCGAAGGTTCGTCCACGCGGAGACAGGCGTTATGGCTTCTTCCTACGATTACGACCGGACGCGGGGTGTGGGCCCCGGCGCGGAGCGGCTCGGCTGGGTCGACCGGACGGCGCTCGGCAGCCAGGATTTGCTTCTGCTGGTCGCCCGCATCCTGATCGGGGCGATCTTCGTGCAGAGCGGGTTCGGCAAGCTGACGAACCTCGGCGGTTTCGCCGGCGGCTTGGAATCCCAAGGGCTTCCCGCCCCGATGCTGCTGGCCGCGCTGGGCGGTTGTGTGGAATTCTTCGGTGGGCTGGCCGTGGTGCTGGGGGCCTGGACCCGTCTGGCCGCCGCGGCGGTGGTTGTCTTCACCATCATGGCGACGCTGATCGCCCACCGCTATTGGGCGGTCCCGCCCGAGGCCGCGGGCATGCAGAAAATCCAGTTCATGAAGAACGTCGCCATCATCGGCGGCTACTTCGGCCTGATCGCCGCCGGGGCCGGACGCTTCAGCGTTGATGGATGGCGGTCGAGGCGGTAGGGGGATTCACCACAGAGACACAGAGGACACAGAGACCCCCACCAGACGATCCGTCCCGTCGGGAATTCTTCGTGCCTCTGTGTCTCTGTGGTGAAAAAGCTCTCTTGTTCAGTCGTTTACCAGGTCGACATCGGGCTCGGGTCGCCATGGGCGCCGGCCGCGGGCTCGTGGTGGGCGAGCCAGCGCTCGGCCTCCAGCGCGGCCATGCAGCCCATGCCGGCGGCGGTGACCGCCTGGCGGAAGACCTTGTCCTTCACGTCGCCGGCGGCGAAGACGCCGGGGATGTCCGTGGCGGTCGAGTCGGGCGCGGTGAGGATGTAGCCCGCCTCGTCCATCTTGACCTTGCCCTTGAACACGGCCGTAGCCGGCTCGTGGCCGATGGCGACAAAGACGCCGGCCACGGGGATCACGCGCTCCTCCCCGGTCTTCGCGTTCTTGATGCGCACACCGGTGACGCCGCGCGGGTTGCCCATGGACCCGTCGCCCTCGCCGACGATCTCCTCCACCACGCTGTCCCAGACCACCTCGACCTTCGGGTTGCGGAACAGGCGATCCTGCATGATCCGCTCCGCCCGGAAGCTGTCGCGGCGGTGGATGACCGTGACCTTGGAGGCGTGGTTGGTCAGGTACAGCGCCTCCTCGACGGCGGAGTTGCCGCCGCCGATCACGGCGATCTCCTTGCCGCGGAAGAAGAAGCCGTCGCAGGTGGCGCAGGCCGACACGCCGAAGCCGCGGTAGATCTCCTCGCTGGAGATGCCCAGCCAGCGGGCCTGGGCGCCGGTGGCGATGATGACGCTGTCGGCGGTGTAGGTGTCGCCCGAGTCGCCCTTCGCCACGAAGGGGCGCTGGGTGAAGTCCACGTCGGTGATCAGGTCGAAGACCATCTTGGTCCCGACATGCTCGGCCTGCTTCTGCATCTGCTCCATCAGCCAGGGGCCCTGGATGGGATCGGCGAAGCCGGGATAGTTCTCGACGTCGGTCGTGATCATGAGCTGCCCGCCCGGCTGCATCCCCTGGACCATGAGCGGCTGCAGGTTCGCGCGCGCCGCGTAGATGGCCGCCGTGTAGCCGGCCGGGCCGGCGCCGATGATGAGGACCTTGGTGTGATGGGTCGTGGGCATCGCTCTGTCCGTCAGGATCTCTTGATTAGAAGCCGAACATATGGTCGAGGCTGAACGCGCCGTCATCGGCGCCGCCAGCGAGGCAGCCATGATATCCGAACAGGCGGCACGTGGTGTCGCGGATCAGCACATAGGCGTGGTCGCCGGCCGCCATGCGCTCGGCCTCGGTGAAGGTGTCGCGGTATCGGAAATGGTGCGACCCGCCGCAGGGAATGGCGATCCGCCGCCGCACCACCTCGATGCCGTCGCGCCGGGTTAGGACCAGCTGCGTGTCGGACGTGGCGTGCCAGGGGGTGGAAGCCGGGTAGATCAGGTGGCAGAAGGTGTCCCACGGCTCCGTCCCCAGCCGCAGGAACAGGCGGGTGGACAGCCCCGGCGGGCGGCCGTGGTAGCTCTGCGGCTCGTCCCGGTAGGTCAGCGCCGTGTTGAAGATGTGGCTGCCGAAGCTGCTCTCGGCGGCGTGGCCGCTGCGCATGTCCTCATAGCGGACCAGCGCGTGCAGCCAGCCGTCGGCCTCCTGCCCGGCCTCGAAGTCGTAGAGCAGCTCCACATGGCCCCACCCCTCCGGGAAGCTGGCCGCGGAGGCGAGCCCCGTGACGTCCAGCGCCACGCTGTCGGAGCGCTTCAGGGCGCCGAAGCGGTGGCGGGCGACCTCCTGCCCCCGGGCGTCGTAGACGACCGCCTGCACGGGAAGGGTCTGCTGCCCCGTGCTCATCGGGGTGGGCAGCAGGATGGTGCGCCAGCGGTCGGGCGGCAGCAGCGGGGCCGGCAGGATGTGGCCCTTGCCCAAAAGCGCCCCGGGCTGGCCGCTGGTCAAAACCGGCAGCTTCGGGTCGGGCTTCAGGTCGGTGCGCTCCACATTGGCGTGGGCGATGCGGCGGCGGCCGTTGGTGGAGACCACCTCGTATCGCGGGCGCACGAAATGCTTGCCGGCCTGCACCTCGAACTGCTGCGGCCAGCGCGCCTCGGGGAACAGGTCGCGCGTGTCGATGGCGACGGTGGCGAAGGGACCGACCGACCGGTCGAGCCGGCGGATCTCCGCGGTGCCCATCAGGTTCAGCCCGATGGCACCGGCCGGGATGGGGGTGGGATGGCTGTTCTGCACCCACAGCAGGACGCGCTCGTCCTCCTTCGGGGCGGGCAGGCCGGCGTAGAACTCGGCCGGCCAGGCGTTGGCGTCGTGGGTGCAGGACAGCTGGGCCGGGCAGTTGCCAGCCCCGTTGTCGCTGTATGTATCCAGCGCGTACTTCACCACGTCGTGGCCGGCGGCGCCAATGATGTGCAGGAACAGCGAGCCGCAGAAGTCGCCGAGGCCGAAGCGGGCGCGCACCGCGCGGCTGTCGATCACCACCGTGCCGTTGGCCGGCGGCATGGGCTCCATCCATTCGGCCAGCGTGGCGCCGTCCGCGTCCAACAGGCGCGCCCACAGCCGCGCCGCCCTGGCACCGTAGTTGGACCAGTAGTTGGCGGAGACGACGCGCGTGTGGTGGCCGCCCTCATCCCGCAGCCAGGCGAAGTTGGTCGCCCAGTTGAACTTCGACAGGTAATGGCCGAAGTCGGTCAGCATGTCCTCGGGGATGCGCATGTCGTCCAGCGAGACGACCGGCATGCCGGCCGGGATCAGGTGCGCGATGTGCCCTTCCAGCCGCTGGCTGTCGAAGGCCACGATGAACAGGGTCGCCGCACCGGTCGAAGGCAGGTCGATCACCGGCCGGGCGGCGTGACCGAACAACTCCGTCCCCACCGCGTCAACATCCTGCACGAACACGCCGCAGACCGGGATGCCGGACAGGTCGTAGAACTCCGCCAGCCCGCGCGCCAGCCCCAGCGGGTCGTAGACGGCCACCGGTCCGCCGGCCGCCAGCCGGGCCACGAGCGCCGCCGCCTTGGGCGCGGCCAGGGGATGGCCGACCGCCTTGAAGAAGCTGGAACCGCCGGTGACGTTCGAAAAGGTCTCGATCCGAAGAGGCATGGGACGCACGCGATGAGAGAACAGAACGGACGGGTTATAGCCGTTCGATTATGGGTGCAACAGCGAATTGTCCGAGCGACCCCGTGGGAAAAGCGGGATTCGCGGTTCCAAGGCGGCGCATTGCAAGGCGTCTTGTGAAACGGGCCGCCCCTCGCGGGACGGCCCTTTGCCTGCACGGGTTCGCCTGGCTCAGTAGCTCTTCTGCTCGATGCCCAGGGTGTTCTTGGCCCAGGCGCCGACGCGGTGGCGCCACTGCTCGTGCCAGATGTAGACGCTGTTCTTGACCCAGTTCATCTGCACGGCGCGGCGCTGGCCCTCGAAGGGGTAGTGGCCGTGCCAGGAGGTGTCGGACCGGCGGAAGCACATCAGCGTGCCTTCGTCCGGCGGGACCTCGGCGGCGTAGTCCTCCAGGTTCTGCGAGCGCAGGACGCGCAGCCGCCCGCCCGAGGCCTCCCACGGCGGGTTCATGTAGATCAGCACGGTGACGATCTTGCTGGCCGAGTCCGGGTGGATCTTGCCGTCGGTCGCCCGGCACATGCCGCGGGCGGTGAACATCGTCGGGTACTTCGACAGGTCGACCCCGAACTTCTCCGAGAAGGCCTTGGAGACCTCCTTCCCCCGCAGCTCCTCGATCAGCGCGTCAAAGGCCGGCCCCTGCGGGAACACGCCGAGCGGAATGGAGCCCGGCTTGTCGACCTTGGGGTAGTCGCGGTGCAGGGCCTCCAGGTGTTCCTTCTTCACGAAGCCCGGAACGCAGAGGAAGTCGAACGGATCGTGCTGCAGCGGCGTGGCCCGGAACTTGTCCAAATCGAGCATGGACATGGCGAGGTTCTCCAGAACGGACAATCAGGCGAAAGGGCAGGCGAAAGGGCAGGCGATCGATCAGGCGATGGGGGCGTCGGGGAAGGCCAGCTCGTGGCGGGCGCGCCATTCCGGGCCGACGTAGTTCACGATGATCGACTTGCGCACGCCATCGATCGGGCGCTTGGCGAAGCCGTGCCACGTGTTGGTGCCGGGGATGAAGATCAACCCTTCGTTGAAGGCGTAGGGCGCGCGCGCGACGATGGTCTTCGTCTCGTCCAGCACGTCGGTGCCCCAGTTCTCGCAGCCCGGCCCCTTCGAGAGATAGATCAGCATCGTGTATTTCTTGACGCCGATGTCGGTGTGCGGCTCCAGCCAGAAGCCTTCGGTGTCCTGGCAATATTCGATGCGCAGCGAGGTGCCGGACAGGTCCACGCCGCAGGTGCGCTGGATGGCGTCGGTGACGTCCCGGCTCTGGAACGCCTCGGCGACCGCGGCGCAGACCGGGTGCTTCGCCTGGTTCTCCGCGCCGAAGTAGGTGCGCGACGCGTTGTTCGTCTCGCGCTTGCCATAGGTGTCCTGGACCGTCGGCGGCGCCCAGGGCAGGGACGCGATGCCGTCGGCCGCGTCCTCCGGCAGGGCCTGCGACAGCAGCCAATGGTTGTACGGCTCGGTGGACAGCCGGCTGTTGTCCAGGCAACGGAGGAAGCTCTGGCGCACGGCGCTCGACGAAGTCATGGGAAAGTGTCCATGGTGATCAGACGGTCAACTGCCCAAGGTTATGGCACGATCATCGGGCGAAAGGAACGGAGACGCGGCGCGCCGGCCGGGCGGAATCTGGTGATACCACCGCCCTGCGGTGACATGTCGCGGCCCCTTTGGACACCCGACCGTCATCGGTGTCAGGCCCCCCACTGCCCGCGGTGCGCGGCCAGCCGTTCCCGCAGGTCCTCGGCCACGATGCGGGTCTCGTCCATCGGCGTGTAGGTCCAGCGGTCCAACTCCCCGGTGAAGGGGCGGGTGATGCCGTCCTGGTACAGGCCGTCGTGGAAGGCGCGGAACTTGGGCGAGCCGCCCTCCAGCTCGATCACGTAGACCGGCTTGCCGGTGGAGCAGGCCTCCGACGTCATGGAGACGCTGTCGCAGGTCACCACCACAGCGTCGGCCAGCCCCAGATAGGCGAAGTAGGGGTTCTCGCCGGTGCCGTCCCACACCTCGGCCGGCAGGTCGCGCAGGCGGGCGCGCAGGATCGCCTCGTTGTCGGCGCCGGTGCGGCGCGACGGCGTCACCATCAGCCCGGCGCCGTGCTGCCGGGCCAGATCCGCCAGCTTCGCGGCGACGTCGCCCATGATGGTCGGGGACAGGGCGTAGACGCCGTTGTTGCCGCCGATCAGCACCGCGACGCGCGGGTGGGGCAGGTGGGCGAGGCGGGGAGCGTGGCGCTCCGCCGCGTCGGCCAGGATCTCCGGGGTGACCCGGTGCAGGGCGCCGCGGGTGACCAGGACGTTCGGGCCGCGCAGCCGGTCGTGGCGCGGCACCACCACCAGGTCGAAATGGCGCGGGTTGATCATCGGATCCTGGATCTGCACGGTGAAGGTGCGGCCACCCGACGCCTTGCGGACCGCCAGCGAGGGAGCGATGGCCCGCCGCCCGGTGCCGATCAGCAGGTCCGGCCAGGGCGGCTCGATCGGGTCGCCGTCGGGGCCGGCGGCAAACCGGTTGCCCAGCCGCAGGTAGGGGCTGAGCTGGCGCCAGGGGCTGCGCAGTTGGACGCGCTTGACCACCGGGGTGAGGCCCAGGGCCTCCGCAAGGCCGAGGCACTGGTTCTCCATGCCGGGTTTGCCGTCGGTGACGACCCAGCAGGTCAGCGGCTCGGAAGGGCGGGGCGCCGCATCGCGCGCGGACGGCGCGACGGTCGAGGACCCGGAAATCGTGGAATGCCCGGAAATCGTAGAATGCATCGTCTCACGGATTGTTTCGGGGTGCGGCTGGTCGTCGCGCACCTGTCAGAAGCACGCGGAATGATGAATTTTCCGCTTATGCCGCTTCGGGTTTCTTGCTTGGCGTGGGTGCCTACACCGTGTAATATCCTTTCTTCAAATCACCCCCGGAGCTACCGAGTAAACCATGCGGCGGGTCAAACTCGACCGAATTGACCGGCGCATTTTGCGTGACCTGCAAAATGACGGCCGGATGACGAACGTAGAGCTCGCGCGGCGTGCCGGCATTTCCGCCCCACCCTGCCTGCGGCGCGTCCGCGCCCTGGAGGAGGCGGGCTTCATCCGCGGCTACCACGCCGACATCAATCCCGACGCGCTCGGGTTCGGTGTCACCGTGTTCGCCCAGGTTGGGTTGTCGAGCCAGGCTGAAGCGGACCTAAAGAAGTTCGAGGAACTCGTCAACTCCTGGCCCATGGTGCGCGAATGCAACATGCTCGCCGGGGAGTACGACTTCCTGCTGAAGATCGTGGCGGAAGACTGGGACGACTACCAGCGTTTCCTGACGACGAAGCTGACGGCGGCCCCAAACGTGGCGCACGTGAAGTCGGCGCTGTCGATCCGCACGTCCAAGCACACGCCCGGCGTTCCGATCGACGTGGACTCGCCCGACATCCCCGAGTCGCTGGAGGATGACGAGGACGAGGACGACGAAACCACGGCCCGCGTGGCGCGCCGGTAACGGCGGCGCCCTCGGTTTGATGGATACGGAAAGGGACGGCCCGCCATGCGGCCGTCCCTTTTTTGTCGCCTCCCTTCTGCCATCCCCTGTTGGCCGGGCCGGGCATTCCGCTCTAATTTTATCACCGCCGCCGCGGCGCTCGACAAGGCGCCGCGCATGGCATGTGGTTGCCCAGTGAAGACGGGCGGCCTGTTTTCCACACGCGATGGTGCTACACTCGGCCGCATCGCTGTCCGGAACCGGGAGTTGCCGATGCCCTTTCCCTTCCGCCGCACCGGCCTACCCGGCATTGGCCTGCCCGGTATCGGTCAGGCGGGCGCCGCCCTGTTCGGTGCCGGGCTGGTTGCCGCGCTGGCGCTGGCTGCCCCGCAGGGGGCGCATGCCGCGGCCGCCGGCCTGCACGCGGAGGAAATCGTGCGCTTTCCCTCCCAGGACGGCGACCTGACGGGGGCGGCGCCCACCGCGCTGACCGGCCGCTTCCTGCGCCCGACCGGCGCGGGCCCGTACCCGACGGTGGTCCTGCTGCACGGCTGCGCCGGCCTGTACAACAAGAACGGCCGGGTGTCCGCCCGGCACCTGGACTGGGCGCTGACCCTGCGCGACCAAGGCTACGCGGTGCTGATGGTCGACAGTTTCGGCCCGCGCGGCATCGACCAGGTCTGCACCCACAGCGAGCGCGCGGTCCGCGCGACGGTGGAGCGCAAGCGCGACGCCTGGGCGGCGCTGGCCTACCTGAAGAACCGCAAGGACGTGGACGAGGAGCGGATCGCCGTCATGGGCTGGTCGCAGGGGGCTGGCACCGTGCTGGCCGCCTATGGGCCGGGCGGGAAGGGGGCCGGCTACCGCGCCGCCATCGCCCTGTATCCGGGCTGCCGCACGTCGCTGAAGGACGCCAACTGGCAGCCGGAAGGACCGCTCCTCATGCTGCTGGGCGGCAAGGACGAGTGGACCCCGCCGGAGCCCTGCCTGGAACTGGCCAAGCGCGATCCCGTGAAGGAGCGGACGGAGGTCGTCGTCTACCCGGACGCCCACCACGGGTTCGACCTGCCGTCCTCGCCGCTGCACAAGCGGACCAACCTGCCGAACGCCCCGGCGGGGGAGGCGACGGTCGGCACCAACGAGACCGCGCGCCAGGACGCCATCGCGCGGGTCAGCGCCTTCCTGCAGGAACAGCTGCGCGGCTGAGATCGGCGATCATTCCGGCAGCCATCCCGGCCACCATCAACGGAGCGAGCCGGCGACGGACTCGCAGGTGCGGGCCAGACGCTCCAGCGCCGGCCGGTCCGGCTTCTGGCTGGACGCCCATTGCCGGAGCGTGGCGTTGCCCGGTTTCCACAGGTCCGTCGGTCCGGCGGCCATCACCCGCTCGATCATCGCGGCCGGCATGCCGCCGTCCCGCAGCACGGTCCGGGTCTGCGCCGTCACCTCGGCGAGCAGCGGGCGCGCGTTCGGCGAATAACGCGGCAGCGCGGCCGGGCCCAGAGGAGTTGGGCTGAGCGGAGCCGGACCGGACGCGACCTTGCGGTCGACGAGGAAGGGGGCGTGGAAACCGATGTCTCCCTCCAGTTCCCGCGCGGCCCCGCCCATCACCGCGACGGCGGCGGCCGAGTAGGCCTTCGCCCCACGCGGCACGGCGACCGGCAGGCCGGACCAGGCGATCACCCGGGCCAGCCGCGTTCCGGCCCAGGCGTCGCCGCCCGGCGAATTGACGACGATCCGGCGGATGTCAGGACGGTCCACCAGGAAACGCGCGGCGTGGCACTGGTCGGACGCGGCGATCTCCCCGGTGATGATCAGGTCCCGCCGCCCGTCGGCGCCGCGGTCCACGGCGACTTGGCCCGCGCGGGCGGGACCCCCGGCCAGTGTGGGGAGGGAAGGAATGACCACAAACAGTCGGAAAGCAGCGCTCATGCTGCAATTATGATGCGTCCTCAGGGAAATTCTATTGATTTATATCGACTAAAAATTGCGGCAAATCGTCCGCGGCGATGGCGGACTGGCGCGGGGCGGCCACGGTTCCGGGCCCGAAAACACCACACCCCCGGAGCCAGAAAAAAAGCCGCCCGGCGCGGGATGCGCGGGGCGGCTTCTTCTTCGGCAGGCGGTGGGCGGTGGACGGCGTCAGCGGCCTGCGCGCGCCGTCACGGGCCCTTACTTGAAGGCGACGGTGACGATCTCATAGACCTTGGAGCCGCCGGGGGTGGACACCTCCACGCTGTCGCCGACCGACTTGTTGATCAGCGCGCGGGCCAGCGGCGCCTGGATCGACAGCAGGCCGTTCTTGATGTCGCTCTCGTCCTGGCCGACGATCTGGTAGGTGATCTCTTCGTCGGTGTCTTCGTCGGCAAGCGTCACGGTGGCGCCGAACTTCACGGTGCTCCCGGCCAGCTTGGTGGGGTCGATCACCTCCGCGCGACTGATCTTGTCCTCCAGCTCCGCGACGCGGCCTTCGATGAAGCTCTGCCGCTCGCGCGCGGCGGTGTATTCGGCGTTTTCCGACAGATCCCCGTGTTCACGAGCCTCGGCGATCGCCTTGATGACGTTCGGACGCTCGACAGTCTTGAGGTGCTTCAGTTCTTCTTGCAGGCGGTTGTATCCCGCCGCGGTCATTGGAACCTTTTCCATCGTTCAATCCATCACCATGCCGACGCAGCCCCTGGGAAAACGTACGGCGCGGGGAGGAGGTCCGCCGCGCCGTACACCGTCCCTAATAGGAACCGCTAAGGTACGACTGCAACGGAGCAACTTCAAGGCTGCCGTTCCGGAGTGCGGCAATTGCTTCCACAGCCGCACGGGCGCCCGCCATGGTGGTGTAATAGGGCAGGTTGTAGGTGAGCGCCGTGCGGCGCAGGCTGAAGCTGTCGGACAGCGCCTGCGCGCCCTCCGTGGTGTTGATGACGAGGTGCACTTCGCCGTTGATCATCGCGTCGACGATGTGCGGCTGGCCTTCCACCACCTTGTTGATGGTGTCGGCCGGCACGCCGGCCTCGCGCAGCGCCGCCGCGGTGCCGGTGGTCGCCAGCAGGCGGAAGCCCATGCCGTGCAGCTTCTGCCCGATCTGCACCGCCGACGCCTTGTCGCGGTCCTTCACCGAGATGAAGACGGTGCCCTGGACCGGCAGGGTGACGCCGGCGCCCAGCTGCGACTTGGCGAAGGCCAGCGCGAAGTTGTGGTCGAGGCCCATGACCTCGCCCGTCGACTTCATCTCCGGGCCCAGCACGATGTCCACGCCGGGGAAGCGCGCGAAGGGGAAGACGGCTTCCTTCACGGCGGTGTGCGGCGGGGTCGGGCCGTTCAGCTTGAAGTCGGCCAGCTTCTCGCCGGCCATGATGCGGGCGGCGATCTTGGCAATCGGGGTGCCGGTGGCCTTGGCGACGAAGGGCACCGTGCGGCTGGCGCGCGGGTTCACCTCCAGGATGTAGACCGTGCCGTCCTTCACCGCGAACTGCACGTTCATCAGGCCGACGACGTTCAGCGCGCGGGCCAGCGCCTCGCCCTGGCGGCCGATCTCCGCGATGGTCTCGGCGGGCAGCGAGTAGGGCGGCAGGGCGCAGGCCGAGTCGCCGGAATGGATGCCGGCCTCCTCGATGTGCTCCATGATGCCGGCGATGTAGACCTGGCCGGCGGCGTCGGCCACCACGTCCACGTCCACCTCGATGGCGTCCTGCAGGTAGCTGTCGATCAGCACCGGGTTCTTGCCCGACACCTTCACCGCCGTGCCCATGTAGCGCTGGAGCCCGGCCATGTCGTGGACGATCTCCATGGCGCGGCCGCCCAACACGTAGGACGGGCGGATGACGACCGGGAAGCCGATGGTCTCCGCGACCTTCTCCGCCTCTTCCAGCGAGCGGGCGAGGCCGTTGGCCGGCTGCTTCAGCTGCAGGTGGTGCAGCAGCTTCTGGAAGCGCTCGCGGTCCTCCGCCAGGTCGATGGCGTCGGGCGAGGTGCCCAGGATCGGGATGCCGGCCTTCTCCAGCGCGTCGGCCAGCTTCAGCGGGGTCTGGCCGCCGAACTGCACGATGCAGCCCAGCACCTTCCCCCGGCGCTGCTCGACGCGGACCAGCTCGATCACGTCCTCGGCGGTCAGCGGCTCGAAATACAGGCGGTCGGCGGTGTCGTAGTCGGTGGAGACCGTCTCCGGGTTGCAGTTGACCATGATGGTCTCGATGCCGGCTTCGCGCAGGGCGTAGACGGCGTGGACGCAGCAATAGTCGAACTCGATGCCCTGGCCGATGCGATTCGGGCCGCCGCCGAGGATGACGACCTTCTTCTTATCCGTCGGATCCGATTCGCACTCGGCCTCGCCCGTGCCGTCCGTCTCGTAGGTCGAGTACATGTAGGGCGTGCGCGAGGCGAACTCGGCGGCGCAGGTGTCGATGCGCTTGAAGACCGGAGTGACCTTGGCGGCGCGGCGGGCCTCGGCGACCTCGGCCTCGCTCTTGCCGGTCAGCTCGGCCAGCCGGGCGTCGGAGAAGCCCATCTGCTTCAGCTTCAGCCAGCCGTCCTTGTCCGTCGGCAGGCCGCCCGCGGCGATGGCCGCCTCGCGGTCGACGATGGCCTTGATCTGCTCCAGGAACCACGGGTCGTACTTGGAGACCTGCTGCACCTCCGCGACGGTGAAGCCGTGGCGGAAGGCCTGGGCGATGACCAGCAGGCGGTCCGGCGTCGGCTTGGCCAGGGCGCCGCGGATGGCGGTCGGGTCGGGGTTGTCGACTCCGCCGATCTTCAGCTCGTTGAAGCCGGTCAGGCCGGTCTCCATGGAGCGGAGCGCCTTCTGCACCGACTCCTGGAAGGTGCGGCCGATGGACATCGCCTCGCCCACCGACTTCATGGAGGTGGTCAGCAGCGGCTCCGTGCCGGCGAACTTCTCGAAGGTGAAGCGCGGCATCTTCGTGACGACGTAGTCGATCGTCGGCTCGAAGCTGGCCGGCGTGGTGCCGGTGATGTCGTTGGTCAGCTCGTCCAGCGTGTAGCCGACGGCCAGCTTTGCCGCGATCTTGGCGATCGGGAAGCCCGTGGCCTTGGAGGCCAGCGCCGAGGAGCGCGACACGCGCGGGTTCATCTCGATGACGATCAGGCGGCCGTTCGCCGGGTTCACCGCGAACTGCACGTTGGACCCGCCGGTCTCCACCCCGATCTCGCGCAGCACCTCGATCGAGGCGTTGCGCATGATCTGGTATTCCTTGTCCGTCAGCGTCAGCGCCGGGGCGACGGTGATCGAATCGCCGGTGTGGACGCCCATCGGGTCGATGTTCTCAATGGCGCAGATGATGATGCAGTTGTCCGCCTTGTCGCGGACGACCTCCATCTCATACTCCTTCCAGCCCAGCACCGACTCCTCGATCAGCACCTCGCCGACCGGGCTGGCGCGCAGGCCGCCGCGCACGATGTCCTCGAACTCCGCGCGGTTGTAGGCGATGCCGCCGCCGGTGCCGGCCAGCGTGAAGCTGGGGCGGATGATGGCGGGCAGGCCGACGAAGTCCAGCGCGTCCATCGCCTCGTTCAGCGTGCGGACCATGCGCGAACGCGGGGATTCCAGCCCCAGCTTGTCCATGGCGTCGCGGAACAGGATGCGGTCTTCGGCCTTGGCGATGACGTCGCGCTTGGCGCCGATCATCTCAACGCCGAGCCGTTCCAGCGTACCGTCGTCGGACAGCGCCATGGCGGTGTTCAGCGCGGTCTGGCCGCCCATGGTCGGCAGCAGGGCGTCGGGCCGCTCCTTCTCCAGGATCTTCGCCACCACGGCCGGGGTGATCGGTTCGATGTAGGTGGCGTCGGCCAGGCCGGGATCGGTCATGATGGTGGCCGGATTGGAGTTGACCAGGATCACCCGGTACCCCTCCTCGCGCAGCGCCTTGCACGCCTGGACGCCGGAGTAATCGAACTCGCAAGCCTGGCCGATGACGATCGGCCCCGCGCCGATGATGCAAATGGATTTGATATCTGTGCGCTTGGGCATGGGTCCGCTTCTCGACGTTCGTGCAGCAAAAGCCCCCTCGCGCCATTGGCCCCTGACGGGGCGCGGGAGAGAGGGGGCACGGTCATATGTCGTTGCGAGGCCCTTTTATAGGGGCTAAGGCGCGCGGGGGGAAGGGGCGGGATGATGCGTAAGCCACATGTCTGAAACATCGCGCCGCGAAGGCGAGGCGGCGCTTGAACGCGGGCGTGAACGGCGTCATCAATCCGGGTGTCCCCGAACCGACCCTGCGGGAGAACCCCGCGCCTTTGGTACAATTTCTGATCCCGTTGCCTCCGGAGCCCGCGTCCCACGATGACCCACGCCTTCGCCAAGGACAGCCGCGCCTGCGCCGCCTGCGTCTCGTGGGGGGGAGACCGCGCCCTGTCGGACGACCACACGCTGGTCCACGTCGACCGCTACAGCGCGGAAGGGGAGTGCCGCACGGCCTCCAGCCAGGACTACCGGAAGGTCACCCGCTCCTACCACACCTGCGGGACCTGGGCGGCGCTGCCCATGCTGAAGAAGCACGGCGGCCGGCCGGAACGGCAGCCGGTCTTCGCCACCCCGATGCAGCCGGCCGCCGCATCGACCGCCGCATCAACCGCCGCCGCGGTTTTGGCCAAGCCGGAGCCGGTGCCCGTCGTAGCGGTGGCGCCCGCTCCCGTGCCCAAGCCGGAGCCCAAGCCGGAGCCGGTGCCGGAACCCGTGGTCTGCCGGTCGGAACCGCTGGACATCGACCAGACCCCGCAGGCCGCGCGCGTGCTCCATGTCTATTGGCGCCGGGTCAAGCAGCAGCGCGCCCTGCCGATGGCCCGCGAGATGGACACGGCGCAGCTGCGCGAATGGGTGTCGCGCCTGTGCCTGATGGAGCCGGTGGACGGCGGGGCCGACTTCCTCTACCGCGCCTGCGGGCGGGCGGTGCAGCGCAAGATGGGGCGGCGCCCGGTGCCCCTGCGGGTCAGCGCCTGCCACCCGGCCGACGCCGCGGAGCGCTTCAACGCCGACCTGCGCGCGTGCCTGGAGAGCGGGCAGCCGCGCAGCCTGCTGGTGCGCGACGACCCGATGCTGCCCGGGGTGCGCTTCGTGGAGCTTCTGCTGCCGCTGGCCGGAGAGGACGGCCGCCCGGCCTGCGTGCTGGCCTACCGGCACGTGCCGGGGGCCTGACGGGAGGCGGAATGCCCTGGCGGACGACCCCGCAGCCCCCCAGCGCACGTCAGGCCGCAAGCCAAGCCGACATCGTCGGCGTCTGGCCGTCCGCCGTCTGGATCCTCGTCGGCACGGTCTTCTATCTGGAGAATCCCCAGGCCTTCGCCGGCTGGAAGGGGGCCCTGTATTTCGTGGCGGGCACCGCCGTGGTGGCGCTGGGCGGCGGCATCGTCAGCCTGGGCCTGCGCCGGGGCGTCGCCAACATGCTGCGGGAGGTTTTTCCCCGGCGCGACCGCTTCACCGACTTGGTGTCCTGGCTGCTGCGCGTGATGCTGGGCGCGGCGGAAGGCCTGCTGGTCGCCCTGTTCGCCCGCTGGACGCTTGAGGTGCTGGGTTAAACCAGTTTGCTGGACTCCGCCTGCGGCTTAGGCGGAGCGCACGCGGCTGAGGAAGCTGGTCATCTCCGTCCACAGAAGGTCGGCCTGCCGCACCAGGTCGGACGAGGCCGACAGCACCTCATGCGCGGCGTCGCCGGTCAGGTTCGCGGCGTTCAGCACGCCGGAGATGGTCGATGTCACCTCGGTGGTGCCGCTGGCCGCCTGGTGGACGTTGCGGGTGATCTCGCGGGTGGCCGCACCCTGCTGCTCGACCGCAGCGGCGACGGTGGCGTTGATGTTGCTGATGGTGCTGATGGTTTCCGCGATGGTGGTGATCGCCCCGACGGCCTTCAGCGTCTCCGCTTCGATTTCCGCCACCTGGGCGTCGATGTCGCCGGTGGCCCGCGCCGTCTGCCCGGCCAGGTTCTTGACCTCGTTGGCGACGACGGCAAACCCTTTTCCGGCCTCGCCGGCGCGGGCGGCCTCGATGGTGGCGTTCAGCGCCAGCAGGTTGGTCTGGTTGGCGATGGTCGAGATCAACTTGCCCACCTCGCCGATGCGCTTGGCCGCGGCGGCGAGCCCGCGCACCGTGGCGCCGGTCGCGTCGGCCTCGCCGACGGCGCGGCGCGACACCTCCGACGCCTCGATGACCTGGCGGGCGATCTCCCCGATGGAGGCGTGCAACTCCTCCGCGGCCGCGGCGACGGTGTGGACATTCCCGGACACCTGCTCCGCCGCGCCGGACATGACGACCGAGCGCTGCGAGGTGTCGGTCGCCGTGACGCTCAGCCGCTCGGCGTTGCTCTGCATGCCCGTGGCGAAGGATTTCACCGTCCGCGCGACCTGTTCGACGCTGGCCTCGAAGGAGTCGGCAAGGCCGGACAGCGTGCGGCGCTTGCTGGCTTCGGCCTCGGCCTTCAGGCGCTCCTGCTCCGCCTCCAGCCGGCGCCGGTCGATCGCGTTGGCGCGGAAGGTGGACAGCGCCGCGTACAGGGTCCCGATCTCGTCCCGCCGGCCGTCGCGCGGCATCTCCACGTCGAGGTCGCCCTCCGCCAGCCGCCGGGTCGCCCCCGTGACCCGGGCGATGGACCCGGTGACGTCGGTGACGATGCCGTAGGCCAGCCCGGCGGTCAGCAGCAGGCCCAGGGCCGTGACGGCGGCCAGGACGGCAAAGGTCGCCCGTGCGCTTGCCAGGTTCTGCGCGGCGAGGTCCCGCAGATCGGCGGCGAGCCGGTCCTCCACCTCCTTCATGCGGTCGATGCGTTCCGTCGCCTTCTGGAACCAGACCGGGGCCTGGATGCCCTGCAGGTCTCCCGAAAGCCCGCCGTCGAGCGCCGCCTTGCGCAGAGGGCGGAGGGCGTCGAGCGAGGCCCCCTCGGACCGCGACTCGAACAGGGCGGCCTGGGCCGGAGTCGCCAGGGTCCGGAATACGGTGAAGTATGTGTCCTGAGCGGCGATCAGCCCGATCAGCCGCTGGTGGATGGCCGGCTCGAACCGGCCAGCGGCGAATCCGGCGGCTCCGGTCGCCCGTTCCTGCCCGGCGCGTTCCTTGCCCTGGAGGAAGCCCGTGTAGGCGACGATGCGGCTTCCCATCGTCCCGTCGGTGGTGATGCGGGGCAGTTCGTCGACGGTGCCGAGCAGCGCCTGGATGATGCCGGTGTAATAGCCGAACGACGCCGGCCCCGGCACCGCCAGCGCGGTGATCTGGTCCCGGCGGGCGGCAAGATCGTCCAGCCCTTTGACGGTGGCCGACAGCTTGTCCAGGAAGCCGGAGCCGGCCGCGGCCTTCGCCGGCCCGAGCAAGGACTTCACGGAGGCCAGCCGGCGGTCGGACTCCTGGTGCTGCGCCTGCAACTCGGGGCGGAACTGCGTGCCTTTGCTGCCGATGAACAGGGCGGAGGAACCGCGTTCCTTCTGCAGCTCGTGCACCAGCGCGCTGACCCTGGTGATGGCGTCGGCCAGTTCATCCAGTTCCTCGAATTGCCGAGCGGTCTGCCATCGGTCGGCGACCAGCACGCCCGTCATTCCGAGAAGGCCCAACATCGGCAACAGCAGGGCGCACAACACCTTGCCGCGAATGGATAACCTGGAAAGAACGGCGGACATGCGTTTCCCTGGTAATAGAACGCTCTGCAAACATTTTTGTAATTGAAAAAATGTCTGGCAACCGTGAAATTCCGCGCAAAGCATTGTGAACCAATTTGCCGCAGTGCTCGGACGCTCTTTGACATATCGTTCGTAGGCCAACTGGCGCCTACACTTCCATCCTCGCGTCGGTCGTTGCGGGAAGGGGCCATGGACATTCTCAGCGCCTATTGGGCCCAAGCCGAGCTGGTCGCCAACGGCATCGTCCTGCTGCATCTGGTCGGCGCGCTCGGCCTCGGCATCCTGATGGGGTACGAGCGCAGCTACCACGGGCGGGCGGCGGGCATGCGGACCTACGGGCTGGTCTGCCTCGCCTCCGCGGCGCTGACGGTCGTCGTAGGGTATCCGACGCTGTGGTACGGCGGCACCGGTGTGGCCGCGGCCGGAGACCCGACGCGCGTCATCCAGGGCATCGTGACCGGCATCGGGTTCCTGGGCGCCGGCGTCATCATGCGCGAGGGCTTCTCGATCCGCGGGCTGTCCACGGCAGCCTCCATCTGGACGGCGGCGGCGGTCGGGGTGACGCTCGGTCTCGGCTTCTACGGGGCGGCCGTGGGGGCCGCGGTGCTGACCATCCTGGTGATGAGCGGGTTCCGGCGGCTGGAGTCGGCGCTGCCGCACCAGACCGTGATGCATTTGGCGATCGTCTTCCTGCGCGAGAAGGCGCCGTCGGCCGAGGTGATCCGCGCGAAGGCGCGGGAACACGGCTACGACATCACGGATTGGGCCTTCCACCTGCAAACCGACGGCGGCCGTTTCGAATACCAGATCACGCTGCAAGCCAACGGGTCGCCCGACCCCATGCAGCTGATCAACCAACTGGCCGTCGCCGACGCGGTGGTGGAGTTCCGCCTGTCGCCCTCGCGGATTTGACGCGCCGGCGCCTTAGGATGGGTGGGTTTACTTGTCCAGAAGGAAGTACGCGAAGTCGATGCTGGGGGCGGGCAGGCCGAACTGGCTCAGCAGCGTGTGCGCTTGGCCGCGGTGGTGGGTCTGGTGGTTGAAGATGTGGGTCAGGATCGCCGTGAAGGGCAGGGCATGTTCCTGCCCGTTCATGGAGCGGTAGGGGAAGATCGTGCCGAACCGGTTTTCATCCTGCGCCGCCACGACGCGGATGATCCGCTCGTCCTCCGCCTCGCGGGCGGCGCGCAGCTCCGCGAAGCCGTCGCAGAGGATCTCGTCGAGCGCTGTGGGCGTCGGGCCCGCGCCCTCGATGCGGCGCAGCCACACGCGGTCGGCGACCAGCAGGTGGTTCAGCGTGCCGCGCACGGATTGGAAGAAGGCGCCGCGGTCCTCGCGGTACTGCGCGTCGGACAGCTGGGCCGCCACCGCGTAGAGGCGGCGGTTGGCCCAGCGGTTGTACCGCGCGAACTGCTCGAAGTGCGCCTTCATCCCATGGCCCCTTCCCGGTATCAGACCCCCGCGCGCTTGGCCGAAAGGCCGGCGGAGGAGAGCAGGACTTCGCGCTTGCCCTGGTGGTTGGCGGGGCCGACCACCCGTTCCGTCTCCATGCGCTCCACCAGCCGGGCAGCGCGGTTGTAGCCGATCTGGAGCTGGCGCTGGATGAAGCTGACGGACACCTTGCCCTCGCGGACCACCATGTTGACGGCCTGCATGTAGAGGTCGTCGCCGCTGTTGCCGCCGCCGCCCTCGTCGTCGTCCTCCGCGATGGCTTCCTCCTCCTCCTCCGTGATGGCGGTCACGTAGTTGGGGGCGCCCTGCGACTTGATGAACTGCACGATCTCCTCAACCTCCGAATCGGAGACGAAGGGGCCATGCACGCGGGTGATGCGGCCGCCGCCGGCCATGTAGAGCATGTCGCCCTGGCCAAGCAGCTGCTCCGCCCCGGCCTCGCCCAGGATGGTGCGGCTGTCGATCTTCGACGTCACCTGGAAGCTGATGCGGGTCGGGAAGTTGGCCTTGATGGTGCCGGTGATCACGTCCACCGACGGGCGCTGCGTCGCCATGATCAGGTGGATGCCGGCAGCGCGGGCCATCTGGGCGAGGCGCTGGATGGCCGCCTCGATCTCCTTGCCGGCGACCAGCATCAGGTCGGCCATCTCGTCCACGATGACCACGATGTAAGGCAGCGGCGCCGGCTCCTGCGGGGTCAGGTCGAAGACGTTCTCGGCCTCGCCGGGGGCGGAGCGGCGGGGCATCGGCTCGCCGTTGGCGATCATCTCGGCGATGCGGGCGTTGTAGCCCTCGATGTTGCGCACGCCGAGCTTGGACATCGCCTCGTAGCGGCTCTCCATCTCGCGCACGGCCCAGCGCAGCGCCACCACGGCCTTCTTCGGGTCGGTCACCACGGGGGTCAGCAGGTGCGGGATGCCGTCGTAGACCGACAGTTCCAGCATCTTCGGGTCCACCATAATGAAGCGGCAGCGCTCCGGCGGCAGGCGGTAGAGCAGCGACAGGATCATCGTGTTGATCGCCACCGACTTGCCCGACCCGGTGGTGCCGGCGACCAGCAGGTGCGGCATGCGGGCGAGATCGGCGACCACCGGTTCCCCGCTGATGTCCTTGCCCAGCGCGATGGCCAGCTGGGCCTGCGACTCGGCGAAGGCCTGATGGTCGAACATCTCGCGCAGGTAGACCATCTCGCGCACCGGGTTCGGCAGCTCCACGCCGATGACGCTGCGGCCGGGCACGATGGCGATGCGGGCGGTGACCACGCTCATGGAGCGGGCGATGTCGTCGGTCAGGTTGATGACCGTGGCCGACTTGGTGCCGGGCGCCGGCTCGAACTCGTAGAGCGTCACGACGGGGCCGGGGCGCACGTCCATGATCTCGCCGCGGACGCGGAAGTTCTTCAGCACCGTCTCCAGCATCCGCGCGTTGCGGGCCAGCACGGTCTCGTCATGCTGCTGCGGCGGGCGCGGCGGCGGGCTTTGCAGCAGCGTGGCCGCGGGCAGGCTGTAGGGGTGCCCGGCCTCCTCCTCCGGACCGAGGTCCGGGGCATCGTCCATCGCCAATTCGCCAAGCACCGGTTCGTCCCCGGCCTCCGCCGATTCGTCCTCAAGGTCGGTTTCGGCGCCGGCCTCCTCGTCCGCTTCCTCGTCCGCCTCGATCTCCATCTCCGCCGCGTGATCCGGCAGCGGGGCGGGGACGACGACCGGGGCCGGGTCGTCCATGGGGTCGCGTGCCTCGTAGGCCCACTCCACCCCCGACAGGAAGGCGAAGCCGGCGACGACCGCCAGCGACTCGTCGGCGAGGTTGGTCGAATAGACCGTGCCGGCGCGCGGCGTACCGGGCAGCACCTCCACGTCCCAGGCCACGCGGCCATCGGTCCGCGTGTTGGGGATGAGGTTGAAGGGGCGGCCGTTCAGCGCGCACCACAGATTGAACTCGTCGGCGGTGACGACTCCGGACTGGGTGGCGGGCGCGGTCAGGTGGGGCGTGCGCGGCGTCATGCCGGGGCTCCCGGTTTCAAGTCGGTGGAATTCGGTCGGGCGGGGTCTTCGGCGTCGGACGCGTCGTGATCGTCCTCAAGGAGGCTTTCGGCGCCGTCCTCGTCGGAATCAACCGGCGTGGGATCGACCGGCATGGCCTCATCCTCGGCGGCCTCATCCTCGGCGGTCTCATCCTCGGCAACCTCGTCCTCAGCCGCCGCGGGCCAGCCGGCGTCGTCCATTTCGGCGGTGTCGGGCTCGACATCCTCGTCCGTCACGACAAGCTCCGGCTCGGTGTCGTTGGGCGCGGTGTCTTCGCCCGTCGGCTCCTCGACAACCGGATCGTCGGGAATCAGCTCATAGGCGGCGACCAGAAGCTTGTCGATCAGGTCGCCGTCGCTGGACATGGGCAGGGCGAGCCGTTCCCAACTGCGCGTCGTGCCGCTGAAATCGGCGGTGTAGACGCGGGCGACCGGCATCCGCTCGCGCAGCACCGACGCGTATTCGGGACGCAGGATGGCGCGCTGCTCCTCCGGCAACTCGTCCAGCGTGGCGCCCAGGCGCGAATGCCCGAACGCCGCGGCCAGAGCCTTGCCGTAATAGGAATAGACAAAGTCGTCTTCGCCGATGACCTCGAAGATCACAATATTGTCTTTCCACGGCCGCAGGTCGGCCGGGGCAATCGTGCTGGAGATCGGCGGCTTGTCGCCGACGCGTTTGGTGAGCCAAAAGTCAAGCAGGCCGCTCAGGTGCGGCGTCGCCAGCTCGGTTCTTTCCTTGATCATCGATTGGGCGCGGAATTCTCGGGCGGCGCCCCGCGGGGGTGCCCCCTGGAGCTTTCATGGACCGCCGGAACCATACTCGGAAGGGGAGGGCGGGCGCAACCGCGAGGGTTTGCCCCGATCACGCCACCCCGCCCCTGTCGCGCGGATGTCGCAGTGGCGGGTGATTGCCTCCCGCAACACCGCGCCGTACGACCACGCGGATCACGCCGCGCAGGTCACCCCGGTGCCGCCCAGGCCGCAGTAGCCGCCGGGGTTCTTGGACAGGTACTGCTGGTGATAGTCCTCGGCGTAGTAGAAGGGCGGGGCCTCGCGCAGTTCGGTGGTCACCGGGCCGAAGCCGGCCTGCTTCAACCGCGCCTGATAGGCATCGAGGCTCGCTTCGGCGGCCTGCTGCTGTGCTGCGCTGTGGGTGTAGATGGCGGAGCGGTACTGGGTGCCGACGTCGTTGCCCTGGCGCATGCCCTGGGTCGGGTTGTGCGCCTCCCAGAAGACGCGCAGCAGATCCTCGTAGCGGACCTTGGCGGGATCGTAGACGACGCGCACCACCTCGGTGTGGCCGGTGCGGCCGGAGCAGACCTCCTCATAGGTCGGGTTGGGCGTGTGGCCGCCCTGGTAGCCGACCATGGTGGTCCACACGCCGGGCGTCTGCCAGAACTTCCGCTCCGCACCCCAGAAGCAGCCGAGGCCGAAGTCGGCGACCTCCAGGGTGTCCGGGAAGGGCGGGGTGAGCGGGTTGCCGTTGACGTGATGGCGGGTCGTGACCGGCATCGGCGTGTCGCGGCCGGGCAAGGCCTCTTCCGCGCTCGGCAGCTCGACGGGCTTGCGCAGGAACATTCCGAGCATCTGGGCGTCTCCCTTGGCGTAGGATGGAAGGCGTATGTCGGGTCCCGACCGGTGAACGGCAAGGGAGCCCGCCGGTCACGCTTCCGCGAGGACGCCGGAACCGGGGCGCCGCGCGGGCGGTTTGCACCAACACCGTCCCTGGAGGCGACCCGCTGAACCCGCTGCTGCACCCCCAGCTCGTCAACCCGCCCTTCGGCGATCCCGGCGTCCTGGTGGAGGTCCGGTTCGAGCGGCGCTGCCTGCTGCTCGACCTCGGCGACTTGGCGCCGGTGCCGCCGCGCCTGCTGCTGCGGACCACGCACGGCTTCGTCTCGCACACCCACATGGACCATTTCGCCGGTTTCGACCGGCTGCTGCGCGTCTGCCTGGGGCGGGAGAAGGCGCTGCATCTGTTCGGCCCGCCGGGCTTCGTCGACCGGGTGGCCGGCAAGTTCGCCGCCTACACCTGGAATCTCGCGCCGGGCTACGCGGCCGATTTCGTCGTGACGGCGACCGCGGTGGAGGGGGACGGCACGGCGCTGACGGCCGAATTCCACAGCCGCCGCCGCTTCGCCCGCGAGGCGGATCGGACCGTCCAGCTCAACGGCGGGCTGCTGGTGGCGGAGGACACGCTGGCGGTGCGCGCCGTATCACTCGACCACGGCATCCCCAGCCTCGCCTTCCGCATCGAGGAGCCGGCGCACGTCAACGTCTTCCGCGACGGGTTGGATCGGTTGGGCCTCGCCGTCGGGCCATGGCTGCGCGACCTGAAGCGTGCCGTGTTCCGGGCGGACAACGACGACGCGCCCATCGAGGCCCCCGGCCGCGACGGCGGGACGGTGGTCCTGCCGCTCGGGCAGTTGAAGGCGGAGGCGCTGTCGGTCACCGCCGGGCAGGCCATCGCCTATGTGGTGGACGCCGCCTTCACGCCGGAGAACGCCGCGCGCATCGTCGATCTGGCCCGCGGCGTGGACCTGCTGTTCATCGAATCCCCCTTCCGCGCCGCCGACGCGGAGACCGCCGCCGCGCGCCGCCACCTGACCACGGAGCAGGCCGGCCGGCTGGGTGCGGCGGCCGGAGCGCGGCGGGTGGTGCCCTTCCACTTCTCCCCGCGCTATTTGGGCCAGGAGGAGGAGATGCGGCGGGAGGTGGAAATCGCCTTCCGCGCCGCCGAACCGCTTGGTTTTAGCTTCGACGCGGTGTGACGGGAGCTTTCCCGCGTTTTCCGCGTTTAGTCCAAGGTTGACGAGCGGGAGGGAATGACATGGCGATCGACAACGACACCTTACAACGCTTGGCCGAGGAGGGCCGTCGCCACGGCAACCGGCTGAGCATCGAGCAGCTCGGCCGTGCGATCCCGGTCGACACCATGACTCCGGAGGAGGTCGCCGTCGTGGTGGAGCGGCTGGAGACCGCCGGCATCGACGTGGAACTCGACGACGAGCGGCTGAGGCGGCCGCGCGGCGCCCGGGCCTACGACTCGGCCCGGGGGGAAGGCGTGGTGGACCTGGCGAGCCCGGCGGCGCCGGCCGTCTCCGTCCCCGGCGTCAAACCGTCGGTCCATGGCTGGGAGGACGAAGGACTGGGCCACGCCCACGGCGGCCACGGCCACGGGTCGCGCCGGGCGCCGACCTGGAACCGCGGCGGCGTGGACATGCTGCCCATCGTGATCATCGTCGTGGTCGCGCTGGTGATGATTGCCGTGGTGGGTGGCTGAGGCGCGGGTCGCGATGGCGGGATTTCACCACAGAGACACGGAGACACGGAGAAATCACGCCCTCTGTATCTCTGTGTCTCTGTGGTGATCCCTTTCCCGCGACTACCCCTTCACCGGCTTGGCCAACGCGTGGATGAGGATGGCCGCGGTCGCCGCCACGTTCAGCGACTGGACGTGGCCGGTGCCGGGGATGGTCAGGATGTCCTCGCAGGCGGCCTGCGTGGCCGGCGACATGCCGTCCTCCTCGTTGCCCATCACCACAGCGACCGGCTTGTCGGATTGGGCCAGCGTGGCGACGTCCGTCACCGCGCGGCCCTGGCCGAGCGCCGTCCCGACGGTGCGGTAGGCCCCGCGCAGCCGCTTCAGCGCAGCCGGCAGGTTGGCCGCCCGGTACAGTTCCACCCATTCGAACCCGCCCTCGGCGACGCGGTAGGCGGCCTCCGACGGCAGCGCCTGGCCGGGATGGTCGGAGACGACGACGCGCGGCAGCCCGAAAAACGCCGCGGTGCGCAGGATGGCGCCGAGGTTGTGGGGGTTGCCGACTCCGTCGAGAATCAGCAGCGGTTGCCCGTCCGCCGCCCAGCGCCGCGCCTCCTCCGCGTCGAAGGCGGGCACGTTGCGCGGCGCGATCAGGGCGACCACCCCGCCGTGCAGCACTGTGCCGGCGACCTTCGCCAGTTCCTCCGCGTCGACCATGCGGTAGGGCTTGCGCGCCGCCGCCAGCGCCTTGCAGAAGGTGCCGACCGCCGGCGCCAGCCGCTCGTCGAAGAACAGCCGCTCCACCCGGCCGGCGTCGTGCGCGAACAGGGCGGAGACGGCGGACAGGCCGGCGACGCGGAACAGTTTCTTCGGCGCTTCCTCCCGCGGCGGGGCATCGCGCTGCGGGGTTGGAGCCCGGCGGGTGCGGGAAGGAGCGGGCGTACGGCCGCGCGGCGTCGCCGGCTTCGGCATGATGATCTCGGACCTGGAATGGATGGACGGGTCGGCATTCTGGCCAACCCGTCCTGCAAAACCAAGACTCTAATGACGGCGGTCCGGCTGGTCTTCATGCCCGTGCTGCCGCCGCGCGTAGCCCGCGTAGGCCGCCGCCGCGGCGGCCGCGACGCTGGCGACGACCAGCGGCGACACCCAGCCGGGGGGTGCGGTCTTGTAGCCGCCGGTGACGCCGCGACCCTGCTCCATGGGCTCGAACAGGTTGCCGTCGGTCGCCGGGGCGGGAGGCGTGCTGCCGAAATGGCGGTGCGCGCCGTGGCCGGCGATCTTCTCCATCAGGCGCGGCGCCACCGCATGGCCCAGCCGGGTCAGCGGAGTCAGCGCGCCGACCATGGCCTGAGCGCGCGGCTTCAGCGCCAGGGCCACGATGGTCTCCGCCACGTCCTCCGGGTCGTCGTGGAGGGAGCTTTCCGGCTGAAGCTCGTGGCCCGTGTAGTTGGCGCCGTGCGTCATGCCCGGCGTGTCGGTGAAGGACGGGTAGACGCCGCAGACATGGATGCCCGGCTCGTCCACCAGCTCCGCCCGCAGGCTTTCCAGAAGCCCTTCCAGCCCGAACTTGCTGGCGGCGTAGGCGGCGGCGTAGGGGGCGGGTGCCCAGGCGCCAACCGACACGGTGTTGATCAGGACGCCGCGGCCCCGGCGGCGGAAGACCGGAAGGACGGCGTGGGCGCCGTGCAGCGGGCCGAACAGGTTGGTTTCGATGACGCGGTGATGGGCCTCGACCGGCGTTTCCTCGAAGCGGCCGAGCGCCCCGACGCCGGCGTTGCTGACCCACACGTCGATAGCGCCGAAGGCCTGCACCGCCCGGTCGGCCAAGCGCTTGACGGCGTCCGCGTCCGTCACGTCGGTCGGCACCACCGCCACTTCGGCGCCAAGCCCGCGGCATTCCTCGGCCACCTCGTCCAGCAGCCCCTCCCGCCGGGCGGCCAGAACCAGCTGCGCGCCCTGCCGCGCGAAGGCCTGCGCCGTTGCGCGCCCGATCCCGCTCGACGCGCCGGTGATCACCACCGTGGCCCCTTGCAACGTCCGCATCGCCTGTCTCCCCAATGTCGCTTCGCTCGCGAGCGTCAACAGGGTGGAGCGCGGGGTGTCGCGGCGATTCGCAGGGTTGGGGTCAGATCAGCTTGATGACCAGGAAGCCGCCGATCAGGGCGACTGCGAAGGCGCTGGTGACCAGGGTCAGGCGCTTTTCGATGAAGTTGCGGACCGGCTCGCCGAACCAGTAGAGCAGGGCGGCGACCAGGAAGAAGCGCATGGAGCGCGAGATGATCGACGCGCCGATGAACACCCACAGGTCGAGCTTCGCCACGCCCGCGGTGATGGTCAGCAGCTTGTAGGGGATGGGCGTCATGCCCTTGATGATCAGGATCTCCGCGCCGTAGTCGACGAACTTCTGGCGCAGCACCTCGAACTGGTCGTTCAGGTGGTAGAAATCGATGACGGCGCGGCCGATCGCCTCGTAGAGGAAATAGCCGATCATGTAGCCGGCGATGCCGCCGACCACGGAGGCCAGCGTGCAGATCGCCGCGATGCGCCACGCCGCCTGGCGGTTGGCGAGCACCATCGGCACCAGCAGCAGGTCCGGGGGGATCGGAAAGAAAGAGCTTTCCGCGAAGGACACGCCCGCCAGCCAAGTGGTGGCGTTCTTCGAGGCCGCCTTGGCCATGGTCCAGTCGTAGAGGCGCTTCAGCATGCCGGTCGCGAGCCCGTGGTTGGTGCCTGACGAGCCTTGTTTTAGCGACCGGGGCGGCGCGCGGCTACGACCAATTCGAGGCGGACCCGTAAAGGCTACGGCCTTTTTCCGTCGGGGGTAGGCTGGTCCGGCGTCTTCGCTCTGTCCGGTTCGCCGCGGTCGGTCGGGGCGCAGTCCTCGTCCAGCGGGCCGCCAGGCCAGCCGCCGGGCATCCCGCGGAAGCGCGTGTCGGGGTTAGATCCGCCGCCGCCGCTTTCCTCGTCGCAGACGGGTTCGATGTCCGTGCGGTGGATTGGGGTCGGGGTTTCGTCGGGCTGCTGGCTTTGTTGCTGCGGGCTTTGTTGCTGGGGGGTGTCCGCCATGGCTCTGGCCTTCCGGTTGCTGGATGGACTCCGGCAACAGAAGCGGGGCCGTGCGGTTCCCAACGTCTTCACCCGCCCCCACGCTGGAAGGCGCGGTCGAAGCGGGCGAGGAAGGCGCCCCGCTCCGCCTCGCCCCAGCCGCGGAAGGCGAAGCCGACGCAAAGCCGCGGGATGTCGACCGGGCCGAAGCGGCGCGGCGGCAGCGCCTCAATCAGCAGGTCCACGCCGACCTCCTCCCCGATCCGGATGCGGTCGGCGTCGGCCCGCCATGGCAGGCCGTCCAGCGCGCCGGGCAACAGGCGCAGCAGGTCGTCCCTGGTCAGCGCCATGTCCTTGGTGATCATGCTCCGGCGATCAGCCCCCGGCGACCGGCGGCCACATGGCGACGGCATCGCCGGGCTTCAGCGGGTGCCGGTCGAGCTGGCTCGGCGCCACGTAGACGCCGTTGACCAGCACGAGGTGGCACTTCTCCCGCGCCATGTTCAGCCGCCCGATGACGTGCGCCGGGGTGGCGTCGTCCGGCAGGTCGAGCCGCGTCTGGTTCTGCTTCGCCCCCGGCGGCAGGTGCTGGGCCAGCGTGGCGTAGAGCTTGACGACGATTTCCATGGGTCCCTCCGCGAAAGGGGTGAAGGCCGGCGACGATGGTCACAACCAAGACACCAAGAAGCCACGACGTGCCCAGGTCGAGGACTCTTGGTGTCTTGGTGCCTTGGTGGTGAATCATGTTCCCCGGCCTTCGGCCTGCCTTCACGTCAGATGGGTGCGGGCGATGTAGGCTTCCATCAGGCGGTGCGGATCGGCCTTCAGCCGCTCCTTCCAGGGACCGAGTTTGGTCCCGGTCTGGATCAGCCCGCGCATCACGCCGACATGCTGGGTCACGCCGATGGCCGTGCCGCCGACCAGCACGTCGTCGGCGAATTGCAGGTTCAGGTACTTGTAATTGGCGTCGTCCACGATCTCCACCGAATCGCCCCCGTTCACCCCGGCCCATAGCCCGAAGGAGCTGGAGATCAGCCCGACGGTGTCCAGCACGTTCATCTGCAGGCTGCCGTTGTACTGGATGTTATGGCCGGCCATGTTCATGGCGGCGATGCGCCCATGCTCCGACGCGGTCGGCTGGATGGCGTGGACGTCGTGCGCCTTGGTCGAGAAGTCGTAGCCCTGGGCCACGTCGCCCGCGGCAAAGACGTCGTTGACGCTGGTGCGCATGTAGCGGTCGACCATGATCCCGCGGTCGACCTTCACGCCGCTGTTCGCCAGGAAATCCACGTTCGGCGCCACGCCGGCCGACACGACGACGAGGTGGGCCGACAGCATCTCGCCGCTGTCCAGCTCCACGTCCAGCGTGTCGCGGGCTTCCGTAGGCGCCCGCCGCTTCAGGAAGCCGAAGATGCCGCGGCTCTTCTCGGCGGCGACGTTCTGCAACGCCTTGATCTTGGTGTTGGTCAGGACGCGGATGCCCTTGGCCTCGCACCAGCGGCGGATCATGGTGCCGGCGATGGGGTTCATCATGCGCGGGACCATGCGGTCGCCCATCTCCACCACCGTCAGCTGCACGCCGCGGGCGGCCAGCGCCTCCAGCACGATGCAGCCGATGAAGCCGGCGCCCATCAGCACGACGTGCGTGCCGGGCTCGGCCAGCTTGATGATGTTGCGGGCATCCTCCAGCGTCCAGCAATGGTGGACGCCGTTCAGGTTCAGCCCGGGAATCGGCGGACGGACGGGCCGCGCGCCGGTGGCGACCAGCAGCCGGTCGTACTTCATGTGGCTGCCGTCGGCGAAGTCGATCCGCTTGTGGTCGGGCATCAGCGATGTGGCGCGCGCGTTCACGCGCACGTCGATGCCGCGGGCGGCGTAATGGTCCTCGCCCTTGCGCAGGTGGGTCCCCGCCTCCCCGATCTTGCCGGTGAGCACGTAGGGGATGGCCATGCGGGAATAGGGCGGCTCGTTCTCCCCGCTGACGAGCGTGATGGTGCCGGTGGGATCGGCCTTCCGCAGGGTCTCCGCCGCGACAACGCCCGACGGCCCCGCCCCGAGAACGACGTAATGCATCTTTTTGCCCTCTTGGGGAAAGCATCACTCCCTCTCCCCCTGGAGAGAGGGGCGGAGTGAGGGGGCGGCCGTAAGGCCGACAAGGCACGCTCATTGCAGTGCTTGGACGCCCTGCGGGCGCCCCCTCACCCTAACCCTCTCCCCAGGGGGGAGAGGGGACTCGAAGGTGGGTTTAGAGCGCCAGCCGGGCCAGCGTCTCGTTGGTCGGCACGCCGTCCGTCGTCCAGCCGCGGATGTCGTAATATTCCGGCAGCATCTTGGCGAGGTCGTTAACGCGTCCCTTCGCCGGGCCGGAGGTCGCCGGTTCGGACAGCAGCCGTTTGGGCAGCGTGTCGTCGGCCGCGGTGAAGCCGGCGGCGAGGTTGAACTGGCGCTCCAGGTTCCAGATGCGCTCGCCCGTCTCGACCATGCGGTCCACGCTCCAGCCGCCTTCGATGGCCGCGTCCACCTGCGGGGCCACGTCCTGGAGCGTCCAGGCGAAGGAGGTGAAGATGCAGATGCCGGCGCTGTCGAAGGCCGCCGTGGCGTCCTGGAAGGCCTTCACCAGCCCGGCCTTGCCGTCGGTCGCCAGCGGATCGGTCTTCTCCGGGATGCCCAGCACCTCCGACGCCACGGTGTAGCTGCGCAGGTGGCAGGCGCCGCGGTTGGAGGTGGCGTAGGTCAGGCCCATGCCCTGGATGCCGCGGCTGTCGTAGGCCGGGAACTCCTGGCCCTTGACGCCCATGTGGAACTCCGGATGGCCGTACTTCTCGCACAGCCGCTTGGAGCCCAGCCCGATCTCCGCCCCGAAGCCCTCGCCCTTGCCGGTCAGCTCGGCGATCTGGGTCAGCGCCTCGGCCGAGCCGAAGCGCAGCTCGATGCCGCCGGTCTGCTCCTTGGTCAGGGCGCCGGTCTCGTACAGCTCCATCGCCGCCGAGACGGTGGCGCCGAAGCTGATCGGGTCGAAGCCCTGCTCGTTGCAGATGAAGTTGGCGAAGGTCAGCGCCTCCAGGTCGTCCACGCCGGTGTTGGAGCCCAGCGCCCAGGCCGCCTCATACTCCAGCCCGCCCGACGCCCCCCAGTATTGCGGCCGGTTGACCACCGTGTAGTGGGTCTTGTCGATCATGCTGACGCGGCCGCAGGCGATGGTGCAGCCGAAGCAGGCCTGGTTGGCGACCAAGTTCGGCTTGCCGTCGGTCGGCCGCTTCTCCGCCATGGCTTCGGCGGAGATCTTGTGCGCGCCTTCGAACTGGATGTCGCGGTGGTTGCGCGTCGGCATCGCGCCGGTCTCGTTGATGACGTTCATCAGGACCTGCGTGCCGTAGGTCGGCAGGCCCTGGCCCGTCACCGCGTTGCCGGCCAGCACGCCCTTGGCGGTCTCGCTCGCCTTCAGGAAGCCCAGGAAGTCGCGGACCTTCACGCCCTCCGTCCCGCGCACGGCGACGGCCTTCAGGTTCTTCGACCCCATCACCGTGCCGACGCCGGAGCGGCCGGCGGCGCGGTGCAGGTCGTTGACGATGCAGGCGTACTTCACGCCCTTCTCACCGGCCACGCCGATGGTGGAGACGCGGACCAGCGGGTCCTGCAGCTCCGCCTTGATGGCGTGCTCCGTGTCCCAGACCGACTTGCCCCAGAGGTGGTCGGCGGGCAGCAGGCGGGCGTTGCCGTCCTCCACGAACAGGAAGACGGGCGAGGGCGCCTTGCCCTCGAAGATGATCATGTCCCAGCCGGCGAACTTCAGCTCCGCGCCGAAGAACCCGCCGGAGTTGGAGCAGGCGATGGCGCCGGTCAGCGCCCCCTTGGTGATGACCGTGTAGCGCCCGCCGGTCGAGGCCATGGTGCCGGTCAGCGGCCCGGTGGCGAAGATCAGCTTGTTGTCGGGCGACAGCGGATCGACCTTCGGGTCGATCTCCTCCACGAGATACTTCGTGCCCAGGCCGCGGGATCCCAGGTACTTCTGGGCCCACTCCATGTTCAGCGGCTCAACCTTCACCGTGCCGGCGGTCAGGTTGACGCGCAGGATCTTACGTGCCCATCCCATCGTCTGGTCCCCCTCAGTTCGCGCGTGCGCCGGTGTCGGTCTTGGCGGCCCAGGCGCGCATCTTGTCCAGCCCGGTCCAGTTCGAATCGACGAAGGTGATCGCCTGCGTCGGGCAGGCCTTGGCGCAGGCCGGATCGCCTTCGCACAGGTCGCACTTCATGACCTTGCCGGAGGAGGCGTTGTAGTTGATGGTGCCGAACGGGCAGGCGATGGTGCAGACCTTGCAGCCGACGCAGAGGTCGGCGTGGACCTCCTTGGCGCCGGTGGCCAGGTTCACCTTGATCGCGTCCACCGGGCAGGCCTGCATGCACCAGGCCTCGGAGCACTGGGTGCAGGTGTAGGGGACGAAGCGGGCTTCCGCATCGAAGGTGAAGACCTTGATGCGCGACTTGGACGGGTTGAAGACTCCTTCGTTCTCGTATGAACAAGCCATCTCACACTGACGGCACCCGGTGCATTTGCCCGGGTCGATGTTGAGCGAGCGCTGCATCGTCGCACTCCCTAAGGGCGGTGTTTTCTGGAACCGAGATTTGTTGGACGGACGTCTCCGCCCCGTCTTCACAAGGAAGCGGGGTCGGGCGTTCGCCCTTTTCATTTGTTAGTATTCCGAGACTATGCGCGCACGCGTGGTGGAGCAAGGTCGCCAGTGTCGCGGCCCGTCGTACTTTAGGCGGAGGCGGGGCAGTGCCCGTTACGACTCCTTCGTCTCCTCCGCCTCCGCCTCCGCCTTCAGCGCCTCGTCCAGCCAGGACAGGTGCGGGGCGGCGGCCTTGCGGGCTTCCTCCTCCATCAGGCGGTAGCGGCGGACGACCTCCTGGCCGAAGGCGGTCAGGCCGGTGCCGCCGCCTTCGCGCCCGCCGACGTTGGTGCGCACCACCGGTTCGCGGAAGGCGGTGTTCATCGTCTCCACCAGGAACCAGGCGCGGCGGAAGGACATGCCGAGCGCGCGCGCCGCCGCGGAGATGGAGCCGGTGCGGTCGATCTGCTCCAGAAGCGTGACCTTGCCGGGGCCGATGGCCCCGGACGGGTGCAGGAAGCGCAGCCGGATGTCGGTCGTCATGTCCTTCGTCTCGCCGGATCGCGGGGTGTCCTCTGGCCCAAGGTACCATTTCGCGCCGTGGGGTCATTCCGGAAATCGCGTCGGGCGTCCTCTGCAACGAAAGTCGAATTTACCGCCTGGGCCGAAAGCCGCGATAACAGCAGGGCGCTGTGACGGGAAACGCATATCGGGCGATATGGCAAAATCCGCACAACGACCGCGTTTCGCGCAGCAAGCTTCAATTCGCGTTGGGAGGAAAGCGTCGTGATCCATCAGGCCCTGGAAACGCTCAGCAAGCAGGTCGCCATCCGGCCGCGCTACGACAACTTCATCGGCGGCCAGTGGGTGGCCCCGACGAAGGGCCAGTACTTCACCAACCTGACCCCGATCACCGGCAAGCCCCTGTGCGAAGTCGCCCGCTCGACCGCCGAGGACATCGAGAAGGCGCTGGACGCCGCCCACGCCGCGAAGGACGCCTGGGGCCGCACCTCGCCCGCCGAGCGCTCGCGCATCCTGAACAAGATCGCCGACCGCATGGAAGAGCGTCTGGACGTCCTGGCGCTGGCCGAGACGCTGGACAACGGCAAGCCGATCCGCGAGACGACCCACGCCGACCTGCCGCTGGCGATCGACCACTTCCGCTATTTCGCGGGCTGCATCCGCGCCCAGGAAGGCACGATCGCGGAGATCGACCACACCACCTACGCCTATCATTTCCACGAGCCGCTGGGCGTCGTCGGCCAGATCATCCCCTGGAACTTCCCGCTGCTGATGGCGGTGTGGAAGCTCGCCCCGGCGCTGGCCGCCGGCAACTGCGTCGTGCTGAAGCCCGCCGAGCAGACCCCGATGGCCATCATGGTCATGATGGAGATCATCGGCGACCTGCTGCCGGCCGGCGTGATCAACGTCGTCAACGGCTTCGGCATCGAGGCCGGCAAGCCGCTGGCGCAGAGCCCGCGCATCGCCAAGATCGCCTTCACCGGCGAGACGACGACCGGCCGCCTGATCATGCAGTACGCGGCGGAGAACATTATCCCGGTCACGCTGGAACTGGGCGGCAAGTCGCCGAACATCTTCTTCAGCGACGTTATGGCCGATGACGACGAGTTCCTGGACAAGGCGCTGGAAGGCTTCGCCATGTTCGCCCTGAACCAGGGCGAGGTCTGCACCTGCCCCAGCCGCGTGCTGGTGCAGGAGAGCATCTACGACAAGTTCATGGAGAAGGCCGTCGCCCGCGTCGGCGCGGTCAAGCAGGGCAGCCCGCTCGACCCGGCCACGATGATCGGCGCCCAGGCGTCCATCGACCAGCTGGAGAAGATCCTCTCCTACATCGACATCGGCAAGGCCGAGGGCGCCAAGGTCCTGATCGGTGGCGAGCGCGCCCACCTCGGCGGCGAGCTGGAGAGCGGCTACTACATCAAGCCGACGGTCTTCGAAGGCCACAACAAGATGCGCATCTTCCAGGAGGAGATCTTCGGGCCGGTCGTGTCCGTGACCACCTTCAAGACCGAGGAAGAGGCGCTGGCCATCGCCAACGACACGATGTTCGGCCTGGGTGCGGGCGTGTGGAGCCGCGACGGCAACCGCGCCTTCCGCATGGGCCGCGCCATCCAGGCCGGCCGCGTGTGGACCAACTGCTACCACCTCTACCCGGCCCACGCGGCCTTCGGTGGCTACAAGCAGTCGGGCATCGGCCGCGAGACGCACAAGATGATGCTCGACCACTACCAGCAGACCAAGAACCTGCTGGTCAGCTACAGCCCGAAGGCCCTGGGCTTCTTCTAAGGGCCTGAACAATCCCCTCTCCCTCGATGGGAGAGGGGATTGTTGCCAGCATTGTCTCCTCCCTGTGACCTTCCGGCCGGGGGCCTCGCGGCCTCCGGCCTGTTTTCCTTGGAGCATCCGCCCATGGTCGAACGCGTCGTCGCCACACCGGCCGCGCTGGAGCTGATCGAAAAGCTGCGCGGGCTGTACGGTCCCCTGTTCTTCCACCAGTCCGGCGGCTGCTGCGACGGCAGCGCGCCGATGTGCTTCATGGAGGGGGAGTTCAAGCCGGGCGGGCAGGACGTGCGACTGGGGGAAATCGGAAGCTGCCCCTTCTATATGGGGGCCGCCCAGTTCGCCTATTGGGAGCACACCCAGCTGATCATCGACGTCGTGCCGGGGCGCGGCGCCAGCTTCTCGCTGGAGGCGCCGGAGGGCGTGCGCTTCCTCACCCGCTCCCGCCTGTTCACCGATGAGGAGGCGGAGGATTTGCGGCACCAGTCTTCCGTTATGACGAAATTGGCATAGCGCTCTTTACGGGAAAACGGTATGGTGACACCGACTTCGGGAGATTTCCCCGGTCGGTACGGCCGCAGGGCAGCTGATCCGTGTTCATGCTGACCTCCCCGCGCGGCGGTGCATATGGAACCGAACTCGGCGCCCCCGCGACAGCGGGAGGCGCCTTTTTCGCATCGTGGTGTCGTCCTTATACCAATGTCGAATGCACGACGGCTTCCGGCGGCTTTCCCCCGGGCGCCGGGGTGGGATAACCTATGGGTCACCCGCCGGCCTGTTGCCGACTTCCTCCGTTTGGGGGCGATGGACGCCATGCCGCTGCTTTCCGCTCCCCGCCACCACAACGGCACACCGATGGATTCCCTGTTCGACGCGCCCACCCGTCCGCCTCTGCCCCGCGCGGTCTCCATGGCCGAGGACGCGCGGACCGCGGCGCGGGAGCTGTATGAGGGGCTGCGCGGTGGGGCAGAGCTGGAGATGGCCCTGGTCTTCTGCTCCGCCCATTACGACCAGGAGGAGCTGGCGGCGGCGCTGGCGGAGCTGTTCGGTCCCATCCCGGTGATCGGCTGCACCACGGCGGGGGAGATCACGCCCTTCGGCTACGCCGCCGGGTCGCTCGTCGGCATCGGCTTCCCAAAAACCGACTTCACCATCGCGGCGCAGCGCATCGACGACCTCGACCGCTTCTCCATCGCCGAGGCGCCGCGCGTCCTGCGCGAGGTGCTGGCGCAGCGCGACGCCGCACTCGCCGCCCGCGCCGACGCCTTCCGCGACTATGGCTGCTTCGCCTTCCTGATGATCGACGGCATGTCGCGGGCGGAGGAGATGGTGGTCAGTGCGCTGCACAGCGTGCTGATGGACATCCCGCTGTTCGGCGGCTCCGCCGGCGACGAGCTGCGCTTCGAGCGCACCTTCGTCCTGCACGAGGGGCGGTTCCATTCCAACGCCGCGGTTCTGATGCTGGTTACCACCGCGCGTCGCTTCGTGGTGTTTCGGACCGAGCATTTCGTGGCGTCCGATGCCAAGATGGTGGTCACTGGCGCCGACCCGCAGCGCCGCATCGTCACGGAGATCAACGCGGAGCCCGCGGGGCGCGAATACGCCCGCATGGTCGGGCTGGAGGGGGAACCGCTGACCCCGATGATCTTCGCCGCCCATCCGGTGGTGGTGCGCGTCGGCGGCGAGTATCACGTCCGCTCCATCCAGAAGGTCAACGAGGACGAGAGCCTGACCTTCTACTGCGCCATCGACGAGGGGATCGTGCTGACCGTCGCCCGCGGCGTCGACCCGGTGGAGAATTTCGAGGCGATGATGCTGAAGCTGGCCGCGGAGGTCGGCGGGCCGCCCGACCTCGTGCTCGGCTGCGACTGCATCCTGCGCCGGCTGGAGCTGGAGCAGCGCCAGCTGAAGCACGTTATGTCGGCCACGCTGGCGCGGCACAACGTCGTCGGCTTCTGCGCCTACGGCGAGCAGTACAACGCCATGCACGTCAACCAGACCTTCACCGGCGTCGCCATAGGTGCGCGATGACGATCCTCTTCTCCGACCGCAACCTTCCCGATCCACTGGGGCCGACACCACCGCTCAGCGGCGACGAACGCGCCCGGCTGGACAGGTTGGAGCGTGAGAACGCCAAGCTCCGCCGCATCAATCAGGTGCTGATGGACCGGGTGGAACGGTCCATGGACGTCCAGGGCGGCGCCTTCTCCCTGTTCCAGACCGCCATCGTGCTGGAGCAGAAGGTGCGGGAGCGCACGCTGGAGGTGGAGCGGGCGTTGCGCGAGCTGGAGGACAGCCACCGCGACCTCGCCCGCGCGAAGGAACTGGCCGACACCATGCGCACCCGCCTGTCGGAGGCCATCGAGTCGGTCAACGAGGGGTTCGCCATCTTCGACGCCGACGACCGGCTGGTGCTTTGCAACAGCAAGTACCTGGCCCTGTGGCCGGAAATCCGCGACAAGATCATGCCGGGCGTGCGGTTCAAGGACATCGCGGAGCTGGCCGCCTCCTCGCGCTCCGTCGCCGATGCCTACCCGCGGCCGGACCTGTGGCTGGCGCAGCGCCTGGCCCAGCACCGGGAGCTGAAGGGCCCCTACATCTACCGCCTGTCGGACGGCCGCTGGATCCAGGTGAACGAGCGGCGGACGCGCGACGGCGGCGTGGTCGGCGTCTACACCGACATCACCGACATCAAGGAGCATGAGACCCGCCGGCGCGAGCGCGAGCTGGCCGAAAAGTCGGCGCTCCTCCAGGCCACGCTCGACAACATCGCGCAGGGGGTCGGCGTCTACGACCGCGACCAGCGGCTGGTCGCCTGGAACGAGCGCTTCGCCGCCTTGCTGCGCCTGCCGGACAGCGTCGCGCGCCGGGGCGCCAGCTTTGCCGAATTCATCCTGCACCATGCGGCGATGGGGGATGGGGCGATGGGCGAGGCGGGCCTGTCGCTGCGCGCGCTGATGGCGCCGAGCTGCCTTGTGGAGCAGCCCTGGCTGGACGACACGGTCCTGGAAATCAGCCGCAACCCCATGCCGGGCGGCGGCTTCGTCCTGACCTTCACCGACATCACGGAGCGCAAGCGGGCCGAGCAGGCCCTGCGCGACAGCGAGCAGCGCATCCGGCTGGTCACCGACGCGGTGCCGGCCCTGATCGCCTACGTGGACGCGGAGCAGCGCTTCCGCTTCGTCAACAAGGCCTACGAGAACTGGTTCAACCGCGCGCGGGAGGACATCGAGGGCCAGCCCATGTGGGCCGCACTCGGCGACCTCTACTACGAGGCGCGGCGCACCTACATCCTGCGCGCGCTGGCCGGCGAGGAGGTGACCTTCGAGCTGGACCTGCCCGGCGAGAACGGCGCCCCGCGCTACGCGGTCGCCACCTACATCCCGCATTTCGGCGAGAAGCGGGGCGGCGGCAAGCGGGAGGTCCTGGGCTATTTCGGCCTGATCCACGACATCACCGAACGCCGGATGGCGGCGGAGGCCTTGGCCGACGCCAAGGACAGCCTGGAGCGCCGCGTCGTCGAGCGCACGGCGGAGCTGACGCGCCTCAACACACAGCTCCAGCAGGAAATCGCGGAGCGCATCGCGGCGGAGGAGGCCCTGCGCCTCGCCAAGGCGGAGGCGGAGCAGGCCAACCTGTCCAAGACCCGCTTCCTGGCCGCGGCCAGCCACGACCTTCTGCAACCGCTGAACGCCGCCCGCCTGTTCGTCGCGGCGCTCGGCGATCTGGAGCAGCCGGAGCCCAGCCGCGGGCTGGTCGACAACCTCGACGTGGCGCTGGCCTCGGTGGAGGATTTGCTGTCCACGCTGCTGGACATCTCCAAGCTGGACGCGGGAGCCGTGCGGCCAGAAGTCGCCGATTTCCCGATCCAGAGCCTGTTGGGGGCGCTCGCCACCGAATACGCCGCGGTCGCCAAGGAGCGCGGGCTGGACTTGCGCGTCGTCGCCAGCCACGCGGTGGTGCGCAGCGACATCCGCCTGCTGCGCCGCATCCTGCAGAACTTCCTGTCCAACGCGCTGCGCTACACGCCGGCCTGTCCCCCGTCCGGTGATGGCGCGGGAAAGGTGCTGATCGGTTGCCGGCGCACCCCGGCCGGCCTGCGGATCGAGGTGTGCGACACCGGCCCCGGCGTGCCGGCCGACAAGCTGGGCGAGATCTTCCAGGAATTCCGGCGGCTCGACACGCCCTGCGCCAACGAACGGGTGCGCGGCATGGGCCTCGGCCTCGCCATCGTCGACCGGGTGGCGCGGATGCTGGACCACCCCATCACCGTGCGGTCGCAGCCCGGCCGCGGGTCCGTCTTCGCGGTCACCGTGCCCTTCGGCCGCTACGCCCGCCCGGCCCGCGCGCTGGAGGCGCCGGTGCGCACGACGACCAACCGGCTGGCCGGCACCCGCGTGCTGGTCATCGACAACGAGCCGGCGGTTCTGGCCGGCATGCGCGCGCTTCTGGAAGGCTGGGGCTGCACCGTCGCGACGGCGGCCAGCGGCGACGAGGCCCTGCGGGCGCTCGACAGCGCAACGCCCGACGTGCTGTTCGCCGACTACCACCTGGACAACGGCGTGATCGGCTTCACCGAGATCGCCCGCGTGCGCGAGCGTTGTGGGACGCAGCTGCCTTCGGTCCTGATCACCGCCAACCGCACCGCCGAAGTGGTGGAGGAGGCGCAGTCCAAGGGCTGCCACGTCCTGAACAAACCCGTGAAGCCGGCGCAATTGCGCGCGGTGATGACGGGGTTGCTGGGGTGAGGGATTTTCACCACCAAGGCACCAAGACACCAAGAATCCTCGCGACCGGCACGGCGTGGACTCTTGGTGCCTTGGTGCCTTGGTGGTGAATCCTTTACGGCGCGACGAACACGCCGGTCGGGCGTTCGTCCGTGTAGATGTCCCACGGCTCGGCCTTGGCGGCGGCCACCCATTCCTTCATGGCCGGCAGGCTCATCACCGCCTCGGCGTAGGCGCGCCCGACCTCGTCCATCTCGACGCCGTAGGTGATGAAGCGCGTCACCACCGGCGCGTACATGGCGTCGGCGATGGAGAAGCGGCCGAACAGGAAGGGACCATCCGCCCCGAACCGCTCCCGCGTCGCGCGCCACAACTCCAGCACGCGAGCGATGTCCGCCTCGCTTTCCGGGTTGTGGCCAACGCCGGGGCGCATCGCCTTCAGGTCCATGGACATGTGGGTGCGCAGGCCCACGAAGCCCGAATGCATCTCCGCCGACACCGACCGCGCCACCGCGCGCGCCCCGGCGTCCTCCGGCCACAGCCCGGCCGCGGGGGCGATCTCCGCCAGATACTCGCAGATCGCCAGCGAATCCCAGATCACCCGATCACCATCCCGCAGGCTGGGCACCCGGCCCGACGGCGAATGTTCCGCGATGCGCGCGGCGGTGTCCGGCTGGCGCAGCGGGATCAGAATCTCCTGGAAAGGCAGGCCGCTGTGCTTCAGCGCCAGCCACGGGCGCATCGACCAGGACGAAAAGGCCTTGTTGCCGATGATGAGCGTCAACTCGGTCATGATGAATCCCCCGTGTTGAAAATTGGTCTGGAGAAATGTCGGACCATGTGGAGCGCCACAATACAGCCTTTCCGCGATCGGTCCCCAGGGCAATCGCTTCAAAAGAATGCAATTCGAAGCCCTCTCCCGCCGGGGGCAGGAGAGGGGGACTTGCGCGCCGCCCTGTTGCCTCATCCTCCACGATCATATAGGATAAAAGTCTTATGTCGCCGGAGAGGGGCACCGGTGAAACATCACCGTCGCTTGTGTTTCATGGCGTTTCACAGCGTTTCATTCGATCGCACGCCCCGGATCGGTCCCATTGCCCCCTTTTCAGGGCCGCTTCGCCGCGCCATCCTCTTGACCCTGTTTCCCGTCTTCTGAAGGACGCCCGTCTTGCTCGCCACCCTGCTCGCCACGGCCGGCACCGGCACCGTGACCATCACCCCGCTGACCAAGGCCGGTCTGTCCGGCTGGCTGGAGTCCCAGCCGCCCGCCCAGAAGGACGCCATTGCGGCCTGGGTGAAGGCCGTCAACTTCGCGGCGGAGGCCGGCTCCACCGCCTTCCTGCCGGGGGAGGGCGGGACGGTCGCCCGGGTGCTGGTCGGCGTCTCGGCGCTCGACGATCTCTGGGGCCTCGCCGGCCTGCCGGGCGGCCTGCCGCCGGGCAGCTACCGCCTGGACGAGGAGACCGACGCCAAGCTCGACGGCCGTGCCGCCACGCGGCTGGCGCTGGGCTGGGCGCTCGGCAGCTACCGCTTCGACCGCTACAAGAAGTCGGAGAAAGGCTTCGCCGGACTGGTCTGGCCGAAGCACGCCGACCAGGGCGCGGTGCAGCGCACGGCGACCGCGACCTATCTGCTGCGCGACCTCGTCAACACGCCGGCCAACGACCTCGGGCCCGCGGAGCTGGCCAACGCCGCCGCCGCTCTGGCTGAGGAGTTCGAGGCCGCGATCGCCGTGATCGTCGGCGACGCGCTGCTCGACCGCGACTACCCGGCCATCCACGCCGTCGGTCGCGCCAGCCCGCGAGAGCCGCGGCTGATCGACCTGCGCTGGGGCAACCCGGACCACCCCAAGGTCACCATCGTCGGCAAGGGCGTCTGCTTCGACAGCGGCGGCCTGGACATCAAGCCGTCGTCCGGCATGCTGCTGATGAAGAAGGACATGGGCGGGGCGGCGCACGCGCTGGCGCTCGCCCGCATGGTGATGATGGCCGGGCTGCCGGTGCGGCTGCGCGTGCTGGTGCCGGCGGTGGAGAACGTCATTTCCGGCAACGCCTTCAAGCCGATGGATGTGCTGAAGACCCGCAAGGGCCTGACGGTGGAGGTCGGCAACACCGACGCGGAAGGCCGCCTGATCCTGTGCGACGCGCTGGCCGAGGCCGATTCGGAAAAGCCCGCCCTGCTGATCGACTTCGCCACCCTGACGGGGGCCGCCCGCGTCGCCCTGGGGCCGGAGCTGCCGGCGCTCTTCTCCAACAGCGACGATCTCGCCGACGACCTGCTGGCCGCGGGGCAGGAGCACAACGACCCGCTGTGGCGCCTGCCGTTGTGGGCGCCCTACCGCAAGGGGCTGGACAGCAAGGTGGCCGACATCAACAACGTCACCACCAACGGCATGGCCGGCGCCATCACCGCGGGCCTCTTTCTCCAGGAGTTCGTGTCCAAGGACACGCCTTGGGCGCACCTGGACACCTTCGCCTGGAACAGCTCCAGCCGTCCCGGCCGTCCGGAAGGCGGCGAAGCGCTGGGCCTGCGCGCGGCCTACGCGGTCATCGCCAAGCGGTTTGGTTGAGCGGAAACCTCAATCGATCACATATGGTTAAAATTGTCACCCCCGCGCCCGTCGCGGGGGTGGATTGACGATTCGGAAAGGGCTAAAACCAAAGGATAATACTGGCAGGCTTTGGTGCCGGTTCGTGTCTTTGGAGGCGGAAGTCATGGCGCTGAAGGTTCGTGAGGATTATCGCACCCTCACCGGTCCGGAGAAGGCGGCCATCCTGATGCTGGCGCTGGGCGACGAGCATTCCTCCAAGCTGTTCGCGATGATGGACGACGAGGAGATCAAGGAGCTGTCCCAGGTGATGGCGAACCTGGGCACCGTCTCCGCCAACCTCATCGAGCGCCTGTTCGTGGAGTTCGCGGAGCAGATGTCGGCCACCGGCTCCCTGGTCGGCTCCTTCGACAGCACCGAACGCCTGCTGCTGAAGACCCTGCCCAAGGACAAGGTCGACTCGATCATGGAGGAAATCCGTGGTCCCGCCGGCCGCACCATGTGGGACAAGCTCGCCAACGTGAACGAGTCGGTGCTGTCCAACTACCTGAAGAACGAATACCCGCAGACCGTGGCCGTGGTGCTGTCGAAGATCCGCCCGGAGCACGCCGGCCGCGTGCTGACCCAGCTGCCGGAAAGCTTCGCCATGGAGGTCATCATGCGCATGCTGCGCATGGAGGCCGTGCAGAAGGAGGTTCTGGACGACGTGGAGCGCACCCTGCGCACCGAGTTCATGACCAACCTCGCCCGCACCAGCCGCCGCGACAGCCACGAAATGCTGGCCGAAATCTTCAACGGCCTGGACCGCACGACCGAGCACCGCTTCATGGCCGCCCTGGAGGAACGCAACCGCGACAGCGCGGAGCGCATCAAGTCGCTGATGTTCACCTTCGAGGACCTGTCGAAGCTCGACCCCTCCGGCGTCCAGGCCTTGCTGCGCAGCGTCGACAAGCAGAAGCTCGCCACCGCCCTGAAGGGCGCGTCGGAGACGCTGAAGGACCTGTTCTTCTCCAACATGTCCGAACGCGCCGCGAAGATCCTGCGCGAGGACATGGCCGCCATGGGCCCCGTCCGCGTCCGCGAGGTGGACGAATCCCAGATGTACATGGTCCAGCTCGCCAAGGATCTGGCGGCCCGCGGCGAAATCGTCATCTCCGAAGGCAGTGGCGAGAACGAGCTGATCTATTGATGCGGCTTACCCATCCCCCCGCGACGAACTGACCGATCAATCCGGCTGCGAAACGCTTGCCTGCGTGGGGCGGCATGGGTGACACTCGTCCCGCGTGTCCGGGGGCGGGATCCGGGCGCGGCATTCGGGGGGATGCATGGCACGGAACCTCAAGGCGCTCGGCTTGTGGCGCACGGCGTTGATCGCCAGTGTCCGGCAGGACGGGCCGGACCTTTCGGCGCGGCAGATGGCGATCATGCTCCAGGTCTATCTGACCGATCCGCCGCACACCGTGCGCGGTCTGGCGGCGATGCTGAACATTTCCAAGCCCGCGGTGACCCGCGCGCTCGACCGGCTGTCCCTGCTGGGCTTCATCAAGCGCAAGCGCGATGCGGAGGACAAGCGCAGTGTGCTCGTCCAGCGCACCGTCAAGGGCAGCGTCTTCCTCTCCGACTTCGCCGAACTGGTCATTGACGCTGGCGCCGTGACGCCGGAGGACTTGGCGACCATCCGGGCGGAGGAGGAGCTGGCCTCCGCCGCCAAGGCGCGGCTGGAGGCGGAATTGACCGCCGCCAGCCTCGATGATGTGGTTGCCGTCGAGGAAACCGTTCAGTAGCCCTGTTTGCGGTTCACGAGGTTGGGCAGGGGCCGCCCATCGCGCAGCGCGGTGATCGCGTCGACCACGATGTGGGCCGACCGCGACGGGTGGGTGACCGCCGCGATGTGCGGGGTGACGTGGATGCGCGGGTGGCTCCAGAAGGGATGGCCGGGCGGCAGCGGCTCCTCCGCGAAGACGTCCAGGCTGGCGCCGCGCAAATGGCCACTGTCCAGCGCCTCCAGCAGGTCGGCTTCCACCAGATGCCCGCCGCGCGCGGCGTTGATCACCACAGCGCCACGCGGCAGGGCGGCGAACAGGTCCCGGTTCAGGACGCCGCGCGTCCCGTCCGTCAGCGGAAGCAGGCAGACCAGCAGGTCGCACTGGGCGAGCATCCTGGGCAAACCCTCGGCCCCGGAATAGCTCTCCACCCCGTGCACGCTCTTGGGCGTGCGGCTCCAGCCCAGCACGCGGTAATCCATGCTCAGCAACGTCCTGGCCGAGGCCGTGCCCAGTTCGCCCAAGCCCAGGAAGCCGACGGTGACCTCCGACGCCGGCTTGTGGCCCAGTTGGGTCCAGGTCTGCGCCGCCTGCTGGGCCTTGTACTCGTCCAGCTGCCGGTGCCAGCGCAGAACCTGCAGCGCCACGAAGCCGGCCATGTCCAGGGTCAGCCCTTCCGACACCATGCGTACCAGCGGCACGTCCGGCAGCGTCGGGTCGAGCAGCATCGACTCCACCCCGGCGCCCAGCGACACGATCAGCTTCAGGTTCGGCAGGCTGGCGAGCAGGCCCTGCGGCGGCTTCCAGACCAGGGCCATGTCGATGTCCGCCGGGTCACCCATCTCCGGCCACACCCGCACCTCCAGCCCGGGCATGCGGCGGTCGAGTTCACCGAGCCAGTCGTCGGCCCGGTCGGTGGTGGAGCAGAAAAGCAGCGTCACGGTGCAAACCCCTGTAATGTCGTTATCGTTTTCCAACCCGTTGAGCGCACCGTGCCCCGTCTGATCCTTCTGAACAAGCCCTACGGCGTGCTGCCCCAATTCACCGACGATCAGGGCCGCCCGACCCTGGCCGACCATGTGCCGGTGAAGGGCGTCTATGCCGCCGGGCGGCTGGACCGCGACAGCGAGGGGTTGCTGACGCTGAGCGACGACGGCGCCTTGATCGCGCGCATCGCCTCGCCCAAGCACAAGCTGCCCAAAACCTATTGGGTGCAGGTCGAGGGCGTGCCGACGGAGGAGGCCTTGCAGCGCCTGCGCGCCGGTGTGACGCTGAACGACGGCCCGACCCTGCCGGCTGAAGCGTTGCGGATGGAGGAACCGGCCAACCTGTGGCCGCGCGACCCGCCGGTGCGCCACCGCGCCAGCATTCCCACCAGCTGGATCGCGCTGACCCTGCGCGAGGGCCGCAACCGCCAAGTCCGCCGCATGACCGCGGCGGTCGGCTTTCCGACCCTGCGGCTGATCCGCTGGTCCATCGGCGACTGGACGCTCGATGGGCTGGCGCCGGGGCAATGGCGGGAGGTGGCGCTGCCGGGGAAGCAACCGTCCCCGCGAACCCCCAAAGCCTCGCCCCCAGCCGGGAAACGGCGTCCGGTCACATCCGCACGGCGTCGGACTTGACCGCCTCCAGGTTCAAGGCGGCGGCGAGCAGGGCGCGGGTGTAATCCTGCTCCGGCTCCTCGAAGATGCGGCGGGTGGGTCCTTGCTCCACCACCTTGCCGTCCTTCATGACGATGACGTGGCTGGACAGCGCCCGCACCACCCGCAGGTCGTGGCTGATGAACAGATAGGCGAGGTTGTGGCGCGCCTGGATGTCGCGCAGCAGGTCGACGATCTGCGCCTGCACCGACATGTCGAGCGCCGAGGTCGGCTCGTCCAGCACCACGAACTTCGGCTTCAGCACCAGGGCGCGGGCGATGGCGATGCGCTGGCGCTGGCCGCCGGAGAACTCGTGCGGGTAGCGGTGGCGGCTGGCGGGGTCGAGCCCCACCTCCTCCAGCGCCTTCGCCACCATGGCGTCGCGCTCCTTGCCCGACCCGATGCCGTGGATGGTCAGCCCCTCGCCGATGATCTGGCCGACGGACAGGCGGGGCGACAGGCTGCCGTAGGGGTCCTGGAAAACCACCTGCATCTCCCGCCGCAGCGGCCGCAGCCGCTTCGCCTGCCAGCCCTGGATGTCCGTCCCGTCGAAGCGGATCGCCCCCTGGCTGGCGTGCAGCCGCAGCAGAGCCAGCCCCAGCGTCGTCTTGCCGGAGCCGGACTCGCCGACCACCCCCACCGTGTGACCCTGCCGCACGTCCACCGACACGCCGTCCACGGCGCGGACATAATCCACGGTCCGGCGCAGCAGCCCCTTCTTGATCGGGAAATAGACCTTCAGCGCGTCCGCGGCCATCACCTCCGGCGCGTTCTCCGGCGGGGTCAGCGGGTTTCCCTTGGGTTCCGCGGCCAGCAGCTTTTGGGTGTAGGGGTGTTTCGGGCGGATGAAGATGTCGGCGACGTTGGCCTGCTCGACAATCTCGCCCTGGTTCATGACGCAGACGCGATCGGCCATCTTCCGCACCACGCCCAGGTCGTGGGTGATCAGCAGCAGGGCCATGCCGAAGCGGCGCTGCAGGTCCTTCAGCAGCTCCAGGATCTGCGCCTGGATGGTGACGTCCAGCGCGGTGGTCGGCTCGTCGGCGATCAGCAGGTCGGGCTCGTTGGCGAGCGCCATGGCGATCATCACGCGCTGGCGCTGGCCGCCCGACAGCTCGTGCGGATAGGCGTTCAGGCGCTGTTCCGGGTTGGGCAGCCCGACCAGCCGCAGCAGCTCCAGCGTGCGCTTGCGCGCGGCGGTACGCGACAGGCCCTTGTGCAGGAACAGCGTCTCGTTGATCTGCCGCTCGATGCTGTGCAGCGGGTTTAGCGAGGTCATCGGTTCCTGGAAGATCATGGCGATGCGGTTGCCGCGCACCTCGCGCAGAACCTTCTCTTCCGCCCCCAGCAGTTCCTGGTCGCGGAAGCGGATGGAGCCCGCGGGGTGGCGCGCCATGGGGTAGGGCAGCAGCTGCAGGATCGACAGGGCGGTGACCGACTTGCCCGAGCCGGACTCGCCGACCAGCGCCACGGTCTCCCCCTTGGCGATGTCGAAGGACACGCCCTTGACCGCGTGCATCACGCCCCCGCCGGAACGGAACTCCACCTGGAGGCCGCGGACATGCAGGAGGTCGGTGATGGGATGCGGAGTGTCGGTGTGCTGGGTGTCGGTCGTCATGGGCTGTTCCGCCTTCTTGGGGCCGTGTTTGAAGCCGTGCTTGGGGCTGTGCTTTGGGTCTTGGTCACTCCGCCGCCTCCCGCTTCGTCTTCGCGGCCACGGCGGCGGCCTCGTTGGCGCCGGACGTGGCGGTGGACAGCTGGCCGATGGTCTTGCGCGGGTCGAATGCGTCGCGCACCGCCTCGCCGATGAAGATCAGCAGGCTCAGCATGATCGCCAGCACGAAGAAGGCGGTCAGGCCGAGCCAGGGCGCCTGAAGGTTCGCCTTGCCCTGCGCCAGCAGCTCGCCCAGCGAGGGGGAGCCGGGGGGCAGGCCGAAGCCCAGGAAGTCCAACGCGGTCAGGGTGGTGATGGAGCCGTTCAGGATGAAGGGCATGAAGGTCAGCGTCGCCACCATGGCGTTGGGCAGCACGTGCCGCACCATGATCGTTGCGTCCGTCGCTCCCAGCGCGCGGGCCGAACGCACGTAATCCAGGTTGCGCGCCCGCAGGAACTCCGCCCGCACCACATGGACCAGCGCGGTCCAGGAGAACAGCAGCAACAGCCCCAGCAGCCACCAGAAGTTCGGCGTCACGACGCTTGAGAGGATGATCAGCAGGAACAGGGTTGGGAGGCCCTGCCAGATCTCGATGAAGCGCTGGAACAGCAGGTCGGTCAAGCCGCCAAAGTAACCTTGGACCGCGCCCGCCATGATGCCGACCACCGAGGAGACGGCGGTCAGCACCAGCCCGAACAGGACCGAGATGCGGAAGCCGTAGATCAGCCGCGCCACCACGTCGCGCCCCTGGTCGTCGGTGCCCAGCCAATTGTCCGCCGACGGCGGAGCCGGGGCGGGGACCGGCAGGTTGTAGTTGATCGTGCGGTAGCTGTAGGGGATCGGTGGCCAGACGATCCAGCCCTTCTCCTCGATCAGCTGGCGGACGAAGGGGTCGCGGTAGTCGGTTTCCGTTTCGAACTCGCCGCCAAAGGTGGTCTCCGGGTAGGTGTGGAAGACCGGCCAGTACAGCGCATTGTCGTACTTGATCAGCAGCGGCTTGTCGTTGGCGATGAACTCCGCGCCCAACGACAGCACGAACAGGACCAGGAAGATCCAGAAGGACCAGAAGCCCCGCCGGTTCGCCCGGAAGTTCGCCAGCCGCCGCCGCGTCAGCGGTGTGACGCGGAATCCCAGGAAGCGCTCGCCGCTCATGGCTGGCCCTCCCAACGGGGGCTTTCCCTCTCCCCCCCGGGGAGAGGGGAGGGTGAGGGGGTTGCGCGTGGCGGTGCGTTCGGCAAAAGCGCAACCCCCTCACCCCAACCCTCTCCCCAGAGGGGAGAGGGAGTGTGCGTCGGCATGATAAGCACCCCCATCACACCCTCCGCGCTTCGAAGTCGATGCGGGGGTCGACGGCGACGTAGGTGATGTCGCCGACGAGGTTCATGACAAGGCCCAGCAGCGTGAAGAAATACAGCGTGCCGAACATCACCGGGTAGTCGCGGTTGATCGCCGCCTCGAAGCCCAGCAGGCCCAGCCCGTCCAGCGAGAAGATCACCTCGATCAGCAGGGCGCCCGTGAACAGGATGCCGATGAAGGCGCCGGGGAAGCCGGCGATGACGATCAGCATGGCGTTGCGGAAGACGTGGCCGTAGAGCACCCGGCGCTCGGCCAAGCCTTTGGCGCGGGCGGTGATGACGTACTGCTTGTTGATCTCCTCCAGGAAGGAGTTCTTGGTCAGCATGGTCAGGCCGGCGAAGCCGCCGATCACCATGGACAGGACCGGCAGCACCATGTGCCAGAGGTAATCCAGGATTTGCTTCCACCAGGGCAGTTCGTGCCAGTTGTCCGACACCAGCCCGCGCAACGGAAACCAGTCGAAATAGCGCCCGCCGGCGAAGACCACGATCAGCAGCACGGCAAAGAGGAAGCTGGGGATGGCATAGCCGACGATGACCACGCCGGAGGTCCAGACGTCGAAAGGCTGCCCGTCGCGCACCGCCTTGGCGATGCCCAGCGGGATCGACACCAGATAGACGATCAGCGTCGTCCAGATGCCCAGCGAGATCGACACCGGCATCTTCTCGATCACCAGGTCGGCAACGCGGCGGTCGCGGAAGTAGCTCTTGCCGAAGTCGAACACGATGTAATTGGACATCATGTGGATGAAGCGCTCGTGCAGCGGCTTGTCGAAGCCGAACTCGCGCTCCAGCTGCTTGATGAACTCCGGGTCCAGGCCCTGGGCGCCGCGGTAGCGACTGCCGGTGTCCCCGCCCTGGGCCTGCTGGTTCTGCGCGCCGGCTCCGCCGGTGTCGCCTCCGCCGGTGCCGCCGATGCGCGCGGTTGCCTCCACCGCCGTGCCCTGGACGCGGGCGATCATCTGCTCGATCGGGCCGCCGGGGGCGATCTGCACGATCAGGAAGTTGATGACCATGATCCCGAACAGCGTCGGGATGATCAGCAGCAGACGGCGGATGATGTAGGCCAGCATCGCGCGGGATCGCCTTTCTGAAATTGTTCGTCTTTAGTGGGCCGTCCTCAGGGAGCCGTCTTCAGGGAGGCCGTCTTCTGCGGATCGACCCACCAAGTGTCGACGAACGCCAAGCCATACTTGGGCGCAACCGCCGGGTGGGAGAAACGGTTCCAATAGGCGACGCGGCGCACGTCGTCGTGCCACTGCGGGATGACGTACCAGCCCCACAGCAGGACGCGGTCGAGCGCCTTGGTCGCGGCCACGAGGCTGTCGCGGTCCGGAGCCTGGATCAGCGTCTCGATCAGCTGATCGACGACCGGGTCCTTGATGCCCGCCAGATTGCGGCTGCCCGGCAGGTCGGCCTTGGCCGATTGCCAGTAGTCGCGCTGCTCGTTGCCGGGCGACAACGACTGCGGCATACGCTGGATGATCATGTCGAAGTCGAAATTGTCCGTGCGGTTCTGGTACTGCGCCGTGTCCACCACGCGGATGCCGGCCTCGATGCCCGCCCGTTCCAGGTTGCGGACGAAGGGCTGGGTGATGCGCTCCATGTCCGCCTGGACCAGCAGTATCTCGAAGCGCATGGGCTCGCCGGTCTTTGCGTTGACCAGTTTGTTGCCCTTCAACTCCCAACCGGCCTCCTTCAGCAGGCCGAGCGCGGTGCGCAGGTTCTGGCGGATGTTGCCGGATCCATCGGTCTTCGGCGGCTCGTAAGCCTTGCTGAAGACCTCCTCCGGCAGCTTGCCGCGGAAGGGCTCCAGCAGCTTCACCTCGGCCTCGCTCGGCAGACCCGTGGCGGCGAGTTCGGAGTTGGCGAAGAAGCTCTTGGTGCGCTGGAACAGGCCGTAGGACAGGTTCGCGCGCGTCCACTCATAGTCGAACAGGTGATTCAGCGCCTCGCGCACCCGGCGGTCGGCGAAGATGGGGCGGCGGCTGTTGAAGACGAAGGCCTGCATGCCCTGCGGGTCTTGGTGCTTGATCTCCTCGCGGACGATCCGCCCCTCGCGCACGGCCGGCACGTCGTAGCCGGTGACCCAGTTTTTCGAGGAATTCTCCACCCGGAAGTCGATGGCACCCGCCTTGAACGCCTCGAACACCACGTCCAGGTCGCGGTAGTAATCAAAGCGGATGCGGTCGAAGTTGTAGCGGCCGCGGTTGACCGGCAAGTCCTTGCCCCACCAGTCGGCGACCCGCTGGTAGGTGATGGAGCGGCCGGGCTGCACGTCGGCGATCTTGTAAGGGCCGCTGCCGACGATCGGCTCCAGCGTGGTGGAGGCGAAGTCGCGGGTTTCAAAGACATGCTTCGGCAGGACCGGCAACTGGCCCATGATGACTGGCAGTTCGGGATTGTTGCCGTTGCGGAACGTGAAGGTGACCGTCCGCTCCCCGGTCTTCTCCGCCTTCGCCACGTCGGCGTAATAGGTGCGATAGGTCGGGTGGCCCTTGTCGCGCAGCGTCTCGAAGCTCCAGATCACGTCCTCGACGGTCACCGGCGTGCCGTCGTGGAAGCGCGCCTGTGGCCGCAGCGTGAAGGCGACGGAGCCGCGGTCGTCGGCGACGGCAATTGTTTCGGCCAGCAAACCATACTGGGTCAGCACTTCGTCGTTGCTGCCGACCGTCAGGGTCTCGAAGGGCAGGCCGGCGCCGCCGGCGGGAGAGCCGCGCAGGATGAAGGGGTTCAGGCTGTCGAAGCTGCCGTAGGTCGCCAGCTTCACCTCGCCGCCCTTGGGCGCGTCCGGGTTGACGTAGTCGAAATGCTTGAAGTCCGGCCCGTATTTGGGCGTTCCGTGCGCCGTCACCGCGTGGCTACCCGGCTGCGCGTGCGCGCCCGGCGCCACGAGGTACAGGCACATCACGGCGGCCAGGATCGCTTTTCCGGTCTTTGTCATGCCCCTCTCGGCCTCTCCCGTTTCCGGTAAGGTAGGGGGCGACCTGTGGCACAATCAAGGCGGAGCCTCGGCTTATGTCCCGATCCCCCGGGGTGGGGGACGTTCGGGGCGCTTACCCCTCCTTGCCGGGCTGCACCCACCACGTGTCCGGGAAGCCGCTGTTGCGGAAGCCCAGGTCGTATTTCGGCGGCGTTGACGGGAAGGCGAGTTTCGTCTTGTAGGCGACCCAGTTGTCCGGATTGTACCAGTGCGGGATCATGTAGAAACCCCACAGCAGCACGCGGTCGAGCGCGCGGGTGGCGGCCTGCACCGAGTCCAGGTCCTTGGCGGCCAGCGCGCGGTCGATCAGGGCGTCCGCGGCAGGCTGCTTGATGCCGGCGTAGTTGGCCGATCCCTTGATGTCCGCGGCGGCCGAGCCGAAGTAGCTGCGCAGCTCCGTCCCCGGCGGGGTGAAGAAGTTGAAGTTGGCGACCACCACGTCGAAGTCGAACTCGTCCGTGCGCGCCTGGTACTGGGCGGTGTCGACGAGGCGCAGGGTGGCGTCGATGCCGACCTTGCGCAGCGCCTCGACATAGGGCTGCACCACGCGCGTCAGGCCGCCGCTGCCGTCCAGGAACTCGATGCTCATCGCCTCGCCGGTCTTGGCGTTGGTGAGCTTGCCGTTCTTCAGCTCCCAGCCGGCCTCGCGGAACAGGCGCGTCGCCTCGCGGACGTTGGCGCGGTTGTTGCCGCTGCCGTCGGTCTTGGGCGGCTCGAAGGCGTTGGTGAAGGCGCGCTCTGGAATCTTGCCGCGGAAGGGCTCCAGCAGGGCCAACTCGGCCGACGTGGGCGGACCTTTGGCGCCGAAGTCGGAGTTGGGGAAATTCGACGTCGTGCGGCTGTACTGCCCGTACAGGATGTTCTTCTGGATCCACTCGAAATCAAACAGATAGCCCAGCGCCTCGCGCACCCGCGGGTCGGCGAACTTGGCGCGCCGGGTGTTCAGGCGGAAGCCCTGGGCGCCCAGCGGCAACTCGCTCTTCACCGCGCGCCGCGCCACGCGGCCGTCCTTCATGGCCGGGAAGTCGTAGCCGGTGGTCCAGCGCTGCGCCCGGTTCTCGGTGCGGAAGTCGTAGGCGCCGGCCTTGAAGGCCTCGAACATCACATCGTCGTCGCGGTAATAGTCGACCTTGACGGTGTCGAAGTTGTTGAAGCCGCGCGCCACCGGCAAGTCCTTGCCCCAATAATCCTGGACGCGCTCGTAGGTGATGGAGCGGCCGGGATCGACCGTCTTGATGCGGTAGGGGCCGCTGCCGAGGATCGGTTCCAGCGTCGTCTTGGAGATGTCGCGGCCGTTGGCCGTCCACCAATGCTTCGGCTGGGGCGCGATCGAGGTGGCGAAGTCGATGATCGGCTTGATCTCGCCGGTGGTCTTCAGCGTGATCTTCACGCGGTTGTCGTCCAGCGCCTCTACCGTGGCGACGCGGTCGAGGAAGGATTTCAGGAAGGGCGAGCCGTGCGCCTGGATCGAGTCCCAGGCGAACACCACGTCCCCGGCCGTCAGCGGAACGCCGTCGTGCCAGCGCGCGTCCTTGCGCAGGTGGAACGTTGCCCAGCTCTTGTCGTCGGGCACCTCCACGCTTTCGACCAAGGCGCCGTAGGCGGCGTCCAGTTCCCAGCCGGAGCCGACCATCAGGCTGTCCGACACCAGCCCGAGCGTGCGCGGGGTCACGCCGCGCAGGATGATCGGGTTCAGGCTGTCGAAGCTGCCCTGGGCGGCCAGCGTAACGGCCCCGCCCTTCGGCGCGTCAGGGTTGGCGTGCGGGAAGTGAGTGAAGCCCGGCTTGAACTCCGGTTCGCCGAACTGCTTCAGCGCGGCCACGGTCGCCGTGTCGGCGTACGCCGGCGCCGCCAGCGCGAGTACGGCCAACAGGATGGTTTTCTTGGCGGCGGTGGCGATCGTGCGGCGCATCGGCAAACCTGCGGTCGTTGGTGGGGTTGGGCGAGTGTCGATCAGCGTCAGGGCCGCAGTATGGCAAACCCCGCCGGGAAGGGCCACCCGACCGGGCGGAGGGCGCGCCGACGGACGGGGTAGCCGGTCCTGGAGGTGGGCAACAGTATGTTACGCCCGCGCGCTGGCCCGCGCCGGACCCGCGGGCGCACAACGGATCCCGGAACGGCCTGCAAGACAAAGGACGTCGTCACGAAGCCAGCAAGAGGGCCGGCCAAGGCGGTCTTGAAAAAAGGGAAAGCGTAGGAGTGCTCCCATGACCATGTTCCGGCGCACGACGGCGGAGTTTCTCGGCACCTTCTGGCTCGTCTTCGGCGGTTGCGGCAGCGCCGTGCTGTCCGCGGCCTTTCCCGAAGTCGGCATCGGGCTGACCGGCGTCTCTCTCGCCTTCGGCCTGACGGTGCTGACGATGGCCTACTCGGTCGGCCACATCTCCGGCTGCCACCTGAACCCGGCGGTCACCGTCGGACTGTGGGCCGGCGGGCGGTTCCCGGCGAAGGACATCCTGCCTTACGTCATCGCCCAGGTCGTCGGCGCCTTCTTGGCGGCGCTGGTGCTGTACGTCATCGCCAGCGGTAAGGCGGACTGGTCGCTGGCCGCCAAGGGGTTGGCCGCCAACGGGTACGGGGAGCATTCGCCGGGCGCGTACAACCTCACCTCCGGGCTGGTGGCGGAGGTGGTGCTGACCTTCATGTTCCTGGTCGTCATCCTGGGCTCCACCGACCGCCGGGCGCCGGCGGGCTTCGCCCCGCTCGCCATCGGGCTTGCCCTCACCCTGATCCACCTGATCAGCATTCCGGTGACCAACACCTCGGTCAATCCGGCGCGCAGCACCGGCCCGGCGCTGGTCGTCGGCGGCTGGGCGTTGCAGCAGCTGTGGCTGTTCTGGCTGGCCCCGATCGTCGGCGGCGTGCTCGGCGGATTCGCCTACCGCGTGCTGGCCGAGGAGATGCCGCCCAAGCCCGCCATCACCGGCGAGGCGCGGCCCTCGGCCTGAGCCTCAACCGAACCTTCCTGAACCGAACCTTCCTGACAGGCCCTTCCTCCCGAGCCTTGTGGACCGCGCCCCGGCGCGGTCCCAACTTTGTGCCGGCCTTGTCGCGGGACCTTCGGGCCTGTCAACGGTTACTCTGGACATGTCTTGACACGTTCGGAGTACGACATGCGGCAGTTCGATCCCGATTCGAATCCGATGACGGACGAGGATTACGGAATCCTCCTCGGCCTGGCGCTCGGCGTCTATCTCGGGCTGCTGATCGTTTCGCTGCTGCCCTGATCCGCATCCTGATCGCTGCCGGGCGGTATCAGGGCGCGGCCGGCCTTTTTCCAGTGATCGGCCATGCGGTCCATCAGCTGCCGGTAGCGGCGGTCCGACCGCATCAGCTTGCGCACCGCCTTGCCGTTGCGCGGATCGCGCAGCATCCACTCTTCGGCGGCCATCTGGTGTTCGGGGTGGATGGACAGCATGTAGATGGCCGCCTGTTCCGGTCCCGTAACGGCCTTCTCGTCCAGCCCTTCCAGGATGGCGCCGACGTAGAGCGGCAGCACGTTGCGGAAGTCGGCCGGGCCGGACACGTCCTTGTCCCCTGCGCCCTCCTCGTCCCCGGTGCCCATCAGCGTGCGGCGCTCCTCCGCCGGCAGGGCGAAGAAGGCGTCGAGCCCCAGCAGCAGGTCGCACACCGTCTTCTTGCGCACCATCCAGTTGGCGCCGCCCGACACGCGCGCGGCCAGGGAGCGCAGGAACGGCTGCAGCTTCTCCGGCGACGTTTCGAAGACGGAACGGGCGGGCTTTGTGATGGCGGTTCCGGTATCGGTCATGGTGCTTCCTTATCCCGCCAGAGCGGCCAGGGCTTCGCGGTGGGTGCGGGCGTCGCCAGCGGCGACCACGCGGCCGGTGGAGTCGGCGTTCAGCGGCCGGCCGTCCCAGTCGGTCATCAGCCCGCCGGCTCCGGTCACCACCGGCACCAGCGCCGCGAAGTCGTACAGCTTCAGCCCCGATTCGACGACGAGGTCGTAATAGCCGGCGGCCAGCAGGCCGTAGCTGTAGCAGTCGCCGCCATAGACCGCGGTTTTGGCCGTCGCCGCCACACGGCGGAATCCGTCCATGTCCGATCCCGGGAACAGGTCGGGCGAGGTGGTGCCGAGCGTCGCGGCGGCCAGCCCCCCGGCGCAGGCGCGCACGCGGGCCGGCTGGCCATTGAATAGGGTGGGGCGGCCCTCCACGCCCAGCCAGCGGTCCCCGACGATCGGCTGGTCGATGACGCCCAGCACGGGACGGCCACGGTGGAGAAGCGCGATCAGCGTGCCGAAGATCGGCCGGCCGGCGATGAAGGACTTCGTGCCGTCGATCGGGTCGATCACCCAGACCCACTCGGCGTCGAGATTCTTGGTCCCGAACTCCTCGCCATAGATGCCGTCGTCGGGACGCTCGGCCTCGATGATGGCGCGGATGGCGCGCTCCGCCTCGCGGTCGGCGATGGTCACCGGGGAGCTGTCGGCCTTGTCGTCCACGGCGACCGGCGTGCGGAAGTAAGTCCGGATGACCGGGCCCGACGCGTCGGCAAGGCGTTCCGCCAGCGTAACCAAGGGTGCGGGGCAGGGTTCGGTCATGGTCGCTCCGGCGGCTTGCTCGTGAAGGGTGGCGCATCCTAGCGGCGTGGGCCGCGGAGGCAAACCGCCAATGCGGGGGGAGGGTTGCGCCGGACGCCCCTTCCGCACCGCAGGGTGTTGTGGCAGCCTCCTTCCCCATGCGCGACCGACCGAACACCTACGCGGGAATCCCGCTCGACCGCGCGGCCCTGCGCCGCAAGAATCAGGCTTGGCTGGCGGAGGCCTGGGCCTCTCCCGAGGCACGGCTGCTGCCACTCAGCCAATCGCGCAGCTTCGTCTGCGGCCCGGCCGAATCGACGCGCGCCGTCTTCCTGCCCGCGGGCAGCGACTGGGGCATCGAACCGGTGTTCCTCGGGCTGCTCGACGGCAAGCCGCTCTTCGCCGTGGATGTCAGCGCGCTGGAGACGCCGGAGGAGCACCCTGCCCTTGCCGGGCTCGGCCGGTTCGAGGATCTGCGCGCCGTCGGCCCCCTGATGGACGTGACGGAGGCCGGCCTCTGCGCCTACGCCCGCGGCATCCTCTGGTGGAACGCGCGGCACCGCTTCTGCGGAGTCTGCGGCTCCCCGGCCGCGAGCGCGGAGGGCGGGCATGTGCGCGTCTGCACCAACCCGGCCTGTGCCACCCACCATTTCCCGCGCACCGACCCCGCGGTGATCATGCTGGTGCACGACGGCGCCGGCCGCATGGTGCTGGGCCGCAACGCCCGCTTCCCGGCCGGCATGCATTCGGTGCTCGCCGGCTTCGTCGAGCCGGGTGAGAGCCTGGAGGACACGGTGAAGCGCGAGGTGTTGGAGGAGGTCGGGCTGGTCGTCACCGACGTCCGCTACCATTCCTCGCAGCCCTGGCCCTTCCCGTCGTCCCTGATGCTGGGCTTCAGCGCGCGGGCGGTGACGCTCGACATCCAGACCGACCAGGACGAGTTGGAGTCGGCCCGCTGGTTCGACCGCGCCTACTTGCGCGACTTCACGCCCAGCGAGGAATTCCGCCTCGCCCGGCCGGACAGCATCGCGCGCCGGATGATCGACGAATGGATCGCGGAGGAGGGGTGAGGAGCGGCCTCACCCCAAATTCCTAAATTCCGTCAGTCCTCGCCGACCCGCTGGCTTTCCTGGTAGCGGAAGGGGTTGGCGGGGTAGACGCCGAGGATCTTCACCTCGCGGGCGAAGAAATCCAGTTCCTCCAGCGCCAGCCGCAGCGACTTCTCGTCGGGGTGGCCCTCGACGTCGGCGTAGAACTGGGTTTGGGTGAAGCGCCCGCCGACCATGTAGCTTTCCAGCTTGGTCATGTTGATGCCGTTGGTGGCGAAGCCGCCCATCGCCTTGTACAGCGCGGCCGGCACGCTGCGGACGCGGAAGACGAAGGTGGTGATGGTCTTGCCTTGGCCCACCGGCGGCAGCTTCGGCTCGCGGGCCAGGATCAGGAAGCGGGTGGTGTTGTGCTCCGCGTCCTCGATGCTGCCCTTCAGGATGTCGAGCCCGTAGATCTCCGCGGCGAGCGAGGAGGCGATGGCCGCGTGCTGCGGGTCGTTCAGCTTCGCGATCTCCGCCGCGGCCCCGGCCGTGTCGGCGTGGCTGATGGCCTGGAGCCCCAGCTCCCGCGTCATCTTCCGGCACTGCGACAGCGCCTGGATGTGGCTGCGCACCGTCTTCAGCCCGGCCAGTGTGGCCCCCTTCGGGGCCAGCAGCTGGTGGTTCACGCGCTGGAAATGCTCGCCGATGATGTGCAGGCCGCCTTCGGGCAGCAGGTGGTGGTTGTCCGCCACACGGCCGGCGACGGAGTTCTCCACCGGGATCATGGCGAGTTCCGCACGCCCCTCGCGCACGGCGGCGAAGGCGTCCTCGAACGTGGCGCAGGGCAGCGTCGTCATGGTCGGGAAGACCGTCCGGCAGGACAGGTCCGAATAGGCGCCGGGGAAGCCCTGGAAGGCGATCACGTTCGAGTTCGGCATCGGCGGGTCTTTATTTAAGGGGAAGTGCGTTTCGCCAGGATCACGCGGGCGCGTTCCAGGTCCGCGGGAGTATCGACGCCGAGCGGAACCGCGTCAACGACCGCGGCGTCGATTCGCATGCCGAAGGCCAGCGCGCGCAGCTGCTCCAGCCGCTCCCGCTGCTCCAGGGCGGAGGGCGGCAGGCGGACGTAACGCTCCAGCGCGGCGCGGCGGTAGGCGTACAGGCCGATGTGGTGGAACAGCGGCCCGTCGCCCCAGGGGGCGGTGGCGCGGGTGAAGTACAGCGCCCGCCCACGCCGGGATCCCGGCGGCAGCTCCAGCACGGCCTTGACCACGTTGGGGTCGGTCCGCTCCTCCTCCCGCGTGATCTCCACCACCAGCGTGGCGATGTCCACCTGTGGGTCGGACAGCGGTGCGAAGGCGGCGCGCACGGTCGCGGGCTCGATGGTCGGCAGGTCGCCCTGCACGTTGACCACCGCGTCGAACTTGCCGTCGGGGTCGAGCAGGCTGACCGCCTCAAAGATGCGATCGGAGCCCGAGGGGTGGTCCGGCCGGGTCAGCACGGCGGTGCCGCCGGCCGCTTCCACGGCCTTGGCGATCTCCGGCTCGGCGCAGGCGACGACCACGGGGCCGATCTCCGCCTCCACGGCGCGGCGCCAGACCTGCACGATCATCGGCGCGCCGGAGATGTCCGCCAGCGGCTTGCCGGGCAGGCGGGTCGACGCCATGCGGGCCGGGATGACCACGATGGGGTTGGAGGGCGGCGGGCTGGCGGTGCTCAAGGGGCCGGTGTTCATGAGTAGGAGCCGTATCACGTCTCTGGGTGGCGCGGGTGAACCATGGATCCCACTTTTCGTCAAGCGTCGTGGTCCCAACATTCCTGTGGCATGCAGGATGGGGATGCGCGGCGCTGGGCGGTGACAACCCGCCGCGGTCAGGCTATCGTTCCAAGGAAACGCCACCAGCCAGGGCAGTCAAACCCCGGGGCACAAACCAAAAAGGGATCGAGACGTATGAGCATGGAGTGGAACAAGATCTTCGGCGCCGTGCTGTTGGCGGGGCTGATCGCCATGTTGACCGGTTTCATGTCGGAAGTCCTGGTGCACCCGAAGACGCCGGAGAAGGCCGCCTATGTCATCGCGGTCCCGGAAAGCAAGGGTGGCGACACCAAGGGCGGTGGCGGCGCGCCGGCCGGCCCGGGGGACATCGCTCCGCTGCTCGCCAAGGCCGATCCCGCCGCCGGCCAGGCCGCGGCCAAGGCCTGCGCCTCGTGCCACAGCTTCGACAAGGGTGCGGCGGCCAAGGTCGGCCCGAACCTGTACGGCATCGTCGGGTCCAAGCACGGCCACATGGAAGGCTTCGCCTATTCCGACGCCATCAAGGGCCATGCCGGCAACTGGGATTATGCGGAACTGAACAAGTTCATCTACGACCCGAAGGCCTACGCGCCGGGCACCAAGATGACCTTCGCCGGCGTGAAGAAGGACCAGGAGCGCGCGAACATCATCGCCTATCTCCGCTCCCTGTCCGACAGCCCGGCCCCGCTGCCGCAGTAATCGCCCGCGTCATCCATCGCCGTTCGATGGCCATCATCGTTTGATGGCCGGGTTTGATGGCCGGAAAAGCCCCCGACCCATCGTCGGGGGCTTTTTTCGTGTGCGCCGGGGCAAAAACTTCCGTCGCACCGGCGAGGGCCGGCACTGATGATGGGATGTTGCTCGGCGGCAACATTGCGTGAAACAAACGGAAAGTTTGCTGCACAAATTGCGTGCTATGCATATTGTCGTATGCTCTCGTTGGAAGCGATGGGGTGCTCCTCGGTGGCGCGCCTCGGGATTGGTCCGATCCGCTTGCCTCGCTCCTGTACGGGAAATCCAGGATGTTCCAGAATTTGAAGATGCGGGCCAAGGTGGCCCTCGGTTTGGGAGCTGTGATGGTGATGCTGGTCGCCGTCGGCGGTATTTCGTGGTGGAATGCGTCGGTTGCGAACGACAGCCTTGCCGCTTTCGCCACCCAGGCGCGCATTGTCGAGTTGGTGGCGGGCAGCGACACGGCCCTGCTTCAGGGACGCCTGGGCGCAACCCGCTACGTCTATGCCGGCGGGGACGTCAACGCCAAGAATGCCCGCGACGGAATCGGGCTGGCGCGAGAGGAGCTGATCAAGGCCCGCGGATTGATCGACCGCGAGAATGTTCGCCAAGCGGTCGACGAGATCCTGGAGCTTCAGGTCCAGTATCTCGCGGCTTTGGACGACGCCGTCCGGGCCAGGGAGGAGCGCGAACGCCTCATCGCGTCCGTCGCCTACGACGCGGGTTCGAAAATCCGCGGTCTGCTCCTGGAGTTGCGCGACGGCGAGACGGAGGCCGGCAACCTGGCCGCGGTGGCGGCCATCGGGCAGGTGTCCGAGAGCGTGTGGACGGCCCGTGTCGTGCTGCTGCGGATCCTGATGGGCGACGGCGCCTTCGGCTTCGACACGGTCACCAAGTACCTCGATGCCGCCACGCAGGCCATGCAGACCCTCAAGGCACAGCGCCTGGCCGCCGGGCAGGCTGAACGCCTCGCCGCGGTCGATGGCATGATGAAGCCCTTCGTGGAGGGCATCGCGTCCATCGACCGGTCCATGGCGAACCTCTCCAAAATCCGCGACGAGCGGCTGAGCCCCTTGGGCGTCGGCATGGCCGGGAAGTCCAAGGCGATCCGCGATGCCGCCGCGGCCTTCCAGAGCAAAGCGCGCACGAACGCCACCGAGTTCGCCGACGCGGTCGTGACGATGGCCGGACTCCTGACGCCGGCTGCGGTCTTGGTCGGTGCGCTTCTGGCATGGCTGATCGGCAACGGCATTGCCCGCCCGATGACCGCGATGACCTCAGCGATGGAGCGGCTCGCCCGGGGTGACAGCGCGGTCGCGGTGCCCGGCGTCGGCCGTGGCGACGAAATCGGCGCGATGGCCGCGTCCGTGCAGGTGTTCAAGGACAACCTGATCCGCAATCACGCCATGGAAGAGGAGGCCCGCCAAGCCGAGCACCGCGCCCAGGAAGAGAAGCAGCGGGCCATGGCCGCGCTGGCCGACAGCTTCGAGGCCAGCGTCCAGGGTGTGGTCATGGCGGTGTCCCGCTCGGCCGAACTGCTTCAGTCCAACGCGCAGAACATGTCGGTGATCGCCGACCAGACCTCCCGCCAGGCGTCCTCGGTCGCCGTGACGACCCAGCAGTCGTCCAGCAACGTCCAGACCGTCGCCGTGGCCACGGAGGAACTGACCAGCTCCATCGCCGAGATCGCCCGCCAGGTGGAAACCGCCACCACCATCAGCCAGACAGCCGTGGAGCAGGCCCAGCGTACCAACGAGACGGTGGAGGGGTTGTCCGGGGCCGCCGAGCGCATCGGCAGCGTCGTTCAGCTGATCAACTCCATTGCCGGCCAGACCAACCTGCTGGCCCTGAACGCGACCATCGAGGCGGCGCGGGCCGGAGAGGCCGGCAAGGGCTTTGCCGTGGTGGCGTCCGAGGTGAAGAGCCTCGCCACCCAGACCGCCAAGGCGACCGAGGAGATCACCGGCCAGATCATGGCCATCCAGAAGGAGACGGGGAACGCCGTCAGCACGATCCGCGTCATCGCCGACACGGTCCAGCGGGTGAACGAGATCGCCGCGTCGATCGCTGCGGCGGTGGAGCAGCAGAGCGCCGCGACGGGCGAAATCGCCCGCAACGTGCAGCAGGCGGCGAACGGCACCGAACTGGTGTCGCAGAACATCGCCAGCATGAACCAAGCCTCCGGCGAGGCGGGCAAGGCCGCCTCGGAGGTGCTGGTCGCCGCGAACGACCTCAGCAGCCAGTCGGACGCCCTGCACCGGTCGGTCGGCGACTTCGTACAGAAGATCCGCAACGGGTAGAAGCGGCGGCTCCGATCAAAGGGGGGCTGCGGTCGCCGGTTTTTCGATGTAGGGGCCGATGGCCGCCATCGCCCGCGCCGCGTACTCGTCCTTCTCACCGACCGGCGCGACATAGTGCAGGATCGACTCGGCTTCGGCAGGGCTGGCGCGACGGGCGATCGCCCAGCCCGCGAGGTAATGCGACGCCAGGCAGCCGCCGGCCGTCGCAATGTTCCCCACAGCGTGGAAGGGCCGCTCCAGCACGGTGATGCCCGCCTCAACCGCCCAGGGCTTGGTGACGGTGTCGGTGCAGGCCGGCACGTCTTCCAGCAGCCCCAGCGCCTTCAGGATCAGCGCGCCGCTGCACTGCGCCCCGATCAACTGCCGCCTGGGGTCGAGCCGCAACTCGTCCAGGATTGCCGCGTCCCTGGCGATGTCGCGCGTCCGCACGCCGCTGCCGACCAGAACGAAGTCGGCCTCCCGCGCGAAGGACAGCGGCTGCTGCCGTTCCACCCGCACGCCGTTCATGGAGGTGACGAACGGTGTGGGGCTGATGATCTCGGCGCTCCAGCCCGGCCGTTTCACCCGGTTCAGGATGGCCGACGCGATAAAGCTGTCGAGTTCGTTGAACCCGTCGAAGGTCAGGACGGCCGTGCGCATGGGGACTCCGCAAGCTGGATCAGCGGAGTATAAGAGACCAGCGGCTTGGGAAAAACCCTAAAGAGGGCGCCGTGCCTTCAGCGCGGCGGTCAGGGTGCCGTCGTCGAGGTAGTCCAACTCGCCGCCGACCGGAACACCGTGGGCGAGACGGGAGACGGAGACGCCGCTGCCGGCCAGCCGGTCGGTCACGACATGGGCGGTGGTCTGGCCGTCCACGGTCGCGTTCAGCGCCAGGATGACCTCCTTGACGGCCGGGTCCTTGGCCCGTTCCACCAGCGACGGAATGTTCAGGTCGTCCGGACCGACGCCCTGCAGGGCCGACAGTGTGCCGCCCAGCACGTGGTAGGTGCCGCGGAAGGCCCGCGTGCGCTCCAGCGCCCACAGGTCGCCGGCGTCCTCCACCACGCAGATCACCGCGCGGTCGCGCGTGTGGTCGGAGCAGACGGAGCAGGGATCGCGGCTGTCGAGATTGCCGCAGACCGAGCAGTTGCGGATCGACTCCGCGGCGAGCGCCATGGATTCCGACAGCGGCACGAGCAGGGTGTCGCGCCGCTTCATCAGGTGCAGCGCCGCCCGCCGCGCCGACCGCGGCCCCAGCCCCGGCAGCTTGGACAGGAGCTGGATCAGGCGCTCGATTTCAGGTCCGATCATGACATCACCTTGTAGCAACAACCGCCCAGGTTGCAGGCGCGGAGGGACGAAATGCTAACTTTCATATGCATCTGGGTCTATGTGCTTCTTATCCAACACCCGAGCTTACCGGTAGTTTCACCTAGAGATGAATTGCAAGCATTAAGTCGTCCGTGATCGCTCCTTTATTTCATACTTCGGCATCAAATTCATAAATCCACTCGCTTGGGGTGTCGAATTCTTTAATCGCCCAAACGCAGGAATTCAGCCATGCGGGGTAATTCTTAAAATCTGGATGCGATTCCTGATGAATTTGGGCGGGGTACTTATACCATGACCCCTTGACGTTCATGCCCATGGATTTGGGGAATAACGCTTCCAAAGCGTTCGTTGAGAAGCGGAAGTAATCGTACGGATACCCATGCAAAGAGAATGTTTGGTGAGTTTGGATGAAAACCAAGCCACCAACCTTTAGGCACTTCATGATCTCATGCGCGGCTTTGTATGGAAACTTGAAATGCTCAAATCCTGAGCACGTCATTACAATATCAAAAGAATTTACCGCGACTTTATCGGTCAGCCTATGAACATCAGCGACAACGGATACATCGATTCCTGCTTGGATGTCGCTGCCAACCCATTCTTTGTATTGCGGCACTAAATATTTGTGAGTGGTGTCAATGTTCGGGTTGCTTCTAGCGACACCCAGTTCGAGAACGACTGGGGCAACATAGCTCTTAAGACAAGCCTCAAGCTCATCAATTGTCTTTTGGTTGCTCACAGCATCAGGAGATAAGCCTTTGGTGATCATGTTCATTTAACGCTCTCTTTGAATGAATGATTGTGTGCTTTGGCGTGCGCGCAACCCTGAGGAAGTTTCTTGCGGCAGTAGCGCAAATTAACCTGCTCACCAAAAAGAACAAAGCATTTTGTCTGAAATGGGTTATCCGGGGTAGTCGGGCACGTGACCACTTCGCGGCCGCAGAGAGTGCGGAGCGCTTCCATCAACTCGGAATCGGCTCAAGAGTTGTCCTGCTATGGCGCAAGCGAGAGCGGATATACGCCATTGATAGTGCCGCGTTTATCCGCTCTCGAATACTGGCTGCCGTGTCTTAGAACGGCAGCTTCATGCCCGGCGGCAGCTTCAGGCCGCCCATCAACTTCTGCGTCTCTTCGGCGACGTGCTGCTCGACCTTGGCCTTGGCGTCGTTGAAGGCAGCGATGATCAGGTCCTCCAGGACCTCGACGTCCTCCGGGTCGACGATGGACTTGTCGAGCTTGATCTTCTTCATCTCGCCCTTGCCGTTGACGGTGACGTTGACCATGCCGGCGCCCGACTGGCCCGCCACCTCAACCTCGCCCAGGCGGGACTGCATCTCCTGCATCTTGGACTGCATCTGCTGGGCCTGCTTCATCATCTGGCCGAGGTTCTTCATGGGTCAGAAATCTCCTTCATCGTCGAGCGGGTAATAAACCCCGTCTTCCTGCTGTACGACCATAAGGTCGGGACTCTCGCCGTCGTCGGCAACCGCCGGCTCCGATTCGGCAACGGCCGCGAGGTCGCGGACGTCGGTGATCTTGGCGCCGGGGAAGGCGTCCAGCACGGCGCGCACCACCGGGTTGGCCTGCGCCTCCTCCAGCGCGCGCTGCTGGGCGGCCTGCTCCTGCTGGATCAGCGTCGGCTCGCCCGGCGCGTCGGACACGATGACGACCCAGCGCTGGCCCGTCCATTCCGACAACAGCTGGCCGACGCGATTCGGCAAGGTGGCCGGCGCCAGGGATGCCAAGCGCAGTTCCAGCCGTCCCGGCTCCATGCGCACGAAATGGACGCTGCCGGTCAGGTGGCCGTACAGCGCGCCTTCGCGCTTCTCCGCGAACACCTGCACCAGCGTGCGGAAGTCGCGCGGCATGGCCACGCGCTCCTCCTCCGGCACGGCGGAGGCCACGGCGACGGCCGGCGTGGGCTGGGGGGCGGCCGCTTGGGGCGCCTCCGCCGGGCGGGCGACGGCGCGCAGGCCGTTGCCGGCGACCGCCACCGGCCCGCCGCCGGGGCCGCGCGGCGCCGGGCCTCCGCCATTGCCGCCGTTTCCGTTGCCGGCACCGCCGCCGTTGGTCAGGTTCTGGAACTGCCGGATCAGGTCGCCCGGAGTTGGCAGGTCGGCGGCGTAGGCCAGCCGCACGATGACCATCTCCAGCGCCTGCTGCGGCACGGGGGCGGCCTGCACCTCGCCCAGCCCCTTCAGCAGAAGCTGCCAGGCGCGGGTCAGCGCCGGCATGCCGAGCTTGCCGGACAGGGAGGCGCCGCGGGTCCGCTCCGCCTCCGGAAGGCCGGGGTCGTTGGCCGTGTCCGGCACCACCTTCAGGCGGGTCAGATTGTGCACGAGGTCCAGCAGATCCTGCAGGATCACCACCGGGTCGGCGCCGACCCGGTGCAGGTCGGCCAGGATGTCCATGGCCTCCGCGGGCCTTGCGGAGACGGCGGCCTCGAACAGGTCGATCACCTTCGACCGGTCGGCGAGGCCCAGCATGTCGCGCACCTGCTGCGCGGTCACCGTGCCGGCCGCCAGCGCGATCGCCTGGTCGAGCAGCGACAGCCCGTCGCGCACCGACCCGTCGGCGGCGCGCGCGATCAGGCTGGCCGCGTCCGGCTCGATGCCGGCGCCTTCCTGCGCCGTCACGCGGGTGAAGTGGTCCTTCAGCACCTGGGCGTCGACGCGCCGCAGGTCGAACCGCTGGCAGCGGGACAGCACCGTCACCGGCACCTTGCGGATCTCGGTGGTGGCGAAGACGAACTTCACATGGGCCGGCGGTTCCTCCAGCGTCTTCAGGAGCGCGTTGAACGCGCTCTTGGAGAGCATGTGGACCTCGTCGATGATGTACAGCTTGTAGCGCGCCGAGACGGGGGCGTAGCGCACGCCCTCGATGATCTCGCGGATGTCGTCCACGCCGGTGTGGCTGGCGGCGTCCATCTCCATCACGTCGACGTGCCGGTCCTCCGCGATGGCGCGGCAGTTGTCGCACACGCCGCAGGGCGTCACCGTCGGCCCGCCCTGGCCGTCCGGCCCGGTGCAGTTCAGCGCGCGGGCGATGATGCGGGCGGTGGTGGTCTTGCCCACGCCGCGCACGCCCGTCAGCATGAAGGCCTGGGCGATGCGGCCGGAATTGATGGCGTTGGTCAGCGTGCGGACCAGCGCGTCCTGCCCGATCAGCTCGGCGAAGGTCTTGGGGCGGTACTTGCGCGCCAGAACCCGGTAGGCGAGCCCGTTCGACGACGTGCTGGCAGGCTCGGAGATGGCGGTATCGGCAACAGTGGTATCGGTCACGCGGCTGGCCCGGAAATCGGCTTCACGACGGAGCGCAGAATAGCGTCACGGCGCGGGGCTGTCGCCGTTTCAATTCGCTACCACGTTTGAAAGGGATAAGGGTGGGAGACTGGACAAACGACCCGAGCCGTAACTCGTTGCGGCTGCTTCCTTCCGGACCTGACCGGGTTGGCGAGGGACACGTCCGCCGCCAGCCTCCCGCCGCTTATATCGGCGATGACGCGGTCATATGCAAGGCGAAAAAGCCGACCGGCGTTGCGGAACGCTCCATCCGGGTGACGCGGTTGTGGCGCTGGATGAAAGTTCGCGAAAGCCGCTTGACACTCTGAATCTCAGAGCGTAGTTACTCTGCATCACAGAGTAACAAGGGCCACGCCGTGAGCGACGCCGTCACCCGCCAGCTTCTGTCCATCCAATCCATGCTGTCGTCCGGCCACCGCAACCTGCGGATCGAACGGCACACGCTGCTCCTGTGGGGGCTGGCGGGCGGCGGGTTGCTGGTGGTCAGCGACTGGGTGTTCACCCCGCAGCAGATCCCCTCGAACGAGATGCGGGCCTTCGCGTGGCTGGCGCTCCTGACGGCGGTGCTTGGCACCGCGGGGCTGGTGGACCTTTACCTGACCCGCCGCGTGAAGCGGCGGCGGGACGAAACCTGGTCCTTCGTCCACCGGCAGATCCTGAAGGTCTGGTGGCTTCTGATGGCGATGGGAACGCTGCTGACCTTCGCGACCTTCTTCTTCGGGGGCGGCTATATGGTGTGTTCCGCCTGGATCATCCTGCTCGGCATCGGGCTCTACGTGCACGGCCTGTTTTCCGAGGAGCTGCTGGAATGGATCGGCGCCACCGCTATCCTGATGGGGGCGGGGGCGCTGGCCACCCGGCTGCCGTACGAGGCGACGCGCTGGCTCGCCGCGTCCGTCAGCGGGCTGGGGCTGCCGCTGGTGGCGGGTATGCTCGACCACGGGCGCAGCCGGCCCTTCTGGCACCGTCTGGCGCAGACGGCGGGCTGGATCGCCGTGGTGCTGGGCGTGCCGCTGGCGGTCTATTCCGCCGATTGGGCGGGGCCGGGCGACGCCTTGCCGCGCCTGACGCTGGATGCCTACCGCGCCCACCCCGTCACCAGCGGGCCGGTGCGGGTGCTGGTGCCCGCCGGCACCGCGTTGCCGGTCACCCTGGCCCTGACCGGCGACCTGCTGGACGCCGGGGCTCCGCTGCAATTGCCTCTGGCCACGAAGCATTCCGTCGAGGTGCTGATCCAGGACGGCACGCCGACCGAGCGCTTTCGCGTCGGCGACGGTCCCTGGATGAACGCGCGGGGGCGGATCGCGATCACGATACCGGACATTTCCATCACCCTGGACCCCGTCCGCGGTCCGGCCGTGGACACGTCCCTCAACATCGTCCGGCTTCCCGCCGGCGACCACTGACGGCAGCGAGGCAGCCGCAGGGCTGTCGTCGTCGGCGCTCATCAACGACAACAATCGAACAAGGAAACCGAACCATGAAGTGTGGTAACGCCTCCCGTCTGTCCGGCGCCCTGCTGTGCCTGGCCGCCGCCGCCACTCTGACCGCCTGCGCCGGCTTCCCGCCGACTGCCGCCGATATGGCCAATGTGCCGGTCGTGCGCTTCGGCCAGCCAGCCCCCGCCGACAAGAATTTTGTGATGTTCTATCCGGAAGGGGCGCCGCTGCCCGTAAAGGCGACGGTGAAGGGCACGCTGCTGAAGCGCAGCGACGAAAAGATGCTGGAAGTGAGTACCGCGCGGGATATCTACATTTATCGCGAATGGGTCAGCTTCGACGGCAAGGAGTGGCTGCGCGGCGACCAGGCCAACAGCGGCCGGATCGAGGTGCTTCTGCCGGGCGGCAACGGCACCGATCCGGGCGTGCTGTCGGTGACCTTCGACGCCAAGACCGACGCGGGCAAGTAGGAACCGGGCGGCCGCGCCGCCCCACCCGCGCAACAGGACCTTGCGCAACAGGACAGAGTCAGGACCAGAGGCAGGAATGGAATCGCTCGACCCGCTGCTGCACCAGCCGCTGCGAACCCAGCTTGCCGCTTACCTCGCCGGCGCGGGGGAGGCGACCTTCAGCGAGATCAAGGGCCGGCTCGACGTATCCGACGGCAACTTGGACTCGCACATGAAGAAGCTGGTGGCCGCCGGCTATGTGTCGGTCCGCCGCGAAAGCGGCGATGGGCGCCCGCAATCCTTCTACAGCCTGACGCCGGACGGCCGCGACGCGTTGGCCCGCTACGTGAAGGCGCTCTACGCCCTGCTGCCGCCCGGCGCCGTTCCCGGCGTTCCCGGGGAAGACGACAGCCCGGCGGTCTCTCCCCTGGCCCCGCTGCCGTTGCCGCGGTAACCCAACGGTCCCCAAACGAAAAAGGCCCATCCCCGTCGCCGGGGATGGGCCTTTTCGTCGATGGGCCGCTTACTTCTTTTTCAGCGCGGCGACGCCGGGCAGGTCCTTGCCTTCCAGCCATTCCAGGAAGGCGCCGCCGGCGGCGGAGATGTAGGTGAACTTCTCTTCCACGCCGGCGTGGGCCAGGGCGGCCACCGTGTCGCCGCCGCCGGCCACCGACAGCAGCCCGCCTTCCGCCGTGCGCTCGGCGACCAGACCGGCCACCGCGTTGGTGCCGCCGTCGAACGGCTGGATCTCGAAGGCGCCGAGCGGGCCGTTCCACACGATGGTCTTGGCGCCCTGCAGCTTCAGGCCGAGGAACTCCACCGTCTTCGGCCCGACATCCAGCGCCATCTCATCCGCGCCGATGGCGTTGGCGGCGACGGCGCGGTTGGCCGCCCCCGCCTTGAACTCCTTGGCAACGATGAAGTCCACGGGCAGCAGAAGCTCACAGTTGGCCGCCTTGGCCGTCTCCATGATGGCGCGCGCCTGGTCGGCCATGTCCTTCTCGCACAGCGAGGCGCCGACATCGACGCCCTGGGCGTAGAGGAAGGTGTTGGCCATGCCGCCGCCCAGCGCCAGCATGTCGACCTTGCGCACCAGGTTGCCCAGCAGGTCGAGCTTGGTCGAGATCTTGGCCCCACCGACCACCGCGGCGACCGGGCGCTCCGGCTTCTCCAGCGCCTTGGTCAGCGCCTCCAGCTCCGCCTGCATCAGCCGGCCGGCGGCGGCCGGGAGGTACTGCGCCACCCCTTCGGTGGAGGCGTGGGCGCGGTGAGCGGCGGAGAAGGCGTCGTTGACGTACAGGTCGCCCAGCTCGGCGATCTGCTTGGCGAAGGCGGGGTCGTTCTTCTCTTCCTCAGGATGGAAGCGGGTGTTCTCCAGCAGCACGATGCCGCCCGGCTGCACGCCGGCGATGGCCTGCTTGGCCTTGTCGCCCACGCAGTCCTCGCCGAAGGCGACGCTCTGGCCGACGGCGGCGCTGAGCGCGTCCAGCACGTTGCGCAGGGAGTTCTTGGCGTCCGGACCGTTCTTCGGGCGGCCGAAGTGCGACAGCACCACGACCTTGGCACCCTTCTTGGACAGCTCGGTCAGGGTCGGCGCCAGCCGGTCGATGCGGGTCGTGTCCGATACCTTGCCATCCTGCATCGGAACGTTCAGGTCGGCGCGCACCAGCACCGTCTTGCCGCTCACGCTAAGGTCATTGATGGTGTTGAACTCGGTCATGGCCGCTGTTTCCCCAAGGTTGCGAGTTTTGGACATTGCCTGTTTTGGGGCGCAATGCAGCACAGGGACGCCCGCTTTGCAACGCCCCGCGTGGTCGGTCGGATGCGGCGAAAACGGATGGGCGGTGGGCGTGGGTGGTGGGCGGCTGAGGAAAGCGATCCCATCTTTTATCCATGAGCACGACATCACCGCATTCCCACCCCTGCGCCCCGTCCCATGCCCCTTCCCGGCTGGTTCCGCGCGTGGCCTACGCCGCCAGCCAGTCGGCCCGCGTCGCCTGGTACCTCGGTCAATACATGCTGGCCGCGAGGCTTGGCGCGCGCATCACCGGCCGCAATCGGGTGGCGCACCCGACCGACAAGCCCATCCCCGACACGCGCGCCATCCTGGAGGAGTTGCGCGCCCTGCTGGCCCGCGACCTCGCCAACATCGAGGCGGGCTGGTACCGGCTGCCGCACGACCTGGTGCCCGATCCGCGCCGCGTGCTGGCCGACGCCGCGGCCTTCTTCCGCGACGTGCCGCTCGTCTCCCGCCGACGCCGCGACCATGTGGCGACGGAGGTGCGCGCCAACCCGCCGCCCGGTTCCGAAAGCCTGCCCGCCTATTACCGCCAGAACTTCCACTACCAGACCGGCGGCTACCTGACGGAGGAGAGCGCGCGCCTGTACGACCATCAGGTGGAGGTGCTGTTCGGCGGCGGGGCCGACGCCATGCGGCGGCAGGCGCTGGTGCCGATCGTCAAGCACCTGCGCGACCGGCGCAGCGTAGACTGCCGCCTGCTGGACGTGGCGGCCGGAACCGGGCGTTTCCTGACCTTCGTGAAGGACAACCACCCGCGGCTGCCGGTCACCGCGCTCGACCTCTCCCCGGCCTACCTGCGGGAGGTGCGGCGCAATCTCGCCCCTTGGGCGCGCAGCGCCGCGCTGGTGCAGGGCGCCGCGGAGGCGATTCCGCTGGCCGAGGGCACGCAGGACATCGTCACCTGCATCTATCTGTTCCACGAGCTGCCGCCCAAGATCCGCGCCCAGGTGGCAAAGGAGATGGCGCGCGTGCTGAAGCCCGGCGGCATCCTGGTCTTCATGGACAGCCTCCAGTACGGCGACAACCCGGCCATGGACGGGCTGCTGGACATCTTCCCGCAGGCCTTCCACGAGCCCTTCTACGCCCATTACGCGCGCGACGACCTGGGGGCGCTGTTCACCGCCGCCGGGCTGCGGCCGCGGGAGGAGTCGCTGGCCTTCATGTCGAAGCTGCTGGTGTTGGAGAAACCAGCCTGATCCCACCGCCGCTGCGGGACGCAGACCTTGCGGCGATCGGCCGCAGTCGGTGAGGCTGTAACAGTTCTGTAACTTGACCGGTGCGGGGGCCTGTGCAACCACGGGGCCTCCGGCAATTGGCGGGGCACATATGGTCGACGCGGAGTCCAACCGGGAAACGGAACTGAAGCTGGCCGTTTCGCCCGACGACATGGAGAAGCTCCGGTCCTCCCCGGCGATCGCCGCGCGGGCCTCCGGGGCGGCGGCGACCAAGGCGTTGGAAAGCACCTATTTCGACACCGCCGACCGCCGTCTGGTCGGGCGTCTGGTCACCGTGCGCGTGCGAAAGGTCGGCGACCGCTATCTCCAGACCGTGAAAGGCGCCCCCGATCCCGACGGGCTCGGCCGGGCGGAGTGGGAATGCCCCATCGACAGCCCCACGCCCGACCTGTCGCGCATCACCGACCCGGAGGCGCTGGACCTGCTCGGCCCGGTGTCTGAATCGGAGCTGCGCCCCCTCTTCACCACGGTGGTGGAGCGCACGACCCAGGTCGTGACCCTGCGCCAAGGTGAAGCGGATGGCGAGGAGGCCGCCGGCATCGAGGTCGCTTTCGACCGCGGGGACATCCGCACGCCGGAGGGCGGCTCCGTCCCCATCTCAGAGGTGGAACTGGAGTTGCAGAGCGGCTCGCCCGCCGCCCTCTACGACCTTGCGCTGGAGCTGGCGGCCGTGGCGCCCCTGCGGCTCGACCCGCGCACCAAGGCGTCGCGCGGCTACGCGCTGGCCGACGGGCAGGAGGAGGGGGTCGTCAAGGCCGGCAAGCTGGAGCTGGACGCCGACACGACGGTGGAGGGCGCCATCGCCCGCATCGTGCGGACCTGCGTCAACCACATGGCCGCCAACGAGGCCGTTTCGGTGAAGGGGGAGGATCCGGAAGGCATTCACCAGATGCGCGTGGCGTTGCGCCGCCTGCGCTCCGCGCTCGCCCTGTTCCGCGACTTCATCCCGGCCGACCAGTACGGCTGGCTGGCGGGGGAGGTGAAGTGGCTGGCCGCCAACCTCGGCCCGGCGCGCGACTGGGACGTCTTCCTGACCGAGCTTCTGGAGCCGGTGCGCGAGGCCTTCCACCGCGCCGACGGGCACGGCAAGCCGTTGCAGGAGGACATCGACGCGCTGGCCGCCGCGGCGCGGGCGAAGCGCGACCGCGCCTACGAGGCGGCGCGCGAGGCGATCCTGTCGGAGCGCTACACCACGATGCTGCTGAAGGTCGGCGCCTGGGTGGAGTCGCGCGGCTGGCGCGCCCAGCGCGTCAGCGAGCATTCGGCCCGCCTGTTCGACCCGGTCGAGGGGCTCGCCGACCACTTGCTGTCGCGTCGCGCCAAGAAGGCCCGCCGCGCCGGCCAGGGCTTCGCTGACCTGTCGGTGACGGAGCGGCACGAGCTGCGCATCGCGCTGAAGAAGCTGCGCTACGCCGCGGAGTTCTTCCGCAGCCTGCACGAGGACAAGCCGGCGCGCCGCTACATCCAGCAGCTGGCCGCCTTCCAGGACGCGCTGGGCCACCTGAACGACGTGGCGACGGCGACCCGCCTGCTGCACGAGCTGCACGACGACGGCAGCCGCCCGGCGCCGGGCGAGCCGCGCGCGGCCGGCATCGTCATCGGCTGGCACGCCCGCGGCGTGGCCGACGCGGAGGCGACGCTGGTCGGCCTGTGGGAGGGTTTTGCCGGTGCGAAACCCTTCTGGCCAAAGCCGGACCGGGAGGAGTAGTCTTTCCGGCCATGCGCACAATCCTCGTCGCGAACATCAAGGGCGGCTGCGGCAAGACCACCATCGCCACCCACCTCGCCGCCGCCTACGCCGGGACGGGGCACAGCACCGTGCTGGCCGACGTGGACCGCCAGCGCTCCTCGCTCGGCTGGCTGGAGCGCCGGCCGCGCACGGCGCCAGCCCTGGTCGGGCTCGACTGGGCGAAGGATTTCGGCGATGCGCCAAAGGGCACGCAACGCCTGATCATCGACGCGCCCGCAGCGCTGAAGACCAAGCAGATCGAGGATCTGGTCCGGATGGTCGACATCGTCGTCCTGCCGGTCCTGCCCAGCGCCTTCGACGAGCAGGCGACCCAGCGCTTCCTCGGCAAGCTGGAGGAACTGAAGTCGATCGCCAAGAACCGCAAGTCGGTCGCCGTGGTCGGCAACCGCCTGCGCGCCCGGACCAAGGCCGCCGACCGGCTGGACCAGTTCCTGGGCGGGGTGGGGCACCGCGTGGTCACCCGCCTGCGCGACAGCCAGATCTACGCGGACGCCGCCGCATCGGGCCTCAGCCTCTTCGACCTCACCGGCAAGCGCGCGGCGGAGCACCGCGCCGACTGGGACCCGCTGCTGACCTACATCGACGGGCTGTGACACGGTGACGGCTTAGGTTGGGTTGCGCCTTCGGCTACACCCAACCTACGGATTGTACGGGTCCTTTGGGTCCCGTGCTCACCAGTCCTCGGGCAGGGCCTCCGACAATTCGCCGAGAAGGCGCAGCACCTCATGCGAGGCGTCGTTGAGCTGCTTCAACTCCGCCATCGCCTCCGCCTCCTTGCCTTCGGCCTTCAGCCGCAGCGCGGCCTTGCCGTGGTCATGAACGCGGCGGTGCGAGTCCTCCAGCGCGCGGTAGGCCGGGGCGGTCCGGATCGCCGGATTGTCCACCGACTCGTACCAGGCGCCGAGCCGGCAGGTCTGGTGATTGGCGATCTCGTTCGCGGACAGGGAGAGCCGCCCCATCAGCGCGTCGACGATCTTCTTCTTGAAGACGACGTGGTCGATCTTGGCGATTTCGCAGAGCGCGCGGGGAGTCTTCAGCGTGGCGATCTGCTCCACCCGCTGGGCGATCGCACTGTTGGAGCTGTTGACCGACTGGATCACGCTGCCGATCAGCGTGTCGTTGCGCGCCGCCATGGTGGCCACGGTGCCGATTCCGCCGGAGATGCGGGTCGAGGTTTCCGACTGCTGGCCCAGGATGTCGGCGATCTCGTGCATGCGCCGGCCGACGTTGCCCACCTGCTCCGCCACCGTGGTCATTTCGGTGCCGGTCGCGGCGATAACCTCCTGGCCGCGGGCTACGGCTGTCCCGTTCTGCCGCATGGCCTCCACGATGCTGGCCATTTCGCCGCGCAGCGCCTCGATGCGGCCGCGGATGTCCTCCGTCGCCTGGGCGGTCTGGTTGGCCAGCGCCTTCACCTCCGTCGCCACGACGGCAAATCCTTTTCCGGCCTCGCCCGCCCGCGCCGCCTCGATGGTCGCGTTGAGCGCCAGCAGGTTGGTCTGCTTGGAGATGGCGTCGATGGAGACGAGGATTTCCCCGATGCGGTCCGACGCCGCGGCCAGATCGTCGATCTTCGCCGCGGTCGACTCCACGGCGCCGGCGATGGTGCGCATGGTGTCCACCGCGTCGGTGGCGGCGGTCATGCCGCGGTGCACGGATTCGCCGGCCGCCCGCGCGTCGTCTGACGCGCTCTGGCTGTTGCGGGCGATGGCTTCCACCGAGGTGACGAGATCGGCCGCAGCCAGCGCGATGTCCTGGCCCTGCTCCTTCACGGAGCGGGCATCCCGGCTGAGTTCGGCCAGCGTCACCATCGCCTCGTTGGAGTTGATGGCGAAGTGCACGAGGCTCTTCAGGTTGTCGCTCATGTCGCGGCGCAGCTGCTCGTTCCGGTTCTGGTCGGCGTGAGCGGTCTCATAGGCGGACAGCGTCAGTTCCAAATCCTGGCCGACCAGCCGGGTGAGCGCCGCCGAGGCACCCGGAACGCCCCGGCGCAGCAGCCCGCCGCCGCTGGTCTCCGCCAGTTCGATCAAGCGGGCCAGCATGAAGTTGTAGGCGGTCACGTAGGCGTGCGGGGCGAGACCGATCCGCGCGTGCGCGCGGCCGACCGCGCGGGCGCGCTCCGCATAGGCTTCGGTGATCCCGTCCGTCAGCAGGTTCGCCCAATGTTGCCTCTGCTGCACCTTCAGCCGCGGCAATTGGGACTCGTCGCCAATGTAGGACCACAGTTCCGGGGTGGAGCGGATGAAGCCGTAGAACTCCTCCACAAGGCGGTCCAGCACACCGACAAGGATTGGCGCGACGCGCCGCAGGGCGTTCTGGTCCTGCGCGCTCAACCGGGTCGAGGCAAGTTCACGTGCATGGACCGCCATTTTGTTCTCCTCAAGAGAGCGTCGTTTGATGTCGTATGTATTGTTTGCGCGATGAACGCTTCAATATGGCAACCATAAAAGGCCAAAGGTTTACGTTTGTGAAGACGTGGGCAGGGACGAAGCGTCGCACCTTGCTTGTCGCTGCACCTTCCGCGGCGCGCCTCGCTGCGCTAGGCTCGCCCGCCAATTCGAACGGGAAGGGTGACCCATGCTCTACATGTTCCACTGCACCGACAAGGCGGGCGCGGCGCAGGTGCGCGTCGACAACCGTCCGGCCCACCTGGCCTATCTGGAATCCAACGCCGACCGCATCTTCGTGGCGGGGCCGCTGCTGTCGGACGACGGGCAGGGCATGGTCGGCAGCCTGCTGATCGTGGACTGCGCCGACGAGGCCGCCGCCAAGGCGTTTGCCGACGGCGACCCCTACGCCAAGGCCGGCCTGTTCGAATCCGTCGAGATCCGGGCGTGGCGCCGGGTCTACCCGAAGGCCTGAGCGGGGGACGGACGGCGATGGCCCGCTGGCTTCTGAAGTCGGAGCCCTTCAAATACTCGTGGGACCGCATGGTTGCCGACGGCACCACCCATTGGGACGGCGTGCGCAACCACCAGGCCTCGAACAACCTGAAGGCCATGAAGGTCGGCGACCGCGCCTTCTTCTACCACTCGAACGAGGGGCTGGAGGTGGTCGGCATCGTCGAGATCGCGCGGGAATACTACCCGGACCCGAGCGACGAGGCCGGCCGCTTCGGCATGGTCGACGTGCGGGCGCTGATGCCCGTGAACACGCCCGTCACGCTGAAGACCATGAAGACCGACCCGCTGTTGCAGAACATGGCACTGGTGCGGCAGTCGCGCCTGTCCGTCTGCCCGGTCAGCGACGACGAATGGGCGCATGTCTGCGCGCTCGCGGGGATCGAGGCGTAAGGAAAGGGCCGTGCGGGGGCGGTTCGGCGGGCGTCCGCCGGACTTCCCCGGCACTTGCCCGCTGCGGTGCCCCCTGCGGCATTGTTCGAAAGAAGGATGCGGCCGGTCGGGTTACTCGGCCGGTTCGCACATGACCGCCTGGAAATCCAGCGTGGCCTGGAGCATGCGGCGGGCCAGGGCGCGCACCTCCGCCGCGGACTGGGCGGCGCTTGTCCCGATGGCGGGGCCGAAGCCGGGAACGGCGTCGGGAAGCGCGCGCAGCGTCGCGTCGATCACCATCAGGTTGGTGCGGTCGCTCATCTCGGTGAGCCGGCCGATCAGGTCCGAGGCGCCGGCCGTGCCGTCCGCGTTGGTCGTGCTGGCCATGTCGCTCGCTCCGCCCGATGCACACACGTGTCTGGTTCACGCCGCACGTTAACGATCCCGGGTTAAGGGGCCGTTAAGCGCCGGCGGAATGCCATCCGGGCCGGGGCCGGAGTCGCGACCGGGCCGGGGTCCGGTGCCAAGGTCGGGCAGACGGTCGAATGGGCGCGTCAAATAGTCGCGGCCTGTCTCTCATCCTTTCGCATCAGGTTTCAAAACATCAGGCGCTGCGTCGCAACAAAGTGGGGCCGCAAGACCCGATTGAGAGGGTGGACAATCGGCCGTTCTGCTTGTGGAGACGGGAACTTGTGTGGATAATGAACGGCAACAGGGGAGTGGCCGGCTGCCGCTCTCTCAAGCCCTTCAGGGTCTAACCAGAAGCACTACCGGGGGAATCGCGAGCCAATGTCCGACAATTCGTTCTTTCCTGTTAAGCCGGAGATCGCCAAGACCGCTTATGTGGACGAGGCGGCGTACACCAAGATGTACGAACAGTCGATCTCGGATCCCGAGGCTTTCTGGGGTGAGCACGGCAAGCGCGTCGACTGGATCAAGCCCTTCACCAAGGTGAAGGACGTCAGCTACACCGGCGACGTCCACATCAAGTGGTTCTACGACGGCACGCTCAACGTTTCGGCCAACTGCATCGACCGCCATCTCGCCACGCGCGGCGACCAGACCGCGATCATCTTCGAAGGCGACGACCCGTCGGTTTCCAAGAACATCACCTACAGGGAACTGCACGAACAGGTCTGCCGGCTGGCCAACGTGCTGAAGAAGCACGGCGTCAAGAAGGGCGACCGCGTCACCATCTACCTGCCGATGATCCCCGAGGCCGCCTATTCGATGCTGGCCTGCGCGCGCGTCGGTGCGATCCACTCCATCGTGTTCGGCGGCTTCTCGCCGGACAGCCTGAAGGACCGCATCGTCGACTGCGACAGCCACTTCGTCATCACCTCGGACGAGGGCCTGCGCGGCGGCCGCAAGGTTCCGCTGAAGGCGAACGCCGACAAGGCCGTGGCCGGCGCGCCGGGTGTCAAGAACGTGCTGGTCGTCAAGCACACCGGCGGCGACGTCGCCTGGACCGAGGGCCGCGACCTCTGGTACCACGAGGAGGTCGCGTCCGTTTCCGCCGACTGCCCGCCGGAGGAGATGAGCGCGGAAGACCCGCTGTTCATCCTCTACACCTCGGGCTCGACCGGCAAGCCGAAGGGCGTGCTGCACACCACCGGCGGCTATCTGGTCTACGCGTCGATGACGCACCAGTACGTCTTCGACTACAAGGACGGCGACGTCTACTGGTGCACGGCCGACGTGGGCTGGGTCACCGGCCACAGCTACATCGTTTACGGCCCGCTGGCCAACGGCGCCACCACGCTGATGTTCGAAGGCGTGCCGACCTACCCGGACATCTCCCGCTTCTGGCAGGTGGTGGACAAGCACAAGGTCAACATCTTCTACACCGCCCCGACCGCCATCCGCTCGCTGATGCGCGAGGGCGAGGGCCCGGTGAAGAAGACCTCCCGCGCGTCGCTCCGCATCCTTGGTTCGGTCGGCGAGCCGATCAACCCGGAGGCGTGGCTCTGGTACTACAACGTGGTGGGCGAGGGCCGCTGCCCGATCGTCGACACCTGGTGGCAGACGGAAACCGGCGGTATCCTGATCACTCCGCTGCCGGGCGCCATCGGCCAGAAGCCGGGTTCGGCGACCAAGCCCTTCTTCGGCGTGAAGCCGGTCGTCGTCGACAACGACGGCAAGGAGCTGGAAGGCGAAACGGAGGGCAACCTGTGCATCGCCGACAGCTGGCCGGGCCAGATGCGCACGGTGTTCGGCGACCACGAGCGCTTCGTCCAGACCTACTTCTCGACCTTCGCCGGCTACTACTTCACCGGTGACGGCTGCCGCCGCGACGCCGACGGCTACTACTGGATCACCGGCCGCGTCGACGACGTGATCAACGTGTCCGGTCACCGCATGGGCACCGCCGAGGTCGAAAGCGCGCTGGTCGCCCACCCGAAGGTGGCCGAGGCTGCCGTCGTGGGCTATCCGCACGACCTGAAGGGCCAGGGTATCTACGCCTATGTCACGCTCAACGCCGGCGAGTCGCCGACGGAGGAGCTGCGCAAGGAGCTGGTGAACTGGGTCCGCAAGGAGATCGGCCCGATCGCCTCGCCCGACCTGATCCAGTGGGCTCCGAGCCTGCCGAAGACCCGCTCGGGCAAGATCATGCGCCGCATCCTGCGCAAGATCGCCGCGAACGAGCACGACAGCCTGGGCGACACCTCGACCCTGGCGGATCCGACGGTCGTCACCGACCTGATCGAGAACCGCATGAACAACACCTGATCGGCGTCGTTCCTAGGGAAATGACGACGGACCGGGGGCCTTTCGGGGCCCCCGGTTTCGTTTTTTGGGGCGACTTCCTTTTCGACCAATGCCTTTTGGGCCGCTCCCGCTTTCGGAACGGCCCTTTCGTCCCTCCTGTTGTGTCGCCGAACTCCTGGGAAGGGCGGCGATGCGCATTCATCACCTGAATTGCGGCACCATGTGCCCGGTCGGCGGGCGGCTGTTCGACGGCAGCAGCCATGGCATGACCGCGCATCTCGTCTGCCACTGCCTGCTGATCCAGACGGAGCAGGGCCTCGTCCTTGTCGACACCGGTTTCGGGGTGCGCGACGTGCGGGAGACCCGCCAGCGGCTCAGCCCGCTGTTCGTCGCCATGAACCGCATCCAGCTGCGCGAGGAGGACACGGCGCTCCGTGCGGTGGAGCGGCTGGGCTTCCAGGCGTCGGACGTCCGGCACATCGTGGCGACCCACCTGGATTTCGACCACGCCGGCGGCATCGAGGATTTTCCCAACGCCACCGTGCATGTCTTCGGGCGCGAGCTGGAGGCGGCGCGGGCACAACGGCGCGGCTTCATCGCCTCCCAGCGCTACCGCCCGCGCCAGTGGGACGAGGCGGTGAACTGGCAGGCCTACGAGGCGGGTGGGGAGCCCTGGTTCGGCTTCGAGGCGGTGCGCGACCTGAAGGGCCTGCCGCCGGAGATCCTGCTGGTGCCGCTGCCCGGCCACACCTGGGGGCACTGCGGCGTGGCGGTGCAGGGCTCCTCCCAGAGTGATGGGCGCCGGGGCGAGGGCGGCTGGCTGCTGCTGGCCGGCGACGCCTACTTTTACCACGGCGAGATGGACCCGCAGCGCCCGCACTGTCCGCCGGGCATGCGCGCCTACCAGCGCCTGATGGAGGTCGACCACGCCGCCCGCATCGCCAACCAGGACCGCCTGCGCGGCCTCGTCCGTGACCACGCCGGCGCCGTGCGCGTCGTCTGCTCCCACGATCGGGTGGAGCTGGACCGCTGCCGGTGAGAAGCGGCGTCTACCCCACCGCCCCATCGCACCAGGACTGGCGGCGTTCGCCGTGGTAGGGACGGGCGAGGCCGGCCTTGATCAGGGAGTCCGACAGGTCGGCGCCGCCGGTGGTCACCACGCGGGCGCGGACGCGGCCGCCGTACTTGTCCGGCTGCACGTCCATCAGGCTGACGAGGTTCGGCCCGATCAGCTTGCGCGCCATGTCGCGCGCGGCCTCGGCCATGTCCTTCTCGCGGGCGCAGCGGGCGCGCATTTCCGGCGCGTCCATGCCGTCCACCCGCACGTTGGTCTCCACGATCTGCCCCAGCCAGATGGTCGCCCGCACGGTGATGGTGTCGCCATCCACCACATCCAGCACCTCCGCCGGGATTGGGCCGGGCAGCAGGGGCGGGGCGCTCGTCGCGGGGCCGGTTGCCAGGATTAGCGCAATGCCCGTCAGGACGGCCGCGAGAGAAAAGCGGAAGCGGCGTGGATCGGCGTGCATGCGCGGCTCCCTTCGCGTTGGGCGAGCGCCCGGGTTACGCAGCGAGGATAACGCGCGAGCAGGAACGTATCAAGCACGACTTAGGTATTGTATCCTGCATCCATATGTATTCAAGCCGCCCCGGGCCGAATACAGGCAACATATCCTAGCGTGTGCTCATTAAAAATCGGAGCAGCGTCCCTTGAACTCCCAATCGCCGTAGCGGGTCGGTTCCGGGCCCTTCGGGCCGCCGATCTCGCCGGGCTTCTGCTCGGGGCCCTTCAGGACCGTCTCGGTGTCCGCCTGCTCAGAGATATCTGCGAAGGCGGCATCGCTGGAGAGGGTGTCGGTGGAGGCGTCGGCGGTGGTTTGGTCGTCGATCGCCGCGTCGTCGGGTGCGGAGGTCTTGTCTGTCATGGCCGTGATATGGGGCGGGATGCGGTGGGATACCATCTTGAACGGTGCCTTGCCCCTAGCCCATATCACCCCCAATGCGCCACGGGAAGGCTCATAGGCTTACTCCCACCCGTTCGCCTCACCCATATGGCCGGCGGGCGCAGACCGCCCAGGCATCCGGATCGACGCCATGACCAGTTACGTGAAGACCACCATTCTCCTCGCCGGCCTGACGGCCCTGTTCATGGCCATCGGCTACCTGATCGGCGGCAAGGGCGGCATGATGATCGCCTTCCTGATGGCGCTGGGCATGAACCTGTTCAGCTATTGGAACTCGGGCGACATAGTCCTGTCCATGTACGGCGCGCGCGAGGTGGACGCCTATTCGGCGCCGGAGTTCCACGGCATCGTCCAGCGCCTGGCGGAGCGCGCCGGCCTGCCCATGCCGCGGGTCTTCATCATCGAAAACGACCAGCCCAACGCCTTCGCCACCGGCCGTGCGCCGGAGCATGCGGCGGTGGCCGCCACCACCGGCCTGCTGTGCATGCTGAGCCCGGAGGAGATCGCGGGCGTGATGGCGCATGAGTTGGCCCACGTGAAGAACCGCGACACGCTGGTCATGACAATCACCGCGACCATCGCCGGCGCTATCTCCATGATCGCCAACTTCGGCATGTTCTTCGGCAGCTCCTCCAGCGACGAGGACGGGCGGGGCGGCAACCCGCTGGGCATGGTCGGCGGAATCCTGGTTGCCATCCTGGCGCCCTTCGCGGCCATGATCGTGCAGATGGCCATCAGCCGCACCCGGGAGTACGAGGCCGACCGCATCGGCGCGGAGATTTGCGGCCGCCCGCTTTGGCTGGCCGACGCGCTGACCAGCATCCACGCCTATGCCAACCGGATCCCTAACCTTCAGGCGGAGGCGAACCCGACGACCGCCCACCTGTTCATCGCCAACCCGCTGCACGGGCGCGGCGCCGGCAGCCTGTTCTCCACCCACCCCAACATGGAGGAGCGGGTTCGCCGGCTGCGCGAAATGGCCGGAGCTGGGACGTTGTCACGCGGGCCCTGGGGCTGACCATCTCGTGATAAGGATTGCGAAAAGAGGGGCGTAATACTACCTTCCGGCTGCCAAGCGTTCCGGTGGCAGCCAGGGGGAAAGCATGTCCGAGGCCACGAAGTACCGTCTCGTCACCCGGTCCGATTTTGACGGACTGGTCTGCGCCGTGCTCCTGAAGGAGCTGGGCATCCTCGACGAGATCAAGTTCGTGCATCCCAAGGACATGCAGGACGGCAAGATCGAGATCTCCGGCCGCGACATCACGACAAACCTGCCCTATGTCCCCGGCGTGCATCTGGCCTTCGACCATCACTTGTCGGAGACGCTGCGCGTCGGCAAGCAGGACAACCACATCATCCAGGCCGACGCGCCGTCGGCGGCGCGCGTCGTCTACAATTACTACGGCGGCAAGGAACGGTTCCCCGGCATCTCCGACGAGATGATGGCGGCGGTGGACCAGGCGGACTCCGCCCAATACGGGATCGAAGACATCCTGAAGCCGCAGGGCTGGACCCTGCTGAACTTCATCATGGACGCGCGCACCGGCCTCGGCCGCTTCCGGGATTTCCGCATCTCCAACTACCAGCTGATGATGGAACTGATCGACGCCTGCCGGAACCACGGCATCGACGAGATCCTGGCCCTGCCCGATGTGAAGGAGCGGGTGGACCTTTACGCCGAGCACGAGCCGAAATTCTCCAACCAGCTGGCCCGCTGCACCACCATGCGCGGCAACGTGGTGGTCGTCGACCTGCTCCGGGAGGAGACGATCTACGCCGGCAACCGCTTCATGATCTACGCCATGTACCCGGAAGCCAACGTCTCGATCCACGTCCTCTGGGGCCTAAAGCAGCAGAACACGGTGCTGGCCTGCGGCAAGTCGATCATCAACCGCAGCTCCCGCACGAACATCGGCCCGCTGATGCTGGAATACGGCGGCGGGGGGCACGAGGCCGCCGGCACCTGTCAGGTGGACAACGACAAGGCCGACGCCGTGTTGGAGGAGATCGTCGCACGGATGCGCGCCGACGGCTGAGGATGTCGGCCCTGGTGATGGAGGGCGCGCCATGCGGGTTTGCCTGTCGCTGGTCGGCGAGCAGTTCAACATGTACGCCAACACCATCGCGCTGCTGCACCACGCGCTGGTGGACCTCGGCCATACGGTGCGGGTGTCGCTGAACGGGCTGGACCCGGCGGCGCTGAACCTGTTCCTGCCGCCCATGGCGTTCCGCTCGCGCGAGCTGCTGGCGCATCTGGCCGACCTCCGCATTCCCTACGGGTTTGTCGGGGTGGAGACCTTTTACGGCTACGCCCACCATCGCCGGGACGAGCCGGAGGGCGACAGCGCCGATTTCCGGCGCTTCGTGGCCGACGCGCGCTGCATCCTCTGCCTGTTCCGCCAGGACCTGGAGCCCTACCGGGCGCTCGGCGGCCGGGCGGTCTACGCACGCTATGGCTTCCACGAGAAGGTGGAGGAGGTGCGCCCGGGGCCCGAGCGCCCCGTCGACGTCTTCTTCTTCGGCGACGTGGCGGGGCGACCGCGGCGGGAACGGCTGCTCCAGGGGCTCGCCGCGCGCGGCCTGACCGTGCAGACGCTGACCGGCGCGCAGGAAGCGCCTCCGGCCCTGGTGCGCAACTCGCTGATCGGGATGGCGAAGGCCAACCTGAACATCAACCATTCCACCCACGTCAGCCCGCAGCGCGTGGTTTTCCTGTCGAACAACCGGCTGCGCTGCCTGTCCGACACGGCGGAGGACCCGGACGGCTACCTCGAATCCGCGCTGGCCTTCGAGCGCGACGCGGAGTTTCTCGACGGCTGCGAGGACTATGTTCACTCCGGCCGCTGGCGCACCGACGGCGAAGCGGCTTATGAACTGGTCCGCCGGCAGCCGATGAGCCGGACGCTGCAAGCCGCCTTCGACGAGACGCTGTGACCTTCGACCTTCTTCCCCTGTTCGACCCCGCTTGGCTGTCCATCCCGCCCGACGCCGGCCACGACGACGTTCTCCACCGCATCGACGAGGCGGAGCGCCGGGCTGCCGGGGCGGTTGCCCGCCTGATCGCCGCTGTGGAATGCCAACCCGACGCCTCCGCCCTGGACGCGCGCATCGACACGCTGCTGGCGTTGGAGACCCGCGCCCTTCCGGAGGCCGCGAAGGCGGCGGACGAGGCGGTGGAGCGCGCGACCTTGGAGATCGGGTTCCGCCGGCGCGCCCTGTTCCCCCGTTTCCACACCCTGGCGGACCGGATCCCGTCGCTGCACCGGCAGGCCCTGGTTGCCTGCCGGGACGCGCGCTGGGCGCTGATGGTGCGGCGTGCCCTCGCCGATCCCGGCGGGCCGTCCAGCCCGCTCCAGGGCGGCGGCACGCGCTATGTGAAGAGCGACCGCTACGACGCCCGCGCGGCGCGCGCCCTGTCGCCGATCGAGCGCGTGCGCGCCGACCGCACGCTGAAGCGGCTGGGCGAGAACCCCGTCCCGCCGGAGCTTGGCCTGCATTCTCTAAATGGTCATGGCGACGTCCTGTGGGCGATGACCGCCGGCCATCCCAACCGCTTCATCCTGCGCCGGAGCGAGGCGGCGAGGGTGTCCTGCTTCGTTGTGGAGGACGTCGGGCCACACGCCACTTACGATGAGTGGGGGGCGAGACGCTAGCATCACTCGACACCCGGCGTCCGGCGCGCTAAATCCAGCGCATGTCCGAAGCTTCCCTTGCCGCGCGGGCCGCCGCGCTCGACCTGCTGCGCGATGTGCTGCGCAAGTCCATCCCCTTTGACGACGCGTTCGACGCGCACCCGGATCTGCGCGGGCTCGATCCGCGCGACCGCGGATTCGTCCGCATGCTGGTCGCCACGGTGCTGCGCCGGCTGGGCCAGATCGACGAGCTGATCCAGGGCAGCCTGTCCAAGCCCGGCCTGCCCAAGGCCACGGTGCACGACATCCTGCGGCTCGGCGCCGCGCAGCTGGTCTTTCTCGGCACGCCGGCCCACGCTGCCGTGGACACGGCGGTGGAGTTGGCCGCGGCGCGCGGGGCGGAGCCCTACAAGGGGCTGATCAACGCCGTCCTGCGCCGCATCGGCCGCGAGGGCGCGGAGCTTGCCGCCAAGCAGGACGCCGGGCGCCTGAACACGCCGGACTGGCTGTGGCTCGCCTGGCGGCAGGCCTACGGCATGGGCCGCACCCGCGGCATCGTCGAAGCGCACCTGCACGAGGCGCCGCTGGACATCACCGTCAAGCACGACCCGGCGACCTGGGCGGAGCGGCTGGAGGCCACGGTTCTTCCCACCGGCTCGCTGCGCCGTCCGCCCGGCGGGTCGGTCACCGAGCTGCCGGGCTTTGCCGAGGGCGCCTGGTGGGTGCAGGACCTCGCCGCCTCGCTGCCGGCGAAGCTGTTCGGCGACCTGTCGGGCAAGCGGGTCTACGACCTCTGCGCCGCCCCCGGCGGCAAGACCGCGCAGTTGGTCGCGCAAGGGGCCGAGGTGGTCGCGGTGGACCGCTCTGCCAAGCGGCTGGAGCGGGTGCGGGAGAATCTGGGGCGGCTCGACCTGCCCGCCGAAATCCTGGCGGCCGACGTGGCCACCTGGACCCCGGACCAGCCGGCCGACGCGGTGCTGCTGGACGCCCCCTGCTCGGCCACCGGGGCGATCCGTCGCCACCCGGATATCCTGCGCGTCAAGACGCCGGAGGACATCGCCAAGTTGGCCCGCGCACAGAACCGCCTGCTGGCCCACGCGGTCGATCTGGTGAAGCCCGGCGGCCTGCTGGTTTACTGCACCTGCTCCATCCAGCCGGAGGAGGGCGAGGCCCAGGTCGACCGCATCCTGACCCGCGACGACCGGGTCGAGCGCGTGCCGATCGAACCGGGCGAGCTGGGCGGCATGGCAGACTTGATCAACGAGCGCGGCGAGGTTCGGTCCCTGCCGGGCATGCTGCCCGATCTCGGCGGCATCGACGGGTTCTTTGTGGCAAGGCTGAGACGGTTGCACGAATAGATTACCACCGGCTTGCGGCGGTCGAGGCGAATTTGATACCAAACAAGAATGTTCCTCCCCGATCGTCCGACACCTCGATTCGATTCGCCGGCTGTCTCCCCCTGTCGTGTGGCGGGGTGAGGCGATGAGCGGCGCGCGTGGCAAAATCGGCCGGTTGCGGGAAGGCGTGGCGCACATCGCCTTCGGCAACCCGATCTACAAGCTGACGCTGGGCGGCCGGGCGCCGACGGCGCTGGCCATCGTGCCGCCGGATCCCTGGCCGGGCGACGCGACGGAGGGCTCCGCCCTGCTGGCGGGTGTGTTCCGACTCGGCGGGCAGACCGTCACGGTCGACCCCAACGGGACGCCCGGCTGGCGGGCCGGCAACGCCGGCTGGCTGGACGCGCTGCACGGGTTCGAGTGGATGCGCGACCTGCGCGCGGTCGGCGGCGACGCGGCGCGGCGGCGGGCCCGCGCGCTGGTGCTGTCCTGGCTGGACCACAACGGCGGCTGGCACCCCAAGACCTGGGCGCCCGAGGTGATGGGCGCGCGCATCAGCACCTGGATCGGCCTGCACGACTTCTACTGCGCTTCGGCCGACGACGAGTTCCGCGCCCGCATCTTCGACAGCCTCGCACGCCAAGTCCGCCACCTGACGCGCGTCGTTCCCGGCGCGCTGGACGGCAAGGCGCTGGTCACGGCGGTGAAGGGCCTCGTCTACGGCGGCTTCTGCCTGCCGGACACCGAACGCACCGGCCAGGACGCGTTGCGTCTGCTGGAACGGGAGCTGCCACGCCAAATCCTGCCCGACGGCGGTCATGTGGAGCGCTGCCCGTCCGTGCAGCTGCGCATCCTGCGCGACCTGATCGACGTGCGCGCCGTGCTGCGCACCGCCCGCACCGAGGTGCCGGAGACCTTGCAGCATGCCATCGACCGCATGACTCCGGCGCTGCGCTTCTTCCGCCACGGCGACGGGGGGCTCGCCCTGTTCAACGGCGGGCGGGAGGAGGACGCGGCGCTGGTCGACACGGTGCTGGCCCAGGCCGACGCCCGTGGCCGCCCGTTGAAGAGCGCGCCGCACACCGGCTTCGAACGGCTGATCGCCGGCCGCACCATGGTGCTGATGGACGCCGGCGTGCCGCCCGCCAGCGGCCTGGACGCCACCGCCCACGCCGGCACGCTGTCGCTGGAGATGTCGGTCGGCAAGGAGCGGCTGATCGTCAATTGCGGCAGCCATCGGGCGGCCACCGGCCCCTGGCGCTCCGCCCTGGCCGGCACCGCGGCCCATTCCACCGTCGTGCTGGCCGAAACCAATTCGTCGGAGGTGCTGGAGGACGGTGGGCTCGGCCGCCGCCCCTCCCATGTCGGGTGCGAGCGGCAGGAGAACGACGGGGCCGTGCTGGTGGTCGCCACGCACAACGGCTACAGCCGCAACTTCGGCTACCTGCACCGGCGGCGCGTCTATCTGGCGGAGAACGGCGAGGATCTGCGCGGCGAGGACACGCTGGAGCCGGTGATCGGCGCGACGCCGGAGCCGCAGGGCTTCACCATCCGCTTCCATCTGCACCCGTCGGTTCAGGCCTCGTTGGCCCAGGGCGATGGGCAGGTGGTGCTGCGGCTGCACAGCGGCGCGGTCTGGCGCCTGCGCGCGTCGGGCGGGACGCTGGAGCTGGCGGAGAGCATCTATCTGGGCAGTGGCGACGAGCCACGGCGGACCACCCAGATCGCTATCCACGGTCATACCGGCCCTGACGGCAACACCGTGAAATGGGCCTTGCGCCGCGAGCGCAAGGGGGCGTAAATCGCGCGCATCCGCGGCGACCGGGGACGGGGGCACGGATGAGCACGCATTCCGCACGGATGGACACGGACCGGCTTCGGGTTCCGTGACGTCCGTGTTTTTCATTCGTGTTCATCCGTGCCCCCCGGCCCGTCGCCCTGTTTCAGGTTCCAGACAGACCAGGATGCCCCGATGAGCCCGCCGAAGACCGCCCATTCGCCCGCCCCCGATCTCGTCCGCATCACGCGCGCGTTGATTTCCGTGTCCGACAAGACAGGCCTCGTCGCGCTCGGCCAGGCGCTGGCGGCCAAGGGTGTGGAGATCCTGTCCACCGGCGGTTCGGCGCAGCGGCTGGCCGAGGCCGGCGTTCCGGTGAAGGAGGTCTCCGACCACACCGGCTTCCCGGAGATCATGGACGGCCGCGTGAAGACGCTGCACCCGCGCGTGCACGGCGGCATCCTGGCCCGCCGCGACATCCACGCGGACGCCATGAAGACCCACGACATCCCGCCGATCGACCTCGTGGTCGTGAACCTCTACCCGTTCGAGGCGACCGTCGCGAAGGGCGCCAGCTACGACGACTGTGTGGAGAACATCGACATCGGCGGGCCGGCGATGATCCGCGCCGCCGCCAAGAACCACGACTTCGTCACCGTGGTCACCGACGCGGAGGACTATGAGGCCGTTCTGGACGAGCTGGCGACGCACGATGGCGCCGTCACGCTGAAGCTGCGCCGTACGCTCGCCCAGCGCGCGTACGCGCGTACGGCCGCGTACGACGCCGCCATCTCCACTTGGCTGGCCGGCCAAGAGGGCGAGACCTTCCCGCCGCGCGTCACCCTGTCGGGCAAGCTCAGCCAGACGCTGCGCTACGGTGAGAACCCGCACCAGCAGGCGGCCTTCTACGTGACCGGCGAGCAGCGCCCGGGTGTTGCGACCGCCACCCAGCTCCAGGGCAAGGAGCTGTCCTACAACAACCTGAACGACACCGACGCCGCCTTCGAGCTGGTCGCCGAGTTCGAGCGTCCGGCCGTCGCCATCATCAAGCACGCCAACCCCTGCGGCGTGGCGCAAGGCGACAATATCCTGGACGCGTACAAGCAGGCGCTGCTGTGCGACCCGGTCAGCGCCTTCGGCGGCATCATCGCCGTCAACCGCCCGCTGGACGCCGCCACGGCCGAGGAGATCTCCAAGCTGTTCGCCGAGGTGGTAATCGCCCCGGACGCCGACGACTCGGCCCGCGCGCTGCTCGCCACCAAGAAGAACCTGCGCGTCCTGCTGACCAAGGACGTGCCGAACCCGGCCGAGCCGGGCATGATAATCAAGCAGCTGTCCGGCGGCTTCCTGCTGCAGAACCGCGACAACGGCCGCATCGACCCGGCGGAGCTGAAGGTCGTCACCAAGCGCGCGCCGACCGAGCAGGAACTGGCCGACCTGCTGTTCGCCTTCCGCGTCGGCAAGCACGTGAAGTCGAACGCCATCGTCTACGCCAAGAACGGTGCCACGGTCGGCGTCGGCGCCGGCCAGATGAGCCGCGTGGACAGCGCCCGCATCGCCGCCATCAAGTCGGCCGAGGCCGCCAAGGCCGCCGGGCTGTCGGAGCCGCTGACCAAGGGCTCCGTGGTCGCGTCCGACGCCTTCTTCCCCTTCGCCGACGGTCTGCTGGCCGCGGCCGAAGCGGGCGTGACTGCGGTGATTCAGCCCGGCGGCTCGATCCGCGACAACGAGGTCATCGCCGCGGCCGACGAGAAGGGCCTTGCGATGGTCTTCACCGGGATGCGCCACTTCCGGCACTGAGCGAGCGTATGCACGCCCCTCTCCTTTTGGCGGGGGAGGGGGTGCAGAAACTCACCACAGAGACACGGAGACACAGAGAAGTCTCTAACCTCCGTGTCTCCGTGTCTCTGTGGTGAATCGCCAAGCCGGCCTTGCAGCCGCCCGCTCAGTCGAAACGCTCTTCCTACCGCCCCCGCGCCCTCATCAACCGCGCCATCATGCCGGCTAGGCTCGCGGGGTGGTGCTTGCCACCGGCGTCCTCCTCCGGCTTCAGGCGGCCGGTCGCGGCCATGGCGACAAGCAGCGCCGGGTGCATCGGCGGATGATGTCCGTTCGGATCGGAGTCCTGGCGGGTTGCGCCGGAGTCGCGGGCTAGCGCCTCGTTGATGTGCGCGAAAGCCTCAATGTCCTTGATGTGCAGCATGGTCGTTCCGCCCTCCGGGCCGAGACTATTGTGCGTCGCAGCAAAAAGGAAGGTAGCAGCTTGGGCCGGCCGAATCTGTGATCAGGGTGCGGCAGACTGTCGCGCCGCGAGGGGTCGTGCCGGGGCTGGCTCCCGTACCGTCAGCATAAGCCCAAACCCGACCACGAAGAAAGCCACAACGCTCGCCATGCCAGCGCGCTGACTCTCGAAAGCCTCCGTGGCCAGCCCGAAGGCCAGCGGGCCGATGAAGCCCACCATGCGTCCGGTCAGGCTGTAGAGCCCGAACATCTCCCCCGCCATGCCCTCGGGCGCCAGCCGCGCCATCATGGACCGCCCGGCCGCCTGTGCCGGCCCGAAGAAGGCGCCGAGCCCCAAGGCGAGGATCCAGAACCACAGCTTGTCGGTCGCCAGCAGCAAGGGCACGCCGAAGGCGATCAGGCCCAACAGGCTGATCAGGATGGTCGGCTTGGCCCCGGCCCGGTCGTCGACCCAGGCGAAGGCGATGGCGCCAATGCCGGCGACGACGTTGAGCGCGATCGCGAACATCACGATCTCCTCGAAGGTCATGCCGAAGGCGTGGGCGGCGAAGATGCCGCCGAAGGCGGTGATGGTGTTGATGGCGTCGCGGTAGAAGGCGCTGGCGACCAGGAAGCGGACGACGTTTCGGTACTTGCGTGTCTCCGCCAGGGTCCGGCGCAGCGTCGCCACACCTTCCCGCGCCGCCCGACCAATGGACAGCCCGGTCGGTGGTGTGTCCGGCACCCACAGGAAGAAAGGCAGGGCGAACAGCCCGTACCAGACCGCCGCCAGCAGCGCCGTCGCGCGCACCGGCGCCTGCTCCGCCGTGTCGAGCAGTCCGAACAGGGGTGTGGGCGACTTGACGAAGACGAACAGTGCGACGACGAGGCAGACCAGACCGCCGAAATAGCCAATGCCCCAGCCCCAGCCGGACAGGCGCCCCAGCATCGCCGGCGGGGCGAGTCCGGTCAGGCTGGCGTTGTAGAAGACGTTCGCCAACTCGAAGGCGACCGTGCCGATCACCACGCAGACCAGGGCGAACAGGGCGTAGGACGGGTCGGGCTTCACCCACCACAGCGCGGCGCTGAACAGAACGGTGAGGAGGGTGAACAGGGCCATCCAGGGCTTGCGCCGACCGGTGCGGTCGGCGATGGCACCGAGCACGGGGCTGAGCAGCGCGATCAGCAGCCCGGCGACGGTGAGTGCCGCGCTCCACCGCGACGCCCCAGCCACCTCGTCCCCGACCACGCCGCGGGCGAAGTAGACGGAGAAGATGAAGGTCGTGACGATGGTGTTGTAGGAGGAGTTGGCCCAGTCGTAGAGGCACCAGGACACGATGGCGCGCCGGCTCGGCGCCTGGATGAACTCGGGCATAGGGCGGCTGATGATGGCTGCTGTTGCTATTCGGCGGCGGAGGGAACCGCGGCGAGCCGCACCGGGATCAGGGCATTGATGGTCGCGCGCTGTTCATCCAGCCGCCCGTCGATGCGTGCGAGCAACTGCATCACCTGGGACAACGTCGTCTTGATCTCAGCCTGGCCCTTCTTGAGTTCGGACACGTCCGCCTTCAACACGGACACGTCAGCTTTCAACACGGACACGTCCGCCTTCAAATGACTCACGTCGGTTTGCAGGACGCCGATCTCGGATTCGATGCGGCCAAGGCGTTCGTCGGTGCTCATGAGTCGTCTCCGGGCCAACCGAAACCACTCTACCTCATCCGGTGGTGGAAACCAACGGCGTCGCCCTCCGGCATCGAGAGCAAGCCTCACACCGTCCCGGGCGCTTTCCTGGACTGATACATCTCCCTCGTCTGCTGGATGGCCGTGTCGAGTTGCGATTCGAAGCCCTTGAACCACGGCTGTTCCTTCAAGTCCTCGGCCGTCCGGATCAGTCCGTGCGAGATGCCGCGCGTTGGGTTGCCCTTCATGGTGTCCACCGCGGTCTTGACCAGTTTCGCCAGCGGGTTGTCGCTGTCCAGATTCTCCATCTCGTCCGTTTTGTCGCGCGACGGCTTGTCCTTGTCCCTGCCGTTGAGCGTCTTCGCGGCCGCCTTCAGAAGCTTTTGCAGCGGGGTTTCGCCGTTCAGCGCTTCCAGCTCCTCCCGGGTGTTGCGGTGCGCCGCCTCGTAATTGGACTGTGCGCCTGCGCGATCCATCGCCCAGTCCACGGAGGTCTTCTCCTCGTCGCTCACGCCGTCGAGGAATTTGACGCCTGCCTTCATGTGCGCGGCCATGTCGCCGTTGAAAGGATCGCTGAAGGTGCCGGCCAGCCGGGTCGGCCCGCTGTACAGCCCCATCGCCAGCCCTTGCTGTTGCACCATCATGCTGCGTGCCGTGTTCTGCTCCTCCTCCGAGAACAGGCCGCCGGTGTTGCTGCTGATGGCGTAGAGGGAGCGGCGGTCGAGGTCGCCCATGACCGTGTTCCAGTCCCGACCCTCGAACGCGTTGGCGTCGAAGGGCTTGCCGCTGGCCTTCATGGCGTCGTACTGGGCATCCATGCGCGCGCGGGCGTCCTTCGCCGCCTCCGGCAGGGTCAGGCCCGCCGAACTCGACTGGGCGCCCGGGTTCTCCACCGCGTTTGCCAGCGCCGTTACAGGCTTGCCGTCGCGCGTTGGGAAATAAGCGGCGAAGCGGGACGTGGGCGCGCTTTCGGTAGCCGCCGCGGCGGAGCCGGAGGCGACGACCATCTGCGCTTCCACGGACAGGCTGACGATCACGGACGAACCGCCGGCCGCGCCCCCCGCCGGGTCGCCTGCGGGCTTGGCGGGCGAGTCCTTGCCGGAAACGGCACCCGTGCCTGCTGCGGTTCCCTTCAGCGTGAGGCTGAGGCTAGCGCTGTAGGCGGTCGCGGTCGAGATGGACATGGGGCGCCCCCGTCGTTCAATCCGGCCCCTCGTTGGAGGCCGTTGTTCATTGACGACAGGGTAAGAGAGATCGGTTGATCACGTCAAATTCACGGCAATTTATCCGGGTGGGCGGATCGCCGCAGGTGCCCGGCGGCCCGCCGCTCCTCACCCGCCGATGCCAAAGGAGATCTGGTTGTTGTCGTAGCGCGCGACGATGGTCAGCCGGTCGCCGGGTCGGACCTGGATCGGGGTTTCCAGGAAGGTCATGGCCTGCTTCCAGTGGTTCGTCCGGGCGCGGCTTTCCGACCGGTAGACGACCTCCTCGTCCATGAACAGGTCGAACCAGAAGGCCACGCCGTGGCAGGTGCCCTCGTGCGTGATCTCCACGGTGATCTCGCGCTCGCCCTCTTCCGGCATGTTGCGGGTGAAGTCGAACTCCAGCGCGGTGAAGCCGGCGGACAGCGGGGTGTGGGCGTCGGCCGCAAGGTCGATCTGCTGGTAGCCCGGCGAGCGGAAGACGTCGAAGGTCGACATGTCGAAGCCGTCGATGGTCTTGACCGGGTTGATGCGCGCCAGTTCCGGCGTTTCCACCAGCATGGCGTAGACGGTGGAGGCGCGCGGGATGATGGCCCCGGCGGGCTTCACCAGATGGGTGCGCGCGTGCTGGAGCACCGACAGCATGCGCGGTGCCAGCATGCCGATGTTGATCAACTCCGACACGAAGACGTCGGCTTTCTCCGGCAGGTCGCCGCCGGCCCCGACGTTCAGCTGCGTGGACAGCTTCGGCACGACGCTGACGCGGTCGCCGTAGCCGTTGTGCGCCACCGTTTCCTTCGCGACGCGGGCGAGGATCGGGTTGACCTCGCAGGTCACGACCTGCTTGGCGCCGGCACGCGCCGCCATCATGGCGACGATGCCCGACCCCGTGCCGATCTCCAGCACCAGGGAGTCCGGCGTAACTGCGCGCTTCAGCGCCGCGTCATAGGCTTCGTTGCGCTCGACATCGTTGATCATCGGCAGGTGCCAGCCGGGCACCGCGTTGGAATAGATCAGGCGGCGGGTGAACTGCACCAAGGGGTGGTCGGGGGCGATGGCGCGGGCGGCCTCGATCGCCTCCACCGCCTCGTTGGCGCGGTCGAGGCTTTGCAGCGAGTGGGCGAGGCCGACATGGGCGGGGACGAAGCGGGGGGCCGCCTCGATCACCTTGCGGAAAGACGCCGCAGCCTCCTCCAGTTCCCCGCGGGTGCTCAGCGCCTCGGCGAGGTTGTAGCGGGCCTCCAGATACTCCGGCGCGAGATCCAGCGCGCAGCGGAAATGGGTCTGCGCCTCGTCCAGCCGGCCAAGCTCCCGCAGGGTCGTTCCGAGGAAGTTGTGCATCTCCGGCGCGTCGGAGCGCAGCGCCAGCGCCGTGCGAAAGGCGGTCTCCGCTTCCTCCAGCCGGGACAGCGCCTTCAGCGCGTTGCCCAGATTGCCGTGCAGCTCCGGCAGGCGGTCGTTCAGCACGATGCCGGCGCGGAAGGACTCTTCGGCTTCCGCGGCGCGGCCGAGCTGGAAGAGCAGGCTGCCGCGGCTGTTGTGGAAGGACGGGTCGTTCCCCTGCTCCGCGATGGCTTGGCCGAGCAGTTCCAGGGCGGCGTCCGGATGGCCGGTGTGGGCGGCGACGAGGCCCAGCAGGTGCAGCGCCTGCGCGTTGTGCGGGTCGGTCGCCAGCAGCGCCCGGCACGCCGCCTCCGCCCCGCCGAGGTCGTTCGCCCGGAACAGGCGGATGGCGTCGAGGAGGGTGGGGGTGCTGTCGGTCATCGCGGCGGCTCCGGGTCGGCGGAAAAGATGGCGGATCGCCGGCACCATAGCGGGAATGCGGCGGTGGCTACAGGGAGATCCGTACCGCATGGGTGGGATCGATGCGACCCGACGCGATGTACAGGGCCCACTCATCCGGAAATGAGCGCGTGAAAGTGGTGAGTGTGACGCGATGCGGGGGGCGTGGACTACACCCGAAATCATGCATCGGGCGCCGAAAACACACCGATTTTTAATAGGGTTTTACCCCCAATCCAGCGTTGAACGGCCACGCCAACAATATCAGTGTTCGGTCATGGATGGTGACGCCCTGAGACGAGGGACAGTCGCCAACCAAATCAGAAAATGCAAACCGGTAGCTCCGCCGTGTCCCGCCGGACATGCCGCTGGAACGATTGCTGGTGCCCGCCTCGCGGGACGGCGTGGTTGCCTGTCCACGTCTTCGCCCGTCATCGTCGCCTCAAGCACCGGAACGATCAAGGCCAGGAAAACCAAAATACAGAAAGAACAAGGGGGACGCTATGGCCGTGCAGCTTCTTGATCCAACCACGCAGCCGAAGTTCGTCAACAGTCTCGCAATCCCGACGGTGATCGACGCCACCAGGGGTGGACGTTACGTCATTGGCGCGGGCCAGACCACGCAGGATCTGGGACTGTACAACGACGAAGGTCGCGCGCTCGGCGCCGTCACCACGGTCTGGGGCTATGGGGTGATGAGCATCGACGGGAAATCCGTTCCCTTCACGCCCAGCTATCCGGGCCCGACCATTCTTGCCCGGTCGGGAGTCCCGATCCGGGTGACCTGGAAGAACGCCCTGCCGGCCTCCGGCTATCCGGCGTCCATCCCGGTGGACACCAGCCTGCACATGGCGATGGTCGATTACGCCGGGGGGCGGGTCCCGCTGGTCACGCATCTTCATGGCGGCCACACGCAGGCGGCGTTCGACGGGTTCCCGGAGAGCTTCTACACGCAGGGTGGCGACTCCGGCACCTACATCTACGACTACAGCCAGCCGGGGGCGACGCTGTGGTATCACGACCACGCGCTCGGGGTGACGCGGCTCAACGTCTATATGGGGCTGGCCGGCTTCAACCTCGTGCGCGACGCCACCATCGACGGGCTTATGACCGGGCAGGGCGGTGCGCCGGGCGTTCTGCCCGACGCCCAGCACGAGGTCGGGGCGGCGATCCAGGACCGCGCCTTCACGGCGGACGGGCAGCTCTACCGCCCCGGCAACACGGCGGACGATCCACTGCCGGGAGCCGGCGGCACGGTGGGCGAGGAGTTCCCGGGATCGCACGGCTATCCCTTCGCCACGCCGGAGTTCTTCGGCGATGTCCTTCTGGTCAACGGCAAGGCCTGGCCGAAGATGGACGTCGACCGGACGACCTACACCCTCCACCTGCTGAACGGGTCCGACTCGCGCTTCTACGTGCTGAAACTGAGCAGCGCCTGCGTGAAGATGACGCTGGTCGGCACGGACGGCGGGCTGCTGCCCAAGGCGATCACCATCGACAACGGCGACGGCACCCACACGGAGGAGGAGCGGATCGTCCTGACCCCCGGCGACCGCGCCGACGTGGTGCTGGACTTCTCCAAGCTCGCCCCCGGCTACATCGTGACGCTGGAGAACGACGGCCCGGCCTGGAGCCCCTTCCAGGGACTGGACATCCCCGACGAGGAGTCCGCGCACGGCACATCCGTGGGTGAGGTGATGCAGTTCCAGGTGACCGGAAACGCGCCCGCCGCCGCGGCCACCGTGCAGAACGGGACGATCCTGAATCCGAACTTCCGGGAATTGGCCGCGACCGTGGATCTGGGAAAGGTCACGGTGCGCAAGCTCGGCCTGTTCGAGGACGAAATGCCCGACGGGCACATCCAGCCCAAGCTCGGCGTGGCGGAGGACACCACCGACATCAACGGACGCCCCGTGAAGTACGGCGCGCTGATGTGGGACGATGCCACCACGGAGGACCCGCTGCGCGGCTCGACCGAGGTCTGGGAAATCTACAACACCACGGCGGACGCCCACCCCATCCACCTGCACCAAGTTCAGTTCCAGGTGCTGGGCAAATACCGGATTGCCGACGAGGACCTGAACGGCGATGGCGTGGTCGGCAACGACTACAGGGCGTCGGACGCTGTCCGGTTGCGGCCGGAGGACACCGGCAACCAGGACACCGTCTGGGTCGCCCCCGGCGAGATGCTGCGCATCGTCCAGACCTTCGACCTGACCGGTGAGTATGTCTGGCACTGTCACATCCTGTCCCACGAGGACAACGAGATGATGCGGCCGCTCTACACCATTAACACGGTGCAGGGGACCGACAAGGCGGAGAGGCTCGACGGCACGGCCGATATCGACGCCATCACCGGGGGCAAGGGAAAGGACCGGGTGGACGCGGGCAAGGGCGACGACCGCATCATCGCGACGATTGGCGACGGCGACGACGCCTATGACGGCGGCCAGGGCGCGGACACCTACGACCTGACCGGGATCACCGCACCGGTCGCCATCGACCTCCAGGCCGGGACGGCGCAAGGGACGCAGATCGGCAAGGACACGCTAGCGTCGATCGAAAACGTCCTCGGCGGATCGGGAGACGACACGATCACCGGCAGCACCGCCCCCAATTTCCTGTCCGGAGGGGCCGGCGCGGACGGGATCCTTAGCGGGACCGGCAACGACACGCTGTGGGGCGGGCTGGGTAACGATACCCTGATGGGCGGGGCGGGCGCGGACCGCTTCCTCTATTACCGCGAGGTGGGCATGACCTCGGTCGCCTTCGGCGCGGACGTCATCCAGGACTTCAACACCGCAGAGGACCGGATCGAGGTCGACACCCGCATATTCTCCAGCTTCGACAGCGCCGGCGACGCGAACTCGGTGCTCAGCCACCTGGAACTCCGGGACGGCAGCACGGTGATCGGCTTCCTTGATCCCAACACAGCGGTGCAAAGTTCCATCACCCTGTCCGGCGTTCTGCCTGGTGCCTTGACGGCCAACAACTTCACCTTCGTGTAGCGGGTAAGGAAAAGGCGCGGCCACGGTGGCCGCGCCCTTCGTCCGTCAGCGGTGCTGCCGCGACCGTCCCTTACCCCGCCGTCAGGCCCCGCAGCTGCCGGTTGGCGACGGCGAGCATGGCGAGGTCGACGTTGGGCTGGGTGCGCAGTTCGGACAGGAGCTGCTCGACCCGCTCCACCACCGGGCGGTGCTGGGCGATCCACCCGTCCACCGGGGCTTCGGCCGGGAGGTGGTCGGCCGTCTCCAGCACGCGGACGGTCAGCGCGGTCTGGTGGGCGAACAGGTCATCCACCAAGGCGGCGACCGCCTGCTTCTGCCAGTGGTTGTCGACCTTCGCCGCCGCCGCCTTGTCGCGCAGCCATTCCAGCCCGAACCGGCGGCCCAGGATGAAGTAGACCGCCGCCACGGCCGACACGTCGCGCTTGGTGCGCCGCGCGATGCGGACCAGGTCGGGTGCCGCCGCCAGGACGGGCAGAGCGGCCATCCGGCGGGCGAGATCCGCCGGCACGCCCTGGTCCGCGTAGGACGCCACGCGCGCCGACAGGCGGGCCGCCTCCTCCGCGTCCAGGAAGGCGTCGAGCCCGCCCAGCAGGGCCTCGATGCCCGGCCGGTAGGCCTCCGTCTCCGCCGCGATGTCCAGCGGCTGGCCGCAGCTGGTCAGGAACCAAGCGACCGCCCGTTCCATCAGCTGCACCGTTTCCAGGATCAGGCTGGTCTGCAACGCCGCCGGCACGATGTTGTCCAGGTCCTCGATCCCGGTCCACAGGGACCGCAGGCCGAAGCTGTCGCGCACGATGGCGTAGCCGCGGGCCACGTCGGCCGGGCCCATGCCGGTCTTCTCCATCATCTCCTTGACGAAGGTCGGGCTGGTCCGGTTGACGAGGCTGTTGGTGACGCTGGTGGCGATGATCTCGCGCCGCAGCCGGTGGCGGGCGATGGCCTCCGCGTGGGTCTTGCGCAGCGGCTTGGGGAAGTAGCGGGTCAGGTCGTCGGCCATGAAGGCGTCGTCCGGCAGGTCGGACGCCAGCAGGTCGTCGTACAGCGTGATCTTGGCGTAGGCCAGCAGCACCGCCAGCTCCGGCCGGGTCAGGCCTTCGCGGTCGGCCAGCCGGGCCGACAGCTCCTCCTCGTCCGGCAGGTACTCGATGGCGCGGTTCAGGCGCCCGGACTTCTCCAGCGTGCGGATGAAGCGGGCCTGCGCCTCCAGCGCGTCGGGACCCTGGGCGCGGGCCACGGTCAGCGCCTGGGTCTGGAGGTAGTTGTCGGCCAGCACCAGCCCGGCCACCTCGTCGGTCATCTCGGCCAGCAGCCGGTCGCGCTGCTTGATCGTCATGTCGCCGCGGGCGACCACGTCGTTCAGCAGGACCTTGATGTTCACCTCATGGTCGGAGGTGTCCACGCCGGCCGAGTTGTCGATGGCATCGGTGTTCAGCCGCACCCCGTGCCGTGCCGCCTCGATGCGGCCGCGCTGGGTGGCGCCCAGGTTGGCGCCCTCGCCGATCACCTTGGCGCGCACGTCGCGGCCGTCGATGCGCAGCGCGTCGTTGGCCTTGTCGCCGGCTTCCGCGTTGCTCTCCTCCGACGCCTTCAGGTAGGTGCCGATGCCGCCGAACCACAGCAGGTCCACCTCGGCCTTCAGCAGGGTCTGCATCAGCGCCTGCGGGGTGACATGCTCCTTCTCGATGCCGAAGCGGGCGCGGATCTCCGGCGTCAGCTCCAGCGACTTGGCGGCGCGGTCGTAGATGCGGCCGCCCTTGGACAGCAGCCCGGCGTCGTAGTCCGCCCAGGACGACCGCGGCAGGTCGAACAGGCGCTGGCGCTCCTCCCAGCCGCGCGCCGGGTCGGGATCGGGGTCGAGGAAGATGTGCCGGTGGTCGAAGGCGGCGAGCAGCTTGATGTGCTTCGACAGCAGCATGCCGTTGCCGAACACGTCGCCGGACATGTCGCCGACGCCCACGACGGTGAAGTCCTGGGTCTGGATGTCGCGCCCCAGCTCCCGGAAATGGCGCTTCACCGATTCCCAGGCGCCGCGGGCGGTGATGCCCATCTTCTTGTGGTCATAGCCGGCCGAGCCGCCCGACGCGAACGCGTCGCCCAGCCAGAAGCCGTAGTCGATCGACACCGAGTTGGCGATATCGGAGAAGGTCGCCGTGCCCTTGTCGGCGGCGACGACCAGATAGGGGTCGTTGCCGTCATGGCGCACCACCTCGGCCGGCGGCACCACGGCACCCCCGGCGTCGAGGTTGTCGGTGATGTCCAGCAGGCCGCGCATCAGCGTCTTGTAGCACTCGATGCCTTCGGCCAGCGCCGCCTCGCGGCCCGCGCTGGCGGGCGGCGGCCGCTTCACCACGAAGCCGCCCTTGGATCCCACCGGCACGATGACGGTGTTCTTGACCATCTGCGCCTTCATCAGGCCCAGGATCTCGGTGCGGAAATCCTCGCGCCGGTCGGACCAGCGGATGCCGCCGCGGGCGACCTTGCCGCCGCGCAGGTGCACGCCCTCCATGCGCGGGCTGTAGACGAACACCTCCACCATCGGGCGCGGCAGCGGCAGCTCATCGATGTGGCTGCTGTCGATTTTGAAGGAAATGTAGGTCTTCGGCTTGCCGTCCGCCCCGGCCTGATAGGCGTTGGTGCGCAGCGTGTTGCAGACCAGGTTGAGGAAGCGCCGCAGGATGCGGTCCTCGTCCAGGTTCTTCACGCCGTCCAGCGCGCGCTCGATCTCAGTCACCAGCCCCGGGTCGTTCGGCACCTGGCGGGCCGGGTCGAAACGGGCGTGGAACAGGGCGGTCAGCTTGCGCGCGATGGCCGGGTATTCGGCCAATGTGCTTTCCACCACGTCCTGCCCGTAGGCGATGCGCGCCTGGCGTAGGTACTTGGCGTAGGCGCGCAGCACCGTGACCTCGCGCGCGGTCAGCCCGGCGCGCAACACCAGGCGGTTGAAGCCGTCGTCCTCCATCCGGCCGTCCCAGACCGCGGCGAAGGCGTCCTGGAACTTCTCCTTCACCATGGCGCAGTCCATGGGCAGGCCGTTCTGGCTGCGCGCGGTGAAGTCGTGGATCCACACCGGGGCGGCGTGGCCGGCGACCGTCACCTCGAAGGGCACCTCGGTGATCACCTTCAGGTCCATGTGCTCCAGCATCGGCAGCACGTCGGACAGCGGGACCGGCCGGCCCTCGTGGTAGATCTTGACGTGCAGCTCGTCCTCTTCCGCCTCCAGCGGGCGGTATAGGTTGATGCCGAGCCCGCCCTGGGCGATCGCCTTCTCGATGCGCTCGATGTCGGTGACGGCGGTTTCGGCGTTGAACTGCTCGCGGTAGCTGGTCGGGAAGGCGTCGGCGTAGCGGCGGATCAGGGCGCCGCCCTCCTCCTCGCCGTGCGCTTCCAGCAGGGCGTCGCGCAGGTGGTCGTCCCAGCCGCGGGCGGCCTGCACCAGCCGCGCCTCAAGCTCGGCGGCGTCGACCGCCGGGACATGCCCCGGCTCCGTCCGGATGATGAAGTGCAGGCGGGCCAGCACGCTCTCGGTCAGCTGCGTAGTGAAGCCGGAGCAGGTGCCGTTGTATGCGGCTTCCAGGATCGACTGGATGCGCCGGCGCAGCGTGGTGTCGTAGCGGTCGCGCGGCACATAGACCAGGCAGGAGGCGAAGCGCTCGAACGGATCCTTGCGCACGAACAGCGCCAGGCGCTGGCGTTCCTGCAGGTGCAGGATGCCGATGGCGATGTCGAACAGCTCCTGCGGCTGGATCTGGAACAGTTCGTCGCGCGGGTAGGTCTCCAGGATGTGCAGAAGCGCCTTGCCGTCGTGGCCCTGCGGGTCGAAGCCGGCGAGGCTCATCACCTCGGCGACCTTGCGGCGCAGGTACGGGATCTCGCGCGGGCTGCGGTTGTAGGCGACGGAGGTGAACAGGCCGGCGACCAGCCGCTCGCCGACGATCCGGCCGTCGGCGTCAAAGCGCTTGATCAGCACGGCGTCCATCGGCACGGCGCGGTGCACCGGCGAGGGGCGGTTGCCCTTGGTGACCATCAGGACGCGCGGGTTGCGCAGGAAGTCGCGCACGTCCGGCGGCAGGGTGGCGTAGTTGCGCAGGCCGTCGAAGACAGTGACGGCGTCGTCGCGCAGGATGCCGAGCCCGCTGCCCGGTACGAGGCCCAGCGGCGGCTCCGTCCCGTCCGCGGCGTCGCCGAAGCGGTACTCGCGGTATCCCAGGAAGGTGAAGTGGTCGTCGTCGACCCATTCGAGGAAGGCCTTGGCCTCCTCGACCTCCTCGGCCGGGATCGCCGTGACGGCGGTGCGGGCGGCGTCGGCCTCGGCGATGGCCTCGCGCACGGTCGCGCGCATGGCGCGCCAGTCGGCGACGGCGGCGCGCACGTCGGCGAGCACGCGCTCCAGCCCCTCGCGGGCGCGGGTCAGCGCCTCGCCGTCGGGCACCGCGCCGACCTCAACATGCATGAAGGATTCCGGCGACGCGTCGGTCGGCGCCGCCGCGGGCTCGTACAGGTCGGTCAGCTGGCCGGCGTCGTCGCGCTTGACCCGCACCACGGGGTGGATGACGAGATGGACGGTCAGCCCCTGGCGGTTCAGCTCCGCCGTGACGCTGTCGACCAGGAACGGCATGTCGTCGTTGACGATCTCCACCACCGTGCGGTGGGACTGCCAGCCGTGCTCCTCGACGCGCGGGTTGTAGACGCGAACCTTTGCTTTTCTCCCAGGGGCATTCCCCTCGGGGGCTTGGCCCGCGTCACGCTGCTGGCCCCACTGCCACATGGCCAGCGCCGCCCCGTAGAGCTGCTCGGCCGAGGCCTGGATGATGTCGTCAGGGGGCACGTTGTCGTAGAACTGCCGCACGAACCGTTCCGCCGGTGCTGCGCGGGTGCGGCCCAGCCGCTCGCGCACCTGACGCACGACCTCTTCGGTCAGCTCGTCCTTGAGCTGTTCGGCCCTGAGAGCCATCGCTCGATCCCTTCCCTGTGGTCGCCCTGGTTTTGTTTGGGCGGTTTTGCTCGGTCACACTCTGCTCGGTCACATGGGGGGAGGGTAGCGGATTTGCCGGTCCTGGCAACAGGCCGTGGGGCCTGATCCGAAGAGATCCGGTCTATAACTTACGGAGGGGTTGTGGCGCCGTATGTCCATGGCCGACTGTAGGATATTGTTTGGACATTCGTCGGGCGGCACCGCCGCTTTCGGGGCAGGAGGGCGTGGAATGGATGCCTCCGTCGGGCTCCTCGTCATCGCCGCCGTGGCCTTGGCTTCCGGTGCCGCTGGATGGCTTCTTCGTGGCCGCCGATTATCCGAGGTCGCCGACAAGCCGCCCGAAGAGCCCGTCCTGATCGAATCCGCCGCCCCTCCCGTTTCGTCCGCTTCCCCCCCGCTTCCGTTCGACTCCCTTTCCCCCGAACCGCCCGCGACCGAATCGCCGGATTCCGAAAGGCCGGGCACCTTGACGCAGGCGATCCTGGACGCGGCCGTCGACGGGATCGTCATCATCGGCGAGACCGGCGTCATCCGCTCCATCAACACGGCGGCGGAGCGCATCTTCGGCTACCCGGCGGAGGAAGTCGTCGGGCGCAACGTCAGCATGCTGATGCCCGAGCCCTACCGCTCGGCCCACGACGGCTACCTGGCGCATTACCGCGAGACCGGCGAGGCGCGCATCATCGGCAAGGGGCGCGAGGTGCAGGGGCTGCGGAAGAACGGCCACGTCTTTCCCATGGATCTGGCGGTCGGCGGCGCCGTCGTGGACGGGGAGCGCCTGTTCGCCGGCATCGTGCGCGACATTTCGATCCGGCGGGAGACGGAGGAGCGGCTGCGCTACAGCGAGGCGAAGAACCGCGCCATCCTGGAGGCGGCGGTGGACGGCATCATCACCATCGACGACCGTGGCCGCATCGAGAGCTTCAACCGTGCGGCGGAGCGCATTTTCGGCTACAGCGCGGCGGAGGTGCTGGGGCGCAACGTCAGCATGCTGATGCCGGCCCCCTACCGGCAGGCGCACGACGGCTATCTGGAGAACTACCTGAACACCTCGCAGCCGCGGATCATCGGGATCGGGCGCGAGGTGGAGGGACGCCGCAAGGACGGTGAAACGTTCCCCATGGACTTGGCGGTGGGCGAGGGTTTCCTGGCCGGCCGGCGCATCTTCGCCGGCACCGTGCGCGACATCACCGAGCGCAAGCGGGCCGACGCCGACCTGCGCACCGCCAAGGACGAGGCCGAGAGGGCCAGCGTCGCCAAGACAAAGTTCCTGGCGGCCGCCAGCCACGACCTGCGCCAGCCCGTCCAGTCGCTGGTCTTCTTCACCGCGGCGCTGACCTCGCAGCTGCCCGACGGCACCGCGCGGGCCATGGTGGACGACATGGAGGTGGCGGTGGCTGCGCTGAAGACGCTGCTCGACAGCCTGCTCGACATCTCGAAGCTCGACGCCGGCGTGGTGACGGTGCGGCCGATGATCTTCCCCGTCGACAGCGTCCTGGCGACCACGCGCGTCAGCTACACGACGTTGGCGGCCGCCAAAGGGGTCCGGCTGACGGTGGTGCCGAGCAACGCCCTGGTGCGGACCGACCCGGCGCTGTTCGGCCGCATGGTCCAGAACCTGGTGGACAACGCCGTGCGCTACACGGGGAAAGGCCGCATCGTGGTCGGCTGCCGCCGCCGCGGCGACCTTCTGCGCGTCGAGGTCTGGGATACCGGCATCGGCATCCCGGCCGGCCATATTGAGGAAATCTTCGAGGAGTTCACACAGATCGGCAACCCGGAGCGCGATCGGGAGAAGGGGCTGGGGCTCGGACTGGCCATCGTGAAACGGCTGTCGCGGCTGCTCGGTCACCGGGTGTCCGTGCGGTCGGTCCACGGGCGCGGCTCCGTCTTCTGGGTCGAGGTGCCGTTGCAGGCCACCGTCCGCCTGCGCCCGGCGACGCAGCGAAGCGCGGTCGTGGCGGGCGACGGCGCGGGGCGGGGCGTAATCGTGCTGATCGACGACGAACCGGTCGTCCTGTCCAGCCTGCGCGCCGTCCTGGAAAGCTGGGGGTTCGAGGTCGTCGCGGCGGAATCGGCGCACGAGGCCATCCGCCTTCTCGCCGCGCGGGAGCGGCCGCCCGCCGTGATCCTCGCCGACTACCGCCTGCGCGAGGGGCGCACGGGGACCGAGGCGATCCGCGACGTCTGCGATCTCTACCGCCGCGCCATTCCCAGCATCATCATCACCGGCGACACCGCGCCCGAGCGCATCCGGGAGGCGGAAGCCAGCGGGATCAGCGTCTTGCACAAGCCGGTAACGCCGCCCGTTCTGCTGAGCGCCCTGACGCAGACCATGGGCAACGCGTGACCATCGGAAGGGTCTGATCGGTCAGCGCAGGGCGGGGTGGTCGAAGGCGTCCGGATCGGGAAGCGCCAGGGCTGTCAGCAGCGGCAGGGCGGCCTCGATCGGAGCCGGGTGGGGGCGCTGCGCGGCCCCGATTTCAAGGATCAGGCCTTCCGGCAACGCACGCTCCGCAACCGTGCGTTCGGGAAGCTGGCGTTCCGGGTGACGGATCGGCCGCGTCATCCAATCCTGGCACTGCCTCAGCGCCTCCGCCGCCAGCAAGGGAACAACGGCCACGCCGTCGTCGTCGCCAACCAGCAGGTCACCGGGACTGACGGCGACGCCGCCCACCATGACCGGCAGGTCCATCTTGCCGCCGACCGCTCTGTGCGGGGCGCGCGGCACCGCGCCCTTGGCGAAGACCGGGAAGCCGATGCCGCGGATTTCCGGAAGGTCGCGCACGGCGCCGTCGATCACCAAGCCGCCCAGCCCCCGCGACTTGCCGCTGCGCGCCACCCATTGCCCGGCCACGGCCACGGACTCCAGGCCGGCGCCGCCGACCACCACGACATCGCCCGGCTGGGCCAGGCTGCAGGCGGTCAGCAGGACGCTGTTGTCGCCGGGCATGGGGGCGACCGTGCGGGCCTGCCCGCACAGGCGCACGCCCGGCGCGCAACTCCGGATGTCCGGCGCAACGCTGTGCCCGCACCCCAGCGCGTCGGCCACGACGCGGCTCGGCACCGCGCGCCAAGCCTCCAGGAGCCCGGGTGACAGGCGCGGGAAATTCACGATGTACCGTTGCAGACCCATGGGGCGAAACCTTTGCCGACAGGCGAACGAGGCGTGGACGGGTGATGGGCGATCAGGCGCATCGGGCAAACAGGCAAAGCGCGGCAGCGAGCGTGCCACGGATGCAGCGGTCTGGTCGGCGCTTCGACGGCGGGCCGCCCTGGTCCGCGTTCCGGAGCCCGCATCGAATTGCGCGCCTTTTGTTTCTTATTTTAAAGATAACGGATCGAAAGCAATTACGCAATCCGTTTACCAAGCAGATGGCGTGTCAAAGCGAATGCAATGGAATGTCTGCTGAGAAGCATGCAAGTGCATGCGACTCGGTTCACAACAAAGAGCCATCGGCCCGTCCGGTATCGTGGCGCGCTCCAGCCGGCTGTTGTTGATCGTTAGCTGAAAGGGCGATGGCCGCGACGCATCGGCCGGCGCCGGGGTGCCCCCGTTACATCCGGTGCTGCGACAGAGCAGCGCAGGGATGCCGATGGCCCTCCACCGGCCGAACAGGGGAATGCCCGAAAACGCGAAGGGCCGGCGCCACAACGGCCCGGCCCTTTGTCTTCGCGGTGCTTGACCGGCTCATGGCCGGCCGTCTTCCTTTGGGAAGACTGGAGCGGGCGAAGGGATTCGAACCCTCGACCCCAACCTTGGCAAGGTTGTGCTCTACCCCTGAGCTACGCCCGCGCTCCACATCGCCGTTCGGACCGTCTCACGGTGCCGTCCGGCGGCGTGCGGCGGACTATACTCATCGCCGAACGCAATGCAAGCGTCATGTTTCACTTTTTTCGGACGTCTGGACGAATTTCCGGTGCGAGGCTAAAAACATCAGCATGGACAACGCATTGACCACCGACGGCACGGCCGGGGCGCCGCTGCCGACCAGCCCGGAGCAGCTCCTGGAGCACCTCGCGGCGCTCGGCATCCCGACCATGACCCACAGCCATCCGCCGGCCTACACGGTCGAGGAAAGCCGGGAGCTGTGCGGCGCGCTGCCCGGCGGCCACTGCAAGAACCTGTTCCTGAAGGACAAGAAGGAGCAGCACTGGCTTGTGGTGGCGTTGCAGGATGCGCAGATCGAGCTGAACCGGTTCGACAAGGTCATCGGCTCCGCGCGGCTGTCCTTCGCCTCTCCGGACCGGCTGTGGCGGCATCTCGGCGTGCGGCCGGGGTCGGTGACACCTTTTTCCCTGATCAACGACCGGGACCACCGGGTGACCGTGGTCCTGCAGCAGCAGATGCTGGAGCAGGACCCGCTGAACTTCCACCCGCTGCTGAACGACCGGACCACGGCGATCCGGCCGGACGACCTGATCCGCTTCATCCGCGCTGGCGGCCACGAACCGGTGATCGTGCCGTTCGGAACCGACGCGGACTAGGGGGCGCGGCCTGCGACCGGGAGTCGTCACAGCCGACGCTTGCTTAACGCGCATCATGCGCTCATCTATTCGGCAAGATCGCACAGGGAATCACGAACGCCATGTTTTCCATTCCGCCCGCCAAGCCCCCCGCCGGTGCCGTCAACGCCGGAGCCGCCCCCGCGGCGGCCGGTGACCTGATCAAGGACAGCAGCGACCGCAACTTCATGGCCGACGTGATCGAGGCCTCGCGCTCGGTCCCCGTGATCGTCGATTTCTGGGCCCCCTGGTGCGGTCCCTGCAAGCAGCTCGGTCCCATCCTGGAAAAGACCGTGCTGGCCGCCAAGGGCAAGGTGCGGCTGGTCAAGATCGACACCGACAAGGATCCGATGATCGCGCAGCAGCTGCGCGTGCAGTCGATCCCCGCGGTCTACGCCTTCTTCCAGGGGCGGCCGGTGGACGGCTTCATGGGCGCCCTGCCGGAATCGCAGGTGAAGGCCTTCGTGGAGAAGCTGGTCAAGCTGGCCGGCGCCGCGGGCGGTGGCGAGGGCGACATCCTGGAGGAGGTGCTGGCCCAGGCCAAGGAGGCGCTGGAGACCGGCGACATCCAGACCGCGTCTGAGATCTACAGCGAGATCCTGCAGGCCGATCCGGAGAACATCAACGCCGCCGCCTACGCCGGGCTGGTCCGCTGCCTGATCGCCGCCGACGACCTGGACCGCGCCAAGCAGATGCTGGACCAGGTGCCGGAGTCGATCGCCAAGGACAAGGAGATCGCGGCGGTGCGCAGCGCGCTGGACGTGGCCGAGCAGGCCGCCAACGCCGGCCCGATCCCGGAGCTGATGGAGAAGGTCGCCCGCGATCAGGACGACCATCAGGCCCGCTTCGACCTGGCGCTGGCCCTGTTCGCCGCCGGCAAGCGCGAGGCGGCGGTGGACGAGCTGCTGGAGCTGGTGCGCCGCGACCGGACCTGGAACGAGGAGGCCGCGCGCAAGCAGCTGGTGAAGTTCTTCGAGGCCTTCGGTCCGACCGACCCGCTGACCGTCCAGAGCCGCCGCCGCCTGTCGTCGATCCTGTTCCGCTGACTTTTTTCCGGTGAGCGGGAATGGGGCAGGCTCTCTTGGAGCCTGCTCTGTTCCCCGCGACGGGGGGCTCTATATTCGTCGCATGAGCCGGACGCCTTTCGACCCGACGCTGAGCCGCCTGCCGCGGCTGCTGCCGATCTTCCCGCTTGCGGGGGTTCTGCTGCTGCCCCGCGGCCGGCTGCCGCTGAACATTTTCGAGCCGCGCTACCTCGCGATGTTCGAGGATGCGTTGGCCTCCGACCGCATGATCGGCATGATCCAGCCGACCGACCCAGCCAGCCGGGAGCGCGAGCCGGCGGTCTACAAGACCGGCTGCGCCGGGCGCATCACCAGCTTTTCCGAAACGGACGACGGTCGCTACCTGATCACCCTGACCGGGGTCAGCCGCTTCGCCATCCGCAGCGAGGCGGAGTGCCTGCGTGGCTACCGGCGTGTCGTTCCGGCGTGGGAACGTTTCACCTCCGATCTGAACGATGACGATGGCGACGTCGACCGCCCGCGGCTGGTGGCCGGGCTGAAGGCCTATTTCAAGACGCAGGGCCTGTCGGTGGACTGGAGCGCCATCGAATCGACGCCCGACGAACGGCTGGTCACCTCGCTCGCCATGATCTGCCCCTTCAGCCCCAGCGAGAAGCAGGCCCTCCTGGAGGCGCCCGACCTGCCGGAACGCGCGAAGCTCTTGATCGCGCTGATCGAGATGGCCATTCTCGACTGCCACGACGGCGACGGCAGCGTGCCGCGCCACTGACCACCGTTTCCCGTTTCCGATCTTTGACCGCGAGGCCCGTTCCATGAGCGCCCACACCCCCGAGGACATGCACGGCGAAGGCAAGTCGCCCGGCGAGAAGACGCAGGCCCGTGTCGACCCGAAGCTTCTGGAAATCCTCGTCTGCCCGCTGACCAAGGGTCCGCTGCGCTACGACGCCGAACGCGCCGAGCTGATCAGCGAGCGCGCGGGTCTTGCCTACCCGATTCGCGACGGCATCCCGATCATGCTGATCGACGAGGCGCGCAGCCTGGACAAAAAGCCGGGAGCGGCCTGATGTCGGAGGAGCGTTTCGCGTCGGACGAGTTCGGTACGAAGCACTGGCCGCTGGAAATCCGCCTGAAGAAGGAGGACAAGCGGCTGGAGATCGACTTCGACGACGGCCGGACCTTCTCCTACCCGGCGGAATTCCTGCGCGTGCACAGCCCTTCGGCCGAGGTGCAGGGGCATGGGCCCGGCCAGAAGCAGACCGTCTCCGGCCGCCGCCACGTCGGCATCATGAGCCTGGAGCCGATCGGCCGCTACGCCGTGCGCATCGTCTTCGACGACCTGCACGACAGCGGCATCTACTCATGGAAGCTGCTGCACGAGATGGGCGAGGACCAGGACCGGCTGTGGGCCGAGTATCTGGCGGAGTTGGAGGCCAAGGGCCTCAGCCGCGACCCGAAGGGCCGGCGCTGATCCGTCCGACAGTGCCGATGGCCGTCCCCTGCGGCGCCCTGCCGCAGGGGACGGCCATCGGCTGCGCTTGAGCCGATTCGCGCCATTTTATAGATACCGCTCCTGCATGGATCGACCCTTCCACCGGGGAGGACCGCATGAGCAAGACAGGCGTTTCCAACGCCTCCCCCTATTGGAATCCGCTGGGCGAGACTGGCGGGGACGGTGGGACGGACGGCGACGAACATGACGAGGGCGGACAGGCCGAGGGTGGGACCGAGGACGCTCGCGACCGGCGTCGTGAACGTGCCGCCGCCGTCCTGGCACGCCGGATCCGGCGGCGGGCCTCGATGCGCGACCTCGCCCGCGCGCTGCTGATCGGGGCCTTGGTGACGCTCGCCGTTCTCGCCGTGGAGATCGGCCGCAAGGCCTTCGTCGTCATTCACCGCGCGGACCTGACAACCTCCACTCACATTGCCTGACGCTCTTTAGAAGCCGGCGCTGGACCCGGACGCGGGGACACGGGACACTGCTTCGGCTTCTGTTGCGGGTGTCGTCCGGTGGGGGAATTGCGCGTGGGCTTGGCGCGTTGGCTGTGTCTGGTCCTGATGCTTTCCGGCCTCACGCGGTCGGGCGGCCCGGCGGGTCCGCTGCCCCAGGACGCCTATGTCTGGCAAAGGCGCTGGACTCCGGCGCTGGGGGAGGCATTGCGGCAGTCCTCCGACATGATCGGGCGCTGGCGCGTGCTGGCCGCGGAACGGGGCGGCGCCGGGGGAATTACCCGGACCGCGCCGGATTGGGTCGCCCTCGCGCACAGTGGGCGGCCGGTCGTGCTGGTCGTCCGCATCGACGGCTCGGCTCCGCCTCCCATCGATCCCGCGTTTCTGGCGGAGGTCGGACGCGCCGTGGAGACGGCGGCGGGGCAGGGGGTGGATGTCGCGGGGATCGAGATCGACCACGACTGCGCGACGGCGCGGCTGGACGGCTATGCTCTCTTCTTGGAGGCGCTGCGCCGCCACCTCCCGCCCGGGCTGCCTCTGTCCATCACCGCGCTGCCCACGTGGCTGCCCTCGCCGCTGTTCGGCGCGGTCGTCGGCCGGGTGGACGAAATCGTCCTTCAGGTCCACGCCGTGCGGAACCCGCGTTTTGGCTTGTTCGACCCGCGGCTGGCCCGGGATTGGCTCGACCGGTTGGCGCGCCGCACGAACAAGCCCTTCCGCGTGGCGCTGCCGGCCTATGGGGTGCGGGTCCGTTGGGGCGCCGACGGACGGCTGGCCGGCGTGGAGGGCGAGATGCCCACGCTGGCGGGCGAGGGGCCAGCGGATGAGCTGGCGGCCGATCCGGCGGAGGTCGCCGCCTTGCTGCGCGGATTGGAGCGCGACCCGCCGCCGGGGCTGCGCGGCGTCGTGTGGTTTCGCCTCCCCACCGCGGAGGACGGCCGGGCCTGGAGCCTCGCGACATGGCGCGCGGTGGTGCGCGGCGCCCCCCTGCGCACGGCCCTGTCGGTGGAGGCGCGGGATGCCGGCACGCCGGGCCTGCGCGACCTTGTGCTGGTCAACGCCGGCGCCATCGACGCCGAGCTTCCCCGGACGGTGCTGCTGGAGGCGGGCTGCGCGCCGGCAGACGGGGTCGGCGGCTACGCGCTGAGGCAGGAAGGGGCGCGACCCGCGCTGGCGCGGGTGCAGGGCGGGATGTTGCGTGGTGGGCAGGCGCGGGTGATCGGCTGGATGCGCTGCGGCGCCAACAAGGGAGCGATCGATGTTCAGCCGTAAGCTTGCGGTTGCGGCTCTGGCCGCCGGCATGGCCGTGTCCGCGGCCATCGCCTGCGGCCCGGATTTCCCCTGGCAGTTGCTCGACCGTCGCGAGGAAACCCTGGCGACCGCGCCAGCCAACAGTTTCGCCTTCGAAATGAAACACCTGCTCCGCGTTCCGTCCGACGGGCTGACGCCGGGCGAGCTTGAGGCGTCATGGAACGACGCGGAGACGGCGCGTGCGTGGGCGGACGACCTCGCGCGGGCGGAGCGCGTCGGGCTGAGCGCCGCGCAGGGCGAACGGCTGGCGGTCATGCGGGCTGCCGCCTCCGGCGACACGGCCTTCGCGCTGGGACCGGACCTGCCGCCCGCGGTCCGCCTGTACACGGCGGGGGCGGTCGCGTTCCGCGGCGGGGACCGGGAGGGGGCGGCGGAGCGCTTCACCGCCGTCCTCGCCCTGCCGGGCGCGGAGCGCGGCGTGCGCACCGTGTGGGCGGCCTACATGCTCGGCCGGATCGCGGCGGAGGGCGGAGACGTGGACGCGGCACAGCAGGCCTTCGCCCAGACCCGCGACTTGGCGCGCGGCGGCGCGCCCGACCCGCAGTCCCTGGCCGTGGCGAGCTTCGGGGAGGAGGGGCGGGCGCTCCTCAACCACGCCGACGCGGCATGGAAGCGGAGGGATGCCGACGCCTTCGGCCGCGCGACCGCGGCGGCCGTCGCGCTCTACGTCGAGCAGGCGGTGCGGGGTTCCGATGGCGGCGTGCAGTCGCTGCGCATGGTGGCGGAACGGTTGCTCGACGACCCGCCGCGCCTCGACGCCGCCGTCGGCGATCCGCTGGTGCAGAGGCTCCTCGTTGCGTACGCGGCCGCAACGACCCGCTTTCCGTTTGCATTTTACGCGTCCGAAACGCGTCCGCCGGTCGATCATCTCGTTGATGCCTTGCAGCGCCGGGGGGTGGAGCGGGTGGCGGGGCTCGACCGGGTCGCCTCCTTCGCCTATGCCATGGGCCGGTACGACGTCGCTGCGCGCGCCGCCGAGCGGGCATCAGGCCCGTTGGCGAGCTGGGTCAAGGCGAAGCTGGCGGTGCGCGCCGGGAACCTGGACGGTGCGGCGGCCCTGCTCGCCGAGGCGTCCCGGGCCTTTCCGGAATCCGGCGGCGCGGTGCTGGACGAGGCGAGCGACGCCCGGCTGGAGGGAGAGCGCGGCGCGCTGGCCCTGGCGCGCGGCGAGTATGTCAACGCGCTGGAACTTCTGCACCCCGTCGCCCTCCGCTATTGGGGCGACGTCGCCCACATCGCTGAGCGTGTCCTCACCGTCGACGAACTGAAGGTTTTTGTAGACCGCAAGGGCGAGATCCCGGCCGGCGAATCCAATTATTGGACGAGCCAGCCGCCCAGCCTGCGCGACCTGCTGGCCCGCCGGCTGATGCGGGAGGGGCGCACCGACGAGGCGCTGGCTTACTTTGCGAGACGTGAGGTCGCCGAGGCGGCGGCCACCTACGCCAAGGCGCTGCACGCCGCGCGCGACGGCTGGTGGCCCTTCGACCGCGCGCGGGCCTTCCACGAGGCGGCCCTGCTCGCCCGCCATCGGGGACTGGAGATGATGGGCACCGAAGGTCCGCCGGATCTCTTCGCCTATGGCGGAGCGTTCGGGGGCGGGCTGGGGCAGGAGACGCTGGAGGGCTCCTTCGTCACGGATGGCGAGCGGCGGCGCTTCGAGGAGAGCCGGGCAACGCCCGACCAGCGTTGGCATTACCGGTACATCGCGACGGACCTGGAGACAGCCGCGGCGGACCGGCTGCCGCGCCGATCCCAAGCTTTCGCCGCCGTGCTCTGCCACGCCACGCACTGGATGCTGCAAACACGGGAGAAGGACCGGGCCCAGGCGCTCTACGCGCGGTACGTGGCGGAGGGGGCGGCGGTCGATTGGGCCGACGACTTCGGGCAGGACTGTCCGGAGCCGGACTTCGACGGCGCCGTCCGCGGCTGGCCTCGTTACGTTTGGCTGGATGTTCGCGGTGCGGCCCACGCGCACAAGGCCGCAGTGCTCGCCATAGCCGGGGCGCTGCTGGTCGCCGGGGCGGCGGTGGCCTCCTGGTTCCTGCTGCGCCGGCGATCAGGGGGCGGTCAGGGTAGGATCACGACGTAGCGCTTGGTGGTCGTCTCCACCACGTCCCACACGCCTTCGAAGCCGGGCTCCAATGTGAAGCGGTCGCCGGCGCGGACGGTCCAGCTTCGGCCGTCGGCGTGGGTGATGGTGCTGACCCCCTCCAGGATCTCGCAATATTCCCACTCGTCGTACAGGATCCGCCAAGCGCCCGGTGTGCAGCGCCAGACGCCGGCGAAGCGCTTGCCGTCCGGCGATTCGTACTGGTTCCAAGTGGTGAAGACCGGGGCGCCGGAGAGGATCCGGTCGGGGGCGGGGCCGCCGGTTTCCGGTTCGGCGGGGTCGGTCAGCAGGGTGAAGCTCATGTCCATGCTCCTCACCAGGCGTTCAGCAGGGGCGGCAGGTCGCGCACCGTGTCGATACGGCGGTAATTCTCGGTGGGTGGGGCGGCCTCCTCGTGCGCCCAGGTGATGGCGTAGGGCACATGAACGGCGTGGCCGCCGGCGGCCAGCACCGGCAGGATGTCTGACCGCACCGAATTGCCGACCATGACGAAGCGCCCCGGCTCCACCCCGTGCCGGTCGAGCACGCGGCGGTAGGTGTCCGGGTCCTTCTCGCTGACGATCTCCACGGCGTTGAAGCGCTCGGCGAGGCCGGATCGGGCGATCTTGCTCTCCTGGTCGAACAGGTCGCCCTTGGTGATCAGCAGCAGGCGGTAGCGGCCGGACAGCGCCTCCACCACCTCCGCCACGCCGTCCAGCAGATCGACGGGGTGGTCCAGCATGGCCTTGCCGAAATCGATCAGGGTCTGGATGTCGCGCCCGGCGATGCGCCCGTCCGTCAGGTCGACTGCCGTCTCGATCATCGACAGGACGAAGCCCTTGATGCCGTAGCCGTAGACGCGCAGGTTCGCCCGCTCCGCCGCCAGCAGCCGCCGGTCGATGTCCGCCGGGTCCGCAGCGTGCGCGAGCAGGGCGCGGAAGCGTTCCTGCGTCATGGAGAACAGGGACTCGTTGTGCCACAGCGTGTCGTCGCCATCGAACGCAATGGTGTCGATCATGGTGGAAGTCCTGTTCCCCTGCGGATGGTGGGGACCAGAGGTATGACGGCCGCGCGTCCGTGTCCAGCGGCCGTTCGTCTCGCGGACGGTTCTGAGATCGCATAGACTGGCCCCGCAACGAAAGATCGCGAGGGTGGGACATGGTTGCGGAGTTCGACATCCGGCCGGGGATCCAGGCTCTGCCGGCCAGCGCCATCGTGACGGTGGCGAACCACGGGCGCGGGCGCGATGGGCTGATCCCGCTGTGGTTCGGCGAAGGCGACCTCCCCACCCCGGACTTCATACGCGAGGCGGCGGACCGCGCCATCCGCGATGGCCACGTCTTCTACACCTACCAGCGTGGCCTGCCGCCGCTGCGCGAGGTGCTGTCGGCCTATCTGGAGCGGGTGCACAGGGTCCCGGTGCCGGTGGACCGCATCACCGTCACCACCTCCGGCATGGCGGCGATCATGAACGCCATGCAGATGCTGGTCGATCCCGGCGACGAGGTCGCGGTCGTCAGCCCCGTCTGGCCCAACGTCATGGCCGCGGTGCGCGTCCAGGGCGGCGTGCCGGTGGAGGTGCCGATGACGCTCGGCAACCAGGGCTGGACGTTGGACCTGGAGCGGCTGTTCGCCGCCTGCGGGCCGCGGACCAGGGCCATCTTCGTCAACTCCCCCGGCAATCCCACCGGCTGGATCATGCCGCGTGACGACATGGCCCGCGTCATGGCCTTCGCGCGGGAGCGCGGGCTGTGGGTCATCTCCGACGAGGTCTACGCCCGACTCGTCTACGACGGCCGCACCGCCGCACCCTCCTTCCTGGAGGTGGCGGAGCCCGAGGACAAGCTGATCGTCGTCAACAGCTTCTCCAAGAACTGGGCGATGACCGGCTGGCGGCTCGGCTGGATGGTGACGCCGACGGGCCTGGGGCCGGTGCTGGAGAACCTCGTGCAGTTCTCCACCTCCGGCACGCCGGGCTTCATCCAAATGGCCGGCCTCGCCGCCATCGAGCAAGGGGAGCCCTGGGTGGCCGAGACGGTAGAGCGCTGCCGCAAGGCGCGCGACCTCGTCTGCGGCGCGCTGGCCGCTTTCCCACGCGTGCGCGTCCAGCCGGCACCCGGCGCCTTCTACGCCTTTTTCCAGGTGGAGGGGGAAACGGACAGCGTGGCGCTGGCCACCCGCATCATCGACGAGGCGCTGGTCGGGCTCGCCCCGGGGGCGGCGTTCGGGCAGGGCGGGGAGGGTGCTTTGCGTCTCTGCTACGCCAGCCGGCTCGACAAGCTGGAGGAGGCCATGGCCCGCTTGGCGCGCGTTTTGGGTTGAGGAAAAATCCGTTCGTGGGCCAATTTGTTGGTGTGGTGCACAATTTGTGGCGCCTAAAAAATGGACAAAAGGCCCGCGGAACGTGCATCGGTGATATTCCTACGACAGCTATCGAGAAAGCACACAGCTCGCATACGGACTTGGCGGTGGTGGGTTCACGTATGATGAGCAATATTCTTTCTCACGAACCGAGGGCGTGGCGGCTGGTACCGGCAGGGCCCCCTCGGGCCACCTTTCAAACAGGAAGAACCACCATGGCATTGGCTCTGCGTTCGGCCACCGTTGGCCGCAGCAATCAGGCTGCTCCGGTGGCGCATGTGCTGGACACCGTTCTGGACACGTTCGCCCTTTGGCGGCAGCGGATTCTCACCCGTCGCGAACTGGCTCGTCTCGATGACCGCATGCTGCACGACATCGGCATCAACCAGCTCGAAGTCGACTACGAGGTCAACAAGCCGTTCTGGAAGGCGTGATGCCTTCCGGATCGCTTGACCCGGAAAAAAGGGCCGCTTCCGTCAAGGAAGCGGCCCTTTTTGTTTTTGGGTAATTTCACCACCAAGGTACCAAGACACCAAGGACCCTCGCGCCCGGTACGGCGTGGGCCCTTGGTGCCTTGGTGGTGAAAAGAAAAAGGCCCCACTCCCGAAGGAGAGGGGCCTTTTGTCGTTCAGGCTTTGCCCTGGGTCAGATGCAGATCTGCTGGAGCGGCGCGAAGCCATTGAAGCAGACGGCCGAGTAGGTCGTCGTGTAGGCGCCGGTGGCGTGGATGCGCACGCGGTCGCCGGGCTTCAGGTCCAGCGGCAGCTTGTACTCGGCGCGCTCGTACAGCACGTCGGCGCTGTCGCAGGTCGGTCCGGCCAGCACGACCGCTTCCGTATCGCCTTCACCATCGTCGCCCATGACCTGGATCGGGTACTGGATCGCCTCGTCCATCGTCTCGGCGAGACCGCTGAACTTGCCGATGTCCAGGTAGACCCAGCGCTTCAGGTCGTTGGCCGACTTGCGGGAGACGAGCACGACCTCGCTCTCGATGATGCCGGCGTTGCCGACCATGCTGCGGCCCGGCTCCACGATGGCTTCCGGCAGGCGGTTGCCGAAGTGGGTGCGCAGGCTGTCGAAGATCGCCTGGCCATAGGCGGTGGTCTGCGGCACGTCGGTGCGGTAGCGGGTCGGGAAGCCGCCGCCCAGGTTGATCATGCCGAGGTCGACGCCCAGCACCTCAAGCTCGCGGAACAGCTGCGCCACCTGGAAGATGGCGTGGTCCCACTGCGTCAGGTCCTTCTGCTGCGAGCCGACGTGGAACGACACGCCGTAGGGCACGACGTCCATGTCGCGGGCCTTCAGCAGCAGCTCCCGCGCCATGGCGAGGTCGCAGCCGAACTTGCGCGACAGCGGCCACTCCGCACCCTCGCCGGAGGTCAGGATGCGGCAGAACACGCGGGAGCCGGGGGCGGCGCGGGCGATCTTGTCCAGTTCCTCGGCGCTGTCGAAGGCGAACAGCCGCACGCCCAGCTCATAGGCGCGGCGGATGTCCGATTCCTTCTTGATCGTGTTGCCGTAGGAGATGCGCTCCGGCGTGCAGCCGGCGGCGAGCACCATCTGGATTTCCGGCACGCTGGCGGTGTCGAAGGCCGAACCCAGGCGGTTCAGCAGCCCCAGGATCTCCGGCGCCGGATTGGCCTTCACGGCGTAGAAGATCTTCGCGTCCGGGAGGGCTTCCTCCAGGTCGTGGTAGTTGGCTTCGACCACGTCCAGGTCGACGACGAGGCAAGGCGTCTGCGGGCGCTGCTCTTCGAAAAAGCGCGCAATCTTATCGGTCATCTCAGTCTCCCGGACGCAAGATGAAGGTGTCAGGACGAATTGTGAGGTAGTCGGGGGCGGAACGGCCGAGCGCTACTGACCAGGAAAAGGGTCAGGCGTTCAGGCCGCCCATACTGGACTGCCGATTGACCTTGCCTGCGTGTGACAGGAGTGTCCGGGCGGGGAGTGTTCGATAACGGGTGAGCCGGTGCCCACCCACAACAACATGAACCATCGTAACCTCCAAGTCGCCGCCTTGCTTAAGGGACGGTCGGGGATCACGCGTTACGTCGTTGCATAACCACATCTCGAAAAGACGAGGGCGGGCCAGCGGCACGTGCGCTTGCGAGTTGCGGTTACATAGATCCAATAGCCGGCCTTTTAAAGTGAAAAATTATCCACGCCGCAAAAAAGTGTCAGTCCCTCGGCCGGAACAAAAAAGCGGAGACAAATCATGGACTTGAATACCGCTATCCCGGTTGGGGACATGGCGTTGCGGCTGTGCGCTGCGGCGGTCTGCGGGGCGGCGCTCGGCTTGGACCGGGAGATGCGCGGCAAGGCCGCCGGCCTGCGCACGAACACGCTGGTCGCCATCAGCTCGGCGCTCACCACGCTGGTGGCGCTGGAGCTGTATTGGGACCTCGCCCGCGACGGGGATGTCGGCCGGATGGACCCGACCCGCGTCATCCAAGGCGTGGCCCAGGCGGTCGGTTTCATCAGCGCCGGGGTCATGTTCCGCGCCGGCGCATCGGTCCACGGGGCCACCACCGCGGCGGTCATCTGGATGGCCGGCGCGCTGGGGATCGCCTGCGGTGCGGGCTTCTACGTCCTGGCGGGGATGGCGACGGCGCTTTGCCTGCTGGTGACCGTGCTGTTCACCTACGCCATGCGCCGGATGCCCGGCGCCGCCAGAGCCGAGGCCCGATCGGAAGCCCCATCCGAGGATTGATCAGCGGCGCGTTGCCGGCGGCCGTTGCGCCAGCAGGCGGTGGGACAGCGCGGAGCCCAGCGCGACCAGCCCGATGGCTCCCATCATGGGCAACTGCGTGCCGCCGTGCAGATGCCCCACGGCCACGCCGACCAGTGCTGCGACCGACATCTGCGTGAAGCCCACCAGCGAGGAGGCGAGGCCGGCCATCATCGGGTAGGGGCCGACCGCGGCGGCCATGGCGTTGGGCAGGGTCAGCCCGGCCCCGACCATGAACAGGAAGACCGGCGCCACGATCGCCGTCAGGTGCGGCACGCCGGCCAGAGCCAGCGCTACGCCCAGCAGCCCGCCGGCCAACGACACCGCGGTGCCGGTGCGGATCATCCAGGGGCCGCCCATGCGCTGGCTCATGCGCCCGGCGAAGAAGGAGCCCAGCGTGTAGCCCAGCACCACGACTCCGAAACTCGCCCCGTACTGCGCCGGGGTCAAATGCAGCCGGCCGATCAGCACGAAGCTGGAGCCGGAGATGAAGGAGAAGATGCCGCTGTAGGCGAAGGCGACCGTCAACATCTGGCCGAGGAACGCGCGGTCGCGCAGCAGCAGGATGTAGTTGGCGACAAGCCGGCCGGGCTTCAGGGCCTCCTCGTCGCGGTGCGCGTTGGTCTCGCCCAGCAGGACGTGCGTCGCCGCCAGGATGCCCCCGGCAAAGACGGTCAGCAGCAGGAAGTTGCCGCGCCAGCCGAACAGCTCCGTGATCACGCCGCCCAGCACCGGGCCGATGGCCGGGGCCAGCGTCATGGCCATCGCCATGTAGGCCAGCACGGTCGCCGCCCGGTCGCGCCCGAACACGTCGCGCACCACCGCCCGCGCCACCACCGGTCCGCAGCAGGCGCCCAACGCCTGGAAGAAGCGTGCGACGATCAGTCCGCCGACGTCGTTGGTCAGCGCGCAGGCCGCACTCGCCACCAGATAGATGGCGATGCCGCCCAGCAGCGCCGGCCGCCGCCCGAACCGGTCGGACACCGGCCCATAGACCAGCTGCGACACCGCGAAGCCGGCCAGGAAGACCGACAGGGTCAGCTGCACCGTGGCGATGTCCGTCCCGAACACCGTCACCAACGTCGGCAGGGAGGGCAGGTAGAGGTCGGTGGAGAGCGGGCCGAAGGCGACGAGCGCGGTCAGCAGCACGCGAATGGCGAGCGAGTCGGGTCGGGGTGTCGGCGGCATCGGGGATCGCTTCGGGTGCGGCGGGGGCGGCACCTTAGCAGATGCGGGCGGACGTCCCGACCCATTGTTTCGGCAACGCAGCCATTGCGCTTGAAACCAATGTCCTCACCCGTAGCGCAGCAGCCGGGCGCCGTTGGTCTTCAGCCAAGCGCGTGGCGCCTTCACGTCTGCGGTCAGCTGCGCGCACAACGCCCAGAAGCGGGGGGAGTGGTTCATTTCCCGCAGGTGCGCCACCTCGTGCCCGACCACATAGTCCAGCACCGCCTCCGGTGTCAGGATCAGCCGCCAGGAGAAGGACAGGCGCCCGGTGGCGGAACAGCTGCCCCAGCGGCTCTTGGTGTCGCGCACGGTCACCGCCGCGACCCGCGCGCCAATCAGCGCGGCCTTGGCGCGCGACCGCTCCGCCAGCTCCCGCCGCGCCTCGGCCATCAGGAAGTCGCGCACGCGGCGGGCGACATGCTCCACTTGGCCGCCCACCACGATAACGCCATCCTCCCGCCGGGTGGCGCCGCGCAGGTCGGGGGCGTGGCGGATCACATGGTCGACGCCGAGGTAGGGGACGATCGCCCCGTCGCTGAAGGGCAACTGCGGCGGCAGCGCCGCCAAGCGCGCCCGCACCCAGCCATCGTGCCGTCCGACGAAGCGCAGCGCCTCCGTTTCCGACACGCCGACGGGGATCACCACTTGGATCAGCCCGCGCCCGGCATCCACCCGCAGGGTCATGCGCCGCGCCCGCGCGCTCTCCCGCAGTTCCAGCGGGACGGGCAGGCCGGCCACGGCCAGCGCGCGGGGCGCCTTTGCTTTCGGGCGGGAGGGGCTGGGGGTGCGACGAAAGATCATCCCCCTTTATAGACCGCCGGCCGCGCGGAGGCCAACGGATCGGCACCGTTGCGGATTCGAACGGATTTTGTCTCAACTGAGCTTGGCATGTGACATTTGACTCCGGCGTCAAGTCGCAAGATAAAGCTTTCTTACCCCGAGCGGTTTGGTGAAGTCGTGTCCGAGTACATCCAGAAGTCCATCGACGAAGGTCATATGTCCGACCGTATGGCTTGGCTTGAGGCCTTGGTTTCGGCCAATGGCGTCGGTCACGCTCTGCTTGCGCCGGATGGACGACTGCTCGTGGTCAACACGGCGTTTGCCGCCGCTTTCGGATGCCTGCCGGACGATGTGGAAGGCAAGGGGCTGGACGCGCTGGGCATTCCGGCGGCGCTCGTCCCACAGATCACGGCCCAGTTGCGCCGCGTGGCCGCCACGGGCAACCCGCTCACCATCCAGGGCGTGCTGCCGCAGGGGGAGGTGATGCTGACCCCCGTGCGCGACGCCGACGGCGCGGTCACCGCCATCGCCGCCATTGGCGACGTGAACGCCGCGGCTTTGGCCGCCGCGCGGGCGGAGGCGGAGCGCGCGCGCGCCGAGGCCGCCCGGGCCCGCGCCGATCTTGAGAAGGTGCAGGCGGGCAGCGCCCGCTTCCTGTCGGCGGCCAGCCACGACCTGCGCCAGCCCTTCCAGGCGATGCACCTGTTCCACCATCTGCTGATGGGCCGCCTGACCGATCCGGCCTCGCGCGATCTGGGTGACAAGCTGGAGCAGGCCATCACGGGGGGCGAGACCCTGCTGCGCGCCTTGCTGGAGGTTTCCGCGCTGGAAGCTGGCACGGTCAAGGTGCAGCCGCAGGTCTTCCCGATCGACGAGACGCTGGGCCGCCTGCTCCAGGAATTCGCGCCGGAGGCGGAGGCCAAGGGCCTGCGCTTCAACGTCCGCCCGGCGGAGGCGGAGGTGGCGACCGACCCCGTCCTGTTGGAACGGCTGCTCCGCCCGCTGCTGTCCAACGCCCTGCGCTACACCGAAAAGGGCGGGGTGCTGCTGGCCGCGCGCCGCCGCGGCGACGGCCTGCGGCTGGAGGTGTGGGACACCGGCATCGGCATCGCCCGGCCGACCAAGCGGCGGTCTTCGAGGATTTCCGCCAGCTCGGCGCCACCAACCGCGATCGCAAGCAGGGGCTGGGGCTGGGGCTCGCCATCGCGCGGCGCCTGTCGGAGTTGCTGGGGCTGCCCGTCACGCTGCGCTCCCGGCCGGGCAAGGGCTCCGTCTTCGCGGTCAACATCCCGTTCGCCGGCCAGGATCAAGCGGGCCACGTGGTGGGCGAGGCCAAGACGCCTGAAATCCCGGCGGCCTGATGTCCCAAATCCCCGTTCGCGCAGGGTAGTCACGCCCACGCTTGCGCCGGCGCCATCGCCCATCCGCGCCACGCCGCACCGGTGCTCCGCCTCCATATTCCATGCAGGAGGCCAGGGTTCCTCCGGACCCCGGCGCCCGCGCGCCGTGTCGCGGCTTCCGATGGGAGGGGCACATGGTCCGGGTGACGACAAGGGATTGGGGCTTGCGTTGGGGCGGCGCGGCGCTGGCCGCCGGCCTGCTGTGCGCGGGGACGTCCGCGAACGCGACCTATCTCGATGACGAAGGGCGCGGCTGCGTTTTCGGGTACAAATTCGGCGTCGACCTTCTGACCCCCGGCTACAACCCCGGCCCCTATCCCGCCTACTGCCCGCCGCCCGTCGCCGTCTATCCGGCCCCGCCGGTCGCGGCGCCGACGGCCCCCCTCATTTTGGCGACAACGCCCCGCTATTTCTGCACGGTCCGGTCCGCGCCGCTGGCGGGCGACCGCCTGTCGTCGCTGTCCGGGATTCTCTGCGGCGGCGACTCGGCTCTCGGGTCGGATGTGCGGGTGGAGCAGCGGCGTTAGGCCCCACGGCTGATTGACAGGCCGTGGCTCCCTCCCTAAGGCTGTTCGGAAAAAGAAGTACAAAGTCGGGGAGGGATTAACGATGCCGAACAGAGTCGCCGGAGCGGCGCCACGCCGTCGCGTCTGCGCCTGCAATCAAGGCGTGCCGCGCTCGACCATCCTGCGCGCATTGCGCTTTGGCGCCGCCGCGAATCGTCCGTCGTCATAAAATCTTCAAGAGACCGACGCGGGACGGCAACCCGCGCCCTGCATTCCAAACAAATCCACGCAAACGACCGGTTCTGACCGACCGGCACAGGGAGAGACCATCATGCTGACCCGCCGCACGCTCGCCGTATCGACGGCCCTAGCAACGGCAGCCTTCGCCCTTTCCGCCGGACTCTCCGGCGCTGCCTTCGCCCAGCAGAAGACCGTCATCGAGTTCTGGCACGGCCTCCCGCAGCCGCTCGGCGGCCAGCTGGAGCAGGTGGTGAAGGGCTTCAACGACAGCCAGGACAAGGTCCAGGTCAACCCCAGCTTCAAGGGCAACTACCCGGAGACGATGCAGGCGGCCATCGCCGCTTTCCGCGCCGGCAACGCCCCGCACGTCGTCCAGATGTTCGAGGTCGGCACCGCCACCATGCTGGCCGCCGGCCCGGCGGTGAAGCCGGTGCACCAGCTGATGAGCGAGACGGGCACCGCGTTCGACGCCGAGGGCTACATCCCGGCGGTGCGCGGCTACTACTCGTCGAAGGACGGCAAGATGATGGCGCTGCCGTTCAACAGCTCCACCACCATCACCTTCTACAACAAGGACGCCTTCCAGAAGGCCGGCCTGGACCCGAACAAGGCCCCGGCCACCTGGCCGGAGACCATCGAGGCGGTGCGCAAGCTGAAGGCCGCAGGCGTCGCCTGCCCGATGACCTTCTCCTGGCCGACCTGGACGCAGTTCGAACAGCTGGGCGCCATCCACAACAAGCCCTTCGCCACCCAGGCCAACGGCTTCGGCGGGCTGAACGCCGAACTGAAGATCAATGACCCGTTCTTCGTGAAGCATCTCCAGACGCTGATGGACCTGCAGAAGGAAGGGCTGATCCGCTACTCCGGCCGCGACAACGCCCCCGACCCGCTGTTCCCGGCGGGCGAGTGCGCCATCATCCAGGCCTCCTCCGGCCTGCGCGCGCGCATCGTGAAGGAGGCGAAATTCGCGTGGGGGGCCGCCCCGCTGCCCTACTGGCCGGACGCGGTGGACAGCCCGAAGAACTCCATCATCGGCGGCGCCGCCTTCTGGGTGATGACCTCGCCCAAGCGCACCGCGGCCGAGTACAAGGCCGTGGCCGACTTCTTCGCCTACATGGCCAAGCCCGAGGTCGACGCCAAGTGGCACATGGACACCGGCTACGTCCCGGTCACCTTGAAGGGCTTCGAAGCGGCCAAGCAGGCCGGCTTCTATGAGAAGAACCCCGGCGCCGACGTGCCCGCGCAGCAGCTGACCCGCACGGCCACCACGGAAAACACCATGGGCCTGCGGCTCGGCAACTTGCCGGAGATCCGCAACATCATCCAGGAAGAGATGGAAAAGGCCTTCCAGGGCCAGCAGACCGCCCAGCAGGCGCTCGACAGCGCGGTGAAGCGCGGCAACACCGTGCTGCGCAACTTCGAACGCGCCAACAAGGGTTGATCAATCAACCCTCTCCCGCCCCGGGAGAGGGTGACGCCGAAGGCGTCGGGTGAGGGTCGCACAAGGATCACGCCTCGATCCTTGGTCGACCCCCACCCCGACCCTCCCCCGGGCTCTCGGCGGCCATAGGCCGCCTGACGCCGTCAGCGCTGGCTTCGCCAGCGCGAGAGGCGGGGGAGGAAGATTTGAGGATTCCATGCAACGTCGCGTCATCTTCGACAACAAGGCGTTGCCGTACCTGCTGCTGACGCCGCAGGTGGCGGTGACGTTGATCTTCTTCATTTGGCCGGCGGCCCAGGCGATCTGGCAGTCGGTCCACCTCCAGGATGCCTTCGGCCTGCGCGCCCAGTTCGTCTGGTTCGAGAATTTCGAGGCGGTGCTGACCGACCCGAACTATCTCGACACACTGTGGATCACCGTGATCTTCTGCGCGGCGGTGACCCTGCTGTCGCTGGGGGCGGCCCTGCTGCTGGCGGTGCTCGCGGACTCAAAGATCAAGGGTGCGGGCGCCTACAAGACGCTGTTGATCTGGCCCTACGCGCTGGCGCCAGCCGTGGCGGCGGTGCTGTGGATGTTCATCTTCAACCCGGAGATCGGCGTGCTGGGCCGCGCGCTGAACAACCTCGGCTATGCCTGGGATTATCGGCTGAACGACACGCAGGCGCTGACCATGGTCGTCCTGGCGGCGAGCTGGAAGCAGGTCTCCTACAACTTCATCTTCTTCCTGGCCGGCTTGCAGGCCATCCCGCGCTCCGTCCTGGAGGCGGCGAGCATCGACGGGGCGAGCGCGTCGCGGCGCTTCTGGACGATCATCTTCCCGCTTCTGTCGCCGACCACCTTCTTCCTGCTGGTGGTGAACATCGTCTACGCCTTCTTCGAGACGTTCGGCACGATCCACGCTCTGACCCACGGCGGCCCCGGCAAGGCGACGGAGACGCTGATCTTCCGCGTCTACCAGGACGGCGTGGTCAACCACGACCTGGGCGCGTCGTCGGCGCAGTCGGTGATCCTGATGGTCATCGTCATCGGCCTGACCGCCATCCAGTTCCGCTTCGTCGAGCGCAAGGTGCATTACTCATGACGCCCAAACGCAATTCCGGCGAACGCAATTCCGGCGAACGCACGTCCAGTGGGGCGCTGGCAAATCTGCTTCCCCACGCGATCCTGATCCTGGGCGTGCTGGTCTTTGCCTTCCCGATCTACATGACGCTGATCGGCTCCACCTGGGACGCCGCCACCATCGGGCGCGGCAACCTGCCGCTGACGCCGGGCGGCGAACTGCTGACCAACTACAACGCCGCGTGGAACGAGACCCAGGGCACCCGCATCCTGCACACGCGCGTGCGGATCATGATGTGGAACAGCCTGGTCATGGCGCTGGTCATCGCGCTGGGCAAGATCGCCATCTCCATCCTGTCGGCCTACGCGGTGGCCTTCTTCCGCTTTCCGCTGCGGATGGTCTTCTTCTGGCTGATCTTCATCACGCTGATGCTGCCGGTGGAGGTCCGCATCATCCCGACTTACGAGGTCGTGGCGAACCTGGGCCTGATCGACACCTACGCCGGCCTGACAATTCCGCTGATCGCGTCGGCCACGGCGACGCTTCTGTTCCGGCAGTTCTTCCTGACCATCCCGGACGAGCTGGTGGAGGCCGCGAAGATCGACGGGGCGGGGGCGGTGCGCTTCTTCGTCGACGTGGTGCTGCCGCTGTCGCGCACGAACATCGCGGCCCTCTTCGTCATCCTCTTCATCTACGGCTGGAACCAGTATCTGTGGCCGCTTCTGGTCACCAACAGCGCCGACATGGAAACCGTGGTCATCGGAATCACCAAGATGATCGGCAACGGCGAGGCCGCGACCGACTGGAACGTGATCATGGCCACCACGGTGCTCGCCATGCTGCCGCCGGTGGCGGTGGTCGTGCTGATGCAGCGGTGGTTCGTCAAAGGCCTTGTGGACAGCGAGAAATAAGAACATGGCAACGGTCGATCTGAATCGGGTCCGCAAGTCCTATGGGTCCGTCGAGGCCATCAAGGGCATCGACATCGCAATCGCGGACGGGGAGTTCCTGGTGCTGCTGGGCCCGTCGGGCTGCGGCAAGTCCACGCTGCTGCGCATGGTCGCCGGGCTGGAAAGCATCACCGGCGGCGAGATCGCCATCGGCGGGCGCGTGGTCAACGGGCTGGAGCCCAAGGACCGCGACATCGCCATGGTGTTCCAGAACTACGCGCTCTACCCGCACATGAGCGTGTTCGACAACATGGCCTACGGGCTGAAGATCCGCGGCCTGCCGAAGTCCGACATCCAGGCGCGCGTCGCCAAGGCGGCGGAGATCCTGGAACTCGGCCGCTTCCTCGACCGCCGGCCGAGCCAGTTGTCGGGCGGCCAGCGCCAGCGCGTCGCCATGGGCCGCGCCATCGTGCGCGAGCCCGCCGCCTTCCTGTTTGACGAGCCGCTGTCGAATCTGGACGCCAAGCTGCGCACCCAGATGCGCGTGGAGATCAAGCGCCTCCAGGACCGGCTGGGCATCACCAGCCTGTACGTCACCCACGACCAGGTGGAGGCGATGACGCTCGCCGACCGCATCCTGGTCATGAACCACGGCGTGGCGGAGCAGATCGGCACGCCGCTGGAGGTCTACCAGCGCCCGGCCAGCCTGTTCGTCGCCGGCTTCATCGGTTCCCCGCCGATGAACGTGCTGGACGCCCGCGTCGGCGCGGACGGCCGGGGCGTCGCCCTGTCCGGTGGCGCCGCCTTCGCGCTGCCCGCGCCGCGCACGGACCTCGCCGGCCGTCCGGTGAAGCTGGGGGTGCGGCCGGAGCATCTGGTGGCCGCTTCCGACGGCGCTCTGGTTGTGATGGTGGAGCTTGTGGAGGCTCTGGGCGCCGACACGGTGATCTACGGTCGGCTGCCGGACGGCGAGCCCCTGGTAGTCCGCGTCAACGGCCTGCCCACCTGCCGCGAGGGCGAAACGCTGCGCCTGGACGCGCCGCCCGCCGCCCTGCACCTGTTCGACGCGGAGACGGGCCGGCGCCTGCCGGATTGAAATTGCCGGATTGAGGGGCCGGGGCGGCGCTGTTGCATTCGCCGCCGCCTCGTGTACCTCTATCGATCCGTTATTTTCCGCGGAACCAAGGGACAAGAAACGCCATGAAGCTCTACCTGAAGCCGGGCGCCTGCTCGCTGTCGCCGCACATCGTCCTGCGCGAGAGCGGCCTGGCCTTCGACATCGCGGCCGTCGATCTCGCCGCCAAGAAACTGGAAGATGGCGCCGATTTCCTGACCGTCAACCCGAAGGGTCAGGTGCCGACGCTGGCGCTCGACGAGGGCGGCATCCTGACCGAAGGCGCGGCGATCGTGCAGTACGTCGCCGACCGTGCGCCGGACAGCGGCCTGCTGCCGCCCGTCGGCTCGCTGGAGCGCTACCGCGTGCTGGAGTGGCTGAACTTCGTCGGGACGGAACTGCACAAGACCTTCAGCCCGCTGTTCCGCCCGAACACTCCGGACGCGTTCAAGGACATCGTCAAGCAGACGCTGACGACCAAGTTCGCGGTGGTGGAGGCCGGGCTCGCCGGCAAGGACTACCTGACGGGCGACCGCTTCACGGTGGCCGACGCCTATTGCTTCACAGTCCTGCGCTGGGCACCGCGCGTCGGCCTGCCGCTGGACGGCTACCCGAACATCACCGCCTACATGGCGCGTGTGGCCGAGCGTCCGGCCGTGGCCGCGGCGCTGGTGGCGGAGGGGATTGCGTAGGGGGGCAGCGCGTTGCCCCCACCCCGACCCTCCCCCGCTTCGCAGGGGAGGGAGACAGGACCTTCGCTAAAATCCGGCGGCAGTCCCCTCCCCTGCGAAGCGGGGGAGGGTTAGGGTGGGGGCAAACGGAGGCCTTTACGCCGCCGAACGCCCACCGCCCGTGTTCCCGCCGCGGGCGCTCCCGTGCGGGGCCGGCCGGCGGTTGTGGCGGTTCTGCTGGTTGGCGGAGGACTTCGCCTTCAGCGGCTGGTCGCCACCGGCGATGCCCTGCGGTTTGGTCGCCTGGGGCTTGGCAGCGGCAGGCTTCCCGCCACCCTGCGCCTGCTGCGGACGGTTGCCTGACCCACGATTCTCCGGCCCACGACCTTCCTGCGAGCGCGGCGGCCGCTGCGGCTTGGGGGCCGGCTTCGGCGGCTTGGCGGAGGAGGCGTGCAGCGCCGCCACCACGGCCGCGTGGTAGGGATGGTCGTGGTCGGTCGGGACCGGCTGGCGGATGGTCTTCTCGATGGCCTTCAGGTAGGCCACCTCCTCCGCGTCGCAGAAGGACACGGCGCTGCCGTCGGTGCCCGCGCGGGCCGTGCGGCCGATGCGGTGGACGTAGCTTTCCGGCTCGTTCGGCAGGTCGAAGTTGATGACGTGTGTGATGCCGTCGATGTCGATGCCGCGCGCCGCGATGTCCGTCGCCACCAGCGCCTTCAGCTCGCCGCCGCGGAAGGACTCCAGCGCGCGGACGCGGGCCGACTGCGACTTGTCGCCGTGGATGGCGTCGGCCGGGACGCCGGCCTTCTTCAGATGCTCCGCGATGCGGTCGGCGCCGTGCTTGGTGCGGGCGAAGACGATGGTCCGCTCCATGGCGTCGTCCGCCAGCAGGTCGGCCAGCAGGCGGCGCTTGTCGGCGCGCTCCACGAACAGCACGCGCTGGGCGATGCGCTCCACCGTCGTGGACTGCGGGGCGACCTCGATGCGCGTGGGATCGGACAGGATGCTGTGGGCGAGGTCGACGACGGCGTCCGGCATGGTGGCGGAGAACAGCAGGGTCTGGCGCTGCTTCGGCAGGGCCGCAACCACCTTCCGCACGTCGCGGATGAAGCCCATGTCGAGCATGCGGTCGGCCTCGTCCAGGACGAAGATCTCGATCTGGTCGAGCACGCACTGATGCTGGGCCATCAGGTCCAGCAGGCGGCCGGGGGTGGCGATCAGCACCTCCGTCCCGCGGGCGAGCGCGGCGACCTGCGGGCTCTGCCCGACGCCGCCGTGGATCACGGTGCGGCGGAGCGGCAGGTGCCGGCCGTAAGTGCGGAAGCTCTCGCCGATCTGCAAGGCCAACTCGCGGGTCGGCGTCAGGATCAGCGTGCGCGGCGCCTTGGACTGCACGCGCTTCTTGGCCTGGAACAGGCGCTGGAGGATTGGCAGGGTGAAGGCGGCGGTCTTGCCGGTGCCGGTCTGGGCGAGGCCGAGCACGTCGCGGCCTTCCAGAAGAACGGGGATGGCGCCGGCCTGGATCGGCGTGGCGGTCTGGTAGCCCTCCTCCGCGACGGCGCGCAGAAGGGGCTCGATCAGGCCGAGGCCACTGAATTCGGTCATACGGGGTGGGTCCTGGTCACGTGAACTAAGGCTGCACCCGGGGGTGCGGCGTGGCTGGGGCGCTCCGCCGCGGGAGTGCGCGGAGCCATCAATTCACCGTGGGAATGGCGCACGGCGCCTCACCGGGACAACGGGATCCGGCACCCCAAAGCAAAATCGACCGCCCACACATAGGGGGTGGGGGCTGATTTGGCAAGCAAACAAGGCGGTTGGGACCGGTTCGGACAGGAAATGTCGCGCCCGCCCCCTTCCCCTTAGGGAAGGGGGCGGCGGGACGGATGGGTGCGGTCAGCTCTTGCTGACCACGCCGCAGGCCACGCGGTCGCCGGAGTTGCCGGCCGGCTCGCTGGCGTAGTCGTCCTGCTGGGCGTGCACGATGAAGGCGGTGCCGCCGGGCTTGAACAGGCTGGCCTGCCCCTCGCTTAGGGTGACGGAGACGGTCACCGCCTCGAAGCCGCCCTTGCCGGACTCGTCCACCCAGAAGTTCGGCAGGTCGCCGGCGTGCGTCGGCGCGGCATCGATTCCGTGCTGGCCGCCGTGTGGGTTGAAGTGGCCACCGGCCGCCGCGAAGCTGGGCGTGCAGGTGCCGTTCTCGTGGATGTGGACCGCGTGCCAGCCGGGCTTCAGCCCGTCCAACTCGGCGTGGACCAGCAGCCCTTGCGGGAACTGCGTCAGGGTGATGGTGCCGAGCGCCTTGCCCTGCGCGTCGCTCATCGCCGCCTGGGCCTGCGGTTGGCCGGGGCCCTGTGCGAAGGCCCCCGCGGCAATGGCGGCCACGGCGATGAAGGCCGCGCCGGCGGCCAGTGACATGCGTCTCATGCGTCTTGTCCCTCCCGTTGTGGATCGGGGCGGAATGGTTTCGCCCGGATGCGCAAAATTGGGGGCCAAGGCGCATGGTCAAGTCAACGCACGCTTTCGGCCAACTGCGGCTTTTCGCCGCGCAAACGGCACGATAGGATTGCGAACGATTTGCATTATGATGGACGGATCGGTCCCTGGGGAAATCCATTGGGGGAGCCGGATCAGCGAAGCCGGAACAAAAAGCCGGAACAACAAGGGTGTTGGCGGGATGACGTCGCGGCTTGAGGCCTTGTGCCTGGAAAAGGGATTGAAGATGACCGGCCAGCGCCGCGTCATCTCGCAGGTTCTGTCCGAAGCGGACGACCACCCCGACGTGGAGGAGGTCCACCGCCGCGCGGTCGTCATCGACCCGCGCATCTCCATCGCCACCGTCTACCGCACCATGCGGCTGCTGGAGGACGCGCAGGTGATCGAGAAGGTGGACCTCGGCGACGGCCGCGCCCGCTACGAGGAGGCGTCGACCGACCACCACCATCACCTGATCGACACGCGCAGCGGCCGCATCATCGAATTCGCCAGCCCGGAGCTTGAGGCGCTGAAGGAGCGCATCGCCCGCGAGCTGGGCTACCGCATCGTCGGGCACCGGCTGGAGATCTACGGGGTTCCGCTCGATGCCGATGGGAACGACATGGACGACGAACCGGTGGACAAAGGGGTGCCTGTATGAAGGATGACGCGCGCCTGATGACCCTCGACACCATTCCGCCGGAAAGCTTCGGCTGCCAGGACGCGGTGCGGCGCTGCTACGCCGGCCTGTGCAACTGTGGCCAGCCGGAGCGCTACGCGCTGGAAGCCGCCGTCACCGTCTTCCGCTACCACAATCCGGACAGCACGCCCTTCCTGGCCGAAACCATCGTCAGCCAGTGGGTGGCCGGCCCCGTCAGGCACTGAACGGCCCGCCACTGATCGTCGCGAAGCGTCAACGGCGGCGCTTCTTCACCAGGGCTTCCGGCGCGAAATCCTCCGGCTTCAGCGGTTTACCGAAGACCGGGGGCTTCAGTTCGTTGTCGATGCCGCTGACCACGTAGCGGCCCCCCTCCAGGTCGTAGGTGATCTCCACCGCCGGCGCGAAGCCCGGCAACTGCGGGTAGGCCACGCCATGCGCCTCGGCGTAGCGGACCAGGTTGCCCTTGGCGTCGTAATGGTCGGCCATGACGATCTGCCAGGAATCCTCGTCCAGGTAATAGGTGCGCTCCGGCAGCGCGTGCCGGAAGTTCGGCTTCAGCTTCGCCTCCACGACCCAGACCCGGTGCAGCTCATAGCGCAGGAATTGCGGGTTCGGGTGCGAGGACCACAGGAAATCCACTGGCGACAGCCCGGCGACGTTCATCCGGTAGGCGTTGTAGGGCACGTACATCTCGCGCCGCGACACCAGCGTGAAGTCGAAGCGGTCCAGCGGCCCGCTGAACATGTCCAGCATGTCGGCGGTGCGGATGCCGCCGGTCGCCGGGTCCGGCCGGTCGTAGACGAAGTCGTTCGCGCGCACCACCTTGCCGCTCTCCCCCGTGCGGAACCAGCCGCCGAAGCCCGCCTGGATGGGGTTCAGCGTCCCTTGCAGGATCAGGGTGGTCCCCGCCTCCGCCTTCGGGGTCAGGGTCGTGCGGCGGTAGAAGAGCGGGCGGCCATCCTGCCCGGCGGCGTAGCTGGACAGCCAGTCTTCGCGGTAGAGCGTCTGGGTCATGGACCCGGTCGCGTCCGACAGGACCGTCGCGCCGGTGCGGGTGACCGACTCCCCCCGCCAACGCAGGATGTGGTTCCACATCGCCTGCACGCCGTTGGCCGGGATCGGGAAGGGCACGCCCACGCGCGCGCCGCTCAGCGCAAGCCCGTTCTCGCCCAGCTTGGCGCGCTTGGCGTTCTCCACCGACTCGTCGTAGACGCGCTGCGGAGCGGCGGCGCTGCGCCGGGTCGGGAAGACCGGGATCGCGAAGGTCGGGTGTTTCTGAAGAAGCTCCTGGAGCCCGGCCGACAGGCGGATCTTGTAGCGATCCAGGTCGGCGGGTTCGACGGTGAACCAGCGCCCGTCCTCGTCGAAGGGATCGGGCAGGGCACGGCCGGGCACCGCGTCGTCGGGTATCGTCGTCAGGCCGCCGGTCCAGGGTGGGATCGCCCGCGTCTTGTTCCCCGCCCGCACGGCGCCGAAGGGGGTCAGTTCCTCCCCCAGCGCAGGGACCTTGGCGGGGGGAGCCTTGTCCTGGGCCTGGACGGGAAGGGATAAGGTGGCGAACGCCAGCAGGATGGCGGCGAAGAGGCGGTTCATGGGGCCGGCAGTCTGATAAGGTGCCGGAAAATACCCCATTTGGCCGAAACGGGCCATCAAGATGGGCCATCAGGAGGCGTGCACGACCTCGTCGATGTAGTGCGGATCCGGACGGCGGTGGAGATCCTCGTAATGGACCAGCACCGGCTCGCCGAGCGGGACCGGCACTCCGTCGCGCCAAGTCCATTCGCCGCGGTCGCAGTCGGCAGCCCGGACGTAGCCGTTGATGTAGAGCCGCCGGTCATGGCCCAAGCCGTTTGTGCCGGTGCGGTTCGGGCCGGAGCCGTGGATGGTGTGCGGGTGCCACAGCCCGACGTCGCCCGGCTCCAGGGCGAAGTCCACCAGCCGCGACGGGTCTAGCCCGGCCTGCTCCAGCGCGTCCTCCGCGATGCCGCTGCCCAGCACGCTGCCCCGCGCGGCGAGCGGCACGTCGCCCAGAAGATGGCTGCCGGGGTAGACGCGCATCGCGCCGCTGTCCACGTTGTGCCGGTCCACGGCGATGCCGGTCTGGACGTAGGAGTTGCCGAGGTTCCGGTACGCCTCCTGCGGGCGGCGGAAGCGGCTGTCCTGGTGGAAAGCGTAGTCGCCGCCGGCCGCGCCCGGCGGCTTCCAGTGCATCTGGTTGATGATCTGCTTCACGTCGCGGCCGACCAGCGGCTCCACGATCCGCAGCATCCGCTCGTCCTGGCGGATCGCGTTCAGGACCGGGTCGCCGTAGGACGGCCACTGCACCATGCGCACCGTGTGCCCAATGGCCGGGTCGTCGGCGACGCGGACGTGGAAGTTGGCGTGCCGGAAGCTGCGTGGGTGGGCCAGCCCGGCCGCGTATTGCCGGTCGAAGGCGGCGGCGAGCCCAGCCACCTCCTCGGCGGAGAAGACGCCGCGCAGGACCACGAAGCCGTCCCGGCGGTAGCGGTCCCGCAGGGTGTCGGGGTCGGTCGGGAAGGGCAGGGGCATGGTCGGCGCCTCGGCGGCAGACGGGGATGACGATGGACGTCTACCCTGATGATTTGCTTTGGCGTGCGCGAGCGCAACCCCGCCGGGTGTGACATCTCTCCCGGCTGGCCCCATCCACCGGCCGGGCGATCTCAAAAGTCGCGGCCCCTTTAAAAGTCCCGAACGAACCGATCCACATCCTCCAGCGCCGCGTCGACCACCGCGGCCAGTCCGGCCAGTCGCGGCCACGGGGACTCCGCCGCCGCGGCGTGCTCCAGCTCCTGCGCGGCGTTGCCCAGCGCTTTGGCCCCCGCGTTGCGCGAGCAGCCCTTCAGGTTGTGGGCGCAGCCGCGCAGGCGGATGGCGTCCTGCGCGGCCAGCGCCGCGGCGAGATCACGGCCGATGCTTCGGCTGACCGTGACGAAGTCGTTCAGCAGCTCCTGGATCAGCGTGCGGTCGTCGCCGCAGAGCTGGCGTAGCGAGGTCAGATCGATCGCCGGGAGGGCGTTTTCGCGAGCCGCTTCCGCCTTCGGCGCTGCCTCCACCGGCCTCGGCGCGGTGGGTGGCGACTCGGTGGAGAGAGTTTGGTCCGCGGGCGCCGGCGGCAGGAAACGGGCCAGCGCCGCGCCCAGCTGGGTGAGGTTCAGCGGCTTGCCCAGTACGCCGTCCATGCCCGTGGCGTGGTAGCGCTCGATGTCGGTGGGGGCGGCGTTGGCCGTGATGGCGATGATCGGCAGGTGGGTCCCGGTGTTGCGCTCGGCGGCGCGGATGCGGCGGGTCAGCTCGAAGCCGTCCACCTCCGGCATTTGGATGTCGGTCAGCAGAAGGGCGTAGCGCTTGGCGTTCGCAGCGGCCAGCGCCTCCGCCCCGCCGTTGGTCAGCTCCGCCGTGTAGCCCAGCGAGTTGAGCTGCATCAGCAGGACCTTGCGGTTGATCGGGTTGTCCTCCGCGACCAGGATCAGGCGGCCCTGGGCCTCGGCCTCCTCCAGGCTGGGCGGCGGCGCCGCGGTCTGGAGCGGATGGGGCGCCGCGCTGAAGCGCGCCGGGCCTGCTGTGGTGGACGCGTCGCCGTCGCCCTCCGCCAGGGCGCGCCCGGCGGCGACGGCCACGGCGCGGAGCAGGACCGAGCGGCGCACCGGCCGGGACACCGGGATCGCCCCTTCCGGCGCGCGGCTGAGCCCGGAGGCGGGATGGCAGAGCAGGACGGTCGGCACCTGCGGTTCGCCGCTGCGCCGGCCCAGCACCTGCGGGGCCTGCGCGGCGGCCGGGGTGTGCAGCCCCTCGTCCACCACCACCACGTCCACCTCCTGGCCGGAGGCCTGGGCCATGCGGGCCTGAGCCGCCAGGGCGCTGGGTTCCCCGGCGGGCAGCACGCGTGCCCCCGCCGTTTCCAGGTAGCAGGAGACGAAGCTGCGCTCCATGTCCTCCGGCAGGCCGATCAGAACCGTCAGGCCCGACAGGTCGGCGTCGGGCTGCGGCGTCTCGGGCAGCGGCATGGCCGCGGTCGTCTCGCCCAGCGTCAGGTCGACCCAGAAGGTGGAGCCACAGCCGGGCGTGCTGTCCACGCCGATCTCGCCCCCCATCAGCGAGACCAGCCGCCGGCAGATCGACAGGCCGAGCCCGGTGCCGCCGAAGCGGCGCGTGGTGGAGCTTTCCGCCTGGGTGAAGGGCTGGAACAGGCGCTTGCGCGCGGCCTCGGCGATGCCGATGCCGGTGTCCGTCACGTCGATGCGCAGGCGTGCCCAGCCGTCCTCCATCCCGGCCAGCGAGGCCTGCACGACGATGCGCCCGGCCTCGGTGAACTTGATGGCGTTGCCGCCCAGGTTGAACAGGATCTGGCGCAGCCGCACGGGATCGCCGAGCAGGGTCTGCGGGATCGCCGGGTCGACGTAGGTCAGGAGCACCAGCCCCTTGTTGCGGGCGGCCGGGGCCAGCGTGTCGGCCACACCCTCGATCAGGGCGGGAACGGAGATGGGCACCTGCTCCAGGTCCATCTTGCCGGCCTCGATCTTCGAGAAGTCGAGGATGTCGTCAATGATGCGCAGCAGCGAGGTCGCCGACTCGCGCATCGTCGCCAGCGTGTCCTGCTGCCCGGCGTCCAGCTGCGTGCGTTCCAGCAGCTCCAGCATGCCCAGCACACCGTTCATCGGCGTGCGGATCTCGTGGCTCATGGTGGCGAGGAAGGCGGATTTCGCCGAGGTCGCCTGCTCCGCCTGCTCCTTGGCGATCTCCATCTGGCGCTCAGCCAGCTTGCGCCGGGTGATGTCGTAGACCCAGGCCAGGAAGACCGGGCGGCCGTCGAGTTGCGTCGGATCGACCGACACCAGCGCCCAGAAGGTGGAACCGTCGGCCCGGCGCAGCCGCACCTCCGCGTCGCGCAGCTGGCGGCGGAAGAAGGTCCAGTGCGTCTCCTGCACCTCCTCGTCGCCGGCATCGACGAACAGGTCGCCGATGCTGGCACCGTTCAGCCGGTCCTTCGGAACGCCCAGCAGGTTGACCAGCCGGTCGTTGCACACGGCGATGGCGCCGTCCGCGTCGTAGGCGCAGACGCCGACCGGGCTCGATTCCAGGATGGCGCGCATCTGCTCGCGGCTCTGCCGCAGCTCGTGCGTGCGCTCCGCCACCTTGGTCTCGATCGACATGATGTAATCGTAGGCGCGCAGCGCCGCGATCACCGCCGTGAACAGCCCTTCCGCCGACAGGTCGGCCTTGGATTTGTAGTCGTTGATGTCGTAGCCGACGATGACGTCGCGCTGCGGCGCCTGGCCGGGCTGGCCGGTGCGCAGGATGATGCGGACGTCGCGGTTTTCCAGCTCGTTGCGGATCCAGTGGACCAGCTTCAGGCCGGCGTCGTCCTCCTCCATCACCACGTCCAGCAGGACGACGGCGATGTCGCGCCGGTCGGACAGGATGCTGCGCGCCTCGGCCGCCGTCATGGCGCCGAGCAGGGAGAGCCGCCGGTCCTGGAACTGCACGTCGGCCAGCAGCAGGCTGGTCATGGAATGGACGTCCTGTTCGTCGTCGACGACCAGGATGGGCCAGGGCGGCCGCGTGGACACCGCCTCGCCGTCTTCCTCGGCGAACAGGATCTCGTCGTCGCTCTCCAGCGCGAGCGTGTCGCCCGTCATGCCATCACCGTCCCTGCTGGCGTCCCCGCCGGTTCCATTCCCGACGGCATTTCGGCGGGCGTTTCGGCGGGCATTTCGTCGGGCTCCCCGGCCGGCGCCTCTGCGGACTCGGTCATCCGCGGCGCCGACTTGGGGATGCGCACGACAAAGGTGGTACCTCTTTGAGGTGTGCTGTCAACGGAGATTCGCCCGCCGAGCGACTGCGTCACCAGATTGAACACGATGTGGAGGCCGAGCCCGCTGCCCCCGGTGCCCCGCTTGGTGGTGAAGAAGGGCTCGAAGACCCTGGACAGGTTGTCGGCCGGGATGCCCGCCCCGTCGTCGGAGAAGCGGATTTCCACCTCCTCCTCCGGCGTTTCCTCCACCGTCAGCGCCATGCGCCCTTCCGCCTGGTCGTGGAAGGCGTGGGTCAGCGCGTTGATGACGAGGTTGGTGATGATCTGGCTGAGCGCGCCGGGGTAGCTGTCCATCTTGATGTCGTCCGGGCACTCGATGGCGACCTTGTGCGGGCTCTTGCGCAGGCGGGGGCCCAGCGAGGTGATGATCTCCTCCAGGTAGGTGCGCAGCTCGAACCGACGGCGCTCCTGGCTGGTCTGGTCCACGGCGACGCGCTTGAAGCTCTGGATCAGCTCGGCGGCGCGGGTCAGGTTCTGCTCGATCAGCCGCGATGATTCGCCCGCCGCCGCGACGTAGGCGACGAGGTCGGACTTCTTCATGGCGCCCTTCTCGAACGCCTCGGTCAGCGCGCGCGTCTTGGACGCCAGGTGCGTGGAGCAGCCGTAGGCGATGCCGACCGGGGTGTTGATCTCGTGCGCGACGCCGGCCACCAGCAGCGCCAGCGAGGCCATCTTCTCCGCCTGCACCAGGCTGTCCTGCGTCTCCTTCAGGTCGGCGTAGGCGGTTTCCAGCGCCTCCATGGCGTTGAAGACCTCCTCGGCGGACCGCGCCTCCACCGTCACGTCGGTGAAGGTGCGGACGAAGCCGCCTTCCGGCAGGGGGTTGGAGCGCACCTCGATGATCGTGCCGTCCGGGCGCCGCCGCTTGAAGGCGAAGGGCTGGTCGGGGATGGCGGCGACCTGTTCCAGCTCCAGGTCGGGGTCGATGCTGAACTCCTCGAAGGCGCCGCGGTCGCGCTGGATGCGGACGATGTCCGGGAACAGCGGGTTGGTCGCCAGGAACTCCGCCGGGACGTCCAGCAGCTCCGCCGCGCGCCGGTTGGACATCACGACCCGCAGGTTGCGGTCCACCATGATGATGCCCTGGTCGGTGTTGTCGAGCGTGATCTGCAGCACGTTGCGTTCGCGGGCGAGGTCCCGCTCCGCCTGCATCCGCTCGGTCACGTCGGACATGGTGCCGGTCAGGCGGATGGCCGTGCCCTCGACGTTGCGCAGCGCGGTGGAGCGGTCCTCGATCCAGGCCCAGCGCCCGTCCCGCCGCCGCATGCGGTAGATGGAGGTGTAGGCCACCGCCTTGTCGCGCAGGCGGCGGCGGGATTCCGCGACCACGCGCCGCATCTCGTCGGGGTGGATCAGCGCCCCCCAGGTCTCCGCCGTCATGGCCAGCTCGTTGGGCCCATAGCCGAGCAGGGCCGGGAATTCCTTCGACCACCAGTACTGGCCGGTGCGCAGGTCGTAGTCCCACACGGAGGAGCGGGTGGCCGCGATGGCCAGCCCCAGCCGCTCCTCGCTCTGGCGCAGCGCCGCCTCCTCCTCGTCCAGGCGGACGAGCATGCCGTTGTAGGCGGCGATGACGCGGCCCAACTCGTCGGCGGACACCCACTGCACCGGCCGGCGCACGTGGTCCTGCTCGGCCGCGCGGATCGAATCGATGAGCCGGCCGAGCGGCACGCCGATGGTCAGCCGGTGCGCGGCCAGGGCCGTAACCACTGTGCCGAACAGCATCAGCGACAGAAGCCACAGGGTGTTGACCACCTCCTGCCGGATCTGTTCGTCCACCGTGGCGTAGCTGAAATGGAGCGTCAGGGTGCCCAGCCGGCGTGTCTGCACCTGGATGACGCGGCGCACCGCCTCGTGTCCGGCGAAGGGCCGGCAGTCCGCCCCCGGCCAGGCGAAGTAGCCGTCGGCCAGCTCGTCCTCGACCTCGATGCACAGAAGCTCGCGGTTGACGGAGATCGCCTGGATGTTGTTGCGGATGGCCGGGACGTCCACCGTCCACAGGCTGGACGACAGGGCGACCGCGTTGATCTCCGCCACCGCCTCGATCCGGTCGCGCAGCGCGCCGCGCAGTTCATTGTACTTGCTGTAGAAGAAGATCGCCGAGAAGCCCAGCGTGGTCAGCGTCAGAATCGGGAACAGGATCAGCAGGAACTTGGCCGACACCGTCGGCACCTTCTTCCAGGCCTGCTCGATCACCGTCATCGGGGCATTCCAAACCCGGTCCGTTCCGAGGGCGGCCGAGGCGCGCGGCCCCGGTCCCTTCCGTCACGGGGTTGTACTATCAACAGGCATCGCCCGTCCATGGTGCAGGAAGGCCGGTCGACGGCGGGGGCGCGGCAAAAGTGCCGCAACCACGGCAACCATCTTGAGGTTTTCGGCGTCCATGCACTACTCTGCGTGTGCATCGCCGCGCGAAAAACGCTGCGCTTGCGGCAACAGCGAGGATGTCCATGGAATTCGAAGCGCGCCACAGCCCCCAGCTCATCGAGGTGCGCATGACCGGCCGGTTGGAATTCACCGACCACGACAGCTTGCCGGACATCGTCGCACTTTTGGACCGGCCGGGCTTGGAGCAGTTCATGCTCGACCTGTCGGACCTCGCCTTCATCGATTCCGCCGGTCTCGGCATGCTCCTGATCCTTCAGGAGGAGGCGGAACAGCGCAACGCGAAGCTGGTCGTCCGCGGGCCGCGCGATGACGTCCGGCGTTCCCTGGACTTGGCTCGGATCGGTGACATCCTCACGATTGAATATTGAGTCGGCCCTGACCGGGCCGGCACTCTCACCCGCGCGGGCCTTCTGCGTGGTGCGCGACCGCGTGCCGGCCGACGTCGCCGCCCGGGCGGCGTCGCGCTTCGGGCTCGCGAAGGAAGGGGCGGGGTCGTCGCGCTCCACCGCGGCGATGCTGGTGGCGGAGGCGAGCCGCGACACGGTCCGCCGGGCGCTGGACCAGAACAGCTTCCTCACCGTCGAGCTGACGGAACTGGAGGACACGACCGGCGCCATCGACGGCGATTGGCTGGGTGCGCCGCCGGTCGAACACGGTTTCTATCTGTCGCTGACCACCGGCACGGCCTACGGCATGCAGTGCGCCGTCCTGGTCTGCGACGAGCTGGCCCGCCGCGGCGTGCTGCGGCCGGAGCGGCGCGGCAACATCGAGCTGTGCCTGCACGAGGCCATCGCCAACGCCATCGTCCACGGCAACATGGGCATCCCCAGCTCCGCCAAGGAAAAGCCGGAGGGCTACCGCCTGTTCGGCCAACTCCTGAAGGAGCGGCTGGGCGACCACGACGTGCGGCAGCGCCGGCTCGACATCTTCGCGCGCTGGAGTGGGGACAGCCTGAACATCGCCGTCGTCGACCAGGGCGGCGGCTTCGACACCACGGCCCTGCCGGAGCAGGCCGACGGCGGCGCCCATTCCGGCCGCGGCTTCCTGTTCATGCGCGCGCTGGCCAAACGGGTCAGCGTGACCGACGGTGGCCGCTGCACCGTCCTGCATTTCGACCTGTGACCGGTCCCCATGGCCATTTCGCTCGCCGCCAGCCGCGTCCTCATCGTTGACGATAACGAGTTCAATCGGAAGTCGCTGGCCCTGATCATCCGTCGCGCGGGCCTGACGCAAATCGAATTCGCGGAGAACGGGGTGGAGGGGCTGCGCAAGGTCGCGTCCTTCCGGCCGGACCTCATCCTGCTCGACGTCAACATGCCGGTGATGGACGGGCTGGAGATGTGCCGCCAGCTGCGCCGCAGCGCGACGCACGAGGAGCTGCCCGTGCTGTTCCAGACCGCGCTGGACAGCGACGAGGAGCAGGTTCGCTGCTTCGAGGCGGGGGGCAGCGACCTCATCTCCAAGCCGATCAAGCCCGGCGAATGCGTGGCTCGCGTCCGCCACCAGCTGGAAAAGCGCAAGCTGTTCAACGACCTCGCCAACTTCCGCGAGCGGGTGGAGCGGGAGCTGAAGCACGCCCAGGCGATGCAGTTGTCGCTGCTGCCCGAACCGAAGCGGCTGCAGGCCATCGCGGAACGGTACGAACTGGTGCTGGACGCCCATTTCGAGACCTCGTCGGAACTGGGCGGCGACTTCTGGAACGTCTACCCGCTGGACGACAACCGTGTGGCCTTCCTGATCGCCGACTTCGCCGGGCACGGCATCACCGCGGCCATCAACGCCTTCCGCCTGCACACGCTGATCGACCGTTTCCCCATGCAGCACGTCCCGCCGTCGGAATGGCTGGCGGGCCTGAACGGCGCGCTGAAGGACGTGCTGCCGACGGGCCAGTTCGCCACCGCCTTCTTCGGCATCCTGGACCTGCACACCGACACGCTGACCTACGCGTCTGCGGGCGCGCCGAACCCGGTGCTGGGGGTGGGCGGCGACATCCGGCTGCTGGACAGCGCGGGGCTGGTGCTCGGCGCCTCGCGGCGGGCGAAGTATGTGGACCGCAGCCTGCGCCTGCCGCGCGGGGGCTTCCTGTTCCTCTACAGCGACGCGCTGATCGAGTGCAGCGGCGAGGGGAACGGTCCGATCGGCCAGGACGGTGTGCCGGACGTCCTGCGCGGTGCCCTGGCGGTCAACCGAACGCAGCCGCTGATCCCGCTGCTCGACCACTTCTACGCCCGCACGAAACAGCCGTTGCGCGACGACCTGACGACGGTGTGGATCGCCCGCCGTCCATAAAACCCAGCGTCCATAACCAAGCCCCGGAGGCAAGCATGGGCGAAGCGAACGGGGCCGGCGAAAGCAGGGCCAGCGAGGGCACGGTGTGGGCGCTGCTGGCCGATGTGCCGTCGGCGCGTCTGGTCCGCTGGCTGGAACCGCAGGCGCCGCAGACCGCCGCCGCGTTGCTTCTTCTGCTTCCGCCCGACCGGGCCGCGGAACTGCTGTCCGGGCTGTCCGACGATCGGCGCGCCCGCACGCTGCGCGGCATGGCCGTGACCCGGCCGGCGGAGCCCGAGGCTCTGGCGATCCTGGAGCGGGTCCTCGGTGCCGACTTGCTGGACCGGCCCGAACCGGCGGGCGGCGACCGCTCGGCCGAGGTCTTGCGGATCATCGGGCAGCTGCCGCCGGACCAGCGGGGCGCCGCGGCGGCGGCGCTGCACGGCCCGGTGCCCCCCTTGCCGCCGGTCGCGGCTTCGCCATTCGCTCCCGCTGCCGCCACCTTGCCGCCGCTGACGCCCGGCCTCTTGGCGATGCTGACCGCGCCGGAGGTGTGGGTCGACCGGCTTCCTATGCTCGAAGTGGCCATGGACCGGTTCGTGCGCCTCTTGACCAGCAGCCTGCGCAGCAGCGGCCCGGTGGAGGTCGGTCTGCAAGCGCTTCGCTCTGTGCGGTTCGGCGATTGGCTGAACGCCACCGACGCGTCGTTGCTGGCGCCGTTCCGGGCGGAGCCGTGGGACGATTACGCCATGCTGGCCCTGCACGGGGACCTGCTGGACAGCCTTGTCGAGGTCCGGCTCGGGGGAAGCCCGGAAACGGCCAGCCTGCGGATCGCACGGCGGCAACCGACCAGCCTCGACCGCGCCTTTGCCGAAGAGTTCGTGCATGCGGTGCTTGACAACCTCGCCGTCGCCTTCGAGCCCATCGGCGCGGTTGCCTTTCCGCTGGATCGGCTGGAGGACTCGCCGCGCCACGCCTGCATCACCCGCGCGCAGAACGCGTGCTTCGTCGCCGACCTTGTCCTGACCGCTCCGGGCCGCACGGGCCGGTTCGAACTGCTGATCCCCTACGGGACGCTGGAACCGGTGCGCGCGGCGCTCCGGCAGATGTTCATGGGAGAGCGCTTCGGCCGGGATCCCCGGTGGGAAGCGCACCTGCGGGCCGAGGTGGCGCGCGCTGCGGTCCGCGTGCAGGCGGTGGTGGGAACGGCGGATCGGCCACTCGGCGAGTTGCGGTCCTGGCGCCCGGGCGCGGTCATCGGTCTTGCTGAACAGCCGGACGACGCCGTCACCCTGACGGTCGATGGGGTTGCGGTGGCTTGCGGGGCGCTCGGCCGGCGGGGATCCCGTTGGGCCGTCGGCGTCGGCGTCGGCGTCGGCGTCGGCGTCGGATCGCCGCCGCCCGACGCCATTTCCCTGCCGGAGGCCGGATCGGAGCCGTCTTCCACCGACCTTGGCGCGCTGTCGCCGTTTCAGGACATCCCGGTGCGCGTATCGGCGGTGGTCGGCGCGGCCGACTTGAGCATTGCCGCGCTGCAAGGCCTGACGACGGGCGGAATCGTCCCGCTGGACCGCGACGTGGGGGAACCGGTCGACATCGTCGCCGCGGACCGGATCGTCGCCCGCGGAGACCTAGTCACCCTGTCCGGCCGCTTGGCCGTCCGCCTCACGGCCGTCTTGTCCACCGGGGCCGGGCCGATGTCGGAGTTGCCATCGCCGGCATGAAAACGGCGGCTTCCTGGAAGAAGCCGCCGTTGTGTTTATCGCCCTTCGGAGGCCGGTTCAGGCCTGGGTCTCCGACGCCGCGACACGGCGCCGCACCCACATGACGCTCTTCAGCGTGAAGAACAGGCCGCCGATGCCCAGCGCGATGAGCAGCAGGACCTTCGGGCCGTTCTCGCCGATCGCGGCGGCAGCCTCGCCGAACATGTAGCCGGCCCCGGCAAAGCTGCACGCCCAGATGCCGGCGGCGAGGAAGTTCCAGAACAGGAACTTGCGCCAGGGCATGCGCGAGGTGCCGACGGCGACGGACGCGATGTTCCGCACGCCGTACAGGAAACGGAATACTAGTATGAAACCGACTCCGTAATCTTCCAGCCATTGCAGCACGCGCGCGGCGCGCGCCTCGCAGGCCGGAAAGCGGGCAAGCGCCTTGCCGCCCCATTTGCGGCCGAGCCAGAAGTAGCACTGGTCACCGAGGAAGCTGCCGATCCAGACCGCGCCAACCAGCCAGTACAGGTTGACGATGCCGAGGTGTGCACCCATGCCGCCGAAAATGACGAAGGTTTCGCCTTCGAAGAACGCCCACGCGAAGGCCAGCGGATAAAAGGCGTTGCCCCAATCCTGCAGCCAGGTGATCCAATCCAACGCTTCCTCCCCCGCAGCCTGTGCGGCCCGAGCGTTCCCCGTCCCATGGGGCGGAGTCACGACGGATCCGACCAGCGGACCGCGCGGAATGGCTCGCGAAAGGCGGCTCCGGAGCGGCCCTCTGCCCAGCCCGACGGTGGCCCCCAAGGGGACACGGCACAGGCTAGGTTACGGACACATGATTGCACATTTGGGCGTGTCTTGTCGCGTAAACTTTCCCACGCCGAAGGTCATGAAAGCGGAAATGTTGGATGGGCTAACTATCATCTCCGGACAGTTCCCCGACCGTCTGGCGCGCCGCGCGCAGCAGGATCGGATTCGGTTCGAAGGGGCCGGACTCGGCGTCCTCTTCCCACCCATCCGGGGCGACGCGCCGCTTCAACTCGCGGGCCGACTCGGCCAGGAGATGGGCGAGCTTCTGGTCCGGCAAGGCCTGGACCAGCGCGCGCAGTTCCGCGTTGGTCAGGGCGGCGGGGTCAAAGGGCTGCTCCACCGGGGCGGTGGGCGGAACGAGCGCCATGGGGATTGTGGACGGGCCGGCCGCCGGAAGCGTCGCCACGGCCTCGCGCACCACGTCGACGGCCATCGGCTCGGCGACCGTGGTGGCGCGCGACCGGCGGGCCGGTTTGCGCGCCCGTTCCGTTTCGGGCAGGCTGTCAAACAGAAGGGGTTGCGTGCTCATCCGACTCACCCGCCGATTACCCGCTGTTCACACGAAACTCGTCACACAAAACGGTTCACGCGAAACTGTTCACCCGCGGTTTGCGAAGTGTTCTCTGTTCATTCTATGGAACGAGACCGGCTTGTCGAGCACAAAGTGCGAACTCACCCGCTTGGCCGTGCCCGGTCCGATCAGATGGCCTGCGCCGACAGCTGTTCCAGCAGCCGCTCCGGGCGGAGGATGCGCGTGCGGCCGACGCTGCGCACGGACAGGAGCTGCCGGTCCACCGTGACGAGCCAGTCGGCGTCGGCGGCCAACGCCACGGCGAGGAACATGTCGTCCTCCGGATCGCGGCACAGCCGGACGTCGGGCACGGACGCCAGCCGGCAGATCTCCGCCTCCAGGACCGCCAGGAAGGCCTCGCGCTGGTCTGCCGGCTTGTACCGGTCGAACGTCGGCCGCATCAGCACGACGCGCAGTTCCGCCAGCGTGGCGTCCGAGGCGAACAGCCGACCCTGCGCCCGCACCGCCGCGACACAGTCCCGGATCGCGAGGTTGCGCCGCGGAACCTCATCGCCAAGCAGGGCGAAGGCGACGAGGATGTTGGTGTCGAGCACGACGCGAAATGGCTCGTTCCGCCGCGTGGCGTGGAGGGGTGGGGTCATGGCGCCGCCAGCATAGGGCGCCGCCGACGGTGCGGGAAGCCGCGGCTTGAGGCGGCAAATCCATTTGGGGTAAAAAGACCCTGCACCGCACGCAATCTTCACGGACCAGGCCCGGAATGACCACAGTTTTGATCGTCGACGACAGCCGTCTCGCCAGGGACATGGTCGGCAGCGTGATCGCCTCGCTTCGGCCGGACTGGACCATCCTGTCGGCGGCCGGCGGCGACGAGGCGCTGGGCAAGCTGGGCGAAGCCGTCCCGGTGGCGGCGATCGTGGACTACAACATGCCGGGGATGGACGGGCTGACCCTGTCCGCGAAGCTGAAGGAGCTGTTCCCCGGCCTGACCATCGGCATCCTGACCGCCAACGTGCAGGACGCCTTGAGAAAGAAGGCGGAGGCGCTCGGCTGCCGGTTCATTCCGAAGCCCATCACCTCCGACAAGATCCGCGAGTTCCTGGCCGCGGCGGGGCAGTGATCGCCATGCCGCTGCTCTCCCTCGACCCCGACGAGGCCGACGCGATCGCCGAGTTGTTCAACATCGGCATGGGACAGTCGGCCGCCGCCCTCGGCGACATGATCGGCGAGGAGGTCCAACTGTCGGTGCCCTCCTTGTCGGTGTCCAGCCGTTCCCGCATCGCCCACGAATTCGACGCCGATGCCGCCGCGCGCGTCTGCGCGGTGCAGGGGGACTTCAGCGGTCCCTTCACCGGCCAGGCGATGCTGATCTTTCCGGAACGCGGGACGCTCGCCCTGGTCGGGCGCGTGATGCCCGTGGATCCGGCCGCCAGCGCGCCGGGCGAGGTCGAGCTGGACGCGCTGACGGAGATCGGCAACATCATCCTGAACGGCTGCCTCGCCAGCCTGTCGAACCTTGTGGAGAGCGAGGTTTCCGGCGCGCTGCCCTGCTGCTGCACCGGCCAGCCGGCGGAGATCATCGGCGCTGCCGACGAAGACCCAATCCTGTTCGTGCGCATCGACGTCGCGCTGGCCACGGGCGACGCCTGCGGCCAAGTGCTGTTTCTGCTGAACATCGCCTCCCTCGACGGCTTCCGCGAGGCCATCCGGAAGGCGCTGGCGAGTCTTTGAGGCTGCCTTGACGAAGGGGCGGCCCTGGGCCTATCTTCAAGGGGTGTCGTGGTAAGCGTGCGCAAGCACCGCAACCGTCGCCCGCTAAGGAGGGGCTGTATGGCCCCGCTAGTGACTTGAGGCAGGACCATCGTCGGTGTGCCGACTCCCAATCAGAGCCGTCCTTCGGGACGGCTCTTTTGGTTTCAGCTTGCTTCGAGTTCGAGCCATTGCGGGCGCCTGGCCTTCAGCTCAACCGGCCGTATCGCGATTTTCGCTGTGGTGGACGACCTTTCGGATTTTTCCCCGATCCATAGGGTTGGTATGTCCCGATAAGCCGTGTTCGCGATGATGTCGGCGATCTGCACGCCATCGCTGGCTTGGCTGTCGACGAATTGCACGGTGACGCGGTTCGCCCGCGTGCGGCCTGAGAGGCCGGCAACGATGGAGTCATGAACGCCGTGCTGCCGCGCGCCGTTGTACCGCCGGTCGGCGGAGATGGCGATGGTGGACCTTTCGCCAAGCCAGAGCGTGCTCTCGATGACCAACTCGGCCCACAGCTCATGGTCGTCCAACGCGGCGAGCGCCCAACTGCCAATCTGGTCCAACCCTCGGCAAAAGACGACGCTCGCCTGCGGCCATGGGCTTCGGTCCAGCAAATCGAAGAAGATCTTCCGGTGTTTGTCCGTCAACCGGCTGCCCTTGACCTCGCCGCGCAGTCCTGTGGCCTTGCGGAACTTCTTCATGATGCGCGTGGCCTCGTCCGCGGACAGCGCCACCGCGGCGACGAGGAACAGACTGTCGTCCCGTCCGGTCCCGCCGGATTCGTCACAGAAGATGTGCATGGGGTTCGCAGGACGTCGTCAACCGCTCACCCCGTCCGCGTCAGCACCAGGGCGGTGAGGTCATCGTCGATGGGGCCGGTGGCGCGCAGCGCGTCGAGGATGCCGTCGAGGAAGCGCCGGTCGTCCGTCTCGCCGATCCGCGCGGCGACCATGGAGGCGAGGCCGGGTTCGTCCAGCACGTCGTTGCCGACCGGGATCTCGATGGCGCCGTCGGAATAGAGGAACAGCCGTCCGCCCGCCGGCAGCGGGGCGGAGCGCTCCTCGTACGTCGCGGAGGACAGCAGGCCGAGCGGCAGGCCGGCGCTGTCGACCAGCGTCGGTTCGGCGTCGCCCGGCGCCCACAGCATCGGCCGCGTCGCGCCGGCCGACGCGTAGACGAAGCGGTTCTCCTCCAGATCGACCACTCCGGCCAGCATCGTCGCGAACTGCCCGTTCGGCAGCAGCGCGCACAGGCGCTTGTTGACCGTGGCCAGGAAGGCGGCGGGCGAAAAGTCGGAGAAGTCCATCTGCTGCCCGATGGCGTGCAGGCGGAAGGTGTTCAGCGCCGCCCCGACGCCATGGCCGGAAAAGTCCACCATCGTCACGACGGGCCGGCCCCGGCCGTCGATCCGCAGATCCCAGAAGTCCCCGCCCAGCTCCGACGACGGCGCAAAATGGGCGTGGATGCGCACGCCGGTGGAGGTTTCCAGCTCCGCAAGGCGGTCCGGCGTCGGCAGCAGCCGTTCCTGCATCTTGCGGGCGAGCGCCAGTTCGGTTTCCGTGCGCTCGCGGAACATCCGCAGGTCGTGCAGCAGCGCCCGGTTCTGCAGGTGGATGCGCACGCGCGCCAGCAGTTCCACGGCGTTGATCGGCTTGGTGACGTAGTCGGTCGCCCCGGCGGCGAAGGCCTTGGCGCGGTCCTCCGCCCGGTTCAGGCTGGACTGCACCAGCACGGGCAGATCCTTCCAGGTCGGGTCGGCGCGCAGGCGCCGGCACATCTCGAACCCGTCCAGGTTCGGCATCATCAGGTCCAGCAGGATCATGTCCGGCCGGAACTGTTCCATGCGGGCCAGCGCGTCGTTGCCGTCCTCGGCCATTTCGATGTGCCGGACGCCGCCGCGTTCCAGCAGGGCGAGCAGCAGGTGACGGTTGACGCGGTTGTCGTCGACCACCATCACGCGCGCGTTTTCCAGGATTGGGGCGGGGCCGGGATGGTCGTTCATGCCGCCGCCCCGCGCTCGATCCAGACGAGCGTGTGGTCGTCCGGCGGCGTTTCCCCCAGCGCCGCAGCCAACGCCGCGGTGAGGGTCGCGAAGGCGTCGCCGTCGTCTCCCGCAACGCTCACCGCCGCCATGACCTTGCGATCGAAGGCCGGGCGATCGTCACCATCGTTCCCGTCATTATTCCCGTCATCGACCGGCTCATCGCTGAGCGCGTCGAGCACGGCGTTCGAATAGAGCGCGAGCCGGGCGCCGGGCGGGAAGGGCAGCGTGCACGCGTCGTAGCGGTTGCCTGCGGTGATGCCCACCGGCAGGCCTGTTGCGTTGCCGAACAACAGCGCCGCTCCGCCGGGCGGGATCACCAGGGGGTGGGTCGCCGCCGCCGCGGCGTAGGTGAAGCGCCCGGCGGTGCTGTCCACGACGCCGTAGATGACCGTCGCGTGTTCCCCCAACTCCAGCAGGCTGACGGCGCGGTCGTTCAGCTCCGCCAGGAAGGCGTCTGGCCGGTCGCCCAGCGTCGGCGCCAGTTCGTGGATCAGCGTGTGCATACGGAAGGCGTTCAGCGCCGCCGACACGCCGCGCCCGGCCATATCGAGCAGGAACACGCCGAAGCGCCCGGCGTCCAGCGGCAGGACGCCCCAGAGGTCCCCGCCCATGTCGGACGACAGCAGGATGTGGGAGCGGAGGTCCACCCCGGCGCTGCCCTTCAGCGCAGCGCGCAGCGCGGGGGAGGGCAGCAGGTGGTCGTGCATGGACCGCGCCATCGCCAGTTCCCCCTCCACGCGCGCGCGGTAGCACTGCAGGTCGCGGATCAGGACGCGGTTTTCCAGGTGGATGCGCACGCGGGCCAGCAGCTCCGCCCGGTCCAGCGGCTTGGAGATCAGGTCGGTGGTGCCGGCGGCGAAGGCCTTGTTGCGGTCGTCGCTGGATGACAGGGCGGTCTGCACCAGCACCGGCAGGTCGGCGTAGGCGTGGTCGGCGCGCAGGCGCCGGCAGACCTCGAACCCGTCCATGCCCGGCATCATGATGTCCAGGATCACCAGATCCGGTGTGCGCGCCGCGATCTGCGAAAGCGCGTCGAACCCGTCCTTGGCGTAAGCAATGTCGTGGAAGCCCGCCTCGGTCAGCAGCGCCCCGATCAGGGTGCGGTTGAAGTCGGTGTCGTCGACCACCAAGATGTGGCAATCGGCTGTGGCAGGCCGGTCTTCCAGAGCCCGGTCTTCCTGCTCCACGGCGTTTGAGCCCGCCACCGCCGCCCCGGTCATAGCGGGAACCTCATGCGGATGCGCCGGCCGCCGTCCAGCAGCTGAAGCTCCTCCGCTATGGCCGCGATCATGTCCAGCCCGCGGCCCGACGCGCCGAACTCCATGTGCTCCGGACGGGCGTAGCCGGGTCCCTCGTCGGCGACCTCGACTAGGATGCCGTCGGCTTCCAGCCAGACGGCGACCTCGATCCGGCGGTTGGCGAAGGCCGGATCGGCCAAGCGCGCCGCGAGGTCCTGGGAGAAGCGCTCCAGCGCCGCGACGCTCAGCCCCTTCATGCCCTCGACCTGAAGGTTGCCGTGCACCAGCGCGTTGCTGACGGCCTCGTGGAACGCCAGCTCCATGTCGTCGCGCTGGGCTTCCGGCAGCGGGTGCAGGTCGGTGATGGCCCGGACGATGCGCGCGGCGAGCTGGACGTGGTTCGCCGTCGCCGTGGTCAGGAAGGCGAACAGGTCGGCCCGCCGCGCCCGCCCGGCGGCATCGCCCAAGGCGGCGTCGGACAGGGTGCCCACCTCGATCCATGCGGCAATGGGCCGCGCCCAGGACTCCGCCGCCTCGGCGCTGTCGACGCCGTCGAGCAGAGCGAGAACGGTCGCGGCACCGCGCGTCGGGGTCGCGGAGTCGCCGCGCCGCCACAGGGGAAGCTGCAGCGCCGCGGACAGGCGTTCCAGCCGTTCGGGCGGAACGCCCAGCCCATGCAGGGCGGCGACGCGTGGCTGCTCCATGGGATGGTGGTCCATGGGGGGGCGGTCCGGCGCCAAGGGGATCAGTCCTCGATCGCCACGATCTTGTTGAGCTGCGCCACCGTCAGCACGCGTTTCACCTGCCCGGCGGCGGCGCGCAGGATCAGCAGCTTGTCGACGTTGGACATCTCCTCCCGCGCGATCAGCAGCATGCCGATGCCCGCGGAATCGACGAATTCCAGCGCGGACAGGTCGAGGACTTGCCGCTTCGCCTTGGTCTGCAGCATCTCGCGGATGAGCGCGCGCAGCTTGGCGTGGTCGTTGAAGGTCAAGCGGCCGCGCAGCCGAACGACGGTCTCCTGGTCCTTGTCCTCTATTCCGTAATCCATCGGTCGGATGTCCCTGCAGGGTCGTGGGGCGGGGGCCGTTGCCGGCCAGACCCGTAAGCGTGATCAGAAGAGTTCGATGTCGCCGCCGGAACTGTCGTCGTGGCCGGCATCCACGTCAAGCACGCCGTGCTCGTCGAGCGCCGTCCCTTCCAACAACAGTTTCCGCACGAACCGCTGCCGCATCTCGCTCAGCTTGAAACGGCCAAGTAGTTCGTCGAGCCATTCCTGCGGAACGCGCCCGTTCAAGGAAGCGGGCAATTCGACGCGGGTTCGGTTCTCCAGCTCGTCCAAGCCGGCGGACATGATGGCCAGGCTGTCATTGATGGCTTCCAGCCGCTGCTTGGTCAGGTCCTGGAACTGCATGCCCGTGACCATGTGCCCGATGGTCGAGGACATGTCGGACGACACCGTCGCGGCGGTCTCCAGCACGCTTTGGAAGTGGTTGGTCTGGTCGACCAGACTCTCCATGGTCTTGTCCACCCGCTCTTTGGCGAGCATCTGCGGCGACATATCGGTGTTGGCGATCTGGCGCAGGATGTCGTGGCCGTTGCGCACGCCCTTGACCACGGCCGTGACCTTGGAGCGCATGCGGTCGGCCAGTTCCCCGGTGGAGCGGGACAGGTGCCGCACCTCCTGCGCCACCACGGCGAAGGTGCGGCCCGCCTCGCCGGCGCGGCTTGCCTCGATGGTGGCGTTCAGCGCCAGGAAGTTGGTCTGCCGGTTGATGACGTCGATGTCGGCGATGGACTTCTCCAGCTCCGACACGTCCTTCTGCACGTCGTCCAGCAGGTAGACCATGCTCATGGCGTGGCGCGACAGGGTGACGATGTTGGCGATCATGTCCGCGATCATGTCCTGCATGCCGACGACCAGCTGGTCCATCGGCACCCGCTCGCCGTCGATGGCGATCGACCCGGCCATGCTGACGATCTGCTCCACCCGGAGCGACTGCTCCATGGCCTTCTCGGCCAGCTCGCGGAAGCGGGAGGAAAGATCAAGCGTGGCGGTTTCCACCGTGTCCGACGTGCGCGACAGCTCGTGCTGGATGGCCTCCAGCGTGCGGCGTTGCACGTCGGCGTAGCCCATCCAAGTGGACAGCAGGTCGGCGGTGACGGGGAGCTTTTCCGCCGCGGCGGGCGACACCGTTCCCAGCGATTCCAGTTCAGCCGCCGGGTGGGGGGCGTGGTCGCCGCCCTCGTGCGATCCGCGGAAAGACCGGTCGTAAGACATGGTGGTGCTCCTCAGTTCGCCCGCGGTCGATCGCCGATGGCGTCGAACGCGCGCAGCATTTCGGCCGGGATCTGGGCCAGCGGCAGCTCAATGGCGACGGCGCCGGCCTCCTTGGCGGCGCGCGGCATGCCATAGACGACGCAGCTCGATTCCTGCTCGCCGATCGTGTAGGCCCCGGCCTCGCGCATGGCCAGCAGGCCCGCCGCCCCATCGCGGCCCATGCCCGACAGGATCACGCCGACCGCGTTGGCCCCCGCCGCGCGGGCGACGGAGGAGAACAGCGTGTCGACCGACGGGCGGTGGCCGCTGACCGGCGGGCCATCCTGGATGTGGCAGGAATAGCCCTGGGCGTCGCGGATGACGACCAAGTGCCGGTCGCCGGGGGCGATGTGGACCACGCCCTGGGCCAAGCGCGCCCCCTGGGTGGCGAGCCGCACCGATGGCGCCGACAACCGGTCGAGCCGGGCGGCGAAGCTCGGCACGTAGCTCGGCCCCATGTGCTGGGTGATGACGATGGGCGGGCAGTCGGCCGGCATCACGGCCAGCACGTCGCGGATGCGCTCCACCCCGCCGGTGGAGGCGCCGATGGCGATGAAGCGCGTGCCCGACCCGGCCCGCCGCGGCGTCGGCAGGGTGGGGGATGCCGCCTGCAGGGGGCGCCGCATCGACAGGCGCGCGGTGGCGGCGACGCGGATTTTGCCGATCAGTTCCTGCGCCATCGCCTCAACGCCGTGGCCTTCGGCGCCGTCGGGCTTGGCGACGCAGTCCACGGCGCCGATCTCCAGCGCGCGGATCGTCGCGTCGGAGCCTTCCCGCGTCAGGGAGGAGACCATGACCACCGGCGTCGGGCGCAGCGTCATGATCTTTTCCAAGAAGGACAGCCCGTCCATGCGCGGCATTTCGATGTCGAGCGTGATCACGTCCGGGTTGGTGTGCTTGATGACCTCGCGCGCCTCGTAAGGGTCGCGGGCAACGCCGGCCACCTCGATGCCGGGCTCCTCGGACAGGATGGACCTCAGCATCTCCCGCATCAGGCTGCTGTCGTCCACGATGACCACGCGAATTGGGCGCGTGCGGATGGAATGGGGCATGGCTCAATCCTCTCCGAACAGTTCCACGTCGCCCTCGATCGGCTGCTGCCGCAGGGTGGAGCGGAAATGCAGTTCCTGGTGCGCCGTCTCCGACAGGGCCTCGGGCCGCAGCAGCTTGCGCAGGGCCTTGCCGGTGTTCGGGAAGTAATGGACCCGCCGGGCCGAGCCGCCGCCCAGGTCCTGCCCGACCAGCTTCAGCCCCTCGCGCCGCACGTAGTCCAGCGCGAAGCGGGCGTTGCTCTGCCCGACGTCGAAGCTGGAATCGATGACGCGGGCGCCGCCGAACAGCTTCACCTCCAGACGGTCGCGGCGGGCGCCGCGTGACAGCAGGTCGTTGATCAGCCTCTCCATGGCGACCGAGCCATAGCGCGCCGCAGCGCTGGCCCCGCCATCCTCCGATTCCGGCACCTCGGGCAGCAGGAAATGGTTCATGCCGCCGATGGCCGCCGCGGGATCGTGGACGCAGGCCGCCACGCAGGAGCCGAGTGTGGTGACCATCATCACGTCCGACCGCTCGCTGACCAGGTGATGCCCCAGGAAGACCTTCAGCGTGTGGGCCTGGAACTGCGCGTTGTAATAGCCGCCGGGCTGCCGGGAACCGGCCGGCCTCACGCTGCCATCCCGCGTCCCACCTTCCCGCAGCGTGTTCGGCCGGGCCTGGGCGGCGCGGCGGCCTGCGAAGCCGGTCATGGCAGCCTCCGGTAGATGGTCGGCCCGGTCTGGCGGAACCGGTTGGACACGCCGTAGAGGCTTTCCGAGTGACCAAGGAACAGGCACCCCCCGGGCTCCAGCAGGCGGGCGAAGTTCTCGATCACCTGGGTGCGCCCGGCGCGGTCGAAATAGATCAGCACGTTTCGGCAGAAGATCGCGTCGAACGGCCCCTTCATGGGCCAGTGTTCCAGCAGGTTCAGCGGCTTGAAGGTGATCAGCCGCTTCAGCTCCTCGTCCACCGCGATCTTCGCCTCGCCATCCTCGCGCAGGCGCCGGGTGAAGCGGTCGCGCAGCGCGCCGGGGATGCTGGCCGCCACCTCCGCCGGGTAGACGCCGCGCCGGGCGGTCTCGATCATGTGTGTGTCGATGTCGGTGGCGAGGATCTTCGCGTCCCAGCGCCGCAGTTCCGGCCCGAAGGCGGCGGCCAGCACCATGGCGATGGTGTAGGGCTCCTGCCCCGAGGAGCAGCCGGCCGACCAGATGCGCAGCCGCGGGTGCGAGGATTCCCCGCCGTGCCGTCCCCGGATGTCGGGGACGACCGTCTTCGCCAGATAGTCGAAGTGGTGCGATTCCCGGAAGAAGCTGGTCAGGTTGGTGGTCAGCGCGTTGACCAGGAAACCGATCTCGTTGCCGCCGTCCTCGCCCTCCAGCAGCGCGCAGTAGGCGTCGAAGTCCGCCAGGTTCAGCTCCCGCAGCCGCCGGGCGAGGCGGGAATAGACCATCTCCACCTTGTGCGGGGCGAGCGCGATGCCCGCCAGCTGGTGGAGCATGCGCGCGATGAACTCGAAGTGCCGCTTCTCGAACGGAAACTCCCGCCGGCCGGCGGCGGCCGGGGTGGTGGCCGGGGCGGCGGGGTTCTGCGATGCGGGCGTGGCGGCGGTCATGGACCGTCCCCGTCGCGGCTTATCCTGGCGCTGTCGATCCCGGCGCGGCTCATGGTTGCCCCCATGCTCACGCGGCGTGCCCGCGCGGCTGGGCACGGTCTGTGGCGCGCACATCGGCGGCCAGCGTGTCGAGCAGCCCGAGCACCGTGCCCGACAGCCGTTCCAGATCCTCCAGCGCCCGGGCGGTGGCCGCGTCGTCCCCCTGTTCATGGGCCTTCAGCGCGCGCTTGCCGGCCTCGTGGAATCGGGCGTGCGGCTCGGCCAGCCGCGCGAAGGCGGGGGAGGAGCGCACGGCCGCGTCGCCGACCGTGTCGTACCATTTGCCGAGCCGGCAGTGATGGTGGTCGGCCAGCTTGTCGGCGGTGGCGTCGCCGCGGCCCTGCACCGCTTTCAACACGTTCTCGCGGAAGGTCAGGTGATCGATCTTGGTGTTCTCGATCAGCTGGACGTGGCGCGCCAGGTCGTCGGTTCCGCTGCGCCCGAGCGCGGCGGCACGGTCCAGCGCGAAGAAGGCCATCTGCTGGCGCAGCTGCCCGGCCTGCTCCTCCAGGGAGCGGGCGGCGGCCGTGCTTTCCTCGACCAGGGCGGCGTTCTTCTGGGTCATCTCGTCCATCTGGGCGACGGCGGAATTCACCTCGTCCAGGCCGGAGGCCTGCTCCGCCGTGGCCCGCGCGATCTCCGACACGAGGTCGGCGACGCGGGAGATGCCGGATACGATGTCGGTCAGGGTCGCGCCGGCCGAGCGGACGAGGTCCACGCCGTCGCGCACCTGCGCGCCGCTGTCCAGGATCAACGTCTTGATCTCCTTCGACGCCTGGGCGGAGCGCTGGGCGAGGTTGCGCACCTCCTGCGCCACCACCGCGAAGCCGCGGCCCGCGTCGCCGGCGCGTGCGGCTTCGACGGCAGCGTTCAGCGCCAGAAGGTTGGTCTGGAAGGCGATCTCGTCGATCACCCCGATGATGTCGGAGATCTTCTGCGACGACTGCTCGATCCGGCGCATGGCGTCGACGGCGCTGGCGGCCACCTTCCCGCCGCGTTCGGCGGCGGCGCGGGCGTCGTTGGCGACGGTGGTCACCTGCTGGGCGTTGTCGGCGTTGGACCGCACGGTCGCCGCCAACTCCTCCATGCTCGCCGCCGTCTCCTCCAGCGAGGAGGCCTGCTGCTCCGTGCGTTCGGACAGGTCCAGGCTGCCCTCGGCGATCTCGCCGCTGGCCGTGGCGATGGATTCCGCGGCGGCGTTGATGCGGCGGACGATCTCCGACAGCTTCTCGACCGTGTTGTTGAAGTCCTCCTTCAAACGCTGGAACACGCCTTCGTAGGGCCGGTCGATGCGGCGCGACAGGTCGCCCTGCGCCAGCATTTCCAGGGTCGAGGCCAATTCCTCCGCAACGTCGGAGACGTTGCCGGCCAGCCGGTTGATGCCCTCGCTGACCAGCCGGAAGAAGCCGGCCTTGCCCGCCAGGTCGATGCGGCGGGAAAAGTCGCCGCGCACCGCGCTGTCGACCATGCCGGCGATCTCCGCCTCGATGGACAGCTCGTCGGTCAGGTCGCGCCATTCGATGACAGTGCCCAGCCGCTCCCCATGGCGGCCGGCGACCGGGTTGGCGATGATCTGGAAGGTCCGGCGCCCGGCCTTGATCGTCCCCCGGTGGGTGGCGGTCAGGCCGGTCAGGACGCCGCGCGGCTGCGCCCCTACGCTCTGACGATCGCCCTGAAGATCGGAATGGAGGGAATCGAGGTTGCGGCCGACCAGCCCGTTGCTGTCGAAGCTGGGCAGGACCGCCTTCAGGTCGGCCTCTGCGGCCTTGAACATGGCAAGCAGGGAGGCGTTGGCGTAGGTGATCGCGCCGTCGGCGTCCGCCATCATGATGCTGGCCGACACGCGGTCCAGCGCGATGCGCGAGCGCACGGCGGACACTGCGTCGTCCTTGAAGGCGTCCACGGCGCGGGCCATCTCGCCCAGCTCGTCGCGCCCGTCGGTGTGCGGGACCGTAACCGACAGGTGCCCGTCGGTCAGGTCGGCCATGACCTTGCGGATGCCGTTGACCGGCCCGGCGATGGACCGCGCGATGGCGCGGGCCGCCAGGATGCCCAGCAGGAGCGATAGGCCGCCGATGGCCAGCGACAGGATCAGGTTCTTCGTCACCTCGCCTTCGGCCTGCCGCTCGATGCCGTTCTGTTCGGCGTGGACGGCGGCGACCACCGCCTCCAGCGTCTCGTTCAACCGGGACACCACCTTCGCGACCACGTCGGCGCGCAGGCGGTCGATGTCCTGATCGGCGGCGACGGCCTCGGCGAAGGCGGCGCGGTAGTCCGGCGCGCGCGCCTCGACCTCGCGCAGGCCCTGCAGCAGCGTGGCATCGGACAGGAGGGGCTGCGCCTCGCGGATGTGCCCCAACATCTCCTTCAGATTGGCGTCGAGCAGGCGCGGCGCGCCGGCATCCCGCATCCCGATGGCGCGGTTGGCGTAGAGGCGCACCAGTGCCCAATGCTTCGCGGCCTCTCCGACCGCCAGGGCGGCATCCCTGCCGCCGGAGGCCAGCATGTCCTCAGACAGGCGCTCCAGCCGGTCGGTGATGGCCGCGCCCAGCGGGTCCATGCGCTGCCGGATCGCCGCGTCGTAGCGTTCGCGGTGGGCGCGCACGGCTTCGAACTGGGCGTGGTATTCGGCGTGCAGGCGGACCAGCTCGGCGAACTTGGCGGCCTGCGGCGACGCCTTAACGGCGGCCTCATGCCCGGCCATCGCCTGGTCGAACTCGGCGCGAAGCGCGCGCTGGCGGTCGAGCGTCTTGGGGTCGCCGGTGAAGAGGTAGTCGCGGCCCTGAATGCGCTGGTTGGCGAGCCGGGCCGACAAATCCTTGGCGAAGCTCGCCAGGTCGGAGGAGGCGAGCACCGCGTCGACGTTGTCGTTCAGGCTGCGGATGCCGAGCATGGCGGCGCCGACCTGCGCCACCAGCAAAGCCAGCAGGAGCCCGAAGGCGAGCCATAACCGCTTCGAGATGCTCAGACCCGACATGCGCTTCCCCCAGGCGTTTGTTTGCCGTTCTTCATGCGATATCGACGTGTTTCGGCGGCCTCCCCCCGGCGCCGCCGCCCGTCCTCGGTGTCGCCCGTTCTCAGTGCGCCTTTTCCAGCGCCAGCGGGACCCGGGCCGCTGCCGCGTCCGCGGCCTCCCCGGCTTCGACGGAGAACAGCCTCTCCACGTTCAGCAGGGTGACCATGCGGTCGTCCGCGGTGTAGAGGCCGCTCAGGTACTCCGCGTCGATCATGCCGCTGTCCACATCGGGCGGCGGCTTGATGCTGTCGTGGCCGATGGCCAGGATGTCGGAGATGGCGTCCACCAGGATGCCGCGCGTGCGCTCGCCCACCTGGATGACCACCACGACGTGGCGTTTGGTCACCTGCGTGGCGCCGCCGCCGAAGCGGGCGCGCAGGTCGAAGATCGGGATGATGATGCCGCGCAGGTTGATCACGCCGCGCACATAGTCCGGCAGGTTCGGCAGCCGGCTTTCCGGCGTCCAGCCGCGGATCTCGCGCACGGACAGGATGTTGACCCCATATTCCTCGCTGCCGACGGTGAAGGTGACGTACTGCTCTTCGGAGGCGTTGACCGACATGACGTCGGTCCGGGTGCTGCCGATGGTGGTCAGCGCGGTGGAGGTGGTCATCGCTTGGCCTCAGACCGGTTCGAGGGCGGGGGCGGGAAGGGCGGCCGGCGCGGGGCCGGGCGGCCGGGAGTATCCTGATTCATAATGGCGGCTCATCTCGCGCAGGCCGGCGACGTCCAGGATCAGGGCGACGCGCCCGTCGCCCAGGATGGTGGCGGCGGCCACGCCGTCCAGCCGGCGGAAGTTGGCCTCCAGGCTCTTGATCACGACCTGCTGCTGGCCCAGCACCTCGTCCACGACGAGGCCGAGCCGCGCGCCGTCCTCCGTCTCCACCAGCACGACCAGCGCGCGGGTGGGGTCGGTGACCGCCTTGGGGATGCCGAACAGCTGGTGCAGGTAGACGAGCCGGACATACTCGCCGCGCGCCATCATGACGTCGCACTTGCCGACCAGCCCGTGCAGGTCCGCCGCTTTCGGGCGCAGGCTTTCCACGATGTTGGTCAGCGGCAGGACGAAGCGCTCCTCGCCGACGGAGATGACCATGCCGTCCAGCACGGCGAGCGTCAGCGGCAGCGACAGCACGAAGCGGGAGCCCTCGCCCGGCGCCGAATAGACGCCGATGCGCCCGCCCAGCGACGAGATGTTCCGCCGCACCACGTCCATGCCGACGCCGCGGCCGGACAGGTTGGACACTTGGTCGGCGGTGGAGAAGCCCGGCAGGAAGATCAGGTTGTCGATCTCCTCGTCCGACAGGCTGGCGCCCGGCTGGACGAGCCCCTTCTCGATGGCCTTGGACAGCACCTTGGGCCGGTTGATGCCGCGCCCGTCGTCGGTGATCTCGATGACGATGCGGCCCGACCGGTGCTGCGCCGACAGGTGCACCGTGCCCGCGCGCGGCTTGCCGATGCGCTCCCGCTCTTCCGGCCCTTCCAGACCGTGGTCGATGGAGTTGCGGATCATGTGGGTCAGCGGGTCGACGAGGTTTTCCACCACCGTCTTGTCGACCTCGGTCGTCTCGCCCGACGTGACCAGCTGCACCTCCTTGCCCGTCGCGGCGGCGCATTCGCGCACCAGCCGCGGCATGCGGGAGAAGACGCTGGACACCGGCTGGGCGCGGATGGACATCACGCTCTCGCGCAGTTCGCGCGTGTGCTGGGCCAGTTGCTCCAGCCCCTCCAGCAATTCCTGGAACTCGCCGGGCGGCAGGTCGCGCACATGCTCCGCGATCATCGCCTGGGTGATGACCATCTCGCCGACCATGTTGACCAGCCGGTCGATCTTGTCCAGGTCGACACGGATGGTGTGGCTGGTCAGGCCGGCGTGCTCGCCACCGCTGTTACCAGCGTTGGGGCGGGGCTTGGCGGGTTCGGCCCGGGCGACATCGGGCGGCTTGGGCGTGGCAGCCGGCACCGGCGGGGTGGCCGACACCGGCACCGGATCCGTGGAGGCCTGGATTGCCGGGGGTGCCACCACCGCGGGGGGCGGGGCCTCGACGGAAATGCGGATGTCGCACTCGTCGGCGACGAACTCGAAGACGTCGTTGATCTTTTCCTGGTCCACGTCGGGATCGGCGACCAGCGTGACCGTCCAGGACAGGTACAGAAGCTCCGCCTCCAGCGCGGGGAGAGGCGGCAGGCTCCGCAGGTCGCAGTCGATGGTGGCGTCGCCCAGCCGGCGCAGCGCGCGCAGCATGAAGGTCGGCTCGTTGCCGGACAACAGCAGGTCGGGCTTCGGCCGGAAGGTGATGGTCCAGCGCAGCTTGCCCTCGGGCACGGGGGCGCCGATTCCCGTTTCCGCCTCCGTCCGGGCGGCGTCGATGGCGGCCATGGCGTCGCCGAAGATGCCCGCCTCGTCGTCCTCGTCATCCGGGTAGGCGGCGGGTTGAACAGTCGGAGTGGGCTCCGACGCGGTCACCTCGGCCGGACCACCGGCCAGATGGCGGCGCAGAGCCGCCACCGTGTCGTCTGTGGTGCCGGGCGGGGCGGCGGCCTCCTCGCGGGCGTAGGCCAGCATCTGGCCCAGCACGTCGTTGGCGCGGATCAGCGTGTCCACCAGCTCCGTCGTGACCGGGATGCTGTTGTTGCGCACCCCGTCCATCACCGTCTCGAACTCGTGCGCGAAGGCGACCAGCTCGGTGAAGCCGAAGGCGCCGCCGCCGCCCTTGATGGAATGGACGGCGCGGAAGATGGCGTTGACCTCGTCGGAATCCACCTCGCCGGGCGTCAGGCGCAACAGGCCGGATTCGGCCACCGCCAGCAGCTCCGCGCTCTCGTCGAAGTAGGTTTGCTTGAACCGGCTCAGGTCTTCCACGGGCGTGCCCTCACAAGCCAAGAGTGCGGCGTCAGCCGCAGACCTTCTGCACGACGGAAATCAGCTTGTCGGGGTTGAAGGGCTTGACGATCCAGCCCGTCGCCCCGGCCGACCGGCCTTCCGCCTTCTTCGACTCGTCCGCCTCTGTGGTCAGCATCAGGATCGGCAACGTGCGGTGGGCCGGTGTCGCGCGCAGGCGGCGGATCAGCGTCAGGCCGTCCATCACCGGCATGTTCAGGTCGGTGATGACGAGGTCCACCTTGTTGGTGCCGATGAGGGTCAGCGCCTGCTGCCCATCGCCGGCCTCCACCACGTCGTAGCCCGCGCCCTTCAGCGTGAAGGCGACCATGTCCCGCATGGTCCGCGAATCATCGACGGTGAGAACCTTTTTCTTCACGCTCGGCTCCATTGCTTCAGCCAGGGGGCGAGGCCCAGATCCTCGCACGCCTCCGTCAGAACCTCGGACGGCTGCAGGATGGCGAATGTGCGGTTGTGTTCGGCGGCGTGGCGCGACGCGGCCAGCAGGGCCTGGATGCAGGCGGTGCTGACGCGCTCCACCGCGCCCGCGTCGGCGATCACGGTGTCGGACGCGCCGAAGCCGGCGCGCAAGCCCTCCAGAAGCGGCTGAGCCATGGGGAGGTCGAGGTCGCTCGGCAGGCCAAGGCGGACCTGCCCGCCTTCGTCGCTCCACTTGATCAGTGTCACCTCATCCTCCTCGCCGACCGTACGGGCGGATCGGGCCATCCCCGGTGTTTCGGGGAAAAACCATGCCCGCTGCACGTATAAGGATTCGTTAAGGCAACCGGGCTGACCTGAATCAACCAGCGCGCACACCTGTGCGGAGACGGCGATCTTTTTCGGACGGGCACCGCAAAAATAAAAAAGGCCGGACGACGTTTCCGCCGCCCGGCCTTTCGCGTCGATCGCGTCTAAAGCGAACTTCCGTTCGCTTTAGATTCATATGGCCTCATTCGCCGGCCGGGCTTCGGCCGCATGGGCGGCCGGACCCGCCGTCGCGGTCCAAAGCGGATCGCAATCCGCTTTAATTACTCGGCGGCGGCCATGTAGCCCGGCAGCCAAGCCTCGTTGGCCTTTTTCAGGCGGGCGATGGTGATCGCCTCGCCGCCGCGGCCGGTCAGGGCCGTGCCGTTGGTCTTGCCGAGCACGGTCACTGGCACGCCGGCAGCCTTGGCCTTCTCCTGCACCGCTGCGGCCTTGTCAGGGCGGACGGCCAGGACATAGCGGCCCTGGTCCTCGCCGAACAGAGTTCCGGCGTCGGCCCCATCCAGGCCGGACAGGTTGGCGCCGATGCCGCCGGCCATGGCCATCTCGGCCACGGTCACCAGCAGGCCGCCGTCCTGGATGTCGTGGCTCGACACCACCAGCCCCTCGCGGACGATGCCGCGGACGAAGTCGCCGTTGCGGCGCTCCACCGCCAGATCGACCGGCGGCGGAGGGCCGTCCTCGCGGCCCAGGATCTCCCGCAGGTAAAGCGACTGGCCGAGGTGGCCCTGCGTCTCACCAATGAGGAGGATCGTGTCGCCCTCGTTCTTGAAGGCGATGCCCACGGCCATCACGGCGTCGGGCAGCAGGCCGACGGCGCCGATGGCCGGCGTCGGCAGGATGGCCTCGCCGTTCGTCTCGTTGTAGAGCGAGACGTTGCCCGACACGACCGGGAAGTCCAGCGCGCGGCAGGCGTCGGCCATGCCCTGGATGGCGCCCACGAACTGGCCCATGATCCGCGGCTTCTCGGGGTTGCCGAAGTTCATGTTGTCGGTGACGGCGAGCGGCAGGGCGCCGACGGCGGACAGGTTGCGGAACGCCTCGGCCACCGCCTGGGCGCCGCCGCGGACCGGGTCGGCAAGGCAGTAGCGCGGGGTGCAGTCGGTGGTGACGGCGATGCCCTTGGTCTGGCCGGGCAGCCGCACCACGCCCGCGTCGGCCTGGCCGGACATGTAGCGGGTGTCGCCGTTCACCAGGCTGTCGTACTGCTCCCAAATCCAGCGCTTGGAGGCTTGGTCGGGGCAGGCGACGATCTTTTCCAGGATGTCGCCCAGCGTCTTGCCGGCCGGCAGGGCGCGCACCGACTCCTCAAGCTCCGCGGCGGCCGGGGTCGGTTCCCACGGACGGTCGTAGAGCGGGGAGGCGTTGGACACCGGCGCGATCGGCATGTCGCACCAAGTCTGGCCGTGCATCTTGATGACCAGCTTGCCGTTGTCGGTCAGGTGGCCAATGACGGCGAAGTCCAGCTCCCACTTCTCGAAGATCGCGCGGGCGACGTCCTCGCGGCCGGGCTTCAGGATGATCAGCATGCGCTCCTGGCTTTCGGAGAGCATGATCTCGTAGGGGGTCATCCCCTCCTCGCGCATCGGCACGTCGTCGAGCACCAGCTCGATGCCCAGGCCGCCCTTGCCGGCCATCTCGACCGAGGAGGAGGTCAGGCCGGCCGCACCCATGTCCTGGATGGCAACGATGGCGTCCGTCTCCATCAGCTCCAAGCAGGCCTCGATCAGCAGCTTCTCGGTGAAGGGGTCGCCGACCTGCACGGTCGGGCGCTTCTCCTCCGAATCCTCGCTGAACTCGGCCGACGCCATGGTGGCGCCGTGGATGCCGTCGCGGCCCGTCTTGGACCCGACATAGACCACCGGGTTGCCGATGCCGGCGGCGGCCGAATAGAAGATCCGGTCGGCCTTGGCGACGCCCACGGTCATGGCGTTGACCAGGATGTTGCCGTTGTAGGCCGGGTGGAAGTTCGTCTCGCCGCCGATGGTCGGCACGCCGACGCAGTTGCCGTAATGGGCAATGCCGGCGACCACGCCCGACACCAGATGGCGGGTCTTCGGGTGGTCGGGCGAGCCGAAACGCAGCGCGTTCATGTTCGCGATGGGCCGGGCGCCCATGGTGAACACGTCGCGCAGGATGCCGCCCACGCCCGTCGCCGCGCCCTGGAAGGGCTCGATGTAGGACGGGTGGTTGTGGCTCTCCATCTTGAAGATGATGGCGTCGCCGTCGCCGGCATCGACCACGCCGGCGTTCTCGCCGGGGCCGCAGATAACCTGCGGGCCGGTGGTCGGCAGCGTCATCAGCCACTTCTTGGACGACTTGTAGGAGCAGTGCTCCGACCACATCACCGAGATGATGCCCAGTTCCGTGTAGGTCGGCTTGCGTCCCAGGATCTCCAGGGCGCTGTTGTATTCCCCTTCGGACAGGCCGAACTCGCGGGCCATCTCAAGGGAGACTTCGGGCTGCTGCGCGGTGGTCACGACAGGGCCTCCACCAGACCGTCGAACAGGGGCTTGCCGTCGGTGTTGCCGTGGAAGGCGGACACCGCGTCCTCGGGGTGCGGCATCAGGCCCAGCACGGTGCGCTTGGCGTTGAAGATGCCGGCGATGTCGTCCAACGAACCGTTCGGGTTCCACAGCCCGTCGTCGCGGCCCGCGTCGCTGACGTAGCGGAAGGCCACCTGGCCCTCGCCGTCCAGCCGCTTCACCGCCTCCGCGTCGGTCCAGTAGTTGCCGTCGCCGTGCGCCACCGGGTAGCGGACGATCTGCCCCTTGCGGTACTTGGCCGTGAAGGGGCTGTCCGTGTTCTCCACGCGCAGGTGCACGGTGCGGCAGACGAACTTCAGCTTGGCGTTGCGCATCAGGGCGCCGGGCAGAAGCCCCGCCTCCGTGATGATCTGGAAGCCGTTGCAGATGCCGAGCACCCGCACGCCCTGATCGGCCCGCGCCTTCACCTCGCGCATGATCGGCGAGTGTGCCGCCATGGCGCCGGAGCGCAGGTAATCGCCATAGGAGAAGCCGCCCGGCACGAGGATCAAGTCGACCTTGGGCAGTTCGGTGTCGCGGTGCCAGACCAGATGCGGCTTGGTCCCGCTGGCGGCCTCCAGCGCGGCGACGGCGTCGCGTTCGCGGTTGGAGCCGGGGAAAACGATGACGGCGGCCTTCATGGGGCTTGGGAAATCCGGCGTCGTGGGGGGAACGGTTCGAGGCCGGACACTAAAGGCCCGGCCCCGTCAAAGCAAGGGGTCCGACCCCCGATATAGGCCTTATCGGGGGCAATAACCCCCTGTTCAGCGCAGGGCAGGGGCGTCCGCCTCGGGATAGGCGGTGATCTGGTGCAACGACAGGTCCGCACCGCGATGCTCCTCCTCCGCGTCCAGGCGGATGCCGACGGTCATCTTCAGCGCGCCGTAGACGATGAGGCCGGAGAGCAGGCCGAAGGCCGCACCGCCCAGCGTGCCCACGGCTTGCGCCGGCAGCGAGACACCGCCCATGCCGCCCAGGCTTTCCTGCCCGAAGACACCGGCCAGGATGCCGCCGGTCAAGCCGCACAGCCCGTGCAGCGGCCAGACGCCCAGCACGTCGTCGATCTTCCAGTTGATCTGGCATTTGTTGAAGGCCCAGACGAACAGCAGCCCGGCAATGCCGCCGGTGATCAGCGCGCCCAGCGGGTGCATCACGTCGGAGCCCGCGCAGACCGCCACCAGCCCAGCCAGCGCGCCGTTGTGAACGAAGCCCGGGTCGTTGCGGCTGATCACCAGCGATGTGACGATGCCGCCGACCATGGCCATCAGTGAGTTGATGGCGACGAGGCCGGAGACGCCGTCGAGCGACTGCGCGCTCATCACGTTGAAGCCGAACCAGCCCACGGCCAGCACCCAGGCGCCCAGCGCCAGGAAGGGGATGTTGGACGGCGGGATGGCGACCAGCGACCCGTTGTGGCGGTAGCGGCCGCGCCGGTTGCCCAGCATCAGCACCGCGCCCAGCGCCACCCAGCCGCCGAAGGCGTGCACGACGACGGAGCCGGCGAAATCGTGGAAGGGCTGGCCGAAGGTTGCGGTCATCCAGTCCTGCAGCCCGAGCCGCGTGCCCCACACCATGCCTTCGATCGCCGGGTAGAAGAAGGCGATCAGCAGCAGCGTGGCGCAGGCCTGCGGCCAGAATTTCGCCCGCTCCGCGATGCCGCCCGACACGATGGCCGGCACGGCGGCGGCGAAGGTCGCCAGGAAGAAGAACTTCACGAGGTCGTAGCCGTAGGCGGCGAAGCCAGCGGCGCCCTTGCCGACCAGCGTCTTGGCGTCGGCGAAGAAGTCCACGCCGTAGGCCACCGCGTAGCCGACGAAGAAGTAGGCGATGGTGGACATGGCGAAGTCCGACAGGATCTTCACCAGCGCGTTCACCTGATTTTTCTCCCGGACCGTCCCGACCTCCAGCAGCGCGAAACCGCAATGCATGGCCAGCACCATCACGGCGCCGATGAGGACAAAGAGGACGTCTCCGCCGGTCTTCGCTGCACCCATTTTGCCCAAACCTTCAGCAAGATGCCTAAAAAGTAGGCGAACTGATACGATATTGGGCAAATTTACGCAAGCTTTGAATCGCCCGCTTCGGAAGCAAACAGTGGGCGGATCGCCCAAAAGGCGGGCAGGGTGCGTCTGGTGCTGCCGACGTATTTGCAAGCGATGTGCCGGGGAGTGAATGGGTCACCACAGAGACGCGGAGACACAGAGAGACCACGCTCTCTGTGTCTCCGCGTCTCTGTGGTGAAAGCCTGTCAGGCGCCCGCCTGCGCGATCAGCCAGTCGCGGAACTGCGGCGCCTCGGTGTGGCCGCGCTGGCGGCTTTCCAACAGGTAATAATGGCCGGACACCACCGTCCCGGCGCCCAACGGCGTGGTCAGCCGGCCGGTGGACAGGGAGCGCTCCACGAACAGCAGGGGCACGACCGCGACTCCCAGCCCGTCCTCGGCAGCCTGGATGGCGAAGTAGGTGTGGTCCACCTCCATCCGGCTGCGAAAAGCCTGGAGTTCCAGCCCCTGCGCGGTGCACCAGGCCGGCCACAGGTCGGTGCGGGCGCGGATGGTGATGATGGTCTGGCCGGTCAGGTCGGCCGGCGTGCGGATCGACGCCATCTCCGCCAGCGCCGGGCTGCACACCGGCGCGCAGTGTTCCGCCATCAGCGGCAGGGGCTTCAACCCGGCGAAATGGGCGGGGTCGCGCCGGATCGCGTAGTCGAAGCGCTGGGTCGTGTCGATGGGGCCGGGGGCGGTGGACAGCGACACTTCCAGATCGGGAAAGGCCTGCTGGAACCGCGGCAGGCGCGGCAGCAGCCAATGCATGGCGAACGTCGGGATGCAGTCCAGGCGGATGGTCTGGCGGAGACTCGCGTCGAGGATGGTCTCGGTCGCTTGCTGGATTTCACTGAACAGGTCGGCCATCCGCGTGAAGTAGCGCGCCCCGACCTCCGTCAGCCGCACCTGCCGCTGGCTGCGGTCGAACAGCGGGGTGCCGAGGAAGTCCTCCAGCGTGCGGATCTGCCGGCTGACCGCGCCGGGAGTGACGCTCAGCTCCTCCGCGGCGAGACGGAAGCTGGAATGGCGGGCGGCGGCGACGAAGGCGCGCAGGGCGTTCAGCGGGGGCAGACGGGGCGGCATCGATTGAGTTTTTCTCAAGGGTCGGGAGAAGACAAGTCGTTTGTCGGCGCAGCATCAGGTGCCTATCGTGGCCTGACCCGTCCTTCCCGCGTCGAATGGTCCCATGTCGCACATCACACGAAAGCTGGTCTGGCTGCTCGGCGTCTCGCAGCTCGTGTGCTGGGGCATCTCCTATTACCTGATCGGCCTGTTCGGGAAGGTCATGGCCGCCGACCTGGGCCTGAGCCTTCCGGTCGCCTTCGGCGGCTTCACCGCGGCGCTTCTGGTCATGGGGCTGACCTCCACGGCGATCGGCAAGGCGATCGACCGCTGGGGCGGACGGCCGGTGATGGTGGCGGGGTCGCTGCTGTCGGCGGCCGGCTGCCTTGGGCTGGCGGCCTGCACGGGGGTGGTGGGCTACTACGCGTCATGGCTGGTGCTCGGCCTCGCCATGCGGGCGACGCTGTACGACGCGGCCTTCGCGGCGCTGGCCCGGCTGGGCGGGCCGCAGGCGCGCAAGCCGATCTCGCAGATCACCCTGCTGGGCGGGCTGGCCTCCACCACACTGTGGCCGGTCGGGCAGGCGCTGGCCGACGCCTTCGGCTGGCGCGGCGCGCTGGTCGGCTACGCGGTTCTCGCTCTGCTGACCATTCCCCTGCACGCCGCCATCCCGGCCGAACGCTACGAGCGGCGCGTGGAGCCTAAGAACGGTCCGGCGCTCGATGCGGCGGAACGGCCACACCCGGTGCCTGGGGCGCCGGTGCTCTTCGCGCTGATCGTGGCGGCGACCGGCCTGCTCGCCTCCGGCCTCTCGGCGCACATGATCGGCATCCTCGGCGGGCTGGGGGTGGCGCCGGTGGCGGCGGTGTGGATTTCGACCCTGCGCGGGATCGGCCAGTCCTCCGCCCGGCTGTGCGAGGTGCTGTTCGGCGCGCGGCTGCACCCGACCAGCCTCGCCCTGATCGCCGCGGCGCTGCCGGTGCCGGGTTTCCTGGCCGGGATGGCGAGCGGGCAGTGGGTCGCCGCCGGCGTCGCCTTCGCCGTGCTGTTCGGGGCCGGCAACGGGCTGGCGACCATCGTGCGCGGCACGCTGCCACTGGTCCTGTTCGACCCGCGCACCTACGGCAGCACGGTCGGCCGGCTGGTGGCGCCGAGCTTCTACGTCTCCGCCCTGGCCCCGCTCGCCTACGCCATGGTCATCGAACGGGCGGGGGAGGGGGCGGCCCTGCTGCTGTCCGCGGCACTGGAACTGGTGGCCGTGGCGGCGACCGCGGCGTTGTGGCTGTCGGTCCGCCGGGCGGCGGTTATTTCCCCTTGAGGCGCCCGTCCCAGTCCTCAACGGCGTTGCGGTCCAGGCGGCGTTCGGCGAGCGTGCGCCAGGCCTGGGCCAGGACGGGCAGGGCCGCCATCTCGGCCAGCGCCTCCCGGTTCATCGTGTCCACGTAGAGGACGTGCAGAAGCCGGGTCAGCGTCCATTGCGGGTAGGGGCGCTCGACCAGCGTCAGCCGGTCGCCGGGGCCGATCACACCGGGCTCCGGCACGCGGTAGTACCAGCCGGTGCGCCCGGTGGTCTGGACGCGCCGGGCCATGTCCGGCACGCCGAAGCGGTGGTTCAGCTTCCAGCAGGGCTGGCGGCCCTGCGCCACCTCCAGCAGCGCGGTGCCGGCGCGGAAGCGGTCGCCGACGCAGATGTCGGCCTCCGTCAGGCCGAGGGTGGAGATGTTCTCGCCGAAGGCGCCGGGCTGGCCCAGCAGCGCAATGTCGTTGCCCAGATCCGCCGCCCAGGCGGGGTGGTGGTCGAGCGGGTAGTGGTGGATGGCCTTGTCGGGGCCGCCGTGGACGCGGCGGTCGCCCTGCTCGTCGTCCAGGAAGCCTTCGGGCCCCACGGCGCGCGGGCCGTCCACGGGCGTCTTGGCGATGGCGCTGTTGCCGGCGCGCCCCGGCGGGCCGAAGGGAACGGCCTTGCCGACGAGGACGGCGCGGATCGTGGTCTCGGTCACGGTTTCTTTCTCGCCTTTACGGCCTGTTCCTGGAGGGCGACATAGTGGTGCCACACCAGCTTGGCGGCAAGGCTGCGGTGCGGGCGCCAGGGTTCCGCCACGGCCAGCAGCTGGGCCGGGGTCGGCTTTTCCGCCCAGCCCTTCAGCCGCTGCACGCCCAGCTGGATGGCGAGGTCGCCCACTGGCCAGATGTCCGGCCGGCCGAGCGCCATCATCAGGTAGATCTCGGCGGTCCAGCGCCCGATGCCCTTCAGCGTGACGAGCGCCGCGATGGCCTCCTCGTCGTCCATGCCGTGGATGGCCGCGATGTCCAGCCGCCCGTCGGCGACGGTCTGGGCGAGGCCGCGGGCGTAGCCGATCTTCTGGCGCGACAGGCCGCAGGCGCGCAGATCCTCGTCGGGCAGGGCGAGGATGGCGTCCGGCGTGACCGTCCCGACCATGCCCAGCAGCTTCTCCCACAGGGCCGCAGCGACCTTGGTGGAGAGCTGCTGCTCGATGATCAGGCGCAGCAGGCCGGGAAAGCCGTCCGGCCGCGTGAAGTCGCGGATTTCCGCTCCGCCGACGCGCAGCGATTCGGCGAAGATGGGGTCGAGGGATGAGAGATGGTCGAGGGACATGGTCGCACGAAAATGGGGGATGCACAGCGATTGTGCATCCCCCATTTTCGATCGGCGCGTCTGAGCGCGGAAGCGGCTTACGCCACCAGTTCGATCGCGTAGTCCTCGATGACGGTGTTGGCGAGCAGCTTGTTGCACATCGCCTCCACCTCCTGGCGGGCGGTGGCCTCGTCGGTGCTCTTCAGCTGAAGCTCGATGACCTTGCCGGCGCGGACGTCCTCGACGCCGTCGAAGCCCAGCGTGTGCAGCGCGTGCGCGATGGCCTTGCCCTGGGGGTCGAGAACGCCGCGCTTGAGGGTGACGTGAACCTTCGCCTTCATCGGAATGTCCGTTCGCTTGATGGTGCTGATGATGGGGGAATGCGGGGTTACTGAACCGTCTTGGGACCCTTGACGTCCACCGGGCCGCCTTCGGGCAGGATGCCCAGGCGCCGGGCGACTTCCTGGTAGGCTTCCTCGACCTTGCCGAGATCCTGGCGGAAGCGGTCCTTGTCCAGCTTCTCGTTGGTCTTGATGTCCCACAGGCGGCAGTTGTCGGGGCTGATCTCGTCGGCCAGAACGATGCGCATCTCCTCGTTCTCCCACAGGCGGCCGAACTCCAGCTTGAAGTCCACCAGACGCAGGCCGATGCCGAGGAAGAGGCCCGACAGATAGTCGTTCACGCGGAGCGACAGCGCGACCATGTCGTCGAGGTCCTGCGGAGCCGCCCAGCCGAAGGCCGTGATGTGCTCCTCCGTGACCATCGGGTCGTTCAGCTCGTCCGACTTGTAGTAGTACTCGATGATCGAGCGCGGCAGCGGCGTGCCTTCCGGGATGCCGAAACGCTTGGACAGCGACCCGGCGGCGACGTTGCGCACCACCAGCTCGATCGGGATGATCTCCACCTCGCGCACCAGCTGCTCGCGCATGTTCAGGCGGCGGACGAAATGCGTAGGCACGCCGATTTCCGACAGGCGGCTCATCAGATACTCGGAGATGCGGTTGTTCAGCACCCCTTTGCCGGTGATGATGCCCTTCTTCTGGTTGTTGAAGGCGGTCGCGTCGTCCTTGAAGTACTGCACCAGGGTGCCCGGCTCCGGCCCTTCGAACAGGACTTTCGCCTTGCCTTCATAGATGCGCCGGCGTCGTGTCATGAGAGATCGTCCAAAAACGTGTGGCCCGGGCACGGGGGACCGGTCCAGGGTTATGCACGAGTGATATAGCAAGCTGGCCCAGGGAACACAATGCGCGGGGCCAGGACCTGGGAGGAGGGACCCTACGGGCGCCGCCTCACCCCAGATCCACAGGCTCCCACGGGGCCTCGTGCGGGCGACCGGCGGCGAAGTGCCAGACCGGGTCCAGCTCCGGCCGCTCCGCTGTGGGGAGGGCCAGAAGCGAGCTGGACACCGTGCCGAAGCCCGTCGGCAGCAGGAAGTTCATGGCGCCGCGCTCCCCGCGTTCGCCGTCCCAGATGCGGCTCGCCAGCAGCTCCGGCCAGCCGCCCCACTCCGTCTTTTCGGGGCCCGCCTTGTCCAAATCCGGAGGGGTTGCCGTGCGGAACAGCGGCAGGTACTGCGCCTGGCGCGGGTCGTCGGTGTCGTCCAGGTCGCTGGCGGTGACCATGTGGACGCCCACGGGAATGTCGATGACCTCCGGCCGGTTGCGGGCGGAGTTGCCGCGGTGGACGATCAGCTTGGCATCCCGGTTGTCGGCGACCAGCAGGTTGAAGGGCCGGTAGGCCCGCGTGTCGAGCTGCGACAGGGCCAACGCCGCGTCCGCCGCGTCGGCGTGGTCCAGCGCGTCCAGCACCAGCTCTCCCCGCGACCGCTTGCCGGCCTCCGGCCCCAGCGTGCCCATGCGGTTCAGGATGGCGGCGACCACGCCCTCGTCGTTCAGCCCCATCCAGGAGCCGCCGGCCAGCTCGTCCAGCCCGGCAACCACGTTGGGCCGGTCGGGCCAGTGGCGGCCGGGCGCCTTCCAGGGCCGGCCCTGCATCTCGTCCCGATTGGCGGCCACCACCAGGGGCCACGTTGCGTCCGGTCGTCGCAGGAGGATCACGCTGCACATGGGGAATCTTGCCTTCCGCGTCCTTGAGAGGTATGTCGCCGCACGCCGGATTCGCCGATTGGCCGATGCGGCCGGGCTGATAAAGAAGTGCCGATGACGATGCCCGGAGCACCGGCTATATAATCTTGTATCTGGGAGCGAAAACCAATCCAAGGAGCCTGGGTCCCCATGACGACCTTCGACGAGCGCGAGAGGGCCTTCGAGAACAAGTTCCAGCACGACCAGGACCTGCTCTTCAGGATTCGGGCCCGCCGCGACCGGCTGGCCGGCCTGTGGGCGGCGAACCTGCTGGGCTTGACGGGTGCGGAGGCGGACGCCTACGTCCGGCAGATCATCGAGGCCGACATCGGCGCCGTCGGTCCGCACGACATCCGCGACCGTCTGGCGGCCGACCTGCATGCCAAGGGCATCGACATCTCCGACCACCGGGTGGAGCGCGAGCTGGTCAGCCTCCTGGAGGTCGCCCGCCAGCAGGTCCACGCGGAGTAACGCGGCGGCTTGATGGAATGCGAAAGGCCCGGCGCTGGGGAGCGCCGGGCCTTTTGTGTTTTGGGGCAATACGCGGGGCGCTTACTCGCCGAACACACGCTTGAAGATCGTGTCGACGTTCTTCGTGTGGTAGCTCATGTCGAACATGGGCGCCAGCGTGTCGCGGGAGATGTGCTTGGCCACGTCGGCGTCGGCAGCCAGAAGGTCTAGGAAGCTGCCGCCCTTTTCCCACACCTGCATGGCGTTGCGCTGCACCGCCTTGTAGCTGTCCTCGCGGCTCATCCCGGCCTGGGTCAGCGCCAGCAGGACGCGCTGCGAGAAGACCAGCCCGCCCAGGTCGTCCAGGTTCTTCTGCATGCGCTCCGGATAGACGACCAGCTTGTCCATCATGCCGGTCAGGCGGGCCAGCGCGAAGTCCAGCGTCACCGTGGCGTCGGGACCAAACATCCGCTCCACCGAGCTGTGGGAGATGTCGCGCTCGTGCCACAGCGCCACGTTCTCCAGCGCCGGGACGACGGCCGCGCGGACGATGCGGGCCAGACCCGTCAGGTTCTCCGACAGGACCGGGTTGCGCTTGTGCGGCATGGCCGACGAGCCCTTCTGGCCCGGGTGGAAATACTCCTCCGCCTCGCGCACCTCGGTGCGCTGCAGGTGGCGGATCTCCACGGCCAGGTTCTCGATGGAGGAGGCGATGACGCCCAGCACCGAGAAGTAGAAGGCGTGGCGGTCGCGCGGGATCACCTGGGTCGACACCGGCTCCGGCGCCAAGCCCAGCTTGGCGGCGACGTATTCCTCAACGCGCGGGTCGATGTTGGCGAAGGTGCCGACCGCGCCGGAGATGGCGCAGGTGGCGATGTCCTTGCGCGCCTCGACCAGACGCTCCCGATTGCGGGCGAAGGCGGCGTAATGGCCGGCCAGCTTCACGCCGAAGGTCGTCGGCTCCGCGTGGATGCCGTGGCTGCGGCCGATGGTGACCGTGTCCTTGTGCTCATAGGCGCGGCGCTTCAGCACGGCCAGCAGCTTGTCCAGGTCCTCCAGCAGCAGGTCGGCGGCCTGGGTCATCTGCACGGCGAGGCAGGTGTCCAGCACGTCCGAGGAAGTCATGCCCTGGTGGACGAAGCGCGCCTCCGGCCCGACATGCTCGGCGAGGTTGGTCAGGAAGGCGATGACGTCGTGCCGGGTCTCGCGCTCGATCTCGTCGATGCGGTCGATCTCCCACTTGCCGCGCGCCCAGACGGCGGCGGCCGCCTCCTTGGGGATAACGCCCAGCTGGGCCTGCGCGTCGCAGGCGTGCGCCTCGATCTCGAACCAGATGCGGAACCGGTTCTCCGGTTCCCAGATGCGGGCCATTTCGGGGCGGGTGTAGCGGGGGATCATCGGCTCTCTCCGGGTGCGGACCTGGTGCGGGTGTGTTCGATCAGGCGATTCGGCGCGCGACCCGGCCGCGCCCGGATCGCGCGCGGGACCATAGCCGCGCGCGTCATCGCTGCAAAGCCCCTTCGGGCCAAACCGCTTCGGGCTGTTCGCGAATTTCTCTTTTTCGGTTTGATTGCCCTGGTATTCTCGTGCGTAAATCGGTTGTTTCCGGCCTATGGATCGGTCCAAGAGAGGAAAACGGTCAATTCGTCGCGCTTTGGTGACCCTGATCGGCTTGCGGACATCGTGTCATACGCCTTAATGGATAGTTATAAACGCATCCGGTGCTGTGCTTGGGGTGCGGTTCGGGGGAGAGCGGTCTTTGTCCGACCCAGTTGCCGAGTTGATGGGTGAAACGTCCCATTCCTCCGACGAGGCACGACTTTACCGTCTCCAGTTCCTGGCGTCGCTCTCTTTGGTTGCGTCGCTCGTGATCGGGCTCGGCGCCTACTTCATCTGGCAGCACTGGCGGGACTTCGAGGCGGACCTGCGCCAGTCCGAGACGCGCTACGTCGCGGAGCAGCGCGACACGCTGGCGCGGGAGGTGGACAACGCCGGATCCTACATCGCCTACATCCGCTCCCGGATGGAGCCGCTGCTGCGGGAGCAGCTGCGCGCCCAGGTGGATGACGGCTACTACATCGCGCGGACCATTTACGAACGCGAGAAGAGCCACCTGCCCGACCAGCTGCTGAAGCCCATGATCAAGGAGGCGCTGCGCCCGCTGCGCTTCTTCGACGGGCGGGGCTACTACTTCATCATCGACACGGCCGGCGACGGCATCCTGCTGCCCATCGAGCCGCAGCGGGAGGGAACGTCGCTGCGCGACCTCCAGGACGACACCGGCGACCGCTTCGTGCGGCGCCTGCTGGAGGCCGCGGGCGACTACGGCAGCTATGCCTCGGTCCGCTACCGCTGGTACGCGCCGGCGACGCCCCATGTGACGCAGGACAAATTCTCCTACGTGCGGCGGTTCGAGCCCTACGACTGGCTGATCGGCGCCGGTGAGTATGTGGAGGCGCTGGAGAACAAGCTGAAGCGGGAGGCGTTGGACCGGCTCCGCGCCGTCCGCTTCGGCGAGACGGGGACCATCGCCGTGCTGCGCGACGACAGCCGCATCCTGCTGTCGCCGACCACGCCGGCGGTGGAGGGGCTGCGGGTGGAGACCATCCCGGACGCGTCGGAGCGGGGCTTGGTGAGCCGCCTGCTTGACCTCGGGCGCGGCGGGGGCGGGGAGCTGCGCTACGACTGGGTGAACCCGGAGACCGGACGTCCGGCCTCGAAGATCGCGCTGGTGTCCAAGCCCGACGCGTGGGGCTGGATCGTCGTCGCCAGCTTCACCGTCAACGACCTCGCCGCCGAGATGGAGAACCGCCGGGCGGAGGTGGGCCGCGGCGTCCGCCTGCGCATCCTCACCACGCTGGGCGCGCTCGGCATCGCGCTGGCCGCGTCGGTGGCGCTGTCCTGGCTGGTCACCGGCTGGATCCGGCGCATCGTCGGCACCTACCGCCGCAGCATGCGGCAGAGCGACAGCATCCTGCGCGAACGCGCGCGCCAGCTCTACCTCGCCAATTTCTTCGTCGACCACGTGTCCGAGATCGTGGTTCTGGCCGACGCCGGGCTGCACATCGCCTACGTCAACCCGTTCGGCTGCGCCGCGCTGGGTGCGCCTGCGGACGAGTTGGCCGGCAGCCACGCCGACCTGCTGGTCGCCTTCAAGGAGAACGGGTCCAAAGAAAACGGGGTCAAGGAGAACGGAGGCCGCGAATACGGCGGCCCAGGAAGCGGAGGTGCGGCGTCCGAACATTACGAGACGCAGTACCGGACGCGCGACGGGCGCGTGCTGGAACTGGAGGTGACCGCCAGCCGCGTCACCTACGAGGGTGAGGATTTCTACTGCGCCATCGCCCGCGACATCTCCGAGCGCAAACGGGCGGAGTGGGAGCTGCGGCTGTCCGCCAAGGTGTTCGACAACGCCGCCGAAGGCATGGTCGTCACCAACGAGCGCAACCGCATTGTGGCGGTGAACGATGCCTTTTGCCGCATCACCGGCTTCAGCCGCGAGGAGGTGATGGGCGAGGTGCCGGCCATGCTGGCGGCCGGCGGGCCGGACAACGCCTTGCAGGGGGCCTTTCAGGGGGACATGTGGGAGCGGCTGCACGAGGTCGGGCACTGGTCGGGCGAGATCTGGACCGTGCGCAAGTCCGGCGAGGCCTTCCCCGAATGGCTGAGCGTCCAGGTGGTGCGCAACGAGGCTGGGGAGGTGGTGAACCACATCGCCGCCTTCTCCGACATCACGGAAAAGCGCGCGCAGGAGGAACGCATCCGCCATCTGGCCCAGTACGACTTCCTGACCGACCTGCCCAACCGCTTCCTGCTGCGCGACCGGCTGGAGCGCGCCATGGCAACCGCCGTCCGCCACGGCACCAAGGTCGGCCTGCTGTTCGTCGACCTGGACCGCTTCAAGACCATCAACGACAGCCTGGGCCACGCCATCGGCGACAATCTGCTGCGCGCGGTGGCGGGGCGGCTGTGCGAGACGGTGCGGGCGAGCGACACGGTCAGCCGCCAGGGAGGCGATGAGTTCGTCATCCTGCTCAACGATCTGGACCACTCCGACGGCGCCAGCGCGGTGGCCCGCAAGGTTCTGCGCGCCATGTCCGAGCCCTTCGCGATCGACGGGCACGAGCTGCAAATTTCCCCGTCCATCGGCATCGCCATGTACCCGGACGACGGGGACAGCATCGACGCGCTGTTCAAGAGCGCCGACATGGCCATGTACGCCGCGAAGGAGTCGGGCCGCGCCAACTACCAGTTCTTCACGCCCGACCTGAACAAGCGCGCGTCGGAGAGGCTGTGGCTGGAAAGCAACCTGCGCCACGCGCTGGCCGACAACGAGATGGAGCTGCATTTCCAGCCGCAGTTCTCCGTGGACGGGCGCCGGCTGGTCGGGGCGGAGGCGCTGGTCCGCTGGCGCCGCCGCGATGGGCAGCTGGTGCCGCCCGGCCAGTTCATCCCGGTGGCGGAGGACACCGGCCTGATCGTCCAGCTCGGCGACTGGGTGCTGGGGGAGGCCTGCCGCCGCGCGGCGGAGCTGCACGCCCAGGGCCACCGCCTGCTGATCGCCATCAACCTGTCGGCGGTCCAGATGCGCCGGCCGGGCCTGGCCGACCGGGTCGCCTTCTGGCTGGCTGCCTACGACCTGCCGCCGGAGTGCCTGGAACTGGAGGTGACGGAGAGCGTCCTGATGGACGACTCCGACATGGTCGCCACCGCCTTCGCCCGCCTGCGCGAAATGGGGGTGGCGCTTGCCATCGACGATTTCGGAACCGGCTATTCCAGCCTCAGCTACCTGAAGCGGTTCCGCGTCGACAAACTGAAGATCGACCGGTCCTTTGTGCTGGGCCTGACCGACGGCTCGGACGGCGGCGCCATCACCGAGGCGATCATCGGCATGGCCCGCTCGTTGAACATGCAGACCATCGCCGAGGGCGTGGAGACGGAGGAGCAGTTCGGCTTCCTCGCCCGCCTCGGCTGCGACCAGATCCAGGGCTACCTGCTCGCCCGCCCGATGCCCTTCCGCGACCTGGTGACCTTCATCGGCGAGCACAAGGACATGGTGGAGTCGGCGCTGGACGAGCCCGTGGGGTGAGGGGCCGGCTTCCCCTCGATGTCCCTACATCAGCCCCTGCGCCTTGAAGCTCGCGTGCTTGCCGCGGCCGACGATGACGTGGTCGTGCACCATGACGCCGACGGCGTGGGCGGCGCGCACGATCTCCTTGGTCATTTCGATGTCGGCGCGGCTGGGCGTCGGGTCGCCCGAGGGGTGGTTGTGCACCAGGATGATGGCGCTGGCCGACAGTTCCAGCGCGCGCTTCACGACCTCGCGCGGGTAGACCGGCGTGTGGTCCACGGTGCCGGTCTGCTGCACCTCGTCGGCGATCAGTTTGTTCTTGCGGTCGAGGAACAGCAGGCGGAACTGCTCCGTCGGCTTGTGCGCCATGGCGGCGGTGCAATAGTCCAGAAGCGCCTGCCAGGAGGCCAGGACCGGCCGGTTCATCACCCGCTGCCGCATGCCGCGCAGCCCCGCCGCCCCGACCACCCGGATCATGGCGACCGCCTTGTCCGACGCCAGCGACACGCCATCGACATTGCAGCCGCGCAGCCGCTCCGGCGGCGCGTTGACGACGGTCCATAGGTCCCCGAACTCCCGGATCAGGGCCTTGGCGAGCGGCTTCACGTCGCGGCGCGGGTTGACCGCGAAGAGGATCATCTCCAGCAACTCATGGTCCTGAAGCGCGTCCGGCCCGCCCTCCAGGAACCGGCTGTAGAGCCGCGCCCGGTGCCCCTGGTAATGGGCCTCGTCCGTTCTGGTGCCGGGCTCGGGGGTGTCGGAGTCCGGCGGGTCCAGGTCCAACCCAAACAGATCCGCGCCGGCGATGCCCGCCGGCGCGCCCGCGTCCCTCATGCCCTTCCTGGTTTTGCGTTCGGCCATTCCGGCGCTGTCCTACATAGGTGTGCGCCGGACTATACCTCTTCCGCGGGAAAATCGCACCGGAACTGCGTCGGGAAATCCGCTCAGACCGCGACCTTGGCTTCCTCCGCGGGAAGCTCGTAGGGCGGCTTGGTGTAGCCGGCGGGAGAGAGGGTGAAGATCTCGCAACCGTCCTTGGTCACGCCGATGGAATGCTCGAACTGGGCCGACAGGGACTTGTCCTTGGTCACGGCGGTCCAGCCGTCGCCCAGGATCTTCACGTCGTAACGGCCGGCGTTGATCATCGGCTCGATGGTGAAGATCATGCCTTCCCTCAGCACCACGCCGGTGCCGGGGTTGCCGAAATGCAGGACCGACGGCGGTTCGTGGAAGACGCGCCCAAGCCCGTGGCCGCAGAAGTCGCGCACGACGGAGAAGCGGTGGCCTTCCGCGAAGGTCTGGATGGCGTGGCCGACGTCGCCCAGCGTGGCGCCCGGCTTCACCTGGGCAATGCCGATCATCAGCGCGTCGTAGGTGACCTCCACCAGCTTCTTCGCCTTCACGCCGACGTCGCCGCACAGGTACATGCGGCTGCTGTCGCCATACCAGCCGTCGAGGATTGGGGTGACGTCGATGTTCAGGATATCGCCGTTCATCAGACGCTTCTCGCCCGGGATGCCGTGGCAGACGACGTGATTGACGGAGATGCAGTTCGCCTTCGGAAAGCCGCGGTAGCCGAGCGGCGCCGGCACGCCGCCGTGGTCGCGGATGTACTGCTCCAGCAGCCGGTCCAGCTCGCCGGTCGTGACCCCCGGCTGCACGTAGGGCGTGATGAAGTCGAGCGTCGCGGCGGCCAGCCGTCCGGCCTTGCGCATGCCCTCGAAGTCCTCCGGCCCGTGGATCCGGATGCGATGGGAATCGAGGTCGTTGTGGTCCAAGAGAGTAGCCCCTGTTGATCGGCCCTGCGGCCGGTAAGCAATAATGTCGCGCACCCGTCCCGGCGATCAGTCCATGCGGATCGGCAGCGGCCGGTCCAGCTCGATCGCCTCCGGTGTGATCCTACAGGACCAGCACACGGCTTCCACCCCCGATTCGCGTGCGCGGCGCAGGCCTGCGTCGTAGGTGGGATCGATGTCGGCGGCAACCCGGAAGTAGGCGCAGTCGTTCCGCTGGACAAGGTACACCATCACGGCCCGCGCGCCCTGGCGCACCATCTCGGCCATCTCTTCCAAATGCTTCGCCCCGCGGGCGGTGACGCAGTCCGGGAACTCGGCGCCCAGCCCGTCGCCGCTGCCCGGCCGGCGCAGGTGGACGTTCTTCACCTCCACATAGACCGGCGGACGCCCTCCGTTCTGGGCATCGTCCTCCAACAGCACGTCGATGCGGGAGTTCTTTCCGTATTTCACCTCGCGCCGCAGGCGGGGGTAGCCGGCCAGTTCCGGGATCGTGCCGGCGGCGATTGCCGCAGCGACCAGCCCATTGGGGTGCGCGGTGTTGACGCCCACCAAGGTCCCATCCGCCTCCACCAATTCAAGAGTGTGGGCGAGCTTGCGATTTGGGTTGTCCGACCGCGACAGCCAGACGGCGGAGCCCGGCGCGTCGACGCCGATCATGGTGCCGGAATTGGGGACGTGGGCGGTCACGACCTCGCCGCTCAGCTCGACATCGGCGAGGAAGCGTTTGTAGCGGCGGACGAGGCGGCCTTGAAGGAGGGGGGTGGGGAAGCGCATCTTGTGGGCTAGGTTAAAGCCGCCCCTTCCTTCCGGCAAGCCTGCCGGACCACCCCTGCGCCATCCGAGACCGGAGCCGTCCGCGCATGACCACGCTTGAATCGAATCCCACGGCCGCCAATCCGACCGCCGCCGTCCTGATCATCGGCAACGAGATCCTGTCCGGCCGCACCAAGGACGCCAACCTTCCGCACATCGCGGAAAAGCTGGGCGGGATCGGCGTCCTCCTGCGCGAGGCCCGCGTCGTCCCGGACGTGGAGGAGGAGATCATTGCGGCGCTGGACGCGCTGCGCGCCCGCTACAGCTACGTCTTCACCACCGGCGGCATCGGCCCGACCCACGACGACATCACCTCGGCCTGCGTCGCCAAGGCCTTCGGCGTGGCGCTGGAACGCAACCCGGAGGCCGTCGCCCGGTTGGAACGGCATTACGGCGACCCGTCGAAGCTGAACGAGGCGCGGCTGCGCATGGCCAACATCCCAGCCGGCGGTGAGCTGATCGACAACCCGATCAGCGCGGCGCCGGGCTTCCGCATCGGCAACGTCTTCGTCATGGCCGGTGTGCCGAACATCATGCAGGCGATGCTCGACGGCGTCCTGCCCCGCCTGCAGGGCGGCCCGGCCCTGCACGCCCGCACCGTGGCCTGCGAGCTGGCGGAGGGCGTGATCGCCGCCGAACTTGGCGCGTTGCAGGACCGTCACCCGGAGCTGGAGATCGGCAGCTACCCCTATTTCCGGAACGGCTACTTCGGCGTCAGCCTCGTCCTGCGCGGCACCGACGAGCCCCGGCTGGAGGCCGCGACGGAGGAGTTGGCGGGGATCGTGCGCCGGCTGGGCGGCACGCCCAACATCACGGTTGGTACGAAAGGCTAGTGGCCGGATACGTCGGAAGTTGCTTGGTGCGACATATTGTCGCGACACTATACAAGATTATGTTGGGACGAGAGGGAGTGACGATGTGAAGCGTCGTGCCATGAAACCTTTCGAAAAAGCGGCCGTCCTGTTCCTGTTGAAACACTTGCTGTCGGGGGTTGCCGGGGCTGTCGTGCTCGGCACCGGCCTCCTCGTGTTCGACGTCGCCAACTTGGCGACGCTGATGGGCAGCAGCGATCACGGCATCATCGCCGCGGTGATGCTGTACGCCGGTTTGATTGTCACCTTCGGCAGCGTGGCGATGGGGATCGGCGTGATGACCCTGAACGAGGACACGCGTCCCTGACGCGCGGGCCCCGGCGCGGCTTGCCCGGAGGCAAGCGGCCTAAAAGGGTCCGAAGGTCTGGTAGGCCCAGACCAGCACCACGATGACGGCGGCCCAGACGGCCGCATAGGGCAGCCATGTGCGCCGGTTCCGGCCCAGCGCCGCCGGCACGACGAGCACCGCCACCATCAGAAGACTGACCAGCCCCAGCCAGTTGAACGACTCCATCCCCGCCCTCCGGTAATCGTTGAGGTTGCGTGGGAAAAATATGGTGATTCCGTCCCAAGCGTGCACGGTTCTTGACCAAACGCCTCCCGATTGTCTAAGTCAATCGGGCGGAGCGGAGGGCTGCATACAATAATATGCAACCCCGACGGGCGCGTTTGATTGCGTCTGGACACCGATCCGCCGACGGTGCGCGGGCGTGGCGGAATTGGTAGACGCAAGGGACTTAAAATCCCTCACCCTCTGGTATGCGGGTTCGAGTCCCGCCGCCCGCACCAGCTTGAAAATAAACAGAAGAGTCTGGCGCGGATAGCCGCCTCAGTTTGCGGCTGGAAGGATGGAGGATCCACCATCCGTGCGCCGCGCCTCGATATTCCAGCCACTTCCGCTGCGCACCGTTGCGCCGATCAGGCCGGCGGCTCGATCGGCGGGAAGATCAGGGCCAAGAGGATTCTGACCTGGACGAGTTCTTGGAGCAGCGTCGCTGAAAAGCCGTCCGACACTTGATCACGGACAAGCGCCCGGTCCGTAAATGCGGGTATCGGTGGGCACGACAACACGCTCCACCACGTTCGAGCAGTCCACCGCCATGACGGGTCGCCGCCTCATCCGCAACCGCAGTGTCGGGAGAACCGCTTCAAGCGGCTTCGCCCGGACGCATGGGGTCGGACGGCGCAGGCCGTCGTCGGCCCGAGGATGGGTCGGGATGGCGGTGTGCCTCGCGGTGTTGGCGATCCTGGTGCAGACGATCGTCCCGGACTTCGCCATGGCGGCCCGGCAGCAAGCTCCAGTGGTTGCGGCCCAGCACGTCCAGCACGCCCTTCACCATCATCCCGACGGGGCGGCGTGGCCCGCCAAGTCGGCGCCGGCCGACCGGCACCCGCATGAGGAACTGTGCGCGTTCTGCCTCGCGCTGAACACGCACGGAACGCCGACCCACCCCGGAGCGGAGCTTGCCGTTCCGGTGAGCTATGCAGCGGCCGTGGTTCTTGCACAGCCGGGGATTCGTCCGCCGCAACTCTTCTTCGTTGGAAGCGGGCCGCGCGCACCGCCGGCCGCCGAACAGGTCTGATCGTCCACAGCCGGGCGCCGACCGCGCCTTTGACGGATCCCCGCATCTGATCCCTCTGCCCGATCCCTGTTCGGAGCCACCATGAAACACGTCCACGCCCTGGCGCTCGGCGCCGGGCTGCTGTGCCTGGCCGCTGCGGCCGGCACCGCCTCGGCACACGTCTCGCTGGAAACCCGCGAGGCCCCCGCCGGCAGCTATTACAAGGCCGTCCTCCGTGTGCCGCACGGTTGCGCCGGCGCCACCACCACGGCGGTCCGCATCCGTCTGCCGGAGGGGGTGATCGGGGTCAAGCCGATGCCGAAGCCGGGCTGGGAGCTGGCGACCAAGGAAGGCGATTACGCCCAAGCCTACGAATCGCACGGCCGCACCATCACCCGCGGCGTCACCGAGATCGCCTGGACCGGCGGCTCCCTGCCGGACGGCTGGTACGACGAGTTCATCTTCCTCGCACAGCTGCCCAAGCGGTCGGCCGGCACGGTGCTGCCGTTCCCGGTCGTGCAGGAGTGCGGGACGACGGCCAGCCGTTGGATCGAGCTTCCCGAACCCGGAAAGCCGGAAGGGCGCGAACCGGCACCGACCGTGACGCTCACCGCCGCCCCGAACCGCTGAGCGGCCCCGTCCGCCAGTTCATCAGCGACACAACGCGCGCCGCTGCGCACGCTGCCTTCGCGCGTGGCTGGCCACGCGCGGAGCAAGGAGGCTTCCGTGCCGAACCATGATCTCTCGGTCATCGGTCTCTTCGTCGCCGCCGATCCGGTGGTGAAGGGTGTGATGATCCTGCTCGTCCTCGCCTCGGTGATCTGCTGGGCGATCGTTCTCGACAAGGCGGTGGCGCTCGGGCGCGCCAAACGGCAGACGCAGCGTTTCGAGGCGGCCGTCGCGGAGGGCGCCGACCTCGACACGGCCGACGCGCCGGGCCTCCTGGCCACCATCGCCGCCGCCGCGCGCCGGGAGGCCCTGGACCACGACCCCGGCGAGAGCCGCGCCGCCACGCGCGACCGGCTGGAGCGTGCCATGCGGGTCGCCATGGTGGAGGAGCTGCGCCGGCTGGACGCCCACTTGCCGGTGCTCGCCACCGTCGGTTCGTCGGCGCCCTTCGTCGGGCTGTTCGGCACGGTGTGGGGCATCGTGCACAGCTTCACCGCCATCGCCCAATCGAACGACACCAGCCTCGCCGTGGTGGCGCCCGGCATCGCCGAGGCGCTGTTCGCCACCGCCATCGGGCTGGTCGCGGCGATCCCCGCCGTGGTCGCCTACAACACGCTGACCGGCACGCTGGGCCGGCTGTCGCAAAGGCTGTCCGTGGCCATCGGCCGGCTGGCCGGCCGCATGGCGCGGGAGCGCGTCGTCCACCTGAAGGCGGCCGAGTGATGGGCATGGCACCGACCGATGGCGGAGTGGGGCTCGGGACGGGAGACGATGTCTCCTACCGCCCCGTCGCCGAGATCAACGTCACGCCCTTCATCGACGTGATGCTAGTCCTGCTCATCATCTTCATGGTGGCGGCCCCGCTGATGACGGCGGGTGTTCCCGTGCAGCTGCCCAAGACCGCCGCCCAGGCGGTCAGCCAGCCGCGCCAGCCGGTGGTCGTCAGCGTGGACCGCGACGGCCGCCTGTTCCTGCGCAGTGACGAGGTCGCGCCCGCCGACATGCCGGCGCGGTTGGCGGCGCTCGCCGCGGAGGACCCGGAGGCGGTCGTCCACGTGCGTGGGGACCAGTCCCTCAGCTACGGCCGCGTGATGGAGCTGATGGGGCAGGTGAGTCGGGCCGGCTTCACACGGGTTTCGCTGATGGCCGAAGGGCCGGCGGCGGCGCCGGCCGGCACCGGGAGGCCCTGAGCCATGGCCTGGATGGTCCGCCGTTGGGCTCCCGGTCTGTCGGTCTCGGCACACGCCGCGGTGCTGGCGGGTCTGATGGCGTCGCACGGGCTGCCCCCGCCGGCGCCGCCGGTCCTGCGCATCGAAGTTTCGTTGCCGCCAATCGAAGAGGCGCGCGCCGTTGAGGCCGAGCCGCTGCCGGAGCCCCCGGTCGTTCCGGAGGTGAGCGAGCCCGTTGTCCCGCCACCAATGGCCGCGGAGGTTCCCCCGGTGGAGCCGCCCACCGATCCGGAACCGCCGGTTCCGGAGGTGCCGCCACCGCCCGCTCCGGACCCCACGCCGCCTCCGGCCGTTCCGACGGCGGCGGTGTTGGTTCCACTGCCCCCTCCCAAGCCCCAGCGCCCGGTTCCGCCGAAGCCGTCGGCCGTGGTCCATCGGCCGCCGCCGGCCACCGTGCCGCGCGACGCGGCGCCCGCGGCGGCATCGTCCCCACCGGCCTCCGCCGCACCGGGCCCCGCGGCACCCCCGGCGCCCGCCCGCGTCGCCGGACCGCCGCCGGACTACCTCGCGGCGATTCAGGCCCGCCTCGCCCGCTACAAGGTCTATCCGCGCGCCGCCCAACTGGCCCGCGAGCAGGGCACGGTGCTGCTGCGCTTCGCCGTCGCGCGCGACGGGCGGGTGCTGTCCTGGACCATCGAGCGCGGCTCGGGCGTCGCGAGCCTGGACCGTCAGGTCGAAACGATGATCGAGCGCGCCGCGCCCTTGCCGCCGATTCCGGAGGGCATCGCCGCCGACCGGCTCGACATCGTTCTCCCCGTGCAGTTCGCCCTGCAATGAGGAAGTGGCCCCTGGCATGACGCGCCGCCTCCGCCCCCTTCCGCGCTGGACCGCCACGCTCGCCGTCGTGCTGGCCACAAGCCTGCTTCTGCTCCTGGTTCAGGTGCCGCGGCAGGCCGTGGCGATGCTGGCGGCCGGGATGGCCCAGGTGGTCGCGGCGGAGGCTATGTGTGTGCACGAAGGGGGCGGCGAAAGCCCGCCGCCGACCGCGCCCGACGCGCGGCACGACCATGCGCCCTGTCTGGCGTGCCAAGTGTGCTGCACGGCGCCGGCAACGCTGCTCACGGCGGATGTCGCCGTGCCGCGCCCATGGCGAAGGTATCAGCTTCGGGCGGTTCCCGCGAAGCCCCTCCCACGCCGCCGTCCACGCGGCCGCCGTCCCAACGCCCGTGCCCCGCCGGGTCCTCCCCACGCCTTCGCATCATCGTCGACGTGAATCATCGGCCGGCGCTGCCGCCGGCCCGAGGGGAGACCTCTTGTGACTCGTACCCAAAACATCGGCACGGGCGCCATCGCGCTTGCCACGCTTCTCATGATGACCACCGCGCTGTCGCCGGCCATGGCGCAGACCGCCACGCCCCCATCGCCCGCATCGGACAAGCCGATCACGCTGGACACGCTGACCATCAACGCGCAGGCCGCCGGCTCCCTGACCGCCCCGACCGCCGAGCAGGCGCGCGAGGACCTGAACCGGACGCCCGGCTCGGTCGGATTCGTGGACAGCGAGTCCTACAAGGGCCGCAACGCCGGGAACCTGCGCGATGTCCTTCAGGACACGCCCGGCGTCTTCGTTCAGAGCCGCTACGGCCAGGAGGTTCGGCTTTCGGTGCGCGGATCCGGCCTCGCCCGCGGCTACCACCTGCGCGGCCTGGAGGTGCTGCAGGACGGAATCCCGGTCAACCTCGCCGACGGCAGCGGCGACTTCTACCAGATCGACCCGCTGGGCCTGCGCTACACCGAGGTGTTCCGCGGCGGCAACGGGCTGGCCTACGGCTCCTCGACGCTCGGCGGGGCCATCAACTTCGTGACGCCGACGGCGCGGACCGCGGTGGCGCCCAACATCCTGCGGCTGGAGGGCGGCAGCTATGGCACGGCGCGGGCCAGCGGACAGGTCTCGCGGGACCTCGGCGACGCCGATTTCCTGATCAGCGGAACGGTGACCCACGCCGACGGTTTCCGCCAGCATTCGCGCCAGCAGGGCGAGCTGATCAACGGCAACGTCGGTTACCGCTTCAACCCTGACGTGGAGACGCGCTTCTACGTCGGCGCCTACATCGTCGACCAGCAGCTGCCGGGCGCCCTCAGCCTCGGCGACGCGCTGCACAACCCGACCAAGGCGGCGCCCAGCGCGGTCGCCGGGAACCAGTCGCGCATGACCTGGACGGAGCGGGTGGCCAACCGGACCACCGTCCATCTCGACGGTGGGCAGGTCGACGTCGACACGTGGGCGATCCACAAGAAGCTGTTCCACCCCATCTTCCAGGTCATCGACCAGGACGGCTGGACCTACGGCGTGGCGCCGCGCTACTCGACCTCCTTCACGGTCGGGGGCATGCGCGACGACCTGATCGTCGGCGCGCGGGCCTTCGCCGGCAACACCACGGCGCTGCAGTTCGTCAACGTCGCCGGCAGCCGGGGCGCGCAGACCGCCAACACCCGCCAGGACGCCCGCAACGTCGAGGCTTATGCGGAGAACCGGCTGTTCCTGACGCCGACCGTGGCCCTGATGACCGGCGCCAAGGTCCTGCGCAATGAGCGGGAGTTCACCGACAAATGGAACCCGCGCCGCGACTCCAGCCAGACCTACGCGGGCGTGAACCCGAAGATCGGCGTGCTGTGGGAGCCGCGGGCGAACGTCCAGGTCTTCGCCGACGTCACGCGCAGCCAGGACATGCCCGACTTCGGCGACCTGACGCAGACGCAGGCCAACGGGCGGCCGGGCTTCGTGCCGTTGCAGGCGCAGCACGCCTGGACCGCGGAGATCGGCACGCGCGGCGACGTCGGGCGCTTCGGCTGGGACGTCACGGCCTACCGCTCGATGCTGCGCGGCGAGATGCTGCAGTTCACCACCAACCCCGACATCCCGGCAGCCACCTTCAACGCCGGGCGCACGCTGCACCAGGGCATTGAGTTCGGCGCGCGCGCCGACGTGGTGCGGGATGTGTCGGGGCCCGGCGCCGGCGACAAGCTTGTCCTCGGTCAAGTGTGGACCTTCAACGACTTCACCTTCCGCAACGACCGGCAGTACGGCAACAACACCATCGCCGGCGCGCCCGAGCACGTCCTGCGCACCACGCTCACCTACAGCCGGCCCGACGGGTTCTACGTCACGCCGACGGTGGATTGGGTGCCGACCGGCGCCTGGGCGGACCAGGCGAACACGCTGCGCGCGCCGGGCTACACGCTGCTCGGGCTGCAGACGGGTGTCGAACTGCCCAACGGCGTCCTGCTGTTCGTCGACGCCCGCAACCTGACGAACAAGCACTACGTCAGCGACATCAGCACGGTCACCGACGCCCGCAAGGCCGGCACCCAGATCTTCTATCCGGGTGAAGGGCGCAGCGTGTACGCGGGCGTCCGCGCGACATTCTGAGGGTAGGGGGAACAGGGCCCGGTTGGTGCCGGGCCCTTTCGGCAAAACGGCAGTCCGTGGGTCTCCCGGACATCCCGGTGGACGAGCGGGACCGGGACCAAGGTGCCAGCGGCAATTGGGCCACACCGGTCAGAACAGCCTTATCCAAGTGGCGCGCGAGGCCGGTCAATCATGGATGATGAGCCCAATGGCATGGGGTTGGGCTCAACGGCTATGACAGCTGAGGCTTGGTATGAGCCATGGCTCATCGCTCTCGAAGGCCTATCCAATCCGAGGGTGCCCGCCACACACACTGAAGGTCAGTTGACGTAGAGGTACCGGGGAAACGGCCGTGCACCAGCTTCCGGACCGGCCGAAATCACTTCCCTGTTGCACTGCGGGGACGTACGCTCCAGCAGCAAATCAGGGTGGGAGGCGTTAGTGAAAAAAAACGTGCCGCACGTCCTTGTTGCAGAAGATGAAGTCTTGTGCGCCTTGTCTCTTTCATTCGATCTTCAAAAAGCTGGATATCGTGCGACAATAACTCATGATGGTTGGAGGGCTATTCAAGCCGATGCCCGTGATGAGGCGGATATACTGCTGACTGATCTTCAGATGCCGCGGCTGGATGGAATGGACCTTATCCGGTGTCTGAGAGCCAAGCGCCCAAATCTCCCCGTCGTTATCATGACCGGGCGAACGCTGGAGCGCGGCACGCTGGACGAGTTTCGCGGCCCAACCATGTGCATCAGCAAGCCCATCAGCGACGCGCAACTGTTCAGCGCCTTGCGGTCCCTGCTGGCCTTGTCGATCACGACAGACCGAGAAAACCGCGCCAGTAGCGCTGTCCCATCGTCGTTGAACTTAGCTCTCAGCTGAGACTCTGGGACAGTTTCACCGCCTTGCCTTCTGGAGTTGCAGAGCCGAGAATCGCGGAAGCCCAGACCGACGGGGGCCGGTCTGGGCTCCAGGGAAAGAGCGTAGGGCGTGAGGGGTGCTGCGTTACTTCTGGATGCCGAAGGCGTTCTGCTTGGCGAAGTTGCCGATGCCGGCGGCCAGGTTGTTGGCCTGGAACTGGTTGCCGCCGCCGAAGGGCACGCCGAGAGGACCGACCTTCGGGGTCTTCTGGATCACGGTGCCGTTCTGGACCGCGAGGTTGCCGACGCCGGCCGCGGTGTTGTTCATGTTGATGATGTTCGGGCCGCCGAGCAAGCCGCCACCCTTCTGCTTGGTGAAGGCGTTCTGCACCGCGACGTTGCCGACGCCCGCGGCGGTGTTGTTCAGGCTGGTGATGTTCTGCGCCATGGCCGGGGCGGACAGCAGGGCCAGCGTGGCGAAACCGGCGAGCAGCGAGGTGCGGATCATGGTGGTCTCCTGGGTGTGAGGCCAGGGCCCGCGCCCCGGCGTTGTCGATGACCAGACCCTACCCGCAGCCGCCCAGCCCGGCTGTGAGCCGGTCCACACCGCATTGGAAATGGCGGTGCCGTCGCCGACGGCAGCCAGTTGAACGCTGCCGTCACCGGCGTGAGCGCCGACGGCACATGGATTCTCTTCGCCACGCCGCCCTTCACCATCCCGCCGACGGACACCACCTCGTCCACCGACATGCAGCGCACGGTGGGCGGCGTCAGCGAGACGGTGAAAGACAGTGCCCGCAGCGGGCCGATCGAACGGCACCGATGGGGGCGGCGGGGGCTCGGCGGTGGGGCCTGATGGTCACGCCCCGGCCTTGATCGCCTCGACCATGGCGTTGAAGACGGCCTTCGCCTCCGCGGCGCTGCGGGACGGCAGTTCGGCCCGGCCGGCCTCATAGACCAGAGCGCCGTCCGGGGCGGACTGCATGACGTCGAGAAGCGCGTCCAGAACCTCCTCCGGCGATGCGGCGCCGGACGCGACCGAGGGGGCCGCCGTCTTGATCCACCGCGCCAACCTTTCGCGCATGGCCCATTCGCTCGTGGACGATTCCGCCGAAGTGCTCATGCTCGTATCGCCTGTCAGGGACATCCTGACGGAACGATACGGTCGGCCGCCGGCGTTGTCACTCCGCCGTCACCACAACCGTGCCGGTCATGTGCGGGTGCAGCGAGCAGAAGTAGGGGTAGGTCCCCGGCTCCGCGAAGGTCATGGAGAAGCGCTGGTCGGTGTCCAGCACCGGAGACTTCCAGGGCCGGTCGCTGCCGGCGAGCTTGTGCGGGATGTCGTCGGCGTTCAGCCAGGTCACCGCGGTTCCCTTCGGGACGGTGATGACCGGCGGGTTGAAGGTGAAGTTGTCGATCCGTATCTCGACGGGCCCGGCCGCGCGCGCCTGTGGCGGTGCCGCGGCAAGGAGCGCGAGGGCGAGGGCGGCGCCCGGCAGCGCCCCGGCCATGCGTCGGACGATGGTCATGTCCATGCCTCCCCATGTCATTCAACGATGGTCATCCGATGAGCGGTGTGTCGACGAGGGCCAGGGGCGCCGTGCCGGGCACATACTCGACACGGCTGACGCCCAGCATGCGCCGCAACTGGTCCGCCGGTACCTTCATCGGCCCGGGGGAGGGCGCCGAACCGGGGGCCGGCTGCGGGAAGGCGGTGGACATGGCGGTGTGGAAGGCGATGCGGCCCTCGACCTTCTGCATCACCTGGTGGATGTGGCCGTTCAGCACGGTCACCGAGCCGAAGCGCCGCAGCGCGGCCAGCGCGCGCTCCGAATCGGCCGTGCCCCAGCCCCATTCGGGATAGACCGACCACAGCGGGATGTGGGCCAGCACGACGATGGGCGTGCTGTCCGCGCGCCCGCGCAGGTCGTCCTCCAGCCAAGCCAGCTGCTCCTCCCCGAGGTTGCCGAGGCCGCCGGCCTTCAGGTCCATGACGTTGACCAGCGCCAGGAAATGCACCCCGGCTTCGTCGAAGCTGTACCAGCCGTTGCCCCGGGCGTCCCGCGGGGCGTAGCGCTCGCGGAAGGCGGTGGCGGTATCGTCCAGCACGTCGTGCTCCCCCGGCACCACATGCAGGGCGCCGGTCTTCAGGCCGCCCAGCAGCTGGGCGGCGGTGTCGAACTCCTCCGGCTTCGACAGGTGGGTGACGTCGCCGGTGTGGACGGCGAAGGCGGGCCGGACGGGCAAGGCGTTGACGCCGTCGATCGCCGCGCGCAGCGTCGCCCCGACGTCCGGGTTGGCCTCCTTGTTGAAGCCGATGTGGCTGTCGCTGACCTGCACGAAGGTGAAGCTGTTGGGCGTGGATCCGCCGGGGGGCGCCGCTGCCGCGTCGCCAATGAGACCAAGGGAGCGCGGCACGCCGCCCGCCACCGTCCACAGCACCCCCGTTCCCACCCAGGCCATGCAGGACAGGGCGGTGCGCCGGCTGAGTCCCTGCTCCTGGTCGGTCCGCGACGCTTTCTCGATCCGGGTCATGGTCGATCCTCCTTGCGGGTTTGCGAACATCGCACCCGGTCCTACCGGCGCTGGCCGCGGAATATTCCACCTCTCTTGCATCGCTGGGATGGAGGCGGCGCCTGCGCTAGCGTGGAGGGGAGGGAATAAGCGCGCGCCGATCCCGGTAGGACAGGGGAGAGCCGGCGCCAAGCCGCCGTACAGACCGGGGGGCCGCCCTTGCCGAACAGCCGCCAAGCCACGCGCTTCGAGGACACGGTGCTGCCCCATCTGGACGCCGCGTACAACTTGGCGCGTTGGCTGACCCGCAACCATCACGACGCGGAGGACGTCATGCAGGACGCCTTTCTGCGGGCCTTCCGCTTCTTCGGGGGCTGCCGCCCGGGAGACGCCCGGCCGTGGCTGCTGCGCATTGTGCGCAACGCCGCCTACGACTGGCTGCGCGCCAACCGCCCGGCGGAGCTGTGCAGCCTGGATGAGCATGGATTAGAGCACGGGAATGGGCCGGGCGACGACCCCGACTGTGTCCTGGACGGCCGGACGGCCGCGCCCGACGACCCGGAAACCCACGCGATGAAGGAGGCGGAGCGCCGGCTGGTCAACCGGCTGATCGCCGACCTGCCGGTCGCCTACCGTGAGGTGATCGTGCTGCGCGAACTGAACGACCTGTCCTACCGGGAGATCGCCGGGATCGCCGGGGTGCCCATGGGCACCGTCATGTCGCGCCTGTCGCGGGCGCGGCAGATGCTGCAGGCGGCATGGGACGCGACAAACGCAACGGAGGGACCGCGTGGACTGTAGCGACACCCGCCGCCTGATCGACGCCAGCCTCGACGGGGAGCTGGACCTGCCGGCGCAGCTTGCGCTGGAGGCCCACACCGCCGCCTGCGCCGCCTGCCGGGAGGCTTATGCCCGCCGCCGGGCCCTGGTCCGGCGCGTTCGTGTCGGGGGCGAGAGCTTCGCCATGCCGGACGCGCTGCGCCGGCGCCTGCTGGACTCCCTTCCGCAAGGCGAGCCCTCGCCAAACCCGGTGCCGGCACCCGTCCGGCGCTGGCCCTGGGGGAAGGCCTGGAGTTGGCCCTGGGCTTGGCTGACCGGTGGCCTGTCGCTGGCCTCGGCGGCGCTCGCCGTGGCGCTGACGCTGGTCGTCATCATGCCCGGCCGTGACGCGGCGCTGGAGCGGGATCTTGTCGACGCCCATCTGCGCTCGCTGATGGCCGACCATCTGACCGACGTGCCCTCGTCCGACCGGCACACGGTCAAGCCCTGGTTCAACGGGCGGATCGACCTGTCGCCGCCGGTGCCGGACCTTGCCGAGCAGGGCTTCCCCCTGGCCGGCGGGCGGCTGGACTATGTGGATGGGCGCCCGGTGGCCGTTCTGGTCTACCGGCGCGCCCGCCATGTCATCAACCTGTTCGTCTGGCCGGAGCCCGCGGACCCCGCCGACGCGCCCCGATTCCGCGGCGCACAGGGCTACAACGTCCTGCACTGGACCGGCCCAGGCCTTGCGCTGTGGGCGGTGTCCGACCTCAACCGCGGGGAGCTGGAGGACTTTCAGCGGCTGTGGTCGCAAGCGAGCCGGTCCTCCTGATGCCGCTCAGCGTGTGGCCGACGGCGTCGCTGCGGACGTGGCGGACCGGTTTTCAGCGCGCTTTGCGGGAACATTCATCCTGCAATAACGTGGAAGCGGTGATCAGCATCACCAATGACCGGAATTTGAATATTATGTCGCAGATATACGCGGTAAAGTAACCCATGCCGGTGAAGATCCGTGCGCGGAGGAGCGCCCGGCGGCGGTGTCCAACAGCGATGCGGAGTGGCGATGCGGTTCTTGGTCTTTTCGGCGGCGGGGGCCACGCTGCTTCTGGGCGCGTGCCAGACGACGGGATACAGCTCGGGCGAACGGGTGGAGATGGATTGCGCCCGGTCGCCGATCCAGTCCAGCTGGAACAACGCCTACACGCCGAGCTATGGGAAGTGTGTTCGCGTCACGCCCGACGGTGCGACGCTCACCGCCTTCGTCTTCGGCCGTGACTTCGAGATCCCCGGGGGGCAGTCCGGCGTGCTCTACATCCAGGCGATGAACCACACGCACGTGGAAAATCTGGGCGTCCGGGAAACGCTGAAGACGAACAAGATTGTCGACACCAACGCGCGCGGCTGGGGGGAGGTCGAACGGATCGAGGCCGGTGGACTGGCCTATCAGGCTGTCTCTTTCACCATGAACGGCAAGGCCTGCGTGGGCTTCGTGGCCTACCGCGGTCCGCAGCAATATTCCGCCGGCTTCAGCGAATCGGTCCGCGGCCACGCCTGCGCCAACCGCATGACCCTGGCCGACGCGCGGACCTTCCTGTCGTCGCTGAGTTTCGACCCCTCCCGCGCGGACGGCGCGCCGACCAAGCCCTTCACTCCGCCGCCCGAACGAAAGGCCAAGCCCAAGCCGTCCACCCAGCCGGCCTGACCTCGATAGGGCGGTTTCTGAAACGATCTGTTAACCATGTTTCCGTATTCTGCGACTTTCCGTCCTTTTCCGTACGAGAATCGCCGCCATGCTGTCCGATACGTCCCTGCGGGTTGACGACCTGACGCCGGAGGAAGTCGCCACCGTTGCGCACGCGTACCTCGCGGCGCTTGAGGAGGGCGAGCACGAAACGGCGTTCGACGTGGCCCTGGAGGCCCTGCGCGCCTGCCGGCCGCAGCTGCCGCTGAACGTCGCCGCGGCCGAGCTGGAGATGCTGCTTGCCGAGCTGCCGCCGGTCGCGGCGCAGGCGACGACCCTGCCGCGCGACGCCGTCGCCCTGGCGTAAGGCACAGGAAAAAGGGCCCTGTCCCCGTCAATGGGGGCCGGGCCCTTTTCCTTTTTGTGGCTCAGGCGCCCCGGCGCGCCCGGTAGTGGGCGAGCAGGCACGGGCAGAGCGTTTCCAGATGCGCGTCCAGCGCCGCGTCGCGCGGCTTGTCGCGGAACCGCTCCGACACCTCCCGGCCCTGCACGTTGCCGAAGACGATCTCCATGCGCTGGAACAGGTCCGGCATGTGCCGCCACAGGTCGCCGATGATCGCGTCGTGCCGCCGGGCGAAGCCGTGGAAGCTGTCCTCGACCGGCCAGCCCAGCGCCGACACGCGCGCCGGCACCGCGGGGTCGCGGGCGACGAAATCCTCGTACTCCACCACCGCGTCGAATTGCGCCCGTTCCGCGAAGATCTGGTCCATCAACCGGAACTTTTCGTCGATCGGGCCGGACAGGTTGCCGTAAGGCTTGGTCTTCAGGCTCTGGTAATTGTCGCGCGGATCGCGGAGCAGCAGGATGGTCTTGTCGGGCTGGAACCGTTCGATGTGGACGGCCAGCGGGAAGGTGGTGGTGACCACCGCCTTTGCCACCATGTCCATGGGCGGGTCCACCCGCGGGGCCGCGTGGCTGTTGGGGATGTCCACCAATCCCAGGCAGTCCGGCCGCTGGGCGAGGAACAGGGTGAAGGCCGTTGCCCCGCTCGACTGCATCCCGTAGACGAGAAGCTTCATGGCGCGGCCGGGGTTGCCGCGGTGGGCGGGGTCAGCCAGTTCTCCGCGATCTCCCCGCTGATGAACAGGTAGCGGCGGGTGTGCGGAGTGGGGTGGCGCAACCCGACGCCGTGGATGGCATCGATGCCCTGCGGGAAGATGACCATCGTGTTGGCGCGGTAGGGCACGGTCGCCACCACCTCCACCGCGTCGTCAGGCAACTGGAACACGTCCAGATTCGGGATCGGCCCGTTCTTCCAGCGGAACAGCTGGAGGTCGCCGCCGACCGCGTCGTCGTCGGGGTGGCGCAGGTAGAGCAGTCCCGTGAACAGCCGGTTCATGGTGTCCAGATGCGCACCCCGCGACACCGACGGGCCGGCGGTCACCGGCGTGTTGATCTCCGCCCGCGCGTCCTGGAGGATGCGCGCCGTCCCGTGGTCGTCGCGCAGGACCATGCCCATGCTGTGGCCGAGCAGCGACCCGCCGAGCGCCGTCTTCAGCGCGTCCGGCCAGTGGTCGCGGAACAGCGCCGCCACCTCCGCGAAAAAGGCTGGGGAGCTGTGGTAGCGGGTGAACTCCTTCCAGGCCGGCGCCACGGCGTCCATGGTCGACGCGAGCCAAGCGGACAGCTGGTAGCGGCTGTTGCTGGGCGGTGGCCGGTCCGGGTTGGCCCAGCCCATCAAGCCGAAGGGCGGGAAGCCCGCGCTGAGCGCCGCGTAGGTCTCCGCGTCCAGCACGTCGGTCTTCACAACGTGCGGGTACGGATCAAGCCGGATGTCGGCCGGCGTCACGCCGGAAAGCAGGGATCGCATGCCTCTTTTTTAGACGGTTCGGCAGCCATGGTGCAACTATCATTCGAATACTGGCGGAGATTATCTCTGTGTTTCTGCTGCGAGGAACTGGGCCAAGTCGGTCTGCAAGGCCGCCAGCGACTCCGGGCTTCCACCGACGGTTGCGCCGCGACCGCCTGGGCTGTTCCGATTCAGCACGTTTTGCAGACGGGTGACCGGCCGGTCCACGTTGTCGAAGGAATGGGCCGCGCCCACGTACAGCCGCAGTTCCATCGGCGCCGCGCCGTGATGGCGTGCCAGCAGCGTCTCGCAGGCGGGGGCGGGGGTCCAGTCGTCGGCCGCCCCGATGCCGATGAAGACGGGAATCCGATAATCGGCCTCCTGCCGCACCTTGTAGCCGCAGGCCGGGTACAGGGCCAGCGCCGCCCGGAAACGGGGAGCATCGCTCCGCCGCTCGTTCGGCTTTCCGTTCAGCGGGCGCAGGGAGGCGGCGTCCAGCGCGATGCCCGCCCCGTGGGAGAAGCCCATGACCAGCACCGAGTCGGCGCGCACGAAGGGTTGCGCCGCCAAGTAATCGAGCGCGCCGAAGGCGTCCGCCCCGCGCATGCTCCAGGTGACCACCCCGGCGTCGTGGCAGATCTCCTTCACGCCGCGCGGGCCGAAGCTGTCCACCGCGAAGACGGCGTAGCCGCGTTCGGTGAAGAAGCGGCGCCAGACCGCCGTGTTGCGCTGGATGCCGCCGCAGCCGTGCAGAAGGACCGCGGCCGGGAATGGACCCGGCCCGTCCGGCCGACTGAGATACCCGACGAGGTCCAGCGGCGCGTCCGTCCCCAGGTCGGCGCGGCTGGCGAAGCTCACCCGCTCCATGCCCGCGACAGGGCCACTGGCGGTTGGATCGGCGGCTCTTGCGGCCGTGGCTCCGATCAGGAGGGCGAGGCAAAGGATGGCCAGGGCGAACAGGTGGCGGCGCGGCATGGGGGAGGCCCGGCGGTCGGGTGGAGAGAGCGCCATCCTGGCACGCTCGCCGCCGCTGCGCCATGCGGCAAAGCCGCGGCGGGGGCCGCGAAAAAGCCCTCTCCCCCCTGGGGAGAGGGTTTGGGTGAGGGGGCGCCCGAAGGGCGTCAACCCACTGCAATGAGCCTGCGTTTCCGGCCTGCGGCCGCCCCCTCATCCCAACCTTCTCCCGCTCTCGGCGGCCAGAGGCCGCCTGTCGCCGGCAGCGCCCGCAAGCGGGCGCGAGAGGCCAGGGGGGAGAAGGGATAGCTGGCGCCTCCTACAACCCCGTCCGCGGCTTGGACCGGTCGGTGGCCCTGTCGGAGGCCGTGTCGGTGGTCTTGTCGGCTGTCTTGGTCACGCCTGGGTCGATCAGCGGCTGGAGCGCCGGGGCGATGCTCTTCAGCAGCTGGGCGGGCAGGGCGCTGGTGAAGTGGTAGTTGTCGGCCTCCGGCCCGTGCACGAAGGCGGTCATGGTGCCGAAGAAGCGGTCGCCGATGTAGAAGGCGAAGGTCGCCGTCCGGTTCACCGCGCGCGATTCGATCAGGTGGCCGCCGGGGCCGTAGCGGTCGAGCCGGTGGTCGCCGGTGCCGGTCTTGCCGCCCATCGGAATGACTTGCCCCGACGCGTCCTTGAAGGAGCCCCAGACCCGCTTGGCCGTGCCGTTCTGCGCCACGTCCATCAGCGCCTTGCGCAGGGTCGAGGCCACCTCCGGCTTCATCACGCGCTGGCCGCGCATCTCGCCCAGGCCGACGATGGCCTCATAGGGCGTGCCGGCGGCAAAGTGCAGTTTCTTCACGCGCACGGTCGGCTGGCGGACGCCGTCGTTCTGGATGATGCCCACCAGCTCCGCCAGCGCGGCCGGCCGGTCGGCGGAGCTGCCGATGGCGGTGGCGAAGGACGGCACCAGCGTTTCGAACGGGTAGCCCAGCTTGCGCCACTGCTCGGTGATGCGCTGGAAAGCTTCTTCCTCCAGGCCGATGCGGATGCGCGTGTTCTGCGCCGCCTGTCCCTTCTTGAACAGCCACTTGTAGCTTTCCTGGCGCTGCTGGACGCTGGCCTCCAGCGCCTCGTGCCGCTTGGCGTCGGGGTGCTTCTGAAGGTAGGCGACCAGCCACAACTCCAACGGGTGGACGCGCGCGAGGTAGCCGAGGTCGTTCAGCGGGAACTTGTCCGGTCCGTACTTGGAATAGAGCGAGGCGATGTCGCCGTCGTCCAGCTTGGCGTCGGGCAGGCGGGCGCGCAGGAAGGCGCCGAACTCCTTCACGCCCGCGTCGGGACGGACATAACGGAAGATCACCGACAGGCGGTGCGGCATGGGACGGGACCGCGCTGCCAGCATGGTCAGCGCCTCGTCCGGCGTGCGCTTGCGGTAGCTGCTGTAGAAGCGGTTCAGGAAGTCGCTGCCCTCCTTGTCCGCGAAGCGGGCGAGGTAGGCTTGGCGGGCCGGATGGTCGGGGTTGTGGAGGATGTCGGTCGAGTCGTCGCCGCCCTCCGCCATGTAGAACTGCACGATGTCGCGCATCAGGCGGATGAAGGGCAGGTTGACGGAGTTCCGCAGCGCCTCCGTCAGCGGCATGATGCTGCCGTTGTCCTTCGGGTTGAAGTTCACGAAGGTGTGGACACCGCCGCCGGTGAAGAAGGCCTCCCCCGGGTTCGCCGAATAGCGGCGCTCCATGGCAGCGTCGAGCATGGCGCCCAGGCCGCGGCCGGGGCTGGCGGCCAGCCAGCTGGCGGCCCAGCGCGTCAGGTTGTCGGACGCCTCCTCCTCCACGTCGGCCAGGAAGTCCTTGGGCAAGTGGGCGTAGCGGGTGTGCAGCTCCGCCACGATCTCCAGGTAGGTGGACAGCGTGCGCAGCTTCGCCGTGGAGCCCAGGTCGAGCTTGGCGCCCTCGTTGATGTCCAGCGGCTGGTCCAAATTGTCGGCCTGGACGCGCAGGTAGTTGGCGTCCGGCCCGCGCTCGTACAGCGTGACGGAGTAGATGATCTTCGACAGGTCGCTGTTCTTGACGTCCAGCAGCCGCTCCCCCGTCAGGCCCATCTGGGCGGCGAAGGCCGGCTCGTTCAACTTGGCCAGCACCTCCACCACCCGCTGCTGGGTCGGCGCATCCAGCGTGCTCTCCGCCGTCAGGTCTGTGCGGTCGAGCTGGTAGAGGCTGGGCACGCCCAGCATGGACAGCAGGCGCGCGCGGATGGCGTTGGTCGCCTTCTGCTCCACGAAGTTGGCGCTTTGCGGCTGCGGCGGCTCGTCCCGGAACTTCAGCGTCAGGTTCAGGGCGGCGTCGCGCAACGTCTCGTCGATAACGCCGGCCTGCTGGATCACGCGCAGGTGGCTGTTCGCCAGCCGCTCCAGCGCCTGCCGGTCCTGGATCAGGTAGTAAGACGGGCGGCGCTGGGCCAGCAGCAGGCTCAGCACCTGCTTGTAGGCCAGGGCCTTCAGCTGCAACGCGCGGGCGTCCGCCGGCTCCTCCGACAGCACCTTCTCGGCAATGGCGAGGTCGGTGCCGAACCAGGCCCACAGCCCGTCGCCCAGCCCGTTCACCTCGCCGAAGCCGGCCCGCGCGGTCAGCGGCGTGGAGTTCAGGTAGTCCACCAGGATGCGGCGGCGGTGCGCGCCCGTCTCCTCGCCATCAAGGTAGGCGCGCACGCTGGCGGAGAGCATCTGGCGCAGCTTCTCCGTCACCCCGGTGGTCTGGCCGTCGGGGGAATGGCGGTACTTCTCGATCTGCGTGGCGAGCGTGGAGCCGCCGGGGGAGCGCGAGCCCGGCTTCAGCCACTGCACCGGCAGCATCAGCACGGCGCCGGCGAAGCGGTCCCACTCCACCGCCGGGTTGCGGCGCGGCTCGTCCTCGTTCAGCAGCTCGCGGTTCTCGATGAACAGCAGGGTCTTGGCGACCAGCGGCGGCACGTCCTCGAAGCTGGTGAAGGTCCGCTCCGGGTAGCGGGCGGAGAACATGGTGGCGCCGCTGCGGTCCAACAGGGTGAAGCCGGCCCGCGTCTTCTCGTGGTAGATGGGGAAGCCGCCCGCGGCCATGAAGGAATCGAGCTTCGGCGAGATCTGCGCCTGCATCTCGATCGTGTACATGTCGTCGGTCAGCGACTTCAGATAGCTCGGCAGGCCGATGTAGCCGAGGCGTTCGTTGTAGGGGCCCTGGGTGGGGGTGCGCGCGGCCGGGTTCGGCCCTTCGCGCAAGGTGTAGGTCATGTCGCGGGCGTAGGCGGACAGCAGCCGGGCCTGCAACCGCGAGGTGTTCATCTCCTCCCGCGCGGCATAGCCGACGCCGGCCGCCGTCGCCGCGAAGGCTAAACCCCAGATTGCACGGCGCCACCACACCCGAGTCATGTCGGCTCCAGCCTGTCCCTCGCGGATTGCAACGAAAACCACCGCGAATTGGTTAAAATGCTGGCGAACCTCGTCCAGCGATGCGGCCGAAATGTAGGGGTCGGTTGGTTAATAACCTGTGTAACTCTTTCCCGCCAAGGCTGTCGAATCCACCTCGAAATCGGCGTAACACCAATTCGTGGCGTTCCGTGGCACCGATGCCACGAATTCTCTTCTGAGTGGTGTGGTTAAGACTGTCAAACCCTTGCGGTTTGCCTGTTCGAAACCGCTTCGCCGGTCGGGACAGCCGAACGGGTATCTTCCGAATTTCGCTCAAATTCCTAATGGTGATCTTGGCCGGACGGGTGAGACCCCACATTCTCCGGAAGTCCGTCCCGTTCGTGGGCGGACGATCCCCACTCAATCAGGAAGGGAAGGCCCTCCCCGGGCCGCGTTCGCATGCTCCAACGCCGGATGTCATACAACATCAATGAGTTGCGCGGCCTCGCCTGCTTCCTGCTCGTCGCCTACCATGTGGTCGGCGTTCCGGGGTCGGGGATGCAGGTCGGCGACGATAGCTGGTATCGCTACGTGACCAGCAGCTTCGAGCCGATCCGGATGCCGCTGTTCACCTTCCTGTCGGGCCTCGTCTACGCCTTCCGCCCGGCGACGGGCGATCGGCTGGGGGCCTTCTACGGCAAGAAGCTGCGGCGGCTGCTGATCCCCTTCGTGACAATCTCCACCCTGTTCTACCTGATGCAGGCGATGGCCCCCGGCGCGCACGGGGCCTACGCGCCGACGGAGATATGGCGGATCTACGTCTTTTCCTACGCGCACTTCTGGTACTTGCAGTCGCTGTTCCTGATCTTCCTGCTGGTCGGGGCACTGGACGGCTTTGCGATCACGACGCGGCCGCTGCCCTTCCTGGCGCTGTTCACCGTGGCGCTCGCCGCCTGCCTGACGCTCAGCGTGCCGGACAACCCCTTCTCGGTGAACGAGGCGATGATCCTGCTGCCCCACTTCCTGCTGGGCGTGGCCTTCACCCGCTTCCCCGACCTGTTCCGCCGGCCGGAGATGATCGGCCTGACGGTGACCGGGCTGGTGCTGGGCATCGCGATGCACCAGACGGCGCTGGTGGACCACCGGGCGATGGCCTGGGGCAGCCCGGTGCCGGTGCTCTGCGGCATGTGCGGGGCGATGGCGTTGCTGCGGGTGATGCCGTCCAGCGCTTTCTTCCGGCGGATCGGCGGGCATTCCTACAGCATCTACCTGCACCACGCCTTCTTCACCGCCGGCGCCCGCATCCTGGCGCAACGCCTGCACCTGCCGGATCTGGCGCTGTTCCTCGCGGCGCTGATCGCCGGCATCGCCGGCCCGATGCTGCTGGAGGCCCTGGCGTCGCAGAAGCCGATCACGAAGGTGGCGCTGGTGGGGAAGGTATGAGGGGGGCAGCGCCCCCTCATCCGATTACCGCCCCAGCAACGCCTTCGCCTTCTCCGCGATCTGATCCAGCGGCACCTCGACCTGCTCGCCCTTGACCAGATGCTTCAGGGTGGCGGTGCCGCGGGCTTTCTCGTCCGATCCCATCAGGACCACGACCGGAATGCCCGCGCGGTCCGCGTACTTCATCTGCTTGGCGATCTTGCCGCCGTCCAGCTGGATTTCCGTGTTGATGCCGGCCGCGCGCAGCGTCGTCGCCAGACCGTAGTAGTCGGCGGACAGCGCCGGGTCCATCTGGGTCACCAGCACCTCGGCCGTGGCGCCGCCGTCCTTGATGATGCCGGCTTCCATCAGCTGGTAGAACAGGCGCGTGGCCCCGATGGAGATGCCAACGCCCGGCAGCTTCGACTTGGTGTAGTGGCTCGCCAGATTGTCGTAGCGGCCGCCGGAGCAGACGCTGCCGATGCCCGGATGGTCGTTCAGGAAGGTCTCGTAGACCGTGCCGGTGTAGTAGTCGAGCCCGCGCGCGATGGCGAGGTTGATGCGCACCACGCCGTCCGGCACCTGGAAGGCCTTCAGCCCCTCGATGACCGTGGTCAGCTCCGACACGCCCTGGCGGAAAGTCTCGTTCTCGATGCCCAGCGCGTTCAGCGCGGCCAGCGTCTCCTCGTTCGTGCCCTTGGCGTCGATCAGGGACAGGATCTTCTCCGCGGCGTCCGGCGCCATGCCGAGGCCCGTCAGGCTGTCGCGCACCTTGTCGCGGCCGATCTTGTCCAGCTTGTCGATCTCGCGCAGGACCAGGACGCGCTTTTCGGCGTCGTCGACGCCCAGCCCGTCAAGCAGGCCCAGCAGGACCTTGCGGTTGTTCACGTTGATGGTGAAGCCGCCGAAGTCCAGCTCGCGGAAGACGTGGTAGATGACCGCCGGGATTTCCGCGTCGTAGTGCGGCGACAGGCTGTCCTTGCCGATCACGTCGATGTCGCACTGGTAGAATTCGCGGAAGCGGCCGCGCTGCGCACGCTCCCCGCGGTAGACGCGCTGGATCTGGTAGCGGCGGAAGGGGAAGGCGAGGTCGCGCTCATGCTCCGCCACATAGCGGGCGAGCGGCACGGTCAGGTCGAAGCGCAGCGCGATGTCCGGCTTGTGGCCCTGCTGGATCGCGCCGGTGGACTGCACGAAATAGACCTGCTTCTCCGTCTCGCCGCCGGACTTGGTCAGCAGCGTTTCCACCGTCTCGAAGACCGGTGTTTCGACGGGGACGAAGCCGAACCGCTCGTAGCCGCGGCGGATGGTGTCGAGCAGACGCTGGAAGGCCACCTGCTGGCGCGGCAGCAGCTCCATCGTTCCGGGCGGGGTGCGGGGGGTGATCAGGCTCATCGGCGCGGGTCCGGCTTCGAAGATCTCACGGAAGGGCACGGTTTTAGCGGCTTTCCGTCAAGGCCGGAAGGGGCTAGAACACCGGCAACCCCAGTTCTTGTCCGCGCCGGAGCCGCCATGCCCACCGATCGCCTCGTCCTTCGCCGTCCCGACGACTGGCACGTGCACCTGCGCGACGGCGCCATGCTGAAGGCCGTGCTGCCCTTCACCGCCCGCCAGTTCGGCCGCGCCATCATCATGCCGAACCTGAAGCCGCCGGTGACCAAGGCGGCCGACGCCGTGGCCTATCGGGAGCGCATCCTGGCGGCCCTGCCGGACGGCATGTCCTTCACGCCGCTGATGACCGCCTACCTGACCGACGGCACCGACGCCGACGACCTGGCGCAGGGCTTCCAGGACGGCGTCTTCACCGCGGCCAAGCTCTACCCGGCCAACGCCACCACCAACAGCGCGCACGGCGTCACCGACCTCGGCAAGATCGCCGGCGTGCTGGAGCGCATGGCCGAGATCGGCATGCCGCTGCTGATCCACGGCGAGGTCACCGACGCCCACGTCGACATCTTCGACCGTGAGGCCGTGTTCATCGACAAAGTGCTGAGCCCGCTGCTGGAGCGGCACAAGACCCTGCGCGTGGTGCTGGAGCATTGCACCACGGCCGAGGCCGTGGCCTTCGTGTGCGACCACGCTACCTCCGGTCGGGTGGGAGCGACCATCACCGCGCACCACCTGCTGATCAACCGCAGCCACATCTTCCAGGGCGGCATCCGCCCGCACCTCTACTGCCTGCCGATCGCCAAGCGCGAGACGCATCGCGTGGCCCTGCTGGAGGCCGCGACGTCGGGCGAGGGGCCGTTCTTCCTGGGCACCGACACCGCCCCGCACGCCGTCACCGCGAAGGAGAGCGCCTGCGGCTGCGCCGGCTGCTTCACCGCCGCCAACGCCCTGGAACTCTACGCCGAGGCCTTCGAGCAGGCGGGTGCGCTGGACAAGCTGGAGGCCTTCGCCAGCCTGAACGGTCCGCGCTTCTACGGCCTGCCGGTCGCCGAGGACAAGGTCGTGCTGGAGCGCACGGAGTCGACCACGCCGGACATCGTGCTGACCGCCGACGGCGACGCCGTGCTGCCCTTCCGCAGCGGCGAGACCACGCGCTGGTCCTTCGCCGGGGCGGCCTGACCAGTGGCGGCGGGCGGCCTCGATGGCCTTATCGCCAAGGCCTACGGCGTCACCCTCGACACTCTGGGGGAATGCCCGACGCGCGAGGGCGTGCTGGCCGCCATCCGCGCCGGGCATGAAGCGGCGCAAGGCCTGATCGACGGCATCGCGGCGGATGTGGCGACGTCCGGCCGGCGCGTCGGCTGCAAGTCCGGCTGTGCCTTCTGCTGCCACCAGCACATCGCCGTCGGCCCGGCGGAGCTGTTGGGCATGTTTGACGCCGTCACCTCCTGGGCGCCGGAGCGGCAAGCCGAACTGCGCCGCCGCCTGGACCAGGACGCCCCGCGCATCGCCGCCCTCGGCCACGCGGAGCGGCGCGCGGCGCGCATTCCCTGCGCCATGCTGGACCGCAAGACGGGCCTGTGCACGGCCTACGCAGCGCGGCCGATCCCCTGCCGCTCCCACCTGTCGCTGCTGCGCACAGCCTGCGAGCGGGAATTCCGCAACAAGGGCACGCTCCGCCCTGGCGACAAGCCGGTCCCCGTGCTGCAAGAGCCGAAACCGCTGGCCGGCGCCGTCCTCGTCGCGGTGGAATTGGCGCTGGACGCCCGCGGATTGAGCGTGGAGCCGACCGAACTGTCGCTAGGCCTGCACACCGCGCTTTGCGACCCGACCCTGTTCGACCGCTGGCTGGCCGGCGAGTCCCCCTTCCCGGTGCTGGCACCTCCACCGGAGAGCCGCCGCGCGCGGCTGGGCCTGACCTACACGGCGATGATCCGCGCGGAGCGGGAGCGGTTGGTGGGACAGGGGGTGATCTGAATACCTAATTGGGGGGGAGTGGTGGCGTTGGGCCACCACTCCCCCCAAACGCTAGAACAAACTTCCCTGCACCGGCGCGCGCGCGGGCTTCTTCGGCTCCGCCTTGGGCTTCTCCGCCCTGGGCTTCGGCGCTGGCGCGGCTTCCACCTTCGGCGCGCCGTCCACCGTCGCGGCGGCCTTGCCGTCGGCGAAGACCAGTGAGACGGACAAGCCCGGCGTGGCCTGCGCCGCGCTGGTCAGCGGCTTCCCGTCGGCCGCTTCCACCAGCGCGAAGCCTCGCGCCAGCACGCCCTTGTAGGAATAGCTTTCCAGCAGCTGCCCGATAGCGTTCAGCTTGGCCCCCCGGTCCTCCACGGACTTGCCGTAGCTGCGGTCCAGCCGGGGTTTGAGGTCCTCCAGCCGCCGGCCGCCCTCGCTGACCTTGATGCGGACGGGGGAGAGCGTCAGTCGGGCGCCCACGCGCTCGTACCGGCCGCGCGCGGCCATCACCGCTTGGCGCAGCGCGCCGTCCAGCGCGCGGCTTTCCGACGCCAGCCGCTCGCCGGCCTGCATCAGCTTCTCCCGCGGGTGGCGAAGCTTCGCGCCCAACTCTCCAACACGCGTACGGCGGCGCTCCAGAAGAGTGGCGGCGGCGAGCGTCAGCCGCTCCGCCCGGTCGTCCAGCCGCTGGGCGTGGCCCTCCAGCAGGGCGCGCGGGTCGCCGAGGCCGCGGGCGAGCCCCTCCACCCGTGTGCGTCGCTCCGCGATCAGGCGGTTGGCGCAGCCGAGCAGGCGCCGCTCGTCGTCCAGCACCTGGGCCAGCAGCTCCGCCCGCACCGGCACGGCCATCTCCGCCGCCGCGGTCGGGGTCGGCGCGCGGCGGTCGGAGGCGAAGTCGATCAGCGTGGTGTCGGTCTCGTGCCCCACGGCGGAGATCAGCGGGATGCGACTGGCCGCCGCGGCGCGGACCACATTCTCCTCGTTGAAGGCCATCAGGTCCTCCAGCGAGCCGCCGCCGCGCGCGACGATCAGCAGGTCGGGCCGCGGCACACGCCCCCCCGGCTGGATGCGGTTGAAGCCCTCGATCGCCGCGGTCACCTCAGCCGCCGCGCGCTCGCCCTGCACGGCGACCGGCCACAGCAGCACCCGGCGTGGGAAGCGGTCGTGCAGCCGGTGCAAAATGTCGCGGATGACCGCCCCGGTGGGCGAGGTGATCACGCCGATGACGTCCGGCAGGAAGGGGATGGGCTTCTTGCGGTCGGCGTCGAACAGCCCTTCCGCCGCGAGGCGCCTCTTCCGCTCCTCCAGCATCTTCAGGAGGGCGCCTTCGCCGGCCAGCTCCATCGACTCGATGATCAGCTGGTATTGCGAGCGGCCCGGGTAGGTGGTCATGCGGCCGGTGACGATGACCTCCAGCCCTTCCTCCGGGCGGATGGCCAGCTTCGACACGGTGCCGCGCCAGCAGACCGCCTCGATCACCGCCGTGTCGTCCTTGAGCCGCAGATAGCAGTGGCCGGAACTGTGCTTCTTGGGCTGCGAGATCTCCCCGCGCACCCGGACGAAGCCGAACTCGTCCTCGATCGTGCGCTTCAGGCGCCGGGCGAGGTCGCCGACCGTGAACTCCGGCAGGTTGGAGCCGGGGCGTGGTTCGGGCGCGATCAGGGGCGGGGTCGTATCAAGGTCTTGAGTCATGGCGGCACCATGATACAAGGCGCGGTGTCGGCAACAAGCGTGGAAGGACGGGGTGCCATGAAAGTCCTGGTCGTCGGGTCGGGTGGGCGCGAGCACGCGCTGTGCTGGGCCATTCAGAACTCGCCGCTCTGCGACAAGCTGTACTGCGCCCCCGGCAACGCCGGAATCGCGGACGTCGCGGAGTGCGTCGCCATCGGTTCCGAGGATGTGGACTCGCTGGTCCGCTTTGCCAGTGACAACGCGATCGATTTCGTCGTCGTCGGGCCGGAGGGGCCGCTGGTCCTCGGTCTCGTGGACAAGCTGACGGCGATCGGCATCAAGGCCTTCGGTCCCAGCGCGGCGGCGGCGGAGCTTGAAGGCTCCAAGGGTTTCATGAAGGACATCCTGGCCAAGTACGGCGTACCGACCGCCGCCTACGGCCGTTTCAAGGAGGTGGAGGCCGCCAAGGACTTCGTCCGCAAGAACGGCGCCCCCATCGTTGTGAAGGCCGACGGGCTTGCCGCCGGCAAGGGCGTGACCGTCGCCCGCACGGAGGAGGAGGCCTTCGCCGCCATTGACGAGGCGCTGGTCGAGGGCCGCTTCGGCGCCGCTGGCGCGGAAGTGGTGGTGGAAGAGTTCCTGGACGGGGAGGAGGTCAGCTTCTTCGCGCTGTGCGACGGCGAATCGGCGCTGCCGCTGGTTTCCGCCCAGGACCACAAGGCGGTGGGCGACGGCGACACTGGCCCGAACACCGGCGGCATGGGCGCCTACTCCCCCGCGCCGGCGCTGACGCCGGACCTCCAGGCCCGCGTGATGCGCGAGATCGTCGAGCCGACCGTCAAGGGGATGGCCGCGGAGGGCCGTCCCTTCAAGGGCGTGCTGTTCGCCGGCTTGATGATCGTGAAGGACGCCGCGGGCAACCCGGTGCCGAAGACGCTGGAGTTCAACGTCCGCTTCGGCGACCCGGAATGCCAGACGCTGATGATGCGCCTGAAGTCCGACGCGCTGGCTGCCTTGGTCGCCGCGGCCGACGGTCAGCTGAAGAACATCGACCTGCGCTGGCACGACCAGACCGCACTGTGCGTCGTCATGGCCGCCAAGGGCTACCCCGGCGACTACGTCAAGAACACGGAGATTCGGGGCATCGAGGCCGCCAACGCGGTGGAGGGCGTCACCGTCTTCCACGCTGGCACGAAGCGCGCGGAGGATGGCCGGGTGCTGTCGACGGGCGGCCGCGTGCTGGGGGTGACGGCGCTGGCCCCGACGGTGGTGGAGGCGCAGACGCGGGCTTACACGGCCGTGGACGCGCTGGACTGGCCGGACGGCTTCTGCCGCCGCGACATCGGCTGGCGGGCGGTGGGGCGCTAAAGCGAATTTGCATTCGCTTTAGATTCATGCATTCGCTTTAGATTCATATGACCTCATTCGCCGGTCGGGCTTCGGCCGCATGAGCGGCCGGGCCCGCCGTCGCGGTCCAAAGCGGATTGCAATCCGCTTTAACGGCACCACCGAGGCGTTTCGGGCAAAGAAAAGGCGCCTTGCGGCGCCTTCAGGAGACCGAGGGCCAGAGGCCCCCGGCGAGCGGGTGCGGAAGAAGAGTTCCCTTCCGCTTCCCTTTGCGATCAGACTTTTAAAATCACACGTCCAGCAGCAGGCGGCGCGGATCCTCGATGCACTCCTTGATGCGCACGAGGAAGGTGACCGCTTCCTTGCCGTCGATGATGCGGTGGTCGTAGGACAGGGCCAGGTACATCATCGGGCGGATCTCGATCTTCCCGTTGACGACGACCGGACGCTCCTGGGTCTTGTGCATGCCCAGGATGGCCGACTGCGGCGGGTTGATGATCGGGGTCGACATCAGCGAACCGTAGACGCCGCCGTTGGAGATGGTGAAGGTGCCGCCAGTCAGCTCGTCCATCGACAGCTTGCCGTCGCGGCCCTTCTTGCCCAGTTCACCGATCTTCCCCTCGATGTCGGCGAAGCCCATTTTGTCGGCGTCGCGGACAATCGGAACCACCAAGCCCTGCGGCGTGCCGACGGCAACGCCGATGTCGTAGTAGTTCTTGTAGACGACGTCGGTGCCGTCGATCTCGGCGTTGACGGCCGGGATCTCCTTCAGCGCCTGGATGGCGGCCTTCACGAAGAAGGACATGAAGCCGAGCCGCACCTTGTGGCGCTTCTCGAAGTAGTCCTTGTACTCGTTGCGCAGCGCCATGACGTTGGTCATGTCCACCTCGTTGAAGGTGGTCAGCATGGCGGCGCTGTTCTGCGCCTCCTTCAGGCGCTCCGCGATGCGCTGGCGCAGGCGGGTCATGCGGACCCGCTCCTCCTGCGCGGCGCGCGGGCGGTCGCCGGCGGTGCCGGCGGTCCACTGGTACTTCTGCGGGGCCGGGGCGGCGGCCGGCGCGGCGGCGGGGGCCGCTGGCTTGGCGACGTGGTCGATCACGTCGCCCTTGGTGATGCGGCCATCCTTGCCGGAGCCGGCAATCTTCGACGCGTCGAGGCCCTTCTCCTCGACCAGCTTGCGGGCGGCCGGGCCGGCGTCAGCCAGAGCCGCGACGGAAGCGCCCGCCGGAGCGGCGGCAACCGGAGCGGGGGCGGCAGCGCCGGCCGCGGCCGGCGCGGCGGCGGCCGGGGCCGCGGCGGCAACCGCACCCTCGCCGATGACGCCCAGCAGGGCGGCGACGCCGACGTTCGCGCCTTCCGGAGCGACGATCTCGGCCAGCGTGCCGGCGGCCGGCGCGTTGACCTCAAGCGTGACCTTGTCGGTCTCCAGTTCGACCAGCGGCTCGTCGGCGGCGACCGGCTGGCCGACCTGCTTCAGCCAACGGGCGACGGTGGCCTCGGAGACCGACTCGCCCAGCGTGGGGACCTTGATTTCGGTAGCCATTTGTTCCTCTTGATCTTTCTTGTTTTACGCTTGGGCGTGGGTCAGCGGATGGTCAGGGCGTCTTCCAGGAGCTTGGCCTGCTCCTGGTTGTGGCGCTTCAGCAGGCCGGTGGCCGGCGACGCGGCGGCGATGCGGCCAACGTAGCTGGGGCGGCGCGCCTTGTGCTCGATCGACATCAAAGCGCCTTCCAGGCGGCGGTCGACGAAGGTCCAGTAGCCCTGGTTCTCCGGCTCCTCCTGGCACCACACGACCTCGGCGTTCGGATAGCGGGCGAACTCCTCGGTCAGGGCGGAGCGGGGGAAGGGATAGAGCTGCTCCAGGCGGATGATCGCCACATCCTTGATGCCGCGCGCCGCGCGCTCCTGCAGCAGGTCATAGTAGACCTTGCCGGTGCAGACCACGATGCGGCGAATCTGCTCGGCCGGCAGCAGCTCGGCCGGCGCCGTCTCGCCGATCACCCGGCGGAAATGCGAGCCCTCGGCCAGCTCCGCCAGCGAGGAGATGCACAGCTTGTGGCGCAGCAGCGACTTCGGCGTGAACAGGACCATCGGCTTGCGGAACGGCCGGCGGACCTGGCGGCGGAAGGCGTGGAACAGGTTCGCCGGGGTCGTCAGGTTGCAGATCTGCCAGTTGTCCTCGGCCGACATCTGCAGGAAGCGCTCCGGACGGGCGGAGGAGTGCTCCGGACCCTGGCCCTCGTAGCCGTGCGGCAGAAGCATGACGAGGCCCGACATGCGCAGCCACTTCGACTCGCCCGACGAGATGAACTGGTCGATGATGGTTTGGGCGGTGTTGGCGAAGTCACCGAACTGCGCTTCCCACAGCACGAGGCTGTGCGGTTCGGCCAGCGAATAGCCGTACTCGAAGCCGACGACGGCCGCTTCGGACAGCGGACTGTCGTGCACCTCGAACGGGCCCTGGTCCGGACGCAGGTGATTCAGCGGGATGTACTTGTTCTCGTTGTTTTGGTCGTACATCACCGCGTGGCGGTGCGAGAAGGTGCCGCGGCCGGAATCCTGGCCCGACAGGCGGACGCCGTTGCCCTCGACGAGCAGCGTGCCGTAGGCCAGCGCCTCGGCGGTCGACCAGTCGATGCCCTCGCCGGTCTCCAGGGACTTCTTCTTGGCCTCCAGCTGGCGGGCGATCTTGGAATTGATCGCGAAGTCCTTCGGATAGTCGCAGAGCTTGAAGCCGACTTCCTTCAGCACGTCGAGCGCCACGCCGGTGTTGCCCTTGCGCTCGTCGTCGGTCTTGGCGGCCTCCAAGCCCGACCACTTGCCTTCCAGCCAGTCGGCCTTGTTCGGCTTGAAGGAGTTGGCGGCCTCGAACTCGCCTTCCAGCTTCTTCATGAAGTCCTGGACCATCTGGTCGGACTCGGCCTGGGTGAGGACGTTCTCCTCCACCAGCTGCTTGGCGTACAGCTCGCGCGTGGTCGCGTGGGCGCGGATCTTCTTGTACATCAGCGGCTGGGTGAAGCCCGGCTCGTCGCCCTCGTTGTGACCATGGCGGCGGTAGCAGACCATGTCGATCACGACGTCCCGCTTGAACTTCTGGCGGAACTCGGTGGCGATGCGGCTGATGTGGACGACCGATTCCGGATCGTCGCCGTTCACGTGGAAGATCGGCGCCTGCACCATCTTCGCCATGTCGGAGCAGTAGACGCCCGAGCGCGAGTAGGTCGGGTTCGTCGTGAAGCCGATCTGGTTGTTGATGATGAAGTGCATGGTGCCGCCGGTGCGGTAGCCGCGCAGCTCCGACAGGCCCAGCGTCTCGGCCACGATGCCCTGGCCGGCGAAGGCGGCGTCACCGTGGATCAGCACGCCCATCACCTGCTCGCGCTCCAGGTCATGGCGCTGCGCCTGCTTGGCGCGCACCTTGCCCAGCACGACCGGGTTCACCCACTCCAGGTGCGAGGGGTTGGCGGTCAGCGACAGGTGGACGATGTTGCCGTTGAAGTCGCGGTCCGACGAGGTGCCCAGGTGGTACTTCACGTCGCCCGAGCCCTGCACGTCCTGCGGGCTGGACGGGTTGCCCTGGAACTCCGAGAAGACCGCTGCGAAGGGCTTGCCCATGAAGTTGGTCAGCACGTTCAGGCGACCGCGGTGGGCCATGCCGACGACCGCTTCCCGCAGGCCGAGCTGGCCGCCGCGCTTCAGGATCTGCTCCAGCGCGGGGATCATCGACTCGCCGCCCTCAAGGCCGAAGCGCTTGGTGCCGGTGTACTTCAGCTGCAGGAACTTCTCGAAGCCCTCGGCGGCGATGAGGCGCTCGTAGATGGCGCGCTTGCCGTTCACCGTGAAGTCGGTGTGGTTGCGGCCGCCCTCGATGCGCTCCTGGATCCAGGCCTTTTCTTCCGGGTCCTGGATGTGCATGAACTCGACGCCGATGTTCCCGCAGTAGGTCTTCTGCAGGATCTCAAGGATCTGGCGCAGCGACGCCGATTCCAGGCCCAGCGAATAGTTCAGGAAGATCGGGCGATCCATGTCGCCCGGGCCGAAGCCGTAGGTCGCCGGGTCCAGTTCCGGGTGCGGCTCGCGCTTTTCAAGCTGCAGCGGGTCGAAATGCGCGTTCATGTGGCCGCGCACGCGGTAGACGCGGATGAGCATCAGGGCGCGGATGCTGTCCAGCGTGGCCGCGCGCAGCTGCTGGTGGCTGATGCCGCCGTACACCTGCTGGGTGTGGGCGACCAGCGCGCCGTTGCCGTTGGCCGGGCCAGGGGCCGGCGCCTCGAACGAGGCCGCGACGGGGTCCAGCGTGCCGTTGCCCAGACCGTCCTCCAGGCCCCAGGACGGGCCGTTCAGTTCGGTGAGCACGGCGCGGGAGTCGTCGTCCAGCTCCTTGAAGAAGCCGTTCCAGCTCGGATCCACCGAGGAGGGGTCCTTCAGGAAGCGCGCGTACAACTCCGCAACATATTCGGCGTTCGAGCCGAACAGGAACGAGGTCTTCTCCAGATTGACCGACATGTCATTGCCTCGGGCGTTTCGCCCGGTTCCCTCTGAGTGTTTTTATTCGTCCCTGCCGGGGGCAAGCGGCCCTTGGATCCCATGTTTCGCGGGATCCAAGGGCCACCGGACCCGTGGCAGGGCGTGCGGGGGAGCAAGTCCCCCGCTTTTGCCTGCCTAAATCAGCCCTTGAAGACCTTGAGCATGGTGGAACCCAGGCTGGCCGGGCTGTCGGCGACGGTGATGCCGGCCGACTTCATGAACTCGATCTTGAAGTCGGCGGTGTCGTTGCCGCCGGAGATCACCGCACCCGCATGGCCCATGCGGCGGCCCGGAGGCGCCGTGCGACCGGCGATGAAGCCGACCACCGGCTTCTTGGTGCCGGAGTCCTTGATGAACTCCGCGCCCTTGACCTCGGCGTCGCCGCCGATCTCGCCGATCATGATGATGCCCTCGGTCTCCGGGTCCTTCAGGAACAGCTCCAGGCTGTCCACGAAGTTGGTGCCGTTGACCGGGTCGCCGCCGATGCCGATGCAGGTCGTCTGCCCCAGCCCGGCGGCCGTGGTCTGCGCCACCGCCTCATAGGTAAGCGTGCCGGAGCGCGAGACAATGCCGATCTTGCCGCGCTTGTGGATGTGGCCCGGCATGATGCCGATCTTGCACTCGTCGGGCGTGATGATGCCCGGGCAGTTCGGCCCGATCAGACGGGTCTTGGAGTTGCCCAGCGCGCGCTTGACGCGGACCATGTCGAGCACCGGGATGCCCTCGGTGATGCAGACCACCAGCGGGATCTCGGCGTCGATCGCCTCCAGGATGGCGTCGGCCGCGAAGGGCGGCGGCACGTAGATCACCGACGCGTTGGCGCCGGTCTTCTCGACCGCGTCGGCCACCGTGTCGAACACCGGCAGGTCGAGGTGCTTGGTGCCGCCCTTGCCCGGGGTGACGCCGCCGACCATCTTCGTGCCGTAGGCGATCGCCTGCTCCGAATGGAAGGTGCCCTGGGCTCCGGTGAAGCCCTGGCAGATCACCTTCGTGTTCTTATCGACGAGAACAGCCATCTTACGCGGCCTCCTTCACGGCCTTGACCACCTTGTCGGCGGCATCGGCGAGGTTGTCGGCCGACAGGATCGGCAGACCGGACTCGCTGAGGATCTTCTTGCCCAGCTCGACGTTCGTGCCTTCCAGGCGGACGACCAGCGGAACGTGCAGGTGCACCTCGCGGGCAGCGGCGACCACGCCTTCGGCGATGACGTCGCAGCGCATGATGCCGCCGAAGATGTTGACCAGGATGCCTTCGACGTTCGGGTCGGACAGGATCAGCTTGAAGGCCGCGGTGACGCGCTCCTTCGTGGCGCCGCCGCCGACGTCGAGGAAGTTGGCCGGCTCGCCGCCGTACAGCTTGATGATGTCCATGGTGGCCATCGCCAGGCCGGCGCCGTTCACCATGCAGCCGATGTTGCCGTCGAGCTTGACGTAGTTGAGGCTGTGCTTGGCCGCCTCGATCTCCGCCGGATCCTCTTCGGCCTCGTCGCGCAGCTCTTCCACGTCCTTGTGACGGAACAGCGCGTTGTCGTCGAAGCTCATCTTGGCATCGAGCGCCAGGATGTCGCCGGCGCCGGTGACGATCAGCGGGTTGATCTCGACGATGGCGCAGTCCAGGTCGATGAAGGCCTGGTAGGCGGCGGTGATGAACTTGGCGGCGGCCCCCACCTGCTTGCCTTCCAGGCCCAGCGCGAAGGCGATCTTGCGGGTGTGGAAGCCCTGGACGCCGGTCGCCGGATCGACGGCGACCTTGATGATCTTCTCCGGCGTGTTGTGGGCGACCTCTTCGATCTCCATGCCGCCTTCGGTCGAGGCCATGATGGTGACGCGGCCGGTGGCGCGATCGATCAGCAGGCCGAGGTACAGCTCGCGCTTGATGTCCGCGCCTTCCTCGACGTAGATGCGCTTGACTTCCCGGCCTTCCGCGCCGGTCTGCTTGGTGACCAGGACGTGGCCCAGCATCTCGCCGGCGTTCTTGCCGACCTCTTCGATGGACTTGACGACGCGGACGCCGCCCTTGCCCTCGGGGTTGTCCTTGAAGCGGCCGGCGCCACGGCCGCCCGCGTGGATCTGGGACTTCACGACCCACACCGGGCCGCCCAGCTCGCGGGCCACGGTCTCGGCTTCCTGAGGCGTGTAGGCGACGCCGCCGCGGGGAACCGCGACGCCGTACTTCTTCAGCAGGCCTTTGGCCTGGTACTCATGGATATTCATCGGGCGTCCATCTGTTTTTTTGGTCGGCTGACGATGGGCGGAATAAGAGCAGGCGTTTCCTGCATGCCGGCGCGCAAAGGCGAAAGACCAAGGAAAGGCTTACGCCCTTTGGCGCGCAGGACCGCGGTTACTGTACCACCCGGGACGGACGGTGCAATCGTCCGTCCCGGGCAATAAAGCCGCAGGCCAAGAGCAGACAGAAAACAGGCCGCCTTAGGAGGCGGCCTTCTCAGCCTGCTGCTTCTTGACCACCTCGACGAGCTGCTTCACAGCGTCGACCGAGTGGTCGAACATCTTCTTCTCTTCGGCGGAGAGGTCGATCTCGATGATCTTCTCGACACCACCGGCGCCGATGATCGTCGGGACGCCGACGTAGAGGTCGTTCTGGCCGTACTGGCCGGTCAGGTAGGCGGCGACCGGAACGACGCGCTTCTGGTCCTTCAGGTAGGACTCGGCCATCTGGATGGCGGACGCGGCCGGGGCGTAGAAGGCCGAGCCGGTCTTCAGCAGCTTGACGATCTCCGCACCGCCGTCGCGGGTGCGCTGCACGATGGCGTCCAGCTTCTCCTGCGTGGTCCAGCCCATCTTGACCAGGTCCGGCAGCGGAATGCCGGCAACGGTCGAGTAGCGGACGAGCGGGACCATGGTGTCGCCGTGGCCGCCCAGCACGAAGGCGGTGACGTCCTCGACGGAGACCTTGAACTCATCGGCCAGGAAGTAGCGGAAGCGGGCCGAGTCGAGCACGCCGGCCATGCCGACCACGCGCTCCGGCGGCAGGCCGGACGCCTGCTGAAGCACCCACACCATCACGTCCAGCGGGTTCGTGATGACGATGACGAAGGCGTTCGGGGCGTACTTCTTGATGTTCTCGCCGACGGTCTGGCAGACGCCGGTGTTGATGCCGATCAGGTCGTCGCGGCTCATGCCCGGCTTGCGCGGCACGCCGGCGGTGACGATCACGACGTCGGCGCCCTCGATGACCGAATAGTCGTTGCCGCCGCTGAGCTTGGCGTTGAAGCCTTCGACCGGGGAGGTTTCGGCGAGGTCGAGGGCCTTGCCTTCCGGCATGCCTTCCGCGATGTCGAACAGGACGACGTCGCCGAGTTCCTTCTGAGCAGCGAGCAGAGCCAGCGTGCCGCCAATCTGGCCGGCGCCGACGAGCGCAATCTTCTTGCGAGCCATGGAGCGTTCCCTAAGCGTGAGCGTCCCCCATTCAGCGGAGGACAGAACCGATTGAGTTTAGCGTCCTAGGGATCCAGCGCCCTGAGATTTCGAGGCCGGTTCCTAGCGCGATTCCGCGCCGAGGGCAAGCGTGACCGCAAGCACGGTCGCGGAACTCAGCATCGATTACGGCGAATGGCCGGAACCGCAAACAGGAATTTGGCGTTCGGCCGTCGATCCGCTACACTTTTCACGCTTTGATGACGATTGTTCCAAACGGGAGATTCCGAGCATGAGCCGCTTCGCACCGGCCTTTTTCCTGTCCACCGTCCTGGCCCTCGGCGGAGGCGGCGCGGCGCTGGGACAAACCGTCGCAGACTATGACGCGGCCCTTGCCAAGGCTCCGGTCATCGACGCGCAGCCGGCGGCGACGCTGTCCTATTGCCGCGTCGTGATGAACTACACCTTCACGTCGATCCCGTCGGGGGAGCGCAGCGGCATCGTCGCGCCGCTCTGGGCCTTCAGCCAGGGCACCAACCCGGAGATCGCCCGCAAGCGCGAGATCTGCGAGCAGGTCCGCCAACAGGCGGTGATCCAGTTCGACGCCGGCACCGGGGAGGAGATCGTCACCCCGCCGAAGATGACCGACACCAACGCCAACCCGCCCTACAACCCCGACCTCTACGGCCCGGCCGGCGGTCCGCGCGAGCCGATGCCGGGCGACCGCCGCTCGCGCCGCCCCGCGGGGATCACTCCGCAGCAGTAACAAGACCGTTCTGCGGGGTGCGGTCCCTCACTGCACCCCGTACAGCGCGAGGTGCCGGACCATCTCCGCCGGCGAGAGCGGGTAGGCGGTGCCTTGCCGCGCGTTCAGCACCGCGCGCGGCGGGATGGCGGCGGCGCGCGCCTGCACCTGCATGGCGCAGCGCATGGAATAGCCGGCTCGCCAGACCAGAGCCGTCACGGCGCGCGGGTCGCCCGACGCCAGGATGTCGTCCACCGCCGTGGGATGGACGACGGCGCGCAGGGCCAGCGCCGCGCGCACGAAATCCACTTCGTTCCAGGACAGGGCGTCGCCCAGCACCGTCTCGTCTAGCCCGTCCCGGCTGTGCAGGCGCAGGGCGCGGCGCTGCGGCGACTCGGTGGCGTCACGCTCCTCGACCCAGTCCACGCGGCGTCGGGTGACAGCGGCGACCTCCGCCGCGGTGGCGACGTCGACGTCGGCGCGGGTGAGCAGCAAGTCCAGGACGGAGGCGTCCACGACGTCGGCGAGGCGGAGGACGAGGCGCCGGGGCAGGGCGGGTCGGCGGGCCAGCCGTTCCTGCCAGTCGCGGGGCCGGCTGGCGGAGTTCTCCACCAGCGCCTCCAGCGTGTCCTCCGGGATGATGGCGCCGTTGTTGTCCAGCAGCACGCCGGTCGCCTCGGGATCGCCCGTCCCGACGATGGCGGAAGACACCGGGCCGCTGACCCGGTCGCGCTGGGCGATGGCGGTCAGCGCCCAGCCCGCGGGGTGGGTGGCGACGATGTCCAGCAGGTCGTCATCGGTCAGGCCGGCGCAGTAATGCAGGATTGGCTCCGCCACCGACCGCTCGACGTCGCGGGCGAGCGACCGCACGACCGAGGGCGGCGCGCAGGCGATGTCCTTCATGGCGGTGGCGAGCGCCGCGCGCACATGGGTCACGTGGTCGCGGGTCAGTTGCTCCAGCGCGCGCAACGCGACCGTGGTCACGGTGTCGTGGTCGTCCGGCGGCAGGTCGGGCAGCAGGCGGCACAGCTTGCGCGCCAGCAGGACCCGAACGCTGGCGTCGCCCATGCCGGCCAGCCGCGATTCGACCAGGGCCGTGCCGACCCGGCGGCCGACCGCGGCGGGGGAGGGGCGTTGGGAGAAGGGAGTCTCGAACAGGTAATCCAGCAATTCGGGCGCCACGCCGTCGCCGGAATCCCGCGAGGTGCCGTCTTCATCCGGGTCCGGCGCGCCCGCCGGCCCGGGTCGCGCCGCGCTGGCCTTGCGCGACTGCATGGGCTCATCCAACGCCACGCCGGTTAACGGGGCGCTAATGCGCCGGCCTGCGGCCCGATTTTGTCACCGAGGAGCATTCCGGCAGAAAAAAAGGCCGCAGCCCGTGAGGGCGCGGCCTTTGAGAGTTTAGGGAGGAAACGCACTGCAAAAGCAGTAACGAGAGAGATATTAGTCCGCAGGCCCCGGCGATGGTAATACCAAGTTGGTATTGGTGCAGTGCAGCGTGCGCATGGCGGTGGCGGAATAAAATGTTGTTTGCACACGGTCTGTGCAGGAACTCGCCGGTTTGCACGATGCGGGGCAGCGGCGGCGATTGGTGGAAACACGAACGATCGAAGTCCGGCATTGTTGCAGCCGAAACGAGGACACGGCGAACTCTGGACGGCCGGCCCCGAAGTCTTCCCAAAACACCGCGGGCCGGCGTTTCGGCCGGCCTGCGGTTGTGTTCTGATGCGTAATTGCGCCGTCAGGCGGCCAGTTTCCCGCGGATCAGCGCCTTGGTCTCGTCCAGGCCGTAGAGCTGGATGAAGGAGCCCATGCGCGGCCCGGTGGTCTGGCCCAGCAGCACCTCGTAGAGCGCCTGGAACCAAGCGCGCAGCTCGGTGAAGCCATGCTCCTTGCCGACGGCGAAGACCTCGTTCTGGATGACGTCGCCGGCGGCGTCCGCGGGCAGGGCCTCCAGCCGCTTCAGCAGATCCTCCAGCGCGGCGCGCTCGGCGTCGGTGGGGGCGCGATACTGCTTCGTCGGCTTCACGAGATCCTGGTAGTAGCGGACGGCGTAGCCGACCAGCTTGTCCAGGAAGGGGCTGTTCTCCGGCGTCGCCTCGGGCGCGTAGCGGCTGATGAAGCCCCACATGACGTCCTTGGTCTCGGCGTTCGCCGCGCCCGCCAGGTTCAGCAGCAGGTTGAAGGACACGTCGGAACGCACCGCCGGCGCCGTGCCGTTGTGGATGTGCCAGGCCGGGTTCTCCAGCGCCTTGGCCGGCTCCTCCACCGGCAGCTTGGCGACGAAGGCCAGATACTCGTCCACCGCGCGCGGGATCACGTCGAAGTAGAGGCGCTTGGCCGACTTCGGCTTCTGGAACATGTAGAGGGCGAGGCTTTCCGGCGGCGCGTAAGCCAGCCATTCCTCCATGGTCAGGCCGTTGCCCTTGGACTTGGAGATCTTCTGCCCCTTGTCGTCCAGGAACAGCTCGTAGTTGAAGCCCTGCGGCGCGGTGCCGTCGAGGATGTTGACGATCTTGCCGGCCAGTTCCGCGGACGGGATCAGGTCCTTGCCGTACATTTCATAGTCCACGCCCAGCGCGTACCAGCGCATGCCCCAGTCGGGCTTCCACTGCAGCTTGACGTGGCCGCCGGTCACGGGAACCTCGACCTTCTTGCCGTCCTCGTCCTGGAAGACGATGGTGCCGGCCTCCACGTTGCGCTCAAGGACGGGCACCTGGAGGACGCGGCCGCTGGAGGGGGAAACCGGCAGGAACGGGCTGTAGGTCTGCTGACGCTCCTCACCCAGCGTCGGCAGCATCACCGCCATGATCTCGTCGTAGTTGCGCAGCACGCCGAGCAGAGCGTCGTCGAAACGGCCGGACTTGTACCAGTCGGTGGAGGACTGGAACTCGTACTCGAAGCCGAAGCCGTCGAGGAAGGCGCGCAGGCGCGCGTTGTTGTGCGCGCCGAAGCTCTCGTGCGTGCCAAACGGGTCGGGGACCTGGGTCAGCGGCTTGCCGAGGTTGGCGGCGACCAACTCCTTGTTCGGGATGTTGTCCGGCACCTTGCGCAGGCCGTCCATGTCGTCCGAGAAGCAGAAGAGCTTCGTCGGGATGTCGCTCATCCGCTGGAAGGCTTGGCGGACCATGGTGGTGCGCGCCACCTCGCCGAAAGTGCCGATGTGCGGCAGGCCCGAGGGGCCGTAGCCGGTTTCGAACAGGACGTAGCCTTTGGCCGGCGGCGCTTTCGCGAAGCGCGCGACGAGTTTGCGCGCCTCCTCGAACGGCCACGCCTTTGCCTGCAACGCCAGTTCCCGCTCGCCGGTCATGGTAGAGCCCCTTCAAACTCGAAATCTGTGAGAAAGCCAGGGACCCTAGGGCGGACGAGGCCGTCCGTCAACCGCCGGCCGATGCGGTGGCGGCCCGTTACGACGTTGATCGCACTTGCCCAAACGGGACGGAGCGCGCAGATCCGGGAGGGGAATGTTCCCGTCGAGGACCGGAATGAGCTGGCTCTACCTGACCGTCGCCATCGCCTTCGAGATCGTCGGCACCGTGTCGATGAAGATGTCCGAGGGCATGACGCGCCTGTGGCCGAGCGTGGCGGTGGTGGCCTGCTACGTCGTGGCCTTCGCCATGCTGGCCCAGGCCCTGAAGGAGATCGAGGTCGGCGTCGCCTACGCCATCTGGTCGGCCGTGGGAACGGCGACCATCGCCGCCATCGGCATCTGGGTCTTCGGGGAGCAGGCCAGCCTGCTGAAGCTCGCCGGGATCCTGCTGATCGTCGCGGGGGTGGTCAGCCTGCGGATGGCGGGCGGCGGGGCGTGAGCCACGTCGCGCGCCTTCGCCTTTCCGTCATGGAACAGCTCGTCAGTGGAACACCTCAAGGCCGGCCGGCAGGTGCGCCGGCGTCTTGCCGCGGAGCATCTGCTCGATCGCCTTGATTCCGGTCATCATGGTCGTTTCCGAAATGGGCTTGGTCATGGAGCCGAGCGCCACGTCGCGGCCGGATCGGGCCCGCTCCCCGTCGCTGCTGATGAACACCACGGGCAGGCCGTAGCGCTTGTGCAGCACGCGGGCGCAGTCCAACCCAGAGGATTGTCCTTCCAGGTTGATGTCCATCAGAACCAAGTCGATCCGCCCGCCGTGATCGGCGCGCATGACCTCGGCCGTCGAGGCGAAAGGCCCGACCACCTGATGCCCGCAGAACCGCAGAACGGTTTCGACGGACAACGCCGCCAGGGCGTCGTCCTCCACAATCATCACTTTCATAAGCTATCTCCCGCCTCTGACCATCCGACTTATCGCGTCGGCGTTGTTGACAGCGAACAGGCCGGGATCCCGGGCGTTCCGGGGCATCAAGAGAGATTTCGGGGGGAGTCACCACTTTTGGTCGCTGGTGAACGGCCCAGCTTTCGGATGGCGCGCGCCGCTCAGCGGTTGCCCAGCCGCATCCCATACTCGGCCATCGCCTGGATCACGCCGCGCAGTTCCAGCCCCAGCGGGGTGAGGGTGTATTCGGTCTTCGGCGGCACGCAGGGGTGAACGGTCCGGGCGACGAGCCCCTGATCCTCCAGCATGCGCAGCCGTTCGGTCAGAACCTTGGGGCTGATGCCGGGCAGCGCCTTCTGCATCTCGCCGAACCGCTTCGTGCCGGGCAGCAGTTCGCGCACGATCAGGGTGGTCCATTTCCCTTCGATGATCGCGGCGGTGCGCGCCACCGGGCATTCGGGCGTGCAGTCCGCAGTTTCGTGCTGGGCCTCGTGCTGATCGGTCATGCGGCATCCTGTCCCGGTCGAACGACTGTTTCATAGTTACCAAAAGGTACCTACTATCCGAATGGATAGCGTGGTGGCTATGGTCGCGTCAACCCGCGACCTGCCACAGGGCCGCCACTCCGGAAGGACCGCAATCCATGCTGAAAGCCCGCGCGGCCTGCGCCGTTACTGTTCTCGTCGGCGTTTCGCAACTGATCCTCGGGATCGCCTTTCTCGGTTTCCCCACCGCCATGTACGAGACCATGGGGATCGCCGTCCCAAGTCAGGGGGTCAACTACATCCTGGCCATGCTGTCGGCCTGGTTCCTGGTGTACGGCGCGGTGATGCTGATGATCCTGCGCGACCTGCCGCGCCATCGCCTGTGGCTGGACGGCATGGTGGCGATCCAGGCGATCGACTTCGCGACCGGCGCCTTCCACGTCGCCGCCGGTGCCGTGCCGCTGGACGCTGCGGCCTTTCCGATGGTCAACGCCGCCGTCTTTGCCATCGCCCTGCTGCTGGTCCGCCCGCGGCCGTCCGCAGCGTCAGCCTTGCGGGCCGGCCCCCTGCGGACCAGCCCCTTGGGAGTCGACCATGCGTGACGCGCTGCATCGCATCGGCCTGCTGGCCCTGCTGGCGGCGGACGCGCCGCGCCTGTTCGCCACGTTGGACGCGCTGCCCTGGTACGGCGGGATGCTTCGGTCCTGGGTCGACTGGACCGGCCTGCGCCCAGGCCTCAGCGTGCTGGAGGTAGGCTGCGGCCCCGGCGCCCTGTGCCGCGCGATGGCCGAGCGGGGCTGCGGTGTGACCGGCATCGACCGCTCCCCCGCCATGGTCCGCAGCGCCCGCCGCCGCGTGACCGGCACGCCCACCGCGACCATCCTGGCGGGCAGCCTGCCGGACCTGCCGGTTGCCGCCGGGCGGTTCGATCTCGTGCTGGCGGCGTCCCTGTTGAACGTCGTGTCCGACCGTGTGGCAGCGTTGCGCAGCATGGTCCGCGCCGCTCGCGGCGGTGGCACGGTGTCCGCCCTGTTCCCCACGCCCAACCTGCTGGTTTTGGCGCCGGAACGCGCCGCCGCCTGGGGACTGACCGGCTTTTCCAAGGCCGCCCTGGTCCAATGGTCCCGCAGCGCGCGAACGGTGGCGCTGGAGGACGGCGTCGGGCTGTTCGAAGCGGCGGGGTTGCGGGACATCCAGGCGCAGAGTTTTCTGGATGGGATGGTGGGTGCGGTCATGGGGCGGGCGGAGGCTTGAACCTCGGGCGCATGAAGGCGGAATTGATGATTCAGGGTGTTTGTTTTCTCACGGGCTCTCACCGCACACACTCCGCCAGCCCATCCCTTTCCACGATCGCCATGCGCCGCTCGATGATCCCCGCGCGCCGTGCGACGTAGGCGCCGGGCGGATTCGGGGACCATTTGCGCGGGCTCGGCAGCACGACGGCGAGGAGGGCGGCCTCGCGGCGGGTCAGGGACGAGGCGGGCTTTTTGAAATGGTGGAGGGCCGCGGCCTCGGCGCCGTAGACGCCGTCGCCCCATTCGATGCTGTTCAGGTAGACCTCCAGGATGCGGCGCTTGGGCCAGAGCTGCTCGATCAGCAGGGTGAACCAGGCCTCCACACCCTTGCGGGTCCAGCTGCGGTCGGGCCAGAGGAAGGCGTTCTTCGCGGTCTGCTGGCTGATGGTGCTGCCGCCGCGCAGGCGGGCGCCCTCCTCGTTGTCCTCGAAGGCGCCTTCGATGGCCACCCAGTCGAAGCCGCCGTGGCCGCAGAACAGCGTGTCCTCCGACGCGATCACCGCGCGGGCGAGGTGGGGGGAGATGGCGGAGAGCGGCACCCAGTCGTGCTCCAGCCCGGCGCCTTCCACAGCGCGGATCAGCATCAGGGGCGTGGCCGGCACCGGCACGAAGCGGTAGAGCGCCGCCCAGCCGACGCTGAAAGCCGCCAGCCCCAGGACCAGCGCCACCAGTCCGCGCAGGATGCGCCGCAACGAAAAGTGCATGCCGTCAAGCTCCGACCGTGGGCGGGGCGCCACTGTCGGGCGGGCGGGGCCGTAAGGTCAACACGAGCTTGTTCCTCGCATTGGCGGGCCGGGGGCCTCTATACTGCGCCGCATGGATCCGACCTTCGCGCCGCCTCCCCCCTCCTTCAGGCTCGACGACGCGCCCGCGCTGGTGGCCGGCGCGCGGCAGGTCGTGCTGCTGACCGCCGACGGCGAAGTGGAGGAGCTGTCGCCCGCCGCCGTGGCGATGCGGGTGCGCCGCCAGCCGCCGCTGGTCTGCCACGCGCGGGCCATGGCGCGGCGACTGGGGATGGAGCCCTTCACCGCCTTCGACGTGCTGGAGCTGTTCGCCTTCGTGAAGCCGGCGAGCTTCTGCGTGCCGACCCCGCGCGGGCTGGCGGAGGCGCTGGACCTGCCCATCCCCGACGGGCTGGACGCCGACGCGCTGGCGCTGCAACGGGCGGTGCGGCGGCTGCTCGGCCTGCTGGGCGCGCCGGGGCGGGAGGAAGCGTCCGATCCGGTGGCGTTTGCGTGGGAGATGGGGCGGGCCGGCTGGCCCTGGGCGCCGGCCGTTCTGGCCGCGCTCGGCAAGCCGGACGGGCCGGAGAAGGGGGCCGGACGCTCCGGCCTGCGCGTCTGGACGCGCATCAAGGAATGGCAGGACGGCCCGCCGGAGCCGCCGCCCGCCCACCACCCGGTGGAGCCCGACGAGGCGCGACGGCGGCTGGCCGAGATGCTGTCGGCGACCGTGCCCGGCAAGATGGCGGAGCCGCGGCCGCAGCAGGCCGACTACGCCAGCGCCGTGTCCGCCGCCTTCGCCCCGCGCACCGCCCCGGACACGCCGAACGTGGTGCTGGCGGAGGCCGGGACGGGCGTCGGCAAGACGCTGGGCTACCTCGCGCCGGCCACGGTGTGGGCGGAGAAGAACGGCGGCACGGTGTGGATTTCCACCTACACCCGCAACCTTCAGCACCAGATCGACGCGGAGCTGGACCGCCTCTATCCCGAGCCGGCGACCAAGGCGCGCAAGGTCGTGCTGCGCAAGGGGCGCGAGAACTACCTGTGCCTGCTGAACCTGGAGGAGGCCGTGCGCGGCTTGCCCATGCAGCCGCCATCGGTTTCTGGTGGGGGGTCGGTGGGGGTGGGGCTGATGGCGCGCTGGGCTGCGGCGACGCGCGACGGCGACCTGACCGGCGGCGACTTTCCGGGATGGCTGGTGGACATCGCCGGGCGGGCGCGGACGCTGGGCCTCGCCGACCGGCGGGGCGAGTGCATCTATTCGGCCTGCGACCACTACGCCCGCTGCTTCATCGAGAAGAGCGTGCGGCGCGCCCGCAAGGCCGACGTGGTCATCGCCAACCACGCGCTGGTCATGGTGCAGGCGGCGCTGGGCGGGGGTGAGGAGCCGACGCTGCCCAGCCGCTACGTCTTCGACGAAGGGCACCACGTCTTCGACGCGGCCGATGGCGCCTTCGCCGGGCACCTGACCGGGCGGGAGACGCAGGAGCTGCGGCGCTGGCTGCTCGGCGCGGAGGAGGGGCGCAGCCGCGCCCGCGGGCTGAAGCGCCGCATCGAGGATCTGATCGCCAGCGACGACCGCGCGCAGGAGCTGATGGACGCTGTCATGCTGGGTGCCCGCGTGCTGCCGGCGGAGGGCTGGGGCGCGCGGCTGTCCGCCGACAACCCGCAGGGGGCGACGGAGAAGTTCCTGCTGATGGCGCGCCGGCAGGTCTACGCGCGGACGGCGGGGCAGGGCGGGCCGTACAGTTTGGAGGCCGACAAGGCTTATCCGGTGGACGGGCTGCTGGAGGCGGGCGAGGCGCTGGAGGGCGCGCTGGTGCGGCTGGCGGAGCCGCTGGCGGGCTTGGCGAAGCGGCTCGCCGCAAGGCTGGAGGACGAGACGGCGGAGCTGGACAGCGACCAGCGCCGGCGGATCGACGCCATGGCCCGCAGCCTGACCCGGCGCGGCGTGCTGACGGTGGAGGCCTGGCGGTCGATGCTGAAGACGCTGGCCGTGGAGACGCCGCCGCAGTTCGTGGACTGGTTCGCGGTGGAGCGGATCGACGGGCGCGACGTGGACGTGGGGCTCTACCGCCACTGGGTCGACCCGACCGTGCCCTTCGCGGAGGCTTTGGCCGGGCCGGCGCACGGGATGGTCGTGACGTCGGCCACGCTGACCGACGGCACGGGCGACGTGGAGCTGGACTGGCGGGCGGCCGAGGACCGCAGCGGCGCCAGCCATCTGCCGAAGCCGGCGCTGCGCGCGCAGGTGCCCTCGCCCTTCGACTACCCCAACCGCACGCGGGTGATGGTGGTCACCGACGTGCGCAAGGACGATTTGGGGCAGGTCGCCGCCGCCTACCGCACGCTGTTCCAGGCGGCCGGCGGCGGCGGCCTCGGCCTGTTCACCGCGATCAGCCGCCTGCGCGCCGTCTACGACCGCATCGTGGAGCCGCTGGACGGGGCGGGCATCCCGCTCTACGCCCAGCATGTCGACCCGCTGGACGTGGCGACCCTGATTGACATCTTCCGGGGGGAGGAGCACGCCTGCCTGCTGGGCACCGACGCGGTGCGCGACGGGGTGGACGTGCCGGGGCGGAGCCTGCGCCTGATCGTGTTCGACCGCGTGCCCTGGCCGCGCCCGGACATCCTGCACCGCGCGCGGCGGGATGCCTTCGGGCGGCGGCGCTACGAGGACATGATCGCGCGGCTGCGGCTGAAGCAGGCGTTTGGGCGCCTCGTGCGGCGGGCCGACGACACGGGCGTCTTCGTCCTGCTCGACCCCATGATGCCAAGCCGCCTGTTCGGCGCCTTTCCGGAGGGGGTTGAGGTGCGCCGGGTGGGCATCAAGGACGCGGTGGCGGAGACGGCGGAGTTCTTGCGGGGGTGGTGAGCGGGTGCCCTCACCCCGCCGGCGCGTAGAGCGCCAGCAGGGCGGACAGGGTCACCACGCTGGCGATCGTCGACATCAGGATCGCCGACGAGGTGCGCTCCACGTAGATGCGGTACTGGCTTGCCACCACGAAGGTCAGGGCGCCGGTCGGCAGGCCGGCGAGGATGATGGCGGAGCCGGCCCAGAAGGGATCCAGCGGGAACAGCGTGCGGATCAGCAGCCAGCACAGCGCCGGCTGGACGACCAGTTTCAGGGCGCTGATCCAGCCGACCTCCAGAAGGTTCGCCTTCATGGACTGGGTTGCGAGGAACAGCCCGATGGCGAACAGGGCGCAGGGGCCGGCGGCGGCGCCGATCAGGTCGCAATAGGTGGCGATGGGGCGCGGCACCGGCACGCCGGACAGCAGCACCGACCAGGCGAGGCCCAGCAGGGTGGATATGATCAGCGGGTTCTTGGCCAGCGCCCGGCCGACGTCGCGCAGCGCCTTGGACAGGCCATCGGCGCGGTTGTTGGCGAACTCCAGCCAGATCACCGCGATGCCGACCATGATTGCGCTCATGATCACGGTGGCGAGGATGGCGGGGGCGAGGTGGTCCGGGCCGAAGGCGGCCAGGAACAGCGGGATGCCCATGTAGCCGGTGTTGGAGAAGCAGGCGTTCAGCCCCTGCATGCATTGGATCTGCGTCCGCTCCCGGTGGATCACCCGGCCGAGGATGGCGCCCAGCGCGTAGACCGCCAGCATGGAGCCCAGGAAGGCGCCGATGAAGGGGCCGTTGAAGATCTCCGGCAGCGACCGCCGCGCCGTGCCCAGGAACAGCACCGGCGGCAGGGCCATGAAGTAGACGAATTTGTTCAGCGCCTCCGACGACGCGGGGCCGAGGATCTTCGCCTTGCCGGAGAGGACGCCCGCCAGGATGATGGCGAAGACGGGGAGCGCCACGTTGAAGACGACCGACATGGCGCTGACCTTAAGGGGGAGGGCGGCCCACTGTCGAGCAACAGGGACCTCCACCTTGGGCATGGCTCCCTTGACGCGGGGGAAGGCACGGGCAAGATTGGCAATGCCCCAACCAGCAAGGGCCCCAACCCGCAGGAGTTCCGATGATCAACCACCACAGCGCCCTCATCTACGTCATGGTGCTGGTGTCGGCGTGCGACGGCGACATGACGGACGCGGAGCTTGAGGCCATCGGCGAGAACGTCCGCTATCTGCCGGTCTTCAAGGACTTCGACATCGACCGGCTGACCGACGTTACGCGCGAATGCTCCGGCCTGCTGGCCGACCAGGATGGGCTGGAGACGACCCTCCAGATCATCAAGGACGCGACCCCGCACAAGCTCGTGGAGACGGCCTACGCGCTGGCCTGCGACATCGCCGCGGCCGACCCCGCCGCCTCGCAGGAGGAACTGCGCATGCTGGAGATGATCCGGCACAAGCTGGGCGTCGACCGGCTCTGCGCCGCGGCCATCGAGCGCGGCGCCCGCGCCCGCCACGCGCGTCCCTGACCGGATGAGCGTCGATTTGAAGGGTCGGACGGTCGGCCTCATCGGGCTCGGCCTGATGGGCCGGCCGATGGCGCGCAACCTGGCGAAGGCCGGGGCGTCGCTGGTCGTCCACAGCCGCAGCCCCGGCCCGGTCGAAGAACTGGCCGCGGAGGGCATGAGCCCCGCCGCCAGCCCGGCAGAGGTCGCCGCCCGCGCCGACACGGTCGTGCTGATGCTGTCCGACACCGTGGCGGTGGAGGCGGTGGCGGCCGGGCTGATGGACGCGTTGCGTCCCGGCCATCTGGTCATCGACATGGGCACCACGGCGGTCGAGCCGACCCGCCGCCTCGCCGAGGCCGTGCGCGCCAAGGGGGCGGAGTGGGTGGATGCGCCCGTGTCCGGTGGAACCGTGGCGGCGGAGGCCGGCAGCCTGACCATCATGGCCGGCGGGACGGCCGACGCCTTCGCCCGCGCCCTGCTGCTGTTCCAGGCCATGGGCCAGCGCATCACCCACGTGGGCGACAGCGGGGCCGGGCAGGTCGCTAAGATGGCCAATCAGGTCATCGTCGCCCTGTCCATCGGCGCGGTGGCCGAGGCCCTGGCGCTTGCCAAGGCGGCGGGGGTGGAACCGGCCAAGGTGCGCGACGCCATCCGCGGCGGCTTCGCCGAGTCGCGCATCCTCGACCTGCATGGCCAGCGCATGGTGACTGGCGACTTCACCCCCGGTGGCCGCGTGGTCACCCAGATCAAGGACCTGAAACAGGCGGAGGAATTGGCCGAACAGTCCGGCATCCAGCTTCCCGCCCTGGGCCTGAGCCTGGAGCTGTTCGAGATGCTGGCCGACCAGGGCGACGGCGGCCTGGACCACGCCGCGCTGTACCGGCTGTTCGTGAAGTAGTCTTTTAAAACCCGTAGGTTGGGTGGAGCGAAGCGCAACCCGACATCGTCGTCCAGCGAACACTGTTCGGTTTCGCTGGCGCTGCACCCAACCTACGGGCCATTCCGTCGAATCACTCCGGCCGGTAGTTCTTCACCAGCAGTTCGGCAATCTGCACGGCGTTGAGGGCGGCGCCCTTGCGCAGGTTGTCGGACACGCACCAGAAGGACAGGCCGTTGTCCACCGTGTAGTCCTCGCGGATGCGGCTGACGAAGACCGGGTCGTCGCCGGCGACGTCCACGGGGGTGATGTAGCCCTCGTTGTCGCGCTGGTCGATCACCTGGACGCCCGGCGCCTTGCGCAGCAACTGGCGGGCCTCCTCCGCGGTGATCGGCTCCTCGCACTCGATGTTGATGGCCTCGGAATGGCCGATGAAGACCGGGACGCGCACGCAGGTGGCGGTCACCTTGATCCTGGGGTCGAGGATCTTCTTGGTCTCGACGTTCATCTTCCACTCCTCCTTCGTGTACCCGTCGTCCATGAACTGGTCGATGTGCGGGATGACGTTGAAGGCGATCTGCTTGGTGAAGGTGGACTTCTGCACCGGGTCGTTCACGAAGATGGCGCGGGTCTGGCTGAACAGTTCGTCCATGCCGTCCTTCCCGGCTCCGGACACCGATTGGTAGGTGGAGACCACCACGCGGCGGATCTTGAAGCGGTCGTGCAGCGGCTTCAGCGCCACCACCATCTGGATGGTGGAGCAGTTGGGGTTGGCGATGATGCCCTTCTTGCGATAGCCGGCGATCGCCTCCGGGTTCACCTCCGGCACCACCAGCGGCACGTCCGGATCCATGCGGAAGTGCGAGGTGTTGTCGATGACGACCGCCCCGGCCGCCGCGGCGCGCGGGCTGTGCACCGCCGACACCTTCGCCCCCGGGGAGGACAGCACGATGTCCACGCCTTTGAAGTCGAACTTGGCGAGGTCGAGGACCTTCAGGACCTGGTCCTCGCCGTAAGAGACCTCCTTGCCGGTCGAGTTCTCCGACGCCAGAGCGATCACCTCGTCGGCCGGGAACTTCCGGTCGGCGAGCGTGGCCAGCATTTCCCGTCCGACGTTGCCGGTGGCGCCGACGACCGCGACTTTGTAGCCCATGGCGGTGGATCCCTATGATAAATTCGGTGCAAAGAGGGCTTGAGGTATGCGGTTCCCGACGGAATTGCAACAGCGCCCGCGTTGTGAGACGGTGCACGAACAGCCTTCAACGACCGCGACTTGACCCGCCGGCTCATGACCACGCCGCTCGAAGACATCATCGCCAAGGCGATCAAGGACGCGGACAAGTCCTTCTTCAACGAGGACTACACCAAGCAGGCGCGGTCGGTGATGACCGCGCTGAAGAAGGCCGGCTATCAAGTCGCCCCGATCAAGCCGCCGGACGGGTTGGTGGAATGGGCCAAGGAGAACATCCCCTTCGGCCGACTGCGTCCCGCCGAACTGATCACCCAGATGTATTCGATGATGCTGGAGAATGTCCGGCGGTTCGACAAGTAGCCCCGGCATGAAAAGACGGGACCGGCGCGGCCGCCCGGCCGGTCCCCTCCCGTCCGCCGTCAGAGCGCGATGTAGTCGAAGTTCGGGACGGTCGCGAAGACGGCTGGCGGCGTCTTGTTCGCCGAGGTCATGGTGATGATCTGGCTGGTGCCGGCGCTGTAGTAGATAATGGCGGGCACCGGCGCCTTGCCCTGGGTGAAGCCGTGCTCGGCGCCGTAGCCGCCCTGGTCCCCGGTCACCTTCAGGATGATGTTCAGGCCGCCGCGGGACTTCTCGATGAAATACTGGTGGCAGCCCGTCTTGTTGCCCTTCCCGGTGCAGGGGTAGGCGTTCTGCACGATGAGGCCGGGCTTGCCGCCGAGGTTGGTCAGGTTCGCCTCCAGCAGCGCGCGTTCCGCGTGGTTGAGGAGATTGTCGCCCCGTTCGGCGCTGCTGTCGGCCTTCTTGCGCCATTCGTTGCTGGCGGTGATGGTATAGAGCGCGGCGTTGACCGGCATGGGAATGTCCTTTTTCTGAATTGGTTTCGATCCTTGGCGCCATTGGAAGGAGATCGCGCCGGATTGACTTGGCGCGGCGATGTATTCCCTGGCACCGGTCATGGATGGTAATGGATTTGAAAAGTCCTGCTTTCGGCTTGATCTCAGAATCATTGTTTACCGGTGTCCGGGATTCCGCCCGCAATGCCGCCCTGCATGCCGTTGAATGTCCGGCCCCGATGTCCCATTTTGGATTGCGACGGCGGACATGGGTGTCACCCCCGCGTTGCGGGCGGGTTGGCGGCCATGCCCCGCACAGCGTGGCCGGGGCGGGTTTGCAGTCACGGCAAGGGAAGCGTGAACGCCAGAAGAAATGCTGGTAATACCACGCCCAAGCAATCGGCCTTTGTTTTCAGACACTTCCCGCGGTGCGCCATTTTGATCACGGCTAAGTCCCCGCCGTTGACTCGGGTGCGCGAGAAGCGTAATTCAATGCGCCAATCACAGCAGGGCCTAAAACTTTCGGTCTCGCACCACCCGCCGTCGCGGCAAAAGCCCTCCTTGCCGCGACCGGCCGCCGAACAGAGGACGACGCAATGGCAAACGGCAGCGGTCGGCCGCTTTCCCCGCATCTTCAAGTCTATAAATTCGAATGGACCATGGCGCTGTCGATCACGCACCGCATTACGGGCGTGGGGCTGGCCGTGGGCACGCTGCTGCTGACCTGGTGGCTGGTCGCCGCCGCGGCCGGGCCGGAGTCGTTCGCGCGTGCGCAGAAGTTCATCGGCTCGGGCCTCGGCCTGCTGCTGATGTTCGGCTGGACCTGGGCGCTGTTCTACCACCTGGCCGCCGGCATCCGCCACCTGGTCTGGGACGCCGGCTATTCGTTCGAGCTGAAGGAAGCGGAACTGGGCGGCAAGATCGTCGCCGGCGCGTCGCTGGGCCTGACCATCCTGGCCTGGATCATCGGCCTGGCCGTGTGGTGAGGAGACGGACAATGGCAGCCAATCTTTCCAAGAAGTCCCTGCGCAGCCCGCTGGCCGAGGCGCGCGGTCTGGGCTCCGCCAAGTACGGCACCGAGCACTGGTGGCACCAGCGCGTGACCGCGATCGCGCTGGTCCCGCTGACCATCTGGTTCGTGTTCGGCGTCATCCGCCACCTGGGCGCCGACTACACCGCTTTCGTCGCCTGGATGAAGTCGCCCTTCTCGGCGGTGATGATGGCCCTGACGGCCGCGATGACCTTCCATCACGCACAGAGCGGCCTGCAGGTCGTGATCGAGGACTATGTGCACAACGAACTGGCGAAGGTGCTGAGCGTCCTCGCCGTCAAGTTCGTGTGCTACGCGCTGGCCGCGGCCTGCGTGTTCTCCGTCCTCAAGATTTCGTTCGGAGCCTGACGAGCCATGGCCGCCTACGATATTATCGATCATTCCTATGACGTCGTCGTCGTCGGTGCCGGTGGTGCGGGCCTGCGCGCCACCTTCGGCATGGCCGAGAAGGGCCTGAAGACGGCGTGCATCACCAAGGTCTTCCCGACCCGCTCGCACACCGTGGCCGCCCAGGGCGGCATCTCCGCGGCGCTGGGCAACATGAGCGAGGACGACTGGCGCTTCCACATGTACGACACCGTCAAGGGGTCGGACTGGCTGGGCGACCAGGACGCCATCGAGTACATGTGCCGCGAGGCCATCCCGGCGATCATCGAGTTGGAGCACTACGGCGTGCCCTTCTCGCGCACCCCGGAAGGCAAGATCTACCAGCGCGCCTTCGGCGGCATGACCGCGCATTACGGCAAGAGCCAGGCCTACCGCACCTGCGCCGCCGCCGACCGCACCGGCCACGCAATCCTGCACACGCTGTACCAGCAGTCGCTGAAGCACGAGGCGGAGTTCTTCGTCGAGTATTTCGCGCTCGACCTGATCATGGAAGACGGCGTCTGCAAGGGCGTGGTCGCCTGGAACCTGGACGACGGCACCATCCACCGCTTCCGCGCCCAGCTGGTCGTGCTGGCCACGGGCGGCTACGGCCGCGCCTACTTCTCGGCCACCTCGGCCCACACCTGCACGGGCGACGGCGGCGGCATGGTGCTGCGCGCCGGCCTGCCGCTGCAGGACATGGAGTTCGTGCAGTTCCACCCGACCGGCATCTACGGCTCCGGCTGCCTCATCACCGAGGGCGTGCGCGGTGAGGGCGGGTACCTGACCAACTCCAACGGCGAGCGCTTCATGGAGCGCTATGCCCCGTCGGCCAAGGACCTTGCGTCCCGCGACGTCGTGTCGCGCTCGATGACCATCGAGATCCGCGAGGGCCGCGGCGTCGGCGCGCACAAGGACCACATCCACCTGCACCTGGAGCACCTGCCGCCGGAGATCATCCACCAGCGCCTGCCCGGCATCGCCGAGACGGCCAAGATCTTCGCCGGCGTGGACGTCACCAAGGAGCCGATCCCGGTTCTGCCGACGGTGCACTACAACATGGGCGGCATCCCCACCAACTTCCGGTGCGAGGTGGTCAACCCGACCGCCGACGATCCGGACCGCGTGGTGCCCGGCCTGATGGCCATCGGCGAGGCCGCCTGCGTGTCGGTGCACGGCGCCAACCGCCTGGGCTCCAACTCGCTGCTCGACCTCGTGGTGTTCGGCCGCTCGGCCGCCATCCGCGCCGCCGAGATCGTCGAGAAGGGCAAGTCGGTGTCGTCGTCGGCCGCCGCGACCGATTTCGCGCTGGAGCGCTTCGACCGCATCCGCAACGCGAAGGGCTCCATCAAGTCGTCGGAACTGCGCCTGGAAATGCAGCGCACCATGCAGAACAACTGCGCGGTGTTCCGCACCGGCGAGGTGCTGGAGGAGGGCGTCAAGCTCATCGACCAGACCTTCGCCAAGAAGGGCGACATGGCGATCTCCGACCGCTCGCTGGTCTGGAACTCGGACCTGGTCGAGGCGATTGAGCTGGACAACCTGCTGTACCAGGCCGTCGCCACGCTGCACTCGGCGAAGAACCGTCCGGAAAGCCGCGGCGCTCACGCCCGCGAGGACTATCCGGACCGCGACGACGAGAACTGGATGAAGCACACCGTCATCGGGGTGTCGGACAAGGGCGAGACGAAGATCGGCTACCGCCCCGTCCACATGTACACCCTGACCGACGAGGTGCAGGTGTTCCCGCCCAAGGCCCGCGTCTACTAAGGCGGCCACGAGCAAGGCAAGGATACGAACCATGGTCGAATTCAACCTGCCCGCCAATTCCAAGGTCGGCGTCGGCAAGACCATCAACGCCGCCAACGGCGCCAAGCGGGCCAAGAGCTTCAAGATCTATCGCTGGACGCCGGACGACGGGCAGAACCCGCGGGTCGACACCTACATCGTCGACCTGGACAAGTTCGGGCCGATGGTCCTGGACGCGATCATCTACATCAAGAACAACATCGACTCGACCCTGACCTTCCGGCGCTCCTGCCGCGAGGGAATCTGCGGGTCCTGCGCGATGAACATCGACGGGCTGAACACGCTGGCCTGCCTGAAGGCCATCGAGGACATCAAGGGCGACGTCAAGATCTACCCGCTGCCGCACATGCCGGTGGTGAAGGATCTCGTCCCCGACCTGAAGCACATCTACGCCCAGCTGGCCTCGATCAAGCCGTGGCTGCAGACGCAGTCCCCGGCGCCGAGCCGCGAGCGCCTGCAGTCGCCGGAGGACCGCGCCAAGCTGGACGGCCTCTACGAGTGCATCCTGTGCTTCTGCTGCTCGACCTCCTGCCCCAGCTACTGGTGGAACGGCGACCGCTACCTCGGCCCGTCAATCCTCCTGCAGGCCTACCGCTGGATCGTCGACAGCCGCGACGAGATGACGGGCGAGCGCCTCGACAACCTCGAGGATCCGTTCCGCCTGTACCGCTGCCACACCATCATGAACTGCACCAAGGCGTGCCCGAAGGGCCTGAACCCGGCCAAGGCCATCGCCGAGATCAAGAAGCTGATGGTCCAGCGCCGCTGATCCATCGCTTCACGGTTCGTGTCGGAAGACAACGAGGCGCTCCCGAGAGGGGGCGCCTCGTTGCGTTTGGGGCATAGAATTCACCACCAAAACACCAAGAGTCCGCGACGAGCCGGGCGCGGGGATTCTTGGTGCCTTGGTGGTGAAGAAACTCTACGCGAAGTCGGGATCCGTCGGACGGGACGGCGGAAGGTCGTCGTTGGGGATCGGCGACAGGCCGCCGTCCTGCGGGCCAGGGGTCGGCAGGTCCGGGTTGTCGGTGGACGGGGCCGGCGCGGGGGCGTCCTGGCCCGGCGGCGGGTGCGGCGGTGCGGAGCGCAGCGGCTGCGGCGTTGCGGTCGGTGACGTCCAGCCCATGGTCGAAATCTCCCTGAAGTGATCGGCGGGTCACGGACTCAACCGTTCAACTGGCCCGTCTGCGCCCGTTGACCGGCGGCGATGAGGGGGTATCCTTTTCGGGGGAGAGAAAGATTCGATCATCCATGGGCCCGATATCGAAAGGGCCGAATCATCGAAGGGAGAAAATCATGGGAAACACGGCGGGTCAGGCGTTGAGCTACATCCACGGCGAATGGGTTGCGGGCAATCCCGCGATCGTAGGCCCGATGACGCACGCGCTCTGGCTTTCCTCGGTCGTCTTCGACGGTGCGCGGGCCTTCCAGGGCGTCGCCCCGGATCTGGACCGGCACTGCGCGCGCGTCGTCCGCTCGGCGCAGGTGATGGGCCTGTCCCCCATGCTGACCGCGGGCGAGATTGAGGAACTGTGCTGGGACGGCATCCGCCGCTTTCCCAAGGAGGCGGAACTCTACATCCGCCCCATGTTCTACGCCGAGGAGGGGTTCGTGGCGCCCGACCCGGAGAGCACGCGCTTCGTGCTGTCGGTCTACGACGCGCCGCTGCCCAGCGTGTCCGGCTTCACCGCCTGCCTGTCCACGCGCTGCCGCCCGGCGCCGGCCATGGCGCCGACGGAGGCCAAGGCCGCCTGCCTCTATCCCAACGCCGGCCTCGCCCTGAAGGAGGCTCGGGAGCGCGGCTTCGACAACGCGATTATGACCGACCCCATCGGCAACGTCGCCGAGTTCGCCACAGCCAACCTGTTCATCGCCAAGGATGGTGTGGTGCGCACGCCGGTGCCGAACGGGACCTTCCTGAACGGCATCACGCGCCAGCGCGTGATCGGGCTGCTGCGCGACGACGGCGTCGCGGTGGAGGAGGCCACCCTGTCGACCCGCGACGTGCTGGAGGCGGACGAGGTCTTCTCCACCGGGAACTACGCCAAGGTGGTGCCGGTGACGCGGGTGGAGGGGCGCTCCCTGCCGGCCGGGCCGCTCGCCGCGCGCGCCCGCGCGCTGTATTGGGAGTTCGCCTTCCGCTGAGCATACGGCCGAAGCGAGGACTGTATGCGGCCCATCCGCCGGCTTGATAAGGCGGCCCGGAAGCGGGCATGATTCCGTTGAATGTGGGGCGCCGGGTTTGTCGGCGCCCCACGATTGGAGGGGGACAGTCACATCATGCAATTCCGCGAACGGCGCCGTGTCATCCAGGTCATCCGCACCACCTACGACCCGGAGGTGAAGCGCGGGCGTTCCGAAGTTCTGGGCAAGATCGATAAGGCGGCGCCCACCGTCACCGACAAGCTGCACAAGGCCTGCACGCCGGAGGAACTGGCGGAAATCGCCACCTACCTCGCCAACCGGCAGAACCTGCTGCGCAACGAGGCGGTGCGCGCCGGGGCCGAAACCCTGCCCGCCCAGATGCGTGCCGCCGCGGAGTATTTCCGCACGCACCGCGACGAGGAGGCCAAGGATTTCGCGGTCGACATCCGCGCCGCCTGGGACGAACTGAAGTCCGCGCTGCGCAAGGCCGGCTTCGCCAAGGGCAAGGCGCTGAAGAAGGCACAGAAGAGCGCGGAGAAGGCTGCGGCGGCGGAGGCGCCGGCTGCGGAGGCCGCTCCTGTCGAGACGCCCGCCGCGAATGCGGTGGTCGAGAAGACGGTGACCGGGAAGCCCGCTGCCGCGAAGAAGGCCGCGCCGGTCCGGAAGCCGACCGCTGCGAAGAAGACGCCCGCGGCGCGCAGGGCGGCGGTGCCGAAGCGGACGGAGACGGCGGCGGTCGCCCTGATGGCGTCCAACCCGGAGGTCGCCGCGGAGCCGGTGGTGACCGTTCCGCCGGTGGTGGCGGACAGCAAACCCGACGCGGCTCAGTAAGCCGGTTCGAAAGCGGGCGCCGCCAGGGCGCAAGCCGCGTGGCGGTGGTGCGCCAGGGTGCGAGAGAGGCGCGACAACCACGCGTCGGCCGCCGCACCGTCGGCGGGCAGGGCGGCGCGGCGGCGCGCGGCGCCCTGCCGTGCCTCGGCGGCCAAGCGGTCGTGCAGAGAGCGCGTTGCGGAGCGGACGAGGGCGGCGTGGCGCTCGCCGCCGCCGAGCAGGGCGGTTTTCAGGGAGCGGCGCGGCGGCGGGCCGTCATGGCCGCGCTCCAGTTCATCAAGGCCCGGGCCGTTGGGAATTTTGGAGTGGGCGCTTGCGGACGACGGCGGGGCATCGCGGGACATGGTCGCGCATGCTGCGCGTGCCACAGCCCCGTGTCAAGTCAAATAAAGGAAAAATAACCTAGGATCGGTTGCCCTTGGGCAGCCGCCCTTACTGGCTGGCCCAGATGATCCGCGCCATCCAGGCCACGTCGGCGCGCGGGATGTTGCGGTCCGGGTGGGCGCGGTTGATGGACATCAGTTCCACCTTCGTCGCCGTTTCCCGCATCAGCTGCTTGGCCATCACCTCGCCGCCCTTGGTGCGCACCACCACGCGGTCGTTGCGGCGGATCTGCGCCGCCGGGGACACGATGATGGTGTCGCCGTCGCGGTAAACCGGGTCCATGCTGTCGCCGGCGATCTCCAGCGCGTACGCGTGCGGGTCGCCGATGCTGGGGAACAGAAGCTCGTCCCAGCCCACGCCGGAGGGGAAGCCCGCGTCGTCGAAGAAGCCGGCGTTGCCCGCCTGGGCGTAGCCGATCACCGGCACCCGCTGCAGCGAGCCCGGGCCAGCCGACTCGCCGACCAGGCTCACGAACTCCGTCAGCGATGCGCCGGTCGCTTCCAGCACCTTGGAGACGCTTTCGGTCGAGGGCCAGCGGAGCTTCCCGTCGCCGGTGGTCCGCTTGCTTTTGTTGAAGGTCGTCGGATCGAGCCCGGCGCGCCGCGCGAGCCCTGAGGCCGACAGCCCGTTCTGGGCTGCAAGGCGGTCGATCGCCCGCCAGATGTCCGCGTGTTTCAGCATGGGACGATAATCTCATAAACCCCGCGCCCCGTCCCTAGGAACCTTTTCATATTTTCCTTGACCGAGGAATAAAATCAGTACATAACGTGAACAGACGTTCGCGCTTGCCGCGCAACACGGCGCCTGGGCGGTCCGAATCGCGAGTGAGTCGGAACCCGCGAACGCAGAGCGTGCATTTCAACCGGAAGGCTTCGACGCATGGATCTTCACCGCAGCACCCTCCGCAGCCGGCCCGCGATGGTTTCTCCACAGATGGTCTCTCCCGGGGCGGCGTTCCCCATGGAATTCGACGTCGGCGGTGTTCCGTTCGGCAGCGCCGAGGAGGCGTGGTTCTGGTCGGTGCAGGCGCAGGAGGCCAAGGCGGCCGGTGCCCGCGTCACCGCCGGGAAGGGGCTGGTGCAGCGTCCGTGCGAACCGTCCGACGTGCTGCGCGCGGTGGACCGGCTGTACCGCCGGCGCCTGCTGCTGCGCGACCACCTGCACGTGCTAGTCCATTACGGCCGCCGGCTGATGGCCCCCGACCCGGAGCGCCGCCGGGAGCAGCGTGCCCACACGCTGTGGCGGGAGGCTTTCGCCCAGCTCGCCCCGGTGCTGCGCGAGAAGGGGATCGTGCAATGAGTTGCGACCCGTTGCCGGGCGCCGACGGAACGGGCCGCCGCGCCTGGGTGGTGTTCCGCGGCGACGCGGAGCTGTGGTGGCTGCGCCTGCTGCGGCCGGGATTCCGCCACTGCTTCGCGATCCTGAACGACGGCCGTTATTGGGTGCTGGTCGACCCTCTGGCGCCCTTCACCGACGTGGAGGTGCTGGATCTGCCCGCTGCCTACGACCTGCCGGGATGGTTCCGCGAGAAGGGCATGGCGGTCGCCCCGGCGCCGCTGCGCCGCGGCTTGACCCGCCCGGCGCCGTGGGCGCCCTTCACCTGCGTAGAGGCCGTCAAGCGCCTGCTCGGCCTCCACGCGCCGGGCGTGCTGACGCCCTGGCAGCTCTACCGCCGGCTGGGCGCCGCCGCGGCGGTCTGACCGCCCCTATTCCCGCACACCCGCTTCCCAGCAGGAGAGAACCGCCCATGGCGAACCTGTTCAAGGCTCCCCGGCCGTCCGCGACGGCGACCGCCGTTGCCACGCCGACTGCGGCCCCGGCGCCGACCCCGGCACCGGCCCCGGCCCCAGCGCCCGACCCGACGCCGGTCGTGGCGACGCCGGCAATCACCCCGGCACCCACCCCGGTCGCAACGCCATCCACACCGCCCTGGTGGGCGACGACGCCGCCGGCCGTGGAGGCCGCCCCGACCCCCGTGGCGCCGGCTCCCACCAACCCGGCCACCGATACCCCGGCCATCAACACCCCGGCTGCGTCGGACACGCCCCCCGCGCCCCCCGCCGCGACTCCGGCCGAGCAGGACACGGCGAAGGCCGCGGAGGAACTGCTGCAACGGCGCGCGCGCAGCCTGATCGGAACGGTGCAGACCTCCTGGCGCGGCGTGCTCGACACCAACACGCTGCAGCCGCTGCGCAAGCGCCTGCTGGGGGAATGAGCGCATGAGCGATTCCATCACCATGGCCCGGCCGACGGGGGCTCCCGGCGGGACGACCGCGGCAAAGGCGGAGACCGAGGCGCAGGCCCTGCTGGACCGCTACCGCGCGGCGCGGGAGCGCCGGTCGGTGTGGGAAAGCCACTGGCAGGACTGCTACGACCACGCGCTGCCGAACGGGCAGCCTTTCCGCGGCACCGGCACGCCCGGCGAACGGCGGGTCGACCGGCTGTTCGACGGCACCGCGCCGGACGCGGTGGAGCAGCTGGCCTCCAGCCTGCTGGCGGAGCTGACCCCGCCCTGGTCGCGCTGGTTCGGGTTGGTGCCCGGCCCGACCCTGTCGGATGCGGAGCGCGACCGCGTTGCCCCGATGCTCGACCGCGCGGCCGGCATCGTCCAGGCGCACCTGGACCGCTCCAACTTCGCGGTGGAGATCCACCAAGCCTTCCTCGACCTCGTCACCGTCGGCACTGCCTCCCTGCTGATGGAGGAAGCCGCACCCGGCGCCCCCACTAGCCTGCGCTTCACTGCCGTGCCGTTGGCCGAGGTGGTGCTGGAGGAGGGGGCGGACGGCCGGCTGGACGGCACCTACCGCCGCAGCGAACCGACGCTGGCCCAGCTGGAACGCCGCTTCCCCGGCGCCGATCTGCCGGACGAGGTGCGCAAGCGCGGCGCGGATGAGCCCGACAGCCGCTTCCCGCTGGTCGAGGCCGTGCTGCCCGACGGGCTCGCCTACCGTTGGAGCGTGGTGCTGGACAGCGGGCTGGCCGAGCCCCGCCGGCTGGCCGAGGGGCGGTTCGCCCAGTCGCCTTTCATCAACTTCCGCTGGCTGAAGGCGCCCGGCGAGACTTATGGCCGGTCGCCGGTGATGAAGGCGCTGCCGGACATCAAGACGGCCAACAAGGTGGTCGAGCTGGTCCTGAAGAACGCCTCGGTCGCCGTCACCGGCATCTGGCAGGCGGACGACGACGGGGTGCTGAACCCGGCGACGATCCGGCTGATGCCGGGGACGATCATCCCGAAGGCGGTGGGTTCCGCCGGGCTGACCCCGCTGGCCAACCCCGGCCGGTTCGACGTGTCGCAGCTGGTGCTGGACGATCTGCGCGCCCGCATCCGCCATGCGCTGCTGACCGACCGGCTGGCCCCGCTCGACCAACCACGCATGACCGCGACGGAGGTGCTGGAGCGCTCGTCGGAGATGGCACGGCTGCTCGGCGCGACCTTCGGGCGGTTGCAGGCGGAGCTGCTGAACCCACTGCTGCTGCGCGCCGTCGCCATCCTGCGCCGGCGCGGCGAGATCCCGGATCTGGCGGTGGACGGGCGCATCGTCGCCCTGCAGCAGCGCTCCCCGCTTGCCCAGGCGCAGGCGCAGCGCGACGTGCAGGCGACGCTGCACTGGCTGGAGACGGCGCAGCAACTCGGCTCCGAGGCGATGGCCACGGTGGACGCGGCGGCCACCGCGCGCTGGCTGGGCGAAGCCTTCGGCGTGCCGGCCACGCTGATCCGCGCCGACACGCCGCCGGCATCCACGCAGGAGGCTTCCCATGCCTGACCGCGATGGATGGGGGGCGCTCGACGCGTCCCCCGCGGGGCCGCCGGCGGACCTGTTGGCCAATGACCCGGCGCCCGCCTTCGCCCGCTGCTTCGCCGGGCCGGACGGGGAGCGCGTGCTGAACACCCTGCGGGCGATGACGCTGGGCCGCGCGCTGGGTCCCGACGCGCCCGACGCGGCGCTGCGCCACCTCGAAGGCCAGCGCCAGCTGGTCGCCGTAATCCTCGCCCTCGTTGCCCGCGGAGCCGCGCGCGGAACCTTTCGCGGGCAGGGCGCCTAATCCCCCTTCCTTCCACAGACCGGAGTCCCCCATGGCCGAAAACCTGCTGACCTCCCCCGTCCCCGGCACCACCGCGCCCGAGCCGTCGGTGCCGGAGAAGTTCCGCGACCCGCAAACCGGGGCCGTGCGCGTGGACGCGTTGCTGAAGTCCTACCTGGAGCTGGAGCGGCGCCTGTCCGCTCCTCCCGCCGCTCCCGCGGCCCTGGCCGACGCTCCCGCGGTCGAGCCCGACCGGCCGGCCCTGCTGAAGATGCTGGGCGTGCCGGACGGGCCGGAGGGCTATTGCATCGCCTGCGACCACGGGCTGTTCCACCCCGACACGGCGATCAACGGCCGCCTGCACGAGGCCGGCTTCACGCCGGAGCAGGCGCAGCTGGTCTACGACCTCGCCGCCGAGCGGATGGTCCCGCTGATCCAGGAGGTCGCCGCCGAGTTCCAGGCGGAGCGCGAGATCGAGCGGCTGGTCACCCAGTTCGGCGGCGAGGAGCGCTGGCGGGATGTGTCGCGCCAGCTTCTCGCCTGGGCCGGCAAGGCCCTGCCGCGGGCGGCGGTGGAGGGGCTGTCCACGACCTACGAAGGGGTCATGGCGATGTACCGCATGATGTCGGGGACCGAGCCGTCGGCCCTGTCGATGCCCGCCGCCCCGGCGCCCGGCGGCGGCGAGGGCGAGCTTCAGGCCCTGATGCGCGACCCGCGCTATTGGCGGGAGCGCGACCCGGCGGTCGTGGCGCGCGTCACGGAGGGTTTCCAGCGCCTGTACCCCAACGCGGGCTGACGCTGCCGACGCATCCCCCGGAGCGGCGGCCGCTCCGGGGGGTATGTGGCGAATGTGTCAAAATGCCGCGGTATTCGGCAAAATAATGGCGCGAACGTTTGCGGCGGCCACTTGGTTGTTGCGCATATGACATAAAAAAGCGAGGCTCCGTTACGCAAAGACAACCGGCCGGATGCAACCGGCCGCACGCGTGGACGGGCTGCCGGACTTCCCATGACGTTGCGCCGCAAGATTCGCTGGCTGACCTGGATCGGGCTGATCGGCTGCCTGATGGCAGCGATCCCCGCACTGTACATGCTGCGCAGCGGCTTGATCTCCGAACGCGGGCGCCTGACCACCGCGCTGGTCGACTCGGCCCACGCGATGCTCGCCGAAATGAACGCCGCCGTGGAGGCGGGCTCGCTGCGGCGGGAGGAGGCCCAGTCCCAGGCGCGGCTGGCCCTGCGGGCGCTCGGGCGCGACCCGTTCCATGTCAGCGTGTTCACCGACGGGCGCGTGCCGGCGCACTGGTCGCCGGATGGCACGGACGAGGCGGCCATCCTCAGAAGCGTGGTGTTCGCCCCGTGGGGCTGGACCGTCGCGGCCATGTCCGAGACGGAGGACATCGACCGCGAGTTCGCGGTGGAGGCGCTGGCCTTCACGCTGTTCCTGGCGGTGCTGCTGGTGCTGAGTTGGCCGCTGTCCGTCTTCCTGTCGGAGCAGGTGCTGGGCCCGGTGGAGGCGCTGTCGGCGCGCATGGAGCAGCTGACCCAGGGCAACACCGCCATCGACATCCCCGGCCGCGAGCGCGCCGACGAGTTCGGCGCCATGGCCCGCGCCATGGAGTTCTTCCGTCGGGCCGCCGGTGCCCTGATCGAGCGCGACGAGCGCCTGTTCGGCATCATGAACAACGTCGGCGAAGCCATCGTGCTGGTCGGCGAGGACGGGCTGGTGGAGGAGCACAACCCGGCCGCCGTGGCGCTGTTCGGCGTGCCGGGCGCGCAGCTGCTGGGCCGGCGCTTCACCACCCTGTTCGCCGAGGCGGACCGCGAGCGCGTCGCCGCGCTGCTGGGCGGGCAGGGTGGAAAGGACGGCGGAGGGGGGTGCGGCCGGACCGAACGGGCCGAGGAACTGGGCATCGAGCGCGGGGACCAGGATCTGGGTGGCCGGGCCGAGGTCTCGCTGACCGTGTCCTGCCTGGACGTGCACGGGCGGCGCAGCTACGTCTGCGCGCTGGCCGACATGACGCAGCGCCTGCGCCACGAACGGGAGCTGCTGCGGCTGGCGACGCGCGACCGGCTGACCGGGTTGCCGAACCGGGCGCTGGTCGAATCGCTGCTGGAGTCGGCGATCGAGCGGGCGCGCCGCCACGCGCGCTGCTTCGCCGTGCTGTGCCTGGACCTGTCACGCTTCAAGCTGATCACCGACACCATGGGCCACCACGCCGGCGACCTGCTGCTGCAGGAGGTGGCGACGCGGATTGCCGTGACGGTGCGGGCGAGTGACACGGTCGGTCGCATCGGCACGGACGACTTTGCGGTGATCCTGGAGGAGGTTCGCGACGGCGAGGAGGCGGCGATGATCGCCGGGCGCGTCCTGGCCGCCTTCGACGAGCCCGTCCTGCTGATGGGGACGGAGCATTACGTCACCCCGTCCATCGGCATCGCGCTCTATCCCGACCACGCCGACAGCGCGCAGGAGCTGATCCGCGCCGCCGACACCGCGCTGTACGCCGCCAAGCGGCTGGGCGGGCGGCGCCACGCCTTCTTCCGCAAGGAGCTGGCCGACCAGGCGCACCGCCACCTGGCGCTTGACCGCGACCTCCGCACGGCGCTGGCCGGCGGGCAGTTCCAGCTGCACTACCAGCCCAAGGTGTCGCTGATCGACTTCTCGCTGGAGGGGTTCGAGGCGCTGCTGCGCTGGGAAAAGCCGGGCCACGGCATGATCTCCCCCGGCGAGTTCATCCCGGTCGCCGAGGACACCGGCTTCATCGTGCCGCTGGGCGACTGGGTGCTGGACGAGGCCTGCCGGCAGCTGCGCGCCTGGCTGGACGACGGGCTGGACCCGGTGCCGGTGGCCGTCAACATCTCTCCCCGCCACCTGCGGCACCATTCGGCGGAGGATTTCCGCCGCATCATCGACCGGCACGGCCTGTCGCCCGACCTCGTGGAGCTGGAAATCACCGAGGGTGCGGTGATGCAGGACATGGACCACGCGCTGGAGGTGCTGGCCGCGCTGAAAGCCATGGGCATCCGCGTGGCGGTGGACGACTTCGGCACCGGCCACTCCTCGCTCAGCTACCTGAAGCGGCTGCCGGTGACGACGCTGAAAATCGACCGCTCCTTCGTCAACGGCGTGCCGTCCGTGCGCGAGGACAACGGCATCGTCTCTACCATCATCGCCATGGCCGACATGCTGGGCCTGGACGTGGTGGCCGAAGGGGTGGAGAAGCCGGAGCAGGCCAACTTCCTGCGCCACCACAACTGCACGCTCGTCCAGGGCTGGCTGACCGGCCGCCCCGCCCCGGCCGCCCAGGCCGCCGACCTGCTGGTGAAGCGGATCAAGCAGCGGGCGTAACAGGAAAAAAATCTTGACATGAATGGCGTAAAGTCCTAGAAACGGACTTGCCAACGCCCGAAGTGTCTCCCCTCTCATGACGGGCGGCGGCACCTCCCAACTCCCCTCACGCCTGTCCTGGAAAGGGCTGGCCGGACAACCGAAAGGCCCGGCCAGCCCTTTTCTTTTTCGCGCTTCGCCCGCGGCCGGGCATGCCCTTGGGCATGGCCGACAACCGGGTGGCGGACTGCTTCCCGCCGGACGGGATCCCGCTGAACGCGAAAGGATCAAAGTCACATGTCCACCTCGATCGCCCAGGCCTTCGTCAAGCAGTTCGAACGCGAAGTGCACGAGGCCTACCAGCGCATGGGCTCCAAGCTGCGCAACACGGTGCGCACCAAGAACAACGTCCAGGGCGCGTCCACCGTCTTCCAGAAGGTCGGCAAGGGCACGGCCTCGACCAAGGCGCGCCACGGCGCGGTGCCGGTCATGAACCTGGACCACACCCCGGTGGAATGCACGCTGTACGACTTCTACGCCGGCGATTGGGTCGACCGGCTGGACGAGCTGAAGACCAACATCGACGAGCGCCAGATCATCGCCAACGCCGGCGCCTACGCGCTGGGCCGCAAGACCGACGAGCTGATCATCGCGGAGCTGGACAAGTCCACCAACTACGCCGGCTCCGCCAGCGACGGCCTGACCAAGAACAAGGTTCTGGAAGCCTTCGAGCTGCTGGGCGAGGCCGACGTGCCGGACGACGGCCAGCGCTACGCCGTCGTCGGCTGGAAGCAGTGGAGCCAGCTCCTCGGCATCGAGGAGTTCGCCAGCACCCAGTATGTGGGCCCCGACGAGCTGCCCTGGCGCGGCACCCAGGCCAAGCGCTGGCTGGGCACGCTGTGGATGCCGCATTCCGGCCTGAAGGCCGCGGGCGGCGTGCGGCTGTGCCACTGGTTCCACAAGACGGCGGTCGGCCACGCGTCCGGCGCCGACGTGAAGACCGACATCAGCTGGCACGGCGACCGCGCCGCGCACTTCGTCAACAACATGATGAGCCAGGGCGCCGCCCTGATCGACGCGGCCGGCGTCGTCACGCTGCGCTGCCTGGAAAGCTGACGCGGCCGCGCGCCTCGCGCTTTCGCGCACTCATCCCCCCATTCCAGGAGTTCTTCCCATGGCCTACGCCTCGAAGGACCTGAGCGTGCTCGCCTACGCGAACGGCTTCACGCTCTGGCACTACACCACCGTCGACCTCGCGACCGAGGTGGACACCCGCGGCTATTTCAACGGCGCCACCGACCTGCTGCGGGTCGGCGACATGATCCTCGCCAACACCGACACCGACGGCGCGCCGGTCACCGGCGTGTTCGTGGTCGGCTCCAATGCCGCCGGCGTGGTGGACGCCACCAACATCACGCCCTTCGGCAGCAGCAACGTCGACTGATGGGCAACATCAGCTGATCCGGCAAGGGCGGTTCCGTTTCCAGCGGGCCGCCCCTTTCCATCCCTTCATTCCTTCGAAGGATCGAACCCATGGCACTGACCGCGGTCGGGCTGTGCAGCCGCGCGCTGATCAAGATCGGCGCGACGGCGATCACCGCCTTCGACGAGGGCACCGCCGAGGCGGAGGTGGCCGACGCCCTCTATGAGCCGGCGCGCGACGCGCTCTTGTCGGCCAACCCCTGGAGCTTCGCCACGCGGCAGGCCACGCTGCCGCGGCTCGCCGACGGGCCGGTCGCGGACTTTTCCGCCGCCTTCCAGCTGCCGGCCGATTTCCTGCGCGCGCTTGGCGCCGGGGCCGGCGGGCGGGGGCGGGGGCTCGACTGCCGCATCGCCGGGCGGACGCTGCAGGCGGACAGCGACACGGTGACGCTCACCTATATCGGCCGCCCGGCGGAGGAGGACTTTCCTCCCTTCTTCGACCAGGCGCTGATCGCCCGTCTGGCCGCGGAGTTCTGCATCCCCCTGACCGAGAATTCCAGCCGCGCCGACCTGCTGCAACGGCTGGCGGAGGCGGAGTTCCGCCGCGCCCGCCAGATCGACAGGCAGCAGGACAGCCAGCCGGGCTTCGAAGACTTCACCCTGATCGACGCGAGGGGCTGATGCCGCGGGTCACCCAGATCAAGACGAACTTCACGGCGGGCGAGGTGTCGCGCCGCCTGCTCGGGCGCGGCGACCTGCGCGCCTACGACAATGGGGCGCTGTCCTTGCGCAACCTGTTCATTCACCCCACGGGCGGGATCACCCGCCGCTCCGGCCTCGCCTTCGTGGACGGAGCGCGGGGCGACGGGCGGCTGGTCGCCTTCGAGTTCAACACGGAGCAGACCTACCTGCTGGTCTTCTCCGACGGCAAGATCGACGTCTACGAGGACGACGTGCGCGTCGCTACGGCGGACGCCCCCTGGACCGCGGCGCAGCTTCGCCAGATCACCTGGACGCAGTCGGCGGATACGCTGCTGGTCTGCCACCCCGACGTGCCGCCGCGCAAGCTGACGCGCGGCGGCGCGGATGGGCACTGGACGCTGTCGGACTGGTCCTATGGGACGGACGGCGAGAAGGTGCTGATGCCCTTCTACCGCTTCGCCGACGCGGCCGTGACGCTGACCCCGTCCGGCACCACGGGTGCCATCACGGTCACGGCCTCGGCCGCCGTCTTCGACCCGAAGCACGACGGCACGCGGCTGCGCATCCAAGGCAAGCAGCTGAGGGTGACCGGCGTCGTCTCCGCCACCCAGGTCAACGCCACGGTGGTGGAGGCACTGCCCAACACGAACGTGGCCACGGTGTGGGACGAGCAGTCCTTCTCCCCCTTGCGCGGCTGGCCGGTGTCGGCGGCGTTCCACCAGGACCGGCTGGTCGTCGGCGGGTCGCGCGACCTGCCGAACCGGCTCTGGTTGTCGCGCTCCGCCGACCTGTGGAACTTCGACCTCGGCACCGGCAAGGACGACGAGGCCATCGAGTTCGGCATCCTGTCCGACCAGGTGAACGCCATCCGCGCCGTCTTCTCCGGGCGGCACCTGCAGCTCTTCACCTCGGGCGCGGAGTACATGGTGTCGGGCGACCCGCTGACGCCGCAGAACATCCAGGTGACGCGGCAGACGCGCATCGGCTCGCCGGTCGACCGCTCCGTCCCGCCGCGCGATGTGGACGGCGCGACGCTGTTCGTGTCGCGCAACGGCAAGGAGATCCGCGAGTTCCTCTACACTGACACGGAGGCCGCCTACCAAGCCAACGACCTCGCCCTGCTGGCGCGGCACCTCGTGGTGAACCCGCGCGACCAGGATTACGACCAGAGCCGCCGGCTGATGTTCGTGGCGATGGAGGACGGCTCGCTGGGTGCCTTGACCGTCTACCGGCTGGAGCAGGTGACCGCCTGGACCCGGCTGGAGACGGACGGGGCTGTGCGCTCCGTCGCTGTGGTCGGGGACGAGGTCTACGCGCTGATCGACCGCGCCGGGCGCTGGAGCGTCGAGCGCTTCGACGACGACCTGAACCTGGACGCGGCGCTGGTCGGCGACCACGACACGGCGACCGCGGTGTGGAGCGGGCTTGACCACCTGGAGGGGCGGACCCTGTCGGTGGTGGCCGACGGGGTGGTGCGCGGGCAGGCCACCGTCGCCGCCGGCAAGATCGTGCTCGACCCGCCGGCCCGTCGTGTGGAGGCCGGGCTGCCTTACACCCATCTGGTCGAGCCGCTGCCGGTCAGCCTGCTCGGCCAGGGGAGCGTGCCGGACCCGGTGCGGCTGGTGTCCGTCACCTTCCGGCTGGAGGAGACGGCGGCGCTCAGCGCCGACCTGGGGCGGGGCCTGCAGGAGCTGCCGCTGCACCGGACGGGGCCGCAGCCGGCGGGCGGCGTGCCGGCGCGCATCTCCGGCGACCGCAAGCTGCGCACGCTCGGCTGGCGGCGCGACTTCGACCGGCCGCTGTGGCGCATCCGCCAGGACGCGCCGCTGCCCTTCACCCTGCTGTCCGTGACCATGGAATTGAAGGTGAACGACTGATGGGTGGCATCACATCCCTCGTGACCACGGCCCTGCCAGCGGTGAGCACCGTCGCGGGCACGGTCGGCAAGTTCACCGACTCCTCGACGAGCGCGCAGGCGCAGCGGGAAGTCGATGAGCGCAAATACGCCTATGAGGCGCAGAAGCAGCAGCTGGAATGGCAGCGCGAGGACGCGCTGCGTCGCCAGGACCAAGAGCTTCAGCGCCAGAAGGACGAGCAGGCCCGCGTCGAGGCGGAGCAGCAGCGCACCCGCGAGATGGACTGGCTGGCGCAGAGTCAGAACCAAGCCGCTGACCAGCTGCGCTCCAACCAAGCCACTGATATGGCGGACAAGCAGGGGAGCGCGCCGGCCCAGCTCGCCCAGATCAACGCCAATGCGGCGGCGGAGGAGCGGCGGCGGGTGGACGCCCTGCGCCGCACCATGGCCCGCACCCGTGCCACGCTGGGGGCCAGCGGTGTCAGCGCCGCCGACGGCTCCGGCGAGGCGATCCTGCTCGGCGCCGTCAACGACAGCGCGATGGAGCGCCAGGACGCTGGCCAGATCGACCAAATCAAGCGCCAGGCAATCCAGCAGGAGCTGGACAACGCCCGTCGCCGCAACCTGCTCGAACAGGCACAGCTCGCCGACCGCCAGCGTCTGGAGTTCATGAGCAAGTTCTATTGAGCGCTACAACCCTCTCCCGCCCCCGGCGGGAGAGGGGCCTTCCCCGCCAAGAAGGGCCCTTTCATGCCCACGACCATTCAAATTCCGCGCGGGACTCCGCGCGTGCAGTATCTCGCCGACGGCGCGCAGGTGAGATTCCCCTTTCCGTTCCCGATCTTCGCGGCGGGCGATCTCCAGGTCTTCCTGGGCGCTGCGCTGCAAGCGACCGGCTATGCCGTCGCCGGGGCCGGGAACACGGACGGCGGGACGGTGACCTTCGCGGCCCCGCCCGCCGTCGACACGCCCGTTCTGCTGCGCCGCCGCCTGCCCATCGAGCGCACCAGCGACTTCCTGGAAAGCGGGCCGCTGCCGGCCTCCAGCCTGAACCGGGAGTTCGACCAGCTCACCGCCGCGCTCCAGCAGGTGGCCGGCGACCAGGAGCTGATACTGCGCTACACCGACACCGACCTGCCTGCCTCCAACCTGCTGCCGGAACGCGCGGTGCGCGCCGGCCGGCTGCTCGCCTTCGACAGCGCGGGCAACCCCACCACCCGCGCGCCGGTGGACGAGGAGGCGCTGTCGACCTTTGTGGCGCCGGGGGCCGGCGCCGTTCGCCGCCCGATCCGCGAGAAGCTGGCCGACGCCGTGTCGGTGAAGGACTTCGGCGCGGTCGGCGACGGTGTGGTGGACGACACCATCGCCATCCAGGCGGCGCTGACCAGCGCGAGTGCGGTCCATGTGCCGCCGGGGACGTACAAGATCACCAACACGCTGACCGTGGCCTATGGCAAGACGCTGGCCGGGGCCGGGCAGTCGTCGGTCATCAAGGGGGCTTCGGACGGCTTCGACCTGATCCACCTGCCGGACGGCTACGCGACCGTGTCGGGGCTGCGGCTGGAGCAGGGGGACGCCGGCGTCCGGCTGTTCGGGCGCGACGGCCCCTGCGTGCACAACACGCTGAGCGACCTGACGCTGTGGGAGCCGCGGGTCGGGCTGCTCTTCGACGGTTACACGGACCCCAACCGGCCCTGCTATTGGAACATGGTGTCGCGCGTGCTGGTGGCGCGGCCGGCGGTGCACGGGGTCTGGCTGACGCGCAGCGGCGACGGCGACACGCCGAACGCCAACCGCTTTTCGATGGTACGGGTCTACTCGCTGTCCGCCCCGATCAGCGGCTGCGGCTTCTACGTGGAGCAGGGCAAGTACAACAACACGTTCCAGGACTGCGAGGCCAACCTGTCCACCATGGCGCTGGCCTGCTTCCGCGTCGGCGCCAACACGGACAAGACGCTGATCCTGAACTTCTACGCCGAGTCGCTGGGCGGCGTGCCGAACGTGCAGCTGGATGCCGGGTCGGTGGAGACGGCCATCGTCAACCTGCTGTCCATGTCGGCCGGGCCGGCCATCTACGACCTTTCCGGCGGGCAATACACCGCGGTCAACGCCGGCTATCCGGAAAAGAACCGCCTGATGCGCAGCCGCGTCCGCGAGCTGGTCGTGGAAACGCTGCGCTACGACACGGAGTATGTGGAGCCGCCCGCCGGCGGGCTGGTGCAGCCGAACCTCGGCAGCTCCGTCTATCTGGTCAGCGCCTATGGTGGCGACGTGGAGTTCCGGCTGCCCGCGGCGGGCTCGGCCAACGGGAACACGGTGACGGTGAAGCGCACCGACGCGTCGGCCCACGTCCTGACCATCACCGAGGACGGCGGGCCGGGGCCGGACGGGCGCCGCGTGGCGCTCGGCAACCGGTACGACTTCGTGACGCTGGTGTCCAACGGGGCCGGCTGGTGGATCGTCGCCGGCAACAGCCTGCCCAGCAACGCCGGCTTCCGCGACCAGCCGGGCACGTTCGAGCCCGACCTGAACCAGTCGCTGTATCTGGTCAGCGCCTACGGCGGCGCGGTGACGGTGCAACTGCCGGCGCCCAGCGCGTCGCACGCGGTGGGGCGCACGTTGACCATCAAGAAGTCGGACGTCTCCGGCAACACCGTCACCGTCACCAAGGCGGGTGGCGGCGGGCCGGACAACGCGGCGGTGACGCTGGCCGCCACCGGCAGCGCGGTGACGGTGATGTCCAATGGCGCGGCCTGGCACATCCTGGGGCGGGTGCCATGACGGGGGTGCCTGAGAAGGGGACGCTTGAGAGGAAGAAGGGCTTCTTCGCCTTCGTCCACGATTGGAACAAGCTGTCCGACCTCGTCACGCCGCGCCACCACCGCCGCATCGCCGTCTGGCTGGAGCAGCAATGCGCCGGTCCGGACAGGCGGATGCTGCTGATGGCCTTTCGCGGGGCGGGCAAGTCGTCGCTGGTCGGGCTGTTCGCCGCCTGGATGCTGTACCAGGATCCGAACCGGCGCCTGCTGGTGCTGGCGGCCGACCTGAAGCTCGCCAAGAAGATGGTGCGCAACGTCAAGCGCATCATTGAGCGGCACCCCGACACCCGCCACCTGAAGCCCCCGGCGAAGGAGCGCGACCAGTGGGCCGCCGACCAGTTCACCGTGGTCCGCCCGCAGGAGCTGCGCGATGCCTCGATGGTCGCGGCGGGGATCGGCGGCAACGTCACGGGCAGCCGCGCCGACGTGGTGATCTGCGACGACGTGGAGGTGCCGCGCAGCTCCGGCAGCCCGGGCAAGCGCGCCGACCTGCGGGAGAAGCTGGCGGAGATCGAATACCTGCTGGTGCCGGGCGGCGTGCAGCTCTACGTCGGGACGCCGCACAGCTACTACTCCATCTACGCCGACGAGCCGCGGCCGGAAGCGGGGGAGATGCGGCCCTTCCTGGACGGCTTCGCCCGGCTGGTTCTGCCGGTCTACACGGAGGGGCCGGACGGCAAGCGCACCTTCGCTTGGCCCCGGCGCTTCGACGAGGCGCACGTCAACCGCATCCGCAAGGCGACCGGGCCCAACAAATTCACCAGCCAGATGCTGTTGCGGCCCGTAAACGAGGCGGAGGGCTTCCTCGACCTCGACAAGCTCGGCCGTTACGACGGGGTGCTGGACTATCGGGAATCGCTGGGCCGCGCCGTGCTGACGCTGAACGGAGTGCGGCTGGCCTCGGCCTCCTGCTGGTGGGATCCGGCCTTCGCGCGGCCGGCGGCCGAGGGCGGCAAGCCCGGCGATTCCAGCGTGGTCGCCGCGGTCTTCGGCGGGGAGGACGGGCGCTTCTACCTGCACCGGGTGCTGTACCTGACGGTGAACCCCGGCAACCCGGACACCGAGGCGGAGCAGCAGTGCGCCCAGGTGGTCCGCTTCCTGGAGGAGCATCATTTGCCGTCGATACACGTGGAAACCAACGGCATCGGCCGCTTCCTGCCCGGCCTGCTGCGCAAGGCGCTGGAGAAGGCGAAGGTCGCGGCCGCCGTCGTGGAGCGGAGCAGCAACCGCAACAAGGCCGCCCGCATCCAGGAAGCCTTCGACGCGCTGCTCGCCGACCAGCGCCTGTTCGCCCACGCCCGCGTGTGGGAGACGGCCTTCGTCCGCGAGATGCGCGATTGGTCGCCGGATGCCCGCTACAACGGTCGTTCCGGGGGCAGGGACGATGGGCTCGATGCAGTGGCCGGCGCCCTGTCCTGCGAACCCTTTCGCTTCGACCGCTCAACCGCACTGGACCGCCGCCCGGACTGGCGCGGCACGGTGCCAGTGGTGGCGCCGTCGTCGGGGTGGGAGGTGTGATGCAGCCTTTTAACACCGCCCCAGAAACCGCAAGGCCGCTTCCCACCCGGGAGGCGGCCTTTTTCTTTTCCTATGCACCGGAGAAACCCAATGCATGAGACCGTCGACTTGGTCTGGTGGATCTCGGCCGTGGAACTGCCCGTGATGGGCGGGCTGTTCTGGCTGATCACCCGGCTGCGCAACGATTCCGAATCCGCGCTGGAGGACCTGCGCGTGCGCGCCGAGAACGCCCAGGCGCAGGTGCGCGAGAGCCTGGCCGCCTACAAGCTGGAGGTCGCCAAGACCTACGTGTCCTTCGCCACGCTGAAGGACGTGGAGCAGCGCCTGACCGACCACCTGCTGCGCATCGAGACCAAGCTGGAAAGCGGCTGCTTCTCCGACGGGGGGCGCCGATGAGCGCCCGTGCGCTGCGGCCGGAGCCGGCGATCGCCGCGGTGAATGCCGTTCAGGACAACCACCGATCCGAGGCCGTGGACACGCTGGCCCGTGCCCTGTGGGGCGCGGCGCGGGGCGAGCCCGTGCGGGCCATGGAAGCGCTGGCGGCGCTGGTCATGAACCGCGTCCGCCGGGCGCGGGAACGCGGCGGCTGGTGGTGGGGCGGCGATGTCGTCGCCGTCTGCCGCAAGCCCGGCCAGTTCGCCGGATGGGGTGGCAGCCATGAGGCCGTCACGTCCGACGATCCGGCCTTCGCCGCCTGCCGGCGCATCGCGCGCCGGGCGGTGGCGGGCCAGCTGGCCGATCCGACCTTTGGGGCGACCCACGTCCACCGGGCCGGCGAAAGTCCCGACTGGGCGCATGGCCGCAGCGCTTGCGCCGAGTTCGGGGCCCTGCTGTTCTACAACGACGTGGAATGACCGGGACCGTGATGGGCCTCAGGCCGCTTCCTTGATCATCGCGAGGTAGATCTTCCAGGCGGTCTCCACCGAAACGCCGCCGGCGCGCGATCCCGCGGCCAGCATCGCCGCCGTCGGCTTCAGCGGGACCGGCGTGTGGCTCGCCTCGGCCATCGGGCCGAGGGGGGCGGCACCCAGCATGTTCACGGACGAGTCGAGCGCGCCGTCGGCGTGCCGGTCCTTCATCACGGTCAGTGCGATTGCGTTCATGGCGACCTCCATTTATTGCTGCCATCACAGCAAGCCCAATGCCAACCCGCCAAAATCTCCGGCATTTTAGAAAATCTGTCGCTTTCTCGCCGTTTCGCGCGGATTCCGTGGGATCCGGCGGGCGCCGGGGCCGCGGCCATCCGCAATTTGCCGCTGCGTTTCCGCCACGGCGTTTGCAAATTGCAACGCAGACGGAAAGGCATCCTCCCGCGCCGGCCTCCCCATTCTTCGATTTGCTTTTTGGCCCGATGCGCTTTGGGGTAATGTCCCCGCCGCCATGACCGATCGGATCATCTACCATATGTGCCGGGCCGACGAGTGGGAGCGGGCGCTCTCCTCCGGCTCCTACCCCGGCTCCTCGCAGGACGCGGCGGACGGCTTCACCCACTTCTCCACCGCCGCCCAAGTGGTGGAGAGCGCGGCCAAGCACCGCGCGGGACAGGACGGGCTCGTCCTGCTGACCGTGGACGGCGACACGCTGGGCGAAGCCCTGCGGTGGGAGCCGTCGCGCGGCGGCCAGCTGTTCCCGCACCTCTACGCCGCCCTGCCGGTGCCGGCGGTTCTGCGCGCCGACCCGCTGCCGCTGGGTCCGGACGGCCGCCATATTTTCCCGCCGAGCTTTCCCACGTCTCCTGAGGACATCGTCCCGTGATCGACCTGTTTCCCATCGTCGGCCCGATCCTGCGCAGCTTCGATCCGGAAACGGCGCACAGCCTGACCCTCAAGGGCCTGTCCACCGGGCTGATGCCGGCGGTCCGGGGAACGGACGACCCCATCCTGCGCAGCACGGTCTTCGGGCTGGACTTCGCCAACCCGGTCGGGCTCGCCGCCGGCTTCGACAAGAACGCCGAGGTGGTGGACGCCATGCTGCGGCTCGGATTCGGCTTCGTGGAGGCCGGCAGCGTCACGCCGCGGCCGCAGCCCGGCAACCCAAAGCCGCGCCTGTTCCGCATCCCGGAGCAGGGTGCGGTCATCAACCGCATGGGCTTCAACAACGAGGGGCTGGAGCCCTTCGCCCAGAGGCTGGAGCGCCGGCTGGCGCACGGGCGCAAGGCGCCGGGCATCGTCGGCGCCAATCTGGGCAAGAACAAGGACACGGTGGAGGCCGCGGACGACTACGTCCTGGGCGTCAAGCGCGTTGCGGCGCTTGCCGACTATCTGGTCGTCAACGTGTCGTCGCCGAACACGCCGGGCCTGCGCGCGCTGCAGGGGCGGGAGCCGCTGCGCACGCTGCTCGGCCGCGTGCTCGACGCGCGGGCGTCCTGCAAACTCGCCAAGGCGCCGCCGGTCCTGCTGAAGATCGCCCCCGACCTGACCGACGAGGACAAGGGCGACATCGCCGCGGTGTCGCTGGAGTCGGGCATCGACGGGCTGATCGTCTCCAACACCACCATCGCCCGCCCGGTGTCGATCCCGGAGCCGCTGCGGTCGGAGGCCGGCGGCCTGTCGGGCAAGCCGCTGTTCGCTCCCTCCACCAAGGTGCTGGGGGAGATCTATAAGCTGACCGGCGGCAAGTTGCCGCTGGTCGGGGTGGGCGGTATCGCGTCGGCCGCCGATGCCTACGCCAAGGTGCGCGCTGGCGCGTCGCTGCTACAGCTCTATTCCGCGCTGGTCTACGCCGGGCCGGCGCTGGTGCCGGTGATCAACGCCGGGCTGGCCGACCTGCTGCGCCGCGACGGCTTCGCCCGGCTGGCGGACGCCGTGGGGGCGGACCACCGCTGATCCGGGGGAACGGGCGCATGCGGACGGCCATCCTCTATGGAGTCGCCACGCTGGCCGCCGGAGTCGCGGTCGGTGCGGCGGTCGCCGTCCTGCGGCCGGATGCCGGCCCGGAGGTCGCCGGCCTCGCCGGGGTCGTGGTCGTGCTGGCCGGCGCGCTGGCCCACGAGATCGCCGCACACCGCCGCGCCGAGCGCACGGCGGCCAGCCGCCTGGACATCCTGGAGCATGTGGTCGGCACCCTGGCCGAGGACCACGGCCGGCGGCTCGCCCGGCTGGAGGAGGGGCGGGCGACCGGCGACGGAAGCCAGTACGAGACGGTGATCCAGGAGGTGAAGCTCCTGCAATCGCTGGTCACCCGCCTGACCGAAAAGCGCCGGTCCGATCCGCCGCCCGCGCCCTTCCCGGTCCCGCAGGCGCCGCAGGCGCGGTATGAGGAGCCGCCTGGGGAGCCCCTAACCGAGTCCATCGTCGAGGCGCCGCCGATGGACGACGCGCTGGTGCTGGAGGCGGTGCGCGACGCGTTGCAGGCCGACCGCATCGACATCCACCTTCAGCCGGTGGTCAGCCTGCCGCAGCGCAAGCACCGCTTCTACGAGGCCTTCTCCCGCGTGCGGGAACCGGACGGCGCGCTGATCCTGCCCGACCGCTACCTGGACATCGCGCAGCGCGAGGGGCTGATCGCCACCATCGACAACCTGCTTCTGGTCCGCTGCGTCCAGCTGATCCGCGAGACGGAGAAGCGCCAGCACGCCATCGGCTTCTTCTCCAACATCTCCGCCGCCACGCTCAGTGACGCCGATTTCATGAAGGAGTTCCTGCAGCTGATGGCGCAGAATCAGGCGCTGGTGCCCAAGCTGGTGTTCGAGCTGAGCCAGGAGCAACTGCGCGCCGGCGGGGCGGTGACCCTGGGCATTTTGTCGCAGCTGGCGCGGATCGGCTTCCGCTTCTCCATGGACCAGGTGACCGACCCGGACATCGACGTGGAGACGTTGGTGCGGCACGAGTTCCGTTACCTGAAGCTCGACCGTGCCCTGCTGCTCGACCCCACCCTGGCCCCGCGCGTCGAGGCGCTGCGCCGCCGGCTGGACAGGGAGGCCATCGACGTCATCGTCGAGAAGATCGAAACCGAGGAGCAGATGGCCGAACTGGCCGGCGCCGGCTTCGATTTCGGCCAGGGCTACCTGTTCGGCGAGCCGCGTCCGGCGCGCAAGCCAGCCTAGACCTCGACCGGGACGCCACAGCGCGTTGAAATCCGCCGCTTTCACGGCCATTTTGCCCTGAAACAGGGCTTGCCGCGCTTGACAGGCGACCTGTGGACATTAGAAGTTTCGCCTCCCGGCATGTGCCGGGTGCGATGCAACACAGTCAAATGGTGACTTCGGTGACGTCCAACATCGCCATCACGCTGCCCGACGGCAGCGTGCGGGAGTTCGACCGGCCGGTGACGGGGCTTGAGATTGCCTCCTCCATCGGGCCGCGCCTTGCCAAGGATGCGCTTGCCGTCAAGATCGACGGCGAGGTGAAGGATGTCACCACCACCGTCACTACCAACGCGAAGATCGAGATCGTCACGCGCAATCATCCCGATGCGCTTGAGGTGATCCGTCACGACGCCGCCCACGTGCTGGCCGACGCCGTGCAGAAGCTGTATCCCGGCACGCAGGTGACCATCGGTCCCGCCATCGCCAACGGCTTCTACTACGACTTCGCGCGCGAGGAGCCCTTCACGCCCGACGATCTGGAGAAGATCGAGGCGAAGATGCGCGAGATCGTGGCCAAGGACATCCCGATCGTCCGCGAGGTCTGGACCCGCGACGACGCGGTCGCCTATTTCAAGAAGCTTGGTGAGCTCTACAAGGCGGAGCTGATCGAGGCGATCCCGGCGGATCAGGACATCAGCATCTACCGGCAGGACGACTGGCTCGACCTGTGCCGCGGCCCGCACGCGCCCACCACGGGCAAGGTCGGGCAGGGCTTCAAGCTGATGAAGGTGGCCGGCGCCTACTGGCGCGGCGACAGCCGGAACCCGATGCTCCAGCGCATCTACGGCACCGCCTGGCGCGACGAGAAGGAGCTGAAGGCCTACCTGCACCAGCTGGAGGAGGCGGAGAAGCGCGACCACCGCCGCCTGGGCAAGGAGCTGGACCTGTTCCACGTGCAGGAGGAGGCCGTCGGCTCGGTCTTCTGGCATCCGAAGGGCTGGACGCTGTTCCGCACGCTGGAAACCTACATCCGCACCAAGCTCCAGCAGGCGGACTATGTCGAGGTGAAGACGCCGCAGCTGATCGACAGCTCGCTGTTCAAGGCGTCGGGCCACTGGGACATGTACGGCGACAACATGTTCAAGGTCTCCGCCGACGACGGCGAGAAGATGCTGGGCATCAAGCCGATGAACTGCCCGGGCCACGTGCAGATCTTCAGGCACGGCCTGCGCTCCTACCGCGACTTGCCGATCCGCATGGCGGAGTTCGGGGCCTGCCACCGCAACGAGCCGTCGGGCGCGCTGCACGGCATCCTGCGCGTGCGCGCCTTCACCCAGGACGACGCCCACATCTTCTGCACGGAAGACCAGGTGCCGACCGAGGCGGCGGACTATTTCAAGCTCCAGCTCGGCGTGTACCGGGATCTGGGCTTCGACAAGATCGCGGTGAAGCTGGCTCTGCGCCCGGACGTCCGCGCCGGTTCCAACGACACCTGGGACCGCGCGGAGGAGGGGCTGCGCACCGCGCTCCGCTCCGCCGGGCTGGAGTTCGAGGAACTGCCGGGCGAGGGCGCCTTCTACGGCCCGAAGGTGGAGTTCCACCTGACCGACGCCATCGGCCGCACTTGGCAGTGCGGCACGCTGCAGCTCGACTTCGTGCTGCCGGAACGGCTGGATGCGACCTACATCGGCGAGGACGGGGCCAAGCACCGTCCGGTGATGCTGCACCGGGCCATCCTGGGCTCGCTGGAGCGCTTCATCGGCATGCTCATCGAGCATTACGCCGGCAAGTTCCCGATGTGGCTAACCCCTGTCCAGGCCGTGGTCTGCACCATCACCAGCGAAGCGGACGGCTACGGCCAGGAGGTGCTGAATCTCCTGAAGCGCCGCGGCATCCGTGCCGAACTCGACACCCGCAACGAGAAAATCAACCTGAAGGTCCGCGAACACAGCCTTCAGAAGATTCCCGTCCTGGTGGTCGTGGGCAAGCGCGAGGCGGAAGAACGGACGGTCGCCCTCCGTACTCTCGGTGGTAAGGATCAGGAAGTTCTTGCCCTTGACGCTGCGCTCAATAAACTAGCGGAAGAGGCGAGGTCCCCTGCGGGCGCCGCCGCTTTCGATTCGCCGTTTTAACAGACCGCGCCGTTCGGGCGGGCCTCCCTCCGGGGGGTCGCGCCCCGGCGGGTTTTCAGTCATGGAGAAGCGTCCATAGCCAGGATACCGTCCGAAGCCGCTCCCACCCGCGATGGACCGCGGGTCAACCGGGAGATCACGGCACGCTCCGTCCGTCTCGTCGGTGCCGATGGCGAGATGGTGGGCGTCGTTTCGTTGCGTGATGCGCTGATGGCCGCCGAAGATGCGGGTCTCGACCTCGTCGAGATCGCTCCGCAGGCGGAGCCGCCTGTCTGCAAGATCCTCGACTACGGCAAGTACAAGTACGAGGCGCAGAAGAAGGCTGCCGAGGCGCGCAAGAAGCAGAAGATCATCGAGGTCAAGGAGATCAAGCTCCGGCCGAACATCGATGACAACGACTACGACGTGAAGATGCGTTCGGCCCGTCGCTTCCTTGAGGAAGGCGACAAGGTCAAGGTGACCATGCGCTTCCGCGGACGCGAGATGGCCCACCAGGACCTGGGCATGAACGTTCTCGTCCGCGTCCGTGACGAGCTGGACGAACTGGCGAAGGTCGAGCAGATGCCGAAGCTCGAAGGCCGCCAGATGGTGATGGTGCTCGCCCCGAGGTGACGCTTCGGTGCCGCTCTCTCCAAGAATCTCAAAAGAGCCCGCCGGTTACGGCGGGCTTTTTTGTTGGTTCAGAACATTGGGGCTGGTGCGTGGTTGCGTTGGGTGGGGGCCCAACGCGACGACCTACCCCATCACTCCGCTTCCTCGTTGACGTACACCACCCGGCACGTGCGCTTTGCGTTCTTGGCGCAGTTCTCCAGGGCGCCGTCGCGGGCGTCCTCCTCGCTGCGGCGACCGGTGCGCCAGCCGAAGGCGCCGTCGGTGGAGACGGCGAAGGCCTTGTTGGGAGCCGCCGCGAGATACTCCTGGAAGCTGGCGCGGCCGCGCTCCGACAGGCCCGGCGGGGGCGGCAGGGCGGCCGTGGGCAGGTCGATCAGGGTCTTGCGCGGGGTGAGATTCCGCTCCGTCAGGAAGCGGTCGAGGGTGGGCGCCCACTGCGGGATGCCAGGGCCGGAGAACAGGGAATGCCCGTCCTTGCCGAAGGCCGGTGCGGCGACGAATTCGGCCCGCCCGCCGGCGCCGGTGAAGGCGGCGTGGAAGTCCCTGGCCAAGCGCGGCCCGAAGAAATGGTCGTTCTCGGCATAGACCCACAGCATGGGCACGCGCGAGGTCCGGCCGAAGCCGCGGAAGGCGTCGACCAGACGCTCCGGCGCGCAGACCTCGTCGTCGGCGCGCGATCCCCGGCCGCCCGCGAAGCTGACCGCGGCGACGAGGCCCGGCGGCGGGTCGGCGGTCAGCGCCACCGTGGCGAATCCGCCGGCCGAGACGCCGACGCTGATGATCCGCTTCGGGTCGATGTAGGGCTGCTGCGCCAGGAAGCGGATGGCCTGCCGGATGTCCTCCGCCCCGCGCTCCCCGGCGGTCTTGTAGTCGGGGGATTTGCAGGGCCCGTTGCCCTCCGCCCAATCGCCTTCGGTTCCGCCGAAGCCGCGCCGCATGACCACCACCGCGGCCCAGCCGCGCCGGGCGAATTCGCGGGCCTGCGGCAGCATGCCATTCGGCGACATCTGGCCGCGAACCGCCGGATCGCGCGGCGAGCCGTGGTTGATGACGGCGAGCGGGAAGGGGCCAGGGCCATCCGGCCGGACCACCAGCGCCTCCAGCACCGCTTTGCTGGTGCCGAGCAGGCCGGGGAAGCTTGCGGGAATGCGCATTGGATCCTGACGGATCGACTCCGCACGACCGGAAAGCGGCAGCGCCGCCGCGCACAGCAGGACCAGCACCGCAAGCAGACGCGCCACCATCGACGACCTCACCCGAAGAAGAACGTCCCGCTGTCGTAGTCACGCAATCGGTGCCTTGCAAAGGCTGATGGCGCCGTTTTGAAATTAGGGGGTAGGAGGATTGTGGAATCCGTGTCACGGGCCGACCTGTGGCGCCTCACGCGCCTTTAGGAAAGGCCCACACGGGTCCATGCCCCGACCATCTCTCCGACCATTCCCTGCGCTTCGCCGCGCCGCCCTGTCGCTGGCTCTGGCGATTCCCCTGATCACCGGTTTCCTGTCTGCTCCCGCCCGCGCTTTCGACCTGTTCGGGGAGCAGTACCGCTCCGTGAACGACGTGCTGGCGCACAACCGCGGGCAGGGGGTGCGCTTCCTCGACCGGCAGGGGCGTTTCATCGGCTCTGCCGGTGAAACCTACGGCGATACGCTGCCGCTGGACAAGCTGCCCAAGCACCTGATCCAGGGACTGATCGCCAAGGAGGACCGGCGCTTCCTGGAGCATGACGGGATCGACTACCAGGGCCTTGCCCGCGCTCTGGCCGTGGCGGTGACGTCCGGGCATTTCAGCCAGGGCGGCAGCACGCTGACCCAGCAGACGATGAAGATCATCTTTCTCAACGACTACGACCGCTGGGCGCGCAAAGCGTACGAGATCTACAGCGCCAACGACTTCGAAGAGCAGTTGGGCAAGAAGAACGTCCTCTACCTCTACCTGAACCGCGCCTATTTCGGCTTCGGCGCCTATGGCGTGGACGCCGCCGCGCGCGTCTATTTCGGCAAATCCGCCACCCAGTTGTCGCTGAAGGAGTCGGCGATGCTGGTCGGCCTGCTGCCCGCCCCGTCGCGCCTCAACCCCTTCGCCGACCCGGAGAAGGCGGACGCCAAGGCCGGAATCGTGCTCGACGCCATGGCCGACGTCGGTTTCATCACCAAGCGCAAGGCGGAGACGGCCAAGCGCCAGCGGGTGATGCTGGTCGCGGCGAACAAGACGGCGGCTCTGTCCACCGGCCACTTCCGCGGCACGGCGAAGGCGCGCTTCGACCGCTTCGCCAGTGAACGCTACGCCGATGTGGCGCGTCCCGGCCCGACCTTCACGGCGCGCACGACGCTCGACCGCGATCTGCAGATCGCCGCCGCGCGCAGCGTGGAGACGGTGCTGGCGCGCCGCGCCAAGGCGGTCGGCGACGCGGAGGTGGCGCTGGTCGCGCTGGACGGCGATGGGGAGATCCTGGCGATGATCGGTGGCCGCGACTCCTCGGCCCGGCGCGACCACTTCAACCGCGCGGTCCAGGCGCAGCGGCAGCCGGGCTCCGCCTTCAAGCTGTTCGTCTATCTGGCGGCGCTGGAGCGGGGGATGACGCCGGCCTCAACCGTCGACGGCTCGCGCATGGAATTCACCGACGGCCGTGCCATCCGCAACGTCGATGGCCGCTACCCGGAGCAGCTGACCCTGGCCGAGGCCTTCGCCCATTCCAGCAACACCGCGTCGGCCCGCCTGACTCGCGGCCACGCGGAGGAGGTGGCGGCGGTGGCCCGCCGGCTGGGCGTCGAATCGCCGCTGGACGCCGACCTCGGTCTCGCGCTCGGCGTCAGCGAGGTGTCGCTGATGGAGCTGACGCAGGCCTACGCCGCCGTCGCCAACGGCGGCTACAAGGTGGACGGCCATCTGTTCCAGCGCATCGCCGACCCGCGCGGGCGCGAGATCTACGCCTACGGCAAGCGTCCGCCGGAGCGGGTCATCGAGGCCGACACCACGGCGGCCATGCGGACCCTGCTGGCCGGCGTCCTGCGCGACGGCACCGGCCGGGGGGCGCGGGTGTCCAACGCGGTCGCCGGGGGCATGGCCGGCGGCAAGACCGGCACCACCAACGACGACCGCGACGCCTGGTTCGTCGGCTTCGCCAACGGCATGACCGTGGGCGTCTGGGTCGGCAACGACGACAACCGCCCCATGAAGGGCGTCACCGGCGGCACCGTGCCCGCGGAGATCTGGCGCAGCTTCGTGACGGAGGCGGCCAAGCTGAAGCATTAGACCCGGTTCTAGCGCGGGGCTCGCATCGTGGTGACGATGCCGGCCCCGATCAGCGCGACGGCCGCCAGCACGCCCACGCTCAGCGGCTCGCCCATGAAGAGGGCGCTCAAAACCAGCGCCGTGATGGGGACGAGGCAGACGATTTGCCCGGCCTGCGCCGCGGGCATCGCCGTCAGCGATTTCGACCACCACCAATAGCAGAGGCCCGTGGCGACCAGCCAGTTGAAGGCCAGGACGGTGCCGAGCGCGGGGGTCCAGTGGATCGGCCGCGCGTGCTCCGCCGCCAGCGCCAGCGGTGCCGTCACCGCACCGCTGAGCGCGATCTGCCAGAAGGTCTGCGTCCAGAAGGGCGTCCGCCAGCCGCCCGCGCGGCGGCGGTAGAATGTCGCCCCCAGCGCCCAGCAGAAGGCGCTGGTCAGCAGCAGCCCGTTGCCGACCAGCGCCGCCCCGTTGCCCCAGTCGACCAGCGCCGGGTTGAAGAAGACCAGAACGCCGGCGAAGGCGAGCAGCGCGCCGGCCACGCGCTGGCCGGTAAAGCGCTCCCCCGCCAGCAGCACGCCGAGCGGCAAGGCCCACATCTGCATGGTGTAGGCGAGCACCGACGCCCGTCCGGGCGGCACGACGCGCAGGCCGACGGCGCCGAAGTCCATCATGGCCGCGATCTGCAGCAACCCGACGAGGGCGAGCGGCCAGCGCTCCCCCCGCCGGGGCAGCAGCGGGAACTTCAGCAAGGGCGACAGCACGGCCACCACCGCGGCGGCGCCGATCATGCGCAGGGCGCAGAAGGTCAGCGGCCCGATGTCGGACAGGGCCGTCTTCATCAGGGGCCAGTTGGCGCCCCAGAACAGCACGATGCCCGCAAGCTGCGCGTAGACCACGGCGCCGGGGCCCGTAACTCCGGGTCTGCGGCCCTCCGCAGCGCGCGGCACGGCCTGGTCGGCCATGGCTGTCCCTCCCGCCCATTGTTTTGCCGCATCCTAGGGCGCGGGCGGGCGGGGGAGGGTTGCGTTCCCGGGACGGCTGATCCGCGTCCCTTCAGTCCAGCGAGAAGATCTTCTGGCCGACGCCGCTGTCCAGGAAGATGGTCACGAACAGCGTCAGCATCGGGACGATGAACATCAGCCCGATGACGCAGCGGATGACGATATCCTTGCGGCGGGCCGAACGGCACAGCGGGCAGTCGTTCGGGCCGTGCCCGTATTCCTCCCCGCAATAGGGGCAGCCCGTGGCGTCGCTCATGATCCGCAATCCCGGTGGAACAGGTTGCCCCATTCTCGCCCAGGACAGGCGTCGGCGGGCATTAAAGCTTTTTCATAGAGAAAATCCGGTCAGGACCTGCACGCCGAACCAGCCCGCGACAGCCAGGACCACCAGCATGATCAGCGTGGTGGCGATGGCGATGTTGGTCTGGCGGATGCGCCGGCAGTTCGGGCAGCCGGGCAGGTCGGCCGGGTGGGGCGTGTCGCAGCGCTCACAGCGGACAGTGCGGTCCGTCACGGGAAGACCCTTCTTGCGGTGTGGACGGGACCGGACGCTAGCACAAGGGGCGGGTCCGCATCCAGCCGCGCGGAACGCTTTGGCAACCGCGCCGCGCAGCCGCGGCTTGTCCTGACGGTAAGAGATCGCTATTGTGCGGCCCTCTTACCGCACGCTTCGTTCGTCCGGTCAGTGGTCCGCGAGAGAGAATTGCCGCAAGAGAGAATTGCTATGTCCAAGCCGCGCACCCTGTTCGACAAGATTTGGGACAGCCATGTCGTCCACCGCCAGGACGACGGCACCTGCATCCTCTACATCGACCGCCATTTGGTCCATGAAGTGACCAGCCCGCAGGCGTTCGAGGGGCTGCGCCTTGCCGGACGTCAGGTGCGCCGCCCGGAGGCGACGCTTGCCGTGCCGGACCACAACGTGCCGACCACCGACCGCTCCAAGGGCATCGTCGAGGAGGAAAGCCGCATCCAGGTCGAGACGCTGGACAAGAACGCGCGCGACTTCGGCATCCGCTACTTCCCGATGGACGACGTCCGCCAGGGCATCGTGCACATCGTCGGGCCGGAGCAGGGCTTCACGCTGCCCGGCACCACCATCGTCTGCGGCGACAGCCACACCGCCACGCACGGTGCCTTCGGCGCGCTGGCCTTCGGCATCGGCACGTCGGAGGTGGAGCATGTGCTGGCCACCCAGACCCTGCTGCAGAAGCCGGCCAAGAACATGCTGGTCCGCGTCGACGGCGAGCTGCCGGCGGGCGTGACCGCCAAGGACATCGTGCTGGCGATCATCGGCAAGATCGGCACCGCCGGCGGCACCGGCCACGTCATCGAGTTCGCCGGCGAGGCGATCCGCGGTCTGTCCATGGAAGGCCGCATGACCGTCTGCAACATGGCGATCGAAGGCGGCGCCCGCGCCGGCCTGATCGCCCCGGACGAGAAGACCTTCGAGTATGTGAAGGGCCGCGCGCTCGCCCCCAAGGCCGGCGCCTGGGAGCAGGCGGTGGAGTTCTGGAAGACGCTGCCGTCGGACGAGGGTGCGGTCTACGACAAGACCGTCGTGCTGAACGCCGCCGACATCGTCCCGCAGGTCACCTGGGGCACCAGCCCGGAGGACGTGCTGCCGATCACCGCGACCGTGCCGAACCCGGCCGACGTGGCCGACGCCGGCAAGCGCGCCGCCGTGGAACGCTCGCTGGCCTACATGGGCCTGACGCCCGGCCAGAAGCTGACCGAGGTGAAGGTGGACACGGTCTTCATCGGTTCCTGCACCAACGGCCGCATCGAGGATCTGCGCGCTGCCGCGGTGATCGCCGAGGGGCGCAAGGTGGCCGACGGCGTGCGCGCGCTGGTCGTCCCCGGTTCCGGCCTCGTCAAGGAGCAGGCGGAGGAGGAGGGTCTGGACAAGATCTTCACCGCGGCCGGCTTCGAGTGGCGCGAACCGGGCTGTTCCATGTGCCTGGCGATGAACGCCGACCGGCTGTCGCCGGGTGAGCGCAGCGCCTCGACCTCCAACCGCAACTTCGAAGGCCGCCAGGGTCGCGGCGGCCGCACCCACCTCGTCAGCCCGGCCATGGCCGCGGCGGCGGCCATCACCGGCCACCTGACGGACGTGCGCAGCCTGTAAGCGGCGCACCCGCACCGACGTCGACACGCGGGGGAGGCCATCGGCCTCCCCCGTGCTGTCTGGGCGCGCACTCCTTCAATCCCCCCGGCTTCGGTCTTTCCCCAGCAGGCCATGCGGGCGGTAGATCAGGAACAGGGTGAGCAGGCCGAAGGCGACGATGTCCTTGTAGGCGATGGCGAAATAGGCCGACCAGAAGGTTTCCACCAGCCCCAGCAGGGCGCCGCCCAGCATGGCGCCGGGGACGGAGCCGATGCCGCCCACCACCGCGGCGGCCAGCGCCTTGAAGCCCACCAGATAGCCCGTGTAGAAGTTCACCCCGCCGTAGTACAGCGCGATCACCGCCCCCGCCGCTGCGGCCAGCGCGCCGCCCACGGCGAAGGTGGTGGACACCGTACGGTCAACGTCCACCCCGACCAACTCCGCCGCCTCCACGTCGTCGGCGCAGGCGCGGTGGGCGCGCCCGTAGGCGGTGCGTTGCATGATGGCCCACAGCAGCGCGTAGAGCCCCGCCGTCATCAGCAGGATCACCCCCTGCGAGGTCAGCGCGGTGACCGTGAAGGTCCCGTCGCTGAACAACTCGTGCCGGTCGGCCAGGATCGGGGCGGGCCACCAGTCGCGGGCGCCGTGCAGCAGCCGCATCCCCTCCTGGTAGGCGACGGACAGCCCCACCGCGGCGATCAGCGGCGTGTGGCTGTGCACCCGGCGCAGCCGCTGGAAGACCAGCTTTTCCATGGTCCAGCCCTGCACGGCGGTGAAGGCCATCACGGTGGCGAGCACGCCCAGCACCGCCAGCGGCATGCTGCCGAGCCCCGCCATGCCCAGCGCCGCCGCGCCCATGGCGGTCACCATGGCGCCGATCATCGTCAGCTCCCCCATGGCGAGGTTGATCTGGCCGAGGATGCCGTAGACCAGCGTGTAGCCGAGCGCCAGCAGGCCGTAGACGCAGGCCACCGTGGCGGCGTTGATCACCTGCTGCAGGAAGAACAGCAGCGCCCCCCACTCACGCGGCCCGGCGGCGGGCCGCGCGCCCGTGCTGTCCGGCGGCAGGCCGATGCGGGCGTAGGGCAGGCGGGCCCAGACACGCAGCATGGTGAAATGGATATCCGTCAGCGTTCCGCTGCGGTCGGTCGCCACCGACACCAGCTCGTGCCGGCGTTCGTCGAAGAAGCGTCCGCCGAAGCGGCAGTCGATCCAGTGCTCGTCCGCGCCCACCCGATAGGTCAGCCGGACGGAGGGCTCGTCGCCGGGCGTTTCCACCGCGTCGACCTGCGTGACAGGTCCGGAGTCGAAGGCCGGGATCAGCTTCCGGCACAGCGCCGCCTGCTCGCTGTCCACGCCGCAGCCGGTCAGCAGCAGCAGGGCGCAGAAAAGCAGGGCAAAAAGCGGCGGGGCGTGGCGGGGCAAGGCTTGCGGCTACCGGCCGGTTGTTCGGTGCCCCAAGAATCTATCGGGAAATCCGGCGCCTGTCAGTAGCGGGCCGCGACGAAATACAGCCCATCCGGCGGGGCGGTCGGGCCGGCGGCGGAGCGGTCGCGCGCTTCCAGCGCCCGGCGCAGGTCGTCAGCCGTCCATTTGCCGGCCCCGACCAGTTCCAGCGTGCCGACCATGTTGCGCACCTGGTGGTGCAGGAAGGAGCGCGCCGCCGCGTGCACCCGCACCTCTTCACCGACCCGCTCCACGGCCAAGCGCTCCAGCGTCTTGACCGGAGAGTTCGCCTGACACAAGGAGGCGCGGAAGCTGCTGAAGTCGTGGCGCCCAACCAGCACCTGCGCCGCGTCGTGCATCACCTCCGCGTCGAGCGGTCGCATGACGTGCCACGCGCGCCCGGCGTCGAGCGTCAGCGGGGCGCGGCGGTTGACGATGCGGTAGACGTAGCTGCGCCCCAGGCAGGTCATGCGGGCGTGGAAGTCGTCCGGCATCGCCTCGGCCAGCAGCACGGCGATGGGTGCGGGCTTCAGGTGGAAGTTCAGCGCGTCGCGCAGCTTCAGCCCGGTGAAGGGCCTTTCCAGGTCAAAATGGCAGACCTGCCCCAGCCCGTGCACGCCCGCGTCGGTGCGGCCGGAGGTGTGGACGCGCACGGTCTCGCCGGACAGGCGGCCGATCGCTTCCTCCAGCGATTGCTGGACGGAGGGGCCGTTGTCCTGGCGCTGCCAGCCGACGAAGGGCCGGCCGTCATACTCGACGGTTAGTTTCCAGCGCTGCATGCGGCGTTTTCGAAAACCGTGCCAACCGGAAGCGCGAAGCCGCGCAGGAAGGCGGAACCTTCCACCGGCGCCTTGCCCGGACGCTGCACCAGTGTCAGGCGGACGGCGCCGTCGGTGCAGGCGATGGTCAGCCGGTCGTCCAGCAGGGTGCCGGGGGTGGCACCCTTGGCCTCCGGCGCGGGCTCCGCCTTCAGCACCTTGATGCGCTCGCCCTTGATGTCGAACCAGCAGCCGGGCCAGGGGGTCAATGCGCGCACCTGCCGCTCCACGTACGCCGCCTCGCGCGACCAGTCGAGCCGGCCGTCCTCGCGGGTCAGCTTGGCGGCGTAGGTCACGCCGTCGTCGGGCTGCGGCACGGCGGTCAGGCGGCCCTCGGCGAGGCCGTCCATCGCCTCCACGATCAGCCGCGCGCCCATGTCGGCCAGTGCGTCGTGCAGCGTGCTGGCGGTGGTCTCGGCGGTGATCGGCACCTGATCCTTCAGCAGCATGGCGCCGGTGTCCAGCCCGATGTCCATCTGCATGATGGTGATGCCGGTTTCCGCGTCGCCGGCCAGCAGGGAGCGCTGGATGGGCGCCGCCCCGCGCCAGCGCGGCAGAAGGGAGCCGTGCACGTTCAGACAGCCCAGCCGCGGCGCGTCCAGCACCGGCTGCGGCAGGATGAGGCCATAGGCGGCGACCACGGCGGCGTCAGCCTTCAGGTCGGCGAACTCCGCCTGGGCCTCCGCGTTGCGCAGCGACTTCGGCGTGCGCACGGGGATGCCGTGCTCCTCGGCGAAGCGGTGGACCGGGGATTTCTGCACCTGCTGGCCGCGCCCGGCGGGCCGGGGCGGCTGGCTGTAGACGCAGGCGACCTCATGCCCGGCCTCGACCAGCGCGCGCAGGCTGGGCACGGCGAAGTCCGGCGTGCCCATGAAGACGAGGCGAAGCTTGGGCATGGGAAGAACGTCCGAGAAAGAGGTCGGTCAGGCGCTGGCGCCCGAGCGCTGCATCTTCTGCACCTTGCGCAGGATCATGTTGCGCTTCAGCATCGACAGGTAGTCCACGAAAAGCACGCCGTTCAGGTGGTCGATCTCGTGCTGGATGCAGGTGGACAGCATGCCGTCGGCCTCCATCTCGCGCACCTCGTTCTTTTCGTCGAGGTAGCGGACGCGGATGGCGGAGGGGCGGGTCACCTCGGCGAATTGGTCGGGCACGGACAGGCAGCCTTCCTCGCAGACCGAGGTCTCGTCCGACTTCCAGACGATCTCCGGGTTGGCGAGCCGGATCGGGTTCGGCTCCTCATCCTTCTCGTGCACGTCCACGACGATGACGCGCTCCAGCACGCCGATCTGCGGGGCGGCGAGGCCGATGCCCTTCGCGGCGTACATGGTTTCGACCATGTCGTCCATCAGCTTGGCGACGCGCGCGTCGACCTTTTCGACGGGCTTCGCCTTCTGCTTCAGGACCGGGTGCGGGGCGACGAGGATATCCAGAACGGCCATGGGGACTCGGCAACGGTGCAAGGGGTGAGTTACAAAATTCCAAAATATGGAGGGCGGGCCGTCAGGTCAAGGAACGCTGATGATCCCTCGGCAAACAGCCCGCTGGAGTCGCGGATCACACCGCCGACCGGGTGATCGACTTGATGGGGCCGCGGGGGTTGCCGGACATCTCGGCGATCTTGTTGTCCTGCTCCTCAAGGAAGGCGCGGGCCGGCTCGTCGCCGTCCAGGCCGCCGACCAGCGTGCTCGGGACCTTGCGGTTGGAGGTGCGGGCGCCGTCCGCGTAGAGCACGTCGAACAGGACGAAGCCGTTGTCTGCCTGCTGCTTCTTCTTGATCTTGGCCATTGGGGGAAACTCCGAAATCGGGTGATGGGAAAACAGGCGCGCAACGGAAAGGGGCACCGGTCGCCCGGTGCCCCTTCAGACGCGCGACAGAAGGTCGTTTTAGACGGCCTTCAGGTTCTCCGCCGAGGTCTTGCCGCGCTTCGGGTCGCGCTGTTCCTCGTAGGAGACCTTCTGGCCTTCGTTCAGGCTGCGGAGGCCGGCGCGCTCAACGGCGGAGATGTGGACGAAGACGTCCGCGCCGCCGTTGTCCGGCTGAATGAATCCGTAACCCTTGGTGCTGTTGAACCACTTGACGGTGCCAACGGGCATGGTTTGTCCCCCATGGAATGAATGGCGCCGCATCGACCGGTGCGACGCATCAGACTGTGTCCAGGCATAGCGACGATCTGGGCACCCGAAGGCGTAGCAGGCCGGCAGTCCGAAGCAGAATGACATCAGGGAAATTGGAACCGCCCTTCGTGTTTGCAAGGCAAAAGACGGTTGCGGGATTCTCCCTTACGTTCCCACCTTTGCGCGCAGCTCCGGCGCCTGAAGCTGGCGGGGGGCGTGGTCCAGCGGTTCCAGAAGCGGTATGTCCTCCGCGCCGTCCGGCGTGACGTGCAGGTCGCGGAAGCGGCGGGCACTGACCAGCACACGGGATTCCAAGCTGCCGACGGCGCCGTTGTAGCAGCCGACCGCCTTTTCCAGCTGTAGGCCCAGCCGCTCCATGTGGCCGCCCAGGTCGTGCAAACGCTTGTAGAGTTCCGCACCCAGCCCGCTGATCTCCCGCGCGTTGTCGGCCAGCCGTTCCTGTCGCCAGCCGTAGGCGACGGCGCGCAGCAGCGCGATCAGCGTCGTCGGGGTGGCCAGTATCACCCGGTGGTCGATGCCCGCCTCGATCAGCGCCGGGTCGTGCTCCAGCGCCGCGGAGAAGAAGTTTTCGCCGGGCAGGAACAGCACGACGAACTCCGGCGTGTCCTCGAACTGGTCCCAATAGGCCTTGGCGCCCAGCTGCTTCATGTGCTCCCGCACGTGGCGGGCGTGGCGCGACAGGCCGTCGTGCCGCGCGCCGTCGCTGTCGGCCTGCACGCCGTCGAGATAGCCCTCCAGGGGCGTCTTGGCGTCCACCACGATGGTTTTGCCGCCGGGCAGCTTCACCACAAGGTCCGGGCGCAGCTTGCCGGCAACGCTGTCGACCGTCGCCTGCTCCACGAAGTCGCAGTGGTCGAGCATGCCGGCCATCTCGCAGACCCGGCGCAGCTGGATTTCGCCCCAGCGGCCGCGCGCGGCCGGCGTGCGCAGGGCGCGGACAAGGTTGCCGGTCTCCGCGCGCAGTTGCGCCTGCGTTTCCAGCATCGACAGCACCTGCTGCTTCAGCCCCTCGTAGGCGCCGGCGCGGGTGCGCTCCATCTCCTGGATCTGGCCGTCCATCTTCTCCAGCGACTGGCGCACCGGGGCGACGATGTCGGAGATGGCCGCCTGCCGCTTCTCCAAATCCCCCTTGGCCTGCTCCTGGAAGGTTGTCAGCGTCTCCTTGGCGAGGTCGAGGAAGCTCTGGTTGTTGGAGCGCAGCGCCTCCGCCGACAGGGCCTTGAAGCTGTCGGACAGGGTCGCCTGCGCCCGCTCCAGCAGGGCCAGCTTCTCCGCCGTCGCGGCACGTTCCTTGGCGAGCGTCGTGGACAGCTCGGCCGACCGCTCGCGTGCCGTGGCCAGTTCGCCATTCAGCCGGGCGATCTGGTGGTCGCGCGCCTCCACCTCCTCGCGCAGGTCGTCCTCGATCCGCTCGGCCATGTCGAGGCGGGTGATCAGCTCGGCGTGGAGGGCGTTCGACTCGGCCTCCGTCCGCGCGGCAAACAGCCGCACGGCCGCCCCGGCGAGCAGTGCCCCCAGCAGGAGCCCGAGCGCCACCGACGCCCCGTCGAACGCGAACTGCATGGACGTCACCGAACCTGTCTCCGAACTCTTCCGCAAACTCTTTGGCTGCTTCGGCAGACTACAGGAAGGGCGCCGGGAACGAAAAGCGAAAGAGAACGTGTGACGAACGCAAGCGGAGCGTCAGAAGGCGACCGGTGGCCGCGACCATCGGCAGGCTTGCCCCGCTTGCCCGTTCGCGCCATATCCGACGCATGTCCGATCCGACCCCTCCGACCCCTCCGACCGCTCCCCAGGGCCCCCGCGTCCGCGCCATTCCCGCCGGTGAAGACCGCGAGCGGCTGATGTGTCCCGACTGCGGCTACATCGCCTACCAGAACCCGCTGATCGTGGTGGGATCGGTGGCGGTGTGGGAGGACCGCATCCTGCTGTGCCGCCGCGCCATCGAGCCGCGCAAGGGCTTCTGGACCCTGCCCGCCGGCTTCATGGAGGAGCGCGAGAGCACCATGGAGGGTGCGGCCCGCGAGGCGTGGGAGGAGGCGCGGGCGAAGATTGAAATCGACTCGCTGCTGGCCGTCTACGACATCCCGCGCATCAGCCAGGTGCAGATGATCTTCCGCGCCCGGCTTCTGTCGCCCGACGTCTCCGCCGGCCCGGAAAGCCAGGAGGTCGGCCTGTTCCGCTGGGACGAAATCCCCTGGGACGACTTGGCCTTCCCGACGGTGCACTGGGCTTTGCGCGAGCATCGCGCCCGCCTCGGCCGCACTGAGTACGCCCCCGCCGTCAATCCCACCCCCGACATCCTGGCGCAGTGGGAGCGGATGCTCTGACAAGGCGAGACGCGTAGGTTGGGTAGTGCCGCAGGCGCAACCCAACACGCGCACCTGTCGGGTTTCGCTGCGCTCCACCCGACCTACAGGCCTACGGGTGCTGTTCGGCCGGGAATTTCGCGACCAGTTCCTTGGTCCCCTGTTCGCGCTTGACCGTCAGAGGCAGCCACGTCCCGGGCGCCTGGCGCTGCACCACCGCGGTCAGTTCGGAGGCGTCGTGCACCGGGGTGCCGGCCGCCGCGACCACCACGTCGCCTGGGGCGAGCCCCGCCGCCGCGGCGACGCTGCCGTCCATCACCGAACGCACCTGGGCGCCGCCGTTGCCGGGTTCCAGCATCACGCCCAGGCGCGGGCGGGGCGGCTCGTCGGCGTCGGGCGGGTCGGCGTCGCGCAGGCCATAGACCGCGTCGGCGATCCGCCCGTCCAGCGCGTCGCAGGGGCGCTCGGGGTCCCAGGGCAGCAGGACGAGGGAGTTGCCGATGCCGAGGTCGGCCAGCTGGTACGGCACGCCATCGTGCCCCTCCACATGGCCCATGCCGAGGATGGCGACCACCGTGCGGTTGGTGTCGCGGCGGGTGTCGGCGATGCGCTCCGCCATGGCGCGGTCCCAGACCGATTGCGCCTCGACAAAACGTTGGAAGCTGTCGGCGCTGCGTTCGCCGGGGCCATGGGAGTCCATCGCCTCGCGCAGGCGCTTCACGTAGGCGGAGCTGGGCGGCGCCGGGTTGCCGACGCCCTGGCGGTCGGCCGGCGGGATGGCGGCCCAGCCCTCCCGCGCGGTGCGGGCGACGAGCCCGCGCTCCACGTTCAGCGCGACCAGCGGCAGCCGGTTCATTCGCGCGAAGTTCAGGATGGGCAGGTAGAACTGCGCGTCGTAGCCCCAGGTCTTGCGCCAGTTGGTTTCCTTCAGCAACTCGGCCTCGGTGATCGTGCCGGCGGTCCAGCGGTCGAGCGCCGGCTGGGCGCTGCGCGGCAGCATCTCCAGCCCGATGGAGAGGTTCGGGTTCATGGTGTAGAGGGCGATCAGCGTGTGCAGCTGCCAGCGGTGGTGGTCGGCGCTGTCGTGCCGCTCGCCCAGCAGGACCACCGGCGCATCGGCGGCGCGGCGCAGCAGGTCGCCGGTGTCCATGGGACGGGCCGAGGCGTCCGACCAGCCGCCGGGTTTCACGCAGGCGGCCGGCGGCAGGTCGGAGCCCGCCGGGGCGGCGGCGCGGCCGGAAACGGGCAGGGCGGCCGTGCCGGCGAGCAGAATCGCGGCGATCAGACGGGACAGCACGTGACCAACCCTCCTCGATTCATGAGCACGACCTGATGAATGGTCTGGCCTGAAGGTTGGGCGTGACTGGACAACCGTCAACCGCTGCCGTCAACCGCTGCAACCCTGATGACGAACCGCTCCGCTGGCGCCCTGCCGTGAAGCGCGCTATCGTGTGCGTTATGCCGCACCGTAAAATCGTCATTCTCACCGGCGCGAGCCGGGGCATCGGCCACGCCACCGTCCAGCGCTTCAGCGCCGAGGGCTGGCGCGTCATTTCCTGCTCGCGCGAGGAGGTGCCGGACCATTGCCGCCGGGATCCCAACTGGACCCACCACATCGCGACCGACCTGTCCGACCCGGACAGCCGCGCCCGCTTCGTGGAGGAGGCCAACCGCGCGCTGGACGGGCAGCCGCTGCACGCCCTCATCAACAACGCCGGCATCTCGCCCAAGACGCCGATCAAGGAGCGCCTGGGCTGCCTGAACGGCGCCATCGAGGGCTGGCACCGGGTGTTCGAGCTGAACTTCTTCGCGCCCCTGGTGCTTGCCCGCGGCTTCGCGGCCCCGCTGTCGCGCGCCAAGGGGGCGATCGTCAACGTGACCTCCATCGCCGGGCATTCGGTGCACCCCTTCGCGGGCTCCGCCTATTCCACTTCCAAGGCGGCGCTGTCCGGCCTGACCCGCGAGATGGCCGTGGAGTTCGCGGAAATTGGCGTGCGCGTCAACGCCGTGGCGCCGGGCGAGATCGAAACCTCCATGACCGGCCCCGAATACGACGTGCTGATCCCGCGCATCCCGCTGAAGCGCATGGGCACGCCGGAAGACGTCGCGGCGGTGATCTTCTACCTGTGCGGCCCCGATTCGGGCTACGTCACCGGAACGGAGATGTTCATCACCGGCGGTCAGCATCTGTATTGATTGGGTTGTCGCCCGTTGACGGATAACCCGTTGTCGGACAACTTATTCATCACGGATTGCACGAATTTAAGCACGGATTACACGGATTTTTCTTTGATACTTGCCAAATCGTGGCTTCTCGACGGGCCCGCGCTGAGCAAGCGATAAAGAAATCCGTGTAATCCGTGCTTCAAAACTGCGAAATCCGTGAAGCCCCTATTGCCCCCGAGAAACCGACACCTCAGCCGAGGTTGTGCTTCGCCACCACCGCCGCGAAGTCTTCGCCGAAATGTTCGCCGACGCGGATGACCGACACGCCGTGCGGGATTTCCTTCAGCGCCGGGTTGTCGAGCTGAAGCGAGGTCAGCAGGGCCATGGGCACGTCGCGGGTGACGCTCATGGCGCGCAGGCCGCGGATCAGGTCCAGGCCCGACAGGCCGTCCATCACCATCGACGCGATCACCATGTCCGGCGGCACGCGCACGGCGAGGCTGATCGACTCGATGGGATCGCCGACCGTCACGGTGCGGAAACCGCAGGCCGCCAGTTCCGTCCCCACCTTCTTGGACACGACCTTCGACGGGGTGACCAGCATGATCTCGACGTCGCGGACCTCCACGTCGGTGATCTCGAACTGGTAGCGCACGGGCAGGGCGCGGATGATCCGGTTCGTCTCCGCGACCATCGGCTGCTCGGCGCGGTCGACCAACTCCGCGATGCGGTCCACGAAGGTCTGCGAATCGGACAGCTGCCGCAGGTCCAGTTCTTTCAGCCCGGCCAGGTAATCCTCCAGCCGGTGCGCCACCAGGCTGACCGTCGGGTAGCCGAAGCTCGTCCCCATGCCCTTGAAGTTGTGCGCTTCCAGCCGCAGCACGCCGATGGCGTCGGCGTGGCCGCGCGTGCCCTTGCGCACGCCGTCGATGGCGGTGTTCATCACCTCAAGCCGGTCACGCGCGTCGTCGATGAATTCGAGGCGCAGGCGGTCTTCAAGATCGTCGGGCGACAGGTTGGCGGCCATGGCTCGTTTCCGGGTTGGGACTCTGGGGCGGTCTTGCAATCCCAAAGTTACACCAGAACCGGAACGCGAAACAAACGCTCGCGTATGACGCGGCGAAAACGCCGCGCCGTTTCGTCATAGCCGCTCAGCGATACAGGTGGTTACAGGCGCGCCAGCAGCGCGTTGAACCAGGCGAGCCGCTCCTCGGCCTGGGCGATGTCGAGGTCGAGCCACGCGTCGAAGTGGCCCTCGGTGCCGGCGCTGGCCCGCTTCAAGTCGCCCAGCCGCGCCAGTTCCGTCTCGCACAGGGAAGCGAGGTGGTCGATCTGGTCGCGTTGCGCCTCAACGTCCAGCAAGTGCAGGAAGCGCAGCTTCAGCGCGATGACCAGCTTGTTCAGCCCGTCGGCCGACGGCGCGCGGACGTTGGCGCGCATCAGCGTGTCGAACTCCGTCCGGCCGGCGGCGGTGGCGCCGAGCAGGGCGTTGTCCTCCATGCCGCTTCCGTCCAGCGCCTCGATCAGCCCCTCGTAGCGCAGCATCTCCAGCGAGGTGCCCATCAGGTCGAGCGACGGTCCGACGATGCGGTCCAGGAAATGGCGGAGCGCGCCGGCAAGGTCGGCGTAGCGCTTCGGCCCGTCCTGGATCAGCGTGCCCAGGACGGCGAGGCGCACGGCCTCCTTCGGCATCAGCGAGTTGTCACGGTACATGGCGACCCCCTGGGCGTTGACGAGAATGTGCGGCCGCGCAATGACCTGCCGCAACCATCCAACGTAAGGCGGCAACCGCGCCAAGTCCAGCCCTTCCGATGGGCGGCGCCTAGGACATCAGGGTGGACATCTGGGGGGTGGGAAGCGGAACGGCGGCGGCGGACCTCCTGTTGGTCGGGGAAGGATAGGATGTGATCAACCAGGGGAAACGCAACCGTGACCAAACTTGCCGCAATCGCCGCCGTGCTGGCTCTGACCGCCGCTCCGGCGGCGCTGGCGCAGAGCCAGGGACAGCTGGAGACGCAAAAGGGGCCGATGCAGAGGGCCACGCCCCAGGACACCGACGATCCCGGCCGCAGCTACGGGCAGGGCGAGAAGGGGGTGGGCGAGCAGTCCGGCCAGCCGTCCGGCAACCGCCTCGCCCGTCCGGCCGATCCGTCGAAACCGACGCGGGGCGACGCCATGCAGCCCAACACCAAGCGCGGCGACACCACGGCGACCAACGCCAAGCCGGGCGAGACCCTGACCGACCAGAGCCGCAAGCGCCCGCAAACCGCGGAACAGCCGCCGTCGGCGGGCCAGCCGACGCTCGACCGCAGCATCAAGACCGACCCCGGCGGCCGCACCCCGATCAAGCGCGCTGACGACGCGAAGAACAACCCGAAGCCGGATCCGAACAAGTAGGGGAGTAAGGAGGGGAGGTTGGGGAGTGCGGGCGCTGGGCCCCCACCCCAGCCCTCCCCCATTTTCGACGGAGGAGGGAACTCCGCCGCGCGTCCCTGAAAGCCTTCCCCTGCCGAAGGTGGGGGAGGGTTGGGTGGGGCCCAGTACGACGACCCTATGCCGCCAACCGCAGTTCCAACCGGCTCCAGACGTCCAACATCGCCTCGACCAGGCGCTCCATGTCGGCGTCGCTGTGCAGCGGGGTTGGGGTGAAGCGCAGGCGCTCTGCGCCGCGCGGCACGGTCGGGTAGTTGATGGGCTGCACGTAGATGTCGTGCCGCTCCATCAGCTCGTCCGACGCGCGCTTGCAGCGGTGGGCGTCGCCGACCATCACCGGGACGATGTGGCTGGCCGACGGCATCACCGGCAGCCCGGCATCGCCCAGCAGGCGCTTCAGCGTGGCCGCGCGCTCCTGGTGGCGGTCGCGCTCCACCTGGCTCTGCTTCAGGTAGCGGATGCTGGCCAGCGCGCCAGCCGCCAGAACCGGCGACAGCGAGGTGGAGAAGATGAAGCCGGCGGCGAAGCTGCGGATGCAATCGACCAGCGCGGTCGACCCGGTGATGTAGCCGCCCTGTACGCCGAAGGCCTTGCCCAGCGTGCCCTCGATGATGGTCAGACGGTCCATGGCGCCGTCGCGCTCCGCCACGCCGCCGCCGCGCGGGCCGTACATGCCGACCGCGTGCACCTCGTCCAGGTAGGTCATCGCCCCGTGCTTCTCCGCGACGTCGCAGAGGTCGTGGATGGGGGCGACGTCGCCGTCCATGGAATAGACGCTCTCGAAGGCCACGACCTTGGGCCGGCCCGGCGCGATCTGCGACAGCAACTCGTCCAGGTGCTTGGGGTCGTTGTGGCGGAAGATGTGCTTCTCGGCCCCGCTGTTGCGAATGCCGGTGATCATCGAGTTGTGGTTCAGCGCGTCCGACAGGATCACGCAGTTCGGCAGCAGCTTGCCCAGCGTGCCCAGCGTCGCGTCGTTCGACACATAGCCCGACGTGAACAGCAGCGCCGCCTCCTTGCCGTGCAGGTCGGCCAGCTCGCGCTCCAGCAGCACGTGATAGACGTTGGTGCCGGAGATGTTGCGCGTGCCGCCGGCGCCGGCGCCGACCCCGTCGATCGCCTCGTGCATGGCCTGCAGAACCACCGGGTTCTGGCCCATGCCGAGATAATCATTGGAGCACCAGACCGTCACCGCGCGCTCGCGCCCGGCGGCGTCGCGGAACGTCGCCTTCGGAAAGCTCCCCGCGTGGCGCTCCAGGTTGGCGAAAACCCGATAGCGGCCGTCCTGCTTGAGGGTGCCGATCTGGTTGCGGAAGAAGCTCTCGTAGTCCATCGCGCGGTTCCGTTCGCGGTCATCCGGGGAGGCTGGGGCCGGGCCACATCCGTCGGCCATATCCGTCGGGCGTGGTCTGTTGGGCCATCCGTCCTAGCACCTTGGCCCAGCACACTGTGAAGATGGCATGATCGTTGCCGACTTGCCACCCGGCATTGACCGAAGTCAAAAGCACCGCGCGCGCGGCGACCGATTCCGCAACTTTCCGCAAGCACCAGCGGCGGTTCCGGGTTTTGCTGGGGTAAAGAGCATTTCCAGAAAGACACAAATGTTTCCATCATGGTCGCGGTTGGAAACACCGTGTTCGATCTCCGAAATGCCGCAGCGGTCGGCCTTCTATCCTTTGTCCGATACGCGAATCGGCTTATGGACGGCGAGAAATGATCGATGCCAGGATAACCACAATTCGAGTGTGGAGGCGTCCGATGGGTTCGATCATATGGGCGAGCAGGGTGCCTGCTTGGCAAACGGCCAATTCTGCGCACGACAACAGAATGGACGGCAGGCTCAAGAACGGCCCACCTGAACAGCGGTCGCGCCGGGCGACGGACGCGTCGCAACCATTGCGCGTTATCCAGGGCGGGAGCCAAGGCGGAGGACTGCCGCTGGTGGAGCCCGCGCCCGCACCGACGGAACGTTTGGCCCGCGTCATCTACATGGCCAGCGTGGGCGGCTACATGGCCGTTCACCACGGCCGGCTGGTCGAGGTGGGCGGGCGGATGGTCTGGCCCAGCGCCGAGTCCCTGGCCGCCGACGCGCTGACGCAGGGGATCGTCGCCTCGACCATGGTCATCAACACCGCCCGCGGCTGAACCCCCCTCCGCTGAAACAGGAAAAGGCCGCCCCCGCCGGGGCGGGGACGGCCTTTCGGGTCGTATCTGACCGGATGATGCCTGAGCGGATCGCTCAGCCGCGCAGCACCGGCACCGCCGCGTCGAGCGCCGCGGTCAGGCGGTCGAACATCGTGTTGATGTCCTCCTCACCGATGATCAGCGGCGGGCAGAGCGCCACGCTGTCGCCCATGGCGCGCAGGATCAGGCCGTTCTCCTGCGCCAGCGCGTTGAGCGTGGCGCCGGCGCGTCCGACCGGCTCGAAAGGCGCCTTGGTCGTCTTGTCGGCCACCAGTTCGATGGCGCCGATCAGGCCGACACCGCGCGCCTCGCCGACCAGCGGGTGCTCGGCCAGCGCCGTCAGCCGGCGCTGGAACAGCGGGGAGACCGCGCGGACATGGCCGACCGTGTCCCGCTCCTCGTAGATCTTCAGCGTCTCGATGGCCACCGCCGCCGCCACGGGGTGGGCGGAGTAGGTGTAGCCGTGGCCGAAGGTGCCGATCTTTTTGCTCTCGTCCACGCAGGCCTGGTAGACCTTCTCGTTGACCAGGACGGCCGAGATCGGCAGGTAGCCGGACGACAGCTGCTTGGCGCAGGACAGGATGTCCGGCTGCATGCCCATGGTCTGGCTGCCCCAGAAGTTGCCGGTGCGGCCGAACCCGCAGATCACCTCGTCGGCGACCAGCAGGATGTCGTATTTCTTCAACACCGCCTGGATCTTCGGGAAATAGGTGGCCGGCGGCACGATCACGCCGCCAGCCCCCATGACCGGCTCGGCGAACATGGCGGCGATGGTGTCCGGCCCCTCCGCGAGGATCTGCGCCTCCAGGCTCTCGGCCAGGCGGGTGGCGAAATCCTCCTCCGTCTCGCCCGGCTCGGCGAAGCGGTAGTGGTGCGGGCAGTCGGCGTGCAGGATGCGCGCGATCGGCAGGTCGAAGTCGCGGTGGTTGTTCGGCAGCCCGGTCAGGCTGGCCGTCGCGACGGTGACGCCGTGGTAGGCCTTCACGCGCGACAGGATCTTCTTCTTCTCCGGCCGGCCGAGCGCGTTGTTGTAGTACCAGATCAGCTTGATGACCGTGTCGTTCGCCTCCGACCCGGAATTGGCGAAGAACACCTTGGACATCGGCACCGGGGCCAGCTTGATCAGCCGCTCCGCCAGGTCGATGCCCGGTTCGTGGCTCTTGTGCCCGAAGACGTGGTAGGTGGGCAGCTTGCGCATCTGCCGCGTCGCCGCCTCGACCAGCCGCTCCTCGCCCCAGCCCAGCGACACGCACCAGAGGCTGGCCAGCCCCTCGATGTATTCCTTGCCGCTGTCGTCGTAGACGCGCACGCCGTCGCCGCGTTCCACGATCAGGGGGCCCTGGGTTTCGTGCAGGTGCAGGTTGGTGTAGGGGTGCAGGAAGTACGCCTTGTCGCGGCTCGCCGCGGAGTTGCCCACCGCAGCGTTGTTCTTTGGGGCGGTGGTCTCCGCGGTTCCGGTGGCCGAGGTTCCGGTCATGGTCTTGTCTTTCCCTGTGTTCGCTGCCGGTGTTTTTGGCGCCGGTGTTTGAAATGTTAAACGGCACCGCCGATCATACGCAGGGAACGGCTTTCCGACAAACCCATAGAGAAACCTTCCCCCGTCGTGCGTTGCACGGCAGGGTAGCGCGCGTCCAAAAACCGGAAAGCGCGGGGAGGGGACCTTACCGCGGCTCCTGCCAGGGCAGGTGCTCGGCGCCGACCAGGGCTTCCGCGTCGGCGGCGGGCAGGGGCCGGGCGAAGTGGTAGCCCTGGCCGTAGTCGCAGGCGAGCGCCCGCAGCAGGTTGGCGTCGGCGCTCGTCTCGATGCCCTCGGCGATGACGTCGAAGCCGAGGAGGCGCGCCAAGTCCATGATGATGCGGACGATGGCGCGGTTCTCCTCCGACTGGTGCATGGCCATGACGAAGGAGCGGTCGACCTTCAGGCTGTCGATCGGCAGCTTGTGCAGGTAGGACAGCGACGAATAGCCGGTGCCGAAGTCGTCGATGGACATCTTGATGCCCAGGCCGCGCAGGCTCTGCAGCAGCTGGATGGCCTGCTCGGCCTTCTCCATCACCGCGCTCTCGGTGATCTCCAGCTTGATCCAGGACGGCTCGGCCCCGGTCTCGCGCAGCACGTCGCGGACCAGTGGCACCACGTCCGGGTCGTTCAACTGGCGGGTGGACAGGTTGACGCTCATGAACAGGGCGGCGGAGCCGGGAAGCCGCTTCTCCTGCCAGTCGGCGATCTGCCGGCAGGCCTCGCGCAGCACCCAGGCGCCCAGCGTGACGATCAGGCCGGTGCTCTCCGCGATCGGGATGAAGACGCCCGGCGGGATGTTGCCGCGCTCCGGGTGGTTCCAGCGGACCAGCGCCTCGAAGCCGGCCAGCCCGCCGGTCACCATTTCCACGATCGGCTGGTAGGCGACCCACAGCTCCTCGCCGCGCTCCAGCGCGCGGCGCAGGTCGTGCTCCAGCCGCACCTGCTCCACCACCCGCGCGTGCATCGCCGGGTCGAACCAGGAATGGCGGCCGCCGCCCTGCTCGCGGGCGCGGCCGGTGGCGATCTCCGCGTCGCGCAGCACGTCCTCCGGGCGCTCGTGCGCGGGGCCGGCGCAGGCCACGCCGATGCTCGCCGACAGGAAGACCGAGGCGCCGGAGCTGGACCGCGCCGACCGCACCAGCGCGGCGATGGCCTCCAGCCGCGGCTCGATGGCGGCGGGGTCGCACAGGCCGCCGATCAGCAGGGCGAAGGCGTGGTCGCTGATGCGGGCGATCAGGTCGACGGCGCCGGCCTGGTTGCTGAGCCGCGTCGCCACGTCACTCAGGATCTCGTTGGCGAAGCCCTGGCCCAGGCTGGTGCGGATGTCCACGAACCGGTCGAAATCCACGATGACGACCGTGAAGGGCTCGCCCATCGTGTGGAAGTCGCCCATGTGCTTGACCAGCAGCAGCCGGTTCGCCAGACCGGTCACCGGGTCGTAGTAGGCCAGCCGGAACAGGTCGTCCTGCGTGCGCCGGCGGTCCGTCATGTTCTGCATGATGACGAAATAGCCGGCGATCGCACCGTCCGGGCCGCGGTGGGGCACATGCATGCGCACCACATAGTCGTTTCCGCCGCCGGCGCGGGGCAGCCAGCCCTCCGCCTGCACCACCTCGCCCTTCAGCGCGCGCTCGGCCGTGTCCTGGGTGCCGCGCAGCGTGTCGGGGCCCAGGATGTCGCCGACGGTCAGGCCGACAATGTCGTCCGCCGTGCGCCCCATCCGCTCCAGATAGGCGCGGTTGGCGTAGACGTGCCGCCGCTCGCCATCCATCAGGGCGACCATCACCGGCAGGATGTCGAGGACCTGGCGCAGCGTGTTCAACGCCGGAGCGCCGCCTTCGGTGCCGGACAGGGCTGCGGCCAGCGCGACGATTTGAGGATCCGGCTTCATGGGCGAGAGAGGTCGAGGCACCGTTGGAAAATCAATATCCAACAATTACGCGAAACATCGCCCGCGCGTCAAAACCAAAGCCACCGGAAATGGCAATTTGCTCGGACGCTCTATTGTTCCGGCCTGGGCCGGAGGGGGTTCATACCCCAGTATTCCTGCAAACTCAGGTTGACGGGAAGACAAGTTCAGGCGTGTTTTCGTTGCGCGCTGCGGTGCAACGGGCGGAGCGCAGCCAACCCGCTGATTCGTATACGTACATTTGGTTGCCGCCGGCCCGGGCCGCAGCCGGCGAAGCGCAGAGACGTCATGCCTGCGTTCTCCATTCTGATCATCGCCGCAGGGCTGGGGCGGGGCTATAATTTCGACCAGCGCGCGAGTGGCGGCGCACTCGAATGCCCGGCATTTCCAGCCTTGCCCCGCGCGGCTATCAGGGAGAATCGCCATGGCGTTCAAAGATCTGCTGGTTGTGGTCGACGACAGCGCGGCCTCGGCGGCGAGAATCGACATTGCCGCCCAGCTTGCCGCCCGCAACGACGGGCATGTCACCGGCCTGTACGCCGTCACCCCGGTCGTCCTTCCCGGCTACATCGAATCCGAACTGCCGGAGGAGGTGCGCGACAACCAGCGCCGCTACGCGCAGGAGCAGGCGGCCAAGGCCGAGGCGTTGTTCGACGCCGCGATGCGCCGCCACGGCCTGACCGACCGGTCGGAATGGCGGCTGGTGCACGGCAACCCGACCGACGCGACGGCGCTGCACGGGCGCTACGCCGACCTTGTGGTCGTCGGGCAGGTCGACCCGAGGCGCGACCGCGACCATCCGGTCGTGCTGCCCCAGGATCTGGTGTTCGAATGCGGGCGCCCGTTGCTGGTGGTGCCCTATGTCGGCCGCTTCGCCACAGTGGGCGAGCGCGTCCTGGTCGGCTGGAACGGCAGCCGCGAGGCGGCGCGTGCCGTCGCCGACGCCCTGCCGCTGCTCGCCGCGGCCAAGCGGGTGGTGCTGCTGGCGGTCAACCCGCGGTCCGGTGCCGCCGGCATCGGGGACGAGCCCGGGGCGGACATCGCCCGCAACCTGTCCCGGCACGGCTGCCGGGTCGAGGCGACGCGCGTCTCCACCGACCAGGTCGACCCCGGCGACACGCTGCTGAACACGGTGTCCGACGAATCCTGCGACCTCGTGGTGATGGGCGCCTACGGGCGCTCCCGCCTGCGGGAGCAGGTGCTGGGCGGCATGACCCGCTTCATGCTGGAGCACATGACCGTCCCGGTTCTGATGAGCCACTAAGACCGAGTCACTGGGCGCCGGCCAACCCGATGGGTTGGCCGGCCGCAAGAGTCCGTGGACACGTTGGAATTGTGCTGGCACAGTCCTGCCATCATGCCCCGGCCGTCCGGGACGTTCGGCCCCGATTTGAGGTTGAGCGACACACCCCGGGCGTCGGCCGCGGCGTGGATCCTGTCGGATTGTGGGGGACGACGTGCGTCGAAACGGTGTTCGGAGATATGTTGCCTGGGGTTTCGCCGGGCTGTTGGGGCTCGGTTTGGCGGGGTGCGGCACGCACCGGGTGCCTCTGGCCTACAACGCGGCCACCACGGTCGAAAAGCCGGCCGCCGCCGCCCAAGCCATCGAATTGACCGGCGTCACCGACGCGCGCAAATACACGGGAACGCGGCTCGGTGCGGTCCGCGGCGGCTACGGCAACCCCGCGATCACGATCGAGACGACCGAGCCGGTGCAGGCCATCGTGCGGAAGGCCTTTTCCGACGGTCTCGCCGCGCGTGGCATGCTCGCCACCACCAGCGCCGCGCCCTACGGCCTGGACATCAAGGTGGAGCGGCTGGATTGCAGCCAGCTCGTCCGCCAGGAAGCGCACGCCCGATTCCAGCTGACCCTGGTCGACAAGGCCACCGGGCAGGTTGTTTACGACAAGACCGTGGAGAACAACCGGACCGGCATGGCCCGCTATTCCGAGACGGAAAACGTCAACTGGGTGGACGAGCTTCGGGCAATGACGAACGACAGCCTGCAGGCGTCGGTGGACCAAGCGCTCGACAACCCCCTGCTGCACAGCGTGGCCGCCCGCCCGGCCGGCACGCCTCCGGCCCGCAGGTAAAGTCCGGTTAGGAACAGCCCCCCGATAAAAAAACCGCCGGCTAACCCATTGGGTTGCCGGCGAGTTGAACAGGGAGGCTTCACGTCTGGGAGACGCTGGGTCCGAAGACCCAACCCCGGAAGAGAGCTTCCGGGACGAAACGCCGGATGCTGCGGCGCAACATCCAACGCTCAAGAATTGACCATTCTGCTCAAATGATTCCACCCCCGAATCGCAAAATCGGCCATGCGATAACCGCATGGCTTCCAAGTCGTTGATTTTATAAAAGGAAATCCCGCAACGATGGTGGTGATGCCAAAGGATAAGGGCATCACCACCCGGCGCGGCAGCGGTATTGCACGCTGCCTTTGTGGGCAGACGGTCCGCTCAGAACGCGGACTCGGCGACCTTCTTGACCAGGAAATCGCGGAACACGGCGATGCGCTTGGAATGGCGCAGTTCCTCGGCATACACGAAGTAGGCGTCGACCTTCGGGCCGTCGATGTCCGGCAGAACGCGGGTCAGCTCCTTGCTGTCGCTCACTAGGTAGTCGGGCAGGGCGGCGATGCCCAGACCGCTCTCCACCGCGCGGTAGATGGCGTAGTTGCTGTTGACCTGCAGGATCGGGCGGCGGGCGTTGGGGGCGGGGTCGCCCACGTCCATGATCCAGTTCACGTTCGCGATCGGCGCCCGCACGTCCGGCGGGTAGGCGATGACGTCGTGCCCGTCCAGGTCCGCGGCCACCTTCGGCGCACCGCGCTTCTTCAGGTAGCTCTGGTGGGCATAGAGGTGGAAATGCACCGACATCAGGTGGCGCTGGATCAGGTCCGGCTGGCGCGGGGTGTTCATGCGGATGGCGATGTCCGCCTCCCGCATGGCCAGATCCAACTCGTTGTCGTCGATCAGCAGGGTCAGCTGGATGTCCGGGTAGATCGACAGGAACTCGTTGACCCGCGGCGTCAGCCAGGTCGAGCCGAAGGCCACCGTGGTGGTCACGCGCAGCGGGCCCTTCGGATGCTCCCGGCTTTCGGTCAGCATCGCCTCGGTCATCGACAGCTTCGCGAACACGTCGCGCGCCGTTCGGTGCAGCAGCTCGCCCTGCTCCGTCAGGATCAGGCCGCGGGCGTGCCGGTGAAACAGCGGCACGCCGAGGCTTTCCTCCAGCGCGCTGATCTGGCGGCTCACCGCCGACTGGCTGAGGTTCAGCGTTTCGCCGGCGTGCGTGAAACTTCCAGCCTCGGCCACGGCGTGGAAGACCCGAAGCTTGTCCCAGTCCATCATGCCTTGTCTCGCCCCCGCGCCACGGCGGGAAGCCTCCCGTTCATTCTATAATGGCGGCGCATGGCCGCCATGCATGTTTATACCGGGAACGCGCGGCCAACGCACGCCCGACGACATGGGGACGGCACGAAAAAGAGCAAAGCTTGGCAAGAATTTTCGGACGGGAGGACAAATCAGCACATAAATTTTAGGCGATTTGTTTGAAACGCCAATGGGCGCAACTGTGGGGTGGTGGGGTCATCCATGAAATTCCCCGCTGTCCGTTGGGGTCGGGTGCGGAGGGGCGGCCGACTCCGGACCGAGCCGGCGGCCCAGCCTGTCAAGGCCGACGAGCCGCGCCGGGGCGGTTGGCGGGGCCTTCCGTCGTTCCGACCTTGCTGTCGGAGCCAGCCTCCGGCCGCGACGGCGCGCGTCCGGGCAGCGGGGTCTGCGGGATGGTGCCGGGCGTCGTCTCAATGGACGGCGCCTGAAGGCCATCGGTGTCGTTGGCGAAGGTGGGCTTGTCGGCGTCTTTTTCGGCCATGGCCGGTGTCCCCTGTGGTGTGTCTTCACCGGGGACAACAGCGCAGCCGGTCAATCGGCGGCTTCCAAGGCCTGCGGCGGTTCCTTCGCCCGCGCTCGCGCGCGGTGGCCGCTGATCTCCGCACCCGCGTCGGGCGGCAGCCGCACGAAGAACAGGGCCGACAGGCAGGCCATGCCACCCACCGTCAGGAAGGCGGGGACGAAATCCGCGGGCGCCAGTTCGGCGCCGCCCGACACGATCTGCGTCAGGTGCAGCACCAGGGCGCCCACCGCGACGCCCAGGCTGAGCGACACCTGCTGCACCACGCTGGACAGCGTGTTGGCGCGGCTCAGCCGCGGCTTCGCCACCTCGGCGTAGGCGAGGCTGTTCAGGCCGGTGAATTGCAACGACCGGAAGAAGCCGCCCGTCAGCAGCGCGCCCAGGATGACCCAGTGCGCCGTCTCCGGCCGGAAGGCCGCGTAGCCCATCAGGATCGCGCCGCTCAGCAGCGCGTTGCCCATCAGCACGCGGCGGAAGCCGACCGTGCGCAGGATCGGCTTGGCCAGCGTCTTCATGGTCAGGGCGCCGACCGCCCCGGCGAAGGTCAGCGCGCCGGATTCGAAGGCCGTGCGACCGAACCCGACCTGGAGCATCAGCGGCATCAGGAAGGGCACGGCGCCGATGCCGATGCGGAACAACGTGCCGCCCAGCACCGCCGCGCAGTAGGTGGGCAGCTTGAACAGGCTGGGGTCCAGCACCGGCCGGGGCACACGGCGCGCGTGGCGCAGGTACAGCCAGCCGGCCGCGACCCCCACCGCCAGCACGCCCGCGACGGCGGCCGGCGGCATCACGGTGCGCCCGACATTCTCCAGCCCGAACATCAGCGCGGCCAGCGACACGGCGCTGAGCGCGAAGCCGGCGCCGTCGAAGGGCTCCACCTCCTCCTCCCGCACGTTGGGGATCAGGGTCAGGACCAGCGCGATGCCGATCAGGCTGATCGGCACGTTGATGAAGAAGATCCAGCGCCAGGACGCGTAGGTCGCGATGAAGCCGCCGACCAGCGGCCCGACCGCCGGCCCGACCAGCGCCGGGATGGTCATCTGCGCCATCGCACCGACCAGTTGGTCCTTCGGCACGGTCTTCAGCAAGATCAGCCGGCCGACCGGCACCATCATCGCGCCGCCCAGCCCCTGGAGCACGCGCGCGCCGACCAGTTCGAACAGGCCGTTGGAGAAACCGCAGAGCACCGACCCCACCGTGAACACCCCGATGGCCGAGGCGAAGACCGTGCGCGCCCCGAACCGGTCGGCCATCCAACCGCTGACGGGCAGGAACACGGCCAACGCCAGCATGTAGGAGGTCATGGCGAGGCTGAGCCGAAGCGGCTGCTCGCCCATGGAATGGGCGATCTGCGGCAGGGCGGTGGCGATCACCGTCGCGTCCAGATTCTCCATGAACAGGGCGCAGGCGATGATGAAGGGGGTCAGGCGGGTGGCGCGAGGCATAAGGGGCAGGGACCGGAAAGGTGGGGCGATCGCGGTTGGTCAACCGTACAAATCTGGACTTTTCCAGCCGCGCGACCATCGCTTTCGCGGGATCCCTGGCATGCGCGGGGGAGTGCGGGCGTGGCGCCCTCTCCCACCCGCCCCCTCACCGCCCGCGGAACACCGGCTTGCGCTTCTCCAAAAACGCCCGGTACCCCTCGCGGAAATCCTCCGTGCCGAAGCAGTCGTAGCATTCGGCCATCTCCGCCTCGGTCAGGGGGGTGGGGTCGGACAGGCGGCGGACGAACTGCTTGTGCAGGCGGGCGGCCAGCGGGGCGCCGCCGGTGATGCGCTCCACCGTCGCGGCGATTTCGCCCTCGAAGGCGTCCTCGGCCACGACGCGGGTGACGAGGCGCTTGTCCTTGGCCTCCGCCGCGCCGAACACCCGGCCTTCCAGCAGGATTTCCAGCGCCGCCGGGCCGCCGGCGATGTCGTGGACCAGCTTCAGCTCCGGCAAGGCCATGGAGATGCCGAGCCGGCTGACCGGCACGCCGAAGCGGCTGTTCTCCGTGCAGACCCGCAGGTCGCAGGCCAGCGCCACCGCCAGCCCGATGCCGCAGCAGGCCCCCTGGATCGCCGCCAGCGTCGGATGCGGCAATTCGCGCAGCAGGGTCAGCCCCTCGTCCATCAGAACGCCGTAGGCGGAGCCCTGCTCCGGGCTGTTGCGCTCCGTCTCGAACTCGGAGATGTCGGCGCCGGGGGAGAAGGCCCGCCCGCCGGCCCCGCGCAGCACCACCGCGCGCACCGAATCGTCGGCGCCCAGCTGCCGCAGCAGCGGGACCAGTGCGTGCCACATCGGCTTGTCGAAGGCGTTCAGCTTGTCGGGGTTGCTGAGCGTCAGGGTGGCGACGGCGCCGTCGCGCGTCAGGGTCACGGTGCCGGGCATGGCGTTCTCGGGCTCCCTACTTCCATCCGGTTGCGTATGGTGCCTTGCACAAACACCCGCCGTCCGTTCCAGTCAAGTGTGTCCCTTCCGCGCTGGACCGGAGCGCTCCCCGTCCCCATAGTTCGTTCCCGGGTTCACGGGAACGGAGACGACGCCGCAATGCGAAACGGATTGGCCGCGCTGCTGCTTGCGGGACTGCTGGCGGGAACGTTCGGGCCGGCGCCCGCGCGGGCGGCGAAGGACGAGCTGACCATCGGCCTGACCCAGTTCCCCAGCAACTGGCACCCCTCGGTCGAGGCGATGTCGGCGAAGGCCTACATCCTGGCCATGGCGCGGCGGCCCTTCACCGCCTACGACGCCGACTGGCGGCTGACCTGCATGCTCTGCACCGAGCTGCCCTCCATCGAGAAGGGCACGGCGGAGTACGAGACGCGGCCCGATGGCAAGAAGGGCATCAAGGTCACCTACACGATCAACCCCAAGGCCACCTGGGGCGACGGCAAGCCGGTGACGACCGACGACGTGCTGTTCACCTGGACCGTCGGCAAGCACCCGCAGAGCGGCTACGCCAACTTCGATCTGTTCGCGCGCGACATCGTCGCCATCGACGTGAAGGACGAGCGCACCTTCACCATCCACCGCGACAAGGCGGTCTGCACCTACGCCGAGATCAACGACTTCGAGATCCTGCCGGCCCACCTGGAACGGCCGGTGTTCGAGGCCGACCCGGCCAACTACCGCACGCGGTCCAAGTACGAGACGGACACCACCAACCCCGGCCTCTATTTCGGCCCCTACCGCATCGCGCAGGTGGAGCCGGGCAGCCACGTGGTGCTGGAGCAGAACCCGACCTGGTGGGGGCCGAAGCCGCCCTTCAAGCGCGTGGTCGTGCGGGCCATCGAGAACACCTCGGCGCTGGAGGCCAACCTGCTGGCCGGCCAGATCGACATGGTGCCGGGGGAGACCGGCCTGCCCCTCGACCAGGTGCTGGCCTTCGAGAAGCGGCACGGCAGCCGCTACAACATCATCTACAAGCCCGGCCTCTTCTTCGAGCATGTGGAACTGAACCTGGACAACCCGGCGCTGGCCGACGTGCGGGTGCGCAAGGCCCTGCTGCTGTCCATCGACCGCCAGGCCATCTCCAAGCAGCTCTACGAAGGGCGGCAGCCGGTCGCCGACAACGAGATCAGCCCGCTCGACCGCGTGCATGTGCCGGGCTACCCGACCTACGCCTACGACCCTAAGGAAGCGGCGAAGCTGCTGGACGAGGCCGGCTGGACGGAGCGGCGCGCCGGCGTGCGCCACAATGCCAAGGGGGAGCGGCTGTCGCTGGAGATCATGACCACCGCCGGCAACCGCTCCCGCGAGGTGCTGGAGCAGGTGCTGCAGGCGCAGTGGCGGCAGGCCGGCGTCGAGGTGCGCATCATCAACGAGCCGCCGCGCGTCCTGTTCGGCGACACGCTGGAGAAGCGCCGCTTCAAGTCCATGGCCCTGTTCGCCTGGGTCAGCGCGCCGGAGAACATCCCGCGCACCATCCTGCATTCCAGCATGATCCCCAGCGAGGCGAACAACTGGGCCGGCCAGAACTACACCGGCTACAAAAATCCGGAGATGGACAAGGTCCTGGAGGACCTGGAGCATGTCTGCGAGCCCGAGGCCAACCGCGCGCTGTGGGCGAAGCTGCAGACCATCTACGCCCAGGACCTGCCCAACCTGCCGCTGTTCTTCCGCGCCGACCCCTACATCCTGCCGCAATGGCTGGATGGGGTGGTGCCCACCGGCCACCTGGATTCCAGTACGCTTTGGATCGAGACGTGGAAGCCGAAGGGGTGAGGGGGGTGAGAGGTACGTTGTCGCATTTGGCCCCCACCCAACCCTCCCCCACCTTCGGCGGGGGAGGGCTTCTGCGCTGCGGCGGAGTTCCCTCCCCTGCGCAGCGGGGGAGGGTTAGGGTGGGGGCCCAACGCGTGCACTCCTCCGAAGAACCCGCATGACCCGCTTCCTCGCTTCCCGCCTGCTCCAGGCGCTGGTCGTCCTGTTGCTGATGAGTCTGGCGGTCACCGTCCTGATGACGCTGATGCCGGGCGATCCGGTGGACATGATGCTGGCCGGCAACCCGCGCGCCACGCCGGCCGACGCGGCGCGGCTGAAGGCATTGTACGGGCTCGACCGGCCGCTGCTGGAACGCTACTGGCACTGGCTGACGGCGGCGCTGGCCGGCGATTTCGGCTATTCGCGGCTCTATTCGCAGCCGGTGCTGTCCATCCTGGGGCCGCGGCTGGGCAACACGCTGTTGTTGCTCGGGCTGTCCATGGCGCTGACGCTGGCGGTGGCGCTGCCGCTCGGCGTCTATGCGGCGCGGCGGCCCTATTCCTGGGCGGACAACGCCATCAACCTGTTCTGCTTTGCCGGCATCTCCGTCCCGGCCTTCTGGCTGGCGCTGCTGCTGATCCTGCTGTTCGCGGTGGAACTGCAATGGCTGCCGGCCTCCGGCCTCGGCCCCGTGGGAAGCGAGGGCTGGTGGCAGCGGCTGCCCTACCTCGTGCTGCCGGTGGCCTCGCTGACGCTGGCCAGCATCGGCGGCTACACGCGCTACGTCCGCGCGGCGATGCTGGGGGAGCTGCGGCAGGACTACATCCGCACCGCCCGCGCCAAGGGGCTGGGGGAGGAGCGGGTGGTCTGGCGCCACGCGCTGCGCAACGCGCTGATTCCCATCGTCACCGTCGTGGCGCTGGAGTTCGGCGCGCTCTTCTCCGGCGCGCTGGTGACGGAGACGATGTTCGCCTGGCCCGGCATGGGCAAGCTGATCTACGACAGCATCATGGGCAACGACCTGAACGTGGCGCTGGTGGCGCTGCTGTTCGCCACGCTGACCACGCTGGTCGGCAACCTGCTGGCCGACGTCGCCTATGTGGCGCTCGACCCGCGCATCTCCTTCAAGGGCGGGGAGTCGTGAGGACCCGGGTTTCCCTGGGCCGCTTCCTGCGGCGCTTCGCCCGCCACCGCCTCGCCTTGGCGAGCGCGCTGCTGCTGGTGATCCTGGCCGGGGCCGCCCTGGCCGCGCCGCTGATCGAGGCGCAGCTTGGCCTGGACCCCACGGCGGTCAGCCTGCTCGACCGGTTCGGCCCGCCGTCCTTCGGCCACCCGCTGGGCACCGACGAGCTTGGGCGCGACGTGCTGGTGCGGCTGCTCTACGGCGGGCGGGTGTCGCTGTTCGTCGGCGTGGCGGCGGCGCTGGCCTCCGCGGTGATCGGCACGGGGATCGGGCTGCTGGCCGGCTATTACGGCGGGCGGCTCGACGACCTGCTGATGCGCGTCACCGACGGGCTGATCGCCCTGCCGCTGCTGCCCCTGCTGATCGTGCTGGGCGCTATCGACCTGACGCGGCTGGGCATCCCGCCGGAGGTCGCGGGCAGCGAGGACGCCAGCCTGATCCGCATCGTCGTGTTGGTCGCCCTGTTCGGCTGGACGACGGTGGCGCGGCTGGTGCGCGGGGCGACCCTGTCGGCGCGACGGCGCGACTATGTGCTGGCCGCCGTCGCCATGGGGGCGGACAGCCGCCGCATCATGCTGACCCACATCCTGCCGAACGTCGCCGCCCCGGCCGTGGTGGCGACGACGCTGACCGTCGGCAACGTGATTCTGCTGGAGTCGGTGCTGAGCTTCCTCGGCCTCGGCATCCAGCCGCCGCTGCCCTCCTGGGGCAACATGCTGACCAACGCGCAGGAGCAGGTCGGCAGCGCGCCGATGCTGGCCGTCTGGCCGGGCCTGCTGATCTTCCTGACGGTGATCGCGGTCAACCTGCTGGGCGACGGCTTGCAGGACGCGCTGGATCCAAGGACGTCGGGGAAGCGGTAGGGGTTTGCCCCCACCCTAACCCTCCCCCGCTGGGCAGGGGAGGGGACTGCCGCCACTGTTCCCAAGCCCCCTCTCCCGCGTGAGCGGGGGAGGGTTGGGGAGGGGGCTCCGGCGCCCTCACTTCTCCCGATGGAACTTCGTGGCACCCGCCGCTTTCGGCAGCAGGCGCACCGCGTAAGGCGACGTCTGCATCTGCGCGACCGCCTGCGCCGGGCCGGGCACGTGCTCGTGGTAGCCGACGACGATGTCGGTTCCCTCCTGCCGCACCGTGTCGATGGCGACGCCGTAGCCGGCGGTGTCCCGCGGGCCGAGGAAAACGCCGACCGCCATCTGGTCGCCGGGCAGGTCGGCGGGGGCGGGGTCGCCGACGCGGGACCACAGCTCGGTCCATTCCTGTGGGGTGCGGGCGACGACGTAGGCGCGCTCGAAGGCTTGGCTGCGATCGCCTTGCCAATAGGTGCCGGGGGCGGCGTCGGCGGGCAGCAGCGAACGCGACGCGCTCGCCGTCTCCGTGGCTGTCTGGCAGGCGCCCAGCAGGGGCAGGACGACCGCGAAAGCGACCAGGGGAGCGATCAGGGAGGCGGCGAGAGGCGTCGTCGTTCGCATGCGGTCAGGCGCTCCGGGGCAGGATGGTCTCGACCAGCGTGGCCCAATAGCTGGCGCCCGTGGTCAGGATGTCGTCGTTGAAGTCGTAGTGCGGGTTGTGCAGCCGGCAGGACGGCCCCGTATGGGCGCCGTGGCCCAGCCAGACGTAGGCGCCCGGCCGCTCGCGCAGCAGGTAGCCGAAGTCCTCCGCCGCCATGGACGGGTTCGGCGCCCAGGTCACGTTCGCCTCGCCCACCACCTTGGCGGCGATCCCGGCGGCGACCCTGGCCTCGGCCTCCGTGTTCACGGTGGCGGGGTAGCCGGGCCGGTACTCCAGAACCGCCGTGGCGCCGAAGCCGGCGGCGATGTTCTCCGCCAGCCGGCCCAGCTGCTCGCGGATGCGGTTGCGGGTTGCCTCGGTGAAGGTGCGCACGGTGCCGTGCAGCTTCGCCTCGTCGGGGATCACGTTGTAGGTGGTGCCGGCCTGCACCCAGGTGACGGAGACGACGGCGCTGTCCGCCGGGTCGGTGCCACGGCTGACCAGACTCTGCGCCGCTGTGACGATGTGCGCGGCGACCAGGACCGGGTCGATGCTCCGGTGCGGGATGGCGGCGTGGCCGCCGTGGCCCGACACGGTGATGGTGAACTGGTCAGCCGCGGCCATGACCGGGCCGGGATGTACGGCCATCTGGTTGGCCGGCAGGTCCGGCCAGTTGTGCATGCCGTAGACTTGCTCGCAGTCGAAGCGCTCGAACAGCCCGTCCTCGATCATCCGGCGTCCACCGCCGCGGCCTTCCTCGGCGGGCTGGAAGATGAAGTGGACCACGCCGTCGAAGTTGCGCGTCTCCGCCAGATAGCGGGCGGCGCCCAGCAGCATGGTGGTGTGGCCGTCGTGCCCGCAGGCGTGCATGGCGCCGGCGTTGGTGGAAGCGTGGGCGAACGCGTTCGCTTCCGGCATCGGCAGAGCGTCCATGTCGGCGCGCAGGCCGATGGCGCGGGTGCTTCCGCCATGGCCCGTCAGCGTGCCGACTACGCCGGTGCCGGCCAGCCCGCGCTCCACCGCGATGCCCCAGTCGGCCAGCTTCGCGGCGACGAGGGCGGAGGTGCGGTGCTCCTCGTAGCCCAGTTCGGGATGGGCGTGGATGTCGCGCCGCCACGCGGTCATGTCCGCGTGGAAATCGGCGATCCGGTTGATGATGGGCATGTCTCTAACGGTTTTTGTGGTTTTGGAACGGCAACGTGGGGGTGGTGGCTCAGTAGTCGGGCACGGCCATGCCGCGCTTGACCGCCGGGCGCTCGGCGATGGTGTCGTGCCAGCGCTTGATGTTGGGGAAGCGCTCCAGCAGGTCCGGGTTCGCCAGACCGGCCACGGCGAGGAAGGGATAGCAGGCGATGTCGGCGATGGAGTAGGTGCCGGCGAGGTATTCCACCTCGGCCAGCCGGGCGTCCATGGCGGTGTAGCAGCGCACCAGTTCGCCCTTGAACAGGTCGATGGCGTAGGGGATCTTCTCCGGCGCGCGGACCGAGAAGCGGAACTTTTCCACCGCCATGGGGCCCAGGTCGCTGATGCCCAGCTGGAACCAGCTCATCGCCTCGGCGCGGTCGTCCACCCCGTCCGGCAGCAGGCGGCCGGTGCGTTCCGCGTAATGCAGCATGATGGCGCCGGAGCCGAACAGGCGGCGCTTCTTGCCGGCGGGCAGGTCCTCCACCACCGCCGGCACCTTGCCGATCGGGCTGACCGCCAGATAGTCGGGGTGCCGGTTCTCACCGGCCACGACGTCGATCTTGTGGACCTTGTAGGTGAGGCCCAGTTCCTCCAGCAGGACGGAGGCCTTGTGCCCGTTCGGCGTGGCGAAGGTGTACAGCGTGATCATCGGTGCCCGTCCCCCGGCGCTTCCCCGAAAGCGTTCGTCGGCGACCACTGTCGCCGATTTGCGCGCGGAAGGCCAGAGGGAGGGGCTGAAGGCGCTTACACGGCTCTGCTGTGCCGCCCGGCCCCGGTGGACAGGTAGGTGTCGAAGCGCGCGGCGACGATGCGCATCAGCGGGCGGGCGGACTCGGGCACGGCGACCCGGCGTCCCTCCACCACCGCGACCCCGTCGGCGACGAGGTCGTCCATGGCCGCGAGATCGGCGTCGAAGGACCCCGGGTCACGCCCGTGGGCCGCGGCGACGGCGCCGACGTCCACCGACAGGTCGCACATCAGCCGCACGATCAGGTCGCGGCGCAGCCGATCCTCGTCCGTCAGGGCGAGGCCCTTGGCGGTGGGCAGGGTGCCGGCCTCGATGGCCTGGGCGTACTGGTCGAAGGGCACCGCGTTCTGCACATAGCCCTGGGGCAGCGCGCCGATGGACGACGCGCCGAAGCCCAGCAGCACCTCCGCGTCATCCGTTGTGTAGCCCTGGAAATTGCGGCTCAGCCGGCCTTCCGCCTGCTGCACGGCCAGCTCGTCGTCCGGCCGGGCGAAGTGGTCGAGCCCGATGGGGCGGAAGCCGGCGCCTTCCAGCACGCCGGCGATCGCCGCGAACTGCTCCCACCGGCCGAGCGTGCCGGCCAGCGCGGCCTCGTCGATCTTCTTCTGGTGCGTCTTCATCCAGGGGACGTGGGCGTAGCCGAAGACCGACAGCCGGTCCGGATTCATGGTCAGCGCGATCTCGGCGGAGCGGGCGACGCTCTCCACCGACTGCTTGGGCAGGCCGTACATCAGGTCCAGGTTGATGTGGCGGATGCCGTTGGCGCGCAGCCACTCCAGCGTCTGCTCCGTCCGCTCGCGCGGCTGGATGCGGTTGATCGCCGCCTGGACGTCTGCGTCGAAGTCCTGCACGCCGAGCGAGGCGCGGTTCACCCCGGCGCGGCCCAGCGCCTCCGCCATCTCCTTCGTCAGGGTGCGCGGGTCGATCTCCACCGCGATCTCCGCGTCGGCGGTGACGTCGTAGCGGTCGCGCAGCAGCGCGATCAGCGATTCGAAATCTTCGGGCGCCATCATGGTCGGCGTGCCGCCGCCGAAATGGATGTGCCGCACGCGCAGCCGGCCGGGGATGCGGTCGGCGACCATGCCGACCTCCCGCCGCAGGTGGCCCAGATACTCCGCGATGGGGGCATAGCGCGCCACGATCTTGGTGTGGCAGCCGCAGTACCAGCACATCTGCGCGCAGAAGGGCACGTGCAGGTACAGGGAACCCGCGTGGGCGGCGGTGTCCAGCCCCTCCAGCCAGCCGCCATAGACGCCGGCGTCCACCGCGGGGGTGAAGTGCGGGGCGGTCGGGTAGCTGGTGTAGCGGGGGATCCGCAGCCCGTCGTACTTGGCGAGCAGGCCGGCGTCGAGGCCGGCGGCGGCGGCGGATGCGGTGGCGGGTGCGGCGCAGGGCACGGGGAGGATCGCGTTCATGGGCGGGAGGATCGTCCAAGCCCGGCCCCCTCGCTTTGACCCACGTCAAGAGTTGAGTTCAAGCGTTGGGCCGGTCCCCGCTCAATTGGTCAGGGCCCAGGTGGGCAAGTGGGTGAGGGCGGAGGCCATGTCCACCGCGGCGCTGCTCAGGGAGCCTCCGGCCAGGGTCATCTGCCCGCCGATCCGCTCCAATTGCTGGAAGATGGGCTCGAAGCGGCGGTAGACGCGCTTGCGTTCCTCCTCCGTCTCGGTGTCGTCCAGCTCCAGCTGGAACCGTTCGGTGACGCGGCCGGCGGCCAGGAAGGCCTGCGCTCCGGCGACCTCGCGGTATTGGTCGGCGAAGTCCGGGTCCTCGGCGAACAGGCGCTCGATCTTGGCCTTGTCCGGGTGGTCGCCGCGCACCAGGATGCGGCCGTCGGAGGCGATGTCCAGCTGCACCGGCACGCTGGTGTCCACGTCGGCCACCGCGAAGCGGCGGTTCATGGCTTCGGTCAGGGCGGCAGTTTTTGCCTTCAGCAGCTCGGCAAAATGTACCTTGGGGAAAAGTTTGCCGAGTTCGACGCCCCGGACGGAGGACGCGCCGGCTTCCATCCCATCAACCCCATTGCCCAGACCGGCGGCAGCTTCCACCAGCCCGTTCACCACCGGCCCGCTCATCACCGAAGTGAGCGCCACCGTGTCGGCGGCTTGTGCCCGGGAGTCAGGGGAGACATCCGGGGCCGCGCGGAGTTCGGTCTCCGCCAGCGCGTCCAGGAAGGCCCCGCCCGCCACCGGCCCCGCTATCGGTGTTGCCGCGATCGAACGCTGTGCCGCCGTGTCGGCCTTCAGCCGGTCGGCGATCGATATGACCGTCATGCGTCGCTCCCGCTGCTGTCGTGTGAGACATACAACCGGGGCGATGCAAGGCCCTTGCCGAACGGCGGAGCTTGGCCGGCGCCTTACGCCAATCCCGCCAGCCGGTCCTCCAGGTGCTTGTGCAGCAGGTCCAGGTTCATGCGGTTGGCCTTGAAGGCGATGTCGAAGATGGTGCCCAGCACCGGGACCGACCCGCCCGCCCAGTCCAGCACCACGTTCGCGACCATGCGCGCGACGAGGCTCTTCGGGATGTCGAAGCGGGAGGCCTCCAGGATGATGTAGGCGGACACCACCGCGGTCGCCGTGTCGCCGACGACGGGGAAGATGCTGGCGATGCCGTCCAGCCCCACCGGGATCCGCGTGCCGGGGATGCGCCAGCGCGTGTCCATCAGCCGGGTCAGCCACCGCAGGCGTTCCAGCCGCTTGAAGTCGATGTCGATGCTCGGCGGGGCGGCCGTGGCGCGCGGGTAGGCTGAGGCGGGCGCTGGACGGGTGCGGGTGGCGGTCATGGCGGTCACCGGAGCGGGGGATGGGGTGCCGAATGAGGGCACTTCAAACAACCCGCGGCTGCGTCGTCCGGTTCCCGGCCTATCACTCCCGGGAGGCGCCTTCTTTCGGTGTGCCCTTGACGGAAAGCGGCCGGTTCGGAAAGCGGCCGGTTCGGAATCCGGCCGGTCAGCGCGCCTCTTCCGCCATCCGCGTCGCCCGCGATGCCCCGGCGGCGTAGAGCAGCCCGTAGCCGAACAGGGCCGACGCGATGGAGCCGGCCAGCACGCCCAGCCGCACGGCCACCGCGTGCTCCGGGTCGGGGAAGGCCAGCGTGCCGATGAACAGGCTCATGGTGAAGCCGATGCCTGTCAGCACCGCCACGCCGTAGAACTGCATCCAGTTGGCCCCGGCCGGCAGGGCCGACAGGCGCAGGCGGATCGCCAGCCACGAAGCGAGCAGCACGCCCAGCTGCTTGCCGGCGAACAGGCCCAGCGCGATGCCCAGCGGCACCGGCTCCGCCAGGCTGGACGGGGTGATGCCCGACAGCGACACGCCGGCGTTGGCCAGCGCGAAGACCGGCAGGATCAGGAAGGCCACCCAGGGGTGCAGCGCGTGCTCCAGCCGGTGCAGGGGAGAGTCCTCGCGCTCGTCCTCGGCCCGGTTGGGGGCGTCGGCGCGCAGCGGAATGGCGAAGGCCAGCGCCACGCCGGCCAGCGTGGCGTGGATGCCCGACTTCAGCACGCACACCCACAGCACGAACCCCAGCAGCATATAGGGCGTCAGGCGGCGCACCCCGATCAGGTTCATCCAGAACAGGCCCAGCCCGGCGATGGCGGCGAAGCCCAGCGCCATCGGCACGATGCCGTGGCTGTAGAAGGCGGCGATGATCACGATGGCGCCCAGGTCGTCCATGATCGCCAGCGCCAGCAGGAAGATGCGCAAGGACGACGGCACGCGCGACCCCAGCAGCGCCAGCACGCCGACCGCGAAGGCAATGTCGGTGGCCGCGGGAATGGCCCAGCCCTGCATCGTCACCGGGTCGCCCCAGTTGCAGGCGGCGTAGACCAGCGCCGGGGCCGCCATGCCGCCCACCGCGGCGATGCCCGGCAGCATGGCCTTCGACCGGTTCGACAACTCGCCCGCCAGCACCTCGCGCTTGATCTCCAGCCCGACGACCAGGAAGAACACGGCCATCATCCCGTCGTTGATCCACAGGATCAGCGGCTTGTCGAGGCCGACCCCGCCCGCCGTGACCGTCACCGGCAGGGCCAGAAGCGCCTCGTACAGCGGGGCGGCGGCGGAGTTCGCCCAGACCAGCGCGACCGCGGAGGCGATCATCAGGGCAATGCCCGCGGCGGCCTCGTTCTCCAGGAAGTCTCGGATGGCGGGGAGCTTCATCGGCATCGTCTTTCGTCGTCGTTCAGGGCGTCGGTGATTCCTCAACCTCAACACCGGCGGCGCCGAAGGGTGCTCTGGAATCGGTTAAGCCGGGCATGTGGGGGCGTCTGACCAAAAGAAAAGGCAAAGCCAGAGCCGGACTCGCGGCGAATCGACGCGCCACCATCGTGAGCCGTTCCAGGCTTCGGGTCTAAATCATTGCGGATGCAACGAATAGGTCCGTCGTCTGTTTGGGCATGGCCGTGGGGCCGGATGCCATATGTCCATTGCCCCGCTGGCGCGAACGCGAAGGGTGCGCGAAGAATGCCGGCCACAAGACAACCGAACCAACACGAACCAGAACCCGGTGGGACAGGCCGTCCGCCCAAAAAGAAGAGCGGCCGTTCCGGAAAGGGAGAGCCAATGGACACCTTGTACTGCGCCTGCTGCGGACAGCCGTTCCGCCGAACCTCGCCGCGCGGCCCGGCGCCGCTCTACTGTTCCCGCGACTGCCGTCGCCAGATCGAGGTCCGCCGCCGCGTCTGGGCGGCCATGGGGGGACTCTCCGGTGGCGGGCTTTCCGGCACGCCGTCGGTCCGCACCCCGGTCCTGGAACCGATGCGCTCGGCCTGGAGCCTGGAGCACGGGCGCCACGGCGGGGCCACGGGCGGCCGGGCGGCGTCGGCCTGACAGGTCATTGACCGTCTGTTGCCCGTTTGCCGGGCTTTTGCGCATTTTGTTGCCGATTGTCCGGGGGACCCTCTAAAACGGGGCAACGACCACACCATATGTGTGGGCGTCCCCGATCCGAGGGATTTTTCGAACACGGCCATGACCCAGAACACTCGCACTCCCCGCACCACACATCATCGCCCGACCCGCACCCCGGCCCGCGCCTTCGGCGCGATCGCCCTGGCGCTGGCCGTTGCGCTGACCGCCGGCACGGCCGACGCCCGTGCGGGCAAGAGCAGCTCAATGGGCAGCCGCGGCTCGCGCACCTATGAGGCTCCGGCAACGACCAACACGGCGCCTCACACCGCCGCTCCGATGGAGCGGTCCATGACCCAGCCGTCCTCGCCCGGCATGCAGCAGCGTCCCGGCATGGGCGCGCCGACCCCGGCGGCCCAGCCCGGCGGCTTCTTCTCGCGCGGCGGCTTCCTGCCCGGCCTGATGGGCGGCCTGATCGGCGCCGGCATCGGCGGGATGCTGTTCGGCAGCGGCTTCTTCGGCGGCATCGGCGGCTTCGCCGGGATCCTGGGCTTCATCCTGCAGATCCTGCTGATCGTCTTCCTGGTCCGCCTGGCCGTGCGCTTCTTCCGCAACCGCTCCGCCGGAGCGGCGCGGCCGATGGGCATGAGCATGGGCAACCCCGGAACGGCTTACGCCGGTCCGACCCAGACCGGCCCGCTGAACCGCGACCCGGCCGACGCCCGCTACAACCCGCTGAATGGTGGACCGCTTGGCGGCGGTGCCGCGGCGGGTGCTTCCCGTCCGGGCACTGGGCCGGGCGTCGGGCGTGACGACGTCGGCATCGGCCCGGCCGATTACGAATCGTTCGAGCAGACGCTCGTCACCGTTCAGACCGCCTACGGGCGCGAGGACCTGACCGCGCTGCGTTCGTCCGTGACGCCGGAGATGGTCTCCTACTTCGCGGAGGAGCTGGCCGAGAACAGCAGCCGCGGCGTGGTGAACAAGCTGTCCGACGTCCGCCTGCTCCAGGGCGACTTGGCCGAGGCGTGGCGCGAGGGCAACCTGGAATACGCCACGGTGGCGATGCGCTTCTCGCTGGTCGACGTCACGGTGGACCGCGCCACGAACCGCGTGGTCGACGGCGACCCGAACCGCCCGGTCGAGGCGACGGAGCTGTGGACCTTCATGCGTTCCCGCGGTGGTCGTTGGCTTTTGTCGGCGCTCCAGCAGACGCGCTGACCGGCCTGCACATCATTGAACACCGCGAAGGGGTGCCCGCAAGGGCACCCCTTTCGATTTTCGGGACTCCTCTGGACGGACGGGCTGTGCTAGAACATATCAGGAACAAATACCTGATGCAGAGACTCGAGTCATGCCCTCAGTCGAGCCCGACCTGCTGCCGTCCGACCCACAGATCCCAACGCCCCAGCCAACGCCCGGGGCCAACCGGGCCGCGCTGCTGGACGACCTGCGCGCCCGCATCCGGCGGCTGGAGGGGCTGGGCGGGGAGGGCGCGCGCACGCTGCCCTTCGGCCTGCCCGATGTGGATGGGGCCTTGCCGGGGGGCGGCCTGCCGCTCGGCTGCCTACACGAGGTGGCGGGGGAGGAGCCCGGCGCCGCCACAGCCTTCGCCGCGGGCCTGCTGGCCCGGCTGGGGAGCGGGGCGGCACCCGTGGTCTGGGTGGTGCGGGGGCGCGACCTGCACGCGCCGGGCTTGGCGGCCTATGGGCTGACGCCCGACCGGCTGATCGCGGTGCGCGCGACGCGCGAGGCCGATGCCCTGTGGGCGATGGAGGAGGCGCTGCGCTGCCGGCGCCTGTCGGCCGTGTTGGGGGAGGCGGGGGCGCTCGACCTGACGGCCAGCCGGCGCCTTCAACTCGCCGCCGAGTCGTCGGGTGTGACCGGAGTCCTGTTGCAGCTCGGCCCGCGCCGGTCGGCGGCGAGCGCTGCGGTGACCCGCTGGCGGATCGCGCCGGTCTCCAGCCAGTCTTCAGAGCCGGGCGTCGGGGATGCCCGCTGGAGCGTGGCGCTGGAACGTTGCCGCGGCGGGCGGCCCGGCGCGTGGCTGCTGGAGTGGCGGGACGGCGCGCTGGCCGAACCCGTGGCGCCGGCCCGAACCGCGGTGCCGGCCCGAACCGGGCCGGTCCCTGCACCGCTCACCGACCGCCGCGCGGCCATCGCCGCCTGGGCGAACGTCGCGTGAGCGACTCCGCCTCGACGTCCGATATCCGACAACCGCTGCCGGGCGGGTGTCGGAAAGGCGTCAGTAGTTGGTCGCCCAATCCGGCAGGACGCGCGGGGCCTCCCCGTCGTCTTCCATGTCGGGCGGGACGGGCATGTCGTCCGCGTAGAGCGGCAGTTGGCGGGCGAATTCCGCCGTTTGCTCGGCCCGGCGTTGCTCCAACAGGCGGGCGGCCAGATGTGCGGGCAGCATGGCAGGTCTCCTTTTGAGCGTCGGGGGAGCCCGGAAGCGGTCCTTTTGGCCGCCGCGGCCCAACCCGTCCTGTGTGCCTGAAGGCTATCATGCAAGCTACGGGCCTCCGCGTGACCCAGATCACGGTTTGTCGAAACTTTCATGCGGCCGGTTCCTTTTTGCGGCCCGGGACGCCATAGTCGCCGTTTCCTGGGCCGCCGTTTCCCGGACATCGCTCCCCTTTGCCTCTATCGAGACCGCCATGCACGCCGAATCCTGCCCCACCTGCCTAAAACCTGAGCATCTGTGCGTTTGCGAGGCGGTGGAGCCGATCGACAACGACGTCTTCCTGCTCATCCTCCAGCACCCGCAGGAAAAGCGGGAAATCCTGGGGACAGCGCAGATCACGCACCTCCAGTTCAAGAACTCGGCCGTGAAGGTCGGGCTCAGCTGGTCGAACCTGAAGCGCATCCTGGGGCGGGAGGTCGACTACAAGCGCTGGGGCGTGCTCTACCTCGGCCCGGTGAAGCCGGACGGCAAGGGGGCGAAGCCGGAGGTCGCCGTGGTCGACAAGGCCGGCACCCCGCAGAAGGACAGCGATATGGTGCTGACCGACCTGGAAGGCGTCATCGTGCTGGACGGCACCTGGAGCCAAGCCAAGACCCTGTGGTGGCGCAACCCGTGGCTCCTGAAATGCCGCCGCATCGTGCTGCACCCGCAGTTCCGCTCCCTCTACGGCCAAGCCCGCAAGGAGCCCCGCCGCGAGAGCGTGTCCAGCCTGGAGGCCGGCGCCTTCCTGCTGTCCCGCCTGGAAGCCGATCCGACCATCCTGGACCGCGCGCTGAAGCCTTTCTCCCTGCTTCTGAAGAAACTGCGCGCGCCCCGTCCGCGGCCAAGGCCGATGCAGGCCGCACAGCCGGCGGGCGAGATGCCAGTGGAGATGCCAGTGGAAGCCGTGGCCGAAGCCCCGGTGGACGCGAAACCGGACACCGGCGGGGCGGAGTGATCCGCCCCCTTTCGGGCTAAACCCCTCTCCGGTGGGGAGGTCTCGCGCAACCAATGCCCTCTTGCTCTGTTGACGGTGGCATCGGCCGGCTTGGCCTCAACCAAGGGAGTGTTTCATGAGGGGGGTTCTTCTTTGGCTCGTCGGGATTCCGATTCCGGTCATCATCCTGCTCTATCTGTTCCATGTGATCTGAGGTGATCCGGCGGGTCGATGCCGCTTGACGGTGGAACGGCTTGACGGGGGGATGACCGGGTGCCACATGCGCTTTCGCGCCTGCCTTCCGGGGCGCACGAAAGAGAAGAGGATCATGGCCCGCGACTTCGTTCCCTTCAACGTCACCGTCTGCGGCATCGACGAGCTGATCGGCCACTGCGAGGCCGGGGTGACGCATGTGCTGTCGATCCTCGACCCCGGCCATCCGGAGCCGACGGCCTTCGGCTCCTACGGCGAGCACGAGCGGCTGGAGCTGCGCTTCCACGACATCATCGACCCCTACATGGGCCAGATCCTGCCGCAGCGCACGGACGTGGAGCGCATCCTGGCCTTCGGCCGCGACCTGCTGGCGGAGCCGGCGGGGGTGGGCGGCCTGCTGGTGCATTGCCACGCCGGCATCTCGCGCTCGACCGCCGCGCTGACCATGATCCTCGCCCAGGCCCGCCCCGACCGCCCGGCCGCCGACGCCATGGCCGCCGTCGTGGGCATCCGCCACAAGGCTTGGCCCAACCTGCGCATGATCGAGTTCGCCGACGAGATCCTGGGCCGTAAGGGAGAGCTGGTGGACGCCGTCCGCGCCCGCCACCGCGCCTACGGCCAGGAACGGCCGGACCTCGTCCAGTTCATGATCGACAACGGCCGCGTCCGTGAGGTCGCGGACCTGATCGACTGAGGCGCGGCCCCTCACCGGAAATTCCGCCCTTCCGGGAAGACACCTGCGGATTGGGCCGCTGAGGCCGTCGCCCGTGCCGGCTCCGGCTCCAGCAACTCGGTCAGCCGGTGGGTCAGGTCGGTGATCCGTTCCACGCGCAGGTGGATGACCACGCCGCCTTCGGGATTGGGCGGGTTGTCCTTCTCCACGCGGCCGGTGGCGGCGATCAGGCGGGCGTTGAGGATCGCCTTGCGAAATTTTTCGAACACGTCCGGCATGATGACGAGGTTGGCGATGCCGGTCTCGTCCTCCAGCGTGATGAAGACCACGCCGCTGGCGCTGCCCGGCCGCTGTCGCACCAGCGCCAGCCCTGCCACGGTCAGCCGCGCCCCAGCGCGCGCCGTGTGCAGTCGCTCGGCCGGAACGACTCCGGAAAAGCCGTCGCGCAGCAACGCCATGGGGTGGGCCTTCAGCGACAGGCACAGGCTGCCGTAGTCCATCACCACATGCTCGCCGACCGCCATGGAGGGCAGGGCGACCTCCGGCTCCGCCACGCCGGGGTCGTCGAGGCTGGCGAACAGCGGCAACGGCTGGTCTCCCAGCGCCTTCACCGCCCACAGAGCCGCCCGCCGGTCCAGCCCGGTGGAGCGGAAGGCGTCGGCCCTGGCCAGCCGTTCCAGCGCCGCCACCGGCAGCCGTGCCCGCCGCCACAGGTCGTACGGGTCGCGGTAGCCGGCGCCACGGTGGAGCACGAGCGCGTGGGCCTCGTCCTCGGACAGACCTTTGATAAGGCGCAGGCCGAGGCGGAGGGCACTCCCTCTCCCCTCCGGGGAGAGGGTTGGGGTGAGGGGGATGCGCTTTTGCCGGACGTTCGGCATGTGCGGGCCCCCCTCACCCGGCCCTTCGGGCCACCCTCTCCCCAGGGGGGAGAGGGAGTTCCCCCTCACCCCAACCCTCTCCCCGGAGAGGAGAGGGGATTTTGGCATCGGCTCCAGCGTGCAATCCCAGTCCGACGCGTTCACGTCCGGCGGCAGCACCGTCACGCCGTGCTCGCGCGCGTCGCGGACGATCTGGGCAGGGGCGTAGAAGCCCATGGGCTGGCTGTTCAGCAGGGCGGCGGCGAAGATGTCCGGGTGCCAGCGCTTCATCCAGGCCGACACGTAGGCCAGCAGGGCGAAGCTCGCCGCGTGGCTTTCCGGAAAGCCGTACTCGCCGAAGCCCTCGATCTGCTGGAAGCAGCGCTCGGCGAAGGCGCGGTCGTAGTTGCGGGCGACCATGCCCTCGATGAACTGGTCGCGGAAGGTGTGGACCAGCCCGGTCTTGCGGAAGGTCGCCATGGCGCGGCGCAGGCGGTCGGCGTCTTCCGGACTGAAGCCGGCGGCGACGATGGCGATCTGCATCGCCTGCTCCTGGAACAGCGGCACGCCCAGCGTCTTTTTCAGCACCGCCTCCAGCTCGGGGGAGGGATAGGTGACCAGCTCCGCGCCGGTGCGGCGGCGCAGGTAGGGGTGCACCATGTCGCCCTGGATCGGGCCGGGCCGCACGATGGCGACCTCGATGACCAGATCGTAGAAGAGCTTGGGCCGCAGGCGGGGCAGCATGGACATCTGCGCCCGGCTTTCCACCTGGAACACGCCGATGGAATCCGCCCGGCACAGCATGTCGTAGACCTCCGGGTCGTCCTGCGGCACCTCCCACAGGGTCGGGGCGCGGCCGTGGTGCCGCTCCATCAGCTCGAAGCCCTTGCGCAGGCAGGTCAGCATGCCCAGCGCCAGCACGTCCACCTTCAGGATGCCCAGCGCGTCGATGTCGTCCTTGTCCCACTCGATGGTCGTGCGGTCCTCCATGGCGGCGTTGGCGACGGGGCACAGGTCGCTCAAGGGGCCGCGGGTGATGACGAAGCCGCCGACATGCTGCGACAGGTGGCGCGGGAAGCCGATCAGCTCCCCCGCCAGCTCCAGCGTTTGGCGCAGCCGCGGGTCGTCGGGGTCGAACCCGTACTGCCGGGCGCGTTCCTCGTCCACCCCGTCGCGGCTCCAGCCCCAGATGGATCCGGACAGCCGCGCCACCAGGTCGGCGGACAGCCCCATGGCCTTGCCGACCTCGCGGATGGCGCCGCGCGCGCGGTAGCGGATGACGGTGGCGGTCAGCCCGGCGCGGTCGCGGCCGTATTTCCGGTAGATGTACTGGATGACCTCCTCGCGCCGCTCATGCTCGAAGTCCACATCGATGTCCGGCGGTTCGTTGCGGGCGGCGGAGATGAATCGCTCGAACAGCAGGTCGAACTTCGCCGGGTTGACCGCCGTGATGTCCAGGCAGTAGCAGACGGCCGAGTTCGCCGCCGACCCGCGCCCCTGGCACAGGATGCCGTGCCCCTTGGCGAAGCGCACGATGTCGTGCACCGTCAGGAAATAGGGCGCGTAGCCCAGACGCCCGATCAGGTCGAGTTCGTGCAGCACGGCCTTTCGGACCTTCTCGGGCACGCCCCCTGGATATTTCACCGCGGCACCACTCCACGTCAGGTCGGTCAGTGTCTCCTGCGGGCTGCGGCCGTCCTCCGCAACCTCGTCCGGGTATTCGTAGCGCAGCTCCTCCAGCGAGAAGCGGCAGGCCTCGGCGATCTCCACCGTGCGGGCCACGGCCTGCGGGTGGTGGCGGAACAGGCGGGCCATCTCCACCCCGGCCTTCAGGTGCCGCTCCGCGTTGGCGGACAGCCGCCAGCCGGCCTCGTCGATGGTCGTGCCGGTGCGGATGCAGGTCATCACGTCGGCCAGTTGGCGGCGTGCCGTGGTGTGGTAGAGCACGTCGTTGGTCGCCACCATCGGCACCCGCTCCGCCTCCGCCAGGTCGGCGAGCCAAGCCAGCCGCCGCCGGTCGTCGCCGCGGTAGCGGTGGCTGGCTGCGAGGTGCAGGGCGTGGCCCAGATCGTTGCGCCAGCCGCGCAGCTCGTGGACGAAGGTTTCGTCGCGCCGGTCCGGCGGGACGAGCAGGAACAGCATCCCCTCGGCGTGCTCCAGCACGTCCCGGCGGCCGATGAAGCAGGCCCCCTTGGGCGCCCGCCGCTTGCCCAGCGTCAGCAGCCGCGACAACCGCGCGTAGGCCGCCCGGTCGGTGGGGTAGGCCAACAGGCTCGCCGCGTCGGTCAGGTCGAGCCGGCAGCCGACCACCAGCCGCAGCCCGTGCGCCTTGGCGGCCTTGTGCGCCTGCACCACCCCGGCCAGCGAGTTGCGGTCGGTCACCGCGATGGCCGCGTGGCCGAGTGAGGCCGCGGTCAGCGCCAGCTCGTCCGGGTGGGAGGCCCCCTCCAAGAACGTGAAGCTGGTGGAGACCTGGAGTTCGGCGTATGGGGTCATGAGCCCCTCATCCGAAGAACCCGTGCAGGAACCACTGCGCCTTCGCGTCGGGCCGGTACAGCCCCTGGCGGAAGACCCAGAAACGGCGGCCGTCGGCATCCTCGACGCGGTAATAATCCCGCGGATCGCCGGTGCGCCGCCACCACTCCGCCTCGATGCGTTCCGGGCCGTCGGCGTGGCTCACGCGGTGGAGCGCGCCGCGCCAGCGGAACATGACCGGCGGGTCGTCGGGGACGCGGGCAACGGCCTCGATCGGCTCCGGCGGGGCGAGCAGCCGCACCGGGCGCGGCCGGTCAGCCGGCCATAAAGACGTATTCGCAACCCCGGACAAGGCCGGCGCGGGTGCGACGCTGCGCTCCGGCAGCCAGCTTTCCCGTGGGACGAGGCGCAGCACCGCGCGCTCGCCCAGCCGGTTGCCGAGCCGGTCGACCAGTTCCCCCAGCTCCGATTCGTCGGCGGCTCCCCCGTCCAAAGCCCTCTGCACGGCGCCCAACGGCCCGGCCTCTGTGGCGGCGAGCACCAGCACCTCGATGCCGGGGCCGGGCTCGATCCGGTCGAGCTTCTGCGCGAACAGGCGCATCAGGGCGGCGGCGTCGCGCACCGGGCGGCTGGTGCCGATGGCGAGCGTCTGCGGCGGATCCTCCAGCCGGCGGTCCACGCGGTGCGCCTCCAGCAGCAGCCGCCGGGCGCCCTCGCCGGCGCTCTCCAGCCCGGCGCAGAGCGCGTCCAGCAGGTGGCGGACGGCGCGGGCGATGGGCTCGGCGGTGGCGATCGGCTCAGCGAACGCAAGGCGGACGCCGTGCGGCGGCACGGGCAGGCGCGGCGACACCGGCTCGTCGAGCCGCCCCAGCGCCTGATCGAGCCGCAACAGCACCGCCCGCCCGAACCGTGCGGCGAGCGTGGCGCGGGGCAGAGCGTGCAGGTCGCCGATCCGCCGCAGACCGACGGCCGACAATCCGTCGACGGTGGCGGGCGGCAGGCGCAAGGCGGCGATGGGGAGGGGGGCGAGGGCGGCGCACAAGCCCCCACCCTCCCGCTTCGCGGGTCCCTCCCTCCCCCGCTGGGCGGGAGAGGGATTATTTGCGGCTTTGCGGGAGGGCGGCGGAGTTCCCTCCCCCGCCCAGCTCACGCGCAAACCAAAGGTTTGCGCTGACGCGGCAGGCGGACCTTCGGTCCGCCGAGAGCGGGGGAGGGTTAGGGTGGGGGCAAACCGCGCCAGCGCCCAAGCCGCCGCCGGAGTGTCGGCCAGCGCTGCGCGCGACTCGAAACCCGCGTGGGCCAGGCGGGCGCGGAGATCCGCCACCAGCGCCTCCTCGCCGCCGAACAGGTGGGCGCAGCCGGTGATATCCAGGACGACGCCGTCCGGCCCGTCCGGCGCGGTCCAGGGCGTGTAGCGCGTGCACCAGGCGGCGATCCGTTCCAGCAGGCGGGCGTCCGACTCGGGCTCGGCGTCGAAGACGGCCAGGGCGGGCTCGCCACCCCCTCCGGCGCCCAAAATGGCGCGGGCGTCGGCGAGCGTCATGCCGGGCAGGACCCCGGCCTCCTCCGCCGCGCGGTTGACCGCCACCACGGCCAGCCGCCCGCGCTCCGCCAGGATGGCGGCCGACGGTTGGTCCTGCAGCCTGGGGACGCGCCGCGCGCGGGCGTCGGTGGGCAGCCGCGGCAGCCATAGGGAAACAATCCGTCGCGCCCCCAGCTGCCCCATGCCCATCCTCCTTTCCCACCTTTTTGGCAGGGCCCGTTTGGGCCCACCGATCATTCAATCTCGAACAAAACAGGAACATGATAGCGACAAAGAGGAGAGGATGGGAGTCCTACTGTGGTGGGTCCCACGGTCCACTTTATGACCCGATCGGGGGTCCTTGTCCGATCCCGCCGCAGCCACGACATTCAAGGGATGACACCGCATCCGATCAGCGTGGCTGCCGCGCTTCTGTTCGCCGCCTGCACGACCACCGCCTGCACGGCCGACATCCGGGACGAGACGCCGGGTCAGGCCGGGACCTTGTCGCCCGCCCAGGCCCAGGCTCCGGCCGGGGTCCGGGTGGCGGGCCAGACGGCAGGCCAGATGGGTGGGCTGAAGACGTTCCGCCAACTCCAGGACGAGGCCAACGCCCAGCCCATCGAGTCGAGCCGGAAGGCTCCGGTCCAGCGGTCCCAGAACCAGGACGACCAGACCCGGCAGCGCATGTCGCAGGACCAGCAGCAACAGCAACCGCCGGTGCGCCGCCGCGGCAGTTCTTCCCCACCGCCGCCGCCCATCGCCCAGCAGGTTCCGCAGGGCCTGCCGCCGGCGGGTTCGACCGAGGCGCAGACCGACCGCTTCAAGCGCGACCTGCTGAGCCCCGAGGTGGACCGCCTGCGCACCGACGACGCCATGGGCCGCCTCGACCCGCTCCAGCAGCGCGATCTGTTCCGCAAGGAGCAGGACCTGCGCCAGTACGGAACCGGCCCCCGCGGCTACTGATCATCACCCGGTCCCGACGGTGGTCACTTGACCCCGCCCGCCTCCGCCCGCCATACCGGCAGCCGCATGGCGCGCGAAGGGGGTATGGGGCATGGGGGCGATCCGGTCTGTTCTGCTCGCAACGGTGTTGATCGGTTTGACGGCAGGTCTGGCGGCGGCGCCCGCCTTCGCGCGGATGACCATCACCGGTCCCTTCGGCACCGGCCTGACGGAGCCGGTGTGGGTGATCCAGCACCTGCTGGGCTTCCTTGCCATCGGCCTGTGGGCCGGGCAGAACGGCGGCCCGGCCGTCTGGCAGCTGCCGGTCGCCGCGCTGACGGCGGTGCTGGCCGCCGGGCTCGCCGCACAGCTCGGCATCCGGCTGCCCTACGCGGCGCAGGGGCTGGCGGTGTCGCTGATCCTGATAGGCGGGCTCGTTGCGTTCAACGTCAAGGCGCCGCTGGCGCTGGCGGTGCTGACGGCGGCGGTGGCCGCGGTCTTCCACGGCTACATGCACATGGGCGGCGCGCTGTTCTGGGCCGGCCTGTCGGCGGGCATCCTGCTGGTCACCTGCGCCGGACTCGGGCTTGCCGCGGTGCTGGGGCAGGCGGTATCGGCGCGGGCGCCGGCCGTGTGTGGCGGCGCGGTAGCACTCGTCGGCGTTCTTGACCTCGCGGGCGTCTTTTAGCGGCTTGCGCCTTGAAAAGGGACGGGTGCGGGTATTCATCTAAAGCGGATCGTGATCCGCTTTGGACCGCGACGGCGGTCCCGGCCGCCCATGCGGCCGAAGCCCGGCCGGCAAATGAGGCCATATGACTCTACAGCGAATGCAAATTCGCTGTAGAATGGTTCCAGATCAGGAAAGGTGGACCCCGGTGCCGCGCGCAGGAGCCAACACCCGCCTTTCCCCGAAAGGCCCTATCGAAATCGGCCGTCGCTCCTTGCTGGCCGGGATCGCCGGCACCGCCCTCGCCGCCGCGCTGCCGCGGGGGCTCGCGGCGCAGGACATCCGCTATTTCCGGATCGGCACGGGCACGACGTCGGGTACCTATTTCCCGATCGGCGGGCTGATCGCCAACGCCATCTCCAACCCGCCGGGTTCCCGCCCCTGCGACCGCGGCGGCAGCTGCGGCGTGCCGGGGCTGATCGCGGTGGCGCAGGCCACGCTCGGCTCCGTGGAGAACATCGAGCTTCTGCGCTCAGGCGCGCTGGAGGCCGGGCTGGCCCAGGCCGACGTCGCCTACGGCGCCTACACCGGCACCGCCACCTTCAAGGGCAAGGCGCCCTTCGAGGGGCTGCGCACCATTGGTATGCTCTATGCGGAGGCCATCCAGCTCGTCGTGCGGGCCGACAGCGACCTGCGGACGGTCGATGACCTGAAGGGCAAGGCGGTGTCGCTGGGGGAGGAGGGCTCCGGCATCCTGGTGGAGGCGCGGGTGATCATCGACGCCTTCGGCCTGAAGGAAAACGAACTGAAGCCCGCCTACCTGAAGCCCGGCACCGCGGCCGACCGGCTGGCCAAGGGGGAACTAGACGCCTTCTTCATGGTCGGCGGCGTGCCGGTGGCCGCGGTCACCGACGTGGCGAACCGGCTGCCGATCCGCCTGATTCCGCTGGACGGCGGCATGGCCGACGAGTTGCGCGCGCGCCAGCGCTTCTACATCGCGCAGACCATCCCGGCCGATTCCTATCCCGGCGTGGCGGAGACGCCGACCCTGTCCGTGGGGGCGGAGATGCTGGTCCGCGCCGACCTCGACGCCGATCTGGTCCACGGCGTCACCAAGGCCCTGTGGCACGAGAACACCCGCCGCCTGTTGATCGAAGGGCACCCGAAGGGCCGCAGCTTCGACCCCATGAAGGCCGTCGCCAACGTCTCCGTCCCGTTGCATCCGGGGGCGGAGCGCTACTACCGCGAGGTCGGGCTGGTCGGCAACGCCGCCAACGAACCGATCCCGACCGGGCAATCGCAGTAAGAAACGGCCTTCACTCCGCCCCGGCGCCGCGCCGCGCCAGGAAGCCGCGCGCCGGGTTGTAGCCGTAGATCGCCCCGCCCAGGAACACCGCCAGCGCCAGCACGGTCCAGCCCAGCGCCTCGGCGTTCAGCTTCATGTAGAGCGCGTGGCGGATCAGTTCGACCGCCTGGCTGAAGGGGTTCACCGCGCAGATGGTGTAGAGCAACTCGCCCGCCTCCTGCATCTTCCACAGGGGATAAAGGGCGGTGGACAGGAAGAAGGTCGGGAAGATGACGAAGTTCATCACGCCCGCGAAATTCTCCAGCTGGCGGATGGCCGAGGACAGCAGCATCCCCAGCGCCCCCAGCATCAGCCCGCTGACCACCAGCGCCGGCAGCAGCGTGACGTATCCCAGCGGCGGCGCCTGCACGCCGTAGATCCACGCGATGGCCAGGAAGGCGTAGACCTGCAGGATCGACACCGCCGTTCCTGCCAACAGCTTCGCGGTCAGCAAAAACCAGCGGGGCAGGGGGCTGACCAGCAGCATGCGCATGCTGCCCATTTCCCGGTCGTAGACCATGGACAGCGAGCTTTGCATCCCGTTGAACAGCTGGATCATGCCGACGAGGCCGGGGGCGATGTAGACCTCGTACGGAATGTAGGTCTCGTAGGGCGGGGTGATGGCGATGCCCAGCGCCGCACGGAAGCCCGCCGCGAAGACGAACAGCCACAAGAGCGGCCGGACCAGCGCCGACAGGAAGCGTTCCCGCTGGTGCACGAAGCGCAGCACCTCCCGCCCGACGATGCCGCCCAGCGCGCGGGCGTAATGAGCGGCCCCCAAGCTTGAAGCGGTCACGGTCATGCCGCCTCCTTCGCGATCAGGCGGTTGAAGCTGTCGGTCAGCGTCTCCGCCCCGGCGTCGCGGTTGACGTCGCCGACCGGCCCGGCCGCGCGGATCCGGCCGCGGTGGATGACCACCACGCGGTCATCCGGTGCGATCTCGTCGATCAGGTGGGTGGCCCAGAGCACGGCGATCCCGCGCTCCCGGCAGAGGTCGTGGACATGCTCCACGATGGCCCGGCGGGCGGGTACGTCCAGCCCGACGGTCGGTTCGTCCAGCACCAGCAGGGCGGGCTCGTGCAGCAGGGCGCGGGCCAGCTCCACCCGGCGGCGGTGGCCGCCGTTCAGCCGGCGCACCGTCTCGTCGATGCGCTCCGCCATGCCCATCCTCTCCAGCGCTTCCAGCGCGCGCGCCTGGGCGGTGCGGCGGGGCAGGCCGTGCAAGGCCGCGAAGTACAGCAGGTTCTGCCGCACCGTCAGGTCGAGGTCGAGCGTCGGCTGCTGGAACACCACCCCCATGCGGGCCAGCGCCCGCGTTGGATCCGCCCTGAGATCCACGCCGCCGATGCGGATGGTGCCACTCGTCGATTCGAACAGGCGGGTGATCAGGGCGAACAGCGTCGTCTTGCCGGCTCCGTTCGGCCCGAGCAGCGCGGTGAAGGACCCGGCCTCCACCGCCAGCGACACGTCCTGCAACGCGAACGCCCCGCGCCCGTAAGCGTAGCTGAGACTTTCGACGGAGAGGGCGGGGGCGGTCATGGGAGTGGGCTCCCGACTCTCTCCCCCCTAAAATCCCCTCTCCCCCCTGGGGAGAGGGTTAGGGTGAGGGGGTTGCGCTTTTGCCGGACGTACCAGAGTCGCGGGACCCCCTCACCCCGACCCTCTCCCCAGAGGGGAGAGGGGGAAAGAGCGCGGGCAAGAAATTTCATCCCCATCACCCCTTCACCGCCACGCCCCAGGGATAGCGCCCGACCTTCACGGACTTCAGCACCTTCAACGCCTCCACGTCGATCACCGACACGTCGCCGGACACGCCGTTGGTGGCGTAGAGGCGCTTCTCGTCCGGAGACAGGGCCATCTGCCAGACGCGCCGGCCGACCAGCAGGTAATCCTTCACCTCGAAGGTCTTCGCGTCCACCACCGCGACGTGGTTGGCGGGCCCCAGAGCCACGAAGCCGTAGCGGCCGTCGGCGGTTAGGCGGATGCCCACGGGCTGGATGCGGTCCTGGGTGACGCCCTTGATCTTGAAGCGGATGGTCTTCTGCACCTGCCGGGTGGCCGTGTCGATGATCGCCAGCGTGCCGCCGACCTCCGACGTCACCCACAGCTGGCTGCCGTCCTTGGTGAAGCGGGTGTAGCGCGGGCGGGCGTCGACCAGCGTGTTGTCGACCACCGCCTGCTTCTCCACGTCGATCCAATGGACCATGTTCGTGGTTTCCGACGTGTTGACCGCCCACTTGCCGTCGGGGCTGACGGCCATGCCTTCCGGCTCCACGCCAACGTCGACCTGAAAGGCGACCTTGCGCGTGGTGACGTCCACGACCGTGACGACGTTGTTGTCCTCGTTGGCGATGAACAGCAGCTTGCCGTCCGGCGACAGGGCGAACTGCTCCGGATCCTTGCCCGAGGGCAGGTTGTGGATGATCTGCTTCGTCTTCAGGTCCATCACCTGCACCGCGTCGTCGTCGCTGGCGCAGATGTACAGCTGCGAGCCGTCGGCGCTCAGCGTGATGCCGCGCGGGCGGCGGCCGACCTTCACCGTGTCCGTCACCTCCAACGTCGTGCTGTCGATGATGGACAGCGTGTTGTCCTTCTCGTTCGACACATAGATCGTACTGGCGACCGTGTCGGCCAGGGCGGGAAGCGCGCAGCCGGCGAGCAGCGCGGAAAGCAGCACAAGGCGGCGGATCGTCATGGCGGTCGGGTGTCCTTTCAGCGCGGGCGGCAGCCGGTTTCGGGCTGGTCGTAGCCCAGCGTATCGAGTTCGGTCTTGGGGTGCAGGAACCCCTCCTGCGGCGAGACGGAGACGAGCGACCGGTCGGCCGCCAGCAGGATGGGCTGGCGCAACTGACCGTCCCAGGGTCGGAAGGACAGCGGCACACCCTTGAAGCCGGCCAGCGTGAAGTCCGGCCCCTTGATGTAGGCCATCAGCGCCGCCGGGTCGGTGCTGCGCGTGCGCGTCGCCGCCTCTCCCACCGCGCGGACCGCGGCCCAGACCGCCTGGTCGCGCGGCAGCATGTTGCGCCCGAAGGCGCTCCGGAAGCGGGACTGCAACTGCGCCGCCCCCCAGCTCTCGTGCGTGCGGTGCCAGTTGGTGGGGACGAGGCCCTGGGTGCCGGCCACCGGCCGCGGGTCCCAGGTGCGGTACATGACGTAATCGCCGAAGTCGCCCACCTCGTCGGCCACGACCAGCACGTCGTAGCGCTTGCCCTGGGTGAAGACGGGGAGTTCGGCCTGCGCGGTGCGGCGGGCGTCGTGGTCCTCGCTCCAGGCCTTCTCCTCCACCACCTCGGCGCCGAAGCGCTTGGCGGCCCGCTTGATGGCTGCGGCGTAGAGCTTGTCCTCCGGCCGGGTGCCGACCACCAGGAACCACTTGGTCCAGCGCTTCACCGCCAGATACTGGGCCAGCGCGTCGGCCAGCATGGCGCGGTTCGGCATGGTGTGCAGCAGGTTCGGCGCGCACAGCGCGTTGCGCAAGCTGTCGTCGGTGGAGCCCGCGTCGAACAGCAGCAGGTTCGCCGCCTCCGGCAACCGGGCGAGCGTGCCCGGCGCCTCCCCCGGCAAATCCAGCACGACGATGCGCTGCCCCTTGGCGGCCAACTCGCGCAACGCCTGTGTGGGGTCGCCATCCTCCGGGACGGTCACCGTCTCCAACTCGAACTTTTGGTGGAGGAAGCGGCCGGTGGTGTCGTTGTCGGAAATAGCCTGCCGGGCGCCGGCAATGCCCTCGTCGTCGGGCGGACTGTCCAGGTTGGACAGGGCGGGCGGACGTTCCGTCGCCTGGGTCAGGTAGGCGATCCGGACAGTCGCGAGATCTTGAGAAAAGGCGGCCGGCGTGGCGAGAAGCCACCCGGCCAGGAGGGAGGAGACCAACGGAATGAAACGCATCGCGGGCTTGGCACTCGCCTGTGTTTCGGGATCACAGGGTAGCCCCGGCGGCGTGCCGCCGGTAATGCAACTTTCGTCCAATGGCGGGCGCGGAAACGTGGCAATTGGGTCGTCGGACGGGCGTGCAGCGCATGGTTGCTACCAAAGTCCAATTATTGGGTGGGCGCACCGCCGGTATGCTGCGGGGCATCGAAAAAACACCCGCAAGGTTTGGAAAGAGGACGCCCACCATGAACGTTCGGCTTCTCCGGCTCACGGCCGCTGGTCTCCTTTTCGGCGGTATCGCGGCCGCCTCGGCGGTGGCCTTCGCCCATGGCGACGTGACGCCCCAAGCGGTGGATACCACCGGTCTGGACAAGCTGGGCGAAGCCTGGCGCGACGCCAACCCCTTCCGCGGCAACCCTCGCGCCATCGAGATTGGCGCCTCCGCCTTCAACCAGAACTGCGCGCGCTGCCATGGCCTGGGCGCCGTCTCCGGCGGCATCGCCCCCGACCTGCGCTACCTGGAGCCCGGCGACGTCGGCGACGAGTGGTTCAAGGAGCGGGTGACCAACGGCTCCATCCGCAACGGCGTGACCTACATGCCGAAGTTCGGCGAGGCCCTGGGGCAGGAAGCCCTGTGGGCGATCCGGTCCTGGCTGGAGACGGTGCATCAGGAATGACCGCGCTTTCGCGACGCCAACTCCTCAGCTTTTCCGCAGCAGCGCTGGCCGCCGGGGCGATCCCCCGGCGCGCCGGCGCGCGCCCGTTGGACGACGTCACGGCAGCCGGAAGGCTGCGCGTCGCGGTCTACCGCGACAACCCGCCCTTTTCCTTCCACCGCGACGGCAAGCTGGTGGGCGTGGACGTGGACCTCGCCCGCACCATCGCCGAACGGCTCGGCGTCGGTGTCGAATATATGGAGCTGACGGCCGGCGAGACGGTCGCCGACGACCTGCGCAACGCCGTCTGGAAGGGCCATTACCTGGGCGGCGGCGTGGCGGACATCATGATGCATGTCCCCTATGAGAAGGAGTTCGGCCTGCGCAACCCGGAGGCCGTGCTGTTCGCCCCCTACCAGCGGGAGCATTTCGCGCTGGCCCGCAATCCCATGCGCATGACCCAGCCGATGCTTGCCGCCTTGCCGGACGAGCCGGTGGGGGTGGAGATCGACAGCATCCCCGACTTCTTCCTGCTCGGCGCCTTCGGCGGCCGCCTGCGCGACCGGGTCATGCACTACATGACCATCCCGCTCGCCGTCGCCGCCCTGGAAAAGGGCGAAGTCGCCGCGGTCGTCGCGACGCAGAGCCAAGTCGAGGCCGCGCTTGGCGAGCGGGTTAAGGACTTCCCCGTCACGCCCGTGACCTTCCCCGGCATGATGGCGTCCAGCTGGGACATCGGCCTGGCGGTGAAGGACAACTCCCGCGACCTCGCCTACGCCGTGGGCGACATCGTCGCAGCGATGCTGGAGGATGGCACGGTGGCGGGCGTGTTCGGCAAGTATGGGGTGACGCACAACACGGTGGTGATGGAATAAGCGCGGATGCCCCCTCCCTAACCCTCCCCCGCCGTTGGCGGTGGAGGGGACTTGGGGAAGGCGGCGGCAGTCCCCTCTCCCGCGAAGCTCTCGCGCAAGCGAAGCTTGCGCTGACGCAGCAGGCGGACCCTCCGGGTCCGCTGAGAGCGGGGGAGGGTTAGGGAGGGGGCAAAAAGTTTAAGAAGGGTGGAGGAAAACCAGTATGCCGAGGCTTCTCATCGCCGCAAGCATCATGGCGGCACTCGCGGGACCAACCCTTGCGGCGCAAGCCGACCCTCCCGACCCCCTGGCCTCCGTCATGTGGGACGCGCTCCGGCCCGAGCTGTTCGGCAGCGCCCCCATCACCTTCGACGATCGCGTCACCGTCACCGCCCCGGCCAACGCCGAGGACGCCACCGCCGTGCCGGTGTTGGCCGACGCCTCCGCCCTTGGACGGGTGGAGGAGATGGTGCTGATCTCCGATCTCAACCCCTTTCCCGTCGTGCTGCGCTACCACCCCGTGGCCGCCAAGCCGGTCGTCGGCACGCGCATCCGGGTGCAGCAGGCGACCCCGGTCCGCGCCGCCGCGCGCACCCCGGACGGCGTTTGGCACATCGGCGGCCGGCTGGTGGACGCGGCCGGCGGCGGCTGCACCGCCCCGCCGGTCACCTACGCCGCCCGCGACTGGGCCGACCATGTGGGCGAGGTGCAGGCCCGCGCATGGCCTCCCTCCGGGGACGATAAGACCGCCCGCGTGCGCTTCCGGGTTCGCCACCCCATGGACAACGGGCTGATCGCCGGCATCCCCGCCTACTTCATCGAAACGCTCAGCCTGCGCGATTCGAATGGTACAGATCTGGCCCGGATCGATGTGCTGGAGCCGGTCAGCGAGAACCCCGTCTTCACGCTCGACGTGACGCCCGCCGCGGCGTCCCGAGCGTTGACGCTCGTCGGCCGTGATACCCAGGGCGGCGAGATCGCGGCCACCATTCCGCTCCCCTGGACGCAAGGGGCTTTGCCATGAGACTTGGGGCAATGAGGGCGCTCTTATCCTTTCTGCTCATCCTGGTCGCCGCGCCCGGCTGGGCGGCCGGCCCGCTGATCTACGGCCTGAAACCCACCCAAATCGCTCCGGACACCTACGTCTTCGAAGGCACGCGGGAGCATTTCACCCGCGCCAACGGCGGCAACATCCTGAACCCCGGCTTCATCGTCACCGGCGACGGCGTGATCGTGATCCAGTCCGGCCCTTCCCGCCGCTTCGGGGAGGAGATGCGGGCGGCGATCCGCACCGTCACCGACAAGCCGATCCGGAAGGTCTTCATCGGCAACCTGCACCCCGACTACTGGCTCGGCAACCAGGCCTTCGCCGACGTGCCGATCGCGGCGCTGCCCGGCACCATCGAGGGCATCAAGGCCGAGGGCAAGGGCATGACGGAGAACATGTACCGCCTCGTCGGCGACTGGATGCGCGGCACGGAACCGGTGGTCCCGACGGAGGCCGTCTACGGTTCCACGGTTGTCTACGGGTCGCACCGGCTGCGGCTGATCCCGCTGGAGGGCCACACCGCCGCCGACCTCGCCATCTACGACGAGACGACGCGCGTGCTGTTCGCCGGCGGGGTCGTCTTCTCCGACCGTACGCCCACCACGCCGCACGCCGACATTGCCAAGTGGCTGAAAGAGCTGGACGAGCTGGAGCCGCTGGACGTCGCCGTGCTGGTGCCGAACCATGGGCGCGTCCGCAGGGACAAGACGGCCATCGCCCAGACCCGCGACTGGCTGACTTGGCTTGACCGCATCTTGCGTGAACGGGCGGAGGCCGGCGCCGACATGGCGGACGCCCTGAACCTGCCGATTCCCGACCGGTTCCAATCCCTGGGCGTCCTGCACGAGGAGTACCAGCGCTCCGTCGCCCACCTCTGGCCCCGGATCGAGCGGGCCGCCCTGCCGCGGGTGAACTGAGCAAATCCAACCCTGCCCCGCCCCCGGCGGGAGAAGGGTCTTCGTGTCGTTTGAAAGCGAAGCATCAAACAATCGCAGCAAACCCGACCGCTCATCCTACTATTTGCCAATGGATCGTTTTCGGCCCCTCGGTAGACTGCCCTACAGTTGAAAGCATATGGGCTTCGCAGCGCAGCAGAGCGCCGCGTCATCCGTCAGACTCTGCCGAATAAAATCCGAGCTTGGGTGGCCTGGACGGGTGTTCGGGCCCGGCTTGCCCCACGGTTCGTTTGCCAATTTCCCTGGGAGGTATCCGCACCATGAAGCGTCTCTTCCGCACCTGCCTGCTGGCCAGCGCGATGGCGGTCGGCCTCGGCCTGTCCACCGCAGCGGGCGCCGCTGAAGGCCCGAGCAACGACGACCTCCTGAACGATGCCAAGTCGACGGGCGACGTCCTGACCTACGGCATGGGGCTCCAGGCCCAGCGCTTCAGCCCGCTGGACAAGCTGACGCCGGAGACGATCAAGGGCTTGGTCCCGGTGTGGTCCTTCTCCTTCGGCGGCGAGAAGCAGCGCGGGCAGGAAGCCCAGCCCATCATCCACGACGGCACCATCTACGTGACCGGCTCCTACTCGCGCCTCTACGCGGTGGACGCCAAGACCGGCCACAAGAAGTGGCAGTACGACCACCGTCTGCCCGAGGGCATCATGCCCTGCTGCGACGTGGTGAACCGCGGCGCGGCCATCTACAAGGACAAGGTCTATTTCGCGACGCTGGACGCCCGGCTGGTCGCGCTGAACAAGGACACTGGCAAGGTCGTCTGGTCGAAGAAGATCGCCGACTACCAGGCCGGCTTCTCCGCCACCGCGGCGCCGCTGATCGTCGACGGCAAGATCATCACCGGCAACTCCGGCGGTGAGTTCGGCGTCGTCGGCATGGTGGAGGCGCGCGACGCCGAGACGGGCGAGCTGGTCTGGACCCGTCCGACCGTCGAGGGCAACATGGGCACCCTCAACGGCAAAGACTCGACTATGACCGGCAAGCTGAACGCCAGCTGGCCGGGCGACCTGTACAAGACCGGCGGCGGCGCCACCTGGCTCGGCGGCACCTACGACCCGGAGACCAAGACGCTGTTCTTCGGCACGGGTAACCCGGCGCCCTGGAACTCGCACCTGCGTCCGGGCGACAACCTCTACACCTCGTCCACGCTGGCCATCGACCCGGCCAACGGCGAGATCAAGTGGCACTACCAGACCACGCCGCACGACGGCTGGGACTTCGACGGCGTGAACGAGTTCGTCTCCTTCGACCTTAAGAAGGACGGGCAGGTCATCAAGGCCGGCGCCAAGGCCGACCGCAACGGCTTCTTCTACGTGCTCGACCGCACCAACGGCAAGCTGCTGAACGCCTCGCCCTTCGTCACCAAGATCACCTGGGCGAAGGAGATCGACCTGAAGACCGGCCGCCCGGTCTACAACGACGACAACCGGCCGGGCGCGCCGGAAGCGGCGGAGAAGGGCAAGTCGGTCTTCGCGGCCCCGGCCTTCCTGGGCGCCAAGAACTGGATGCCGATGGCCTACAGCCCGGCGACCGAGCTGTTCTACGTCCCGGCCAACGAATGGGGCATGGACATCTGGAACGAGCCGATCACCTACAAGAAGGGTGCGGCCTACCTGGGTGCCGGCTTCACCATCAAGCCGCTCTACAACGACTACATCGGCGCGCTGCGCGCGATCGACCCGAAGACCGGCAAGATCGTGTGGGAGTACAAGAACCCGGCCCCGCTGTGGGGCGGCGTGCTGACCACCGCCGGCAACCTCGTCTTCACCGGCACGCCGGAAGGCGCCCTGAAGGCCTTCGATGCCAAGACCGGCAAGGAGGTCTGGCACTTCAACACCGGCTCCGGCGTCGTCGGCTCGCCCGTCACCTGGGAGCAGGACGGCGAGCAGTATGTGGCCGTGGTCTCCGGCTGGGGTGGCGCGGTCCCGCTGTGGGGCGGCGATGTGGCGAAGCTCGTCAAGGACATCAACCAGGGCGGCTCGCTCTGGGTCTTCAAGCTGCCGAAGGCGTGATGAACACGCTGGTATGACCAGAAAGGGGCGGGTCGAAGCGTTCGGCCCGCCTTTTTCTTGGCCGATCGAATGGAAAGAGATCGAAACGAAATTTCGCATGGCCGATTTCTTTGATCAAATATCGCCCATCGGCTTGCGTATTGTTGAGACGTTCGGCATCATGGCCGAAGGAAACGCCCCCGAAACGATGAGCGTGGAAACCACGCCATGAGCAGAATTCTGATTGCGGACGACCATCCGCTGGTTCGCGACGCCCTGCGCAGCGCCGTCCTCTATTCCTGCCAGGCGCAGGAAATCCACGAGGCCGGTTGCCTGGACGACGTCGTCACGACCCTGGCCGCGAAGGGGGAGCTGGACCTCGTCCTGCTCGACCTCAACATGCCGGGCATGAACGGCCTGACCGGACTGGTGGCCCTGCGCCGCCAATTCCCGGCCATTCCCATCGCCGTCGTCTCCGCGCACGAGGACCGCAAGGTCATGCTGGAGGCGGTGCGTTGTGGCGCGGCCGGCTTCATCCCCAAATCGACCCCGCGCGACGCCATCGCCGGGGCGCTCCGCCGCATCCTGGCCGGCGAGGTCTACCTGCCGGAGTCGGTGGAGGAAGACGCGGCGGCCGAGGACGACGAGACGGCGGAGATCGCCCGCCGCTTGTCGACCCTGACGGCGCAGCAGCTCCGCGTGCTGGAGATGCTGGGCACCGGCAAGCTGAACAAGGAAATCGCCTTCGAGCTGAACATCACCGAAACCACGGTGAAGGCGCACGTCTCGGCGATCCTGCAGAAGTTGAAGGTCTACAGCCGGACCCAGGCAGTGGTCTTCGCCAACCGGCTGCAGCTCGAAAAGGCCCGTTTCGGGATCTAGAGCGTCATTTCTCCAGCCTCATGCGGCGGGCGTCGGCGGCGGCGCGCGCCGCTTCGCGTCCGGGGTCGCCGCGGCCTAACCCGAAGGGCACCGTGCTGTCCAGGAACAGCGGCGCGTCGAAGAACTCCTCGTCGAAGCTCGGCAGCGGGTGGTCCTTGCTGCGCCGCAGGACGCTGGCCTTGCGCGACGCCCGCCGCGCCTCCAGCCCGGGGTCGCGCCGCCCCAGCTCTTCATCGCGGCTGGGCCGCTCCAGGATGATGATGGACCCGCCGAACGGGTCGTTGAACAGGACCGAATCCCGCGCCCGGTCGCCGCGGTGGCGGCTGCCGGAATCCAGGATGACGATCTCCCCGGCCGGAGCCGGTCCCGATAAGAGCGCGGTGGCGGCGCCCAGCAGAAGGAAGGACAGGATCAGGGTTCGCATGATCACCTCCGTCGGAAATCATGGGCGCCGCCCGTCCGCACGGGTGTGAGCTGGTTCACAGTTTGGTGCTGATTTTCGGCCGCTTGTGGCGCGTAGGTTGGGTGGAGGCGCAGCCGCAACCCAGCATCGTCGGCATGGAAGCGTGTGTTGGGTTGCGCTGCGCTCCACCCAACCTACGCAGGTTACGCCAGCACCCGAAACGCCGCTTCCGGGCGGGCCAGAAGCTCCGCGCGGAAGGCCTCCACCATGGCGTCGTCGCGCATCCCGCGCGGAACAGCCACCGGCACCTCGGCCACCACCCGCGTCGGTCCCGGCGCCATCACCAGGATGCGGTCGGCGAGCTGGATCGCCTCGCGCAGGTTGTGGGTGACGAACAGCACGGTGGCCGGGCGCCGCTCCAATGTCGCGGCGAGCAGGGAGCGCAGCCGCCGCGCCGTCGGTTCGTCCAGCGAGACGAAGGGCTCGTCCATCAGCAGCAGGTCCGGCTGCACCACGAAGGCGCGGGCCAGCGCCACCCGGCGGGCCATGCCGACCGACAGGCGGGTCGGGTATTGGTCGGCGACGGCCGTCAGGTCCATGGCGGCCAGCCACTCGTCCACCAGCGGGCCGCCGCGCAACGCCTTGGGCAGCACCAGCGCCACGTTCTGCCGCACCGTGCGCCAGGGCAGAAGCCGCGGATTCTGGAAGACGTAGCCCAGCACGGGCGCGCCGTTCCCAAACTCCACCGACCCTTCGAAGGCGCGGTCCAGGCCGGCGGCGATGTTCAGCGTCGTGGTCTTGCCGCAGCCGCTCGGGCCGACCAGCGCGACGAACTCGGCCGGCATCGCCTCCAGCGTCAGGCCGCGGATGGCCTCCCGCCCGGCGAAACGCTTGGCGCGGATCTCAAGCCTCAGCGCGCACCGGCCGCCAGCGGGTGAGCCGGCTTTCGACGGGTTGCAGGACGCAAAGCTCGAGGAGTTGGACGACGGCCACGAAGGCGACGGTGTACGCAAGAATGCCGGCCACATCGAACATCTGGAAGTACAGGTTGATCTGGAACCCAACCCCGTCGCTGCGGCCCAGCAACTCGACCACCAGCACGATCTTCCAGATCAGAGCCAGGCCGGACCGCGCCGCTGCGGCAAAGTAGGGGGTGAGCTGGGGCAGGATGACGTGGCGCAGCACGTCGGACCGCGCCATGCGGAAGGTCCGCGCCATCTCCACATACTGCTCGTCGATGGCGCGCGCCCCTTCGCGCAGCACGACGGTCGCGTTGGGAATCTTGTTGACCGCGACGGCGCCGATCGCCGCCGCCTCGGTCAGGCCGAACCACACATAGGCCAGCACGATCACCACCAGCGCGGGGATGTTCAGGAACACGGTCAGCCACGGCCCGAACAGCCGGTCCGCCGCGTCGGAGCGGCCGAGCAGGATGCCCAGCGCCGAGCCCACGGACATGGCGATCACGAAGGCCGCGGCCATGCGCGCCAGCGTGACGCCCAGATGGTGGAACAGCGCGCCGCTCGACGCCTCGCGCACCAGCGCCTCCAGCACGGCGGCGGGGCCGGGCAGGGCGCGGCTGGACGCCAGGTCGGCGGCCAATGCCCACAGCCCCACCAGCAACGCCAGCGACAGGATCGGGAGCAAGCGCCGCAGCCCCGGCATCAGAAGCGGACCGCCGGCCAGAAGGTGCCGTCGGGCAGGGTGGCCGCGTCACCGACCAAGTCCCGCCCGCCAAGCGACGCCATCAGGGCGTAGAGCGTCGCGGCACCCGCGCGCTCCTCCTCCGTCCAGCGCTTGGGGATGCCGGCGCGGAAATGGTCGCGCAAGGCGCGCCAGGTCGCCTCGTCCTCCGCCTGCATCAGCGGGCGCAGCCGCTCCCACTCCGCGTCGGAGCGGGCCATGATCTCCTTCGCCTTGGCCGACGCCTCGACGAAGCCCGCGAGAACCTCCGGCTTCGCCTTGGCCCAGGATTCGTGGAAGACGTAGCCGACCGCCGGGACGTCCGCGTCCAGGCCCAGCTGCCGCATCATCTCCCCGACCCCGATGACCGGGCGCATGCCCGCCGCCTCCAGCCGGGCGGCGTAGGGCCAGAAGTTCAGCGCGGCGTCCAGTTCGCCCGCCGCGATCTTCTGGTTCAGCAGCGGTGGGGCGGCGTAGGTCGGCTTGGCCTCCGCGTTCAGGTCGAGCTGGTAGCGGTCGCGGGCCAGTGCCTTCAGCAGAAGCCAGCTTTTGTCGATGGGCGTGCCGGCCACGCCAATGCGCTTGCCGCGCAGGTCGGCCACGCCGCGGATGGCCGAGTCCGCCGGGACCACCAGCGCGCCGACCGCGGCGGAATGGGGGATGAAGGTCAGGTCAGCGCCGGCCGCGCGCTGGCGCGCCACCCACAGCCAGTCGCTGGCGATCAGGTCCACCGATCCGGCTTGCAATGCCACCTGCGTCGCCTGACTGCCGGCAAGCTCCACGAGCTTCAGCTCAAAGCCCGCGGCCTCGTCCAGGTGGTGCTGCCGGATGACGTCCAGTTCCCAGCTGACCGTGCCGAACTTCAGCACGCCGACGGTCACCGTCGGCTTCCCGGCGGCATTGGCCGGCCCGGGAACGCTCATCACCAGAAAGATAAGGGCCGCGAAAACACGGGCGAGGGACATCAGGCGCATGGGCGAGCCCCTGCGACAAAAATTGCGTATGTGTGCGGGATGCGTCGCGTCACAGTTGCGCAGTGGACAGGGCGGCGGAAAGGCCACCGCCCGTGCCACATAACAAGGAGATGTCGAGGATGGAGAAAATCCTGACGCTCCTGATCCTGCTGCTTCAGGTGGTCAAGGTGATCCTTGATCTCCTGAACCGGTAGGGATCGGGCCGGGAGGCAGGGGTCTAGCCCCCCCTGTCTCCCGAGCCTGATGATGGTATTTCCGGTCATCTTTTGCAAGTTGGGCATCGGCAGGACAACCGGTTCAGCGACAGTAGGTCGCGCGTGAATTCGGAGGACAAGGATAGGTTCCGCTTCGCACCCCCCGGTATTCGACTATCGGGCAACTTGACCCTTCCGGACCCCGGCGATTTCGTGGGGCCACCGGAAAAATCGGGGGGAGGATCGGGATGCGGGGACTGACACGCTGCGCCGGAACGGCGCTTCTGCTGGCGTTCCTGTCAGGTGCCGCGCTGGCGACGGAGCCGGTTCCGATCCCTGACGGCTACCGCATGGCCAACTACCGCTCCCCGACGCCGGCCGAACTGCCGGGGGCGGTCACGGTGGACACCGCCCAGGCCCGCGCGCTGGTGGAGGCGGGTGGAGCCCTGCCGGTCAATGTCTTGAAGCTCGACCGCAGCACGCTGCCCGGCGGCCCCTGGATCGTCCCGAAGCCCTTCCCGCAGATCCCCGGCGGCGTTTGGCTGCCCAACGTCGGCCTGGGCGCCCTGACGCCGGAGTTGGAGGGCTATTTCCGCGGCCGGCTGGAGGATCTGACCAAGGGCGACCGCGACCGGGGCCTGATGTTCTACTGCCTGGCCGACTGCTGGATGTCGTGGAACGCGGCGAAGCGGGCGCTGGCGATGGACTACCGCCGGGTCTACTGGTTCCGCGACGGGATGGACGGCTGGGCCGAGGCCGGGCTGCCCACCGAGGAGGCCAAACCGCTGCCGGTGGCCGATCGGTGAGGCGGGCCCGGCCGGCTGGCCGTCACTGCTTCAGCGTCTTCAGGAAGGCGATCAGGTAATCCTGCTCAGCGCGGTCGGTGATGGCGACGTGGCGCATGCGGGTGCCGGGAACGAACTTGTCGTTGCCGGCGATCCACTGGCGCAGGTTGTTCTCCGTCCAGGTGATGTTGGACGCCTTCAGCGCGTCCGAATAGTCGAAGCGCGGGATGCTCCCGGCCTTGCGGCCGACGACGTTGTACAGGCTGGGGCCGAAGGCGTTCTTGCTGCTGTCCAGCGAATGGCAGGCCGCGCACTGGTGGAACACCTGCTGGCCGGCGGCTTCCTCCGCGGACTTGGGCTTCGGACCGCTGCCCTGGGCGAGCGCCGTGCCGGAGGCGAGCAGGGTGCCGGCGACGAGCGCGAGAATAGCGGATTTCGCGGCGGTGGATTTGGTGGTGGTCATGGAAAAGGCTCCCCGGTGTCGATGGCCCGCGACCGGTCCCAGGATATCGGGCGCCGCGGACGTCGATGCGGCGCATCATAGGAGCGGGAGCTTCGCCGCCTAATTGGACTTTAGAACAAGCCCGCAGCGCCTGTGGGGAGATTGGTGCGAGAGAGGGGAATCGAACCCCTAAGACCTTGCGGCCGGTGGATTTTGAGTCCACTGCGTCTACCAGTTCCGCCACTCTCGCAAACCGGTGCCCGCTATATAGAGGGGATTTGCCGTTTCGACAAAGAGTTTTCCGCGCCGCGCCTCACAGCGTCTGGTCGAAGGCCGGTCCGCGCGCTAATCTTCCCGTCATGATGAACCGTTTCGCTCTCGATGACCCGCGCTTCCCCGCAGCGTTCCTGGCGATCGCCAGCGCCGGGATCCTGGCGGCGGCGCTGTTCTTCCAGTTCGCGCTGGGCTACCAGCCCTGCGTTCTGTGCCTGTGGCAGCGGGTGCCCTACGGGGCGGTGATCGCCTTCTCCATCGCGACGCTGCTGTTCCGGCAGTGGAAGGGGCTCGGCGACGCCCTGCTGGTGGCCAGCGGGTTCGCGCTGCTCGCCGGGGCCGGCATCGCCGCCTACCATGTGGGGGTGGAGCAGCACTGGTGGGCCGGCACCTCGGCCTGCGGTTCCACCGGCCACGCCCCGCAGACGCTGGAGGAGTTGCGCGCCCAGGTGCTGGCCGCGCCCGTGACGCGCTGCGACGAGGTGGCCTGGTCGCTGTTCGGCGTGTCGATGGCCGGCTACAATGTCCTCATCTCGCTGGCCCTGTCCGCCTTCGCCTTCCTGGCCGCGCGCAGCGCCTACATCCGGACCACGGCCACCAGGACCTTCGCATGACCCCGCTCGACGAACGCTCCACCGCCACCGCCACCGGCGCCGTCATCGCCAAGCCCGCGGAGCCTAAAAAGCCCTGCGGCCGGCTGCCCGGCGACCCGACTCCGGAGGAGCGGCTGGCCCGCATCGTCCGCGTGGACCACGCCGGCGAATACGGCGCCAAGCGCATCTACGAAGGGCAGATTTCGGTAATGGGCAAGGGCCGGCACGGCCGGACGCTGCGCCACATGGCCGACCAGGAACTGGAGCACCTGCGCTATTTCGAGGGTCAGCTGAACGCGCGCCAAGTGCGGCCCACGCTGTTGCAGCCCTTCTGGCACGTGGCCGGCTTCCTGCTGGGCGCCGGCACGGCGGTCCTGGGGGAACGGGCGGCGATGGCCTGCACTGTGGCGGTCGAGGAGGTCATCGACGGCCACTACGAGTCGCAGCTGAAGCACCTCGGCCCCGAGGAGGCGGAGCTGAAAACCTCCATCCTCAAGTTCCAGGCGGAGGAGATGGAGCACCGCGACATCGGGCTGACCAACGGGGCCGAGCAGGCGCCCGGCTACCCGGTCCTGTCCGCCGCCATCAAGGCGGGCACCAAGGCGGCCATCTGGCTGGCCGAACGGGTGTAGCGGTCAATCGGGCGCCTAATCCAACGGGCCCGCGCCGGTTTCCGCCGGCGCGGGCGTTCCGTAGATCTCGTCCTCCGTGCGTCCGCACCCTTCGCACCGGCCGTCCTCGCCGATGATGCAGATGCCGATGCAGACGTTTTCTTCCTCGTCCATGATGCCCGCCGTTCACATGGGATCCAATTCGGTGTCCCAATAAAGAAAATCCCGCCAACTTTCATGGAGGAAGTTTGGCGGGAAGGCTCGTCCGTTCTCTTGAAGCTCGTAGGCGGTCGGCTGGAAGGGAGGACTGAGAGGGATCATGCCGCAGGTGTGCGGCAGCCTGTTTCCCTTCGCCAGGTTGCAGGCCGAGCAGGAGGTGACGACGTTGTCCCAGGTGGTGCGCCCGCCGCGCGACCGCGGGATGACATGGTCGAAGGTCAGTTCCTGCGTCGGAAACGGGCGGCCGCAGTACTGGCAGGCGAAGCGGTCGCGCAGGAACACGTTGAAGCGCGTGAAAGCCGGCCGCCGTGTCGCCGGAATGAACTCCTTCAGCGAAATGACGCTGGGCAGCTTGATTTCGAAGCTGGGGGAGCGAACCGTGCGGTCATATTCGGAGATGATGTTCACCCGGTCCAGGAAGACGGCCTTGACCGCTTCCTGCCATGACCATAGCGACAGCGGGAAGTAGCTGAGCGGACGAAAGTCTGCGTTCAGCACCAGAGCCGGACAGTGATCGGGTGGTGGAGCCAATGGCCACTCCCTTGTCTGGATCGTTCTGGATCGTTTCTGGCCGTCCGTCCATTCCGCCGGAAAAAAGCCCCAACGGATGTACGGCACACCAGATAGATAGATGATCCGTCCCGCAATCTCAACATCTCGGGCCTCGCTGCGGCAATTCTTCACGATCCTGTAACCCGATCGATGGAGAGGCACGGGGCGGAAAAGGCCCGGAACTTTGCGCGAGCCGGCCGTTCCCCGGGCGCTTCCCCGCCGTTTGGGAGGCGGTGTGACAAATCCCGTCACCCCATCCGCGTCGCAGCGCCGACGCTATTTTTGGCTGTCATGGTTACCTCGCGTTAACCATGCTCTGCGATGGTTGCCCCGCATTCCAAGCAGGTTTCGCGGGTTTCCCGAAACCGCCCGTGGGAGGGCGGTGGAAGGGGACCCGGCTTAGGGGGACATCCATGAGCGCCATCATCATCAGCCTCGCCGAGAAGCGCGCCGAACGCGAGGAGCGCGACCGCCAGCGCCGCATCGACGCCTTCGACCGCGAGCTGCGCCGCCGGCTCGCCATGTATCTCGAAGGCGAGGACATCCCGGTCGAGCCGATCAAGGACAACCCCTACATCTGAGCCCGTTCGTTCGGGTATAAGAGCGGGCATGACCGACGACGTCACCCGCTTTGCGCCGAGCCCGACCGGCCACCTTCATCTCGGGCACGCCCATTCCGCCCTGTTTGGCTGGCGGGCCGCCAAGTCGGCGGGCGGGCGGTTCCTGCTGCGCATCGAGGACATCGATCCCCAGCGCTGCCGGCCGGAGTTCGAACGCGACCTGATGGAAGACCTGGCGTGGCTCGGGCTGACGTGGGAGACGCCCGTCCGCCGCCAGTCGGATCATCTGGACGACCACCGCGCCGCCCTGGCGCGGCTCCGCGACCTCGGCGTCGTCTATCCCTGTTTCTGCACGCGCAAGGACATCGCCGCGGAGATCGCCCGCGCCGGCCATGCCCCGCACGGCCCGGACGGGCCGCTGTACCCCGGCACCTGCCGCCATCTGGACGATTCCCTGCGGCGCGAGCGAATGGCGGAGGGCGCGGCCTACGCGCTCCGCCTCGACGTGGCGAGGGCCATGGCCGTCACCGGGCCCCTGCGCTGGCACGACCGCGCCCGCGGCTGGCAGGAGGCGACGCCGGAGATCCTGGGCGACGTCGTGCTGGCCCGCAAGGACACGCCGACCAGCTACCACCTCGCCGTCACGGTGGACGACCACCTCCAGGGCGTGACGCTGGTGACGCGCGGCGAGGACCTTTTCTTCGCGACCCACATTCACCGCCTGCTCCAGGCGCTTCTGCGAGCCGAGCCTCCCGACTACCATCACCATTCCTTGCTGACGAACGAGCGCGGCGAGAGGCTGGCCAAGCGCGACCAGACGAAATCCCTGCGTTCCCTCAGGGAAGCGGGGCTGGAACCGTCCGCGGTGCGTGCATTGGCCGGCTTTCCGAACGACCTATGATCATCATCCGCAGGTCTCATATCGATCCGAAGAACGTCATGAGTCGAAACAGCCCACCTGGAATCATCCGTAATTTCAGCGTATCTTTCTAAAGAGTTTGAATGTCCGGTGGCTGATCAACCCGCCGGGCCGGATCCGAGATGACGAATCTCGGACGCAGGATCCCAGACGGGGGTCGACAATGCGGGTGGCGCCATCCGGGGCAGTGATCCCTGCTCTGCAGAATCCCGCGGACGCGCAGCGGGTCTTTGATGCGCTGGGGGTGCTCGTCGTGGTCCTCGACGGCCATGGGCGCATCACCGATATGAACGCGGCGGCACAACGCCTCGCCAACGTGGCGCGGGAAGCGCTGATCGGGCAGCCCTTTGCGGCGGCCTTCCTATGGGGCGGGGCCGACGACGCGGGGCACCGGCTCGGCGACGCCCTGGCCGCGGCCGGCGACGGGATGTGCCGCACGCTGACCCTGCGTGCCGACGACCACTGGCTGGACCTGACCGTGGCGCCGCTGCCGTCGGTGGAGGGCGCGGAGCCCGGCCTTGTGGTGACCGGCGTGGACGCCGGCCGGCGCATACGCGCCGAGAAGGACGCACGCGACCGCGAGGACCGTCTGCGCACCGCCAAGGAGGAGGCGAAGCGCGCCAACCGCTCCAAGGCAAATTTCCTGGCCGCCGCCAGCCACGACCTGCGCCAGCCCGCGCAGTCGCTGACCCTGTTCGGCGCCCTGCTGGCCGACCGGCTGCGTGGCCACGCGCAGATGCCGCTGGTGCACAGCCTGAACCAGGCGGTCGAGGCCCTGCGCGCCCTGCTCGACGCCCTGCTCGACGTGGCGCGGCTCGACGCCGGCATCGTCGTGCCGGAACCGGCGCCCTTTCCGTTGGCCGACCTGCTCGAACGCCTGCGGGCGGACTATGGCCCACGCGCCTATGGGAAGGGGCTGCGCCTGCACGTCCGGCCGACCGGCGCGTGGGTCCACACCGACGCCGCGCTGCTGGAGCGCCTTCTGCGCAACCTGCTGGACAACGCCCTGAAATACACCGGCGTCGGCGGCGTGCTCGTCGGATGCCGGTTGCGCGGCGGCGTCCTGCGCATCGACGTGGTGGACAGCGGCGTCGGGGTGCCGACCGACAGGCTGGAGGACATCTTCGAGGAATTCGTCCAGCTCGGCAACGCGGAGCGCGACCGCGCGCGGGGGCTCGGCCTCGGCCTCGCGGTGGTGAAGCGGCTGTCGCGGCTGCTGGGCCTGCCGGTCACCGTGCGCTCCTCGCCCGGCCGGGGAACCCGTTTTTCCGTGGAGGTACCGATGCACATCGCGTCGCAGCCCGCGCCGGCGGGCCGGACATGGAGCGATCTGGACGGCGACTGCGGGCTGGCGCTTCTCATCGACGACGAGGCGCTGATCCTGGAAAGCCTGCGCATGGTGCTGGAGCAGTGGGGCTGGGACGTGCTGGCCGCCCCCTCGGGGGAAGAGGCGCTACGCCTCCTGGAGGGGGCGGAGCGGCTGCCCGACGTGATCATCGCCGATTACCGCCTGCGCCACAGCCGAACGGGGGTGGAGGCGATTCGCGACGTGCACGCCCTGCTCGGCACCCCGATTCCGGCCATCGTGCTGACCGGGGACACCAACCCCGACCGCATCCGGGAGGCGCGGCTCAGCGGCTTCGCCGTCCTGCACAAGCCGGTGACCCTGACGGAGCTGTCGACCCAGCTCACCACCGTGCGGACCCGCCCCATGGTCGCCGCCGATTGACGGGAGCAGACCCTCTCCCTGCGGAGCAGGGAGAGGGGTGAACAGGCCTAAAGCGAAATTCCGTTCGCCTTAAATCCAAATGGCCTCATTCGCCGGCTCTCAGCGGATGCCTTTGGCATCCGCCTGCCGCCAGCGGGAACTTCGTTCCCGCGAGAGGCCAAGCTTCGGCCGCATGGGCGGCCGGGACTGCGGTCGCAGTCCAAAGTGGATCGCAATCCGCTTTAACGCCGCAGGCCGGCGACGATGTCCAGGTAGTCCGGCTCCTCCGGCTTCAGCCAGCCATGGCGGACCAGGAAGTCGATGACCACGAGGTTCACGTTGAACTTCCAGTCCCCAGTCGTCCGCACCGACTCCGCGACACGGTCCAGGGGCCACAGCTCGAATTTCTCGACTTCGCCGTCGGTGTTGGCCGGCACGAAACCGGGGTCGAGTTCCAGGTCGTAGAGGAACAGCGTGTCGCGCTTCAGCCCGGCCTGCGTCTCCATGACGTAGGACAGGGCGCCGACCGGCAGGGCGCGGGCGGCGAGGTCGGCGCCGATGCCCGCCTCCTCCTGCGCTTCCTTGACCAGGTTCTCGGCGAGCGACAGGCCGATCGGCTGGCCGCCGGCGATCAGGTTGTCGAACTGGCCGGGCGCCACCTCGCGGTCGCGGGCGCGGTGGCCGACCCACAGGGCGAGGCTTCCATCGTCTTGCCGGACAAAGCCGTTCACGTGGATGCCGTAGGCGGCGATGCCGAACTGGGCCACCGCCGCGCGGTCGATGCGCATCAGCGGCTCCGCACCCCATTTGGGCAGCACCGGGTAGAACTCGTTGCGCAGGGACTTGACCGCCCCGTCCTCGACCAGGAACTGCGCGGCGTGCTCCAGCGTGGCGGAACGCGCCTCGAAATCGCGCAGCTCCGGCGCCAGCGTCACACGGTCGGCCGTCACGACGAATCCCGGATCGACCTCGGGCAGCCGTTCCGCCAGCGCGTGGCGGATCCAGCCGATGCGGTGCCCCTCGACGTCGAATGGACGGAAGCCGGAGAGGTCGTGCGCGTTGCACGCGCGAATGTGATCGAGGAAGCTCATGCTCTCCCGTGTATCCCCGGCGGCGGGGTGGCGCAAGGCGCCTTTGGTGGATCGGCATCCGGTTGCAATGGCCGCCGCCGCGGCGTACACCTCGTACTCAAATGCAGGCGTGCCGGGCGAGTGGCCGCCCTTGGCATTGGGGGCGGGGGACGAACCGATGGCGGGCGCGTTCGGGGACTGGTCGGTGCTGGTCATCGAGGACGAGAGCTTTACCCGCATGGTGCTGGCGAAGATGCTCGGCACGCTGGGTTTCAAGGCCGTTCACCAGGCTGCGGACGGGGAGGCCGGGCTGGCCGTCGTCCGGGCGCACGCCCCGGACGTCGTGGTCTGCGACGTGGAGATGCAACCCATGGACGGGTTGGGCTTCCTGAAGTCGCTGCGCGCCAGCCCCAACCCGCGCGACCGGGCGCTACCGGTGGTCTTCATGACCAACCGCACCGACCAGGCCCGCATGGACGAGGCGGCGGCGCTGGGCGCCGACATTTTCATCCTGAAGCCGGCCACCCCGGAATCGCTGACGGAATGCCTGAGCGCGAAACTCGGTTGAGCCAGCGGCCGGGCTCGCGGTCACAACTTTTCCCCCAACCTGTTGCAAGACTGCCAAGTCTTTGATTCGGGCCGTGTTCCGGATGGCCCCGTTCGAGGTCGGCCACCGGAGCAAGCCCCCTTCACCAAAATTCCGCCTTGTTGATCTGCTGTGATGAGCTTCACCATCTCTCTTTGGAAGAGGTGGATCATGGACCTCGTCCATGCGTTAATGTCTTTGTGACACCGTTTGCAGAGCAGGATGTTGTTAAGGATTGGTGGGCACACTTACGGTTAACCGAAGCGCCGAACTGGGTTAAGGCGCGAAACGGCACTGGAGGTCGATGGCGTGATCGGCACGGTCCAGCGAGTTTCCGACAAACGGCATCCGGGCATGGGTCCGGGCGCCGGCTGGCCATCACCGTCACGTTCACATCGCTTTTCACATCGACTGCGCTTCTCACATCGACTGCCAAATCGACCGTCGTCAAATCGTTCGTCTTGCGAAACCACTCCGGCGCGAATCGACCACGCAATGCGGCGCAAGCACAGGCGTGGCGTCAACTGGCCGCCTGTTCTAATCCTGAAGGCCGATCCAGCCTTCCGCACGGCTTTTCCGGTTATTAAGACTGCCTGTCTGGAAAGCTCTAGGTCGAGCATTACATTCAGATTTGAACCATTCGAGTTCAGCGGTCCCAAGGGGGTGCTGCATTTGAACCGCAACCGCATAAAAGGTCTGGCTTTCGACGGTGAGCGGGGTCGACGCGGGATTGTTCCGCCCGTGGCGCCCCAAACTTCGCGGCGCGTGCCGCCCCCGCCGACCGGGTCCCCCGGCGGCAGCCCCGACGCATCGGACTAAGAGATACGGAGCGAGGAATGTTCCCGGCCGACGAACTGTTCACGCGCTATACGCAGTCCTATGAGGGGCGCCGTGAGGTTGAGATGAGCCTTACGGAATACCTCCAGGAATGCCGCGACGACCCGATGATGTATGCCTCCGCACCGGAGCGCATCCTCGCCGCCATCGGCGAACCGGAAGTCGTCGACACCGCCAAGGATCCGCGCCTTGGCCGCATCTTCATGAACCGGACGATCAAGATCTATCCGGCCTTCGCCGACTTCTACGGCATGGAGGAGACGATCGAGCGCATCGTCGGCTTCTTCCGCCACGCGGCGCAGGGGTTGGAGGAGCGCAAGCAGATCCTCTACCTGCTGGGCCCGGTCGGCGGCGGCAAGTCGTCGCTGGCGGAGCGGCTGAAGTCGCTGATGGAGAAATGCCCGGTCTACGTCCTGAAGGCCGGCAAGGAGATCAGCCCGGTCTTCGAAAGCCCGCTCGGCCTCTTCAACCCCGAGGAGATGGGCGACCTGCTGGAGGAGCGCTACGGCGTCCCGCGCCGCCGCCTGACCGGCCTGATGAGCCCCTGGGCCGTCAAGCGGCTGGACGAGTTCGGCGGCGACATCTCGCGCTTCCGCGTCGTGAAGCTGCACCCCAGCAAGCTGCGCCAGATCTGCGTCACCAAGACGGAGCCCGGCGACGAGAACAACCAGGACATCTCCTCGCTGGTCGGCAAGGTCGACATCCGCAAGCTGGAGATGTACAGCCAGAACGATCCCGACGCCTACAGCTTCTCCGGCGGCCTGAACCGGGCCAGCCAGGGCCTGCTGGAATTCGTCGAGATGTTCAAGGCGCCCATCAAGATGCTCCACCCGCTGCTGACGGCGACCCAGGAGGGCAACTACGTCGGCTCGGAGAACATCGGCGCCATCCCGTTCCAGGGCATCATCCTGGCCCACTCCAACGAGGCGGAGTGGCAGTCCTTCAAGAACAACAAGAACAACGAAGCCTTCATCGACCGTATCTGCGTGATCAAGGTGCCCTACTGCCTGCGTGTGCAGGAGGAGCAGCGGATCTACGACAAGCTGGTCCAAGGCTCCGACCTGGCGACCGCGCCCTGCGCGCCGTCGACCTTGGAGATGCTGGCGAAGTTCTCGGTGCTGTCGCGCCTGCGCGACCATCCGAACTCCAGCCTCTACTCCAAGATGCGCGTCTATGACGGCGAGAGCATGAAGGAGACCGACCCCAAGGCCAAGTCCATGCAGGAATACCGCGATCAGGCGGGCGTGGACGAGGGCATGGACGGCATCTCCACCCGCTTCGCCTTCAAGGTGCTGGCCGCGACCTTCAACTACGACTCGACCGAGATCTCGGCCGATCCGGTCCACCTGATGTACATCCTGGAGCAGTCGATCAAGCGGGAGCAGTTCCCCGACGATACCGAGAAGAAGTACATCGAGTTCATCAAGGCCGAGATGGCGCCGCGCTACGCGGAGTTCATCGGCAACGAGATACAGAAGGCCTATCTGGAGTCCTACAGCGACTACGGCCAGAACCTGTTCGACCGCTACGTCGACTATGCCGATGCGTGGATCGAAGACCAGGACTTCAAGGATCCGGACACCGGCCAGTTGATGAACCGCGAGCTTCTGAACCAGGAGCTGACCAAGATCGAGAAGCCCGCCGGGATCGCCAACCCGAAGGACTTCCGCAACGAGGTCGTGAAGTTCGCGCTCCGGGCGCGGGCCGCCAACGCCGGGCGCAACCCCTCCTGGACGTCCTACGAGAAGATCCGCGAGGTGATCGAGAAGCGCATGTTCTCCCAGGTGGAGGATCTGCTGCCCGTGATCAGCTTCGGGTCCAAGAAGGACAGCGAGACCGAGAAGAAGCACAACGAGTTCGTGTCGCGCATGATGACCCGCGGCTACACCGAGCGGCAGGTCCGCCGGCTGGTCGAGTGGTACATGCGCGTGAAGCAGGCCGGCTGATTGGTCGGTCTGCTCGTCACGAGCGTGAATCGGTAGGAGGGGCTCCCCCTTGATGAACATCATCGACCGTCGCCTGAACCCGCAGGGCAAGAGCCTGGCCAACCGCCAGCGCTTCCTGCGGCGCGCCAAGGAACAGGTGGTAAAGGCGGTGCGGGATGCCTCGGGCAAGCGCGGCATCCAGGACATCGAAAACGGCGAGAAGGTCACCATCTCGACCGGCGGCGTGCGGGAGCCCTCCTTCCACCGCTCCGGGTCCGGCGGCGTGCGCGACTACGTCGTGCCGGGCAACAAGGAGTATGTGGAAGGGGACACCATCTCCCGTCCCGAGGAGCAGGGCGGCGGCCGCGGGTCGGAAGGCAGCCCCGACGGGGAGGGCGATGACGACTTCCGCTTCGTCCTGTCCCGTGAGGAGTTCCTGGACATCTTCCTGGAAGACCTGGAACTCCCCGACCTCGTGAAGCAGAAGGTCAAGCAGTCGGAATCCCACTCGCTGACGCGGGCGGGCTATTCGGTGACGGGCTCGCCGGCCAACCTGAACCTGGTGCGCACCATGCGCAACAGCCTCAGCCGGCGCATCGCGCTGAAGCGGCCGAAGCCGGCGGAGGTGGCCGAGCTTGAGGATCTTCTGCGCGAGGCGGAGGATCGCGGCGAGGATCCGGAAAAGCTGCGGGAGATGCGCGACCTGCTGGAGCGGCATTACCTCCGCGCCAAGCGCATCCCCTTCATCGACCCGATCGACGTCCGCTACAACCGCTTCGAGACGGTGCCGAAGCCCATCGCACAGGCCGTCATGTTCTGCCTGATGGACGTCTCCGGCTCCATGACGGAGCACATGAAGGATCTCGCCAAGCGCTTCTTCATGCTGCTCTACCTGTTCCTGAAGCGGCGCTACCGTTCCGTGGACATCGTCTTCATCCGCCACACCCACGAGGCCAAGGAGGTGGACGAGGACACGTTCTTCTACTCCACCGAGACCGGCGGCACCGTGGTCTCGACGGCGTTGGAGGAGATGCAGCGCATCGTCAAGGAGCGGTATCCGGAGAACGAGTGGAACATCTACGCGGCCCAGGCGTCGGACGGCGACAACATGTCGTCGGACAACGCCCGCTCCGCGGGCCTGCTGAAGGACGCGATCCTGCCGCTTTGCCAGTACTTCGCCTACATCGAGGTGGCGGCGGAGCACAACATGGGCCTGTCGGCGCTGGGTCGCGAGACGGAACTGTGGCGCACCTACAAGATGGTCCAGGGACCCGACCTGCCGCTTGCCATGCGCCGCGTCCGCTCCCGCCGGGAGATCTTCCCCGTCTTCCGCGACCTGTTCGCCCGCGAAAAGGCCGGGGCGTGACCGTATGAGAGTCACCACAGAGACACGCAGACACAGAGGGGGTGGTTTCTCTGTGTCTCCGTGTCTCTGTGGTGAATTTTTCTTGAGTTTCCAACCAAACCGCTCGCGCGCCGCTGATCGTCGCGCAGAAAGCGTGGGAGGCTGACAATGGCCGCTGTGATCACCAAGCCCGAAAGCCTGCTCTACGACGGGGCTGACTGGGACTACGACAAGATCAAGCGCGTCTACGACGCCATCGAGCATGTCGCGCTGGACGAGATGGGCCTCAACGTCTATCCGAACCAGATCGAGGTCATCACGGCCGAGCAGATGCTCGACGCCTATTCCTCGATCGGCATGCCGCTGATGTACAAGCATTGGTCCTTCGGCAAGCATTTCGCCCGCGACGAGATGCTCTACCGCAAGGGCTACCGCGGCCTCGCCTACGAGATCGTCATCAACTCCAGCCCCTGCATCAGCTACATCATGGAAGAAAACACCATGACGATGCAGACGCTGGTCATCGCCCACGCGGCCTTCGGCCACAACCATTTCTTCAAGAACAACCAGCTGTTCCAGCAGTGGACGGACGCCGAGGGCATCCTCGATTACCTGGAATTCGCCAAGGCCTACATCGCCCAGTGCGAGGACCGCTACGGCCACCACGCGGTGGAGCGGGTGCTGGACGCCGCCCACGCGCTGATGAACCAGGGCGTTCACAAATACCCGAAGAAGCGCAGCCTCGACCTGCGGCTGGAGCAGAAGCGCGAGCGGGAGCGGCAGGAATACCAGGAGCAGACCTTCAACGACCTGTGGCGCACCGTGCCGAAACCCACGGCCGGCGGGGCCCGCCCCTCCAAGACAGTGTCGGAGCGCAAGAAGCTGCTCGGCCTGCCGGAGGAGAATTTGCTCTACTTCCTGGAGAAGAAAGCCCCGCGGCTGGACCATTGGCAGCGCGAGCTTCTCCGCATCGTCCGCCACATCGCGCAGTATTTCTACCCACAGAAGCAGACCAAGCTGATGAACGAGGGGTGTGCGACCTACACCCACTACACCATCATGAACACGCTTCATGACAAGGGGTTGATCAGCGAAGGCGCGATGCTGGAGTTCCTACACTCCCACACCTCGGTCGTCTTCCAGCCGGAGTTCGACGACCAGCGCTTCTCGGGCATCAACCCGTATGCGCTGGGCTTCGCGATGATGCAGGACATCCAACGCATCGCCGAGAACCCGACGGAAGAGGACCGCTACTGGTTCCCCGATCTCGCCGGCCGCGGCGACGGCATGGCGGCGTTGCGCGACGCCTGGGCCAACTACCGCGACGAGAGCTTCGTGCTCCAGTTCCTCAGCCCGCACCTGATCCGGAAATTCAAGATGTTCAGCGTGCGCGACGACGCGGAGGACCCGTATCTGCTCGTGGAGAACATCCACAACGAGCGCGGCTACCGCCAGATCCGCAAGATGCTGGCGCGCCAGTACGATCTGGCTTTCCTGGAGCCGGACATCCAGATCGTCGACGTGGACTTGGCCGGCGACCGCAAGCTGATCCTGCACCACCGCGTCACCAACGGCGTCCTGCTGGACGAGAGCGACGCCAAGGCCGTGCTGCGCCACATCGCCAACCTCTGGGGCTATGAAGTGCAGTTGGTCGAGGTTTCGGCCGTGTCGGAGGCCATCCTGAAGGAACACGCCGTCACCGCGCCGAGCGGCATGGGGGCGTAACGGCCTGTTGCCCCCACCCTCCCACTTCGTGGGTCCCTCCCTCCCCCGCTCTCGGCGGACCGAAGGTCCGCCTGCCGCGTCAGCGCAAACCTTTGGTTTGCGCGAGAGCTGCGCAGGGGAGGGCTCCTTTGCGAAGCTGGCGGAGTTCCCTCTCCCGCCCAGCGGGGGAGGGTTAGGGTGGGGGCAACCCGCACGTCACTCCTTCCCGAAGGTCTCCGCGCCGAAGACGGTCGCTTCCAGGCCCGGTACCGGGCGGTCGGGCGCCCAGCCGGCCTTGCGCTTCAACTGGGCGACGAACTGACGCCGGTCGGGTAGCATGTCCCAGACCTTGGGCAGGAACAGGGCGCCGTCGCGCCCGGCGCGCAGGATCAGCCCGTCGACTCCGGGCCGCAGCTTGGCGATCAGGTCCTCCTCGTCGCGGAAGGGCAGGGGGCGGTCGTGGCTCAGGATCGACACGGCGATGTCCACGCGCGGCAGTTCCGCCGCGGTCAGCGGGCCGAAGCGCGGGTCCTGCATCGCCGACCGCACCGCGTTGTCCACCACGTCCTCGACCAGCGGGCGGCTCGCCTGGGTCGTGCCGATGCAGCCGCGCAACTCCCCGTCGATGGTCAGGGTAACGAAGGTGCGGCGGATGGCGCGCAGCGGCATGGGGAAGTCCTCCGGCCGCACCGGCGGGGCGCGACCAGTCTTCACCGCGTGGGCCAGCGCGCGGCGCGCGGCCTGCAGCAGAAGTTCCCGATGGGCGTCGGACAGGTGGGCCGCGGTCGCCGGCTCAATGCTGTAGGCGCCGTAGCCGACCACCCGGTCGCGGTCGCCGGCCGTGTCGCCGGAATTGCGCAGGTCGCGTGTGGTGACGCGCAGGTCCAGCGCGCGGGCGCGCATCAGCAGCCCCGCGACCGGCAGGTAGCCGCAGGCGCGGTCGCCGGACAGCCGCTCGATGTCCGCCGCCTCGATGGCCTGGGAGGTCTCCAGGTCCAGCCGGTGCGCGGTGGAGTGGTCGTGGAAGTGGCTGAGGTCGGAGCTTATGACGATCAGCGTCTCCGGCCCGCCCCACAGCCGTTGCAGCACCGCGTCCACCCGCGCCGGGTCGACGTGGCCGACCACCAGCGGCACGACGGAGGCCTCTGGGAACAGGCGCTGGATGAAGGGCAGGTGCACCTCCAGCGAATGCTCCCCATCGAAGGCGCGGTCGATCCGCTGCACGTCGGGCAGGTCGCGGATCGCCGCGATGGCCTCCCGGTCCACCGGCACGGCGCCGAGCGGCGTCTCCAGTGCGTCCGCCGACGGGTAGGCGATGCCGCGGAAGCCGTAGCGGTGCGCCGGCCCCAGCAACAGGACGCGGGTGATCCGCCCGCCCAGATGCGCCACGCCGGCGTAGGCGGTGCCGGCGATCGGGCCGGAATAGACATAGCCGGCGTGCGGGGCGATGATCGCCTTTGCCGGCAGCCGTTCCGTATGGGCATCCTCAATGAGGCCGGCGACCATGCGGTCGAGGGCGGCGGGGTTGGCGGGATAGAAGGCCCCCGCCACGGCCGGAGCGCGCAGGTTCATTGATCCCAGCCTCGCAGAATGTCGAAAGGGCCATCGAAAGGATAAGAGCCCGGGAAAGGCTTTGCCGGACCGGGCGACGTCCCCCACATGTAGGAACACCGTCCGATCATTGACAAGCGGGACCCCGGTAGAACGTTGGGGCTTCTCTTTGCCGTGCGGTCCGCCCATACTGTTGAGAACAGCGCATGTCCAACATCGTCCCCGCCCGTTATTGGCACCGGCTGGACGACGGCCGCCTGCAATGCGACCTTTGCCCACGCCACTGCAAGCTGTCCGACGGCCAGCAGGCGCTCTGCTTCGTGCGCCAGCGCCAGGGCGACCAGATCGTGCTGACCACCTACGGCCGCTCCTCCGGCTTCTGCGTCGACCCCATCGAGAAGAAGCCGCTGAACCATTTCCTGCCCGGCACGCCGGTACTGTCTTTCGGCACGGCGGGCTGCAACCTGACCTGCAAGTTCTGCCAGAACTGGGACATCTCCAAATCCCGGGAGTTCGACACGCTGGCCGACAGCGCCGCGCCCGAAACCATCGCGCGCGCCGCGAAGGAGACGGGCTGCCGCTCCGTCGCCTACACCTACAACGACCCGGTCATCTTCCTGGAATACGCGGTGGACGTGGCGCAGGCCTGCCACGAGCAGGGGGTGAAGAACGTGGCGGTCACCGCCGGCTACATCTGCGCCGAACCGCGCGCCGAGTTCTACAGCCACATGGACGCCGCCAACGTGGACCTGAAGGCCTTCACGGAGGACTTCTACCACAAGGTCACCGGCAGCCACCTCGCCCCGGTGCTCGACACGCTGAAGTACCTGAAACACGAGACCAGCGTCTGGTTCGAGATCACCACGCTGCTGATCCCCGGCGAGAACGACAGCGACGCGGAACTGCACGCCATGACCGGCTGGATCCGCGAGAATTTGGGGTCCAACGTGCCGATCCACTTCACGGCCTTCCACCCCGACTACAAGATGCGCGACAAGGGCTGGACCCCGCACGCCACGCTGCTCCGCGCCTGGACCATCGCCAAGGCGAACAGCCTGCACCACGTCTATGTCGGCAACGTCGCCGACCTCGACCACTCCAGCACCCGCTGCTCCAGCTGCGGGGAGGTGCTGATCGGCCGCAGCGGCTACACGCTCAGCGCCTGGGGCCTGGACGACGAGGGCGCCTGCACCGGCTGTGGGACGCAGCTTCCGGGGGTGTTCGAGGCCGCGCCCGGCCAGTGGGGCGCCCGGCGCATGCCGGTGCGCCTCAGGGACTTTGCGGTGGCGTGACCTCCGGGTCCAACGTGTACAGCTCCTGCGGGCGACCGACGCCGCGCAGCAGGTAGCGGCCGATGGAGATCAGGCGTTCGCGGCATTCCGGGGCGGACTGCACGAAGGCGGAGGACAGCAGCAGGTCCTGGTCCAGCGACCGGCACATGGCGGCGATGCGGCTGGCCTCGTTCACCGCGGGGCCGACGACGGTGAAGTCCAACCGGTCCACCCCGCCGATGTTGCCGTAGAACACCTTGCCCTGATGCAGGCCCAGGTAGAAGCGCGTCACCGGCATCCCTTCCGCGGCGCGGCGGGCGTTCAGCTCCTTGCAGCGCTCCCGCGCCTCTTCCGCGGCGTCCAGGGCGGCGCGGCAGGCGTCCTCGGCGCTGTTGCGGTCGAAGACCGCCAGGATGCCGTCCCCCATGAACTTCAGCACCTGCCCGCCGTGCTGGTGGATGGCCGTCACCAAAAGCTCCGCATAGTCGTTCAGCAGGGGCAGAATGGTCTCCGGCGGGGCGGTGTCGGTGATGCGGGTGAAGCCCTGCAAGTCGCTGAACCACAGCACGGCATCCAGCTTCTCGGCGATGCCCCGGCGGATGTGGCCGCGCAGCACGCGGTGGCCGGCGTCGCGGCCAAGGTAGGTTTCCACCAGCGTGTTGGCGATGCGCGCCACCGCGTGGCCGCGCAGCGCCAGCGCCAGCGTGCCGGCCAGCGTCAGCAGGGCGTCCTGCTGCACGTCGCTGAAGCCGTCCGCGTGGTGGGTCACCCAGGACGAGAAGATGCAGTCCATCTCACCGATGGCGGCGTCGGGGCCCAGGCGGTTGACGATGGCCATGTAGTCGGTGGCCCCCTGCGCGTGCAGCTCGTCCACCACCGGGAACTCGCCCGCCTCGCAGCCGTCGACCAAGCGGCGGCGCAGCATGATCTCGCCGGTGGTGTAGAGGCGGTGGAAGGGGCTGCGCAGCCACTTCTCCTCCATCGCCGGGTCGGCGGTGGTGCCGTAGTCGGTCTGGCGCACCTCGGCGGCGTTGCGCCCGGTGCTGTCCCAGGTGACGACGTGGCCGGCGATGGTCGGGTGCAGCGTGTCAGCGCCGATCACCGTCCGGGTCAGCGGGACGCCCGCCTCGACCAGCCGTTCGCAGAAACCGCCGACCAGCTCCGTCGCCGGCAGCCCCTGGAGCCCGGCGTCGGTGATCCAGCGGCTGAGGTCGAGAATCCGGTGTGCATCCATGCTCGTTTTCCTTGCGCAACGGACCGGCGGCCCAGACGTCATCCGGGGCGCGACAGCGCGTCTGTGATGAACGCCGCAACTGCGGCAAAGTCGCCGGTTGTTCGCAATTCGGCGGGCATGTCGCGGAATTCAAGGTCCGGCCCAAAGCCGATGATCGGCTTGCCGAAGGCCAGCGCCAGCCGCACCTCGTCCAGCGTCCCGTGCCGGCCGGGCAGCGCGACGATCACTTGGGCGGTCAGGATGTTGACGTGGTTGCGGCTCAGCGCCTCTGGTGACGCGTCGGGCGCCTTCCTTTGGAACGGCGTCAGGATGGTCAGGTCGATGAAGGGGTTGGGGTAGCCGGGCAGCGGCACGAAGCCGCGGACCGGGTCGGGCTCCGACGGCAGCACCCCGATCGACCGGCCCCGGCGTCCGGCCGTCCCGGAAAAGGCCCGCGCCGCGGCGAGCATCACTCCGTTGCCCCCGCCGGTCAGCAGGTCGTGCCCGTTCTCCGCGATCCAGGCGCCGAGCGGCGTGGCGAAGGCCTCCCACTCGTCCTTCCCCGATCCCATGACCCCGATGATCCCCATGCGTTGCTCCTGCTGCTGCGTTGGGCACTCACCGCCCCCGTGGCTTCGCCCGCGCCGTCGGCTCCGCTTCCAGCGGGTTGTCGGGCCAGTAATGCTTGGGGTACTGGCCCTTCAGGTCCGCCTTTACCGCCTTGTAGGCGTTGGCCCAGAAGCTGGCGAGGTCGCGGGTCACCTGCACCGGGCGGCGCGCCGGGGACAGCAGGTGCAACAGCAGGGCGACGCGCCCGCCGGCGATGCGCGGGGTCTCGGCCAGCCCGAACATCTCCTGCAGCCGTACGGCCAGCACCGGCTCGTCCGCCGCGTAGTCGATGGGCACGCGCGACCCGCTGGGCACCTCCACATGGGTCGGCGCCTCCTTGTCCAGCCGCTGCTGCATGGCCCAGGGCAGCAGGCCGCGGAGCGCGTTCCCCAGTTCCACCCGGTCCAGATGTGCGCGGCGCGACGCCCCGTTGAGGAAGGGGGCCAGCCAGTCCTCCAGCGTGGCGAGCAGCGCGGCGTCGGAAATGTTGGGCCACTCCTCCCCCTCCATGCGGCGCAGGAACTGGACGCGGGACTGCCACTTGCGCAGCTCGTCGTTCCACGGCAGGGCGGTCAGCCCCATCTCCCGGATACCCTCCAGCATGGCGCCGGCCATGGCTTCGGCGGGCGGGTTGGACAGCCGCTCGTCCTTCAGCACCAGGGCGAACAGCATGCGGCGGCGGCGCGCCAGCACCACCTGCTCCCGCCCGTCCCAGGTCACCAGGGTCTCGGTGCGGATGTGCTCCGCGAAGGTTTCCTCCAACTCGGCCAGCGTCACCGGGGCGGCCAGGAAGACGCGGGACTCGCGCGCAGCGCCATCCAGGTCGGCGACAGCCAGCCAGTCCTGCGCGGACAGCGGCTCGGCGTCCTGGAAGTAGGCGCCGCGGCCGTTGGACAGGCGATACTGCGCCGCCGCGCCGCCGGCGTTGTTGCCGCCCGGCCGGCGCTGGCCGATGCGGTCCGGGTAGGCCAGCGCGACCAGCAGCCCGGTCGCGCCCAAATCGCCGCCGCCGTCCTTCGCGCCCAGCTGCCGTTTCCACTGCCGTGCCTGCTTCAGCGCCTGCTGCGCCCCGCCGCGCTCCACCGTCAGCCCGCGCCCGGCGCCGCGCAGCCGTCCCTCGTCGTCCAGCCCGCGCAGAAGCTCAACGCGCAGCCGCAGGTCGGCGTCGCGGAACCCCGGCTGCGCCCGGACGATGTCGCGCTCCCCCACCAGTGCCGCCACCTCGCAGGCGAGTCCGCCGAGCCCCAGCTCCTTGCCCTTCAGCATCATATGGGCCAAGCGCGGGTGCACGCCGAAGCCGGCCATGCGGCGCCCGTGCGGTGTGATCGCGCCGTCGTCCCGCAGCGCCCCCAACTCGCGCAGCAGCTCCCGCGCCTGCGCCATCGAGGCGGCTGGCGGCGGGTCCAGCCAAGCCAGCGTCGCCGGGTCCGCCACGCCCCACACCGCCAGTTCCAGCGCCAGCGGGGCGAGGTCGGCCTCCAGGATCTCCGGCGCCGTGAAGGCGGCCAGCGCCTTGTGGGTGGCCTCCGGCCACAGGCGGTAGCAGACGCCGGGCTCCAGGCGGCCGGCGCGGCCGCGCCGCTGCTCGGCCGAGGCCTGGGAAACCTTGGCGGTGACCAGCCGCGTCATGCCGCTGCGCGGGTCGAAGCGCGGCACGCGCATCAGCCCGCCGTCCACAACGATGCGAATGCCCTCGATGGTCAGGCTGGTCTCGGCGATGGGGGTGGCCAGCACGACCTTGCGGGTGCCCGGCGGGCTCGGCGCGATGGCGCGGTCCTGCGCGTCGGCCGTCAGGTCGCCGTAGAGCGGCGCGATGATCGTTCCGGGGCCGAGGTCGGCGCCCTCCAGCAGGGTCTGCACGCGGCGGATCTCCCCCGCGCCCGGCAGGAAGACCAGCGCGTTGCCGCTCTCCTCGCGCAGCGCGCGGCGGACCGTGGCGGCGACCGCGTCCTCAATGCGGGTGCCGGCGGTGGGCGCGTCGAGGTGCCGCGTTTCGACCGGGAAGGCGCGGCCCTCGCTGGTCACCATCGGCGCATCGCCCAACTCATCGGCGAGAAGCGCCGCCACCGGCGCACCGTCCAGTGTCGCCGACATGACCACCAGCCGCAGGTCGTCGCGCAGCGCCCCGCGCGCCTCCTGCACCAGGGCCAGGGCCAGATCGCTGTCGATGCCGCGCTCGTGGAACTCGTCGAACAGCACGGCCCCCACCGTCGGCAGCTCCGCGTCTTCCTGAAGCTGGCGGAGGAACAGGCCGTCGGTCACCACCTCGATGCGGGTTTTCGGCCCCGCCTTGGTGTCCAGGCGGACGCGGTAGCCGACCGTCTCGCCCACCGCCTCCCCCAGCATGGCGGCCATCCGCCGCGCGGCGGCGCGGGCGGCCAGCCGGCGTGGCTCCAGCACGATGACCTTGCGCCCCTTCAGCCAGGGCTGGTCGAGCAGCGCCAACGGCACGCGCGTTGTCTTGCCGGCGCCGGGCGGAGCCTGGAGCACGGCGACGTCGCGCTCGGCCAAGGCCGCCAGCAGGTCGGGCAGGACGGGATCGATGGGAAGGGGAGGAAAGCTCATCGGGCGGCGTCTGGGGGAGGCAGGGGAGCGGGCGGTGCGTTCTTGACCGCGGCCAGCGCGTTGGTCAAGTCCTCCACCATGCGGGTCAGGCGGGCGATCTCCTGCTCGCGCAGCAGGTCGATCTTCTGGTGCAGCAGCTCGATCTCCAGTTCCGCCTTCAGGTTCACGTCGTAATCCTGCTTCGCCCGTTCCCGGTCGATGTCGGCCTGGCGGTTCTGGCTCATCATGATGATGGGGGCGGTGTAGGCCGCCTGGAAGGACAGGACAAGGTTCAGCAGGATGAAGGGGTAGGGGTCCCAGGCGCCCACCCAGCCCAGCACGTTGGCGCTGATCCACAGGCCGAGCAGCACCGACTGGCCGATGATGAAGTGCCAGGAGCCGACCAGTGTGGCGACCCCGTCGGCGACCACTTGGCCAGTGGTGCGTTGGCCGGCCGTCGCCGCGCGCGCCGCACGCCGGCGTTGCCGCAGATGGTGCAGCCGTTCCAGGTCCTCGCGCCCGAAGGCGGACAGAAGGCCGTTCAACGCGTTCATGGCGGGCGTTCCCTGAATTGCCGATGCTGCACAGGATCTGTAAGCCCGGCGCGCGGTGCGGCCAAGGGCGTAGGCATGACGGGCGCGTTAAATTGTCGCATCAAACCGCGCCGTGTCGTCCCTTCCGGGATCCGGAGGCGCGGAGGCGCTATGGTGCGGAAAGACCATAAACTATTTGTGCCTTAACGACACCCGGACTCCCATGGCCAGCATTCACGACCCCGCCCTGTTCCTCGCCCACGCCTGTGCGCTGGAGGAGGACGCCGCCAACCGCTTCACTGACCTGTCGGAGGCGATGAAGACCTACGGCAACGCCGAGGTGGCCGCCTTCTTCGGCAAGATGGCCGAGTTCTCCCGCCTGCACCTGGCGGAGGCGCGCAAGCGCTCCGGCTTCCGCGACATCCCGTCGCTGGCGCTGGAGGATTTCCAGTGGCCGGACGGCGAAAGCCCGGAGGCGGCCTCCATGGAAGGCTCGCACTACCTGATGACGGTGGACTATGCGCTGGAGCTTGCGCTCGACAGCGAGAAGCGCGGCCATGCCTTCTACGCCGACGTGGCGACCACGACCAGCGACCCGGAAGTCCGCATGATGGCCGAGGAGTTCGCCTCCGAAGAGGCCGAGCATGTGGCGGAACTGGAGCGCTGGATCGCGCGCTTCCCGAAGAAGCTGTAACGGATTTTAAGTGGGGTTCTCGCGTTGGGCCCCCACCCCGACCCTCCCCCGCCGGGCGGGGGAGGGAGATGGGCTTCGCGCCAAAATCCAGCGGCAGTCCCCTCCCCCGCCCAGCGGGGGAGGGTTAGGGTGGGGGCCCGGCGCGACGACGTTTCGAAATAAAGCCCCTGGCCTTACTTCGACAGGTCGGCGTACTCGTACTCGTACTTCTTGTCGGCTGGCTTGAAGGTCTTGAAAGCGGCGATGACGTCGTCCGCCGTCACGCCGGCCGGCACGTTCAGGATTTCGTAGACGACCGAGCTGCCGCTGGTCGGGCCGACGTCGGCGTTCCGGTGCGCCTGGGAAACCAGGCCCTCGCCGGCCCTCTTGATCATGATCGAAGCCATATCCGTTCCGTCTCCTGTTGCACGTCGCCCGACGCTTAATATCCATAACGCGAACAGGGTCATAGGGCCAACGGATAAATTGTCCGGATAAGGCGTCGGGGCACGGTCAGCGCAGGGCGGCTTCCTCGACGCGCGGCTGCGACAGCACCTGGGCGATCCCGGCGCTCAGCCACTGCGAGTAGGCCTTGCGCCCGTCCGGTCCCAGGGCGCCGCTGCGGCAATAGTTTGCGGATTTGTGCAGCGAGTCGGGGAAGCGCCAGACCGGCAGGCCCGGCTGCCCGCTCAACCGGGCCAGCGCCGCCGGCAGGTAGCTGTTGCCGGGGCCGTACATCCGCTCCTCGAAGGCCGTCGGGCGGCGCAGGTGGAGCAGGGCGACGCGCGTGCCCGCCGCCCGCGCCTGGTCGGCAAAGCGCCGCACCGCCTCGAAAGCCGGCGCCTCGGGATCGAGCGCGACGACGGACCGGGCCTCCTCGACCCGGCGTTCGACGTCGGCGCCCGTCCGGCCGTTGGGATCGGGCGCGCGACACGGCTTGTCGTATTGGATGGCGATCTGGTCGGCCAGATAGGGCTTGCCCTCCAGCGCCATGCCGGTCACCACCGATCCGTAGGAGCGCAGGTCGGCCAGCGGGTGGCGCCCGGCGAACAGCAGGTCGAGGTCGAGCAGCACGAGGTCGGGCTTGATCTTCAGGATGGCGCCCAGCATCGGCTCGAAGTCGGCGAATTGAGCATGCTCGTGGACGATGCGCAGGAACTGGAAATGTTCGACCCCGTCCCGCGCGGCCAGCTTGGCCATGCCGTCCTCGTCCAGCGTGGCGTGGCGCAGGGTCGGCCCGCCGAGCGCCACCACGACGGGCGCCCCCATGCCGTGGCCGGCCCGGTCGGCGGTCGCGGCGATGCGGTTCATGTTGTACCAGACGAAGGGCCGGTCGTAGAGGCTGTAGCCGGTCCAGAAGGCCCCGGCGGTCCCAGCCAGGAACAGCGCCGGGATCACCCCCAGCAGGACCAGGCCCAGCCGCCGACGGCGCTTCGGCCGAGGCGTCTTCGGTTGCGCCGTCTTCGATTGCGGTGTCGGCTGTGGTGGCGGTTCCGTCTCCGGCTCGTTCGTGATCATGTCAGTCCTGCTCCTGGCCACCGAATTCATCCAGCAGCGCGGTGCGCCGCACCTTGCCGTTGGCGGCGCGCGGGAAGTCGTCGCGGACGCGGATGTCCAGCGGGGCGCCACGGTGCCCCAGGGCCGCCAGCGCCCGCTGCTTCAAACGCTCGACGACCGGTTTCGGGTCCATCCCGTCCATCACGCGAACGAAGGCCAGCACCCGGTCCTCGCCACCCGTCCCGTCGCGCAGGACGCAGGCGACACCCTCGGCCACGGCGGGGTCGCGCTCCAGCAACCGGTCGATCTCCGTCAGGTGCAGCCGGTCGCCGCGCGCGGTCTTCAGCAGGTCGCGGGCCCGGCCGGTCAGGCGGATGGTGCCGTCCTCCTCGCGCAGGGCGAGGTCGCCGGTGTAGACCCAGCCGTCGCGGCGGAACCGGACGTCCACCTCCGGCCGCCCGTGATGAAATGGACGATGGTGGCCGGTCATCAGGTTGGCGCCATAGACGCGCAACTCGCCCACGGCACCCGGCGGCAGGGGCGCGCCGTCCGGATCGACGATCTGCAGCACCGCGTCGGCCGGGCGGCCGATGGTCCCGTCGGCGCGCCCCGCGGCGCCCAGCGCGCAGACCCCGCCGGTCTCCGTCAGCCCGTAATAGGTCATCACCGGTGCTTCGGTCAGGGCGCGCAGCCGTTCCACCGTCGCGGCCGGCAGTTCGGCCCCGGTGGAGGTCACCAGCCGCAGCCCGCCCAGCGCCCCGGGCGCAATCGCGCCGACGGCTGCGGCGAGGTCCTTCAGGGCGGCAGGCACGGCGCCGAGCACCGTCACCCGCTCCCGCGCGCAGAGGTCCGCCAAGCGGCGCGGGTGGGCGCGTTCCGCCGCGGTGGGCAGCACGGCGGTGGCCCCGGCCGCGGCGGCCACCAGCAGCGGGTTGCGCAGGCCACTCACCGCGTGGAACTCCGCCAGGGTCAGCAGCCGGTCCCCGGCGGTCAGGGCGCACACCCCGGCGAGCAGCCGCGCGGTCCGGACCAGCGAGCCGTGCGACAGCTCCACCGCCTTCGGGTCGCCCGTGGTGCCGGAGGTGAACAGGATGGCGGCGGTGTCGCGGTCGTCCGGTGGCTCGGTCGGGAGACCGGTGGGACCGCCGGAGGCCAGCCAATCGGCGAAGCGCAGCGCGGGCGCATCCACCCCCACCCCACTGCCAAGGATCACCGCGGGGCGTCCGCTCGCCCGCGCCGTGCCGGCGCGGCGGGCGTCGGCGAAGACCAGCGCCGGCCGCACCAGACCGATGGCCGCCAGGATCGCCGTCTCGCCCCAGGTGCTGTCCACCGGCACGACAACGAGGCCGAGCCGCGTGCAGGCCCAGACCAGCAGGGCGGCGTCCACGCCGGGCTCCGCATGGATCAGGACGCGGGCGCCCTTCGGCAACCGGGCGGCGGCGAGCCGGCGCGTGATCGCCTCCACCCGCCGTCCGGCCTCGCGGTAGGTGACCGGCGTGCCGCCGCCCGGCGGCACCAGAAAGAGCCGGTCGTCGTGCGCGGCCACCGCCGCGGCCCACAGGGCGGGCAGGGTGTCGCCCACCAACGACGCGCCCGAATCGGTCGGGCGCAGCGTCACCGCCCCCATCGCGGCGAGCGGGGCGATGTGCTCCAGCACGTCCCCAGCGGTGGAGCTTAGCCGGTCGGCGATGCCCCCAAGCGTCAGGCCGCGCCCGGCCCAGTACAGCGCGGCACATTGCCGCGCCGACAGGGACAGGGCGCCGCCCGGCCCCTCCGCCACCGCAAGGTGCAGGTCGAACCGGTGCTCCGGGTCGAACACGACCGCATGCCGGCCCGGCTCCTCCACATCGAAAGCTGCGGCGTTTTTCGGGCGCCGCGGGGCGGAAGGGGCGGGGTCCGGGCTGAACGGCGGCATGGGCGGGTCCTTCGTCGAACGGTCGTGCCGGGCGCGGCGCCGTCCGGGCGTCCGCGGTCCACGCCTGATAACGGTTGCCGGTGCGCCGGTGCCAAGCGGCTATCGGTGGTACTCCGATACCGGATGGCTTGCGGGTTGATGTCCCGTCTACGCCTTCGCCGTTCTGGCGGTACCCCATCCGTTTCGTGTAGTCTCACCCGAGAAGACGATGCAGGACCGAGGACGGGTATGAGCACCGAAATCCGCACCTTCATGATCCCCGACGCCAACGCGGACGAAGCGCAGGGCCACCTGTCCGCCTTTCTGCGCACGGTCGAGGTTCAGCGCATCGACACCGCCTATGCCGACGGCGCCTGGCGCGTGCTGGTCCTCTATCAGGACTTGCGGCGCAAGGAGGAGGCGATCCAGATCGAAGCGGCCATCAACGCCGCGCTCAACGGCTGGCGCGACCGGGCCGCCGCACGCGAAGGTCTTTCGCGCGAGTCGGTCCTGCCCGACGAGCTGGTGCCGGAGATCGCCCGCTTCGCTCCGACCACAGAGCGGGAACTGTCCGTCATCGTCGGCGCCCGCGACCTGGGGATCGGCCAGTACGGGGCGGAAATCGTCCAGGTCGTCCGTGCAACCCTCGACGAACTGATCGATTGAGCACGCTGCCCAGTGCGCGGTCCTATTACCCGAACGGGTAGGGTGCGGCGCGGCCTTCCACCAAAGGAAAGGTCACCGCAAACCTAAGTTGGATTTCCGCGCGCCACCGCCTGTGACAGCATGCCCGGGTATTGCTCAACGACGGGCAATAGGGACGGGCATCAGGAAGGGCGAGGGCCATGGTCGGTCCGTGCGGACCCAACAGGCGGATTCCCGACTACGCCGCCTTCGCGCAGCAGCTTGAGGCGTGCAGCCGCCTGCTGGCCGAACGCGCGGCGGAAACCGGTGACGACAGCTTCGACCGGGCGGCGCGGCAGCTCAGCCACCGCGCGGCGGAAATCCGCGTCAACCTGCAGTCCGCGGCGGAGCCCGAGTGCCCGATGCGGTCAGATCTTCTCGACCTTCAACCGTGTCCCGTCGGCGCCGACAACGCGCACCCGCGTGCCGGCGGGCAGGTCGGGACCCACGACCGTCCATAGTCCGTCGCCCACCTGGGCGCGCCCCAGCCCGTTGACGATCGGGCTGTCCAACGTGTGCATAGTTCCGATGTATTGCTCCGCCCGGCGGTTGAGGTTCGGCGTGCTGGTCGTGTGGGCCGACCGCGCCGCCAGCATCCGCACACCGACGACCGCGGCGATGGCGAGCAGGGCGAACAGCAGCCCCTGAAGCTCCCACGACATGCCCGGCCAGACGAACAGCGCCAGCCCGACGAGGCCGGCCGCCCCGCCCAGCCAGAGGAACGCCGCCCCAGGCGCCAGAATCTCCACGGCGCCCAGCAGGGCGGCCAGAACCCACCAGTGCCAGAACTCGATCATCGGGTGGTTATCCCTCGGGGGTTTTGTTCACCACCAAGACACCAAGGCACCAAGAATCAACGACGTGCCCAGCGCGAGGATTCTTGGTGCCTTGGTGTCTTGGTGGTGAATCCTCGTCACGTCGATGCTGCCGAATCGTCTCGGTTCCACGGCCCCTTCGGCGCTGCCGGTGCGGGCGTTGCCGCAGAAGGGGGCGGCCGGTTCGGGAAGGCCTCCCGCGCGATCTCCGCGATGCCGCCGATGGCGCCGATGACGTTCGCCGCCTCCAGCGGCAGGAACAGCACCTTCTGGTTCGGTGCGGCGGCCACGGCGGTCAGCGCGTCGACGTAGCGCTGGGCCACGAAGTAGTTGATGGCCTGCACGCTGCCGCCGGCGATGGCCTCCGACACGCGGCGGGTCGCCTCGGCCTCCGCCTGGGCGGCGCGCTCGCGGGCCTCGGCGTCGCGGAAGGCGGCCTCGCGCCGGCCCTCGGCCTGGAGGATGGCCGCTTGCTTGGCGCCTTCCGCGCGCAGGATGGCGGCTTGGCGCTGGCCCTCGGCTTCCAGGATGGAGGCGCGGCGGTCGCGTTCCGCCTTCATCTGGCGGGCCATGCTGTCGACGAGGTCGCGCGGCGGCTGGATGTCGCGGATCTCGATGCGCGTCACCTTCACGCCCCAGGGGTTGGTCGCCTCGTCCACCACGGTCAGCAGGCGGGCGTTGATCTGGTCGCGCTGCGACAGCAGCTCGTCCAGGTCCATGGAGCCCATGACCGTGCGCACGTTGGTCATGGTCAGGTTCAGGATGGCGAGCTGGAGGTTGTTGACCTCGTAGGACGCCTTGGCCGCGTCGATGACCTGGAAGAAGACCACGCCGTCCACCGTCACCATCGCGTTGTCGCGGGTGATGACCTCCTGCGAGGGGACGTCGAGCACGGTCTCCATCATGCTCTGCTTCTGGCCGATGCGGTCGATCAGCGGGATCAGCAGGTGCAGGCCCGGCTGAAGCGTGCGGGTGTAGCGCCCGAACCGCTCGACCGTCCATTCCTGCCCTTGCGACACGGTCCGCACGCCCAGCAGGACCAGCGCCAGCGCGAAGACCAGAAGCGCCAGCACGAACAGGGTAAAGCCGCCGACCACCATGCGCACCGCCTCCCGCCGTGAACCGGCAGAACGATGCCACGGCGGTGGGCTTCGGGCCAGCCGGCCTTTCCTCCCACGACCTTTTGCCGCGTCAGCCCAGCAGCGCGCCGATGGGCTTCAGCGGCTCGTGGGCGTCGAACAGGATCTTCAGGATGGCTAGGATCGGCACGGCCAGCAACGCGCCGGGGATGCCCCACATCCAACCCCAGAACAGGATGGAGACGAAGACCGCGATCGGGTTGAGGGCGAGCCGCCGCCCGACGATCATCGGCGTCAGGAAGTTGCCCTCCACCGTCGCCAACGCCACGAAGGTCAAGGGCGGGCCGAGGATGTTGAACAGCCCGTCGAAGCTCAGCACCGACACCAGGAACAGGATCGCCGTCACCATCGCCGGCCCGATGAAGGGGATGTAGTTGATCAGCCCGGCCAGCGTGCCCCACAGCGCCGCGTTGGGCAGCCCCCACATCCACATGGCGAGCGCGGTCGCCACGCCGAGGAAGAAGTTGATGACGGTGATGGTCGCCAGATAGGCGGCGATGTTCTGCTGCACCGTGGCCGCGACCATGGCGTAATGCACCCGGTCGTCCACGTCGCGCATGGTGCCGATCAGCGCCTCCAGGCTCTGCCGGCCGCGCGCCAGGAAGAAGTACAGCAGCACCTGCAGGATCACGACGTTGGCGATCACCGCCTCCACCTGGGTGAAGACCTGCTCGGCCAGCGACGGGCCGCGCACCACCACCTCGCGCGTCGCACCGTTCTGGTCGCTGGTGATCTGCTCCAACTGGCGCGACGCCTCGCGGGCGCGCTGGATGCCCTCGCGGATGTCGCCCAGCTTGAACTCCAGCTCGTGCAGGACGCGGGGCATGCGGTTGACCCACTCCACCGCCGGGGTGGACAGGGTGTAGGCCCCCATCAGCGCGGTCCCGAACAGCAGCACGACCATCACCGCCGCCCCGAGGCCTTCCGGCAGGCCGAGCCGGTAGAGCATGCGCACGCAGGGCCGCAGCAGCAGGCTCAGGATCAGCGCCAGCATGATCGGCAGCAGGACGTCGCGCCCGAAATAGAGCGAGAACAGAAGGGCGATGACGAACAGCCCCATGGTCGCCACCGCCACGACGTTGCGCGGATGCTTCGCCGGAGGGAGGGGGTCGGTCACCGGTTCCGGCGGGTCGGCCAGGGGAGGATCGATGGTGCGGTCGCTCATGCGCGTCGGGAACTCCGGGGCGTTGCACGCCGGATGGGGCGCTTGACGGGAAAGCGGACCCATCCGATTTAGGGGTATTCCGGGGCGGCACCCGCGGTCCCGGGATCGTGATGACCGGAGACCCCTTGCGATGCGCAGCCCGTTCCCTTCGATAAACATCCGCCGCGGCCTGTTGGTCCTGGCCCTTTCCGTGCTGCCTCCGACGGTTGGGTCCGGCACGGCCGCGGCGGCCGACGCGGTGGTCGGCCGCTTCTCCAACGACTGGACCGGCAACGGGCTTCAGGTGCAGGCGATCGAGGACCCGAAGGTGAAGGGCGTCACCTGCCATCTGGTCGATTTCGACCGCAGCGTGCTCGACCGCCTGACCAAGGGGAACTGGTTCGAGGATCCCTCCAACGCCTCCATCGCCTGCCGGCGCACCGGCGCCGTGGTGGTCGGCGACATCGACCTGTCGCAGAAGGGCGAGGAGGTCTTTTCCGAGCGCAAGAGCCTGATCTTCAAGGCGATCGCCATCCGCCGCATCTACGACCAGCCCAACGACACGCTGGTCTATGTGGTCTACAGCCGGCAGGTGAAGGAGGCCTCCGCGAAGATGTCCATCTCCACCGTGCCGCTGATCGACACGAACGCGCAGTGGAGCAAGGGAAAGCCGAACGGGAAATAGCGGGGCGTCTTGCAATCGGGCGCGCGAGACGCCATCATCAGGCTTGGGAGGCAGGGGATTGAGCCCCCCTGCCTCCCGGCCCGATGCCTACCGGTTCAGGAGATCAAGGATTGCCTTGACGACCTGGAACAGCAGGATCAGGAGTGTCAGGATCTTGTCCATCCTCGACGCCTCCGACTGAAGCGGCGGGGTGGTGGCCATCCACCACCCGTCCGCGCCCCCACCTCGCACGACAAAGTGGTGAATCGCAGGGATCGCAACACACATGCGTGTGCGACCGATCGCGCCTTTGCGTTTTCAGAGGTGGTTCAGCGCCGCTCCGCAACCGCGGCCCATTTGCGCCATGCCAGATAGGCGGCGGGGGCGAGCGTCACGATCAGGATGATGCGCACCATGTGGTGCGTGGCGACCAGCGCCACGTCGATGTTCAGCGCCAGCGCCACCAGCGTCATCTCCGCCAGCCCGCCCGGCGCGAAGGCCAGGATCAGGGCGGCGATGCCCAGCCCCGTCGCCGCGTCAACCGCGCAGGCGGCGGCCGTGGTCACCAGAAGCATAAGGCCGGTCAGGCCCAGCGCCGTCACCCCGTCCCGCCCGACGCGGCTGAGCTTCAGCCCGGTGAAGCGGCAGCCGAGCGCCGCGCCGATCACCACCTGCGCGCCGGCCACCAGCAGGCCGGGCGGCCGCCCCTCCGTCAGGCCGGCGAGGTGGATGCCGGCCGACAGCAGCATCGGCCCGACGATCTGCGCCGCGGGGACGCGCAGCAGCCGCGCCAGCGGGTAGCCCAGCGCGCAGAGCGCGAGCAGGGCGACGTCCACCGGGTCCAGCGCCGACAGCGCCGGCCCCAGCGTCCCGCGTTTGGCTGGGTCGTAGAGGCCCAGCGCCTGGAAGGCGAAGGGAATGACGATGACCACCAGCATGACCCGCAGCGCGTGGGCCAGCGCCGTGGTCCGCGTGTCGCCGCCCATCCGGGTGCCGACCATCACCATCTCGTTCAACCCGCCGGGCGTGGCGGTGAAATAGGCGGTGGCCGGGTCCAGCCGCGCCGTCCGTTGCAGGAACAGCACGCCCAGCACCGTCGCCACAGCGAGGTAGGCGGCAAGCCCGCTCAGCGACACTGTCCACTCGCCAAGACGGCCGAGGATCGCCGGTGTGAATCCGCTGCCCAGCATGACGCCCAGGATCATCACCATGGCGCCGCGCAGCGGCCTCGGCACGTGCAGGCGGACGCCGGCCATGGCCGCGGCCGTGGTGAACAGCATGGCGCCCATCAACCAGGCCAGCGGCAGGTGGAGCAGGTTGAACAACGCGCCCCCACCCGCCCCGATCCCGAGCGCCAGCGTCACGGGCCATGGCCCCTTGGGCGGCTGCCGGCGTATGGTTTTGGGGCGGACGGGTGGTGCGGGGTCGGTCACGGGACCAGACGGCCCAGCCGCACCGCGGTCTGGCCGGACTTCGGCCGGCGCGCGGGCATGATCAGCACGCAGTCGTCGTAGGGTGTCACGACCGTGCGCGCGCCGTCGCGGCCCAGCGGCGTGCCGGCGCGCGGGATGATCTCCATGCCGACATAGGGGGCGTTGAAGGTGAAGGTGTCGGTTTCCGCCGTAATCGCCTCCGTCACCTCCACCACGCGCTGCGGGTCGTCGTGCGGGCGCAGAATGCCTTCGGCCCAGGCGGGGTCGATCATCTCCTGGACCAGAAGGAAGCGCAGGCAACTTTCCAGCGCGGTAACCGCCGTCTCCTCCCGCCAATGCTGGCCGCATTCCACCAGGACGGCGGTGTGGTCGCCCTCCGGCTCGGCGAAGCCCGCATAGTCGATCAGGCGGCGGCCGGCGGCGTGGCCCTCGTCGGCGACGATCCAGGCCGGGTATCCCATCCGGCGGCCCAGATCCCGTCCGCGTACCGTCTGGCCGCACAGGACCAGCGGGGCGGTGTCGGCGGTCATGGAATGCAGGTCGAGGATGACGTCGGCGGCGTCGAACACCGGCCGCAACTGGCGCGCGCGGCGCAACTCCACGCTGTCGCGCGGGCCGTCCAGCACGTCGGGCGACCAGACGCGGTTGAAGTCCTCGTCCACGAAGCGGGAGGCGTAGGGCCGCTCCGGGTCGAAGCCGCGGTAGGCGGCGGTGTTGGCGAAGACCAGGGTCAGGCGCCCGCGGTTGGGCTTCAGCCCGATGCGGAACAGCCGGTCCAGGGCCACGGCGCCGCCAAGCTCGTTGCCGTGCACCAGCGCGCAGATGACCGCGTGCGGCCCCGGTCGGCCGCCGTCCAGGGTGGTGACGTGGTCGATGCCGGTGTTGCCGCGCCGGTAGGGAGCGATGTCCGGCGGCGTCAGCTCGATGGGGGGCAGCAGCTCGGTCAAGCGGATCTCGCGATTCGGGCGCCGTTCGTCGACCAGTGAGTATGGCGGAGACAGCGGCGGCGCGCCAGTCCCGGCACTGTTTCCACAGTGTCGAATGCCGTGTCGAAGCTCTTACCGCTGTATGACGGTTTTTGGTCGACGCCTTCCCGGCCTTCGTCTATATCCGACCCATCCGCTTTGGCGTGGATCCTCCCTCTTCCGGGCCTCTTTCGGGCGGGCGGGGCGCTTCGCCGGCAACGCATCGGGGACACCGGGTTCAGGCATGCGGGTTCAGCCATGAGCTTCGTGATCGAGGACGTGCTCGTCCGCAACGATCCGATCGGCCGGCGCCTGCCGGTGCTGTTCGATTCCCCACACAGCGGCCATTCCTACCCGCGGGACTTCGCCTTCACCTGCCCGCTGCCAGTTTTGCGGCAGGCGGAGGACACCCACGTCGACGAACTGTTCTCCCACGCGCCGGAGCATGGGGCGACGCTGCTCTGCGCGCTGTTCCCGCGCACCTACATCGATGCCAACCGCGCCGTCGATGACATCGATCCGGCTCTGCTCGACGGCCCCTGGCCGGAGCCTCTGGCCCCGACCGAGAAGAGTGCCGCGGGCATGGGGCTGATCCGCACGCTCTGCCGGCCCGGCTTGCCGCTCTACGACGGCAAACTGCCGGTCGCCGAGGTGTCGGAGCGCATCGACCGCTACTACCGCCCTTACCATTTCCAGGTCGCCGCCATCCTGGACGGATTGTGCGCCAGCTTCGGCGCGGTGTGGCACGTCAACTGCCACTCCATGCCCTCGGCCATGGCGCCGGGCATGCGCCGCGGCGGCGGGCCGGACTTCGTGGTCGGCGACCGCGACGGCACTACCTGCGAGCCGGCGTTCGCGGCGTTGGTCGCCGACGTGCTGACGGGACTCGGTTATTCGGTCGCGATCAATGATCCCTACAAGGGGGTGGAGCTGGTCGCCCGCTATTCCGACCCAGCGCGCGGGCGCCATTCCCTCCAGCTGGAGATCAACCGGCGCCTCTACATGGACGAGGAGACGCTGGAACGGCACGACGGCTTCGCCCGCCTCCAGGCCGACCTCGGCACCCTCATGCACCGCATCGGCGTCCACGCCGAATCCCGCACCGCCCGCCGCGCCGCGGAGTGATCAGCCTGTAGGTTGGGTGGAGCGCAGCGCAACCCAACACCCACACCTTACGGCGTGAACTGCTCCTTGAGGATGCGTTCCTCGAAGTTCAGCTCCGGGTCGAACAGCAGGGTCAGGGAGACGTCGCGCGCCTCTTCCACGTCGACGCGGATGGCGTCGCGCATTTCGGTCGAGTCGGCGACGGCGCTGACCGGGCGCTTGGCCTCCTCCAGGATGTCGAAGGTGATCTTCGCCGCGTGCGGCAGCAGCGCGCCGCGCCAGCGCCGCGGGCGGAAGGCGCTGATCGGGGTCAGGGCCAGAACGCCGGCGCCCAGCGGGATGATCGGCCCGTGGGCCGACAGGTTGTAGGCCGTGCTGCCGGCCGGCGTGGCGACCAGCACGCCGTCGCAGATCAGTTCCGGCAGGCGGGCGACCCCGTCCACGGTGATGCGCAGCTTGGCGGCCTGCCGCGTCTCGCGCAGCAGGGAGACCTCGTTGATCGCCAGCGCCTCCACCTGCCTGTTGTTGACGCAGGTCGCCCTCATGCGCAGGGGATGGAGCGTCACGCGCTGCGCGCTCGCCAGCCGTTCCGGCAGATCCTCCTCGCGGAAGCGGTTCAGCAGGAAGCCGACAGACCCGCGGTTCATGCCGTAGACCGGAGGTGGGTTCTGTCCGTCGCGGCCGAGCGCGCGGTGCAGCGTTTCCAGCAGGAAGCCGTCGCCACCCAGCGCCACGATGATGTCCGCCTCCTCCAGCGGCACATTGCCGTAGCGGTGCACCAGCCGCGTGCGCGCCCGCCGCGCCTCCTCGGTGTTGGCGCAGCAGAAGGCGATCCGCATGTCGTCCGGCATGCGGGGCGGAATCTGGGTCAGCGGATCCGCAAGCGGATCGGCGGGCGTGTTGGCGGCGGTCTCGGTCATGGGATCTCGGTCATGGCGCACCGACCATAGCGCAGGACCGGATCCCGAAGAAGCCCGGCAGGGTCATAGGGGAGTGTTCCGCCTCACCCGCCGGTCACGCTCATGTGGCGGGGCACGGCCGGGCCCTTGTGGCGGCGGTCGATGATGAAGTCGTGGCCCTTGGGCTTGCGGGCGATCGCCTCGCGCACCGCGCCGACCAGCAGGTCGTCGTCGTCGCTCATCCGCAGCGGCGTGCGCAGATCGGCGGCGTCCTCCTGGCCCAGGCACATGTAGAGCGTGCCGGTGCAGGTCAGCCGCACGCGGTTGCAGCTTTCGCAGAAATTGTGGGTCAGCGGGGTGATGAAGCCGATTCGGCAGCCGGTCTCGCCCACCCGCACATAGCGCGCCGGGCCGCCGGTGCGGTAGTCGATCTCCTCCAGCGTCCAGCGCTTGTCCAACTCCGCCCGAACCATGGAGAGCGGCAGGTACTGGTCGAGCCGGGCCGAGTCGCCGATCTCGCCCATCGGCATGACCTCGATGAAAGTCAGGTCGAAGCCGTGCTCCCCGCACCAAGCGACCAGCCGGTGGAATTCGTCGTCGTTGACGCCCTTCAGCGCCACCGTGTTGATCTTGACCTTGAGCCCCGCCTCCTTGGCCGCCATCAGGCCGCCCATCACCTTGTCCAGCCGGCCCCAGCGGGTGATGGCCTGGAACTTGTGCGGGTCGAGCGTGTCCAGCGACACGTTGATGCGCCGGACGCCGGCCTCCATCAGGTCGCCCGCGTACTTGAACAGCATGGTGCCGTTGGTGGTCAGCGTCAGCTCGTCCAGGTCGCCTGCCTTCACGTGGCGGCCCAAGCTGTGGATCAGCTCGTGGATGCCCTTGCGGACCAGCGGCTCGCCGCCGGTCAGGCGCAGCTTGCGGGTGCCCAGCTTCACGAAGGCGGAGCAGACGCGGTCGATCTCCTCCAGCGTCAGAACTTCCGCCTTGGGCAGGAAGCTCATGTCCTCGGCCATGCAGTAGACGCAGCGCAGGTCGCAGCGGTCGGTGACGGAGACGCGCAGATAGCTGACGGTCCGCCCGAACGGGTCGACGAGCGGAGCGGGAGCGGTCGGCGGCAGGGTCGTCATCGGAAGGCTTCTCCCCACGGATCCGGGACTACAGCGGCGGGCAGGCTGATTATGACGCCAAACCCGGCCTCTCCATATAGGACGTTGGTGCGGGTTTTTCGCCCCTTGGAAAGGCGGGGGCAAAAGACCACGCCCCGTCGGGCGGGACCTTGACGGTAATCAAGTCCCGGCCCGGCTGGCCTGCGGTCAATGGACGCTGCCCGGATCCTCCGGGTCGGTTCCGCGCGCCAGTTCGCGTTCGCGCAGATAGTCCTCGGTCGTGCGCGGCCCGCGCGGGCCGCCCATGGCGAAGGGAGCGTCGCCCTGCTCGAACTGGTCGATGACGCGGCAGTCGCCGCACATGCGCATGCGGTTGGCGGCCTCCGGCGTGGCGAACATCGCGTGCTTGCCGGCCAGCGCCGCCACGATCTTCTCGATGGACGACTTGGTGGCGAAAGGCTTGCCGCACTTCACGCAGCAGAAGGGCTCCTCCTCCTTGATCACCTTGGCGCCGCGGGCGCTGTCGCGGAAGTCGATCTCCGGCACCAGCGCGATGACCTTCTCCGGGCAGGTGTTCCGGCACAGGCCGCACTGCACGCAGGCGTCCTGGGAGAAGGACAGCATCGGCTTCTCGGCGTTGTCGAGCAGCGCGCCGGTCGGACAGGCGCCGACGCAGGCGAGGCAGAGCGTGCAGCCTTCCACCATCACCTGGACGCGGCCGAACGGTGCGCCGGGGACGAGCGGCAGCACCTCCACCGGCTCCGGCGCGACCTTGTGCAGGTGTCGCAGCGCCAGCATGGTGACGGTGCGCTTGCCGCCCATTGGCAAGAAGGTGGCCGGAAGGAAGGTGCCGGCCGCAGCGCCCGGCGTGCGCGGCAGGTCCCACAGCTCCGCCTCCACCGCGTCGGGGTCCCGCGCGTCGATGATCGACACGCGCCCCGACCCGTAGCCGAGCCCGGCCATCGCCGTCTCGGCCAGCCCGATCTGGCTGGCGAGCCCCGCCGTCTCCCCCTCGTTGCCCGGCCCGATGAGCACGCGCACCTGCGCGGCGCCATAGGCCAGCGCCGCCGCGAAGGCGTCGAAGCCCAGCTGCGTCACCTCGTTGACCGCGAAGGGCAGCACGCGCGCCGGCAGGCCGCGCCCGTGCCGCGCCATCAGCGAGATCATCTCGTCGCCGTGCCGCGGGTCGTGGACCAGCAGGACCGCATCCGTTCCACCCGCCTTGGCGTAGGACGACAGCAGCGTGCGCAGCCGCTCGTACACCGTCTGCTGCGGCGGCAGGGCGTAGGTGCTGGCACCCGTGGGACAAACCGCGGCGCAGGACCCGCAGCCGGCGCAGATGTGCGGGTCGATGACGACGTGGTCGCCGTTCGGCGTGATGGCGCCGGTCGGGCAGACGTCCAGGCAGCGGGTGCAGCCGGTCTTGCGGCTGCGCGAATGGGCGCAGAGGTCGGCCTTGAAGTCGACGTAGCGCGGCTTCTCGAACTCGCCCACGAGGTCGGCGGCCTTTAACAGCGCGTCGGCCACCGCGGCCGGGCTGTCCGGGTCTGGGCGCAAGTAGCCGTCGCGCTTGCCGTGGGCGGGGAACAGCGGCGCGCCGCCCGTCAGGTCGACGATCACGTCGCAGCGTGACGCGGCGCCCTGCCGCGGCGGGTCGAAGGCCAGCGCGGCGCGCGACGCCGGGATGGCCGGCGCGTAGTCGTCCACCACGATTTCGAAGTTGCCGAGCCAGCCCTTGGCGGCGCGGATGGTGCCCTTGAAGACCGGCACGTCCATGACGCGCGGCGGCGCCACGTCCCTGGGGTTCTTCAACAGGACGGTGACGTCCAGGCTGCCGGACAGGCGCCGCGCCGCCTCGATGGCGCGCTCGTCGGTGCCGTAGACCAGGCAGGTGCCTTCCGAGGTCAGCGTGATGGTGCCGGTCGGCGGGATGTCCAGCGCGGCCTCCGCCAACAGCGCGGCGATCTTGGGCAGCGCCTCAGCGCCCTCGTCCGACCAGCCCGCGCGCTCGCGAATGTTGGTGAAGGCGACCATCGCATCGGGGTTGTCCTCCGCGGCGATCTCCGCGAACAGCGGCGCCTCCTGCGTGCAGGCGACCAGCAGCGGCCCGCTTTCCTTGACGCGCGCCTCAAACCGGTCGAGCTGCGACCGGCACAGCTGCGTGGCGACGGCCAGGTCGCCCTCAGCGGCCGCGGCGGTCCCGCAAGCCTTGGCCAGCGCCTTGCCGTCGAGCGCCATCGTGTGGGTGCAGTCGCACACCATCACCGTCCGGCCGTTGATCTTCATCGCAATGCTTCCTGTCCCTGGCCAAAGCGCCCGCACGGCCGGTCCTGCGGCCCGCGCGTTCCTCATCCGTACATATCGATACGGGGCCGCCGTTGCGACCCGAAAATTTTCGGCGCAGGATGCCGGCCATCGAATCATTCCAATTGGATGCCCACCCGGTCATGACGAGCCCGCTCACCCTCCGCGACGCCCGTGTTGAGGACGTTCCCGCCTTCCAGCGCATCTACGCCCACCATGTCCTGCACGGCGTCGGCACCTTTGAAGAGGAACCGCCGGACGCGGCGGAGATGGACACGCGCTTCCGCGCCATCACCGGGGCCGGGCTGCCCTGGCTGGTGGCGGAGCGGGACGGGGTCGTGCTGGGCTACGCCTACGGCAGCGCCTACCATGTGCGCTCCGCTTACCGCTTCACGATCCAGGACTCTGTCTATGTGGCGGAGGAGGCGCGCGGGCAGGGCGTCGGGCGCGCGGTGCTCCAGGCGCTGATCGACCGCTGCACCGATCTGGGCTACCGGCAGATGGTCGCGCTGGTCGGCGGAACGGAGAATGCCGGCTCCATCGGGCTGCACACGGCGATGGGCTTCCGCACCTGCGGTGTGGTCGAGGCGGTGGGGCTGAAGTTCGGCCGCTGGCTCGACCTCGTCATGATGCAGAAGGAGCTTGGCGCGGGGCGCAGCGATGTCCCCACGGGCGCTGGTCCGGTGCAGCCGGTCGCGGTGCGGTAGTTTCGGATTCTCGCAGGCAACAGGGTTTGCACGGATTTCCCGGATTTTGGCACGGATTTCACGAATTTTTTTGAGCCTGCCGAGTTGCCGCTGATCGTGCAACGGCCACTGCGCACGTCCAAACAATTTCCGTGTAATCCGTGCTTAAATCCATGAAATCCGTGCTTAAATCCATGAAATCCGTGGAGATCTTGTTGCCCGCAACGGTGTTCTTCACACGCCCCGGTGTTCCTCACACGGCCGCCAATTGTCCTTCCAGGAATGCCACGGCTGGAGCCAGCGCGGCGGTGGTCTGGCGGACCAGGGCGGCGGCGTCGCCATCGCCGGTTTCCACGGCGCGCTCCAGCGCCTGGGCGGTGCCGCGCAGCGCCATGCAGCCGTAGACGCCCGACACGCCGGCGATTTTGTGGGCCATAGCGCCGACCGTGGCGGTGTCGCCCGCGGCCCAGGCCTCGGCCAGACGGGCGTGGTACTGGTTCAGCGTGTTGACCGTCCCGGTGACCAGCGCCGCCACCCGCTCGGCCGGCAGAAGGTCGCGCATCTGGCGGACCGCGCCATCGTCGAAAGGCGGGGCATCGCAAGCCGGGGCGCCGGCGTCCGAAGGCGGCGGCTCCACAACGGTCGGCGGCCGTGCGCTGGCGAACAGGCGGTCCAGCACGGGGCGCAGGGCGTCGTAGCGCAGGGGCTTTTCCAGCACCTCATCGGCGCCGGCGGCCAGCGCGCGCTCCCGGTCGCCGGGCACGGCGCTGGCGGTCAGCATGACGATGCGCGGCCGCGGCCGTTCCCATTCCGGCCGAGCGCTGGCCGACCGCGCGAGGATGCGCCGCGTCGCCTCGATGCCGTCCATCTCCGGCATGCGCAGGTCCATCAGCACGAGGTCGCAGCCGTCCCGCTCCACCGCCGCCAGCGCAGCGCGGCCGTCGCTGGCCAGAGCCACCCGATGCCCGGCGCGGCGCAGGATGGCCATGGCGGCCATCTGGTTCACCGGCTCGTCCTCGGCCAGCAGGATGTGAAGGGACAGCTTATCCTCGGTGGGGTTGGCCTGGGTGGGACCGGCCTGGGTGGCGGTGGCGGTCACGTCCGGCGGGAGTTCGGCCACGGCCGGAACGGCGCGCCGGGCGCGGGCGGCCGCGACGGCGCCCAGCACGCAGCCCGCCGCCAGCACGGCCAGCGCTGCGGCCAGCCCGGTTCCGGCCGGCCCGTACATCAGGCCGGCGGCGATCCGGTCCCGCTCCGCCATAGTGGAGTCGCGCAGCGCCTGTGCCAAGCGCCCGGATTGGGCGGCGACCTCCTCGGCCCGCGCGCGCAGGGCGTCGGCGGTGTCGGCGGCGGTGGCCGCCAGGCGCGCCTGCTCCTGGCGCAAATCGAACAGGTTGCCGCTGTCCACGCCCAACGCCACCAGCCGGCGTGCCGCCTCGGCGCGACGCGGGCTGAGGTGGTCGATGCGCAGGGCGCCCAGCGCGTCCAGCAGCGTGTCGGCGGTTTTTCGGAAGGCGGCCCTGGGCGCAGCCGTGGCGGCCTTGGGCATCGGCGCCCGGGACAGCCCGGCGTCGAGCAGCTGCGTGCCGAGCGCCCGCCCGGCCTCCTCGATGGCCGGGCGCGGCCCGCCGGGCGGCAGGCTGTCCAGCGTCTCCATGAACTCCGCCATGCGCGCGCCCACCTGCTCCAGGACGGCGCGCAGTTCGTGTTCCACGGCCAGCCGCTCGTCCACCGCGCGGTTCAGGTCCTCCACCCCCACCCGCAGCGCCGCGGCCGAGGCGCGCAGGGCGGCGATGCGGTCGCGCTCCGCGTCCCGGTCGTGCAGCAGGGGGTCGCGCAGCAGGGCGTCCACCGCATCGCCGAGCTGCTGCACCCGCCGGTTCAGCGCCGGGTGCAGGCCCTGCCGAAGCGGAAGCGTCGGCGCGGTTTCGAGCTGCGTCACCACGGTGGCGACCGCCCCCGCCGTGCCGGAAAGCCGCATCAGGGCCAGCGTGTCGTCCAGCCCCTTCTCGACACGGGTCCGCAGCATCTCGTCCGTGCCGGTCATGGCGTAGCGGCAGGCTCCGCCGGCCAGCAGCCCGGTCAGCGCGGCGGACAGGAGCAGCGCCACGGTCCACGGCGTCCAGCCGTTCCGTGGGATCGCTCCATCCTGTCCGGCATCCTGTGCGTGCATCGCCGCCCGACCGTTTCTATTCATCACCCCGTTATACCGGCTTGCGCCGCGATTTCCATGGGCGTTCGGTCACAGCCCGCCGCCGCCCGCCCAACCGGCGGATCCCAACCGACACATCAGAGCGCGGAGCGGTCCTGCGAGAAGGCCGGATCCTCCAGCCGGTGCAGCCGCGCCGCGCCGGTCAGGGCCGCCCGCAGGATCAGCGTCTTGCGCCGCGCGGGCGCCAGCCGGCGCTCCGGCGCCTCGCGCAGCACCTCCGCGCCGTAGGCGTCGGCGACCATCAGGCCGCAGTCGTCGGGGATCAGCTCGGTCGGGAAGGCGTCGTCCACGGCGAAGTAGAAGGCGTCGCACCAGTCCTGGTATTCCGGCCACTTCTGGTCGGAGCGGAAGTCCGGAACGCCGCTCTTCACCTCGACGATGACGACGGTGCCGGCGTCGTCGATGGCCAGCACGTCTGCCCGGCGACCGCTGGCCAGCCGGAACTCGGCCATGCTGACGAAACCGCGGGCGGCCAGCGCCCGCCGCACGCCGCGGAAGATGGGCACCGCCCCGGAGGCCGGGAAGAGGGTGTCCGGGGCGGACGAGGACGGCGTGACGTCGTCCGTAGAGATGGGGGCGGAGACGGGGGCGGAGGCGGGTTCGGTCATTCCGGGCAGCGGTGGGATTGGGAAACGGAATTGAGAGAACGCTTCGGGAACGGGCCCCACCTTGAACCGACTCCGCGCCGTTGCCAAGGGGCAATTCATCCCCCGTCGAGGCTCTGTCGAATGGCGGGCTTGATCCTGGCGGCAGTCGCCGTAGGCTAGGCAATCGAGACCCCGAGCATGCAGGGAGATGCCGGACCGTGACCAAGGACGGTGGAATCCGGCAAGACCGGCAGGAGGCGGGCGCGGTTCTGGTGTTCGACGCGACCGGCGGGCTGCTGTCCTGGGATCGGGCCGCGGCGGAGCGCCCCGGCGCCGCGGGGCGGCTCGTCCGGGGCGCCCGGCCGGAGGCGCTGGCCTGCCTGTTCGACGCGGACGGTGGCGAGGGCGCCGGGGCCGGGCCGGGGGTGACGGTGACCGACTGGCCGCTGTCCGACGGCGGCTTCGTCCGCCGCGTGACCATGTCCGCTCCATCCCGATCCTCGGTGGCACCCGCCCTGCCGATGCCAGTTGCGCCGATGCCGGCGACGGACCCGTCCGGCCGGCTGTTCGCGGCGGCGAGCCACGATCTCCGCCAGCCCCTGGCCGCCCTGTCGCTTCTGCTCGGCGCGCTGGAAGGCCGCATCGACGCCGGCCGGGGCTCCCCGCCGCGCGGTCCCGGCCGAGGGGCGCCCGGTGGCGCTCTTGGTGGCGCGGCGGACGCCGCGTTGCGCGATCTGGTCAAGGCGATGGGCAACGCCATCCAGTCCATGCGCGGCATGGTGGACGGCCATTTCGACCTCGTGCGGCTGGAAGCGGGCCTCGTCCAGCCGGACGTCGGCAGCCCGGTGGTCAACGGCATCCTGACGCGCATCGCACTCGACGCCGCGCAGCAGTTCGCGGACCGCGGCCTGCGCTTCTCCGTTCTTCCCTGCTCCGTCCGCGTGCGAACCGACGCGTCGTTGCTGGAGCGCATCCTCCAGGGCTTCGTCGGCGACACGCTGCGCCACACCGAACGCGGGCGCGTGGTGCTCGGGTGCCGGCGGCGCGGTGGCGACCTGCGCATCGAGCTGTGGGCGACGGGCCGCGGCCTCACGCCCGACCAGCTCGACGCTCTGCGCCGGGGCCTGGGGGATGGCGCCGACGACGCGCCGGAGGGCGGGGGAGGGGCCATCGATTTGGGCGCCATTGATTTGGGCCTGCGCCTGGCGCGCGGGCTGGCGCGGCGGCTCGGGCACCGGATCGAGGTGGGTTCGGTGGCCGGGCGCGGCACCATGGTCGCGGTCGTCCTGCCCCGCGCGACCGACGCCGCGGAGGACGCGCCGGCGCCCGCGCCGGAACCGGCCGGCGAGGCGCCCGCGCCGGGCGACATCAGTCGGGCGCGCGTCCTGGTCGTGGAGGACGACCCGATGGTGCTGGACGCGCTGGACGCCCTGCTGAGCCAATGGGGCTGCGCGGTGATCGGCGCGGAATCGGTGGACGCGGCGCTGGAGCGGCTCGGCCCGGGCGAGCGGGCGCCGGACCTCGTGATCTCCGACCTGCGGCTGAAAGGGGCGGCGAACGGGATCGTCGCCATCCGCCAGATCGCCAAGGCCCTGGACAGCGAGGTGCCGGGCCTGATCCTGACCGGCGACACCGACCCGATGCGCCTGCGCGAGGCGCGCCTGTCGGGCTATCCCCTGCTGCACAAGCCGGTGGCAGCGCTGGCCCTTCGAGCGGCGGTTGCACGGCTGCTCGGCCGTGATCGCCTGAGATCGTAGATATTCATTCAAATTTGAGTTTTCTGAGCATTTGTGTGCATTGCGAAATCTTCGACCGGCGTGCGTTGCAGCCTTGTCATTTTGCCGCATTGAACACGCCCAAATGATCGTTCCGTTAAACGGGTGTTTCCTTTATTTTGGAATCCCGTAAGCCTTTCGGGGGATTTCCGGTCTTTTTCGGTTCCGGGCGTTGCGCCGAACCGGTATACATCGTCTTTGAAGCGTTTCCGGCGAGAACGGAGCCATGGCGGTTCGGACAGGCAACAGACGAAGGTCACTGGCGGTGCCGGTCCTGGTTGCGGCCGGCCTGCTTCTGTCGGTCGCCGCCTTCGTCCAGATGCTGACCACCAGCCGGGAGACGGAGCGCGCCCTGTTCGAACGGCAGGCCGTCCAACTTCACGACGCCCTGAAGGAGCGCGTCGACAGCCACACGCTCCTCCTGCACGCTTTGCGCGCGGCCTTTTCCGGACAGGTGCCGGTCACCGGCGGCAACTTCACCGCCGCGATCCAACCCATGCTGCCGCTGTTTCCCAGCATGGTCGCGGTCGCCTGGGTGCGGCGCGTCGCCGTCCACGACGTCCCGGCGCTGGAGGCGGAGATGCGGGCGGCCGGCAGGGCGGATTTCACGATCCGCAACGCCTTCGGCCCGCTGCCGCCGGATCTTCCCCCCGACGGCACCCTGGACGTGAACATGATGATCGAGCCGGAGTGGGAGTCCGGCTTCGGGCTCGGCGTCAACGTCGGCTCGCTGCCCGGCCGCGCCGCGGTGCTGGAGCGTGCCTGCGCGACTGGCGACGTGGCCTCGGCGGTGGCGGCCGCCCCGACGGGGCGCGCGTGGACCGGGCACAACATCGTCCTCTACATCCCGGTCTACCGGCAGAACGCGGAAATCGCCGATCCGAACAGCCGCTGCGCGCAGCTGTCGGGCTTCATGGGCTCGGTGCTGAACGTCGACCGGCTGCTGGTCGAGGCGGTGCAGCGGGCGAACCCCACCCGCGGGCGCATCCATCTGCTGGACATGTCCGGGCCGGACGGCGCCCGCCGCTTGGCGACCGTGCAGGCCGCGGGGGGCGCCGGGCTCCCGGACGTGCCACCCGGCGGAGCCTCGCCCGCGACCTCACCCCTGGCGACCTCACCCGTGGAGGCCTCGGCCCCGGCGGCCCCGCTCCCGGAAGCCTGGACCGCGGAGGACGAACGGCGCCTCGCCGGTTCGACCCTGTTCCAGCAGACCCTCCTCGTCGGCGGACAGCGCTGGCAGCTGGTGCTGGAGGTGCCGCCCGGCGGCGTCATCGGTCCGGCCGACTACCCCGCGCTGGCGGTGCTCGGCATGGGGCTCCTGCTGACGGGGGCGCTCGCCGGCTACACCCGGCGGGAGGCCCAGGCCAAGCGGCTTCTGCAGACCGAGGCGCGGGCGCGCGCCGCCATGGCGAGGGCGTTGCGCGAAAGCGAGGAGCGCTTCCGGCTGGCGCTGCGCCATTCGCGGGTCGCGGTCTTCAGTCAGGACCGGAACCTGCGCTACATCTGGATGTACAACCCGCAGACCTCCCGCCCGGCGGAAACCTACATCGGCCGCACCCACGCCGACCTCTACGCGCCGCAGGACGTGGAGACGCTCGACCGCATCAAGCATGCGGTGTTGGAAACCGGCATCGGCGTCCGGCAAGAGGTGCGCGTGTCCACCGGAGGCCGCACCCAGGTCTTCGACCTGATCGTGGAGCCGCTGCGCGACGACGCCGGGGCGGTCTGCGGCGTGATCTGCGCCGCCATCGACATCACCGAGGCGTCAATGATCCGCGAGGCGCTGGCCGAGGCGCACGCCGAGGCGGAAAGCGCCAACCAGGCGAAGTCGCGCTTCCTGGCGGCGGCCAGCCACGACCTGCGCCAGCCCTTCCAGGCCATGAGCCTGTTCCATCACATCCTGTCCGCCAAGCTGACCGACCCCGCCCAGCGGGAGGTCGCCGACAAGCTGGGGGAGGCGCTGGCGTCGGGCAACACGCTGCTCAACACGCTGCTCGACACCTCGGCGCTGGAGGCCGGCAACGTGAAGCCGCGCCCGGTCGTCTTCCCCTTCCAGGACGCCGCCGAACGGCTGGGGCGGGAGTTCAGGGAGCAGGCGGCCGGCAAGGGCCTGACCCTGCGCACGGTGCCGACCTCCGCCATCGTGCGCAGCGATCCGGTGCTGCTGGAGCGCATGGTGCGCAACCTGCTGGTCAACGCGCTCCGCTATACGAACGCGGGGCACATCCTGCTGGGCTGCCGCCGCCGCGGCGGCCGACTGCTGATCGAGGTGTGGGACACCGGCCCCGGCATCCCGCCCGACCAGCAGCAGCGCATCTTCGAGGACTTCTACCGCTGTGGCACCGACCAGCGCGACAGCGCGCGCGGCCTCGGCCTGGGCCTCTCCATCGTGCGGCGCACCGCGCACATCCTCGGTCACCAGGTCGAGGTGCGGTCGCGCGTCGGCAAGGGCACGGTCTTCTCCATCGCCGTCCCGCTGATCGGCGACCGCCTGCACCCCGTGCCGAAGGAGCCGGAGTCCGCCGCCCCGGTGTGAAGGCCCCGTGTGACGTCCTGCCTTTAGTTGTTAACGAAAAGTAAACGCGCCCGTACGTTGCGACGCCGTTGACCTAGGTCATTCGGCAATATCTTGCGGCGCGGTATGACTGTGCCTGGGCAACACTTCGGTGGTTGACGGCGGCGCTGGCCGCAGTGGCCGGCCGATGTTGGCCGGCACCGGGTGGACCGGGGCGCGGCGGCCGTGGACGACCGGGGGTGCGACACTGTTGCACTGCAACACGCCCGGGAATCGTCCGCGGCTGTCACATCCCTTTCATGGTGTCGCGCTATTCAGGATGCCCACCGGCTTTGCGCGCGGTCCCGTCCGGGGACGGCGGGCGGGGCCCAAAAAGCAGGCCGCGGCCGTCCCAAGCCGCAGGCCGGGAGGATTCGGCCGAGGATCCCAAGGATCCACAAGGTTTCCGGGCCGCTATCCGCTTTAGGAGCTTCTCTATGGACACCGTCACCGCCACCGCCGCCATCACGAACGACCTGGGCAAGAACGGCTCGAATGCCATGATCGAAAACGTCACCTTCGAAGAAATCCGGATCGGCCAGCAGGCGAGCCTGTCGCGGCGGCTGACCATGTCCGACATCGAGCTGTTCGCGACCGTCTCGGGCGACATCAACCCCGCCCACCTGGACGAGGAATACGCGGCGGACAGCCTGTTCCACAAGGTGATCGGCCACGGCATGTGGTCGGGCTCGCTGATCTCGGCCGTGCTGGGCACGCTGCTGCCGGGGCCGGGCACCATCTACATGGGCCAGGATCTGCGCTTCAAGCGCCCGGTCGGCCTGGGCGACGTCATCACTGTGACGGTCACCGCCAAGGAGAAGCACGACGAGAAGAACATCGTCGTCTTCGACTGCGTCGCCCGCAACCAGGACGGCAAGGAGGTCGTGTCCGGCCTCGCCGAGGTGATCGCGCCGACCAAGAAGGTCCGCCGCGCCGCCCACGAGCTGCCGCAGGTCCAGGTGATCCGCCACGACGGCCATGACGAGCTGCTGCGCAAGACCGAATCCCTGCCTCCGGTCCCGACCGCGGTCGTCCACCCCTGCGACGAGTCCTCGCTGAAGGGTGCCGTCGAGGCGGCGGAGGCCAACCTGATCGACCCGGTGCTGGTCGGTCCGGCGTCCAAGATCAAGTCGGTTGCCGACCAGTATGGTCTGGACATCAGCCGCTACCGCATTGTCGACGTGCCGCACTCCCACGCTTCGGCCGAGACCGGCGTGAAGCTCGCCCGCGTCGGCGAGTGCGAGGCGGTGATGAAGGGCAGCCTGCACACCGACGAGCTGATGGCCGAGGTCGTCCGCAAGGAGACCGGCCTGCGCACCGGCCGGCGCCTCAGCCACGTCTTCGTGATGAACGTGCCCACCTACCCGCGCACGCTGCTGATCACCGACGCGGCGATCAACATCTACCCGACGCTGGAAGACAAGGTCGACATCGTCCAGAACGCCATCGACCTCGCCAAGGTGCTGGGCGTGGAGACGCCGCGCGTCGCCATCCTGTCGGCGGTCGAGACGGTGAACCCGAAGATCGCCTCCACGCTGGAGGCCGCAGCCCTCTGCAAGATGGCCGACCGCGGCCAGATCAAGGGAGGCATCCTGGACGGCCCGCTGGCCTTCGACAACGCCATTTCCGCCGAGGCCGCAAAAACCAAGGGCATCACCTCGGACGTCGCCGGCAAGGCCGACATCCTGCTGGTGCCGGACCTGGAGGCGGGCAACATGCTGGCCAAGCAGCTGTCCTTCCTGGCCAATTCCGACGCTGCCGGCATCGTTCTCGGCGCCCGGGTTCCGATCATCCTGACCAGCCGCGCCGACAATGTCCGCACCCGCCTGGCGAGCTGCGCCGTGGCCGTGCTGTCCGCCGCCGCCCGCCGTCGCGGCGCCGCCGCTGCGGCCGAGTGACGGAGGGGGTCGCCATGACGCAAGGCAACGCTATCCTCGTCATCAACGCCGGCTCCTCCAGCCTGAAGTTCTCGGTCTTCCGGGAAACCGGGCGGGAGTCGGTGGCGGTGGCGATCAACGGCCAGATCCAGGGCATCGGCACGGCGCCGACCTTCGAGGCCAAGGACGCCCACAAGCGCCCGCTCGGCGCGCGTTCCTGGGGCGCGGAGGAGCCGTCGGACCGCACGGCTCTGCTGAGCTTCCTGCTCGACTGGATCGAGGAGCATCTGGATGGGGCGAAGCTGGTCGCCGCCGGTCACCGCGTGGTGCACGGCGGGACGCGCTACGCCGCCCCGGTCCTGATCACGGCGGCGGTGATGGAGGAGCTGGAAGGCTTCGTCCCGCTCGCCCCGCTGCACCAGCCGCACAACCTCGCCGCCATCCGCGCGCTGGCCGAGGCGCACCCGGAGCTGCCGCAGATCGCCTGCTTCGACACGGCCTTCCACCGCGGCCAGCCCTGGCAGGCGCAGACCTTCGCCATCCCGCGCGAGCTGACGGAGGAGGGCGTGCGCCGCTACGGCTTCCACGGCCTGTCCTACGAGTACATCGCCCGCCGCCTGCCGGAACTGGCCCCCGCGCTGGCCGACGGCCGCGTGGTGGTCGCCCATCTCGGCAGCGGCGCCAGCATGTGCGCCATCCACGCCGGACGCAGCGTGGACAGCACCATGGGCTTCACGGCGCTGGACGGCCTGCCCATGGGCACCCGCTGCGGCACCATCGACCCCGGCGTGCTGATCTACCTGATGCGCCAGAAGGGACTGGGCGCCGACGCCATCGAGAAGCTGCTCTACAACAAGTCCGGCCTGCTCGGCGTGTCGGGCGTGTCCAACGACATGCGCGCCCTGCTGGAGAGCGCCGATCCCCACGCGGCGGAGGCGGTGGAGCTGTTCTGCTTCCGCATCGCCAAGGAGACGGGGGCGCTGGCCTCCTCCATGGGCGGCATCGACGCGCTGGTCTTCACCGCCGGCATCGGCGAGCGCTCCGTCCCCGTGCGGGCACGGGTGGGCGATAAGCTGGCCTGGCTCGGCGTGGTCATCGACCCGGCCGCCAACGAGGCGAACGGCCCGCTGATCTCCGCCCCGAACAGCCGCATCCCCGTCTACGTCATCCCGACCGACGAGGAACAGATGATCGCCCTGCACACCCAGGAAGCCCTGGACCCGGTCGCCGCCTGATCCCGTCTTCGCCAAGAAAAAAAGCCCGCCGTTGCAAGACGGCGGGCTTTTTGTTGTGTGGCGTTGCTTCGTTGGGCCCCCCTCCCAACCTGCCCCACTTCGCGGGGGGAGGAGTTAAGCGCGGGAGCGGCGGAGTTCCCTCCCTCGCCGAAGGTGGGGGAGGGTTAGGGTGGGGGCCCAACGCGAGCACATCACCCGTCAGTAATGTCCCCTCACAACCCCTTCCAGAGCCGCAGGTACTCGATCAGCTTGCGCTCATAGAAGGGCTGTGGGTGCTGGTAGCGGGCGACCAGGCCGGTTTCCTCGGTCATCTTCACGACGATGCCGCGGCAGGCGAACTCCACCGTCTCGTTCGCCAGTTCGAAGCCGATGCGGAAGTCGAACTGCTGCTTGGCGATCAGGTCGCCGTCATAGGGGCGGATGCGGAACGATCCCAGCGCGAACTCTTCCGGCAGATACTCGTGCCGGTCGACGCGGATGTAGGGCGGGTTCGAGGAGCGCTCCTTCGGGGCGGTCTGGCCTGCGGCGCCGCCTTTGCCACGTCCGCTCAATTTCGACAGCCATGACATCGAAGCGCAGGCCCTTTCCCTACAACATCCGGATCAAAGAATACCCGGCACCCGGATTTCAATTTCGTCAAATTTCGTCGCTATTCCTTTAGCAATGGTTAACCCGTCGACCACGCTGTTCGGTCGCTTGATTTTCCGTGCCACGGCCAGCCTTTGCAGCCATTGATGGGCGCTTTTGTCGCATGTTGTGCAAGCATGGCAACCATGACGAGGGCTTCGGGTTCCAGCGCTCGTCCAAGGCACCGGAAGTGATTAGTCTTTCATCATTTCACACGTTTGTTCCATCGAAGACGAGCAGAGGGCGATCACTTCGCAGTCGCGGAAAACAGTGTGCAAACGCAAAGTGATCGCGAAATCGCCTCAAGAACAGCGTGTTGCGTGCCGCTTCAATCAAGCCGGGCCCAGTCAATTCGGGCCAAGTCAATTCTCGACTGTCGGAGGAGGGCAGCCATGATGCACCGCAATATCGGGGAACTTCTGGGGCAGCACCGCGTCGTCAGCCTGCCGGCCGGCGCGTCGGTGCGCGAGGCCGCGCGCCAGATGAAGGCCGCGCACGTGGCGTCGGTCATCGTCACGGCGCCCATCGACGAGCACATCGAGGGCATCTTCACCGAACGCGACCTGACCGATCGCGTCGTCGCCGACGGGCTGGACCCGGACCACACGCCGCTGTCGATGGTCATGACGCCGTGCCCGATCACCGCCGATCCCGCCACCAGCGTGGCCGAGGCGCTGCGCCGCATGGCCGGCAACAACCTGCGCCACCTGCCGGTTGTCGAGAACGGCCATGTCATCGGCGTCGTCTCCATGCGCGACATGATGGGCGAGGAATTGACGGTGCTGGAGCGCGAGAAGGAGATGATGGACAGCCTGACCGAAGTCATCATGTGAGAAGTCATCATGTGAGACGTCATCATGTGACTGGGCACGCGCCGTTCACAGACGGCGGACGCCGCCTCACGTCTTCGTGGGGCGGCGTTTTTGCGCTCCGCCCGGGACCGCCGCGGGCGTACATTGCCATCGTCTGCCCCCTGCCGGACCCCAGCAATGCGCCTGCCGTCCATCCATGATTTCGCCGCGGAGGCGACGGACCCCGGCCATTACGCGGCGCTGGGCGCCGACTGGTCGCTGGCGGTTGCCGACGTGGTGGCCAGCACGCGGCTCGCCGCCGAAGGCCGTCACCGCGACGTGAACTTCGTGGCTGCGGCTGTGGTCGCCGTCCTGTCGGAGGCGGTGCGCGACGCGCCGGAGCCCGCTGCCTGCCAGTTCGGCGGCGACGGCGCCATCGCCGCCGTGCCCCCCGGGCGGGAGGCGGCGGCGCGCGCGGCGCTGGCGGCGCTCGCCCATTGGGCGGCCACCGACATGGACGTGCCGCTCCGCGTCGGGCTGGTGCCCGTCTCCGCTCTGCTCGACCAGGGGCTGGAGGTGCTGGCGGCGCTGCACGACTTCGGCAACGGCAACGCCTTCGGCCTGTTCCTGGGCAGCGGGGTCGCCGCCGCCGACGCCTGGGTGAAGGCCGACCCGCGCTGGAGCGTGACGCCCGCGCCCGGCCCCCTGACCGGGCTGGAGGCCCTGTCCTGCCGCTGGAACCCAGTGCGCGCCGGGCGCGGCACCATCCTGTGCGTCATCGTGGACCCGCTGTCCGGCGGGGCGGAGGGGCTGGCGACGCTGGCCCGCGTCCAGGCGGACATCGAGCGGATCGTGCCCACGGCCGTTGCCGCCCCCCTCGGCATGGGGGAGCGGCTGGAGGTCTGCTGGCCGCCCTCCTGGCGGTCGCTGTGGCTGGAATCGCGGACCCGCCCGCGCGGGCGCCGGATCGCCAGCATGGCGGCAGCGCTCGCCAAATCGGCGGTGCTCGCGACGATGCTGAAACTTGGGTTGCACTCATCCCGTTTCGACCCGGACCATTACCGCCGCTCCCTGGCGGAGCGGTCGGACTTTCGCAAGTCGGCCGGCGGCCCGCGCTTCGTGCTCGACGTGACGGAGGCCGAGGCGGCGGCCATCGACGCCCTGCTGCGCGCCCAAGCCGACGCCGGGCTGATCCGCTACGGCACGGCGCGGGCGCCGTCGACGACCGTGACCTGCCTCGTCGGCGACTTCGCCGCCGATAGGCACGTTCACTTCGTCGACGGCGCCGAACTCGGCTTCTGGCGCGCCTCGGTCATGCTGAAGGGGATGAAGGCGAAAGAAGCGTCCTGAAGATTTTCAACCACAGAGACACAATGACACAGAGGGGTGTCTTCTCTGTGTCTCCGTGCCTCTGTGGTGAGTTCTTACGCGCGCCCCATCATCCGGCGGCGCGTCTCCGCCTCGTCCACGGGCACGATCTCGGTGCCGATCGGCCACAGCGCCAGCAGCGCCAGCTTCAGGTGCGCCCAGGCGAAGGGCAGGCCGATGATGGTGACGGCGAGCGCCGCCGCAGCCAGCAAATGGCCGATCGCCAGCCACCAGCCGGCCAGCACGAACCAGATCACATTGCCGATGAGGCCCAGCCCGCCGGTGCCGATATCCTCGCGGCCGCGGAACTCATCCCGTCGGACGGCGGTTTGACCAAAAGGCAACAACGTGTACCACGCGATCGTAACCGCCGATCGCGCCCACGGGATGCCGACGATGGTGATGACCATCAGCACGGCCGCGAGGAGCCATCCCGCGGCCATCCAGATGCCGCCGGTCACCACCCACAGGACGTTGAGAAGCAGGTTGATCAGGGGCATGGGGTCTATCTCCTTCTGCCCGCAGATGTGGGGATGCGGGGCCGGTGCGCCCAGGGGTGGGGTCGCGGAAAGTGGCGCATCGAAAGAGGCACCCGGCGCAGACCTTCGGCCCCTTGAAGGACGGTCCCGCGCGCCACAGTTCGAAAGGGGAAGTTTTGAGCAAAAAACGCTCTCACCCGAAACGGATTCTTGAACCAGGACGCCTGGTTTTCGAAGGAGCGGAGTCCGCGCTGCACGCCAACCACGGTACGATCGGAGGAGAGGCCGCATGAACGAGGTCCAGATCCACGACGAGTCCACGGAAGTCGCGGCCATCGCGGGTGAAACCGCCACCATGGCGCCCGTGGTCAACGCCATCCTCGGCACGGCCGTCGTCGCCGCCACCAAGCGCGCCGCCACCGCCGACGTGGTGCACGGCATCGTCGCCGGCCTGCGCCTGCTGCGCTCCGCCGCGGAGGCGGAGGCCGGCTACACCATGGCCGCGGCCATCGACACGGCGATCCGCACCCGCCTGCTGGTGGAGAACATGTCGTCCCTGCGCACCACCGGGCACGAGCCTGATCCGGTGCCGTTGCCGGCCCCGGGGCCCAACCTCGCCATCTCCGCCGCCATCTTCGTCAGCGCGGCCGAGTCCTGCCTGACCGTGAACGCACACGCGGAGGACAACACGCCGCTGGAGCTGGCCGTCTTCGCCTTTTCCACGCAGCTGATCCAGCAGCTGGGCGGCGTGCCGGAATGGCGCACCCTGATGCGGGAACTGCACCGCCCCACCGAGCCGCGCGACGAGGCGCCGGAAACGGTCCTGCCGGCCGGTGGAGCGACGATCCACTGAAGTGGATTGCGATCCGCTTTGGACCGCGACCGCGGTCCCGGCCGCCAGCTTTCTGTTCAGAGATTGGCGGTCGAAGCCCGGCCTCTCGCGGGAACTTCGTTCCCGCTGGCGGCAGGCGGATGCCATAGGCATCCGCTGAGAGCCGGCGAGTGAGGCCATATGAATCTAAAGCGAACGGAAGTTCGCTTTAGAGGTGCCCTGAACGATCCGTTGATAAGACTTTCCGCCGGTCATCGCGTCGATTTTCGGCGGAAAGAGCCCATAAAGGGGATTTAAAACGGATTTTTCCTGTGTTCCTGGCCACAGTTCGCGCCTTTTCAGGCCTTTTTATGGTACGGGACAGGATGTGAACGGATCGTTACCTTCGGACTCAAAGGCGGGGGTGAGCCCCGCCCAAGAGGAAGCCAACCGGGGGCGAGGCCTTGACCATTCACAGCAGCGCCGATGGGCACGCCAGTGCCGGATTCGGCATCATGCCGTCGGGCGACGGTGCGGCGCGCTGCGGCGCCCGCGACACCGGGGCCGGCTGCATCGTCGCGGGCGACCCGGCGGGTCGCCGGATCGTGCTGGTGCACGCCAATTCCAGCGAGGCGCGGGCCTGGAACCGCCTTCTGCGCGCCGTTCCGGCGGGGCAGGAGTGGGTGTCGGTCGCCCGTCCCGATCCGGCGCCGACCTCCGGGGCATCCCTGGTGCGTGGCGGTGACCCCGGCCTGCAGGCGGCGGCGCTGCGTCCGCTCCTGACGCTGCGGCGGGCGCGCAAGCCGCTGCTGGTCGGCTGCGGCACGGGCGTTTCGGTGGCCCTGCGGGCTGCGCTCGATTTCCCGGATCTCGTCGGCGGCTTGCTGCTGATCGACCCGACGGTCGCCGAGGCCGTGCGGCCCAGCGTCCTGCGCCGCCTCGCCGCCCGGCTGATGCCGCCAGCCATCCGCAGCACCGCGGCGGAGCTTCAGTCCATGGGGCCGCTGCTGGCGTCCATCCGCGTGCCGGTGACGCTGGTGCAGGGCAAGGACGAACCGCCCGGCGTGCTCGGCACGCCCTTCCTGGAACAGGCCCTGTCGGGTTGCCGCAACCTGACCGTGGTCACCGTGCCCGGCGACCATGTCCAGCCCACCAAGCACGAGCCCGCCGTCCGCACCGCCCTGTCCGCCCTGGTCGCCGCGGTGGAACGCGGCGGGGCGTAAGCTTGGTTGCCTTGTAGGTTGGGTGCAGCGTCAGCGAAACCCAACACACCCCGCGATTACGGCGATGTTGGGTTCCGCTGACGCTGCACCCAACCTACGGTTCCAAGCGATCACAACCCGTTTGCGGTGATCGCCGCTTGCGTGCGGTTGCGCACGCCGAGCTGCCGCAGGATGGCGGTGACGTGCACCTTCACCGTGCCCTCGGTCAGGCCCAGCTCGTGGGCGATCTGTTTGTTCGACTTGCCGTCGCGCAGGCGGTTCAGGACGTCGCGCTGGCGCGGCGTCAGCTGCTCGCTGCCGGCCAATTGGCCCAGCGCGTCGTCCTCGCCGGCTCCTCCGCCACCCACGTTGTAGGCCGCGCCGTGGTCGGTCATGCGCTCGCCGCGGATCGCCTGCTCCGGCAGGTAGACGCCGCCGGCCAGCACGAGCTGAAGCGCACCCAGCAGGACCTTGGCGCTGCTCGACTTCGGGATGAAGCCGGCCGCCCCGTTCTCCAGCGCCGCCAGCAAGTCGGACCGCTTCTCCGACGCCGAGACCACCACCAGCAGGGTGCGCGGCAGCCGCGCGTGGATCTCCCCCAGCGTTTCGAATCCCGTCCAGCCGGGCATGCCGAGGTCGAGCAGGATCAGGTCGAAGGCGGTTTCGCCGTCGCACATCCGCCGTACGTCGTCAAAAGAACTCGCCTCGAAAAAGGTCATGTTCTCGTTCGACTGAGCCAGCAGGCGGCGCAAGCCGTCACGAAAAAGAAGATGATCGTCGGCGAGCAAAACGTTCAAGGCGGGCTTATCCAAGGTTTTGTCCATGGTCTTCCTTGCTGCTGCGCCGCAAGATAGAAACAAATTGCGCCGTCTTGCGCAGGATATCCAAGCAACGCCAGCGTGGAAGAGTGTCTTTGGTCTTATGGCGCACCACCTACGTCGGGAATGACGCACCTCCTATGGATGCCGCCCCGCACGGGGGGTGCTGCAAAACGGCAGGACGCCGGCCGCGGGATGGCGCGGCCGGCGTCCTGGATCACCGGATGGAGAGAGGGGGAGCGGTGCGTCAGACCACGCTGGCGCTGACCCCCGCCGCTTCGGCCGGCTGGTCGCCGATGCCGTTGTTCAGCGCCCAGATGGCCGCCTGGGTGCGGTTGGACGCGTTGATCTTGCGCAGCAGGCTCTTCAGATGGACCTTCACCGTCGCCTCCGTGATGTGGAGGTGATTGGCGATCATCTTGTTGGAGTTGCCGTTCAGCAGGCAGCGCAGGATCTGGATCTCGCGCTGGGACAGGCCCTTGCGGCGGGCGGGGACCTCGGTCGCCAGCTCCTCGGTGCGGCCGCTGACCAGCAGCTCGGCCAGATGGGTCGGGAACACCTTCTCGCCCATCATCACCAGCTTCAGCGACTGCATCAGCGCCTCGCAGGCGATGTCCTTCATCAGGTAGCCGTCGGCGCCGGCGCCCAGCGCGCCCGACAGGCGGCGGGTGCACAGGTCGGTGGTCAGGATGACGATGCGGATGTCCGGGTGCTCGGTGCGCAGTTCGCGCATCAACTCCACCTCGTCGTCGCTGCCGTTGGCGAGATCGATGAGGATCAGTTCGGGGCGGGTGCCGGCCGCTTCCACCGCCGGAACGCCTTCACGCAGGCTGCCGGCCTCGCCGATCACGTGGAAAGGCGTGGTCTCGAACAGGCGCTTCATGCCTTCGCGGAAGAGCTTGTTCGCATCGATGAGGAAAACGTTCACGGGATCCATTGTTCCAACCCGCCTTCTGTTTGGTTCAAGTCGATTGCGCTTATGTCTCGTCCGTGGACACCCACTCCGCCGATGGACCGCTTCGGGCGGCTGACCGTTCGGCTTCGGGGTGCCACGATTTGAATGCACCTTACCTCGGATTTGCGGAAACTAAAATTTCCCCAAAGGAGAAGTCGTGTCTCGCAATGGGCATATGTCATAAGCCAAAATAAGACAAAACGCTCATCGGTTGATCGTTGCGTTTCAGATGTGGAATAATGACTGAGACAAACCGATGAAGAAACCTGTGATTTTCTTGTGACGTTGGCGCGTTTTTGGGAACATGTCTCGAAGCGATTTGCGGCTGTCGATGTAAGACCGAGGTCGCACAGCCTAACCGCGATGGAGATTCGGCCGACTGACGCTAAGCATACGTATGGTCGGCCGTTCGGCGTGGATCCGGTCCGTTTCATCCAGGGCCCGTTTCATCCAGCGCCCGTTTCATCCAGCGAAGGGGTTCGATGCGCCGTCGCGCGTGCTATATACGGGGGCTCTTCAGGAATCCGGTGCCTCATGTCCGACCCCTACGCCTATGACGACCCGCTGAGCCACGCCGCTCCGCCGGCACCCACGCCGATGCAGCGTTTCGCCTATCTGGACGGCCTGAACCCGGTCCAGCGCGAGGCGGTGGAGGCGCTCGACGGCCCCGTCCTGGTGCTGGCCGGGGCCGGCACGGGCAAGACGCGTGTCCTGACGACGCGGCTGGCGCACCTGCTGATGACGCGCCGGGCGGCGGCCTTCCAGATCCTGGCGGTGACCTTCACCAACAAGGCCGCGCGCGAGATGCGCGAGCGCGTCGCCCATCTGGTGGGGATCGAGCCGGAGGGGTGGTGGCTCGGCACCTTCCACGCGCTGGCCGCGCGCATCCTGCGCCGCCATGCGGAGCTGGTGGGGCTGAAGTCCAACTTCACCATCCTGGACACCGACGACCAGATCCGCCTGATCAAGCAGCTTCTGGAGGCCGAGAACATCGACTCCAAGAAGTGGCCGGCCCGCCAGGTGTTGGGCGTGATCGAGCGCTGGAAGGACCGCGGCTTGACCCCGGACAAGCTGGGCGAGGCCGATGGCGGCGACGTGGCCGGCGGCCGGGTGGTCGCGCTGTACCGCCAGTACCAGGAGCGGCTGCGCACGCTGAACGCCTGCGACTTCGGCGACCTGCTGCTGCACAACCTCTCCGTCTTCCAGAAGCACCCGGACGTGCTGGCCGAGTACCACCGCAAGTTCAAGTACATCCTGGTCGACGAGTACCAGGACACCAACGTGGCGCAGTATCTCTGGCTGCGCATCCTGTCCCAGGCGCACAAGAACATCTGCTGCGTCGGCGACGAGGACCAGTCGATCTACGCCTGGCGCGGGGCGGAGATCGGCAACATCCTGCGGTTCGAGGCCGACTTCCCCGGCGCCAAGGTGATCAAGCTGGAGCAGAACTACCGCTCCACCGGCCACATCCTGGCCGCCGCCTCCGGCCTGATCGCCAACAACAAGGGGCGGCTCGGCAAGACGCTTTGGACCCAGGCCGACGGCGGCGACCCGGTGCGCGTGCGCGGCGTCTGGGATGGCGAGGAGGAGGCGCGCTGGGTCGGCGACGAGATCGAGGCCCTGCAGCGCCAGGGCACCCCGCTCTCCCAGATCGCCGTGCTGGTCCGCGCCGGCTTCCAGACCCGCGAGTTCGAGGAGCGCTTCATCACGCTGGGCCTCCCTTACCGGGTGATCGGCGGCCCGCGCTTCTACGAGCGGCAGGAAATCCGCGACGCCATGGCCTACCTGCGCGTGGTGCATTCGCCCGACGACGACCTGGCGTTCGAGCGCATCATCAACCTGCCCAAGCGCGGCATCGGCCCGGCGGCGCTGCAATGCCTCTATCAGGCGGCGCGTGGGCGCGGCGTGTCGCTGACCGAGGCCGGCTGGGCGCTGACCGAGACGGACGAACTGAAGCCCAAGGTGCGCGCGACGTTGCGCGCTCTGCTCCAGGACTTCTTCCGCTGGCGCACCATGATGGCGACGGTCCCGCACACCGACCTCGCCCGCACGATCCTGGACGAATCCGGCTACACCCGCATGTGGCAGCAGGACAAGACGCCGGAGGCCCCTGGCCGGTTGGAGAACCTGAAGGAACTGATCACCGCCATGGCGGAGTTCGAGAACCTGCCAGGCTTCCTGGAGCACGTCGCGCTGGTGATGGAGAACGCGGAGGCCGCCGGGACCGACCAGGTCACCGTGATGACCCTGCACGGCGCCAAGGGGCTGGAGTTCGACATGGTCTTCCTGCCCGGCTGGGAGGAGGGCGTGTTCCCAAACCAGCGCGCGCTGGACGAGACCGGCATCGCCGGCCTGGAGGAGGAGCGGCGGCTCGCCTACGTCGGGCTGACCCGCGCCCGCAAGCGCGCCACCATCAGCCACGCGGCCAACCGGCGCCTCTACGGCAACTGGGTCAGCGCCATCCCCTCCCGCTTCGTGGAGGAGATCCCGAACGACCACGTCGATGCGGAGGCCGCCAGCGGCCTCTACCCCGGCGGTGGCGGCGGGAACGCCTACGGCGGCGGCTTTGGTGGCGGCGGCTTCCGCGAATCCTCCGCCTATTCCGCCTTCCGCAGCGCCTCTCGCCAACAGCCCCCGGCCCCGCGCACCATCACGCTCGACGGCGGCTCCTACCATGTGGAGCCGCGCGCCCGGCCGAACGCTCCCTTCCCCAAGGGGGCGCGGGTGTTCCACCAGAAGTTCGGCTACGGCACCGTCACCGCGGTGGAGCAGGACAAGCTGGAGATCGACTTCGACCACGCCGGCGTGAAGAAGGTGATGGACAGCTTCGTGGTGCCCGCCGAGAAGGCGGGGTGAGGGAAGCGTCGGGAGTTGGGTGGGGCCCCAACGAAAGTACCCTCTCGATGCTGTCAAATTGACGCAGCCTGGCCTGCGGTGACGGCCATCACACCCCAAAGGCTTTCCAACCGGTAAATATGGGTTTCCGAGTTGCAAAGATTGGTCGGGAACCCAACCGGTGTTCGGCAAGAGCAGCACAGCGTTCGAGGTCCAGGTCCGCCGCGAGGGCCGCTGGGTGATCGAGGGCTCCTTCTTGGAGGAGACCGCGGCGATGTCCTGCGCCCGGGTGCAGATGACCAGCGGCGGCGTGGAGGAGGTGAAGGTCTTCAAGCACCGCTCGCTCGCCGGCCTGTCGCTGGAAACGCTGCTCTTCCACAAGACGGTGCCGGTGGTGAAGGACAAGCCGATGCTGCTGGGCGGCACGGCGGAAGGGGCGCCGGTCTGCACCGGCCCCGACGACCTCTACAGCTTTGAATCGCGGGTGGTGATCAACCGGCTGCTGCGCGCCTTCCTCGACAAGTTCCGCATTACCCCGACCGAACTCCTTTACTCCTTTACCTACCTGCGCAAGCTGGACGAGCAGGGCATCCTGCTGGGCGCGGCCATCCAGGCGGTGGCGCGCCACCACGCCGACCTGCACGGCTTCGCCGTCCCGGCGCGGGCGCGGGAGTTGCGCGGCTTCGCCGACGTCGTGATGACCCGCGCCCGTGACTTCCAGGCGGAGCGCAAGCGCCTGCCGGTCTTCGACCCCAAGGACCTTTCCGCCACGAGCCGGGCCATCGACGCCGCGGTGGGGGAGGCCGGGCACGACGCGGTCTTCCTCGGCCAGCTCACCCACCATCTGGCCGACCGCAACTCGCTGGGCGGCAAGCTCGACCTGCTGCTCGGGCTGATCGGGGACGACAGCGAACCGCGCCACCTCGCCCTGATCGACGGGGTGATGGCCGACACGCTGGGCTCGGCCGACGTGGTGAAGGACCTGCTGGGCGCTCAGCCGAACCTCGCCATGGGGCTGTGCGTGCTGGCCGACCACATCGTGGGTCGCGACCCCGACCCGAAGGGGGAGCCGGCAAGCGCGCTGCTGGCCCGCGTCGGCGACCTGATCGTGCATGGCCGTGCGCCCTGCTGCCGCGCCGTGCTGGTGGACCGCATCCGCCACGCGCTCAACGGCGCCCAGCCGCTCGACCGCCGCGACCCGAAGAAGGAAGCCCTGCTGGCCGACCATCTCGCCACCCACCTGCGCGACGGGCAGGGACGGATGCTGGGCAGCCCCGACTCCGAAAAAGCGCTCGCCCGGCGCCTGATCCGCCACCGCCAAGCCATCCTGCGCGAACAGGGCATGCACGACATCGCGGACCGCCTGTCGGGGCGGTGAGCCGAAGCCCCAGACGTGGTAAGAGGATTCACCACCAAGGCACCAAGACACCAAGGTCGCCATGCCGACACCCATTTCCTTGGAAGCTGACCGGATCGCGAAAACGATCGTGGATGCGGCGTTCCGCGTGCACAGCACGCTCGGTCCCGGATTGCTCGAATCTGTCTACGAGGCGTGCCTGGAACACGAATTGCGCAAGCGTGGCATGACCATCCGCCGCCAAGTGACGGTGCCCGTGGTCTACGACGACATCCGCATCGACGAGGGATTCCGCATCGACCTGCTGGTCGAAAACCAGATCGTCGTCGAGATCAAAGCCGCGGAACGCGCACTGCCTGTGTTCGAAGCGCAACTCCTGACCTATCTGAAGTTGACTCGCCTGCGCCTCGGCTTCCTCATCAATTTCAACGTGGCCCAAATCAAGGATGGTCTCCGACGGATCGCCTTGTAGCCCCCGCACCGGAAGCCAGCCCCTATCCACCTTGGAACTTCTTGGTGCCTTGGTGTCTTGGTGGTAAACCCCCGGCACGGCATCCGACATCTCCCACCACCAGCGACCCGTCCCCATGTCCCCCACCAAGCTCTGGCGCATCGCGCTCGTCGTTCCCGAGGCCCATGCCCCCGCCTTCGCCGACGCGGTCGGCGACCACGCCGACGCGGTTTCGACCTTCGAGCTGGAGGAGGGCGGTAACTGGCTGGTCGAGGCGACGCTCTACGGCCAGCCGGACGAGGCGCGGCTGAACGCGCGCGTCGCCGTGCTGGCGGAGGCCATGGGCATCCCCGAGCCGGCGCTCGCCATCGAGGAACTGCCGGCCATCGACTGGGTCTCGCACAGTTACCAGGGCTTCCCGCCGATCCAGGCCGGGCGCTTCTTCGTGCACGGCTCCCACCACGAGGGCGTCGTGCCGGCCGGCAGCATCCCGCTGCTGGTGGACGCCGCCACCGCCTTCGGCACGGGGGAGCACGGCTCGACCAAGGGCTGCCTGCTGGCGCTCGACCGGCTGGCGCGGCGCATGGCGCTGCCGCGCGGCGGGCGGGGCGGGGCGCTCGACATGGGCTGCGGCTCCGGCATCCTGGCGCTCGCCGTGGCCAAGCGCTGGGGCATCCCGGTCACCGCGGTGGACATCGACCCGGAGGCGGTGCGCGTCACCCGCGTCAACGCCGCGCTGAACGGCGTGAAGGCCCGCATCCGCGCGCAGGGCGGCGACGGCTATCACACACCGGTCGTGGGCAAGCACAAGCCCTACGGCCTGATCACCGCCAACATCCTGGCCCGCCCGCTCGCCCGCATGGCGCCCAAGCTGACCCGCCACCTGAAGCGCGGCGGCGTCTGCGTGCTGGCCGGCCTGCTGAACCGGCAGGAACGCCACGTCATCCAGGCCCACCGCACCCAGGGCCTGCACCTCGTCTCCCGCATCCCCATCGGCGAATGGACCACGCTCGTCATGAAGCGGCCGAAGCGAAAAGTCGGGAAGGGCTGATTCGCTTTTTGCCGTCGCGCCTCCGCGCCTCTTGCCGGGGACAAGCGTTATGTCCCCAGCACCAAGGACAAGCTTGCGGAGGACCGATGCTGAACCGGATCAGGGCGCTGTTCCACGAGACCGACTCCGGCGACGCCGACCACGAGACCTTGCAGGCCGCTGCCGCGGCCCTGCTGGTCGAGGCGGCGCGCACCGACAACACCATCTCGGCGCCGGAGCGGAACCGCATCATCGACGTGACGCGCCGCCACTTCAACCTGACCCAGGAGGAAGCGCAGGAGCTTCTCTCCACCGCCGTGTTCGACACGGAGGGCGCCTCCCCCTACTACCGCTACGTCAGCGTCATCAACGACCGCTGCCCGCCCGACAAGCGCCTCTGGATCATCGAGATGCTGTGGGAGGTGGCCTACGCCGACGGCACCTTGAACGACCTGGAAGCCAACCTGCTGCGCCGCATCGGCGGCCTTCTGCACGTCTCCGACGTCGAACGCGGCGAGGCCCGCAAGCGCGTGCTGGAACGGCTGGGCCTGCCGGAAGACACGGGGTTGTAGCGCCGGCTGGAGGTTTTCACCACAGAGACACGGAGACACAGAGTCTTCTTCCGAGACACGTTCCGGCCACCCGCCCGGCGGTCAAAGAGCGTAGGGTTTTCTTAAAATCCCTCTGTGTCTCCGTGTCTCTGTGGTGAATCGCTTCCCCAACCGATACCCCGCACCCCGCCTACGCCCTTTCCCGCGCTTGCGCCCCGCGGCGTCCCTGCCTAGCCTGTTCCACATCGGCTTCACCGGACGAGGATAAGGGCCCGTGTCCAGCGCGTACCGCGGCGACGAAACTCTGGCGCAACTTCTGGCGGGGGCGGGGCTCGCGCAGACCCCCGTCGGGATCCGCGACCTCGTGGCGGGCGTGCTCGCCGCTCCCGAGGGCACCGATCCCGACGCCTGGCTCGTGCTGGCAGGCGGCAAGCTCCCGGGCAAGTTCCCGGACGACCTCGCAGGCCAGCTCCGCGCCTTGAAGGCGGAGGTCGCCGCCGCGCACGTGGTTACGCACGCGCCCGACCACGCCGCCCGCCTCGCGTCCTTGCGCGCCGCGCTGAAGCGGCGCGGGCTGGACGGCTTCGTCGTCCCGCGCGGCGACGAGCACCAGGGCGAATACGTCCCGCCGCGCGCCCAGCGCCTCGCCTGGCTGACCGGTTTCACCGGCTCCGCCGGCCAGGCCGTGGTGGCGGCGGAGCGCGCCGCGATCTTCGTGGACGGCCGCTACACGCTCCAGGTCCAGGCCGAGGTGTCGCGCGACCTCTATGAATACAAGCATCTGGTCGAAGACCCGCTGCTGGATTGGGTGGCCGAGGTGCTGCCGGTTGGCGGGCGGCTCGGCTACGACCCCTGGCTGCACACCGCCGGCTGGGTGGAGCGCACCCGCCAGCAGGCGGAGCGCGCCGGGCTGACGCTGGTCGCCTGCGAAGACAACCCGGTGGACTCCGTCTGGGCTGACCAGCCACCCCCGCCGCTCGCCCCGGTCGAGGCGCAGGACCTTCCCTTCGCCGGCGTGTCCGCGGCGGACAAGCGCGCGCGCCTCGCCGACGATCTGGCGCGCAACGGCATCGGCGCCGTCGTGCTGACCCAGCCCGACTCCATTGCCTGGCTATTGAACATCCGCGGCGCCGACGTGCCCTGCACGCCGCTGCCGCTGTCCTTCGCCATCCTGAAGGACGACGGGACGGTGGACCTGTTCATCGACCGTCGCAAGCTGGCGCCCGGCGTCGAATTGCACCTCGGCAACCAAGTCGCCGTGCGCGCGCCGGAGGAGCTGGGCGCCGCGCTCGACGCGCTGGGGCGGGGCGGGCGCAAGGTGATGGCCGACCCGGCCTCCACGTCGGCCTGGATCTTCGACCGGCTGCACATGGCCGGATCGAAGATCGAGCGCGAGCCGGACCCCTGTGCCCTGCCCAAGGCCTGCAAGAACGAGGCGGAACTGGCCGGCACCCGCGCCGCCCACGCCCGTGACGGCGCCGCCCTCGTCCGCTTCCTGCACTGGCTGTCGGAGGAGGCGCCCAAGGGGACCGTCACGGAGATCGCCGCGGCCGAGCGCCTTTACGACTTCCGCCGCACCAACGACCGCTTCCGCGGTCTCAGCTTCGAGACCATCTCCGGGGCCGGGCCGAACGGCGCCATCGTCCATTACCGCGTGTCGGAGGCGACCGACCGCCGGCTGGAGCCGGGCAGCCTCTTCCTGCTGGACAGCGGCGCGCAATACCGGGACGGCACCACGGACGTGACGCGCACCATCGCCATCGGCACGCCGACGCCGGAGATGAAGGAGCGCTTCACCCTGGTGCTGAAGGGGCACATCGCGCTCAGCACCGCGCGCTTCCCGCGCGGCACCACAGGGTCGCAGCTCGACGCGCTGGCGCGCCGGCCGCTGTGGTCGGCGGGGCTCGACTACGACCACGGCACCGGCCACGGGGTCGGCAGCTTCCTGTCGGTGCACGAGGGGCCGCAGCGCGTCTCCAAGGTGCCGAACACCGTGGCGCTCCAGCCCGGCATGATCCTGTCGAACGAGCCCGGCTACTACAAGACCGGCGCCTACGGCATCCGCATCGAGAACCTGGTCGTCGTCCGGCCGCTCGACCTGCCCATGGCGGAGCGGCCGATGCTGGAGTTCGAGGTTCTGACGCTGGCGCCGATCGACCGCAACCTGATCGAACCGACTCTGCTGACCCAGGAGGAGGTCGTCTGGCTAAACACTTATCACGCCCGCGTGCGCGAGGCGTTGACACCCCGTCTCGACCCTGTGGTGGCAGAGTGGCTGGGGCAGGCAACCTCTCCGATCATCCTGTGACCGCCGGGGTGCGCATCGGTTTGATATATCACGCATCGTAAAGCCTGGAGCGGCAAAACATCCCGTGCGTTCGGGCGTGAAATCTGGCAAGGTCCGCACCCGGCGCATTGCCTGCCCGTACGGGTTGCCCCGGTCGTGACCGTTGCCGATCCACCGACGATTCGCGACGTTTCGGCGCGGTTGGTAACCCGAAATTTACGAGCGTGCTTCACTGTGCCGCAGAGGGATGACTTTTCGGCAGACTTAGGGCACAGAGTCCTTGAGGTATCACAGTCGGAACCAGTCCTCGACGATCGGCGCGTGGCGGCGGCACCGGCCGCACCCAGGGGCCGGTCGGGATGAGCGCCGGGCCGGGGCCTAGCAACGGAAGAATGCGGAGACGCGTAGATGAAGATCCTTGTCGTCGATGACTACGCCACCATGCGGCGCATCGTGCGGAACCTCCTGACCCAGATCGGCTACACGGACATCGACGAAGCCGGCGACGGCGTCTCGGCGCTGGCCAAGCTGCGCGAGAGCAAGTTCGGCCTCATCATTTCCGACTGGAACATGGAGCCGATGACCGGCCTGCAGCTCCTGAAGGAAATCCGCGCCGACGCGAAGCTCGCGCCGACCCCGTTCATCATGGTGACCGCGGAAAGCAAGACGGAGAACGTGATCGCCGCCAAGCAGGCGGGCGTGAACAACTACATCGTCAAGCCCTTCAACGCCGACACGCTGAAGCAGAAGATCCAGGCCGTCATCGGCGGGTAAGGCCAAGCCGGTATCGGCGGTTAAGGAGAGTCCGGTTTGGACCAGCTTCCGCAGCTTTCCGAGGAAGAGTTCGACCAGATCGAGGAAGCGATCGCCCGCTCCACCAAGGGGCGCGCCTTCCTCCGCCGCTTCCACCGCCGGGCCCACGGGGCCGCGGCGGAGGAGGTGCGCAAGATGCTCGTGGAGTTCCGCGACTCCTGGCATCGGCAGAACCAGGTGGTCGAGGCCGCCAAGCACGTCGAGGTGCTTCGGCGCGAGCTGATGGAGATGGCTGCCTCCATCGAGCAGGCTCGGCGCGAGGTGGCGGCACTCCGCCCGCCCGACGGGTCGAGCGACAAGATCACCTCGGCCACCAACGAGCTTGACGCCATCGTCATCTCCACCGAACGGGCCTCCTTCGAGATCCTGAACGCCGCGGAACGGCTGATGGACCTCTCCGGGAAGCTGCGGGCGGAAGGCGCCAACGCGGGCCTGTGCGGCGAGATCGAGGGGGAGGTGACCAACATCTTCACCGCCTGCTCGTTCCAGGACCTGACCGGCCAGCGCACCAGCAAGGTCGTCAACGCGCTCCGCTACATCGAGCAGCGCGTCAACGCGATGATCGGCATCTGGGGCGCGGAAGGGCTCGCCGACTTCAAGATCCAGGCGGAGGTCACCGACCACCGGCCGGACGCGCATTTGCTCAACGGCCCGCAGCTGGACGGGCTCGGCGTCAGCCAGGCGGACGTCGACAGCATGTTCGACAGCCCCGCCCCGGCCGCGGCACCCCCGCCGCCTCCGCCAGCGCCGGAACCGGCCCCGGCGCCCGTGCAGTCCAGTCAGGCGGACATCGACAGCCTGTTCGACAGCCCGGCCCCCGCCGCCGCTCCGGTGCAGGCGAGCCAGGCGGATATCGACAGCATGTTCGACGCCCCGGCGCCGGCGCCGGCGAAGAAGCCGGTGCCCAAGCCGCCCTCGGCGGCGAAGCCGGTTCCCAAACCGCCGCCCAAGCCGGCCGCGAAGCCGGCGGCACCGCCGCCCCCGGCCGCCGACGAACCGCCGACTCCGCTCGACCAAGCCGCCATCGACGCCCTCTTCGGGTGACGGACCGGCCAGGATGTGGGAGCGTGCAACCGTCACGAAACCGTAGGCAAAATTTTACGAAAAGCTTGGTAATCCTATCACCGCCCGCCGGGGTCGCCGCAAACCCGGTTCGACGCTTCGGCGGGCTGTGCCCACCTGACGGCCCATTGGCCGCGTGATCGGAAAGGCGGAGCCTGCATGAGGAATTCCTCGAAGCCCTTCATGGCCGAGATCCAGAAGGCCCGCCGCAACGGCCATCCCTACCAAGCGCCGGCGGACGAGGCGGTGGCGGCACCCGTGGCCCTGCCGGCCGGCCCGTTGCAGGTGGACCACAGCGAGGTGATGCGCGCCATCGACCATCTCGGCTCGAAGCTCGACCGCTTCCTGACCATGGACGCGCAGCAGATCGACCAGATCCAGGTCGAGATCGCCGACATCTCCGGCCGGATCAAGGCGACCAAGGTGGAAATGGCGGCCATCCGCCACCCGCTGGCCGGTGACGACAAGTTCCAGCAGGCCTCGCAGGAGCTGAGCGCCGTCGTTTCCGCGACGGAGGCCGCGACGAACACCATCATGGCCTGCGCGGAAGAGCTGGAGGAGGTCGTCCACGAGCTGAAGTCGTCGTTGCCGGAGGGCTACCACAACGACCGCGTCAACGACATGAACGAGATCATCGTCCGCATCTACGAGGCCTGCAACTTCCAGGACCTGACCGGACAGCGCATCACCAAGGTCGTCCGCGCCCTGACCTTCATCGAGGAGCGCGTCGACGCCATGATGGGCCACTGGAACAAGCGCGAGTTCGAAGCGATGCCCCTGCCGCCCACCGTCACCAAGATGGACGAGAGCCTGGAACTGCACGGCCCCGGCGACCACCAGGAAATGGGCAACATCAGCCAGGCCGACATCGACGCCCTGTTTGCGTGATCCTCAAGCCCTCTCTCCCCGGAGAGAGGGGATTTTCTCCACGCATCCGAAATTTCGTCCGCCCAAGCGACTTGCCGCGTCCGTGGCAGGGCGTGCTATACAGGGGCAATTCCGAAAGCATCGTGACGACCATGCCCTCCCGTCTTACCCGTCTGCCGCTCGCGGCCCTTCTCCTCGCCTCGGCCCTCTCCGCCTGCTCCTCGACCAAGGACGAAGACAAATACGTCGAGCGTCCGGCCGAAAGCATCTACCGCGATGCGGACGCCGCCATGCAGGAGGAGCGGTTCAAGACCGCGGCCAAGCTGTATGACGAAGTGGAGCGCCAGCACCCCTATTCCGAATGGGCCGGCAAGGCGCAGATCATGGCCGCCTACGCCCATTACCAGGACCTGAAATACGACGACGCCATCCTGGCGCTCGACCGCTACATCCAGCTCCATCCCGGCAGCCAGGACGTGGCCTACGCCTACTACATGCGGGCGCTGTGCTACTACGAGCAGATCACCGACGTGCGGCGCGACCAGCGCATGACCCGCCTGGCGCTCGACGCGCTGTCGGAGGTCGTGCGCCGCTTCCCGGACAGCCAGTACGCACGCGATGCCAAGATCAAGATCGACCTGACCAACGACCACCTCGCCGGCAAGGAGATGGAGGTCGGGCGCTTCTATCTGAAGCAGGGTCAGTACACCGCGGCCATCGGCCGGTTCCGCACGGTGATTGAAAACTACCAGACCACCTCCCATGTGCCGGAAGCTCTGCACCGCTTGGTGGAGTGCTATCTGGCGCTGGGCATCACGGACGAGGCGAAGACCGCCGCCGCCGTGCTCGGCCACAACTTCCCCGGCAGCGAATGGTACACGGACAGCTACGCACTGCTGGTGGACGCCAACGTGCGTCCGGAGCGAAACGAGAAGTCTTGGATCAGCAAAGCCTGGAGCTCCCTGTTCTAGGCCGATCCGTGCTGGCTTCGCTGACGATCAGGGACGTCGTCCTGATCGAACGCCTCGCCTTGGGCTTCCAGAAGGGGCTTTGCGTCCTGACCGGCGAGACCGGTGCGGGCAAATCGATCCTGCTCGACGCGCTGGGCCTGGCGCTCGGCGCGCGCGCCGATTCGGGGCTGGTGCGCCATGGCGCCGACCAGGCCTCGGTCACGGCGGAGTTCGAGCTATCGGGCGACCACCCGGCGCTTGCCATCCTCAAGGAGCAGGGCCTCGACCCGGAGGAACGTCTGGTGGTCCGCCGGACCGTCAGCGCCGATGGGCGCAGCCGCGCCTGGGTCAACGACCAGGCGGTCGGCGTCGGCCTGCTGAAGCGCCTGGGCGAGGAACTGGTCGAGGTGCACGGCCAGTTCGACACCCATGGCCTTCTGAACCCGCAGACCCACCGCAGCGTGCTCGACGCCTATGCCGGGCTCGACGCCCAGGCCGCCCAGGTGGCCGCAGCGCACCGCGCTTGGCGGCAGGTGGAGGACGCCCGCGCCAACGCCGCCGCGGAGATCGCCCGCGCCCGCTCCGAAGAGGAATACCTCCGCCACGCCGTGGCCGAGCTGGACGCGCTCGCCCCCAAGCAGGGCGAGGAGGAGGAACTGGCGGAGACCCGCGCCGTGCTGATGCACCGCGAGAAGCTGGTCGACGCCCTGAACGCCGCCTTCGGCGACCTGTCCGGCGACCGCGGGGTGGAGCGCGCCCTGTCCTCGGCCATCCGCACGCTCAGTCGCATCGCCGACAAGGCCGGCGGCAAGCTGGACCCGGTCATCGCCGGGCTCGACCGCGCCGCGGCCGAGGCGTCGGAGGCCATCGCCGGGCTCCAGGCCGTCTCCGCCGACGTGGACATGGATCCGCAGGCGCTGGAGAAGCTGGAGGAGCGGCTGTTCGCGCTCCGCGCCGCCGCCCGCAAGCACGGCGTGGACGTGGACGCGCTGGCGGGCCTGCGCAAGGATATGGCCGACCGGCTGCTGCTGATCGAGGACCAGGGCGACCTGCTGAGCCGCCTCGCCCGCGAGGCGGAGGCCGCCCGCGCCGCCTACCGCAAGGCCGCGGAGGCGCTGAGCGCGGCCCGCCAGGAGGCCGCCGGCCGCCTGGACAAGGCCGTCGCCACCGAACTCGCCCCGCTGAAGCTGGAAAAGGCCAAGTTCCGCACGCTGGTCGAGCCGCTGGCCGACGAGGCCGACTGGACCGCCGCGGGCTTGGACCGCGTGGCCTTCCAGGTCGCCACCAACCCCGGCTCCCCGCCGGGGGCGCTGAACAAGATCGCGTCCGGCGGTGAGCTGGCGCGCTTCATGCTGGCGCTGAAGGTGGTGCTGGCCCAGACCTCCACCGTCGGCACGCTGGTGTTCGACGAGGTGGACACCGGCATCGGCGGCGCCGTCGCCGCAGCGGTGGGCGAGCGGCTGAAAACGCTCGGCCATGGGCTCCAGGTCCTGGTGGTGACGCACAGCCCGCAGGTCGCCGCCCGCGGTTCCACGCACTTGAAGGTGCAGAAGTCGGTGAAGGGCGAACAGGTGACCACCGGTGTGATCGAGCTGGACGGCGACGACCGCCGCGAGGAGATCGCCCGCATGCTGTCCGGCGCCACCATCACCGCCGAAGCCCGCGCCGCCGCGGACAGCCTGATCGCTGGGCGGGGGTAGGGGAAGAAGTTGACGTAGGTTGGGTGCAGTCGCAGCCGGAACCCAACCTACCAACCATCAACGATTTGCCTACACCTGGAACCCCAATCCCTTCGACAGGGCGGCGCGCAGGGCGTCCTGGGTGAAGGGCTTGGTCACGATGTCCACGATGCCCAGGCGGCGGGCCGACTCCATCACCTTGTCCCGGGTGTCGTCGTCGGCCAGCTTCGGGTCGGCGGTGATGAAGATCACCGGCAGCTGGCGCCCCTTCAGCCGCGGGTTCTTTTGCACGGCGGTGCAGAAGGACAGGCCGTCCATTGGCTCCATGTGCCAGTCGCTGATCACCGCGTCGATGTCGTCGCGCTTCTTCAGGATGTTTAGCGCCTCCTGCCCGTTGGCGGCCATCACGACCTCCCGCATCTTCAGGCCCAGCAGCTGCTGGCGGACGATGGCGCGGATGGCGGAACTGTCTTCCACCAGAAGGATGGTGAACATGGCGGGCACCGGGTGCGTCGGGGCGGGGCTGTCGAAACGCTTTGTATTTGAAGGAAATTACGCTTATCGACGTGCATAATGTCGCGCCCCGCGCAACCGCGGATTCCCACCGCAAACGCACCAAAGTCACAGCATTCGCCCACAGCGGTCTCACGGCGGCCACAGCAAAACCCGCATAGTCCAGCCTTGTCGCGTCCGGTTCCGGGCGTCGGTTCGTAAAAAGAACAAGGTTGGCAAGATGTCGAGCACCTCCACAAGCACTGGCAACAAGGCTGGCACGATCGTCGTGATCGACAGCGGCCTGTCCTCGGCCTGGAACTCGGGCAATCTCGTCTACCAGCATGACTTCTACGACAACGACGACAACGTCACCGTCTCCAACGCGAACACGCACGGGGCCATGGTGACGTCGGAGATCGCGGCGGCCGATCCCAACGCCAACATCGTCATGCTGAAGGTCATGCCCGACGACGGCAGCGCCACCAGCGAGGCGACGATTGAAAAGGCGCTGCAGTGGGTCGTCGCCAACGCCGACGCCTACAACGTCACGGCGGTGAACCTGTCGCTCGGCGGCGGCAACCAGACGTCGGTGACCACCACATCCATGTCGGACGAACTGGCGGCGCTGGCGGCCAAGCGCGTCCTGACCGTGGCGGCGGCCGGCAACTCCGGCGATGGTGGTGCTACCCAGGGCGTGTCGAGCTTCGCGGCCGATCCCAACCAGATCTGCGTGTCCGCCACCACCGGCAGCGGCGACTTCCCGACTTGGTCGCAGCGCAGCCCGCTGCTGACGGACGTCTGCGCGGATGGCACGGACATCAAGCTGACCAATCTCGCCGGCACCTCCTATGCGGCCAACGGCTCCTCCTTCGCCGCCCCGACGGTGACTGCCACGGTGGCGCTTGCCCAGCAAGAGTCGATGGAACTGACGGGCCAGCGCCTGACCCAGCAGCAGTTCCTGGATCTGGCCAAGAGCACCGGCACGGCCATGGGCTCCACCGGCTATTTCGAGATCAACACCGACGCCCTGCTGGCCAAGATCGCGCAGAACGCCACCCCGACTCCGACCCCGACGGCGGAGACCAGCGGCACGACCGTCACGGTCAACGCGTCCGGTGCCGCGGCTGGCGGCGTGAACGCGCATTTCAAGCTGCTGGTCGATGGCCAGAAGGTGGGCGAGGCCACGGTCGGCACCGCGTCGAAGGACTTCACCTTCACGACGAACCTGACGGCCGATCAGGCCCACAAGGTGCAGATCCAGTACGACAACGACGGCAGCGTGAACGGCGTCGACCGCAACCTGTTCGTCAACAAGGTGACCATCAACGGCCACGCCTTCGCCCCGACCGACTCCGCCGTGACCTACGACAAGGGCGCGCTGGACGGGTTGGACGTGGCGAAGGGCCAGTCGTCGATGTGGTGGGGCGGCACGCTGGTCGTCGCGGCCCCGGCCGGCGACTTCCCGTCGGGCAACGCTTCCCCGGTGGCGTCCGCCGCCTCGACCATCACGGTCAACGCGTCGGGAACCGCCGCTGGCGGCGTGAACGCCCACTTCAACCTGCTGGTCGACGGCCACAAGGTGGGCGAGGGCGTTGCCGGCAGCACGGCCAAGGACTTCACCTACACCACCAACCTGACCGCCGATCAGGCGCACAAGGTGCAGGTCCAGTACGACAACGACGCCGTCGTCAACGGCCAGGACCGCACGCTGTTCGTCAACAAGGTGACCATCAACGGCCACGCCGTGGCGTCCACCGCATCGAACGTCACCTACGACAAGGGCGCGCTCGATGGCCAGGATGTGGTGAAGGGCCAGTCCGGGATGTGGTGGAACGGCACGCTTCAGGTCGCCGCCGACAAGTCCTGGTTCCCGTCCGCGACCGCCGCCACGGCGACCGCGCAGGCCGAGGACGGGCAGGGCGCCGTTTACCAGCATCTGGTCACCCAGGGTCTGGAAACTGCCGCGGCCCATGCCGACCACCTCGCCGCGGCCTCGATCGACCACACGGGCGCGGCCGACCTGTACGGTCATCTGGCCGGGATGGACCACCACCTCGACGCGTCGCACCTGCACCACTACGACGCGGCGTAATCGCAAATAGCCCCTCTCCCGCCGGGGGCGGGAGAGGGTGACTTTACCTACGCCGCTTTCTTCCAGGGCTGCCAGCCACCGAGCCGCAGCCCGACCGCGATCCCGGTGAAAGGGATGCGCAGTTCCAAGTCCTTCGGCTGGAAGAAGGTCAGGCGTTCCGGCGTGCCGGTGGGGCCGAATTCCAGGCGGGCGCCCTTGGGTTCCTCGGCGAACTCGTCGCTCATCACCTGCCAGATCTCCAGGTCGTCGCCGTGGTTGGAGATCTTGTACTGGCCGCAGCGCCACACCGCCGATTCGCCGACTCCGCCCTCCGTCACCTTCTTGTCGCCGTCCATCTTCACGTCGCCCACTCCGGCGGCGCGGCCGGTCATGGACGGCCCCTGGCTTTCCGCGCGGAAGCCCAGCCGCAGCCACGCCGTGCGCGTGCGCGGGATCATGCGCCGCAGCAGCCGGGCGTCCTCCGCCGCGAACTGGTCGGGATCGTCGTAGAGAATGCGGTCGAGTGCGGCGGCGATGACGAACCGGTCATCAATGCTCAAGGCGTTGGGGCTGAGGCTGTTGGCGGGCTCGGTCATGCGGCACTTCCGTTCGCGGGTGCGGCGCCATCATACACGCAACCCGCATCCCTTCGTACCTCTCAAGGTTGGCGCACCTCCTGGGAAAAGCCAGCATGGAAAAGCCAGGCCTCGGGCATCGCCAGTCTCGACTCCCCCCTGCGGTCCCGGGGCGCTATGCTGCGCCTCCAAAGAGCAAGGGACAGAAGAGACCCGCGATGACCGACCTGTTCGAAACCCCCGCCAGCTTCCGTAAGATCCCCCCGGAGGGGCTGACGGTCGAGCAGGCGCAGGCCGAACTGGCCGCCTTGGCCGCCGAGATCGCCCATCACGACCGGCTCTACCACCAGCTCGACAAGCCGTCGATCTCCGACGCCGACTACGACGCGCTGGTCCGCCGCAACAACGCCATCGAGGCCCGCTATCCGGAGCTGCGCCGGTCCGATTCGCCAAGCCTCCGCGTCGGTTCCGCCCCGGCGGCCGGCTTCAAGAAGGTGCGGCACGCCGTGCCCATGCTGTCGCTCGGCAACGCGTTCGAGCCCGACGACGCGCGGGAGTTCGTGGCCCGCGTGCGCCGCTTCCTCGGCCTCGCCGACGGCGCGCCCGTGGAGTTCGTGGCCGAACCGAAGATCGACGGCCTGTCCTGCTCGCTCCGCTACGAGAACGGTAAACTCGTGCTCGCCGCCACCCGCGGCGATGGGGCGGAGGGGGAGGACGTCACCGCCAACGTCCGCACCATCAAGGATGTGCCGCAGGCCCTGACCGCGCCTTACCCCGCGGTGCTGGAGGTGCGCGGCGAGGTCTACATGAACCGGGACGACTTCCTGGAGATGAACCGGGGCTACGCGGAGAAGGGCGAGGATCTGTTCGCCAACCCGCGCAACGCGGCGGCCGGGTCGCTGCGCCAGAAGGACCCGAAGATCACCGCGTCGCGTCCCCTCTGCTTCTTCGGCTACGCGTTGGGCGAGCTGTCGGAGCCTATCGCCGACAGCCAGTGGGGCATCCGCGAGCGGCTGAAGGGCTGGGGTTTTTCGCTGAACCGCCCGGCGGAGCTGTGCGACGGGGCGGAAAAGCTGCTGACCTACTACGGCCAGATCGGCCAGCGCCGCTCCTCGCTGCCCTTCGACATCGACGGCGTGGTCTACAAGGTCAACAGTCTGGAGCTGCAACAGCGGCTCGGCTTCGTCAGCCGCGCGCCGCGCTGGGCCATCGCTCACAAGTTCCCGGCGGAGCAAGCGCAGACCCGCCTGAAGGCCATCACCATCCAGGTCGGCCGCACCGGCGCCCTGACTCCAGTCGCCGAGCTGGAGGACATCACCGTCGGCGGCGTGGTGGTCAGCCGCGCCACCCTGCACAACGAGGATGAGATCGCCCGCAAGGACATCCGCGTCGGCGACCTCGTCACCGTGCAGCGGGCCGGCGACGTCATCCCGCAGATCGTCGGCGTGGTGGAGGGTCAACGCCCGGCCGACGCCGTGCCCTACGTTTTCCCCGACCATTGCCCGGTCTGCGGCAGCCTTGCGGTGCGCGAGCCGGACGAGGCGGTGCGCCGCTGCACCGGCGGCCTGATCTGCGCCGCCCAGGCGAAGGAGCGGCTGCGCCACTTCGTCTCCCGCAACGCCTTCGACATCGAAGGTTTGGGCGAGAAGACCATCGAGGAGTTCTGGGAGATCGGCCTGATCCGCTCCCCCGTCGACATCTTCACCCTGGACGGCCACCGCGACACCATCCTCGGCCGGCCGGGCTGGAAGGAGAAGTCGGTCGAGAACCTGTTCAACGCCATCAACGAACGCCGCCGACGCATCGACCTGCACCGCTTCATCTTCGCGCTGGGCATCCGCCACGTTGGCGAGGTGACGGCCAAGGCGCTGGCCCGCCACTACGGCAGTATGGATGACTGGCTCCAAGGCATGGACCGCGCCATCGCCGCGATGCCTGGCCAAGCGTGGCTGGACCTGCACGGGCTGAGCGGCCTCGGTCCCGTGAAGGCCGACGCGTTGCTCGCCTGGTTCGCCGATCCCGAGAACCTGTCGAAGCTGGACTTCTACGCCGGGCAGGAGGCGCTGCGCCTGGACAGCGTGGTCAAACTGCTCGGCATCAAGAAGGTGGACAGCCGCGCCGCCCAGGCGCTGGCCGAGCGCTATGGGGCGCTCGCCGCCTGGAAAGAGGCGATGATCGCGGCCGTCGGCGCGCAGCCCGCGCCCGGTTGGCACGAGTTGGTCGCCATCCCCGACGTCGGCCCGGTCGCGGCGGAGGAACTGGCCGGCTTCTTCCGGGAGGAGCGCAACCGCGCCATCATCGGCGGCTTGCGCGCCGCCGGGGTCACCGTGGTGGACGCGGAGCGGCCCAAGGCCGCCACCGGATCGCCCGTGGCCGGCAAGACCGTGGTCTTCACCGGCACGCTGGAAACCATGACCCGCACGGAGGCCAAGACCCGCGCCGAATCGTTGGGCGCCAAGGTCGCGGGCTCCGTCTCCGCCAAAACCGACTATGTCGTGTGCGGCGCGGACGCCGGCAGCAAGGCCACCAAGGCGCGCGAACTGGGCGTCGCCATCCTGACCGAGCAGGAGTGGTCGGACCTCATCGCCGGGTAAGTTGGAATGGCGAAGGGCGGTCGGCACATTGTCGCACCGCCTTTTGGCCGCGTTGACGCTTCACCGCGGGCGGTTCCATAAATTTCCTAAACGTCGCAAGAACGAGACGAAGGGGGACCGTCATGCACATCGATTCGATCCAGTGGTCGCGCTGGATGAGCGTCGGCATCCAAGAGCTGGACGACGACCACCGCGTCCTGGTGGAGATCGTCAACAAGCTTTCCGCTGACGACAGCCGCAATTCCCCTGACGTGATCGAGGCCATCCTCGACGAGCTGATCCACTACACCAAGGATCACTTCGCGCGGGAGGAGGAGTACATGCAGCGGGCCAACTACCCGACCTTCACGGCGCACAAGGCCCTGCACGACGCCCTGACCCGCCAAGTGGAAACCTACCGCGAGCGCTTCCACGCCAGCCGCGACACCATCCCCGGCGACGAGGTCTTCAACTTCTGCGCCGACTGGCTGGGCAAGCACATCCTGAAGGAAGACACGCGGTTTGGTGAGTATGCGACGGGGCCGGGGGTTGCCGCGCAGTAAGGTCGCAGTTTGGGGGAGGGGGCAACGGGATCACTTTCCCCACTCCACCTCACACCCCCACTGAACAAACCTCTACAACCGTTTGATTCAGTTCAAATATCAAACAAATTCACCCCATCGCGCCACGACACACCTCATCCGACTCCCCCGGAAGGGGAGGGGAGTGGTCGCGAGACTCGCGCAACGCGAGTCCGGAAGGGGAGGGGGGTGCGCAAAACGAAACTGCCCTCCCCGGAAGGGGAGGGCAGGGTGCGAAGCCGGCGATGACGACTCGTGTTGCGCGATGACGCTTACGCGACGGCGAGCTGCTTGACCGCGCGCCAGCTGGCCGGGACCGTGGAGGCCGGGGTCTCGTAGCACCAGGCGCTGTGGTCGGCGAACAGGGCGCGCAGCAGCTTGTTGTTCAGCGCGTGGCCGGCGCGGCAGCCGTGGAAGTGGCCGATGATCGGGGCGCCGGCCAGGTACAGGTCGCCGACGGCGTCCAGGATCTTGTGGCGCACGAACTCGTCGTCGAAGCGCAGGCCGCCTTCGTTCAGCACCGTGTCGCCGGAGACGACCACCGCATTGTCCAGCGAGCCGCCGCGGGCGAGGCCCATCTTGCGCAGCCCCTCCACCTCGTGCAGGAAGCCGAAGGTGCGGGCGCGGCTGATCTCGTCCTTGAAGCTCTCGGCGTCCAGTTCCACCGTGTGGGCCTGGTGGGCGATGGCGGCGCTGTCGAAATCGATCTCGAAGCTGTAGGTGGTCACGTCATCCGGCGTGAAGGTGGCGCTCTTGCCGCCCTCGGTCACGGTGACCGGCTTCAGGATGCGGATGGCGTGGCGCGGCGCGTTCTGCGACACGGTGCCGACGCGCTCGATCGCGTCCACGAAGGGCGCGGCGCTGCCGTCCATGATCGGAACCTCGATGTTATCGAGCGCGATCAGGGCGTTGTCGACGCCGCAGCCGGCAAGCGCCGACATCAGGTGTTCGATGGTGCCGACCGTGGTGCCGTGGGAGTTGCCGATCACCGTGCAGAGCTTGGTGTCGACCACATGGTCCCAACGGGCCTGGATCACCGACGCGGGGCCGGTCAGGTCGGTGCGCAGGAAGACGAAGCCGGTGTTCGGCTCCGCGGGGGAAATCGTCAGCGTGACCGTAGCGCCCGTGTGCAGCCCGATGCCCTGGAGGCGCACCGGCTTCTTCACCGTCCGCTGCAGCATGCCTTCAGTCTTGATCCGGTTATGAGCCACGATCTCTTCCCGCCTTGGTCTTTCTTCTGTGGTCCGTCGGCCGATCGTCCGGGTTCCGTTCGGTGGGGACCCGCCGTCGCTTATGACCACATATGCTAGGTATCATTCGGCCCTGTGGAGGACAAATCACTCTTTGTTACCGTTTGTTGCAGGGCGGCGGAGGGCCGATCGCAGACGCGAAAAGACCGCCCCCGGAGTATCCCGAAGGAATTCCGGAGGCGGTTGAAGTCGAACAGGTTGTGGATAAACCCGCCGATACCGCTTCAAAGAGGCGGCGGCAACCGGCGGGTTGCTGTTGCCCTCAGATCAATTGGGCCAGCCTCGTTTGGCGCGTCAGTTGGCCTGACGTCGCAGGAAAGCGGGGATGTCCAGCGCTTCCTCGTCGATCTTCTGCTGCGGGGCGCCGTCCATGCCCATGGCCTGCGGACGCGGCGCGGGGGCCATCGCCTGCGGGGCGGCCGGCGGCATCTGGGGCGACTGCTGGTGGACGGGCTGCTGGTGGACCGGCTGCATCACCGGCTGCTGCATCATCGGCTGCGGAGCCGGCTGCGGCTGCGGGGCCGGGGCCTCGGCCTTGCGGCCGGCCAGCCCGGTGACCAGGCCGAACAGGAAGTTCGGCTTGCGGGCCGGGGCGGGCTCCTGCGCGGCGTTGGCCAGCTGGCTGGACATCGGCATGCCCTGGGGCATCGTCTGCGGCATGCCCGGCGCGTTCATCGGCTGACGCGGGCCGGGGTCGGCCGGCTTCGGGGCGATGAAGTGGCCGTCGCGGCGCTCGCTGTGCAGCGGGCCGGTGGCGGCGGTGCGCATCGGCGCGGTCTCCATCGCGTGGGCGCCGAGATCCTGGTGGTGGGCCGGAGCGTGCTGGAGCGCCGGCTCGACCGCGTGCGCCGCCATCGGGGCCGGGGCCTCCATATGGTGGGCGACGTGCTGCGGCTGCGCGTTCATCTGCGGGGCGGCGTTGCCCATGGCGCGCGGGATGCCGCCGGCCGGGATGGTGCCCGGGATGGCCCCCGGAATCGCCGGGGACACCGGGGCGGCCTGGGTCAGGCCGGTCGGCGCCGGCTGGCTCAACCCCGTCGGGGCAGCCTGCGTCAGGCCGGTGGGGCCACCCGGCTTCTTGCCGCCGTTGCGGTCGGACACCAGCGACAGGTTGACCGGGTGCAGGCCGCGCGGGTTGGCCATCGCGGCGGCGTCGATGCCGGTAGCGACGACCGACACGCGCATCACGCCGTCCAGCGTGCTGTCGAAGGTCGAGCCGAAGATGATGTTGGCGTCGGGGTCGACCTCGTCACGGACGCGGTTCGCAGCCTCGTCGACCTCGAACAGGGTCATGTCGTAGCCGCCGGTGATGTTGATCAGGACGCCGCGGGCACCCTTCATCGACACGTCGTCCAGCAGCGGGTTGGAGATGGCGGCCTCCGCAGCCTCGATGGCGCGGCGGTCGCCGCCGGCCTCGCCGGTGCCCATCATCGCCTTGCCCATCTCGGTCATGACGGAGCGGATGTCGGCGAAGTCCAGGTTGATCAGGCCGGGCATCACCATCAGGTCGGTCACGCCGCGCACGCCGGAATGCAGCACGTCGTCGGCCATCTTGAAGGCGTCCGCGAAGGTCGTCTTCTCGTTGGCGATGCGGAACAGGTTCTGGTTCGGGATGATGATCAGCGTGTCGACATACTGCTGCAGCTCGGCGATGCCCGATTCCGCCAGGCGCATGCGGTGCGCGCCCTCGAAGTGGAAGGGCTTGGTCACCACGCCGACGGTCAGGATGCCGCGCTCGCGGGCCGCGCGCGCGATGACCGGGGCAGCGCCCGTGCCGGTGCCGCCGCCCATGCCGGCGGTGATGAACACCATGTTGGCGCCTTCGAGGTGACCGATGATCTCCTCAAGCTGCTCCTCGGCCGAAGCCCGGCCGACGTCCGGCTTGGAGCCGGCGCCCAGGCCGCGGGTCATGGTGGTGCCGAGCTGGACACGCTTCTCGCACATCGACCCCTTCAGCGCCTGCGCGTCGGTGTTGCCGACGACGAAGTCCACGCCTTCCAGGTTCGACTTGATCATGTTGTTGACGGCGTTGCCGCCGGCGCCGCCGACACCGAAGACGGTGATGCGGGGCTTCAGCTCGGGTTCGATGCTGGGGATGGTCACGTTGATCATACTGGCCTCCACAACCTTTTGATTGGTTCACGCTTTGGGCGAGCAAGGGTGCCCACGGTTGGATCCGGGGGCGTTTTAGGCACGAATGACGCGCTGCGGCAGGAGCCTTTTTTGGGAACCCGTCAAAGGTTCTCCCGCAGCCACAGGCCGACGCGCCCGAAGAACCCCGAACCGGAGCCAGCCTCATGGCTCGCGACCGGAAGTTCCGTCGGGTTGCGCACGGCGTGCAGAAGGAGACCCGCGGCGGTGGCGTAGGCCGGACCGCCGTTGGCCTCGTTCAGACCGGTGATCCGCGTCGGGCGCCCGATGCGGACCTGCTTGTCGAGGATGAGCTGCGCCAGCTCGCGCGTTCCCGGCAGCTGGCTGGCGCCGCCGGTCAGCACGACGCGGCGGCCGACCAGCTTGGCGTAGCCGGAATGCTCCAGGTGCGAGCGCACATGCTCGAAGATTTCTTCCAGCCGCGGCTGGATGATGCGCACCAGGTAGGACTTGGGCAGGTTGTTGGACCCCAGCCGGTCCTCCTCGCCGACCTGCGGCACGTCGATCATCTCGCGCTCGTCGGCGGGGCTGGTCATGGCGCTGCCGTGCAGCGTCTTCATGCGCTCCGCGTGGACGACCGGCGTGGTCAGGCCGCGGGCGATGTCGTTGGTGACGTGGTTGCCGCCCAGCCGAATGCAGTCCGACCACATCAGCTTGCCTTCGAAGAAGACGGAGATGGTGGTGGTGCCGCCGCCCATGTCGATGCAGGCGGAGCCCATCTCCATCTCGTCCTCCACCAGGCAGGCGAGGCCGGAGGCGTAGGGGCTGGCGACCAGCGTGTCGATGTCCAGGTGGCAGCGGGCGACGCAGGTCTGGAGGTTGCGCACGGCGCCCGCCGGGGCGGTGATGACGTGGGCCTGGACGCCCAGCTTCTCCCCGTACATGCCCTTGGGGTCGCGGATGCCGCGGCTGCCGTCCAGCGAGAATCCCACGGGGATGGCGTGGACCAGCGCCTGGTCAGGGCCGACCTGCAACGTGCGGGCGTGGGCCAGCGCGCGGCGCACGTCGGCCTCCGTCACCTCCGTGCCGGGGACCGGGATCTCCGCGCTGAACCCGTGGGAAATCGGGCTCGCCACGTTGACGATCACGTCGCGGATCGTCTCGTTGGCCATCTGCTCCGCGGCGTGAACGGCGGCGCCGATGGAGGTTTCCGCGGCTTCCATGTCGATGATGGAGCCTGCGCGCACGCCCGTCGCGATCTGGTGGCCCATGCCCAGGATGCGCACAGCCCCCGCGTCCTCGACGCGCGCGATGAAGCAGCACACCTTGGTGGAACCGACGTCCAGCGCGGCGATCATCCCGCCCCGGGTGGGGCGCTTCGCCTTCTTCGCGCCGTTCAAGCCCATTTTCGACACCCTATGGCCTCGTGCGTCCGATCATTGTGTGGCCGGTCATTCGCCCAGATGCGAACGGCGATGCGGATGATGGTGGGGTTGTGGGTGGTGGGGACGGATCACGTCTTCTTGCCCGGCTTCTTCTTGTTGTCCTCCTCCGTCCAGGGCAGGACGGCGGTGGTGGAGGTCTGGAGCACCGCGCGGTCGGGCTGGCGCAGGTCGATCGCGACGATGTCGCGGTCCAGCACCTTGCCCGTGCTGTCCATCTCGGCCAGTTGGCGAAGTGCTGTGTGCATCCCGGCCTCGGGCAGCTTCACGACGACGCCGTTGCTCAGCTTCAGGTCCCAGCGGCGGTCGCCCAGCCAGCTGGCGGCGCTCACCTTGTCGCGCAGCGACGGCACGTTGTCGAGCGCGGCCAGCAACTTCGGCACCTGGAACGGCGCGTTGGCGCCCAGAACCTGGGGCAGCGTCTCAATTCGCTCGTTGCCGCGGCGGGCCAATTCGGTCGCGTCAGCCAGCGGGCGTCCCTCGCGGTCGATGACAGTGAACTTGCGGTCATGCTGCCAGATCGCCATCGGCTGGCGCTCCGACAGGCGGACGTAGAGGACGTCGGGCAGGCGGCGCTCCACGGCGGCGCCGGACACCCAGGGCAGGCTCTCCAGCTTCTCCTTGGCCTCGGCCAGGTTGACGGCCAGGATCGGGTCGCCGCGCTGCACGCCCAGCGTGCGCAGGATGGCGTTCTTGTCCGTCTCCGTCCGGCCCTCGACCATCACGTCGCTGATGGCGAAGCCGGCCGAGGCGCTGACCGCGATCAGGCTGTCCTGAACGGCTGCCGCCGTCTCCGCGAAGGTGCCGCGCTTCCAGGCGGAACCGGCGAAGCCGCCCATGACCAGCACCGGAGTCAGCAGGATCGCCGCCTTGACGGCGGGGCGCGTCCAGCGCGGCCAAGCGCGGCGGCGGTTGCCTTTTTGTGCCGACTGCGCCATGGCGCGCGGCGGCACCGGCATCTCGTCGCGCGGCCGGGCGCCCATCGCCATGCCAGAGGTCGGGCGGAACTGCGGATCGATGCTCAGTCGAGCTGACATGCGGCGTTCTCCACCATCCAAGCGACGAGGGCACCATAGGAGATCCCGACCGACGCGGCCTGTTCGGGCACCAGCGACAGCGGGGTCATGCCGGGTTGGTTGTTGATCTCCAGGAAGTACAAACCGGCGGTTCCCGTTTTACTATCATCCCAACGAAAATCACTGCGCGAAACGCCGCGGCAGCCCAAAGTCCTATGCGCGAGGATCGCCATTCTCTTGGCTTCCTCCGCGATGTCATCGGGGATCTGCGCGGGCACAGTATGCACGGCATGACCGGCGCTGTATTTGGCCGTATAGTCATACACCTGTGCTTCAAAGCGGATTTCGGTGACCGTCAGGGCCCGGCAATCGTCGTCGAGCCCGCCCATCACGCCGACGGTCAGCTCGCGGCCGGGGATGAACTCCTCGACCAGCGCGCGCTCGCCGAAGGTCCAGGCGTCGCCGACCGGGCTGTTCTGCCCCTCGCGCACCAGCGTGACGCCGACGGTGGAACCTTCGTCCACCGGCTTGACGATGTAGGGGGCGGGCATCGGGTGCGCGCCGCCGGTCAGCTCGCCGCGGGTGAGCACGATGCCCTTGGGGGAGCGCACGCCGACCGTGGACAGCACCTGCTTGGTCATCGCCTTGTCCATGGCGACGGCGGCCGCCCGCACGCCGGAATGGGTGTAGGGAAGACCCAGGAACTCCAGCACGCCCTGGATGGTGCCGTCCTCGCCGCCGCGCCCGTGCAGCGCGTTGAAGACGACGTCGGGGCGCGGGTTGCTCAGCGCCTGGATCAGCCCGGTCAGGTCGCGCTGCACGTCCACCGCGGTGACCGTGTAGCCTTCCTCCTCCAGCGCCTTGGCGACGCCGGCGCCGCTGACCAGCGATACCTCGCGCTCGGCCGACCAGCCGCCCATCAGGACCGCGACGTGCTTCTTGTGCGTCGTCATGCGGACGCTCCTCCCTCTGGCGCGGCCGGGACGCCGACCCGCTTGATTTCCCACTCCAGCGTGACGCCGGAGGTTTCGAACACGCGGCGCCGGACCTCTTCGCCCAGCGCCTCCAGCTGCGCCGCCGTGGCGCCGCCCTGGTTGATCAGGAAGTTGCAGTGCTTTTCCGATACCTGCGCGTCGCCGATGCTGAAGCCGCGGCAGCCGGCCTTGTCGATCAGCTCCCACGCCTTGTGGCCCGGCGGGTTCTTGAAGGTGGAACCGCCGGTGCGCGAGCGGACCGGCTGGGTGTCGGCGCGCTTGTCGGAGATCTCCGCCATGCGCCGCCCGATCTCCAGCGGCTCGCCGGCCTCGCCGCGCAGGATGCCGCCGGTGAAGATGACGTCCTCCGGCACGCCCGCGTGGCGGTAGGTGAACCCCATGGCCGCGTTGTCGTAGGACACGCGCTCGCCGCGCCGGGTCACGCCCCGGGCCTCGACCAGCGCATCCTTGATCTCGCGCCCATAGGCGCCGCCGTTCATGCGCAAGGCGCCGCCGATGGTGCCGGGAATGCCCGACAGGAACTCCAGCCCGGCAATGCCCGCGTCGCGCGCGACGTTGGCGACGTTCAGGTCCAGCGCCGCAGCGCCCACCGTCAGGTCAAGCCCGTCGGCGACGATGTCGGTGAAGCCGCGGCCAAGCCGGATCACCACGCCGGGAATGCCCCCGTCGCGGATCAGCAGGTTGGAGGCGACGCCCAGCACGGTCACCGGCACGTCCTCCGGCAGCGCGCCCAGGAAGTCCGCCAGATCCTCGGCGTCGGCCGGGCGGAACATGACCTCCGCCGGGCCGCCGACGCGGAACCAGGTGACGTTCGCCAGGGCTGCGTCGGCGCTGAGCCGCCCGCGGCAGGCCGGCATCCGGTCAATGAGGTGAGGAGTCGTCATCGCGGCAACCGCCATCATTCAGCCAGCGCTCAGCTCGCCGCGCCGGCCAGCTTGTCCAACTCGCCCGGCAGCGCGTTGGCCCACTGGGTGATGTTGCCGGCGCCCAGGCAGACCACGAGGTCGCCCGGCCGCGCGACCTCGCGCACCAACTGCGGCAGCTCCTCGGCGCCGTGCAGCGCCATGACGTGGCGGTGGCCGTGCATGCGCAGGCCCTCCACCAGGGCGTCGCGGTTGACGTTCTCGATCGGCTGCTCACCGGCGGCGTAGACGTCGGCCACGATCACCGCGTCGGCGTCGTTGAAGCAGGTGCAGAAATCCTCGAACAGGGCGGCCAGCCGCGTGTAGCGGTGCGGCTGGACCACGGCGATGGTGCGGCCGGTGCCGGCGGTGCGCGCGGCCTTCAGCACCGCGGCGATCTCCACCGGGTGGTGGCCGTAATCGTCGATGACGGTGATGCCGTTCGACACGCCGGTCTTGGTGAAGCGGCGCTTCACGCCCTGGAACTTGGACATGCTGTCGCGCATCACGACGTCAGGCAGGCCCATCTCGTTGCCCACCGCGAAGCAGGCCAGCGAGTTCTGTACGTTGTGCGGCCCGTACATCGGCAGGCGCACGCCGGCGATGGTGCGCGTCTCGCCGGTGTGGCGGTCGTCGATCACCACGTCATAGTCGGCACCCTCGGTGCCGAGCCGCACGTTGACGGCGCGCACGTCGGCCTGCGGGCTGAAGCCATAGGTGATGATGCGGCGGTCCGACACGCGGGGGATCATCGCCTGCACCTCCGGATGGTCGATGCAGAGTGCCGCGAAGCCGTAGAAGGGGATGTTCTGGACGAAGCTGTCGAAGGCGGCCCGCGCGTTGTCGAAGGTGCCGTAGAAGTCCAGATGCTCCGGATCCATGTTCGTGACGACCGCGATGCAGGCCGGCAGCTTCACGAAGGTGCCGTCGCTCTCGTCCGCCTCGACCACCATCCAGTCGCCGGAGCCCAACCGCGTGTTGGTGCCGTAGGCGTTGATGATGCCGCCGTTGATGACCGTGGGGTCGAGGTTGGCGTGCTCCAGCATGTTGCCGACCATCGAGGTGGTCGTGGTCTTGCCGTGGGTGCCGCCGATGGCGATGGCCCACTTCAGGCGCATCAGTTCGCCCAGCATCTCCGCGCGGCGGACGACCGGGACCAGGGCGGCGCGGGCGGCGACGACCTCGGGGTTGTCGCGCTTGACGGCGGAGGAGACGACGACCACCGCGGCCCCGGCGATGTTCTCCGCCCGGTGGCCGATGGAAACCGAGATTCCAAGCTCACGCAGACGCTTGACGTTGGCGCTTTCGGACAGGTCGGAGCCCTGGACGGAATAGCCGAGGTTCTTCAGCACCTCGGCGATGCCGCTCATGCCGATGCCGCCGATGCCGACGAAATGGATGGTGCCGATCGAGAGGGGGAGGGCGCGCATGTGACTTTACTTTCCGCGGCGGAGCATCAGGCTGAGGGTGGCGTCCACGGCCGGATCCGACAGGCCGATGGGCAGGGGCTGGGCCCCGGTGACGATGTGCAGGCGGTCGCGCAGGAAGCCGTGGTCGGCCACCGCGCGGGGAAGCAGCGGGCAGGTGGGGCGGTCGCTCCAGGCGCCTTCGGTCCGGGTCGTGGCGGCCGGCCAGTCCCGCAGGGGCTTGGAAGCCCGGCGGCGCGTGATGGAGCTGCGCGTTGCCTTGATCATTCCGCGGCCTCCCTGGTGCTGCTGTTCGTATTTCCGTTGGCGCCAATCATGTCCAGTACCGCGTCGGCCAGCCGGCGTGCGGCGTCGGCCATGCCCCAGGCCCGCGCGGCCTCCGCACCCTTCGCCAATACGTCGGGGGAGCCCAGCAGGTCGGTCAAGCGCGCGGCCAGCGCGTCGGCGGTGAAATCGGTTTGCGGCATGAGCCACGAAGCACCGGCCGATGCAAGCTGTTTTGCGTTGGCGGTCTGGTGATCATCCATGGCATGCGGGTAGGGGACCAGCAGGGCCGGCCGGCCGATGCAGGTCAGCTCCGCGATGGTCGAGGCGCCGGCCCGCGTGATGGCGAGATGGCAGCCGGCCAACCGCTCCGGCACGTCGCGGAAGAAGCTCTCCAGCTCCAGCCCGCCGAGGCCCATGCCGGCGTACGCGGCGCGCGCGGCCTCCAGATCCTCCGGCCGGCACTGCTGCGCCAGATGGACGCGGGCGCGCATGTCCGCGGGGAGCTTGCCGAGCGCCGCCGGGATCACCTCCGAAAAGACACGGGCGCCCTGGCTGCCGCCCATGACCAGGATGCGGATCGGGCCACCCGCGAGCGGAGGCTCATAGGCCGCGTCGCGCTTGGCGGCGACGGCCGGGCGGACCGGGTTGCCGGTGCGCAAGATCTTGGACCGGTGGTCGTCCTTGACCGCGGAAATCTCCGGGAAGGCGACGGCCAGCCGCCGGGCGGCGGCGACCAGCATGCGGTTGGCGCGGCCGAGCACGGCGTTCTGCTCGTGCAGCAGCACCGGCACGCGGGCCTGCGCCGCGGCGTAGACCGTGGGCACCGACGGGTAGCCGCCGAAGCCGACGACCGCCGCCGGCTCCAGGTGGCGCATCAGCGCGTTGGCCGACAGCAGGCCGAGGCCCATCTGCCAGGCCGCCTTCAGCTTGCCGACCACACTGCCGCCGGGGGCGGCGGCGCGGATGCGGTGGACCGGCACCTCCGGCAGGCTGTCGCCGAAGGCTTGGCCGCGCTTGTCGGTGACCAGCTCCACCTTACGGCCGCGGGCCAGCAGCTCCCGCGCCAGGGCTTCCGCCGGGAAGAAGTGCCCGCCGGTGCCGCCGGCGGCCAGCAGGATGGGCTTTTCGGACCCGGGCTTTTCGGGGGGCTTCGCCATGGCGCGTGTCACTCCGTCGGGCCGAAGCGCTTGCGCGTCAGCGCCAGCACCATGCCCATGCCGAAGCCCAGCGCGATCAGCGACGAACCGCCGTAGGAGATGAAGGGCAGCGTCATGCCCTTGGTCGGCATCAGGTGCAGGGCGGAGCCCATGTTGATCGCGGCCTGCAGCCCGAACTGGATCAGCAGCCCGCTGGCCGCCAGCAGAACGAAGTAGTTGCTGTCGTTGAAGACGCGGGCGAAGCCGCGCAGCACGATGAAGGCGAACAGGATGATGATCAGAAGGCAGAAGATCAGCCCCATCTCCTCGCCGGCGACGGCGAAGATGAAGTCGGCGTGGCTGTCCGGCAGGGAGAACTTGACCGTGCCCTGGCCGGGGCCGGTGCCCAGCAGCCCGCCGTTGGCGAAGGCCTCCAGCGAGCGGCTGACCTGGTAGTTGTCGCCGGCGGCGGGGTCGAGGAAGCGGTTGATGCGGCTGTGCACGTGCGGCAGCGTGAAATAGGCCCCAACCAGCCCGACGCCGCCGAGCGCGCCCAGGATGGCGACCAGGAACACGTTCAGGCCAGCCAGGAAGAACTGCGAGAACCACACCGCCGACACGACCACCGTCATGCCCAGGTCCGGCTGCATCAGCAGGCCGGCGACCGTGAAGACGTACAGAACGATCGACAGCAGCGCGCCGGGAAAGCCGGGGTTGGTGCGCGACAGCGAGAACAGCCAAGCGCCGACCACCGCGAAGGCGGGCTTCACGAACTCCGACGGCTGGATCGACAGGCCGGGGATGTGGATCCAGCGCCGGGCGCCCTTGATCTCCACCCCGACCACGAGCGTCGCGTAGACCAGCGCCACCGCGATCAGGAAGACGACCAGCGCCGTGCGCCGGATGCCGCGCGGGCTGAGCAGCGAGACCGCGCACATCAGCGCGATGCTGGGGACCAGCATCATCAGGTGGCGTTCGACGAAGTAGAAGGTGTCCTGGATGCCGATGCGCTCGGCCACCGGCGGGCTGGCCGCGGTGATCAGCACCGTGCCGACCGCCATCAGCACCGCCAGCGCCAGAAGCTGCCAGCGATCCACGGTCCACCACCAGCGGCCGAAGACGGATTGGTCGGTACGGTCGAACGTCATCATGTCAGGCCGCTTCCCCCTCCAGAGCCTCTACCGCCGCGGCGAAGGCCTCGCCGCGCTTCTCGAAATTCGCGAACTGGTCCCAGGATGCGCAGGCCGGCGACAGCAGCACGCAAGCCTTGGGCAGCCGCTCCGCCAACGCCAGCTCCGCCGCCACGTTCACCGCGACGTCCAGCGTGCCGCAACGCGTGTGCGGAACCTTGTTGGCCTCCAGCCAGGCGGCGAAGCGGTCTGACGCCTCGCCGATCAGGAAGGCGTGCCGCACGCGGCCCATCAGGCCTTCCAGCCCGTCGAGCCCCGTCTCCTTCGCCTGGCCACCCAGGATCCAGTAGATCGGGTCGAAGGTCGCCAGCGCCTTCTCGGTGGCGTCGGCGTTGGTCGCCTTGCTGTCGTTGACGAAGCGCACGCCGTCGATGGTCCGCACCAGTTGCTGCCGGTGGGCGAGGCCCGGGAAGGTGGTCATGGCGGCGACGATGGCCGGGACTGGCACGCCCGCCGCCTTGCAGGCCGCATAGGCCGCCGCGGCGTTCTGCCAGTTGTGCTTGCCGAGCAGCGCCGGGAAGCGGGAAAGCTCCGCCACGCGCTCTGCGTTGCCGTCCGTGTCGTCGACCAGCCAGCCGTCCGCGGCGTAGACGCCGCCGGCGACGGCCCCCTCGGCGGATATCGGCCAGACGATCTGGTCACCCTTGGCGACGAGGTCGTCATAAATCTTGCGGCAATGCGCGTCGTCCACGCCGATCACCGCGGTGCGCGGCTTGGTCTGGCGGTGGAAGATCAGCGTCTTCGCGGCGATGTAGCCGTCCATGCCGCCGTGCCGGTCCAGATGGTCCGGCGTGATGTTCAGCAGGACCGCCACGTCGTAGGTGATGGAGACGGTCAGCTCCAGCTGGTAACTCGACATCTCCAGCACGTAGGTGCCGCCACCGCCCAGGCTGGGGAAGGTCAGAACCGGCGTGCCCAGGTTGCCGCCCACTGCGATGCGGCGCCCGGCGGCCTCCATGACGTGGCCGACCAGGGTCGTCGTCGTGGACTTCCCGTTCGTCCCGGTGATGCCGAGATAGGCGCTGTCGCGTTCCGCGCGGGCCAGCAGCTCGATGTCGCAGACCAGCTCGATCCCGGCGGCGCGGGCGCGCTCGGCCACGGGGTGGGGCTTGGGGAAGCTGTGCGGGATGCCCGGCGACCAGACGATGGTCGTCAGCTCCGACAGGTCCGCCGTCATCAGGTCCACGACCTTGTAGCCCTTGGCCGCGGCGGCCTCGCGCGACGCGTCCTTGTCGTCCCAGACCCACACGTCGGCGCCGCTGCGGGCCAGCGCCTCGGCCGTGGCGAGGCCGGACTTGCCCAGCCCCATCACCGCCACCGGCAGCCCGTCCATGTAGAAAAGGTTGATCATCGGGAAGCGGACCCTCAGCGGAGCTTCAGCGTGGACAGCCCGACCAGGGCCAGGATGGAGGCTATGATCCAGAAGCGGATGACCACGGTGGATTCCGCCCATCCCTTCTTCTCGAAGTGATGGTGCAGGGGGGCCATGCGGAACACCCGCTTGCCGGTCAGCTTGAAGGAGGCGACCTGGACGATCACCGACACGGTCTCCAACACGAACAGGCCGCCGATGATCGCCAGCACGATCTCATGCTTGGTGACCACGCTGACGGCGCCGAGTGCGCCACCGAGAGCCAACGACCCGGTGTCGCCCATGAAGACCATGGCGGGGGGCGCGTTGTACCAGAGGAACCCGATGCCCGCACCGACCAGAGCCCCGCAGAAAACGGCAAGCTCGCCCGCGCCGGGCACATGATGAATCTGCAGGTAGTTCGCGAAGATCGCGTTGCCGGTCAGGTAGCTGATCAGGCCGAAGCAGGCCGCCGCGATCATCGTCGGCACGATGGCGAGGCCGTCCAACCCGTCCGTCAGGTTCACCGCGTTGGACGCGCCGACCATGATGAAAGCGCCCAGCGGGATAAAGAACCAGGACAGCTGGATCAGGAAGTCCTTCACGAAGGGTACCGCCAGCCCGCCGGACAGCGGCGGGTTCGACACGAACATGATCGCCGCGGCGGCGGCAACGCCGATGATGATCTCCCACGTCAGGCGGAAGCGGCCCGACAGGCCCTTGGTGTTGCGCTTGGTCAGCTTCAGGTAGTCGTCGCCGAAGCCGATCAGGCCATAGCCGATCGTGACCAGCAGCACGATCCACGTGTAGGCGTTGGTCAGGTCGACCCACAGCAGCGTGCTGATCGTCACGGCGATCAGGATCATCAGGCCGCCCATGGTGGGCGTGCCTTTCTTCTTCATATGGCTTTCCGGGCCGTCCGCGCGGATCGGCTGGCCTTCGCCCTGCTTGCTCTTCAGCCACGCGATCAGGCGCGGGAAGAACATGAAGCTGATGACGAGCGCCGTCAGCACCGCGCCGCCCGTCCGGAAGGTCAGGTACCGGAACAGGTTGAACGGCGTGAAGACGTCCGCCAGGGGGAAGAGCAGGTTGTAGAGCATAATGAACCGGTCAGCCTCGTTGTCCGTTCGCCGCGGCCTGCGTCGAGGCCTCCGGCGTGCTGTCATTCTTGTTCTGTCGGGTGTCCAGCGCGGAGAGCGCCTCCACCACCACCGCCATGCGGCTGCCCAGCGATCCCTTGACCAGCACGACGTCACCGCCCTTGATGGCGCCCGTCACGATGGGGGCCAGCTCCGCGCTCGTCTCCGCCCAGCCGCCGCGCATCGCCGCGGGCAGCCGGTCGAACAGGGCGCGCATGTGCCGCCCGCAGGCGTAGACCGCGTCCACATGCGCGGCCTTCAGCGGTTCGGCCAGTTGGGCGTGCAACGCGTCGGCGCGCTCCCCCAGCTCGCGCATGTCGCCCAGCACCGCGATGCGGCGCCCGCCGGCGCCGGGGTCGATCTTGCCCAGCACCTCGAAGGTCGCGGCCATGGCCGCCGGACTGGCGTTGTAGCTCTCGTCGATCAGGGTCAGGGCGCCGCGCGCGGCGTGGATGCGCTTGCGCGTGCCGCGGCCCTTCACCGGCTGGATGGAGGACAGCGACCGCGCCGCCGCGGCGACGTCGCCGCCCACCGCTTTCACGGCCAGCAGCACGGCCAGGCTGTTCATCACCCAATGCTTGCCGGGCAGCGCCAGGCAATACTGGATGCGCTCGCCCAGGATGACCGCAGTGACCGCGCTGCAGGTGGCGTGCAGCGAGCAGTCGAGCAGCCGCGCCTCCGCGTCCTCGTGGGTGCCGAAGCTCCAGATGCGGCTGAGGCCCTGGGTGCGCGCGGCGGCCAGCAGGCGGCCGAAATGCGGGTTGTCGCGGTTCAGCACGGCGACGCCGTTGGGGTTCATGCCCTCGAAGATCTCGGCCTTCGCGTCGGCGATGGCCTCGACGGAGCTGAAGAACTCCAGATGCGCGGGTTCCACCGTCGTGATGATGGAGACGTCCGGCATGACCTGACGCGACAGCGGGCCAATCTCGCCGGCGTGGTTCATGCCCAGCTCGAAGATGGCGAACTCGCGGTCGGCCGGCAGGCGGGCCAGCGACAGCGGCACGCCCCAATGGTTGTTCAGGCTGCCTTCCGTGGCGAAGGTCAGGCCCTGCGCCGACAGGACGTGGCGCAGCGCCTCCTTGGTGCCGGTCTTGCCGACCGAACCGGTGACGCCGATCACCTTTGCCTTGCTGCGCAGCCGCGCGACGTTGCCGAGGTCGGCGAGTGCCGCCAGCGTGTCCTGCTCCACGGCCAGCAGCGACGCGTCGCCGGGCACGCCCGGCGGCACGGTGCTGACCATGGCGGCAGCGGCCCCGGCTTCCAGCGCCTTGGCGACGAAGTCATGGCCGTCGAAGTTCGGCCCCTTGATCGCGACGAACAGGTCGCCGGGCTCCACCTTGCGGCTATCGATGGTGACGCCGGTGGCCGTCCAGGGGCAGGTCGCCTGCCCATTGGTGGCGGCGGCGGCATCCTCGGCGGTCCAAAGAACGGCCTTCTCGTCGCTCATGCTCCAACCTCCGCTACGGCGGCCCTTGCCTCGGTCGCGTCGTCGAAGGGCAGAACCACCGTGCCGACGGTCTGCCCATGCTCGTGTCCCTTGCCGGCGATGACCAGGACGTCACCGGCCTGCAAGCCCTTGACGGCGGCGCGGATGGCCTCGCGCCGGTCGCCGATCTCCTCCAGGCCCGGGTGGCCCGCCAGCACCTCCTTGCGGATGGCCGCCGGCACCTCGGTGCGCGGGTTGTCGTCGGTGACGATGGCGCGGTCGGCCAGGCGGCCGGCCAGTTCCCCCATCACCGGCCGCTTGCCGCGGTCGCGGTCCCCGCCGCAGCCGAACACCGCCACAAGGTGGCGCTCGGCGTGTGGCCGCAGCGCCCGCAGCACCGTCTCCAGCGCGTCGGGCGTGTGGGCGTAGTCGACGTAGACCGTGGCGCCGCTGGGGTGCGTCGCGACGTGCTGCAGGCGTCCCGGCACGCCGTCAAGGCTCGCCAGGGTGTCCAAAGCGGCGTCGCGGTCTTCTCCCGAGCCGATTACCAGGCCGAGCGCGCACAGCACGTTCCACGCCTGGAAGCGGCCCGCCAGCGGCAGGTCCACGGTGGTGTCGCGGCCGAGGACGGAGAGGGCGAGGCGCTGGCCGTGCGCCAGCGGTTCGACCCCGTTCACCCGTATCTCGCGGCCGGCCAGACCGTACCCGAAGACGCGGTGACCGCGTTGTGAACAAATCTCGGAAAGCTGTGCGAAGACGTCGCTGTCGGCGTTCAGCACGGCGGTCCCGCCCGGCGGCAGCAGCCGGCCGAACAGCATGGCCTTGGCCTCGAAATAGGCCTCCATGCTGCCGTGGTAATCCAGGTGGTCGCGGGTCAGGTTGGTGAAGCCCGCGGCCTTCAGGGCCACGCCGTCCAGCCGCGCCTGCTCCAGCCCGTGGCTGGAGGCCTCCATAGCCAGCCGCTCGATGCCCGCGTCCTTGACGGCGGCGAGGTCGCGATGCAGCGACACCGGGTCCGGCGTCGTCATCCCACCATAGCTGTCCAGCCCCGGCCCGATCAGCCCCAGCGTGCCCAGACTGGCGCCCCGGTGGCCCAGCCGCTCCCAGATCTGGCGGGCGAACTGCACGGTGGAGGTCTTGCCGTTGGTGCCCGTCACCGCCACCACCGTGTCCGGCTGCCGGCCGTGGAAGGCGGCGGCCATCAGCGCGAACAGCCGGCGCGGCTCAGCGTCCTCCACCAGCACGGCGGCGCTGCCGGCGGGCAGGGCGGTCCCATGCGGCGCCACCACCGCGACGGCCCCCTTGGCCAGCGCGTCGGCGATGAAGGCGCGCCCGTCCACCTTGGCCCCGGGCAGGGCCGCAAAGACGAAACCGGGCCTGACCGCGCGGCTGTCCGCGGTCAGCCCGGTCACCTCGATGGAGGAGAATCCGGCAGGCGCGTCAGCGCTGCTTTCCGGAAGGAGGCGGGACAGAAGCAACGGTGCTGCCTTTCGATTGCGCGGGCGGAGGCGGCGGTCCAGGCGGGGTCGTCTGACCCGCGGCGTTGATGTAGGTGGCGTTGATGACCTCGGGCGAGCCGTCGTCCACCGGCGGAACGCCGAGCAGCGGCCCGATCTGCTTCACGACGCGGCCGACCGCCGGGGCGGCGACCCAGCCGCCGGTCGCGAAACCGTAGGTCTGCTTGGTGCCCTTCGGCTCGTCGACCAGCACATAGACGATGTAGCGCGGGTCGTTCATCGGGAAGGCGCCGAGGAAGGACGACATGCGCGAGTTGCGCTCGTAATGCCGGCCCTTCTGCTTTTCCGCCGTGCCGGTCTTGCCGCCGACGACGTAACCCTTGGCGTTGGCCGCCTTGGCCGTGCCGTCGGTGACCACGAAGCGGAACAGCCGGCGCATCATCGCGGAGGTCTGCGGCGCGATGACCTGCTCGCCGGGCACCTCGGCCACGGGGTCGCGCTTCATCAGGGTCGGCGGGTGCAGCACGCCGCCGTTGATGGCCGACGCGGCAGCGGTCACCGTATGCATCGGGCTGACCGACATGCCGTGGCCGAAGGCGATGGTCATGGTGTTGACCTCGCGCCACGGGTTCGGCACCAGCGGCCAGCCGTTCTCCGGCAGCTCCAGCGCGGTCGGGCGGGTCAGGCCCAGCTTGGTCAGGAACGCCTTCTGCGCCGCCACGCCCACGGTCAGCGCCATGTGCAGCGAACCGAGGTTGGACGACTCCTGGAAGATCTCCGCCACGTTCAGGTTGTGGTGGAACGGGTGGTATTCCCGGATCGTGAAGCGCCCGACCGAGACGTTGTGCGTCGTGTCGAAGACGTCGGTGACCTTGATCTTGCCCGAGTCCAGCGACATCGCCGTGTTGAAGATCTTGAAGGTCGAGCCCATCTCGTACACGCCGAGCGTCGCCCGGTTGAACAGCGCGTCCTGGCCCGCCTTGTCGTTGAGCGCGGGCGGATCATGCGGATCGAAATCGGGCAGCGAGACCATCGACAGCACCTCGCCGTTGCGCACGTCGAAGATGATGCCGGTGGCGCCGATGGCGCTGAATTCCTGGATGGTCGCCGCCAGTTCCTTCTTCAGGATGTGCTGCAGGCGCAGGTCGATCGACAGCTGGAGCGGCTTGTTCGGCTCGTTCACCAGCCGCTTGTTCATGGACTGCTCCAACCCCGAAAGGCCGTTGTTGTCCACGCCGGTGAAGCCGACGATGTGCGAGGTCAGGTTGGAGGCCGGGTAGAAGCGGCGCTCCTCGCGCTCGAAATAGACGCCGGGCAGGCCCAGCCGGAACACTGCGGCCTGCTGCTTCGGCGTCAGGTTGCGCTTGATCCAGACGAAGCGCTTCTCGCCGCTCAGCTTGCCGTACAACTCCTTGTAGTCCAGTTCCGGCAGGGCGACGGACAGCTTCTTGGCCACCTCGTCCGGCCGGCTGATCAACTTCGGGTCGGCGTAGAGCGACTGCGTGGCGAGCGAGGTCGCCAACAGATTGCCGTTCCGGTCGACGATGTCGGCGCGGTTGACAGGCGGCGCGTCGATCTCCGCCGCCATGCGCTGGCGCGGCTCCGACGCGTGGCTCAGCAGGGTTGCGTCCACCAGCTTGATGCCGATGGCCGTGAAGACCAGCGTCACCATGGCGGCCGTGACCATCAGCCGGTTCCGGCTCCGCTCCAGCGCGACCGACAGCGACGTCCGCGGCTTGGAGGCCGGGGGCGGCACGCCGTAGGCGCCGGGGGCCGGGCCCCCGGGCGTCAGGCCGGGAGCCGAACCCCCGGGAGCCGATTCGAAGCCGGGCGGCTGGTCGTTCATCGATTGGCCCCCAGGCGGGCGACGAGGACGCCGATGCTGTCGGTGGCCTTCGGGGCCGGGGCGGCGGCAACGGCAGCCGGCTGGGCGGCCGGCGGCTTCGGCACGGCCAAGGATTTCACCGTCGACGGGACGGACGCCGTCTGAACAGGCTGGGACGGCATGGGACGTGCGGCGACGTCGACCTGCTTGACGGTCGGCGCCGACGCGGGCGCCGCCTTGGCGGTGGGCAGGGCAGGGGCCTTGCCCGCGCCGGGGATCAGGGCGGACGGCTTGATCGGGGCCGGCTTGGCCGGGGTGCCCATGCCGGACGGCAGCGACGCCGGGATAATGCCACCATTATTGGTTGCATTGCTTCCGGCGGCGACGGCGGTGCCCGGCGCCGACGGCGCCAGACGGACCATGGGCGGCAGCGGGGCGACGCCGTCGCGCTTCCCGTCGTTCTTCAGGCCGTCGCCGGCCTTCGGGGCATCGGGCGGCGGGACGGGGCGCATCGGCACCACGTCCATGGCGACGAACTGCCGCGCCTCGGTCGGCTGCAGCTGAAGATGCTGGGAGGCGAGCGATTCCAGGCGCGTCGGGTCGTTCAGATAGCTCCATTCCGCCTTCAGGATCTGGATCGCTTCCTGCTCGTCCATGATCTGACGGTTCAGGGAGCCGAGCTTGTCCTCAAGCTCCTGAACCTCGTAGCTGGTCTGGAACAGCACGCCGCCGGCGGCAGCGGCCAGGCCGAGCCAGAACAGCGCGGATTTACCCTTCATGCCGCCTCCTTGCCCGGCGCCGGGAATGCCGGCGCCGTGGTGCGTTCGGCCGCGCGCAGCCGGGCGGAGCGCGCGCGGGGGTTGCTGTGGGATTCCGCTTCGGTCGGCAGGATCGGCTTGCGCGACAGAAGGCGGAAGGACGGGGACCGCGCGTCGGCCGCGAGGCTTGGCGCGTGTCGGGACGGGGAGGGGGGAGGCGAAGAGCGTTCCTTCAGGAACGTCTTTACTTCCCGATCCTCCAGCGAATGGAAAGAGACAACGGCAAGGCGCCCGCCGGGCTTCAGCAGCGATTCGGCGGCGGACAGGCCGCGGCGCAGCTCGCCCAGTTCATCGTTCACGTGGATGCGCAGCGCCTGGAAGGTGCGGGTCGCCGGGTCGATGGCGTCGCCCTTCCCTTTCGGCACCACGGACCGGACGATCTCGGCCAACTGGCGGGTGCGCTCAATGGGTGCCGCCTTGCGGGCGGCGACGATGGCGCGGGCCACGCGACGGGCCATGCGCTCCTCGCCGTAGTGGTAAATGATGTCGGCCAGCTCATCCTGGTCGGTGGTGTTGACCACGTCGGCGGCCGTCGGCCCATCCCGTCCCATGCGCATGTCGAGCGGGCCGTCGAAGCGGAAGGAGAACCCCCGCTCCGGCACGTCGATCTGCGGGGAGGAGACGCCGACGTCCAGCGCCACGCCGTCCACCGACTCGACTCCGCGCTCGGCGAGCAGGGCGTCCATGTCGCCGAAGCGGCCTTCGATGACCTCCAGCCGCCCGGGGTAGGCGAGGGCGAGCTGGCGGCCGCGTTCGATGGCGGCGGGGTCGCGGTCGATGCCCCAGACGCGGCAGTCGGCCGACTCGAGAAGGGCGCGGCTGTAGCCGCCGACGCCGAAGGTGCCGTCCACATAGACGCCGCCGTCGCGCGGGGACAGCGCGTCAACGACCTCGTTCAGGAGGACGGAGATGTGCGGGGCGTTGGACGCGGCGGGGGCGGTCATGGCGGATCAGCCCTCCCCGGCCCGGTTGGCGGCGCCGCGGGACGCCTTGGCGACGATCTGGCTCAGCGAGATGTCCTTGCGCACGACCTGGTCGCGCAGTGTCTGCTCGTGGGCCTTCAGGGCGTTCGGCTCCCAGATCTGGAAGGTCTTGCGGCGGCCGATGAAGGAGGCTTCCTCGCCGATGCCGGCGAACTCGGCCAGTTCCTTGGGCAGGACGATTCGGCCCTCGTTGTCGAGGGAGACGGGGATCAGCTTGCCGAAAATGAAGGTTTCGATCATGTCCCGCTCGTCGGCGTCCAGGTCGGGGGACTCCAGGCTTTCGGAGAGGACGTCGAGGTAGTCCTGGTCGGCGCCTTCCAGCGCCTGATGGTTCAGCGAGGGCCACAGGTAGACGGTGCCGGGCGCCGAGCTTTTGGCAAGCGACTGCCGGAACTGCGCCGGGATGGAGCAGCGACCTTTCCTGTCAACTTTGTTGACGTATGTGGACAGGAAAATGGCCATCGGCCCGACGAACGCCCCCCTTCCCCATTGTTCGGGACCCGCCGCCGCGAGGCCCCTATCCGCCCGATCCGCTAAACCCGTCCAACCCGACTACCTTGGTTGGGTAGGTCTCCCCCCGAACTGGGCTTTCATGGGATAGCATGGGACAACATGGGCGTCAACGCCCCCGCCAGTATTCAGACAGGACTGTCAAGACTTATCGCCCTATGTGTTGCAAGGGCGCAAATAGGTGAGCGGATTCGGCGAGATCCAGCAACATTTCAGCGCCTTATCGGGCGTAACGCTGCGGTCCAGGGGCAGAGTTGCCTGGATGTTCCTAACAATCCGTTTCCGTGACTCGTGAAGTGGTTCTGCAAAAAGGCGAATCGCACCCACCAAAAGGCCTACCCTGCGGGGGTAGCCGGGACTGGTCAGTCATGGGATGGCATGGGAATTCGCCCCACAGTTATCCACCGCCTGTGGATGAAGCTGGGGAAAGATGGGCGCAAGCATCCCCAGCCCCGCAACAAGGGAGTAGGGCGCTACGCCGGAGGGGGTGGCTGGGCTGTGGATAAACGCCAGATGGCCTGTAAGCCGGGTTTTGTCTTCGGGTTTCCCCGATGGATGGCCATTCATCTGGGACGCCGGTTGCCCGACGCCTCTCGCGACCAACCCGGGCGGCGGCGCGGAAACGCGCTTGGCCCCATACCATCCCAACCCGATCGTTGATCAGGGGGGATAGCGGGCCGTGCCGCCCCTATTCGGTCTTGCTCCCGGTGGGGTTTACCGTGCCGCCCCTGTTGCCAGGGGCGCGGTGCGCTCTTACCGCACCCTTTCACCCTTACCGCGGCCCCCATGGCAAAAGCCTGGACGCCAACGGCGGTTTGCTTTCTGTGGCACTTTCCCTAGGGTCGCCCCCGCCGGCCGTTAGCCGGCACCGTGTTTCCGTGGAGCCCGGACTTTCCTCCCCCGACGGAGTCGAAGGCGGCCATCCGGCCATCTGGCGGGGCACTGTGTATAGAGATGTGTGGAAAACCGCAATGGTGGAAGGGTGCAGTGTCACCACGGAGACACGGACACACGGAGATATCCTTTTCCACAGCCGATTCGCGGCGTGGAGGCCGGCGCCGCCCCGACCTCTCTGTGTCTCCGTGTCTCTGTGGTGAATCCCCTCCGGACATCAGCCCGGCGCCACCCCGGTGGAGCCCGATCCCAAATATAAGGAGTATAGGAACGCCTACCGTCCCGTCATCCGGACCAGGGCGCGCAGGCGCCGCACCGTCTCGGCGTCCGCCGTGCCGGTCATCGCTTCCGGGTAGAAATGGCGCTGGAAGGACAGCAGCGCGCGGGGGGCCGCCGAGTCGTACCCATAGCGTCCCAGAAGCGCCGCCACCTCGGCCTCGTCCGCCGGGCCCTCATCCTCCGCCCGCGGCTCCGGCCAGATCCCGATCCCATCCGCCGCCAGACCGCGCCAGTCGAACAACTCGCCCGGATCTTCCTTGCGATCGGGTGCGATGTCGCTGTGGCCGATCACGTCGGCTGGTGCGATCCCATGCCGTCCCACGATGGCCCGGCACAGCTCCGCGACTGCCCGCATCTGGACGGCGGGGTACGGGCGGTAGCCGAACTCGTGGCCCGGGTTCACGATCTCCACGCCGATGGAGCGGCTGTTCACGTCGCCGCGCCCGCGCCAGTTCGACACGCCCGCGTGCCAGGCGCGCCGGTCCTCCGGGACGTGGGCGTAGACGGTGCCGTCCTCGTCCACCGTGTAGTGCGCGCTGACTTGGGCCGCCGGGTCGCACAGCCGCTCAAGCGCCGAGGTCGCGGTCGGCATGCCCGTGTAATGAAGAATCAGAAGCTCCACCCCCGCGCCGTCCGCCCGGGGACCATGGTTGGGGGAGGGGTGGTCCAGAATCATGTCGGATTCGTCACCTTGTCGCCGACCACGTTCGGGCGGCGCTGCACGATGAAGGCGACTCCGCCCAGCGTCAGGCAACCGCCCAGCACCAGCCGCAGCGTAAAGGGATCGCCCATCAGCATCACCCCCGCGGCCACCCCGAACACCGGCACGGTCAGCAGGTAGGGCATGGTCTGGTTCACCTCGTACTTGCGCAGCAGAGGGTACCACAGGCCGTAGGCGATGATCGTCACCCCGATGGCCATGTAGGCGATGGACCCCCAGCCCCAGGCGCTGGCGTTGCCGAGCGCCGCTACATGCCCGTCTTCCAGGATCAGCGACAGGACCAGCAGTTGCGGGGCGGCGAACAGCGCCATCCAGCCGTTCAGCGCGAAGCCGTCCACGCCGATGATCGTCTTCATCTGCATGCTGGCGATGGCGAAGGCGAAGCTCGCCGCTAGGATCATCGCCATCGGCGTCAGCGATCCGGCCAGCCGCGGTTCGCCGGCGATGACCACCACCCCGGCGAAAGCCGTCGCCATACCCAGCGCCCGGCGCCAGCCCAGCTTGTCCTTGAACAGGATCGACGCCAACAGGGAGGAGAAGGGCACCTGCGCCTGCGCGGCCAGCGAGGCGGTGGCCGCGTCGATGCCGTTCAGCCCGGTGAACATCAGCGGGAAATGGATGCTCCCCAACGTCAGCGACAGGGCGGCGATGGGCAGCATCTTGCCGCGCGGGATGCGGGCGAAGGGGATCACCAGCGCCGCCACCAGCACGAAGCGCAGCGCCATGATGAACAGCGGCGGGAATTCCGACAGCCCCCATTTCGCCACGACGAAGTTGAGCCCCCAGATCGCCATGACCAGGAGCGTCAGCAGCGAATCGCGCAGGCTCATGCCCGGCCGCCTTCCAACTCCTCACGCAGGGCCTCCAGATCCAGCCAGCGCTCCTCGGCGGCGGCCAGTTCCATCTGCTTGGCCTGCAACTGGTCCGAGGTCTTCTGGAACTTGGCGGCGTCGCGGGCGAACAGGTCGGGGTCGGCCAGCGTCGCTTCCAGCTTCGCCACTTCCGTGGTCAGCTTCTCCATGCGGGCCGGCAGATCGTCCAACTCCCGCTGGTCCTTGTAGCTCAGCTTGGCCTTCGCCTTGGGCGCGGCGGCCGGTGCTGCGGCGGGCTTCGCCTTGGGCGCCGCGGCGGGCTTGGCCTGCGTCTGCGGGCGCTGCACCAAGTAGTCGGCATAGCCGCCGGCGTATTCCATGACCACCCCGTCGCCCTCCAGGGCGATGGTCGAGGTCACCAGCCGGTCGAGGAAGTCGCGGTCGTGGCTGACCAGCAGCAGCGTGCCCTGGTAGTCGCCCAGCACGTCTTCCAGCAGGTCCAGCGTGTCCATGTCGAGGTCGTTGGTCGGCTCGTCGAGGATCATCATGTTGCTGGGCCGCGCGAACAGCCGGGCGAGCAGAAGCCGGTTGCGCTCCCCGCCCGACAGGGCCTTCACCGGGCTGTCCAGCTGGCGCGTGTCGAACAGGAAGTCGCGGATGTAACCGGCGACGTGGCGCGACTGGCCGTTGACCATCACGCTGTCGCCGCCGAAGGGGCACAGCACTTGGCGGATCGTCTCCTCCGGGTCCAGCCCGACGCGACGCTGGTCGAAGTAGGCGGTCTCAAGATTGGTGCCGAGCCGGATCGTTCCGCTGTCGGGATCCATCTGTCCGGTCAGCATCTTCAGCAGGGTGGACTTGCCGGCCCCGTTCGGCCCGATCAGCCCGACCCGGTCGCCGCGCAGGATGCGGGTAGAGAAGTCCCGGACGATGGGCTTGCGGCCCTCCGTCGTGTCGAATCCCTTGGAAATGCGATCGGCCTCGATCACCATACGGCCGCCGCGCTCGGCCTCCGCGATGGCGAGCTTGGCCTGCTGGCCACCCTTGATCCGCTCCGCGCGATCGGTGCGGAGCTGCAACAAGGCGCGCACGCGGCCCATATTGCGGGTGCGCCGGGCGGAGATGCCCTCGCGCAGCCACTTCATTTCGCCTTCGATCTTGCGGTCCAGCTTCTGGGCGGCGATCTCCTCCGACTCGAACACCTCGGCCTGCCAAGTCTCGAACTCGGCGAAGCCGCGGTCGGTGGCGCGCACCGTGCCGCGGTCGAGCCACAGCGTGCGCTTCGCCAGCCGGTTCAGGAAGCTGCGGTCGTGCGAAATCAGCAGCAACCCGCCGCGGTAGGCCAGCAGTTCCTCCTCAAGCCACTCGATGGTCGGCAGGTCCAGGTGGTTGGTCGGCTCGTCCAGCAGCATCACGTCAGGGTTGCCGACCAGCGTGCGGGCCAGCGCCGCGCGGCGCGCCTCGCCGCCCGACAGTGTGCCGGGGTCCAGGTGGCCTTGCAGCTGCAACCGGTCGAGCACCGCGTCGACCCGGTGCGCCTCGTCCTGCTCGTCGGCGGGCAGGCCGGCGGCGACGTAGTCGTGCACCGTGGCGCAGCCCGTGAAGTCCGGTTCCTGCGGCAGGTAGGCGATGCGTGCGCCCGGCTGCGTGAAGACGGTCCCGCCGTCCGGCTGGATCATGCCGGCCAGCACCTTCATCAGCGTGGATTTGCCGGAGCCGTTGCGCCCGACCAGGCAAGCCTTGTCGCCTCGCCCGATGGACAGGTCGATGGTTTCGAACAGCGGCCGGCCGCCGAAGGTGACGGACACGCCCTGGAGCGCGGTGATCGGAGCAGGAGGAGCCATGACGGACGGGGCGACCCAACGAATCGGTGTGCGGAAGGCTGCTTATATAGCGCGCTCCCCCCACCCCCGCGACACCCGATTGCGCCGGGGCGGGGATGCGTCCGACAAACCCTCTCCCGGGGCTCTCAGCGGCCAAAGGCCGCCTGACGCCGTCAGCGCCCGCGAGCGGGCGCGAAAGGCGGGAGAGAGGCTTTACCGTCCCCGCTCCTTGCCGATCCGGTCGTACGCCGCGTTGATGGCCGCGACCTTCTGGGTGGCGAGGTCCACAAATTCCTGCGGCAGACCCTGGGCGATCAGCACGTCGGGGTGGTGCTCGCGGACCAAGCGGCGGTGGGCGGCCTTGATCTCGTCGTCGCTGGCACGACGCGACACGCCCAACACGCCGTACGGATCCGTGTCGTCGGTGGTGCCCGCCACATGGTGCCCGGCCAGGATGCGTTCGAAGTCGGCGTCGGCGAATCCGAAGATGCGGGCGACCTCGCGCAGGTAGGCGACCTCCGTCTCGTGCAGCTCGTCATCCGCCTCCGCGATCAGCAGGAGGCTGTCCAGCAGCTCCTCCAGCACCGCGTGGCGGTCCTCGAACAGGGCGGCGATCTGCCGGGCGTACTCCTCGAAGCCGTGGCTGTCCTTGCGGGCGAGGTCAAAGACGCGGCCGACGTTCGGCAACTCCTCCGGCGGCACGCGGAACAGGCGGTTGAAGGTGTCGACCTCCACCCGCTTCACCACGCCGTCGGCGCGGGCCATCTTGGCCGACAGGGCGATCACGCCGATGGTGAACGCAACGGACTTGGTGGCGTCCGCCGGGCCGCACAGCCCCAGAAGGTTGCCGGCGAAGCCGCTTTCGACGCCGCGGTCCACAGCATAGCCGGCGGCGACCCCGATCAGGGCGCCGAGCGGCCCGCCGATGGCGAAGCCTGCGGCCCCGCCCAGGATCTTGCCCCAAATGCTCATGGATTCCGCCCCTTGACCGAAGGTGGCGCAGCATAGCGGCAGCATCCGGCACCCGCCACTGTTGCGATGGCGCCACAAGCTCGGCCGCAGTGCGCACAGCGCCCTTGTCTGTGCTTGGCCTATGCCCATGTTGCAGTGCAGTATGACTTATGGCCGAGCCAACGGCCGAAGTGGCCCCATCACAGAAGGGGCGACCGACCGGGATCAAACGCTCTGCGCAGTGCGAACACGATGACCTTCACGCACCGAGAGCCCTCGCCATGTCCGTCATCCGCAAGCTTCTCCCCGCGGAACTCGCCCAGTACCGGGCCCATCTGCTGCGGCTGGACCGGGCCGACCGCTACGCCCGCTTCACCGGCACCGTGTCGGATGAAACCATCGCGAAGCACTGTGCGAAACTGGATTGGGGCCGCACCATCCTGCTGGGCGTTTTCGACCAGGGCGAGCTGCGCGGTGCGGTAGAGCTGTGCACCGACCGCTTGATCTGGCCGCACGAGGCGGAACTGGCCATCAGCGTGGAAAAGGGGCTCCAGGGGCGCCGGGTCGGCACCACGCTGGTTCGCCGCGCGCTGGCCGTCGCCACCAATCGCGGAATCAAGCGCGTGCACATGATGTGCCTGTCCGACAACGTCCGCATGCGCGCCCTGTCGCGCAAGTTCGGCGGCCGCATGTCCCTTGAGGACGGGGAGATCGCCGTCGCCTTCGACCTGCCACACCTGACGCAATTCTCCCTCGCCCTGGAGGCGCTGGAGGACGGGGCGAGCGCCGTCAACGCGATGCTCGACACCCTGCCGGCCATCCTCAAAGCCGCCGCTTAGGGCCGCCGCTTAGACCCAAGGAAAAGGTCAGGGCAAGTCGCTCCCTGCACCTCCGTGCATCCCACCCTTTCGCGCACCCCGGCTTGACCTGCGGTGTCGTATGGTCACACTCCCGTCTTCAAAGGTAAAAAATCAGGGAGTGGTTTATGGCGCCCCAACAGCCGGGCCGGTGGCAGTTCTGGATCGATCGCGGCGGCACCTTCACCGACATCGTGGCCAAGCGGCCTGACGGCTCGGTCGCGACGCACAAGCTGCTGTCGGAAAATCCGGAGCGTTATCCGGACGCGGCCATCCAGGGCATCCGCGACCTGCTCGGCCTTGCTCCCGACCAGCCGATCCCGGCGGAGGACGTCGAGGCCGTGAAGATGGGCACCACCGTCGCCACCAACGCGCTGCTGGAGCGCAAGGGCGAGCGGACGCTGCTTCTCATCACCGAAGGGCTGGGCGACCAGTTGCGCATCGGCTACCAGGCGCGGCCCAAGATCTTCGCCCGCCACATCGTGCTTCCCGAACTGCTCTACGAGCGCGTGGCCGAGGTGCCGGAGCGCATCAAGGCCGACGGCACGGTGCTGAAGCCGGTGGACATCCGCGCCGTGCGGCTTCAGCTGGAGGAGGCCTTCAACGACGGCTTCCGCGCCGCCGCGGTGGTGCTGATGCACGGCTACCGCCACCCGGAGCATGAACGGCAGGTGGCCGCACTCGCGCGCACCATCGGCTTCACCCAGGTGTCGGTCAGCCATCAGGTCAGCCCGCTGATGAAGATCGTCGGGCGCGGCGACACCACGGTGGTGGACGCCTACCTCTCCCCGATCCTGCGCCGCTACGTGGAGCAGGTGGCGGGGGAGCTGAACGGCATCCGCCTGATGTTCATGCAGTCGAACGGCGGGCTGACCGACGCGCGCTGGTTCCAGGGCAAGGACGCCATCCTGTCCGGCCCGGCCGGCGGCATCGTCGGGGCGGTGCGCACCGCGCGCATGGCCGGCTTCGACCGGGTCATCGGCTTCGACATGGGCGGCACCTCCACCGACGTGTCGCACTACGCCGGGGAGTATGAGCGCGCCTTCGACACCCAGGTGGCCGGCGTGCGCATGCGCGCACCCATGATGCACATCCACACCGTGGCGGCCGGCGGCGGCTCCGTCTGCTTCTTCGATGGCGCGCGCTTCCGCGTGGGCCCGGAGAGCGCCGGGGCCAACCCCGGCCCGGCCTGCTACCGCCGTGGCGGCCCGCTGACCGTGACCGACTGCAACGTCATGGTTGGAAAGCTGCACCCCAACTTCTTCCCCCGCGTCTTCGGTCCGGAGGCCGACCAGCCGCTCGACGCCGCCGTCGTCCGCGCGAAGTTCACAGCCCTGGCCGAGGAGGTCAACGCCGCGCTCGGCACCGCCATGACTCCGCAACAGGTGGCGGAAGGTTTCCTGAAGATCGCCGTGGACAACATGGCGAACGCCATCAAGAAGATTTCGGTCCAGCGCGGCTACGACGTCACCCAATACACGCTGAACGGCTTCGGCGGGGCGGCGGGCCAGCATGTCTGCCTGGTCGCCGACGCGCTGGGCATGACGAAGGTCTTCCTGCACCCGCACGCCGGCGTGCTGTCCGCCTACGGCATCGGGCTGGCCGACACCGTCGCCATCCGCGAACGCGCGGTGGAGGCCCGCCTGGACGAGGCGCTGGTCGGCCAGCTGTCCGAAACCCTCGCCACCCTTGAAGCCGAGGGGCGCGTCGAACTCGCCCGCCAGGGTGTGCCGGAGGACCGGCTGTCCGTCCTACGCAAGGCGCACATCAAGGTGGAGGGCTCCGACAGCCCGCTCATCGTCGATTTCGGCCCGCTCGCCGCCATGAAGGCGGCGTTCGAGGCAGCGCACCGCCAGCGCTACGGCTTCATGATGGAGGGCAAGGCCCTGGTGGTGGAGGCCGTGTCCGTCGAGGCTGTGGGCCGCACGGAAAGCGCCGACGACCTGGACCTGCCCAACGTCACCGGCGCCCTGCCGCGCCGCCTTGCCACGCTGACCATCCACAGCGGCGGGGAGGACCGCGAGGCCCCGGTCTACGACCGCGACCTGCTGCAGCCCGGCAACCGCATCACCGGTCCGGCGGTGATCCGCGAAAAGATCGCCACCACCGTCATCGAACCGGGCTGGATCGCCGAGGTGACGCGCAAGAACCACCTCGTGCTCACCCGTTATGAAGAACTGCCGCAGCGCGTCGCCGTCGGCGCCAAGGCCGATCCGGTGATGCTGGAGGTCTTCAACAACCTGTTCATGTCGATCGCGGAACAGATGGGCTTCACGCTGGAGAAGACCGCCTATTCTGTGAACATCAAGGAACGGTTGGACTTCTCCTGCGCGCTGTTCGACGCCGACGGCGGGCTGATCGCCAACGCGCCGCACATGCCCGTGCATCTGGGCTCCATGGGCGAGAGCGTGCGCGCCATCATGGTGCAGCGCCAGGACGGGATGAGCCCCGGCGATGTCTACATGCTGAACGACCCCTACCATGGGGGCACACACCTGCCGGACATCACCGTCGTCACCCCGGTCTTCGACGAAGCCGGCGAGGAGGTGCTGTTCTACGTCGCGTCGCGCGGCCACCACGCCGACGTCGGCGGCATCACGCCGGGCTCCATGCCGCCGGACAGCACGACCATTGACCAGGAAGGCGTCCTGCTCGACAACGTCCAGCTGGTCGACCGCGGGGAGTTCCTGGAGGAGGCCGTCGTCGAACTCTTTACCGCCGGCCAGCACCCGGCGCGCAACGTCCAGCAGAACCTGGGCGACCTGAAGGCCCAGATCGCCGCCAACGAGCAGGGCGCGCAGGAACTGCGCCGCATCGTCGCCCAGTTCGGCCTGGATGTCGTGCGCGCCTACATGCGCCTCGTCCAGGACAACGCGGAAGAGCAGGTCCGCCGCGCCATCGACGTGCTGACCGACGGGGAATTCACGCAGGAGCTGGACAACGGCGCGGTCATCAAGGTCCGCATCTCCATCGACAAGGGGAACCGGTCCGCCATCGTGGACTTCACCGGCACCAGCCCGCAGCTGACCAGCAACTTCAACGCGCCGACCGCGGTCTGCCGCGCCGCCGTCCTCTACGTCTTCCGCACGCTGGTGGACGACGAGATCCCGATGAACGAGGGCTGCCTGAAGCCCATCGACATCATCATCCCGCCCGGCACCATGCTGTCGCCGAGCTACCCCGCCGCGGTGGTCGCCGGCAACGTGGAAACCAGCCAGTGCATCACCGACGCGCTCTACGGCGCGCTGGGGGTGCTGGCCTCGGCCCAGGGGACGATGAACAACACGACCTTCGGCAACGAGCGCTACCAGTATTACGAGACGGTCTGCGGCGGTTCCGGCGCCGGCCCCGGCTTCGACGGGACGGACGCGGTGCACACCCACATGACCAACTCCCGCCTGACCGACCCGGAGGTGCTGGAATGGCGCTTCCCGGTCCTGCTGGACAGCTTCCGCATCCGCCGCGGCTCCGGCGGGGCGGGGCGCTGGCGCGGTGGCGATGGCGTGGTGCGGCGCCTGAAGTTCCTGGAGCCGATGACCGCAGCCATCCTGTCCAACCACCGCCGCATCCCGCCTTTCGGCCTGAAGGGTGGCGCCCCCGGCCAGATCGGCCGCACCTGGGTCCAGCGCACCGACGGCTCCGTCGAGGAACTCGGTCCCCAGGACAAGACCGCCATGGGCGAGGGCGACGTGCTGGTGGTGGAAACCCCGGGCGGCGGCGGGTTCGGGGAGGGGTGACCTAGTCCCTTCTCCCCTCCGGGGAGAAGGTTAGGGTGAGGGGGCGCCCGCAGGGCGGAAAACCACTGCAATGAGGCTGCGTTTTCGGCCTTCGGCCGCCCCTTCACCCTAACCCGGTCGCTCGCAAGTCTCGCGACCTCGCTCCACCTACGGTCACCTTCGGTGCCCGTCCGGCCTTCGGCCGTCGGCTACGCGCCCCAGAGGGGCGAGGGGATTTTTCTACGGCCGTGGTGCCGCCGGCATTTCCGCATCCGGAACGTTCCGGTTTCCGCCTAATCGCCCCATCCGGCCCTCCTGCAACCGCGCCATCAGCACGCGCCGGCTTTCGACGACCCGCTGTTTGAAGGATCCCAGGTGCCGGCGGGCGTCGAACAGCAGGCTTCCCTTCTCGACGACGGTGCGGTGCTCCACCGCCCCGCCGAAGCCCATCATGAACTGAAGCCGCTCCCGGCTGGTGACCCCGTCGAAGTCAAAGCGCAGGCCGCGCGCCCGCGCGTCCTGGATGCCGTGCCAGATCAGCAGGCTGACCGCCCCCAGCTCCGCCGACCGCCGGCCGCGCGTGGACAGGAAGTAATAGTAATCCCGCTCGTCCCAGATGAAGAAGACGGCCGCGTGCAGCTCTCCCCGCCGGTCGAAGGCGCCCAGGATGCGCCCCTGCCCGTGACGCTCGGCCGCCTCGGACAGGCGGAGGATCAATTCGGAATCGAAATAGGGCTGCGCGCCGTCCAGGTTCTCCAGATAGAAGGTCCGGAAGGCCATGGCCGGCAGCGGCACGGCGTCCAGCCGCTCTTCGGCGCGGCGGATCACGTTGCGGGTCTTGTCGCGCATCTCGCCCCAGGGGTCGAAGCCGGGCCGGCGCGTGTCGATGACCAGCGTGTGCAGCAGCCGCGTGCGGAAGCCGTTCATCTGCCAGGCCAGCGCGTCCGGACAATCCGGCCCCAGGACGAAATGGGTGATGTGCGCGCTCGGCAATTGCGCCACGAGGTCCGACACGATGGCCAGCGTCCGGCGGTTCAGCGACTCGTTCTTCTTGCCCTCCACCGACAGCACCGGGTGCAGCACCCGCGTCAGCGGCGGCGTGCCGCAGGCGGTCATCCCCCGTTCCTTGAAGGTGCCGTAGGGAAGCCAGCCCTGCACATGCCCACCCGTTTCGGAGATGGCGGTACCCCAGTGCCCGCCGGACACGACGTCGAGCCACCATGGCTGGTGAAAGATCGTGCTGCGCATGCGGTCGCATTCCCTGTGCGGGGTGGGCGGGCTCCGGCCGTCACGGTTCAAGAGAGTAACGGCTCCGGTTCGGAAAAGAGCCATAGGAAAGCGACCGAAAAGACGCTTTTTGCCCAGTTTTAGCCGGCGAATCCTTGCTGCGGGTGCGAAGTCCTAGGCGATGCTCACCCCGGTCAACGGTGGCCTGCGCATCGCCCCGCTTGCCAGCCCTTTCGCCGGGCCTTAGCCTTGCGTGGTCGTACCACCAAGCAAGAACCCCCAGGGGAGGTCTTCGTCCATGTCCGTCGTCCCGTCCACCCGGCCCCGCGTCGCCCTGTCCGACGAGGCGAAGGCCGAACTGAAGGCCCTGCTCGGGGACCGGTTCAGCACCGCCGCGGCGGTGCGCGAGCATCACGGCAAGGACGAATCCTACCACCCCAACTTTCCTCCCGATGGCGTCGCCTTCGCCGCCTCGACGGAGGAGGTCAGCGCGATCGTCAAGATCTGCGCGAAGCACAAGCTGCCGATCGTCCCCTTCGGCACCGGCACCTCGCTGGAAGGCGGCGTCGCGGCGCTGGCCGGCGGCATCTGCATCGACGTGTCGGGCATGAAAGACATCCTGCGCGTCAGCCCGGAGGATCTGGACGTCACCGTCCAAGCCGGCGTGACCCGCAAGCAGCTGAACGAGCATCTGCGCGACACCGGCCTGTTCTTCCCGATCGACCCCGGCGCCGACGCCTCGCTGGGCGGCATGGCCTCCACCCGCGCCAGCGGCACCAACGCGGTGCGCTACGGCACGATGCGGGAGAATGTGCTGGGTCTGACGGTCGTGCTGGCCGACGGCCGGATCATCAGGACCGGCGGGCGCGCCCGCAAGTCCGCCGCCGGCTATGACCTGACCCGCCTGTTCGTCGGTGCGGAAGGAACGCTGGGCATCGTCACCGAGGTGACCCTGCGCCTCTACGGCATTCCGGAGGCGATCTCCGCCGCCGTCTGCCCCTTCAAGGACATCCGTGGCGCCGTGGACACGGTGATCCAGACCATCCAGACCGGCATCCCCGTCGCCCGCATCGAGCTTCTGGACGAGGTCCAGATGGATGCGGTGAACAAGTATTCGAAGCTGGACTACGCCGTCGCCCCGACCCTGTTCTTCGAATTTCACGGCACCGCCGCCGGCGTGCAGGAGCAGGCGGAGATGGTGGCCGCCATCGCGGCGGAGAACTGCGGGACGGAGTTCGCCTGGGCGACCCATCCGGAGGACCGCTCCAAGCTCTGGCAGGCGCGCCACGACGGCTATTACGCCGCGCTGGCCCTGCGCCCAGGCTCCAAGGGCTGGCCGACCGACGTCTGCGTGCCGATTTCCCGCCTCGCCGACTGCATCCTGGAAACCAAGAAGGACATCGCGGAGTCCTATCTCCTGGCCCCGCTGGTCGGCCATGTCGGCGACGGCAATTTCCACCTCGTCTACGTCGTCGATCCCGACAAGCCGGAGGAGCTGGCCGAGGCCAAGCGCCTGAACGACCGCATGGTCGACCGCGCGCTCGCCATGGGTGGCACCTGCACCGGCGAGCACGGCATCGGCTACGGCAAGATGGAGTTCCTGGAGAAGGAAGCCGGCGAGGCCTTCGCCGTCATGGGCGAGCTGAAGCGCGCTTTCGACCCGGACAACCTGATGAACCCGGGCAAGGTCGTGCGGATCTGACGCTGTTTGGATATCCACGGTGCTCGCGGCGCGCGAATCGGTCGATTTGCGCGCCGTTTTCTTTGCTCGCGCCACGCGCATCCTCCGTATGGGCGGCACTCGCCTAAAACAAAGCTACAAATCATCAGGAAAATAGATCCGCGGCGGAACCTTCGTCATAAGTGGCGCTTGTGTTTCCAGTACCTTTTGATGACTGAGAATGCGCTTCCGGTTCCTCTATCCTGTTGTAAAAGGGGAGGCGGAATGCAGATCGACAGAATTGAACCGCCGTGGCCTTTGGATGAGCTTGCCCGGCTTGACAGCTTGAAGAGTTACGGCGTGCTGGACACGCCCGCGGAAGAGGTGTTCGACCGCATCACGCGCCTTACCGCCCGCCATTTCGACGCGCCGATCGCGCTCGTCAGCCTCGTCGACGAGACCCGCCAGTGGTTCAAGGCGCGCTTCGGGCTGGATATCGCCTGCACCGGCCGCAAGCTCGCCTTCTGCGCCTACAGCATTTTGGAAGAGCGGGTGATGGTCGTCCCCGACGCCTTGGCGGACGACCGCTTCGCCGACAACGCCCTGGTGACCGGGCCACCGCACATCCGTTTCTACGCCGGGGCCCCGCTGGTGACGCCGGACCGCCATCTCCTCGGCACGCTCTGCGTGATCGACCACAAGCCGCGCGACGACTTCGGCCCCGACCAGCGCCGCGACCTTGCGGAATTTTCCCGCCTCGTCATGCACGAGTTGGAGGCTAGGCGCGCCATGGAGGAGGCAGAGCGGGCGCGCCGGGATGCCGAGCGGGCGGACCGTGCCAAGACGCGCTTCCTGGCCGCCGCCAGCCACGACCTGCGCCAGCCCTTCCAGGCGATGGAGCTTCTGCTGGGCGTGCTGTCCCAGCGCCTTGGCGGCCAGCCGGACCCGTTGGAACTGCTGGAGCGCGTGCAGGAAGCCCTGCATTCCGGCCAGGATCTGCTGAACGGCCTTCTGGACATCGCGACGCTGGAGGCCGGCACCGTCGAGCCCACCGTCACCGCCTTCCCGGTCCGCCAAGTGGCCGAGCGGCTGACGCGGGAGATGAGCGCGCAGGCCGATCTGAAGGGGCTGCGCCTGCGCGTGATGGACTGCAACGCCGTGGTGCGCAGCGACCCGCTGCTGCTGGAACGCATCCTGCGCAACCTGCTCAGCAACGCCATCGCCCACACGGGCAGCGGAAAGATTCTGCTCGGCTGCCGGCGGCGCGGGCCGACCCTGTGGCTGGATGTGTGGGACACCGGCCCCGGCATCCCGCCGGAGCAGCAGGACCTCGTCTTTGAGGAGTTCTACCAACTCGGCAATCCGGAGCGGAACCGCAACAAGGGCCTTGGCCTTGGCCTCGCCATCGTGCGCCGCACCGCAAATTTGCTGGGCCACCGGATCACGGTGCGCTCAGAGGTCGGCAAGGGGACGATGTTCCGTGTGGAGCTGCCCCTGGCCGACGCCCCGGCTCCGTCCTCCGACCCGGTGGCGCCTCCAGATGCCCCGGCGCTCGCCGGCCGCACTGTCCTGGTCATCGAGGACGAGGAGCAGCAGCGCGGCGCCCTGTCGATGTTCCTGCAATCCCAGGGCTGCCGGACCATCGTCGCCGCCTCGGCGGAAGAGGCGGTTGCCCGGATGGGGGAGGGGAGCGGGCTGCCCGACGCCGTGGTCAGCGACTTCCGCCTGACCGGCCGGACGACGGGGTTGGATGCCGTCGCCGCCGTCCGCCAGAAGGCCGGGCGCCCGGTTCCGGCGGTCCTGGTGACCGGCGACACCGACCCGGCGCGTCTGCGGCAGGCGAAGCGGGCGGGCTGCGCGCTGCTGCACAAGCCCTTCCGCCCCGACGATCTCCGCCGCGCCCTGTCCCGTGCCTTCGAACGGACGCCCGGCTAACGCACCAGCCGCGTCATCAGGCTGGACGTGTCCAGCCGATTGCCGCCCATGGCCTGCACCTCGGCGTAGAACTGGTCGACCAGCGCGGTGACCGGCACGGCGGACCCGTTGCGGCGCGCCTCGTCCAGCACAATGCCCAGGTCCTTGCGCATCCAGTCCACCGCGAATCCGAAGTCGAACTTGCCGTCCAGCATCGTCTTGGCGCGGTTCTCCATCTGCCAGGACTGGGCGGCACCCTTGGAGATCACGTCCACCACCTGATGCCCGTCCAGCCCGGCCTTCTGCGCGAAGGCCATGCCCTCGGCCAGCGCCTGCACCAGCCCGGCGATGCAGATCTGGTTGACCATCTTGGTCAGCTGCCCGGCGCCCGACGGCCCCATGTGGGTGACGGAGCGGCCGTAGCAGGCCATCGCGTCGCGGGCGCGCTCGAAGGCGCCGGCATCGCCGCCGACCATCACGGTCAGCACGCCCTTCTCCGCCCCGGCCTGGCCGCCGGACACCGGCGCGTCGAGGAAGGACAGGCCGCGCGCCGTCGCCGCGGCGTCCATCTCGCGCGCGACGGCGGCCGAGACGGTCGAATGGTCGGCGATGACGGTGCCCGGCTCCATGGCGGTCATGGCCGCGCCGGCGACCTGCCGCACGTCGTCGTCACCGCCGACGCACAGGAACACCAGTTCCGCCCCGCGGGCGGCCTCGGCCGGGCTGTCGGCGCGCCGGCCGCCGAATTCGCCGTATTGTTCCACCCAGGCGGCGGCCTTGGCGGCGGTGCGGTTGTACACGGTGACGCGGTGCCCGGCGCGCGCGAGATGGCCGGCCATGGGGAAGCCCATGGTGCCCAGCCCCAGGAAGGCGATGGTGCGGGATAAGGTCGCAGTCTCGGCCATGGGTCTTGCCTTTCCGTTGTTGTCGGCGGTTGTTATGGCTCTCGGTGGAGCGGAGCCTAAGGCGGGCATGCTTGGCGATCAACGGCCGGCGATCAAAGGCCGGATTACCGCAGGCGGAGTGGGGCTCCTTTGCCCGTTTCGCGTGTTCCTTCTTTCGAAGGAGGTTGTCTCGCCGCGCGCTTGCTCCCCGCGCAAGATGTGTTAAGAGGGTAAGGGCCGGACGCAAGATTCGTGTCCGGCAACCAGTTTCGGACACTCACAGCCACGGGCTTTGGGCCAGATAACAAGGGAAGGACTGCCGCATGAGCAACCAGTCGGGTTTCCAGGACGCGCCGCCGGACGATCGCTCGGGCTTCACCGAAGACCAGGAGAGCGCCATCCGCATCCTCGCCAACAGCCTGCACCGTCTGAACGACGCCGTCGTCAAGGCCGTGGAGGCCGGCGTGACGGTTGAGCTGATGCGCACCGCCCGCTACCACAATGCGACGGGCAACTGGGGCGACCAGCTGACCCCGGTGATCCGCTCCAAGTAACCGGCGCGACCGCCGGCGTGAGGCCCCCCTTCCTCCGGGAAGCGGGGGCTTTTTCATGCCCGGGCGGGCGGAACCGGCGGAGCGCTCAGGGGTTCCACTCCCGTGCGGATTCCGTCCGGAGTGAACGGCCATGAACGACGCCCAGCAGCAGCCTCCCCGCGATCCAGGGCCCTTCCACGACCGCGGGATCGACGAGCGCGAAGCCATCTGGCGCATCCACAGCCTGTGCGAGCCGACCTTCACCGACCTGACCCACGGCATCTTTCTGGGCGTCGTCTGGTCGGCGCTGCTCTGGGCGCCCATGTTCATCAGCGTGCTGATGTAAAGAAAGGTTCATCAGCGTGCTGATGTAAAGAAAGGTTCATCAGCGTGCTGATGCAGCGCCGCGGAGGTCCGGTCAGGCCACCTTGGCCGGCCGCAGCAGGCCGCGGATGCGGGCGGCGAGCTGGTCGGGGGTGAAGGGCTTGGGCAGGACCGCCGTGTCGCTGCCCAGCCCGGTCAGCGACTCCGGGCTGTAGCCGGAGGTCAGCAGCACCCGGATGCGCGGCCAGCGCTCGCGCACCCGGCGGGCAAGGTCGATGCCCGACACGCCGTAGGGCATCACCACGTCCGACACGATGACGTCGAAGGCGGAATCCAGCTCCAGCAGTTCCAGCGCGGCGGCGCCGTGGTCGGCGGTCAGCACCTCGAACCCTTCCTGGACTAGCCCGTCGACGGTGGCCATCAGGACCAGCGCGTTGTCCTCCACCACCAGCAGCCGCACGGGGCCGGTGGCGCCGGCCGCCGCCTCGGGCGCGGGGATATCGGCCGCCGGGCATTTGGCCGTCGCCGGCAGGGCGACGCGCACCACCGTGCCGCGGCCGGGCGCGCTCTCGATGCGCGCGGTTCCGCCGGACTGCCGGGCGAAGCCGTAGACCATGGACAGGCCCAGGCCCGTGCCCTTGCCCTCGTCCTTGGTGGTGAAGAAGGGGTCGAAGGCGCGGGCGGCCACGTCGGGCGGCATGCCGGTGCCGGTGTCGGCGATTTCCAGCACCACGGTTCCGGCCCCGCGGTCCTCCACGCCGGGCTCGGCGTCCGGACCGGCGCGGCTGGAAATGCGGATTCGCCCACCGTTGAGCAGGGCGTCGCGGGCGTTCAGCACCAAATTCAGCACCGCCATTTCCAGCTGCACCGGGTCCACCTCCACCCGCTGCGGTCCCGGGGCCAGGTCCCAGTCCAGCCGGATGTCGGCGCGGACGGACCGTTCCAGCAGGTCGTCCATCGCGCGCAGGCTGTCCGCAAGGTCGACCACCTGCGGGTCCACCGCCTCCTGCCGCGAGAAGGCGAGCAGTTGCCCGGTCAGCTTCTTCGCCCGCTCCAGCGCCGTCCGCGTCCCGTCCAGATAGCGGTTCCCGGCGGCCGGCAGGTGCGGCGCCATCAGGTGCAGGTTGGCAAGCGCCGCCGTCAGCAGGTTGTTGAAGTCGTGGGCGACCCCGCCGGTCAGCTGGCCCAGCGCCTCCATCTTCTGGGACTGGCGCAGCGCGGCCTCCAGGCTTTCGCGGTTGCGCACTTCCTCGGCCCAGCGACGCATGGCGACGACCTCGCTCCGCGCGCGCCGCATGGCCAGGGAGGTGATCCAGACCAGCGCCAGCGTGGCCGGCAGGGCGAAGGCGGCGTACAGCACCATGTTGCGCCGCCAGGTCGCCATGATCTCCGTCTGAGGCACGCCGTAGGTCACGTACACCGGATAGGGGGTCGCACGCTTGAAGGCGTACAGGCGGTCGATCCCGTCCACCTGGCTGACGTTGCGGTACATCCCCTCGCCGGCTCCGCGGGCGGTGGCCTGCATCAGCCCGTTCGCCGGTGACAGCCGCGTGGGAATGGCGTCTCCGCGATCCGGCACGCGCATCAGGACCGTGCCGTCCTGCCGCACGATGGAGATGGACTCCTCGCCCCCGGGCAGGACGCGGCTGTAGAAGTCGTTGAAATAGTCGGCGTGCAGGGCGGCGACCAGGATGCCGTTGAACGCCCCGTCGGGGCCGCCGGGTCCGCTGCGGCGGCGGCTGACGTTGAACTGCCTGGCCTTGGTGTTGCGCCCGATCACCGGTTCGCTGATGAAAACGCCGGCGTCGCGCTCCCTCTGGACGCGCAGGTACTCGCGGTCGCCGACGCTGGTGGGCGGCTCCAGCGGGAAGACGCGGCTGAGCGCGCGGGTGAAGCCATTGGGGTCGATCAGCGCGATGACGCCGACCTGCGGCAGTTCGTCGTCCAGCGTCTTCAGGTAGACGTGCAGGGACTCCGACCGGCCGATCTCGTCCCAGTTCATCCCCTGGGTGCGTTCGTCGACGCGGTCCAGCGTCTGCTGCACGGTGTCGAAAATCTTGTGCAGATGCTCGTGCAGCACCTGCACCGTCTTGTTCATGTTGCGCTCGGTCTCGGCGACCACGGCGCGGTAGTCGCGCCACGCGATGACCGCGAACAGGACCGAAGGAACGAGCACCGACGCCACGAGCATCGCCCGCAGCAGCCGCAGCATTCCAGCCGATTCACTGGCCAGTGCGTCGAGGAACCGTGTGGGCATCGGCGGAAGGCGGGTACCGGGCAGGATGGAACGGAACCCGACGGCCTAAGCCTCCGGGGTGCTTAAGCTATGGCGTCGCGCTGGCAATTCGGCAAGCCGGACTTTCCGGCAGGTCTATGCCCTACGGGTTAGCGGTTGAGTTCGCCGGATCGTCAGCCGCGTCGTCGACCCCGTCCTGCGTGTCGTCCAGCACCTGGAACAGTTGCCTCCGGTGGGCGGTCCGGCGGCACACCGGGCATAGGCTTTCCGTTCCCGGCCGCGCGGCTGGCAGCCGCGCGGTGACCCCGCAGGACGGGCAGCGCCGGGCCTGCAGCGGCACGGCGGTCTGCCGCCGCGGTGCCAAGCGTTCCAGGATCAGCGCGTCGGGCTTGCAGACGTCCACGCACAGGCGGCAGCCGGTGCAGTCCTCCGCGGCGATGCGGAAGGCCGCGGCCTCTCCACCGTCCAGGCGGATCGCCCCGGTCGGGCAGAGCCGCGCGCAACTGGCACAGCCCTCGCAGACCGACGCGTCGATGGAGGGCACCCAGGGCCAGGGCTGCGCGTCGGCCAGCCGCGGGGAGGCCGGCGGCGGCAGCAGCCGTCCAGGCGGCGTTCCGGCCGGCATCCGGGCCGGTGTGCCGGTCTCAGCGTCGCCCCCGTCCCGGCGCCGCAAGCCGGACAGGCGGAACAGGCCGCGGCGGCTGACCTCACCGGACTCCTCCCTGGATCCATCGCCGGTCCTGTCCTCGCGGTCGGAGACCGTGTCGAAGGCCAGCTGGGCGCGCCAGGGCGTGGCGGAACGGCGGGTCAGCAGCAACGGCGGCAGGCCGCGCCCCTCCAGCAGCACGTTCAGCTCCGCCACTGCGCGCTCCAACCGCACCGCCGTGCTGCTGCCGGTGGGACAGGAGGCGCAGGCCCCGCGCGCGACGACCAGCCGCCGAACCCCGCCGCCATAGAGCGCCGCAAGGTCCGCGAGGCTCAGCACGTTCAGGCAGGGGAGCACGCCCTCCACGCCCTCATGCCCATCCTCATGCCCATCCTCATGCCCATCCTCATGCCCATTCTCTTGGGCGTTGCGCAGGCCGGTGCGCGAACAGGCGGCAAATCCCACGGGCAGGCCGCGCCCGGTCCCGGTGCGCTCCCGGCGGCGGGCAACCCGGTGGCCGTGGGCGATGACCGATTGCGGGCAGGCCGCGGCGCACAGGCCGCAGCCGTCGCAGACCGGCAGGTCGATGGACACGCCATCGCCGTCGACGACCCAGGCGCCGCGCGGGCAGGCGTCGGCACAGGCGCGGCAGCTCGCCACGACCGCCCTGTTGTGCACGCAGCGCTCCGCCGCGATGGTCGGCGGGGTGCTCGGGCGCCGTCCGATGGCCGGCGAGCCGGCCGTGTTTTTCGTCAACCGCAGGTCTCCTTGCGCCGCGACTCCATGGCTTGCTCCACCGGCCGGGGTCGGTCGAAGCCCTGCGCCAGCAGGTCGCGCAACGCATCCAAATACCCGCCCGTGAGCAGCGCGACGCCTGCGAAATAGGGAGTGCGGCACCGTGCCGCGACCCGGCCGCAGAAGGCGGGGACCCAGCGCAGCGGGTGCTGGTCGAGGAAATCCGCCGCCTCCGCGCCCTGGGCGCGCTCCAGCAGATCGGCCAGGAAATGCAGCTCCAGCACCAGATGGTCGGGGTCGCGCGGGTCGTCGGTCACAAGGCCGAACCGGCGGTACCAGGCCTTCACGCGGAACATCGCCTCCTGCCGGCGCAACGGCTCCTCGTGCACCCAGACGGATTCGATGGGGCAGGCGCGCAGCGCGTTGGTCAAGTGGATGGCCGCGAAGTCGGCGGCCAGCTCGTCCAGCGCGGCCGCGTCGGCGGGGCGGGGCAGGCCGTCCAGCGCCTCTCCCAGCAGCGCCAGCGCCTGCACGATGTCCGGCCGGTCGAACGTCAGCCCGAAAAGATCCTGGAGGGGCTGCGCGCGCAGCTCCTCCAGGAGGTCGACGGTCGGCTCGCGGTCGTGCAGCCCGGCCAACCGACGCACGTCGGCCGCCGTGGCCCGCCCGAACGCGACGACCACCGGGGACGCCTCGGCCAAAGGAGTGATTCCGTCCACGCGCGTGCTCCTCGAAGAACCCCTCTCCCAGCGGGGCTGGGAGAGGGTATGTGTCACCCTTCGACCTTCCCCTTCGGATGCGCGACGAACGCGATCGACGGGTTGGTCAGCTCCGGGTTCGCCATGTTGCGCACCTGCCGAACCACCCGCTCGCCCGGTCCCACAGCCTTCGTGGCGTAGGACCCGTCGCGGATCTTGTCGATCGGGCCGACGTCCAGCACGCGCATCATGCAGCCCATGACGCAGTAGGGCTTGCGCCCGGCGTCGATTTCGTCGACGCACAGGTTGCACTTCATGACGGTGTTGCTGATCGGGTCGAACTGCGGCGCGCCGAAGGGGCAGGCGGCCTCGCAGCGGCGGCAGCCGATGCACAGGCTGCTGTCGATGTCGACGATGCCGTCCTTCGTCCGCTTGAAGATCGCGCCCGTGGGGCAGGTCGGCAGGCAGGCCGGCTCCGCGCAGTGGTTGCAGGACATGTTCACCTTGTAGGCGAACACCTCCGGGAACTTCCCACCCTCCACATACATCACGCGGCGGAAGCGCGGCCCCGGCGGCAGGCCGTTCTTGTCCTTGCAGGCGATCTCGCAGGCGCGGCAGCCGATGCAGTCCACGTTGTTGTGGACGAAGCCCAGCTGCATGTCCGGCGTCACCGGCGTGTAGCCCTTGCGCTTGCGCGCGGCGACGGCCACCTGGACGCGGGCCTTCTTCTCTTCTTCCATGATGGTCGGCCCCCCTTACGTGCTGCGGCGGAAGACGTGCGCCCGCGAGGTGGCGAGCTGGTCCCAGCCGGGCCGGTGGTTCAGGTCGGTCTTGCGCAGGTTCACCAGGATGGTGTTGTAGGCGAAGCCGCCGGCCGGGCTCGGCTCGTCCAGCGTCAGCACGTCCGGGTTGCCGGCGCGGTCCACCCCGTCGCCGTCCAGGTCCAGCCAGGCGCCCTCGTGCACCACCACCACGCCGGGCATCACGCGCTCAGTCACATAGGCCGGCAGCACCATGCGGCCGCGGGCGTTGTAGACCTCCACCGTGTCGCCGGTCTTGATCCCCAGCGTCGCAGCATCGGCCGCGTTGATGGTGACCTCCTGCTCGTAGGTCTCGCGCAGCCAGGGGATGTTGTTGAAGATCGAATGGGTGCGCCAGCGCGCGTGCGGCGTGATCAGGTGGAACGGGTGCTCCGCCCGCTTTTCCGTGTGGTTCAGGCTCTCGAAGGGCTCCGTCCACTTGGGGATCGCCGGGATGGGGTGGCCCCAGGCCGTGCGGGTCCAGTCGGTCACCTGGGCCAGCTGGGTGGACAGGATCTCGATTTTGCCGCTGGGGGTCTGGAAGGGCACGCCCTTCTCGATCTGGTCCTGGAAGGCGACGTGCAGGCGCGGCAGTTTGAATTTGTAGGTGCCGCGCGCCTTGAACTCCTCCCAGCTGATGTCGGCGCCCTGGTGGTGTTGCACCTTCTCCCACCAGGCGCTCAGGTAGGCTTCGTCCACCGCGTCGTCGTAATGGAAGTATTCGCGGCTGGCGCGGGGGTTGTAGCGCTCGCCGAAGCCCAGCCGGTGGGCCAGCTCCGTGTAGATCTGGAAGTCGGTCTTCGATTCGCCGAGCGGCTGGATGACCTTCGGGCGGTGGATGTAGTAGTGGCCCTTGTACCAGGGCAGCGCCACGTCGTGCCGCTCGAAATGGGTCGCCACCGGGAACAGCACGTCCGCGTAAAGCCCGGACGGCGTGATGGTGGCGTCGTTGCAGACGACGAGGTCCAGCTTCTTCATGGCCTCGATCTGCTTGTTGATGTTGGGCAGCTGGTTGAACCAGTTGGACCCCTGCCAGAAGATGCCCCGCACGTTGGGGATCACCCCGTCCAGGTTGTCCGACCGGGGCCAGAGCCCGATCTCCTCCCGTTTCAGGTTCGGGTAGTTCAGGACCAGATGCGCCCAGCGGTCCGACTTGATGGAGGCGTACCAGACGTTGGAGAACTCGTCGTAGGGGTAGGCGATGCCCTCCGCGTGCCAGGCCTTGCCCACGCCCTCGGCGCAGCCGCCCAGCTTGCCGATGTTGCCGGTCATCGCCTGGAGGGCCGCGGCCATGCGGTTGTACTGCTCGCCGTTGGAATTGCGGCCGGGCGCCCAGCTGGCCTTCAGCGCGGCGGGCTTGGTGCGGGCGTAGAGGTCGGCCAGCTTCACGATGTCGGTGGCCGGCACGCCGCAGATGGCGCTGGCCCATTCCGGCGTCTTCGGCTGCCCGTCACGGGTGCCCAGGATGTAGTCCTTGAAGCTCTCCTGCCCCTGCGCCCACTGCGGCATGGTGCCGGGGTCCATGCCCTGCGTGAAGCGGTTGATGAAGTCCTGGTCCTGCAAGCCGTTCGTGAAGATGTGGAAGGCCATGCCGGCCATCATGGCGGCGTCCGTCGCCGGCCGGATCGGTATCCACCAGGCATCATAGGCCGACGCGCTGTCCGAATATTGCGGGTCGATCAGCACGAAGCGGCAGCCGCGCTGCTTGGCCAAGCGCATGTAGTAGAAGGTGTTGCCGCCGTGGAAGGTGTAGGCCGGGTTCCAGCCCCACATGATGATCAGCTTGGAATGGGCGAAGGTGTCGTCCTCGTTCCCATCCTCGATGGTGCCGAAGGTCATGCGGCTGGAGAAGGTGGTCGCCTGGTAGGAGGGCACCGACCAGCTCGACGTCCGGCAGCCGTACATGCCGAGGAAGCGTCCGAGCAGCCCCTCGATCTGGTCGGACTTGTGCAAGACGCCATAGGAAGCGCCGGCGTAGCTCTGGTCGAGCAGGGCGTGCGGGCCGTATTTCTGCTTCAGGTCCTGCATCTTGCCGGCGATGAAGTCCAGCGCGGCGTCCCAGGAGGCGCGCTTGAACTTGCCCTCGCCGCGTTCGCCGACGCGGATCATCGGGTAGAGCAGCCGTTCCGCCGAATAAAGCCGCGACCGGTAGGAGCGGCCACGCAGGCAGGCGCGCAGCTGCGGCATCTCCTCCGTGTCATAGCCGAAGCCGCCCTGCGGCCCCTGGTAGCGCCCGTCGTCGGTGGACAGGCGGACGATCACGTCGCCTTTCTTGTGCGCCACCAGCATGTGGCGGCTGCCGCAGTTGTGGGCGCAGCTGGTCGGCACGGTGACCAGCTCGTCGTCGGTGGGGTAGGGGCTGTAGGCGAAGGCCTTGGCCTCCCGCGGCTCCACCGCGCGGAACAGGCTGGCCCCGGCGGCGGCCGTGGCGGCCGTGCCCGCGGCCCCCTGCAGGACGTCGCGCCGCGAGACGTTCAGCGCGTTCCCCAGGATCGTTTTCGCGTCCATCTCGCCTCTCATTTATTAGGCCCAGGATTTTGGAGGGCGTAGCGCGGGTCGGAGTTGGCCGGGCGGGCCTTCGCCCAGTCGGGCGTGTCCTCCGGCATCCCGGGCCAGGGGTGGCGCGGGTAGGGGAAGCTGATCCGGTACCAGGCGCGCCCACCATGGCAGCCGTAGCAGGTGTCGGCGTTCTCGGTGGCCGCCTGCTCGATCGCCTCGGCCTTCAGGTAGCTGACCTTGTGCCGCTCGGTGCGGAAGCCGCCTTCCGGGTTGTGGCAGGACAGGCAGCCGTTGGGCGCGTCCGCTGATTCGAAGTTCTCGCGCGCCTCGTGCCAGGGGCCGGGCAGGCCTTCCATGTTCTGCCAGGGGAACTGGCCGTGGCAGGCGAGGCAGGTCGTTTCCGGGTTCACCTGCTTGCGCAGCGTGTAGCCGGCATTGGTCGGCGTTGGGGGGACCGGAGCCTCCTCCCGCGGGTTGGAGCCCTGGTGGCAGAAGGTGCATTGCAGGTTCATCAGCCGCTCCGCCATGGGCGTGCTGAGGTGCCGGCGATGGAAGCTGTCCTGCGCGCCGATGTAGGTGTCCAGCGTCTGGTACCAGGCCTGCGCGTCCGCGGACTTTACCCCGGCGGGGGAGGCGGCGCGCACGCTCGGCTCCAGCACCTCCTGATGGCAGGCGAGGCACTGCTCGTTGGTGGCGGTGTCGATGGCCGGCTTGAAATGCAGCGGGTTCCACAGCGCCTTGCCGTAGTCCGGCTCGCCCGACGCGCTCAGCACCGCCTTGGGAAAGGCGGGGGCGGGCGGCGCCTTGGCCGCTTCCGGCGCTGGGGCGGGCTGGGCGGCTGGGGCTGGTGCGGGCGCCGCGACGGGGGCCGGAGCCTTGGCCACCAGAGGCTGCGGGTCCGGCTTCGGCGGGGCCGCGGGAACGGCGCGCGCCGCCTCCAGCAGCAATTGCGCGGTCGGCGACACCGGTGTGGGCGCCGGCTTGGTGGCTTGGGCGCTGTCCGCCTGGGCCGCCGCCTGCGCGGGGGCCTTGACCGGCTGGTCGACCTTCTTCGCGGGGAAGGCCAACTGGACGAGCCCGAAGACCAGGAAGAAACCCAGGAAATAGACCACCGGGTGGATGGCCTTCACGGGTTGATCGCTTTTTGGATGGTTGGACGTCATGCGGCCGGCCCTTCGGCGGTTCGGGGTCCCGGCCGGGCGTCCGCCCGGCCTTTCCTGACGAATTCCCGACGGGAGCGGCGCGCCGGAGCCCTCCCAAGCCCCCGGCGCGCCATCTCCCCGCGTGTCGGATTACGGCTTAGCCTGCATGCCGCTCATCCCGCCCATGCCGGACATTCCGCCCATACCGGACATTCCGCCCATACCGGACATACCGCTCATCCCGCCCATGCCGGACATTCCACCCATGCCGGACATGCCGCTCATCCCGCCCATGCCGGACATTCCACCCATGCCGGACATTCCACCCATGCCGGACATGCCGCTCATCCCGCCCATGCCGGACATTCCGCCCATGCCGGACATGCCGCTCATCCCGCCCATGCCGCTCATCCCACCCATGCCGGACATGCCGCTCATCCCACCCATGCCGGACATTCCGCCCATACCGGACATTCCGCCCATACCGGACATTCCGCCCATACCGGACATGCCGCTCATCCCGCCCATGCCGGACATTCCACCCATGCCGGACATGCCACCCATGCCGGACATGCCGCTCATCCCGCCCATGCCGGACATTCCACCCATCCCCGACATGCCGCTCATGCCCTGGGCGACGGCGGCGGAGGTGGTGGCGAGTCCGCCGACGAGGGCGGCGGCGATCAGGGCGGTGCGCAGGGTCTTCTTCATCGTTGCTTTCATTGGGGATTCCTCCATTGGGGTGTGTTGTGGCGTTTCCGGGCCGGGGTCCGCCGGCTCGGATTGGGTGATGTCGCTTTGTCGTTCTGATTGGGCGGGCGGCCCCACCGAGGGGCGGGTGCGGCAACCGCCTCAGCGGTGCCAGCGCCGCAGGTCGTAGCGCCCGGTCATTCCGGGTTGCGTGAAGGGCGTGTACCAGTTGCCCTGGTCGTCCAGGAATTTCAGGCTGGTGGGGTAGGGCGAGTCCACGCCGGACAGCGCCTTCTGGTACCAGCGGGCGTCCTTCGCGACGGCGGCCAGGGTGGGCGCGTCGGTCCGGCGCACCGATGGGACGGTGCCTGCGACGAAGGTCGGCGCCTGCGCGGCGTCGTTCGCCGCCGTGTTGGCCGACGTGTCGGCCGCCAAGGCCGGCCCGGCTTGCACCAGGACCGTCTGCGCCAACAAGACATGCGCCAGTATTAAAGCGCCCCGGAGTGCCGCTTTGTGCATGGTTTCCTCGACCGGTGACAGTTGCTTAGTCTTCTTATTGTTCGGGGGCTTCCCCGACATTTATGACCGCAGCATTTGTCCGGTTATTACCACCGGGGATCCATTTCGGTCAACGCCCCGCAATCGCCGTTTGCATTGCAGCAATCCTTGATCAACCCCGCGCATCGCCCGCGCGCTGGCCCCCCTGCGCATCGCCGTGCCGCAGTTTAACCACCTGAAGAAACTGTAATTTCCACGGACTCTGTCGCACCCCTTGGGCGGTGGCGCGGCCATTCGCCTGTGGCCGGCGCGCCCGGAAACGGCGAAAATGTCGCAGCATCAACCATCCGTGAGACGCAGGAGTCACCCGCCATGCCCCTGAAGCCCATCGATGCGGCCGACGCCGCCCCCGAGGTCCGCGCCGTCTTCGACGACATCAAGGCAACCCGCAACGTTCCGGACGTGAACAACTTCTGGAAGATGGTGGCTCACCACCCGGAAACCCTGAAGCGGACCTGGGAGAGCCTGAAGGAGGTGATGGGGCCGGGCGCGCTCGATCCGCTGGTGAAGGAGATGATCTTCGTGGCGGTCAGCGTCACCAACGGCTGCGCCTACTGCATCCGCTCGCACGAAGCGGCGGCGCGCAGGGCGGGCATGACGGATGCCCAGTTCGGCGAGTTGATGGCCGTGATCGGCATGGCCAACGAGACCAACCGCCTCGCCAACGGCTATCAGGTGGAGATTGATGAGGCGCTTAAGTAAGAAAATCCAGGCTCAGGCGAAATCGCTCATCGCCTCCTCCAGTGACGGGTATATGGCTTCGGCCAGCGACCCGTCCACCCGCACCGGACGGGGCAGGATGGCAACGGCGTCCAGTGCGGCGCGCAGCGTCAACCCGGTCACCTCAATGAATCCGCCCGTGTCGCCGTAGCGCCCGGCCGTCCATTCCCCGCGGTGCGGGTCGCCGGACAAGGCGCCGTTGGCGGAGATCATCACGTGGGTGCCGTCGCCGTCCCGCCGGTTCCAGGCCATGCCGTCGCCGGTGTCGCGCGGGCGGAAGCCGGCTTCCAGGAGTTCGTCGCGCAACGCCTGCGGGACCCTCACGCGGCTCGGCTCGACGTCGGTCCCGTACGGCCCGCCAGCCCCGTGCGGACGGCTGCTGATCATCTCTTCCACGGTTCCCTCCTCGGTCGTTCGCGTCCTTGCCAACGTCAACAGGGCCGTGGAGGGAATGGTTCAAAAGCGAAAGGGCCGGCACGTTTCCGTACCGGCCCTTTGCCGTGTTGGTCGGAGAGAGAGGATTCGAACCTCCGGCCCCTGCCTCCCGAAAGCAGTGCTCTACCAGGCTGAGCTACTCTCCGTTCCTGTCGGCGGCGCCGTCGCCAGCGTCGCCGTGGGGCGGGTGTATAGCCCCTTTGCCCGCACTCTGCAACGCCATAAGCGATGGACGACGAATGTTTTTTTCCGAGGAGGAGCGAACCCCCGGAATGCGAAAGGGCCGGTACGTTTCCGTACCGGCCCTTTGCCGTGTTGGTCGGAGAGAGAGGATTCGAACCTCCGGCCCCTGCCTCCCGAAAGCAGTGCTCTACCAGGCTGAGCTACTCTCCGTTCCTGTCGGCGGCGCCGTCGCCAGCGTCGCCGTGGGCCGCGTATATAGCCGCTGGAACCGGGGGGCGCAACGCCAAAATCGCCCCCCGACCCGAAAAAGTGAGTGCGCTTAGAAATCCCGCTCGATGACGAAGTCCAGCACGTCCAGAAGGGCGTGCTTCACCGGGCTGTCGGCGAACAGGCCCAGCGAGTCGCGGGCGATGGCGCCGTAATGGCGGGCGCGCTCCACCGTGTCCTTCAGCGCGTTGTGCCGGACCATCAGCTCCTGCGCGCGCTCCATGTCGCCGTCCTGCTGGTCCAGATCCTCCATGGTGCGGCGCCAGAAGGCCCGCTCCTCGTCGTTGCCGCGGCGGAAGGCCAGCACGACGGGCAGGGTGATCTTGCCCTCGCGGAAGTCGTCGCCGACGGTCTTGCCCAGCTTCGCCTGCTTGGCGGAGTAGTCCAGCACGTCGTCGACCAGCTGGAAGGCGATGCCCAGGTTCATGCCGTAGTCGTAGAGCGCCAGCTCCTCCGCCTGCGGCCGCTTGGCGACCACGGCGCCGACGCGGCAGGCGGCGGCGAACAGCTCGGCCGTCTTGGCCTTGATGACCTCCAGGTAGGCCTGCTCGCTGGTTTCCGTGTCGTTGGTGGTGCGCAGCTGCAGCACCTCGCCCTCGGCGATGACGGCCGACGCCTTGGACAGGATGCGCAGCACGTCCAGCGACCCGACCTCGACCATCAGCTCGAAGGCGCGGGAGAACAGGAAGTCACCGACCAGCACGCTGGCCTTGTTCCCGAACACCGCGTTGGCCGAGGCCAGCCCGCGCCGCAGGTCGCTTTCGTCGACCACGTCGTCGTGCAGCAGCGTGGCGGTGTGGATGAACTCCACCACCGCGGCCAGCATTTTGTGGTCGTCGCCCTTGTAGCCGCACAGCTCCGCGGCGGCGAGGGTGAGCACGGGGCGCAGGCGCTTGCCGCCGGCCGCGATGATGTAGCCGGCCAGCTGCGGGATCAGCTCCACGGACGAGTGCATCCGCGCGACGATGATGTCGTTGACCGCGCTCAGGTCGTTGGCCACCAGGGCGGTCAAATCGTCGAGCGGGTTAGACTTGCGCCGTTTCGGCTCGAGGTTGGTCACGACCGCCAAGGTCGACTCCAATATGATTGACGTGACGATTTCCGGCAGGGAGCATAACGGCATAGCCTCTTCGGTCAAGTCCGCAGGGCGCCGCAATGTCGAGATGTGATGAAGGAACTTCTGCGCACCACCGATCCGGTCCGCCTCAGCTGGCTTCTGGCGCTGCTGGCCGACGCCGGAATCGAGGCCGTCGTGCTCGACACCCACACCAGCATCCTGGAGGGATCCATCGGCGCGATCCCGCGCCGCCTGATGGTCCCGGAAGACGACCACGCCCAGGCCTGCCGCCTTTTGCGCGACGCTGGCGAAGAGTTGGGGGTGTGAGGATGGCGGTAAGTTGGAGTGGTGGTAGAGACGAATGCGACTCACCACAGAGGCACGGAGACACAGAGTGTGTTCCGGTCGAGTGTTCGTCTTTCTGCATCTACGAGGCAGGCAGCGTGTTTTCAATAAAGCTCTCTGTGTCTCCGTGTCTCTGTGGTTGACCTCCACTCCCGACGCGATGCCATGACCGAGCCCATCGACACCCTTCTGGACGGCCGCGTCCGCCTGATCCAGCCGGAATCCGGCTACCGCGCCGCCATCGACCCCGTTCTGCTCGCCGCCTTCACCGCCGCCGTTGCCGGCGACCGCGTGCTCGACGTCGGCACCGGCACCGGCGCCGCCGCGCTGTGCCTCGCCGCGCGGGTTCCCGGCGCTGTCATCGTCGGGCTGGAAAAGCGCGCGGAGGCCGCCGAGTTCGCCCGGTGCAATGTTGCCCTCAATGCGGCTGGCCGCGTCACCGTCATGGACGGCGACCTGCTGGCCCCGCCGCCGGACCTCGCGCCCGGCGGCTTCGACCGGGTGATGATGAACCCGCCCTACCTGCGCGCCGGGGCAGCCAGCCCGCCGCCCGATCCCTGGAAGGCCGCGGCGAACGTGGAGGGGGAGGCGGGGCTGGCGGACTGGCTGCGCTTCGCCTCCGCCATGCTGAAGCCGGGTGGGGCGCTGACCCTGGTGCACCGCGCCGATCGGCTGGACGAGATCCTGGCCGCCCTGCATGGCGCCCGATTCGGTTCCCTGATCCTCGTGCCCCTGTGGCCTAAGCCCGGTGAGGATGCCCGGCGCATCCTGCTGTCGGCGCGCAAGGGCGGCCGCGCACCGGCCCGCTTCACCGCCGGCCTGGTTCTGCATGATGCGGACGGGTCCTACACCGCCGCCGCGCAACGCATCCTCCGCGACATGCTGCCGCTGGCGCTTTAACTCTGCCGTCAGCGTCACCATTTCAACCGGCGATGAGCATGCATGACCTCCTCGCCAAACTTCCTTTCGGCCCCTGGCGCGACGCCGGGCCGATCGTGTCCGTCCTCCGCCTGTCCGGCGTCATCGGCCAGGTTGGCCCGCTGCGCCAGGGCTTGACGCTCGCCGGCATGGCCGGGCTGATCGAGCGCGCCTTCGCGGTCAAGAAACAGGCGGCGGTGGCGCTGGTCGTCAACTCACCGGGCGGCTCGCCCGTGCAGTCGGCCCTGATCGCCAAGCGCATCCGCGACTTGGCGACGGAGAAGAACGTGCCCGTCTTCGCCTTCTGCGAGGACGCGGCGGCGTCCGGCGGCTATTGGCTGGCCTGTGCGGCGGACGAGATCTGGGCCGACGAAAGCTCGATCGTCGGGTCCATCGGCGTGGTGTCCTCCAGCTTCGGCGCGCACGAGTTCATTCAACGCCACGGCATTGAGCGGCGGGTCCACACGGCGGGCGACAAGAAGGTCCTGCTCGACCCCTTCTCGCCGGAACGCGAGGACGGGGTGGCGCACCTGAAGGCGATTCAGGCGGAGATCCACGACGCCTTCAAGGCGATGGTCCGCACCCGCCGCGGTGCCCGCCTTGCCGGTTCGGAGGAGGAGCTGTTCTCCGGCGCCTTCTGGGCGGGCCGCCGGGCGCTGGAGCTTGGCCTGATCGACGGAATTGGCGACCTTCGCACGATCCTGCGTGGCCGTTTCGGCGAGAAGCTGCGCCTGCGCGTGGTGCAGGAGGACCGCCGCTGGTTCCGCCGCATCGGCTTCCGCGTCGAGTCGCTCCCCGACCAGCTGGCCACGCAACTTCCCGCCGCGGCGCTCGCCGCCGTGGAGGAACGCTCCCTGTGGTCACGCTACGGTCTGTAACGCCGCAAATTTCGTAGGTTGGATGGAGCCGCAGCCGCAGCCGCAACCCAACACACGCCGCCATGCCGACGATGTTGGGGTGCGCTGCGCTCCACCCAACCTACGGGCGCAGGCCTATTGCGTCACCTCGCGCAGGCGTTCGGACGGGGGCGGGACTTGCTGGCCGGTGCGTTGGGCCTCGGCGATCCAGGCGATGATCGCGTCGCGCGCGGCGGCGGTGGCCTCGGCCGGGGTGGTGCCGCCGGCGGTGCAGCCGGGCAGGTCGGGCACCTCGGCCGTGTAGCCGACGCCCTGTTCGGGGGCCAGCGGACGGACGATGACCGGATAGGCGCTGGCGTCCCAATTGGCGTCCTGGTTGGCGTCCCGAGCGGTGTTCATTGGATTTCGTCTCCTCTTTCTCGGTTTTCTTTCATAAAGTGCCGGCTTTCCGCCGCGCGACAAGACCTATTTCGACGGGACCCCGGAATGCTCAGCGCCTTTATCTTTCTGGCCGGTGGAGCGGCCGGCGGACTGCTCCTGGGTATGCTGGGGGTCGGAACGGCGCTGGTGGCGGTCCCTCTGTTGACGCTGGTCCTGCCCTGGCTCGGCGTGCCGGCCCCCGACGCGCCGCTGACGGCGCTGGCGACCTCCATGGCGGTGGTGGCCGTGACCTCGGTGTCGTCCGTCCTGTCCCACCACCGATTGGGCAACATCGACTGGCGGGTCTTCCGCACGACTGTCCTGGCGAGCCTGCTCGGAGTCGCGCTGGGCAGCGCCGTCGCCACGCACCTGCCTGGACAGGCCCTGCGCGCGGTGGTCGGCGCCTTCCTGCTCTACACCGCCTGGCGCATGCTGCGCGCCCAACCGCCGAAGCCCGGCGCCACGTCCCCAACCGACGTGCCGCCCACCGCCTACCGGCTGGGCGGGGCGCTGATCGGCGTGGCCGGCAGCTTCATCGGGGCCGGCGGCGGCGTGCTGATGGTGCCCTTCCTCAGCGGGCGCGGCCACCCGATGACGCGGGCGGTCGCCACCTCCACCGCCATCGGCCTGCCGGTCACCGTGCTGGGCGCCATCCTCTACACCGGCCTCGGCCTGCGCGAGGGCGTCCACCTGCCGGGCCAGTTCGGCTACCTGCACCTGCTGGCCTTCCTGGAGATCAGCGCCGCCAGCGTCCTCGCCGCCCCCTTCGGCGCCCGGCTCGCCTCCCGCGTCCCGGCAGGCCTGCTGAAGAAGGGCTTCGCCGTCGTCCTGGTGCCGCTTGCGTTGAAAATCGCGCTTGGCTGATTGCCTTGGGATGATTGCTGGGGGCTGACCGAAGGGCAGCCTTGACCACGCACCCCCGCACCCCCTAATCCTGGCGCCATGTTCAGTCTTTCGAAGCTCCTGTTCCTGGCGCTGGTGATCGGCGCGGTGTGGTTCGGCTGGCGCTGGTTCAACCGCGTCGGCGAGGTTGGGCGCGAGCGCCTGCGCGAACGCGAGCAGCGCCGCAGCGGCGGCCCGTTCGGCTCCTCCTCCCCTGGGGCCAACCCCCGCGCCCCGCAATCGACCGGCGGGGCAATGACCGAGGACATGGAGAAGTGCCCGGAATGCGGCGCCTACGTCGCCCCGCGTTCCGCCGTGTCCTGCGGCCGCCCAGGCTGTCCCTACGGGCGCTGAGGCTTTAAACCCCGGCGGGCGCTTGATTCCCGGAATACCGCCGCGTATCGTGCGGCGCGTTTTTCCACACCAATCATAAGTGACCGCCGATGGCCTCCCAGAGCGGGTCTTCCCAAGACAGCCGCGGCCTGTCCTTTCAGGCCCTGATCCTCAAGCTCCACCAGTTCTGGTCGGAGCAGGGCTGCGTGATCCTGCAGCCCTACGACATGGAGGTGGGTGCGGGCACCTTCCATCCGGCGACGACCCTGCGGGCGCTCGGTCCGCAACCCTGGAAGGCGGCCTATGTGCAGCCCTCCCGCCGGCCGAAGGACGGCCGCTACGGCGAGAACCCGAACCGGCTGCAGCACTATTACCAGTATCAGGTGATCCTGAAGCCCTCGCCGGCCAACGCGCAGGACCTCTACCTGCAAAGCTTGAAGGTGCTGGGCATCGACCCGTCGCTCCACGACATCCGCTTCGTCGAGGACGACTGGGAGAGCCCGACTCTCGGCGCCTGGGGCCTGGGCTGGGAGGTCTGGTGCGACGGCATGGAGGTCACCCAGTACACCTACTTCCAGCAGGTCGGCGGCATCGAGTGCGACCCCGTCGCGGTGGAGCTGACCTATGGGCTGGAACGGCTGGCCATGTATGTGCAGGGCGTGGAGAACGTCTACGACCTGGACTTCAACGGGCAGGGCGTAAAGTACGGCGACGTCTTCAAGCGCGCCGAGATCGAGTATTCGGCGCACAATTTCGAACACGCCAACACCGAGATGCTGCTCCAGCATTTCAAGGACGCCGAGGCCGAGTGCCAGTCGCTGATCGCCAAGGGGGTGTCCCTGCCGGCCTACGACCAGTGCATCAAGGCGTCGCACCTCTTCAACCTGCTGGACGCGCGCGGCGTCATCAGCGTCGTGGAGCGCGCCGCCTACATCGGCCGCGTGCGCGCGCTGGCGAAGGCCTGCTGCGAGGCTTGGACCGCCGGGGGGGCCAAGTAACATGCCCGAACTTCTGATCGAATTCTTTTCCGAGGAAATCCCGGCTCGCATGCAAGCGCGTGCGGCGGACGACCTCAAGCGACTCGTCACCGAGAAGCTGGCCGCCAACGGCCTGTCCTTCTCCGCTGCCGAGGCCCACTCCACCCCCCGCCGCCTCACCCTCGTCCTCGACGGCCTGGCCGAGCGCACGGCCGACGTCCGCGAGGAGAAGAAGGGCCCGCGCGTCGGCTCGCCGGAGCAGGCGGTCGCCGGCTTCCTGAAGTCGGCCGGCCTTACCAGCCTCGACCAGTGCGAGCAGCGCGACACCGGCAAGGGCGTCTTCTACTTCGCCGTGGCGGAGAAGAAGGGCCGCCCCACCGCGGAGGTGCTGGCGGAGATCATCCCGGCCGTCATGGCCGACTTCCCCTGGCCGAAGTCCATGCGCTGGGGCACCGGCACGGTGCGCTGGGTGCGCCCGCTGCACTCCATCATCGCGCTGTTCGGCGGCACGGTGCTGGAGGGGTCCTTCGACCTCGGCGGCAACCAGGGCAAGCTGGTGTTCGGCAACAGCACCCGCGGCCACCGCTTCCTGTCGCCGGACGCCTTCACCGTCAGCGATTTCGCCGATTACAAGGCGAAGCTGCGCGCCGCCCACGTCGTGCTGGACCGTGAGGAGCGCAAGGCCAAGATCAAGGCCGACGCCGAGGCGCTCGCCGCCAAGGAGGGCCTGACCCTGTCGCCCGACGACGGGCTGCTGGAGGAGGTCGCCGGCCTCGTCGAATGGCCGGTCGCGCTGGTCGGCTCCATCGACGAAAAGTTCATGGACGTGCCGTCGGAGGTGCTGATCACCTCCATGCGCACGCACCAGAAGTATTTCGCGGTGCTGGACAAGGCCGGAAAGATGGCGCCGCGCTTCGTCGTGGTCGCCAACACCCAGACGGCGGACGCTGGCCGGGCCATCGTCGCCGGCAACGAGCGCGTTCTGCGCGCCCGCCTGTCCGACGCCAAGTTCTTCTGGGACCAGGACCGCAAGACCAAGCTGGAGGAGCGCGTTCCCCGGCTGGCCGCCATCACCTTCCACGCCAAGCTCGGCACGGTGGCGGAGAAGGTCACCCGCGTGCAGATCCTGGCGGCGGAGATCGCCCGCGCCATCGGCGCCGACGCCGACGCGGCGACCCGCGCCGCCCTGCTGTCCAAGGCGGACCTCGTGACCGAGGTGGTCGGCGAGTTCCCCGAGGTCCAGGGCATCATGGGCCGCTACTACGCCCTGGGCGAGGGCGAGAACCCGGTGGTCGCCGAAGCCATCGCGGAGCACTACAAGCCGCTCGGCCCCTCGGACACGTGCCCGAAAGCCCCGGTGTCGGTCGCCGTGGCGCTGGCCGACAAGCTCGACACGCTGGTCGGCTTCTTCGCCATCGACGAGAAGCCCACGGGCTCCAAGGACCCCTACGCGCTCCGCCGCGCCGCGCTGGGCATCATCCGGCTGATCCTTGAGAACGGCCTGCGCCTGAACCTGACGCAGGTGTTCAAGGCCGCCCACGGTGCCTACAGCGTCGGCGGCTTCGCCGCGGCCGACTCGGTGGCCTCGGACCTCATGGCCTTCTTCGCCGACCGCCTGAAGGTCACGCTGCGCGACCAGGGCGTGCGCCACGACCTGATCGACGCGGTGTTCGCTCTCGGCGGTGAGGACGATCTTGTCCGCCTGCTCGCCCGCGTGAAGGCGCTCCAGGCCTTCGTCGGCTCCGAGGAGGGAGCGAACCTGCTGGCCGCCTACAAGCGCGCCAGCAACATCGTCCGCATCGAGGAGAAGAAGGACGGCAAGTCCTACGACCAGCCGGTCGACCCGGCCCTGCTGACCCTGGCGGAAGAGAAGGACCTCTACGGCGCCCTGACCGACGCCGCGGCGACCGCCAAGCCGCTCCTGGCGCAGGAGGACTTCACCGGAACCATGGGTGCTCTTGCCCGCCTGCGCGGCCCGGTGGACGCCTTCTTCGACAAGGTGACGGTGAACGCCGAGCAGGCCGACCTACGCGCCAACCGCCTGCGCCTGCTGAGCCAGATCCGCGCCACGCTGAACGCCGTGGCGGATTTCTCGCGCATCGAGGGGTAATCGCCTCGGCTTCACTGCATTGTGATAGTTTCAACAGAAAGACTATAAAAAGCCCCCTGTACAGTAATGTGCTGCTGTACAGGGGGCTTTTTCATGGGATAAAGGTTCGCATTACATTCAATTGTATGAATTTTCTTTCGGTGCGCCACATTAGCGCGGATTGTCCCCAATTGCATATGGCAAACGTCATCGCTCTGTTGTAAGGATTATCAGCGAAGAAGAATGGTGCTTCTATATTGACAGGAGCTTGTTTTGCTTACTGCACAATTTGATAAACCTCTTGCGGCTGAATTTGTCAACCTCCTGTTGGGTTGCCTCCGGCGTGTTTTCGGCGCAGAGCGAGTTCGTCTGAAGCGTTCTCATGGTGCAAATATAATTTATGTGGATGATTCGAGGTTTTCCGTGTTTATGGCCGGCGACCATGCTCGGTTAACAGATTCTCAAATCGACGCTGAAATTTGGAAGTTCTGCGATCGTAGTCCTTCCCTGTTTAATGCTCTAAAGAATTGTGTTTCTGCTAAGAAGATGGGGATCTGACCATGGTAAAATATCCTGCAATCGTAGAAGAGGTCGAAACGGGCTACTCCATCACTTTTCCGGATTTTCCGGAAGCGTCGGTCGCGTGCCGGCTTCAAAGCGAGATTGATGTGCTCGCGCGGAAATGTCTGAACACGGCATTGGAGTTCAGAAAAGAAATGAATTTAAAAATACCTCGTCCTTCACGACCTGCCCGTGGTCAAATGTTAATAGACGTGGATATCGAGCTTGGCTGTGAAGCTGCAGCTGAGTTGGCGGCGCTTTGGTAGTTGCTTTGCCAAGCAGATGATCGTGCGCTTTGCAAGCGTGGCGAATTGGGATTTTGGATGTTGCCATACCCTTATTTTTTTGCTCATTTCCTATTTGAATTTGTATGCTCTCTCCCATGGCGGGTCGCGGCGGTTCCGTGACCGATCGCCGGACTGAAGCGACCGGCCACAGCAAGCGAACCAGGAACACAGGCGCGCGACCCCTCGGACGAACTGTTCGGGAGGAACGAGCATGACCATCCGAAACCCGGCTGAGTGGGGAGCAGCCCATTTCAAAGTCTGGTCGCACGCCGTGGCCGAGGCGAGCCACGCCGTCTCCCCGACCGGCGAGGACCGCAGCGCCTACGAGCCCACGGTGCGCCGCATCCGCACGGCCGACCTGCGCGACGCGCTGGCGAAGGGGCTCCAGGACTTCGCGGCCTATCGCACCGACGTCTTCTTCCTGTGCCTGATCTACCCGGTCGTCGGCCTCGTGCTGGCGGTCGCGGTGTTCAACGGCGACGCGCTGCACCTGCTGTTCCCGCTGGCCTCTGGCTTCGCGCTGATCGGCCCCTTCGCGGCGATTGGCCTCTACGAGATGAGCCGGCGGCGGGAGCAGGGCATCGCCGTCAGCTGGGCCGACGCCTTCGGGGTGGCGGCCTCGCCGGCTTTCGGCGCGGTGCTGGTGATGGGGCTGATCCTGACCGCGATCTTCCTGCTCTGGCTGGTCGCGGCGCAGCTGATCTACATGGCGACGATCGGGCCGGCCTTCGCAGCGTCCGGAGCACCCGACACGTTCGGCGCCTTCCTCGACCAGACCGTCACCACCCGCGCAGGCTGGGCGATGATCATCCTTGGCTGCGGGGTCGGTTTCCTGTTTGCGGCCGTGGTGCTGGCGATCAGCGTGGTCAGTTTCCCATTGCTGCTCGACCGCCGCGTCGGCGTGACGACGGCCATCCGCACCTCGGTCCGCGCCACCCTGAAGAACCCGGAGCCAATGGCGCTGTGGGGGCTGATCGTCGTCGGCGCCCTGATTCTCGGCTCGATCCCGGCCTTCGTCGGCCTCGCCATCGTCATGCCGGTGCTGGGGCACGGCACCTGGCACCTATACCGCCGCCTGGTGCCGGACTGACGGGGCGTGCGGGAAGGGCATGGATCATGCCCTTCCCAACCCCCCCGGTCAGGGGAAAAGATCAGGCGAAGACTTCCTGGACGGGGCTCTCCACGGCGGCCTGCGCCACCGCTTCGGTGGTCGACACCACCTTCACGCCGGCCAGCGCCAGCATGGTGATGATGGCGTTCGGGTGGTCCGTCATGTCGCTGCCGCCCATGTAGCCGTGGTTGTAGCCGCTGAAGGTCGTCACCGCCACGTTCGCCGCGTTGGTGGCGAAGCTGGCGCTGGTCTCCGGAACCACGCTGTCGCCGCTGTTCTGGGTGGTCTGCGCCGTGATCGTGTCGATGCCGTTGAAGGTGAAGGCATAGTCGGACCCGCTGTCGGCGCAGGTCGCCAGATCGATGCCGGCGAAGCAATAGTAAGGCTTGGGCGGCTTGGCGGTGTAGTTCAGGTTGCCGAAGAAGGTCTTCGCCTCGGCCAGCACGCCGGTCTTGAGGCCCTTCAGCGCCAGCACGGCCTGGAAGACCGTCTCGCTGGTGTCATAGATGTCGTACTGCTTCGTGGCGTTGTCCCCGGTGCCCTGCACGAACAGTTGCTGGTTCGGGCTGGTCAGATCCGGCGGCAGCAGCTCGTAGGTGGACGGGAAGCCCTTGCTGTTCACGGCCTCCTGCAGGAACCAGTTCACGAACAGCTTGGCGTACCAGGGCAGGGGCATGGCGTCGGCCAGCGTCCCCAGGATCGCCGACAGGGCCAGCGGCGCGCCGAGGTGCGGCGTGGCCAGCGTGGTCAGCGACTGCAGGTTGCTCCACCAGCTCGTCGAGGACGAGACGATGCCGGACTCCAGCATGCCGCGGCAAACCAGCCCGCCCATGCTGTGGCCGACCAGGTAGAGGTTGTAGGCTTGGTCCTGCGCCTTGTAGGCGGCGTCCAGGTACGCGATCGCGCCGGACAGCCAGTTCGCCGAGGCCATGTTGTCCTGACGCCAGTCATAGGGGACCATGTAGAACAGCAGGTTGGACACCGGCACCGGCGTGCTGTTGGTCTGCACCGCCGTGTTGTAGGTGAAGGTGGTGAAGGCCGTGCCGCTTTGGAAATTCGACGCGGTCGTCAGGTAGGTGAGCAGGCTGCCATAGCACGGGACCTGCTCCGTGCTCGACAGCGAGTAGGAGGAGACGACGTTTCCGACGGACAGGTTGCCGACGTTCAGCACGTCGTAGGCGTACTCCAGCTTCTGGGCGATGGTGTCATCGCTGTTCATGACGTTCGGCCACACGTTCGTGGTGCCGTCGTACAGTTCCGACGCGGTCGTACCCGGAACGAAAACGATGACCGTCGCGGTTCCCGACATTGAAGCCTCCGATTGTAGTATTATTTGCGAGATATTCTATACAGAAGCAATTTATCACGTTCAAATGACGAAAGGTGACAAACACAGATCAAATGCGACTGATGAGTGCATATCTATGTACCAAGCGTCTCAGTGGTTTCTGAGGCGGTGAATTGCACCCGGAATGCTCGGCTCCGGCGCCGAATGGGTGGCGGCCGGGAATGTCATCACCGCGCGGTTCGAGCCGGTCGCCGCCCGTGGGGACATGAAAACGGCCGGCCGATCCGCGCCGCCGTTGGCCGGTTGGATGGTGGCTGTGCCGGGGCATCCCCATCCCCCGCCCAGCATTCGAAAACAAACAAAATTTGCCAACCCACTGGCGGCGAACACAAATCCGTCACGATGCCGCCGCGCGCAAAGGCGCGACCGCGCCCGATCCGCCCAAGCGCGCCCAGCGAATTCGGCAGGTCCTCCCCATCAGGGTTAATACATCGGATTCCGTGTTATACAGAACGGATGCGCACCGCCGCGTTCACGTTATGCAACGGATCGTCTTGTGTTCTCCTTCCGCGGGGAGATAGAAGGTCACCATCGGATGCGGTTGCGCGGTCATACCAGATGGACACGCGTCCATCGGCGAGGCGCGCAGCCGACGGCCGGACGACCATAGAGGTGAACGAGGATTTCACGATGGCGAGCCAGGGCGACAGCAAGTGGGTCTACAGCTTCGGGGCCGGTGCCACCGAAGGCCGTGCGGAAATGAAGAACCTGCTCGGCGGTAAGGGTGCCAATCTGGCCGAAATGGCCAACCTGGGACTTCCGGTTCCTCCGGGCTTCACCATCACCACAGAGGTCTGCACGTACTTCTATGCCAACGGCCGCAACTATCCGCCGGAGCTGAAGGCCCAGGTGGAAACGGCGGTGAAGCGGCTGGAGCAGGCCATGGACGCCAGCTTCGGCGACCCGGCCAACCCGCTGCTGGTGTCGGTGCGCTCCGGCGCCCGCGCCTCCATGCCGGGCATGATGGACACGGTGCTGAACCTCGGCCTGAACGACGCGACGGCCGCCGGCTTGGCCAAGCGCTCGGGCGATGCCCGATTCGCGTACGACAGCTACCGCCGCTTCATCCAGATGTACTCCAACGTGGTGCTGGACGTTGACCACCACCACTTTGAAGAGATCCTGGACAACCACAAGCGCGACAAGAGCCACAACCTCGACACCGACCTGTCGGCCGAGGACTGGCAGGCGGTCATCGAGGACTACAAGAAGGCGGTCGAGCATGAACTCGGCAAGCCCTTCCCGCAGGACGTGCAGGAGCAGCTGTGGGGCGCCGTCGGCGCCGTGTTCGGCTCCTGGATGAACGCCCGCGCCATCACCTACCGCAAGCTGCACGACATCCCGGCCAGCTGGGGCACCGCGGTCAACGTGCAGTGCATGGTGTTCGGCAACATGGGCAACGACTGCGCCACCGGCGTGGCCTTCACCCGCAACCCGTCCACCGGCGAGAACGCCTTCTACGGTGAGTATCTCGTCAACGCCCAGGGCGAGGACGTGGTGGCCGGCATCCGCACGCCGCAGCACCTGACCATCGCCGGCAAGGAGGCCAACAAGTCCGACCTCCCCGCCATGGAAGAGGTCATGCCGGAGGTCTTCAACCAGCTGAACGAGGTCCGCCTCAAGCTGGAGAAGCACTACCGCGACATGCAGGACATCGAGTTCACGGTCCAGCAGAACAAGCTGTTCATGCTGCAGACCCGCAACGGCAAGCGCACGGCCCCGGCCGCGCTGAAGATCGCCGTGGATCTGGCCAACGAAGGTCTGATCGACCAAGCCGAAGCCGTGCGCCGCATCGACCCGGCCTCGCTCGACCAGCTGCTCCACCCGACGCTCGACCCCAAGGCTGACCGCAAGGTCATCGCCAAGGGCCTGCCGGCGTCGCCGGGTGCGGCCTCGGGCAAGGTCGTCTTCACCGCCGACGAGGCGGAGACCCAGGCCGGCCAGGGTGAGGCGGTCATCCTCTGCCGCATCGAGACCTCGCCGGAAGACATCCACGGCATGCACGCGGCCCGCGGCATCCTGACCACCCGCGGCGGCATGACCAGCCACGCGGCCGTCGTGGCCCGCGGCATGGGCCGCGCCTGCGTGTCGGGCGCCGGCGACCTGCGCATCGACTACAAGTCGAAGATCATGATGGTCCGTGGCCTGACCGTGAAGGAAGGCGACATCCTCACCATCGACGGCTCGACCGGCGAGGTGATGCTGGGCGAGGTCCCGACCATCCAGCCGGAACTGTCGGGTGACTTCGCCACGCTGATGGGCTGGGCCGACGGGATCCGCCGCATGAAGATCCGCACCAACGCGGAGACGCCGCTCGACGCCCGCACCGCGCGGAAGTTCGGCGCGGAGGGCATCGGCCTGTCGCGCACCGAGCACATGTTCTTCGACCCGGACCGCATCCTGGCGGTGCGCGAGATGATCCTGGCGGAGAACGAGGCCGGCCGCCGCGCCGCCCTGGCGAAGCTGGAGCCCTTCCAGAAGAAGGACTTCGTCGAGCTGTTCACGATCATGTCCGGCCTGCCGGTCACCATCCGCCTGCTCGACCCGCCGCTGCACGAGTTCCTGCCGAACACCGACGCGGAGATGGAAGAGGTCGCCAAGGCCACCGGCACCGACCTGCTGCGGGTGAACCACCGCGTGGTTCAGCTGCACGAGGCGAACCCGATGCTCGGCCACCGCGGCTGCCGCCTTGGCATCACCTACCCCGAGATCTACGAGATGCAGGCCCGCGCCATCTTCAGCGCGGTCGCCGACGTCTGCAAGACCACGGGCGAGACGGTGATGCCGGAGGTCATGATCCCGCTCATCGGCACCAAGAAGGAGCTGGACATCCTCAAGGACGTCGTCGACCGCGTCGCCAAGGAGGTGATGGAGTCGACGGGAGTGACGTTCGAATACATGGTCGGCACCATGATCGAGCTGCCGCGCGCCGCCCTGAAGGCCGGTGAGATCGCCGAGTCGGCGGAGTTCTTCTCCTACGGCACGAACGACCTGACCCAGACCACCTTCGGCCTGTCGCGCGACGACGCCGGCGCCTTCCTGCCGGAGTACCAGCGCCAGGGCATTCTGGAGCACGACCCGTTCCAGACGCTGGACCAGGATGGCGTGGGCGAGCTGATCGCCATCGCCACGGAGCGCGGCCGCAAGGTCCGCCCGAACATCAAGCTCGGCATCTGCGGCGAGCATGGCGGCGACCCGGCCTCCATCTCCTTCTGCGAGAAGGTCGGGCTCGACTACGTGTCCTGCTCACCCTACCGCGTGCCGATCGCGCGTCTGGCCGCTGCCCAGGCGGCTCTGGCCGCCGACACGGTCAAGCGCGACTGACCTGACGAGAGCGAAGGCCCCCTATCCGGGGGCCTTCGTCTTTTTGGACTGCCTTTTGTGCACGAAGCGAGGGGAGGGTGTTCGAATGTTTGATGAAGCCGCCTCGCGCCTCGCGCCCCTTCTCGATGAAGGCTCCGGCCCCACCGCCGCCCGGACCGCGGTGCTGGCCGTCTGCGCCGGCGACCGCTCCTGGACCACCGGCCTTGCCCGTCCGGGGGAAACGCCTCCTCCTCCCACCGCCCGCTTCCTGACCTACAGCATCACCAAGACCATCGCCGCCGCGGCGGCCCTGCGCTTGGCTGGGCAGGGCGCGATCGACCTCGACGCGCCGCTGGACCGCTGGCTGCCGGACTTCGCCCCCGCCGCCCGCCTGACCCTGGCCGACCTGCTGTCGCACCGGGCCGGGCTCTACAATTACGGCGGCATGCCCAAGTACCACGCCGCCGTCCGCGCCGGGGAGGAGCCCTGGACGGAGGACGAATTCCTCATCCGCTGCCGCGCCGACGAACCCTTCGCCCCGCCGGGACAGCAATTCTCCTACTCCAACATCGGCTATCTGCTGGTCAAGCGCCTGCTGGAGCGCGCCTCCGGCCTGTCCTTCGCCGCCCTGCTGGAGCGGGAGCTGTTCGGCCCCCTCGGCCTGACCGACTGGTGCGTGCCCACGACCCGCGCCGACCTCGCCGGCCTTCATCTCGCCCCCAGCCCCTACCTGGGCGGTGACGGCCCGCCGGTCCCCGTGGCCGGCCACTACCACCCCGGCTGGGTGTCGCACGGGGTCGTCGCCGCCACCGCGCTCGACACCGCCCGCCTGCTGCACGGCCTCTTCACCACCGACCTGCTGGCTCCCCGCCTCGCCGCCCGCATGACCGAGTCGTGGCCCGTCCCCGGCCAGATGCGCGGCCGCCCCTGGGTGGAGCCCGGCTACGGCCTCGGCCTGATGGTGGAGCGCGACCCGCAGGCCGGCCCCTGCTGGGGCCACACCGGTGGCGGCCCGGGCTGCACTCCCACGGCCTACCACGTCCCCGGCCCGGTCCCCCTGACCATCGCCGTCTTCACCGACGGTGAGGACGGCGACCAGGCCGAATGGATGGTGATGGAGGCTGCGGACGCGCTGCGGTCGCGGTGAAGTCCTCGCGTTGGGCCATCACCCCGCGCCTACCCCCGGTCGAACAGCTCCATCTCCCCTTCCACGGCGATGCCCTTCAGCGCCTTCAGGAAATCCAGCTCCTGGTGCACGGTCTCGCGTTCGGTTTCCGGCCGCAGCAGGCGGCGGAAGACCTTGCCGGTGGTCGGGAAGAAATGCACGCGGCGCCCCGTCGGCCCGCCCAGGTCCTCGCTGATCAGCGCCAGCCCCTCCCGCCGCACGTAGTCCAGGGCGAAATCCCGGTTGGCGGCGCCCACGTCCAGGCTGGTGTCGATGACGCGGGCGGCGCCGAACAGCTTCACCTCCAGCCGCTCGCGCCGCGCGCCGCGGGCCAGCAGATCGTTGATCAGCCGCTCCATCGCCACGCTGCCGTAGCGGGTGGCGACGCCGAATCCGTCCCCGACCGGCGAGCCCGGCAGCAGGAAATGGTTCATGCCGCCGACCCGCGCCACGGGGTCGTGGATGCAAGCGGCGACGCAGGATCCCAGCGTGGTCACCAGCATGTCGTCGGCGCGGCTGGAGATGCGGTGATGCCCCAGCACCACCGACACCACATAGGCCTGGAACTCCGGATCGAAGAAGCTGCCGTCCGCCCGCAGCCCATCCGCCCGCAGCCCATCCGCCCGCAGCCCATCCGCCCTGGGGGCGCGCCGGTCGGCGTTTCCGGCAAAATCGCCGCCGGTTTGCTGGAAGGGCGTCAGTCCGCGCCGCGTCATGACGGCCGGCCCTACAGCAGGACGACCCAGGAGGCCTCGCGGCCCTTCGGCGCCTCCCGCACCCGCAGGTGCACGCGCTGGCCGGTCGCCAGCTCCAGCAGGTTGCAGCGGCGCAGCACGCTCTTGTGCACGAACACGTCCTTGGCGCCGTCGTCGGCGGTCACGAAACCGAAGCCCTGCTCCGGCTTGAACCACTTCACGGTCCCGGTGACCTCCGTCTCCGGCCCGGTGGATGCTGCGCGCCGGTCTGCCGCCGGCGGCTGCTGGCCGGCCCCGCCGACCACGCCCTCGCTCACCACCTCCAGGATGTGGGCGACCTGCGGGCCCTTGCCGCCGGGCAGGATCTGGCACAGCAGTTCCGCCCCATCGCCGATCTCATGCCGGCCGATGCGGTTCAGGACGGAAATGTGGAGGAAGGCGTCCCCCGTCCCGTCCTCCGGCGACACGAAGCCGAATCCCTTGGTGGCGTTGAACCATCGGACGGTGGCCCGCGTGCGGGCGCCTTCGCTGAGCGATGGTCCGGAGAAGGGCGGGGTTGGGTCGTACCGGGACAAGGGCTGACATCCTTCGGCCAGGGCATCGCGCGCGGTCATGCCGCTCCGGCGATGCCGATCCGTCCCGGTGCTTCCCGCCGGCGGGCCCGCCGCGAAGAATTTAGCCACATCAACAATAGGGTCACCAGCGTAATTTTCCGTCAACCACCGGCGGCGGTGCCCGTCGCGGTCGTCCGCCGGCCTTGCGGCCCCGAACTTGGCGGACCATTTCGCCCGAAGAGCGGTTACAATCGGCGCAAAACCCCGCGTCCGGGGCGCCGGTTAAAAAAGGACGCACAAAGAACGACGAGGGAGAAGCGCATGGGTGAAGCGGCCCGCAACCTGTCGGAGCATCTCTGGGAACGCGGCTATCCGCCTGAGGTGGACTGGAACGCGCCGCTGCCGGCGCAACCCTTGACGGCCCTGCTCGACGAATCGGCGACCCGCTTCGCCACACGGCCGATGCTCGATTTCCTGGGCAAGCGCAGCAGCTATGGGGAGATCGCCGCGCTGGTGGATCGCGCGGCCAAGGGTTTCCAGGCCGCCGGGGTGGGGAAGGGCGTGCGCGTCGGCCTGTTCCTGCCGAACACTCCTTACTACGTGATCTGCTTCTTCGCCGTGCTGAAGGCCGGCGGCATCGTGGTGAACTTCAACCCCCTCTACGCGGAGCGGGAGCTGCAGCACCAGATCGCCGACAGCGGCGTGGAGATGATGGTCACCCTGGACCTCAAGGTTCTCTACGACAAGATGGCCCGCATGCTGGCCGAATCGCGGCTGAAGCGGCTGGTCGTCTGCCCGATGGCGGACATCCTGCCCTTCCCGAAGAACTGGCTGTTCCCAATCGCCAAGCGGGCGGAGGTGGCGCGCATCCCCACGGACGACCGGCACCTGCCCTTCAAGCAATTGGTCGCCAACGACGGGCGGCCGCAGCCCGTGCCGGTCGATCCGGCCAAGGACATCGCCGTCCTGCAATACACCGGCGGGACGACCGGCGTGCCGAAGGGGGCGATGCTGACCCACGCCAACCTCACCGCCAACACGGAGCAGTGCCGGCTGTGGTTCGTCGGCGCCAAGCCGGGCGAGGAGCGGATGCTGGGCGTGCTGCCCTTCTTCCACGTCTTCGCCATGACGGTGGTGATGAACCTCAGCATCCGGTTCGGGGCGGAGATCGTCATGCTGCCGCGCTTCAACCTGGACGAGGTGATGCAGACGATCCACAAGAAGCGGCCGACCCTGTTCCCCGCGGTGCCGACCATCTACACCGCCATCAACCACCACCGGCACTTGGCAAACTACGACCTCTCCTGCATCCGCTACTGCTTCTCCGGCGGCGCGCCCCTGCCGGTGGAGGTGAAGCAGGCTTTCGAGCGGGCGACCGGCTGCGTGCTGGTGGAAGGCTACGGCCTGTCGGAATCCTCGCCCGTTGCCACCGGCAACCCGATGACCGCGCCGGGCAAGGCAGGATCCATCGGCCTGCCGCTGCCCGGCACGGTGATCGAGATCGTCAGCCTGGAGGAACCGCGCCGCGTCCTGCTGCCCGGCGAGAAGGGGGAGGTCTGCATCCGCGGCCCGCAGGTGATGCAGGGCTATTGGAAGAAGCCTGAGGAGACCGCCATGACCCTGATCGACGGGCGCCTGCACACCGGCGACGTCGGCTACATGGACGAGGACGGCTACACCTTCATCGTGGACCGCATCAAGGACATGATCCTGTGCAGCGGCTTCAACGTCTACCCGCGCAACGTGGAGGAGGCGATCTATCTGCACCCGGCCGTGGCCGAATGCGTGGTGGCCGGCCTGCCCGACGAATACCGCGGCCAGACGGTCAAGGCCTACATCCGCGTGGACGAGGGGAAGACCCTGACTCGCGACGAACTGATCGACTTCCTGAAAGACAAGCTGTCGCCCATCGAAATGCCCAAGGTGATCGAGTTCCGCGACCAGCTGCCCAAGACGATGATCGGCAAGCTGTCCCGCAAGGCCCTGCTGGACGAGGAGGCGGAACGCCGCGGCAATGCTGGGGGTGCGGCGTGATCAAAAGGCACACAGCCAAGCATTGCGGAGTTCAAACGCAAGAGTGACGGGTCGGTTGCGGTGTTTTTACTCTGGAAACAGCTGTAAAATCGTTGTGAAAAATCGATAGTGGTGCTTCTATGCCAATTGTGGAGTCGCGACGCGGGACCAGGGGCGTCCGAACCTCGTGAAGAATTGGATAGGGGGTGCCGATATGAAGAAATCCATTGCCCTTGTTGCCCTTGCCGCGTCTTTCATCGCTGTTGCGGGCTGCGTCCCGGTGCCGATGTACGACGAGCAGAGCATGTACAACCCCGGTGGGGCGTTGGCCGACAAGCACCAGGGGCCCATGGTTCTGTCCGGTGCGAGCGAGGCCACGGTCAACGCCATGTTCCCGAAGGGAACGCCGAAGTCGCAGGTGATGCAGGTCCTGGGCGCCCCGACGACCAACTCCTCGAGTTCGGAAGGAACGTCGAGCCAGCTGTACTCGCACACGTTCACGAGCTACCGGCGCAAGCAGGTCCAGAGCGAGGCCCTGATGGTGCAGTACGACAAGAACAACACCGTCAGCGCCCTGAACTTCTCGACCTCCAACAGCAGCTGGTGATGACCGGCGGCGGGCGGACGATCATTCCGCCCGCCGCCCTTTGCCGTCACGAGGATGGACAGGCGCCGGGGGAGGGCCGATATTCCGGCCGTCGGGCCTGGTTTCCGGGGCGGTGCGCACCTTCCCCGCGGCCCGGCTTGATCGCTGTGTGATTGCTGATCGCGGAGGCCGGATTTGAGTGACGCGGATCAACAAGGTGCTGATCAACTCGGTGATGCGGAACGAAAAAGGCGCCTGCGCGGTTTCCTCAACCATCTGATCGCCTATTTCGTGGCGATGGTGGTCCTCGTGCCGGTGAACGCCGTGCTGGACCCCGGATATCCCTGGTTCCTCTTCCCCCTGGTCGCCTGGGGAGCCCCCCTGGCGCTCCACGCGGCCTACGTCATGGGGTGGTGGGGGCGCAAGAACGATATGGAGCCTGGACATGGCTGAACCTGGGGCCGAACCCGGACCGGACCGCACCGAACGCAAGGCGGTGCTGGCCCGCATCCACGGCAAGGTGCAGGGCGTGTGGTACCGCGGCTGGACCGTGGACACGGCGACCGCCTTCGGCCTCGACGGCTGGGTGCGCAACCGCAGCGACGGCACGGTGGAGGCGCTGTTCGCCGGCCCCGCCGACACCGTGGACCGCATGCTGGAGGCCTGTCGCCGCGGCCCGTCGTCCGCCATCGTCCGCGACATCGCCATCGAATCCGCCCGCGACCCGGGCTCCTTGCCGTTCGAGCAGCGCGGGACGCTGTGAGGGAGGGTGTCGATATGGAGGTTGTTAACCACAGAGACACGGAGACACAGAGATAATTCTGGTGACGCGCTGGTTCGGAATGCGCCCAACCAAACGGCCGACGATGCTCCGGTTCTCTCTGTGCCCTCTGTGTCTCTGTGGTGAAAGGACCCGGTCGGTCGCCATACGGAATTTTACGGCTCTCCTCGTTGCCCTCGCGGCTCTCCCCGCGCTGGCCGACAGCCCGTTGAACCGGACGGAGGACGGGCACCAAGCGCCGGTGCCGCCCGGCGGCTACGATCTTCCATTGGCTCCGCCGGTGGTGCGCTACCCGTACCCGCCGCAATGGGTGACGATTCGCTCCACCCAGGACTGGCGCAAGGCCGGGCGCTTCGAGAAGGCGTTGAGCGACCTCTGCGCCGCCCGGAAGTTTCAGGAGGTGATGCCCATGCGCTTCCGGGCCATCTTCAAGGGCGACGTGCTGGGCGTCGCCTTCGGCCACGGGCTGAACCTGTACGACCCGAAGAAGCAGGCCAACCGCAAGCTGATCTACCTGTTCCGCAACGGCGACTCGACCGGCTGCACGGTGATCTCCATCACCAACGAGGACCTGCGCATCCTCAACGACGGCCAGCCCCCCGCCAAGAAGAAGTGATCGCGCCGCCCTGCAATCATTCCTCCGCCGGACCTCGGCCGAACACCTCGGCGAAGCTGGCGATCATCGCCGCGTCCACGTCCTCCATGGTCACGAGGTGGCCGAGCGCCACCATGGACGTCACGCCATGCTCGCTGATCCCGCAGGGCACGATGCCGGAGAAGTGGGACAGGTCCGGTTCCACGTTCAGCGCGACGCCGTGGAAGCTGACCCAGCGCCGCACCCGCACGCCGATGGCGGCGATCTTGTCCTCCTGGCCGGGCACGCCGCCGTAGGGCCGCTTGTCGACCCAGATGCCGACGCGGCCCTCGCGCCGCTCCCCCCTGATGTTGAAGGCGGCCAGCGTGCGGATCAGCCACTCCTCCAGGTCGTGGACGAAGGCCCGGATGTCGGCGCCGCGCTTCTTCAGGTCCAGCATCACATAGGCCACGCGCTGGCCGGGCCCGTGGTAGGTGAACTGGCCGCCGCGCCCAGCGTCGTAGACGGGGAAACGGTCGGGCTCCAGCAGGTCCTCCCGGCGGGCGCTGGTGCCGGCGGTGTAGAGCGGCGGGTGCTCCAGCAGCCAGACCAGTTCCGGCGCGGTCCCGGCCCGGATGGCTTCGACGCGCGCCTCCATCTCCGCCAGGGCCTCCGGGTAGGGGACGGGCGAGTCGCTGATCCGCCATTCGATACCGGCGGTTACGGGGGTGGGGGCGTTCGGGTCGGTCTGGGGCAGGGCGGTCATGACGGAACGGAGACTTTCTTGACGGGCTGCGCGAGACGCCGCTTGATCGGGCGTTGGGGATCTGGTATTCCCCCGCTCCACCTGTTGGCAAGAGCAATCCTGTCAACGGTGCTACCAGCCTCGTGCGGTCGTGGCGGAATTGGTAGACGCGCAGCGTTGAGGTCGCTGTGGCAGAGATGCCGTGGAAGTTCGAGTCTTCTCGACCGCACCACTCTCCCACATCGTTGGGATGGTTCGAAGAGCCCGCAGGCCGAACGGCCGAGCGGGCTTTTTCGTGTCTGGCTGCCTTGTCAGCAGAAGGTGACGTACTGGTCCAGCGCCACGCGGCGCAGGGTCTGCACCAGATAGGGTTGCGCGTTGTGGACCACCACCTGTCCCTTGGCGTCGCGGCAGCGGTTGGCCAGGATGAACAGCATGCCGATGGCCGTTGAATCCAGAAACGTCAGGTAGCGCAGGTCCAAATGCACGTCCGGGCGGGCGGCAACGTCCCAATCCGCCAGAAGGGCGTGGAACTTGGGGCTGTCGTCGTAGGTGAAGCGCCCCGACAGCAGAATGCCTTCCTGGCCGTCGACCTCGGTGTAGGCGTATTCCATCGGACCGTCCGCTGGCTGGGGGAACCCCATTATGGGTGCCCTAACTTTTCCGCATGTGCAAGCATTGCGCGAAGGAGGGGCCGGGCGCGCGGGCCGCGTTTGCCATGCTGGACAAAGCGGAGGCGCACCTATATTTCGTGGGCGCCCCGGCGACGACCCGCGCGGGGGCTCCCCCAACCCGCAAACCCCGGTGCGCCATGGCCGGCCAGCCCCTGGGCCATGCCGTCGCGTCGCGTTGCCATCGCTAAGGGAGGGTGTCCGCCATGCACGCCGACCCCCAGGAGCCGAATCGCATCCCGGACGATGAGCCGCAACGGGCGGCGGAACGCCCTCATCAACTCCGCCCCCACCAGCTCAGTGAGGAGGGCGAGGAGGAGCGTCGCTACGGCGTCGAGCCGGAGTTCGTCGAGGACGTCGTCGCCCACCTGCGCGACCACCGGCGCGAGGCGTTGCGCGCCGAGATTGGGGAACTGCACCCCGCCGACGTCGCCGACCTGATCGAGCAGCTGGGCCACGACGAGCGCGAGGCTCTGGTCGGCCTGCTGCGCCCCGACTTCGACGGCGAGGTGCTGAGCTACCTGAACCCCGACCTCCGCGAGGAGATCGTCGGGCTGTTCGAGCCGAAGGAGCTGGCCGCCGCGGTCGCCGACCTCGACACCGACGACGCGGTGGACCTCATCGAGGACCTGGACGAGGAGACCCGGCGGGAGGTGCTGGAGAACCTGCCGGCTGCCGACCGCGCGCTGGTTCAGGAGAACCTGACCTACGATGAATACACCGCCGGCCGCCTGATGCAGCGCGACCTCGTCGCGGTGCCGCTGTTCTGGACGGTGGGCAAGACCATCGATTATGTGCGCGCGGCCTCCGACGATCTGCCGGAGGATTTCTACGACATCTTCGTCGTCGACCCCATGCACCGGGTCGTCGGCGCCGTGCCGCTGTCGCGGCTGCTGCGCCAGAAGCGCTCCGTCCGTATCGCCGACATCGTGACGGAGGAGGTGGACACCATCCCCGCCACCATGGACCAGGAGGAGGTGGCGAACCTCTTCCGCCAGTACGCGCTGGTGTCCGCCCCCGTGGTGGACGCGGGCGGGCGGCTGATCGGCGTGATCACCGTGGATGACGTCGTCCACATCATCGACGAGGAGGCGGAGGACGACATCCGCAAGCTGGGCGGCGTCGGCGACACCGGCGTGTTCAGCGGCATCGGCGACATCGCCCGCTCCCGCGTCTGGTGGCTGGCCGTCAACCTCGTCACCGCCTTCATCGCGTCGGGCGTCATCTCGCTGTTCGAGGGCACGATCTCGCAGATCGTCGCGCTGGCCGTGCTGATGCCCATCGTCGCCTCCATGGGCGGCAACGCCGGCACCCAGACCCTGACGGTCGTGGTGCGCGCGTTGGCGACACGCGAGCTGTCCTCCTCCAACGCGTTCCGCGTGGTGGGGAAGGAGGTGCTGGTCGGGTTAATCAACGGCGTGGTCTTCGCGGTGGCGGTCGGGCTGATCGCCTGGATCTGGTTCTCGCCCATGATCGGGGTGGTGATCGCCTGCGCCATGGTCATCAACCTGTTCGTCGCCGGCCTGTTCGGGGCGCTGCTGCCACTGGGGCTCGACAAGCTGGGCGTCGATCCGGCGGTGGCCAGTGCCGTGTTCCTGACCACGGTGACCGACGTGGTCGGCTTCTTCGCCTTCCTGGGGCTCGCCGCCGCGATCCTCCTGTAGGCTGATTTCGGGCTTGCCAAACCACAGGTGGTTTTGGATTATCGTCGCATTGGCTGGGGTGCCGCGCGGGATGCGCTCGTGCGGCTGAGATCACACCCATCGAACCTGTCTGGATAATGCCAGCGAAGGGAGCCGCCGCATGCGATCCACGGCATTTTCACGTCCTATTTCCGTCGCCATCCCCTCGGTCGCGATCGTCGGTGCCGGCGCCATCGGCCTGTCCATCGCGTGGCGGCTGGCCTCCGCCGGTTGCCGCGTGCAGGTCTTCGACCGCGGGCTTGCCGGCCGCGGCGCCACCCATGCGGCCGGCGGCATGCTCGCCGCCTGCGTGGAGACGGAGCCCGGCGAGGAAAGCCTTCTGCCGCTGACCCGCGCCTCCCAGGCGCTCTGGCCCGTCTTCGCGGCGGAGCTTGAGGATGCCAGCGGTCAGTCCGTGGACCTGCGCCGCGAAGGCACCATGGTCATCGCGCAGACCGCCGACGACGCGGCGAAGGTCCGCTTCCTCCACGACCTCCAGGCCGGCCTCGGTCTGCCGGTGGAATGGTTGAGTGGGGCGGAGGTGCGCCGGCGCGAGCCCTACCTCCAGCCCGGCGTGGCCGGCGCGCTCTATTGCGCGGAGGACCACCAGGTCGACAACCGCAAGCTCGCCACCGCCCTGCACGCGGCCGCCCTGCGCGCCGGAGTTGAGGTGCACGAGAACGCCCCGGTCACCCGCATCGAGGGGCAAGGCGGCCAGGTCGTTGGCCTGTGGGTCGGCGACCGCTTGGTCGAGGCCGACCGCATCGTCCTGGCGGCCGGTGCCTGGTCCGCCGGCATTGAAGGACTTCCCCCGCCCGCGCGCCCGCCGGTCCGTCCCGTCAAGGGCCAGATGGTCTGCCTGCGCATGGACTCCCGCCTGCCGTTGTTGCGCCATGTGGTGTGGACGCCCGGCACCTACCTGATCCCGCGGCTGGACGGTCGCCTGCTGATCGGCGCGACGACGGAGGAGCGCGGATTCGACGACCGGCTGACCGCCGGCGGCCAGTTCGCCCTGCTGGAGGGTGCGTGGCGCGCCCTGCCGGGCATCGCCGAACTGCCCATCGAGGAGGCCTGGGCCGGCTTCCGCCCCGGCAGCCGCGACGACGCGCCGATTCTCGGCCCTACGGAGGTGGAAGGGCTGGTGCTCGCCACCGGCCACCACCGCAACGGCATCCTGCTGACCCCGGTCACCGCCGACTCGATCGCCCGCCTGATCCTGACCGGCGAGAGCGACCCGGTGATCCGCCCCTTCGCGCTCGACCGCTTCCAGCCGAAAGGAGTGGTGGCATGATGGGCACCATCCGCGTCAACGGCAGCGACGAGGTCCTTTCCGCCGACACCGTCGCCGCCCTCCTGTCCGGCCGCGGCATCGTCCCCGGCACGCCCGGAGTCGCCGTGGCCCTGAACGGCGCCGTCGTCCCCTCCCGCCGCTGGGACCAGACTCCGCTCTCCCCCGGTGACGCCCTGGAGATCATCCGCCCCGTCCAGGGCGGGTGAAAGCGCTCCGCACAGCGCTCATCCGCCCTCCGAGCGCCCGCTCACCCTGACCCTCTCCCCAGGGGGGAGAGGGAAACTGAGGCATTCCCATGCACACCGACACCCTCACCATCGCCGGCCGCAACCTCGGCTCGCGGCTGTTCCTGGGCACCGCCGGCTACCCGAACCAGCAGGTCATGCTCGACGCGTTGGACGCGAGTGGCAGTGAGCTTGCCACCGTCGCCATCCGGCGCATCAGCCTGGACGGCTATTCGGAAAGCCTCACCGACGTGCTGGCCAGCCGATTCGGCGGTCGGGTCGGGCTGCTGCCCAACACCGCCGGCTGCCTGACCGCCAAGGAGGCGGTGCTGACCGCCCAACTGGCGCGCGAGGCGCTGGGCGTGGATTGGATCAAGCTGGAGGTCATCGGCGACCGCGAACTGCTCTATCCGGACGTGGAGGAACTTCTGCGCGCCACGGAGGAGCTGGTGGCCGACGGCTTCACCGTGCTGCCCTACTGCAACGACGACCCGGTCACCTGCCGCAAGCTGGCCGACCTGGGCGCTGCGGCGGTGATGCCGCTGGGGGCCTTCATCGGCTCCGGCCTCGGCATCCGCAACCCGCACGCGATCGAGACCATCTGCACGCGCAGCCCGGTGCCGGTGGTGCTGGACGCCGGCATCGGCACGGCGTCCGACGCCGCGTTGGCGATGGAGTTGGGCTGCGCCGCGGTGCTGCTGAACACCGCCGTGTCGAAGGCGCGCGACCCGGTCCGCATGGCGGCGGCGATGCGCGACGCGGTGGTCGCCGGCCGCGGGGCGCACCTCGCCGGGCGGATGCCGAAGCGGGCCTTCGCGGAGCCGTCCAGCCCTCAGCTTGGCTTGATCGGGACGTAAGGCTGGCGCAGGGTAGGGGCCGCACCCGTTTCCACAACCGGAAAGGCCCCTTCCGTGACCAAGCGCCTCGAACCACGCGATCCCAAATGGGAGGCGCGCTGCCGCGCCAGCTTCGAACGCCAGCCGATCTGCCGCACCCTGGGCATCGAGCTGACCCGCGTGGAGCCCGGCTTCTGCGAGATGCGGATGCCTTTCAACCCACTGCTGACGCAGCAGCACGGCTATTTCCACGCGGGCATGGTGTCCACGCTGGCCGACAACGCCGGGGGCTACGCCGCCCTGTCGCTGACGTCGCCGGGCAGCGAAGTGCTGGCCGTGGAGTTCAAGATCAACCTGATGTCCCCCGCCAAGGGGGAGGTGATGATCGCCCGCGCCCGCGTGCTGAAGGCCGGCCGCACCCTGGCCGTCACCAGTGTCGAGGTGTCGATGCTCGACGGTGGGGTGGAGAAGGACTGTGCGATCATGCAGCAGACCGTCTTTTGTCAGTCGCCCGCCTGAGTGTTCCGCTGTATGGGGTAATCCGGTCGCGTCTTCCGTCGCGTCTACCGTCCCGTCTTCCGATGAACAAGAGGTTCGAATGTCGCTGTCGCGTCTTTGCGGGGCCGTGCTGGTCGCCGGGCTCGCCACCCTCACCCTCGCCGGCCCGGCCCACGCCCAGAAGAAGGAGCCGCCGTCCTGCGCCGCCATCTCCTTCCGCACCATCCCGCCGGGCGCGCCGGACGGGGAGCAGGACGCCGGGCTCTACAAGTCCCGATTCGGCAAGATCGAGATCAAGGCCGACGTGAAGGGCGGGCAGGCGACCAACTATTACATGGTCCTGAACGGCAAGAAGGTTGACGGCCCGGCGAACCCGCCGAAGGTCGCCGACGGCTGCCTAAAGTCCAAGCACGTCAAGCTGCCCTACCAGAAGCAGGCCGCCGGCGCCTGCACTGGCAGCCGCTTCCGCGTCGTCATCGACCGGTCCGGCAAGCAGCCGGTGGCCATGTTCTTCGGCCTGCAGGGCGAGGACTGGGCCTATTGCAGCGCCACCACGGTCGAAAAGGGCGCGTGACCCGACGCTGACCGCGTGCCGCGGCGGCGATTGGCGTAAGCTGGGCGGGTTCGTCTCCACCGGGGAGCCCCGTATGACCGGCAGCATCGCCCACGTCGCCGCGGCAGGCCTGTTCCTGCTGATCACGCATTTCGGCATCTCCAGCACGCCGCTGCGCGGTGCCCTGACGTCACGGCTGGGGGAGAAGCCCTACCTCGGCCTCTATTCGCTGATTTCCGCGCTGGCCTTCTGGTGGCTGGGTGCCGCCTACAACAACGCCCCCTACGAACCGCTGTGGTCTGTGGCCGGCTGGCAGGCCTGGGTGCCGCTGCTGGTCGTCCCGCTGTCGCTCCTGCTGCTCGTCGCCGGCTTCTCCACCCCGAACCCGACCGCCGTCGGGCAGGAGGCGTTGCTGGCTGGGGAGAAGGACCCGGTGCGGGGAATCCTGCGCGTGACGCGCAACCCCTTCCTGTGGGGTGTCGGCCTGTGGGCGCTGGCCCACATCGTCCCCAACGGCGACCTCGCCGCGCTGATCCTGTTCGGCACGCTGGCCGTCCTGGCGCTGGCCGGCAGCGCGCTGATCGACGCCAAGCTGGCGCGTCGCCTCGGCCCCGCCTGGGACCGCTTCGCCGCCCGCACCTCCAACATTCCCTTCGCCGCCATTATGGCCGGCCGTCAGACTTTCGTGTGGCGTGAGATCGGCTGGTGGCGCGTTATCCTGGCGCTGGTGCTTTACGCCGCCTTCCTGCACCTGCACCAGTGGGTGTTCGGGGTGTCGCCGTTGCCGGTGTGAGGGGGAGTGGTTGAGTTGGGCGCGAAAAGTGGTTGCGCTGGGCTCCCACCCAACCCTCCCCCACTTCGCGGGGGAGGGCTTTGAGGGAAGCGCGGCGGAGTTCCCTCCCTCGCCTCTCGCGCATGCTTGCATGCGCTGACGGCGTCAGGCGAACGCCTTTGGCGTTCACTGAGAGCCGAAGGTGGGGGAGGGTTAGGATGGGGCCCAACGCGACGACTTCCCACCCAACACAACCACACCCACCCTCAGAACTTCATCCCCCGCACCTGATCCCGCAGGGTTGTCCGCGCCGCCTCAGCCTCCTTCCGGGCAACGCCGAGGTCGCGCGACAGGGCATCGAGTCGGGTTTCCTGCTCGCCCATCTTGCCGATGGTCCGCTTGAACAGGTCGCTGTCGCGCGGCAGCGTGGACAGGTTCTGGCGCAGCCGTTCCTGCTCCTTGGCGATGTTGGCCTGCTCGCGTTCCACATCGGCGACGCGGCGCTCCTTCTCGCCGACGGTCATGCGCAGGGCGGCCACCTTGCCCAGCGCCTCGCGCACCGGGGGCGGCAGTTCGGCGGAGGCGGCGTAGGCCAGTACCTGCTCCGGCGCCAGGTCGGCGAGGCCGATTCGCTCCAACCGCGGGCGCTCCAGCGCCACGGCCAGCGTTGCCGTCTTGCCGGCCGATACGGAGACCGGCAGGCGGTAGGCGTCAGCCGTCGTGTCCGGCGCGGCCTTCGCCGGCTCCACCAGATCCCAGCCGGCGCGGCGCGGGTGTTCGACGATCACCGTGCGGTCCTCGCGGGCGGCGCCGGCGATCCGGTAGGTGGTCGTCTGCCGCTCCGTCACCGTCAGCTGCAGCACGCCGTCGGCGAGGCTGGCGCGGGAGAGCGTGCGGCTCGGCTGGTCGGACCGGTCGACGGTCACCGCTTGGTCCACCGCGAAGCTCAGCAGGCGGCTCTCGCCCGCGGGCAGGGCGGCCAGCCGCGCGTCGCCCACATAGGCTGGGGCGCCACCAACCATCTCGTACAGCGTCAGCACGCCGGGCGGCAGGCCGCTTCCGTTGGAACCCGTTGGCGCATCAGTCGCCGAGTCGGCCGCGGAGTCGTTGGTCAGCCGCAGCGCAGCCAGCGGATTCCGCGGCTGGGTGCCGGGCTGGTACAGCGACAGCCGCTCAGCCGGCACCGCGCGTGCAACGATCGGCATCATCAGCGTACCGCCGTTGGCCAGCGTGACCGGCTGCGGGTAGCGGAACAGCACCTGCGCCGTGGCCTCGCTGCTCTCGGCGGCGAAGGGCTCGGCCGCGCGCTGCGGCATCAGCGTTGGGGTCGGCATCGGCATTGGGGCCGGCGGCGGCGGTGCGCCCGCGCCCATGCTGGGCGCCATCGGCGCGGCCATGGCGACTGGCGGCGCCATCTCCCCGCCCGTGCGGGCGCGGGGCGCCGGGGCTTCGGCCTTGGCCATGCGGTCGGCGGCGACGGCGCCCTCGTCGGGCTTGGGCAACACGCGGCCCAGCACCTCCACCGGCACCTCCGGCCGGTTCACGAAATAGGCGGAGTAGAGCGCCTGCCGGAAGGTCACCGGGTTGCCGGAGGCGACCGACAGTTCCACGCCATTCCAATCGTCGCCGCTCAGGTTCTCCAGCACGGCCCAGCCCTGGAGGTTGCCGGTCTTCGCTCCGGCCCCAACCTCCGGCAACGTCAGCCGGTAGGTGGCCTTCCACAGCGGAGCGGCAACCACATAGGCGACTCGCACCGTGCGCTCCGCACCGGCGTTGTCCTTCGGCGCGGTGGTGCGGATGGTCAGGCGCCGGCGCTCCTTGCCCGCCGAGTCGGCTACGGCGGCGAGCGCCTTGTCGAGCTGCGCCTGCACGCGTGGGTCGGCGAAGCGCAGCGAGTCGGTGTCCTCCAGGACCAGCTGGCGCAGCCCTTCCGCCGTCATCAGGCTGACGCGGTGCCGCGTCGTCACGCCGCCGCCGTTCGGCAGCTGGACGGCCTCCTCGGTCACCGACAGCAGGCGCCCGGACAGCTCCCGCGATCCGGCGGCGCGCACCTCCGCCCCCTTCAGCGCGTTCAGCAGCGCGGTGGGGGAGGTCAGGTCGTCCGGCGTGAAGGGCAGCTCGCGGAAGGCGGTCTCCAGCGGCTCCTGCCCGGCGAGGTCGACCGTGCCGACGCCGCCGCGGTCGTCGTAGACGACGATGCTCTTCAGCACGTCGTCCACCTGGTCGCGGCGCACTTCCAGCGTCAGGGCGGCGTCGCCGCTCACCCGCGCCTCATGCTCGAAATAGCCGACGCCGCCGGTGGACAGCAGCACGCGCTTCAACGTCAGCCCATTTGCGGGCGGATCCGCGGCGAAAGCGGGCAGGGCCGCGTAGGACGCGACGAGCAGCGGGGCGGCCAGGGCAGCGGCGGCTTTGGTGATCCCGGACATGCGGGTACTCCCGTGATGGACAGAACTCCTCCAAGGCCCGGCTTACGCTCCCAATTGGGAAAGAATGGGGCGGTGGGGGCCTATGACGTTCCGGAAGGTCCGCACGGCCGAAAGCTGCGGTGACTCCGTGGAATTCGCCGAAAGAGAGGGCGAATGGACGCTGGCCCGCGCCGACGATTGTGTCATGCTGTTCGTAAGCGACAAAAACGATAACGCCGCACCCGGTGCCGCATTCGGGGGGAAACAGCATGGGGCAATTCAAGGATCCATCCGGTACCGCGCCTCTTGACGGTGCCTTCGGGGTTGCCGGCGGATTCGCCCGCGCTTTGGTGGCCCGAACGTTGGTGAATGGGCGGTGGGTGTTCATTCCCGGCACGGCCGGATACGACCAGGACGGCGGGGCCATGCCGGACGACGTGGCGGAGCAGACCCGCCAGACCATGCGCAACATCCGCGCGATCCTGCGCCGGGCGGATGCGGACTTGGCCGACGTGGTGCGGGTGCGGGTGTATCTGGCGGACGCCGCCGATTTCGCGCGGGTCGCCCCGATCCTGGCGGAACAGTTCCGCGACATCCAGCCGGCCAGCACCACCATCGAGTGCCCGCTGGCTGATCCGCGCATGAAGATCGAGATCGAGGTCACCGCGCGGCGATGACCGCAATGGCAATGGCCCGATCAGTCAGCCGGGTCCACCGGCAGCCAGCGGTTCATCATCGCACGCCAGAGCCCGTTCGAGTCCTCGGGGCGGGCGGCGGACTGGGCGGCGGCCGGGCGCGTCGATGGCCGGAGTGGGGGCAGGGAAGAGTGCAGGGACGGGCAGGCCGGCACCGGCCGGCCGGCGTCGCCGCCCCGCCGCTGCCCGATGCCGAATCGCTCCCGCGCCCGGCGGCGCACGGAGCGCCGCGCCGGACGGTCGGCGTGCCGCTCGCAATCGCAGCCTTGGCAAGGGGTGTGGGCCAGCGGAGTGTGGACCGGGTGCATGCGCGGACTGCCTTCGACGTCTTGCTTCGCCGGATGCGGGGATCAGGCCTCGCCGGTCAGCGACCGGGCCGATTCGATGTGGCGACGCGCCTCGTTCAGCAGCGCGCGGTGCTGCGCCATCGCTTCGCGGACGGGCTGGCGCGCGTTATAGACGCGCATCTCGTTCAGAAGGCGATCGGCCCGATCGAGATGAGCCATCCGCTCCAGGCACTGGTCGATCACGGACATGGTGTCAATTCCCCGGCGTTCCCGCGAGTTTGCGGCGTTTCGGTGCGGGGCGGAGTAAAACCCATTCGTGTGAACGCGAGATTTCAAGAACCCTGCTGTTTCGTTTCGGTCGACGTGCAGGATGTTTCAACCGATTCACCCATGGGTCGCAGGACGCGTGCCTGTTACGGGGTTGTAACCGATTGCGTGTAGCCTCTACAGTGGGTTAAGAAGGGGTCGGGAGGTATCGGGCATGCATATTCTCGCGGTCGATGATGACGAACCCATTAGGGAGCTTCTGGCGTCGTATTTGGCGTCGGAAGGCTATCGCGTCACGACTGCCCCCGACACCGCGACGGCGAAGGTGGCGCTGGAAGGCGACCCCATCGACCTTGTCGTCTGCGACCTGCGCCTGCCGGACGGCGATGGGCTGGGGCTCGTGCGCCAAATCCGCACCGAATCGCACATTCCCGTCATCATCCTGTCCTCCAAGGACCAGGACGTGGACCGCATCGTCGGGCTGGAGCTTGGCGCCGACGATTACCTGACCAAGCCCTTCAACCCGCGGGAGCTGCTGGCCCGCATCAAGGCCGTGCTGCGCCGCGTGTCGGGGGAGGGGCGGCCGCCCCGCAGCCCGGACGAGTTGCGCGCCGTGGTGCAGTTCGCGAACTGGGAGCTGGACCTGACCGCCCAGCGCCTGCGCGGCCAGGACGGGCGCGAGGTTGAACTGACCAAGGCGGAATTCGGCCTGCTGGCCGCCTTCGTGAAGCGCCCGCAGCGCGTGCTGACGCGCGACCAGCTCCTCGACCTGACGCGCGCGGACGGGGCGGAGGTGTTCGACCGTTCCATCGACGTGCTGATCCTGCGCCTGCGCCGCAAGATCGAGGCGAATCCGAAGGAGCCGCGCATCATCAAGACGGAACGCGGGGCGGGCTACGTCTTCGACGCCAAGGTGAAGACGGTCTGACCGACCTCTGCCCCTTCGGAGGCATCGTTCCTACCTCCCGCCGGATGGACGGGGCCGCCGCCGCGGGATAGCCTTTCCGGAAAGCCATTTCCGGGAGGACCGTGGATGCCCGAACCCATCGACTTCTATTTCGACTTCTCCTCGCCCTACGGCTATTTCGCCAGCCGCCGCATTGAGGAGTTGGCTGCGGCGCATGGCCGCACCGTCACATGGCGCCCCATCTTGCTCGGCGCGATCTTCAAAGTGACGGGAATGAAACCGAACCTCGAACAGCCCCTGCGCGGCGAGTATCTGGTCCACGACGTCGGCCGGATCGCGCGGCTGACCAACGCGCCCTTCACCTACCCCGACTCGGCCCCCGCCAGCAGCGTGGCGGCGTCGCGCGCCTTCTACTGGATGACCGACGAGCACCCGGAGCAGGCGAAGCTGCTGGCCCGCAACATCTTCCACGCCCATTGGGGGGAGGGGCGCGACATCGGCCCCGCTGCGACCATCGTGGAGATCGCCGGCGCCCAGGGACTCGACCGCACGGCCATCGCTGCGGCGCTCCAGGACCAGGACGTGAAGGACCGCCTGCGCGCGGAAAACGAGGCCGCCGTCGACCGCGGCGTCTTCGGCTCCCCCTTCATCATCGTGGACGAGGAACCCTTCTGGGGCTGGGACCGGCTGGACATGGTCGACCGCTGGCTCGCGACCGGGGGCTGGTGAGCGGCGGGGCTCTTGCGGAACCTCCGATTGGCCGCGGCTGTCGTACAGCCGCAGTCATTCGGAGGGGACGATCATGGGCTATTGCATCAGGCGGGACGAACCCGTCGCCGACGGCGTCCGCCGCATCGCGCTCGAACAGCTCGACAAGGCGGCGCGCTCCCTGACGGAGTCCGGCGAGGGCCGGCAAATGGGCCGGCACAAGGGCGTGCATGAGGCGCGCAAGGCCTGCAAGAAGCTGCGCGCGCTGCTCCGGCTGGCGCGCGGCGCGCTCGGCGCGGAGGCCTACCGGCGCGAGAACCTGTTCGTCCGCGACGCGCAGAGGGAACTGTCCGCCGTCCGCGACACCGCAGCCATCATCGAGTCGCTCGACAAGCTGACCGCCCACTTCGCGGACCAGCTCGACGGCCAAGCCTTCGCCCGCCTGCGCGCCATCCTGGTGGAGCGCTGCCGCGCCATCGAGGCGGAGCAGATGGACCGGGGCGACATGCCCGCCCATGTCGCCAAGCGCCTGGACGGCGCGCGGGAGCAGATCGCCGCTTGGCACTTCTCCGGCAAAAGCAACGGCAAGGGCATGGCCATGCTCCGTCCCGGCCTGCACCGGGTCTACCGCGAAGGCCGCCGCCTGTTCCGCGCGCTCGATTCCGAATCCGACGCCCACGCTTGGCACGACTGGCGCAAGCAGGTGAAGTATTTCTGGTACCACACCCGCATCCTGTGCCCGCTCTGGCCGGGGCCGCTCGACGCCCTGTCGGACGAGCTGGAGCGGGTGAGCGACTTGGTCGGGCATGACCACGACCTGGTGGTGCTCCGCGACATCGCCTCTTCCAGCGACCTGGATACCACGACGGCGGAGGCGCTGGCCGCCCTGGTCGACCGTCGCTGCCGGGAGCTTCGCCTTGAGGCGATGCCCATCGGGATGCGCCTCTACGCCGACCGGCCGTCCGACGTCATCGACCGGTTCGGCGTCTATTGGAAGGCGTGGTACGGGACGGTCCCGGCCGGCAGCGCTGGGCGGGTCGCGGGGGCCGCGCCAAGCCGCCCGGCGGCGGCGTGACGGCGACATGACGGGGGGCGATGCCCGGTATGGGAAAGGGCTGTGGCGGTGCGCTCAACCTGAGGCGGAGAAACTGCGCCGCCGGCTTGTGACCATGCGCGCAACCGCCTCCCGTCGCGCGAAAATCCTGCCAAACGGAAAGCCCATGGCGCTATAAAGGATAAACCGCCGCAAGCCGATTCGCCCCCAGCCCGATTCGCCCATGGACCAGATCGTACCCGACCGCCGGACCAAGACCGCCGGCCCGGCGCACATGCCGCGCAACGCCGCGCACCATTCCTGGGTCAGCGGGGCGGTCCTGACCGCGCTGCTGCTGGGCATGATCGCCTTGTCGATCCGTTCGGTGTCGGGCGACCTCGCCTTCGTTCTCCTGGGGTCGGTTGGCCTGGTGGTCGGGGCGTTCCACTATCTCTTTCCCGGCAGCCAGTTCTTCAGCCTGGCGCTGGCGAACTTCATCGGCGTCTACGCCTGCGTCTTCGTCTTCTTCCTGGAAAGCAACTTCCACGACATCCAGCCGCACGTCCAGGCCATCGCCTTCGTGATTCCGCTCGCTTGCTTCCTCAGCGGCGCTTGGTGGCGGGCCGGCACGATCCGGACCATCGTGATGTCGCGCCGCCTGCGCGACGGCGGGCATTTTGACCGCATCTTCCTGTGGATGGCTCCGGTCTGGGGCGTCGGCGCGCTGACCTTCCTGCTCCCCGGCCGGGACGTCTCACCGGAGACGCTGACATTCGTCTTCCTGCTGTCCATGACGGCGATCGGCGCGATCGTGGCCTTCGTCGCGCGGGACATCGCGATCTTCCTGCTCGACGCCGGTCTGCTGTTCGAAGGATTCTTCCAGCAGGCGTCGCGGCTGGTGCTCCCGGCCTTCGCCTTCCTGACTTTCTATTCGCTCTGCATCATCATGTTCGGCGCGCTCTACACCATCATGGACCGTTTCATGATCGAGCCGAACTTCATCGTCGACGGCGTGCGGCGCGACCTCACCTTCCCGGAAGGCCTGTACTTCTCGCTCGTCACATTCGCGACGGTCGGCTACGGCGACATCCACCCAGTGACGGGGGCGGTCCGGCTGGTCTGCGGGATCGAGATCGTGACGGGCGTGCTGCTCCTGCTGTTCGGCTTCAGCGCGATCATCGGCCACGCGGTCCCGCACGATCGCCGCGACCGGAACGACCCGCTGTAAAGCCCGGCCGCGCAGGCAGCCGCAGCGCTCCGGTGCCCAGCGCGATGCCGAACAGCACGCACAGCAGCCCGGCGGCGTGGGCGATGGTGAACTCCTCGCCGAGGAACAGCACCGCGGCCAGCACGCCGGCGGCGGGGATCAGGCCGGTGAACAGGCCGGCCCGGCTGGCCGGCACATGGGCGATCCCGCGCATCCACAGGACCACGGCGACCAAGCCGCTCGCCAGCCCCGACGCCACGAACAGCACCCAGACCCAGGCCGGAACCTGCGCGGGCTCGAACCCACCTGACGTGGCGAGCGCCCCCGGCGCCATCATCACGGCCGACAGGGCGTTGGCCAGGAAGGTCAGGGTCAGCGGCGGCACCCGCCCGCCGAGTCGCCGCGCGAAGACGCCGTAGAGCGCCTCCGACACCACCGCTCCCACCACCAGCGCGTTGCCCGCCAGCGTGTCGCCCGCCAACGAATCATGTGGCTCGGCTCCGCCGCCCGGCCGCAGGTTCAGCGCCGTCATGCCCAGCACCGCCAGCGCGATGGCGGCGATGCTGCCGCCCGACACCCGCTCGCGCAGGATCACGGCGGCGGACAGGGCGGTCATCGCCGGAATGGTGCTGGTGATGATGCCGGCGGCGACCGCGCTGGTCGCGCGCAGGCCGTACAGCAGGAACAGGTTGAACAGCACCATGCCGAACAGCGCCAGCAGCGACAGGCTCGTCCAATCCCGTGCCGAGGCGGGCAGGGACCCGCGCCCGCCCCGCAAGGCGAAGGGAGCCAGCAGCAAGGCCACCATGGCGAAGCGCAGTTCGGCGGTCAGCAGCGGCGGGACATGGGCCACGACCACCTTCGACGCCGGAACCGACAGGCCGACCAGGGTCATGGAGAGGGCGAGGTTCAGGGACGGTGCACGCATGCGCCGCACTCTACCAGCCCGCCCCGGGCCGGCCGGAAGCGTCATTTTCACGCAATGAATTTGCAAAGAATGCGTGCCAGATTATCATGGCTTTTCGCGCAATGAGGAACCGGGCATGTCGGACGCGATCCTCGGGATCACCAATTGGATGCATCTCTTCCGCTGGATCGTGAAGCTGATTCGCGACGAATACGGCGTCGATGAAAAAACCCTCACGCGCGCCGCGCTTCTGGACGGCGGCATCGGGCTCAGCGCCGAACAGCTCGAACAGGTGCTCGACCACATCGCCGAAACCTTCGAGATCCATTTTCCGGAAGGCACCCTGCACGAAGCCGTGCGCCTGGAAGACCTGTGCACGCTGTCGGCTTGGCTGAGGGGGCTTCTCAAGAAGCCCGACTTCGTGACGGCGGATTTCGAAGGCCGCTGCCGGGCGATCAACGCTATTCCGGCCTGATCCATTAAGGGGCCGTTTTCAGAACTCCACGAGGCGAGCCGCGACCACAAATATGCAGGCTGCTGTGAGCAGCGCATCGACGATGGCGCCCTTCCTGTCATGGCGGCGATCCAGGCGTTTGTTGTTGAGCAACCAAGCATTGGCGTGCTCGACGATACAGCGGACCTGGCCGAGGCCGGAGCCGTGCGGCTGGCCGATCTTGCGGATGATGGGTTGGATGCCTTCACGCAGGCAGAGCCATCGGTTGTCGGCGCTGTCGTATCCGGCGTCCGCATACAGGCGCGCGATCCTGGCGCAGACCACCATGGCCAACCGGAGCAGGTCGGGGAAGAGCCGGGTGTCATGCACGTTGGCCGCGGAGGGCAACGCCGCTAGCGGAAGCCCATCCGTCGAAACGACCACGTGGTACTTGGTTCCC
>NZ_JAOQNG010000001.1:1662500-2385000 GCF_025961225.1 Azospirillum canadense | reverse complement strand
GAAATAGCTGGTTCTCCGCGAAAGCTATTTAGGTAGCGCGTCGGACGATTGCCCACGGGGGTAGAGCACTGGATGGGCTAGGGGGGCGCGAGCCTTACCAAACCTAACCAAACTCCGAATACCGTGGAGCACAGTCCGGCAGACAGACGGTGGGTGCTAAGGTCCATCGTCGAGAGGGAAACAGCCCAGACCGCCAGCTAAGGTCCCCAAATCACGGCTAAGTGGGAAAGGATGTGGGAAGGCCATGACAACCAGGAGGTTGGCTTAGAAGCAGCCATCCTTTAAAGAAAGCGTAATAGCTCACTGGTCTAGTGAAGCCGGCCTGCGCCGAAAATGTATCGGGGCTCAAGCCGTGTACCGAAGCTGCGGATGTATCGCAAGATACGTGGTAGCGGAGCGTTCCGTAAGCCTGCGAAGGGCCCCCGCGAGGGTGCCTGGAGGTATCGGAAGTGAGAATGCTGACATGAGTAGCGACAAACAGTGTGAGAAACACTGTCGCCGAAAGTCCAAGGGTTCCTGCGCAAGGTTAATCCACGCAGGGTGAGCCGGCCCCTAAGGCGAGGCCGAGAGGCGTAGTCGATGGGAACCAGGTTAATAGTCCTGGGCCTGGTGGTGTGTGACGAATTCCAACGCGTGTATGTCCTGATCGGATTGGACATGCTGTAGAGGGGTTCCAGGAAACAGCCCCACCGTATAGACCGTACCCGAAACCGACACAGGTGGACTGGTAGAGCATACCCAGGCGCTTGAGAGAATGGTGTTGAAGGAACTCGGCAAATTGCCCTCGTAACTTCGGAAGAAGAGGGCCCCGTTCGTGCGCAAGCGCGGGCGGGGGGCACAGACCAGGGGGTAGCGACTGTTTACTAAAAACACAGGGCTCTGCGAAGCCACACAAGGCGACGTATAGGGTCTGACGCCTGCCCGGTGCCGGAAGGTTAAGAGGAGGGGTTCACGCTCCGAATTGAAGCCCCGGTAAACGGCGGCCGTAACTATAACGGTCCTAAGGTAGCGAAATTCCTTGTCGGGTAAGTTCCGACCTGCACGAATGGCGTAACGACTTCCCCGCTGTCTCCAACACCAACTCAGCGAAATTGAACTCTCCGTGAAGATGCGGAGTACCCGCGGTCAGACGGAAAGACCCCGTGCACCTTTACTACAGCTTTGCAGTGGTGCTAGGGATCTCATGTGTAGGATAGGTGGGAGGCTAGGAAGCCCGGGCGCCAGCTCGGGTGGAGCCATCCTTGAAATACCACCCTTGAGGTCTCTGGCATCTAACCGCGACCCGTGATCCGGGTTCGGGACCCTGCATGGCGGGTAGTTTGACTGGGGCGGTCGCCTCCCAAAGTGTAACGGAGGCGCGCGATGGTTGGCTCAGAGCGGTCGGAAATCGCTCGACGAGTGCAATGGCATAAGCCAGCCTGACTGCAAGACCGACAAGTCGAGCAGAGACGAAAGTCGGCCATAGTGATCCGGTGGTCCCACGTGGACGGGCCATCGCTCAACGGATAAAAGGTACGCCGGGGATAACAGGCTGATGACTCCCAAGAGTCCATATCGACGGAGTCGTTTGGCACCTCGATGTCGGCTCATCACATCCTGGGGCTGGAGCAGGTCCCAAGGGTTCGGCTGTTCGCCGATTAAAGTGGTACGTGAGCTGGGTTTAGAACGTCGTGAGACAGTTCGGTCCCTATCTGCCGTGGGTGTCGGAGTTTTGCGAGGATCTGTCCCTAGTACGAGAGGACCGGGATGGACATACCTCTGGTGGACCGGTTGTGACGCCAGTCGCATCGCCGGGTGGCTAAGTATGGACGGGATAACCGCTGAAAGCATCTAAGCGGGAAACCCACCTCTAAACCAGAACTCCCTTGAGAGCCGTGACAGACCATCACGTCGATAGGAGGCATGTGGACGGGCGGCAACGCCCGAAGCTGAGCCTTACTAATCGCTCGATCGGCTTGATCCCACCGCGCGTGCCCACGCGCAGCGGCCAGCCCACACACAAGCAACAGCAACTCCGCCGCAAGAAGCAAACGTCCTCAACGATCAAACAAGCCCGTCCGGTTGGATGGCTCGCGTGTGCCTTGGTGACCTGGTGGTCATGGCGAGGCTCCCAACACCCGATCCCATTCCGAACTCGGCCGTGAAACGCCTCAGCGCCGATGGTACTGCGTCTCAAGACGTGGGAGAGTAGGTCGCCGCCAGGTCACCACGGCACACGCCAGGCCAACCCGCCCGGACAGGCCGACCAGTACACCGTCACTTGCACCCGTCCTCACAGCGTCCCGACCCACACCCGCGGGGTGGAGCAGCCCGGTAGCTCGTCAGGCTCATAACCTGAAGGTCGCAGGTTCAAATCCTGCCCCCGCAACCAAATCACCCCGTCAGGCCCAGAGCCCGACGGGCTTTTTCGTTGTCCGACGGTGCACCGATCGGATCCAACTCCGACCGCGATCGCGTCCATCACTTTGGCCATGCGCACGCTCAACCCGTGCCGACTCTGTTTCGGCCTGCTCCAGAGTCCCCTTCTCAGCGGCACGCCGACAGACCATTTCCATGGTGAACGACTCGCAGAACACCTCGAACAACTTCGGCTCCGTCAGCCGTTGGCGCGGGCTTTCCAGCACGGTCGCTTGGCACCTTTATGTCAACAGGCTGGCGATGAAGGTTGTCCGGGCGGGCATGTCGTTGGCGGGGATGGCGGCGACCCGCCCCTTACGCACCATCGCCGGGATCTCGTAGCCGGCGATCGTCCGACGCCGCACCAGCGCGGCGATGGGGGCCAGCGGGATCGGGTCGAGCGATCGGGAATCGAAGGCGACCGTCAGGGCGAATGCCGATTGCAGGCTGGCCAGGGAATCGGCGCGCAGCGTCGCGACGGCCACGAAGGGCAGCGCCTCGTCGAGCGCGTGGCTGAGCAGGGTGAAGAAGGCGGTCCGCTTCGTATCCGCCATAAGGCGTTTCGGCCATGATGAGTTTCCCCCGGAAAGATATGGACCGGCCCGAGGCATCCGATTGTTGGTGCGACGCGCTGACCGCAGCGCCGTGGGACCTGCCGGGCGAACCCACCCTTTGATCGGGTGGTGCTGTCTGTTTCGGGAAAATTTTGCCGTCATCGGCGGGTGTTGACCAGGCATCTCTCAGTGGCGCATCCAACCAACCTACGGATTTCCATGGACGCTACGGGCCATCGTTCCGTGAACCCGGCCACCGGCGTGAACCTGATCGATCACGTCGAGCCATCCCCGGTAATGCACCACATGGCCGACGAGTGGAAACGCGACGTCGATGTCGAACAGGAAGCGCGTGCCGTCGCCGGACTCGCTGCATTCGATGATCGGGCGGCTCCAGGCCGGCAGGGGCACGCCGAGCACTCTCCAGCCCACCAGCGACCAGGCAAGCTTGTCCTGCGTCGGCTCCAGCCGGAACAGCAGGTCGAAGGGGCCGAAGCGCTCGATCAGCAGTCCGTCGTCACGGCGGCGTCCGGCCTCCATGGTGCTGGCATACCGGCGCCCGGCGAAGCGACGGTTCCAGAATTCGCGCCCTCGGCCATCGGGATGGAAGGAGACGCTGACCGGCACGCCCTGTCCGGGCTTCGGCAGGCCGGCGACCTTGCACAACAGCCAGACTCCGGGATTGGCGGCGGCTCGGATGTCGGCCAAGCCGGCGGTGTGGACGCTGGTGGTGAGCGCATGCAGGACGCGCACCGGAGCGGGCAGGTCGTTGAACGCGGCGCCGAGGATGCGCTGAAACGGGGTCATGGCGGCTTACTCCCTTAAAAGTCAGGCTTGAACACCATCAGCCCGACGATGGCGACCATCGCCGCGAAGGCGGGCCAGCCGAGGGCGAACCAGATGCGGAAATAGCGGCGGTACAGCGGGGGCAGCGGGGTTCCTGCGGCGACGGCGTCCTCCGCCATGCGCCGCATGCGGATTTGCAGCCACACCACCGGCAGCCAGCAGGCGCCGGCCACGGCGTAGAGCACCAGCGTCACGACAATCCAGCCGGAGGTGAGCGGCCATCCCTGTTCCAGCGCGAGCCACAGGCCGCTGACCGGCTGGATCACCACCGTGGGCGTGGTGAACAGCCAATCCGCCAGCACGACGTTGCGGCTGGCCACCGCGATGGCGCGCACGTCCTTGGACAGGTTGCTCGCCATGCCGTGGAAGGCGGTCCCCAGGCCCGTGCCGAACAGCAGGATGGCCGACAGGATATGGATGAGCTTGAGCGCGGTCGGGTCCATATCAGGCCTCCATCGCCATCATCGCCAGCGTCGCCGCGGCGATGGGCAGGTTCTTCAGGAGCGGGGCGAAGGGGTGCGTCCAGTGGTCCAGGGGCAGGCCGGTCGCGATGATGGTGAAGGCCGCCATGCTGGCGAGCATGGCGCCGCCGACCGCCACTGGGCGCCATCGGGCGAGCAGGAGAAGCCCGAGGATCAGGTCGAGACCGGCACCGCCGAACAAGGCCAAGTCGGCCAATGGACCCTGCAACCCCACGGAAGCCAGCAGGCGGTGGGAGTCCGCCAGCGGATGCAGGCCGAAGGACAGCAGGCCGGTGAGAATCCACAACAGCGCAAGGCTCCAGCGCAACACCGGCCCTAGGACGTAAAGCCGCGCATGCAGGCGGTCGGCGTCGGATGCCGGGTGACGGGCCAGGGCGCCCGGCAGAGATTGCGGCGCCCGGCCGAGAGCCGCAGCGAGGGGCGTCGCATCGGCGGTGTTGCCGGCCTTCAGCATGGCAAGCGTTTCGCGGTTGATGGGACCGTTCCGCAGGCGCTCGCCGACGATGGCGGCGGCGCGGATGAGCGGTTCGGGAACCGGAAGGAAGCGCCGGGGCGGTAGGCCCAGCCATGTTCGCAGCGTCATGGTCAGCGCATTGGTGGTCATCGGCTCCGGGCCGACCACGTCGATGCGGCGGGGCAGGGGGCCATCCAAGGACACCAGCCGGACCACCAGCGCGGCGAGGTCGTCCACGTGCACGGGCTGGATCGTCCCGCCGCCGGGGCCGATGCGCGGGGGCAGGGGCAAGGCTGCCAGGGCGGAAAACAGCGTCGTGCTGGCCCCGCCGCGCCCGATGACGACCGAAGGGCGGAGCACGCACCAATCCATGCCGGCGCCGGCCTCCAGCGCGGCTTCGCCACGCCCCTTCGTGCGCTGGTATCGGGTTGGTCCGTTCGGCGCGGCGCCCAGTGCCGACAGGTGGATCAGCCTCGGCACGCCGGCCATCCGGCAGGCCCGGACCAACCGCTCCGTTCCCTCCGCGTGCACCGCCTCCATGCTGTTGCCGGCGCGGCCCTGCACCAAGCCGGCGGCGTTGATGACCACGGCCTGCCCGGCGAGCTTGGCGGCGAGGGTGGCCTCGTCGTCGCGGACCAGGTCGAACCCCGTGCGGCCCGGTGCGGTCACGCGATGGCCGGCGGCGGCGAGAGCGGCGTGCAGATGCCGGCCGATGAAGCCGCAGCCGCCGATGATCAGGATCGCGGTCACGACGGCGCCCACCGGACTGACAACAACACTTCCGTCGACATTGAGACCCCCGGTTTCATTCCGTTGCACAGCGGGAATGGCAAGGGGCGTGCCAAGCCGCAGCTGCACGGATTTGGCGGCCGGGACGGATCGCCTGTTAACTGCGGTTGCGAATTGCGGTAGTTTCCCTGTCAACGCTGGATACACCTGCGTGAGATGGCGGCGTTGGATTGGGAGGCGGTCAGGGTGGTTGCATCGGCGGCGCTGGTCACGGCCATGGGCCTCTGCGCGCTGGGGGGCACCGGGCTGGCCGCCCTGTTGTGGCGGCACGGACGGGCGCTTCCCGGAACCAGGCCGCTGGCGGCCTTCCTCCTGCTGGTCGGCGGCTGGTCGGTCGGTTTGCTGATCCCCGGCCGGTTCGGCGCGGCGCTGATGGCCCTGGCGCCGCTGGGTGGCGCGCTGTTCGTCCATGTCGCCGCCGCCCTGACGGGGCGTGCCGGGCGGAACATTCGCTGGGCCTACGCGGTGGGTGCCGTCGCTGCGCTCATCGCGCTCCTCGGCGGGACCGGCCGCTTCCTTCCCTGGCCGGGGGCGGGCACGCTGTTTCGCTACGAAGGGGCGGGGCTGGTCGCCGGCGCGGCCACCGTGGCCCTCGCGGCGGCCGGGCACGCGATGCTGGTGGCCGCGAGAAGCACGGCCGACGGCGTGCGCCGCCGGCAATTGACGTCGGTTCTGCTGTCCTCCGCCCTCGGCCTGCTGTCGGTCAGCGGCTTGGCCTTTCCGGTGTTTGGCATCGAGGCCTATCCGTGGCCGTTGCTGCTGCTTCCCGTTTACCTGGTCGTACTCGCCTACGCCGTGCTGCGCTATCGGCTGATGGCGGTGAATCGCTGGGCGGTGCGGGCGGTGTGCTGGGGGCTGCTGGTCGCGCTGGCGGCGCTGGTGTCGGCGTTGAGCGCGGGCTTCGCCGCGGAGCGGGCCGGCGCGCCCTTCCTGTGGACCGCGGCCGCGTTGCTGGGGGGCCTTGGCCTTGCCGGTCCGCTGCGCAGGCTGGCGGACCGCATCGTGTATCCCGGCGGTGAGGTGACCGCCGACGATCTGGCCCGCTGGCGCCGGGAGTTGCAGGAGGCCGGGGACGAAGCCGCGTTGGCGGCAACCGCGGAACGGCTGCTGGGCGAGCGCCTCGCGCTTGCCGACCCCACTGACCTTGACACCTTCGACCTTGAGCGGGCTCCGCCCGGTCCGCGCCGTGTGGCCGGGGTGCTGGCGGAGTTGGTCGCGCAAGCCCGCGACGACCTCGACCGGCGCCGGTCCTTCGCCGAACGCCAACGCCTGGCCGAACTGGGGGCGCTGGCCGCCACCGTGGCCCATGACCTTCGCAATCCCATGAACATCATCGCCATGGCGGTGGCCGACGCTGCGCCGGACACGCGCGGCGAGGTCAGGATCCAGCTGGCCCGCATGGATGCCCTGGTGCGCGACCTCCTCGACTACGCCAAGCCGTGGCGGGTGGAAGCGACCGACGTCGATCTTGCGGACACGCTCTCCCAATTGGGCGGGGAGGTGGCGACCGACATTTCTCCGGACCTGTCGCTGCGGGCTGACGCGGGGCGCTTGCGGCAGGCCTTGGCGAACCTGCTGGACAACGCTCGCGCGGCCGGCGGCCGCGTCCTGTTGACCGCCGAGCGTCGCCCCGACGGCGTGGTCGTCGACGTCTGCGACGACGGCCCGGGCATCCCGGCGGAAATCCGCGCCTCGCTGTTCCAGCCCTTCGTGTCGCGCAGCCAGGGCGGCACGGGTCTCGGGCTAGCCATCGTCGCCAAGGTCATGGCCGCGCACGGCGGTTCGGTGTCGCTGGCCCAACGGCCGGGATGGTCCACCTGCGTCCGCTTGAGGTTTCCGTCATGAGCACGCTGCTTCTCGTCGACGACGAACCCGCCTTCCTCCGCCTCGCCGCGGCGTGGCTTGAGAAGCAGGGCCACCGGGTGGTCACCGCCGCCGACGGCGCCCAAGCGCGCGACCTCTTCCAGCGGGAGCGGCCCGATCTGGTGCTGCTCGACTTGGTTATGCCGCCCGAACGGACGCCGGAGGCCGGGCTTGCCCTTGTTCCGGCCTTTGCGGCCGTGCCGGTGGTGGTGCTGACCGCGCACGCGGAGCATGAGTTGGCGCTGCGGGCCGTGGCGGAGGGCGCGTGGGACTTCTTGGCCAAGCCGGTGGAGCCGGAGCTGCTGCGCTTCGTCGTCGGCCGCGCCCTTGCCAAGCGCGGGTTGGAGACGGAGTTGGCCTCCCTGCGCGCCGCCCAGGCGAAAGCCCAGGCGCCGGACGACGGGATGGTCGGCGTCAGCCCGGCGGTCCTGCGCCTGAAGGAGATGATCCGCCGTGTCGGACCGGCGGAGGTGCCGGTGATGGTGCTGGGCCCCAGCGGCAGCGGCAAGGAGTTGGTGGCGCGCGCCCTGCACGCGGCAAGCTCCCGCGGCGCCGGACCCTTCGTGCCCGTCCATTGCGGCGCCATCCCGGCCGATCTGCTGGAAAGCGAGCTGTTCGGGCACCTGAAGGGCAGCTTCACCGGCGCCCATCAGGACCGTCTGGGATTGCTGGCCGCGGCGGACGGCGGAACCCTTTTCCTCGACGAGGTCGGCGAGATGCCGCCGGCCATGCAGGTCAAGCTTCTGCGCTTCCTGCAGGAAGGCACCTACACGCCGGTGGGCGGGCGCCAGCCCGTGACGGCCGACGTCCGCGTGGTCTCGGCCACCCATCGCGACCTGGAGGCCATGGTGGCGCAAGGATCGCTGCGCGAGGATTTCTATTACCGCCTCAAGGGGCTGATCCTGCGTACGCCGGCCCTGGCGGAGCGGCGCGAGGACGTGGCGCTGCTGGCGGTCCGCTTCCTGGCGGACCTGTCCAAGCGCCGCCTTCGGCTCGCGCCCGACGCGCTGGCGTGGCTGGCGGAGCAGGACTGGCCGGGCAACGTCCGCGAATTGCGCGCGGTGGTCACGACCGGCGCCGCGCTGGCGGAAGGAGACGCCGTCACGGCCGCCGACCTCGCCTTCGCGCGCACCGGCGATCCAGCCACCCTCGCCCCGGCCCCGCCGGGCACGCTCGCCGAGGCGGTGACCGCGCTGGAGCGCCGGATGATCGCCGCGGCGCTCGCGGCTACCGGGAACAACCACAGCGCCGCCGCGCGCCGGCTCGGCCTGTCGCGGGTTGGGCTGCTGAAAATGATGACTCGGCTGGGGTTGCGGCGGTCCGGTCCGTAGCGCGGGCGGTGGTTCAGGCGCTCTCGGCTCTCGGTCGGACAAGCCGGACCTCGAACAGGGCGCCGCGGTCGGATGGCAGCAGGGCGATGGTCCCGCCATGGGCCTCCACGAGCCCGCGTGCGATCGCAAGCCCCAGGCCGGTGCCGCCGCTTCCGCGCGCGGTCGTGAAGAAGGGGGTGAAGAGGCGGCCGGCGTTGGCGGGCGACACGCCCGGTCCGTCGTCGGACACCCGCAGCACCGCGCCGCCGTCGCCGTCGGCCGTGAGCGTGACGTTCACCCGCGCGTCCGGACCGGCGTGGCGGCGGGCGTTCTCGATCAGGTTCGCCAGGACGCTCTCCAGCGCCTCCAACCCCATGGCGACCGGAAGCGACGGGGGAAGGGACGCCTCCGCTCCATGGCGGGCGGCGAGGCGGGCCGCGACCGGCACGGCGTCGGTCGCCACCTCTTCGGTCACCCGCATCACGTCGGCCCGCGCCAAGTCCAGCAAGCGGCGGACGAGGCGCGACAGCCGATCCGCCTCGGCGTCCATGTTGGCCAGGAACCGGTCCCGCTCCTCCGCCGACATGCTGTCCAGATGGTCGCGCAGCAGCTCCACGGTGCCGCGGATGGTAGTCAGCGGGGTCTTGAACTCGTGGGAGACGTGGGCGGCGAAGTCGCGGATGTAGTCCGCCCGCTGCTCCAGCGTCGCGGCCATCCGGGTCAGGGCCTCGGACAGTTCGGCGACCTCGCGCACGACCGGGCGCGGCACGGGGGTCATCACGCCCCGTTCGCCGTCCGCCGTGCGCTTGGCCAGCGTGGTCACCGCGCGCAAGGGGCGGCCGATGGCGACGCTGCCCAGCCACGCCAGCACGCCCACCGAGGCGAGCAGGATGACCGCAAGCCCGGCGAGGTGCCAGCGCTTGCCGTAGAGGGTGTCGGCGAGGCTGCGCGGCGTGCGCGACAGCAGCACCACGCCGACGACGCGGTCGGCGTCGAGCACGGGGTGGGCCGTGAAGATGCGCAACAACCGGCTGCGCTCGGGCGCGGCCAGCCCGTCGACGCGCCCGTGGTACCGGCCGGTGCGTTCGCGCAGGACGCTGGCGGCCTCGCCGGCCAGGGCGCGGCGGACCTCCTCCTGCCCGGCCAGCGACAGGCCCAGATCCTCGCCGGTGCTGGCGACGACGATGCCCTGCGGGTCCGTGACCCGCATGCCGGCGAGCGTGACGCGTTGCGCCTCGCGCAGGATCGGGCCGAGCGAGGCCCCGGCCGTTTGCGCGGCGGGGTCAGGCGTGGCTGTCGCCGGTGCGGGATCGGGGGCGGCCGGCAGGACCGCATCCTCCGCCAGATCCAGGCCGGCGAAGCGGGGCGTCCAGGGGGCCTCGAACCCCGGCGGATGCGTCCAGGGCGGATCGACGGCCGGGCCGAGCCCGTCCGTTCGTCCCCCGGCGTGGCGCCATGCGTCGCGGTAGAAGGCGGCGACGACGCCGGCCTGCGCGATCAGCTCCGATTCCGTCTGGCGGATCAGGGCGCTTTCGTAAAGGCGCAGGAACCACAGCCCGCTCAGTGGCAGGACCAGGGCGGTGAGTGTCATCACCAGCAGCACGGTCCCAATAGACAGGGGGCCAATGGACAGGCGCCCAATGGACAGGGCCCCGATGGGCAGGCGCGCCCTCATCGGCAGTCCGACAGCTTGTAGCCCAGCCCGTGCACGGTTTCGACCGGGGCGCCGCCCACGGCCAGGAACTTGGCGCGGACCCGCCGGATGTGGCTGTCCACGGTGCGGTCGGCGACATAGTGTTCGGTGGCGTAGGCTCCGTCCATCAGGCTGTCGCGGCTGAAGACCTTCCCCGGACGCTCGGCCAGGGTGCGCAGCAGGCCGAATTCCGTCGCCGTGAGGACCACCTCCGCCCCGTCCCAGAAGGCGCGGACGCCGTCCAGGTCCAGCCGCAGGCGGTTGTGACGAAGCTCCGGCGGTGGTGGGGGCGCGGACGGCGGTTCCGGCGGGGCCGCGCGGCGCAGCACCGCCTTGACGCGCGCCACCAGTTCCCGCGGGGAAAAGGGCTTGGTGACATAATCGTCGCCGCCGAGTTCCAGCCCCAGGACCCGGTCGATCTCGTCGTCGCGCGACGACAGGAAGATGATCGGGACCCGGCTGTCGCGGCGCAGTTGCCGGCAGACCTCCGTGCCGTCCATCTCCGGCATGGCGATGTCCAGCAGGACCAAGTCCGGTGCGTCCCGCCGCGCGAGGTGAAGGCCACGCACGCCATCCTCCGCCTCCACGACGGCGTAGCCTTCGCGCGCCAGGGCGAAGCGGACGATGTTGCGGATGTGGGGATCGTCGTCGATCAGCAGGATCTTGGGCATGTGATCTGGTGCTGGGCGGTCTTGGGGATGGGCGGCGCCACCTTATCCGAAAATCTGCACGAGTTCTGCACAGGGTTTCCTCTGCGGTTGCACGGCCGCGTCATCGCTACGGCACGGCGCGTGTGCATGGTGACGGCACAACCCGGTCAACGCTTCCAGGAGACTCCGCGTGAGCACCCCAACCGAACAACCGCCCGAACAACCGCCCAATCAACCGCTGCCCGACCAGACACCGCCGGACCCGGCGCCGCCGCCGGCGTCCCGAAGCCGCCGCTCGTCCAAGGTCGTGCAGGTCGCCTCGCTCCTGCTGGCGACGCTGGTCGCAGGCTGGCTGATCTCCGGAATCGTCTGGGAGCGCGAGGCGCGCCAAGCTGGCCTGCGGGCGGACTTCGCGAAAAGCTGGGGGCCGGAGCAGGTCGTCCGTGCGCCGCTCCTGGTGATCCCCTATGTCCAGCCCGACCGTCCGTCGCGCCAGTATCTGAAGATCGCGCCGGAAACCCTGTCGACGCGGGTGGCGCTGGTCCCGGAACGGAAGGCGCGCGGCCTGTTTTCCGCCACCGTCTACACGGCGGAGGTCGGGATGGCGGGACGCTTCCCGATGCCCTCCAAGGCCAGCCTGGAAACGCTCGTCGGGCGCGGCGCCACGATCCTGTGGACGGAGAGCCTGCTGGTGCTGCAAGCGTCCGACCTGGCCGGGATGACCACCACGGACGGCGCGGATTGGGATGGGCAAGCGCTCCCCTGGCGCAGCTGCGGCGAACTGGTCAACACCGCCGAGGATTGCCAGGGCGCCCTGCTGGTCGCCCGTCTGCCGCTGGCGTCGGCGCCCGCCGCGGGGGACAAGGTGCCGTTCCAGGCGACGGTGACCCTGCGCGGGACCGGCGCCTACCGGCAGATCCTCAAGGGACGGCAGGTCGAGGCGGCGATCGCCGCCCCCTGGCCGACGCCGAGCTTCACCGGCACGGTGCTGCCGTCGGACTCGACCGTGACCGATCATGACTTCGCGGCGCACTGGCGGTCCGTCGACTATTCCCAGCCGCCGCTCTGGACCGCGACCCGGCTGGGGGAGGCGGTCGCGGACCAGCGGGCCCCGTCGATCGGGGTCGACCTGCTGGAGGCGGTCCCCACCTACCGCATGATCAACCGCGCGTCGAAATACGGCATCCTCTTCGTCGTCCTGTCCTTCACCGTCTACGCGCTGGTCGAGGTTCTCTCCGCGCTGCGCATTCACACAATCCAGTACGGGCTGCTCGGGCTGTCGATGACCCTGTTTCCCCTTCTGCTGGTGTCCATCGCCGAACCACTGGGCTACACCGCCGGCTATTGGATCGGCGCCGCCCTGGTCCTGCTTCAGGCATCAATCTACACCGCGGCGGTCACCCGGCGCGCGGTGCCGACCCTGGTCTTCGCCGCGGCGTTGGGCGGACTGTTCGGGTTCCTGTATGTGCTCCTCAGCCTGGAAACCTACTCCCTGCTGGTGGGGTCGGTCGTGCTGTTCCTGGTGCTGTCCGTGGTGATGGCGGTGACCCAGCGCGTGGACTGGCGGGCGCGCGAGGCATGAGGCGCGTGATCGGCTGGTGCCTCGGTTTGGCGCTGGTCTTCGCTGGGGTCAACATCCATGACCCTTACCTGATGCCGGTGCGCGGGTGGTCGGCGCCGGCCATTGCGGCGGTCGGACTGTGCGGCCTGCTGGTCGTGCTGAGGCGTGGCGTCCGGCGGCGGCTGGCGCTGGCGGTTCTCTGGGCCGCGGTGCCCCTGGCGGTGTTGGGGGCGGAGGGCGTGTTCCAGGTGCGCCGGGGCACCGTCCTGTCGGCGCCGGGCCCGCTGGCGGCCGAGTTGGGCCGGCATTTCATCGTCGGCTACGAGCGCGTCGAGGAGGTCGAGGCGCTGGCCGCCCGCGGGCTGATCGGCGGCGTCTTCGTCTCGCGGCGCAACCTCGCCGGCCGCTCGGCGGAGGCCCTGCGCGCGGAGATCGGGCGGCTGCAGGACATCCGCCGGCGCGCCGGGCTTCCGCCGCTGCGGGTGGCGGCCGACCAGGAGGGCGGGATCGTGTCGAAGCTGTCGCCGTGGCTGCCGCACCGGCCGGCCCCGTCCACGGTGGCCGGCTTGGCCCCCGACGAGCGTCGCGCCGCCGCGCGTGCCCTGGGTCGCGACCATGGCCGGGATCTGCGGTCGCTCGGCGTCACCATCAACTTCGCGCCGGTGGTCGACCTGCGCAACGACGGGGCGTCCGACCCGCTGGACTTCAACAGCCTCATCGCGCGCCGCGCGATCTCCGGCGACCCGGCGGTCGTCCAGGAGGTCGCCGCCGCCTACGCCGCCGGGCTGGCCGAGGCCGGCGTCCGGCCGACCGTCAAGCATTTCCCCGGCCTGGGCCGCGTCGCCCGCGACACCCACCATTTCCGCGCCGCCATCGCCGACAGCCGCGAGACGTTGGAATCCACGGACTGGCAACCCTTCCGCCATGTGCTGGCGGGCAACCCGCAGGCGTTGCTGATGGTCGGCCACGTGGTCCTGAGCGCCATCGATCCCCACCGGCCGGCCTCCCATTCGCGCCGCGTGGTCGACGGGGTGATCCGCCGGGACTGGGGCTATGACGGCCTGATCGTCACGGACGATCTGGTCATGACGCCCGTCTATCAGTACGGCCTGTGCCGGGCGGTGGGGGAAGCGCTCAACGCCGGGGTCGACCTGCTGCTCGTCGCGTTCGACGGCACGCAGTTCTATCGCGCCATGGCCTGCGCCATGGACGCGGCCAGGCGCGGTGAACTCGACCCGGCCGCGCTGGCAGCCAGCCGCGAACGGCTCGACCGCATTTCCGGCGGCGCGGGCACCACCGGCGTGAGTGGGCGGCCGTCACCTACCCCCGCCGGCTGAGAGGAAGGCGCTCCGCCGAGAGCAGCAAACAATGGCGATTGCTCCCCCGCAACCAAATCAGCCGTCAGGCCCGGCACCCCACGGGCATTTTGTTGTCCAACGGCTCCGCGTGCCAACTGATATACCAGGAGTGCATTTGACCCTGGCGCCCGCGTGCGTCAGGGTAGGCGCGCCCATTGCGCCCGCTGGATAAGGAACCCTGGATACGATGTCGATTGCCGAGAAGACGGCGTCCGTTGCGCCGTCTGGATCGTCCGCGAGGGCGGGCATCGCGTGGATGGTGTTGACCACGTTGCTGTTCGTCACCCAGGACGCGACCATGCGTGTCCTGGTCCAGAGCTATCCAGTCGTCGAGGTCGCCTGGGCGCGCTTCGCCGTTCATTTCCTGATCGCCTTCCTCCTCGTGTCGATCCGGGCGCCGCACGCCATCCGGTCGCAGCGGCCGGGGGTGCAGATCCTGCGTTCCGCCCTCTTGGGCGTGCTCACCCTGCTGGCTGCACTTTCCTACCGTCTGCTTCCCTTCGTGGACGTCGCGGCTATCGCCAACGCGGCACCGGTGTTCGTCACGGTGCTATCGATCCCGATCCTGAAGGAGAGGGTGGGGTGGCGGCGCTGGTTGGGCGTGCTGGCCGGGTTCGTCGGCGCGATGCTGATCATCGGGCCGGCCAGCCTGACCTTCCAGTGGTTCATCCTGCTGCCTCTCGCCGCAGCGCTGTGCAACGCGCTGTACCAGATCGTCACGCGGGTCCTGCGCGGCAGCGATCCAACCATGACCACCTTCTTCTACACCAGCCTCGCCGGCACGGTAATGACCAGCGCCGCATTGCCCTGGAACTGGATGACGCCCGACCCAACGGCCGTGGCGTTGATGGTCCTGCTGGGCACCATCGGGGCCTGCAGCCATTTCTGCCTGATCCGCGCTTACACGGCGGCCGACGCCGCGACGGTGGCGCCCTTCGGCTACACCTCGCTGGTCTGGGCGGTGCTGTACGGCCTGCTGGTCTTCGGCGAGGTGCCCAGCGCCACCACCCTGGCCGGCGGCCTCGTCATCGTGGGAAGCGGCCTGTACATCTTCCACCGCGAGCAGAGGAAAGGCCGCGCGGCGGTCGCGTCCGCGGCGGCGGCCAACTCGACGGCCACCTGACGCGAAACGGCTCTCCTCCCGGCCTGTTGGTTGCCTGTCCATCAATTCCCAGAACAGGAGGGACGGGCTCCATGGCCAGGAGAGGAACCGGACTGTTGTCCGCAGGCGGCGTAGGGGGCAGCGTGGCCGCCTTTGCCGGCGGGGCGGTGGTGGCGCTGATTGCCAGCCGCCTGCTGCCGCCGTTGTTCGCGCAGGCGGCCGGGTCGGTGTCGGGGCGCGACCCCTTCGCGGCGCTCGCCGACGATCACCGCCACATCATGGCGCTGCTGACCGAGATGGAGCAGACGCCGCAGAACGCCACCTTCCGCCGGACCCAGCTCCTGCTACGGCTGAAGCGCCGCCTCGCTGCCCACGCGCTCGCCGAGGAGGACGTGGTTTACCCGCTGCTCCACGACCGGGCGCACGAGGAAGGCGACACCCGCCGGCTCTACGGCGAGCACGCGGACATGAAGATGCATCTCTCCGCGCTGGAACGGATGCCGAAGGACGACCCGGACTGGCTCGGCCGCGTGACCGAGTTGAAGATGCTGATCGCCGAGCACATCCACCAGGAGGAGGCGGTCGACTTCCCGAAGCTGCGCGACGCGCTGGGCCGGCGGGCCATCGCGCGTCTTTCGGGAAACGTACGGCGGGAAAAGGCGCTGCTGCTGTAGGCGTACGCTGGACGTCCAGGTACCCGAAATATCACGGGCCGTACGCGTCGATCTGTAACATGCTTCGCGTACGGTGCAGCCGCCGGGGACGGCCGGCACCTTTGGCCCCACAGCAACGAGAACAGCCATGGACGGACTGCCCAAGCAGACGTGGCGCTGCCGCGTTGCCGAACTGCTCAATGATCCCGTGGCGCAGGCCGTGCTCCGGCGCGACCGCCTGACCCGGGACCAAGTTCTGGCGCAGCTTACCCCCATTGCCGAGCATCTGCGTCGCTCGAACCCGCAAGACGCCAATCCCACGCGGCTTCACTCTGAGGCCGCCTGACGCGGACCAAAATCAGCCCAAACGAAAAGGGCCGCCCGGGAGATCGGGCGGCCCTTCTTCTTTTCAGAAACCCTAAACGATCAGCCCATGATCTCGAACTTGATGCCCTGGGCGAGCGGCAGGTTCTTGGAATAGTTCACCGTGGCGGTCTGCCGGCGCATGTAAGCCTTCCAGCTGTCGGAGCCGGACTCGCGCCCGCCGCCCGTTTCCTTCTCGCCGCCGAAGGCGCCGCCGATCTCGGCACCCGACGGGCCGATGTTGACGTTGGCGATGCCGCAGTCGCTGCCGGCCGCTGACAGGAAGGTCTCCGCCTCGCGGATGTCGGTGGTGAAGATGCAGGAGGACAGGCCCTGCGGCACCGCGTTCTGCAGCGCGATGGCTTCCTCCAGCGTCTCGTAGGTCATGACGTAGAGGATCGGGGCGAAGGTCTCGTGCCGGACGATGTCGGTCTGGGCCGGCATTTCGACGATGGCCGGCTTCACGTACCAGGCGTCGGCATACTGGTCGGCCAGCGCACGCTCGCCGCCGGTCACCACGCCGCCGTCGGCCTTCGCCTGCTCCAGCGCGCGCTGCATGCCGTCAAAGGCCCCCTTGTCGTTCAGCGGGCCGACCAGAATGCCGGACTCCAGCGGGTTGCCGATGGAAACCGACGCGTAGGCCGCCTTCAGGCGCGGCAGCAGGGCATCGCGCACGTCCTTGTGCACGATCAGCCGGCGCAGCGTGGTGCAGCGCTGGCCGCAGGTGCCGACGGCCGAGAAGACGATGGCGCGCACGGCCATCTCCAGGTCGGCTGTGGGGGCCACGATCATGGCGTTATTGCCGCCCAGCTCCAGGATCGAGCGGCCGAAGCGCTCCGCCACCTTGACGGAGACCTCGCGGCCCATGCGGGTGGAGCCGGTGGCCGACACGATCGGGACCAGCGGGCTGGCGACCAGCGCCTCGCCCACGTCGCGGCCGCCGTTGACGACGATCAGCAGGTCGGCCGGGGCGTCGCTGCCGAAGCGGGCCACGGCGCGCTCGAAGATGCGCTGGCAGGCGAGCGCGGTCAGCGGAGTCTTCTCCGACGGCTTCCAGATCACCGGGTCGCCGCAGACCAGCGCCAGGGCGGCGTTCCACGACCAGACCGCGACCGGGAAGTTGAAGGCGGAGATGACCGCGCAGGGGCCCATCGGGTGCCAGGTCTCGCGCATCGTGTGGCCCGGCCGCTCCGACGCGATGGTCAGGCCGTAGAGCTGGCGGGACAGGCCGACCGCGAAGTCGCAGATGTCGATCATCTCCTGCACTTCGCCCAGGCCTTCCTGGACGATCTTGCCCATCTCCAGCGTGACGAGCCGGCCGAGGTCCTCCTTGGCGGCGCGCAGTTCCTCGCCGAGCAGGCGGACCAACTCGCCGCGGCGCGGGGCCGGAACGTTGCGCCACGCTTCGAAGGCGCGCTGCGAGCGGGCGGCGATGTCCGGGATCTCGGAGGCCGCGGTGACCGGCACGGTGCCGAGCGACGCGCCGTCGACCGGCGAACGGACGGCAAGGCCGGAACCGCCGGCGGGAAGCTCCAGGCCGAGGCGGGAGAGAAGGTCGCTGTGCTGCATGGGTCGTATCCTTGGAATAAACTCAGCGCGGCCGGCCGGCGGCGCGGATCTCGGACAGGGTCCGGCTGGGCGTCAGGGCCTCGGGGTCGAGCTTGATATGGAGAATGGCGGGCAAACCGGAAGCCCGCGCCCGCTCGAAGGCGGCGGCGAAGTCCTCCGTGCGCTCCACCGTCTCGCCGTGGCCGCCATAGGCGCGGGCCAGCGCGGCGAAGTCCGGGTTCTTCAGCGCGGTGCCGGACACGCGGCCGGGATACTCCCGCTCCTGGTGCATGCGGATGGTGCCGTACATGCCGTTGTCGACGACCAGCACCATGACGTTGGCGCCTTCCTGGACGGCGGTGCCGAACTCCAGCCCGGTCATCTGGAAGCAGCCGTCGCCGGCGAAGCACAGCACGTCGCGCTCCGGGTGCAGCAGCTTGGCGGCGATGGCGGCGGGCAGACCGTAACCCATGGAGCCGCAGACCGGCGCCACCTGCGTGCCGAAGCGGCGGAAGTGCCAGAAGCGGTGGATCCAGGTCGCGTAGTTGCCGGCGCCGTTGGTCAGGGTTGCCGTGTCCGGCAGGCTGTCGCGCAGCCAGGCCATGATGCTGCCCATCTGCACCGCGCCGGGGCCGGAGGTCGGCGGCACGCTCCACGCGCCGTAGGCGGCGTGGGCGCTCTCCGCCTGGCCGATCCAGGCGGGCGATGCCGGCGGCGTCAGCCCGGCGACGGCCTCCAGGAAGGCGCCCGGCGTGGCGTTGACGGCGAGATCCGGCCGGTAGACGCGGCCAAGCTCCTCCGCGCCCGGATGCACGTGCACCAGCGTCTTGCCGGTTTCCGGAATGCCCAGCAGCGCGTAGCTTTGCGACGGCACCTCGGAGAATCGGCCGCCCAGCAGCAGGATCAGGTCGGCGTCCTTCACCAGCCCGACCAGCTTCGGGTTGATGCCCAGCCCGACGTCGCCGGCGTAGTTCGGGTGCGTGTGGTCGAACAGCATCTGCCGGCGGAAGGTGACCGCGACGGGCAGGGCGAAGGACTCGGCGAAGGACCGCAGGGCGGCGACCGACTCTTCCGTCCAGCGGGAGCCGCCGGCGATGATCAATGGGCGCTTGGCGTTGGCGAGCAACCGCCCGAACTCCGCGGCCTGGGCGGGGGTGGGGGCGCTGTCCACCGGCTCGGCGCGCTGGGCGGGGGCGGCGTCGGCGGTCTCGACCAGCATGTCCTCCGGCAGCACCAGCACGACCGGGCCTGGCCGGCCGGCCATGGCGGTGTGGAAGGCGCGGCTGATCATCTCCGGCACGCGGTCGGCGCTGTCGATCTCCGCCACCCACTTGGCCATGCCGCCGAACATGCGCGTGTAGTCCACCTCCTGGAAGGCGTCGCGCCCGCGCATGCCGCGCTCGATCTGGCCGATGAACAGGATCATCGGCGTGGAATCCTGCTGCGCCACATGCACGCCAGGGGAGGCGTTGGTGGCGCCGGGGCCGCGGGTGACGAAGCAGATACCCGGCCGCCCGGTCAGCTTGCCCTCGGCCTCCGCCATCATGGCCGCACCGCTTTCGTGGCGGGCGTTGATGGTGCGGATGCGGCTGTCGCACAGGGCGTCCAGCACGGCGAGGTAGCTTTCGCCCGGCACGCAGAACACGCGCTCGACGCCCTGCGCCTCCAGCGCCTCGACGATCAACTGGCCTCCGGTCTTCATGGCGGGCGGGTTCCTTTTTGCGGGCGTGTCGCGGGTCGATGGCAAGGAATTCACCACCAAGGCACCACGGCACCAAGAATCGCCAGGCCCGTTCGGCTCGGGCTGCCGGTCGGCGCGCAATCGGCGCGGGGGCCGGGGCGGTCCACCTTGGTGTCTTGGTGCCTTGGTGGTGAAAATCCCGCCGACTCTGGCGGGCCGCAAGCCGCTAAGCAACCGACTTTCTTTCCCCTGGTCATGAGGTATAGTCATGACCCATGGGCCTGCAACGACGCCTTCTCCCCTCCATCAGCGCGCTCTCGGCCTTCGAAGCGGCGGCGCGCACCGGCAGCTTCACCACCGCGGCCCAGGAACTGGCCCTGACCCAGGGGGCGATCAGCCGCCAGATCAAGGCCTTGGAGGACCAGCTCCGCACCCCGCTGTTCGTGCGCCGCGACCAGCGCGTGACCCTCACCCCGGCCGGCGAATCCTACGCCGCGGAGGTGCGGGAGGCGCTGCACCGCATCGGCTCGGCGACGCTGAGGGTCATGACCGCGCCTCAGGGCGGCGTGCTGAAGCTGGCGGTGCTGCCGACCTTCGGCACGCGCTGGCTGGTGCCGCGGCTGCCGGCCTTCCAGAAGGCGCACCCGCAGGTCATCATCCACTTCACCACGAAGATGGAACCCTTCGACTTCCGGTCGGAGGATTTGGACGCCGCCATTCATTTCGGCGCCGCCGACTGGCCCGGCGCGGTCTGCGAACGGTTGATGGAGGAGGAGGTCCTGCCGCTCTGCGCGCCGTCCTTCCTGGCCGCCCACCCGATCCGCGAGCCCGCCGACCTCGTGGCCCTGCCGCTGCTGCACACCACCAGCCGGTCGGAGGCGTGGAAGGACTGGTTCGCCGCGCAGGGCATCGAGCGGCACGAAGGGGCGGGGATGTTCTTCGAACAATTCTCCACCACCGCCCAGGCGGCCATCACCGGGCTGGGAGTCGCGCTGCTGCCGACCCTGCTGGTCCAGTCGGAATTGCAGGACGGCGACCTCGTCCCGGCGCTGCACCTCCCGTACCGGAACGCGGAGCGCGCCTACCACCTCGTGCATCCCGCGCAGCGTGGTCATCACCCGCCGCTGGTCGCCTTCCGGGAATGGTTGCTGGGGGAATGCTCCGTCGATAGCACCGTTCCGCGTTGATGGCTTTTGTCCACGGATGAACGCAGAAAAGCACAGATAACCCGTTTGGCCCCCTGGGATGCGAGACAGGGGCGTGACCAAGCATCGACAGCGCTGTTCGTCCTAAACAGCCTGACCACGAGATTGCAGAGGGGCGCGCATCATGGACCGGTTCACCGGCGGTTGTCTTTGCGGCAATGTCCGGATTGCGGCGTCGGGACGCCCATACCGCGTTGGCCTTTGCCACTGCCTGGACTGCCGCAAGCATCACGGGGCACTCTTCCACGCGTCCGCGATCTTTCCTCAAGATGCGGTGACGATCGAAGGCGAAACACGCGACTACGCGGGGCGGTTTTTCTGCCCCCGCTGCGGCTCAACCGTGTTCGGACGCACCGGCGACGAAGTCGAAGTGAACCTTGGATCCCTGGATGCCCCTGACCAACTGATGCCAACCTACGAAAGCTGGACGGTCCGCCGCGAGTCCTGGTTGCCGCCGTTTCCGCTTGCGCGACGATACGACCATGATCGTGATCCCACGACGCGGTTTGAGGAGTAGGTGCCCTGGATTCGCATCTCTCGTGCTGGCGAATTTACCGCTCGAATTTCGTTGCCATGATGATCGACGACGTCGTGCGCTCGATTCCGTCGATGGCACCGATGCGGTCGATCAGGGCATCCATGCCCTCCATGGTCTCGGTCCGGATCACGGCGATCAGGTCGTGCGCGCCGCTGATCGCGTGCAGCGCGCGCACCTCCGGGATGCGCTTCAATTCCTGAACCACAGCGGCGGTCAGCTTCGGCGACACGCTGATGGAGACATGCGCGCGGATCAGCCGGCGCTCGACGTCGCTCGACAGCCGGATCGTGTAGCCGGCGATCACCCCTTGCTCCTCCAGCCGCTGGATGCGGCTCTGCACCGTGCTGCGCGACACGCGCAGCCGGCGGGCCAGCGCGGCGGTGGGTTCGCGCGCGTTGTCGTGAAGGGCGTCGAGAAGCCGCTGGTCGAGGTCGTCCATCAGATCGCCGAAATTAGTGTCATTCTGCCGATCCAAACCGCGCAAATCGTCACTCCGCACACTGCACATCGACAGGCCGTTCGGTCAAGCTTGCGACAGAAGGACACACCCAAAGACGACACCGGAAGACGAGAGGGACAGGGACCATGCGCGACATCCTCCTGCTGGGCGGCGGCAAGATCGGCGAGACCATCTGCGACCTGCTGAAGGGGACCGGCGATTACCGGGTGACGGTCGCCGACCGGTCGGCCGACGCGCTGGAGTGGCTGCCCGACCATCCGCGGGTGGAGAAGCGCGTGCTCGACGCGACCGATCCCGCGGATCTGACGGCGGCCATGCAGGGCAAGTTCGCGGTGCTCAGCGCGCTGCCCTACCATCTGACCGTCGGCGTGGCCGAGGCGGCGCGGGCGACCGGCACCCACTACCTGGACCTGACGGAGGACGTCGCCAGCACCCGCCGGGTCAAGGATCTCGCCGCCGACGCGCCTTGCGCCTTCATCCCGCAATGCGGGCTGGCGCCGGGCTTCATCTCCATCATCGCCAACGACGTGGCCTCGCGCTTCGAGGCGCTGGACACCGTGCGCATGCGCGTCGGCGCGCTGCCGAAATACCCGTCCAACGCGCTGAACTACAACCTGACCTGGAGCACCGAGGGCGTCATCAACGAGTATCTGGAGCCCTGCGAGGCCATCGTCGAAGGCCGCCTGATCAACGTGCCGCCGCTGGAGGAGCGCGAGGAATTCTCCCTCGACGGCGTTCTCTACGAGGCGTTCAACACCTCGGGCGGGCTCGGCACGCTGTGCGAGACGCTGGCCGGCCGGGTGCGAACGCTGAACTACCGTTCCGTCCGCTATCCGGGGCACCGCGACCTCATGAAGGCGCTTCTGCACGACCTGCGGCTCGGCAGCCGGCGCGAGCTTCTGAAGGACATCCTGGAGCAGTCGATCCCCGCGACCCTGCAGGACGTCGTGCTGATCTTCGTGACCGTGACCGGCACCAAGCGCGGTCGCCTGTTGCAGGAAACCTACGCCAACAAGATCTACGGCCGTGAGATCGACGGCAAGTTCTACAACGGCATCCAGATCACCACCGCGTCCGGCATCTGCGCCGTGGTCGACCTGCTGGCGACCGGCAAGCTGCCCCAGCGCGGCTTCGTGAAGCAGGAGGACGTGTCCTACGCCGACTTCATCGCCAACCGCTTCGGCCGCAACTACGCCCCCTCGGAAAACACCCCATCGTCGATGAACCGCGCGGCCTGACCGCTGCCTAAAAAGCCCTCCACCGCCCAGCGGGGGAGGGTTGGGTGGGGGCTCAACGCAACCACTTTCCCCAACCTCGATCTTGCATTACCGCCCCCGCGCCAGTTCCAGAACGGCGTCCGTTTCCGGCAGGGGCGGGCGCTCGCGGTCGGCGCCGCGGCGGCTCTTGTGGGTGCGGAAGGCGATGGTCATCCAGGTGGCGTGGAAGACCAGCCCGCACAGCAGGATGATCTGGCCGGGCACCGGCCCGATCGTCGCCCGCGCGAACAATTCGTCCAGCGACCCGAGCGGCGTGGGGTGGATCATCAGCTTGCCGAGGTAGGCGACGACCTGGATCATGAAGATCCAGCCGTAGTTCCGGCGCAGCCGCCTCCCGACCGCCTCCCAATAGGTGATGTGCAGGTGGGGCGACCGGTAATCCTGGAACAGCGTCTCGTTCCAGTGCTTCTCGAACTGGACGCCGTCGCCGCGCAGGATCGGGCCGATGAAGTACAGCTCCAGCACATGGGCCCGGATGCGCCAGAAATCGAAGAAGCGGTAGCGCCGCGCCTCGATGTACAGGAACACCGCGACCAGCAGGCCGACCAGCACCAGCGGCAAGGGCGAGGCGGTGGCGCTGCTGAAGGTCAGCGACAGCGCGATGCCGGTGGTGACCACCGCCCAGTTGGTCGTGGCGTCCAGCCGCGTGCGCCAGACGGTGCTGCGGTAGATCTCGGCGCGGTAGAGGTGGGACAGGGCCGTCACCTCGGCCGCGTCGTAGGTCATCTTGGGTGTGTGTGCGGCGATGTCGTCCATGGTCGTCGTCCCCCCGGTCTCGTTGCTACGGGATCTCCCGGCCTGCGCCGGCGTCCCGTTCGCCGGATTCAACACCGGAAGAGGGGCAAATGGCCGCGCGTCCTTGGATAAGGATGCTGCGGACCTCGGCATGGCGTAGTGTCAAAGGCCATGCCGCCCACCGCCGATCCTCTCCGCTTCCACGACTGCCCGGACACCGTCCCAGTCGTGCCCGGCGCCTACGCGCTGCTGATCCTGCTGGAGGCGCCGCTCGCCCTCGGCCTGCCCGGCAAGCTGGCGGTCGTCCTGGCGCCGGGCCGTTACCTCTACGCCGGCAGCGCGCGCGGCCCGGGCGGCCTGCGGGCGCGGGTCGGCCGGCATTTCCGGCGGGAGAAGACGGTGCGCTGGCACGTCGACCACCTGACCACCGCCGGCCGGATGGCCGGGGCTTGGTGCGAGCCCGGCGGAGACGAGTGTGCGCTGGTCGCGGAACTGGCGGGGCTGCCCGTGCCGGTGCCGGGCTTCGGCAGCAGCGACTGCCGGGCCTGCGCCAGCCACCTTCTGTCCTGGCCGGAGGGGGCGGCGATGCCGTCCCGCTTTTTGCCGCCGCATTTTTCATCCGGCTCCCCGACGATCCGGTGTATCAAGTCGGCCGGTCCATAGGGCCCGGTCCGTAAGCGGGTTTCGAGCGTCCTCCATGCTGTTCCACACCCAGTCCTTCGTGCTCGGCTTCCTGCCCGCCGTGCTGATCCTCTTCTACGCCGTGGCCCGGCGGGAGGCGGCGCGCGAGTGGGTGATGGTTATCGCCTCCGTGGTCTTCTACGGCTGGTGGGACGTGCGCTTCGTACCGCTGCTGCTCGGCCAGACGCTGGCGACCTGGGCGCTGGCCCACCTGCACCGGCGCTGGCCCATGAAATGGATCGTGCCGGCGGGGGTAGCCGCCAACCTCGCCATCCTCGGCTACTTCAAGTACGCGAACTTCTTCCTCGACAGCCTGTCGGCCCTGCTGGGCCCGTTGCTGGGATGGGACCTGCCACACAGCGATGTGCTGCTGCCGATCGGCATCAGCTTCTTCACCTTCGAGCTGATCTCCTACCTGATCGACCTGCGGCGCGGGCGGGTGCCGACCTACCCCTTGCGCGGCTTCTGCCTGTTCGTCTTCTTCTTCCCGCACCTGATCGCCGGCCCGATCGTCCGCCACAACGAGCTGATCCCCCAGCTCGCCGACGACCCGCTGCGTCCCGGCTTCGCGGAGCGGTTCGGCAAGGGACTGGCCCTGTTCATCCTGGGCTTCGCCAAGAAGGTCCTGCTGGCCGACCCGCTGGCCCGCGTCGCCGACCCCGTCTTCGCCCACGCCGCCGGCGCGGTGCCAGGATTGGGCGAGGCGTGGTCGGGGGCTCTGGCCTTCAGCTTCCAGCTCTACTTCGACTTCTCCGCCTACACGGAGATGGCGCTGGGCATCGCGCTGCTGTTCGGCATCCGCCTGCCGATGAACTTCGACGCGCCCTACAAGGCAGCGTCGGTGCGCGACTTCTGGCGGCGCTGGCACATGACGCTGTCCCGCTACCTGCGCGACTATCTCTACATCCCGCTGGGCGGCAGCCGTGCGGGCTTCAGCCGCTACGTCCTGGCCTCGCTCGCGACCATGGGGCTGTGCGGCCTGTGGCATGGTGCGGCCTGGACCTTCGTGGCCTGGGGGCTGATGCACGGCGTCGGGCTGATCGCCTGCCACGTCTGGCAGGGGCTGAAGCGCCCCCTGCCGTTCCCGCTCGCCTGGGCGCTGACCATGCTGTTCGTGGTCGCCGGCTGGGTGCTGTTCCGCGCGCCGGACTTCGCGACAGCGGGCCGGCTGCTCGCCGGCATGGTGGGGGAGGGCGGCTTTGCGGGCGGGTTGGAGCGCCCGGCGCTGCTGGCGGCCGCCACCATCGTGTCGACCCTCGGCCCGACCAGCCTCGCCTTTGTGGACGACCTGCTGAAGCCCCGCCGTGTCGTGGCGGTCGCCTTCGCCGCGGTGGCCGTCCTCTGCCTGCTGGAGGTCGGCAAGGGACAGCCCGTCAACTTCATCTACTTCCAGTTCTGAGGGGCCGCCATGACCCAACCCCCCTGGACGGGCTTCGTGAAGACCCTGCTGCTGACCGCCGGCGGGCTGGTCGCCGCGCTGATGCTGTTCGTGCTGCTGGTCGATCCCTACGACAACGTGCCCTTCTCCCCGCCCATGGCGCGGCCGATGATGGACGACAACCAGCGCTTCCTCTATCCGGGGCTGGTGCGCCACGGCAATTTCGACAGCGCGGTGTTCGGCACTTCGACCTCCCGGCTGCTGCAGCCGGCCCACCTCGACGGGCAGTTCGGCGGGCGCTTCGCCAACCTCGCCATGAACAGCGCCACCGCGTGGGAGCAGTACAAGATCGCCGACCTGTTCCTGCGCACCGTGCCGAAGGTGCGGACGGTCGTGGTCGGGCTGGACCGCGTGTGGTGCGAGCCTGACGCCGACAGCCAGCGCCTGACCTTCCGACCCTTTCCGCCCTGGATGTACGACGACGACCCCTGGAACGACCTGCTCTACCTGCTGAACGGCAAGACGCTGGAGATCGCTGCCCGGCTGGTCGAGTACCAGCTCGGCCTCCGCCCGCCGCGGCTTGGGCCCGACGGCTACGAGGTCTTCGTGCCGCCCGACGACCAGTGGACCTGGGCCAAGGTCGAGCCGATGATCTACGGCGGCCCGAAGCACCCCATCACACCCGCCGAGCCGCCCTACCGCCCGACCGAGGCGGAGCGTCAGTCCTGGCGCTTCCCGGCTCTGGCTTGGCTCGACGAGCTGGTCGGCCGCATGCCGCCCGGCGCACAGGCCATCCTGGCCTTCATGCCGGTCCACGTGGCGGCCATGCCGCAGCCGGGCTCGCCGCTCGCCGCGCGGGAGGAGGAGTGCAAGGGCCGCGTCGCCCGCATCGCCGCCGCCCACGGCGCGGCGCTGGTGGACTTCCGCTTCCCCTCGCGCATCACCAGCGAGGACACGAACTATTGGGACAATCTCCATTACCGGGTCGGCATCGCCGATTGGATCGAGCGGTCCCTCGCCACCGCCGTGCGGGAGCGGCGGGACGACCCCGATGGCGCTTGGCGCCTGCTGGTGGCACCCCAGGCGGAGGGGGCGCGGCGCGGTCCGCTCTCCTGACGGCTGGTCCCATCATTGTCGCCGCTGGGCATCGCGGCTCTCCCCTAAGCTGAAGCCATACAGGCCTCATCAAGCCATTGGGGAGGAGCGTGCATGCCCGACTGCATCGACTGTTCCGTCCAAGCGCACCACGCCGTGGCTCCGCTGCTGGAACCGCTGGTCGACCTCGGCCTCCGGCAGCCCTTGGGGGCTCTGGTGGTCCTCATGTTCGCTCTATACGCACTGCTGGCCATGGCGGGCCGCGTTGCCGACCGGGTTGATCCGCCGCGGCCGGAATGGCGCCCCGATCCCATTCGCGTGCCGGCGCGGGACCGTGTCTGGCGCTTCCGGAACGGGCCGCGCGGGGGGATTTAAGGCGAATTGTTTGGTGCGCGCGCTTCCGGCGGGTATAGTCCCAGCAAATCGGGAGGCGGGCATGACGAAAACGACCCATCACCGCCGGGAGGTGCTCAAGGGGTTCGGTGCCGCGGCCGCGCTGCTTGCCGCACCGCCGGCCCTGGGATTTCCTCCCCTGGGTGTCGGCATCCTGTATGGCGGGAGCCGCACCGATTGCGGCTACAACCAGGCCCATGCGGAGGCTGCACGCGCCCTCGCCGCGCTGCCCGACGTGCGGCTGGAGGAGCGGGAGAACGCCGCGGGCACCCTCGCCACCGCCGTGGAGGACCTGATCGGCGGCCGGGGCTGCCGGGTCGTGCTGGTCACCGCGACCGGCGATGCGCTTCCCGGTCTCCTCGCCCAGGCCGATGCCAACCGCGACACGGCCTTCCTTCTCTGCGGGTCCCCCATGGATGTGGAGCGGACGCCGGTCAACGTCGGCTTCTTCGAGGGCTATCTGGACGAGGCCCAGCACATCTCCGGCATCGTCGCCGGCTACGCCAGCCGCGCCAAGGCCATCGGGATCGTGGCGTCGCACCCGGCGCCGGCGGTCCTGCGCTGCGTGAACGCCTTCGCGCTGGGCGCCCGGCGGGCCGATCCGGCAGTCGCGGTGCGCGTCGCCTTCGTTGGCGAGGGGGCGCCGCCGCTGTCCGTGGCGGTCGCCGCGCGGACGCTCGCCGCCGGCGGGGCCGACGTGCTGGCCGCGCAGGTCGAGGAGCCGCGCCCGGTCTGCGAGGTGGCGGAAGCGTCCGGCCTCCTGTGCTGCGGCGTCCATGTCGACCTGTCCGGCGCCGCGCCGCAGGGATTCCTGACCGGGGCCGAGTGGTCCTGGGGCCGCTGCTGGGCCGAGACCGTGTCGTTGATCGTCGGCGGCAAGCCCTGGCGGCATCTGCGCCAGGGCGGCTTCGACCGGGGCTTCGTCCGCAACACCCCCTATGGCCCGGCGGTGGGGGTGGAGGCGCGGGCGCACGCCGATGCCGCGCGCATGCAACTCGCCAACGGCAACGCCGCCGTGTTCCGCGGGCCGATCCTGGACAACACCGGGCGCACCGTGCTGCCGAAGGGCAAGGTCTTGCGTGGGTCAGACCCGGCGCTGGACCGCATGTTCTGGCTTGCCGACGGGGTGAGCGAGGTCGTGCTGTAAGGGTTTACTGCAGATCGTCGCCGGGCCAGCCGCAGGCGGCGAGCGCGTCTTGCATGTGGGACGGCGGCGGGGCCACCGCGACCACCGGCGGTCGGTCGAAGGACAGCGTGAAGGCGACGGAGCGCGCCAGCAGGTGCAGGTTGCCCGGCGGCCGGCGCTCCGGGCCGTAGTAGGGCTCCCCCACCAGCGGGCAGTCTATGGCGGCGCAGTGGACCCGGATCTGGTGGGTGCGGCCGGTGCGCGGCTTCAACTCCAGCCAGGCCCGCCCGCCGCCGGTACCCAGCACGCGGTAGTCGGTGACCGCCGGCTGCCCGTCGGGGTGCGTCACGATGTTCCAGGCGCCGGGGATGACCAGCTTCAGCAGCGGATGGGCGATGGTCCCTGTTGGCTCCTCCGGGACGCCGTCGCTGACCGCCCAGTAGGTCTTCTCCACATGACCGGCGGCGAACATGTCGCCGAGCCGCTTCAGCGCCCAGGGCGAGCGGCCGAGCACGAGGCAGCCCGCCGTGTCGCGGTCCAGCCGATGGGCCAGTCGCGGCGGCACACCGTCCTCACCGGCCAGGAACGGCAGGTAGAGATCGAGATGGTCGGTGATCCGCCCGGCCTTGTGCACGGCCAGCCCGGCCGGCTTGTCGATCACGAAGAGGTCGGAGTCCTCGTGCAGGATGCGGGCGCGCAGTGTCTCGGGCGTGAAGGTGTCGCTCATGGCGCGCACCCAAACACACCGGCGCACGGCCCGGCAAGCGCGATGCAGGTGTGGGCGTGGAACCTCCGCCACACACGCCCTGTTCCCGGAGGTGGGTTTGAACCGTTCCGGCACCCCGACTCTTTCGAGTTCCCGAATCGGGTGTGACCCATGGGCAGACTCGACCGGCCGCACGCCGCGGTCCATGATCTCAAGCTGAAGGCTTTTCGCGAGAGGGACGGCCATGGGGGAGCGAGATCATCTTCCGGCGCAGCAACGGTCGTCGCAGGCCGACGTCGACGCCTTCCTGCGCCAGGTCGCGGCGATACCGCGGTCGGCCACCGGCGTCCGCGGCCGGCTGATGTTCGCCATGGACGCGACCGCCAGCCGCGAGCCCACCTGGGACCGCGCCTGCCAGATCCAGGGCGAGATGTTCCAGGCGACTTCGACGCTCGGCGGGCTCGACATCCAACTCGTCTACTACCGTGGTTTCCGCGAATGCCAGGCGAGCCCCTGGATCGGCAACTCGCAGGATCTTTTGCGGCGGATGACGGCGGTGTCCTGCATGGCCGGCCAGACGCAGATCGGCCGCGTGCTGACCCACTGCATCAAGCAGACCCGCGCGAAGAAGGTGAACGCGCTGGTCTTCGTCGGTGACTGCATGGAGGAGGACATCGACCATCTCGCCCACCAGGCAGGGGAGCTGGGGCTGCTCGGCGTTCCGGTCTTCATCTTCCACGAGCGCGGCGACCTGATCGCCAAGCGCGCCTTCCAAACGATCGCGCGGCTGTCCGGCGGCGCCTACTGTCCCTTTGACGGGTCGTCCGCGCAGCAGCTGAAGGACCTGCTGAGCGCCGTCGCGGTCTACGCGGCCGGCGGCCGGGCGGCGCTTGAGCATTACAGCCGCGGCCGGGGCGAGGCGGTGCGGCTGTTGTCCAGTCAGGTTGGTTCCCAAGGTGGTTCCGGGCAGTCGGGGAGCCAGCCCCATGCATGACACGGCCACACGTTGAACGGGGCAGGGCGGGATGTTTGGGTACTTTCTCCTGGGCATCGCGCTGGTGGTCGGCTTCTACATTCTGGCCCGCGTCTTCCTGTCCGCCGACCCGCGCACGCTTGCCAACACGGTGCGCTATGGCGGCATGGCGCTGGGGGTCGTCGTCGTCGTCTTCCTGACGCTGACGGGCAGGCTGGGCACCGCGCTGATGCTGGGTGCGGTCGCCTTTCCGCTGTTCACGCGCTGGCGGATGCTGCGCGACACCCTGTATTCCGGGCACAGCCCGGCGGGCGGGCAGACGTCCAAAGTCGAGACGCTGTACCTGCGCATGACCCTGTTCCACGACAGCGGCGCCATGGCGGGGGAGGTGCTGCACGGCCCCTGGCGCGGACGGACGCTCGACAGCCTGACCATCGAGCAGCTGACGGCGCTGCTTGGCGATTGCCGACGCGACGACCCGCAGTCGGCGACGGTGCTGGAAGCCTGGCTCGACCGGACCCATCCCGATTGGCAGGAGCGCAGCGCGGAGGGCGCGGCCGGAGCGGCCGGGGCCGGCGGCCGAGGAGCGGGGGGGCGCGGCGGTCCCGGCGACCCGCAGGGCGGTCCCATGACCCGCGAGGAGGCCTATGACATTTTGGGGCTGTTGCCGGGGGCAACCCCTGAACAGGTTAAGGACGCTCACCGTCGGCTGATGATGAAAGTGCACCCGGATCATGGGGGGTCAACCTATTTGGCCGCCAAGATCAACCAAGCGAAGGATTTGCTGCTGCGCAATTAGCCAAATGCCGGCCCTCAGAAGGGTCTGTTGCACCTCTGGTATAGCTGTGGCAGAAAGCTTCGCGAGCGTTTTGCGACTGCGCAAAGTGGCTCCATATTCGAAGTATTTCCTCAAGCAACTGCAAGAGAACTTCAATGCTAAAACCCGTGCGCAAGGTGGTGTTTCCCGTTGCCGGCCTCGGCACGCGCTTCCTGCCGGCGACCAAGGCGATCCCGAAGGAGATGCTGCCGCTGGTTGACCGCCCCCTCCTGCAGCACGCCGTGGAAGAGGCGCGGGCCGCCGGCATCGAGGACTTCGTGTTCGTCACCGGCCGGAGCAAGCGCGCCATCGAGGACCATTTCGACGCCGACACCGAACTGAACCGCACGCTGGAGGAGCGCGGCAAGGCCGACGCCCTGGAGGTGGTGCGCGACAGCGAGATCGCCCCCGGGCGCTGCTTCTACACCCGCCAGCAGGTACCGCTCGGCCTCGGCCACGCGGTGTGGTGCGCGCGCGCGGTGATCGGCAATGAACCCTTCGCCATCGTCCTGCCCGACGACTTCGTGCAGGGCGACACGCCCTGCCTGAAGCAGATGGTCGAGGCCTACAACGAGGTCGGCGGCAACGTCGTCGCCGTCGTCGACGTGCCGCGCGAGCGGACCAGCAGCTACGGCATCCTGGACGTGGAGAAGGACGACGGCCGTCTGGCGACGGTGCGCGGGCTGGTGGAGAAGCCCAAGCCGGAGGAGGCGCCGTCGACGCTGTCGATCATCGGCCGCTACATCCTGCAGCCGGAGGTGTTCGACCACCTGGAAAAGCAGCAGCGCGGCGCGGGCAACGAGATCCAGCTGACCGACGCGATGGCCAAGCTGATCGGCAACCAGCCCTTCCACGGCCTGCGCTTCGAGGGCACGCGCTACGACTGCGGCGACAAGGTCGGCTTCATCGAGGCCACGCTGGCCCACGCGCTGAAGCGCCCGGACATGGCCGGCAAGGTTCGTGATATGCTTCGGAAGTACTGCTGAAACACGAAAGTGGTATGATCCGCCCGCCCGCCGTTCCCGTTAACCCCGGGACGGCGGGCGACGCATGCCGGGGCCACGCCGTTCGAAGGCTGAACACAACCGGCACTGCGGATTGCGGCAACGAGGGATCCCTATGCGTATTGCGATGATCGGCACAGGTTACGTCGGGCTGGTGTCCGGGGCCTGCTTTTCGGAGTTCGGCGTTCACGTCTGCTGCGTCGACAAGGACGCGGGCAAGATCGAGCGCCTGAAGCGCGGCGAGATCCCGATCTACGAACCTGGCCTGGACGACCTGGTGGCACGCAACGTCGCCGCGGGGCGCCTGTCCTTCACCATGGACCTCAAGGAGGCGATGCAGGGTGTCGACGCCGTGTTCATCGCCGTGGGCACGCCATCGCGCCGCGGCGACGGGCACGCCGACCTGTCCTATGTCTATGGCGCCGCCGAGGAGATCGCCGCTAACCTCGACCACTACACCGTGGTCGTCACCAAGTCGACCGTCCCGGTCGGCACCGGCCGCGAGGTGGAGGCGATCATCCGCCGCGTCCGTCCCGACTTCGCGCCTGGTGCCGACTTCGACGTGGCGAGCAACCCGGAATTCCTGCGCGAGGGCTCGGCCATCGGCGACTTCATGCGTCCCGACCGCGTCGTCATCGGCGCCACCTCCGAACGCGCGGGCGAGGTGATGCGCCGGCTCTACCGGCCGCTCTACCTGATCGAAACGCCGATCGTGGTGACCTCGCTGGAGACGGCGGAACTGACGAAATACGCGGCCAACACCTTCCTGGCGGCCAAGATCACCTTCATCAACGAGATCGCCGACCTGTGCGAGAAGGTCGGGGCGGACGTGCACGACGTTGCCCGCGGCATCGGGCTGGACGGCCGCATCGGCAAGAAGTTCCTGCACCCCGGCCCGGGCTACGGCGGCTCCTGCTTCCCCAAGGACACGCTGGCGCTGGTCCGCACGGCGCAGCAGGTGGGCAGCCCGCTGCGCATCATCGAGACGGTGGTGGACATCAACGCCAAGCGCAAGAAGCAGATGGCCGAGCGCATCATCGCCGCCTGCGGTGGGGTGGTGGACGGCAAGACCATCGGCGTGCTGGGCGTCACCTTCAAGCCCAACACCGACGACATGCGCGACGCGCCCTCGCTCGACATCATCCCGGCGCTGCAGGCGGCCGGCGCCCACGTGCGTGCCTTCGACCCGGCGGGCATGGAAGAGGCCGGGAAGCTGCTGCCCGGCGTGGAGTGGACGAAGGACGCCTACGCCGCGCTCGACGGCGCGGACTGCGTCGCCATCCTCACGGAATGGAACGAGTTCCGCGCGCTGGATCTGAAGCGGGTCAAGAAGCTGCTGAAGCGGCCGGTCATGATCGACCTGCGCAACATCTACAATCCCGGCGACATGGCGAAAGCCGGCTTCAGCTACAGCTCCATCGGCCGTCCGTCGCAGCCGATCGCCGGATAACGGTGTCCGGAACCGGCCCGCGCAGGGCCGGTCAACCGCGCGCCGACGCTGAGGCGGGACGCCGGACCGGCTTCGTCTCCTCCTCCGCTGCGCCAGGCTTGCGGAAGGTGCTGAATTCCGGGATGCGGTTCACCGCGAGCCCGTTCAGCCGGCAAGGCACCATCTCCATGAGGTGGAACCCGCCTTTGCGCGGGAAGCGGGCCTCCACGCGCTCCCGCGCCTCACGCTCGGTGTCGGCAATCAGCACGTAGCGGCGGATGCCGGTCCAGGTTCGGTGGGTGGGCCGGTCTTGGAGGGGCGAGTCGGCCGGTGTGTGGCGGACCGCCGCTTCCCAGAAGCGCCCCGCGCGGGGTTCGATGCGATCGAAGACGTAGTAGCGCACCACGGGCCCGTCGCGCCGCTTGTCCAGTTCCAGCAAGGCGGCCTGCATCTCCTGCTCGGCCTTGCCGACGCGCTTTTCCGTCTCGGCATGCTGGTGGGCAAGCTGGGCGTAGACGGCCGCGACCTCCGCCACCTCCTTGGTCGCGTCGTCGACCTTGACCTTGATCTTGTCCTGGTTCGACCGCATGGCCGCGAGCTGACGCCGCCAGTAGCGGTTGGAGATCACCGACAGGACCATCAGCCCAAGGCTGAGATACAGCATCATGCCGGTCATGCCGGCCCCTCCGTGCCGCCGTCCTGCGACGGGGCGAGCGCCAGCGGCAGTACCGGGGTGGGCAGGACGCCGTTCTTCGCGGTGAAGGTCGTGCGCACCAAGGCGAAGGCCTGCTCCGACGTGGGCGTCCAGATGTGGGCGACGTTGCGGTAATCCCAGATCTGGCGGGAGAAGATCACGTCGCGCCGCTCGATGGTTCCGAAATTCTCCTGAACCGCGAGCTGCGACCAGAAGACGGTCGTCCCGTCGCCGTCGCCCAGTTCGTGCACCAACTCGACCTTGGTGAATTCCAGGGCCTTGATCTCCGACAGGGCCTTCTGCCGGCGACCGGTGCATTCGGTCAACCGCGCTTGCAGGGCGGTCAGGTCGGTCTGCTTCTGGTCGGTCTTTCGCTTCCACTCCGTCAAGGCGAGCTTCTTCTTGTCGTGCAGGCGATGCATCATCGTTTCGCGCGCCTTCTCGGCGCTGATCTGGCCGACGTCGATGACGATGGACAGGCCGAGCGCCGCGGCGCTGGTGATCAGCAGAAGCATGCCCAGGAACTCGGCCGATATGACCATTTGTGTACCCGTGGTTGCAACGGCGCCTTGCTCCACACATGAGGACTGAGTTGGGCCCGCTTGGCTTTGCGGCATTCTGTCGCAGCCCCCCGTGGGGGCTGTTCAGATCATGCGCGGAGTCCGCAAAAATATTGCGTCCGGTCCGCGGACCATCGGCGCGTCGCCGTGGATCGCGGGGCGTACGGCCAAAGTGTCGCAGCGTTTAGGCTGTCGTGCTCGTCCGGGGGCGGAGCCCATCCCTCCGCTCCCGGATGCGCCGCGCCGCAACCCGGGACGCCGTGGCGGTTTCCGCCCTGCGGCGGTACAGTCGACGCGTGTCCGGCCCTATTGTCCATGGGGCCGACAAAACGGAGGATGCATGCTCGACCTGCTGGAACGCGAAGACGCGCTGGAGACGGTCCGCCGCACTTTTCCGGTGGCCTTCGGTGCCTACGCGATGCCGGCCGGGCGCACCGGGCTGGTGATCATCGACGAGGTGCAGGGCTTCGCCAGCGTCGGCTGCGGCCCGCTCGCCCCGCCGGCGCCGAACGGGCAGGTGACGCGCATGATCGCCGAAACGGACCGGCTCGCCCGCCGCTTCGTGCAGGCCGAATGGCCGGTCTGCGCCTCGCTCGACAGCCACGACCCGACCAGGCCGGAGCCGCCCTATCCGCCGCACTGCCTCGCCGGCACAGGCCACGATGAATTGGTGCCGGAGCTGAAGTGGCTGGAGTCGGAGCCGGTGACGACCCTGATCGCCAAGGACTGCATCAACGTCATGGTCGGTGCGACGGAGGTGGACGCGACGGGCGCCGGCGGGCGGAACCGGCTGCTCGACTGGATCAACGGCAACCGGCTTGAGGCGGTGGTCACCGTCGGCATCTGCACGGACATCTGCGTGATGGACTTCGTGCTGACCCTTCTGTCCGCCCGCAACCACGGCATGGCGCCGGCGCTGAAGGACATCGTGGTGTATGAGCCCGGCTGCGCGACCTACGACCTGCCGCTGGAGGTCGCGCGGTCCCTCGGCCTGCCGGACACGGCGGCGCATCCGCAGGGACCGGCACACCACATGGGGCTGTACATGATGGCCTCCCGCGGGGCGATCCTGTCGGACGATCTGCGCTGAATCACACACGCCTTCCGCTTTTTCTTGGCCCCGAGTTTGGGCGCGGAGTCGTCGGTTGATGGATGAGGGCCGATGGACGAGCGGTATCTGAGGGCGATCCGCAACAAGCTGGTCAAGCACCAGCAATGGCTGGCGCGCGACCCCAGCATGAAGGGACGCTGCGCGGACCTCAGCTTCCACAACCTGTCGCGGCTCGGCCTCAACCGCATCAACCTCAGCGGCGCGAAGCTCAGCGGCGCCAACCTCTCCGCCGCGCGGCTGGCTGGCGCGGAGCTGTCGAACACCGACCTGTTCGCCGCCGACCTGTCCAAGGCCGACCTGACCGGCGCGTCCCTGGTCGCCGCCGACCTGCGCGGGGCGCGGGTGGAGGGCGCCACGCTGACCGGGGCCAACCTGCGCGGCGCCGACCTGCGCCAGGGCATGATGCTGGGAACGGACGAGCGGAAGCCGGCCGGCAACGCCGACGGCAGCACGACCTTCATCGGGTCGAAGATGGCGCGGGCAATCCTCGCTGAGGCCCGCATGGCGCAGTGCGACTTCTCCGGCTGCGACCTGGAGGGGGCGGATTTCTCCAACGGCGACCTGTCCGGAGCGGTCCTGATCGGGGCGAACCTGGTCGGCGCGGTGATGGAGCGTGCGGCGCTCGACGGCGTGCTGCTGTGCGGCGCCCGGCTGGACGAGGGGCTGCGCCAGCGGCTGGAGCGGCGGGGGATCGACGTGGACGGCACGGGGCTGGTCAGCCCGGCCGGTCGGCTGGCCGACGCCATCTCGGCCCACCAGCTTTGGGTCGAGCGCAGCGGCGGGACGGGTGCCCGGCTGGAGATGCAGCGCGTCGACCTGCGCGGCTATAACTTCGCCAACCAGCTTCTGGCGGGCAGCGTGATGCGCTTCTGCGGGCTGCGCGGGGCCGACTTCTCCGGGGCGAAGCTGGTCATGGCGGACCTGTCCTACTGCGACCTTCGGGACGCGGACTTCACCAGCGCCGACCTGTCCGGCTGCAACCTGCGTGGCTCCAACCTCGCCGGGGCCAAGCTGTGGCGGGCCAAGCTTCGCCCCGTGGACCTGGCCGGCGACGGAAGCCGGCTGTGGCCGACCAACCTCGCGGAGGCGAGCTTGACCGGTGCCGACCTGCGCGACACCAGCCTCGCCCGCGCGATCCTGCACGGCGCCGACCTGACGCGCATCCGCGCGACGGTGGACACCCTGCGCGGCGCCGACCTGTCCTTCGCCACCGCTGTGGAGCCCCTGTACGCGTGAGAGATCACGCGCGAGGGATTACGCGGTTACCGTGATGCGCCTGGCGACGATGTCGCGCCGGGCTGCCTCCACCGCCTCCAGCATGGCGGGGGTGAGCAGGGAGCGGTTGTTCTCGTCTACCGCGTAGTCGACCCCGCCCTCGGCCAGCCCCAGCGCGCGGACGCCGGGCGTCCAGCGTCCGACACGGCCTGCCTGAAAGGCGCTTTCCACCGCCAGATCGACTCGCTTCAGCATGGAGGTCAGGATTCGGCCGGGATAGAGGTGGTTCTGGTTGCTGTCGACCCCGATGGCCAACCGTCCCGCGTCGTTGGTCGCGGCGAAGATGCCGAAATTGGACACGCCCGCCCCGGCGAACACCACGTCGGCGCCGCGCTGGAACTGCGCCTTCGCCACCTCCGCCCCGGTCGTCGGGTCGTTGAAGGCGGCCGGCGTCGTGCCGACGAAGTTGACCAGCACAGTGGCGTCCGGCCGGGCGTGCCGCGCGCCCTGCTCGAACCCGGCGATGAACTTGCGGATCAAGGGGATGTCGAGCGCCCCGATGAAGCCGACCGTCCCGGACTGCGACGCCAGCGCCGCCAGCACGCCGACGAGGAAGGACCCTTCCTGCTCCTTGAAGGTCACCGACTGCACGTTCGCGGCCTCCACCACCGCGTCCACGAGGGTGAAGCGGACGGCCGGATGCTTCGGCGCCAGCATCGCAAGCGGTGCTGCGTAGTAGAAGCCGATGGTCGCAAGGTCCGTCACCCCGCGCCGCAGCAGGGACGTCACCGCCTGGGCGAACTGCGCGGTGCTGGCCGGCAGGTACTCCAGATAGGGTACGCCGCTGGCCGCCTTGAAGCGCTCCGCCCCGGCCAGCGCGCCTTCGTTGAAGCTCTTGTCGAACTTCTGCCCCACGGCGTAGACGAGCCCCGGCGTGAAGCCCTGCGCGTGAGCGGGCAATGCCGAGGGAGAAACAGCAAGGCAGGCGAGGCCGGCGGCGCCCAGCGCGAGGACGGAGCGGCGGTCGGGCAGGGTCATCGGGCGGGTTCCGGCGTTCGGGTTTGCTGGATCAGCGCCACGTGCCGTGCCCGCAGCGGCGCCAAGGTGGGGAGGGGTGCGGTCGGTGGCCGCTCGATCAGGCGGGCGTCGGCACGCCCTGTGTCGGCGAGCGCCGCGCCGGGAAACGTTGCCACGGTATGGCCGAGTGCCGCCGTGAAGTCGGCGTCGGACAGGCCGCTGTAAGGCCGCCCGTCGGCGCCGCGCAGGTTGAGGAACAGCATGCTGTCGCCGAAAGCTGTGTATCCCCCGCCAAGCCCGGCATCGAGCGCCGCAGCGGCCAGGAAGAAGCGTTGGGCGAGGTCCGGCGTCAGCGTGCCGTCGGGAAAGCGGATCAGCGCGTAGCCGGTGGCTCCATCGGCACTGGAGAAGTCGGCGACCAGCACGCTGTCCTGGTTCAGCACCCAGGCCAACGCCGCAGCGAGTCCATCGGCTGGCCCATCGGGCAACGTTACCGCCATGTGCAGCGATGGGTTGGTGCGCAGCTGGTAACCACCCATGCGCATCTCAATCGCGGCCCCGGCCGCGTCGACTCCGCTCTCCCGAAGCACAGCTGGCACAAGGTCGTTGTATGTCCGCTCGGTCAGGCGCTGGCGCGCTTCGTAGGGCAGGTCGGCGGGAACATCATCGGTCACTGCCTCAAAGAAGAAATGCTGCACCACCGCCTGGGCCAGGGCTGGCGTGATAGGGGTGAGCAGGGCCAGGAGCAGAAGCAGGCGGGCCAGGAGGAGCAAGGGCGCAATGCTCGGCGGGCGGGAGGGGCACGACCACTGTAAACGGAACGGGCTGCATGACGCATAGGTCAATTGCATAACCCAAGCGTCTGGACGCCGCGCCCGGCATATGTGATAGCATGGGTGCAAGAGGCCGGTCCCGGCGCACAGTCATCCGGGGCACGGCTCGCAACATTGGGGAGGAACGCCATGGCCGGCACGCGGTCGCTTCAGGGGAAAACGCTGTTCATCACCGGTGCCAGCCGGGGCATCGGCAAGGCCATCGCGTTGCGCGCTGCCCGCGACGGCGCCAGCATCGCCATCGCCGCCAAGACCGCCGAGCCGCACCCCAAGCTGCCCGGCACCATCTACTCCGCCGCGGAGGAGATCGAGGCCGCGGGTGGCAAGGCGCTTCCCATCCTCTGCGACATCCGGGACGAGGCGCAGGTGGCCGACGCGGTCGCCAAGACGGTGGAGGCTTTCGGCGGGATCGACATCCTGGTCAACAACGCCAGCGCCATCAGCCTGACCGGCACGATGGAAACGCCGATGAAGCGCTGGGACCTGATGATGGGCGTTAACGGACGGGGCACTTTCGCCTGTTCCCAGGCCTGCCTGCCGCACCTGCTGAAGGCGGATAACCCGCACATCCTGACCCTGTCGCCGCCGCTGAACCTGAACCCGCGCTGGTTCCAGCATCACACCGCCTACACCATCGCGAAATACGCCATGAGCCTGTGCACGCTGGGCATGAGCGCGGAGTTCCGCGGACGGGTGGCGGTGAACTCCCTGTGGCCGCGGACCATCATCGGCACGGCGGCCGTCGCCATGTTGAAGGGTGCGGCTGAATTTGAGAACTGCCGAAAGCCCGACATCCTGGCCGACGCCGCCCACGCCATCCTGACCCGGGACGCCAAGACCACCGCCGGCAATTTCTTCATCGACGACGAAGTGCTGGCGGAGGAGGGGATCACCGACCTCGACCAGTACGCCGTGCGGCCGGGCGCGGAACTGGCGCCGGACATCTTCCTGGACTGACGCCAAGGGCGCTTGCCTTCCGCCCTCCCAAGTGGTTGTATTATGCAACCATTTGAGAGGGGTTTGGTCATGACCAGTGCGATTCACGCCGGGGAGGTCGGTGCGGTTCGCGACGCCTCGCGGCGGCTGGTGCGGGAACTCGGGTTTCTGCGCGGCACCCTGGCCGGCACGGCCCTGCCGCCGTCGGCGGTGCATGCGCTGGTGGAGATCGGCCGCCGGGGATCGATGACCGCCGTGGACCTCTGCGAGGTGCTGGCGCTGGAGAAGTCGAGCGTCAGCCGCATGCTGGGCAAGCTGGCCGCCGCCGGGGAGATCGTGGCGGAGGCGCACGGCACCGATGGGCGGATCAAGCCGCTCTCCCTGACGGCGAAGGGGCGGGGGACGCTGGAGGGCATCGACCGCTTCGCCCGAACGCAGGTTGAGGACGCGCTGGCGCTCCTGCCCGCGGCGGAGCGCTCGGCCATTGCCGACGCGCTGGCCTCCTACGCCGGGGCGCTGGCCGCCGGACGGACGGGGCGGGAGCCGGAGCCGGCGCGCCCGGCGATCCGCTACGACGAGGGCTATCGGCCGGGCGTGATCGGGCGGGCGGTGGAGATGCACGCGCGCTATTACAGCCGGACGGCGGGCTTCGGCCGCGTCTTCGAGCGCCGGGTTGCGGCGGACATGGCGGCCTTCGCCGAGCGCATGGACTGCCCCGCCAACGGCTTCTGGAGTGCGTCGGTCGAAGGTGCGGTGGTCGGCACGGTGGCCATCGACGGCGAGGACCTGGGGTCGGGGCTGGCCCACCTGCGCTGGTTCATCGTCGACGACGGCCTGCGCGGGGCCGGGGTCGGGCGCGCGCTGCTGGAGCGGGCCATGGAGTTCTGCGACCGGCAGGGCTTCGCCGAGACGCACCTGTGGACCTTCCGCGGCCTGGACGCCGCGCGCCACCTCTACGAGGCGAACGGCTTCACGCTCGCCGAGGAGTGGCCCGGCAGCCAGTGGGGCGCCGAGGTGACCGAGCAGCGCTTCGTCCGGCCGCGCCGGGGGTGAGCCCGGCGCTTCCCGTCGTCAATGCGCTCCCCTCAATGTGCCTCATCCCAGTTGTCGCCGATGCCGGCTTCGGCGACCAGGGGGACGCCGAGGGTGGCGGCGCCTTCCATGACCTCCCGCACCAGCTTCGCCGCAGCCTCCGCCTTGGCCTCCGGCACCTCGAACAGCAGTTCGTCGTGGACCTGGAGGAGCATGTGGACGTCGTCGAAGCCGGCGTCCTTCAGGGCGGCGGGGACGCGGGCCATGGCGCGCTTCATGATGTCGGCCGCGGTGCCCTGGATGGGGGCGTTCGTGGCCTGGCGCTCGGCGAAGGCGCGGCGGGCGGCGTTCTTCTCGTGGATGCCGGGGATGTAGCAACGCCGGCCGAACAGGGTCACCACATAGCCGTGCTGCCGGGCGAAGGCCTTGGTCGCCTCCATCCACACCTTCAGCTCGTGGAAGCGCTCGAAATACGCCTTGATGAAGGCGTTCGCCTCGCCGGGCATGATGCCGAGCTGCCGCCCGAGCCCGAAGCCGGAGATGCCGTAGATGATGCCGAAGTTGATCGCCTTGGCCTTGCGCCGGATCTCCGAGGTCATCTGGTCGAGCGGTACGCCGAAGACCTGGGACGCCGTCGCCGCGTGAATGTCGATGCCGTCCTGGAAGGCCTGTTTCAGTGCGGCGATGTTCGCCATCTCCGCCACCAGCCGCAGCTCGATCTGCGAATAGTCGACGGAGATCAGCTTGTGCCCCGGCGCGGCGACGAAGGCGCGGCGGATCTTGCGCCCTTCCTCCGTACGGACGGGGATGTTCTGCAGGTTCGGGTCGGTCGAGGACAGGCGGCCGGTGTTGGTCACCGCCATGGCGAAGGCCGTGTGCACCCGCTCGGTGCGCTCCGTGATCTGGGCCTGGAGCGCGTCGGTGTAGGTGCTCTTCAGCTTGGCGAGCTGGCGCCAGTCCAGCACCCGCTGGGCGATGGTGTGGCCCTGCTCCGCCAACTCCTCCAGTACGCTTGAGTCGGTGGAGTAGGCGCCGGTCTTGCCCTTCTTGCCGGTGCCGAGCTTCAGCTCGTCGAAAAGAATCTCGCCGAGCTGCTTGGGCGAGCCGATGTTGAAGCTGCGGTTGGCGAGCTTGTGGACCTCCGTCTCGATCTCCGCCAGCCGGACGGCGAGGTCTTGGGACAGGCGGGCCAGCGCCGCGCGGTCCACGCGGATGCCGCAGGATTCCATATCGGCGATGACCGGGACCAGCGGGCGCTCCAGCGTCTCGTAGACGGTGACCATGCGGTCGTCCACAAGGCGCGGCTTCAGCACCCGCCACAGGCGCAGCGTGATGTCGGCGTCCTCCGCCGCGTAGGCCAGCGCCTTGTCCAGCGGCACGCGGTCGAAGGTGATCTGGCTCTTGCCCGTGCCGCAGACCTCCTTGAAGGGGATCGGCGTGTAGGCGAGGTGCAGCTCCGCCAACTCGTCCATGCCGTGGCCGTGGGCGCCGCCCTCCAGCACGTAGGAGATCAGCATGCTGTCGTCCACCGGCGCCACGCGGACGCCGTGCCGGGCGAACAGCTGGTGGTCGAACTTGAAGTTGTGGCCGATCTTCAGGACCGACGGGTCTTCCAGAACATCCTTCAGCGCGGCCATGACGTCGGCGGCGGGGATCTGCGGCGGTGCCTCCTGCGCGTCGAAGGACAGCTCGCCCGCGGCGGCGGCCCCGGCCGGCTTGTGGGCCAGCGGGATGTAGCAGGCCAGTCCCGGCTCCGTCGCCAGCGAGATGCCGACCAGCGTCGCGGTGGCGGGCGTCAGGCTGTCCGTCTCCGTATCCACGGCCAGGATGCCGGTGGCGCGGGCGCGCTCCACCCAGGCGGTCAGGGCGCCGAGGTCCTGGACCAGTTCGTAGCGCTTATCCACGCCCGTCGGCGCGGCGGGGCGGCTGCGGGTTTCGCCCGCGGGGGCCGGGGTCGGCGTTGCGGTCGTCGATGCCGCGGCGGGGGCAGGCGAGGCGGCGGCGCCGTCGGCGATGGTGCCGTCCTTGCGCATCTCCGCCTCGACCCGGCCGACGATGGTGCGGAAGCCCTGGGCCTTCAGGAAGTCGATCAGCTTCTGGTGGTCGGGCTCGCGGACGCGCAGCTCGTCCAGCGGCTTCGGCGGCGGGGCGTGGTCGTCCAGCAGGACGAGGCGGCGGGAGATCCGCGCCTGCTCCGCGTAGTCGATCAGCTTCTGCCGGCGGGCCGGCTGCTTGATCTCCCCGGCGCGGGCCAGCAGGGACTCCAGGTCGCCGTACTCGGTGATCAGCTGGGCCGCGGTCTTCACGCCGATGCCTGGCACGCCCGGCACGTTGTCCACGCTGTCGCCGGCCAGCGCCTGCACGTCTACCACCTTGTCGGGGGCGACGCCGAACTTCTCGAACACCTCGTCGGGGCCGATCGGCTTGTTCTTCAGCGGGTCGAGCATCCGCACGCCCGGCCGCACCAGCTGCATCATGTCCTTGTCCGAGGACACGATGGTCACCTCGCGCCCGGCCTCGTTCGCGAGGCGCGCGTAGGTGGCGATCAGGTCGTCGGCCTCGTACCCCTCCAACTCCAGGCAGGGGAGGCAGAATGCCTCCGTCGCCTCCCGGATCAGGGCGAACTGGGGCTTCAGCTCCTCCGGCGGTTCCGGCCGGTGGGCCTTGTATTCCGGGTAGAAGTCGTTGCGGAAGTTCAGCCGCTTGGAATCGAAGACCACCGCCACCGCCGAGGCCTTCAGGTCCGCCAGCAGCTTAAGCAGCATGTTGGAGAAGCCCAACACCGCGTTCACCGGCGTCCCATCCGGCCGGTTCAGCATCGGCAGGGCGTGGAAGGCCCGGAAGATGAAGCCCGACCCGTCCACGAGGTACAGGCCGCTGCCGTCCCCGGCGGGGGCGGCGGTGGTCGTTACGGTTGCTTCGGCGGTCTGGGCCTGGGCGGTCTGGTCGTCGGACATGGCGCGGTCTCTTCCCTTTGGGGCGCTACCATGGCCGAAGGCGGGCCGAGAGTCGAGGGGGGTGCGGACGGGCGGGCCGATGGGCGGAATGAAACGTCGTGAAACGCTATGAAACACGAAACGCGGTGATGTCGCATTGGGCGGATCTCGCCCCTTTGTGACTTTGATCCTAGCGGATTTGGGGGCTGGGCGCAACCGGGGCGGTGGTGAACCATAGAGACACGGAGACACAGAGGATCGATGCGGAAAGGCGCCGGGCGGGGTGGTGAGGCGCCGGGTATGGCTTGCGTGATTCTCTACATTTGCATGCGGCAATAGGCGCGCCTGCGCTTCACCGGGATCGTCGTCAGGATGTGCATGCCTTTTGATGAGGCCGACCGGCCGCTCATTGAAAAACCTATCATCCGGTGATAAGTGTTGTGACGGCGGGAGCGGGCATGACCAGCGACGAGTGGGGAGTGCAGGCGCTTCTCGACATGGACGGGCAGTGCGGTGAGGTTGGCGGTGGCTACTGGTTCAAGATTGAGGCGCGCAGGGTGACGCCGTCGCCGTCGGTGCCGCATGGAGTGAAATACTCGCTGACCCTGCACACCCTGGAAGGGCCGCGGGTCTACGCAATCGACAACGCCCACGCCCCGAAGCTGACCGGGGAGCGGAGCGGGCCTGGGAGAGTGCGTCGCGTCGAATACGACCATCAGCACCTGGGTGATCGGATCAGCTACTACGAGTACAGATCGGCGGAGGATTTGCTGTCCGATTTCTTCGCCAAGGTGGACGCCGTGTTGACGGGGAAGGGAGCGCGGTCATGACCGAGCGGGTGGTCAAGGTGGGAATCGCCAGTTATGAGCAGCAGAAGGCCCGGCTGATGTCCATCGCCCGCGGCGAGCGCAAACCCTCGCCCGACGAACCGAAGATCTGGTTTTCCTCGATTGAGAGCTTTGCGCAGGTGCTGTCCACGAAGAACCAGCTTCTGTTGGAACTGATCGCGGCGGAGAAGCCGTCTTCGGTCGCGGAACTGGAAACGCTGAGCGGGCGCAAGGGGCCGAACCTGTCGCGGACCTTGAAGACGCTGGCCCGGTTCGGGTTGGTGGAGTTGCACCGGCAAGGCCGGACGCTGGTTCCGCGGACGGTGTATGATCGGGTGTCGGTGGAGCTGCCGCTGCTGGCTACGACGTCGAATGGAGAGCGGCGCGGGGTGGAGTGACGCTTTACGTGCATCTGTGTCTCCGTGTCTCCGTGTCTCTATGGCGATATCGTGATAGACAGGTGGGAGCGTAGTTAGGTAGAGCGTAAGCGAAACCCAAGAGACGTCACAGAAAAACACGAGTTATCGTTCAATATGCGCGCTCAGTGCACAAAATCCGCCCATACCGGCTTTGCAAAATCCAATATGTCCAAAATTATTACCTTCAGATTAGAAGCTTGAGCAGATTATAAAAATTTTCATTTTTCCTCAATCGATATACCAAATTTCTTGACTCGATGAGCATTGATTCGTGATTCTCCAGCAATTCTCCTCAGAGCATCCTTTGCGCGCGCCGATATCTCTTTTATGTTCTTGGAGGTTGGTTCCATTATATCAAATTGCAGACATCCGCTGATAATTGTTCTAAGCTCTTTGCCCCGATGTTGCTTAAAGATTTTATAGTACTCGTCAACTGCCATTTCAGCTAGTAAAGCTAGGTCGCTATCGTTCCAGCCACTCTTAAGTTTGAGCATAATTTCAGGTATATTGGCTTCTTTATTTGCTCCAAAAAATCTCTTTTTGAATTCATTCTTCAATTCAGCGTCAGTTATTTCATTATGAAAAGGATAACTATTCAAATTCAAAGAAGCTTTTTCATCGTTCAAAGCTTCAAAGTAGCATGCTACGATTTCAGATGCTTGCTCGTTCCGATGTAGATCTCGGAATATTTCAACCGTTGAATTAACATTTATAGGTGATATGTATTTTGCATTCTTTTTGAATGAAGAATAAATTTCATCGAGAACTTCTTCATGGTCATTATCGAAAGATTCGTGATAGCGTCTCCAGGCTTCTTCGAACGATCCACCTGCACTAAGCGCTTCCATTTTTTCGTGCAGTGCTCTCCCATGCTCGAGTATTTTGGTAAGATCGAAGTATCCATTTCTTACCCCTTCGGCAAGGACTAGATCAAATTCATCTGCCCGCCAAAATCCATATGATTCAAGCAAAGCGTTCCACGCCGCCTCCTTTGTGGGCAGATTGTCGTTCTTCGATCGACCAAAAAGGCTCCTTCTTTCGTTGCTGACTATAAAATCGAGACTGGGAGCTGTTTCGCGTTGATAGAAAGCCCACCCAAAAAGGACTAGTGACATTAGTATTTTTCTAAGTACCCCATCATTAAAACCACTTACAGTGGGATAAACTTTGTGCGCTAGACGATCAATCTTCTTTATTACCCTGATATTGGAAATTCCGAGAGTGACGCATAGCTCGGAGATGCTATGCGCAATATTACCCGAATTTTCCAGGGCAATGGACGTCGATTCTTGTGGTGTCGGTTCATAAGATATTAAAAGATCTACGACCTTATCGAGGTGTTCATGGAAATTATCTCTGGATTTATCATCTAGCTGTTCATTGTTCAAAATAAGAGCCACCTTGCAACTGCGTTGCTCTTTGAGAAAAGATACTAGACCAAGAACATCCGCAATATCCAACTTGCTGCCGCGACGCTCAATATCGTCAATGCAAATTATCTGTTTACGTATAGTTAAAAACGAGAGCGCGGCAGGAGTGTCCCCGCCCGTAAAGTTCTTAATCAATGGAATGGACTGGCCATATCTCGCGAGTTTTCTCCACGACCCTGAACTGTTTTCTATAAATCCGTTCAAGGTGTTGATGTCAGCATTGAAATCCCCTGTAGCTGTTGGGACAACATTTTCAAATATCGCGTATTTTAGATCATCAAGAGAGCCAATACCGAAAAGACTGACATATGAATAGCGCTCAAGAGCAATATTTTCTGATCTCTGCGCCTCTTCAAGTTGTTTTCTCCATACATGGGTTTTCCCAACACCCCATTTTCCGCTAATGCATAGAACTTCCGCGTCTTTTCTTCCTAAGAAGCTCAGCAACTCGCTCTTAATAAGCTCCGTGGACATGATAATCCTCGCCGATTGCACCGAATTTTATCAATATAAAGCTCGACCCAGACTAAATTATTTTAGGCTCTCTTGCGGTTATTTATAACTCAATAACTCGCTGGGGCTATCGGCGCTTGACTCCCATTGCTCTCCGCCACGAACCGCTCAAACGCGTCCACGTCCAACGGCCGGCTGATCAAGAACCCCTGGATCCTTGTGCAGCGCTGCCGGCGCAGCATCTCCGCCTGTTCCTCCGTCTCCACGCCCTCGGCGATGGTGTCGAAGCCCAGGCTGTCGGCGAGGTTTACGATGGTGCCGACGATGGCCGGGTCGGTTGCCGATTGGACGATGTCGCGGACGAAGCTGCGGTCGATCTTCAGGGTGTTGATGGGGAAGCGCTTCAGGTAGGCCAGCGAGGAATAGCCGGTGCCGAAGTCGTCGATGGACAGGCGGACGCCGATGTCCTTCAGGCCGTGCAGGATGGTCACCGCCTTTTCGATGTCGCCGATCATGGCGCCTTCGGTCAGTTCCAGTTCCAGCCGTTCGGGCGGAACGCCGGTGGACTCGACCACGTCGCGGACGAAGGAGACGAGGCGGGCGTCCTGGAATTGGCGGGGCGACAGGTTGACGGAGACCGAGGCGATGTCCAGGCCGGCGCCGATCCAGCCGGACAGGCGGCGGCAGGCGTCCTTCAGGGTCCAGGCGCCGATTTCCCAGATCAGGCCGGTTTCCTCGGCCAAGGGGATGAACTCGGCCGGGCTGACCAGGCCGCGGTTGGGGTGGCGCCAGCGGATCAGGGCTTCGGCGCCGATCACCCTGCGGCTGCCATGCTCCATCTCCACTTTGGGCTGGAAATGCAGTTCGAACTCGTCGCCCGTCGCGGCGGCGCGGCGGAGGTCGCTCTCCAGGCCCAGGGTGAAGCCGGTCCGCTCGCGCATGCCGTCTTCGTAGAAGACGAACTTGCACTCCGGGTTGCGCTTCGCATGGTACATGGCGAGGTCGGCGTTGCGCAGCAGCTGGTCGGCCGTCTCGCCGTCGTCGGGGTAGAAGGCCACGCCGATGGAGGCGCCGCAGAAAAGCTCCTGGTTGTGGACGGCGAAGGGCTCGCCCATCGAATAGAGGATCTTCTCCACCAGACGGGCGCCCGACGCGCGGTCGGCGGCGTCCGGGGCCACGATCAGGAACTCGTCGCCGCCCAGCCGGCCCACCGTGTCCGACACCCGCGTGCAGTTGCGCAGGCGCTTCGCCACCAGCTTCAGAAGGTCGTCGCCGGCGTGATGGCCCAGCGTGTCGTTCACCTGCTTGAAGCGGTTCAGGTCCAGGAAGGCCACCGCCACCTTGGTGCGCATACGCTGGGCGCGGGTGATCGCCTCCTCCAGCCGTTCGCAGACCAGCCAGCGGTTGGGCAGGTCGGTCAGCCGGTCGAAGCTGGCTTGGTAGCGGATCTGGTGTTCCTGGTACTTGCGCTGGCTGATGTCGGCCAGCGTCAGCACGTAATGCTCCAGCGCGCCGCCCGGCGCGCGCACCGCGGTGACGGACAGGGACGCCGCGAAAGCGTCGCCGGAATGGCGGAAGCTGGTCACCTCGCCCTGCCAGCGCCCGTCGCGGCGCGCGGCGCGCCAGATGTCCTCGATGAAGCTGCGCTCGTGCGAGCCCGGCGCGAACAGGACCAGCGGACGGCCCAGCAGTTCCTCTGGCTGGAAGCTGGTCATCATCTCGTAGGCCGGGTTGACCGCCTGCACCGACATGTCCGGATCGACGATCAGGATGCCGTCCGCCACGCTTTCGAACACCGTGGCGAGCAGGCGGATCTTCTCCTCGTGCTGCTTTCGCTCGGTGATGTCCTGGACGGTGCCTTCGTAGTAGCGGATGCGGTTGGCGGCGTCGCGCACGCAGCGCGCGTTCTCGGCGATCCAGATGATCGAGCCGTCGCGGCGGAAGACGCGCGCCTCGAAGTTGGTCACCACGTCGCGCTCCGCCATCAGGCGGGCGAAAGCCTCCCGCTTGCCGGGATCGACGTAGAGTTGCCCGGCAATGTCCGTCAGGTTGTCGGTCAAGTCCTTCGGCGAGCCGTAGCCGTATATCCGCGCCAGCGCGGGGTTCACCCGCAGGTAACGGCCGTCCACCGTGGTCTGATAAATGCCCTCGACCGCGTTCTCGAAAATACTTCTGTACTGCTCTTCCGTCTCTTGGCTCATGGATCGGGCCTCATCTGACGCAAGAGCGGCACCTTCGGGGAACAGCATTATTCGAACTCGAACGAAGGATTTCGACTCGTGCCTCTTTTTGCGCTGCGAAAAAGTAGAAAGCGGATCGCGGCGCACGTCAAGGCAGATCGTTTTATATTTTTCACAATTGCAATGAAAGGGCCATCGTGGCCGGTGCGGCATCGTTCCGCAGCGGGAACGAGCGGGCAAAAAGAAAGGACCGGATCGCTCCGGCCCTGGTTCGTGCTGGTGAGGGTGCCCGGCCTCAGTGGCCGTGCGTGCCCGTCTTGGCGCCTTCCTTCAGGATGTACCGGCGCGAGCAGTAGGGGCACTCGGCGCGGCCCTCGGCGCTCAGCGTCAGGTAGACCAGCGGATGGCCCAGCGCACCGCCGCCGCCGTCGCACCCGACGGTCAGGGTTTCCACTTCAATCGTTTCGATCGGCTGCATGGCAGACATCCTCCACTTTGACACACTCGCGCGATAACGCCATCGTTAAGATGCCCACCGAATGAGGCACGCGCGCGGGCGGGCCGGATCATACCGAACGCGCCGCACGGATCAAGTGATTGGACTCGGGTCCCCAAAGCTGGGAAGCTTCGGGGACTCTGGGCTAGACCGGAAAGGCCACGTTTCGACCCACATGGTTGCGCACGCCCCCCTCAATCCCGTCAACCTGCCGGCCCACGCCGTCGAGGTCCGCGGCCTCACCAAAATCTATCGTCCCGCCGGAAAAGCCGGCCCGAAGCACGCGCTGAAGGGCATCGACCTGGCGATTCCGCGCGGATCCCTGTTCGGCCTGCTGGGGCCGAACGGCGCCGGGAAGTCCACGCTCATCAATATTTTGGCCGGACTCGTCAACAAGACGGAGGGCGACGTCTCCATCTGGGGGACGGACATCGACGCCCATCCCAGGCAAGCTCGTGCTTCGATCGGCGTGGTTCCCCAGGAACTGAACATGGACCCCTTCTTCACCCCGCGCGAGATGCTGGAGCTGCAGGCCGGCCTGTACGGCGTGCCGAAGGCGGAGCGCCGGACGGAGGAGCTGCTGGACGCCGTGGGTCTGAAGGACAAGGCCGACGCCTACGCGCGGTCGCTGTCCGGCGGCATGAAGCGCCGGCTGATGGTCGCCAAGGCCATGGTGCACAGCCCGCCCGTGCTGGTGCTGGACGAGCCCACCGCCGGCGTGGACGTGGAGCTGCGCATCCAGCTGTGGGAACACGTGCGCAAGATGAACCGCGAGGGCACCACGGTCCTGCTGACCACGCACTACCTCCAGGAGGCGGAGGAGCTGTGCGACACCATCGCGATCATCAACCACGGCGCGGTCGTCGCCTGCGAGCCGACGGCCAAGCTGCTGCGCCGCGTCGACGCCAAGGCGCTGACCATCACCGTGGACCGCGATCTGGACGCCGTGCCGGCCGCGCTGTCGGGCTTCACCGCCGAACTGGCGGACCCGCGCCACATCGTCGTCCGCTACCAGCCGAGCCGGCAGCGGGTGGACGGCGTGCTGGCCGCGCTGGCCGCCACGGGGCTCGGCGTCATCGATCTCAGCACCGAGGAATCGGACCTGGAGGACATCTTCCTGCAGCTGACCGGCGGTGCGCACGCGCGCGGGGAGGGTGTGCACAATGCAGCTTAGGGGGGGGCGGCTGGGGGGCCGGTTTCGGGGACGGTTCAGGGCGGCGGTCATGGTCATGGGGATGGGGTTGGTGCTGTCGGCCTGCACCGCGACCTTTCAGCCCATGGGCAACGCCATCACGCAGCCGCGCCTGACCGACCAGGCCTTCGTCGCGGCGGACGGGTTCGAACTGCCGATGCGCGCCTGGCTGCCGTCCGACGGTCGCGTCAAGGCGGTGGTGCTGGCGCTGCACGGCTACAACGACTACTCCAACGCCTTCGAGGGCGCCGGGCGCAGCCTTGCCACCCACGGCGTCGCCACCTACGCCTACGACCAGCGCGGATTCGGCGCCACGCAGAACCGCGGCATCTGGCCGGGGACGGAGACGCTGGTCGCCGACGTGCGCGCGGCGGCGGAGCAGGTGCGCGCCCGCCACCCCGGCGCGCCGCTCTACCTGATGGGCGAGAGCATGGGCGGTGCGGTGGTGCTGACCGCCATGACCTCCCCGAACCCGCCGCGCGCCGACGGCACGATCCTGGTCGCCCCGGCCGTGTGGGGGCGCGAGACCATGGGCTTCGTCCCCCGCGCGCTGTTGTGGGTCAGCTACAACCTCATGCCCGGGATCGTGGTGCACCCGCCGAAGGACCTGAAGATCCAGGCATCCGACAACATCGAGATGCTGCGCGCGCTGGGCCGCGACCCGCTGGTCATCAAGGGCTCCCGCGTCGACGCGCTGGAAGGGCTGACCGACCTGATGGGATCCGCGCTGGCCGCCTGCGGCCGGATGGAGGTGCCGTCGCTGGTGCTGTACGGCGCGCACGAGGAGGTGCTGCCCAAGACGCCGGTGCACCGCGCCATCCGCGACTTCGAGGCGCACGCGGGGAACGTGGTCGCTGTCTATCCCGACGGCTGGCACATGCTGCTGCGCGACCTGAAGGGGCAGGTGGTGTTGGACGACATCGCCACCTGGATCCGGGACCCCAAGAGCCCGCTGGTCAGCGGCGCCGACCGCGGCCCGCGCGACCTCGTGGCGGCGAAGTAGGGGGCCTCGGAAGGGCGCCGAAAAAAGTCGAAAGGAGTGTTTGCACTCCGCCAACGACTTCGCTATGGTGCGCCTCCACCACGCTGGACCCGTAGCTCAGCTGGATAGAGCGCTGCCCTCCGAAGGCAGAGGTCGTACGTTCGAATCGTATCGGGTCCGCCACAAATTCAGGCTAGAGCGTTGATTTCCTACGGAAATCCGCTCTAGCCTTTTTGTTTTTCCCCACATTTTCCGCTCAAGGATCGGCGCGGTGGCCGGTCCGAAGGCGGCGGCGCGGACGGCGCTGCCTGCCCCGCAATTTCGGATACATCCAATGATTGATCTCGGGGCGTAGGAAGAGCCCCAACGGGTCGCTCCGCCAAAACGGGCATCACCCGTGGGCGTCATTGAGAATGCATGGCCGTGACCAGAGATTTGCAACTATTGGTCAAAACCGATAGCTGATGGAGCCTAGTAATGGCTATTCTCTGGGGCAGTGCCAACACGCTGAACGGCGGGGCGGGCGACAATACAATTGGTAGAGTTGGCGGTGATTTCCTGGCTGGCTCCGCTGTTACTACGGTGGAGCGCGTCAGCACGGCGGCCGACGGCACGCAGGCCGACGATGCCAGCACCGGCGTGATTTCGGCGGACGGACGCTACGTCGCCTTTTCCAGCGGCGCGAGCAACCTGGTGGCCGGCGACGACAACGACCTGCCGGACCTGTTCCTGCGCGATCTGCAGACCGGCACCCTCACGCGCATCGACATGCCGGCCTCCGACGAGAACCAGTCGAGGCAACTGGGCGTGGTCGGTTTCTCGGCCGACGGGAGCAAGCTGCTCTACACCAGCGTCGACCCGGTCTCAGACGCCTACAGCAGCCCGCGCACGGTCATCCACATCCGTGACGTCGCGACCGGGGCCGAAACGACCCTGAACGGCGGCGCCAACAGCATCGCCAACCTCGCCCTCGCGGCCGACGGGAAGACCCTGTCCTACGTCAGCACCGGCCTTGGCATCCATCAGGCACAATCGACGTCGGTCGTCCTCCGCGACCTTGAGACGGGATCGTTCAACGCCTACGGCAACTCCGATTCCCCGGCACCGTTCACGGCCACGGCCCCGGTGCTGTCGTCCGATGGGTCGGTCCTCGTCTACACCAACAACGGGGCGCTGCGCCTTCTCAACCGGGAGACCAACCAGGTCGACCGGATCGACCGGCTTCCGGACGGCTCGCTTCCAGACGGGGGCATGTCGACGGCCCAGGCCCTGTCCGCGGACGGCCGCTATCTCCTCTTCACCAGTGACGTGGCCGGTCTCGACGCGAACAACAGCGGGTCGGCGGGCGTGTATGTCCGTGACCTGACGACGGGCACCACGCACCTGGTCAGCACGGCGGCCGACGGTACCCCGGCCGACGGCACGAGCTACGGCGTCACCTTCGGCCCGGACGGGAAGTCGGTCCTGTTCACCAGCTACGCCGGCAACCTCGTGGACGGCGACACCAACGGCACGAAGGACGTGTTCCTGAAGGATCTGGACACCGGCGTCATCCGGCGCGTAAGCCTCGGGGCCGACGGCAGCCAGCTGAACGCCGACGTCACCGGCGAAAGCCTGAGCGCGGACGGCACGCGGCTGCTCTTCGCCACGATGGCGGACAATGTGGTCGACGGCGACACCAACGGCTTGACCGACCTGTTCGTCGCTACGCTGAACCGGTCGTCAGGCGGCAATGCCGGCGCGCCGCCGGACACCACGCCGCCGGACACCGCGCCCCCGACCGACACCACCACCACCACGCCGCCGCTGGACACGCGCCCCTCGACCGACATGCAGCGGGTCGTGGACGGCGTGACCGAAACCGTGAAGGCCTATGCCTACGACGGGCCGGTCCCGACCCTGAAATGGGCCTTCATGGGGGACGGCCGCAACGAGGTCATCAAGGGCTCGGCCGACAACGACTTCATCAACCTGCTGGGCGGCACCGACGCCGCGGACGGTGGGGCGGGCGACGATGTGCTCGACGGCGGGTCGGGGTCGAACTGGCTGGTCGGCGGTGCCGGCAACGACACCTTCTTCATCGACGGCCGCAACCCGGACGCGACCTGGTCCACCATCATGGACCTGGAGAAGGGCGAGTGGGCGACCCTGTGGGGCTACAAGTCCGGCACGTCGAAGCTGACCTGGGAGGAGATGGGCGGCGCCGACGGCAACAAAGGCGCCACGGCGCACGTGGACATCAACGGCGACGGCACCATCGATGCCAGCGTGACCTTCGCCGGAAAGGCGGTCGGCGCCATGTCCTTCACCACCGGCAGCTCGGACGGCCAGAACTACATCGCCTTCATCAACCTTTGATGCAGCGCGTTGCGCCGCCGCCGCTTACCCCAGCCGGAAGGCGAGGTAGCGGTCGGCGCCGCTCTGGCCCGGTGTTGCGACGACGCCGCCCACCGCTCTGCCGGCGAAGGTGATGCTGAGGTCGACGGAGCCGTTGCCGTCGATGTCGATGTGGGCGGTGGCGCCCTGGTAGCCGTCGGCACCCTGCATGTCGGCCCAGGTAACGGTGGATGTGCCCAGCGTCCAGCCCCAGGCGGTGACCCACTCCCCAGTGGTGAGGTCGGTGACGGTGGACCAAGTGGTGCCGGCGACACGGCCGTCGACGAAGAAGGTGTCGTTGCCGGCGCCGCCGGTCAGGAAGTTGGAGCCGGTGCCCCCGTCCAGCACGTCGTCGCCGCCCTGGCCCGCCGCCGCGTCGTCGCCGTCCAGAAGGTTCAGGAAGTCGGACTCGTCGCTGCCGATGGCGGCCTCGCCGGCGGACCGGCCGACATACTGGTTTTTCAGCCAGGGAACGGGGCCGGCGTAGCGGTCCATCTGGACCTCGTGGTCGCCGTCGCCGTCCTTCACCAGAAGGCGGCGGTTCGGGTCGGTGGGCGTGACGGTGAACAACTGGGCGCGCACGGCGGAACCGGAGATGTCGGCACCCGTCAAACTGCCGTCGGATCCGCTGCTGTCGGTCCAGGCGGCGACCATCGTCCCGTCGGGCAGCACGGCGAGGCTGGGGCTCGCCTGCGCGTTCGCGGTGGTCGTGTTGACGAGGAATTCGGAGCCGACCCGGGCGCCCGATGCCGCGAACGCCTGGGCGCGGACGGCGCTGCTGCTGTTGTCGCCACCAGTCAAGCCGGTCCCAATCTGGTTGTCGTCGGTCCAGGCGACGATGAAGCCGCCGGTGGGCAGCGCCGCGACCGTGGGACGCGACTGCGACCCGACGGTTGTGCTGTTGACGAGGAATTCAGGCCCGACCAGATTGCCAGCGGCGTCGAACCGTTGGCCATGGATGTCCGTTTCGCCCGCCGTCAACCCGGCCTTGCCCACGGTGGTCCAGACGGCGATGAACCCGCCGCCGAAAAGAGGCGTGACGTCCGACCAGCCGGACGACCTGTTCGTCAACAGGACGTTGGTTTTGTCGTTCAGGGTGACCAGCTTGGCCACGGTCACGTCCGGGCTCACCTGGATACCGCCCACACCGGGCGACAAGCCGAAGCCCGCTCCGACCTTGGCGCCGGTGGCGTCGAAGGCCTGGCCTGCGATCCCGGCGGATCCCAGCGCGATGTAGCTCCACGTCACGGCAAAGCCGCCGCCGGGGAGCGCCGTGACGTCGGGCGCCGACGCGTAGGGACCTTCCGAGCTGTAGACGAGGATTCTGGTTTTGTCGATGAGGAGGGGCGGTGCGTTCCCCCCGATGAAGAACTCTGCGCCGAGCTTGGTTCCGTCGGCGGCGAATCTCTGACCATAGGCCGCGGCGTTGACGATCCAGGTCACCACGAAGCCGCCGCCGTCCAGACCGGCGACCGCCGGAGAGTCCTGGCTGCCGGCCGTGGTGGTGTTGACGAGGAATTCACCGCCGACCTTGGCGCCGCGGGCGTCGTAGAGTTGGGCGCGCACCGCCGTTCCGCTGCTGTCGTCGGCGCTACGGCTGCCGTCCACCCAGGTGACGACGAAGCCGCCGCCGGTCAGCGGGGCGACGGCGGGAGCGGACTGGTCGCCGGTGGTCGTGGCGTTCACCAGGAATTCCGTGCGGAAGGGGCTGACGGGCATCGCGGCGTCTCCTGTGCTCGGGCGCGCTGCGCAAGGCGTTTGGCGGCACCATCCTGTTGCACAACTGCGGTGTATAAATTGTAAATCCGCTCAACCGACGGTCCATGGACGCCCACCCCGTTCGGGCTTTGCAAAAAAGTGACGGGGCGATGTCGATTTCCCTTGAGCGAGGGCAGCGGGGCGGCTATATCAGCGCTCCCGCGTCACCCCAAGAGACGCGGGGATGAAGTAAAAGACACGCGCTTGTGGCGGAACTGGTAGACGCGCTAGGTTCAGGTCCTAGTGGCTGAAAGGCCGTGGGGGTTCGACTCCCTCCAAGCGCACCATCTTCTCCGGTGAATACTGGGAAGAGTGTCTGGAAGAGCATCGTGGGGCCATAGCTCAGCTGGGAGAGCGCTACAATGGCATTGTAGAGGTCAGGAGTTCGATCCTCCTTGGCTCCACCATCTTCCTCCCCCGGTTCGGGGGCTTCAGCAAAGCGAGACGATCCAAGGCCTGGACGGCGACCGCCCTCCGGGCCTTCGCTTTTTTGGTCCATCGGGCTGGCTTTCAGGGCGGGTCGAGGTTTTGCAGCGCCTCGTCCAGGCCCAGCACGCGTTCAACCGAGGCCGCCCACTGCGCCACGTTCGCCAGGTTGTCCACCGGCCAGGACAACGCCGCTACCGTCTGCTGGAACGCCTGGGCGGTCTGCATCAGCACCCCCAGCGTGATCCGCCCGGCGATGTAGCCGGGGGCCGCGACCAGGATGGGGAAGGCCGTCGACAGCACGGAATAGGCCGCGCCGAAGCTCATGACGCCGGTCAGCGCGTTGGTCTGGCGGTTCCAGCCGCGGCGCACGCCGGTGAACAGTGCGGCGAGGCGGTTGCGCTCCGCCGGTTCGCCGTGCAGCGCGGCGATGGCCGGCGCGTTCTCCCGCACATGGGCGAGGCCGAAGCGGAAGCCGGCCTCCCAACCTTGGCGGCGTTCCACGGCGCGCACCAGCGGCCGCCCCAGCAGCATGGCCGTTCCGGCGCCTGCCGCGGCGAAGAGCAGCGCCATGACCAGCAGATAGCCGGAGATCACCAGCGTGACGCCGGCGACCTCCAGTTCCGCCGGGCCGGACAGCGCCCACAGGATGTTGGTGAAACCGGCCAGCAGCAGCGCGCAGTAGGTGAGGGAGTGGCCGAGATCGATGGCAAGCTCTGTGGCGATCCGGATGTCCTCCGCGATGCGGCCGTCGGGGTTGTCGAGGCCGTCAGCGAGCGCGGCCAGCCGCTCCTCCCGCCCGTCGGACAGCCAGCGGTCCAGCAGCCTGCGCGTCAGCCACGCCCGCCAGCCGAGTTGCAGCCGGCGCTTCACCCGCAGGTGCGCCACCGTCACGCCGACGCTGAACAGGATGATGCCGCCGGCCGCCAGGATCATCGTCAGCAGCCGGTCGGGTGCGCGCTGCTCCAGCGCGTCGAACAGGCGCTGGCTCCACAGGTTGATCATCACCGGCACGAACACCTGGGCCACGGTGAGGAGGAAGAGCGCGCCGGTCAGCAGCCACGCCGGCCAGCCGCCCGGACCGCGCCAGTAGCCGCCGGCCAAGCCGAGGAAGCGGCGGCCGAGCCCGATCGCGGTCCTGAGGGAAACCTTCGCTGCCATGACGCCGCGGTCTCCAACGCCGTCCTTGGGGACGGCCAGACTTGAAACGCCGTCCGCAAGGACGGCCGAATCCGTGAATGAGTGTAGCCGGTGCGCCGGGGGATTGCCTTGATCCAGGTTGGGCTATCCGGTGGAGCTGCCGCCAACCGTGCGTTGAGGGTGCCGATGGATGGTCGCGCCATGGGCAGGGCAGTGGTGCCGCGGTGTGGAAAGCGTTGGGAATCCGCCGGGAAAAACGGGGGGGCGCCCCCGGATCGGGCTTGTGCTGAGGCGATTGCGCCGCGATGATCCGCCCCCGCCTTGCGTCCGGTCCGGTGCGTCCGGGACGAACGCCGAAGGTGGGATGTTGACGAACGCCGAAGGCGTGCTGTTGACGAACGCCAAAGGCGTGCTGTTGATGTTGAGTGCGTGACGAGTTCGTGTTGATCCGGGCGGCCTGAAATCCACCATGCGCAGAGTGATCATCAAACCCCGGGCGGACTGGCGGCCGGGGCTCCGCAAATATCCGTACGGCGTCCGGGCGATGAACGCCGGGGCCTTCTGGCGCGAGGACGTCCGCTATGAGTTCACCGCCGCCCAGATCGACCTGATCGAGAGCGTCGCGGACGAGCTGCACACCATGGCGCGCGAGGCCGTGCGCGCCGCGGTCGAGGGGCGGCTGCTCGCCCAGCTCGGCCTGCGTGGCGAGGTCGCGCGGCTGATGGAGGCCTCCTGGAACGATTATTGGGCGAGCGGGCGGTTGAACGAGCGCGCCGGCCCGCTGGTCGGGCGGCTGACGCTGGCCTATGACGGGCGCGATTCGGTGCGGCTCCTGGCCTGCAACTACGACACGCCGGAAGGGCTGTTCGCCGCCTCCATCATCCAGCGCAACTGGCGCGAGGCGCTGGCCGCCGACGCCAACCAGTTCAACGGCCTGCACGAGGGTCTGGTCGAGCGCTGGGAAGAGCTGTGGTCCGGGCTGCCGGCCCGCGGCCGCGTCCACCTGACCTGCGCCACCCCCGACCCGGTGCGCGAGAGCGAACTGGTCTATCTGGCCGCCACAGCGGCGGAGGCCGGCATCGGCACGCACCTGCTGCCCTTGCAAAGCATCGGCTGGGATGGTCGCCGCTTCGTCGACGACGAGGGGCAGCCGATGTCCTGGCTGGCGAAGATCTATCCCTGGCAGGGGCTGGCCGACGACTCCTTCCTGCAAAAGCTGCGGTCCGGCGGGATGAGCGCCCTGTCGCCGCTGTGGTGCTGGCTGATGTCCAACCACGGGCTGCTGGCGCACCTGTGGCGGCTCTACCCCCGCCACCCGAACCTGTGCCGCGCCGGCTTCGACGCCGCCGATCTGGGAGGAAGCGACGCGGTCACGACGCGCAGCCTGTTCGGGTTGGACGACGCGGCCCAGCGCATGACCGTGCACGGGCGCGTGGTGTCCGACACGGGGCACGTGGATTTCCCCGGCGGCCGCGTTTTCCTGGAAACGCCCTTCATCTTCGAGGAGGAGGGGGGGCACGCCGTGCTGCACGCCTGGATCGTCGGCGACAAGTGCCTGGGCATGTCGGTGCGCGAATCGGCCGATCCACGGGTGGGGTCGGACGCGGCCATGGTGCCGCATTTGTTTCGGGGGTAGGGCGTTACCCCCTCAAGCGTTTTGCCCCCTCCCTAACCCTCCCCCGCTCTCGGCGGACCGAAGGTCCGCCTGCCGCGTCAGCGCAAGCTTCGCTTGCGCGAGAGCTTTGCGGTGGAGGGGGCTGCCGCCGTCTCTCCCGCTCCCGCGAAGCGGGGGGGGAAGGGGCCCACGCGCAGCGTGGGAAGGGAGGGGGCAACCGGTAGGCCTTACCGCCCGCGCCCGGGTGCAAACGGATTCTGCAAGCGCGAGCCGAAAGCTTCCTTGCGAGCCTCCCGCCAGGCGACGTCGTTGCCGACGCCGATGTTGGTGCTGGACACCGACACGACCTGGCTCTGGTGCCGCAGCCAGCCGCGCAGCTTCTCCTCGAAGCGGCTCGCCTCCTGCGGGTCGGCGACCTCCAGTTCCATGGTGACGTTCAATTCGGTCTTCATGGTCATTCCTCCCTTGGGACCGTAACGGTCATGAAACAGCGGGGAGGGGTGGCTGGTGCCGAAAAAAGAAAAAGGGCGGAGAACTCTCCCCGCCCTTCATCAGTCCGCGATTCGGATGGCCGCCTGGTGCGCTCACTTGCCTTCGGGCTTGGCCGGCTTGGGCGTCTTGGCGATGCTGGCGATCTGCTTCTGCAGTTCGTCGATTTGCTTCTGCAGTTCGTCGAAGGTGTGGCCGCCGGCGCTGGTCGCGGGGGCGGGAACCGGGGCCGCGGCGGCCGGCCTCGGCGGCTGGGGCGCCTCCTGCCCATCCTCGTTGCCACCGAAGGGCGAGAACATGCGCATCGCCCGCTCGAACATCGCGAAGTTCTGCTTGCTCACCTCGTCCAGGCGGCCGAACGGGAACATGCCGCCCAGCGTGTTCTGGAAGTAGTCGCGCATCTGTTCCTGGTTCCGCGCGAAAGACTGCATCGAATATTCCAGGTAGCGCGGCACCATCCACTGCATGTTGTCGCCGTAAAAGCCGATCAGTTGGCGCAGGAAGCTGATGGGCAGCAGGTTCTGTCCCTTGCTCTCCTCCTCCACGATGATCTGCGTCAGGACGGAGCGGGTAATATCCTCCCCCGTCTTGGCGTCATAGACCACAAAGTCGAGGCCGTCCTTGACCATTTGGCAGAGATGGTCGAGCGTGACGTAGCTGCTGGTCGCGGTGTTGTAGAGCCGCCGGTTGGCGTACTTCTTGATCGTGATCAGAGCGGACTTCTGGTCTTCCTTGTCGGCCATCGCGGTTTCTTTCAAGAAGGGGCACTCGGCAGGGCTGTTCAAGATATAAGCACTACTCGAAGCCATGCACGCTGTCCAGTGCTGTGCCGCAGCGCTGCGAGGAGCGGCCGTCCGGCGGTGCGGAAAGCCCCGTTATTCGGGAAATCGCGACATTTTCGTACGGTTCCACGCGCCTCTGGCAAAGAAGGCTATGGGCGACCTATACTGCCGTTCATGGCCGAATCGTCCGACTCCGACATCCCGTCCCTGGAAACGCTCGCGCAACGGTACCTCGACCTGTGGCAGGAACAATGGGCGGCCTGTGCCGCGGATCCCGAGGTGGCGGACACCATGGCGCGCGCCGTCCAGATGATGGCGCAGGGCGCCGGGGCCGTGGCGCCCTTCCTGTTCGGCCCCAGCGGATTCGCCTTCGCCAGCCCGCCCGGCCGCGGCTGGAACCCGGCGCCGGCACCGTCGCAGCCTGCGGAAGGAGCGTCGCGTGAGCGGGGCGGAGAGCAACCCGCCGGGCGCCCACAAGCTGCGGACGGGACCGCGGCCGCTGGCGCTGCATCTGGCGACGGTGGCGTCGTCGTTGCTCAGCTCCTCGACCGCATTGCCGCACTTGAGGAACGGCTCGCTGCCATGGAAGCCGCATCTGCGCGACCGGGCGGAGGAGCTGCGCCGCCAGATCGCCCGGACCGATGCCGACGCCCTCGCCGGGGCGGTTGACCGCGCGGTCCGCCGCCAGCTCGACCTCGCACTGACGGGGATCGAGCGCTACCGGCACCATCCCTACCGCCGCGACCTGCCCGACCCGCCGGTGATCTGGACGGAGGGTGCGTCGCGCCTGCTGGATTATGGTGCGCTGGGAAGCGGCTCCGGCACGCCGGTGCTGTTCGTGCCGTCGCTGGTCAACCGTCATTACATATTGGATCTGTCGGAGCGCAAAAGCCTGATGCGCTGGCTGGCCGGGCAGGGGTTGCGCCCCTTCCTGATCGACTGGGGCACGCCCGGCCCGCTGGAGCGGCGATTCACGCTGACCGACTACATCGCCGGGCGGCTGGAGCGCGCGCTGGCTGCGGCGGTGGAGGCGACCGGGCGGCCGGTGCCGGTGGTCGGCTACTGCATGGGCGGGCTGCTCGCCGCGGCGCTGGCGCAGCGCCGGCCGAAGGAGGTCGCTGGGCTGGTGCTGATGGCCACGCCTTGGGACTTCCATGCGGAGGACGCGGGCCTCGCCCGCCGGGCCGCCGCCTTCTTCCAGCCCTTCGGGCCGATGATCGAGGCCTGGGGCGACCTGCCGGTGGACGCGCTCCAGGCGCTGTTCGCGCAGCTGGACCCGCTGCTGGCGCTGAAGAAATTTTCGCAGTTCGCCCGCATGGACCCGGACAGCCGCGCCGCACTCGCCTTCGTCGCGCTGGAGGACTGGTTGAACGACGGCGTGCCGCTGGTCGCCGCCGTGGCTCGCGACACGCTGGCCGGCTGGTATGGGCGCAACGACACCGCCTGCGGGAACTGGCTGGTCGCTGGGGAGCCTGTGGAGCCCCCGCGCATCAAAGTTCCAACGCTGGCTTTGATTCCGGAACGCGACCGGATCGTTCCGCCCCTGTCGGCGGCGGCGCTCGCAAGAACAATACCTAGGGCTCAAATGATCAGCCCGCCGCTGGGTCATATTGGCATGGTGGTCAGCGCCGGAGCGGAAACAGGCGTATGGCGTCCCCTGGCCGAATGGCTTACTGCGGCAGGATAACCGCAGCCAGAGAGGTGTCTTGCGTTGCGCAAAAGACCCGCATAGAGTTTTTTCGCACTCCCAGCGTCACTCAATACGAAAATAAAACTGTCAAATTCGAGGAGCGTCAACATGACCGAGGTCGTCATCGCCGGTGCCGCGCGTACCCCCATCGGCAGCTTCAACGGGGCGCTGAGCTCCGTGCCCGCCCATTACCTGGGCGAGGTGGCCATCCGTGAAGCGCTGAGCCGCGCCAAGACCGACGCCGCCGAGGTGACGGAAGTGATCCTGGGCCAGATCCTGACCGCCGGTCAGGGGCAGAACCCGGCCCGCCAAGCCGCCGTCAACGCGGGCATCCCGGCCGAGGCGACCGCCTTCGGCATCAACCAGCTCTGCGGTTCGGGCCTGCGCTCGGTGGCGCTCGGCTACCAAGCGATCCTGAACGGCGACGCCGACGTCATCGTCGCCGGCGGCCAGGAGAGCATGAGCCAGGCCCCGCACGTCATGCACCTGCGCAACGGCGTGAAGATGGGCTCGGCGGAGATGCTCGACACCATGCTGAAGGACGGCCTGTGGGACGCCTTCCACGGCTACCACATGGGCAACACGGCGGAGAACGTCGCCCAGAAGTGGCAGCTGACCCGCGACGAGCAGGACGCCTTCGCCGCCGCGTCGCAGCAGAAGGCCGAGGCGGCCATGAAGTCCGGCCGCTTCAAGGACGAGATCGTCCCGGTCACCATCAAGGGCCGCAAGGGTGACGTCATCGTCAGCGACGACGAGTATCCGAAGCACGGCACCACGGTGGAGACTCTGGCCAAGCTGCGCCCGGCCTTCGCCAAGGACGGCACGGTGACCGCCGGCAACGCGTCGGGCATCAACGACGGCGGCGCCGCGCTGGTGCTGATGAGCGCCGACAACGCCGCCAAGCGCGGCGTCGCCCCGCTGGCCCGCATCGTGTCCTGGGCGACCGCCGGCGTCGACCCGGCGATCATGGGCACCGGCCCGATCCCGGCCTCCCGCCTGGCGCTGAAGAAGGCCGGCTGGACGGTCGACGACCTCGACCTGATCGAGGCGAACGAGGCCTTCGCCGCGCAGGCGCTGGCCGTCAACAAGGACCTGGGCTGGGACACGTCCAAGGTGAACGTCAACGGCGGCGCCATCGCGCTCGGCCATCCGGTCGGCGCCTCGGGCGCCCGCGTCCTGACCACCCTGCTGTTCGAGATGCAGAAGCGCGACGCCAAGCGCGGCCTCGCCACCTTGTGCATCGGCGGCGGCATGGGCATCGCCCTCTGCGTCGAGCGGGGCTGATGAAAAAGACGGGCCGTTCCCTTCGGGGTGCGGCCCGTTTCGTTTGAGCGTGCGTACAGAAAACGAAAACGAATCCACGTCCATGCTTTGGGGGAGGAGCCAATGGCTCGAGTTGCAGTCGTCACGGGTGGAACCCGCGGTATCGGTGAGGCCATCTCCGTCGCGCTGAAGAACGCCGGTTACACGGTCGCCGCCAACTACGCCGGGAACGACGAGAAGGCGAAGGAGTTCTCCGCCCGCACCGGAATCGCCGTCTACAAGTTCGACGTGTCGGACTTCGACGCGGTGAAGGACGGCATCGCCAAGATCACGACCGAGCTGGGCCCGGTCGACGTGGTGGTCAACAACGCGGGCATTACCCGCGATGGCGTGCTGCAGCGCATGACGCCGCAGCAGTGGAATGACGTCATCGCGACCAACCTGACCTCCTGCTTCAACCTGTGCCGCAACGTCATCGACGGCATGCGCGAGCGCGGCTTCGGCCGCATCGTCAACATCGGTTCGGTGAACGGTCAGGCCGGCCAGTACGGCCAGGTGAACTACGCCGCCGCCAAGTCGGGCATCCACGGCTTCACCAAGGCGCTGGCCCAGGAGGGGGCGGCCAAGGGCATCACCGTCAACGCGATCGCCCCGGGCTACATCGACACCGACATGGTCCGCGCCGTTCCGCCGAACGTGCTGGAGAAGATCGTCGCCCGCATCCCGGTCGGCCGCCTCGGCAAGGCCGAGGAGATCGCCCGCGGCGTGCTTTTCCTGGTCGGCGACGACGCCGGTTTCATCACCGGCTCGACGCTGTCCATCAACGGCGGCCAGCACATGTATTGATGTGGTTGTTTCCCCCCGGCCCCGTCCGGGCTGGGGGTTTTCTGCCGAGCGACACTCGCCTTCGCCCCTCTCCCACGCTGGTGGGGGAGGGGTTTTTCTTCGGAGAGTGCGGCTTGGGGCGGTTAGGGATTCACCACCAAGACACCAAGGCACCAAGAGTCCACGCCGTGCCGGGCGCGAGGATTCTTGGTGCCTTGGTGTCTTGGTGGTGAAAAATTCGAGCGGCGGTCCAAAAACGAAAACCCCCGCTCGCGAGGGGCGGGGGTTTTCTGCGGATTGTCTCAAGACGTCCGCAATGGTTGAGCCGTCTCAACGGCAATGTTCAAACTTGTGTGGCCGAACAGGTCGGCTTCCTCAAATAAGCGCAGGTGGACTCATGATCAGTTCACCCTCCTGGCTACGGAACATTTGCAGAGCTGAGAAGCTGGCCTTTGAGCCAACTTTCCGCGGGGCCATCCGCGTCTTCACCTCAACCAGTGTTGCTCTGAGGAATAGCCTGCTCCTCCTTGCGGGGGTTGTCAATACCCGTTCTCTTGTCGTGTTTCCGCTTGATGACGGTTCCGTGAAAGTCACTTGAACTGGAAGCCGACCGGACGCTTGTCGTCCAGCGACACCACGGCGCAGCCGCCCAGCACCGGGCCGACGGGAAGCTCGCCATAGGCGGTGACGGCGCCTTCGCGCTTCAGCCGGCCGACGAAGCCGTCGCCTTCCGCGCGGACGACCCAGGCGAAGGGAATCCAGGTCTGGCGCAGTGGTTCGCCGCCCGCCCGGATCACCGCGGCGAAGGCCTCGCCGGTGGGCAGGCCCGGTGGGAAGACGGCGAGCACCGTACCGCCCGCCTCCTCCTGCAGGGCCGCCTGCTTCAGGGAGACGCCCATCACCGCGGCCCAGGCGGCCAGCACCAGCGCGCCGAGCGCCAGCGCGAAGCCGTGTCCGAAGCTTGGGGAGGAAGGGGTGGCGGGCGTCATTGGTGATGCCTCTCCGGGGTCAGGCCTTGGCCTGCTGCGCGGTTAGGGACGAGGGCGCGGGCTTCTCGGCGATCGGCCAGTTGACCGCGGCGGAGGCCAGCGCCAGAACCACGCTGGCCCACCAGACCACGTCGTAGGAGCCCGTGCGCTCGAACAGCACGCCGCCCAGCCACACGCCGAGGAAGCCGCCGATCTGGTGGCTGAGGAAGGCGAAGCCGTAGAGCATGCCGAGGTAGCGCGTGCCGAACATCAGCGCGACGAGGCCGGAGGTCGGCGGCACCGTGGACAGCCACAGCAGGCCCATGGCCGCGGCATAGACGATCACCGACACCGGCGTGACCGGCAGCAGGATGAAGATCGCCGTGCAGACGCCCCGCAGCGTGTAGTTGGCGCAGAGCAGGTACCGCTTGCTCATCCGCCCGCCCAGCACGCCGGAGGCGTAGGAGCCGATGACGTTGAACAGGCCGATCAGGCCCATCGCCCAGGACGCCAGGCTGGGGCTGATCCCCGCGCCCATGAGGTAGGGCGGCAGGTGCGTAGTGATGAAGGCCAGCTGGAAGCCGCAGACGAAGAAGCCCGTCACCAGCAGGACGTAGCTGCGGTGCCGGAACGCCTGCCGGATCATCGCGGCGAAGCCGATGTCGGCGCCCGTCACCACCGGCGCGTTCTTCGCCCCGCCGGCCCCGGCGAAGGCGGCGGCGAAGACCGGGATCAGCAGCATGGTCGCGCCGAACAGGACCAGCGCCGTCTGCCAGCCGTAGGCGGCGATGAAGGCCTGCCCCATGGGCGCGAACAGAGTCTGGCCCAGCGAGCCCGCCGCCGTGGCGATGCCCATCGACCAGGACCGCTTCTCCGGCGGAACGATGCGGCTGAAACCGGCGATGACGATGCCGAAGGAGGCCCCGGCCAGCCCGATGCCGATCAGCAGGCCAGCGCTGAGGTGCAGCAGCAATTGGCTGTCGGCCATCGACATCAGGGCGAGGCCGGCCGCGTAGAAGACGCCGCTGATCCCCAGCACAAGTGCCGGCCCATAACGGTCGGCCAGCGCGCCGGCCAGCGGCGTGCCGATGCCCCAGAGCAGGTTCTGCAGCGCGATGGACAGCGCAAAGACGTCGCGGCCCCAGCCGTTCGTCTCCGACAGGGGCTTGATGAACAGGCCCATGCTGGAACGCGGACCGAAAGCCAGCATGGCGATCATGCACCCGCAGGCGATGACGAAACCCGGCGTCAGCCAGGACCCCGATCGGGCGGCCGGTGTGGCGGCCTGTGTGGTGGCTGGGCCCGCCTGGTTGCTGCTGCTCACGGTCGTTTCTCCCTATGGCCGCTTTGGCCCTATGCCCGCTCCGGCTCCTGTCCAGGTTGGCGGGCCTGATGATCGGTCACGACACCATAGGGCGCGCTGGGCTTTTCATCAAATTCATAACGGGAAACAAGGTTATTCAGCCGCGGAATGAAGCACCGGACGAGGGAGCGTCGGCGAGCGTGCGGGAAGTTCGGCGTGCAGGCTGTTTTCCAGCGCGTCGAACACGGGTCCGATGCGGCCGGTGAAGCGGGCGCGGACCAGCCAGACGGCGACCGTCAGGTCGAAGCCGGGGACTTGCACCGTGTCCACCGGGGTGCTGCGGGTGACCGGCGCGATCAGGCGCAGCGGAGCGAGGCCGAATCCGACCCCGCGGGCCACCAGCGACACCAGCAGCGATTGGTCGAACGCCTCCACCGCGATGTTCAGCGGCAAGCCGTACCGCGCCAGCAGTTCCGTCAGCGAGGTGCGGTAGCGGCAGCCGTCGGGCTGCAGCACCCAGCCCAGCGCGTTCATGTCGTGAATCGTTGGATGGCAGCGGCCGGGTGGGGCGATGATGCTGACCGGTTCCCGCCCGATGCAGATGGCCGCGAGATCCTCGGGCGGGGCCTGCCCCTCGTACAGCAGGACCACCGCACCGTCGAGCGTGCCGGCGCGGACCTGCTCCATCAGCGGCGTGCTCCAGTCCGAATGCAGCCGGACGGTCAGGTCGGGGAAAGCGGCCCGCAACGTGTCCAGCGGCTGGTGTGCGGCCAGCGTGGTCAGCACATGGGCCACGCCGAGGCGCAGCAGCCCCCGCGGTCGGGAAACCGTGGCGAAGGCGTCGGACAGGTCGTCGGTCGCCTGCAACACGCGCCGCGCGTGGGCCAGCGCCAATTCCCCGTCGCGGGTGAGGACGAGCGGCTTGGTCTGGCGGTCGAACAGGGCGGCCCCCAACTCCGCCTCCAGCCGCTGGATCAGGCGCGAGACCGCCGACTGCGTCAGCCCCAGCCGGTTGCCGGCCTCCTGCACCGATTGCGCCTCGGCCACGGCCACGAAGGTGCGGATCTCGTTCAGTTTCATGGGGCGAGCTTCATGGGATGAGGTCCTGCGTCTTGTCCCCTGGCGTCCGACTGTCCGCCTGGGTTAGCGTCGGGGTCAAGCACAACGAGGGATCTTCATGACCGACGCGCCCCCCGCCACCCCGGACGACCGTTCCAGCCGCGAATACCCGGACCGCCCCTGGGTGGGGGTCGGCGTCATCGTCTGGCGTGGGGAGCGCGTGCTGCTGATCCGCCGGGGACGGCCGCCGCGGATGGGGCAGTGGAGCCTGCCCGGCGGTGCCCAGGCGGTTGGCGAAACCGTGTTCGAGACCGCCGTGCGCGAGGCGTTGGAGGAAACCGGCCTGCATGTCGTGCCGACGGAGGTCGTCACGGTGGTGGACGCCATGACGCTCGACGACGCGGGCGCGGTGCAGTTCCACTACACCCTGGTGGAAGTCGCCGCCGACAGCCCGCAGGGTGAGCCGGTCTGCGCCGACGACGCGCTGGAGGCGCGCTGGGTCACGGTCGAGGAAGCCGCCGAGCTGACGGAATGGGACGAGACCGAACGCGTCATCCGCCTGTCGGCGGCGCGGCGCGCCGCTGAATAAAGTCGGGTACTTCACCTTCCGGCAGAGGCTTTGCCAGCAGGTAGCCCTGGATGCGGTCGCAGCGGTAGGCGCGCAGGAACAGGTGCTGGTCGCTGGTCTCCACGCCCTCGGCGATCACCTGCATGCCCAACGCGTGGGCCATGTCGATGATTGCGCGCACGATGGCCGCGGCGTCGCGATCCTCCACCATCGCCTGGGTGAAGTGCTTGTCGATCTTCAGCGCCTCCACCGGCACGCGGCGGAGCAGGGAGAGCGAGGAATAGCCGGTCCCGAAATCGTCCAGCACCAGCCGCACCCCGGCGCCACGCAGCTGCGTCAGCACCTCGCGCGAGGAGTCGCTGTGCTCGAACAGGGCGGTTTCGGTCAGCTCCAGCTTCAGGTTCGCGGCGGGCAGGCCGGTTTCGGCCAGGATGCCCAGCACCGTGCGGGCCAGACCCGGGTCGTCGAGCTGGCGCGCCGACAGGTTGACCGCCACCGGCAGATCGGCGATGCCGTCGCGCATCCAGCGCGCCGCCGCCTGGCAGGCGCGGCGCAGCGACCATTCGCCCAGCACATGGATGGCGTCGCTGGTTTCCGCCATGGGGATGAAAACGTCGGGCGGGATGACGGTGCCGTCGTCCAAGCGCCAGCGCGACAGCGCCTCGAACCCGGTCAGGCGGCCGGTTTCGACGTCGGCCTGCGGCTGGTAGGCGAGGCGAAGCTCGTTCCGCTCGATGGCTTCGCGGATGCGGTCGGTGAAGGTCCCCGGCGCGCCGATGGGCTGCAGGGGGGGCTCCGGAACCCGGTTCAGGCCCGGTTTGGTGCCCGTGTCGCTGAACGCCTGCTGGTTCACCGCCCTACCCCCTCCAGTTCAACACCCCGGCCTTAACAGTCGAAGCCCGGTTTGTTAACCATATTTCAAGGGTAGTTAAGCGGTTTTTCCGTGGTTACGAAAGGGTTAACGACCTGTGCTGTGGTGATAAGAATGGGGCGGGGTGATTCGGCGCTTGGATGAGGCGGATCGGCAACGGGGAGGGGAGGGTGTTGGGCTACTGCAAAGCCCTTGCGCCGAGTCCCCCCTTAGCCCTCCCCCACCTACGGCGGGGGAGGGGATTTAAGAGGCTGGATCAGACGTTGAAGCGGAAATGGAAGATGTCGCCGTCGTTGACGACGTATTCCTTGCCTTCCTGGCGCATCTTGCCGTTGTCCTTGGCGCCCTGTTCGCCGCCCAGATTGGTGTAACTGTCGAAGTCGATCGTCTCGGCGCGAATGAAGCCGCGTTCGAAGTCGGTGTGGATCACGCCGGCCGCTTCCGGGGCCTTCGCGCCGCGGCGCACGGTCCAGGCGCGGGCTTCCTTCGGGCCGACGGTGAAGAAGGTGATCAGGTCGAGCAACTGGAAGCCGGCGCGGATCAGTTTGTTCAGGCCGGTTTCCTCAAGGCCGAGGGATTCCAGGAACTCCGTTTTCTCCGCGGCGTCGGACAGCTGGGCGACCTCCGCCTCGATGGCGGCGGAGATGACGACCATGCCGGCGTTCTCGGCCTTGGCCTTCTCGGCGACCTTGGCGGTCAGGCTGTTGCCGGTGGCGGCCGAGGCCTCCTCCACGTTGCAGACGTAGAGGACGGGCTTGGCGGTCAGCAGCATGAACTGCTTGAAGACCGGCTTCTCCTCCTCGCTGACCTCGACGACACGGGCCGGCTTGCCGTCCTGAAGAACCTTCAGGGAGCGCTCCATCAGGTCGGCCTTGATCTTGCTGTCCTTGTCGCCGCCCTTGGCCTTCTTCTGGAGGCTGGTGAGCTGGCGTTCCAGGCTCTCCATGTCGGCGAGCATCAGCTCGGTCTCGACCACCTCGGCGTCGCGCAGGGGATCGACGTTGCCTTCCACGTGGGTGACGTCGTCGTCCTCGAAGCAGCGGAGCACGTGGACGATGGCGTCCACCTCGCGGATGTTGGCGAGGAACTGGTTGCCGAGGCCCTCACCCTTGGACGCGCCGCGGATCAGGCCGGCGATGTCCACGAACTCCAGCTGGGTCGGAATGATCTTCTGCGACTTGGCAATGGCCGCCAGCTTGTCCAGCCGCGGGTCGGGCACGCCGACGCGGCCGACGTTCGGCTCCTTGGTGCAGAAGGGGAAGTTGGCCGCCTCGGCCGCCTGGGTGGCGGTCAGCGCGTTGAACAGGGTCGACTTGCCGACGTTCGGCAGGCCGACGATGCCGCAGTTGAAGCCCATGGGGGTGCTCGCCGTCGGAAAAGTCAGGAATTGGGGCGCTTTATCCTACGTGGGGGACGAAAGCGCAAACGGGAAGTGGGGGAGGGGTGACCCGCTACTTCGCCGGGCCAGTGGCCAGAGCCACCTTGGTCATGAACTTTTCGGCCTCGCCCTTCACGATCAGGGGGAAGCTGTCGGCGACGGCGTCGATCAGCGGGTCGAGCCAGGCCTGGTCGGCCTTGGCGAAGTCGTGCAGAACGTAGCCGCTGACCATGTCCTTGTTGCCGGGATGGCCGATGCCGAGCCGGATGCGCCAGTATTCCTTGCCGATGTGGCTGTCGATGGAGCGCAGGCCGTTGTGCCCACCGTGGCCGCCGCCCTTTTTCACGCGGATCTTGCCGGGGGGAAGGTCAAGCTCGTCGTGGATGACGACGACGTTCTCGGGCTTCAGCTTGAAGAACTGCAGGGCCGCGACGACCGACTGGCCGGACACGTTCATGAAGGTCAGCGGCTCCAGCGCCATAACTTTGTCGCCGGCCACCGTGCCGTCCGCGGTCTGGCCCTGGAAGCGCTTGCGCCAGGGGCTGAAGCCGTGGCGGCGCGCGATCTCCTCGACCGCCATGAAGCCGATGTTGTGCCGGTTGCGCGCGTATTCGGCGCCGGGGTTGCCCAATCCCACCAGCAGCAGCATGGCGAAACTCCTTAACGTAGAAACGAAACAGGGGGCCGAAGCCCCCTGCCGTAACCGGTGCCGATTCCCGTATTAGGAAGCGGCGGCCTCGCCCTCGGCGCCCTCGGACTTCAGGCCCGACGGAGCGACGATGGTGGCGATCGTGAAATCGCGGTCGGTGATCGTCGAGGCCACACCCTCCGGCAGCTTTACGGCGGAGATGTGGATCGAATCGCCGACATCGAAGCCCTCGCAGGAGATCGTGATGTGCTCCGGGATGTTGCCGGCGGCGACGGTCACGTCCAGCTCGTGGCGGACGACGTTCAGCACGCCGCCGCGCTTCAGGCCCGGGGACTTGTCCTGGTCGACGAACTCGATCGGAACCTGGACGTGGGTGCGGGTGTCGGCCGACACGCGCAGGAAGTCCACGTGCAGCGGGACGTCGGTCACCGGGTGGAACTGCACGTCGCGCGGCAGGACGCGGTGGGTGGCGCCGTCGACCGTGATGTCGAACAGGTGCGTGAAGAAGCCCGGCTGGTGCAGCACACGCGTGAACGTGAACTTCTCCAGCGAAATCATAACGGGGGCCTGCTTGTCACCGTAGATCACGGCCGGAATGCGGCCATCACGACGGGTCTGGCGGGCGGTCCCCTTGCCGGCCCGGTCGCGCGTTTCGGCGCTGAGCGGAACGATCTGAGTCATAGGAATGCTCCTTGAACGGAAAAAAGCGCCAGCCTCCAGGGGTGCTGACGCGTGGGCGCGGTGATTAAGCCATGCGGGGACCGGCGTCAAGCGTGGAGTGTCGTTTGCCCGGTGGGGATGGTATGGACGCACCCGCAAACGAAAACGGAGCAGCCGAGGCCGCTCCGTTCATCTTCGTTCGAAAAGCCGAGTGCTTTACGAGAACAGGCTTGACACCGAGCGCTCTTCGCTGATGCGGGTGATGGCGTCGGCGAGGAGCGGGGCGATGGTCAGCTGGCGGATGTTGCGGGACACGCGGACCGCCTCGGTCGCCTGGATGCTGTCGGTGGTGACAAGCTGCTCCAGCGGGGAGACGGCCACGCGGGCGACCGCGCCGCCGGACAGCACGCCGTGGGTGCAGTAGGCGTGGACCGACTTCGCACCGGCGTCCATCAGCGCGACCGCGGCGTTGCACAGTGTGCCGCCCGAATCGACGATGTCGTCCAGCAGGATGCAGCGGCGGTTCTTGACGTCGCCGATGATGTTCATCACCTCCGACACGCCGGCGCGCTCGCGCCGCTTGTCGATGATGGCGAGGTCGGCGTCCAGCCGCTTGGCCAGCGAGCGGGCGCGCACCACGCCGCCGACGTCCGGCGACACCATCGTCACCTCGCCGATGTCCTCGAAGGTCGCGCGGATGTCCTTTTCGAACACCGGGGCGGCCATCAGGTTGTCGGTCGGGATGTCGAAGAAGCCCTGGATCTGGCCGGCGTGCAGGTCCATCGTCAGCACGCGGTTGGCGCCGGCCTGGGTGATCAGGTTGGCGACCAGCTTGGCCGAGATGGGCGTGCGGGGGCCGGTCTTCCGGTCCTGGCGCGCGTAGCCGTAGTAGGGGAGCACCGCCGTGATGCGCCGGGCCGACCCGCGACGCAGGGCGTCGATGGTGACCAGCAGCTCCATCAGGTTGTCGTTGGCCGGGAACGACGTCGACTGGACCACGAACACGTCTTCGCCGCGCACGTTCTCCAGGATTTCGACGAACACCTCCATGTCGGAAAACCGGCGGATGCTCGCTTTGGTCAGCGGCACGCCGAGACAGGTGGAGATGGCCTCGGCCAGCGGACGGTTGCTGTTGCCGGCAAGCACCTTCATCGCAGTCGGCTCTCTCTGCAGGGAAAAGGTTTCAGGGCGCGCGGCGGGTATGGCCCGACGTCGCCCCTTGAAAACGCGGCGGACCATAACAAAGGGGCGTGCCTATGTAAACGTTCCATGACGGACCGTCCAAGAGGTCGCAGAAGCCCGGCCTTGCGCGTTCCGCATGGCGCAAGCGTCACCGTACGGCGAATTTGGCAAGGTGCGGTTTCAGGCGCATGTCGGCCTTCGCGAAATGGTCGAAGAACCAGAATTGCAGCAGCTCGTCGGCCTTGCTCTTGGTGTAGGCGTAGGTGAAGACCGATTCGCGCGCCTCCACCTGGTCGATGATCTCGTCGAGCAAAGTGGCCAGCCGACGGTGCTGCGCCCGGTGCTCCTCAATCTGCGGGTAGCGGATGGAGGCCTGGATGCGCTCCTCCCGCAGGAAATGGCGGGACGACACGTTGCGCAGCTCTTCCAGCAGGGCCAGGGCGTGGTCGCGCTTGGCGTCCTCGCCGGGCAGGTCGACGAACTGGCGGATCAGTTCGTGCTGGAGCCGGTGGTCGGTGTCGAGGCCCCCGTTGTCGAGAACCATTTCGTCGCGCCAGTCGAGCTGCATCCCGGCCCCCTTTGCGAAACGTGTTCACGCAGGAGATCGATCTTACCCGATATAGGTAAGATGGCAATCAATCAGTCATCCGAACTGGCAGTGACCCGTACTGATGAGAGCGGGGCGGCGGCGGTGCCACCCCGACTCGCCCAGCCCCACTCGCCCAAAAGGATCAGCCCTGGAGGACGATGGCCGACAGGCCGCGGCCGTAATCCGCCTCGCCGCGCAGGCAGGAGCGGCGGTAGCTGAAGAAGCGGTCCTCCTCCACCACCGTGTCGTTGGGGCAGCGCTGGATCACCTCGACCCCGGCGTCGCCCAGTCGGCGCGCGACGTAGCCGACGAGGTCGAACAGGAAATGGCCGGGCTTGCGCGCGGGGGCGAAATAGTCGCGGTTGCGCGCGTCCTCCTCCAGGAAGGGGCCGGGGAATTCCGGCCCGACCTCGTAGGAGCGCTGGGCGATGCAGGGGCCGATGCATGCTACGATGCGGCCGGGCTTGGCGCCCAACTCCACCATGCGCGCTACGGTCGCCTCCAGAACGCCCCCGCGGGCGCCCTTCCAGCCGGAATGGGCGGCGCCGATCACCCGGGCCTTCTCGTCGGCGAACAGCACCGGGGCGCAGTCGGCCGACAGGATGCCGAGCGCGATGCCCGGCCGGTTCGTCGCCATGGCGTCGGCCTTGGGCGCGTTCTCCGGCCGCCACGGCTCGGTGACGACGACGCAGGTCGGGCTGTGCACCTGGTAGCAGGTGACGAGCCGGTCCGGCGTCACGTCCAGCCGGGCGGCGGCGCGGGCGCGGTTCTCCGCCACCGCGGCCGGCGCGTCGCCAGAGCCGAACCCGACGTTGAGCGATGCGTAGAGCCCTGTGGAAACCCCGCCCGTGCGGGTGAAGAAGGCGTGTCGGATGTGGGTGATGTCGTTCAGCGCGCCAAGCGTGATCACAGACCCGTCCCTTTGCTGTGCCGGTCTCGTTGTTATGGGACCTCGAATCCGGCCGGAGCCCCCAGTCCGGGGGTGGCGAGCGCGAGGACCTTGAACAGGGTGCCCATTTGATCTTGGCAGATCAAGCGGTTGAGTGACGAATCAATGTCGGCGGCCTGCTTCGGCGTGGCGCTGCGCTTCAGCGCGGCGGCCCTGGGGTGGATGCCGAGGCGGACCAGCCAGTCGCCTTGGTCCACCGGGCCGAAGCTCTCCGCGCCGCCTTCCCGCCCGGCGGCGGCGATGGCGGCGAAGTCCACATGCGCGGTCAGGTCGGCCTCCCCGGGGGTTTCCAGCACGGGCGCGTAGGCGTGCCGGCGCAGGGCCTGGAGCGTGTCGCCGACCGCAGGACCGTGGCTGTAGCCGTAGTCGATGGCGATGGCGGCGCCGGGCTGGGTGGCTAGCCGTTCCCCGATCAGGCGGGCGACGGCCTGCGAGGCCGGGGAGACCTCCACCACGCTGCCTTCCGGCGCGTCGCGCAAGCGGTCCGGCACCAACCGGGCGCCGGAGCTGCCGAAGGCCTCCAGCACGAAGCGGAAGCGGGGGGACTCGGGAGGGGATTCGGGGTCGAGGTCGACCAGCCGCTCGAACCAGCCGTGGTTGGTCTTTTGGACCTGGCGGATCGGCAAGGCGTCGAAGAACTCGTTGGCGATGATCAGGGTTGGGCCCTCGGGAACGTCGTCGAGGCGGTCGTGCCAGGTGACGGACCGGTCTTTGAGCGTTTGGCGCTGGCGGTCGCGCAGGGTGGGGCTGGTCTCGACGAGGTGGACCTGGGCGGCTTGGCCGAAGGCGGGGACGAGGGCGGCGGCGCGCAACGCGTCCTGCATCAGCGTGCCGCGGCCGGGGCCGAGTTCGACGAGGTGGAAGGGGGCAGGCCCGCCGAGGCGCGCCCAGGTGTCGACGCACCACAGCCCGACCAGCTCCCCGAACATCTGGCTGATCTCGGGCGCGGTGGTGAAGTCGCCCGACACGCCGAACGGGTCCTGGCGCATGTAGTAGCCGAAGCGCGGGTGGCCCAGCGCCTCCGCCATGAAGGCGGCGACCGACAGCGGCCCGCCGAGCAGGATGCGGCGCGCGAGGTGCTGGGCGAGGCTGTCGGGGGTGTCGGTCATGGCGGTCGCGGTCCCGGTTGGTCCGGTCGGGTCAAAGGGGAACACCACAAAGACACAAAGGACACAAAGAATTTCACAAAGGAGCGCTTGGCATGAAACGGCGCGAGTGTGAGCCGATGATCCTTCGTGACGTTCTTTGTGTCTTAGTGCCTTTGTGGTGAAAAAAGCAGAACTCAAGCAACGGCCGGGCGGCGGGCGGCGTAGAGGGCCAGCGCTACGCCGAACAGGACCATCGGCAGGGACAGCAGCTGCCCCATGGTGGCCCCGGCGAACAGGAAGCCCAGCTGGGCGTCGGGCTCGCGGAAGAATTCCGCGATGATGCGCGACAGGCCGTAGCCGATGAAGAAGATGCCCGCCGCCATGCCCGGCCGCTGCCGCACCGCCGGCATCCGCACGGCGATGAAGAGCACGGTGAAGAGCACGGCGCCCTCCAGGAAGGATTCATAGAGCTGGCTGGGGTGGCGCGGCAGCTGGAGCGGGTCGCGCGGAAAGACGATCGCCCACGGCACGTCGGGTGCCGCGCGGCCGTACAGCTCGCCGTTGATGAAGTTGGCGATGCGGCCGAAGAACAGGCCGATCGGGGCCGCCGCCGCGATCAGGTCGCCGAAGGCCAGCGCGGAAATGCCCCGCTTCCACGAGAACAGCAGGATCGCCACGACGACGCCCATCAACCCGCCGTGGAAGGACATGCCGCCGTGCCAGACCTTCAGCGCGTCCAGCGGGTTTTCCAGGTAGAAGGGCAGGTTGTAGAACAGCACGTAGCCGGTGCGCCCGCCCAGGATCACGCCGACGACCGCCCAGGTCAGGAAGTCGTCGAAGTCTTCCGGCGAGGGGCGGCCGGGGTTGGTGCGCGCCAGATGCAGGCAGTAGCGCCAGCCCAGCACGAAGCCCGCCAGATAGGCCAGCGCGTACCAGCGGATGACGATCGGCCCGAATTCCACGGCGACCGGGTCGATGGCGGGAAAGGCGAGGGCGAGCATGCGCGGCGAATGCCTCTTGTTGTTGTGTTCTCCCTCCCACGCGGGAGCGGGGAAGGGGTGGGGCAGCGTCAGCGGTAGGGGTCGGGCTGGGACAAGAAGTCCTGAACGTAGCGGCGCACGCCGTCCTCCAGCTCCGTGAAGGGCTGGGTGAAGCCGGCGGCGCGCAGGCGTTCGGTCTTGGCCTCGGTGAAATACTGATACTTGCCGCGCAGATGCTCCGGCATGTCGAAATACTCGACGCGCGGCTCCAGCCCCATGGCGGCGAAGGTGGCGAGCGCCAGGTCCTTGAAGCTGCGGGCTTTGCCGGTGCCGACGTTGAACAGGCCGTTGACCTGCGGGTTGTCGTACAGCCACAGCATCACCGCGACGCAGTCGTCCACATGGATGAAGTCGCGCAGCTGCCCGCCGTCCTCGAACTCCGGGCGGTGCGACTTGAACAGGCGCGCCGGTTCGCCGGCCTGGAGCTTGGGGAACAGCTTGGCGACGACGCTCATCATGTCGTCCTTGTGCTGCTCGTTGGGGCCGTAGACGTTGAAGAATTTCAGGCCGGCCCATTGCGGCGGGACGATGTCCGCGTCGGCCACCACGCGGGCGACGCGGCGATCGACCAGGTGCTTGGACCAGCCGTAGGCGTTCAGCGGGCGGAGCTTCGCGAGGGCCTCGCTTGAGCCGTCGTCGTCGAAGCCGGCCGAGCCGTCGCCGTAGGTCGCAGCGGAGGAGGCGTAGATCAGCCGAGCGCCGCGCCAAGAGCACCAGCGCCAGAGGTCGAGCGTCAGAGCGACGTTGTTGGCGACGATCTTGTCCACGTCGCGTTCGGTGGTCGCGGAGATGGCGCCGAGGTGGAAGACCACGTCGATCTCGGCCGCGAACTGGTCAAGGAACGCCAGCGCGTTTTCGGGCGGGACGAGGGTCGCCACCTCGCGCTTGGCGAGGTTCTGCCACTTCTCGTCGGTGCCGAAGCGGTCGATCACCGCGACGTTGGTGATGCCGCGCGCGGCCAGGGCCGCCACGAGGTTCGAGCCGATGAAACCGGCCCCACCGGTGACCACGATCATGCGCTGTTCCTTGCCGCCGGACCGAAAGAAAGGACGGGTGTCTGTCCGTTGCGTCCTTATAGGCGGCGGGGAACGGGGCTGCAAGGTGGGGCCCACGAAGGGGTGGTGGGGCCGGACGTTTGCCCCCACCCCGACCCTCCCCCGCTGGGCGGGGGAGGGGGAATGGCTTGCGGGAGAAGCGGCGGAGTTCCCTCCCCCGCCCAGCGGGGGAGGGTTAGGGTGGGGGTTACTTCACCGCCCGGTTCGCCGCACTCACCAGCGCGCGCAGGCTGGCCGTCACGATGTCGGCGTCCATGCCGACGCCGAACAGGGTGCGGTCGTCCTTGGTCTTCACCTCGACGAAGGCGCAGGCCTGGGCGTCCTCGCCCTCGCCGACGGCGTGCTCGCGGTAATCGACCACGTGCAGATCGATGCCGGCACCCTGGCGCAGGGCGTCCAGGAAGGCGTCGATCGGGCCCTTGCCCGAGCCCTTCAGCGTGGCGGGCTTGCCGTTGCGCGACACCACCACGTTGAGGACGCGCACGCCGGAGTTCGGGCCGCGCGGCTCCGTCGAATGCTCGATCAGGGACAGGGGCTGCTCGGCGTCCAGATACTCGGCCTTGAAGGCGGCGTGGATGTCGGCCGGGGTCAGCTCCTTGCCGGTCTCGTCGGCGATGCGCTGCACGACCTTGGAGAACTCGATCTGCAGGCGGCGCGGGATCTGGATGCCGTAGTCCTTTTCCAGCACATAGGCGATGCCGCCTTTGCCCGACTGGCTGTTGATGCGGATCACCGCCTCGTAGCTGCGGCCCAAGTCCTGCGGGTCGATGGGCAGGTACGGGACCTCCCACTTGCCGGAGTTGGACTTGGTCAGCGCCTTCAGCCCCTTGTTGATGGCGTCCTGGTGCGAGCCGGAGAAGGCCGTGAAGACCAGCTCGCCCGCGTAGGGGTGGCGGGCCGGGACGGGCAGCTGCGTGCAGTATTCGGAGACGCGGACGATCTCGTTGATGTCGTCGATGCGCAGCTCCGGATCGACGCCCTGGGTGAACAGGTTCATCGCCAGCGTCACGACGTCCACGTTGCCGGTGCGCTCGCCGTTGCCGAACAGCGTGCCCTCAATGCGGTCGGCGCCGGCCATCACGCCCAGCTCCGCCGCCGCCACGGCGGTGCCGCGGTCGTTGTGCGGGTGCAGGGAGATGATCGCCGCCTCGCGGTTCTTCATGTTGCGGCAGAACCACTCGATCTGGTCGGCGTGGATGTTCGGGGTGGACATCTCCACCGTCGCCGGCAGGTTCAGGATGACCTTGTTGGTGGCGCTGGCGCCCCAGGTTTCCATCACCGCCTCGCAAATCTCCAGGGCGAAGTCCAGCTCCGTCCCGGTGAAGCTCTCCGGCGAATATTGCAGGACGACCTCCGTCTCCGGATGCTCGGCGGCCAGCTGCTTGATCAGCTTCGTGCCAGCGACGGCGATGTCGACGATGCCCTGGCGGTCCAGCCCGAAGACGACGCGGCGCTGCAACTCGGAGGTCGAGTTGTACAGGTGGACGATGGCGCGCTTGGAACCCTTGATGCCCTCGAAGGTGCGGCGGATCAGCTCCTCACGCGACTGGGTCAGCACCTGGATGGTGACGCCGTCCGGGATCTTGCCTCCCTTGATGATCTCGCGGCAGAAGTCGAAGTCGGTCTGCGATGCGGCCGGGAAGCCGATCTCGATCTCCTTGAAACCCATCGTCAGCAGCGCGTCGAACATCGCGCGCTTGCGGTCCGGCCCCATCGGCTCGATCAGCGCCTGGTTGCCGTCGCGCAGGTCGACGGAGCACCACATCGGCGCCTTCTCGATGCTGCGGTTCGGCCACTGGCGGTCGGTCAGCTTCACCTGCGGGAAGGGGGTGTACTTCTCGTGGCGGCCAGTGGCGACGGGGGCGTTGGAGGTGGCCGGCGTGGTGATGGCGTTCATGGTGCTTTTCGATCCCTAAGGGCCCCTGGCATTTCGCGTCTGGCCATGCGCGGGGCGTTGTCTCGTGTCGTGGTTGGACCGGCGGGGATACGGTCGCCAAGCTGCCGGGCGGGCTCAGCGACCGTTTCTAAGTCGCAGCCCCGGCCCCAACCGGGAGACACGTCGCGTGCAATGGGCTCTCAAGGGAGAGTGGGCACTCATGGGAAAAGAACACTTCGACCAGGGAAAAGGGCAGACGAACGCAAACACCCGGACGCTTCAAAGCGCCGGGGTGATAAGTCGCAGAAGGGCGTTCGTGTGGTCGATGCGGATCATGGCGCGTACTGTGCGCAGGTGATCCGTGCATGTCAAGCCACGATTCCATGAAATGTTGTTGCGCGTTCATCCGAAGATGAGGTGGTAGAGCACCGGCAGCAGGATCGCGGTGGCCAGCGCGTTCAGCCCCATGCCGAGGCCGGCGAAGGCGCCGGCGACCTCGTTGACCTGGAGCGCGCGGGCAGTGCCGATGCCGTGCGCCGCCACGCCCATGCCGAAGCCGCGCGCCCGCCAGTCCTTCACCCGCACGAGGTTCAGGACCCAGGTGCCGAGCGAGGCGGCGATGATGCCGGTCAGGATCACGAAGACGGCGGTCAGGGACGGCAAGCCGCCGATCTGCTCCGACACGCCCATGGCGATGGGGGAGGTGACCGACTTCGGCGCCAGCGACAGCAGCGTGCGCTCCGACGCGCCCAAGGCCCAGGCGATCCCGACGGCGCTCAGCGCCGACGCGGCGGAACCGGCCAGCAGGGCGACGATCAGGGCGGGGGCGGAGCGCCGGACCTCGTTGAACTGCTTGTAGAGCGGCACCGCCAGCGCCACCGTCGCCGGACCGAGCAGGAAATGGACGAACTGCGCGCCGTCGAAATAGGTGCGGTACTCGACCCCCGTCGCGGTCAGCAGCCCGGCGATCAGCAGAACGGCGATCAGCACCGGGTTCAGGATCGGCCGGCGCCCGAACTGCTCGAACACCCACAGGCCGGCCTGGTAGGCGACCAGAGTCAGGGTCAGGCCGGCGAGCGGGCTGGCCGACAGGTAGACCCAGATCTCGTGGAAATCGGGGCTCATCGCCGGTCCTCCCCGCGGCGGGACAGGGCGGCCATCACCCAAGCGGTCAGGGCGACGCCGAGCAGCGTGCTGCCGAACAGGGCCGCGGCGATGGGCAGCGCTTCCGTCCCCAGCCGGTGCAGGTGCGCCATCACGCCGACGCCGGCCGGCACGAACAGCAGCGACAGGTGGCGCAGGATGCCGCCGGCCATGTCCTGCAAGGGCGTCGGCACGTCGCCCTTCACCAGAAGGCCGATGAACAGAAGGACCATGCCGATCACCGGCCCCGGAACAGGCAGGTGCAGGATGCGGGCGATCAACTCGCCCGCCAGCTGGCAGAGGAGGAGGATGGTCAGGGTGCCGAGCATCGGGGGCTCCGGGTATCGGGATTTTCGCGCACCCTAACGCCTCCGCCCCCGCTGCTGGACCGGGGATTCGCGGCATCTGCCTTGCGCTAAAGGGCCAGCAGCTTCTCCGTCAGCCAGTCGCGCAGCTCGCGGCAGACGGCCTCGGCGGTCTCGTCCAGGCAGTGGCTGGCGCCGGGCATCAGGACCAGTTTCTTGGGCTCGCGCGCCATGCGGTGGACGTGGATGGAGCACATGGGCGTCAGGATCTCGTCGGCCTCCCCATGGATCAGCAGGATGGGGCAGGCGAGGTCCTTCACCGGGTCGGCGCCGAAGCCCTGGGTCGCCAGCGTCACCACCGTGCAGACCGCGCCGCGGTTGGAGGCGGCGGCCTGGATCACCACCGCACCGCCAAAGGAATGGCCGACCAGCGCGGTGTGGTGGATGCCCTGCCGGCCGAGAAAGGTCAGGCCGCACAGCACGTCGTAGACCGCCTCCTCCAGGTCGTGCGGGTTGCGGAAGCGGATGCGCAGCCCGGCGATGCCGGCCTGGGTCAGGTCCGCGGCGAGGCGCGGGTAGAGTCCGCGGGCCGGCGTGTCGAAGCCGCCGCCGATCCCGCCCACCCAGATGACGGCGAGGTCGCCCTTCAGGCCCTTGCCCTCCGGCGCCGGGGTGAAGCGCGCCTCGATGGTGCCCCGGTCGCTTTCCAGACGGACGGGGTGGTAGCCCTCCTCCACGCGTTCGTCGATCTCGGCCGACAGAAGCGGCATGGGTGTCTCTCCAGGTTGCGTTTCCTTTCCCCTGCTAACACCGCGCTCCCGTCCCGTGTTGCCTCGGAACCTCGTCGGCGAATCCGCGGTTGTCCGCGGAGAGACACAGAGGGAGATGCGCGATGACCCGCAGCAACCGCGACACCGAGCAGGACAAGCACCAGAGCGGCGGTCCCGGCAAGGCGGCGAAAGCCGGCCATGCGGATCCGGACAAGGCGCAAGGCAACAAGCCGGGCCAGAACCAGTCCAGTGGGGAAGGGCGCGAGCGCGGATCGGGATCCGGCGGGGGGCGCGGCGCCTCCGACGAGCAGCGCAACCGCAGCAGCTGAGCGCCGCCCCCGATCGTCGCTGCCTTGCGACGAACCCGCAGCCCGGCTGTTGGCGCCGGGCAGAGCCGTAGAAACCTTCAAGAAGAAGTGCGAACCATGTTCAAGCAGATCTCCGTCGACATCGTGAAGCAGGCCGCCGACCTCGCCTACGAGGCCATGGCCGACCGTCAGCGTTTCCTCGCCGGCATGCGGAACATCGACCTCGGCGAACAGTCCGCGGAGCGCGGCTCGCGCAACCCCACCGACCTCGACGCGCTCAACATCATGTCCACCGACGCCAGCGGGGCGCTGGACCAGCTGACCCGCATGCTGGAAGACCTGTCGCCGGAGCAGCGGACGGAGCTGCGCGCCGTGATGATGGTCGGGCGCGGCGACTTCGCCGGCAACCAGTGGGACCGCGCGCTGGACGAGGCCGGCCGGGCGCCGGACGCCTCCCACTACACGGACATCTCCGAGCGGATCGACCTGCACGACTATCTGATGAAGGGCCTGTACGAGCTGAACCTCCTGAAGAAGAAGAACGGCCAATGACGCAGGCGACGGTGACGGAAGCCCGCTCTGGAACGGCCCATTCCGGAACAACGGAGCGCTGGATCGCCATAATGGGCGGCACGGCGCTGGGACTGGCGGGCCTGCGGCGCGGCAGCTGGGCGCTGGCGGCGCTCGGCGGCGGTCTGTTCCTGGCCGGGGCGGCCGGCGTGCCGATCGCCGAGCCGGTGGCGCGCCGTGTCCGCGAGGGCAATCTCGGGCTGGGTGATTTTGGCGACGCGGCCGAACGGCTGCCGGGCGTGGCCGGGCTGCTTCCCACGGCGCAGCGGGAACCGACCACCACGCAGGCCAACGTCACCGTCGCCGCTCCGCCGGACAAGCTGTTCCGCCACTGGCGCAACTTCCGCAACCTGACGGAGCTGTTCCCCCACTTGGACGCGGTGGAGGTGCTGTCCGACACGGAAAGCCGCTGGAAGGCCCACGGTCCCGGCGGCGTGGAGGTCGTCTGGCACAGCGCGCTCGACAAGGTGCGGGAGAACGAGTTGATCACCTGGCACACACTGGACGGCGCGCAGCTTCCGCACCGCGGCTCCGTCATGTTCAAGCCGGCGCCGGGTGACCGCGGGACGGAGGTGCGGCTGACGCTGGTCTACCAGCCGCCGGCCGGGGCCGGCGGGCGCGCCGTGTCGCGGCTGTTCGGCATGGCGCCGGAACAGCAGGCGCGTGAGGCGCTGCGCCGGCTGAAGCGGATCGTGGAAGCCGGCGAGCTGCCCACCATCAAGGGCCAACCCAGGGGCAACCGGGGCATGAGGGAGGTGATGGAATGAGGGCGCTCTGCTGGAACGGCGTCAACGACCTGCGGGTGGAGCGGGTGCCGGACCCGACGCTCCTCGGCCCGCACGACGCCATCATCAAGGTCAAGCTGTCCTCGGTCTGCGGGTCGGACCTGCATCTGATCGACGGCTATGTCCCGACCATGAAGCCCGGCGACGTCATCGGCCACGAGTTTCTGGGCGAGGTGGTGGAGAAGGGCCCGGAGGTGCTGCGGCTGAACCGCGGCGACCGGGTCATCACCGTGTCGATCATCGGCTGCGGCAAGTGCTGGCACTGCCAGCACGAGGAATACTCGCTGTGCGACAACTCCAACCCGCAGCCGGCCTATGAGGAGGCCGCCTACGGGCACTGCACCGCGGGCATCTTCGGCTACAGCCACGCGTTTGGAGGCTACGCGGGAAGCCACGCCGAATACATCCGCGTCCCCTTCGCCGACACCAACTGCTTCCGCGTGCCGGAGGGGGTGAGCGACGAGAAGGCGGTGTTCGTCTCCGACGCCGTGCCCACCGGCTACATGGCCGCCGACATGGGCGGCATCAAGAAGGGCGACATCGTCGCGGTCTGGGGTTGCGGCGGCGTCGGGCAGATGGCGATCCGCAGCGCCTACCTGATGGGGGCGGAGCGGGTGATCGGCATCGACCGCTACCCGTACCGGCTGGAGGCCGCCCAGATGAAGGCCGGGGCGGAGCCGTTGGACTACACCCGCGTGGACGTCTTCGATGCGCTGCTGGCCATGACCGGCGGGCGCGGCCCGGACGTCTGCATCGACGCGGTGGGCATGGAGGCCGACGGCTACGACACCGGAATCGAGTACTGGTACGACCGCACCAAGCAGGCCATCGGGCTGGAGAACGACCGGCCCGCGGTGCTGCGCCAGATGATCGAGTGCTGCCGCAAGGGCGGCACCCTGTCCATCGTCGGCGTCTATGGCGGCTTCATCGACAAGTTCCCCATGGGGGCGGCGATGAACAAGGCGCTGACCTTCCGCATGGGCCAGCAGCACGGCCAGCGCTACGTCAAGCGCCTGTTCGAGCACATCGAGAAGGGCGAGTTGGACCCGTCCTACCTGCTGACCCACAAGTGGTCGCTGGACGACGGTCCGCGCGGCTACCGCATGTTCAAGGAAAAGATCGACGACTGCATGCGGGTCGTCTTCACGCCGTGACGGGAAAGGGAGGGTGGCCATGAAGCTCGTCTACGCCTATCCGGCCGAGAAGGGGCGCGGCGTCGAGGCGGAGATCGTCGGATCTCTGCGCGACCGCTGCGGCCACGCCGTCCAGACCGGCCGGGAAGAGCGCGACTCTGAACGCGGCGGCGGCGCCGACGTGATCGTGACGCTGGAGGTGGAGGAGCGCTGCGACGAGGCGCTGAACACGCTGCGCGCCCACCCCGCGGTGATCGACGCCGCGAAGGAGAGCTTCGGCGAGCGGGTGTAGCCTTGTCCCCTCTCCCCAGGGGGAGAGGGAGATAGGCGCGCTCAATCCAGCGGCTCCAGCGGCGTCTCCCTCCTCCCCCGCACCGGCGCCTCCATTCCCTCCGGCCTTGCGGCCCAGCGGACGGCGTTCAGGATCACGCGCTGGATTTGCGGGTGGTGGTAGGTGGGGTAGGTCTCGTGGCCGGGGCGGAAGTAGAAGACGCGGCCGAGGCCACGGCGCCAGCCGCAGCCGCTGCGGAAAACCTCCCCGCCCTGGAACCAACTGAGGAAGACGAGGTCGTCGGGGGGTGGGACGTCGAAGGGCTCCCCGTACATTTCCTCGTGGTCGAGTTCGATGCAGTCTGCAATGCCCGCCGCCACGGGATGACCGGGATCGACGACCCACAGCCGCTCCTTCTCGCCGGCGATGCGGTATTTCAGGAAACAGCCGGTTCCCATCAGCGCCAGGAAAGGCTTTGAGAAGTGGCTGGAGTGCAGGGGCACGAAGCCCATGCCGTGCTCCGTCACGCGCTTCCTCACCCGATCCGCCACGGCGTCCGGCACCTCGGCGTGCGCCTTGTGGCCCCACCAGACCAGCGTGTCGATGCCGTCCAGACGGTCCTCCGCGAGGCCGTGGCCGGGGTCGTCGAGGGTGGCGGTGGCGACGCCCAGCCCGGCAGCGCGCAAAGGGCCGGCCAGCGCCTCGTGGATGCCCTGCGGGTAAAGCGCCGCGACGGCCGGGTTCATCCGTTCATGGCGGAACTCGTTCCAAATAAGGATGCGCGGGCGTCTCTGGGGCATGGTCGGGGAATTGTTGTCGGAAGAATCGGCGGGCGGGGGTGTTGGTTTCGTCAGGAAATGTACGAAAGGCAAATCGGGTACTGGTCTTTTGGGATCAACCCGGCCTGCCGCCTGTTGTGGGGAACCAATGGTCCACTCTATGCCGCGCGAAGGTCAAGCACCCATGAGTCCCGATAGCCATGCGATGGCGTCTCCCTCGTCCCGGTCCCGCCCGGCGGTGTCGCGCCGCTATCCGGCGGGCGTCGAGGTGTTACCGGGCGACCGGGTGCACGCGCGGGTCTGGGCGCCAAAATGCCGCCGCGTGTCCATCGTGATCGGGCCGGCGGTGATCGGTCCGGCCGACGCCGATGACGGACGATCCGTGGAACTGGAGGCGGAGGCCGGCGGCTATTTCTCCGCGCTGGTGGAGGGCGTGCCGGTGGGCAGCCTGTACCGTTTTCGGCTGGACGGCGGCGACAAGCTCTATCCCGACCCGGTTTCCCGCTTCCAGCCCGATGGGCCGCACGGGCCGTCGCAGGTCGTCGACCCCGGCCGCTTCGCCTGGAGCGACGGAGGCTGGAAAGGCCGGTCGATCAAGGGTCAGGTCGTCTACGAGATGCACATCGGCACGTTCACGCCTGAGGGGACCTGGGACGCCGCGATGCGGGAGCTGCCGCATCTGGCCGACCTGGGCGTCACCGTGCTGGAGCTGATGCCGGTGGCGGAGTTCGCGGGCCGCTTCGGTTGGGGATACGACGGGGTGGACCTGTTCGCGCCGACGCGCCTCTACGGCAATCCCGATGACATGCGGCGCTTCGTGGACCGCGCGCACGCGCTTGGCCTCGCGGTGATCCTGGACGTCGTCTACAACCACCTGGGCCCCAGCGGGAACTACCTGACCTGCTTCTCCGACAGCTGGTTCACCGACGCGTACGACAACGAGTGGGGCGACGCGATCAACTTCGATGGTCCGGGCTCCGGCCCGGTGCGGGAGTTCTTCCGCGGCAACGCGGCCTTTTGGGTGGACGAGTACCACCTGGACGGCCTGCGGCTGGACGCCACGCAGCAGATCTTCGACCGCTCCAGCCCGAACATACTGCAGGAGATCAACGACGCGGTGCGCGATGCTGCGGGCGGGCGGGACACCATCCTGATCGGCGAGAACGAGCCGCAGCACGCCACCATGGTGCGCCCGGTGACGGAGGGCGGTTTCGGGCTGGACGCCATCTGGAACGACGACTTCCACCACTCCGCCATGGTCGCGCTGACCGGCCGGAACGAGGCCTATTATACCGACTACAAGGGGACGCCGCAGGAGTTCGTCTCCGCCATGAAATACGGCTTCCTCTACCAGGGGCAGTGGTACAAATGGCAGAGCCAGCGGCGGGGCATGCCGGCCTTCGGGCTGCCGCGCCCGGCCTTCGTCACCTTCATCCAGAACCACGACCAGATCGCCAATTCCGGGAAGGGCCTGCGCGCCCACGCGCTGACGTCCCCCGGGCGGTACAAGGCGATGACCGCGCTGATGCTGCTCGGCCCCGGCACGCCGATGCTGTTCCAGGGGCAGGAGTTCGCGGCCAGCGCGCCCTTCTACTACTTCGCCGACCACGAGCCCTGGCTGGCCGAGAAGGTCGAGGAGGGGCGGGCTGAGTTTCTGTCGCAGTTTCCCAGCCTCGCCACGCCGGAAATGCGCGCCTGCCTGAAGAAGCCGCAGGACGAGGAGACCTTCCGCCGGTCCAAGCTGGACCACGGCGAGCGGGAAACGCACGCGGAGACCTGGGCCCTTCACCGCGACCTGCTGCGGCTGCGGCGGGAGGATCCGGTGTTCGCCGCCCAGCGCATCGGCGGGCTGGACGGCGCCGTGCTGGCGGAGGAGGCCTTCGTCCTGCGCTTCTTTGGGGATCCTTCATCAAATATGGGGGGCGACGATCGTCTCCTTCTGGTCAACCTGGGGCGCGACCTGACGCTGCGGGTGGTGCCGGAACCGCTGCTGGCCCCGCCGTTGGGCAAGGAATGGAAGCCGCTGTGGTCGAGCGAGGCGACCTGTTACGGCGGCTGCGGCACGGCCCCGGTGGACGCAGGCGAGGAATGGCACATCCCCGGCCACGCGGCCGTCGTGCTGGTCCCCGGGGAGCTGAAGCCCGAGAACCCTGACACGAGAGAAACCGAGCAGGAGACCCATGGCTGATTTCGTCCGCAAGATCGAGCGCGACGTTCTGCAATCCGCGTCGGACGCCGCGCTCTCGCGCGAATGGCTGGTGGCGAACGGGCTCGGCGGCTACACGTCGTCGTCCCTGTCGGGGGCCGTTACCCGGCGTTACCACGGGCTGCTGGTGGCGGCGTTGCCGGCGCCGCTCGGCCGCGTGGTGATGCTGAGCCAAGTCAACGATGTGCTGATCCAGCCGGACGGCACCGAACGCCGGCTGAGCAGCCACAACCCCGACCCGGAGCACTGGCACAACGGTTCCCCCTCCGGCCTGACCGAATTCCGCATGGAGGCGGGGCTGCCGGTCTGGCGCTACGACTTCGACGGGGTGGTGATCGAGAAGCAGGTGGTCATGCCGCACCGGCAGAACATCGTGCACGTCACCTACCGCATCGTGAAGGCGGAGCAGCCCGTGTGCCTGCGGCTGCGGCCGGTGCTGGCCTTCCGCAAGCTGGAGTCCGCGGTGGACCAGCCGCTGGCCCGCGACTACCGGATCACCGCGCGGGGCCACGAGTACGAGGTGTGGGCCGGTTCCGACCTGCCGGTGCTGCGCATGGCGGTGGAGGGCGCGGAGCTGCCCCTGACGCTGGACGGCGGCGCACGGCGGGACGTCTTCTATTCCGTTGAGGCGGACCGGGGCTATGAGTCGCGGGGGTCCCTCTGGTCGCCGGGCTTCTTCAGCGGCCCGCTGTCGCAGGGGCAGACCATCAGCTTCGTCGCCGCGACCGAATCCTGGCAGCGCATCTGGGCCCTGCCGCCCGACGACGTGCTGCGCTTCGAGACGGAGCGGCGCCGGCGGCTGGTCCACACCGCGCACCCGGCGTTGCGCGAAGGGCCGATGGCGGAGTTGGTGCTGTCGGCCGACAGCTTCATCTTCGTCCCCGCCGGCCGCGTCGCCGACCAGATGCGCGCCCGCGCCGAGGGCGACGAGGTGCGCACGGTGATCGCCGGCTACCACTGGTTCACCGATTGGGGCCGCGACACCATGATCAGCCTGGAAGGGCTGACCCTGACCACCGGGCGCCATGTGGAGGCGGGCTGGATCCTGCGCACCTTCGCGCACTACATCCGCCAGGGACTCATCCCCAACATGTTCCCCGACGGCAAGGACGAGGGGCTGTACCACACCGCCGACGCGACGCTGTGGTTCTTCCACGCGCTGAACCGCTACATCCGCACCACCAACGACCGGCACACGCTGCAGCTTCTGCTGCCCAAGCTTCTGGACATCATCGACCACCACCGCCGCGGCACCCGCTTCGGCATTGGGGTGGACCCGCGCGACGGGCTGCTGCGCCAGGGGCAGGAGGGCTACCAGCTGACCTGGATGGACGCCAAGGTGGAGGACTGGGTGGTCACGCCGCGCCGGGGCAAGGCGGTGGAGATCAACGCGCTCTGGTACAACGCGCTGCGCCTCACCGCCGGCTGGCTGACGGAGGAGGGCGAGGCCGACGCCGCCCGCCCGCTGGAAGAGTTGGCGGAGCAGGCCCGCGTCTCCTTCAACAAGCGCTTCTGGTGCGAGCACTCCGGTTACCTCTACGACGTGGTGGACGGGGAGCAGGGCGACGATGCGTCCTGCCGGCCCAACCAGATCTTCGCCATCTCGCTCGACAATCCGGTGCTCGACCGCAGCCATTGGGAGCCGGTGGTCGAGACGGTGCGGCAGAAGCTGCTGACGCCCGTCGGCCTGCGCTCCCTGGCGCCGGGCAGCCGCGACTACAAGCCAAAGTATTTCGGCGACCTGCGCGCCCGCGACGCCGCCTACCACCAGGGGACGGTGTGGGGCTGGCTGATCGGCCCCTACGTCGACGCCTGGCTGAAGCTGCACCCCGACGACCACGCGGGCGCGCGGGAGCTGCTGACGGGCTTCATCCCGCGCCTGAACGAGGCGGGCATCGGCACCATCGCGGAGATCTTCGACGCGGAACCCCCCTTCCGCCCGCGCGGCTGCATCTCCCAGGCCTGGAGTGTGGCGGAGGTGCTGCGCTGCTGGGCGGCGACCACGCCGAAGCAATAAACACACGGGGATCGGACAGTATTGGCGGTGCCCGTGGACTCGTTCCACGGGCATCCGGGCGTGTGCTTCCAACAGGAAAGAGACGGGCGGGCAAATCTGCGAATCGGAAGCCAAAGTTTAACAAAATCGAAACCCAACGAATGTTGCTCCGCAACATGGCCGGAGACTATGATCCGGCGCCGGTTGAGCCCTGAAGCGTTCAAACAAACGCAACGTATGATTCGGGGCGCGATCCGAACCGGCGCAGGATGACTCGGGAGGGGCCATGTTGACACTGTTGTCGAAAGCCGAGCGCCGAAAGTCGGCCTGGAACGATCTGGACCATACGGTTCTGGAGCGCACCTCCGAAGGCTGCTGGGTCGTGGACCGCGACCTGATCACCGTCCACGTGAATCCGGCCCTGTGCGCGATGCTCGGTTACCGCAAGGGGGAACTGGTCGGCACCCACCTGCTGAGCTACGTCGCCGACGAGGGCCGGGCCGTGATGGAGCGGCAGGTGGTGATGCGCGACCTCGTCCCTCACCGCTCCTACGACGTGACGCTGACGCGGTCGGACGGGCAGCCGCTCTACGCGATCTTCAACGACTCACGGCTCGACGATGAAACCGGTGCGGTCCGGGGGGCCTGCATCTTCGTCACCGACATCTCGCGCCGGCACGAAACGGAAATGCGGCGCGAGGCGCAGCGGGAGCATCTCGCCGACACGGTGTCCCGCATGAACCGCTTCCTCGGCCAGATCTGCCAGGATCTGAAGGACCCGCTGAGCGCCATCCTGGGCGCCACCCAGATGATCAGCGCCGATGCCGCGGCCGCCCCGACCACCACCGAGCGCGACGGGCTGGGCGACTACGCCGCCCTGTGCAACGACGCCGGGCGGCAGATCATGCGGACCATCGAGAACCTGTCGCAGTGGTCGCGCCTGCAGCTGAACCAAGTGCCGATCGACCTGCAGGTTTACGAGGTGGGCGGCCTGCTCCAGGACATCCTGGAGGATCTGGAGCCGCGCGCCCGCGCCCGCGACGTGCTGATCGTCAACCGCATCGTCACGACCCACGTGCTGGGCGACCTGAGCGGCCTGTCCACCGTGCTGCGCCACTTGATCGAGAACGCGGTGCGTTTCTCCCCATCGGGCAGCATCATCATGCTGTCGGCAACGGCCGCGGACGGGCGGGTGACGCTTCGGGTGCAGGACAACGGTGTCGGCATCCCGGAAGAGGTGCTGCCCTTCCTGTTCCGCATCGACCACCACCACGCCTCCCCCGGCGCCGACGGCGAACTGGGCAGCGGCCTCGGCCTGCTGATCAGCAAGGCGATGGTGGAGCGCATGGGCGGCAGCATCCGCCTGTACAGCCGGCCCGGCGGCGGCACCGCCGTCACCGTCGTCCTGACCGAGGGCGCCCGCGCCGTGGCGTGAGCCGGGCACCCCGCGAAGCAGCGGCGAAGCATTTGGGAAGGAACGGAACCGGAATCGGCGCGGCGCGGGCACGGTGGGGCAAGTCAGCCGTTGCCGTCCGCGTGCCGGCCGTCTTGGGGCCGGTGCCGCGCATCGGCCGCTCCACTGTGCGGCGCCGGGCCGTCTCTTTCGCGCAGGGCCGGCAGCGGTGCTGGGTGGCGAACGGCGTACCCTGGCCTTCATCGAAAGAGTGGGGCGGCACCCCTTGCGAGGTCTCCGAACAGTCAGTTGTCAACAGGGCACAGGGCGCGACGAATTGGCCGGGTTGGTCGGGGACCGGCAGAATCACGTTGACAGGCCGTGGCGCGGCGGCAACACGGAACCAACAATTAACGACTGAATATCAACAGCTTAGGTGATTTGCCTAGAAAATGGGCAAATCGGGTGAGGCCCTTGCGGCGCCTGACGCGAATCGAGAATCCCCAGGGCTTGTCAACACAGTTATCCACAGAGTCTGTGGAGAGCCTAGCCGCGAGGTACTACGCCCTCGGGCCGGCATGGCCTTCCGGCGCCCGATTCGGCCGATCGGGCTAAACACTTCAGATTTTAGGTTTTGCGGGGTTTCGCCGCTATAGTGGTGGCGTTCCGGTCCGATGCACCGCATCGGGCGCGCGACGAAAGGGAGGTGCGCATGCTGGATGTCTACGGGACGTCTTGCCCGCCACCGCGGCAGCGGTGGACCCGCGTGGCCCGAAGCAATGGCCGAAGCGACGGACATGCCGTCCGAAGGACGTCCGGCTTCCTGTCTCCCGCCCTGACCGCGACCGCGCTGGCCGCCGTCATGCTCCACCTGCTGGCGAGCCTCGCCGCGCATTTGGCGTCCGCCGACGCGGCGTCGGCGGTGACCGTGCTGCTAGGGATGGCCGCCGTACTGGTGACTCTGCTGCCCTTCACCCTGCTGTGCGCGCGCCGCGCGGGCGAGGCCTTGCGGCGCGGTGCGTGATCGGCGAAGGGAAATTGTTGCCCTGCACATGACCTCCGCGCTTATATCGTGGCGCGGGCCCACGTGGCCCGGCGTGCAGCGGGGGCTCGCATGGGCATGTTCGATTTCCTGAAGGTCTCGGTCGGCGACAAAAAGAAGCCGGCCGCCGCGCGTCGCGCTGACGCGCCCGGCAGTTGCATCGAGTTCGACGGCAAGAGCTTCCCGCTGGCCTCGATCAACAGCCAGGGCTTCGTGGCGACCGGCTTCGACGGGTCGTTGATCGCCAAGCAGACCGCGCGCATCACAGTGCGCGTGGCCGACCCCTACGGCAACTTCACCTTCCCGGTGACGGTGGGCATCACCGACGTGAGGGACGGCCGGGTCGCCGGCGCCTGGAGCATGCTGCCCGCCGACGTCGACGCGACGATCCGCAAGTATGTCCAGCTGCGCAAGCAGAAGACCGGGAAATAGCGGAACTTAATTGCGTGTCGTTCCGGTCTGGGCGCTGGCGCTGACCACGGGGTCGTTGGCCAGCAGGCGCATGCGGTCGATCCATTCCGACAGGGTCACGAACTCGCAGCCCTTCGCGCGCATCTCGCCGATCACGCGGGGCAGCGCGGTCAGCGTCGACGGGTAGGTGGAGTGCAGAAGCAGGACGCTGCCGGTGCCGGCCTCCGTCTTCACGTGCTGCACGATCTTGTCCGGGTCGCGGACCTGCCAGTCGCGGGTGTCCACGGTCCATAGGACGGGGCTCATCCGCTCGTCGCGCGCGATGGCCAGCAGGTCGAGCGTGTAGCGTCCGTAGGGCGGGCGGAACAGCACTGGATCGGCGCCGAAGCCGCGCAGGATGCGGTTGGCCTCCGCGATCTCGAAGCGCTGCGCCTCCGGCGTCATGGCGCGGAGGTCGGAATGGCTCAGGCTGTGGTTGCCGATCTCGTGCCCCGCCGCGATGAAGTCGCGGATGATGTCTCCCTGATTTTCCGCGACGCGGGCGATCGGGAAATAGGTGGCGCGGATCTTCTCGCGGTTCAGCACGTCGAGGATCTGCCGCGTCACCACCCGGTGCGGGCCGTCGTCGAAGGTCAGCGCGCAGAGGTTCCAGTTCTCCCGCTTCAGGACCGCGGGCGTGACGTCCCAGGTGGTGTCGGGGATCACCGCGCCCAGCCGGCCCTTGCGGCGCCCGTGCCGTTCAATGTCCGCCATGGTCCGGGCGTCGTCCGGCCCGTAGCTGAAGGCGCCGTCCGCGCCGGCCTGGGAGGTCGGGGGAGGGGATGCGGGCGGGACCGGAGCCGGAGGGGAGGGGGCCGGGGCAGATGCCGGGGTCGCCGGGGTGGATGCCGGTGAGGGCGCGTCGAGGACGAGGCAGCCGAAGCCGGCGCCGACCATGCGGCGGCACAGCGCCCGAACGTCCAGGCCGGCTGGGGCGGTGGCGCGCAGGGCGACACCGCTGCCCTGGCGCTTCGCGTCCAGCGGCACGACCTTGGGGCTCAGCCCGTCTGCCAAATCCGGGGTCGCGCGGCGCAGGCTTTCCCAGGCCCACCACGCCTCTCCGTCCTTCTGGTAGAGGCCGAGTTGCAGCAGGGCCTTCGGTTCGGCCGGCGTGGCGGCGGCGGGAAAAGAGGTTGCGGCCAGCAGTGTCAGAGTCAGGGCTGCGGCCTTGCGAAAGCGGTGGAAGCGGCCCGAGGGGAGGGCGACGGGTGCTGGCGGCTCGCGCACGATGTCTGTCCCCACCGGTTTTCCATCCCGATGCCGCACCAGGCGTCTCAACGCCGCGACGGTCGTTCGTATCCGTCGAATACCACCCCTTTGGTGTTAATTCAAACGACAATGGTTCGAAGGATTGGGTTTGAAGGTTCGGGGGATTTCGCCCTGTGCGTGTGGGTCTTGGGGTGCGGAACCAACATCCGTTCTCGCGGTTAAGTTTGCCGCACACCGCGTGAGGCGAACCAGGAAGGAGAGGGCCCGGATGGCCGAGTCTTTGGAAAGCCGGATCGAGAAGCGCGCCTACCAGATCTGGGAGCGCGAGGGGCGGCCGGAGGGGCGTTCCCACGACCATTGGGAACTGGCCCGCGAGGAAATCGCCATCGAGGACAATTACCGGGACACGCTGCTGCCGAACCCGTCGCACGGGCCCGACGACACCGCCGAACGGACGGAACCGGTCGAACCGGTGCTGAGCATCGCCAACCAGGGCGAGATGCCGGGCATCGCCGACCAGGGCGAGGAGTTCCAGATCCCCGGCGCCGGGGACCGCGACCCCATTCCGGCGACCGCCGACAGCGGCGCTGCGGACGCTGTCGCGCGCCCCCGCCCGTCGCGCCGGTCGCGCCGCGGCGGCTGACCGGCGGCATTCCGGTTGCCGGTGCCCGCCTTCCTCCGCTTCGCCTGCCTGAAAAAGGACCCCCCATGGACACGAACCTGGAAATCGCGTTCCACAACATGGACACCCAGCCGGAGCTGGAAACCTACATCCGCGAGCGGGCGGAGAAGGTGGAGAAGCTGTTCGACCGTCTTGTCGGCATGCGCGTTGCCGTGGAGGCCACGCACCGCCAGCACAAGACCGGCAACGTCTACGACGTCCACATCGAACTGATGGTGCCGGGCCAGGACATCGTCGTCAGCCGCAAGCCGAACAAGGCGAAGGAGCGCTACGCCAACCCCGACGCCCGGACCTCGATCCGCGACGCCTTCGAGGCGGCCGAACGCCAGTTGAAGGAATACAAGGACAAGCTGCGCCGCGACGTGAAGACCCACGATCCCGAACAGCCGGGCCGCGTCGCCCAGCTGTACCCGAACGAGGATCACGGCTTCATCATCACCAACACGGGCACGCAGCTGTATTTCCACCGCAACAGCTGTCTGAACGTGAACCTGGACGAGCTGAAGACCGGCGACCCGGTGAAGTATGTGGAGACCGCCGGCGACACCGGCCCTACCGCGTCCAAGGTCTGGCGCGCGGCGGGATCCGACACGGAGCTGCACGCGTCGTAGAGAATCTTCACCACCAAGACACCAAGACACCAAGAATCCAACACCCCGACGGGGCGAGGATTCTTGGTGTCTTGGTGTCTTGGTGGTGAATTTTTATGCGCGCTGCGCTGGCGTCGGGGCGGCCTCGGGGTTGGCGGCCGGAACGGTTGCCGGCGCCGCGGCCGGGGCGTTGTCCTCGTTCAGGTCGTAGATGTCCGGGTGCAGGTGCACGCGGTTGCCGGCGTCCACCGTCGCCGTCCAGTAGACGAAGCGCACGGGCACCGGTCGGGTCAGCTTCACCCACTGCGGCTCCGGCTTGTCGAGCATGCGGGTCAGGCGGTCCGGGCTGACATGCTCGTCGGCCAGAAGCGCCTCGGCCATGCCGCGGGCGTCCTCCAGCCGCACGCAGCCGGAGCTGACGGTGCGGATCTCCCGGTCGAACAGCTTGGGGTCGTTCGTGCCGTGCAGGTAGATGCTGTAGGAGTTGGTCAGGTTGAAGCGGAAGCGGCCGAGCGCGTTGTGGTCGCCCGGCTGCTGCACGATGCGGACGCGCCGCGGCGACACGCCGTTCCAATCCACCAGGGCCGGTTCCACCGGCGCGCCGTCCAGGTAGACGACGGCGTTGTCGATGCCGGGCGTGCCCTTGCTGCGCAGCAGGGGAAGCTTGTCCTCCTTCAGCACCGTGGGCGGCACGGTCCAGGTCGGGTTGACGATCACGTGGGTGATGCGGTCCTGCAGCATCGGCGTTTCGCGTGACGGGCGCCCAACGATGGAGCGCATGGTCAGCGCCTCCTCCCCGTTGCGGACCAGCGTCGTGGTCTGACTCGGCAGGTTCACCAGCACGATGCTGTCCGGCACGCCGTCGCGCAGCACGCGCATATCCGCCGCGCTGCGCCGCATCTGCTGCGCCGCTTCGGGCGTGGAGCGGTCGAGCGCCACCCGCGTGCCGCCGCCGACCAGCCCGTCAGGGCGCAGCCCCTGCGCCACCTGATAGGCGCGCACCGCCGCGTCCACCGGGTCGTCGAACAGGTCGGTGCGCTGCGCCTCGGTCAGGAAGCCAAGCTCCACCAGCCGCTGGGTCAGCAGGGCCACGCGTTCCCCGGACACACCCTTCTTCAGCAGCGGACCGCGGCCGATCCGGGTGACGGGCTGCTCCGGCACCGCCTCCAACTCCGCCGCCGCAGCGTCGAGTCGGTCGGCCCAGCCGCCCAGCGTTTCGCGGTAGGAGGCCGCCTGCGCCGATGCCGCGCCCGCGAACAGCGAGGCCGCCAGCGTCAACGCGGCGAAGGCCCGCTTGGCGGAAAGCATCTCGGTTGCGTGCATGACGTGTCCTTCGCGCTGTGGGATGGCCGTCTGCCGGAAGGCGGCCGAGAAATCGTCTTTGCTTATGTAGTACGCCCAAGCCCAGGCTTCGAGCGGCCTAACACCTCCGTATCGAATCCCTTTCGCCGGTGTGTCCTTCCTGCCGAAGGCAGCTCTGCCAGAGACGGCGGGCGAACGGATTCGAACCTGTTGTGACCTTTCCGTGCGGATTTTGGGTTGATCGCGCCCCGGCCCTCGCCTATAGGGATAAACGTTGGGTATGACCACAATATTTTGGACATACCCATTCCATCCATAGGGGCTGCCCGGCGATGGATCCGGCGCGCTTCGCCCCGCCAAACACAAGACGGCCGAACGCAAGACGGGAGGGATGACTTTGGGGACTGACGACCGTGCCGCGCCGATGAATGGGCGCGCGACCGGCCGCCGCGGGTTTCTGACCTTCGCCGCCGCCACGCTGACCGCCATGGCCGTTCCGGCCGTGATACCCGCCGCCCCCGCGATGGCGGCCCCCCTGGCCGGTGGCGTCCGCCGGATCGCCCTGCACAACATCAACACGAACGAGTCCTTCAGCGGAGTCTATTGGGCCGACGGTGCCTACAAGGCCGACGCCCTGCGCAAGCTCGACGTGCTGCTGCGCGACCACCGCGCCAAGCAGGTCTGCCGCTTCGACCCGCGCCTGTTCGACCTGCTGGCCCGTGTGCACCAAGCAGTGGACAGCGACGAACCCTTCCGGATCATCTGCGGCTACCGCTCCAAACGGACCAACGCCTTGGCCCGCCGCCGCTCCCGCGGGGTCGCGAAGCAGAGCTACCACACGCGCGGCATGGCGGTGGACGTGCGGCTGCCCGACGTGGAACTCGGCGCCATCGCCGACGCCGCCTTGGATCTGGAACTGGGCGGAGTCGGTTATTACCCGCGCAGCGGCTTCGTCCATCTGGACGTCGGGCCAGTGCGCAGCTGGTGACAGACCTTATTTGATGGAACGGGGGCGGCGGTCGCGGGGGCACGTCATAGGCGTCTTCATCAGCGTCCTGCCCAGTCGATAGGCCCCAGGAACCATACGCCGACGCGCCGGTTGCTGCCGACAGGCACACCCGAACAAGCGACGTGAAGGCGATGTTCTGCAAAAACGATCTTGAGCGGCTGCTGGCCGTCGACACCGCCCCGGCGGTGTCCATCTTCATGCCCACTCACATCGCCGGGCGCGAAATCCGCCAGGATGTGATCCGGCTGAGGAACCTGATGGCGAAGGCCCAGGACGAGCTGTGCGAGAAGCACGGCCTGCGCCGGCCCGACGCCGAGACCTTCATGAAGCCGGTCGCGGACCTGCTGGACCAGGGCGAGTTCTGGCGCCACATGGACCGCGGGCTGGCCGTGTTCCTGGCCAAGGGCGTCGCGGCGATCCACCGTGTGCCCATCGAACTGCCGGAGGAGGTCTGCGTCAACTCCCGCTTCACCGTGCGGCCCCTGCTGCCGCTGCTGGCGGACGACGGCAACTTCATGATCCTGGCGGTCACCGCCGGCCGTGCGCGCCTGTTCTCCGCCACCCGCCACGGCATCGCGGAGGAGGACGTGGACCTGCCGCACGGCGTGGCCGAAATCGACGCCGAAACCGATTATGACGAGAACAACCGGAACTCCGCCCCGCCGGCCCGCCACGGCGACCGCACCGACCGCGGCGGCGTCTCCATGGTGAAGACGCACAACTTCGGCGAGGATCCGGAGGAGCTGCGCAAGGCACACCTGATCTCCTACATCGGCCGGGTCTGTGCCAAGGTGCAGGACCATCTGAAGACCTTCCACGGCCCGCTCGTGCTGGTCGCGGAGGACGAGATCCAGGGTCATCTGCGCAAGAACACCCACCCCCGCGCGCTGATCGAAAAGGGTGTGTTCGCCAACCCCGACGCGCTGGAGCCCGAAGAGATCCACCGCCGCGCCTACGCGGTCGTCCAGCCGATGTTCGACCAAGCGCGCCGCGCTGCGCTGGAGCATTTCAACGCCCTGCACGGCGACCGCAGCACCGCGGAACGGACGATGACCCGCGTCGAGGACGCCATGGTGGCTGCCCGCGAGGGACGCGTCGGAGTCCTGCTGGTGGCCGAGAACGATCGCATCTGGGGCCATTATCGGGAGGACTACCACCGCGCCTTCCCGCTCCACCACGAGACGGACGGCGCCATCGACCTCGTCGAGCACGCGACCATGGAGACTCTGCTGCGCGGCGGCGAGGTGCATGTGGTGGCCAAGGGCGAGTTGCCCTCCGGCGCGTCGACCGCGGCGATCCTGCGCTTCTGACGGTTTCCCGTTTCCGGCGCTTCACAGCGAAAAGGCCCCTCGCCGGTGCGGGGGGCCTTTTTTGTGTCCGGAAACTGGGGCAGCGCGGTCCAAGATCAGGTGGTGACCTGGATCAGGTCGTGACCTTCGTCGATTTGGTGGCGCGGTAGATGTCGGTGGGGTCCCACACGGCGCCGTGGCGCCGCCGTTGCTTGCCGGAGGAGGCCTTTTCAGCTTTCACGCGTGGCGTGCCGATGCGCTTCGTCGGGGCGGGAGGCGGCGCGGCCACCGCGGCGGCGGCGGTGTCCTCATCCTCCCGCGGGTCGCTCAGGTGGGGGGACAGCGAGCCGAGCAGCGACAGCAGTTCGTCGGACACCGAATCCGGGGCGGCGCGCCAGAGCCGGAGCAGGCGGGCCTCCCGCCGGCTGATCACGCTTTCCGCAACGGGGCCACCGTCCGCACCACACGACGGGCGCAGCGGCGCGTGCGGGTCGTCATAACAATCGAAGAAGAAGCTGACCGGAACGTCAAGCACTTGTCCCAAACGATAAAGCGTTCCCGCGGAAATGCGGTTCGATCCGCGTTCGTATTTCTGAACCTGCTGAAACGTCAGGCCGATCGCCTCGCCGAGTTTTTCCTGGCTCATGCCCAGCAAGGTGCGGCGCATGCGTACCCGCTGCCCGACATGCGCATCGACAGACCAGGATTCCGGCGATCCGCGCCGTCCCCTCTTTCGCGCCGTTGGTTCACTCATCGCCCCGGCACTCCAATGCTTTCAAACCAATGCGTTGAACTTTCGAATCATGGTCGCATTGTTCACACATCGTTTGAAAACGGGCAAGCGAAATCTTGGATGATATTGATTCGTGTCCATGCGAAGACAGAACATAATCGGATATGGTACAAAAGTTATCCGAAAAATCCGGAAAAGAGCGTCCGTTCGGCTCTAAGTCTCGCTGAAGTTGTGAAACGTTCCGCTGGTCGCGGCGCGTCCCGTTGCCGTCGCCACTATTTGATGGCGTTTTTCCCGCGGTATTCGCGGGGCACTGGGCGCGGTGGAAGGTCTTGTGGCCTCGCGTCGAGCCTTGATTGAAAAACCGCAGCGACTTTTCGCGACAATTCAGGCCCGGAAACTCTTTGATAATCAAATTCCGATAGTTGGCATCTTGTCGTATGCGTTCCGGTCTCCATCGCGGGGCCGGGGCGGCTCCGGCGGGCGGGGCGACCCGCCGCCGGGCAGCAGCCAGGGGAACAGGTCGATGCAGGAAGGCAGTCTCGCGGGGCGCTACAAGGTCGGGACCCGCATTTACTTCGGGTTCGCCGTCGTGTTGGTCCTGCTGGCGGTGGTCGTCGCCGTGGGCGTGGCGGGGCTCGGCACCGTCCGCGACGCGTTCCGCTCCTACGCCGCGGTGAGCAGCCATTCGCTGCAAATCTCCGACATCGACGGCAACGTCGCGCAAATGCGCCGGCTGGTCGTGAACTTCAACAATTCCGGCGACATGACCGTGGCGGAGCAGGTCCGCAAGGTGCAGTCCGGCCTGTCCAGGCAACTCCGCGCCGGGCTGGACGGGGCGGCCGGCGAACGGCGCGCGGCGCTGGAGCGGATGGTCCAGCTGTTCGACGGCTACGTCGCTGACTTCGGCAAGCTGGCGGAACTGCGGCAGCGCCGCGACCGGCTGTACGACGACCAGCTCGTTCCGGCGGGCGAGAAGGCCCGTGACACGATGTCGCAGCTGGCCGCCAGCCTGATGGCGGACGGCGAGATGGAGGCCGCGGCGCTGGCCGGACAGGCGCAGGAGCGGCTGCTGCTCGCCCGTCTGGCGGCTTCGCGTTTCTTCAACAGCCCCAGCGACAAGGCCGCCGCCGAGGTGTCGGTCCGCAACGACGCCTTCAACGACGCGATCCGCAAGCTGGGCGACCGCCTCGCCAACCCGGCGCGCAAGCGCATGGCCCAGGACGCCGACCAGCTGTCCGACCGCTATGTTCAGATCTTCCGCGAAACGGCCACCGTGATGACCGAGGGTGCGCGGCTGATCGACGCCATGGCGGCCCGCGGCGCGGAGTTCGCCGAGCTGACCGACCGCACGGTGGAAAGCGAGACGAAGGACCGTGGGGCGGTCCTGGCCGCGGCGGAGGGAAGCCTGGAGCGCACCTTCTCCGCCAACCTCGCCATCGCCGGCGGCGCCTTCCTGTTCGGGCTGCTGCTGGCCTGGGCGGTGGCGCGGTCGATCGTGAAGCCGGTGCTGGAGATGACCGGGACGATGACGGCGCTGGCCGGCGGCGACCTGGGCGTGACGATTCCGGCCCTGGCCAACCGTGACGAGATCGGGCGGATGGCGCAGGCGGTGCAGGTGTTCAAGGAGAACGCCATCGAGAAGAAGTCGATGGACGAGGCCGAGCGCGCCCGGCTGGAGGAGGAGCGCCGCGAGGAAGAGGCCCGCCGCGCCCGCGAGCAGGCCATCGGCGAGGAGATCGCCCAGTTGATCGACGGCGTGTCCAAGGGCGACCTGTCGCGCCGGCTCGACCTGGCCGGCAAGGACGGCTTCTACAAGACCATGTCGCAGGGCATCAACCGCCTGACCGACACGGTCGAGGCGGTCATCGCCGACCTCGGCGCCGTGCTCAGCGCGCTCGCCCAGGGCGACCTCAACAAGCGTGTGGAGCGCGACTACCAAGGCGCCTTCCAGACCCTGAAGACCGACGTCAACGCCACCTCCGCCAAGCTGTCGGAAATCGTCGGCCAGATCCTGCACGCCACCGCGGCGATTTCCGCCGCGGCGTCGGAGGTGTCCATGGGGTCGAGCGATCTTGCGGAACGCACGGAGCAGCAGGCCTCCTCGCTGGAGGAAACGGCGGCGAGCATGGAGGAGCTGGGCGCCACCGTGCGCTCCAACGCCGACAACACCCAGCGCGCCAACGCCATGGCCGTGGACGCGCGCGGCTCCGCCGAATCGGGTGGAGCGGTGGCTGGCTCCGCGATCGAGGCGATGCGGCGGATCGAGGGCGCCAGCCGCAAGATCACCGACATCATCGGGGTGATCGACGAGATCGCCTTCCAGACCAACCTGCTGGCGCTGAACGCGGCGGTGGAGGCGGCGCGGGCCGGCGACGCGGGCCGCGGCTTCGCGGTGGTGGCGCAGGAGGTGCGCAATCTGGCCCAGCGCTCCGCCCAGGCGTCCAAGGAGATCAAGAGCCTGATCCTGGACAGCGACAGCCAGGTGCGCGACGGCGTCGATTTGGTGAAGAAGGCCGGCGACGCGCTGGGTGGCATTGTGTCGGGCGTGCAGCAGGTCGCCGGCCTGATCGCGGAGATGGCCGCGGCCTCCTCCGAGCAGGCCTCGGCGCTCGACGAGATCAACGCCACCGTCTCGCAGATGGACGAGATGACCCAGAAGAACGCCGCGCTGGTCGAGGAAACCACCGCCGCCGCCCAGTCGCTCGCCACCCAGGCGGGTGACCTGCGCGCGCTGGTCGGCTTCTTCAAGCTGGATGCGGTGGCGGTGGAGACGGCCTCCGCTCCGGCCGCGCCGACCCTGCGCCGCGCCATCGCCCCGACCCGCCCGCCAGTCCCCACATCGCCGATCCACACGACGCAGGCCCGCCGCTCCGCCGGCGCGGCGCTCCAGCGCGCCGCCGCGGACGAGGATGACTGGAAGGAGTTCTGACGTCCGAATCTCCCGTCCCCCACTGGGGGCGGGAGATGGGTCCAAAGGACGATACAGCGCGTCACGCAGCGTCTTGGGACGTAATGAGCGATGTCCGAGTGGCCTTGTCGGCCTTAATGGATCGTTAAGGAACTGGTTAACGCCGTATTAACGACGTTTCGGGGCTGTAACAGGGTGGATTCGCGGCGGCTGCGTGACGCGCTGTATCGGGCTTCACCGGTCGCCGCCTGACGGCGGTTGGAAATGCGGGTGCCAGGGGCCGCCGGGCTTGGCAAAACCCTCGATCCGGTCACGCAGGTTCTGGATTTGGGACGGGGTGAGCGACCGCCCGTACTGCGCTTTCAAGGCGGCGGCGAGGGCGCCGCGGGTCGGGCGCTCCCCGGTCGCGGCCAGGGCGCGGTAGACGACGAAGCCTTCGACGTAGCGGTCCAGCGCCTCCGCCCGGCCGCGCAGCTGCATGGCCTGCGGCGTGCCGGCCTGCTCCAGGAACGCGGTCAGGCGGGCGAGCGCGTCCTCCGGCGCCAGGGCGGGCAGGGGGGCGGGTGGGCTCGGCTCCCGCTCCGGCTGGCCGATGGCCGCCTTGGCGCGCCGGCGGCGCTGGCGCTCGCGCTCGTCGGTGCGCAGCCGCTCTGCGTAGGACGGGTCGGCGTGGCGACGCTCCGTCCGGGCGCGGTTGGCGCGGGCGTTGCGCTCCGCCCGGCGCGTCTGCGCCGCGGGGTCGCCGAGCAGGAAGGCCAACTCGTCCGCCGTTAGGCGGAAGGAGTCGGGCGTGGCGGAAAGGTCCGGGTCATCGTCGCGCACCATGCGGGGAACAACGCGCGCAACCGGCCTTTTCGTCCGGCGGTCCCTCCAAAGTCACAGGACGCTCTCCATTGGACCGGACGCCTTCCGGGCGGGTTTGCAGCCCCCGTGGCGCGGGTCCGTTACGCCGATTTGCCACGCCGATTTCATTCCCCCCCGCCCCGGCGGCTCGTGCTAGAGAGTGGCTCCTGACACAACCCTGTCGTCGCACCCTTGTCCTCACAGCTTACGGGAACCCGCCGGCCATGACCCCCAGGCAAGCCCTCCAGCAGCGCCTCGCGGCCCTGGACGCGCACCTCCGCGCGGAGAACCCGAACCTTCTTCCGGTGATCCCGACCTTCCGCAAGTTCGACCGGCTGCTGGCCGGGCTGGGCGTGCTGGGCCGGCACGAATCGTTGACCACGCGCATCCCATGGTGGCCGATGATCGCGGTGCTCGGCACCTTCTCGGCCGGCAAGTCGACCTTCCTGAACGGCTATCTCGGCGCGCCGCTGCAGAACACCGGCAACCAAGCGGTGGACGACAAATTCACGGTCATCTGCCACGGGCCGGAGACGCGGCGCGAGGCGCTGCCCGGCACTGCGCTGAACGCCGACCCGCGCTTCCCCTTCTACCGGATCGCCGACGAGATCGAAAAGGTCGCGGCCGGGGAGGGCAAGCGCATCGACAACTATCTGCAGCTGAAGACGCTGTCCGGCGAACGGGCGCGCGGCAAGATCTTCATCGACTCGCCGGGCTTCGACGCCGACGACCAGCGCCGCTCCGTCCTGCGGCTGGTCGACCACATCGTCGAGCTGTCGGACCTCGTCCTGGTCTTCTTCGACGGCCGCCATCCGGAACCCGGGGCGATGCAGGACACGCTGAAGCATCTGGTGGCCAAGACGGTGGACCGCGCCGACGCGCGCAAGGTCTGCTACATCCTGAACCAGATCGACACCACGGCGAAGGAAGACAACCTGGAGGCCGTGTTCGGCGCGTGGCAGCGGGCCATCGCGCAGGCCGGGCTGGTGTCCGGTCGCTTCTACGCGATCTATGACGGCAAGTCGGCCGTCGCCATCGAGGACGAGGCGGTGCGCGCCCGCTACGAAGCGCGGCGCGACTCCGACCTTGCCGAAATCCAGGAGCGCATCAACGAGGTGGAGGTCGCCCGCGCCTACCGCCATCGTCGGCATGATCGACAGCCTGGTGAAGGAGCTGCGCGGGGAGGTCGTGCCGCAGTTGACCGCCGCGCTGAAGCGCTGGCGCAAGCTGGTGCTGATCGGCGACGTGGTGTGGACGGTGTTGCTGCTGGTGCTGTTCGGCGGGATCGCCAGCCTGGTCGGGTCGGACACGGTGCCGGGCTTCCTGTCCTGGCTGGGCGAGGCGGGGCCGGCCTGGGCGGCCGGCCTACCGGTGCGCGGATTGGTCGCGGCGCTGCTGGTCGGCGGGCTGTTCGCCGCCGGCCATTTCTGGCTGCGCGCCTTTGCCGCGCGCCGCGTCGCCCGCACCCTGCCGGAGCGGTTCGGCGACGTCGACCTGAACCTGCGCGCGGGATTCCTGCGCAACACCCGCTTTTTCCGCTCCATCTTCCGCAAGCGCCCGGCCGGCTGGGGCGCCGGTGCGGAGAAGCGGATCTTCGGGATCCGCGAGGCTGTGGCCGAGCATGTGCAGCGGATCAACGACATCTACACCGACCCCGCCGGCAAGCGGATGAAGGCGGCGCAAAAGGCCGCGGCCACGGCGGTGTAAGACGCACGATCAGGAATTGGGCGAGATTAGGCGTCCTTTATTATGGGTACGCAAAGGGAAAGCGGCTGGTGTTGCAAATGATCCCTAGGTGAAACCGCTTTACAGGTCGGGGCTGCCCCGCTACACGTCGCGGGCGTTACACGGCGTGGACTGAATGGACTTGGACCGGCCGGGGGCGGTGGGCGAAGGCGGGGGCAACAAGGGATGCTGGCGCGGGGAAACTTGGTCGGGCGGATTCGGGGGCAGCGGACGCGCGTCAAGCGGGCGATCCTGGCCGCGCTGATGCTCGTGGCGGCAGCCGTTCCGGTCCGCGCGGCCCTGCTCGACTCCGGGCTCGACCTTGTCACCGGCAACGACTTCGCCCCTTTCACCGGCGAGACGCTTCCCCAGGGCGGCATGCTGACCGAGGTGGTGCTGAGCGCCTTCAAGGCCGTGGGCCTCAGCTACGAGGTCCGCTTCATGCCCTGGAAGCGCGGCTACGACGGGGTGGTGGCCGGCAAGTATCTGGGCAGCTTTCCCTATGTGCGCACGCCGGAGCGGGAGTCGGAGGTGCTGTTCTCCGACCCGCTGATGGAGGTGCGGCAACTCGTCTACCTTTCCGCCCGGACGCCGATGGAGTTCCACACGCCGCGGGACTTCAAAGGGCGTTCGGTCTGCGCGCCGGTGGGCTACGCGCTGCCGACGGAACTGACCGCGATGATCGCCACCGGGGACTTGGTCCGGGAAAGCCCGGCCGACCTGCCAGCCTGCGTGCGCATGGTGGCGACCGACCGCGTGGACGCCTTCATCATCGACGAGTTCACGGGTCAGGCCGCCGTCGCCAACGTCGTGGCGGAGCGTGACATCCGCGTTTCCGACCAGCCCTACGCCCGCGTCGGCCAGCATCTGGTCCTGTCGCGCGCCAACCCGGAGGCGCCGGCGGTGATGGCCGCCTTCAACTCCGGCCTGAAGAAGCTGAAGGAGTCCGGTGCCTTCGACGAGATCGTCAAGCGCCACCTCGGGCACTCTCGCTGAGAGGGCCGCTGAGGGGGCCAGTGGCGGGGGCGGCGGGACGACTTTTGCCTTCCGGACAGCGTCGAAGGGGTGCAATCGCCGCAATCGGCCGAACCGACGGCCCATCGGCATTGCCTGTCCGTCGCAAAGTGCTATAAACGCGCGGTCTTGATCTTGGGAAAGGGGCGTGGCCCGTGGCCATCGACGCGTCCGTTCTGGTCCTAAACGGGCCGAACCTGAACATGCTGGGTGTGCGCGAACCGCACATCTACGGCTCGATGACGCTTGACGACCTGGAGGCCGCCTGCCAGGAACGCGCCGAACAGCTTTCGCTGGTCGTCGATTTCCGGCAGTCGAACCACGAGGGCGAGCTTGTTTCCTGGATTCAGCAAGCGCGCACGGAACATGACGGTATCGTCATCAACGCCGGCGCCTACAGCCACACCTCCGTCGCCATCATGGACGCGCTGATCCTGTCCGAGCTGCCGATCGTCGAGGTGCATCTCTCCAACATCTACAAGCGTGAGGCCATCCGCCACCACTCGCACATTTCCGCGGTGGCCAAGGGGATGATCTGCGGCTTCGGCCCGCACGGGTATCTGCTGGCGCTGGACGCCATGGCGAATATCCTCGAGCGCGACTAAGGAACACGGGAATTACGAACACCATGGCAAGCTTCGACATCGACGGCGATCTGGTCCGCAAGCTCGCGGATCTCCTGCGTGAGACGGGCTTGAGCGAGATCGAGTTTGCCGAGGGCGAGAAGCGCATCCGCGTCACCCGCCCGACCGCCGCCCAGGCCGTCGCCGTGCACGCTCCGGTCGCGGCCGCCCCGGCCCCGGTCGCCGCTGCCGCCCCCGCGGGCAAGCCGGCCAGCCATCCGGGCGCCGTCACCTCGCCGATGGTCGGCACCGCCTACGCGGCGCCGGAACCGGGCTCGGCCCCCTTCGTGCGCGTCGGCGACACGGTGAAGGCCGGCCAGACCGTCCTCATCATCGAGGCGATGAAGGTGATGAACCCGATCAAGGCTCCGCGCGGCGGCACGGTGTCGGAGATCTTCATCTCCGACGGCCAGCCGGTGGAGTTCGGCGAAGTCCTTTTGATCATCGAGTGAGCGGGGATCATCCCTTGGCGATGTTCGAGAAGGTCCTGATCGCGAACCGTGGTGAGATCGCGCTGCGCATCCACCGCGCCTGCCGCGAGATGGGCATCCAGACCGTGGCGGTGCATTCCACCGCCGACGCCGACGCCATGCACGTCCGCCTGGCGGACGAGAGCGTGTGCATCGGCCCCGCGTCGGCCCGCGAAAGCTACCTCAACATTCCGGCCATCCTGTCGGCTGCGGCGATCACCGGGGCGGACGCCATCCACCCCGGCATCGGCTTCCTGGCCGAGAACGCCCAGTTCGCGGAGATGGTGGAGGAGCACGGCTTCGCCTTCATCGGCCCGACGGCGGACCACATCCGCGTCATGGGCGACAAGGTCACCGCCAAGAAGACGGTGATGGATCAGGGCCTGCCGGTCGTTCCCGGCTCCGACGGCCCGGTCCCGACGCTGGAGGAGGCGGAGAAGGTCGGTCGCGAGATCGGCTACCCGATCCTGATCAAGGCGGCGGCCGGCGGCGGCGGCAAGGGCATGAAGGTGGCCCGCAACCCGGACCAGCTGAAGGAAGCCTACCAGCTGGCCCGCGGCGAGGCGCGCGCCGCCTTCGGCAACGACGAGGTCTACATCGAGAAGTACCTCGGCAAGCCGCGGCACATCGAGATCCAGCTGCTGGGCGACGAGCACGGCAACTGCGTGCATTTCGGCGAGCGCGACTGCTCCGTGCAGCGGCGCCACCAGAAGGTGATCGAGGAGGCCCCGTCGCCGGCGCTGAACGCCGAGCAGCGTGCCTTCATCGGCGACCTGGCGGCTCGGACGGCGGCGGCCATCGGCTACCGCGGCGTCGGCACGATGGAGTTCCTGTTCGAGGACGGGCAGTTCTACTTCATCGAGATGAACACCCGCCTGCAGGTCGAGCACACGATCACCGAGATGATCACCGGCATCGACCTGGTGCGGGAGCAGATCCGCGTGGCCACGGGCGCTCCGCTCGGCTACGGACAGTCGGACATCCGCTTCCAGGGCCATTCGATCGAATGCCGCGTGAACGCGGAGAACCCCGACACCTTCCTGCCCTCGCCGGGCAAGATCGATGGCTACCACGCGCCGGGCGGCCTGGGCGTGCGTGTCGATTCGGCGCTGTACGACGGCTACCGCATCCCGCCGCACTACGACAGCCTGATCGCCAAGCTGGTCGTCCATGGCACGACCCGCAACGAGTGCCTGATGCGCCTGCGCCGGTCGATCGAGGAATATGTGATCGGCGGCGTGGACACCACGCTGCCCCTGCACCAGCGCATCATCGCGCAGCAGGACTTCATCGACGGCAACTACGACATCCACTGGCTCGAACAGTTGATGGCGAAGAAGTAAGCGGTGCATTACACAAAAGGCCCCTCTTTCCGATGTGGAGAGAGGGGCCTTTTGTTTTGGCCGGTCGTGTCTCTGGGGAAAGAGATGCACCACCAAGACACCAAGAATCCCTGGCCTCTGCAGGTCGTGAACTCTTGGTGTCTTGGTGCCTTGGTGGTGAAAATCCTTACGGCTTCAGCACGACCTTCATGCATTCGTCCTGCTTGTCGTTGAAGACTTGGTAAGCGTGCGGGGCCTCGTCCAGGCGCAGGCGGTGGGTGATGATGAAGGTCGGGTCGATCTCGCCCTTCTGAATCCGCTCCAGCAGGTGGTGGTGGTAGCGCTGGACGTGGGTCTGGCCGGTCTTGATGGTCAGCGACCGGTTCATCACCGAGCCCATCGGGAACTTGTCGATGAAGCCGGCGTAGACGCCGGGCACCGACACCACGCCGCCGTTGCGCACCGCCATGATCGCTTGGCGCAGGGCCACCGCGCGGTCGGTCTCCAGCATCATCGCCTGCTTGGCGCGGTCGTAGGCGCCGGCGAGGCCGAGGCCGTGCGATTCCATGCCCGACGCGTCGATCACCGCGTCAGGCCCGCGCCCGCCGGTCATTTCCATCAGGGCGTGGTGGACGTCGTTCTCCGCGTAGTTAAGCGTTTCGGCCTTGCACGTCTCGCGGGCCATGCGCAGGCGGTATTCGAAGCGGTCGATGCCGATCACGCGCTCCGCCCCCAGCAGGAAGGCGCTGAGGATGGCGAACTGGCCGACCGGGCCGCAGCCCCATACGGCGACCGTGTCGCCCCGCTGGATGTCGCACTGCTCCGCGGCCATGTAGCCGGTCGGCAGGATGTCGGTCAGGAACAGGACCTGCTCGTCGTCCAGTTCACTCGGGATCTTCAAAGGCCCGACGTCGGCGTAGGGCACGCGCGCGTACTCCGCCTGGCCGCCGGGATAGCCGCCGAGCAGGTGCGAGTAGCCGAACAGGCCGGCCGGCGAGTGGCCCCACAGCTCCTCCGCCATCGCGGCGTTGGGGTTGGAGTTCTCGCAGACGGAGAAGAGGTTGCGCTGGCAGGACAGGCAGCTGCCGCAGGAGATGGGGAAGGGGACGGTGACGCGATCGCCGACCTTCAGCTTCTGCACGCTCTTGCCGACCTCCACCACCTCGCCCATGAACTCGTGGCCGACGATGTCGCCGGGCTGCATGGCCGGGTTGAAGCCGTTGTAGAGGTGCAGGTCGGAGCCGCAGATCGCCGTCGAGGTGATCCGGACGATGCAGTCGTGGGCGTTCAGGATCTTCGGATCCGGGACGTTTTCGACCCGCATGTCCTTCTTGCCGTACCAGCAGTTCGCTTTCATGGCCGTGAACCTCCTGTCAGCGGCCCGAGTCGGCCGGTTGGGTGTGGGCCGGTTGGGTGTGCGGGGCCCAGGCTTGCGCCGGGTGGGTGATGGCCATGGAGCCCTCGGCCACCGTGACCTCGCCCGTCTCCAACACCTGCTTCAGGCGGCGCAGGTCGTCGCGCACCTGCATCTGCGGCTCCTCGCCGAACAGCTTCGCCCCGATGGCGCCGAAAATGCCGCCGGGCGGGGTGTAGCGCATCTCCACCCGCAGGATGGTGCCGCGGTCACCCGGCGCGCGCTCGAACCGCACCTCGCCGCTGTTGTCGACATCGGCGCGCTCCAGCGAGCGCCAGCAGAGCCGCTGGTTCGGCTGGTCCTCCGTCACCTCGGCGTCCCATTCCACCGTGCGCCCGGCTGGTGCCTTGGCGACCCAGTGGGAGCGGCGGTCGTCCTGCACGTCCACCCGCTCCAGGTGGCTCATGAACTGCGGCAGGTTCCGGAAATCGCGCCAGAAGCTGTAGATCTCCTCCGGCTTGCGGTTGATCGCCACGGTCTGACGGACGTCGATGTGGCGGCTCCACAGGCGGTTGGCGCCGGTGCCCTGTGCTTCGCCGCCGTCTTGCCCCATCCGCTGCCCGCACAGCACGTCGAGCGCGGTCACCCCGGCCACGGCCGCCGCCGCCGCCGCAATCCGGTTCGGCTGCGCCTCGTCGGAGCGCAGGTTGTTGCCGAGGAAGGCCAGGTCCATCAGGTCGCCGCCGACGCGCGCCCACATCCAGCCGGATTCGCGCGGCTGCGCCAGGATGCCGACGCCATTGGCAAGCTCGCGCATGCCGAAGGCGCGCAGCATGCGCCGGTTCGAGTCGTCCTCCGGAATGCCGATCAGGCGCGCGACGGCGTTGGGCGCGGTCAGTTCCGCCAGCCCCAAGCCGATGCTGAACCAGCCCAACGCGCGCGACAGCCGCTCGTCGCCCGCCTGCCCATTACCCCTGTGTCCGCCGTCGTCCCAGCTGCGCGGCTGTTGCCTGCGGTCCGGACCGCGGGCGTGCCGTGCTTCTTGCGTTGCCATTGTGGCCTCCATCGAACCGGTGTTGATCGGGCGATCCCGACCAACGGCTCAACCGGCGGAGGCCAGCGGCGTTCCTAATCTTTTGGACAGATGGCGGCAGTCAGGAGGTTGAAGTCAGGAGGTTGAAGTCAGGAGGTTGCGGTCAGCGGGTCGCGGTCAGGACGGCGTCGCGGCGGCAGCGGTCGACAATCCGCGAACCGCAGGGCATGAAGCCCAGATCCTTGTTCAGGCAGATCCGAACCTCCGCCACGTCGCGCTTGGAGCAGACGATGGCCACCGACTCCGGCGCCAGGCCCGGGTTGGCCTGGACGAACAGCCGCTCCACCTGCATGGCGGGCACGGACAGGTCGGCGTTGGGCGACTGCAGCGGTTCCGGGACCTTCACCTTGGCGTAAGCCTCGCGCAGGCGGGCGAAGTAATCGGTGGCGTTCAGGCCGCTGCAGGTGCCGTGCTTGGCCCATTCGTAGACGATCAGCCCTACGCTGGGCATGATCGGCATGATCTGATCGACGACGGCCTTGGGAACCGTCCGGTCGCGCGTGCAGTTGGCGGGGTAGCCGCCATCGGCGTTCTGCGGCCACAGGCCGTGGACGACGAAGCCGAACTTGCGGTCCATGCCGCACTGATCGGGATCGGGCGCCCCCTTGGATTTCGCGCAGAAGGCGGGTGACCAGGACAGAGTCAGGACGTAATAGTCGAAGGCACCGGGCTCCGCCCGGCGTTGCGCCCAGGACGTGCCGGTCGCCGACAGGAACGCAACCGCCGCGAGGGCGATGGCCGAGAGAACCTTCCGCATGACGTGACTCCCCCAAGAGGCTCGATTGAGCGTTGCATACCATGGTGGGCGCCGCCTGTCGCGCGGAAGTGGAACCGTCGGAGCGTCCCCATGATCGCCGTTGCCGGTGGGCGGGGTCGAACGGATATAGTGTTGACGATGATCGAACTGTCCGCACCGCTGCTTCTGCGCGCCTACGCCGCCGGCATCTTCCCGATGGCGGAGAGCGCCGACTCGGAGGAGCTGTACTGGTTCGACCCGGAGCGGCGCGGCATTCTGCCGCTGGAGGGTTTCCATGTGCCGCGCAAGCTGCGCAAGGCCGTGCGGCGTAGCGTGTTCGAGCTTCGGTTCGACAGCGACTTCCGCGCGGTGATCGAGGCCTGCGCGGAGCCGACCCCCGACCGGCCGAAGACCTGGATCAACGCCGACATCCTGCGGCTCTACACCGACCTGCACCAGATGGGCTGCGCCCACAGCGTGGAGTGCTGGAACGATGGCCGGCTGGTCGGCGGGCTCTACGGCGTGTCGCTGGGCGGCGCCTTCTTCGGCGAGAGCATGTTCAGCCGTGTGACCGACGCCAGCAAGGTGGCGCTGGTCCATCTGGTGGCGCGGCTGCGGGCGGGCGGCTACCGGTTGCTGGACGCGCAGTTCGTGACCGAGCACCTGAGCCAGTTCGGCGCGCAGGAAATCCCGCGCGCCGAGTACCGGCGCCGCTTGGCCGCGGCGCTGGCCGTCGTCGCCGATTTCCAGGGCGTCGACCAGGATCGCGCCATCGCCGGCCTGCTGGGCGGGGAGGAGTGAGGGCGGGCGTTCCGCGCGGTCAGCTGTCCGAACAGCTGAGGACCCAGACGTCGTAGATCGGGTGTTCCATGGCGGACAGCGCGGGGCTGGAGGCGAACATCCAGCCGCTGAAGATTGCCTCCGCCTGTTCACCGGGCTTGTTCTCGACGATCTCCAGGAAGGCGGCGGCCTCCGGCGGTTCCACCGGCGGGTTCTCCTTGCAGGCGCGCAGCGTGATGCGCAGGCTGCCGAGCAGCTTGGTCTCGCCGACCGCGATGGTGAAAGTGGTGGTTCGGGCGGTGATCTTGTCCAAGCCCTGAAGCTTGGCGGCCGGGCGGCTGACCATCTCCTCCGGCACCGGGGCGGCGCCGGGCGTGCCCTGGGCACAGAAAAGCGCGGCCACGAGGGCCGCGCCGAACAGGCTCTTGCCGAAACGGTTCTTCAGGTTCGTCACGTCGGATCGCTTCCGTGCTGTCGAACGGCGCGGGCGATGCCCGCTTGCCTTTTAACTCGCCAGCTTTCTAACCCGGAAGCGCTCCGCCGTCCATTGGAGCGGGGTGTGACCCGCGTCCCTCACTGGTCGGCGCTGCCGCCCGCGTTGGGGGTGGTGCCCATGGATGTGCCGGTGGTGTTCCCTGTGCCGGTGCTGGTGTCGGCCGGGGAGGTCGTCGTGCCGCCGGCCGTGCTGCCGGAGGTTCCGGCCGACCCGGTGGGACCGGGGTTGGTCGTGGTCGTCGTGGACGTGCGGTTGGTGGTGCCCGTCGTGTCGTTGCGGGTCGTCGTCTGCCGCGTCGTCGTGGTCTTGTGGCCCTTGGCTTTCGTCGAGTCGGATGCGCCGTTGCCGTAGCGGTCCTCGACTTTCTGCGTCCCGGCGCCCACGCCGGCGCCGACACCGGCCCCGACGACCGCGCCGACCGGACCGCCGACCACCGCGCCGGCCGCCGCCCCGCCGAGAGCGCCGCTGCCGGCCTTCTCTTCCGTGTTGGTGCCGCAGGCTGCGGCGAGCAGGCTAAGACCAAGCACCGCCAAAACACGCGCCTTCATGACCAATCCCTCCTGTTTTTCGCGAATTGCGGAGGAAACGTCGGCGCGTGTGGTTGGTTCCTGCACCCGAAACGAGCAAAGGAGCCTTGCGGCCCCTTTTTTCGTCGTCGTGGCGATCCTGCACCGGCTGTAGGCCGGAGTCACATCTTCGGGTTCTCGCCGGCTGGGGGCTGCGCCTGTTCGCCCGCCTGGCCGCCCGGCTTGCTCATGTTCTGCAGCGAGAAGATGACTTGGCCCAGCAGCTGCTCGATGCCGGGCGTGCTCTGCGTGTATTCCACACGGCCGTTCGGCTTGATCATGTCCGGCTCGCCACCCGGCTCCAGCGCCAGGAACTTGCCGCCGAGCAGGCTTTCCGAGGCGATGAGGGCCGCGGTGTCCTTGGGCAGCTTGATGTCCGGGTGGATCGACATGTGCACGACCGCCTGATAGCTCTTGGGGTCGAGCGTCAGTTCGGTGACGGAACCGACCTTCACGCCGCTGATGCGCACGTCCGCGCCGGCCTGGAGGCCGGAGATGCTGGAGAAGTTGGCGGTGATCTCGTAGCCGTTCACCTTGCGCAGGTCGGCGCTGGTGTAGGCGAAGGCGAGAAAAAACCCGGCTACGGCGAGGACGACCCCGCCGAGCACGGTTTCGATCACGTTGCGGCGCATGCGAATTTCCTAAGGAGACGCGGCTGACGGTGCGTGCCGGCGGCGTCTCAGCTCGGCGTCCAGGGTTCGTAGTCGCCGGTGGCGGCCACGCGCTGCCCGCCGGCATACTGGTGCCCCGGCGGCCGATAGGCCTGCAGCGAGCCCGACTGGTTCGGGATGTGCTCCTTCTGCCAGGGCTTGTGGAACTGGCTGTTCCCCTCCGGCAGCGGCTCCTTGGTGGTGTGGTGGAGCCAGGCGTGCCATTCCGGCGGGACCTTCGACGCGTCCGGCTCGCCGTTGTACAGCACCCAGCGGCGCTCCTTCACGCCCGGATGAGCGCTCTTGGCGCGGTAATAGACATTGCCGAAGCGGTCGGTGCCGACCTTCGTGCCCCGGCGCCAGGTCACAAACCGGATGTGGATGTTCGCCATCCAGGTGATCAGGGAGATCTTCTCGCTCATCGTCGCTCGCGGTCGGAAGGGCTGTGCGGCCCAACGGAATAGGCCACAACGGGATAGGCCCGTTGGAAAAGGCATTGTCTTAACGCGGGCGGCACTATGACACCGCAATGCACCCGCGTCCACAGACTCTGTGGCGTTTTTCCCGCCTTCTGGGGGTGAGTCAGGCGATGCGGCGATCGGTCAGCAGCAGGCGCAGTGCGAAGCCCAGGAACAGCACGCCGGCGACGCCGTCCAGCACCGCCTTCACCCGCGCGCTGGCCAGGACCTTGCGCGCCGCACCGGCGCTGAGCGCCGACACGCCCAGCAGGTAAGCGCAGCCGAGCCCGGCCAGAATGGCGCCCAGAACGAACGTCTGCGCCGCGACGTGGCCCAGTTCCGGTGCGACGAACTGCGGCACGAAGGCGAGGTAGAACAGGATGACCTTCGGGTTCAGCAGGTTGGTCAGCAGCGCCTGGAGGAAGACGCGGCTGGCCGGCGCCGACTCGGACGCGATGGCGGAGGCCCCCCGGTCCGCGCGTGCCGCCCGGGCCGCGCTGAGCGCGCTCCACAGCGCCCGCGCGCCGATCCAGCCGAGATAGGCCCCGCCGGCGTAGCGCAGCAGGTCGAACAGGGCGGGGGAGGCGGCGATCAGGGCCGAGATGCCGGCGGCGGCCAGCGTGGAATGGACGAGGTTGCCGACCGTGATGCCGATGGTGGCGACGACGCCGGCGTCGCGCCCGTCGGTGATGCTGCGCGACAGGACCAGCAGCGAATCCGGCCCCGGCGCCAGGACCAGGACGATCGCGGCGATCAGGTAGAGCTGCACGAGATGCGGGTCGAGCGGCAGGGCCATGGCGGAAAACCTTCTCTGGGACCGATGCGGAAACCGATTGCTGGAACGGACGCCGGGACCGTCAGTTGGGCCAGCGCCGGTGCAGCCACAGCCATTCGGCCGGGCGCTCCCGAATCCATTGCTCCAACAGGTGGTTCAACCGCTCCATCAAAATTCGCACATCAGCGTTGCGGTCGCCCGTGACCGGCGGCTCCACCGGTGGCAGGACGGTGATGCGGAAGCGCGCGCCGCCCAGCCGTTCGGTCCGCACCGGCACCAGCGGGATGCCGAGCCGCAGCGCGAGTTGCGCCCCCGCCGGGGCGGTCATGGCGTCCCGTCCGAAGAAGGGGACGGGGATGCCGTCGTTCATCTTCTGGTCGATCAGCAGGCCGACGTGCCCGCCCTTGGTGAGGACGCGGAGCAGGGTCCGTGCGCCCTCCGCGCCCTTTGGGATGTGGGTGCCGCTGGCGGCCCCGCGCAGGTCGTTCAGCAGCGCGCCGACATAGGGGTTGTTGGGTGCGCGGTAGACCACCGCCAGTTCCATCCCCAGCTTGCGCGAGGCGATGGTCAGCACTTCCCAGTTCGCGAGATGCCCGGAAACCAGGATGCCGGCCTTGCCGTCCTCGCGCAGGGTGTCGATGTGCTCGCCACCGACCACCTCCATCCGGCCGCCGGGACCCCGGTCTCCGATTTCGTCCAGGTGCGGGTATTCGGCGATGACGCGGCCCAAATTGTCCCACATGCCGCGGAGGATGGCGTCGATCTCCGCGCGCGGCTTCTCCGGGAAGGCGCGCTCCATGTTGCGGCGCGCGGTGCGGGTGCCGGGAAGCAAGGGGCCGACCGTGCGGCCGATCCAGCCGCCGAGCGCCGAGGCCGCGTCGAGCGGCAACGCGCGGAACAGGCCGGCGACGCCGAACACGAAGGCTGCCTCCAGCGGGTAGCCGACCCGGCGCTGCAGCCATTTCGCCAGGGGGCCGCGGGGCTTAGCCATGGGACTCTCCGCCTTTGAAAAGCCGGTCCAGCAATTGGTCCAGAAGCGCGGAATCGCGCCACGCCGCCCGCACCGGGACGACGCGGACCAGCGTGCGCAGCTCGTCCGACAGGCGGGCGGCGTCCTTGGCGGTGGTCACGGGCACGGCGCCCAGCATGGCGGCGCGGTCGACCAGGGCCATCACCTCCTCCGGCCGGTAAGGGTGGTGATCGGCGAAGGCGACCCGGTCCACGACGTTGGCGCCCAGGGACTCCAGCGTGGCGAAGAATTTCTCCGGCCGGCCGATGCCGGCGAAGGCCAGCACGGCGCGGCCGGCGAGCGCGCGGGACTCCGGCACCGGCTCCAGCCGGGCGTGCAGGATGGGCAGCGGGCGGGCGGCTGAGACCTGCGCCGCGACGCCAGCCTTGTCGTCGCCCAGCACGACCACGGCGTCGGCGCGGGCGAGGCCGCGCGCCACCGGTTCCCGCAGGGGGCCGGCGGGGACCAGCCGCCCGTTGCCAAATCCGACGGCCCCGTCCACCACGACCAGCGACAGGTCCTTGGCCAGCGCCGGGTTCTGGAAGCCGTCGTCCATGACGATGGCCCGCGCACCCGCCGCCACCGCAGCCCCGGCCCCGGCGGCGCGGTCACGCGCCACCCAGCAGGGGCCGTGCGCGGCGAGCAGGAGCGCCTCGTCGCCGACGCCGGCGGCGTCGTGGTGGCCGAGGTCGACCAGCAGGGGGCCGCGCTCCCGCCCGCCGTGGCCGCGCGTCAGGAAGGCGGGCTCGATCCCGCGCGCCTTCAGGGCCTCCGCCAGTGCGATGCAGACCGGGGTCTTGCCGGCCCCGCCGGCCACGAGGTTGCCGACGCAGATCACCGGCACCGCCACGCGCGCCGGCGGGCGCGAGGCCATGCGGAGGCGGCCGGCGAGGCCGTAGAGCGACCCGATGGGGGACAGCGCCCAGGCCAACGCCGATTCCGTGGGGCCGGCCGGGCGGTACCAAAAAGCCGGCGTTCTCATGCGGCGGACCGGATTCCGCCGGCACCGAGGACGGGGTCCAGAACCTCCAGCGCGCGGTCGACGATGCGACGGTTGCGGTCGGTGACGCTCGCCGCCCCCGTGACGATGCGCCCGCGCGCCTCGTCGTCGGCCAGCAGGCGCCCGACCGCCTCCGTCAGGGCCGCGGCGTCGGCCAGGGGCAAGGCGCCCCCGGCCCCCTCCAACTGGCGGGTGATCTCGTCGAAGTTCCACATGTGCGGCCCGTAGAGAACCGCGCAGCCCAGCTGCGCCGGCTCCACCGGGTTCTGCCCGCCGTGCGGCACGAAGGATCCGCCCATGCACACCACCGGCGCCAGCCGGTAGAACAGGCCGAGCTCCCCCATCGTGTCGGCGACGTGCACGGCGTCCCCGGCCCTCGGCAGGGCACCTTCGCTGCGGCGGGACACGGCAAGGCCGCGCCCCTGCATCAGCGCGGCGATGTCGGCGCCGCGGTGGGCGTGGCGCGGGGCGACGATGGTCAGCAGCCCGGGCAGGCGGGCGGCCAGCGCCTCGTGCACCGCGGCGGCGACCTCGTCCTCCCCGGGGTGGGTGCTGGCGTGCAGCCACACCGGCCGGCCGGCGCAGGCCTCCCGCAGCGCGGCGAGCTGGTCCGGGCGGGCGGGCGGCGGCTCTGCCGAGAATTTCAGGTTGCCGACGCTGGCGACGGCGCGGGCGCCCAACTTGCGCAGCCGCTCCGCGTCGCCCTCCGACTGGGCCAGGGTGACCTGGAAGGTGGAGAGCAGTGGCGTGATCAGGCCGGAGGCGTAGCGCCAGCGCGCGAAGGAGCGTTCGGACATGCGCGCGTTGACCAGGGCCGCGGGGATGCCGCGCGCCCGCACGGCGGCCAGCAGGTTCGGCCAGATTTCCGATTCCGTCCACAGCACCACGTCAGGCTGCCAGTGGTCGAGGAAGCGGTTCACCGCGTCGGGCAGGTCGACCGGCACATATTGATGGATCGCGCGCGCGGGCAGGCGGCGGCCCATCAGCTGCGCCGAGGTCACGGTCCCCGTCGTCATCAGCACGGTCAGGTCCGGCGACCGGTCCAGCAGGCGGTCGACCAGAACCAGCACCGAATTGGCCTCCCCCACGCTGGCGGCGTGGATCCAGGCAAGCCGGCCGGGCGGGCGGGGCAGCGAGGCCGCGCCGAACCGCTCCGCCTGGCGGGCGGAGTCCTCCTTGCCGGCAGCCCGGCGACGGTCGAGGTAGAGACGCACCGCCGGCCCGGCGAGGGTCGTCAGGCCGCGGTAGAGGGACTGCAACATTCGGGTCGAAACGCCATCCGACAAAGCACAAGCGGCCGGTTTCCCGGCCGCGGACCCCACCACTTTAGCACGGTGCCTTGTGGCAGAGGTAAGGCTTTGAGCGAGGACCGGCGACGGCCGGCCTAGTCCTCGTCCGTCCTGCCCTTGTGTCGTTGCATAACGGCGTATGTCGTTTTTGGGCAAATCCAGTCCACTCAAGGATGCGTACAAACTGTTTAGAGTTTTAACCGCATGTGCGTGGCGGTGGACCGGGGGTAATGCCCGGGGACAGGATGGCCCACGCCGCGCGCTCAATAAAAGGGGAGAGCCTATGACGGTGGGGGAACGGGATCGCGTGAGCCAGGAACGGCGGCTTCAAGCCTTCAGCATCACCGAGAAGGATATTGCCCTGCTCGCGCGGAATGCGGCGTTCGCCTCGGCGCGGCTGCCGGCCCTGCTGGAGCAATGGCACAGCTCCTTCGATGCTTGGCCGGAAATCCAGGCCGCGCTGAATAAGCCGGAGGTGCACCGGGTGCGCCTCGCGCATTGGGCGCGGGTGGTGTCCGGGCGGCTCGGCGACGGGTTCCTGGAGTCGGCGCGGACGCTGGCGCAGGCCTTTTACGACCATGGGGTGCCCGGCTACGCCGTCGCCATCTGCCATCACACCGTGTCCATCGGAATCATCCGCGAGCTTGGCCTGTCCGGAGAGGGCGTTGCGCGTGGCCCGTCGTTGTTCGGGGGCCGCAAGGCGGCGGAGCGGACGGCGATGCGGGAGGTGCTGGGCCGGGTGGCTTGGCTCGACCTTGAACTGCTGCTGGAGACCTACGCGGCGGCGGAGCAGGACAGCAAGCGCGCCATCCTGAATGGGCTCGCCGACAGCCTGGAGGGCAGCGTCAAGGCCATCGTCGGCAACACCGTGGCCGCGTCGGACGACATGAAAGCCCACGCGCAGCGCATGTCGCAGATCGCCGCGGCGACCAACAGCCAGTCGCGGGAGGTGGCGACGGCCGCCCAGCAGGCGTCGGGCAACGTCCAGACCGTCGCGTCGGCGTCGGAGCAACTGACCGCCTCCATCGCGGAGATCAGCCGGAACGTCGCCCAGTCCTCGCAGATCGCCCGCGCGGCGGTGGAGGAGGCCGACCGCACCAACGAGACGGTCAGCGGGCTGGTCGACGCCGCGCAGAAGATCGGCGCGGTGCTTCAACTGATCACCAACATCGCGTCGCAGACCAACCTGCTGGCGCTGAACGCCACCATCGAGGCGGCGCGGGCAGGCGAGGCGGGCAAGGGCTTCGCGGTCGTGGCGCAGGAAGTGAAGAACCTCGCCAACCAGACGGCCAACGCGACCGAGGACATCTCCGCCCAGATCGCCGGGATGCAGGACGCGGCGCGCGGCTCCGCCGACGCGATCAAGGGAATCGGAACGACGATCGGCCGCATCAACGAGATCGTCACCACTGTGGCCGTTGCGGTGGAGCAGCAGACGGCCGCCACGCAGGAGATCGCCCGCAACGCCCAGCAGGCGGCCGGCGGAACGCAGTCGGTGACCCACACCATCGACCGCGTGACCACCGCCGCGTCGGAAACCGGCACCATCGCCGGCGAGGTTCTGGGCGCCGCCGACGGCCTGCACCGGCAGGCGGACCGCCTGCGCGAGAGCGTGGACGACTTCCTGAAGCGCGTCCGCGTGGCGTGAGGAGGGAAAAGCGGGCTGGTGATCATAACCGGCCCGTACCAACGCGATACCTGTGATTTCTCAGTGGAAGCTGCGTTGTAGCGCCTTGTATTGGCTTGAGCTCAATAACCGAGAATGATCTTCCACGCCGATCCAAGTAGGGATATGAGAGAAATGGAGATAAGGAACGCCATTATCCCCGCAATTAGATCTCCAGTATCCATATTTTCGTTTCGCAAAGCATCATCCACATAAGATTTTTTCACTTGTTCGAAAGACAGGCCTAGATAATTTGTTGGATTTCTGGATTTGATTTTATCAATTTCCGACGCTAAGGCATCAGCTCCTTTCTTGGAGAATCGGGTTTTCGCAAAAGCCATGAGTTGACTTTCCGTGGCCCCAATAGATAATCTCTGTATTTTCTGCGCTATGGATCCAGTGGATTCTTTGTATATAGATATAAGTGGCACTGGAACCTTTGTTTCTACAAGATTCACCAGTTTATTTATGTCAAGGACCGCACTTAGCTTGAGTGGATTTCCTATGCAGGACAGAATTGCGCCGAGGATTTTGTCTTCTGTAGGTATCGTGATTAAAAAATATTCTGGATTGAGATCCCTTTCAATTCTTGATTTCATAACGGAAATTCGATCGCCTCCCGATTTAAGGGCGGATGCGACGTAATCGAAAACTATATAACTTGCGAAGGCCAGCAATGCTAGAGTGGCCAGCGATGACAAAGTTAGAGCGCTATATTGTGCTGAATTGGGTAGCGGTATTACGGTTACGTAGTTTTGTGTTTGCTCGTTTGAAATAAGTACCTCAACAGGGTTTTTTATCCCGGCAATGCGGAATGTGCTGAATTTGTTTGATGGATTTCCGTCAAGGAAGACATCTATGGTAATAGAGTCTCCGGGGTTGAGGAGCTTATGAATGACTGCAAGATAATTTCCTGCATTATTCACTGTCGAATCGATATTGGCTGGCTGTTGCTCTACTATTCTAGCGTCTAAAACGGCGGCATTAGGGAATATTATTGTTGTTGGACTTTCTATATCTTTTTGGTCAATCGGTATATCTCCTGTGTTTTCAATCCGAATTGAAGCGATCCATGGCGATTTTACCGGTTTCCCTTGGAACGTGATATCTAATCCGTTCGTTTTGCTCGCCTCTATGCTAACGAGATTTCTTTCCGTGAGATATCTTATGGTGATTTCTTTTTTATTCTCTGTCTTTATTCCAAAATAGACTGCAACTAAAACGGACAGAATGGCAACTATGAGACTAGCTGCCTCTATTCTGGGGGACCGGATCGTAGACTTAATGCTATCAGTGCCTTCGTCCATTTGTATAATCTTCTTGGGACTATCCAGACAGGAGAACATATCATAGGGTACGTTGTCGGAAGATGGTTAAAATGGCCGCAGGTTCGCTAAAAATTGCTCCGCCGAGCGGCGCCAGGAGTAGCTGAGGGCGTAGTCGCGGCAGCGTTCGGCCGGGATGGTCAGGGCGGTTTCCACGGCGTGCTTCAGGTTCTCGTCCAGGCAGCCGGTGCCGGAGCCGTTGACCACGTCCAGCGGGCCGGGGACCGGGTAGGCGGCGACCGGCACGCCGGACGCTAGCGCCTCCAGCAGAACGAGGCCGAAGGTGTCGGTGCGCGAGGGGAAGACGAAGACGTCGGCCTCCGCATAATGGCGCGCGAGATCCTCGCCATGCTTGGCGCCGGCCCAGATAACGTCCGGGTATTTCTGCTGAAGCTCCGCGCGGGCGGGGCCATCGCCGACCACCAGCTTGGTGCCGGGCAGGTCGAGCCTCAGGAAATCCTCCAGGTTCTTCTCCACCGCCACCCGGCCGACATACAGGGAGATCGGGCGGGGGACGTTGAGGAAGCCCTTGGCGCGGGGGCGGAACAGGTCGGTGTCCACGCCGCGGGTCCAGCGCCGGATGTTGTCGAAGCCGCGCGCCGCCAGGTCGTTCTCGATCGACTGGGTGGCGACCATCACCGCCGAGGACGGCTTGTGGAAGCGGCGCACCACCGCGTAGCTGAGCGCCAGCGGCACCGGCGCGCGGTCGCGCACATATTCCGGGAAGCGGGTGTGGTAGGCGGTGGTGAAGGGCTTGCCCCGCTTCAGGCAATAGCGCCGCGCGGCGAATCCCAACGGCCCTTCCGTGGCGATGTGGATGCAGTCCGGCCGCATCGCGTCGATCATCGACCAGAGCCGGCGCCCGGCGCCGAGCGCCAGCCGGATTTCCGGGTATGTCGGCATGGGCACGGTGCGGAAGCGGTCGGGGCCGATGACCTCCACCCGATGGCCCATCGCCTCCAGTTCGGCGCGCACCGTGCTGATGGTGCGCACCACGCCGTTGACCTGCGGGAACCAGGCGTCGGAGACGATCAGGATGTTCACGCCGCCGCCTTCGCCACCGGCTTCGTCTCTGGCTTGGGCAATGCCTTCATCGACGACCGCCGGCGGATTTCCGCCGCCCAATCGATGATTTCCAGCCGGCCGCAGGGGTGTTCGACCAACGCGGTGCAGGATTCGACCCAGTCGCCGTCGTTGCAATAGAGGATCCCTTCCATGTCGCGCATTTCCGCGGTGTGGATGTGCCCGCAAATGACGCCGTCCACCTTGCGCCGCCGGGCCTCGTCGCTCAGCGCGTTCTCGTACTGGCCGATGAACTCGACCGCGCTCTTCGCCTTGTGCTTCAGGAAGGCGGACAGCGACCAATAATCGAAGCCCAGCTTGCGCCGCGCCCAGTTGAACAGCGTGTTCGCCTGGAGCAGGACCACGTAGGCGTTGTCGCCGACGAAGGCGAGCCACTTGGCGTATTTCACGACGACGTCGAAGCGGTCGCCATGCGTCACCAGGAAGCGCCGGCCGTCGGCGGTGACGTGGACCAGCTCGTCGACCACATGCACCCCGCCGAACTGCAGCCCGACATAGTCGCGCGCCGCCTCGTCGTGGTTGCCGGGGATGTAATAGACTTGCGAGCCCTTGCGCGCGCGCCGCAATATCTTCTGGACCACGTCATTGTGCGCCTGGGGCCAGTACCAGGTCTTGCGCAGGCGCCAACCGTCGACGATGTCGCCGACAAGGTAGAGGTGTTCGGAGTCGTGGTGCTTCAGGAAGTCCAGCAGGAATTCCGCCTTGCACCCGCGTGTTCCCAGGTGGACATCGGAAATCCAGATGCTGCGGTACCGCGTCACCTCGGCTGAGGCGCTCATGCCCCACTCCCTCGTCGTTGAGACAAGATGTAGTCAAGACGGGGTCCGTATAACCATGGATGCCGCTGTTGACAATCTTTTCCGGGCGGTGCAGGAAGTGCTGCCGGTGATTTCAGGAAGACTTCTTGTTGTTGTCGTAATTCGGAAACGAACCTGTATTCTTTCCGTCATCGACGTGTAACACCAAACGCGACTTGGATCGAAAGGGCCGAATCGTTGCCGACCTTCTCCGCCGCGGTGCCCCGCCATCCCGACATCGCGCCGGTTCCGCGACGGCGGTTCCTGGTGATCCACAACCCGGTGGCCGGCGCGCGCCGGGCGCAGCGCCTGCGCGCGGTGCTCGACGCGCTCGACCAGCGTTTCGCGGTGGAGGTAACCGTCCAGGAAACCGGCGGGCGCGGCGACGCCGAGGCGATGGCCCGCGCGGTGACCCCAGGCGCCTTTGACGCGGTGGTGGCGGCTGGCGGCGACGGGACGATCAACGAGGTGGTCAACGGGCTCGGCGCCCGCGGCGGGCTGCCGCCGGTGCCGCTGGGGATCGTGCCGCTGGGCACCGCCAACGTGCTGGCGCAAGAACTTGGGCTGCCGTCCGACGCTGGGGGAATGGCGTCGGTGCTGGCGGAGGGCGCGCCACTGCCGGTGCATCTGGGGGTGGCGAACGGGCGCTGCTTCGCGATGATGGCCGGGACGGGGCTCGACGCCCAGGTGGTGGAACGCGTGGACCCGCGGCTGAAGCGCCTGATCGGCAAGGGCGCCTATGTGGCGGAGACGCTGGCGCAACTCGCGGCCTACCGCGACGCGCGCTACCAGGTGACGGTGGATGGCGTGACGGAGGAAGCGGCTTCGGTGATCGTCGCCAAGGGGCACTTCTACGCCGGGCGCTTCGTCTGTGCGCCCGACGCTCGGCTGGACGACCCGCGCCTGCACGTCTGCCTGTTCCCGGGGGCGGGGCGCTGGAACGCCGTCCGCTACATCTGGGGCATGATGGCGGGGCGGCTGCCGCGCTTTCCCGACTACCGCATCGTGCCGGCCGAGCGCGTGACCATCGAGGGGCCGGAGGGCGACGCGGTGCAGGGTGACGGCGACGTCATCGCGCGCCTGCCGGTGGAGATCGCGCTGGCGCCCTGGACGCTGCCAATTCTGGTGGGGACGATCTGACGGGCCTTCTTCCGCTTATCCCTTCCTTGCAACAGGCCGCGCCCTGGTTTCGTCGGCTAAATCGATTGGAGTATGGGTAATCGGGGCTTGATGCCCTTAGCCTGGGCGCAGCGGGCGGCTTACGGCCGCCATGGGTGGGGAAAAAGCAGAATGCGCAAGCATCGAATTGGAAGCGCCGCGCTGGCGCTTGTGGCGGCTCTCGCGATGACGAGCCCGGCGTCGGCGGACAAGCCGGACTGGGCCGGAGGAGGGCAGGGCGGCGGCCAAGGTGGCGGGCATGGCAAGGGGCATGGAGCGGTCTCGGTGGATGACGCCGGCCCCGGCAACGGTCACGGAAAGGGACAGAGCGGAGGCAAGCGCGAGAGTGGCGGTCCGGGCGGTGGCGGTCCGGGTGGCTCCGGAGTTGTTGTGAGCCGCACCGACGTGAACGTCATCCGCACCTATTTCGTGGACCACCCGGTCGGCGCGTCCGCGTTGCCGCCCGGCATCGCGAAGAACCTTGCGCGCGGCAAGCCTCTGCCGCCGGGCATCGCCAAGAAGATGGCGCCCGTGGAACTGCGCCAGCGGGTGCCGGTCTGCATGAACGGCTGGGAATGCATCCTGGCCGGCGCCGACATGCTGATTTTGGACGCCGTGCACGGCACCATCGCGGACATCGTCCGCAACGTCGTGCGCTGACGATTCGGACGGCGGTAGGGCGAAGGGACGCAGGGGAGGGCGAGGGGGCGCCGATTGACAGAGGGGGGCGCCAACCCCATTATTCGGCTAGGAGGACGGGGGTTGCAGCCCCCAATCTCCAGGCCCGATCTTAGGTCAGGAGTTCAAGCAGCCGCTTGATCAGTGCCAGGACCAGGATCAGGAGAGTGAGGAGTTCTCTCATCCTCGTACCCTCCGTTGTGCGGCGGGAGTGGTGGCCGTTCCGCCACCCCGTACGCACCGGCATTTCGCGCGACGCGGGAGAGGCGCGCAACATCCACACGCATGTATGATGATTTGCCGCACCCCTTCGGGTGGGCCATGGCCGTGCGAGCGGCGGTGACGAGGCGTGCCTTGCGGAGCGCCTCGCTGTGTTGTGTCAGATACCTGCGATGGTCAGGCCGTCGATGCGGACAGTCGGGGCGTCCATGCCGAAGCGCAGTTCCAGGTCGCTCGCCGGCTCCATGTTCAGGAAAATGTCCTTCAGGTTGCCGGCGATGGTCAGTTCGTTGACGGGGTAGGCGAGCTGCCCGTTCTCGATCCAGTAGCCGGCCGCCCCCCGGCTGTAATCGCCGGTGACGCCGTTGACGCCCATGCCCATCAGTTCGGTGACGTAGAAGCCGTCCTTGATCTCGGCCAGCAGTTCGTCGCGGCTCTTCGTGCCGGGGGCCATGTAGACGTTGGCCGGCGCCGGGCCCGGCGGGCCGGAGGTGCCGCGTGCCGCGTGGCCGGTGGTGGACAGGCCGAGCTGCCGGGAGGAGCGCAGGTCGAGCAGCCAGGTGGTCAGCCGCCCGTCCTCGATCAGGTTGCGGCGGCTGGTGGCGATCCCCTCCGCGTCGAAGGGGCGGGAGCGCAGGCCGCGCTTCACATGCGGGTCGTCCACGATGGTGACGCCGGCCGCGAAGATTTGCTGGCCCATCTTGTCCTTCAGGAAGCTGGTGCCGCGAGCGATGCTCGGCCCGCTGATGGCGCCGGTGAGGTGGCCCAGGATGCCGCGCGAGGCGCGCGGGTCGAACACCACGGGGACCTTGCAGCTCTTCACCCGGCGCGGATTCAGGCGGCGCACCGAGCGTTCACCGGCCTCGCGGCCGATGGCGGCGGGGTCGCGGAGGTCGGCGCCGTAGACCTTGCTGTCGTAGTCGTAGTCGCGCTCCATCCCCGTGCCGGTCCCGGCCAGGACGGACACGGACAGCGACTGCCGCGACACGCCGTAGCTGCCCTTGAAGCCGTTGGACGCGGCGATGGCGATGGTGGAGCGGCTCCAGCTCGCGTCGGCGCCCTCGGAGTTGGTGACGCCCTGGACCGCAAGCGCGGTCTCCTCGGCGATGCGGGCGCGCTCGATCAGGATCTCGGCGGTCGGCTCGGACAGGTCGAGCACGTCGAGGTCGGGGAACTCGCGCGCCAGCTGGTCGAGGTCGGCGAGGCCGGTGAAGGGGTCTTCCGGCACCACGCGGGCCATGGCGACGGCCCGCTCCACCAGCTCGTCCAACGCCTTGGCGCTGCGGTCGGTGGAGGAGACGATGGCCTGCCGCTTGCCGACGAAGACCCGCAGGCCGAGGTCGCCCGATTCGGACCGCTCCAGCTTTTCCGTCTTGCCGAGACGCTGGCTCAGCGAAAGCGACGCGCTGTCGAACAGAACGGCGTCGGCGGCGTCGGCCCCGGCGCCCTTGGCCTTGCGGATCAGGTCTTCCAGCAGGTTCAGAACGTCGCTCTGGGAGGTGGTCGAAACGGGCATCACGGTCTCCGCTAGGTCTCGCGCCTGTCTAGCAAATGGGAGCGCCGCACAGAAGAGGAAGGGGCATATCGCCTCAGGCGTTGCCTTGGGCGCGCCCCTTCCTCGTCTACCCGGTGATGTGGTTCAGGCGAGCCGGTCCTGCACGGAAACGGTCTGGGAGGAGGTCGGCAGCTTCAGGGCGAAGGCGCCGTCGCCCAGCAGCGCCTGGATGGGCAGCAGCACGGTCCAGAACACCGGGAACTCCCAGCCACCACCGGTCGCCGAGAAGACCCAGCCGTTGCCGATGTGCTGCAGCGTGGCGCCGATCAGGATCGGCAGCAGGGCCAGCGAAATCCAGCGGGTGAAGACGCCGGCCACCAGCAGCAGGCCGCCGCCGATCTCGCCCACGATGACGAGGTAAGCGAAGGCGCCCGGGTAACCGATGCTCTCGAAGTAGCCGACCGTGCCGGCGATGCCGAAGGTCAGGACCTTCAAAACCAGCCCGTGGGCGATGAAGAGAAGGCCCAGGCTGACGCGCAAAAGGAAGGCGGCGTAGGGGGCGGTGCGATTGTCGATCATGGCGTGGTCTCCTTGTCCCTGAGGGATGGCCCGCATTCGGCGTTGGCGCCGGGGCCGGTGTCGTCTGAGGGCAAGAATAGCTGTGATCGGGATTGGGATAATCCGCGAAGTTGCGCACTGATTGTTGCTGGATCGGCAACTTTGGTTGGGTAGGGGCTATGAACCACAGAGACACGGAGACACAGAGAATCCCCGATCGACCGGCCAAGCGCCGGGGTGAGGCAACGGGAGTTATTCTCTGTGTCTCCGTGCCTCTGTGGTGGATCGCCGTCCGACGCGAACCCTCACGCCAGGAAGGAATTCGCCGGGTCGTAGCGGGAGGGCAGGGCGAACAGGTCGGCGTCCACGCCGTCGCCGTGCCGCCGCCCCGCGGCCGGGCTGTCGTAGACGACGAGCAGGGCGGGGGCGGCGCCGGCGCGTGGGATGCGGGCGATGCCCTCCGCGTGGTCGGCCCGCTCGCCGTAGGGAAGGTCGAGCAGGCGGACCAGCCGGTCGCCCAGGACAGGTCCGTCGTTTCCATCCTCCAGCGCGTCGGTCCAGCGCCACAGGGTCACCGGACCGTCCAGGTCCATGGTCGGCCCGGCCAGGATCACCAGATCGTCGCCGTCGAAGGCTAATTCGCGGATGCCCAGCCCGTCCAGGTCGAGGACGTGCTTGCGAAACGGTGCGTCGTCCGGCCCGATGCGCTGGAGCATCAGATGGTTGGGGTCGTCCGGGTCCTCCTCGACGGCCAGTTCGAGGATGCAGGCCCAGCCACGCAGGACCGGGCCGCGCAGCCCCAGGAACAGGCGGTCGCCACAGGCGGCCAGTCCCTCGACGTCGAAGCCGTTCTCCTTGGCTGGAATGGTCAGGAAGGGGGCCAGGAGCGCGTCGTCGGCCAGCGCCTTGGTCAGGGCATTGCCGCCGGTCTTGAAGGGCAGGCAGCGCGCCGTGTTTCCCCGGTGCTTGCGGACGGGCTCCGGTGGCTGCCCGTCGTCCATGCGCAGGGGAATGCGGCCGAGCAGGAAGCGGTTGGGGTCGCGCCGGACCTTGCCCAGGCGGGCCAGCGCCGCGGCGGCGCCATCGCCCGGACGTGGTTTCCGGCGCGCGAGGCTGTGCGAGCCGACGACCCACAGCCAGCCATCGGCGATCGCCATGCCCTCGACGTCCGCCTCATCCGACTCGTCCGGACCGGCCGGCAGGTCGAAGTAGCGCGAGAGGGGGAAGGCCGCGTCCTCGCGGTAGCTGGCGCCGCCATCCGCGGTGACCAGCCGGACCAGTTCCGCCCCCTCGTCGGAAGCCACGAACAGGGCGTTGCCAACTCGCTCCACCACCGACAAGTCCTCCGCCGTCCTGCTGCCCGGCCGGAAGTCCAGGCGAACGGTGCCGAGGGGACGGGCGGGGGTGCGGGGCATGGCGGGCCTCCTTCGCGTGAGGGGATGGCTATTTCCAAATGGGCTTTCCGGTGCCGGGCAGGCCGTAGCTGTCCCACTTGCGGGAAACCTCGTCGACCACCGATTGGTCCATGCGGATCTTCTGGCCCCACTCGCGCTTGGTTTCCGGCGGCCACTTGTTGGTGGCGTCCAGCCCGACCTTGCCGCCGAGGCCCGAATCGGGGCTGGCGAAGTCCAGATAGTCGATCGGCGTGCCCTCGATCACCGTGATGTCGCGGGCCGGGTCCATGCGGGTGCTCATCGCCCACATCACGTCCTTCCAGTTCCGCGCGTCGATGTCGTCGTCCACGACGATCACCCACTTCGTGTACATGAACTGGCGCAGGAAGGACCAGACGCCCATCATCACGCGCTTGGCGTGGCCGGGGTACGCCTTCTTCATGCTGACCACCGCGATGCGGTAGGAGCAGCCCTCCGGCGGCAGCCAGAAGTCCACGATCTCCGGGAACTGCTGGATCAGCAGGGGGATGAACACCTCGTTCAGCGCCTCGCCCAGGACGGAGGGCTCGTCGGGCGGGCGGCCGGTGAAGGTGGAGAGGTAGATCGGGTTGCGCCGCATGGTCATCGCCGTGACTGTGAAGACCGGGAAGGGCTCGACCGAGTTGTAGTAGCCGGTGTGGTCGCCGTAGGGACCCTCGTCGGCGTATTCGTCCAGGCTGACGTGGCCTTCCAGAACGATCTCCGCCTGGGCCGGGACCTTCAGCGGCACGGTCTTGCAGTCGACCAGCTCCACCTTCTTGCCGCGCAGCAGGCCGGCGAACTGGTATTCCGACAGGGTGTCCGGCACCGGCGTGACCGCGGCCAGGATGGTGCCGGGGTCGGCGCCGAGCACGACCGCGCAGGGCAGGGGCTCGCGCTTTCCACTCGCTTGCCAGCGGTGATGGTGCTGTGCGCCGCCGCGGTGCTTCAGCCAGCGCATGATGGTCTTGTTCCGTCCCAGCACCTGCATGCGGTAGATGCCGAGGTTGAAGTCGTCCTCACGCTTGGCCGTGGGTCCCTTGGTGACGACCAGCGGCCAAGTGATCAGCGGCGCCGGCTCGCCCGGCCAGCAGCTCTGCACCGGCAGGCGGCCGAGGTCGATCTGGTCGCCGGTCAGCACCACCTCCTGGCAGGGGGCGGAGCCGACGGTCTTCGGCTTCATCGACAGCACGGTCTTGGCGAGCGGGATCAGCTCCAGCGCCTCGCGGAAGCCGCCCGGCGGCTCCGGCTGCTTCAGGAAGGCCAGCGTCTCGCCGACCGCGCGCAACTCATGCGGCTCGCGGTCCATGCCCCAGGCGACACGCTCCACCGTGCCGAACAGGTTGACCAGCACCGGCATGTCGGAGCGCGTGCCGTCGGCCTTGATCACGTTCTCGAACAGCACGGCCGGTCCGCCCTCCGCCAGCAGGCGGGTCTGGATCTCGGTCATCTCCAGCACGGTGGAGACGGGCTCCTTCACCACGACCAGACGTCCCGACGTTTCCAGCCGGTCGATGAAGTCGCGCAGGGAGGTGTAAGGCATGGAGGATCTGTCTCAACTGGAATGGGGCGGGGCGCCTAAGCATCGATGCGGATCGCGCCGCGTCAAGGGCCTGTCTTTCCCGGCTTGCCTGTCTTTCCCGGCTTGATGGAGCGCAGCGCCCGGCGGACGATGTAGCCCGTCGCAGGGGTCGGGCTTTCGGCCTCCCACCGCGCGCAGACCTCGCGTACCCAGTCCGGCCGGGATTTCGCGGCGTCGTTCAGCCAGTTCGCAACGGAGTCCTGAACGTAGCGAGCGCCGTCCGCCCGCAACGGATCGAGGATCGGCAAACCGAGCCACGGTTCGTCCTTCAGCAGGGCGATGTGCGTGCACCAAACGCCGCGCGGGCGGGTGGCCTCGCTGGCGAAGCGGCGCAGCCGTTCGGAGCCGGCGGTCGTCCAGGGGGCGAGCAATGCCAGGGCGTCGTCGATCCGATCCGCGATGTGGGGGCGGATCGCCAGCCACGCCCATTCGCGCACGCCGAAATGGGGGTCGTCGGCAAGCGGGCGGATTCGCTCCAGCCGCTCGGGAAGGGGCAGGCCAGGCAGGACGGCCAGCGCGTAGGAGGCCCAGCCGCGCACCGTGTCCGACGGGTGGAGCGCCAACCGTTCGATGGCGCCCGGTCCGACGGCTGCCAGGGCCGCGCCCGCGGCCTGCGCCATCCGCCTTGTGACACCATCCTTCGCGTCGAACCGGACGTCTCCCGAGGTTTCCGGCACCGCTGCCGCCAGAAGCGTCGCGAAATCGATGGCCAACCCTTCGGCGAGGGTTGCCGTCTCGCGCCGGCCGGCGCTCAGGTCAACCAGCACGTCGGGCGGGATGTCGGCCATCCTGGTGGCGCCCTTGCGGGGCTTGGCGGCGGTGTCCACGGCCATGATCAGCCCTCCGGCAGCAGGCGCCAGATGGTGGTGTCGCGCGTCTCCCGGTCCTCCAGCTCCAGCGAGGTCGGCACGGTGTAGCGGCCGATGCGCTCGATGCCGCTGGTCGGGACGTAGGCGCGGCCGGGGTCGCCCAGCAGGACCAGCGTGCCCGTCGCGGCAATCCCCCGCAGCCAAGCCGTGACCCGATCCGCCATGGGCTTTTCGTAGCAGACGTCGCCGGCCAGGACGACGTCGATCCCCGGCAGGTCGCGGCCGACGAGGTCGGCGCTGACGGCCTTCACCTCCACCCCGTTCAACTCGGCGTTGACTGCGATGGCGGCCAGCGCGAAGCGGTCGATGTCGCAGGACTGCACCCGCGTCGCACCGGCCTTCATGGCGGCGATGCCCACCAGCCCGGTGCCGGCGGCGAAGTCCAGCACCGACTTGCCGGCGACCAGATCCGGCCGGTCGAGCACGAGGCGCGCCACGGCCTGCCCGCCCGGCCAGGCGAAGGCCCAATAGGGCGGCGGCACGTTGGATTCGCGCAAGGACTCTTCCGTCGCTTCCCACAACGGGGTGACTTCGGTCGCCAGATGCAGGCGGATTTCCGGCAACAGCGGAGTCGTCGCGACGGTTGTGTTGGTCCGGACGAAGTCGTTCGGAGAAAGCGTGGTCATATTGGATTCCCGGCTGTGCGAGGGGCGCATGGTTGGTCTGTCCACAGCCCGTTTTGGTTACATAATTCAAACGGAGTAGACTCGCCAGCCGGCCCGTGTTACCCAATCGAAAGAGACAAAACAAAGGCATGGGGTCGACATGCGGTCGAGGGGACTAGCGATCTGCGTTTCGTTCGCGGCACTCATCGCGCTTAGCCCCACCGCCATATCGAAGGCCTACGCCCAAGTGGGCGACTGCGTCCGCACCGTCCGCGCCATCTCCGACTTCACGATCCAGGGCGACGCCTGGACTTGGTGGAACCACGCCGCCGGCCAGTACGACCGCGACAAGCACCCGGCGCTTGGGTCGGTCCTCGTCTTCAAGCGCTCCGGCCGGCTGAGCCGCGGTCACGTCTCCTTGGTCAGCCACATCGTCGACCGCCGCACCATCGAGGTCGACCATTCCTGGCTGGACAACAACGGCCTGCGCCGAAACATGCGCGTGGTGGACGTGTCGGCCCGCAACGACTGGTCGGCCGTCCGCGTCTGGCATGAGCCGTCGGACCAGCTGGGCCTGCGTGTCTACACCACCTACGGCTTCATCCTGCCGGAAGGCGATCACCCGCGCGGCCGCACTCTGGACACCAACGACTCGGGCATTGACACCGGCTTCACCGTCTCCCCGCACGGCCGCGGCAAGCCGGCCTCCGCCGGGCTGCGTCTGCAAGAAGCCTCGCTGAAGGGCCGCACCGTCGGCGTTCCGGGCCGCAAGCCGCAGGTTCTGATGGCGTCCCTCCCCACCGCCGACGCGAAGAGCAACGCGGCCAAGGACGAGGACACCGTGGTTTCCGTGCTGCCGCGCCGCAAGCCGGCCGGCCCCGCGCTGGCGAAGGGCGAGGTCGCTTCCGTGGATGGTCTGCGCACCCTGATGCCCGGCCGCAAGCCCGGCTCCAGCGCCGTCGCCGAGCTGGCGGCGGAGTAACAGCACCTCGGCGTGTAGGTTGGGTGGAGCGAAGCGCAACCCAACACACCCTGCCGTGCTGACAATGTTGGGTTTCGGCTGCGCCTCCACCCAACCTACGCTTCCCCTTACACCTTCCCCGCCAGGATCGCGCCCAGGACCAGCCAGCCGAACCAGCGGTTGGACTTGAACTTGGTCAGGCAGTCGGTCTGGTCGTCGGGGTTCCAGGTCGCCACCTGCCAGGACAGCTGCAAAGCCGCCAGCGACAGCAGCGGCAGATACAGGCCGCCCAGCCCGGCCAGCCGCCCGGCGATGCCGATCCCCACAAAGGTCAGCGTGTAGAAGCCGTAAATCCAGATCTTGCTCCGGTCGCCCAGCCGCAGGGCGGTGGACTTCACGCCGATGCGGGCGTCGTCCTCCTTGTCCTGGTGGGCGTAGATGGTGTCGTAGCCCAGCGTCCAGACGATCCCCGCGGCGTAGAGCGCCAGCGCCGGCCACTCCAGTTCGCCGCGCACGGCCGTCCAGCCCATCAGCGCGCCCCAGTTGAAGGTCAGCCCCAGGAAGGCCTGCGGCCACCAGGTGATGCGCTTCATCAGCGGGTAGGTGAAGACCAGAAGCAGGGACAGCACGCCCAGCCCGATGGTGACCCCGTTGAACTGCGCCAGGATCGCCAGCCCGATCAGCAGTTGGAAGGCCAGAAAGGCCAGCGCCTGTTTCACCGACACTTGGCCGGAGGGAATCGGCCGCGTCCGCGTGCGCTCGACCATCGCGTCGAAATCGCGGTCGAGGATGTCGTTCACCGTGCAGCCGGCCCCGCGCATGACCACGGCCCCGATCCCGAACAACGCCATCATCCACAAGTCCGGCAGCGGCCCGGCCCCGGCCAGCGCTATGCTCCACCAGCCCGGAAACAGGAGAAGCCACGTCCCGATCGGCCGATCGAGCCGCGCCAGCCGCAGGTAGGGACGGATCGGCGCGGGGGCGTAACGGTCGATCCAGTCGCCGGCCCGGATGTCCGTGAACTCTCCGGGAGCGGGGGCAGGGGAGGCGGGGGTGGTCATGGCGAACTCGCGCGTCGGGCGGGGTTTGGGGGCGGGGGCAGGGTAACGGCCGACTCCGGCCGCCGCAAGGCCGGGCTGCCCCCCCAATGGGCCGCTGAAAGGACCAGTGAAAAGGCGGGCCCGAACGCTCGCAGTCCATCGGCTGTTGCCGCTATAGTCGGGCGCGATGTGGGGAGATGAACACTGATGTCGGACCAGCCGAAAACGCGCCTGTACGTGGACAGTCCCCTGGCCGAGGGCCAAGCGGTGGGGCTCGATCATGAACGCGCGCACTTCCTGCGCCACGTGCTGCGGCTCGACAAGGGCGACGCGGTGGCCGTCTTCAACGGGAAGGACGGGGAATGGCTGGCGGAGATCGACGGGTTCGGCAAGGGCTGGTGCTCGCTGACCGTCACGGCGCAGCGGCGCGTGCAGGCCGATGGGCCGGATCTCTGGCTGCTCTTTGCGCCGATCAAGCGCGGCCGCATCGATTTCGTGGCCGAAAAGGCGACGGAAATGGGCGTGTCGCGGCTGTGGCCGGTCTTCACCCGGCGCACCGATCCAAATCGCGTCAACACCGACCGACTGCGCGCCAACGCCATCGAAGCCGCCGAGCAGTCGGAGCGGCTGACCGTGCCGGAGCTGTCGGACCCCGTGCCGCTGGAGAAGGCGCTGGCCGGCTGGCCGGAAGGGCGTACGCTGTACCTGTGCGCGGAAGCCGGAAACGTACGCCCGATCGCCGACGCGGTGCGCGAAACGGGCCGCGGCCCCGCGGCGTTCCTGATCGGACCGGAGGGCGGCTTTGCACAGTCGGAACTTGACGAAATTTGTAAACTACCCTCTGTTGTCCCGGTCGGCCTGGGGCCCCGCATCCTTCGGGCCGACACGGCGGTGGTGGCCGCGCTCGCCTGCTGGCAGGCCCTTTCGGGGGACTGGACGGCCGAGGGCGGCGACACACGTCCGCCATTCCGGTCTCCGGCCGATCCGGCCGGCCCGGCCGTTTGATTTTCGATAGCGGGAGCATTCATGTCCGCACCTCCGAAGACGCGTGGTGAACCGATCACCGACCGCCGCCAATTGGTGGCGTATATGGAGTCCGGCTCGAAGCCGGCCCAGGACTGGCGCATCGGGACTGAGCACGAGAAATTCGCCTACCGCGTCTCTGACAACCGCCCGCTGCCTTACGATGGGCCGGACGGCATCGGCGAGCTGCTGAAGCGTCTCCAACGCTTCGACTGGGACGCGGTGGAGGAGAACGGCAACATCATCGCCCTGACCCAGGGCATGGCCAACATCACCCTGGAGCCCGGCGGGCAGGTGGAGTTGTCCGGCGCGCCGCTGGAGACGCTGCACCAGACCTGTGCGGAGGTGCACCGCCACCTGCGCCAGGTGAAGGAGGTCGGCGGCGAGCTGGGCATCGCCATGATGGGCCTGGGCTTCCAGCCCAAGTGGCGCCGCGACGAGATCCCGTGGATGCCCAAGGGCCGCTACAAGATCATGGGCGACTACATGCCCAAGCGCGGCAGCCTCGGCCTCGACATGATGACGCGGACCTGCACCGTGCAGGTGAACCTGGACTTCGCGTCGGAAGCCGACATGGTGAAGAAGTTCCGGGTCAGCCTGGCGCTGCAGCCCATCGCGACGGCGCTGTTCGCCAACTCCCCCTTCACGGAGGGCAAGCCGAACGGCTTCCAGTCCTTCCGCAGCCACATCTGGACCGACACCGACCCCGACCGCACCGGCGACCTGCCCTTCGTGTTCGAGGACGGCTTCGGGTTCGAGCGCTACGTCGACTATCTGCTCGATGTGCCGATGTACTTCGTCTACCGCGACGGCGCGTACATCGACGCGTCGGGCCTGTCCTTCCGCAACTTCATGGACGGCAAGCTGCCGGTGCTGCCGGGCGAAACCCCGCTGATCACCGACTGGGCCGACCACATGACCACCTCCTTCCCCGAGGTGCGCCTGAAGAAGTACCTGGAGATGCGCGGCGCCGACGGCGGCCCCTGGCGGCGCCTGTGCGCCCTGCCGGCGCTGTGGGTCGGCCTGCTGTACGACACCCAGGCGCTCGACGCCGCCTGGGATCTGGTCAAGGACTGGACGACGGAGGAACGCGCCCACCTGCGCGCCAACGTGCCGCGCCACGCGCTGCGGACGACCTTCCGGGACCGGACGGTGCGCGAGGTCGCGCTGGAGGTGCTTGCGATCGCGCGCGACGGTCTCGTCCGCCGCGCCCGCAACGACAACTGGGGCGACGACGAAAGCCACTTCCTCGATACGCTGGTCAGCATCGCCGAGAGCGGCGAAACCCCGGCCGACGAGCTTCTGGCGAAGTTCAACGGCCCCTGGGGCGGCAGCGTCGATCTGGTGTTCAAAGAATACGCGTACTGATCGTCGAAAAGAAAAAGCCCCTCTCCCGGTACGGCCGGGAGAGGGGCTTTTTCTTTGGAGCGACTTACTTCTTCCAGGCAATCAGCCGGCGGGCGGCTTCGGCGATGGTCGCTTCCGATCCGGCGAAGCTGAAGCGGACGAAATGGCGGCCGCGCGCCGGGTCGAAGTCGATGCCGGGCGTGCAGGCGATGCCCGTTTCCGCCAGGATGCGCTTGCAGAAGGCCTCGCTGTCGTCGGTCATGGCCGACACATCGGCGTAGACGTAGAAGGCCCCGTCCGCCGGCGCCAGCTTGTCGAAGCCGGCCTTGGGCAGCTCCTCCAGCAGGATTTGGCGGTTGCGGGCGTAGCGGGCGACGTGGCCGTCCAGCTCCGGGGCGCAGTCGAAGGCGGCGACGGCCGCGGCCTGCGACAGGCTGGGGGCGGAGATGAACAGGTTCTGCGCCAGGCATTCGACCGAGCGCAGCAGATCGTCCGGCACGATCATCCAGCCGAGCCGCCAGCCGGTCATCGAGAAGTATTTGGAGAAGCTGTTCACCACCAGCGCGGTCTCGCTGACCTCCGCGGCGGTGACGGCCTCCGGCCCGTAGGTCAGGCCGTGGTAGATCTCGTCCGACACGAGGCGCACGCCGTGGGCGTCGCACCAGGCGGCGATTTCCGTCAGCTCATCCCGGCTCAGCATCGTTCCGGTGGGGTTGGCGGGGCTCGCCACGATCAGGCCCTGGATGGGCTTGTCGAGTTGTTCCAGCAGCGCAATGGTTGGCTGGAACCGGTGCTCCGGCCCGGTCGGCAGCTCCACCGGCTCGACACCGATGGCGGTCAGCGTGTGGCGGTAGGCGGGGTAGCTGGGCGAGGCCATGGCGACCCGGTCGCCCGGATCGAAGGCGGCCAGGAAGCCCAGCTGGAAGGCGCCCGAGGAGCCGGTCGTTACGACCACGCGACGTTCCGGCACCGAAACCGTGTAGCGGTCCTGGTACCAGCGGGCGATGGCCGCGCGCAGCGCCGGAATGCCGAGCGCGCCGGTGTAGCCCAGCACGTCGGTGTCCAGCCCACGGTGGGCGGCCTCCAGCACGCCCTTCGGCGCGCCGGTGGAGGGCTGCCCGACCTCCATGTGCAGAACCTCCAGCCCAGCGGCCTCGCGTTCGGCGGCGGCGCGCATGACTTCCATGACGAAGAAGGGCGGGATGGCGCCCCGCTTGGAGACTTTCGGCTGCTTGCTCATCATTCCAAAGTCGGCTGTGTGAATCCCGGTGGGCTTGGTTTAGTCCGATTCGCGCGGCGTTTCGACCAGGAAACCGAGGGCGTGCGCGTTGCGGTCGGCGGCGATCTGGCATTCCTTCCAGCCGCTCTCGATCGAGGTCTGGCAGGCGACGAAGCTGGCGCGGCCGGGGGAGGAGGCCGGGCGGGCGGTCTGGATGGCGTCGCCGGGCTGCTTCTCCAGCGCGGCGGGCAGGGCGGCGGTCAGCAGTGCGGCCGGGCCGGCGGCCGGACCGTCGTTGCCCGATGCCGTGCCGGTGCCGGCGAACTGCGTCCGGCCGACGATGGCGTTGGCCAGCAGGCCGGGCGCGCCGAAATCGGCGCGGGTCACGCCCTGGGCCGCCAGCATGCCGGTGCCCGGCACCATGCGGCCGGTGCCGAAGGGTGCGCCCATGGTGAAGGTGCAGGCCACGCCGTTGTCCTCCGGGTCGATCACCGCGAGGCCGGCGCCGGGGGCGTTCGTGCCGCTGCCGGTGGCGCCCAGCGCCTGGGCGACGCGGCCGGCCCGCTGGGCCGGGGGCAGGTCGGCGGTGGCGTTCCAGGCGGCGACCAGGGCGGACCCCGACTCGCGCTCCGGCAACTGGGCGAATTGCATGGACACGATGCCCAGCGGCACCGAGGCGGTCTCGCCCCAGCGCGGCTGGTAACCGCGCAACGCGGCTTGGTCGATGCCGAGCGCCGGGCCGACCGTGGCGCCCAGCGGGCCGCTGTAGAGCGCGGCGACGCTGCTGCGGCGAACCTGGGACAGGCTGGCGGCAAGGTCAGGCTGGACGATCGGTGCGCCCTCCGCCAGCGGGACGCCGGTGGGGAGGAAGACGCGCCGCGCCTCCGGGTCGGCGGACAGGCGCGCGGCGTTGGCCGACAGGTCCTGGGCGAGCGCGCGGCTGACCGTGGCGCCGCCGCCGGCCAGCTGCTCCGCCGGGACGGCCGCCTGCTCCCACCGCATCACGCCGGCGCCGGCCTGGAGCGCGTAGACACCGCGCAGGAAGGCGGGCACGGCTGCTCCGTTGGAGCCAGCCGGGCGGGGCAGGAAGTCGAGCGTGCGGCTTTCCTTCTTCGCGGCGTTGAACACCACGCAGACGCCGCCGCCGGCCAGACCGACGCGGGAGGGCAGGGTGGCCGCCATGGCCAGCGCCATCGCCGCCGCGGCGTCGCCGGCGCGGCCGCCCTGCGCGATGATGTCGCGTCCGATGGAGGCGGCGCGCGGCTCGTCCGCCACCACATAGCTCTGGACCGGGGCGTTCGTCTTGTACTTGGTGTTGACGCAGCCCGGAAGCAGTGCTGCCACTATGGCAATCGCGCCCAACCCTCGCCAGATTCGGCGTGTGGAATGGGACGTGGTGTTCGGTAGTTCCGAGATCCGCTGTTCGGAGGTCGTAACGGTGCGCAAGCCCAGCAGGCTCGTTTCGGTTGTCGCCATGGTCGCCGTGATGGTGTTGTCTTGGACGCCGCCCGCGGGCGCGCAGCGCCGCCAGGAGATGCAACTCCTCAGCGATGCCGAGACGGAACATATCATCCGCGACATGGCACGGCCAATCTTCCAGGCCGCCGGCATCGACGCCGAGGCGGTGAGCATCATCCTGGTCAACGACAACACCATCAACGCCTTCGTCGCCGGCGGGCAGAACATCTTCCTGCACACCGGCCTGCTGCTGAACGTCGACGACGCCGGGCAACTGCTGGGGGTGATCGCGCACGAAACCGGCCACATCGCCGGCGGCCACCTGGTGCGCGGCGCCGACGCCATGGAAAACGCCTTCCTGTCCTCGCTGATCGGCATGGGAATCGGCGTGCTCGGCGGCATCGCGGCCAAGAACGCGGGCGCCGGTGCGGCCGGCCTGATGCTCGGCCAGCATCTGGCGGAGCGCAACTTCCTGTCCTTCTCGCGCAGCCAGGAATCCTCGGCTGACCAGGCGGGCCTGTCCTACCTGGAGCAGTCCGGCATTTCCGCCCGCGGCATGGCCACCTTCCTGGAGAAGCTGGGGGTGAACGAGGATCCGCTGCTGAACAGCGACCCTGACGCCGGCTACCGCCGCACACACCCGCTGACCCGCGAGCGGCTCGATTCGGTGGAACGCTTCGTCGCCACCTCGCGCAACGGCAACAAGCCGATTCCCGCCGTCTGGAACGAGCAGTTCCGCCGAATCCAGGCCAAGCTCTACGCTTATCTCGACCCCAACGGGGCGCTGCGCCGCTACCGCGCGGACGATCCGTCCTTCGTGGCGCGCTATGGCCGGGCCTACGCCTATTTCCGGCGCGGCGAGGTGAAGCAGGCGCTGCCGCTGGTCGACGGGCTGATCGCGCAGGAACCGAAGAACGCCTTCATGTACGAGGTGAAGGGCGACCTGATGCTGCAGACCGGCCGCGCGCCGGACGCCCTTGTGCCCTACCGCAAGGCCATCGAGCTGCAACCCGACGCCAACTCCATCCGCGTGTCGCTCGCCCACGCGCTGTTGGAACAGAACGACCCCCGCTTGGCCGACGAGGCGCTGAAGAACCTGCAGATCGCCGCCAAGTCGCAGCAGGGCCAGTCCTCCTTCCTGTGGCGGCTTCAGGCCCAGGCCTGGAGCATGAAGGGCAACAACGGCATGGTCGCCTACGCCACCGCGGAGGAGGCATTCGCCCGCGGCGACAAGCCGATGGCCCGCGCCCAGGCGGAACGGGCGGAAAAGCTTCTGCCCGCCGGTTCCCCCGGCTGGCTGCGCGCCCAGGACATCCGCGGGCAGGCGGGCGGAAAGTGACCGCCCGTCCATACACCGCCCGCCCGTACAAAGGGTGGCATCGCGGGGAGTTGACTTGCCCGGCCACGGATTCCCCGTCACAAGTATCGGTTCCATGAACAGCGCACGCGTCCGCACCCGGAGGTTTTTTCCCATGACCCGCTTCCGCCCCGCCGTCCTGATGCTGGCCGCAGCATTGGCGGCGCTTTCCCCCGTCGCGGTCCAGGCGCAGTCCACCATGGACGACGCCCAGCGCAAGGCCATCGAAGGGGTGGTGCGCGATTACCTGATGCAGCACCCGGAAATCATCCTGGAGGCCGTGGACGCGTTGCAGCAGCGCCAGAAGCAGGCCGAGGAGGAGCGGGGGCGCCAAGCGCTGGCCGCCAACAAGAAGGCGCTGTTCCAGAACCCGGCCGATCCTGTCGTCGGCAACCCGCAGGGCGACGTCACGGTGGTCGAGTTCTTCGACTACCAGTGCGGCTACTGCAAGGCCGTGCAGGGCGACACGCAGAAGCTGATCAAGGACGACGGCAAGGTCCGCTTCGTGCTGAAGGAGTTCCCGATCCTGGGTCCGGCGTCAGTCATCGCGTCCAAGGCGGCGCTCGCCTCGCGCGCCCAGGGCAAGTATGTGGAGTACCACAACGCCCTGATGGCCCACCGCGGCCAGCTGGACGAGGACACCATCATGCGTCTTGCCAAGTCGGTCGGCATCGACAACGACAAGCTGAAGAAGGACATGGAGAGCCCCGACGTCCTGAAGGTGATCGCCAGCAACCAGGCGCTGGCCGAGCAGCTGGGCATCCGCGGCACGCCGGGCTTCATCTTCGGCGACGAGCTGGTGCCGGGCGCCATCAAGCTGGACGAGATGAAGCGCCTGGTCGGCGCCGCGCGCAAGGGCTGACCGCGGAATGGCAAGGGCGACTCCGACGACGGTGGTCTTCGACATCGGGCAGGTGCTCATCGAATGGGATCCGCGGCATCTCTACCGCGACCTGTTCGAGGGGTACGAGGACCTGATGGAGCATTTCCTGGAGACGGTCTGCACGCCGGCCTGGAACCTGGAACAGGACCGCGGCCGGCCGTGGGACGAGGCGGTGGCGACGCTGACCGCCGCCTACCCGGACTGCGCCGAGCTGATCCGCGCCTACCACGAGCGCTGGGAGGACATGGTGCCCGGACCGATGCCGGGAACGCCGGAGATCCTGATGGCGCTGAAGGGGCGGGGCACTCCGGTCTATTCGATCACGAACTTCTCGTCCGAGAAGTTCGTGCTGGCCCGCAAGCGCTTCGATTTCCTGAACGTCTTCGATGGCATCGTCGTGTCGGGGGACGAGCGCCTGGTCAAGCCGGACCCGGCTATCTTCCGCCTGCTGCTGGACCGCTACGGTCTGGTGGCGGAGGACTGCTTCTTCATCGACGACAGCGCGGCCAACGTGGAGGCCGCGCGCATGGTCGGCATGGTCGCCCACCATTTCACCAGCGCCGACCGGCTGCGCGGCGAGCTGGAGGGGCTGGGGCTGCTGTAGTAGCCCCTCCCCACCCCTCCCCCGTCGTCCTGAACGGACCGGGGAGGGGTGGGGAGGAGGAGAGGGTGCTTAGGCCGCGGCCTCGTCGCCCTGTCCCTTCAGCCGCGCCGCCAGCGCTGCCTCCAGGAACGGGTCGAGTGCGCCGTCCAGGACCGCCTGGCTCTGCGACGTCTCCACGTTTGTCCGCAGGTCCTTCACCATCTGGTAAGGGTGCAGGACGTAGGAGCGGATCTGGTGGCCCCAGCCGATGTCGCTCTTGGTCGCCTCCAGGGCGGCCGCGGCGTCCTCGCGGATCTTCAGTTCGCGTTCGTACAGGCGGGCGCGCAGCATATCCCACGCCTTGGCGCGGTTCTTGTGCTGCGAGCGCTCCTGCTGGCAGGCCACCACGATGCCCGTGGGCAGGTGGGTGATGCGGATGGCCGAGTCGGTCTTGTTGACGTGCTGGCCGCCGGCGCCCGACGCGCGGAACGTGTCGATGCGGCAGTCTTTTTCGTTGATCTCGATGTTGATCTTGTCGTCGATCACCGGCGAGATCGAAACGGCGGCGAAGCTGGTCTGGCGGCGGGCCTGGCTGTCAAAGGGGCTGATGCGCACCAGACGGTGCACGCCCGCCTCGGTCTTCAGCCAGCCATAGGCGTTGTGGCCGCTGATCTGCACGGTGGCGGACTTGATGCCGGCTTCTTCGCCGGGGCTCTCTTCCAGCCACTGGGTCTTGTAGCCGTGCTGCTCCGCCCAGCGGGTGTACATGCGCACCAGCATCAGCGCCCAGTCCTGGGCCTCCGTGCCGCCGGCGCCGGCATTCACCTCGACGAAGCAGTCGTTGGCGTCGGCCTCGCCCGACAGCAGGCTTTCGATCTGCAGCTTGGCGGCGCGCTCGCGCAGCGCGTAGAGCTGGGCCTCGGCGTCGGCGACGACGGTCGCGTCGCCCTCGGCCTCGCCCATCTCGATCAGCTCCAGGCTGTCGGACAGGTCGCGCTCCAGCGCGCGGTAGCCGTTGACCGAGGTCTCCAACTGGGTGCGCTCGCGCATGATGGTCTGCGCGCGCGTCGGGTCATCCCACAGCTTGGGGTCCTCGGAGAGGTCATTCAGTTCGTCGAGACGACGCAGCGCGTTATCCCAGTCAAAGATGCCTCCTCAGCAGCGCCAGCGAGTCTCTGATCTCGCCAGCGGCCGCTTCGATCTCGGCCCGCATCGCGGTACCTCCTCGTCAGCCAGAGTTGATTCCGAAGTCAGGCCCCTATGTAGCGAGTTACGGCCGGCGTTGCACCCCCTTATTCCGCCTTTGCAAAATGGCCCGGGCGCCCCATGGGCGCTCACGTCGCCCGTTCCGCAAACGCCCCGCCGCCCATGGCATTCGACCCTGGTCGTAGTAAAACCGGCGAGGGTGCATAGCCGCTCCGAATAGCGGCTGATCGTTCCAGATGAGTACATCCAATTCGGCGCCGCAAAGACCCGTTCGCGGCGGGATTGTTCGGACGCTTACTGTGCTAGCGTCCTGCCCGTTCTATGCCTCTACTCGAAAGATCGCATGGTTCGAGCGTCGCGGCACCCACAAAGAGAACGGGCACCCGGTCCTTAAGCCAACGCCGCCGGAATGCCACGGTTCCCTTTGCCGGCCACAATCTTCGTCAACAACCGAAAAGCGCGGCCCACGATGAACTTCACGAGCCTTGGTTTCCTTGTGTTCATCACGGTCTTTACGGCGGCCTTCATGGCGCTGGCGCGGACGCGGCTGTTCACACCGCTCCTGCTGGCGTCCAGCTACATCTTTTACGGATTTTGGGACTACCGTTTCTGCACGCTGCTCGCCCTGACGACCCTGATCGACTTCTATTGCGGACTGCGGATCGCCGACGCGCCGAACCGGGCCGCCGCCCGGCTGTTCATGCAGCTCAGCCTCGGCACCAACCTCGGCGTCCTGTTCTTTTTCAAATACTTCAACTTCTTTGTTGACAGCGCGCACCTCGCCCTGTCGTCGCTCGGCATCGACATCGGGGAGCGCACCCTGTCGATCATCCTGCCGGTCGGCATCTCCTTCTACACCTTCCAGAATCTCAGCTACGCGCTGGACCTCTACCTCGGCCACCTGGAGAAGCCGGAACGGTCGCTGCTGCGCTACGCGACCTTCGCCTCCTTCTTCCCGCAGCTGGTGGCTGGCCCGATCGTCCGGGCGCGCGACCTGCTGCCGCAAATCCAGAACGGGCCGAAGCAGGACGTGCCCTTCGCCTTCCGCTTCGCCGGGCTGGAAAAGCTGGTCTGGGGCTATTTCCTGAAGCTGGGGCTGGCCGACAACGCCGCCGCGGTGGTGGACGCGCGCTTCGCCCAGCCGGAGTTCTTCAACGCGCTGAACCACATCATCGGGCTGGTCTGCTTTTCCCTGCAGATCTACGGCGATTTCGCCGGCTACTCGCTGATCGCGATCGGCCTGTCGCAGATTTTCGGCTACACGCTGTGCGAAAACTTCAACCGCCCCTATTTCGCCAGGGGCATGCGCGACTTCTGGCGGCGCTGGCACATCTCGCTGTCCACCTGGTTCCGCGACTACGTCTACATCCCCATGGGTGGCGGGCGTTCGGGGTGGCTGCGCGTCCGGAACATGACCATCGTCATGCTGGTCTCCGGCCTGTGGCACGGCGCCAACTGGACCTTCGTCCTGTGGGGGGCCATGCACGCCGCGCTGATGGCGGCGGAGGACGGCGCCCGCTGGCTGGCGGCGCGCAGCCCGATACGCCTGACCGGTTTCCCGCTGGCGGCCGGGCGCCTGCTGACCATCGGCTTCGTCTTCCTTCTGGTGACGCTGACCTGGCTGCCCTTCCGGGCCAACGACCTGCACACGGTCTGGACCATCCTGGGCATCATCGGCGACGGCGACTTCAGCCTGCCGCGCGGCATGCAGCAGATGAGCTATCTGGTCCGCGTGGTCGTCTTCGCCGGCGTGGTGCTGATGATCGATGCGATGATTGAGATGGGGGCCAACCGCCGCTACGCCGGGGTCAATGTGGTCGCCCGTTCCATGGCCTGCTCCACGCTGGTCCTGCTGTTGCTTCTCTTCGGCAATTTCGCCAACCGATCCTTCATCTACTTCCAGTTCTGACGGAGCCCCTTCCATGATCCGCCTTCTGGCAGCCTTGGGCCTGATTCTGGGCATGGTCGTCACCATGGACCGCGCCTTCGCGTCCTGGCTGGGCGAAACGCTGCGCCACGCGAGCGACCGCTTCATGACCGTCTACCAGGACGGTCCGCCCGCGGACGTGGTCGTGCTCGGCAACTCGCGTGCCGACAACCACTTCCCGGTGTCCGACATTCAGCGGCTGACCTGCTGGAAGGCGCTGAACCTCGGCATGGGCGGCGCCCCGACCACGGTCGGCGACCTGCTTTGGCAGGATTACGTGGAGCGCCACGGTGCGCCGCGCCTGCTTCTGCTGGAGCCGACCAGCGTGGTGGACGACCCCAACGCGCTGGCCGACTTGCCGCTGCTCGCCTACTACTCCAACCGGGTGGACGGCTTCATCCGCAAGGTCGACCCGACCATGTGGGCGTCGAACAAGCTGTTCAACACGCTGATCTTCAACAACAACCAGACGATCCGGCTGGCGATGGAGCGCGTCCACCCGACCGGAGGCGACCGCACGCTGAGCGGCAGCATGTCGCCTGTCCTGAAGGCCCAGATCGCCCACGCTCCGACGGAGGCGATGGAGGGCTTTCAGCCGAACTGGGAGGCGCTGGACCGCATCATCGCCACCGCGCGGGCGCACGGGACCAAGGTCGCCGTGGTCATCACCCCCTACTTCCCCGGCTACATCGAGAAGCTGACCAACTTCGACGCCTTCTTCGACGACCTGAAGCACCGCCTGCCGGCCGACGTGCCGGTCATCGACACCCGCCGCGCAGTGACTGACGAGGCGCAGTTCGTCGATGCCCTGCACATCAACCAAGAGGGTGTCCAGGCCATGCTGGCCCACATGGAAGCCGACCTCCGCCCGCTCGGCGGCTGCACCGGCGACGCCATCGCCCAACTGGGCTCCCGCGACGTGGTGCGGTCGGCGGCACGGCCGTAAGTTGAAGCGACGGGAGAGGGCTTCACCACCAAGACACAAAGACACCAAGAATCCTCGCGCCCGGCACGGGTTGGACTCTTGGTGCCTTGGTGCCGTGGTGGTGAAAATCCCCCGAAGCTACACCCGTATCATTTCTTCGAACCCCGCCCGCCGGTCCGCTCCACGTCCACTTCGGTCTTGCGGGCGGTTTCGCGCACCGTTTCCTTGTGCTCGGTGGTCGACTTCGTCAGCTCGACCTCTCCGATCAGGCGGGCGGCCTTGCGGACCTCGGCCTCCTCCGTGGTTTCGGTCATGTCCACGCTGGTCTCTTTGAAGGCCCGTTCGGCTTCCTCGGGGCTCAGTTCGCGGTCGGCCTCGCGGTGCCGCACCCGCACCTTCTCCTCCTCCAGGGTCAAGGTCTTCTCGACCGGCCGCTCGGTGACGTGGGTGCTGGCGTGGACGCCGCGGACCACCCGGCGCTTGCCGATCCGCACCTGCTCCTCCACCTCCGGCAGGACCTTGCGCTCGCCGTGCGCGCTTTTCCCGCCCTGCTCGTGCCTTTCGTCCTCATAGACGTCCACGGCGCGGGCGTCGTTCCGTTCCAGGCGGGAGCGTATCTCGTCCGCCTGGTCGTCCTCGACCTCGACCGCGATCACGGCCGCGCCCTTGGCGATGGCGCCGGAGAAGGCGCGGGCGTCCTCCGCGTCGATCCCGAATTCGGCCAACGCGGAGGCCAAGTCGTCCCGCGGCTTGTCGAACAGCCGGACGCTCTCCTCCGGGCATCCGGCCTTGGTCAGTTCCTGGCTCGCCCGGCGGGCCGGTTCGGGGGTCTGGAACAGTCCAATGACGGTCATCGTCATGCGTGATCTCCTGTGTTCTGGTGTGGGGTATTCCGGTGTGGGCGGGGGCGGGGCGGATTGTTCGGCCTCCTCCCGCTCGACCGTGACTTCGGATCGGCGGACGGGCACGCGGTCGCGGTAGCGGCGAGTCGTGCGGCGGCGGGTCACATGCACCTCTTCGACCAGGCGCAGGCGCATCACGACGACAGGCACCTCCTCGACGACCGGGATGATCATGGTGTCGCCCTCCCGCCGCTCGGCCGGGGCCTTGTCGATCCAGGCGCCGACGGGGACGCGCTCGACCACGACCTCCGTGGACTCCAGCGGCTCGTCGATCTCCTCGACCTCTTCATGGACACGACGGTGCACATGCACGACACCGGTGGGCCGGGCGTGCTTCTCGATCTCGACGGTTTCCTGGACGACGGGAATGACGACGCGTGTCGGTTCGGCGTCGGTGGTCATGACGGATCCTCACGAATGGGAAATGCCGGACGTCGCGCGCGCCGCAAGGCGCCAACCGCGTGCAGCCCCATCAACAGGGCCTTTCCGGCTCCGTTCCGCATCTGCGAAGGCCAATATGGGCGATGCAAACATCCTTCTTTCGAAGGTGCCTTGACGTCCATCTACCGTTTCAGTGCTTTGGCTATGCTTTCCGCATCGCGTCTTAGAGAGGCGTAGTGCGCCCGCCGTCTTCTCCCGCAGCGCACATCCATTCAAAAAGAAAAGAGGCGGCCCCAAAAGAGCCGCCTCTCCTCCCTTATCGTCCCGTGCCGTCAGTACAGGCCGCCGGTCCCCACCGTCGCCGACGGCGGTGCGCCGGGCGCCACTCCGGCCGGGGCTGCACCGTAAGTTCCGGTTGCCGATGGGTCGCCGAACCCGCCGCCCGGCAGCGCCGCTCCGGTCAGGCCGGCCTCTCCGCTCCCCGCGCGGGCCGAGCCGTCGAGCACGAGCTGCGGCTGGTCGGGGTTGGGCTCGGTGCCGGGGATGAAGGCCTCCCAGATCGCCTTGCGGTCGCCGGGCGACGCCAAGCGGCCGGTTTCCGGGTTGACGCGGACGAGCCGCAGGCCGCGCGGCACGCGGAAGGGCGTCGCCGGCTTGTCCTTCAGCGCCACCTCCAGCACGTCCTTGACCACGGGGACCGACGCGGAGCCACCCGTCTCCTTGGCGCCCAGCGAGCGCGGCTGGTCGAAGCCGATGTAGGTGCCGACCACCAGGTCGGGCGAGAAGCCCATGAACCAGGCGTCGTTGCTGTCGTTGGTCGTGCCGGTCTTGCCGGCCAGCGGCTTGCCGAGCGACAGCAGCTTCGTCGCCGTGCCGCGCTGCACGACGCCCTCAAGGATGGAGACCATCTGGTAGACGGTGCGCGGGTCGTTGATCTGCTCGCGCGTGTCGGGAACGGCCGGCACCGCCACGCCGTCCTTCCACGCCACGTGGTTGCAGGCGTCGCAGGCGCGGTTGTCGTGGCGGAAGATGGTCTTGCCGTTGCGGTCCTGCACCCGGTCGATGAAGGTCGGGGTGATGCGCTTGCCGCCGTTGTCCAGCATGGCGTAGGCGGTGGCCATGCGGAGCACGGTCGTTTCGCCGGCCCCCAGCGACATGGGCAGGTAGGGCTGCAGGTTGTCGACGATGCCGAACTTCTCGGCCGTCGCCTTGACCTTGTCCATGCCGATGGCATTGGCGAGGCGGACGGTCATGACGTTGCGCGACTTCTCGATGCCGACGCGCAGCGGGGTCGGGCCGTAGAACTCGTGGCTGTAGTTCTCCGGCCGCCAGATCGGCTGGCCGTGGCCGGGGTCGTACTCGAAGGGTGCGTCCATGACCAGCGACGACGGGGTAAAGCCCTGGTCGAGCGCCGTCAGGTACACGAAGGGCTTGAAGGAGGAGCCCGGCTGCCGCATCGCCTGGGTAGCGCGGTTGAAGGCACTCATGTGCGGGGAGAAGCCGCCGACCATGGCGAGCACCCGGCCGGTGTGCGGGTCGAGCGCCACGAGGCCGCCCTGCACCGCGGGGGTCTGACGCAGGGCGTAGCTGCCCGGCGGGTAGTCCTTGCCCTTCTCGTCCTTGTGGGCCGGCTCCACCAGAATCAGGTCGCCCAGCTTGGCGACGTCCGACGGCCGACGGATGTCCGGGCCGAGGCGGTTGTCGTCCTTCTGGGCACGCGCCCAGCGCAGTTCGGCCAGCGGCACGCGCCCGCGCGATCCGTCGGGCAGGCCGACGTCCAGCGCGTCGGCCGCATCGTCCTTCAGCACGACGGCGAGGTGCCAGCCCTCCGACCCGGCGGGCGGGGCCATGCCGGCCAGCTTCTTGGCCCAGTTGTCGAAATTGTCCATCTTGCCGACCGGGCCGCGGTAGCCGTGGCGGCGGTCGTACTGGACCAGACCGGTGCGCAGCGCCCGGGTCGCCGCGTCCTGAAGGACGGGGTCCATGGAGGCGCGCACCGACAGCCCGCCCTCGTACAGGGCCTGTTCGCCGTACAGCTTCACCAGCTCGCGCCGGACCTCCTCGGCGAAATACTCCGAGGTCACGGAGTCCTGCTCGTCGCGCTTGCGCACGGTCAGCGGCTGGGCCTGGGCGATCTTCGCCTCGTCCGGGGTGATGTGCCCGTCCTCGGCCATGCGGCCGATGACCCAGTTGCGGCGGGCGATGGCCGCGTCGCGCTGGCGTTCCGGGTGGTAGTTGCTGGGCGCCTTGGGCAGGGCCGCGAGGTAGGCGGCCTCCTCGATGGTCAGCTCGTCCAGCCCCTTGTTGAAGTAGTTCAACGCCGCCGCCGCCACGCCGTAGGACCGGAAACCGAGGAAGATCTCGTTCAGGTACAGCTCAAGAATGCGGTCCTTGTTGAAGGCGCGCTCGATGCGCACGGCCAGGATCGCTTCCTTGATCTTGCGGGCGAAGGAGACCTCGTTGGTCAGCAGCATGTTCTTGGCGACCTGCTGCGTGATGGTCGAGGCGCCCATGGGCCGGCGGTCGCGGCCGAAATTCTCCACGTTGGTCAGGATGGCGCGGGCGATGCCGATGGGATCGACGCCCTTGTGCTCGTAGAAATTCTTGTCCTCGGCCGCGAGGAACGCGTTGATCACCCGCTTGGGCATCGCGTCGATCGGCACGAACACACGCTTTTCCGACGCGAACTCCGCCAGCAGGCGCCCGTCGCCGGCGTGCACGCGGGTGGTCACGGGCGGCTGGTAGTTGGCCAGCTTCGTGTAATCCGGCAGATCGCGGTCGTAATAGTCCAGCACATAGACGAATCCCCCGGCTCCGACCAGCACGAGCATGACGAGGGCCATCAGGACGGACAGAATCAGGCGCATGACAAATCCCAAACAGACCAGATCCCAAACGGGCAAGGCGGCGGGCCGCCCGCTCCCCGGGGGAAGCGGCGGGACCCTCCGATGAGCGGCATCCTACACCGCGGAAGCCGGCGCGCCGACTCCCACGCAGGCATGTCAGGAAAATGTGACGCCCACAAGGCGCATGCAAGAAAGTGGTATCCAACCATCCTGAATACCCGCGCCGCGTTTCCGTCAGGGGTACCCGCGGCAAAACACGCCGCTTCCCGTGTTCAGCTCTTCGCCCTCAACTCTTCAACTCTTTTGGGCGGCGCCCAGCCATTTGAAGTAGGAGTCGATGGCCCGCAGCAGAGCGCGGCCGAATCGCTCGCGGTGCGCGGCCTTAGTGAGGAGGCCGGCGTCCTGCGGGCTCGACAGGTAGCCCATCTCGACCAGCGCCGAGGGCATGTCGGGCGCGGTGAGCACGGCGAAGCCGGCCTGCCGGATCGGCTTGTTGGGAATGACCGCCACGTCGCGGCGCAGATGCTCCAGCGCCAGGTTCGCGAAGCGCTTGGAGTGGTTCATGGTGTCGCGCTGCGCCAAGTCGATCAGGATCGTCGCCACCAAGTCGTTCTCCGCCGACAGATCCATGCCGGCCAGCGCGTCGGCGCGGTTCTCCTTGGCGGCCAGGTTCTCCGCCTCGTGGTCCGAGGCCTTGTCGGACAGGGTGTAGATGGACAGGCCGCGGATGCTGCTGGTCCCGATGATGTCGGCGTGCAGCGACAGGAACAGGTCGGCGTCGGCCTCGCGGGCGATGGCGACGCGGTCGCGCAGGCGGATGAAGACGTCCTTGTCGCGGGTCAGCTTGACCCGATAGCGGCCGGACGACTCCAACTGGCGCTTCACCTCGCGCGCCATGGCCAGCGTGATGTCCTTCTCGTAGATGCCGCCGACGCCGATGGCGCCGGGATCGACGCCGCCGTGCCCCGGGTCGATGACGATCAGCGGCTTCTCCGGCACGGCCCGGTCGGGGTTCGGCGTGGAGCGCTGCGGCGCCGGCTGCGGGATCGGCGGGGTCATGGCCGCGGCGGCGGGCAGAATCGGCGCGGGCTGGTACGGCGGCGGGGCCGGCACCGGCCGGCCGGCGCTCACGGGTACGCTTTGGGCCTCCGGCGCCGGCGCGCGGGGCGGCGGGGTTTTGGGGGCCGGAGCGTTGGCGGCTTGGGTGAACTCCGCGGCGGTGGCCCGCGCGACGTCCAGCACGAAGCGGGGCTTGTGGCCTTCCTTGGAGGGGATCGTGAAGGCCTCGGACACCTTGACCGGCCCCGTGGTCTCCACGACGAGGCGGGAGGCGCCGCCCTCGCGCCCCTCGAACCGGTAGCGCGTGACCAGCCCCTTGCCGGTGACCGGTGCGGCTCCGCCAGGCCAGCTCACGTCCGGCAGGTTGACCACGACGCGGTAGGGATCGGCGTGCACCGATACCGAGAAGGCGACCGATTCGCTGAGTTCGAGCACCAAGCGCGTCTTTTCCGGGTGCAGGCCGAGCCGGGCGTCCAGCACCTCCACCCGCTCCTGGGCGGGCGGCGGGAAGGGCAGGGCCGCGGTGGTTTGCGCGTGGGCCGGGCACGGCGACAGGGCGACCGCCCCAAGAAGAGCGCCCAGCACGGCGACGATCATCGCGAGCATTCGGGCCATCGCATCCACCAGACCGCAACACGGCTATAGCCAGCCATGACCTATAGCTTAGCGGAATCAACATCTTCAACGACAACGGTGAGACGGCGCGCGAAATCGGCGAAGGGGGTGCCGTTCCTGCAACAGTGCGGCAACGACCACAGCAAAGCACCGTACGGCGCGGAACTGACCGGCCAAGCCCGCGCCGGCCGTGGCGGCGGGGCCGCGACCGATTGTGGCGGCATCTTCGTTTCACCGAATTCCACCGTTGTGCAAGTTTTCATGCTTGTCTATGGTAGCCCTGCGACATACCGCGACCCACCAGACCACTTCCGCGGGGGGATTTCCCTCCAAGGCAGACCTGTGGCGTCGCCCGCGGATCTTCCCGGCCGACTTCGATCATCGGCCGCGGTCTGGGGCGTGACGCGTCTGGGTTGCCGGTGAAAGGGACGAAACCTCGAAGCTGGCGCCGGCCGAAACTCCGGCGCCCGGAGTCCGAAGTCCGTCTCGTCCTGGCTGCTTCACCAGCGCCGTTCGACGAGGTTGGGGCCGGTTCCGCAGGCTTCGCACACAATGATGACGCGTCCGGGCGGCCCGATCGTCGCGCGGGCACCCCGGGGGCGTCATGGGGATCTTGTATGGCCAAGCGCATGCTGGTGGACGCCACGCACCCGGAGGAAACCCGGGTCGCCGTGGTCAATGGAAACAGACTCGAAGACCTCGACTTCGAAATCGCGACCCGGAAGCAACTCAAGGGCAACATCTACCTTGCCAAGGTGACCCGGGTTGAGCCGTCGCTCCAGGCGGCCTTCGTGGAATATGGCGGGAACCGCCACGGCTTCCTCGCCTTCTCGGAAATCCATCCCGACTACTACCGCATCCCGATCGCCGACCGCGAGGCCCTGCTGGCCGAGGAGCGCCGGCTTGAGGAGCAGGCGGAAGCCCGCGCCGAGGCCGCGGTCGACGGCGCCGTGATGGCCGAGCCGATCCGGCCGGAGCATGTGGTCGAGGAATTCTCCCCGATGCCCTCGGGCTACGGCGAGGACGTCGGCGTCGAAGGCGACGCGGACGGTGAGACCGACGGCTACGCCGCGGCGTCCGCCGACTCTGACGCCGAAGCCGCCACCGGCGGCGACGGGGATGGCGAGACCGACGGTGAGCCGGCCGGCGAGGACGGCGTCAGCCCCGACGTGATCGGCGGCGACGAGGTCGAGGACGCGCACCGCCGCCGCACGCGGCCGTTGCGCAGCTACAAGATCCAGGAGGTGATCAAGCGCCGGCAGGTCATGCTGGTCCAGGTCACCAAGGAGGAGCGCGGCAACAAGGGCGCGGCGCTGACCACCTACCTGTCGCTGCCCGGCCGCTATTGCGTGCTGATGCCGAACACCGGCCGCGGCGGCGGGATTTCCCGCAAGATCACCAACCCGGCCGACCGCAAGCGCCTGAAGGAGATCCTGTCGGACCTCGACGTGCCGGAAGGCATGGCGGTCATCCTGCGCACCGCGGGGCTGGAGCGCTCCAAGCAGGAGATCAAGCGCGACCTGGAATACCTGCTGCGCCTGTGGGACGACATCCGCGTCCAGACGCTGAAGTCCTCGGCGCCGTGCCTCATCTATGAAGAGGCTAACCTCATCAAGCGCTCGATCCGCGATCTCTACACCGACGACATCGACGAGATCTGGGTGGAGGGCTCGGCCGGTTTCAACACCGCGCGCGACTTCATGCGCATGATGATGCCGAGCCACAGCAAGCGCGTCATGCAGTACCGGGACGAGACGATCCCGCTGTTCCACCGCTACCAGGTGGAAACGCAGATCGACGCGATCCACAGCCCGGTCGTGCAGCTGCGCTCTGGCGGCTACATCGTCATCAACCCGACCGAGGCGCTGGTCTCCATCGACGTCAACTCGGGCAAGTCGACGCGCGAGCGCAACATCGAGGAGACGGCCTACAAGACCAACCTCGAAGCCGCGGAGGAGGTGGCGCGCCAGCTGCGCCTGCGCGACCTCGCGGGCCTCATCGTGATCGACTTCATCGACATGGAGGAGCCCCGCAACAACGCCGCGGTGGAGCGCCGCCTGAAGGAGGCGATGAAGAACGACCGGGCGCGCATCCAGCTCGGCCGCATCTCCGCTTTCGGCCTGCTGGAGCTGTCGCGCCAGCGCCTGCGCCCGTCGCTGCTGGAAACCAACTTCGAGCGCTGCCCGCACTGCTCCGGCACCGGCGTCATCCGCTCGGTGGAATCCTCGGCGCTGCACGTGCTCCGCGCCATCGAGGAGGAGGGTATCCGCAAGCGCTCGGCCGAGATCACGGTCTTCGTGCCGACCCGCATCGCGCTCTATATCCTCAACCAGAAGCGCGTCGAGCTGACCAAGATCGAGGAGCGCTACCGCTTCCGCGTCATGGTGCAGGCGGACGACACGCTGATCGCCCCCGACCTGCGGCTTGAGCGCGTCAAGGCCCGCACGCCGGAGGACGACGTCCCGCTGGTCAGCGCCGAGCGCGTCCTGGCCGAGACCGACCGCATCCTGGCCGCCGAGGCCGAGGAAGCCGAGGAGGAGATCGTCGAGGAGACGACCGCCGAGGCCGAGCCGGCGGAGCGTGCCGAGGCCGTCGCCGGCGAGAGCGAAGGCGACCGCCGCCGCCGTCGGCGCCGCCGTCGTGGCCGTGGACGCGACCGGGAGGAGGGCCGTCCGGTCCTGGCAAGCCCGGCCGCCGACCGCGAAGCCGCGGACGCTGAGGCGGACGAGGCCGAAGGCGACGGCACCGAGGTGGACGAGGAAGCCATCGAGCGCGCCCAGATCGACGCTCCGGAGTTCGTCATCAACGACGTTGACGTGGGCCATCACCTCGACGCCGCGAACGACGAAGCCGAGGGTGAGGACGAGGCGGACGCCGAGGACGGCGACGAGGGCACGGGCGACTTCGCCGAAGGCAACGGTGACGCCAACGGCGAGCGCAAGAAGCGTCGTCGCGGCAAGCGTGGCGGCCGCCGCCGGTCGCGCCAGCGCGAGGGCATGGAGGGCGTGTCCGCCGAGGAGGCCCAGTCTGAAGAGGCCACCTCTGAGGAGGTCGTGGAAGCCGTCGGCGAACCGGCCACCCAGGCCCCGGTCACCGAGGAGCCGATCGACTTCGATTGGATCCTGACCACCGGGGAGCCAGCCGAGGTTGCGGCCGAGGCCGCTCCGGCGGCGCCGGCCGCGGAGGAAGCTCCGGCCAAGAAGCCGCGCGGCCGTCGCGGCGCCAAGGCGAAGGCCGAGGCCGCCGACGTTGCGGAAACCGTGTCGGCCGAGGCTCCGGCTGCCGCGCCGCAGCCGGCCCCCCAGACGGACGCGCCGAAGGGCCGCCGGGGGAGCAAGGCTCCGAAGGCCGCCGCGGCTGAGCCGAAGGCGGAAAAGCCGGCGAAGGCCCCGGCCAAGGGGCGTGGCCGCAAGGCCGCCGCCGCGGTCGAGGCTCCGGCCGAGACGGCTCCGGTCGCCGCACCGGTTGCCCCGGCTCCGGTGGCCGAGGAGGCCCAGCCCGAGCCCCAGGCCGAGCCGAAGAAGCGCGCCCCGCGCAAGCGGAAGGCCGCGGCGGAAGCCCCGGTTGAAGCGGCTCCGGCTCCCGCTCCGGTGGCCCCCGCTCCGGTGGCAGAGGAGGCCGCTCCGGCCGCGAAGACGCGGGCTCCGCGCAAGCGGAAGGCCGCCGCGGAGGCTCCGGCCGAGGCGGCGCCCGCCCCGGCGATCAGCGAACCGGCTCCCGAGCCGGCCACCGCGGACGACAGCCAGCCGGCGGCCAAGCCGCGGCGCGGCTGGTGGGCCCGCTGACGGTCTATCGCCGAACGCAGACTGGAAAAGGCGCCTCAGGGCGCCTTTTCTGTTTCAAGGCAACAGGTGGTTTTGACAGGCAGGACGGGTTGCGACGATGAGCAAGGCCTTCACGCGGGAGAACGACTCCGCTGACGACGATGACGGCGACGATCCGAAACCTCTTCCCGCCGGCTTCAAGAACTACATGACGCCCGCTGGCTTCCAGCGGATGCAGGCGGAGCTTCGCAATCTCCTGCGCGTCGAACGGCCGAAGGTGGTGGATGTCGTGTCCTGGGCGGCCGGGAACGGCGACCGCTCGGAAAACGGCGATTACCTCTATGGCAAGAAGCGCCTGCGCGAGATCGACCGGCGCATCCGCTTCCTGAACAAGCGGCTGGAATCGGCGGAGGTGGTGGACCCCACCCGCCAGACGAACCGCGACCGGGTGTATTTCGGCGCGACCGTGACCTACGCCCGCGAGGATGGGGCGGAGAACACCATCACCATTGTCGGGGCCGATGAGGTGGACCTGGACCGTGGCCACGTCAGCTGGATCTCGCCGATCGCCCGCGCCCTTCTGAAGGCCCAGGAGGGCGACCTCGTGGACCTGCGCACGCCCGCGGGCGTGGAGCAGATCGAGGTGGTCGCGATCCGTTATCCAGGGGATGAATGAGGGGCCGGGACGGAAGGGGACGAGGCCCCGCCAATTTTTATCCCTTCCGAAGCAGCGCGGCCTCTGCCGTGTTGATCCCCGCAAACAAGAACGGAGACCAACCATGATGCGCCCAGCCATGGCCCGCAGCGCCATCGCCGCCTGCTTTGCCCTCACCGCCTTTGCCGCCGCGCCGGCTTTCGCGGTCTGTCCGGACGAGAACATGCCGTCGGACATGCGGTATGCCTATGTGCAGGGTGCCCAGTCGGCGCTGAACGAGCACGGCTTCAAGGCCGGTACGGCGGACGGCAAAATGGGGCCCAACACCCGCACCGCCGTCCGCGCCTACCAGAAGGCGGCGAAGCTCCCCGTTGACGGCTGCGTCACCAAGGAGCTTCTGGACCACTTGAACTTCGCTCAGCCGAAGGTCTACGCGCCGGGCAAGCGCTGAGCGCTCCCGCTCACTTCACGAAGCTGAGGTCCATGATGGACTTGGCGTCCAGCGTCTTGTCCACCTGGCCTTCGGCCTGCCAGAACTTCACCTGGTTGACGACGTCGTTGACCAGAAGCTTGCCCTGCGGATCCACGTAGGGCAGGCCGGCGGCGACGACCTCGGGCTTCTGCTTGGTGGCCTCGGCGATGATGGTCAGCAGGGCGTCGTAGCCGGGGCCCTTCACGATGGCTCCCTGGGCGTCCTTGGTGTTGAAGGCCGCGTGGTACTCGGCCAGCGCCGTCTGGTAGGCGCGGACGAACTTCTCCACCGTCGGGCGGCGCTGGGCGATCGTCTTCGGGCCGGTGAACAGCGCGCCGAGCTGCCAGGGCGTCTCGTCGCCGACCCAGCCGATGATCGTGCCGGCGCCATCCGCGACCATCTGGCGGGCGACCGTCACCGGCGCCACGATGGCGTCGACTTGGCCGCCCTTGAAGGCGGCGGTCATCTTCGGCACGTCCTGCAGCGGCACCATGGTCAGGTCCTTGACCGTGAAGCCGTATTTCTGCCCGAGCAGCCCCAGCATGTAGTGGAACGTGGAGCCCACGGTGGTGATGGCGATGCGCTTGCCCTTCAGGTCGGCGGGCTTCTTCAGCCCGGCGGCGAAGGCGGCGTTGGTCGCGACGTAGGCGCTGAGTTCGAAGCCCGGCTCGTCGCGGCTCTGCGCCGCGATCATGGTGACGGCCCCCTTGGCCGCGAGGTTGTAGAAGCCGGCGGTCAGGCCGGTGACGCCGAAGTCCACGTCGCCCGACGCCACGGCCACCGGCACCTGCTGGGCCGAGGTGAACATCTTCAGGTCGACGTCGAGCCCCTCCTTCTCGAAGTAGCCCTTGCTTTTGGCGATGAAGATCGGCCCGGAGGAGGCCAGCGCCAGCACGCCGATGGAGGTCTTCTCCAGGGTCTGGGCCAGGGCGGGCGCGGCCGACAGCGCCAGGGCCGCAGCGCCCATCATTCCAATTACCGTCCGCCCCAATACTTTCCGACGGCCCCAACGCACGACAGTCATCAGTGTCTTCTCCCTTGTGTTTTCGTAGGTTGGGTGGAGGCGTCAGCCGACACCCAACAGGCTTGCAATTTCAATAACTTACCGCCACTTCAGCAGGCGGCGTTCCAGGATCGACAGCACGGTGCCGATGGCGAGGCCGAGCAGCGACAGGACCAGCACGCCGGCCAGCAGTTGGTCCGTCAGCATCAGGTTGCCGGCGGTCAGCACGAAGGCGCCGATGCCGTACTCCGCCCCGATCATCTCCGCCGCCACGACCAGGATCAGCGCGATGGAGGCGGTGATGCGGAAGCCGGCCAGGATGCCGGGCAGGGCGCCCGGCAGCACGATCTTGCGCAGGATCGACGCCCAGGGCAGGCCGAAGCTCTGCGCCATGCGGATCAGGTTGCGCGGCACCGAATCGATGGCGCTGTAGGTGGCGATGACGGTGGGGAAGAAGACGCCGAAGCCGATGGTGGCGAACTTCGACGGCTCCCCGATGCCGAACCACAGGATGAACAGCGGCAGCAGCGCGATCTTCGGGATCGGGAAGAAGGCCGACACCAGCGGCACGCCCACGGCCCTTGCCACGGAGCCGATGCCCATGGCAAAGCCCACCGCCATGCCGCCGACCGTACCCATGGCCCAGCCCACGCCGATCCGCATCAGTGAGGCCTTCAGGTGCTGCCACAGGCTGCCGTCGGCAACCATGGCGCCGAGCGCCTTGGCCACCGCGCTTGGCGGCGGCAGGAACAGCGCGCTGACGAGCCCGAAGCGGTTGGTCGATTCCCATACGGCGATCAGCACCGCGAAGGCCAGCAGCGCCGCCCAACGGTGCGTCCGGACGGTGAAGCCGCCGCCGCGGAAGCGGACGGGCTGGGCCGATGCGACCGGGAGACTGGTGTCAGGCATTGGCGATCTCCCGGTCGGCCAGCTGCGCCTCGGCGCGGATCAGGTGCCAGAGGCGATCGCGCACCTCCGCGAGATGGGCCTGGGCGGAGGGCTGGAGGCGCTGGTCGCGCGGCTCCTCGATGGTGACGATCTCGCGCAGGCGGCCGGGCCGGCGGCTCAGCACCACCACGCGGTCGGCCAGCCGCAGCGCCTCGTCGAGGTTGTGGGTGACGTAGAGGGCGGTCGTCCGCTCCCGCTGCCAGAGCGCCAGGAAATCCTCCATCAGCAGCTCGCGCGTCTGGGCGTCCAGCGCGGACAGCGGCTCGTCCAGCAGAAGCATGGCCGGGCGCACGGCCAGCGCGCGGGCGATGCCGACGCGCTGGCGCATGCCGCCGGACAGCTGCTTCGGCAGAGCCTTGCGGAAGTCCCACAGGCCCATGCGGCGCAGGCCGGCCTCAATCCGCTCCCGCCGTTCCGCCGCCGGGAGGGGGTGGTGCTCCAGCACCAGGGCGACGTTGTCCTCCACGCTGCGCCAGGGCAGCAGGGCGAAGTCCTGGAAGATGAAGGTGACCGGGTTCAGGCAGCCGTCAGGCGTGTCGCCCGCCACCTCCACCGTGCCGGAGGTGGGCGCGACGATGCCGCCCGCGATGCCCAGCAAGGTGGACTTGCCGCAGCCCGAGGGGCCGATGACCGCCAGCACCTCCCCCTCGCGCACCGTCAGGTCGATGCCCTCCAGCACGACGAGGTCGTCGTAGCGGTGGCACAGGTCCTTGATGATAAGCCTCATTGTTCCTTTCCAAGGGCCTTGCTGGCCCAGGCGATCAGCAACTCGTCCCTGGAGGTCAGGCCGGCCTCCGGGAGCGCATGGTTCACCACCGCCTTGGCGGCCCCGCCCGTCGCCTCGGGCAGGCGGTTCTCCCACATGGCCTGGTGGAGCGTGGGCAGCTCGTCCCAGGCACCGAGGTAAGTCGTTGGCACACGAACGGCCCCGGACGCAATGACGCGGTTCAGCCCTGCGATTTCCGCAGCGTTCGACAGGTGCGTGCCGATGATGGCCGCCGTGGGCATCAAAATGCGGCGCTGGCGCATCCAGACCTGCGGGGCGTAGAAGCTGTAGCGCCTTGGCTGTCCGTCTGGGGCCATGTCTCCGCAGTAGACGACGCGGCCGGTGTGCGGCTTCACGATCATGGTGGAGACGGCCAGCGTGTCGCGCCGGGCTCGCTCCACCACCAGATCGGGCATGCCGCGCGGATTGTCGGCGGAGCGCAGGATGCGGCCCACCGCTTGGCCCAGCGGCTTGAAGGTCTCCTCGGTGAAGAGGCGCACGGCCTCCTTGAAGGCGGCTGTCTCGCGCTGCGGGTCGGGCAGGTCCGGCATGGTGTCGGGCCAGACGAAGTGCGGCACGCGGCGTTTGATCTCGGCCAGCGAGACGGCGCCCGCCAGGGCTTCGCCGTAGCCCAGCGACAGCACGAAATCGCGTTCGGAGTCCTGGTCGGTGACGACGCAGATCCGCGCGCCGGACTCGCGCGCCGCCTCGATGGCCGACAGGGCCATGTCGTCGCGCAGGCCGACCGCCCCGGCGCCGTAGAAGACCAGCACGGCCTCGCCGGGGCGGAGCCGGGCGCGGCGCAGCATCTCGGCGGGCGCGGCGGAGCCGGGCTTGCCGAGGAAGGTCATGTGGTAGCCGCTGGAGGCGCCGAAGAAGGTCAGCGCGCCGCCCTCAGCCAGCGACTGGAAGGTGCGCGGGAAGGTGGCCTCACCGGCGTGGCTGACGGCGTAGTCCACCAGGGCGCCGCCGTTGGCCGCGCGCAGGGCGTCGAGGTAGGGGCGGCCCGCTTCCTCCCACGTCGCCCACTGCGACGGGTCGGCGGGGATGCGGGTGAAGGCGCTTTCGGCAACGGAGCGGTCCACCGCCCCCGCCCCGCGGGCACGGATCGCGGCGGCGCGCCGTTCCGACGACACCATGCCGGTCACCTTCATGCGGCGGGCGAGCGCCAGCTCCACCGTCCAGGCGCCGGTGCCGCCGGCCGCCCCCTCCACCAGCAGGCGCTTGCCGGGCTGGACGTCGAGTGCGGTGAACAGCGCGCGGTAGGCGGTGCCGGCGGCGAGCATGTAGCTGCCGGCCTCCTCCAGCGCGAGGTCGGGCGGGAGATGGAAGAGCTGCGGCCCGTCGGCTAGCATGAACTGCTGGTGGCTGCCGTCCGGCGACTGGTAGCCTTGGATGTGGAAGTCGGTGAACATCGGGTCGGCGCCGGCCTCCGGATCCAGCACGTCGGACACGCCGGAGTAGATCGCGACGAGGTCTCCGACAGCGAGCCGCCCCTGGGCCTGCAACGCCTCGCCCATGCGCACCACCATCCCGACGCCACCGGAACCGGTGATGTGCACGTCCTCGTCATGCTCGTCGAACAGGGAAATGGGGATGCCGGTCAGTGCCCAGACGTCGTTGTAGTTGACCTCCGAGGCGAGAACGTAGACGAGCGCTTGGTTGGGGCCGGGCTCCGGGACGGGGATGACCACTTCGCGTTCCGCGTCGGCGGGGTCGCCGTGGGCGGCCGCACCGGTCTCCAGGTCGCGGACGACGGCCTGGGCGAGTTGCCATTGGGGCAGGGGCGTGGCGCCGGGGAAGAGGGGGCTGCCGATGGGCAGCACGCCGTCGCGCGATTCGGGGCGCGGGCGCGCGGGCAGGGGCGGGGACTTCTTCTCCAGGAACAGGGCGATGCCCTTCTTGGCGCCGTGTTCGGAATCCAGGAGGAAGCGGGCGAAGGCGGCGATTTCCGCATGTGAGCCGGCGTCGAAGCCGTCGCGCAGGCCGGTGGTGACGAGGTCGACAATGGTGTCGGCGACCGGGCCCCGGCCGACGGTGTGGGCTTGGCGGAGGAGGCGCTCCACCCCCTCTCCCCCCCGGGGAGAGGGTTGGGGTGAGGGGGTTGCGCTTTTGCCGGACGTACCGAGATGCGGGACCCCCGCACCCTTCCCTCTCCCCGGGGGGGAGAGGGTATTGAGACCGAGGGCAACCTCCCTTGCCAACGTCTTCGCCAGGGTCAGCGCGTCGTCCGCGCCGCGGGCGACGACATCCACCAGCCCGAACTCCAGCGCGGTTTCCGCGTCGATCTGCCGGCCGGACAGCAGGATCTCCAGCGCGCGTTCATGCCCGCGCTCAGGGTCCTTGCGCAGCAGCAGGCGGGGCAGGCGCTGGGTGCCGCCGTAGCCGGGGGGCAGGAACAGGTTGATTTCCGGCTGGCCGAGGCGCGCGCGCGGGTCGGCGACGCGGAGGTGGCAGGCCATGGCCAGTTCGCAGCCGCCGCCGAGCGCGACGCCGCGGATGGCGGCGATCACCGGCTTGTCCATCGCCTCGATGGCGCGGAAGACGGCGTGGGCCTTGGCGGGCAGGGCGCGCGCCTCGCCCTCGTCCTGCACCTCGTCGAGCAGCTGGCGGATGTCGGCGCCGGCGACGAAGTTTCGGCCAGTGCCGGTGATCACCACGGCATGGATGTCCGGCCGGCGGGCGAGGTGGGCGATCGCCGTGTCCAATTCGTCCAGCAGGCGGTCGGACAGCGCGTTGACCGGCGGGTTGTCGATGGTGACGGTCGCCATGCGCACGCCCTCGCCGAGGCGGTCGTATTGGATCGACAGGAAGCGCTGGCGCTCGATGAGGGTCTGTTCCTCCGCGCGCTGCTGGCCGCGTTTCCACGCCTCAATGCGAACGGCGAGGTCGGTCAGGCACTCCGGGTTGCGCAGGGTGGAGGTGTCGCCCAGCGGCTCGTCGTTCATCATGGCCGTCAGGAAGCGGCGCATGTATTTGCCGGAGCGCGTTTCCGGGAAGGCCGGCACGACCAGGATGTCGGAGGGGACGGCAACGGCGCCTTTCTCCTGTCGGACGAGGTCCTTCAGGCGGCGCTCGTCGTCGGCGGTCAGGTCGCGCCCCTTGGCGGGCAGGACGAAGGCGACGGGGGTCAGGCCCTTTTCCCGGTGCGGGGCGCCAACGACGATGACGTTCCCGACAGGGCTGTCGGGGTTGATCTGCTTGTCGCGGAGGATGGCGCCCTCGATCTCCTCCGTCCCCATGCGGTGGCCGGAGACGTTGATCACGTCGTCGGAGCGGCCGTGCAGGCTGAAGCTGCCGTCCGCGTATTTCCGTGCGAAGTCGCCTTGCAGGTAGGCCCAGACGGGGTTGCCCTGCGCATCGCGGAAGCGGCCGAAGTAGGTCGTGGCGAAGCGGTCGAGGTCGCCCGTCCAGCCGGGCGTTCCGACATTGTCCGCGTCGCCCCAGATGGTGCGGGTCAGGTAGGGGTAGGGGGCGGTGACGACGATCTCGCCCTTCTCCTCCGGCTCGGCGGAGCGGTAGGGGACGCGACCCTCGCTATCGGGCTCGCCTTCGGACACCCAGACGTCGCCCAGCACCCAGGGCAGCGGGTAGGTGTGGGCGTCGGCGCGCAGGGGCTGGTCGGGGTTGCCGTAGGGGTGGGTCCAGACGATGCCGCCGTGCTCCGTCGCCCAATAGCTGTTGATGTATTGCGGGGTCATCACCGCCATGCCGAAGGCCTGCACGGCGGGGCTGGTCGGCTCCGCGCAGAAGGTGGCGACGCGCAGGGTGGAGCGGTCGTAGCGCTCCACGTCCGCGCGGTTCTCCGGGTGGGTCATGACCGTCTTCAGGAAGGTCACGCCCGCCTTGAAGATGGTGACCTTGTGCCGCTCGATGATCGAGGCGAAGCGGCCAGCGTTGGGGAAGACGGGCGCGCCCTCCGTCACGATGCCGGGGATGCGGGCGGCCAGCGTGCCGGTGATCAGGTAGCTCTGGCCGGTGATCCAGCCGGGGTCGGCGACCACATAGATCACGTCGCGGCCGGGCAGGGCGTCGAAGCTGACCTTCATGGTGTGGGCGATGCCGGCGACGTAGCCGCCGTGGACGTGCACCACGCCCTTGGGCTTCCCGGTCGAGCCGGAGGTGTAGATGATGAAGAGCGGGTATTCGGCGTCCACCGGGACGGACGGAACCGCCTTGGCGACGGCGGCGTAGAGCGCGCGGTCGTCGAGCGTGCGGAGGGCGGCCATGTCCGGCAGGCCGGCGGCGCGGCACAGCGTCTGTTCGGCCTTCGCCAGAAGCTCGTGCGCCCAGACGTCGCGGCCCGGCGTCCAGGCGATGTCGGGAAGGCCGACGTGGCGGACGACGATGACCTTTTCCACGCGCGAGGGCGCGGCGGTCAGCGCCTCGGCCACGCTGGCCCGCAGGTCGGCGATGGTGGTGGCGTCGAGATGGCCGGCGCGGTCGAGCGCCTTGCCCAACTCGCGCATGACGTCGGCGGGGGCGACGGTGATTTCGCCCTCCAGCCCGGCGCGGACGGGATCCATCAGGGCGGCGTCGCCAAGCTTGCTGCGCAGCACCTCCTCGGTGATGCTGAGCGCCGCGGGCAGGGCCACGAAGCGGTCGAGCGCGGGGTCGGTGTAGGCCTCCTTGAAGGCGGCCACCTCCGCGTTGCGGCTGGCCCCGTCGGCGGTGATGACGACGCGGGCGCCGGCGTTCTCGATGCGGTCGGACAGGGTCTTGTCGGAAAAGCCGCCGAACACCGCGGTGTAGATGACGCCCAGCCGCTTCGCCCCCTCCGTCCAGACGATCTGGTCGAGGATGTTGGGCATGTTCAGCGCGATGCGGTCGCCCTGGTTCAGGCTCAAATCGCGCAGCGCCAGGGCGGCGAGCGCGGAGCGGACCAGCAACTCCCGCCGGGTCAGGGTGACGTGGTGGACCGGGGCGCCGCGCCCATTGTTCGCGGCGGCGTCCCAGCGGTCGCCCTCGTACCAGTAGGCGACCTCCGCCCCATGACCGGACAGGACGTGGCGGTCGACCTCGTTGAAGGCGGCGTTGGTGCGGGATCCCACGAACCAGCGGTAGAAGGGGGCCTCCGACCCGTCGAAGGCCTGGGTCCAGGGCGTCCAGTCCGCGCGCTCCGCCGCCTCTCCGGTCGTGGCGTTCCAGCCGCGCCAGACACCGTCGGCGTCGCGCATCAGCCAGTGGGTGCCGTCGAACCAGTGGATGGTCTCCGCGGCAATGGCGCCGTGGAAGGCGCCGGGGTCGGCCTCGCAGGCGGCGCGCTGGCGCTGCCAGTCCGCGGCGGAGCGGATCGGGTTGACGGTCACGTCCCGCGGCAGCGGCGGCTGGGCGGCGGAGTCCGCGGTCACGGACTGGTCCATGGGTTTCCTCCCCGAAAGGGCGCTTCTTCGTTCGTGGCCGCGGCGTTGCGCGGCGGGCACCACTATAGCGCGGCGCCCGCCCCGGGCCGCAATGGGGCCGTGCGGGGGCGGGCTATGCCCCAGACGCGGCTTTGGGTCATACTCGGTCCAACAATAAGGTTTGGGAGGAAAGAGCATGTCCGAGAACAGCGACCGCATGACCTTTTCGGTCAGCCACGTCGATCCGGCGGACTTCAAGCACGACGGGCTGCGGCCCTTCTTCGAATACCGCGACCTGGGCATCCGCGCCGCCACCGCGGGGAAGGTGAATGCGCACGTGATCCGCGCCCGTCCTGGCGACGCCCCGCACGGTGGCTGGCATCGGCACGCGCTGGAGTTCCAGATGGTCTATGTGCTGAAGGGCTGGGTGAAGTTCGCCTACGAGGGGGTGGGGGAGGTGCTGTTGCAGGCGGGGTCCTGCGTGCACCAGCCGCCGGGCATCCGCCACGCGGAGGTCGCCCATTCCGACGACCTGGAGATGCTGGAGATCACCCTGCCGGCCGATTTCCCGACCGAGGGCACGGAACCAGCCTGAGGCGCAGGACAAAAAAGACCGGCCGCCCTTTGCGGGGCGGCCGGCAAGATGCTTTGGAGGAATCGTTCACCACGGCCGCAGGGAACGACGCGGTCATGGGACGGTTCGTTGCAATGGAAAGCAACGCCCGTGCCAAGCTGGGAAATTGTTGAAAAGGGCGACTTTCCGGTCCTTGCGCGAATCCAGCCGCCGGGCGATCTGTCCGCGATTCCGGACAGGTGACCGGAATACCGGACGGTTCGGGACCGGCTCACCACAGAGGCACGGAGACACGGAGGACGTCGCTTCTCTGTGTCTCCGTGCCTCAGTGGTGAAGACTTTCAGCGCCGGACGCCCCGCCCCGCCAGCAACAGGCGCACCGCGCGCGCCAGCATCAGGGTGGCGGCCAGCAAGTAGAGCCACAGGCCCCAGCCGCGCGCCACGTCCACGCCGCTGCCCGCGAGGTGGATCGGCAGCAGCCAAGCCAATGCCGCACCGCCGATCTCCGCCACCGCGCCCTTGGTGCGCGACGGGGCCGTGCGGCCGGCGACGACGGCCAGCGCGGTGCCGAGCAGGAACATCAGCGCCATCGGCTCGGCCAGCCAGGACAGGGGCGCACCGTCGCGCGCGCCGATCGGTTGGGTCAGGGCGGTCGCCGCGATGACGGCGAGCGCCACCAGCCCCCAGTCAGCCGCCGTGCGCAGCGAGGTGCGGTACGGGTCGCTCATCGATGTCCCCCGGTGCTTGTCAAAACAGCGCGGCGCGCGCCGTCCTTATAGCGCGCTGCACGCGGTCGCTGTATAGGGCGTGCGGGCGCAGGCGACAGGGGTGTGGACGGCATGGCCGGGGTCGAGGTTTCCCGCGAGGAGGTCGGTGCGGACACGGTGTTCGAGGCGATGACCGACCGCGAATCGCCGGTGCGCGCCAGCGTCCTTCTGTACGCGGTGCTGCTGGAGGCGTGCTTCGTCGGCGCGGCCGAGCTGACCGCCGAGCCGACGGCGACCATGCTGCGCTGGCTGGCCGCCATGGGGGCGATCCCGCTGATCCTGCTGTGGGCGGTGGTGCTGGTGCGGCTGATCGGGCGTGGGGCCGTGCGGCTGACCGTGACGGCGGAGGGGCTAAAAGCCTACGGGCATGTCTACCCGCACAAGACGATCCGCGACCTCGCCCTCTACGCGCCGGGCAGCCCGCGTCCGCTGTTCGTCACGCGGGTCGAGCCGGTGACGTCGCGGCAGCATCGGACGGAGCTGGAACTGGCCGGCGGGGCCGTCGCGCTGGACGCCGCCGGGCCGGGCAAGGGGCCGAAGAAGACGCTCGGCTACCGGCTGGTCATGCACCGGCGCAACCACCAGCCGGCCATCGTGCTGGTGCACGGGCTGACGCTCGCCGGTGGGGAGACGCTTCTGGCAGGGCTGGCCGCGGAGCTGCGCAAGCACAGCGCCCCCGCGGCCTGAGCCCTGTTTGCGTGGCGGGGGCGGCGCCTCAGCGCCGCGCCGCCGGGGCCGCCGGGAGGTCTTCCTCCAGGATGACCACGTGCAGGGCGTAGGACACCTCGCCCTCGTCCACGTCGCGGTGCAGCGTGCCCACGAACTCGCCGGCCAGCATCACTTCCGCGGACTGCCCCGCCTTCTCCGGCGGCTCGATGGTGATCTTGTCGTTGCCGAGCGTCTTGCGCAGGTAGGCCTGCACGCGGGCGATTTCGGTTTCGGTCATCTTCGCGACCGTCGGCTTTGCGGGCGGCATGGCGTGATCCCTGTGTTGTCGAAGCGGTCATATAGAAAGCTTTCGGGCAAAGGGAAAGCACTACCTCGCCATCGACCGCGCGCAGCGATTCCGTGTTAAGCGCTTCACAGCCAAATCGGCCGCGGCGGAGTAAGAAATCCCCGCGCCGGCCCCCCGCCCGTCGTGCGACGGCGGAAGTCGTTGGACAGCATCCCCCGAAAAGGGAGTAGGCGGGGCATGGTCGTTGCAACCGTCGGGTATGAACCCGGCTGGTGGAACGCAGTACCCTCATTTGCCAGCTTGTTCTGGGGGTCGCGATCCAATACTGAACAATTAGGAACGAGGATTACCACGTTCCGGCCAAGTTCATGGCTGCTCGAAATTGGCCGCCCGAAACTGAGGGCATCACGCTCGTGGGGTGACAATGGTCGCTCGCCTGTGCCGTCTCGTGATGACGATCGTGTTCGGCGTCCTGGTGGCCGTCGCCGCCGGGACCGCCCCATGGTCCGTCGCGCGCGCGGCCTCGACGGAGCAGCGCATCGCCCTCGTCGTCGGCATCGGCGCCTACGCCCACGCGCCGGAACTGCCCAACCCCCGCAACGACGCCAAGGCCATGTCCGCCGCCCTGCGCAAGCTGGGCTTCACGGTGGAGGAGAAGTTCGACCTCGACAACCGCGGCATGGCGGAGGCGCTGCGCGGGTTCGGCATCCGGGCGGCCCAGGCGGACGTGGCGCTGCTGTACTTCGCCGGGCACGGCATGCAGGTCGGCGGCACCAACTTCCTGATCCCGGCGGACGCCCGGCTGGAGCGCGAGCGCGACCTCGTCTACGAGGCGCTGCCGCTGAACCTGCCGATGGGCGAGCTGGCCCAGGCGCGCAAGCTGGGCATCCTGATCCTGGACGCCTGCCGCAACAATCCCTTCGCCGACCGGCTGGTCCGCTCCGGCACCAAGAAGACCGAGGTGCATTCCGGATTCGCCCGGGTGGACGACACGCCGACCGACACGCTGGTCGCCATGGCCACCCGCGCCGACGCGGTGGCCGAGGATGGCACCAGCGACCACAGCCCCTACACCCTGTCTCTGCTGAAGAACTTCGACGTGCCGGGGTTGGAGCTGAGCCTGTTCTTCCGCCGCGTGCGCGACGACGTCATGCAGCTGACCCAGGGGCGGCAGGAGCCGTTCCTCTACGGGTCGCTGGGCGCCGCCCCCTTCTACTTCAACCCGCTGCCGGAGAACCGGCCGCCGAAGCTGGCCGACATCAAGACGCTGGAGGTGTTCGATCGCGGCGGGGCGGAGCCGGTGGGCATCGGCCGGCCGACCGACCCGGACAACGACCAGCTCTTCGCGCAGGTGACCGGGTTGCCGCGCGGCGGCAGCGTGCGCATCGGCGACCGCGTGGTGCTGATCGGCGACTACCTGACCGTCGACCAGCTCGTCGCCACCACCTTCAAGCCGGACGCCACCCACCTGGGCGACGGTGGCAGCTTCGACTTCGCGGTGATGGACGGCCGCGGCGGCGTGGCGCGCGGCGGCGTGCCGGTGCTGATCAAGCCGAGCAACCGCGCGCCGGTGGCGGCGGCCGAGCGTACCATCCGCACCGTGGTGAACGCCCTGCGGCTGGAACTGCCGACCGACCCGGACGGCGACCCGCTGACCTTCATCGTCAACAGCGTGCCGGAGCGCGGCAAGGTGCGCGACGGCACGACCGCGCTGAAGGCCGGCGACCGCCTGACCGCCGAGCAGCTGACCGCCCTGAACTTCGACCCCGAGCGCTCCCCGGTCGGCCGCGCCGGGGTGTTCAGCGTGCTGGTCGAGGACGGGCGCGGCGGGCGCACGACGCTCAGCTCCGTGCTGGAGGTGGAGGAGGCCGGCGCCTCGCCGCCCGCCGCCGACCTGGAGGAGGCGCTGTGGCGCCGCGTGCGCGACAGCCGCGACCCGTCGGAGGTCGAGGCCTTCCTGCGCCTGTTCGACAACGGCCCCTTCACCGGCCCGGCGCGCGAGCGTCTGAACGTGCTGAAGGTCGAGGCCGCGCGCGTGGCGTCCGCGGGGTCGACCGGGAACGGCGCTTCCGGCAGCGGATCGTCGGGCGGGGCCAAGGCGGCAGCCAAGCCGAGTCCGGCCCCGAAGACCCCGGCCCCGGCGGAACTGCGTGTCGAGCCGACGGGCGAGGGGATGTATGTGGCGGTTTCCGATTCGGTGCTGCGCGCCGGGCCCGACACGCGCTCCGACGCGGTGGGCGGGGTCGCCAAGGGCGGCTACGTTCGCGTGCTCGGCCGGGTGACCGATGCCGACTGGTACCGGGTGACCCTGGACGACGGCGCGCAGGGCTTCATCTCCGGTCCGGCGCTGCGCCCCGCGGGTCCGGAGGACCGGCAGCGCTTCGCCATGGCCGCCCCGCCGGGAAGCCCGTCCGACAACGGCCAACCCGGGAACGGCCAACCCGGAAATGGCCCGTCGCAGAGGCGCGCCCAGGGCAACGGCAACAGCTTCCAGGACTGCCCGCAGTGCCCGCCGATGACGCGCATCCCGGCCGGCAGCTTCACCATGGGCAACGACAAGGGCGACCAGGCGCAACGGCCGGCCCACCGCGTCGCCTTCGCGCGGCCCTTCGCGATCGGCGTCTACGAGGTCACCGTCGGTGAATGGCGCACCTGCATGGAGGGCGGGGGCTGCGCCGCCATGCCGCGGATGGCCAACGTGTCCGACGACACGCCCATCCACAACGTCCATGTCGAGGACGCGGAGGCCTACGTCGCGTGGCTCAGCCGCAAGACCGGCCAGCGCTACCGCCTGCCGTCGGAGGCGGAGTGGGAATACGCCGCGCGCGGCGGCACCAGCACGCGCTTCTCCTGGGGCGAGAGCCTGACGCCGGGGGCGCAACAGGCCAACTGCCGCGACTGCGGCGGTTCCTTCGACCGGATGCGGCCGGCGTCGGTCGGCAGCTTCCAGCCGAACGGCTTCGGGCTCTACGACACCAGCGGCGGCGTGGCGGAATGGGTCGCCGACTGCTGGAACCCCAGCTACAAGGGCGCCCCGGCGGACGGCAGCGCCTGGACGACCGGCGAATGCCGCAAGCATGTGCTGCGCGGCGGCTCCTGGCGGGACGAGCTGGACGCCATCGCGGTCACCGCGCGCATCGGCTACGACGCCGACGTCCGCTATGTGGCCGACGGGTTCCGCGTGGCGCGCGACGTGAACTGAGGCGCCGGCCCGCTTCGATCGGCACGCCCGCTTTTCTTATCGCCGCCTCTGTGAAGCGCGCCACAGCGCCGTGACAAAATCACGCCCAGAATTTGTCACCGGAAATAACCACCACTTGTCGATTTTCTGTGTTGTCGGCATGACACACTGCTGCTTCTGAGGCGAAACTGCTCCGAAATTGCAAGAATTTCCACGGAATGGGTGCGGTACATTGCTGTTCGAAGGGACCTAAACCAGCAGCCAATTCGGTAAGAGTCTTTACAGCTTTTGCATCGGCGGCTTATCTGAATGGGTTAGCTGCATAGTTCGTCTGATGGAGGACATGACCGTGGTGCGCTGGTGTCGTAACGCCCTTTGCCGGAACGTCGTTCTGAGCAAGGTCATCTGGGGCGTCGTCCTGATCCTGCTGACGGCCGGCGTCGCCGCCGCGCAGGACAAGCGCGTGGCGCTGGTCGTCGGCAACGCGCAGTACCACAACGGCGGGGCCGCGGCCGGGGTGGCGGCCAACGCCGCGACCATGGCCGACGCGCTGAAGCGCGCCGGCTTTGCCGTCACGGTTGCCGACAACCTGGACCACCGCGGCATGGTGGCGGCGATCAGCCGCTTCCAGGACGCGCTGAGTGCGGGTGACCTGGGCTTCTTCTACTATTCCGGCGTGGCGCTGAGCCTGTCGGCGAAGAGCTTCCTGGTCCCGGTGGACGCCAAGCTCGCCTCCGAATACGACGTCATCTTCGACACCATCGAACTCGATTACGTGCTGAAGGAAATCCAGCGCGGCGGGCGCAAGGCGGTCGCGGTGTTCGATCCCGTGCCCAGCCACCCGCTGACCGAGACGCTGGCCGCCGCCATGGGCGACGCGGGCCGGTCGGTCAAGCCGGTGCTGACGGCGCCGTCGGCCTTCGACAACCTGTTCGTCGTCTACTCCCACCGGCCGGGGACTCCGCCCGCGGCGCTGTCCGGAAATGGGCCAAGCGTCTTCACGGCGGCACTGGCGCAGGAGATGGTGAAGCCGGGCGTCGGCCTGCTCGACGCGCTGGGCGAGGTTGCGCGGACCGTGGTCGGCAAGACCCGCGGCGGGCAGCACCCCTGGCTGCAGGACCAGCTCGGCACCGGCCTTGTGCTCGTGCCCGGGACGGCGAAGCCGGGGCCGGCCGTCGCCGCCCTGCCGGCGCCCGCCAAGCCCGAACCGAAGCCGGAGGACAAGCCCGCGGTGGTCCCGACACCGATGCCGGCCCTTACGCCGACGGTCGCGGAGATCGAGGTGGACCCGCTGGACGAAACGCGCGTCGTGAGCCGCGACACCAAGCTGCGCGCCGCCCCCGACAACAAGGCGGCGGTGGTCGGCGGCCTGCGGCACGACGCCGAGGTGAAGATCACCGGCCGCCCGAAGAAGAACAGCGGCTGGCTGCGCGTCGAACATGAGGGCAAGACCGGCTTCGCCTACGCCGCCAACCTCGCCAAGCCGGAGGACAAGGCGAAGGCGGAGACTCCCCTCGCCTCCGCACCGCCGACTCAGCCGCAGGGCAACCCGCTGGCGGCCTCCGGCCCGGCGCCGGGCATCTACGCGGTGCTGCGCGAATCCAACATGTTCGCCCGCCCGACGCTCGGTGCGCGCAGCGTGCGCGACCTGGAACAGGGGCAACTGGTGACGCTGGTCGAATCGGTGCCGGACTCCAATTGGGCCTTGGTGCGCGACCGCTTCGGGAACGAAGGCTACGTGTCCACCGGCGCCCTGTCCGGTCGCGTCGGCGACGTGCCGGGGACAAGCGCCTCGGCGGCGGGTGGGGCAAGCGGCCCAGGGACGAGCGGGCGCCCGGTGTCCCTGACGCCCAATGCCTCCCCGGCGCCGGTGGTGGCGCGCGGCGACATCGATCCGCTGGCCGGCTCGCTCGCCGGGACGACCGGCTCGACCGAGATCGCGGCCCTGCCCAACGAGCCGGCCGGACGCTCGGCGGGCTCGCGGGAGCCGGCCGCGGCGGGCTTGGCCGCCCCCTACCGCGAGGCGGTGGAGGCTGGACGGAAAGCGGCGTCCCGTGCGACGAGTGCCGCCAACGCCGGCCGTGCGGCGGAGAACCGGGCGCGCCAAGTCCAGGCCTCGGCCCGGCAGGTGGCGCAGCAGGGGCGCGGCGGATCCGGAGGCGCGTCGGTCTACAAGTTCCCCAACGGCGACGTCTACGAAGGCGCGTGGGGGCGGGGCGGCGGCGGCTTCGGGCTGACCGGTACGGTGAGCAAGGACGGCGTCGGCATCTACCGCTTCGCCAACGGGCAGGTCTATGAAGGCGAGTGGAAGGGCGACCAGATGTCCGGCGTCGGGGTGATGACCTTCACCTCCGGCGACCGTTACGAGGGCACCTTCAGCAACGGCGTGCCGAATGGGCCGGGCGTCTACCACTTCGCCAACGGCGACTCCTACGCCGGCGAGATCAAGGCCGGCCGCGTCGACGGTCACGGCGAGATGGTCTTCACCAACGGCGACCGTTACGACGGCGTGGTGGTCGACCGCCTGCCGAACGGCAACGGTGAATTGGTCATGCGCGGCGGCGCCCGCCATGTCGGCGTCTTCCGCGGCGGCATCCAGGACGGGCCGGGTGCTGCGATCATGGATGGCGGCGCGCTGCGGCCGGGCATCTGGCGGGGCGCGACGCTGTTGAGCGAGTGATGAGGGGAGGGGCCGCCTCTCTCGTCACTTCCGTCCTTCCTCCGCGCCCGACGCGATGATCATGTAAGGCTCCGTCGCCTGCTCATCGACGCGGAACTTGGTCCACATGCCGCCGGTCGCGTGGGCGGCGACGCCGCACAGGAAGTCGAAGTCGCCGGGCGTGCTGGTCTTGAAGTCCAGCGTGTCGCCGCCGTTGGGCGGCAGGCCCTGCTCCGGGTTGATCGTGTAGGCGCGGGAGATGGCGACCTGGGCAACGCCGGCGACGTCCGGCATCTCCTCCTGCTTGTAGGGCTTGGTGATCAGCAGGCTGTGCGGCAGCATGCCGTCGTGGTTGGTGAACTTGATGGACACGGTCCAGCCCACCGGCACCACCACCGTCATGCTGCCCTTGTAATAGCCGTTGAAGTTCAGCGCCCCGTTGTTGGGGTTCCAGCCGGCGACCACGTCCATGCGGATCTGCTTGCGGTCGGGGTTGGCGGTGATCCAACTGGGCGTCAGCTTCTCGTCGGCGACCACGCCGGTCACCACCGCCAGCAGCGTTCCGGCGAAGGCCAGCGCGCCCGCGATCCGTCTCGTCATGATGCCTCCGGAAATGATTGGGCCGGAATAGAGGGACAAAAAAGAGGGCGCCGGGTCGGGGCATCGGCGCCCTTGGAGCCAGGAAATGCTGTGGTGCGTCAGTCGAGCCCGAACACGACCAGCGCGTCGCCGTATTTCGCGTTGATCTGGAAATTGCCGCCGGCCGCCACCGCGACGTGGGGCTTGCCGTCCACCTCGAAGGCCATCGGCGCGGAGTTCACGCCGGCGCCGGCCTGGAAGGTCCAGACCTTCTGGCCGGACTTGGCGTCGTAGGCGTTGAAGGCGCCGTTCGCCTCGCCGGCGAAGACCACGCCGCCCGCCGTCGTCATGGTGCCGCCGATCATCGGCTGCTCGGTCCGGGCCTCCCACATCATCTTGCCGGTATCGGGGCTGACCGCCGCGACGTTGCCCCATTGCTTCTCGCCGGGGATGGCGACGAAGGCGCCGCCCAGCCACAGCTTGCCCTTCTCCCATGGCTCGTTCTTGACGATGTAGTGCATGGGCTGGTGCAGGTTCACGCAGTAGAACAGCCGTGTGTCGGGGTTGAAGGCGCAGGGGCTCCACTCCACGCCGCCGTTGGCGCCGGGCAGCATGCGCGTGCCCTGGCCGGGGGTCGGCAGCGCGAACAGGTTCTCGTGCGGGATCATCGGCTCTGACCGGCGGATCAGCTTTCCGGTCTCGCGGTCGTTGGCATAGACCCAGCCGGTCTTGCCGCCGTGCAGGACCGCCGGGACCATCTTGCCGCTGTCATCGCGCACGTCGGCCAGCACGGGCGGGGAGGTGCTGTCCAGGTCCCAGACGTCGTGCGGCAGGTACTGGTAGGCCCATTTGACCTTGCCGGTGTCCGCGTCCAGCGCCACGAGGCTGTCGGACCAGCGGTTGTCGCCCGGCCGGGCGGAGCCGTCGAGGTCCGGCGACGGGTTGCCGGTGGTGGCGAAGACCATGCCGCGCTGCACGTCGACGGAACTGGTCATCCAGTTCGACCCGCCGCCGCGCCGCCACGCGTCGGTGAACTTGCCGGACTGCACGGCGGCCTTCTCGCCGGCGACGTCGCGGTTCAGGGGGTTTTGCCCATCGGCCTTCTCCACATAGGTGCCTTCCCAGCCCTTCACGCCGTCGGGGCCGGCCTCGTCCGGGCCGGGGATGGTGTGCCAGCGCCAGGCGAGCGAGCCATCCTTGGCGTTGTAGGCGCTGATGAAGCCGCGGATGCCGTATTCGGCGCCCGAGATGCCGATGATGATCTTGTCCTTGTAGATGACCGGCGCGTGGGTTTCGGAATAGCCCATCTCGCTGTCGGCGACCTCGACGTCCCATTCCTTCTCGCCGGTCTTCTTGTTCAACGCGATCAGGTGGGAATCCAGCGTCCCCATGAAGACGAGGTCGCCCAGGATCGCCACGCCGCGGTTGTTCGGGCCGCAGCAGAGATAGTTGGTTGCCAGCTTGTGCTGGAAGTGCCACAGCTCCTTGCCGGTCGCCGCCTCCACCGCGAAGACATGGTTGTAGGGCGTGGTGATGTACATGATCCCGTTCTCGACGATCGGCGTCGTCTGGAAGGACCCGACCACGCTGGTCTGGAAGATGTACTTGACCTTCAGGTTCTTGACCGTATCGGGGGTGATCGACTTGCCGGGCCAGTAACGCATCTGGCCGAGGTCGCCGCCGTAGTTCAGCCAGTTCTTGCTCTGCTGCCCGGCGGCGACCAACTCGTCCCAGGTCGCAGCCGAGGCCGGCGCACCGGCGGCGATGAGTCCCAGCGCCGAGCCGACGCCGGCCAGAAGAGCGACCGCGGCGGTCGCCACCCGTACAGTCATGGATGCCTCCCCGTTTGCGTTGCTTGGTGCCGTGTCGAGACCCTCAGTCCATTGCCTGGGACACCGCCTGGGCGAGCGTGCGCAGCTTGCGTTCGCTGTAGGCGAGCTTGCGGCAGATCATCGCCGCGTCGTCTTCCGTCTTGTCGAGCCGGCGCAGGTTCCAGAAGCGCGCCTGGCGGACATCGGAAACGGTGGGGCCGCCCGTGTTGCCGCTGCCCTTGTCGCTGCTCATCGTGTCGCCGCTCACCTGGGTCAGGGCCGCGCTGTTGGCGTTCACTTCCTCCGCCAGGATCTTGGAGCGGACCACGTTCAGGCCGACGCCCTCCACCATGATGCCGCGCAGCCGGTTGGTCAGGTCCACCACGCCGGACAGGGCCAGCGTCAGTTCCGCCCGGCGGTCGCGGCCGGGTTCGCCGGCTTCCCTGGCGAAGCGCGCGATGGCCTCGGCGCCGAGAGTGGGCGTGTTTTCCGGGTTGAGGGCGTATTCGACGAGGTCGCGCACGCGCGGGTCGGCCTCCCACGCGCGCTCCGCGGGCAGGGCGGCCAGCGCCTCCGGATGCCGGTCCGGCCACACCATGGCGGCGGTCAGCGGCGCAACCAGAGGTTCCTTGCAAGGCCAGTCCTTCAGCGGTTCGGCCGCCTGTGTGGACCATGGGGAGGCCGATGCGAGAAACAGCACAAAGGCGACCCTTCCGACCGCTTCCAAGACGGAGCGGCCAGCCGACACAACTAGCATGATCGAATAACCCCCTGAACCGCCGGTCCTTTTGGGCCGGTCATTTGGCGGCGACTTCGCGGTTCTGTGCGGCAGGACAAAATGCCGGTGCGAATTTTATCGTCTTGTTCATGATGGAACTGTTATGTTCGGTTGTCAAACAATCCATACGTAAACCAATAGGGCTAGCCAGATCTGGTGTGCCCGCAACAGTTGGGGGGAGCATTCATGGGCCGTTGCCGGACTTTCGCCGTGGCTTTCCTGGTGGCGCTCGGCGCCGGTCCGGTGCTTGCCCAAACCGCATCGCCCCCCACCATCACGTTGACCGATGCCGACAAGCCGCTGGTGGACGCCTGCGCGCACGAGCTGGGCGAGCGGCAGGGCGGGGGAGGGCACGCCTACACCGTCACTGCGGTGGATGCGGAGCGGCCGAACGAGACGACGGTGCGGGTCAAGCTGGCGCTGACCTCCGGCGAGGGGCGGCTGGTCCAGGGCACCTGCGTGTTCCGCAATGGAAAGCTGTTCGATGTGCGCCAGTGACCGGCGCCCTTACGGGGCACATTCCGGTGATGGTGCCGCCGCGCGGCTGTTTTTCCTTCACGGGGCCCCATGTCGCGGGGCCCGATGCTTGGGAGGAAAAGTCATGCGAGTTCTCGTCGTTTCCGCGGCCACCCTGATGCTGGCGCTGCCCGCCGGCGCGATGGCGCAATCGACGACCACCCCGTCCACGGGCTCCACGGCCGGCACAACGGGGGCGTCGCCGTCCGGCGGAGTCCCGATGGACCAGAACAGCGCCGGGTCGGTCGGCAGCCGCTTCCACTCCATGGACGCAGGCAGCCAGGACAAGCTGCGCAAGTCGCTGGAGCAGGCCGGCTTCACCAACATCCGCGTCCTCGATTCCGCTTATCTGGTCCAGGCGCAGGGCGCCAATGGCGAAACCGTGACGATGATGGTGGATACCGGCGGCCAAGGCGCCGCCATGTCCGGCAGCAGCGGGGCGATGCCCGGCAATATGATGCACGGCAACATGATGCCCGGGACCATGATGCAGGGCGGCGGGACCATGCCCAATGGCCAGATGGGCGGCCAGATGGGCGGCCAGATGGGCGGCACCGGATCCACTGGGACCGGTACCACCACCGGCACGGGGCCGGGCGGCTCGACCGGAACGCCGAGCGGGACCACGACGACCAAATGATTGGGTACGAAGTGACCGCACGGCCGTCCGGGACGGTCCACTCTTCCCGTCCCCCGCGTTCTGCCCCACAGTGGACACCTTCGCGGCCGGGCATCCGGCCGCAACTTGTGTAAGGACGGGGGAATGGAAACGCTGATCGACCCGAAGAAGACGAGGCCGCGCAAGCCCCGCGCCGGGAAGACCGCCGGAGAAACGGACGCGCCGAAGGTCACGCGCGATCCCGAGGGGACGCGCGCCCGAATCCTTGCCGCCGCGACCGAGGAGTTCGCGCGCTATGGCCTGGGCGGCGCCCGCGTGGAGCGCATCGCCGAGGTCGCCGGCACCAACAAGCGGATGCTCTACTACCACGTCGGCAACAAGGAGGGCCTGTACCTCGCCGTCCTGGAGGGCGCCTACGAGCGCATCCGCGTCGCGGAGCGGACGCTGAGCCTGGAGACGCTGACCCCGCCGGAGGCCATCGCGCGGCTGATCCAGTTCACCTGGCAGTATTTCCTCGACAATCCCGAGTTCATGGCGCTGCTGAACATCGAGAATCTGCACCGGGCGGAGCTGCTGAAGACGTCGGAGAAGGTGCACGCCATGCACTCCCCCTTCGTGCAGATGATCGCCGATGTGCTGAAGCGCGGCATCGCCATCGGCGTGTTCCGCCCCGGCGTGGACCCGGTGCAGCTCTACATCTCCATCGCCGGGCTGGCCTACTTCTACCTGTCGAACGTGCACACGCTGTCCGTCATTTTCGGTCGCGACCTGCTGGCCGAGGACGAGAAGACCGCCCGTCTGACCCATATGGTGGAACTGGTCCTGTCGTCGTTGCGCGCGTAAAAACCCTTTGTTTTTCGTAGGTTGGGTGCAGGCGCAGCCGGAACCCAACATGGTCGCTTTGCCGGCGACGTTGGGTTCCGGCTGCGCCTGCACCCAACCTACGACGCTTCCATCTGCAAATGCTTGCCAAACGTATTATCCGCCACCCCCTTTGGCGTAGTTGACCCGCAGACATGCCCGGACGTACTTTTAACCAGCCGGTTAAAAGAGCGCATCCACCGCGCCCAGCCCGACCGGCGGGAGGAAGGACGATGGCATTCGGCATTGCGGCTCGCGCCAAGGGATCGGATGGCGGATCGGGTGACCGATCGGGCACCCCGCTGAATTTCCTGGTGCGCCTCGCCAATTCCGGCTGGTTCCGGCCGGTTCTGCTGCTGGTGATCCTGACGATCCTGTGGGACGTCTCCGTGCGGGTCTTCGCAATCCCCGCCTACCTGATCCCGAAGCCGGGCGACGTGGCGTTGGCGCTGATGTCCGACTGGGACCAGCTGCTCGCGGCCTCCGTCCCGACGACGATGGCGACGCTGGGCGGCTTCGCGCTGTCGGTGCTGTTCGGCATCCCGGTCGCCATGCTGATCGCCGGGTCGCGGACGGTGGAGGCCTACGTCTACCCGCTGCTGGTCTTCTCTCAGTCGATCCCGAAGGTGGCGATCGCACCGCTGTTCGTGGTGTGGTTCGGCTTCGGGCTGCTGCCGAAGGTGATCTCCGCCTTCCTGCTGGCCTTCTTCCCGATCGTCGTGTCGGCGGTGCAGGGCTTCAAGTCGGTCGACACCGACATGATGGATCTCGCGAAGTCCATGAAGGCCTCGCGCCTCCAGACCTTCACGATGGTCCGCCTGCCGCACGCCATGCCGGCCATTTTCGCGGGTTTGAAGGTGTCGATCACGCTGGCCGTCGTCGGCGCGGTGGTGGGCGAGTTCGTCGGCGCCAACTCCGGCATCGGCTTCGTGCTTCAGCGCTCCATCGGCAATTTCGAGCTTCCGCTGATGTTCGCCGCCCTGGTGGTGCTGGCGATGATCGGTGTGGTGCTCTTCTGGATCATCGACGTCATCGAGCGGCTGGCCATTCCCTGGCACGCCAGCCACCGCCACACCTACACCGCGACTTCGTAACGGCCAACAAGACAAGAACCGGGCCGGGCATCCAACGGGAGGAATAGAGATGAGGAAGACGCTCTTCGCGGCGCTCTGCGCGCTGACCGCTACGACGTTGCCGGCCCAGGCCGGGGACAAGGTCGTGCTGATGCTGAACTGGTACGTCTACGGCGAGCACGCGCCCTTCTACTACGGCAAGGACAAGGGCCTGTACGAGGCCGAGGGCATCGACCTGGAAATCCAGGAAGGCCGCGGGTCCGCCGTGACCACGCAGGCGGTGGCCGCGAAGACGGTGACCTTCGGCTACGTCGACGTGCCGACCATGATCAAGGCGGCCGTGAAGGGCGCGCCGGTGATCTCGCCGGGTGTGCTGCTCCAGGTCAACCCGATGTCGGCCATGGGCTTCGCCGAGAAGAACATCACCAAGGCCGAGGACATCAAGGGCAAGACCGTCGCCATGACGCCGGGCGACAGCATGTCCCAGATCTGGCCGCTGTTCCTGAAGAAGGCCGGCCTGAAGGAAAGCGACTTCCGCGTGGTGTCCGGCGACGCGCAGACCAAGCTGAACGCCGTGATCAACGGGCAGGCGGACCTGCTGCTCGGCTACGTCATGGACCAGAGCATGAAGATCAAGGACGCCACCGGCAAGTCGGTGACGCCGATCCGCTTTTCCGACTACGGCGTCAACATGGTCTCCAGCGGAATCATCGCCAACAAAGACACGCTGAAGGACAACCCGGACCTCGTGAAGCGCTTCATGGCCGCCACCACCAAGGCGGTCGAGGGCGCGGAGAAGGCCCCGCGCGAGGCGGTGGCCGCGATCCTGAAGGCGAACCCGAAGGCCGGGCAGGAAGCGACGCTGCTGGAAGGCTTCGAGCTGACCACGCCGCTCTACCGCACGGCGGAGACGAAGAACATGCGGCCCTTCCGCGTCACCGACGCCAACATGACCGACAGCGTCACCATGCTCGTGGAATACGGCGGCGTGGACGCGTCGGCCAAGAAGGACCCCAAGGCCTTCTACACCCGCGACTTCCTGCCGGCGGACCCGGCGACGACCAGCGGCAGCAGCCAGTAAGGCCAGCAAGGGAGGGGATACCGGGATGGCACAGCCCAACCTGAAAATCGTCGGGTCAGAGGAAACGGGCCGCCTGTCGCAGAAGACCCTGATCCAGATCGACGGCGTGACGAAGACCTACCGCACCCGCGACGGGGAGGTGCCGTCCCTGCGTCCCATCACCTTCGACGTGCGGGACGGGGAGTTCCTGGTGGTGGTCGGCCCGTCGGGCTGCGGCAAGTCCACGTTGCTGAAGATGGTCGCCGGCCTGCTGCCGGTGAGTTCCGGCACCATCAGCATCGAGGGCACCACGGTGACCGAGCCGCACGACGATGTCGGCATCGTGTTCCAGAGCCCGGTGCTGCTGGCCTGGCGGTCGGTCCTGCGCAACATCATGATGCCGGTGGAGGTCCGCCGCCTGCCGCGCGACAAGTACCTGGAACGCGCCCGCGCCCTGATCCGCATGACCGGGCTGGAGGGGTTCGAGAACAAGTACCCCTGGCAGCTGTCCGGCGGCATGCAGCAGCGCGCCTCGCTGTGCCGTGCGCTCGTCCATGACCCGAAGATCCTGCTGATGGACGAGCCCTTCGGCGCGCTCGACGCTATGACGCGGGAGCGCATGAACGTGGAGTTGCAGCGCATCCAGCACGAGACCGGCAAGACTGTGATGCTGATCACCCACTCCATCCCCGAGGCGGTGTTCCTCGCCGACCGCGTGATGGTGATGTCGGAGCGTCCGGGCACCATCGCCGCCACCTACGAGGTCCCGCTGCCGCGCCCGCGGACGCTGGACGTCATGGGGCACCCGGTCTTCATCGAGTTGACCCAGAGGATCCGCGCGCATTTCAACGCGCAGGGGCATCTGGACTGAGGCGGATGCGATCATGACCTCGCCCCGCCTCCGCATCCGCGCCATCGAACTCTACGAACGCCCCGTCCAATTCACGAAGCCCTTCCGCTTCGGCGCGGTGACGGTGGAGGCGGCCCCGCAGGCCTTCGTGCGTGCCCTGGTGGAGGTGGAGGGCGTCGGCGAGGACTGGGGCGGCACGGCCGAGATGATGATGCCGAAGTGGTTCGACAAGAACCCGGCGCGCAGCCCGGCCGAGACGGTGGACGGCTTGCGGCGGTCGCTCCACACCGCGCGGGACGCCTATCTGGCCGATGACCGGCTGGACAGCGCCTTCGGGCACCACGCGGCGGCCTACGGCGCGCAAGTGCAGGCCTGCCGCGCGGTGGGACTGCCGGACCTGACCGCCGCCTACGGGCCGGCGCTGATCGACAAGGCCGTTCTCGACGGGCTGCTGCGGGCGCTCGGAACGGACTTCTTCACGGGCATGGCGGCCAACGTCGCCGGGCTCGACGCGCGGCTGACGCAGGACCTCGCCGGCTTCGACGTGGACGGGTTCCTGGGCGGGCTGACGCCGCTCGGCGCGGTGGCGATCCGCCACACGGTAGGGTTGCTGGACGAACCGGAAGACCTGCGTGGCCTGCTGGCGCGAGAGCGGCTGAGCCGTTTCAAGATCAAGCTGGGCGGCGACGTCGCCGCCGACTTGGAGCGGCTGAAGGCCATCGCCCGCGTGCTCGACACGGCCGCGGAAGGCTACCGCGCCACGCTGGACGGCAACGAGCAGTATCCGGACGCCGCGGCGCTGGCCGGGCTGATGGAGGCCATGGAGCGCGACCCGGCGCTGGCGGTCTTCCGGCAGCACCTGCTCTACGTCGAGCAGCCGATCGCGCGGGAACGGGCCTTGGGCGAACCGCTGGGGTGCCTTGCCAAGCGCATCCCGCTGATCATCGACGAGAGCGACGACGGCTACGACGCCTTCCCGCGGGCGCGGGAGGTCGGCTACCGGGGCGTTTCGTCCAAGTCCTGCAAGGGGCTCTACAAAGCGCTTCTGAACCGCGCACGTTGCGCCGCCTGGGGTGCGCCGCACTTCATCTCGGCCGAGGACCTGACCTGTCAGGCGGGCCTCGCCGTGCAGCAGGACACCGCGCTGGTGGCCCTGCTCGGCATCGGCCATGCGGAGCGCAACGGGCACCAGTACGGGAAGGGTTTCGACGGGGCGCCGGAGGCCGGGGATTTCCTCGCCGCGCATCCCGGTTTCTACACGGGCGAAGGCGGGACCGTCCGCCTCGCCACGGCGGGCGGGAGCCTGCCGACCGCAACACTGGCCGTCCCCGGCTTCGCCAGCGCGGCGCAGCCGGCCTGGGACCGGCTCGACCGCCTACAAGAACCAGAACATCAAGCATCATAGGATTCAGGGAGTTCGCACCATGAGCACCAAGCGCCTTGGGATCATCATGCACGGCGTGACCGGCCGCATGGGGATGAACCAGCACCTCATCCGGTCGATCCTGGCCATCCGGGCGCAGGGCGGCGTCACGCTGTCCGACGGTTCCCGCGTCATGCCGGACCCCATCCTGGTCGGCCGCAACGCGGAGAAGATCCGCGAGCTTGCCCAGCGCCACGGGGTGGAGCGCTGGACCGACAATCTGGAAGCGGCGCTGGCGAACCCGGACGACATCATCTTCTTCGATGCCGGCACCACCCAGATGCGCCCGACGCTGCTGGAGATGGCGATCCGCGCCGGCAAGCACGTCTATTGCGAGAAGCCCATCGCCACCAACCTGGAAGAGGCCCTGCGCGTCGTGAAGCTGGCCGAGCAGGCCGGCGTGAAGAACGGCACCGTGCAGGACAAGCTGTTCCTGCCCGGCCTGCAGAAGCTGAAGATGCTGCGCGACAGCGGCTTCTTCGGGAAGATCTTCTCGGTGCGCGGCGAGTTCGGCTATTGGGTGTTCGAGGGCGACTGGCAGACGGCGCAGCGCCCCTCCTGGAACTACCGGGAGGAGGACGGCGGCGGCATCATCCTCGACATGGTCTGCCACTGGCGCTACGTGCTCGACAACCTGTTCGGCCAGGTGAAGAGCGTCTCGTGCCTGGGCGCCACCCACATCCCGGAACGCTGGGACGAGCAGGGCAAGCCCTATCAGGCCACGGCCGACGACGCGGCCTACGCGACCTTCGAGCTTGAGGGCGGCGTCATCGCCCACATCAACTCCTCCTGGGCGACGCGCGTCTACCGCGACGACCTCGTGACGTTCCAGGTGGACGGGACGCTGGGCTCAGCGGTGGCGGGCCTGACCGACTGTGTGATCCAGCCGCGCCAGGGCACGCCGCGCCCGGTGTGGAACCCGGACCAGAAGCAGACCATCGACTTCTACAGCACGTGGCAGCCGGTGCCGGACAACCAGCCGGTCGACAACGGCTTCAAGACCCAGTGGGAGGCCTTCATCCGCCATGTGGTCGAGGACGCGCCCTTCAACCACGGCCTGATCGAAGGCGCAAAGGGCGTGCAGCTGGTCGAGGCCGCGCTGAAGAGCTGGAAGGAGCGCCGCTGGGTCGACGTTCCGTCGCTGACGGCCTGATCGGAGCATCCATCCATGGCGCAGACCATCAAGCTGCCGCGGGCCGACCGCTCGCTGGAGACCTACACGCTGGCGCCCGCGCGGGGATTCCCCGCGCGCACCGACCGGCCGCTGAACCGCGTCGCCTATGCCGCCGCGCACATGGTGGCCGACCCGCTGGCCGACAACGACCCGTGGCTGACCCCGGCCATCGACTGGGACCGCACCATAGCCTTCCGCGAGCATCTGTGGGACCTGGGCTTCGGCGTTGCGGAGGCGATGGACACCGCCCAGCGCGGCATGGGGCTGGACTGGAATGCCTCGCTGGAGCTGATCCGGCGGTCGTTGTCGGCGGCGAAGGCGCGCGGTGGCGCCCTCATCGCCTGTGGCGCCGGCACCGACCATTTGGCGCCGGAGGATGCGCGCAGCGTCGACGACGTGATCCGCGCCTATGAGACGCAGGTCGCCGCTGTCGAGGATCTCGGCGGGCGGGTGATCCTGATGGCTTCCCGCGCGCTGGCCCGTGTGGCGAAGGGGCCGGAGGACTATGTCCGCGTCTACAGCCGCATCCTGTCCCAGGTGCGCAACCCGGTGATCATCCACTGGCTAGGCGACATGTTCGACCCGGCGCTGGCCGGCTATTGGGGAACCAACGACTTCGCTGTGGCGCTCGACACGGCGGTGGGGATCATCAACGACTTCGCGTCCAAGGTGGACGGTGTGAAGATCTCCCTTCTCGACAAGGAGAAGGAGATCGTCATGCGCCGCCGGCTGGACCCGAGCGTGCGCATGTACACCGGCGACGACTTCAACTACGCCGAGCTGATCGCCGGCGACGAGCAGAGCTACTCCCACGCCCTGCTCGGCATCTTCGACGCCATCGCCCCGGCGGCGGCGGCGGCGCTGGCCGAACTGGCGGCGGGGAACGAGGGTACCTTCCACGAGATCCTGGCGCCGACCGTCCCGCTGTCCCGCCACATCTTCAAGGCACCGACCCGCTTCTACAAGACGGGTGTCGTGTTCATGGCCTACCTGAACGGCCACCAGGACCACTTCACCATGATCGGCGGGCAGGAGAGCGCGCGCTCCACCCTGCATCTGGCGGACATCTTCCGTCTGGCGGACAAGGCCGGGCTGCTGACCGACCCGGAGCGGGCGGTGTGGCGGATGGCGGATGTCATGGCGGTCAGGGGCGTCGAGGCGGTGTGAGGGCGGTTCCCTCTCCCCGGTAGGGAGAGGGAACGGAGTTTCCGGAGATACAAGACCATGCGCGACTTTTCCGGCGATCATCGCTGGCTGTCGATCAACACCGCGACCGTGCGCAAGCAGGGCGACCTCGTTCAGATCGCGGAGGCCTGCGCGCGACAGGGGATCCGCGGCGTGTCACCCTGGCGCGACCAGGTGGCTGCGGTGGGGCTGGAGCGGGCGGTCAGGGCGGTGCGGGAGAACGACCTTGCCCTGTCCGGCTATTGCCGCGGCGGCATGTTCCCGGCCGGTCCGGACCAGCGGGATGACGCCCGCGACGACAACCGCCGCGCGGTGGACGAGGCGGTGGCGTTGGGCGCGCCCTGCCTCGTGCTGGTGGTCGGCGGGCTGCCGCAATTCTCCCGGCCGGGCTCGCCGGCGAGCAAGAATTTGGCGAACGCCCAGGCGCAGGTGGAGGACGGCATCGCGGAGCTGCTGGAGTACGCCCGCGGCGCCAACCTGCCGCTCGCCATCGAGCCGCTGCACCCGATGTACGCCGCCGACCGCGCCTGCGTGAACACGATGCGCCACGCGCTCGACATCTGCGAACGGCTGGACCCGGCGGGGAGCGGTGCGCTGGGCGTCGCGGTGGACGTCTACCACGTCTGGTGGGATCCGGAGTTGGAGGCGCAAATCCGCCGCGCAGGGCGGAACCGTCTGCTGGCCTTCCACGTTTGCGACTGGTTGGTGCCCACCACCGACCTGCTGCTCGACCGCGGCATGATGGGCGACGGTGTCATCGACATCCCGCAGATCCGTGGCTGGGTGGAAGAGTGCGGATTCAATGGCTTCTCCGAGGTCGAGATCTTCTCGAACCGCTGGTGGGGCTTGCCGATGGATGACGTTTTGGGCACTTGCATCGCGCGTCACCGGTCCGCGGTCTGACACGATGCCTAAAATGTAATCGTTTTTCAGAAATTGCGTAAAATACGTGCAGGTCGTATGGCGCTGCACAAGGCCTATGCGGATGCCGGTCGGGCGTGCCTGTTGGAATTGCACGGCTTTCGGACCATCGGCCGATCTGGCATCCCATTTGCGAATGAGTGCCCCGAGGCGCCTGAGGCGGGCGCCTGACCAACGAACGGGGGTACTCACAATGCTTCAGTCGGGGCTTAAGTCGGGACGTTCCTTTGTGGCGGCTGCGGGCCTCGCGCTCGGGCTCGCGGCGGGTTTCGCCGGGCCTGCGTCGGCCCAGGACACCATCAAGGTCGGTATCCTGCATTCCCTCTCCGGCACCATGGCGATCAGCGAGACGACCCTGAAGGACGTCATGCTGATGCTGATCGACGAGCAGAACAAGAAGGGCGGCGTTCTCGGCAAGAAGCTGGAGCCGGTCGTCGTCGATCCCGCCTCCAACTGGCCGCTGTTCGCCGAGAAGGCGCGCGAGCTGATCACCAAGGACAAGGTCGCAGCCGTGTTCGGCTGCTGGACCTCAGTCAGCCGCAAGTCGGTTCTGCCGGTGTTCGAGGAGCTGAACGGCCTGCTCTTCTACCCGGTGCAGTATGAGGGCGAGGAGTCCTCCCGCAACGTCTTCTACACCGGCGCCGCCCCGAACCAGCAGGCCATCCCGGCGGTGGACTACCTGATGGAGAAGGAAAGCGTGAAGCGCTGGGTGCTGGCCGGCACCGACTACGTCTATCCGCGCACGACCAACAAGATCCTCGAAGCCTACCTCAAGTCCAAGGGTGTGAAGGACGAGGACATCAAGATCAACTACACCCCGTTCGGCCATTCCGACTGGCAGAACATCGTCGCCGACATCAAGAAGTTCGGTTCCGCCGGCAAGAAGACCGCCGTCGTCTCCACCATCAACGGCGACGCCAACGTTCCCTTCTACAAGGAATTGGGCAACCAGGGCGTCAAGGCGCAGGACATTCCGGTCGTCGCCTTCTCGGTCGGTGAGGAAGAGCTGGCCGGCATCGACACCAAGCCGCTGGTCGGGCATCTGGCCGCCTGGAACTACTTCCAGTCCGTCGACACGCCGGAGAACGCCGACTTCATCAAGAAGTGGAAGGCCTTCACCAAGAACGACAAGCGCGTCACCAACGACCCGATGGAGGCGCACTACATCGGCTTCAACATGTGGGTGAAGGCGGTCGAGAAGGCCGGCACCACCGACAGCAGCGCCGTCATCGACAGCCTGATCGGCGTCGCCGTGCCGAACCTGACCGGCGGCTATTCGGCCATGCTGCCGAACCACCACATCACCAAGCCGGTCCTGATCGGCGAGGTGCAGGAGAACGGCCAGTTCGAGACCGTGTCCAAGACCCCGGGCCTGGTCCCCGGCGACGAGTGGTCCGACTATCTGGCGGACAGCAAAGACCTGATCTCCGACTGGCGCGCGCCGATGTCCTGCGGCAACTTCAACGTGAAGACCGGCAAGTGCGGCGGCAAGGGGTCGTGAGGACTCTGAGCAAGGTCTAGCTGCGATACCCCCACCCTAACCCTCCCCCGCTGGGCGGGGGAGGGGACAAGGGGCGCCTCATCTCCCTCCCCCGCCCAGCTCACGCGCAAGCGACGCTTGCGCTGACGCGGCAGGCGGACCTTTGGTCCGCCGAGAGCGGGGGAGGGTCGGGGTGGGGGCAATACCAGCACCACGAATTCTCCGACACATCACGAGAACCGCGATGCACCGCGCACTCTGCTGGCTGCTGGCCGCGTTTCTGGCGCTGGCCGCTCCCGCCGCTTTCGCCGCCGACCTGGAACCCCTGGTCCGCGGGCTCGGCGCGGGGAACTACGCCGACACCGAGAAGGCGCTGGCCAAGCTCGCCGAGACCGGCGACCCGGCCGCCGTGCCGGTGATCGAGGCGTTGCAGGCCGGCGACCTGTATGTCCGCAAGCCTGACGGCGCGGTGGTCGTCGCCAAGCGCTCCGGCAACGGCTACGCGCTGACCGACCCGGTCACCGGCGCCCCGATCGGCGAGGCGGACCGCAACGCGGTCGAAAAGATCAAGGTCAACAACGCGCTGCGCCGCACGATGAGCGCGGCGCTCGGCGCCCTCACGCTGATGAGCCCCAACGCCGGCGTGCGCTGGCAGGCGGCGGAGGCCGTGTTCAAGAGCCGCGACGCGAACGCGCTGGAAGCGCTGGACGCGGCGCTGGCCAAGGAGACGGACGAGGGCGTGAAGCGCGCCATGACCCAGGCCCGCGCCTCTGTGGTGCTGGGATCCTCCGCCCCGGACGGCGACAAGCTCGCCGCCGTCGAGGTGTTGAAGGACCGCGGCGACCAGGACGCGCTGGCCCTGCTGAACGGCGCCGCCGGCAACGGCAGCGAGGCCGTCAAGGCGGCGGCCGGGAAGGCCGTCGCGGCGGTGGAGAGCCGGCTGGCCCTGTGGGGCGCGGCGCAGAACCTGTGGTACGGGCTGTCGCTGGGGTCCGTTCTGCTGCTGGCGGCCATCGGGCTGGCCGTCACCTTCGGCGTCATGGGCGTCATCAACATGGCGCACGGCGAGATGGTGATGATCGGCGCCTACGCGACCTTCCTGGTGCAGGAGGGCTTCCGGGCCTGGGCGCCGGGCCTGTTCGATTTTTCCATCCTGGTGGCGCTTCCCGTCGCCTTCCTGGTGTCCGGCGCGGTCGGCGTCGTTATCGAGCGCAGCGTGATCCGCTGGCTCTACGGCCGCCCGCTGGAAACGCTGCTCGCCACCTGGGGCCTGTCGCTGGCGCTTCAGCAAGCGGTGCGCTCCCTCTTCGGGCCGACGAACCGGGAGGTGGGGGCGCCAAGCTGGATGTCCGGCGCCTTCCAGCTCGGCGGGCTGACGATCACCTACGGGCGGCTGTGGATCGTGGTGTTCGCCTTCCTGGTCTTCGGCGCGCTGCTGGTGGCGTTGCGCCGGACCTGGTTCGGGTTGAGCATCCGCGCGGTCACGCAGAACCGCAACATGGCTAGCGCCATGGGCATCCGCACCGCGCGGGTGGACGCGCTGACCTTCGGGCTCGGGTCCGGCATCGCCGGGCTGGCCGGCGTGGCGCTGAGCCAGATCGACAACGTCAGCCCAAACCTTGGCCAGGGCTACATCATCGACAGCTTCATGGTCGTGGTGTTCGGCGGCGTCGGCAACCTGTGGGGCACGCTGGTCGGTGCCCTCGCGCTCGGCTCGGTCAACAAGTTCCTGGAGCCCTACGCGGGCGCGGTGCTGGGCAAGATCCTGGTGCTGATCTTCATCATCCTGTTCATCCAGAGGCGTCCGCGCGGCCTGTTCGCGCTGAAGGGCCGGGCGGTGGAGGCCTGATCCGATGCTGACCCGTTTCCTTCTGCTGGGCCTGGACAAGAAGGCCGGCGTGCTGCTGGCGGTCCTGGCATTGCTGGCCGTCGCGGTGCCGGTGATGGCGCTGGGCACGGCCCCGGACTCCCCCTGGCACCTGTCCACCCACTCCGTGGCGCTGATGGGCAAGTACCTGTGCTTCGCGCTGCTGGCGCTGGCGCTGGACCTCGTGTGGGGCTACGTCGGCATCCTGTCGCTGGGGCACGCCGCCTTCTTCACGCTGGGCGGGTACGCCATGGGCATGTACCTGATGCGCCAGATCGGCCCGCGCGGAGTCTATGGCAACCCGATCCTGCCGGACTTCATGGTCTTCCTGAACTGGAAGGAACTGCCCTGGTACTGGCACGGCTTCGACCAGTTCTGGTTCGCCGCCGTCATGGTGATGCTGGTGCCGGGTGCGCTGGCCTTCGCTTTCGGCTGGTTCGCCTTCCGCTCCCGCGTCACGGGCGTGTATCTGTCGATCATCACGCAGGCGCTGACCTTCGCGCTGATGCTGGCCTTCTTCCGCAACGACATGGGCTTCGGCGGCAACAACGGCCTGACCGACTTCAAGGAAATCCTGGGCTTCGACATCCAGGCCCCGGCGACGCGCGTCGGGCTGTTCGTGGCGACGGTGGTCGCGCTGGCGATCGGCTATATCCTGGCCTCCAGCATCGTCGCCTCGAAATTGGGCAAGGTGCTGGTGGCGGTGCGCGACGCGGAGAGCCGCGTGCGCTTCCTGGGCTACGAGACGGAGCGGTACAAGCTGTTCGCCTGGACCCTGTCGGCCTGCATGGCCGGCGTGGCGGGCGCCCTCTATGTGCCGCAGGTCGGCATCATCAACCCGTCGGAATTCTCGCCCGCCAGCAGCATCGAGGCGGTGATCTGGGTCGCCGTCGGCGGCCGCGGCACGCTGGCCGGCGCCATCATCGGCGCGGTGCTGGTGAACTTCGGCAAGAGCTACTTCACCGCGGCCCTGCCGGAGCTGTGGCTGTTCGCGCTGGGCGGCCTGTTCGTGCTGGTCACGCTGTTCCTGCCCAAGGGCATCCTGGGCCTCGCCGCGCAGTTGCGCCAGCGCCTGCCGTCCCGTGGCGCGGTCGCCGCCAAGCCGGCCGGCCAAAAGGGGGTTTGACATGAGCGCCGAAGACACTCTGCTGTACCTCGACGGCGTGTCGGTCAGCTTCGACGGCTTCCGGGCGCTGAACAGCCTGTCGCTGCTGATCGAGCCCGGCGAGATGCGCGCCATCATCGGCCCGAACGGGGCCGGCAAGACGACCATGATGGACGTCATCACCGGCAAGACCCGGCCCGACACCGGCACCATCCTGTTCGAGGGCAAGACCGACCTGACCGCCATGCGCGAGGCGGGGATCGCCAACCTGGGTATCGGCCGCAAGTTCCAGCGCCCGACCGTGTTCGAGAACCACACGGTGTGGGACAACCTGGAACTGGCGCTGAAGGCTCCGCGCCGGCCGTTGAAGACGCTGACCTACGCCGTCGGGCGCGACGACCGCCTGCGGATCGAGGAAATCCTCGATATCACCCGCCTGTCGCCCAAGCGCGAGCGCCAAGCCGGCAGCCTGTCGCACGGCGAGAAACAGTGGCTGGAGATCGGCATGCTGCTGGCCCAGGACCCGAAGCTGCTTCTGGTCGACGAGCCGGTGGCCGGCATGACCGACGCGGAGACGGAGCAGACCGCCCGCCTGCTGAAGGACATCGCCGGCAAGCATTCGGTGATCGTGGTCGAACACGACATGGTCTTCGTCCGCGAACTGGGCGTGAAGGTGACGGTCCTGCACGAGGGCTCGGTGCTGGCCGAGGGCTCGCTGGACGCGGTGAGCGCGAACCAGCAGGTCATCGACGTCTATCTGGGGCGGTGAAAGGATTTTCACCACAGAGACACGGAGGCACAGAGAGACACAGAGTTTTTTTTCTCTGTGCCTCCGTGTCTCTGTGGTGAATCCCACCAAGACGAGAAGAGCTTTACGCAAGGGACATGGGCACATGCTCGACGTTCGTTCGGTCGATCTCCATTACGGTGCGGCGCAGGCGTTGCGCGGGGTGTCGTTGACGGCCGAGGTGGGGAAGGTCACCTGCCTGCTGGGCCGCAACGGGGTGGGCAAGTCCTCGCTGCTGCGCGCCATCGTCGGGCTGAAACCGGTGTCCGGCGGCGCCATCACCTGGGACGGCGGCGACATCACCAAGCTGGCGCCCTACGAGCGCGCCCGGCGCGGCATCGCCTACGTTCCGCAGGGGCGCGAGATCTTCCCGCTGCTGACCGTGCGGGAGAACCTGCTGACCGGCTACGCGCCGCTGAAGCGCGCCGACCGCTCCATCCCCGACGAGGTGTTCGAGCTGTTCCCGGTGCTGAAGTCCATGCTCGACCGGCGCGGCGGCGACCTGTCGGGCGGGCAGCAGCAGCAGCTGGCCATTGGGCGGGCGCTGGTGACGCGGCCGAAGCTGCTGGTGCTGGACGAGCCGACGGAGGGCATCCAGCCGTCCATCATCAAGGACATCGGGCGCGCCATCTCCTACCTGCGGGATAAGGGCGGCATGGCGATCCTGCTGGTCGAGCAGTATTTCGAGTTTGCCCGCGACCTCGCCGACGACTGGGCGGTGATGGAGCGCGGCGAGGTCATGCTGGCGGGCAGCCGTGACGGTTTGGTGGAGAGCGAGGTCCGGCGGTACCTGACCGTCTGACGCACCTCCACCCTTGTTATCCTCGCGGCGGCAGCGGCCCGGCTTGGCGAACCTGTGCTTCCCACGCGAAGCCGGGGCGCCGCCGCCGCGGGGATGGCCCCCAGTGGAGGCTGAAGTGATGGCTGATTTGTCTATTGTTGCCCTTGGCGATAGCCGACGATGCGCTACCATCGGGACAGTCTTTCTTTGCCAAGGCAGTTCCGAATGTCGCGTGCCCTTTCCGTCGAACCCGTCCTCGAACAGGTCGACCGCAGCTTCGAAGAGTCGGTCGGCCGCCTTTGCGACCTTCTGCGCATCCCCAGCGTCAGCACCAACCCGGCCCATAAGGGCGACGTGCGCCGCGCCGCGGACTGGCTGGCGCGCGAGCTGACGGCGCTGGGGTTCGAGGCCTCCGTGCGCGAGACGCCGGGCCACCCGATGGTCGTCGCCCACCACCAGGGCCCCGGTGACGGCAAGGACGTTCCGCACGTCCTCTATTACGGTCACTACGACGTGCAGCCGGCGGAGCCGCTGGAGCTGTGGAACAGCCCGCCCTTCGAGCCGGCCATCGTGGAGGCGGAGCATGGCCGCCGCATCGTCGCCCGCGGCGCGGTGGACGACAAAGGCCAGGTGATGACCTTCATCGAGGCCTTCCGTGCCTGGCACGCCGTGCACGGCACGCTGCCGATCCGCGCCACCGTCCTTTTGGAGGGCGAGGAGGAGACCGGCAGCCCCAACCTGCTGCCCTTCCTGAAGGCCAACGCGGAGGAGTTGAAGGCCGACGTCTGCGTCATCACCGACACCAACAGCTGGAACATCGAGACGCCGGCCATCACCACGCGCCTGCGCGGCCTGCTCTACGTCGAGGCGACGCTGCATGGGCCCAGCCACGACCTGCATTCGGGCATGTTCGGCGGCGCCGTGCTGAACCCGATCAACGCGCTGACCCGCATCCTGGGCCAGATCCACGACGACGAGGGGCGCGTCCGCTTCCCCGGCTTCTACGACGACGTGGCCGAGCCCACGGACGAGGAAAAGGCCATGTGGCGCGACCTGGGCTTCGACGAGACGGCCTTCCTGGCCGGTGTCGGGCTGAAGACGCCGGCCGGCGAGGCCGGGCGCAGCGCGCTGGAGCGGCTGTGGTCGCGCCCGACCTGCGACCTCAACGGCATCTGGGGCGGCTACACCGGCGAGGGCTCCAAGACGGTGATCGCGTCGAAGGCCTCGGCCAAGCTGTCCTGCCGCCTCGTGCCCAACCAGAACCCGCAGAAGATCCTGGCCGGCATCAAGGCCTTCCTGGAGGAACGCACGCCGGCCGATGGCCGCTGGGAGTTCAAGGTCTTCGGCCAGTCGCCGGGCGTTCAGGTGCCGACCGACAGCCCGTATCTGCGCGCCGCCATGGCGGGCCTGGGCGACGTCTACACCAACAAGCCGGCGCTGGTCGGCAGTGGCGGGTCGATCCCGGTCGGCGGCTACATCCGGCAGGCGCTGGGCTTCGATTCCATCTTCGTCGGCTTCGGGCTGGAGGACGACCGCATCCACTCCCCGAACGAGAAGTTCGAGGTGAAGTGCCTGCACAACGGCATCCGGTCGCATGCGGCCATGCTGGCGCGGTTCGCGGGCGTCTGATCCCGGCGAAAGCCGGGGTTCATCGATTGTCTTTCTTTGGCCGGAGTCGCGCAGTGGGCGTGGCTCCGGCCGTTGCTTCAATGCCATCGTCCGATTTTGCGCGCACCGGTTCCCAGGCCGCCGGTCGTCGTTAAACGCCGTCGGTGTGACTGCGCAACAGTCGTGCTGTGGTGCACTAATGAAATTGCTTCGCAAGTTAAAGATGCCGGAGACATTGCGGCAAAATGCCGCGATTTTTAGACATGTTTAATACATATTACAGTATGCTGTGAATGTTGGGGGAGTAGCCATAAAGAGAAAATGGGGATGCGGCGCCTTGCTCCAGCGGAAATCATTCGATTGTGATGGGGTGTTCGATGAAGGCGTTGTTGAACATGACGGTGACGGCAAAGGCCAATTTTGCCTTCACTGTCATTTTGATGTGCGCGGCAGGGCTTGGTGCGTTCTCGGTGAACCGCCTTTCGGCGGTGAACGATGCGGCGGCGGAAGTTCGGGACAATTGGCTGCCGAGCGTCGGGCTCCTTGCCCAGATGACGGACTCCTTTGTGAATTACCGGGTGCTTGAAGGCGCCCACGTCACGGCAAGCTCCAAGGAGGAGATGGCCGTGGAAGAGAAAACCATGGCCGAAACCATCGCGCGGTTCGACGAGCAGCTGAAAGGCTACGCCACGCTTCTCACCCCTGGCTACGAGAAGGAGGTTTTCCGCAAGTTCGCAAAGAACTGGGAGGACTACCGCCGGATCAGCACGCAGACGCTGCTCCCCCTGTCCCGTGAAAACCGGACGGAAGACGCGGGCAAGCTGTACCGCACCGACGCGCGCAAGGTGTTCCGCGAGGCCGAGGTCGGACTTCGCGACCTGGTCGACTTCAACACCAAGCAGGGGAAGCAGGCTGCCAACCGTGGAGAGGCCATCTACGGCTCCAGCAAGCTGATGGTCGCCGGCATCATCGGCGTGGTGCTGCTGATCTGTCTGTTGGCGGCGTGGATGATCGTCGGCACCGTGTCCAAGCCGATCGGCCGGCTGACCGGCATCATGAATCGCTTGGCCGGGCGAGACCTCGCCGCAGCGGTGGAGGGCACCGAGCGCAAGGACGAGCTGGGCGCCATGGCGCGGGCCGTCCAGGTGTTCAAGGAAGGGCTGATCGAAGCCGACCGCCTCGCCGCTGAGCAGACAGCCGAGCAGGAGGCGAAGCAGCGGCGCGCGTCCACGATCGACGGGCTGATCCAGCGCTTCGAGGAGGCCACCGCCGGGTCGCTGCGCACGGTCGCGTCGGCTGCGTCGGAACTCGACGCGACGGCACGGTCGATGGAAGCCATGGCCCAGCAGGCGAACGGGCAGGCGATGGTCGTCGCCTCCGCGGCGGAGCAGACCAGCGTCAATGTTCAGACCGTCGCCTCCGCCACCGACGAGATGGTCAGCTCGATCCGCGAAATCGGGACCCAGGTCGCGCGCTCCTCGCAGATTGCGGGGCAGGCCGTCGCGCAGGCGACACAGACGCACGACACCGTCCGCGGGCTGGCCGAGGCCGCGCAGAAGATCGGCGACGTGGTCGGCCTGATCACCAACATCGCCTCGCAGACCAACCTGCTGGCGTTGAACGCGACCATCGAGGCGGCGCGCGCCGGCGAGGCCGGCAAGGGCTTCGCCGTCGTGGCGGGCGAGGTGAAGCATCTGGCCAACCAGACCGCCCGGGCCACCGAAGACATCGCCATCCAGATCGCCGCCATCCAGAGCGCCACCGACGGCGCCGTGCAGGCGATCGGGGCGATCGGCAGCACCATCGTTCAGGTCAACGACATCGCCACCGGCATCGCCTCGGCCATCGAGGAACAGGGGGCGGCGACCAACGAGATTTCCCGCAACGTCCAGCAGGCCGCCGCGGGAACCCAGGAGGTGTCGACCAGCATCGCCCAGGTGACGATCGCCGCCAGCGAAACCGGATCCTCCGCCGGTCAGGTGAAGGGCGCGGCCGGGGAACTGGCCCACCAGTCGGAGGCGCTGCGCCGCGACGTGGAACAGTTCCTCGCCAGCATCAAGGCGGCGTAAGGAAGAACGGACGGGCGCCGGGCCGCGGGGTCACCGCGGCTTCAGCGCCTCGACCACCTGCATGTGGCCCTGCAGGGCGCCCAGCGTGAGGGCGGAATTACCGGCGGTGTCCATGCGGAAGGGGTTGGCGCCGCGCTCCACCAGCAGCTTGGCGACACGGTCGTGGCCGTTGTTGGCGGCGTACATCAGCGCCGACCAGCCGTGGCTCGCCACGCGGTCCACGGCGACGCCGCGGTCGAGCAGGGCGCGCACCACGCCCATGTGGCCGCGGGCCGACGCCGCCATCAGCGCGGTCTTGCCGTCGTCGTTGGTGGCGTCCAGCTCCGCCCCGGCGGCGGCCAGCGCCTGCACGACGGCCTCGTGCCCGCCCCAGGCGGCGTACATCACCGCGGTGGCGCCGTCGGCCGTGCGCAGTTCCGTGCGGGCGCGGTGGTCGACCAGGACCTTCACCGCGTCGGTCAGCCCCTGTTCGGAGGCCAGCATCAGCAGGGTCTTGCCGTTGTCCACGCGCTTGTTCGCGTCGGCGCCGCCGTCCAGCAGGCGCTTCAGGTCGTCCGGCCGGCGCAGCAGGGCCAGGGCGGAGTCGCGGTTGTCCAGGCCGGGCGGCTGGTTGGCGACCGTGGTGGCCGTGGCAGTGCCAGCGCCCGCCGTCGCGGCCGCCGGAGCGGCGGGAGTGGCCGGGCTGACGCGGCGCTCGCTGGCGGCCTTGATGCGCTCGCGCAGGTCACCGTTGCTCGGCGCTACGATCAGCGCGCGCTCGTAGAAGCGCTTGGCCTCGTCAAAGTCGTTGTCGCGCTCAGCCATGGAGGCCCAGCGGCGATAGGTTTCTTCCATCGTCCCCAGAAGCTCGGCGATTTCCGGCGTGGTGGGGGCGACCTCGCGCAGACGCGACACGGTCTCGTAGGCGTTGTCGCCCGGCGGGGTGGTCAGCCGCTTGGCGATGATCTGCCGGCGAGCCTGGTCGACAAGGCCGCGCACGCGCTGGCTCAACCCCGCGTCGCCGTCGGTCGGCAGGGGAGCGGCCGGTGCCGGCGCGGCACCCTGGGTGGCGGCGGCGGACGGCCCCTCGTCCACCAGCGGCGGCAGGGTCGCGGACCCCGATGTCGGCCCTTCGCCCTGGTCGGCGCGCGGCTTCGCCGGCGGAGGCTCCGCCGACAGCGGGTCGGCACCGGGCGCGGGCAGCACCCGCGGCGCCGTGATGGTCGGGGCCAGCGGCGGCAGCTCCGGCTTGGCGACTTGGGGAGGAGCGCTCTGGGACGGGGCAATAGCCGCGGGGTCGAGCGCCGCGACCTGGGAACCGGCGCCGTTGGCCGCGCCGGGCGGCACGGCGGCGGATGGCGTGTCGGAACGGACCGGCGGCGCGCCCTTGGCCGGAACCGCCCGGCTGTCCGGCACGGCCAGCGCGGGGTTCTGCAAGCGGGCGAGCGCGACGGCGTCGGGATCGCGGGCGCCGTCACGGTTGGCGGTCGCCGTGCTGGTGTCGGACAGTGGGTTGCCGACATGCTCGGTGACGAAGGCGCGCAGGTCCGTCCAACCCTGCCGGGCGTAATCGAGGGCCTTTTCCGGCGTGGCGCCGGGCACCGCCAGCGTGACCGCGGCGCCGGCGGCGCCCAGCAGGATCAGCGTGGTGATCGCAGCACCGGCCAGCGCGGCGTGACGCCGCCGGGGCGGGGCCACCGGCATGTCGGAGGCGAGGGGAGAGCCGGCCTCCGGGATGGTCCAGCCGTCCGGCGCGTCCCAGTCGTTCGCCGGCCAATCATTTGCACGGGGGTCGTTTGCACGGGGGTCGTTTGCACGGGGGTCGTTTGCGCGCGGATCTGCGGCACGCTCGGGGATCATGCGTTCGGGCGCCGGCGCGGGGGCGCGCAGCTCGCGGCGGGCCGGTTCGCGCGGCGGCTCCTGCGGGGCCTGTTGGGCGGGAGGTTGCGGCGGCGGGCCGATCGGCCGCATGGCGGCGGGAGCCCCCGGGCCCGTTCCCATGGGCTGGGCCGACGGCGTGACCGACGGGCCGGCGCCCGGGGTCATACGATAGATAACGCCAAGCTCGCGCACGGCCTCGGCGAGGCCGGGGCGGGCCAGCGACCGTTCCATCTCCGGCGTGCCGCACAGCAGGACCTGGAGGAAGCGCCCGCCGGCCGTCTCCGACCGAGTCAGGTCGATCAGGTCGCCCAGCACCGGCGGCGTCAGGACGCCGGCGTTCTCCACCGCCAGCAGCCCGGCCCCGGCGAGGTCCAGCCGCTCCTCCAGCTCTTCGATCAGCGTGTCGAAATCGCGCTCGCCGTTGTCCGACGGCAGCACCGCGTCGCCGGCGGAGCCGACGAGGTCTTCCACCTCCGCGCCCGGGCTGGCCGACACCGGAAGCACCAAGGCACCGTCGGACGCGACCTGCTCCACCAATTGCCTGAACACCGCGGCACGGCCGGAACCGGCGTCTCCCACCAGCAGCAGAAGGCGCTTTCTTGCCAGCAGCGCGAGCAGAAGGCCGTCGAAGACCTCCATCTGGTCGGGCCGCAGGCGCCCGGCCTGCGACGGAGTGGAGGATGGCGTGGCTTTCGGAGCGGTTCGGTCCATGGGGGCGCGCGCAATCCATAATGAATGAAACATGTATCCTGACTCTAGTGACGCGCCCGCGTCCTGCGACGGTGCAAAGGGGCGGTGCCGTCCCCTCTTTTGGAGAGGGTGGGGCGGCGACGGGGCTGGTCGGGTGCTGGCGGGGCGGTATAGGGTTGCCTCCTTTTCCACCAGAGCCGATCCCATCATGGACGCTGAATCCGGGACCCCTGCGCGCATCGGTGTCGATCTCGGCGGGACGAAGATCTCGGCCACGTTGCTGGACGCGGAAGGGCGGGAACTGGCGCGGTACCGCGCCGACACGCCCCGCGCCTATGAGGCCACGCTCGCCGCGCTGGCGCAGGCGGTCGGAGCGCTGGAAGGCCAAGCGGGGATGGTGGGGGCCACCGTCGGCATCGGCTTGCCGGGGATCGTGGACGGTGCCGCGGGGACGGTGCGGGCGGTGAACCTGCCCTGGCTGGAAGGGCGGCCCTTTGCGGAGGACGCGGCGCGGGCGTTCGGCCGGCCGGTGCGGATCGCCAACGACGCCAACACCTTCGTCCTGTCGGAGGCGGTGGACGGCGCCGCGGCCGGCGCCTCCGTGGTGTTCGGCATCATCCTGGGCACGGGGGTGGGCGGCGGCATCGTGGTCGACCGGCGCATCCTGCCCGGCGCCAACGCGCTGGCCGGCGAATGGGGGCACACGCCGCTGCCCTGGCGCCGCCCGGAGGATGGCCCGCCGGAGCCCTGCGGCTGCGGGCGGAGCGGCTGCGTGGAGACGCTGCTGTCCGGCTCCGGCCTCGCCCGGCTGCACGCGCGGCGGACCGGGGAGGCGGTCGAGCCGCCGGAGATCGCGGAGCGCGGGGCGGCCGGCGATGCGGCGGCCCTGGGGACGCTCCGTCACCACGCGGACGCGCTGGCCCGCGCGCTGGCCGCGGTGATCAACCTGCTCGACCCCGACGCGATCGTCGTGGGCGGTGGCCTGTCGGGCCTGCCCGGCCTTTACGAGAGCGTGCCCGCCCTGTGGGGGCGCTGGGCGCTAAGCCCAGCGCCGCGCACCCGCTTCGTCCGGGCGCGGCACGGAGCGGACAGCGGCGTGCGCGGCGCGGCGTGGCTGTGGCCCCCGTCTTCATAGACGCTTTCATAATCGAAACAAAATTGCGGATGTTTGGCGCGACTCTTGCTCCGTTTGGGGCAAACAAAAGGGAGCTGCCCCATGTTTCGCAGAAAAGCTGGTTCTCGTATCGCCGCCAACCCGACTCTGCTGCAATTTGCAAACCGAAATGCATATCAGAGTATGGCAGGTGCGGCGCCTGTGCGTGTTGCAAACGGGGCTGCGACCATGCGGCACCTGGAGCAAGCCTGCGCCCGCCTGCAGGACGCGGCGGAAGAGTTGGAATCGGTGATTGCGGCGATGCCGACCGCCGACGGACAGGCCGACCTGCACGAGGCCATCGGGTCCATCATGGAAACTTTGCGGCTGGTCGCCTCGGCCCATGCGAGCCTCGACCGTCCGGAGTGCGACGCCGCCGTTCTGCCGACCTGAGCGGGACGGAATGCCGGAACAGAAAAAAGGGCGGCTTCCTGCGGAGCCGCCCTTTTTCATTCATTGATGCCTGCGCACACCCGGTCGAGGGTGAGTCCGGCGCCCGATCACTCGGAAATGGTCTGCCAGAAGAAGAACACGACGGCGGCGACCATCAGGGCGATGTCCATGGGAGTCTCCTCGATCCAGGTTTGACGTCTCTATACGACAGATTCGCGCGGGCGTGCAGGGTTTCTGTGCCGGTTCCGCTTCAGGGCACGGCCATCGCGCCGGCGATCCAGGTCGCCCGCACCGCCAGATCCGCGTCCAGATGCACGAGATCGGCAGCAAGACCCGGACGGATGCGGCCCCGTGTCGCAGCCATGCCCATGAAGTCGGCGGGGTAGGCGGCGGCCATGCGCAGCGCCTCGTCCAACGGGATGCCCACGCGCCGCACCGCGTTGCGCACGGCCGTCGCCATGTCCAGCGCCGAGCCGGCCAGCGTGCCGTCCGCGGTGACGCAACGTCCGTCCGCCACCTGGATGGCTTCGCCGTAGAGTTGGAATCCCTGGCCCGGCGGCGCCCCCACCGGCGGCATGGCGTCGGTGACCAGGAACAGGCGGCCCTGAGCCTTCGTGTTCGCCTTGGCCTTCCAGGCCAGCCGGACGGAGGCGTCGTGGACGTGGTGGCCGTCGACGATGATGCCGCACCAGACCGCGTCCTCCTCCAACGCCGCGCCGACCAGGCCGGGTTCGCGGGACCCCAGCTGGCTCATGGCGTTGAACAGGTGGGTGACGCCGGTGATGCCGGCCTCGACGCCCGCCTTGGCCTGCGCGCAGCTCGCCGCGCTGTGCCCGGCGGCGACGCGGACTCCGGCCCCGGCCAGCGCGCGGATGGTGGCGTGCGGCACCATCTCCGGTGCCAGCGTGACCAGGGCGGGAAGGCCGGCCAGCGACTCCAGCAGCGCGCGGTCGGCGTCGTCCGGCGCGCGGATGAAGCGGGCGTCGTGCACGCCGCGGCGCTCCACCGCGATGTGCGGTCCTTCCAGATGGATGCCCAGCACCCCTGGCACTCCCGCGTCCAGGGCGGCGCGGACCGCGGCGACGGCCTCGGCGCGCTTGGCCGCATCGTCGGTGATGAAGGTCGGCAGCAGGCCGGTGGTGCCGAAGCGGCGGTGGGCCTCCGCGATTCGCCGCAGGGTCGCGACGTCGGGCGTGTCGTTGAACAGCGCCCCACCGCCGCCGTTGACCTGAAGGTCGATGAAGCCGGGCGCCAGCAGCCCGCCGCCCAGATCCTGCACCTCGGTCCCGGCGGGAAGCGCGTCGCGCTCCACGATTCCGGCGATGAGCGGCCCGTCGATCAGCAGGGCGGCGTCCTCCCGCACGGCGTCGCCGGTGTGGATCGTGGCGTTGATCAATGCTTTCAAGGGCTTGTTCCCGCTGTCGCGCTTAGCAGCGACAGGAAAGCGCCTTGCCTGCGCCGGCGCAAGCGCCGGATTCACGCCCATATCCACAAATACCCTGCGGATACTCCGTTGGAATTGATGGAGTATGCCGTTTGATAGGGATTGCCAGAGGGGATGGGTTTCTGGCAGAAAAAAGGCCGCTGCACGCAGCGGCCTGAGTTTAGGGAGGAAACGCCCAAGAAGGGCGAAGCAGCAATCGCTTGCTGCACTGCAAAATTAACAAGTTCTTACATGGGTGCAAACCCCAAGCGCCGGCCCCCTCGTGGGGCCGAAGCTTTTTCCGGAGAGGGTGTTGCGCGGCTGCCACATGGCACCACTGCGCCGAAGCCGGAATTGCACCCGGACCCAGGGCCTTTTCCCGCCGTTGTTCGTCACCACGTGGGTGATGTGAAGGGAGAAGGCACCTTGACCCAACCGACCACCGACGATTCCCCCGACGGAACGGCGAAGCCTTCGGCGCTGGCCCAGTTCGACGCGTTCGCCGCGGCGCTGGACGGCCGGCAGCCGGCGGTGTTCCTGGATTACGACGGCACCCTGACCCCGATCGTGGAGCGTCCCGACCTAGCATTGCTCGGCGAGGAGGTGCGGGCCACCATCCGCCGGCTCGCCAGCCTGTGCCCGGTCGCGGTGGTGAGCGGGCGCGACCTGGACGACGTCGCCCGCCATGTGGGGCTGGAGGAGCTGGTCTATGCCGGCAGCCACGGCTTCGACATCCGCGGCCCCGGCCTGCGCACCCAGATCGGGGTGGAGTATCTGGCCGACCTGGACAGCGCCGAGGCCGCGTTGAAGGACGGGCTGTCCGACGTCGAGGGCGTGCTGGTCGAGCGCAAGCGATTCGCCATCGCCGTGCACACCCGCCGGGTCGCCCCGCCGGACAAGTCCGCCGTCGCCGAGTCGGTGCGCACGGCCGCCGCCGCCCATCCGCAGCTGCGTGTGACCGGCGGCAAGGAAATCCACGAACTGCGGCCAAACGTCCCCTGGGACAAGGGGCGGGCGGTGCTGGCCCTGCTCGACACGCTGGGCTTGGCGGGGGAGGGGACCGTACCGCTCTACCTCGGCGACGACGAGACGGACGAGGACGCCTTCCGCTCGCTGGCCGAACGCGGGCACGGCATCGGCATCCGCGTCATGGACCCGCCGGGTGCCACCGCCGCGGACTGGAGCCTGAAGGACCCGGCGGAGGCCGCCGCCTTCCTGGAGCGGTTGACGGACTGGCTCGCCGACTCCTGACCGTCATTGGTGGGAAATTCATCGACCCTTCATGGGTTCCGGCTTAGTCTCGGCGATTGAGCCAGAGGAGTTTCCCGCCATGGGCATCAGCGCGATCGGTGTACCGTCCTTGCCGAACCTGCCGGAGCCGCAGGCCTCCGCCCTGGCCGGCTTGCAAGGCGCGCAGGCCCGCGCCGAAGACGCCGGAGCGCAGCTGACCGCCGGCAACATCGACCCGGCGGTGGTCGTCAGCCTCAGCAGCGCGCAGGTGGATTTCGCCGCCAACGTGAAGGTCATGCAGGCCGCCGACGACAACACCAAGCGGGTGTTGGACATTTTGGCGTGAGCCGTCACACCGCCAGATAGGCGCGGCGGGCGTCCTCGTCGTCCAGCAGGGTCCGCATGGGGCCGTCGAAGCGGATGCGGCCCTTCTCGATGACGCAGGCGCGGTCGGCGACGGCGCCGGCGAAGGACAGGTTCTGTTCCGACAGCAGGATCGACAGGCCTTCCGCCTTCAGGGTGCGGACAGCTTCGGCCATCTGCTGGACGATGCGCGGGGCCAGCCCCTCCGACGGCTCGTCCAGCAGCACCAGCGACGGGTTGCCCATCAGCGTGCGCGCCAGCGTCAGCATCTGCTGTTCGCCGCCGCTCATCCGGCCGCCGCGCCGGCCGCGCATCTCCGCGAGGTTGGGGAAAAGGGCGTAGAGCCGCTCCGGCGTCCAGGCCGGCGCGCCGGGGCGCGGTGGCTGGCGGCCGACCTCCAGATTTTCCTCGACGGTCAGGTCGGTGAAGACGCGCCGGTCCTCCGGCACGTAGCCGAGGCCGTGCCGGGCGATCCGGTGCGGGGGCAGGGCGGAGACGTCGCGCCCGTCGAAGGTGACGGAACCCGCGCGGGCGTCGAGCAGGCCCATGACCGCCTTCATGGTCGTCGTCTTGCCGGCGCCGTTGCGGCCCATCAGGGCCACCACCTCGCCCCGGTCGACCTGGAGGTCGACGCCCATCAGGATGTGCGCGCGGCCGTACCAGGCCTGGAGGTTCCGGACCGTCAGAAGCGGGGCGGCGGTCATGCGGGGCTCCCCAGATAAACGGCCTGCACGCGCGGGTCGGCGCGCACGGCGTCCGGCGGCCCCTCCGCGATCAGCTGGCCGCGGTCGAGCACGATGATGCGCGTGGCGTGGCCGAAGACGACGTCCATGTCGTGCTCCGTGAACAGCACGGCGAGCCCGCGTTCCCGCACAAGAGAGGATGTCAGCGCCATCAGGTCCTGCCGCTCGCCCGGCGCCATGCCGGCGGTGGGCTCGTCCATCAGCAGGATTTTCGGGTCGCCGGCCAGCGCCATCGCCAGCTCCACCCGCTTTAGGTCGCCGTAGGCCAGCACGCCGCACGGCCGGTCGGCCTGCGCGGCCATGCCGACGCGGTCCAGCAAGGCCAGGGCCTCGTCGCGGAAGGCCCCGGCGGCGGGCGTCCACAGGCCAAGCAGGCGGTGGGCGCGCGACAGGAAAACCATCTGCACGTTCTCCGCCACTGTCATGGAGGCGAAGGTGGCGGTGATCTGGAAGGTGCGCCCGACGCCCAGGCGCCAAATCCGGCGTGGCGGCAGCCCGACCAGATCCACCCCGTCCAGCCGCACGGTGCCGGCGTCGGGGCGGAGTTGCCCGTTCAGCAGGTTGAAACAGGTGCTTTTGCCGGCCCCGTTCGGGCCGATCAGCGCCAGCACCTCCCCGGCGGCGAGCGCGAAGGACACGCCGCGCACCGCCTTCACCCCGCCGAAGGCGCGTTGCAGGTTCTCGACCACAAGAAGGCTCAACGGTCCACCCTCCGGAGCCAAAGGTCGCGGGCGAATCCGGCGATGCCTTTCGGAAAGACCAGCACCAGCAGGACGATGACCAGCCCGAGGCCGAGGCGCCACCAGTCGGTCAGGCTCATGGCTTGGGTCTCCAGCAGGTGGAAGACGGCGGCGCCCACCACCGGGCCGCTCAGCGTCTGGATGCCGCCCATCAGCACCATCACCAGCGCGTCCACCGACACCGGGACGGCCATCAGGGTGGGGAAGACGCTGCCCTTGGAAAAGGCGTAGAGCCCGCCGGCCAGCCCGGCCGAGGCCCCGGCGAGCGCGAAGGCCAGCCACTGGTGCCGGCGCACGTCAATGCCCACCGCCTCCGCCCGCAGCGCCGAGTCGCGCCCGGCGCGCAGCGTGTAGCCGAAGGGGGCGAAGGCGGCCCGGCGCAGCAGCAGCAGGGTGCCGCCGGCGAGAGCCAGGGTCAGCCAGTAATAGGCCGCCTTGCCCGACGCCCAACCCGGCGGCCAGACGCCGAGGATGCCGTTGTCGCCGCCAGTCACCCCGTACCACTGGAAGACCACCGACCAAGCGATCTGCGCGAAGGCCAAGGTCAGCATGGCGAAATACAGCCCCGACCGCCGCACGCAGAACCAGCCGGCGAGCAGCGCCCCGGCGCCGGCCAGCAGCGGGGCGGCGGCCAGCGCCAGCGGCATCGGCGCGGCCAGATGCTTGACCGCCAGCGCGGCCCCGTAGGCGCCCAGCCCGAAGTACGCCGCGTGTCCGAAGGACACCAGCCCGCCGAGCCCGATCAGCAGGTGCAGGCTGGCCGCCACCAGCGCCAGGATGATCACCTCCGTCAGAACGATCAGCGTGTAGTCGCCAGCGACCAGCGGCACCAGCGCCAGCGCAGCCAAAAGCAGGGCGGGCGCCCAGCGGCCGAGCCCCGATGCGAGGACCAGCGGCGGCCCCGTGCTGGCGGCAGTCGGCGGCGCGTCCTCCGCCCGGCCGAGCAGGCCGTAGGGGCGGAGCACCAGCACCACGGCCATGAACAGGAACACCAGCACCAGCGTGATCTGCGGGAAGATCAGGATGCCGAAGGCCTGCAATTGCCCGATCAGTAGGGAGGCGACGAAGGCGCCGGTCAGGCTGCCCATGCCGCCGACCACCACAACCACGAAGGCCTCCACCACGATGGCCATGTCCATGTGCAGGGTCACCGCCTCCCGCGGGACCTGGAGCGCGCCGCCGAGTCCGGCCAGCGCGGATCCCAGGAACAGCACGCCGGTGAACAGCCGGGCCGGATCGACGCCGAGTGCCGAGGCCATCTCGCGGTCCTGGGTCGCGGCGCGCACCAGCGTGCCCCAGCGCGTGCGGTTGAACAGCAGCCACAGCAGGCCGAGCACGACCGGGCCGAGCCCGATCAGCACGAGATCGTAGAGCGGGAAGGGCTGGTCAAGGATGTCGACGGAGCCCTTCAGACCGGGCGCGCGGCGGCCGAGCAGATCCTCCGCCCCCCAGGCGGCGGACGCCACGTCCTGCACGATCAGCACGACGCCGAAGGTGGCGAGCAGCTGGAACAGCTCCGGCGAGCGGTAGAGCCGGCGCAGCAGCCCGACCTCCATCAGCGCGCCGAGCAGCCCCACCGCGAGGGAGGCGAGCGCGACGCCGCCCCAGAAGCCCATCGGGGTGGTGCCCCAGCGCTCGATCAGGCTCCAGCCGATGTAGGCGCCGAGCATGTAGAAGGAACCGTGCGCGAAATTCACGATCCGCGTCACGCCGAACACGATGGTCAGCCCCGACGACACCAGGAACAGCGTCGCCGCCGTCGCAAGGCCGCTCAGGAACTGGACGAGGTAGAAGGACATGTCAGGGCCGCGCCATGGTTGGGGGCGTGCTCGCACCGGGCCTCCCTCCCGACCTCCCCCCACTTCGCAGGGGGAGGGGTTGAGCGTGGGAGTGGCGGAGTTCCCTCCCTCGCCGAAGGTGGGGGAGGGTTAGGGTGGGGGCCCAACGCCAGGACTCGTCCACTCACTCCGCCCGAAGCTTGGCCACGGCCTCGTCGGAGGGGAGGTACTTGGCGCCGTCGGCGTAGTGCCAGTCCTTCATCGTGCCGCGGCCGTCCTTGACGGTCGTCTTGCCGACATAGGCGCCCATGGTCGCTTGGTGGTCGAGCGCACGGAAGGTCACCGGGCCGAAGGGGCTGGTCACCTGGAGGCCGGACAGCGCGTCCACGATCTTTTCCGGATCGGTGGAACCCGCCTTGTCGATGGCGGCGGCGATCGCCTTGAAGGTGGTGTAGCCGACGACCGAGCCCTGGCGCGGCGGCTCCTTGAAGCGGGCTTGGTAGGCGTCGCGGAAGGCCTTGTGCTCCGGCGTGTCGATCTGGTCCCAGGGATAGCCGGTGACGATCCATCCCTCCGGCGCCTCGTCCTTCATCGGCTCCAGATACTCCGGCTCGCCGGTCAGCAGGCTGACCACGGGGCGGTTGCGGAACAGGCCGCGGCCATCGCCCTCGCGCACGAACTTGGCGAGGTCGGCACCGAAGGTGACGTTGAAGATCGCGTCCGGCTTGGCGGCGGCCAGCGCCTGCACCGTCGGCCCGGCCTCCAGCTTGCCCTGGACCGGCCACTGCTCCGCCACGAACTCCACGTCCGGGCGCTTTTCCTGCAGCAGCTGCTTGAACCAGGACACCGCCGACTGGCCGTATTCGTAGTTGGGCGCCACGGTGGCCCAGCGCTTGGCCGGCAGCTTGGCCGCTTCCTCCACCAGCATGGCCGCCTGCATGTAGGTGCTGGGGCGCAGGCGGAAGGTGTAGCGGTTGCCCTTGGTCCAGGTGATGGCGTCGGTCAGCGGCTCCGCCGCGACAAAGGGGACCTTGTTGCGCGCCGCGAAATCCGCGACCGCCAGCCCGACGTGCGAGAAGTAGGTGCCGGCCAGCAGCGCCACCTTCTCGTTGCTGACCATCTCCTGGGCGACACGGACGGCGTCGTCCGGCTTTCCGGCGTCATCGCGGGAGACGACCTCCAGCTTGCGCCCGCCCAGCAGGCCGCCGGCGCCATTGACCTCCTCCACCGCAAGCTGCCAGCCCTGGCGGTAGGGGATGGTGAAGGCCGGCAGGCCGGTGTAGCTGTTCACCTCGCCGACGCGAATCGGCTCCCCGGATGTCTGGGCGTATGAGGCGACAGGCTGGGTGGCGGCGAAAAGGGCGGCGGCGCCCAGCAGCAGAAGGGTGTGGCGGCGGTTCATGGTCCTGCGATACCCCGGCGCGGTTGGCGGATTCGGCGGCGCAACCCTGTGCAACGGAAACCCCTGCGAGGGAGAACCACCGCGGTGGCCGCGTGAACGCGATGGCTGCGTTCATAGCAAACCCACCGCAAAAGTCACCGTTCCGTTGCATCGCAACGCCCAAACCGCTTTACCGGGTTTGGTCCCGTCCAACCGTCTCCGGCGCCATCAGGGCACCGTCACATCAGCCGGGACAGGAGCGACAGGAAGGTCGCCTGCTCGTCCGCCGACAGCGGCTCCAGCGTCCGGTCGTGGGCCTGCATCGCGTTGGCGAGCAGCGTGCCGACCAACGTCTGGCCGGGCCGCGTCAGGCGCACGCTGGTGCGCCGCCGGTCCTGGGGATCGGGATGACGCTCCACCAGGTTGCGTTCCACAAGGCGCAGGATGACGCCCTGGGTGGTCGCCGGATCCATGAAGGTGAAGCGCCCGAGCTGGTTTTGCGAAAGTGCGCCTTCGGTCCGCAGCGTCACCAGGGCCGCCCATTGGGTCGGGGTGAGCTGTGCGTCGCCGATGACGTCCATGAAGATGGAGGAAGCGCGCTGATGAGCCCGGCGAAGGCGATAGTGCACCTGTTCGGTGAGTAAGTATTCGTCAGGTGCTGTTTGGGCGATGTGATCCATGTGCGCACACGAGCTTTGCATGGCCGTCCCGTGGAACGGGACCAGCGGAGGGGCTGCGGAGCGGCGCGTGCGGGCGTCTTTTCGGGCCAAGGCGTCAATTCGAGGTGAAACCTCAAATGTATGCCAAATGCGAGCGTGCTCCGCAGAGAAGCCTATGTACGCAATTCTTCACGGGCAACGTTTGTTTCTGCGGCATAGGGCCACAGTCTTGGATTCTTCACCTTTTAATAACCTAAAGCATTCGTTACCAAAAAACGGTGTAGGGTCCAAACAGTCGACGTTGTGCCCTTGCGGCGGTCTTTTCAGCCGAACGTCTTAGGTTGGTGTTACCAAACCGATTGCCCGGGATTCAATTAGGGATTCTGCTTAGGCGGGTATGTATTGGGCGGCGGAGTCTTTTCGCGATCCGATTGCGGGACGTCTCCTTCGGGCGGGGGCACGCTGCCGGGCGTGTAGGGGGGCATCCGGTCGTCGCTGGGGTGGGTGGGCGACTTCGGCGGCGGAGGCGTGTCGATCCGCTTCGTCATGTGGCGTGTCTCCTGTCCTGCGGACTAAACCCCTGCTGAACGGAAGGACGCCGGGACGGTTCCCCCGCCTTGCGCCGTTCCCGGTCGTATGACGTTTGATGTAAGCATTGGCGTGCAAAGCAATAGTCCGCGCGTCTGACGCAAGTCTTGTTGCGCCAACAGCACACAAACGCGCAAAAACCGCACGTGGTCGGCTTCACTGTTGCATTGACATCACGGTATGAGTTGTCTTTGCAGCGACTGCCCGCTTCTGCTGGAGCGGCGATTGCAGAGTAACCCGGCCATTCGGCCTCCGACCGTTTTCCGGCCATTCGGCCGGCCGACCGATACGTGCCACTGATTTCAGCCTAGCGCGGTGACCCATGAAGCCCAGTTCCCTGTCCTTCCTCGCCCTCGCCCTCGCGTCGACCGTCCTGACGACGCTGCCGGCGTCCAAGCCCGTGAACGCCCAGGAACTGCAGCGCGGCGAGACCGTGCTGGAGCGCCGCCGGCCGGAGGTCGAACAGCTCGGCATCCGCCTCGGCTCGTTCCGCGTCCTGCCACGCCTGGAAACCGGCGTGACCTATGAAAGCAACGTCTTCGCGACGGAGAACAACACCAAGAGCGACGCGATCTGGGTGACCCAGCCGCGCGTCGACGTCCGGTCTGATTTCAACAATCACGCGCTGAACTTCTCGGCCGGCGGCAGCTTCGGCAACTATTTCGACTACAGCAGCGAGAATTATCAGGACTACCGCGTCCAGACGGACGGGCGATACGACATCTCCCGCGACTCCTCGATCAGCGGCCTGATCTTCAACCGCCGCGACCACGAGGGCCGGTCCGACCCGGACATCCAGACGACGGCGGGCCAGTCGCGCTTCTCGGAGCCGGTGAACTACTACACCACCGGCGCCGACGTGGCCTACAACCAGCGCCTCAACCGCCTGCGCTTCCGCCTGTCGGGCCTCGCGCACTACACCTCCTACGAGGACGCGAAGCTCACCAACGGCACCAAGGAGTCGCAGGAGGACCGCGACCGCTGGGATTACGCCGCCACCGGCCGCGTGGGCTATGAGTTCATCGAGGGCTACGAGGCCTTCGTCCAGGGCACCTACTCCTGGACCCGCTACCGGATCAGCCCGGACTTCGGCGGCATCCGGCGCGACTCGGACGGCTACGAGGTCGTCGCCGGTCTGTCGAACGACCTGACGGGCCTGATCACCGGCGAGATCTACGCCGGCTATCTCAGCAAGAAGTACGACGATCCGTCGCTGAAGGACTTCAGCGGCCTGGCCATCGGCGGCCGGCTGAACTGGACGGTCACCCAGCTGACCACCGTGACCGCCTCCATCAGCCGCCAGGTTCGCGAGACGACCTTCACCCAGAGCGGCCAGCAGGCGTCGAGCTACAACCGCACCGTCATCGCGCTCGGCGCGGACCACGAACTGCTGCGCACCCTGCTGCTGAACGCCCGGCTCCAGTACCGCCAGGACGACTTCAACGGCGTGGACCGCACCGACAACGTCTACACGGCCGGCGCCGGTGCCAGCTACCAGTTGAACCGTTATCTGTACCTGAACGGCGGCTACACTTACGAAAAGCGTAGCTCGAACCTCAGCGGCTTCGATTACTCCGACAACCTGGTCTATCTCCGCGTCGGCGCCCAGTTGTAACCAACCGGCCTGGACTTAGGAGAGCTCTGCAAAAAGGGCGTTGGCCGACCGGCCGACGCCCTTTTCGTATTCCGGCCTATACGGTGGCGCGAATCCTTTTCCTCCGTTGGCGTTACTTCCTCTCCACTTTTTCCCAAGCGCGTGCGAGTTGCTAGTCTCCCTCCGAGACCGCACAGGGGCCGGACTGTCCACCAGGACAGACGCGCCCCGATGTCCCCACGAGCCAGGGAAGGGTAAGGGATGAAACGACGTCACGTGTTCCGCGCGCTCGGGTTGACCGCGATCGCGGTCGCCATGGCCGCCTGCTCCGGTGTGGATGCGCCCCTTGAGACGGCCGATGTCGGCCAGATGACGGATTACCGTCTGGGCTCCGGCGACGCGCTGCGCGTCATCGTGTTCGGCGAGGAGCAGCTGTCCGGCGAATTCCGCGTCGACGGTTCCGGCAAGGTGGCCATGCCGCTGATCGGCGAGGTGCCGGCCAAGAACCACACGACCCGCGAACTGGAGTCCGACATCGCCAAGCGCCTGTCGCAAGGCTACGTCAAGGACGCCAAGGTCAGCGTCGAGGTGCTGAACCACCGTCCCTTCTTCATTCTGGGCGAGGTGCGCAACCCCGGCCAGTACCAGTATGTGAACGGAATGACCGCCATGGCCGCGGTCGCCATGGCCGGTGGCTACACCTACCGCGCCAAGGAAGACTACGTGCTGATCACCCGCGGCGCCGACCCGAAGAAGGAACTGCGCAAGGCTCCGATCACCACGCAGGTGATGCCGGACGACGTGCTGCGCGTTCCGGAACGGTATTTCTGATCCTTCTGGTCCCGGGCTCTTTCCAGGGCCCGTTCCAGGCCCATCCGCCGGCAGCAGCGGAACGACGCCTCCCTCTCCCCGCCTGGGGAGAGGGATTTTTTCGTTTGTGGGCGCGGTTTGTGGGGAGCGGCGGGCGGCTATTCGTTCCGCTTGTCCCGGCCACGGTAGTCGCCGGTCATGAAGGCGTCCGCGCCCTTGGCGTGGCCGGGCGGGGTGCGCTGGTCCTCCGGGACCTCCATGTCCGTGGCGATCTCCGGCGGCGGGCGCGTGCCGGCCGCCTCGTCATCGGTGCCGAGCGGGGAGGCCGCGGGATCGGCGGCCGGCACCTTGTCTCCGGTCAGCCCCTTGTCGGTGGCGTCGCGCAGGCGCTGCGCTTCCATGTTCGGCGGGTTGCGGGAACGGTCCGGGGGCGACTCGGCCATGCGGGAACCTCGGTCTGGTGTCGGATGCATCCCGTACCAACCGGGCGCGGCCATACCGGTTCCGGGCCACATGTGGTCCGGAGAGATTCAGGCGTCTTGCAGGTCGGGGTCGTCGAGCGAGGCCAGCCAATCCGCCATGTCGATCATCGGCGGCGGCTTGGCAGCGTACCGGGTGGCCTCCACCAGTTCCGTGTCGGCGGTGTTGGAATGGACGATGAACCAAAGCATCAGCCGGTTCACCTCGTCGCCGGTGATGGCTCCGCCGTTCCGCGCGGTTTCGGCCAGCGAATCGACGGTGGCGAGGAAGCTGCGGTGCGCGTGCTCATGCTGCTCCCGCCGGTCGGGTGCAAGGGCGGCCATCTCCGTCGACTCGGTGTCGAAATGATGTGCCAGCTCGGCCCGCAGGGCGATCAGTCCCGCGGCGTCGGCACCGCCGCGGCTCAGGGACTCCAGGATGTCCATGATCGCACCGTGCTCCGCGTCAATGGCGTCGGAGCCGGTGGCCTGCAGCGTGTATCCGGAAACGGCGTGCGTCATGCGGATCCGGTGCTTCGGGATGGCCTTCGGGGAATGGTGCCGGTTGCAGGGCTCGAACCCGCGACCGTAAATCCCTTTACAAAACAGTGGCTTAGCGGGCTGACTGATCGTCGCGTGGACCGTTGCCGTGGACTGTTGCGGATATGTCATGATTGCCGATTCGGCCGGCTATATCAACGATTCTGGCGGCACTCAGGCCGACGCCGATGGTCATCGCTGGCGTTCGATGACACGGCCCTGGCGGCGGCCGAGGGTGTCCCGAATCACCCAGTCCTTGTTGATGCCCTCGCGTGTCACCGTGCCCTGGCGCCGGCCGAGGGTGTCGTAGATGTCGTAGGTTTTGCCGTCGCTGCCGCGCGGGACGACGCTGCCGGCGCGTTCGCTCTTGTCGGTGCGGAGATCGAAGCTCTCGGGCTTGCTGCGGTCGGCGGCGAGCGCAGGTGCGGCGAGGAGCACAAAAGCGACAGCTATGCGCAACAGCACGGTGGGCTCCTTCACGCTGAAGACTGCCCAATTCATGTAGGTGTCGGTGGTCAGACCCCATATCGGCGCTGGCACTCGTCGGCGATAGCGGCGATGTCGCGGTCGGTCAGGTGAGCGGCGGCAAAGGCGTCCTGGATCTCGACGATGCCGGCCATTCCGGCGCGGTCGAGGTCGTCGTGCGGCAACGCATTTCTGGCCCGCTGGAGGGCTGCCACGCGGGCGGCGTCGCTGTCGCGCGCGGCCGTCCGGATAGCGTCATCGAACGCGATGAAGCACTTGGCGGCATTGCCCTCGGCCCCGGACAGCGGGTGGGCCTGGACGGCCGGCGCGGCGAGCAGCAGGGCGACGAGGAGCGGGAGGGCGCGGCAGACGGCGGGCATGGCGGAGCTCCAGTAAGGCGGTTGCGTTTCTACGCTTTCTACGCAACCGCCCCGGATCAAGCTGGAGCTTAGTAGGAGTTGAGCATTCCGCCTGGCCGCTTCTGCCGAAGCATCACGTCCACCACCACTGAGCGCACGGTCGTCTCTACCTGCTTGCCGATCTGCGCGGCCAGCGCCGAGTCGGCCTCGCGGTTGCCGCTGGAGCCGCCGTTCACCTCGATCTGGTTGTTGGCCGTGATGCTCGTACCGCCGCCATTCATCGCGGCGTTGATCAAGCGATCGGCGTTGATCATCGGCTCCGGGGTAAAGACGGCCTCCCCTTGTTTGACGATGATTGAAATCTCGCCGCGCAGGAGGCCGCCTTCGTGGACTTCGGGGCGCCAGCCCACAGCGACGACAATGCCGTCGATGTGAAACTTCGAGCTGGTGGCGGCGAGCGTTGCCATGCCGGCTGTGTCCATCGGACACGGGTGGAGCGCAGCGGCCTGCATGATTACAAGAGAATTACGTGGAAGAGTTGGGCCTGCGGGTTTTGTCCACCGGCACCCGCATGACGCATCTGCAAACCGAACGAGGACAGGGGAAATACCCGGCCAAACCAATTGGGTAGTTGACCACACCACCAGTGGCGGCGATGTATTAACTTTATTTCGGTACGCCTTGGAGAATCCTTGTGGCGAATGTATTGCCGGCCGGCGCTGGCCTAGAGCCACTCTCGGGCGAGCGGCATTTCCGTCTGCTCGTGGATAGCGTGCACGACTATGCGATCTACATGCTCGACCCGCAGGGGGTGGTGAGCAGCTGGAACGCGGGCGCGCAGAGGTTCAAGGGCTACACCGCCGACGAGATTATCGGCCAGAATTTCTGCCGCTTCTACGCCGAGGAGGACCAGCGGGCGGGCGTGCCGCAGAGGAACCTTGCCGTCGCCACGGCGGAAGGACGGTTCGAGACGGAAGGCTGGCGCGTCCGCAAGGACGGTAGCCGCTTTTGGGCGAGCGTCGTCATCGTCCCCATCCGCGACGACTCCGGCACGCAGATTGGCTTCGGCAAGGTTACCCGCGACATTACCGAGCGCAAAGCCGCGCAGGACGCCTTGCGGCTGAGTGAGGAGCGGTTCCGCCTTCTGGTCCAGGGCGTGACCGACTACGCCATCTTCATGCTCGACACCTCCGGGCACGTCACCAACTGGAACTCCGGCGCGCAGCGCATGAAGGGCTACAGCGCGGCGGATATCGTCGGCCAGCACTTCTCCCGCTTCTACACCGAGGAGGACCGGGCCACCGGACTGCCGGCGCGGGCGCTGCGGACGGCGGAGCGGGAGGGGCGCATCGAGATGGAGGGGTGGCGGCTGCGCAAGGACGGCAGCCGCTTCTGGGCGAGCGTCGTCATCGACGCCATCCACGACGACCAGGGCACGCTGATCGGCTTCGGCAAGGTCACCCGCGACATCACGGAGCGGCGGGAGGCGCAGATCGCCCTGGACGAGGCGCGCCAAGCCCTGTTCCAGGCGCAGAAGATGGAGGCGGTGGGCCAGCTGACCGGCGGCATCGCGCACGACTTCAACAACCTGCTCCAGGCCATCGGCGGAAGCCTTGAACTGCTGGAGCGGCGGCTCGCCGCCGGACGGACGGACGTGGGAAAGTATGTGGCGGCCACCCGCGCTTCCGTGGACCGGGCCGCAGCTTTGACGCAGCGCCTGCTCGCCTTCTCCCGCCGGTCGCCGCTGAAGCCTGAGAGGGTCGCCGTCAACGACCTCGTGACCGGGATGCTGGAGCTGATCCAGCGCTCAGTTGGCGAGGCCGTGCAAGTCGATCTGGCCCTAGCCGACGCCCCGTGGCCCACCTGGGCCGACGCCAACCAGATCGAAAACGCGCTGCTCAACCTTGCCATCAACGCGCGGGACGCCATGCCAGAGGGCGGGCACCTGACCATCGCCACCGGCAATGTCCACCTGGACCAGAACTCCGGCGCCGCTGATGCCAACCTGAAGCCCGGCGACTACATCCGGCTGACCGTCACCGACACCGGCGTCGGCATGCCGCCCGACGTGCTGGCGCGCGCTTTCGAGCCCTTTTTCACCACCAAGCCGCTGGGCCAGGGCACCGGCCTGGGGCTGAGCCAGCTCTACGGCTTCGCCCGTCAGTCGGACGGGCACATACATATCGACAGCGAGGTCGGCCGCGGCACCACGGTGACGCTCTACCTGCCACGCTACAACGGCGCCGAGGAGGTGAAGCCGACGCGCTCCGACGAGCCTGAGTCGCCCGACACGCCGGCAAGGGGCACCGTGCTCGTGGTGGAGGATGAAGCCATTGTCCGCATGCTGCTGGTGGAGGCGTTGCGGGAGCGCGACTATGCTGTGCTGGAAGCCGAAGACGGCACCGCGGCGGCGGCGATCGTCGCCTCGGAAGAGCGGATCGATCTGCTGGCGACAGACGTTGGCCTGCCCGGCATCAACGGGCGCCAACTCGCCGAAATGGGCCGCGCGATGCGGCCGGGTCTGAAGGTGCTGTTCCTGACCGGCTACGCCTACAATGCCGCCATGGACAAGGAAGCACTGGGGCCGAACACCCAACTCCTCAGCAAGCCCATCCGCATCGAAACATTTCTCACCAAGGTCAACGCGATGATAGCGGGCGGCTAAGGCAACTCGCGTTGCTAAAGCTGCTCGCGCCTATGCTGCCGATCTGGCACTGGAATGTGGCGCCGTCGCGCTCGGCCGTTTGGATGCCGACGCGGAAGGAGCGGGTGTCGAGGTCGAGAACGGCGACGACGGCTCCGGCGCCGGCAGCCATATCAGGCGGTCCTGCCGAAAGTTGCGGCGATGCGACGGGCGAAATCTGCGCCGCGACTGGCGGCGCGGCGTAGGCGAGCAAAGCCCGTTTGATTGGTTGCTGTTGGGCGGGTCAGGCCGCGCGGCGGCGCTGAGCGCCTCGACGACAGGCTCCTGGGGCCTGGTGACGCGGCCCGGCCTGGTGCTGCTGGCGCGCGTCGCAGTGACGGATTCGGTGCGGGCGCCAGCCGGGCGGCGGCCCGGCTGGTTGGTCGTCCTCGTGGGGATCGAGTAGCTGCACCGCGGCGGCGTGCGCGGCGCACCAGGTCTGCCACGTCGCCAGGGCGCCGAGCTCGTGGAAGTAGGCCCGGCGGAGCGGCAGGATTCCGGCATGGGTACCGGGCCGCTCGAACCCGGCGCACCAGGCGATGACTTCCTGCGCGGTGACGCCGAGCTGCCGGGCGATGGCGGCCGGGGCCAGGTCGGGCCTAGTCGCCCACAGGAGACGCGCGGCGAGGCGGACGGCAGGCGTCATGCGGCGCCGTCCGGGTCGAACATGTTCGCCATATCCGCCTCAATCCGGGTGCGCAGCTCGTCCGCGTCGTCGGCCGACATGATGCGGACCGTGAGCGGCGCCGGTTCATCGGCCTGCGCCACGTCGAGCGCGCCGAGACGCTGCAGAAGAGCCACGGCGTCCACCAGCGCCGTCACGGTGGATTTGAGGCCCTGCGGCCCGACCGGCGACGGCGCAGCCGGGTCGCCGAGGATTTGATGGCCGCGCAGGAGCGCCAGGCGCGCAGCGGCAATGGCCGCGGCCTGGGCGTCGTCGGCGTCGATCGCCACGGTCGGGGCGCTGGTGGTGCTGGCGGACGCTGCGGGCGCGGCGCTGGCAGGGCGGAGCTTGCGCCGCGCCTTCGTTACTGCCTGCCGACTGACGCCGAGCTGGTGTGCCACGTCGGACACGCTGAGCGTGCCCGCGTCCAGCGCGTCGAGCATGGCATCGTCTAGGCCGGCTAGGCCGGGCCGGGAGGGGTCCTTGCGGCCCATGGCGTCACCGGCGCGCGCCGGAGGGGAGAGTGTGCGTGTCGCGCTCGAATGCCGCGGCGATGCGGTCCAGGCCGCGGCCGGCGCGATCGCCTGAGCTGCGGTAGTGCTCCTTCACCGGCTGGCCGTCGTCCTCGTAGACGAATTCTGTGGCGCCAGCCTGCGCGTTCGTGACGCGGCGGGTCCGCCGGACGACGTTGCGCGCCCGGCCCGCCTGGAGCTCGTGGAGCGCGGCGCCGACGCCGTTGTCGTGCTGGGCCTGGGGCTGCGTCTGCTGCGCCTGGTCGCGTTGGTCGAGCAGCTGCGCGTAGGTGCTCCACTTGCCGGAAAGCTGCTGCCACTCCGCAATCTCGTCGCCGCTGAGCGGCTGGTCGGCGGCGATCTTCCGGCGGATCGCAGCGGCGGTGTTGAACTCGTCGCCCTGGAAGCCGGCGCGGGCGATAATGTCGGTGATGAGCATGATGGTCGTGTCCTTCCTGGGCTAGGCGGCGAAGCGCTGGCAGGCCTTGGCGCGCTGCGCGCCGATCAGCTGGTCGGCGGCGACATTGGCCGCGTCCCACGCCTCCGGCGACGTGTCGCCGCTCTCCTTCTCGAACAACGCCCGCACAATGCTCGCGGCGTCGGCTTTGGCGCGGCGGACCTCTTGCGTGACGACGCACAGGGTCGTCTTCGAGATCTCGAAGAGGGAGCTGTAGTCCTCGTCCGTCTTCGACTTGTCGGCGACGAAGGTCTTGCGGATCGCCAGCTTCGTCACCGGCGCCAGGGTATACTTGCGCACTGTCGTATCCTCGCTGTTTGTACTTGCCAATCATGGTACAGCAGCGGGATTCGGCTGGCAAATCGGCGACCGCCTGGTCGTCGAGGAGCCGGTCGTGGTCGGACGTGTCGGAGGCGCCGGCCGAGGTTGCGCTCGCGGCGGTGTCGCCAGGCCCGATTTCCGGCCCCTGTGTGTGTTCTGAGGGAGCGGCGACTACATCCGTGACTGGGACGGCCAGAGGCCCCTCATTGGGCTTCTGGCGGACAATCTGCGCGGTGATGGGCTGGCCGCCCGGCTGGCCCAAGTTCCTGCGGCCGGCGAGGTACCGGTGCAGGCCCGCCAGGTCGAAGACAGTCTTCACGACGACGCTGATGTCGGCGTCGGGCTTGCGGGCGCGCTGGCGGCGCGCCTCGACGTAGGCGTTGATCGCCGGCTGCCGCCAGGCCGTCCACTTCCAGGCGTGTTCCCCGTCGAGGCGAAGCTCAGCTTTTGGGGTCACGGTCGGCCTGGAGGAGCGGGGCAGGAAGACGACGATGTGCAGGTGGCGGTGGATGGTGCCCTTGCCGGGGATGAACGCGCCGTACCACACGAACGGCCTGTCGCCGAGCATGGCACGGAGGCGCCGCTCGAGGCCGGCGACTGCGTTCTTCACCAGCTCGCCCGGTGCCAGGTTTGTGGTCATGAACAGGAGGTCGAACAGCTGGTGCTCGACGGCGAGTTCGATCGACCGGCGTAGGTAGTGGTCGAGGCGTTGACGCTTGCTCAGCCGACGGATGGTCGGGAGGGCGATCTCCTGCCTCACGTCCTCGAACATGCCGAGCGTAACTTGGTCGAGCAGCTGGTCGTCGATCGCCTTGATGGTCGAGGAGAGGGTGGTCGAGGAGGTGATGCGTGGGGTGGTACCTAGGACACTCTCCTCGCCGCCGGCTAGGCCGCGGGAATCGGCCAGCGCCAAGGGGCCGAGCGCTGTCGCGTCGGTCCTGTCGCAGCCAAAGTGTCGGTGGGTCTGGTCCTGCACGATCCCCGTCCGGGCATGGTTTTGGGCGGCGTGTGGCACGCGCACCCGGACGGAGCCTTGGGTGCGCACACACACACCCCGCTCGTGACGACGATCATACTGGACAGTGGCGGACAGGGCAAATCGGCGCCGGCTCGCCTGGTTGCGGTTGTCGCGTCCAGAGCCCTGGCGAGATTGTTCAAGCCTCTCCCGCGGCAGGGGTGAGCATTTTTTTACTCACCCAGCGTTTCGCCAAGAAGACTTGGTGGCATCGATTGTCATTCAGCGATGAAAGTGCGGCGGAATGCCACACCTCAAAAGTTATCACGGCATGTCACAGAGGTCTATCGCTTCAGCATGGAGACGCATATGCGCGCCCGCATTGAGTTTGATGTTTCTGATCTTCGAGGTATGAGCCCGGAAGACATTGAGGACGTGCTCGAATGCATGGTCCGGGATGGTGGTCTGTCAGCCTTCCTGCGTGGTCGCGCTGTTGACCTGATAGGAGCTGCAACTCCTGATGCGGTTACAGCTGCCCTGGACGGGATCGAGCGGAACCGCGTGCGCCTGGTCGAGCTGGATACGCAGAACGCGGAGCTTGTGGCGCTGATGACCGAGACGGCGCGCGCTACGGAAGCGCACGAGCAAGCGCTCGTAGACCTGGAACGCCGCGTTGCCGAAGGCCAGCGCCAGCTGGCGCTGCTGGAGGTACAGGAACGGCCTGTCGTGCACTGACGGCTGAGGATGGCCTAAGCCTTGACCGGCGTAATGCGGGGGACGAGCGCCAAAAGTTAGGGGCGGGATGCAGATTGCATCCCGCGCCCTATCAACCTATTCTTGCCTGCGGGTCCGGCGGACTTTCACGTCGATGGCCCACCCAAACAGCTTAACGGTCAGAATTACCATACTGGCCTCTCTTGGCTGTTACTGTGCACTACTCCCGGCGTGATTTCCTAGGTCGCCGCCGGGAGTAGGTCCACCATATGAGGGGGCGGTTGTCCCGTCATCTCCTTTCAGATTCTCCGGTCCCGTTTGGCGAGCGGTGTTCATGCGGCTTTGATGAGCGCGCGGGGAACCGTGGTCGCCGTCCAATTGCCCGCGCTGTACTGGACAAGCGAAGGGCGCCCACACCGAGCGCCCTTCGCCGTTTCTGTCCAGTCATGCAACGGCGCGCTGCATGACGCGCTGCACCTGCACGGCGCTCCACTCGCCACCGCGCGCAGTCGGGATGCCACGGCTGTTCAGCTCGGCCGCGATGGCGCGCAGCGTGGCGTGGCCGGCCGCCTGGATGTCGGCGATCACCGGGGAGAGGTCGGAGGCGATCTGCGTGGCCTTGGCCTTCACCGCGGCCGTGGCCGCCTTCTGTCCGGCTCCGGCGACCAGGTGGTGCTTGGCGTTGCGGTCCCACTGGCCGTCACGCGCCACCTTAGCGGCCAGCGCGGCCTTGGTGCGCTCGCTGATAAGGCCGGCCTCCAGCTCGGCGACGGCGGCCATCTGCTGCAACATGAACCGGCCGGCCGGCCCCTTCGGGATCTGCGGCAGGTCACAGAAGATGACCTCCACGTCCTTGTTGTCGATCAACTCCATCAGGAAGCGCTGGTTGCGCGAGAGGCGGTCCAGCTTGGCGATGACCAGCACGGCACGGTGAACACGGCAGGCGGCCAGCGCCTCGCGCAGCGCCGGGCGTTCGTTGTTCCTGCCGGACTCCGTCTCGACGAACTCCTTGTCCGCCGTACGGCCGATGGTGCGTGTGACCGTCTCGCGCTGGGCGTCGATGCCGAGACCGGAACGGCCCTGCCGGTCGGTGCTGACGCGCAGGTAGCTGATGTACTTGCTGCCGGTCTTGCCCATCGTCGCCTCCGTTACACACAATCGCTACGTCCGTTGCGATGAAATGTAACGGAGGCTTGGCTGTTAGAGACCTGCGGTTTTGGAATCGCAGGGATTCGGTTATGGAATCCCTGTCAGCGCGAAGCGCCTTCATCCTCATCGGCAGAGGAATGCTGCAGCGCGCGGTCCCTGCGCGCTGCAGCATTCCTCTGATGCAACAGCACCATCAAGGTCCGGCTCTCTTCGAGAAGCTGCCGGACCTTTTCACGGAGTCTGCGCGAGTGCTCAAACAGTTCTCTGTCGCTCATGCAAGACTCTAACAGCAATGTGGGCAAACTTCATGTCTGTCTGGCGACGTATGTCGATTGTGATTGTGCCTCGTCGAAAGTTCAGGGCTTCGCTATCACGGCCACGTTGATGCCGGGATACATGATTCTGTCGATCGCCGTCTTGAGGTCGGGCAGGTCAGCACCCTTCGAGTAGCGCCCGCGCTCGCCGGGCACCTCATGGCCCGATAGCGCGCTGATGATGTCGGGGTGCACCTGCGACTGGACTAGGGCTGTGATGCTGTTGTGCCTGAGGCTATGGAAGTCCACGCCGTCAAGGCCCACGGCCTTCCGGTAGCGCCCGAACCGCTTGCTGTAGGCGAACCCGTAGCGCTGGGCGATGCCGCCCGGCTCCAGCTCGGGCCAGAGCATCACGTCGCCTTTGCGGCGCCGCTCGGCGACGTATTCCTGGAATCCCAGCTCCAGGGCGACATGATGGACGGGAACCTTGCGCACGGCGGCGAGCGACTTGAGCCGTCGGCCGGGCACCTTGTCGTCGCCGTCACTATCGTCGGCGTGGATGTCGAAGTAGAGGATGCCGTCCTGCTCCTTCACGTCCTCGACACGAAGCTGGGCCAGCTCCTCCAGCCGGCAGGGGTGGAACAGGCCGAGGACGGGCAGCCACCAGTCGGCGTCGCGCACGACGACGGCGCCCGACTCGCTGCGCCTGGTCGTGCTCTTGGCGCCCTGGTAGAGCGGCGAGCTGAACAGGGTCTTAAGCTGCTCGCCGCTCCAGGCGTCGCGCTCCTCATTCCGGCGCACGGTGCGCTTCGGCGCACGGTAGACGGCGCTGGCGATGTTCTCGCGGATGTAGCCCTGAGCGACGCCCCAGCCGAAGAATGAGGACACAAGGTTGGCGTATTTCTTGACGGTCTTGGGCGCCAGAGTCTCTAGCGACGGGTCCGCCTTCGTCATCGCCACCAGCTCGGCGAGCGACTTCCCCTTGAAGGCCGGCTTCTTGCTGCGATGGGCGGGGAGGGCCTGGAGCATCGCCACGAACGACGACACGTCCGTCCGCTCGTAGCGGTCCAGGCGCCTGTCGCCGGCCGACTCGGTGAACAAGGCAAGGGCCTGCTCGGCGTCGTGGGCCATAGACGGGCGCCACGAGCTGGCCTTGATCTTCTCGGCCGAGAACCGCCCCCACGCCTCGGAGAGCGTCGGCAGGCCCTTCTTCTGCCTTTGCGGCTGCCGCTCCGCAGTGAGCGCGCGGGCCAACAGCGGGTCGGACGGACGCACTGTGTAGTCGCCGCCGACGCGCGCAGCCTGGATGCGAGCGGCCTCGGCGTAGGCGCGCAGGACGGCGCGGGAGAGGTCGGCGAAAGCCGGGGAGGCCCGGTCCACGGCGATGCCGTGAGCCTCCAATAGCGCTTGGGCGGCCTCGGCCGCAGCCGAGGTGTCGTTGAACCTCAAGAGCTCCATCGCCCCGTCCGCGCGCCTGTCGGCGCTGTGCTGCGCTTGTTCTAGGTGGTCGATGTCCGAGAAGTCACGTCGGCGTGCGCGGTCGAAATCTTCGACCAGCTCGGCGAAAAACTCCTCGGCGAGCTCGGCGATCTGCTCGCGGTCCAGCTCGGGCTTTCTGGCGATCATCTGGAACAACCGGTCGGTGGCGACGGTGAGGCGCCGAGCCTTGGCGATGGCCTCGGCGTGGGGCAGGGCGCCCAATGAGCGGACAATCTCGCGCTGGCCGCCAAAGCGATCAATGAGGTCCGTGGGAATTCTGCGACGAAAAATCCGCCGGCCGCCGACGCTGCGCAGGAATCGATTCGACACGACACACCTCTCGATGTGTCCACCTAGCCACATTCCGCACGTGGACCGGCCGCGTGGACCGTCGGCGTGGACAACCCCTTCCGGGGCCGTCGCCGAGGTCTGCTTTCACTAGGCCATTGAAATACTTAGGGAAAGTGTGGTGCCGGTTGCAGGGCTCGAACCCGCGACCTTCGGTTTACAAAACCGCTGCTCTACCAACTGAGCTAAACCGGCGCTCCGCTCGCGGCGGGCGCATAACTTAGCGCCCCGCGCCGCCGGGGACAAGCATCAGCTCCGCATTTGCCGGCGCAACGGCATGGGCACCGACGGATCGGTTGCGGGGCAGCCCACGTTGGGTGACAGTTTCACCCAGGGAGGGCCGCGGCGTTGACCGCCCGCAAGCCCGCAGAGACACCCGCAGAGACACCCGCAGAGACACGGTTAGACACAACACACAGGCGCACCGCAAACGCCAACACCGGGAGACGTCATGAAGCCCACATCCGCCTTGTTCGCGCTGGCGCTTGCCGCGTCGACGGCATTGACCGCGCCGACGCTCGCCGGTTCCGCCCTGGCCGCCGAAAGCACGGTGAAGCTGCGGATCCTGGAGACGAGCGATCTGCACGACTCGATCTTCCCGTACAACTACTACAGCGACAAGGAAGACCCCTCGCAGGGGCTGGCGCGCACCGCGACGCTGATCCGCAAGGCCCGGGCTGAGGCGAAGAACACGCTGCTGTTCGGCGACGGCGACACGATCCAGGGCAACCCCCTGGGCGACTATGTGGCGCGCGAGAAGGGGCTGAAGCCGGGCGAGGTGCACCCGGTCTACAAGGCGCTGAACCAGTTGGACTACACGGCCGGCACGCTGGGCAACCACGAGTTTAACTACGGCCTGGACTTCCTGGCGACGGTGATGGCCGGTGCCGCTTTCCCCATCGTCTCGGCCAACGTCTACCGCGCGGATGGTGATGCGGACCCGTCCAACGACAAGCCCTATTTCGAGCAATACCGGATTCTCGAGTCCAAGGTCATCGACGAGGCCGGGAAGGAGCAGGTGCTGAAGGTCGGCGTCATCGGCTTCGCCCCGCCGCAGATCGTCAACTGGGACAAGAGCAACCTGCAGGGCAAGGCGGTCGCCCACGATATCGTGGAGACGGCGAAGGCGCTGGTCCCGCGCATGCGCGCCGAGGGTGCCGACCTCGTCGTGGCGCTGGCCCACAGCGGCCTGTCCGCCGAGCCGCCCCAGGAGGGCGAGGAGAACGCCGCCTATCACCTGACGCAGGTGGAGGGGCTGGACGCCCTGCTGACCGGGCACCAGCACAACGTCTTCCCGGGCCCGATCTACGCCAAGCTGCCCGGCGCGGACATCGAGAAGGGCACGGTGAACGGCAAGCCGGTGGTCATGCCCGGCTTCTGGGGCAGCCACCTCGGCGTCGTGGACCTCGTGCTGGAGAAGGATGGCGGCAAGTGGAAGGTCGCGGATGCCCAGACCGCGACCCGCCCGATCTCCGAGCTGAAGGACAAGCAGCGCGTCGCGTTGGTCGACTCGGACCCGGAGGTGGAGCAGGGCGCCAAGGCAATCCATGAGGAGACGCTCGCCTATGTCCGCAAGCCGGTCGGCGAGACCACCGCGCGCATCCAGAGCTACTTCGCCCTGGTGCAGGACGACCCCTCCATCCAGATCGTCACCAACGCGCAGACCTGGTACGTGCAGCGGCTGGTCAAAGGCACCGACCTGGAAAAGCTGCCGATCCTGTCGGCCGGCGCGCCCTTCAAGGCGGGCGGGCGCGGCGGCGCCGATTATTACACCGATGTGCCGGCGGGGCCGATCGCCATCCGCAACGCCGCCGACCTCTACCTCTACCCCAACACGCTGCGCGCCGTCGTGGTGACCGGCGACGAGGTGCGGGATTGGCTGGAGATGTCGGCCGGCATGTTCAACACCATCGACCCGAAGAAGACGGAGGAGCAGCCGTTGCTGAACGCCGGCTTCCCGTCCTTCAACTTCGACGTCATCGACGGTGTGACCTACGAGATCGACCTCAGCCAGCCCTGGCGCTACGACATGGACGGTAAGGTCGTGCACCCGGAGGCGCACCGCATCAAGAACCTGGCCTACCAGGGCAAGCCGATCGACGGCGCGCGCAAGTTCCTGGTGGCGACCAACAACTACCGCGCCGGTGGCGGCGGCAAGTTCCCGGCGCTCGACGGCAAGAACATCGCCATCGAGGCGCCGGACGAGAACCGCACCGCCCTGATCAGCTACATCTACGACCAGAAGACCATCAACCCGTCGTCCGACGGCAACTGGACCTTCGCCCGGCTGGACGGCAACCCGCTGGTGACCTTCGAGTCGTCGCCCAAGGCCAAGGACGTCCTGCCGGCCGATGGGCGGATCGCCGCGGCCGGCGAGGCCGCCAACGGCTTCGCCAAGTACGCGATCAAGTTCGGGAAGTAGGCAGAGCCTGAAGGGGAGGGTGCGGCGTCAGCGCAGCCGCGCCACCTCGTACAGGGCCACCGCCGCGGCGTTGGAGACGTTCAGGCTGCCGACCGGCCCCTGGGTGGGCAGCCGTGCGATCAGGTCGCACCGCTCCATGGTCAGGCGGCGCAGCCCGCTGCCCTCGGCGCCGAGGACGAGCGCGGTGCGGCCGGTGAGGTTGCACTGGGCCAGCGTCTTGTCGCCCGACTCGGCGAGGCCGACCGTCCAGAAGCCTGCCTGCTGGAGGTCGGCCAGCGCGCGGGCGAGGTTGGTCACGCGCACCAGCGGCACCGCCTCCAAGGCGCCCGACGCGCTCTTGGCCAGCACGCCGGTCGTCTCCGGCGCGTGACGCTCTGTCACCACCACCGCCTTGGCGCCGAAGGCCGAGGCGGAGCGCAGGATCGCGCCGACATTGTGCGGGTCGGTCACCTGGTCCAGCACCACGACCAGGGCCGACGGGTCCGAGTCGGACTCCGCGCAGATGTCCTCGATCCCAACCTCCGGCAGGGGCGCCACGTCGAGCGCCACGCCCTGGTGCACGGCGCCCGGCGGCAGCATGCGGTCAAGGTCCATGCGGTCCGCCGGCATCAGGCCGGGCAGGGTGAGCCCGCGGGCCTTGGCCTGGGCCAGCACCGGCTCCAGCGCCGTGCGTCCCGACTCGGTCGCCATCAGCCGGTGGACGCGCCGCTCTGGGTTCAGCAGGGCCGCGCTGACCGGGTGCAGGCCGTAGAGCAGCACGCCCTGCGCGCCGCGCCCGCCCTGCTGGCGGCCGCCTTGCGAGCGCCCGCCGGACCGTCCTTCTGGCCGCCCCTCCGGACGGCCTTCTTGACGGCCTTCGGCGCTGTTCCTGTGGGCGGACTCCGGGCGGCTGTCGGCTCGGCCGGAAGGGGGGAGGGGCTTGGTCTTGCGGGTCATGGCATCCGGCGGAAGAGGGTGGGGCGCAGCCCCAACGGGCTAATTTTCACATTTCTGGTTTGGACCGCTTCAGACGTGTTGACAAGGCCCGAAAAATTCTCATAGTGCCGAACTCCGCGGCGGGCACGTCCCGCAGCGGACTGAGGAAGGGTGGCCGAGTGGTTAAAGGCAGCAGACTGTAAATCTGCCCGCGTACGCGTACGCTGGTTCGAATCCAGCCCCTTCCACCACTACCGTCCACGGCTTGTCCGTGATCGCATTTCCCGGTCGATAGCGCCGGGCGGGGCGTGGCAGGCGGGTGTAGCTCAATGGTAGAGCAGAAGCCTTCCAAGCTTACGACGGGGGTTCGATTCCCCTCACCCGCTCCAATCCCGCGCGCATAGGGAAACATCGATCTCGGCCGGGCCATTGTGTGCGTCCGGAACGTCGGGAACGAAAGACCAAAGCGATGGCGAAGGCAAAGTTTGAGCGGAACAAGCCGCACTGCAACATTGGCACGATCGGCCACGTCGACCACGGCAAGACGTCGCTGACGGCGGCGATCACGAAGGTGCTGGCCGAGAGCGGCGGCGCGACCTTCACGGCCTACGACCAGATCGACAAGGCTCCGGAGGAGAAGGCGCGCGGCATCACGATCTCGACGGCGCACGTCGAGTACGAGACGACCAACCGCCACTACGCGCACGTGGACTGCCCGGGCCACGCCGACTACGTGAAGAACATGATCACGGGTGCGGCGCAGATGGACGGCGCCATCCTGGTCGTGTCGGCCGCCGACGGCCCGATGCCGCAGACGCGCGAGCACATCCTGCTGGCCCGCCAGGTCGGCGTGCCGGCGCTGGTGGTGTTCATGAACAAGGTCGACATGGTCGACGATCCGGAGCTGCTCGAGCTGGTCGAGATGGAGGTGCGCGAGCTGCTGTCCTCCTACCAGTTCCCGGGCGACGACATTCCGATCGTCAAGGGCTCGGCGCTGTGCGCGCTGGAGGACAAGCAGCCGGAGATCGGCCGTGACGCCATCCTGAAGCTGATGGCCGAGGTCGACCAGTACATCCCGCAGCCGGAGCGTCCGAAGGACCGTCCGTTCCTGATGCCGATCGAGGACGTGTTCTCGATCTCCGGCCGCGGCACCGTGGTGACCGGGCGCGTCGAGCGCGGCATCGTCAAGGTCGGCGAGGAAGTCGAGATCGTCGGCCTGAAGGCGACGGTCAAGACGACCGTGACCGGCGTGGAGATGTTCCGCAAGCTGCTCGACTCCGGTGAGGCCGGCGACAACATCGGCGCGCTGCTGCGCGGCACCAAGCGTGAGGACGTCGAGCGCGGCCAGGTCCTGGCCAAGCCGGGCAGCATCACCCCGCACACCACCTTCAAGGCCGAGGCCTACATCCTGACCAAGGAAGAGGGTGGCCGCCACACGCCGTTTTTCACCAACTACCGCCCGCAGTTCTACTTCCGCACCACGGACGTGACGGGCATGGTGAAGCTGCCGGAAGGCACCGAGATGGTGATGCCGGGCGACAACATCTCCATGGAAGTCGAGCTGATCGCTCCGATCGCCATGGACGAGGGGCTGCGTTTCGCCATCCGCGAGGGTGGTCGCACGGTTGGCGCCGGCGTCGTCGCCTCGATCATCAAGTAAGGGTCTGAGCCGAGCCTCCGCCGCCGATCCCAGGATTGGCGGCGGAGGTTTTTGGCTGATGGGTTGCCCGCTGGCGGTTGGTCTGAAAATCGGTCGAAAGGCCGGTGAAAAGACTGGCAGGTCCCGCGGCGATGCGCTATAAGCTCCGCTCCCCCAAGGGGGGTAGAGCCGGACGGCGTTAGGAGTGTAGCTCAATTGGTAGAGCACCGGTCTCCAAAACCGGGGGCTGGGGGTTCGAGCCCCTCCACTCCTGCCACCCGTCTCCAACAAAAAGTGGGCGCCTAGTTCCGCCCAGAAGACGCACCGGAGCTCGCACGGTCTACGATGGCTAAAGTGAATCCCGCAGAATTCGCGCGCGAGGTCCGCCGCGAGGTGGCCAAGGTGACTTGGCCGACCCGCAAGGAGACCGGCGTGACGACCGCCATGGTGTTCGTCATGGTGGTGGTGGCGGCACTCTTCTTCCTCGTCGTGGACCAGGTTCTGGCGTTCTCCGTCCGAACGATTCTTGGGCTGGGAGCCTGACCGACATGGCCGCGCGCTGGTACGTCGTACACGTTTACTCGGGCTTCGAAAAGAAGGTCTCCCAGTCCATCCGCGAGAAGGCGGCCCAAAAGGGGCTGGAGGACAAGTTCGAGGAAATCCTGGTCCCGACCGAGGAAGTGGTCGAAGTGCGCCGGGGTTCCAAGATCAACACCGAGCGGAAGTTCTTCCCCGGCTACGTCCTGATCAAGATGGATCTGACGGACGAGTCCTGGCATCTCGTGAAGAACACGCCGAAGGTCACCGGCTTCCTGGGCGGCGGCGGCAAGCCACAGCCGATCAGCCAGCGCGAAGCCGAGCGGATCATCCATCAGGTGCAGGAAGGCTTTGAGCGCCCCAAGCCCTCGATCACCTTCGAGGTGGGCGAGCAGGTTCGTGTGAGCGACGGCCCCTTCACCTCCTTCAACGGCGTCGTCGAGGAAGTCGACGAGGAAAAGGCCCGCCTCAAGGTGGCGGTGTCCATCTTCGGCCGCTCCACGCCGGTCGAGCTGGAGTACACCCAGGTCGAGAAGGTCTGAACACACTCGTTTTCCCGAAGCACGTGATGATCAGTCACGTGCTTCTTTCTGCTGCGGAAGGCCCGCCATAGCCGCACCGCAAAACCCCGCGACGCCACACAGGCTATCGTGGCGTCGTATCTGGAGGTTGTGACATGGCAAAGAAAATCGTCGGCTACATCAAGCTGCAGGTCCCGGCCGGCAAGGCGAACCCGTCGCCGCCCATCGGCCCGGCGCTCGGCCAGCGCGGCCTGAACATCATGGAGTTCTGCAAGGCGTTCAACGCCAAGACCGCGGACCTCGAGGTCGGCATGCCGATCCCGGTGGTCATCACGGCCTACGGCGACCGCACCTTCACCTTCGTGACCAAGACCCCGCCGGTCAGCTACTTCCTGAAGAAGGCCGCCAGCCTGGACAAGGGCTCGCAGACCCCGGGCAAGGGCGGTTTCGTCGGCAAGGTGACGATGGACCAGGTGCGCGACATCGCCACCAAGAAGATGAAAGACCTGAACGCCCACGACGTCGAGGCGGCCGCGAAGATGATCGCCGGCTCCGCCCGCTCGATGGGCCTCGAAGTGGTGGAGGGCTGACCCCATGGCCAAGCTCGGAAAGCGCCTGACCGACAGCATCAAGAAGGTCGATCGCGACGCGTTCTACAAGCTCGAGGACGCCGTCACCCTCCTGAAGGGCCTGCCCAAGGCGAAGTTCGATGAGACCATCGAGATCGCCATGAACCTGGGCATCGACCCGCGCCACGCCGACCAGATGGTCCGCGGCGTCGTCAACCTGCCGAACGGCACGGGCAAGACCGTCCGCGTCGCCGTGTTCGTCCGTCCGGGCCCGAAGGCCGACGAGGCCCTGGCCGCCGGTGCCGACATCGTCGGCGGCGACGACCTGGCCGAGAAGATCCTGGCCGGCAACATCGACTTCGACCGCTGCATCGCGTCCCCGGACATGATGGGCGTCGTCGGCAAGCTCGGTAAGGTCCTCGGCCCGCGCGGCCTGATGCCGAACCCGAAGCTCGGCACCGTGACCCCGGACGTCGCCGGCGCCGTCAAGGCCGCCAAGGCCGGCGCCGTGGAGTTCCGCGCCGAGAAGACCGGCATCGTGCACGCCGGCGTCGGCAAGGCCAGCTTCTCGGAAGAGGCCCTGGTGCAGAACATTCGCGCCTTCGTGGACGCGATTGGCCGCGCCAAGCCGACCGGTGCCAAGGGCCAGTACATCGAGAAGGTCTCGCTGTCCTCGACCATGGGCCCGGGCCTGAAGCTCGACCTCGCCACTCTGGCCGCCCAGGCCTGAGTTGCCGTGAGTTTCATCGCCGGGGCCCTCGGTTCCCGGCGATGATCGGGTGTCCCCCTCGCGGGGCGCCCACCCTGTCCAAGACCGCTGGTGCCGGTGCCGCCTATCAAGCGCCGGCTTAATCCCGCCAGAGCAGACAGGAGTTGAACCGTTAACCAAGCGGCCTTGCCGCCAAGGAACGGCTCGAACTTCTGGGACAGGTTCGCCGGAGCCCTGAACCGCTAGGGGAGGGGCTTCTCGTAAACCTCTGTGCAAGGAGGCGATCCGTGGATCGTACACAAAAAGAAGCGACGATCGCGGACCTGCAAACCAAGCTGCAGGACACGGGCCTTGTGGTGGTCACCCGCCATCTCGGCCTGACGGTGGCGGAAGTCACCGACCTGCGCGGCAAGGTGCGGGCCGCGGGCGCTGGCTTCAAGGTGACGAAGAACCGGCTCGCCCGCCGCGCCCTTCTGGGCACGCAGTTCGAAGGCCTGGACGGTCTCTTCAAGGGACCGACCGCGATCGCTTACTCGAAGGACCCCGTCGCGGCCGCCAAGGTGGTGGCCGACTACGCCAAGTCCAACGACAAGCTCCAGATCATCGGTGCCGCTCTCGGCAACCAGGTTCTCGACGCGGAGGGAGTCAAGGCTCTCGCCACGCTCCCGTCGCTGGACGAACTGCGTGCCAAGCTCGTGGGCATGATCCAGACCCCGGCGACTCGCATCGCCGGCGTTCTCCAGGCGCCGGGCGGCCAGGTCGCCCGCGTTCTGGCGGCCTACGCGAAGAAGGACGAGGCGGCCTGAGCCGCTCAAGTCTGACAGTCTACCAAACCCAGAAATTCGAGTTGTTGGAGTATCAAAATGGCTGATCTGCAGAAGCTGGTCGACGATCTCTCGGCCCTGACCGTCATCGAGGCCGCTGAGCTCTCGAAGCTGTTGGAAGAGAAGTGGGGCGTTTCCGCCGCCGCTCCGGTGGCCGTTGCCGCCGCCGCCGGCCCGGCCGCCGCCGCTGCCCCGGTTGAGGAGCAGACCGAGTTCAACGTGATCCTCGCCGACGCCGGCGACAAGAAGATCAACGTGATCAAGGAAGTCCGCGCCATCACCGGCCTGGGCCTGAAGGAGGCCAAGGACCTGGTCGAGGGCGCCCCGAAGAACGTCAAGGAAGGCGTTTCGAAGGACGAGGCCGCCAAGATCAAGAAGCAGCTTGAAGAGGCCGGCGCGAAGGTCGATATTAAGTAAGACCGTCTTGCTGCGACGGATAAGACATATCCACGCCGGACGGCGGCCGGTCCCAGATGGGGCCTGCCGCCGCACGGCGTTTTCTGCCTTCCACCGGACCGGGCTTCCCGGTCCGGCTCTTTCCGTCCCCACCTAGGGGGCGGTTCGCACGATCACCGCCGGACCCCGGTGCCGCTTAGTTTCAATCGAGCCTATCCAGGTCGCGCGTATCCAGGTCGAGCGTACTTCACGATACAGACGTTTGGGGACATCCATGGCCAAATCCTTTACGGGTCGAAAGCGTGTTCGGAAGAGCTTCGGGCGCATCCCGGAAGTCACCCAGATGCCCAACCTCATCGAGGTGCAGCGCAGCTCCTACGACCACTTCCTGCAGATGGATGTGGCGCCGGAGAAGCGCGCCAACCTGGGCCTGCAGGAGGTCTTCCGGTCGGTCTTCCCGATCAAGGATTTTTCCGACCGCGCCGTCCTCGATTTCGTAAAGTACGAGCTTGAGCCGCCGAAGTACGACGTGGAGGAGTGCCAGCAGCGCGGCATGACCTTCGCGGCGCCGCTGAAGGTGACGCTCCGCCTCTCCGTCTTCGACGTGGAAGAGGACACCGGCCTGCGCTCCATCCGCGACATCAAGGAGCAGGACGTCTACATGGGCGACATGCCCCTGATGACGGCGAACGGCACCTTCATCATCAACGGCACCGAGCGCGTCATCGTCTCCCAGATGCACCGTTCGCCGGGCGTCTTCTTCGACCACGACAAGGGCAAGACCCACTCGTCGGGCAAGTACCTCTTCGCCGCCCGCGTCATCCCGTACCGCGGCTCCTGGCTCGACTTCGAGTTCGACGCCAAGGACCTCGTCTACGTGCGCATCGACCGCCGCCGCAAGCTGCCGGCCACCACGCTGCTGTTCGCGCTCGACGGCGCGGACACCGCGGCCCTGCGCGCCGAGCGGAAGGCGTCGAAGAAGGACCTGCTGCCCTATGAGGCGCAGGGCATGTCGAAGGAGGAGATCCTCAACTTCTTCTACGACACCATCACCTATGCGCGCGCGTCCGGCGGCTGGAAGACCCCCTTCAACGCCGACCGCATGAAGGGCGTGAAGATCGCCTCCGACCTCGTGGACGCCGCTTCGGGCCAGGTCGTCGCCGAGGCCGGGACCAAGATGACCCCGCGCCTGATCAAGAAGCTGGTCGAGGGCGGCCTGGCCGAGCAGCTCGTCTCGACCGAGGAGCTTACCGGCCGCTACCTCGCCGTCGACATCATCAACGAACGGACGGGCGAAGTCCTGTTCGAAGCCGGTGACGAATTGTCGGCGAGCGATCTCGACAAGCTGGAGAAGGCCGGCGTCGACGAGCTGCCGGTGCTGGCGATCGACCACCTCAACGTCGGCGCTTACATCCGCAACACGATGGCCGCCGACCGCAACGCGTCCCGCGAGGACGCGCTGATCGACATCTACCGCGTCATGCGCCCGGGCGAGCCGCCGACCCTGGAGTCGGCCGAAGCGCTGTTCGCCGGCCTGTTCTTCGACAGCGAGCGCTACGACCTGTCGGCCGTGGGTCGCGTGAAGATGAACGCGCGCCTGAACTTCAAGACCGACGACCAGATGCGCGTGCTGCGCAAGGACGACATCCTGTCGATCCTGAAGGTCCTGGTAAACCTGAAGGACGGCCGCGGCGAGATCGACGACATCGACCACCTCGGCAACCGCCGCGTCCGCTCGGTCGGCGAGCTGATGGAGAACCAGTACCGCGTCGGCCTGCTGCGCATGGAGCGCGCGATCCGCGAGCGCATGTCCTCGGTCGAGATCGACACGGTCATGCCGCACGACCTGATCAACGCCAAGCCGGCGGCGGCCGCGGTCCGCGAGTTCTTCGGCTCCTCGCAGCTGTCGCAGTTCATGGACCAGACCAACCCGCTGTCCGAGATTACGCACAAGCGTCGTCTCTCGGCCCTCGGGCCGGGCGGTCTGACCCGCGAGCGTGCCGGCTTCGAGGTGCGCGACGTGCACCCGACGCACTACGGCCGCATCTGCCCGATTGAAACGCCCGAAGGTCCGAACATCGGCCTGATCAACTCGCTGGCGACCTACGCCCGCGTCAACCAGTACGGCTTCATCGAGAGCCCGTACCGCAAGGTTGCCGACGGCCGCGTCACCGACGAGGTGGTCTACCTCTCCGCCATGGAGGAGGGGCGCTATGTCGTCGCGCAGGCCAACGCCGAGCTGGACGCTGACAACCGCTTTGCCGCCGACCTCGTGTCGTGCCGGCAGGGCGGGGAATACCTGATGTTCCGGCCCGAGGCGATCGACCTGATCGACGTGTCGCCGAAGCAGCTGGTGTCCGTCGCCGCGGCGCTGATCCCGTTCCTGGAGAACGACGACGCCAACCGCGCGCTGATGGGCTCGAACATGCAGCGCCAGGCGGTGCCGCTGGTCAAGGCCGACGCGCCGCTGGTCGGCACGGGCATGGAGGCCACGGTCGCCCGCGACAGCGGCGTGACCATCGTCGCCAAGCGCAAGGGCATCGTCGACCAGATCGACGCCACCCGCATCGTGGTGCGCGCCACCGACGCGTCCGACAGCACCGCGCCGGGTGTCGACATCTACAACCTGCTGAAGTTCCAGCGCTCCAACCAGAACACCTGCATCACCCAGCGTCCGCTGGTGAAGGTGGGCGACCGCGTGGCGGCCGGCGACATCATCGCCGACGGCCCTTCGACGGAACTGGGCGAGCTGGCGCTCGGCCGGAACGTGCTCGTCGCGTTCATGCCGTGGAACGGCTACAACTTCGAGGACTCGATCCTCATCAACGAGCGCATCGTCAAGGACGACGTCTTCACCTCGATCCACATCGAGGAGTTCGAAGTCATGGCCCGCGACACCAAGCTGGGCCAGGAGGAAATCACCCGCGACATTCCCAACGTCGGTGAGGAAGCCCTCAAGAACCTCGACGAGGCCGGCATCGTCTACATCGGTGCCGAGGTCCGCCCCGGCGACATCCTGGTCGGCAAGGTCACGCCGAAGGGCGAGAGCCCGATGACGCCGGAAGAGAAGCTGCTGCGCGCCATCTTCGGCGAGAAGGCGTCCGACGTCCGCGACACCTCGCTGCGCCTGCCGCCGGGCGTGGCCGGTACCATCGTCGAGGTCCGCGTGTTCAGCCGCCGCGGCGTCGACAAGGACGAGCGCGCGCTCGCCATCGAGCGGGCGGAGATCGAGAAGCTGGCCAAGGACCGCGACGACGAGCGCGCGATTCTGGAGCGCAGCTTCTACACCCGCCTGAAGGAGGTCATCCTCGGCCAGACCGCGCAGTCCGGCCCGAAGGGCATGAAGGCCGGCACGGTGCTGACCGAGGCCGAGTTGGCCAACCTGACCAGGGGGCAGTGGCGCCAGATTTCCATCGACAATGAGCAGGTGATGGAGACGGTCGAGAACCTGGGCAAGGTCTTCGACGACAGCATCCAGGCGCTGCAGAACCGCTTCGAGAACAAGGTCGAGAAGCTGCAGCGGGGCGACGAGCTGCCGCCGGGCGTGATGAAGATGGTCAAGGTCTTCGTCGCGGTGAAGCGCAAGCTGCAGCCGGGCGACAAGATGGCCGGCCGCCACGGCAACAAGGGTGTGGTGTCCCGCATCCTGCCGCAGGAGGACATGCCGTATCTGGAGGACGGCCAGCCGGTCGACCTCGTGCTGAACCCGCTGGGCGTGCCGTCGCGCATGAACATCGGCCAGATCCTGGAGACGCACCTGGGCTGGGCGTCGGCGGGCCTAGGCAAGCAGATCGGCCGCGCCATCGACCAGTACCGCCTCGCGACCAAGGGCAAGGGCGACCCGGCTCAGGGCATCGAGAAGCTGCGGATCACGCTGAAGGACAGCTACGGCGAGAAGATCTACAACGATCAGATCGCCGACATGACCGAAGGCGAGCTGCTGGAGCTGGGCGGCAACCTGCGCAAGGGCGTGCCCTTTGCGACGCCGGTTTTCGACGGCGCCCGCGAGGACGACATCTGCCGCCACCTGGAGATGGCCGGTCTCGACCGGTCGGGCCAGGTGACGCTGATCGACGGCCGCACCGGCGAGACCTTCGACCGCAAGGTCACCGTCGGCTACATCTACATGCTGAAGCTGCACCACCTCGTGGACGACAAGATCCACGCGCGTTCGATCGGCCCATACTCGCTGGTCACCCAGCAGCCGCTCGGCGGCAAGGCCCAGTTCGGCGGCCAGCGCTTCGGTGAGATGGAGGTGTGGGCCCTTGAGGCGTACGGCGCCGCCTACACGCTGCAGGAAATGCTCACGGTCAAGTCGGACGACGTGTCCGGCCGCACCAAGGTCTACGAAGCGATCGTCCGCGGCGACGACAACTTCGAGGCGGGCATCCCTGAGTCCTTCAACGTTCTGGTCAAGGAATTGCGCTCCCTTGGCCTGAACGTCGAGCTGAACCAGCGGTCGTACTGACCCCAAAGACTTGAACTCGCCGGAACGGGAGCCATGTAGGCCCCTTCCGGCGAGAACTGCCCTTAACCGACAACGCGGCGCTGCCAGCGGGAGACGGTCATGAACGAGTTGATGAACATTTTCGGCCAGGTCCAGGGTCCCCAGAGCTTCGATCAGATCCGCATCCAGATCGCGAGCCCCGAGCGGATCCGGTCCTGGTCGTTCGGCGAGATCAAGAAGCCGGAAACCATCAACTATCGCACTTTCAAGCCCGAGCGCGACGGCCTGTTCTGCGCCCGCATCTTCGGACCGATCAAGGACTACGAGTGCTTGTGTGGCAAGTACAAGCGCATGAAGTACCGCGGCATCATCTGTGAGAAGTGCGGCGTCGAGGTGACGCTGTCCAAGGTCCGGCGCGAGCGCATGGGCCACATCGAGCTGGCCTCGCCGGTCGCTCACATCTGGTTCCTGAAGTCCCTGCCGAGCCGCATCGGCCTGCTGCTCGACATGACGCTCAAGGACCTGGAGCGCATCCTCTATTTCGAAAACTACGTCGTCATCGAGCCCGGCCTGACCCCGCTGAAGTTGCACCAGCTCCTCAGCGAGGAGGAGTTCGTCGCCGCTCAGGACGAGTATGGCGAGGACGCTTTCACCGCCTCCATCGGTGCCGAAGCGCTGCGCATCATGCTGTCGGCGCTCGACATGGAGGAGGAGAAGAAGACCTGTCGTGAGGAGCTGCGCGACACCTCGTCCGAGGCCAAGCGCAAGAAGCTCGTGAAGCGGCTGAAGCTGATCGACGCCTTCCTGTCGTCGCAGTCGCGTCCGGAATGGATGATCCTGGAAGTCATTCCGGTGATTCCGCCGGAGCTGCGCCCGCTCGTCCCGCTGGACGGCGGCCGCTTCGCCACGTCCGACCTGAACGACCTGTACCGCCGGGTCATCAACCGCAACAACCGCCTGAAGCGGCTGATCGAGCTGAAGGCGCCGGACATCATCGTGCGCAACGAGAAGCGCATGCTGCAGGAGGCCGTCGACGCTCTGTTCGACAACGGCCGCCGCGGCCGCGTCATCACCGGCGCCAACAAGCGTCCGCTGAAGTCGCTGTCCGACATGCTGAAGGGCAAGCAGGGCCGCTTCCGTCAGAACCTGCTCGGCAAGCGCGTCGACTACTCCGGCCGTTCGGTCATCGTGGTCGGCCCGGAGCTGAAGCTGCACCAGTGCGGCCTGCCGAAGAAGATGGCGCTGGAGCTGTTCAAGCCCTTCATCTACGCGAAGCTGGAGCTGTACGGCCTCGCCTCGACCATCAAGGCCGCCAAGCGTATGGTCGAGAAGGAGCGTCCCGAGGTGTGGGACATCCTCGAAGAGGTTATCCGCGAGCATCCGGTGATGCTGAACCGCGCACCGACGCTGCACCGCCTGGGCATCCAGGCCTTCGAGCCGACGCTGATCGAGGGCAAGGCGATCCAGCTGCACCCGCTGGTCTGCACCGCCTTCAACGCGGACTTCGACGGCGACCAGATGGCCGTGCACGTTCCGCTGAGCCTTGAGGCCCAGCTGGAAGCGCGCGTGCTGATGATGTCGACCAACAACATCCTGTCGCCCGCCAACGGCAAGCCGATCATCGTGCCGTCCCAGGACATCGTCCTGGGTCTCTACTACATCACGATGGAGCGGCCGGGCGAGAAGGGCGAGGGCATGACCTTCGCCAACGTCGGCGAGATCGAGCAGGCGCTGGACGCCAAGGTCGTGACGCTGCATGCCAAGGTGAAGGCCCGCTACAACGGCGTCGACTCGGAAGGCACACCGGTCACCACCATCGTGGAGACCACGCCGGGCCGCATGCTGCTGTCGGAAATCCTGCCGCGCAACCCGGCCGTGCCCTTCGCGCTGATCAACCGCCTGCTGACCAAGAAGGACGTCGGCAATGTCATCGACGCCGTCTACCGCCATTGCGGTCAGAAGGAGACGGTGATCTTCGCCGACCGGCTGATGAAGCTCGGCTTCGGCCACGCCTGCCGCGCCGGCATCTCCTTCGGCAAGGATGACATGGTCATCCCGGAGGCGAAGAAGAAGCTGGTCAATGACAGCAAGGAGCGCGTCAAGGAGTTCGAGCAGCAGTACCTCGATGGCCTGATCACCCAGGGCGAGAAGTACAACAAGGTCGTCGACGTGTGGTCGGAGTGCACCGAGAAGGTGGCCACGGAGATGATGAAGGTCATCTCCGACACCGCCCCGGGCAAGCCGGTCAACTCTGTGTACATGATGGCCCACTCCGGTGCGCGTGGCTCCGCCGCCCAGATCCGCCAGCTGGCGGGTATGCGCGGCCTGATGGCCAAGCCGTCGGGCGAGATCATCGAGACGCCGATCATCTCGAACTTCAAGGAAGGCCTGACCGTGCTGGAGTACTTCAACTCCACCCACGGCGCCCGCAAGGGACTGGCCGACACCGCGCTGAAGACGGCGAACTCCGGTTACCTGACCCGTCGTCTCGTCGACGTGGCGCAGGACGCCATCATCGTCGAGACCGATTGCGGCACCGACAAGGGCATCACGGTCAAGGCGGTCATCGACGGCGGCGAGGTCATCTCCCCGCTGGGCGACCGCATCCTCGGCCGCACGGCGGTGGGCGACCTGATCGACCCGCTGAACGGCGAACTGATCGTGCCGGACGCCGGCCTTATCGATGAGCCGACGGTCGACCGCATCGAGCGGTCGGGCATCGACAGCGTCAAGATCCGCTCGGTCCTGACCTGCGAGACCAAGGACGGCGTCTGCGCCAAGTGCTACGGCCGCGATCTGGCCCGCGGCACGCTGGTCAACGTCGGCGAGGCGGTCGGCGTCATCGCCGCCCAGTCGATCGGCGAGCCGGGCACGCAGCTGACGATGCGCACGTTCCACATCGGTGGCGCGGCGCAGCGCGGCGCGGAGCAGAGCCAAGTGGAGGCGGCGTTCGACGCCACGGTGCGGATCCACAACCGCAACGTCGTCATCAACTCCTCGGGCATCCCGGTTGTCATGGGCCGCAGCACCGAGGTGGTGCTGCTCGACGAGCAGGGCCGCGAGCGGGCGCGCCACCGCGTTCCCTACGGCGCCAAGCTTCTTGCCGACGAGGGTGTGAAGGTCACGCGCGGTCACAAGCTGGCCGAGTGGGACCCCTACACCCTGCCGATCATCACCGAGCGCGAGGGTACCGCCCACTACGTCGACCTCGTGGAAGGCATCTCCGTGCGCGAGGTGATGGACGAGGCGACCGGCATCTCGTCCAAGGTGGTCGTCGACTGGCGCCAGCAGCCGCGCGGTGCGGACCTGAAGCCGCGCATCACGCTGCGTGACGAGCGGGGCGAGGTGATCACGCTCGCCAATGGCCTGGAGGCCCGCTACTTCATGTCGGTGGACGCGATCCTCTCCGTGGAGAACGGCGCCCATGTGAAGGCTGGTGACGTGCTGGCCCGTATTCCCCGCGAGTCGTCCAAGACCCGCGACATCACGGGCGGTCTGCCGCGTGTGGCCGAGTTGTTCGAGGCGCGCCGTCCGAAGGACTTCGCGATCATCTCGGACCTCGACGGACGCGTGGAGTTCGGCAAGGACTACAAGACCAAGCGCCGCATCGTCGTGCGCAACGACGAGACGGGTGACGAGCGCGAGTACCTGATCCCGAAGGGCAAGCACATCTCCGTGCAGGAGGGTGACTATGTCCAGCGCGGCGACCTGCTGATGGACGGCAACCCCGTCCCGCACGACATCCTGTCGGTGATGGGCGTGGAGGCCCTGGCCAACTACCTCATCAACGAGATCCAGGACGTCTATCGACTGCAGGGCGTGAAGATCAACGACAAGCACATCGAGGTGATCGTCCGCCAGATGCTGCAGAAGGTCGAGATCACCGACGCCGGCGAGACCACCTTCCTGGTGGGCGAGCAGGTCGATCGGCAGGAGTTCGACGAGGAGAACGAGAAGACGGTCGGCGAGGGCCTCAAGCCCGCTAGCGGCCATCCGGTCCTGCAGGGCATCACCAAGGCCTCGCTGCAGACCCGGTCCTTCATCTCCGCGGCGTCGTTCCAGGAAACCACCCGCGTCCTCACGGAAGCGGCGGTGTCGGGCAAGACCGACAACCTGGAAGGCCTCAAGGAGAACGTCATCGTCGGCCGCCTGATCCCGGCCGGCACGGGCTCCGTCGTCAATCGCCTGAAGCAGATCGCCGCGGAGCGCGACCGCGAAGCTTCGATCGCTGCTGGAGGCGAGGAAGAGGCGCCGGCCCTGCCGCAGCCGGGCGAGAGCACCGCGGCCTGACGGCCGGCTTTATAGGGTAGGGCAGGGGCGCGTTCGGCAACGGACGCGCCCTTCGCTTTTACGGCGGACCCGCTGCGGCGGACTCGCGGCGCGGGCGACAGCGGTACCCAAAACCGTCATTTGCGCGCTTGACGGAGCAGGGGGCTCCCCATATAGTCCGCGAACTTCGAAAGGACCCTCGGAGCGGCCTGCGTGCTTCTCCCCCCGGCGTCCAATCGAGACCCAAGCGACATTGCCGAAGGACCCGTCCGACGGCGAGCGACCATCGGGCCCGCTCGAAGCCTTCCGGGCTTCGCAGGCGGGCTTTTGCATCGTCCGGCTCTGCCGGACGGTAAATTGATGTCGGCCGGCTTGCACGCCGGGCGATATTATCGAATCGACCGGCTCCGCCGGCCGAGTGACCTGAAGGGATGAAGGGCAGATATGCCGACGATCAACCAGTTGATCCGTAAGCCGCGCGAGCCCTTGGCCGCGCGCAATAAGGTTCCCGCGATGGAGGCGTGCCCGCAGAAGCGTGGCGTCTGCACCCGCGTGTACACCACGACCCCGAAGAAGCCGAACTCGGCTCTGCGTAAGGTCGCCCGCGTTCGTCTGACGAACGGCTTCGAGGTGACCTCCTACATCCCCGGCGAAGGCCATAACCTCCAGGAACACTCGGTGGTTATGATCCGCGGCGGCCGTGTGAAGGACCTTCCCGGTGTCCGTTACCACATCATCCGCGGCACGCTCGATACCCAGGGCGTGAAGGATCGTAAGCAGCGTCGTTCGAAGTACGGCGCGAAGCGTCCGAAGTAAGGAGTATTCACGATGTCCCGTCGTCGTCGCGCCGAGAAGCGTGAGGTCCTGCCGGACGCCAAGTATGGCGACCGCGTTCTGACCAAGTTCATGAACTGCCTGATGCTGGACGGCAAGAAGTCTGCCGCCGAACGCATCGTCTACGGTGCGCTGACCCGCATCGAGACGAAGATCAAGGGCGAGCCCGTCCAGGTCTTCCACGACGCCCTCGCGAACGTGAAGCCGCACCTTGAGGTGCGCTCCCGCCGCGTTGGTGGCGCCACCTACCAGGTTCCGGTCGAGGTCCGTTCGGACCGCGCCCAGGCCCTGGCCATTCGTTGGCTCATCGGCGCTGCCCGCGCCCGCTCGGAAAACACCATGACCGAGCGCCTGTCGGGTGAGCTGATGGACGCTGCCAACCAGCGTGGCACCGCCGTGAAGAAGCGCGAAGACACCCACCGTATGGCGGAAGCCAACAAGGCCTTCTCGCACTACCGCTGGTAAGGCACCCACCGACCCAGGTGCTTGTCATGCCCCGTTCCCACCCTCTCGACCGCTACCGCAACATCGGCATCATGGCTCACATCGATGCCGGGAAGACCACGACCACCGAGCGGATCCTGTACTACACTGGAAAGTCGTACAAGATCGGCGAGGTGCACGAGGGCACCGCGGTGATGGACTGGATGGAGCAGGAACAGGAACGGGGCATCACGATCACGTCGGCGGCCACCACCTGCTTCTGGCGCGACCACCGAATCAACATCATCGACACGCCGGGCCACGTCGACTTTACCATCGAGGTCGAACGGTCATTGCGCGTGCTCGACGGTGCGGTTGCTGTGTTCGATTCCGTGGCGGGGGTGGAGCCTCAGTCCGAGACCGTGTGGCGGCAGGCTGACAAGTACGGCGTGCCCCGCATGTGTTTCGTCAACAAGATGGACCGCACCGGCGCGAACTTCTTCCGTTGCGTCGAGATGATGAAGGAGCGGTTGGGCACCACCCCGCTCGTGGTCCAGTTGCCGATCGGGTCCGAGGCTTCCTTCGTGGGCGTCGTCGATCTGATCGCGATGCGCGCGATCGTCTGGAAGGAAGAGACGCTCGGCGCCGAATTCTACTACACCGACATTCCCGAGGACCTGCGGGCCCAGGCGGCCGAATACCGGCAGGCGCTGATCGACACCGCGATCGAACTCGACGACGCGGCGACGGAGGCATACCTGGAGTCCGGCGAGGAGCCCTCGGTCGAGACGCTGAAGGCCTGCATCCGCAAGGGCGCCATCGGCCTGAAATTCGTGCCCGTCCTCTGCGGCTCCGCCTTCAAGAACAAGGGCGTGCAGCCGATGCTGGATGCCGTGGTGGACTATCTGCCGGCCCCAGTGGACGTCGGGGCGGTGAAGGGCCACAAGGTCAACAGCAACGAGGCCGACGAGCGCGCGCCGGACGACGCAGAGCCGTTTTCCGCCCTTGCCTTCAAGATCATGAACGACCCCTTCGTCGGGTCGCTGACCTTCGTGCGGGTCTATTCCGGCAGCGTCGAGGCTGGGAGCACGGTGCTGAATCCCTTGAAGGGGGAGCGCGAGCGCATCGGCCGCATGCTGCTGATGCACGCCAACAGCCGCGAAGAGATTTCCGACGCCCACGCCGGCGACATCGTCGCCTTCACCGCGCTGAAGAGCACGACGACCGGCGACACGCTGTGCGATCCCGCCAAGCCCATCGTTCTGGAACGGATGGAGTTCCCGGAGCCGGTGATCGAGGTCGCCGTCGAGCCGCGCTCCAAGGCCGACCAGGAGAAGATGGGCATGGCGCTCGCGCGCCTCGCCCAGGAAGACCCGTCCTTCCGGGTTGCCGTCGACCACGAGTCCGGGCAGACCGTCATCAAGGGCATGGGCGAGCTGCACCTGGAGATCATCGTCGACCGCATGAAGCGGGAGTTCAAGGTGGAGGCGAACGTCGGCGCGCCGCAGGTGGCGTACCGCGAGACCATCACCAAGACCGCCGAGGTCGACTACACCCACAAGAAGCAGAGCGGTGGCACCGGGCAATTCGCCCGCGTGAAGCTCGTCTTTTCGCCGTTGCCCGCCGGCGAGGGCTTCGTCTTCCAGAACAAGGTGGTCGGCGGCGCCGTGCCGAAGGAGTATGTGCCGGGCGTCCAGAAGGGGCTGGACTCCGCCATGAACAGCGGCGTGGTCGCAGGATTCCCGGTGATCGACCTGAAGGCCGAACTCGTGGACGGCGCGTTCCACGATGTCGACTCCTCGGTGCTCGCCTTCGAGATCGCGACGCGCGCGGCCATCCGCGAGGGTCTGCAAAAGGCCGGCCCCACGCTGCTGGAGCCGATCATGAAGGTTGAGGTGGTGACGCCGGAGGACTACATGGGCGACATCATCGGCGACCTGAACAGCCGCCGCGGACAGGTCATGGCCATGGACCAGCGGGGGAACGCCCGTACGATCACCGGCATGGTTCCGTTGGCCAACATGTTCGGCTATGTGAACACGCTGCGCTCCATGAGCCAGGGGCGGGCGCAGTACACGATGCAGTTCGACCACTACGAGCCGGTGCCGCAGGCCATTGCGGACGACGTCCGCGCCAAGATGGCCTGATACCGCTGGAACGACAAAGAGACGGAGAGCACACACCATGGCGAAGGCAAAGTTCGAGCGGAACAAGCCGCACTGCAACATTGGCACGATCGGCCACGTCGACCACGGCAAGACGTCGCTGACGGCGGCGATCACGAAGGTGCTGGCCGAGAGCGGCGGCGCGACCTTCACGGCCTACGACCAGATCGACAAGGCTCCGGAGGAGAAGGCGCGCGGCATCACGATCTCGACGGCGCACGTCGAGTACGAGACGACCAACCGCCACTACGCGCACGTGGACTGCCCGGGCCACGCCGACTACGTGAAGAACATGATCACGGGTGCGGCGCAGATGGACGGCGCCATCCTGGTCGTGTCGGCCGCCGACGGCCCGATGCCGCAGACGCGCGAGCACATCCTGCTGGCCCGCCAGGTCGGCGTGCCGGCGCTGGTGGTGTTCATGAACAAGGTCGACATGGTCGACGATCCGGAGCTGCTCGAGCTGGTCGAGATGGAGGTGCGCGAGCTGCTGTCCTCCTACCAGTTCCCGGGCGACGACATTCCGATCGTCAAGGGCTCGGCGCTGTGCGCGCTGGAGGACAAGCAGCCGGAGATCGGCCGTGACGCCATCCTGAAGCTGATGGCCGAGGTCGACCAGTACATCCCGCAGCCGGAGCGTCCGAAGGACCGTCCGTTCCTGATGCCGATCGAGGACGTGTTCTCGATCTCCGGCCGCGGCACCGTGGTGACCGGGCGCGTCGAGCGCGGCATCGTCAAGGTCGGCGAGGAAGTCGAGATCGTCGGCCTGAAGGCGACGGTCAAGACGACCGTGACCGGCGTGGAGATGTTCCGCAAGCTGCTCGACTCCGGTGAGGCCGGCGACAACATCGGCGCGCTGCTGCGCGGCACCAAGCGTGAGGACGTCGAGCGCGGCCAGGTCCTGGCCAAGCCGGGCAGCATCACCCCGCACACCACCTTCAAGGCCGAGGCCTACATCCTGACCAAGGAAGAGGGTGGCCGCCACACGCCGTTTTTCACCAACTACCGCCCGCAGTTCTACTTCCGCACCACGGACGTGACGGGCATGGTGAAGCTGCCGGAAGGCACCGAGATGGTGATGCCGGGCGACAACATCTCCATGGAAGTCGAGCTGATCGCTCCGATCGCCATGGACGAGGGCCTGCGTTTCGCCATCCGCGAGGGTGGTCGTACGGTCGGCGCCGGCGTCGTCGCCTCGATCATCAAGTAAGTCGCTTTGCGGGAAGGGGAGTCGGCGCACGCCGGCTCCCTTTTTTTGCGTTTACCGGATAAATCCGAAGGGCCGTGGCGCCCGCCGTTGTCAATCCGCCATCTCTCTGTCACAGGAGGGAAAATGTGGGTTGACACCAAGGCGGCTTGGGCCTACACGTTACGCCCTCTGGAATTAAGGGTTGGTGGTAGGCACGTCCGGCCTAGACGCAGCCCGATGACGAACGGCATCGCGGGTTTAGAACCGTGCTCAGGTGCTGCCAGGAACATCCGTCCGCATGGAAGTGCGGGGGATGTTCTTTTTCGTATCGGCCGTCAATTCGGATCGGATAACCCGCTGCCCGCCGCTTCGGTGAACCGGCGCAGGGAAACCTGCCGCTGTTGGGCCCCGGGGGAAAGGTTTTGGGGTACCGGTGGCGCGTTGGCGTCACCGAAACGAGGTGCAAGGGACGTTTGGACATGGACAGCCAGAACATCCGCATCCGCTTGAAGGCGTTCGATCATCGCGTGCTCGACCAGTCGACCAGCGAGATCGTCAACACCGCCAAGCGGACCGGTGCTCGGGTGCGGGGGCCGATCCCGCTGCCGACGCAGATCGAGAAGTTTACCGTGAACCGCTCGCCGCACGTCGACAAGAAGTCGCGCGAGCAGTTCGAGATCCGCACCCACAAGCGTCTGCTCGACATCGTCGATCCGACGCCCCAGACGGTGGACGCGCTGATGAAGCTCGACCTCGCCGCTGGTGTGGATGTCGAGATCAAGCTCTAAGTCGTTGCTGTTGAGGGACCTCTCCCTCTGAGGATGTCCCTGGTCAGGAGATAAAGAACAATGCGATCCGGTTTGATCGCGCAGAAAGTCGGCATGACCCGCGTCTTCACGGATGACGGGACGCACGTGCCGGTGACTGTGCTGAAAGTCGACAGCTGCCAGGTCGTCGCCGTTCGCACCGAAGATAAGGACGGCTACACCGCCGTTCAGCTCGGTGCCGGCGCCATCAAGGTGAAGAACGTCACGAAGCCTGAGCGCGGGCATTTCGCCAAGGCGCGCGTGGAACCGAAGCGCAAGCTGGTCGAGTTCCGCGTTCCCGCCGACGCGCTGATCGAGGTTGGCGCCGAACTGTCGGCCGCGCACTTCGTTCCGGGCCAGTTCGTCGACGTCACCGGCACCTCCATCGGTAAGGGCTTCGCCGGTCCGATGAAGCGCTGGAACTTCGGTGGTCTGCGCGCAACGCACGGCGTGTCGGTGTCGCACCGCTCGCACGGTTCGACGGGTAACCGCCAGGACCCCGGTAAGGTCTTCAAGAACAAGAAGATGGCCGGTCACCTGGGCGACGAGAAGGTCACGGTTCTGAACCTGAAGGTCGTGTCGGTCGACGAAGACCGTGGCCTGATCTTCCTCAAGGGCGCCGTCCCGGGCGCCGAGGGCGCTTGGCTGCGCATCCGCGACGCGGTGAAGAAGAAGGCTCCAGAAGGTCTGCCGTTCCCCGCCGGCATCAAGGCTGCCCCGGCCGCCGAGGCCGCTGCCGAGCCGCAGGAGTGATGGCCATGAAGGCGACCATTAAGAACCTGAACAACGAGACCGTCGGCGAGATCGATCTGTCCGACGACGTCTTCGGCCTCCCGTCCCGCACCGATCTCCTGGCCCGCATGGTCAACTGGCAGCTGGCCAAGCGCCGCGCCGGTACCCATAAGACCAAGACGATCAGCGAGATCTCCGGCACCGGCAAGAAGCCGTACCGGCAGAAGGGCACCGGCCGCGCCCGTCAGGGCTCGATGCGCTCCGCGCAGTTCCGCGGCGGCGCGACCATCTTCGGCCCGGTCGTTCGCTCGCACGAGCATGACCTGACGAAGAAGGTCCGCAAGTTGGCCCTGAAGACCGCGCTGTCCACGAAGGCCGCGGAAGGCAAGCTCCTGGTCCTCGACGCCGCTTCGGCCGAGACGCACAAGACCAGGGATCTCGCTGCCCGCCTCGCCACCCTGGGCCTGTCCTCGGCGCTGATCATCGACGGGTCGAACCTGAACGAGAACTTCGCTCGGGCTTCGCGCAACATCCCGCTGATCGACGTGCTGCCGGAGCAGGGCGCCAACGTCTACGACATTCTTCGCCGCGACACGCTGGTCCTGACCCGCAACGCGGTCGAGCAGCTGGAGGCTCGCCTGAAATGAGCAAGCAGTCGAAACCTGCGGTGAGCCAGGAGCGGATGTACGACCTCATTCTGGCTCCGGTCATCACCGAGAAGTCGACGATGGCTTCGGAGCACAACCAGGTCACGTTCCGCGTTCCGCTGTCGGCCACCAAGCCGGAAATCAAGGCGGCGGTCGAAGGGCTGTTCAACGTGAAGGTGACCGCGGTCAACACCCTTATCGCCAAGGGCAAGACCAAGCGCTTCCGCGGCACCATCGGTCGTCGCTCGGACATCAAGAAGGCCGTCGTGACCCTCGCCGAGGGGCACAAGATCGACGTGACCACGGGCATCTGAGCGGGAGTGTGATCCGATGGCTCTGAAGCAATACCGCCCGATTACGCCGTCGCTCCGCCAGCTGGTCATCGTCGACCGCTCGGAGCTGTGGAAGGGCAAGCCGGTCAAGTCCCTGACTCAGGGTCTGACCAAGTCTGGTGGCCGCAACAACACCGGCCGCATCACCGCGCGCCGGATGGGTGGCGGTCACAAGCGTGTCTACCGTCTGGTGGACTTCAAGCGCCGTAAGTTCGACGTCCCGGCCGTGGTCGAGCGGCTGGAGTACGACCCGAACCGTACGGGCTTCATCGCCCTCATCAAGTACGAGGACGGCACCCTTTCCTACATCCTGGCGCCGCAGCGCCTGAAGGTGGGCGACACGGTCGTGTCGGGCGAGAAGGTCGACGTGAAGCCCGGCAACGCCATGCCGCTGAAGAACATCCCGGTCGGTTCGGTCGTGCACAACGTCGAACTGAAGCCCGGCAAGGGTGGTCAGCTGGCCCGTTCGGCCGGCACCTACCTGCAGCTGGTCGGCCGTGACGGCGGCTACGCGCAGCTGAAGCTCCCCTCGGGCGAGCTGCGCATGGTCCGCGGCGAGTGCATGGCCACGCTGGGTGCCGTGTCCAACCCGGACCAGATGAACACGAACCTGGGCAAGGCCGGCCGCAACCGGTGGCTCGGTGTCCGTCCGTCGGTCCGCGGCGTCGCCATGAACCCGATCGACCACCCGCACGGTGGTGGTGAGGGTCGCACCTCGGGCGGCCGTCACCCGGTCACCCCGTGGGGCAAGCCGACCAAGGGCAAGAAGACGCGTCACAACAAGAAGACGGACGGCCTGATCCTGCGCCGCCGTCATTCGAAGTAAGGAGGTCGGACGATGGCACGCTCCGTTTGGAAGGGCCCGTTCGTCGACGGCTATCTGCTGAAGAAGGCGGACAAGTCCCGCGCCTCGGGCCGCAACGAGATCATCAAGATCTGGTCGCGTCGTTCGACCATCCTGCCGCAGTTCGTGGGTCTCACGTTCGGCGTCTACAATGGCCACAAGTTCCTGCCGGTTCTGGTGACCGAGAACATGATCGGCCACAAGTTCGGTGAGTTCGCTCCGACGCGCACCTTCTACGGGCACGCGGCGGACAAGAAGGCGAAGAGGAAGTAAGCCATGGGCAAGCCCTCCAACCCCAGCCGCATCGCGGAGAACGAGGCTCTGGCCTCCAATCCGATGATCCGCACCAGCCCGCGCAAGCTGAACCTCGTCGCCCAGCTCATCCGCAACATGGACGCGAGCCGTGCCGTGGCCGAGCTGACCTTCTCCAAGCGCCGCATTGCCGGCGAGGTGAAGAAGGTCCTGCAGGCCGCGATCGCGAACGCCGAGAACAACCATCAGCTCGACGTCGACCGGCTGTACGTCTCCTCGGCGACCGTCGGCCGCGCTCTGGTGATGAAGCGCTTCCACGCCCGCGCCCGCGGACGCGGCGCCCGGGTCGAGAAGCTGTTCTCCAACCTGACGATCATCGTGCGCGAGCGCGACGCCGCCGTTGCCGAAGGGGCCGAGTAAGATGGGTCAGAAAGTCAATCCGATCGGGCTGCGCCTCGGCATCAACCGGACCTGGGACAGCCGTTGGTTCGCCAAGCGCGACTACGCCAACATGCTGCACCAGGACCTGAAGCTGCGCGGCTACTTGCAGGGCCGCCTGCAGCAGGCCGGCTGCTCGCGCGTCGTGATCGAGCGTCCGGCCAAGAAGGCCCGCGTCACCATCCACTCGGCCCGTCCGGGCGTGGTGATCGGCAAGAAGGGCGCGGACATCGAGAAGCTGCGCGGCGAACTGTCGAAGATGACGGGCAGTGAGGTCAGCCTCAACATCGTCGAGATCCGCAAGCCGGAGATCGACGCCCGCCTCATCGCCGAGAACATCTCCAGCCAGCTGGAGCGCCGTGTCGCCTTCCGCCGCGCCATGAAGCGCGCAGTGCAGTCGGCCATGCGCCTCGGCGCCCAGGGCATCCGCATCAACTGCTCGGGCCGTCTCGGCGGCGCCGAGATCGCCCGCCTCGAGTGGTACCGTGAGGGCCGCGTTCCGCTGCACACCCTGCGTGCGGACATCGACTACGGCACGGCCACCGCGAAGACCACCTACGGCACCTGCGGTGTCAAGGTGTGGGTCTTCAAGGGCGAGATCATGGCGCACGACCCGATGGCGCAGGACAAGCGCATGGGCACCGAGCCGGTTTCCACCGATGGCGAGCCGCGTCGCGAGCGCCGTGAGCGTGGCGATCGTGAGGACCGTGGGGGCCGCGGTCGCGGCGACCGCGATCGCTCCGAACGCGCCGACCGCGAGTAAAGGGGCAGAGCGATGCTTTCTCCGAAGCGTACCAAGTACCGCAAGGCCCACAAGGGCCGCATCCACGGCAACGCGAAGGGCGGCACCCAGCTGAACTTCGGCGCCTTCGGCCTCAAGGCCCTGGAGCCGGAGCGCATCACGGCCCGCCAGATCGAGGCGGCCCGCCGCGCGATCACCCGCGCCATGAAGCGTCAGGGCCGCGTGTGGATCCGCGTGTTCCCGGATCTGCCGGTCTCCACCAAGCCCGCCGAAGTCCGCATGGGTTCCGGTAAGGGCACGCCCGAATACTGGGCGGCGCGCGTTCATCCGGGCCGCATCCTGTTCGAGCTGGACGGCGTGCCGGCCGATGTGGCAAAGCAGGCGTTCGCCCTGGCGGCCGCCAAGCTGCCGATCAAGACCAAGCTGGTGACCCGCCTCGGCGGCGGTGAGGAGGTGGCGGCATGAAGTCCGTCGACGTTCGCACGAAGAGCACCGATGAGCTGAACGATCAGCTCATCCAGCTCAAGAAGGAACAGTTCAACCTGCGCTTCCAGCGGGCATCAGGCCAGCTGGAGAACACCGCGCGGGTGCAGGTCGTGCGTCGCGACATCGCGCGCATCAAGACGGTTCTCGGCGAGCGTTCGCGCTCGGCCGAAGCCGGCAAGTAAGGAGGGCTACCAATGCCTCGCCGCGTTCTGCAGGGCACGGTGGTCAGCGACAAGGGCGACAAGACGGTTACCGTCCTGGTCGAGCGCCGCGTCATGCACCCCGTGTACAAGAAGTTCATTCGTCAGTCGAAGAAGTACGCCGCCCACGACGAGGGCAACCAGTTCAAGGTCGGCGATACCGTTTCGATCATCGAATGCCGCCCGATCTCCAAGCGCAAGCGCTGGGCGGTCGTGCTCGAGTCCGCCGCCACTGGCGGCGCCGCGTAACGGAAAGGTACTGAACCATGATCCAGATGCAAACCAACCTGGAAGTCGCCGACAATAGCGGGGCGCGCCGGGTGCAGTGCATCAAGGTGCTTGGCGGGTCCAAGCGGAAGGTTGCCACCGTGGGCGACGTCATCGTCGTCTCCGTCAAGGAAGCCATTCCGAAGGGCCGCGTCAAGAAGGGCGACGTGCATCGCGCCGTCATCGTCCGCACCGCGAAGGAACTGCGCCGGGACGACGGATCCGCGATCCGCTTCGACCGCAACGCGGCCGTGCTGATCAACAAGCAGGGCGAGCCGATCGGCACCCGTATCTTCGGGCCGGTCACCCGCGAGCTGCGCGGCAAGAAGTTCATGAAGATCATCTCGCTGGCGCCGGAGGTGCTGTGATGGCCGCGAAGATCAAGACCAAGGACAAGGTCGTCGTTCTGACCGGCAAGGACAAGGGCAAGACCGGCGAGGTGATCAAGGTCATCCCCGCGGAAGGCCGTGTCGTCGTGCAGGGCGTCAACGTGGTGAAGAAGCACCAGCGCCCCAGCGCCCGCTCGCAGGGCGGCATCGTTGAGTTCGAGGCGCCGATCAACGTCTCGAACGTCGCCCACATCGACCCCAAGGACGGCAAGCCGACCCGCGTCGGCTTCAAGATCCTTGAGGATGGCCGCAAGGTGCGTGTCGCCAAGCGGTCCGGCGAAGTTATCGACGTGTGAGGACCGGACCATGGCTGCACGTTTGAAGGAAATCTACGACTCCAAGATCCGCGCCGCGCTCAAGAGCGAGTTCGGCTACAAGAACGACCTCGAAGTTCCGCGGATCGAGAAGATCGTCATCAACATGGGTGTCGGCGAAGCCGTCGGCGACTCCAAGAAGATCCAGAACGCGGTGAGCGAACTCGCGGCGATCAGCGGCCAGAAGCCGGTGATCACCAAGTCGCGCAAGTCCATCGCGCAGTTCAAGCTGCGCGAGGGCATGTCGATCGGCTGCAAGGTCACGCTCCGGCGCGACCGCATGTACGAGTTCCTGGATCGCCTGGTCACGATCGCGTTGCCGCGTGTCCGCGACTTCCGCGGCATTCCCGGCAACAGCTTCGACGGCCGTGGCAACTATGCCATGGGCGTCAAGGAGCAGATCATTTTCCCGGAGATCGACTACGACAAGATCGATCAGATCCGCGGCATGGACATCATTTTCGTCACCTCGGCGAAGACCGACAAGGAGGCCAAGGCTCTCCTGAAGGCCTTCGACATGCCGTTTGTGGCCTGATTGGCTGGAGCACGACCCCATGGCTAAGACCAGTGCCATCGAGAAGAACAAGCGCCGCACGAAGTTGGTGAAGCAGTATGCCAACAAGCGCGCTCGTCTGAAGGCCATCGCCTCCGACCGTTCCCTCCCGCCGGAAGAGCAGTTCGCCGCCCGCCTCAAGCTGGCCGAAATGCCGCGCAACTCCTCGAAGGTGCGCATCCGCAACCGCTGCGAAATGACCGGCCGTCCGCGGGCGTTCTATCGCAAGTTCAAGCTTTCCCGCGTCACGCTCCGTGAACTGGCCTCGACCGGCCAGATCCCGGGCATGACGAAGTCGAGCTGGTAAGGAGGGTCGGAAAATGTCTTTGAGCGATCCGCTCGGCGATATGCTGACCCGCATCCGCAACGGTCAGCACGCCCGCATGTCTGTTGTGGAGAGCCCGGCGTCCAAGCTGCGCTCCAACGTCCTCGAGGTCCTGAAGCGCGAGGGTTACATCCGCGGTTATTCCGAGGAAGATGTTCGCCCCGGCGTCAAGAACCTGAAGATCGAGCTGAAGTATCACGAAGGCGAGCCTGTCATTAAGCAGATCGCCCGCGTGTCGAAGCCCGGCCGCCGCGTCTATTCGAAGATCACCGATCTGCCCCGCGTCTTCAACGGCCTGGGCATTTCGATCCTCTCCACGCCGCGCGGCGTGATGTCGGACAATGAGGCCCGCGCCGCCAACGTCGGCGGTGAAGTCCTCTGCCGCGTGTTCTAAGGGGGATCCTTCGATGTCGCGCATTGGAAAGCATCCCGTGCCGGTCCCGGCTGGTGTTGACGTTGCCGTCAACGGCCAGCAGGTGACGGCCAAGGGCAAGCTGGGTTCGCTCAGCCTGACCCTCATCGACGACATCACGGCCAAGCTGGAAGACGGCAAGGTCGTGGTGGCCCCGGCCAACGACGGCAAGCGCGCCCGCGTCATGTGGGCGACCTCGCGGACGCTGATCAACAACATGGTCACGGGCGTCAGCCAGGGCTTCACCATCAACCTCGAGATCAACGGCGTCGGTTACCGCGCGGCCGTGCAGGGCAAGGAGCTGGTCATGCAGCTCGGCTTCTCGCACGACGTGAAGTACCCGATCCCGGAGGGCATCACCATCAAGTGTGACAAGCCCACCGCGATCTCGGTGTCGGGCTTCGACAAGCAGAAGGTCGGTCAGGTCGCCGCGGAAATCCGTGGGTGGAAGAAGCCGGAGCCCTACAAGGGCAAGGGCATCAAGTACACGACCGAGACCATCCTCCGCAAGGAAGGCAAGAAGAAGTAAGGTCCGCCATGCTCAAGCCAAAGCAACTCCACGAGCGCCGCAAGCAGCGCGTGCGCGCGCAGATTGCCAAGAAGGCCGGCGGGCGGGCTCGCCTTTCGGTTTTCCGGTCCAATCTGCACATCTACGTCCAGATCATCGACGACGAGAGCGGCCGTACGGTCGCCTCGGCCTCTTCCGTGGAAAAGGAGCTGCGCGAGCAGCTCAAGCACGGCGGGAACGTCGAAGCCGCCAAGAAGGTCGGCACGCTTATCGCCGAGCGCGCCAAGGCGGCGGGCGTCACCGAGGTCGTGTTCGACCGTGGTGGCTACATTTACCACGGCCGGGTCAAGGCCCTGGCCGACGCCGCCCGCGAGGGCGGGCTGTCGTTCTAAGGAGGCTCCGAAATGGCACGTGAACGAGGCGAGCGGAGCGACCGTGATCGGCAGCCGCGCGAGCGCGATCGGGAAGAGAGCGAGCTGATCGAAAAGCTCGTCGGCATCAACCGCGTCGCCAAGGTTGTGAAGGGCGGCCGTCGCTTCGGCTTCGCCGCCCTGGTGGTGGTCGGCGACGGCAAGGGCCGCGTCGGCGTCGGTTCGGGCAAGGCCCGTGAGGTCCCGGAGGCCATTCGCAAGGCCACGGACCAGGCGAAGCGCGGCATGATCCGTGTTCCGCTGCGCGAGGGGCGCACGCTGCATCATGACTCCAACGGTCACTTCGGTGCCGGCAAGGTCGTGCTGCGCACCGCCCCGGCCGGTACCGGCATCATCGCTGGCGGCCCGATGCGCGCGATCTTCGAGGCCCTGGGCGTGCAGGACGTGGTGACGAAGTCGATCGGCACCTCGAACCCGCACAACATGATCAAGGCGACCTTCGACGCCCTGTCGCAGGTTTCCAGCCCGCGCAGCGTTGCCGCCCGTCGTGGCCGTCGCGTCAGCGACATCCTCGGCAAGCGCGAAACCGGCGCCGCCGGTGCGCAGGAGGCTTGATCATGGCCGAAAAGAAGACCGTCATCGTCACCCAGACCGGCAGCCCGATCGGTCGCAAGCACGACCAGCGCGAGACGCTGATCGGTCTGGGTCTCAACAAGCTGCACCGGACCCGCGAGCTGGAGGACACTCCGGCCGTGCGGGGCATGATCGCCAAGGTCGCGCACCTGGTCCGCGTCGAGAACGAGGGCTGAACCCATGACGAAGCTGAACGATCTCCGGGACAATCCCGGTGCCCGTAAGGAGCGCATGCGCGTCGGCCGCGGTATCGGCTCGGGCAAGGGCAAGACCGGCGGCCGTGGCGTGAAGGGTCAGACCTCGCGCACCGGCGTCGCGATCAACGGCTTTGAAGGTGGCCAGATGCCCCTTCACCGCCGCCTTCCGAAGCGCGGTTTCCGCAACATCTTCGCGAAGGAATACTCGGTGGTGAACCTGGGCATGATCCAGAAGGCCATCGACCTCGGCAAGCTCGACGCCAACCAGACCATCGACGCGGTGGCTCTGGAAGCGGCGGGCGTCACCGGCAAGGTGGCCAAGGACGGCGTCCGCCTGCTCGCCAAGGGCACGCTGACGACCAAGGCCAGCTTCACCGTCGCCGGCGCCTCCAAGTCGGCGCTGGAAGCGGTGGAGAAGGTGGGCGGCAGCGTCACGCTGACCGGTTCCGCCGCCGAAGCCGCCGAGTGATTGGATGAGCCCGCGCTTGCGTGCGGGCATCGTCCGGTACTAAATACAGCGTAGTTGCGAGGGGCGGCCTGCAGTGTGCAGGACCGCCCCGTTCGCACGTTAGGGACAGGGATACGACCCATGGCATCAGCGGCCGAGCAGCTTGCCGCGAACATTAACTTCGGCGCTTTCTCCAAGGCGACCGAGCTGAAGAAGCGGATCTGGTTCACCCTTGGTGCCTTGATCATCTACCGCCTGGGCACCTACATCCCGCTTCCGGGTGTCAACCCGCAGATCCTGGCCGACATCTTCCGGCAGCAGGGCGGGGGCATCCTCGGCATGTTCGACATGCTGGCCGGCGGTGCGCTGCACCGCATGACCATCTTTGCGCTGAACATCATGCCGTACATCTCGGCCTCCATCATCGTGCAGCTCCTGACCGCGGTGTCGCCGCAGATGGAAGCGCTGAAGAAGGAGGGCGAATCGGGCCGCAAGAAGCTGAACCAGTACACGCGCTTCGGCACCGTCCTCCTCGCCACGGTCCAGGCCTACGGCCTTGCGGTGGGGCTGGAGTCGATGACCGGGTCGCACGGGGCCGCCGTCGGCGACCCTGGGCTGTTCTTCCGAATCGCCACCGTCATTACGCTGGTCGGCGGCACGCTCTTCCTGATGTGGCTGGGCGAGCAGATCACCGCCCGCGGCATCGGCAACGGCATCTCACTGATCATCTTCGCCGGCATCGTCGCCGAACTGCCGCGCGCGCTGGTCAGCACCTTGGAACTGGGCCGCACGGGTGCGCTGTCGACGGTGTTCATCGTCTTCATGCTGCTGATGGCCGTCGGCGTCGTGTTCTTCATCGTGTTCATGGAACGCGCGCAGCGCCGCCTGCTGATCCAGTACCCGAAGCGCCAGATGGGCAACCGGGTGTTCGGCGGCGAAGCGTCGCACCTGCCGCTCAAGCTCAACACCTCGGGTGTCATTCCGCCGATCTTCGCGTCCTCGCTTCTGCTGCTGCCGCTGACCGCGGTCGGCTTCGCGGGCGGGGAGGGGCCGGAGTGGCTGCAGACGGTGTCGCGCTACATCGCGCACGGTACCCCGTTGTATATGCTGCTTTATTCGGCGCTGATCATCTTCTTCTGCTTCTTCTACACCGCCATCGTGTTCAACCCGGCCGAGACCGCGGAGAACCTGCGGAAGTACGGCGGCTTCATCCCCGGCATCCGTCCCGGCAAGAACACGGCCGACTACATCGACTATGTGCTGACTCGCCTGACGGTCATCGGCTCGGCCTACCTTGTGGCGGTTTGTCTCTTGCCCGAAATCCTGATTTCGCAGCATTCCGTTCCGTTCTATTTTGGCGGCACCAGCCTGCTGATCGTGGTCACGGTCACCATGGACACGGTCGCGCAGATTCATTCCCATCTGCTGGCCCACCAGTACGAAGGGCTGATTAAAAAAGCGAAGCTTCGGGGGAGAAAGTAATGAATCTCATTCTGCTCGGACCGCCGGGCGCCGGGAAGGGGACCCAGGCGCGCCGTCTCGAGGACACGCGCGGGCTCGTCCAGCTTTCGACGGGCGACATGCTCCGCGCGATGGTCGCCGAGGGCGGTCCTCTGGGGCAGCAGGCGAAGGACATCATGGCGGCCGGCAAGTTGATGCCGGACGAACTGATGGTCCAGATGATCGCCGAGCGCATTTCCAAGCCGGACGTCACCAACGGCTTCATCCTCGACGGCTTCCCGCGCACGGTCGCCCAGGCCGAGGCGCTGGACAAGATGCTGGCCGACAAGGGCCTGAAGCTCGACCACGTCATCGAAATGAAGGTGGTCGACGACATCCTGGTGGACCGCATCACCGGTCGTTACACCTGCGCCAAGTGCGGCAAGGGCTATCACGACACCTTCGAGAAGCCCAAGGTCGAGGGCGTGTGCGACGTCTGCGGCAGCACGGAGTTCAAGCGCCGTGCCGACGACAACGCCGCCACGGTGACGACTCGGCTGTCCCAGTACCACGAGCAGACCGCGCCGATCCTGCCCTACTATCGGGACCGTGGCGTCCTGAAGACAGTGGACGGCATGGCCGAGATCGACGACGTGACGAAGCAGATCGAGGCGCTCCTCGCCGCTTGACGCGCCGGGGCCATGCCTCTGAAGACAAAAGCCGCAGGCCCGTTCGGGTCTGCGGCTTTTGTCTTTTGGACGATTCGGAAAGGGAAGGGCGATCAGTTGGCCGGCGTCGCGGCTTCCTCGGCCTTCCGTCGCATGTCGTTGTAGCGGTCGAGAACCCAGCCGAGATGGGCCGTGGCCGCCGTGGCCGCCGCGTCTGCGTCGCGGTGTTGGATCGCCTCATAGATGGCGCGGTGATGGTCGATCATCAGCGCCTCCTTGCCCAGCGCGAAGGGCTCGGTGTGGTGATACTCCATCATCTGGCCGAGGATGTCGCGGATGGTGGAGAGCAGGTGCAGGTAGACGGGGCTGCCGGCCGCCTGGGCGACGGCGAGGTGGAAGTCCATGTCGTCGGCCGCCTGCTTGCCGTCGCGGCCGATCTGGCCCATGGCGGTCAGGATGTGGCCGATGTGCTCGATCTGCTCCGGAGTCGCGCGCTCCGCCGCGCGGCGGGCGGCCCAGCTTTCCAGCGCCTGGCGGATCTCCACGAGGTCGCAGAGGTTCGCGTGCTTGACCCGCACCATCTCCGTCAGGGCGCCGTCCATAGCGCCGGCCGAGGAGACCACACGGGTGCCGCCGCCCTGGACGGCGGTGAGGAAGCCCTGGGTCTTCAGCTTCTGAAGGGCGGCGCGGACAGACACGCGGCTGACGTGCAGCTGCTCGGCCAGCTGGCGTTCACCGGGCAGACGCTCGCCGGGCACCAGCTCGCCGCGGGCGATCCGCTCCATCAGCTGTTGCGCTACCCATTCGGAAATGCGTTGCGACGAAGCGGGGACGTGGAGGTTGTCTTCACCTTCGGACACGGAGCAGTCCCCTTCATAAGCAAACAGTCATGGGTCGTACCCGACTCGGATGGAGCGCGTCAACGTCCATCCGCGCACGGGCGATTGCAGTGCGTCATCGGCTCCCGCGGCGCGCCATTAGGATGCCGGCGAGCACGATCAAGGCGCCGATCGCCTGCAGCGCGCCCAGCGGCTCGTCCAGCAGAATCCAGGCCAGGATGGCCGCCGCCGCCGGTTGAATCAACAGGCTGACGGAGGAAAAGGCGGCGGGCAGGTGGGCCAGCGCGTAGGCGATCAGGCTCTGTCCCCCGGCGTGGCTGAACAGCGCAAGGCCAAGCAGCACCCCCCAGCCGTAGGCGGAGCCGGCCACGAGGCTCTCGCCCGACAGCGTGGCGACGGGCAGCAGGGCCAGGCCGGTGACCACGCCGCTCCAGGTCATGATGGTGGCGGTGGAGAATTCGGCTCGCAGCCGGCCGACGGACAGTATGTAGCCGCCGTAGAACAGCGCGGTCAGCATGCCCAACGCGTCGCCGAACAGATGCTCCGGGCTGAGCTGCAGGCTCTGCCCCATCAGCACAACGGCACCGCCGACGGACAGGGCGAGGCCGAGGACGAAGGTTCGCGAAAAGCGCTCCTTGAACACCAGCCACGACACCAGCGTGACGAAGATCGGCGCAAAGTTGGCCAGCAGCGTGGAGTTGGCGACGGACGTGTACTTGATCGACCAATGCCACGCGGTCAGGTCGCCCGCGAAGAACAGGCCGGCCGCGGTCAGCCGCGCGTAGTCGGAAACGGAGGACGGACTGCGGGTGCGCGCGCCGCGCTTGGGCTCCAGCGCCATCCAGGCCCAGAGGACCGGCACCGAGAAGCCCAGTCGCCAGAAGGCCGTCGCTGTCGGCCCAAGCTCGGACAGGCGGACGAAGACCGGCGAAAAGGCGATGCCGATCGCACCCGTCAACAGGGCGATCAAGGCGATCCGCTGCGCGGCGTCGACGCGCGCGGTGGAGGAAAGGGTGCTGGCGTCCGTCATAGCGCTGTTATAGCGGTCGCAACCTGTGGGCGCCAACGGCCCCGCCGCATGGCACGTCTGCAAAGCGCGGTTCGGCGCAGGGGCGGGAAACCCTGGCGCGGGGACGGTGTTAAGCCAGGGGTGCCTATAACCATCGCCCGAGCTTCCGATCCGCGCCTTGCCCTGCAATATTATGCCGCCATGACGCCGCACTCCCCCTGCCAACCCGCCGAGCACCCCCGGCCGGTCACCGCCCCGACGCCGCCGCGGGCGGCACCGCCGCCTCCGCTGCTTGGCCCGGAGGATCCGCCGCCCTTTACGGTGTTGAACCCGGAGTCGCGGAGCCCGTTGCTGATCCTGTGCGATCACGCCACGCGCGCGGTGCCGAAGGCTCTCGGTGACCTCGGCCTGCCGGAGGAGCAGCTGTGTCGGCACATTGCCTACGACATCGGCGCGGCGGAATTGACGCGGCGGCTGGCCCGCCGGTTCGGGGCGACGGCGGTGCTGGCCGGTTACTCCCGGCTGGTGATCGACCCGAACCGCGCGCTGAACGATCCCACGGCGATCCCGGTGGTCAGCGACGACGTGGTGATCCCGGCGAATCGCGCGCTGGACGCGGCGGAGGAGCGGCGGCGGGTCGAGGCGATCTTCATCCCCTACCAGGACGCCGTCGCGGCGGAGATCGCGCGGCGGCGCGAGCGTGGGCAGGTTCCGGCCATCGTCTCCGTCCACAGCTTCACGCCGGTGATGCGCGGCGTGGCGCGCCCCTGGCACGTCGGGATCCTGTGGGACCGCGACCCGCGCATCCCCGTCCCGATGATCGCGCGACTGCGCGCCGACGGGCGCTGGTGCGTGGGCGACAACGAACCCTACACTGGGCGCACGACGCTGGGCGGCACCGTGGAGACCCACGCCACGCCGGCCGGCCTGCCCAACGTCCTGATCGAGGTCCGCCAGGATCTGATCGCCATTCCGGAAGGCGTCGCCACCTGGGCCCAGGTCCTGGGCGACGCGCTGGAGCCCATCCTCGCCGACCCGGATCTCTACCGGGTCGAGATGCACCCGCGGGAGTGAGACTGCATGGAACCGGCCTTCACGCTGGGGCTTGAGGAAGAGTATCTGCTGGTGGACCGCAGCACGCGGGACATCGCGCGCAATCCGCCCGACGGCATGCTGGACGCCTGCCAGGAGCGGGCGCCGGGCCGCATCCACCCGGAGTTCCTGCGCTGCCAGATCGAGGTCGGCACGCCGGTCTGCGCCGATCTGGCGGAGGCGCGGGCGGAACTGGCCAGCCTGCGCGCCACCGTGGCCGGCGTGGCGCGGGAGCACGACCTCGCCCCCATCGCCGCCTCCACGCACCCCTTCGCGGCGTGGGAGCCGCAGAAGCACACCAACCGCGACCGCTACAACATGCTGGCCCGCGACCTCGGCGCGCCGGCGCGGCGGCTGATGATCTGCGGCATGCACGTCCATGTGGGGATCGAGGACGACGACCTGCGCATCGACCTGATGAACCAGGTCCGCTATTTCCTGCCGCACCTGCTGGCGCTGTCCACCTCCTCCCCCTTCTGGCGGGGGCAGGACATGGAGCGCAAATCCTACCGTCTGTCGGTGTGGAACGAGCTGCCGCGCACCGGTATGCCCGACGGTTTCCAGAGCTTCGGCGAGTACCAGCAGCAGGTGAACGTGCTGGTCAACGCCGGCATCATCGAGGACGCCAGCAAGCTGTGGTGGGACATCCGCCCGTCGCAGCGCTTCCCCACGCTGGAGATGCGCATCACCGACGTCTGCACCCGGCTGGAGGACGCGGTGACGGTGGCGGCGCTGTACCGCTGCCTGCTGCGCATGCTGTGGCGGCTGAGGCTGAAGAACGTCACATGGCGCCCCTACAAGAACCTGCTGATCGAGGAAAACCGCTGGCGCGCCCAGCGCTATGGCCTGGACGACGGGCTGGTGGACTTCGGCCAAGGCAAGATCGTGCCCTATACCGACCTGATGGAGGAGTTGATCGAGCTGACCCGCGAGGATGCGGAGCATTTCGGCTGCGCCGCGGAGGTCGCGCACGCCCGCGACATCATCCGCCGCGGCACCAGCGCCCACCGCCAAGTCGCCATTTACCGCGACGCGCTGGAGCAGGGTGCGACGGGGTGGGAGGCCCTGGCCCAGGTCGTCGACTGGTTGGTGGAGGAGACGATGGTGGGCATCGAGGTGCCCGCGTGAGCCAATCAGACGCTCGGCTTTCCGAATGCTGCCGAATCCTGGGCAATTTTGAAACGCGGGTGGCTTGACCTTTGGGTCATCCAGCCATACGCTCGGCGCAATTCAGCTCATTGAGTTGAGCAGGGCAGGCAAAAAACGCAAAAACAACAGGGGGCCGCTCGAAAACCGGGCGGCCCCCTACCTTTAGGGGGGAAGTGCATGGCCGAGGCCAAGTTCTTCAAGTTCGACACGCTGAGCCTGCACGCCGGCCAGCGGCCCGACCCGGCGACCGGGGCGCGGGCGGTGCCGATCTACCAGTCGACGTCCTTCGTGTTCGACGACACGGACCACGCGGCCTCGCTGTTCAACCTGGAACGTGCCGGGCACATCTACTCCCGCATCTCCAACCCCACGGTGGCGGTGCTGGAGGAGCGGCTGGCGGCGTTGGAGGGCGGCGTCGGGGCGGTCTGCACGGCCAGCGGCCAGGCGGCGCTGACGCTGGCGATCCTGACACTGATGGACGCGGGCGGGCACATCGTCGCGTCCTCCTCGATCTACGGCGGCAGCCGCAACCTGCTGGCCTACACGCTGCCGCGCTTCGGCATCACCACCACCTTCGTGAACCCGCGCGACCTGGACGGATTCCGCAACGCGATCCGGCCGGAGACGCGGCTGGTGTTCGGCGAGGTGCTGGGCAACCCGGGGCTGGAGGTGCTGGACATCCCCGAGGTGTCGCAGATCGCGCACGATGCCGGGTTGCCGCTGATGGTGGACGCCACCTTCGTCACGCCCTACCTGTGCAAGCCGCTGTCCTTCGGCGCCGACCTCGTCATGCATTCCTGCACGAAGTGGCTGGCCGGCCATGGCGTCGCCATCGGTGGCGCGGTGATCGACGGCGGCACCTTCGATTGGGAGGCGTCGGGCAAGTTCCCGACCCTGACCGAGCCCTACGCCGGCTATCACGGCATCGACTTCGTGGAGGAGTTCGGGCCGGCCGCCTTCGTCATGCGCGCCCGTGCCGAGGGCCTGCGCGACTTCGGCGCCTGCATGAGCCCGATGAATGCCTTCCAGATCCTTCAGGGCGTGGAAACGCTGCCGCTGCGCATGAAGGGCCACATCCACAACACGCGCAAGGTGATCGGCTTCCTGGAGTCGGAGGCCTACGCGGATAAGGGCGCGGTCGCCTGGGTCACCTACCCGGAGCTGGTCGACCATCCCGACCACCGGCTGTCCGCCCGGCTGCTGCCGCACGGTGCCGGCTCGATCATCTCCTTCGGCATCAAGGGGGGGAGAGACGCGGGGAGACGCTTCATCGAGAAGCTGACGCTGTTCTCGCACCTCGCCAACGTCGGCGACGCCAAGTCGCTGGTGATCCACCCGGCCAGCACCACCCACGCGCAGCTGGACGCCGAGGCGCTGAAGGCCAGTGGGGTGGGGGAGGACATGATCCGTCTGTCCATCGGGCTGGAGGACTGCGACGACCTGATCGACGACCTGCGGCAGGCGCTGCGCGCCGCCACCAAGCCGTAAGGGGACCGGTCATGGAGCTTTCCGTCAACGGCCACGCCGTCTACGCCCACACCGGCGGCCGGCCTTTCGACCCGGCCCTGCCGGCCGTGGTGCTGATCCACGGCGCCGGCATGGACCATACGGTGTGGAGCCTGCAAACCCGCTACCTCGCCCATCACGGGCGCGCGGTGCTGGCGGTGGACCTGCCGGGGCATGGCCGCTCCGCCGGCGTGCCGCTTGCCTCCGTGGCGGAACTGGCGGACTGGGTCGTGTCGCTTCTGGATGCCGCCGGCGTGGAGCGGGCGGCGCTCGTCGGCCACTCCATGGGCGCCCTGGTCGCGCTGGATACCGCGGCGCGCCATGGGGAGCGTGTCGAATCGCTGGCGCTGCTCGGCGTCGCCGAGGTGATGCCGGTGCATCCCGACCTGTTGGCGGCGGCGGCAGCGAACGATCCGTCGTCGATCGAACTGGTCATCGGCTGGGGCCACGGGCCGCGCGGCCATGTCGGCGGATCGGCGGCGCCGGGGCTGGCGCTGCTGCCAGGCGGCCGCCGCCTGATGCAGCGGACCCCGCCGGGCGTGCTGGGGATCGACCTTGCCGCCTGCAACGCTTACGAACGCGGCGGGGAGGCAGCGTCCGCGGTGGCCTGCCCCGCGCTGTTCCTGCTGGGCGCCGCCGACCGCATGACTCCGGCCAAGGCCGGCCGCGCGCTCGCCGCCAGGGTCAAGGCGTCGCAGGTGGTCGTGTTGCCGGGTGTCGGCCACATGGTCATGACGGAAGACCCGGACGCCGTCGTGGATGCCCTGGCGCAGCATTTGGCGCCAAAAGCGCGGTAGCTTTTTCGCGTTTGATTTCGCCGGCGTCATAAACGGTTAATGAAGTGACGGTCTACTGAATCCAACCAGCCGGAACGGTGGGAGGACTCGGCCTTGCGGATCAACGAGCGCTCAGCGACCGCTCTGATGACGAACGCCAGCGACGTGACGGCCCTGCTGTCACGCGACGGGCTGTTCCGGTTCGTGGGCGGCTCTGCGCTGCGCGTCTTCGGGTACGAGCCGGAAGCGGTGGTGGGCACCGCCATGCTGGATTATGTCCATCCCGACGACCGCGCCGACGCCGCCCGCCGCTTCGCCCGCCGCGTGGCCGATCCCAATGCTCCCCTGGAACCCGCCGTATACCGCCTGCGCCACGCCGGGGGCGCCTGGCGCCATGTGGAGGCCGCCGCCTGCAACATGCTGGACGATCCGGACGTTCAGGGCGTCGTCATCAACGTGCGCGACGTCACCGACCGGGTGGAGGCCGAAAGCCGCCTGCGGGCGAGCGAGGCGCTGTACCAGACGCTGGCGCGCTCCGCACCCGTCGGCATCTTCCAGACGGACGCCAGGGGCGGCATCACCTTCGCCAACCCGCGCTTTGCGCACATCACCGGTGTCGCCGCCGACGAGGTGCAGGGCCGTGGCTGGCGCGACGCCGTCCATCCCGATGACCGCTGCCGGTTCGAGGCGGAATGGACGCGCTGCACCGCCGAAGGTCGCGCGATGCTGGTCAACCTGCGCTTTCTCGGGCCGGAGGGCACGGCGACCTCGGTGCTCTGTCAAAGCTCGCCGCTCGCCGACGCGGATGGGCGTTTCCAGGGCTTCGTCGGCACGCTGACCGACATGACCGAATATGTGCGGACGGCCGAGGCGCTCCGCATGGCGGAGGCGCGGACCAACGCCATCGTCGACGCTGCCGCCGACGCCATCCTCACCGCCGACGAAGAGGGCATCGTCCACAGCTTCAACCGGGCGGCGGAGGAGATGTTCGGCATCCCAGCGGTCGAGATCGTCTGGGGCAGCATCGACCGGCTGCTGCCGCCCGCCGACGTCGCGTGCCACGCCGGATACCTGAACCGGTTCCCGGTGGGGCACACCACCCGCGTCACCGGGCAGGACGGTCCGGTCATGGCGATGCGCGGGGACGGCAGCCTGTTTCCGGTGGAACTGGCGGTCAGCTGCATCGAGGTGGAAGGCCGGCGCATGTTCATCGCGGTCATCCGCGACATCACCGAGCGGGTGCGCATCGAGCGGGAGCTGATCGGCGCCAAGGAGGCGGCGGAGGCCGCGGACCGGGCCAAGTCGGCCTTCCTGCAGGTGATGAGCCATGAGCTGCGCACGCCTTTGAACGCGGTGATCGGCTTCGCCCAGGTGATCGAGATGCGGCTGATCGGGGCGACCGAGGTCGACCGCTACACCGACTACGCCGCGAGCATCCGCCAGTCGGGCGAGCATCTGCTGGGCATCATCGAGGACATCCTCGACATCACGAAGATCGAGTCGGGAAAGCTCGACTTGTTGGACGGGCCGGTGGACGTCGCGGATCTGGTGGGGCAGGGGCTGAACCTTATCGCCATCCAGGCCGGCAAGCGCGGCGTGGCGGTGTCCATCGAACTGGCGGACGACCTGCCGCCGGTCCGCGGCGACGCGCTGCGGCTGCGCCAAGTGCTGGTAAACCTGCTGTCCAACGGCGTGAAATTCTCAAAGGCCGGCGACACCGTCACCGTCGGCGCCCGTCGCGGCGCTGGAGGCGGCGTGGAGATGTTCGTGCGCGACGTCGGCATCGGCATGGCGGCCGACGACATCCCGAAGGCGCTGGTTCCGTTCAACCAGATCGACCAGTCGATGACCCGGGGCTATGAGGGGACCGGGCTCGGCCTTCCGATCTGCAAGCGGCTGGTCGAGGCGCACGGCGGCACGCTGCGCATCGACAGCGCACCGGGGCAGGGCACCACGGTGACCGTCCATTTGCCGGCGGAACGCGAACTGAGCATGGCGGAGTTTCTGAACGCCATGGGAACGTAACGACCGCGTTCCTTTAAGGGTCGTGGCAAAGCCGGAACGTTCGGCTTCCGTATCGAAAATTCGTTGATAAAGCGAAACGGCGCCCCGGTTGCCCAGGGCGCCATCCGTTCGGTTCAGGAAACGATCCAGCCGTGATCTAACCGAAGTCGCCTGTTACGCGGCCTGCTGGGTCAGGGCCGGCTGCTTCGACACGGCGCTGTCGATCTTGATGGTGCGGGGCTTCATCGCCTCCGGCACCTCGCGCACCAAGTCGATGTGGAGCAACCCGTTCAGCAGGTTGGCGTTGGCCACTTTGATGAAGTCGGCAAGCTGGAAGCGGCGCTCGAAAGCGCGGCCGGCGATACCCCGGTAGAGGAATTGGCCGGTTTCCTGATCCTTCTTAGCTTTGCCAGTGACCACCAGCGAGTTCTGCTGGGCGGTGATCTCCAGGTCCTCCGGCCCGAAGCCGGCAACGGCCATGGTGATCCGGTAGGCGTCGTCACCCGTCTTTTCGATGTTGTAGGGCGGGTAGGACGCCGCGGCCTCGTCGCCGGTCATCGCGGTCTCCAGGAGGCGCGAGAGGCGGTCGAATCCGACGGTCGAACGGAACAGCGGCGAAAGGTCGTAGGTACGCATGATATATCCTCCAATCGAGCGATACAGCGTTCGGGGACCACGATCATCGTCGATCCCCAACTTTGCGATCCCGATGGACCCCGTATGGGCGTCCGCCGGTACCGCGAGAAATAAGCGACCCTTTGGCCTGTTCAAGAGGGCCTATGTTTTTTCAAACGGGGTGGCCGTCAGCCTGTCGAAAGGCCAAGTAGGCTTGCGCCGCATGGCGGTCCCGGAACACTCATCGATTGTTAATCAATTGCGGCGAGGCTCAAGATTGGGCCATCCGGCCGCGGGAGGGGTACGGCCGTGATGGAAACACCGACCTTCTTCAACGGTACCTATGACGAGACGATGGCGTTGCTGATCGAGGCGCGCAATTACATCGCCTATCATGATACCGTGAACCACCGGACGCTGCCCCCGCACGTCCGGCTGCAAATCTCCTACGAATCCATGCGCGTAACCAGCCGCCTGACGCAAGTAATGGCGTGGCTGCTGGCGCAGAAGGCCGTCCACGCAGGCGAGATCACCCGCGAGCAGGCGGCGAGCGAGGATTTCGCGTTGTCCGGCGGGGATGTCTGCACCGACCCCTCAGGCCCCGACAACGAGGCGCTGCCCGAAGGCTTGCGCAGCCTGCTGGAGCGCAGCCACAGGCTCTACATGCGCGTGTCCCGCCTGGACGAGCGGGCGCGGATGGAGGTGCAGCACGCCGTCGCCGGCTGATGTCGGTGACGATCTGCGCAAACGCGAAAAGGGCGCCCGGCGGACCGGACGCCCTTTTTCGTTTTGCGGAGAAGAAGCTTACTTCTTCAGGCCGAAGCTCGCGAAGCGCTTGTTGAACTTCGCGATCTGCCCGCCCGTGTCGAGCAGCTTCTGCACGCCGGTCCAGGCCGGGTGCGACTTCGGGTCGATATCGAGGCGCAGCGTGTCGCCCGGCTTGCCCATGGTGGAGCGGGTCTTGAACGTGCTGCCGTCGGTCATCACCACGTTGATCTCGTGGTAGTCGGGATGAATATCAGTCTTCATGGCCGGGGTTCCTGCAAAGCGAGCGGCGTCTATAGCAAAGAGGGCCGCACGATGCAACCGCCATCCGCGACGATTTGCGGCACGGGCGTTTTGGGCTGTGCCGCGGGCGTCTTGCCCCGCGCTGCGGCCTTTTTATCCCCGCCCTAGGCTCCTTGTCGGTGTGCTGCGACCTTGCTATATGCCGGCTGAGCCCTCGCGCGGCGTGACCTCCGCCGTGCCCTTGCCGCAGGGGAGCCCCGGTGTTTCGCCAATCTTCACGATCAACGCGCGCCCCGTCAAACGATGCCGCGTCCAATGACACGCGCCGCCGCGACCTGACCCCGCTGCGCCGGCTGATGCCCTTCCTATGGCCCTACAAGGCGCAGATCCTCGGCGCCGTTCTGGCGCTGGTGGTGGCGGCCGGCACCGTGCTGGGCATGGGTCAGGGGATGCGGGTCCTGGTGGACCAGGGCTTTGCGGCCGGCGATTCGTCGCTGCTCGACCGCGCGCTTCTCGTCCTGCTGGCGGTCATCGTGCTGATGGCCGCTTCCACCTTCGGGCGCTTCTATTTGGTGAGTTGGATTGGGGAGCGGGTCGTCGCCGACATCCGCCGGGCGGTCTACGACCATGTCCTGCGCCTGTCGCCCGGCTTCTTCGAGACGAACAAAACGTCCGAGATCCTGTCGCGCCTGACCACCGACACCGAGGTGCTGCAGGTCGTCGTCGGCTCGTCGGTGTCCATCGCGCTGCGCAACCTGCTGCTGTTCCTGGGTGGCACGGGGATGCTGCTGATCACCTCGCCCAAGCTGACCGGGCTGGTCTTCCTGGTCGTGCCGCTGGTGGTCGTTCCGATCATCCTGTTCGGCCGCCGCGTCCGCGCCCTGTCGCGCGCCAGCCAGGACAAGATCGCCGACATCGGCTCCTTCGTGGAAGAGACGCTGAGCGCCATCCGCACCGTCCAGGCCTACACGCACGAGGCGCTCGACCGCGTGCTGTTCGGCGCGCGGGTGGAGGACGCCTTCGCCACCGCGGTGCGCCGCGTCAAGGTGCGCGCGCTGCTGACGGTGATCGTGATTGTCCTGGTCTTCGGCGCGGTCGGCATCATCCTGTGGATCGGCGGGCATGACGTGCTGGCCGGGCGGCTGTCGGCGGGCCAGCTGTCTGCCTTCGTCATCTATTCGGTGGTAGTCGCGGGCTCCGTCGGCGCAATCAGCGAGGTGGTCGGTGACCTCCAGCGCGCCGCCGGCGCGACGGAGCGGCTGTTCGACCTGCTGGACACCCGGCCGGACATCCGCGCGCCGGCCAGCCCGGTGGCATTGCCGGAACCGGCAACGGGGGCGCTTTCCTTCGCCGGCGTGCGCTTCCATTACCCGTCCCGCCCGAACGGCGCCGCGCTGGAGGGATTCTCCCTCGACGTCGCGCCGGGAGAGACGGTGGCGCTGGTCGGCCCGTCGGGCGCGGGCAAGACCACGGTGTTCCAACTGCTGCTGCGCTTCTACGACCCGCAAGCGGGGGCGATCCGGCTGGACGGCGTGGACATTCGCGACGCCGACCCGGTGGAGGTGCGCCGCCGCCTCGGCCTTGTCTCGCAGGATCCCGTCGTCTTCTCGGCTAACGCCTGGGAGAACATCCGCTACGGCCGGCCCGACGCCAGCGACGCCGAGGTGCGCGCCGCCGCTGAAGCGGCCCACGCGCTGGAATTCCTGGAGGCGCTGCCTCAGGGCTTCGACACCTACCTCGGCGAGAAGGGTGTGCGGCTGTCCGGCGGCCAGCGCCAGCGCCTGTCCATCGCCCGCGCTATCCTGCGCGACCCACCGGTGCTGCTGCTGGACGAGGCGACCAGCGCGCTGGACGCGGAGAGCGAGCGGATGGTGCAGGACGCGCTGGACCGGCTGATGAAGGGCCGCACCACGCTGATTATCGCGCACCGTCTGGCAACCGTGCTGAACGCCGACCGAATCGTGGTGATGGACGAGGGCCGCGTCGTCGCCACCGGCCGCCACGCCGACCTCGTGCGGGAAGGGGGACTTTACGCCCGCCTCGCCGCCCTACAGTTCGACCGCGCCGCGGAATAGCCCCGAAGGACTCTCGCGGCTGGGTTGCCGGAACCGCGCCCACGTCATCGTTGTTCCTCCCTGGGCATGAACTCCGGGTGAACGCGCATGGAAGGCGGGCTAACGAACTGGCTGGTCGATGTGATGCACACGATGAATTACGTGGGCATCTTCCTCCTGCTCGTGCTGGCGCGGGTGGTGCCGCCGGTGCCGGCGGAATCGGTGATCCCGCTGGCCGGGCTGGCGGCGGCGCACGGCGAATACAGCCTGATGGGCATCGCGCTGGCCGGCGGGCTGGGTTCGATGGTCGGGCAGCTGGTGTGGTTCCTGCCGAGCCGCCTGCTCGGCCGCGACCGGCTGGAGGCCTTCCTGAAGCGCTGGGGCCCCTGGCTGACCATCCACCCGAAGAAGGTCCGGCGCAGCACCGACTGGTTCGCCAAGCGCGGCGGGCTCGCCGTGTTCCTGACGCAGCCGGTGCCCGGCGTGCGCACGCTGATCTCCATCCCGGCGGGGGCTTGCCGGATGTCGATCCTGCTCTACTGCCTCTATTCCGGCGTGGGCTCGATCTTGTGGACGTTGTTGCTGGCCTGGACCGGCTACCTGCTGTCCACTTGGCCCTTTGCGAACCGGCTGATCGGGTATTTCACGATCGGGCTTTTGGTGGTGCTGGTCGGGCTGTACCTGTACCGGCTGATCCGGCATTTCCGGTCGATCCGCCGGGACCAGAAGTCCCGTCGGGCGAGCGCCGGCGCGGCGTTCAGCCCATCGCCCAACCCGCCATGCCCGTAAAGGCCATGCCGAGCGCCCACAGCCCGAAGCCGGCCAGCGCCACGCCCGTGCAGTGATTGAGCAGAGTCAGCCGCTCGTCGGAAATGCGGTGGCGCACGGCGGCCACGCCCATGGACAGGCTCATCCACCAAGTGCAGGCGCCGATGAAGACGCCGGCCACCAGCGTGGTGGCGTCCACCCGCCCCAGGTTCCCGCCCAACCCGAAGCCGGCGAAGATGGCGATGAAGGCCATAATGGTGGCCGGGTTGGTCAGCGTCAGCGACAAGCCGGTCATGAATCCGCCGAACCAGGACGGCGTGTCGGCGGCCTTCTCGGCCTCCCGCTCGTCCTCCTCGGGCTTCTTGCGGAAGGTGCGCACCGCGACGACCAGCAGGAAGATGCCGCCGACCAGCTGGAACGCGACCTCGTGCCCCTGGAGGAAGTCGAGCGCCGCGGACACGCCGAAGGCGGCGATGGCGCCGAAGATCGTGTCGGCGACCGCCGCGCCGAAGCCCGTGAAGAACCCCATCGCCGGGCCGTACTGGAGCGTGCGGCGGATGCAGAGCAGCCCGATGGGGCCGACCGGGGCGGCGATGGCGATCCCGAGGACGATGCCTTGCAGCAGCACCACCAACTCATGCACGCCGTTGCTCCCCACAAACTGATTCGGTCACGGATGGACTCCGCGGGGGGTGATAGCGGTCCACCGCCCCTGCGTCAACCGATGAAGCCCGGATTCGCTGCGCACAGGCTGTGGCCTGGGGGTGTGGCCAGGGGGTGTGGATGCGTCGGCAATTCCCCTGTTGTGCGGTGGAACGACCGGCTATCCTGCGCGTCCTGGACCCGGCGAACGGGCGGAAGGAACAGGGAAGGGAAAGAAGAATGACGAAGCGTATCCTCGCGGTTCTTGCCAACTCGGTCTTGGCCCTCTCAATGGCCACCGGTGCCGCGGTCCTAGCAGCTCCGGCGCAGGGCGCCGACGAGTTCGTGCCGGCCGTCGTGTTCGACCAGGGCGGCAAGTTCGACAAGTCCTTCAACGAGGCCGCCTACAACGGGGCGGAGCGCTTCAAGAAGGAAACCGGCATCGCCTACCGCGAGTTCGAGATCACCAACGAGAGTCAGCGCGAGCAGGCCATGCGCAACATGGCCCGGCGCGGCGCATCGGTGATCGCGGCGGTCGGTTTCTCGCAGACCGCGGCGGTGGACAAGGTGTCCCGCGAGTTCCCGAACACCAAGTTCTGCCTGATCGACGACAAGCTGGAACTGCCCAACGTCCAGTCCGTGACCTTCAAGGAGCATGAGGGCTCCTACCTCGTCGGCATGCTGGCGGCGATGGCGTCGAAGACCGGCAAGGTCGGCTTCGTCGGCGGCATGGACATCCCGCTGATCCGCAATTTCCTGACCGGCTACGAGCAGGGCGTGAAACACGTGAAGGCCGATGGCGAGGTCATCACCAACATGACCGGCACCACCCCGGCCGCCTGGAACGACCCGACCCGCGGGGCGGAACTGGCCAAGAGCCAGTTCGGCCGCGGCGCCGACATCGTCTTCGCGGCGGCGGGCGCCACCGGCCTCGGCGTGCTCCAGGCTGCGGTGGATTCCGGCAAGCTCGGCATCGGCGTGGACAGCAACCAGAACTGGGTGCATCCGGGCCACATCCTGACCTCCATGGTCAAGCGCGTGGACGTCACCGTCTACGACTGCATGAAGACCGCCAAGGACGGCAGCTGGAAGGCCGGCCACCGCGTCGTCGGCCTGAAGGAGGAGGGCGTCGGCTACGCGCTCGACGAGAACAACCGCAAGCTCGTCACGCCGGACATGGAAAAGGCGGTCGAGGAAGCCAAGCAACAGATCATCGCCGGGCAGCTGCAGGTGAAGCCGTATCAGCCGTAAACCCTCAGGACCCCCATCCTAACCCTCCCCCGCTGGGCGGGGGAGGGGACTATGCAACCTGTCCCTCCCCCGCCCAGCGGGGGAGGGAGGGACCCGCGAAGCGGGGGGTGGGGGCATCCCGTTCGACACATCAAGAAGCCTCCATGCCCGACACCCCCACCACCGCCCCAACCCCACCGGCCCTGGAAACCCGCGGGGTGAACAAGTGGTTCGGCGCCAACCACGCCAACCGCGACGTGTCGCTGGCCGTGCCGAAGGGCACCATCCACGGCGTGATCGGCGAGAACGGGGCCGGCAAGTCGACGATCATGAGCATCGTCTACGGCTACCTGCCCGCCGACAGCGGCGCGATCCTGGTGGACGGCCGCCCCGTCGCGGTGAAGAGCCCGCGCGACGCGCTGGCCGCCGGCGTCGGCATGGTCCACCAGCACTTCATGCTGGTCGATCCCTTCACCGTCCTGGAGAACGTGCTGCTGGGCGCCGAGGGGGGCGTGACGCTGGCCGCGGGGATGGAGCGGGCGCGGGCGGAGCTGGTCCGGCTCGCCCGCGACTACGGGCTTGAGGTGGACCTCGACCGCCCGGTCGGCGAGCTGCCGGTGGGCGCGCAGCAGCGCGTTGAGATCCTGAAGGCGCTCTACCGCGGCGCCGACATCCTGATCCTGGACGAGCCCACGGGCGTCCTGACCCCACAGGAGACCGACCACCTGTTCCGCATCCTGCGCGCGCTGCGCGAGCAGGGAAAGACCATCGTCATCATCACCCACAAGCTCCGCGAGATCATGGAGCTGACCGACAACGTCACGGTCATGCGCCGGGGCGAGGTGGTGGCGAACGTCCGCACGGCCGAGACCAGCAAGGAGCAGCTGGCGGAACTGATGGTCGGCCGCAAGGTGCTGCTGCGGGTGGAGAAGGCACCGGCCCGGCCCGGCCCCGTGGTGCTGGAGGTGTCGGGCCTGACCGTGCGCGACGGCAGCGGCGTGGAGCGGGTGAAGGGCGTCGGATTTTCGGTTCGTGCGGGCGAGATCGTCGGCATTGCCGGCGTGTCCGGCAACGGCCAGTCGGAGCTGCTGGAGGCGCTGGCTGGGATGCGGCCCGTCGCCGGCGGTTCCGTGCGCCTGCGCGGGGAGGAACTGGCCGACCGGCCGGGCCTGTTCAACGCGAAGGCGCTGCGGGGGCTGCGCGTCGGCCATGTGCCGGAGGACCGGCAGAAGGTCGGCCTGATCACCAGCTTCGAGGCGCGGGAGAACGCCATCCTCGGCCACCACGACGATCAGGCTTACAACGGCCGCGTCCTGATGGATCGCGCCGCCGTGCTGTCCCGCTGCGAGGCGGAGATGGAGGCCTACGACGTGCGCCCGCGCGACGCGCGTCTGCGCGCCGCCAACTTCTCCGGCGGCAACCAGCAGAAGATCGTGCTTGCCCGCGAGATCGAGCGGAACCCCGACCTGCTTCTGGTCGGCCAACCGACCCGCGGCGTGGACATCGGCGCCATCGAGTTCATCCATAAACGGCTTGTGCGCCTACGCGACGAAGGCAAGGCGATCCTGCTGGTCTCGGTGGAGCTGGACGAGATCGTCAGCCTGTCCGACCGCATCCTGGTGATGTTCGACGGCCGCCTGATGGGCGAGGTCGCGCCGCAGGACGCTGACGAGCGTCGCATGGGTCTGATGATGGCTGGGGTGGAGGCGGCGACCTGAGGTCGTCGTTGATCCCCGCCGGTATCCTCCACCGCGGTCGCGCTTGCGCTGGGCCGCGCGCCGGGGCACCTTCCTGGGCGGTTCGCGTTGCACACGCACGCGGGCACGCACACGTCCGAAGGATGGAGCCTGAATGGCGCGAGGAATGGCGGGGAAGGGGTTCGGCATGCCGGGGGAGGTGCCCGGCTGGGTCAATTACGCGCTGCTGCCCCTGCTGAACCTGCTGGCGGCCTTCGTCCTGTCCGGGCTGGTCATCCTGGTGATCGGGGAGAACCCGCTGGACGTGCTGGCGCTGATGGTGACGGAGGCGGTGGGCTATCCGGAGGCCATCGGCTACACCCTGTACTACACCACCAGCTACATCTTCACCGGGCTGGCCGTCGCCGTCGCCTTCCACTGCGGCCTGTTCAACATCGGCGGGGAGGGGCAAGCCTACATGGGCGGGCTCGGGGCCGGGCTGGTCGGGCTGGCGATGACCGGCTGGCCCTGGCCGGTGGTCGCGGTGGCCGCCGTCCTCGTCTCGGCTCTGTTCGGCGCCGCCTGGGCCTGGATCCCCGGTTGGCTGCAGGCCAGGCGCGGCAGCCACATCGTCATCACGACGATCATGTTCAACTTCATCGCCGCCTCCATCATGACCTACCTGCTGGTCGACGTGCTGATCAAGCCGGGCCAGCAGTCGCCGGAAACGCGGGAGTTCGACCCGGGCACATGGCTGCCCTCCATGGACCGGGCGCTGGGCTGGATCGGAATCGAGGTGGCGCCCTCGCCGCTGAACCTGTCCTTCGCCTGGGCGCTGGCCTGCTGCGCGCTGTTCTACCTGTTCCTGTGGCGCACCCGCTGGGGCTACGAGATCCGCACCGTGGGCCAGAACGAGCGCGCGGCGGTCTACGCCGGCATCTCGCCGTCGCGGAACATCGTGCTCGCCATGCTGATCTCCGGCGCGCTGGCCGGCTTCGTCGGGGTGAACGAGATTTTGGGCGTGCAGCACCGCCTGTTGCTGAACTTCACCGGCGGGGTCGGTTTCGTCGGCATCGCCGTGGCGCTGATGGGGCGCAACCATCCCCTGGGGATCATCCTGGCCGCTTTGCTGTTCGGCATGCTGGCGCAGGGGGGCGGTCAGGTGTCCTTTGAGTATCCCACGGTGAACCGCGAGCTGGTGATGGTCATCCAGGGACTCGTCATCCTGTTCGCCGGCGCGCTGGAAAACCTGTTCAAGCCGCAGGTTGAGGCGCTGTTCCGCAGGCCCCCCAAAAAGAACGAGGGCACGCGCAACGAGGGGAGGGCCTGACATGGACGAGGTCTTCCTGGCCGTCATTCTGCTGGTCGACGCCACCATCCGCGTGGCGACCCCGCTTGTGCTCGCCGCCTTCGCCGCGCTCTACGGGGAGCGGGCGGGCGTGGTCGACATCGGGCTGGAGGGCAAGATGCTGGCCGGCGCCTTCTTCGCCGCCGCCGTCGCCTCCAGCACCGGCAATCCCTGGCTCGGCCTGCTCGCCGCCGTCGCGGCCTCGGTGGCGCTGTCGCTGGTGCACGGCTTCGCCTGCATCACCCACAACGGCAACCAAGTCGTCTCCGGCATGGCGATCAACATCCTGGTCGCCGGGCTGGCCCCGACGCTGGCTTACGCCTGGTTCCACCAGGGCGGGCAGACCCCGCTGCTGCCGGCCTCCGCAAGGCTGCCGCAGATCCACCTGCCGGGTGTGGAGGCGCTGTCCCCCATCCCCATCGTCGGCCCGATCTACCGGGAGATTTTCGACGACGCCAACGTGCTGATCTGGCTGACCGTCCTGGTGGTGGTCGCGACGCAGTGGGTGCTGACCCGCACGCGCTTCGGGCTGCGCCTGCGCGCCGTGGGGGAAAGCCCGGCGGCGGTGGACACGGCGGGCATCTCCGTGACGAAGCTTCGCTATCAGGCGGTGATCATCACCGGCGTGCTGACGGGGGTGGCGGGCGCCTACCTGTCCACCGCGCACGGCGCCGGATTCGTGCGCGACATGACGGCGGGCAAGGGCTATCTGGCGCTGGCGGCGCTGATCTTCGGCAAGTGGCGGCCCTGGCCGACCCTGTTCGCCTGCCTGCTGTTCGCCTTCACCGACGCGGTGCAGGTCCGCTTGCAAGGCGTACCTCTGCCGGTGGTCGGCGTTATACCCGTACAATTCATCCAAATGCTGCCCTATGTCCTTACCGTGCTCCTCCTCGCCGGCTTCGTCGGCAAGGCGGTGGCGCCCAAGGCCAGCGGCATTCCGTACGTGAAGGAACGGTGATGTCCGACCCGAACAGCCTTTTAACCGACCTTATCGATGCGGCGCGCGAGGCCATGGGCAAGGCCTACGCCCCCTATTCGCGCTTTTCCGTAGGGGCGGCGATCCTGGGCGAGTCCGGCCGGGTCTACGCCGGGGGCAACGTGGAAAACGCCGCCTATCCGCAGGGACAGTGCGCCGAGGCCTCGGCCATCGGCGCGATGGTCGTCGGCGGCGACCGCAAGATCCGCGAGATCGTCGTGATGGGCGGAAAACCCGACGACGGCATCCTCTGCACGCCCTGCGGCGGTTGCCGCCAGCGGCTGCGCGAGTTCGCCGCGCCCGAGACGCAAATTCATGTTTGCGGACCGGAGGGGCTGCGTCGCACGTTTACGCTCGGCGAGCTGCTGCCGCATTCGTTCGGCCCCGATAACCTGGACTTTTAAGGACCGACTGCCATGACCGCCGCACGCGCCGCCGCGGAAATCCTGCACCGGGCCGCCGGCTTCCGGCCCCGGGTGGGGATCGTGCTGGGCTCCGGCCTCGGCGGGCTCGCCGACCGGATCGGGGACGCCATCGCCGTCTCCTACCGCGACCTGGACGGCTTCCCGGTGCCGAGCGTGGAGGGCCACGCCGGCCGCCTCGTCATGGGACAGCTGGGCGGGCAGCCCGTCGCCTGCATGCAGGGCCGCGTCCACGCCTACGAGGGCAACGGGTTCGATGCGCTGAAGACGGCGATCCGCGCGCTGAAGCTCGCCGGCTGCGACACGCTGGTGCTGACCTGCGCCGCGGGGTCCCTGCGGGTGGAGGTCGGGCCGGGCCGGCTGATGGCCATCTCCGACCACCTGAACCTGCTGGGCGCCAACCCGCTGACCGGGCCGAACGAGGACAGCTTCGGCCCGCGCTTTCCCAGCATGACCGACGCCTGGGACCCGGATCTGCGCGCGCTGATGCGCCGCAAGGCGCTGGAGCAGAACATCGACCTGGTGGAGGGCGTCTACGCCGCCTATCCCGGTCCGTCCTTCGAGACGCCCGCCGAGGTCCGAATGTTGAAGGTTCTGGGTGCGGACGCCGTCGGCATGTCGACCGTCCCGGAATGCATCATCGCGCGCCATTGCGGCCTGCGGGTCGCGGGATGCGCGGTCATCACCAATCTGGGCGTGGGGCTCGGCGACGGGCCGGTGGACCATGACCAGACGTTGCGGGCCGCCTCGGCCGCCGCCTCCGACCTGGAGCGGCTGCTGGTCGGCTTTCTGGAAGGGCTGAACGAAGAGGACGGACGCCGGCCATGAAACTCCCCGCCGACCTGCAACAGGCGCTCGACACCGCCGCGGCCGCGAAGGCCGACGCGAAGCTCGCCGCACGCGCCATCGGCCTGCTCGACCTGACGAGCCTGAACGACGACGACACCGAGGATCGGGTGGACGCCCTGTGCAAGCGGGCGGTGACGCCGGCCGGCACGGTGGCCGCCGTGTGCATCTGGCCGCGCTTCGTGAAGACCGCGCGCAAGGCCCTGAAGGGCTCGGGCGTGAAGATCGCCACGGTCGTGAACTTTCCCAAGGGGGAATCCGACGCCCCATCGGTGGCGGCGGAGACGAAGGCCGCGGTGAAGGACGGCGCGCACGAGATCGACGTGGTGCTGCCTTACAAGGCCTTCATCGACGGCGCCCGCACCCAGCCGATGAGCGTGATCCGCGCCTGCCGCGACGCCTGCGGGCCGGATGTGACCATGAAGGTGATCCTGGAGTCCGGCTGCTTCCCCGACCCGGACCTGCTGGCCTGGGCGGCGCGCGACAGCATCGCGGCGGGCGCCGACTTCCTGAAGACCTCCACCGGCAAGGTGCAGCCGGCCGCGACGCTGGAGGCGGCGACGCTGCTGCTGCACGTCATCCACGAATCGGGCCGGACGGTGGGATTCAAGGCCGCCGGCGGCATCCGCGACGCGGCCGGCGCGGCGGCCTTCCTGGCGCTGGCCGACCAGCTCCAGGGCAAGGGCTGGGCGACGCCGAAGACCTTCCGCTTCGGCGCATCGAGCCTGCTCGACTCGCTTCTGGCGGCGAGCGGCCATGGGGGCAAGGGCGACGACACGGTGGCCGTGCCGGCGACGGCAGGCTATTGATGGGCAACCCTTGATAGCCCGGCACAACACGGACTCCGCATGCTTCCCCAGGAACTGATTCGCAAGAAGCGCGACGGCGCGCGCCTCGACGCCGCCGAGATCGATGCCTTCGTGCAGGGCATCACCGACGGCTCCGTCACGGAAGGGCAGGCGGCGGCCTTCGCCATGGCCATCTTCTTCCAGGGCATGGATCTGGACGAGCGCGTCGCCCTGACGCTGGCGATGCGGAACTCCGGCAACGTCCTGCGCTGGGACCATCTGGACCTTCCCGGACCGGTGGTCGACAAGCATTCGACTGGCGGCGTCGGCGACAAGACCAGCCTTATCCTCGCTCCGGCGCTGGCGGCCTGCGGCGGCTTCGTGCCGATGGTCTCCGGCCGCGGGCTCGGCCATACCGGTGGCACGCTGGACAAGTTCGAGAGCATCCCCGGCTACCGCGCCAAGCCCGACCGGGCGCTGCTGGAAAAGGTCGTCAAGGAGGTCGGCTGCGCGGTCATCGGCGCCACCGACGACATCGCGCCGGCCGACCGCCGCCTCTACGCCATCCGCGACGTCACGGGGACGGTGGAGACGATCCACCTGCTCACCTCCTCGATCCTGTCGAAGAAGCTGGCGGCCGGGCTCGACGCGCTGGTGATGGACGTCAAGTTCGGCTCCGGTGCCTTCCTGCCCGACTACGCCAAGGCGCGGGAACTGGCGGAGAGCATCGTCACGGTGGCGGAAGGCGCCGGCCTGCCCACCGTCGCGCTGATGACCGACATGAACGAGGTGCTGGGCCTGACCGCCGGCAACGCGCTGGAGATGCGGGAATGCATCGACATCCTGCGCGGCGGCAAGGCGGAGCCGCGCCTGTACGAGGTCACCGCGGCGCTGGGGGCGGAACTGCTGGCGCTCGCCAAGCTGGCGCCCGACGCCACCGCAGGCCGCGCGATGTTCGACGAAGCCATCGCGAGCGGGCGGGCGGCGGATCGCTTCGCCCGCATGGTGCAGGCGCTGGGCGGCCCGGCCGACCTGCTGGAAGCGCCCGACCGCTACCTGGACGCCGCTCCCATCGTCCGCCCGGTCTATCCGGAGCGCGCGGGCGTGGTGGCCGCCATCGACACCCGTGCGGTCGGCATCGCCGTGGTCGCGCTGGGCGGCGGGCGGACCAAGACGACCGACCCCATCGACTTCGCGGTGGGCTTGGCCGACGTGGCCGGCCTGGGCGCCGCGGTCGGGCCGGCCAACCGGCCGCTCGCCCTGGTCCACGCCCGCAGCGAGGCCCAGGTGGAGCAGGCGACCATCCTGCTGCGCCGCGCCTTCACCGTCGCCGACACGGCCCCGGTGGCCGGGCCGCTGATCGCCGAGCGGATCGGGCGGTAACGTTTTTCACCACCAAGGCACCAAGACACCAAGTGGGTAGCGCCGGCCGGAGACGATGCGACCGCGCCGTAAGGACCTCTTGGTGCCTTGGTGTCTTGGTGGTGAATCCTTCCAACACGGCTACGCCGCGCAAAGCTCCTCAGCCGGACGGCGCGCCCCGGTCGGCCCGGCCAGCGCCTCCGCGGCGAGGCCGCCGGAGATGACGCAGGCCTCCACGCCGGGCCCGGGATAGACGCCGCCGCCGGCGAGGCAGAGGCCGGGGACCGGCGTCTTGCAGGGCAGGGGGCCCTGTGTCGGGTCGACGCCGTAGATGGCGCCGCCCGTCGTGTGGGCGTAGCGGGCGAAGGTGGCGGCGCTGGCGTCCTGGCGCTGCAGGATGTGGCGGTCCAGGTCGGGGATCAGGCGCCGGGCCGCGGCGATCATCGCGTCGCCCTCCCGCTCCTTGCGGGCGCGGTAGTCCGGTGCCTCGCGGTTCCAGCCATCCTCCGCGGGCGCGAGCTTGATCAGGGACACCGCCGCGCAGCCCTGCGGCGCCAGCGAAAGGTCGTGGGCCGACGGCAGGGCGATGGCCATGCTCTCCTCCGTCAGGAAGGACATGGCCGGCAGGTCCGGCACCACGTCGAGCGCCAGCGTCACCATGAAGCCGGAGGTGGATGGGCGCAACGCCCGGCAACGCGCGGCGTAGTCGTCCGGCAGATGCTCGGTCCCGACCAGCTCCAGCATGGTGCGGCGAACGTCGGCGTTGGAGATCACCGCCGGGGCGGCGATGCGCCGTCCCTCCGCGGTCTGGACTCCCGCGGCCCGGCCGCCTTCCACCAGGATGCGGGCAGCGGGGGTGCGCAGCAGGACGTCACCGCCCTTGTCGCGGATGCTGTCGGCAAGGGCGTCGGCCAGACGTTGCGACCCGCCCTGCGGATAGACGCCGCCGTCGAAGAAATAGCCGAAGATTGGCGCCATCTGGCCGACGCGCAGGGTCTCCGGCCGGTCCGACAGGTAGGGCGTGAGGCTGGCGAGCAGCCGGCGGGCACCCTCGTCGGGCACGAACTGCTCCAGCATCGCCAGGAAGCCGGTGTCGCGCCAGCGGAAGGCGTGCGGGCAGGTCCGGGGGTAGGCGCGCATGGCATCCACCGTGCGTGGGATATGGGGCAGGCCGGTGGTCCCGCAGTCCAGGAACAGGTCGCGGTAGACACCGCGCATCACCGCCATGAAGGCCGCGACCCCCTTGGCACTGCCCGGATGCTCGGCGGCGACCATGGCGACCAGGTCGTCTGCTTCGCCGGGGAGGAGGCGGAACCGGTCGCCCATCAGGACGCCGCGGGTCACCGGCTGCCAAGTGACGCGCTCCGCAGCACCGACGGTGCGCAGCAGGTGCCCGACTGGCCCGTCGGGCCGCGCGCCGCTGATGTCGTGTACGCCGGCGTCGAAGACGAACCGCCCGACGGAGCCGTCGGCGAGGCGGACCCTGCGGTCCCAGCTGCTGCAGAAGCCGCCGGGCCGGTCGTGCGCCTCCAGCACCGTGACGCGCGCGCCGGCCTCCGCCAGCAGGGCGGCGGCGGTCAGCCCGCCGATGCCGGCGCCGACGACCACCACGTCGCGGTCGAAATCACGGTCCTTCGCGCCGATCACGGCCGGCGCCGGCCAATTGAAGGGCTCCCGTGCGGCCAGCTGCTTCGTGATGGCGCGCTTGATCAGCCGGTCGGGCAGGCGGCGGTTCACCAGGATACCGGCCACGGCGGCGACCGAACCGATCGCCGGGGCGTAGGGCGGGGCGATCCAGAAGGCCGCGGCGCCGACCAGGAAGATCACGCCCCACACCGCCGTGATGACCGAGTTGATGGCGACGAATTGCGGCAGGTGCCAGTACTCCCGCGGCATCTCCTCGCGGGCGTATTGCAGCGTGAAGGGAACGCCGAGCGCGATGCCGCCGAAGGCCATGGCGGCCAGGACGAGATGGATCACGAGGCCGATGTTCTCCGCGGGCCAGGACCAGCCCAGCGCCCCGCAGGCCGGGAGAATTGCGAAGAAGGCGGCGGCCACCAGCTCCGGCGCCTTCAGCGACCCGCGCCGACGGTCGAGGGCACAGAGGCCGAGGCTGATGCCAAGCGCGCTGAGAGACGGCCACAGGCCGCTGAGCGGTTGGAGCGCGCCGAAGGCGATCCAGGGAGAGAAGCCGAGGACGATGCGGACGGGGGTTGAAACGGTCATGGTCGGGCCTTCGCCGTGCGTGAATGCGTCGTTGGGCAAGGTGATGGTGGGCAAGGTGATGGCCGACAGACTGCCCGCGGCGGCCGCGCGGGCCAGCGCAGTTCCGCGAAACGCCTGGGTTTCTACGCAAAATCGCCGCTTTGCGCCTGTTCCGTCGTTTCGCGAAGCGCGACTTGCAGGGGCGTGACACGGGGAAAACCCACCGTTGTGCTGGGCCATGCGGGACAAATCGGGGGCGGTGATGCTTCGCACCCGCCGATCACGGGCATTCGTCTAAAAGGCCTATGACCGCCAACCATCATTCCCGGTTTGCCCCATGACCACGGACACCGCGCTCGCTGGCGCGCTTCCCGCACCCTTGCCCGCGTCTACCCGTGCGCTGGTCTGGCCGGAGCGGTGGAGTCCGCTGCGGCGCGGGGTGGCCTGGATGCTGTGCTCCCTGCTGCTGTTCGCCATGATGGACGTGGTTCAGAAGACCCTGACGGTCCGCTTTCCCGCGACCGAGGTGATGTTCTTCCGCTCGCTGTTCTCGGCCATCCCGCTCGCCGTCGTCCTGGCGCGCGCGGGCGGGTGGGGCGTGCTCGCCACCCGCCGGCCGGCGGCGCATCTGGTCCGGTCGGCCGTCGGGGCGCTGTCGGTGTTTTGCTTCATCATGGCCTTCTCCGGCATGCCCTTCGCAGACGTCTACGCGATCAGCTTCGCCGGCCCGCTGTTCGTCACCGCCCTGTCGGCCCCCTTGCTGGGCGAATCCGTGTGCCGGCGGCATTGGGTGGCGGTGGTGGTCGGTTTCCTTGGCGTGCTGGTGATGCTGAAGCCGGGGGACGGCGCGTTGTCGGGCATGGCGCTGCTGTGCGTGGCGGGGACGCTGTGCAGCGCGCTCGCCACCATCTGCGTGCGCCGGCTGGCACGGACGGAGCACAACGCCACAATCGTCGCCTACTTCACGCTTGCCTGCGGCGTGCTGGGCGGCGCGCTGATGCTGCCGGATTTCGTCTGGCCCGACGCGGTCGGCCTCGTGGGCATGGCCGCGGCCGGCCTGCTCTGCACCGCGGCGCAATTGGCCATGACTCAGGCCTACCGGCTGGTCCCCGCCGCCGTGCTGGCACCGCTGTCCTACAGCTCGATGGCGTGGGCGGTGCTGTTCGGCGCGCTGCTGTTCGGGGAAGGGCCGGGCTGGGACACGCTCGTCGGCACGCTGATCGTGATGGGCAGTGGCCTTGCCCTGCGCTCCGGAAGGGCTGCGCGGGCCTGACCTGCGGTTGCGGCATTGGGCTTGGCGCCTGCTGCTCAGATAATGTGCAGCGATGAGCCGAGCCGACGCCCTTCCCATTGCCGACGACGACACCCGCACCGCCATCGGGTGCTTCCTGCTGTCCATCCTGCTGTTCGCGGGCATGGACACGCTGATCAAGCGTCTCAGCGTCGATTTCCCCGTCGCGCAGCTGATGTTCGTGCGGTCGGCCGTGGCGCTGGCGCTGGTCGGCGGCGTGTCGTTGGCCCGCAACGGCTGGGACAGCCTGCGCACCCGGCGCCCGCTCGCCCATGTCGGGCGGTCCTTCGCCGGCCTGCTGTCGATGGGCTGCTTCTTCTTCGCCTTCAAGCACCTGCCGCTGGCCGAGGTCTATGTCCTCAGCTTCGCGGGGCCGCTGTTCATCACCGCCCTGTCCATGCCGCTGTTGGGGGAGCCCGTGGGCTGGCGCCGTTGGGCCGCGGTGCTGGTGGGGTTTGGTGGTGTGGTCGTGATGGCGCGGCCGGAGGCGGACGCGCCCATGTTGCCCATCCTGGTGGGTGTGGCGGCCGCCTTCTTCTACGCGCTGGCCATGATCGCGGTGCGCGGCCTGTCCCGGACGGAAACCAACACGGCGATCGTCGTCTACCTGCTGCTGACCACGACGGCGGTCAGCGGGATCGCGGCGGTGCCGGTTTGGGTGGCGCCGGACTGGAACCACGTCGGCCTGATGCTTTTGGTCGGGACCCTGGGCGGGGTGGCGCAGGTGCTGATCACCCAGGCCTTCCGATTGGGGCGAGCCGCCGTGGTCGCGCCGTTCGAGTACACGGGGATGATCTGGGCGACGCTGTTCGGCTTCCTGGTGTTCGGGGATCTGCCCACCCCGGCCGTCTTGGCAGGGGCCGGCATCATCATCGCCAGCGGCCTCTACATCCTGCACCGGGAGACGATGCGCCGCGGTGGCTGAGCGGCGTCAGCCCTGGTGGGTGTTGAGAATGACGAACAGCTGCCGGAAGTTCTCGTTCATGGCTTCCTGCATCTGCTTCTGCCCATCGCGCAGGTCGCTGACGTCAACCTTCAGTTGGGCGACATCCGTCTTCAACTCCTTGACGTCCATCTTCAGCTCGTTGACTTCAACGCGCAGCTGCTGCTGTCCTTCCTCAAGGCGGTCCATGCGACCTTCCAGCCGCTCCTGGCCTTCCTCAAGCCGGTCCACGGCCTTCCAGCCGATCCTGCCCTTCCCCAAGGCGCCCCATGCGGCCTTCCAGTCGCTCCTGCCCCTGGCGCAGGGCACGCAACTCCGTGTTGGTCGCGTGCGCGTAGTGCTCGACCTGGATAGCGAGGTTGGTGATGCGGTCGTGTTCGGTGCGGCCGTCCGGCATGGGAGCATCCCTGGGAAACGGTGCATACTATAGGGTGAATTCAACGGAGAGTCGAATCATCCCTGCACCCGGTCTTCGCAGCCGATGCGGAAGGCGCCCCAATGCTTGCCTTTCACATAGATCGGCGCCGCGACATCCTTCATGGAGACCACCATCCCTCCGCCCATGTCGCGGCGGTAGGTCTGGATCAGTACCGGCTGCCGGTTGCGGGCGGCGGCGAGGCCGGTCGCGTCGTCGAACATGCGGCGGTTGCGGCAGTGCGCGTTGTTCCAGTCCGGATCGTCCGGCCGCTGCGGTTCCGAATAGCGTCGGTTGTGGGTCGGCAGGTAACCGTTGCGGTCCACCGCCGCGCAGAAGGCGATCCGCCGATGCTGCGCCATCGCGCGGTCCTGGAGGTCGGCCAGCAGCCGGTCGCACAGGTCGGTGAAGGGCGCGGTGAATTGGGGCGGGTCGCTGCCCTGGACCAGCGTGTATTCGGCGGAGAACAGCGCGTCGAAACCGATCCGGCCGCGGTCGAGCGCCTCGTCGAAGAGCCCGCCGATCGCCCGGGCGGTTTCCTGGGCCAGTGCCACCAGCTCCTGGTCCGCGGCGTTCCAGCGCGCAAGCGCCGCGCTCAGCCGGGCGGCGAAGTCCGGCGGCAGCGGGTCGAAGCGGACGTGCGCGATGTCGCGCTCGGTGGCCACGATGGTTCCGGTGGCGCGCCCCAGCGCTTCGATGTCCAGGCGGATGGCATAGCCGTCGGCGCTGGCCAGCTGCACCTCGCGCACCTGACAGCCGCACATGGAGATGTTGTCGAGCCGGCTGTCGAAGGTCAGGCCGTCGACCTCCACGCGGGCGGCGACGTCCACGGCGACGCGGTCCTCCCGGCGGCGGTTGCCGAACCGCGTTCCGCGCAGGCTGGCCGTGACGCGCCGCTTGATGCCGAAAATCTGCCGCACCAGCCCGGTGGCGTTCTCCCACAGCTCGCTGGCCTTCCGGGTGGAGCGTTCGGCCGCCTGCGCCACGCGCTCGATGCTCTCGTGCACGTTCTGCATGCTTGTGGCCATCTCGTCGGCGTTGTCCGCGATGTCGCGGGTGACGATGGCCTGCTCGCCGACCGATTCTGTGATTGAGGCGATGTCCTCCGTTACCGCGGTGACGCGCCCGGCGACCGCCTCGATGGCGGTGACCGTGCGGGAGATGGAAGCCTGCATGGCCTCGATCTGGGTGCGGATGTCGCCGGTGGCACTGTTGGTCTGGTCGGCCAGCGTCTTCACCTCGTTGGCGACGACGGCGAAGCCCTTTCCGGCGTTGCCGGCGCGCGCCGCCTCGATGGAGGCGTTCAGCGCCAGCAGGCGGGTTTCCTTGGCGATCCGCTCGATCAGGGTGACGACGCTGCCGATCCGTTCCGACGCGGCGGCCAGCGTCTGGGCGGAGGCCTGCGCCTCCTGCGAGCGCCCGGCGGCGCTGCGGGAGCTATCCGTGGCGTGCTCCACCTTCGCGGTGATTTCGCTGAAGGACTCCGAGAGGCCGCGCGCGGCGAGCGCGATCAGGCGCGCGTTCATGTTCGTCTGCTCGGAGGCGTCGGTGACGTGTTCGCCCTCCCTCGCCACCTTGTTGGCCGCCCCCAGCACCTCGTCGGCGGCACCCTCCATGCTGGCGGCGTTGTGGCGCACGAGGTCGAAGGCCTCGCCCAGCTCGCGTTCGAAGCCCTCTGCGAACTCCTCCATCTCGGCAGACATGTCGGAGCTGGTGGCGGCGTGGTGGTAGACGGACAGCGCCAGCTCCGCCTCCATCAGCACCGCGCGGATCAGCGCCCCCACCTCGGCCGCCGCCCGGTCCCGGTCGAAGCGGTGGCTGCGGATCACGTGGGCGGCCATGCGCTCCAGCAGCATGGAATAGCCGGCCATGTAGAATTTCGGCTCCAGCCCGGCCTTCTGATGGGCTTGGCCCAGCCTGCGCACGCGCTCCAGGTAGTCGGCGTCGAAGTTGGCGGCGAAGAATGCGTCCCATTGCGCCCGGTGGGCGCGGTGGATCGACGCGGTGCGGTCCGGATCGGACAGCAGGGCGGCGACGTCCGGCTGCTTCGCCATGAAGGCGTAAAAGGCGTCGATGGTGGTGTCGAGAACGGGGCCGAGCGCGGGGCCCAGCGTCCGCAGCATCGCCTCCGTCCGCGCGTCGATGCGCCAGAGGTCGCGATCCAAACTCTCCCGATCCGAGCCCGCCGTCCGGGACGGCACGGAGGGCGAAACGGCTGAGGTGGCGTGCATCAGGCGTCCTTTTCGGCGATCGGCCGTGCTTGGTTATCTCTCCTTAATGGTAATACAACCTACGAACATTTTTATCCCGATGTCAGATGAGTTGTTTCTGCACCAAAGCGAGCGACCAAGTGCCGCATCGGCGCGGCCTTCGCATCCCGGCACCAGCGCTCAGGCCGCGCGGAGCACCGGCGCGCGTTCGGAACAGCCCAGGGCCGGCGCGAGGAGGGCAGCCACGCCGCTGCGTTTCAGGATGCGCCGTACCCGGGGCGTGTGGTTCTCGAATCCGACCCTGCCGCCCCGGTCCGCGATCAAGGTCTGCAAAGTCAGTAGCAAGCCGATTCCGCAGGAATCCACGAAATCGACGCCGGACAGGTCGATGCGCAGACACCGGTGCTGCGAGTCCGCGAGGTCGCGGACCATGGGGCGAAGCCGGGGCAGGGTGGCGTAGTCGATGCGCCCGTGGAGGGCGACGTGCAGGCAGCGCGCGTCCGACCGGGTGATGACCGTACGAAACGGCACCACGCGCGGAGCGGCGGAACGTCCTGCGGCGGAGCCTTGCGATGCCGGATGCATCGGCCGGTGTCCTTCTGCGACCTTGGGCGACGGCCGTATGCCGCCGTGTGAGAGGGCCGGACAGGATCACGGAAAGGCGAACGGTATCGTGGCGGATCGATTTCAGATTCATGAATCCGGACACCGTGCGCTTTCTTGACAGGTGGGCCGCCGGGGCGACACTGTGCGTGCGTACGGCTGGGGTGCCCGCGATGCGGCGGGCTGAGACAACACCCATCGAACCTGATCTGGGTCATGCCAGCGAAGGGAGCCGACCGTTCGAGGGCACGCCCCCAAGGCTCCCATCCTCGCGCGGCGCTCCCCGCCGGCCATGAGGAGACGACCATGCGGCGGATTCTGCCTTTGCTGTTCTGTGTGCCCCTTCTCTGCGCGGCGTCCGGGGCCGCGCGGGCGGAGTCCGTTTCGGTGCCGGTCCTGGTCCCGCTGACCGGCTTCCTGTCGCTGGAGGGCACCAGCCAGCGCAACGGGGCGCTGCTGGCGCTGAAGAATCCGCCGGCCGGCATCACCGCCGACGCACCCGTGATCGACACCGGTACTTCCCCGGAAGCGGCGGTGACGGCGTTGGAGCGGGCGGCCGGCGGTCCGGTGACCGCGGTGGTCGCCAGCATGCTGGGCACGCAGATGCTGGCGATGCTGCCGCTGGCGGCGGAGTACAAGCTGCCGCTCGTCACCGTGTCGGGCACCGCCAGCATCACGGAGCAGAGCAACCCCTGGGTCTTCCGCTTCTTCCCCGGCGACGCCGTGACCAAGGAGGCGCACGCCCGCTACGTCGTCGAGGAACTGGGCAAGAAGCGCCCGGCGCTGATCTACCAGACCACGGCCTACGGACAGAGCGGCAAGGCGCACCTGGAGACGGCCTTCAAGCGGCTGGGGGCCGAGCTGGTGTTCGAGGAAGGCGTGGACCCCGCCGCGAAGGACCTTCTGCCGGTCTTGACCAAGGCGCTGGCCGCCAAGCCGGACGTGCTGGTCCTGCACCTGCATTCCGCCCCCACGGCGCTGTTTGTCCGTCAGGCGGCGGCCAGCGGCATTCCGGTCCCGATCGTCGCCGGTTCCGCCATGCACCAGCCGAGCACCGCAGCCCTTCTGGAACCCGCCGAACTGAAGGGCGTCTGCGCGGAGACCGCGGCCTCGCCCATCTCTGGCGGCAGCCCGGAGGTGGAAGCCTTCACCGCCGCCTACCGCGCCGCCTTCAACGCGGAGCCCGACGCCTTCGCGCTCGGCCAGTATGACGGCACGCGCATGGTGCTGGACGCGGTCAAAGCCGGCGCCCGCTCGGCCGAGGATGTGCGCAAGGCCCTGTCCACCGGCACCCACCAGGGGCTCGCCATGACCTACACGTCGGACGGCAAGGGCAACATGGCCCATTCGGCGGTGATCGTCTGCTACGACGGCGCGTCGCGCGTGCCGGCCATTGTGAAGCGCTACGACAACATCACTGGCGTGGTTAAGTGAGGAGAGCGGGCGATTGACCACCCTGCAGCTCCTCGTCAACGGGCTGGCGCTGGGCGCCGCCTACGCGCTGGTGGCGCTGGGGTTCGTGCTGGTGCTGAACGCGACCTCCGCGGTGAATTTCGCGCAGGGTGACCTCGTCACGGCCGGCGGGCTGCTGGCGGTCGCGCTGGCTCCGCTGATCCCGTTGCCCGGGATCGCGCTGCTGCCGGTGGTGCTGGTGATCATGGCGGCGCTCGGTCTCCTGCTGGCGCTGGCGGCCTATCTGCCGCTGCGGCGGAGCCCGCCGGTGGCGGTCTTCATCAGCACCATTGCCGTGGGCATCATCCTGCAGAACGGAGCCTCCGTCCTGTTCGGGCCGGAGCCGCGCGCGGCCCCGCCGCTGCTGTCCGGAGGGACGGTCGATCTCGGCGGGCTGGTGGTGGCGGAGCAGTCGCTGGCCATCATCGCGGTCGCCGGCCTGCTGATCGCCGGGCAGCAATGGCTGTTCGCGCGGACGCAGGTCGGCCGGCGGCTGCGCGCCACCGCGCAGGATCCGGAGATGGCGCGGGCCTGCGGCGTGCCGGTCACGGCGATGATCCTGGTCACCTTTGCGCTCGGCACCGCCTACGCCGGGGCGGCGGGGCTGCTGCTCGCCAACCGCTATTTCGTCACGCCGACGGCGGGCGGTGACCTGATCCTGAAGGCCTACATCGCAGTGACCATCGGCGGCTGGGGATCGGTCCCTGGTGCTGTGGTCGGCGCGCTTCTGATTGCGCTGTTCGAGGTGGGGGTGTCGTCGGTGCTGTCCTACCCCGTGGCGCTGGGGCTGCTCTACGCCGCGCTGCTGGTCATCCTGCTGGCCCGGCCGCAAGGGCTGTTCGGGGAGGCGGCGCGGCGCCGTGCGTAGAGTGCTGAAACCGACCCCCACCCTTACCCTCCCCCGCTGGGCGGGGGAGGGAATCGGATTTGCGGTGCTGGGGGCGTACGCGTTGCTGTACGCGTCACCCTATGGCTTGCGCGTGCTGACGGTGGCGGGGGTGTACGCGCTGGCGGCCATCGGGTTCCAGATCGTGTTCGGGCTGGGTGGCGCCCTGTCGCTCGCCCACGGGGCGTTCTTCGGGGTTGGGGCCTACGCCACGGGCATCCTGGGCAGCCAACTGGGTTGGACCTTCGCGGCGACCTTCCCGCTGTCCATCCTGGTGCCGTTCCTACTGGCGCTGCTGGTCGGCCTGCCGGTGCTGCGGTTGGAGTCCCATTACTTCGCGTTGGCGACGCTGGGCATCGCACAGGTCGTCCTGCTGCTGGCGGTTAACTGCCCCGGCCTGACCGGGGGCGCCAACGGGTTGCCGGGCGTGCCGGGGATCGTGCTGTTCGGCTGGGCGGTGCCGCGCGGGTTGCCGCTCGCGGCTGTGGTCTGGGGCTTCGTCGCCCTGGGCGGAGCGCTGGCCTGGAGCCTGGCGCGCGGGCGCTGGGGCCGGGCGCTGACGCTGGTGCGGGACGACCCGCTGGCGGCGGGCGCGCTGGGGCTCGACGTCGGGCGGCTGCGGCTGGGGGCCTTCGCGCTCAGCGCGGTCTACGCTGGGGCGGCCGGCGCGCTGTCCGTGCACACGCAGCGCGTGGTCTCGCCGGAGGTGCTGGAGTTCCCGGTCATGGTCTCCATCCTGGCGATCGCCGTGGTCGGCGGTCGGGGGCGCGTCGCCGGGGCGGTGCTGGGCGCCGTGCTGCTCGTCCACCTGCCAGAGTGGTTCCGCTTCCTGGAGCGCAGCTACCTGATCGTCTACGGCGTGGCGCTGTTGGCAACCATCGTTTTGCTGCCGGAAGGATTGACCGGCCTGCTGGACCGGCTGTTTCCGCCGCGCAGGCGGGCGCTTCCGGCGGCGGTGGCGCCCTCCGCGGCGGCATCTGTAGAAGGCGCCGTTCTGCGGGTCGAGGGGTTGAGGAAGGCCTTCGGTGGCGTGCGGGCGGTCGACGGCGTCGCGCTGACGCTGGAAGCGGGATCCATCACCGGGCTGATCGGCCCCAACGGGTCCGGCAAGACGACGGTCATCAACCTGATTTCCGGCCTGGAGCGGCCGGACGCCGGCCGCGTCGTCGTGGCTGGGCAAGACCTTGCCGGAAAGCGGCCCGACCGCATCGCGCGGGCTGGGATCGCGCGCACCTTCCAGGCGGTCAGCCTGCCCGAGGGGGCCACCGTGCTGGAGGCGGTCGCCGCCGCCCGGCTGGAGCGGGACCGCAGCGTCGCTGAGGCGGAGGCCCACGCGCTCTGGGCGCTGGAGCGGCTGGGCGCGGCGGACCTCGCGCAGCGGCCCTGCGCCGACCTGCCCGCGGCGTTGCGCCGGCGTGTCGAACTGGCCCGCGCGCTCGCCCGCCAGCCCGCGGTGCTGCTGCTCGATGAGCCGGCCGCGGGGCTGACCGATGCGGAGAAGGCCGACCTCGCCGGGCACCTGCGCGCCATCGCCGCCGCGGGCACGGCGCTGCTGGTGGTGGAGCACGACATGGGCTTCCTTCTGCCGCTGGCTGGCCATGTGCTGTGCCTGGACCAGGGGCGCACCCTCTACGACGGCCCGCCCGCGGGCGTCCGCGGCGACGCGGCCGTGGTTGCCGCCTATCTGGGGGAGGACGCGCCGTGACCGTTCCGGAGCCGGAACCGCTGTTGCGGATCGAGGGTTTGACCGCCGGCTATGGCGGCGCCGTGGCGGTGAACAACCTGTCCCTGTCGCTCGCCGCGGGGGAGGCGGTGGCCCTGCTGGGAGCGAACGGGGCGGGCAAGTCGACTCTGCTGAAGGCGATCCTCGGTCTCGTCCCGCTGCGCGGCGGCGGGCTGTGGCTGGACGGGGAGGCGATCACGACCCTTGCCCCGGAAAAGCGCGTCCGCCGCGGCCTCGGCTATGTGCCGGAGGGCCGGCGCGTATTCCCTGGCATGAGCGTGCGCGACAACCTGGAGGTCGCGAGCCCGCTGGGCCGCGCCGCCCGCGCCGACGACTTGGAGCGGGTGTTCGCGCTGTTCCCCGATCTTGCCGGCAAGGCGGCGGAGCGGGCGTGGCGGCTGTCCGGCGGACAGCAGCAGATGCTGGCGGTCGGGCGCGCGCTGATGGGGCGGCCGCGCCTTCTCCTGCTGGACGAGCCCTCGCTCGGCCTCTCGCCGAAGCTGGCGGGCGAGGTGTTCGGCGCCGTGCGGTCCATCGCCGCCGCCGGCACGACGGTTCTGGTCGCCGAGCAGAGCGCCGCCCGAGCGCTGGCCGCCACCGGGCGCGCGGTGCTGATGCGGCTGGGGCGCATCGTCCACGACGGACCGGCCGACAAGCTGCCGGAGGACGCCCTGCGCGAGGCCTTTCTGGGTGGGTAATGGGCGGGCGTTCGGGCGGTTGCTCCGGGGTGGGTGAACTTTCTGGAGACGCGTTCCTCTTCCGCTTGCCGATCCGGGCGTGCAGGGCTAGCTTCCGGCGGTGATTCGCCCCCCTGCAGGCCCCCAAGGATAGTTTTTACCATGACCGACACGTCCGCCGCCGTCGCGCTTTCCGCCCTTCTGCTGCTGGGGGCGACCGCCGCCCACGCCGCCGGGCCGCAGGTGGCGGAGCTGGTGCCGGTCGATCCGCCGGTCATGTACTACCCGCTTCCGTCCAACCAAGCGCCCGCGGCGCCCGCTCCCGCAGCGCCGGCGGTCCCGGCTGCCCCCGCTGCACAGTCCACGCCGGCCGGGCAGGCGCCCGCACCCGGCACCGCGCCGACCAAGTCCGGCCCGTCGGTGCTGGAGGACGGCTGGGAGGGCGGGCCGGCCAAGGACAAGGACGGCAAGTTCGCCTATTGCGCGATCGAGGGCCGCTTCGACACCGGCCACACGCTGATGGTTGCGCGCAACCCGAAGGGCGAGGTGAACCTGGGCATCGGGATCCCGGGCGCCGAGTTGCCGGGCGGGCAGCAGTGGAAGGTGAAGGTCTCCGTTGACGGCAAGCTGACGCGCGAGCGCATCGCCGTGGCGCCGAAGCCGGACATGCTGGTCGTCCCCAACGGCAAGGACGACGAGCTGTACAGCGCGATGATGAGCGGCAAGGAGCTGGTCTTCTCCTCCGACAGCGACCGCATCGTGTTCCAGCTGAAGGGCACCAAGAAGATCCTCGGCGACCTGAAGACCTGCGTGGACAAGTCGGGCGACGTGCCGCCGATGTCCACCGCGTCCAACACCGGCAAGGACGGCAAGCCGAAGGGCCCGGCGCTCCCGGCCGGGCTATCCGACCTGCTGAGGGCCGCCGGCGTGCGCGACGCGCAGGCGGTCGCGCTCGACAACATCCCGAAGGACGAACGCCCGGCCGACCTCGCCTGGCGCATCGGCCCGATCATGGGCGGCATCAAGGAGCGGGTGGTCGGCGACGACGCCAAGCTGGCCGACCTGACGGAGGCCTATGTGGAGGCGATGAAGAAGCGCTGCGACGGCACCCACGCCGCCACGCTGAATCCCGCGGAGGAGTTCCCCGGCCTGTCGCTGCGCACCGGCGCCATGGACTGCACGCTGAAGGAGGGCAACCTCCACGTTTCGCTGACCTTCTTCCTGTCGTCGGCGCACCTGTTCACCGTGCTGTTCCACGAGTCCGCCGATGCGGACAAGGCGCTGGCCGACAAGGTCCGCGACAACCTCGCGGAGGTGCTGCGCAAGATCGCCACCGCCCCGGCGCCCGCCGCGCAGGCGGGAGCCCCGGCCGCTCCCCAGGCGGCCGCGCCGGAGAAGGCCAAGCCGTAATAAGGGCTAGCGCATTACCCGCGCGGGCGGAGCGAAATCCGTCCGTCGCGGTTATGCAAGGCATGCCCGACGACGTCACCGGAATCCGTGGGGCGGCGAGCGACGCCGCCAGCATCCTGACCAGCGAGCGATCGACCGCGACGCTGACCCGGCAGAGCCTGCGCAACAGCACGCTCGCCGTCCTTCTGCTGGCCGCCGCGATCGGCGGCGTGATCGGGTTTGCGGTGGCCCTGCTGCACGAGGCGGTGGCCTGGGCGCAGGCGACGGCCTTCGATTTGCCGGACGGGATGAACCTGGGCCAGGCGGTGGCGGGCGATCCCTGGCGCATCGCGCTGGTGCCCGCGGTTGGCGGGCTGGCGCTTGGCCTGCTGGTCAAGCTGGTGCGGCGCTGGCGGCCCAACGAGATCGTCGACCCGGTCGAGGCGAACGCGCTGTACGGCGGCAAGATGTCGCTGATCGACAGCCTGCGCCTGACCCTGTCCACCATGCTGTCGAACGGCTCCGGCGCGTCGGTCGGGATGGAGGCGGCCTACACCCAGGCTGGCTCCGGCCTCGCCTCGGTGGTGGGGCAGAGGCTTCGCCTGCGCCGTGCCGACCTGCGCACGCTCGTCGGCTGTGGTGCTGCGGCGGCGATTGCGGCGGCCTACGACGCCCCGCTCGCCGGCGCCTTCTACGCGTTCGAGCTGGTGCTCGGCGGTTACACCATCGCGACGCTGGCCCCGGTCGGGGCGGCGGCGGTGACTGCCGTGGCGGTGGCGAACGGGCTGACCGACGCGGACATGCCGCTGCAATTCGTCCGCCCCGTTGCGGTCGAGGGCTTGGATTACGTGGGCTGCGGCGTGCTGGGCTTTCTTGCGGGGTGGGTCAGCATCCTCGCCATGCAGGCGGTCACGGTGGCGGAACGCGGATTCCGCGCCCTGCCGGTTCCCGTGTGGGCGCGCCCGGCGCTGGGCGGCCTCTGCCTCGGCGCGCTGGCGCTGGCCGTGCCGCAGGTGCTGGGCGCCGGCCCCGGCGCGGACCCGGCGCACGTCACCGACGGGCTGCAGGCAATGGCCATCCTGCTCCTCGCCAAGATCGTGGCGTCGGCCCTGTCGCTGGGCTCCGGCTTCCGCGGCGGGCTGTTCAGCGCGTCGCTCCTGCTGGGCGGGCTGTTCGGCGGCGTTCTCTATGGCGCCGTCGACGCGTACGTCCCGGGGCTCGGCATCGACCGGATGCTGCTGGTGCTGGTCGGCATGGGGTCGGTCGCCGCCGGCATCGTCGGCGCGCCGGTCACCATGGTGCTTCTGGTTCTGGAGGCGACGCAGGACTTCTGGGCGGCGTCGGGCGTCATGATCGGGGTGGTCGTCTCCACCACCGTCGTGCGGCAGGCCTTCGGCTATTCCTTCGCGACCTGGCGCTTCCACCTGCGCGGCGTGCCGATCCGCGGCGCCTACGACATCGGCTGGGTGGCGGAGCTGACCGCCCTGCGGCTGATGCGCGCCGATGCCAAGACCGTGCTGACCACCCAAACCGTGGACGCGTTGCGCCGGCTCTACCCCGTGGGCTCGGCCAAGCAGGTCTTCGCGGTGGAGCCGAGCGGCGCCTATGCCGGGGTGATCGACATGGACGCGGTGCACGACCCCTCCCTCGGCGAGGAAGCGGCACACCAGCCGGTCGGCGAGTTGGCCCGGCACCCGGAGGCCTTCGTGCTGCCCGGCGACGACGTGCGCCGCGTGCTCCAGCGTTTTCACGCCTGCGAGGTGGAGGCGTTGCCGGTGCTGACCGCGCGCACCGACCGCCGCATCGCCGGATACATCACCGAGGCCTATGCGCTCCGCCGCTACAGCCAGGAGCTGGAGCGCCAGCGCGGCGAGGAGCTGGGCGAGCGGAGCCTCTACGGGCGTGATTGATGCGGCGGGCGAACCGGCCGGTTAAAGCGGATTGCGATCCGCTTTGGACCGCGACCGTGGTCCCGGCCGCCAGCTTTCTGTTCAGAGATTGGCGGCCGAAGCTTGGCCTCTCGCGGGAACGAAGTTCCCGCTGGCGGCAGGCGGATGCCAAAGGCATCCGCTGAGAGCCGGCGGATGAGGACGTGTGAATCTAAAGCGAACCGAAGTTCGCTTTAATGTGCGGGAACCCCGAACGCCGTCCACTGGACCTTGGCGCTGTAGACACTGGTGTCGCACCAAGTGCCAAAGCGGAGGGTGAAGCCGTCCTTGGTGACGTCATAGACGTCGGTCTTCAGCCGCCAGTTGGTCGCATTGGCCACGTCGACTGTGGTGAGGGCGGCGGTGACGACGGGCACGGCCGCGTAGGGCTTCGGGAACCGGATGGCGTAGATGGCCTCGCGCGCCGCGCCGCAGCCCTTGGCCTCCCACATGATGTCCCAGATCCCCGTCCCGTCCCGGTACACGCCCCCGGCGATTCCGGTCTGGACGTGCAGGGCGGGGGCCGGCACCGGATGCGACGTCTCGGCCGCGGCCGGCCCGGCCAGGGCGCCGGAAAGGGCAACAAGGGCTCCCAGAACAACAGTCCGCATGTTTCACCCTCCCATCGACGACGTGACGGTCCCATGGTGAGCGAATCGCGCGTTCCCTTGCGGTTTTTCCCTATACCTCTGCGCTCAGGACAATTGACCCGCGGGCTTGGCGGCGGGTGTCGGGTTGCGCTGCGCTCCACCCGACCTACGATGCTTCCCAACAGGGCCCGTAGGTTGGGTGGAGCGCAGCGCAACCCAACTCACGGCTCCTTCCCGTCCACGCCGAAGCTGAGATGGATGCCCAGCACCTCCGCCGCGACCTTGGCGACGGACAGGTCGATGGGCGGCGGGGCGACGTTGACGCCCTTGCGCAGGGTTTCCGTCACGATCTCCAGCACCTTCAGGCGCGCGTACCATTTGGAGTTGGCGGGGACGGCGTGCCAGGGCGCGGTGTCGGTCGAGGTCTTCTCGAACATCGCCTCGATGGCCTTGGTGTAGTCGTCCCACTTCGCCCGGTTGCGCAGGTCCTCCTCGGTCAGCTTCCAGCGCTTGTAGGGGTTGGTCAGCCGCTCCCGGAAGCGGTCGAGCTGCTCGTCCTGGGTGATGTGCATGAAGATCTTGATGATGCGGGCGCCGTCGTCGGTCAGCATCCGCTCGAAGGCGACGATCTCGTCGTAGGCGCGCTTCCAGTCGTCCTTGCCGGCGAAGCCCTCCACCCGCTCCACCAGCACGCGGCCGTACCAGGAGCGGTCGAAGACCGCGAAGGTGCCCGGCGCCGGCAGCTTGGTCCAGAAGCGGTAGAGGTAGTGCTTGCCCTGCTCCTCGGCCGTCGGCGCGCTGATCGGCCAGACGTGGAAGCCGCGGGGGTCGAGCGGTTCGGTCAGGCGGCGGATGCAGCCGCCCTTGCCGGCGGCGTCCCAACCCTCGAACACCACAATGGCGCGGCGCTTTTCGTGCCAGTAGGTCTGCTGGATGTGCAGAAGCTCCTTCTGGAGCTTGTCGAGTCGCTTCTCGTACTCCTCCTTGCTGGCGATGGTGGCCGCCTTGACGTCCAGCTTGTCGAGGCGGATCTTGCCGTTCCCGTTTCCCATTCCTGTCCCTTCCGCTGCCGCCGATGGCGGAACCTTCGCGCCTCGCCGGGGTTGAGCGCGTGCGCACCGCCGGGCTTCCGTTGCCGCCGTTGAGCAATCCCATATGGGGCGATCCCATAGGGGGGCTTGCGGCTTGTCAACCGGCAAGCCGGGCGGGCGTGCCACAGCCGACCACGAGGAACCCCGGATGGCCACCGCTGGACCGCGCATCTACAACCTGTTTCCCACCCTGATCGGCCCGGTACGCGACTGGGCGGGACACCTGCCGCGCATCCAGGGCATGGGATTCGACTGGCTGTTCCTGAACCCGATCCACTATCCGGGCTTTTCCGGCAGCCTCTACGCCGTGAAGGACTATTACCGGCTGCATGATCGACTCCAAGGGAGTGCGCCGGAACACCCGGACGAGCTGCTGCGCGGCTTCATCGCCGAGGCGCGGCGGCACGGCCAGTCGGTGATGCTCGACCTCGTCATCAACCACACGGCCAAGGACGCGCTGCTGGTCGGGGAGCATCCGGACTGGTACCGGCGCGACGGCGACGGCGAACTGTACAGCCCGCGCGCCGTGGACCCGGTCGACCCGTCGCTGGTCACCGTGTGGGGCGACCTCGCCATGCTCGACTACGACAAGCCGGAGGCGCGGGCCGGGATGGTCGAGTACTGGACGCACTACCTGCGCCATTACATCGGGCTGGGCGTGAAGGGCTTCCGCTGCGACGCCGCCTACCAGATCCCGGCCGATGTCTGGAAGTCGCTGATCGACTCCTCCCGCGCCGTCGACCCGGAGGTCAAGTTCTTCGCGGAGACGCTGGGCTGCACGGTGGAGCAGGTGCGCGACCTGTGCGGCGCCGGCTTCGACTTCCTGTTCAACAGCGCCAAGTGGTGGGACTTCAAGTCGGATTGGCTGCTCGACCAGTATGACGAATTCCGCTGGATCGCGCCCTCCATCGCCTTTCCGGAAAGCCACGACACCGACCGGCTGGCGGCGGAGGTCGGCAGCCAGGACACGGAGCGGCTGGCCGCCCAGCTGAAGATGCACTACCTGTTCGCCGCCTCCTTCTCCACCGGCGTGATGATGCCCGTGGGGTTCGAGTACGGCTTCACGCGCAAGCTGGACGTGGTCCACACCACGCCGGAGGATTGGGAAACGCCGAAGCTCGACCTGACCGGCTTCATCGGCAAGGTCAACGCCATGAAGGCGGAGACCCCGGCGCTGAACGTCGAGGGGCCGCAGCGCCGCGTCACGTCGCCCCACAACCCGGTGGTCGGGCTGGTCCGCAGCACGCAGGGCTGGGCCAATGGGGAGGGGGACAGCTGCTCCGTCCTGCTGGTCAACCCCGACGAGTCGCAGGCGCACCCCATCGACCCCGGCCCGGTGCTGGCGCAGACCGGCGGCACCTTCGCCGACTTCGAGGACGTGACCCCGGACGCCGAGCCCGTTCCTTTTGAGCCCGGCCGCGACCTGCGCCTGCGCCCGCTGGAGATGCGCGTGTTCCGCGCCCGCCCGGCGCAGCGCCGGCCCATCGAGCTGCACCATCTGGGCGAGCAGGGGCCGCAGCACGACAAGGACTCGCGCGCCTGGATGGACGAGCTGGCGGCGCGGCGCGTCACCATCGAGAACGTCTATCCGGAGATCGAGGGCGGGCGCTTTGCGGTCAAGCGGGTGGTCGGCGACACGCTGGAGGTCTGGGCCGACATCTACACCGACGGCACCTTCGTGCTGGCCGCCCGCGTGATCTACCGGCCCGTGGACGAGGAGGCGTGGCGCGAGGTGCCCATGACCCTCTTCGAGAACGACCGCTGGGTCGGAAAGGTGCCGCTGACCCGCAACAGCCGCTACCAGTACAGCATCCTCGCCTGGCGCGACGTGTGGGAGAGCTGGCGCGCCGACTTCAAGAAGAAGCACGACGTCGGCATGGACGTCAGCCTGGAGCTGATCGAGGGCCGCCGCTTCGTCGAGCACGCCGTCGGCCTTGCTGACGGCGAGGGCCGGGGCGCGCTGGAGCGGGTGGTGGAGCGCATGACCACGCTCCAGGGCGAGGACCTGATCGCCTACGCCCTGTCGGACGAGCCGCGGCGGATCATGGCGCGGTATGGGGAGCGGCAGTACCTGTCGCGCTACGGCTGCGACCTGGAGGTCTATGTGGACCGCACGGCCGCGCGCTACTCCGCGTGGTTCGAGATCTTCCCGCGCTCCGCCTCGCCCGACCCGTCGCGACCGGGCAATTTCGACGACGTCGCGAACATGCTGCCCTTCATCCGGGACATGGGCTTCGACGTGCTGTACTTCCCGCCGATTCACCCGATCGGCCGCAGCTTCCGCAAGGGGCGCAACAACACGCTGAACCCCGGCCCGAATGACCCCGGCGTGCCCTACGCCATCGGCGCGACCGAGGGCGGCCACACCGAGATCGACCCGATGATCGGCGATCACGAGGGCTTCCGCCGCCTCGTAAAGGAGGCCCGGCGGCACGGAATCGAGATCGCGCTGGACTTCGCGGTCCAGTGCTCCCCCGACCATCCCTGGATCAAGCAGCACCCGCAGTGGTTCTATTGGCGCCCGGACGGCACGATCCGCTACGCCGAGAACCCGCCGAAGAAGTACCAGGACATCGTCAACGTCAGCTTCTACCGCGAAGCCTACCCGGACCTGTGGTACGCGCTGCGTGATGTCGTCCTGTTCTGGTGCGAGGAGGGGGTGCGCATTTTCCGCGTCGACAACCCGCACACCAAGCCCTTCCCCTTCTGGGAATGGATGATCCGCGAGGTGCAGGACCGCTACCCCGACGCGCTGTTCCTGGCCGAGGCCTTCACCCGGCCGAAGCTGATGAAGCGGCTGGCCAAGCTGGGCTTCACCCAGTCCTACAGCTACTTCACTTGGCGCAACACCAAGCCGGAGCTGACCGAGTACCTGACGGAGCTGACCCAGGGCGAGTCCAAGGACTACATGCAGCCCAATTTCTTCGCCAACACGCCGGACATCCTGCCGCCGATCCTGGTGCATGGCGGGCGGCCCGCGCACATGATGCGCGCCGTGCTGGCGTCCACCCTGTCCGGTGTCTACGGCCTCTATGCCCCGTATTTCGTCTGCGAGGCTGATCCCTACCCGGGCAAGGAGGAGTACAACCACTCCGAAAAATACGAGATCCGGCACTGGGACTGGAACAAGCCCGGCAACATCGTCGGCTACGTCAAGAAGCTGAACCAGATCCGGGCGGAAAACCCGGCGCTGCACCAGTTCACCAACCTGCGCTTCTACAACGCCTTCGACGACAACATCCTGCTCTACGGCAAGATGACGGAGGCGAAGGACAACGTGATCCTGATCGCGGTGAACCTGGACCCGCACAACGGCCACGGTGGCACCATCGAGGTTCCGCTGTGGGAGCTGGGCCTGCCCGACGGCGCCCACGTCCAGGTGGAGGACCTGTTCAGTGGCCACCGCTTCACCTGGATCGGCAAGTTCCAGCACGTCTGGCTCGACCCGAACCAGAACCCCGCCGCGATCTGGAGGATCAAGCCGCCCGGAGCGTGACCCCGCAACCGAGTCCGTCGTGGAGCGCCCAGGCTACAGCTGCACCTGGGTGCCCAGCTCCACCACGCGGTTGGGCGGGATCTTGAAGAAGTCGGTGGCGCTGACCGCGGTGCGGGACATCACGACGAACAGCTTCTCGCGCCACAGCGCCATGTGCGGGTTGATCCGTGGGATCAGCGTCTCGCGGCCCAGGAAGAAGGAGGTCGTCATCACGTCGAACTCCAGCCCGAAGGCCTTGCACAGACGCAGCGCCTTGGGAATGTTCGGCTCCTGCGAGAAGCCGTAGCGCACGGTCAGGCGGTAGAAGCCGTCGGCCAGCCCTTCCAGGACGACGCGGTCCTTGGCCGGCACGCGCGGCACGTCCTCCACCAGCACGGTCAGGAAGACGATGCGCTCGTGCATGACCTGGTTGTGCTTCAGGTTGTGCAGCAGGGCCATCGGCACGGTGGCGGCGCCGGAGGTCATGAAGACCGCGGTGCCCTTCACCCGCTGAATGTCGCCCGACTTCGCGTGACGCTTGATGAAGCTGTCCAGCGGCAGCGATTCCTCGGCCAGCCGGTGCGCCAGCACGGCGCGGCCGCGGCGCCACGTGGACATCAAGCCCAGCGCGGCGGCGGCGATGGCGAGCGGCACCCAGCCACCGTGCGGGATCTTCACCGCGTTGGCGGCGAACAGCGACAACTCCACGCTCAGGAACAGCGCCCCCAGCGTGACGCAGACCGGCACGCTCCAGCCCCAGCGGCGATGGGCCACGACCAGCGCCAGGACGGTGGTGATGCACATGTCGCCGGTCACGGCGATGCCGTAGGCGGTGGCCAGCCGGCTGGAGGAGCCGAACCACACCACCAAGCCGATGATCGCGATCAGCAGGCCCCAGTTGGCGCGCGGAATGTAGATTTGGCCGCCTTCCTCGTTGGAGGTGTGGCGGATGTCCAGCCGTGGGCAGAGCCCCAGCTGCACCGCCTGCCGCGTCAGCGAGAACACGCCGGAGATCACCGCCTGGCTGGCGATGACGGCGGCGCAGGTGGACAGCAGGATCATGGGGTACAGGCCCCATTCCGGCACCAGCAGATAGAACGGGCTGCGCACGGCCTCCGGATCGCTCAGCAGCAGCGCGCACTGGCCGAGGTAGTTCAGCAGCAGCGACGGCAGCACGACCGTCAGCCACGCGACCTTGATCGGGTGGCGGCCGAAATGGCCCATGTCGGCATAGAGCGCCTCGCCGCCGGTCACGGCCAGCACGACCGCGCCCAGCACCAGGAAGCCGATCCAGCCGTTGTTCTGGAAGAAGGCCACCGCGTAAGCCGGGTTGAGCGCCATCAGCACCCGCGGCTGCTGGACCAGCTGGACCAAGCCCAGGAGGCCCAGCGTGACGAACCACACGACCATGATCGGGCCGAACAGCTTGCCGACCTTGTCGGTGCCGTGGCTCTGGATCGCGAACAGGGCGATCAGGATGCCGACGGTCAGCGGCACCACGATGGATTCCAGCGCCGGCTCCGCGACCTCCAGCCCTTCCACGGCGCCCAGCACGGACACCGCGGGGGTGATCATGCCGTCGCCGTAGAACAGGGCGGCGCCGAACAGGCCCATGGCCATCAGGCCGGACAGGCGTCCGCTGGCGTCCGGGCGGCTGCTGGTGGCCAGCGCCAGCAGCGCCAGGATGCCGCCTTCACCCTTGTTGTCCGCCCGCATGACGAACAGCACGTACTTCACGGTCACGATGATCACCAGCGCCCAGAACACCAGGGACATGATGCCCATGATGTTCTCCGGGGTGAGCGCCAGCCCGTGCTCCGGCGAGAAGCATTCGCGCAGCGTGTACAGCGGGCTGGTCCCGATGTCGCCGTAGACGACGCCCAGGGCGCCGAGCGTGAGCGCGGCCAGCTTGCCCGAATCGGGAGCGGCGGCTTTCAGGGTCGTTTCTGACATGTGGGGAAGGGGGCGAGGTCCGTTAGGGGGTCCGGTTCTGGACGAAGAAGCCTCAAGCAAAGCGCGCAATGCCGGGCGGCGGCGTGCGACCGGTCGAACCGTCATACGCGCTTCCAGGGACCAATTCTAGCGCAAGCTGCGCCGCCCGTCCCGGCGCTGTTGCGCCTGCGACGATCTGCGCTTTCTTGTGTATGCGGGCTACAGCGTGCCGAAGCTGCGCGCCAGCGATCCGGCGATCAGGTACCAACCGTCGACCAGCACGAAGAAGATGATCTTGAAGGGAATCGCCACCATGGTCGGCGGCAGCATCATCATGCCCATGGACATCAGGATCGACGACACGACCATGTCGATGATCAGGAATGGCAGGAACAGCAGGAACCCGATCTCGAAGGCGCGCTTGATCTCCGAGATCATGAAGGCCGGCACCAGCACCTGCAGCGGCGTCTGGCTTTCCTCCTGGACATTCTCAATCCGCGCCATGTCCATGAACAGGCGCAGATCCTTCTCGCCGGTGTGCTTCAGCATGAACTCGCGCAGGGGGGCGGCGGTCCGGCGGAACGCCTCCATCTCGTCGATGTCCTGGTTGATCAGCGGCTGGATGCCCTGGGTGTAGCAGCGCTCGAACACCGGGGCCATGACGAAGAAGGTCAGGAACATCGCCAGCGACATCATCACCGTGTTCGGCGGCACCTGCTGCACCCCCAGCGCCGAGCGCAGGAAGGACAGCACGATGACGATGCGCGTGAAGGCGGTCATCATGATCAGGATCGACGGCGCCAGCGACAGCACGGTGATCAGCGCGATCATCTGGACGATGCGGCCGGTCGCGGTGCCGCCGGCGTCGCCCAAGTCGAAGGTCATGCTCTGGGCCAGCGCCGGGCTGGCCGCGAGCCCGCCGACGACGCCGATGACAAGTGCCAGCGCGCCGGCGAGCGCGAGACGCTTGGGCCCGCTCATGGCCGGGTCTCCGTCGCCTGGGCCGGTCCGGCCGTGTCAGACAGTGCCCCGCGGAACCCACCGCGCGCACCGCCGTCCACCACCGTGTCGCCGAAGGCGCTCAGCAGCAGCAGATGCTCCTGGTCGTCGCGGCGCACCAGCACCAGCCGGCGCTTGCCGTCCAGCGGAAGCACCTCGACGACGCCCAGCCGGCGCTGGCGCGACGGGGTGGACACCAGCCCGCCGAACCCGACGCGGCGCATCACCCAGGCCACCACCATGATCAGGGCGATGACGAACAGCAGGGCGACGATGAAACGGATGTACTGATCGAGGTCCATGGGTCAGGACGGCTTCTTGTCGGAAGGGGGCATGGGCGCAGAGGCGGGCGTGGCGGCGGGCGTGGCGGTGCGACCATAGGCGGAGGCGGCGCGCTGGCGGGCGCTGTGCGGGTCCGGCCGGCCCTCGGCGGCGGCGGCCATCGTCTCGCGCTGGCGGGCCAGCGCCCCGGCCAGCGCGTCGAGCGCCGCGACCAGCGCCTGGAACTCCGCCCGCAGCGGCTCGGCCAACGCGCCTCCGCGGTGGTCCTCGGCGGCGGCGCACAGCTCGGCGACGCGCGACTCGAGCCCGGCCAGATCGATGGGCGCGCCGGCCTCGGCCTGGGCGCAGGCGTCGTCCAGGGCCGCGGAGACGGCGGCGATGTCGCGGAGGAGGGCGGCGGTCATGGCACGGTCCCGATGGGTGAGGCTCCGACCGGAGCCTTCGCGTTGTCGGTCGATTCCGGGGCCGGTTCCGAAGAGGGCGGCAGGGTGCCGTTGGCGCGGTAGACGTAGGCGAGGATCTCGGCCACCGCGGCGATCGCCTCGATGGGGATCTCGCTGTCGATGTCCACCGCCGACAGGATCTGCACAAGGTCGGCGTCCTCGCGCACCTTCACGCCGTTGGCGAAGGCCAGTTCCAGGATCTGGTCCGCGACATGGCCTTTTCCGGTGGCGACGATGCGCGGCAGGGACTGCGCGCCCGGCTCGTACTTCAGCGCCACCGCGACGGGGCGGCGTGGGGGAGGGCGGTGGTTGGAGGACGGCGCGGACAAGGGATTCCTGCCGAATGGCCTAAGTCGTTGCGCGCATCCTGGAGGAACATGCTTAACGAAGCGTGAAGCCGCATTAGCCGTTCCCTTGGGCCGTTTCCCCGGACGTTCACTGGCCTTGTTGCTGCATCTGTTTCATGTGCTGCTGGTGCATGGCCTCATGCTCCGGGCTGTTGTGGTCCATGGCGCCGTGCTGCATGTGCTCGTGGTTCATGCCGTCATGAGTCATGGCGGCGCCCTCCGGCCCCATGGCGGCGGCGCCCAGCACCGGCACCTCGACGGTCACCGGGGGGGCCTTGGCGAAGGTCAGCGTCACCGGGAAATGGCTGCCCTGGGTCAGCGGCTGCTTCAGGCCGAGCAGCATGACGTGCAGCCCGCCGGGGCGGAGCGTCACCGGCTCGCCCGGGGCCACCGTGATGGCGTCCACGGGCCGCATCTTCATGACGCCGTTGTCCATCTGGTGGGTGTGCAGCTCCGCCTTCTCCGCGACGGGGGTCTGGGCGGAGACGATGCGGTCGGGCTCCGTCCCGCCGTTGGTCACCACCATGAAGGCGCCGCCGTTGCGCGCCGACGGCGCGGTGGCCCGCGCCCAGGGGCCGGTCACCGACAGGCCCCCGTCGGCGAGCGCCGGGGCGGCGGCGAAGCCCAGGGCCAGGGCGAAAGAGGCGGCGAGGGTGGCGGAGCGGGCGGGCTTGGTCATGGCGAATCGTCTTCCGGGGTGCGTTCTGCGCCGGCAGCTTAGCACGATCCGCCGACCCGTCCAGGGCGAGTCCGGCCCCGCGCATTCATCTTTCATTAACTTAAACAGCCGATGATCACCCTGACTTGGTGCATCCGGGCCGTCGCCACCGCGCGCGGCCTGCAATCCGGAACAGGGCCATGGACCTCGGCAATCTCGGCCTCTTCAAGCTGATGTCGCGCAAGATGGACTGGCTGACCCAGCGCCAGCAGGTGCTGTCCCAGAACATCGCAAACGCGGACACGCCGGACTACAAGGGCATGGACCTGAAGCCCTTCACCTTCCGTGACGCGCTGTCCGACGGCCGCCGGCTGGAGACGACGGCGACCAACCCCATGCATTTGGCGGGCACCCGCGGTCCCGGCGGCCTGAACAAGGAGCAGCGGGTCCGCAACCCGTACGAGACGAAGCCGGACGGCAACAACGTTGTTCTTGAAGAGCAAATGATGAAGGTCGGTCAGACCGGCATGGACTACCAGACCATCACGAACCTCTACAAGAAGCAGGTCAACATGATCAAATCGGCGATCCGCAGCGGCGGTTGACGGCGCGGCGGGACGGCCAGAGTTGAGAGTAGGGGCTGAGGGAGGCGGGACATGGATCTCTACAAGTCGATGGCGGTGTCCGCGGCCGGCATGAAGGCTCAGGGCACGCGCCTGAAGGTCATCGCGGAAAACCTTGCCAACGCCAACACCACGGCGGAAACGCCGGGCGACCTGCCGTACCGGCGCAAGGTCGTCACCTTCCAGAACGCGCTCGACCGCCAGACGGGCGTGGACACGGTCCGCGTCGCCAAAATCGACGTGGACAAGAAGGACTTCGAGCGACGCTACGACCCCTCGCACCCCTCGGCCGACGCCGACGGCTACGTCCTGATGCCGAACGTGAACACGGTCATCGAGGCCATGGACATGCGCGAGGCGCAGCGCACCTACGAGGCGAACCTGAGCGCCATCGACAGCGCCCGCCAGATGCTCTCGCGCACCATTGATATTCTCCGCGGCTGACGCCGCTTGGGCGACATTCTCCGCGGCTGACGCCGGTACGGTCTAGAGGAAGGATACGGGTCCCATGGTCAACCCCATCAACGCCGCCGCGGCCTACGCCAACACGGCCGCCCGGACCAACGGCCCAGGCCTGGCCCCGCGCGACGGCGCCAGCTTCGGCGACGTGCTGGAGCAGACGGCCAAGGACGCCATCGGCACCATGAAGAACAGCGAGAAGATGTCGGCCATGGCGGCCGTCGGGCAGGCCGACCTGACCGACGTGGTCCAGGCCGTGACCAACGCCGAGGTCACGCTGCAGACCGTCACCACCGTGCGCGACAAGGTGCTGAACGCCTACCAGGAAATCCTGCGCATGCCGATCTGACGGCACGCCGCCGAATAAATTGCCGTCGAAAAGTTTGCCGCCATGAACGAGACCGACGTCATCGAGCTGTGCCGCACCTCCATCGTCACGCTGGTGATGGTGGCGGGACCGATCCTCGTCATCATGATGGGGGTGGGCACGGTCATCTCGATCTTCCAGGCGGTGACGCAGATCAGCGAGCAGACGCTGGCCATGGTTCCGAAGGTGCTGTTGGTCTTCGGCCTGTCGATCCTGCTGGCGCCCTTCATGATGGGCGAGCTGCGGTCCTTCTTCGAGCATGAGATCGCCGACCGCATCGTCGCGATCGGCACGGGCGGTACTGGGGTCCCGAACGCGGGCAACCTGCCCGGCGGCGCCCTCTCCGGCGGCGCCTTTTCCGGTGGCGCCTTTTCCAGTGGCGGCGTATCCGGCCGCGGCGGATGAGCCTGCTGCAGCAGTTCCTGGGCGCGCAGCTGTTCGTCTGGCTGCTCGTCTTCGCGCGCGTCGGAACGGCCTTCAGCGTGATGCCGACCATCGGCGACGCTTTCGTCTCCACCCGCACGCGCCTTCTCTTCTCGCTGGCCGTCAGCGCGCTGGTCGCCCCGGTGCTGCGCGACCGCATGCCCGGCATGCCGGGGGACGTCTTCCGCCTGCTGGTGCTGATGGTGGGGGAGATGGCCGTTGGCATCTTCCTCGGCACTGTAGCCCGCCTGCTGATGGGGGCGCTGGAGGTGGCGGGCACCATCATCGCCTTGCAGACCGGCCTGTCCAACGCGCAGATGTTCAACCCGGCCATGGCCACCCAGGGTTCGCTGCCGGGCGCGCTGATGGGCTGGCTCGGCCTGCTGCTTCTGTTCATCACCGACCTGCACCACCTGCTGATCATGGCGGTGGTCGACAGCTATTCCACCTTCCAGCCGGGTGGGGCCATTCCCATCGACGACATGGCCAACGTCGTCGGGCAGTTGGTGTCGAAGAGCTTCCTGCTCGGCGTGCAGATGTCGGCGCCCTTCCTCATCACCGGCATGCTGTTCGCCCTGGCGCTTGGCCTGCTGAACAAGCTGGCGCCGCAGATCCAGGTCTTCTTCCTGTTCACCTCCGTCCAGGTGGCGATCGGCCTGTTCATGTTCGCCCTGACGCTGGCGGCGATGATGATGTTCTGGCTGACCCACTTCGAATCGACCTTCGTCGATTTCCTGAGACCGACCTGACCGCGGGGAAACGCCGGTGTCCGAAGACGCGGATGACGCTTCCAAAACGGAAGACCCGACACAGAAGAAGCTCGACAAGGCCCACGAGGAAGGCCAGTGGCCGATGTCGCCGGAGGTCGGGAATTGGCTTCTGGTCGCCACCATGCTCGTCCTGCTGACGTCATTCCTGCCGAAGACGTTGAAGGGGATGGTGCCGCGCCTGTCCTACTATTTCGAGAACGTCGACCAGTTCCCCATGGACCAGGCTTCCGTCGGGCTTCTCCTGATCCGGGTCCTGAAAGACGCGCTGTGGGCGCTGTGGCTGCCCATCCTGCTGCTGGGCGCCGCCGGCATCGCCGCGACCATCTTCCAGAAGGGCTTCCACGTCTCCTGGGGCCTGATCTCGCCCAAGTTCGGCAAGCTGAACCCGCTTCCCGGCCTGATGAGCATGGTCAGCGCCCAGAAGGGCGTCGAGCTGCTGAAGAGCATGGCGAAGCTCGCGGTGGTCGGCGGCGTGGCCTACATGGCCCTCCATCCGATGATGAGCGGCATCGAGCATTTCATCGGCATCGATATGATGCTGCTGCTGCGCGAGATGGACAGCCTCGCCTTCCGCCTGATCGTGGGCGTACTGTCGGTCCTGACCGTGCTGGCCGGCGCCGATGTCTTCTGGCAACGCTTCAACTACAACAAGAAGATGCGGATGACCAAGCAGGAGGTGAAGGACGAGCACAAGAACGCCGAAGGCGATCCCCAGGTCAAGGGGCGCATCCGCCAGATCCGCATGGAGCGCGCCCGCAAGCGCATGATGGCCGCCGTGCCCACCGCGGACGTGGTGGTCACCAACCCGACCCACTTCGCCGTCGCGCTGAAATACGACTCCTCGGCCATGTCCGCGCCGATGGTCGTGGCCAAGGGCGCCGACGCCGTCGCCTTCCGGATCCGCGAAATCGCCAAGGAGAATGACGTTCCGGTGATGGAGAACCCCCCGCTCGCCCGTGCGCTCTATGCCGCATGCGATATCGACGAGGAGGTTCCGTCCGAGCACTATCGCGCGGTGGCGGAAGTCATTACCTATGTTTTCAAGCTGAAAGGGCGTTCGGTCCGGAACTGACGGCGGCCGGCGGCCTTTCAAAACGGCGGGAGCCGCACCGGATCGATCCGGCCAGGCTTTCCCCATTTTGTGGCCCCGTTTGTGGCGAACGGCAGACCCGGAGCTTTGGTGGACGACGCATCCTCTTCCTTCCTCGACGGCACCCGCGTCGAAAGCCCCGCCGAATGGGCGGGCCATACGCCGGAACGCTCCGGCGGGGTGCTTGCGACGGCCGCGCTGGCGGTTCTCATCCTCGCCGGCCTCGCGGCCATGGGCGCCGGGCTGGTGCTCGACCACGATCCGATCGGCTGGGCGGGCGTGGTGCTCGCGGCGCTGGGCATCGCGGGGCTCGCCCTGCGGCTCGGCCGCGCGCGGCAGCGGCTGTCCCACATCGGCTCGCTGCTGGGCGGCGCGCTGGAGGGCGTGCCGGCGGGCCAGTTCGTCTGCGACGGCAACGGGCGCGCGGTCTTCGTGAACGCCGCCTTCCGGCGGCTGACCGGCTGGACCGAGGACGAATCTCCGATCCACGCGCTGGAACGCCAGTTCGCCGCCGACGCCGACAGCGCGGGCGAGTTCCGGCGCCTGCTCGACCGCGTACGCGGCGGGGCGGCCGGGACGGTGGAGCTTCCGGTTCCCACCGAGGGGCAGGGGGTGGAGTGGCGGCGCGTCCAGGCGCAGCCGATCGACGGCCATCCCGGCGCCATCCTTTGGCGCGTGGAGGACATCACCGCCCGGCGCGAACTGGAGCAGGTCATGCAGCGCGAGCAGACGAAGCTCGCCGACTTCATGGACAACGCGCCGATCGGCTTCTTCTCGGTGGACCAGGACGGCCATTTCCTGCTGGTGAACGCCACCCTGGCGAAGTGGCTGGGCTGCACGCCGGGCGACCTCGTGGATGGGGGGATTGGGGGCGGGCGCCGGCTGCACGACGTGCTGGCGAACCCGCCCGCCACCGCCAATTCGGCCCCCTACGACCTGCTGGAGGGCGGCGGGCTTGAGCAGCGCGGCGACGTTACCATGCGCGGGCTCCAGGGGCGGCGCTTCCAGGCCTCGGTGGCACAGACGGTGGTGGTCGGGGACGACGGGCGCTCGGTGCACACCCGTTCCGTCGTGCGCGACCTGACTCCGGAGCGCGAGTGGCAGGAGGCCCTGCGCCTGTCCGAACAGCGTTTCCAGCGCTTCTTCGAGGACGCGCCCATCGGCATCGCCCGCGTCGACGACGGCGGGCGGCTGGCGGAATGCAATCAGGCCTTCCTGGCGCTGATCGGCACCGACGCGGGCAGCGTCATCGGCCGGCCGATCACCGACCTGTTCGTGCCGACGGAGCGCGTGACGGTGGCCGAGCGGCTGTCGGCGGTGCAGGGCGGGGCGGACCCGGCGACCCCGCTGGAGGTGCGCCTGTCCGGCGGGCGCGACCTCGTGGCCCAGCTCTACGCGCGGCGGCTCGACAGCCGCGCCGGCGGGGTTGGTGGCGTGGGCGGCGGCGCGGGCAGTGATGGGGGCGGCGCCGACCTCATGCTCCACTTCATTGACATGACGGAGCGCAAGGGGCTGGAGGCGCAGTTCGCCCAGTCGCAGAAGATGCAGGCGGTGGGCCAGCTGGCCGGCGGCGTGGCGCACGACTTCAACAACCTGCTGACCGCGATGATCGGTTTCTGCGACCTGCTGCTGCTGCGGCACAAGCCGGGCGACCAGTCCTTCAGCGACATCATGCAGATCAAGCAGAACGCCAACCGCGCCGCCAACCTCGTGCGGCAGCTGCTGGCCTTCTCGCGGCAGCAGACGCTCCAGCCGCGCATCCTCAGCGTCACCGACGTGCTGGCGGAGCTGGCGAACCTGATGCGCCGCCTGATCGGCGAGAACATCGAGCTGAAGATGCTCCACGGCCGCGACATCGGCTTCGTGAAGGTGGACCAGAACCAGCTGGAGCAGGTGATCATCAACCTCGTGGTCAACGCGCGCGACGCCATGGCCGGCGGCGGGCGGCTGACCATCGTCACCTCCAATCACACGGTCGACCAGCCGCTGCGCCGCGAGCACGAAACGATCCCGGCCGGCGACTACGTCTCCATCGAGGTCATCGACACCGGCTGCGGCATCCCGAAGGAGAACCTGCAGCGCATCTTCGAGCCCTTCTTCTCGACCAAGGAGGTCGGGTCGGGAACCGGCCTGGGGCTGTCCACCGTCTACGGCATCGTGCGGCAGACCGGCGGGTTCGTGCTGGTGGAGTCGGTGGTGGGCGAGGGGACGACCTTCACCATCCTGCTGCCGCGCCACCAGGGCGAGGCGAAGCGGCCGGACCAGGGCGAGCCGCGCGAGCGCCGCGGCAGCGACCTGACCGGCTCCGGCACCATCCTGCTGGTGGAAGACGAGGACGCGGTGCGCGTCTTCTCCGCCCGTGCGCTGCGCAACAAGGGCTATCAGGTGCTGGAAGCCAAGAACGGCGAGGCCGCGCTCCAGCAGATCGGGGCGGATGGCACCGGCATCGACCTGCTGATCACCGACGTGGTGATGCCGCAGATGGACGGCCCGACGCTGGCCCGCCACGTGCGGCAGAAGCGCGCGGACATGCGCGTGATCTTCATCTCCGGCTACGCCGAGGACCGCCTGGGCGAGATCGACGGTGTCGAGGTCGCCCACTTCCTGCCCAAGCCCTTCTCCCTGAAACAGCTGGCTTCCAAAGTGAAGGAGGTCATGCGGGAAGGGAAATAGTTGGCCGAATTACGCGGCCGACGACACCCGCCACGCGTGGTACGGCCAAACCTCCGTCCCCGGCACCGCGACCGGCTCCCAGCCGGCGCGGCCCGTGCCGATGCCGCGGTCGGACAGCACCAGCGCGCCCGGGGCCAGGAACGGCTCGATCAGCCCGCCGATCCAGGCGCGGATGCCGTCCTCGTCCTCCTCCTTCGCGCTGCCGATGTCGGCGTGCGCCAGCCGCACCGTGCCTCGGAACCGCTCCGCCGCCGCGGGCAGGGTCTCGCGAAAGTCGCCGAGAAACAGCCGGTCCTCGTCGGGCCGGAGGTCGGACGGGACGCGCGCCCACATGTCGAACACCAGGATGTCCCGGGGCGGGAACAGGCGGCGCAAATGATCGTAGGTCCGACCCTTGCCGAGGCCGATCTCCATCACCATACCATGGGTCCCTTCGACGCATCCCGCCGCCCACCCCAGCGCCGTGCGCTGGGTCGTCAGCCGGTCGATCATGCGGTCGAGGGTGGACCGTTCAACCTTCATCGAAACCTCTCCGAACCCGTTCCGTAGCCCGTCTTGCGGACAGGCGCGAACGGGCCGGACATGGTGCGGGCATCAACGCCGCGCCAGCCGCCTAGCACCTTCGGCATAATCGCCGAAATGAGAACGTTTGATGAACTTTAGCCTTTGCCGATGAGAACGGAACTGGTACATTGCACGTCATAGCAAGACCGTTGGCCCAGGGCCGTAGATGTGATCTAACAAGGGGGGACGGGCATGTCGTCCGCACAGCTTCGTTTGGTCGAGAAGGATTCCATGGATAAGCAAAAGGCCCTGGACGCCGCGCTGGCGCAGATCGAGCGCGCCTTTGGCAAGGGCTCGATCATGAAGCTCGGCGCCCGCGAGAACACGGTCGAGACGGAGGTCGTATCCACCGGCTCGCTCGGCCTCGACATCGCGCTGGGCATCGGCGGCCTGCCGCGCGGCCGCATCATCGAGATCTACGGGCCGGAAAGCTCGGGCAAGACGACGCTGGCCCTGCACGCCATCGCCCAGGCCCAGAAGGGCGGCGGCACCTGCGCCTTCGTGGACGCGGAGCACGCGCTGGACCCGGCCTACGCCCGCAAGCTGGGCGTGAACGTGGACGAGCTGTTGATCTCCCAGCCCGACGCCGGCGAGCAGGCGCTGGAGATCGCCGACACACTGGTCCGCTCCGGCGCCATCGACGTGCTGGTGGTCGACTCGGTCGCTGCCCTCGTGCCGCGCGCCGAACTGGAAGGCGAGATGGGCGACAGCCACGTCGGCCTGCACGCCCGCCTGATGAGCCAGGCGCTGCGCAAGCTGACCGGTTCCATCTCCAAGTCGAACTGCCTGGTGATTTTCATCAACCAGATCCGCCTGAAGATCGGCGTGATGTTCGGCAACCCGGAGACGACCACGGGCGGCAACGCGCTGAAGTTCTACGCCTCCGTCCGCCTGGACATCCGCCGCATCGGCGCCATCAAGGACCGCGAGACGGTGGTGGGCAACCAGACCCGCGTGAAGGTGGTGAAGAACAAGATGGCCCCGCCGTTTCGCGTGGTCGAGTTCGACATCATGTACGGCGAGGGCGTGTCCAAGGTGGGCGAGTTGCTCGACCTCGGCATCCAGGCCGGCGTGGTGGAGAAGTCGGGCGCCTGGTTCAGCTATGACGGTACCCGCATCGGCCAGGGCCGCGAGAACGCCAAGACCTACCTGCGCAACAACCCGGCCACGGCCGACGCCATCGAGGCCAAGATCCGTGGCAACGCGGGCCTCGTCGCCGACGCCATGATGGGCACCCCGGAAACCGACGGCGACGCCGCTACGCCGGAGTGAGCCGCGGCGCTTGTGCGCTGACGAACGAAGCCCCTTCCCGGTCTGCCGGGAAGGGGCTTTTTCTTTGGCGTCGAGACGGAGGGATGGCTCCGCCCCGGCGCGTTTCATACGTGATCAGAACGGAACGATCAGGCGGCCCCAGGCGCGGGTGTCGGTGCCGCCGTAGTTTTCTTCGTGGACCGTGCGGGTCAGGTAGCCCTGCAGGATCACCTTTTCAAAGTTGTAGCCGACCAGGGCGCCCAGCGCGACCTGCTCCTGCTTCTTGTAGGTGGAGGTCGGCTTGTTCAGGTCCCAGGAGGCGAAGCCGACGGGGCCGACCGTCCACTTGCCGAAATTCTTCGTGGCGGTCACGTCGAGGTTCAGGAAGTCCGGGTTGATCGTCCGCGACGCCGAACGGGTGTGGATGCCGTAGATCGTGTTGGCGGTCAGGTTCCAGTCGTCGGCGGTGTAGCTGATGCCGACACGCTGGTTGATCGAGGTCGAGTCAAAGCCCAGCTTGTTGCCCACCGGCAAATAGACGCCCAGCAGGTAGCTGACGCCGAGGCCGTTCCCCAGGTCCCAGGCCAGCTGCCCGGCCAGGAGCGGGTTGTAGATGCCGCTTGTGAAGTTGCTGTCCTGGACGCCGACGGCAAGAGCGGGCAGGGCGGCCAGCAGTTGGACGCGGCCGCCCAGCACCTTGGCCGGCGTCGACCAGGCGACCACCGGAATGTTGACGGCCAGCGTCGTGTCGGGAGCGCCGTTCTGCCCCTCGCGTACGCCCCAATCGAAGGTGTCGACGAAATAGATGCCTTCCGGCAGCGGAGCACCGACCGCGAGGCCGACGGTCTCGCCCGGCTGGGTCACCGAACCCGCCAAGGCCGGCGAAGCCGCCGTCACACACAGCGCCGTCACACAGGCCGCCGCCGCGACGCCGCCTTTGAGGGCCAGGGAACCAATGGATTTGCGCAGCTTCGAGCCAGGATCATTCAGCATCGCTTTTGTCTTTCCTTTATAAAACGTCGTCCCCGGAAGTCCAGGAGGGGCCATCCGCGCGCCGGAATTCACTACAGAGATGCCGGCCGCAACAATTGACCCATCGCCTGCTTGTGCGGCGGACTAATACGATCGTTTGGGTATTAGGAAACAATGGTACTTTCGTTCGGAAAATTGTGCGCGCACGGCAAGTCTCTTGCCGCAATTGCGAAAAATGCGCCTCCTCAACGGAGATCATGAAAGGGGGTGATGTCCGTGTTGTGCGGCCTCGGGGAGAGGCTCTGTACGAAAGTACAACGGTCAAACCATTGCAAATAAGTGATGTTGTCTATAAATTGGCTTCCTCAACATGTCAGTATTATACGGAAGAACAATGCCGCCGAGTCGTTATGATAAGCCATTGATATTGATAGAGCTGCGGCGCAATATTCGAAAAAGCGCACCAATGACTCTTTCGTCCAATTTGTTCTTAAGAATGATGCCGTCAATCATGCATCGGCGGCCGTTCGCGCCGGCGGCCGCACTGGCCATATGTCGCCCTGCCGCACATGGGCTGGGCCATCTTGCCCGAACCCGCGAATAACCCTATATTCAGGCGTGGCGGACGGATGTTCCTGCACCCGCCCGCCGGCCCGGTCCTAGCGGTTCAGGAGGTCAAGCGCGAGCTTGATCGCCGTCAACAGCAGGATCAGGAGTTCGAGGATCCGTTTCATCCTACGAGCCTCCTAATGAGCGGCGGGGCGGTGGCCTATTCCACCGCCCGTCCGCGCCGCCGATGAAGCAAGAACACTGCGTCCTGTCGACGCGACCTGACGCCGCGTTGGCTGGCCCGCGGCGCCGCATCGCGATGCCCGCGACGCTGGCAGTCTGTGGACAGCCACACCAAGTCACGCTAAAAGCACGTTTCGGCCGCGAACAAGGCCGCGCCGCCGACTGTTGCCGACCGTAGCCGGAGCCTGGACACGCTTATGAAGACCGCCAACGACATCCGCCGCACGTTCCTGGACTATTTCGCGAAGAACGGCCACCAGATCGTGGAGTCGTCGCCGCTGGTTCCGCGCAACGACCCGACGCTGATGTTCACGAACGCCGGCATGGTGCAGTTCAAGAACGTCTTCACCGGCGCGGAGCCGCGACCTTACAAGCGTGCCACCACCTCGCAGAAGTGCGTGCGCGCGGGCGGCAAGCACAACGACCTGGACAACGTCGGCTACACGGCGCGCCACCACACCTTTTTCGAGATGCTCGGCAACTTCTCGTTCGGCGACTACTTCAAGGACGACGCCATCGCGTTCGCCTGGAACCTCGTCACCAAGGAGTTCGGGCTTCCGGCCGACAAGCTGCTGGTCACCGTCCACACCTCCGACGAGGAGGCCGCGGGCATCTGGCGCAAGGTCGCTGGCCTGTCGGACGACAAGATCATCCGCATCCCGACCGACGACAATTTCTGGCGCATGGGCGACACCGGCCCCTGCGGTCCCTGCTCGGAGATCTTCTTCGACCACGGCCCGCACATCGCCGGCGGTCCTCCGGGCTCGCCCGACCAGGACGGCGACCGCTTCATCGAGATCTGGAATCTCGTGTTCATGCAGTATGAGCAGCGCGGGCCGAACGACCTGATCGCGCTGCCCAAGCCGTCCATCGACACCGGCATGGGGCTGGAGCGTCTGGCGGCCGTGCTGCAGGGCAAGCACGACAACTACGACATCGACCTGATGCGCGCCCTGATCATGGCCTCGGCGGAGGGCACCGGCACGTCGCCGGACGGCGCGCACGCCGTGTCGCACCGGGTCATCGCCGACCACCTGCGCTCCTGCTCCTTCCTGATCGCCGACGGCGTCCTGCCGTCGAACGAGGGCCGCGGCTACGTGCTGCGCCGCATCATGCGCCGCGCCATGCGCCACGCCCACATGATCGGCGCGCGCGAGCCGTTGATGCACCGCCTCGTCCCGGCGCTGATCCAGCAGATGGGCGACGCCTATCCGGAGCTGAACCGCGCCCGCGCGCTGATCGTCGAGACGCTGAAGCTGGAGGAGACCCGCTTCAAGCAGACGCTGGAGCGCGGCCTGCGCCTGCTGGAGGACGAGGTCGGCCGCCTGGGCGAGGGCCAGCCGCTGCCCGGCGACGTTGCCTTCAAGCTGTACGACACCTACGGTTTCCCGCTGGACCTGACGCAGGACGTGCTGCGCACCCAGGGCCGCCCGGTGGACGAGGACGGCTTTAAGGCCGCCATGGACGAGCAGCGCCGCAAGGCCCGCGAGTCCTGGGCCGGCTCGGGCGAGGCGGCGACCGAGACGCTGTGGTACGAGCTGAAGGACGAGCTCGGCGCCACGGAGTTCTTCGGCTACGACACCGAGGTCGCCGAGGGCAAGGTGACCGCCATCGTCAAGGGCGGCGCTCGCGTGGAGCAGGCGGCGCTCGGCGACGAGGTCATGGTTATCGTGAACCAGACCCCCTTCTACGGCGAGTCGGGCGGTCAGGTCGGCGACTCCGGCGTGATCTTCTCCGCCGAGGGCACCGAGTTCGCGGTCGCCGACACCCAGAAGAAGCTGGGTGCCGTCTGGGCCCACATCGGCACGGTCACCAAGGGCACGCTGAAGGTCGGCGACATGGTGGAACTGCGCGTGGACACGGAGCGCCGCTCGGCCATCCGCGCCAACCACTCCGCCACCCACCTGCTGCACGAGGCGCTTCGCCATCGCCTGGGCGAGCACGTCACGCAGAAGGGCTCGCTGGTCTCGTCGGAGCGGCTGCGCTTCGACATCAGCCAGCCGGTCGGCCTGACCCAGGACGACATCGCCGCGGTGGAGAACGAGGTCAACCGCCGCATCCTCGCCAACAGCGAGGTGGTCACCCGCCTGATGTCCCCGGACGAGGCGCGCCAGATGGGCGCCATGGCCCTGTTCGGCGAGAAGTACGGCGACGAGGTGCGTGTCGTCTCCATGGGCGGCCCGCACGGCGAGCTTGACCGCGACTATTCCATCGAGCTGTGCGGCGGCACCCACGTTCGTCGCACCGGCGACATCGGCCTGCTGAAGATCGTCGCCGAGGGCGCAGTGGCGGCCGGCGTGCGCCGCATCGAGGCGCTGACCGGCACTGGCGCCAAGGCTTGGCTGTCGGAGCGCGACCACCTGCTGACCGAGGCGGCCTCCGTCCTGAAGGTCCGTCCGGAGGAGGTCCCGACCCGCCTCGCCGCCCTGGTGGACGAGCGCAAGAAGATGGAACGCGAGCTGGCCGAACTGCGCCGTCAGGTCGCCATGGGCGGCGGTGCGAAGGCAGACGGCGGCGGCGAGGCGAAGGACATCGCCGGCGTGAAGTATGCCGCGCGCGTCGTGGACGGCCTGCCGGCCAAGGACCTGAAGCCGATGGCCGACGAGCTGAAGAAGCAGGTCGGTTCCGGCGTCGTCGTGCTGATCGCCTCCAACGAGGGCAAGGCCTCCATCGTCGTCGGCGTCACCGACGACCTGACGGCCAAGTTCAGCGCGGTCGATCTCGTCCGCGTGGGTGCGGAGGCCCTGGGCGGGAAGGGCGGCGGCGGCCGTCCGGACATGGCCCAGGCCGGCGGCCCGGACGCGTCGCTGGCGCCTGCGGCGGTCGATGCGATCGAAAAGGCCGTCGCGTCGAAAGTTGCGTCGTAAGCGCAATTCCCTGCTACGTCGTGTCGCAACCGGTTTCGGCTGCGACCTCTTGTGCCACTCCGGCCCGGACATTTACCTTCACGAACGGAGGAAATGCCCGGCCAGGGGGTGCGCATGCCGTACATCATGTGGCGGAGCAGGATGAGCGTCGGGATCGAGCGGATCGACGAAGATCACAAACAAATGATCCGCTGCGTGAACGACCTGGACCAAGCGATCAACCAAGCGGCCTATGATCCGCGGTTGACCGCCCAGACCCTGCTGCGCCTGTGCGAATACACGAAGTCCCATTTCGACCGCGAGGAGAAGCTAATGCTCGCCGTCGAATACCCGGACTATGCCGTGCACAAGCTGCAGCACGACACCGCCCGGCGGGCGCTGCAGGACATCTGCGAAGAGTTCATGGAGGAACCGGCGAAGATGGTCGCCGAGCGCATCTACAAATTCGCCGCGGAATGGCTCGTCCAGCACATCCTCATGGCGGATATGAAGATGGTTCCTCACATCGTCGGGCCGAACGCTCTGGCGAAGACGGCGTAACCGCCTCCTGGATCATTGCCGGCCGGGCCGCCGTCTTCTGGATCGCCGTGTTCCGGACCACGATACCGGGCTGGTCCGGGATGCCGTAACGCCGGTATTCGCGCGCCAGCCGCCCGGACAGCGCGAGGCCCAGCAGGCGGTAGTCGGACAGCAGGGAGGCGACCGGCGCCTCCAACGTCTTCGGCCGGTTGCGCTCCACCAGGAAATGGCCCAGCCACGCCGCACCATAGCCCACCAGCGGGGCGGCCAGCAGCGCGCGCCGGTCGCGCCGCAGCAATCCCACCGCCAGCAGCGCGGTGGCCGCCGCCGTGCCGGTGACGTGCAGCGCGCGGTTCACCGGGTGCCGGTGCTGCTCCAGATACTCCGGCCAGAAATTGCGATCGGTCATGCGGCACCTCCCGTCGATGGGAACGCCGCGCCGTATCCGGCGGTTCCGTCTTGCACGATGCCCGCCGTGCTGGAAGGATGCGCGGGCCCTCCAACCAACCCAGCGGAACCGATTGGCATGCGCTTCACCGGCACCGAGTCCTACGTCGCCACCGAGGATCTGATGGTCGCGGTCAACGCGGCCATCACGTTGCAGCGCCCGCTGCTGGTGAAGGGGGAGCCCGGCACCGGCAAGACCGTGCTGGCGCAGGAGATCGCCCGCTCGCTCAACCGGCCGCTGCTCGCCTGGCACATCAAGTCGACGACCAAGGCGCAGCAGGGCCTTTACGAGTACGACGCGGTCAGCCGCCTGCGCGACAGCCAGCTGGGCGAGGAGCGGGTGCACGACATCGGCAACTACATCGTCCGCGGCAAGCTGTGGGAGGCGTTCGAGGCTCCGGTGCCGCCCGTCCTGCTGATCGACGAGATCGACAAGGCCGACATCGAGTTTCCCAACGACCTGCTGCTCGAACTCGACCGCATGGAATTCCACGTCTACGAGACGCGGCAGACGATCAAGGCGGCGCAGCGGCCGATCGTCATCATCACCTCCAACAACGAGAAGGAACTGCCGGACGCCTTCCTGCGCCGCTGCTTCTTCCACTACATCCGCTTCCCCGACCGCGAGACGATGGAGCGCATCGTCGAGGTTCACTATCCGAACCTGAAGCGCGATCTGCTGCGCGAGGCGATGTCGCTGTTCTACGCGCTGCGCGACGTGCCTGGTTTGAAGAAGAAGCCCTCCACGTCGGAGCTTCTGGATTGGTTCAAGCTGCTGATGGTGGAGGACGTGGATCCGGACACGCTGCGCGCCAAGGACGCCCGTACCCTGATCCCGCCGCTCTGCGGCGCCCTGCTGAAGAACGAGCAGGACGTGCACCTGCTGGAACGGCTGGCCTTCCTCGCCAAGCGGGAGGGGCGGTGAGGGCCGGGCTTTCCCCGGCCGCTTGATCGACATCAACGACGTGGCCCGGCGGGGAGGTCCAGGATGCCCCCATGGCCCGCCTGCTGTCCTTCCTCGCGCTTCTGGTCCTGATCGCTGGTCTCCCCGGCGGCGGTGCGGTGCCCCTGCGCGCTCCGGAGGGGATGCATCACGCGCAGCCGCATGTGGCGTTTCACCCGCAGGCGGTCGACGCCGCGTCGCATTGCGGCACCCCGGACGAGGCCCCTTGCGACCACCCGGACACCCCCGCGGCACCGGGCCGGGACCACGCCCATGCCACCGCGGGCTGCCTCTGCCTGACCGGGGCCTGCGATCTGGCCGGCCTGCCGGTCCGCGTCGGCGCTCCCTTCGCCCATCGCGTGGCGGCCGTCCTGCCGGGTGGTGAGGACGCGCCAGCCGCCGTCGCCCACGCGCCGCCCCTGCCGCCGCCGCGCGCCTGACTCAACCGTCGTTCCGTCGCCTTTTCCCCGACATCGGGCCGCGCCGCCTTTCACGGCTCCGGCGCGCCTGCCGAACACGCGCGAGTCACATCATGACCATGACCCACTACATGGAACTGCTGGCCGTCAACCAGCCCTGGAACCTGCTGATCTTCATGGCCGTCCCCGTCATCCTGGCGGAGACGGTGGCGATCAGCGAGCTGTATCTGCTTTACAGCCGCAACTACGACAGCCCGGTGCGGCTGGTGAACCGCTGGGCCGGCGTCACCGTCGGCGTCTACTTCACCGGCGTCTTCGCCTACCTGCTGCAGAACGCGGTCATTCCGCTGACCACCGGCGGCGGCTGGCGCGGGCCGGCCGACGTGCTGGCGGTCGGCTTCTACCTCGCCGGCATCGTCCCGCTGGGCGGCATCGCGCTGCTGGACCTCGGGTTTGTCGCGCGGGGGCGCGGCGAGCACGGCCGCATGGCGATCCACGCGGCGTTGGTCGGCCTGTTCCTGATCGTGGCGCACGTTGCCATGATTTTCGGCATGCTCGACCCGACGCTCCTCTCCGGCGCCGCGGCCGCGACCGCCCACATGCACTGAGCAAACGAAAAGCCCTCTCCCATCCAGGATAGGAGAGGGCTTTTCGGCCTTACGGCGCCTTCCTATGGCGCGATGAACACGCTGCGGTGCCGACCGACCTCGCCGCTGGCCCCGTCCGTCGCCAGCACGGTTACGTCGGTCGAGCCCGACGCCACCGCCCCACGCGGCACGCGGACGAAGATGCGGTAGGTCGCTACCGAGTCCGGTTCCGCTCCCAGCGTCAGGGCCGGGCCGGACTGGCCGTCCACGCTGGCGACCGACAGTTCCGCGTTCCTCAGCCCGTCCACCGACAGGCGGTAGGTGCGCGCGCCGTGCGTCTTGTTGAGGATCTTGATGGTGTAGGCGTTCTGCACGTCGCCGTCCGAGAGCATTACGAACAACGGCGCGCGGTCGCGCAGCACGCTGACGTCCAGGTTCGGCCGCATCGCCAGCGACACCACCATCATCCCCGCCACCACCAGCATGATCAGGGCGTAGATCACCGTGCGCGGGCGGATCAGGCGGACGGTCGCCGACTGCCCCTCGGCCTTGGCGACCTGGTTGGATCGGGTGTCGAACAGCACCAGGTCGCCCGGTCGGCCGATCTGGGCCATCACCTCGTTGCAGGCGTCGACGCACAATCCGCAGCCGATGCAGGAGATCTGCTGCCCCCGGCGGATGTCGGTGCCGGTCGGGCAGACGTGGACGCACAGCTTGCAGTCGATGCAGTCGCCGTGGCCCTCCGCGGTCCGCTCCTCCCAGCTCTGCGACTTGCGCAGCGGCGCACGGCCCTCGCCGCGCCAGTCCTGGTAGGTGACGATGTGGGTGTCCTCGTCCACCATGGCCGCCTGGAAGCTGCGCCAGGGGCAGACGTAGATGCAGATCTGCTCCCGCGCCCAGCCGGCGAAAAAGTAGGTGGTGGCGGTGAACAGGCCCGCGAAGGTCACCACGCCGCGCGACACCTCTCCGGTAGCGATTTCCCGCAGCAGGGTCGGCGCGTCGTTGAAGTAGAAGATCCAGGCGCCGCCGGTGATCAGGCTGATCAGCACCCAGACGGCGTGCTTGGACGCCTTGCGCGCCAGCTTGTGCGCGGTCATCGGCGCCTTGTCCAGGCGGATGCGCTCGGTCCGCGGGCCTTCCAGCTTGCGCTCCACCCACAGGAACAGGTCGGTCCACACCGTCTGCGGGCAGGCATAGCCGCACCAGACGCGCCCGAACAGGGTGGTGGCGAAGAAGATGCCGAAGGCGCCGATGATCAGCAGGCCGGTCAGGTAATAGACCTCCTGCGGCCAGATCTCGATCCAGAAGAAGTAAGCGCGGCGGCCGACCATGTCGACCAGCACGGCTTGGTCCGGAATGCCCGGCCCGCGGTCCCAGCGGATCCACGGCGTGACGTAGTAGATGCCCAGCAGGATCACCAGCGCCAGCCACTTCAGCCGGCGGAACCGGCCGTGGACGTCGGCGGGATAGACCTTCGGGCGCTGGATGAACCACCGCTGTCCCGGCTCTTCAGCGTCGGTTGCGGCGGGAACATGAGAGGAGAGGGACATGGTTTGCGACCTCGCGCTGACGCGACTGCCAACCTAGCCCCTCCTTTATAAGCCTTCGGTGATGTAGTCACATTGCGGCAAATCAACGCTTTGGCCGGAAACGGATCTACACGCCGTCGCCGCGCAGTTCCGCCAGCCCGTCCTCGTAGGCGCGGTCGAACAAGGCCTCCAGCCGGGGGTTGATCCCGCGCAGGCCGCCGACCACCGCGTGGGCCCATTCGAAATACTCGACCTTGCGGGTCAGGGGCCAGTCGGCGGGCGGGCTGTAGGCCATGGAGCGCAGGTTCGACACCTTGTCGGCCAGCTTCACCAGCTTCGCGCGGGGGGAGGCGGTGGGGGCGGTGTCGATCTGCCGCTGCTTGCGCTCCGCCTTGCGCAGGCGCTTGTCGTCGGTTGTCTCGGCCACCACGCTGGCGACCTCCGCGCCGAAATGCCGCTCGATCTCCTCGTAGCTGGCGTCGGTGTCCTCCAGCGTGTCGTGCAGCAATGCTGCGATGACGACGACCGGGTCCTTGCCCTCCGTCGCCTCGGCGACCAGGAACGCCACCTCCGACAGGTGGTTGATGTAGGGCTCGGCGCGCACGCCCTTGCGGCGCTGGTCGATGTGCTTGTGCGCGGCGAATTCCAGCGCGCGGGCGAAGTCGAGGAGTGCGGTCATAATCTACCTGGCTGGAGTTCCGGGCATAGCGTTCCCGGCTTGGCGTTCCCGGCTTGGCGTTCCGGGCGGGTCGGCGCTACGATGAATGGGACGGGCGGAGGGACGGCGTGTTCACGAATTTCTTCTTCGAGCTGCGCAAGGCGGGCGTGCCGGTCTCGCTGAACGAGTACCTGACGCTCATGGAGGCCATGAAGCGCGGCGTCGCCGCCTTCCGCGTCGATGACTTCTATTACCTCAGCCGGGCCTGCCTGGTGAAGGACGAGCGCAACCTGGATCGCTTCGACCACGTCTTCGGCCGGACCTTCCAGGGACTTGCGGCCGAAGGGGGCGAGAGCGGCGAGGAAATCCCCGTCGTCGACCTGCCGGAGGAATGGCTGCGCAAGCTGGCGGAGCGCTTCCTGACCGACGAGGAGAAGGCGCAGATCCAGGCGCTCGGCGGCTGGCAGAAGCTGATGGAGACGCTGGCCCAGCGACTGGCGGAGCAAAAGGGCCGGCACCAGGGCGGCTCCAAATGGATCGGCACGGCCGGCACCTCGCCCTTCGGCGCCTACGGCTACAACCCGGAAGGGGTGCGCATCGGCCAGCACGAATCCCGCAACCGCCGCGCCGTGAAGGTGTGGGACAAGCGGGAGTTCAAGAACCTGGACGACCAGGTCGAGATCGGCACCCGCAACATCAAGGTGGCGCTGCGCCGCCTGCGCAAGTTCGCCCGCAGCGGGGCGGCCAGCGAGCTTGACCTGCCCGGCACCATCCGCGCCACGGCCAGCAACGCCGGCTGGCTGGACCTGAAGATGGTGCCGGAGCGGCACAACGCCGTGAAGGTGCTGCTGTTCCTGGACATCGGTGGGTCCATGGACGACCACATCCGCTTGGTCGAGGAGCTGTTCTCCGCCGCCCGGACGGAGTTCAAGCACTTGGAGCACTTCTACTTCCACAATTGCGTGTACGAGAGCGTCTGGCGCGACAACCACCGCCGCCATGACGAGCGCACACCGACCTGGGACGTCCTGCACACCTATCCGGCCGACTACAAGCTGGTCTTCGTCGGCGACGCGGCCATGAGCCCCTATGAGATCGTCTACGCCGGCGGCAGCGTCGAGCACTGGAACGAGGAACCGGGGCAGGCCTGGATGCAGCGCCTGCTGTCGGTTTACAGCCGGGCCGTCTGGCTGAACCCGACGCCGCAGCCTTACTGGGGCTACACGGAGAGCACGCGCATCCTGCAACGCCTGATGGACAACCGCATGTACCCGCTGACCCTGGAAGGGCTGGACGCGGCGATGCGGGAGCTGCTGCGGTGACGCGACACAATCGCCCGTAGACGAATGTCCGCGCTTTTCCTTTGGAAAGCGTTCCGGCGTTCCCATAGTGTGCGGGGGTATGCGCCGGTCGCGCGAATAATCCCAGCCGTCAGCCTCATGAAGCCTTTCTTCCTATCGGTGTGCCGTCGCGGCGGGCGGGGCTGGCCCGTGTGCCTGCGGGCGACCGTCCTGCCGGTCCTGCTGGGAGCGCTCGCCTTTCTGATGACGCTGGGGGGCGGGCTTTCGCGCGCGGCGCACGCGGAGGCCGGCGGCGTCCTGTTCATCTCCTCCTTCAGCCTGACCGTCAGCTGGACCGAGGCGATGCTCGACGCCGCGCGGGAGGAGCTGGCCGTGCGCGGCGACCCGGTGAACCTGTATGTCGAGATGCTCGACCGCGTCCGCTTTCCCGACCGGCCGGACGACAAGGCCTGGGCGGAGTTCCTGCGGGTCAAGTACCGTGACGCCCACCCCCGCGTGATCATCGCCGACGGGGCGCCGGCCATCCGGTTCGTGGCGGAGCATGGGCGGTCGCTGTTCGGCGACGCGCCGGTCGTCGGCATCTTCCCGAATTTCGACATTCTGGGTGCCGCCGGCACGGCGGTCGCGGTGCGCGTGACGACTGGCCCGCACATCGACCAGACGGTTGAGATGGCGCTGGCCCAGAACCCGGCCGCCACCCGGCTGGTCATCGTGTCCGACGACACGGCGCCGTCGCATCACCTCGCGCGGATCGCCCGCACGGCGCTGGCCCGAAATCCCGCCCGCCCGATGGCGGTCGAACACCTCCACGACCTGACCGTGGAGGAGCTGGAGCGCCGCCTTGCCGCCCTGCCGCCCGGCAGCATCGTCCTCTACACCCACGTCACGGTGGACCGGACCGGCCGCCATTACCGGCCCGACGCGGTGGCGGCGCGTCTGGCCCAGGTGTCGTCCGCGCCGGTCTATGTGCTGTTCGACAGCGACATCGGCACCGGCGTCGGCACCGGGGTTGTGGGCGGCTACGTCAACGATTCCGGCATCGCCGGGCGTGTCGCCACCCAGGCGGCGCTTCGGCTTCTGGCCGACGGCCCGTCGGAACGGGCGGAGCCGGCGGAGGAGCATTATTCCTCGCAGCCTGTGGTGGACTGGCGGCAGCTGCGCCGCTGGGGCATCGACGAGCGCGCGCTACCGCCCGGCACGGAGGTCCGCTTCCGCCAGCCGTCGATCCTGGAGGCCCATTTCGCCGAGGCGATGATCGGGCTCGTCTTCATCGGGGTGCTGGCGCTTCTCCTCGGCCTCGTCTTCGTCCTGTTCGTGCAGCGGGGCCGCCACGCCCATGCCCTGAGCGAGGCGAACAGCCGCCTGGAGGAGCGCGTCGCCCTGCGCACCCGCGACATCGAGCGCGCGCTGGCCGGCGAACAGATGGCGCGCCAGCGCCTGCGCACCTTCCTCGACATGGCGACTCACGAATTCAAGACGCCCCTGGCGGTGATCGACAGTTCGGTGCAGATGCTGGAGCGGCTGGTGCCGACGGAGCGCGACGGGGTGGGCAGCCGCCTGGCCCTGATTCGCCGCTCGGTGCGGCGCGTGATCGACCTGATCGAGACCTGCCTCGCCGGCGACCGCGTCGACGAGGAATTGCCGGTGAAGATCGCTTCCTTTGCCCCGGCATCGATGGTCCAGCGCGTGATCGACCGCCAGCGCAGCCTCGGTTCGGCCATCGTCGCGGACATCGCCGGCCTGCCGGAAACCTGCACGGCCGACCCCGACCTTCTTGGCATCGCGCTGGACGTGCTGCTCGACAACGCCCGCCGCTACGGCCCCGACGACGCCGCCATCGACCTGACGGCCGGGCAGGAGGGCGCTGCCCTGGTCCTCTCCGTCGCCGACCGCGGCCCCGGCATCCCGGCGGAGGAGGTGGGGCGCGTCTTCGAGAAATATTACCGCGGGACCCACAGCGCTGGCGTCCCCGGCACCGGCATCGGCCTGACCCTCGTCCGGACCATCGCCGACCTGCACGGCGGCACCGTCACCCACCACCCGCGCGACGGGGGCGGGGCCGTCTTCGTGCTGTCCGTGCCGGTGGAGTGGGAACGGCGGGCCGGGTCCGTGGAGCGGCGGCTCACCATCCAATAACAGCTGGCCAATGAATAGCTGGCCAATGAACAGTCGGCCCGCTCTGCGGCAGCGCACGTGAAAGAGCCCGGTCCTTCGGGAAGGACCGGGCTCTTTCACGGCATCACCAAACTGAAGCTGGTTCGCTCAGTCGAGGATCGCCCGAACGTCGCCGAGCAACTCGGCCGTCGTCGGGGCCGCCGCCGCGCCACCGACGACGTCGATGTGGCGCGCGAGATGCGCCTCGACGCGGCGCAGCAGCGAAAGCGTGTCATGGGGAGCGGCCTGACGGTTAGCCATGCCTTCATTCACAGTCATCATCGTGTCCATCGCCCGGATCTCTCTGTTCTTCCGTACCTTGAACGGAACATCGGCGGAGGAGCGTGGCGCTCCCTCGTCCACTCTGTGTGCGTGGTACGAACATCGCCCTGTCCGGGTTAACAAATTATGTATGCTATTCTTGCAAAAAGGTGGTGGTTTGGTGCTCGCTTGTGTCTCCGCATCAAGCTTTATGAGGCTTTGAGCACATTCACCGCTGCGAAGCGTAAAAGCGTTTTACGCTGATGGTTTCTCAAGCAACCAATTTCTCCACCATTGCCTCGGTGGGAGAACAAGGATATAAATCCTATGATTTCGAATTTTTGGCGGTCAGGGCGCGTGCAACATCATCGCATTTCATGTTTCACGGTGTTTCATAACGTTTCACCCAACGCTCCGGGCGCCGCCGCCGGCGAGGCTGCCGACTTCGGTAGGAATGTTTTGATTGTGGCGATGCTGGTGGTCGCAAAGCGGGATGGGGCCATTCTTCCTTCGATTCTGGTGCTTTTCAGCAACAGGATGGATGCGCGATGGAATCCTGGTCGGTTGTCTCTTGTGCGCCTTTGCGCCGGCCTCAAAACCTATTCGTACACAAACGTGATAGGGCGTCACAGGGGGACGAGGGGCATGGGGGTTGTTCTCGCGCGGATCGGCATCAGCGCCAAAATCTACAGCGTGGTGGCGATGCTGGCCGTGGTCGCGATGGCCGTCGGGGGCGTCGGCCTTTACGGCATGCAGATCTATGATCAGAAGGTCGACCAGATCCAGAACCTGTCGCAGCGGGCTTTGATCGCGGAGCAGGTCAATGGGCTGATTTTCAAGGTCGTTATGGACAGCCGCGGCATCTACGCCGCCAAGACGACCGACGAGGCCGTTCCCTTCGCCAAGGGCATCCGCGCCTCGACTGACACCATGCGTCAGCTGCTCGGAAATTGGGAGAACCTGACCCCGCCCGACCGCCGGGCCGAACTCGCGGACATCCGCAAGAGTGCGCAGGGCTTCATCGACAGCCGGAACGAGGTTGCCCGCGTGGGCACCGAGGTGAGCCCCGACATGGCCCGCAAGGCCGGCGACACTCCGGAGGCGCGCGCCGTCCGCACCAAGCTGGGGCAGGACATCGAGGTGGTGTCCAAGCAGAGCATGGCCGTCGTCCAGAAGGCCAACGACGACCTGGACGACTTCTACAACCTCATGATCACCATCATGCTGGCGGTCGGCGGCGGCGGCACGCTGGCGGCCATCCTGCTGGGCGTCATGGTTTCGCGCGCGGGCATCTGCCGTCCGGTCGCGGGGATCACGGACACCATGGCGCGCCTCGCGACCGGCGACATCTCCGTGGCGATCCCCGGCCTCGACCGCGGGGACGAGATCGGCGGCATGGCCAAGGCCGTGGAGGTCTTCAAGAGGAACGCCGTCGACCGCGACCGCATGATGGCCGCGGAGGAGGAGGAACGCCGCGCCAAGGAACAGCGTGCGCAGGCGCTGGAGCGGCTGGTCGAGACCTTCGACGCGAACGTCTCGGGCATGCTGCGCACCGTGGCGTCGGCCGCGACGGAGCTGGAGGCGACGGCCCAGAGCATGCTGACGACCGCCGACCAGACCAAGGGCCGTGCGGCGGGCACCGCGGCGGCGGCCGAGCAGGCGTCGGTCAACGTGCAGACCGTGGCGTCGGCCACCAACCAACTGACCGCCTCGATCACGGAGATCAGCGGGCAGGTGTCGCGCTCGACCAGCATCGCCAGCTTGGCGGTCAGCGAGGCGCAGCAGACCAACGAGCGTGTCCAGGGACTCGTGGCGCAGGCGCAGCGGATCGGCGACGTGGTGAAGCTGATCACCGACATCGCCAGCCAGACCAACCTGCTGGCGCTGAACGCCACCATCGAGGCAGCTCGGGCCGGGGAGGCCGGCAAGGGCTTCGCCGTCGTGGCGTCGGAGGTGAAGAACCTCGCCAACCAGACCGCCAAGGCCACCGACGAGATCGCCGGCCAGATCGCCTCGATGCAGGAGGCGACCAGCGGTGCGGCGTCGGCAATCGGCGGAATCGGCGACACGATCGGCACCATCAACGAGATCGCCACCATCATCGCCTCTGCCATCGAGGAGCAGGGCTCGGCGACCGGCGAGATCGCCCGCAACGTCCAGGAAGCCGCGCAGGGCACCCATCTCGTCACGACCAACATCACCGATGTGAGCGAGGGCGCCACCCAGACCGGCTCCGCCGCCACCCAGGTGCTGGGGGCGGCCGGCGAGCTGTCCCGCCAGTCGGAGAACCTGCGGGCGGAGGTGGAGCGCTTCCTGGCCGGCATCCGCGCCGCCTGAACGGGACCGCCTGAATGGCACTGAAGGGGCGGCGGGGGCGCGTCACCCCGCCGCCCGGGGTGGTTGACCGCCGTCCATTGAACTCCGGGGCCGCTTTCGACCAGGGGCGCGCGCTCCCTTCGGAGTGTGTGGATGCGCGAAATCACCCCCATCGCGGTCGCCCGCGGCGACGGCATCGGCCCCGAGATCACGGACGCCGTGCTCTTCGTGATGGACGCCGCCGGCGCCCGCCTGAAATTACCCTCGCGGCCTTTTGCCCCATCCCTCGGCCATGTCGCCCTGTGTTCTAAGCTGCCGCTTTGCTGCACTGGCCCCGGACAACGAGGCGAGCATGATCCAAGACACCATCCCCGCAGCCTCCCTTTTGACGCAGGATGCGCCGCACTATGGCTATCGCGACTCCTGCGTCGTGGACATCGGCCCGGCCTCCGTCAGCATTGACGAGGTGATCCCGGCCTTCTTCGCCTCCACCCCCCGGTGGGTCGACCGATTGCTCGCCTTGCGCAACGCGCTGGTCACGCCGCTGGGGCTGAAGACCGGGCCGATGGGCGCGCCCGACATCGCGCCGCCCTTCCAGGTCGGGCAGTCCATCGGCGTGTTCCGCATCATTGCCCTGACCGGGGATGAGGCCGTGTTCGGGGAGGACGACCGGCATCTCGACTTCCGGGTCTCGCTGCTCCTGCAAAGGGGGGAGCGGGGGAACAGCCTTGCCGTTTCCACCATCGTCAAAATCAACAACGGGCTCGGCACCGGCTATTTCGCCGTGGTGAAGCCCTTTCACCGCCTGATTGTCACGGTTATGGCCCGCAACGTCGCCCGGCGATTGCGCTCGCGCTGATTTGCGGCGTCTCATGCCGGGGCCGCGTCACCGCGCCGCCCACCTCCGGCGGAGCGCGCATGTTGAACGTCCAGGGGATTTTCGACTAGGGTCGCGCGTTCCCTCTGGAGTGTGTGGATGCGCGAAATCACCCCCATCACGGTCGCCCGCGGCGACGGCATCGGCCCCGAGATCACGGACGCCGTGCTCTTCGTGATGGACGCCGCCGGCGCCCGCCTGAAGGTGGAAGAGGTTCCGGCGGGCGAGGCGGTCTACCGCCGCGGCCACGCGGGCGGGCTCGACGCCGCGGGCTGGGGCTCGATCCGCCGCACCCGCGTCTTCCTGAAGGGGCCGATCACCACGCCCCAGGGCTACGGCAACAAGTCGCTGAACGTCACCGCGCGCACCACGCTGGGGCTGTTCGCCAACGTGCGGCCCTGCGTGGCCTACCATCCCTACGTCCGCTCCCGCCATTCGCGCATGGACGTGGTGATCATCCGCGAGAACGAGGAGGACCTCTACGCCGGCATCGAGCATCGGCAGACCGACGACGTGATCCAGTCGGTGAAGCTGATCTCCCGCCCGGGGTCGGAGCGCATCGTGCGCTATGCTTTCGACTACGCCCGCGCCAACCACCGGCGCAAAGTGACGGCCTTCGTCAAGGACAACGTCATGAAGATGACGGATGGCCTGTTCCTGAAGATCTTCCACGAGATCGCCGCCGAGTATCCGGAGATCAAGGCCGACCACATGATCGTCGACATCGGCGCCGCCCGGCTGGCCGACCAGCCGGAGCGCTTCGACGTCATCGTGACCCTCAACCTCTACGGCGACATCGTGTCCGACATCGCCGCCCAGATCACCGGCTCCGTCGGGCTGGCCGGCTCAGCCAACGTCGGCGACGCCTGCGCCATGTTCGAGGCGATCCACGGGTCCGCCCCGATGATCGCGGGGCAGGGGATCGCCAACCCCTCCGGCCTGCTGATGGCCGCCGTGATGATGCTGGTCCACATTGGCCAGGGCGACGTCGCCGCCCGCATCCACAACGCCTGGCTCAAGACCATCGAGGACGGGGTCCACACGGTGGACATCTTCACCCGCGGAGTCAGCCGCCGCCGCGTTGGCACCCAGGCCTTCGCCCAGGCGGTGGTGGAGCGGCTGGGCCAGATGCCGGTGACGCTGCCCAGCGTCGGCTATGCGGTCACCGCCCGCCCGGCCTATGAATCCGGCGTGCGCCTGTCGCCCCGCCGCATCGCGTTGAAGGAGCTGGTCGGGGTCGACGTCTTCCTGCACTGGTCGGGCGGCAGCCCGGACGAACTGGCCGGGCTGGTGCAGCCGCTGACCACGCCGGAGCTGGAGCTGGCCAGCATCTCAAACCGGTCCCAGAAGGTCTGGCCGGACGGCAACGCCGACGCCTTCTACACCGACCACTGGCGCTGCCGCTTCTCCGCCCGCGACGGCGCCACCGTGACCCACGGCGACATCGTGGAGCTGCTGGGCCGGCTCGCCGGCAACGGGCTGGATTTCACCCAGACCGAGAACCTGTGCAACTTCGACGGCAAATCCGGCTTTTCGGCGACGTGAAGGGCGAAGCCGTGGAATAATCGGCGCCTCACGGGCGTCCTGGATGGCAGGACGACCTTCCCAGGGAGCGCCGCCGCACCATGCCCCCGCCAGACCCTTCCTCGACAGCCGTCGATGCCGGCGCCATCGCCGCGCAGGTGCCGCGCCTGCGGCGCTACGCCGCCGCCCTGGTCGGCAACCTGCCCGACGCCGACGACCTCGTCCAGGACTGCGTCGAGAAGGCGCTGGCCAACCGGCACGCGCTGCGCGACGTGTCCCGGCTCGGCGGCTGGCTGCTGTCGATCCTGCACAACCTGCACGTTTCCGGCCTGCGCTGGCGGAAACGGCGCGGCGCCGAGGTGCCGGTGGAGGACCTCGCCGACGACCTTGCGCTCAGCGCGGAGCCGGCTGACCGCGGGTCGGTGCGCGACTTCGTCCGCGCCTTCGGCCAGCTGTCGGAGGAGCACCGGACCATCCTGCTGCTGACCGGCATGGAAGGGCTGTCCTACCGCGAGGCGGCGGAGGTGCTGGAGGTGCCGGTCGGCACGGTGATGTCCCGGCTCGCCCGCGCGCGGGAGCGCTTGCGCGTCCTTTTGGACGGCGGCGAGGAGACGGTGGTGAGGAGGATCAAGTGATGATCGCGGGAAATGGAGCGGGAAGCGGCGCTGGTCGGGGTGCCCCCGTGACCGAGGGCGACCTGCACGCCTGGCTGGACGGCGAACTGCCCGAGGACCGTCGCGACGACGTCGAACGCCACCTCGCCGACAATCCGGAGGACGCTCGCCGGTTCGAGCGCTACCGCACCCAGCGGGCCATGCTCAGCACATCCTTTGGCCCGCTGCTCGACCGCTCGCTGCCGGACACCCTGGCGCAGCCCTTCGCGCCGCCGGCCGGAATGGCGACCGGGGCGGTCGTCCGGCCGAAACGCCGCGTGGCGGTCTGGGCGCTGGCACTCGCCGCCTCGCTGTTGGTGTTCCTGGCCGGTGGGGCGATGGGCTGGCTGGCGCACGGCTGGACGGGGTATGGAACCGGAAGCGCCGCCTTCGTCGCGGATGCGGTCGCCGCGCACCGTGTCTTCGTGGTGGAGGTCCGCCACCCGGTGGAGGTCGGGGCCGACCAGGAAGCCCATCTGGTGGGCTGGCTTTCGAAACGCCTGGGCAAGCCGTTGCGGGCTCCGCGCCTGGCCGCCCAGGGCTATGATCTGGTGGGCGGGCGGCTGCTGTCCGACGCGCAGGGACCAGCCGCCCAGCTTATGTACCAGGATGCGGCGGGTCGCCGCATCACGCTCTACGTCCGGCCGTCCACCAATGGATCGGACACGTCCTTCCGGTTTGCCCAGGACGGCAACGTCCAAGCTTTTTACTGGAGGGACAATGGGTTGGCCTGGGCGGTAACGGGCGACCTCGATCGCGTCACCCTTTCGAACATAGCCGAGGAGGTGTACGGAGCGTTGAACTCATAAGACCCACAGACTTATGCACAGGAATGTTGCGCAAGCCCCCTATCCCTCAATGCGGCCATCTGGTAGCTTTGCCCCCAGTTGGCACAAAATATTGCGCCTTATGGAAAACGGCCGTCTGGTCGAAAGACATAATGGTTCATCAGGGCACCGGTTTTCGGACCACGGGAGACAGGGGATGAGTTGGACGGACGAACGAGTTCAGCAGCTGAAGGACCTCTGGGGCCAGGGCCTGAGCGCGAGTGAAATCGCGGACATCCTGGGCGACATCACCCGCAACGCCGTCATTGGAAAGGCACATCGTCTCGGTCTGTCGGGCAGGCCGTCGCCGATCAAGAAGAAGCCCACCCGCGGTGCAACGATCCTCGCCCTGACCGAGCGCATGTGCAAGTGGCCAGTTGGCGATCCGAAGCACCAGGACTTCCACTTTTGCGGCAAGCCCTCTCTGCCGGGCCTGCCTTACTGCGCGGAACACGCCGCGGTTGCCTACCAGCCGGCCTCCTCGGGCAAGAAGCGCGACGAGGACCGCAGCGTCGGCGCGGCCTGACGAACGCCTGACGGGCCCAGCAAGCCCAATGGGCAAATGGATTGATGCCATGATCCGGTAGCCGGGTGCTCCGACGATGGACGCCCGGCCGGCCGCTGGAAGGAAGCCGGTCCGATCAGGCCGGTGCCGCCGAGACGGCCCACCAAGCTCCGGCGACCAGCGCGACCGAAACGCCCGTCGCCACGGCACCCAGGCCGATCCCGGCCAACACGGCCAGCCCATCGCGCGCGATCAGCCCCAGGGCGGTGACCAGGACCGCCAGCCCCGGAAGGGTGTTTCCGAAGGGGATGGGCAGCGCGATCAACACTCCCATCAGAAGCACGAAGGCACCAAGCGGCCGCAGGACGCGCGCCCGCGTCAGCGCCGGATGACGCGCCCGCAGGGTGCGTTCCACCCGCTCGATCACCGGCGTTCCCTTGTCGACGAGCTTGTCGAGGGTTCCGCGCGACACCCGGCGCCGGCCGATCCAGCCGGGCACGCTCAGCCGGTCCCGCCCGGCGATCATCTGAAGGGCGACGGCGGCCAGCACGGTTCCGAACAGAAAGCCGGCCGGCAACCCCGGAGTGGGCACGATCGCCGGGATCGCCAGCGCCAGCAGAAGGAAGCCCGGCGCACGGTCGCCGAGGTGCCCGAACACCTCGCCCACCGTCGGCTTGTCCCCGTTGATCCGTCCCCGCAGGCGCTTCAGCAGCGCGGACGCCGTGGGCCGGTCCCCGGAACCCCGATCAGCTGCACCCCGATCAGCTGCACCCCGATCACCCGCTCCTGAATCCTTCGACTCCATTCCCCATCCCCGATCCCTTGTCCTGGCCGTGGATGTGGTGCGATGGCGCCCGGCGGGAAAGGGGCCGATGTTGATCCTGCCTTCCGGCAATCCTGCCCGTCAGTAATCCTCGACGCCGTGCTTCAGCTGGACCAGCCGGCCGCCCAGCAGCGACAGCATCAGCTGGACGACCGTTTCATGCACGATCAGCGTGTGGTGGTTCCCGCTGTCCTGCATGTGCTGGCGCAGCGCCTCCCGCACCGCCGCGACGCCCGTCACGTCGATCAGCACGTCCACCGCTTCCCCAAGCCGGGCGAAGTCCATGAAATCGGTCGTGGTGGCCACGCCCCGGGATCGGGCGAGGCGCATGCCCGGCGCCTCGGCGTCCAGGTCGGCGACGCCCAGCAGCTCCACGAAGGGGGCGTCGAGCAGCTTGTTCAGCAGCGGCGTACCGGTCTCGCCGGCGCCGATCACGGCGATGCGGAAGATGTCCTTGGCCATCGGGTCGTCCCGACTCCTGTTCGATGCGGGTGCGCTTTGCGCAAGAAAAAGGCGGGAAGCCGAGGCCCCCCGCCGCAATCTTACATCGACACACCATCCCGTTTGACCGGGACGAGGAGTCGCACCGGACGAAATGTTACGCCCAGGCAGCCATCTTCTTCTGCAGGTTCTCGTCCAGCTTGTCGAGGAACTGCTTGGTCGTCAGCCAGGGCTGCTCCGGACCGATGAGGATGGCGAGGTCCTTGGTCATGAAGCCGCTCTCGACGGTCTCGACGCAGACGCGCTCCAGCGTCTCGGCGAACTTCACGACGTCCGGGGTGTTGTCGAACTTGCCGCGGTAGGACAGGCCCTGGGTCCAGGCGTAGATCGATGCGATCGGGTTGGTCGACGTCTCCTTGCCCTTCTGGTGCTCGCGGTAGTGGCGGGTCACCGTGCCGTGGGCGGCCTCGGCCTCCACGGTCTTGCCGTCCGGCGTGATCAGCACCGAGGTCATCAGGCCCAGCGAGCCGAAGCCCTGCGCCACGACGTCCGACTCCACGTCGCCGTCGTAGTTCTTGCAGGCCCACACGAAGCCGCCTTCCCACTTCAGGGCCGAGGCGACCATGTCGTCGATCAGGCGGTGCTCGTAGACGAGGCCCTTCGCCTTGAACTGGGCGGCGTAGTGCTCCTCGAAGACCTTCTGGAAGATGTCCTTGAAGCGGCCGTCATAGGCCTTCAGGATCGTGTTCTTCGTCGACAGGTAGACCGGGTAACCGCGCTCCAGGCCGTACATGAAGCTGGAGTGGGCGAAGCCCTCGATCGACTCATCCAGGTTGTACATGCCCATGGCGACGCCGCCGCCCGGGAAGTCGAAGACCTCGTGCTCGATCGCCTCGCCGCCGCCTTCCGGCACCCACTTGATCGTGAGCTTGCCCTTGCCCGGAACGACGAAGTCCGTGGCCTTGTACTGGTCGCCGAAGGCGTGGCGGCCGATGATGATCGGCTTGGTCCAGCCCGGCACGTAGCGCGGAACGTTCGAGCAGACGATGGGCTCGCGGAAGACGGTGCCGCCAAGAATGTTGCGGATCGTGCCGTTCGGCGACTTCCACATCCTCTTGAGGTTGAACTCCTTCACCCGCGCCTCGTCCGGGGTGATGGTCGCGCACTTGACGCCGACACCGTACTGCTTGATCGCGTTGGCGGATTCGACCGTGACCTTGTCGTCCGTCTTGTCGCGGTTCTCAATGCCCAGGTCGTAGTACTTCAGGTCGATGTCCAGGTACGGCAGGATCAGCTTGTCTTTGATGAACTGCCAGATGATGCGCGTCATCTCGTCGCCGTCGAGTTCGACGACCGGATTGGCTACCTTAATCTTCGTCATGGGTGCGAGTTCTCCCCGAACGGGTAGGGGTTGTCTTTTCCTTGGACGCCGGACGCGCGGACCGGTGCGCGTTGGTCGGGTTACCGCCTGGGGCGGGATCCCGACTCCCCGGACGGAAACGGATCGCGGTTATATAGCACCGGGCCACCGCCGAAAGAAAGGACCCGAGGAGACGAAATCACCCTATGTCGCAGGGAAAGTGACACGGACGGCCGGATCTGGTCTTACCACTTGCCCGTTTTCAGAGTTTTTGTGACCGGATCTTCAGGGACGGCTCCGGTTCATGCGCCAATGCGTTGAAAACGTCGTCCACCTCATCCACCACGGTGAACAGGGCCCTGTGGCCGCTGTGCGCGAAGCCCTGCGCGATCATGTGGTCGACCAGCCCGAGCAGCGGGCGCCAGTAGCCGTCCACGTCCACGATGACCACCGGCTTGTCGTGCAGTCGCAGCTGCTTCCAGGTCAGGATCTCGAAGCTTTCGTCCAGCGTGCCGAAGCCCCCTGGCAACACCACGAAGGCGTCGGAGCGGTCCACCATCATGCGCTTGCGCGTGTGCATGCTGTCCACGACGACCAGTTCCGTCAGGCCGGTATGCTCGACCTCCGCGGACTGGATGTGCTCCGGGATGATGCCGACGACGGAGCCGCCGGACGCCAGGGCGGCGTCCGCGACGATGCCCATCAGCCCGACCCGCCCGCCGCCGTAGACCAGCTGGATGCCGTGGCGGGCCAGCCCCTCGCCCAAGCTGTGCGCGGCGTCCTTGTACACATCGGCGACCCGGCTGGAGGAGCCGCAGTAGACGCAAACGGACGTCAGGGTCTTCATCGCATACCCCTTTGTATGAATTGGGCTTCCGCTTTGGTTGAGCTCTCGTTTCCGTGGCTGGCGAAATTTTTGTTGCCCGGGCACTGCTGGGACAAGGGAATAACATCCCCGCCCCCAGCGTCTACCTGGACGTGAGGCATCATCCATCGGGAGGGACCATATGGACTCGCGCGTGATCAACGCTCTGGCGGCCGGTTCGGTTGCCACGTTCCTGTATCTTGGCTTCGGCGGGCTGGGCGCGGCCGCGACCGACGCCGATCCGGCGGCCTTGGTGAAGCAGCGTGAGCAGACGATGAAGAGCATGGGTGGCGGGATGCAGACCATCGCCAAGTTCGTGAAGGGCGAGGCCGGGTCCGCCGCCGACGTCCAGGCCGCGGTGGCCGCCATCACCGAAGCGTCGTCCAAGGACCCCGCCATGGTCTTCCCCCAGGGCACCGCGATCGGCACCGCCGACAGCCACGCCAAGCCGGAGCTGTGGCAGAACTGGCCGAAGGCGGTGGAGTACTGGAACGGCCTGAAGCCGGCGACCGCCAAGCTGACCGAGGCCGCCAACGCCGGCGACCGCGCGCAGATCGCCCAGGCCATGCAGGGCGTCTCCAAGGCCTGCGCCAACTGCCACGAAGACTTCCGCCAGAAGAAGCAGTGATGTCCCTTCGGGCCTCCGCAACAGCCGTCGTCATGGTCGCCGCGGTGGCGCTGGCCGCCGCCGCAGGCCTGCCCGGTGCGGACGCACGGGCGGCCGACGCGGACGCGGTGAAGCGCGGCGAGTACCTGTTCAACGCCGCGGGCTGCCTCGGCTGCCACACCGACGAGAAGGGCGGCGGCAAGCCGCTGGCCGGGGGGAGGGCGCTCGCCACTCCCTTCGGCACCTTCTACCCGCCGAACATCACGCCGGACCCGGAGCACGGGATCGGCCGCTGGTCGGACGCGGACTTCATCCGCGCCTTCCGCGAGGGCCGGGCGCCGGACGGCTCCTACCTGTACCCGGCTTTCCCATACCCCAGCTACACGCGGATGACCGACCGCGACCTGCTGGATCTCAAGGCCTATCTGTTCTCGCGGGAGCCGGTCGCGGCCGCGAATCGGCCGCATGACCTGTCGATGCCCTTCTCCTGGCGGTTCCTGCTGGCCGGCTGGCAGTGGCTGTACTTCGACAACCGCGGGCCGCGCCCCGACGATCCGGCGAAGCCGCCGGACTGGAACCGCGGGCGTTACGTGGTCGACGCGCTCGGCCATTGCGGGGAATGCCACACGCCGCGGACCACTTTCGGCGGGACGGAGGCCGACCGTTATCTCGCTGGCAACCCCAAGGGGCCGAACGGCGACAAGGTGCCCAACATCACGCCGCAGCCTCGGTTCGGCATCGGCGGCTGGACTCCCGGCGACATCACCCTGCTGCTGGAAACGGGGCTGACACCCGAAGGCGACGTCGTCGGCAACGCGATGGCGGAGGTGGTGCGGAACTCCACCTCGAAGCTGACGGCGGACGACCGCGCTGCCGTCGCCGGCTACCTGCAATCGTTGCCGCCGATCGGCCCGCCGCCCTGACCGGAACTGCCTCCAGTTTGGACCCCGAATGGGCGCGCCAAGTGGGCGCGAAGGCGGTGCTGATCGACCTTGCGGGTACCGTCCGGATCCATCGGCGGTGTTCTTTTTGTGTGATTTGTTCTGCTATCGTATGATTCGTCGGCGATCGGGCCGGCGATGACGCAGCGGTGATCCGGTGAACCAGGCCCTCTTGATCGGCGGTGTCGCGACGGTGCTGGCCGTCGGGGCGGCCGCCTACGTGTCGTTGACCCCTCCCGCGTCACCAATCGGCGGCAACACCGGAACGCCGGTGGCCCTGGGCACCGTTCCGGTCCCCGCCAAGCCAGCCGAGGTAAAGCCCGCCGACCAGAAAGCAGCAACGCCGGCCGGGCCGCGCTTCGACATCGTGCGCGTGGCGCCCGACGGCGCGACGGTCATCGCCGGCCGGGCCACGCCGGGCTCCTCGGTGGTCGTGCGCGACGGGGAGAAGGCGCTCGGGTCGGCCACCGCCGACGGGCGGGGCGAATGGGTGCTTCTGCCGGACCAGCCGCTGTCGCCCGGATCGCGCGAGTTGAGCCTCACGGAAAAGGCGCCCGGCAAGGCCGACCCGACTCCGGCGGACAAGGTGGTGGTCGTCATGGTTCCGGACCCGCCACCGGCGCCCGGCGGCGCCTCCTCCGACCAGCCCAATGGTCCGTTGGCTGGTCCGCTGGCCGTTGCCGTGCCGCGCGACGGCGTGGGGCCGAGCACCGTTCTCCAGGTGCCGAAGTCGGACGTGCCCGCAACGCGCGGCCTGTCGGTGTCCCCTCCGGTTCCGCCCGGCGGCGTGTCGGTCGAAAGCATGGACTACGACGCCGCGGGGCACGTCGCCATGGGCGGCCGGGCGCAGCCGGGAAGCGCCGTTCAGCTCTACCTCGACAACCTGCTGGTCGGCCGGGCGGCCACTGACCCGGACGGGCATTGGCGCCTCAGCCCCGACCGTCCGGTCAACCCCGGTGTCTACACCCTGCGCGCCGACCAGGTGACCGACTCGGGAAAGGTGACCGCCCGAGTCGAGCTTCCCGTGCAGGTGTCGGAAGTCCCTGCCAACCTGCCGGATGGTCGGTCGATGGTGGTTCAGCCCGGCAACAGCCTGTGGCGCATCGCCCGCGCCACCTACGGGCACGGCGTCCAGTTCACGCTGATCTACGAAGCCAACCGCAACCGGATCCGCGATCCGGACCTGATCTACCCCGGCCAGATCTTCGCGCTTCCCGTGTCGAACTGAACGGCCTGCGGCTCAGAGATAGGGCCCCAGCAGCTTTAGGAACGGGCGGGCCTCCTGCACGGCGAGAACGGTCTGGTGGATCAGATCCTCCGGCGACGCTTGCCCGTCGAACGTCTTTTCCGAAAACAGCAGGATCTTCTGCCCTTCCTGGACCACGAAGGCCACGTGCTGCAGGTTCTCGATGGCGCGCAGAACGGCCAGCAGATGGCGTCGGCGTTCGGGGGACTGCGCCGTGTAGGGGATGTGCCCCACCTCCGCCCAGACCTGCGAGCAGGATTTCTCCCCGTCGAAGCTGACGGCGATGCTGAAGGGCAGCCCCTCCGCCACAAAGTGCAGGCGGGCCGGGCGCGGCGGCTTGGCGATGCCCAGCACGCCTTCCGGCGTCATGCTGATGGAGCCGGGGCTGAAGGGCAGGGCCGTCTGCGCGACCTCCGCGAGCGACGGCATGGCCTGAAGGCGGGCGGCGGGAACGGACACGGGGGCTCGCTCATTCCTGTGGTTGACGTCCTGAGTCTCCGCCTCGCCTGCTAAAATTCTGTAAAGGGCGGGGGAGGGCGTCTAGAATGCGCCGCTCCAAACGATCCGAGGGTAAAGTTCCGGCGATGTCCGCCATCGATACCGTAGTCGTCCCCATCCACCGCGCCGGCTGGCCCTTCATCGCCGCTTTCGCCGTGGTTTCCCTGATCCTCGGGCTTGCGGTGGCAGCGCCGCTCGGCTGGCTGGGGCTCGTGCTGACCCTGTGGTGCGCGTATTTCTTCCGCGACCCCGACCGCGTGACGCCGACACGCCCCGGCCTGCTGGTCAGCCCGGCCGACGGCCGCGTCACGATGATCGTGCAGGCCGTCCCGCCGCCGGAACTCGGCATGGGCGACCAGCCGCGCACCCGCGTCAGCATCTTCCTCAACGTCTTCAACGTCCACGTCAACCGCGTGCCGGCCGACGGCACGGTGGTGGCGGCGGAGTACCACAAGGGGACATTCGTCAACGCCGCCCTGGACAAGGCCAGCGAGGAGAACGAGCGCGCCGCCTTCCGCCACCGCCTGCCGGACGGGCGGGAGATCGCCTACGTGCAGATCGCCGGCCTTGTCGCGCGCCGCATCCTCTACTGGGTGAAGGCCGGGCAGGAGGTGAAGGCGGGTGAGCGCTTCGGCCTGATCCGCTTCGGCAGCCGCACCGATGTCTACCTTCCGGACGGCGTGATGCCGCTGGTCTGCGTCGGGCAGACGGCCATCGGCGGCGAGACGATCCTGGCCGACCTGACTTCCGACGAGCCGCAACGACAGGGGGATGTGCGCCGATGAAACGGCCGCCCGTCTTCAAGCAGCCGGTCTTCAAGCCGGGCGTTTTCCGCAAGCGCCGCGCCCGGCGGCCCCACCCGCGGCTGAAGGGGTTGTCGATCAACCACCTGCTGCCGAACGTCCTGACGGTGCTGGCGCTGTGCTCCGGCCTGACCGCCATCCGCTTCGCCATGCACGAGCGGTGGGAGCAGGCGGTGATGTGCATCGTCATCGCCGCGGTCTTCGACGCGCTGGACGGCCGCATCGCCCGCCTGCTGAACGGGCAAAGCAAGTTCGGGGCGGAGTTGGACAGCCTGTCCGACGTCATCAGCTTTGGCGTCGCCCCGGCCTTCATGATGTACCTGTGGGCGCTGAACGGAGCGGGCAGCCTGGGCTGGATCGCGGCCATGGCCTACGCCGTGTGCGCGGCGCTGCGGCTGGCGCGCTTCAACTCGCGGCTGGGCGATGTGGACCTGCCGCCCTGGGCCTTCAACTACTTCACCGGCGTCCCCGCCCCGGCGGGCGCCGGGCTGGCGGTGCTGCCCATGGTCATCGGGTTCGAGGCCGGTCCGGCGGTCGCCGGCCATCCGGCCATCGTCGTGCCCTGGACCCTGCTCGTCGGCGGACTGATGGTCAGCACGCTGCCGACCTTCTCCGGCAAGGGCATGCGGGTGCCGACCCACTATGTGGTGCCGGCGCTGGTCGGGGTCGGGCTGCTCGCCGCCTCGCTGGTCAGCCAGCCCTGGTGGACGCTGGCCTTCGTCGGGCTGGTCTATATGGCGAGCCTGCCCTTCTCGATCGCCCAGTTCCGCAAGCTGCAGCGTGCCGCCCAGATGATGCAGGCGGTCGAGGAACCGGTCGTCGCCGAAGGCGCGGGGGCCGACGCCGCGGAGGCTGACGCGCTCCGCCCCGGCCCGGCCGCGTCCTCGCCCGAGGCGAAGACGACGACCGACTGACCACAGTGGCTCTGTTGGCTGCCGCTCAGTCCGCGGCGGCCGGCAGATCTTCGGCTGGCAGGTCGGCGGGAACGGTGCGGTCCATGACCGAAACCCGCGACACCATCGGGATTTGGCGCAGGCAGTTGCCGACGTGGTTCGATTCGGCCTGGACCATGCCGACGACCTCGACCTCCACGGCCAGACGGTCGCCGAGCAGATGGCTCGTCAGCGACAGCGGGACGAGGCCGCGCTTGGCGAACAGTTCCAGCACGCGCGGCAGGGTGCCGGGATCGGCATCGGCCTCCACGGCGAAGGCGACGCAGCGGTTGGGGTCGGTCGGACGGGATTCAGCGGCGGGGGCCGCCAGCATGACGGTGGTCATGGTTCACGCTTACCTGTGGATTGGGGGCCTGTGGATTGGGCCCCTGTCTGTTGGGTCGGAAACAGCGGACGAGCAAAAACCCCGGCTCTCAGGCGAGAACCGGGCTGCTAATTCGCAGACCCAGGGTAAGGTGACGTCCAGACATGCCGGGGAGCATAGGGCGCAACGAGCGGGCGGTCAATCTCTCCGCCACGCCGACGGGACGAGGACGGAACAGACGCGATGGATCACTCGGATCGGATCATCCGCCCGGCCATGGCCGACGACGCGCCGGAGATGGCGCGGCTGATCGACATGGCCGGCGGCGGTGTCTACGAATTCCTGCTGGACGGCTTGGTGCCCGGCCTGACGGCGGCGGAGATGCTGGTGCCGGGGCTGGCGGGATCGTCCGGCTCCTTCTCGCACCGTCATTCCGGCGTGGCGGAGGCCGATGGGCGGATCGTGGGGGTTGCCCACGCCTACCCGGTGGACTGGATGAGGGCGCAGGACTACACCGGCCTGCCGCCGGACCGGCTCGCCCACATGGCCGATTTCAGCCGGACCCAGGACTGGGGCAGCTATTTCCTGTCGGCCCTGGCGGTCGATCCGGACTGGCGCCGCCGAGGCATCGCCCGCAGTCTGCTCGCCTGGGTTTACAAGCGGGCGCGGACCGGCGGGTTCGACCGCGTCACCCTGCATGTCTGGGCCGACAACACGGAGGCGCAGCGGCTCTACGCCGCAGAAGGCTTCGAAGAGGTCGCCCGCGCCGATGTCCCCTGGCACGAACGTTTGCCGCACCGGGGTGGAAGCCTGCTGCTTCGGCGGCGGGTTTGAACCGAAGGAGTTCGACGGCTTCCATCAAACGCCTTCGGTTCAAACCCGACAGCACATGGCGCAGCCATGTGCGAAAGGGGCATACGGCCGGCCGATCATGAAACTTTTCATGCGCCGGCTGTCTGAGCGGACCCGGTCGCGACAGACATTCAGTGCTTCGGGCGGCGGCCGGATGAGGTGGTCGCATGAGACCAATAGCCGCATGGTCCAGGATCAAGCGTTGTCGAACGCCGCCGGACCTGTTGCTCCGGATCGTTCAATTTTCCGCAAAATTCCTTGAACTTGCTCTGGTTCGCGATTTTTGCGATCCGGATGGTCAAAGATTATCATGTTTGTGATCGAACAATTCTTTGCGTCCGATCAAGCATATTGCGAATGAATATCCTTTGTGGATTGTTGACGTCCCCATCGTCGGAAATTACCGTGGGGCTGAAGACGATCATCGTGAAGATGTTTTGACGCACCAGGACGATTAACCAAAAATTTACTTTCGAGAGAGACGCAATAATGCGACCGGAAAAAGACATGAACGCTATTTAATCTTAAGGTTTTCTGTGTATGATTTTATCTCATCTTGTGGTTGTCATTTTCGATAGAAATCAAGAAAATCCGTGATTTCCAAAAATCAAAAAGACGGGTGGGCGGAGACAAACGAAAACGCCTTTGGCCATGGTTTTCATTGATGAAGAAAACGCTGCTGAAAATCCTCCGGCTTCCGCACGGTCGCGGCAAGAACACCGCGTTGGTGTTGGATGGGCCGTCGCCAGCGCGGGAACGGACCTTCGCTTTCACCCGCGACCATCTCGATAAGCTTGACAAGCTCTTCGGTGAAATGGACGGGCGGTCGGTCGTCACGCTGGCACGGAGCGTCGAGCGGGGGGAGTTGGACGCCCTGTGCGAGGGGTTGGACCGGCAGCAGCTCCTCGCCACGCTGCGGCCGGCGCTGCGCCGCGAACAGGCTCCGCGGACACCCACCCTGTGGCGGCGGCTGTGCCGCCATGCGGAGCATTTCTTCGTCGACAAGATCCAGCATTTTCCCGGCGCGCATTGGCACATCGCACGGCCGCTGATCCGCGTCACCGAAGGACTGGTCGAAGCGCAACTGCCGCAATGGAACGGATTCAAGGACGATTACGCGCGGGCCACCACTCCGGAAGACCGCATCCTCGTCACCATCGACGCCGCCGAAGCGGTCAGCCGGCTGCTCCGCTCACCGAAGCGACCGGATTGGGAACCGGCCTTGGCCAAGGCCAGCGGCCAGTCCCTGGACCATGTCGCCGCCGGCTTGGACGCGCTGGCCGGCTGCTTCACCATGGCGCGCTGGTATTTCCACGCGCAACGGGCGGTCTTCTACCGAAGCGATGACGAAACCGACCTGATCTTCTTCCAGTCCGCGCGGGAAAAGCCGGTTTGGGAGGTCGACGAGCAGCAGATCGACGCGCTGTACCGCGTCCTCACCACCTTGTCGGAAGACGCGAAGGCCTACGCCCATTTCCTCCTGATCCAGCTGTCCGTCGACCTGAAGGACCGGGCGATCATCCTGACGATCGCACCGCCGGTCGTCCGGCACGAAATGACGGAAAAGCTGGAGCGGCCACCCTTCGGCGCGGTGATGGACTTCCTTGTGTCGAGCATCGAGAAAGGGGCGCGCGATTTCGTCACCGACGTCTCCCGCTGGCGCAAGATGGCGACGGACGACGCGGAATTCGCGGCCCTGACCGCAACCATCCTGTCCACCATCCAGGGGGTCGATCGGCAGATCCAGCATCTGAACCGGGTGGTGAAGATGCGCAAGGACAACGCCTTCGTGAAGCGCATCGAAAAGGCGCGCTTGGCGGTCGGCATGGCGGTCGCCGGCGTCCTGTTGCCGCGCTGCTTCGCCATCCTCGACGTGACCTTCGCCGACCGGACTCCGCTGGAGATCGGCACGACCGCCGAGGTGGAGAAGCTCCTGGCTTCCCTGCTGAACGTGTCGTGGCGGATGGCCGAAACGGGCGGGCAGAATCTCGCCGCCTCCAGCAGCAAGGAACAGGTGTTCGGCATCGTGTCCCGCGCCGCCGTCGCCTTCCGCCCGGCGCTGTTCAGGGCCAACCCAGGCGACGTTGGGCTTTTGGCCACCACGTTGGCCCACACGGCCTGCATCGCCGGCCGCCTTGGGGCCACCAGCACCATCAGCGAGATGCAGGACCGACTTGGCCCCATCTGGGAGAACGTCCCCCAGCTCTGGCCGTGCCGCGACGGCACGAAAACCTGCTGCCGGGCCTTCTCCCGGCCGGTGGTGTAGCCGCCGCCGGGGATGCTTGGAAACGCGAACGGCACCGGCCGGGGGGAGCCCCAACCGATGCCGTTCCGGAAGACCCCAGGTTACTTCCCGCCGGCCTTCAGCTGGTCGCGGGTCAGCCAGAAGACCTCGCCGAAGCTGTTGGCCGTCTCCACCCAGAAGAAGTCAAGGTCCGGGTATTCGGCTTCCAGGATCTCGCGGCCGGTGCCGAACTCGCACAGCAGGCCACCTTCCGGCGTCAGGTGCTTCGGCGCCTCCTTCAGGATGCGGCGGACGATGTCCAGCCCGTCCTCGCCCGAGGCCAGCGCCATCGTCGGCTCGTGCCGGAATTCCGGCGGCAGATTGGCCATGGCGTCGGCGTCGACGTAGGGCGGGTTGGTGATGATGACGTCGTACTTGCGGTTCTTCAGCGGCGCGAACAGGTCGCCATGGTGCAGGGCGATGCGGTCCTCATACCCGCTGTCGGCGACGTTGCGCTTCGCCACCTCCAGCGCGTCGGCGGACAGATCCACCGCGTCCACCTGCGCTTCCGGGAAGATGCGCGCGGCGAGGATGGCGAGGCAGCCGGAACCCGTGCAGAGGTCCAGCACCCGCTCCACCGCCGTCGGGTCCTCCACCAGCGTGAAGTCGTCGGTGTCGTCATCGCCGCTGTCGTCGCCACCGATGAGGCCGGAAAACAGGATCTCCCCGATGTAGGAGCGTGGGACGATCACCCGCTCGTCCACATAGAAGGGGATGCCCTGGATGTAGGCCTTGTTCAGCAGGTAGGAGGCGGGCTTGCGCGTGTCGACGCGGGCGTGCAGCAGGCCGGCGACCTTCTGCCGCTCCGCGCTGGTCAGCCGGGCGTCCAGATAGGGCTCCAGCTGGTCGATCGGCAGGTTCAGCCCTTCCAGCACCATGAAGACAGCCTCGTCGAAGGCGTTGCTGGTGCCGTGGCCATAGTCGATGTCCGCCTCGTTGAAGCGGCTGACGCCGTAGCGGATGAGGTCGCGGATGGTCCGCAGTTCGGCGGCGGCGTCCGCGGCGGTGATGCCCAGGGAATTTGTGGTCACTTACAGGATCTCCAGAACGCTTTCCGGCGGGCGGCCGACGCGGGCCTTGTCGCCCTTGACGACGATGGGGCGCTCGATGGCGCTGGGGTTGGCGACCATGGCGGCGACCAGCGCCGCGCCGTCCAGGTCCTTGGCGATCCCGGCCTCGGCGGCTTCCTTGGCGCGCAGGATGTCCCGCGGCCCCTTGCCCAGCTTGCCCAGGATGGCCGTCAGCTCGGCGGCCGATGGCGGGGTCTTCAGATACTCCACGACCGTGGGCTCGATGCCCTTGGAGCGCAGAAGCTCCAGCGTCTCGCGCGACTTCGTGCAGCGCGGGTTGTGATAGATGGTGACGTCGGTCATGCCGGGGGCCTTTCTTCGGGTCGCGGGCCTCATTCTCGCTGCGTCGAGAGATACCGCGCCCTGCGTTCCGCGCCAAGCCACATGCGGACGCGCCCCGCGCGTCGCGCCATTCCGCCATGCGAAAGGAGGCCCTGCGGCGCAACATCGCCTGCGTGACAAGGTCGGCTCTTGGTATTAATTTGCGCCCTCGCTGTTATGACGGCCCGCCGGGGCGGGCCTCCAGATGGACGGATGCCTGCCGTGACCAAGCTTTCGCTCTCCAAGGACAAGATCAACATCCTGCTGCTGGAAGGCGTCCACGACAACGCCATCAGCGAGCTTGAGCACGGCGGCTACGTGTCCGTCGAGCGGCTGCCGCGCGCCCTGGACGAGGCGGAGCTGCTGGAGCGCATCGGGTCCGTGCACATCCTGGGCATCCGCTCGCGCACCCACCTGACCGCCAAGGTGCTGGAAGCCGCGTCGAAGCTGATCTGCGTCGGCTGCTTCTGCATCGGCACCAACCAAGTGGACCTGAAGGCCGCCCGCCGACTCGGCATTCCCGTCTTCAACGCGCCGTATTCCAACACCCGTTCGGTGGCGGAGCTGGTGATCGGCGAGATCATCATGCTGATGCGCGGCATCTTCCCGAAGTCAAACCTGGTCCACGACGGCGGCTGGATGAAGTCGGCCAAGGACAGCTACGAGATCCGCGGCAAGACGCTGGGCATCGTCGGCTACGGCCACATCGGCACGCAGGTGTCGATCCTTGCCGAATCGATGGGCCTGAAGGTCCGCTACTTCGACGTGGTGAACAAGCTGGCGCTCGGCAACGCGCAGCCCTGCCACTCGCTGGAGGAGCTGCTGGCGGTGTCCGACGTGGTGACCCTGCACGTCCCCGACACGCCGCAGACCCGCAACATGATCGGCCCGGCGCAGCTTCGCGCCATGAAGAAGGGCAGCCACCTGATCAACGCCGCCCGCGGCCAGGTGGTCGACATCGAGGCGCTGGCCGGCGCGCTGAAGGAGCGCCACCTGATCGGCGCCGCCATCGACGTGTTCCCGAAGGAGCCGGGCAGCGACGCCGAGGTGTTCGAGAGCGCGTTGCGCGGCCTGGACAACGTGATCCTGACCCCGCACATCGGCGGCTCGACCATGGAGGCGCAGGCCAACATCGGCACCGAGGTGGCGCAGAAGCTGATCGAGTATTCCGACAACGGCTCGACCATGGGGGCGGTGAACTTCCCGCAGGTGGCGCTGCCCGTCCACGCCGGCTGCACCCGCTTCCTGCACGTCCACGAGAACCGTCCGGGCGTGCTGCGCAAGATCAACGAGGTCTTCTCCGGCCGCAACCTGAACATCGCCGCCCAGTACCTGCAGACCGACCCGGAGCTGGGCTACGTGGTAGTGGACGTGGACGGCGACGTGGACGAGAACGAGGTGGCGAACGATCTGCGCGCGATCGAGGGTACGCTGAAGGCGCGCTTCCTCTATCCGGGCAAGCCGGGCGGCTGCTGAAGCTTGGCCTGGAGCTGGGGCTGCGCGGGCTCGCGGTACCCCTTGCCGCAGGGCTTGCGGTGCGCCGGGGCGGCTCCGACATTCCGGGAATGATCCCGGGCGTCCTCCGTCGTCGGCTGCTCCTGCCGGCCTGCTTCGTCCTCCTCGGCGGGGCGGGCCTCCTGTCGGCTGCCCCGGCGGCGGCGCAGCAAGGGGGCGCCTGCCCCGAGTATGGCCCGACCCAGCTCAAGGTCGATGTCCTGACGGCGCCGCTGCGCCGGGACTACGGGCGGTCCATCAACCAGTTGGCCGGCATGCCCGGCCGTGCGCCGGGGCCGGCGGGGGCGTCGAACGGGCATATCCTCGGCCTGGCTCTGGTCAAGCACGGCGAGCGGTCCAACCTCGAAGCGCTGATCCAGCCGATGGGCGACGGGACCTTCTGCGTCACGCCGAAGCTCCTGACGGCCGGTTTCGGCTATGAGGAGCGGACCATCTACGTCGCCCGCGAGTTGCCGCAGAACAGCTGCATCTTCGGCGAGGTGCTGAGCCACGAGATGAAGCACATCGCCGTGGACGAGCAGCTGCTGCGCGAATACGCGCCGACGCTGAACCGCCGGCTGGAAGCCGTGGCGGCCCGGATGAAGCCGGTTCGCGCCCGTTCCAAGGACCAGGCGATGCGGGCGCTGCTGCTGCCGGTCAACAGCCTGCTCCGCCAAATGCTGCAGGAGTTCGGGCAGGAGCGGGAGCGGCGCCAGTCGCAGGTGGACACGTTGGCCGAATACGAACGGGTCAGCCGGTCCTGCAACGGCGAGATCAATCGGTATATCCCCAAGGGCAAGCGGCGGGTCTGACCCACCGGATTTAAACCTTCGTGTAGCGCGCCGGAGTTTCGGAACCCGGTCCCGGTGCCCTTGTTTGGCATTCGCACATCCGAAACTGCGAACAGCCGAAATGCCATTCCCCTGCATCGACGCCTGCATCGATGGGGCGCTGCCCGCGTCACGCCAGCAGCTGCCCTTCGACCACAGCCAGCGGGCGCTGGTGGTCGTGGCCCATCCCGACGACGAAACCATAGGAGCCGGCGCCCAACTCGGCCGCATCAATCGCATCCGCATCCTGCACACGACCGACGGCGCTCCCCGCACGGGCCCGGATGCGGAAGCCGCCGGCTGCACCACGGCCGCGGCTTACGCGGCGCTGCGCCGTACGGAGTTGGAGCGGGCCCTGGCCCTGGCCGGTGTCGCGCCGGACCGGCTCGACGGGCTGGGCTTCGCCGACCAGGGCGCCTCCTACCATCTGGCGGCGCTGACCCGGCTGGTGATGCACCGGATCGAGGACGAGCGGCCCGACGTGGTGCTGACCCACGCCTACGAAGGCGGGCATCCCGACCACGACGCCACCGCCTTCGCCGTGCACGCGGCCTGCACCCTGCTCGACGGCGTGGCCCCTCGGATCGTCGAGATGGCGGGCTATCACGGCGCGGGCGGGGAGGGCGGCACCGTCTTCCAAGACTTCCTGCCGCGGCCCGGCATCCCCGCCTGCACCGTGTGGCTCGATCCGGAAGACCGTGTGCTGAAGCGCCGGATGCTCGACGCACACGCCAGCCAAGCGCGCACGCTCGCCCCCTTTCGCGACGACGTGGAGCGATTCCGCCCCGCGCCGGCCTACGACTTCACGCGCCCGCCGCACGATGGCCCGCTGAACTACGACCGCTTCTCCTGGGGCATCACCGGGGAGCGTTGGCGCGCCCTGGCGGCGGAGGCCCTGCGGACCCTTGGACTGGCTGCCTCCGGCGGGGAGGGCGGCGGATGCCCTTGACCGTCCTGAGCGTCGCCTATCCCTTCGCGCCCGTCGGCCCCGACGCGGTGGGCGGGGCGGAGCAGGTGCTGTCCACGCTGGACCGCGCGCTGGTCGCCGCAGGCCACCGGTCGCTGGTGGTGGCCTGCGAGGGGTCCACGGTCGCGGGGACGCTGCTGCCGGTGCACGCGGTGGGCGGGCGCATCGACGAATCGATCCGGGCCGGCGTCCACGCCCAGGTGCGGCGGATCGTCCGCGCGGCGCTGGCGCGCTACCCGGTGGATCTCGTTCACCTGCACGGCATCGACTTCGCCAACTGCCTGCCGCCACCCGGCGTGCCGGCGCTGGCGACCCTGCACCTGCCGCCGGGCTGGTACCCGCCCGACGTCTTCGCCCCCGGCCGTCCCGACACGCATCTGGTCTGCGTCTCCGCCTCCCAGCACCGGGCCTGCCCGCGGAGCGCGCGGCTTCTGCCGCCGATTCCCAACGGCATCCCGCTGGGCCGCTTCGCCACGCGCTTGACCAAGCGCCGCTTCGCCCTGGCGCTCAGTCGGATCTGCCCGGAGAAGGGCATCCACACCGCCCTGGACTCGGCGCGACGCGCCGGCCTGCCGCTTCTGGTCGGCGGCCAGGTGTTCCCCTACGAGGCGCACGAGCGTTACTTCGCAGAGGAGGTGGAACCGCGTCTGATCGGGGGCAGCCGATTCCTTGGCCCGATTGGCGGCGCGCGCAAGCGGCGCCTGCTCGCCGCGGCGCGCTGCCTGCTGGTGCCGAGCGAGGCGCCGGAGACCAGCTCGCTCGTCGCCATGGAGGCGATGGCCAGCGGCACCCCGGTGGTCGCCTTCGGCAACGGCGCCCTGCCGGAGATCGTCGAACCCGGCGTCACCGGCTTCATCGTCGAGGACGCGGCCGCTATGGCCGATGCGGTCGCCGCGGCCGGCCGCCTCGACCCGGATGTCTGCCGCGCCGCCGCACGGGCGCGCTTCTCGGCGGAGCGGATGAGCAACGACTACCTCGACCTTTACGCCCGGCTGTCCCGCCGGACGGCGAACGCGGGAGCGGCCTGATGCCTTCGACTCCGATGCCGAACCCGATGCCGAACCCGATGCCATCGAACGGGAGCCTCAGGGCCATCGCGGCGACCAGTCCCGGCCCGGCCGCGTCCGGTGTCCGGATCGTCGCCGCGCGCAGTGAAGCGGCGCTGGAGGCGCTGGCCGCTCCGTGGGCTGCCCTGTGGGGCCGGGTTCCGAACGCCACGCCCTTCCAGCACCCGGCGTGGCTGATCCCCTGGTGGCGCGCCTTCGCCCATGGTGAGCTGTGGGTGCTGGCCCTGTACCGCCGCGTCCGTCTGGTCGGTGTGCTGCCGCTCTACCGGGAGGGCGACCGGCTGTTGCCGCTCGGTGCCGGGGTCACCGACCTGCTCGACGCGCTGGTGGAGCCGGACGTGCCGCTGGCCGAGGTGCTGGCCGCCATCCCGGACCTGACCGGTTGCGGCGCACTGGAGTTCCCCGCGTTGCCGCCGTGGTCGCGGCTGCTTCGCTTTGGCCCGCCGCCGGGCTGGCGTGAGTCCTGCGGGGCGACGGACGTCTGCCCATTCCTTCCCCTCGGTACAAAGGGGGAGCGCGACCTTGCCGCGGTGCTTCCCGCCTCGCAGGCGCGCAACCTCCGGCACACCGGGCGCCGGGCGGAGCGGGCCGGCGGAGTCGCCGTGGAGAACGCCACCCCGCACACCGCCGGCGGCATGCTGGAGGACCTGTTCGAGCTGCACGCCGCGCGCTGGTCAGGCCGTGGAGAGCCGGGGGTGCTGGCTGATCCGGCCGTTCAGGCCTTCCACCGCGCGGCCTTGCCCGCGCTGGCCGAGGCTGGCCTTCTGCGCATGCACCGGCTGCGCATCGGCGGGCGTCTGGCCGCGGTCCATTACGGGCTCGGCGACGGGCAGCGCACCTACTATTACCTGGGTGGCTTCGACCCGGAGCTTGCCGCCCAGGGGCCTGGCGTCCTCGCGGTGGGGCACGCCATCGCGCAGGCGTTGGCGGAGGGGGCCGCCGAGTTCCACTTCCTGCGCGGGCGCGAGGCCTACAAGTATCAATGGGGCGCGGTGGACCAGCCGAGCCTGACCCGCCGCTTCACGGCGGGAGGCGGCGCATGATCCGGCCGCTGGGTGTCCGCTGGACCATCGGCGACGTCAGCCCGCGCGGGTTCGAGGCGCTGCGGCTGTCGATCTGGGGCGCCTGGGGACTGTTCGGTCCGGAGGCACGCTATGCGGTGGTCGTGAACGGCATGGCTCCGGACGCCGCGCACGCACGCACCGGCCCGGTGCCGGACGCCGTGGCGTGGCAAACGGCGGGTGGGCTGCCGGACTTCCTCGACAACCACCTTGGCGGCGACATGGCGGAGGGGGTGGCCTGGAAGTTCGCCCCACTGCGCCTGTTCCCCGACCGCTACGAACTGTCGCTCGACAACGACTGCATCCTCTGGGACCTGCCCGTGGCCATGCGCGCTTGGCTGGAGGAGGCGGAGCCGCGCTGCCTGATCGCCGGAGATGTCACGCTGGCCCACGGCGCCTTCACCGCCTTCACCCGCGAGGAGCCGCGCAACGCCGGCATCCGCGGCCTGCCGCCCGGCTATGACCTCGGTGCGGCGTTGCGGTCGGTGCTGGAGGCGCACCCCGTCCCCCTCGCGTCGGAGCTCGACGAGCAGGGGCTCCAGGTCGTGGCGCTCGACCTCGACCGGCCGGCCCATGTGGTGTCCACCGCGGACGTGTCGATCTGTTCGCCCTTTTGGCCGAAGACTCCGGAACTCGGGCGGGTTGGCGCGCATTTCGTGGGGTTGAACGCGCACGCGCTGCCCTGGACCTACTATGACCGGTCGGCGACCGAGTGCGTGGTCGAGAACTGGACGCGGCACCGGCCGGAGCTGTACCGCCGCGTCGGCCTGATGGAGCCCGCCTTGCCCGATGGATGAGCCCGCCGAAATCGGCCCGGTGTTTGGGCGGGTGACCTTGAGCGTCCCCATGACCATTCGCCTCTGCACCGCGGCGGACTTGCCCGCGCTCGAATGGATGGGGCTCTACAGCCCGCACCGCGCCGTGATCCAGGAGGCCTTCGCGGCCCAGCAGCGGGGCGACGGGCTGATGCTGCTGGGGGTGACCGGCGGCTTCCCGGTCGGGCAGGTCTGGATCGACCTCGCGGCCAAGCGGGGAGAGAGGATCGCCGTCCTATGGGCGGTGCGCAGCTTCCACCCGCTGCACGGAACCGGCATCGGCGGTCACCTGATGGCCGTCGCCGAACTTCTGCTCCGCGAGCGCGGCGTCCGGCGCGCCGAATTGGGCGTCGAGCGCGGCAACAGCGCGGCCCGGTGCTTCTACCAGCGGCGCGGCTGGCGGGCCGAACGCCCATTCCGGGAAACCGTCCGCTTCACGACGCCGGACGGGGAGCCGGTCGAGCAGGCCCTGGACCTGATCCTGATGGTGAAGGACCTGGATTCCGACGAATGAAACCGACGAATGAAACATTGTGCAACGTTTTTTCGATGATGTTTCATGGACGCGGATGCTGGGCGCGGATCGGCCGTTGATGTAGGAATTTTAACCTTTTGGGTTGGGGCGGGTCAAGCACCGGTGGTGCAGGATCCGTAGGTTGGGTTGTGCCGGTGATGCAGCCGTGCAACCCTGATTGGGAAAACGGACGCTGTTCGACAAAAACGTGCGATTTGTCTCAAATCGACGGTAAAAGTGCCGACCTATCCGTTTGCTCAGTCGCTCAGGTGCATGGTGCAGGTTCGGCTCGACGACGAGGCGTCGCTGTGCTCGATCGGCATTCTTGCCGAGGCGGTCGAGCACATCTGCGTCAAGGGAGTGCTGGAGTTGCGCATGCTGCGCAACGCCTTGCGTGAGGCGACCGCAAACCCGACGCCGGACGCGGTGAAGACGGCCTTCGGCATGTTCGCCCGCGTCGACCGCGACTTCCGCCGCATGATCGCGCACGAGGCGCTGACGCTGGCCGCCCAACGCCGGGGGCAGTACGGGCCGAAGGTCCGCACCATCCGGCGGACGCGGGTGGGGCCGGGGTGATCCACGTCGCGGCCCGCTGAAAGCCGGCCTGTCGAAAGTCGCGGAAGTCGCCGGTTTTTGTCGACGTTTGCGGCAAATTGTCCATGCCGTCTCACGGTTGGCGGGTGCTAACGTCCGGGCGCCCTTTGTGGTCAGCCCGCCCGTTCGCCCGACAGCAAGGCCAGCATGCAAACGTCTGCGCGATTCCCGTGGAAGGATGAGTACACCGTCGGGAACGAGTTCATCGATTCCCAACACCGGACGCTTTTGGAACTGTCGGACCTTCTGCACGTCGCGGTGAACGCCGGCCAGGGCTACCGCATCATCCAGAACGCCTACGCGGCGCTGGTCAAATACACGCAGGAGCATTTCCTGGCCGAGGAGCGCTTCTGGGGCACGGCGAAGAGCAAATCGACCCAACAGCACCGCGCCGTGCACCGGGCCATCGCGGCGGAACTGGCCGATTTGCGGCAGGAGGGCGAATTCGGCGTCGTCTTCTGCACACCCAACGAGCTGTCGAACTGGGTCGAGCACCGGCTGATCGCCCACTTCATCGAAGAGGACCAGAACGCCTACCGCGCCCTGCCCAGGCCGGGCCGGAAGGCGAAGGGATAACGGACCGCCGCGCACACAACCCAATCGCAGGTTGGACAACGTACATCGCCTTCGCGGCGGAACGGTCGCCCGCTTGAGCGGTTTATGTCGGTGCACGGGGGCATTCGCCCCCTTCCCGGTTCCCATTCCGGAGTGGCGGCAGCGGCATGAAGAGCTTGGACAACGGACGGATCGATCGCTCGGATTCGCTCTGGTACAAGGACGCGATCATCTACCAGCTGCACGTTAAGGCGTATTTCGACGCCGATAACGACGGCATCGGCGATTTCGCCGGACTGACGCAGAAGCTGGACTACATCCAGGACCTGGGCGTCACGACGCTCTGGCTGCTGCCCTTCTACCCCTCGCCGCTGCGCGACGACGGGTACGACATCGCCGACTACAAGGCGGTCAACCCGTCCTATGGCAATTTGCAGGACTTCAAGCGGTTCCTGCGCGAATGCCACGACCGCGGCCTGCGGGTCATCACCGAGCTGGTCATCAACCACACGTCCGACCAGCACCCGTGGTTCCAGCGCGCCCGGCAGGCCAAGCCGGGGTCGAACCACCGCAATTTCTACGTCTGGTCCGACACCGACCAGAAGTACCAGGGCACGCGCATCATCTTCTGCGATACGGAGAAGTCCAACTGGACCTGGGATCCGGAGGCGCAGGCCTATTTCTGGCACCGCTTCTACGCGCACCAGCCGGACCTGAACTTCGACAATCCGAAGGTCCTTCAGGAAGTGCTGAACGTCATGCGCTTCTGGCTGGACATGGGGGTGGACGGGCTGCGGCTCGACGCCGTGCCCTACCTGAAGGAGCGCGAGGGCACCAACAACGAGAACCTGCCCGAGACGCACGAGGTGCTGAAAGCCATCCGGACGGAGATCGACAAGGGCTACAACGACCGCATGCTGCTGGCCGAAGCCAACCAGTGGCCGGAAGACGTGCTGCCCTATTTCGGCGATCCGGAAAAGGGCGGGGACGAATGCCACATGGCGTTCCACTTCCCGCTGATGCCGCGCATCTACATGGCGGTTGCCATGGAGGACCGGCACCCCATCGCCGACATCATGCGCCAGACGCCGGACATCCCGGATCTGTGCCAGTGGGCGGTCTTCCTGCGCAACCACGACGAGCTGACGCTGGAGATGGTGACCGACAAGGAGCGGGACTATCTCTGGGACTTCTACGCCGCCGACCGGCGCATGCGCATCAACCTGGGCATCCGCCGGCGTCTCGCCCCGCTGTTGCAAAACGACCGCCGCAAGATCGAGCTGCTGAAGAGCCTCTTGATGTCGATGCCCGGCACGCCGGTGCTGTATTACGGCGACGAGATCGGCATGGGCGACAACATCTATCTCGGCGACCGTGACGGCGTGCGCACGCCGATGCAGTGGTCGCCCGACCGCAACGGCGGCTTTTCCCGCGCCGATCCGGCGCGGCTGTTCCTGCCGGCGATCCAGGACCCGATCTACGGCTTCCAGGCGATCAACGTGGAGGCGCAGCAGCGCAGCCCGTCGTCCCTGTTGAACTGGATGAAGCGGCTGATCACCGTGCGCCAGCAGCACAAGGCCTTCGGCCGCGGCAGCTTCCGCCTGCTCTACCCGGGCAACCGCAAGGTTCTGGCCTACCTGCGCTGCCACTCCACGGAGGAGGGGGAGGAGATCGTCCTCTGCGTCGCCAACCTGTCGCGCTCCGCCCAGGCGGTGGAGCTTGACCTGAAACAGTTCCGCGGCCGCGTGCCGGTGGAGCTGCTGGGTCGCACGGTCTTCCCGCCGGTCGGCGACCTGCCGTACCTGCTGACCATCCCGGCCTACGGCTTCTACTGGTTCGCGCTGGCCGCCGAGGCGCAGCTGCCGTCCTGGCACGAGACGACGCCGGAACCGGTGCCCGACCTGCTGACCGTGGTGGTGCGCGACGGCTGGCACAGCCTGATCAGCGGGCAGGCGCGGGAGGAACTGGCGCGCGACATCCTGCAAGCCTTCCTGCCGCAGCAGCGCTGGTTCGCCGCCAAGGACCGCCGCATCGAGCGGGCGCAGGTCCCCATGTTTGCCCGGCTGCCCGGACCGGGCGACGGCTTCATGCTGTCCTGGGCCGACGTGGATCTCGCCGGCGGGGGCCGGCAGTCCTACCTGCTGCCGCTCGCCATGAGTTGGGAGGAGAACGCCGGCAACGCCGGCTGGCCGCTGCTGCCCTACACGCTCGCCAAGGCGCGGCGCGGGCCGCGGACCGGCGCCATCGTCGACGCCGTGCAGACCGACGCCTTCACGCGCAGCCTGCTGGACGCGTTGCGCGAGGGGCGGGAGCTTCCGGCCTCCTCCGGCACGCTGCGCTTCACGCCGACGGCGCGTATGGCCGAGCTGACGCTGGGCGAGGATGCGGAGATCCGGCGCCTGGGCGTGGAGCAGAGCAACAGCTCCGTCCTGGTGGACAGCCAGGCGGTGCTGAAGGTGTTCCGCCGGCTGACACCCGGTTCGCACCCGGAGCTGGAGATGGGGCGTTTCCTGACCGAGGTGGCCCGGTATCCCAACACCCCGCCGCTGCTGGGCTCCGTGGAGCATGTGGCGGAGAACGGGACGCCGACGGCGCTGGTCGTCGTGCAGGGCTTCGTCCGCAACCAGGGCGATGGCTGGAGCAGCACGGTCGACTCGCTGGTGCGCGACTTGGACGACATCCGCCTGGGCGTCTCCCACGCCGGCGATGAGTCGACGACCGGGGAGCCCTTCGGCATCCACCTCGCCATGACGGCGACGCTGGGCCAGCGCACCGCCGAACTGCACTGCGCGCTGGCGCAGGGCACCGGCGACCCGGCCTTCGATCCGGAGCCGATCACCGCCGCCGACCTCAAGGGCTGGGCCGACGCCGCCCGTCGCCAAGCCGACGCCGCCTTCGCGGCGCTGCCCGGCGCGCTCGACCGCCTCACCCCGGCGGTGCGGGAGCAGGCGGAGGGGCTGCTCGCCCGCCGCGCCGAGGTGATGGACCGGCTGACCGAGCTGGCCGACACGCCGCCGCAGGGGCTGAAGACGCGCATCCACGGCGACTATCACCTGGGTCAGGTGCTGCGCGCCCAGAACGACTGGTACATCATCGACTTCGAGGGCGAGCCGGCGAAGTCGCTGGAGGAGCGCCGGGCCAAGCACAGCCCCTTGCGCGACGTGGCGGGCATGCTGCGCTCCTTCAACTATGCGGCCTGGGCGGCGCTGTTCCGCATCGACGAGGCGGCCGCGCTGGAGGGCACCGGCGCCGCGCTGGAAGCAGCACAGGATTGGGAGCGGCGCAGCACCCAGGCTTTCCTGGACGCCTACCGCGCCTCCATCGGCGGCTGCCCGAGTTGGCCCGCGGACGAAGCGGCGAGCCGGCGCCTGCTGGCCCTGTTCCTGATGGAAAAGGCGCTCTACGAGATCGCCTACGAGGCCGCGCATCGCCCGAGCTGGATCGGCATCCCGGTCAAGGGCGTGCTGGGCCTGCTCGACGGGACGGTGTGAACTCCCTCTTCCATCCCCGATGGGAGAGGGAGGGGCCCGCTGAAGGCGGGAGGGTGAGGGCAAGGTTTTCCCGAGAAACCAAGCCCTCACCCTCCCACGCCCTTGGGGCGTGGGTCCCTCCCTCTCCCGCCGGAGGCGTGCGAGGGTGTGGTCGCTGGTGTGACAAACGGCGTGGCGTTATGTTCACACCCCAAGAACGAAGGCAGGGGAAGAAGGGCAACCGATGCCGAACGACATCCGCACGGGAATCCGGCCTGAAACGCAGAAGGCGTCGCCGTTGCGCGGCGGCATCGAGGCGATCGTCCGCGCCGACCATGGCGATCCGTTCGCGATCCTGGGCATGCACCAGGACGGGGACGGCCGGCCGGTGGAGGTGCGGGCCTTCATCCCCGGCGCCGAGCGCGTCTGGGTGATCGACAGCGCCAGCGGCGATCCCGTCGCCGAGGCCGACCGGGTCCACGACGAGGGCTTCTTCCTGGCGACCATGCCGGAGCGGACGCAACGCTTCCGCTACCGCCTGCGCGTGCAGTTCCCGCTGGCCACCCAGGAGTTCGAGGACGCCTTCCGCTTTGGCAATGTGCTGGGCGAGCTGGACATCCACCTGCTGGCCGAGGGCACGCACCTGAAGAGCTACGAGCGGCTGGGCGCGCACCCGCGGGAGATCGACGGGGTCGCGGGCGTGGCCTTCGCGCTGTGGGCGCCCAACGCGCGGCGTGTCAGCGTGGTTGGCGACTTCTGCGACTGGGACGGCCGCCGCTTGCCGATGCGCAAGCGCACGGAAGCGGGCGTGTGGGAGATCTTCGTTCCCGGCGCCACCGCCGGCCAGCGCTACAAGTTCGAGATCAAGGGGGCCGGCGGTGACCTGCTGCCGCTGAAGTCCGACCCCTACGCCTTCCAGGCGGAGATGCGGCCGCAGACCGCGTCGGTCGTGCATGGCCTGCCCAAATACGGCTGGCAGGACCAGAGCTGGCAGCAGGCCCGCAGCCATTGCGCGGAGCGGACGGCGCCGATCTCCATCTACGAGGTCCATCTGGGATCCTGGGCGCGGGTGCCGGAGGAAGGCGATCGCTTCTTGACCTACCGGGAGCTGGCCGACCGGCTGGTCCCCTACGTGAAGGACCTAGGCTTCACTCACATCGAGATGCTGCCGATCACGGAGCATCCCTTCGACGGATCCTGGGGCTACCAGCCGATCGGGCTCTACGCCCCGACCAGCCGCCACGGCACGCCGGAGGACTTCAAGTATTTCGTGGACGCCTGCCACGCGGCGGGCATCGGGCTGCTGCTGGACTGGGTGCCCGGCCATTTCCCGACGGATCCGCACGGGCTGGGCTGGTTCGACGGCACGCACCTGTACGAGCACGCCGATCCGCGCCAGGGCTACCACCAGGACTGGAACACGCTGATCTACAATTTCGGCCGGACGGAGGTGCAGAACTTCCTGCTGGGCAACGCGCTGTTCTGGCTGGACCAGTACCGGCTGGACGGGCTGCGCGTCGACGCCGTGGCTTCCATGCTCTACCTCGACTACAGCCGCAAGGCCGGGGAGTGGATCCCCAACCAGTTCGGCGGGCGCGAGAACCTGGAGTCCATCGCCTTCCTGAAGCGGATGAACGAGCTGACCTACGGGCACCACCAGGGCATCATGACGGTGGCCGAGGAATCCACCGCCTGGCCGGCCGTGTCGCGGCCCGTCTATCTCGGCGGGTTGGGCTTCGGCTACAAGTGGAACATGGGCTGGATGCACGACACGCTGGAGTATATGGCGAAGGATCCCATCCACCGCCGTTACCATCACCACCAGCTGACCTTCGGCCTGATCTACCAGTTCTCGGAAAACTTCGTCCTGCCGCTCAGCCACGACGAGGTGGTGCACGGCAAGGGCTCGCTGATCAACAAGATGCCGGGCGACGACTGGCAGAAGTTCGCCAACCTGCGCGCCTATTACGGCTTCATGTTCGCCCATCCCGGCAAGAAGCTGCTGTTCATGGGCGGCGAGTTCGGCCAGTGGCGGGAGTGGAGCGAGGCCCGCAGCCTCGACTGGCACCTGCTGGAGGAGCCGCTGCATTTGGGGCTGCAAAGCCTTGTGCGCGACCTGAACCGCATGTACCGCGACCTGAAGCCACTGCACCAGACCGATTGCGACCCGGCCGGCTTCGAATGGATCGAGGCCAACGACAGCGACAACTCCGTGCTGGCCTTCCTGCGCAAGGAGACCGACGACCCCGAGCACCAAGTGGTCGTGGTGTGCAACTTCACGCCGATCCCGCGGCACGGCTACCGTGTGGGTGTCGCGCTGCCGGGGCGGTATGAGGAGGTGGTGAACACCGACGCGACGGAGTATGGCGGTAGCGGGGTGGGCAACCCCGACGGCATCGAGTCCGAGGAAACCGCCTGGCACGGCCGCCCGCACTCCATCAACGTGACCCTGCCGCCCCTGGGCACCGTGGTGTTGGAGCGGAAGGCGGGGTAGGGGCCGCCGCTTCCTTCCACCTGTTCCTTCTCCCCTCCGGGGAGAAGGTTAGGATGAGGGGGCGCCCGAAGGGCGGACAAGCGCTGCAATGAGCCTGGGTTGTCGGCCTGCGGCCGCCCCCTCACCCTAACCCTCTCCCCAGAGGGGAGAGGGGATTCCGCTGCTCTTTCCTTGACGCCTACCGTCCGCCTCCCGTTTATTGCACCTTGCGGCATGGCCTTTCGGCTAGGCCACGTCCTGCCCAATCCACCCGCTTGAACAGCGCGTCCGATGATCGTGCCCGTGGGGAGCCTCCCCTGATGTCTATCGCCACCGCCACGCGCACGACCGTCTGGCCCGGGAAGCCCTATCCGCTGGGGGCGAACTGGGACGGGTTCGGCGTCAACTTCGCCCTGTTCTCCGCCCACGCGGAGAAGGTGGAACTGTGCCTGTTCGACCAGACTGGCCAGCGCGAGGTCGAGCGGGTCGTGCTACCGGAATACACCGACGAGGTTTGGCACGGCTACCTGCCCGACGCGCGGCCGGGGCTGCTCTACGGCTACCGGGTCTACGGGCCGTACGATCCGGCGGCGGGGCACCGGTTCAACCCGAACAAGCTGCTGCTCGACCCCTACGCCAAGGCGCTGTTCGGGCCGTTCAAGTGGTCGGACGCCCATTACGGCTACCGCGTCGGCTCGACGCGCGAGGACCTGTCCTTCGACCGGCGCGACAACGCCCGCGCCATGCCGAAGGGCCGCGTGGTCGACCGCGCCTTCACCTGGGGGCACGACCGCCACCCGCTGGTGCCCTGGTCCGACACCATCCTGTACGAGACGCACGTCGGCGGCTTCACCATGCGCCATCCGGAGGTGCCGGCCCCGCTGCGCGGCACCTTCGCCGGCATGTCCACCCACGCGATCATCGATTACCTGAAGGCGCTGGGCATCACCTCGGTGGAGTTCCTGCCGGTCCAGGCCATCGCCGACGAGCGGCACCTGGTGTCGAAGGGTTTGCGCAACTACTGGGGCTACAACACCGTTGGCTTCTTCGCGCCCGAGCCGCGCTACATGACCACCGGCGTGCTGTCGGAGTTCAAGACCATGGTCGCCCGCCTGCACGAGGCGGGGATCGAGGTGATCCTGGACGTGGTCTACAACCACACCGCCGAGGGCAACCACCTGGGCCCCACGCTGTCCTTCAAGGGCATCGACAACCTCAGCTACTACCGGCTGCTGCCCGACAACCCGCGCTTCTACATCAACGACACCGGCACCGGGAACACGCTCAACCTCAGCCACCCGCGCGTCCTGCAGATGGTCATGGACAGCCTGCGCTATTGGGTGACGGAGATGCATGTGGACGGCTTCCGCTTCGACCTCGCCACCGTGCTGGCGCGGGAGCCCTACGGCTTCGACCCCGGGTCCGGGTTCCTGGACGCCGTGCGGCAGGACCCGGTGCTGGCCGACGTGAAGATGATCGCGGAGCCCTGGGACGTCGGCCCCGGCGGCTACCAGGTCGGCAACTTCCCGCCGGGCTGGGCGGAGTGGAACGACCGCTACCGCGACACGGTGCGCCGCTACTGGCGCGGCGACGAGGGCATGCTGCCGGAACTGGCCGGGCGCGTCGCCGGCTCCTCCGACCTGTTCGAGAAGCGTGGGCGGCGGCCCTGGGCGTCGGTGAACTTCATCACGGCGCACGACGGCTTCACGCTGTACGACGTGGTCGCTTACAACGACAAGCACAACTGGGCCAACGGCGAGGACAACCGCGACGGCCATTCCGCCAACCATTCCTGGAACCACGGGGTGGAGGGCGAAACCGACGACCCGGCCATCCGGGCGGAGCGGGCGCGGCAGCGACGCAACCTGCTGGCGACTCTGTTCCTGTCGCAGGGAACGCCGATGATGCTGGCCGGCGACGAAATCGGCCACACCCAGAAGGGCAACAACAACGCCTACTGCCAGGACAACGAGATCTCCTGGCTGGACTGGTCGCGCCAGCAGGGCGGCCCGGCGGGGGAGGGCGGCGCCATGCTCGCCTTCGTCAAGCGGCTGATCGCGCTGCGCAAGGCGCACGCGGTGCTGCGCCGGCCGGTGTTCCTGCACGGACGCAAGACCTCGGCCGACGGGCTGAAGGACATCGTCTGGTACACCCCGCACGGGGTTGAGAAAGCGGCGGAGCATTGGCGCAACACGCACGCCCGCTGCATCGTGCTGCTGCTGAACGGCCACGCCGGCAGCTACACCGGGGAGGACGGCGCGCCGCAGGACGACGGCGTCCTGCTGATCGTGCTGAACGCCCACACGGAGGCCGTTACCGTCACGCTGCCGGAAGTGCCGGACGCCCGCGGCTGGCGCTGCGTGCTGGACACCCGGGTGCCGGACGGGGCGGGGGACGAGCGCATGCAACTGGCCGGGCGGTCCGTCCCGGTGGACGGGCGGACGGCCCTGGTCTTCGTCCAGGTGGAATCGCGCGGACGTTGACACTGGTCAATCGGCAACGCTTCCAGCTTGTGCTAGGGTCGGGCCCGGTGCGCCTGTTCCCCCGGATCCGTCCATGCCCGACTACGACTTCTCCCTGGTCGACGCCGCGATCATCGACACCCAGCACAACACCCTGCGCGTCCTGCGCGAGGTTCTGTCACGCCTGGGGCTGAAGCGGGCGGAGACCTACAACTCGGCGCGCGACGCGGCCCGCGCGTTGGCCGAGGCGACGCCGGACCTGATCCTGCTGGACGCCGACGGGGAGGAGGCCGAAGCCCTGCGGCTGGTCCGCAACCTGCGCAACGAGCCCGACACCCGCAACCCCTACGCCTGCATCGTCGCCACCACATGGCAGCCGACCCCGCTGCTGCTGACGCGCGTCACCAACGCCGGGGCCGACGACCTGCTGGTCAAGCCCGTGTCGCCCAAGCAGGTGCAGGACCGGCTGGCGACGCTGATCGAGAACCGCAAGAAGTTCGTGGTGACCGCCGACTACACCGGCCCCGACCGCCGCAAGTCGCCGCGCGACGGCGCCCAGGTGCCGCTGCTCGACGCCCCCAACACGCTGCGGCTGAAGGCGACGAACCGCTGGGCCCACCTCAACGCCCGCCAGCTGATGGCCGAGGCCAACGGCTTCGTCAACGAGCAGAAGCTGATGCGCGCCAGCGTCCAGGTGTCCTTCCTGATCGAGTTCGCCGTGCCAGGCCTGTCCGCCCGCCCGCCGGAGCGCATGGCTGTGGAGCATCTGGCCCGCGTGCCCGGCTTCCTCGACGACCTGCTGCGCCGCCTGGACGACAGCCACGAGCCAGCACCGGTCGAGACCACGGCCAAGTCGCTGAAGCTGCTGGCCGAGCGGCTGCGCGCCCAGGCCGAATCGGGCGCCGTCGCGGCGGAAGAGCTGGAACGCGCCCGCAGCCTCGCCCGCGAACTGATGCAGGGCGTCGACCGCGGCCGGCCTTTGGAGGCGATGACCGCGGAGGTGGCGACCGCCGTCGCCGGCTACCGCGCCCGGCTGGAGCAGATCGCCCAGGCGAAGGCCGAGGCAGCGCGCGTGGCGGTGGCCGGTCCGGCGGGGCAGGGCGCGGGTGAGGCGCCGAAGGAAGCGGCGGCGGAATAGCCGCGACGTAAGTCCCCTCTCCCGCCGGGGGCGGGAGAGGGGACTTACGTCAGCGTCTCGCCGGCATTTCGGATCATCCCGGGTTGCGGCGTGTTGTCACCGTGCCTCGGCGTTCGGCGCGGCGCTCTTGCGGCGGATGCAAAAAGTCGAATGTTCGGGGCTGGACGGGGAACGGCCGACGCGCGATGTTCGCAGCGGGCGTTCCGTCGTCCGTCGCCAGTCGTTCCAACCCGCGGGGATCCTGAATGAGCGCTCTCGACCGGCTTGCCGACCTGGTCGGCATCGAGCCCTTCTACCATGACATCTGGGGCAACCGGCGGGAGACGTCCGACGCGACCAAGCGGGCCTTGATCGCGGCCATGGGCTTGCCCGCCGGCTCCGACGAGGAGGTGGAGGCCAGCCTGCGCGCGGTGGACCAGCGGGCGTGGCGGCGCATGCTGCCGCCGGTCGTCGTGCTGGACGAGCAGGCGCCGCTGTCCCTGACCTTCGCGCTGCCGGCCGGGCTTGAGGACGCCGACCTGTTCTGGACCCTGACGGAGGAAACCGGCGTCAGCCACCGCGCCGCCCTGACGGTGGGCGCCCTGCCGGTCGCCGATCGCGCGGTGGTCGACGGCGTGGCCTTCGAGCGGCGCACGGTGTCCACGCGGCTGCCATCGCACCTGCCGCTCGGCTACCACCGGCTGTCCGTGGAGATCCGGCCCAAGGGGGTGGGGGGCGCGCTGGAGGGCAGCACCACGCTGATCGTGGCGCCGGAGCGCTGCCTGACGGTCGAGGAGGTGGTGCCCGGCGGGCGTACCTGGGGCATCGGGCTGCAGCTCTACGCGCTGAAAAGCGGCGACGACTGGGGCATCGGCGACTTCGACGACCTCGGCCGCTTCGCCGAGACGGCGGCGGGGCTGGGCGCCGGGTTGGTCGGGCTGAACCCGCTGCACGCGCTGTTTCCGGCGGACCCCAACCACATCGGCCCCTATTCGCCGTCCAGCCGCAGCTTCATGAACATCCTGTACATCGACGTGGAGCGCGTGCCGGAGCTGGAAACCACGCCGGACGCGCGGACCATGATCGGCGGAGAGGGGATCGGCGGAGAGGGATTCCGCAGCCGCCTCGCCGCTGTCCGGTCGACCGAGCTTGTGGACTACCCCGCCGTGTCGGCGCTGAAGCTGCCGGTGCTGGAGGCGCTGCACGCCACCTTCCGCGGGCTGCCGGAGAGGCACCCGCGTCGCCAAGCCTTCGAGACCTTCCGGCGGGAAATGGGCGAGCCGCTGCGCCGTCACGCGACGTTCGAAGCGCTGCACGAGCATTTCTACCGGCAGGACCCGAACCTGTGGATGTGGCGCAACTGGCCGCCGGCCTTCCACGATCCGAACAGCCCGGAGGTCCAGGCCTTCGCCGCCGAGCGGGCCGACCGCGTGGACTTCTTCGAATACCTGCAATGGGAGGCCGACCGCCAGCTGGGCGAGGCGGCGGACCGCGGGCGGAAGGCCGGGTTGGCCATCGGCTTCTACCGCGACCTCGCTGTGGCGGCGCACCCCGGCGGGGCGGCGGCCTGGGCCGATTCCGGCATACTGGTGCAGGGCGCCAACGTCGGCGCGCCGCCCGACCAGTTCAACCTGAAGGGCCAGAACTGGGGACTCGCCCCGCTGTCGCCGGTGGGGCTGCGCGAGACGGCCTACGCCAACTTCGTTGCCATGCTGCGCGCCAACATGCGCCACGCCGGCGCCCTGCGCATCGACCACGTCATGGCGTTGCAGCACCTGTTCTGGATCCCGGCGGACGGCAGCGACGGCGCCTACGTCGAATACCCCATGCAGGACCTGCTGCGGATCATCGCGCTGGAAAGCCAACGCAATCGCTGCATTGTCATCGGCGAGGATCTGGGCACCGTGCCGGAGGGATTCCGCCCGGCCCTGGAGCGGGCGGGCATCCTGAGCTACCGCGTGCTGTATTTCGAACGCAGCGCCGATGGCGGCTTCAAGCGGCCCGGGGAGTATCCGGCCGACGCCATGGTCACCGTGACCACCCACGACCTCGCCACCTTCAAGGGGTTCTGGACGAACCGGGACCTGGAGTGGCGCCAGCGGCTGGACCTCTATCCGGATAATGGCGCCCGCGACAAGGACAGCTGGGACCGCGGCGTGGACCGTTGGCGGATGCTCCAGGCGCTGTCGGCGGAGGGGTTGAAGCCGGCCAGCTACCCGAGCGACGAGGGCTCCCAGCCCTTCTCGCCGGAGCTGATGGAGGCGGTGCACCGTTACCTCGCGCGCTCGCCCGGCCGGATCGCCATGGTGCAGGTCGAGGACGCGCTGGGCGAGGCGGAGCAGCCGAACCTGCCCGGCACCGTCGACCAGCACCCGAACTGGCGGCGCCGGCTGTCCGTTCCCGTGGAAGCGATGCCCGGACACGAGGGTCTGAAAGGCCTTGCCGCGGCCGTTCGCGCGGAGCGGGATCGGTACTGACGAAAGTTCTAATATACAGCCAAAGTGGTTTGTCTTTTAGGCCGTTGCGCTTACACTTCCCCATACGCCGATTACGGGAAATGGAGCCGGAGGTGCGCGCCCGCGCGACGGTTCAACACGGAGGGGAACATGAAAGGTGATCCGAAGGTCATCCGCCATCTCAACACGATTCTGACCAATGAGCTGACGGCCATCAACCAGTACTATCTGCATGCCCGGATGCTGAAGAACTGGGGTTTGCTGCGGATCGCCAAGAAGGTCTATGAAGAGTCCATCGGCGAGATGAAGCACGCCGACAAGCTGATTGAGCGAATCCTGTTCCTGGAAGGGCTGCCCAACCTGCAGGACCTGCACAAGCTGAAGATCGGCGAAGACCTTCCGGAGATGCTGAACGCCGACCTGGGCGTCGAGAGCCTGAACCGCGGCAACCTCCAGGAGGCCATTGTCGACTGCGAGGCCGTGCGCGACTTCCAGAGCCGCGAGATCCTGCGCGAGATCCTGGACGACACCGAAGAGCACATCGACTGGCTGGAAACCCAGCTGGACCTGATCCAGCGCATCGGCCTGAACGCCTACCAGCAGGAGCAGTTGTACAAGGGCGACGAGTAAGGGCGGTTTCCGCCTGGACATGAGTGCCGGGGAGCCGCAAGCGCTCCCCCGTTTTTTTGGAGCGCGGCCCGGCTTACACCGACACGTGGCTGAGGGCCGCGCCGCCGCCGAGCGTGCCGGCGGCCTTCTGGTAGGCCTGGATGGCCGCGGGCCAAGGCTCGATGTGCAGGCCGTCCCCCATCGCGTCCTGGTAGATGCTCTGCGCGACGAAGCCGGCGTTCGGCGTCGCGGTCTGCGGGGCCGGTCCGGGCGTGACGGGCTTTTCCCCATCATCGGCGTTCAGCGAGAAGCCGCCGGAGGCGCCCGACCGTCGCGTCCGGCTCCCGTCCGTGCCGTCCAGCGGCGCGCTCTTGCCACCCTTCAGCGCGTCGTCGGTCGCGGAAACGTCCTGCCGCTGTTGGCGCTCCTGCTGGCCGGGAACGCGTCGGACCGGCTGGATGGCCGGGGCGTCGCTGGCCAGCATCTGCCGAATGCGGCTGAGCCCCGATTGGGGCTGCGCGCTGGCCGGCGAGGGAAGGGCGGGGATGCTGGACACGGGCTGCGGTCTGTGTTTTGGCGGTTCGGGTTTGCGGATTCTGGGCGACTCGAACCGGTACCTTAACAGGGGATGACTTCCCGAATCCTTAAAAATTATGGACGACCTCTGCGGTTGTTGCTCGCGGTTTCCGGTCGGTGCATACTATTTGATGTTAATCCCGTATTTCCGGAGATCGCCGGGAGCCCCGCAGGGACTCCGGGTCGCGCCGACAGGCGCGGCGGCGCTGAAGGGGGCAGGCGGCGTGTCGCTACCGATCGACGGAATCCCGGTGGGAGAGTTGGCCATGGACCTGCTGGTCCTGGATGATCGCCGGATGGACGGGCCCCGGATGGAGTCCCAGGTCATCGCGGCGGCCCTCGACGCGTCGGGCGACATCGCCTATGCCTGGGACATCGCCACCGATTCGATCTCCTGGGCCGGCGGGGCGGTGGCCCAGCTGGGCGCGCCCGCGGAAATCGCCTACGGCGAGGCGTGGCGGGCGCGGATCGAGCGCTCGGACCGGGCGCGGCGTCGCGTCGCGCTGTCGCAGCACATCGAGACGGGAAGCTCTTTCGACTGCGACTACCGCCTGCGGCTGGCCGACGGCGGGATGCACTGGATCCACGACCGCGGCCAAGTGGAACGCGACGGCGACGGCATGCCCGTGCGCCTGCGCGGCGTGCTGCGCGTCATCGACCGCCGCAAGGCCTACGAGGTCGAACTGGAGCACCAAGCCCATTTCGACCCGCTGACCGGCCTCGTCAACCGCCACCGCCTGCGCGAGGCGCTGTCCGGCACCTGCCGCACCGTCCATGTTGAAGGGGGCCATACGGAAGGGGACTGCCCCGCGACGCTCGGCGGCCTGTATCTGGCGGTGGGCATCGACAAACTCGGCCTCGTCAACGACGCCATGGGGCACGCCGCCGCGGACGCCGTCGTGCGCGAGGTGGCACGCCGGCTGCAGCGCGTTCTGCGCCCCGGCGACACGGTGGGGCGCGCGGGCGGCGACATCTTCGGCGTCGTGCTGCCGCACTGCCCGGAAGACAACATGGTCCATGTGGCCGACAAGCTGCTGCGCGCGGTGCGGGCGGCCCCGGTGGACACGCCGGCCGGGCCGATCCTCGTCACCGTGTCGGCCGGCGGCATCGCCAAATGCGCCGGGACTGACAACGGCCGGTGCCGCGTGGACGAGGTGATGACCCGGGCGGAAACCGCGCTTCAGGAGGCCAAGCGGCAGGGCGGCGACTGTTTCTGGCCGCACCGCGCGACCAGTTCGAAGCAGACGGGCCTGCGCAACGCGCTGGCGACCGGGCAGATGGTCAAGGCGGCGCTCCAGGCCGACGGGCTGCGCTTCGCCTTCCAGCCGGTGGTCGGCGTGGACGGGGTGGGGCGGCCGGAGGTTGCCTTTTACGAGTGCCTGCTGCGGTTGATGGCGGCGGACGGCACGCCGGTTCCGGCTGGGGCCTTCATGCCGGCGGTCGAGCGGCTGGGCATGGCGCGGCGCATCGACCTGCACACGCTGGACCACGCGGTGCAGGAGCTGGAGCGCCATCCGGCCGTGGTCCTGTCGCTCAACCTGTCCGCCACGACGACGGCCGACCGGACTTGGCTCGACACCCTGGAACGACGCCTCGGGGCGCGGCCGGAGCTGGCGCAACGCCTGATCCTGGAGGTCACCGAGACCGCCGCCATCGAGGATCTGGAGGAAACCGCCGCCTTCCTGGCCGCGGTGCGGTCGCTCGGCTGCCGGACGGCGCTCGACGATTTCGGGGCGGGCTACCTGTCCTACCGGCACCTGAAGGCGCTGCCGATCGACATCGTGAAGATCGACGGCTCCTTCGTGCGCGAGCTGAAGGACGGGCCGGACGCGCTTCTGTTCATCCGCACGCTGGTCGGGCTGGCCAACGGGTTCGGGATGACCACCGTCGCGGAATGCGTGGAGAGCGACGAGGAGGCGGCGACGTTGCGGCGGGAGGGGGTGCGGCTGCTCCAGGGCTACCGCTTCGGCCGGCCGGGCCTGGATCGTCCCTGGCTCAGCCCCGACTGACGTCGCACGCTGTATTCGTGGTTTTGATTACAGGGGCTTGCGGCCGTGCGCGCCGCCGAGGCGGACCATGGAGTGCGCCTCCACCGTCACGTCGTCGCCACCCAGCAGGCGGGTGAACAGCGCCTTCACGGTGGCCCGCGCGCTGACCGTCAGCGTGCCGGCGCGCGGGTCGTCGGCGATGGCCAGCGGGGCCGTGTTGGATCCCAGGAACCCGTTGGGGAAGGCGATCGAGAAGAAGGTGCGGATGTGGCCGTCGCGCTGGTCGTCGAACATGACGCGGCCGCCGGCCAGAGCCGCGGCGTCCACCGCCTGCGACAGCCGGGCCTGCACCGCATAGCCGCGCACTGCGTCCATGGTGTATCCGGCCCCCACCGCCAGCGGCACGGCGAGCGCGAAAAGCACGGCGAGCACAGCCTTCCTGCCGCCGCGCCGGTCCTCGTGCTGCCGGAGCGAGTAGGGGTGGTACACCATCACCATCAGCAGTCTCCAAATGCATGGGAAGGAGAAAGTCCCGAAAATATGCAGAATAGAGTTTAAAAAGAGATTAACAGTTTGCCGGCAAACAACATGCTGTTGGATGAGCAAACTCCGATAAAGAGAACTGCTGCTATATTCTATCGTTATTCTTTAGAGTTGCGGGAATTGTATGCGCGTAACGTCGTCGAAATGGTTCAAAATTCGGAGCATTTTGCGGGCAAAAAAGGGTGTTGCCCGTTGGTGGAGCGGCACCTGGATTGATGAGATCCAAAAGCACCATACGGAACGCGGGGAATAAACCGCCCTGCTGGAGCGTCACTGTCCCGATACGCTTCCAGCAACGGGGCCAACAATGGAGCCAACAATGGGGAGGAACATGATGACCAGGACGACGGTGCGGACCATTCGTGGGCTGATGTTCGGGGCAGCGCTGGTGGTGCCCGCCGCGCTGTGCGGGGGTGCCCTGGCGCAGCAGGCCGGCGGTGCCAACGCCATGACCTTCTTCGTCACCAGCACGGGACTTGGCAAGGGGGCAGACCTCGGCGGGTTGGCTGGCGCCGACCAGCATTGCCAAAAGCTGGCCGAGGCGGTCGGCGCGGGCAACCACAACTGGAAGGCCTACCTCAGCACCCAGGCGATCCCCGGCCAGAACGCGGTGAACGCCCGCGAGCGCATCGGCGCCGGCCCATGGCAGAACGCCAAGGGGCAGGTGATCGCCCGCAACGCGGAGGAACTGCACGGCACCAACAACCTGACCAAGCAGACCGCGCTGACCGAGAAGGGCGAAGTCGTCAACGGTCGGGGCGACAACCCGAACACGCACGACATCCTGACCGGCACCCAGCCGGACGGCACCGCCTTCGCCGTCTCCGAGGATCGCACCTGCAGCAACTGGACCCGGAGCGGGACGGAGGGGGCCGCCATGCTGGGCCACAGCGACCGCACCGGGCTGAGCGACGACCCGCCGGCCAAGTCCTGGAACTCCTCGCACCTGTCGCGCGGCGGCTGCAGCCAGGACGCGCTGAAGAGCACGGGCGGGGCGGGCCTGCTGTACTGCTTCGCGGAGAAGTGAGACGGCGGAGAAGCCCTCTTCCCCCTGGGGAGAGGGTTAGGTGAGGGGGCGCCCGTAAGGGCGTCACGGCGCTGCAATGAGCCCGCGTTTCCGGCCTGCGGCCGCCCCCTCATCCTTAACCTTCTCCCGCTCTCGGCGGCCAAAGGCCGCCTGTCGCCGTCAGCGCCCGCTAGCGGGCGCGAAAGGCCGGAGGGGAGAAGGGAATTGGCGCCTTTTCTTTGCGTCCGGTTCCAGGAGCGATAGACTCAACGCTGGTCTTGGCGTTGGGAGGCGGCCCGATGGGGGGCGGTGCGTGGCGGTCGGCGGTGCTGGGGCTTGCGGTCGCGGGGCTGGCCTTCGCCTATCTGGGCATGGACATCGGCCGGCTGGTCGGCGACGACCGCGAGGCCTACTACACCGACATGGGCGCGGTCGCGCTGGGTGTTGTGGCGCTGTGGGCGGCCTTCGCGCGGCTCGGCCGGCATTTCCGCGACGTGGAGCGGCTGCGGGACGCCCTGGCGGCGCCGCGCGGACGGGGTGCCGCCGATCTCGCCGCGAACAGTCGCGACGATGAGGCCGGGCGCCTCGCCAAGGCCGCCGCGGAGGCGCTGCGCCATGATCGGTCCAGTGCGGCGGCCGGGGGCGGCGCGCAGTTGACCGGCGTGATGTCGGCCCTGGAGGAGCCCGTGGTCGTGCTGGACGATTTCGGGCGGGTCGAGCTTTTGAACGCGGTTGCCGCAGGCCAGTTGGGCATCGCAGTGGGCGCCGACATCTACGACCACCTGTCCCGGCCCGAGCTGTTCCGCGCCATTGAGCGAGCGCGGGAGAGCGGGCAAATGGTTTCCGCCCTGCTGCGCCGGGCGCAGGGCGGCGAGGTTCAAGTGCGCGTCCGGGACCTCGGCTTGCAGGCCGGGGTTGCGCTGGTCTTTCCGGCGCGGAGCGGCAACGCGCCGGCGCTGCTGGCCGGCGACCGGGTGGTGCTGCGGCCGATGGCGCGCGCGCCGCATCTCGGCGACGAGGAGCCACTGCTGACACTGCCGCTGGTCAGCCTGTGGGTCGCGACCACGGGGGACGGGGAAGACAGTACTGTCGTCTCTGTCGGCACGGTGCGGCTGGCGGGACCCCGCGTTTTCCGGTCGCTGTCGCTGGACCTGTTCGTCGATCCCGGCCGGCCGATTCCCGAGGAAGCCGCCGCCCGGCATGGTGTGACCGACGCCATGGTGCAGGGTGCGCGGCCCTTCGCGGAGTCCTGGCCTGTGATCGCCGAGGCCCTGCACAGCTGCGTGGTCGTCGGGATCGGGGTGGAGGCGGCGCTCGACGCGCTGGAACGCGACTTCGTGCGGGCGGGGCCGGCGGGCACGCTGGAACGGCCGCTGTCGCTCGACCTCGCACGACTGGCGACGGCGTTGGACCGCTCGCTGGAGGGGGCGCCGCTGGACCGGCTGTGCGCCGCGTTCGGCGTCGCGCCGCACCCGCGGCCGGACGTCTTCGCCCCGGCACTCATCCAGGCGGAGCTGGCGGCAGCGATCCTGCTGCAACTGGACGGGCGGGGCATCGACAGCCACGGCGCCGCGCGGGGCTTCGCCGAAGGACAGGTGCAGGTGCAACGGCGGTGATGGCGCCTACTTCCAGCGGGGCCGCCGGCCGGCCTTGAGGGCCTGGACGGCTTGGTCGAGGGCCTGGAGGAACTTGGACTTGTCCTGCTGGCTCATCGGCTTGTTGTTGCCGTTGACCACGCCCATGTCCCGCAGATCCTGCATCAGGGCGCGGGTGGCGATCGCCGTCCCGATGGAATCCTCGGTGAAGGGGCGCCCGGTCGGGCCGATCACCACGGCGCGCTTTTTGACGCAGCGGTCGGCCAGCTGGATGTCGGCGGTGACCACGATGTCGGCCTCCGTCACGTGGTCGGCGATCCAGTTGTCGGCGGCGTCGAACTCCGACCCGACCACCACAAGCTCGGCCAAACACTCGGTCGGCAGGCGCAAAGGGCCGTTGCTGACGATCCAAACCTTTGTAGCCGAGCGTCCGGCCACCCGGTAAATTTCGGCCTTTACTGGGCAGGCATCGGCATCCACATAAATCTCGACCACCCGGCCTCCCTCCTTCGCCGTTTAATGTCGCGTCCTTATGCGCTAAAACCCTTGGCGAGCGAAGCGGCGCCGCGGGTGGCGTCCTGATTTTTTCCTTTTTGTGCAGAAGGGTCGGAGCGGCGCATGGCGTCCTATCAGTATGTTTATGTGATGAAGGGCCTGTCCAAGGTCTACCCCGGCGGCAAGAAGGTTCTGGACGACATCTGGCTGTCCTTCCTGCCCGGCGTGAAGATCGGCGTGCTCGGCGTCAACGGCGCCGGTAAGTCCACGCTGATGAAGATCATGGCCGGCCTTGACAAGGATTATTCCGGCGAGGCCTGGGCCGCGCAGGGCGCCAAGGTCGGCTACCTGTCGCAGGAGCCGCAGCTCGACCCGACCAAGACCGTCCAGGAGAACGTCCTGGAGGCGCTGTCCGAGACCAAGGCCCTGCTGGACCGCTTCAACGCCGTGTCGGAAGCGATGGGCGACCCGGACGCCGATTTCGACGCGCTGATGGCCGAGCAGGCCGAACTGCAGGAGAAGATCGACGCCGCCGACGCCTGGGACATCGACCGCACGGTCGAGATCGCCATGGACGCGCTGCGCTGCCCGCCGGGCGACTCCGACGTGACCAAGTTGTCGGGTGGCGAGCGGCGCCGCGTGGCGCTGTGCAAGCTCCTGCTGGAAAAGCCCGACCTGCTGCTGCTCGACGAGCCGACCAACCACCTGGACGCGGAGTCCGTGGCCTGGCTGCAGAAGCACCTTGAGGATTACAAGGGCACGGTCGTCCTGGTCACCCACGACCGCTACTTCCTGGACAACGTGACCGGCTGGATCCTCGAACTCGACCGCGGCTCGGGCATTCCGTGGGAGGGCAACTACTCCTCCTGGCTGGAGCAGAAGCAGAAGCGGCTGGAGCAGGAAGGCCGCGCCGAGGAGGCCCGCCAGAAGCAGCTGGCCACCGAACTGGAGTGGATCCGCCAGTCCCCGCGCGCCCGCCAGGCCAAGAGCAAGGCCCGCATCTCCGCCTACGAGACCTTGCTGGCCGAAAGCGGCAAGGAGTCGACGGGCGAGGCCCGCATCGTCATCCCGACGCCGCCGCGCCTGGGCAACGTCGTCATCGAGGCCGAGACGATCAACAAGGGCTTCGGCGACCGGCTGCTGATCGACGGCCTGTCCTTCCGCCTGCCGCCGGGCGGCATCGTCGGCGTGATCGGCCCGAACGGCGCCGGCAAGACCACGCTGTTCCGCATGATCACCGGGCAGGACGGGCCGGACGCCGGCGCCTTCCGCGTCGGCGAGACGGTGAAGCTGGGCTATGTCGACCAGAGCCGCGATTCGCTGAACCCGAACAAGACCGTGTGGGAGGAGATCTCCGACGGGCTGGATATCATCGACCTTGGCAAGAAGTCGATGCCGAGCCGCGCCTACGTCTCGTCCTTCAACTTCCGCGGTCCGGACCAGCAGAAGAAGGTCGGCCAGCTGTCCGGCGGTGAGCGCAACCGCGTTCACCTCGCCAAGATGCTGAAGTCCGGCGCCAACGTCCTGCTGCTCGATGAGCCGACCAACGACCTGGACGTCGACACGCTGCGCGCGCTGGAAGAGGCGCTGGAAACCTTCGCCGGCTGCGCCGTGGTCATCAGCCACGATCGCTGGTTCCTCGATCGCCTCGCCACCCACATCCTGGCCTTCGAGGGCGACAGCCACGTGGAGTGGTTCGAGGGCAACTTCGAAGCCTACGAGGCCGACAAGAAGCGCCGCCTGGGCGAGGACGCGGTCAACCCGCACCGCATCAAGTACAAGCCGCTGGTCCGCTCGTAACCATCGGCGCGGATACCGGTCCCTCTCCCCGGCGGAGAGGGGCCTTTTTCTTGGCGGTGGGCCGAAGACGGCAACCGCCGATCCTGATCCGGGAGGAACGATGTCCGACGCCGACCCATCTGGCGCCGACCCATCTGGCGCCGACCCATCTGACGCCGGCTTGGGCCGTTACGCCCGTCTCGACGCCTTCCTGCGCGGGCTGGAGAAGGACATCTATCCTGAGCCGCAGCATCCGATGCACACGGACATCACGCGGCAGATGATCGGTTATCTGTTCGACAAGTTCCCGGAGGCGTGCGGGCGGATTCTGGATGTCGGCTGCGGGCAGGGCGTGGCGCTGAAGGAGTTCACGGAGCGGGGCGCGCGTCCGACCGGCGTCACGCTGGGCGAAGATCATCGCGTTTGCCGGGACCTCGGCTACGACGTGCACGCGATGGACCAGTCGTTCCTGACCTTCGCGGACGGCAGCTTCGACACCGTGTGGTGCCGGCACGCCGTGGAGCACAGCGTCTTTCCTCACTTCACGATCAACGGCTTCAACCGCATCCTGCGCCCCGGCGGGTACCTGTACATCGAAGTGCCGGCACCTGACACGTCCTGCCGGCACCAGGAGAATCCGAACCACTACAGCGTCATGGGGGCGAGCATGTGGGCCGATCTGATCAAGCGCAACGGCTTCGCCCTGCTGGACGCGTTGACGATCGACTTCGAGACGGGCCTGGGGCCGGACACCTACCACGCCTTCATCGCGCGGAAGGACAGGGCGGCCTGACAGGGTGCCTGACCCGGCCTTGCCAGGGCGTCGTCATCCCTCCAGCTTCTGGTGTTCCAGGAAGGCGGCCTTCAGGAACTGCTTCAGTTCGTCGCTGTACTGGTGGAACCGCACCGACACCTGCCCTCGGCCTTGGTTCGTGTGCAGGATGACGAACTGCGCCGTGGCCGAGAGATCCTCCCGGCCCTCCATCGCCACGCGCGCGGTGACCATTTCCCCTTGGCGGAACGTCTGGCCCGGCGCCTGAAGGCACAGGCCCCCGATGGACCAGTTGCGCGTCGGGTGCGTGCCGCGGTCGGTCTGCACGATCAGGCTGGGCCGGACGTAGCGCTTCTGCTTGCGCCGCTCCTGCGGCTTGGGCGGCGGGGGCGGGGCGGCGGCCTCCGGCAGGGTTATCCCCGACCCGTCCAGCCTGGCGTTGGTCAGCGTGGCGGAGCGCAGGACCGCCGCGCCCATCCGGGCGTCGCGCAGGTCGGCGCCGGTCAGGGTCGCGCCGTCGAAGTTGGCGGGCCACTGCCGGTCGCCGCTCAAGGCGGCGGGGCGGGCGTCCGCACGCACCAGCACCGCGCGGGACAGGGCGGTCCGGCGCAGGTTGGTGCCACGCAGGACGGCCTCCGTCAGGTCGGCGCCGGTCAGGTCGCAGTAGGACAGGTCGGCCATGTCCAGGCCGGCTTTCGCCAACCGCGCGCCGATCAGACGACAGCGGCGCAGCCGCGCCCCGGCCAGTGTGCGGCCGTTCAGGTCCACCCCGGTCACCGACACGAGGTCGAGGTCGAGATGGCGGCCGTCGGCGCCCTGGCTGTCCACCCAGCGCTCGTGCGCGGCGACGGCCTCCAGGAACTCCGCGGCCGTCATGGTCTTGTAGGTGGGCTGCACGATGGCGCCGGCCCCGACCTCAAAGGGGAGGTAGGTGCGGTCGAGCGTCGCCTGGTCGATGGTCGTGCCGTTGAAGGTGACGCCGTCCAGCGTGGCGCCCCAGAAATCGGTGCCGACCAGCACGGCGGAGGTCAACTCCGCCCCCGTCAGGTCCGCGTCGTTCAGGTCGGCGCCGCTGAGGTCACAGCCGGTGAAGTTGGCCCCGGCGAGGATGGACCGCTCCATCTTCGCCTCGGTCAGGCGGGTGACGCCGTCCATGCGCCGCGCACCGGAGCGCGACGGCTCGGAGTTGCCGGAGTCCGGATTGTCCATCAGAGCGCCGCCGCGGAAATCGGCGCCGCGCAGGTTGGCGTCCGTCAGGGTCGCGCGGTGCAGATTGGCGCCGCGCAGGTCGGCCCCGGTCAGCGTCGCCGCGGTCAGGTTCGCCGTTTCCAGGTCGGCGCCGAACAGGTCGGCCTGCGTCAGGTCGGCCCGCGCCAGCCGCGCGCCCACCAGGTTGGCCCCGGCCAGCTTCGCCCCGGTCAGGTTGACGCGGTCGAGCGGCAGGCCGGACAGGTCGCGGAAGCTGAGGTCGGCGCGGCGGCCGCCGCGGCGCCGCAGCCAGGCGTGATGGGCGGCGATGATCGCCTTGATCGCCTCGATCTCGTTCGCAGTCCGCTCAGCCATGGGGTCCCTGTGACCGACGCATCGCAAAAGAAGCGCAGGCGGCGAAGATAACCCGTTCCGCGTGCCGCGTCACGGAATCGAGGGGCTCGAAAAATGTGAACGCGAATTTTGATACACTCGGCAAGGGTACACGAAAGAAATGGGCCGTAAGGGAAAGGCCGCAAGAAAAAAGCCGCAAGAAAAAAGCCGCCCTGGGGGGCGGCTTTTTGCGATGCGCCGGGGCGCGTATCCCTTTGAAGCGTCAGCCGGGCCTCATCAGCCCGCTTGCCCGACCTTCTGGCGCAGCGCCTGGATCAGGCCCTGCACCTGGCCGCCGTTCTGGCTGATGACGGAGGCGAACTCTTGGCGCTGGGTGACACCCATGCTGACGCCTTCGACCACCACGTCGATGATCTTGTAGGCGCCGTCGCGATGGCGCACGCGCCAGTCGACGTTGACCGGCGGGCCGCTCGGCCGCAGGACCTGGGTGGTCACCATCGTGTCCGACTCGCCTTCCGGCCGCGCGCTGGAGATCTTGAAGGACTCGCCCGAATAATCGACGAAGCGATCGGCGTAGGTCTTGACGATCAGCTGTTCGAACAGCTTCTGGTACTCGTCCTGCTGCTGCGGCGTGGCCGAATTCCAGTAACGACCCAGCACCCAGCGCCCGATGTAGGGCACGTCGAAGCCCTGGTAGAGCAGGGTGCGGAAGCGCTGGACCGCCTGGTCGCGGGGCAGGCCCTTGTTGGCGAAGGTGGAGACGGTCTCGTTCCCCAGCTTCTGGATGAACGCAGTCGCGCCCGGATCGGCCGATTGCGCGGCGGCGGGACGGACGGCCCAGCTGCTCACCGCGAGCAGGGCCGCGCACACTAGGAAAAGACGACGTGTCAGCATGGCAAGGCAAAGGTGGCTGCCGCGGAGGCTTTGTCAACACTCATCATGCACAAAGCGCCTCGGCCGCCGTACGGGGCGGCCGTCCGCGGCGTTTCGCCGGTTCTCACTTCTTGGCGGGGGTGTTGTATTCCGGGAATTCCGGGAACTCCGGGTTCGCCGGGGTGCTGCTGCCGCGAATCGCCGCCTCGCGCTGCTGCGCGTAGAGGCTGCGGACCGTCGCATAGAAGTCGATGGAGTTGCGGCGCAGATCGTCGATCTCGCGCAGCACCTGCGACCGCCGGTCGACGCCCGAAGCGCCGGTGCGGCCCCATTGCAGGCCTTCCTGATTGGCGCCGGCGGTCCAGATGCGGAACGGGTCGCCCAGCGTGTCCACGCCGTAGCCGACCGCGTCGCGGACGTTGGACGGCCCCAGCAGCGGCAGCACAAGGTACGGGCCCGAGCCGACCCCCCACACGCCCAGCGTCTGGCCGAAATCGGCCGGCTTCTCCGTCAGGCCGACCTCCGACGCGACGTCGGCGATGCCGCCGAGGCCGAGGATCGTGTTGGTCATGAAGCGGCCGGTCGCCAGTTGCGCGCCTTCGAAATTGCCCTGCAGCAGATGATTCGCGATGTACAGCGGCCCCATCAGGTTCTGGACGAAGGTGTGCACCGCCTGGCGCAGGGGGTCGGGCACGACGGCGACATAGACATCGGTCACCGGGCGGATCACCGCCTTGTCCGCCGCCTCGTTCACCGCGAAGACGACGCGGTTCGGCCCTTCCAGCGGATCGCTGACCGTGGTTTCCGCTTCGGGGGTGGCCGGCGTGGTCGCGCATCCCGCGACCGACAGGGCGAGCGCGGCCGCGGCGGCCGGACGAAGGAGGGAGCGGGTGATGGTGACCAGCTTCATCGGCGACGGCTCTTTCTGGAAGCACACTTGGCACGGGGCGCACAATCAACGCGAACCCCGGGAACCTCGGCTCCCTGGGCGGTCGGAGACAGGGCGTATCGAAACCCGACGTTGTCCGGATGAAACCGCACAACACCGGCCTGAACTTGTCCACTAACACAGGCGCAGCCGTTTGACCAGCGTGCCACGCGAGGTCACGGCCGGCAGTCTGACCAATGTGATAGGATTGCCGCGCCAGCGTCCGTCGTTTCCTTCTAGACGGCTGAAAACGCGTCAGGATGGTGCGTTTTCGGGCAGAGGGCCACCGATTGCGTGGCGGGATGCGAAAACGTGTTTACGCTGCATAAAGATATCTTTATATCTGTATCCACGATGGGGCGCGCGACGGTGCGACTCGCTTATGGAAGGCCCGGAGGGTTCCGGGAACTCGGACAGAGGGGTGCGAGCGGCGGACATGGACGATCTGCTTGCGACATTGAAGGCGGCGGCGGAAACCACGCGGCTTCGGCTGCTGGCGCTGTGCGCCCATGGCGAGCTGACCGTGACCGAGCTGACGCAGATCCTCGGCCAGAGCCAGCCGCGCGTGTCCCGGCACTTGAAGCTGCTGTGCGACGCCGGTCTGCTCGACCGCTTCCGGGAGGGCACCTTCGCCTTCTACCGGCTGGCGGAGCGCGGCGCCTCGGCGGAACTCGCCCGCGTGCTGGTGGACGCCATCCCCCCCGACGACCCGACGCTGACGCTCGACCTGGAGCGGCTGGAGGCGATCAAGCGCGCCCGCTCCGAATCGGCGGCGAGCTATTTCCGCGAGAACGCCGGCCGCTGGCACGAGATCCGCTCCCTCCACGTGCCTGAGCGCGAGGTGGAGGAGGCGCTGCTGCGCCTGCTGCCCGCCGACGGCGTGGGGGAGCTTCTGGACATCGGCACCGGCACCGGCCGCATGCTGGAGGTGCTGGGCACCCGCGCCCAGCGGGCGGTGGGCATCGACCAGTCGCGCGAGATGCTGTCGATCGCCCGCACCAAGCTGGAGGAGGCCGGCCTGCGCCATTGCCATGTGCGGCAGGCTGACATGTACCAGCTGCCGTTTCCGTCCGGCTCCTTCGACGCGGCGGTGGTCCACCAGGTGCTCCACTTCGCGGAATCGCCGGCCGACCTGCTGGCCGAGGCCGCGCGGGTGCTGCGGCCGGGCGGACGCCTGCTGATCGTTGACTTCGCGCCGCACCAGCTCGAATCGCTGCGCGCGGAGCACGCGCACCGCCGCCTCGGCTTCACCGACGATGAGGTCGCCGCCTGGTGCCACCTGGCCGGCCTCGACTGCGGCCCGGTCGTGCATCTGCCGGGCGCCCCACTGACCGTTTCCATCTGGCCGGCCACCCGCGTCGCCAAGACCACACCCGCCACCCCTTCGACCATCCTCTCCAGCAGCGGAGCCCAGCCATGACGTCCGGCATTCCGTCGGTCAGCTTCGAATTCTTCCCGCCGAAGACGGAGAAGATGGAACAGAGCCTGTGGCAGGCGATCCAGCGCCTCGCCCCGCTCGGGCCCTCCTTCGTGTCGGTGACCTACGGGGCCGGCGGTTCGACGCGCGAGCGCACGCACAACACCGTCACCCGCATCCAGAAGGAGACGGGCATCGCCGCCGCCGCGCACTTCACCTGCGTGGGCGCCACGCGCGACGAGATCGACGCCATCGCCCGGACCTATTGGGACGCCGGCATCCGCCACCTCGTGGCGCTCCGCGGCGATCCGCCGGAGACGGAGGGGGGCGTCGGCGCCCGCTATGTCCCGCATCCCGGCGGCTACGCCTACGCGGCCGACCTGGTGGAGGGCATGCGGAAGGTCGCCGACTTCGAGATCTCCGTCGCCGCCTATCCGGAAACCCACCCGGAGGCGCCGAACGCGCAATTCGACCTGGACAACCTGAAGCGCAAGGTCGACGCCGGCGCCACGCGGGCGATCACCCAGTTCTTCTTCGACAACGACGCTTATTTCCGTTTCCTGGACCGCTGCGCCGCGGCGGGCATCACCGTGCCCATCGTCCCCGGCATCCTGCCGATCACCAACTTCGCCCGCGCGGTGGAGTTCGCCGGCAAGTGTGGCGCCTCCATGCCGAAGCGGCTGGCCGAGACCTTCGACGGGCTGGACTCCGACCCGGAGACCCGCCAGCTGGTCGCCGCCACCGTCGCGGCGGAGCAGTGCCAGGCGCTCCAGGCCCAGGGCATCAAGGACTTCCACTTCTACACGCTGAACCGGTCGGAACTGACCGTCGCCATCTGCCGGATGCTCGGCGTGAAGGCGAAGCAGCCAGCCGTGTCGTAACCGGGGAGAGCGGGCAGGCGTCCGCGCTGCCCCTATGTTAGGGTGGTGCGGAGATCGCGGTCACGGAGGGGCAGGGCCATGGACAGCCGGATCGGATACGACGACGACTTCTACGCCTGGACCCAGGAACAGGCGCGTCTCCTCCGCGAGGCCGCCCGCGAACGCCTGAACACCCCCATCGACTGGGACCATGTGGCGGGGGAGATCGAGGATATGGGGCGTTCCGAGACGCGAGCGGTCGAAAGTGCGCTCACGCGCATCCTGGAACATCTCCTGAAGCTGGAACACTCCTCGGCGACCGATCCCCGCAACGGCTGGAAAGCCTCGGTCGTGGAGCACCGTGGCCGCGTCCTGCGCGATCTGAAGGCCAGCCCCAGCCTGCACGGCAAGATCGACCTGCCCGACGTCTACGAGACGGCCCGCGAACTGGCCGCGCTCGGCCTCGCCCAGGACGGCCTGACACTGCACGACCTGCCGGCCGAGTGCCCCTGGTCCCTGGAACTGATCACCGAGAAAGGCTGGTGGCCGGTGAACCGGCACGGCCTCGACTGACGTATTTCGACCCTTTTCGCCCGACCTTCCTTCCGAAACGGACCCGACCCTTCCCATGCCGCACATTCTCGACACTCTCCGCGACCGCGTCCTGCTTTGCGACGGCGGGTTCGGCAGCCGCATCCAGGCGCTCGACCTCGACGTGGAGAAGGATTACTGGGGGCACGAGAACTGCACCGACATCCTGCCGCTGTCGCGGCCGGACATCGTGCGGGAAATCCACCGCGGCTATTTCGAGGCCGGCGCGGACATGGTGGAGACCGACACCTTCGGCGCCTCCCCGGTGACGCTGGGCGAGTTCGGCATTTCGGAAAAGGCCTTCGAGATCAACCAGCGCGCGGTCGAGCTGGCGCGCGAGGCGGCGGAGACCTTCAAGGACGGCCTGCCGCGCTTCGTCATCGGCTCCATCGGGCCGGGCACCAAGCTGCCCAGCCTGGGCCACATCGCCTACCAGGATCTGGAGGACAGCTTCTTCGTCCAGGCGGCGGGTCTGATCGCCGGCGGCGCCGACGCTATCCTGGTGGAAACCTGCCAGGACCCGTTGCAGATCAAGGCCGCCGTCAACGGCATCAAGCGCGCGTGGTCCGAGGCCGGGTCCGACACGCCGGTCTTCGTTCAGGTGACGGTGGAGACCACCGGCACGCTGCTGGTCGGCACTGACATCGCTGCGGCGGCGACGGTGATCCAGGCGCTGGACGTGCCGCTGATGGGCCTGAACTGCGCCACCGGCCCGTTGGAGATGAGCGAGCACGTCAAGTGGCTGACCCAGAACTGGGAGGGCCTCGTCTCCGTGCAGCCGAACGCCGGCCTGCCGGAGCTGGTGGACGGCAAGACCCACTACCCGTTGCGCGCCGACGACTTCGCACACTGGCTGGAGCGCTTCGTGACCGAGGACGGGGTGAACCTCGTCGGCGGCTGCTGCGGCACCAACGTCCCGCACATCGCGGCGGCGAACCAGATGCTGCGCAAACTGGCCCCGGCCGGTTCGCATCGTCCGGCCCCGAAGAACCGCACGGTGCACTGGGTGCCGGCCGTCGCCTCGCTCTACAGTCAGGTCACGCTGCGGCAGGAGAACGCCTTCTTCGCCATCGGCGAGCGCTGCAACGCCAACGGTTCCAAGAAGTGGCGCGAGCTTCAGGAGAAGAACGACTGGGACGGCTGCGTCGAGATGGCGCGCGAGCAGGTGAAGGAGGGCAGCCACTCGCTGGACGTCTGCACCGCCTTCGTCGGCCGCGACGAGGTCGCGGAGATGCAGGCGGTCGTGCAGCGCTTCGTCGGCTCCGTCACCGCGCCGCTGGTCATCGATTCCACCGAATACATCGTGCTGGAGAAGGCGCTGGCGCTGTACGGCGGTAAGGCCATCATCAACTCCATCAACTTCGAGGACGGCGAGGAGCCGGCGCGCAAGCGTCTGGCGCTCGCCAAGAAGTTCGGCGCGGCGGTCATCGCCCTGACCATCGACGAGGAGGGCATGGCGAAGACGCCGGAGCGCAAGCTCGCCGTCGCCAAGCGCCTCTACGACCTCGCGGTCAACGAGTATGGGCTGCCGGCGCACGACCTGCTGTTCGACCCGCTGACCTTCACCATCGCCACCGGCAACGAGGATGACCGCAAGCTGGCCATCTGGACGCTGGAGGGCATCGAGGCGATCAGCCGCGAGCTGCCCGGCTGCCAGATCATCCTGGGCCTGTCCAACGTCTCCTTCGGCCTGAACGCGGCGGCGCGCCACGTGCTGAACTCGGTCTTCCTGGACCACGCGGTGAAGCGCGGCATGACAGGCGCCATCGTGCACGTCTCCAAGATCATGCCGCTGCACCAGATCCCGGAGAACGAGGTCAAGGTGGCCGAGGATCTGATCTTCGACCGGCGTGCGGAAGGATACGATCCGCTTCAGGTCTTCCTGTCGCTGTTCGAGGGCCGCAAGGCGGCCGACACCAAGAAGAAGGCGCGCGCCGAGACGGTCGAGGGGCGGCTGAAGGAGCGCATCGTCGACGGCGATCGCACCGGCCTGGAGGACGACCTCGCCGAGGCCATGAAGGCTCATTCGCCGCTGGAGATCATCAACACCTACCTGCTCGACGGCATGAAGGTGGTGGGCGAGTTGTTCGGCGCCGGCAAGATGCAGCTGCCCTTCGTGCTCCAGTCCGCGGAGACCATGAAGGCCGCCGTGGCGTGGCTGGAGCCGCACATGGAGAAGATCGAGGGCCAGCAGAAGGGCACCATGGTGCTGGCCACGGTCAAGGGCGACGTCCACGACATCGGCAAGAACCTCGTGGACATCATCCTGACCAACAACGGCTACAAGGTCGTCAACCTGGGCATCAAGCAGCCGGTCGGCGCGATCATCCAGGCGGCAAAGGAGCATAAGGCCGACGCCATCGGCATGTCCGGCCTGCTGGTGAAGTCCACGGTCGTGATGCGCGAGAACCTGGAGGAGATGAGTCGCGAGGGGCTGGAGGTGCCGGTGCTGCTGGGCGGTGCCGCGCTGACCCGCGCCTATGTGGAGACGGACTGCGTCTCCTCCTACGGCTCCGGCCGCGTCGCCTACGCGGGCGACGCCTTCGACGGGCTGACGCTGATGGACAAGGTGGTGACCGGCAGCTTCGACCAGCAGCTGGCCATCCAGCAGGCCAAGCGCGCGGGCAAGGCGGTCAACCGCCGCCGCGTTCTGGGGCAGGCGACCAGCGCCGCGACCGGCCCGGTGGACAAGGACGCCGCACAGGCGCGCCGCCATCGGCTGGCCGAGGGCGTGCCGGTGCCGACCCCGCCCTTCTGGGGCGCCAAGGTCATCGAGCATGTGCCGCTGAAGACGCTGGTGACGTACCTGAACGAGCGGATGCTCTATCAGCTCCAGTGGGGCTACCGGAAGGACGGCAAGTCCTTCGAGGAGTTCAAGGAGTGGGCGAAGAAGGAGCTGCGCCCCGTTCTGGATCGCATCCTCCAGATCGCCGCGAAGGAGGAGATCCTGCGGCCGCAGGCGGTCTACGGCTACTGGAAGGCGGCGGCCGAGGGCAACGACGTCATCCTGTTCGCCGAGGACGGAACCAGCGAGGTCGCCCGCTTCACCCTGCCGCGGCAGGCCAAGGAGGACGGCGAGTGCATCGCCGACTTCCTGCGCGACGTGAACGACGGGGAGCGCGACGTGATCGGCCTCCAGGTCGTCACCATCGGCCAGCACGCGTCGGAGGTGGCGCGGGACTGGTTCGCCGAGAACCGCTACCAGGACTATCTCTACCTGCACGGCCTGTCCGTGGAGATGACCGAGGCGATGGCGGAGTATGTCCACGCCCGCATCCGTGCGGAGCTGGGCTATGGCGCCGAAGACAGCCGCGACAAGGAGAAGCTGTTGCAGCAGGCCTATCGCGGCAGCCGCTACAGCTTCGGCTACCCGGCCTGCCCGAACCTGGAGGACCAGGAGCAGCTGCTGAAGCTGCTCGACGCCGGCCGCATCGGCATCGAAATGTCCGACGAGCACCAGCTCCACCCGGAGCAGAGCACCTCGGCCATCGTGCTGCACCACCCGCGCGCGAAGTACTTCAGCGTGTGATGAGGCGACGCCTCCGCTCCCGTGTTATGATGGGAGTGGAGGCACCCTACTTTGGACGACGTCGCCCCCTGGCTCGCCGAAATCCAGGCGGTGGGGGCGGAGATGGTGGCGTTCCTGGGGCTTGCTCCCTGACGGTGTAAGGCGGTTCCCAAGCGCCCAGCCTGCGCTTATCTTGATCCCATGAGTGAAACAGCCCCCACCAACGGCCCGCTGGACCTGCACCGCGAGACGGTTCGTCCGGAGTGGATCGACTACAACGGCCACATGAACGTGGCCTTTTACCTGCTGGCCTTCGACCACGCGACCGACGCGGTGCTCGACCATTTCGGCATCGGCAAGGCTTACGCGGAGGGGGAGGGCCGGTCGATGTTCGTGGTCGAGGCGCACCTGACCTACGCCCGCGAGGTGACGGAAGGTGACGGCCTGCGATTCGCCTCGCGTCTTTTGGCGGCGGATGGCAAGCGGCTGCATCTATTCCACGAGATGCACCACGAGGAGGATGGCTTCCTCGCCGCCACCGCGGAGTTCATGCTGGTCCATGTGGACCTGACGGAGCGGCGCACCGTCCCCTTCGCGCCTGAGACGGCGGAGTCGATCGCCCGCACCGCGGCGGAACACGCCCGATTGCCGAAGCCGCCGCAGGCCGGGAAGGCCGTCGGTCAGCGCACAGGCAAAAAGGCGGAGGCTGGCGCGGACGGGAAAACCCCCTAGGCGAACCGCTTTCCCGTTTGGCAATTCCCGCGCGCCAACCTATGTCTTGGCGCATGAAGACGACAATTTTCGCCGCCTTCGTGGTTTCCGCCACGCTGTCCGCCACCCTGTTCCTTCCGATCCCGGCACTGGCCGACTGCACCGACCCGGCGCAGGCCAAGGTCTTGTGGCGCCGCTGCTACTTCGACGGCCGCGACCTGAGCGGGGCCACGCTGACGGACGCCGTGTTGCGCGACGCCACCTTCCAGCGCGCCAACCTGACCAACGCCGACCTGACCAACGCCGACGGCTACCGCGCCAAGTTCGTCAGCACCACCATGCCTGGGGTGAAATTGGACGGCGCGCGGCTGATCGAGGCCGACTTCACGCGGGCCGACCTGTCCGGCGCCTCCCTGAAGGAGGCCGACCTGCGCAACGCCAACTTCGTCAGCACAATCCTGGTGAAGGCCGACTTCACGGGGGCCAAGCTGACGGGTGCCGACCTGCGCCACGCCGACCTGTCGGGGGCAACCTGGGTCGACGGCAAGACTGTCTGCGCGGAGAAATCACTGGGACAGTGCAATTAGCCGCCGAGACAGTAACGCAATTTCAATTCGTCATATAGTTGCTGCGTCGGAAAGTCGCTTGCCCCTGTCTTCGCTGCCGCGATAGAATTTTCACTTGGAATCGGGAAAGGGCTGCGGGCATGGCGGGCATCGAGGATTTTGAAAAGGCGCGCGACCTTGCAGGGCGCGCCATGGACCGCCTGCTCGCCGACCAGCTCGCGCCCAACCCGGAGAACTTCACGCTCTGGTATGCCTATTTCGGCGGCCAGCTGCCGGACCTGACGCGGGCGATCGACATCGCCCGGCGCGACGGCATCACCCTGTCGCAAACCCACTGCGACGAGCTGTTCAAGCGCTTCTTCACGCTGGACGCGGAGGCGCAGGCGATCCGCGAGACATCGGAACGCGCGCGCACCGCGCTCGGCCGCATCCTTGACCAGTTGGGCACCGTGGGGTCGGAGACGGATCGCTACGGCCAAGCGCTCGCTGGCTTCCGAGGGGAGCTTGACCAAGCACTGACCGTGGAGGAGCTGCGCGCCATGGTCGCCGCCATCGCCGCGGAAACCACCTCCATCGTGGACCGGCAGGCGCGGCTGCAAGGCCAGCTCCAGGAATCCAGCCAGCAGCTGGCGGAACTGCGCGTTGTTCTGGACACGGCGCGGCGCGAGGCGATGACCGACGGGCTGACCGGGATCGCCAACCGGCGCGCCTTCGACCAGACGTTGGTGGCCGCGGTGGAGGGCGCGCTGAAGGACGGCACTCCGCTGTCGCTGCTGATGGTCGACATCGACCACTTCAAGATCTTCAACGACACGCACGGCCATCTGGTCGGCGACCATGTGCTGAAGCTGGTCGCCAAGGTCCTGACCGAGGGCATCAAGGGCCGCGACACCGTCGCGCGCTACGGCGGCGAGGAGTTCGCCGTCGTCCTGCCGCGGACGGAGCTGACCAACGCCATCACGCTGGCCGACCAGCTCCGCGCCTCGGTCGGGTCGCGGCACATCGTCAACCGGGCGCGCAACGCCTCCTATGGCTCCGTGACGCTGTCGATCGGTGCGGCGCAGTACCGCACCGGGGAGGAACTGATGGCCCTGCTGCGCCGGGCCGACGAGGCGCTGTACGTGGCCAAGCGCGGCGGCCGCAACCGTGTGACCGCCGAGGCTCCGGGTTCATAATTCCGTTTCCGCAGGCTCAGCCGCCGGACAGCGGGCCCGACAACCGGCGGATCGCGGCGTCGGTTTCCTCCGCCAGGCGGGTGACGAGGTCCGCTGTGGTCTGGCGCCGGGCCATGCCCAGCCCCTGTCCGGCCCACAGCGACAGGAACTCGGCGCGCCCCTGCTGCGCGGCGGCGGTCCGCATCGGTCGGGTCAGCGCGTTCTGGAGCGGGAAGGGCAGGATTTCCTCCTCCGCCACCTCGCGCATGACGCGGTTGACGATGCCGCGCGCCGGGCGGCCGGAGAAGGCCCGGGTGATCCGCGTCTCGTGCGCGCGGGCGGTCAGGATCGCTTGCTTGTAGGCGTCCGGGATGCCGGCTTCGTCGCAGGTCAGGAAGGCGGTGCCCATCTGCACGCCGCAGGCGCCGAGCGCCAAGGCCGCCGCGATGCCCCGGCCGTCCATGATGCCGCCCGACGCCAGCACCGGCAGGCGCACCGCGTCGACGATCTGCGGCACCAGCGCCATGGTGCCGACCTGGGCCGCGCCGAAGTCCGCGGGGCCATCGCCGACGGCGAAGGTGCCGCGGTGGCCGCCGGCCTCGCCGCCCTGGGCGGCGACGGCGTCCATGCCGGCCCGCTCAAGCGCCACCGCTTCCTCCACCGTGGTGGCCGTGCCGACCAGCAGCATGCCGCGCCCCTTGATGGCGGCGAGGACGTCTGGGACGGGGATGCCGAAGGTAAAGCTGAAGGCCGCGGCCCCGCAGTCCAGCGCCGCCGCCACTTGATCCGCAAAGGCGTCGATGCCGAGCGCCGGCGTGCCGGGGGCCGGCAGGCCGAGTTCAGCGTAGTAGGGCGCCACGCGGTCGAGCGCGGCCGAGCTGTCCGCGGGTGGGACCGGCGCCGGCAGCGGGGCGAAGAGGTTGATGCCGAACGGCGCGCCCGTGCGGGCGCGGATCGCCTTCGCCCGTTCAGTGATCTGGGCGGGGGTGAGGTAGGCGGCGCCGATGAAGCCGATGCCGCCGGCCTCGCCCACGGCGGCCACGAGGTCCGCCGTGTCGCCGCCGCCCGCCATGGGCGCCTGGACGATGGGGTGGGTCAGGCCCAGGCGCTGGGTCAGGATCGTTTGGACCGGCATGGATTCGCCCTCCGCGATGCGTGTGATCGTGGTGGAAGGCTAGGGCGGATCGGCTATCGTGAAAAACGAATTGTTGTGATGGGGACGTTCACTGTGGGTGATGGGGCGCCGTGTTCCTTCTCCCCTCCGGGGCGCGTAGCCGACGGCCGAAGGCCGGACGAGCACCGAAGGTGATCGTAGGCGCAGCGGGGGGCGCGAGACTTGCGAGCGACCCGGTTAGGATGAGGGGCGGCCGTAAGGCCGGAAAAGCGATGCAATGAGACTGCGTTTCCGCCCTGCGGGCGCCCCCTCACCCTGACCCTCTCCCCGGAGCGGAGAGGGGAATTTGGTCACGCCGCGCGCAGCCACACGGCGGTGTCGTGGAAGGCCGCGCCGCCGCCGGGCGGAATGGGTTCGGCGGAGGTCAGGGTGTTGATTCCGATGCCCTCCACGAAGGCGGTGTTCGGCCAGATGCCCTCCACGATCACCACACCGCGCGGGACCCCGGCGAAAGGCTTGGCGTGGACGATCACGCTGCCCTGCCGGTTGCCGACCCGCACCGCGTCGCCCTCGGCCAGCAACAGGCCGGCGGCGTCGTCGGGGTGGATCAGGGCGGAGGGGCGGCCCTCCCGCCGCTGCGAGGTGACGGTTTCGGTGAAACTGGAGTTCAGGAACTGGCGCGCCGGCGCGGTGACGAGGCGGAAGGGGTGCTCCGCGTCGGTCGGGCGGCCAGGGATCATGTGGTCCGGCATCTCCGGCAGCACGTCCGCGCCGTAGGGCCCCAGCGCCGCCCAATCGGGAGCGAAGCGGAAGCGGCCGTCGGGGAAGGCGAAACCGTTCAGGAAATGCGAGGTCTCGAAGTCCGGCTGGGCGTCGATCCAGCGCTGCTCCGTCAGCGTCGCGGCGTCGCCGAGGCCGGACGCCTTCAGCATGCTGTCGATGATCTCCAGCGCGGTCATGCCGAAGCCCGGATGCTCGGCGCCGACGCGGCGGGCGATCTCCGAAATGACCCAGTGGTTCTCGCGCGCCTGATGCTGCGGCTCGATCACCTTGCGGCCGATCAGGATGTGCATCTGCCCGCCGCCGCGGTAGAGGTCGTCGTGCTCCAGGAAGGTCGTCGCGGGGATGACGAGGTCGGCGAGCCGCGCCGTGTCGGTCATGAACTGCTCGTGCACCGCGACGAACAGGTCATCGCGCAGGAAGCCCCGGCGGACGCGGGCGCTGTCCGGGCAGATCACCGCGGGGTTGGTGTTCTGGATCAGCATCGCCGTCACCGGCGGGCCGTCCTTGATGTCGTCCCCGGTCAGCACCGCGCCGATGCGCGACTGGTCGAAGCCGCGCACGGAGCTGTCGAGCCGGTCTAGTCCCTCCGACAGGGTGCGGTCGATCGTGTAGATGCCGGACGAGCAGTAGAGCGCGCCGCCGCCCTTCTGCGTCCAGGCGCCGGTGACCACCGGCAGGCAGGACACCGCGTGCATCTGCGCCGCCCCGTTGTGGGCGCGCGTCAGCCCGTAGCCGAGCCGCAGGTAGCTGCGCTTCGTGCCGCCGTAGAGGCGGGCGAAGGCGACGATCTCCTCCGCCGCCAAGCCGGTGATGGCCGCCGCCCATTCGGGCGTGCGGGTTTCCAGATGCGCCTCCAACTGCGCCACGTCGGCGGCGTAGCGGTCGAGGTAGGCGCGGTCGGCGAAGCCCTCCTTGAAGAGGACGTGCATCACCGCGCAGGCGAGCGCGCCGTCGGTGCCCGGCCGCAGCATCAGGTGCAGATCCGACACCTCGGCCGTGCCGGTGCGATAGGGGTCGATGGTGACCAGCTTCGCCCCGCGCGCCTTGCGGGCGCGGCTGACGTGGGTCATGACGTTGACCTGCGTCGCCACCGGATTGCCGCCCCAGTTCACGATCAGGTCGCTGTCGGCCATCTCGCGCGGATCGGCGCCGCGGATGTCGCCGTGGCCGGCCAGCCAGCCCATGTTGGCCGGCGTGTCGCACACCGTGCTGATCTGCCGCGAGTAGCCCTTGGCGTGGCGCAGCCGCTGGATCGCGCCGCGCTGCACGAGGCCCATGGTGCCGGCGTAGTAGTGGGGCCAGACGGCCTCGGCCCCGTATTGCCGTTCGGCGGCCAGGAAGGCTTCGGCGATGCGGTCCAGCGCCTCGTCCCAGGCGATCTCCTTCCACTGGCCGGCACCCTTGGGGCCGGTGCGCAGCAGCGGCGTCTTCAGCCGGTCGGGGGAGTGCACGCGCTCCGCGTAGCGGCTGACCTTCGCGCAGATGACGCCGGCCGTGTAGCTGTTGGCCGCAGCACCGCGCACCTTGCCGATACGGTCGGGGGCCAGTTGCTCCACCTCCAGCGCGCAGGTGCTGGGGCAATCGTGCGGGCAGGCGGTCGGCAGAAACGGGGAGGTCACGGGACAAAGCCTCGGCGCAGGGACGGGTGATGAAAGCTTAGGGCGGCGGAACCGCTTTCCGCAATCCCTCGGGATTGTTTAATTTCTGCCACATGGTTTCAATATTGCAGCCCTATCCTTGTGGAGAAGAGTCCGAAAAGGCGATATATTGCGTCGCATGATCGCCTTTTGATTTGTACTCCAACAGACGCGCGGGGGCGGGCGTCGCCAGGGGGTTTTCCATGATCGGTACGGTGCTTCGGGGTGCCCGGCGGGCGCTGGCGGCGGGTGTGTTCGGGGTGGTTTTCGGCTTCGGGATTTCAGGCGCTGCGGCGCAGGCCGTGAAGCTGGGCTATGTGGAGTTCCCGCCCTACACCCGGACCGACGGCGGGACCGCGAAGGGGAGCCTGGTCGAGGCGTTCGACAAGGCTGCCAAGGCCGCCGGCATCGCCTACACCGCGGAATCGGCCCCGGCCCGGCGCCTGTTCTCCGGCATCGCCGACGGCGAGTTCCACGTCTTCCTGGGCATCAAGTCGGTCAAGGAGTTCGAGGGCACGACGCTGGTCAGCGCCGCGCCGATCGCGCGCATCGAGCTGAACGCCTATGGCGTGGGCGACGCCCCGGCGGTGAAGGCGAAGGAGGACCTGTCGGGCAAGGCGGTCATCGCGCTGAACGGCTATTCCTACGGCGGCTGGCGGGCCTGGATGGACGACCCGACGAACAAGGTGCAGATCGTCGAGGCGCGCACCGCAGACCAGGCGCTGCAACTGCTCCAGGCCGGCCGCGCGCCGGTGCTGCTGCAATACAGCCTGCCCATGCAGCAGGCGCTGGGCGGCAAGGCCGCGCCGGAACTGAAGGCCGCGCCGGTGCAGGCGCTGGACGTCTACGTCGTCGTGTCGAAGAAGGCGCCGGACGCCGAGGCCCTGCTCGCCAGGCTGGAGAGCGGGTTCAAGGCGACCCAGTAAGGGCCGTCCGGATCGGCGGGGTGACAGTTGTGCGGCAGGGAAGGGGGGCGGGCCATGGCGTTCACGGGAACTGAGGCCGGAAAGGTCGGCGGGATGGGGCTGCGGCAACGCGCGCTGCTGCTGATAGGCGGCGTGCTGCTGGTCTATCAGGCGCTCGCCATCGCCTGGGGCGTGCACGGCTCCACCACCCAGGCGCATGAGACTCTGTCCGCCCGCGCGGAGATGGTCGCGACCCTCCAGGCCCGCGCGGCGGCCATCCCGCTCTACGACCTCGACACGGAGCAGGTGAAGGAAGTCGCCAAGGCCCCGTCCTCCGACCCGGACTTCCTCAGCTCCCTGGTGCGCGACGGCAAGGGCAAGCTGGTCGCGGAGGTGGGCGACACCAAGGCTGCGACGGGCTTCGTGGAGGTCGTGCGGCCCATCGTCGGCGGGCAGGCCGGGCAGAAGAAGGACATCGGAGAATTCGTGCTGCGCCTGCGCACCGACCGGGTGGAGGCGCGCGTCACCAGCGACGCGGTCACGCAGGTGGTGGTCGGCGCGGTCGCCTTCCTGGCGATCATGGCGGCGCTCTACATCGTCGTGTCGGCGATCACCGGCCCGCTGCTGAAGATCACCGCGATGCTCGGTCGGCTGGCCCAGGGGGACTACGCGGTCGCCGTGCCGGCGCTGGAGCGGCGTGACGAGGTCGGCGCCATGGCCCGCACTATCGACATGCTGCGCCAGAACGCCCAGCAGCGCGAACGGCTGGAGGCGGAAAAGCTCGCCCGCCAAGCGGAGGAACTGCAGCGCGGTGAACGGCTGACCCGGCTGGCCGCGGACTTCGACCGCTCCGTCCAGACCACGGTGGGGGAGGCCTCGGCCGCCGCCGCGCAGATGAAGGGCAGCGCCGGGTCCATGCTGGAAGGCGCACTGCGCGCCGACCAATGCAACGCCACGGTGGCCGGTGCCGCCGACGAGACGAGCCGCACCGTGCAAAGCGCCAGCGCTGCGGCGGAGCAGCTGACCCAGTCCATCCGTTCCATCGCGGAGAGCGTGAAGCAGTCGGTCGCCATCTCCGCCCAGGCGATCGACCGGGCCGACGCCAGCCGCCAGACGGTGGAAGCATTGGCCGCCGGCGCCGCCAAGATCGGGGAGATCACCAGCCTGATCACCTCCATCGCCGGGCAGACCAACCTGCTGGCGCTGAACGCGACCATTGAGGCGGCCCGCGCCGGGGAGGCCGGAAAGGGCTTCGCGGTGGTGGCGAGCGAGGTGAAGAACCTTGCCAGCCAGACGGCCAAGGCGACGGAGGAGATCGCCACCCAGATCGGCGCGATCCAGTCGGTCACCCAGGACACAGTCGGCGCCATCGGCGCCATCACCGAGACCATCGGCCAGCTGTCCCAGCGCTCGTCGGAGATCGCGGCGGCGGTGGAACAGCAGCTGGCCGCCACGGGCGAGATCGCTGAGCGGATCCGCACCGTGGCCGGCGAGGCGGAGACGGTGACCAGCAGCATCGCGGTGGCCGCCGACGCCTCATCCGACGTGGCTAAGGCTGCCCGCGAATCGGTGGAGGTCGCGCAGACCCTTCAGGCGAAGTTCGTCGCGCTGCGCGACGAGGTGCAGCGCTTCCTGTCGTCGATCAAGGCGGCGTGAGGGCGGGCAGGAGGCAGGAGGGCAGGGGAAGGCGGTCAGGTGAGCGGCGGTGCGACGTAGCGCTGGAAGCCCGGCCGCTCGGCGACACGGTCGTACCAAGCGCGAAGCCGCGGAAGGTCCGGCCGGCCCGCCACCTCCACCCCGTACCAGCGGCGCGCATAGCCGCCGAGAACGATGTCCGCGAGGGTCAGCTGGTCGCCCTCCACGAAGGGCCGGCCGTGCGCGAGGTGGCCGTCCAGCACGCTCCAGGCGGTACCCGACGCCTTCGCCGCTGCAGTGATTGCCGCCATGTCGCGCTTTTCCGGAGCCACGCGCACCATGCCCCAGAACAGGTCGCGCTCGGCCGGCTGCAAGGTCGCGAGCGTCCAGTCCAGCCAACGCTCCACCCGCGCGCGGGGAGCGGCGCCCACGGGGTAGAGACGTCGTCCGGCGCCGTCCGGTTCCTGCTCGGTGTGCTTCAGGGCGAGATAGCGGATGATGGCGTTCGATTCCCATAGGACGACGTCGCCGTCGACCAGGGTCGGCACGCGCCCGTTCGGGTTCATGGCCCGGTATTCGGCCGTGTCCACTTGGCCGAAATGCAGGCCGGCATCGATGCGTTCGAAGGCGAAGCCAAGCTCCGCGCAGCACCACAGCACCTTCTGCACGTTGACGGAATTCGCGCGGCCCCAGATGCGAAGCGTGTCCAACCCGGTCTCCCCCTGATTTTTGTGCCCGTCGGCCATCGGGGCCGGGGCGCTTCGAAGAACCGGGCGATTGTGCGCCGCCGGCCGAAAAAGAAAAACCCTCCGCCACGGGGGCGGAGGGTTGCGCAATTCGGGGGATGTCCGCGGGCTACATCATGCCAAGCGCGCGCGGCAGCCAGAGCGACAGGATCGGCACATAGGTGATCAGCACCAGGAAGCCCAGCATCGCCAGCAGCCAGGGCCAGACGGCCACGGTCAACTCTGTGATGCCCATCTTGGTGATGCCCGACGCGACGTAGAGGTTCAGGCCCACCGGCGGGTGGCACATGCCGACCTCCATGTTCACGACGATCAGGATACCGAAATGCACCGGGTCGATGCCCAGCTTCACCGCCACCGGGAACAGGATGGGCGCCATGATCAGGACGATCGACGACGGCTCCATGAAGTTGCCGGCCATCAGCAGCAGGATGTTCGTCACCAAAAGGAAGGCGACGACGCCGAAGCCCTGGCCGACGATCCAGTCCGCGATGGTCTGCGGGATGTTCTCCGACGTCAGGACGAAGGAGAAGAGCACCGCGTTGGTGATGATGTAGAGCAGCATCGCCGACATGTTGGCCGACGACAGCAGCACCTTCGGCACGCCCGACAGCGGCATGTCCTTGTAGACGAACACCGCGATGACGAAGGCGTAGACGGCGCTCATCGCCGCGGCCTCGGTCGGGGTGAAGACGCCGGTGTAGATGCCGCCGATGACGATGACGATCAGCAGCAGGCCCCAGATCGCCTCGCGGAAGGCGTGGAAGCGCTGGGCGACCGTCGCCTTCTCCAGCCGTGGGTAGCCGAACTTGCGGGCGCGGTACCAAGTGACGCCACCGAGCAGGGCCGCCAGCATCAGGCCCGGGATCACGCCGGCCATGAAGAGCTGGCCGACCGACGCCGAATGGGCGCTGCCGCTGGTGGCGACGGAGTACATGACCATCACGATGGACGGCGGGATCAGGATGCCCAGCGCGCCCGAGGTGGTGATGACGCCGGCGCCGAACTGGCGGGGGAAGCCCTGGCTGACCATTGCCGGCAGGATGATGGAGCCGATGGCCACAACCGTCGCCGGGCTGGAGCCGGACACCGCGGCGAACAGCGCGCAGCCCAGCACGCCCGCCAAACCCAGCCCGCCGTGCCAGTGGCCGACCATGGAGGTGGCGAAGTTGATCATGCGGCGCGCCACGCCGCCGTGCGTCAGGAAGTTGCCGGCCAGGATGAAGAACGGGATCGCCATGATCTCGAACTTCTCGATGCCCGTGAACAGCTTCAGCGCCACGGCCTGGATCGGCACCTCGGTCATGGTGAAGAGGAAGGTGAGGACCGTCAGACCGAGCGAGATGGAGATCGGCATGCCGGTCAGCATCAGGACCAGCAGCAGCCCGAAGATGATGGCGGCGCTCATCGTTTCGTCTCCTTACCGCTGCTTGTTGGACCCGTGTCCTTCGGCCCGCTATGGTGGGCGCGGTCGTGCGGGTGCAGGTTGTCGTCCATCTCGTACCAGTTGACGTCCTGCGCCGCTCGCTGCTGGTCGGTCTTGTCCTCCTCCAGGCCCTCGACGTGGCCGTGGTCGTGGTGCGGCAGCTCGCCGGTGCGGATGAAGCTCCAGGCCACCTGCAGGAAGCGGAAGCACATCAGGTAGGAGCCGAGCGGGATCGCCAGATAGATCATCCACATCGGCCATTCCAGGTCGGCCGAGGTCTGGTCGGTGTCCGCCATGTGCCAGACGAAGTTGGCGCCCAGCGTGCCGACGGTGCCGGTGAACAGCGCGCCGGCCAGAAGCCCGAAGACGATGAACTTGGCGCGGGCGGGCGTGTCCAGCTTGTTGATCAGGACGTCCACGCCGACGTGGATGCCCGTGCGCACGCCGTAGGCGGCGCCGAACTTGGCCATCCACACGAACATGTAGATGCACAGCTCCTGGGCCCAGGCGAGGTTCCAGTGCAGGACGTAGTCTTGGATCACCGGCACGCCGGAGGCGTAGCGGTGCACGACGGCGACGAAGATGATCAGCGTCGCCGCGGCCATGAGGGTGGCGATCAACACCTCCTCAAGCCGATCGAGCAATTTCATGAACATGGCGGTGGCTCCGGCGCACGGACGTAACAACCCCTCTCCCAGCCCTGCTGGGAGAGGGAGGGGCCCGCACCGAAGGTGTGGGAGGGTGAGGGCTTGGTTTTTCAGGATGACCTTGCCCTTACCCTCCCACCTCGTGGGCCCCTCCCTCTCCCGCCGGGGGCGGGAGAGGGGTAAAATGCAGTGCCTTGCGAAGCTTACATCTTGAAGCCGGCGGCTTCGGCTTCCTTGTAGATCTGCTGGATCAGATCCTTGCCGACGCGCGATTCGGCGTCCTTGTGGACCGGCAGCAGGGCCTTCACCCAGGCCGCGCGCTCTTCCTTGGTCTGCTCGTGGAACTCCGTCTTGCCGGACGCCTTCATCGCGGTCATCGCGTTGTCGTTCTCGGCCTGGGCGATGTCGTTGGCGAAGGTGGTCGCGTCCTTCATGGCGCCCTCAAGCGTCGTGCGGACGTCGGCCGGCAGGCCGTCCCAGAACTTCTTGTTCACGATGACCGCGTAGCCGAGATAGCCGTGGTCGGTCAGCGTGGCGTGCTTCTGCACCTCGTGCATCTTCTGGGTGTACATGTTCGACGGCGGGTTTTCCGTGCCATCGACGACGCCGGTCTGCAGCGCCTGGTACACCTCGGAGAAGGCCATCACCTGCGGCAGGGAACCCAGCGCGCGCATCTGGGCGTCCAGCACCTTGGAGGACTGGATGCGCATCTTCTGGCCCTTCATGTCCTCCGGCTTGATGAGCGGCTTGTTGGCGCTCATGATCTTGAAGCCGTTGTCCCAGTAGGCGAGGCCGATGATGCCCTTGCTCTCCAGCTTCTGGAACAGCTGCTTGCCGATCGGGCCCTCGGTCACGCGGCGCAGCACCGCCTTGTTCGGGAAGATGTAGGGCAGGTCGAAGACCTCGAACTCCTTGGCGCCCAGCGGGCCGAATTTGGCCAGCGACGGCGCCAGCATCTGGACGGCGCCGAGCTGAAGGGCTTCAAGCTCCTCCTTGTCCTTGTAGAGCTGGCTGTTCGGATAGACCTCGACCTTGACCTTGCCGCCGGTGCGCTGCTCCGCCAGTTCCTTGAACTTCTCCGCACCCTTGCCCTTGGGGGTGTCGGGGGCGACGACGTGGCTGAACTTGATGACGATCTGGTCCTGGGCGTAGGCCTTGCCCGACAGGGCGACCGGAGAGGCCATCAGACAGCCGACCGCCGCGGCGGCGCTCAGCAGCTTCACGAGGTTCATAGGGGACGTCCTCCACTGATCTTGTTGGGCGGCCATCGTTGAGGCCGCGGATTGTCGATGTTTTTAGCGGAGTTCATTGTTCGATAATTTCGGGCCGGGCCGCTATTGTGGAAATCCGTATCCGGAAGGATGACCCTTTGGAACCGCATCGCAGCGTCCCCAGACCATGAGCGTGAGCATTCACGGAACCGCCGGCAGCAAATTCTTTTCCGGTGCCGGCCTCGGCCACCGCGGCCCGGTGCAGGCCATGCCGGTCGTCGCCATGGTGCTGGTCGTCCTGCTGCTCGGCGTCTTCCTCTGGCTGCTGCACCGGAGCGAGCGGGAGGAGGAAACTCTCACCCTCATCAAGGACATCCTGTGGGTGGAGCAGAACCTCCATTTCCAGCTGACGTCCGACGAGGACAAGCTTGAGCAGCTTGCCGAGACGCTGGGGCGCGAGGACAGCGATTCCGCCCGCTTCGCCGCCATGGTCCGCTATGTCGTGTCGACCAACCCGGCGATCCAGCGGGTGGTCCGGCTGGACGCGCAGGGGCGGCCGCTGCTGTCGGAACCGCCGGTCGAGGACGACCCCAGCCAGGACGACGCCTTCGGCCCCAGCCCGCGCGCCGACGCCTTCCTGATCGCCCAGTCATCCGGCCGGCGCGCCTATTCAGCGCCCTACCGGCTGGAAGGCACGGACAGCGCCTTCGAGATCGTGATCCCGGTGTTCAAGGGGCAGGAGTTCGCTGGCGCGCTGGCCGGCGTGCTGTCCATCGACGCCATGCTGACCCACCATGTCCCGTGGTGGTTCGCCCAGCGCTACCAGCTGGAGGTGGTGGACCCCTACGGCGCGGTGCTCGGCGCCAAGTCGCGCATCGACGTGCCCGAGCCGCGGCGCAGCCACACCGTCGCCTTTGACCCGCCGGGCCATGGGCTGATGCTGGTCGCCACCCTGCACCAGACCGGCGGCAACGTCGGGCGCAACATCCTGGTGGCGGCGATCTTCGCCTTGACCGCCTCGGCGTTGTGGAGCCTGTGGGCGGTGCGGCGCCACATCGACCGGCGCATCCGGGCCGAGGAGGCGCTGCGTGCCGAACACGCCTTCCGCAAGGCCATGGAGGACAGCCTGACGGTCGGCATGCGCGCCCGCGACCTGGAGGGGCGGATCATCTACGTGAACCCGGCCTTCTGCCGCATGGTCGGCTGGTCGGCGGAGGAACTGGTCGGCAGCGGCCCGGTCATGCCTTACTGGCTGCCGGAGGACCGGGAACACACGGAGGAGGTGTTCCGCGCCGTGCTGGCCGGCAACGCCCCACCCAACGGGTTCGAACTGCAATTCCGGCGGTCAAACGGGGAACGGTTCGACGCGCTGATCTACGAGGCGCCGCTGATCGACGCCCGGGGGCGGCACACGGGCTGGATGGGGTCGGTGCTGGACATCACCGAGCGCAAGCGCGCGGAGGAACTGGCCCGCCGCCAGCAGGAGCGGTTGCAGCACACCGCCCGCCTGATCACCATGGGCGAAATGGCCTCCACCCTGGCGCACGAGTTGAACCAGCCGCTGTCGGCCATCGCCAGCTACTGCACGGGCTGCCTGAACCGGCTGCGCGCCGGCAGCATCCAGCCGGATGAGCTGGCGACGGCGCTCGACAAGCTGTCGGCCCAGGCCCGGCGCGCCGGGCAGATCATCCGCCGCATCCACGACTTCGTGCGCAAGAGCGAGCCCAACGTGGCGCCCTGCTCCCTGGTCGGCGTGGTGGAGGACTGCGTGGCCTTGATGGAGGCCGACGCCCGGCAGCTGGGCGTCCGGCTGGTGCTGGAATCGGATGGCGCCATTCCCGCGGTGGCCGGCGACCGCATCCTGTTGCAGCAGGTGGTGACCAACCTGATGCGCAACGGGATCGAGGCCATGGCGGGCAGCCGGCCGGAGGAGCGGGTGCTTTCGATGTCCGTTCACGCTGGGGACGGCGCGGTGATCACCCGCATTCGCGACCGCGGTTGTGGAATTTCGCCGGAAAATGCGGAAAAACTGTTCTCGCCGTTCTTCACCACCAAGACCGAGGGCATGGGCATGGGCCTGAACATCTGCCGGTCCATCATCGAGCACCACCAGGGCCGCCTGTGGTTCGAGCCCGCCCCCGAGGAAGCCGCCCAGGACGCTGGGGCCGGCGGCACCGCTTTCGTCTTCTCCCTGCCGGCCGATGGAAACGCCAGGGGAGCTGTTGGATCATGAGCGAGCCGAAGCTGCACATCGTCGACGACGACGAGGCGATCCGCGACGCGCTGGGCTGGCTTTTCCAGTCGCGCAACGTGCCGGCCGCCGTCTGGCCGTCGGCCGAGGCCTTCCTGGCGGACTACGCGCCCGACCTCGCCGGCTGCCTGCTGCTGGACATCCGCATGGACGGGATGAGCGGGCTGGAGCTGTTCGACCGTCTGCGCGACCTCGGCTGCCGCATGCCCGTGCTGTTCCTGACCGGCCACGGCGACGTGCCGAAGGCGGTGTCGGCGCTGAAGAAGGGCGCCCGCGACTTCGTGGAGAAGCCGTTCAACGACAACGATTTGGTTGACCGGGTCATTGAGGCGCTGGCCTTCGACGCCGACCAGCGGGAACGCGAGGCCGGGCAGGCGGGGGTCGCCGCCCGGCTCGCCTCGCTGACCCAGCGCGAGCGGCAGGTGATGGACCTCGTCATCGCCGGGAAGCTGAACAAGGTCATCGCCGATGATCTGGGGATCAGCATGCGCACGGTGGAGGTCCACCGCGCCCATGTCTTCGAGAAGATGGGAGTCAAGACGGCGGTGGAACTGGCCCGCCTCCTCGCCGTGGTGGGGTGAGTGCGCCTTGGCCAAGCGTCCGGCTTGACAGGGACCGCCGCCGAGCGGACGAATGAAGACGGAGGCCCGCGGACGGGGCCATCTGCGATCTTGCCGCGACCTTGCCGGAGACACCGTTGCGACTGCCGTCTTCGACATTGGGGCTGGGGCTCGCCACCATCACCCCGCTCCTGCTGTTCCTGGTGGTCGTGGTGTGGATCCTCGACCACAAGCAGCAGGAGGAGCTTGAGACGGAGTTGCGCGGTCACGCCCGCTCGCTCTCGCTGGCCATCGACCGCGAGCTGGTGAGCCAGGCCCGTCCGCTTGAACTGCTGGCGGCAATCGGGCGCAGCTCGGTCGACGACCTTCCCATGCTGCAGGCGCAGGCGATCGAGGCGGTGCAGAACCAGCCGGGCTGGCTGGCCGCCGGGCTGATCGATGCGAACACGCTGACCTTCCTGTTCCACACGCAATTCCCGCTGGGAATGGATCTGCCGCCGCCGCGGCTGGACGTGGTGACGCGCCTCGTCGTGGAGACCCGGCGGACGGTGGTCGGCGGCGTCCTGCCTCCCGGCGGCCCGCCGGGCCGGCCGGCGCTGATCATCCGCTCCCCGATTCCGGAAATGGGCGCCATCCGTCACGTCTTCTCGCTGGCGGTCGGGCTGGAGAGCCTGGACGCCGTCGTGCGCGCTGCGGGGCTGCCGTCCTCCTGGACGGTGGCGGCGATCGACCCGGCGCTGATCATCGCCGCGCGTTCGCGCGAGGCGGAGCTGTATGTGGGCCAGCGCGTGACCCCGTCGCTGGAGGAGATGCTGACCCGCAACCGGCAGGGGCTGTATCCCCTGGTCACGAAGGACGGGCAGCTCGTCTACTCAGTCATCCACCGCTCGGCCGAGACGGGGTGGGCGGTGGCGCTGGGTGTGCCGGCGGCGCAGGTGCGCGGGAAGCTGGTGCAGAGCCGCTGGACCATCAGCGCCGGCGGCCTCATCGCCTGTATGGCCACGTTGGTGCTCGGCCTCGTGGTGACGCGCGACTACCGCCGCCGCCGGAAGGCCGAAAGCGACGCCCGCGCGGCGCGCGAGGCCATGCTGGTGGAACAACGCCGCCACCTGGAGGCGGAGAAGGACCACGCCGAGGCGGCCAACCGCGCCAAGTCGGAGTTCCTGGCCAACATGAGCCACGAGCTGCGCACACCGCTGAACGCCATTATCGGGTTCAGCGAGGCGTTGATGAGCGGGCTGTTCGGACCGTGCCCGCCCAAGCATGGCGAGTACATCGCCAGCATCCATTCCTCCGGCCAGCACCTGCTGACGCTCGTCAACGACGTGCTGGACATGGCGAAGATCGAATCCGGGCGTCTCGAACTGCACCGGGAGCCGGTGTCGTTGGCAACGCTGGTGATGGAATGCCTGGAACTGGTGGAGGCGCTGGCGGAGCGCAAGGGCATCCGGGTGAAGGCGGGGGCGGTCGCGCCGGATCTCGTCGTCGATGCCGACAGTCTGCGCCTGCGCCAGTCGGTGCTGAACATACTGTCGAACGCCATCAAGTTCACGCCCGAGGGCGGAACCATCCTCACCGGCGCGCGCCGCGACGCCGACGGCACCGTGACTCTGTTCATTTCCGACAGCGGAATCGGCATGACGGAGGACGAAGTCCGCATCGCCATGCAGCCGTTCCGCCAGATCAACAATTACATGACGAAGTCGCAGTCGGGCACCGGGTTGGGGCTGCCGCTCGCCAAACGCTTCGTCGAGGCGCACGGCGGCCGGCTGGAGGTTCTCAGCCGGCCGGGGGAGGGCACGACGGTGGTCATCACGCTGCCCGTCGAACCGCTCCCCGCCGGGATGTCGCTGGTGGAGTGAGCACGGCGGACCAGGGACCGGGCGTGCTCTGCCCTGGCTTGCCGAAGCGCCCGACCGGGCGCCGCGCCTCATGGCGCGAAGAGCCTGCGTGGCGATTGAACGCAATACGGCAAGCCAATTTATTGGCTTGCCGGTACTCGCGCGCCGCGGTCAGGCGGCGGCGCGCTTGAGGCGGGCCTCGGCGGCGTCGAGGCTGGCGACCAGATCCTCGATCGCCTGGTCGGCCATGGCGCGGGCGAAGGGCCAAGCGTCATCGGTCGCGAGGTGCGCGGCCTCGATCCGGCCGGTCACGCGGTTCAAAAGGCCCCGCAGGGCGTCGAGCGAGCGTTCCATGTTTTCACGGCCCATACCCTCCCGGACTGGCTGGGGCCAGCGCTCGACCAGGCTGCGCAGACGGTCGAGCCGGTCCGTGGCGTGGAGGAGAAGATCGCGGCACAACGTATCGTGGGCTTGCCGTTGACGGCAGCTCATGGATGGATCCCCCTTTGGATCTCTTCGGTGTCGATCGGTCGGCAGCAGGGTGTCGAGCGTCCAATGAACCTGCGCTTTGTCCAATGCTTGCGACCATTATGGTGCATTGCAACAGGTTGTGCGCCGCGCTGCCAAAAAGAAAACCGACCGGGTTGTCCTGCATATACAACGCAAGACGTGCCCGGTTCCCGAAGTTTGCTTATTTCATCAAGCGTCCCTGTTTTCGGGCGGTTGGGTCCGGCCCGGATTTCAGTTTTTGTTGTGTTTGGTTGGCGATGCGGTTCTGCCGCATTCGGGACGGTTCGTCAACCAAACCATTTGCATAGGACAGGGGCGCGTTGTCGCAGCCGAAGGTTAAGGCGGCCTGCGCGCAAGACTCCGTGATGGAATGACCGCGCGGGTTACTCCGCCGCGACGCCGTACGGATAGGCGTCGGCGTTTGCCGGTTCCGGCGTGCAGGTGGTGGCGCACGCGCCGCACTGGCGGTTGCGGTGATCGTTGGCCATTTCCCGCATCAGCGGCACGCATTTGCCGCACTGAACTTGGCAGCCATGGTGGCGGAAGATGGAAGCCGGCGTGTGCGCGCCGGTGTCGAGGGCCTTGGAGACCTGCTTGTCATTCAACGCGTGGCAGATGCAGACGTACATGAGCCCTCGTCATCGCTGGGATCCGCGGCTTTGTCGTAAGAGGGAGCCGGGGATGCGCTGGTTCGCGTTAATTGGTGTAGTGCGACTGAGAATGATTGTCAAATGATCCAGGTCACAGGTCCAGCGATTCTCACGGGGTGTGGCGTGGTGTCGCAGGGGTGCCACAGGGGCATGCAGGGCGGATGCCGGGCAGGGGTGGCGGACTTCGCTTGCATTCCGGCCGCGGGAACGGTAGCCCCTGCGCATGACTGACGCAGCGGCATCCACGACTCCGGGGCACGAGCCCTTGGGGCAGACCATCTATCTGGCGCCCGAGGGCTTCGTGCAGGACCTCGTGGCGGAATTGGGCGACGTGTCGGCGGTGGAGGACCGGCTGGTCTTCGCGCCCGGCCCGGCGCGGCCGGCCGCCTGGGCGCAGAACATCTGGTACGACCCGGTAAAGATCGAGATCGCCTCGATCAAGGACGGGGCGCGGGCGCTGCGCGGGATCCAGCGGAATTGGGCGCTCTGGTCGCTGCGCCACCACCGCCGGGCCAACCTGATCCAGGAAAACCTGCCGCACGTCTCGGCGAAGCCCGTCGTATTCCCCTCCGCGCTTCCGACGGCGCCGCTCGGGTCCTGGACGCTGCTGGACGAAAACACCATCGTCGCGGCGGCGCGCTGCTCCAGCCCGTACCGCCATGGCGAGGTCGCCTTCGTTGAAAACCGGACGGCGCCGCCGAACCGCGCCTACCTGAAGCTGTGGGAAGCGCTGACCCTGTTCGGGGAACAGCCGGGCCCCGGCGACCGCTGCATCGACCTGGGCGCCTGTCCCGGCGGCTGGACCTGGGTGCTGCACGAACTGGGCGCCAGCGTGGTCAGCGTGGACAAGGCACCGCTCGACCCGGGCATCGCCGCGCTTCCGCGCGTGGAGTTCCGCCAGGAGAGCGCCTTCGGCCTGAAGCCGCAGGACGTAGGCCCGGTGGACTGGCTGTGCTGCGACGTCATCTGCTACCCGACGCGGCTGCTGCGGCTGGTCCAGCAGTGGATGGACAGCGGGCTCGCCAAGCGCTTCGTCTGCACGCTGAAGTTTCAGGCGGAAACCGACCACGAGACCGCGCGCGCTTTCGCCGCGATCCCCGGCGGGCGGGTGCTGCACCTGTCGCACAATAAGCACGAGCTGACCTGGATGTGGCCGGTGGCTCCGCGGTGAGTGCAGTGTTGGGGGGATAAGGCTTCACACGGATTGCGCGGATTTGAACACGGATTTCACGGATTTTTTTTGATGCTTGTGAAGCGTTGCTGAGTTGATCGGTGCGCGCGTGGTCAAGTTTCAAAGATCATCCGTGAAATCCGTGTTCAAATCCGCGAAATCCGTGTGAATCCTTGTCCGCCGACTCCACGACTTACGCCCGCCGCAGCGCCAGTTCCAGCGCGGGGCGGAGGATGGACGCGGCTGCGTAGCCGATTTCCACCACCTCCTCGGCGCGGTCGAACTCCAGGATGCCGATGTGGGCGAGGCGGGGCGCGATCAGCACGTCCGGCGGTTCGCCGGCCAAGCGGGAGCGCGTGATGCGGTCTTGCATGATGTCGATGGAGCCGGCCATCACATCCATCACATTGGGCATCACGTTGGGGACCGGCGCCGCGGTGTGGTCCAGCTGGTTGGCGAGAAAGCGCGTCCGCGGCGCCGGGCGGCGGCCGAGCCAGGAGGCGATCTGCGAGGTGAAGCTGGTGAAGGCGGGCGAGGTGGCGTCCCCCGCCGGCACGGCGGCCTCCGGCACGACAATTGGCGCCGGGGCCGGCGCCGCCGCGGCATGGGCGCGGGCCGCCGCCGGGGCGCCGCGCAGGGCGGGGCGGGCGAGCGGCGAAAGCTCGCTGTTCAGGTTGACCGCGATCACCACGTCGGCGCCGAGCGCGCGGCACAGCGACACCGGCACCGGGTTGACCAGGGCGCCGTCGACCAGCCAATGATCGTCCCGCCGCACCGCCGGGAACAGGCCGGGCATCGCGGCGGAGGCCTGCACGGCGCTGAGCAGCGGCCCCTCGCGCAGCCAGATTTCCCGGCCGGTGCTGAGGTCGGTGGCGACGGCGGCGAAGGGCCGGTCGAGCTGGTCGATGGCAACCTCGGTGCGGTGGTTGCGGAACCGGTCGAAGGCACGCTCCGCCGCCACCAGCCCACCGCGGCGGAAGGTGAGGTCGATGATGCCCAGCATGCCGAGCCAGCCCATGTTCTGCGCCCAGCTCTGCAAATCATCGAGCTGCTCCGTCAGGTAGGCCGCCCCGACCACGGCCCCGATGGAGGTGCCGCAGATCACGTCCGGCGCGACCCCGATCTCCTCCAGCGCGCGCAGGACGCCGATGTGCGCCCAGCCGCGGGCTGCCCCGCTGCCGAGCGCAAGGCCGATCTTCAGTCCACTCACGCCACGCACCCCCACCAGCCTCTTTCTTGACAATCTGGGGCTCCGGCGTGGCCGGGGGAACCCTTCGAACGGTGTGGCCGGACACCCGCCGGAGAGCCCCGCAAGGCGATCCCCAAAATTGTCGGCGATTTTTCTTCTACTTGATTTGGATCATCCTATCTTTTGGGTAGGCTGTGGCATTTTCATGGAAGAGCCGACAGTTGCTGCGCGTTAACCAAACATCAACTGGTCAAGCGCAGGATTGACGCAGGCACGGACTTTCAGGGATGGCGGAGGATGCCATGGCCCAGGATCTGAAGAGCTTCAAGAAGGATTGGCAGCGCTGGTCGCCGGCGGAAAAGCTGGTGGCGGTCGCCCTGCTCGTGGTCGCCACCGTCGTCCTCGGCGGTCCGGTCACGGCCCTTCTGTAAGGTTTCCGTTTCAAGCCAGGAGCGCCGGGAGGGCGCTTAGAGGAGCGAGGCGAGCGCCGCGATCCCGAAGCCTCCCAAAACCGCGCCGGACGCGCGGTTGATCCACAGCATGGCGGCGGGCGTGACCCGACGCCGGAATGCGCCGACCGAGGCGCTGAGCGCAAGCCACCACATCGCCGATCCGACGAAGACGCCGAGCACGAGAACGGCGGCCACGGCCGTGCTGTCTCCGCTTGTGATTGTTCCGGATTGGGGTGCCAGACCCAGCCCGCCGAACACCGCGGCGAAGCTGAGGATGGTCGCGGGGTTGGCGAGCGTCAGCAGGAAGGTGGAGGCGTAAGCCCCCGCAAGGCCGCTGGCGGTCCGCGCGGCGGCCGGCCGGTCCGCCGGCCGGGCGCGGAGCGTGCTCCAGCCCAGCCACAGCAGCATCAGCCCGCCGACGAGCTTCAGCGCGGTCTGGCTGCCGACCAGCGCGTCGGTGACCAGCGCCACGCCGAAGCCGGCGATGGCACCATAGACCGCGTCGGCACTGGCCGCGCCCAAGCCGCTGGCGAAGCCGTGCACGGGGCCGTCGGCGAGCGTGCGGCGGATGCACAGCAGTCCAATCGGTCCAACCGGTGCAGCGATGCTGAGCCCGATGACAAGGCCCTTCAGCAGGACGGGCAGGCTGTCCATGATCCCACTCCCAAACTCATTCCACCGGCAGCGCCGGTGTGTCCTTCACCGAGGACAGCGCGATCACCGTGTGCGACCGCGCCACGCCGGGCAGGGTCTTCAGCCGGTCCGACAGGAAGCGCTCCAGCGCCTCCGTGTCGGACACGCGCACCTTCAGCAGGTAGGACCACTCCCCGGTGACGTGGTGGCACTCCTGCACGGCCGGCATGGCCAGCACCGCGGAGCGGAAGGGCGCGTCGTGCTCCGGCCGTTCCAGCAGCACCTCGACGAAAGCGAGGACGTCGAGGCCGAGCGCCTTCGGCGACAGCCGCGCCCCCCATCCCTGGATCGCCCCGCCGGCCTGCAATTTCTTCAGCCGTTCGTTGACGGCGGACACGGACAGCCCTGCCGCCGCCCCGATGTCGGCGTAGGATGCGCGCCCGTCTTGCTGAATGTGCGCGATGATCTTGCGGTCAATGTCGTCCATGACCGCAAATTTTCCACCCAGATGCCGATTGCGCAAGAGGGATTTCGGGTGACGGGGTCCCGCGCCTCAGCGGCGGCGGGGCGGGCGGCCGCGGAGGTGGGCGTGCTGGAGCTTGGCGCCGGCGAGATCCGCGCCGTCGAGGTCGGCGTTCTCCAGGTCCGCTTCCGTCAGGTTCGCCTGGGTCAGGCAGGACCCGACGAGCAGAGCCTGCCGCAAGTCCGCCCCCATGAGGTTGGCCGCCCAGGAGCGGCCGGTCGACCGCCCGGTGGGATCCTTGATCTCCGCCGGGCCGAGGTTCACGCGCGTCAGGTCGGCGCCCGACAGCTTGGCGTAGCTGAGGTTCGCGCCGGACAGGTCGGCGCCCATTAGGTTGGCGCCTTCCAGGTTCGCGCCGGACAGGTCGGCCATCATCAGTTGCGCGCCGGTCAGCGCCGCATCCGACAGGTTGGCGCCCCGCATGGACGCGGCGCTGAGGTTCACGCTGCGCAGGTCGGCGCGGCTGAGGTCCGCACCGTCCAGTTCCGCCCGTTCGCCGCGCTGGCCGAAGCTTTCGATCCAGCGTTCGTGGTCGAAGATTGCGCGCTGGATCTCCGACCCCATGCTGTCGATGGGGCGGGTCAGCCGGGCGCCGCCGAGGTTGGTCTGCGACAGGTCGCAATCGGCCATCCGCGTGCCGACCATGTCGGCGTCGTCGAAGCTGGCGCCGTCCAGCTGCGCCCCGGACAGGTTGGCGCCGTTCAGGCGCACGCCGGACAGGTTGGCGTTGGTCAGTACCGCCCCGGAAAGGTCGGCGTTCTGCAGGATCGACCCGGTGAGGTCGGCGTCCGTCAGGTTGGCGTTGACCAGCAGGGCGCCGGTCAGGTCGGTCGGGATGCCGCCCATGGCCGTCGCGTTGCCCTGAAGGCGGGCCAGCGCCGTCCGGTGGATCTGCCGGGTGGTTTCCGCATCCTGGGTCAGGTCCGGGCCGGCACTGCGCCGGCTGGTTCCCCCGGGTTCCAGCGTTCCGGCGCGCAGGTCGGCGCCGCGCAGGTTCGCGTTGGAGAAGTCCGCCGCGCGCAGGCGGGCGCCGCGTAGGTCGGTCTGCATCAGGTTCGCGCGGGTGATGTCGGCGTCGCGCAGGTCCACCGCGAACAGGTCGGCGCCGGCGAGGTTGGTGCCGTTCAGCCGGCTGCGGGCGAGCCGCGCGCCGGCCAACCGTGCGCCGCGCAGGTCGCGTTGCGACAGGTCCGCACCCTCCAGGTCCGCGTGCGACAGGTTCGCGCGCGCGCCGCCCGGCTGGCCCTTGATCCAGCGGGCGTGCCGCTCAAGCACCTCGGCCAGCTGGTCGGGCCTTAGCGTGGCAGAAGCGGGGGAAGGGACTGTGGTGACCGCGGACACGGAAAGAAATCGCCGCACTGGTTTTCGCTATCCAAACTATGGGGGTGGATTCCTTACCGAAGCCTAAACGGTACAATTCGCCGCAGCACCGCTTTTGGTTGCTGATTGTTGTGGCATCGTTGTCACACGTTGATGCGTTTCGGAAACATACTATGGACAGGGTACCGCCGCTGCGGTATCGCCATGGGCCGCCGCCGCGACGCCTCGCACAGGGTGCGAATCGGAGGCGTTGCAGACTCGACTCGGGACCGAGTCGCGGTGTGTTTCGGCGTTGTAACGGACCGATCGGGCCGATCGGGGCGCGTGGCATTCCGCGAAAATCCGCGGAAATCCGCCTGATCGGGCAATTGTTAACCATTGGTTTCTTGACACCGGGTGGGGGTCTGACTCCAAAAAGTCTCAAACGAAAGGGTTATGGCGTGTTCAGCCAACCCGGTTTGGGACCTGATGGAGGCGATATGACCGTAGCGAAACCCACGTCGACCGGAGCAGGCAAGCTTGGCCGACGCGAGTTGCTGCGCATCGGTTTGGCGGCCACGGCCGCCGGGATGATCATGGCACCGGAGGTGTCGGAAGCGGCGTTGCGCGCTCCGCCCCGGATGCTGACCCTGCTCAATCTCCACACCGGCGAACGGGTGCGGACCGAATACTGGTCGAAGGGGCGTTACCAGCGCGAGGGGCTGCGCGAGATCAACCACCTGCTGCGCGATCACCGCACCGGCGCTACCCATCCCATCGACCCGAAGCTGCTGGACCTGCTGCACGACCTGACGCGCAAGGTCGGCAACCGCGGCCCGGTCCACGTCATCTCCGGCTACCGCTCGCCGGAATCCAACGCGTGGCTGCGCGAGCGCGACGGCTCCGGCGTGGCGCAGAACAGCTTCCACATGCAGGGCAAGGCCATCGACCTGCGGGTGCCGGGGCTGTCGCTGCGCAACCTCCAGCGCGCGGCGCTCAGCCTGCGCGGTGGCGGTGTCGGCTACTACCCGGACAGCGACTTCGTGCACGTGGATGTCGGCCCGATGCGGCACTGGGTGTCCGGCTGAGCGGCCCGCTCGTTTGAAGCGCCATTGCCAAGGCCCCGCCGGTTCGCCGGCGGGGCCTTTTTGCTACCCGGCGAATAGGAATGCGAGTCATTCGCAATTTCGCTTGCGAACGAACAGCCTACCCCTTATGAAAGGGGTCGAGTTTTGAGAACTATTCTCAATTGCAAAATTCGATCCTTACGACGAGGCGGGAGCATGACGGGCATGGTTGCGGGGCGCGCGCGGGGGCGGCGCACGGGATGGTTGCTGGCAACGACGGCGTTGACGGTTCTGTTCGCGGCGGGAGGCGTCGCACAGGCCCAGTCGCAGGGCGTGCCGCAGGGGACGGGTGGGGCGGTCGTCCTTGACCCGGTCACGGTGGGGGCCTCGGCCCCAACAGCCTCGCCGGTCGAGGGCTATGTGGCCAAGCGCAGCACCAGCGCGACGAAGACCGATACGCCGCTGCAGGACGTGCCCCAGTCGATCACCGTCGTGCCGGAATCGCTGATCAAGGACCAGGCGATGCAGAGCCTGTCCGACGTGGTGCGCTACATCCCCGGCATCTCGCCGGGCCAGGGCGAGGGCAACCGCGACCAGCTGACCATCCGCGGTAACAGCACAACCGCCGATTTCTTCGTCGATGGCGTGCGCGACGACGTGCAGTACTACCGCGACCTCTACAACATCGACCGGGTCGAGGCGCTGAAGGGCTCCAACGCCATGATCTTCGGCCGCGGCGGCGGGGGCGGCGTGATCAACCGCGTGATCAAGGAGGCGGACGGCCGCACCATCCGCAACTTCAGCGCGACGGGCGGCTCGTTCAACACCAAGCGGGCGACCGGCGACGTGGGGCAGGCGATCACGCCGGACTTCGCCGTGCGCCTGAACGGTGTCGTTGAGAACTCCGACAGCTACCGCGATTACGTCGGGCTGGAGCGGTACGGCATCAACCCGACCGTGACCTACACGCCCACGGACTCGACCAAGATCAAGCTGGGCTACGAGTTCTTCCGCGACGACCGCACGGCCGACCGCGGCATCCCGTCCTTCCGCGGCGCGCCGCTGGAGACGCGGGAGTCGACCTTCTTCGGCAACCCGGACCTCAGCAACGCCCGCGTGAACGCGCACGCGGTGGACGGCTCCATCGAGCACGAGGTCAACAGCAGCATCACGGTTCGCGACCGCTTCCGCTACGCCAACTACGACAAGTTCTACCAGAACATCTTCGCGGGCGCGGTCAACGCCGCCGGCACCCAGGACAGCCTCGCCGCCTACAACAACTCCACCAAGCGCGACAACCTGTTCAACCAGACCGACCTGATCTTCAAGGCCAACACCGGCCCGGTGAAGCACACGGTGGTGACGGGTCTGGAAGTGGGCCGGCAGAAGACCGACAGCTTCCGCAACACCGGCTATTTCGGCGGGATCGGCTCCACGGCCACCTCCGTGCTGGTGCCCGTGTCCAACCCGCTCTATTTCGGCCCGGTCACCTTCCGGCAGAGCGCCACGGACGCCAACGCGACCACCACGACCACGACGGTCTCCGGCTACGTCCAGGACCAGATCGAGCTGACGGAGCAGTGGCAGCTGATCGGCGGCCTGCGCGTGGAACGTTTCGACATCGATTTCGACAACCACCGCAACGGCCAGTCGCTGAGCCGGCAGGACACGCTGGTGTCGCCGCGGGTGGGCGTGGTCTACAAGCCGATCCAGCCGCTGTCCTTCTACGCCAGCTACAGCGTGTCGTACCTGCCCAGCTCCGGCGACCAGTTCAGCTCGCTGACCAGCACGACCGTGAACCTGGAGCCGGAGAAGTTCCAGAATTACGAGGTCGGCGCCAAGTACGAGGTGCTGCCGAACCTCGCCCTGACCGCCGCCCTGTTCCAGCTGGAGCGGACCAACACGTCGGCCCCCGACCCGGTCAACCCGGGCCTGGTCGTGCAGACCGGCAAGCAGCGCACCCGCGGCTTCGAGGTCGGGATCGCCGGCAACGTCACGGAACGCTGGCAGATCGCCGGCGGCTATGCCCTGCAGGACGCGGAGATCGTCAGCCGCACCTCCGCCGCCGCAGCGGGCGCCACGGTGCCGCTGGTGCCCCGCCAGACCTTCTCGCTGTGGAACAAGTACCAGTTCACGGACACCTGGGGCGCCGGCCTCGGCGTGATCCACCAGGGCAAGACCTTCGCCGCCGTGGACAACGCCGTCACCCTGCCGAGCTTCACCCGCTTCGACGCCGCGGTCTACGCCAACGTGACGGAGAACGTGAAGGCGCAGCTGAACGTGCAGAACCTGTTCGACGCGAAGTACTACAGCACCGCCAACAGCAACAACAACATCACCCCGGGCGCCCCGCGCACCTTCCTGGTGACGCTGAACACCAGCTTCTGACCGGGGCTTTGCCAAAAGAAAAGCCCCCGCCGGTCCATCCCGGCGGGGGCTTTCCGTTTGCTGTGGGCGCGGGCTTGCGCTCTTACTCCACCGTCACAGACTTCGCCAGGTTGCGCGGCTGGTCGACGTCGGTGCCCTTCAGCACGGCGACGTGGTAGGCCAGCAGTTGCACCGGAATGGCGTAGAGCAGCGGGGCGACCAGCGGGTCGCAGGCCGGCAGCTCGACCGACCAGCGGACCTTGTCGCCCATCTTGTCGATGCCCTTCTTGTCGGCGATCAGCAGGACCTTGCCGGAGCGGGCGCAGACCTCCTGCACGTTCGACACGGTCTTCTCGAACAGGCCGTCGGAGGGGACCAGCACGATCACCGGCACGCTCTCGTCGATCAGCGCGATGGGGCCGTGCTTCAGCTCGCCGGCAGCGTAGCCTTCGGCGTGGATGTAGCTGATTTCCTTCAGCTTCAGCGCGCCTTCCAGGGCCAGCGGGTACATGGCGCCGCGGCCGAGGTAGAGCACGTCGCGGGCCTCCGCCACCTCCTGCGCCAGTTCGCGCAGGCGCTCGTCGTGGGCCAGCACGTCGGCGGCACGGGCCGGCACCTCGCGCAGGGCCTGGGCGATGGCGGCCATGCGCTCCGCCGGGATCACGCCGCGGGCGCGGCCGGTGGTCACCGCCAGACAGGCCAGCGTGGTCAGCTGCGTCGTAAAGGCCTTGGTGGAGGCCACGCCGATCTCCGGCCCGGCCATGGTGTAGAGCACCGCGTCGGATTCGCGCGCGATGGTGCTTTCCGGCACGTTGACGATCGACAGGATCTTCTGGCCCTGGCGCTTGCAGTAGCGCAGAGCCTCCAGCGTATCCAGCGTCTCGCCCGACTGCGAGATGAACAGCGCCACGCCGCCCTCGGGCATCGGAGCCTCGCGGTAGCGGAACTCCGACGCGATGTCGACCTCGACCGGCAGGCGGGCCAGCGTCTCGAACCAGTATTTCGCCACCACGCCAGCGTAGTAGGCGGTGCCGCAGGCCACGATGGTCAGCTTCGTCGCCTTGGCGATGTCGAAGTCGAACTCCGGCAGGGTAATGCGGCTGGTCTCGGGATTGATGTAGGCGTTCAGCGTGTCGCCGATGACCTGCGGCTGCTCGTAGATTTCCTTGAGCATGTAGTGCCGGTAGCCGTCCTTGCCGATCAGGGCACCGGACAGGGCGGTGGTCTTCACCGCGCGCTCCACCACCGCGTCGCTGGCGTCGTGGATCACGGCGCCCTCGCGGGTCAGTTCGACCCAGTCGCCATCCTCCAGGTAGCAGATGCGGTTGGTCAGCGGGGCCAGCGCGAAGGCGTCGGAGGCGAAATACATTTCGCCCTCGCCGAAGCCGACGGCCAGCGGCGTGCCGTGGCGGGCGCCGACCAGCAGGTCCTCGCGGCCGGAGAACAGCAGCACCAGCGAGAAGGCGCCGGTGAAGCGCTTGAAGGACGCGGCGGCGGCCTCCACGGGGCCGAGCCCCTCCTTCTCCATGTAGTAGGTGACGAGGTGGGCGATCACCTCGGTGTCGGTGGCGCTCTCGAACAGGTAGCCGTGGGCGATCAGCTCGTCCTTCAGCTCCTGGTAGTTCTCGATGATGCCGTTGTGGACGACGGCCACGCGCTTGGTGGCGTGCGGGTGGGCGTTGTTCTCCGTCGGGCCGCCGTGGGTGGCCCAGCGGGTGTGGCCGATGCCGATGATGCCCGGCAGGGGGGACTCGCGCAGCTTGGCGTCGAGGTTCAGCAGCTTGCCTTCCGCGCGCCGGCGGTCGATCCCGCCGTTGACCAGCGTCGCCACGCCCGCGCTGTCATAGCCGCGGTATTCGAGGCGGCGCAGGCCTTCGACGAGACGGGGCGCCGCATCCTGGGTGCCGATGATGCCGATGATGCCGCACATGGACCTGCAACTCCTGATTTCTGGCCCGGGACGATGGCCCTGACTGCCGAACTGTGACTGTACCTTGATGAAGCGCGTCCGGACGTGGTGGCCGGACGGAATTCTACGCCTTTTTCGCTTTCTCGGCCTGCTTCCGCTCGCGGAAGCGGCGGGCCCAGCCGGAGTAAGCCTGCTGACGGCCACGCGACACGACCAGCGCGTCGCCCTCCACGTCGGTGGTCACCACGCTGCCGGCCCCGACGATGGCACCGTCGCCCACGCGGACCGGGGCGACCAGCGCGCTGTTGGATCCGATGAAGGCCCCCGCGCCGATGTCCGTGTGGCTCTTGGCGAAGCCGTCGTAGTTGCAGGTGATGGTGCCGGCCCCGATGTTGGCCTTCGCCCCCACGCGCGCATCGCCGATGTAGGTCAGGTGGTTGACCTTGGCGCCGGCCTCGATCTTCGCGTTCTTGATCTCGACGAAGTTGCCGATGTGGGCGTCCGGCCCGATCTCGGCGCCCGGCCGCAGGCGGGCGTAGGGGCCGATCTGCGCGCCGGCGTCGATGCGCACCTGCTCCAGGTGGCTGAAGGACTTGATCTCCACCCGGTCGCCGACCGTCACGCCGGACCCGAACACCACGAAGGGCCCGACCACCACGTCGCGGCCGAGCCGCGTGTCGACGCTGAAGGTCACGCTGTCGGGGTCGGTCAGGGTGGCGCCGTTGTCCATGGCGGCCTTGCGCAGGCGGCGCTGGATCAGCTTCTCCACCTCCGCCAGCTCGGCGCGGGAATTGACGCCGACCACCTCCGCCGGGGCGGCCTCCACCACCGCGCAGGACATGCCGTCGCCCCGGGCGATCTGCACCACGTCGGTCAGGTAGTATTCGCCCTTGGCGTTGCTGTTGCCGATGCGGTTGATCAGCTCGAACATGCGCGCGCCGTCGAAGGCCATCAGGCCGGCGTTGCACAGGCCGACCCGGCGCTCCTCCTCCGTCGCGTCGAGGTATTCGACGATCTTCTCCAGGCCGCCACGCGCGTTCAGGATCAGTCGGCCATAGGCGCCGGGATCGTCCGGCCGCATGCCCAGCACGACCACCGCCGGGTCGGCCGCTTGGCGGCGCGCGGCCACCATGGCGCGCAGCGTGTCCGGCGTGACCAGCGGCGTGTCGCCGTACAGCACGACCACGTCGCCCGAGAATCCCTCCAGCAGGCCGAAGGCGGAGCGCACCGCGTCGGCGGTGCCGCGCTGCTCCTGCTGGACGGCGGTGGGGTAGGGGGCGACCGCGGCCGCCACGTCGTCCATGCCGGGGCCAACCACCACGACCACATGGTCGGGGTCCAGCGCCTTCACGGCGGCCAGCACATGGCCGACCATGGGCCGTCCGGCGACGCGGTGCAGAACCTTGGGCAGGTCGGACTTCATCCGGGTGCCCTTGCCGGCGGCAAGGATCACACAGGCGAGCGGGCGGTGGGTCGTCATGACGGGGTCTCTGCTTCTTATGGCGTGAGCGTTATGCAGGGCGGGCGCGAAAACGGGTGCGTCAAATCATGGGTTGCGGAGTTCCAAGACTATTCAGTGCCACAGTCCTTACCTGGACCCCAAGTCAACTTTTGTGTCAACCTGTCATACACATCCGGGGGCGGAGGGCTTAGCCGGGGCGTTCCTTCGCGGGCTCAACCCACCTATGACCGTGCCCACCTATGACCGCGCCCGCCTATGACCACGATGTGCCGTGCGCAAAGCGCGGTCGTCGCGCGAGGTTGCGCCGTGCTATCGAAGGACCCGTCAAAAGGCCCGTTCGAAAGGCCCTCTGCTTCGACGTGCAACGGAAACCCACTCATGCCCTTTCCCTTCTCCTGCATTGTCTTCGACCTCGACGGCACGCTGATCGACAGCGCTCCGGACATGACCCGTGTGCTGAACCGGACGCTCGGCGAGTTCGGCCGTCCGGCGCTGACCGAGGCGCAAGTGCGCACCATGGTCGGCGACGGGTCCGCGAACCTGGTCCGGCAGGCCTTCGCCGCGACCGGCGCCGCGCTGGACGACGAGGCCGTGCAGCCGGTGCTCCGCCATTACCTGGACAGCTATTTCGACCATGAGGAGCCGTCGCAGCTCTATCCGGGCGTCGCCGCGACCCTGCGGGCGCTGGCGGAGGAGGGCGTGCGGCTTGGCCTGTGCACCAACAAGCCGGAGCGAATCAGCCGCAAGCTTCTGGGCATGCTGGACCTGACCGATCTGTTCGGCGCCGTGGCGGGCGGCGACACCCTGCCGGTGAAGAAGCCCGACGGCCGCCACCTGTCGTGGGTGGTGGAGCAGTTGGGCGGCGGCCGCGCCGCCATGGTCGGCGACAACGGCAACGACGTGAAGGCCGCCCGCGCCGTGGGCATTCCCGTGGTGGCGATGAGCTACGGCTATCCCCGCATGCCGGTGGCCGAGCTGGGCGCCGACGTGGTGCTCGACGAATTCGCGGATCTGCCGGGCGCGCTGCGAGCGCTGGCCGGCTGAAACGTCCACGGCCAAACGTCCACGATCAGATGTCCATGGCCCCGGCCGGCACCCCCAGCGCGGCCGGGGCCGTAGGTCTCATCCTTGTCATGGTTAACAAGCGATTAACAGTGGCTAACGAAAGGTAAATGCCGTTAACTGGGCTCATCGATTGGTGGCGAGTGATGGAGGTCTGCGATGGCTCAAATCCTTTCGTTCCCCGGGAAGACCCTGCCGGTCGACTCCAGCCGCGATCAGGCCGCCCGCAGCGTCGCGCGCCGCCAGATCGAATCGGCGACCGCCGATTTCGACCGTATGATGGCCCACCACCACGACCTGCAGCGCCGCGTTGACGAGTTCAACCGCCTGTGCGCCGAAGCCTTCCGCGATCTGGAAGCGGCCGAGCGCCGCGACGACGACGACCAGGACTCCGCCGAGGTGCTGTACCACCCGGCCTTCCACGGCCCCGCCGCCCAGAGCGCCGCGCTTTGCTGCGCCTGATCCCCCGACGCGGCTGAATCGCCGCTTCAGCGCTTCGGTGCCGGTGTCTCCACGGCGGGCCGCTCTGCCGTCTGGGGGTCCTTGGTGGCGCCGGTCAGGTGGATGACGACGCTGCCCAGCCCGCTGTCGGCTTCCAGCCGCACGGGCAGGGGCGGGCCGCCGGGCGTCACCGGCGCGATCCACACATCCACCGGCGGGCGCTGCTCCTCCCCGCCGCCGCCGCGGCGCCAGAAGGAGCTGTCGGGCTTGCGGTTGTAGCCGGCGATCGGCGTGTAGGACACCCGGCATTGCCGGGCCGTGCCGGCGAACACCGAATTGCGCGAGGCCCCGACCAGCCGCATCCCTTCATCCACGAACAGCATGTCATAGCGCCGTCGCCCGTCGTAGACCGGGACGGTCCGCTGGCACCCCTCGCCGCGCAAGCCAGCGAGCAGTACGCCGACGACTCCGCTCAGCGGATCCTGCGTGCCGCGCAGGAGCGAGTCCGGAACGGGCTCCCGGTCGTCGTCCTGCGGCGGGGGCGTGACCTCCGCCCGCACGCTGCCACGACCGTCATACTCCAGCGTCACGTTGCGCGGGCTGCCGCGCAGGGTGCTGACCTGGGTGTGGCGCAGCGGGGCCGGCCCATCGGGGCGGATCATCCCGACGCTGCGCGACCGTGTCTCCCACGGGAACATGCGGCCGAGGAAGCCATCGGTGGCCGCGTCCACCCCGACGCTGTAGCGGTCGCCGGTGAGGGCCAGCTCGGCCCGTGCGTCGAGGACGGCCACGCCGCCGACATGCACGCGGTAGGTCAGCGTCCAACGCTGCGCCTGCGCCGCCCTCGGGGCGGTCACGGCGAGGCCGGCGGCCAGCAGGGCAGGCATCAGGGCTGGGGCGATGGCGCGGCGAAGGTTCGGAGCGCTCACGACGGTCATTCTCCTGGCTGGCGGCGAGTTGGGCTGGCGGCGAGCTGGAACCGGGCTGACGATTTTCTTTCATATTGGTGCGAAACAGGTGCTTGACAGGCGGGGGCGAGCCCTTTAGAAACCCGCCTCACCGCAGCGGCGGCAACGACGCGAAAGCGAAACGAGCCAACCACCGCCACGGTTCAAGACCTCGCACGGATCACCGATCCACGCCACGGTCTGTTGGGATGGGCGCATAGCTCAGCGGGAGAGCACACCCTTCACACGGGTGGGGTCGTAGGTTCAATCCCTACTGCGCCCACCATCCCAACCTCCAAGCGCTTTCTTGAAGTCGCAGCAAGTTCGGTCGCCAGGGTAAGCCCCTCGGCGGTCGTTTTGCTGTTTCCGACCTTTCCTCAGTCCGCGAACGGGCTTGATCAGATTTTTTGGCACTATTAAATTAGTATACGCTAATTTATCGAAGGTCTCGGATGCCGGTGGAGCAGTTCACACCCGGTTCCGCCGCAGTCGGCGGAGTGTTGATCGGATCGTCCGTGGCGCTGCTGTGGCTTGCCGCCGGGCGGATCGCCGGGATCAGTGGAATCCTGGGCGACCTTTTGAATCCAGGGGGAGAGGACGTGGTGTGGCGAGTCGCCTTTCTGGCGGGAATGATCGCCGCGCCGTGGCTTTACCAACTCGCCGGGAGCGTTCCGCCGGGTGGCGGCCCAGTTGTCGGGTCCGTGCTGCTGGCGGTCGCCGGGGGGCTCGTCGGGTTCGGTACGCGCCTCGGCAACGGCTGCACGAGCGGTCATGGCGTGTGCGGGATCGCGCGCTGGTCGCCGCGGTCCCTGGTCGCGACGGCCCTGTTCATGGTGACGGCCGCCGGGACCGTCTTCGTCGTGCGCCATGTGGTCGGAGGGTGATCGCCATGCGCGTGTTCATCGTTTTCGCCGCCGGGCTGCTGTTCGGGCTTGGGCTGACCGTATCGGCCATGATCGATCCTGCGAAAGTCCTGGCCTTCCTGGACATCGCCGGCGATTGGGACTCGAGCCTCGCCGTCGTCATGGCCTGCGCCATTCCGGTCGCGGCGATCGGATTCCGCTGGGGACCGAGGCGAGGGGCGCCGCCGGCCGGGCAGTGCGGCGGCTGGGGAATCGACGCCCGCCTCGTGGCCGGCGCGGTCCTGTTCGGCGTGGGATGGGGGCTTGCCGGCTATTGCCCCGGACCGGGGCTGGTCGCGCTCGGGCTTGGGCGTCCGGGAAGCGGCCTGTTCGTGGCCTCCATATTGGGCGGCATGGCCCTGTTCGAGCTGCTTGGCGTCCGGCGCGCGCAACGCCGACACGCCGGCTGATGCGGGCATCCTGGCGCACGTTGCCCGCCCTGCGCGAATTTTCAGCGTTACGAACAAAACTGCCTAAATTGCTCCGTGCCTGGGCAGAAGCGCTGCATTTCACGTGGAAAGAGTGGATAAACCAGCGCCGTTTTTTCGTGTGAAAGTTTGCAGGATTGATTCAGATCAGCTACGGGTAACGGAGATTTCGTTTATCGCTGCGCTCCGTCTTTTGATTCCTCTCACTGGAAAGCAGCGACATGGAAGATTCCCGCGTGACGTTCCTCGCCCTCGGCCTGCTGGTCGTGGCGCTCGTCGTGATCCTCGGCTCGGTGATCCTGTCCCCGGCCATCACCGTCCTGCTGGCCACGGTCGGCGCTTGGCTGAACCTGACCTATCTCGTCGGCATCACCCTGAAGCGCTGACGCCCGCTATGGCAGGGGCGAGGCGGGGAAACCGCCCGGCGCTCCTGCCCGCGGAACATAAAATTACGAAAATTTGCCGGCCGGCATCCGTTCTGTGACTGGACAGCGCCGGCCCGGCGGTTTATCCCAGCGCCGTTTGTGACGCTGCCGGAGACCCGCCATGGTGACCTTGGCCCCCGCTTCGACCGATACACTGCCGATCGTCCGCTCGGTGGAGGACCTGCGCGCCCAAGTCGCGGCGTGGCGCGGCCAGGGCGGCACCGTGGCGCTCGTCCCCACCATGGGCGCCCTGCACGACGGCCATTTGGCGCTGATCCGTCGCGCCCGGGAACTGGCCGACCATGTGGTGGCCAGCGTCTTCGTGAATCCGACCCAGTTCGCCCCGCACGAGGATTTCGACCGCTACCCGCGCGACGAGGCCGGGGACGCGGCCAAGCTCGCCTCCGCCGGCTGCGAACTGCTCTACGCGCCCACGGTGCGCGGCATGTACCCGGAGGGCTTCGCGACCTCCATCAGCGTTGGCGGCCCGGCGGAGGGCCTGTGCGGCGCCTTCCGGCCGCAGATGTTCGGCGGCGTGGCGCTGGTGGTGACCAAGCTGTTCCTGCAGGCGCTGCCCGACGTCGCCCTGTTCGGCGAGAAGGATTACCAGCAGCTGATGGTGATCCGCCGCTTCGCCCGCGACTTGGACATCCCCGTCCGGGTTGAGGGGCTGCCGACGGTGCGGGAGGCCGACGGGCTGGCCATGTCCTCGCGCAACGCCTACCTGACGGCCGACGAGCGCGCCCGCGCGCCGGAGCTGAACCGGGCGCTGGTTGAGGCGGCGGAAGCCCTGTCGGCCGGCGTGGAGTCCGGCGCCGTGCTGGATGCGGTGCGCGCACGTCTCCAGGCCGCGGGCTTCGGCAACATCGACTATGTCGAATTGCGCGACGCCGGGACGCTGGAGCCGGTGCGCGGCGTCGACCGTCCGGCCCGCCTGCTGGCCGCCGCTTGGTTGGGCAAGGCCCGCCTGATTGACAACGTGCCCGTTCTGCCGCGGTAGGCGAGGGCAGTAGGCGAGGAGCGGCCCGGCTTCGTTCGGCGAATGTGGAACCATTCCTGCGGTCGCGCGAGACGATTTGACCTGTTCGGCGATTTTCCTTACACTTTGGGTGTATGATTGTTGCGGTAACCCTGTATGGGGTGGAAAGGCGGCGTGGTGCGGTTGGTTCGTCGGCGTCCCGATGGGGAAACGGTCTCCCTTGCGCCGATCATCGTCGCGGTGGTCTTGGTCGTCCTAGCCGCGCTCGGCACCTGGGGCGTGGTCGCCGTGAAGAGCGGCCGTTCGTCGTCCAGTGACCGCCTGGTCCCGCCGAAGAACTACGCGTCGCTGCCGCCGATGACCTTCACGCTGGGCGGCAGCAACGCCCGCATGGTGGATGTGCGCGTCCTGCTGGAGATCGATCCGACCGTCGACCCGAAGCAGGCCAGTTCCTTCGTTCCGCGCATTGCCGACCAGATGGCCGACCGCATGCGCCAGATCGACCCGGAGCAGCTGTCCGGCGCCGAGGGCGCGAAGCTGATGAAGAGCGCCCTGACCGCCGTCGTAGACCATGAGGCGCGCAGCATGCGCGTCCGCGAGGTCCTGCTGGAGCGGATGGTCGTTCGATAAGGCGCTGTAGAACCCTGTAGACCTAGCCCTCACCCTCCCACGCCTCGGGCGTGGGTCCCTCCCTCTCCCTGCGGGGCAGGGAGAGGGGAAGGATTGCGGGTGGTTACTCCGCGGCGGCGGCGCGGCGGTCGGCGTCGCGCTGGTGGCGGGCGCGCTTCAGTTCCTCGGCGAGGAGGAAGGCCAGCTCCAGCGACTGGCTGGCGTTCAGGCGCGGGTCGCAGGCGGTGTGATAGCGCAGCGCCAGCTTATGGTCGGTGATCGCCTGGGCACCGCCGGTGCACTCCGTCACGTCCTGGCCGGTCAGCTCGAAATGCACGCCGCCGGCGTGGGTGCCTTCGGCCTGGTGCACGGCGAAGAAGTTCTTCGCCTCCGACAGCACCTTCTCGACCGGACGGGTCTTGTAGCCGCTGGACGACTTGACGGTGTTGCCGTGCATCGGGTCGCAGGACCAGACCACCACGCGGCCCTCCCGCTGAACCTTGCGCAGCAGGGGCGGGAACTTCTCCTGCACCTTGTCGGCGCCCATGCGGACGATCAGCGTCAGGCGCCCGGCCTCGTTGGTCGGGTTCAGGATGTCGATCAGGCGGATCAGCTCGTCCGGGTCGGTGGTCGGGCCGCACTTCAGGCCGATCGGGTTCTTCACTCCGCGCAGGAACTCCACATGCGCGCCGTCCGGCTGGCGGGTGCGGTCGCCGATCCACAGCATGTGGGCGGAGACGTCGTACCAGTCGCCGGTGGTGCTGTCGACGCGGGTCATCGCCTGCTCGAACGGCAGCAGAAGCGCCTCGTGGCTGGTGAAGAACTCGGTCTCGCGGATCTGCGGGGTGGTCGCCGCGGTGATGCCGCAGGCGGCCATGAAGGCCAGCGTCTCGTCCAGGCGCGTGGCGATCTCGCGGAACTGCTCGCCGGCCGGCGACCGCTCCACGAAGCCCAGCGTCCACTGGTGCACCTTGTGCAGGTCGGCGTAGCCGCCCTGGGCGAAGGCGCGCAGCAGGTTCAGCGTCGACGCGGCCTGGGTGTAGGCCTGCATCATGCGTTCCGGATCCGGAATGCGGGCGTCGGCCGTGAAGTCGAAGCCGTTGATGATGTCGCCGCGGTAGGACGGCAACTCCTGCCCCTCGATCACCTCGGTGTCGGCGGAACGCGGCTTGGCGAACTGGCCGGCCATGCGGCCCACCTTCACCACCGGGATGGCGGCGCCGAAGGTCAGCACGACGGCCATCTGCAGCAGCACGCGGAAGGTGTCGCGGATGTTGTTCGGGTGGAACTCCGCGAAGCTCTCCGCGCAATCACCGCCCTGCAGGAGGAAGGCGTTGCCGTTGGCGGCGGCGGCCAAGTTTTCCTTCAGCCGGCGCGCCTCGCCGGCAAAGACAAGCGGGGGATAGGAGGACAGACGCTGCTCCACCGCCTCGACCTTGGACGGGTCCGGATAGGTCGGAAGCTGCTTCGCGGGCTTCGACCTCCAGCTGTCGGGGGACCAACGCTCAACCATGACGCCCACTCTTTCCTGAATAAATTGGGGGTGCCTCCATAGGACCGGCGTTCGGGACCGAACGTCGACCGGGGGATCATCCCTATAGCCGGAGTCGGGCAATTTTTCCATAGTTTCGGGAGCAACTTCCGCAACGGACGAAGCCGCGCCCCGCCCGAAAAAGCGCGCTGGCGGGGGATGGCTGCCCCGCCCTATACAAAGGGGCAGGGAAGCTGAAGGGCCAGTCCGTTGAAACCATCCTCCTGGAAGCCATCTTCCTGGGCAGCCGCCGCCTCGGTCTATCTCGACCCGCGCGTGTTGGCCATCCTGTTCCTGGGATTTTCCGAAGGGCTGCCGCTGGCGCTGACGGGCTCCACGCTGTCCCTGTGGCTGCGCGAGGGCGGAGTCAGCAAGGAGGCCATCGGGCTGTTCTCGCTGGTCACGCTGCCCTACGCGCTGAAATTCGCCTGGGCGCCGCTGATCGACCGGCTGCGCCTACCGGTGATCACGCGGCTGTTCGGGCGGCGGCGCGGTTGGGCGCTTTTGACGCAGGGCTGCCTTGCGTTGGCGCTGCTGGCGCTGGGCGGCACCGACCCGGTGACGGAGCTGTGGTGGACCGCGCTGTTCGCGGTGGTCGTCGCTTTCTGCTCGGCCAGCCAGGACATCGTCATCGACGCCTTCCGCGTGGAAAGCCTGTCGGAGGACCAGCAGGGCGCCGGCGCCGGGGCGCTGGTGCTCGGCTACCGCTTCGGCATGCTGGCGGCGGGGGCGGGGGCTCTGCTGGTCGCCGAGTATTTCGGCTGGCGGGCGGCCTACACGGCCATGGCGGGGCTTGTCTCCGTCGGCATTGTGACGATCCTGCTGAACCGCGAGCCGGCGGTGGCCGCTTCGGCCGAATCCGCGGCGCGGGAGAAGCATGTGGCGGAGTGGCTCGACGCGCGGCCACACCTGCACGGCTGGCGGGCGGAGCTGCTGGCCTGGCTCTACGGCGCGGTGGTGGCGCCCTTCGCCCAGTTCATGACGCGGAACCACTGGGTGCTGATCCTGCTGTTCATCGCCACCTACAAGATGGGGGAGGTGATGGCCGGCGTCATGGCCAGCCCCTTCTACGTGGATCTGGGCTTCGAGAAGACGGAACTGGCCGCGGTGTCCAAGGTGTTCGGCCTGTGGGCAACCATCGCCGGCGGGGTGATCGGCGGCGTGCTGGTCAGCCGCGTCGGCGTGCAGCGCGCGCTTCTGCTGGGCGGCGTGGCGCAGGTGCTGTCCAACCTTGGCTACGTGCTGCTGGCCTACGCCGGGCACGACGTGCGGGCGCTGGCGGTGACGGTGGCGATCGAGAATGTCTGCGCGGGCATCGCGACCTCGGCCTTCGTGGCCTACCTGTCGGGCCTGTGCAACGTGGCCTACACCGCGACGCAATACGCGCTGCTGACCAGCTTCACCAAGCTGGGCGGCGACCTGTTCGGGGCGAGCAGCGGATTCCTGGCGGCGCGACTGGACTGGGTCAGCTTCTTCCTGGTGGCGACCGCGGCGGGACTGCCGGCGCTGCTGCTATTGCTGTGGCTGCAGGGGCGGACGCGGGGGATGGAGCCGGCGGTGATGAAGACGTAGGGTTTTGGGGGGGTGATGAGTGGTCGCGTTGGGCCCCCTCCCTAACCCTCCCCCACCTTCGGCGAGGGAGGGAACTCTGCCTCTCCGCGACCAAAGCCCCTCCCCCCGCGAAGTGGGGGGAGGTTGGGAGGGAGGCCCAACGCGACGACTTACGATCCGCCCCTTACTTCACCGGCGTCGTCTTGCCCGCACCTGGGCCGGCGCCGAGGTCGGCGCCCGTCACGGGGTTCACGTCGGTGCGGGACTTCGTGCGCTTGGCGGCCTCGTTGACGGCCTTCAGCTCTTCCGCGGCGAGGCGGACGGTCGGGTTGCCCTCGCCGCCGTTGACGGGGGCCTGGTCGGGCTTGATGTCCACGAACTCCCATTGGGCGCCCTGGTTCCAGGGGCCGCGGGCGTCGCCGGCGCCCTGGCTCATGTTGTAGTACTTGTCGGTGTAGTTCGGGTCGCCCGGCAGCTTGCCCGGCGGGAAGTTGTTCTCGATGGAATAGAGCGCCTTCTCAAACATCTTCTGGTGCGCGACCTCGCGGGTCATCAGGAAGGTCAGCGCGTCCTTCACGCCGGGGTCCGGCGTCAGGTTGATCAGGCGTTCGTAGATGATCTTGGCGCGCGATTCCGCCGCGATGTTGGAGCGCAGGTCGGCCGTCGGCTCGCCGATGCTGTCGATGTAGCCGGCGGTCCACAGCTGGCCGGCGGAGTTGGTCAGCGCCGGGCCGCCGCCGTAGAGCACGGCCAGCGTGTGGGAGCCGTTGCCCTGGGCGATGTTGGCGTACAGCTCGGTCACCTCTTCGGAGCCCTCCGCCAGCTTGCCCTTGACGCCCTTGGTCAGCATGGCGACGATGCTGCCGATGATCTCCAGGTGGCTCAGTTCCTCGGTCGCGATGTCGATCAGCATGTCCTTGCGCGCCGGGTCGTCATCGGACAACCCCTGTGTGAAATAGCGCAGCGCCGCCGCCAGCTCGCCCTGCGGGCCGCCGAACTGCTCCAGCATCAGGCTGGCGAGCTTCGGGTCGGGTTCCGAGACGCGCACGGTGTACATGAGATTCTTGTTGTGCATGAACATGCGAAGGAGCCTCCCGCTTCGTGATGACGGTCGGAGGCGCCCGGTCCGGTGGGCGCCTCGGTGCCGTCAACAGGGGCTTTTTAGAGGCGTTCCAAAAATTTTCGCGCGTTCACGCCGGTGGTATCACGCAACCTTCTCGCGCATGAGGACGAACTCCTCGGCGGTGGAGGGGTGCAGCGCGATGGTGCGGTCGAAGTCGCGCTTGGTCGCGCCACAGTTCAGCGCGATGCCCAGCGCCTGCACGATCTCCGGCGCGTCCATGCCCATCATGTGGCAGCCCAGCACGCGCTGGCTGTCGCCGTCCACGACCAGCTTCATCAGCACCCGCTCGTCGCGGCCGGACATGGTGTGCTTCATCGGGCGGAAACCGGCCTTGTAGATGTCGACGTTCGGGAACTTCGCCCGCGCCTCCGCCTCCGTCAGGCCGACGGTGCCGAGCGGCGGGATGGAGAAGACCGCGGTCGGGATGTTCTCGTAGCTGATGCTGGTCGGGTTGTCGTTGAACACCGTCTCGACGAAGGCGCGGCCCTCGGCGATGGCGACGGGGGTCAACGCCACGCGGTCGGTCACGTCGCCGATGGCGAAAATGTTGTCGATGTTGGTGCGCGAATACTCGTCCACCCGGATGGCGCCGCTGTCGTCCAGGTCGATGCCGACCGACTCCAGCCCGACGTCGCGGGTGTTCGGCCGCCGGCCGGTGGCCGCCATGACGAGGCCGGCCGAATGCTCCCGGCCGAGATGGTCGGTGACGGTGAAGCCGCCGGGCCCTTCCTCCACCTTCACCGGCTGGGTGCGGGCGACGATGTTGATGCCGCGCTTGCGCATCTCCTGGGCCAAGGCGACGCGGATGTCGTCGTCGAAGCCGTTCAGCAGCTCCTCGCCGCGGATCATGATGGTGACCTCCGCGCCCAGGCCGCGGAAGATGCCCGCGAACTCCACCGCGATGTAGCCGCCGCCGAGGATGAGGACGGAGTGGGGCAGGTGGCCGAGTTGCAAGGCCTCGTTGGAGGTCACGGCGTGCTGGATGCCCGGGATCTTCGGCAGGGACGGCCAGCCGCCGGTGGCGACCAGGATGGTCTTGGCGGTGTAGCGCTTGCCGCCCACCTCCACCGTGTGGCGGTCGATCAGCCGGCCGAATCCGGTGAACAGCGTGACCCCGGAATTCTCCAGCATCTTCAAATAGATGCCGTTCAGCCGGTCAATCTCCGTGTCCTTGCGGCCGATCAGTGTCGCCCAGTCGAAGGCCGGCGTATGGGTGTCCCAGCCGAAGCCGCAGGCGTCCTCGAACGCGTCGCGGAACTGGGCGGCGTAGACCAGCAGCTTCTTCGGCACGCAGCCCCGGATCACGCAGGTGCCGCCGACGCGGCTGCCCTCGCAGATGGCGACCTTGGCGCCCATGGAGGCGGCGCGACGGCTGGCCGCGACACCGCCGGAGCCTGCGCCGATGGTGAAGAGGTCGAAATCGAATTCGGCCACAGCCGTCTCCTTCCATCCCATATCCCGAACGTGCCGGGAGTGTTCCGCATTCCGGGCGCCCTGTCGAGGGCCGGGCGCACGCAACGGCGGGTGGCGTGTCCCGCGCAGCGCGCAGGGCGGCGGGTCTTGAATGGAGACCGGTCAGCGCAGGATGAGTTCCTGCAACAGCACCTGGCGGACCTTCATCGGGCGCAGTTCCTTCGACGCGGTCTGCATCACCGCGTCCTTGATGAAGCTGGTGCCGGCGCCGCCGCGCAGTTCCGTCGCGTTGACCTCCAGCATCGCGGTGCTCATCGCGCTGGAAATGCGGGGGCCGTAGGACTCGACGGTCTTGGGCTGGACCTGCGGGTCCATCTCCAGCACCACGCGCACCCGCACGTCCCGCAGGCGGTCGCCGTCACTGAGCGTGAAGTTCATGGTGGGCAGGCGGGCGTAGTTGGCCAGCGCCGGCGCCTCCTCCGCCACCGGGCGGCCGGCGCGGGCCTTCGCCGGCTTCAGCAGGAAGGCGCTGCCCACGCCCGCGGCACTCAGTCCGACCATCAGCAGCATGAGGCCGAGTACGATCTTGCCACTGATCCGGTCGAGCGTGGAAAAGCCGCGCGATGCGTGGTCCATCGTCCGAGGCATGACTGGCCGACGTGTCAGTGGAGCTTGTGCGATCGCCTGGGCCATGTCTCACCCCGTCCCGGGAGGCTCGGTAAATCGGGCCTCGACTCTCGGTTACCACTTTGGATCGTCTGAGCGGCGGCGTCAAATAACGGTATTTTAGACTGTCGAATGCGAAGTATTTCCTGCGGCAATCTTCCACTGGATTTTGGCGGGAATTGGCGCCGAAACACTTCGAAATTCGAAGCATTGTCCTGAGGCGTGGGAAGCGGCGTTCCGCGGCGCAACGCCACCGCTTGTTCGGCGTTATCAGCAAGGAAGCCTCTTCCACCCGAGGCCCGGGGCGTATAATGCTGGTTTCCCAATCGGATCGGCGTTCCCGCGCGGGATGCGCCCTCCAACCGGACCAGTGCGAAGGGCATGAGCGGGGAGACGAAGGACAACGCCATGGATGAGACCAAGAACCGGCCGCTGGCCAGTCATCCCCCTTCCGCGGCCATTCCCGAATGGACCGACACCTACTTCAAGCGGACCAAGGACGCGGTCGGGAAGTTCGGCGACAAGAAGGTCACCTACGCCATCTTCATGCGCCGCCCCGTCGTCTGCGCGCCGCGACTCGCCATCGAATGGTTGGAGGCGGTCGCCCGGGAACGCGGGTTCGACGTCGAGATCGAGCTGAACTACCCGGAAGGCAAGTGGGTCGGCGCCGGTGAGCCGATCATGTACATCACCGGCTCCTTCTACCATCTGGTGGACACCGAGACGATCATCCTCCAGAAGCTGGGGCCCGCCTGCGTCGGCGCCTACAACGCCTTCACCATGTGCGCGGACCTGCCGAAGACCGCCTTCCTCGCCATGGAGGCGCGCCACTGCGCCGGCACGGAGATGGAGGAGATGATGGCCTACGCCGCCTCCGTCGGGTCGGACCGGGCCAAGCGGAAGGTCGGCGCCAAAGGCTTCATCGGCAACGCGACCGACGCCACCGCCCATTTCTTTGGCCAGACGAAGGGCATGGGCACCATGCCGCACGCCTTGATCGGCTATGCCGGATCGACAGTGCGCGCGGCGGAAATGTTCCATGAGACTTTTCCCGAGCTGCCGCTGACCGTGCTGGTCGACTATTTCGGCCGCGAGATCACCGACGCGCTGGAGGTCTGCTACCGCTTCCCCGAGTTGGCCGCGCAGGGCAAGCTGGCGGTGCGGCTCGACACGCCGGGCGGGCGCTTCCTGGAAGGGCTCGACCCGCCGGGCTCCTACGCCGTGCTGGAACGCCACGCGCCGCACGCCATTCGCGGCTACCGCGACGAGACGCAGCTGCGCTACCTGATCGGCACCGGCGTTTCGGCGGCGGCCATCCACTTCATGCGCGAGAAGTTGGACGAGTCCGGCTTCCCGGCCGTGAAGATCGTCGCCAGCTCCGGATTCGGCCCGGCCAAGTGCCGCCTGATGGCGGAGGCCAACGCGCCGGTGGACATCATCGGCACCGGCAGCTACCTGCCGGAGCGCTGGACCGAAACCTACGCCACCGCCGACATCATCGAGTACGACGGCGAACGGCGCGTGAAGGTCGGCCGCGAGTTCCTGTTTAGGAAGTGAGGAAATCGTCCCTTCTCCCTGCGGGGCAGGGAGAAGGGAGATCTGTTACGCATCCTCCGCGAGCCGAATCCCCGTGAAGGACAGCCGGCTGTCCGGGCGCAGGTAGTGGCGCGTGGTCGGGTTGGCGTGGTCGAAGGGCGTCACGCAACTGCCGCCGCGCAGGACCATGCGGTTGATCATGAAGCGGCCGTGCACCGCCTCGTCCACCCCATCGGGCTGGTGATAGCCGGGGTAGGGAGCGAAGGGGCTGAGCGTCCATTCCCAGATGTCGCCGAACATCTGCCAGGGACCGTCGCCGTGGCAGGGGCAGGCCCGCGGGTGGCGGTAGCCGGTGCCGAGCAGGTTGCCCATGCTCTCGCACCGCGCGCCGACGGTCTCCCACTCGGCCTCCGACGGCAGGCGCTTGCCGGCCCAGCGGGCGAAGGCGTCGGCCTCGTACCAGCTGACGTGGCAGACCGGCTCTGCCGGGTCGAGCGGGCGCATGCCGTAGAGCGTGAAGATCTGCCAGGCACCGTCGCGCCACTCCCAATAGAGGGGCGCCTGCCAGTTCCCGGCGCGCGCCACTTCCCACCCATCCGCCAGCCAAAGCGCCCGGTTGGAATAGCCGCCCTCCTCGATGAAGGTCAGGTACTCGCCGCAGGATACGGGCTGGGAGGCGAGCCGGAAGGCGTTCAGGTACACGCGGTGGCGTGGGCCTTCGTGGTCGAAGCCGGGGCCGGCGTCGGTACGGCCGATCTCCACCAAACCGCCCTCGTGCGCGATCCAATCCTGCGGCTGCGGCGCGGTGGGGTAGACCTGCGGCGGCTGCTCGTAGGCGGGGCGCAGCGGATTGCTCCAGAAGGCGTGCTTGATGTGCGTCAGCATGCGCTCCTGATGCCGCCGTTCATGGGCGATGCCGACCTCCACACGGTCGGCGACTTCGGCGAGGCCGGCGTCGTCCACCTGGGCCAGCAGGTGCAGGACCGCGGCGTTGACGTGGTCGCGGTAGCGCATGACCTCCGACCCGCTCGGCCGCGACAGCAGGCGAAGGGTCGGGGAGGGAAGCTGATGGTTGCCGAAGCGGTCGTTGCGCGCCGCGAAGAGATCGAGGAAGGCGGAGTCGAAGGGGCGGTAGCCGGGGCTATCGGGCACCAGGACGGTGGTTTCGAACAACCAGGTGGTGTGGGCGAGATGCCATTTCGCCGGGGCGCCGTCGGGAACCGACTGGACCATCAGGTCTTCCGGCGACAAGGGCGCGGCCAGTTCGGCCGTGCGCCCGCGGGCCTTTTGGAAGCGGGTCGCCAAGGACTGGCGCAAGGCGTCGCCGGACGGCTGGGCGTGCTTGGCGATGTGGGAATCGGGCACGGGGGCCTCCTCGCGGGAGCGGGGTTTCCGCGGCGGGAAGGGCGCCGGACGGCGCGTCGGCCCGTCGCCGGAAGAAATCGACGCCGATTGTGCCGCAACCCGTGATCGGCGGGTGCGGCGCATCGGAGGGAGACTGTGCCCGAATTTGCGGCAGGGTCTGCGCGAGGTTTCCGGTTCGTCAGGCATCCACGATGGTGTGCGGGCGCAACGCGCCGTCCAAGGTCAGAAGCAAGTGCAGATAGACGGCAACGCGGCGCGCGGCGATGGTGTGGCGGCTGAGGCAATCGCGCAACTGTTTGGCGAGGATCGCGTTCTCTTCCGTCTCCTGCGCCGAAAGGTGGGCGTGGGTTGGGGCCGCCATGTGGACGATGTGGTCATGGTCCACGGGAACGGCCGCCGCGGGATCCTCGATCAGGGTCGCGGCGATGTGCTCCTCGTCCAGTTCCTGTGGCGGGGGCGGAACCGGCGTCGGCGTGCGGGAGGCGAGATGGGCGCGCAGGTTTTGCTTGATGCGCACGCGCTGGGCCGGGTCCAGGCTGTCGATCTCGTCGATCTCATCGAAGAGCAGGTCGTAGATGCGCCGGCGCTTCCGGTTGGGCTCCTCCCGGTCGCGCCGATCCTGCCGGGTCTCGCGGCGGTGCTGCCGGTCCGTGGCGCTGCCCGGCCGCTCGACCATGTTGGGGGAGCGGACCAGCGGTTCCGACCGGCTGATGAACGTGTCGGCCATGGCGGCCTCCACCACGACAGTGTGGATCGTTCAGTCTACGGACTGGGTCGCCACTGTCAAGGTGGCGGTCGGTTGCTGGCGGCCCAAACGAAAAGAGCCCCGCCGGGGCGGGGCTCTTCTTCGGGACGGGAGGGAACTGATCAGTCGGCGGCGTTGGCGCCGGCGACCTCGGTCGGCTCCGGGCGGGGCTTGCCGAACTTGATGTTCGGGAAGGCGTTGATCAGCGCGGTGACGAAGGCCGACAGGTAGGGCAGGGACTGCACCACCAGAAGGCCCGACCACATGAAGGCGTCGCGGTTCTCGTGGCCGAACACCACCACGATGGCCAGCGCTGCGCCCCACAAGCCGAGCAGGAGCGCGATCTCCTCCCGCGCCATCAGGAAGGCCTGCATCAGGGCGGGCTGGTTCTCGCACTTCGGCGTGCGGACGAAGGGCCGGCCGGAGGTGAACATGCCCAGCCACATGGCCCGGCCGACGGTGTGGGTCAGCGCCATGCCGGCGATGGCGGCACCCACCTTGTCCCAGAAGCCGCACCGCACCCGCGCCTCGTACAGCCACAGCGACGCGCCGACCTTAAAGGCGAAGACGCTGAGCGTCGGGATCATGAAGACGTTGGGCGGGAACTCGAAATACTTCGGGAAGGCCAGCAGGCCGATCGACCAGACGATGCCCGCGATGCCGAAGATCATGTGGGCGGCGTCGGCGAACCAGGGCAGCCAGCCGGTAATGAAATGGTACTTCTGCCCGGCCGTCAGGCGCGGGCCGCCCGGCAGCAGGTCGCGCCAGTGGTGCTTCAGGATCTGCACGGCGCCGTAGGCCCAGCGGAAGCGCTGCGTCTTGTAGGCGGAGAAGCTGTCGGGGACGAGGCCCTTGCCGTAGCTCTCCGGCATATAGACGGCCTCATACTTGTGCTCGAACAGGCGCAGGCCCAGGTCGGCGTCCTCGGTGATGCACCACTCGCCCCAGCGGCCGACCTCTTCCAGGGCCGACTTGCGGATGATGGTCATCGTGCCGTGCTGGATGATCGCGTTGCGCTCGTTGCGTTGGATCATGCCGATGTGGAAGAAGCCGGCGTATTCCCAATTGATCATGCGCTGGAACAGGTCGTGGCCCCACTCGCGGTAGTCCTGCGGCGACTGGACGAAGCCGACCTCCGGCCGGTCGAAGTGCGGGATCGTTGCCTTCAGCCAGTCGGGGTGGACCTGGTAGTCGCTGTCGATGACCGCGATGTGCTGCGCATCCGGCGCCGTCTGGGCGAGGCCGAAGTTCAGGGCACCAGCCTTGAAGCCCGGCCAGTTGTCCAGGTGGAAGAAGCGAAACTTCGGCCCCAGCTGCTTGCAATACTCCTCGACCGGGCGCCAGACGGCCGGGTCCTTGGTGTTGTTGTCGAGCAGCAGGACCTCGTAGTTCGGGTAGTCCAGCCGGGCCAGCGCGTCCAGCGTCTCGATGACCATGTGCGGCGGCTCGTTGTAGCAGGGCACATGGATGGACACCTTCGGCGCGTTCGGCGCCGGGGCGGCGGAGCAGGGGTTGAACTTGCGCCGGAAGCGGTCCTGCCAGACCACCTCGGTCAGCTCAAGCCCGTCGATCAGCATGACGGAGAGCAGGACCAGCTGGCAGAACAGCAGGATGCCCCAGGCGATCTCCGTCGTGGTGGCAAGGCCGGCGGCGCTGGCCGCGCTGACCGAGAAGACCAGGACCGACGCCACGGCCTGGATCATGCCGCCGTAGAAGATCTGCCCGCCGACCTTCAGGTCGCTGCCGCGGCGCCACAGGAAGAAGACAAGCGGCAGGAAGCCCACGGCGATGGATACGCCGCACAGCAGTGGCCAGTTCCGCAGCTCCGTCACCTCGCCGATCATCGGGAACTTCGGCTTGCGCCACGCGTCCCACAGGCCCCAGCTGGTGCCGGCGGTGCCCTCGATCTCCCGCTTCCAGGGCTGGTCGAAGGCCTCCATGATGAAGTAGTCGAGCTTGTTCTGCGCCGCGACGTTCAGGAAGGTGCGGATGAACTTGGCCTGGTTGACCTGGCTCGCCTCGGCGCCGCGGCGCCACGGGCCCTCGGCCGGCCAGCCGATTTCCGAGATCAGGATGTGCTTGTTCGGGTATTTGGTCTTCAGCTCGTTGTAGCGGAGCATGGCGTAGTCGACCGACTGGTCGGCGGGCACGCCTTCCCAGTAGGGCAGCAGGTGCACGGCCAGGAAGTCCACCGCCTCCACGAGCTCGGGGTGCGACAGCCAGACGTGCCACGGCTCCGCGGTGGAGACCGGGACGTTGACCTTCTTCTTCACCCGCTTGATGTAGTCGATGGCCTGCGGGACGGTGACGTCCGCGCGCAGGATCGACTCGTTGCCGACCAGGACGCGGCGGACATTGTTGTTGTCGCGCGCCAGCTTGATCAGGCCGTTGATCTCCGGCTCGTCGACCTCCGGCTTGCCCATGATCCAGGCGCCGGCGGTGACCGGCAGGCCGTACTTGCGGGCGACCGGGGCCACCTGCTCCGACCCGTCGGTGGTGGAATAGGTCCGGACCCCCTTGACCGAACCGTCCAGCGCCTGCATGTCCTTCTCGATGTCCTCCAGCGACGCGCGGTCGCCTTTGGACGGGCTCTTGTCCGGATGGAACGGCGTGTAGCTGACGCCGTTGATGGCGCCGCCCCAGGACCGTTCGGCCACCGGGCGGTTCCACAGCGCCCAGACCCCGACGTTGCCGAGGATCACCAGAAGAAGAACCGCGATCGCCGACTTGCGCATGTCCGTCTTTCTATTCCCAAGCATTCGGCGGCCGTCTTGGCGAACTCCGCCCCGGCCGCATCCCCCTCACACCCGCGAACGGTGCCGCCAAAATGGCACCCCCAAAAATGGCACGGCGGCGGCCACGCCGCCCCGACACCGTCTTCGGACCGAACCCCCTAACCCACGCTGGCTGCTGGACTTTTCAGGTCCGCACGCAAAGCCCGCCCGCTCCAGCCCGGTGGACATCCACCCTTGGCGGAGCGCGACGACCTTCCCGCGTCATGCGTCGCCTTTGTAAAACGACGCCGGACCGAATAAAGATCGTCGGGGAGTTTATACATTTTTCCATGGCCCGCAACCATGGCCGCAACCACGGCCCACAACGATGGTTTGGCCAACACATCAGCCCGGCGTTTATTCCCGAAGGCAAAAGACAAGGGTGGGTGCCCAAATGTTCCAACTGCATGAACGTCTCCAGGCCGACACGGCACCGGTGGCGGAGCTTCCGCTCTGCCGGGTGCTGCTGATGGACAACCGGGTGTGGCCTTGGCTGATCCTGGTGCCGGCCATTCCGGGCTTGACGGAGATCCACCAACTCGACGAGGCCAGGCGGCACCGGCTGGTGGACGAGATCGCGCAGGCCTCGACGGCGCTGGAGGATCTGGTCCGGCCGGACAAGATCAACGTCGGCGCGCTCGGCAACATGGTGCCGCAGCTGCACGTCCACGTGATCGCCCGCACCCGCTCCGACCCGGCCTGGCCGGGACCGGTCTGGGGCTCCGGTTTCGCCGAGCGCTATGACCCGGCGGAGCGGGACAGCCTTATCCGATCGATCGGGGAGAGGTTGGGCCAAAAATAGGACGGTCGCTTGCCGACCGGTCCAGTCACGGAAGCGGAACCGTGACGTTTCTCCTCCGCCGCTGTTGAGGCCGGCATGTGTCAACGCACAAGGAGGGGACTGTCATGAACACCGATCGCATCGTGGGCGCCGGCAAGGAACTGAAGGGCGAGGCCAAGAAGCAGGCCGGCGACCTGACCGGCAACCCGGAGCTGAAGGACGAGGGTCGCGCCGACAAGGCCGAGGGCAAGGTCGACAAGGTCGTCGGCAAGGTGAAGGACATCCTGCGGGGCGACAAATAATGTCGGCCGGCCGCAAGGACGACGCCCCCTCCGAATCCGCGCAGCGGATCGAGGACAAGCTCGTCGAGGAAACCGGCAAGGCGTCGGGCAATCCGGACAAGCCGGTCCAGAAGAAGTTCGACGAGCTGGGCGAAAAGGAAGAGATCAAGAAGAAGGGTTTGAGGGAGTAGGCGTTTCCTCCCTCTCCCCTCTGGGGAGAGGGGATTTCTACGTCCCGACCTCGGTCTTCGCTTCGATCTTCACGGGGAAGTTCATCGAATTCGCGACGAAGCACTGTTCGTGCGCCGCGTGGTGCAGGGACTCGGCTTTGGCGTGGTCGCTGCCCGCGGCGATGGTGACGTGCGGGCGCAGGGTGACCTCGGTGAAGCGGCCGGGGTGGCCGTCGCCTTCGGTCATGGTGCCGGAGGCATCGTCGCGGTAGGCCGTCACGGCCACGCCGTTGACGGCGCAGAGGTGCAGGTACCACAGCATGTGGCAGGCCGACAGCGAGGCGACCAGCAGGTCTTCCGGGTTGTGCCGCGTCGCGTCGCCGCGGAAGGCCGGGTCGGAGGAGCCGGCGATCACCGGCTTGCCGGGAATGGCGATGTCGTGGTCGCGGCTGTAGGCCTTGTAGCCGGACGTTCCGCTTCCCTGGTTGCCCGTCCAGGTCACGGTCGCGCTGTAGCGATGGTCGTGCGCCGACATGGTTTCTCTCCCCATGGGGTTTGGGGTGAGCGTAGCCGGGCAACGAAGCCCTGAAAAGAAACGGGAGGGCAAAGCCCTCCCGCAAAAACACCCTAACTCGAACCGGAACTCAGCTCGCCAACTCAGCTCGCCTCGGCCGCGCGGGCGTGGCGCTTGCGCTCGTTCGGGTCGAGGTAGCGCTTGCGCAGGCGGATGGACTTGGGCGTCACCTCCACCAGCTCGTCGTCGCCGATGTAGGACAGGGCGCGTTCCAGCGTCATCTGGATCGGCGGCGTCAGGCGCACCGCTTCATCCTTGCTGGTCGTGCGGATGTTCGTCAGCTGCTTGCCCTTGATGACGTTGACCTCAAGGTCGTTGCCGCGGGTGTGCTCGCCGATGATCATGCCCTGGTAGACCGGCACGCCCGGATCGATCAGCATCGGGCCGCGATCCTCCAGGTTCCACAGCGCGTAGGCCACCGCGGTGCCGTCGGCGTTGGAGATCAGCACGCCGGTGCGCCGGCCGGCGATGGTGCCCTTGTAGGGGGCGTAGCCGTGGAACAGCCGGTTCATGATGCCGGTGCCGCGGGTGTCGGTCAGGAACTCGCCCTGATAGCCGATCAGGCCGCGCGACGGGGCGTGGAAGACGATGCGGGTCTTGTTGCCGCCCGAGGGGCGCATCTCGATCAGGTCGGCCTTGCGCTCCGCCATCTTCTGGACGACGGTGCCGGAGAACTCCTCGTCCACGTCGACGACGACTTCCTCGATCGGCTCCAGGCGCTGGCCGTTCAGCGGGTCAGACTTGAACAGCACGCGCGGGCGGCTGATCGCCAGCTCATACCCCTCGCGGCGCATGGTCTCGATCAGGATGCCCAGCTGCAGTTCGCCGCGGCCCGCCACCTCGAAGGCGTCGCCGCCCTCGGTGTCGGAGATGCGCAGCGCCACGTTGCCTTCCGCCTCGCGGAACAGGCGGTCGCGGATCATGCGGCTGGTAACCTTGTCGCCCTCGCGGCCGGCCAGCGGGCTGTCGTTGACCGAGAAGGTCATCGCCAGGGTCGGCGGGTCGATCGGCTGGGCGTTCAGCGGCTCGGTCACTTCCGGCACGCAGATGGTGTCGGCCACGGTGGTGGTGGTCAGGCCGGCCAGCGCGACGATGTCGCCGGCGTGCGCCTCGTCCACCGGAACGCGCTCCAGGCCGCGGAAGGCCAGCACTTTGCTGATGCGGGCGTTCTCGATCAGCTTGCCGTCGCGGCTCAGCGACTTGATGGCCATGTTGACCTTGACCGAACCCGTCTGGATGCGGCCGGTCAGGATGCGGCCCAGGTACGGGTTCGCCTCCAGCGTGGTCGCCAGCATGGTGAAGGGCAGGTCTTCCTCGACCTTCGGGGCCGGGACGTGGTCGCGGATCAGTTCGAACAGCGGGGTCAGCGTCTCGCGGGCGCCGTTCTCCAGGTCCGTGGTCGCCCAGCCGTTGCGGCCCGAGGCGAACAGGGTCGGGAAGTCCAGCTGCTCGTTCGAGGCGTCGAGCGAGGCGAAGAGGTCGAACACCTCGTCATGCACCTCGTGCGGACGGCCGTCGGGACGGTCCACCTTGTTGATGACGACGATCGGGCGCAGGCCGAGCTTCAGGGCCTTGCCCAGCACGAACTTGGTCTGCGGCAGCGGCCCCTCGGCCGCGTCGCAGAGCAGGACGACGCCGTCGACCATGGAGAGGATGCGCTCCACCTCGCCGCCGAAATCGGCGTGGCCCGGGGTGTCGACGATGTTGATGCGCAGGTCGTTCCACAGGACCGACGTGCACTTGGCCAGGATGGTGATGCCGCGCTCGCGCTCCAGGTCGTTGGAGTCCATGGCGCGTTCCGCGACCTGCTGGTTCTCGCGGAACGAGCCGGCCTGCTTGAGGAGCTGATCGACCAGGGTGGTCTTGCCGTGGTCGACGTGAGCGATGATGGCGACGTTACGAAGATTCATGTGTCGGGGACTCTTAAATCCGCTCTGGGGCTTCCGTTGCGCAATGCCGCCCCGACACCGCGGCTCGTTGACCGCGCACAACAAAAAAACCCTCCGAGATCAATCGGGGGGCTCTGTCGGGGAAACTGTTGCGACGCAATATAATGATCCGGCTTCATAACGCAAGCGGAGAGGCACCCAATCGCCACCAAATCGGATATGCGGAATTTCCATGGGGGTGCGACGGCGGCGTCACTGGCGGTTTTGTCTCAACAACCCACATTGCCCGTTGATGATCCGCCGCGCTTCCGCTTCCCGTCTCGCCGTCCTGCTGCTCACCGGTGCGCTCGCCTCCCTGGCGGGCCAGGGAGCGCGCGCGCAGGAGCCGACGCCGCCACCCTCCGGTGAAACGCCCGCCGAAACACCGGCCGAGCCATCCTCCGCCCAGCCGGAGGCCGGGCCCAAGGTCCCCTATGAGGTGGAGATCACGGGCGTCGAGGACAGCGGGCTCAAAAAGATCCTGAACGACACTTCCACCTTGGTCAGCCTGAAGGACGACCCGCCGCCGTCGGTGCTGGGGTTGGAACGGCGGGCCGCCGACGACCGGGAACGCTTGCAGACGGCGCTGCGGTCGGAGGGCTATTACGACGCGACGCTGGACATCCGGGTCGACGCCGATCGGCAGCCGGCGAAGGTGACGGTGGCCGTGCAGCCGGGACCAGCCTACCGCTTCAAGACCGTCATTATCAAATCGGCTGACGCCGCACCGCTGCCGGGCGCCCCGATCACGCCGGAGGACATCGGGCTGAAGCCCGGCGACCGCGCCCGCGCGCCGCTGGTGGTGGACGGGCAGAGCGCGCTGCTGCGCCGCCTGTCCGACCGCGGCCATCCCTTTGCGACGGTGGCGGAGCGCCGCGTGGTGGTGAACCACGACGAGCGGACCATGGACGTGACCTACACGGTCGCCCCCGGCCTGCTGGTCCTGTTCGGGGACACCCGGATCGAGGGGCTGAAGGACGTCGACGAGGACCTGATCCTGGGCCGGCTGCCCTGGTCGCGCGGGCAGGTCTACGACGCGGCCCTGCTGGACAAGGCGCGGTCGCAGATCGCCGGGCTCGGCGTGTTCGACACGGTTAGCGTACGGCTGGCCGACCAGCCGGGTCCGGGCGGCTCCACCCCGGTGACCGTCACCCTGGCGGAGCGCAAGTTCCGCTTCATCGGGGCGAACGTCTTCTATTCCTCCACCGACGGTGTCGGCGGCGGCGCCTATTGGGGCCACCGCAATCTGTTCGGCGGGGCGGAGCAGCTGCGGCTGGGCGTCGACATCGGGCGCATTGCCGGCGACAACGGCAGCGGGTCGGCCCGCGGGCGCGACCTCGACCTGCCGGACCTGCGCTTCTCCGCCAGCTTCCGCAAGCCGGACTTCCTCGCCACGCGGCAGTCGCTGATCGCGAATTTCCAGGTCGCGTCGGAGCAGCTTCCGGCTTACGACCGCGTCGCGACCCTCCTGTCCGCAGGGCTGGAGCGGCAGTGGACCGACCAGCTGAAGTCCTCCATCAGCGTCAGCGGGGAGCGCGGGCGGGTGCGCTCCAACCTCCAGGAGTTCCAGACAGCCTTCGTCGGCGTGCCGGTCGGCATCGCCTGGGACGGGTCCGACAGCCTGCTGAACCCGACCAAGGGCTACCGCGTGTCCTTCCAGGGAACGCCGTGGTTCCCCATCGGCGGCGACACGGACACGCAGTTTACGACCTTGCAGGTCAACGCGTCGGCCTATCACGACATTACGGGCGACGGGCGCTACGTCGCGGCGGGGCGCATCGGGCTGGGCGGCACGGCGGGGGCGTCGCTGGCGCAGATCCCGCCGGACCACCGCTTCTACGCGGGCGGCGGCGGATCGGTGCGCGGCTTCGGCTTCCAGAAGGCGGGGCCGCGCGACGTGTTCGGCGACCCGACCGGCGGGCGGTCGCTGTTCGAGGCGGGGCTGGAGCTGCGAATCAAGGTGACCGACACGATCGGAGTCGTGCCCTTCGTGGACGCCGGGACGGTCTACGACAGCGCCTTCCCGGATTTCAGCCAGCAGCTGCGGGTCGGCGCCGGCATCGGCGCGCGTTATTACACGGATTTCGGACCATTGCGTGTGGATGTGGGTTTCCCGGTGAACGCGGAGTCCGGGGACGCGAAATGGCAGCTCTACATCAGCCTGGGGCAGGCTTTTTGAGAGCAATCATTGGTCTTTGGCCCAAAAATGCCCCTTGGTTTGGGACGCAACTCCCTGTTTCCCGTTGTATCGTTCGGGTAGTACCGCGAAGGGGTGCGTGGTGACGGGGTTTCGTCGTCTGATTGTCGTTCCGATGGTTCTCGTCGCCTTGAGCGGCGCGGCGGTGACTGGCAGCGCGCTTGCCGCCGACACGGCGGGTGGCGGCTGGGGGCCGGCGAACGCCGTGCGGCGCTGGATCGCCCAGACCATCGAGAAGGCGGTCAACGGCCCGGACCTCCAGGTCACCATCGGCACCATCGGCGGGGCGGTGCCCTTCAACTTCACCATTGATGAAGTCTCGGTCGCCGACCGGCAGGGCGTCTGGCTCAAGCTGGAGCAGCTGCACGTCAACCTCGCCCCGACCGCGCTGCTGACCGGCCGCGCCAAGGCCGATGTGGTGGAGGCGCAGCGCGTGACCGTCGAACGCGCGCCGCTGCCCGCCGAACAGCCGGTGCCCAAGCCGCCGCAGCAGGGGCCGACCTCGCTGCTGCCCAGCCTGCCAGTGGGCGTCGCGGTGGACCGGCTGAAGGTGGACGAGCTGCGCTTGGCGGAGCCGCTGCTGGGCCAGGCGGCAGTGCTGCGGGTCGAGGGCTCGCTCGACCTCGCGTCCGGCGGGTCGTCGCTGGAAGCGCATCTGGCGGTGGACCGCATCGACAGCCAGCCGGGCCAGGTGAAGCTCGACGCGGCCTTCAACCCCGACCAGAAGCGGCTGGACCTGAACCTGAAAGCGTCGGAGCCGGCGGGCGGCTTGATCGCCAAGGCTTTGGCGATCCCCGGCGAGCCGCCGGTCGCGGCGACCCTGGACGGGCAGGGCACGCTGGACGACTGGAAAGGCACGCTGACCGCGACGGCCGAGAACGCCGCCCGCCTGAACGCCGACGCCACCGTGAAGGCGGTGCCGGAGGGGCACGCGGTGACCCTGGCGGCCGGCGGCGACGTCGCGGCTCTGCTTGGCCCGCAGGTCGCGCCGCTGGTCGGGCCGCAGCCGGCGCTGAATGGCACGGTGCTTGTGGCGCCCGACGGCGCGCTGACCCTGCAACCGGTGGCCGTGCAGGCCGCCGCCGGGACGGCGACGCTGAACGGCACGGTGGGCGCCGACCGCCGCACCCTGAATTTGAAATATGAGGTCGCGGCCGGGCCGGACTCCGCTTTGCACAGCCTCGCGCCGGACATCGCGTGGCGCGAGGGCGTGGTGACGGGCAGCGCCGACGGCACGTTGGACGCGCTGACCGTTGCGGTGCAGGGCGTCATCCGCGACCTGTACGGCAACGACCCGGCCATCGCCGCGGCGGCGGGGCCGGAGGTGCGGCTGGACGGGCGCGCGCGGCTGTCCACCAGCGACGGAAACGTGCAGCTGGAAGGGTTGACCCTGACGAGCGCCGCCGCCACCGTGACCGCGCAGGGCAACGCCGGCGGCTGGGGGCAGACGGCCGACGTCACGCTGGCGCTGACCGCGGACGACCTGTCGCGCTTGTCCGGTCTCGCCGGGCGGCCGCTCGGCGGGGCGGTGACCATCCAGGGGCCGGTGCGGCGCGCGGCTGACGGCGTGCTTACGGCTGAGCTGAACGGCGACCTCCGCAACCTTGACACCGGCACCCCGGCGGACGCCGTGCTGGGCGACGCCGCGACGCTGCGTTTGGCCGCCGGCATGGAGCCGGGTGGGGCAATGCGCCTCACCGATTTGAATGTGGACGGGCGCAACGGACGGCTGACCGGCACCGGCTCGCTGGTCGACAACCGCGTGGACGCCAAGACCCGGCTGGAGATCGCCGACCTCGCCCCGGTCGGGGACAAGGTGGGAACGGCCATGGCCGGCACCGTGGCGCTGGATGCGACGGCCAACGGCCCGCTCGACGCGCTGGCGGCGGAGGCCAAGCTGAACGCCCGCGGCCTGACCGTGCAGGGCCGCCGCTTCGGCGCGACGGACCTGACCGCCACGGCCGCCAATCTGCCGGCCAGCCCGCGTGGGCGGATCAACGCGCGCACCGAACTTATTGGCACTGGGCTGGCCGGCGCCGGGCTGACCGCCGACGCGGCCTACGCGCTGGAGGGGCAGGTGCTGCGGGTCAGCGACCTCGCGCTGGCGAACGGGGCGAACCGCATCACCGGGGCGGTGCGCGTGGCGCTGGACGCGCTGACCGCGACGGGGAAGCTCGACGGCACGCTGCCGCAGCTGAAGACGCTGTCGGAGCTGGCCGGGGTGCCGCTGGACGGGGCCGCCGGCTTCACCGTGGCGCTCGACGCGCCGAACGGCAAGCAGGGAGCCACCCTGACCGCCAACGCCAACAACCTGCGCGTCGAAGGGCAGGGGAGTCCTCTGCTGGTCGCGCGCCGGATCACCGCCAACGCTGACGTCGCCGACGCGCTGGGCAGCCCCAGCGGCAAGGCGCGGTTGGAGCTTCTGGACGGGGCCGCGGCCGGCAACGATCTTGCCCGCGTGACGGCCAGCGTCGACGGCTCCCTCGCCAAGGCCGGCTTCCGGGCGGAGGCGACCGGGGCCGGGCGCGACCCGCTGGCGCTCGACCTCGCCGGCAACTTCGCGCAGGACAACGGCCTCAACCGGATCCGGCTGGACCGGCTCCAGGGCCGCTACTTGGGCGAGGGCTTCCGGCTGACGCAAGCCGCCAACATTGCGGTGGGCGAGCGGCGCTATGAGGTGAAAGGGCTCCAGCTGGTCAGCGGCAACGCGCGGCTTGTCGCCGACCTGGGTATGGTCGGCGACCGGCTGTCGGGGGAGCTGCGGCTGGACCAGGTGCCGATGGCGCTCGCCCGGCTGGCCAGCCCGGCGCTGCGGCTGGACGGCACGTTGAACGCCCAGGCGACGCTGGGCGGCACGCTGGCCCGCCCGCGCGCCGAGGCGACGGTGCGCGTCGCCAACCTGAAGGCGCAGCAGACGACGCAGGCCGGCGTGCCCGGCGTCGACGCCACGGTGAACGCCCGCTGGCAGGACCAGCGCGTGTCGGTCACCGGCAACGCTGCCACCCGCAACGGCGCCGGCCGCGTCAACCTGACGGCTGGGGCGCCGTTGGTGATGAACGCCGACACCATGGCCGTTTCCGTGCCGGAACGCGGAGCGCTGGAGGGGGCGCTGAACGGCACCATCGACGCCGCCATCGCCAACGACCTGCTGGCCGCCACCGGCGACCGGGCGCGCGGGGCGCTGAAGCTGGACGTCAGCGTCGGCGGCACGGTGGGCAAGCCGCAGCTCGGCGGCGTGGTGACTCTGCAGAACGCCCGCTACGAGAACCGGGCGTCGGGCGCCATCATCCGCAACATCAACGCCCGCATCGTCGGCACCGGCGATGTCTTCACCATCGAGAGCTTCACCGCCAACACCGCCAACGGCGGCGCGCTGGGCGTGCGCGGCGTGATCCGGCCGGGCGCGACGGAGACCCAGCAGCTCGACCTGCAAATCCAGGCGGACAACGCGCGGCTGGCGCAGAACGACTTGGCGACGGCGAACATCGGCGCCTCCCTGACCCTGACCGGCACCTTCACCAACCCCAGGCTGGCCGGGCCGATCCGCATCCAGAAGGCCGACATCCAGATCCCGAACCAGACCCCGCCGAACGTCGTCGACCTGAAGGTGGTGGAGGTCGGCGGCCGGAACGGGGCCAAGGGGAATGGAAACGGCAAGCCTGCCAACGGGCAGCCGGCACCGGACGCCCCCTTCGCCATGGCGCTGGACCTGACGGTGCAGGCGCAGAACCAGATCTTCGTGCGCGGCCGTGGGCTGGAATCGGAATTCTCCGCCGACCTGAAGGTGGCCGGCACCTCCAGCCAGCCGCTGGTCACCGGGCGGCTGACCATGCTGAAGGGCAGCCTGGACCTGCTGGGCAAGAACTTCGACTTCAAGCGCGGCATCATCGAGTTCGACGGCGGGCCGCAGATCGACCCGCGGCTCGACCTGCTGGCCGAGGCGTCGGCCAACAACGTCACCGCCGACGTGGTGATCGGCGGGACCGCCAAGCAGCCGAAGCTGGAACTGACCTCGCCCCAGGGCCTGCCGCAGGACGAGGTGCTGTCGGGCGTGCTGTTCGGCAAGTCGGTCAGCAGCCTCAGCGCGGGGGAGGCGGTGCAGCTCGCCCAGTCGGCCGCCACGCTCGCCGGCTTCGGCGGCGGGGGCGGCGGGCTGCTGACCCGCGTGCGCAAGTCGCTGGGCGTGGACCGGCTGGAGTTCACCTCCGGCGAGAACGGCAAGGGCGGCGCCGTGCAGGCCGGTCGCTACGTCAGCGACCGCGTCTATGTCGGCGTGGAGCAGGGCATCGGCGCGAACCAGAGCCGCGCCACGGTCGAGGTCGACATCACCAAGAACATCAAGGCCGAGGCCGACGTGGGCGCCGATTCCGAAACCCGGCTGGGCGTGAAGTGGGAGTGGAACTACTAACCTACGGCGGAAAGAAGATTACCCGCGTTTTAAACAAAATTGGGTACCCCGTTTGGAGAAAATGCGCGATCCGTCGGGCAATGCACGCTATGCTTCCATAGGCGTACGTATGATCCCCGGAGAGGCGAAGCGTGTTCAAGAATCTCAGCATCCGTGTGAAGGTCGGCCTGATCCTCGGCGTCTGCCTGATCGGGCTGGCGCTGATCGTGGCCAATGCCCTGGTCACCATGCGCGGCCAGATGTTCGCCGACCGCGAGCAGCGGGTGCAGAGCGTGGTGGAGGTCGCCCATGGCCTCGTCGCCCATGAGGCGGCGGAGGCCCGGGGCGGGCGCCTGACCGACGAACAGGCGCGGACGGCGGCCCTGGCCGCTGTGACGGCGCTGCGCCACAACGGGACCGAATATTTCTTCGTGCTCGACCAGAAGGGCGTGGTGGTCGCCCACGGCGCGGACGCGAAGCTGGTCGGCAAGGATCTGACCGGCGCCAAGGACCCCAACGGCGTTCCCTTCATCAACGCCATGCTGACGGCGGCGCGGGCGAGCGCGGAGGGTGGCTTCGCCGCCTACGCCTGGCCGAAGCCGGGCCAGGATCCGAAGCTGTCCTTCCCCAAAATCAGCTTCGTGAAAACCTACGCCCCCTGGGGGCTGATCATCGCGTCGGGGCTCTACGTGGACGACGTGGACCGGGAATTCGCGCGGGCCGCCTGGGCGCTGGGCGGCATCAGCGCGCTGATTATGCTGATCGGGATTGCCACGGCGCTGCTGATCGGGCGGGCAGTGGTCCGGCCGATCCCGCGCGTGCAGGCGGTGATCGCCGCCGCCTCGGTCGGCGACCTGTCGCGCACCGCCGAGGTGGACGGCAAGGACGAGATCGCCGCCATGGCACGGGACTTCAACGGGCTGATCGGCACGTTGCGCGACAACATTGCCCGCGTCAGCGAGGCGAGCGGGTCGGTGTCCGCGGCCTCAGTCGAACTGACCGCATCGGCCGGGGACATGAGCCGCAACGCCGAGCGCATGAACGAGAAGGCCGGCGGCATCGCGCACGCGGTGGACGGCGTCGTCAGCGCGGTCAGCGACCTGTCCTCCATCGCCGAGCAACTGGCCGCCAACGCCGAGGCGGTCGCCGCCGCCGCGGAGGAGATGGGTGCCAGCATCCGCGAGGTGGCGCGCCACGCCGCCGATAGCTCGCAGGTCGCGCACAAGGCCTCCTCCACCGCCCGTCAAGCCGGCGCCGTGCTCGACCAAGCGGAGAGCGCCATGACCCAGGCGGTGGAAACCATCCGCCAGCTCGACACCGCCAGCACGGAGATCGGGGAGGTCATCCGCGTCATCTCCGACATCGCGCAGCAGACCAACCTACTGGCGCTGAACGCGACCATCGAGGCCGCGCGGGCGGGCGAGGCTGGGAAAGGCTTTGCGGTGGTGGCGAACGAGGTCAAGCACCTTGCCACCCAGTCGGCGCGCGCCGCCGAGGAGATCGAGCAAAAGATCACCACGACCCAGGCGCAGACGGAGCGCAGCGTCGCCTCCATCACCGAGGTTGCGACGATGATGGAGCGGGTGACGGAGTCCATCGCCTCCATCAACGAGGTCATCGGGGAGATCGACCGCATCGCCGCCTCCATCGCGCACGAGGTCGACCAGCAAAGCGCCACCACCGCGGAGATCGGCCGCAACGTCTCCCAGGTCGCCGACGCCGCGCGTGAAGTGGCGCATGATACGGTGGAGACCTCGGGCCAAGCCCACGTGGTGAAGGACGCGGTGGTCTTCCTGGCGCAGATTTCCAGCGAGACGGCCAGTGGCGCCACCGAGACCGCCGCGGCGGCCGGTGAGCTGGGGCGGCTGGCCAACGACCTGGACCAGATGGTGTCGCGCTTCCGGTTGCGGGCGTGATTTAAGGGGGGTGGGTTAAGCGCCGGCAGTTGGGCCCCCCTCCCAGCCTCCCCCCACTTCGCGGGGGGAGGGGCTTGGCGTCGGAGTGGCGGAGTTCCCTCCCTCGCCGAAGGTGGGGGAGGGTTAGGGTGGGGGCCCAACTCCCGGCGGTTAGCCCACTCACATCAATGAAGAATCCGCGCTGTCCCCGTGGCGCGCGGAAGAGACTCCGCGTCGCCGAGCCGTTCGCGGAGCGCCACCATCTCCTCGGTCAGCTTGCGGTTGGCGTCGGTCAGCTGCTGGATGCGCGCCTCGGCGTCGCGCTGCTGGGCGTTCAGGGTGGCGACGGTTTCCGCCAGCTTGCGGACCTGTTGGGATTGGCGGGCCGTGCCCTCGTTCAGGCTGCGCCGGATCGACCCCACGGCGGCGAGCACCACGACGCTGATGGTCACGCCTGCCAGGAGGGCGACGAAGGACACCGCCGACAGCCATCCGCTGGAAAGCCCGTCCATGGCTCCGATCCATACCTGCGGTGGACGAAGATACGAAGCATCCGCCGAATTCGCAGCATGGTCAAGGTCCGCACCATCCTTCCACACAGGCCGTCCGCGCGGGCACAAAAAAAGGCCCGGCCTTGCGGCCGAGCCTTTTTTGTCTTTTGCAGGGCTGCCCTGCGTCAGGCGACGGTGTCGTCGACTGGACGGGACGCCTTGGCGCGCATGTCCTTCAGGTGGTCGCCGAAGGCGCGCAGCACCGGGAGGATGCGCTGCATCTGGTCGGACGTGACGTGCGCGTCCGTCTTCAGGACGATGGTCGGAGCCTCCGACATCAGGCGCTTGGCACGCATCGGGCCGACCTTGTCGTCCATGAACATGGACAGGCCCATGAGGATGCCGAGCGTCACATCGTCGGGAGCCTTGGGCAGAGCGAGCACGTCGTGCAGCTCGTTGAGGAGGGTGTACGCGACGATGGAGGTGCGTTCGATGGTGTCAACGTCGGCAGCCATGGACATCGGTCAAAATCCTTGGGGCGCTGGGTGGTGCGTTCTGAGAGGAACGTTAGCCCTAGGATCGTAACCAAACTGTTAACCATCGCTCATCCGAGTCGCATCGAGTCGCTTTTTTCGATTCGCCATCGATGACCCCCCATGCGGGCAAGAATCCGTCCCGGCGCCTGTTTCCCTGGAGAACTCAGGACGCCGCGTGGGCGGGCTCCGCCGCCAGCGCCCGTTCCACGCGCTCAATGGCGGCCAGCACCGCCTCCGGCCGCGCGTGGTGGGGCATGTGGCCGGTGCCGGCCAGCAGGTGCAGCGTCGACCCCGCGATGGCGTCGTGCAGCGGCACGGCGTGGGCATGCGGATCGACGACGCGGTCCTCCAGGCCGGCGACGATCGCCGTGGGGCATCGGATGTCCGGGTAGCGGGGAGCCATGGCCGCCACGCCGGGGATCAGCGCGGCGGTGTGCGCCGCGGCGGCTTCCAGCTGCGTCGGGCGCAGAAGCAGATCGGGCGGGATGCTGTCGTAGCTTTCAGGCACCGGGTTCGGCGCGAAGATGTGCCGGACCAATGGGCCGATGATCAGGCGGTCCAGCGGCTGGAGCACCGTGCGGCTCATCGCCGGACCGACGACCGGAACCGCCGGACCCATGAAGGGGATGAAGTCGGCCCGCGGCGTCGGGTGGGTGAAGGCCGACAGGATCACCAGCCCACCGACCTCCTCCGGGAAGTCCAGCGCCCAGGCCAGCGCCACCGCACCGCCCAGCGAATGGCCGACGATGATCGGCTGCTCCAGCCCCAGCTTGCGCGCGGCGGCGGCGAGGATGGCCGCCTGCGCGGCCGGGCTGGAGTGCAGGTGCGCCGGCTCGCTGTAGCCGTGGCCGGGCCGGTCGAAGCAAACGCAGCGCCGCGTCTCGGCCGCACGGTCGAGGATGCTGAGCGCCCAGTCGTCGGCCAGGATACCGTTGCCGTGCAGGAACACGACCGGCCGGCCCGTCTTGGGCCCGCGGTCGAGGTAATGCAGCGTCACGCCGTCGGCGTTGACGAAACGGCCAGTCGGCGGGTGCTGCCGCTCGGCCCGCGCCTTGCGCCTGGTGGTGTCCAGCCACAGGCCGGCCAGCAGGCCGGCGGTGAAGGCCAATCCGGTGCGCATCAGCCGGCCCTCCGTGTGGTGGGGACGGGGCGGCGGATCGTCGTCGGCGTTGAGGTCGGCGGCATCGCGGGGCTCCTCCGGCGTGGTCGGGTAGCGTGGATGGTTGGCCCCGATGCAACAAGAGCGCAGCCTTGGGCGTTCCCTTCCATGGAAGCCCCGCGACTTACGGACGTGGCTTTTCCTGCGGTGCCCGCGGGTGATGTCCTAACATTGTTTCCACAAATTAAACTAAAATCTTATCATTCTATGTGATCTGGGGAGATACGGTTTTCCCTGGTTCAAAAGCCAATGATACGCAAAGCATAATCGTATGAATGCCCATCAAAGAGCGGGAGAATCGCCATGAACGCCGCCGCCAAGCACGTTTCGCATGCGTCGAACCGTATGGCTGACGAGCGCGAGCCTGAACGGATCGGTTCCACCCGTGGCGCCGTGCCTGCCGTCTACACCGACCTCGGCCGCATCATCGAGAGCATGACGCGCCGGTTCCTGGATGTCCTGCGCATGGAGTTGGCGCGCATCGGCATCGACGACCTCAGCCCCGGTCAGGCCCTGATGCTGATCAACATCGGAGGTGAGGAGCTGTCGGTCCGCGACCTGCTGGAGCGCGGCTACTATCTGGGCTCCAACGCGTCCTACAACCTGAAGCATCTGGTGGAGGCGGGCTATGTCGACCGCACCGCCTCCCAGCGGGACCGGCGCACGGCGCGCCTGCGCCTGTCCGACCGCGGCCTGAAGCTCTGCGAAGCCCTGCGCAACCTGGAGGCCATGCGGTCCGAGGGGCTGGTGCGGTCCGACGAGGAGGCGGCGGAATTCGACACCACCTACCGCACGTTGCGTCGTTTGGAACGGGCGTGGAGCGATCTGATCCGCTACGATACGCCGGACTTCTGACCCCCGAGCGTTCGTACGGAAGACATCGCGCATGGCACCGCGTTCCCTGACCCAGAAGGACGTCCAGCGGCTTCTGGCCGCGCCCGACGCCCAGGCGCGCATCGACACCATGACCAACCTGGTGCGCGACCTGGAGGCGGGGGAACTGGCGGAGAGCGAGCGGACGCTGGCGCTGGAGATCCTTCAACGCTTCGCCGCCGACGCGGTGACCGCGGTGCGCGAGGCCGTGGCCTGGCAGATCCACAACTCCAGCCTATTGACCGAGGAGTTGGCCGCCCGGCTCGCGCGCGACGTGGACCGGGTGGCCTTTCCCATCCTGCGCCATGCCGAAAAGCTCAGCGAAGGCCTGCTTCTCGAAATCCTGACGGAGCGGCGGCCGGCCAAGGAGTTGGCCATCGCCGGCCGCAAGACGCTGACCCCGGCGGTGTCGGACGCACTGGTGCGCAGCGGCAACGTCATCGTCATCACGCAGCTTCTGCGCAACCGCGGTGCGGTGATCGCCGAGCCAACGCTGCACGACGTGCTCGACCGCTTCGGGGTGGTCGCCACGGTCAACGAGGCGATGGCCGCCCGGCCGGACCTGTCGGCCGCCGTGCTGGAAAAGCTGATCCTCTTCGTGTCGGAGGAGATCCGGGCCCGCCTGATCCGCTCCAACCGACTGAACCCGCAGCTGATCGGCAAGCTGGTCCAACGCGCGCGGGAAGCCGCGACTCTTCTTCTTCTGAAGCCGCTGACGCCCGGCGAGGCGGACGTGGAGCTTCTGGCCCGCCACCTGTTGATCCGCGGCCGGCTGACGGCGCCGCTGCTGTTCCGGGCGCTCTGCGCGGGGGAGATCGCGCTGTTCAACGCCGGCATGGCGGTGCGCGCGAACCTGCCGCCGGAAAACGCCCGCCAGCTCGCCTGGGACGGCGGGCCGCACGCGCTGAAAGGCTTGTTCGCCAAGGCGGGCCTGTCCTTCACGCTGATGAAGCCCTTCCGCATCGCCATCGCGGTCGCCAAGGCGCTCCACTACGAAGGCGGCGACGAGGGGCGCGAGCGCTTCCAGACGGAGGCGATCGCGACGCTGTTCGACGGCTGCGCCAACAGCGACGACCGCGAGGTCGACGACCTCCTGCTCCAGCTCTTCGACCAGACCTCCGCCGAGGTGATCGAGCGCGCGATGGAGCAGGCGGGCCTGCCGTTTTCGCCACTGGGGGGATGATCCCTCATAACTTGAAGAACGTCTTCAGCCGCGCCAGCAGGTCGTGGTCCACCACGGCCGGGGCCGCGGTGGCGGAGGGGTTGGCGGAGGCGCGGCGGTGGGCGTCGTTGCGGCGCTGGCGCAGGCCCATCAGGTCGGCCAGCCGCGACGCCAGCTCCGGGCGGCGGCGCAGGATGGGGTCGAGGATTTCCTTGTCCAGCTCGTAGACCATGGCGTCGGTGTTGGCGATCACCGACGCGCTGCGCGGCTGGCCGGTCAGCAGCGACATTTCCCCGAACACTTCGCCCGGCCCCATGTGGTCGAGCAGGATCGTCCGCCCACCGAAACTGCCGCGGACGTCCAGCGCGCCTTCCGCCACCAGGAACAGCGACGTGCCGGTCTCGTCCTGGCGGACCACGGCGTCGCCCGCCGCGATGTGGCGCAGGTGCATGCCCGCGGCCAGTTCGGCCAGCTCGTCCTCGCGGAAGGCGGCGAACAGGTCGACGTGGGACAGCAGCTCCCGCCCCAGCCCTTCCGGCGTGGTGGGGATCGTCGCGCGGTGCGTGCGCGCCGCCTCCTGCTTGGGGTAGGAGGGCTCCAGCCCGGCGCGGGACAGCTGCTCCAGGATGGCGGTGGTCACCGCATCGCGGCTGCTGGCCAGCCGGGCGTAGTCCTTGACCCAGAAGCGAACGTGATAGGCGACCCCGTGCAGCGTGACCGATTCCACGATCACGTCCGGCCGCGGCTCCGCCGGGATCATGTCGCAGCACACCACCGCCGACAGCAGGATGCGCTTGGCCCGCGGCACCGGGATGTCGGCGTCCAGCGTAATCGACACGCTGGTGCGGAAGCCGCTGCCGGGCTGGCTGTAGTTGATCAGGCGGCTGCCCGCGGCCAGTCCGTTCGGCACGGTCAGCGTGGTGCCGTCCAACGCGACCAGCCGCGTGGCGCGCCAGTTGATCTCGTCCACCCGGCCGGTGATGCCCGGCGGCAGCTCGATCCAATCGCCGATCCGGTAGGGATGTTCGATGTTCAGCGCAATGCCGGAAAAGATGTCGGCGATCATGTTGCGCAGCGCGAAGCCCAGGACCGCGATCAGCACGCCGGAGGTGGCAAGCAACCCGGTCACCGGCTGGCCCAGCACATAGGCCAGGATGCCCAGCACCGCGATCCCGTAGATCAGCGCGCGCAGCAGGTCGGTCGCCAGCCGCGGCATCGGCGTGGCCCGTGCGTTGCGCGCCACGACCAGGTCGATGATGCGCGACCCCAGCCACGCTGCACCCAGCCAGGCCGCGACCGCCAGCAGCATGGACAGCGCGTCGGCGACCATGAAGCCGACTACCGGCGCCACGTGGCCGGCCAGCCAGGGCCGCTGTGCCGTCGCCACGCTTGCGCCGATGGTCAACAGCGCCGGCACGAGCAACAGGCGAAGGCTCGGCCGGGACGGCGCCCCCGCGGGACCGATGGGAAGCGGGGCGAGGCGGGACGAGTCGGGCATGGCGCGTTGATTCCGTGGGCGTGCCAAAGGTGGCAAAGGTTGGCGTGCCGGGGCACCTGTTCGCCCCTTGCGACCTTCGCACCGGCTGCGGTGCCGTCAAGCTCGCAAAGGAATAGGGTGTTCGCGCCGACTTCTTCCCACAAAATGGGGTAAAGAACCGGCTTCGTCGATACCAACTATTCGGCGGGCCGGGGGTGAAAGGATGAGGGTCGAAAAACCGCGATCACTGCGCCGCGACAGGGCATAAGATTGTCGGTACATAAGCAAAAGGGGGGAGTCGATGACCCGTGTCGCCATGGTGATGGCGGCCGCGCTGCTCCTGTTGCCGGGCGCCGCGCTGGCCCAAGATCAGAATCCTCAGAACCAGTCCGCCCAGAATCAGACGGCACAAAGCCAAATGGCCCCTTCCCAGGCGGCCCCCTCCCAGGCAGCTCCGTCCCAGACGGGTCAAGAGCAGAAGGGGAGGATTAAGGCGCCGGATGGTGCCCGCGCCTACATCATGTGGCCCAACAACGGCGCCGTGGTCTCCGGCGGCAAGCTGTGGGTGCGCATGGGCCTGCAGAACATGGGCGTGGCACCGGCGGGAATCCGCAAGGATGACACGGGCCATCACCACCTGCTGGTCGACACCGACCTCGCCACCTACGACGAACCCATCCCCAACAACAAGCAGTCGCTGCATTTCGGCGGCGGCCAGACGGAGGTGCGGCTGGAACTGCCGCCGGGCAAGCACACGCTGCAAATGGTGCTGGGCGATGCCGACCATGTCCCGTTCGACCCGCCCGTCATGTCGCAGAAGATCACCATCACGGTGCCCTGAATCGCGGTGCCCCGAACCCGAAACCACGCGCTGAAGGGAGGATGTCATGACGCACTCCGCCGCCCGGATTCCAGCCTTGCTCGGCACCGTTGCGATCGGATTGCTGCTGGCCGCCGGCCCCGCGGCGGCACAGTCGTCGCCGGAAGCCGACCCGCTGAACAAGCCGCTGGCCGACACCAAGAACACTCCGCAGCCCGCCAGCCATGGGCACGAGCACGAAAGCACCCCGACCACACCCGACGCAGCCAAGGCCGGGCGGACCAAGGCGCCCAAGGACGCCTACGTCTACATCGGCTGGCCGAACAACGGCGAGGTGGTGCAGGGCCGCTTCAAGGTCTGGTTCGGGCTGCGCAACTTCGGCGTGGCCCCGGCCGGCGTGCGCAAGGACAACACCGGGCACCACCACCTGCTGGTCGACGCGGACCTGCCGCCGATGGACGAGCCGATCCCCAATGACAAGAACCACATCCATTTCGGCAAGGGGCAGACGGAAACCTACGTGGAGTTGCCGCCCGGCAAGCACACGCTGCAACTTCTGATGGGCGATTCGGAGCACATCCCGCACGACCCGCCGATCATGTCGAAGAAGATCACCATCACCGTGCGTGCGGGCGGGGACAACACCCGCGTCTCGGCCCGCTGATGGCTGCGTGACGATTGCTGCTTATCCTTGCTCCCCGGGGAGGCGACCATATGGCGTTCGTTCGGCGGTTCGTGCCTGTGAAATTCTTAGCGGCGGCCTCCCTGCTCCTGTTGGGAGCCTGCGTCACATCGGGCGAGCAGGCCACCGTCGTGCAGAAGCCGAAGACGCCGGCCGTGCGCACCGTGTCCAACTTCAGCGAGGCGCTGCGCTGCATGGACACGCTGCTGTGGGACCACGGCAAGCATGACATCTTCATCACCTCCAACGGCATCCCCGACGCCACCGGCAAGGTGGCCGGCGGCACGAAGGAGATGCTGATCACCGCCGTGTCGCGCATGTCGGAGCGTTCCAACGCCTTCCGCTTCGTGGATTTCGAGCCGACGCTGGACGACGTCAACGCGCTCTACTGGATGATCGGCGTGCAGCCGAACTTCCGCGCGCCCTCCTATTACATCCGCGGCGCCATCACGCAGTTGGACGACAACGTGGTCAGCGAGGCGGCGAGCGCCGGCATCTCGCTGCCCAGCGTCGACCTGGGCATCTCCGCCGACCAGGTGATGTCGGTCATCTCCGTTGACCTGAACGTCGGCGAGCTGGCGACCCGCCAGATCATTCCCGGCCTGTCGGCCAGCAACTCGCTCGCCGTCATCTCGTCGGGCAAGGGGGCGGACGCCGGGGCGGTGATCGGCAAGGCCGGCCTGTCCTTCAACGTCTCGCTCAACAAATCCGAAGGTTTGCACCAGGCGGTGCGCACGCTGGTCGAACTCAGCGCCATCGAGGCGCTCGGCAAGATGACCCGCGTGCCCTACTGGCAGTGCCTGGGCATCGACCAGACAAATCCGGCCTTCGCCGGCCAGGCGCGGGACTGGTTCGAAGGCATGGCGCCGTCGCAGCGCGTCGCCTATGTGCAGCGCGTGCTTGCCGCCGGTGGCTATTACGAGGGGCCGGACAACGGCCAGCTGGACGAGCGCACGCGCGACGCCATCGGCCGCTACCAAGCCGAGCATGACCTGATCGCCACGGGCCGGGTCGATTTCGACCTCTACCAGCGCATGCTGGCGGAGCCCGCCGGGCAGAAGGGCACGGGCGCGCCGCGCCTGCAATCGGTGTCGAACGCGGGCGGGGAGGGGCTGCCGCGCGCCACCCCCAGCCCCAGCGCCGCCGGGGCGCCGGACCTGACGCTTGGCTCCGACCGGGGGCCGCAGCCACGCTACCGCGTGGGCGAGGCGCTGGTCGTGCGCGTGCAGCCGACGGCCAACGGCTTCGTCTACTGCTATTACCAGGACGCCAGCGGCGCCGTCGCCCGCATCTTCCCGAACCGCTTCCAGCCGGACAGCTTCCTCCAGTCGAACCAGCAGGTGGAGGTGCCGCCGGGCGCGCAGAAGCCGTTCAACCTGCGCATGGACCGTCCCGGCGCCGACGAGACCATCGCCTGCGTGGTTTCGCCGGACGAGATCGGGACGCGCATCCCCGACCGCTTCAAGACGGCCGACCTGCAACCGATCCCGGGCGCGACGCTGGCCGACGTGCTGGCCTCCTACAACAGCATCCAGGGGACCAGCGTGCGCAGCCGGCAGATGAAGGTTCAGGTGCTGCCCGCGGTCGCGGCGATGAAGTGAGCTTTCACGATCACGCTCGAACTGTTGGCCGGCTCACAGCGGGGGCCGGCCATCGGGCGTACACAGGCAGGCAAGACACCTCACCCCGATATGGGAGGCCACCGATGCCGCGACCGATTTCGAAACTCAGCTTCCGCCTCCTGGGCCGCGTGGCGCTGCCGGTCCTGGTGGCCGCCTGTGCCGCGCCGGCGCTGGCCCAGACCGTGGAGGGCACGGGCAGCAACAAGGTCATGATGTTCGACCGGCCGCCGACCGTGGACGAACTGCGCGAGACCCTGAAGCCCGCCGCGCCGGTGGATGGGCAGGAGCAGCCGAAAATTCGTACCCGAAGCATCGAGATCGTCGGCAGCGGCATCAACGGAGCCCAGCGCCCGCGTCAGACCGAGTCCGCCGCCTATGGCTCGCCCGCGATGCAGCAGGCGCCAGTCCAGCAGGCCCCGATGCAGCAGCAAATGCAGCAGCCCCAGATGCAGCAGGCGCCGATGCAGCAGCCGGCGATGGCGCAGCCGGAGCCCGCACCCCAGCCGAAGCCGAAACGTCCGGCGGTTCAGGAAGCCGCCGCCCCGCCGATGGCCCCGGCGCCCTCCCCGCGCCCCTCGCACCGGCAGCAGGCCGCCGTCCAGCCAGCGACCCTGTCGACGCAGGAGGAGGCAACGGCGAAGGAGGAGCAGCCGACCAACGGCTTCGGCTTCCGCATCAACTTCGCCTTCAACTCGGCCGATGTTCCGAAGGAATTCTATTCCTACATCGACGCGGTCGGCGGGCTGATGAACCAGGACCCGTCCTTGCGCCTCGTCATCGAGGGGCACACCGACTCCGTCGGTGGCGACCAGTACAACCTCGGCCTGTCGGAGCGCCGCGCCGTGTCGGTGGGCGAGTATCTGGTGCGCATCCACCATGTGGAGCCGCAGCGCCTGGCCATCGCCGGCATGGGCAAGACCCAGCCCCTGACCCCCGACCCGACCGACAGCCGCAACCGGCGCGTCGAGTTCCGGCCGGTCCAGTAAGCCGGGCAGAGGAGGCCGTCATGGTCCGCACTCTCCCCTTACTGCTTGGAATCCTCCTCGCCGTGGCGGCGATCCCCGTATTTTCGGGGGCCGCCGACGCCACGGTGGTGCGCAAGAACGGCCACACCGTCGGCGCGGAGTCCGGCGGCATCGAAATCGGCGTCGCCCGTGGCCGCGTCCGCGTCCAATGCTGGCAGGACGGCGAGAAGATCATCGACGAGGCCGACCTGAACGTCCTGTCCCTCAGCGTCGCCAGCCAGATCAACGCCCTGCGCTTCCGCCGCGCGGGCGAACCCGAACGGACACTGTCCATCGTCAGCCAAAACCGCACGTCGTGCATGTTAAGTCCGAGGGAAAAGGAATAGGTCGCCTTACGGTGACGACATGAGTGGTCGCGTTGGGCCCCCACCCAACCCTCCCCCACTTGTGCGGGGGAGGGCTTTTCTCCTCCCCCCGTCGAAGATGGGGGGAGGTCGGGAGGGGGGCCCAACGCGACCACTCATTTATCGATATCGAATATCAATAGCGAACAACCCCTCAATGCACGCTGACGAGGCTCATGCCGTGGTCCTTCAGCGTGGCGACGGCCGTTTCGCGGTCGGTGTCCAGCCACAGGCAGGTGCCGTCGGCGGCGTGCACGGCGTAGGCGGTGCGGCCTTCCAGCAGGACGGTCCGGGTGTAGGCCACGTCCGTGATGCCGTAGCGGGCGAAGCTGCTGTCCGTGGCGGCGAAGGCGACGTGCGGGGCGGTCATGGCGGGCTCCTCGAAACGCTCGGGAATGATCGGTTCTGGCAGCAGCCTAGGCCCTTTGAATCCGTCGCGCTGTGATGGCCGCCACAGCGGCGCGGCAAAAGGATCGGGCTTCCCACCGCCCGATGTGGTGCGGCTCACAGCCTCTTCGGGGGAGGAGGGCTAGGCTTCGGGGCGCGAACGCTCGCGGCAACCTCGCCGCCGAGCCCTAATCGGAGGATTCGACATGTCCGTCCGGGACCGTTGCCACACCCAATTCCGGCGGGAATCGCCGGCCCGGCATTCCCCCTTCGTTGCCTGGACAGGGGCCCGGGAAACGCCAATGATTTCCCGTTCCCCGCCCATGGAGGCGATCATGTCCAAAACATTGGGCGCGGCGCTCGCCGTGGCCGTCGCGACCCTCGCGATCATGCCCCCGGCCGCCGCCGCGGAGGCGGTGGTGGTCGCCTCGACCGCCCCCGGCTACGCGCAGGGGCAGCTGGTGGCCGACGGCACGTCGGTGACGGTGCCGGACGGGGCGAATGCGCTGTTCCTGTTCGCCAACGGCCGCATGGTGCGCATCAAGGGCCCGTTCGAAGGCGCGCTCGACAAGATGCCGGAGTCGTCGAGCTGGAACGGCGTCGGCACGCTGGTCGGCGGCGAGCGCTTCTTCCAGACCGACCTCGGCGCCGCCCGCGCGCTCAACAGCCCGATGCAGAAGGGGGCGGAGCAGGCCTTCGCCGTCGATCCCGGCGTGGCCGGCACGCAGTGCGTGAAGGCCGGCGGGACCGTGACGGTGCAGAAGCCTCACGATCCGGCGCTGGTCCCGGCGACGCTGCGCGACACCGCCCGCGGCACCTCGGCGACCATCCGTTGGGACAAGGCAAACGCCGTGCCCTGGCCCAAGGAACTCCCCATGAAGGATGGGGAGGAGCTTTCGGTCGCCGGCCCCGACGGCAAGCCGCGCCACACGCTGCGCCTGCGCGTGGTGGAGGGCGACGGGGAAGGGGCGGCGCTGGCCGTCCGGCTCGCCAGTGCCGGCTGCGCCGCCCAGGCCGCCGCCCTGCTGACCCCGGTGCGGGACAGCATGGCGCCCCTGAACCTGTACTTGTCCACCGACCGCGGGCTCTACCCGACCTACCGGTCCGGGGAGCCGGTCAAGCTGGTGCTGCAGACCAACCGCGACGCCCACGTCTATTGCTACCTGCGCAACACGCGCGGGCAGCTGACGCCCATCTTCCCGTCGGGGCCGTCGGCGCCGTCGCTGGTGGAAGGGCACCAGACGCTGTCGTTGCCCGGCGACCGCATGCCCATGCCGCTGCGCGCGGGCGACAGCGGGGGCGGCAAGCCGGGGGACCAGGAGGTGCGCTGCTTCGCAGCCGGCCGCGACATCGGCAACGACCTGCCGGGCCGCCGCGACGCCTTCCGCCCGCTCAGCGACGACGCGGCGGTGAAGCTGGAGCAGACGCTGAATTCGCTGAAGCAGACCGATCTGGTGATGGCCCAGGTCATTCTGCGCGTCGAGTGAGGGCGCCGCCTTGGGAAAAGCGGGGCTGGCCCCGCGGTCGCTTCCATGGCTGCTCCCGTGGCTCATGGGGGCGGCGGCGGTGGTCGGGGTGTCGGCGGCGGCGCTGGGGCTGACCCGGCTCCTGCCGCCGCTGCGGTCGGCCGACGAGAGCTTCCGTGACCTGACCATCGCCTACTTCACGCCGCCGGCGCCGCAGCATCCGGGCGTGGTGCTGATCACGCTGGGGGAGGACCTGTTCTCCACGCTGGCCTGCCGGTCGCCGGTCGACCGCGGGTTCCTCGCCGACCTCGTCGGCAACCTGGAGAAGGCGGGGGTGCGCGCCATCGGGTTGGACATCCTGTTCGACCAGCCGACCGTCCCGGCGCTGGACGACCGGTTGCGCCGGCGCATCCGCGACGCGTCGGTGCCGGTGGTCGGCATCACCGCGCTGGGCGACACGCCGCTGACGGAGGAGCAGCGCCGCTATCTCGGCCGTTTCCTCGACGGCATCCCGAACGGCCACGCCAACCTTGCCAAGGACCGGCTGGACGGCACGGTGCGCTGGCACGTTCCCCGCGCGCCGGATGGCACGCCGAGCTTCCCGGCCCGGCTGGCGATGGTTGCCGGCGCCGCGATCCCGGCGGAGCCCTTCCGCATCGACTGGCTCGCCGGGCCGGGGCCAGGGGCGCCGGCCTTCCCGGCCTTTCCGGCGGACGCCGTGCCGATGTTGCCGCGCGCCTGGCTGGCCGGGCGCATCGCCGTGGTCGGTACCGTCCTAGTCGGGGTGGACCAGCACCGCACACCGCTGGCTGTCGCCGGCCTGTCGACGCCGGGGGTGGAGATCCAGGCCCATGTCCTGGCGCAGTTGCTGGATGGCCGGACCAGCCGCAGCCTGCCGTTGCGCTGGGAGGCGGCGCTGGTCGTGGCGCTCGCCGCCGCGGGCGTGGCGCTGGCTGTGGCGGGCTTGCCGATGTGGCTGCTCGTCTCGGCCAGCCTGCTGATCCTGTTCGCCCTGTGGGCGGCGGGGATCGCGCTGTTCGCCCACGGAGGGCCGCTGGTGGCGTTGATGGCGCCGTCGGGTGCGTGGCTGGGCGGCATCGCGGTGATGACCGCGCATCTGTCGCTGAAGGAGCGGGCCGACCGCGACAGCCTGATGCAGCTGTTCGCCAACCACGTCTCGCAGCCAGTCGCCGACGAGATCTGGCGGGAGCGCGCGACCTTCCTGGCGGGCGGGCGACCGCGCCCGCAGGAGCTGACCGCCACCGTCCTGTTCTCCGACATCGAGGGATTCACCACCGTTTGCGAGGCGCTGGAGCCGGAACCCCTGATCCGCTGGCTGGAAGGCTATCTGGACGCCATGGTCCGCATCGTCGCGGCGCATGATGGAATCGTGCTGCGCTTCATCGGCGACGCGATCCTGGCCGTCTTCGGTGCCCCCGTCGCCCGCACCACGCAGGAGGAGATCGACGCCGACGCCGAACGCGCGGTGCGCTGCGCGCTCCAAATGGGGCGGGAACTGCGCGCGCTGAACCAGCAGTGGCAGGCGGAAGGGTTGCCGCCCATCGGCATTCGCATCGGCATCCACACCGGGCCGCTGGTCGCCGGCAGCCTGGGCGGGCTGCGGCACATGGAATATTCGCTGCTGGGCGACACAGCCAACACCGCGGCGCGGCTGGAGGCGCTGGGCAAGACGGTCGCCAGGCGCAGCTCCACCCACAGCCGCATCGTGATCGGCGACACGACCTGGGCGGCCGTGGACGGCAAGGTGCCGGGGCTTCCCGTCGGGGAGATGGCGCTAAAGGGCAAGCGCAAGGCGGTGCACACCTGGCTGGTCCTGGACGAGGAGGAGCCGCAGGCCGTCCAGCCCGCCAAAGCGGGAGAATAAGACAAGTCCAGCGGACGGCCGTTCCAAGAAGCGGTAGCCCCTTTGTACGTCGCCCGACCCTGTTTTCGGGATTAGGCTGAATGAACGCTTGGACCGAACGATCCGAAAGATTATTCTGCGGTCTTCAGCAACAATAAATCCCGTGGATTGCGGCTGTCCCAGCAAGGAGCCGGCGCGATGACGAACGGACCAATGGCGCAACGCTGGCCGGGCCTGTTCTGGTGGATGGCGCGCGCCTGCCTGGGCATTCTCGTGTTGGTCGGCGTCTCGTTATGCGTGGTGGGCGACGCCGCTGCGCAAAAGGCCGCAACACCGACGGGCGCGCCATCCGGCGCGCCGGAAAAGCGTATCGCGCTGGTCGTCGGCATCGGCAAGTACGAGTTCGCCCCAGAACTGCAGAACCCCCGCAACGACGCCAAGGCGATCGGCGACGCCCTGCGCAAGCTGCAATTCGACGTTGACGAACGCTTCGACGTGGACGGCCGGACGTTCGAGCGCGCGCTGCGCGACTTCGGCATCCGCGCGTCGCAGGCGGACGTGGCGGTGATCTTCTACGCCGGGCACGGTATCCAGGTCGGCGGAAACAACTACATCGTCCCGTCCGACGCCCGGCTGGAGCGCGAGCGCGACCTCGTCTACGAGGCGATGCCTCTGAACCTGATGATGGGTGAGCTGTCGCAGGCCCGCAAGCTGGGCATCCTGATGCTGGACGCCTGCCGCAACAACCCCTTCGTCGACCGTCTGAAGCAGGCCGGGCAGAACCGCGTCCAGGTGAACTACGGCTTCGCCCGCGTCGACGACACGCCCAGCGACACGCTGGTCGCCATGGCCACTCGCGCCGACCAGCTGGCCGAGGACGGGCAGGGCGACCACAGCCCCTACACGGCGGCGCTGCTCCAGCACCTGGAAACGCCGGGGCTGGAGCTGAGCCTGTTCTTCCGCAACGTGCGCGACAGCGTCCGCCAGTCCACCAACGGCCGGCAGGAGCCCTACATCTTCGGCTCGCTCGGCGCCACGCCCTTCTACTTCAACCCGCGCCCGCCGAACCGGCCGCCGGTGCTGGGCGAGCTGAAGCCGGTGGAGATCACCGACCGGGCCGACGCCGAACCGCTGCGCATCGGCCGGCCGACCGACCCGGACGACGACCAGCTCTTCGCCCAAGTGTCCGGCCTGCCGCGCGGCGGCAGCGTGCGCATCGGCGACCGCGTCGTGCTGATCGGCGACTACCTGACCGTGGAGCAGCTGGCCGCCACCAGCTTCAAGCCCGACGCGACCGTCGTCGGCGACGCGGGCAGCTTCGACTTCACGGTGATGGACGGGCGCGGGGGCATCGTGCGCGGCGGCGTGCGCATCGCCATCAAGCCCAGCAACCGGGCGCCCGTGGTGATGGCGGAACGCACGCTGCGCGCCATCCCGAACCCGCTGAACATCGAGCCGCCGGTCGATCCGGATGGCGACGCGCTGACCATCACCGTCACCGCCGTGCCGGAGCGCGGCAAGGTCAAGGACGGCGCCAATCTGATCCGTCCCAGCGACCGGCTGACCCCGGAGAAGCTCAACCGCCTGACCTTCGACCCGGAGGAGGCGCCGCCCGGCCCCGCGGGGGCCTTCGCCTATCTGGTCGAGGACGGCAAGGGCGGCCGCGCCACCGGGACGGTCAAGCTGGAGATCGGCGCGCCGGGCGCCGCCCCGCCGCCGGCGGCGCTGGAGGAGTCCATCTGGCAGATGGTCAAGAACAGCAACGACCCGGCCGATTTCGAAGCTTTCCTGCGGCTGTTCTCCAATGGGTCCTACGCCGGTCTGGCTCGGCAGAAGCTCGGCGCGCTCAACACCGTGGCGAAGAAGAGCGAGCTGCCCGTGGCCGGCACAGAGGTCGCCATGGGGGCACCCCCAAAAGCAGAAGGCAAGCCCGAGGCATCAAAGCCCGAACAGCCGAAGCTGGAGCCGGTGGAAGAGGGCACCTACATCACCGTCGCCGACGCCAACCTGCGCGCCAGCCCGGCGAACAACAGCACGCGGATCGCCAACGTACCGCGCAACACGACGCTGCGGGTCGTGGGGCGCGTGCCGGGGGCCAACTGGTATCAGGTGACGCTGGGCGACGGGTCGCAGGGTTACGTCTTCGCGCCGCTGGTCCATATGACCCCACCGGCCGACCGCACGGAAGCGGCTCCGCCCCCGGCACCGGAAAAGCCGCAGCCGGAGAAGCAGCAGGCCACCGTGACGTTGCCACCTCCCGCGCCGCCGGCGCCCACACCGCCGCCTCCGGCGGAGGAGCAGCAGGTCGCGATGGCGGGAGCGCCGCCGGCGCCGGGCAGCGGGGCGGTGCGCAACCACAGCAAGTCCAACAGCTTCCAGGACTGCCCGGAATGCCCTGTGATGGTGCGCATCCAGCCCGGCAGCTTCTCCATGGGCAGCGACCAGGGTGACCGGTCCGAGAAGCCGGTGCACAAGGTGACCATCGCCAAGTCCTTCGCGCTCGGCGCGTACGAGGTCACGGTGGCGGAGTTCCGCGCCTGCGTGGACGGCGGCGGCTGCCCCAACGGCATGCCACGGATGACCAACCCCAACGACAACACGCCGATCCACAATGTTTCCTGGCAGGAGGCACAGGCCTACGCGAAGTGGCTGGGCCAGAAGACCGGCCAGCGCTACCGCCTGCCGACGGAGGCGGAGTGGGAATACGCCGCGCGCGGCGGCACCACCGGCCGCTATTGGTGGGGCAACGAGCCCGGCGTGCTCGCCAACTGCCAGGACTGCGGCGGCCCGCACGAGCGCCTGACCCCGGCGTCGGTCGGCAGCTACAAGCCGAACCCCTTCGGCCTGCACGACATGAACGGCAGCGTGGCGGAGTGGGTGGCGGACTGCTGGCACCCGGACTACAGCGGCGCCCCGTCCGACGGAAGCGCCTGGGTCACCGGCGACTGCCGCGAGCGCGTTCTGCGCGGTGGTTCCTGGCGCGCCAGCAAGACCGACATAAGCGACACCGCCCGCCTGTTCTACGACGTGGACGTGCGTTACCTGAACAATGGGGTGCGCGTCCTGCGGGAATTAAATTGACGAACGATTGAGGGGGGAGTGGTTGCGCTGAGCCCCCCTCCTAACCTCCCCTCACTTCGCGGGGGGAGGGATTTGGCGCGTGCGCGGCGGAGTTCCCTCCTCCCACGAAGATGGGGGAGGGTTAGGAGGGGGGGCCCAGTGCAACCACTTGTGGGGGCAGTGCAACCACTCACCCATTCGCCTCGGCAATCTCCTCCAACGCCTCGCGATCCAGCAGGGTGATCCGGCCCGACTCCATGGCGATCACGCCATTGCGTTGCCATTCGCCGAGCAGTTTGTTGATGCTCTCGCGCGACACGCCGACCAGACAGCCAAGCTGCTGCTGCGACAGCTTGATGTCCAGTTTCAGGCCGTTGGGGGCGGGCTTGCCGAAGACCTCGGCCAGGCGCATCAGCGCGCGGGCGAAGCGGGAGGAGGCCTCCAGGAACAGGGTGTCCTCCAGATGTTCGCTGGTCTGGCGCAGGCGCTTGCACAGAACGGTGATCAGCTGGAGCGCCACGGCTGGCCGCTCGTTCAGCAGCGGGATGAACTTGGAACGGTCGAGCACGAGCAGGTCGGTCTCCTCCAGCGCCACGGCGTCGGCCGTGCGCGGCTCTCCGTCCAGCAGGGCGATCTCGCCGAACAGGCCGCCCTTGTTGATGATGTTCAGCACCAGCTCCTTCCCGTCGGTGGAGTGGGAGCAGATCTTCACCCGTCCGCGGATCACCGCCATCATGCTGTCGCCGGGGTCGCCCTTCTGGAAGATGATCGCGCCGGGCCGGTGGTAGGTGAGGCGGGCGCTGGCGGCCAGCCGCTGCAACTCCGGCTTTTCCAGATGCTTCAGGAGGAAGTGCCCGGCCAGCACGAGTTCCTTGTCGAACGCAATCCGAACCGCCGTCATCCTTGTCCCCCGCGCCTGGGTTGCAGCCCGTCCATACTACAAGCGTCCGCGCTTCCTTCCGCGACGCCAGAGGCGTTAACGCGCCAGCCCCCGGCACCCCGATTGAACGGGGAAGGGCTTGATGCGGCGTTTGTGAGCGCCTGCACAGCGCACCCCGTCGACTTTGCGTACCGTCCGGGCCATCCCCGATGGAGATCCCGCGATGCGCGCCCTGCTGACCGTCCTGCTTCTGATGCTGGCTCTGCCGTGCGCGGCTGAAACGGCCAGCATCGCGCCGGTGCCGGCCCCGCCCGCGGGCGACGACGCGGGCCTGACGGGCTCGCTGGCCGTGACCATGGAAGGCGGGTGGGAGGGCGGGCGGGTCCGCATGGCCCTGACCGGTGTCATCACGCAGGAGGTTGCCGTCGCCTTCATCGCCGCGCTGGACGCCGCCCCGACGGGACGCGCCGTGCTGGTGGAATTGGACAGCCCCGGCGGCTTCGTGAAGGCCGGCTACGCCATGATCGACGCGGTGCTGCGCCACCGTGCGGATGGGCGGCGGGTCGACACGCTGGTGCACGCCGGTGCTTCGTGCGAGAGCATGTGTGTCGGCGTCTTCATGGCCGGCGCCACCCGTGCGGCGGAGCCCGGGGCCTGGTTCATGGTGCACGCCCCGCGCGACGACCGGACCGGAACGATGACCCTGCGGACGACGCAGGGGATGATCAACCGCCTGCTCGGGCTCGGCGCCTCCGCCGCCTGGATGCGCGCGGTGGTGGAGCAGGGCGGCTTCTCCGGCCGGGTGGACTACGGCCTGCGGGCCGACGCGCTGGTGGCGGTGCAGGCGAACGTCGTGACCACGTTGGTCGCGGCGCCCTGACGAAGGGGCGCCCTGACAAAAGGTCGCTATAGCCCCGTAACCAAAGGTGAAACTTGTCCCGTCCATAAGTTCGTGCCTACCATTGTTCGTAAGGCGTTCAGATTGAAGCGCCGTGAGAACGAATGGGAGGACACGACCGTGGACGACAGCGCACCGTCCGCCGAACTCGCCAAGCGCCGGGCGAATTTCGTTCCGCTCACCCCGCTCGACTTCCTCCGCCGGTCGGCGATGGTCTATCCGGACAAGACCGCCGTGGTGTACGGCCCCCTGCGCCGCAGCTGGGCGGAGGTGGAGCGGCGCGCCCGCGCGCTCGCCTCGGCCATCGCCGCGACCGGCATCCAGCCCGGCGAGGTGGTCTCCGTCCTGGCATTCAACACGCCCGCGATGCTGGAGGCGCATTACGGCGTGCCCGGCGCCGGGGCGGTGCTGAACGCCATCAACACCCGCCTGGACGCCCCGACCGTCGCCTTTATCCTGGAACACGCGGAGAGCCGCCTGCTGCTGGTCGACCGCGGCCTGTCCGCTGTTGCCCGCGCCGCCCTGGAGAGGCTGGCGAACCCGCCGCGCGTGGTGTGGATCGACGACCCGCACGCGCAAACCGTCGATCCGGTCGGCGATACGGAGTACGAGGATTTCCTGGCCACCGGCGATCCCGCCCAGCCCTGGCGCACGCCGGAGGACGAGTGGGAGTCGATCGCGCTGAACTACACGTCGGGCACCACCGGCAATCCGAAGGGCGTCGTCTACCACCACCGCGGCGCCCACCTGAACGCACTGGGCAACGTGATCACCTTCGGGCTCCGGCCGGACAGCGTCTATCTGTGGACGCTGCCGATGTTCCACTGCAACGGCTGGACCTACCCCTGGGCGGTGACGGCGGTGGGCGCCACGCACGTCTGCCTGCGCACCGTGGATCCGGCGGAAATCTTCCGCCTGATCGCGGAGGAGAAGGTCACCCACCTCTGCGGCGCGCCCGTGGTGCTGACCATGCTGATCCACGCGCCGGACGCGGTGAAGCGCCGTTTCGAGCACGGCCCGGTGCAGGTCGCCACCGGCGGCGCGGCGCCGCCCAGCGCGGTGATCGCGGGCATGGAGCGGATGGGCTTCCGCCTGACGCACCTCTACGGCATGACGGAATGCTACGGCCCATCCACCGGCTGTGCCTGGCAGGAGGACTGGGCCGACCTGCCGCTGGAGGAGCGGGCGGTGAAGATGGCGCGCCAAGGCGTGCCGAACGTCACCATGTCGGAGCAGACCGTGCTGGATCCGGACACCGGCCGCGAGGTGCCCGCCGACGGCGAGACGCTGGGCGAGCTGGCCCTGCGCGGCAACACGGTGATGAAGGGATACCTGAAGAACCCGGCGGCGACCGACGAGGCGCTACGCGACGGCTGGCTGCACACCGGCGACCTCGCCGTGCTGCACCCCGACCGTTATGTGGAGATCAAGGACCGGGCCAAGGACATCATCATCAGCGGCGGCGAGAACATCGCCTCGCTGGAGGTGGAGGAGGTGCTCTACAAGCATCCCCACGTCATGGAGGCCGCGGTCGTCGCCCGCCCCGACGCGAAGTGGGGGGAGACCCCCTGCGCCTTCGTCACGCTGAAGCCCGGATCGGAGGGGCTGGTGACCGAGGCGGACATCGTCGCCTTTTGCCGCGACAATCTCGCCCACTACAAAATCCCGCGCATGGTGGTGTTCGGCGCCCTGCCGAAGACCTCCACGGGGAAAATCCAGAAGTTCGTCCTGCGCGACCAGGCGAAGGGGCTGTGATCGGAGTGGTCGCCTTGGGCACATTCTGAACCAACAAAAACATTTCCGAGAGGACCGAACCCGATGGACTTCTCCCTGCCGCCGCACGTCGACGACTACCGCCGCCGCGTGCGCGCCTTCGTCGAGGAGCGCATTCTACCGCTGGAGGCCGACCCGGCCTCCTACGATGAGCACGAGAACATCGCGCCGGCCGTGCTGGAGCGCGTGCGCGCCGAGGTGAAGGCCGCCGGCCTGTGGGCGCCGCAGATGCCGACGGAGCGCGGCGGGCAGGGGCTGGGCATCGTCGGCATGGCGGCGAGCTACGAGGAGATGAACCGCTCCATCTTCGGGCCGGTCTGCTTCAACTGCGCCGCCCCCGACGACGGCAACATGCAGCTGCTGAACAAGGTGGCGACCGAAGCGCAGAAGGAGCGCTGGCTTCAGCCGATCGTCGACGGAAAGGTCCGCTCCGCCTTCGCGATGACGGAACCGCACCCCGGCGGCGGGTCCGACCCGTCGATGATGAAGACCAGGGCGGAGCGCAAGGGCGACCGCTGGGTGATTTCCGGCCACAAGTGGTTCATCACCGGGGCCGGAGAGGCGCAGCACTTCATCCTGATGGCGCGCACGTCGGACGACAAGCGCAAGGGGCTGACCGCCTTCCTGTTCGACAAGGACCAGCCGGGCTGGGAGATCATGCGTCGCATTCCGATCCTGGGGCCGGAGGAGCACGGCGGCCATTGCGAGCTGCGCTTCCACGAGTTGGAGGTGCCCGACGAGAACGTCCTGATGAACGTCGGCGACGGGCTTAAGGCGACGCAGATTCGCCTGGGCCCCGCGCGGCTGACCCATTGCATGCGCTGGACCGGCCTGTCCAAGCGCGCTATGGAGATCGCCGCGGCCTATGTGCGGGAGCGGGAGAGCTTCGGCTCCGCGCTGGCCGAGCATGAGGGCGTGCAGTGGATGCTGGGCGATGTCGCCATGCAGATCGAGATCGGGCGCTTGCTGATCATGAAGGCGGCGTGGCAGCTCGACCGCGGAAACTTCGGGCGGAAGGAGGTGTCGATGGCCAAGGTCCACGTCGCCGACACGCTGCACAAGGCGGTGGACTCCGCCATCCAGCTGTGCGGCGCGAAAGGCTATTCCAAGGACACGCCGCTCGAATGGATGTACCGCTACGCGCGCCAGGCCCGTCTGGTTGACGGCGCGTCGGAGGTCCACAAGATGGTCCTGTCACGCTTCTACATGGACGAAGGCGACGGCTTCTGGAATTGGGGCTGAGGGTCGGGGGCTGATATGGCTGCATTGATCGACGACACCGGCCGGCCGCGGCTTGAGGCTTGGCTGGCCGAGGCCACCGGCGCCACGCGCGTGTCCGTCGCCGACGAAGGGCGGCTCGGCGGCGGGGCCATTTCCCTCAACCTCGCGGTGACGCTCGACGTTGACGGCGGGCCGCGGGCTGGTCGGCACGCCTGCGTGCTGCGCGCGCAATCGGCGGCCGGGATTCAGGCCAGCATCTCCAAGGGCCAGGAGTTCGCGGTCCTGCGCGCGGCGTTCGACGCGGGCGTGGCGGCGCCGGAGCCTATCGCCGCCTGCGCCGACCCGGACGTGCTGGGGGTGGAGTTCTACGTGATGCGCCGTGCGGACGGCGTCGGCGCCGGCCACAAGGTGGTGAAGTCCGGCCAGCCGCAGCGCGACCTGGCGCGGGAGCTTGGCCGGCAGCTCGGCCGGCTGCACCGGGCGGGGCCGGATACGCCGGGCCTGGGCGACCTGCCCGTGCCGAACCCGTGCCCGGCACTCGACGCCGTGCACGCCTACAAGGCGTGGATGGGCGCCGCCGCCACGTGCGACCCGGTGCTGGCCTGGGGCCTGCGTTGGCTGGAGGTCAACGCCCCTCCGCCGGGCGAGCTGGTGCTGTGCCACCGCGACTTCCGCACTGGCAATTACCTGGTCAAGGATGGCCAGCTGACCGCGATCCTCGACTGGGAGTTCGCGGGGTTCAGCGACCCCATGGAGGATCTGGCGTGGTTCTGCGCCCGCTCCTGGCGGTTCGGCCGCAACGACCGCGAGGCCGGCGGCATCGCGGACCGGGCCGACTTCTACGCCGGCTATGAGGAGACGTCCGGCCGTCAGGTCGACGCCCAAGCGGTCGCCTATTGGGAAACGTCGGCCTACGTCCGCTGGGCGGCCGTCGCCATCCTCCAGGCGCGCCGCCACACCTCGGGCGAGGAGCCGTCGCTGGAGCTGGCATTGACCGGCCGCATGCTGCCGGAGATCGAGCTGGACCTGCTGCGCCACCTGAAGGCGATCGGCACCATGACCACCGAAGCGGGAGTCGGTTGATGCGCACGAGCCCGGACGCCCGCGAACTGCTGGCCATCTCCCTGAAGACCTTCCGCGAGGAACTGCTGCCGCACATTCCGCCGGCCCAGCGCTACACCGCCTTGATGATCGCCAACGCGCTGGGCATCGTGGAGCGCGAGATGGCCGGCCTGGACGAGGCCGGCCACACCATGCTGGGCGCGCTCGCCCTGCTCTACGGCGAGGACGCGGACAACAGCCTGTCCGGCGAGGACCTGCGCGAGCGGGTGCACGGCCTGCAGCACCGGCTGTGCATCGAAATCGCCGCCGGCGACTTCGACCATGAAAGCCAGGACACGCTGATGGAGTGCCTGGAGGAGATCGTCGAGGCCCGCCTGAGCATCGACAACCCGAAGGCGCTGAAGCCGTGAGCTTCACGCCGCTGGAAGGCACGCGCCGCCGCCGTCGCGTCTACCTGATGCGCCACGGCAAGGTCGCCTATTTCGACGAGGCCGGCCAGCCGCTGAACCCCAAGCTCGCCGGCCTGACGGAGGAGGGGCGGGCGCAGGCCCACGCGGCGGGGCAGGCGCTGGGGGCGGTGCCGCTCGACCGCGTGCTGTGCTCCGGCCTGCCGCGAACCCGCCAGACGGCGGAGCTGGCGGTGGAGGGGCTTGGCTTGGCCGTGGAGGACGCGCCGGGCTTCCTGGAGATCCGCGCCGGGCGTTACCGCCTGATCCCCCGCGAGGAGCGCGAGGCCGCCTACGTCTACGGCTTCGAAGCGGCGACCGCGCCGGGCGCCCGCTTCGCCGGCGGGGACGCCTTCGCGGAGGTGCAGGCGCGCGTCGTCGCGTCCCTGGAAGCGCTGCTGGCCGAACCCGGCTGGACGCGCCTTCTGCTGGTCGCGCACGACGGGGTGAACCGGCTGCTGCTGTCCTGGGCCTGCGGCGCCGGGCTGGGCGCGCTCGGCGTGTTCGAGCAGGACTATGCGGCGCTGAACGTTCTGGATTTCGACGTGGAGGATGGGCGGGTGGTGCGCCGCCTGATCCGCACGACCAACGTCACGCCGTGGAACTTCGTGAAAGCCGGCTGCCACGACACCAGCTTGGAGGAGGTGTTTCGGCCGTTGTTGGTGTTGGAGTGAGGTTGGGTGGTGATTTGCTTGTGGGAGGTGGTTGCGCTGGGCCCCCACGCGTTGTCGCTTTGGGCCCACACCCTAACCCTCCCCCATCTTCGACGGGGGAGGGAACTTTGCCGCTCCGCGACCAAAGCCCCTCCCCCGCGAAGTGGGGGAGGATGGGTGGGGGCCCAAAGCGACCACCTCCCCACAACCTCCCACCCACCCACCCTCACTCCGCGATCGGCTCGTAGAACTCCGGGCCGAAATCCGCCGCTTGGCGGCTGGTCACGTTGAAGGGCTTTTTCAGGCCGCCGCGGAAGTAACGCTTCACCAAGTCCTGCCAAGTGTCCACCGGGTCCGTGCCGCGCTTGGCGCAGAGGTGGCCGAACCAGCGGCGGCCGGCGGCGACGTGGGTGATCTCCTCGTCGTGGATGGTCTGGAGCAGGGCGGCGCTGTCTTCGTCGCCGAACTCGCGCAGGCGGCGGACGGTGTCGGGGGTGACGTCCAGGCCGCGGGCTTCTAGCACCATGGGCACCACGGCCAGCCGGGCGGCGAGGTCGTGGGCTGTGGTGGTGGCCGCCTGCCAGAGGCCGTCGTGGGCCGGCAGCTCGCCATAGCCGGAGCCCATCTGGTTCAGCCGCTCCTCCAGCATCTGGAAATGCCGGGCCTCGTCGTCGGCGACCTGGACCCAGTCGTCGGTGAAGCCCTTGGGCATGCCCTCCCCCACGAAGCGGCTGACGAGGTCCCAGGCGAGGTCGATGGCGTTCAGCTCGATGTGGGCCAGCGCGTGCAGCAGGGCGACGCGGTTCTGCGCGCTGCCGCCACGCCCGCGCTTGGGCATGTCGCGGGGCAGCATCAGCGGCGGCCGCTCCGGGCGGGCGGGGCGCTCCGGCGGGACGGCGGTGCCGAAATCGGAGATGCGGCCGTCGCGCCAAGCGGCGGCGTAGTCTCGCGTCAGGCGCACCTTCTCCAGCGGCGCCGCGGTGGTCAGCACCGCGACGGCCGCGTCGCACAGCGTGGTCACGATAGGCTCCTTATGGGCCGGGCCCTTACCAGCCGTAGGCGATGAAGTTGGGGTTGAGGATGTCGGCCTTGCCGTAGACGAGGGGCGAGCCGTCCGACTGCTCCACCCGGCCGCCGGCGCCGATCAGCACGGCGTGGCCGGCGGCGGTGTCCCACTCGCTGGTCGGGCCGAAGCGGGGGTAAAGGTCGGCCTTGCCCATGGCGACGGTGCAGAACTTTAGGGAGCTGCCGCAGCTGACCCGGTCCTTCACGGTGTAGCGGGACAGGAACCCCTCGATCTCGCCGCCGCTGCCGTGCGAGCGGCTGGCGACCACGGTCAGGCCCTCGGCGGGCGGCTTGCGGACCTGGATGGGGTAGTCGTGGCGGCCTTCCACCCAATGCACGGCGGTGCCCGGCCCGGCCGCGGCGAAGAGGTCGCCGGTCGCTGGGGCGTAGACCACGCCCAGAACGGGTTTGCCGTCCTCGATCAGGGCGATGTTGACCGTGAACTCCCCGTTGCGGCTGATGAACTCCTTGGTGCCGTCCAGCGGATCGACCAGCCAGAAGCGCCCGCCGGAGATGTCCGGCTTGTGCCCCGCGGCCACGGCCTCCTCTGCCACCACCGGCACGCCGGGGGCGATGTGGTGCAGGGCGGGGGTGATGACGTGCTCCGCAGCCAGGTCGGCCTGGGTGACCGGGCTGCCATCGACCTTGGTGGCGGCGTCGATGCCGCCGTTGTAGAAGCGCAGGATCACCTGACCGGCTTCGTGCGCGATGGTCCGCACCTTGGGCAGCAGGCTCGCCACGGCGGCGTCGGTCATGGATGGAACTCCGTAGGGCAAAGTCGAACGACCACCATAGCGCGCCCGACCCGCGGGCTGGAAGTGCCGGAAAGGGCTGGGACGAAAGGAGAATGCGGATGATGACGGGCTGGCGGGCGATGGAACCCGCGGACCTGGACCGGGTGATGGCGATCGCGGAGGTGGTCCACCCCGACTACCCGGAGGAGCGCGCGGTCTTCGCGGAGCGGCTGGCGCTGTTCCCGGACGGCTGCCTGATGGCACTGGCGGACGGGGGCGCGAACGGCGCCCCGGTCGGCTACGCGGTCATGCATCCGGGCCGGTTGGGCGCGCCGCCGCCGCTCGATTCGCCGTTGGGCGGCCTGCCGGAGGGGGCCGACTGCCTCTACCTGCACGACGTGGCGCTGCTGCCTTCGGCGCGCGGGCTGGGGTTGGGCGTCTCAATGATGGAGCGCATGGAGGGGATCGCCGCCGGGCGCGGGTTCGGCTGGCTGGCCCTGACCTCGACGCCGAAGGCGCGGGCCTTTTGGGACAGGAACGGCTTCGTCGCCTATGACGGCGGGCCGGCGCTGGCCGCGAAGCTTGCCTCCTACGGCGGCGGCATGGCCTACATGACGCGCCGGGTGCTCGGATCGGTATCCTGACGGGGGCGTTCAGGCCGGTTCGTAGGCCGTGTCGGTGCGCGCCACCAGGGCCTCCAGCGCCGGCTTGGCGAACAGGTATCCCTGCATCAGCGTGATGCCCAGGTCGCGCAGTGCCCGCGCCTCGCCGGCGGTTTCCACGCCTTCCGCAACCGGAGTGATGCCAAGGTCGTTGCACACCGTCAGGATGGCCCCGACGATGCTGCGCCGCGTGCGGTCGGTATCGATGTTGCGGGTCAGTTCCATATCCAGCTTCAGGATGTCCGGCTGGAACTCCGCCAGCAGGTTCAGGCCGGAGTAGCCGGCGCCGAAATCGTCGATTGCCGTCAGGAAACCCTGGCGCTTGTACTCCGTGAAGATGCTCTGGAGATGGGCGCGGTCGACCACCCGCTCGTTCTCGGTCACCTCGAAGATGATGCGGTCCGGTGGGAAGCCGGTGCGGGCGGCGGCGGCCAGCGTCGCCCGGATGCAAGTCTCCGCCTCGTAGACGGCGTTCGGCAGGAAGTTGATCGACAGCTTCGCGTCGCGCAGGCCCAGGCTGGAGGCCAACTCGATCGCCTTGACCCGGCAGCTCTGGTCGAAGGCGTAGCGGGTTTCGTCGGTCACCTGGCCGAGGACCCAGCCGGCGCCCTGGCCCGCGGTGCCGCGGACCAGGGCCTCGTGGGCCCAGGGAGCGCCGGTGTCGGCGTCCACGATGGGCTGGAACGCCATGGTGAAGTCGAACCCGACCACCTCGGCGCACCGCCCGCCGCATCCCTTGCCCTGTTTCGCCGACGCCATCACCGCTTCCTTCGTTTGACTACAAACAGGAAATGAAATTGCGGAGACTTTGCATCAATTGCTATCTGTCCGAGGTGTGACATTGCGACCAAAATCGGCCTATGACCGAATCGGCTACTCCGCCGCCTGCCTTAGGCTGTGCTCCTGAATGGCCTGCCAGACGGCCTGCGGGGTGGCCGGCATGTCGATGTGGGTGATGCCGTACTCCGACAGGGCGTCGACCAGCGCGTTGATGACCGCGGGCGGCGCGCCGATGGCCCCGGCCTCGCCCGCGCCCTTCATGCCCAGCGCGTTGGTCGTGCTGGGCACGCAGTTCAGCTTCACCTGGATCGGCGGGATGTCCAGCGCGCGCGGCAGCTGGTAGTCCATGAAGGACCCGGTGAGCAGCTGCCCGCTCTCCGGATCGAACACCACCCGCTCCTGCAAGGCCTGGCCGATGCCCTGGGCGACGCCGCCGTGCACTTGGCCGATGACCAGCAGCGGGTTCACGACCGTGCCGAAATCGTCCACGACGCTGTAGCCGACCACCTCCACAACGCCGGTGTCGGGATCGACCTCCACCTCCGCCACGTGGCAACCGTTGGGGAAGGTGCTGGCCGGTGGGGTCCAGCGGGCGACTTCGCTGAAGGCGATTCCGCCGTCTGCCGCCGCCTTGGCCGCCACCTCCTTGAAGGTGACGCTGCGGTCGGTGCCGACGACGCTGAACAGGCCGTCCTTGAATTCCACGTCGACCGCGGCGGTTTCCAGCAGGTCGGCGGCCACCTCGCTCGCCTTGGAGACGACGCGCGCCGCCCCTTCCGCCAGCGCCGAGCCGCCAACCGGGACGGAGCGGGAGCCACCGGTGCCCGCACCCCAGCTGACGCGGTCGGTGTCGCCCTGCACGACCTCGATGTCCTCCGGCGGAACGCCCAGCCGGTCGGCGAGGATCTGTTTGTAGGCGGTTTCGTGCCCCTGGCCGTTGGTCTGGGTGCCGATCATCAGGACGATGCGGCCGTCGCCATTGACCTGCACGGTCGCCTGCTCCGCCCCGCCGCCCGAGCAGGCCTCGATGTAGGTGGCGAGCCCGGCGCCGCGCAGCTTGCCGCGCGCCTTGGCCTCCGCCTTGCGGGCGGGCAGGCTGGCGAGGTCGGCCAACGCCAACCCGTCCTCCAGATTCTGGCGGAAGTCGCCGGTGTCGTAGGTCTGCCCCATCGGCGTGGCGTAGGGCATGGATGCCACGGGGATGAAGTTGCGGCGGCGGATTTCCGCCGGGCCGAGCCCGGTCTCGCGACCCGCGTGGTCGATCAGCCGTTCCAGCAGGTAGGCGGCCTCCGGCCGGCCGGCGCCGCGGTAGGCGTCCACCGGCTGGGTGTTGGTGAAGACGCCCTTCACGCGCACATAGACCGCCGGCGTGATGTAGGAGCCGACCAGCATCGCCGATCCCGCGTCCGTCGGGATGAAGGGCCCGTAGTTGGACAGGTAGGCGCCGAGGTTGGCGACGGTGTCCACGCGCAGGCCCAGGAAGCGCCCGTCGGCGTCCAGCGCCAGCCGGGCGCGGCTGACATGGTCGCGCCCGTGGTCGTCGCTGAGGAAGCCCTCCGTCCGCTCCGCCGCCCACTTCACGGGGCGCTTCAGCCGGCGCGCGGCGAACAGGCAGACGACGTATTCCGGGTAGTTGAACAGCTTCATTCCGAAGCCGCCGCCGACGTCGGTGGTGACGACGCGGAACGCCTTTTCCGGCAGCCTGAACAGATTGGCGAACTGGCTGCGCAGCCCGTGCACGCCCTGGCTGGTCACGTAGATCACCAGCCGCCCGGTCTCCGCCTCCACGTCGGCGACGCAGGCGCGGCCTTCCATGGGGTTGGCGACGACGCGGTTGTTGACGATCTGAAGCTCCACGACGCGGGCGGCCTTGGACAGCGCCGCCTCCACCGCGGCCTCCTCGCCTTGCTCCCAGTCGAAGCAGAGATTGCCCGGCGCCTCGTCCCAGACCAGCGGCCGGCCGGGCTCCAGCGCCTCCGCCGTGCCGGTGACGGAGGGCAGGTCGTCGTAGTCGACCATCACCAGCTCCGCCGCGTCGCGGGCGGCCTCCGGCGTTTCCGCCACCACCACGGCAACCGGGTCGCCGACGTGCCGCACCCGCCCCTTGGCCAGCGCCGGGCGCGGTGGCGCCACGTAGTCGGAGCCGTCGCGCTGCTTCAGCGCGGCGTTGCAGGGGATCGGGCCGATGCCCTCCGCCTCCAGGTCGTCTCCGGTGAAGACGCCCAGCACACCCGGCTGGCCCGCCGCGTCCGCGCTGTCGATGCCGCGGATCGCGGCGTGCGCGTAGGGGGAGCGGACGAAGGCCGCGAAGGTCTGGCCGGGGAGCGACACATCGTCGGTGTAGCGCCCGCCTCCGGTCAGAAGGCGCGCGTCTTCGGTGCGGGGGACCGGCTGGCCGATGCCGAACTTCATCATGGGGCTGGCTCTTTCCTTTGCCGCGGGCGGGCCGTTTTGTGTGGCCTAGGCACGGTAAGGTAGGGGGAAGGCGCGGCTCCGGGAAGTCCCCTTCGAGGCGGTGACGCGCCCCGCCACGCTCACGCCGGCCAATGGAGCGGGCGTTACACCGGCGCGAACAGGTCGAAGCCCAGCGCCTGCTGCACCATGCCGCTCACCGACTCCAACACCGCCTTGATGGCCGCCTGGACGGCGATCTCGATCAACTGCGCCTCGGCGATCAGGGTGTTCTGCAGCGAGGACAGCTGCATGCCGAACAGCAGCTTGGCCGCCTCCGGCGTGTAGGCCGGGGGGACCTGGGCAAGGTCGGATTCGATGCCGGCGATGGTCTGCGCGATCTGCCGGAACTCCGTCGCGGCGTAGTCGGAGGCGCGCGCCCAGTTGTCGCCGAAGGCGCCGGCGCCGGCCGACAGCATCTGCTGCACGAGGGTGTCGACATTGAGTGCCATGGTCGGGCCTCCACTCACATCTGGTTGCGTTTCTTGGCGAATTCGACGGCGAGGATGGCGCGCAGCGACTGCGCGGTGATATCGCGCGTCCGTTGGGCCAGCGGGCCGGTCAGGTAGGTTTCGACCTGATGGATTTGCGCCAAAGTGTCGACTTGGCCACGCACGTTGCGCAGCATCTGGACGGTGCAGTCGACGCCTTCACCGGCAGGGGCCGCGCTGGAGGAGGCCGTGCTGGAGGGCGCCGTGACTGCAGCCGGCAGGGCACCGCCGCCCGCCGCGCCCAGGATCTGGCGGACGGTGTCGGGGACCACGCAGCTGTGGGTGACGTCTTGCGCCTCCGCCCGCAAAGTCAGCGTGTCGACCGTCGCGCGGGCGTCGTCGTAGAAGGCGAGGTTGCCGTCGTAGCGGCCGGCGGGGTCCTTGGTCCGGCCGAGGCGGTCCATCTTCAGGATGAAGGAATCGAGCGACTGGTGATAGGCGGAGACGCCCTTCTCGATCTCCGGATCATAGGGCGCCATCGGCTGCAGCATGGAGCAGGCGGTGGCCAGGACCACGAGGGCGAACAATGTCGCGATTCGCGCAATATGCCTGTGGATGACGGTCATTAATGTCTCACGGAATTCCATTGAATTGATGATCTTATCGATAACTCGCCATTTGGAAGAAAAATATTCCATCGTTGCTCGGTGTGCTCCACCCAACCCACGGGTTTCCGGTACGGAAGGCGCGGCCTGGAAGAACCGACACCGTTCCCTTATCTTTGACGCTCCAATTCCCCATCGGTCAGGACGACGGCAGGCCATGTGCGGACGCATGCTTCTCACCACGCCCGTGGCGGAAATCCAGAAGGTCTTCGGCTTTCCGGAGCGCCCGAACCTGTCGCCGCGCTGGAACGTCGCCCCGACCCAGGAGGTGCCCGCCGTGCGCCGGGAGGAGGACGGGCGGCATCTGGCACTGCTGCGCTGGGGGCTGGTGCCCTTCTGGGCGGACGATCCGTCCATCGGTGCGCGGCTGATCAACGCGCGCGGTGAGTCGGTGGCGGAGAAGCCGTCCTTCCGCGAGGCATTCCGCAAGCGCCGCTGTCTGGTGCCGACCGACGGATTTTACGAGTGGAAGGCGGAGGGCAAGCGCAAGCAGGGCTACGCCATTCGCCGGCGCGACCGGGCTCCCTTCGCCTTCGCCGGCCTGTGGGAACGCTGGAACGGCCCGAAAGGCGGGCCGGCGCCGGAGCGGCCGCTGGAGACGCTGACCATCGTCACAACCACCGCGAACGCGGTGCTGAAGCCGCTGCACGAGCGCATGCCGGTGATCCTGGACGCGGCCGACTGGGACCTGTGGCTCGACCCGGCGGCCCCGGCCCCGGTGCTGGAGGGGTTGCTGAAGCCGGCTCCGGACGACCTGCTGGAGGCCTACGCCGTCGGCCCGCGGGTCAACAACGTGCGCAACGACGACGAAGCCTGCGCGGCGCCGCTCGATGACGCCCCGACGCTTTTCTAAGTGGCCCTGTTCTGATCGGCGCTGGTTCCTAGCCTTATGCCTTGCGGCGGCGCTCCTCGGCGCGCTGTCCGTAGGCCGTGCCGGACCGGCTTATGCCCAGCGTGGCACGACCAAAGGAAAGGTCGCCAGCACGCCCAATGAGTTGTTAAAAGGCAGGGCGGTTGCCGTGGAAGGCGATCTTCTGTCGCTGAACGGCACGTCGGTTCGCCTGATGGGCATCGATGCCCCCGACCAGGGGCAGAAGTGCAAGAACAGGTACGGCCACGAACTGGACTGCTTCCGCATCGCCACGGCGGTGCTGCAAAGCCTTGTCAAGGACGAGGAGGTCTCGTGCACGATCGCCGAAAAGGACCGGACCGGGCAGAGGATGGGCGAATGCCGCGTCCGCGGCGTCGACCTGGGAGCGGCAATGGTGTCGCGGGGATGGGCCTTCTCCTACAGCAGCCTGTCGCCGGCCTACGCCTCGGGGGAGGCGTTCGCGCAGAGCCGGCGCCTTGGCCTGTGGTCCGGCAAGGTGGAGAAGCCGTGGCAGTGGCGGTCGCGCCAGCAGCGGGAAAAGGCGCGCTGACCGCCGGTTTGCACTTTTGGCCCCGTCCACGCCTCTGCCAACGGGGGAAGGGGGACTTAGCTTTTTTTCGGTTCGCCGGTCGGGGACGGCCGTGTTAGTGTTTCAGAGTGTTAACAGTTGATTAAAGTTGCCAAGCCCCGACCTGGTCCGGCGCATGGGGCGCCGGGGTCCAGCGGGGGCCAACGAACGGCGCGGAAGAACGGGTCATGCGAGTCTACGCACGCCAACTGTACGATCATCTGCCCTACCTGCGCCGCTACGCGCGCGCCTTGACGGGAGCGACCGACCGCGGGGATGACCTGGTCACCCGCTGCGTCGAGGTCGCGGTGATGGCGCCGTCGCGGTTCGGGCTGGAAAAAGGGGCGCGGGTGCCGCTCTACGCCCTGTTGAACCTGCTGTTCGACGATGAAGGCGAAGGGCGTCCGGCGCCATCGCCCCATCCCATCGAACGGGCGCTCGCCTCCCTCCCGGAGGGGGAGCGGCGCATGTACCTTCTCATCACCCTGGAAGGCCTGTCGGTGCCCGAGGCGGCGCAGGTCCTGGCCATTTCCACCGCCGATGCCCAGGAACGGCTGACCGTCGCCCGCGACAAGGTGCGCAACGCCCTGACGCAGCGCGTGCTGGTGGTCGAGGACAACCCCGTCCTGGCGATGGAGATCGGCGAACTGGTCACCGACATGGGCCACGTCGTCTGCGGCACCGCCAACAACGAGCAGGAGGCGCTGGAGCTGCTGGAGGTGGAAAAGCCGACGCTGGCGCTGCTCGACGTGCGCTTGGCCGACGGCGGCAGCGGGGTGGAGGTCGCCCGTCGGCTGCGTCAGAAACGCTCCATGCGGACCATTTTTGTCACGGCCTTCGACGGCGACCTGGAGGAGGCGGACGCCCGCCACCTGGGCCAGATCGTGCGAAAGCCCTTCACCAACGACGCGATCCGCGCGGCCATCTCCCGCGCCGTGTTCATGCCGACGCCGGTGGCGTTGGCCTGACGGAAACGGTCAAGACAACATGAAGAGAGGGCGGCCCGCGGGCCGCCCTCTTTTTGTCTGCACGTCGTCTGCACGTTGTATAGCCCCTCTCGCCTGAGAGAAGAGGGGTTGGGGTGAGGGTGGCGCCAGCGTAGCTGGACGGCATTCATGTCCGCCCTGCCGGGCGTAACGACCCCTCATCCCAACCCCTCTTCGCCTCTGGTCGCCTTCGGCGCCCATCCGCTGACGCGGACGGCTCCGAGCCCCCAAGGGGAGAAGGGCTTCAGATCACAGATCAAACCGTCGTGCGGCGGCCGACGACCATGCGGTAGATGGCCAGGATGACGATGGCACCGACGATCGCGCCGATGAAGCCGGCCCCTTCGCCGGCCCGATACCAGCCGACCGCCTGGCCGAGATAGGTGGCGACGAACGCACCGGCGATGCCGAGAAGCGTCGTGATGATGAAACCGCCCGGATCACGTCCGGGCATCATGAACTTGGCGACGATGCCGGCCAGGAAGCCGATGATGATCGTCCAAAGGATACCCATAACCTCTCTCCCTGCTGTTGCGGGACCCTTCCCACGGCTCCATAACGCCCACGGCGACGATTTGGTTCTGCCCGAATGGGGGAACCTTTGCGGATGACCCCATGTTGTCGGGCCAAACCCGAATGGTCCTCAGCAAGGGAAACGCCGCATGAATCGCAACCACGCCAAGACTCTGGCCGCCGCCTTCGTGGCTCTGTCCGTGTCCGCCGTCGGCGCCGCCGCGCAGGCACAGACCGCACCGCCGGCCGCGCGGCCCAGCGTCAACGGTGAACAGCTGTTGCAGGAAGGTGCCGCCAGGGGCATCGCCGACCCAAGCTCGTCGCTTGCCGGCAAGGTCCGGACGCTCGGCGAGGCTTCCACCGCCGACAGCTTCGCGCAGCAGGCCGCGGCCAGCGGCCTTTTCGAGGTGGAGTCCAGCCGTCTGGCCATGGACCGCTCCAACCAGGACGGCATCCGGGCTTTCGCCCGCCAGATGGTCCAGGACCACACGACGGGCAACCAGCGGCTGATGGCGCTGGCCCGCGCCAACGGCAGCAACCCGGCGCCCATGATGACCGGCCAGCAGGAGCAGATGATCACGCAGTTGCAGCCGCTGTCGGGCCGCGACTTCGACCGCCAGTACCTGGTCAACCAGATCCTGGCCCACCAGGAAACGATCCGCCTGTATGAGGCGGCGCGCACCTCCAGCGACCCGGGCATGCAGCCCTATCGCGAGTACGCGGCGCAGTCGCTGCCGATGCTGGAACAGCACCTTCAGCACGCCCAGGCGCTGGCGGGCTCCGGCGTGCCGACGGCGTCGCAGTAACCTTCCGAGGATTTTCACCACGGAGGCACAGAGACGCAGAGTGAATTCCGACAGCCGACGGCTCTCCGGAAAACCTCTGTGTCTCCGTGTCTCTGTGGTGACTCCGTTATCGTCTCGTCAACGCAGCTTGCGGATGTTCTCGGCGTAGTGCTGCGCGCCGCCGGTGAAGGTGGCGGTGCCGGCGACCAGCACGTCGGCGCCCGCCTCGATGGCGATGCGAGCGGTCTCGGCGTTGATGCCGCCGTCCACTTCCAGGTCGATCGGCTTGCCCAGCGCGTCGATGCGGCGGCGCAGTTCGCGGATCTTCGGCAGCTGGCTCTGGATGAAGCTCTGCCCGCCGAAGCCGGGGTTGACCGTCATCACCAGGACGAGGTCGAGGTCTTCCAGGATGTAGTCCACGACCTCAAGCGGGGTCGCCGGGTTCAGCGAGATGCCGGCCTTCTTGCCCAGCGACTTGATCAGCTGGATGGTCCGGTGCACATGCGCCCCGGCCTCCGGATGGAAGGTGATGATGTCGGCCCCGGCTTCCGCGAAGGCCGTCACGTAGGGGTCCACCGGCGCGATCATCAGATGCACGTCGAAGGGCTTCGCCGTGTGCGGCCGCAGGGCCTTCACCACCGCCGGGCCAATGGTGATGTTGGGCACGAAATGGCCGTCCATCACGTCGATGTGGATGTAGTCGGCGCCCGCCGTGTCGATGGCGCGCACTTCCTCGCCCAGCCGGGCGAAGTCGGCGGAGAGGATGGACGGGGCGATCTTGACCGGGCGCATGGGCGGTGTCCTCGAAAGGGCTGTCGGAAAGGCGCCTTCCCATATCACGCCGCGCCCGCGCCCCCAACCCGCGAAATCGCCACCGTCAGGGCTGGGCGGAACCGGGCTGCGCCGGGTCGTGGGCCAGCGCCTTCGCCAGATAGGACCGGCAGCCGTCCAGCGTGGCCAGCAGCGGGTAGTCCAGTTCCGGCACGCGGACGTTCAGGGCGATCTCCAGCTTCATGACAAAGTTCAGGAAATCCACGGAATCGAATTCGAACTGGTCGCGGAATGGCCGGTCGGGGGCCAGCGCCGCCAGGTCGGCGTCGGGCGCCACCGCGCCGAGGCAGTCCAGCACCGCCCGTTCGATCCGATCCGTATCGATTCCGGTCATGGCTTGTCCTCCCGACTGTCCTGATCCCGCATCCGTCGGCCCGGCTTCCGCTGCCTCAGCTTCCGTTGTCCGCAACTCCGAGGCATCATACCTGAAAAGCCATCGCACCCGTCGGCCCAACGCTATGGCCGGCAAACTGACCGGGCACCCGGCAAAAGGCAAGGCGTGTGAGAGCCGCAGGGGGAGTGAAACCGCATGCCGGTGCGCGATTTGGAAGCCCTGTTCCGCCCCAAGGGAGTGGCGGTCGTCGCCGAGGGCGACCCTCCCCTGGCCCGCGTCGCGGCCCGCAACCTCGCCGGGGGCTACGGCGGGGTCGTGCAGCGGGTGGAGGCCTCCGCCCTGGGCGGGCTCGCCTCCGTGCCCGAACTGGTGCTGATTGCTGCCGGGGCGGAGCGGCTGCCGGCGCTGGTCGCGCAGGCCGGGAAGGGCGGCGCGAAGGCAGCGATCCTGCTCGGCGCACACGGCGACGATCCCGACCTTGCACGCGCATTGAAGGACGCCGCGCGCGGCCACGGCCTGCGGTTGCTCGGGCCGGGGAGCCTGGGCGTCGCCATGCCGGGCAAGCGCTTCTGCGCCGGGGCCTTCCACCGCCCGCCGCCGGCCGGCCGTGTCGCGCTGGTGGCGCAGTCCGGCACGCTGGCCGGGGCGGTCATCGATTGGGCACAGCGGCGTTCCGTCGGATTCTCCCACATCGCGGTGACGGGCGACGCGTCGGACGTCGGGCCGGGCGACCTGCTGGATTATCTCGCCGCGCAGGACGACTGCCACGCCATCCTGCTGGTGCTCGACCGGCCGCCGGAGGCGCGCCGATTCGTATCCGCCGCGCGGGCGGCGGCCCGCCAGCGGCCGGTGATCGTCCTGCGGACCGGGCGCGGGGAGGGCGGGGACGCCGTGTTCGACGCGGCCATTCGTCGCGCCGGCTTGCTGCGCGTCTTCACGCTGGAGGAGCTGTTCGACGCGCTGGAGACGCTGGCCGTGGCCGCGCCGATCCGCGGCGACCGGCTCGCCATCGTCGCCAACGGGCGCGGGATCGGACGGCTGGCCGCCGACGCGCTGCTGGACGGTGCCATCGGAGGTGCCGGGCGCTTGGCCATGCCCACCGGTTTGGCCAACCCGCTCGACCTCGGGGAGGGAGCGGAGGGGGGCGCCTACGCCGCCGTCCTGTCCCGCCTGTGCGTGGACCCGGCGGTGGACGCGGTTCTTCTGCTGCACGCGCCGACCGCGCTGGTCCCGGCGGGGGAGGTCGCGCGGACGGTCGCGTCGGCCATCGACACCCACTGCCGCACTCCGGTGCTGACCAGCTGGCTCGGCGAGCGCGACGCCGACCACGCCGCGGCGGAGCTTGCCCGCCACCGCGTCCCGGTGTTCGACACGCCCGATCGCGCGGTGCGCGCCTTCCAGCACGCGCTGGCCTTCCGCCGCAACCAGGAGCTTCTGGCCGAAACCCCGCGCTCGGCGCCGGAGGATGCCCGCCCCGACGCCGGAGCCGCGCGCCGTGTCGTCGCGGCCGTGCGGGAGGCTGGGCGCGTGGCCCTGACCGAGGCGGAGGCGCGGGCTCTGCTCGCCGCCTATGGCGTACCCTTGGGAGTCGTGGACGCCGTCCCCGGCCACGACCTCGCCGTGGGCTTGAGCGAGGACCGGCATTTCGGCCCGGTGATCACCGTCGGCCACCACGCCGCCCGCCTGCCGGGCGAGACGGCCGTGGCGCTGCCGCCGCTGACCATGACGCTCGCCTGCGACGCGCTGCGGCGCGTCCCCGCCGTCGGCCTCGCCGAGGAGGAGGGGCTGACGCCCGCGGCGCGTGACGCGGCGGCGGCGCTGCTGGTCAAGGTGGCGCAGATCGGCGTCGACCTTGAGGAGGTGGCGCACCTGACGCTGTCCCCCATGCGGCTGGGTCCGGAGGGGCCGGTGGTCGGCGGGGCATCGGTGCGGCTGGTCGAGGCCGGGCGGCGGCGCGCGCCCTTCGCGATCCTTCCGTACCCGTCGGAGCTGGAGCGGCCGCTGCCGCTCGCCGATGGGCGCAGCCTGATGGTCCGCCCGCTGGTGCCGGAGGACGAGCCGGCCATGAAGGCCCTGTTCAAGCGCCTGACCCCGGCGGAAATCCGCCTGCGCTTCTTCAGCCAGAAGCAGGAGCTGAGCCACGGCATCGCCGCGCGGATGAGCCAGCTCGACTACGACCGCGAGATGGGGTTGGCGGTCACCGACCCCGGCCGGCCCGGCACGACGGCGGTGCACGGGGTGGTGCATCTCGCCCGCGCCGCCGACGGGGAACGGGCGGAGTTCGCCATCATGCTGGCCCACGACATGGCCGGGCTCGGCCTCGGCCCCGTGCTGATGCGGCGCATCCTCGACCACGCGCGGGCCAAGGGGCTGAAGGAGGTCTATGGGGAGGTGCTGCACGAGAACCGCGCCATGCTGCGCCTGTGCGAGGCCTTCGGCTTCCAGCGCCGCAGCTCGCCGGACGATCCCGGCGTCACCCACGTGGTATTGGCGCTGTGACCGCCGCCGCGCCGGATCGGGCGGCCCATTGGGCGGCCGAGGCGGTCCCGCTGACCGGCCCGTGGGGCGGCGTCAACATGGCCTGGGCGGCGGTGGACCGTCCTGTGGAGGCAGGGTGGGGGCACCACACGGCGCTGCGTTGGACCGGGCGGGACGGCGCGGCGGCGACGCTGACCTACGCCGATCTGTCCGACGCGAGCGGGCGCTTCGCCGCCCTGCTGCGCGGGCTTGGGATGGGGAAAGGCGCGGTGGTGGCATCGCTGCTGCCGCGCCGGCCGGCGCTTTACGCGGCGGCGCTCGGCGCGCTGAAGGCCGGCTGCGTCCACGCCCCGCTCTTCGCCGCCTTTGGGCCGGAGCCGTTGCAACTGCGGCTGACGCTCGCCGGGGCGCGGGCGGTGGTGACCACGGTGGCCCTGTGGACGCGCAAGGCGCCGGGCGATCTGCCGGACACCTTCGACGCGCTGCTTGTCGATGGGGAGGGCTGGGAGGAACGCTTGGCCGCGCTGAAGCCTGTGCCCTGCGCACCCACCGGTCCCGACGATCCGGCGTTGCTGCATTTCACCAGCGGGACGACCGGCGCGCCGAAGGGGGCGCTGCACGGCCATGGCGCCATCGTGGCGCAGCACGCCACGGCGCGCGACGCGCTCGGCCTCAGGCCCGGCGACGTCTTCTGGTGCACGGCCGATCCCGGCTGGGTCACCGGCACCGTCTACGGGCTGCTGACGCCGCTGGCCGTCGGTGCGACGCTGGTGGCCGATGAGGGCGACTTCGACCCCGCCCGCTGGTACGCGCTGCTGGAGCGGGAGCGGGTGTCGATCTGGTACACCACGCCGACCGCCATCCGCATGCTGATGCGCGCCGGGCTGGAGCTTCCACGCCGCCACGACCTCTCCGCGCTGCGCCACGTCGCCAGCGTGGGCGAACCGCTGAACGCGGAGGCGGTGACCTGGGGCGAGGCCGCCTTCGGCCGGCCCATCCACGACACGTGGTGGCAGACGGAGACCGGCGCCATCATGCTCGCCACCCCGCCCGGCCAGCCGGTCGTTCCGGGCACGTTGGGCTTTCCAGTGGCGGGCATCGAGGCGGAGGTGCTGGCGCCGCCGGGCGAGCCTGGGGAACTGGTGCTGCGCCCGCCCTGGCCGTCGATGTTCCAGGGATACCTGAACGACGAGGCGCACAGCCGCGCCTGCTTCACCGACGACGGCTGGTACCGCAGCGGCGACCTCGCCCGGCGCGACCCGGACGGGCGCTTCCGCTTCGTCGGGAGGGCCGACGACATGATCAAGACCTCCGGCCACCTCGTCGGTCCATTCGAGGTCGAGAGCGTCCTGCTGGAACATCCGGCGGTGGCGGAGGCCGCGGTGATCGGACGGCCCGACCCGGTGGCGGGGGAAGCGGTGAAGGCCTTCGTAACACTGAAGACCGGATCCGCTGGGGATGACAGCCTCGCCCGCGACCTGATCGCGCACGCCCGCCGCCGGCTCGGCCCCGCCTTGGCACCGCGCGAAATCGCCTTTGCGGACTCCCTGCCGCACACCCGCAGCGGCAAGATCCTTCGCCGCCTGCTGAAGGCCCGTGAGATGGGATTCCCAGGGGGTGACGCATCAACCCTGGAAGACGGCGGGAGATAAGGCGCGGCCTTCCGGGTTAAGGTGGCAATCCTTCGCCAGCCGAGCGCCCCATGTCCTTCTTCGTTCCACCAACGCCCCGGCGCCCCTGGGGACACCGCCTGTTCTTCCCAGCTGCGGCGCTCTACGCGGCGCTCAGCGTGCCGCTGTGGGTCGCCGGCTACTTCGGCTGGCTCGGCATCGGCTGGACGCCGGCGCTGCACGCGCACGAGATGCTGATGGGCTACGCGCTGGCGGTGGTCGGCGGTTTCCTGCTGACGCGGCCCTCCCGCAGTGCGCTCGGGCTCGCCTTCCTGGCGTGGCTGGCCGGGCGGGTCGCTGTGCTGGGCGGCCTGCCGCCGCCGATCGCGGCGCCGCTGGCGCTGGCCTATCCGGTGGTGCTGTTCGTGGTCGCCGGGGTGCCCTTCCTGCGGGCGGCGAAGAGCGGCCACAACACGCTGTTCGGCCCGGTGATCGGCGCTTTCGCGCTGGCCGAGGCGCTGGCCTGGTGGGGCGGCGACGGCGGGCGCACCGGCGCGCTGTTCGCGCTGCACCTCGTCGGCATCCTGATGCTGGTGATGGGCGGCCGGATCATCCCGTCCGCCACGGCCGGGGAGGTGCGGCGGCAGGGCGGCACTCTCGTCGAGCGCGTGCAGCCCCGGCTGGAGTGGGCCGGCGCCGCGGGGGCGATCCTGGCCGCGCTGACCGTCGCGGCCGGCAACTGGCCCTGGCCGGTGCCGTGGATCGGCGCCGCGGGCGCCATGGTCGCCGGCCTGACCGCCTGGGCGCGGCTGGCCCGCTGGCGCACCGACGCGGTGCTGCGCCGGCCCGACCTGTGGAGCCTGCATCTCGGCTACGGCTGGCTCGGGCTGGGCTGGCTGTTCCTGGGGATCGAGCGGCTGGACCCGCTCGCGGGCGGGGCGGCGTGGCACGTGATGGGGGCGGGGGCGCTCGGCACGCTGGCCGCCTCCATGATGGTGCGCGCCACCTTGCAGCGGGAGGCGCTGCCGCCCGACTTCCCGCGCCCGGCGACGGCGGCCGTGGCGCTGGTCAGCCTCGCCGCTGCGTTGCGCGTCGCCGCGGCGAGCACCGCCCCGGAATGGCTGATGCCCGCCGCCGCCTTGGCATGGGCCATGGCACACCTGCTGGTGCTGTGGATACTGCTGCGCGTGCCGAAGCGCCTGTGGGTGTAGGGGTCGGGTTCAGTCGTCGCACAGCGTTTCCACCTCGATCCGCGGGCCGGGCGGGAAGCCCCGTTCGCGGCCAGCCGGTTCCGTCGCCCAGCGGATCGCCTCGCCCAGGCGGGCGAACGCTTCGCGGCTTTCCGGCAACTCCTGGCCATGCGCTTGGAACTCGTGGGTCATGTGCTCCCACACCTCCAGCCGGACCCGGGCGCCCTGTTCCTGCACGGTCCGGGCGAAGTCGCGGATCATGTCGACAAGGATTTCCTTGCCGCCGGCCTGGAGGTAGAGCGGCGCCAATCCCCGGAAATCCCGCGCAATAGGCGACAGTTCGGCGTCGGTGAAGCCGCCCGATCCCTTCAGCCATTCCGCAAAGCGCAACGTCATGTAACCCTGGACGAGGTCGTAGCGGTCATTGCCGAACTGGCTGGCGCCGCGCCGGCCGACGTCGGTCCAAGGGCTGAGAGCGATGCCGATCGCCGGCTGAGGGAGTCCCGCCTCGGCCAGCCCGGCGATGGTCATCAGCGTCAGGTGGCCGCCCGCAGAGTCGCCGCACACCACAAGGCGGGCCGGATCGATCCCTTGGTCGAGCAGGAAACGGTAGGCGGCCAGCGCGTCCTCGATCTGCGCCGGGTGCGGGTGTTCGGGCGTCAGGCGGTAGTCGGGGGCGAAGATGGGCAGGCCCAGCGTATGAGCCAGCATGGCGATGAAATGCCGGGTCACGGAGGCGTAGAAGCTGTAGCCGCCGCCGTGGAAGTAGAGCAGGGTGGCATCGCCCGTCCGTGTGTGGGGGATGAACCAGTCGCCGCGCGGCTCGCCGGGCCGGCTTGGCCTGATGTCGACCGCCGGGTTCGCGTCCACCACCGCGACGAGGCTGTCGAAATAGGCGCGGCCTTCCGCGATGTTCCCGAGCGCGAAGGCGTGGTTGAACTGCGCGCGCCAGAACAGGTTGCCGATCTCGAACGGGATCGTCCATTCCGGCACCAGCGGCCGGCCGGCGGCGCGGCAAGCCATGACGCGCAACGTGGTGAGCGCAAGAGTGGCGAGGCTGCGGTATTTGTGGCTGGTGCGCCCCTGAAGTATGATTTTGGACTTTGCGCTTTTGGACTTTGCGTTTTTGGGCATGGCCGGGCTCCGATGGTCGGTCGGCGCCATCTCGCCGGACACCCGGCCGGCCGTATAGAACGGAGACGACATCCGCCATGCCCCTCCCCATATCCCGGGCCGGCTCCGCCCGCCTGCTGTTTCCGCGCGCGGCCCTGGGCGCCTGCATTTTCGTCGGCATGGAGCGCGACACGCGCGCGCGGGCGCTGACCGACGACCAGCGCTTCAATTATTTCCCGGCCTCGCCGCTGGCGGTGGTCTCCTGGATCTTCGATGGAACCATCCACATGGTGGAGGAGCGTGGGACCGACGGTGTCCCAGTGCTCGGCCCGCCGCTGCCGCGGCTGTTCCTGACCGGGCCGCAGCGCCGCCCCTTCGCCAGCTGGTCGCCGGGACCGGTGCAAGTCCTGTCGGTCGCCTTTTACCCGGAAGCCTTGGCCCGCCTGACCGGGGCCGGTGCGGACCAGCTGGTCGACCGCGTCCGGCCGCTGGAGGAGGTGGCGTCCGGCCTGTTCCTCACCGCCTGCCGGTCGCTGTTCGATCATGGTGCGGACGGCGAGCCGTTCCTCCGGCTGGAAGAGGGGCTGGAGCCGTTGTGGTCCGGTCCGCGCCCACGCGATGCCCGCGCGGCGCCGCTGCTGGGGGACTGGCTGCGGACGCTGGCAGCAAAGGCCGTGCTGTCCAGAGCGGGGCACGGCGTGCGGCAGATCCAGCGCCGCATCAAGATCGCGACCGGGCAAAGCCAGCGCGACCTGCAGCTTTTCGCCCGCGTGGAGGAGGCGGTCGTCCGTGCCAGCGCGACGCGCGACGGAACGCCACTGGACCTCGCCGCGCTGGCCGGCGACGCGGGATTCGCCGACCAGTCGCACATGGGCCGCGACATCCGCCGCGTCACCGGCCTGTCCCCGGGACGGCTGGACGAGCGCGTCGCAAAGGACGAGGCCTTCTGGTTCTACCGGCTGATCGGGGAGAGCCTCGGCGGGCGTTGATTTTAGCGCTCGACCGATTCCAGGCCGGCGCCGTCCCAGTCGCCCGTGCGGAAGAAGGCGTCGATGCGCTCCACCCACGCGTCGATGTCCAGGCCGTTGGCGGCCAGCCAGTCGCGGTTGAAGTAGGTGCCGGCGTAGCGTTCGCCCGGATCGCAGATCAGGGTCACGACGCTGCCCTGTCGCCCGTCGCGCATCATCTCGGCGATCAACTGGATGGACCCGACCATGTTCGTGCCGGTGGAGCCGCCGCAGGACCGCCCCAGCCGTTCCCGAAGGACCCAGACGGCGGCGACGCTGGCGGCGTCCGGCACCTTGATCATGCGGTCGATCACGCCCGGCTGGAAGGACGGCTCCACGCGCGGCCGGCCGATTCCTTCGATGCGCGAGCCGCGGTCGACCGTGGCCTTGGGGTCGTGGTTGCGGAAGCCGTCGAAGAAGGCCGAATGCTCCGGATCGGGCACGCAGACCCGGGTCGCCATCCGGCGGTAGCGCACGAAGCGCCCCATGGTCGCCGACGTGCCGCCGGTGCCCGCCGCGCAGACGATCCAGTCCGGCACGGGGTTCGGCTCCTGCGCCATCTGCTCGAAGATGGACTGCGCGATGTTGTTGTTGCCGCGCCAGTCGGTCGCGCGCTCCGCGTAGGTGAACTGGTCCATGAAGTGGCCGTTGCAGGCCTCGGCGAGCCTCAGCGCCTCGGCGCAGACCTCGGACGCGCGCTCCACCATGTGGCAGCGGCCGCCGTAGAACTCGATCTGCGCGATCTTGGCGGGCGAGGTGCCGCGCGGCACCACGGCGACGAAGGGCAGGTCGAGAAGCTGGGCGAAGTAGGCCTCCGACACGGCGGTGGAGCCCGAGGACGCCTCGATCACCGTGGTCCCCTCGCGAACCCAGCCGTTGCACAGCGCATAGAGGAAGAGGGAGCGCGCCAGCCGGTGCTTCAGGCTGCCGGTGGGGTGGGTGGATTCGTCCTTGAAGTAGAGCGTGATGCCCGGCGCCGCCGGGATCGGCAGGCGCAGCAGGTGCGTGTCGGCCGACCGGTTGAAATCCGCCTCGATGCGGCGCAACGCCTCGTCCAGCCAGGGGCGCGCGGTCGGGAGTGCTCGGGTCATGGCTTCCTATCCAACGATGATAGGCACTCGAATAACCGCCTTTTCGACAGTTTGCACCTGTGAAATGGTGGGCCTGGATGCGCTTGGGGAGAACTGCTCAATGGGGGCTTCCCAGGTCCTGGACGGTGCCGAAACCAATCAGGCCGCGGACATGGGTCAGCAGGTCCAGGGGCGAAACCGGCTTGTGCAGCAGCGAGATCCCTCGGTCCTTGACGATGGTCGCCGTCTGCTGGGACATGTCGCCGGTCAGGACGGCGAGGGGCGCGTCGGGGATGTCATCGGACAACAGGGCCAGCCGTGCCTCGAACGACAGCCCATCGTGGAGGTGATAGTTCAGGATCACCGCCGCGGGAATGATCGCGAAACGCCTGCACAGCCGCAGGGCTTCGCCGAGCGTCCGGAACGCCAGCGTCTCGTAGCCCGCGGCGGAAAAGAACGCCTGAAGGCTCAAAAGAACCAAATCGTCATCGTCGACGAACAGAAGGATGGGAACGCCTTCTTGTCTTTCCGGCATTGAATTCTCCTTGCCATTCCCTCCACAGCTTCATGTGGGCTCATTGTGGGCGGTGAAGAGTGGGCCGTCGGTGATGATCCGATGATGGAGCAGGATTTATCGTCCTAGGCGCATCCTCTACTCCCTTCGTCAGGGCAGGAGGCGGTTTGCGAGGTCGAGGGCGCTGGCCGGATCCGGCGCGACGGCGGTTGCCTCCAGTCGGTCGGCAATCCCGCAATCGGCCGCCAGGGCTTGCCCGCCGACGAGCACGGGCAGGTCGCGCGTGTCGGGCTGCGCGCGGATGGCGCGCAGGATCGTCCGGGCGCTGCGCAGGTGCATGCCCATGGACACGGACAGGAGAAGAAGGTCCGGCCGCGTCTCCGCCACCATGCTGACGACCCCGGCCATGGGAACCGACGCGCCGAGATAGGTCGTCATCCATCCCGCGGCACCGAACCGGTCGCAGACCAGGCGCAGCCCGAGGTCGTGCAAATCGCCGCCGACGGACGCGGCGACGAGAGACCGGCCGTTCCGGTGCTGTTTGCGCAGGCTTATGATGCGCGGATAGAGCTGCGCCACGGCCAGCTGGGTGATGGCGGAGCAGCGGTGCTCCTCCGCCACGGTGATGCGGTTCAGCTCCCAAAGGTGGCCGATCTCGCGCTGCACGGGCGTGATGATGTCGTCGCACACCGCATGAAGGCCTTGGCCCCGCGCGAAGGTTCGCTTGACCAGGGCGATGGCCTGATCGGTCCGCCCTTCCATGGCCGACAGGAAGTACCGTCGCGCCAGCCCGTCCAGCGCATCGGCTCCAACGGGTTCCTCGGGGTCGGGAAAGGCGGGCGTTTCGTCCAGCGCGGTCCGCGCGGCGGACAGGATGGGAAGGATCGCGTCGGCGGACGGCTTGGGCATCAGGCCCGCGATGGCGTCCTTCATGCAGTCGAGGTTCGCGGTTAGGTCGGCGGGCTGCACGCCCCGGCTGGCCAGAACGCGGCGGGTCCACAGCGCATAGCCGGCGAACAGGGCGGGGCTGCCGAAGGCCGTCGCGTTGACGAGGAAGGCGAGGTGGAACGTGTTGTCCAGCGCGCAGGCGGCTCGAACCTGTTCGGCCAGGACCTTTGGGATGATCGGCCTTGCGCGGAACAGCTTGGCCATCGTCGCGTCGATGACCCACCAGGCGCGGGCCTCCAGGCGGTCCGCGGCTTCTTCCTCACGCGCGATGCTGCTCATGGACCGCCTCCAAGGGCTTCGGATGAAGATCCCGGGGCAAAAATTCTGGGCGGATGGGCACGGCTTGGCGTTAACTCAAGTCAACGTCATGCGCCGGGCGCAGTTCCGCCATCCGTCGGGAGGCGTACCCACCGCCGCGGCTTGACGCATTGGCGTCGCCCTCCGACACTTCCCGCCAACGCCGCAGCAGACGGCAACCGAAAGGCGCGGGCGTCCCGCCCGCCGGGGGGATCATGAGCGACCACCACAGGGATGACCACATCAGGGCCCGCGTCGCGGGCGTCATCGGGCTGGGATCCATGGGCATGGGGGTGGCCCTGTCGCTGCTGCGCGGAGGCTTCCGCGTCATCGGCTGCGACGAGGCCCCGGCCAAGTGCATGAGCCTCGTCACCCACGGCGGGGAGGCCGCGGCGACGCCCGCCGAACTCGGCCGGCAGGTGGAGCGCGTGGTGATCCTGGTCGCCACGGCCGACCAAGTCGAATCGGTGCTGTTCGGGCCGAACGGGATCGCCGCGACCCTGCCGAAGGGCGGCTGCGTCGTCCAGTCGGCCACCGTGCCGGCTGCCTACGCGGCGGACGCCGGGCGGCGGCTCGCCGACCTGGGGCTGCTGATGCTGGACGCGCCGGTCAGCGGCGGCCCGGTGAAGGCGGCGGAAGGGCGCATGACCGTCATGGCGTCCGGCCCGGAGGAGGCCTTCGCGCGGGCGGAGGATCTGCTGGCCGCGGCATCCGGCACGCTGCACCGGGTGGGGACGGAGCATGGCCAGGGCTCCGTCGTGAAGACCATCAACCAGCTGCTGGCCGGCGTGCACATCGCGGCGTCGGCGGAGGCGATGGCCTTCGGCATCCGCGCCGGGGTCGACCCGCAGCGCATTTACGACGTCATCACCTCCAGCGCCGGCAACAGCTGGATGTTCGAGAACCGCGTGCCGCACATCCTGAACGGCGACTACAGCCCGCACAGCGCGGTGGACATCTTCGTGAAGGATTTGGGCATCGTCGTCGATTCGGCGCGCCGCATGACCTTCCCGACGCCGCTCGCCGCCACCGCCTTGCAGATGTTCACCATGGCGGCTTCGGCGGGCCTGGGCCGGGAGGACGACGCGGCGGTCATCAAGATATTCGAGCGGCTGGCCGGCATCACGCTGCCTCAGCCCAACGACAACCCGGAAGGCTGATCCCTTATGGACACGGGCATGGATACGGGCATGAAGTCCCTCATCGTCACCGGCGGCAGCCGGGGCATCGGCGCCGCGGTCGCGAAGATGGCCGCCCAGCGCGGCTACGCCGTCACTTTCTCCTATATCGGCAACGCCGACGCGGCCGACGCCACCGTCAAGGCGATCACCGAGGCCGGCGGGCAGGCGCAGGCCATCCGTGGCGACGTCGCGCGGGAGGAGGACGTGCTGGCCCTGTTCGACGCCGCGGAAGCGCGCTTCGGCCGCCCCACCGGGCTGGTCAACAACGCCGGTATCGTCGGCCCCTACGGCCGGCTGGACGAGGCGTCGGCGGAGGGCATCCGCCGCACCCTGGACATCGACGTGCTGGGCGCCATCCTCTGCGCGCGGGAGGCGGTCCGGCGCATGTCCACCCGCCACGGCGGCTCGGGCGGCAGCATCGTCAACGTTGGCTCCATGGCCGCGGTGCTGGGATCGCCCAACGAGTTCATCACCTACGCCGCCGCCAAGGGGGCCGTGGACAGCATGACCATCGGGCTGGCCCGCGAGGTCGGGAAGGAAGGCATCCGCGTCAACTGCGTGCGGCCCGGCCTGATCGACACCGAGATCCAGGTCATCCCCGGCCACGGCAGCCGGCTCGACGCGCTCGCCTCTACGCCGCCCATCGGTCGTCCGGGGTCGGCGGACGAGGTGGCGGAGAGCGTGCTGTGGCTGCTGTCCGACGCCGCGTCCTACGTGACCGGCGCCATCCTCAACGTGTCCGGAGGTCGCTGACCCATGTCCGCCACCAACTCTGCCGCAAATCTCGTCATCGACTATCAGGACGTGGTGGAGGCCGCCCGCCGCCTGAACGGCTACGCGGTGCGCACGCCGCTGCTGGAGAACGCCCTGTTGAACGAGCGGGTCGGCGGGCGCGTCCTGCTGAAGCCGGAGGTCTTGCAGCGCAGCGGATCCTTCAAGTTCCGCGGCGCCTTCAACCGCCTGTCGCAGTTGTCGGAGGAGGAGCGCAGGGGCGGGGTGGTCGCCTGGTCGTCGGGCAACCACGCGCAGGGCGTGGCCGCCGCCGCCGCGATCCTGGGCCTGCGCGCCGCCATCGTGATGCCCAAGGACGCCCCGGCGCTGAAGATCGCCAACACCCGTGGCTACGGCGCCGACGTCGTGCTTTACGACCGCTGGACGGAAAGCCGGGAGGACATCGCCAAGAGCATCGCGGAGGAGCGCGGCAGCGCCACCGTGCCGCCCTTCGACCATCCGCAGATCATGGCCGGGCAGGGCACCGTCGGGCTGGAGATCGTGGAGCAAGCGCAAGCGCTGGGCGCCGTGCCCGACGACGTGATCGCGCCGTGCAGCGGCGGCGGCCTCGTTTCGGGCATCGCCACCGCGGTGAAGCATTTCTTCCCCGACACCCGGGTATGGAGCGCCGAGCCCGCCGGCTTCGACGACGTGGCCCGCTCGCTCGCGAAGGGGGAGCGCGTCGGCAACGAGGCCGGGCATGCGTCGATCTGTGACGCCCTGATGTCGGCGGCGCCCGGCGCGCTGACCTTCCCAGTGATGAAGGAGACGCTCGCCGGCGGCCTCGCCGTCACCGACGCGGAGGTCCAGGAGGCCATGGCCTACGCCTTCACCGTGCTGAAGCTGGTGGTCGAACCTGGCGGGGCTGCCGCGCTGGCGGCCGTGCTGACCGGCAAGCTGCCCGCCCGCGGCCGCACCGTCGCCGTGGTTCTGAGCGGCGGCAACGTCGATCCGGACACCTTCGTGGATGCGCTGAAGGCGGGGTGACGACAGTACTCGCGCCCGCCCGCTTGCGGGCGCGCGCGAGACGTCACTTACCCTTGCACTTCGCCATGTCGTCTTCGCTGATCGAGAAGGCGTAGGCATCGGTGCCCGACAGGGTGACGTTGCGCAGGACGCAGCTGCGCTTCTTCTTGTCCTTCACGCTGACGTCCCAGACGCCCGGCGTGATGTCGGACAGCTTCAGGCGCTCGTCCGCCTCCACCGTCTTGTCCTTGTCGTTCAGCGTCTGGTTCTTGCCCCACTTGTTGGTGCCGGGCTCGGCCAGTTTCAGCTCCGTGATGGTCTCGGTGGTCAGGTTCCAGAACTTCAGCGTCTGAGGCTTCTGTGTTTGGGCATGCGCCGTGCCGGCGACGGCGGTGGCGCAGAGAAGGGTCAGGACGGTGGTGCGGAGCATGGGGATTCCCCTGGCGCGGGTGGCACACGGACGCACAGCTTGCCCACAGGCGAACCCGCCGCGACATTGGACGATGGTGCTACATCGGTCGAAAGCCGGCGGCGGCGCGATTATGTCTTACCGTCGAACAAACGATCAGTTACACTGACAATATAGCGAGCGAATCCCGGAGCAACCGGGACGCCGGTTTGGGAGGACGAGACATGCCCGTTTCCCGGTTCCGGAGGCCAACGCGCCTCCGACCCGGCGGGGAGGCGCCATGCGCGTGCTGATCCCCGACGCCAAGTTCACCGATCCCGCCGCTATCGAACGAGAGGCCGTCGGAACCCTGACCGGCGGCTCCGCCCTGTCCTTCATCCCGCACCACGAGGTGCCGCAAGCCGACATCGCGCCCGGCGAATGGCCGTCCTGCGAGGCGGTGATCGCCTACGACGAGGTCCGCCTGGACGCGTCCTGGCTGAAGCGGCTGGAACGCTGCCGCGTTGTCGTGCGGGCCGGGGTCGGCTTCGACAACGTGGACCTGGAAACGGCCGGGGCGCTCGGCATCGCCGTCTGCAACGTGCCGGATTATGGCACGACGGAGGTCGCGGACCACGCCATCGCCATGCTGTTGACCCTGACGCGCGGCACGGCCACGTACGACGCGGCGATCCGCGCCGACCTGGACAAGGGCTGGCACTTCGCGCAGGCGCCGCTGGTAAGGCGGACGCGCGGGCTGGTCTTCGGCGTGGTCGGGTTGGGGCGGATCGGGCTTGCCACCGCGCTGCGGGCGAAGGCCTTCGGCATGGAGGTGCTGTTCTACGACCCGTACAAGCCGACCGGCACCGACCTGGCGCTCGGCTTCCGGCGGGTCGACAGCCTGTCCGCGCTGATGGCCGAATCGGATGTGGTCAGCCTGCACACGCCGCTGACGCCGGAGACGCGGGGAATGATCAACGCCGAGGCCTTCGCCGACGCGAAGACCGGGCAGATCCTGGTGAACACCGCGCGCGGGCCGGTCGTGGTGCTCGACGCGCTGTTCGATGCGCTGCGCAACGGCCGGCTGGCCGGCGCCGCGCTCGACGTCATCCCGGAGGAGCCGGTGACCCGCATGGCCGAGCACCCGTTGATCCGGGCGTGGCGGGCTGAGGAGCCGTGGATCGCCGGACGGCTGCTGCTCAGCCCGCACGCCGCCTTCTTCGCGCCGGAAAGCATCCGCGACCTGCGCCGCAAGTCGGCGGAGACAGTCGCGGCGGCGCTCGGCACGGGGCGGCTCGTCAACTGCGTCAACCGCGCGTGGCTGAGCCCGCAGCGCGGCTGGTCAACCACCGCGTGACAGAAGGGGCGAGCATGGCCTCCGTCGACATCCGTCAGGTCCGCAAGGCGTTCGGCACGTTCGAGGTGATCCACGGCATCGACGTGGACATCGGCGACGAGGAGTTCGTGGTCCTGGTCGGCCCATCGGGATGCGGCAAGTCCACCCTGCTGCGCATGATCGCCGGGCTGGAGCCGATCAGCGGCGGCGAGATTTCCATCGGCGGGCGCGTGGTCAACATGGTGCCGCCGAAGGAGCGGGACATCGCGATGGTGTTCCAGAACTACGCGCTCTACCCGCACATGACCGTCTTCGACAACATGGCCTTCAGCTTGAAGCTGCGCCACGCCGAACGGTCGGTGATCGAGCAGCGCGTGCGGCAGGCGGCCGACATCCTGGACCTGACCAAGTACCTCGACCGCTACCCGCGGCAGCTGTCGGGCGGGCAGCGCCAGCGCGTCGCCATGGGGCGGGCCATCGTGCGCGATCCGCAGGTCTTCCTGTTCGACGAGCCGCTCTCCAACCTGGACGCCAAGCTGCGCGTGCAGATGCGGACCGAGATCAAGGCGCTGCACCAGCGGCTGCGCACCACGTCCATCTACGTCACGCACGACCAGATCGAGGCCATGACCATGGCCGACAAAATCGTCGTGATGCACGACGGCCATGTGGAGCAGGTCGGCTCGCCGCTGGAGCTGTACGACCGTCCGGTCAACCTGTTCGTCGCCGGATTCATCGGCTCCCCCGCCATGAACTTCTTCGAGGGCCGGCTGCGCCGCGACGGCGACCGCGTGTGGGTGGAAGGAAAGGGCGACCTCCTGTTCCCGGCGCCGCCCGGCGTGCGCGGCAACGAAGGGCAGTCGGTCGTTTACGGCATCCGGCCCGGCCATCTGCGGCTCGCCTCCGACGCGGAGCAGGGTTTGCCCGCCGAGGTGGAGGTGGTGGAACCGACCGGCGACAACACGCTGGTCTTCTGCCGTGTGGGCGACGCGATCGCCTGCGCCGCGACGACCGAACGCTTCCCGCTGCGGCCGGCCGAGCGGCTGCGGCTGGTGCCGCAGGTGGAAAGCGGCCACGTCTTCGACGCGGCGACGGGGATGCGTCTTTGAGATTTCATCGAAGGAACACCAAAAGCCGACCGGCATCCACAAGCCGGCCGACACGTCTCACAAGGGAGGTGCGGTCATGGAGTCTAAAGGTGGCGGTTTCAGGGAGGATGGTAAGGGAACGGAGTTCACGCGGCGCGATGTGCTGAAGGCGGGCGCCGCCGTGGCGGCGCTGGGTGCCGGACTCGGCGCCGGGCTGGGCGGCATGGGCAGCGCCGCGGCCCAGCAGCAGGACATGCATTTCGAGCCGGAAAAGGGGGCTGAGCTGCGCATCCTGCGCTGGAAGAAGTTCGTCCAGGGCGACGAGGACGGCTGGTTCGCCAACACCCAGAAATTCACCGAGAAGACCGGCGTCAAGGTCCGCATCGACGCCGAGTCCTGGGAGGATATCCGGCCCAAGGCGGCGGTCGCCGCCAACGTCGGCAGCGGCCCGGACATCATCTTCGGCTGGTTCGACGACCCGCACCAATATCCGGACAAGCTGGTCGACCTCACCGACCTCGCGACATACCTCGGCAACAAGTACGGCGGCTGGTACGAGGCGCCGAAGCGCTACGGCATGCGCGACGGCAAGTGGATCGGCCTGCCGGTGGGGGCCGCCGGCAACTGCATCGTGTACCGCAAGTCCTGGCTGAACGAGGCCGGCTTCGAGACGATGCCGCGCGACACCGACGGCTTCCTGAAGGCCTGCACGGCCATGGCGAAGAAGGGCCACCCGGCGGGCTTCGCTCTTGGCAACGCGGTGGGCGACGGCAACACCTGGACGCACAGCATCTTGTGGGCCTTCGGCGGCCGCATGGTCGACGACCAGAACAACGTCGTCATCAACAGCCCGGAGACGGTCCGCGCGCTGGAGTATGTGGCGGAGCTGTACAAGTCCTTCGTGCCCGGCACGCTGTCCTGGCTCGACCCCAACAACAACAAGGCCTTCCTGGCCGGGGAGATCGGCGTCACGGCCAACGGCATCTCCGTCTACTACTCGGCCAAGACATCGCAGGACCCGGCGATGCAGGCGATGGCCAAGGACATCGAGCACGCCAACATGCCGGTGGGGCCGGTCGGCCGCCCGACGGAACTGCACCTGTTCACCCAGGCCATGGTGTTCAAGCACTCCAAGTACCCGAACGCCGCCAAGGAATACCTCCGCTTCATGATGGAGAAGGACCAGTACGAGCCCTGGCAGCAGGCGGCCATCGGCTACATCACCCACCCGCTGGCGGCCTACGAGAGCAACCCGATCTGGACGGTCGATCCCAAGCACACGCCGTATCGTGACACGGTGAAGAACATGCTGTGGAACGGTTATTCCGGGAAGCTGGGGCCGGCGTCCGCGGCGGCCATGGCGGATTACGTCGTGGTCAACATGTTCGCCGAAGCCGCCAGCGGCCAGCAGACGCCGAAGGAAGCCGCCGCCAGGGCCGAGCGCCGGGCGGCGCGGTACTACAAGGTCTAAGGGGCGTGCTTTGCCCCCACCCTAACCCTCCCCCGCTGGGCGGGGGAGGGAACTCCGCCGCCCTTTCGCGAGGCCGCAATTAGGCCCTCCCCCGCACAGCGGGGGAGGGAGGGACCCGCGAAGCGGGAGGGTGAGGGCAAGTGGTTCGCCCATTGCGAGGTCGCCATGTTCGTCGACACGAAAAGCCAACGCCGCGCGTCCGCGCGCGCCGCCCCCGCCCGCCGGTTCCGGCTTGGCGAGAGCCGGGGCGCCATGGGCTTGCTGTTCATGCTGCCGGCGGCGGCGGTGCTGCTGCTGTTCCTGGCCTATCCGCTGGGCCTGGGCGTCTGGCTCGGCATGACCGACACGCGGGTGGGGCGGGCCGGGCAGTACATCGGCTTCGAGAATTACGAGATGCTGTGGACCGACAGCGTCTTCTGGACGTCGGTCTTCAACACGCTGCTCTACACCGTGGCGGCGAGCATCGCGAAGTTCGCGCTGGGGCTCTGGCTGGCGCTGCTGCTGAACCGGCATCTGCCGTTCAAGGCGTTCCTGCGCGCCATCGTGCTGCTGCCCTGGATCGTGCCGACCGCGCTGTCGGCCATCGCCTTCTGGTGGATCTACGACAGCCAGTTCTCGATCATCTCCTGGTCGCTGACCCGGCTGGGGCTGATCGAGCACAACATCAACTTCCTGGGCGATCCCACCTGGGCGCGGGCCAGCGTGATCATCGCCAACGTCTGGCGCGGCATCCCCTTCGTGGCGATCACACTGCTGGCCGGCTTGCAGACCATCCCGCCGTCGCTCTACGAGGCGGCGACCATCGACGGCGCGACGCCCTGGCAGCGCTTCCGCTACGTCACCTTCCCGATGCTGACGCCGATCATCGCGGTGGTGATGACCTTCTCGGTGCTGTTCACCTTCACCGACTTCCAGCTGATCTACGTGCTGACGCGTGGCGGGCCGCTGAACGCCACGCACCTGATGGCGACCCTGTCCTTCCAGCGCGCCATTCCCGGCGGCAACCTGGGCGAGGGCGCGGCCATCGCCGTCACCATGATCCCGTTCCTGCTGTCCGCCATCCTGTTCAGCTACTTCGGCCTGCAACGCCGGCGCTGGCAGCATGGCGGCAACGACTGAGGGGAGGCGCACCGCCATGGGCCTGTTCCGCAAGAGCGCCGAGGCCGAAGCGCCGAGTGGTGCCGACTTCCTGGAATCGATCCCGCGCCGCGTGGTGACGCTGTGGATCCCGCTGATCCTGTTCCTGTTCGTGCTGCTGTTCCCCTTCTACTGGATGGGGATCACCGCCTTCAAATCGAACGAGGAGCTGTACAACTACACCGACTTTAGCCCCTTCTGGGTGGTGCATCCGACGCTGGACAACATTCATCGGCTGCTGTTCCGCACCAGCTATCCTCAGTGGCTGCTGAACACCATGCTGGTGTCGGTGGTGTCGACGTTCCTGTCGCTGTTTTGCGCGGTCTGCGCCGCCTACGCCATCGAGCGGCTGCGCTTCAAGGGCGCGCGCTACGTCGGGCTTGCGATCTTCCTCGCCTACCTCGTGCCGCCATCGATCCTGTTCATCCCGCTGGCGTCCATGGTCTTCGCCTATGGGCTGTTCGACACGAAATGGGCGCTGATCCTCACCTATCCGACCTTCCTTATCCCCTTCTGCACCTGGCTGCTGATGGGCTATTTCCGCTCCATTCCCTACGAGCTGGAGGAATGCGCGCTGATCGACGGGGCGTCCCGGCTGCAAATCCTGGTGAAGATCCTGCTGCCGCTGGCGGTGCCGGGCCTGATCTCCGCCGGCATCTTCGCCTTCACCCTGTCCTGGAACGAGTTCATCTACGCCCTGACCTTCATCCAGTCGTCGGAGCAGAAAACCGTTCCCGTGGGCGTGGTGACGGAGTTGGTGGAGGGCGACGTCTACCACTGGGGTTCCCTGATGGCGGGCGCGCTTTTCGGCTCGCTGCCCGTCGCGATCCTTTATTCCTTCTTCGTGGAACACTATGTCGCCAGCATGACCGGAGCCGTGAAGGAGTGATCATGCAGGACCGCCTGACCCCAGCTCAATTGACCCAGGCTGAGCTGGACGCGCTCGCCGCGCTCGACACCCCGACCGTCTGCAACGCATTGGAGCGGCTGGTGCCGGAGCGGCGCGGCTACGGCTACACGACGCGGCCCTTCGTCTGCGCGGACCCCACCGCCAAGCCGATCGTCGGCTACGCGGTGACCGCCACGATCCGTGCGCAGCACCCGCCGCGCGAGGACGCCGCCACGCTGCGGGAACGGCGGCTCGCCTGGTACCGGCTGGTGGACGCGTCGCCCCGGCCATCCATCGTGGTCATCCAGGACCTCGACCAGCCCACGGGCTACGGCGCCTTCTGGGGAGAGGTGCACACGGCGGTGCACCGGGGGCTGGGGGCGCTGGGCGCGATCACCGACGGCAGCATCCGCGACCTCGACCAGTGCGCGCCGGAGTTCGAGATGCTGGCGGGCTGCGTCGCGCCGTCCCACGCCTGGGTGCGGGTGGAGGCGATGAACCTGACCGTCACCGTGCACGGCATGACCGTCCATCCCGGTGACCTGATCCACGCCGACCGCCACGGCGCGGTGGTGATCCCGCACTCCGTCGCCCGGCAGGTGACGGAGGCTGCGGCCGCCGTGGCGCGCCGCGAGGCGGTGATCCTGGAAGCCGCCCGCCAGCCCGGCTTCAACGCCGAGGCGCTGGCCCGCGCCATGGGAGCGGCGGACGAGATTCACTGAGCCCTGAGGGGCTTCACCACCAAGGCACCAAGACACCAAGGAGTCGCGACGTGCCCAAGTCGAGGACTCTTGGTGCCTTGGTGTCTTGGTGGTGAATTCCAGCCGGGCCAAACGGGCTTTACAGCCGGATGTCCACCTGGAACAGCTCCAGGTCCAGGAACTCCATCTTCGTGCGGGGCCGGTTGCGGCGGCGCAGGTCGTGCACGGCGCTGCGCGCGCGGCCGAGGAGGGCGGTGTAGCTCTTGAACGCGGTGCGCATGTCCGTTCATCCCGGTCGTTGAGTCCGTCAGGCTGTGAACGGACAACAGCAATGCCGGGTTCATGTGACACTTTCTATCACGCCGCGAATTCGCCCTGGAACAGGGCTTCCCGCCGCCTGTTCGAAAGGAACAAAGCCAAGAATCAGAGGGTGAGGAGGTGGTGATGACCGGCATCATAAGGGCCGTCATCTTCGACGTGGACGGAACACTCGTCGACTCGGTCGACCTGCACGCCCACGCCTGGGTGGAGGCGATCCGCCACTTCGGCTATCACGCCGATTTCGACGAGGTGCGCTCCCAGATCGGCAAGGGCGGCGACCAGATCATGCCGATCTTCGTGCCCCAAAAAGACCTGGACCGCATCCAGGACGCGATGGACCATTTCCGGCACGACCTGTTCGCCCGCAAATACATGCCGAAGGTGAAGGGCTTCCGCCGCGTGCGCGGGCTGTTCCAGCACCTGCACGCCGACGGGCTGCGCATCGCGCTCGCGTCCTCCGCCAAGGGGGACGAACTGGAACACTACAAGCAGGCCGCGGAGATCGAGGACCTGGTGGACGTCGAGACCTCCTCCGACGACGCCGACAAGTCCAAGCCCCATCCCGACATTTTCCAGGCCGCGCTCGAAAAGCTGGGGCTCCAGCCCGACGAGGCGGTGGTGGTCGGCGACAGTCCCTGGGATGCCAAGGCGGCAACCCGCGCCGGGCTGCCGGTCCTGGGCGTCCTGTGCGGTGGCTTCGCGGAGCAGGACCTGCGCCGCGCCGGCTGCGCGGAGATCTACCGCGATCCGGAAGACCTCCAACGCCGCTTCGCCTCAAGCCTCATCGGCCGGCACAGCCCGAAGACGCTGGGGGCTCAGCCCGGCCGGCCGTCGGCGCGCGGGCCGAGCAGGATGGGCACGTAGGCCACCAGATACAGCGCGAAGGCGGCGATCCAGGCCGTGCCGGCGCCCTGGAGGGCGTTCCAATGCAGTTGGCCCGGAAGCTCCGGCGCCAGGACGCGGAGCAGGGCCGCCGCGGTCAGCAGCACATAGGCGGCGACCGTCGCGCGGCTGACCAGCAGGGGGCGCCCGGTGTGGCCCAGCGAGGCCCGGGTCATCACCGCCACGATCATCGTGCTGAAGGCGCCGGCGGTCATGGCGTGGATCCAGGCCGACTCCGGAACGACGCCGCCCAGCGCGTGGCCGGCCTTCAGCGCCAGCGCCACGGGAATCCAGGCATAGCCGAGGTGCAGGACCCACAGAATCGGCTGGTCGAGCGTCTTCAGCGGCTGCCAGCGCGCCAGCCGCGTTCCGTGCGCCGCCGCCGCAATCAGGGCCAGCAGGCCGGCCACCACCGATTCCGGCAGCGCCAGGTCGGCCGGGATCATCAGCAAGGTCGACAGCAGCGTCGCCTTCTCCAGCCAGGGGAGCGGGTTCGCCGGGGCGGTCCGTCCGCGGGCGACCAGCGCGTTGCGGGTGAAGGCCGGAACGATGCGCCCGCCGATCACCGCGATCATCATCAGCACGACGCCGATGGCCAGCGACTCGCCATGGCCGACGCCGTCCTCGACCACGCCCAGCCAGTCCAGGTGAAAGCACAGGTTGGCAAGGGTCAGCAGGGCGAGCAGCGCCAGGAAGGCGGTGTTGCGCAGCTTGCCCGCGGCCACCAGCGGCCGGGCGAGCGCAACGCCGAGCGCCGGGTAGAAGGCGAGGTCGATGGCGGCGGCGACGGCCAAGGGCAGGCCGGTGAAGGGCAGCACCGCGACGCGCCCGGCCAGCCACAGCCCGACCAGCAGGGCCAGCGGCCGGCCCGACAGGGCCGTGGTCCCGGTCCAACTGGGCACCGCGGTCAGCAGAAAGCCGGCGATGGCGGCGGAGACGAAGCCGAACAGCATCTCGTGCGCGTGCCACGCGCTCGCCCCGACGGGGGTGTCCGGCCAGGTGCCGGTCGTCAGGATGGCGATCCACCCCGTCAGCAAGGCGGCCGCCGCTGCGCCGGACAGCAGGAAGAAGGGGCGGAAGCCGTAGGCGAAGATCAGCGGCGTCGGACGACGTTCGGCCTCGCCGGTGACGGATTGGGGATTGGCGGAGTTGAGCATGGGGCGACCCGCGCGTTGAGGGGCATCGGACATGCCCAACTCTGCGTCCGGGCGGCCCCGTCCACCTTGACCGACGTCAACCCGTTCCGGTCAAACCCCTCAGGCCGCGGCGAGAAGCCGCTTCAGCGCGTCGCGGGCCGGGCCGTCCAGCACCGGGACGCCGTCGCGGGCCTCCAGCACGAAGGAGCCGGGATCGGCCAGCGTGCGCATGGCAAAGCCGGCCACGCGCGGCGGGCCGGAGGACAGCGGCTCGTCCCCGTAGATGGGGGAGAAGGTGCAGCCCATCAGCATGGCGCGCAGCATCAGGGCCTCGTCGGTGGAGACGCCGGATGCCGGGCCGTTGATGCCGAACAGCAGCCGCTCCGCCTCGCCGTCTGTGACCAGACCGCGCTCCAGCAGGATCTCCACCATGGCGGAGGTGGTCATCACCGGCGCCGCACGACCCTTCCAGCAGAAGCGGCCGTCGTCCCAGCCGATGTCCAGGCAGCGATAGATCATGTGCGGGTCAACCCCGCCCGGCGTGCCGGCGACGATGTAGTTGACCCGCAGAAGGCCGTTCCACGCGCCGGCCGGGGCGACGATGCACGAAACTCCGCGCCGGGTCAGGCGCAGATAGGTGTCGTTGATGCCCGAGGGCTCGAAGTCGAACAGCATGGCTGCCTCACCTTGATCCGGAGATCCCCGCTCCTCACGAACGAGAAAGGTGAGCCTCTGTTCCCGCATGGCAACATGGCCATGCGTACGATCCTCTTTTGCGCTTGCGCGAAAAGGCTATAGGCGAACCGTCAGGCTTTCGGCCGGAAGGCTTGGCAGACCGCCGGGTCGGTGTCGATCCAGGCGCCGCCGATCAGGTCCAGACAGTAGGGAATGGCCGGGAAGACGGCTTTCAGGCAATCGTGAATGGCCGAAGGCTTGCCGGGCAGGTTCACGATCAGGCTGGTGCCGCGGATGCCCGCGGTCTGGCGGGACAGGATGGCCGTCGGCACGACGGTGAGGCTGACCGAGCGCATCAGTTCGCCGAACCCCGGCATCATCTTCTGGCAGACGGCTTCGGTCGCCTCCGGCGTCACGTCGCGCGGCGCCGGGCCGGTGCCTCCGGTGGTGACGATCAGGTCGCAGCCCTCGCGGTCGGCCAGTTCCGCCAGGGCGTCCTTGATGCCGTCCAGATCGTCGGGGATCACGCGGACCACCGGCTCCCACGCCGAGGCGACGATGCGCTCAAGCTCCGCGCGGATCGCCGGGCCGCCCTTGTCCTCATAGATCCCCCGGCTCGCCCGGTCGGACACGGTGACGATGCCGATGCGCAGCGGGCGGCTTTTGCCGGGGGTGGTCATGGGGGTCTGTCCTGCGTTGGAGATTCACCACCAAGACACCAAGGCACCAAGACGTTCCATCTTGCGGTCGCATCGGCTCCGGTCTGCGGGGTTGGCCGGCGCATCGGGCCTTGGTGTCTTGGTGCCTTGGTGGTGAAAAATTCTAGTTGGCCGGGCCGAGGAACACCGACTTGTAGGCGTCCTTGTCCCCGTTGGCGGTGTCGGTCAGCTGGAAGGTCAGCGGGGTGGAAGCGGCGGTGACGGAGGCGCGGGGGGCGGTGACGTAGACCCGGTAGGTGGCCACGCTGTCCGGCGCCGCGGAGATGTGGCTGGCGTGTTCGCCCGTTTCGGCCTCATTCTCACCCACCACCTTCACGTCCGCGCCGGGGATGCCGTCGGCGACCAGCGCGTAGGCGCGGTTCTGGCGAGTCTTGTTGGCGACCTTGAAGGTGTAGGCGTTGCGGATCGCGCCGTCCTGCAGCGTCACGAACAGCGGCGCGCGGTCGCGCTGTACGGCGATGTCCAGCCGCGGACGCAAGGCGTAGGTCCAGCCCATGGCGCCAGCGATGACCAGCATCAGCAGGCTGTAGACGATGGTGCGCGGGCGCAGGAAGCGCCAGATGTAGGGCTTGCCCTGTGCGCGGCTCTCCTGGGCGGCGAGGCTGTCGAAGCGGATCAGGCCCGTCGGCAGGCTCTGGCTCACCATGATGCCGTCGCAGGCGTCGGCGCACAGGCCGCAGTTGATGCAGTCCGCCTGCTCACCCGTGCGGATGTCCACGCCGACGGGGCAGACCTGCACGCACTGGCCGCAGTCGATGCAGTCGCCGAAGCCCTGGCCCCGGCGCTCGTCCCAGCTCTGCGACTTGCGCTTCGGGCCGCGACGGTCGCCGCGCATCATGTCGTAGGTGACGACGAGGCTGTGCTCGTCCAGCATGGCGGTCTGGATGCGCGGCCACGGGCACATGTAGTAGCACATCTGCTCGCGCGTCCAGCCGGCCATCACGTAGGTCATGCCGGCGAACAGCAGGAAGAAGCCCGCCGCTTCATAGGTGGCGTCGAAGGTCAGCAGGTCCACCGCCAGACGCGGCGCGTCGGTGAAGTAGGCGACGAAGCCGAAACCGGTGACCGCGCTCAGCGCCAGCCAGCCAGCGTGCTTGCCAGCCTTGCGCAGGATCTTGCGGGTGGTCCAGGGCGCCTTGTCCATGCGGATGCGCTCCGCCCGGTCGCCTTCGAAGAAGCGCTCGATCTGCACGAATAGATCGGTCCACACCGTCTGTGGGCAGGCGAAGCCGCACCACACGCGCCCGGCCAGCGAGGTTGCCAGGAACAGGCCCAGCGACGCGATGATCAGGATGCCGGTCAGGTAGTAGATTTCCTGCGGCCAGATCTCCACCCAGAAGACGAAGAAGCGCGGGGCCGTCAGGTCAAGCAAAACCGCCTGGGCCGGGGCGTCGGGGCCGCGTTCCCAGCGAATCCACGGCGCGATGAAGAAGATCGCCAGAAGAACCCAGATCGCGATCGTCTTCAGCCGCCGGTAGCGGCCGGAGACGGCCTTGGGATGGATCGTCTTGTGGTCTTCGTACAGCTTGACTTTCGCCGTCGAGACTAGGCTTCCGTCGGGCATATCGCGCGCCTTGGCTCCGAATGGGATCGCAGGACGGCACAATAGGCGACGCGGTTCCGCCACACCTTGATCACGGTCAATCCATCCGTGCCCAGGAAGAGGTGGCGGGGAGGAAATCCCTTTTGGTTTTAAGGTCTTTTCCGCGGCGCGGCTGCCCGCCCGAATTGGGCGAAGGTAATACTTCGCCTGGAGGCCGGGCTCAAGGTCGTTTTCGCAGTGCAAAAAAGCCGACACGCCGTTTACACGGCGGCAACCAACGCCGCGTAGCGCGCGCCCTTGCCCAGCGTCACCAGAAGCAGGAACAGCCGGAAGTCCACGCGCAGGATGCCCGCGACCAGCGTCAGGGGATCCCCGATCACCGGCATCCAGGCCAGCAGCAGCGACCAGACGCCGAAACGCTGGTACCAGTGGGTCGCGCGGTCGACCATCGCCGGCTTGATGGGAAACCAGCGCCGGTCCTGGAAGTGCATCAGGTAGCGGCCGACCGCCCAATTGACCACGGACCCCAGCACGTTCCCTACCGTCGCCACCAGCAACAGGATCAGATGGTCGTAGGCGCCCGACGCGTGCATGCCCGCGAGAAGAAGCTCCGACTGGGCCGGGAAGATCGTCGCGGCGAGGAAAGCGGTCATGAACAGACCGCCATAGGCGGCGATGTCGGTCATCGGCGGATGCCTGCCTTATCCCGTTGCGGCGGACGCGAGCGTTAGAACATGGGGAGGCCGTTCCTGATCCACGAGGATGCGCATATCCGTTCGGTCGAGCATGGGCGCGTCCGTGGAATTGGTGTATTGTTCCCGCAACCAGCCCGTGCCCGGCGTGTTTCGCGCGGGCTGGGTCGCGATGCGGGGAGGATGCGTATGGCGGGTGCCGGTCTGGCCCGCTTCGATGCCGACGGATGTCTGGTCTGGGCGAACCCGGCCTTTCGTGCCGCCCTTCCCTGGGATTCGGGGGCAAGCCTGCGCGCGTCGCTCTCCGGCGTGGCGTGCCCGGACGCGGTCGAGCGGCTGGCGTCCGGCGGAACGGTCGCGATCGCCGCCGCCGCCGGCCGCCGGCTGACGCTCGCCGCCGCAGAGGGGGAGGAGGGGGAGACGCTCCTCACCCTGGTCGAGGCCGAGGCAAGCCCGGAAGCCCCGCCGAACCTGTCGGCCAACCGCGCGACCTTCCAAACCGTCTTCGACGCCATGTCCGACGCGGTCTGCGCCTTCGACGCCCAGATGCGGCTGGTGGTCTGGAACCGCCGGTACGAGGAGCTGTTCCAGCTGCCGCCCGGCTTGGCGGTGCCGGGCTGCCCCATGGCGGAACTGATCCGCTACACCGCGCGGCGCGGGGAATACCAGCCGGCCGTTGTCGAAGATGCCGACCTCCAGCGCATCGTCGCGGAGCGGCTGGAACTGTGCCAGCCGACAAATCCTCTGTCCTACCGCCTGAATCGCACCGACGGGATGATCCTTGACGTGCGCCATTCGCCGTTGCCCGGCGGCGGTTTCCTGCGCGTCTTCACGGACGTCACCGAGCGCGCCCGCGCGGAGGAGGCGCAGGGCCAGATCATGCAGACCATCGCGTTCCCGCTGGTGGTGACGCGCGTGGCCGACGGCGTCGTGCTGGCCGGCAACCGCCCGGCGGCCGAGCTGTTCGGTGTGCCCGTGGAGCAGGCGGTGGGGCGCGCCCGCGCCTACGACCACTACAGCGATCCAGTGGAGCGCGAACGGCTCCTGGAAGCCCTGCGGGCCGGTGGCGGCCGCGTCGACGCCTTCGAGACACGGATGCGCCGGGCCAACGGGAGCGAGATGTGGGTGATCGCCTCCGCGCGCCTGTTCCGCTACCAGGGCGAGACCGCCATGCTCGCCTGCGTCACCGACATCACCGCGCGTAAGCGAGCGGAGCAGGCGCTGGAGGCGCAGTGGACGCAGGCCAGCGCCGTCCTGAACGGGCTGAGCCAGGGCGTCATGGCCTTCGACCGCGACCTGCGGTTGGTCGCCTGGAACCAGCGGGCGCTGGAACTGCTGTCGGTGGACGCCGCCTTCGCCCGCTTCCACCGGCCCTTCGCGGAGATCGCCCGCCATGTGGCGGAGCGCGGCGGGTACGGCAAGGGCGGCCTGGACGCGCTGGTGGAGGGACGCGTGGCGGGGCTGCGCGAGGCTGGTGGCGAGTTGCGGGAGGAGCGTGTCCGCGCCGACGGCCTCGTCGTCGAAAGCCTGACGACGCCGCTGCCCGACGGCGGCATCGTCACCACCTACACCGACGTGACGGAGCGCAAGCAGGCGGAGCAGGAGCTTGCCGCCAGCCGGGAACTGTTCGAACTGGCGATCCGCGCGGCGCGGGAGGGCATTTCCCAGTGGGACCTGCGCACGAACGACCTGTGGTTCTCGCCGCAATGGTGGGGCCTGCTCGGCTATGGCGAGGAGGAGATGTCCAACACGCTCGCCCGCTGGGCCGAGCTGATCCTGCCGGAGGACCGCGAGGCGATGCTCCGCCTTGTGGGTGAGTTCGCGGCCGGTACGCGGGAGGAATGCCAGCTCCTGCAACGGTACCGGCACAAGGACGGGCACATCGTCCATCTCTTCACCCGCGCGATCCGCGTGGTGGGATCGGACGGCCGGGCCTTCCGAATCGTCGGCTCCCACACCGACGTCACGGAGCGTGTCCGTGCGGAGGAGCAGGCCCACACCGCGCGGGAAGAGGCGGAATCGGCGTTGCGCAACCTGAAGGAGGCGCAGGCCCATCTGGTCCAGTCGGAAAAGATGGCGGCGCTCGGCTCGCTGGTCGCCGGCGTCGCGCATGAGATCAACACGCCCGTGGGCATCGCGCTGACCGGCGCCTCCCTGCTGTCGGAACGAATCCGGCTGATCCGGCGGGATTTCGAGGCCGGGCAGATCCGCAAGCCCGACTTCGCGGATTTCCTGGACACGGCGAGCGAGGCGACGCAGCTGATGCTGCTGAACATCGACCGGGCCGCACAGCTGATCCAGAGCTTCAAGCAGATCGCCGTGGACCAGGCGAGCGAGGAGCGGCGGGTTTTCGACCTGCGCGACTACATCCAGGAGGTGCTGCGCAGCCTTGGGGTCCGCATCAAGCGCGCGGCGCACACGGTGATCGTCGATTGCCCGGACGACCTGCTGATCGACGGCTATCCCGGAGCGCTCAGCCAAGTGCTGACCAACTTCGTGATGAACTCGATCATCCACGGCTTCGCACCGGGCCAACACGGAACTCTGCGCGTCAGCGTGCGCTGCGTCGGCGAGGATGACGTGGAACTGGTCTACGCCGACGACGGCCGCGGCATCCCGCCGGACCTGCACGGGCGCATCTTCGACCCCTTCTTCACGACCAACCGCGGGTCGGGGGGCAGCGGGCTCGGCCTCAACATCGTCTACAACATCGCAACCCGGACGCTGCGGGGGCGGATCGCCCTGGACAGCGCCCCCGGCCAGGGTGCCACCTTCACCCTGCGCTTTCCCCGAGTGGCCCCCGCGGAGCTGGTGGTGGCGTGAGGAGAGTGGTCGCGTAAGGGGGCGTCAATCCGCCCCCACCCAGGCGATCCGCAGGATGTTGGTGTTGCCGGGCGTCCCGAAGGGCACACCGGCGGTGATGACCAGCCGCTGGCCTTCCACCGCCAGCCCGTCTTCGTGGGCGCAGCGGGCCGCCTTCTGGACCATCTCGTTGAAATTGGCGACGTCCGCCGAATGGACGCTGTGGACGCCGTAGGCCAGCTGCAGGCGGCGCGCCGTCTCCAGGCTGGAGGTCAGGCACATGATCGGCACTTCCGGTCGTTCGCGCGCCGCGCGCAGCGTGGTGGAGCCGCTGGTCGTGTAGGTGACGATGGCGGCCGCCTGGATGGTGTGGGCGACCTGCCGCGCCGCCGCGGTGATGGCATCGGCGGCGGTGTGCTGCGGGTCCGGGTGCTGGGCGTCCATGATGGTGCGGTAGAGCGGGTCGTGCTCCACGCGCCGGGCGATGCGGTCCATCATCGACACCGCTTCGATGGGATAGCTGCCGGACGCCGTTTCCGCCGACAGCATCACCGCATCCGCCCCGTCGTAGACCGCGGTGGCCACGTCCGACGCCTCCGCGCGGGTCGGGGCGGGGGCGCCGATCATCGACTCCAGCATCTGCGTCGCCACGATCACCGGCTTGCCGGCGCGGCGCGACTCGCGGACGATGCGCTTCTGGATGGAGGGCACGTCCTCCGCCGGCAGCTCCACGCCCAGGTCGCCGCGGGCGACCATCACGCCGTCCGACAATTCGATGATCTGGTCGAGGTGCTGGATGGCCTGCGGCTTCTCCATCTTCGACATCAGGGCGGCGCGTCCGGCGATCAGCTTGCGCGCCTCCGCCACGTCGTCCGGCCGCTGCACGAAGGAGAGCGCCACCCAGTCAACCCCCTGGTCGAGCGCGAAGGCCAGATCCTCATGGTCCTTCGCGGTCAGGGGCGACAGCGGCAGCACGACGCCCGGCACGTTCACGCCCTTGCGGTCGGACAGCCGCGTGCCGGAAACCACGACGCAGTCCGCGTGGTCCGGGCTGCAGTCGAGCACGCGCAGCCGCACCTTGCCGTCGTCGACCAGAAGCTCGGATTCGGGCTCCAACGCCGCGAAGATTTCCGGGTGGGGCAGGCCCACGCGGGTCGCGTCGCCGGGCGTCGTCGACAGGTCCAGACGGATCCGGTGGCCGGCGCCGACGGTCACCGGGCCGGCGGCGAAGGTGCCCAGCCGCAACTTCGGCCCCTGGAGGTCGGCCATGACCGCGATGGGGTGGTCCAGCTCCGCCTCCAGCGCGCGGATGGCGGCGAGGCGCCGGCCGTGGTCCTCGTGCGTGCCGTGGCTGAAGTTCAGCCGGAACACGTCCACGCCGGCCTCGAACAGGCTGCGGATCATCTCCGGCGAGGAGGAGGCCGGCCCCAGCGTGGCCACGACCTTGGTCAAGCGGAAGCGTCGGACGGGGCTGCCTGTGCGGTTCATCGGTCGTGCCTTCGGGATCGTGCCTGCGGAGGGGTGGTTGCCGCGCGGGTTTGCCCATCGCGCTTGCGCATCTCAGAAGCTGGGGCGATGCTTGTCAACGGCGGGAAAGCCGCAGGCGTTGCGCGGGCGTCGCGAATTGTACGATCGAACGGCGCCGGTCGTTGCGGAATCGCCTTGACAAGATTTCGACTTTTTCTATATTCGCACCCTCCCTGCCGCCCAGACGGGCCGGCGGGTATCTTTTGCGTCCCGAAGTCGGGTCCCCCGATTTTTGGGAAACAATCGGTGTGTAGGCAGCCCACAAGGGTTGCCGTTGAGATATCGAGGAGAGCAGGCGTGGCGCGTATCGCTGGCGTCAACATCCCCGCGCAGAAGCGTGTGGAGATCGGGTTGACCTACATCCATGGCATTGGCCCGTTCAAGGCCAAGGAAATCTGCACGAAGCTGAGCATCCCGGCCGAGCGCCGCGTGAACCAGCTGACCGACGACGAGATCCTGAAGATCCGCGAGACCATCGACGCCGAATACCAGGTCGAAGGCGACCTGCGCCGTTCGGTCGCGATGAACATCAAGCGTCTGATGGACATGGCCTGCTACCGCGGCCTGCGTCACCGCAAGGGCCTGCCGGTCCACGGCCAGCGCACCCACACGAACGCCCGTACCCGCAAGGGTCCGGCCAAGCCGATCGCCGGCAAGAAGAAGTAAGAGGACGAACCGACCATGGCCAAGCCCTCAGCCGCTTCGCAGCGTCTTCGCCGTCGTGAGCGCAAGAACATCACCGCCGGCGTCGCCCACGTGAACGCCTCCTTCAACAACACGATGATCACCATCACCGACGCGCAGGGCAACACCATCGCCTGGTCGTCGTCGGGCACGATGGGCTTCAAGGGCTCGCGCAAGTCGACGCCCTACGCCGCCCAGGTGGCTGCCGAGGACGCCGGCCGCAAGGCCCAGGAGCACGGCATGAAGACCCTCGAGGTCGAGGTGAAGGGTCCGGGTTCGGGCCGTGAGTCGGCGCTGCGCGCCCTGCAGTCGATCGGCTTCCAGATCACCTCGATCCGCGACGTCACGCCGATCCCGCACAACGGCGTCCGTCCGCCGAAGAAGCGTCGCGTCTAAGCATCGTTTCAACTCCGCACCCGCGGGGACCCACCGTTCCGGGACAGGCGCCGCAGCCATCGCGGCGCCATCGGATGGGAACGGTCGGTCCCCGCGGTTCTGCGTCCAACAGATGGCAAGAGGTTATGACTGTGGCTCTCCAGAAGAACTGGCAGGAACTGATCAAGCCGAACAAGCTGGACATCCAGCCCGGCGACGACGCCGACCGCGCGGCCACCGTCGTGGCTGAGCCGCTGGAGCGCGGCTTCGGCCTGACGCTCGGCAACGCGCTGCGCCGCGTTCTGCTCTCCTCGCTGCAGGGTGCCGCCGTGACGGCGATCCACATCGACGGCGTGCTGCACGAGTTCTCCTCCATCCCCGGCGTGCGCGAGGACGTGACCGACATCGTCCTCAACATCAAGTCGATGGGCCTGCGCATGGGCGGTGACGGCCCGAAGCGCATGCGCCTGCGCGCCGAGGGCCCCGGCGAGGTGAAGGCCGGCATGATCGAAACCGGCGCGGACATCCAGGTGATGGACCCGGATCTGGTCATCTGCACGCTGGACGCCGGCGCCCGCCTGAACATGGAACTGACGGTCGAGACCGGCAAGGGCTACGTCCCGGCCAGCCAGAACCGTCCGGAAGACGCGCCGATCGGCCTGATCCCGGTCGACGCCCTGTTCTCGCCGGTCCGCAAGGTGTCCTACAAGGTCGACAACGCCCGCGTCGGGCAGGTCACCGACTATGACCGCCTGTCGATGGTCGTGGAGACCAACGGCGCTGTGAAGCCGGACGACGCGGTGGCTCTGGCCGCCCGCATCCTCCAGGACCAGCTGCAGCTGTTCATCAACTTCGAGGAGCCGACCCACGCGGTCGCCGAGGAGAAGCACGAGGAGGTTCCGTTCAACAAGAACCTGCTCCGCAAGGTGGACGAGCTGGAACTGTCGGTCCGTTCGGCCAACTGCCTGAAAAACGACAACATCGTCTACATCGGTGACTTGGTGCAGAAGACCGAGGCGGAAATGCTCCGCACCCCGAACTTCGGCCGCAAGTCGCTGAACGAGATCAAGGAAGTGCTGGCCCAGATGGGTCTGCACCTGGGTATGGAAATCCCGAATTGGCCGCCGGAGAACATCGAAGAGCTGGCCAAGCGTCTGGAAGAGCCGTACTAAGTCTCGTCGTTTTTGCCACCGCCCTATCCCTCTCACGCGAAAGCGGGGGAGGGTCGGGGAGGGGGCCATGAGTTCCCAGGGCCGCACCTGGCCCGCCCCGCGCCGTACCAGCCGCATCGGCCACAACCGATCGGCATGGGCGGCGGGGTTCACCACCGGCTCCCCGAGGGGGGCCACGCCATGAAGGAGGACCGTCATGCGTCACGGCGTTTCCGGACGTAAGTTCAGCAAGACCAGCAGCCACCGCAAGGCCATGTTCTCGAACATGGCGAACGCGCTGATCAAGCACGAGCAGATCAAGACCACCCTGCCGAAGGCCAAGGATCTGCGCCCGATCGTCGAGCGCCTGATCACGCTCGGCAAGAAGGGCGGCCTCGCCAACCGCCGTCTCGCCTTCGCGCAGCTGCGCGACGACGCGATGGTGACCAAGCTGTTCACCGTGCTGGCCGACCGCTACAAGGACCGCCAGGGCGGCTACTCCCGCGTTCTGAAGGCCGGCTTCCGCTACGGCGACGCCGCCGCCATGGGCGTGATCGAGCTGGTCGACCGCGACGTCGATGCCAAGGGCCAGGACTCCGGCCCGGTGGAGATCGCCGAGGAGACCGAGGCCGCGGCCTGAGTCTCAGAGACCCGATGAAATCCTGTCGTTGCCATTGCCCCTGCGGCTTCGGCAACCGATATGGGTGATCGACCGGCCCTCCCTCCGGGTTCATTCCCGGTGGGAGGGTTTCCGGTGTCTGGGTTCCGCTACGGACGGGAGAGCGCCGCGCGCGCGGTATGCTGAAACCTCTCTACAATCGCATCTTGCAGCTCTCCGCACGCAAGGACGCCGTCTGGTGGATGGCCGGCATCTCCTTCGCGGAAAGCTCCTTCTTCCCGCTGCCGCCGGACGTGATGCTGGTTCCGATGTGCCTGTCGGAACCGAAGAAGCTCTGGCGCTACACGAACATCTGCGCGCTCGCCTCGCTGATCGGAGGGCTGTTCGGCTACGCCGTCGGCTTCTACCTGTTCGAGAGCATCGGCCGCCTGATCATCGATTTCTACAACGCCCAGGACTCGTTCCAGCGCTTCCAGGACATGTTCGCCGAGTTCGGCCCCTGGTTCCTGATCCTGAAGGGCGTTACGCCGATTCCCTACAAGCTGCTGACGATCACCGCCGGATTCGCGCACCTCGATCTGACGGTGTTCATCCTGTGCTCGATCGTGGCGCGATTCTCGCGATTCTACATGATCGCCATCCTGCTGCACTTCTACGGGCCGCAGGTGCGCGACATCATCGAGAAGCGGCTGATGCTGGTGACCACCGTGCTGCTGGTGATCGTCATCGGCGGCCTGCTCAGCTTCAAGTTTGTGTAGAGCGGTGGCCCCTCCGGGTGGAGGGGCGCCGCACCGTCAGTCCGGCACGCCCTGGTCCTGCGAGTCGCGCCGGGACGGGGGCATGGCCGCACGCTCGCGGCGGTCGCGCAGCACGATGAAGCCGATGGCGGCGGCCATCGCCGCGCCGCCCAGCACCGGCACGATGAGTTCGCCGACGCTGACGTCCGGCCGTGCCAACATGCGCCCGACCAGCATCACAAGGCCGATGGCGAGCAGGGCCACGAAGACGGTGATCGAACTGCGCCGGCGTGGAGGCTGACCTCCGCTGGTGGGGCCCATTTGAGTCATTCCCTTATTGCTTGCCTTCCCGGCATAGTGGGCGCCGAGCCCGCGGCCGGTCCATTCCGGACCATCCGCCAACCACAGGGGCCGTGCAAGAACAATGGGAGCCGTAGCCGCGATGTTCCGTCCGATCACCATCCTTGGGCCGGTGCTGGCCTTAGCCCTCGTCGCGCTGTCTGCCTGTTCGGATGGCCCGACGCGGCGATCCAGCCCCGCCGCCGGTGGCCCGGCGCCGACCGCCTCCACCGCGTCGCCCGGCACCTCCGCCCCGCAGCGGTCGCTGCCCGCGACGCGTCCGGGGACGGACGACCAGTCGTTGCGCCTGGGCGGCACGGGCGACGGCAGCGGCGACTCGTGCCGCGTGCAGTGCGAGCGCAGCAACAACTCCTGCATGGACTCGGTCGCCGCCCGCGCGCAGAGCGGCGCGGAGCGCCCTGACCGGATGGAGCCCTTCACCCCGAGCGACAATTGCCAGTACCAGCTGCGGCAGTGCTACCAGCGCTGCGGCGCGGCGACCCGCTGAGGTCGTGAGCCTGGGTTCGCGATGAGCAAGCGCGCCGACAACGGTGGCACCGGCGGTCTGTTCGAAGCGGGCGCCCCGCGCCCGCTGGCCGACCGGCTGCGCCCGCGCAACCTCGGCGAGGTCGTCGGGCAGGAGCATCTGCTGAAGCCTGACGGGCCGCTCGGCCGGATGGTCGCGGCGCGGCGGCTGGCCTCCATGATCCTGTGGGGGCCGCCCGGTTGCGGCAAGACGACCATCGCGCGCCTGCTCGCCCAGTCCACCGACCTGCATTTCGAACCGCTGTCCGCGGTCTTCTCCGGAGTCGCCGACCTGCGCAAGGTCTTCGACGCGGCCAAGGCGCGCCGCGTTGCGGGTCAGGGCACACTGCTGTTCATCGACGAGATCCACCGCTTCAACCGGTCGCAGCAGGACGGATTCCTGCCCTATGTCGAGGACGGCACCATCACGCTGGTGGGTGCAACGACGGAAAACCCGTCTTTCGAGCTGAACGCCGCCTTGCTGTCCCGCGCCCAGGTTTTCGTGCTGAACCGGCTGGACGACACGGCGCTGGAAAAGCTGCTGTCGCGCGCCGAGGCGGAGATGGGCCGCCCCCTGCCGCTGGAGCCGGACGCGCGCGCCGCGCTGAAGGCGATGGCCGACGGCGACGGCCGCTTCTGCCTGAACCTGTGCGAGGAGCTGTTCGCGCTGCCTGAAGGCACGGTTTTGGACAACAACGGCCTCGCCACCACCATCCAGCGCCGCGCGCCGCTCTACGACAAGGCGCAGGAGGGGCATTACAACCTGATCAGCGCGCTGCACAAGTCGCTGCGGGGATCAGACACGGACGCGGCGCTCTATTGGTACACGCGCATGTTGGAAGGCGGGGAGGACCCGCGCTACATCGCCCGCCGCCTGACCCGCTTCGCGGTGGAGGACATCGGGATGGCCGATCCCAACGCCCTGACCCAAGCCATCGCCGCCTGGGACGCCTACGAGCGGCTGGGCAGCCCGGAGGGCGAGTTGGCCATCGCGCAGCTGGTCATCTATCTCGGCACCGCGCCCAAGTCGAACGCCGGCTACACCGCTTACAAGAGTGCCGTGCGCGCCGCCAAGGAGACGGGCAGCCTGATGCCGCCCAAGCACATCTTGAACGCGCCGACCAAGCTGATGAAGCAGATTGGCTACGGGCAGGGCTACGCTTACGACCACGACACGGCCGATGGATTCTCCGGCCAGAACTACTTCCCAGACGGCATGGCGCGACGCGACTTCTACCAGCCGGTGGAGCGCGGATTCGAGCGCGAGATCAAGAAGCGCCAGGACTACTGGGCGAAGCTGCGGGAGAGGAAGACCGGCGAGGGGTGACGCCAACAGGAGATGGCCGGTTACGGAGCAGCACTCATGACCGACATCGGCCGGAAATCCGTCGGCACCGCGCCGTGGTCCGGCCAGACCTTCTCCAGCCCGTCGGCGATGACCGCAAGGCAGGTGTCCACCGCCCCGGCGTCGAGCTTGTGCCCGCGGAGCGCGCGGATTTCCCCCTCCGCCGCCGCGATGCCCAGGGCGGGACGGTAGGGGCGGTGGGAGGTCATGGCCTCCACGATGTCGGCGACCGCCACGATGCGCGCCTCCAGCGGAATCGCGTCGCCGCGCAGGCCCTGCGGATAGCCGCTGCCGTCCAGCCGTTCATGGTGCTGGCCGACGATCGCATGGACGGCGGCATCAAAGTCGATCTTGGCGACGATGGTCGTGCCGATCCGGGCGTGCCCCTTGACGAGGTTGAACTCGTCCGGGCTGAGCCGGCCCGGCTTGGAGAGGATCTCCGCGGGGATGGCGATCTTGCCGACGTCGTGGAGCAGGGCGCCGGTGCGGATCGCGTCAACCCTGTCCGCCGGCAGGCCCATCCGCTCCGCGATTGCCACCGATAACGCAGACACGCGCGCCTGATGGCCGGCCGTGTAGGGATCGCGCTGGCTCAGCGTGTGCGACAGGGCTTCCACCGATTGCTGGAGCAACAGGACGAGACGATCGGTGGCCTTGACCCTGGCCTCGTCAGCCTCGCTCCGGCGCTTCAGTTCGCGGACCAGCAGCCAGCGCAGCGCGACGGCGGTGACGGCGACGAACAGCAGGCCCTTGCCGATCTTAAACAGGCTGTGGGTCGAGAGGTCCGCCCCGAAAATCCGGTTCACGGCCTCTCCGCTCACCAGAATCCAAGCCGTGCCGGCGACGGTGTAGGCGCTCGCGACGCGATTGGCGAGGGAGGAATTCGGCATGGCAGGACAGGTCGTGAGGGACGGACAACGGCCGATCAGTGTTGCGCAGGGACGCCCATGCCTCCAGGGTCATTTTGTCGACGCGCGGAAATTCCCGCGATTCCCCAACAGACCTTTGACCGGTGAGACATTCCTTGGCCGAAACGAGCGAACAGGTTCCTGCCTTCCCCCGCTTTATCGCCATCGACTGGTCCGGTGCGCGCGGACGGCGCTATGCCGGAATCGCGGTGGCGGAGTGCCCGGCCGACGACGCCCCGCCGCGACTCGTCGAGCCAACCGCCGGCTGGTGGTCGCGCAGCGAAATCTTCGCGTGGCTGGTGGGGGAACTGGAGCGCGGTCCGGCCCTGGTCGGCATCGATTGCGCCTTCTCGCTGCCCTTCGACATCGCCGCGCGTTACTTCCCGGACCCGGACGCCGCGACGGTCTTCGACCTGTGGGACCGTGTCGAGGCGGTGGCCGCCAGCGAGCCGGATTTCGCCGGGGGCGCCTTCGCGGAGCATCCGGACTATGGCGCGGACTTCTGGCGGTCCGGCCTCCAGCCGGACTGGTACCGGGATCCGCACCGCCTGACGGAGCGGATGTGCCGCGCCGATGGCTACGGCAGCCCGCAGAGCCCCTACAAGCTGATCGGCTCCAAGCAGGTGGGAAAGGGGGCCTTGGCTGGCATGCGGATGCTGCGCGCCCTGAAGCGGCGCGCCCCGGACCAGGTTGCCGTCTGGCCCTTCGACGACTTGCGGCCCAGCCAGATGGTCTTCTGCGAGATCTACCCGCGCCTGTTCCTGAAGCGCGCCGGCTTCGGCCTGCGCAAGATCCGCGATGCCCAGGACGTGGACGCGGCACTCGCCTTTCTCGGATCGGCGCCGGCCCGGCTTTCCGGTCCGGTCACCGACCATGACGCCGACGCGCTGGTCTCCGCGGCCGGGATGCGCTGGCTGGCGGACCGGCCGGAGGTGTGGACCCCGCCCGCGATGGACGCCCGCGCCCGCCGGCAGGAGGGGTGGATCTTCGGCGTGGGGGAGCGGGGCGGATCGCTCACGAACGCTTGAGCGGTTGGAACACCGGTAGCGTGCCGCCTGTTGGCCCGGCTTTGCTTATCCGGAGATGTCCCTGTGTCCAGCAGTGTGTCCAACAGCCATCCCAGCACTCCACCATCCAACCCGCTGCGCTACGACCCCTCCGTCGAAACACCCGAGGCGGATGAGGCGGAAACCGCCGCGGCGCTGGCGGACACCCTGCTGTCGATCAGCAAGACGACCTACAAGGACGGCGGGCATGGCCTGCGCAGCGTCCATGCGAAGAGCCACGGATTGCTCGTCGGGCAGCTGGAGGTGCTGGACGGGCTGCCGCCGGTCCTGGCCCAGGGAATGTTCGCGCGGGCGGACCGCTATCCGGTGGTCATGCGCCTGTCCACCACGCCAGGCGACATCCTGCCCGACAGCGTGTCGACTCCGCGCGGTTTCGCCATCAAGGTGATGGGCGTGCCGGGCGAGCGGCTGCCGGGATCGGAGAGGCAGACGACGCAGGACTTCGTGCTGGTCAACGGCCCGGTCTTCGCGGTGCCCGACGGCAAGACGTTCCTGGGGAACCTGAAGCTGCTGGCCGCGACCACCGACCGCGCGCCGACGGCGAAGAAGGTGGTGTCCGCCGGGCTGCGCGGGGCGGAGGCGGTGGTGGAGGCCTTCGGCGGGCAGAGCGTGACGCTGAAGACGATGGGCGGCGAACCGGAACGGCACATCCTGGGCGAGCGCTTCTACAGCCAGGTGCCGATCCGCTACGGCGAATACATGGCCAAGGTCAGCGTCGTGCCGGTGTCGGACGAACTGATGGCGCTGAGCGGCGCGCCCTTGAACGTCAACGGCAAGCCGGACGGCCTGCGCGAGGCGGTGGTGGACTTCTTCGGCCGGACCGGCGGAACGTGGGAGTTGCGGGTGCAGCTCTGCACCGACCTGGAGACCATGCCCATCGAAAACGCCGCGGTGGAGTGGCCGGAGGAGAAGAGCCCCTACGTCACCGTCGCCCGCATCACCGTGGAGCCGCAGACGGCCTGGAGTCCGGAGCGGTCGAAGGCGGGGGACGATCGGCTGTCCTTCAGCCCCTGGCACGGGCTTGCCGCGCACCGACCGCTCGGCTCCATCATGCGGATGCGCCGCCACGCCTACGAAATGTCGGCCCGCTTCCGCGCGGAGCGCAACGGCGACGACCTGGGGGAGCCGGACGGGTCCTTCCGCCTGCCGGCCTGACGGGTGTCGAGCGGGGGAGGGCGGGGAAAGCCGTACCGACACGCGGCCATGCGCCCCCAACGCGTGACAAATCGCCGGATTTCTGGCTCTAATCCGCCCGGAACTCCCACACCCCAACCCGATCCCCCATCGCCGTCGGAGGGCACGTGCTCGCATCCCCCGCCTCTCTTGTCGCGGTCGCCATTGGTGGCGCCACCGGGTCGGTGGCGCGCTACCTGCTGATGACAGCGGTCGGACAGTGGCTCGGCACGCAATTCCCCTATGGAACGCTGACGGTCAACGCCATCGGCTGTTTCACCATGGGCGTGCTGGCGGAGTTGGCGGCGCTGGTGTGGTCGCCCTCGCCGGAGCTGCGAGCGCTGGTGATGGTGGGCGTGCTGGGCGGATTCACGACCTTTTCTTCCTTCACGCTGGACGTGGGGCTTCTGGTTTCCCGCGACGCCTTCCTGTCGGCGGCGGGGTATGTGCTGGCCTCGATGGTGCTGACCATCGCGGGCTTTTTTGCCGGCCTCGCGGTCGTGCGTTCTCTTGTGTCGGTACCCTTGTGATGAGTGAAACGAAAGCCCCCGCCCCGAACGGCACCCAAAAGGCCGGCAATGTGGAGACCCGGACGGTGACGGCCGACGAGGCCGACATCCGCCTCGACCGCTGGTTCAAACGCCATTTTCCCGACGTGGGGCACAGCTACCTTCAGAAGCTGCTGCGCACCGGCCAGATCCGCGTCGATGGCAAGCGGGCGGAGACCTCGACCCGGCTGGGCGCCGGGCAGGCCATCCGCATCCCGCCGCTGGCCGACTGGGCCAAGCCGGAGGGCGCTCCCGCCCAGCCCGCGCCGAAGAAGCCGGCGATGTCGGAGAAGGACATCGCCGCGCTGCGCGCGCTGGTGCTGTTCAAGGACGGCGACGTGATCGCGCTGAACAAGCCGGCGGGCCTCGCCGTGCAGGGCGGCACCAACACCGCCAAGCACCTGGACGCCATGCTCGACGCGCTGCGCTTCGACGCGAACGAGCGGCCGAAGCTGGTGCACCGGCTGGACAAGGACACCTCGGGCGTCCTGCTGCTGGCGCGCAACACGTTCGCGGCGTCCAAGCTGACGGAGATGTTCCGCGGCCGCGACGTGCGCAAGATCTACTGGGCGGCCACGGTGGGCGTGCCGAAGCCCTACCAGGGCAAGATCGACTTGGCGCTGGCGAAGGAAGGCGGGCCGCAAGGCGAGCGTGTGGCCGGCGACGATGACGACGGCAAGCGCGCCATCACCTATTACACGGTGCTGGAAAACGCCGGGAAGCAGGCGGCCTTCGTTGCCATGTGGCCGCGCACCGGCCGCACCCACCAGCTGCGCGTCCACATGAACGCCGTCGGCACGCCGATCCTGGGTGACGGCAAGTATGCCGGGCAGGGCGCCTATCTGGCCGGTGCCGAGGTGCCGAAGAAGCTGCACCTGCACGCCCGCCGCCTGATCCTGCCGCACCCGCGCGGCGGCAATCGGGTGATCGACGTGACGGCCCCGCTGCCGGACCACATGGTGACGACTTGGAAATACCTGGGCTTCAGCCCGAACCTGAAGGGCGACCCGTTCGAAGACGTGGATTGAGGGAGATGGGGAGTGGTCGCGCTGGGCCCCCCTCCCAGCCTCCCCCCATCTTCGACGGGGGGAGGAGTAATCCCCTCCCTCGCCGAAGGTGGGGGAGGGTTAGGGTGGGGGCCCAACGCAACCACCTCTCGCTCAACCCCGCTAGTTAAATCCCCCTGAGAAAACCCTCGATCACCTCCACCAAGAGCGCCTCGCTCTCCCGGTGGGGGACATGCCCGGTCTCGGGGAGGATGCGCGCGGTGCCGCGCCCGGCGGCGATGCGTGTGGGGTGCTCGGCGGAGCCGTACTCGTCCCGCTCGCCGTGGATAGCCAGCACCGGGCATCGGACGCCGGCCAGGGCAGGCTCCAGCGTCCAGTCCGCGAATTCCGGCGACAGCCACGTGTTGATCCAGGCGTCGGCCACCCAGGCGGCCTTGTCGCCGTGGTACTTCGCCAGTTTCGCGAGGCTGGCGGGATCCTCGAAGCCACGTTGGGCGACGCGGATCCCCGCGAGCGTCTTGTCCTCGACGAAGGCCTGGGCGGCAATGGTCACGAGCGCCCGGCAGCGCGCCGGGAGCCGGGCGGCCGTCTCCACGGCCATACCGCCGCCGACGCTGTGCCCGCAGGCCACGAAGTCGTCAATGCCGAGTTGGTCGCACAGGGAGGGGACGACGCACTGCCCTTCCGCGGCGACGAACCCGGCGTCCAGCTTCCCCGGATAGGAATCGGAGCGTCCGAAGCCGAGCCGGTCGTAGGCGACGACGCGCCGCCCTGTCGTGGCGGCGAGCCGCTGGGGAAAGCCGCGCCACAGCTCGACGCTGCCGAGGGAATCGTGGAACAGGATAATCGGTGCGGGCGGTGGGTCGTCCGAGGATTCCGGCGTCCAGACCTTCGCGAAGAGGGAGCCGTCGGCTAAGCGGATCCGGGTTTCGGTCTCGTCGACGTTCGGGAGCGGGGCTTTGGGCGTGGACATGTCGGCCGTGGCTGTGTCCGGGATGGGCTGTACGCAATAAGGCTTCGCGCGGCACCTGTCGAGGGCGGCTGTCGAGACGGACTGAGCGCTTACCCCGCCTCCCGCTCCTTGAGGAACGCCGTAAGCTGCTCCGCCGCCTCGCCGACATGCTCCATCACGAGCCGTTCGGCGGCCGCCCCGTCCCCCGCGCGGCAGGCGGCCAGCAGGGCGCGGTGCTCGTCCTGGGAGCGTGGATGGTAGCCGAGCGCCGCGAACTGGAAGCGCAAATAGCGGTCGGCGGCCAGCAGATGCTGCTCCACCAGCGCCAGCAGGCGCGGATGCCCGGCACGGCCGTAGAGCGTCATGTGGAAGCGCCGGTTCAACTCCCCCATGCGGCCCGGGTCGGCTTCGCCGTCCATCTCCGCGATCAGCTCATCCGCCTGGGCGAGGTCGTCCGTGGTCAGGCTTGGCAGGGACAGGCGCAGGGCCATGGGCTCCAGCGCCATGCGGATCGCCCCGATGTCCGCGGCGTCCGTGGCCGAGATCTCCGCGACCACGGCGCCGCGGTGCGGGTGGAACTCCGCCAGCGCGCGCGCTTCGAGTTGGCGCAGAGCCTCGCGCACCGGCATGCGGCTGACCCCGAAGGTTTCCGCCAGTTCTTCCTGCCGCAGCGGCGTGCCGGGGGCGATGGCGCCGGTCAGGATGGCCTCGCGCAGGGTCGCCTCCACGAACTCCGCCGTGGTGCGGAAACGCGGCTGCGCCCGCGCGACGAGGCGCGCCAGCTCGGCGTTGGCGGACATGCGGACTCTCCCCTTGCCAGGATATTGTATCCAATCTAACACTGCGCCTCGTCCCTTGCACGCCGGATAACGGAGCCGCGGCATGCCCCACCTCGAATCCACCCCCGCTACGGGCATCTCGGCCAAGGCGGTCGCCGCCGGCCTGCTGACCGCGCTGGTTGGCTACGCCAGTTCGGTCGCGGTGGTCATCCACGGGCTGACCGCGGTCGGGGCGGGTATGGAACAGGTGATCTCCGGCCTCGTCCTGGTCGGCCTCGCGATGGGGCTGGTCGCCATGGGGCTGAGCCTGCACCGGCGCAAGCCGATCAGCATCGCCTGGAGGACGCCGGGCATGGCGCTGCTCGCGGCAACCGGGCCGGTGGAGGGTGGATTCTCCGCCGCGGTGGGCGCCTTCGTCGTCACCGGCCTGCTGATCGTCGTGGTCGGGTTGTGGTCTCCGCTCGGCCGGTGGGTCGGGGCAATCCCAAAGCCGCTCGCCAACGCGATGTTGGCCGGGATCCTGCTGAAGCTCTGCCTCGCCCCGTTCCTGGCGGTGAGCCAGGCGCCGGGGGTGGCGCTGCTGGTGCTGGCGACCTGGGCGGTGGTGGGACGGATCGCGCGGCTCTACGCCGTGCCGGCGGCCGTGGCGGTGGCGCTCGGCGCCATGCTGCTGGAGACGCCGGGCGGCGGCGCGCTGTCGGGCATGGTCTGGCCGACGGTGACCTTTGTTCAGCCGGTCTTCACCTGGGAGGCGATGGGCGGCATCGCGCTGCCGCTGTTTGTCGTAACCATGGCGTCGCAGAACATTCCGGGCCTCGCCGTGCTGGCGACCTACAATTACAGGCCGCCGACCCGGCCGATCTTCCTGGCGACCGGTGCGGCCTCCGCCGTCGCGGCGATGGCCGGGGCGCCGACCGTCAACCTCGCCGCCATCACCGCGGCACTCTGCGCCAGCCCCGACGCCGACCCGAACCCGGCACGGCGCTGGCAGGCGGCCTTCGTCGGCGGGATGGGCTACGTCCTCTTCACCGCGCTGGCCGGGGTGACCGCGACGATGGTCACCCGATCCCCGCCCGTGCTGATCGAGGCGGTGGCCGGTCTGGCGCTGGTCGGCGCCTTCGGCGGCGCGCTGATGGGCGCGGTGCAGGAGGAGGACAAGCGGACCGCCGCGCTGGTCACCCTGCTGGTGACGGCGTCGGGCCTGTCCTTCGGGGGCGTCGGCTCCGCCTTCTGGGGCCTGCTGCTGGGCGGGGCCATGCACCTGCTCCACCACCGTCCCGCGGTGCTGCGCCCGGCCGAATGAGTCGGCCCTTACGGCGCTCTTGAGCGGTTGCGCTTTCCCGGTGCGGGCTGCATAAGTCCGGGGCGACGCGCCCGTTTTCCCGGAGGTGTTCCCTTGAGCGGTCCCCTGCGCCTTGCCCTGTTCGACTGTGACGGCACGCTGGTGGACAGCCAGTTCGCCATCTTCGATGCGATGTCCAGCGCCTGGGCCGCGCATGGGCTGGGCGAGCCGGACCCGGCCGAGGTGCGGCGGATGGTCGGACTGCCGCTGGTGCAGGCGGTGGCGCTGCTGCTGCCCGACCGCGACGACGACCAGCATGCCGCCATCGCGGAGAGCTACAAGGAGGCCTTCCAGGCGCTGCGCCGCCGCGGCGACCTTCACGAGCCTCTGTTCCCCGGCATCCGGGAGGCGCTGGACGCGCTGGAGGCGCGGGGCGTGCTGCTGGGCGTGGCGACGGGCAAGTCGCGCCGGGGGCTCGACGCCGTGCTGGCGCACCATGGGCTGACCGAGCGTTTCGTCACCTTGCAGACCAGCGACATCGGCCCCGGCAAGCCGCACCCGGACATGGTCCACCGCGCGCTGGCGGAGACGGGGGTGGAGGCCGCGCGCACGGTTGTGATCGGCGACACCACCTACGACATTCAGATGGCCCGCAACGCGCGGGTGGCGTCCGTCGGCGTCTCCTGGGGCTACCACGCGGTGGCCGAGCTGGAGGCCGCCGGGGCGAGCCGAATCGTGCATCGCGGGGCCGCGGTGGCGGAGGCGGTGCTGGCCCTGCTGGACCTAACGAACGAAGCCGAAGGATCGTGATGAAGCGCTTTTACAAGACCACCTCCGTCGAGCCCGCGCCCGCGGAGGCCGGCGGCTTCGAGGTGCGGCTCGACAACCGTCCCATCCGCAGCCCGGCCAAGGCGCCGCTCGTCTTCAAGAGCTGGCCGCTCGCCCAGGCGGTCGCCGCGGAGTGGGAGGCGCAGGCCGAGGACATCGACCCCAACGCCATGCCGCTGATGCAGCTGGCCAGCACAGCGGTGGACCTGATCGGCAAGGGCCGCCAGGCCATCGTGGACGGCGTCGCCGCCTACGCCGAGACCGACCTGCTGTGTTACCGCGCCGAGCACCCGCAGGCGCTGGTCGAGCGACAGGCCCAGGCGTGGCAGCCCCTGCTCGATTGGGCGGCGCTGCGTTACGACGCGCCGCTGCACGTCAATGCCGGGCTGATGCCGAAGCCGCAGCCGCCGGACGCGCTGCGCGCGCTGCGCCACGCGGTGGAGGCCTACGACGACTGGACCCTGTCGGCCCTGCAAACCGCCACCGGTTCCTGCGGCTCGCTGATCGTCGCGCTGGCACTGGTCGAGGGCCGGATCGACGCGGAAGAGGCCTTCGCCGTGTCGCAGCTCGACGAAACCTTCCAGATCGAGGCCTGGGGCGAGGATCCGGAGGCGACGAAGCGCCGCGCCGCGCTCCGCGCCGACATCAACGCCTGCCGCCGCTTCGTGGACCTGTTGCGGGCGTGAAGGGAACCCTCTCCCTGCTCCGCAGGGAGAGGGGTTTTACGCCGTCTCCGTCGCGCCGCGCACGAACTGGTCGAACATCGGCTGGATGACGGCCTCGCCGATGTCGCGGGTGATGAAGACGATCTTGGAGCGGTGATCGTCGCTCGGCCATTCCTCCAGCCGGACGGGCGGGTGGAACATGTGCTGGACGCCGTGCACCACGACCGGCAGCTCGCTCTCCTTGACGTTCAGCAGGCCCTTGATCCGCAGCAGGTTCTCCCCGCCGACGGCGATCAGGGCTTCCATGAAGTCGATGAAGCTGTTCCACGGAATCGGCTCGTCCACCACCATGCAGAAGGCGCGGATGTGGTCGTCGTGCCGGTTGGCGTCGTGGTGGTGGCCGTGGCCGTGGTCATGCCCGCAGTCTGGGCCGCAGGCGTCGCCATGGTCGTGATCGTGGTGGTCGTGCCCGTGCTCATGCCCGTGATGATCGTCCCGGTAGGCCTCTTCCTTCAGCCAGCGGGCGACGTCGGGGCTCTTGGTCTCAGGGTTGTAGAGGCCGGCGTCGAACAGGGTCTTCGGGTCCACGTCGCCGTGGGCGGCCGGGATGACCGGCGCGGCCGGGTTGATGGCGGCGAGCCGCTGCATCAGCGCCGCCGTCGTGGCGGGCGTCGCCACGTCGGTCTTGGTCAGCACGATGCGGTCGGCGACGGCCGCCTGCTTCACGCTCTCCGGCTGGCGGTCCAGCTGGTTCGCGCCGTGCGCCGCGTCCACCGTGGTGATCACCCCATCCAGGCGGAAGCGGGCGGCCAGCAGCGGGTCGCTCATCAGCGTGTGGATGATCGGGGCCGGGTCGGCGAGGCCGGTGGTTTCCACCACCACCCGGTCGAACTCCGGGATGTCGCCGCGCACGCGCTTCAGGAACAGGTCGCGCAGCGTGTCGACGAGGTCGCCGCGGATGGTGCAGCACAGGCAGCCGCTGTCCATCAGCACCATGTTTTCCGACGCCTTGGCGACCAGCAGGTGGTCGAGCCCGACCTCGCCGAATTCGTTGATCACCACGGCGGTCCGCGCCATGCCCGGATGGTGCAGCAGCTTCTGCAGCAGCGTGGTCTTGCCGCTGCCGAGGAAGCCGGTCAGCACCGAGACGGGCAGGCGGGGCGAAACCCCGGCTTGGGGGCTGGCGGGGGCGTTCACGGTGTCTTCTCCTGGCAGTCGGTGCACCGGCCCCGCACCTCGACGGTGGGGCGGTCCACCTGGAAACCGCGTTCGGCGGCGATGGTGTCGATGGCCGCGCGGATGCGCGGGTCGTCGATCTCGACGGCGTTGCCGCAGGCCTCGCAGACCAGGAACTGGCCGGAATGGACAGCCCCGGGCGCGGCGCAGCCGATGTAGGCGTTCAGCGATTCAAGGCGGTGGACCAGCCCTTGTTCCACCAGGAACTCCAGCGCGCGATACACGGTCAGCGGGGCGGCCGACTTGCCCTCGCGCTGGCTGAGGTCTTCCAGGATGGCGTAGGCGCCGCGGGGGCGGTGGCTGGTCCAGACCAGTTCCAGCACCTGGCGGCGCAGCGCGGTCAGCCGCGCGCCGCGTTCAGCGCAGAGCGCATCGGCGCGCGTCAGCGCGTCGGCGATGCAATGGGCGTGGTCGTGGTTGGTGGGGTTCGTCGCGGCTGGCATGATGTTATTTTATAACGTAGGCGGCCCGGACGCAAAGAAAAGGGGTGAAGGCACCCGCGGACCGGTCAGGGATCGCTCTCTCCGCCGTCCTTCCGGCGCACCATGGCGAAGGCGGCGAGCGCGCGGTCGCGGGCGTCGTCGTGCTCGACGACCGGATGGGGGTACTCGCGGCCGAGCCGCACCCCGGCGTCCTTCAGCACGCTGTCCGGAGACTGCCAGGGCTTGTGGATCCACTTGGCCGGCAGGCGCGCCAGCTCAGGCACGAAGCGGCGGACATAGTCGCCTTTGGGATCGAACTTGGCGCCTTGCAGGATTGGGTTGAAGACGCGGAAGAAGGGCGAGGCGTCGGCTCCGCAGCCGGCCACCCACTGCCAGTTGGCGGCGTTGTTGGCGAGGTCGGCGTCGACCAGCGTGTCCCAGAACCACGCCTGCCCGGTCTGCCAGGGCAGCAGCAGGTCCTTGATCAGGAAGGAGCCGACGATCATCCTCACCCGGTTGTGCATCCAGCCGGTTTGCCAGAGCTGGCGCAGGCCGGCGTCGACGATTGGGTAGCCGGTGAGGCCGCGCTTCCACGCGGTCAGATGCGCATCGCCCGTCCGCCAGGGGAAGCGGGCGAAGCGCTGGTCCAGCGAATCCTCGGGCAGGACCGGAAAGTGATGGAGCAGGTGGTGGTTGAACTCCCGCCAGCCCAGCTCGCGCAGGAAGGCTTCAACCCCGGCGGCGCGCTCCGGGTGGGCGTCGGCGGCGTGGCGGGCGGCGTGCCAGACCTGCCGCGGGCCGATCTCCCCGAAGGCGAGGTGGGGCGAGAGGCGAGAGGTGCCGTCGGTGTCCGGCCGGTCGCGCAGGGTCGGGTATTCGGTGATCGGCCCGTCCAGAAGGTCGGCCAGCCGCTCCCGCGCGGCGTCCTCCCCCGGTTCCCAGATCTCACGCAGGCCGGCGGCCCAGTCGGGTTTGCCCGGCAACAGGCCCCAATCGGCCAGCCGCTCGCTCCGCACCGGCTTGGCCGGGGCGGCCAGCCGGTCCGGCGCGCGAACCGGGCGGGGCGGTTCCGGAAGGGCGAGCAGAGCGCGCCAGAAGGGCGTGAAGACCTTGTAGGGGGTGCCGGTCTTGGTGTGCAGGCTTTCCGGCTCGGCCAGCAGGGCGGCGTTGTGGGTCTGCGCCGTGACGCCGCGGGTCACCAGCGCTTCCTCCACCCGACGGTCGCGGGCCGCGGCGGCGGGGCCGTGGCGCCGGTTCCAGTGGACCTCGGCGGCGCCCGTCGCGGCGGCCAGATCGGCCAGCACCGCCTCCGGCCGGCCGCTCCGCAGGACGAGGGGGGAGCCGAGCTTCGCCAGCGCGGCGCCCAGCCGGTCCAGGCTGCCGTGCAGCCACCAGCGGGACGCCGCGCCCGGAAGCCAGCGGTCGTCCGGATCCTCCTCCCGGATATACACGGGGATCACCGGGGCTCCACGCTCCGCGGCGGCGGCGAGGGCGGGGTTGTCGGCGAGGCGCAGGTCGTGGCGGAACCAGACGAGGACGGGGCGGGGCGCGGCGGTCATGAGGCCGGACGATACCGGATTCCGGTGGCGATGAAAGGCGGGAAAAATCTGCGGATCCGGGAGATCCAGAGGGGGATTGCCCTCGTATTCCCCCATCATGCCGCGCCCGGCGAGAGGCCAAGCTGGTTGGCCGCGCGGGGTGTGGCTTGGTCCCTCCTGCCGATCACACCGCCGATCCGGCAGGGCTCCTGGCCCGGAGAGCTAAGCTCGGCTCTCCGGGTTTTCTTTCATCGGGTGTAGCTTGGTCCGGAATCAGGGGACAGGCGGCCGGCGGGGAATCGGTGGACCTTGCCGCGGGCCAGCAGATGCACCTCGAACGGCCTCCCCAACAACCCGGAAATCGCCGGGTCCAGCACGTTCAGCCCACCGGTGAAGGCGCCGAAGGCCGGCAGGATCAGTTTCGCTCCGTCGAAGGCGAAGCAGCGGTCCCGCACCCGCCGCCCCGGCACCAGGACGGCGGCGGCCGGGTGCAGGTGCCCGGACAGTTCCCCCACGGCACCCGGTACCGCCTCGTGCCGGAAGGTCAGGGGGCCGAGCGCCAGTTCATCGACGATGCGCCCGCCGAAGCCCTCCGGCGGCTCCGGGTCGTGGTTGCCGGTGACCCACACCCAGTCCTCCGCCCGCAGCGTCAGGGCCTGCAGCCGCTCCACATCGGCGGCGTCCATGCGGGAGGCGGCGCGGCGGTCGTGGAAGCTGTCGCCCAGGCAGACCACGCGCGCCGGCGCCAGCCGCTCGACCAGCCCGGCCAGCCGGTCCAGAGTCGCCCGCGTGTCGTAGGGCGGCAGCATCCGCCCGCGCGCCGCGAAGGCGGAGCCTTTCTCCAAATGCAGGTCGGCGACGACGAGCGTCCGCTCCGCCGGCCAGACCAGCGCGCCGGAGGGGTCGGGGGCGAGGGCGGCCCCTTTCAGGGCTATGGTCGTGTCCATGACCATCACAACGCCAGCCGGCCCTGATCATTGCCCTCGGAGCCCAACTCCGGCATCGCCTCGGCGACCAGGTCGGAGGCAGCCTGCTCCAGCAGTTCGTCGGTGGCGGAGCCGTCGACCCGCTCCCGCCCGATCTCCAGGATCACCGGCACAGCCAGCGGGGAGATGCGGTCCAGGTCCTTGTGGGTGATGCGGCCCTTCACCCGTGTCAGGAAGTCCGACAGGCGCCGGATGTCGGTCAAGCCCCCGGCGGCGTCGGCCCGCGTCGCGCGCAGCAGCACATGGCCGGGGTCATGCTTCCTCAGCACGTCGTAAATGAGGTCGGAGCTGAAGGTCACCTGCCGACCGGACTTCTCCTGGCCGGGATGGCGGCGGTCGATGACGCCGGTGATCAGCGCCACGTTGCGGAAGGTCCGCCGCAGCATGGAGGACTCGTCCATCCACGCCTCCAGGTCGTCGCCCAGCATGTCCTGGTCGAACAGGACGTCCATGTTCTTGGGTGTGCGCAGCGACCACACCGCCAGCACATAGTCGGTGGCGACGAAGCCCAGCGGGCCGCAGCCCATCCGCTCCATGCGGCGGGTCAGCAGCATGCCCAGCGTCTGGTGCGCGTTTCGCCCCTCGAACGCATACACCACGAGGAAGCGCTTGCCGGCCTTCGGAAAGCTTTCCACCAGCAGCCCGTCGCGCGCCGGCAGGACGGAACGCCAGCGCTGGAGCCGCAGCCATTCCTGCACGTCGTCGGGCAGGTTTGGCCACTGCGCCGGGTCGGCCAGCATGGCGCGCACGCGGTCGGCCAGCGCGGAGGTCAGCGGCAACCGTCCGCCGGCGTAGGCCGGCACCTTCGGATCGCCCGTGCCCCCCTTGGCGACCTGCGCCTCCATCTCCCGCACGCCGAGGAATTTCAGCAGCTGGCCGGCGAACAGGAAGGTGTCGCCGGGGGTGAGGCCCTGGATGAAATACTCCTCCACCTCGCCCAGCACCGGGCCGCGGTTCAGGCGCACGCGCAGCATGGCCTCCTGCGTGATGGTCCCGACATTCATGCGGTACTGCCGCGCCACGGCGGGGGCGGCCACGGCCATGCGCTCATCTTCCCGCATCACCAGCCGGTGGAAGCGTTCGTAGTTGCCGAGCGCGTAGCCGCCGGTCGCCACGAAGTCCAGCACGTCGTCGAACTCGTCGCGCGCCAGCCCGGCGTAGGGGGCGGCGCAAACGACCTCGTCGTAGAGGTCGTCGGGCCGGAATGGGTCGGCGCAGGCCATGCCCAGCATGTGCTGGGCCAGCACGTCCAGCCCGCCGGGGCGGGGCCGCTCGCCGTCCAGGCTCATGGAGGCAACGGCGTCCACGGCGGCGCGGCATTCCAGCACCTCGAATCGGTTGGCGGGGACGAGCAGGGCGCGGCTGGGCTCGTCCAGCCGGTGGTTGGCGCGGCCGATGCGCTGCACCAGCCGGCTCGCCCCCTTCGGCGCGCCGATCTGCACCACGAGGTCCACCGCCGCCCAGTCGATGCCGAGGTCGAGCGAGGAGGTCGCCACCACCGCCCGCAGCTTCCCCGCCGCCATGGCGGCCTCCACCTTGCGGCGCTGCTCCGCCGCCAGCGAGCCGTGGTGGAGCGCGATGGGCAGGTTGTCGTCGTTGATGCGCCAGAGTTCCTGGAAGACGATCTCCGCCTGGGCGCGGGTGTTGACGAAGACCAGCGTGGTGCGGTGGGCGCGGATGCGCTGGTAGACCTCCCCTAGAGCGTGCGTCGCCATGTGGCCGGCCCAGGGCAGCCGTTCCCGCGTCGTCAGGATCTCCACCTCCGCCGAGGCCCCGGCGCGCCCGGTGACCAGACGGACGCCACATCCATTGGGACCGTTTTCGGCGCGGCCGGTCCTGGACAGCCAGGCGAGCAGCTGGTCCGGCTCCGCCACCGTGGCCGACAGCCCGACCCGCCGCGCCGCGGGGGCGAGCCGCGCCAGCCGCGCCAGCCCCAGCGCCAGCAGGTCGCCGCGCTTGGTCCCGGCCAGCGCGTGCAGCTCGTCCACGATGACGCAGCGCAGATGCCGGAAGATAGCAGCGGAGTCGGCGTAGGACAGCAGCAGCGCGAGGCTTTCCGGCGTGGTCATCAGGATCTGCGGCGGGTGCGCCCGCTGCCGCCGCCGCTTGGCCTCCGGCGTGTCGCCGGTGCGGGTCTCCGTGCGGATGGGCAGCCGCATCTCCGCGATGGGCTCCTCCAGGTTGCGCTGGATGTCCACCGCGAGCGCCTTCAGCGGCGAGATGTAGAGCGTGTGCAGCCCCTCCCGCGGCCGTTCCGCCAACTCGATCAGCGAGGGCAGGAACCCGGCGAGCGTCTTGCCACCGCCGGTCGGCGCGATCAGCAGAGCGCTGTCCCCAGCCTCCGCCGCCTCCACCATGGCGATCTGGTGCGGGTGCGGCGCCCACCCACGCGACCGGAACCACCCCGCGACGTTTGCCGGGATGAGGGGGGCCGGGATGAGGGGGGAGGGGAGGTCAGGCATGGGCGGGCGCGCGGGTGGGGTGAGGCGGTTGCCCGGAGCCGTATGGAGCGGAATGAAACGCTGTGAGACGTTTTTTGCTGTGGTGTTTCATTCCGCTTGGGCCGGGGCCTTGCTGCCGTTTCATGCGTCGAAAGAATAGCGGAGCGCTTGGAACACTTCAAGAACGCGCGTGCCGGTCGGGATGCTTGAAGTCCACGCGTGCCATGGTAATCTGAGGATAAGGAGGTGACGCGCCTTTTCGTTCCCTGGTGGCGAGGCCGGTTTCCCAGCCCCGCCTTTTGGGTCTTACCGATCGTGGTCCGTGTTGAAGCCGGCCTCGAATTCCAACTCCACCCGGAACCAGAAGCGGCGAACCCACTTCAGGAACCTTTTCAAGCGCGTCACCTCCCTTCGGTTTGTCGGTCGGGAGAAGCCCCAGCCGACGCCAGCATCCAAACGCATGCATTGTGCGGGTCAACGCGAAAGTCGCATGGCGAGGGTGCCGCTCCGCCTTGGCGGCAATCCGCCGCAGGGCTCGTACGCCCTGGCTCTGGCGCGTTTGGATGATTCCTTGGCCCCCATGATTGTGCGGCTGCTTGGACTGTTCTCGTAGATCAACGAATACATAACCATAACAGTTTCGTGGTCTTGAAATCTTTGCCAAGCCGTGACAAATCCCCAATCCGGTCCGGACATTGACTATGATCAAGAGATGCAGCGATGTCCTTGCTATGGTTCGTCTATAAACGCGCATTTCCGTGCGAACCATAGTGGGCAAGGATCGAGGCGATGGTCCGTAACTTCGTTTCCATCAAAGTTCTGGTCTATTCCGTCGTGGTGGTTCTGTCGGTGCTCTCGCTCCAGTCCACCGGGCGTGATGCGGTCGAAGCCTGGACAATGCGGCAGGCGACGGAGGCGGAGCGCTCGGCGAACCCCGTTGTGTCGGCGCTGCTTGACGCCGCCGGGCATTTCGCGGTCGAGCGAGGCCGCACCAACACGGCGCTTGCCGCGGCCGATCCGGCGGGGGCCGAGGCGCTGCGTGCAATCGCCGAACGGCGGCGGGCGGCCGACGCCGCACTGGACGGCGCGCTGCGGGGTATCGGCTCGGTGGCGGGGCTGTGGGGGCATGATGCGGAGTTGGCCGCCGTGCAGGAGACGCGCACGGCGTTGAACCGCGTTCGCGCCGCGGTCGACACCGCTTTGGCCCTGCCGCAGGCGAAACGCGATCCGGCGCTGGTGAAGAGCTGGGTGCCGACTATCACCGCGCTGATTGAGACGTCGCAACGCCTGCGCCTTGCCATTTCATTGTCCAGTCAGAAGACAGACGTCTCGGCTGCGGAACTCGACGAGATTCGGCACTTTGCCTGGGTGATGAGCGAGTATGCCGGGCGGGAGCGCGCCATGGTCGGTGCGGCCATCGCGGCGGGCGAGCCGCTGACTCCGGAGCAAATCGCCCTTCTGGCGACGAACCGCGGGCGCGTCGAATTCGCTTGGGAAAGCCTGTCCACCCTGGCCGCGCGGAGCGAGGGGCTGCGTCCCGCGCTGGCCTCCGTCCACGCTCGCTTTCTGGGCGAGTTCCAGGACGTACGGACCCAGGTGCTGGCGGCATCCCTCCAGCGGCGTGCCTATCCGGTCTCCGCGGACGGGTGGATCGCGGCGTCGACCAAGGGCATCGACTCCATCCTGGATTTCCAGCGCGCCGCCAATGGCGAACTCGACCGGACGCTCGACACCATCGCCGGCCATTCGGGCTGGACACTGCTGATGGCGCTCGGCGTACTCGGCGTGACCATGGCGGCCACGGCGGGGGCCGTGTTGCTGGTGCGGCGGCGCTTCGTCGGGCCGATGGCCCGCATGACCGGCCTGATGCTGCGCTTGGCACGCGGCGACCACGCGGTGATCGTGGAAGGTGCCGGCCGCGGCGACGAGATCGGCGCCATGGCGCAGGCGGTCGAGGTGTTCAAGCGCAACGCCATCGAGGCCGACCGGATGGCCGCCCTTCAGGCCGCGGAACAGGACGCCAAGGAGCGTCGGGCCGCCGGAGTGGAGCGGCTGATCGGCCGCTTCGATCAGGCGGTGGCGGGCATCCTTCATTCCGTCGGCAGCGCCGCCAAGCAGTTGGACGCCACCGCCCAGGGCATGACGCTCACCGCTGAAGCCACCCAGGCGCGGGCCAGCGGCTCCGCCGCGGCGGCGGGGCAGACCGCAGCCAACGTTCAGGCGGTCGCCGCGGCGACGGAGCAGATGAACAGCACCACCTCGGAAATCGCGCGGCAGGTCGCCGCCTCCACCCGGATCGCCACCGGTGCCGTCGACGACGTGGAACGCACCGCACGAACCGTGGCGGCGCTGGCCGATACGGCCGACCGCATCGGCACGGTGGTCCAACTGATCCAGGATATCGCCAGCCAGACCAACCTTCTGGCGCTCAACGCCACCATCGAGGCGGCGCGGGCGGGCGAGGCCGGCAAAGGCTTCGCCGTCGTCGCCTCGGAGGTGAAAAGCCTCGCCAACCAGACCGCCCGGGCGACGGAGGATATCGCTGCCCAGGTTGCAGCGATCCAGGGCGCCACCGAGGACGCCGTCGCGGCCACCCGTTCCGTCACGGGCACCATCACCGCCATCAACGAGATCTGCACGACCATCGCCGCGGCGGTGGAGGAGCAGAACGCCGCCACCGCGGAGATCAGCCGGAACGCTCAGGACGCGGCCTTGGGCACTCGGGAGGTGTCCAGCACCATCGAGAAGGTCACGCTGGCCGCCGGCGAAACCGGCGGTGCGGCGACGCAGGTGCTGTCGGCCGCCGGCGAACTGAGCCATCAGGCCGACGCCCTGCGCGTGGAGGTGGAACGGTTCCTGACCGGCATCCGTGCCGCCTGAGGCCGTACCGCTGTTCAGCGGCCGGGGAATTTCGGGGCGCGTTTTTCGAAGAAGGCGGTGATGCCTTCCTTGGCTTCCGGGTGGTGCAGGGCTTCGACGAACAGGTCGCTTTCGCGGGCGAGCTGGGTGGCGAAGTTGCCGTAGGCCAGTTCCATCAGGCGCTTGGCGCGGCCCATGGCGGCGGAGGGGCCCTCGGCGAGCTTGGCGGCCCAGGCCAGGGCCTCGGGCAGGGCCTGGCCGGGGGCGGTGAGGCGGTTGACGACGCCGAGCGCGTGCAGCCGCGCCGGCTCGACCGGGCCGCCGTCCAGCATCAACTCTGCGCAGAGCTGCAGGGGCAGGGCGCGGGCGAGCGAGGCCGACGCGCCGCCGTCGGCGTTCAGGCCAACCTTCACGTAGGCGGTCAGGAAACGCGCGTCCTCCGCCGCGACGATCAGGTCGCAGGCCAGCGCCAGGGAGAAGCCGGCGCCCGCCGCCGGGCCCTCCACCGCGGCGACGATGGGCTTGGGGCATTCGCGCATGATGCGGACCCAGCCGTGGAAACGCTCGATGGAATCGCGGTTTTCCGACCGCGACTTGCCGGCGTGGTCGTACAGCCGCGTCAGGTGCCCGCCGGAGCTGAAGGCGCCCCCCGCGCCGGTCAGCACCACGGCGCCGATGCCGTCGTCGTGCGCGGCCTCCTCCAGCGCCTCCCGCCCGCGGGCCATCATGCCGTTGCTCAGCGCGTTGCGGGTCGCCGGGTCGTTCATGGTCAGCACGAGAACGCGGCCCTGGCGCACCACGTCGAAGTGGCCTGGATGATGGTCGGGCATGGTCGTTTCTCCCCTGTCCGGTGATTTTTGCTGTGGAGGAACTGTGTCACCCGCAGGGCGACCGACCAATGCGGCCGAGGGGTGTATATCGGCTGCGCCGTTCCGGGCGATCGGGGTGCTGGTCGTGGCCGGCAAAGTCCCCATATCGGGAGGGGGCGGATTGCCCGGGGGAGAAGGATGCGCGTGGCGTTCGTGAACCGGGGCATCATCATGGCCTGCACGCTGGCCTTCGTGCTGGGCCTGCCGCCGGAGCCCTTCGCCTTCGTCCCCGCCTATTTCTACGGAACCGTGGAACTGGCCGGGCCACTGCCGACCTGGGCGGTGTGGCGCGGGCTGTTTGGCCATGTGCTGATCCACGGCGACGTCGTGCATCTGGTCAGCAACATGCTGGCGCTGTGGGCCTTCGGCGACGCGGTGGAGACGGCGCTGGGCTCCTGGCGGTACCTGCTGTTCTTTCTTCTGTGCGCTGTGGCAGGGGCTCTGGTGGAGGGGGCGCTGGCCGCCGACACCATGGCCCCGCTGGTCGGGGCGAGCGGCGCCATCTGCGGCGTCATGGGCGCCTATCTGCTGCTGCACCCGCAGGCGGTGCTGGGCCTGTCGCCGGGGCCGCGGGTGCCGGCCTCGCTGGTGGTCGGCGGGTTCCTGGGGGTGAACGTGGCGATGACGCTGATGCCGCCGGCGCCGGATTCGGGGCTGGCGGACGTGGCGTGGGCGGCGCATCTCGGCGGATTCGCGGCGGGGATGGCGCTGGTGACCCTGCTGCGCCGGCCGGGGGTGGAGGTGTGGGGCACGGCGCGGCTGGCGACGGCGGCCAAGGCGGCGGTCTACCTGACGATCGTGGTGGTTCTGCTGCGCACGCTGTGAGCGTTGCCTTTGGGGGCTTTCGCCCGGATACTGCGGCCTCTCATTGATGGAGGCTTTGGGTTATGGCGGAATCCGGGACCGCGCCGGTGCTCGGCGTGATCGGCGGCAGCGGCGTCTACGACATCGACGGGCTGGAGAACAAGCGCTGGGTGAAGGTCGAGACCCCCTTCGGCGACCCGTCGGACGAGCTGCTGACCGGCGAACTGAACGGGCAGACGCTGGTCTTCCTGCCGCGCCACGGCCGCGGCCACCGCATTCCCCCGTCGGAGCTGAACTTCCGCGCCAACATCTACGCGCTGAAGGCGCTGGGCGTGACGGAGATCCTGTCGGTGTCGGCCGTCGGCTCCCTGAAGGAGCATCTGCCGCCGGGCACCTTCGTGGTCATTGACCAGTTCATCGACCGCACCTTTGCCCGCGCCAAGACCTTCTTCGGCACGGGGATGGTGGCGCATGTGGCGCTGGGGCACCCGGTCTGCGGCCGGCTCGGCGACCTGATCGAGGAGGCGCTGGTCGAACTGCGCATCCCGCACCAACGCCGCGGCACCTACATGGTCATGGAAGGCCCGCAGTTTTCCACCAAGGCCGAGTCCGAGTTGTACCGAAGCTGGGGGTGCGACGTCATCGGCATGACCAACATGCCGGAGGCCAAGCTCGCCCGCGAGGCGGAGATGTGCTACGCGACCGTCGCCATGGTGACCGACTTCGACTGCTGGCACCCGGACCATGACCATGTGACGGTGGACGCGGTGATCAAGGTGGTGGTTGCCAACGCCGACAAGGCACGCTCTCTGGTGAAGCAACTGGCGCCGAAGCTGGTGGTGCGCGAGGGGATGTGCGAGCAGGGGTGCCACACGGCGCTCGACAATGCCCTGATGACCGCGCCGGACAAGCGCGACCCGGAACTGGTGAAGAAGCTGGGCGTGATCGTCGCCCGCGTTCTGGGCTGATCATGCTTCGGGGGTGCCTCGGCACCCCCGATTTCAGCCGGCTCTCTCCAGCGGGGTGCGGCTTAGTGTCGCGTGCGCGCGGGGGTGACGTAGACGCCGTCCCAATCGACGCCGAACAGGGCGTCGTCGCCGGCTTCCTCGACCAGCTCGTCATACTCGTTGACGTCGATCAGGCCGAAGATGGAGGCCGTGCCCGAGGCGTCCAGGTCGCAGGTGACGACGCGGCCGGCAAACTCGACCGAGGTGAAGAACACCTCCGGCAGTTCCATGCTGTCCAGGTCGGCGGACACCGCGCATTCGATCTCGTGCACGAGGCGCGAGGAGAGGGAGCCGCGCAGCTTGGCCGCCTGGGACGACCACACGATCCGCTTCACGCGCGCGGCGGGGCGGGCATCGACGTCACCAATGGCCTCGTCCGGCTGGGCGGCCATGGCGATCATCCGGGAAACCAGGTTCGACGGGCTGGGCGCACGCATAGAAACCTCCGCTGAAGAACGAGCCCAGATTCGCCCAGCGGGGGTTAACGGGGTCTTAAGTCCGTAGGTCGCAGAGGGCTTACCCCCTATGCGCAAAGTTCTAGCAGGTCCTAGCCGGAAGGGCGGAAAAGGCCACCGCCAGCCGGGCGGCCACAACCGCGTTGTGACGGATCAAAGCCATGTTCGCCGTCAGGCTGCGCCCGGCGGTGATGCGCTCCAGCGCCGCCAGCAGGTGCGGCGTGACGGATTTCCCCGTGATTCCATGAGCTTCCGCATGGTCCAGGGCCTGCGCGATGGCCTCCTCCATGGCGGCACCGTCCAGGGCGTCGGCCTCCGGAATGGGGTTGGCCAGGACCACGCCGCCCTCCAACCCCAGGTCCCATTTGGCCCGCAGGATGGCCGCGACCTCGGTGACGTTGTCACAGCGATGCGAGATGGGCAGACCGGAGTTGCGGCTGTAGAAGGCCGGAAACTCGTCGGTGCCGAGACCCAGGACCGGGACTCCGCGAGTTTCCAGAACCTCCAGCGTCTTGGATAGGTCGAGAATCGACTTGGCCCCGGCGCAGACCACGCAGACGCTGGTGCGCGCCAGCTCGTCCAGGTCGGCGGACACGTCGAAGCTGGTCTCCGCCCTGCGGTGCACGCCGCCCAGCCCGCCGGTCGCGAAGACGGCGATGCCGGCCAGCCGTGCGGCGATCATTGTGGCGGCCACCGTGGTCGCCCCGGGTGCCCCGGTCGCCAGCGCCACGGGCAGGTCGCGGCGGCTGAGCTTCATGACCGCCTTGCCGCCGGCCCTTTCGCCGGACGCGAGCCGTTCCAGAGCCTCGTCGTCCAGCCCGACGCGGATTTTCCCGTCCAGCACGGCGATCGTCGCCGGGACAGCCCCCTCGGTGCGAATCAGCGCTTCGAGCGAGCGGGCGGTGTTCAGGTTCTTCGGGTAGGGCATGCCGTGGGCGATGACTGTGGATTCCAGCGCCACCACGGGCTGCCCGTTCGCCAGGGCGTCGGCGACTTCGGGCGTCAGGGACAGGCGGTCGTGCATGGTCTCGATTCTCCCCTGTTTGCAGCCCATCCTGCGCCGCGGGGGCGCCCCGCGCAACCGGCGGTGACGGAATTTTGTCCTTTCGGCAGGACGGACTATATTGGGGGCATGCCCTCCATGTCCCCGAACAATCCTCCCCACCCTGAACGCTGGATGAAGGTCTGCCCCGAAGGGCTCTATGTGGAGCCGGGCGGATTCTACGTCGATCCGCTGCGCCCGGTGGAGCGCGCGGTGATCACGCACGGCCATTCCGACCACGCCCGGCCGGGCCATGCCAAGGTGCTCGCCACGCCCGGCACGCTCGCGATCATGCGGCAGCGGCTGGGCGAGGGGGCGGGCGGCTTCCAGCAGGCGCTGGAATATGGCGAGGCGATCCGCATCGGTGAGGTCACGGTGCGGCTCGCCCCGGCCGGCCATGTGCTGGGCAGCGCGCAGGTCATTCTTGAACACGCCGGCAGCCGGGTGGTCGTCTCCGGCGACTACAAGCGGACCTTCGACCGCACCTGCGCGCCCTTCGAGCCGGTGCCCTGCGACGTCTTCATCACCGAGGCGACCTTCGGCCTGCCGGTCTTCCGCCACCCGCCGGACCTGGGCGAGGTGCGCAAGCTGATCCACTCGCTGGAAATTTTTCCGGAGCGGACGCACGTCGTCGGCGTCTACGCGCTCGGCAAGTGCCAGCGGCTGATCACGCTGCTGCGCGCGGCGGGCTACGACCGGCCGATCTACCTGCACGGCGCGCTGGAACCGATCTGCACGCTGTACGAGGGGTTCGGGATCGCGCTGGGAGAACTGCGGCCGGCGACGGTCGCGGCGAAGGAGGAGCTGAAGGGCGCCCTGGTGCTCGCCCCGCCTGCCGCGGTGGCTGACCGCTGGGCGCGTCGGTTGACCGACCCGGTGGTGGCGATGGCGTCGGGCTGGATGCGCGTGCGGCAACGGGCGCGGCAGCGCGGCGTGGAACTGCCGCTGGTCATCTCCGACCACGCGGACTGGGACGAGCTGACGCAGACCTTGGACGACGTCGGCGCGCCGGAGGTCTGGGTGACCCACGGGCGGGAGGAAGCGCTGGTGCACCACGCGACGCAGCGGGGAATCCGCGCGCGGGCGCTGGCCCTGGTGGGGTTCGAGGAGGAGGGGGCGTGAACCGCTTCGCCACGCTGATCGACGCGCTGGTCTTCATGCCGTCGCGCAATGGGAAGATCCGGCTGCTGGCGGACTTCTTCTCCACGACGCCCGATCCCGACCGCGGCTGGGCGCTGGCCGCGCTGACCGAGGCGCTGACCTTCAACGAGGCCAAGCCCGCGGCCATCCGCCAGCTGGTCGCCGCGCGCACCGATCCGGAGCTGTTCGCGCTGTCCTACGACTACGTCGGCGACCTTGCGGAGACGGTGGCGCTGATCTGGCCGGAGCGGCACGACCGCGCCAACAGCCTGCCGCCCTCCCTGCCGGAGGTGGTGGACACGCTGCGCGCGGCCAAGCGCAGCCAAGTGATGGATCTGGTGGAGGGCTGGCTGGACACGTTGGACAGCTCCGGCCGCTTTGCGCTGCTGAAGCTGATCACCGGCAGCTTGCGGGTCGGCGTGTCGGCGCGGCTCGCCAAGACGGCGCTGGCGGAGTTGGGCAAGGTTGACATCGGCGAGTTGGAGGAATGCTGGCACGGGCTGACCCCGCCTTACCTGGACCTGTTCGCCTGGCTGGAGGGGCGGTCCGAGCGCCCGGCCGCGGGGCATGGCGCCGGCTTCCGACCGCTGATGCTGTCGCACCCGCTGGAGGAGGAGGACCGGGCCTCCCTGGACCCCGTGGACTACAGCGCGGAATGGAAGTGGGACGGCATTCGCGTGCAGCTGGTGTCGAAGGGCGGGGAGCGGCGCATCTACAGCCGCACCGGCGACGACGTGTCCGGCGCCTTCCCCGACATCGTGGACCACATGAGCTTCGACGCCGTCCTGGACGGGGAGCTTCTGGTGGCGCGCCGCGAGGGCGAGGTGGCGTCCTTCAACGACCTGCAGCAGCGGCTGAACCGCAAGGCGGTGACCGCCAAGATGCTGCAGGAGTTCCCGGCCTGGGTGCGGCTCTACGACATCCTGTTCGACGGTGACGAGGACCTGCGCGGCCTGTCCTTCCTGGAACGGCGCGCGCGGCTGGAGCGCTGGTACGGCGAGGTCCAGCCCCGGCGCATGGACCTGTCGCCGCTGGTGCCCTTCGCCGGCTGGGCGGAGTTGGAGTCCCTGCGCGACAACGCGCGGGAGAACAGCATCGAAGGGCTGATGCTGAAGCGGCGCGACAGCGTCTACACCGCCGGGCGGCCGAAGGGCCCCTGGTTCAAGTGGAAGCGCGGCGCGCTGACGCTGGACACCGTGCTGATGTACGCGCAGCGCGGGCACGGCAAGCGGTCGAGCTATTACTCCGACTTCACCTTCGGGGTCTGGCGCGGCGACGAGCTGGTGCCGGTGGGCAAGGCCTATTTCGGCTTCACCGACGCGGAGCTGGTGGAGCTGGACCGCTGGGTGCGCAACAAGACGGTGCGCAAGTACGGCCCGGTGCGGGAGGTCGAACCGGGCCTCGTCCTGGAGGTCGCCTTCGACAGCGTGCACCCGTCGACCCGGCACAAGAGCGGGCTGGCCATGCGCTTCCCCCGCGTCCACCGCATCCGCTGGGACAAGCCCGCGGGCGAGGCCGATCGGCTGGAGACCTTGCAGAAGATGGTGGTGGTGTAGGTTTGGGCGTTTTTCGGGCGGGAGGGTGTCACGGGATAACGACGCATCCCATGTAATCGGCTCATTCTACGAGGAAGGGTCGATTTGGGTGAACGACCGTGGTGCCCGCGCTGCGGCAGCGTGCGGGTGGTGAAATCCGGCCACGTGCTGGGCAAACAACGTTGGTTGTGCCGCAGGTGCGGCTTCCAGTTCACGCGCCTGCCGGACACGACGGTGCCGGAGCCGACGAAGCAAGCGGCGGTGACGCTGTACGGGCATGGGCTGTCGTTGCGCGCCGTCGGCAAGTTGCTCGGCACGACCGGCCAGTCCGTGCTGCGTTGGGTCTGCCAGTATGTGGACCGGCATTGCTCCAAGCCGATTCCGGAGCCGGCCAACGTCATCGAGATCGACGAGATGTGGCATTATCTCGGCTGCAAGGCGCAGAAACTCTGGATCTGGAAGGCGTACGACCGCGACAGAGGACGCCTGATCGACTGGGAATGCGGCAAGCGCGACGAAGCCACCTTCCGGCGTCTGTACGAGCGTCTGCAACGCTGGGGCGCACGCCTGTTTTGCACCGATCAGTTCGCCGTCTACGACACGGTTCTCCCGATCGGGCGGCATTATCAGGGCAAGGACCAGAGTGTCGCCCTGGAGCGCAACAATGGCCGCCAGCGGCATTGGGTCGGAACCTGCCGCCGCAAGTCGATCATCGTCTCCAAGAGCAAGGCCATGGTGAACCGCCGTATGGCCCTGTTTGCCCATCTCCATGGCAACGATGAGGCCCGGCCAGAAATGCACCGGCTTCCCGGCATTTCGCTCCAGCGCAAGGCTCTTGCCTAAACTGCGTCGTTACCCCGTGACACCTTCTTCGGGCGGGGTTATTCACCACCAAGACACCAAGGCACCAAGATCAAACTTGCTATGGCATCGGCTCCGGTTTGCGTGTCGGCCGGGGCTTCTCACTTGGTGTCTTGGTGCCTTGGTGGTTAATTCTCTCACCCGCGCTTCAGACGCATGTCGATGTGGTCGATGCCTACATCGTCGTAGATGTCGCTGACGCGGTGCAGGCCGAAGCTGCCGTAGAAATCTTCCAGGTACAGCTGCGCGCTGATCAGCACATCGTGCTCCGGCCATTCGCGGGCGAGGCGGCCCAGGCATTCGGCCACCAGCCGACGGCCCAGCGCCTTGCCGCGCCACGCCGGCGCCACGGCGAGGCGGCCGAAGGAGGTCGTCCCGGTCGCCGGATCCGGCCCGAAGATGCGCGCGTAGCCGACGGGCGCCGTGGTCTCGCCGTCGTAGAGCGCGAGGTGCAGGGCTTCCGGGTCGCGGCCGTCAAGGTCGGGGTAGGGGGAGGCCTGCTCGACGATCAGCACGCTCTGGCGCAGATGCAGCATGGCGTAGAAGTCGGCAAGCGGCAGCTCGTCGAAGCGGGACCAGCGGGATTGCATGGGCGGGTTCCTAAAAGGACGGGTCCGTGGCGGACAGGTGTTCGACCGTGAAGCCGAAGCGGTCGTGCAGCAGTTCCGCCACGCGGCGGCGATGGCAGACGTGGGGCGAGGCCTCGAAGCAGAGCAGGCAGGCCGGGCGCTCCTGCGCCAGGGCCGCGGCGCGGGACAGGTCGTGCTCCGCCTCCGGCGTCTGCATCTTCTCTTCCACGATGGACCAGAAGCGGTCCATGTCGCCTTGGTGGGCGGCGACGCGCCCTTCCTTCGGCGTGCCCAGCCCCTTCAGGTGGACGTAGCCGATGCCGACCTCCTCCAGCCCGGCGGACAGGGGGCGCTTGGAAAAGCCGGCGCGGCGGGACAGCGGCAGGTCGCGCACGTCCAGCAGGACGCCGACCCCGCGCGCCTTCAGCGTCGCCAGCAGGTCGCCCTGCGACGCACGCTCGTAGCCGATGGTGAAAAGGGTCGGGGCGGTCATCGGGCTGGCCGTCATGAGGCTGAGGGGGCCGTGGGAAGAGCGTTGCGGATCATGTAGTCGGCGATGTCCTTGGGCTTCACCTTGATGTCAACGAGCGGCTCGTCGGCGGACATCGCCTTGGCGACGAGCAGGCTGTTCTGCACGTTGGTGAGCGTAATGCGGAACACTCCAGTCGCACCCTTCAATTTGGGGTAGTAGGTCGGGTCGATGACCTTTTCCTTGCGCATCAGCCGTTCTAGCACCGAGTCTTCGTCAATATCGGCGATGTCCTGGCTGTGCACCGTGCGCCAGTCGGTCTCCCCGGCCCAGCCGGCTTCGACCGCGGCCTTCGCCGCGTCCTGGTCCGCGGCCACGCCCAGCTTGAAGGTGTGCTTGCCCTGTCCGACGTCGGACGCCCATTTCGTCAGCGCGGCGCTGCGCGCCACATAGACCACGGCCATAGTGTTTTTCCTCCCCAATGCCGGGGCCATGCTGCCGCGACGGGCGGGGAGTGGCAACCGTGGAAAGCGGCGGGCTGGCAGGAAACGTGCCGGTTTATGGAAAGCTTGATTGCCGGGACAGCGGGGTGATCAGGATGCGGCTGATCACGTCCTTGCCGAACAAGCGGACGCTCTCGTCGTTGATGGTGCGGCGCAGTGCCGGCATGTTGGCGATGTTGCCGCGCACGATCCAGCCTTCCGCGATCCCCTTGTAGACGGCGCGCAGGGTCGCGTCGTGCAGGCGCGGGATGGCCAGTTGGACGTCGCCCAGCTTGGTGGCGTTCGCCACCTCCAGCATCACCTCGATCTGCGTGTAGCGCTCCACCTGCCCGCGGGTGACGACCGGGACCATCACGGGCTTGATGCGCACCGACGGCGGCAGGGCCGGCGGGCCTTCAGCGGCCAACGCGGCGGTCCGGGGGGCGAATCCCAGCACGGCGCCGAGCAATGCGGCGCCCAGCAGACCGGATCGGAAGGAGGCGAGGACCCTGCGCATGGCGCCGGCACCGGTTTCGTCGTTCGGAGCGGGGCCGAGTGTACCCCGGTGGGGTACCCCCTTCAACGGCGCCGGGGGTGCCGGGGGTGAGACAAAACACGCGGGCACCCATGCGGAGCCCGCGTGGCGCGCGCCGGTGAAACGGCGCCCGATGTCGGTGAGTAGACTTCAGGGAATGAGAGCCAGTGCAACCGGTGCGGGTTAGGCGGCCTTCTTGCCACTGGCCTGGATGGCCTTTTTGTTCACGTCGTTGATCGCCAGAGTGTTGAGCTTCTTGTCGGTGTCTTTTTCTTCGTTCAGCGTCTCCTCCAGTAGCTGCGCGACCTTGGTCAGGCCGCAGGCTGTGGCGTAGGCGTGGACGGTGCCGTAGCTGGCGATCTCGTAATGCTCCACCTTCTGGGCGGCCGCGATCAGGGCGGCGTCCTGCACCTCAGGCGCGAGGCCCATTTCCAGGATCTCGCGGGCCTCGTTGATCAGCCCTTCCATGGCTTCGCAATGCTTGCCGCGGCTGCGGGTGTCCAATTCCTCGAAGACCTGTTCGAGACGCTCGACCTGGCCGCGGGTCTGTTCGAGGTGCAGCTCGAACGCTTGGCGCAGCTGTTCGGAATGGGCCGCCTTGGCCAGCTTCGGCAGCGCCTTGGTGATCTGCTTCTCCGCGTGATAGATGTCGCGCAGTTCCTCGATCAGCAGATCCTGCATGGTCTTGGTTGCCATGGCGCAAGTACCTCACGTTGTGGGGATGTGTGTGCGCCATCAACAGGGCTTGGTGGCCGGGGTTCCGACGCGAAGGAGAGGACGATGACGGGCAGGGCAGGGGGCGGCCAGGGCGGGGCCCAGGGCGGGAACAGGGGCGGTGGCGAGGTGCTGTTCGAGTTCCAGCGCGTCGGCAGCTACATGAAGGTCATCGCCATCGACCCCGCCACGGGGACCGAGGTGTCGGTCGCCGGGCCGGCCACCGGCAGCACGGAGCTGCTGAAGCGCACCGCGGTTAACAAGCTGCAGTTCGTGCTGAACCGTGCCGCCGCCGCCAAGGCGCCGGGGCGCTGATCCTTCGCTGGCGGGTGCCCCACAAGGAACGCGCCCACCGGACGGGTCCGGGGGCGCGGTTCTAGTCTTGGCTTCTGCTGATGGTGAGCACTGACATCCCGGAGCCGGACCTGCGGGGCCGGTCCTGGGGCGAACTGCTCGGCCACAACTCTAGTCCTATGCATCCCCGTCGGCACTGGTGCATCGGTCGTAACGCCTGTAGAAACCGCATCGACGAACGAATGGGCCGACGCTTCGCGCGCTTGAACTCAGCCGGCGGATGGTGGAGCTTGGCCCAGAACAGACGCCGACACGGCAAGTCCGGAGGGAGACGAATACATGCGTTGCGCCAAGTTCGTGCTGGGAGCGGCCGCGATGGCCGTGGCGATCACCATGGCGATCACGGGGGCGATCACGGGGGCCGGCCTATCCCAGGCCCTGGCCGCAACCGTCAACGGCTGCACCAAGCCCGGCGTTCCCGTCTGCATGGACGACACCACCACCTTCGTCAGCGCCGACAAGATGTCCGCCTGCCAGTTCGAGGTGAAGGAGTATGTGGACCGGACGATGGACTACCTGAAGTGCCTCAACGAGGAGAACACCAACACCGGGCAGGAGTTGACCCGGAACGTGGAGCGCTTCAACTGCCGTCTGGCCGGTGGAAAGACTTGCGGCTGAGCACTGGCCCAAGTCCATCAACCGAAGATCATGAGTTCGGCATTGTCGGCGCGGCATTGTGAAAAAGAAAGGGCCGGCCCCATAACCTGTGAAAAAGAAAGGGCCGGCCCCATAACCAGGGCCGGCCCTTTCTTTCAGGACGGAGCGCGCGATCAGCCGGCGCGGCGGCGCGTCTGGCGCCCGGAGCTGCGGCCAAGGCCGATTCGCTTGGCGAACTCCGACCGCTGGGCGGCGTAGTTCGGCGCAACCATCGGGTAATCCGGCGGAAGGCCCCAACGGGCGCGGTATTCGTCGGGCGACATGTTGTAGGTCGAGCGAAGGTGCCGCTTCAGCATCTTCAGCTTTTTGCCGTCCTCGAGACAAACGATGTATTCGGGCGTGACCGACTTGCGAATCGGAACCGCAGGCTTGAGCGGTTCCGTCGGCAACTCGCGCGGCTGCGAGTTCAATCCGGTCAGCGACGAATAGACCGTGTTGATGACCTCGGGAATCTGCTGCGCCGGCAGAACGTTCTTGCTGACATACGCGGAAACGATCTCCGCCGTCATGCGCAGCAGCGCATTGTCGGGCGCGTCGGCGCGAAGCTGGTCACTCATTGCCTGTTGTCCTGAATTTTCATTTGGTCCCTAACACCAAGTTGCATACCGTGATTTTGGTGTCAATATAATTTCGGCAAGCGGGAATTAAGTTATTTAGGACGTCCAGAAGTTAAGAGCGGCCGTTAAATCAGTTAACGCTGAAAACGGCGAGGCGCCGGTGCCTCTGCCCGGCCATTAGGCACCGTCTAGTAGCGCGAAGCTGCGCGAAACCACGAGACTTGGGCACAGCAATTGGCCGATTCGTGTGCCGGTCACGCATCGGACGGGCTGCTTACTCCGTCAACGCCCCGCTCCGCCGCCAAGTAGAGGAAGATTGTTTCGCGGCGGCTGGGAGCAATGTCTGATGATAACGATTCGCAGCAAAAAGGCGATAACGATTCGCAGCGAAAGTCGATAATGATTCGCAGCGATAAGCCCCTGTGTTCCACGCAGGGCGCCCTTGCCCGAGGCGTAGGCGCTGTGCTTTGTGTCCATCTGGCGAATCGCACCGACATCTGGTAGCGTGCGACCCGCGCCGGCCTCCCGCTCCGGGTGGCGCCGCCTGTCTTCGTGCACGGAGTTCCAGTTCCATGACCGCCCGCAACATCGCACTCGCATCCGACCACGCCGGCTTCGAACTGAAGGCCCAAATCGGCTCCTGGCTTCGCGACGCCGGCTACGAGGTGATCGACCTCGGCTGCGACGGCCCGCAGTCGGTCGACTATCCCGATTTCGCGGCCGCCGTGGCCGGCGCCATCGCCGACGGGCGGGCAGAGCGGGGCGTGCTGATTTGCGGCAGCGGCATCGGCATCAGCATCGCGGCGAATCGTCACCCGGGCATCCGCGCGGCACTGGTGCACGACGTGACCACCTCGCGCCTGTCGCGCGAGCACAACGACGCCAACGTGGTGGCGCTGGGCGCCCGCATCATCGGGCCGGAGATCGCCCGGGACTGCGTGGACGTGTTCCTGAAGACCGCTTTCGAAGGCGGCGAGCGGCACAGCCGCCGCATCGCAAAGATGGGTTGACCCTTATTCTTTCCTTATTCGTCTGACCGTTTTCCTGCCGCCGACCCTTCCGCGCACAGCGGCGGACCGACACGGCGGACCGAGACCGCCACTAAGAACCAAGGACCTGCCCTGCCATGACCGTGACCAACGCCGACCCCCGCGCCGAGATCGGCCGCTTCTTCGCCGCCTCGCTTGCCGAGACGGATCCCGAACTCGCGCGTGCGGTGCGCGACGAACTGGTCCGCCAGCAGGAGCAGATCGAGCTGATCGCGTCCGAGAACATCGTCTCCCAGGCGGTGCTGGAGGCGCAGGGCTCGGTCATGACCAACAAGTACGCGGAAGGCTATCCGGGCAAGCGCTACTACGGCGGCTGCGAGTATGTGGACGTCGCCGAGACGCTGGCGATCGAGCGCGCCTGCAAGCTGTTCGGCTGCAACTTCGCCAACGTCCAGCCGAACTCCGGCTCCCAGGCCAACCAAGCGGTGAACCTGGCGCTGCTGCAGCCGGGCGACTGCATCCTCGGCATGTCGCTGGCCGCCGGCGGCCACCTGACCCACGGCGCCGCCCCGAACCTGTCCGGCAAGTGGTTCAAGGCCGTGCAGTACGGCGTGCGCAAGGATGACCACCTGATCGACTTCGACCAGGTCGAGGCGCTGGCCCGCGAGCACAAGCCGAAGCTGATCATCGCCGGCGGCTCCGCCTACCCGCGCGTCCTGGACTATGAGCGCTTCCGCGCCATCGCGGACGAGGTCGGGGCCTACTTCATGGTGGACATCGCCCACTACGCCGGCCTGATCGCCGGCGGCGTCTATCCGAACCCGTTCCCCTACGCCGACGTGGTCACCACCACCACCCACAAGACGCTGCGCGGCCCGCGCGGCGGCATGGTGCTGACCAACAGCGAGGAGATCGCCAAGAAGATCAACTCGGCGGTCTTCCCCGGCCTGCAGGGCGGCCCGCTGATGCACGTCATCGCCGCCAAGGCGGTGGCCTTCGCCGAGGCGCTGCGCCCCGAATTCAAGACCTACGCCCAGGCTGTGCTGGACAACGCCCGCGCCCTGTCGAAGGTGTTGATCGACGGCGGTCTGGACATCGTGTCGGGCGGCACGGACAGCCACATCGTCCTGGTCGACCTGCGCCCGAAGAACCTGACTGGCAAGGCGGCCGAGGCGAGCCTGGAGCACGCCGGCATGACCTGCAACAAGAACGGCGTGCCGTTCGACCCGCAGAAGCCGATGGTCACCTCCGGCGTCCGCCTGGGCAGCCCGGCCGCCACGACCCGCGGCTTCGGCGTCGCGGAGTTCGAGCAGGTCGGCCGCATGATCGTGGAGACGCTGGACGGGCTGGCCGCCAGCAACTCCGGCGACAACGCCGCGGTCGAGGCGAAGGTGCGGGAAGAGGTGCGCGAGCTGTGCCGCCGCTTCCCGATCTACCCGACTCTGTAAAAAGCACCCAAGCAAAGGGAAAGGCCGGACATGCGCTGCCCGTTCTGCGGACACGAGGACACCCAGGTCAAGGACTCGCGGCCGACCGAGGACAACTCGGCGATTCGCCGACGGCGCTTCTGCCCGGGCTGCGGGGCGCGCTTCACCACCTTCGAGCGCGTGCAACTGCGCGAGCTGACGGTGGTGAAGAGCGGCGGGCAACGCGAGCCCTTCGACCGCGAGAAGCTGCTGCGCTCCATGCGCATCGCGCTGCGCAAGCGCCCGATCGACGCCGACCGCATCGACCGGGTGGTGAACAGCCTGGTGCGCCAGCTCGAATCGTCGGGCGAGAGCGAGATCCCGTCGAAGCAGATCGGCGAGATGATCATGGCGGCGCTCCAGGCGCTCGACCCGGTCGCCTACATCCGCTACGCCTCGGTCTACAAGGACTTCCGCGAGGCGTCGGACTTCAACGAGTTCGTCGAGCAGCTCGCCCCGGAGCCCCAGAACGGGTGATCGTTCCACGCATCCTTCTTCTCCCTCTCCCCTCTGGGGAGAGGGGCGGGGTGAGGGGGATGCGCTTTTGCCGAACGTACCAACGATGCCGGGCCCCCTCACCCTAACCCTCTCCCCAGAGGGGAGAGGGGATTTGGTTGCTAGGGGCGGAGCCGTGGCCATGTCTTATCATCCCGACGACCTTCGCCACATGCGCGCCGCGCTGGCGCTGGCTACCCGCGGGCTGGGGAACACTTGGCCGAATCCGGCGGTGGGCTGCGTCATCGTTCGCGACGGCGTGGTGGTCGGGCGCGGCTGGACCCAGCCCGGCGGGCGCCCGCACGCGGAGACCGAAGCCCTGGCCCGCGCGGGTGCTGCGGCGCGCGGCGCCACCGCCTACGTCACGTTGGAACCCTGCAACCATTACGGAAAGACGCCGCCCTGCGCCCTCGCTCTGGTCGAGGCCGGAGTCGCCCGCGTGGTCGTCGCCTGCGGCGATCCGGACCCGCGGGTGGCCGGCGGCGGGCTGGAGCGGCTGCGCGCCGCCGGCATCGCCGTGACCACCGGGGTTTTGGATGACGAGGCCTGGGCGCTCAACGAGGGCTTCTTCCGGCGCATCCAGGACGACCGGCCGCTCTACACGCTGAAAGCCGCGACGACGCTGGACGGGCGGATCGCCACGCATGGCGGCCTGTCGCAATGGATCACCGGCCCCACGGCGCGGGCCTGGGGGCACCGGCTGCGCGCCACGCACGACGCGATCATGGTCGGCATTCGCACTGCGCTGGCCGACGACCCGGAACTGACCTGCCGCCTGCCGGGCCTGACCCACCGTTCCCCCGTGCGGATCGTTGTGGACAGCCGGCTGCGCCTGCCGTTGACCGGAAAGCTCGCGGCCAGCGCGCGGGCCGTGCCGACCTGGGTGATCGCCCGCGAGGACGTCGACGGTCCCCGGCTCGCGGCCTTCGAGGACTGCGGCCTGTCGGTGATTCGCGCCGGCGCCGATTCCGCCGGCCTGCCGGACCTGGTCGAGGCGAGCGCCGCGCTGGCCCGGCGCGGCCTGACCCGCGTGCTGGTGGAGGGCGGGGCGACGCTCAGCGCCTCGCTGCTGCGCGCCGGGCTTGTGGACCGTCTGGAATGGTTCCGCGCCGCGTCGGTGATGGGCGGTGACGGCCTGCCGGCGGTGCACGGTTTCGGCGTGGACGGATTGGACCAGATGGCGCTGTTCCGCCGGGTGGCCGTGCGCCGGGCGGGCGAGGACTTGGCGGAGAGCTACGTGCGGCGCGGATAGCGGTCTGGACAGCGTTGTGCTGCGGCGTCCCACCATACCTCTTTCCACGCAACAGTCCGTTGCGTCCTACGCCATACGGATGAACCTTTCGCGCCGGTGAAAACCTGCTAGATTGCCGGCCCATGTTCACTGGAATCATCACCGATGTGGGGCGCGTTCGGGCCGTGGAGCGGCAGGGCGACACCCGGTTCACCGTCGAGACCGCCTTCGATATGGAGACGGTTCCCATCGGCGCGTCCATCGCCAACAACGGCGTCTGCCTGACCGTCGTGGAGAAGGGGCCGGGTTGGTTCGCCGTCCAGGCTTCGGCGGAGACGCTGTCGAAAACCACGCTGGGCGGCTGGGCCGAGGGCACGCGCGTCAACCTGGAGCGCGCGCTGAAGGTCGGCGACGAGCTGGGCGGGCACATCGTGTCGGGCCACGTCGACGGCGTCGCCACCGTGGCGGACGTGCGCGCGGACGGCGAGTCCAAGCGCTTCACCTTCGAGGTTCCGGCAGAACTGGCCAAGTACATCGCCTCCAAGGGCTCGGTGGCGCTGGACGGCGTATCGCTGACGGTGAACGAGGTCAACGGCGCGCGCTTCGGCGTGAACATCATCCCGCACACGCAGGACGCCACCACCTTCGGTGGGTTGAAGGCCGGCGACCGGGTCAATCTGGAAATCGACATGCTCGCGCGGTACGTGGCGCGGCTGGCAGGTCAGGAATGACGTCGGAGTTCCACGCCTATCTGTCGCGCCCCGAGGAGATCCTGGAGGAGGCGCGCCAGGGCCGGATGTTCATCCTGGTCGACGACGAGGACCGGGAGAACGAGGGCGACCTCGTCATCCCCGCGCAGTGCGCGACGCCCGAGGCCGTCAATTTCATGGCGAAGCACGGTCGCGGCCTGATCTGCCTTGCCATGGACCAGCACCACATCGAGCGGCTGCGCCTGCCGCTGATGGCGCAGCAGAACGGCACCCGCCACCAGACCGCCTTCACCGTATCCATCGAGGCGCGCGAGGGCGTCACCACCGGCATCTCCGCCGCCGACCGGGCCCGCACCATCCAGGTCGCGATCGACCCTACCGCGAGCCCGGATGACATCGTCACGCCGGGCCACGTCTTCCCACTGCTCGCCCGTGACGGCGGCGTGCTGGTCCGCGCCGGCCACACCGAGGCGTCGGTGGACATCGCCCGCATGGCCGGCATGACCCCGGCCGGCGTGATCTGCGAGATCATGAACGACGACGGCACCATGGCCCGCCTGCCGGACCTGGTGAAGTTCGCGCAGTTCCACGGGCTGAAGGTGGGCACCATCGCCGACCTGATCGCCTACCGCCGCCGCACCGAGACGATCGTCGAGCAGCGGCTGGCCGGCGCGCTGGACAGCCGCTTCGGCGGCCGCTTCCAGATGTACGTCTACGTCAACAAGGTGGCGTACGCGGAGCACATCGCGCTGGTCCGCGGCGACATCTCCGGCGACGAGCCGGTGCTGGTGCGCATGCACGCCCTGTCCGTGCTGGACGACGTGCTGGGCGACAAGAGCGCCGCGCGCGACGGTGAGCTTCAGGCCTCCATGGAGATGATCGCCGAGGAGGGCCGCGGCGTGATCGTCCTGCTGCGCGAGCCGATGGCGAACGGGCTGACCGCGACGCTGAAGGCGCGCCTGGAAGGGCACGAAAACCCGACCCCGACGCTGCGCGATTACGGCGTGGGCGCGCAGATCCTTCTGGACCTGGGCGTGCGGAACATGGTTCTGCTGTCGAACCGCAAGAAGTCCATCATCGGGTTGGAAGGCTACGGGCTGACGGTCGTCGGCCATCGCCCGATTCCCCTTCACGATCAGTGATGGTCCGGTGATGGTTTGGCCGAGCAGCGAGAGATGACCGAGAAGCCCCATCTGATGATCGTGGAAGCCCGCTTCTACGAGGACATCGCCGACGAACTGGTCCGCGGCGCCATCGCGGAGATCGAGAAGGACGGCGCCACCTACCAGCGCGTCGCCGTCCCGGGCTGCCTGGAAATCCCCGCTGCGATCCTCTACGCCCTGCGCTCCATGGACTTCTTCACGGCGCGCAAGCGCTTCGACGGCTATGTGGCGCTGGGATGCGTGATCCGCGGCGAGACGACGCACTACGACATCGTCTGCAACGAGAGCGCCCGCGGCCTGCAGGATCTGGCCCTGCGCTACGCGTTGGCCATCGGCAACGGCGTGCTGACGGTGGAGAACCGCGAGCAGGCCTGGGCGCGGGCCTCTGTCGCGGCCAAGAACAAGGGCGGTTTCGCCGCCCGCGCCTGCCTTGACATGATCGAACTGAAACGCCAATTCCGCCTCTATCCGCGTTAACCCCGCGGCATAGTCCCGTTCTACGCCCTGACAGTATGAGCATCATGAGCAACGACGACGCGGCCGGCCGCGCGAAACCGAAGCGCGGATCCCGGAACCGGACCGGCGGCGGGTCGGCAAAGGCCCGGCGCAAGGCGGCCCGCCTTGCCGCCGTGCAGGCCCTCTACCAGATCGACCTGAACCAGATCGAACCGACCGGCGTCGCCGTCGAATCCGTGGTCGGCGAGTTCGTCAACCACCGGCTGGGCGAGGAGATCGACGGCGCCAAGTTCGTCGCCGCCGACCCGCAGCTGTTCGCTGACATCGTCCGTGGTGCGGCGCACCGCCGGGCGGAGGTGGACGGCATGCTGTCCTCCGCGCTGGAGCCGCGATTCTCGCTGGACCGGCTGGAGCTGCTGCTCCGCGCCATCCTGCGCGCCGGCGCCTACGAGCTGTTCGTGCACAACGACACGCACCCGCGCATCCTCATCAGCGAGTATGTGGACGTGGCGCACGCCTTCTTCGCCGGGCGCGAGCCGGGCATGGTGAACGGCGTGCTGGACCATGTGGCCCGCGCCCTGCGGCCGGACGAGCTGGCCAAGCCGGACCCGAGCCGTGAGCCGTCCAGGGACGCCTGAGCCGGACAACTCCCGCGCACTGGGGGAGTTCGGCCGGATCGACCGTTACTTCAAACCGCTGGCGGCCGGGTTTCCCGGCGCCCGCGGTTTGGCCGACGACGCGGCCGTGTTCGGCGTTCCGCCGGACCAGGAGTTGGTTGTGACCACGGACGCCATGGTGGCCGGCGTCCACTTCTTCCCCGACGACGCCCCGGGCGATATCGCCGCCAAGCTGCTGCGCACCAACCTGTCCGACCTCGCGGCGATGGGGGCGGCCCCATACGCCTACACGCTGGTGACGGCGTTGCCCCGGACCGTGGGCGAGGACTGGCTCGCCGCCTTCGCGGCGGGGCTGGGCGAGGACCAGGCGCGCTTCGGCATCGGTCTGGCGGGTGGCGACTCGGTGTCGACCAGCGGGCCGATCACCCTGTCGGTCACCGCCTTTGGGCTGGTGCCGAAGGGCAGGGCGCTGCCCCGCTGGGGCGGCCGGCCGGGCGACAAGGTCTTCGTTACGGGCAGCGTCGGCGATGCCGCGCTGGGGCTTCAGGTCGCGTTCGGCAAGATCGCGGTGGCGGATGTGGCGGCGCGCGGCCGCCTGCTGGCGCGGCTGCGCCGGCCGGACCCGCGCACCACGGTCGGGCCGCGGCTGGTCGGGCTGGCGACCGCCTGCCTGGACGTGTCCGACGGGCTGGTCGCCGACCTGGGCCATCTGTGCGACGAATCCGGCTGCGCGGCGGTTCTGGATTCGACCGCCGTCCCCCTGTCGGACGCGGCCCTCGCTGTGGTCGGATCCGATCCGGCCCGGCTGGCCCTGGCGCTGACTGGCGGCGACGACTACGAGCTTCTGTTCACCGCCCCGGACGAGGCGCGGCCGGATCTGGCGGCGCTCGCCGCGGAGACGGGCGTGCCGATTACCGCGATCGGCCGGCTGGAGGAGGGGGCCGCCGGCGACGTGCGGGTGGTCGGTTTGGGCGGGGCTCCCCTGGCCCTGCCGGCGCGCGGCTGGCAGCATTTCTGAGCACCGCTCGCGCTTAACCCTATGGAAAGCAGGCCGGGCCTAGGCTGCGCGCCGATCCCTTCCAGGATCGATCATCCAAGGATACCGCGCGCATGATCAAGGCCGTCCTGCTGCTTGTCGTGGGCATCGCGCTGCTGGGCGGCGCCGGTTACGGCGGGTGGATGCTCTACAACATCTATTTCGTGCCGCACGAGGGCGAGGCGCCGAAGAAGGAGGAGCCGCCGCCCAAGCCGCCCACCGCCTTCGTCCGCATGGCCCCGCTGATGGTGCCGGCCATTGGGACACAGCGGGTGGAGCAATTCGTCACCGTGGTGGTGACGCTGGAGGTGGTGGTCGACAAGGTCCCGCTGGTTCAGGCATTCCAGCCCAAGGTGTTCGACACGCTGCTGACCACCCTGTACGGCGCCGTCGACGACAAGTCGGTCCTGACCGGGAACTTGGTCAATATCCCTGTCGTAAAAGAAAAACTGACCAAGGCGGCGGCCAAGGTCGTCGGCGAGGGCGTGGTGCTGGATGTCCTGATCCAGGTCGTGACGCAGCGCAACCTTTAGCACCTTCGTCATCGACCTTACCCCGAAAGGCGGAGAGCTCCCTGGCCATTTCGCCGCGCCCGGCCGGGCGAGGCGGCTGTTGCATTGCTGCTGTCCCTTCGGCATCCTTTTCACGAACTAATTGCCCGTCATCCGCTTTTTTGCGCGAGTGGGCGTTGTGGCGCGTAGAGCGGTACTCGGGACCCAATAACAGAAACTTGGGGGAACCGATGGCAGCAGCGTTCGTCATCATCATAGCCAGCGGGCTTTTGGCGCTGGCGTACGGTTACTATGCCGGCAGACAGGTCATGGCGGCCTCCGCCGGTTCCGACCGCATGCAGGAGATCGCTGCGGCCGTCCAGGAGGGCGCCCGCGCCTACCTCAACCGCCAGTACACGACGATCGCCATCGCTGGCGTCGTGCTTCTCGTCATCCTCGGCGCCTTTCTTGGCCTGCATGTGGCCTTCGGCTTCCTGATCGGTTCGGTGCTGTCGGGGGCGGCCGGCTATGTCGGCATGAACGTGTCGGTGCGCGCCAACGTGCGCACCGCCCAGGCCGCGACCCAGGGGCTGGCCCCGGCGCTCGACATCGCCTTCAAGGCCGGCGCCATCACCGGCATGCTGGTGGTCGGGCTCGGCCTGTTGGGCGTGGGCGTCTATTACGGCATCCTGACGATGGTCTACCGCGTCACCGACCCGGTGGAGGTCCGCTCCGTGCTGGAGGCGCTGGTGGCGCTGAGCTTCGGCGCGTCGCTGATCTCCATCTTCGCGCGACTCGGCGGCGGCATCTTCACCAAGGGCGCGGACGTCGGCGCCGACCTGGTCGGCAAGGTGGAGGCCGGCATCCCGGAGGACGATCCCCGCAACCCCGCGGTCATCGCCGACAATGTCGGCGACAATGTCGGCGACTGCGCCGGTATGGCCGCCGACCTTTTCGAAACCTACGCCGTCACGATCGTCGCCACCATGCTGCTGGCGGCGATTTTCTTTTCGGGCGAGGTCATCCGCCTGCTGCTGATCTATCCCCTGGTCATCGGCGCGGTGTGCATCGCGGCCTCGGTCGCCGGCACCTTCTTCGTGAAACTCGGTTCCGACAACAACATCATGAACGCCCTGTACAAGGGGCTCGCCGCGACGGCCGGCATCTCGCTGGTCCTGATCCTGATCGTCACGGCGATCATGTTCGGCTTCTCCCGCCCGATCACGCTGAACGGCGGCGGCTATGTCACGGGGCTGAACCTGTTCATATCCTCGCTGGTCGGGCTCGGCGTGACCGGGTTCCTGGTGTGGATCACCGAATACTACACCTCCACAGCCTTCCGCCCGGTGCGCAGCGTCGCCCGCGCGTCGGAAACCGGGCACGGCACCAACGTCATCCAGGGCCTCGCCGTGTCGATGGAGGCGACGGCGCTGCCGGTGCTGGTGATCTGCATCGGCATCATCATCGCCTATGGGCAGGCCGGCGTGTTCGGCATCGGCATCGCGGCAACGACGATGCTGGCGCTGGCCGGCATGGTGGTGGCGCTCGACGCCTACGGCCCGGTGACCGACAACGCCGGCGGCATCGCCGAGATGTCGGAGATGCCCAAGGACATCCGCGTCACGACCGACGCGCTGGACGCCGTGGGCAACACGACGAAGGCCGTGACCAAGGGCTACGCCATCGGCTCCGCCGGCCTCGCGGCGCTGGTGCTGTTCGCGGCCTACGTCCAGGACCTGAAGCACTATTTCCCGAACGTCACCGTCGAGTTCAAGTTGGACGACCCCTATGTGGTGGTCGGCCTGCTGATCGGCGGCCTGCTGCCCTACCTGTTCGGGGCGATGGGTATGACGGCGGTCGGCCGCGCCGCCGGGTCGGTGGTGGTGGAGGTGCGCCGCCAGTTCCGCGAGATCCCCGGCATCATGGAGGGCACGGCCAAGCCCGACTACGGCCGCGCGGTCGACATGCTGACCCGCGCCGCAATCAAGGAGATGATCATCCCCTCGCTGCTGCCGGTGCTGGCGCCGGTGGTTCTGTACGTCATCATCGCCGCCATCGCCGGTCAGGCTCAGGCCTTCGCCGCGCTGGGCGCCATGCTGCTGGGCACCATCGTCACGGGCATCTTCGTCGCGATCTCCATGACGTCCGGCGGCGGCGCCTGGGACAACGCCAAGAAGTTCATCGAGGAGGGCAACCACGGCGGCAAGGGCTCCGACGCGCACAAGGCGGCGGTGACCGGCGACACCGTCGGCGACCCGTACAAGGACACCGCCGGCCCGGCGGTCAACCCGATGATCAAGATCACCAACATCGTGGCGATCCTGCTGCTGGCGATCCTGGCGCAGCTGAGCTGATGTGATTTGAGAGTGGGGTGTGTGAGCGTCGCGCCGGGCCCCCACCCAACCCTCCCCCACTTCGCGGGGGAGGGCTTTCAGGAAAGCGCGGCGGAGTTCCCTCCCCCGTCGAAGATGGGGGAGGGCTAGGGTGGGGCCCAGCGAAACCACGTCACCCCAAAACAAAAAAGCCCCGCTCACGCGGGGCTTTTTCCTGTCCGAAGCGCTTCGACGTTACCGGCCCGGGCCGCGGTTCTTGCCGTCCTTGGCGGAGAAGCGGCCGACGTTGCCGAGCATCTGTTCCAGGAAGCCCAGCTCGCGGCCGGCGGTCGGGGTGGTGCGGTCGACCATTTCGATGTCCTGGCCGTCATTGGCGTCGAGCTGCTTGATCTCCTGCACCACGCCGGCGTCGTCGAAATGGACGATCACCACGCGGCGCTCCACCACCTCGGGCCGGAAGAACGCGACCTTCTCCGTCTTCTGACCGATGTAGTACCAGACGTTCGGGTCGAAGGTTCCGGCCGAGGTCGGGGTGCCGAGAACGCCGGCGACGTCCTCCCGCCGGGACTGGCCGGCCTTGATTTCCGCAAGGCGATCGGGATCCGTCAGGTTGCCGCGGGTCGCCACGGTGGGCGAGCACGCGGAAACGGCGAGGCCCAGGAAGGCGAAGGCGCACAGCGCCGAAGGAATCGATCTCGTCATGGTGCTCAGGCTATGATGGCACGGGCAGGCGGCGGTGGATTTGCCAAAGCCGCGCTCAGCCCACTATGGCGGGACAATCGCACCGGGCGGTTTGTCCTGTCAACGAAACTCCGATCGCGAGAGAAACCGTGCTCGACCGCCTGTTCCGGCGCCGCCGCGACACCCGCGCCGCCACCGAATTCTTTGTGAAGATCGTGGGGCAAGCCCGTGACCCGGTCTTCTACCGCGACCTCGGCGTCCCCGACACGCTGGACGGCCGTTTCGACATGGTCGTGCTGCATGTGTTCCTGGTGATGCACCGCCTGAAGGGGCAGGGCGCCGCCGCGGCCGATTGGTCCCGCCAGCTCTACGAGACGATGATCGACAATTTCGAGAAGTCGCTGATGGAGCAGGGCGTGGGCGACAGCGGCATCAGCCGCCGGGTCAAGACTATGGCCCGCGGCATGGCCGGGCGAATCCAGGCCTACGACCGCGCGCTTGCCCCCGGCGCCGAAAGGGATCCGCTGGACGGGGGCCTGCTGGAGGTGGCGCTGGACAACAACGTCTACGGCACCGCGCCGGACGCCGACCGGGCGCATCTCGCCGCCATGACCGCCTATGTCCGCCGACAGGTCGCCGGACTGGCTGAACAGCCGCTGGAGTCGCTGCTCGCCGGCCAGATCCATTTCAGCCCGGTTCATGGTGACGGGGATCATTTCGACGGGGCGCCGGACGCAAGGATGGAGTAGCGTCACTCCTTATTATCATGGGACGCCGGCGGGCTTGCCTTCCAGCGTCCACGGTTTCATCTGACACAGAGAGACGAGGAGCGCCCACCGCAAGGACCGCCCCGCGAACACGCGGCGGCCGGCGGGAGGGCGCCGCGACGAGGAACAGCCCACCATGCAGCACGCCGCTGAATCCGCCCCGGAATTTTCGCGAATCGTCCGGGCCGATGCCATCCACCGCGACGGCGAGGTGGTCCAGACCATCGAGGCGACCGAGGCCGAGCGCCGCGCGCTCGCCCTGCGATTCGAACTGGAGGCCATCGACCGCCTGACCGCCACGCTGCGCCTGCGCTCCGTGCGCGGCGGCCAGATGGTGCGCGTGTCCGGCGACCTGGAGGCCGACGTCGTGCAGACGTGCGTCGTGACGCTGGAGCCGGTGCCGGCCCATGTCTCCGACCGCTTTGGCGCGCTGTTCGCGCCGGAGTCGATGGTGCCCAAGGAGGAGGACGAGATCTTCATCGACCCCAACGTCGCCGAGGAGGACATCCCGGAGGCGATCGAAAACGGGAAGATCGACCTGGGCGAACTGACCGCGCAGCACCTGTCGCTGGCGCTCGACCCCTATCCTCGGGCCGAAGGCATCGCCTTCGAAGGCTACGGCGACGGCGAGGAAGACGAGGAAGAGGCTGGCGAAGACGCGGAAAGCCCCGTGCAAGCGGCCGACCCGGACAAGCCGAACCCTTTTGCCGCGCTGGAACGGTTGAAGCGTCGGAATTAGCGGTGGAACGGGCTTGCCCTCCGCAGGCAATTGCCGTATTGAATGCCGCTCGCGTCAGGCGGCCCCCCTACGGGCCGCCTTTTCCAATGAAGAGAGTTTACGGCCATGGCTGTTCCGAAGAAGAAGACCTCCAAGTCGCGCCGCAACATGCGTCGCTCGCACCACGCCCTGCCGACGGCGGCCTACAACGAGTGCCCGAACTGCGGCGAGCTGAAGCGCCCGCACCACGTCTGCGGCTCTTGCGGTCACTACGACCAGCGCGAAGTGGTTCAGAGCGCTCCGGCGGCCTGATGTCGGTCCGGTTGGCCGCTTCCCGCCCCAGTGAGGGAGCCTACCCGCGGTGAGCCAGCGCCTGACGATTGCCCTTGATGCCATGGGCGGCGACCATGCACCCGATATGGTGGTTGCCGGGGCGGACATCGCCCGCGAGCGCCATCCGAACGTGCATTACCTGCTGTTCGGTGACGCCGCCCGCATCGAGCCGTTGCTGGCCCAGCGGCCGGCCTTGAAGGCTCTGGTCGAGGTGCGCCACACCCCGGATTCGGTGGCCGGCGACGCCAAGCCGTCCATCGCGCTGCGGGCCGGGCGCCAGTCCAGCATGCGGCTCGCCATCGATTCGGTGGCGGCGGGGGAGGCGGCCTGCGTGGTCTCCGCCGGCAACACCGGCGCGCTGATGGCCATGGCCAAGTTCGTGCTGAAGACGCTGCCGGGCATCGACCGTCCGGCGATCGCGTCCTTCTTCCCGACCTTGCGCGGGGAGAGCATCATGCTCGACCTCGGCGCCAACACCGAATGCCAGCCCGAGAACCTCGTGCAATTCGCCGTCATGGGCGCCGTCTTCGCGCGTACCGTGCTGGCGCTGAGCGAGCCGACCATCGGCGTGCTGAACATCGGGTCGGAAGAGGTGAAGGGGAACGAGGTGGTCCGCGCCGCCGCGGCGCGCCTGCGCGAGATGCCTCTGCCCGGCCGGTTCCACGGCTTCGTGGAGGGCAACGACATCCCCGGCGGCATGGTGGACGTGATCGTCACCGACGGCTTTACGGGCAACGTCGCCCTGAAGACTGCGGAAGGCACGGCCAAGCTGTTCACCGAATTCCTGCGCCGGTCCTTCCAGTCCTCCTGGGCGGCGCAACTCGGCTATCTGTTGGCGCGCGGCGCCTTCAAGCGGCTGAAGCAACGCATCGACCCGCGCCGCTACAACGGCGCCATGTTCCTGGGCTTGCGTGGGGTCTGCGTTAAAAGTCACGGCGGGACCGACGCGATCGGCTTTGCCAACGCCATCGGCGTGGCCTACAACCTCGCGGCAAACGGTTTCAACGACCGGATCAAGGAAGAGATGCAGCGGCTCGGCGGCTCCAACCCTCTTCCCGACACCAAGGCGGCGGCGGTTTAAAAACATGGTCAAGCGTTCCCGGATTCTCGGCTGCGGTTCGTACCTGCCGGCCAACGTCGTGACGAATCGCGATCTGGAGTCGCGCGTGGACACCACCGACGAGTGGATCGTCCAGCGCACCGGCATCAAGGCGCGCCACATCGCGGCGGAGGGGGAATTGACCTCCGACCTCGCCGTCGCCGCGGCGACCCGCGCGCTGGAGCATGCGGGCGTGGACGCGGGCAGCATCGACTGCATCGTGCTGGCCACCACCACGCCGGACAACACCTTCCCGGCCACCGCGACCAAGGTGCAGGCGGCGCTGGGCACCAAGGGCTTTGCGCTGGACATCCAGGCGGTGTGCGCCGGCTTCGTCTACGCCCTGTCGATCGCCGACAACTTCATCCGCGCCGGACAGGCCACCCGCGCCCTGGTCATCGGGGCGGAGACCTTCTCCCGCCTGCTGGACTGGAAGGACCGCACCACCTGCGTGCTGTTCGGCGACGGCGCCGGGGCCGTGGTGCTGGAGGGCTATGACGCCGCCGGCACGTCGGCCGACCGTGGCCTGCTGTCCACGCACCTGCATTCCGACGGCTCGACCTACGACCTGCTCTATGTGGACGGCGGTCCGTCCACAACCGGCACGACCGGCCATGTCCGCATGAACGGCCAGGACGTGTTCCGTCACGCCGTCAGCAAGCTGTCGTCGGTGGTGGAGGAGGCGCTGGCCGCCAACGGGATGGAGCCGTCGGCCGTGGACTGGCTGGTGCCGCACCAGGCCAACCAGCGAATCATCGACGGCATTGCCCGCAAGCTGAAGCTGTCCACCGACAAGGTAGTGCTGACCGTCGACCGCCACGGCAACACCTCGGCCGCGTCGATTCCGCTGGCGCTTGCCGAGGCGGTGCACGACGGCCGCATCAAGCGCGGCGACGTCGTCCTGATGGAAGCCATCGGCGGCGGGCTCAGCTGGGGTGCAGCGCTGGTTCGCTGGTAAGCTGAACCGGCTGCGTCCAGTTCAACGCGCCGTTCCAAGCTTTTGAATTGACGGGGTTCTTTCGCCGGATTACGGTTTTCCCCAATGGTTGCGGGGGGAGGCGAACCATGACCCAGAACACCGTTACACGCGCTCAGCTCAGCGAAGCCGTCTACCAGGAAGTCGGGCTGTCGCGCAACGAATCCGCCGATCTCGTCGAAAGCGTGTTGGAGGAAATCTCCGACGCGCTGGCCCGGGGCGAGATGGTGAAAATCTCGTCCTTCGGCAGCTTCCAGATCAGGCAGAAGGGGCAGCGCGTCGGCCGCAACCCCAAGACCGGCGAGGAAGTGCCGATCCTGCCGCGGCGTGTGCTCGTCTTCCGCGCTAGCCATGTCCTGAAGAACCGGATCAACGACGCGGAAGCCGACGCCGAGGCGTCCCGCGTCAAGGCGGCTTCGTAATCCGCCGCCCGTCGTAAGGCATCCCCATCATGAGAACGCACCGCTCCGCCGTGAAATCGGCGACGGCGTTCCGCACCATCAGCGAGGTCTCCACCGACCTGGACGTGCCGCAGCATGTGCTGCGGTTCTGGGAATCGCGCTTCCCGCAGCTCCGCCCGCTGAAGCGCGGCGGGGGGCGGCGCTATTACCGGCCGGAAGACGTGGAGCTGCTTCGGCGGATCCAGAGCCTGCTCTACCTTGAGGGCTACACGATCAAGGGCGTCCAGCGCCTGCTGAAGGATGGACCCGCGGACCCCGCCGAGCCGCTGGACACGATCGAGACCTCGGGAATCGATGAGCCTGAACCCGACATCGATCCGTCGTACGTTGCCACCCCGCCTGAACCCACGGCCGAGACCCAGGCCGAGGCCGAGGATGTCGTCCCGACGTCCGGCGTGCAGGATGCGTTGTCCGCGACGCTTCCCGAAGCGGCGCGACGGGAGATCGAAAGCGTCCTTGGGGAGTTGAAGAGCATCCGCTCCATGCTCGCGAAAGCGGTGGATTCGGCCGAATAATTTTTGCGAAAAAAAGTGAACAGTAACGGTTGCCTTGGCCGCAGGGCGCGGCTATAGTCCCGCTCCCTTCCGGAACGAAGGGCGGTCCGCTTGACGGAGCGTAGCGCAGCCTGGTAGCGCATCAGACTGGGGGTCTGGGGGTCGCAGGTTCAAATCCTGTCGCTCCGACCATTGTTCCGGAAACGGAGAAAAGCCTCGAAGTCCTAGGATTTCGGGGCTTTTTCTTTGTCCGCGCGTCAGTTCCATGTGGCAGTGCCGCGGTGAGCGGTGGGACGCGAGCCCAGCACGGTCCGGGCAGCGGTCAACCCGCGATCTGCGGGTGGTTGGCGTGGGCGTCGAGCACGCGGGTCGAGTAGACGATCGCCGCACCGGCGTTGATCGCCACGGCGACGCCCAGCGCCTCGGCAATCTCCTCACGGGTGGCGCCGTGCTTGATCGCCGCGTCGGTGTGCACCGTGATACAGCCGTCGCAACGCAGGGAGACGGCGACGGCCAGCGCGATCAGTTCGCGGGTCTTGGCGTCCAACTGTCCGGTCTTCTCGCCGGCGGTGCTCAGCGCCACGTAGCCCTTGATCGTGTCGGGGCTCAGCTTGCCGATCTGGCCGACGCCCGCGAAGACCTGCTGCCGGTAGGCGTTCCAATCCATCATCATGACACGCTCTCCATCGTGTGGTTGGGGCCGTCCGTCGGTTTGTTCGGTGGCCCGTTCGATGGACAAAAGGTGTCACGCAAGCGCCCGCCATTGAATGACCGGCCGGATCGATCACCTGACCGGCCGGATCAAAGCGACGCCGCTGCGTCAGCGGTTGGCGGGGGCGACGCGCAGGATTTCGCCATCACTCTGGTCGGTCAGCAGGTAGAGCGCGCCGTCCGGCCCCTGGATCACCTGGCGGATGCGCTTGCCGAGATCGCGGAACATCCGCTCCTCGTGGGTGACCTTGGTGCCGTCGAGTTCGAGGCGGACGACCTCCCGCGTGGCAAGCCCGCCGTTGAACAGGCTGCCCTTCCAGCCGGGGATGGCGTCCGCCGTGTAGAAGGTCATGCCGGAAGAACCGATGACCGGGGTCCAATGGTGGATCGGCTCCTCCATGCCCGGCGCGCTCGACTTGCCGGTGCCCACCGGCGTGCCGTTGTAGTTCACGCCGTAGGACACCACCGGCCAGCCATAATTCTTGCCCGGCTGCGGCACGTTGACCTCGTCGCCGCCGCGCGGGCCATGCTCGTTGATCCACAACGCACCGGTCTGCGGGTGCAGGGCCGCGCCCTGGACGTTGCGGTGGCCGTAGGACCAGATCTCCGGCAATGCGCCTGGTTTGTTCACATAAGGATTGTCCGGTGGGACGGAGCCGTCCGCGTTGATGCGCACCACCTTGCCCAGGTGCGAGTCGAGGCCCTGGGCCTGCGTCCGGAACTGTTCCTCCGACCGTTCACCCAGGGTCACGTAGAGATGGCCCTGGCGGTCGAACACCAGCCGCGAGCCGTAATGCTTGCGGCTCTGCACCTTCGGCTTCTGGGAGAAGATGATTCGGGTGCCGGTGAGCGTTCCGCCGTCGGCGCTCAAGGCTGCGCGCGCCACGGCGGTGGAGGTGGTGCCGTTCGGCCCGGGTTCGGAAAAGCTGAGGTAGACGAGGCGGTTCTGCGCGAATCCGGGATCGAGCGCCACGTCCAGCAAGCCGCCCTGGTCGCGGTCGTCGACCGTCGGCACGCCTTTCAGCGGCGCGGAGAGCATTCCGTTGGCGGTTACGATCCGCAGGTTGCCCTCCTTCTCGGTCACCAGCATTCGCCCGTCCGGCAGGAAGGCCAGGCCCCAGGGGTGCTTCAGCCCGCTCGCGACCGTCTTCACCGCGACCCTGGCCTTCTCCGTCGCATAAGTCTTGTCGAGCGCGCCCGCGTCTGTGACGCCCAGGCAGGCGCCCAGGGCGGAGGCGGTCAAGGCAAAGGCGATCGTCCGGGTGGCGGTTCGGGCCGGGCGCATGTCTGTTCTCCCCCTTATCATCGCGGTCGACGCGTAGGTGGGGGCGGCGCGGCGCTCAACAAGGCGGCCGCCGTCACCTCCTTGGGGGTGCGAAGGTCACCCACGGGATCATGGGTGTCATAACTGCGACTTTTCGACTATCCGTCCATCCGATCATTCCGAATGGCGGGTATCATGGTTTATTGATATAGGAGGATACGTGCATCCGGTCGTGGAAGGACGAAATGAACGCGAAGATTACGAACCTGACAAATTGGTTTGGCGTCCTGGTCACGCTCGGTTTCATCACCGTTGCCGCCACCGGGGCATTCGCCATCCGCGAGTTGAAGGTTAACGGCCCAATCTACCAAAAGGTTGTTCTTGGGAAGGACTTGATTGCCGACATTCTACCGCCGCCGGAATACGTGATCGAGGCGTATCTGGAAGCCACCCTGGTCTACAACGACCCGGCGTCCCTAGCGCAGCGGCGCGAACGGCTGGCGGTCCTGCGCAAGGACTACGACGAGCGCCACGCCTATTGGCTGGAGCAGACGCTCGACCCGTCCATCCGCGACGCCTTCCTGCGCGGCGCGCACGACGAGGCGATGAAGGTCTGGGACGCCATCGACAACGGGCTGCTGCCGGCGCTGGCGGCCGGCGACAATGATCGCGCGCGCAAGGCCTACGCGGTCATCGGCACCGCCTACAACGCGCACCGCGCCTACATCGACGACGTGGTCGCCAAGGCGACCGTGCTGAACAGCCAGACCGAGGAGTACGCCGCCGCGCGCGAGTCACAGTTCATGACCATCGCCTGGAGCGTCACGGCCGGCGTCCTGGGCCTGATCGTGCTGGGAATCGTCGCGATGATCCGGGGCGTGATCCGCCCGGTCGTCCGCATGACCGACGCCATGACGGAGCTGTCCGGCGGCAACCTGGAGGTTCCCATTCCGGGCGCCCACCGCCGCGACGAGGTCGGCGCCATGGCGCGGTCCCTGGCCGTCTTCCGCGACAACGCGCGGGAAACCCAGCAGCTGCGGCGGCGGGGCGAGGAAGCGCGCGAGCGCGCCGACCGCGAAAAGCAGGAAGCCCTGCTGCGCATGGCCGAGACGGTGGAGCGCGAGACGCAGAAAGCCGTGGACAGCATCGCCGCCCAGACCAGCCTGATGTCGGAAAGCGCGTCGCGCATGGCGAATTCGGCGGTGTCGGTCAGCCAGGACAGCCAGGGTGTCGCGGTCGCCGCCTCCCAGGCGCTGGCCAACGCCCAGACGGTGGCGGCCGCGTCGGAGGAACTGAGCGCCTCCATCCGCGAGATCACCACCCAGGTTCGCGCCTCGGTCGAGGTGACCGGCGACGCGGTGCGTGCCTCCTCCCACGCGGAGGAAACGATCCTGCACCTGTCCGACGCGGTGAACCGCATCGGGGAGGTCAGCCAGCTGATCAACAGCATCGCCGGACAGACCAACCTGCTGGCGCTCAACGCCACCATCGAGGCGGCGCGGGCGGGGGAGGCGGGGAAGGGCTTCGCGGTGGTCGCCAGCGAGGTGAAGAACCTCGCCAGCCAGACGGCCAAGGCCACGGAGGAGATCGGCGCCCAGATCGGCCGGATCCAGAGCACCACCAACAGCGCCGTGTCCGCGGTGCGCGCCATCGCGGATTCCATCCGCAAGGTGGAAGGCGTGTCGTCCCTGATCGGGAACGCGATCGAAGGGCAGGGCACCGCCACCGGCATGATCGCGCAGAACGTCACCCAGACGTCGGAGGCGGCCCAGGACGTGTCCGCCCGCATCGCCGAGGTGTCGCAGGAGGCCGAGACCACCGGCGAGCAGGCGTCCCGCGTCAGCCTGCTATCCAAGGACGTCGCGAGCAGCATCGACGAGCTGCGCCATCTGCTGGTGCGCGTGGTGCGGGACGCAACCCACAACGGCAGCGGGCTTGGTGCCGGCGGGATGCGCCCGGCCGCCTGAAGGCGCCCCGCGGGACTGCGATCACACCACGTCCGCCGGGGCGAGGCCGCAGTCCTGGCCGTCGTGCTCCACCTGGATCGTCGCGTGGCCGATGCCGAAGCGGTCCTTCAGTTCCTGCGCGACGCGCTTCAGCAGATCGTCGTCCGTTCCGCAGCCGGGGCGGACGATGTGCGCGGTCAGCGCCGTATTGGTCGTGCTCAGGCCCCAGATGTGCAGGTCGTGCACCGCGGTGACGCCCGGTAGGGCGGCGAGATAGCCCTCCACCGCGGCGCGGTCGATCCCCTCCGGCACGGCGGCCATGGCGAGGTTGGCCGACTCCCGCAGCAGGCCCCAGGTGCCGATCACGATGACCACGACGATGCCCAGGCTGACCAGCGGGTCGAGCCACAGCCAGCCCGTCCAGCCGATCAGCAGCGCCGCGATCACGACGCCGAGCGACACGCCGGCGTCCGCGGCCATGTGCAGGTAGGCCCCGCGGATGTTCAGGTCGGTGTCCTTGCCGCCCATGAACAGCCAGGCCGTGCCGGCGTTGACCGCGATGCCGACGGCGGCGACCCACATCACCGTTCCGCCCTCCACCGGCTGCGGGTGGACGAGGCGCCCGAACGCCTCCCAGGCGATGGCGCCCACGGCGATCAGCAGAACCGCCGCGTTCAACAGCGACGCGAGGATGCTGGAGCTGCCGAAGCCGTAGGTGTGGCGGGTCGTCGGCCGGCGCCGGGTCAGCCAAGCGGCCCCCCAGGCCAGCAGAAGGCCCAGCACGTCGGACAGGTTGTGGCCGGCGTCGGCCAGCAGCGCCACGGAGTTGGCGAGGACGCCGTAGACGGCCTCGACCGCGACGAAGCCGAGGTTCAGCGCGGTGCCGATGGCGAAGGCGCGGTCGTAATGGGCCGGCGCGTGGTGGTGGCCGCCCAAGCCGTGGGAGTGGCCATGCCCATGGGAATGGCCGTGCCCATGGGAATAGCCGTGGCTTTGGCATTCGTCGTGTGTATGGCCATGTGAATGGCCTTGTGACTGGCCATGTGAATGATCGTGCGGCACGATCGCCGTCCCCCGCGTTGTCAAAAGCCGGCGGCCGTGCGTGTGGCCGCCGTACCGATGCAGCGTAAATCCTCCAGCCGCTGGAGGATCAAGAGGGAAACAGCGCGAATCCGGGACCATCGCATTTGGGGAGCGCGTTCCTTTCACAATGGTCCCCCGTCATCCGCTTCTTCCGGAATTGCCCTCTCCGGAATGGTGATCGCCGGTGGTGGCGGGCCGGCGCTAAGCTGGACCGTTTTTCCCGCATCCCGCAGGCAAGGTGTTCGGCATGGCCGAGGCGGACAAGCTGTTCGCGGGTTCAATTCCGGAGATTTACGACCGGCATCTTGGACCCCTGATTTTCGAACCCTACGCGCGCGACCTCGCCGGCCGGATGGCCGGCACCGGCGGGCGCATCGTGGAGACCGCGGCGGGGACGGGGGTGCTCACCCGCGCGCTCGTGGAGGCGGTGGCACCCGACGCGACGGTCACCGCGACCGACCTGAACCAGCCGATGCTGGACCACGCCGCGCAGCAGTTGGTCGCGCCGCGGCTGTCCTGGCGGCAGGCCGACGCGCTGCGCCTGCCGTTCGAGGACGGCGATGTCGACGTGGTGGTGTGCCAGTTCGGTGCCATGTTCTTTCCCGACAAGGTCGCCGGGTACCGGGAGGCGCGGCGCGTCCTGCGGCCGGGTGGGCGCTTCCTGTTCAGCGTGTGGGACCGGCTGGAGGAGAACGAGATCACCGCCGCCGTGCACGAGGCGGTGGCGGACCTCTTCCCGGACGATCCGCCGAGCTTCCTGGCCCGCGCCCCGCACGGCTACCACGACGCCGCGCGCATCCGGGAGGATCTGCGCGCGGCCGGATTCGAGCATGTCGCAATCGAAACCGTGACCATCCGCGGGCGCGCCCCGTCCGCCGCCGATCCGGCCATCGGCTTCTGCCAGGGCTGCCCCTTGCGCCACGAGATCGAAGGGCGCGACGCCGGCCGACTGGACGAGATCACCGGTTTGGTGACCGGGGAGGTCGCCCGCCGCTTCGGCCGCGGGCCGATCGAAGGCCGCCTGCAGGCGCACGTCATCACCGCGCGCGCCTGATGGCACAGGGCTTCTTTACTGGCTGACGCGGGTGCGCGGCATCCGCAGGGGTGGGAGTGGGGAAATCCCCAACGGCAGGCCGATCAGGTGGCGGGCGGCGGCGGTGCACTGGTTGCGCAGCTCCGGCACGGCGGTCATCTCCCAGAAGGGCGGGCGGCTGACCGGGCCGAGCGCGAACAGGCGGCGCGAGACGGCCCCGTCCTCGCCGATCAGGGCACCGTCCTCCGTGACGTCGAGGCCGAGCCGCAACGGGTCCGGCCGGGCCAGCCCGCGTTCCAGAAGCGACCGCACCAGCGGATGGTCGATCCGGCCGAAGTCGCATTCGGTGCCCGTGGCGTTGATCACCGCGCCGATGCGGCGGGTCCAAATGCCGCCCTCCGCCCCGCGCGCCCGCACCGTCGCCTGGACGCCGTCGGGAAGCAGCCGAAGCGCGCGCAGCCGGCCCGCGCGGATCGTCAGGCGGCCGTTCGCCACCAGGGAGTCGATCCTGGCCGCGACCTCCGGCGCCATGCGGTGGCGCAGGATTTCCCAATAGGGCCGGGCGTGGCGCAGGAAGCGCCGCCGCTCCTCCATCGGCAGGTTCTTCCAGAGCAGGTGGTGGTAGGGCCGCAACGCGTCGAAGGCCGACCGCCAGTCCAGCCCCGCGGCGCGCGCGCGCCGGACGTCGGCCTTCAACGCGATCAGCACATCCAGCACCGTGTGCGGCATCACCTGCGGGTGGACGAAGCTCTTGAAGGGACGGGTTTCCTCGTGCACCACGGGCAGCAGGCCGCGCCGCGACAGCGCGACGACCGGGCCGCGGTGCCCCTGGTCTTCCAGCGCCAGCACCGTGTCCACCATGGTCAGGCCGGTGCCCAGGATCAGCACGGGCGCGTCGGCGTCGATGGCGGCCAGCGCCTGCCAGTCCCACGGGGCCGCGACGAAGCGGTCGGACGCCAGCACCTCCGGCTCCGCGACCGAAGGCGGGGAGGGGGAGAAGTTGCCGACGCACAGCGCTGCCAAATCGACGTTCAGGCTGGGCCCGGTGCCGAGCCGAAGGCGGATTCCGCCATCGCCGTCATTCATGTCCTGGGCAAGGTCGACCACCTCCGCCCGCGTCACGGTCAGCGACACGTGGGGCGGTGCTGCGGCCTGCGCGTTGCGCAGCACGTCCTGGATGTAGGCGCCGTAGCGCGCCCGCGACACGAAGGCGTGACCGCTCGGCGGCACGAGACCGCCATCGTCCGACCCAACATCGTCCTGGGCCCACAGCCAGCGCAGGAAGTGGCGCGGGTCGTCGGGGAAAGCGCTCATGTTGTAGGCGCGCACGTTCAGCACATGGGCGCTGTTCGGCGTGGAGTAGGCGAGCCCCGTCCCGACGCTTGGCGCGCGTTCGATCAGGTGGACGCTGGTCGGCTCTTCGGCGGTCCGCAGAAGGTGGGCGGCAAGGACGCTGCCGGTGAAGCCGGCCCCGATGATGGCAATGCGGCGCTTCGATGGACGTGATGCCAAGTTCGTCGCTCCCTTCCAATGACCGGCCCGCCAATGATCGGGCCTCCAATAATCGGCCCAGGGGCATCCGGGCAGCGGGACACACCCGAAGCATGCAAATGGTCCGGCGGGTGGAAGGTCAATCTCTCTTCCGGCGTAGCGGGTACCGGCACCAAGGTGGGAGGACCGCCGCAATCCGGCATCGGTGCACGCCGCCACTCCTGCGAATCATGGTTAATTAGAAATTAACCATAACGTGCGAGGACTCGGACGTTCGAATCATAAAAACGGCGGATTCATGCGCGACGACCGACTTTTCCCCCTCCACGCCGTGCCGTCGAACGGCGCCAACGCGTCTTCCGACAGGCGGGAGCCTGACGTCCAGCTCGCCGCCATGGTGCCGCAGAGCGTGAAGCGCGCCGTCCGGCGCAAGGCCGAGGAGGAGGGCACCACGGTGCGCAGCGTCCTGCTGCGGGCGCTGAAGCTTGCCGGGATCGCCGAAGTGGACGAAGCTGAAATTGCGGATCGCCGGATTGCGGCCGGGGCCGAGCGCTCCGGGCTCTGGAAGGCGACGCGTCCGCGGTGACGCCCTGACGGTCGCCCCTCGACGCGAGGGCACTTCAAGTCTAATGGTCGCTTACCCCTGCCGAAGGCCGCCCGTCATGAGCCTGCTTCACCGATTGCTGCTGCTGGTCCTGCTGGCGCTCGTACCGGCCGCCGTGATCGAGGTGAAGAACCAGATCTCCCTGCGCGAGGCCCGCGAGGCGGAGGTGAGCCAGGGAGCCCTGCGCCTGGCCGCGCTGTTCGAGGCGGAGCAGGACCGCATGGTGGAAGGCCTGCGCCGGCTGCTGCAGGCGCTGGTGCACACAGACGCCGTGCGCACGCCGGATGGCCCGGCCTGCCAAACGCTAATGGATTCGTTGCGGGCCACCTATCCGGCCTATCTGCACCTGCTCGTGACCGACCGCGACGGCACGATCCGTTGCGCCACCGACCCGAACGCGGTGGGGAAGCCGTCCATAGGGGAAGGCGCCACCGGGGATGGAGCCGTCGCGGAAGGGTACGGCGGCCAGTCCGGCAAACCCGGCGAAGCGACGCTCGGCGCGCAGGTCCGACCCTGGGCGCAGGACCGGCTGGCCCTGCCGGTCGCGTTATCGTTCCGGGACGACTACGGGCGCATCGCCGGCACGGTCACCGCGCTGATCGACACGGCGTGGCTTGAGGAGTTCCTGTCGGACAAGCCCTTGCCCCCGAACGCGCGGCTCACCCTGGTGGATCGCCGGTCGCGTGTCATCGGCCAGGTTCCGCCATTGCCGGGTCGGGTCGGCAATCCTTTGCCGGAGCGGTTTTCCAACCTGATGGCAGGGGACAAGCCGCAGGTGGCCGAGATGCCGGGCATCGACGGACGGCCCCGGATCATCGCCTTCCGCCCGGTCGCGTTCGGGCTGGACGGTCTCGGCGTGATCGTCGCGATGGACAAGGAGACGATGCTCAGCCCCATCGACGACGCCCTGCGGCGCGGGCTGGGCGGCTTCGCGGCGGTGCTCGGCGTGAGCTTGCTCGTGGCATGGTGGGGCGGCAACCGCTTCCTGCGCCGGCCCACGGCCGCCCTGGTCGCCGCCGCCGAGAGCTGGAGCGGCGGCGCGCTGCACGCGCGCAGCGGGATCACCGCCGACCGCTCGGAGATCGGCACGCTCGCACGGGCCTTCGACGGCATGGCGGAGGAATTGCAGCGGCGCGATCTGGCGCGGGAGGAGGCCAACGCGCTGGCCCACAAGATGGCCGCCGTGCTGTCCAGCACCACCGATGGGGTGTTCGAGGTCGACCGCCACTGGTCCATCACCTACATGAACGGCCGCGCGCGGATGCTGCTGGCCAACGGGCGGGACCTCGTCGGGCGCTGCCTGTGGGACGCCTTTCCCCAGGCGGTCGGCAGCATCTTCAACGAACATTACCGGCGCGCCCTGGACGAGCAGGAGCCTGTGGAATTCGAAGGGCTTTATCCGCCCCTCGACGCCTGGTATGCGGTTCGCGCCTTTCCGTCCCGCGACGGGCTTGCCATCTTCTTCCAGGACATCACCGCCCGCAAGCGCGGGGAGGAGGCGCTGGCCTTCGCCAACCGGGAGAAAAGCGCCCTGCTCGCCCAACTCGACAGCCTGCTGGAGAACGCGCCGCTCGGCTTTGCGTTCTTCGACCGCGGGCACCGCTATCTGCGCATCAACGACCGCCTGGCGGAGATCAACGGCTTCCCCGCCGATAGCCACATCGGCCGGACGCTGATGGAGATGCTGCCGGCGACCGCGACCAGCGTCGCCCCGATGATCGACCGCGTCTTCCGCACCGGGGAGGCGATCCCCTACCAGGAGATCGTCGGGGAGACGCCTGCCCAGTTCGGCGTGCGCCGCCACTGGCTGACCGCCTATTTCCCGGTCCACAACGGGCCCGACGTGGCCGCCGTCGGAATAGTGGTCATGGAGGTGACCGACCTGCGCTGGGCTGAGGCCGCCCGCCACCAGAGCGAGGAGCGCTTCCGCTCCGTCTTCGAACTGGCCGCGGTGGGGATCGAGCGCGTGTCGCTGGAAGGGCGCTTCCTGGACGTGAACGCCAAGACCTGCTCCATCCTCGGCTATCGTCGCGAGGAACTGCTGGAGCGCAGCTTCCGTGACGTCACGGAGCCGGAGGATCTGGCGGCCGAGGACGCGCTGCTCGACCGGCTGCTGGGCGGCGACATTCCCAGCTACGCCATCGAGAAGCGGTACCGGCGCAAGGACGGCGGGTCAGTCTGGGTGCGCGTAACCTCCTCGCTGGCCCGCATCACCGGCATGGAGATGGCCTACCGCATCTCCATCGTGGAGGACATCACCGAGCGCAAGGCCATGGAGGAGCAGCTTCGCAGCACCAAGGACGAGGCGGAACGCGCCAACCTTGCCAAGTCGAAGTTCCTGGCGGCGGCCAGCCACGACCTGCGCCAGCCGCTGCAATCGCTGTTCTTCTTCGCCGCGGCGCTGGGCGGCTATGTGGAGAACAGCGCGGGCATCAATGTCCTGCGGCACCTGGAACAGGGGCTCGACGCGTTGAAGGGGCTGCTGGACAGCCTGCTCGACGTCTCCCGCCTCGACGCCGGTGTGGTGACGCCGGAACTGGAGGACTTTGACGTCGCGGAGGTGCTGGAGTCCGTGCGCACCGCTTACGCACCGCTCGCCGCGCAGAAGAAGCTCGACTGGCGGGTGGAGGTGGTCCCGGCGCGCATCCGCAGCGACCGCACGCTGCTCGGCCGCATGCTGCGCAACCTCGTCGAGAATGCGCTGCGCTACACGGAAAGCGGGCTGGTCCGGGTGCAGTGCCGGGTGGAGGGACGGCAGGTCGCCGTTGTCGTGCAGGATACCGGGATCGGCATCCCCGCCGACCATCTGGAGCGCATTTTCGAGGAGTTCCACCAGGTCGGCAATCCGGAGCGCGACCGCACCCAGGGCCTCGGCCTCGGCCTCGCCATCGTGCGCCGCCTATCGCGCCTGCTCGACCATCCGGTGGAGGTGCGCTCGGTCGAGGGGCGGGGCTCCGCCTTCCGCGTGCTGGTGCCGCTTGCCGAGGCCACCGCGGAGGAGCCGGCGGCGCTGGCCGGCGCCACGACGTCCAAGGGGGGCGGCCGGATGGCCGTGCTGGTGGACGACGACGCCATCGTGCTGATGGGCCTGCAGATGATCCTGACCGAATGGGGCTACGAAGTCCTGTCGGCGGGCAGCGCCGACCAGGCGATGGAGCGTCTGGGGCAGCAGAGCCGCAGCCCGGACATCGTGATCGCCGACTACCGCCTGCGCGAGGGCCGGGTGGGCACCGAGGTGATCCTGCGCGTGCGCGAACGCTTCGGAGCCGACGTCCCCGGCGTGATCCTGACCGGCGAGACCGGCCCCGACTGCATCCGCGACGCCACGGAGCACGGCCTGACGGTGATCCACAAGCCGGTCACCCCGCGCGAACTCGGCGCCGCCGTGGACCGCAGCGTGCGTCCGGTGACGGCGTAGCCGCCATTATCCCAGGGGGGAGATGATCCAATGTCCACATTTCGCGTGGGTGGCAAGCGTTTGATACCATAGCAAAAGCCCCTCTCCCCCAAGGAGCGAGGGGCTTTTTCGCGCCGGAAGAAGTCTGTGGGTCAGTGCGCCTGGCCGTAGCCTTTCATGACGTCGGCCATGGTGCCGTATTCCTGGTCCGGCATCTTCTTCAGCGTGTCCAGGACCTCATCGTCGGCCTTGTGGCTTTGCGCGTGCTTGACGAGGTCCTGCTTGCTGGCCGGGAAGTCGATGCCTTTCAGAACGTGGGTGACGTTGATGGGGGATTGGCCGCCCGCAGCGTGTGCCATGAAACGCTCCCTGTTGATCGGAATGGACTCCGGCCAACAGGAAGCGCAGGGACCGGTTCCTTTACAGCGCCCGGACCATCGGGGTGGCGTTGACCTCCGCGACGTAATTCTCAAGCTCCGCGGCGCGGCGGATGCCGGTGTGGGAGGCGAGAACCCGGCGGCGGGCGGCGCGGCCCAGGCGGCGGGCCGTGTCGCTGGGCGTGTCGCGCAGCCAGCGCATCACCTGCTCGCTGTCGCCCTCGCTGCCGCCGACGATCAGGATCTCCTCGTCCGGATTGAACAGGGTCTCCAGGCCGGGCCAAGGGTCGCTGATGATCGGTGTGCCGCAAGCCGCCGCCTCGAACAGGCGCACCGACGGCGACCAGCCCGCCGCGACCATGTCGGCGCGCGTCACGTTCAGGGTGAAGCGCTGGGCGTTGTAGAAGCGGCGGTGCTCGGCCGGCGGGAGGTGGTCGATGCGGGCGACGTTGGCGGGCCAGCCGATCTTGTCGTCCGGATACTGCGGGCCGGCGACGATGAAGGACCCGCGCTCCCACGCGCGCGCCGGTTCGACCAGCAGGCGGTTCAGCGTCGGCTGCCGGTCGTCGCTGTAGGTGCCGAGATAGCCGAGGTCCCAGCGAACCGGGCCCAGCTCCGGATAGTAGAGGTCCGGGTCGACCGAGCAGTAGAGCGCCCGCGCCCGCTGCGCCCCGAACTCCCGCTCCAGCCGGTCGAGCATGGGCCCGCCGGTGAAGGACAGGTAGAGGTCGAAGCCGGGAATAACCTCGGTGGAGACATACTCCGTGTCGCCGCGCTCCAGCCGCGCCACGGTGACCGGCGTGTCGATGTCGTAGAAGGCGGTGACGCCCTGCGCAGTCTCCTGCACCCAGCGGGAAACGGCCACGCCCTCCGGCACGTAGGAGCCGACTACGACCAGGTCGGCATCGCGCACCGCCGCCGCATGGCGCTCGGCCAGCTCGTCGACGCTGTCGTAGAGCGCGACGGTGCAGAAGTCCGGCGAGGGCATGTCGCGGTTGTCGGCGTACCAGGGCTTGTCGCGCTCCAGGAACTGCACACGGTGGCCGCGCGCCGCCATGCCCTTCAGCAGGGCGCGGAAGGTCGTGGCGTGGCCGTTGCCCCAGGAGGAGGTGATGGTCAGGCCCAGAACGACGACGTTGAGCTTGCGCCCCATCACACACCCTCCCGAACGCCGGTCTCCGCACCGGTCAGCAGTTGCTCCACAAGGACCGCGCGGTTGTCGTAGGTGTGCTCCGCCAGCACGCGGCGCAGCGCCGCCTGCCCGATGGCCTGCGCGCGGTCCTTGGTCAGCGCGGCCACATGCTCCGCCACCTCCGCCCCGTCGCGGGCGACCAGCACCTCGGTGCCCGGCTCCAGGAACTCCTCGATTCCGACCCAGGCGTCGGTGATCAGGCAGGCGGCGGCGCCGGCGGCCTCGAACACGCGGGTGGCCGGGGAATAGCCCATCTCCGCCATGCTCTGCCGGCTGATGTTCAGCACGGCGAGGCCGGAGCAGTTCAGCGCATTGTGGTCGGCGGTGTAGACGTGGCCGATCGCCCGCACGTTCGACGGCACCGGCTTGTCGTGCCAGCCGTTGCCGGCCAGCAGGAAGCGGCGGTCCGGCAGCCGCGCCGCGGCGTCCAGGAAGAATTGCTCCACCCGCGCCTCGCGGTCGGGCAGACGGTTGCCGAGGAAGGTCAGGTCGGTGTCGAAGCGCGCGTCGTACGGCACGGGGTGGTGCGTGTCCGGATCCAGCGCGTTGTAGACCGGCACGCAGCGCCGCGCCCCCAGCGTCGCGAAGGCCGCGATCACCGGCGGGCCGCCGCCGTAGGTCAGCACCATGTCGTAGTCCGGCACCAGCCGGTTCAGCACCGCCTCCGGCTTCTCTTTCAGCTCCGCCAGCGTGGCGGGGGCATCGACGTCCCAGTAGATCGCCAGCCCGTCCGGGCGGCGGATCGACAGCACGCCCTCGGCCAACTCGTCGTCGAAGACGCCGACCCCGCTCGCCTTCACCACCACATCGGCGCCGCGCCCGGCCTCCAGCGCGCGGTGCAGCCCGTCCGGCGTGGCCGGATAGACGACGACCTTGGCCCAGGGCGGGTCGGCGATGTCGCGGTGCTTCTGCCGGTCGTAGGCGTCGGGCTCGTAGAAGGTCACGCGGTGGCCGCGCGCCGCCAGGGCCCGGATGATGCCGCGGTAGTAGGTGGCCGCCCCGTTCCAATAGGCGGAGACGAGACTCGATCCATAGAACGCGATGTCGAGGCCGGCCATCAGGCGATGCCCTCCTTTACGGTCTCCACGGTGTTCGGAATAGGGGTGTGCCCCGCGGCCGGCGCGCCGATCGCCTGACAGACGGCCAGCAGCTCGTCCACGCGGTGGGCGCAGGTGTGCCGGCGGCGGATGGTGTCCAAGCCGCTGCGGATGAGGCTGGCCGCGATGTCGCGGTCGTTCAGCACGACGCGCAGAAGCTTTTCCATGGCATCGCCGTCGCGCGCGACCAGATAGTCGGCGCCGGGGCGGAACAGACCCTCCGCGTCGTGCCAGGGCGCGCAGATCAGCGGGATGCCGCTGGCCAGCGCCTCGAAGACGCGGATGGTCGGGATGCCGGGCAGGACCCTCACGTAGGGCCGGCGCGGCACATGGACGGTTACGCGGTGCCGGGCGAACAGCGCCGGCGCCTTGTGGTTGGGCACCCAGCCGCCATAGGCGAAGCCCGCGTCCGACAGGGCCGATAGGGCGCTGTCCGGGTAGCGGACGCCGTGGATCCGCCCCTTCAAGCCGAGTCGACGGACCGGCTCCAGCAGGAATTCGTGAAGCTCGGCGGTGCGTTCGTCGTCGCCCCAGTTGCCGACCCAGACCAGATCGCCTTCGGCCGGCTGGCCGGGCATGGGGTGGAACAGCGCCGTGTCCGCCGCCTCGTGCCAAGTCCAGGCGCGGCCGGCCCACCCAAGCTCCAGATAGCGTTCCCGCAGCACCTCGCCAAAGGCCAGCACGCCGTCGTAGGCGGAGAGGTCCAGCGCCCGCATCTCCTCCGGCTTGGACACGACGCGGTGGTGGGTGTCGTGGAACAGCAGGCGGAAGCGCCCGCCGGCCGCGCGCTTTGCGCCGATGGCGGCGACCAGCGACGGGTCGGTCCATTCATGCACCAGCACCACGTCGGCCCCGTCCAGCGCCTCGTCCAGGTCGAGCGTCGCCGGGTCGTACAGCTCCGATCTCAGGCCGGGAAAGGTGCGGGGAAAGGCGGCGAGCGTGTCCGGTCCCGTCGGCTCGGCGAGCAAGTTCGCGCGGCTCCAGCCGTCGGCGGGCTCCAGCACGCGGACGTCGTGGTGTTGCGCCTGAAGCTCGCGTACGACGCCGCGCAGGAAATGCGCGTTGCCATGGTTCCAACAGGACACGAGGGAATGGCAGAAGATGACGAAGCGCATCGGCTCCCGCTTATCAGCTGTTCGAGGTGGCGGCTGTTCTTGTGTGACGGCTGGTCTTTGTTGGCGGCGGGATGCGCCGCGGCCGGACACTTTTCCCGCCTTTGGTGCGGCTGCGAAGTCCCGGAAAAGCAGTACTCTTGCGCGCCTACATCCTTGGCGATGGGGAACGCTCTGTGGGTAGGATGTCCTAGGTCAGCGGTCGTGGCTCTATGCCCCCCAGCTTGTGATGATGATCAGGGAACGGCGCTCGCGGCGGCCTTCAACGCCGCCTTCCCGAGCAGGTCGGCGTAAGCGTCCAGCGTGCCGCGCACCATGCGCACGGCGGTGAACTCGTGCGCCCGCTTGCGCGCGGCGGCGCCCAGCGCCTTCACCCGCGCCGGGTTGTCGGCCAGCGTCGTCAGCACGCGGGCGAGCGCGGTGCGGTTGTCGGGGGTCACGAACAGCGCGGCCCCGTCCCACAGCTCCCGCAGGGTCGGGATGTCGCCCAGCACGAGCGCGCAACCGGACAGCCCGGCCTCCAGCGGCGCCAGCCCGAAGGGCTCGTAGCGCGCGGGGTGGGCGAAGACGGAGGCGCGACCGAACCAGCGCGCCAGCTGGTCGGCGGGCAGCTGGCCGAGCGCGCGCGCGTGGTGCAAAGGCTTGGGTTGGCCGTCCGGCCCGTCGGTGGTGCCGGCGACGAACACCGACCAGGGCAGGCGCCCGGCCACGGTGTCGAGCATCGCGATGTTCTTGGCCTTGTCCCAGACCCGCCCGGCGGCGAGGATGATCGGCCGTTTCGGCAGGGGGCGATACTGCTGCGGATCGCGCCCGTTGGGGATGACGCGGGTGCGCGGCAGCGGGCCGTAGTGCCACAGCAGCGCGTCCAGCATGGCCTGGGTCGGGGCGGCCACCATGTCGGCCAGCCGCAGCCCGTCGGCCACCCGGCCGGCGTAGCCGAGCCAGTCCGGCGGCGCGTCCTCCCCATGCACCGCGCGCCACCAGGACAACACGCAGGAATGGCCGACGCACAAAACCGGCGCGCGGAAGGGCAGGCTGGCTGCGGCGTAGCCGTTGACGTGGATGATGTCGGGCGACAGCCGTTTCTCCAGGGCCAGCAGCCAGCCGCCGGCCTTGTGCAGGTCCTCCTCCGGGTCCGCCATCCATTCCAGCTTGAAGGGCTGGTGGTGCAGGGTCAGGGTCGGGATGCGCGCCGCGGCGGCCGTCCGTCCCTCGTCCGGTGCCGGCCCCATGACGGCGAGGTCGGTGGCGATGCCCAGGCGTGCGAAGCCGCGCGCCAGTTCCAGCGCGTAGTCCCAGACCCCGCCGACCGCGTCGGCGGTCATCAGCACCCGGGATGGCCGGACCGGAAGGGACCCGTGACCCATGGCGCTACTCCGCCGCCTTGAGGGGAAGCGGGCCGATGCGTTCCAACTCCGGCAGGCGCTTCGGCGTCTGGTCCTGGATGTCGCAGAAGCGGCCGTGGTGGGTCAGGTAGAAGTCCACCGCCCGCTCCCACGCCTGATCGTCGGGCAGGCCCCAGCGCAGCCGGTAGTCGGGGGAGCCGGGGTAGGGGAACAGCGGCACCGGGTCGTTCGCCCACACGCCGTTGGCCCGCATGTGGTCGCGCCATTCCGCGATCATCGCCGGGTCGTCGCCTTCGGACAGGATCAGGTTGGCCTGAACGAAGGGCACGACCGTCTTGGCCAGGATCAGGCGTTCCGACAGCTCGTCCGTGCCCATGCGGCATTTCTTGTCGAGCGCGGCGCGCCCTTCCACCGTCAGGCTTTCCACGCCCGCCTCGATCGACACGCAGCCGGCGCGACCCAGCAGTTCGATCATCGGTGGCTTCCACAGGTCGAGCCGGGTTTGGATGCCGAACTTGATCGGCCGCTCGGCCAGCGCCTCCAGCAGCGGCTGGTTCGGCAGGAAGATCTCGTCGATGAAGTAGACGTACTCGGCGCCCTGGGCGATCAGCCGGTCCAGCTCCTCCATCACCACCGGGACGGGGCGCTTGCGGTAGCCGTCGCGGAAATTCTCCTTCGCGCAGAAGGTGCAGGAGTAGGGGCAGCCGCGCGAGGTCTCCATCTCCGCGCCCGGCCCGGTCGGGGCGCCGTCGAAGCGGTGATGGTGGTGGTGGTGGCGCTTCACCCACTCCTCCGGCCAGACCAGCGCCGGCAGGTCGGTGAAGGTCGCCGCCGCAGGCCCCCCGTTCACACGGATGTCGCCGCGGATGTCGCCATTTGCCCAGAGCGCGACGTGCGGGATGGTGCTCCAGTCCTCGGAGTCGGCAAGGCGGACCAGGACCTCCTCGCACTCGCCCATCACGACCGCCTCGGTGCCCAGCTTGCGCAGCGCCGCTTTGGGCGTGGTGGAGCCGTGCGGGCCGACGCCGACCATGCGCCCGCCGACGTCCTTCAGCGCCGCGACGGTCTGCATGGGCACGCGCAGCTCCGGCGGGGCGCAGCGCCAGAACAGATAGCTGGGTGCGGTCGTCACGACGGTAAGGTCGGGGGCGAAGGCCCCGACCCGCTCCCGCACCTGCTCCAACGTCAGCCCGAACAGCTGACCGTCGATGATCACCGCCTCGTGCCCGGCGCGTTCCAGCAGGGCCTTTGCGTAGCCAAGCTCCAGCGGCAGGTGGGGTTCGCGGCAGCCGAAATAGACGCTGCCATCGAAGCTCCAGGGCGGGTTGACCAAGGCAATTTTCTTGGGTGCAACTTGCTTGCGGGCTGGGGTCATATGCGGCTCCTCACGAGGCCACGCGCTGGCGGTCCGCCGGAACCGCGCGGGCATCGCCGAGCCAACGGGCCAACCGCATCAGGCCTTCATCGACGCCGACCCGCGGCCGCCAGCCGGTGCGCGCGAAATAGCGCCCGGTGTTGGACACGTACCAGGGCTGGTCGCCCGGCCGCCAGTCGTCGAACTGCACGTCCGCCTTCACCCCGACCAGGGATGGGAAGCGGTCCAGCAGTTCCAACAGGCTGACCGTGTTTTCCGTGCCGCCGCCGATGTTGAAGGCGTCGCCCTGCAACGACCCGATGCGGTCCTGCGCCAGGATCAGCGCCTCCACGAGGTCGTCGACGAACAGGATGTCGCGCACCTGCCGCCCGTCGCCGTAGAGCGTGATCGTCTCGCCCGCCAGCGCGCGCTTGATGAAGTGCGCGACCCAGCCCTGGTCCTCCGTCCCAAACTGGTGCGGGCCGTAGATGCAGCTCATCCGGAACACGGCCATGGGCAGGCCGAAGGTGCGGGCGTAGTCCAGCACATACTGGTCGGCCGCCCCCTTGGAGCAGCCGTAGGGGCTGGCGAAGTCCAGCGGCTGCTCCTCCCCCACGCCGCGGCCGGCCAGCAGAGCCTCCTTCGGACCATAGCGGTCGCCGTGGGCGGCGAAGTTCACGCCGGCCAGCTTGCCATAGACCTTGTTGGTGGAGGTGAAGACCAGCGACGGCGGCTCGGCCTGCGCCCGCACAGCCTCCAGCAGGTTCAGCGTGCCGGCGGCGTTGACGGTGAAGTCGTGCACCGGCTCGACCAGGCTGGTGGTCACCGCGACCTGGGCGGCAAGGTGATAGACCTGCCGGGCGCGGGCCACGGCGGTCTCCACCGTCTCCTTGTGGCGGATGTCGGCGACGATCGCCTCGACGCGGTCGCCGTGCGTGGCCTGGAGCCAGGCGAGGTTCTGTTCCACCCCCGCCCGCGACAGGTTGTCGAGGATCAGCACCTTGTGCCCGTCCGACGCCAGCCGGTGCGCGAGATTGCAGCCGATGAAGCCGGCGCCGCCGGTGATCAGGACGCAGTCGCCTCTCGATGATCCCCGCTTCGTCCTATGCGCCGCCGTCATGCCGAGAGCCCCCGGCAGGCCAGTTCGCGGCTTGCCTGCTCCACGCGGTCCTCGGCGACCTGCCGGCTCAGCCACTCCGCCAGTTCGGCGAGGCCGTCGGCCAGCTCGACCCGCGGCTCGAAGCCCAGCGTGTCGCGGATCAGGGAGATGTCGGGGAAGCAGTGGCGGATGTCGCCGACGCGGCAGCGGCCGGTGATCTCCGGCTGGATGTCCGGCCGGCCGACCGCGACGGCCAGCGCCGCCGCCACGTCCTGCACGGACCGGGCGACGCCGCTGCCGACGTTGAAGACCTTGCCCGGCGCCTTCTCGTGCGAGAGGCCGAGGCGGATCGACTGCACCACGTCGTCCACATGGACGAAGTCGCGGCGTTGCAGGCCGTCCTCGAAGATCATCGGCGCCTTGCCGTTCAGCAGGCGCGACGCGAAGATCGCCAGGACACCGGTGTAGGGGTTCGACAGCGCCTGCCGCGTGCCGTACGCGTTCCAGAAGCGCAGCGCGGTGGCCGGGATGTTGTACGCCTCGCCGATGATCAGGCAGAGGCGCTCCTGCATGTACTTGTTCAGTGCGTACACGGAGGCGAGGCCCGGGCGGTGCGTCTCTGGGGTCGCGACCGGGATGAGGGCGCCACCGTTCGGGGCGTCCGGTTCCCACCGGCCGGCCTTCAGCTGTTCCACGGAGCGGGCGCTGACGTCGACCGGGCGCCCCTGGGCGTCCAGGTAGAGGCCTTCACCGTAGATGCTCATGCTGGAGGCGACCACGAGGCGTTCGACCGGCTTCTCGATCAGCGCCTGAAGCAGGATGGCCGTGCCGAGGTCGTTGACGCCGACATAGTCACCGACCTGGTACATGCTCTGCCCGACGCCGACGCGCGCGGCCAAGTGCACAACGGAGTCCACGCCCTTCAGGGAGGCGGCGACCGCGTCGTGGTCGCGCACATCGCCGACCATCAGCTCGACGTCGGGGGAGAGGTAGTCTGGGCGGCGCCCCTGTTCGCCATGGACCTGTTCTTCAAGGGAATCCAACACACGGACACGGTGCCCCAGGGCCAGCAGCTCATCGGCCAGATGGGACCCGATGAAGCCGGCACCCCCGGTAATCAGCACTCTGTGTGTCATCGGACGACCTCCACCGCTTCTTTGTTCAGCGGCAGAACGGGTGGCGAACCCATCAAGTTCCGTAAAAAATCGTGTACGTTTGAATCTTACGTTGTAAGCCCGGCGGCCGAAGCGCATGTGCGTCACACGCGTGAAACGTGTGGAACACTTTGTCGCAGAGGCAAATCGTCTGAATTCGAGACAATTAGTCTACGACCTACGCTATGTGTGATCCGAGCGACAGGTAGTACCAAGCGCATGGCGCCCCATGCCATATCCTCGGCTTCGGAAAGGCAGGCGGTGATGGCGACCACCGGTGTTTCGTTGAGCGGTCGGGAACGCACGTTCCACCAGGACGAGATCATCGTCTCCAAGACAGACCTGAAGGGCGTCATCACATACGCCAACGACGTATTTCTTCGGATCAGCGGGTATGCGGAGGCGGAACTGCTGGGCCGGCCGCACAACATCGTGCGCCATCCGGACATGCCGCGCTGCGTCTACAAGCTGCTGTGGGACCGGATCCAAAGCGGCGGGGAAATATTCGCCTACGTCATCAACCGTTCGAAGAACGGCGACCATTACTGGGTCTTCGCGCATGTGACGCCGGTGTTCGACGCCGGGCAGCGCATCGCGGGTTTCCATTCCAGCCGGCGCCTTCCCCCGCGGTCCGCGGTGCAGGCGGCGGACGGGCTGTACGGCCTTCTCCGGGCGGAGGAGGCCAAGCACGCCGACCGCACCGCGGGCATTGCGGCCGCGGCCTCCCTGCTGGGTTCCATCCTGCGCGACAAAGGCACGACCTATGACGAATTTGTCCTCAGTCTCTAAGGCGCGGATCGCCGTCGCCCTGGTCGCGCTGCTGTCCGTGGGGCAGATCCTGGCGGGGGTCGCCACGGGCGGCGGCGCCGTGACGGTTCTGGGCGCGCTGGCGCTGGTCCCTTGCGCGGCGGCGTTCCGCTGGCTCACCCAGACCAACCGGTCGATCCACAAGGCCTGCGCTGTGCTGGCCGCGGCGGAGCGGGGCGACCTGCAGCCGCGCATCCTCCACGTCTATGGGCAAAGCCCGGTCGCCGACATGCTGCGGACCATCAACCGCCTGCTCGACCGGGTGGAATCCTTCGGCAAGGAGGCGAACGCCGCGATGCAACACGCGGCGGAGGGGCAGTATTACAGGCGCATCGTCATGACCGGCATGGTCGGGGAGTTCGGCGCCTATTCCCGTCAGATCAACGACGGGCTGGAGGCCATGGACCGCAAGAGCCGGGAGTTCATGGAAAGCGCGACGCGCATCGGCGCCAACATCAAGGAGGTGGCGCAGAGCCTGTCGGCCAGCGCCGCCGAGCTTGAGGCCGCGTCCACCTCCATGACCGACGTTGCGGCGGCGACCAGCGAGCAGTCTTTCTCCGCGGCGTCGGCCGCCGGGCAGGTGTCGTCCAACGTGGACGGCGTGGCGGCGGCCACCGGAGAGGTCTCCGGCGCCATCGGCGAGGTCGCCCAGGGTGTCGCCCGTACGGCGGAGCTGGCGCGCAACTCCGTTGACAAGGTGAAGGAGGCCGACGCGACGATCCGCTCCCTCCTCGCCGCGGCGGACCAGATCGGCGCCGTGGTCAACCTGATTACGGAGATCGCCAGCCAGACCAACCTGCTGGCGCTGAACGCCACCATCGAGGCCGCGCGGGCCGGGGAGGCGGGGAAGGGCTTCGCCGTGGTCGCGACCGAGGTGAAGAACCTCGCCAACCAGACGGCCAAGGCGACCGAGGAGATCACCGCCCAGATCACCCAGGTGCAGTCGGTCACGCGCGACACCGCCGACGTGATCCAGCATGTCGGCGGCATGATCCACGACATCGACGAGATCGCGGTGGGAATCGCCGGCGCCGCCGAGGAGCAGAGCGCCGCCATCGGCGAGATCAGCCGCGCCATCCGCGAGGCATCGGCGGGCGTGCGCACCGTAGCCAGCGCGGTGACGCAGGTGTCGACCGGCGCGCAGGACGCCAGCGCGGCGGCCAGTCAGGTCCTGTCGTCGGCCGGGGAACTGGCGCGGCGGGCGGTGACGCTCAACGGCGACATCGACAACTTCGTAGCGCGCGTGTGCGGCGCAAATCCGTGACGGGCCGGACCCGCGGTCTTCATTGACGCGAATCGGGCCGTGATTTGGTTGTTTGTGACCCGTAGCCTGCGGCTATATGTCCGGACGCGTGTATAATTGATCACATTTCGTGCGCTCTGATAGACTGCTTGCCAGCGGTATAGTGGAGTACACGAATGAACGGCCTGATTGCCCGCATGTCGATTACAGCCAAGGTGGTCGCGCTGAGTCTCGGCGGGCTGCTGCTGCTGGCCGGCTGCACCGTCGTCGTGTCGCTCCACCTCATCCAGTCCGAGATGGTCGACCAGGCGTCCCGGCGGCAGGAGGCCAACATGGCCATCGCCTGGGAGGTGCTGGGCCATCTGGGGACGGACTTCCGCGTCCAGGACGGCAAGCTGTACGCGGGGTCCACGGTCCTGAACGACAATTTCGCGCCGGTGGACACCATCGCCCGGATCGGCGGTGGGGGCGTGGCCTCCATCCTGATGGGCGACACGCGCGTCGCGACGAACGTGCGGAAGGCAGACGGGGGCCGCGCCGTCGGCAGCCGGCTGGGGCCAGGGCCGGTTTTCGACTCGGTCCTGCGCGACGGCAGGCCCTACCGCGGCGAGAATGAGGTGCTGGGAGAACCCTACTTCACCGCCTACGACCCGATCCGCAACGCCAAGGGGGAGGTCATCGGCGTTCTCGTCGTCGGCCTGAAGAAAAGCGACTTCTTCGCCATGGTGAACCCGCTGGTCGGCGCCATTGCGGTGACCGCGGGCGGCGTGGCCCTGCTGGTCTGCCTGGCCTCCATCGTCCTGGTGCGGCGGCTGCTGTCGCCGGTGGCCCGTCTGAACGGGGTGCTCGGCCGGCTTGCGGACCACGACTACGCGGTGGAGGTGCCGGCCACCGGCCGGGCCGACGAAATCGGCGCCATCGCGCGCGCCGTCGTCGCCTTCAAGGACAGCCTGCAGCAGTCCGCGCGCCTGAAGGCGGAGCAGGAGGCGGCCACCCACGCCCAGATCGAACGCGCCCAGCGCATCGAGGCGCTGCTGCAATCCTTCGAGAGCACGGCGGAGCAGACGCTGGCCGCCGTGATGGCCGGTGCCGACAAGATCCAGAACACGGCGGAGGACATGGGCAAGGGCGTCAACCGCACCTCCCGTCGGACGCTGGAGGTCGCCCACTCATCGGAGCGGTCCCGCAACAACATCCAGCAGGTCGCCACGGCGGCGCAGCAGCTGTCCAGCTCGATCCGCGAGATCGGGGAGCAGGTGGTCAGCTCCTCCTCCATCGCGGCGGAGGCGGTGAGCGAGGCGCAGCGCGCCAACGGCATGGTGCAGGGGCTCGCCAGCGCCGCGGAGCGGATCGGGGAGGTGGTGAAGCTGATCACCGCCATCGCCAGCCAGACCAACCTGCTGGCGCTGAACGCCACCATTGAGGCGGCGCGGGCGGGCGAAGCGGGGAAGGGGTTTGCGGTGGTCGCCAACGAGGTGAAGAACCTGGCCAGCCAGACCGCCAAGGCGACCGAGGACATCGTCGAGCAGATTGGTGCGGTCCAGGGCGCCACCGGGTCGGCCGTCAGCGTCATCGAATCGATCGGCGGCATCATCGAGCGCATGCGCGCGGTGTCCGGCACCATCGCCACCGCGGTGGAGCAGCAGCGCGCTGCGACGGAGGAGATCTCGCGCAACGCCAGTTCGGTCAGCGAGGACACGACGACCGCCGCGCGCAGCGTCGTCTCCCTGACGCAGGCCAGCGCGGCCTCCTACGGTTCCGCCTTCCAGGTGCTGTGGGCGGCCAAGGACCTGCGCGAGCCGGCGCAGGCCCTGCGCGCCGAGGTGGACGCCCTTCTGAACGGCGTGCGGTCCGCCTGACGGCCCCCGATTAAAGACCAAGAAGAGAACCGCCCGCCGGGGCGGCGCATTCGGAAACATCTGAAACGGCGACAGCCAAACCGATGGGTGGGACATGAACTACACCGTCCGCAACCTGGGCGGCGTCCGGGAGATCGACCTGCGGGGCCAGTTGACCTTCGAAGCCAACGACGATTTCCGCAAGATCATCGACGGCATCGAGAAGGACGGCATCACCGCCTGCGTGCTGGGCCTGGACAGCCTGGACTTCATCGACTCGGCGGGGCTGGGGCTGCTGGTCCTGGCCAACAACACGGCCAACCGCGCCAACGTGCGGCTGACGCTGAAGCACCCGCGCGGCCAGGTCCGGGAGATGATCGAGATATCGGAGTTCCACACGATCATCCACTGCGACTTCTGATCGCCCGGTGGCGGACGGCACCATGGATTCCCTGGCCCATCCCCTGCCGGCCGCATCGCGGGCCGGCGGTGGGCAGCGCGTCCTGGTCGGGCACCCGCGGCGCGGGATCGGCGCGGCGGTGCGCCGCGTCCTGGCGGGCATGGGCGTGCGCTACGTGGACGTCGCGGCGGACGCGGGCGGCCTGCTGGCCGCGGTGGAGGCGGAGCCGCCCGACCTCGTGATCATCGACCGCGCCCTGCTGCGCGCCGATAGCGGGCTGATCGAAACCCTGCGGGCGGTGGTCGGGCGGAACGAGCTTCCTGTCCTCGTCCTGGGGCGCTTCGCGTCGATGGCGGAGCGGCGGGCGCTGATGGCGGCCGGCGCCACGGACCTGATCATCCGCCCGCTGACCGGCGCCGAGCTGGCGGCGCGGCTGCGCGGACACCTAGAGAACCGCCTGCTCAACCGCTCTCTGCAGGAGGTGATCCGCAGCCTGCAGACCTTCCACACCGGGGCGGTGCAGCGCATGCAACTCGCCCGTGACATGCAACTCGGCCTGCTGCCCGACGACGGGCTGCGGACGGGCATCGAGCGGCGCTACGGCGTGCGGCTCGACAGCCATTTCGAATCCAGCTCGGAGCTGGGCGGTGACATCTGGGGCGCCCGGCCGTTGGACGACGACCGGTTTGCGGTGTTCCTCTGCGACTTCACCGGGCATGGGGTCGCGGCGGCGCTGAACACCTTCCGCCTGCACGCGCTCTTGGAGAAGATCGACCTGCCGGGCGACGACCCGGCCGAGATGCTGGGCGCCATCAACCGGCTGCTGGTCGGCCTTCTGCCGGAATCGCAGTTCGCCGCCATGCTCTACGCCGTGGTGGACACCGCCGCCGACCGGCTGACCTACGCGACGGCCGGCGCGCCGAAGCCGATCATCGGCGTTCCCGATTGCCCGCTGCGGGTGGGCGAGAGTGTGGGGCTGCCGCTCGGCGTCTCGATGAAGGCCAGCTACCGGAACCGCAGCGTCGAGTTTCCGCCGGGGGCCTTCCTTTTCCTGTTCAGCGATGCCCTGTTCGAAGCGCGCGACTGGGAAGGCCGCCCGTTCGGCTATCCCGGCATCCTCGACCTTGTCCGGCAGTGCGGCCCGCAGGGCAACGGCGCACCGGGGGCGGGCGCACTCGCGGGTCTGCTGGACCGCTACTTCGCCGTCATGCCCCGCCCGCTGGCCGACGATCTCACCGCCCTGTGGTTGACGCGGGGCACACCGCCCCCCACGGCGTTACTGGGGTCAGGGTAGCCGCGCGAGGTCGACTGTGGCGACCACGGTGTTCCCGCAGCCGACGTAGGACAGCTCATGGAAGGCGACCATGCGCGCGAGCGCGATGCCGCGTCCGTGGGTCGCCGTCGACTGGAGGGCGTCGATGGCCAGGTACCGGGACCAGTCGAAGCCCCGCCCTTCGTCGGACACGGTGAAGACGGCCTTCCGCTCGTCCCGCTGGACGCGCAGGGTGGCCGCCTTGCCGGCGTGCTCGGGGTGGGCCAGCCGCTCCTCGATCTCGCGGGCCAGCATGTTGCCCAGCTTCAGTTCGCCCTTCGCCGCATAGCCGATCGCGAGGTTGCCGTGCTCGACGGCGTTCAGCAGAAGCTCGACCAGCCCGAAGGCCAGACCGCGCGCGTTCGGCACCATGGAGGCGACGGCAATGGCGAGGTTGTGGGCCTCCTGCGGCGTGCGGAAGCGGAAGGTGCGGTCGCGCATCAACGCCATGGCGTCGGTGCGCGACCGCACGTCGCCCTGGAGCCGCTTCAGCCGGGTCAGTTGGTCCACGGCGGCGGCGGCGACCGATTGCAGCAGCTCGCCGGGGTAGGGCTTCACCAGATAGTAGAAGACACCGGCCTGGATGGCCTCCGCGATCTCCGCGCTGCGATCGGAAATGGTCTGCATGATGACCGGGATCGCGGACAGGTCCGGATCGGCCTTCATCCGCGCGAACAGGTCCATCCCGCCCATGCCCGGCAGCTGCCGGTCGAGCAGCACGACATGCACCACCTCCCGCAGGTCGGCGAGCAGCCGCCAAGCCTCCTCCGCCGTGCCGACGCCCAGCGTCCGGTAGCCCATGCGCGACAGGTATCCGGCCACGATGGCCCGGCTCAGTTCCTCGTCGTCGATGACCAGGGCGGTGATGGGATCGGACATGGGCGCTCGCCCTCCCCCAAGGTTTGCGGTTGTCTTCGAGTGTAGCGCGAAACGCTTGAGGGGTTCTATTCCACCGTTCGTCAATCGGTGGTTAACGATCGGCTGGCATTTTCCCGCAGCGGGAGTGTCTTAGATCTCCACCTGGGTGCCCAGCTCGACCACGCGGCCCGGCGGGATGCAGAAGAACTCCGTCGCCGACAGGGCGGTCTTCGACAGCAGGATGAAGAACGGCTCCCGCCAGGAGGGCAGGCCGGCGGTCTTGGATGGGATCAGGGTCTCCCGGCCGAGGAAGAAGGATGTCTCCATCATGTCCAGATGCAGCCCATAGCGTCGGCAAAGCTCCAACGCGCGGGGGATGTGCGGCTGCTCCAGGTAGCCGTAGCGCAGGATGACCCGGAAGAAGCCCTTGCCCAGCTTCTCCACATACACGGCCTTCTGCGGGCTGACGCGGGGCAGCTCCTCGATGATCACGGTCAGGACCACCACGCGCTCGTGCAGCACCTTGTTGTGCTTGATGTTGTGCAGAAGCGCGTGGGGAACGACGTCGGGGTTGCCGGTCATGAAGACGGCCGTGCCGGCGACCCGCTGCGGCGACTGCGGCGAGACGCGCTGCAGGAACAGGTCCATGGGAAGCGCGTCGGCGTACAGCCGGTCGGCCAGGATGGCGCGGCCGCGGCGCCACGTGGTCATCAGCAGATAGACCGCCGCCGCGATGACCAGCGGGAACCAGCCGCCTTCCGGAACCTTCAGCAGCGTCGCCCCGAACAGCCCGAGGTCGATGACGAGGAAGGCAGAGAAGGCCACCACCACCACCACCGGGTTCCAGCGCCACAGGCGCCACGCCACCACCGCGGCGAGGATCGTGTCGATCGCCATCGCCCCGGTCACCGACACGCCGTAGGCGGCGGCGAGGTTGCTGCTCGACCCGAAGCCGACCACCAGGATCACCACGCCGACCAGCAGCAGCCAGTTGTTGCGCGGTATGTAGACCTGCCCGACCTCATGCTCCGATGTGTGGCGGATCTCGCGGCGGGGCAGGTAGCCCAGCTGCACCGCCTGCCGCGTCAGGGAGAAGGCGCCGGAGATCACCGCTTGGCTGGCGATGACGGTCGCCGCGGTGGACAGCACGACCAGCGGCAACTGGGCCCACTCCGGGGCCAGGTGAAAGAAGGGGTTCTCCAGCGTCTCCGGATGGTGCAGCAGCATAGCGCCCTGCCCGAAGTAGTTCAGCAGCAGGGCCGGCAGCACGAAATAGAGCCAGGCGAGCCGAATCGGCGCGCGCCCGAAATGCCCCATGTCGGCGTACAGCGCCTCCGCCCCGGTGACCGCCAGGACGACCGCACCCAGCGTGACGAAAGCCACCCAGCCGTGCAGGAAGAACAGCTCGACCCCGTGCAGCGGGTTGAGCGCGCGCAGCACGTCCGGCGCCTGGACCAGCTGGATGGCGCCGAGCACCCCCAGCGTCGCGAACCACACGGCCATGACCGGGCCGAAGAAGATGCCGACTCGCCCGGTCCCCTGCCGCTGGAACACGAACAGCACGATCAGCACGACCAGCGTGATCGGCACCACGAAGGATTCCAGCGCCGGGGTCACCACCTTCAGCCCTTCGACCGCGCTGAGCACCGATATGGCCGGCGTGATCAGGCTGTCGCCGTAGAACAGGGCCATGCCGAGAATGGCCAGGGCGACCACCGCCCGGCTCCCAAGGGTGGAGCCCAGCCCGCGGTGGGCCAGCGTGCCGAGCGCCATCACGCCGCCTTCGCCGCGGTTGTCCGCGCGCATCACCAGCATGACGTATTTCAGCGTCACGACGATCACCAGCGCCCAGAAGGCCAGCGACAGGATGCCGAGAATCGTCGGCTCGTCGAGCGGCAGGCCGGTGTGGGTGAAGGCCTCGCGCAGAGTGTAGAGCGGGCTGGTGCCGATGTCCCCGTACACCACACCGAGCGCGCCGAGCACCAGCGCCGGCATGCGGTGCGACGAACGCGGGGGCTCGACGTCGCAGGCCGGTCCGTTGCCGGAGCCTATGCTGCCCGTCTCCGTGCTTCCCGTGCCGGTCTGCTGGTTGGCGCTGTCCATCTGCTATCCGTTCATTCCCTGGGACGTTCCGCGACACAGTGAGTCGAACCGAGTTTATCGAACTGGCCGCGGCGGAAAGCGCCCGCCTGTCGGCGAACGCTCCCATTGCATCATACGTTCCGCGCCGCGCTTCAGGCAAACCCGACGCATTCGATCGAAATTCCGTGGCATTCCGCAGGGGGAAGCCAGCCCGGAAAACCGGACCGGCCAACCGGCCCGGACAACCGGACTGGAGACTGGCGGAACCGTCACTGCACAGATGGGAATTCTCCGCTCCGGAACGAAGCGTGAACTTGGCGCTTGATGTTCGGCCTTTGTTCCTGTATCCCTCTCTTCATCAATGAAGGCATCAAGCACGGCATCAGCCGAGGCCGTTCGAAACAGGAGGGAAAAGGCCATGTCGATCCTGGTTTTCCTGCGTGAGCTTGCCGGTCTGTCGGCCCTGTTCGGGTCTCTCTTCGTCTGGACCGTCGTGGGGCGTGTCCTGGGCTTCTGAATCCGCTGTCGGTCGGGGTGCGGCGCCCCGTAACGATCGCCGCCGGCGCGTCCCGTCACCGAAGGGAGTCGCCGAAAGGGTTGGTTCTCCTCGGTATATAACCCGAAATCCCAAGCCTCTCTTCGCACTGCATCACCTACATCCGGAGAGCGTGTCCCGCATCCGTCCACCTCGGCGGGGTCGGGACGGCGCACGAGAAACGCGTCGCCGGCCGGTTGACCGCGGCGCGACGACACCGGCCGGGGGGCCGGCCGGTGATGACAACGCGGACTGTTCGGGAATCGGGACGGATGCGGAACTTCTTTCGGAAGCGGCGGGCGATCGCCAATGCGGATGACCGGGTGTCCATGGGTGGCGGCATCACGGGCGGTGGACCAACCGGACCGGGCGGCACGGGTGGCAATCCGGGGCAAGCGCCTTCCATGACGCCGCAAATGGCCCGTCCGGCCTCGCACCTGCGGCCGGTGGGTGCTCCGGGTGACGGCATGCGGGGCCCGGACGCGTTCCGGGGCGATCCCGGCGGCGACCCGCGCGGACGCCCGTACCAGCCACCCAGCGGGCAGGCTTACGCGCCGCTGGGCAGTCACCGGCCGAGCCCGGCCGCGTCGCCGGGCGACCCAGAACTCCCGCGCTTCACCATGACGGTGAACGGCGGGCTGCGGGCTCCCGGCGCGGTCGGCTCGCCGGCCATGCTGAAGGGGCTGACGCCCGAACTGAACGGACTCCTGCGCGAAGCCTTCACGCCGACGCGGCCCAAGCAGCAGCTGAACTCGCTGTTCATCGGCCGCACCGACACGCTGAAGCGCATCATCTCCGCCATCGAGGAGGAGCGGGCGCACGTCATCCTGTTCGGCGACCGCGGCCGCGGCAAGACCTCCGTCGCCAACGCGATCGAGAAGATCGCCGGCCAGGCGGGCTATCTGTCGCTGAAGCTGACCTGCAGCGCGGAACTCAGCTTCGAGGACATCTTCCGGCACTTCCTGAAGAAAATCCCCTCGACCTACTACCGCTCGGGCATCGACAATCCATTCGCCTCGCGGCGCAGCTTCACCAGCTTCAACGAGTTGCTGCCGGAGGGCGGCTTCAGCGTGACGGAGCTGAACGAGGTGCTGTCGGGCATCCACGCGACGCACGTCCTCCTGATCCTCGACGAGTACGACCGCGTCACCGACGAGGATTTCCGGAACAAGCTGGCGGAACTGTTCAAGAACCTGACCGACAGCTCGATCCCCGTGACGCTGCTGGTGGTCGGCGTGGCTGAGAACCTGGACCAGCTGCTCGGCAAGCATCCTTCCATCCAGCGTTCGCTGGTGCCGGTGCATCTGCCGCTGATGACCGACGTGGAGATCAGCCGGCTGATCAACGCCGGCGCCGAGAACGCCGGCATCACCTTCGCGCCGGACGTGGTGGACCGCGTCTGCGAGTTCGTCCGCGGGCTTCCCTACTACGCCCAGCTGCTCGGCCTTCACGCGGCCCGCAGCGCGGTCAGCCGCGGGTTGACGCAGGTGGAGCGCGAGGACCTGGCCTACGCGGTCACCCGCTGCCTGCAGGAGGCCGAACGCGGCATCGTCGACTCCTACGCCCGCGCGTTGGCGGCGGAGCGGCGCGCCGAGCTGGAGGACGTGCTGCTGGGCTGCGCGCTGTGCCAGGCCGACTCCTACGGGACCTTCGATCCGAAGGACCTCGCCGGTCCGAACGGCGCCGAGCCGTCGAAAGAAGCCCTGGAGATCCTGGAGCGGCTGTGCCGCGAGGACTACGGCGGGATCCTGGCCCCGGTCGTCGAGCCGGGCTGGACACGCTACCGGTTCCGGAACCAGATGATGCGCCAGTATGTCCTGATGCGTCAGGCGCACGAGCGCGGCCAGATCTAAGCGTCAACTCCTCTCCAGGGGGACGGAAGGGCCTTTCCCGCGAGCAGCGGGAAGGGCCCTTTACCGTTTTGGGCTCCGCCTACGAATCGAGCGCCACGGCGAGCATTACCGCGCCGGCGATGGCCGCGCACAGGACGGCGACGATCAGCAGGCTGCGCAGGAACTGCCGGAACTCGCCCTGCTTCCAGGCGCTGCGCGCCAGCAGAAGCAGGTAGCCGGCGACCACCGCCTCGATCATGTGCCACTTCGTCATGCACCCGGCCGACCCGTGCCCTGTCGCACCGGCCCAGCGCCGCGCGTTCGTCCGGTGCAGACGGCCACCGCCGGGCGGGCGGCGTCAAGGCCCTGAAGCAGGGTCCTATGACCTTGGGGCTAAACCCTCACCGTTGGTTGGTACCCACCGTCCGGGTTACGGGCGAGGAACACCCCCGGCAAAGCCAATCCTTCACTGTCCGCGCAAACGGGTGCGCAACTGATTTGCACACAAAAATCGATGCGCTCTTCCCCGACGCGCGTACCTCCGCAAAATAGTAGTAGAGATCGCTAAAAATATACTTTCGAACAGATAGGTCGGTTACTTTTAAAGTGAACGTGTCACCCATGATTCGAAAGTAGCTTTGCGCATATGCCTAATGCGTTCTTCTTTTAACACCACAGAGTGGTACCGTTCTGCACGACACAGGGGTAAGGTCATCCAAAATATCGGCACGTCGATGCCATCAGGGGGCACGGAGTGAGGAAACCCTGGGTAACTGGTAGCCTACAAGATTGCCCAAGGAGTCTGAGCAACTTTCCAAAATTCGCGGGAGCTGACCAATGGAACCAGTGCGTGCTTTTCTGATCGACTCCAACAAGCTGTTCCGCGAGGGCTTGAAGCGGCTTTTGGACGACTCACCGTTCCAGATCGTCGCCGAGGCCGGCAACCTGCGTGAAGCGCTGAACACGGTCGAGAACGGATTGCGTCCCCAGCTGATTCTGCTCGACCTCGTGAACGGCGGCGAAGAGGAAGCGGAAGGCATGCGCCGCCTGCGGGCGCAGCTTCCGGACGCGCGCATGGTCATCCTGACCAGCGACCTGTGCACCCGGCGCCTCGCCAACGCGCTCGAAGCCGGGGCCGACGGTTACTTGATGAAGGATCTGTCGTCCGACGCGCTGGCCCAGTCCCTGCGTCTCGTGATGATGGGCGAGAAGGTGTTCCCGACGCACCTGGCGGCTCTGCTCATCTCCGGCCGCGTCAACGGCAACGGCACCGACATGCCGGTGTCGCGCAAGGGCCTGTCGCAGCGCGAGGTGCAGATCCTGCGCTGCCTGCTGAATGGCGACAGCAACAAGATGATCGCCAACCACCTGAACATCACCGAGGCGACGGTGAAGGTTCACTTGAAGAGCCTGCTCCGCAAGATCAACGCGTCGAACCGCACGCAGGCGGCCATCTGGGCGCTCAACAACGGCATCGGCGGCGAATTGGCCGGCGCCGGGGCCGTCGCGGCGGCCGCGAACCAGTAACCTCGGGCAGCAGCTCGGGGCCAACCGGACCGGCTGTGCCAGCGCGCAGCCGGTCGGTGGCCGTTTCCACCAGCCTCCCGCACGCGTAAAGCATGACGACGAAGCGGCCCACCGCGCAGCGCGTCCAACGTGGTTCTTCCACAGGACGCGCTGCGCGGTGGGCCGCTTCGTTGTGCATGGACCGTGGAACGGCCGGGGCCGCTCCGCCGGGCGGGCGATGAAGCAAGAATATCCCGGCGCGGTGGCCGGGATGCAGAGAGAAGGGCAGGGGCCGTCGGGAGATCAGGCACCGGGACGATGGGCCTGGGCGGCGTGCATGTGGTGCGGCACCATGCCTTCGCGCGCGGACTGGAGCGCGCTTTGCTGGCGCGCGGCGAAGACGCCGGCTTCCGTTCTGTTGCGGAAGTGCAGCTTGGACAGCACGCTGCGCACCATCGACTTGATCACCGCCTCGGACAAGTCGAGCTGGTTCGCGATCGTCCGGTTGTTCAGGCCCTGGCCGAGAAGGCGCAAGGTTTCGAACTCCGGTTCCGACAGGCGCGGCAGGAGCGTCAGCCTGATCTCGTCGACGCCGAGCCGGGACAGGAACTGCTTGGGCATCAGGCAATGCCCCTCCAGTCCAAGGTCCAGAAGCTCGTTGATGCGGTCGACGTTGATGTCCTCGAACACCCAGGCGTCAGCGAAGGCGAGGATGTGGGCGGCATCGAGCAGTTCCCGCGACGACAGCACCACGACGATCCGTGACCGGCGCGACAGGCGCAGGTACACCATCGGTTCGTTCTCGCGCAGGGCGGTGAATTGCTGAAGCCCGATCAGGATCGCGTCGGGGGTCAGCGTGCTCTGCGTCAGTTCCGTGATGTCGTGGAAGACGGTCACGCGATGACGGCCTGCCTTGTCCAGTGCCTGCACGACGGTATCGGTCAGGGAATTATTGTCGAGGATCAGGCAGACGTGCATGGGGGTCACCGCGTTGCGGGTCGAGTGCGATGCTTTCTCTTGGGCGTACTCATGGTTCATGTGCATGGGTCAGCTCTGTTTGGAGGAGGCATCCACGGCAGGCCCTTAACGGGCATTGTCGCCGCCTGTTGAGGTTGGTTGAAACACGAACGACTTCGGTTAAACACTGCATCGAATATCTTGGATATGTCTTTCAAAGCTGGAAAAAAACTTGACACTGTATCTATGATTTTATAAATTAGGTCTGTGCTGCGTAAATCAAACGATAGACGATCACTCAAGATCGTCAAGCACATCTGAATGGCGACCTGGCCCCTCGGAGCGATAATACTTTCGTGACGAGCTCGCTAAAAAGGGCATGAGGCCGTTGTTCGGCGGGGTTGTGGTCTAGGCCCCGACCGGATGAACCCCGTTGGCGCCAATTTTTCCCGTTTGGACAATCTTAACTATTTTAGGCTGCAATCGGGTCGTGCGCTTCGCACATCCGGAAACAGGCCGCCGGTCCCTGGGTTCCCGGGTTGACCCGCCGCTGTCGAACGCCACGGCATTACTTTCCGGCTGGGTTCTATGACCTTTAGCGTAGTTCCTCCTTTGTTCCGGATGCCGACCCGTGTCGAAGGTCGTTTCACAACCGCAAATGACCTATGGCCGTTGTCGGTATGTTGGTACTCGCCCGAATGTGGTAGCTGTCATGTAAGCCATCTAGGTGGGGAATGGTCCGGTCACCGTGGGGGTGACCCGGACAGGAGGGGCAAGCGGCTCCAAAAGAATTCGGCAGCAAAACAGGGTGGACGGGGACCATGAGAATTCTGATTGGTGATGACCATCTCCTTTTTCGTGAAGGCCTGCGTCGACTGCTGGAGCAGCTTCACACGGACGCCACCTTCATCGAGGCCGGCACCTTCAACGAGGTGGTGGAACAGTGCCGCACCGGCGGCAGCTTTGATATCGTCCTGATGGATCTGCATATGCCGAGCTGGCCGGGCTTCGACGGCCTGCGCGACGTGCAGGCGCTGCAGCCGGGCGTTCCCGTCGTGGTGATTTCCGCGTCGGAGCAGCTGAGCGACATTCGCGGCGCGCTCGATCACGGGGCGACGGGCTACATCCCGAAGTCCAGCAGCGTCAAGGTGATGATGGGCGCGCTGAACCTCGTCTTCTCCGGCGGCATCTACGTCCCGCCGAACGCGCTGGCCGCCGCCGTGGCGACCGAGCAGTCCCCGCGCCGCCGCAGCATGGACGGCGTGGACCGCAACTCGGGCTACGGCCTGACCCAACGCCAGCGCGAGGTTCTCGACTGCCTGCGCGCCGGCAAGTCGAACAAGCAGATCGCCTACGAGCTGGGCCTGTCGGAAGGCACGGTGAAGATCCATGTCACGGCGATCTTCAAGTCTCTGGGCGTGAAGAACCGCACGCAGGCGGTGATCGCCGCGGCGGCGATGGCCTCCTGATCGCGGCAAGCGGATCGGCGGGGACCTTTTTAAAGCGTTTGGGGTTGGAAACGACGACTGCGGAAGGCCGCGAGAGGGTGCGACGAACGTGCCCCCGCGGCCTTTCCGATTCCGGCTTTCGCCTCACCTCTTATACGGCCGTCCGGCGGTGACGGGAATCAGAGCCCCAGGAACCAGAGCCCAGGAAGAGGAATCGACGATGGCGGAAACCCCGGTGTGCGAGTTCGGCTGGAACGCGGTGGACTTCAGCCTCAAGGGAACCGACGGCAAGACCTACAGCCTCGCCGACCTGCGCGGCCCGAAGGGGACGCTGGTGATGTTCATCTGCAACCACTGCCCCTACGTGAAAGCCGTGATCGGGCGAATCGTCGACGAGGCCAACGCGCTGAAACCGCACGGGATCAACGCCGTCGCCATCATGTCCAACGACACCGACCGCTATCCCGAGGACGGCTTCGACAACATGAAGCGCTTCGCGCAGGAAAACGGCTTCCCGTTTCCCTATCTGCTCGACGACCGCCAAGAGGTCGCGCGGGCCTACGGGGCGGTCTGCACGCCGGATTTCTTCGGCTTCAACGCCGACCTCTGCCTGCAATACCGCGGGCGGCTTGACGCCTCGAAGACCCACCTCCTGCCGGACACCCCGCGCGAGCTGTACCACGCCATGGTCCGAATCGCCGACACGGGGCAGGGGCCGGCCGACCAGATCCCCAGCATGGGCTGCTCGATCAAATGGCGCGACCCGGCCTGACGGGAAGCGGCGTCCTCCCCCACGGGGGAGGACAGATTGCCCAAAAGGCAGCCTTGCGCCTTGACCGCGTGCGCCGGCCAATGCTATCCGGCCCTGTGACGCACAAGGAATTGCCCGCCGCATTCGCGTGCGGGTCAACGACACACGCAAGGACGGCCGTCACGCCGTCGGACGCCGCTGTAGGGCCATGAGCGATATTTTCCGCGAAGTCGACGAGGATTTGCGCCGAGACCGCATGGAGCGCCTGTTCAAGCGCTATGGCGGGATCATGCTTGCCGGCGCCCTGGTGATCGTCGCCGGCACCGGCGGCTACACCGCATGGCGCAGCTGGCAGCAGTCGCAGCACCAAAAGGAGACGGCGGCGCTGGCCGCGGCGCTGTCCCAGACGGGGCAGGGGCCGGAGAAGGGCGTGGAGGCGCTGGCCGCCTTCGCCGGGAAGGCCGATCCGGGCATGGCGGCGCTGGCCCAGCTGAACGCCGCCGCCCTCCTGACCCGCGAGGGCAAGACCGCCGAGGCGGTGGAGGTCTACGACAAGCTGGCCGCCAACGGCGCCGTCAGCGGCGCCTACCGCGATCTCGCGTCCCTGCTGTCGGTGATGCACCAGCTGGGCAGCGGCGATCCGGCGCAGCTTCAGGCGCGCCTCCAGCCGCTGACCGCCGATTCCAGCCCGTGGCGCTTCTCCGCGCGGGAGATGAGCGGCATCCTGGCTGGCCGCGCCGGCGACAAGGACAAGGCGCGCACCCTTTTCCAGCAACTGGCCGACGACTCTCAGGCTCCGGCGGGCGTCCGCTCGCGCGCCGCGGATCTCGCCACCCTCTACGGCAAGTCCTGATGACCCGCACCCCCAAGGCCAAGAAAGAAAAGGCCCGCGCTCTGACGCGCGCGGCGCTGCTGTCCACCCCGTTGCTCGCCGTGCTGCTCGCCGGCTGCGACACCATGAACGATTGGTTCGGCAAGACGCCCGAGCCGCCCTTGCCGGGCCAGCGCGTTGCCGTGCTGACCCGCGAGCGCAAGCTGGAAGTGGACCCGCGCATCGCCGACACCGCGGTGACCCTGCCGCCGGCCGTCGCCAACGCGGCCTGGGCGCAGGCGGGCGGCACGCCGGACCACAACCTGGGCCATCTCGCCCTGTCGGCGAACCCGGCCGAGGCGTGGCGTGGCGACATCGGCTCGGGCTCCAGCAGCTCGCGTATGCTGCTGTCCACCCCGGTGGTCGCCGACGGCAAGATCTTCGCCATGGACGCGGACTCCCACGTCGCGGCCCTGGACGAGAAGGGCGGCCGCCAGCTGTGGCGCGTCGACACCAAGCCGGAGAACGAGCGCGGCGGCGCCAGCGGCGGCGGCGTGGCCTACGCCGACGGCCGGGTCTTCGCCGCGACGGGCTTCGCCGAGGTTCTGGCGCTCGATCCCGCCAACGGCAACGTCATCTGGCGCAAGCGCGTGCCCGGCCCGGTCCGCGGCGCGCCGACGGTGGACGGCGGGCGCGTCTATGTGCTGACGCTCGACAACCAGCTGGCCGCCCTGTCGGCGACCGACGGCGCCGTCCAGTGGACGCACCAGGGCATCCTGGAAACCGCCGGCCTGCTGGGGGCCGTCAGCCCGGCGGCGACGTCGACCCTGGTTGTGGCCCCCTATTCCTCGGGCGAGCTGTACGGCCTCCGCCCGGAGAACGGCCGCGTCGCCTGGCAGGAGAGCCTGGCGGCCATCCGCCGCGCCGGCGCGCTCAGCAGCCTCGCCGACATCCGCGGCCTTCCGGTCATCGACCGCGGCATCGTCTACGCCATCGGCCATTCCGGCCGCACGGTGGCGATCGACGAGCGCATCGGCGTCCGGGTCTGGGAGGCGGAGATCGGGGGGACGCAGACGCCGTGGCTGGCCGGCGATTACCTGTACGTCGTCACCAACGATTCCGAAGTGGTGGCGATGTCCCGGCAGGCCGGGCGCATCCGCTGGGTGACGCCGCTCGACCGGTTCAAGGACATGGAGGACAAGAAGGGCCCGATCACCTGGTCCGGTCCGGTCGTGGCCGGCGGCAAGCTGTACGTCACCGGATCGCACGGCCAGATGCTGGCCCTGTCGCCCGGCGACGGGCAGATCGTCACCCGTTATTCGCTCCAGTCCGGCAGCTACTTGCCTCCAATCGTCGCGAACAACACCCTATATGTTCTGGGCGACAACGGTACGCTGGTCGCGTACCGTTGACCGCCTTTCTTTTTCCTGTGTGAGTGAGGCCTCCGGCCCGATGTCCTTTACCGTGGCTCTCGTCGGCCGGCCGAACGTCGGCAAGTCGACCCTGTTCAACCGTCTGGCCGGCAAGAAGCTGGCGTTGGTCGACGACACGCCGGGCGTGACGCGCGACTGGCGCTCGGCACCCGCCCGTATGGGCGGCCTGTCCTTCACCGTGGTCGACACCGCGGGCCTGGAGGACGTCACCGACGACAGCCTGGAGGCGCGCATGCGCCGCCAGACCGAACGCGCGCTGAACCGCGCCGACGTGGCGCTGTTCATCGTGGACGCCCGCGCCGGCATCACGCCGCTGGATCGGCATTTCGCATCGCTGCTGCGCAAGGGCAAGACGCCGGTCCTGCTGGTCGCCAACAAGGCGGAAGGCAAGGCCGGCATGCCCGGCCTCTACGAGGCGTTCGAGCTTGGCCTCGGCGAGCCGATCCCGCTGTCGGCGGAGCATGGCGAGGGCATGGCTGACCTCGTTCAGGCTCTGCTGCCCTTCGCCCCCAAGGAGGACGAGGAGGAGGACGAGTTCGCCGAGGCCGCTCCGACAGAAGCCAGCGAGCTTCCCATCGGCGACCAGCCGGAGCCCGCCGAGGATCTGGCGAAGCCCATCCAGATCGCCATTGTCGGTCGGCCCAACGTCGGCAAGTCGACTCTGCTGAATAGCCTGATCGGTGAGGAGCGCGTGCTGACCGGTCCGGAAGCCGGCATGACCCGCGACGCCATCAGCGTCGACTGGGAGTGGCGCGGCCGCAAGTTCCGTCTGGTGGACACGGCCGGCATGCGCAAGCGCGCCCGCGTGGACGCGAAGGTCGAAAAGCTGGCGGTGGCCGACGCGCTGCGGGTCATCCGCATGGCGCAGGTCGTGCTGCTGGTCGTCGATGCCAACCAGATTCTGGACAAGCAGGATCTGACCATCGCCCGCATGGTGGTGGAGGAAGGCCGCGCCCTGGTCATCGCGTTGAACAAGTGGGACGCCGTCGACGACCGCGCCATGGCACTGCGCCAGGTGGAGGACAAGCTCCAGGCGACGCTCGCCCAGATCAAGGGCGTGGAGGTCGTGACCATCTCCGCCCTTCAGGGCAAGAAGCTGGACACGCTGCTCGACTCGATCCTGTCGACCTACGCCCAGTGGAACCGCCGCATCCCGACAGCCCAGCTGAACCGCTGGATTGAAGGCGTGCTGGAGCACCATCCGCCGCCCCTGGTCGAGGGCCGCCGCGTGAAGATCCGCTACGCCACGCAGGTGAAGACCCGCCCGCCGACCGTGGCGCTTTTCGTGAACAAGCCGCTGGACTTGCCGGAGAGCTACCAGCGCTATCTGATCGGGCACCTGCGCGAGACGTTCGAACTGCCCGGCGTGCCCGTGCGCCTGCTGCTGCGCAAGCAGAAGAACCCGTACGCCGACGATTGATCGGGTGAGATCAAAGAAAAAGGGGCGGTGCACATACACCGCCCCTTTTTCATGTCCTGTCGTAGGTTGGATGCAGGCGCAGCCGAAACCCAACATCCGCGCCATGGAAGCCAGTGTCGGGTTTCGCTGCCGCTCCAGTCGGGGCCCCACCCCGACCCTCCCCCGCTGGGCGGGGGAGGGAGACAGGACCTTAGCTAAAGTCCGGCGGCAGTTCCCTCCCCCGCCCAGCGGGGGAGGGTTGGGGTGGGGGCATCAACGCAACCACTCATCCCCTAATACTACAGCGGGGATTTACCGGTTTGGGTACGGCGCCTCCAATGGAACTGGCGTGCGCGTTGCTGGTGTTGGCGCCGCCAGACGGACCAAGCGATAACGACGGTGGGTTCGGGCCGCGGCAGGCCGATCCAGGATGCAAGCAGGCGGCGGATTTCCGGCACGGTGAGGGGCAGCAAATCGGCCGACAGATCGACGCGCTCCTCGCCCCCCGATAGCCGCCGCTCGGGCGACGGTGAGAAAGGCCAAGGCGAACATGGCCAGCGTGACGTGGCGGTGCCACGCCGTCCAGGTGCGCACCTCGTACTGGTCCAGCCCCACCTCGCCCTTGGCGGCTTCGAAACACGCCTCCACCGTCCAGCGTGTGCCCGCGATCCGCACCAGTGTCAGCAACGGCGTGCCCTCCGGCGCAAAGGTCAAATAGTAGGTCAGCTTGTCCGGTTCCGCGATCGAGCGGCGCACCAGCAGGCCACGGCTCCAGCCCGCGCGCAGTGACGGATAGCTCTTGTACGCCCAGTCGTAGAGCCGCGGGCCCTTGGCCCCATCGCCGGCGCTCAGTCGCTGCCAGTCGCAAGCCCCTACGCGGGCGACGGCCCGCTCCTTGACCGTATCAAAACCGAGCGGCGCCCGTTGTTTGCTGGTGACCGCCAGGACATAGCCAATCGGTTGCCGTTCCAACCACAGCCGCAGCGCGTAGTCGCCGCCGTACACGCTGTCGGCCGTCACCCAGGCGCAGGGCACCCCCGCCGCAACGGCGCGCTCCAGCATCGCCCGGCCCTGCTTCGGTTTGGTGGCAAAGCCCACCTCCTCCGGCACCCCGGCCAGACGCCGGCGTTCGGCATCCGCCGTCCACTCCTCCGGCAAGTACAGCGCGCGATCAATCAACGCCCGGCCGCGGCGGCTGGCATAGCTCAGGAACACGGCGACCTGACAGTTCTCGGTACGCCCGGCGGTGCCGCAGTACTGGCGTTTGACGCCGACCGAGCGGGTGCCCTTCTTGAGAAAACCGGTCTCGTCGAGCACCAGGACAGCGTCGGCATCCCCCAGGTGCTCAACCACATAAGCTTGCAGGTCATCGCGCACCGCCTCGGCGTCCCAGCGGGCGCGACCAAGGAAGTCGTGCAGGGCGTCCGGCGTGCGATCGCCGGCGGCTTCCGCCAGATGCCAGCCGTTCTTGCGCTCCAGAGGGGCCAGAAGACCGCGCAAATACGTCAGTGCCCGCTGACGCGCCTCCAGGCGACGAAAGCGGGGCGCAAGCTGCTCCACCAGATGCTCCAGCGCGCTCGCCCATCGTTCCGCTTCAGCAATGGTCGTCATCCGTGGACCCTCCCTACTGATCCACGCTTAACAGTCGGCGCCGCTCAAACTCACCTTCGGATAATCCCCGCTGTAGTACTAAGCCGAAACCACTTCCCCATTCCCCGTCCAACCCGCTTCGGCCAGATCCACGAACCGGCCGGCCACGTCGTCGGGCTGCGTCAGCTTGGTCTGGTCCTCGCCGGGGAAGGCCTGCATGCGCAGCTTCGTCGCGACGATGCCGGGGTCGATCAGGTTGACGCGCAGGTTGGAGGACGCGATTTCCATCGCGTAGGTCTTCACCATCATCTCCAGCGCCGCCTTGCTGGCGCCGTAGGGGCTCCAGTACGGGTAGGGCGCGGAGGCGGCGCCCGACGTCACGAAGATGGCGCGGCCGGCGTCCGACGCGCGCAGCAGCCGGTCGAAGGAGCGGATCAGGCGGTAGTTGGCCGTGACGTTCACGTCCATCACGCGCTCCCACAGCTTGGGATCGTAATGGGCGACCGGGCCCAGCGCCTCCAGCACGCCGGCGTTGCCGACGAGGATGTCGAGCTTCCCGAACCGCTCGAAGATGGAGTAGCCCAGCAGCTGGTCGATCTTGTCGAACTGCCGCAGGTCCAGCGGCGCCAGGGTGGCGTGGCGCCCCGTGGCCTTGTAGATCGCCTCGTCCGTTTCCTCCAGCCCGCCGACGGTGCGGGCGGTCAGGATGACGTGGGCCCCCTCGGCGGCGAAGCGCTTGGCGACGGCGGCGCCGATGCCGCGCGATGCGCCGGTGATGAGGGCGATGCGACCATTCAGACGGGACATGGGGCGGCTCGACAGGCTGAGGGTGGATGCGAAACAGGCCGGCCGTCCCGATGGGAGCGGCCGGCCTTGCGGGACGATTGCGGCGTTACGCGCGGATGCGGACGTTCGCCTCGACTGGCGGGTTGTCCACCGCGTCGGTCAGTGGGATCGGGTACTCGCCGGTGAAGCAGGCGTCGCAGTAGCGCAGATTGTTCGAATCGCGCTTCTCTTCGCCCATGGCGCGGTAGAGGCCGTCCAGCGAGATGAAGGCCAGGCTGTCGGCCTGGATGAAGTCCCGCATCTCCTCGACCGACATGCGGTGGGCCAGCAGCTTGCCCTGCTCCGGCGTGTCGATGCCGTAGAAGCAGGGGTGCGAGGTCGGCGGGCTGGAGATGCGCATGTGCACCTCCTTGGCGCCGGCGGCGCGCACCATCTCTACGATCTTCTTCGACGTCGTGCCGCGCACGATGCTGTCGTCCACCAGCACCACCCGCTTGCCCTCGATCATGGCGCGGTTGGCGTTGTGCTTCAGCTTCACGCCGAGGTGGCGGATCTGGTCGGTCGGCTCGATAAAGGTGCGGCCGACGTAATGGTTGCGGATGATGCCCAACTCGAACGGCACGCCGCTCTGCGTCGCGTAGCCCAGCGCCGCGGGCACGCCGCTGTCCGGCACCGGCACGACCACGTCGGCTTCGATGCCCGATTCGCGGGCCAGTTCCGCGCCGATCCGCTGGCGGGCGTTGTAGACGGAGGAGCCCTCCATCACGCTGTCCGGCCGCGCGAAGTAGATGTATTCGAAGATGCAGAAGCGGCGGCCCTGCGGCTGGAACGGACGCAGGCTCTGCACGCCCTGGTCGTTCAGCACGATCATCTCGCCCGGCTCGACGTCGCGCACGTACTCGGCGCCGACGATGTCCAGCGCGCAGGTCTCGCTGGTCAGGATGTGCGTGTCGCCGAGCTTGCCGAGCACCAGCGGGCGGACGCCCAGCGGGTCGCGTACGCCGATCACCTCGTTCGGGGTCAGCGCCACCAGCGAGAAGGCGCCCTCGACCTGCCGCACCGCCTCGATCAGCCGGTCGACCGGCGAGCCGCCGCGGGCGATGGCCATCAGGTGTACGATGGTTTCGGTGTCGGTGGTCGACTGGAACAGGCAGCCGCGGCGGACCAGCTGGCGGCGCAGCGTGTGCGCGTTGGTCAGGTTGCCGTTGTGGGCCAGCGCGAAGCCGCCGAACTCGAAGTCGGCGTAGAGCGGCTGGACGTTGCGGATCGTGGTGTCGCCCGTGGTGGCATAGCGGACGTGGCCGATGGCCTGAAGGCCCTTCAGCTTGGCAATCACCGACTCGGACGAGAAATGGTCGCCGACCAGCCCCAGCGCGTGCTGCAGGTGGAAGCGGTCCCCGTCGTAGCTGACGATGCCGCAGGCCTCCTGTCCGCGGTGCTGCAGCGCGTGCAGGCCCAGCGCCGTGATGGCCGCCGCTTGGGTGTGGCTGCGGATGCCGAACACGCCGCACTCTTCGCGCAGCTTGTCGTCGTCGAACGGATGCGTGGTCAGCATCGGGGAATCCTCGTCATGCACAGGCGTCGGTCTCACTCAGCCCGGTCGGGGGCGTCTTGACGGGCGCCTTTCAGCGCGCGTTCTGGATCAATCGCTCAAGGTCACCGCGGTCGCGGTCCTTATAGCCGGTATCGGGTTGGGACGCACCACCGGTCTTGGTCGCACCGGGAACCGGTGTCGACAGGCGGTCGAGCGCCTCTTTCGCTTCGATGGCCTGGCGCGCGCGCTCGCGCGCCACGTCCATCTGGCCGAGTCCGTCCTTGCGGAGGTTCTCCGGCATGACCTCATAGATCATGCCGGCCCCAGTCACCAGCAAGGGCCGCGTCTTGGCGGTCTGCAGCCACGCTGGATGCTCGGCCGGGTTCGGCACAAGCCAGGCGAAGAACAGATATGCGACGGATGCGAGGATGGCGCCCTTCAGCAGCCCGAAAACGAAGCCCAGCGAGCGGTCGAGCGCCGAAAGGCCCGAGTTCTGCACCCCGCGCGAGGCCGCCCGGCCGAGGATTGTGAAAAACACAAGGCTGATCACGAACAGCGCCACCGCAGACGCGGCGTAGGCCGCCATCTCAACATGGATGTAGCGCTGGGCGATCGGCAGGGCGTAGGGCAGGGCGTTCAGCGTCACCAGTGCCGCGCCGGCCCAGGCGGCGACCGACAGCACCTCGGCCACCATGCCGCGGGTGAAGGCCAGCAGCGCCGACAGCAGAAGCACGACGATGACCGCCAGGTCCGCCGGGTTGATCGGGAAGTTATCCATGGACTCCGCTACGCCTCGTGCTCTCTCAAAAGCCCGGTTCCGGGCGTCGACTGTGGGCTCACCATCTGTAGGGCCCAATCCTCTACAGAGCCCTAATCGGCCGTGTCTTAATCGCCACCGTTCAATCCCGCCCCCTTAATCCCGCCCCCTTAATCCCGACTGCGCGGCGGTCGCCCGCCTCCGGCCTGGAACAGCGGCATCAACTCGCTGAGCTGCTGCAATTCGACGCTTTTCAGAGTGCCGTCGCCCCGACCGCCCTTCTGGCCGTTCCGGCGCGCCGGAAAGATCGCCGTGGAAAATCCCAGCTTCGCGGCTTCCTTCAGCCGCGTGTCGCTCTGGCCGACCGCGCGCACCTCGCCGGACAGGCCGATCTCGCCGAACACCACCGCGTCGGCCGGCACCGGTTCCCCCGTCAGGGAGGACACCAGCGCCGCGGCGACCGCGAGGTCGGCGGCCGGCTCGGTGATCCGCAGGCCGCCGGCCACGTTCAGGTAGACGTCGTTGGCGCCGATCTGCACGCCGCAGCGCGCCTCCAGCACCGCCAAGACCATGGCGAGCCGCGCCGAATCCCAGCCTACCACGGCGCGCCGCGGCGTGCCGAGCGGGGAGGGGGCGACCAGCGCCTGCACCTCCACCAGCACCGGGCGCGTGCCCTCCATGCCGGCGAAGACGGCGGCGCCCGACACGTCGCCCCGCCGCTCCGCCAGGAACAGGGCGGAGGGATTCGCGACCTCGCCCAGGCCGCCGTCGGTCATCTCAAAGACGCCGATTTCGTCGGTGGCGCCGAATCGGTTCTTCACGGCGCGCAGGATGCGGAACTGGTGTCCGCGCTCGCCTTCGAAATACAGCACCGTGTCCACCATGTGCTCCAGCACGCGGGGACCGGCGATCATGCCTTCCTTGGTGACGTGGCCGACCAGCAGCACCACCACGCCGCGCCGCTTGGCCGCGCGGATCAGCTCCTGCGCGCTCGCCCGAACCTGCGCCACCGTGCCGGGGGCGCTGTCCAGGTTGTCCACATACATGGTCTGGATGGAGTCGATGACGATCACGTCCGGCCCGTCGGCGCTGTCCATCGAGGCCACGATGTCGCGCACGCTGGTCGCCGAGGCGAGTTGCACCGGCGCCGCCGCGCAGCCGAGCCGCAGGGCGCGCAGCCGCACCTGGTCCACCGCCTCCTCGCCCGAAACGTAGGCGCAGCGGTTTTCCTGCGACAGTCGCGCCATCACTTGAAGCAGCAGGGTCGACTTGCCGATGCCCGGGTCGCCGCCGATCAGGATGGCCGATCCGGGGACGAGGCCGCCGCCGCAGACGCGGTCGAACTCCTCGATGTGGCTCAGGCGGCGGGGCGGGGCGGCGCTCGTGCCGGCCAACCCGACGAAATCCAGCCGGCGGCCGCGCGCGGTGCCCAGACCCTTCGGCGCGCTTTCCGGAGCCGTTTCCTCGACGAGGGTGTTCCATTCGCCGCACGCGTCGCAACGCCCCGCCCATTTCGGGAAGGTCGCGCCGCAAGACTGGCAGGCGTAGCGGGTGGAGGGCTTGGCCAAGGGTCTAACAGGCTTTGGTGCAGCGGGTTCCGACGGCGCCCCACATATAGCAAGCTGCTGTCATAAATCCTATGGCTGAAGCGATAAAAATCCTGGGGCTTTTCTTGGGCGGCTGCGGTGGTAGGTTCTGGCCCCGAGGTTTGAACGGACATAACGATGACGAAGGCAGGTGACGCGGTGGCGGACAAGGACGGACGGCGCATTCCCTTGCACGGGGCGGAGGAGTTCGAGGCGTTGCGGAAGGCCGGGCGGCTGGCCGCAGCGACGCTCGACCACATCACGCCGCATGTGGTGCCGGGCGTCAGCACCGGGCATCTCGACCGGCTGATCGAGGCCTTCATGCGGGACAACGGCGCCATTCCCGCGACGCTCGGCTATCACGGCTTCCCGGCGGCGAGCTGCATTTCGCCCAACCACGTGGTCAACCACGGCATCCCCAGCGACGACAAGGCGCTGCTCGACGGAGACATCGTGAACATTGACGTCACGGTGATCCTCGATGGCTGGTACGGCGACACCAGCCGCATGTTCTTCGTCGGCGACAAGATCGGCGTGAAGGCGCGCAAGCTGGTCGACATCACCCACAAGGCGATGATGGCCGGCATCGCGCAGGCCAAGCCCGGCAACCACCTGGGCGACATCGGCCACGCCATCCAAACGCTGGCCGAATCCCACCGCTATGGCGTGGTGCGCGACTTCGGCGGCCATGGCATCGGCCGCGTCTTCCACGACGCGCCGCACGTCGACCATTTCGGCAAGCCGGGTACCGGCGTCCTGCTCCAGCCCGGCATGGTCTTCACGATCGAGCCGATGCTCAACGCCGGCAAGCCCGACGTGAAGATCCTGTCCGACGGCTGGACCACGGTGACCCGCGACCGCTCCCTGTCCGCCCAGTTCGAGCACCAGGTCGGCATCACCGAGACCGGCTGCGAGATCTTCACCCTGTCCCCGGCCGGTTACACGCAGCCGCCCTATGGAGCCCAGTCTGAATGAACGACGACCTGATTCCCTGGACCGTCCTGGACAGCCGAACGCTCCTGGACGCCGGCCATTTCCTGCGCGTGCACGCCCAGACGGTGGTGCTTCCGGACGGGCGCCGGGTGGAGAACTACTACCAGATCGAGCAGCATGACTTCGTCCTGATGTTCGCCGAGGACGAACAGGGCCGCGCCCTGATGCTGCGCCAGTACAAGCACGGCCCGCGCCGCGTCAGCCAGACCTTCCCGGCCGGCATGATCTCCCCCGGCGAGGATCCGCTGGTCGCCGCGAAACGCGAGCTGCTGGAGGAAACGGGTTACGAGGCGCCGGACTGGACCGCGCTCGGTTCCTATGTGGTGCAGGGCAACCAGCGGGGCTGCACCTGCCACATGTTCCACGCCCGAAACGCCCGAAAGGTCCGGGAGCCGGATTCCGGCGACCTGGAGGAGATGCGCCTGGAACGGCTGACCCGCGCCGAGTTGATCGAAGCGGCGGCGGCCGGCGACTACGCGCTCCTGCCGATGATCGCCATGCTGGGCGCGGTGCTGCTGCCGGACCTGCGGGAGGCCATGGCGAAGGCGGCGTCGCGCGGGTAATCCCGGCGACGCAGCGGCCCCGCCGGCCTCTCAGCCCTTCGGCGCGGGCGCGAAGAAATGCGCCAGGGCGACGGCGGCCTCGCTCGCCAGCGGGTTGTCGTTGCTGACCAGCTGCGTGTGGGCGGCCTGGATGGTCTTCACCACATCTTCGTTGGTCAGCAAACCCTTCGCCTGCAGCGTCTCCAGAATCTTGGCGCTCAGCATGAAGGACGCGAACGCCAGCCCGTTGGTGGTGACTTCAGCCATTTATGATCTCCGGTTCGCAGCGGAATCAGCCGCACTGCGCAAAGTGTTTTTGTCCAATAGGATTAAGAAATCGCTTCCACCGGCGGCAAACCGCCGCGTCAGAGTGCCCGCACCTGCATCTTGATCGGGCCGTCGGCCTTGCCGTGGACGAACTGGTCCACGTAGGGGTTGCCGGAATGGTCGATGTCCTGGGCGTGCCCGGTCCAGATGATGCGGCCCTGGTAGATCATCGCGACCCGGTCGGCGATCTTGCGGGCCGACGCCATGTCGTGGGTGATGGTGACCGCCGTGGCGCCCAGGTCCTTCACGCACTTCACGATCAGTTCGTTGATCACGTCGGCCATGATCGGGTCGAGGCCGGTCGTGGGCTCGTCGAAGAAGATGATCTCCGGCTCGTCGGCGATGGCGCGGGCGAGGCCGACGCGCTTCTGCATGCCGCCCGACAGCTCCGACGGGAACAACTCGCCCACCTCGGGCCCCAGCCCGACGGCGCCCATCTTGGCGATGGCGATCTCCTTGGCCTTGACGCGCGGCATATGCTCGCCCTGGATCAGGCCGAAGGCGACGTTCTCCCATACCTTCAGGCTGTCGAAGAGGGCGGCGCCCTGGAACAGCATGCCGAATTTATGCAGCAGCTTCTCCCGGTCGCGGGCGCGAAGCTTCGTCGTCTCCGCCCCATCCACCCGGATGGAGCCCGAATCGGGTTGCAGCAGGCCGAGGATGCATTTCAGCATCACCGACTTGCCCGTGCCAGACCCGCCGATGACCACCAGCGACTCGCCGCGCCCGACCTCCAGGTCGATGCCGTTCAGCACGACCTTCGGGCCGAAGCGCTTGTGCACGTTCTTCAGCGAAATCTTCGGCGGATGAGCGGGGGGGACCTGGGACACGGTGGCGGTCATAGGGTTTCGCTCATTTCGTCGAGAAGAAGATGCCGGTGATCAGGTAGTTCCACACCAGGATCAGGATGGAGGCCGACACCACCGCGTTGGTGGTCGCCGTGCCGACGCCCTGCGCGCCGCCGCGGGAATGGTAGCCGTGGTAGCAGCCCATCAGCGCCACCACGAAGCCGAACACCGCCGCCTTCACGAGGCCGGAGATGACGTCGATCGGCTCCAGGAACTCCCAGGTGCGGCTGATGTAGGAGGACGGGTTGAAGTTCAGGCGGTAGACGCCGACCAGGAACCCGCCGAACACGCCGATGATGTCCGCCACCAGCACCAGAATCGGCAGCATGGTCAGGCCGGCCAGCAGGCGCGGCGCCACCAGGTACTTGTAGGGGTTGGTGGACAGCGTCGACAGCGCGTCGATCTGCTCCGTCACGCGCATGGTTCCGATTTCGGCGGCCATGGAGGCACCGATGCGCCCGGCGACCATCAGGCCGCCCAGCACCGGTCCAAGCTCGCGCGTCACCGACAACGCCACCACGGTGGCGATGGCTCCCTCCGCCTGGAAGCGGGAGAAGCCGGAATAGCTTTGCAGGGCCAGCACCATGCCGGTGAACAGCGCGGTCAGCCCCACCACCGGCAGCGAGTAGTAGCCGATGTCGATCATCTGCCGCAGGATCTGCCGCGGGTACAGCGGCGGGCGGACGCAGTGCGACAGCGCGGCGATGGTGAACAGACCGAGCTTTCCGGTCGCTTCCAGGAATACCAGGAAGGCCCGGCCGGTGGCGGCAAGGAAACCCATCAAGCGACCTCAGGCGACGGCGGGTCGCGATAGACCCTGTGGTAGCGCGCGCCAAGGGAGGTGAGGATCTCGTAGCCGATGGTGCCGCCCTCGTCCGCCACGGTGTCCACCGGGCGGTTGGGGCCGATCAACTCGACCAGCCCGCCGGGCGTGACCGCGCCGTCGGGGAGGTGACTGATGTCCACCGTAACCAGATCCATCGAAATCCGACCAACCACCGGTGCGGCCACGCCGTCCACGAACACATGCCCGCGCCCGCTGAGCGAGCGTAGGTATCCGTCGGCATAACCCACTGCGATGGTTGCGATTTTGCCTCTCGCTTCAACGCGGTGCGTCGCACCGTATCCAACGGTCATAGCACTGTCAACGCTGCGCACCTGAAGCACGCGGGCGTCGAGGCGGATGGTGCCCCGCATCGGGTTCGCCACGGTGGGTGTCGGATTCACGCCGTAGAGCGCGCAGCCCGGCCGGACGAGGTCGAAATGGGCGGCTGGGCCATGGAAGATGCCCGAGGAATTGGCGAAGCTGCGCTCCGCCGCCGGAAGCCGCGCGACCGCCGCGCGGAAAGCCTCCAGCTGCCGGCCGTTCATCGGCGACTCGGCCTCGGCGCAGGCAAGGTGCGTCATCCACACGCGGACGTCGACCCCCTCCAGCCGGCCGAGGTCGCCGGCGAGGATGTCCAACTCGTCCGGGCCGAGCCCGAGTCGATTCATGCCCGTGTCGATGTGGACGACCGCGGGCAGGGGTGCACCCTGCGCCCGGGCGTGCGCCTGCCACGCGGCGATGTCGCCCAGGTGGTTCAGAACCGGAAGGATGCGGTTCGCCGTGAAGTCCGGCGCGGTCCCGGCGGGCAGGCCGCCGAGGCACAGGATCCGCGCGTCCGGCGCCACGGCGCGGACCGCAAGCGCCTCCTCAAACTGGGCAACCACGAAGGTCCGGCAGCCGGCGGCGGCGAGCGCCGGAACGACCCGCTCCACCCCAAGGCCATAGGCGTTGGCCTTCACCACCGCCGCGCATTCGGCCGGAGCCACCCGGTCGCGCAAGGAACGCCAGTTGGCGACCACCGCGCCGAGGTCGATGGTCAGAACCGCGCCGGCGCGTTGCGCCGGGTCACTCCGTAGGTCCGAAATCATGGGTCGTGTCGAGGTCGCCGAATTTGGTGAACTGTCCGTCGAAGAACATCCGAACGCTGCCGATCGGGCCGTGGCGCTGCTTCGCGATGATCGCCTCGGCCGTGTTGTGGACCTCGGCGTAGCGATTCTGCCAGTTGGCGTAGCGGTCGTTGTACTTGTCCTCCGTCTCTTCCGGCCGGCGGGCCGGTTCGGCGCGCTCAAGATAGTACTGTTCGCGGTAAACGAACATCACAACGTCGGCATCCTGCTCGATGGAGCCCGATTCGCGCAGGTCGGCCAGCTGCGGACGCTTGTCCTCGCGCATTTCGACCGCGCGGCTCAGCTGCGACAGGGCGAGGACGGGGACTTCCAGCTCCTTGGCGATGGCCTTCAGGCCGCGGGTGATCTCCGAGATTTCCTGCACGCGGTTCTCGTTGCCCTTGGTTGAGCTGCCGCGCAGCAGCTGGAGATAGTCGACCACCACCATGCCCAGCCCGTGTGTGCGCTTCAGCCGGCGGCAACGGGTGCGCACCGCGGCGATGGTCAGGGCCGGCGTGTCGTCGACGAAGAAGGGAACGCGGCTCAGATCCTGGCTCGCCGCCACGAATTTGGGGAAGTCGCTGTCCTTGATCTCGCCGCGGCGAATCTTGTCGCCCGACACCTCCGCCTCGCCGGCCAGGATACGGGTGGCCAGCTGCTCGGCCGACATTTCCAGCGAGAAAAAGCCGACCGGCGCGCCCTCGCCGCCGTTGGTGCGCATATAGGCCTTGGCGGCGTTGAAGGCGATGTTGGTTGCCAGCGCCGTCTTGCCCATGGACGGACGACCGGCCAGGATGATCAGGTCCGACGGGTGCAGGCCACCCAACTTGCGGTCCATGTCCCTCAGCCCCGTCGTCACGCCGGTGACGTGGCTCGACCGGCGGAAGGCCGTCTCTGCCGTCTCGATGGCCGCTTTCAGCGATTCGGAGAAGGCGACGAAGCCGCCGCGCACGTCGCCGGTGGAGGCGAGGTCGAACAGCTGCTTTTCCGCCGTCTCGATCTGGTCCATGGCGTCGACGTCCAGGTCGTGCTGGTACGCCTCGTTCACCATGTCCGTGCCGACCTCGATCAGCTGCCGGCGCAGGAACAGGTCGTGGATCGTCTTGCCGTAGTCGCCGGCGTTGACGACGGTGACCACGTTGCCCGCCAGCTGCGCCAGGTAGCTCGCCCCGCCGTCCGGGGCCAGTTCCGGGTCGTTGTCGAAATAGGCCTTCAGCGTGACCGGGTTCGCGATCTGGCCGCGTTCCACCATCTTGGCGATGGCGCCGAAGATCCGCTGGTGGGCCGGGTCGTAGAAGTGCTCGGCGCGGAGGAACTCGCCGACCTTCTCGTACGCCTTGTTGTTCACCAGGATGGCGCCGAGAAGCGCCTGCTCCGCCTCCTCGTTGTGAGGCGGCGTGCGGTATTCGGCCGTGGGCTTGACGGCGCCGGCACGGGAAGAGCCGCCGTCCAGGGAACGCGGCTCGAAAAGCTGGGTGGTCTTGTCGTCCATGGCTGGCACTCTACCAAAGGGCAGGGCAGCTTAGCTGTGCGATCGGCGACGGTGTCCTCGAAATCGTGTGGATAACTTTCTTCCACAGGATGGGAAGATTGGGGATAACCCGAAAACGGCTTGGCCGGCAGCGGGTTATGCGGTCCCAGAAGCGCGGATGGATCGCCGCGGACGCCTTAACTGGCGTGACGGCGTGGCTCATTGTCCACAGGCTGCGGGACGGCGACCGGCGTCGGGTGCAGCAGCGCCCGTTCGGTGTTGACCATGTAGTCGCGTGTCATCGGCACGGCGGTGACCGACCGGGCGAGCTGCACCTGGAACACCATGTGCCCCTGGTAGCGGAAGGCGATCTCCGACCCCGCCAGATACAGTTCCCACATGCGGCAGAACCGCTCGTCGTACATGGCCTTCGCCTCGTCCCACCGCGCCAGGAAACGCTCCCGCCAGTGGCGCAGCGTCTCGGCGTAGTGGAGGCGCAGGATCTCCACATCCGTGCTCCACAGGCCGGCCTTCTCGACCGCCGGGATCACTTCGGACAGGGCAGGGGAATAGCCTCCGGGGAAGATATACTTCCGCATCCACGGGTTGGTCGCACCCGGCCCGTCGGAGCGGCCGATGGCGTGCAGGAGGGCGACGCCGTCGTCGGCCAGCAGCTCGCGGACCTTTGCGAAGAAGGCGCCGTAGTGGGGCTTGCCGACATGCTCGAACATGCCGACAGAGACGATCCGGTCGAAGGTGCCGCCCATCAGGCGGTAGTCGCGCAGCTCGAATCGCACCCGGTCGGACAGGCCGGCCTTCGCCGCCCGCTCCCGCGCGACGGCGAGCTGTTCGGTGGACAGGGTGATGCCCGTGACGTCGGCACCCGTCGTCCGCGCGAGGTACAGGGCCATGCCGCCCCAGCCGCAGCCGATGTCGAGCACGCGCATGCCCGGCCGCAGCAGCAGCTTCGACGCGATGTGGCGCTTTTTGGCCTCCTGCGCGTCGTCCAGGCTGGTCTCGGGCGTTGGGAAGTAGGCGCAGGAATATTGCATGTCGCGGTCAAGAAACAGCGCGAAGAATTCCCGCGACAGGTCGTAGTGGTGGGCGACGTTCTTGCGCGACCGCTTCAGCGGATTGTGCTGCTGCGCGACGCGCAGCATGGGGCCGAGGGCTTCCTGGATCGTTCCCAGCACGCCCTGCACGTTCTCCGGCCCGGAACAGAGCACGTCGAGGAAGTCGTACATGGTGCCGCCGTCAATGGACAGCCGGCCATCCATGTAGGCCTCGCCGAAGCGCATGCGCGGGTTGATCACAAGGTCGCGCTGCACGGCTTTGTCGTGCAGGCGCAGCGCTAAGGTCGGCGTGCCCTTCCCGACGCGATGGGCGTGGCCGTCGGCATCAATGATGTCGAAGGCGCCGGTGGTGACGACGGGGTTGAGCAGGCGGGCGAGCAGCATACCGTTCCTCCGCATGAGCCATCGCATCTCACGTGAGAGGAAGGTCGGACGCGGAAATGGGCATGGCAACGTTTCCAACGGACGATGCTGCTGCGCATCAGACGCATGCCCATAGACTTAGAGGCGATTCGATTCTGCGAGAAAGCGGCCCGGGGCCCAAAATGCGGAAAGCCGCCCCACCCCCTTTGGAGGGGCGGGCGGCTTCCGGACGAGCGGACCGAATCCGATGAGCGGGCGGCTTACGCCTGCTCGGAGTCCTCGGTCTCGGTGGCCTCGGGGGCCTCCTCGACTTCGTCTTCCTCGTCGCGCAGGTCGGCGGCGGTGACCATGCCGCCGCGGGCCCGCTGCAGCTCGGCCTCTTCCTGCGACCGGGCGACGTTCACCGTGACCGTGACGGCGACCTCGGGGTGCAGGACGACGCGGAGCTTGAACAGGCCCAGCGTCTTGATCGGCTGCTCGATGATGACCTGCTTGCGGTCGACCTTGTAGCCGGCGGCGGCCAGCGCGTCGGCGACGTCGCGCGGGGTCACCGAGCCGTACAGGACGCCGGTCTCACCGGCCTGGCGGATCACCACGACCGTCACGTCGCCCATCTGCGAGGCGACCTGCTCGGCGTCCTTGCGGCGCTCCAGGTTCATGGCCTCCAAGTGGGCCTTCTGCTTCTCGAAGACGGCCATGTTCGCCTTGGTGGCGCGCATCGCCTTCTTCTGCGGCAGCAGATAGTTGCGGGCAAAGCCCGGCCGCACCTTCACGACCTGGCCCATCTGGCCGAGCTTCTCGACCCGCTCCAGCAGAATAACTTCCATCACTCGTCCTCCTGATCGGGGCCGGCGGTCCGGAAACGGCGACGCAGCCCAATCCATTGCTCGATCATGCCAAGGCCGACCATCAGCACGATCGGCCAACCGAAAAGAAACAGGAACATGTAGAACCCGACGAGGACCGGCACCTTGGCCGACCGCCCGCGGGCCGCTGCATGCACCACCGAAAGCCCGACGAAGGCGAAGGGCAGCGCCAGGACCAGTGCGGTGTTCACCGCCAGGAACGACACCGCATCCGGTGTCACCGACGCCACCAGCACGGCCCCCAGGAACACCGGCGCCAACCAGGCCGGCAATTCCAGGTCGACCAGCCGCATGGGCGGGCGCCGGTTGCGGTTGAACCGCATCAGCGCTCCCTGGGCCAGGGCCGCGTTGACGATCGTCATGGTCAGCCATGAGATCACCGCGAGGCCCGGCAACACCTCGGCCATCCAGAAGTCCTGCGGATCCGGGGCCTGCTGGCCCTGCGTTGCGAAGATCTGGTCCGTCATGCGGGCCAGTGTCTCGCGCACCGCCCCTTCCAGCCCACCGGGCTGGTCGAGCGTCAGAACCGCAGCCCCCAGGAGGGCCGCCAGTCCCATCCCGACCAGCCCCATCAGAAGCCGGCCCGGAGGATACCATTCGATGCCCCCATCAGCGCCCGTCCGCGCCAGCATCGCCTGCCGAACCACCAGCATGACCGGAAAGGCTCCGGTCACCAGGTAGGCCAGCGCGACCAGCAGGCTGGACGACACCGCCAGGACCGCCACTGTCCCCGCCATTCCGGCGATGATGGCGGCGGTGGAGCCGAGCCACAGTCCCGCGAGGAACAGCGGCAGCGGCGCCAGATAGCCCAGGATCAGCGCACCCACCCCGCCGAACAGGACGGAGAGGTAGAACATCGCGCTGACCACGCCGACGCCGATGGCAGCCGCCAGCGGGGCGGCCAGGGTCGTGGCCATTGGGGGCACCTTATGCCTTCGTCGTCCGCTGTCCGGTCCTTACTTCACCACGTAGGGAAGCAGGGCCAGGAAGCGGGCGCGCTTGATGGCGCGAGCAAGCTCGCGCTGCTTCTTCGCGGAAACCGCGGTGATGCGGCTCGGCACGATCTTGCCACGCTCGGAGATGAAGCGGGACAGGAGCTTGACGTCCTTGTAGTCGATCGCCGGGGCGTTCGCGCCCGAGAACGGGCAGGTCTTGCGGCGGCGGAAGAACGGACGGCGCGGGCCACCGCCGGTGCGGGCGGGAGCGCCCGAGGTCTGCTTGTCGGACATTTAGGCGTTCTCCCCTTCGGCAACGGTGGCTTCCTGGCGGCGCGGCGGGCGCGGGCCACGATCGTCGAACCGGCGCGGGCCGCGGTCGCCGCGGTCACCGCGGTCGCCACGCTCGCCGCGGCTCTGCATCATCACCGACGGGTTGGCGTCCAGCGCGTCGACGCGGAGAGTCAGGAAGCGCAGCACGTCTTCGTTGATGCCCATGTTCCGCTCCATCTCCAGGACGGCGGCGGCCGGGGCGTCGACGTTGAACAGGGTGTAGTGACCCTTGCGGTTCTTCTTGATCTTGTAGGTGAGCGTCTTCAGGCCCCAGTATTCGGTCTTGGTGACCTGGCCGCCGTTGTCGCGGATGATCTGGGCGAACTGCTCACCGAGCTGCTCGGCCTGGGCGGCCGAGATGTCCTGGCGCGCGATCAGCACGCACTCGTAAAGAGCCATTGTACTCCCCATGGCTGTTCATGGTCCGGCGCTGCATCCGTTCCCCGATGGAATGGCCAGCCGCCCGGGCCTAGCCGGCGGCATGCCGTCGGCAAGGAGTTGTGAAGCGGCGCAGTATGCACAAAAGCCCTTGCCGGGCAAGCGCTTTCACGGCCCGCCGCGCGCACCCCGCAAGGCGACGATCGCGACACCTTATATAAAGGGGTTCCACCGGGCGTCCTTGCCGGCCGCCATGCGGAAAAAGATGCCACAAGTCGCACGCTATTGGCTTTCAGCGTTGGCTGTCGCTTGACTTGCACAAAAGGCAGGGTATGACTGTCGCCCAATTCAACGGCGGTGCCGACGGACGGCGCGCCTTCAGCAGGGTTCCAAGACAGCATGACCAGGGCGTTCGTCTTTCCGGGCCAGGGCAGCCAAGCCGTCGGCATGGGCCGCGAGCTGGCCGAGGCGTTCGAGGTCGCGCGGCTCACCTTCGAAGAGGTTGACGACGCGCTGAACCAGCGCCTGTCCCGCCTGATGTTCGAAGGGCCGGACGCCGACCTGACCCTGACCGAGAACGCCCAGCCGGCCCTGATGGCCGTCAGCGTCGCGGTCATGCGCGTGCTGAAGGACCAGGGCGGGCTCGACTTCGGCAAGCACGCCGCTTTCGTCGCCGGTCACTCGCTCGGTGAATATTCGGCGCTCTGCACCGCAGGAGCCTTTTCGCTGGCCGACACCGCGCGCCTTCTGAAGCTGCGCGGGCAGGCGATGCAGAAGGCCGTTCCGGTGGGCCAGGGCGCCATGGCCGCCCTGCTGGGCGCGGAACTGGAACAGGCGCAGGCCATCGCCGCGGACGCCGCACAGGGCGACGTCTGCACGGTTGCCAACGACAACTCGTCGGGGCAGGTGGTCATCTCCGGCCACGCCGAGGCCATCGACCGCGCCATCATGCTGGCGGCGGAACGGGGCCTGAAGCGGTCGGTACGCCTGCCGGTCAGCGCTCCGTTCCATTGCCCGTTGATGCAGCCGGCCGCCGACGCCATGGCGGAAGCGCTCGCCAACGTGACGATCAGCGCGCCGCAGGTTCCGGTGGTCGCCAACGTCACCGCTTCGGCCGTGTCCGACCCCAACACGATCCGCCGCCTGCTGGTCGAGCAGGTCACCGGCATGGTCCGCTGGCGCGAAAGCGTGCTCTTCATGAAGGAGCAGGGCGTCGATTCGCTGGTTGAACTGGGATCGGGCAAGGTGCTGTCGGGCCTTGCCAAGCGCATCGACAAGGAACTGGCCGGCACGTCCGTGCAGGGCCCGGCCGACGTCGAATCGTTCCTGAAGACGCTGTGAGGCTTTCCATGTTCGACCTGACCGGCAAGAAGGCGCTGGTGACCGGGGCTTCCGGTGGCATCGGCGCCGAGATCGCGCGCGCCCTCCACGCGCAGGGCGCCACCGTCGCCCTGTCGGGCACCCGCGTCGCCCCGCTGGAGGCTCTGGCAGCCGAACTGGGCGACCGCGCCGTTGTGGTGCCGGGCAACCTCGCCGACGCCGCCGCGACGGAGACGCTGGCCAAGGACGCCGAGAAGGCGCTGGGCCAGATCGACATCCTGGTCAACAACGCCGGCCTGACGCGTGACCAGCTGGCGCTGCGCATGAAGGACGACGACTGGCAGTCGGTGATCGACGTCAACCTGACGGCCGCCTTCCGCCTGTCCCGCGCCGTGATGCGCGGCATGATGAAGCGCCGCTGGGGCCGCATCATCGGCATCACCTCCATCGTCGGCGTGACCGGAAACCCCGGCCAGGCCAACTACGCCGCCTCCAAGGCCGGCATGATCGGCATGTCGAAGTCGCTGGCGGCCGAAGTCGCGTCGCGCGGGATCACCGTGAACTGCGTAGCGCCCGGCTTCATCACCACGGCGATGACCGACGCCCTGAATTCCGAGCAGAAGGACAAGCTGCTCACCGCCATTCCCGCCGGCCGCATGGGCGAGCCGGGGGAAATCGCCGCCGGGGTCGTGTACCTGGCGAGCGAAGAGGCCGCCTACGTCAACGGCCAGACGCTGCACATCAACGGCGGCATGGCCATGATCTGAGGCGGAATCGTCGCCTGAACCACAGCAAAAGGCCGGCTCCCGCGGGCGCTGGTCAAGGCTGTTAAAATGTGTTATCGGACGGGACTTTTTGCGGCAGGACGGCACGCGCGCCTTGCGTGGTGGGTCCGCCACATTCGCCCGAGCGGTCTCAAGGATTGGAAGGTCTGAAAAAATGAGCGATGTCGCCGAGCGCGTGAAGAAGATCGTGGTGGACCACCTCGGGGTCGAGGAGTCGAAGGTGACGGAGAACGCCTCCTTCATCGACGACCTGGGCGCCGACAGCCTGGACACGGTCGAGCTGGTGATGGCCTTCGAGGAAGAGTTCGGCTGCGAGATTCCGGACGACGCCGCGGAGAAGATCCTGACGGTCAAGGACGCCATCGACTTCATCAAGGCGAACGCCGCCGCCTGACCGGCGTAGGCGCTGAGAGGGCCAGGCACCTCTTCACCGGAGGCCTGGCCGTCGCTGAGTTACTCGAGGAAAGGTCAAGGAATACCCCATGAGACGTGTCGTCGTTACCGGCCTTGGTCTGGTCACGCCGCTCGGTGTCGGCCATAAGCTCAACTGGGAGCGTTTGATCGCCGGCCAATCGGGCATCCGCGCCATCACGGGTTTCGACGCCTCCGACCTGGCCTCGAAGGTTGCCGGGCAGGTCCCGCGCGGGGAGGGCGACGGATCGTTCAATCCGGACGCCTTCGTTCCGCCGAAGGACCAGCGGAAGATGGATGATTTCATCATCTACGCCATCGCCGCCGCCCAGGAAGCCATTAAGGATTCCGGCTGGGTGCCGCAGACGGAAGAGGACCGCGAACTCACCGGCGTGATGGTGGGTTCCGGCATCGGCGGTCTGCCGGGCATTGCCGACGGTGCGGTCACTCTGCACGAGAAGGGCCCCCGCCGCATTTCCCCCTTCTTCATTCCGGCCTGCCTGATCAACCTGGCCTCCGGACACATCTCCATCCAGCACGGCTTCAAGGGCCCGAACCACGCGGTTGTCACCGCCTGCTCGACCGGCGCGCACGCCATCGGCGACGCGTCCCGGCTGATCATGCTGGGCGACGCCGACGTGATGGTCGCCGGCGGCACCGAAGCCGCGGTGAGCCGTCTGGGCGTCGGTGGTTTCGCCGCCATGCGCGCGCTGTCCACCAACTTCAATGACACGCCGGACAAGGCCTCCCGCCCCTACGACAAGGACCGCGACGGCTTCGTCATCGGCGAAGGCTCAGGCGTCGTCGTCCTTGAGGAGCTGGAGCACGCCAAGAAGCGCGGCGCTCACATCTACGCCGAGGTCGTCGGCTACGGCATGTCTGGCGACGCCTACCACATCTCCGCCCCGGCGGAGGACGGCAACGGCGGCTTCCGCGCCATGCGCGGCGCCCTGAAGCGCGCCGGGCTGGAGCCCGCGGACATCGACTACATCAACGCCCACGGCACCTCGACGCCGCTCGGCGACGAGATCGAGCTGGGCGCGGTGAAGCGTCTGTTCGGTGAGGCGATGGACAAGGTCGCCATGTCCTCCACCAAGTCGGCGATCGGCCACCTGCTGGGCGCGGCCGGCGCGGTCGAGGCGATCTACTCGATCAAGGCGATCAACCACAGCATCGTTCCGCCGACGCTGAACCTTGAGAACCCGTCGGAGAGCTGCCTCGGCGTCAACCTGGTGCCGAAGGTCGCGCAGGAGCGCCGCGTGCGCGCCGCCCTGTCGAACTCCTTCGGCTTCGGCGGGACCAACGCCTCGCTGGTGTTCAAGGAATTCGCCTGAGGGGCGATGTGACCTGAGGAGTCAGCCCATGGGCTGGGGCCTCCGCATAGCGGCGACCGGGCTCGTCGCGCTGACGGCCGCAGGCGGTATCGCGTTCTGGGGGGCCTTGCGAGTCATGGCCCCCGGACCGCTTGACCACGCCGAAACGGTGGTGATCGCGCGCGGCAGCGGCCTGGAAGCAATCGCGCTGACGCTGGACGACGCGGGTGTCATCGACTCCCCGCTTTTGTTCGTCGCCGGGGCGAAGTTCACCGGTCCGCTGAAGGCCGGTGAATACGCCTTTCCGGCCGGCATCAGCATCGACGGCATTCTGGAGATGATGCGGCAGGGCCACACGGTCGTCCGCCGCTTCACCGTGCCGGAGGGGCTGACCTCCGCCCAGGTCGTGGCTCTGCTGGACAAGGAACCGGCGTTGTCGGGCGAGCTGAAGGCGGTGCCGAAGAACGGCAACCTGTTGCCTGAAACCTACCACTATTCCTACGGGGACACGCGCGCGGGCCTGATCGACCGCATGCAGCACGCCATGGACCAGGCGATGGCCGAGGCGTGGAAGGCGCGCGACCAGAATCTGCCCTTCGACACGCCCCAGCAGGCGCTGACACTGGCCTCCATCGTCGAGAAGGAGACGGGCATTCCGGCGGAGCGGGGCAAGGTCGCAGGCGTCTTCGTGAACCGGCTGCAAGCCGACATGAAGCTGCAGTCCGACCCGACGGTCATCTTCGCGCTGACGGACGGGGCCGGGGAATTGGGGCGGGCGCTGACGCGCAACGACTGGAAGGTTGAATCGCCCTACAACACCTATCAGGTGACCGGCTTGCCGCCGGGACCGATCGCCAATCCCGGCCGGGCGTCCATCCAGGCGGCCCTGCATCCGGAACGGCATGAGTTCCTGTATTTCGTCGCAGACGGCGGCGGCGGCCATGTGTTCGCCAAGACGCTGCCCGACCACAACAAGAACGTCGCCAAATGGCGCGACGTCCAGCGCCGCCAGAACGGCGGCGGAGAAACGGCGCCGGAGTGAGCGGCCGAGCGGCCGCTCCTCACCCGGGCGGCGGTCAGGCGGCGTTGGACGTTTCGACGTCCACGGCCATCACGCCGGCAAGCCCGCCGTAGGATTTGCGCGCGGCGCGCATCTTTTCCAGCGATTCCACAAGGCTCTCCTCCGCAAAACCGGGGGTGAGCTGCGCCAGCTCCTGTTCGGTCATGGCGATGAAGGCGTCCAGCAGGCGGGCATGGATTCGGCAGGCCTTGCGGACTTCATCGGCGACTTTCGGTGCGGGCATGTCTTGCTCCCATTTCACGGAGTGGTGATGACGCTAGGCGTCCGTGTGAGGGGAGTTATGGCGAGTTACGGTTAATAGAAGATTAAATGCAATTAATCCCGGCAAGAGAATAACGGATTAACACTTTCGACGACAAGTTCCCGATTCAAAACATTTTCGATTCGTCTGTGCCCCATCGTTCGAATGCTGGTGTGGCGTCTTTGGGGCTTCAAATGAGACAGAAAAGAGGCGGAACTATGCTGCAAAGAACGACAGAGAAGCGTAGCCCCCCTCTCCCGCAGGACGCGGAAGAGGGCCTGCGAACAATGCTTTTCGGGAGCGAAAGCGCTTATCGGCGCAGTTCGCGATCGAGGTTCAGGTCCGCCTTGGCGCCCTGGATGCGGGCACGGTAGACGAGCATCGCCTCCATCACGCGTTGGACGTAGTTGCGCGTCTCGTAGATCGGGATCAGCTCCAGCCAGTCCACCGGGTCGATCGCCTCGCCACGCGGGTCGCCGTAGGAGTCGATCCACTGCCGCACCCGCGTCGGGCCGGCGTTGTAGGCGGCGATGGCCATGATGTAGGAGCCGTTGAAACGGTCGATCATGTCGGCGAGGTAGGCCGACCCGAGCTTCACGTTGTATTCGGGATCGGCGGTCAGCATGGCGTTGTTGTGCTTGATGCCCAGCTTGGTCGCCACCAGCTGCGCCGTCCCCGGCATCAGCTGCATCAGGCCACGCGCCCCGGCGGACGAGACAATGCCGGTGTTGAAGGTGCTCTCCTGCCGGATGATGGCGTGGACCAGGGCAATCTCCGGCGCCGAGGGGCGCGCCTCGATCATCGGGTAGCCGGCCTCGACCAGGAAGACGTCGTTCTGCGCCGCGTCCTTGGCCGCCGCGACGGCGAGATCCCGCCGGCCGACCTCTCGCGCCAGCTTGGCGGCCAGCACGTAGGCGGACGGATCCCTCGAATCGAGGCTGATGCGGCGCAGGAAGGCGGTCACCCGCTCGTTGTCCTTGCCCTCGATCTCCGCCAGCAGCTTGGTGACGCGCACCACCTCGCGCCGCTCGAAGGCGGTCGCTTCGGCGTTGGACACGCGCGGCTCGGCCGGCAGGGCGATGCGGCCGCTGCTGTCGGTGTGGCGTGCGGCGAGCTGGCCGTAGAAGGTCGTGCCGTACTGGGCCGCCTTAGCGTACCAGTCCTTCGCCTGGGCGGTCTCGCCCAATGCGTCCGCCGCCCGGCCGCACCAATAGGCGCCGCGCGCCTTGCTGATCGGCGCGCCGACGGAGCGGTAGAGCTTATGGAAATGCCCGAAGGCGCTCGACGGGTCGTCGAGGAAACGCAGGGCGAGGAAGCCGGCCAGGAACTCCGCCTCCGCGACGCCGTTGCCCTCGGTCTGGCCGTGCGCCTTCACCAGCCGGTAGGCGAGGTTGTGGTCGCCCTTCTCAATGGCGCGGCGGGCCAGGATGTGACGCTCCGTCCACCAAGCCTGCGGGCGACCCATGTCCTTGGGCGCCTGGGTGATGATCTCCAGGGCGCCGGCGTCGTCGCCCTTGCGACGGCGGTAACGGGCGCGGTCGAACAGCAGGCCGGGATCGTTGCGCAGGCTGTCCGGCACCTTGGCAATCGCCGCGTCGGCGTTGCGCGCGTCGCCGTCCAGCGCGATCCGCGCCTCGATCAGCCGGTCGTAGGCATCGTCGAAGAAGGGCAGCATGCGGCGCACCGCCGCCTCCTGCTTCTCCCACAGCAGCCGGTCGATGCGCGCCTTATGGTCCTGTTGGCGCAGGTGGGAGCGGTAGCGGGCGAGGAATTCCTCCTCGTCGGACGCGCTGAAGCTCGCCTCCACCCAGCGGTCGCGCACCATCTTCACGGCCCGCTCGGCGCTGCCGGTCGCCAGCAGCGTGTCGGCGTAGCGCATGAAGCCTTCGTTGGACAGCGGTGGGTACTGTTTGTACCAGGCGAGCACCTTGTCCTCGTCCAGGTCGATGGGCATCGCCTTCTCGGCCTGACGCCGCAGCTGGGCCTGGTTCGGCCAGTCGCCGTTCTCGCGGATGAAGGCCGCGATCTCGTCGAAGCTGCCGCCGCCCGGCGTGGCTAGCGCCATCCAGCGCAGCACCTTGGCGGGCAGCCGGTCCTTGGCTTGGCCGGCGATGTCCAGCGCCTCGTCCAGCCGATCGTTGTCGGCGGCCTTGAAGGCCTGCCGGTAAACGGCCAGATCCTGCGCGGTCAGGCTTCCTGCCTCAGCCGGAAGGGCCATGGGAAGGGTGCAGAGGAGGAATCCGGCCAGCGCGGCCGCAGCAAGCGGCAGCGGGGCGCGGGTGAAGATTCGGGCACTCTTGCCCAGGGGCACGCGTGCGGCTAAGGTGCGCGACACTTTTCTTGCAGTCCGTCGGAGGTGGCAGGCATGTTGTACGGTTCCATCGTCGCTCTTTTGACCCCGTTCAAAAACGGGAAAGTGGACGAGGCCGCCTTCCAGTCCTTCGTCGAGTGGCAGGTTGCGCAGGGCACCCACGGCCTCGTCCCGTGCGGCACGACGGGCGAGTCGCCGACCCTCTCCCACGAGGAGCACAACCGCGTCATCGAGCTGTGCATCGAGGCTGCGGGCGGAAAGGTCCCGGTCGTCGCCGGCACCGGCTCCAACTCCACCGAGGAGGCGATCTCCCTCACCCGCCACGCCAAGCAGGCGGGCGCCACGGCGGCGCTTGTGGTGACTCCCTATTACAACAAGCCGACGCAAGAAGGTCTGTACCAGCATTTCAAAGCGATCCATGACGCGGCGGATTTGCCGATCGTTATCTACAACATTCCCGGCCGCAGTGTCGTGGATATGTCGGTGGCAACGATGGCGCGTCTTGCGAAGTTGCCGAACATCATCGGCGTGAAGGACGCGACCGCCGATCTCGCCCGCCCGGCTCGCCTGGTGAACGAGGTCGGTCCCGACTTCATTCAACTTTCGGGCGAGGATGCGACCGCGCTCGCATTCAACGCGCAGGGCGGCGTCGGCTGCATCTCGGTGACCGGGAACATTGCGCCGGCTCAGTGCGCCGCCATGCAGAACGCCTGGCGGAACGGCGACTACGCGACCGCGTTCAAGTACCGCGACCTGCTGACCCCGCTGCACGACTCGATGTTCGTGGAGACGAGCCCGGCCCCGGTGAAGTACGCCGCGAGTCTGCTCGGAAAGTCCACGGACGAGGTTCGCCTGCCGCTGGTCGCCGCGTCGGAGAACACGCGGACGATCGTCCGCGAGGCCATGACGAAGGCGGGGGTGCTGTCCTAAGGGACGGCGCCAACCCGCGGAGGAGGAGAAAAACGTGGCCCCCCGCGAGCCCGAACCAAGGCGCATCGCGGCACAGAACCGTCGCGCACGCTTCGACTTCTTCATCGAAGACACCCTGGAGGCCGGTCTGATCCTGACCGGCACCGAGGTGAAGTCGTTGCGCGGCGGGCGTGCCAGCATCAACGAGGCGTACGCCGGCCTGAAGGGCGGAGAACTGTACCTCTTCAACGCGTACATCCCGGAGTACGGGCAGGCCGGCCGCTGGCTCCAGCACGAGACCAAGCGGCCGCGCAAGTTGCTTGTGCACCGCCGTGAGTTGAACAAGCTCATGGGCGCCATCAAGCAGAAGGGCATCACGCTGATCCCGATGTCGGTCTACTTCAACGACCGCGGCATCGCCAAGGTCGAGGTCGGGATGGCGACGGGCAAGAAGAAGCAGGACAAGCGCGAGACCGAAAAGGAACGGACTTGGCAGCGCGACAAGGCCCGCCTGATGCGCGAAAAAGGCTGAAGGAAGGAACGAATTCACCACAGAGACACGGAGACACAGAGAGCGTGCTTTCTCTGTGTCTCCGTGTCTCTGTGGTGAAATCCTTTGCTACAAAGACCACCGACGAGAATTGATTTGAGCCGCTTGTCCAACCGCGCCGGCGACCGGGAAGCCACCGTGTCCGGCGTCGCCGCCGACCTTTTCGCCGAACGCCGCCCGCAGGGGCGCATCCTCGTCGCCGGCGACACGGACGGCGCAATGACGCGTGCGCTCAAAGAGGGCGGGGCGGAGGTTTCCTCCTGGAACCGGCTCGCGCTCGATGGCAAGCCGGCCGCGGCGTGGCCCGCGGACGGAGGGTTCGACGGCGCCGTGCTGCGCCTGCCGCGCGGCTGGGCGGCGTTCGAGATGGCGCTGCACGCGCTCGCCGCGCGCCTGCCCAGCGGCGCGCCGCTGTGGATCGTCGGCAGCAACGACGAGGGCATCACCTCCGCCCCAAAGCGCTTCGACGGCTTGCTGGACGGGCTGGAAACGCTGGCCATCAAGCGCCGCGCCCGCGTCCTCGAAACGCGCCGCACCGCCGCCTCCGCCCGGGGGAACCTGGAGGATTGGCGCGAGACCATCGCCGTGGGCGTTCCGGGAATTGATCGGCCGTTCGACCTCGTCTCCTACCCCGGCCTGTTCGCGCACGGGCACCTGGACGCCGGCACGGAATGCCTGCTTCAGGTCCTGCCGGAGATTGCGGCGGGCACGGCCGTGCTGGACTTCGGCTGTGGCGCCGGCGTAATCGCGCGGGCGGTGCGGGAGCGCGTGTCGGACGCCAAGCTGACCCTGCTGGACGTCGATGCCGTCGCCCTGCACGCCGCCTGCCAGAACGTACCGGACGCCGAGTGTGTGCTGAGCGACGGCCTGTCCGGTCTGGGCGCGCGGGAGCGTTTCGGCCTGATCCTGTCCAACCCGCCGCTCCACCGCGGCAAGGACGAGGATTTCGGCATGCTGGAGGCGCTAGTCGCCGGCACCAAGCAGTACCTGAAGCTGCGCGGCTCCCTGGTCGCGGTCACGCAGCGGACGGCCGGCGTGGGAAAGCTGTTCAAGACCGCCTTCGGCCACGCCGACTTGCTGTTGGAAACGCCGCAGTTCCAGGTGTGGAAGGGGACGCCGAAGTAGGGGGCCTCACCCCCGCTTCAGCAGCCGCGCCGCGTCCACGGCGCCGTAGGTCAGGATCGCGTCGGTGCCGGCGCGCTTGAAGCCGGTCAGCGTCTCCATCAGCGCCTTGTCGTAGTCCAGCCAGCCGTTCAGGGCGGCCGCGCGCAGCATCGCGTATTCGCCCGACACGTGGTAGGCGAAGGTCGGGACGGCGAAGGTGTCCTTCACGCGGCGGATGACGTCCAGATAGGGCAGGCCCGGCTTCACCATCACCATGTCGGCGCCTTCCTGGAGGTCGAGCGCGACCTCGTGCAGGGCCTCGTCGGTGTTGGCCGGGTTCATCTGGTAGGTCTTCTTGTCGCCCTTCAGAAAATTGCCGGAGTTCACCGCGTCGCGGAACGGGCCGTAGAAGGCCGAGGCGTATTTGGCGGCGTAGGAGCAGACGCGGACCAGTTCGTGCCCGCCCGTGTCCAGCCGGTCGCGGATGATGCCGATGCGGCCGTCCATCATGTCCGACGGCGCGATGATGTCCACGCCGGCCTCGGCCTGCGACAGGGCCTGGCGGGCCAGCACCTCGACCGTTTCGTCGTTCTGGATGTAGCCGTCGCGCAGGATGCCGTCGTGACCGTGCGTGGTGTAGGGGTCCAGCGCCACGTCGCCCAGGATGCCGACGTGCGGGACGGCGGTCTTCAGCGCGCGGATGGCGCGGTTCATCAGGTTGTCCGGCCGGTAGGCCTCCGCCGCGTCTTCCGACTTGCCTTCGGAACCCACGACCGGGAACAGCGCCACGCAGGGGATGCCGAGATTGCCGGCCTCGCCGACGGCCTCGATCAGCAGGTCGATGGTCAGCCGCTCCACGCCTGGCATGGAGGCGACCGGCTCGCGCCGGTTCTCGCCCTCGATCACGAAGACCGGCCAGATCAGGTCGTCAACGGTCAGGGTGTGTTCGGCGACGAGGCGGCGGGTCCAGGCGTCGACGCGGTTGCGGCGAAGGCGCGTGCGCGGGAAGGCGGCCTGGGACCGGAAGTGCGAGGCGGACATCGGGTACCTGAGTGCTCTTATTACGTGCGCGGCGATCCTACGCCTCTTGGCGCCGGCGACTCAAGCCGCACCGCTGACAGGTCTGAATCCCGTGTCCTGCATTTCCAGCGCCCAGCGCTGCCCGTCCTTCCGCCAAGTGGAGACCAGCCCGCCGGTAAACGCCGCCCCTTCCCACGACCGCACCTCGAAGGTCACGCGCGGCTGGGCGATGGTGATCAGGTTGTAGGCGTTGGCTTCGTTGCGCAGCCGGGTCGATGTGGCGGTGGACGCCTGCGCCACCAGGATGGACCGCGCCACCTGGGTGTGATGAGTCATGATGTCGCCGGAATAGGCCCGGTGCAGGTGCCCCGCCAGCAACAGGTCGACCCCGCAGGCCTCCAGCGCAGGCAGAGCCAGCTTGGCGCGGCCGACCAGCTTCGTCTTCGGCGCATCGGGCGGCGGCAGGAAGGGATGGTGGGTGAACAGCACCTTGAAGACGGTGTTGGGCAGCTCGCAGAACACCTCCCGGATTCGGCGGATCTGGGCCTTGTTCATCCGCCCCTCGGAAAAGTCCATGATCACCGACCGGGCCGTGTTGATGCCCAGGACCGCGACCTCCGAATCGATGTGGAAGGGACTGAGGTCCTTGCTGATATAGCGCTTGTAATTGCCGAGCGGGTTCAGGAACCGGCGCACCACGTTGTAGACGGGGATGTCGTGGTTGCCCGGCACGACCAGATAGGGGAAGGGCAGGCGTTGCAGGAAGGCGCGCGCCTGCCGGAAGTGGCTGGCCTTGGCCCGCTGCACCAAGTCGCCGGAAATGACAATCAGGTCCGGCTGCCGGGCCGTCAGGTCGGACAGCAGGCCTTCGACCACGCGCGGATCGATGCGCCCGAAATGCAGGTCGGAGATGTGCGCCAGAGTCTTCACGGCCCCTTACGCCCCCCTCACGTTCCGTTGCGCCGGGGGGCCAGCACCGTCAGCGCCTTGTGGCGGATGCGGTAGTTCAGCGGCGGCTCCAGCTGCCGCACCTCCCCGTCGTTGACCATCTTCAACCGCCGGCGCCGGCTGTGCACCGTCAGTTGCGTGGCCGTCAACGTCTCCAACTCTTCATCATGCTGCCAGGTTCCCATCATGCTGCGGCCCATCAGCCGCATCAGGCCCCACGCGTCGCGGTGGCGCGCCACATAGACGCCCAGCTGTCCGCTATCGAGCGTGTTGCGCCGGAGCAGCATGCTGCCGGCCTCCCCGTCGTAGGGGTTGTTGGACACCACCAGCACCGGGGTGCGCACCCGCCGCGGCCCCTCGCCCCAATCGATCCGCACGTCGAGCAGTGGCAGCCGGTACAGCGTCTTGGCCAGCGCCACCCCCATGGCCGGCCATTTCAGCAGGCGGTGCCGCTTGCGCTTCTCCTCCCGCTCCTGCACGACGTTCGGGTAGAAGCCGAGGACGGAGCTGTTCAGGAACAGCTCGCCGTTCACCTCCGCCACGTCGATGGCCCGCATCTCGCCCTCGGCCAGCGCGTGGAAGGCGGCGTCGAGGTCCAGCGGAGTTTGCAGGTCGCGCGCCAGCAGGTTCAGCGTGCCGAGCGGCAGGACCCCCAGCGCCTTGCCGGTCGGCAGCAGCAGGTTGGCCGCGGTGTGGATCGTCCCGTCGCCGCCACCCACCACCACCACCTCGGCGTCGGAGTCGATGGCCCGGCGGATCTCGTCCCGGCAGGCGGCCGGCTCGGTGGCGGCCAGTTCCACCTCCGCCCCGTGTTTCTCGAAGGCATGGCGGATCGCGGCGACGGTGTCGTCGATCGGCTGGCCGGCCAGCGTGCCCGCGGATCGGTTCAGGATGATGGCGGTCTTCATCCGGTGGTCGCCCGGCTTGTGATCGTCATGGAGGTGCGCGTCCTTCCGCGGTGCAGCCGATCTTCGGCATAAGCTGTGCCGCGCAACGGCTAAAGCCGGGGCGGTGTTCCGTCGCATCCGCACGCAGGCGCCCATCGCCGGCATCCGTCACAGGCGGTTTGACACACCGCACCATGCCCTTATCATCGCGGCGCAAAAACAACTCCGCCCCAACAATCTGCCCCAACAACACGAATCGGGAAGCAACGACAACCATGACCGACGCCGCCGAGATCCTGTTCGAACGCCGTGGCTCTATCGGGCTCGTGACGCTCAATCGCCCGAAGGCGCTGAACGCCCTGACGCTGGGCATGATTCGCCTGTTCGATCCGCAGTTGCGCGCCTGGGCGGCCGACCCGGCCATTAAGGCGGTGGTCATCCAGGGCGCGGGGGAGAAGGCCTTCTGCGCCGGGGGCGATGTCGTCAGCCTGTACGAGGCGGGCAAGGCCGTCCGCGAGGGGCGCGGCGACGGTGCCGGCATCCGCGCCTTCTTCAGCGAGGAGTATGTCCTCAACCGCCTGATCAAGAATCTGCCCAAGCCCTACGTCGCGCTGATCGACGGCATCTCCATGGGTGGCGGCGTCGGCCTGTCGGAGCACGGCACCCACCGCGTGGTGACGGAGCGCACGATGTTCGCCATGCCGGAGACGGGGATCGGCCTCTACCCCGACGTCGGCGGCACCTACTTCCTGCCGCGCCTGCCGGGCGAGGTCGGGACGTGGCTGGGCCTGACCGGTGATCGGTTGAAGGCGACGGACATGCTGGCCGTCAACGCCGCCGACGCCTTCGTGCCGAGCGCGAAGCTGGAGGCGCTGGTGGCCGCCCTCGCCGACGGCGTGCCGGCCGGCGAGGTGATCGCGCGCCACGCGGAATCGGCGGGCGAACCGCCGGTCACCAGCAACCGCGAGGCCATCGACCGCTGCTACGCCCACGACACGGTCGAGGCGATCGTCGCGGCGCTGGAGGCGGAGGGCACGGAGTGGGCGACCGGCCAGCTCGCCACGCTGAAGCGCGTGTCCCCGACCAGCCTGAAGGTCACGCTGGAGGCCATCCGCCGCGGCGGCCGGCTGGACTTCGACGGCTGCATGGTGCAGGAGCTGCGCCTCAGCCTTGCCTTCCTCGCCGGGCACGACTTCTACGAGGGCATCCGGGCAGCGCTGGTGGACAAGGACCGGAACCCTCGCTGGAACCCCGCGTCGCTCGCCGAGGTTGCCGACGCCGACGTGGAACGGCATTTCGCGGTCCCGGCCGGCGGCGACCTGACCTTCTCCGAATAAGCGGTGCATTGCGGGTGCTTAAGTGACCCTAAATCGCACTTAGAACGTGCAAAGACGCGGGCACTTTCCGCGTCCTTTTGCGTTAGTATCGGGAAATCCCTGCGGGACTTGTCTCAAACGCGCCGGTTGTCGGAACCGGCGGGCAACGAAGAAGACGCCGGAGGGGGGAGGGCGGTGATGCAGGAAGCGGCGGCGGGGAAGATCAGGCGCGGCGTGCGGCCGGACGGGCAAGGCGTCCGGACAGGAACGGCCGCGCCGGGAGACCGAAATTCCACATTGGGGGCGTTTGCCGTCGCCGCAGCGCCGCAAGATGCGTGTGCTCATGACAAAGAACGAATGAACGGGCAGGGGCGGCGAAACCTTCGCTTTGCGAAGTGGCCGGCGTGCCCGGGCTTCAATTCTGCAACTCAGGACGTGCAGAATGGGCTTTTCCGGCATTATTGAGATGATTACGGTCGAATGATCGGTTAATCTCATCTTAAGGACCCGGAATGGCCACAGGTCGGCCCACGTCCGGTACGAGCCAAAGGAGACCGCGGTGCGCAAACCCTATTACGAAAGCATCCTCTTGATCGAACGGCTCCACCGTCACTTTCTCGAGGTGCTTAAGACCGAGCTGGACCGGCTCGGTATCCAGGACATCAACAACGTCCAGAGCCTGATCCTGTACAACATCGGCGAGGACGAGATGACCGTCGGCGAGCTGACGGCGCGCGGGTATTATCTCGGCTCCAACGTGTCGTACAACGTCAAGAAGATGGTCGAGAACGGCTATCTGGGGCAGGAGCGTTCGCCGCACGACCGCCGGTCGGTGCGCGTCCGCCTGTCCGAGAAGGGCCTTGATCTCCGCGAGAAGATCAGCCGCATGTTCGAGCGCCACCTGACGGCGTTGGAGAAGGCTGGCTTCAGCGACGAGGAACTGGTCAAGGCGAACGAGACCCTGCGCAAGCTCGAACGCTTCTGGTCGGCCTCGCTCGACTACAGCGGGTTTCCGCTGACCTCCGCGGCCTGATTGCGCCCCCGGCTTAACCGGTTCGAGGGCTGCACGACCGCGGTTTCCGGCTCCTGCGTTTGATGGCGCGCCCCGGGCATCTTGCCCCGGGGCGCGCCGCGAGTCGGTATGCGGCCACGCGTGGCCGCTTTTTTTCTGCCCGGAATCCGGGAGTTCCGGTCCGGGGGCTGCCGGCGCCGCACGGCAGCTGACCGGCCATCATCCGTGCCGACCTGTCCGTTTTCGCGTTGTCGTTCGCAGGTGAACGCAGCCGTTCGGATGTTCATGTCCTCCTACATCGTCGCCCTGGTCTGCCTGGGGTTCCTGATCCTGATGGTGGCTTGGCTGCCGATGGTGCTGAAGGAACTGCCTCTGTCGCTCCCCATCGTCTGCGTGGCCTTCGGCTTCCTGGTTTTCCAGGCGCCGGGGTTGCAGGCGCCCGACCCGCTGCAATACCCGGCAGCGGCGGAGCGGCTGACGGAGCTGATCGTCATCGTCGCCCTGATGGGGGCCGGGCTGAAGCTCGACCGCCCGCTCGGCCGGCGGGCCTGGAAGGTGACGTGGCTGCTGCTCGGCGTCACCATGCCGCTGTCGATCCTGGCGATCGGCCTGATCGGCTGGTGGGTGCTCGGCCTGCCGGTCGCGGCGGCCGCCCTGCTGGGCGCCGCCCTGGCGCCGACCGACCCGGTGCTCGCCTCTGACGTCCAGGTCGGGCCGCCCCGGTCGGGGGAGGAGGACGAGATCCGCTTCAGCCTGACGTCGGAAGCGGGGCTGAACGACGGCCTGGGCTTCCCCTTCACCAACCTCGCCATCGCCATGGCTTTGAACAGCCCCGAGCCCGGCGCATGGACGCTTGAATGGCTGGCGTTCGACGTCTTGTGGAAGCTGGCGGCGGGCGTCGGCATGGGCTGGCTGGTCGGCAAGGTGCTGGGCATCGTCGCCTTCCGCCTGCCGAATCGGGCGAAGCTGTCGCGCACAGGCGACGGGTTCGTGTCGTTGGGCATCACGCTGATCGCCTACGGCATGACGGAGCTGGTGCACGGCTACGGCTTCCTGGCCGTCTTCGTCGCCGCCCTGTCGCTGCGGCATGAGGAACGCAATCACAAGTACCATGACAAGTTGCACGACTTCATCGAGCAGACCGAGCGGTTGCTGATGATGCTCCTGCTCGTGCTGTTCGGCGGGGCGGTGGCCCATGGGCTGCTGCTGCCCTTGGGGTGGAGCGACGTCCTGGCAGCATCGCTGATCCTGTTCGCCGTGCGCCCCCTGGCGGGGATGGTCGGGCTGTCCGGCGTCGCCATGCCGATGGGGGAGAAGCTGGCCATCGGCTTCTTCGGGATCCGCGGGATGGGCTCCTTCTACTACCTTGCCTTCGCGCTCAACGCCGCGCATTTCGGGGTGCCGAACCAGCTCTGGGCCCTGGTCGGCTTCGTCGTCCTGGTGTCCATCGTCGTGCACGGCACCACGGTGACGCCGGTGATGCGGATGCTCGACCGGGCGCGCGAGGGGGCGCGGCGCGGGCCTGTGGTGGAATGTCACACACTTGGTCGTTCCGGATGGACGGAATGATGTTCTTTCCGTAAGCTATCAGCGTCACAAATCATCTGTGATCCGGAACCAACAACAAGCGGCCCCGCCAGGAGCGCCGCATATAAGGGAACGGGGAGGACATGTCGGGTGACGTCATTCTGGAGACGCGTGGCCTGACCAAGGAGTTCCGCGGCTTCGTCGCGGTCCGCGACGTCAGCCTGCGCGTCCAACGCGGGTCGATCCACGCGCTCATCGGTCCGAACGGGGCCGGCAAGACCACCGTTTTCAACCTTCTGACCAAATTCCTCCAACCCAGCACCGGGCAAATCCTGTTCAACGGGACGGACATCACGGCGGTGAAGCCGGCGGACGTCGCGCGGATGGGAATCATCCGCTCCTTCCAGATCTCGGCGGTGTTTCCGCATCTGACGGTGCTGGAGAATGTCCGGGTCGCGCTGCAACGGCCGCTCGGCAACTCCTTCCGCTTCTGGACGTCCGAATCGGTGCTGAACCGGCTGAACGGCCGCGCCTATGAGCTGCTGGAGGATGTTGGCTTGGCCGTCTACGCCCAGCTTCCGGCGGCGGAGCTTCCCTACGGGCGCAAGCGCGCGCTGGAGATCGCGACGACCCTGGCGCTGGAGCCGGAGATGATGCTGCTCGACGAGCCGATGGCCGGCATGGGGCACGAGGACATCGGGCGAATCGCGGCGCTGATCAAGCGCGTCTCGGCCAACCGGACCATCCTGATGGTGGAGCACAACCTGTCCGTCGTCTCCGACCTGTCGGACTGGATCACCGTGCTGGCCCGCGGCGAGATCCTGGCCGAAGGGCCCTACGCCGAGGTGTCCCGCCACCCGCGGGTTCGCGAAGCCTACATGGGGACCGGCCATGCCTGATGCCTCGCACAGCCGCACCGCCATGCTGGAGGTCGACGACCTTCACGCCTTCTACGGCGAAAGCCATGTCCTGCACGGCGTCAGCCTGGAGGTGCGGCAGGGGGAGGTGGTGACGCTGCTGGGCCGCAACGGCGCCGGCAAGACGACCACGATGCGCTCCATCATGGGGATCGTGGGCAAGCGCACGGGATCGATCAAGTTCCAGGGGCAGCCGCTGATCGGCATGGCGCCGCACAAAATCCCCCGCCTCGGCATCGGCTATGTGCCGGAGGAGCGCGGCATCTTCGCCAGCCTGTCGGTGGACGAGAACCTGACTCTGCCGCCCGTGGTGAAGGAGGGCGGCATGACCGTCCCGCAGATCTACGAGCTGTTCCCGAATCTCCAGGGCCGCGGCTCCACCCAGGGCACGCGGCTTTCCGGCGGCGAGCAGCAGATGCTCGCCATCGCCCGCATCCTGCGCACCGGCGCCAACCTGATCCTTCTCGATGAGCCGACCGAAGGACTGGCGCCCGTGATCATCGAGCAGATCGGAGTCGCCGTGCGCAAGCTGAAGCAGCGCGGCTTCACGATCCTGCTGGTGGAGCAGAACTTCCGCTTTGCCGCCACGATCGCGGACCGTCACTACGTGATGGAGGAAGGGCAGGTCGTGGACATGATTCCCAACGACCAGCTCGCCCAGAACATGGAGAAACTCCACGAATACCTTGGGGTCTGATGGTGAAATCGACGTCCACACTCAACGGACGAGACATAATCAACGAATGGGGAGAACAAGAATGGTGAAACAACTGCTCGTCGGCGCGGCGCTCGCGGCTCTTTCGGTCGGCACGGCGCAGGCCCAGCAGGGCAAGGTGTCCGGCGACGTCGTGAAGATCGGCGTGCTGAACGACCGCTCCGGCCTGTACGCCGACCTCGGCGGCGAGGGCTCCGTCGTCGCCGTCAAGATGGCGGTGGAGGAGATGGGCGGCAAGGTGCTCGGCAAACCGATCGAGGTGATCGCCGCCGACCACCAGAACAAGCCGGACATCGGCTCCAACCTCGCGCGCCAGTGGATCGACCGCGACAACGTGGACGTCATCGTCGACGTGCCGAATTCCGGCGTCGCGCTTGCGGTGCAGGAGGTTACGCGCGAGAAGAAGACGATCTTCCTGATGGAAGGCCCCGCGACGTCGAGCCTGACCGGCAGCGCCTGCTCGCCCACCGGCTTCCACTGGGCCTACGACACCCACGCGCTGGCCGTCGGCACCGGCCGCGCCATGGTGCAGGAAGGCGGCAAGAGCTGGTTCTTCATCACCGCCGACTACGCCTTCGGCCACCAGCTGGAGGCTGACACCTCGGCCGAGGTGAAGAAGGCCGGCGGCACCATCAAGGGCGCGGTCCGCGCGCCGCTGAACACGGCGGACTTCTCCTCCTTCCTGCTCCAGGCCCAGTCGTCGGGCGCGCAGGTCATCGGGCTGGCCAACGCCGGCGGCGACACCATCACCTCCATCAAGCAGGCGTCCGAGTTCGGCCTGACGCAGAGCGGCCAGCAGAAGCTCGCCGGCCTGCTGATCTTCCTGTCGGACGTCCACGCGCTCGGCCTTCAGGTCGCGCAGGATCTGGTGCTGACCACCGGATTCTACTGGGACATGGACGACGAGAAGCGCGCCTGGTCGAAGAAGTTCATGGAGAAGACCGGCAAGATGCCGACCATGGTCCAGGCCGGCAGCTACTCCGCCGTCCGCCATTACCTGAAGGCGGTCGAAGCGGCAGGCACCGACGACGGCCCGACGGTCGCGGCGAAGATGAAGACCATGCCGGTGAACGACATGTTCGCCAAGAACGGCAAGATCCTCGCCAACGGCCGCATGGTCCACGACATGTACCTGGCCCGCGTGAAGAAGCCTTCCGAATCGAAGGGCCCGTGGGACTATTACCAGATCATCCGCACCATCCCCGGCGACGAGGCCTTCGCCACCGTCGCGGAGAGCGGCTGCAAGATCGCCAGCCAGTAACCCGTCACCCGGCCGTCCCTCTCCCGCTCTGCGGGGAGGGGCGGCATCCTTCATAAGGGAGAGGCTATAGCGCGAGCCAGGGAGGCCAGCCATGCCCACCATCTTCGGCATCCCGCCCCAGGCGCTGTTCGGTCAGCTTCTGCTGGGGCTGATCAACGGATCCTTTTACGCGCTGCTCAGCCTCGGGCTGGCGGTCATCTTCGGCATGTTGAACGTCATCAACTTCGCCCACGGCGCGCTGTACATGCTGGGCGCCTTCTTCGCCTGGCTGCTGATGACGCAGGTCGGAATCGGCTATTGGTGGGCGCTTCTTCTGGCGCCGCTGGCCGTGGGCGCCGTCGGCGTGCTGCTGGAGAAGTCGCTGCTCAGCCGGCTCTACAAGCTCGACCACCTCTACGGCCTGCTGCTGACCTTCGGCATTGCCCTGATGATCGAGGGTCTGTTCCGCCACCTCTACGGCGTGTCGGGCCAACCCTATCCGATCCCGCGGGAACTGACCGGCGGCCAGAACCTGGGCTTCATGTTCCTGCCCAACTACCGCGGCTGGGTGGTCGCGGCGTCACTGGTCGTCTGCCTTGCCACGTGGTACGCGATCGAGCGGACGCAACTCGGCGCCTATCTCCGCGCAGCCACCGAGAATCCGGTGCTGGTCCAGGCCTTCGGCATCAACGTGCCGCGCATGGTCACGTTGACCTACGGGTTCGGCGTGGCGCTGGCCGGGCTCGCCGGCGTGCTGGCGGCCCCCATCTACCAGGTCAGCCCCCTGATGGGCTCCAACCTGATCATCGTCGTGTTCGCGGTGGTCGTGATCGGCGGCATGGGCTCCATCCTCGGCGCCGTGCTGACCGGATACGGCCTCGGGCTGCTGGAGGGCCTAACGAAGGTCTTCTACCCCGAGGCGTCCAACATTGTGGTGTTCGTCATCATGGCCGTGGTGCTGATGATCAAGCCCGCCGGCCTGTTCGGGCGGGAGAGGTAAAGCATGGCCACCGACACCCACGCCGTCAGCCGCGAAACCGCGTCCGCCACCGGCCCGGCCACGCCCGGCCTGCTCGCCATGGGCGTGCTGCTTTTGGTGCTGCTGGGCGCGCCGTTCCTGCTGTACCCCGTGTTCCTGATGAAGGTGCTGTGCTTCGCGCTGTTTGCCTGCGCCTTCAACCTGCTGATCGGCTTCGCCGGCCTGCTGTCCTTCGGCCACGCCGCCTTCTTCGGCGGGGCGGCCTACATCACCGCCCACACAGTGAAGGTCTGGGGCCTGCCGCCGGAGGTCGGGATTCTGCTCGGTGCCCTGTTCTCCGCAGCGCTGGGGCTGGTCTTCGGGCTGCTGGCGATCCGGCGCCAGGGCATCTACTTTGCCATGATCACGCTGGCGCTGTCGCAGATGGTCTATTTCATGGCACTGCAGTTGCCCTTCACCCATGGCGAGGACGGCATCCAGGCGGTGCCGCGCGGCACCCTGTTCGGCGTCTTCGACCTCAGCCAGCCGCTGACCATGTACTACACCGTGCTGGTGGTGTTCCTGTTCGGCTTCCTGGTCATCTGGCGCACGGTGAACTCGCCCTTCGGGCAGGTGCTGAAAGCGATCCGCGAGAACGAGCCGCGCGCCATCTCGCTCGGTTACCGCACCGACCAGTACAAGCTGCTGGCCTTCGTCCTGTCAGCGAGCCTCGCCGGCCTCGCCGGCGGCACCAAGGCGATCGTCTTCCAGTTGGCGACCCTGACCGACGTGCAGTGGCAGATGTCGGGCGAGGTGGTGCTGATGACCCTGCTGGGGGGCCTGGGCACGCTGCTCGGCCCGGTGATCGGCGCGACTCTGGTCGTCACGCTGGAGAACTATCTGGCCGCCACCAATCTCCCGGTCCCGGTGGTCATTGGCGCGATCTTCGTGGTTTGCGTGCTGGTCTTCCGTCGCGGCATCGTCGGCGAGATCGCCGCCCGTATGAAGCGCCGCGGGTAACGGCGCTTCACACCCATCAATGAGACATCAGCGCGGGCAGGGCGAGTTCGCCCAGCACCGTGCGCGTGGCGCCGCCCAGCACCATCTCCCGCAGGCGGGAGTGCCCATAGGCGCCCATCACCAGCAGGTCGGCGTCCACATCGCGGGCGCAGGTCAGGATGACCTCGCCCACATCGCCGCCCTGGTGGATGTTGGCCTGATGATGGCTGCGCACGCCGTGCCGCTCCAGCCAGACCATCAGGTCGCGGCCGCTGTCGAGCGTGTGGCCCGGCGGGTCGATGGTCAGCACCGTGACCTTCTCCGCCGCCTGGAGGAAGGGCATGGCGTTGCGCACGGCGCGCCCGGCCTCGCGCGTGTTCTTCCAGGCGATCACGACGTGGCGCCCGATGGCCGCGTCCGGCGCGAAGGCGTGGGGCAGGACCAGGGTCGGGCAGGGCGTCTCCAACGGCAGCCGGTCGGGCACGTGCAGCACCACGCGGTCGTCCAAGCTGTCGCCCTGGCTCTGCGTGACGATGGCGAGGTCGGCGTAGGTGGCCCGCTCCGCCAGCAGCTCCACATGGTCGCCTTCGACCACAGCCCAGGAGTAGGAGCAGTCCTTCAGCGCCTGCCGCACCTCCTGCTCGATCTGCTCCGCCTTCTCATGCGCGATGGCCGTCGCCTCGGCGATGTAGCCGTAGGAGGCGGCGCGGCCGGTGACCGCGGCGGGCATGGACACGGGTGTGGCCACATACAGCACCTCGACGAAGGCGCCGAAGCGCTCCGCGAGCCCGACCGCCGCCTGTAGGCGCGCGCCGTGCCGGTCATCGTTGGCCATGTGAAGGAGAATGGTCTTGATCGGCATGTCCCCACCCGTTGTTTCCGGCTTCGTTCGCCCACAATCCGTAGGCGCTCCCCTGAGGAACATAGGTAACGTCCAACAAGGCCGAATGGCAACGGGCTGGCGTAAGCCCCCTCTCCCTGCGGAGCAGGGAGAGGGGATTTTGAGTGCGCTCCCTACTTCACCACCACCGCATACCGCTCCACCGGTTCCACGGCCTTGATCAGCCCGCGCGCCTTCAGGAACTCGGCAAAGCGGGTGTAGCGGGTTGCGTCCAGCGCCGCCGGGCTGTGCGAGAAGCGCGGCAGCGTGTCCGCCCAGGCGCGGCGGTTCAGGTCGTCGTTCAGCTCCGGCCGGTCCTTGATGAAGGCGGCCTGCGCCTCCTCCGGATGGTTCAGGATATAGAAGGTCGCGCGCTCCACCGCATCAAGGAAGCGCTTGATGCGGCCATCGCCGGCCACCTTGTCCTTGTTGGCGACGATGACCAGCTCGTCGTAGGCCGGCACGCCCTCCTCCTCCGGGAAAAAGGCGCGGCCGGGATGCCGCTCGATGTCCATCTGGTTCAGCTCGAAGTTCCGGAAGGCACCGACCACCGCGTCGACCTGACCCGCCAGCAACGCCGGGGAGAGGGAGAAGTTGACGTTCACCAGTTCCACGTCCTTCAGGGTCAGCCCGTGCTTCTCCAGCATGGCGCCGAGCAGCGCGTCCTCGAACCCGCCGACCGAGAAGCCGACCTTGCGGCCCTTCAGGTCCTTGATCGTCTTGACCGGCCCGTCCCGCAGCACGACGACCGAGTTCAGCGGCGTGGAGACCAGCGTTCCGACGCGCACCAGCGGCAGCCCCTCGCCGACCTGGATCTGCAGCTGCGGCTGGTAGGATATGGCAAGGTCGGCCTGCCCGGCGGCGACCAGCTTCGGCGGGTCGTTGGGGTCGGCGGGGGCGGTCAGCGTGACGTCCAGCCCGGCGTCCTTGAAGAAGCCCTTTTCCTGCGCAACCACCAGCGGCGCGTGGTCGGGGTTCACGAACCAGTCCAGAAGCACGGTCAACTTGTCCTGCGCCGCGGCCGGAAGTGCGGTCAGAAGGCCGGCGGCGAGCGCCGCCGCCGCGAATGTCCGTTTCATGAAGTCAGTCCTTTTCCTCAGTAGGGTGCGTGTCGGGTTGCCAGGGCAGGGCCCGGCGGATCAGCGCGTCGACCGCGGCGTAGAGCGCCACCGCGAAGACGCCCAGCACCGCCAGCGCCGCGAACAGCAGGTCAATCTGCATGCGGGCGTTGGCATGCAGCATCAGGTAGCCGAGGCCGGAGGAGGAGCCGACCCACTCCCCGATCACCGCGCCGATCGGTGCCACGGCGGCGGCGACGCGCAGGCCGGACCCGAAGGCGGGCAATGCTGCCGGAAGGCGGATGTGCCACAGCACCGACCGGCGCGAGGCGCCCATGGTCCGCGCCAGATCCAGCCAGCCGGGCTCCGTCCGGCGCAGCCCGTCGAACAGGGCGGTGGTGACGGGGAAGAAGATGACCAGCACCGCCATGGCGACCTTCGACGCCATGCCGTAGCCGAGCCACAGCACCAGCAGCGGCGCCAGCGCGAAGACCGGGATCGCCTGGCTGACGACCAGCAACGGCATCAGCCAGCGCCGCGCCGTGCGGAAGCTCGCCAGCGTCAGGGCGCTTGCCCCGCCCAGCGCGACGCCGAGGACGAGGCCCAGCAGGATCTCGGTCAGCGTCGTCGCCCCGTGCTGCACCAGCAGCGGCGCCTGCCGTTGCAGCGCGTCGGCGACGGCCAGCGGCCCGGGCAGGATGTAGCGCGGCACACCGGTGAGCGACACGACGCCCTGCCACAGCGCCAGCAGCACCGCGGCGGTGATCAGCGCGCGGACCACCCTCATCCCGCCAGCCTCCGCAGCAACTCCGCCTGCAAGGCCAGAAGCGCCGGATCGTCCACGGCACGGGGTATCCGGCCGGGAGGTTCCAGCGCCGGTCCGACCGTGGCCGGCCGGCCGGTCATCACGTGGATGCGGTGGCCGAGCCGCAGCGCCTCCAGCGGGTCGTGGGTGATCATCAGCACCGTGCGCCCGGCCAGCGCCGACGCCGCCACGTCCTGGAGGCGCAGGCGGGTCAGCGCGTCGAGCGCGGAGAAGGGCTCGTCCATCAGGACCAACGGCTTGTCCTCCATCAGCGTGCGCGCGATGGCGACGCGCTGCCGCTGCCCACCGGACAACGTCGCGGGCCGGTCCGTTTCTCGTCCCGCGAGCCCGACTTGTTCCAGCAGCGCGCGGGCGCGGGCGACAAGGTCGGGCGACCGCCGCTCATGCCGCAGCCGCGCGCCGAGCAGGACGTTGTCGAGCACCGTCAGCCAGGGAAGCAGCAGGTCCTGCTGCGCCATGTAGGCGACGCGGCCGTGCAGCGGGGCGCCGTCGCGCGCCTCGATGACCGTCGGCGGCTCCGGATCGGCGAGGCCGGCGACCATGCGCAGCAGCGTGGTCTTGCCGACTCCGCTCGGCCCCAGGAGTCCGGTGGTGACCCCCGCCTCGACAGTCAGGGAAAGATCGGCGAACAGCTCCGTCCCGCCATAGGTCAGCCGTGCGCCGGTCACCGTCACCGACAGCGGGGCAGGCGCAAGGGCATTTGGGCGGACGGCGTTCGGGAGTTCGGGCGCGTTCATCGGCTCACTGATCCCTTCGCCGGCATGATCCGGATCAGGTTCCAGGGGTCGTCCCGTTTCGGGACCTCTCAGCCGACCATCGGCTCCCCCCAGTGAAGGACCGCGACTATGACAAGTTGGTGACCGCCGGGCAAGGCTCAGCGGGCGGCAAGATCGGTTCCCGGCCAAGCGTCCGGCGTGCGCCCGGACACCTCCAGCAGCAGCTTGGCAAGGATAGCGTCGGCGAAGGCTTCGAAGTTGACGGCGGGAATCAGGAAGGCGCCCGGCCCGCCAATCACGTGGTCGCGGTAGTAGCCGTCGAGGTCCAGCGTCGGCGACCCGCCCCAGGGGTTCGGGCGGTCGTTCAGAATGGGCAGGCCGTTGATGGTGATCCCGGCGGCCACGGCTTGGTCCCGCGCCCACTCCACCGGGCGGCCGCGGTTGTTCACCCCGTCGCCGGACACGTCGATCACCCGCCGGGTGCCCTCAAAGCCGTTGTCCTCGAACAGTCGGGCGCAGAAGTCGATGGCGCCGCTGATGGAGGTCCATTGCGCCGACGCGATCGGCGATTCGGCGACGGAGGACGCGAAGGCTTCGATGCTCGTCGGGTCGCTCAGCAGAGTCCAGGGAACGACGATCCGCTGGAAGCTGTCGCCGGCCCACTCGACATAGACGACCGCGATGCGCCCGTACGGCCCGCCGTGGATCGCCGCCTGCACCTTGGCGTTGGTCAGCGCGCCGACATAGCCGTCGCGCTGAAGCCGCGCCTCTTCCGGATCGACGCTGCCGGACACGTCGACGGCCAGCACGAGTTCCAGGTCGACCGGCTCGTCCGCGCGGGCGGGGGCCGCCGCCAGCCCTGCCGCCAGCAGCATCAGCAGAAGCACCAAGCCCGCGATCCGGCCGTAACCCGTCATTGCGCGACCCTCCCCGGCGTCCCTTGATGAAAGAAGGGCGGAACGGGGGTGGGGCAAGGGAGCGTTGACGAAAAGCCCGGGTCACGCCACCTCAACACCCCATGACCACACCGACGTCCACGCCCCCGCTTTTCCTCGGCAGCGAGATTTACCGGGGCTCCAGCTACGGCCCGAAGCACCCGCTGGCGATCCCGCGGGTCTCGACCACCATCGACCTCAGCCGCGCCATGGGCTGGCTGCCGGACCCGGTCTACCGCGACAGCCCGCAAGCGACGCCCGACCAGCTGGCCCGCTTCCACACGCCCGACTACATCGCCGCCCTCCACCGCGCCGAGGCGGTCCAGCGTGTCGATGCGGAGACCGGGGAGCGCTACAACCTCGGCCGGCTGGAGAACCCGGTCTTCCCGGAAATGTACCGGCGCCCGGCCATCAGCACCGGCGCTGCGATCCTCGCCGCCAGGCTGCTGGTGGAGACCGAGGCCGGCATCGTCTATAGCCCCGCCAGCGGCACGCACCACGCGCACCCGGCCCGGGCGAGCGGCTTCTGCTACCTCAATGCGCCGGTGCTGGGCATCCTGGCGCTGCTCGACGCCGGGGTGGAGCGCGTCTACTACGTGGACCTGGACGCCCACCACGGCGACGGGGTCGAGTACGCCTTCACCCATGATGACCGTGTGCTGACGCTGTCGGTGCACGAGGACGGGCGCTGGCCCTACACGGGCAAGGCGGAGGACCGGGGCGGCGGCATGGCGCGGAACCTGCCGGTCCCGCCGGGCTTCAACGACACGGAATTGGCCTACCTGATGGTAAACGCCGTCCTGCCGCTCGGCCGCTCCTTCCGGCCGCAGGTGGTGGTGGTGCAGACGGGCTCCGACGCGCTGGCCGACGACCCGCTCAGCCGGCTGGAGCTGTCCAACACTGCGCTGTGGAGCGCCGTGCGGGACCTGATGGGGCTCGCCCCGAAGATGCTCGTGGTCGGTGGCGGCGGGTACAACCCGTGGTCCGTCGGGCGCTGCTGGGCCGGGGTGTGGGCCGTGCTGAACGGAATCGATCCCGCCGTGCCGCCGACCCCGGACGCGGAGCGCGTCCTGCGCGGCCTGACATGGCACCGTGCCGCCGGGCGGAACCCGCCGGAGCACTGGTTCAACACACTGGCGGATGCACCCCGGCCGGGACCCGTCCGCGACGCCGTGCGGCGCGTTGTCGCTGCGGTCATGGAAGGAGCTATGCCCATGGGGTGATTGCCGTTTGGCCGCCCGTCGGCGCGGCGACGGCGCGTTGACCTTTCAAGGCGAATCGGTGACTCTTCGACTCCGATTCGCCTTGCCGAAGGAACGGCGAAGCAGCGGTATGACCATCGGCAAAAGGAAGGAGGGGCAGGACGATGTCGAACACCACTTTGCTCCTTGTCGCCATTGCCGTGATGATGCTGGTCGCCGTTCCCGTGGCCATGATGATGAAGGACTTCCTGCCCGGCTTCCTCCTGCGCAGCGCAGGCCTGGAAAAGCTGGAAAACCGCATCTACGTGCTTCATGCGCAGGCCCATGACGTCCAGGACCGGGTGAACGTCATGGTCCAGCGCCGCAACCAGGTCGCCTCGGACAAGCACCGGGTCGACACCGACAACCGCAAGATGGAGCGCGCCATCGCCGAAATCGCCGAGCAGCCGCCGTTGTTCGTGCACGAGGTCGGCGATCCCCAGGCGGGCCTGACCAAGTTCCTGGTCACCATCGCGCAGGAGAAAGCGTCGTCGGCCGCCCGCGCCGCCGGGGAGCGCGCGCAGGTCAACCCGATCTGGCGCTGCGCCAACGTCGCGGAGGTCTGGGCGTCCAACATGGACGAGGCGAAGCAGCTGGTGGAGGTCGCCTTTCCCTTCAAGATGGGTTTCACGACCACCTTTCCGCGGTCGCCGGTGCCGCGCAAGGCCGGCGCGCCCAGGGCGAAGGCCACCGCGACATGATGATCAACTTCCTGATCATCCTGGCGATCATCGCCATCGGCGCATGGCTCGGCAACGTGCTGCTGATGATGGAGGGCAGCATGGCCCAGTCCCGCTCGCGCGTTCGTGCCGCCCGCGACACCACCGGCAAGCTGGAGGCGACGCTGACGCGCCTCCAGCGCGAGGAAGAGGCCCTGACCAAGGAGATCGAGTCGATCCTCGCCGAGACGGTCGAGGCGCGGAAGAAGCAGTCGGACATCCAGTGCCGCCTCGCCGAGGCCAAAGCCAGGCGCCGCCCGCAGATGCTGATCCTCACCGACCGCCGCAACCCGAGCGACAAGGAATGGCTGGTCACCGTGGTGAACACGCAGATTGGGGAAATCGACGCCATGCACCCGCTGGCGGTCGACTGGGCACGCGGGCGCGAGTATCTGGTCTGGGCCGAGTCCGAGCGGGAGGCCTCGGAACGCACGGCGCGCCGGTTCAGCGCCAGGCCCGGCTACCAGATCCGGTCGGTGACGGCTGTGAAGGAAAATCTCTATGCATCGGCCGCCGACCGGCCCGCCGCGTGACGGCACTGGACAGGCGGCCGGCGCGGCGGCATCGTCCCGATCCACAAGGATTCAACTCGGGTTGGGTGCGATGATTGCAGGGATGGGGATCGGACGAGTCCTGCGGGGCCTTTTCTTCGGCGTGGCGATTCTCCTGACGGCCCTTCCAGCGGCGGCGCTGGAGACCTTTGCGCGCTCGTCCCTGGTCATCGAAACCGCGGCCGGCGGGCACTACCGCTTCGACATCGAGCTGGCGGAAACGCCCATGCAGCAGATGCAGGGGCTGATGTTCCGGGAAAAGCTCGCCCCCGATGCCGGCATGCTGTTCCTCTACGACCGGCCGCAGCCGGCCAGCTTCTGGATGAAGAACACGCTGATCCCGCTGGACATGATCTTCATCGGCGCCGACGGGAAGGTGGTCAACATCCACCAGAACGCAGTGCCGCAGTCGCTCGACGCGGTCAACTCCGCCGGGCCGGTGAAGGGCATCCTGGAGATCAACGGCGGCATGAGCGCGCGCCTGGGCATCCACGCCGGCGACCGCGTGCTTTACAAGGCCTTCGGCACCGCGAAGTAAACCCTCCGCGAGGCCCCCTGCGGACCGCGTGACTTCGCCGCGGGAAATGCCCACAGTGGTTTCCGGAATGCCGGGGACCTGGGCATCCACGGGGGAGGGTGATGACGCGGCGTTTCCTCACCATGGTGGCGGTCGTCCTGCTGGGCACGGGGGGCCTGTCCGCCTATTTCGTGCTGGCCCAGGCGGAGCCTGCGCCGGCCTACCGCACCGCGCGGGTGGAGGAAGGGCCGCTCGTCAGCAGCATCACCGCGACCGGCGCCCTCAGCGCGCTGGTGACGGTGGAGGTGAGCTCCCAGCTGTCCGGCCAAATCGCGGAGTTGTACGCGGACTTCAACAGCCAAGTGCGGGAAGGGCAGGTGCTCGCCCGGCTGAACGGCGACCAGCTCGACGCCCGGCTCGCCCAGGCCCGCGCCGACCTGGAGGCCGCGAAGGCGACGCTGAACCAGCAGGTGGCGCAGCTTGACCGGGCGCGGGCCGAGGTCGCGAACGCCCGCGCCAACGTCGCCAACGTGGCAGCGCAGATCCTGCGCTCCGACCTCGCCCTCAAGGACGCGGAGCGCGACCTCGGCCGCCGGCAGGAGCTGCGCGGGCGCGGGGTCGTCTCCACCTCAGACCTGGAGAAGGCCGAGACGGCGGCGCGCAGCGCCCGCGCGCAGCTGGCGTCCAGCACCGCGCAGAAGCAGCAGGCGGAGGCCGGGCTGGCGTCGGCCGAGGCGTCCCTGGAGGTGGCCAACGCGCAGGTCCAGGTGGCGCGCGCCCAAATCGCCCAGCGGGAGGCTGCGCTCCAGCTCATCGAGGTGGACGTGAAGCGGTCGGTGATCCGCTCGCCCATCGACGGGGTGGTGGTGAACCGCGCCATCAACATCGGCCAGACCGTGGCGGCCAGCCTGTCCGCGCCCACCCTCTTTACAATCGCGCAGGACCTGCGCCAGATGGAGGTGTTGGCGAACATCAACGAGGCCGACATCGGTCGCGTGCGCGAGGGGCTGCCGGTGCGCTTCACCGTCACCGCCTTCCCCGGCGAGGTGTTCGGCGGTACCGTCTCCCAGGTCCGGCTCGCGCCGAACCAGGACCAGAACGTCGTCACCTACATCGCCGTCATTACGGTGGAGAATCCGGGCCTGCGGCTTCTGCCCGGCATGACCGCCAACCTCAGCATCACGGTCAACGAGCGGGAACGGGTGGTGAAGCTGCCCAACGCCGCCCTGCGCTTTCGTCCGCCGGGCGTGGAGGCGACGGCCGACGCGCTGGCCCCGACGCCGACGCTCGGCGGCCCGAACGGCGGGCGCGGCGCCCAGGCGCTGGCGGCCCTGGTGAAGGCGCTGTCCGACGAGCTTTCCCTCGGCGAGGCCAAGCGGAAGGAGCTGGACGCCATTGTCGCCGACGCCCGCGACCGTTTCGAGGCCCTGGGCGCCGAAGCCGGCGACCCGGAACGCCGTCGCGCGGAGGCCCGCGACATCCGCGCCCGCGCGGAGGAGCGCGTCGCCGCAGCGCTCGGTCCCGACCAGCGCGCCCGATTCGAGACGGTCCTGGCCAGCCGCTCCGGCGCGGAGGCCGCGCGGACGGTCTGGGTGCCCGGCGCCGGGGGCGCGCCGGTGGGCGTTCCCATCCGGCTCGGCATCAGCGACGGCAGCTTCACGGAGGTCGTGTCCGGCGGCCTTACGGCGGGGCAAGAGGTCATCGTCGGTATCCTGCCCGGCGGGACCGACAGCCGCCGGGGGCCGCGCCTTGGATTCTGATGCCCCTTCTGAGACCCCGCCGGTGCTGATCGCCGTCGAAAACCTCGTGCGCGCCTACGCCATGGGGCCGCACACCGTGCGGGCGCTGGACGGCGTGTCCGCCGAGGTGCGGCGGGGCGAGTTCGTGGCCGTCATGGGGCCGTCCGGGTCGGGCAAGTCCACCTTCATGAACCTGCTCGGCTGCCTGGACCGGCCGGACGGCGGCCGCTACCGGCTCGACGGGCAGGAGGTCGGCGGCTTGGCCGCGGACGCGCTGGCCGCGGTGCGGAACCGCAAGATCGGCTTCGTCTTCCAGTCCTTCAACCTGCTGCCCCGCCAGTCGGCCCAGGCCAACGTCGAGTTGCCGATGGTCTACGCCGGGGTGGACCGGGCGATGCGCCACGCGCGGGCCAGCACCGCGCTGGCCGCGGTGGGGCTGGAGGCGCGCGGGCACCACCGGCCGACCCAGCTGTCCGGCGGGCAGCAGCAGCGCGTCGCCATCGCGCGGGCGCTGGTCAACGATCCCGTCCTCCTCCTGGCCGACGAACCGACGGGGGCGCTGGACACCGCCACCAGTTTGGAGATCATGGCACTGTTCCAGCGGCTGAACCGCAGTGGCCTCACCATCGTCCTGGTGACGCACGAGCCCGACGTGGCGCGCTTCGCCGGCCGCGTGCTGACCTTCCGCGACGGGCGTCTGGTGGACGACCGCCGGCAGGTTCCGGAGGAGGTCGCGGCGTGAACCCGCTCGATTCGATCCGCACCGCGCTCGATGCGCTGCGCGCCAATCCACTGCGCAGCGCGCTCACCATGCTGGGCATCGTCATCGGCGTGGCGGCGGTGATCGCCATGGTCGCCGTCGGGGCGGGCGCACGCGACCAGGTGCTGCGGCAGATCGCCAGCCTGGGCACCAACCTGCTGATGGTGGGGCAGGGGAGCGTCGTGCGCGGCGGGGTGAAGCTGGGGGCGGGAACCGCCTCCTCCCTGACGGCGGACGACGCGGCGGCGGTGGTGGCCGAGATTCCGGGCGCGCTGATCGCCGCCCCGTCGGTGCGCTGGGGGTTGCAGATCGTGGCCGCCGGCCAGAACTGGGGCACCGTGCTGTTCGGCATCACGCCCGACTATCTGGACGCACGGGAATGGCCGGTCGTGCAGGGCCGCGCGATCACCGACGAGGACGTGACGCAGGCCAACAAGGTGGTCCTGCTGGGCCGGACGGTGGTCACCAACTTGTTCGGCGGCGGCGATCCGGTGGGCGAGCAGGTGCGCGTCTCCTCCACGCCGATGACCGTCATCGGGGTGCTGGGCGAGAAGGGGCAGAACACGCAGGGGCAGGACCAGGACGACGTGATCTTCGTGCCGCTGTCCATGGCCAAGCGCAACATCCCCGGCATGGCGAAGTCCAACCCGCGCTTCGTCCACACCATGGTCGTGAAGATGCGTGACGGCGCCGACCTGAACGAGGCGCAGGTTCAGATTCGGGAGTTGCTGCGCCAGCGGCACCGGCTGGTTTCCGGCCAGGACGACGATTTCTGGATGCGTGACCTGTCGGAGGTGGCGGCGACGCGCGACGCTTCCTCCCGCGCCCTGTCCTTCCTGCTGGCCGCGGTGGCGGCCGTGTCGCTGCTGGTCGGCGGCATCGGCATCATGAACATCATGCTGGTGAGCGTCACTGAGCGCACGCGGGAGATCGGGCTGCGCCTCGCCGTGGGTGCGCGGCGGCGCGACATCCTGATGCAGTTTCTGATCGAATCGACCACCCTGTCGATCATCGGGGCGGGAATCGGGGTGGTCGTCGGCGTCGGCACGGCGGTGGTGGTCGCGCAACTCGCTGGCTGGCCGACACTGATCCAGATGGACGCCGTGGTGTTGGCGGTGGTGGTCAGCGGCCTCGTCGGGGTGTTCTTCGGCCTCTACCCGGCGCGGCGCGCCTCACTGCTGAACCCCATCGACGCCCTGCGCCACGAATGACGGTGGCAGCCCGAGGGCGCCCAGGCAGCGCTCGGCAAGGTCGTACGAATCGCCGGAGCCCTCAAGCCTCGCCGCCGCCCGCGGGAGCAGGAACCGGCTCAGGAGGGCGCGCATCCCACCATCCTCGTCCGAGGCGCGGCCGATGAGCACCACGCGCGTCCCGGTGTGCGACAGCATCGCGGCCGCCACCGCAACCAAGCCGGCATCGCCCCCCGGCGCCAGCAGGCCCGCCGGACGCCGTTCCGCGAGGATGCGCGCCAGCGCCAGGACGGATGTGCGCGTATGGCGCTTCGCAAGGTCGATCTGGCCGATTCCGCGCCGGAGCGCTGTGCGAAGCGGTCCGCCGCCCATCGGGGCGACCACATCGATCGCGATCCCCCGTCCGTGCAGGTGGTTGGCGAGAACGACCATGGCGTGCTGGGGCGGGTGGTCGTCCAGATTCGGCACGAAAAGGGCGAGGCGGGGCGCGGGCATTCCGGTCTGCGGGAAAGATAGGTTGCGGGCGGATGGTGGCGGAAGGACGCAGTGCGGCATGGCCGGCGCCGTGCTACATCATACGGACGGGCTGCCCAGTCGGATAGTCGCGCCTGCTCCTTGCTGTTCTCGCGGGGTTCGTGTATTCCACTCCGCGTCGTCGGGGCGTAGCGCAGTCTGGTAGCGCGCCAGTTTTGGGTACTGGAGGCCCCCGGTTCGAATCCGGGCGCCCCGACCAAGAACGTGAACGAAGATGCAACGCACACGTATCAGAGGAGATGCCGCGTCATGAAGGTCCGGATCTACCAGCCGAGCAAAGCGGCCACGCAGTCCGGGCGCGCGAAGACGCATCGTTGGCAACTCGAATACGAAATCGAGACTCCGCGCCGTCCGGAGCCGCTGATGGGCTGGATCAGCTCGGGCGACACCCTGAATCAGGTGAAGATCGGCTTCGAAACGCAGGAGGAGGCCATTGCCTTCGCCCAGCGCAAGGGGTGGGACTACACCGTCCAGGATGCCCCGGTGCGCCGTGTCCGCCCGCGCAATTACGCCGACAACTTCCGCACCGATCGGCCGCGTTTCTGACCTCGGGCCGGGGCCCCATAGCTCAGCTGGATAGAGCAATCGCCTTCTAAGCGATAGGTCGCAGGTTCGAGCCCTGCTGGGGTCGCCATCCCGGTGCGCAACGCGCGCTGGTTGAAAAAGTCGACATGGAAAATTCACTGCGCTCAGGGGCGATTGCCCTTGGGCGCGTTCGTGATTCCGCAGTTGGCAACACAGTTATCCCCATGCGGGGTAGGGTGGGCGTATTTTCCGCGCGACACCCTGTCCGTGGTCAGCGCGTTGACAAAACAGGCGGAATTGCAGGGCCACTGAGCGTGTGCAGCATTGCCCAAATTGGTGGCAGAGAGGGCAACTCTCGGCGGAGGTGCCATACTTTCACGCTCGTCCACAAAGTTATCCACAGATTCTGGGGATAATCCGAAAGGGCCGACGACAAACAACTTTTGCGGAGCGTCGGTGCGTCCGCTTCCCTTGCGGAAGCGCTGATGATGTCCATGTTACCGCCCAGCTTCCGGTGGTCCGAATCCGGAACAGCCGCTGGGCACCTGCGTTTAACGAGCGGGTACCCGCCTCCGCGTCGGGAGAGGCGGCGCGCTTGGTTGGAGGAATGGCCTTGTTCGGTTGGATCGTCAGAACGTTGCTGCTCTGCTTCGTGGTCGGCCTCGTGCTGTCCTTCCTGGACATCACGCCAGCGAACATCCTGACCAACACATGGGTGACGATCCGGGACATCGCCTCGCTGTCGCGCGACGCGCTGGTCTCCCTTCTGGACGCCTTCCGCTGGGCCGTGCCCTACATCCTGATCGGCGCGGTGATCGTCGTGCCGCTGTCCCTCCTCGGTGTCGTGTTGCGGTGGTCGCGCAGCCGGCACCGCCTCTGAGCCGATACCCAGGGTAAAAAAATTGGAGGCTTCGTTGCCGAAGCCTCCAAGAATAAAAAAAGGAGGGTTAGAGACCTGAGTGTTTTAGGCCTTTCATCAGCCCCCCGGCCTTGATCCAAATCAACCATGGTCGTGAAAGCGCACCGCGCCAGTCAACCCGGGCACAGGCAAGAAAAAACCGGAGATTCCAAGGAATCTCCGGTTAAGTGAATACAGGGAGGGTTAGAGACAACCCCTATCTAGCCGATTGGCATATCCGGTTCGTTGATCTATATCAAAACCCGCTAATTTTTGAAATTTCACTGCGCGGCGAAGCCCGTTCGCACACAAAAAAATAGCCGGAGGTTCCATGGGAACCACCGGCATAGTCGAATACAGGGAGGGTTAGAGACAAGAGGGTTGTACCTCACCCATCCCACCTGGAACCTTGACATAGATCAAAGGTTCTTCGGCATTGCAGCGAAACCCGTTCAATGCTTGTGGCTGTGGCCGTAGAGGACGGACGGATCGGTCTGGACCTCCTGGTTGGTTTCCAGCGTCTCGCCCCGCACGGAGCGGAAGAAGCAGCTTCGCCGGCCGGTGTGGCAAGCGACGCCGTCCTGCTCCACGATCAGCAGAAGCGTGTCACCGTCGCAGTCGATCCGGAAATCTTTCAGGCGCTGCACTTGGCCGGACGTCTCGCCCTTCCGCCAAAGCCCTCCGCGCGAGCGCGACCAATAGCAGACACGGCCGGTTTCCAGCGTTTCCAGAACCGCGTCGCGGTTCATCCATGCCATCATCAGCACCTCGCCCGTTCCCTCGGCCTGCGCGATGGCGGGCACCAGCCCGTCGGCGTTGAAGGCGATGGCGGCGATCACGTCGTCGAACGCTTTGGCGTCCGTCATGGAAAATTCCTCGTTTATCAGCCGTTAAAGGGCCGCTTAAAGGGCATGGTTCAGACGCGCGAAAGCGCTATCGAGATCCCGGATCAGGTCGTCGGCCGCTTCCAACCCGGCGTGCAGGCGCAGGACGATGCCCGGGTCGTCCCAGCGCGTCGCGGAGCGGATGGCGCCCGGACGGACCGGCAGGATCAGGCTCTCGAACCCGCCCCAGCTGTAGCCCATGCCGAACAGCTCCATATGGTCGAGCATCGCGGCCAGCGCCACCTTCGGCACCGCCTTCATGACGACCGAGAACAGCCCGGAAGACCCGCCGATGTCGCGTTTCCACAGCGCGTGGCCCGGGCATTCGGGATAGGCGGGGTGCAGGACGCGGGTCACTTCCGGCCGCTTGGACAGCCATTCGGCCAGCGCCAGCGCGTTTGCCTCGTGCTGCTTCAGCCGGACGGACAGCGTCCGCAGGCCGCGCAGGCCGAGGAAGAGGTCGTCCGGGCCCGCGCAGGCGCCAGTACGCGTCGCCGCCTTCTTCACGGCCAGCCAGTGCGCCTCGTCGGCGCAGGAGATGACGCCGAGCATCGCGTCGGCGTGGCCGACCATGTATTTGGTCGCGGAGTGGATCGACACGTCCACCCCGTGGCGCAACGGCTGGAACAGAAGCGGCGTCGCCCAGGTGTTGTCGATGATCACGGTGGCGCCGACCGCCTTCGCCGCCGCCGCGATCGCCGGAACATCCTGCACCTCGAAGGTGAGGGACCCCGGCGATTCGAGGAAGACGACGCTGGTGTTCGGCTTCAGGAGGCGCGCGATGCCCTCGCCGATGGTCGGGTCGTAGAACTCCACCTCGACGCCGTAGGCGGCCAGGCTGTCATTGGCAAAGCGCCGGGTCGGCCCATAGGCGCTGTCGGTGATCAGGACGTGATCGCCCGCCTTGGTGAAGGCGAGCAGAGCCGTCGCGATGGCGTTCAGGCCCGATCCGACACTGACCGATTTGAAGGCGCCCTCCAGTTCGGCCACCGCCTCTTCGAAGGCGTAGGAGGTCGGCGTTCCCATGCGGCCGTAATGGACGCCTTCGAACGGTGTCCGGTCGCTCGCTTCCAGTTCCGCCAAAGTCGGGAAGAGGACGGTCGAGCAGTGATAGACCGGCGGATTGACGATTCCATGATTCCCACGCGGGTTGCGCCCGGCGTGACTCAGAATTGTATCTTTTTGTGCGTCCTTCATGGGTCTTTCCGCAATAACGGCGATGGTTGGACCATCTTGGCATCCCGGGAAGCCATCGGCCATAGAAGAATCCGACCATCGGACGGTGTCTTAAGCCTCTGTAAGGGATGGCTAAACTTACTGTCGCGCCCACGGAGGATTGGACAAATCCGATCCTGTTGGTGCACTCTTGTGATATGCGCGTGACCCCCGCAGGGGGCCGGCATTGCAAACACCGAAAGCGTAAAAACGCATAAACAGGGTGGAGCTTAACGATGAAATCGGGACTTTTCGCCGCGGCTGCCGCGGCACTGGTGTTCGGCGCCGTGACCACCGCGCAGGCCGGTCCGACGCTGGACGCCGTCAAGGGGCGCGGCTTTGTCCAATGCGGCGTGAACGCCGGGCTTCCGGGCTTCGGCAACCCCGACAGCGCCGGCAACTGGACCGGCCTGGACGTCGATTACTGCCGCGCGGTCGCGACCGCTCTCTTCAACGACCCGACAAAGGTGAAGTTCACACCGCTGTCGGCGCAGCAGCGCTTCCCGGCCATTCAGTCGGGCGAGGTCGACCTGCTGTCGCGCAACACGACGGTGACGCTGACCCGCGACACCTCGGTCGGCCTGAACTTCGCGCCCGTCACCTATTATGACGGCCAGGGCTTCATGGTGAACAAGAAGCTCGGCGTGAAGAGCGCGAAGGAGCTGAACGGCGCCACCGTCTGCGTCCAGTCCGGCACGACGACCGAGCTGAACCTGGCGGACTATTTCCGCACCAACAACATGTCCTACAACCCGGTCGTCATCGAGTCGAACGACGAGGTGAACGCCGCCTTCTTCGCCGGCCGCTGCGACGTGCTGACGACCGACGCGTCGGGCCTCGCCGGCACCCGCGCCGGCGTCGCGCCGAACCCGGACGACTACGTCATCCTGCCCGAGATCATCTCCAAGGAGCCGCTGGCCCCGGCCGTCCGTCACGGCGACGACCAGTGGTTCGACATCGTCAAGTGGGTCGTCTACGCGTCGATCCAGGCGGAGGAGTCGGGCATCAACTCCAAGAACGTTGACGAGTTCGTCAGCACCAAGAACCCGGAAATCCAGCGCCTCTTGGGTGTGTCGCCGGGCATGGGCAAGGCACTCGGCCTCGACGAGAAGTGGGCCTACAACGTGATCAAGAAGGTCGGCAACTACGGCGAGATCTTCGATCGCAACGTCGGCCCGAAGACCCCGCTGAAGCTGGAGCGCGGCCTGAACGCGCTGTGGACCAACGGCGGCCTTCAGTACGCGATGCCAGTTCGGTAAGGGTCTGGTCTGGAACCGCCCGCCTGCAGGGAGGCGGGCGGTTCGTCTTTTGATCACGGATGCGACGGCGCGAAAGGCGGAAAAAAGCAAGGCCTGCGTCGCCCTCCGTTTGGGAGATGTCGTTTCGTGGCGCGTGACCGCGGCTGACCTTGGGAGGTGGCTCGCGGGCAACGGCACGATGGTGAGGGGAGAGAACCGTGGCGAGCGAGACCCGGGACACCGTGCGCGGCGCGCAGGGTGGTTCATCGTTTTCCCTCAGCGACCCGACGGTGCGTGCCGTTTTCTACCAGGTTCTGGTGGTCGGCATCGTCGTCGCGGTGGGCTGGTATCTGATTCACAACACGCTCGACAACCTGTCGCGGCGCTCCATCGCCACGGGTTTCGGCTTCCTGGAACGGGAGGCGTCCTTCGGCATCGGCGAGAGCCTCATCGACTATTCGCCGCGCGACACCTACGGCCGGGCCTTCCTGGTCGGGGTGTTGAACACGCTGAAGGTGTCGGTCATCGGCATCATCCTGGCGACGGTGCTGGGAACGCTGGTCGGCGTCGCGCGGCTGTCGAGCAACTGGCTGATCGCCAAGATCGCCTCGACCTATGTCGAGATCGTGCGCAACATCCCGCCGCTGCTGCAGCTGTTCTTCTGGTACGCAATCGTGTCGGACAGCATGCCGCCGGTGCGCCAGGCGCTGAACCCGATTCCGGGCGTGTTCCTGTCGCAGCGCGGGCTGTTCGTGCCGGTTCCCGTCGCGGACCCGGTCTGGGGTGAGATGGGATTCGCGCTCGCCCTGGCGGTGATCGTGGCCATCTTCGTGCACCGCTGGGCGAAGACGCGCCAGGCGCGGACCGGCCTGCCGTTCCCGACGGGCCTGACGACGCTTGGCCTCGTCATCGTCTTTCCGCTGATCGCCTATATCGCGGGCGGCGCGCCGACGGCGCTGGACGTCCCGCAGTTGGCGGGCTTCAACTTCCGCGGCGGTTCGGTGATCTCGCCGGAGTTCTTCGCGATCCTGACCGGCCTGACCGTCTACACCGCGGCCTTCATCGCCGAGGTGGTGCGCAGCGGCATCATCGCCGTGAACTGGGGCCAGACGGAAGCCGCGCGGGCGCTCGGCCTCAACAGCGGGCGGACGCTGCGCCTCGTGGTCCTGCCGCAGGCGCTGCGGGTGATCGTGCCGCCGCTGACCAGCCAGTACCTGAACCTGACCAAGAACAGCTCGTTGGCGCTCGCCATTGGCTACCCGGACCTCGTCTCCATCGCCAACACGACGCTGAACCAGACCGGCCAGGCGATCGAAGGCGTGGCGATGATCATGGGCACCTACCTGACGATCAGCCTCGGCATCTCGATCTTCATGAACTGGTACAACAAGCGCATCGCGCTGGTGGAGCGCTGACGGCCATGACTGAGAACGTCCACACCGGAAGTATCCCCGACGAACGGCCGCCGTCCAACACCGTCGGCCCCATCGCGTGGCTGCGCAACAACCTGTTCAACAGCTGGTACAACGCGCTCCTCACCATCCTGATCTTCTACGGGCTGGCGCGGGCGATTCCGCCGCTGCTCGACTGGCTGATCTTCCACGCCAACGCCATCGGCACGACGCCCCAGGAGTGCCGCGCGAACGGCGGCGCCTGCTGGACCTTCGTCAGCGAGAAGCTGCGCTTCATCCTGTTCGGCACCTTCCCGTACGAGCAGCAGTGGCGCCCGCTGGTGACCATCGCCATCATCATCGCGCTGGTCCTGGTCAGCTGCGACCGCCGCTTCTGGAAGCCGTGGCTTGGGCTGGCCTGGGTCCTCGGCATCGCCGCCGTGGCGATCCTGATGTGGGGCGGGGTGTTCGGCCTCAGCTACGTCGAGAACACGCTGTGGGGCGGCCTGCCGCTGACGCTGATGCTGTCGGTGATCGGCCTGTCCGTCGCCTTCCCGGCGTCGATCCTGCTGGCGCTCGGCCGCCGGTCGCAGTTGCCGGCGATCCGCGTCGTGTCGGTGACCTACATCGAGCTGATCCGCGGCGTTCCGCTGATCAGCCTGCTGTTCATGGCCTCCGTCATGTTCCCGCTGTTCCTGCCGACCGGCGTGAACATCGACAAGCTGCTGCGCGCGCAGATCGCCTTCATCATGTTCGCCGCGGCCTACATGGCCGAAGCCATCCGCGGCGGCCTGCAGGCGATCCCCAAGGGGCAGTACGAAGCGGCCGACGCGCTGGGCCTGAACTACTGGCAGGCGATGCGCAAGATCATCCTGCCGCAGGCGCTCGCCATCTCCATCCCGCCGCTGGTGAACACCTTCATCAGCTTCTTCAAGGACACCTCGCTGGTGATCATCATCGGCCTGTACGACCTGCTCGGCACCGCCAAGGCGGCGCTGTCCGATCCGGCGTGGCGCGGCTTCTACCGCGAGGCGTACCTGTTCATCGGCGTCATCTACTGGGTTTTCTGCTTCTCGATGTCCAAGTACAGCCAAAAGCTTGAACGCGATCTGCGTCGCGGTCACCGCCGCTAAAAAAGGGAAAGGGGTTAGACATGAGCATGGCCGAAGCCGTGAGCACCAAGCGCACCTTCCCGGCAGGCGGGGAAGTCATCCGGTGCCAGGACGTGCACAAGTGGTACGGAGAGTTCCACGTCCTGCGGAACATCAACCTGTCGGTCCAGAAGGGCGAGCGGATCGTCATCTGCGGCCCGTCGGGATCTGGCAAGTCGACGCTGATCCGCTGCCTGAACCGGCTGGAGGAGCACCAGAAGGGCAACATCGTCGTCGACGGCATCGAGCTGACCGGCAACCTGAAGAACATCGAGCTGGTCCGCCGCGAAGTCGGCATGGTGTTCCAGCACTTCAACCTGTTCCCGCACCTGACGGTCCTGGAGAACTGCACCCTGGCGCCGATCTGGGTCCGCAAGAAGCCGAAGGCGGAGGCGGAGGAGCTGGCGATGAAGTACCTGAACCGGGTGCGCATCGCCGAGCAGGCGCACAAGTACCCCGGCCAGCTGTCCGGCGGCCAGCAGCAGCGCGTCGCCATCGCCCGGTCGCTGTGCATGAACCCGAAGGTCATGCTGTTCGACGAGCCGACCTCGGCGCTCGATCCGGAGATGGTGAAGGAGGTGCTGGACGTCATGATCGGGCTGGCCGAAGACGGCATGACCATGCTGTGCGTCACGCACGAAATGGGCTTCGCCAAGTCCGTCGCCGACCGCGTCATCTTCATGGACCGCGGCGAGATCGTCGAACAGAACACGCCGAACGAGTTCTTCAACAGCCCGCAGTCCGACCGTACCAAGCTGTTCCTCAGCCAGATCCTGAATCATTGATCGCGATACGCCGCTGATTGCGGCGCGACAAACGGCGCAACCCGCACAGAGCACTGGCGGGTAGCGCCGTTTTCCGGTTGAATGCGGCCCGTTCGTGCTGTCGATGCGTTGCACAACGGAGACCGCGTCATGGAGCTTCTGAGCCCACGCCCCGGCATCGGGCAGATCAAGCCCTACCGGCCCGCCCGACCGCCGCAGGACGGGGGCGCGGCGTGGGTCGATCTGTCCCTGACGGTGAATCCGCTGGGACCGGGGCAGAAGGCGCTGAACGCGTACCGGCACGCTGCCGGCCAGATCCACCGCTACCCGGACTGGGCGCAGGATCAGCTGCGGCGGGCCATCGGTCAGCGGTACGACATCGATCCCCATCGCATCACCTGCGCCGCCGGTTCCGACGAGATGATTCACCTCGTCACGCAGGCCTTCGCCGGCCCGGGCGACGAGGTTCTGTGCCATGAGCACGGCTACCGCGGCTTCATGAAGGCCATCCGCGCCGCCGGCGCCACGCCGGTCATCGCGGCGGAGCGGGACCTCGTGGTGGACGTCGAGGCGATGATCGACCGGGCGAACGCGAAGACGAAGCTCTGCTTCCTCGCCAACCCGAACAACCCCACCGGCACCTACATCCCGACCGAAGCCGTGCAGCGCCTGCGCGCCGGCCTGCCGCCGCACACGCTCCTGGTGCTCGATTCGGCCTACGCCGATTATTGCCGGCGCGACAACTACAGCGACGGCACCGAGGTCGTGGAGAACTGCGACAACGTGCTGATGGTCCGGACCTTTTCCAAGATGCACGGGCTCGCCGGGCTGCGGGTCGGTTGGGCCTATGGTCCGGCCGCGGTCATCGAGGCGATCAATCAGGCGCGCGGGCCCTTCAACGTCAGCATCGCCGCCCAAGCCGCCGCGGCCGCCGCCGTGCTCGACAGAGAGCATGAGGAGGCGACCTACGCCCACAACAGCGCGTGGCTGCCCTGGCTGAGTCATGAACTGGAGCAGGTGGGCGTGCGGGTCTACCCCAGCGTCTGCAACTTCATCCTGGCGCGCATTCCCACCGACCCGTCGCTTGGCGTGCAGGCTGTCCTGGACCATCTGGCCCGTCGGGGCATCCTGGTGAAGCCGGTGAACGACTATGGGCTGACCGACTGCCTGCGCATCACCGTGGGCCGGGAGGAGGAGAACCGCGCGCTGGTCGCGGCGCTCGGCGAAATCCTCAGCTGATCGTCTCTCAGGGCTTGCCGCTCACCGGGACCGGCACCGGGCTGGCTTCTGGCACTGCGTCGTGGTGCACCGCCTGTTCGCGCGCGAAGATGAACAGGCCCGACCCCACCACGATGGCGATGCCCACCAGTGACCAGACGTCCGGCCATTCATCGAAGAAGGCAGCACCAATCGCCAGCGCCCAGAGGATCTGGCTGTACTGCGCGGCACCGACGCGCTCCGCGGGTGCGTAGGTCGCGGCCAGGGTGAACAGGGCCTGGGCGGCGAAGGTCGTCACGGCGAAGGACAGGGCGAGGACCCACTGGCCGGGCGTCGGCCAAGTGAAGTTCGGCACCATCAGCACGCCGGACAGCAGCGCGGTGGACAGGAAGACCGTCCCGATCAGCGTGAAGCGCCGCTCCGTCTGCCCCATCATCCGGCCGGTGACGACCGTCGCGGCCGAGGCAAAGGCGCAGCCGATCGCGGCGAAGTGGCCGGGCAGCAATTCGCGGAACCCCGGCCGCGCCACGATCAGCACACCGACGAACGCCGCGCAGACCGCAAGCCGGCGGCGCCAGCGCACCGGCTCCTTCAGCACGACGATGGACATTACCGTCACGAGGCTGGGCATCAGGAACAGCAGCGCGAAAGCCTCCGCAAAGGGCAGGCTGCGGAAGGACATGACGCTGAGCGGGGTCGAGATGGCGACGAACAGCAGCCGTAGTGCCATCAGCCAAGGGCGGTTCCACCGGAACAGATGCCCAAGCCGGTCGCCCTTCCGCATGAAGACGGGCGAGAGCAGGAACGGCAACAGATAGCCGATGAAGGTCACCTCGAAGGGGTCGAGCCCGTGCCCGATGGCCTTCACCACGGCATCGCCCCAAGCGAAGACCGCGAAGGCCAGGAAGGCGAAGACGGTACCCTTGAGCATCACGGTCGGTCCAATGCATGGCCTGGCGCGCCGCCCGCCGAATTTGTGCGGTGCAGCGCGTTGGAGGGATAACGATCCGGCGGGGCCGGTGGCTACTCAATGATGGGAATGTGCGGGGCCGCCGTGCGCGGCAGCCATCCCTGGACGCGCGGATCGTGGATTTCGCGAGTCACATGGCGGACCGGAACGAAACCCATGGACTGGTAGAGCGGCAACGCCTTCGGGTGGTCAAACGTGCAGGTATTGACCAGCAGGCGCTTCGTGTTGCCCTGCCACGCCAGCCGAATCGCCGTGTCGAGCAGCCAGGGGCCAAGCTTCAGCCCGATGAAATCCGGGATAAGGCCGAAATAGGCGAGGTCGGTGTCGGCTTCCCGCCGGTCGATCTCGGCGAATCCGGCGGGCGTGCCGTTCACGTACAGCACCCACACCTCGACCCGCGGGTCGGTGACGATGCGGCCGAGGTCCGGCATGGGCATGCGCCGGCGCTCGTGCCACAGCCACGGCTCGCCAACCGTGTCGTAGAGATAGCGGTAGAAAGACGCCGTCGGCGAATTCGCCCGCACCAGCGCGACGTCCCCGGCCGGCCGCGGCAGCGGCGCGTGGGTCGGCGGGGTGGGCATCTCCAGGTAGGTGACGATGACCGACAAGCAACCGGGAGGGACGGCGACGGGAATCCGCGAGGAGGCCAGGGAAGCCGGCGTCAGGGAGAAGGTGTCTTTAGCCATTTCTGCATCATGGTAACGGGCGACGCGGCGTAGCCCAGCCGCTCGTAGAAGGCCATCACCCTGCGGTTCGTCTCGCGCACAAGCAACTGCGCTTTGGGCATGTCTGCATCCGCCAGCCAGCGCTCCGCCGCCGCGACCATGGCAGCGCCATAGCCGCGGCCCCGGCAGGCCGGGTCGACCGCCAGATAATAGAACCAGCCACGGTGCCCGTCGTGTCCGACCATCACCGAGGACACGAGCCGGCCGTTCTCCGTGCCCACCAGGATGGTCGAACTCGGCTTGGACAGGGCCAGGGCGATGTCCGCCGCCGGGTCGTTCCAGGGCACCAGCAAGCCACAGGCGCTCCACAGCGCGACGACGGCGTCCTGGTCGCCCTCGGCGAACGGGCGGATGGTCCAGCCGCCCGGCTCCCTGGCCGACGTCGTCATGATCAGCGCGCCGCCGGACCGGTTTCCAGCGGCAGATCCGGCCGGAGCCCCCATTCCGCCCAGGAGCCGTCATAGACCGCGACGTCGTCCTTCCCCGCCGCCGCGAGGCCGAGCGCGATCACGCAGGCGGTGACCCCGCTGCCGCAGGAGGCGACCACCGGGCGACCGAGGTCGATGCCTGACTCCTTTGCCCGAGCGGCAATCGCGTCCGCGGGAAGCAGCGTCTTGGTCGCGGGGTCGATCAGCTCGTTGAAGGGCAGGTTCAGGCTGCCGGGAATGCGGCCGCTGCGGCGGCCGGGCCAAGGCTCCGTCACCGCCCCTTCGTAGCGATTGGCCGCGCGCGCATCCACGACCTGGTCGTCGCGGCGGTCGATGTTGGCGAGCACGTCGTCAACGCGGCGGAGCAAGGCGGGCTGGAAACGGGCGGTGAAGGGCTTTGCAACCGGGGTAGCGGATCCGGATGCCGTCTCGCGCCCTTCGGCAAGCCATTTCGGCAGCCCGCCATCCAGGACGGCGACACGCGCGTGCCCGAACAGGCGGAACAGCCACCACACGCGGGCCGCCGCCGTGGCCATGCCCGCGCTGTCGTAGACCACCACCGTGTCGTCGTTCCCGACGCCCAGCGCGCCGGCCTTGGCGCCGAAAGTCGCCTCGTCCGGCACCATGTGCGGCAGCGGGTGGGTGTTGGGCTCGGCCACCTCGTCGATGTCCACGTAGACGGCGCCGGGGATGTGGGTCTTGGCGAACTCGGCCCGAGGGTCGCGGTCCGATCCCGGCATGAACCACGACGCGTCGAGGATGTGCAGGTCGGCGGCGCCCAGGTTGCGGCTGAGCCAGTCCGTGGACACGATCGGGCCGGGAAGCGATTCGGTCATGGCGCGGTCTTCCTCTCGATTCTTTTTCAGTCCTTCAGCGCGACGACGACGCGCCGGTTCTGCTTGCCCTTGTTCTCGATCTTCAGGACCTCGAGCATACCGATCTCGCCCAGCCGCGCCACATGCGTACCGCCGCAGGGCTGGCGGTCGACGCCGGCGATGTCCACCAGACGCACGCGACCATAGCCGCGTGGCGGCTTCACCGTCAGCGTGCGGATCAGGTCCGGGTTGGCGTCCAACTCCTCGTCGGTGATCCACAGGAAGCCGACCGGCGTGTCCGCGGCGATCAGGGTGTTCAGCGCAGCGGCGATGCCGTCCTTGTCCAATGCCTCGGCGGGAAGGTTGAAGTCGACGCGGCTGCGCTCCGCGCCAACCTGGGCGCCGGTGATCGACGCGCCCGGCAAAACGGCGCAGACGAGGTGCAGCGCCGTGTGCATGCGCATGTGGCGGTGGCGCCGGTCCCAATCGATCTCCGCCTCGACCGGCGTGCCGGGGGCGGGCAGGGCGCTTCCGGGCTCCGGCACATGGACCACGTCGTCGATGCCGTCGCCCTTCACCGTGTCGATGATCCGCACCTCACCGCCGGCGTGGCGCAGCAGGCCGGTGTCGCCCGGCTGCCCGCCGCCGTTGGGGTAGAAGACCGTGCGGTCCAGGCGGATGCCCCGCTCATCCACGGACGCGACGGTGGCGGAGCAGGATTTGGCGTAGGCGTCCTCGCGGAAGATCAGCTCCATGATTCCTCTTGGGGGTCCTCGGTGGGTTTAGGAGTCCAGCCAGTCAGGCACGGGCAGATTCTTCTCACGGAGGAATGCCGGATTAAAGAGCTTCGATTGGTACCGCTGCCCTCCGTCGCACAGGATCGTCACGATGGTGTGGCCCGGCCCCATCTCGCGGGCGATGCGCATGGCCGCCGCGACATTGATGCCCGACGACCCGCCGAGCACGAGGCCTTGCGTCTTGATCAGGTCGAAGATGACCGGCAACGCTTCCTCGTCGGTGACCTGGATCGCCTGGTCGACCGGCGCGCCTTCCAGGTTCGCGGTGATGCGGCCCTGTCCGATGCCTTCGGTGATCGAGCTGCCCTCGGCCTTCAGCGCGCCATGGGCGTAGAAATTGTAGAGCGAGGCGCCCATCGGGTCGGCCAGGACGATGCGGACGTTCGGGTCGCGCTCCTTCAGCGCCAGCCCGACGCCGGCCAGCGTGCCGCCGCTGCCGACGGCGCAGGTGAAGGCGTCGATCCGGCCTTCCGTCTGGAACCAGATTTCCGGCCCGGTGGTCAGGCGGTGCCCTTCGCGGTTCGCCACGTTGTCGAACTGGTTGGCCCAGACGGCGCCGTTCGGCTCCGTCTTCGCCAGCTTCTCGGCCAGACGGCCGGAATAGCGCACGTAGTTGTCGGGGTTGGAGTAGGGGACCGCTGGAACCAGGCGAAGGTCGGCGCCGATCAGGCGCAGCATGTCCTTCTTCTCCTGGCTCTGCGTTTCCGGCATGACGATGACGGTGCGGTACCCCAGGGCGTTGCCGACCAGCGCCAAGCCGATGCCGGTGTTGCCCGCCGTGCCCTCCACGATGGTGCCGCCGGGGCGCAGCAGGCCCTGGCGTTCCGCGTCGCGAACGATGGCCAGGGCCGCGCGGTCCTTCACCGATCCGCCGGGGTTCAGGAACTCCGCCTTGCCAAGGATCTCGCATCCCGTGGCCTTCGATGGGCCTTCCAGCCGAATCAGCGGCGTGTTGCCGATCGAGCCGATGAAGCCGGTGCGGATGTCCACGGAGTCTCTCCCGAGTCGAATGAAAATCTCCGCAACACTATCGGCACCCCGTTCGGGGAATTCAAGCGGACCTCGTGAAATGCAGCATTGAACAACGCCACAATGTAAATGCGGAGGCTTATCCCTGCCGCCACTGCGCGCGCAGCCGATCGCGGTGGCGGGCGAACCAGCCCAGCGCGATGATGGCGATGGAGTTGTTCAGCCGGTTTTCGTCGAGCAGGCGGATGGCCTCGTCTGCGGGCACGACGCTGATGCGGATGTCCTCGTGCTCTTCCTCAAGCCCCCCGATGCCGCCGATCCCGGCCGAGTCCACCCGGCCGCAGAAGACGGTGACGTGCTCGTCATAGGCGCCCGGGCTGGGGAAGTAGTCGCAGATCGTCTCGATCTCCTGCACGGTGCAGCCCGCTTCCTCCCGGGCCTCACGCCGCGCCACGTCCTCTGGGGTTTCGCCTTCGTCCAGCAGGCCTGCGACGATCTCCGTCAACCAGGCCGGCCCCCCCGCCGCAGCGGCGGCGACGCGGAACTGTTCGATGAGCACCACGCTGTCGCGGTCGGGATCGTAGAGCAGCACCCCGACGGCCTGCCCGCGGACGCAGACCTCCCGCGGGGGCAGCACGTCGGTCCAGCTTCCGTCGAACTTTTTGTGGCGCAGGCGGTAGACGTCGATCTGGAGATAGCCGTCGTAGGCGGTTTTCTTCTCGACGACGTCGATGTCCGGATGATTGCCGATTCCCCGATCACTCATGGGCGCTCGTCTCCTTGGCGCGTTCTGCGGCTGGTCGAGCCAAGGATGTAGCGCATCCGACCGCCAGGGGCGAGGCGCCGTCGCTGCGTCAGAACGTCGGATTGAGCTTCAGCGTCCGGTACCGATCGACCGACCGAACCGTCACCGGTTCGAGCTTCGGGCCGCGCATCACCTCCAGCGGGACGGCGACACCCGCGGGGCCGAGGCCCCAAAGTTTCCGGTAGAAGTCGGCGAGGCTGGAGAAGCGCTGCCCGCCAACCCCGACGATCTGGTCGCCGGCCTTGACCCCGGCCGATTCGGCCGGGCTCTGCGGAGTCACCCGCTCGACCAGCAGGCGGCCCTGTTCTTCGCGCAGGGTCACGCCCAGCCAGGGGCGGGGCGGCTCCTGCCGGCGGCCGTAGGCCAGGAGGTCGGACAGGATCGGCTTCAGCGCGGACACCGGCACGAACATGTTGCCGGCCACCGTGGCGTGACCGGGCATGGCGTCACGCAGAATCAGCGAACCGACGCCGACCAGTTGGCCCTTGCGGTCGACCAGCGCCGCGCCGTTGAAGCCGGCGATGGGCGGGCTGGTGAAGATCGCCTCGTCCAGCAGATATTCCCAATAGCCGGCGAACTCCCGCTTGCCGACGACCAGCACCGGCTGGACCGGCTGCGGACCGTGCCGGCTCAGCACCAGCGCGGCATCGCCTTCCTTCAGGGACTCCGAGTCGCCGATCCGCATCGGACTCGCGGCGAAGTCCAGGCCGGCGCGGACGAGCCCAAAGCCGGTCGACTGGTCGTAGGCGACCAATTCGGCCGGATAGCCGTGGCCATCGCCGGTGGTGACCTGGATTTGAGCCGCCTCGACGACGGTGTAGCCGATGGTGAGGATCAGGCCGGACCCGTCGATGACCACACCCGTGCCTTCCCGCTCGGTTCCCAAGGTTTGGGCGCTCTGCGCGTCGGGGAGGATGGTGGCGTTGATCCGCACGACGGCGCGGGCCAGGGCTTCCGCGTTCAACTCGTCCGCCGAGGCCTCTCCGAGCGTCACCGCCAAATTGCCGATAAGGGTTCCGGTCAGGAGAAACCCGTTCAGGAGAAGCATGGTCCAGGAGATGCGGCGCCAGCGACCCGTCATGCGTCCCTCCCTTACCGGGATCCGAGTCGGGCCGGCCGGCCGTCACGCGGTCCACAGGAATGAGATGAGAGCGCGGACGTCACCATCAAGTGGAGATCGGGCAAGTGGAGATCGGGATGGACCGCCTGAAATGAAACCAGCGGCCCCTCGCGGGTGTTACCCGGGACTGAGACAACGGAGGAAGCCGACATGCCCATCAACACCGAACGCGACCTCGAACGGGCCGTCGAGGAGTTCCAACGTCTGGCCGACGCGCCGGCCGGATCGCAGGACGAACGGCGCCGCCGTGAACTGGACGCGGAGATCAAGGCCTTCTACGTCCAGAATTCGGACGAGCTGCGCGTTGCGAAGCCCCGGCACGAGTAAACCCCGCTGCATCCTGACGCTGGGGCTTCGACGCCGGCATGTGTCCATTTCTCCATCGACGCGGGGACGCCGGCTGGCCGACACTGGCGGCGTTGCGTGCCGGTCCGTCAGCCGGCGCCGCTTGTTCAGGAGAGCGCCCCCGCGATGAAGCGAATCGACAGCTGCTACACGTGCCTGTTCTGGGAAGGGCAGGGCATCCGCCAGCGCGGCCCGAAGGGGTTGTGCCGGCGGTTCCCGCCCGTCGTGACCCCACGCGACCCGGAAGGCCGGTTTCCGATCACGCTGTCCACGGACTGGTGCGGCGAGTGGAAGCGGGACATCGGCGAGCCGGCGGGCGACTCCGCGGACGACCGCATCATCTACGACGACCAGGACGCCTGACCGGTCAATAATGACGTGGCGCCCGCGCTCCTTCAGCGAGGCAGCGGCGCCATCACCATCGTCCGCCGGCTTTCCGGCAGGAAGAATTCTCCACCCGCCTGCGTCTGGCGCCGGTCCGCCTCCAGGATCGCCACGACGATGATCATGACGACCAGAACGACGAACAAGGCCCCGACGGCATCCCAGCCGTCCGGCCCGTCGGCTGGTCCATTGGATTGAGTGTGTTCGTCCTGAAGTGTCACGGACCACCCTCCGCCGCCATACACGCCCAGGTGCCGAAATCGATAACCCTGGGATTGGATGTGGGTATGGGGCAGGGGCGCCGCATCCGACGGTCGGACAGCACGGCCTACTCTTTCGGCCAAGGCCGATTGGAGTATGAGCAAAGGAAAAAGGCCAAGTTCCGCAAAGGAACTTGGCCTTTTTCAAAGTGGCTCCCGGTGCTGGACTCGAACCAGCGACACGCGGATTAACAGTCCGCTGCTCTACCGACTGAGCTAACCGGGATCAGTCGCGCCGTTGTCGGCGTGGGCGGCGTTATAGCGAACCCTCGGACGCTTGCCAAGCCTTTTGATGACAAAAAATGCGGTTTGATTTCTCATCGCCGGAGCGGTCCGTGAAGACACGAAAACGCGCCGCTGCAGGTCAGTCCTGCACGGCGACGAATCATCGACAAATTGTTCAAGGAAAGAAGGATGGAGGCACGGGCCGGAATCGAACCGGCATTGACGGATTTGCAGTCCGCTGCATCACCACTCTGCCACCGCGCCATCCCTGTTGGCACCCCGTGAAGGGGCACCGCAGCGTGGGTGCGGACGTATACTGCGCTTCGCAGGGGCGGTCAAGCGCCTTGCTGCGTTCCAGGCTGCATCCCGCGAGGCCCGCCGCATCCCGTACGGTTTCGGCATCCCGTGTGGCGTTGTGTTCATGCCGTTTTGAAGATATATACGCGACAAGGCAACGAAGCCGTCCCGCATGGCTTGGTGCCGCGCCCATCCACCAAATCAATAAGCGACCGCCATGTCAGAATACGCCGCCGCCCGTCTCAACATGGTCGAGGGGCAGATTCGCCCGAACAAGGTCACCGACCACCGCCTGGTCGAAGCCATGCTCGACATCCCGCGTGAGGTGTTCGTGCCGCAGGCGGCGCGGGGCATCGCTTATGTGGATGAAGACATCGCGATCGGAAACGGTCGCTACCTGATGGAGCCGATGGTGTTCGCCCGCATGCTCCAGGAAGTGGGCGTGGAGGAAACCGACACCGTCCTCGACATCGGCTGCGCCACCGGCTACTCGACCGCCGTGCTGGCACGGCTGGCCGCGACCGTGGTCGGCGTCGAGTCGGACGCCACTCTCGCACAGCGTGCCGGCAAGGCGCTCGCCGAACTCGGCGCGGTCAACGCGTCCGTGGTGACCGGCCCGCTGACGGACGGGTATTCGGCCAAGGCCCCCTACGACGTCATCGTCATCGAAGGCCTCGTGGCCGAGGTGCCGGAAGCGATCACCGGGCAGATGGCCAACGGCGGCCGTCTCATCGCGACGGTCATGGGCGATCGCGGGGTGGGCGAGGTGAAGCTCTACCAGCGCATCGGCGGCGTCGTGTCGGGCCGGGTTCTTTTCGAGGCGCATTCGCGCCCGCTGCCCGGATTCGAGGCAAAACCCAAGTTCGTTTTCTAAATCCCGTTTTTCATTCTAAGATCATCACGTTTGTAACCGATCACCTCGCCTTGCAACGGCCGCGTCACGGCGGCACGCAGCGGAGAACCGACCCATGCCGGCGCCGATTGAGATGGAGGTCGAAGACCTCGACCGAATCCGCAAATCCGGAGGAGACCCGCTGGTGCTCGACGTTCGCGAGCCTCATGAAGTGGCCATCTGCGCAATCCCCGACAGCCTGCACGTTCCCATGGGTTCCGTGCCGCGGCGGGTTGGGGAGTTGCCGACGGATCGCGACATCGTGGTCGTATGCCACCATGGGGGCCGGAGCGCGCAGGTGACCATGTGGTTGCGTTCCCAGGGTTTCGACCGCGCCAGCAATCTGAACGGCGGTGTCGATGCCTGGGCGCGCCGAATCGACCCGAACATGAAGGTCTACTGAACATGACTGTGCGAAGCCGTTTCGCGCGCCATTTGCTGACGACGACCCTGACGATGGGCGTCTTGTTCGCGGGTGCCATGGAAAGCGCGTCCGCCCAGACGCTCCAGGAGGCGCTCGCCCAGGCTTACGCCAGCAACCCGGCGCTCGGCGCCCAGCGCGCTCGCCAGCGCGCGGTCGACGAAAGCGTGCCACAGGCGCTTTCCGGCTATCGTCCGACCGTGCGGGCGACCGCCAACGTCGGCCGTAACATCACGAGCCAGGACGTCTACAGCCGGTCGGCCGGAGCGTCGGCGACGATCGGAACGCAGGTCAACCCGAAATCCGTAGGTCTTAGCGCGACCCAGCCGCTCTACGACGCCACGGTAGGCCCCGCCGTCCGCCGGGCCGAGCGCACCGTCGAAGCCCAGCGTGCCAGCACGCTGGCCACGGAACAGCAGACTCTGCTGACCGCGGCGACCGCCTATCTGGACGTGGTCCAGAACCAAGCGCTCCTGCAACTCCAGGCGAACAACGAGCAGGTGCTGCGTCGCCAGCTCGACGCCGCCCGCGACCGCTTCCGCGTCGGCGAGTACACCCGCACCGACGTGAGCCAGTCCGAATCGCGTCTGGCCGCGTCGATCGCCTCGCGCATCACCGCCGAGGGCACCCTGCAGGCGTCGCGCGCCGCCTATGAGCGCACCGTCGGCTCGATGCCGGGCAACCTCAAGGCGCCCAAGCCGAACTTCAAGCTGCCGGCCACCCTGGATGAGGTGGTCGAGATGGCGCGTGCGAACAACCCGTCGGTCCTTGCCGCGTCCTACACCGAGCAGGCGCAGCGCGAGGCCGTCGACCAGCAGTTCGGCAGGCTTCTGCCGTCGGCCAACCTGTCGGCGCAGGCCCAGCGTTCGTGGGATGCGTCCACGTCGAGCGGAATCGATACGCGCCGGCTGGACAGCGCCCAGTTCACCGCCCAGGTGACGATCCCGCTGTACCAAGCCGGCCTGCCCGAGGCGCTGACCCGCGAGGCGAAGCACACCGCGAATCAGGCGCGTCTGCAGATCGAGGACGCGCGGGCCCAGTCCGTGCAGTCGGCGATCAGCGCATGGCAGGGGCTCCAGGCCGCCCGCGCCAGCATCGAATCGTTCAATTCGCAGATCCGCGCGGCGGAAATCGCGTTGGAAGGCGTGCGCCAGGAAGCGCAGGTCGGTTCGCGCACCGTCCTCGACGTGCTGAACCAGGAGCAGGAACTGCTCAACGCCCGCGTGAACCTCGTGCAGGCGCAGCGAAACGAAATGGTCCAGGCCTTCACCGTCCTGGGCGCGATCGGACAGTTGACTGCGCGGCAACTCAGCCTTCCGGTCCAGTACTACAATCCGGACACGCATTACCAGCAGGTGCGGAACAAGTGGACCGGCACCGGCGTGCCGGAGTGATCGAAGCGGCCCGCCCCGGCGGGCCGTTTTTGTCTGGTGGCTTTTTACCGGAGCCTGCCCTAGTGTCCGCACAGGATGACGTCCCGGATTTGCCACGATGAGCGATAAAGGCCAGCAAGAACCGTCGATGGAGGAGATCCTCGCCTCCATCCGCCGCATCATCTCCGAGGACGGCGAACCGGCGAAGGCGGAAGCGGCACCACCCCCACCTCCGCCTCCACCGCCGCCACCCCCACCTCCGCCGCCGCCCCCTCCGCCGCCTCCGCTTCCGGAAGAGGATGACATCCTCGAACTGACGCAGATGGTGCGCGACGACGGGTCCGTGGTGGACGTGGACGAGCCCGACCACGACCCCGACCCGTGGCGCGATGAACCGGCCTTTCCGGAGCCGCTGGCCGTTCCGGAGCCGGATTTCCACGACGATGAGCCCGAGCCGCCCCCGCCGCCGCGACCGGCCGCGCGCCGCCCGGTCCCGAGCTTCGACGATTTCGAGGACGACGAGCCCCCGCCGCCCCCGCGCCACCGCCCGCGCGCGCAGGACATCGACGACGGTTTGATCTCTCGCCGGGTCGCCGAGGAGTCGTCGCATCATTTCACGCATCTGGCGCGCCAGCTCGGCGACGACCTCTCCATCGGCCCGATGCCGGTCGGCGTGCGGACCGTGGAGGAAGTGGTCCGCGAGCTGTTGAAGCCGCTGCTGAAGGAATGGCTGGACGAAAACCTGCCGACCATCGTTGAACGGCTCGTGCAGCAGGAGATCGACCGGATGATCCGGCGGTCCCAAAAATTCTAAAGGGCGATCCGCCCACCCCTGATTTCCCGGTCAAGATCGTAAGCGAAAGTTTCTGGTGATGTTGGAAAAGACGTATCGCCCCGCCGAGGTCGAGGAAAAGCACTACCGACTGTGGGAAGAGTCCGGCGCCTTTGCGGCGAACACCGAGTCGAACGGCGCGCCCTACACGATCATGATGCCGCCGCCGAACGTAACCGGCAGCCTGCACATGGGGCACGCGCTGACCTTCACGCTCCAGGATGTGCTGATCCGCTACAACCGCATGCGCGGGCGCGACACGCTTTGGCAGCCGGGCACCGACCACGCCGGCATCGCGACGCAGATGGTGGTGGAACGCAACCTCGCCAAGGACGGCAAGACACGCCACGATTTCGGCCGCGACTCCTTCATCGACAAGGTCTGGGAGTGGAAGGCCGAGTCCGGCGGCACCATCACCCGCCAGCTCCGCCGCCTCGGCGCCTCGCCCGATTGGGCGAAGGAGCGCTTCACCATGGACGAGGGGCTGAGCCGCGCCGTCCGCAAGGTGTTCGTGGAACTGCACAAGCAGGGGCTGATCTACAAGGACAAGCGGCTGGTCAACTGGGACCCCAAGCTGCACACCGCGATCTCCGACCTTGAGGTCGAGCAGAAGGAGATCAAGGGCAACCTCTGGCACTTCCGCTATCCGATTGAAAACACTGGGGGCGAGGGCGAGTCGGACCGCTTCATCGTCGTCGCCACCACGCGCCCGGAAACGATGCTGGGCGACACCGGCGTCGCCGTCCATCCGGAGGACGAGCGCTACAAGGACCTGATCGGCAAGCATGTGGTCCTGCCGCTGGTCGGCCGCCGCATCCCGATCGTCGGCGACGAGTACGCCGATCCGGAGACCGGCTCCGGTGCCGTGAAGATCACGCCGGCCCACGACTTCAACGACTTCGAGGTCGGGAAGCGTTGCGGGCTGGCCGCCATCAACATCATGGACCGCGACGCCCGGATCACCGGCGATGACGTGCCGGAGGCCTACCGTGGCCTCGACCGCTACGAGGCGCGCAAGAAGGTCGTTGCGGAGTTGGAAGCGCTTGGCCTTCTGGAGAAGATCGAGCCGCACACGCACATGGTCCCGCACGGCGACCGGTCCGGCGTGGCCATCGAGCCCTGGCTGACCGACCAGTGGTACGTGGACGCCGCGACCCTCGCCAAGCCGGCCATCGAGGCGGTGGAGACCGGCAAGACCGTGTTCGTGCCCAAGCAGTGGGAGAACACCTACTTCGAGTGGATGCGCAACATCCAGCCCTGGTGCATCAGCCGCCAGATCTGGTGGGGGCACCAGATTCCGGCCTGGTACGGTCCGGACGGGCACTTCTTCGTCGAGGAAACGGAGGACGCCGCCATCGCCGCGGCCAAGGCGCATTATGGCAAGGACGTGGAACTGACGCGTGACCAGGACGTGCTGGACACGTGGTTCTCGTCGGCGCTGTGGCCCTTCTCCACGCTCGGCTGGCCGGACCAGACCCCGGATCTGGCGCGCTATTACCCGACCGACGTCCTGGTCACCGGCTTTGACATCATCTTCTTCTGGGTCGCCCGGATGATGATGATGGGCCTGCATTTCATGAAGGACGTGCCCTTCCGGACGGTCTACATCCACGCCCTGGTCCGTGACGAGAAGGGCCAGAAGATGTCGAAGTCCAAGGGCAACGTCATCGACCCGCTGGAACTGATCGACCAGTACGGCACCGACGCCCTGCGCTTCACCCTGACGGCCATGGCCGCGCAGGGCCGCGACATCAAGCTGGCGGTCAGCCGCGTGGAGGGCTATCGCAACTTCGCGACGAAGCTGTGGAACGCCGCGCGCTACACCCAGATGAACGGCGTGGCGCCGGTGGCCGGCTTCAAGCCGGTTGGCCTGACGCAAACGGTCAATCGCTGGATCGTCGGCGCGCTCGCCGAGGCGGCGAAGAAGGTCGGCGAGTCCATCGAGGCCTACAAGTTCAACGAGGCGGCCAACACCGCCTATGCCTTCACCTGGGGCACCTTCTGCGACTGGTACCTGGAGTTCACCAAGCCGATCCTGAACGGCTCGGATGAGGCGGCAATCGCCGAGACGCGCGCGACGACGGCTTGGGTGCTGGACGAGATCCTGCACATGCTCCACCCCATCATGCCCTACATCACGGAAGAGCTGTGGGAGCAGCTGTCGCCGGAGCGGGCCAGCCGCCTGATCTCCGCCGATTGGCCGCAGCACGGTGCCGACCTGATCGACCCAGCCGCCCGTGACGAGATGGACTGGGTGGTGCGGCTGATCTCCTCGGTCCGCTCCATGCGGTCGGAGATGAACGTGCCGCCGGCGGCGCAGATCGATCTGAAGCTGAAGGACACTGGTCCGGAGAGTCTGAAGCGGCTCGACACCCATCGCGAGCTGATCCTGCGCATGGGCCGGCTGGCCGGCGCCGAGCCGCTGTCCGGCGCCGTGCCGAAGAGCGCGGTCCAGGCGGTGCTGGACGAGGCTACGCTGATCCTGCCGCTGGAAGGCATCGTCGACCTGGACAAGGAGCGCGGTCGCCTGACCAAGGAGATCGAGAAGCTCGCCGGGGAGATCAAGAAGATCGACGCCAAGCTCTCCAACGAGCAGTTCGTCGCCAAGGCCCCGGAAGAAGTGATCGAGGAGCAGCGCGACCGCCGCGATGCCGCCGAGCAGGCCCGCGGCAAGCTGCAGAAGGCGCTGGAAATGCTGGCGGCGTGATGGCGCGCCGGTCGGCTGGCTGATGAAGGAGGGCAGGGGCTTCGGCCGCTGCCCTTTTTCTTTGGATTTCTGGACACTGCCGCGCCCTTGGTGGCGCCGCTGTCCGGGCTTAGTTGTGCGTTCTTTTGCGTCGTGAATGATTTGCGGGCATGATGGTCGGTGCACGCGTATTCTGCCGCGAGGCTGAAGGGGGCAGGGGGGCCGCTTTGTCGTTCGTTCTGTCAAAACTGCTCTGGCCGCTGGTGTCGCCCGGAAACTTTCTCGTCCTGGTGCTTACCGTCGGGACGATTCTTCTGTTTATGCGGCGTCACGTCCGGCTGGGCCGGCGGCTCGTCGTCGCTGCAACGCTTGGGTTCCTGCTGATCACCGCCACCCCGCTTTCCTCCCTGGTCGCGCTGCCTTTGGAGGAGCGGTTCGCCAAACCGTCGCTTCCCGACCATATCGATGGCATCATCATGCTGGGCGGCGGCGTGAACCCGTACCTGTCGCTCGACCGGAACGAGCCGTCATTGAACAACGCGGCGGAGCGCGTGCTGGCCTTCGCCGACCTGATCCGCCGTTTCCCGACGGCCCGGCACGTCTTCACCGGAGGAACCGGCCAGCTGTTCGAGCCGGAGGCGACCGAGGACATCCCATTGAAGGCCGCGCTCGTGCAGGCCGGCATCGATCCGGAAACCGTGGTCTATGAGAACCAGTCCCGGAACACCTGGGAGAACGCCGTCCTCACCCAACGGATGGTGCAACCGAGCGCGGGTGAGACGTGGCTGCTGGTGACATCCGCGATGCACATGCCGCGCGCCGTCGGAATTTTCCGCAAGGTCGGCTGGCCGGTCATTCCCTATCCCGTCGATTACCGCACGCGGTCCGGCGCCCGGCCCTACACCCGGTTCGACCTTGATCTGCAAATGGAGACGCTGCGCGACTCAGTGCGGGAGTGGGTCGGGCTGGTCGCCTACCGGGCGATGGGCCGCACCGACAGCCTGTTTCCCGGTCCCTGACCCGCAACATTTCCTTTTGCACCCCCTGCGACTTCGATGGGACGCCGCCGCTGCGGTGTTGGCGTTCCGGGGTAACTCAGTTAGAGTGCCGCCACTAGATTTTGCGGGGTGAAGGGATGCGTTGGGCGCACATGCTGAGAGGGACGGTGGTGCTCCTGGGGGCACTGTCGCTCGTCGCGTGCGCGTCGAAGCCGCCTTCGCCCTCCGCGGGATTGCCGAAAAGCGGCATCTACAAGGTGGGGAAGCCCTACCAGATCGGTGGAGTCTGGTACTATCCGTCGGAGGACTTTTCCTACGACGAGACCGGCATCGCCTCCTGGTACGGGCCGGGCTTTCACGAGAAGATCACCGCCAACGGCGAGCAGTACGACCAGAACGAACTGACCGCGGCGCACAAGACGCTGCCGATGCCGAGCCTCGTCCGGGTGACCAACCTCGACAATGGCCGGTCCATCGTCGTGCGCGTCAACGACCGCGGTCCCTACGCCAACGGCCGCATCATCGACATGTCGCGGCGCGGCGCCCAGCTGCTGGGGTTCGACGGGGTCGGGACCGCCAAGGTGCGGGTCCAGATCCTGGCGGAGGAAAGCCGCGCCATCGTCGCCGCCGCGCGCCAGGGCACGCCCGCCACCATCCTGGCCGAAACCGACGGTCCCGCGCCGAAGCCCGCTCCGCGCGGCCGGGTGGAGCTTGCGGAAGGCGGCGGCCCCAATCGGCCGAGCCCCGCTGCGGTCGCAGCCGCGGCCGTTCCGGTGCCGAGCACCGTGCCCGGCAGCGTGGTGGAAGGCCGCTTCGTTCCTGCACCTGTCGTCGCGGAGTTGCCGGTCAAGCCGTACGAGCAGATCTATGTTCAGGTCGGCGCCTTCGGCAATCTGGACAACGTGACCCGCGTGCGCGCCAAATTGGCCACGATGGGGCAGGTTGCCCAGGTCACGCCGACCGTCGCCGGGAGGCAAAGGCTGCAGCGGGTTCGGGTCGGCCCGCTGAACAGCGTGGAATCCGCAGACGCCGTCCTGAACCAAGTCATTCAGGCCGGCCTTACCGACGCCAAAATCGTGGTTGATTGATCGCTCGTAACCAGAGCGTTTCGGAGTTCCGAAGGGAGTTGTCATGGTCGCTGTCGTCCGCAGCCGCGTTGCCCGCCGCCGCTTTTTCCCGTCACGCATCGCGATGGGCCGCACAGCGATGGGCTTGGCGGTTGCGCTGTTTGCGGCGGGCCTGGGGCCGGTGGCTCAGGCCGCCAGCATCGAGACCATCGCCAAGCAGGCGATCCTGGTCGATGTCACCTCGAACACCGTCCTGTTCGAGAAGAACGCCGACCAGCGCATGCCGCCGTCGTCGATGAGCAAGATCGTGACCATGTACATGGTCTTCGAAGGCATCAAGGAAGGGCGCCTGTCGCTCGACAGCTCGCTTCCGGTGTCGGAGCGCGCGTGGCGCATGCAGGGCTCCAAGATGTTCGTGGAGCTGCACAACAACATCAAGGTCGATGACCTGATCAAGGGCGTGATCGTCCAGTCCGGCAACGACGCCTGCATCGTGCTGGCCGAAGGGTTGGCCGGGTCCGAGCCGTCATTCGCGGAGCGCATGAACAAGCGTGCCAAGGAATTGGGCCTGAAGGACAGCAACCTGACCAACGCCACCGGCTGGCCGGATCCGAACCATTACATGACGGCGCGCGACATCGCGTTGGTGGCGGAGCGGCTGATCAAGGACTTCCCGGAATACTACCACTACTATTCCATCCGGGAGTTCAAGTACCACGGCATCACCCAGGGCAACCGGAACCCGCTGCTGTACCGCGGCATCAACGTCGACGGCATGAAGACCGGCCACACGGACGCCGGCGGCTACGGCCTGACCGCGTCGGGTGAGCGGGAAGGGCGGCGCCTCGTCCTGGTCGTCAACGGCCTGCCGAGCATGCAGGCCCGCGCCGACGAGTCCGCCCGTCTGATCGAGTGGGGCTTCCGCGAGTTCGCCAGCTACGCCCTGTTCAAGGCCGGTGAGACGATCGAGCAGGTGCCCGTCTGGCTGGGGGCGCAGGACACCGTCCCGGCTACCGTGCCGGAGGACATGAAGGTCACCATGGCCCGTGCCGACCGCGCCGGCATGAAGGTGTCGCTGGTCAGCAGCGCCCCGGTCGCCGCCCCGGTCAAGAAGGGCGACGTGATCGGCAAGGTCGTCATCTCGGCCCCCGGCTTCCCGGGCAAGGAGGTGCCGGTCATCGCGGCGCAGGACGTCGAGAAGCTGGGCTTCGTCGGCCGGGCGATCGCCGCCGCCAAGTTCCTCGTCTTCGGCGCGAGCTGATGAGCATGTCGACGGCGCGCGGGCGCTTCATCACGCTGGAAGGCGGCGAGGGGGCCGGGAAATCGACCCAGATCCGGCTGCTCGCCGACGCCTTGGCCGCCTGCGGCAAGGAGGTCGTGGTGACCCGCGAACCCGGCGGTTCCAAGGGCGCGGAGGAAATCCGCGCCCTGCTGGTGTCCGGTGAAACCGGGCGCTGGGGACCGGTGACGGAGGCGCTGCTGCACACGGCGGCTCGGCGCGACCATCTGGAACGCACCGTCTGGCCGGCGCTGGATGCCGGTCGATGGGTGATCTGCGACCGATTCTTCGACAGCACCATGGCGTACCAGGGCTATGGGCTTGGTCTCGGGCGCGATCTGGTCGGCGCGCTTCAGTCCACCGCGCTGGGCGACTTCCGCCCGGACCTGACGCTGATCCTCGACTTGCCCGTCGAGGTTGGTCTGTCCCGCGCGATCGGCCGGCGCGGCGGCGAGGACCGATACGAACGCATGGACATCGACTTTCATCGCAGGCTGCGCGACGGATTCCTCGACATCGCAGCGCGGGAGCCGGAACGGTGCGCGGTCATCGACGCATCCCATCCCATCGAGTCGGTGCAGGCCAGCATTCTTGACGCCGTGACCCGGCGGCTTGGAGTGACCATCTCCTGATCGCGGCGTTGCGGTTGTGGAGGTGGTCATGGGGATCAGGGCATTTGTCGGCGTGGTGCTTCTGTTGGTCATTCCCCATGCCGTCGCGGTCGCGGCGCCGGAGGACGTTTACGGACTCTGGCGCACGTCGGACCAACAAGCGGCGGTGGAACTGTATCCTTGCGGCCCCGACCTGTGCGGCCGCCTGGTCTGGTACGTCGAGAAGCGGACGGGCGCCGACGCCGGGCTGGACAGCAAGAATCCCGACGAGGCCCAGCGGGCGCGGCGCCTGTGCGGGCTGCTCATGATCGGCAACTTCCGCCGCCGGGACGGCGGCTGGACCGGGGGGTGGCTCTACGACCCGGAATCCGGGAACACCTACAGCGGGACGATCACGCCGGAAGGGCCGGATCACCTCAGCCTGCGCGGTTACATCGGCATTCCGCTCCTTGGCCGGACCGATCATTGGAGCCGCGCGCCGGACAGTCAGCAACGCTGCCGATGACCATCCCGCGAGAACCATCCCGCGCGAGACAGGGCTGGACCGGACGTGCCGGATGAGCCACTGTGCGCAACGTCATGATCCCTTTCGAAAAGGTCCACTGAGGTGAGCCGCGCCCGCGCACCGGAGCCGGTGGTCGAGGACGATGCCCTCGTGCCGCGCCGAAACCCTGACCTGACCGGTCACGAGGATGCCGAGCGGCTTCTGCTCGATGCCTGGAATTCCGGTCGGCTGCCGCACGCCTGGCTGGTCGGCGGTCCGCCCGGCATCGGGAAGGCCACGCTGGCCTTCCGTTTCGCGCGCTTCGTCCTGGCCCAGGGACAAGGCGTGGCGGAGGTCGGGCTGTTCGGTGCGCCGGAGGCGCCCACGTCGCTTGTGTTGGCGCCCGACCACCCCGTTGCGCGGCGCGTCGCGTCCGGCGGCCACGCCGACCTGCTGACCGTGGAACGGCAGCGCGACGAGAAGCGCGACCGCCTGAAGCGCGACATCGCCGTGGACGACGTCCGAAAGATCGGCCCATTCCTGCGCAAGACCTCCGCCGAAGGCGGCTGGCGCGTGGCGGTGATCGACGGCGCGGATCGCATGAATCTCAGTGGTTTGAACGCTATTCTTAAAATTCTGGAGGAGCCGCCTCCGGGCGCCCTTCTGCTGTTGGTCAGCGACAATCCGGGCGGCATGCTGCCCACCATCCGTTCGCGCTGCCGCAAGCTCAATCTTCATCCCTTGCCTGAGGAAACGGTTCTTAACCTGTTGAAAAAGCACAGGCCTGACCTCGTCGACGAGGACCGCGCGGCGCTTGCCCGCTTGGCGGAGGGCAGCATCGGCCGCGCCATCGACCTCGCCGACGCCGGTGGGCTGGACCTCTACCGCGAGCTTATGGGGCTGCTCGGCACGCTGCCGCGCCTGGACATCGCCGCAGCCCACGCCTTCGGCGACAAGCTGACCCGCAAACAGGATGAAGGGCTGTACGAGACGGCGACCGAACTGCTGGTCTGGTGGTTGGCCCGCTTCGCCCGTTCCCTGGCGCGCGGCGCCTGGCCGGCGGAGGTGGTGGCGGGAGAGGCCGCGCTGATGACCCGGCTGGCCAACGCCCGCGGCCTTGAACGTTGGGTGGAGGTGTGGGAAAAGGTCCCGCGCCTCTTCGCCCGTGCGGAATCGGCCAACCTCGATCGCAAGCAGGTGGTCCTGAACGCCTTGGCGACGCTTGAAGCGGCGGCCACATAGAGACGCCACTTAATCGACAATGACACGCGTATCCGATCCGGCCCGGGGCCGGGCCGGCGAACTCTCGGGAGAGCATCGGACATGACCGGGTCGAAGACCTATTACCTGACGACTCCGATCTATTATGTGAACGACGTGCCGCACATCGGGCACGCGTACACCACGCTCGCCTGCGACGTGCTGGCCCGCTTCATGCGGCTCGACGGTTATGACGTGAAGTTCCTGACCGGCACGGACGAACACGGCCAGAAGGTCGAGAAGTCGGCCATGAACGCCGGGATTGCGCCGCAGGAGTTCACCGACCGCGTGTCGAAGAACTTTCGCGACCTCGTCTCGCTGATGAACTACTCGAACGACGACTTCATCCGCACGACGGAGCCGCGGCACATCACGTCCGTCCAGGACCTGTGGCGCCGGCTGGAAGCCGCCGGGGAGATCTACCTCGGTTCCTACGCCGGCTGGTACTCGGTCCGCGACGAGGCCTTCTACGGCGAGGACGAGCTGACGACCTCGCCGACCGGCAAGAAGATCGCCCCGACCGGTGCGGAGTGCGAGTGGGTGGAGGAACCGTCCTATTTCTTCCGCCTGTCCGCCTGGCAGGACCGCCTGCTGGAGTTCTATGAGAAGAACCCGGACTTCATCGCCCCGGCAGGCAAGCGCAACGAGGTCATCGCTTTTGTAAAGTCGGGGCTGAAGGACCTGTCGGTCAGCCGCACAACCTTCAAATGGGGCATCCCGGTTCCCGGCAACCCCGACCACATCATGTACGTGTGGCTCGACGCGCTCGCCAACTACATCACCGCGGTCGGCTATCCCGACGAGAGCGGGGAGTACGCCAAATATTGGCCGGCCAACCTGCACATGGTCGGCAAGGACATCCTGCGCTTCCACGCCGTCTATTGGCCGGCCTTCCTGATGGCCGCGAAGCTCGCGCCGCCGAAGCGCGTCTTCGCGCACGGTTGGTGGACCATCGAAGGCCAGAAGATGTCGAAGTCGCTGGGCAACGTCATCGCGCCGGAGACCCTGGTCAACACCTACGGTCTTGACCAGACCCGCTACTTCCTGCTGCGCGAGGTGCCGTTCGGCAACGACGGCGACTTCTCGCACAAGCAGATGGTCCAGCGCATCAACGGCAACCTGGCCAACGACTACGGGAACCTGGTGCAGCGGTCCCTGTCGATGATCAACAAGAACTGTGGGGCCGCCGTGCCGCAGCCGGGCTCCTTCACGGAGGCCGACAACGCGCTGCTGGGTTCCGCCTACAACCTGCTGCCCATCGTCCGCGCGGAGATCGGCCAGCAGGCCTTCCACAAGGCGCTGGACGCGATCTGGGCGGTGATCGGCGACGCGAACCGCTATGTGGACGAGCAGGCCCCCTGGGCGCTGAAGAAGACCGATCCGGCGCGCATGGGTACGGTCCTCTACGTGCTGGCGGAAACGGTGCGCCACCTCGCCATCCTGACCCAGCCGATCATGCCCGACGCGTCGGCGAAGATCCTGGAACAGCTGGGGCAGGGGTCGGACGCGCGCGGGTTCGACCGGCTGGGCTCGGGCGGCGCCTTGGTCGCCGGGACGGCGCTGCCGGCGCCGCAGGGCGTCTTCCCGCGCTATGTGGAAGAAGCGAAGAGCTGACGAACGATGCTGGTCGATAGTCACTGCCATCTCGATTTCCCCGACTTCGCCGAGGAACTGGACGCGGTCGTTGACCGCGCCCGGCAGGCGGGGGTGGGGCGGATGGTCACCATCTGCACCTACCTGTCGCGCTTCGACCGCATCCTGGCGGTGGCGGAGCGGTACGACGACGTGCTGTGCTCGCTCGGTGTCCATCCGCACCAGGCCGCGGAGGAAATCGACGGCGTAACCGTCGAGCGGCTCGTGGAGCTGTCGAAGCACCCGAAGGTGATCGGCTTGGGCGAAACGGGCCTCGACTACTTCTACGACAAGAGCCCGCGCGACGTTCAGCAGGAATGCTTCCGCCGGCACATCCGCGCCAGCGTCGAGACCGGCCTGCCGCTGATCATCCACACCCGCGACGCCGACGACGACACCATGCGGATCGTCCGGGAAGAGGCGGGCGGCCAACCGGTGAAGGGGTTGCTGCACTGCTTCAGCTCCGGCCGGCAACTCGCTGAAGACGCTTTGGATTTCGGCTTCTCCCTGTCGCTGTCCGGCATCGTCACCTTCAAGAAGTCGGAGGAGCTGCGGGACATCGTTCGCGACGTTCCGCTCGACCGCATCTTGGTGGAAACCGACGCCCCCTATCTGGCTCCGGTGCCGTTCCGCGGCAAGCGCAACGAACCCGCCTACGTTGCCCACACCGCCGCCTGCGTGGCGGAGGTGAAGGGCGTCGACGCGGCCGATCTGGCACGCCACACCACGGAAAATTTCTTCCGCCTATTCGACCGCGCCGACCCGTCCCGGCAGGCCGCCGCATGACGTCCATGCGGGTCACGGTCCTTGGCTGCGGTGGCTCGCGCGGCGTTCCAGTGATCGCCCAGGGCTGGGGCACCTGCGACCCCACGAATCCGAAGAACCGGCGTCTGCGCCCGTCGGTTCTTGTGGAGCAATGCCTGGGCGGGGAGGGGCAGGGCGCCGTCAGCATCCTGATCGACACCTCGCCGGACCTGCGCCAGCAGCTCCTGTCCGCCGACGTCCACCGCCTCGACGCCGTGCTGTGGACCCACACGCACGCGGACCACAGCCACGGAATCGACGAGCTGCGCGAACTTTGCCGGGTGATGCACGCGCCCATCGCCGCCCACGCCCTTCCGGAACACCTCGCCGAGTTACAAAGCCGGTTCGGCTACTGCTTCGAGCCGTTGCGGCCGGGCGATCCCTACTATCGCCCTGTGCTCGCCCCGCATCCGGTCGAGAGCGCTTTCTCGGTCCGTGGGCAGTCCGTTGTGCCCTTTATGCAGGATCACGGTTACTCGAAGACCGCCGGCTATCGCATTGGGAATTTTGCCTATTCGACCGACGTGGTCCGCCTCGGCGAGGATGCGTTCGCCGCGTTGGAAGGTGTGGAGGTCTGGGTTGTCGATTGCTGCCGGATCGAGCCGCCGCATCCGGTTCACGCCCATCTTGGGCTCACGTTGGAGTGGATCGCGCGGGTCAAGCCCAAACGCGCTTACCTGACCCACATGGACCAGACGATGGATTACGACACCGTGTGCAAGATTCTCCCGCCGGGTGTTGAGCCCGCCTACGACGGGCTCGTGATCACCCTCTGAAACAGCTCAGTCGTCCGGCATGATCAGACCGAGGCGGCCGGCCACGAAACGGTCACCGGCGGCTCGGGCGGCTTGGTCGGCGACCTGGGGAAGAAGGTTGAACTTTTCCCGGTAAACCTTTGCCGTAGCAGCGATTGCGGAGGGTAGGGCGGTGACCGCCGCCTTGTAGTCGGCCTCCGGCCAGACGTCGAAGTCTTTCCAGGCGCGGAACGCGGCCACGGCCTTTTGGCGCTGCTCAGCCATTTTGCGGGCTTCGATCGATTGCGGCGCCTCCAGCAGGGTGCTGGGAACCAGGGAGGCCTGGAGGTCGTCGACCTCGAACTGGCGTTCGTAGCCGTAGCGGATGCTTCCGCGTTCCTCCAGCGCAGGCTCAATGGCCGGGTCCATGCGGTCGGCGATCTTCTTCCATTCCGGAAGGTCGAAGATCGATGACGGCGGCGAGCACAGCCCCGGAGACTCGTCGCGGGAATTGCCCCAGAAGGCGCCGAAGGCTTCAAACGCCGGCTGCCCGTGCTTGGTGAACAGGAAGCACGGCGCGTCCATTTCCGTCGTGGACAGCACGTGGCGCAGGAACAGCAGCATCGTGCCCGTCGGCGCGGTCGCAACGTCGCTGAGATTCTTCATCTCTTCAAGAAGATAGGGATCGTTCGGCAGGCCGTTGTCGATGACCGTGCCGACCAGCTTGCGGATCCGATCTTCCTTGTCGGCCGCAGGCACGGCGCCAGTGTGATGGAGATAGACGAGCCACGCCTTTGCCGCCGCGCCGTCATAGCGCTGAAGCGCCGCGGCGACGGCCTTCGGATCCTTGGGGATGCCGGCAACGAGCGCGGAGAGCTTCTTTTGGGCCGCCGTATTCTGGTCCGCGAGGTCGGCGGAGCGCTTTTCGTACAGCTTCTGGCATGCGGCGACGGCGGATTTATCGGTGCAGGCGCGTTCCCGTTCTGCCAAGAACGCCTGCTGTGCGCGTTGGATGGCATCGCGGTCCGTGGTGGGCGTGTAGTCGAGGACGTCGCGCAACGTCGTCGCCACGTCCTCGGCGGCAACCTTCAGGTCGGGACTGCCGCACACCGTTCGGTCTGCGGCTGACGAAGCCTTGGTGCAGTCGGGCGTCTGCGCGCCCGCGGACAGTGGCAAAAGACAAAAGGCGAGCGCGGAGCCGAAAATCCACGACGATCGAGCCATTCGAAACAGCCTTCGATAGGATGGCGCAAAAGAGGGCCGGACCATAGTCCATCGGGACCGCCGCCGGAAGGGATGGAAAAGCGCCCTGCTCCATCGCCGAACATCATTTTCCATAATCACGGTTATACGATCCACTCGTCCGGTCGCGCATAGGGGTATGCTCCTCCCTTGGAGGCGTTTCGGAAACGCTGTACAAAGGACTGGATGTGGCGGACCAGACGTGTTTGCAGAGGAAGCGGCGTGACCGGCAAAACGCGCAGGCTCGGCAAGGCTTCGGGCTTTTTTGGCCCATACCTTGCCCACGTCGCTGTGGCTGCCGCGATTCTGATGCTTTGCCACTCCGCATGGTCTCAAGCGAGGGGTAACGGCGGACGCATCGAATCGCCGGACGCCGCAAATCCCATCATGGACGAGCCGCAATCCACAACTGGACCGGCTGCTCTGGATCTGGAAGCGTTGCGCGCCGCCTTGCGGACGGTGCGTTGCGGCGTTCTCGGTGCTGAGACCAGTGATGGACGGGTCATGGTCGTCGGCACGATCGCAGCGTCCCGGCGGGAGAATATTGTCGCCACCATCCTGCGGGATTATGCACCGGGTCAACAGGCGGAAGACGCGGTTCGGTACGGTGCCCCTGCCCTTTGCGAACCATTGTCGGTGCTCGAACCCCTGCGGCGGACGAACGCAGCCGCAGCAACCCCGGTGTCGATTCGCCTGGAAGCCCAGGGAACGCCCCTTCGCGCCGGCCAAAGCCTGGTCTTGGACATCGCGGCTCCGGATTTCCCGGCTCATCTGCAGGTGGACTACTTCACCACGGACGGCAACGTCGTGCATTTGCTGCCGAATCCGATGGAAACCAGCAGCCGGGTCGAACCGCGCGCGGTTCGACACCTTGGCGATCGCAAGTCCGGCGGCCGATTCTGGACCATCGGGCCGCCGTTCGGCGATGAACTCCTCGTCGTCGTGGCAAGCGCCCTGCCCTTGTTCACGACACCGCGGCCGGAAGCGGAGACTGCGGCGGATTATCTGCCCGAATTGAAACGTGTCCTGGACGCCGCCGGCCCCGGTGCGCTGGCGGACGCTCGCTTCATCGCGACCGAGGCTTGGTGATCGGCGGTTTGATGATCGCAGGCGGCGCCTCGGTTATGCGCGCGGAGCGAACCACGACACGATGGTGGTGATGTTATCGTGTCCACCGGCCTGGTTGGCGGTATCGATCAAGCGGATGCAGCTTTCCTCGGGTCCCGGCCGCGGTTCCCGGCTGAGGATGCGGGTCAACGCAGCGTCGGGCACCATGCCGTTCAGGCCGTCGGAGCACAGCAGGAACAGATCGTCCGGAAGAATCGACAGGACCGTGATGTCGGGGTCCACATGTTCCCCGGTGCCCAGGGCCCGGACGATGATGTTCCGCTGTGGCGCCGTGCCCCGGCGGCCGTTGTCGAGCCAGAGCTGGTAAAGGCTGTGGTCGCGGGTGACCTGACGCAATTCCCCGTCGCGCAGGCGGTAGAGGCGGCTGTCACCGGCGTGGAAAGCGACCAGCTTGCCCGTTCCCGGAACCCGCCAAAGCCCGACCACGGTGGTGCCCATGCCGCGCCCCTCCACGAATCCACGCTCGGCGTTCAGCGCGTGAATGCGGCGATTGGCCAGTTGCACGGCGGAACGAACCACGGACACGGCGTTCTGGACGGCGGGCTCGACCGAATGGGATTCGGAGAGCGTGCAATCGTCGTCCGGCGGCGTGATCGTGCCGGTCTTTGCCGCCTCGGCCGGGTGAAATTCCTGGATGAAATCGGCGATGGCCTCCACAGCCGTCCGGCTGGCGATGTCCCCGCCCGCGTGGCCGCCCATGCCGTCGCACACCACCGCCAAGCCGGCGTCCGGATTGAGGTGGAAGCTGTCCTCGTTGCGCGACCGCGTCCGACCGACGTCGGTTCGTCCGGCGGCGATCATTTGAAAGGCGGAATAGAACATCCGGCGGGCAGCTCCAGAATCGCAGGCGCACGATGACAGGGCAAGGAAGGCGAAGAAGTATCAGCCATCCGCACCCGATAATGGCGCAAGCCACGGGAAAGATACAGCCGGATTCGGGAATTCTGGTGTTTTGCCCGCCAAGGTTAGGCGGGAGGGGGGCTATGACGGTCTCTGTCAGACGCTGACGTCGAGCAGCGACCCGCGCGTCCGCGCGCCGTAGCCCTGACCGTTGGTGCGCGCGTTTGCGGCCGCGGCCTGCGTGTCCAGCGCCTGCCCGGTTTGGGTGGCGTTGCGCGTGTCCCGCGGGTTTTCCGCCTTCCCCACCGCCTGCGGAGCCTGAAGCGTTTGCGTCCGAACGGTCGCGGTCGTCTGCTGCGCCGCCTGAACCGCAGGCGACATGGCCATCTGCGCCGCCGGGGTGATCGGCGGTTGCGGTTTCGCCACCGGGGGCGCGATGACCGGGTTCAACTGCATGCCCAGAAGATGCGCCTTCGCACATCCCTAATCAAGACGCGATTCGAGCAATGGAGAGGAACCATTGGCGAATGCCCGCCCTTCCCTCGCCTTCCGCGTGCTGCGACGGCCGGCCGATCTTCCGTTGTCGGTCAGCCGGCCGGCTGCTGCTGGGTGATGCAGTGAATGCCGCCACCGCCCCGCACGATGTCCAGCGCCGGAATTTGGACCACTTCCCGATCCGGAAAGGCACGGCGCACGACGCGGAAGGCGTCGTCGTCGGCCGGATCCTCGAAGGCCGGCATGACGATGCCGCCGTTCGCGATGTACAGGTTCGTGTAGGACAGCGTGAGGCGCACGCCGTTCTCATCGCGACGGGCGGGCTGCCGGACGGGAATGACCTCCAGCTCGCGCCCCTGGGCGTCGCGGGCGCGCTTCAAGCGGTCCAAATTGTCCTGGAACGCCTTGAAGTTGGCGTCGCCCGGGTCATCGGTGGTGATCGCCATGACGACGCCGGGTTTCACGAAGAAGGCGATCTCATCGATATGGCCGTCGGTCTCGTCGTCCTGGTAGCCTTCGCCAAGCCAGATGATGGTGGAGACGCCGAGCTGGTCCTTCAATTGCTCCTCGATCTCCGCCTTGCTCAAATTCGGATTGCGGTTGGGATTCAACAGGCACTGCTCCGTGGTCAGCAGGGTGCCCTGCCCGTCCACATGGAACGAACCGCCCTCCATGACCAGCGGAGCCTCGAAGCACCGCAGCCCCAGATGCTCCAGCACCAGACGGCCGACGTGCTGGTCCTTTTCGCAGTCCGCGTAATTGCCACCCCAGGCGTTGAAGCGCCAGTGGACGCCGGCGACCTGCCCCTTCCCGTCGGTGACGAAACTGGGGCCGGTGTCGCGAATCCAGGAATCGCTGATCGGCAGCGGCAGGATCTCGACACCCGGCCCGCAGGCGAGCGAGGCTTCGGCGACATCGGCGGGATCGCAGACCATGGTCACCGGCTCGAACCGGCTGATGGCCCGCGCAACCTCGGTGTAGGCGGCGGTGGCGGCGTCGAAGGCCCCGGTGGGCCAGGTTTCCGGGCGGCACGGCCACGCCATCCAGCAGCGCGCGTGCCGTTCCCACTCGCCCGGCATGTAGAAGCCGTTCGCCGCCGGTGTCGTCATTTCAAAATCTCCCGCCGATCCTGTAGTACGCTGGCCATAATCCATTGGCCTGAGCGATTTATGTCTCAGTTCACCCTAACCATGGGACGGCGGATTTGGCAACGGCCACCGAAAGGCCCGGAAGGGCTAGCGCTCAACCGCTCAGCGGCGGGAGGACGGGCGGCGGGAGGACGGCGGGCGGTCCGAATAGCGGCGCCGGGCCGAAGAGGTCTGGGCCGGGGCCGCGAAAGGCATCGTAAAACCGAGTCGAAGCATGGGAAACCATAAGAGCGCGCGCACGATACGGCCTCATTCGCTGTTGCAGATGCCTACAACATAGACAAAACAACAGCCTGCGGCCACCCCGTCGACTGCGGCCTTGTGGCATAGCTCCTATGGGTTCCCTCCGGGCCGGCGATTCAGCCGCCCTGCACGGCCATTTGCTCGTCGCGTTGCTTCTGCCGTTCCTGCCGGTTGATGATCAAGCTGGCGATGAAAATGCCGACTGAGACCACCGTCACCATCAGGGTCGCCAGCGCGTTGATCTGTGGGCTGATGCCGAACTTCACGCTGGAGAAGATGACCATCGGCAACGTGGTCGAACCGGGACCGGAGACGAAGCTGGCCACCACCACGTCGTCCAGCGACAGGGTGAAGGCCAGCAGCCAGCCGGAGACGATCGCCGGGGCGATGATCGGCAGCGTGATGACGAAGAAGACCTTGGCCGGGCGTGCGCCCAGGTCCATCGCCGCCTCCTCCAGGCTCTCGTCCAGGCTGACGAGGCGCGACTGGATGATGACGGCGACGTAGGCCATGGTGAAGGTCGTGTGCGCGATGGTGATCGTCGTCACGCCGCGCCCGTCCGGCCAGCCGATCAGCTGCTCCAGCGCCACGAACAACAGCAGAAGCGACAGGCCGGTGATGACGTCGGGCATGACCAGCGGCGCCGTGATCATGCCGCCGAACAGAGTCCGGCCGCGGAACCGCCCGAAGCGCGCCAGCGCCAGCCCGGCGATGGTGCCCAGCACGACGGCCACGGTCGCCGACATCGCTGCGACCTCCAGCGACAGCCAGGCGGCGCTGAGGAGCTGGTCGTTGTGCAGCAGCTCCGCGTACCACTTCGTCGAAAAGCCGCCCCACACGGTGACGAGGCGCGACTCGTTGAAGGAGTACACGATCAGCAGGACGATGGGCACGTACAGGAAGGCGTAGCCGAACCACAGAGCCCAGGACAGGAAGCCCATCCGTTTCATCGCCCCGCCTCTGCCTCACGGCCCTGCACGTGTTGGAAGATCATGATCGGCACCACCAGGAACAGCAGCAGCGCGATGGCCACCGCCGAGGCCACCGGCCAGTCGCGGTTGGCGAAGAATTCGTTCCACAGCACGCGGCCGATCATCAGCGTGTCCGGACCGCCCAGCAGCTCCGGCGTCACGAACTCGCCCACCGACGGAATGAAGACCAGCAGGGAGCCGGCGATGATGCCCGGCAGCGACAGCGGCAGCGTCACCGTCAGGAACGCCTTCCAGGGCCGGCAGCCGAGGTCGGCGGCGGCCTCCAGCAGCGTTGGGTCCATCTTTTCCAGCGTGGCGTACAGCGGCAGCACCATGAAGGGCAGGTAGCAGTAGGTCATGCCGATGTAGACGGCCCAGTCCGAGTACAGAAGCTCGAACGGCTCGGTCGTCAGGCCGGTCCATCGCAGGAGGTTGTCGATCACCCCGTTGGCCTTCAGGATGCCGATCCAGGCGTAGATGCGGATCAGGAAGCTCGTCCAGAAGGGCAGGACGACCAGCATCATCAGCGGCCCGCGCTTGGCCGGCTCCGCCCGCGCGATCGCATACGCCATGGGGTAGCCGATCAGCAGGCAGAAGACGGTGGTGATCAGCGCGATCTTGACCGAGTTCAGATAGGCGAGGACGTACAGGTCGTCCCCGCCCAGCCGCAGGTAGTTGGACAGGTTCAGCAGAAGCTGCAGCTTCGTCGTGCCGGCGTCTTCGTCGACCAGCCACTGCACCAGCGGCGCGTAGGGCGGCTGCGCGATGACCGATTCCGACAGGCTGATGCCGAACACGATCAGGAACGGCACCAGAAAGAATAGCAGAAGCCACAGGAACGGGACGGCCAGCACCGCCCCGCGCCCCCACAGCCCGATCCGGCGGAGACGGTTGATCATTGAGCGAGCACTACGCCGGCGAAGGGGCGCCAGGTCAGGTAGACCTCGTCGTCCCAGGTGATGGGCATCTCGGTCCTGCGCACGAGGTTGGGCGCGGTCACGCGCACGGTCTTGCCGGTCTTCAACTCCACCAGATAGATCGACACGTCGCCGAGGTAGGCGATCTCACGCACGATTCCCGTGGCCACGTTGCGCCCGTCGGCTCCCGCCGGCGGCTCCTTGCTCAGCGCGATCTTCTCCGGGCGTACGGCCACGCCGACGGTGGCGCCGGACGGTACGGCGACGGCGTGGTTGATGTAGAGGTCGCAGCCCGCGTCCTCCGACCGGATCAGGACGTGGTCGGACTGGTCCTCCACCACCCTGCCCTCGAACATGTTCACGGAGCCGATGAACTCAGCCACGAAGCGCGACTGCGGGTACTCGTAGATCTCGGTCGGCGTGCCGGTCTGGGCGATGACGCCGTGGTTCATGACGGCGATGCGGCTGGACATGGTCATCGCCTCCTCCTGGTCGTGGGTGACCACGATGAAGGTGACGCCCAGCTTCTCCTGGATGTTGACCAGCTCGAACTGGGTCTGTTCGCGCAGGCGCTTGTCGAGCGCGCCCAGCGGCTCGTCCAGAAGAAGCAACTTCGGCCGCTTGACCAGCGAGCGGGCCAGCGCCACGCGCTGCCGCTGCCCGCCGGAGAGCTGGTGCGGCTTGCGCTTGGCGAAGCGGCCGAGTTGGACGAGATCGAGCATCGCTCCCACCCGCTCCCGGATCTCGGTCTTCGCCACGTTGTCCTGCTTCAGGCCGAAGGCGACGTTCTGCTCCACCGTCATGTGCGGGAACAGGGCGTAGCTCTGGAACATCATGTTGACCGGCCGCTCATAGGGCGGGATGCCGGCCATGTCGACGCCGTCGATGAAGATCTTGCCTTCGGTCGGCGTCTCAAACCCGGCCAGCATGCGGAGCAGCGTGGTCTTGCCCGACCCCGACCCGCCGAGCAGGGCGAAGAACTCCCCGCGGTAGATCGACAGGCTGACGTCATCCACGGCGACGAAGTCGCCGAAGGCCTTGGTCACCTTCTCGATGCGCACGTAGGGCGTCTGGCCGGGGTCTTGCCAGGGTTCCAGGCGCGTGGGCTTGCGGATCGGCTGGACGGCCATCGGGTCCTCTTCGGCGTCCTTTCAAGGGAACGCCCCGGCCGTTCCCGCAATGGGATCGGCCGGGGCGCTTCGATGTTCGTGCTCTCGTATGCCCAGCTTACTTGCCGGTCTTGACCTTCGTCCACACGCGGGTGCGGGCGCGGTCGGTGGCCTGCTTGATCGGCTTCAGCGAGAACAGCTTCACCTTGCTGGTCTCCGGCAGGAAGACAGCCGGGTTGGACTTCACCGACTCGTCGACGCTGGCCAGCGAGGCCGGCACGGCGTTGGCGTAGTTCACCTTGTTGGAGATCGCGGCGATATTGGCCGGATCCAGGATGAAGTTGATGTAGTCGTAGGCGCCGGCCTTGTTCGGGGCGTCGGCCGGGATGGCCAGCGTGTCCCACCAGACCTGCACGCCCTCCTTCGGGGTGACGTACTCGACCTTCACGCCGTTCTTGGCTTCCTCGGCGCGGGCGGCACCCTGGATGGCGTCGCCGTTGTAGGACATCACGACGCAGGCGTCGCCGGCCGCGAGGATGTTGATGTTGCCGCCGGTCACGAACTGCTTGATGTAGGGGCGGACGGCCAGCAGCGCCTTCTCGGCCTTGTCCAGATCCTCCTTCTTCTCGGAGTTCGGGTCGAGGCCGAGGTAGTTCAGCACCGACGGGATCACGTCGATGGCCGAATCCATGACGGTGATGCCGCAGGAGGCGACCTTCTTGGCGACCTCCGGCTTGAAGATCAGGTCCCAGCTGTCCAGCGGGACGTCGGGGGCGACGGCCTTGATCTTCTCCGGGATGATGGCGATGCCGACGGTGCCGCCGAGGTAGGGCACGGCGAACTTGTTGCCGGGGTCGGAGTTCTCCAGCAGCTTCAGAACCTTCGGATCGACGTTCTTCAGGTTCGGAATCTTCGACTTGTCGAGCGGGGCGACGACCTTCGCCTGGATCATGCGCGACAGCGTCGGCTCGGCGGTCGGGACGATCACGTCATAGCCGGACTTGCCGACCAGCACCTTCTGCTCCAGCAGTTCCAGGCTGTCGTACAGGTCGACCTTGGTCTCGTAGCCGGTGGCCTTCGTGAAGTCGGCCAGCGTCGAATCACCCAGATAGTCATTCCAGATGTAGATGTTGACCGGCTTCTTGGCCTGGGCCATTGCGGGGCCAGCCAGGGCGACGGCGGCGACCGCGCCGATGACGCTGAGAGCGAAACGTTTCATTCAGGTAGCCCCCGAGTTCTTGGTCGTTCGAATCTTGGCCGTTCGACAGGGGTGCGGCGCGTTCCACACGGCGTCCCCAGCGCGGGCGCTATTGCACCCACGAAAGGGGTGGTTGTCAACGGTATGCGGGGGCCTATGCGGGGCGAAATGCCCCCTCCATCCTCAGGGCTCAAAGAGGGGGCAGGCCTGCTCAAACATTCAGCAGAAGGTTCTCGCGTTCCCACGAGCTGATGACCCGGTGATAGGCCTCGTACTCGGCCTCCTTCACGCAGGTGACCGCGTCCACGAACTTCTCGCCCAGGATCTCCTTCAGCGGCTTGCAGGCGTTGAACTTCTGCAAGGCGTCGCCCTGGTGGCGCGGCAGCGTGAAGGCCAGCCGGTAGGCGGAGCCCTTCACCGGATCGGTCGGCTCCAGCCCCAGGGTCATCCCGAGATAGCCGCAGGCGAGCGACGCGGCGATGGCGAGGTAGGGGTTGGCGTCGGCGCCGGCCACGCGGTTCTCGACACGGCGCGAATCGGCCTGCGACACCGGGACCCGCAGGCCGGTCGTGCGGTTGTCGCGGCCCCAGTGCACGTTGATCGGCGCGTCGGAGTTCGGCACCAGGCGCCGGTAGGAGTTCACGTTGGGCGCCAGCAGCGGCATTGCGTAGGGCAGGAATTTCTGAAGGCCGGCAACGTGCGCCATGAACAGCGGGCTGTCGGCGCCGTTCGCTTCGGAGAACAGGTTGCGGCCGGAGTCGGCATCCACCACGGACTGGTGGATGTGCATGGCGCTGCCCGGCTCGTTCTGCATGGGCTTGGCCATGAAGGTCGCGTAGACCTGATGGCGCAACGCCGCCTCACGCGCTGTGCGCTTGAACAGGAAGGCCTGGTCGGCCAGCTCAAGCGCGTCGCCATGGTTGAAGTTGATTTCGATCTGCGCGGCGCCTGCCTCGTGGGTCAGCGTGTCGATGTCGATGTCCTGCGCTTCGCAGAAGTCGTAGACCATCTCGAAGATCGGGTCGAACTCGTTGACCGCGTCGATGCCGAAGGCCTGCCGCCCGCTCTCCACCCGGCCGTTGCGCCCGATCGGCGGTACCAGCGGGTAGTCGGGGTCCTTGTTGACCTGAACCAGGAAGAACTCCAGTTCCGGTGCCACCAGCGGCTTCCAGCCGCGCTCCTCGTACAGCGACAGCACGCGCTTCAGCACGTGGCGCGGGGAGAAGTTCACCGGACTGCCATCGGCGTAGACGCAGTCGGTGATGACCTGCGCCGTCGGCTCCTCGTACCAGGGGACGAAGCGAATCGTCCGCTCGTCGGGGATCATGTAGATGTCGGAATTCTCGTCCGACGTAACGGTGTCGTCCTCCGGATACTCGCCGGTGACCGTCTGGACGAAGATCGCCTCGGGCAGCCGCAGGCCGCGGTCGCGCAGGATGCGCAGGAACTTTTCGGCCGGAACGATCTTGCCGCGCGCGATGCCCGACATGTCGGGCACGAGGCATTCCACTTCGGTGATGCGGTTCTTCTTGATGAAGTCTTCCATGAAACCCATGAACGTATGGACCGCACCGGACGGTGGGCAGCCCCTCCCTTCTGTGGACGACACCCTTACTATGATCCCGAACCCCATCGCCGCGCCAGAGGCGATGGCGGATCCTGTCCAGAAGGCGTGGCGATGGCGGGCGGCACCATCGGAAGGATTGACGGGCCGGGGCGCCCTCCCCTAACTGCCATCCATGCCGAAGCGCTCCTATCTCCGCTCGTGGTACGCCGACACTGCGAATCCGCACTCGCCGCGCCACCCGGCGCTGGAGGGAGACCTCTCCTGCGACGTCTGCGTGGTTGGCGGCGGCTACACCGGCCTGATGACCGCGCTGGAATTGGCCGAGCAGGGGTTCGACGTCATCCTGCTGGAGGCCCATCGCGTGGGCTGGGGGGCGTCGGGCCGCAACGGCGGGCAGATCATCACCGGCTACAACAAGTCGATGGCGACCATCGAGCGCTGGGTCGGCCGGGAGGACGCCCGACGCCTCTGGGACCTCGGCGAGGATGCGAAGGCCCTGCTGGCCGACCGGGTCGCGCGGCACCGGATCGCCTGCGACCTCACCTGGGGATTCGCCTACGCCGCGGTCAAGCCGCGCCACATGGCCGACGTCGCCGCCCTGGAGGCGGAAATGCAGGGGCGCTACGGCTACGACAAGGTGCGGGTGCTGGACCGCGGCACCGTGGGCGAGGTGGTGCGGTCGGACGCCTACATCGGCGGCCTGCTCGACATGGGCAGCGGCCACCTGCACCCGCTGAACTACGCCCTGGGACTGGGCGACGCCGCGGTCCAGGCGGGTGTCCGCATCTTCGAGGACTCGCGAGTCAGTCGAATCGACACCGGGGCGGAGCCGCGGGCGACCACCGACCAGGGGTCGGTCAAGGCGCGCTTCCTGGTGCTGGCCGGCAACGCCTATCTGGGCACGCTGGCGCCGTCGCTGGCCTCGATGATCATGCCCGTCGCCACCTACCTGATCGCGACGGAGCCGCTTGGGCAGGAAACGGTCTCGTCCATCCTGCCGACCAACGCGGCGATCAGCGATATGAACTTCGTCCTGAACTACTTCCGCCGCTCCGCCGACCACCGGCTGCTGTTCGGCGGCGGGGTCAGCTACTCCGGCATGGACCCGCCCGGCCTGCGCCTGACCATGCGGTCCAAGATGCTGGCGGTGTTCCCGCAGCTGCGGGACGCGGCGGTGGACTATTTCTGGGGCGGGCATGTGGCCATCACGGTGAATCGCATGCCGCAGGTCGGACGGCTGTCGCCGACGACCTATTACGCGCACGGCTATTCCGGCCACGGCGTGGCGCTGGCCGGCATGGCCGGCCGGGTGATGGCCGAGGCCGTCCGGGGGCAGGCCGGGCGGTTCGACGTCTTCGCCCGCATACCGCACCTGCCCTTCCCCGGCGGGCGGCGGTTCCGGACGCCGGCGCTCGTCCTCGCGATGCTCTGGTTCCGGCTGCGGGATCTGCTGTAGGCTGGCGTCTCAACAATCCCGGCGGCCTTACCGAGCATGACCGACGCATCCGAAAACGCCTCCGGCCTTGACTCGGCGCCCGCCCCTGCGCCGCCGACACCCGAAGGAGCGACGCCATCGCCGGCCGCTGCCACTGCGCCGGCGGCTCCCCCGTCGATGCGCGACACGCATTTCGATTTCCAGCACAAGGTCTTCAGCATCTCCGGCGCCTTCTTCTTCGTCGATCCGGCAACCAAGCAGCCGGTGTTGCAGATCACGCTGGGCGACCTGAAGGCGGCGCTTTCCTTCACCACGCTGATGGAATCCTTCGACATCGCCGACGGGAGCCCCGATTCCAAGCTGCTGGGGCTTGTCGCGAAGGGCCTGAACTTCGTGAAGCAGATCCGCCCGGGGGAGCAGATCCCCGGCGAGTTGCTGGACGGCCGGGCCTCCTGGTCGGTGGACGACAAGCACCGGCTGATCGCCAAGGGACGCCTGACCGTGCAGCTCGTCTCCTGGATCACCGGCAGCGAGATGATCGTCGTCGACGCCGATGAGTTGGAGCAGGTCGTCGAGGATCCGCAGACCAAAACCCGCGTGAAGACGGCCTTCAAGGAAATCGCGGAAAAGCTGGGGCTGAAGGAGAATTCCGAGCAGTATCTGGCCGACCGCATCGACGATCTGGCGCAGGAGCTGTCCTACATCGAAGCCCTACGCGACCGGTTCCACCACATCCGCGGCATCGGGGACAACCTGGCGAAGCTGACGCAAATCTACCGGACGGATCGCACCTTCTGCAGCGAGATCGCCCGCATGCAGGGGCTTCTGCGCAAGCCGGTGAAGGAGTACGACGCCATCTTCGAACAGGCCGACGCGCAGACCGGCGAGATTTTCGGCGCGCTGAAGGCCTTCGAGACCACCGTGCGCTTCATCCGCAAGATCCGCGACGACCTGCGCGCCCGACTGCTGGAGTGGGAAGAACTGCTCCAGGCGTGGGACGGCACGCCGGTCGAACGCTCCATGGCCATCGAACAGCTTCAGAAGCAGACCTACCGCTTCCTCGCCAACCGCTACATCGAAACCAAGGTGTGGGAGCGCAAGTAGCGCGCGCCGTCACCGCCCAATTTCGCGCCCAGCTTCACGCCCCCGGATCGCGCAGCAACGCGCCCTGGCGCAGCAGTTCCCGTTGCACGGCGCCGACCGGGATGTCGCGCGGACGCTCGCCGCGTCGCGACGCCATGGCGGCGCAGACCCCGGCGGCCTGTCCCGTCGCCATGCAGGTCGGCGTCACGCGGTAGGAGGAGTGCGCCTCGTGGCTGCCGGAAATGCAGCGGCCGGCGACCAGCAGGTTGTCCACCCCCTTGGGCAGCAGCGAGCGCATCGGCACCTCGTACCACTCGCCGGACGGCACGCGCCTCAGCACCGTGCCGCGACCGGTCGGGCTGTGGATGTCCACGGGGTAGGTGCCGCGGGCGATCGCGTCGTCGAACTTCCGGGCGCCCAGGACGTCGTCCACGGTCATGGAATACTCGCCCACGATCCGCCGCGTCTCGCGGATGCCGATGGCCGTACCGGTCTGGCACCCATAGGCGTCGGCGAAGCCCGGAACATATTTCCGGAGGAAATTGGCGATCTGGGCAGCCTGCCGGTGGCTTTCCCACTCCGCGCAGGTGAGGTCGAAGACATCGGTGCCGAGCACGCCGGTGACGCGCGTGCAGTTCGCCGCGATCTCCCCCGGATGGGTGGTCGCGAAGAACAGGATGTCCTCCCGCGCCAGGTTCAGGTCGCCGTTGGCCGTGGCCTTAGAGACGAGATCCCACAGGCCGTGGACGCCGCGCCACTGGGTCGGGTTCTGCCGGACGAAGTCGGAAAAGGCGTTATGGTCGAAGCCGACCATGCGGAACATCAGGGTCATGGGCTGGGTCAGCCCGTCCTCCTCCCGCCCGACCTCGTAGTCGCAGCCGGCCAGCGCGGCGATGTCGCCGTCGCCGGTGCAGTCCACGATGCAGTCGGCCTCGATCACCACCGGGCCGGATTTCGTCTCGAACACCACCGCGTTCGGCTTGCCCGCCTCCCCCAGAACGGTCGAGGCGAAGGCGTGCAGCAGCACCTGCACCCCCGCTTCGTCCAGGATCTCCTGGGCGGTGATCTTCAGCACCTCCGGATCGAAGGGCACGGTGAAGCCGGTGTCCGGCGACGGCGGGACGGCGCCGCCGCTGGCGTAGAGCCGCCCCAGGATCACCGCCAGCGCCCCACCCACGACGGGCTCGCCCGGCCCGTGGTCCTGCGGCATCAGCCGGGTGTTGTCCACCACCGCGACCGAGCCGCGCTGCGTGTAGAAGCTCATCCAGGGCATCACCAGGGCCACGGTGGCGTTGCCGCCCAGGAAGCCGTAGCGTTCCACCAGGATCGTGTCGGCGCCGGACTGGGCCGCCCCGATGGCGGCGCCGATTCCGGCGGGACCGCCCCCGACGACCAGGACCTGGCAGCGCGCCACCTTGGTCGCGCGGCGGGGCGGAAGCGTGATGGATTCCGGCTTGGCCGGCCGTTTCAGGACTGGCACTCCATTCTCCTTTCGGACGTTCTTCCTCCCTACCGCACGACCTTGACGGCAAGAGACGCCGTGCTGCGGGCGCGGTCCTGCAGGACCGGCAGCCGGTCGCGGAGCAGCGACGTCTGCTCCGCCCGGTGGTCCCACAGCCGGTCGAGATCGGCCAGGAAGGTCCCCGCGGTGGTGTGGGCCACGGTCGCCCGCGGCTCCAACCCCAGCGAGGTCAGGAAGTCATAGACCTTCGACGCGTAGGGCAGCGCGATCAGCGGCGTGCCGGTGATCGCGGCGAAGATCAGGAAATGCAGCCGCATGCCGACGGCCATTTGGAAATGCTCCATCAGGCCGATGATCTGCCGCGGCGCGTAGCGGTATTTCAGCAGGTGGGCGCGTTCCGGCAGGGTCATGCGCCCGACGACGCGGTGCGCCTCCCGCACGTCGGCGCGCTCCATGGGCACGAAGACGACGTCCGCGCTGAACCGTTCGACGATGTAGTCCGCCGCCTCCGCCAGAAGCTGGTGGTAGGCCGCCTCCGACAGTTCCGGAGCGGCAGCCCCCTGTTCGCGCACCGAGAAGCCGACCAGCGGTCGGTCGCGCGGGATGCCGGCTTCCGCCAGCATGGCGTCGGTGAAGGGCTCCGACGTCAGCAGCAGGGCCGGGTCGGCAGTGACGGTCACCGGAACATGGACGCCGATCTCCTCGATGAGCCGCTTGGCGCTTTGCTCGCGCACCGTGATGCCGGCCATGCGGTCCAGCCCCTCGCGGACGGCGTCGCGTTCGACCCGGTCCTTCAGCGGGCCCACGCCGATGGCGTAGGTGTAGGTCGGGATGCCCAGCCGTTGAGCGATGGTGACCTCCCGCAGGTAGGTCTGCGCCTCGCTGTCGTAGAGGATCCCGCCGCCGCCGAGCAGCAGGAGGTCGAGCCGCTCCACCTCCGGCGTGATCTCGTCGCGCATCGCCTCGCGGGGGTTCAACACCCGGTCCACCGTGTGGTTGGCGCGGGTGTGCGGGGCGTTGCGGGTGAAGACCACCACCTCCACGCCCGGGACCGTCGCCCGCAGCTGCTCCACCGCGGATGTGAGAATCGCTTCGTCCCCGAGGTTAAGCCCCCCGTAGGACCCTGAAATGCCGATGACCGTCATGGTGCCCCCCGTTTGGCGAGCAACCTGACCGGCTGGCGAAGGTTCCCCGAGGCCGCTATGGTTTCGCCCACCGGAGGAAGGAAAGCTGATGGCGACGCTTGAGTTGTTTCTCGACCTCGACGGGGTGCTGGCCGATTTCGACCGTGGCGTGAAGGCGGTCACCGGCAAGCGGCCGGAGGAGTTGTCGATGAAGGTGATGTGGCGCGAGCTGTCCCGCCATCCCGACTTCTTCGGCACGCTGGAGTTCATGCACGACGCGCAGGATCTGTGGCGGTTCTGCGAGCCGTTCGAGCCGGTGATCCTCACCGGCTTGCCGCTCGGGTCCTGGGCGCCGGAGCAGAAGCGGCGCTGGGTCGCCCACATGCTGGGCTCGCACGTCCGCGTCATCACCTGCATGGCCAAGGACAAGTTCAAGTATGGCGGCCCCGGCAAGGTACTGGTCGACGACCGGGAAAAGGCGCGGGAGCCCTGGCTGGCCGCGGGCGGCCTGTTCGTCCTGCACAGCGGCGCCAAGTCGTCCATCGCCGAGTTGAAGCGCCTCGGCTTCGCCGGGTGAGTCCGACCGAGGGGGCCTTTCGACCCCCTCCCCCAACACCGGCGTTCACTCGGCCGCGGCGTGCCGGGCTTCGCTGCGGGTCTTCAGCAGCGAGACCACGACGCCGCCGGCGATCAGGCCCAGCGTCACGCCAAGCGAGAGCAGCGGATCCGGCTTTCCGAAAAACTGCGTGTAGAAGATCTTGCCGCCGATGAAGACCAGCACCAGGGCCAGCGCGTATTTCAGATAACGGAACCGGTGCACCATCGCCGCCAGCGCGAAATACAGGGCGCGCAGGCCGAGGATGGCGAAGATGTTGCTGGTGTAGACGATGTAGGGATCGGTGGTGATCGCGAAGATCGCCGGCACGCTGTCGACCGCGAAGATCAGGTCGGCGAACTCGATCATCATCAATGCCAGGAACAGCGGCGTGGCCGCCAGCAGCGGCGGTCCGCCGGCCGTCACCGGCTCCCGGACGAAGAAGCGATGGCCGCGAAAGCCGTCGGTGATGCGCAGGTGACGGCGCAGGAAGCGCAGCGCCGGGTTGCCCGCGATGTCGGGCTCCTGGTCCACGGCGAACAGCATCTTCACGCCCGTGACCAGCAGGAACGCCCCGAAGACGTAGAGGACCCAGTGGAACTCGCTGACCAGCGCGGCACCGGCGCCGATCATCAGGCCGCGCAGGACGATCACGCCCAGGATGCCCCAGAACAGCACCCGGTGCTGAAGGTCCCGCGGTACGGCGAAGTAGCTGAAGATGAGCGAGATGACGAAGACGTTGTCCAGCGACAGGCTCTTCTCGATGAAGAAGCCTGTGTAGTACTGGACCGCCGCCGTCTCGCCCATGGACCACCAGACCCAGCCGCCGAACAGCAGGGCGACGGTGATGTAGAAGGCCGACAGGCGGAGGCTTTCCTTGACGCCGATCTCGTGGTCGCGGCGGTTCAGCACGCCGAGGTCGAAGGCAAGCAGGACAAGCACGATGCCCAGAAAGGAAAGCCACAGCCAGGCCGGCTTTCCCATAAAATCGAAGAGGACAAGGCTCAGGAGGGAATCCATGGAAAGGACCCGCTTGATTGCGCTGCGTCTGCAGTGGATTCAAGAGGTGTCCGACATCGCGGCTGACGCCTCAGCCGCCAGAGGGGCCCGGACCCGAACGCCTTCGAGGTGGTGTGCTTGAGCCCCGGTTCAAGCCCCGGACGGTCGCGAGTCGTGCGGTTTCCGGGCGCGTCGCGGTGCACCGCGCAGCCGGGGGTATGGCGACCTGGGCGGCTTGATGCATCCGGGCCACAGTTCTTGCAAGAATTCGGCGGCACGAAAACACTTACGGTTGCTTTTCCTGGCTTCGCTCTTGTGCCGATGGTTTCCTTCTGCCAATAACACGGAAAATTCCTCAATCAAACGAGCCCAAGGAGTTGTCCAATGAACCAGGCCGAACTCATCGAAACCGTCGCGACCAGCGCGGGCATCAAGAAGACCGAAGCCGCCAAGGTCGTTCAGTCGGTGTTCGAAGGCATTTCGTCGGCTCTGGGCCGTGGTGAGGAAGTTCGTCTGGCCGGCTTCGGCATCTTCGAGGTTGCCGAGCGCGCCGCCCGCGAGGGCCGCAACCCGCGCACGGGCGACGTCGTGAAGATCGCCGCCTCCAAGGCGCCGAAGTTCAAGCCGGCCAAGCAGTTGCGCGACGCGGTGAACGACTGACCAAACCGGATCAAGCCCAACCGGACCACGCCACATCGGATCGCGACGGAGCGCCGCAATGTCCATGGAATCTTCGGAACTGCAGGAACTGACCGCAAAGGTCGTTGCTGCCTATGTCGGCAACAACACCGTGTCGGTCGGCGACCTGCCGTCGCTGATCAACAACGTCCAGACGGCTTTCCGCGGCCTGGGCGAGGAAAAGGCCACGCCGGCCAAGGCCGCGCTTGAGCCCGCCGTGCCGATCAAGAAGTCGGTGACGCCGGACTACATCGTGTGCCTGGAGGATGGCAAGAAGCTGAAGATGCTGAAGCGCCATCTGAAGACCGTCTACGACATGACCCCGGACGAATACCGCGTGAAGTGGAACCTTCCGGCGGAATATCCGATGGTCGCGCCGAACTACGCCAAGGCGCGGTCGGAAATGGCCACCAAGCTCGGGCTCGGCCGCAAGCGCGTGACGCAGGACTGACGTCCTCGCCTTTGCCGGGCCGGTCTTCGCGGGCGCACCTCATGGGTGCGCCCGTTGCCGTTTCAGGGGTGGCGATGCCTCATCTGCGACATTCTGCCTATGGCTCCATTGTGCAGCGCGGCATAGACTTTCCTCATACGCCTCTGGAACGTTTCCTCCCAAACTTGGGCCGTTGGTTCTTCCAACGGCCCTTTTTATTGTTCCCCTTCCCTATCCGTTCGGACGAGTTGCGTCGCCGGTGCCGAGGGGGCGTTGCATCAGGACGCTGTCAACCCAACGGCCGAATTTGAATCCAACCGATTTGAGAACACCCGCAGGCTCGAATCCCAGTTGGCGGTGCAGGCCGATGGAGGATTCATTGGCGCTGTCACCGATCACCGCGACCATCTGGCGGCACCCAGCCAGCGTGCAGCGCTCGATCACCGTTTCCAGCAGCGCCCGCCCCAGGCCACGCCCGATGAAGGCCGGGTCGATGTAGATCGAATCCTCCACCGTAAAGCGATAAGCGGCGCGCAGCCGGTACGGCCCGGCGTAGGCGTATCCGGCGGCCTTTCCGTCGATCTCCGCGATCACGTAGGGCAATCCGCGATCGAGCACATCCAAGCGCCGCCGCCCAAGTTCCACGGCGTCGGGCGGCACCTCCTCGAAGGACGCCGAACCGGTCAGCACGTGGTGGGCGTAGATGGCGTGGATGCGCTCAACATCCTCGGGACGGCTATCGCGGACGATCATGACCGGTTCTCCAAATGGCGCACCGCACATAACACGGTCGGCGCACGCTGAATAGGCACGGCAACCGGAGCCCGATCCACCATGCTCGCCCGGTGGCCACTGACCTTCGACCGAGGTGCGCACAGCCGGATGGCCGATGTCCGAAGCACCGAGCCCTCCCAAATGGCCGAGAGCCGCCCAAAGGAAGGCAGCCTCAATATCCGGTCATCCAAACGTCAGTCGTCCACCTCTGGTGGCTGGTACAAAAGTTCGCCCTGCCAGAACGCCTGTCGCGGCAGCAGAATAGCTCGGATATACGCCGAAAAATATTGCTGCAATGCCGTTTCCAGGCTTGATCCGACTTGGTGTGGGCGGCACAGTAATCTAGTCAGATTGATGCATTCCTGGATAATTTCGGCAAATTCCCGAGAAACATAAGGCCGAAACGATGAGCGTCCGACGCACGCTCACCGAAAGGGGATGGTGTCACGACGACGGTGGAGCGTTGGAGAGAGGAGGCCTTGGAGTGCTCAAGAAACTCCTGACTGGTGAGAACGCCAGCCTGTCCCGATACGTCGAGGAATCGAAGCGGTTCCCCATTCTGGCCCCGGACGAGGAGCGTGAACTGGCGGTCGCCTGGCGCGATCGCGGAAGCTCCGTGGCCCTGGAACGGCTGGTGGGCAGCCATCTGCGCTTGGTGATCAAGATCGCCCGCGGGTTCGGCGGCTACGGCCTGCCGCTGGCCGATCTGGTCGCGGAAGGCAATGTCGGCCTGATGCAGGCGGCCCAAAAATTCGATCCGGAGCGCGGTTTCCGCTTCGCAACCTACGCCACATGGTGGATCCGCGCGGCCATCCAGGAATACATCCTGCACAGCTGGTCGCTCGTGAAGATGGGCACCACGGCCGCGCAGAAAAAGCTGTTCTTCAACCTGCGCCGCCTGAAAAGCCAGATGCAGGAGTTGGAGCAGGGCGACCTGTCGCCCGAGACCGTCACCGCCATCGCCACCGAGCTGGACGTTCCGGAGTTGGAGGTGGTGGAGATGAACCGCCGCCTGTCGTCCAACGACAGCTCCCTGGACGCGACCCTGTCCAGCGACGGCGAGACCAACTGGCTTGAGCTTCTGGCGGATGACCGCCCGACGCAGGAGATCGTAATTGCCGACGCGGACGAGCTGGCGTTGCGCCGTCGCCTCGTCGGCCAAGCCCTGGAACGGCTGGACGACCGTGAAAGGCGCATCCTGTTCGAGCGTCGGCTGAAGGACGATCCCTCCACCCTGGAGGCGTTGAGCCAGCAGTTCTGCGTCTCGCGGGAGCGGGTCCGGCAGATCGAGGTCCGTGCGTTCGAGAAGCTGCAGAAAGCGGTGCTGAGCGCCGCGCAGGCGCTGCGCCGCCCGGCCGCCCACGCGGCCGCCTGACCGGCACAAATCCCGGCCACACCGGCCTTCCCGCACCGTTTCACACACCCATCCGGCGGTTGCCCCACGGCACCGCCGGATTTTTTTTCACATGCAATGAGGCTGCGACAAAGCGGACCGTTTTCACAACCCCCAACTGACGTCATAGTCTTTTCCGCAGGGTGGATTGCTTTGCATTCTATACAAATTGCGTTATCCTTAGGCCGAACTTTTTCGCGGGGAAGTCGCTCCATGTCGCACGCTGGCCAGACCCAATCCATTGTCGAGCGCATTGCGTTCCTTCGTATCGACGAATCCACGAAGTCCGTCCTCCGGGAATTCCAGCCCTATCTGGCGCAGCGCATCGACCAAATCCTGGAAGACTTCTACGGCTATCTCCGCACCGTTCCGCAAATATCGACGCTGTTGGCGAACCCGACCACGGTCGGCCGTGCGCGCGACATGCAGAAGCAGCATTGGTTGAAGAACGTCTTCACCGGCACCTTCGACGACGCCTATATGGCGCAGGTTCTCAAGATCGGTCAGGCCCATCAGCGAATCGGCCTGGAGCCGCGCTGGTACATGGGCGCCTATTGCTTCACCATGAACAAGCTGATCGATCTGGCTGCCCAGGTTTACCGCAAGAAGCCGGAAAAGCTGGCCCAGCTGCTCCAGGCGATCAACAAGGCGGTGTTCCTCGACATGGATCTCGCGACGTCGGTCTATGTCGACCTGAACACCGCGGCGATCATCTCCCGCGAATTGGGCAGCACCGCCGATTCGTTCGAGCGCGAGGTCAAGGGTGTGGTGCAGGCCGTGGCCTCCGCCGCGCAGCAACTGCAGTCCACCGCGCAGAACATGACCCGAACGGCCGAGGAGACCAGCGCCCAGTCAACGCAGGTGGCCGCAGCCGCGGAAGAGGCGTCCGTGAACATCCAGACGGTTGCGGCCGCCGCGGAGGAGCTGACCGCCTCCATCGGCGAGATCAGCCATCAGGTGACCCAGTCCGCAGCCATCGCCAGCGAGGCGATGTCGCAGGCGGAGCGCACCAACAACACCGTCCAGGGTCTTGCCGACGCGGCCAGCAAGATCGGGCAAGTCGTGAAGCTCATCCATGACATCGCCAGCCAGACGAACCTGCTGGCGCTGAACGCCACCATCGAGGCGGCGCGCGCGGGTGAGGCCGGCAAAGGCTTCGCCGTCGTGGCGAGCGAGGTGAAGAGCCTGGCAAACCAGACCGCCAAGGCGACCGAGGAAATCAACTCCCAGATCGGCGCGGTTCAGGGCGCCACCCAGGAGGCCGTCGGCGCGATCCGCTCCATTTCCGAGACGATCTCGCGGATCAACGAGATCTCGACGTCGATCGCGACGGCGATGGAGGAGCAAGGTGCGGCGACCACGGAAATTGCCCGCAACGTCCAGCAGGCCTCCATCGGCACACGCGAGGTGAGCGAGACGATCGTGCGGGTGAACTCGTCGGCCGCCGACACGGGAAGCGAAGCCCGCAACGTGCTCGGCGCCACAAACGAGCTGACCCGGCAATCCACCACCCTGCGCAGCGAGGTGGACCGCTTCCTCGCGCGGGTTCGCGCCGGCTGATGCCGAAGGCGTTTGATGGCTTCCATCAAACGCCTTCGGTTCAAACCCGACAGCACATGGCGCAGCCATGTGCGAAAGCGTCATCCGGCCGGCCGATCATGAAACTGTTCATGCGCCGGCCGCATGACAGCTGGGAATAGGCAAAAGCAAACAGGCGCCATCGGCCTTCCAGGGACCGTTGGCGCCCGTTTTTCGTGAGATCGTGACGCTTCGTCGAGAGACGCCAAGCGGTCAAGCGACGGACGTGTGGACGACGAAGTCGCTGACCGGAGCGTTTTCCGACCGGACGGCCGACCACACCTCGTCCAGCGAACGCCAGTGCGTGCGGCCCGCCAGCGACGTCAGGGAGCCACTGCGCATCACGACGAAAAGGCCTGTGCGGCTCAGATTGACGATTCTCATCATGGCCTTGTCCTCCATCGCAGATCCCGGCCGGCCTTGTGCTGCTCCGGTCCAGGGTCGTTTGTTCAGACTCTGTCAGGACACGCGGAGAGCGTCAAGGCGACGTAGGTCATAGTCTCCCGGTTGCTTTCGGTTCATACTGGTCGGCCGGAAAGTGGCACCAAAGCCGCTTTGCACAGTGTTCGAATGGAACCGATGCCGGCTTTGCGTCGCTCAATATCCGTTCGCTGTGGTTGCCAAATCTGCCCGCGCACGCTCGACGACCGCCGACCAATCGCTCGCGGCCGGCTGGCGGAGCAGGCGCATCGTCGGGTACCAGGGGCTGTCGTCGCGGTCCAGCAACCAGCGCCAGTCGGCCTCGTGGTGAAGCATTGTCCAGACCGGGGCGCCGAGGGCACCCGCCAGGTGGGCCACCACCGTGTCTACCGTCAGGACAAGGTCGACGGCCCGGATCATCGCCGCCGTGTCCACCAAATCCTCGCTGCGGGTGCCGGTGTCGCAGAAGGGCAGAGACGCGGCCTTCCCCAGCGGCGTGCCCCGTTGGAGGCAGACCCAATCCACATTGGGTGCATCGGTCAGACGGCGAAGGAGGTCGGGAGGGAGCGACCGGTGGCCCCCGTCCCAAGCGCCCGCAGCCCAGGCCAACCCCACGCTGATCCGTCCGCGGCGGCTCAGCCGGGCCTTCTGTGCCGCCACGTGCGCGGGGTCGACCGTGATGCGGGTTGCGGGCGCGGGCAGTGACGCCATACTCGTCCGGAAGGCGAAGGGAAGCTCCATCAACTCCGCCTGCACGGTGTAGGGAGGCATCGGAACGTTGTCGGACAGCGGCAGCCACCCGTCCACGCCGGGAATGCCCGACAGCAGGGCGTGGACGGCAACCGGCGCCTGCACCCAGAGGCGAGCGGCACGCCGGGCGACCAGCGGCAGGTAACGGGAAAACTGCACGATATCGCCCAGCCCATGATAGCAGCGCACCAGCACCGCTTCCCCATCGAACGGCCGACCGCTCCAAACCGGTCGTTGATGAAACGGCCGGTCGGTGGGATTGAAACCGTCCGGAGGCGTTTGGGCGAGAACCGCATCGCTGACGGTCCAGGCGGATTCAAAGTCGCCGAGCAGCATATGGGCCTTCCACCGCTCGCCCCCGATGGCCAGCGGATCGACCCCGAGGGACAGCGCGCGGTCATACAGGTCCAGGCTTTCGCGCACGTGGCGATTCCGCAGAAGCGTCGCCGCCCGGTCGAGCAAATCGGCCGTCTCCGGCGGCCACAGCGTGTCCACGCATCCCCTCCCTGTTTGGTTCAGGCGAGCCAACAACGCGAACAATGGGGTGCCGGTTCATCGGCGACGGCAGCGCAAGGGAACGCGCTTCGCCATCGCGCCGTTCACATCGGCAGAAGGCCGGAGTTACGGAGGAGCCATGGACACCGCCATCACAACGGCCACCACGATGGACGGGGTGGTCTCGCTGCCCGTCACGATCCGTCGTGCCCGTCGCGAAGACCTGCCGGAGTTGGAATGGTTCGGGCTGCACACGCCCCACCGTGAAATCATCGCCACGGCCTTCCGCACGCAGGAACGCGGGCAAGGGGCGCTGCTGGTGGCGGAGGTCAACGGCTTTCCCGCCGGCCAGCTGTGCGTTGATTTCCTGCGCAAGCGCTCCTTGAAACGCGGCACCCTGTGGGCGTTGCGCGTGTTCGCGCCGTTCCGCAAGCTCGGGCTTGGTACGCGCCTGATCCTGGCCGGCGAAGCAGCCGTTCTCGACTACGGCTATGCCGAGGCTGAGCTTGGCGTGGACCGCGACAACGCGGGCGTGCTCGGCTTCTACGACCGCCTTGGTTATGAGGCCTGCGGAACCGAGCGGGGCCGGTATTCCTACCGCACCCCGGACGGCGATGTGGTGCAGGTTGCCATCGACCAGTGGATTCTGCGCAAGGTGCTGCGGCGGGATACGGCTTGGCACCCGGCTGCCATATCCTCCTGGGCCGCTACTCCGCCGCCAGGGCGATAAGGCGCGCCGCGCGCCGGCGCGGCAGGCGGATGCAAGCTCCATCCAGGACATGGGCCAGTTCGCGCGCGGCGTCCGTCGCGACGCACAGCGCCATTATTGGCAACCACCGATCGAGAACCTGAGCGGCGGAATCGGGCTCGCCGGCCTGAACGGCGGCCAGGGCGTCCAGCAGCGCCATCTCGTCGGCGCCGACGCGCAGGCTGGACGGTGGGCGGATGTCCGGGCGGCGTGCCTGGGCAACGGCGAAGCAGCCAAGCAGCGCGAACAGGGGCAGCAGCGCCGTGGACGGGACGCCGGCGACATCGAATCCGGCGCGCATCGCGGCCATGCCGCCGGCGGTGCCATGCCGGAACCATTGCCGGAACCCGGTCAGCACGGCCCGTTCTGCGGGGGTGAGATCTCCCACCGCCCAAGGCGACAACCGCCCCTCACCCGTCATCTCGCCCATGCTTCGTCCTCCCGTCGGGAAAGCCAGGGCGCACGGTAACCCATCCCCAGAGAAGATGCGAGTCATTCTCAATATCACGACGCGCGTCGTCATCGAGCCGTGACAAAAAACGGCCATGCCGAGCGGGAAAGGTTGAATTAACCATAACAGGCAATCCTTCGACCGCTCGCAGACTGGAGCGTTGAAGGATGACGCGGACTTTCGGACAGGCACTGCTCGGACTTATTGCGGCGGCGGCGTTGCTTGCGGCGTTGCTTGCGGCGTTGCTGGGGGCGGCCCACACGGCCTCGGCGCAGATCAGGCTGAACCCAGCCTATGGGGACGAGGCGCAACTCGGCCCCAACAAAGCCCGGGGGGCCGTGGTGTGGAGCCACGGACGGTCGGTGGAGACGGAGGATTCGAACGCCCCCACCCCGCTCTACATGAAGGCGCTGCGCGACGCCGGCTGGGATGTGTTCCGGCTCGACCGGATGCGGGTCAGCGACACGCTGCCCAACAGCTCACGGGCGCTCGCCGCCTACGCCGAGGAACTGAAGGGACGCGGCTACCAGCGCGTGGTCCTCAGCGGTCAGTCCTTCGGGGCGTTCATCTCGCTGATGGCGGCGGGGCAGACGGACCGGATCGACGCGGTCGTCGGCACGGCACCAGCCGCCTTCGGTAATTTTTCGGAGGCTTACGACAGCTGGCGCGACAACGCGACCCAGCTCTGGCCGATCCTGCGCAGCGTCCGCAGCGCGCGGGTCATGCTGTTCTTCTTCCATGGCGACGACTTCGATCCGGGCGGGCGCGGCGAACCGTCGCGCAGCATCCTGGCCTCCCGGGGCCTCGACAACCTCGTGGTCGACCAGCCGGCCCTGCTGACCGGACACGGCGCGGCCAACACCGGCATGTTCGTGCGCCGCTTTGGGGCCTGCATCGTCCGCTTCGCGGAGGCGCCGCCGGTTCCCAATGACCCGTCCTGCGACGAGGCCTGGGGCCGCACACCCAGCGCCGAACTGATGCAGGCCGCGGCGACCGGCCCGCGCAGCGGCGCCTCGGAGCCGGCGTCCGGGGGCGCCCGCCCCTTCCTCGGCACCTGGTACGGCGCCTACATCAACGGTCGCGAAGTCGCCCTGTCAGTGGACAAGGTGGACGGCGACACGGTCTATGCCGATTACGTGCTGGGTCCGGGCATGGAGCCCGATCAGACGATCGAGCGGGCGCGCCGCAAGGGCCGCATTGAGAACGACGAGCTGGTCTTCGACGAGAAGGGCCGGAACACGCTGCGCTACCACGTCCGCTCCGACGGCCGGCTGGCCGCGACATGGCTGGAACGGTCGGGCAAGGGCCGCCTGGAAACGACCCTGCGCCGCGTGAACTGATCCGTTACAGCCGGCGGGCGAGCGCAAGCAGCCCGCCGGCACCGATCATCAGGCCGCCGGTCAGGCGGTTCAGCGTGCGGGTGGCGGTGGCGCTGGACAGGCGGGAGGCGATGCTGTTGCCGCCGGTCGCGTAGGCCATGATCCAGCCGAACTCCACCACCACCATGATAGCGACCAGCGCCGCGAGCTGTGGGCCGAGCGGGGCCGACGGCTCGATGAATTGCGGGAAGAGCGCCGCCATGAAGACCAGGGCCTTGGGGTTGCTGAAGGCCACGAACAGGCCGCGCAGGAACAGCCGAAGAGCCGAGCTTTCCTCGACCGCGGCGCCGTTGGCGCCCGAGGCGCCCGGCTCCATCGGGGCGCGCCAGGACGCGATGCCGAGCCAGGTCAGGTAACCCACGCCCAGCCACTTCACCGTCAGGAAGGCCGGCTCCGACGCCTGGAGCAGGGCGCCAAGGCCGAGCACCGACAGCGTCGCGAGGATGGTCAGGGCGACGCACATGCCGAGCCCGCCCCAGGCGGCACGGCGAACGCCGTAGCGCAGGCCGAGGCTCATCGCCAGCAGCATGTTGGGTCCGGGCGTCATCGACACCACGAAGGCCGTCACCAGAAAGAAACCGAGCGTCTGCCAGCTCATCGCCATCTCCTCGAATGGGACGGGATGGGACCATGGCGGCTTCGGCTTGGCAATTGCGCCGGGCGCAGGTCTGCCTATCGATTGGGCATGGCCCTGCCGGGCGGCGGCCGCTCCGAGAGGCGGAGGTCCGGCACGGGCGGCGGTTCGCGCAGCCATTCGTCCAGCGTCTGCGGCTGGCGTTGCGGCGGCCGGGACGTCGGGATGTCGGCAGCCTCGGAGCCGGGGGACGGGCCGAGCATCACGCCGGGCCACACGTTCCCCGCCCCGTCGACCCGCGCGCTGTAACGGGTTCCGAGGGAGGATATGAACTCCCCCTTCCCGGTCGGCCGGTCACGGTCGAAGGTCCCGACATAGCGGTGCCCTTCCGGGAAGGTCAGGATTCCGGGGCCGGACGCCTGCCCGCGCCGGAAGCGCCCGGTGAAGGCCTTTCCGTCCTCCCACTCCAGGCGGACCGGGCCTTCGAGCCGCCCGTCGGCGAAGGTGCCCTCGGCCCAGCCGGCCGGTTCGCCATCGCGGAACCATTCCAGCACGCCGCCGCCATAGGCGAATCCCTGGCGGCAGGGACCGGTCCAGCGGATGGTCTTGCCGTCCGCTGGCTGCTGGAGCCGAACCCGGCAGCCGCTCTCCCGATCGGTCAGCACCGTTTCCGCGGCGTTTCCCCGGCCGACGGCCAGAATGGTCAGCAGGGCACAGGCCGCAAGAAGGACGGGGCTGGTGCGCATGATCGGTCCCTCCGGAACCTCGCGTCGTTGCGAGGGGGAGAGCCTAGACCGGCAATCCGACGCGGGCTGTGGCCCGCGCCTCATCCCATGTCGGATTCGCTCAGGATTCCTTGGCCCAGCGCGCCGCCGCGTCGTCGTCGGAGTCCTTCGCCTCGACCCAGCGCTCGCCTTCCGGCGTCGCCTCCAGCTTCCAGAAGGGCGCCTTGGTCTTCAGCCAGTCGATCAGGAAATGGCAGCTGTCGAAGGCCGCGCCCCGGTGGGCGCTGGCGGTGGCGACCAGCACGATCTGGTCGCCCGGCTCCAGCCGGCCGTAGCGGTGGATGATCAGCGCGTCGTCCAGCGGCCAGCGGGCGCGCGCCTCCGCCTCGATCGCCTCCAACTGCTTCTCGGTCATCCCCGGATAGTGTTCCAGCGTCATGGCGCTGACCGACGAACCGCCGGCCATGTCGCGCACCAGCCCGACGAACAGGGTCACGCCCCCGATGGCCGTCTTGCCGCGGGTCATGGCGGCCAACTCGGCCCCGACGTCGAAATCCTCGCGCTGCACCTTCACCGTCACGGCGTCATCTCTCCTCAGCCGCCGGTCACGGGCGGGAACAGCGCGACCTCGTCGCCGGCGGACACCGGGTGGTCGTAGGCCACATGCTCCTGGTTCACCGCGACCTTCACGACCTTGGAATTGGCGAGCGCGTCGGCGTGCTTCGGGCTGCGGGTCTTCAGCCACTCCACCAGCGTGCCGACGTCCGTCACCTCCGCCGGCGGATCGAACGTTTCGGTCGCCACGCCGATCTTGGACCGCAGCCAGGCGAAATAGAGGACCTTCATCACCGAACCTCACTGAAAGGCAGGAAATCCACGGCCATGCCGGGCTCGACGCGGGTGATGTCCTCCGGCAGCTCGACCAGCCCGTCGGCCTCGACCATGGAGGACAGGATACCGGCCCCGTCGCGCGGGTGCTTGACCGCGGTCAGGACGCCGTCCGCAGACCGCGCGAGCGTCGCCCGCACATACTCCCTGCGGCCGGCCTTCTTCTTGTAGGTAAATCCGGCGCGCAGCGGGAACAAGGCCGGCGCGTCCTCGGCCGCCCCCATCAGGCGCAGCAGGATCGGCCGCGCGATGCGCAGGAAGGTGACCATCACCGCCACCGGGTTGCCCGGCAGGCCGACGAAGACCGAGCCCTTGACGGTGCCCAGCGCCACCGGGCGCCCCGGCTTGATGGCGAGCCGCCAGAAGTGCAGCGCCCCTTGCGCCTCCACCGCCGCCTTGACGTGGTCTTCCTCCCCCGTGGACATGCCGCCCGACGTGATCAGCGCGTCGTGCCGCTCCGCCGCGTCGCCCAGCGCGTCGCGGATCGCCTCGCGCCGGTCGGGCAGGATGCCGAGATCCGTCACCGCACAGCCAAGCTGGCGCAGCGCGGCGATCAGGGCGAAGCGGTTGGCGTCGTAGATGCAGCCGGCGTCGAGCGGCACCCCCGGCTCCCGCACCTCGTCGCCGGTGGAGAAGACGGCGACGCGCAGGCGCTGGCGCACCGCGACCTCCCGCCGCCCGAGCGATGCCAGCAGCCCGACATCCTCCGGCCGCAACCGCCGGCCCGCGGCGAGCACGGTGGTGTCCTTGCGCATATCCTCGCCGGCCAGGCGGCGGTTCGCGCCGCGCTTGATGCCCGCGGGAATCGCAACCTGCCCGCCCTCGGGGTCGCCGTCCGCTTGGCAGTCTTCCTGCATCAGCACGGTGTCGAATCCGGCGGGCATGGGCGCGCCAGTGAAGATGCGCACCGCCTCGCCGTGCCGTCCGTCCCGGCCAAGCGCGTGGCCGGCGGCGACGCGGCCCGTCACCGGCAGAACCGTCTTCTCATCCGGCGCCAAGTCGTCGAAAAAAACGGCGTAGCCGTCCACGGCGGAATTGTCGTGCGGCGGCACGTCAAAGGGCGCCACCACATCCTCCGCCAGCACCCGCCCCAACGCCTCGGCAAGCCCGACGGATTCGATCCCCGCCACGGGGCCGACCCGCTCCGCCAGAAGGGCGAGCGCCTTGTCCACCGCCATCATCTCGCCGCCGAAGGCGAAGCAATCGTTGCTGAGCTGAGCCATGGGATCACTCTAATCCGCGGGTACTACCGCTGCGAAGGCCGTTGTACGGCGTTGTGCGGAATAAGGCTCGGGAATTCACCACAGAGACACGGAGACACAGAGAAGGCACCCCTCTGTGTCTCCGTGTCTCTGTGGTTTGCCGGAAACCTCACCACACTCCCTGGTTACTAGACCACCCTGCCCTTTAGCCCGCATCGTTCCACGATGAAGGCAGCCACGGCTTCCTCATCGTTGAGGTCGAGCACCGGGACCGGCGATTTCGGCACCGGCCCGTCGCTGGCGACCGCGACGATGGAAGGATCGTCGCGGGCGATCAGGGACTTGCCGACCGCCTCACGCCACACTTCGATCTTCTCGTGCGGCTCCCGCTTGAAGCCTTCGATCAGCAGCAGGTCGACGGGCGATATCTTCGGCAGAAGTTCGTCCAGCGTCAGTTCCGGCTCGTCGTTCCGGATCTCATGCATCAGCGCCCAGCGCCGGGGCGAGCTGACCAGGACCTCGGTCGCACCCGCCATCCGGTGGTTGTGACTGTCCTTGCCCGGATGATCGATGTCGAAGCCCTTGTGGGCGTGCTTCATCGTCGAGACGGTCAGGCCGCGGCGGATCAGCGCGGGGATCAGGCGGACGATCAGGGTCGTCTTGCCGCTGCCGCTCCACCCCGTCAGGCCGAACATCTTCATGGAAGCCCCTATCCTCCCGCATGCCGCCCCGTGGTCCCGGGGCTGTTGGGCGTCACATAGCAGAAACACGCGGGCCTGCGAACGGACAAACCTTTTCGGGGGAATGCCGCGGGATGGAAAAGGCTCAGCCCGGCGTGCGCGCGGGGTTGGCGGGGGAACCCTTCGGGGTCTTCACCGGTTGGTGCGCCATCATGTGCTTCAGCCCGGCGCGCATGTAGTCCCAGCCGGTCACGAAGGTAAGGATTGCCGCCACCCACAAGCCCAGCGTGCCGATAAGGGTGACCGGGATGTCCACCGGGCCATAGTCGCCGACGATCAGGAAGCCCAGCGCGACCATCTGGATCGTCGTCTTCCACTTGGCGAGCCAGGTCACCGGGACACCGACGTTCAGGCCCGCCAGATACTCCCGCAGGCCGGAGACCAGCACCTCGCGCAGCAGGATGACCACGGCGGCCAGGACCGACACGCCGGCCAGACGCTTGAAGGCGACCAGCATGATCAGCGTCGCGGCGACCAGCAGCTTGTCCGCGATGGGATCGAGGAACTTGCCGATGACGCTTTCCTGCTCCCACGCACGGGCAAGATAGCCGTCGAAATAGTCAGTGATGCAGGCCGCCGCGAACAGCCCACAGGCCGTGTAGGCCGCCCAAGCCTCCGGCACGTAGAACAGCCCGACCACCACGGGAATCACCACAATGCGTGACAGGGTGAGGAGGTTTGGCAGGCTGGTCAGCATCGATCGGAACTCGAAAAGCGGATGGGTCGCGGGCCGGGCGGACTCATTCTAACCATCGGAATGGAAATGATCGTATATCTTTTTCGCAACGGCCTTGCTGATCCCTTCCACGGCTTCCAGGTCAGCCAACCCGGCGCGTGACACGGCGACCGCGCTGCCGAAATGGTGCAGCAACGCCTTCTTGCGCGAAGGGCCGATTCCCGGGATCTCGTCGATCATCGACTTGCCGAGCGCCTTGGTCCGCTTGGCCCGGTGGGTTCCGATGGCGAAACGGTGCGCCTCGTCGCGCAGGCGTTGCAGGAAATACAGGACGGGGTCGCGCATTTCCATCTGGAAGGGCGCGCGGTCGGGCATGAAGAATCGCTCCCGCCCGGCGTCGCGGTCGGGCCCCTTGGCGATGCCCACCATCGGCACGTCGTCGATGCCGAGTTCCGCCAGCACCTCCAGCGCCACGTTCAGCTGCCCCTGCCCTCCGTCGATCAGGACGAGGTCGGGCCATGTGCCCTGGGTGCGCTCCGGATCCTCCTTGACCGCGCGGCCGAAGCGGCGGGCCATCACCTCGCGCATCATCGCGAAGTCGTCGCCGGCCGCCCCTTCCGTCTTGATGTTGAACTTGCGGTAGGCGTTCTTGATGAAGCCCTCCGGCCCCGCCACGATCATGGCGCCGATGGCGTGCGCCCCCTGGACGTGCGAGTTATCGTAGACCTCGACGCGCTGCGGCGGGCCGTCCAGTCCGAAGACCGCCGCCACGCCGTCCAGCAGCCGCGCCTGGGAGGAGCTTTCGGCCAGCCGCCGCCCGTGCGCCTCCCGCGCGTTGGTCAGCGCGTGCTCGACGATCCGGCGCTTGTCGCCGCGCTTCGGTTCGGCCAACTCCACCTTGTGGCCGGCGCGGAGCGACAGCGCCTCGGTCAACAGGTCCAACTCCGGCAGCTCGTGGCTGACCAGCACGAGGCCGGGAGCCGCCTTGTTCTCGTAGAACTGGGCGATGAAGGCGGCCAGCACTTCCTCGGTCTCGGCGGACTTGTCATGGCTGGGGAAATAGGCGCGGTTGCCGTAGTTCCGCCCGCCGCGGAAGAAGAAGACCTGGATGCAGGTCACCCCGCCCTCCGCATAGGCGGCGATGACGTCCGCATCCTCGATTACGCCCTCGACGTTGATGTCCTGGTGGGCCTGGACCGCCGTCAGCGCGCGGATACGGTCGCGGTAGCGCGCTGCCGTCTCATAGTCCATGGCCTCCGCCGCCTCGGTCATCCGGGCCGCGAACTCCGTCTGGATGTCGCGGCTCTTGCCCGACAGGAAGGCGCGCGCTTGGTTGACCTGTGCCTGGTATTCCTCCGGGCTGACACGGCCGACGCAGGGCGCGGTGCAGCGTTTGATCTGGTACTGCAGGCAGGGCCGCGTGCGCGCCGCGAACACCGTGTCGGCGCAGTTGCGCAGCAGGAAGGCGCGCTGCAGGGCGGTGATGGTCCGGTTGACCGCGCCGGCTGACGCGAAGGGCCCGAAATAGTCGGCGTCGCGCGACCGCGCGCCGCGGTGCTTGGTCAGCTGGGGATAGTCGTGGTCCTTGGTGATCATGATGTGCGGGAAGGTCTTGTCGTCCCGCAGCAGCACGTTGTAGCGCGGCATCAGCCGCTTGATCAGGTTCGATTCGAGGAGGAGCGCCTCGACCTCCGTGTGGGTCGTGACGAACTCCATGGTTTCCGTTTCCGACACCATACGCTGGAGGCGCACGGGCAGGCGGTTGACCTGGGTGTAGTTGAACACCCGGCGCTTCAGGTTCTTCGCCTTGCCGACATACAGCACGGTAGAGTCGCCGGCGAGCATCCGGTAGACGCCGGGCGTCTGCGGAAGGGTCTTCAGGTGCTCGCGGATCACCTCCACGCCGCGGGCCAGATCGGCCGGGCGGCGGCGCGTGCGCGCTGTCGAGGTGGCGTCCGGCTGCGCCCCGGTGTCCGGCACATCGGCATACGGCGCTGGAGTGTCCGGCGACAGGGTCTCGGCGGAAGGCTCGGTAAGGGCGAGTTCCGTGTGTTCGGGTGCGGTGTCGGCCATGGTCCGAATGTCGTTGAGCAAGCCGGCTGGGTCAACCGTCCCCTCGCCGGAAGAGTTAAATCCAATGGGGTGGGTGCCGGATGGATATCCACGACTCTTGTGGATAAGTGTGTCGATAACCTGCGGGTTACCTTGTTTGGAGCGAGGCGGCGCAAGGGGTTCCTGGCATCTGCCTAATTTTTAAGCTCCATTTGCAACCCATTGATTTCATTGCATATCATTCCGGCTAGGGATGCGGTTCTGTCTCTCAACAGAAAAATGCAGCGCGGCCACTAGCGCCTCTTGCGGAACGCGCCGCCTCTGTGTAAAAGGCGCGGTCGCGCGGCGCTCTGCACCACCGGTTTACTCGATCGGGACAAAACCACGGCTGGGTTGCGCCCATCCCAAATGCTCACCTCCGTCCAGCGCGATCATCTGCCCAGTCACTGCCGGCGCATGGATCAGGAAACGCAGGGCGGCGCAGATTTCCTCCGGCGACGTGCCGCGCTGCAACGGCGTCGAATCGCGCTGGTCCGCGAACTCCTCTTCCGTCTGGCGCACGCTGCGCAGGGTTGGGCCGGGCCCGATGCCATTGACCCGGATGCGCGGGGCCAAAGCCAGGGCGAGCGTCTGCGTCAGCGTCCACAGGCCGGCCTTCGACAGCGTGTAGCTGATGAAATGCGGGGTCAGATTCCAGACCCGCTGGTCCAAGATGTTCACGATCAGGCCGCGCGCGTCAGCTGGCAGTTGCGCCGCGAAGGCTTGGCTGAGCACGAAAGGCGCGCGGAGGTTCGATTCCATGTGGCGGTCCCAGGACTCTCGCGTCACATCCACCACATCGTCCCGTTCAAAGCGCGAGGCGTTGTTGACGAGCAGGGTCAGCGCGCCCAGCCGTTCCAGGACCGCCGGCACGAGCGTCTGCACGTCCGATTCGCGCTCAAGATCGGCGTGGAACGCCGCGGCGATACCGCCACGCTCCGCGATCTCGGTGACGACGGCATCGGCGTCCTTTCGGGAATTCAGGTAATGAACCCCAACCGCCCAACCCTGGGCCGCGAGATCGAGCGCGATGGCTCGCCCGATCCGCTTTCCGGCTCCTGTGACCAGGGCCGCTTTCCTCTTGATCTCGACCATGCCGCCATAGGTACCCTGCATCGGTTTCCGGTCAAGGGGCCAGTTTCCAAAGCCGGATCGTGCACCGGTTCACAAGCAGGGGGAGATGACGGAGCTTGCTTCGCGAAGCGCTGGAATACCTGACCACCCCCTGCCCGTTCCTGGCGCGCCGCCACGGCTATCTGGGCGAGATGGTCGCGCTTGGCGCCCGACACCGGCGTCAGCGAGCGGTTTGGGAGCCACACGTCGCGTGCTGCCACCGCTTCATCGCCGACGCAATCCGTGATCTGCCGAAAGGGGGGCGGGCGTTGGTCGCGGGTTCGGGCCGGCTGATTGAGGTTCCGCTTCCCCTGCTTGCGGAACGGTTTGACGAGGTGGTGCTCGTGGACATGCTCCACACTTGGTCCGTCCGCCGGGCGGCGCGCCGGTTCGGCCATGTCCGTCTGCTGACCGCCGACGTCACCGGCGCGCTGGCAGCGCTTGACCGGATGCCGCCGGGGAGCCTTTCCTTGCCCGATCCGGCCCCGCCCAACCTCCCCGGTGAGCGGTTTGCCTTTGCCGTGTCCTGCAACCTTCTGTCGCAGCTTCCGATCATGCCGCTGGATGTGATCGAACGGAAGCATCGATCGTGCCCCGAGGCGTGGTGTCTGAGGGGGCCTCTGTGCTCTTCGGCGGGTTGAGGCCGCCGGTCTACTCCGCTGCGATGGACAGCGGATCAGGGGTGTGAGGGTGGCACAGCTCGGCCAGGCTTTCCATGGTCATGTAGCGCCGGGCCACCGCCCATTCATCATGCTGCTCCAGCAGCAAGGCGCCGACGAGGCGCACAACCGCCCCTTCGCCAGGGAAGATGCCGACGACGTTGGTGCGCCGCTTGATCTCGCCATTCAGCCGCTCCAGAGGATTCGTGCTGTGCAATTTGGTGCGCAGGTCCTTGGGGTACTTCATGTAGGCCAGCACGTCGAACTCCGCCTCGTCCATCAGCGCCGCCAGCTTGGAAAAGCGCGGCCGCAGGCTGTCGGCCACCCGGCGCCACTGCTCATGCGCCGCCTCAGCGGTCTCCTGGGCAAAGGCGGTGCGAATGGTGGCCGCGACCATCGTCTGGTGCGCCTTGCCGACGCAGGCGAGGAGATTCCTCATGCAATGAACACGACAGCGTTGAAGTGTGGCGCCCAGCACCTTGGAAGCGGCGGCCTTCAGCCCGAGATGCGCATCGGCGATCACCAGCTTTACGCCGCGTAGGCCCCGGCGGGTGAGGGTGCGCAGGAAATCGGTCCAGAAGGTCTCGGCTTCCGACAGCCCGAGGCCGAGCCCCAGCACCTCGCGCCGGCCATCGCTGTTGACGCCGATGGCCAGTATGGCGGCGAGCGAGACGATGCGGCCGTCCTGGCGCACTTTCACGTAGGTCGCATCCAGCCACACAAAGGGCCAGTCGCCTTCCAGCGGCCGGTTCAGGAACGCCTGCACGCGCTCGTCGATGTCCTGGCACAGGCGGCTGACCTGGCTCTTGGAGATGCCGGTCATGCCCATCGCCTTGACCAGATCATCGACGTTGCGCGTCGAGATGCCCTGCACGTAGGCCTCCTGAATCACCGCGATTAGCGCCTTCTCCGCGGTGCGGCGCGGCTCCAGGAAGGCCGGGAAGTAGGAGCCGCGCCGCAGCTTGGGGATGCGCAGGTCGATGGCCCCGGCGCGCGTCTCCCAGGTCCGCTCCCGGTAGCCGTTGCGCTTGGTCTGGCGGTCCTCGCTGCGTTCGCCATACCCGGCGCCGCACAGGCTCTCCACCTCCAGCTCCATCAGGCGCTGGGCGGCGAAGCCGACCATCTCGCGCAGAAAGTCGGCATCGGCGCTCTTCCCAATCAGCTCCTGAAGAGCGATCCTGTCCTCGGTCATCGTGGTCTCCGTCTTGGTTGATGGTCGTTAAGCAACCTCAACTTAGCCGAAGAACACGGTGACCGCCGCTCCCGAACGGCCGGCCCGCCTGCGCCAGCTATGGGGGAGCGCTCCGGCGGGCCAGCCTCACGCCTCAGACACCACGCGGTGGGACGCGATCGAAGCATCCAGCCATACCGGCCGGCGTGCGGGCTGCATTCGCCCAAGTGCTGATGCGCAGCCACCTGACTTGGCTTGCCAGCGTCGCCGACCGGCCGGTGCTGTTTTCCGATACGGAAAGCCTGTGGCTGAAGGATGGGCGAGTGATCAGGCGGGAGGACTCGCTTTGGGGTATGCGCCTCCCGGAACCTGACCTCCACTGGATCTGGGACATTGCCCCAGCCCCGGAGG
>NZ_JAOQNG010000001.1:285000-1655000 GCF_025961225.1 Azospirillum canadense | reverse complement strand
ATCCTGGGCGGCGAGGCTTGCCCCCCGGCGGTCGCCGCGCGCTGGTGCCGCCCCGGTCGGACGATCTTCAACAGCTATGGCCCGACGGAGGCGACGGTCGTCGCGACCATCGCCGAGGTCCGTCCGAATGAGCCCGTCACCATCGGCCGACCGATCCCGAACTACACCGGCTATGTGGTCGACGAGTCGCTGAACCTCGTCGGCCCCGGCGTGCAGGGTGAGTTGCTGATCGGCGGCCCGGGCGTGGCCAAAGGGTATCTGGGCCGCCCGGACCTGACCGAACAGAAATTCATCGCGAACCCCTTTTTCGCCGACGGCGCCGACCCGGTGCTCTACCGGTCCGGCGATGCGGTGAGCGTGGACGAGCGCGGCAACCTGCTGTTCCACGGCCGCATCGACGACCAGGTGAAGATCCGCGGCTTCCGCCTGGAACTGGGTGAGATCGAGGCGAAGCTGACGGACATTCCCGGTGTTGCGCAGGCGGCGGTCGTCCTGCGCAACGACACGGGGCTGGACCGGCTGGTCGCTTTCCTGGTGCCGCAGGCGGGCGCCGCGCTGGACAAGGCGAGCCTGCGCACGACGCTGCTCGCACAGTTGCCCGGCTACATGGTGCCGTCGCATTTCGAGCTGACGGACCGCCTGCCCCGCCTGACCTCCGGCAAGGCGGACCGCAAGGCCCTGCAGATCGCTGTGCTGACCGACGATGCCGGGGCCGGCCAGCAGGAGGAACCGCGGACGGAGACGGAGGCCGCCCTGCTGGACGCCGCCAAGCGCGTGTTCCCCGGCCAGGCCATTCCACTGGACGCCGACTTCTTCATGGATCTGGGCGGCCATTCGCTGCTCGCCGCGCGCTTCGTGTCGGCGGTCCGTGAGACCAAGCACCTGGATGGCCTGACTCTCCAGGACGTTTACGGCGCGCGGACGCTGCGCACCATGGCGGACAAGCTGGACGCGCGCGCTCCGAAGGGCGCCATGGGTGCCGCGGTCCGCAAGGACCTGTCCTTCATGCCGCCGCCCTTGCTGCGCCGCTTCCTCTGCGGGGCCGCGCAGGCGGCCGCCCTGCCCTTCATCCTGGCGCTGATGACCGCGCAGTGGCTGGGCGTGTTCGTCAGCTACATGCTGCTGTCGGGCGAGGACGCGAACTTCTTCCAGGAGATCGCGACCCTGCTCGGCGTCTATATGGTGATCAACGTCGCCACGGTGCTGATCGCCATCGGCGCCAAGTGGCTGGTCATCGGGCGGACGAAGCCCGGCCGCTACCCGCTGTGGGGCACCTATTATTACCGCTGGTGGCTGGCGCAGCGCTTCATCAGCCTGGTGCACCTGAAGTGGTTCCAGGGCAGCCCGGTCATGCGGGTGCTCCTGCGGGCGCTCGGCACCAAGGTCGGCGACGATGCGCTGATCGGCGAGTTCGAGTCCGGCGCTGTCGACCTCGTCACCATCGGCAAGGGTGCCTCCATCGGCGGCAAGGTGAAGCTGGCCAACGCCGAGGTGATCGGCAACGAACTGGTCATCGGCACGGTGGAGATCGGCGAGGACGCCTACATCGGCACCTCGTGCGTCATCGGGCACGACGCCGTGGTCGGCGCGGGGACGGAGTTGGCCGACCTGACCGCCCTGCCCGCCCATGCCCACACCGGCTCCTATGAGACCTGGGACGGCTCGCCCGCCCGCCGCACCGGCAGCGTGGCGCGCGAGGAGCTGCCCGCCCCCGCCGAGGCCGGCGCCCTGCGCAAGGCCATGCACGCGCTGTTCTACACGGCGGTCCTTCTGGCCGTGCCGCCGGTTACGCTGATGCCGATCTTCCCGGCCTTCTATCTGTTCGACCGTCTGGACGGCGTGCTGGGTTCGGCCTTCGGGATCAACTATCTCTATTACCTGCCGCTGATCGCCTGGCCGACGGCCATGGCCCTGGTCGCCGCCACGGTGCTGCTGATCGCGGCGGTGCGCTGGATCGTCCTGCCGAAGGTCGAGGCCGGCACCTACTCCGTCCACAGCGGCTTTTACCTGCGCAAGTGGCTGGTGGCCCTGACGACCGAGGTGATGCTGGACACGCTCAGCTCGCTCTACGCCACCGTCTACATGCGGGCGTGGTACCGGTTGATGGGTGCCAAGATCGGCAAGGATGCGGAGATCTCCACCAACCTCGCCGGGCGCTACGACTTGGTCGAGATCGGGGAGAAGTGCTTCATCGCCGACGAGGTGGTGCTGGGCGACGAGGACATCCGCCGCGGCTGGATGTTCCTGAAGCCGGTGAAGACCGAGGCCCGCGTGTTCGTCGGCAACGACGCCGTGGTGCCCCCCGGCGCCAGCATCCCGACCGGCTCTCTGATCGGCATCAAGTCGAAGCCCCCGGCCAACGAGGCGATGTCCGCCGGGGAGACCTGGTTTGGCAGCCCGCCCATCAAGCTGCCGGTCCGCCAGCGGTTCGACGGCGTGGGCGCCAATTGGACCTACGAGCCGTCGAAGGCCCGGCGCTTCGGCCGCGCGGTGTTCGAGGCCTTCAGCCTGTCCATGCCGACGATGCTGTTCATCACCTTCGGCACGCTGGCGGTGGAGCTGTTCGCCCCCGCCATCCTGGAGCAGCGCTACGGCTCCTTCCTGCTGCAGTTCCTGGGCGTCAGCGTCGCCATTCCGGTGGCGATGGTGGCGATGGTCATCCTGGTGAAGTGGCTGCTGATGGGCCGCTACGCGCCAACGGTGAAACCGATGTGGTCCTGGTGGGCCATGAAGACCGAGGCGGTCGCGGTGCTGTACTGGGGTCTGGCCGGCAAGGTGCTCCTCGACCATCTGCGCGGCACGCCGATGCTGCCCTGGGTGCTGCGCCTGTTCGGCACCAAGTTCGGCAAGGGCGTCTTCATGGACACCACCGACATCACCGAGTTCGACTGCGTGTCGGTCGGCGACTACACCGCCGTGAACGCCCTGTCGGCCCTGCAGACGCACCTGTATGAGGACCGCGTGATGAAGGTCGGTCGCGTCGCGGTCGGCAACGGGGTCACCATCGGGGCTGGTGCCACGGTGCTGTACGACACCCACGTCGGCGATTACGCCCGGCTCGGCCCGCTGACGCTGGTCATGAAGGGCGAGGAGATCCCGGCCCACACGGAATGGGCCGGCGCACCGGCGGAACGTGCAGTCGAAGCCCCGCAGCCGGAGATCAGGGCCGAGTTGAAGAACGCCGCGTAACGCCCTAGAAAGACTTACGAAAGCCAGGCCCGCCGCTTTCCCCGACAGGAGAAGCGCCGGGCCTTTCCTTTTGTGGGGTCGGTGCGGCGTCTTCCCTAATCGCCGCAGGGAACGCGTTCCCGTTGTGCGCGGGCTTCAGCGGTGTATAACGATGCCCGAGCGTGGCCCAGGCCCTTTTGCGCGCTCCCGCGCGCCGCATCGGGACCTGTGACCCAAAAACAGGAAGGAAGCCCCCTGATGCCCAGCCCGAAATCTGGCGATACCAGCCTCGCCCGCGGCGCCTCGACGCTGTTCCCCTTGGCGAAGGACGACACGACCTACCGCAAGCTGACCTCCGACTATGTCTCGGTCGTGGAGTTCGATGGCGAGGAGGTCCTGAAGGTGGAGCCGGAAGGCCTGCGCCTGCTGGCCGAGGAGGCCTTCAAGGACATCAACCACCTGCTGCGCCCGGGCCACCTGAGCCAGATCCGCGCGATCCTCGACGATGCGGAGGCCTCGCCGAACGACAAGTTCGTCGCGCTGGACCTGCTGAAGAACGCCAACATCGCCGCGGCCGGCACGCTGCCGATGTGCCAGGACACCGGCACTGCGATCATCATGGGCAAGAAGGGCCGCCGCGTCTTCACCAAGGGCGGTGACGAGGCAGCCCTGTCGGAGGGTGCACGCGACGCTTACCTGAAGCGCAACCTGCGCTACAGCCAGCTCGCCCCGATCTCCATGTACGAGGAGAAGAACACCCGCAACAACCTGCCGGGCCAGGTGGAGATCTACGCGGAGGGCGAGGACGCCTACAAGTTCCTTTTCATGGCCAAGGGCGGCGGGTCGGCGAACAAGACCTTCCTGCACCAGGCCACACCGTCGGTGCTGGCGCCGGATCGGCTGCTGAAGTTCCTTGAGGACAAGATCCGCTACCTCGGCACCTCGGCCTGCCCGCCCTACCACCTCGCCATCGTCATCGGCGGCCTGTCGGCGGAGCAGAACCTGAAGACGGTGAAGCTGGCGTCGGCCCGCTACCTCGACAACCTGCCGACCGAGGGCGGCGAGGACGCGCACGCGTTCCGCGACCTCGCCATGGAGGCCGAGGTGCACAAGTTGACCCAGACCATGGGCATCGGCGCGCAGTTCGGCGGCAAGTATTTCTGCCACGACGTCCGCGTCATCCGCCTGCCGCGTCACGGCGCCTCCATGCCGATCGGCATTGGCGTGTCCTGCTCGGCCGACCGTCAGGCGGTGGGCAAGATCACCAAGGACGGCATCTACCTGGAACAGCTGGAGACCGATCCGGCCAAGTACCTGCCGGAGATCACCGACGGCGATCTCGCCGGCGAGGTGGTGAAGATCGACCTGAACCAGCCGATGAGCGATATCCTCGCCACGTTGAAGCAGTACCCGATCCGCACCCGCCTGTCGCTGACCGGCCCGCTGATCGTCGCCCGTGACCTCGCCCATTCCAAGCTGCGCGCCCGCCTGGACGCCGGCGAGCCGCTGCCCGACTATTTCAAGAACCACCCCATCTACTACGCCGGCCCGGCCAAGACGCCGGAAGGCTATGCATCGGGCTCCTTCGGCCCGACCACAGCCGGCCGCATGGACAGCTTCGTCGACCAGTTCCAGGCGGCCGGCGGCTCCATGGTCATGCTGGCCAAAGGCAACCGCAGCCCGGAGGTCACCGCGGCCTGCCAGAAGCACGGCGGTTTCTACCTCGGCTCCATCGGCGGCGCGGCTGCCCGTCTGGCGCAGGATTGCATCAAGAAGGTGGAGTGCGTCGAGTATCCGGAACTCGGCATGGAAGCCATCTGGCGCATCGAGGTCGAGGACTTCCCGGCCTTCATCATCGTGGACGACAAGGGCAACGACTTCTTCAAGGAGTTGAAGCTCGCCTGACGCCGGGCGCCTGTCCTCTCCCGGCCCCGCCGGGAGAGGGAGGGCTTGGTCCAACCAACAGCAGCAGGATCCGCCATGTCCGATGACCAGACCGCCAAAGTCGCCGACGCACAACGCCGCGCCCTGTTCGCCGCCGAGGTCATCGTGAACCGGCGCCTGCACGACTTCTCCATGCGCTACCAGACCCACTACGCCAACGACGTGGCGGAGGAGCGCAAGGCGATCGAAAAGGAAATCCGCGCCATCCGGCGCCGCGTCCCGGCTCCGCCCGTCGTCACCGATGAGTTGGTCGCTCTGGTCGTGGGCGAAGACCAGAATCCGGAGACGGTGCGCGCCGTGCTGATGGCGTTGGCGGCAGTACGGCCCGACGTGCTGGCCGCGGAATCCGTTTCGGTTGACGACGATGAGGATGACGAGGACTGAGCGCCTCGCTGGTTGAAGGCAGCATGACACCCGAACAAATCCAGGCCCGCGTTCTGTACCGCGACGGGCTGATGCTCATCCTCGACAAGCCGGCCGGAGTGCCAGTGCATGCCGGCCCCGGCGGTGGGCCAAACCTGGAGCGGTACTTCGACGCGCTGCGCTTCGGCTTTCCGAAGCCGCCTGGCCTCGCCCACCGGCTCGACCGGGACACGTCCGGCTGCCTGATCCTGGGGCGGCATCCCAAGGCCCTGCGCAAGCTCGGAAAGCTGTTCCAGGACGGCAAGGTCGACAAGACCTACTGGGCGGTCGTCGCCGGCACGCCTCCGCAGGATCAGGGGCGCATCGAACTGCCGCTGAAGAAGCAGAGCAACAAGACGGGCGGCTGGCGCATCGTCGTGGCCGATGACGGGCAATCCGCGGTCACCGATTACAAAGTCGTGGGCCGCGGCGACGGCATGACGTGGCTGGAACTGAAGCCGCACACCGGACGCACGCACCAGATCCGCGTCCATTGCGCGACGGCGCTGGGCTGCCCCTTGCTGGGCGATCCGCAGTATGGCGGGCCGGGCGACCGGCCGCTGCACCTGCACTCCCGCGCCATCACCCTGCCCCTCTACCCGTCCCGCGCGCCGGTCGGGGCCGTGGCCCCGGTGCCGGTTCACATGCGCGCGGCCCTCGCCGCCTGCGGCTTCACGGAGTCGGCCTCCGAAGCGACGGGAGGTTGAGCCTTCCGGAGGCGAACGAGATCGCGCAGCAGGCGACGCACGGCGCGGCGAAAATCCTCATCGCCGCGGTCGCCGGCCACCAGGACGAGGCGTCCGTCGGGGCGGCGCTTCAGGTCCTGGCGCCGCTCCACCAACTGGCCCAGGGCATCGTCGTCGGGGCCCGTGTCGTCCGCGAAGGCGAACAGCGCGCCGTTCGGCCCGATGTCGAGCGCGGCCACGCCCGCTTCCCGGCTCAGGCACTTCAGGGCGCCGAGATCCATCAGCGTTTCCAACGTCTCCGGCAGTGGGCCGTACCGGTCGGCGATGACCGCGGCGAACGCTTCCCGTTCCTCCGGATCCTCCAACGTGGCGAGGCGCCGATAGACCGCGAGCCGCAGGTTGGAATCGCGGATGTAATCGTCGGGGATCAGCACCGGCTGTCCCAGCGTAACGCGCGGCGGAAGGATCGCCGGCACGGGACGGCCGGCGCGGGCGGCCTCCACCGCCTGCCGCAGCATCTCCTGGAACAGGTCCGCCCCGACGTCGCGCAGGTTCCCGGACTGTTCCTCTCCCAGCAGGTCGCCGGCGCCGCGCAGGCCGAGGTCGCGCGCCGCCAGCTCGAACCCGGCGCCGGGCCGGTCCAGCCGTGTCAGCACTTGCAGGCGCGTGCGGGCGGCCTCGGACAGTTCCTCCCCGTCCTCCACGGTCAGCCAGCAGCGGCCCTGCACCGCCGCCCGCCCCACCCGGCCGCGCAGCTGGTGGAGTTGCGCCAGACCGAACCGGTCCGCGCGGTGCACGATCAGCGTGTTGGCGTTGGGGATGTTCAGCCCGGTCTCGACGATGTTGGTGGCGAGCAGCAGGTCGCCCGCCCCATCGGCAAAGGCCGTCATGGCATCGTCCAGCGCATCGGGCTTCATCTTGCCATGCGCCTCGATAACGCGGAACTCCGGCACCATGGCGGCCAGCCGCGCCCGGATCTCGTCGAGGTCCTCGATGCGCGGGCAAACGTAGAAGGCTTGGCCACCCCGCGTCCGCTCCGCGCGCAGGGCCTCGGCCACCGCGTCGAGGTCGAAGGGAACGAACTCCGTCCGCACCGGCCGGCGCCGCAACGGTGGTGTCGCAATCACCGACAGGTCGCGAAGGCCCGCCATGGCCAGCTGCAAGGTGCGCGGGATCGGTGTGGCCGTCAGGGTCAGCACGTGGGTGCCAGCGGCCATGGCCTTCAGCCGCTCCTTCTGCTTCACGCCCAGCCTCTGTTCCTCGTCCACCACCAGCAGGCCGAGGTCGCCGAAGGTGACGCCCGGGCTGAGCAGCGCGTGGGTGCCGATCACGATTCGGATGTCCCCGCTCTTCAGCCCTTCCTTCACCGCCTTCGCTTCGGATGGCGAAACGTTGCGCGCTAGTTCGGCGATGGCGACGCCGAAGCCCGCGAAGCGCTCCTGGAACTCCTCCAGATGTTGGTGACTGAGCGGGGTCGTGGGGGCGACCACCGCCACCTGCCGGCCGGCCATCGCCACGGCGAAAGCGGCGCGCAATGCCACCTCGGTCTTGCCGAATCCCACGTCGGCGCAGACCAGCCAGTCCATCAGCCGGCCGGAAGCGAGGTCGCGCAGAACCGCATCGATGGCCGTCTGCTGGTCCGGCGTCTCCTCGTGCGGAAACCGGTCGGCGAAGCGGTTGTAGGCGCGGCGGTCCGGCCGGATCGGATCGGTGCGAGCCATGGCCCGTTCGGCCTGCGTGCGGACCAGGGTGGCCGCCGCGACACGGAGGGAGTCCGCCACGGAGTCCCGCCGCTGCGCCCACACGGAACCGCCGAGCCGGTCGAGCGGCGCTGCCCCGCTGGCCGCGCCAAAGGGCCAGACCTGATCCAGGTTCTCCACGGGGACATAGCTCTTGGCCTCGTCGCGGTAGAGGACGCGCAGGCAGTCGTGCGGCGCGCCGGTCGCCTCCAGCGCCTCCAACCCGTCGGTCAGGCCGATCCCATGATCCAGATGCACGACCAGGTTTCCCGGCGCAAGTTCGGCCGCCTCCGCCTGCAAGTCGTCCACCAAGCGGCGCGACCGGCGCCGGCTTGGCCGCGCGACCACCTCGCCCAGAACCTCCGCCGCCGTGACGACGGCAAGCCCGGGCGCCTGGAAGCCGGCGTCGAGGTCCAGCGCCACCACGGCGATGGGCTGCTCTCCGACCGCGTCCTCCACGACGGCCGCGTCCACTCCTTCGCGGCGAAGGTGGCGGGCAAAGCCTTTCGCCCGCCCCGGATCGTCGACGGCGATCAGCACGCGGCGCTGCTGGTCGGCGCGCAATCCGGCGACGCGATCCTCCTCGTCGTCACCGGCCAGGGTCACAGGGCGGCCGCCAGCGTCCGCGCTGCCTTCGCCACCCGACAGGACGACGACCGCGCGCCCGGCAAGCCCGTCCTTCCACGCCGCCGTATCGAGGAACACATCCTCCGGAGGCAGCGGGCGGTAGGCCGGCAGCCCGGCCTTTTCGGACGCGGCCATCTGGCGCTTTCGCGATTCAAAGGCATGGCGCGCCTGCTCCAGCCGCGCATCGCGCATCGCCTCCGTGCCCTCGTCCATTGAAAGGACCGCACTGGGCATGCGGTCGAACAGGCTATTGGTGTTGAGGAAGAACAGAGGCAGCCACTGCTCCATACCGACATAGCGGCGCCCGGCCCGAACCGCCTGGTACAGAGGATCACCTTCCGCCTCGGCACCGAAGGCCGCCAAGTATGCGGTCGCGAAGCGGGCCATGGTGGCTTCGGTGAGCGGCACCTCCGACAGGGGCAGCAACTCCGCGTCGATCCGCGCGTCCGGCAAGGGGATGCGAAGCGGCTCTGCCCGGCCAGGGTCAACCACCAGGAGATCATCGTCGCCGAACAGCACGTCGCCGGGATCGCGAGCCTCCGCGGCCGGGCCGTAGCCGTTGCGGAACAGCCAACCGCGCAGCGACTCCGGGTCGGTCGGATGGTCCGCGGCGAGGCGGAGCGCGCCGTCCGCCAAGGCGTCGGCCGGTGGCAGCCGCCGCAGCACGCCGCCGACGCTGGTGACGACGATCTGTGGGCCGGTCGTCGGTTGCGCAAGGCGCGCCAGCGTGGCGATCCGCCGTCCGGCGACCCGGGCCGACGGCGACGCGCGGTCGTAGGGCAGCGTGTCCCAGGCGGGAAAAGTCAGGATTTCGGCGTCGGTCGCCACCCTGCGCAGGTTGCGGCTCAACCGCTCCATGCTGCGGCTGTCCTCGGCAATGTGGAGGACGGTGCCGGCCGGCGAGCGCCGGGCCAACTCGGCCAGCACCCACGCGTCGTATCCGTCCGGAACGCCGTGGAGCACACGGCGTCCGGAGTCGGTCATCCCTTCGGGAAGGTTCATGCGGCGTCGCTCTGCGATCGTGATGGGAGGTCAGCCGCCAGACCGGCCTTCATGGCCGGCCGCTGGACTTGAGGATTGGACTTGTTAGAATTGGGCTTGGAGCCAAGCTTACGCGCGCCACTCGGCGCGGGTCACGTCGGCTTCCGGCTCGTGCACCGCATAGCCGACGACGCCCGCCACGATGGCCAGAAGCGCGTGCAGCCAAATGTCGTTGCCGTGCAGCGGGACCAGGCCGAACAACGTGTTCAGGCCGGGGATCAGGCCCATGATGGTGAAGACGGCGTAGATGACCGCCACACTCTTTAGCTAGCCGCGCGACGCCAGCCGGCCGGAGAAATAGGCGAAGAACGCCCAAAGCCCGAACAGAAGATGCACGATGTTGTGCAACAGGTTCACCGGGAACAGGCCGAGCAGGTAGCCATGGAATGATTCGACGGCGAGCGTCACGCCGTCGGCTGGCGGTGACAGGAAGGACGGTACGAATCCGAGAATGCCGACCGCCGTGAATGCCACGGCGTAGATCAGGGTCACGTTGCGCCACCACATGGGGCTTTCTCCGTTGGCAGAACAGGGTCAAGTTGCCCTACCAACAGGCACTTGACGGGGGCGTTCCCGTCAGAACACCGTCACGCCTCCTTGCCCCACCGTGCCTCCACCGACACCGCGCCGACCGGGCAGACCGCGACGCAGGCGCCGCAGCCGGTGCAATCCGCCTCCTCTATGGTCGGCAGCCAGCGTCCGCGCCCCAGCGGGCGGAAGTGGATGGCGGCCGGATCGCAGTGGTCGTGGCACATGCGGCAATCGGTGCCGGCGAGTGACAGGCACGCAGCGCCGATCTCCGCGACCAGCCCCCAGGGACGGGCCCCATCCAACCGCGACAACGCGCCGGTCGGGCAGCGGTCCGCGCAGGCACCGCAGAACGTGCAGCCGCCCTTGGAAAAGTCGATCTGCGGCCGGCCGATCCGATCGAAGGCGATGATGCCCTCCGGGCAGGCCGGACCACAGCGTCCGCAAGCATCGCAGGCCGATGCGAAAGCCTGCGCATCGGCCGACGCCCAGGGCGGACGGATCGCGTTCGGGTCGGCCCGGAACCGCCCCCGCAACAGGCCCGCGCGGCTCACCGCCATGATCAACTCCCCCGGGCTTCGGCCCTACTGTCAGTCCGGCCTTTGGTTGGCACCGAATTTGCGTTTACTGTCGTGTTTTTGCAGACTAACGCGCCTTGACCCGCATCAAGATGCGGCGCCGGTCATCCCGGAGCGGCAGGCCGGAGCAGCAGGAAGGAAGACGACCCGCATGGTCCCAATCGGCAACACCACCGCCCGCTGGATGACGATCCGGTTCCGGCTGGCGTTGGGGGTTATCGCCCTGTGCACCGTTCTGGGATTCCTGTCGACGGAACGCGTCATCAACCAGCATGCGGACATGCTGGAGGTCATCAACATCTCCGGCCGGCAGCGCATGCTGTCGCAGCGCACCGCACTTCTGGTGGAACAGCTGCAAAACGCCCAGACCGAGTACGAGCGCCGCGACCTGACCGGCCGGCTCGTCGGCACGACGGAGATGTTCGAGGCCGCGCACCGGCGCCTGACCAAGGTCAACCCATCCTCCGCCCTGGGCGTCGCCGTGCGCGGGCTCTACTTCGACGGGCCGGAGCCGCTCAATGACCTGGTGCTGAGGCAGATCGCCGCCTTGCGCGCCGTGATCATCGCGGGCCCCGACGGCGTGCCGCGCGACATGCCGGAGGCGATGACCATCGTCAACCAAGCGCTCGGCCCCCTGCTGACCCGGCTGGAGGACATGGTCGCGCGCTATCAGGCCGCCGGGGAGCAAGGTTTCGCCACGCTGCACCGGCTCGGCCTGCTCGCCCTGTTTCTGACCTTGCTGACCCTCGCTGCGGAGGCGGTGGTGATTTTCCGCCCCATGGTGCGCCACGTTCAACGCCAGTTCTCCGACATCACGCGAATGACCGAGGCTTTGGAGGAAGCCAACGAGACGCTGGAGGAGCAGGTCCGCGTCCGCACCGCCGAGCTGCACGCCGCGAAGGAGGCGGCCGAACAGGCGCATCTGGCGAAGTCTCGCTTCCTGGCGCACGCCGGCCACGACCTGAAGCAACCGCTTCAGGCCATCAACATGTTCACCAGCATGCTCGAACGGCAGGTGCAGACGCCGCGCGGGCAGGTTCTGGTCCGCGACCTGCGGGCGGCGCAACGGTCGATGCACGATCTGCTGAACGCGATCCTTGAGATCTCCAAACTCGAATCCGGGGTCGTGGAGCCGAAGCCGACGGACGTCCCGCTCGCCGTCCTGTTCGACCAGATGGAATCGGAGTTCGAAGGGTTGGCGGAAGACAAGGGGCTCCGCCTGCGGGTCGTCCCGACGAGGCTGATCGTGCGCAGCGATCCCTTCCTGCTGGAGCGCATCCTGCGCAACCTCCTCGCCAACGCCGTGCGCTACACCGAGCAGGGCGGCGTCTTGATGGGATGTCGGCGCCGCGGTTCCCAGCTGTGGATCGAGGTGTACGACACAGGCCGGGGAATCGCGGAAGCGGACCGGCAGCGCATTTTCGAGGAGTTCGTCCAGCTCGACCGGCCGGACCGCGACCGCAGCGAAGGCATCGGCCTGGGCCTCGCCATCGTGGAGCGTCTGGCGCGGCTGCTCGACCACCGGCTGGACGTGCGGTCGGTGGAGGGGCGCGGCTCCGTATTTTCGGTCGCGGTGCCGCTGGCGGTCCGCTCAGACCAGACGGTCGCGGCCTGATTCCTTGACCATCAGCACCGCCTGGGTGCGGCTGCCGACACCCAGCGCCTTCAGCACGCCGGTGACGTGCGTCTTCACCGTGGACAGGTTGAGGCCGAGCCTTTCCCCGATCTCCTGATTCGACAGGCCCTGGGCCAGCAGGTCCAGCACCTCCAGTTGCCGGCGCGTCATGCCGTCGAAGACGCTGGGCTGGTGCGGCGGCTTCAGCGCCGGGGACGCGCCGAGGCCAGGCATGCCCAGGACCGGCGGGACGTAGGAGCCACCAGCCATAACCAGCCGGAGGATGTTCACGACCAAGACGTCGTCGGTCGATTTCGGCACGAACGCCCGCACGCCGCGCGACAGGACCGCGCGCATTTCGTCCGGCGAATCGATCATGGAGAAGACGACAACCGGCACCGGAGCCACGCGCTTCACCACCGTCTCGACGTCGTCGAGGCCGCCGAGCCCCGGCATGCGCAAATCCATGATGATCAGGTCGAAAGGACCGGCACCATCCAGCAATTGGTTGAGCTGGGCGTAATTTGTCGCCGCCACCACATCCGCCTGCGCGTCCAATTCTCCCACCAGATGGGTCAGGCCGCTGCGGACGATGGAGTGATCGTCGGCAATCAAAACCTGCATGGCGATACCTGCGTGTCAGAGTCGGGGGCGTCGTCGGTGTCGGGCATTTCGGACCAAAGTGCGGACTTCGGTATGGACGTCATACGCCGACCGGGCGCTTCACGCCACAGTTGATGCGCATTTTCCCTACCTTTTGCGCCGCCTTCGCCCCTGCCCGCCGTCCATCCACACTCGCTGGTATGAATCGAGGTCGTCCACGTCCTCCATCGTGGCGACCAGCCCGACCTTGGTACCGGGCTGCAGCCCGGCCACCGTGTCGGCAAGGGCGTGCGGAGTCGACCAGCGAACGCCGTCGAACAGGGTCCGCGGCAAGGCGCGGGTGCGGCGGACGCCCACCAGCCAGTAGCCGCCATCGCGCGCCGGCCCGAAAACGACATCGTTTCGGCCAAGCCCGCGGAACGCTGCGGCGATGTCGGCCGGCTGGATTTCCGGAATGTCGCTGCCGATCAGCACCGCCGGGCCGCAGGGGCGCTCGCGGAGAGCCCGCGCCATTCGTTGCCCGAGATCGCCACCACCCTGCCCGATCCGCAGGGTTCGCACGGGCCAGCCCCGCTCCCCCGCCGACCGGTCGGGAGTCACGGCAAGCCACAGAATCCAGCGGGAATCGCGGTGCAGGCGCCACAACAGGGCGGACAAGACCGTGCGGTAGAAACGCCAAGCGGCGACAGTCCCGACGTCCTTGGCCAGCCTCCGCTTGCCACGCCCGAGTCGTGGCGGCCGGGCGAAGACGATCAGGTGCTTGCGCTGCCTCATCCGTACAGCGTCCGAATTATGCGCGGGGGGACGCCCACGGCGTAGAGGGTCAGGCAGGCCATGTTGCGCAGGGGCCGCGCCAACCACCCGTCGCGTTCGTAGCGTGCCGCAGAGGTCAGGGCTTCGACCGGCAGTTCCCGGAGCCTGGCGGGGCCAACGCGCCTCACGAACTCCACGTCCTCCATCAGCGGCAACGGGCGAAAGCCGCCCAACGACCCATAGAAGCCCCGTGCGATCAGCAGACCCTGGTCCCCGTAGGGAAGCCCAAGCGCGCGCGCGCGCCAGCCGGCGAGCCGCTCGACCCGCCGTGCCGCCGGATTCGGCGTGTCGAAGCGCAAACGGAAATAGCCGGCGTGCCGTGCATTGTCAGGATTGGCCGCAAACTCCTCAACCACGGGACGCCAGCCGCCGCCCAGCCGCGTGTCTGCGTGCAGGAACAGGATCCAATCCTCCTCCACCGCCGCCGCACCGGCGGCCAACTGCGCGCCACGTCCCGGCGGGCACTCCACGACAAGGGCACCGTTTGACCGCGCGAGATCCAGCGTTGCATCGTTCGATCCGCCATCAGCCACCACCAGCCGTCGCACGTCGCCCTGCAGCGCGCCCAACGTTGCGCCGAGCGTTGCGGCGGCGTTCAGGGTGGGGATGACCACGGCCAAGGACAGGGCGGACACGGCACCAGCCTCCGTGCGGAAGGATGACGAGAAAACGCAAAAGGGCGCCGCACAGGCGACGCCCTTTCGTTCCGACGGTCAACGGCCCCTTTTTGACGAGGGGCCGTCCGCCCGATCACTTCACGCGGATGAGGATCTGCGCGCGACGGTTCGACGGCTCGCGCACGTTCGCACCGGTCTGCACGAGCAGCTGGGTCTCGCCCTTGCCCTCGACGGTGATCTGGTTGGCCGGGACGCCCTTGGCGACCAGCGCGCTCTTCACCGCGTCGGCGCGGCGCAGCGAGAGCTTCTGGTTGTAGGCCGGCGAACCCGAGGTGTCCGTGTGGCCGATCACGTGGATGCTGACGGCGCGCACCTTGCCGGCGGCGGCGGCGGCATCGCTGATGATCTTGTCCGACACCGGGGTGATGTTGGCCTTGTCCCAGTCGAAGAACACCAGGTACTCGGTCTGCGGCTGCGCCTGGACCGGAGCGGCCGGGGCAACCGGAGCGGCGGCCGGCGTCGCGGCCGGGGCGCCGAAGGTGTAGCGCAGGCCGGCGAGGATGGTGTGGTTGGTGTACTCGCCCTTCACCGTGACGGGGCCGAAGTCGTACTTCGGATCCAGCGTGGCGAAGTAGCGATAATCCAGCGTCAGGGCCAGGTTGTTGGTCAGGCCGTAGGAAACGCCGGCGATGCCCTGGTAGGCGAAGACCCAGTCACGGTCGCTCAGCGGGCCAACTTCCTGGCGAACCTGCGCGATACCGGCGCCGGCACCGATGTACGGCGTGAAGGCCGTGCCGGTGTCGATGTCGTACAGCAGGTTGCCCATGAAGGCGATCGAACTGGCCTTGCCGCCGGCGCCGTTGAAGGCCGCCGCGTTGCTCGACGTGCTGTCGACCGAGTTGCGCCAACGCCACGCGAACTCCAGTTCCGGGCGCAGGCCGTAGGACGTCGCGTAACCGGCCGAAACGTCTCCAATGCCGCCGATCTTGTAATCGGACTTGGCGTTGGTGTTCGTGCCCTCGAAGCGGAACTTGGAGTCCTCGGTCCAGTTCACGCCGGCGCCGGCGCCGACGTAAAAGCCCTCGGACGCGGCCATGGCGGCGGTCGGCAGCAACATCGCAACAGCGGTGCCGAGCAGGATCCCACGCAGAGTCATTTTCTTCTTTCCCTTGTTGACGGCACTGTTGGGCCGGTACAACCGAGGCGCAGACGTCGGCACAAGAACGACTGTACGCCCAGGGGGAGAACCCGAGGCCTCGTCTTCCCGCACCGCCGAGAGGCAGGCCCGCCGCAGTCCGTCGGCGGTTGAGTGTTCTTGACTCCAGATATCAGCAAGCCCGCCGTGTCACAAGGCCCCTGTTGTAAGAACCCCAGCCCTGTTGCATTTCTGCATACACGCCTGAATGGGAAAGCAGCGGCCCGAATGATCGGTTCGTCGAACGATGGCCTGGACTGTTCGTCGACTGGTGAACGAGTCAAAGGGGCATTCATTCGGCGAGGGAGGGACTGTTGTGGATGCGCCCGCCTTTGTCCGACCGCTTGAGCCGCGTGACTCGCTGAGCGGCCCTGTCGGCAATCCTCAGGAACCGCCGGCCTATGCACCCACCGTAGAAGTATGCACCCACCATAGAAGAATGGCTCCGGCCTGACCGGAGCCATTCGGCTCACGGCTGCTCGGCGACCATTTCGAACTGGCTGGGGTCGAGCAGGGTCGACACGGCCAGCGTCTTCAGGGTCTTGGGATCGTCCGCCCGTTGCATCTGAGCGTGCTGCGTGCCGAGGCCGTCCTTGCGCACCGCGATCACTTCCCAGATCCCGCCGCCGGGCCCAAGCTTCCGAAACAACTGGCCTTCGACGACTTCGCGCTTTCTGCGCATATTCACTTCTCCGACACCCTGGAATTCCGGGCCCACGCCTTCTGGGCCGGCACCGCGCTCAAGCAACGCCATAGAAACACCAAACGGGCCCCGTCTGGCGAGTGTCCGTTATGGGACCGGAGCGCACCGGCCGGGGAATGTAGCGGTGTTGCAACATCTCCGCCACCCGAAAGGCTGCTCCAGCCTTGTGTGCAGCGCACAATCCATGACATGCTTTCTTCCTCAGCCGCCACGAACTCCGCTGTCGGGGAACCTTTTTGCGGCGCAACCGTTCTGGAGCGCATGAAGATCGACCACGATGTGCTTCTGTTCGCGACTCGCCTGGTGGAAGAGCTGGGCGACTCCGCAATCCGCATCAGCCGCGTGCGCCTCGTCGAACTCACGGCTGCCAACAACATCAGAGCCGCCGCCTTCTGGCGCGACGTTCTGCGCACATCGGAACGCCTGCTCGCCGAGCGGACGCCGCGCATGCCGACGCCGGCCGCCACGGCTGCGGCGCCCGTGGCGGAAGGGCTTAGACCGTAATCCACGCGAACGACAAAGGCCCGGCGGTACACCGCCGGGCCTTTGTCGCGTGCGCGCCCGTCTTGCGACGGGCGCAGCCGCATAACGCTTACTTCACCTGGGCGTACTGGCCGTTGTTCCAGCGGTACCAGACATAGGCCGGGGTGGTGACGTCGCCCTTGGCGTCGAAGCCAATGGTGCCGATCACGGTCTTGTAGGTGCCGCCCTTGTGCAGCGCTTCCGCGACCTTGGTGGCGTCGGTGGACTTGGCGGCGTTCACGGCCTCGGCCCAGATCTGCAGGGCGGCGTAGGTGTAGAGGGTGTAGCCCTCCGGCTCATAGCCGGCCTTGCGGAACTTCTCCACGGCGGCCTTGGCGTCCGGCAGCTCGCGCGGGTCCGGGCCGAAGGTCATCATGGTGCCCTCGCCGGCCGGGCCGGTGATGGACCAGTACTCGTTGGTGACCAGCGCGTCGCCCGAAACGATCGTGGCGTTCAGGCCCTGGTCCTTCATCTGGCGGGCGATCAGGCCGGCCTCGGTGTGGTAGCCGCCGACATAGACGACGTCGATGGCTTCCTGCTTCAGCTTCGACACCAGCGCGGAGTAGTCCTTCTCACCGGCGGTGTAGGCCTCGTAGATCTTCTCCTTCTGGCCGCCGGCGTTCAGCGCCTTCTGCGTCTCGTCGGCGAGGCCCTTGCCGTAGGCCGACTTGTCGTGAAGGATCGCGACGTTCTTGCCCTTGTAGTTCTGGAGCAGGTACTTGCCGGCGATCTGGCCCTGCTGGTCGTCACGGCCGCAAACGCGGAAGACGTTCTTCAGGCCCTGCTCGGTCAGCTTCGGGTTGGTCGAGGCCGGGGAGATCTGCAGGACGCCTTCTTCAGCGTAGACCTGCGACGCCGGGATCGAGGAGCCCGAGCAGAAGTGCCCGGCGACGAACTTCACGCCGGCCTTGGCCAGCTGGTTCGCCACCGCGACGGCCTGCTTCGGGTCGCAAGCGTCGTCGCCCACCTCCATCTTCAACTTCTGGCCGAGCACGCCGCCGGCGGCGTTGATGTCCGCAACGGCCTGCTCCATGCCCTTCTTCATCTGCTCGCCGAAGGTGGCGTACTGGCCGGTGATCGGGCCGGCCGTGGCCACCGCGATGTCGGCCTTCGCCACCGAGGCGGTCATAGCGGTCGCCGCAACCGCAACGAGGAGGGAAAGCTTGTAGTTCATGGTTTCGTTAGCTCCCTGTTATGAGTCGTCACGCGGGGACCCGCGGGGTCGTGCGGCCGGACGGCCCGAAAGGGGCACGCCCGGCGTCCTTAAGGTTCTACTATACCTCCACTATCGCGGACTGCGACAGTTTCACCAGACCAACTATCCTTTTCGGATAGGAGGAAAGACCCATTATTCGGCGAGAGTGCCGCCGACACGCTCGCGCCAGCCGAACGGGCCAGAGCGTTCATACAACCAAGGATATTGCGACACCATGCGCCGCGCGACCGCAATGCGGTAAGCCGTCAGCGTGATGGCGCCGATGACGACGGTGTGGACGACGAATCCGTAGAAGGACAGCAGCTGGCCGCCGAACAGGCCCCAGACCAGGAACCGGTCGCCCAGGCCCAGCAACAGGATGTAGGCGAGCGCCAGCTTCAGCGGCTTCCATCCCTCCGCCAGCGTCTGCCCGGTCAGGACCCCGCAGCCGCCGAACACCAGCACCGTCACGCCCAGGAAGACGGACAGCGATGAACCGAGAATGCCGTCCATCAGTGACCTCCCTCCAGGTAAGCGGTGCGCACTTCCTCGTTGGCGAGCAGTTCGGCACCGGTGCCCGACATGGTCACCTTGCCGTTCACCATGACGTAGCCGCGGTGTGCCAGCTTCAGCGCGTGGAACGCATTCTGCTCCACCATGAACACCGTCATTTTCTGCTCGCGGTTGATGTCCTTCACCGCCTGGAAGATCTGCTTGACCACCAGCGGTGCGAGGCCGAGCGACGGCTCGTCCAACAGCAGAAGCCGCGGCTGGCTCATCAGCGCCCGCCCGATCGCCAGCATCTGCTGCTCGCCGCCCGACATGGTGCCGGCGCGCTGGCCGATGCGCTCCTTCAGGCGCGGGAACATCGTCAGCACGCGTTCCAGCTCGTTGGCGAAGCTCCCCGGCTTGGCCGTGATGGAGCCCATCTGCAGGTTCTCCAGCACGCTCATCCGCGGGAAGATGCGCCGTCCCTCCGGGCTCTGCGCGATGCCGCGCCGCACGATCTCGTAGGTCGGCAGCCCCGTGATGTCCTCGCCCTCGAACAGCACCCGCCCCATCCGGGCGCGCGGGTTGCCGCAGATCGTCATCAGCAGCGTCGACTTGCCGGCGCCGTTCGCGCCGATCAGCGAGACGATCTCGCCCGCCGCGATCTCGATGTCGACCCCCTTCAGCGCCTCGATCGCGCCGTAGAAGGTGTGGACGCCCGATACCTTCAGCATGGCCTCAGGCCCCCTCTTCCGCACGCTTCACATCGTTCTGGGCCACCTCCGGCAAATCGTTGGCGACCTCCGCCGGCAGTTCCGCGTCCTCGTCCTCGCCCAGGTAGGCGCGGATCACCGCCGGGTCGTTCTTCACGAAAGCCGGGTCGCCGTCGGAGATCTTCCGCCCGTAATCGAGCACCACGACGTGGTCGGAGATCCGCATCACCACGCTCATGTCGTGCTCGATCAGCAGCACGCCCGTCTTGTGGTCGTCCCGGATGAAGGTCAGCAGTTCCGCCAGTTCGGCCGACTCGCGCGGGTTCAGGCCCGCCGCCGGCTCGTCCAGGCACAGCAGCACCGGTTCGGTGCACATGGCCCGCGCGATCTCCAGTCGGCGCTGCGCGCCGTAGGGCAGGTTGCCCGCCGACCAGTCGGCGAAGTCGAGCAGCCGCACGCGGTCCAGCCAGTATTTGGCCAGGTCGATCGCCTCGCTCTCCGCCTTGCGGTAGCTCGGCAGGCCGAGCAGGCCGGCGATGGAGAAGCCCGAGGCGCGGATCAGCTTGTTGTGCTGGGCGACGACCAGGTTCTCCAGCACGCTCATGCCGCCGAACAGGCGGATGTTCTGGAAGGTGCGCGCCACACTGGCCTTCTGCGAGATGCGGTAGCCCGGCATCCGCTCCAGCAGGAACTCCTTCCCGTCGGGATGGCGCAGCGTCAGCCGGCCGACCGTCGGGGTGTAGAAACCGGTGATGCAGTTGAACAGCGTGGTCTTGCCGGCGCCGTTCGGCCCGATGATCGCGGTGATCTCGGCGTTGTTGGCGACGAAAGAGACGTCGCTGTTGGCCACCAGACCGCCGAAGCGCATGGTCAGGTGTTCGACCGTCAGCAGGGGCGTTTTCGTCATGGACAGGTCCGTCATCACTTCGCCCTCCCCCCGGCGATGCCCTGGCCGCCGGCCGCGGCCGTGCCTGCGGCCGCTCCGCCGGTGCCCTTGCCGTTGCGGCCGTAGAGGAGAATGGTGGGATCGCGGTGAGCGAGCAGGCCGCGCGGACGCCACAGCATGATCAGGACCATGCCCATGCCGAACGCCAGCATGCGGTAGTCGGCCAGTTCACGGAAGGCCTCGGGCAGGCCGATGACCAGCAGGGTCGCCACGACCACGCCGATCTGGCTGCCCATGCCGCCCAGCACGACGATGGCGAGGATGATCGCCGATTCGATGAAGGTGAAGCTCTCCGGGCTGATGAAGCCCTGGCGGGTGGCGAAGAAGGAGCCGGCGAAGCCGCCGAACATCGCCGCAATGGCGAAGGCGGCCAGCTTCATGTTGGTGCGGTTGATGCCCAGCGACGCGCAGGCAATGTCGTCCTCGCGCAGCGCCTCCCACGCGCGGCCGAGCGGAAGCTTGCGGATGCGCAGCGTGAACAGGTTCACGACCAGCGACAGCGCCAGAATCAAGTAATAGAGGAAGACGATGCGGTGCAGCGGGCTGAACTCCAGCCCGAACATCTCGTGGAAGGCCAGCGTGCCCTCCGGCGGGCTGCGCACGAAGTCGGCGAGGCCGAAGAAGCTCGGGCGCGGGATGCCGGAGATGCCGTTGGGGCCGCCGGTGAACTGGTACCAGTTGACCAGGATGATGCGGATGATCTCACCGAAGCCGAGCGTGACGATGGCGAAATAGTCGCCGCGCAGGCGCAGCACCGGGAAGCCCAGCAGCACGCCCGAGCCGGCGGCCAGCAGGCCAGCCAACGGCAGGCAAAGCCAGAAGCTGAGGCCGAAATAGTGGGCAAGCAGCGCGTAGGAGTAGGCGCCAACCGCGTAGAAGGCGACGTAGCCGAGGTCGAGCAGGCCGGCAAGGCCGACGACGATGTTCAGGCCCCAGCCGAGCATGATGTAGGTGAGCAGCAGGATGCCGATGTCGAGCAGCTGGCGGTCGGCCAGCGGCGTCAGCGGGAAGGCGAGCGCCACGACGACGGCGATCGGCCCCAGCCAGCGGGAAGCGTGCTGCACCTTCGCGGCGATGCGGTCCATGCGCTGGTCACGCTCCGCTTGGCTCAACTTGGAGCGGCCGGTGCGGATGGCGATGACGGCGCGGATGGCGATGATGGCGCCGCCGGCGATCAGGATGACGCGCAGCGCCTCAGTCGGCATCTTAATGAAGAAGCCAGCGGCCGTGGCTACGGCCGCGAGCACCAGCACCACCGTCGGCTGGCCGTCACGGATCAGGCAAAGACCGAGGCGACCGAGGAAGACGAGCCCGACGGCGGCGGCGACCTCGGCCCAGCGCGTCTCCAGCCCAAGGCCGGTGGGACGGTCGACGGTGCGCAGGCCGACGAGCGGTATGGTGAGGAGCAGGGCGACGAAGGCGGTGATAGCCGCCTCCTTGAGGATCGCGGGCCAGGCGATGGACCGCGGGGACGACATGGAGAGCGCGGTCATCTTACACCTTCTCGATTTCCGGACGGCCGAGCAGGCCGGTCGGGCGGAAGATCAGGACGAGCACGAGGATGGTGAAGGTCGCGACGTCCTTCCACTCGCTGCCCATGTAGCCCGACCAGAAGGCCTCGATGAGGCCGATGACCACACCGCCGAGCATGGCGCCCGGCAGCGAGCCGATGCCGCCCAGGACCGCCGCCGTGAAGGCCTTCACCCCGGCCAGAAAGCCGATGTAGAAGTCGATCACGCCGTAGATCAGCAGGACCATCATGCCCGCGACCGCGGCCAGGGCGGCGCCCATGACGAAGGTCAGCGAGATGATCCGGTCGACGTCGACGCCCAGCAGGGCCGCCATCTTCTTGTCCTGCTCGCAGGCCCGTTGCGCGCGACCAAGCGAAGTGCGCGTGATCAGCTGCGTGAATCCGTACATCAGCGCGACCGTGATGATGATCGTCGCGAGGCGGACATAGCTGACCGACACCGCACCATCCATCAGGGTCAGGTTGCCGGGCAGGATCGGCTGCAGCGGCTTCGACCGGGCGCCTTGCAGAATCTGGACGTAGTTCTGCAGGAAGATCGAGATGCCGATGGCCGAGATCAGCGGCGCCAGCTTGGGCGAATTGCGCAGCGGCCGATAGGCGATGCGCTCCACCGTCCAGCCGTACACGGCCGTGAACAGCATCGACGCGGCCAGCATCACCACCAGCGCCAGCGGCACCCAGGTGATGCCCAGAGCGCCCAGAGCAAGGAAAGTGATCAGGGCCACGAAGGCACCGATCATGTAAATCTCGCCATGGGCAAAGTTGATCATGCCGATGATGCCGTACACCATCGTGTAGCCGATCGCGATGAGGCCGTAAATGGCGCCCAGCGAAATGCCGTTGATCAACTGTTGAAGAAAGTATTCCATCGTCTCACCTCGCCTCAGCGCGATGCAAAGGCACGGGCGTGCGAGACGGGCACGCTCAGTACACCGGTCACGTGAACAGCCACTCCCCGAACTGGCTTACCCGTGCGTCTAGGCGCGGGGCCAAGATTGTTGTCTGGACGGAACGTTAGCCCACCCTGTTTGGACAGGGCAAGAGGGCAAACCCGCACTCTAACTGCGGTAATACCAATTTTCAGCGAATTTGCAATATCGATTCAGCCCTGTTTTGAGAAAATTGCACTTGCAATCAACCATGACGAAAGTCCCAAGGCATGAAAAAAGCCCTCCCCGCTGTGACGGGGAGGGCTTCGCAACAACCATGCCAATTGCTAACGGGCGAATCGCTCAGCGCTTGGCGGAAACGACCTGGGCCTTGTCGGCAACTTTCGGCTTGCCCGGCGCCTTCGCCGTAGTCTTTCCGGTCGACTTCGGCTTGGCCGTCCGGGTGGTCGGCGCCTGGGCGGTCTCGATGGGCGCGTCAGGCGCGCTGACGACCTGGACGCCACACAGCGGCTTTGCCGACAATTGCATCAGGCCGGCGTTTTTTTCATCCGCGGTCAGGACGCGCAGATCGTCCGTCGTCAGCTCCGTCGCCGTCTTCGAACGGTCGACGAAGTTGGCGCAATAGCCGCCCGTCCCGATCACGGCCGCGCGGCGGCTGATCTCGTTGGCCAACTCGGTGCGGTACATGTCGAACTGGCGCGTCGGGTTGCCGGAGCTGTGCTTACGGAAATGGTCGATCATCGCCGCTTCCGAGTTGGACACCAGCGAGCGGTTCTTGATCGTGAAGTCCTGGTACAGGTTGAACGGCTTCTTGTCCGGCATGACCTGCTGGCAAGTCAGGCCGACCACCATCATCTCCGTGTGCATGCGGATCAGCTGCTCGGCCGCGTGCTCGGCCTCGCTGTAGCAAGCCGACGATTTCCCCGCAGCCGACTTGGCCGAGGCCGCCTTGGCGGTGGACTTCGAGGTGGCCTTCGCCGCGGCCGGCTTGGCCGTTTCCTTGGCGGCGGCGGGCACGGCGGCGCCGGCGATCAGCACGGCGAGGCCGGCGGCGACGGCACGGCTCAAGGTCAGGGACGAGAAGCGAAGAGCGGCGCGCTGGCGAATCATCGTTGGTCCGGCTCCGATGGCCATGTTGTCGGGCGGAGATTGGTGAATCCCGCCCATTCCTTCGCTGGTTCTACTCAATCCGAAAGGGCGGTCAACCCATATCGGGCGGCGCCGTTCGATTTGTCTCAACCACCGCCCTCCCTCCGCACGGCGGCACAGATTGAAGCGCGCGATCCTTTCCGGCTATGGATTCCCGCCGGAGACGGCCGAACCGTCGAATCGAAGGCTGGGGCACGCCCATGATCCGCATCGGCATCGACCTTGGCGGCACGAAGACCGAAGGAATCGTGCTCGACCAGGAAGGAAACCAGCGCGCCCGCCGGCGCGTTCCCACCCCGCGCGAGGATTATGCCGGCACGCTACGCACCATCGCGGACCTCGTTCGCCGCTTGGAGGAGGAGTCCGGCGGCGAACGGGCGAAGGTCGGCGTCGGCATACCCGGAATCGTATCGCCCGCCACCGGGCTGGTGAAGAACGCGAACTCGACCTGGCTCATCGGGAAGCCGTTTGACCGTGACTTGGCCGACGTGCTAGGCCGCCCGGTACGCGTGGAAAACGACGCGAATTGCCTCGCGGTTTCAGAGGCGGCCGATGGTGCGGGCGCCGGCTGCGGCGTCGTGTTCGCCGCCATCCTAGGGACCGGCTGCGGTGCCGGGATCGTGGTGCACGGCCGGGTGCTCGCGGGCCGGAACGCCGTCGGCGGTGAATGGGGGCACAATCCCCTGCCCTGGGCCAGCGGCGACGAATTGCCGGGTCCCGCCTGCTACTGCGGCAAGCGCGGCTGCCTGGAGTGCTTCGTTTCCGGCCCGGCGGTGTCCGCCGACCACCAACGTGTGACCGGGGCAACCCTGCCCATGGAGGAAATCGCCTCCCGCGCCCAGGCCGGCGACGCGACGTGCCGCGCGACCCTCGACCGCCTCGCGGACCGGCTGGGCCGGGGGCTGGCCGGCATCGTGAACATCGTCGACCCCGACGTGATCGTGCTGGGCGGTGGCCTGTCGAACCTGGAATTCCTGTACGACGCCCTGCCCCCGATCGTCGAGCGCTGGGCCTTTTCGGACCGCATCGACACGCCGATACGCCGCGCCGCGCACGGCGATTCAAGCGGCGTGCGCGGTGCGGCGTGGCTGTGGCGCCCGGATGAGCGGCCGGATTTTAGTTGCCCGTGAAGGCCTTGCTGCGCTGGATCGCCAAGTCCGGATTGACGGTCACCTCGCGCGGCACCGAGTTCGTCAGTTCGCCGCCGGTGTTGGCGGTGGCGCGCCCGTCGCGCACCGGCGGAGTCAGCGACTGCGTGCGGGCATAGCTGGGGGTCTTCTGGCGGTTGTCCGTGCCGTATTGCGGCATGCCGGCGCGGAACTCGCCATTCTTGCCCATGGCGCCCCAGTGCGACGGGCGGGCGCCCGGAACGGGCTGCGCTTCGTCCATGTGGCGCATGAACGGGCCGGTCGGCACCATTTCATCGAACATCCACTGGGGATATTCCTGCTTCTGTGCCTGCGCCGGCGCGGCAAGCGCGAGCACCGTAAGGGTCGCGAAAGTCATCGTTCGGAGCATGACGGGGCGGCCTTCCATCCGTTTGAGAGCGGAGTTCGGATTCCGCCGCAACGTCGGTCGGACGTCCAGCGGGGATGCGGGGTACCCAGCCGGGGGGCCCTCGCATGCTTTCCCGGACAACGCGGACAGGCACCACCGGGGCGCAATGGTGCATGCGCCGCCGGCTCCCCCGATGTCAGGGCTTCGCGGCGCCGTACAGGGTCAGCGTGACGCGCTTTCCGGTGTTGTAGTTGAAGCCCGACAGCCGGCTCAGTTCCACCGGGGCAAGCCCCTTCAGAGCGGACCGGAAGTCCGCGTCCTCCCGGCTGTCCACCAGGGCGAGCGCGCAGGCGGGATCGGAGGCGAGCGCTTCCGCGGCCCCCGCGCCATGAGTCAGCCGCGTATCGGTGCCGAGGAGGAAGACGAGGCTCGGCTCCGAATAGCCGGCCGAGGCCACCGTGGTCGTCGGGCATGGTCGCGCCGCGGCTACCGCGCGTTCCGCCTGCCGGCTGATCCAGACGCCGTCAATCGCCGGAAGCACCGCGCCGTACGCGCAGACGTACAGCACCAGGGCAGCGGCGAGCCCGGCCCCGAAGCCGGCCTTCTCCCGCCGCTGCACGAACTGGCGGATGGTCAGCGCGTACAGCACCAGGACGACCGGCAGCATGGCAACGCCGACCGGGTTGATGCGCCCGTCCACGAGGTAAGGAATGACCGCCACCGCCGCGGCAAGCGCGCCGAAGCCGACGACGCCCAGGGCCGAGGCGATCACCAGCAGGACCCGCCGCCGCACCGTAGCGGTACGCGCGAAGTGGTCCTGCGCCGCGCAGGCGGTCAGGATCGCGATGGCCGGGAAGACCGGGAGCGTGTAGTGCAGCAGCTTGGTGGGAACCGCCTCGAACACCAGCCAGCTCGGCACAACCCAGGCGATGCAGAATTTCACCGCGTCGCTGCGGCGGTTGATCCAGGCCCAGGGAACGGCGAGCAGCGCCAGGAAGGACCAGGGCGCGAAGGTCACCCAGAAGGTGCCCAGGTAATAGCCGGGAGGCAGGCCCTTGCTTTCCTGCCCGCCGACCACCTTGCCCATCATGTCGTGCCCAACGGATTCGGCGAAGAAAGCTCCCTTGGTCTTGATGGCGATGGCGACCAGCCAGGGTGCTGCGATGGCGACGACGATGGCGAGCCCGGCCAACGGACGCAGCCGCTTCAACCAGCCGGCCTTGCGGTCGACCGCCGCGAGGACCAGCACCGTCGTCCCGGACACCAGCAGGACGATCGGCCCCTTGATCAGGATGCCGATTCCCGCCGAAATCCAGAAGGCGAGCGGGGCGCCCCAGCCGGACCGCTCCGCATGGCGGTTCAGGTAGAGGCCGGCGAGCGCCGCCTGCCCGATCACCACGGTGGCGAGCAGCACGGCGTCGGTCTTGGCCATCCGGGCCTCGACCCCCAGCACGACGCAGGAGGCCATCATCAACCCGGCCAGGAAGCCGACCGTGCCGCCGAACAGGCGAGCCCCGGTCCAGGCCGTCGCCAGCACGGCGGCCACCGCCCCGAGCAAGGACGGAATGCGGTAGGTCCAGATGACCTTCGGCGCATCGCCCAGGGCGCCATCGACTAGGGCAGTGGCCGCGGTCTGGAGCCAATAGATGCCGACGGGCTTCTTGTGCCGCGCCTCGTCCTGGAAACGGATGTCGACGTAATCGCCGCTTTCCAGCATCTGGTAGGACGCCTGGGCGAAACGTGCTTCGTCGCGGTCGAAGGGCGGAAGATCGAAGAAGCCCGGCAGGAACAGCAGGACGCTGATCACCACCAGCAACGCGTAGGCGTAAAGCGGCAAACTGCGTTGGAGGACCACAGCCGGCGCAACCGGGGCCGCGTCGATCAACGCCTCGCTCACGGTTCGCCCGCCACGGCGGGCTCATTCTTGGCGCCGGCCGGCTCACCGGAGGTTTCCACCGACGCCGACAGCGCGGTGCGCCGCTTCAGCCAATAGACGCCGAGCAGGTCGACCACGCCGATCAGGCCGCGGCGCCAGTTGTTGTACTTGGACACGCCGCGCTCACGCGGGCGGTGATTGACCGGGATGTAGGCGACCGGATGGCCGTGTGCGCGGAATAGCGCCGGCAAGAAGCGGTGCATCGCCCCGAAGAAGGGAAGGTCGAGGAAAGCGTCGCGGCGGAACAGCTTCAGTCCGCAGCCGCTGTCCGTGCAGCCGTCCTGCAGAAAGGACTGGCGCACCGCGTTGGCGAACTTGGACGCCAGCCGCTTCGACAACGTGTCCTGGCGCTTCTTGCGCAAGCCGCCGACCAGCACCGGCGCGTCCGGGCCGCCCTTGGCGACCAGCGCGAACAGGTTGGGAATGTCCGCCGGGTCGTTCTGCCCGTCGCCGTCGAGCGTGGCGATCCATTCGCCGCGCGCCGCCTTTACGCCGGTGCGCACGGCGGCGCTCTGGCCCGAGCGGTTCAGGTGGCGGATGAGCCGCAGGCGCCCGGCCGCGACGACCGGCGCAAGCCGGAGCAGCGTGTCGTCGCTGGACCCGTCGTCCACATAGACCACTTCGAAGGCGCCGACCAAATCGCCGACCGGCGCCAGGGCCCGCTCGATTTCCTCAAGCAGGGGGAGGACGTTGTCGGCCTCATTGAAGACCGGGACCACGACCGACAGCCGAACGGGCGGACGGCCTTCGGAATGAACGCTCACTGGACTAATCCCATTCGCCAAGCGGCCGGCAAAATACGCCGGCCGCCGGACGAACGGTAGAGGAAAAGGTATGACCGCGTGGCACGTCGCGGGTGTTGGGGGCGCCTCAGCCCTTCTTGTCCTCGATGGGCAGCGGAACGTAGCGGAGGTCACCGTCGCGGCTGACCAGCATCAGGACGGTCTTGCGCCCCTCCGTCCGTGCCGCCTGGATGCGTTTGTCCAACTCGTCCGGGGTTTTCACGGGCTCCTGCCCCGCCTCCACGATCACGTCGCCGGCCTCGATGCCGCGGTCGTTGCCCGGGCTGGCGTCGCCGACCTCCGTAACGACAATGCCCTCCACGTCGGTGTTGATGGAGAAGGCTTCGCGCAGACCGGGGGTCAGCGGCGACAGCGTCAGGCCAAGAACCTTCTTCGACTCGACCTGCGAGGTCGCCGGCGGGGTGCCGCTGGAGCCCGCGGCCGCAACCTGCTGCTGCTGCTCCAGTTCGCCCACCGTGACGTCGACCGTCGTGGGCTTGCCTTCGCGCAGGACGTCCACCGGAACCTTGCGGCCGATCTCCGTCGCGGCGACGACGCGCGGAAGCTCGCGCATCTGCTCGATCGCCTTGCCGTTGAAGCGGGTGATGATGTCGCCCTGCCGCACCCCGCCCTTCCCCGCCGGGCTTTCCGGCGACACGCTGGTGACCAGCGCGCCCTTCGGGTCTGGCATGCCCAGGCTGTCGGCGATGTCGGGGGTTACGCGTTGCACCTGCACGCCGAGCCAGCCGCGCCGGACCTGGCCGCGCTCGCGCAATTGGTCCACCACCGGTTTTGCAATCGTGGAGGGGATGGCAAAGCCGATCCCGACGGAACCACCGGTCGGCGAATAGATCGCCGTGTTGATGCCGATCACCTCGCCGTTCATGTTGTAGAGCGGACCGCCGGAGTTGCCGCGGTTGATCGACGCGTCGGTCTGCAGGTAATCGTCGTACGGGCCCTGCTGGATGTCGCGGGCCCGCGCCGACAGGATGCCGGCGGTGACGGTGCCGCCCAGCCCGAACGGGTTGCCGATGGCGACCACCCAATCGCCGATGCGGGTCTTGTCGCTGTCGCCCCAGGCCGAGGCGATCAGCGGCTTGCGGCTTTCCACCTTCAGCAGGGCGATGTCGGTTGGCGTGTCGACCCCCACCACCTTGGCCGGAAGCTTGGTGCCGTCGTGCAGCGTCACCGAAATCTCGTCGGCTTCCGACACCACATGGCCGTTGGTCACCACAAAGCCGGCGGCGTCGATGATGAAGCCCGAACCGAGCGCCGCGGTCGGGCGCTGCTGCTGTTGCTGGGGCTGCTGGTCGCGTTGGCGGTTGCGGAATTCACGGAAGAACTCCTCGAAGGGCGAGCCCTGCGGGAATTCGGGCGCCTCCTGGCCACGCGCGCCGGCCTGCGGGGCGGCCTGCGTGGTCGAAATAAAGACGACGGCGTCGACCTGCTTTTCCGCCAAGTCGGCAAAGCCCGCCGACGCACCGCGCAAAACGGGTGCCGGCTGCATCGTCGTGGCCGGAGCGGGCGTGGCCGGCGCGGAACCCTGGGCTTGGTCCTGAGCTTGATCCTGGGCGCTCGCCGGCATTGCAACGATCGGCAGCGTTACCAGCGCGGTCGCGACGACGCCGGCCTGGACCGTGAATCGCGCCAAGCGCGGCATGAGCCGGGTGGGATGGGGAAAATGCGGCATGAAGGAACTCCGCCAGTCGGACTGCACGCGCCCTCAAGAGGACCGCGTCTTTTCAACAGAACGCGCCACGACGCATTCCGGACCATGCGATTTTCAAACGGAGACGACCGCGGATTCTCGACAACAAACATGCCTTTTAAAAAGGCGTCCCGGCACACCGCTATGCATTTCGAGGGAGCGGCCGCGCAACCGGCGTTCGTGCGTTCGGACTAAGGCTTCGCGCGTCCTGCATAGGCGCAATTTTGCTTTGCTGCGCAAAGTTCTGCTGGTAATTTCCCGGCAAGTTCCCGATATTCATCGGTACCGACAACATCGCCCGCAAGACCGGCTCCTGGCGTTTCGCTCGTGTACGCGCCCGCGTCACGCAGCGTCAGAGGCGTGCGATACGGCCCAAGCAGCTGACGAATGACTCAAAATTCACTTTGGCAACCGAGCGACATAATGAACGCAGAAACCGGGACCGAACCGGAGGCTCCAAAGAAGCGCGGAAGAATCCCCCAGTCGGCATGGCCGCAGATTCTTGAGCGTTATCGTTCCGGCGCAACCCTGTCGGCGATCGCGCGAGAATTCGAGTGCACGCCGAGCGCCATCTCCTACATCATCCGCAAGGCCGAGGCGGCCGGCGGAGCCGGCGAGGACACCGCCGAGGCTCCGGCCGAGTCCGCAGCCGCCGAAGCGCCCGTGAGCGAGGCGCCGGTCACACAACCGCCGGCGGTTGAGCCCCAGGAGGCGGCATCGGCTGTTGCCGAATCGTCCGCTCCGCCGGCCGTCAAGCCCGCGGCACGCGCCGAGCGCCGCCCGAAGGCGGTCGCCGAAGCGCCGAAGCCGGAGGTGCGTGCGTCCGTTCCCCCGGCCGCAGCGGCGCAGCCGGCCGCTCCGCAGGTCGAGGAACGCCGCGCGGCCCCGCAGCAGACCGAGACGCTTCGCTTGAACCGTCCGGATCCCCAGCCGGTCGCGCAGCTGGCGCCGGAACCGGTCCAGCCCGCCGCGGCGGCAACCCCGTCCGCGGCACCGGTCGCCGCTGGGGAAGCGCCGCGCACCGGCAGCAACCCGCCGCCGGTGGACGCCGTGGAGGCCCGCCTGCGGGACACCGCGCGCGGGTGCCTGGCCGCTTACCGCGGCTGGCGCCAGCAGCCGGGCGAGGACTCGATCCAGGCACTGTCCGACGCTGTGCATGAACTGCGCAAGGCGCTGGCCCGGATCGAGATCGATATGTCGGCGAGCCGCCGTGAAGAACAGGCGATTCGCCCCATCCCGATCCCGGCCCACCGCACCGCGCGCCGCACGCCATAAAATCGGGTTTCGTCATCCGCTTGGGTTCGTGAAAAGGCCCTTCCCCGCCAGCCGGGGAAGGGCCTTTTGCGTTGCGCGTTTTCACCGGTGCCCGACGCTGAGAAGTCGCCTGCCCCGGAAAACCCCTACAAACGGTGAGGAACATCGGTCTATACTGTTTGAAAAAGAAATTGAAGAATGTACGGAGGAAATCGCTCATGACCTACCGCACCAACACGGAGCTTCCCGACTCGGTGAAGGCCAACCTGCCTCCCGCGGCCCAGGATATTTACCGCTCCGCGTTCAACAACGCTTGGCAGGGCTGCCGGTCGCCCGCCGCCCGGCAGGCCCTTCAACGCGAAGAATTGGCGCGCAAGGTCGCTTGGGCGGCCGTGGAGCGCCGGTATGAACGGGTGGGCAACGGCTGGAAGCCGAAGCATCAAGACGGCTGGAAGCCGAAGCATTAAAGCGGATTGCGATCCGCTTTGGACCGCGACGGCGGTCCCGGCCGCACGTGCGGCCGAAGCCCGGCCTCTCGCGGGAACTTTGTTCCCGCTGGCGGCAGGCGGATGCCACGGGCATCCGCTGAGAGCCGGCGTGTGAGGCCATTTGAATCTAAAGCGAACGTTAGTTCGCTTTAGAACCCGACCGATCGCCACGGGACGGCGGACGGGGCATCACCCCGGCCGCTGCTCCCGCAGCGAGCGGGCGATGCGGGTCATCTCGGCAACGTCCTCGGGCGCGGCGCGGTCGCGGATCATCGGAAGCAGTTGCGCCGATTCGCGCCGGCATTGATCATCGAACAGCGTCTTCAGCCCTTCAAAGTCGGTCAACCAGCGCCCATCCGCGTCACGCCCGGACGCGCGCCGCACCAGGTCGCGGGCCCGCTCCACCACAAGCCGTTGCTGGGCGAGCAGCGCCTCCAGGTCGGCGTGAAGGGCCAGCGCGGACAGGCGTGGGGCGACAGCGCGTTCCAGCATCGTTCCGTGGCGTTCCCAAAGGGAAGCGAAGGCTTCCATCCCGCCCGCGCGCCCTTCCCAGGCGGGTTGGGTTTCGTTGCCGATGTCGGCGAAAAATTCCCGACCGGCGTCGTGGTCCTGTTCGATGATCGCGGCAATCATGGCGGCCGATCTCCGGTTGCTGCGCCCGGATCGAAGAACCGCGGGCGGAGCCGTCGGTTCCCCGGTCCCGCGCCGTTGCGCCGGTTGAAGCCTACTTTCCATCCTCCGGCCGGTCGTTGACCACCGCGAAGCTGCTGAGGTCGCCCTTCACGCGCTCCTCCGACGGCAGGCGGCCTTGAACCATGTAGCAGACGTTTTCCGCCACGTTGGTTGCGTGGTCGCCGATGCGCTCGATCGACTTGGCGACGAACAGCAGATGCGTGCAGCCGGTGATCTGGGTCGGGGTTTCCATCATGTAGGTGAGGAATTCCCGGAACAGGCTGGTGTAGGCCGAATCGACATCGCCGTCGCGGTTGCGGACGGACATGGCAAGCTCAGCGTCCTGCGTCTCGTAGGCGCGCACCATGTCGCGGATCATGCCGAGCACCGTCTGGCCCATCCAGGACAAGGACGCCACGGGCGGGGCTACCGGCAGGGCCGCCAGCGTCACCGCGCGCTTCGCGACCGAACCCGCGAAATCCCCCATCCGCTCCAGGTTGGAAGCGATCTTCAGTGCCGACACGATGTCCCGCAAATCCTTGGCCATGGGCTGGCGAAGCGCCAGTAGGCGGACGCACATCCCCTCCAGTTCCAGTTCCAGCCGATCGATTTCCGCATCGTTGCGGATGATGTCCGCCGCCTTCTCGGCGTCGCGCTCGGTGATGCACTCCAGCGCGGCGGCGAACTGAGTCTCCACCCGCTGCCCCATGGTCACGATGATCCGATGCAGCTGCGCCAGTTCGGCGTCGAAGGCCGCGACCGTGTGTCCCGTGCTCATTCCCAAAACCCTCCTTGATGGCCCCATAGCGCTTGCCCCGCGTCTGTGACGCTTCTTCCACTCCAGCCGGCGACGAGGTCGCCGATGCCGCGGGGCGGCGAACCATCTTAACGAATGAAAGAGATTATCTTATGACACTGGCCCAGGATTTCGGTAATCCGCGCCCGCTCCCCTGGGACAGGGCGATTTGCAACGGTTGACATCGGGTCTGGCCATGACGCCACACGAGTTGGTCGCCGTGCTTGAAAAGCACGAGCGATGGCTGAAGAACAAAGCCGGTGGAAGCCGTGCCAACCTGACCATGGGAAACCTGGAAGGGTCGAACCTGTCGGGCGTCGACCTGACCCAGGGGAAGCTGTCCGGCGCCAACCTGGCGCATTGCGACCTGTCCAACGCCAACCTCAGCCACGCGGACCTGTTCGCGGCGCACCTGACCAAGGCCGATCTGACGGGCTGCAATCTCTACCGCGCCGACCTGCGCGGCGCCCGCATGCGCGGCGCGAAGATGAAGCGCGCGATCCTGAAGGAGGCCGACCTGCGCGGCGGCGCCCTGCTGTACGGCGGCGGCGGCAAAGGCGGGAAAGGCCTGGATTTCGTCCGATCGGACCTGACCGGCAGCGACTTCGATGACGCCATGATGGCCAACGCCAACCTGTCCGGCGCCGACCTGACCGACGTTTCGATGAACGGGGCCGACTGCGAAGGCGCGCTGATGACCGGCGCGACGATGATGCGGTCCAGCATGAAAAACTGCAACCTCGCGCGTGCCGACCTGCGCGGCTGCAACATGTCGGGCGTGAATCTTCAAGGCGCAATTCTGCGCGACGCCAACCTGACCGGCACGGTGCTGGCCGGGGCCAATTTGCGGAACGCCGACCTTCAGGGCGCCAGGATGGAGGGCGCGGACCTCGCCGGGGCCGACACCACCGGCGCCAACCTCGCCCGTTCCGCTGAGAATTTCTCGGTGCAGATCCAGGAATCGCTGCACAGCCATTACACCTGGATCAACACCAACGGCGCTATGGGCGCCCGCGCCGACCTCGGCGGGGCCGACCTGTCGCACATCGACCTGCACGGCGTGAACCTGTCGGGCGCCAACCTGAAGGGCGCCATACTGACCGGCGCCAAGATGCGCGACGCGCTGCTGATCATGTGCGACATTTCCGGCGCCGATCTGTCTGAGAGCGATTTCACCGGCGCCATCCTCGACGGCGCCACGCTGCGCGGCGCCAATCTCAGCGGTGCCCGCTTCGACGGGGCCGGCATTGGCTGGGTGGACATCAAGGGTCCGGACGGGAAGCCCACCGGACGGCTGTGGGCCGCCAACCTCACCGGCTGCAACTTCTCCGGCGCGTCCTGCGTGCGGATCAATCTGCGCGGAGCGAATCTGGCCGGCTGCGATTTCTCGAACGCGGACCTGACCGGGGCGATCCTGAGCGACGCCAACATCCGCGACGCCAAGTTCACCGGGGCCAACCTGACCGGCGCCAGCCTGCCCCCGCCCCCCGATCTCGACGACTGATGCGGTCGGCGGGCACGGGAAGTGTCCAGCCGCCGACCGTATGATCGCCCCGATCGAACTTCCCGAGCGACCGGGACCTCAGCCCAGTTCGTCGTCCATGTCCATCACGGGAAGGCTGGCGAGATTGGACGCGACGCGGCGCAGTACGCTGATCGCCGTCGCGATCTCACCGGGGGCAATGCCGAGCGTCGCCTGTTGGGCGATTTCGTTCGCGCAGGGCAGAATGTCGGTGCGCAGCGCCCTGCCCTTCGGCGTCAGGAAGATGTTGACCTTCCGCCGGTCGTGCGGGTTGCGGACGCGCCGCACCAGATCCTGCCGCTCCATGTTGTTCAGCGCGGTGACGGTCGTCGGCTCCATCATGCCGACGCGCTGGCTCAACTCGCGTTGGGTCAGTCCGTCCTCGTCCCACAGGGCGCGCAAGAAATACCATTGCCCCATACTGACGCCATGGCTGGAGATGCGGTTCTGCAGGGCGCGTGCAAACGCACGATGCACCTCCCGCGCGGCATGGGACAGGTTGCCCTCGGACCCCTGCGATTCGGTCATCGGCCGACCGACCTGCGCGCAGACGATGTCGGGCTCCTGTCTCTTGATTCTCCGTTCCATAAAAGCAATCTTTCAGCAGCCGCACCGAGGGGGACGCAGCGCTCGGCACCCCTCTAGAGCAATTAAAAACCACTCCATTGATCATATCGTTTCGCGAAAAATGCGTAAAGACAATGCGTGACCAAGCAATGTCGGCGCAGCGGCGGTTCCGCCAGCCGCATGGATGCGAAAAATCCGCGTTATGAACATCATCGCTCAAATTTCCGAAGGTGGGCAAGAATGGGAAGCGGATACACGGATGGAGCGACGTGTCGACGCATCATACTCAGGTATGCTCTTCCATTCCTTTTGCCGAACGCGCCGAGCGCACCCGGCTGGAAGACGCGGAGCGCCGCGCGTTTGTTGAAGAGTTTGTGACAGTCGTTTTCCCGGCGGCGTGAAGGGTTGCGAAAGCCACGCGCCGTCCCCAAAAAGGCGCCGGGCCGAACATGGCCAAGCAATCAGGGGCCGGCGCCCCGTCGTCGGGCACCACCGCCACCACGCAGCAGATCAGAGCACAGGAGCACCGCAGCATGCGCCCCACCTCCGGACGCACCGTTACCCTTGCCGCCACCCAGATGGCCTGCGGTTGGGACCGCGAGGCCAACGTGGCCGGCGTCGAGCGCTTGGTGCGCCAGGCGGCGGCGCGCGGCGCCCAGATCATCCTGCCGCAGGAACTGTTCGAGACTCCCTACTTCTGCAAGGACCAGAAGCAGGATCTCTTCGCGCTCGCGCACCCTGTGGAGGACCACCCGGTCATCGCCCGGATGAGCGCGCTGGCGCGCGAGCTTTCGGTGGTCATCCCGACCAGCTTCTTCGAGCGGGCGCGGAACGCCTATTACAACTCGATCGCCATGATCGACGCCGACGGCTCCGTGCTCGGCGTCTACCGCAAGTCGCACATTCCCGACGGGCCGGGCTATCAGGAAAAATTCTACTTCAGCCCCGGCGACACCGGATTCCAGGTCTACAAGACGCGCTACGCGGCGGTCGGCTGCGCGATCTGCTGGGACCAGTGGTTCCCGGAAACAGCGCGCGCCATGGCGCTGAAGGGCGCGGAGGTCCTGCTCTATCCGACCGCCATCGGGTCGGAGCCGCAGGACTCCTCGCTCGACAGCCAAGCCCACTGGACCCGGGTGATGCAGGGGCATGCCGGTGCCAACCTGATGCCGTTGGTCGCGTCCAACCGCGTCGGGCGGGAACAGGGGGAGACCTGCGCCATCACCTTCTACGGCTCCTCCTTCATCGCGGGGCCGACGGGCGAGTTGGTGGAGCAGGCCGACCGCGAAAGCGAGACGGTGCTGACCGCCAGCTTCGACCTTGACCGGATCGCTGCGCAGCGCGCCTCCTGGGGCGTGTTCCGCGACCGCCGTCCGGAACTGTACGGCCCGTTGATGACCCTGGACGGTGAGACGCCGGTCCGGCGCTGATGACCGTCCAGAGGCGGGCGGTCAGACGGTGATGCCGGCGTAGGCCGGTCGCCGCCCGATCGCGGAAGCCGCCCCATATGCCGCCGCCCCGCGCGCCGCCAACGCCGGGGCGGCGGATCCGTTTTCGGGGGGCCGTTCCCCGGGTGTTCCGCCCCTGGAAGTGCCCTCTCCGGCGCCGCCCGTTCCCGATGACGCACTGCGTTGTTCCTGCTGGGCCTGCGCCTTTGCAGCGTCCGCCTGCTGCGCGACACGCATATCCTGCGGCGACGGATCAGCGGGCGCCAAGGCTGCGGCCTTGACCGTCTCCATCTTGCGGATGGTGGCCTGCGGGTCGCGCTCCGGGCTGGTGTCCACCGGGACTTCCCCGGCGGTCGCGTAGTTCTTGCCGTCCGGGCCGCGCGTGTAGGTGAAGGAGGCGCCGCCGGCGTAGGGTCCGCCCGTCGCCTGATGCGCCGCCTCGTGCTGGCGCACGCTGGTGTCGGCGCGCTGGAGCGCCTGGATCTGCTGTTGCTGCTGGTCGGATGCCGGTTGTGCGGACGGGTCGGCGGCGCCGGACGCGGACACCCCGCGGCCGGCGCGCAGGCGCGACAGCCCGGACAGAGCGTTCGACGACACACCCGAAATCATGGCCCGCGATCCCCGCGCGCTCTCCCCCGACAGGATAATGACGATACACCCGCACCGGCGCGACGGCAACGGGGCGGTGTACGGCTGGTCGCATCACGCGAAAACGATTGTTTTTCCCGAAAATCACACGCATTGGTATTCCGTCCAGAGTACCAGCATCCCGCTGGTGGACGCGGCGCAGGCCACGACAGTTGATGCTTGAAGCGACACGCAGGATTTTTGCTCGCGTCGTGTCCTGGGTGGCGCCTTGGATGGCGCTGGCCCTGTGGGCATTCGCGGCGTTGGCCACCGAGCCGGCGCGGTCGCCCCACCCTCCGCCAAACGCGCCTCAAGCGGGGCAGACCACCGCCTCGCCGGTGGAGGTCGCCTATTCGGCCCGCGCCGCAAACCCGCTCCGGCAGTTCGGCTATGACCAGTTCGGCCCGGACAGCGCCACCCACAACAGCTCCGGCGCCGTGCAGGCCGACTACGCGCTCGGCCCGGGGGACGAGTTGCTGGTGTCGCTGCGCGGGCAGAAATCCGTCAGCAAGCGGTACGTGATCGACAACGCCGGCCTGCTCACCGTCGACGACGTGCGCCCCGTCGTTGCCCAGGCCCTGACCCTGGCGGAGCTTCGCACCGAACTGGCCGGGGCCGTGGCGTCCTCCTACCCCAACACCGATGTCTTCGTGTCGGTCACCGAGGTCCGGCGCATCGGCGTCCTGGTGACCGGGTCCGTCGGAAGGCCCGGCCGTCACGAGATCGGCGCCTTCGGCACCCTGCTCGACGCCTTGTCGGCCGCGGGTGGGGTCACCCGTTCCGGTTCCCTGCGCCGCATCCGCCTGTTCCGCGCCGGCGCGGGCGACGACAGCCGCGCCGTTGACCTCTACGATCTTTTCATCACCGGGAACGGGGCTCAGGCGGGCCTGCGCCTTCGAGACGGCGACCGGCTGTTCGTGCCGCCGCTCGGCCCCACCCTCGCCGTCATGGGGCCGGTCAACCGGCCGGGCATCTACGAACTTCCCCCAGACCGCAACGCGCTGACGCTGGCCGAGGCGAAGGAACTGGCCGGCGGGGTGCTGCGCCCCGGCGCGCAACGCGCGTTGCGCTTCGCGATCGGTCCGAACGGCGAGGAAACCACGGAGGAACTCGGCGGGGCACCGGAACCCGTCCTGGCCGATGGCGACCTGCTGTCCCTGGCCCCGCTGCGGGAAGACCGCCGGGGCGAGGTCCGGCTGGAGGGGCACGTGCTGCGTCCCGGTCCGCGGGCGCTCGCCGCCGCGCGCAGCCTCGACGCGCTGCTGACCAAAGCCGACCTTCGGCCGGAGCCGTACCTGCCCTTCGCCGTCCTCGCCGCGAAAGACCCGGCGACCCGCTCGCGCACGCTGGTGCCCGTCGACTTGGCGGCGGTGCTTCGCGGGCGCGACCGCCGTTCGCTCACTGAGGGCGACGCGCTCTACGTGCTGGGCGCCGACGACGTTGATTTTCTAACATCGGAGCCCGTGCTCGACCTGCTGCGCGGCGCCAAGGCGCCCGCGGCGGAATCCTGCCAAGGCCTCGTGGTGCTCGCGCGCGCTTTGGCCGCCCGGCCCGATGGCCCCCTGGCGAAGGGACCGCAGGCCCGCGCCGCGGCCGAGCTGACCGGTTCGCGCATCGCCTGCCCGCCCCTGTTCGACGCGGTGCCGGACCTGCTGGCCTTCGCGCTGGAGCACTCCACGCTCCTGCTCGGCGGTGTGCCAAGGCCGGGCTTCTATCCCTCCGCCGCAGGTGCCGGAAGGGAAGCGCTCGCGCGCGCGGCGGGTGGTTTGGAAACGCCGTCCTACGGCGGGGCATCCTCTGGCGGGGCATACGGAGGCCGCACGGCCGCGGAAGGCGTGATCGTCGAATCCGACGAGCCCCTGTACGAATTGGTCGGCCATGTGCGCCGGCCGGGCGTGCGGCCGTTGGCCGGTGGGGCGACCTTGCGCGACGCGCTGACCGGCGGCGGAGCGCTGAAGCGGGACGTCTACCCGCTGCTCGGCGTCATCGAGCGCACGGACCGGCGGACGCTCGCCCGCGCGCTGATCCCCTTCTCGCCGCAAGAGGTCGCGGCCGGCCGCGCCAACCGCAAGCTGGCCGATGGTGACCGCGTACACCTGTTTTCCGCGGACCGGGTCCGCGCCCTGCTGTCGCCGACGCCGGCCGAACCCGCTCCGCCAACGGCGGAAGAACCGATTCCGCCAGCGGTCGTCGCCCTGCTCGGCGAGCGCATCGTCCAGGTTCGGGGTGCGGTGCGCGCCCCCGGTCCCTATCCGGTCGCCGAGGCGGCGACGCTGGAGGCGCTCGTCGCGGCGGCGGGTGGGCTTGCCGCCACCGCCGATCCCGGCGCCGTGGAGATCACGGCGGCGAACGGAACGCGGCGGCGTGTCGATCTGGCGGCGGCCGAACGCCTGACCGCGGGGCCCGGTGACGCCATCCGCGTCAACCCCGCCGCCCAGGCCATGGAGACGCGCGCGGTGACCATCGCCGGCGCGGTGCGGCGTCCCGGCAGCTACGACATCGCGCGCGGGGAGCGGCTGTCCTCGCTGATCGACCGGGCCGGCGGCCTGACCGCGGAGGCCTATCCCGCCGGGACCGTGTTCCTGCGCGAAAGCGAACGGCGGCGCGAGCGCGACGTCTACGCCCAGAAGGCCCGCGAGCTTGAGGAATGGATGGTGCACGAGGTGGAAAAGGGCGAGGCCGCGCGGTCCGACGTGGTCGGGCTCGCCCGCCAACTGGCCACCCAGCTGCGCGGAGTCGAGCCTTTGGGGCGCATCGTGGTGGAAGCCGATCCGATGGTGCTGCGCGGCCGGCCCGACCTCGACCCGCTGCTGGAACCGGACGACCGCATCAACGTGCCGAAGCGGACGCTGACCGTCACCGTGACCGGGGAGGTGCAGCACCCCGTCGCGGCCCAGTTCGTCAGCGGCAAGACCCAGGACGATTACCTGCGGGAAGCGGGCGGGCCCACCCGCAACGCCGATTCCGACCGCGTCTTCCTGGTGCTCCCCGACGGGCGGGCCCAGCCGCTGGCGCTGTCGTCCTGGAACCACATGGTCCAGGCGATCCCGCCGGGGTCGATGCTGGTGGTGCCGCGGGATCCGAAGCCTTTCGATTTCCTGGAATTTTCCAAGAGCATCGGCAGCATCCTCGGACAGTTGGCCATCACCGCCGCGTCGGTGTCGGTGATCGCGCGGTGAGCGTCCGCCTCGCCATCCTGACCGTGGTACGCGACGACCGGGCCGGCCTGATCGCCACCCACCAGAGCCTGCGGGAGCAGACGTCCCAAGCGTTCGACTGGATCGTGGTGGACGGCGCCTCCACCGACGGGACCGCCGAATGGCTGGCCGAACACGCGCACGAGACGGCGTGGTGCCGGTCAGCGCCTGACGGCGGCCTCTACGACGCCATGAACATCGCGCTGGAAGCAGCACTGGCGGTCACCACGGCCAGCCATGTCCTGTTCCTCAACGCCGGCGATCGGCTGGCCGGCCCCTTCGTCCTCGACCATCTCGCTCGGTTGGCCGGGCGCGAGCCGGACGCCGACCTGATCTACGGTCACGCGCACGAGCGGCTGCCGGACGGGCGTGTGGTTATGAAGCGGGCGCGCTCCCACCGGTGGGCGGCGCTGGGCATGTTCACCCACCACCAAGCGATGCTGTACCGGCGCGGCGCCGTGGCCGACCTGCGCTTCGACACGCGCTTCGCGGTGGCCGCGGATTACGCCTTTACGTTGGGCGTCCTGAGTCGGGGTGGCCGTGCCGTCCTGAGTCCCTGTTCCTTGTGCGAATTCGCCCCCAACGGTCGGTCGCAACGGCAGGCCAACCTGGGACGCCGCGAGCAGTGCACCATCCGGAGCGACCTGTTGGGGTACGGAATCCTTGGAAACGCAACATTGTTCGGCCTTCAATGCTTGACCTTGACCATGCGACGGCATGTTCCGCGACTCTACGAGAAATTTCGTTTCCACCCCTCTGATACATCCTGTCTTTTGTGATTTTTCACCCCTGGACAGTGCAGGAAGGTGTTGATACGCACGAATGGTTGCATACAATTTACTTTCTGAACTAACCATTTTCCCCGGTGGTGCTTGCCGCCTCCATACTGAGGGTCAATTTGATGAGCTCGACCAAGACCAAGCTCGCGCCCGCCCACACGCTGTCGCGCCGCGGCGAGGGCCCCAATCCCATCGACATCCATGTCGGTGCGCGGCTGCGCCTGCGTCGCACGTTGCTTGGGCTGAGCCAGGAGAAGCTGGGCGAGGCGGTCGGCATCACCTTCCAGCAGCTGCAGAAGTATGAACGCGGATCCAACCGCATCAGCGCCAGCCGGCTGTTCAACCTGTCGCAGGTTCTGGGCGTACCGGTCAGCTACTTCTTCGACGACATGCCGTCGCCGGAGCACATCGCGACCCCCTCGCCCGATCTGCCGCCGTCGGAGACGGAGGAGTTCGAGTCCATGGCCCGGCGCGAGACGCTGGAGCTGGTCCGCGCCTATTACCGCATCGACGACGCGTCGGTGCGCAAGCGCACCTTCGATCTGCTGAAGGCGCTGGGCGGCGACAAGGCCACGGACGAGGACGATTGACCCTTCAAGGCACACTTCACCACCGTGACACGCCGGGCGCCCTGCATCGCCCGGCGTCGCGCGTTTTGACGCCCACCTGCCAGTAGTAGAAGGCCCGCGCCAGCGCGTGGTCCAGCCCCGCCCGCCCGTCCAGGAATCCCAGGCGAAGCAGGTAGGCGTGCAGGAAAACCAGCAGCGGTCTCCCCGGCGCGCGGTGGAGCGCCCGCTTCAGCCAGCGCCGCAGCCCGGTTTCCCGCCCGATCAGCGCCGCCATGCGGCTGTCCGCGCGCAGGGCGGCCTCCCAGTCCGAATAGCGGTTGTGCCGGTCGAACCAAGCGGACAGCGGCTTATCGTCCGCGTGGTCCAACGTGTGGCGCAGGCGCCCGACGCTGCCGGCGACGTCCGGCTGATAGTGCCCCTCCACCTCCCACATGGCGGCGACGTCGAGGTCGGGCACCTCGGGGAAGCGGGCGCGCCGCCGGTCCAGCAGGGCCAGCTTGCGGTTGCCGGCCCCGAAGCGGAGCCGCCGGCCGAGGAACACCGGACGACCATCGATGAAATAGGCGGCGTGGCGCGGTCCATCCGCCATCAGTCGCGCGATTTCCGCGACCAGCGGTTCGCCCAGCCGTTCGTCGGCGTCCACGACCAGCACCCAGTCGTGGGACAAGGGCAAGTGATCGAGGCACCATTGTTTCTTCTTCGGATAGCGGCCGTCCCACCGGAAGGGCACAACCATGGCGCCGAAAGATTGGGCGATGACGACGGTGCCGTCGGTGCTGCCGCTGTCGACCACGAAAACCTGCGCGAACCGTTCCAGCGCCGGGAGGCAATGCGGAAGGTTGGCGGCCTCGTTGCGCGTCATCACCACGACGGACACCGGGATCATGCGCCCGCCCGCCAGACGGTGCGGAGCGATAGGAACACCGCGCCCGCGACCAGACCCACCAGCGTCGTCACCGGCACCACCAGGATGGGGTTCGGCCAATCCGGCAGGCGGGCGGCCGTGGGCGGTACGATCGCGTCGGCGGCGAGCGGCAGGTCGACCTCGATCATCATGGCGACGCGCTCCTGCTCCGACAGCAGGTCGGCCAGGGCGCGGCGATGCTCCGCAACCGTGATGCCGGTCAAGCGCGCGCGGACATGGGCGATCTGCGCGGCGCTCCGCCGCGCCGCCTCGGCCCGCAGATGCGCGTCGGTGGCCGACGCGACGGCGGTCAACAGGCGCAGGGCCATCTCCCGGTCGGCATGGCGGAGGGTGATCCGGCGCATGGGGCCGCTGCGCACCATCTCGACGAGGATGCGATCCTTCATCGCGCTCGACACGCGCTCAGGGTCCGGCTCCAGCCAATCCTCCCGCCCAACCGCCGCCAGGAACAGGCGCTTCATCCAGGGCAGCACTCCGGGCGCGGGACGCCAGTGGCCAGCCTCCGCGTCCCAGCGGCCGGGAAACAGCGCCCGCATCAGGTCCGCGTCGGCCATCACCCGCTCCGCCACGGGAACGGACCCGAACAGCTCCAAATAGCGACCGAAGTCGGACAGAAGCTCGTCGCCCGGTCCGGGCTCCGCCGCGGCGAGCGGCGTATCGTGCCCCAACAGGACGGGCAGGCGCGCGCCCATCGCCGCCGCGCCGACCCGCGCCGTTGGTCCCACAACCATGCCGGCGGTGTATTGCGGCGTCACAACGCGGATGGCGCCCGCGCCCAGCAACAGCCCCAGGAGGGCACCGGCCAGCGGGATCCGCCACCCCTCCCGCAGGGTGTGCACGAAGCCACGCAGCTGACGGCCGGACAGCCCCCCGGCGTCACCCAACCGCAGGCTCGACGACCCGTCAGGCATGCGGAAGCCTCCGCCCGGTCACACGGACGAGCGGTGTCGCCACGGCAGGGGTCGTCACGGGACGGGCCGCCCGCTCCAGCAGCGACTCCGCCAAGGCCGTGAAACGCCGGGCCGCCGCGTCGGCACCCCAGCGCACCGATGCGGACAACGCCCGCCGCCCCTCCTCCGCGCAACGCACCGGATCCCGGGCATAGCCGCGAACTGCTGCGGCGAGCCCGGCGCCGTCCGCCGGGTCGAGCACACGGCCGCAGCCGTCCACGAGAGCGGCCGCCTCGCTTCCCGCCGGGCCAAGGAACAGGCAGGGCCGGCCGGCGGCCAGCGCCCCCGCCACCTTGCAAGGCACGAGCAGCCCCTCGGCCCGTGGATCCATGCTGGCGAGGTGGAGATCGGCCGCGGACAAGCTTTCGGACAGCCGTCCGACCGGCTGAAGCGGCAAGACGCGCAGGTTGCGCAAGCCGCGCGATGCCGCGGCTGTCTCCAGCGCCGGCCGGCCGCGCCCCTCCCCGATCACCAGGAAGGCAAGGTCCGGATCGGTGCGTGCGAGTTCGGCGGCAGCATCGAGCACGCCACCCATCGGGTGCGCCAGCCCCAGATTTCCGGAATAGGCTATGGTGAAACGCTCGCCGAGGCCGAGTTCGGCACGGAATCGGTTGTCCTCCCGCGCCACCGGGCGGATGCCAGGCTCCGCCCAGTTCGGCAGAAGCACGATCCGCTCGGCCGGGACGCCGAGCGCTCCCAATTGCCGCGCCATGCAGCGCCCAATCGCCACCACGGCATCATGCCGACGCAGCGCCCCGGCCACCGACCATTCCACCAGCCGGTACAGCGGATCCGGAATCCGCAAGCCAAGGACCGGCAGCAGCGCCGGATAAAGGTCGTGGCACCAATGGACGGCAGCAGCACCGTGCCAAGCCGCCAGCATCGGCCCCACCCGCGCCATCAGCGGCGGGTCGGTCATGGTCACCACCACGTCGTGGCGCGGCAGCCGCATGGCGCGTGACGTCAGGCGTCGCAAGGCATCCAGGTAATCGCGAACCATCGTGGCTGCGCCGCGCCGGCTTCCATGTTCCCCAGCCCCGCTGTCCATCGGGCCGGCGCCCGTGCGCACCACGGTCACGCCGGGCGGCGCGGCGCTTGGCCCATCGCCGTCGGCCACCACGGTCACCCGCCAACCGGCCGACGCCATCCGTTGCGCCAAGTCGAACGCACAACGACCGGTCGCCCCTTTGTCTGGAGGAAACACGCGGTTGACGAAGAGGATGGAAGGGGAATGCGCCAAGGGCCGACACCGTCGCATGAAAAGCACGCATAAGTATGCCTTTCGGTCAGGACGATGACAACGCGTTCCGGCGCTCCGCGGTGAGAAGCAGCAAGGTCAGCAACAGGCCGGTATCCAGATACTTGAAACTTGTGTGCACGCAAAAGGCCATCACCAGCGGCGGCAGGACCGCCCAGGCCAGCGGCGGATCGCAGCGCAGGGCCGACAGGGCCCGGGGTGCCAACGCCAGGATGTAGGCGCTCAGGGCCAAGGCGCCGAGAAGGCCCGTCTTCGCCAGCGCGTAGGTCGGCAGCGTGTGGGTGTAGGACACGCGCCAGCCGCCCACCGCCGGATTGGCGATCAGCGCCCCCCATCCCTGGCCGAACAGGAAGGAGCCCGGATCGGCGATGGTCAGCGCGACGACCGCAGCCGCCTCCTCCCACCGCGTGTTCGCCCCGGCAAGCCGGTTCTTCTCCGCCACCTGCGTCAGCGCGCCGACGACCATGTCGGGAAAGGCCAACACCACGCCGGCCACAGCGAGGAGCGCCAACCCGACCGCCAGCGGCGCACGGCGGACCCGCCAGACGCCGACCACCAGGAAAGCCGCCGCGGCGAGACCGAGCGCCATCCGATGCACCGCGCCGGCCAGGGCGCCCAAGCACAGGAAGCCGAGGGCCAGGCACACCGCCCCGGCGGTCCGCTGCGCCACCCCACCGCGCGTCGCCATCTGGATTCCCGTCAACGGCAGGGCGATAGCCGCGAACAGGACCGAAGGGGCGTTCAGCAGATAGACGCCGCCGTCGGCCATCGCTCGCGACCCAACCGCTCCGAATCCCCAACTCGCCTGTTTCCACCAACGCAGAGCGAAAGCCGCACCGGCCAGCATCAAGCCCCAGCGGAGCCGGCGCACGGCAAGCTCCGCGTCATCGTCCAGAAGCGGAACGAGCAGCACGGGCAGGAACAGGTAGAGCAGGGGAACCACATCCCGCAGCATGTCACCGGGCGCCCAGCCCACCCAAACGCCGCGCAGCACCGGCACCCAGAGCAGCCAAGCCAGGGCGAGCACGGCCGGCGTCTCCCAACCGTCCAGGCGGGGGTCGCGCAACGCGTGGGCGGTTGCGACGTACAGCGGCCGCCGCAGGCCGATGGCCAGCAGGAGCAAAAGGCCTATGCCGGCCTCGGCCATGCGGATGTCGGACGGGGCGGGCGCGCTGAACAGGCCGTAAAGCGCCAACGCGAGGAAAAGCCCCAAGGCTCGCAACGACGGCGCCCAATCCGATCTTTTCACGCGTCCTCTCGCCGGTATGGATGCCGCAGGATCGCGGCCCGGCACCATCACACACCCGCATGACGCGTGAAAAGATCGGAATGGACGCCGATCAGGCGTAGCGCTGCTCGGCGCGGTCCAAACGGTAGAACAGCCCTTCCTGCGGGTGAAGCCGCAGTGTGCCGCTCAGCACCACCGGCTCCTGCGATTCGCGCATGGGGATCTGGCTGTGGACGTGCAGCATGGTGGCGGGGTTCGGCCTCTGGCAGGCCGGGCAGGAAATCGGGTTGGCGGCCAGAATGAAGCGGTTGTGGGCCGCCGCATCGCTCAACGGAATCATGAAGCCGCGCACGGTGACCTGCTTTCCATCCAGCGCCGTCACGCGGGTCGGGAACTTCGGGTCGGCGGCCGGTCCGTCCATCCGCACCTGCACGAGGTCGCGCCACAGCGCGGTGGTGTCATCCAGCGGCAGGTGAAAGGGGCCGACGGGGTGGCTCGGCTCCGTGGTGCCGGTTGCCCAGATGGCCCAACCGGCCACGGGCGCGAGCGCCAGCGGCATCAGCAGCTGTCGGCGTGACGTCATGGCTGTCCTCCCTCAGTTCCGGACCCTGGTTCCACGACGGTTGCCACCAAAGGAACCGACCGTCGGCTGGGCCTTATGCTTTGGACAGGATTGTTCACCCTTATCCGCCAGACGTCAACAGGACGGACCTCGGCTACAGGACGGCCATACGGAAGGGCCCGGCCACCCCCTGTCTTCGGACATTCGTACGCCGCCCTATAGGATTGAGCGGGGGCTCTGCCTATACTTTTTCAGGGGCATCAACATTGGGGAACGCCAGGGGCATGCAAAAAGGGCCCACCTCGAAGCCGGCGCACTTGCGGCTGTCCGAAGACCAGACCACCGAACTGGCGGACATGTTCCGCCTGATGAGCGACCCGTCGCGGCTGCGCATCATCCTGGCCTGCCTGGAAACGCCGACCTCCGTCGGCGACATGGCGACGGCGCTCGCGCTGTCGCCCTCCCTGGTCAGCCATCATCTGCGGCTTTTGCGCGCGGGGCGGCTGATCCAGGCGGAACGGCGCGGCAATCGGGTCTTCTACTTGATCACCGACGAGCACATCCGGCGTGTCCTGTCCGACATGGTCGACCACGTTGCGGAAAGCGAGGGCGACCTGGAACCATAATTTCCTTAAAAGGCAAAAGGTTATAACAAAATCGCAATATGGTTTGACGGTCGGGAACGGACATACCATAGTCCCCGTCATGTTGCGGTGCACCCGAACCGCGGCGGCTTCGAGGATCGTGGCATGGAAGCGTTCCGGTTCCAGCCGGGGGAAACCCCGGTCCTGCTCAGCATTCCCCACGTCGGCACCGCGGTACCGCCTGATATCGCCGCCACCATGACCGACGCGGCGCTGGCTGTGCCGGACACGGACTGGCACCTAGACCGTCTCTACCATTTTGCCCCGGCGCTGGGGATCGGGTACCTGAAGGCGACCTGTTCGCGCTACGTGGTTGACCTGAACCGCGATCCGGCCGGCAGTGTTCTCTACCCCGGTGCCAACAACACCGAGCTGTGCCCCCTCACCAGCTTCGACAACCAGCCTCTCTACAAACCAGGGCAGGAACCCGATGCGGCCGAGGTTGATCGGCGCGTCGGCGCGTACTGGCGCCCCTACCACGAACAGTTGCGCGGGGAGTTGCAGGCGTTGAAGGACCGGTTCGGCGTGGCCGTGCTGTTCGACGCCCATTCCATCCGGTCCGTGGTTCCGCGCTTCTTCGACGGGCAGCTGACCGACTTCAATCTGGGCACCGGCGGCGGCGGAACGGCGGCGGCGGCCTTGGTCGGCCGCCTGATGAACGTGCTGGCCACCTCCGGCCGCTATTCGTCGGTCCTTAACGGCCGCTTCAAGGGCGGCTTCATCACCCGCCATTACGGGAATCCCGACGACAACATCCACACGGTGCAGCTGGAGCTGTCGCAGCGCACCTACATGGACGAGGACGCCCCTTTCCGCTTCCGCGAGGACTTGGCTCAAGACGTGCGACCGTCGCTGGAGCGAATGTTGAGCGTGATCGTCGAGTGGGCCTGGGAAAAGGCGTCCACGCGCCGTCGCGGTTCGCTCCTTTAAGATAGCCCGCCTTTCTACATCCACACGCCGCGCACGTAGGGCGTCAGCAGCGTGTCCTGCATGATGATGTGGTTCACCAGCCATTTGGCGGTGAATTTGTAGATGCGCTCCGCGTTCTGGTGATTCGGTTCCTTGGTGAAGGCGTCCGAAAGCTCGCTCAGGATCCGCACGGCCTCGTGATGCTGGTGCACGTGCTCGTCGAACTTCGGGTAGTGGACCTTCTGCATGATCTTTTCTTCGCGGGCGAAGTGCTGCTGCGTGTATTCCAGCAGCTTCATCAGGATCTTCGCGACGCGCACTGGCGAAAACACGCGGCCGTTCATCGCCGCGTCCAGCTCGTTCAGATACTCGATCAGGTGTTTGTGATCCTCGTCGATGGACGGCTGTCCGACGCTGAGCTGCCGCCGCCAGGAAATGACACCCATGAACCCTCCGGATCCTCACACCCAGGGCCGCCCCGGATTCGTCGCCTGGACTTGCAGCGTGTCCTGGTGGGCAGAATGTCCTGATGGGCGTCCTGGCCGTCGGATTATGGGCGTATTTTCGACAAGTCCCTACACATACGATCGTCACATGGCAATTTGCCGCACCTGCTCGCCTTCACGCGACAGGGCGAACGAAGACTTGCCGTCTTCGCCCGCCCCGCCGGCCAATATTGGAAGAAGGAGCGACAATCCGCTCCCTGAACCGGTCGTTTACCCGACGATCGAGTAGCCGCAATCCACGTAGGTGGTGTCGCCCGTGATGCCCTTGGCGCCGTCGGTCGCCAGGAAGGCGGTGGTGTAGCCGACCTCCTCGATGGTCACCAGCCGCTGCTCCGGCGCGCGCTCCGCCGCCTTGGCCATCAGCTCATCGAAATGGGCGATGCCCGACGCGGCGCGGGTCTTGATCGGACCCGGGGAGATGGCGTGGACGCGGATGCCCTTCGGGCCAAGTTCCGCCGCGAGATAGCGCACGCAGCTCTCCAGCGCGGCCTTCACCGGCCCCATCACGCCGTAATTGTCGATCACGCGGTTGGCGCCGAAGTAGGACATGGTGAACAGCGTGCCGCCGTCCTTCATCAGGGGCTCCGCGTAGCGTGCCATGCGGAGGAAGGAGTGGCAGGACACGTCCATCGCCATCTGGAAGCCCTCGCGCGTGCAGTCGACGACGCGGCCGTGCAGATCCTCCTTGGGCGCGAAGGCGATGGAGTGCAGCGCGAAATCGAGCTTGCCCCATTTCTGTTCGATCTTTTCGAACATGGCCTTCAGCTGGCCCTCGCCAGTGACGTCCACCGGCTCGAAGATTTCGCACTCAAGCTGGTTCGCCAGCGGTTCGACGTGCTTCTTCGCCTTCTCGTTCAGGTAGCTGATCGCGAGATCCGCGCCGAGCGCGCGAAAGGCGCGGGCGCAGCCCCACGCGATCGACTGATCGTTGGCGATGCCGAGCACGAGGCCCTTCTTGCCTTCGAGAGTGGCGGCAGCAGGAATAATCGTGGTCATGGCTGACTTTCCCGGGTTTCAGAGTGGCCGGAGGACGGGGTGAGCGAAATGGAACACCCTCGTTGTGCAACGCAACATAATCCAGACGAAGGATATAGGCAACGAGTTAAAGTCGCAATAAAACAGACATTATCTCTTTATGCTTCCGTAACCGAACGTGCATGCGCGAAAGGCGAGAATAGATGTGATGATGCACCTACCACGAACTTGGGTGCACCGCCATGACCGAGATCAAACAAATTCGACGCTGAACGAAATAAGCCCTCCCCGGTGGGGAGGGCTTTCTAAAGGGCGGGCAATCCGCGGTCACGCAGTGCCTGGTGTGAATGACGGCGGATCGCTGGCGGGGAAGGATTCCTTTGACGCTTCGTCCACCTTCTCCTCGTCGCAGGCTTCCGAATAGATGTCGCCGGGATGTCGCGAGAAGCGGTCTCGCCCGTGCTCCACATCCTGGGCGGGAATGGTCCGCGCGTCATGGCCGTGGTGGCCGAAACGCTCCTCGATCAGCGCCTTGCCCGGGCAATAGCCCGTCAGCCCGCGGGCGACCAGCGCCCCGCCGGCCAGCGCCATCGCCGCACCGGCGACCGTTGGCCGACGGAGCCCGAGTACGGCCAGCAGCCCGCCCCCGACGAGCGACACCAGCCGCTCGGTATGGCCAACGTTGATCATCCGCTCGTAATCCTCGGTCCGGGCCGGCATTTGGTGGTCCGAGGCTTGGTGGCTCATCATCGCCATGCTGTTCCTCCTGTTCCTGCTGTGCGCGTCCGTCCTATTGCGGCTGGGACGGGGATGGGGACGGCGGCGCCGACCCGCCCTGGGATGGGGCCGGCGGTGCGTCGCCGCTTCCGCCGGCGCTTGGCCCGGCCGGACTGCCCGGCTTCTGCTGCGCAGTGGTGTCGCCCAGGGTGCGCGCCTGCGCCAGTTCCCGCTTCAGCCGGTCAACCTCCTGCGACAGGCGCTGCACCTCCTGCTGCACCTGCGGGCCCCCGGTCGACCCGACCGGCAGCCCCGCCGCGGCGAGCGCCGCCGAATCGCGAATCCAGTAGGGCTGCACGCCGTAGTAGGTGTGCAGCGCCATCGCCCACTGGCGGTCCGACATGTCCGGTCGGTTGGAATTGGTGAATTGCGGCGCGGCCGTCAACCGGTCCTTCGGGACGTTCAGCACATAGCCATCGCCGGCGGGCGTGGCCTGGACGAGCGTCCAGGGAACCGGGAAGTTCCGCTGCCCCAGCCCCAGGAAACCGCCCAGTTCGACCACCGCGTAGGCAACCCGGCCGGTATCCGGATCGACGACGAGTTCGGAGATGGAGCCCATCTCTTCGCCGTTCGGGCTGTGCAGCTTGGCTTTCGCCAGATCGTCGGCGGCGACCACGCGGGGCTTCTCGATGGAGCGCACGAGCGCGCCGGCCTCGCCCAGGATCGTCTGGCAACCCGGCTCGTTGCCGCCCTGCCCGGCCCGCTCCGCGGTCTGGCGGAGCCCGCGGAGCTGACCGATTTCCTGCGGAGTCGCCGCCGCGGGTGACTGGGCGGCGGCCGCTTCGAAGGCGGCGATGCGCTGGCCGAGGCGGTCGATGCCGTCCGGGCAGGACGGCGTCGCCCCTTGCGCTAACACGGGCCATGGTCCGAGCGCCCCCGCGATCATGGTGGCGCTGAGGATCAGGCGTCTCATCGTCGGTCCCTCCGGGTCGGTTCTCGGGTGATGCAGGTGTCACCCAGAGAACAGCACGGCCAAGGCGGAGGTTCCGGCGCGACCCAACCGGAGAGGGTCAGCCCGGAAGCGGCAACCCGCCCCGCTGGACGATGAAGGACTGCACCGCGTCCAGCCCCTGCCCGGTCTTGATGTTGGTGAAGACGAAGGGCCGGTCGCCGCGCATCTTGCGGGCGTCGCGGTCCATCACCTCCAGGCTGGCGCCGACCAGCGGCGCGAGGTCGATCTTGTTGATGACCAGCAGGTCCGACCGCGTGATTCCCGGCCCGCCCTTGCGGGGGATCTTGTCGCCGGCCGACACGTCGATGACGTAGATGGTGATGTCCGCCAGTTCCGGCGAGAAGGTCGCCGCCAGATTGTCGCCGCCCGATTCGATAAAGATCAGGTCGAGGTTCGGGAACTTGCGGTTCATCTCGTCCACGGCGGCGAGGTTGATCGACGCGTCCTCGCGGATCGCCGTGTGCGGGCAGCCTCCGGTCTCCACACCCATGATCCGATCCGGCTTCAGTGCGCCGGAGCGGGTGAGGAATTCGGCGTCCTCCTTGGTGTAGATATCATTGGTGATCGCCGCGACCTCCCAATCGTCGCGCATGCGCTTGCACAGCGCGTCGGTCAGCGCGGTCTTGCCGGACCCGACCGGCCCGCCGATGCCGACGCGCAGGGGACCACCATGGCTTTTCGAGATTGCAGCGGTCATGAGCGGAACAGCCTCGTGTATTGGGTTTCGTGGATCATGGAGGTCCAATCGACGGCCATGGCGCGGCTGCCCAGGTCGTCGAGCGGTGTAGTGAGCGCGGCCTCAGCCGCAGAGTGGACCACCGAGTCGAGCGCGGCGATGGCCTTCTGCCCATCCGTCTGCCCCAGCGGCACCAGCCGCACCCCTGCGGAGACGAGGTTCGCCGCGAAGGCGTGCAGATAGGCGGCGAGCGCCGGCCCCTCCGGCACGCCGATCAGGGCGGCGGCCAGCGCCACGGCCACGGCGTAGGCGACCGGGCGGCCAGTGCCGGCGATGACGCGGTCCCAACGCTCCAGCCCGTCCATCGGCCAAGCGGCGCGCACGGCGATCAGGAAGGCCTGCCCCTGCGCCCGGCTTTCCAGCGCGGTCTCGGCGGAGGCGCGCATCGCGTCGGCACGCTCCACCGCCCAGGCGAAGCCCGCCTCATCGCCGGCCAGCACGGCGCGGTGCGCCGCCGCGAACAGCATGCCGTCGGTCCGCCCGGCGCCGTGGCGCAGGATGCCGTCCATCCAACGTGCGAGGCTGTCGCGGTCGCGCACCAGCCCCTGCTCCACCGCCGCCTCAATGCCATGGCTGTAGGAGAAGCCGCCGACCGGGAAGGAGGGGGAGAGCCAGGCGAGGAGTTTGGTGAGGTGCGTGGTCGAGACGTGCCCCCACCCCGACCCTCCCCCGCTGGGCGGGAGAGGGTGCCTATCCTCGCCAACGCGCGTTTCCCCTCCCCCGCCCAGCTCTCGCGCAAGCGAAGCTTGCGCTGACGCGGCAGGCGGACCCTCTGGGTCCGCCGAGAGCGGGGGAGGGTCGGGGTAGGGGCCAGCGCCCTCACTCATGCGAGTGCCCATGGGAATGGGAGTGCGAATGGCCGTGCCCATGGTGGTGGTCATGGCCGTGATCATGGTCATGCGAATGACCATGCGAATGCCCATGCCCGCCCGAATACGCCCCGCCCTCCGGCGCGAAGGGCGCGTGGATGGCTTCCACGCTCGCCCCCAGGCCACGCAGCATGTCCTCGATCACGTGGTCGCGGCGCAGGCGGATCGTCTCGCCAACGATCTGCACAGGCAGGTGCCGGTTGCCGAGGTGCCAGGCGATGCGGGCGAAGGCTTCCGTCCCGCCGGTGCAGCGAACCTCCATCAGGTCCTCCGCCGCGGCGACGACGCGCAGGTAATTGCCGTCGCCCAGTTCCAGCCCGTCGCCGTCGTCCAGCGCCACGGCGCGTGGCAGGTCGAGCAAGAAGTCCTTGCCAGTGTCGTCCGTCATCATCATGCGACGGCGGTGGCGGTCGTCGAAGGCGAGAGTCACGGTGCCGACCTGACGCTCCGCGGACCAATGGCCGCGGGCGTGGACCCGGGTGGCGCGGCGGAGCGTGTCGGTCATGGGGAAAGCCGTTCGAAAGGGGTGGGTCGGCCGAAGAAGCGCCCGGCGAGCGCGCCGACCGGTTCCGCCGCCCCCGTGGTGAAGAAGCGCGGCGCCACGGCGTGCCCGTTCATGACGGGCGCATACTCCGGGTGCCGCTCCAGGTATTTGTCCAGCGACCGCGCGACCAGGGAAGGCTGGCACAGCACCTCCACGCCGGGCGGAAGCGCCTCGGCGAACAGGTGCGCGACGAGGGGGTAATGGGTGCAGCCCAGCACCACCGCGTCCAGCACCTGTCCGTCGAGTTGCGCCAGGAGGGCGTCGACGTAGCCGCGCACCGCCGGCTCCAACTCGTCGTCGCCGGCTCCGCGCTCGATCAGCGGCACGAGGTCCGGGCAGGATTGCTGGACCACTCGCACGTCCGGCGCACGCTTGCCGATCTCCCGCGGGAAGGAGCCGGAGCGGACGGTGGCCGGCGTGGCGAAGACGCCGACCGTGCGCGGCTCCGGCCGCCAGTCGGCGGAGGGGCCATCCTGCATCCAGGGGACGCGCGTGATCGCCTCGACCACCGGCACCAGCACGCCCAGCACGTTCCGGCCGGGATAGGCCGTGGGAAGCCACGTCTGCTGCATGCGCCGCAGCGCCACCGCCGCCGCGGTGTTGCAGGCCAGCAGGACCAGCCCGCAGCCCTGCTCGAACAACCGCTCCACCCCCTGGACCGTCAGGCGGTGGATGTCCTCCTCGCTGCGGGGACCATAGGGGGCGGCGGCGTGGTCGCCGAGATAGACGAAGGGCCGGGCGGGGGCTGCAGTGACCAGAGCGCGCAGAACCGTCAGCCCGCCATGCCCGGAATCGAAGACACCAATCACGAAATCACGACCTCAGAACAGGAAATACCGCTGCGCCATGGGCAGGACGTCGGCCGGCTCGCAGGTCAGGAGCTGCCCGTCGGCGCGCACCTCGTAGGTTTCCGGATCGACCTCGATGTGTGGTGTGGAATCGTTGTGAATCATCTGCTTCTTGCCGACGGCGCGCACGCCGGTCACGGCCACCAGCTCGCGCTGAAGCCCCAATGACCGAACCGCCTCGTTCTCCAGCGCCGCCTTGCTGACGAAGGTCAGGGAACTGGCTTGAAGGGAACGGCCATAGACGCCGAACATCGGGCGGTAGTGCACGGGCTGCGGCGTGGGGATGGAGGCGTTGGGGTCGCCCATCAGCGCCGCGGCGATGGTGCCGGCCTTCAGCACCATGTCCGGCTTCACGCCGAAGAAGGCCGGCGACCAGACGACGAGGTCGGCCAGCTTGCCAACTTCCACCGATCCCACGACGTGCGCGACGCCGTGCGACAGGGCCGGGTTGATGGTGTATTTGGCGACGTAGCGCTTGACGCGGAAGTTGTCGTTCTCCCCCGTTTCCTCCGGCAACCGGCCGCGCTGGACCTTCATCTTGTGCGCGGTCTGCCAGGTGCGGATGATGACTTCACCCACCCGCCCCATGGCCTGGCTGTCCGAACTCAGCATCGAGAAGACGCCGAGGTCGTGCAGGATGTCCTCCGCCGCGATGGTCTCGCGCCGGATGCGGCTTTCGGCGAAGGCCACGTCCTCCGGGATGCGGGGGCTCAGGTGGTGGCAGACCATGAGCATGTCCAGATGCTCGTCCACCGTGTTCACCGTGAAGGGCCGCGTCGGGTTCGTTGACGACGGCAGCACGTTGCCGAGGCCCGCGACCTTGATGATGTCCGGCGCGTGGCCGCCGCCCGCCCCTTCCGTGTGGAAGGCGTGGATGTTGCGGCCCTTGAAGGCAGCGATGGTGTTTTCCACGAAGCCCGACTCGTTCAGCGTGTCGGTGTGGATCGCCACCTGGATGTCGGTCTCCTCCGCCACCGTCAAGCAGGTGTCGATGGCGGCCGGCGTGGTGCCCCAGTCCTCGTGCAGCTTCAGGCCGCAGGCGCCGGCGGCGATCTGCTCCATCAGCGCGTCGGGGCGGCTGGCATTGCCCTTGCCGAAAAAGCCCAGGTTGATCGGCAGCCCCTCCGCCGCCTGGAGCATCCGGGCCATGTGCCAGGGCCCCGGCGTGCAGGTGGTGGCCGACGTGCCGGCGGCCGGCCCCGTGCCGCCGCCCAACATGGTGGTGACGCCGCTGTACAGCGCCTCGTCCACCTGCTGCGGGCAGATGAAGTGGATGTGCGCGTCGATGCCGCCGGCGGTGACGATCTTGCCCTCGCCCGCGATCACCTCGGTTCCCGGCCCGACGACGATGGTCACGCCCGGCTGGACGTCCGGGTTGCCGGCCTTGCCGATGGCGGCGATGCGCCCGCCGGTGATGCCGATGTCGGCCTTGACGATGCCCCAATGGTCGATGATCAGCGCGTTGGTGATGACCGTGTCCACGGCGCCGCCCTGGCGCGAGACCTGGGCCTGCCCCATGCCGTCGCGGATCACCTTGCCGCCGCCGAACTTGACCTCCTCACCATAGATCGTGTGGTCCTTCTCCACCTCCACGATCAGGTCGGTGTCGGCCAGCCGCACGCGGTCGCCGACGGTGGGGCCATAGAGGGCCGCGTATTCGGCCCGGTCGATGCGATGCGCCATGTCCCTGCCCTCCGAACCGGCCCGTCACAGGGCGCCGTTGACCTTGCCGTTGAACCCGATGACCACCCGGTTGCCCGCGTAGGCAACCAGCCGCACATGGCGGGTCTGGCCCGGCTCGAAGCGCACCGCCGTGCCGGCCGGGATGTCCAGGCGGAAGCCGCGCGCCTTGTCGCGGTCGAACTTCAACGCTTCGTTGGTTTCGAAGAAATGGTAGTGGGAGCCGACCTGGATCGGCCGGTCGCCGGCGTTGGCGATGTCCAGCTCCACCGTGTCGCGGCCGGCGTTCAGCTCGATCTCGCCCGCCGCGGGGATGATTTCACCGGGTTTCATGAGGCCCCCTGTCAGCGAATCGGCTGGTGGACGGTGACGAGCTTGGTGCCGTCGGGGAAGGTGGCCTCCACCTGGATCTCGTGGATCATCTCGGGCACGCCCTCCATCACCTGATCGCGGGTGATCACCGTGGCGCCGTCGCGCATCAGCTCCGCCACCGTGCGGCCGTCGCGCGCGCCTTCCACCACGTAGTCGGTGATCAGGGCCACCGCTTCCGGGTGATTGAGCTTCACGCCTCGTTCCAGCCGGCGCCGCGCCACGACGGCGGCCATGGCGACGAGAAGCTTGTCCTTCTCGCGCGGTGTCAGGTTCATGGGGGTGTCTCTCCGCCTACCCAATGGTTTGGCGGGATTATGCCACGTTGCTGCGGTGCGCCAACCCCTCTCCGATGAAGCGCACCGCGTTGCGCACGCCATCCTCCGCCCGCACAAGCGCGCCGAGTTCCGCGGCGCGGGCGCGCATGGCCGGATCGTCGGTCGCGGCGATGGCGCGGGCGAGCGCCGGGGCCGTGAGCGCGTTGCGCGGGATCGGTGCGGGTGCCACGCCAAGCGACTCCAGCCGGGCGCCCCAGAAAGGCTGGTCGCCAAGGAACGGAACGACCACCGCGGGCTTGCCCGCGCGCAAGGCCGCCGCCGTGGTGCCGGCACCGCCGTGATGCACGACGGCGGACATGCGCGGGAACAGCCAGTCGTGCGGTGCCGCATCCAGCCCGAAGACCGTCGGCGGCAGTGCCGACCGGTCTATGCCGCCCCATCCCGCCGACAGCACCGCACGCCGGCCGTTCAGCGCCTCCACGACCAGCGCGGTGGTCGCGGTCGGGTCGTAGCCGCCCATGCTGCCGAATCCGACGTAGACGGGCGGCGGCCCGTCCTCCAGGAAGGCCGCCAGATCGGACGGCGGCGTGTAGTCCTCCCCTTCGTCCAGAAAGCAGAAACCGGTCGGCTGGACGAAGTCGGGCCAGTCGTCGGGCCGTGGCACGAGGTGGGCGGAATAGGCATAGGCCGCGGGCCATCGCTCCCGCATCAACTGCGCACCCGGCCCGACGTAGGACGGCTTCAGCCCCAACACCTCCCGCCGGGCCCGATTGATGGCTGGGCGGAACATCTGCCACACCAGTTGCAGCAAGACATGGTGCAGCGCGTAATTCACCCAGCCCGGATTGCGGCGCGGCGGGATCATCGGCGGCGGGAAGGCGCGCGTCGGCGCCAGAGGCTGCAACGCGACGCCGACCACCGGGATGCCCAGCTTCTCCGCGACCGCAACCCCGGCATAGAAGGCAAGGCCCGACGCGATGATGGCGTCGGAGCCCTTCGCCGCCTCCCAATACTCCTTCGCCCAGGCGTTCGCGTGGTCGCGGGACAGGGCGGTGATCGAGCGCATCATCGCGACCGGGTCGATGCCCTTGCGGAACATGTCGTCGGCGGCACCGCCCTGCATCGCCGCGCGCAGATCGCCGGATATGGGGCGAAAGTCCAACCCGTGACGTTCGACCAGGCTTCGGAACTCCCGGTCGGCCGGAAAGACAACGGAGTGGCCGGCCCGCAGCAGCCCTTTGCCGAGAGCCACGATGGGGCGGACGTCGCCCTGTGACCCGTAGGAGATGATCGTGAAGCGCATGCCGAGTGGCTAGCCGATCAACCGGCAATAGGCAACAGCCCTGCGCCTTCTACACTTCCCACAGGCGCGGCAGCCGCGTCGGCAATCCCGCTGCGTCCGACCGCAGGTGCGACCACAGCGCGGCGTAGGCACGGCGCACCGCGACCGCCTCCCCGCCGAGAATGCGCACCAACAGCAAGCCGTCCAGCGCGGTTGCCCCGACGCGCACCCCCTCCAGCACCTCGGCCGCGCTCCGCACGCCGTCGAGGCGATTGGCCGCATCCGGGGCCGCGTGCAGCAGCGTGGCGCAGGCTCCCGCCCCGGCGAATCCAGCCGGATGGGCCAGCGTCTCCGCCAGGTCGCCGTCCATGTGCAGGGCGTCGGCCCAGGCGAGGCGGCCATCGCGGACCACCTCCCAGGCGTCGCGGACCAGCCCGCGGCTGACCGTCTCGCCGAAGGCGGCGCGGCCGAAGACCAGCATCTCCCCGGCGATCAGGCGGGCGTCGCCCTCCAGCTCCAGCCGGGTCAGGCGGCGCAGGCGGGATCCTTCGAAGACGATGGCCTCCTGCGGCATCCACTCCAGCCAGCCGCCGGCCTCCACGGTCACGCGGGTGTCGATGCGGCAGTCCGGCCCGGCGGAGCGGTAGACCTTCTCCGCCGCCTGGGTGGTGACCAGGGCCGCGGCACCCGGCCCGGCCGACAGGGCGATGTCCAGCCGGTCGCCGCCGACCAGCCCGCCGGAGGTCGTCACCAGGACCGCGACGGGCAAATCGCCGGCCCGCGGGTCGGGCAGCAGCACGCGCAGCGGGTCGTGGTGGTAGAGCGTGGCGAGGTGCGTGGCCCCGTGGCGATGCTCGAACCGCACCGTCGCCGCGCCATGCACGGCGACCTTTTTCGTTAAAACTTCAGCCACCAGCCGCCATCCTCGCCTTCACGTCCTCGACCGCCAGCAGCACGCGCTCCGGCGTCGCGGGGGCGTCGATGTGGACGGGCAGCCTGTGCCCGCCGACCGCCGCCACCGCGTCCTTCAGCGCCAGCCACGCGGAGATGCCCAGCATCAGCGGCGGCTCCCCGACCGCCTTGGAGCGGAAGACGGTGTCCTCCCGGTTCGGGCGCGCGGTGTAGAGCGACACCCGGAAATCCTCCGGCAGCGAGCGCGAGGTGGGGATCTTGTAGGTGCTCGGCGCGTGGGTGCGCAAGCGTCCCTGCGGGTCCCACCACAGCTCCTCGGACGTTACCCAGCCCAGGCCCTGGACGAAGGCGCCCTCCACCTGCCCCAGGTCGATGGCCGGGTTGATGCTGCCGGAACAGTCGTGCAGCACGTCGGCGCGCGGGAACTTGTATTCGCCGGTCAGCGTGTCGATCAGCGCCTCCGTCACCGCGACACCGCAGGAGAAGTACAAGAAGGGCCGCCCCTCGCATTTCTCGCGGTCCCACCAGATTTTCGGCGTGGCGTAATGGCCGGTGGAGGACAGCGACACCCGGTTCAGGTAGGCAAGCTTCGCCACCTCCGGGAAGGTCATGGCATGATTGCCGGCGAAGACCGCGTTGTCGCGGAACTCCACCTTGTCCGGAGCGGTGTGGCAGTGCTGGGCCAGGAAATCGACCAGCCGGCCCTTGATGGTCCGCACGGCGATGCGCACGGCCATGCCGTTCAGGTCGGTGCCGGCCGAGGCCGCGGTGGGCGGCGCGTTGGGCACCTTGTCGGTGGCGCTGGCCGTGACCTTCACCCGATCCACGTCGATCTGGAATTCCTGGGCGGCGATCTGGGCCATCTTGGTGTGGATGCCCTGCCCCATCTCCGTCCCGCCGTGATTCACCTGGACGGAGCCGTCGGTGTAGACGTGAACCAACGCCGCCGCCTGGTTCAGGTGCTTCACGGTGAAGGAGATGCCGAACTTCACCGGCGTCAGGCCAAGGCCCTTCTTCAGCACGGTGTTCCGGGCGTTGAAGGCGTCGATCTCCTCCCGCCGGCGGCGATAATCGCTGTCGCGCTCGATCTGGTCGAGCAACTCGGCCAGGATTTCCGGCTCCTCCACCGGCATGCCGTAGGGGGTGACGTCGCGCCCCGGCCCGCCGTAGAGGTTGGCGCGTCGGACGTCCAGCGGGTCCTTGCCAAGCTTGCGGGCGATCTCGTCGACCACATGCTCGATGGCGATTACGCCCTGCGGCCCGCCGAAGCCGCGGAAGGCGGTGTTGGAGACCGTGTGCGTCTTGCAGCGATGGCCGGTCACCCGCGCGGCGGGCAGGTAATAGGCGTTGTCGGCGTGGAACATGGCGCGGTCCACGACGCCGTTGGACAGGTCCAGCGACATGCCGCAGCGGCCGGCGAGGTCCATCTCCAGCCCCTGGATGCGTCCGTCGCCGTCGAAGCCCACGTCGTAGGTGACGAAGAAGTCGTGGCGCTTGCCGGTCATCGCCATGTCGTCGTCGCGGTCCATGCGGAACTTCACCGGCCGACGCGTGGCGTTGGCGAGCAGCGCCGCGATGCAGGCGATCTGCGCCGGCTGGCTTTCCTTCCCGCCGAATCCGCCGCCCATGCGTCGGCATTCCACCGCGATGCCGTGCATCGGCCGGCCGAGCACCTTGGATATCGCGTGCTGCACCTCCGCCGGGTGCTGGGTGGAGGAGTGGACGAGCAGGTCGCCGTCCTCCTTCGGAACCGCGTAGGCGATGTGGCCTTCCAGGTAGAAGTGGTCCTGTCCGCCCACATCCAGTTTGCCGGTCAACCGGTGCGGCGCGCCCGCGACCGAGGCTGGGACGTCGCCGCGCGTAAAGGTCAGGCTGGGGGACACGAAGCTGTCCTTCGCCACCGCCTCCTCGGCGGTTAGGATGGCCGGCAGGTCCTCGTAATAGACCTCGACCAGCCGGGCCGCCGCGCGGGCCTGGAGCAAGGTCTCGGCGGCGATGGCGACCACCGCCTGTCCCGCGTATTCCACCACGTCCGGCGCCAGCACCGGGTCGCCGGGCATGATCGTCCCGATGTCGCCCTCGCCCGGCACATCGTCAAAGGTCAGCACCGCGTGGACGCCCGGCGCCTGCTTCGCGCGGGTCAGGTCCATGCCGAGGATGCGCGCGTGCGCCCTTGCCGACAGGTGCACGGCGACGTGCAGCGTCCCCGGCAGTTCCGGGATGTCGTCGGTGTAGGCCGCAGCGCCGGTGACGTGCTTGCGGGCACTCTCATGCTCGATGCCGAGATGCACGCCGCCGCTGATCGGGTGGATGCCCGAGGTTTCGGGAAGGGTGCCGCCGTCAGCCATGGGCCGCCTCCAGCGAAGGCGCCTCGGCGCCGGTGGTGGAGAGATGGAAACGCACGAGCAAATTCTTCGCCACCAGCGCGCGGTAACGGTCGCTCGCCCGCATGTCGGTGATGGGCTGGAAATCGCGGTCCAGCGCCGGCAGCGCCGCGGCGACCGCGTCGGCCGTCCAGGGCTGCCCGGCCAGCGCCGCCTCCAGCGCCGCCGCGCGGGCGGGCATCGCCGCCACGCCGCCGTAGCCGGTGCGCAGTTCCGCCACCCGGCCGCCCTCGTCCAGCGTCAGCAGGAAGGCGGCGCAGACGGCGGAAATGTCCTGGTCGCGCCGCTTGGACACCTTCCAGGTCGCGAACATCTGGCCGGGCTTGGGAAGCGGGATGCGGATGCGCTCCACGAACTCGCCGGGTTTCAAGTCGCTCTTGCGGTAGCCGTGGTAGAAGCGGTCGAGCGAAAGCTCGCGCCGCGCGCCGCCGTGGTTCAGCACCAGCGTGGCGCCCAGCGCCAGCAGCGCCGGCATGCTGTCGCCGATGGGGGAGCCGTTGGCGACGTTGCCGCCCAGCGTGCCGGAGTTGCGCACCTGCACCGCCCCGATGCGCCCGACGAGGTCGGCCAGTTCGGGCAGGCGACGGCGCAGCACCGGCAGCAGTTCCGTGTAGGTGACCGCAGCGCCGACCTCCAGCCGGTCGGGATGCTCCTCGATGCGGTGCAACTCCGCAACCTCGGCGAGGTGGATCAGCGTGGCCAAGCGGCGGCCCTGCTTGGTCACCCACAGCCCGATATCGGTGGCGCCGGCCACCAGCGTGGCGCCGGGGTTCGCGGCCACGAGCTTGGCCAACTCGTCCACCGTCCGCGGTGCGTGAAAGCCGTTGCCGCCGCCGCTGACCGCAAGCGGAGCGTCGCGCCGGATGGACTCCAGCAGCGCGACGATGCCCTCCTCCGCGCGGTCGAACCGATCATCCTGCCGGTCGGCCGTGGCCGCGCGGGCTGCGTCCAGGATCGGGCGATAGCCGGTGCAGCGGCACAGGTTGCCGGCCAGCGCGTCGTGGATCGCGTCGTCCTTGGGCGCGCGATCCGTGTGGTAGAGCGCGAACAAAGCCATCACGAAGCCCGGCGTGCAGAACCCGCATTGCGAGGCGTGGCTGGTCACCATGGCCTTCTGCACGGGATGCAGTTCGCCGTCCTCCGCCGCCAAATCCTCCACGGTCAGCAGCAGCTTGCCGTCGATCATCGGCAGGAACAGGATGCAGGCGTTGACCGAGCGGTAGCGCAGCCGGCCGTCCGCGCCCAGGTCGCCCAGCACCACGGTGCAGGCGCCGCAATCGCCTTCCGCGCAGCCTTCCTTGCTGCCCGGCCGGCCGTTGGCGCGCAGCCATTGCAGCACGGTGGTGGTCGGGTCCGGATCGCGCACCTCCACCACCCGTCCGCCGAGCACAAATCGCACAGAACCCGTCATTGCCCCTCCCGTCGGGCGCCCGTCCTTGCGGGCCTTTGGAGCATTGTGCCGGAATTCCGTTCATGCCCGCAACGCCGGCCCGGCGCCGTACCCACAAAGAAAGGTTTAGAACGGGCGGGCAAAACGCAAGCCCTGTACCAGCCGGGATTTCCTGGACGAGATCGCGCAAAGCGGGCCACCACCCGCTCAAGGGAAAGGCAAGGACGGGGCGCCTGACCGATTTTTGGGCGCCCCTTGTTCGGCGCGCCGGCTGACAAGAACCCGATCAGGTCTCGTCGGGAAAGCAGCCGCTACGGGCGGCGACCACGGCGACCTGGGTGCGGTTGCGGACGCCGAGCTTCTGCATGATGGCGCGGACGTGCACCTTCACCGTGCCTTCCAGGACGCCCAGCTCGCGGGCGATCTCCTTGTTGGAATGGCCGGCCAGCAGCAGTTGGAAAACGTCGCGCTGCCGGTCGGTCAGACGGTCGAGGATCTGGCCCGTCGGCCGCGAGGCCTCTGCCGCCACATTCCCCGAGAGCACCGCGCGGGGCAGCGGCAGGAAGGTTTCCCCCGTCAGGGCCAGGGAGATGGCGTGTTCCAGCACCGCCGTGGAACTCGTCTTCAGGATGTAGCCCCGGGCGCCGAGCCGCACGCTGTCCACGATGTCCGCAACCTCATCCGACCCGGAGATGACCAGGAGCGGGCGGCTGCCCAGCGCCTCCACCATCCGGCGCACGCCGTCCCGGCCGCTGCGTTCCCCGAGGTTGAGGTCGAAAAGAACCAGGGTCAGGTCGGGCGTGCGGTCGACGATGGACATCGCCTCTTCCAGCGAGCCTGCCTCCAGCACCCGGGCGTCGGGATGGATTTCCCCCACAGACAGGGCAAAGCCATGCCGGACAAGAGGGTGGTCGTCGACCACCAGAAACGTTTGCGCCTTGTGTGCCAGGGCACGCTCTTTGCCGCGCGTTTGCAGCTGCACTTCCATTGTTTGACCACCTCATCAAGCCGTCGCGACCAAAGGAACCGCCGTAGAACTCGTCAAGACGGCTCTGCTTCAGCTCGACTTTCTTGTCCGGCGAAAAAGTATAGTTCTTACCCTTTTGGGCGTTTCGCAGGCGAAGCGGCGCGCTTCCTGGTTCAAGCAACCCTTCTACATTAAACTTTATCCAACCGTCTTGCGCCACTCCCTGTCCACTCGTATAAATCATTGCGACAACCAGCGTAAAGTATGCTTTTTCGGAACAATAAAGGCGGTATTTTTCCCTTTTCCGGGCGATACCGATCAACGATCGACGTTGTACGCCGCCCGCGCCGGTGGCGTAGCGGAGGGGATTCGATGAAAACTTGGAACGTTATGCTCGTTGACCACGACAAGCTGTTTTCAGCAGCGCTCGGAACACTTATCAGTGGCGGGCCTTTTCGCGTGTGCCATCACGCGGCGAACGTGGACGACGCGCAATCCGCCATCGGCCAGGGGGTGGAGCCGGATTTGATCGTGGTGGCGCTGGGCGAAGGTGCCGGAGAGGATGTCGGCGGGGTCAAGCGGCTGCGCGGCGCCACGGGCGCCCGCATCGTGGTGCTGGCCGACACCATCGCCGACCGAACCTTGTCGCTGTCCCTGAAGGCCGGCGCCGACGCTTATCTGAACAAGTCGATGTCCAGCGAATCGCTGCTGCGGGCGCTGCAGTTGGTCATGCTGGGCGAGGTGGTCTACCCCACCCACGTCGCCAGCCTTCTGATCGCCAACGCGAACGAACATCCGACGCCGGAGCGCATCCAGCCGGCCAACAACGAACTGTCGAAGCGGGAGGTGCAGATCCTGCGCTGCCTGCTGGCGGGCCAGTCGAACAAGGCCATCGCCCGCAACCTGCACATCACGGAATCGACGGTGAAGATGCACTTCAAGAACGTGATGCGGAAGATCAACGCCCAGAACCGCACGCAAGCGGCGGTCTGGGCGATCCAGAACGGCCTGTCGCCGCTGATGTCGGCGTAAGGCACCGTTGCCCCCCTCGCTCTCCCCTCTGCGGGGTGGAGAGCTTTTTCCGGGAACGGCGGCAGTCCCCTCCCCCTCGAAGAAGGGGGAGGGTTAGGGAGGGGGCAAACCACTCCGCCCCCTTCACTCAGCCGCGTGGCGATGGCCCGGATGTTGGCCTTCCGCGAACTCCTCGACCATCTTGCGGCAGAAGTCCGGCAGGTCATCCGGCTTGCGCGAGGTGACGAGGCCGTGGTCGGTCACCACCGACTTGTCTTCCCAGGCTGCACCGGCGTTGCTGAGGTCGGTCTTCAGCGATGGCCAGGACGTCATGCGCTTGCCCTTCACGCCGCCGGCGTCGATCAGCGTCCAGGGGCCATGGCAGATGGCCGCGATCGGCTTGTCGGACTGGACGAAGGCGCGGACGAAGTCGATCGCCTTTGGTTCCAGCCGCAACGCGTCCGGATTGATCACGCCGCCCGGCAGGACGAGGGCGTCGAACGTCTTCGGGTCGGCCTTGTCGAGCGTCTCGTCCACGTCCACCCGGTCGCCCTTGTCGTGGTGGTTCCAGCCCTGAATCTGGCCGCCCTTCGGCGCCACGATGTGGACGGTCGCCCCTTCGTTGCGGAGTGCCTTGACCGGCTCGGTCAGTTCCACCTGTTCGAACCCGTCGGTGGCCAGGACGGCCACGGTCTTGTTCTGAAGCTTCTGTGCCATGGGAGCCCCTCCTCAGTTGGCCTCATGCCGCAGCAACCGGGCTTAACCCGTTGGGGTTCCGCGTGAATGTCGACAGGGGTCAGCCATGCATGCGCGACAGGGCATCGGCGAGGCGGATCGGCTCCGGCAGGCGCCAGCGCGGCGCGAAGCGCAGAACGAGTTGGATGCAGGTTTCCAGGCTCACCCGGTGGCCGGGCGACACGAACAGCGGGTTGGTGCCGTCGCGGGTGCGCAGCGCTGCCCCGATGACCTCCCGCCGGTGCCAGAGCAGCGCGCAGGAGCCACGCGTCTCGCCCAGATCCTCGTACCGGCCGACCAGCCGCGACTTGGCGACCCCGATGGCCGGCAGGCCGGTCAGCACGCCGACGTGGCAGGCCAAGCCGAAGCGGCGCGGGTGCGCAGTCCCCTGCCCGTCGATGACCAGCAGGTCCGGTGGCTCCGGCAGCAGGCCGATGGCTTCCACCATCGCGGGCGCCTCGCGGAAGGACAGCAGGCCGGGGATGTAGGGAAAGCGCGTGGGCTGGCAGAGCAGGGCCGAGCTGGTCAACTCCAGGCTGTCCGCGTCCAACTCGGCCACGGCCGCCCAGGTGAGGCCGCGATCCTCGCTGAAGTGCGCGTCGACCGCCGCGATGCGGCGCAGCGGCCCGAAGTCGTCGCGCGTCACCACGAGCCGTCGCAGCCGCTCCTGCACGGCGTGGGCGACGGCTTCGGTGGTGGGCCAGGGCTCGGAAAAGACACCGTCCATGCCGGCCACAACAGGCGGCATGGACGGTCCGTTGCAGAAAACGCGTCAGGCGGTCGGGCGCGCCACGCCGGCGACAGCCGGACGGCTGCGGGTCGCGTCGGCCGGGCGGCCATAGCGCTCCACCGTCAGTCCGTCCATGTCGATCTCCGTCTGGCGCCCGCCAACCACATCGGCGACAACACGGCCCGAACCGGCGGCCATGGTCCAGCCAAGCGTGCCGTGGCCGGTGTTCAGGAACAGGTTGCGCACCGGCGTCTGGCCGACGATCGGTGTGCCGTCCGGCGTGTTGGGGCGCAGGCCGGTCCAGAACTCCGCCTTCGACAGGTCGCCGCCCGTCGGGAACAGGTCGCTGACCACATGGTCCAGCGGCCCGCGGCGGCCGGGGCGCAGCGTCAGGTCGAAGCCGGTCAGCTCCGCCGTGCCGCCGACGCGGATACGGTCGCCCAGCCGCGTGATGGCGATCTTGTGCGTCTCGTCCATCACGGTCGATTCCGGCGCGCCGGCCGGGTCGGTGATCGGCAGGGTCAGCGAGTAGCCCTTCACCGGGTAGACCGGCAGGTTCAGGCCGAAGGGCTTCACCAGCATCGGCGAATAGCTGCCGAGCGCCACCACATAGGCGTCGGCGGTCAGCGTGCCGGTGTCGGTCACCACGCCGGTGACGCGGCGCCCGTCGCCCTCCAGCGTCTTGATGCCGACGTTGTAGCGGAACTCCACGCCCAGGCCCTCGGCCATCGTGGCGAGCGCGTTGGTGAAGCGGAAGCAGTCGCCGGTTTCGTCGCCCGGCAGCAGCAGGCCGCCGACGATCTTCTCCTTGACCAGACCCAGCGCCGGCTCCACGGCCGCACAGCCCACCACGTTCAGCAGTTGGTAAGGCACGTTGAAGCGGTCGAGCACGGCCATGTCCGTGGCGGCAGCGTCCACCTGCTTCTGCGTGCGGAAGAGCTGGAGCGTGCCCTTGGCCCGCTCGTCGTAATGGATGCCGGTCTCCGCGCGCAGGGCCTTCAGGCAGTCGCGGCTGTATTCGGCGATCCGCACCATGCGGGCCTTGTTGATCTCGTAGGAGCGCTCGTTGGCGTTGGCGAGCAGCTTCACCATCCAGGACCACATGGCCGGATCCAGCTTCGGCCGGATGACCAGCGGCGAATGCTTCATCATCAGCCACTTGGCGGCCTTCAGCACCAGCCCCGGCGCGGCCCACGGCGCGGAGTAGCCCGGCGACACCTCGCCCGCGTTGGCGTAGCTGGTTTCCAGCGCCGGACCTGCTTGGCGGTCGACCACGGTGACCTCATGCCCGGCCTTCGCCAGATAGTAGGCGGTGGAAACGCCGATGACGCCGCTGCCGAGAACGATGACGCGCATGAAAGGCCCCCGAGGTCGCAGGATTGGTCGCAGATTTGTTAGCGGTCCTATGAGCAAGCGGGATGCCAAGTGACGAACCCCGCGGATTTGCTGAGGTTGGCGTGCGGGCCAGAAACCGCCCTGTAAACTTATGCATACATAAGCCGTGCTAAGCGCGACCGCCATGCCGCTGAACATCATATTTTTCAAAAGCTTGGCAAGCATGTAAAAGGATCGTTACACCGTACATCTCTGTTTACATGACCTCCTGCCGTGGTAACCTGTCGGCGCATTCACGGGGACTCTCGATGCGCATCGACGTTCTGTTCGCCGACCGGGTCGGCATTGCCCATGAAATCCTGGCTGTGCTCGCCAAGCGGCGGCTGAACGTCGTGGCGGTGGAGGTGGACCCGCCGCACATCCACATCGACGCGCCGGAGTTGGACGCGCAATCGCTCGGCCAGCTCGACGCCGCGCTGCGCACGGTGGAGGGGGTGCGGTCGGTCACGCCCATCGACATCCTGCCGGGCACCCGGCGGCGCCTTCACCTCGACGCGCTGCTGGCCGCCTTGCCCGACCCGGTGCTGGCTGTGGACCGCGCCGGGCGGATCGTGGTGGCGAACGCGGCCGCGGCGGAGGCGGCCGGCCGGTCGGAAAAGGCGCTGACCGGCGCCGACTTCGGCCGCCTGTTCGGCGACCCGGAACTGACCGACGTTCTGGTCGACACCGGCTTCCGCCTGCCTGGGCAGGAGATGATGCTGAACGGCCGGCCCTTCCTGCTCGACGCCACGCCCATCGTGGAGGACGGACGGGCGGCCGGCGGCGTGGTCACCCTGTTCGCGCCGAGCCGGCTGGGCGAGCGCCTGAACGCGTTGCAGAACTTCGACGAGGGCGGCTTCGACCGCATCCTGGGCGACTCGCCGCCGGTCCGCGGCCTGAAGGCCCGCGCCGCGCGTGTGGCAGCGGTCGACGCGCCCCTGCTGATCCTGGGCGAGACGGGCACCGGCAAGGAACTGATCGCCCACGCCTGCCACCGCGCCAGCCCGCGCCGCGACAAGCCCTTCCTGGCGCTGAACTGCGCCGCCGTCCCGGAGAACCTTGCAGAGAGCGAGCTGTTCGGCTACGCCCCCGGCGCGTTCACCGGGGCGCAGCGCGGCGGCAAGCCGGGCCTGCTGGAACTGGCGCACGGCGGCACGGTCTTCCTGGACGAGATCGGGGAGATGTCGCCCTACCTCCAGGCCAAGCTGCTGCGCTTCCTCAACGACGGCCGCTTCCGCCGTGTCGGCGGCGACCGGGAGCAGACCGTGGATGTCCGCGTCGTCAGCGCCACCCACCGCCATCTGGAGGCGATGGTGGCGGAGCACAGCTTCCGCGAGGACCTGTTCTACCGGCTGAACGTCCTGTCGCTCCAGGTGCCGCCGCTGCGGGAGCGTGGGGAGGACATCCTGCTGCTGGCTCGGCACTTCATCGCCCGCGCCTGCGCCCAGGCGCGGCGTCCGCCGGTCCGCCTGACCGTCGCGGCCGGCGCCGCATTGCTCGCCAACCCCTGGCCGGGCAACGTCCGGCAGCTGGAGAACGTCATCTTCCGCGCCGTGACCATGAGCGACGGCGCTTTCCTCGACGCCGCGGACCTGGATCTCGCCGGAGCCCGGATGGCGTCGGACGACAGCCCGGACGGTTCGGAAGCCGGCAGCTGGGAGGACGCGCAGGAAGGCTTCGAGCGCGCCTTGCTCCGCCGCCTCTACCCGCGCTTCCCGTCCAGCCGGAAGCTGGCCGCCCGTTTGCAGACCTCGCACACGATGATCGCGAACAAGCTGCGCAAGTACGGCATCCCCGACGGGCGGTGAGTCATTGGGAGTCTTCTAAATTTTTGACCGTTCGGATTTGCTGTAGTTGCTGAAGTGGCCTTCCCGGGAAGCGGCGGTGCGGGCGTTCTTCAGGATCTGGCCGGACCGGCCTTCCGGCGCGATTCGGGACACGAGCTTGTCGAGCGCGGCGCTGCCGCAGGAGGCGCAAACCGGCGCCTCCGCGCGGACCAGGGTTTCGAACTCGTAATTGCAGGCTGTGCAGCGGTAGGAGAAAAGCGGCATGTGGCCTCGCACGCTCCAAACTGGAAAGGGTTTCGATCCCGCCCGACGCACGCGATGATAACACGCACTCCTGGCATGGGTATATGACCGATGCAGAGGTTCGTTCCTTGCCGTCGTTCTGGGTTAGGATGCGCCTCCTGATACGAACGGGAGGAACGGATGATCTACGCGCTCGACGACAAGGTCCCGCAGCTTGCCGAGGCCAGCTGGGTGGCGCCCAGCGCCACGGTGATTGGTGACGTGCTGCTGGAGGAGGACGCGTCGATCTGGTGGGGTGCCGTGCTGCGCGCCGAGCAGGAGCGCATCCACATCGGCGCCGGCAGCAACGTGCAGGACAACGCCGTGCTGCACGTCGACCCCGGCTTTCCGCTGACGCTTGGCCGCAACGTGACCGTCGGGCATCTGGCGATGGTGCACGGCTGCACCGTCGGCGAGGGCACTCTGATCGGCATCGGTGCCACCGTGCTGAACGGCGCCCGCATCGGCCGCGACTGCCTGATCGGCGCCCACGCCTTCATTGCCGAGGGCAAGGAGATCCCCGACCGCTCCCTGGTGCTCGGCGCGCCGGGCAAGGTCGTCCGCACGCTGTCCGACGAGGACGTCGAGCGCATGCACGGCGCTGCCAAGGTCTACAAGGAGCGCTGGAAGGCTTATTCCAAGGGCCTGCGCGCGGTCTGAACCCTAAATTCAGATTTGGCCACTACGCCACCTCCCGGCGGGAGGAGCGGAGCAGCGCCATGAAGTCGGTGAAGGTGTCGCCCTGCACGGCGATGTGGCGCTTGGTCGCCTCGCGCGCCGTGTCGGGGTCCGACGCGACGATCGCCTTCACGATGGCGCCATGTTCCTCCAGCGAGCGGCGCAGGCGGCCGGGGTGGCGCAGCTGGATGCGGCGGTAGGGCGACACGCGGTTGCGCAGCGACCGCGTGGTCTCCTCAAGGTACGAGTTTCCGCAGCCGGCGTAGATCGCCTCGTGAAAGCGCCGGTTCGCCTCGTAATAAGCGTCGGAATCGCCGCTCTCGATCACCTCGACGCAGCGCTGATGCAGCGCCATCAAACCGGCCTGGTCGGCCGCCGTCATGCGGCGGGCACACAATTCGGCGCACAGCGACTCCAGGTTCGCCATCACCTCGAACATCTCCAGGACACGCTCCAGGCTCAGCGTCGCAACGACGGCGCCCTGGCGCGGGCGCATCTCCACAAGCCCCGCCGAGGCGAGCTGGGCCAGTGCCTCGCGGACCGGGGTGCGCGACACGTTGAAGCGCTCCGCCAGTGCGACCTCTTCCAGGCGCACGCCGGGGTGCAGCTTTCCGGCTGTGATTTCCTCCGCGATCAGTTCGCGGATCTGGTCGGCACGGTTCTGCTTCACCTCGCCACGGTCTGCCATGCCTGCTCTTCCTCCCGCGGGGCCTCGCCGAGCCGTGAAGACCGGCCGACAAATCGTCTGGGTCGAAACTGTTGATAACACCAACAAACTGATGTATGCAAGAGGCACAAAAACGCATACACGAGCCCGCTTGCGGGCCATGGGAGGACACGATGAGACACACACGGCAGCCTGATCCGCGCTGTTAGCGCGCCACGTCATTCCCCGCAGGCCACCCTTTGAAAGGTTGCGGGCGTATGGCGTCAAGACGCGCATTGCGCGCGCTCTCCATCATCCGACATACCAGCATCGCTGCCCCGTCCCGCCAAGACCCAGACGGTTTCCCGGCGTTGCTGAGCCTGATGAAAGGCTGATCCCATGATCCTTTCCCGACGCACCCTTCTCGGCGGCGTGATGGCCGCTCCGGCCATCGTCGCGGCCACCCGGCTGGGCTGGGCGGCGGACGCCCGCACGCTGAAGATCTCGCACCAGTTTCCGGGCGGCACGCTGGAAGAGGGCGACTTCCGCGACCGGCTGTGCCGCAAGTTCGCCGTCGAGGTGGAAAAGCGCACCAACGGTGCGCTGAAGTTCGAGATGTACCCGAACTCGTCCCTGATGAAGACGCTGGCGCAGTTCAGCGCGATGCGCAAAGGCGCGCTCGACCTCAGCTTCTATCCCATGCCCTACGCGGGCGGCGAGGTGCCGGAGACCAACCTGGGCCTGATGCCCTGCCTGGTCACCAGCTATGAACAAGGCATGAAGTGGCGCAAGGCCGAGATCGGGCAGGAGATGACCCGCATCCTGGACGGCAAGGGCATCAAGCTTCTGACCTGGATCTGGCAGGCCGGTGGAACTGCGTCACGCTCCGGCGCCGTGCTGAACCCGGCGGACGTGAAGGGCATGAAGATCCGCGGCGGAAGCCGCGAGATGGACATGATGCTGAAGGAAGCCGGTGCGGCCGTCAGCACCATCCCGTCGAACGAGCTGTACGCAGGCATGCAGACGGGCGCCGTGGACGCCGCCATCACCTCCTCCACCAGCCTGATCTCCTTCAAGCTGGAGGAACTGTCCAAGCACCTGACCGCCCCGCGGCAGAAGAGCTACTGGTACATGCTGGAGCCGCTGATGATGTCGAAGTCGGTCTTCGACAGCCTGCCGCCGGACCAGCAGAAGGTGCTGGAGGCCGTCGGCGAGGAGATGGAAAGCTTCGGCTACAAGGCTGCGCGGGAGGACGACGAGCGGGTCGCCCAAATCTACACCAAGGCCGGCGTCCAGGTGCAGGACATGCCCGAGGACGTGGTCAACAAGTGGAAGGACATCGCCCGCACCACCGCCTGGAAGGACTTCGCCGACCGCGTCAAGGACGGCGCCCGCCTCCTGAAGCTGGCGGAGCAGGTGTGATGTCGGCGGCGGAACGGGACCTGATTCTTGGGACCGGCGCGGCGCCCGTGGAACGGGCTCCCGGCCTCCGCCTCGTCGGCATGCTGCTGGACATCGTCAACCGGATCGTCATGGTGTTCTCGGCCATCGCCGTTGTGGTGGCCGGCGCCGTGCTGACCCACGAGGCGGTCGTCCGCTATGTCTTCCACCACCCGGCGGACTGGCAGGACGAACTGGCGGTGTTCCTGCTCGTCGGCGCCACCTTCATGTCCGCGGCGTGGGTGCAACAGCGGCGCGGCCACGTCGCCATCGACGCGGTCGCCGAGCTGCTGCCGGAGGGCGTGGAGAGAATTCGCCGCTTCATCGCCGATGTCGCCTCCCTCGCCTTCTGCGCTTTCTTCGCGTGGAAGGCCTGGGCGCTGTTCCAGGAGGCGTGGGAGGACGGGATGGTCACCAGCTCCAGCTGGGCGCCGCCCCTGTGGATCCCCTATTCGGTGATGGCCGCCGGGATGACCCTGCTGTCCTTGCAGCTTCTCCTCCAGGTTCTCGACCGCCTTCTGTCCAGCCGGGAGGGTGCGTGATGGGCACGCTCGAAATCGGCCTGCTCTACAGCGCCGCCACGCTCGGCGTGCTGTTCGCCGGCATCCCGATCGCCTTCGCGCTCGGCCTCGTGGCGACGGTCTTCATGCTCTTCTTCATGCCGGCCGCCTCGCTCGACACCATCGCGCAGAACGTCTACGAGGAAATGGCCAGCATCACCCTGCTGACCATCCCGCTGTTCATCCTGAAGGGGGCGGCGATCGGCAAGTCGCGGGCCGGCGCCGACCTCTATTCGGCCCTGCACGCCTGGCTGCACAAGGTGCCGGGCGGCCTGGGCGTCGCCAACGTCTTCGCCTGCGGCCTGTTCGCCGCCATGGCCGGGTCCAGCCCCGCCACCTGCTCCGCCATCGGCAGCGCCGGCATTCCAGAGATGCGCCGGCGCGGCTATTCCGGCGGCTTCGCGGCGGGCATCATCGCGGCCGGCGGCACGCTGGGCATCCTGCTGCCGCCGTCGATCACCATGATCCTCTATGCGGTCGCGGCGGAGCAGTCGCTGGGCCGCCTGTTCCTGGCCGGCATCGGACCGGGCCTGCTGATGGTCGTGCTGTTCGCCGGCTATGCCGTCATCCGCTTCCGCAAGGAGAAGGCGATGGCGCTGGCCGAGGGGCGGCTGAACTCCCCTTTGCTGAAGGAGGAGCATTTCACGACGCGGGAGAAGCTTTCCTCCCTGCCGCGCGTGCTGCCCTTCGTCATCCTGCTGACCGGCGTGATGGTCGCCCTCTACGGCGGCTTCGCCACCCCGTCGGAGACGGCGGGCCTGGGCGGCATCCTGGCGCTGGTGCTCGTCGCCATCGTCTACGGCGCCTACAAGCTGGACCAGCTCGGCCCCATGCTGACGGCGACGCTGCGGGAATCGACGATGCTGATGATGATCATCGGCATGTCGCTGCTCTACTCCTACGTCATGAGCTACCTGCACATCAGCCAGGGGGCCGCGGAGTGGATCGTGTCCATGCACCTGTCGAAATGGTTGCTGCTGGCCGCCATCCTGCTGATGGTCGTGGTGCTGGGCTTCTTCCTGCCGCCGGTGTCGATCATCCTGATGACGGCACCCATCATCCTGCCGCCGCTGCGCGCCGCCGGCTTCGACCTGATCTGGTTCGGCGTGATCATGATGGTGGTGATGGAGATGGGCCTGATCCATCCTCCGGTCGGGCTGAACATTTTCGTCATCAAGAACATCGCACCGGACATCCCGCTGCGCGACGTGATCTGGGGGGTGATGCCCTTCGTGGCGCTGATGATCCTGTGCGTGCTGCTGCTCTGTTTCTTCCCCGGCATCGCGACCGCCCTGCCCGGCTGGGTTTACGGCGGTTAAGGACGAAGAACCATGAACGAGAACTTCTACGAGATCGCCTCCGCCCGATTCCCCGGCGACGGGTCCGCGACCTTCATCGAGACGGAGGATGGCCAGCGCTACAGTTACGACGACCTGCAAGATGTCTCCGGCCGTTACGCGCGGCTGCTCGCCAGCCACGGCGTGGTCAAGGGGGACCGGGTGGCGGTGCAGGTGGAGAAGTCGCCGGAGGCGGTGTTCCTCTACCTTGCCTGCCTGCGCGCCGGGGCGGCCTACCTGCCGCTGAACACCGCCTACACCAAAGCCGAAATCGACTATTTCCTGACCGATGCCGAGCCGCGCGTCTTCGTCTGCCGCCCGGAAACCGAGGACGTCCTGCGCGAGGTCGCCGACAAGGCCGGCGTCGGCACCGTGCTGACGTTGGGCACCCACGGCGACGGCAGCCTGCCGGAGCGTTCCGCCGGGCTCGACCCGTCCTTCGCCACGGTGGACTGCGGGCCGGACGATCTGGCGGCGATCCTCTACACGTCGGGCACCACCGGCCGGTCCAAGGGCGCGATGCTGACGCACCGGAATCTCGGCTCCAACGCTTTGACCCTGCACAAATACTGGGGGTTCCGGCCGGACGACGTGCTGCTGCACGCGCTGCCGATCTTCCACACCCATGGTCTGTTCGTGGCGATCAACTGCACGCTGCTGAACGGCTCGGCCATGCTGTTCCTGCCGAAGTTCGACGCCGACACCGTGTTCCGACTGCTGCCCCGGGCCACGGTCATGATGGGCGTGCCGACCTTCTACACCCGCCTGCTCGCCGACCCGCGCCTGACGCGGGAGGCCACAGCCCACATCCGCCTGTTCGTGTCCGGGTCTGCCCCCCTGCTGGCCGACACGCACCGCGAATTCCAGGAGCGCACCGGCCACGCGATCCTGGAACGCTACGGCATGACCGAAACCTGCATGAACACCTCCAATCCACTGCACGGAGACCGCATCCCAGGCACGGTCGGCTTCCCCTTGCCCGATGTCCACGTCCGCATCGTCGATCCGGAGACGGGCACGGTGCTGGGCCGCGATGAGATCGGCGTGATCGAGGTGAAAGGCCCGAATGTCTTTTCCGGCTACTGGCGGATGCCCGAGAAGACGAAGCAGGAAATCAAGCCGGACGGCTTCTTTATCACCGGCGATGTCGGGAAGGTGGACGGTCGCGGCTACGTCCACATCGTCGGCCGTGCCAAGGACCTGATCATCTCCGGCGGCTTCAACGTCTACCCGAAGGAGGTCGAGACGGTCATCGACGCCATCGACGGCGTCGTGGAATCCGCAGTGGTCGGCGTCCCGCACCCGGACTTCGGCGAGGCGGTGGTCGCGGTGGTTCTGCGCAAGCCCGGCGCCACGCTGGACGAAGCCGGCGTGATCCGCACCTGCAAGGAGCAACTGGCCAACTACAAGGTTCCCAAAGCGGCCTTCTTCACGAATGAGCTGCCGCGCAACACCATGGGCAAGGTGCAGAAGAACCTGCTGCGCGACGAGCATAAGGGGCTGTTCACGGGGGCATAGCGTCGATTCCCCTCGCCCAGCCCCGCTGGGAGAGGGGCTGAAAACCTGAAATACAGGAGAGGGGCCATCGATGATGGACACCACGTTCTTCGGCGATCTCCTGCAGACCATTGCCGACCGGGGCCGGGCGTTGGTGGGCCTGTCTCGTGGCGACGGGGGTGCGCGGCGCCTCGACCTTGCCATGCTGTGCGACGCGCTGCTGTCGGGCCGCGGCGAGGCGTCCGGGGTGGCGCTGGCCCGCGAAATCCTGGCCCAGTACCAAGCCTTGCCGCCGGAGGAGCGGCTGGGCTTCCTGCGCATGCTCGCCATCGGCTACGGCCCCGACCGGGAGCGGCTGGACGCCGCGATCAAGGCTTACCAAGCCAAGCCCGAGGGGCGCAGCGTGATCGAGCTTCACATGGCGGCCGAACCGCGCCGGCAGGAGCTGATCCGCCGCCTGAATCTCGCACCCGGCGGCACCGCGAGCCTCGTCCGCATGCGCGAGGAGGCGCTGCGCAACGCCAAGTCCATCCCCGGATTCGAGGCGATGGACGCCGACTTCACCCACCTGTTCTCCTCCTGGTTCAACCGGGGCTTCCTGGTCCTGCGGCGGATCGACTGGTCGACGCCCGCCAACATCCTGCAGAAGATCATCCAGTACGAGGCGGTCCACGCAATCCGCGACTGGGACGACCTGCGCCGCCGGCTGGAGCCGCCCGACCGCCGCTGCTTCGCCTTCTTCCACCCGCAATTGACCGACGACCCGTTGATCTTCGTGGAGGTCGCGCTGACCGCCGACATGGCCTCCTCCATTGCCGAGGTGCTGACGGAAGAGCGCAAGCCGATCACCGCCGACCAGGCGACCAGCGCCGTCTTCTATTCCATCTCCAACTGCCAGGAGGGGCTGCGCGGCATCTCCTTCGGCAACTTCCTGATCAAGCAGGTCGTGGAGGAACTGAGCCGCGAGATCCCGACCCTGCGGACCTTCGTCACGCTGTCGCCGGTTCCCGGCTTCGCCGCGTGGCTCGCTGAAGCGCGCCGGGACGCCGCCACGGAAACCCTATCCGCGGAGGACCGGCGCGCGCTCTCCCTGCTCGCCGACCCGCGCTGGCACGCTGACCCGGCCAAGACAGAACAGGTCATGCCCGCCCTGCTGGCCGCGGCCAGCCAGTATTTCCTGAAAGCCAAGCAGCCGAACGGCAAGCCGGTCGATCCGGTGGCGCGCTTCCACCTCGGCAACGGCGCGCGGCTGGAGCGCATCAACCCGCTGGCCGACCTGTCGCCCAAGGGGCTGAAGCAATCCCATGGCTTGATGGTGAATTACCTTTATGACCTGAAGCACATCGAAAGGAACCACGAAGCCTTTGTCGGCGAGGGGCGCATCGCTGCCTCTTCCGCCGTCCGCAAACTTTTGAAGGAGCCCACCCGCATCCAGACCCGTCCCCGTGCGGGTTCGGCAATCGGGGACTCTTGACCGCGCTTCAAAGCTGTCGTCCCATTGTTCGCTTTAACAACAAACAACTCACGCCGAAAAAACGACCCCATAAAACAACCCAAGTCAGGGCGAGGACACGCAATGTGGAGCCAAGTATACAACCCATTGGGGAGCGCATTCCTATCGACCGTGATCGCGGCCATGCCGGTCGTGGTGCTTCTGGGGCTGATCGCGTTCGCGCACATGCAGGCGCACATCGCGGCGCTGATCACGCTGGTGGTCGCGCTGTGCGTGGCGATCTTCGGCTTCACCATGCCCGCGGGCATGGCGCTTGAGGCCGCCTATCTCGGGGCGCTGACAGGCCTGTTCCCGATCGGCTGGATCATCCTCAACGTCATCTTCCTGTACCGGCTGACGGTGGAGAACGGATCCTTCAAGGTCCTTCAGGACTCCATCGCGGGCATCACGCCGGACCGGCGGTTGCAGCTGCTTCTGGTCGCCTTCTCCTTCGGCGCCTTCTTCGAGGGGGCAGCGGGATTCGGCACGCCGGTGGCGGTGACGGGCGCCATCCTGATCGGCCTGGGCTTCTCGCCGCTGGCAGCGTCGGGCCTGTCGCTGATCGCCAACACGGCCCCGGTTGCCTACGGCGCGCTGGGCACGCCCATCGTCACCCTGGCCGCGGTGACGGGCCTGGACGCCTTCGACCTGGGCGCCATGGCCGGCCGCCAGCTGCCGTTCTTCTCGCTGATGGTGCCCTTCTGGCTGATCGCCGCCTTCGCGGGTTTCCGCGGCATGCTGCAGATCTGGCCGGCGATCCTGGTGTGCGGCGTGTCCTTCGCCGTTCCGCAGTTCGTCGTCTCCAACTACCACGGCCCGTGGCTGGTGGACGTGGTTGCGGCGCTGGTTTCCATGGGCTGCCTCGTCGCCTTCCTGAAGGTCTGGCACCCGAAGGAGATCTGGACGAGCCCGGCGCTGCGCGGCCGCGTCGACAACAGCGCGGTCACCCCGCGCCCGGCATCCGTGGGTGCGGCGGCCACGCCGGCCGGCTTCCGCCATCACGACAGCGGCTCGGTGATGCGCGCCTGGATTCCCTGGATCATCCTGTGCGTCTTCGTCTTCATCTGGGGCACGCAGACCTTCAAGGATATCGTCAACCCGCTGTTCTTCCCGAAATTCCCCATCGAGGGGCTGCACAACATGGTGCAGAAGGTGCCGCCCGTCGTGGCCAAGCCGACGGCCGAGGCGGCGGTGTTCGGGTTCAACATCCTGACCATGACGGGCACCGGCATCTTCGTCGCCGCCATCGTCAGCGGCTTCGTGATGGGTTACCGGCCGGGCCGCCTGCTCCGCGCCTATGGCGAGACGCTGTGGGTCGTCCGCTATTCGCTGATCACCATCGCCGCCATGCTGGCGCTGGGCACGCTGACCCGCTACTCCGGCGTGGACGCGACACTGGGTCTCGCCTTCGCCGGGACCGGCGCGCTGTTCCCGTTCTTCTCAGCCCTGCTGGGCTGGCTGGGCGTGGCGCTGACCGGGTCCGACACGGCGTCGAACGTTCTGTTCGGCGGGCTGCAGAAGATCACCGCCGAACAGCTCGGCCTGTCGCCGGTGCTGATGGCGGCCACGAACTCGTCGGGCGGCGTCATGGGCAAGATGATCGACGCGCAGTCAATCGTCGTCGCCTCCACCGCCACCAACTGGTTCGGGCATGAGAGCGAGATCCTGCGCTACGTCTTCTGGCATTCCATCGTGCTGGCCTGCCTGGTCGGCGTGCTGGTGATGCTGCAAGCCTACGTCTACCCCTTCACCGCCATGGTCGTCGGCGGGTAAGGGCTGTTGGGAGGGCGGCGCGGCCGGTTCGCCGCGCCGCCGTTTCCCGTCAGGCCCCGGCGCCTCTCGTGAAGAAATACAGGGTCATCACGACACCAATCACGACGACGACCCACTTCAGCACCACTCGGCTGACCCGCTTCGCCCCCAGCGCCCCGGCATAGCCGCCGGCCACCGCGGACACGGCCATCACCCCCGTCTCCGTCCAGGAGACCGACCCCGACAGGCAGAAGGCCACCACCGCCGCCCCGTTCATCAACGCGGCCAGCAGGATGCGCAAGCCATTCATGGCGTGGATGTCGCGCATGCCGAACAGGGTCAGCGCGGCCAGCATCAGGAACCCGATGCCGCCGCCGAAATAGCCGCCGTAGACCGAAATCAGGAACTGCACGAACAGCACCCCCGGCCCGCTGAGCTTCAGCCGGCCGGCGAGGCCCGGCATGAAGTTGCCGACAGCGAAGACCGTGGTCGCGAACAGCAGCAGCCATGGGACCAGCCCGGCAAAGGCCCGGTCCGGCGTTGTCAGCAGCAGGATCCCGCCGATGATCCCGCCCACGACGCTGACGGCCACGAAGGCGCCGACATTGACCTCCCGCACGTCCTTGATCTCGCCGCGGTAGGCCCAGGCGCTGGCCATCTGGCCGGGAAACAGCGCTACGGTGCTGGACACGTTGGCGCTGACCGGCGGCACACCGGCGAAGAGAAGGGCCGGAAAGGTGATGAAGGCGCCACCGCCGGCGATGGCGTTGAGCATGCCGGACGAAAAGGCCGCCAGCATCAGAAGGGACAAGGCAAGCATGACCACTCTCGGAGTCTGCGGATGGCGCGCCGACGCGCCGATGGCCGTCATTCTAGCTCTTGCGTATTTGGTATACCAATAGAACGCAAGTGGGAGAATCCTGCATGGCAGCCAGAGCGGAACTGCACATCCCGCTTGTCAAACGTGGCGCGCCGGCGAAAAGTGGCTATATGCTGATTGTTTGCTACATTAGCCATTGACGGACTCTGGCATCTGGTATACCAAATATCAAGCGTGACGCCCAACGTCGCCGGGCACCGGTACGCCAACACACAGTCCGTTTCAGCAGAACCCGCATCGGGTGGAGGGGCAGGCCATGAAAGTCGCAGACATTCTCCGCACCAAGGAGTCCCGCGTCGTCACCGTCCGGTCGGGCGAGTCCATCGAGGAAGCCATCCGCCTGATGAAGGCGGAGAACATCAGCGCGCTCGTCGTGAAGGATGTCTGCCGCACGGAGGGCAACGCCGTCGCCGGAATGCTGTCGGAGCGCGATATCGTCTACGCCCTGCTGGAGCGTGGCGCCTCGGTGCTGAAGACTCCGGTGTTCATGCTGATGTCGCGGACCATCCAGACCTGCGCGCCCGACGACAGCCTGCAGCATGTGCTGGAACTGATGGACCAGCATCACATCCGCCATCTGCCGGTCCTGGACGGCACGACGCTGGTCGGCGTGGTCAGCGCCCGCGACCTGACCAAGCTGCAGCTTGCCGACCTGACCGCGCCCGCGCGCCGCGCGCCGCCGGAAGCCCCGGCCTACGCGCACTGATCATCATCATGGAGGACGTGACGAGGCCCTTCTCCCACCCGGGGGAAGGGCCTTCGTTCATTCCGGATCCAGCCCCAACTCCCGCGCCCAATCCAGGAGCAGCGCCACGGCCGGCGGCGTTTCGGGCTCCAGCATCGGGACCGCACCGAGGATCACCTCCCCCGTCGTCCCGTCCACAGTGATCGTGTCGCCGGTTTGGACGCGCGTGTCATCGACGCTCATGGTGCCCTGGGCGGGATCAATGCGCAGAGAGCGCGCGCCGGCCACGCAGGGGCGCCCCATGGCGCGGGCAACCGTCGCCGCGTGGCTGGTGGCGCCGCCGCGGGCCGTGACGATGGCGCAGGCCGCCTGCATGCCGTGCACGTCGTGGGGCGAGGTTTCCGGCCGGCACAGCACGACCGGCGTGCCGTCGGCGGCGATCCGCACCGCCTCCTCCGACGTGAAGACGGCGATGCCGGTCGCCGCACCGGGCGAGGCCGGCAGGCCGGTGGCGATCACCGTCCGCGGCGCGTCCGGGTCGGGGACCGGACGCAAGCGGTCCTTCAGCGCGGACAGGTCGGCGCGGCGCACCGCCTCGGCCCGCGTGATCAGTCCGGTCTCCGCCATGTCCGTGGCGATGCGCACGTTCGCCTCGACCGAGCGCTTGCCCGACCGTGTCTGGAGGATGAACAGCCGGCCCTGCTGGACCGTGAACTCGATCTCCTGCATGTCGCCGAAATGGCGTTCCAGTCGCTCGGCGATCCCGCCCAGTTCCGCGAAGGCGGCGGGCGCCGCGGTCTCCAGTGATTGCGCGCTGCCCGTCAGCGGCCCCGGGGTGCGCAGGCCGGAGACGATCTCCTCCCCCTGCGCGTCGCTCAGGAACTCCCCGCACAGGCCCGGCTCACCGGTCGCCGGATCGCGGCTGTGCGCCACGCCGGTGCCGGACTCGGTCCCCCGGTTGCCGAACACCATGCACTGGACCGTCGCGGCGGTGCCCCAGTCGTCCGGGATGCCGTGCATGGCGCGGAAGGCCACGGCGCGCGTGTTGCCCCAGGACCGGAAGATGGCGCCAATCGCCCCGAACAGCTGGGTGCGCGGGTCCTGCGGAAAGGGCTCCCCCGCCTCGCGCTCGATGATTTCTTGGTAGGACGCCACCACGGCGCGCCAGTCTTCGGCCGTCAGGTCGGCGTCGCGCGCCAAGCCGCGTTCCGCCTTGTGCGTTTCCAGCGCCGCGTCGAACAGGTGGGCGTCCACCCCCTGGACCACCGCGCCGTAGGTCTGCACCAGGCGCCGGTAGCAGTCGTAGGCGAAGCGCGCGTCGCCGGACGCGGCCGCCAGCCCCTGCACCGTCGCGCAGGTCAGCCCCAGGTTCAGGATCGTGTCCATCATGCCCGGCATCGAGGCGCGGGCGCCGGAACGGACGGAGACGAGCAAGGGCCGGCCCAACGCGCCGAAACCGGCGCCGGCCGTACCCTCCAGCCGCCGCAAGGCCTCTTCCACCTGCTCCACGAGGCCCGGCGGAAAGGCACCCCTGTTCGCGCGATGATGGCGGCTGGCCTCCGCGACGATGGTGAAGCCCGGCGGCACGGGCACGCCAAGCTGCGCCATCTCGGCCAGCCCCGCACCCTTGTTGCCCAGTTCCGTCGCCATGCCGCCATGCCCTTCCGCGACACCGGCGCCGAAGCCATATACCCAGCGCAGTCCATCGGCACCGGTCACCGGCGCGCGCGCGGCATCCCAATCCGGATCGATGATGGACTCGTGGAGCATGGCTTATTCCCGTGTAGGCGACGCGTTACCGCGCAGACCGGACATTAACCGCAACATCAGCCGTCATTTCGTAACATCTTGTTGCGCCATAATGCCGAAATGCGCATGGAGTGCAATGCACAAATAGTCGCATTGCGCGTGAATAACGCGGCCGGGGCCGATGTGGGTCCCGGCTATTTCGCAATACGGAAACTGAGCCGTTGGGAAGGGCGGATTCAGCCCAGGCGAACAAGGCCTGCGGGAAACTCCGTCGGCGCGTAGCCGAGTCCGGCCGGGATGCACAGCACCGGTCCGTCAGGGGTTTCGACCGCCCATGGCAGTATGGCCACCATCGGCTGGTGCCGGGCGGCCTCGGCCAGGGCGTCCTCCACGGTTCGGCAGGGGGCGAGCCGCAGCAGGTTCATGCGCGTGGCGAAGACGAGGGAGAGGCGCCCCTGCCCCTCCGCTTCCAGGACAGCTGACGGCGAAGCCCACAGCGCCGCGACCGCCTCCCCGCCATCGACCACAGCGTCCTGGCCCTCCGGCGCGCGAGCCAGGAAGAAGGTGGTGTCGAAGCGGCGCCACACCGTCTCCGGCGTCTGCCAGCGGGCGAAGGGGGTCAGCGCATGCACGGCCGGTTCAAGCCCCGCCTCACACAGGCGTTCGCGGAACGGCTGCTCCGCCGGCCCGCGCATACTGGCCAGCCCGCGGCTCTCCACCGGTGGGGCTGTCAGAAGGATCCCGCATTCCTCAAAGGCTTCGCGGATGGCCGCCATCCGCTGCGGCAGAAGGTCCAGCGGGGTGGCGGCGGGAGCGTGGTCGTCCGGGTCGATGCGCCCACCGGGGAACACCGTCGCACCGGGGGCGAAACGCAGCCCTTCGTGGCGCCGGATCATGAGCACCTCAAGCCCGTCCGCACCGTCGCGCAGTAGGATCAGGCTCGCCGCCGGATGCGGCTCAACGGGCCGAGATGCGACCGGAGGGGACATGCGACCATCCCGTTTGCCATTCGGACAGTCCGATTCCCGCACGGCTCACGCTGGCCGTCAAACCGGGTTCCGCGAATTCCCGCCATGCGGAAATCGGGACGCTGCCGTTTGACCCGTCCGACCGGCCGGACGCAGCATCCCCCATCCCCGCCCTCTCTGGAGGCCTGCGCCATGCCGCGCAACCGCAGCACCAAAATCGTCGCCACCCTCGGGCCGGCCAGTTCGACCTACAGCCAGATCTTCGCGCTGGCCGAAGCCGGCGTCGACGTTTTCCGTCTGAACGCCAGCCACGGCACCCAGTTCGACCACGCCGAACGCTACCGCCAGATCCGCGCGGTGGAGGAAACACTGGGGCGTCCCATCGGGGTCCTGCTCGACCTGCAAGGGCCGAAGCTGCGCGTCGGCACCTTCAAGGACGTCGCCGTCACGCTCGCCGCCGGCGACCGTTTCCGCCTCGACCTCGACCCCACGCCCGGCGACCGCACCCGCGTCTGCGTCCCGCACCCGGAGATCTTCGCCAGCGTCGAGGACGGGCACGAGCTGCTGCTGAACGACGGCCGGCTGCGCCTGCGCGTGCTCAGCCACGGGCCGGACCATGCGGAGACGGAGATCCTGGTCGGCGGCACCCTGTCGGACCGCAAGGGTATGAACGTGCCCGGCACCGCGCTGGCGCTGAGCGCCCTGTCGGAGAAGGATCGCAGCGACCTCCAGTTCGGCCTGACGCTTGGCGTCGACTGGATCGGCCTCAGCTTCGTGCAGCGGCCGGAGGACATCCTGGAGGCGCGCGCGCTGATCGGCGACCGCGCCCACATCATGACGAAGGTCGAGAAGCCGGCCGCCCTGCCCCGCCTGAAGGAGATCATCGACCTGTCGGACGCCGTCATGGTCGCCCGCGGCGACCTGGGCGTGGAACTGCCGCCGGAGGACGTTCCCGGCCTGCAGAAGCGCATGATCCGCATGAGCCGCGCCGCCGGCAAGCCGGTGATCGTCGCCACGCAGATGCTGGAATCCATGATCACCGAACCGACCCCGACCCGCGCCGAGGCGTCGGACGTGGCGACCGCCGTCTATGACGGCGCCGATGCCGTGATGCTGTCGGCGGAATCCGCGTCGGGCAAGCACCCGGTGGAGGCCGTGGCGATGATGGACCGCATCGTCCGCCGCGTGGAGACGGACCCGCTCTACCGCCGCATCATGGACTCCGAACACCCGAGCCCGGAGGCCACGACGCCGGACGCCCTGTCGGCCGCCGCCCGGCAGATCGCCGAGACCATCTCCGCCGCCGGCATCGCCACCTTCACCTCCACCGGCTCCACCGCCCGCCGCGCCTCGCGCGAGCGCCCGACGGTGCCGATCCTCGGCCTCAGCGCTGAGCGCGAAACGGCGCGCCGGCTGGCGCTCGCCTGGGGCGTTCACCCCGTCTGGACGTCGGACGTGCAAAACTTCGCGGAGATGGTCGAACGGGCGAGCCTCGTCGCCGCTCAGGAGGGAATCGGCCAGCCCGGCCAGTCCCTGATCGTCACCGCCGGCGTCCCCTTCGGCACCCCCGGAACGACCAACAGCCTGCGCGTCGTCACCATCACCGCGGATGGGCTTGGGACGGCGGCGAAGCGCGAGGCGCAAGAGGTGGTGTGAGGGGAAAACTCCTTCTCCCCCCTGGGGAGAAGGTTGGGATGAGGGGATGGCCGTAGGCCAGAAACGCACTGCAACGAGGCTGCGTTGGCGCCCTAGCGGGCCCCTCACCCTTAACCCTCTCCCCGGAGGGGAGAGGGAGTTTCTCTCTAGGGGAGAGGGGGTTTACTCCAGGAAATCGCAGTGCTTTTCCACGTGCGCAGCAAGGCCCAGCGTGTGGTCGCGGATCAGGCGCTCCGCCCCGTCCACGTCGCGGCGCTCCAAGGCCTTGATGATTTCCTTGTGGTCGTGGATCGACCGCTCCACGCGGTTCTCCTGGCCGATGGTCAGCTTGCGGATCGCGCGGATGTGGATGAACAGGTTGTCGGTCATCTCCTGGATCAGCTTGGAACCGCCGAGCCGGATGATGCTTTTGTGGAAGGCGATGTTCGCGTCCGAATATTCGCTGACGTGGTCCTTCAGGTCATGTTCCTCGAAGTTGCGGAACAGGTCCCAGAGGGTGCGGATGTCCTCGTCCGACGCGTGCTCGGCGACCATACGGCCGGCCATGCTTTCCAGCGCGGCCCAGACCTGGATCATCTCGATGATCTCGGCCTTGGTCTTGCGGATCACGAAGATGCCGCGCCGCGGCTGCAGACGGATGAAGCCTTCCTGCTCCAGCAGGGTCAGCGCTTCGCGGATGGGCGTGCGGCTGACGCCGAGCATATCGCTGAGCTGCCGCTCCTCCAACCGGATCTCGTCGTTGTGGTCGTAGATGTCCATCTGCGAGATCGCCTGCTTCAGCGCGTGGTACGCCTGGCTGCGGAAGGTCGATCCGGTGTCGAGCGGCTGCACGTTGATCGGCGGCGGGTTCATGTCGAGTGCCATTTCCCTGAGCTGTCCGCCGGGCTGCGCGCGTTGCGGCGCCAGTGCAGCGGTCCTGTGGGCGAGTGTGTCTTTTGATTTCGTATTTGACATACCAGATGCACATTCCACCCCGAAATGTCCAGGACTGGCTTGATGATCCGCTCATCCGGTTCGGATTGGCATTTTTATGCCCGATTCTCTTGCCATAGATTTCACGAATCGGGCCACGGAGTCGGGATCGCGCATCATTTCCCCCATGACCGCAACGCCCGCAGCCCCGGCGTCGAGGCAGGCCCCAGCCGTTTCCGCCCCGACTCCGCCGAGCGCCAGAACGGGGATCGGCGTTCCCCGGGCGAGGAGCCGCAGACCCTCCGGCCCCAGCACCGGGCCGTAACCCGGTTTGCTGGACGACGGGAACACGGGCGAGAGCGTGGCGTAGTCGGCGCCCTCCTCCGCGGCGCGGCGCAGTCCGTCCGGACCATGGGCCGACAGGCCGACCAGCGCGCCGAGGCCGAGCAGCCGGCGCGCGTCGGCGGGATCGCCCCCGTCCGCCAGATGCACCCCGGCGGCCCCGGCCTCGATTGCGAGCGCCGGGTCGCCGTGGACCGTCACCACCGCCCCCCAGGGCCGCGCCCGCTCCACCAGCGCGCGGGCGAGATCCCGCTGCTCCTCGCGCGGGAGGTCCTTCTCGCGCAGGGACAACCAGCGCAGGCCGGCGGCGAACAGGCGCTCGGCAAGCTCCGGAAGCGGCAACGCGGCCTGTGACCGGTCGGTGATGGCGAGAAGAGACGGTGTCGGAAGCGTGGTCATGGCATGGACGATGCCAGCCCGCCCGATCCCGCGCAAGCAGCGGCGAAGTCCGCTGCGCAAGGCCGCTTCCTTGCCACTTTCGGCGCTTTTTTCCATCACGCGGAAAGCTTTCGCCAAGTCTTTGCCGATCCGTCGCCGCGGGATCAATGCTTGGTACCAACGAAACCGCGACCCGTTACCCGAGGGAGGAGACCAAGCCATGGCAAGGATGATGGCGATTGAAGCGGCGGTGCATGTCCTGGAGAAGGAAGGCGTGTCCGTGTGCTTTGGCGTCCCCGGAGCGGCCATCAATCCGTTCTACGCCGCGTTGCAGAGGAACGGCCGCATCGGTCACGTTCTGGCCCGCCATGTCGAGGGCGCGTCCCACATGGCCGAAGGCTACACCCGCGCCACCGCGGGCAACATCGGCGTGTGCGTCGGCACCTCCGGCCCGGCCGGCACCGACATGATCACCGGCCTCTATTCGGCGTCCGCCGACAGCATCCCGATCCTGTGCATCACCGGCCAAGCGCCGCGCGCCCGCCTGCACAAGGAGGATTTCCAGGCCGTGGACATCCCGTCCATCGCCAAGCCCGTCGCCAAGTGGGCCGTCACCGTGCTGGAGCCGGGGCAGGTCCCCTACGCCTTCCAGCAGGCCTTCCACCTGATGCGCTCCGGCCGGCCGGGCCCCGTGCTGATCGACCTGCCGATCGACGTCCAAATGGCCGAGATCGAGTTCGACCCCGACGCCTACCAGCCCCTGCCCGCCTACAAGCCGGCCGCGACCCGCGCCCAGGTGGAGAAGGCGCTGACGATGCTGAACGAGGCGGAGCGCCCGCTGATCGTGGCCGGCGGCGGCATCATCAACGCCGACGCCAGCCCGGCCCTGGTGGAGTTCGCCGAGATCATCGGCGTTCCCGTGATCCCGACCCTGATGGGCTGGGGCACCATCCCCGACGACCACCCGCTGATGGCCGGCATGGTCGGCCTGCAGACCGCCCACCGCTACGGCAACGCCGCCATGCTGGCGTCCGACTTCGTGCTGGGCATCGGCAACCGCTGGGCCAACCGCCACACGGGATCCGTCGACGTCTACACCAAGGGCCGCAAGTTCGTGCATGTGGACATCGAGCCGACCCAGATCGGCCGCGTCTTCGCGCCGGATCTCGGCATCGTGTCCGACGCCGGCGCGGCGCTGGCCCTGTTCGTCGAGGTCGCCCGGGAGTGGAAGGCGGCCGGCAAGCTGAAGGACCGGTCGGAGTGGGTGGCCACCTGCCAGGCCCGCAAGCGCTCCATGCTGCGCAAGTCCGACTTCGACAACGTGCCGATCAAGCCGCAGCGCGTCTACCAGGAGATGAACCAGGCCTTCGGCCAGGACGTCTGCTACGTCTCGACCATCGGCCTGTCGCAGATCGCCGGCGCGCAGTTCCTGCACGTCTACAAGCCGCGGCACTGGATCAACTGCGGCCAAGCCGGCCCGCTCGGCTGGACCCTGCCGGCGGCGCTGGGCGTCCGCGTCGCCGACCCGAAGCGCAAGATCGTGGCGCTGTCCGGCGACTACGACTTCCAGTTCCTGATCGAGGAGCTGGCGGTCGGCGCGCAGTTCAAGCTGCCCTACATCCACGTGCTGGTGAACAACAGCTACCTCGGCCTGATCCGTCAGGCGCAGCGCGCCTTCCAGATGGACTTCCAGGTCCAGCTGTCCTTCGAGAACATCAACGCGCCGGAGATCGGCGTCTACGGTGTCGACCACGTCGCGGTGGCGGAGGGGCTGGGCTGCAAGGCCATCCGCGTCACCGAGCCGGACCGCATCCAGGAAGCCTTCACCCAGGCGCAGGCCTGGATGGACGAGTTCCAGGTCCCGGTGGTCGTCGAGGTCATCCTGGAGCGCGTGACCAACATCGCCATGGGCACGGAGATCAACAACATCACCGAGTTCGAGGAGGTGCTGGACGTCCCCGCGGACCAGCCGGAACTGGTCCGCGTGTAACAGCGGCTGCCCCCTCCCTCCCACTGCGTGGGCCCCTCCCTCCCCCGCCTTTGGCGGTGGAGGGGAAGACGGCGGCAGCCCCCTCCACCGCCAAAGGCGGGGGAGGGTTAGGGAGGGGGCAAACGCGATCCTGACAAGAACGAACGGCCCGAAACCTAAATCCGGGAGAGAGACATGCCCAAGTTCGCCGCCAACCTGACCATGCTCTACAACGAGCTGGATTTCCTCGACCGCTTCGCCGCGGCCGCGAAGGACGGCTTTTCCGGGGTCGAGTACCTGTTCCCCTACGCCTACGACAAAAACGTCCTGGCCGAGCGTCTGAAGGGTAACCGCCTCGAACAGGTGCTGCATAATTTGCCAGCCGGCAACTGGGACGCCGGGGAACGCGGCATCGCCATCCTGCCGGACCGCGTGGGCGAGTTCCAGGACGGCGTCGGCAAGGCCATCGAGTACGCGAAGACGCTGGGTTGCCCGCAGCTGAACTGTCTGGTCGGCAAGGCCCCGGCCGGCGTGTCGCGCGACACGCTGGAGCGCACGCTGGTCGACAACCTGAAGTTCGCCGCGAAGGCCCTGAAGGAGGCCGGCATCCGCTTCCTGGTCGAGCCGATCAACACGCGCGACATTCCGGGCTTCTACCTGACCAACACCAAGCAGGCGGAGCAGCTGATCGAGGCGGTCGGGTCCGACAACCTCTACATCCAGTACGACGTCTACCACATGCAGATCATGGAGGGCGATCTCGTCCCGACGATCCAGCGCCTGCTGCCGAAGATTGCGCACGTGCAGATCGCCGACAACCCCGGCCGCAACGAACCCGGCACCGGCGAGATCAACTACCCCTTCGTCTTCGCCGCCCTGGACAAGCTCGGCTACAGCGGCTGGGTCGGCTGCGAGTACAAGCCCGCCCGCGGCACCAGCGAGGGTCTCGGCTGGATGCGCGCCGCTCAGCGCACCGACACCGTCGCCGCCTGATTGATCCGCCCTAAGAAAAGCGAGGAAATTGCCATGAACGTTGGATTCATCGGTCTCGGCATCATGGGGCGTCCCATGGCCGCCCATCTGGCGGACGCTGGCCACACGCTGTACGTCTACGACATCAACCCGGCCCCGGAAGACCTTCTGGGCAAGGGCGCCAAGGCCTGCGGTTCCTCCAAGGAAGTCGCCGAGAAGGCCGACGTCATCATCACGATGGTCCCCGACACCCCGCACGTCGAGGCCGCGCTGTTCGGCAAGAACGGCGTTGCCGAGGGGCTGAAGCCGGGCAAGATCGTGGTGGACATGTCCTCCATCTCCCCGATCGAGACCAAGGCCTTCGCCAAGCGCATCAACGAGCTGGGCTGCGACTATCTCGACGCGCCGGTGTCGGGCGGTGAGGTCGGCGCCAAGGCGGCATCGCTGACCATCATGGTCGGCGGCCCGGACAAGGCCTTCGAGACGGTGAAGCCCCTCTTCGAGAAGATGGGCAAGAACGTCACGCTGGTCGGCGGCAACGGCGACGGCCAGACCACCAAGGTCGCCAACCAGATCATCGTCGCCCTGACCATCGAAGCGGTCGGCGAGGCCCTGCTGTTCGCCTCCAAGGCCGGCGCCGACCCAGCCAAGGTCCGTCAGGCGCTGATGGGCGGCTTCGCGTCCTCGCGCATCCTGGAGGTGCACGGCGAGCGCATGGTGAAGCGCACCTTCGATCCGGGCTTCCGCATCGAACTGCACCAGAAGGACCTGAACCTCGCGCTCAGCGGCGCCCGCGCGCTCGGCCTGTCGCTGCCGAACACGGCGACGTGCCAGGAGTTGTTCAACGCCTGCGCCGCCCACGGCGGCAAGGCCTGGGACCATTCCGGCATGGTCCGCGCGCTGGAGATCATGGCCAACTTCGAAATCGGCCAGAACCAGCGCGTCTCCGAACCCGCGGAGTGATGTAATTCCGTAGGTTGGGTGGAGGCGCAGCCGCAACCCGACATGTCGGCGTTGCCCGATGTGTTGGGTTGCGCTTCGCTCCACCCAACCTACGAACTCCTCACCACCCGGCGCATCGGCCTTCCGTTCTCACAGAAGGCTGAACCCGCTTTCCGGCGAAATTGGTTGCTATGGCAACCAATTGTCAGCCACACTTGCTTTTAAGGCATCAGGAATGCGGCGTCTGGCATACCAGGCGCCGCATTTCAATGACAAGCGAGGCGGAGACCGACCGAACGCGCTCCGCACGCGCCAGAAGAAGCAAGAAAGATAGCGGTTGTCCGGGAGGAACCATATGCGCCAACACGGTGCGCAAGCCGCCAGCTCCCACGCGGGGCCGTTCGGTGGTCGGTGGATGCAGTTGCTTGTCGGCGTCATCTGCATGTCGATGATCGCCAATCTCCAGTATGGATGGACCCTGTTCGTCGAGCCCATCGACGCCAAGCACGGTTGGGGCCGCGCGGCCATCCAGATCGCCTTCACCATCTTCGTCGTGACCGAAACCTGGCTGGTGCCGGTGGAGGGCTGGTTCGTGGACCGCTTCGGCCCGCGGGTCGTCGTGCTGGCCGGCGCCTTGCTGTGCGGCGCCTCCTGGGTGCTGAACGCCAACGCGGATTCGCTGGCCCTGCTCTATGTGGCGGCGGCCATCGGTGGCATCGGCGCTGGTGCGGTCTACGGCACCTGCGTCGGCAACGCGCTGAAGTGGTTTCCGGACCGTCGCGGGCTGGCCGCCGGCATCACCGCCGCGGGCTTCGGTGCGGGCTCCGCCCTGACCGTGGTGCCGATCGCCACCATGATCGAGTCCAGCGGCTATGAGGCCACCTTCCTCGCCTTCGGGCTGGGCCAGGGGCTGGTCGTCTTCGCGCTCGCCTGGCTGTTGACCGAACCTCCCCCGCCCGCCTTGTTCAGCCGCGGGGTCGGCTCTCCCCCCGTCCAGCGCCAGTACCGACCGAACGAGATCGTGCGCACGTCGGTCTTCTGGGTCATGTACGCCATGTTCGTCATGGTCGCCGGTGGCGGGCTGATGGCGACGGCTCAGCTCGGCCCCATCGCGGAGGATTTCGGGCTGTCGCAGACGCCGGTCAGCCTGATGGGCCTCACGCTGCCCGCCCTGACCTTCGCGCTGTCCATCGACCGGGTGCTGAACGGGCTGACGAGGCCCTTCTTCGGCTGGGTGTCCGACCGCATCGGGCGCGAGAACACCATGTTCGTCGCCTTCGCCGCGGAGGCCGCCGGCATTCTGGCGCTCAGCCAGTTCGGCCACGACCCGATTGCCTTCGTCATCCTGACCGGCATCGTGTTCTTCGCCTGGGGCGAGATCTACAGCCTGTTCCCGGCCTGCTGCGCCGATACCTTCGGCTCGCGCTTCGCCGCCAGCAACGCCGGCCTGCTCTACACAGCCAAGGGCACGGCGGCGCTGCTGGTGCCCTTCGCCAACCTGATAACCAACGCGACGGGAAGCTGGCAGGCGGTGTTCTTCCTGGCCGCCATCGTGAACGCGCTGGCTGCGTTCCTCGCCCTGTTCGTGCTGCGCCCCATGCGGGCGCGTTATACGGAAGCGGCACAGGAGGCGGAGCGGGCACGCATGGCGGTGTCGGTGAAGTAAGGGGGCGCCCGCAAGGGCGTCCGAGCGCTGCAATGAGCGTGCGTTTCCGACCTTCGGCCGCCCCCTCATCCTAACCTTCTCCCCGGAGGGGAGAAGGAACTGGGGTCACTCCGTCAGGTAGATTTCCCCGCCCTTGGCGCGGAAGCTTTCCGACATCTCGGCCATGCCGGAGTTGGCGTAGTCGCGCACCTCCTGCGTAATCTTCATGGAGCAGAACTTCGGCCCGCACATGGAGCAGAAGTGGGCGACCTTGGCCCCTTCCGCCGGAAGGGTCTGGTCGTGGAAGCGCTCCGCCGTCTCCGGGTCGAGCGACAGGTGGAACTGGTCGCGCCAGCGGAACTCGAAGCGGGCGCGCGACAGGGCGTCGTCGCGCTCCTGGGCGCCGGGATGGCCCTTGGCGAGGTCGGCGGCGTGGGCGGCGATCTTGTAGGTCACCACGCCCACCTTGACGTCGTCACGGTCCGGCAGGCCCAGATGCTCCTTCGGCGTCACGTAGCAGAGCATCGCCGTGCCGAACCAGCCGATCATGGCGGCGCCGATGGCGCTGGTGATGTGGTCATAGCCCGGCGCGATGTCGGTGGTCAGCGGCCCGAGCGTGTAGAAGGGCGCCTCGCCACAGAGCGCCAGTTGCTTGTCCACGTTGGCCTTGATCTTGTGCATCGGCACATGGCCGGGCCCCTCGATCATCACCTGCACGTCGTGCTTCCAAGCGATCTTGGTCAGCTCGCCCAGCGTCTCCAGCTCCGCGAACTGGGCGGCGTCGTTGGCGTCGGCGATGGAGCCCGGCCGCAGCCCGTCGCCCAGGGAGAAGGCCACGTCGTAGGCCTTCATGATCTCGCAGATCTCTTCAAACCGCTCGTAGAGGAAGCTCTCCCGGTGGTGGGACAGGCACCATTTCGCCATGATGGAGCCGCCGCGCGACACGATGCCGGTGACGCGCTTCGCCGTCAGCGGGATGTGCGCCAGCCGGATACCGGCGTGGATGGTGAAATAGTCGACGCCCTGCTCTGCCTGCTCGATCAGCGTGTCGCGGAAGATCTCCCAGGTCAGGTCCTCGGCCTTGCCGTTGACCTTCTCCAGCGCCTGGTAGATCGGCACCGTGCCGATGGGGACCGGGCTGTTGCGCAGGATCCATTCGCGGGTGGTGTGGATGTTGCGGCCGGTGGACAGGTCCATGACGGTGTCGGCCCCCCAGCGGATCGACCAGACCATCTTGTCCACCTCCTCCCCCACCGAGGACGCGACGGCGGAGTTGCCGATGTTCGCATTGATCTTGGTGAGGAAGTTGCGGCCGATGATCATCGGCTCCGCTTCGGGGTGGTTGATGTTGGCGGGGATGATCGCCCGGCCGCGTGCCACCTCGTCGCGCACGAACTCCGCCGTCACGAAATCGGGGATGGAAGCGCCGAAGTCATGGCCGTCGCGCGCGGCGGCCTCGGCCAGCTTTTGGCGACCCAGGTTCTCGCGCACGGCGATGTACTCCATCTCCGGCGTGACGATGCCGGCGCGCGCGTAGGCCATCTGCGTGACCGCCCTGCCCGGCTTGCCGCGCAATGGACGGCGGCCGGCGCGGTCGAAGACCGGAACGGCGCGGGCCTCGCCCACGCGCAGCCCGTCGTCCTCCGGGCGGATGGCGCGGCCTTCATAGGCCTCCACGTCGCCGCGCGCCTCAATCCAGGCGCGGCGCAGCTCCGGCAGGCCACGGCGGATGTCGATAGCGACGGCGGGATCGCTGTAGGGCCCTGAGGTGTCGTAGACGCGCACCGGCGCCTCGCCGCCGCCCACGTCGATCTCGCGCATGGCGACGCGCAGGTCGGAGTTGGACTCACCCGGCACATGAACCTTGCGGGAAGCCGGCAGCGGGCCGGTGGTGACGGCGAAACGGTCGTCGTCGATTGATGTGGGGGAGTAAGTGTCAGGCATTCTGGATCTCCATCGCATTCAGATCGTGGAGATCCGGGTGTGACGGAGCGGCAGAACGGACCTGTGCGGGCAGGCCCTTTTCAGGGCGTGCGTGTTCTGGTCCATTTGTTCCTGTCCCTACGCCGGTACGACCCGGATCAGGTTCAAAGGGTCCGCACCTTCCGGTGTCATCTCAGCCCCGCAACAGGGGCCCCCCTTGGAACACGGCCATGCTTACGGATGCGGGGTACCGGTGTCAACGCCGCATTGCGGCTTTTCCGACAATGTGTGATCAGAACAAAAAAGAATGGCCGTGCTGAAGCCAGCACGGCCAGTTTCCGAGAGGCTCGCATAAATGCGAAGCAACAACCCGCCCGATACAGAGGGTGAAGCACCCTTTGCATTTCCAATAATGCCGACCTCGACCGCTCTTTGCAAAGGTCTATTCACGCTTTTCCACGCTGCGGAAAAGCAAATCGCGGCGCACAAAAAAAGACCGCGCCGAATTCGGCGCGGCCAGGACTTGCAGGGAGCACTACGTGACGAAGCGAATACCATCGCTCCTCCGGGACTCGCGATAATCTCCACCTTCAGGGCGGTGGAGCGCGCCGCCCGGCCGGCGCGATTCGAATGGCGTGGCTGGTCAGGCGGCTGGCAGGCGCCCGCCGATTTCCGCAGTCACCGACGCGGCGGTGCGCTTGACCAGCTCGCCGTAGGCGGAGACGCGCGTTTCGTCGATCCGGTGGTTGGTGCTGGACAGCGACAGGGCGCCGATGACATGGGCGTTCTCGTCGTAGATCGGGGCGGCGACGCAACGCATGCCGTTCACCCGCTCTTCCTGGTCGACGGCGTAGCCGCGGCTGCGGGTCAGCGTCAGTTCGCGGTGCAACGCCGGCAGGGAGGAGACGGTCGTGCGGGTGAACTGGCGCATGCCGCGCTCGGTCAGGATGGTCTGGATGCGGGTTTCCGGCATGCCGGCCAGCAGCGCCTTGCCGACGGCGGAGCAGTGCAGCAGCGTGCGGTCGGTCACCGGCAGCGCCGCCTGGACGACGCGCGGGCCGCCGACGCGGTGCAGATAGATGGCTTCGCCATTCTCCTCCACGGCGAGGTTCACGACCTCGCTGGTCTCCTCCATCAGCCGGCGCATGCGCGGCCTGGCGACGTCGAGGAGGCTGCGGGTCTTCAGGAAGCCGGTGCCGGTCATGTAAGCCTGCACGCCCACCGCCCAGCCGCGCTTGCCCTGGTCGAAGCGCACGTAGCGCTCCTCCTGCAAGGTGGTCAGCAGGCGGTGCGTGGTGGAAGGCGACAGGTCGGCGGCGTCGGCCACCGCCGTCAGGCTCATCGGGCCGTCCGACTGGCCGAGAATGGTGAGGATGTGCAGGGCGCGCGACAGGGACTGCACCAGGTTGCCCTTGGAGGCCCGGTCATTGGCCGCTTCGGTACCACAGGCTCGCACGTTCGACTTCATGGTCCATCCCTCGGTGTATCGGCGCTTTTTGGCGCGCCTTTGGTTTGTTTGGGCGGTTTTCCCCACCCCGACCCTCCCCCGCTGGGCGGGGGAGGGAGAAGGCGGTCCCCTCCCCCGCCCAGCGGGGGAGGGTTAGGGTGGGGGCAAGCGTTTACTGAACGACAGGCTCGATCCGGGCAGCGGAGAACTTGAACTCCGGGATCTTGCCGTAGGGGTCCAGCTTGGGGTTGGTCAGGACGTTGGCCGCGGCCTCCGCGTAGCAGAAAGGCACGAACACGAGGCCCGACGGGACCGCGTAGTCGGACCGCGCCTTCAGCTCGATGGCGCCGCGGCGGGTGGTGACCTTCACCATGGCGCCGGCATCCACACCCAGGCGGCGCAGATCCGCCGGGCTCATGTAGGCGACGGCCTCCGGCTCGATGTCGTCCAGGACCTGGGCGCGGCGGGTCATCGACCCGGTGTGCCAGTGCTCCAGCTGGCGGCCGGTGGTGACCACCATCGGGAACTCCGCGTCCGGTTCCTCGGCCGGCGGGATCACGTCGGCGGGGACGAGGCGACCGCGGCCGTTGGCTGTGGGGAAGCCGTCGCCGAAGACGATCTCCTGGCCCGGGTCGTCGGCCGACAGGCTCGGGTAGGTGACCGAGCCCTCACGCTCCAGACGCTCCCACGTGATGTTGTCGAGCGAGGGCATGGCCCCCTTCATCTCGCGGAACACGTCGCGGGCGTGGGCGTAGTTCCAGTCCAGCCCCAGGCCGCGGGCCATTTCGTTCACGATCCACAGATCCTGGCGGGCATCGCCCGGCGTCGGCAGGGCCTGGCGGCCGAGCTGCACCTGACGGTTGGTGTTGGTCACCGTGCCCGTCTTCTCCGGCCAGGCCGAAGCCGGCAGGACGACGTCGGCGTACTTGGCCGTCTCCGTCAGGAACAGGTCCTGAACCACGAGATGGTCGAGCTTGGCGAGCGCGTCGCGGGCGTGCTCAACGTCGGGGTCGGACATCGCGGGGTTCTCGCCCATGATGTACATGCCCTTCAGCTTCCCGGCGTGGATCGCGTCCATGATCTCCACGACGGTCAGGCCGCGCTTCGGGTCGAGCTTGGTGTCCCAGTAGTCCTCGTAGAAGGCGCGGACCTCCGGATCGTCCACCGGGCGGTAGTCCGGGAACATCATCGGGATCAGGCCGGCGTCCGACGCGCCCTGGACGTTGTTCTGGCCGCGCAGCGGGTGCAGGCCGGTGCCGGGGCGGCCGATCTGGCCGGTGATGAGCGACAGCGCGATCAGGCAGCGCACGTTGTCGGTGCCGTGGGTGTGCTGCGACACGCCCATGCCCCAGAAGATGATCGAGCCCTTGGACGTGGCGTAGAGCCGGGCGACCTCGCGCAGGGTCTCCGCCGGGATGCCGCAGATCGGGGCCATCTCCTCCGGCGAGAAGTTGGCGACGTGGGCGCGCAGCTCCTCGAAGTCCTCGGTGTGGTCGCGGACGTAGTCGGCGTCGTACAGCCCCTCCGCGATGATCGTGTGCAGCATGGCGTTCAGCATCGGCACGTCGCGGCCGGGCTTGAACTGCATCATGTGCGTCGCGAAGCGCTTCAGCGCCTGGCCGCGCGGGTCCATGATGACCAGCTTGGCGCCCTTCTTCACCGCGTTCTTGAAGAAGGTCGCGGCGACGGGATGGTTCTCGGTCGGGTTGGAGCCGATGACGACGATCACCTCGGCGTCCTTGGCCGCCATGAAGGGGGCCGTCACCGCGCCCGACCCGATGCCCTCGATCAGCGCCGCCACGGAGGAGGCGTGGCAAAGACGCGTGCAGTGGTCGACGTTGTTGGTGCCGAAGCCGACGCGCACCAGCTTCTGGAACAGGTACGCCTCTTCGTTGGAGCCCTTGGCCGAGCCGAAGCCGGCGAGCGCGGAGCCGCCCAGATCGTCGCGGATCTTGCGCAGGCTGCCGGTGGCGACCGCCAGGGCTTCCTCCCACGTGGCTTCGCGGAAGTGGGTCAGCGGGTTCAGCGGGTCGATGTCCACGTCGTGCTTGGACACGCCTTCCTTGCGGATCAGCGGCTTGGTCAGGCGGTGCGGGTGGTGGATGTAGTCGAAGCCGAAGCGGCCCTTCACACACAGCCGGTTCTTGTTGGCCGGGCCATCGCGCCCTTCCACCGACAGCAGCTTCTCGTCCTTGATGTTGTAGGTCAGCTGGCAACCGACGCCGCAGTAGGGGCAGACGCTGTCCACCTTGCGGTCCGGCTCCGCCGTGAAGACGCCGGTGTTCAGGTCCACCTGGGTCTTCGGCATCAGCGCGCCGGTCGGGCAGGCCTGCACGCACTCGCCGCAGGCCACGCAGGTGCTGTCGCCCATCGGGTCGGCGAAGTCGAAGACGATCGTCTCCTTGTGGCCGCGCAGCGCCATGCCGATCACGTCGTTGACCTGGACCTCGCGGCAGGCGCGGACGCACAGGTTGCACTGGATGCAGGCGTCGAGCTGCACGGCCATGGCCGGGTGGCTGAAGTCCGGCTTCGGCGCGCTTTCACGGCGCGGGAAGCGGCTGTCGGACACCTCCAGATGGTCGGCCCAATGCCAGAACGAGGAGTTCGGGTCGTGGGCTTCCTCGCGCTTGGGCTGGTCGGTGACCAGCATCTCGATGACCATCTTGCGGGCGAACTTCGCCTTGTCGCTGGCCGAGCGGACGCGCATGCCCGCGGTCGGATGGCGCACGCAAGAGGCGGTCAGCACGCGCTCGCCGTCGACTTCGACCATGCAGGCGCGGCAGTTGCCGTCGGCCCGGTAGCCCGGCGCGTCGGAGTAGCAGAGGTGCGGGATCTCGGTGCCGAGGCGGTTGGCGACCTGCCAGATGGTCTCGCCCGGCTGCGCTTCGACGAGTTCGTCGTCCAGATGGAAGAGGATGCGGTCGCTCATCACTTGTCTCCCTGCCCGGTCTTGGAACCCAGGGCAAGCTCGGCGCGGAAATGCTTCAGCGCGGTCTTCAGCGGGTTCATGGCGGCCTGGCCCAGGCCGCAGATGGAGGCGGAGCCCATCAGGGCGGCCAGCTCATCCAGCAGCGGCTCGTCCCAGACCGGCTGCTTGATCAGCGCCACGGCCTTTTCGGTGCCGACGCGGCAGGGCGTGCACTGGCCGCAGCTCTCGTCCTCGAAGAAGTCCAGCAGGTTGCGGACGACCTTGCGCATGTCGTCCTTGTCCGACAGGACCACCACGGCCGCCGAACCGATGAAGCAGCCGTGCTGCTCCAGCGTGCCGAAGTCCAGCGGGATGTCGTCCATGCTGGCCGGCAGGATGCCGCCGGACGCGCCGCCCGGCAGGTAGCCGATGAAGCGGTGGCCGTCGGCCATGCCGCCGCAATACTCCTCGATCAGCTCGCGGATCGTCACACCGGCGGGAGTCAGCTTGACGCCCGGCTCCTTGACATGGCCGGAGACGGAGAAGCTGCGCAGGCCCTTGCGGCCGTTGCGGCCGAAGCTGCCCCACCAGTCGCCGCCCTTTTCCAGGATGTCGCGGATCCAGAACAGCGTTTCGACGTTGTTGATCAGCGTCGGGCGGCCGAACAGGCCGACGACCGACGGGAACGGCGGCTTGTGGCGCGGCAGGCCGCGCTTGCCCTCGATGCTTTCCAGCATCGCGGACTCCTCGCCGCAGATATAGGCGCCGGCGCCGCGGCGCAGGTGGATGCGGGTGTGGTCGGCGAGGCCGGCCTCCTCGATCTTCGCGATCTCCCGCAGCAGCGCCTCGCGGATGTGCGGGTACTCGTCGCGCAGGTAAATGTAGACGTCGGTCGCCTCGACCACCCAAGCGCCGATCAGCATGCCTTCCAGGAAGCGATGCGGATCGTTCTCCAGGTGGAAGCGATCCTTGAAGGTGCCGGGCTCGCCCTCGTCGCCGTTCACCGCCATCAGGCGGGGGCCGGGCTCGTGCCGGACGAAGCGCCACTTGCGGCCCGTCGGGAAGCCGGCGCCGCCGAGGCCACGCAGGTTGGACGATTCCAGCTTGCCAAGGATGTCCTCGACCGCGACACGGCCTTCCTTGCAGTCGACCAGCAACTTGTAGCCGCCGTCTTGGCGGTATTGATCGAAGCCGATGCAGTTCGGCAGGTGCGGGTGGGTGTCGCCGCTTTTCACGGCCTCCACCACGCTCTCGACCGTGGCGTTCTCGTGCAGCGCGTGGCCGATGGCGACCGCCGGGGCGTTGTGGCAGGCGCCCATGCAGGGCGCGCGGATGACGCGGACGTCCGAGCCCATCTCCGCCTTCAGGTCGTCCAGCAGCTTCTCGCCGCCGGCCATGCAGCAGCTCAGGCTGTCGCAGACCCGCACCGTGAGCGCGGGAGGAGCCTCCTCCCCCTCCATCACGATGTCGAAGTGGGCGTAGAAGGAGGCCACCTCGTACACCTCGACCAGCGCCAGCCGCATTTCCTGCGCCAGGGCGGCGAGGTGGCGGGCGTGCAGGGCGTGGAAGGTGTCCTGCAGAAGGTGCAGGTGCTCGATCAGCAGGTCGCGCTGGCGGGACCGGTCGCCGAGCAGTTCCTGCACCTCGGCCAACGCTGCGGGGTCGACCTGGCGGCCCTTGGGCTGAACGCGGGTGTTCCGCCGCCCGGCGCCGGGATGGATGGCCCGTTTTCCGGGTTCGCGCTTCTTCTCGTTATTGGCGACAATGGCCGTGTCCATTGCTCCGCCCCCTCTCGTCGTTCGTTAGCGTTTGTTATGGCGTGGCGCGGGTTGTTGTTCTTGGTGCGCCACGCGTCTCGGACCCTTAACCCATCAGCCCTTGAAGACCTTGAGCATGGTGGAACCCAGGCTGGCCGGGCTGTCGGCGACGGCGATGCCGGCCGACTTCATGAACTCGATCTTGAAGTCGGCGGTGTCGTTGCCGCCGGAGATCACCGCACCCGCATGGCCCATGCGGCGGCCCGGAGGCGCCGTGCGACCGGCGATGAAGCCGACCACCGGCTTCTTGGTGCCGGAGTCCTTGATGAACTCCGCGCCCTTGACCTCGGCGTCGCCGCCGATCTCGCCGATCATGATGATGCCCTCGGTCTCCGGGTCCTTCAGGAACAGCTCCAGGCTGTCCACGAAGTTGGTGCCGTTGACCGGGTCGCCGCCGATGCCGATGCAGGTCGTCTGCCCCAGCCCGGCGGCCGTGGTCTGCGCCACCGCTTCGTAGGTAAGCGTGCCGGAGCGCGAGACAATGCCGATCTTGCCGCGCTTGTGGATGTGACCCGGCATGATGCCGATCTTGCACTCGTCGGGCGTGATGATGCCCGGGCAGTTCGGCCCGATCAGACGGGTCTTGGAGTTGCCCAGCGCGCGCTTGACGCGGACCATGTCGAGCACCGGGATGCCCTCGGTGATGCAGACCACCAGCGGGATCTCGGCGTCGATCGCCTCCAGGATGGCGTCGGCCGCGAAGGGCGGCGGCACGTAGATCACCGACGCGTTGGCGCCGGTCTTCTCGACCGCGTCGGCCACCGTGTCGAACACCGGCAGGTCGAGGTGCTTGGTGCCGCCCTTGCCCGGGGTGACGCCGCCGACCATCTTCGTGCCGTAGGCGATCGCCTGCTCCGAGTGGAAGGTGCCCTGGGCGCCCGTGAAGCCCTGGCAAATGACCTTCGTGTTCTTGTCGACGAGGACGGACATCAGGCACGCTCCTTCACGACGGCACGAACGATCTTCTCGGCGGCGTCGGCCAGATTGTCGGCGGAAATGATGGGAAGACCGGAGTCGGCGAGGATCTGCTTGCCGAGCGCGACGTTGGTGCCCTCCAGCCGAACGACCAGGGGGACGTGCAACTGCACCTCGCGCGCGGCGGCGACCACGCCCTCGGCGATGACGTCGCAGCGCATGATGCCGCCGAAGATGTTGACCAGGATGCCCTTCACGTTCGGGTCGGACAGGATCAGCTTGAAGGCCGCGGTTACGCGCTCCTTCGTGGCGCCGCCGCCGACGTCGAGGAAGTTGGCCGGCTCGCCGCCGTACAGCTTGATGATGTCCATGGTGGCCATCGCCAGGCCGGCGCCGTTCACCATGCAGCCGATGTTGCCGTCGAGCTTGACGTAGTTCAGGTCGTGCTTGGCCGCCTCGATCTCCGCCGGGTCCTCCTCCGCCTCGTCGCGCAGGGCGGCGACGTCCTTGTGGCGGAACAGCGCGTTGTCGTCGAAGGCCATCTTGGCATCGAGCGCCAGGATGTCGCCCGCGCCGGTGACGATCAGCGGGTTGATCTCCAGGATGGAGCAGTCCAGGTCGTTGAAGGCGCGGTACATGGCCGTCAGGAACTTCGCCGCGGCGCCCACCTGCTTGCCTTCCAGGCCCAGCGCGAAGGCGACCTTGCGGGTGTGATAGCCCTGGATGCCGGTGGCCGGGTCGACGGCGACCTTGATGATCCGCTCCGGCGTGTTGTGGGCGACCTCCTCGATCTCCATGCCGCCTTCAGTCGAGGCGATGATGGTCACGCGGCCCGAGGCGCGGTCCACCAGCATGCCGAGGTACAGCTCCCGCTTGATGTCGGCGCCTTCCTCGATGTAGACGCGCTTGACCTCCTTGCCCTCGGCGCCGGTCTGCTTGGTCACCAGGACGTGGCCCAGCATCTCGCCAGCGTTCTTCGTGACGTCCTCGACCGACTTGACGACGCGGACGCCGCCCTTGCCCTCGGGGTTGTCCTTGAAGCGGCCGGCGCCACGGCCACCGGCGTGGATCTGCGACTTCACCACATAAACGGGGCCGCCCAGCTCGCGCGCGGCGACCTCGGCCTCCTCGGCGGTGAACGCGACGCCCCCGCGGGGAACCGCCACCCCGTATTTGCGCAGAAGGTCCTTCGCCTGATGCTCGTGGATGTTCATGGTGTTTGTGTCCCCTCCCCCAAAAAGCAGTTTGTTCGGTTGCCCTGTAGGTTGGGTGAAGCGCCAGCGGAACCCAACGGGCTCCCCTGGCGGCCATTGTTGGGTTCCGGCTTTGCCTTCACCCAACCTACGATTTTATTTTAGAGCAGGCCCGCCGCGCGCGCCCACTTGTACTTGGCGCCCAGGACCGCGACCGGCGTTTCGGTCGTGTACGGGTAGGCGACGACGCCGTGGTCGTAGAGGTAGGTCGCGGCCTCCTCCACCTGCACGTCGCCGGCCAGCGAGGCGACGATGGGCTTTTCGATGCCCTTCGCCTTCATCTCGTCCTTCACCTCGACGACCAGCTTGGCGAACACCATCGGCGGCGTGATGATCGTGTGCCAGTAGCCCAGGATCAGCGCGTGGATGCGGTCGTCCTGCAGGCCCAGGCGGATGGTGTTCTGGTAGGTCGTCGGCGGCTCGCCGCCCGTGATGTCCACCGGGTTGCCGGCGGCGCCGAAGGGCGGGATGAACTTGCGGAACGCCGCGTCGAGGTCCGGCGGCATCGCCATCAGCGATAGGCCGTTGTCCACGCAGGCGTCCGACAGCAGCACGCCCGACCCGCCGGCGCCGGTGATGATCACCACGTTCTCGCCCTTCGGCGTCGGCAGCACCGGGATGCCGCGGGCGAACTGCAGCAGGTCCTGCAGGCTGCGCGCCCGCACCACGCCCGACTGCTTCAGCACGTCCTCGTAGATCTTGTCGTTGCCGGCGAGCGCGCCGGTGTGGGAGCTGGCCGCCCGCGCGCCGAGCGAGGTGCGCCCGGCCTTCAGCACGACGACCGGCTTCTTCTTCGACACCTGCTTGGCGGCCTCCGCGAAGGAGCGGCCGTCCTTCAGGTCCTCGCAGTGCATGGCAACGACCTGGGTGTTCTCGTCCTGCTCGAAGAAGTACAGCAGGTCGTCCTCATCGATGTCCGACTTGTTGCCGAGCCCGACGATGGCCGACACGCCCATCTTGGCCGACCGGCTGAAGCCGATGATCGCCATGCCGATGCCGCCGGACTGCGACGACAGCGCCGCCTTGCCCTTTACGTCGTACGGCGTGCAGAAGGTCGCGCAGAGGTTCTTCGGCGTGTAGTAGAAGCCGTAGATGTTCGGCCCCATCAGGCGCACGTCATGCTTGCGCGCGATGGCGACGATCTCCTCCTGGCCCTCCACGTTGCCGGTCTCGGCGAAGCCCGACGGGATCAGCACGGCGCCGGGGATCTTCTTCTCGCCGACCTCGGTCAGGGCCTGCGCCACGAACTTGGCCGGGATGGCGAAGACCGCCACATCGATGTTGCCCGGGACGTCCTTGACGCTTCGGTAGGCCTTGTAGCCCAGGATGTCGTCGGCCTTGGGGTGGATCGGGTAGATCTGGCCCTTGTAGCCGCCGTTGATGAGGTTCTTCATCACGGAGTTGCCGATCTTCCCGTCCTCGGCCGAGGCGCCGATGACCGCCACCGCGTCGGGCTTCATGATCCGGTTCATCTGCCGGACGATCTGCTCCTGCGTCGGGCGGTAGCGCGGGGTCTTGGCCTCGAAGTCGAGCACCACGCGCACGTCGGCGGCGGTGGCGCCGTCCTCCCGCGCGAAGACCGGGTTGAGGTCGAGCTCCACGATCTCCGGCACCTCGTCGACGAGGCGGGAGACGTTGACGATCACGGCGGCGAGCGCCTCGCGGTCGACCGGCTTGCCGCCGCGCACGCCCTTCAGCATCTCCGCGGCCTGGATGCCGTCGAGCATCGTCAGGGCCTCGTCGCGCGACACCGGGGCGAGGCGGAAGGTGACGTCCTTCAGCACCTCGACCAGCACGCCACCGAGGCCGAAGGCGACCAGCTTGCCGAAGCTCTGGTCGGTGATGGAGCCGACGATGACCTCGGTCCCGCCCTTCAGCATCTGCTGGACCTGGATGCCGATCAGCTCGGCCTTAGGGTCATAGGCGCGGGCGCGGTCCATGATGGTCTTGAAGCCGTCGCGGACGGCGTCGGCGCTCTGGACGCCGACCAGCACGCCGCCGGCCTCCGTCTTGTGCAGAATCTGCGGCGACACGATCTTCAGGACGACCGGGAAGCCCATGCCCTCGGCCAGCGTCACCGCCTCGTCGGCGGTCTTCGCCAAGCCTTCCTTGGGCACCGGAATGCCGTAAAGGTCGCAGAGTTCCTTGGCCTCCGGCGCGGTCAGCGCATTGCGGCCTTCCGCCTTCGCGGTGTCGAGAAGACGGCGGACGGTCTCTGCGGAGCCTTTCCGGCTCTGATCGTAGGCTACGCTCATGGCGTTCCCTCCTTGCGAACTTCTTTTTCGGGCTTTGTTCTTTTGAATTCGCGTCGCGGGCAGATTTCTTAACGTTGGTCGGCAGCGGTTAGTGTCCGCGGCGCACATGAGGTGTCTCGGCGTGGGAGCGGCGCTCCCGCCTCCCCCGCCCTGCGGCGGGGAAGGCTGTAGGCTGTGGTGCGAGGCTCCTGCGGTTACTCGGCGGCCAGACGCCGGGTGGCGCCGAGCGCGCCGCTCTCCCGCAGTTCGGCGATGCGCTGCGGGTCGAAGCCCAGCACCTCGCTCAGGATCTCGTCGGTGTGCTCGCCCAGCAGCGGCGAGCGCGTCACCTCGGTCGGGCTGTCCGACAGCTTGATCGGGTTGCCGACCGACAGGTACTTGCCACGCTTCGGGTGATCGACCTCCACGACGGTGCCGGTCTCGCGCAGGGACTGGTCTTCGGCCAGTTCCTTCATGGACAGGATCGGGCCGCAGGGGATGTCGTGCTGGTTCAGGATTTCCATGGCCTCGAACTTCGTCTTGGTCATGGTCCATTCCTCCACCGTCGCGAAGATCTCCTTCAGGCGCGGTAGGCGGGCAACCGGCGTGGCGTAGTCCGGGTCGGTGACCCACTCCGGCTTGCCGATCACGTCGCAGATCTTGGCCCAGACCGGGGCCTGGGTGATGAAGTAGATGTAGGCGTTCGGGTCGGTCTCCCAGCCCTTGCACTTCAGGATCCAGCCCGGCTGGCCACCGCCCGAGGCATTGCCGGCGCGCGGCACCGTGTCGCCGAACTCGCCGTTCGGGTACTGCGGGTATTCCTTCAGCGGGCCGTGGGCGAGCCGCTGCTGGTCGCGCAGCTTGACGCGGCAGAGGTTCAGAACGGCGTCCTGCATGGCCGCCAGCACCTTCTGGCCGCGGCCGGTGTGGGTGCGCTGGTAGAGCGCGGTGACGATGCCCAGCGCCAGGTGCAGGCCGGTGCCGCTGTCGCCGATCTGCGCGCCGGTGACCAGCGGCGGGCCGTCGTCGAAGCCGGTGGTGGAGGCGGCACCGCCCGCGCACTGGGCGACGTTCTCGTAGACCTTGCAGTCCTCATAGGGGCCGGGGCCGAAGCCCTTGACCGAGGCCACGATGATGCGGGGGTTGATCTCCTGGATGCGTTCCCACGAGAAGCCCATGCGGTCGAGGACGCCGGGGGCGAAGTTCTCGACCATCACGTCGCAGGTGCGGACCAGCTCTTCCAGGATCGCCTTGCCGGCGGGGTTCTTGGTGTCGAGCGTGATCGACCGCTTGTTGTGGTTCAGCATGGTGAAGTAAAGGCTGTCGGCATCGGGAATATCGCGCAGCTGGCCGCGCGTGATGTCCCCTTCCCCCGGACGCTCGACCTTGATCACGTCGGCCCCGAACCACGCCAGCAGCTGCGTGCAGGTCGGGCCCGACTGGACGTGGGTGAAGTCGAGAATCTTGACGCCTTCAAGTGCCTTTGCCATCCAACCCTCCCAGGGTCTCGTGTGGTGTTGTCCCCGCGTCCCTTGGTCCGCGTTTTTCGGGATGTCGCGGTCCGCTTGTTGGGGGCGGACCGCGCTTTACTTCAACGGGGGACTGTTCGGTTCCTTGGTGTTTGCTTTAGGTCTTCGGGCCCTTGCGGACCGCGCTCGTCGGGTTCAGGCTGCCGATGTTGCCGCTCTCGGTGCCGGCCGCCGGGTCGATGGCGGCGTTGATGAGCGTCGGCTTGCCGGAGTTCATCGCCTCGGCAACGGCCCGGTACAGCTCGTCCGGCGAGGTGACGTGGACGCCGGTGCCACCGAACGCTTCCATCATCTTGTCGTAGCGGCTGTCCGGCACGAAGACCATCGGCGACGGGTCGGCGCCGCCGGTCGGGTTGGTGTCGGTGCCGCGGTAGATGCCGTTGTTGTTGAAGACGACGATGCAGACCGGCAGGTTGTACCGGCAGACCGTCTCCACCTCCATGCCGGAGAAGCCGAAGGCGCTGTCGCCCTCGATCGCCAGCACCGGCTTGCCGGTCTCCACGGCGGCGGCGACGGCGTAGCCCATGCCGATGCCCATCACGCCCCAGGTGCCGACGTCCAGGCGCTTGCGCGGCTGGTACATGTCGATGATGCCGCGGGCGAGGTCGAGTGTGTTGGCGCCCTCGTTGACCAGGATCGCGTCCGGACGCTCCTTGATGATGCGGCGCAGGGCCCCAAGCGCGCCGTGGAAGTCCATCGGCGACTTGTTGTTCATCAGCTTGGGCGCCATCTTGGCGATGTTGGCGTCCTTCTTCGTGCTGACCGTCTCCAGCCATTCGGACGGCGGCGGGGTCCAGTCACCACCCAGGCCGGCGGTCAGGGCCGACACGCAGGAGCCGATGTCGCCGACCAGCGGGGCGACGATCTCGACGTTGCTGTCCATCTCCTTCGGCTCGATGTCGATCTGGATGAACTTCTTCGAGCCGGGCTCGCCCCAGGACTTGCCCTTGCCGTGCGACAGCAGCCAGTTCAGGCGGGCGCCGACCAGCAGGACGACATCCGAATCCTTCAGCACGGTGGAGCGGGCGGCGCCGGCCGACTGCGGGTGCGTGTCGGGCAGCAGGCCCTTGGCCATGCTCATCTGGAGGAACGGGATGCCGCTCTTCTCGATCAGCTCGCGCACCGCGTCGTCGGCTTGCGCGTAGGCGGCGCCCTTGCCGAGGATGATCAGCGGACGCTTGGCGCCCTTCATCACGTCGAGCGCGCGGGCCACCGCCGACGGGGCCGGCAGCTGGTCCGGGGCCGGGTCGATGACCTTCACCAGCGACTTGGCACCCTCGGCGGCGTTCATCACCTGCGAGAACAGCTTGGCCGGCAGGTCGAGGTAGACGCCGCCCGGACGGCCGGAGACGGCCGCGCGGATGGCGCGGGCGACGGCGATGCCGATGTCCTGGGCGTGCAGCACGCGGAAGGCCGCCTTGCAGAGCGGCTTGGCGATGGCGAGCTGGTCCATCTCCTCATAGTCGCCCTGCTGGAGATCGACGATCTCGCGCTCGGACGACCCGGAGATCAGGATCATCGGGAAGCAGTTGGTGGTCGCGTTGGCGAGAGCGGTCAGGCCGTTCAGGAAGCCCGGGGCCGACACGGTCAGGCAGACGCCCGGCTTCTTGGTGAGGAAACCGGCGACGGCGGCGGCATGGCCGGCGTTCTGCTCGTGGCGGAAGGAGATGACGCGCATGCCCTCGCCCTGCGCCATGCGGAGCAGGTCGGAAATCGGAATGCCGGGCACGCAGTACAGATTCTCGATGCCATTGAGCTTGAGCGCATCGATGACGAGCTGAAAGCCATCCGTCAGCGCTGCGTCGACTTCGGTTTCGTCCGTGGCTTGGTTCTTGACCATCGTTGCAGCCGCACTAGACATAAGGGTAAGTCCTCCCCGAGCTTCTTTGGTTTCGAGAGCGGTCAGTCGAGAAAATCGCAGTGCAGTTCCACATAGCGGGCAAGGCCGAGCGTGTGTTCACGCACACGACGCTCGGCCAGATCGGCGTCGCGGTTCATCAATGCTTCGATGATTTCCCGGTGTTCGACGATCGATTTCTCGGCCCTCCGGCCGCGTCGCATGGTGACGCGGCGGATCGCCCGCATGTGGATGAAGAACCGGTCGGTCAGGTCGCCGATCAACGTGCAGCCCGAGGCTTGGATGATCGACTGGTGAAACAGGATGTTCGCGTCGGAGTATTCCAGGACGTGGTCGGCCAGCTCGCCTTCCGAGAAGCGGTCGAAGGTCGCGTTCAGCTCCTTCATCTTGCGCTCGGTGGCGCGCTCCACGAAGAGGCGCGCGGCCATGCCTTCGAGAGCGGCGCAGACCGTGATCATCTCGATGACCTCGGCCTTCGTCTTGCGGACCACGAAGATGCCCCGGCGCGGCATGGAGCGGATGAATCCCTCCTGCTCCAGGAGCGCCATGGCCTCGCGCACCGGGGTGCGGCTGACGCCGAGCGCTTCGCAGAGCTGGCGTTCGTCGAGGCGGATCTCGTTGGCCTCTCCGTAGATGTCCATCTGGGTGATGGCGTGGCGGAGCGCCTGATAGGCCTTTGCCTTGAAACTCATCCCCTGGTCGAGGGGTTCTACGGAGAAACTCATTCGATTCATCACGTTCCCGTCCCTGTATCCGCCGCGCGTTTTGCGCTGATTGCACCTGCCTTACCGGCTTCTTGTGGTTCTGTTGCGGGCTTGGATTGGTGATACGGTATACCAGATGCCAAGCGAACTCAAGGGAATATGTTAGCGATGCGAACTGTTTTCGGCTGGAACCAGATCAGGAAGTAACCGAAGAACTGTTTTGTTTATTATCAGGGCTTTAGGACCGGGCGCGGCGGACATCGAACGGCGCGGCGACCCCGATCTGGCATCTGGTATACGGTATTCCAGCGCAACATGACTGGTATACCGAATCCATGTTGGTTGGGCAAGCAAATACCGGGTTAAAACCTTAACCGGAACTACACGCATTCCTCCCTGTAGATTCCCCGACTGGCGGCTCCCCGGTTCACCACCGTGGGAGCCTTCTTTTTTCCGCCCTGCCCTGCGGCGGATCGGCGCAGTGGTATACCGTACACCAAAGCGCGGCCATGGGCTCGGCCGAGTCGGTGTAGACTGGGCTCACAAGCAAAACCGCAGCAGGAGGAAACGCCATGAAGGCGGCTGACATCATGACCCGCCAGGTCATCACCATCGATCCGGACAGCACGGTGACCGACGCCGCGCAGCGCATGCTGGAAAACCGGATCAGCGGGCTCCCGGTCTGCGACGCGGACGGGCGCCTGCTCGGCATCATCAGCGAAGGGGACCTGCTGCGCCGCGCCGAGACGGGCACGGTGCGCCGGGCCAGCTGGTGGCTCGCCATGTTCGCTGGCGCCTCGTCGACCCAGGCGCACGACTACAGCAAGTCGCACGGCCGCCGCGTGCGCGACGTCATGTCCACCAATCTGGTCGCGGTGAACGAGGACTCGCCGATTGAGGAGGTCGTCCGGCGCATGGAGTCGCACCGGATCAAGCGCGTCCCGGTCGTCCACGACGGCAGGCTGGTGGGCATCATCAGCCGGGCCAACCTGCTGCACGTGCTGGCCACCATCGCACCCGACGTCGCCCCGGCCGCGGCCGACGACGGCGCGCTGCGCGACCGCATCCTGCAAACCCTGCGCGCCGAGCCCTGGGCGCCGGAGATCAGCGACAACATCGTCGTTCGCAACGGCGTGGTGCATCTCTGGGGCAGCGTCCGCACCGAGGCGCAAAGGGACGCCCTGCGCGTGGCGGCGGAGAACACCCCGGGCGTGAAGCGCGTGGAGAACAACCTGGTCATCGTCGACCATGTGGCCGAAGGTGCGGTGGGGTTCTGAGCCCAACGCCGAGTGCCCCCTCCCTTCCCATGCTGCCGCATGGGCCCCTTCCCTCCCCCGCTTCGCAGGGGAGGGTTAGGGTGGGGGCAATACTAACACAAACAAAAAGCCCCTTCCCGGCTCACCGGAAAGGGGCTTCCTTTTTTAAGCACCCACCCCGTTACTCGGTCGCCTTCACGACCTCTTCGGTGACCTTTTTGGCGTCGCCGAACAGCATCATGGTGTTGGGGCGGAAGAACAGCTCGTTCTCCACGCCGGCGTAGCCGGCGGCCATGCCGCGCTTGATGAAGAACACCGTCTTGGCCTTTTCGACATCCAGGATCGGCATGCCGTAGATCGGCGACTGCGGGTCGGTCTTGGCCGCCGGGTTGGTCACGTCGTTGGCGCCGATCACAAAGGCCACGTCCGCCGTGCCGAAGTCGCGGTTGATGTCCTCCAGCTCGAACACCTCGTCGTACGGCACGTTGGCCTCGGCCAGCAGCACATTCATGTGGCCGGGCATGCGCCCCGCGACGGGGTGGATGGCGTACTTGACGTCCACCCCTTCCTTCTTCAGCAGGTCGGCCATCTCGCGCAGCGCGTGCTGCGCCTGCGCCACCGCCATGCCGTAGCCCGGCACGATGATCACCGACTGCGCGTTCTTCATGATGTAGGCCGCGTCCTCCGGCGAGCCGGCCTTCACCGTCCCGCGCTCACCGCCGCCGGCGCCGCCGGCTGCGGCCGCGCCGCTGTCACCGCCGAAGCCGCCGAGGATGACGTTGAAGATCGAGCGGTTCATGCCCTTGCACATGATGTAGGACAGAATGGCACCCGAGGAGCCGACCAGCGCGCCGGTGATGATCAGCAGGTTGTTCTGCAGCGTGAAGCCGATGCCCGCCGCCGCCCAGCCGGAGTAGCTGTTCAGCATCGAGATCACCACCGGCATGTCCGCCCCGCCGATCGGCAGGATCAGCAGGAAGCCCAGCGCCAGCGCCACCAGCACGATCAGCCACATGGCCACCGAGGCGTTGGACTGCACCAGCCAGAGGATCAGCAGGATGGTCAGCACGCCGAGGCCGGCGTTGAGGTGGTGCTGGAAGGGGAAGACCAGCGGCTTGCCGGTGACCAGGCCCTGCAGCTTGGCGAAGGCGACGAGCGAGCCGGTGAAGGTGATGGCGCCGATCGCGGTGCCGAGCGCCATTTCGACCAGCGAGCCCTTGGCGATGGCCCCGGACACGCCGATGCCGTAGGCCTCCGGCGAGTAGAAGGCCGAGAGCGCCACGAACACCGCGGCGAGGCCGACCAGCGAGTGGAAGGCGGCGACCAGCTGGGGCAGCGCGGTCATCTCGATCTTCTTGGCGATGACGTAGCCGATGCCGCCGCCAATCGCGATGCCGAGGACGATCATCCAGTAGGACTGGACGATGGGCAGGGCCAGCGTGGTCAGGATGGCGATGGTCATGCCGACCATGCCGTAGAGGTTGCCCTGGCGCGAGGTCTCCGGGCTGCTGAGCCCGCGCAGCGCCATGATGAAGCAGATGGAGGCGACGAGGTAGAGAAGGGCCGACAGCGTTTCCATGGTTACTTGCCCTTCTTCTTGAACATGGAGAGCATGCGCTGGGTGACCAGGAAGCCGCCGAAGATGTTGACGCTGGCCAGGATGACGGCGAGGAAGCCCATGATCTTGGAGAAGCCGAAGCCGGCCGGGCCGGCGGCGATGAGGGCGCCGACGATGATCACCGAGGACACGGCGTTGGTCACCGCCATCAGCGGCGAGTGCAGCGCCGGCGTCACCCGCCACACGACGTAGTAGCCGACAAAGCAGGCCAGGACGAGCACCGTCAGGCCGGTGATGATGAAGCTGCCGTGGCTGGCGGTGTCCACGATGTTGGCGGGTACGGGCATGGCGTGGGTCAGCTGCGCGACCTGGACGTTGAGTTCAGCGGTCTGGTTGGTCAGGGTGAGGAGCGACTGGCGAAACGCATCCAGCTGGCTCGCGGGATCGGGATGTTCCATGGACGCCGCCTCCTCAGACGGTCTGCGCTTCGCGGACCTTGTCCGCGAAGGCGGGGTGGACGACCTGGCCGTCGCGGGTCAGCGCGATGGCCTTGACGATCTCGTCGTCCCAGTTGAGCGCGACGCCCTTCTCCTTGTCGTGCAGCGACTGGAGCAGGGCCAGCAGGTTCTTGGCGTAGAGCAGCGAGGCGCTCTCGGCGATGCGGCTGGGGTAGTTGGCGTGGCCGACGATCTTCACCCCGTTGTCGGTGACAACCACCTTGCCCAGCTCGGAGCCCTCGACGTTGCCGCCCTGCTCCACCGCCAGGTCGATGATCACCGAGCCCGGCTTCATCGACGCCACATGCTCGCGCGTCACCAGCACCGGCGCCTTGCGCCCGGGGATCAGCGCCGTGGTGATCACGATGTCCTGCTTCTTGATGTGCTCGGCCACCAGCGCCGCCTGCTGGCGCTTGTAGTCGTCCGACATCTCCTTGGCGTAGCCGCCGGCCGTCTCGGCCTGCTTGAACTCCTCGTTCTCCACCGCGACGAAGCTGCCGCCGAGGCTCTGCACCTGCTCCTTCACCGCCGGGCGCACGTCGGTCGCCGAGACGATGGCGCCCAGGCGCTTGGCCGTGGCGATGGCCTGCAGGCCGGCGACGCCGACGCCCATGATGAAGGCCTTGGCCGGCGGCACGGTGCCCGCGGCGGTCATCATCATCGGGAAGGCGCGGCCGTACTCGGAAGCGGCGTCGACCACCGCCTTGAAGCCGGCGAGGTTGGCCTGGGAGGACAGCACGTCCATGACTTGGGCGCGGGTGATGCGCGGCATGAACTCCATGGCGAAGGCGTTCACCCCCGCGGCGGCGTAGGCGGCCACATGCTCGCGGCTGTTGTACGGGTTCAGGATGGCGAGCAGCAGCGCGCCGCGCTTGATCAGCGCCAGCTCGTCGAGGTCCCCCTCGCCCCTTTCAACATCCTGGGCGATCAGCGGGCGCTGCACCTTCAGCACGATGTCGGCGTCGGCCAGCGCCGACGCGGCATCCGGCGCGATGGTGGCGCCGGCATCCGCATAAACCTGGTCCGGCAGGCTGGAGCCCAGCCCGGCGCCGCTTTCCACGACCACGTCGAGGCCGAGGCCCCTCAGCTTCTTGACCGTCTCAGGGGACGCCGCAACGCGAAGCTCGCCCGCGCGCCGCTCCCTGGGTATGGCGATTTTCATGATTCTTGGTTGCCTCCCAAAGCTCACGGCGGGGCGAGGCGTCAGCGCTCCAGCCGGTCAGGCGGGCGGCCTCGGCGGGCGGCCCGCCGGTCGTTCTTCAAAATTTCAAAAGGAGCGGCGCACATTCGCCGTTACTGGCTCACCGTTACTGGTTCGCCGCGACCGGAAAACTCCAGCCTTCGGCGGCTTCCGCCTCGTCTGCATCGTCGCGCGGCGCCGCTTCGAGCTGCGCCTTGATGATGTCGCGCACGCTGACCACGCCGACGAGCGACGCCCCTTCCAGCACCGGGACGTGCCGGATCGTGTGCTCGTCCATCAGCTGAAGCACGCGGCGCACCGAATCCTTCGGCCCGCAGCAGACCGGGTTGCGGCTCATCAGCGCGGTGACCGGCTGGGTGAGCACCACCGGGCCACGGTCGGTCAGGCCGCGGACGATGTCGCGCTCCGAAATGACGCCGACGACGGTGTTGCCCTCGGTCCGGCAGACGTCCTTGACCACCAGCGCGCCGGTGTTCTCCGCCTTCAGGAGGCGCAGCGCGGTCTCGATGGTCTCGTTGATCCGCACGGTGCCGATGCGCGTCCCCTTGCGGCGGAGAATGTCTTCAACCCTCATGACGCTCCTCCAATGAACCTTTGGGGTCCGGCCCCCATTCTCGTTTTGGATTGTGGGGCCGGACCGTTTCCGCCTATTGGGCGGCGACCGCGGGTGTCGCCGCTTCCTTCACGCCGGGCCGGCTGTAAATGCCCGCGACCTCGCCGCGCTGACGGACGAGCGCCAGGACCACGTCGATGGTCGGGGTGTCGACGCCGACCATGCGGCCCATTTCCTGGACCACGGACAGCAGCGCGTCGATTTCCATCGGGCGACTGCGTTCAAGGTCCTGGAGCATGGAGGTCTTGTGCGCGCCGACCGCGCCGGCGCCGTTGATGCGCCGTTCCACGTCCACGCGGAAGTGGACGCCCAGCCGGTCGCCGATCTCCTTCGCTTCCAGCATCATCGCCTTGGCGACGGCGCGGGTTTCCGGGTCGGAGCAGATGACGTCCAGCGTCGCGTGGGTCAGCGCGCTGATCGGGTTGAAGCAGAGGTTGCCCCACAGCTTCAGCCAAATCTCGTCGCGGATGCGGTCGAGTACGGGGGCGCGCAGGCCGCCGGCCTCCATCGCGGCGCTCAGCGCCTTGACGCGGGCCGACTGCGTGCCGTCCGGCTCGCCCAGCGAGAACTTGTCGCCGTAGATGTGCTGGATAACGCCGGGCTCCACGACCTCCGTCGCGGGATAGACGACGCAGCCGATGGCGCGTTCCGGCCCGAAGCCGTTCCACTGCGCGCCGTTTGGATCGACGCTGTCCAGAACGCGGCCTTCAAACTCGCCGCCGTTCTTGTAGAAGTACCAGTAGGGAATGCCGTTGACCGCGGTGACGACGGCGGTGTCCTTGCCCAGCAGCGGCTGGATGGCCGGCACCACGCTCGGCACCGAATGGGCTTTCAGGCCGATGATGACGTAGTCCTGGGGACCAAGCTCCGCCGCGTTGTCGGTGCAGCGGGGGTGAACGACCGTCTCTTCCTCGCCGACGATCAGCTTCACGCCGTTCTGGCGCATCGCCGCGAGGTGGGCCCCACGCGCCACGAGGCTGACTTCCGCGCCGGCCTGGTGCAGGCGCACCCCCAGGTACCCGCCGATGGCTCCGGATCCAAAGATGCAGATCTTCATAACCCGATACCTCTCCCCCCTAATTTTGCCGCGCCTCCGCGCGGCTATTGCGTCGCCCTCAATCAATCAGCACACCGAACATATACGGAGTTTGGTATACCAGATACCAGATGTCAATCCACAAAATGGCCGCCCAGGAGGAGAGCGGAACTCACCGGATTTGGGTGCGGATTGTGGGGAAACGCACACTTAAAAACCGGACACCCGGAGGTCGGACACCCGGTTCGCCGTCCGCTCGCGTAGGTGGATTAGGTAAGCGGCAGGACGAGCTGGAACGACTTAATGGTCATGCGCTTGCGGTGGTAGAAGCGGTGCGCGTCGCCGCGATGGACCCCGGAGATGATCTCCATCTGGGCGCAGCCGCGCTCACGGGCCTGGGCTGCGAGCCAATCGAACAGCTGGTCGCCAAGGCCGTAGGAACGGTGCTTCGGCGAGGTGACCAGGTCCTCAACATACATATAGCGCCCGCGCGACAGCGTCTCGTGCACGCGGAAGCCGCCGCAGCCGGCGACCTCGCCGTTGAAGCGCAGCAGGGCGAGGTTGTAGCCGTCGTCCATCTGGCGCCGGATTTGCGCGCGATAGGCGTCGGCGTCCGTCATGTGGGTGCGAAGCTCCTTCATGACGAAATAGCTCTCCGCGATCTCGGCATCGTCCTTGGCCAGGGTGATGTCCACCGTCTGCTGCTCCATGATGCGCAACTCCCTATCTCTATCGTTGAGTCGTTCGGTCTTTGGGATTTGGGATGGCGCGGGATCATCGCGGATCGCCGTCGCTGGTATTTGGTATACCAGATTATCCGCGAGCAGAGCAACAGCGCGTGTGGACATTTCCCTTCGGCAACAGTTTGGGCCTGAACGTGAGGGGCGTCAGGCCCGCATCAGGGCGCGCAGATGGGCGGCCAAACCGCCTGCCAGACCGACCATGTCGTAGCCTCCTTCCAGCACCGACACGACCCGCCCGCCGCACAAGCGGTCGGCGGCGTCGACCAGCTTGCGCGTCGCCCATTCGAAGTCAGCGTCGGTGAAGTTCAGCTGCGCCAGCGGATCGCGGGCGTGCGCGTCGAATCCTGCGGAGATCATCAGAAGGTCCGGCTTGAACGACTCCAGCGCCGGAAGCACAGTGCGCTCCATGGTTTGGCGGAATTCCACCGTGCCGGAATGGGGCGGCAGCGGTGCGTTGACGATGTTGCCCGACGCGCCGGTCTCGCTCATCCTCCCCGTGCCGGGGTAGAGCGGCGATTGGTGGGTGGAGGCGAAGAACAGGTTCGGCTCGTCCCAGAACATGGCCTGTGTTCCGTTTCCGTGGTGGACATCGAAATCCACGACGGCGACGCGCTCCACCCCATGGCGCTTGCGCGCGTGCTCCGCCCCCACGGCGATGTTGTTGAAGACGCAGAAGCCCATGGCGCGCGCCGGTTCGGCGTGGTGGCCGCAGGGGCGCACGGCGCAGAAGGCGTTGGTCGCCTGCCCGCCCATCACGGCGTCCACCGCCTCGCACACCGCGCCCGCGGCGCGCAGGATGGCGGAGCGCGATTTCGGTGACAGCAGCGTGTCGGCGTCGAGCCGCGCATAGCCGGCCTCCGGCACAGCGTCGAGCACCGCCTCCACATAGGCCGGCTCATGCACCCAGCGGAGTTGCTCCACTGTGGCCTCCGGCGCGGTGCGGCGCGGAAGGTCGCGGAATTCGTCGCGGTCGAGCACCTGCCACACCGTTGCGATTCGCTCCGGACGTTCCGGATGGCCGGGGCCGGTGTCGTGCTGCAGGAAGTCGGGATGCGTGATGATCGTGGTGCCCATGGCTCCCCCCTCTTGGATGTTTCCACATGGCAGGGTTCGGATGGTGCCGGCCCCGCTGCCGAAGGGGCGCGGACGCGAACCTGCCGGGCGCGTTGCTCTTAATAGGTATACCGAATTCCAGGAAGACCAGGATTGCAAGCCGCCGAGACTGTCGGAGCGCGACCGATCCGGCCGCGCGCCTCACGACGGATAGGACCCGACAAACGCTCTACCCCTTTTGCGCCCAACGGTCCGCAGCCCCACTTAACAGCATGGCGGGCCGATAGTTTGTTGCGCGTACAAAAATGCTTGCACTGCTGATCGTATCTGGCATACCATATCTTTAATGCCAATCGACGGTATCCCGAGGAACCTCCGCCGGAAAGTCGGTGTAGCTTAATCCCCGGCAAGCCCTGGCAACGGAGCGGCATCTGCTCGAACGCCGACCTCCCAAAACAAAAATCAAAAAACAAACGCCCGACTCACGCAAAAGAGATCGCTTCGAGGAGGAGAGAAATGCACCAAGCGCTAACCGAGGGTCAGAAGGGTCCTCTCGGCGGCCGCTGGTTCCAGCTGGTCATCGGCGTGATCTGCATGTCGATGATCGCGAACCTGCAATATGGTTGGACGCTGTTCGTCAACCCGATCGATGAAAAGTACCATTGGGGCCGCGCCGGCATCCAGGTTGCCTTCACGATCTTCGTCGTCATGGAGACGTGGCTGGTCCCGGTCGAGGGCTGGTTCGTCGACAAGTTCGGTCCCCGCATCGTCGTCCTGATCGGCGGCATCCTCTGTGGCCTCGCCTGGGCGATCAACTCCGTGGCGGACTCGCTGGCCATGCTGTACCTGGGTGCTGCCATCGGCGGCATCGGCGCCGGCGGCGTCTACGGCACCTGCGTCGGCAACGCCCTGAAGTGGTTCCCGGACCGCCGCGGCCTGGCCGCCGGCCTCACCGCCGCCGGTTTCGGCGCCGGCTCGGCCCTGACGGTCGTTCCGATCGCCAACATGATCAAGTCGTCCGGCTTTGAAGCGACCTTCCTGACCTTCGGCATCGGCCAGGGCCTGGTCGTCTTCCTCCTCGCCTGGTTCCTGGCGGAGCCGAAGGCCGGCCAGGTCCCGTCGGTCCTGAAGTCCGGCGTCGCCCAGTCCCGCGAGAGCTACACCCCGGTGCAGATGATGAAGACCCCGGTCTTCTGGGTCATGTACCTGATGTTCGTGATGGTTGCGGCCGGCGGCCTGATGGCGACCGCCCAGCTCGGCCCGATCGCCAAGGACTTCCAGCTCGACGGCGTGCCCGTCAGCATCATGGGCCTGACCCTGCCGGCGCTGACCTTCGCCCTGTCGATCGACCGCGTGCTGAACGGCGTCACCCGTCCCTTCTTCGGCTGGGTGTCGGATAACATCGGCCGCGAGAACACGATGTTCGTCGCCTTCGCCCTGGAGTGCTTCGGCATCCTCGCGCTGAACCAGTGGGGCCACAACCCGGTCGCCTTCGTGATCCTGACCGGTCTGGTGTTCTTCGCCTGGGGTGAAATCTACAGCCTGTTCCCGGCCTGCTGCGGCGACAGCTTCGGTTCGAAGTACGCCACCACCAACGCCGGCCTGCTGTACACCGCCAAGGGCACCGCGTCGCTGGTCGTTCCGTTCGCCAACATCATGGTCGCCTCGACCGGCAGCTGGCAGTCGGTGTTCTTCTTCGCCGCCGCGGTCAACGGCATCGCCGCTCTCCTGGCCCTCTTCGTCCTGAAGCCGCTGCGGGCCAAGCAGATGTCCTCGACCACCCAGTCGTCGAAGCTCGCCGCCGAGCCTGCCCAGTAAGGCTTAGCCGAACAGCACACAGCACCCGAACAACAAGGGCCGGGCCGGGGGATATCTCCCGGCCCGGTTCCTTTATGCCCGGACCAACACTCGCCTGCCTGCCAAGCTTCTTGAAAGTGCTGGCGAAGTACTGGAAAGCCCCTCTCCCCTTGTGGGGAGAAGGGCTTCCGGCTGTCTGCCGCCACATCAATTCGGCTGTGGAGTATTGGAAACGCGCTGGTTCAGAACGCGCGCGGGAAGGAGGCCCAGGAAGGACCATTGGCGATCTCCTCCTCCGTCTTACGGGCCTTGCGCACGCGGCGCAGATGGCTGGCCGCCCAGGGATTGCGCACCGGCTGCCCGGCGGTCGCGAACTCCGCGGACAGGATCCGGACGACGACGAGGCCGAAGCCAGACAGCAACAGCGACAGCGCGACGATGGCAACCATGCTCAAATCCCTGAATGATCAGGCCTGAATGAACGGGCCTGAATGACCGGGCGGCACGGGGGCGCACGAGCGTCATGCCGCAGTGCAGCATACATACGCCTTTCGGTCAGGGATTGCGAGTCGTTGCGGCCGCGCTCAAGTGACGCAGCGGACGAGCCGGAGATGCTCCTCCAGCATGCCGTGCAGCTGGCGGGGGGTGACGGGCTTGTGCAGCAGGCCAAGCCCGTGTGCCTGGGCGTCCCGGTGGCACTCCGCCCCGGTCTCGCCCGTGAGGATCACGCCGGGGACTTGGGCGCCCACCAGTTCGCGAATTCGCAGGATCGCCTCGGTGCCGACGCGGCCGTCGCGCAGGCGGTAGTCGGCGACGACGATGTCGGGCGAGCGTCCGGCTTCCTTCAGTCGTTCCAGGGCCTGGTCCGTGGAGCCGGCGATCAGCACCTCGTAATCCCAGTCCTGGAGCATGGCCCGCAGGCCGAGCAGCACGATGGCGTCGTCGTCGACCAGCACGGCCAGCCGGTCCCGACCGCTGCGCTCCAGGGCGGTGCCGACCGGCGCGCTGGGCACCGACGTCCCGGTGGCCAGCGGCACGGCGATGGTGAAGGCGGAGCCCTTGCCCACTTCCGACCGCACCTCGACCGGGTGGTCGAGCAGGGCCGACAGGCGTTCTACGATGGCGAGGCCAAGTCCCAGGCCCTGGGCGCGGTCGCGCTCCGGATTGCCGACCTGGTGGAACTCCTCGAAGATGCGGTCCAGATGCTCCTTCGGGATGCCGACGCCGCTGTCCTCCACCGTGATGTGCAGGCGCTTCGTCTTGGCATCGGCGCGGCAGCGCAGCCGGACGAAGCCGTCGTCGGTGTAGCGGACCGCGTTCTCGACGAGGTTGCGCAGCATGCGCGCCAACAGGGTCCGGTCGCTGGCGATGGCGGTCGAACAGGCGGCGTCCACGGTGAAGGACAGGCCTTTGCTCAGCGCGATGGGCGCGTAGGACGCCGCGACCTCCTCCAGCAGCGGCCCAAGGGCCACCTCCGCCACCTCCGCCTTGATCACCCCGGCGTCGAGGCGGGAGACGTCGAGCAGGCTGTCCAGCAGGCTCTTCAGCGTGTCCAGCCCGCGCTCCAGCATGGTCAGGGCGTTCCGCCCCTCGTGGGTGGCGACATGGCCGCGGACGACCTCCGTGAACAGGAACAGCGACTGCATGGGCTGGCGCAGGTCATGGCTGGCCGCCGCCAGGAACCGGCTCTTGGCGCGGTTGGCCTGCTCCGCCTCCGCCTGGGCTTCGCGGGCGGCGTGGACATCGACCGCCGTGCCGATCCAGGCGACCAGAACGCCGTTCTGCCGCATGGGATTCACCCGGCCGACATGCCACCGGTACACGCCGTCCGCGCGGCGCAACCGGTAGTCGGACTCGTAGGGCGCGCCCGCGGCGACGGCCGCCTCGGCGAGGCTCCGCACCCGGTCGCGGTCGTCGGGATGAATGATCTCCCACCGGTTCTCCTCGGTCACCTCGACACCGCCGTACCGCCGCCAAGCCGCGTTGATCGACTCCACCGTGCCTTCCGGGCGGTTGATCCACATGATCTGCGGCGCGTTGTCGACCAGCGCGCGGAAGCGCTCCTCGCTGGCCCGCAGGGCGTTTTCGGTCTGCCTTTGGTCGGTGACGTCCACGGTCAGGCCAACCATGCGTTCCGGGCTTCCGTCCGGCCGGAACAGGACACGCCCCCAGGCCGACAGCCAGCGCACCGCGCCGTCGGGACGGACGATGCTGTACTCGACCTCGAACCGCGGGTGCAGCCCTTTGACGATCTCCTCCCGCTTGGCGAGGAAGCCGTCGCTCTGGTGGGCGGGGTGGACGAGTTTCAGCCAGCTGTCCAGTCCCGGCTCGTCCCGCTCCGGATCCAGCCCCATGATGCGGAACGTCTCGTCCGACCACCGCGCCTGTCCGGTGCCCAGGTCGGTTTCGAAGGTGCCGGCCCGCGCGGCGCTGAGCGCCATCGTCAGGTGTTCCTCGCTGCGCCGGAGCCGCTCCTCCATCCGATGCCGTTCGGTGATGTCCTGCAGATAGGACGCGACGCCGCCGTCGGTCGGGAACAGCCGCACGAAGTACCAGCGCCCGCTGCGCGGGCTGAAGAACTCGAACTCCGCCGGCTCCCCGCCGTCCATCACCCGCTGTGCGGCTTCCCAGACCGGGGTGCCGATGGTTTCCGGCAGCATCTCATGGACGCTGCGGCCGAGCAGAGCGGGTCCGCCCTTCGTCTGCAACGCCTTGGCCCGTTCGTTGACGAAGGTCACCCGCCAGCCGCGGTCGAATTCGATGATCGCGTCCGTGGTGCTGCGCAGCACCGCCGCCATGCGGCGGCCCATGGCGTGGGCACGGCGCTGCGCACGCAGAAATTGCCAGAACACTCCAAAGACCAAAGCGCCGACGACAACCAAAAATCCAAAAAGGATCGCCGATACACCCGTTGAGTTCTGGGGATCGGCAACGACGTCCTGTGCCAGGGCGGCTGAACAGGCCACCGATATCAAGACCACGAGAAGTGGGAGCATGCGGCTTTTCAAAGGGATTTGGACTGGTGGAACACGATCGTTCCTTTCGGCAGGGCAGCGCAGCACTGTAGCCTATGCAGCTTCGGTGAAACGAGTAGTCAGAACCGGATAGCCTGCCATGCCCCAAAGTTCAGGTCATCAGGATGGCCGGCGGCGGCCGGTATCGGACGGGTTTCCGGCCTGCCCGGCTCTGCCGAGAGGGGAATGTTCCGGCCGAACCCGTCCTCACGGGCGCTGCACCACCCTCTGCCAATGGCGCAGGAAGCGCTCGTGTTTCAGGTCGTCGAGGAACACCAGCAGGGCCGGCCCCAGCGCGATGCGCTGGACCGGCCCGGCCAGCGCCTCCAGCAGGTGCGAGGCGGACATCGGCCCGTCCGCTGTGGGGGAAATCGCGTAGAAGGCATCGCCCCGCGCGATCACCCCCTGCCCCCGGTCGGACAGCAGGTAGTCGATGAAGCGCCCTGCGAGCTGAGGCGACCGCGCGTCCCGGTGGATGGTCGCGACGCGCATGGCAAGCAGCGTGTAGTCCGACGGCAGGACGATGCCGATCGGCGCGCCGGCGATCTGCCGCGCCCGCGCGTAGGTGCCCAGGAGGTTGTAGCCGATCAGCGCGTCCCCGCGCTCGATGGCGTCCAGCATGTCGGCGGTGCAGCATTCCACCCGCACGCCCACGTCGCCCAGCGCGTCCGCCAGTTGCCAGAACTGGCTGGACAGCACGGAGTCCTGGGCGGCGAACAGATAGCCGATGCCCCGCTGGGCAAGGTCGTAGGTGATGACGCGCCCGCGGTACCGCTCCTCCCGATCGCGCAGCAGGCGGATCAGCGCGTCGCGCGACCGCGGCACTTCGGATTCCGGGACGAGGTTGCGGTTGTAGACGATCACCGCCGGCTCCAGCGTGAAGCCGAAGGCCTCGTCCCGCCAGTTGGCCCAGTCCGGCAGAGCGGCCGTGAGGGAGGAGACGTGCGGCAGCGCGTAACCGTCGTTCACCAGCTTCGCCTGGAGGTCCGCTGCGGAGCTGATGATGACGTCCGGCGTTTCCCCCTCCTGCGAGACCACGCTGTCGTACAGCTCCGTATTGGTCATCTGGACATAGTGGATGGCGACGTTCGGGTTCGCCTGCTGGAAGTCGTGGACCAGGACCTCCATTTGCGGCCGGTCGGTCGCCGTGTGGATGCTCAGCCGCTCGGTCTCCGCGCCGACCGCGGGGAACAGCGTCGTCTCCGCCGCGATCCCGGAACTCGTCCACAGCAGGAGAGCCGCGGCCAGCACAGCGGGCAGCAGCGCCACCGCCTTCTCGATCGTCGGAAAAGCCAGCCGGGCGAGCAGCCCGCCTTCCGGCCGGTCGTGCAGGCTGAAGTCCGCGCCGTGCGCCTCCGCGACCGCCTCGACGATGGCGAGGCCGAGGCCGCTGCCGACCGTGCCCGCGGCCGTGCTGCCGCGCCCGAACCGCTTGCGGACGGCCGGCTTTTCGGCGTCGGGGATGCCCGGGCCATGGTCGGCAATCTCCACCACCGGACCATGGCCGGCGCCGCCGGGCCGCACGCGCACCTCCACCCCCGCCGCGCCGCCGCCGTACTTGACGGCGTTATTAAGCAGATTGGCAAGCGCTTCCCACAGGCTCACCGGATCGCCGGACACGATGGCAGGTTCGACGGCGGGCGTGCCCGGCTCGTCCTGCAGGATACGGATCGGCGTCCCCTCGCAGACCGCCTCCGCCCGGTGGACGATCTGCGCGACCAACGCGGTCAGGTCCACCGCCTCGCGCTGCGCGGATTCGCCCCGGTGCAGCACCATGGCGTGGCTGAGCAGCTGGGTGGTCAGCTCGCTGACCTCCACGGCATTGCGGTGGACGCGCCCGACGATCCGGCGCAGCCGGTCGGGCTCCGTCTCCTCCGCCGCGATTTCCGCCTGGGCGCGGAGTGCGGCCAGCGGCGTGCGGATCTGGTGGGCAGCGTCGGCCAGGAAGGTCTTGGTCTGGTCCAGGTTCGCCTTCAGCCGCGCCATGGAATGGTTGATGGCGCCCAGAAGCTGGCTCACCTCCGCCGGGGCCGGCACGTCGATGGGGCTGAAGTCGTTGGGCCGCCGCGCGCGGATCAGCCGCTCCAGATAGCCCAGCGGCTCCAGCGCCTGCCGCACCCCGAACCACAGCAACGCCGCACCCGCCATCACGGCGAGCGCGATGGGCGCGAAGGCGTTGGTGAAGATGTCGTGGGCCAGCGCGTCGCGCGCCTCCCGCGTCTGGGCGACGACGATGGTCACCGGTCCGCTGATGTTCGGCCGGACCACCAGCCGCCCCAGCACCGCCACCCGCACCGGAACACCGCGGTAGGTGGCGTCGCTGAACACCGGCCCGGATTGCGCCCCCGCGGCCGGCTTGGCCGGCAGGTCGTCGTAGCCGGTGACCAGCACGCCGCCGGGCGCCAGGATCTTGTAAAAGACGCGGTCCCGCCGCGCCATGCCGAGGATGCTGAGCGAGGAATAGGGAAGGTCCGCGGTGATGACGCCGTCCTCCACCTGCACGGAATCCGCGATGGACAGAGCCGACGCGGACAGAAGCTGGTCGTAGGCGCTGTCGGCCGCGCGGTGGGCGTAGGCGCGTACGAACAGGAACAGCGCCGCCCCGACGAGCCCCAGAACGACGAGCAGCCGCAGCAACAGCCGGCGCTGCAGCGAGGCGGCCTCAGGCCGCCGTTGCAGCGATGACGCTTCAGCCGGCCGGGTCGATGTCCGCCACATAGCCCAGCCCATGCACCGTCCGGATCACCACGCTCGCCCCGTCCATCTTCCGGCGCAGGCGGGACACATACAGCTCGATGGCGTTCGGGGCCACCGCCTCGTCCAGGCTGCACAGCTGGTCGATGAGGTTGTCCTTGCTCATCACCCGGCCGAGGTTGGCAAGGAACAATTCCAGCAGCCGGAACTCGCGCGCCGACAGGTCGACCGGGCGCCCGGCAACGGCGACCTTCTTCGACGCCCCGTCGAAGGTGACGTTGCCGAACGCCGTCTCCGACGAGGCCATGCCGTGCGGCCGGCGCAGCAGGGCGCGGCAGCGGGCCTCCAGCTCCCGGAAGTCGAAGGGCTTCACCACATAGTCGTCGGCGCCGAGGTCGAGCAGGTCCACCTTGGTGTCCACCTCCGACCGCGCGGTGATCACCACCACCGGCGTGCGGTCGCCGCTGCGCCGCAGCGCGCGCAGGATCGCCGTCCCGTCGACCCCCGGCAGCATGATGTCGAGCACGAGCAGCTGATAGGTTTCCGTCCGCAGCAGCTCCTGCGCCTGCTCCCCGTCCGGCGCCCAGTCCACGCCGTAGCCGAGCTTGCGCAGGCGGTGGATGATGGCGTCGGCCAGATCCTCGGTGTCTTCGACGACGAGAATGCGCATGGGGTCAGGACTCCACCGCCACCGGTGCCCTCTTTTTCGGCTCCCACAGCGGGGCTGCGACGCCGATGCCGAGGAAGCGCACCACATGGTGCGCCCCGATGAAGGCGACGTCGAGCCCCAGCGCGTAGGCGACGATGGTCATCGCCTCCAGCCCGCCCGGTGCATAGGCGATCCACAGCGTGCCGAAGGGCATGTCCAGCCATCGGCTGCCCGCCCAGGCGAAGCCCGCCGCCAGGACCAGCGCGATCACCACGCTGCCCACCGCCGGCCCGACCGACCGACGCAGCACCGCCGCCGGAACGCCGCGGAAGCGCGCGCCGATCACCGACCCGGCGATCAGGAAGCCGGCGATCAGCACGGGCGTGGGCGCCGCCCCCTGGACGAGGCCGGTCGCGTGCAGCAGCGCGCTCGCCAGCATGGCGCCGAGCAGCACGTCCCCCGGCAGGCGGAAGCGGTGGAACAGCCAAGCGCCCGCCCCGCTCGCCACCAGGAGCAGCAGGACGCCGAAGGCCCCTTCCGGACTCGCCACCACCGTTGGCGCGCTCATGCCCGGCGGCGGCGCGATCAGTCGCAGAATCCAGGGCATGGCGACGACCAGGATGAACAGCCGCAGGCTCTGCGCCAAGGCAACGCGCGGCAGGTCCACGTTGGCCTTGGCCGCCATCGCCAGCACGCCGGCGAGCGCGCCGGGAATGGCGCTGTAGCGTGCGGTGGCGCGGTCCCAGCGGTGCACCCGTTCCAGATAGGCGGCGCTGGCCATCACCGTCACGGCGATGGACACCACCAGCAGGATCATGCTGAGCGGCCATGTGCGCATGACGCGCAGCGTGTCGGGCGTGATGCCGGCGCCCATGGACAGGCCGACCAGCGTGTAGGCGACCTCGCGCATCCATTCCGGCACGCGCAGCGGCACCCGCGTGCCGATGGCCCCGGCGGCGACCGCGACCATGGCGCCGGCCAGCCAAGCCGCGGGCATGCCGATCCAATCGAACAGCGCCCCGCCCGCGGCACCCAGGGCGAGGGTCGTCGCGACGACGCGCGCGTCCTTCAGCCGCCCGGCGAGCCTTCCGCCCGCCCCTGCCCGCACACCGTCACGCGGCATCGCCACCCGGTCCTTCCGCCCACAAGAAACCACCGCCTTCCGCAGCATACGGAAGGCGGTGTTCTCAACAACAGCCTGGGGTGTCACGTCAAACGATATGCGCCAGCACGATCAACACGACGGTGATGGTGATGGCGCCGCCGATGCGGGTGGCGATCTGGGCGAAGGGCATCAGCTGCATGCGGTTGGCCGCCGTCAGGATGGCGACGTCGCCGGTGCCGCCCTGGCCGCTGTGGCAGGCGTTCACGATCGCGCTCTCGATCGGGTACATGCCGAGCTTCCGGCCGACGAGGAAGCCCGTGCCCATCAGCGTCGCGACGGTGGCGACGATGGTGACCATGTAGGGCACGTTGAAGGCCGACACCAGCTTGTCCCAGGGCGTCATCGCCACGCCGATGGCGAACAGCAGCGGGTAGGTCACGGCGGTGGAGAAGAACTTGTAGACGACGTAGGCGCCTTCCTGCAGCTCCGGCGACACGGCGCGCAGCAGCTTCACCAGCACGGCCAGGAACAGCATCGACACCGGCGCCGGCAGGCCGAACAGGCGGTGGCACATCAGGCCGACCAGATACAGCGTGATGGCGGTGATGCCGGCGGCGGCGAGCGTCGTGACGGCGCTGGCCCCGGTCATTTCCGGATGCGCCGCCGGGTGCAGGTCATCGTCGCCCGCCGGCTGAAGGCGGCCCTCGCCGGTCAGATGCGGGTAGCGCTTGCCGACGAAGTTCAGGGCGCCGGACAGCAGGATAGCGGTCAGGCTGCCCAGCATCACCGGCGGCAGAACCTGCGCGAACAGGTCCCCCTGCGGAACGTGCAGGATTTCCGCGTAGCCGATGGACAGCGGGATGGCGCCCTCGCCCACGCCGCCGGCCATGATCGGCACGACCACGAAGAAGAAGCTGTGATAGGCGCTCATCCCCACCGCCATGCCGACCAGAGTCCCAACGACGCCCGCCGCGACCGAGCCGACGGCCAGCGGCACGAAGATCTTCAGGAAGCCCTTGACCAGGACGTTGCGGTCCATGCCCAGGATGCTGCCGACGATGATCGCGGAGATGAACAGGTAGAGGAAGTTGCTCTGCTTCGTGAAGTCGGTCACCACCTTGAACAGCTCGTCCGGCAGCAGGTGGTTGTAGGCGAGGTAGGACGGGATGAAGGTGGCAAAGATGGCCGCAGCGCCGATGTTGCGGAACACCGGCAGGCGCTTGCCGATCTCCGCGCAGGTGAAGCCGCAGACCGCCAGGATCGCGATCACCATGCAGATCTCGGTCGGCAGCTTGCCGGTCGCGATGAAGCCGGCGATCAGCGCGACCAGGATGGCGTAGATGGGCACCGGGATGACGCCGATGCGGGTGTCGACGAGCGCCCACCAGACCGACAGGAAGGAACGCCGCGGCGTTCCCACTGCCTTGTCCTGCACCGCGCGGTCCATGACCGCGGTGTTCTGAGAGACCTGCATGGTCGTCCTCCCCAGACGAATGTTTCGGAGCGCCGGCTTTTCCGCGCCCCCTTGTCGGTCGGGCGTGGCCGGCGAATTCATCCGTTTTGCTGACGATTCCTGTCGGAAAGCTGTCAGCGATCGTTGGGGAGCGAAAAAGTTTCGATGGAAAGGAAACCTATCACTCTCTCCCGCCGGGGGCGGGAGAGGGGTCTACAGCATCTCCAGCGGGCGGGGGCCGCGCGGCGGCGGGAAGGCGCGATCGAGGTCCGCCAGATCCTCCGCGGTCAGCGTCAGGTCCAGCGCAGCGCGGTTCTCGCGGACATGCTGGGGAGAGGACGCTTTCGGGATCGGGATCACCCCGTCCTGCCGCAGCAGCCAGGCGAGCGCCACTTGGGCCGGGGTCACACCGTGGCGTTCCGCCACCCGGCGCAGTTCGGCATGGCGCAGCATGCGTCCCTGCTCGATCGGCGAGTAGGCCATGATCGGGATGCCGCGCTGGCGAAGCCAGGGCTTCAGGTCATGCTCGATGCCGCGGCGCGTCAGGTTGTAGAGCAGCTGGTTGGTCTGCACGCCGGCCCCGCCGGGCACGTCCGCCAGCTCCTGCATGTCCGCAAGATCGAGGTTGCTGACGCCCCACTGACCGATCTTGCCGTCGCGCATCAGCGCCTCGAACGCCTCCACCGTCTCCGCGAAGTCGGGGCTGCCGCGCCAGTGCAGCAGGTACAGTTCGATGCGGTCGGTGCGCAGGCGCTTCAGGCTGCGCTCGCAGGCGGCGATGGTGCCGCGTCGGCTGGCGTTCTGCGGCAGCACCTTGCTGACCAGGAAGACCTCGTCACGGCGGCCGGCGATGGCGTCCGCGACGACTTCCTCCGCCCCACCGTCGGCGTACATCTCCGCCGTGTCGATCAGCGTCATGCCGAGGTCGAGGCCGAGCTTCAGCGCGTCCACCTCCCGCGTGTGCTCGCGGCCGTCCTCCCCCATGTACCAAGTGCCCTGGCCCAGCACCGGGATGGGTCGCCCCGAGGGCAGCGTCGTGGTGGGAATCGCCGTCTTGGGAATCGCCATGGTCACTCTCCGTTTTGCGGCTGTGATATGGGATGCCACGCAACGTTAGCCCACAGGGCTTTTTCAGGGAACCAGAATGGTGGCCCCGACGCTGGCGCGGTCCTCCAACCGCCGGTGCGCCTGCGCCGCCTCGCGCAGCGGAAAGCGCGCGCCGACCAGCGGCCGGACCAGCCCGCGGCGCAGCGCGTCGAACAGGCGTTGCGAGGACAGCCGCACCTGCGCCGGCGTGCCGGCGTAATGCCCGAAGTTCGGCCGCGACAGCCGCGCCGAGCGTTCGGCCAGCGCCGCGGCGTCCAGCGGTTCCAGATGGCCGCCCGCCTGCCCGTAGCTGACGATGTGCCCGCAGAGCGCCAGCATGGCAAGGTCGCGGGCAAGGCTGTCGCGCCCCACCGCGTCGTAGACCACGTCGGCGCCGCGCCCGCCGGTCAGCTCCAGGACGCGGCCAGCCACGTCGTCGCTCGCCAGCACGACGTGCGCGCAGCCTTGGGCGCGGGCGACCCGCGCCTTGGCCTCCGACCCGACGACACCGATCACCAGGGCGCCGAGCGCGCTTGCCCACTGGCACAGCAGCACCCCGACCCCGCCGGCCGCCGCGTGCACCACCGCCGTCTCGCTGGCCGTGAGCGGATGCACCCGGTGCAGCAGGAATTCCGCGGTCATGCCCTTCAGCAGGGTGGCGGCGGCCGTCTCGTCGTCGATGTCGTCGGGGAGCGACACCAGCAGCGCCGCCGGCATGGTGCGCCGCTCCGCGTAGGCGCCGACCGGCGCGCAGGCATAGCCGACGCGGTCGCCCGGCGATAGGCCGGTGACGCCGGGGCCGACGTCTTCGACAACGCCCACACCCTCCATGCCCAGAACCCCCGGCGGCTGGAGCAGGCGGAAATAGCCGGTGCGGCAGTAGACGTCGATGAAGTTCACGCCGATGGCCGTGTGGCGCACCGTCACCTCGCCGAAACCGGGCGGCGGGACCAAAACGCGCGTCCATTGCAGGACATCCGGCGGGCCATAGGCGCGCGCGACGATGGCGTTTGCTCCCTCTCCCCTCTGGGGAGAGGGTTGGGGTGAGAGGGTAGCGCTTTTACCGAACATACCGACGCGCGTGGCCCCCTCACCCTGCCCTCTCCCCAGGGGGTAGAGGGTTCTCCTCAATCCCCCGAACCCCGCCTCGTACACCCCTTCCGCCACCAGCCGGACCATGTCCGCCTCGCGCTCCGGCGGGCAGTCGAAGTCGCTCATCCAGCTCCAGAAGGTCCGGTTCCCGTCGGTCACCGGGCGCAGCCGGATGTGCGCGACGTAGCCGAACAGCGGCAGCGGCGCGTCGAGGATGCAGTAGGACAGGGCGAAGTCCCGATCCGACAGGCTCAGCAGCTGCTCGCGCAGCACCACGCCGCCGGTCAGGCGGAAGCGCCGCACCGCACCCACGGAATCCGGCGCCTGCCCGTCCTCGATCACGCTGTCGGCGATGGCCGGGTGCCAGTCGCGGTGGCTGTTGAAGTCGCGGAGAATCCGCCAGACCTCCGCGACCGGCGCGTCGATGACCGTGGAGCGGACGATGCGCGGCATGTCAGGCTCGCCTTGCCTTCTCCTTCAGGGTGTCGAACGCCCCCTGGAAGACGCCCTGCCCGATCAGCTGCGACAGCTCTCCTTCCCGCCCGGCGGCGCAATTGAACTCCGCCGACCATTCCGCGAAGCAGCGGTCGCCGTCGGTGACCGGCGACAGCTTCAGCGTCGCGACATAGTCGGTGACGCCCAATGGGCTTTCCAGGATCGAGTAGCTGCACTGGTAGTCGTAGTCGGACAGCATCAGAAGCTTTTCGCGGAGCACGCCGCCGTCCTTCAGGCGGAAGTTCCGCACGGCGCCGATCCGGTCGGCGGGCTCGCCCCCTTCGATGCGGCTTTCAGCGCAGAAGGGCGTCCAGTTCGGCAGCCCGTTGAAGTCACGCACGATCGCCCAGACCTGCTCCGCCGGAGCGTCGATGACGGTGGATGTGTAGACCTTCACCATGTACCCCTCCCCTTGCTGATCAATGCTTCGTGCCGTCGTCCGGCTCGGCCAGCGCGCGGTGGTTGAGGCCGCCGGCGAGCTTGTTGATGTCCACGCCCTCGATGCCGATCTCGCGCAGCAACTGGTCGACCAGCGGCGCCTGGGCGCGGTAGCGCAGGGCGGAGTTCACGACCGAGTCCGCGATCCCTGCACCGTTGCCGTCGCCGTTGGAATGGTGCCCGTTCATGCCCAGCCCGTCCACATGCAGGATCTTGATGCCCTCGATCCGCTCCATGGGGCGCACGCTCTCGCGGATGATCGCCTCCAGCTTGTCGATCAGCTTCAGCCGCATGGCGGAAGCGCGGGAGTCCGCGGTCAGCACGTTCTGCGCCTCGTTCATCTGGCGCGCGCCCTCGGCCTCGATCTCGTAGCGCAGGCGGGCGGCCAGCGCGCGGATCTTGTCGGCCTCCGCCTCCGCTTCTGCGGCGATGCGCGCGGCCTCGGCGCGGTCCGTGGCGGCCAGCCGTTCGGCCTCCGCCTCCGTGCGCAGGCGGACGGCGTCGCGCTGGGCGTCCTGCACGGCGGCGATCAGCTCGATCTGCTTGCGGCGTTCGGCCTGCTCGATCTCGCGGGCGGAGAAGACCTTTTCTTCCGCGGCGACGGCAAGCGCGCGGGCCTCCTCGGCGCGGGCCAGCGCCTCCGACTGGGCACGCGACTGTTCGGCGACGGCGATCTGGCGTTCCTGCTCCGCCAGTTCCAGGGACTTGCGGCGCTCCACCTCCAGCCGCTGCACCTCGCGTTCGCGCTGGATGCGCTCCTCCTCCAGGCGGCGTTCGGTCTGGATGCGGATGCGCTCCACCTGCTCGCGGGCGGTCAGTTGGGCTTCCTCGGCGCTGCGGTCCTGCTCGGCCCGCTCACGGGCCAGTTCGGCGCGCTGCATGGCGCGGCGGATTTCCAGCTCCCGCTCCTGTGACAGGCGGGCGTATTCGGACTCACGCTCGATGTCCAGCATCAGCTTTTCGGCCTCCAGGTTCTTGTTGCGGATCTGGATGGCCGTGTCCTGCTCGATGTCGTTGCGGACCTTCTTGCGCTGCTCGATCTCCTGCGTCAGGCGGGTCAAGCCTTCGGCGTCGAAGGCGTTGGACGGGTTGAAGTATTCCATGGGCGTCTGGTCGAGGCTGGTCAGCGACACGCTTTCCAGCTCCAGCCCGTTCAGCGCCAGATCCTCGGCGACGGTGGCGCGGACGCGTTTCACGTAGTCGCCGCGCTTGACGTGCATTTCCTCCATGCTCATCTCGGCGGCGACGGCGCGCAGCGCGTCGACGAAGCGGCCTTCCACCAATTCCTTCAGCCCCTCCGCCTTCATGGTGCGGGAGCCGAGCGTCTGGGCGGCGATGGAGATCGCCTCCGGCGCCGGGGCGACGCGGACGTAGAATTCCGCGATCACGTCCACGCGCATGCGGTCGCGGGTGATCAGCGCCTGTTCGCGCGCGCGGCGCACCTCCAGCCGCAGGGTGGACATGTTGACCAGCGTCAGGTCGTGGATGACCGGCAGTACGATCGCACCGCCGTTGACCACAACCCGCTGTCCGCCGAGGCCGGTGCGGACGAAGCTCACCTCCTTGGTGGAACGTCGGTAGAAGAAGTAGAGGAAGTAGGCCACGACCGCCACGACGATGGCGATGACGACCAACCAGGCGATCAACGCGCCGATCGTTTCTCCGGACATGGGTGGTTCCTCCCTTTTTACTCTCGTGCTTTGCGCTTCATGGCGGTGAAGGCCCGCGTCTGTTCGGTCAGCGCCGTTTCGACCGGCAGCCGTTCCATGCTGGAAGCGCCGTAGAAACCGTCGCAATCCGGGCAGCGGTCTAGGATGTATGCGGCGTCCTCCGGCATGCTGATCGGCCCTCCATGGCACAGCGCGATGACGTCCTTGCGCACGCGCTTGGCGGCGGCGATCCAGGCGTTGATATCCTCGGCGCACTGATCGAGCGTCTTTGCCGTCTCCGCCCCGATGCTGCCCCCGGTGGTCAGGCCCATGTGGCAGACGACGATGTCGGCGCCGGCCTCCGCCATCGCTTCCGCCTCCCCTTCGGAGAAAACGTAGGGAGTGGTCAGCAGGCCCAACTCATGGGCCGCGCGGATCATGTCCACCTCCAGCCCATAGCCCATGCCGGTCTCCTCCAGATTCGCCCGGAAGGTGCCGTCGATCAGCCCCACGGTCGGGAAGTTCTGCACACCGGAAAAGCCCAGGTCGGCCAGCCGCCGCAGGAAATGGCCGCGGATCATGAAGGGGTCGGTGCCGTTGACGCCGGCCAGCACGGGCGTGCGCTTCACGACCGGCAGCACCTCCCGCGCCATCTCCACGACGATCTCGTTGGCGTTGCCGTAGGCGAGCAGCCCGGCAAGCGAGCCCCGTCCTGCCATGCGGTAACGGCCGGAGTTGTAGATGACGATCAGGTCGATCCCCCCGGCCTCCTCGCACTTGGCGGAAAGGCCGGTGCCGGCTCCGCCGCCGACGATGGGCTCCCCCCGCGCGATCTTGGCGCGAAAGGTGTCAAGGATGGTTTGGCGGGCTATGCGGGGCATTGGGGTGCCTTCTCGTAGATGGTGGAGTGGTCGCGCTGGGCCCCCACCCAACTCTCCCCCACTTCGCGGGGGAGGGCTTTCGGCGACGCGTGGCGGAGTTCCCTCCCCCGTCGAAGATGGGGGAGGGTTAGGGTGGGGGCCGAACTCCCGACACTCCTCCCGGTCATCCCATCACCTCCTCGAAGGCCTTCACCAAAGCCTCCGCGAAGGCGGGGTCGTTGATGTTCAGCGGCAGCCGGACCAGCTTGCGGTTCGCGTTCGTCCGCACCGTTTCCTCCAGCGCGCGGAACAGGGCGGCGTCGGCGGCGGGGTCGTGGAAGGGCTTGCCGGGCGCGTCGATCAGCGACACGCCGCTTTCCGGGATCAGGAAGCGGACGGGGCCGTCCATGCGGTTCAGCTTCTCGCCGATCCAGCGGCCCATGCGGGCGTTCTCCTCCGCCGTGGTGCGCATCAGCGTCACCTGCGGGTTGTGGCGGTAGAGATTGCGGCCCTTGTATTGGGCGGGCACCGTGTCGATCGGACCCCAGTTCACCATGTCCAGCGCCCCGCACGAGCCGACGTATGGCACGCGGCTGCGGATGATGGATTCGAGCCGCCCCTCTCCCGCGCTCATCACCCCACCCATCAAGAGATCCGCAACCTCCGTCGTCGTCACGTCGATGACGCCGGCGAGAAGGCGGGAGTCCACCAGCTTTTCCATGGACTGGCTGCCGGTGCCCGTGGCGTGGAAGACCAGACAGTCGTAGCGCTCCTCCAGTGCCCGCTGGACCATCTGCACGCAGGGGGTGGTGACGCCGAACATGGTCAGCCCGACGGCGGGCTTGTCGGCCATCACGCTGCGCGGGCGGTGGGCGATCATGCCGGCCAGCGCGTGGGCAGCGTTGGACAGCACCTGTTCGGAGATGCGGTTGATGCCCTGCACGTCGGTGACGGAGTGCATCATGCAGAGGTCCGACGGCCCGACATAGCCCTTCACGTCGCCGCTGGCGACGGTGGACACCATCACCTTCGGCACGCCAACGGCGAGCCGCCGCATGGCCGGCGTGGCGAGCGCCGTTGCCCCCGACCCGCCGGCGGAGATCAGCCCGCCTACGTCGCGTCGCGTCAGGATGAAGCGCTCGAACGCCTCGGCCATCGCCGCGACGGACGATCCGCGGTCGCCGGTGAAGACGGCGGCCGTGCCCTTCGGGTGGTGCCGCGCGACCTCCTGCGGACCGACGTCGGCCGGGCTCGGCCGGCCGGAGGTGGAGAGGTCCACGGTGACCGTGGACAGGCCGAGCTTCTCGATGCGGTTCTTCAGGAAGAACAGCTCCTTCGCCTTAGTGTCGAAGGTGCCGGCGATGTAGGCGGCACGGCCGACGGTTTGGGCGATGGGCACCGCCATCTCGCGCGGGGCAGTGTCCTCGACGAGCGCACTGGCCAAGGAATCCGGCGCCGGGCGCGCAGCGGTTCGGCTGCCGGAGCCCCAGCGCGTCGGGGCGCGGGCAATGCTGACGACCGGCTCTTCCATCGGCAGGTCGATGGTCGGGACTGAGGCGATCTCCGCGGCGGCGCGGCGGACGACGTAGGCGCGCACCTCCGGTTCCGGCTCCGCCATGGGAGCGGCGTCGGTCGTCACCTCGTCCTCGTGCCCGTGGCTGCCGACGCCGATCAGGCGGCGCTGCAGCTCAGCGTCGCGCGCCAGCTCCGCCGAGGGAAGCTCGCGGGCGATGCGGCCGTTGACCATCACCGCGACGCGGGAGGCGACGTCGAGCGCGACGCCCAGGTTCTGCTCGACCAGCAACACGCTGATTTCCGCCTCGCCGCCCAGCCGCTTCAGCATGGCGGCAACCTGCTCCACGATCACGGGGGCGAGACCTTCCGTCGGTTCGTCCATGATCAGCAGCCGGGGGTTGGCCAGCAGTGCCCGCCCGATGGCGAGCATCTGTTGCTCGCCGCCCGACAGCTGCCCGCCGCCGTTGTTGCGGCGCTCCTTCAGGCGGGGGAAGGCCTCGTAGACACGCTCCACCGTCCATGGCCCCTTGGAGCCGGAGGCGAGCCGCAGGTGCTCGTCCACGCTCAGCGACGGCCAGACGCGGCGGCCCTGCGGGACGTAGCCGACGCGGTGCGCCACCACGTCGTTGGGGGCGAAGCCGAGGATGTCCTTGCCCAGCACCCGCACCGACCCGCGCTGCGCTCGCACCATGCCCATGATGGCGTTGCACAGCGTGGTCTTGCCCATGCCGTTGCGCCCGACCACCGCCAGCACGCCGCCGTCGAGCCGCAGCGTCACCCCTTGCAGCGCGTGCGACTGGCCATAATAGACGTGGAGGTCGGTGACCTGGATGACCGGTTCAGCCATGCCGTCCCCCCAGGTAGATCCTCTGGACCTCGGGGTCGGTCTCGATGTCCGCGGGCAGGCCGTGCTTGAAGACGCGGCCCTGGTGCATGACGGTCACCGTCTCCGCGACCTGCAAAGCGACAGCCAAATCGTGCTCGATGATGATGAAGCCGATGTGGGTGGGCAGCGCCTTCAGGATGTCCACAAGCTCGCGCCGCTCCGCGGGGCTGAGGCCGGCGGCGGGCTCGTCGAACAGGATGAAGCGGGGGGCACCGGCCAACGCCATGCCGATCTCCAGCTGCCGCTGCTGCCCATGCGACAGCTCCGACACCGGGCGGTCGGCGACGTCCTCCAGATGGATGGCGTGGGCGAGTTGCTGCGCGGCGACGCGCGCCGGGTGGTCCTCGCCCGGCCGCAGCAGGCTCATGCGCCGTCGCCCCACCCCGCGCACGGCGAGGTACAGATTGTCCAGCACCGGCAACCCGCGGAACAGCTGGGAGTTCTGATAGGTGCGGCGCAGGCCGCGCCGGATGCGCTCGTAGGGCGGCAGCTCGGTGATGTCCTCCCCGAAAAATCGGATGCGCCCGTTCGACGGCGGGAAGTCGCCGGTGATGGTGTTGAACAGCGTCGTCTTCCCCGCCCCGTTGGAGCCGAGGATCGCCCGTCGCTCCCCCGCCGTGACGGAGAAGGTCACATTGTCAACCGCCACCAGCGCGCCGAACACCCGGCTGACCCCGGAGAGTTCCAGCGCGTTGGATGAGGCGACGGATTTCAGGCGTTCGGCGCGTTGCATGCGGATCCTCAGTTTACCCCCACCCCGACCCTCCCCCGCTGGGCGGGGGAGGGAGATGGATTTGCAGGGGAGACGGCGGAGTTCCCTCCCCCGCCCAGCGGGGGAGGGTTAGGGTGGGGGTTTGAGCTTCCCCTTACCGGCACTCCGGGTTGTCGCGGCTGGCGGGGCCGAGCTTCATGAATTCCGCCTCGTCCATGCCCATGGTCTGGTTCACCTGCGGGATGACCTTCACGACCTTGTTCATCAGGGTGTTGTTCGGCCCCTCGACCACCTCCGTCAGGAAGATGTCGGCGATGGCCTGCCGGTTCTTGTCGAGGCTGACCTTGCCGGTCGGCGTGTCCATCGTCAGCTTGGCGAGTGCTGCCTGGAATTTCTTCTCCCCGTCGCCGAGGTCGCCTTTCACCTCGTTCAATCCCTCCACCATCGCCTTGCCGGCGAGGTAATAGGCGTGGGCGAAGAGCGAGGGCGACGGCAGGCCGTCGGGGAAGGCCTTCTTGTAATCAGCGACGAACTGCTTCCACTTCGCGTCGTCCCAGGTGTCGGCGATGGGACCGGCGGACGGGGTGCCGATCAGGTAGCTGCGCCGCTTCCCCTTGGCGCCGAGCACCGTTTGGTCGACGGTGATGGAGCCGGCGATCATCGGCTTGTCGCCGCCGGACTGCTCGTACTGCGTCAGGAAGTTGGTGGCGTCCGCACCGCCCAGCGCGACATAGATGGCGTCGATGTTGTCCGGGATCTTCGCGATGATGGAGGAGAAGTCCTTATTGCCGATGGGCACCCAGAACTTGTCCGCGACCTTGCCGCCGGCCTTGCAGAACTCCAGCATGAAGCCCATGACCTGGCTGTAGGGGAAACCGTAGTCCTCCGCCACCGTGACGACGCGCTTGTAGCCCTTGGTTTTGGCGCTGTAGTCGCCGAGGCCCGCCGCCCATTGCACGCCGTCGGTGTTGAAGCGGTAGAAGTTGGGCGCGGGGCTGCGCAGCGTGGTGTCCTGGGCCGCCGAAGACCCGTTGATGAAGGTCACGTTCGGGTGCGTCTTGGCAAAGTCGCGCATGGCGACGCCCTCGTCGCCGGACAGCGGGCCGACCAGGATGTCGACCTTGTCCTGCTCCACCAGCTTGCGGGCGGCGCGGATGGCGCTGTCGGGCGTCGCGTCGGAGGAGCCCTTCACCAGCTCGATCTTCTTGCCGCCGGCGGTGTAGTTCGCCTCCTTCAGCGCCAGTTCCAGCCCACGCAGGCCGTCCTGGCCCAACACGGTGAAGGCGCCCTCCAGCGTGGCGAGGCCGCCCACCTTGATGCTGTCGGCCGCCTGGGCCGACGCCGTGATGGAAAGTCCCGCCAGCATCGTCGCGGCCAGGAATGCACCCCTTACGCTCCGCATCATCGTTCCCTCCCAAGAATTTTATCGTTGTGAAGACCCGCCTTCGGGCCTGCGCCGGGTCATGCGCTGCCACAGCCCGACCAGCCCGTCGGGCGACGCCAGCACGATGATCAGGAAGGCCACCCCGATGACGAGGTTGAAGCGCTCGGGGTCGATCAGGTCGATCGCGAAGTTCTGCAACAGGATGAAGACCAGCGCCCCGACATAGGGGCCGATCGGATGCACCATGCCGCCCAGCACCGCCATGACCAGCGTGTTGATGCAGGGTCCCGCGGCGATGGTGCCCGGCGAGATGCGCCCGTTGAACCAGGCCAGCAGCAGCCCGCCGACCGCGGCCAGCAGGCCGGACATGGCGTAGGCGGCGACCCGGTGGGCGTAGACGTTGAAGCCGATCGCCCGCATGCGCCGCGGATTGTCGCGCACCGCCTGCAACGCCAGTCCGAAGGTGGACCGCGTCACGTAGACGACGCCGACGTAGGAGGCCGCCGCGAAAGCGAGGCTGAGGTAGTAGAAGGGCAGCGGCGCCCGGAGGTCGAGGCCGAACAGGCTGGGCGGCTTCAGCCCGGCGAAGCCCGCAAAGCCGTTGAAGATCGCGTAGTTCTGCCGGCAGAACAGCGAGAAGGCCACCGCGATCGCCAGCGTGATCATGATGGTGTAGATGCCCTCGGTCCGCGCCGCGAGCATGCCGGTGATGGTGGCGAAGGCGGTGGCGATCAGCAGCGCCACGGGGATCGCCGCCCACCACTCCCAGCCCAGCGAGATGTCCGGCCGGTTCGACACGCCGAACACCGCAACCATGTAGGCCGCCACCCCCGCGAAGGTCAGCTGCGCCAGGCTGACCATGCCGCCGTAGCCGCCCAGCCACATCAGCGACAGCGCGATGGTGCCCATGAACAGCGTCTGCGCGCCGATCTGCACGATCCAGAAGTCGCTCGCCATCAGCGGGTAAGCGAGCAGCGCCAGCCCGAGCAACCCATACTTGGCGATGCGCCCGTGCAGGGCGACGTTCGCGGGGCTCCGTACAGCGGTGTCTTGAATGGCGATGGTCATGCCCGGCGCCCCATCAGCCCTTGCGGTCGCAGCGCCAGCGCCGCCACCAGGATCAGGAAGGTGTAGACCGCCCCGTAGGTGGGGGAGTAGGCGAGCCCGTATTGCTCGGCCAGCCCGATGATCAGCGCGCCGACCGCCGCCCCGGTGATGCTGCCCAAGCCCCCGACGATCACCACGATCAGGGAGGCCAGCAGGTAGCGCACGTCCTCACCCGGCGCGATGGACAGGGCGGTGCCGCCGACCACGCCCGCGAAGCCGGCCAGTCCGGCCCCGACCATGAAGGTGATGGCGAAAACCCGCTGTACATTGACTCCGCTCGCCGCCAGCATGGCGCGGTCGTCCACCCCGGCGCGGATCATCATCCCGACCTTGGTCCGGTTCAGGAACAGCCACAGCCCGACCCCGATGGCGGCGGCGGCCACCAGCAGCGCGATGCGGTAGCTGGGGTAGCGCCAGTTCGGCGTGAAGGGCAGCAGCAACGACCCGTCGATGACCTCCGGCGGCGAGAACTGGTAGGTCTCCCCACCCCAGAACCACAGCATCAGGTCGGCCAGCACGATGGAGATGCCGATGGTCACCATCGTCTGCCGCAGGTCCTGCCCCTCCATCCGCCGGAAGATCAGCAGTTGGAGCCCCAGCCCGAGCACGGCCGTCGCCGCGAAGCCGGCGGCCACACCGAGCAGCCAGTATTCCGTCTTGTCCGCCACCGTCCAACCGACATAGGCGCCCAGCAGGTACAGCGCGCCATGCGCCAGGTTGACGTTGCGCATCAGCCCGAACACCAGCGTGAAGCCGCTGGCGACCAGGAAGTACAAGGCGCCGAGGGTGAGCCCGTTGAGGGTGGTGAGGATGAATTGCTTCATCGCCCGCACCCCGCATTTTCCCCCTCTCCCCCCCGGGGAGAGGGTTGGGGTGAGGGGGCACGACTCCCAGCGCATTGCAGGAGAGGCGACGTTTCCCCCTCACCCTGCCCTCTCCCCGGGGGGGAGAGGGTTCTGGCGCGCGGTGCGGAAGCGGTCCTCACGCCACCACCCCCATGCCATAGCGGCTGCGCTGCGGGGCCATGTCCGGGGCCTTGTGGAACTCGCCGTCCTTCATGACGAACAGCAGGCGCGTGCGGTCCTGGAGGATGCGGATGTTCGCGACGGGATCGCCGTCCACCAGGATCAGGTCGGCGAGATAGCCTTCCTTGATCTGCCCCAGTTCTCCAGGGCGTCCCATGATCTCCCCGCCCCACTTCGTCGTCGAAACGATGGCCTCCATGGGGGAGAAGCCGCAGTGGTCGACGAAGTATTCCAGGTCCTTGGCGTTGGTGCCGTGCGGGATCCAGGCGAAACCGTAGTCGCCGCCGGGCAGAACGCGGATACCGCGCTTCAGCATCTTGCGCATGGTCTCGCAGGCGATCTCCGCCTCGCGCTGGTATTTGATGGCCATGGGGCTGTCCGGCTTGATGCCCCAGGGGCCGGCGTCGCGCCCGGTGCGGAACAGCCAGGCGAGCGCCGGGGCCACGAAGTGGCGGTCCTTCGCCGCCTCCAGCATGTCCAGCGCCTCCTCGTCGGCGTAGGAGGCGTGGTAGATGATGTCCACCCCGTGGCGGACGCACATCTTCACCGATTCCGCGGAGCGCGCGTGGGCGCAGACCCGCCGGCCGCGGCGGTGCGCTTCGCTGACCGCCATGGCGACCTCGTCGTCGCACATGGGCGTTTCCTCGGCGGCGACGCCCGCGATCTCCTCGCCGGAGATGTTCAGCTTCAGCAGATCCACGCCGTACTTGATGAACATGCGCACGGCGCGCCGCATGTCCTCCGGCCCGGTCACCACCCAGCCGAAGCTGAGTTCCGGTGCTGGGATGTGCGGCGGCGAGGTGTCGCCGAGGCCACCGGTCGTGGCGATCTCCTGCCCGTTGGCGAGGTAGCGGGGGCCGGGGATCAGGCCGCTGTTGATGGCGTTGCGCACCACCACGTCCAGCCGCGGCTTGGCCGCCGCCGCGCCCACGCAGGAGGTGAAGCCGGAATCGATGTAGGTCTTCGCCACGCGGGCGGCCCACAGCGTGTGCTCCTCCGGCGGCATGCGCTGGATGGATTCCAGGTCGGGCTGGTCGTTCCAGGAAAAGTGGGTGTGGGCCTCCGTCATGCCGGGCATCAGCGTGGCGCCGGCCCCGTCGATGACGGTGGCGCCGACGGTCGGCAGGCTGCGCAGGCCGCGCGCCACGCGCAGGATGCGGTTGCCCTGGATCAGCACCTCGCCGGTGTAAGGGTACTCGCCCGTGCCGTCGAGAATGCGCACGTTCGTGACCAGAACGTTCGCCATGGTTTCCTCCCTGAAAGCGCTCGCCTCGCCGTCTGTCGCGGCTGTTCCGGGGAGCGGCCAAACCGTCTATCGTCCCTGAAGCGCCTCCCTGAGGATCGCCGTGCAATCTGCGGCGCGCTCCAGCGTCTGCCAGTGGCCGCAGCGGGGCAGCACCCGCACGGGTGCGGCGCCGTTCATGCGGTCCGAGATCGTCCGCGCGACGGAGGCCGGGGCCACCGCGTCCTCGTCCCCCGCGATCAGCACCGTGCGCACACGGATGCGCGACGGGTCGGCGGCCTGCGCGCCGGCCAGCGCCTCGCAGGTCTTGGCGTAGCCCTCGGCGCACTGGCGCATCACCGATTCCCGCACGAAGGCCGCGACCGCCGGCTGGCTGGCCCGCGTGTCGGTGGACAGCGAGCTCTGCACGATGGCGTCGGCGATGGGCGCCATGCCCTCGTCCCGCGCCTTGGCGGCGCGGTCGCGCAGGCCCTGCCGCCCGGCATCGGCCGGGGCCATCAGCGGCCCGAACAGTGTCAGGGAGCGCACCAGCCCCGGATGCTCCACCGCCAGATGCTGCGCCACGATGGTGCCCAGCGAATGCCCGACCACATGCGCACGCTCGATCCCCAGCACGGCGCAGAGCTTCGCCACGGAGGCGACGAACAGGCCGATGGACAGCGCCCCGTCCGGCGTTTTCGACCGGCCGGACCCCGGCAGATCCGGCCGGATGAACCGGTAGCGTCCGCCGAGCCCCATGACCTGCGGCGTGTAGGTGTTGGAGGTGCCGCCCAGGCCGTGGATCATCAGCACCGGGTCGCCCTGCCCGTCCACCTCCACGGCCATGCGGTCCACGGTCACCGTCGCCATGGCGGTCAGCCTTCCAGCGTGTTTTCCAGGACGCCGATCCCGCCGATCTCCAGCTTCACCCGGTCGCCGGGCTTCAGGAACTTCGGCGGCGTGAAGCCAAGGCCCACCCCGGCCGGCGTGCCGGTCAGGATCAGGTCGCCCGGCTGCAAGGTGATGCCGCGCGACATCGTCTCGATCAGCGTCGGCACGTCGAAGATCAGGTCGCGGGTGTTGGAGTCCTGCCGAAGCTCCCCGTTCACCCAGGTGCGGACCGGCGTGTCGGACAGGTCCACCTCGTCCGCCGTCACGATCCAGGGGCCGAGCGGGCAGAAGGTGTCGAGCGACTTGCCGAGGAACCACTGCTTGTGCCGGGCCTGGATGTCGCGGGCGGTCACGTCGTTGGCGATGGTGTAGCCGAAGACATGGTCCATCGCCTGCGCCTTGGGGATGTCCCGCCCGGCCCGGCCGATCACCACGACCAGTTCGACCTCGTAGTCGATCTGGTCGCTGACCCCGTGCGGGTAGCGGATCGCGGCGCCGGGGCCGATCACCGTTTCCGGCACCTTGGTGAAGATGATGGGATGCTCCGGGATCGCGTCCTTGGCCGACGAGGCGCTGCTGTCAAAGCCGGACCGCGTGAATTCATGGGCGTGGTCGAAGTAATTCTTTCCGACGCACATCAGGTTGCGCTGTGGGTGCGGGATCGGGGCGAGCAAGTCCACCTGCGACAGGGGAATCCCCTCCCCCTCGGCCCGCAAGCTGTCGCGCAGGTCGCGCCAGCCCCGGATCACATCCGCCATGCTGAAGGGCTTCGGAGCCCAGGCCGGCGGTTCGATCGGCCACACCCGTCCCTTGTCCGCGTCCACCAGCGCAACCCGTGCGCCGTCCTCCCTGCGAATTGTCGCCAGTTTCATGCCCATTCCTTTTGTGAAAGGGTGACTGGTTTTTCGGTGAACCTTATCGGTACAAAATTGCCTCACCGCTGGTTCATCCTGTCGCAGGGATGCGTTGTACGTCAATAATCCGTAAGGCTGATTATTCGTATCACGATATAGCGTATTGGCTCACAGTGCCGACGGACCTTATGGTTCGTCATTGGTGCGTTCCGAACCGGAATGGCACCCTCCCGCGCGACCAGGGGACCGGCCCCATGTCCAAGCTCCCGATGGCCAACCTGACATCCGTCTCCGGCGTGAAGCCGCCGGACACGCTCGGCCGGGCGCAGATTGCCTACGACCATCTCCAGCGCGCCATCGCCAGCGGCCTCTGGCGCCCCGGCGAGCAACTGCCGACGGAGCGGCGGCTGGCGGAATCCCTAGGCCTCGCGCGCAACACGGTGCGCCGGGCGCTCGACATGCTGGAGGCGGAGGGGCGCATCGCCCGCGGCGTCGGGCGCGGCACCTTCCTGGTGGAACTGGACGGGGCGTCGGCGCTGAACGGCTCCGCCCTGCTGCTGCCCGCCGCCTTTATGAACGCCAGCCCGGCGGAGGTGATGGAAGCGCGCATCCTGCTGGAGCCGGCCATCGCCGACCTCGCCGTCGCCCGCGCGACGCTGGCCGACTTCGCGGAGATGGAGCGCTGCCTGCGGGAGTCGGAAGGAGCGCGGTCGATCCCGGAGTTCGAGCATTGGGACGGCGCCCTGCACCGCGCGGTGATCGCCGCCTGCCGGAACGAACTGCTGGACGCCTTCTACGCCGTGCTGAACCGCATCCGCGACAACGCGGAATGGAACGTGCTGAAGCAGCGCAGCCTGACGCCAGAGCGGCGCATCCTGTATGAGAAACAGCACCGGGCCATCGTCGCCGCCCTGAAAGCCCGCGACCCGGCCGCCGCCCGCGAGGTGATCCGCGCCCATTTGATCGCGGTGCGGGACGCGCTGTTCACGTTGTGAGGATTCACCACCAAGACACCAAGGCACCAAGAATCCTCGCGCCCGGCATAGCGGGGACTCTTGGTGTCTTGGTGCCTTGGTGGTGAATTCAACCCTCGCTCAGCGGATGTGCGCGGCGAGCGACCACGTCACGCCGAAGGGGTCGCGGACCTGCCCATAGCGGTCGCCCCAGAACATGTCCTGCAAGGGCATCACCACCTCGGCCCCGGCCTCCACCGCGCGCTTCCACCAAGCCTCGACGTCGTCCACCTGCAGGTGGAGCGCGAAGGCCTGCGGCGGCACCAGCCCCTGGCCGCATTCGGCGAAGGCGTCGTTGAACATGATCGAACTGCCGTTGACGCGCAGGTGGGCGTGCATCAGCCGCTTGCCGTCCTGGGCCGGAATACGGGCCAGTTCCTGCGCGCCGAAGGCCCGCGTGTAGAAGTCGATCGCCGCGACGGCGTCGCTGAGCGTCAGGTGCGGAACCACCCCGCCGACCAGCGGGGGAAGATCCTTCGGAACCGCCGGAAATTCGGTGTCGGTCGTGCTCATATCGTTCTCTTCCCTCTGGTTACTTCGTGTTTTGAATGGTGTCCAGATGCTGGGCCAGCCGGTCCAGGCTCTGCCCCCAGCCGTCATGGAAGCCCATTTTCTCATGCGCGTCGCGGTCCTCGTCCCGCCAATGGCGCGCCTGTGCGGTCAGCAGGGTCTTGCCGTCGCCCTGTTCTTCGAAGGTGATCACGGCGGTGAAGAAAGGCTTGGCGGCGGGCACGAATCCGGGCTCGTAAGCGTCGGTGAAGACCAGTCGCCGGTTCTCCACGATCTCCAGGAACACGCCGGAGGTCGGGTATTCCGCACCGTCCGGCGCGCGCATCAGCGTGCGGAAGGCGCCGCCCGGCTTCAGGTCCATCTCCACGAAGGGCGTCGTCATGCCGTGCGGCCCCCAGAAGTGCGGCAGCTGCACCGGATCGGTCCAGGCCCGGAAAACGAGTGCTGCCGGCGCATCCAGGACGCGGCTGATCGTCAGGGTGCGGCTGACGGCGGGGTCGATGTCGGCAGTGGTCATGATGGTCCCTGTCCTCCCGTGGCTGAGACTGTGTCCCAAGGACGAAGCGCCGGCCGGTCTCCCGACATCTCCCTTCGGTTTTTTTCTTCGGTCAGCCGGATTGCACATCGGCCACCAGACGGTCGAGGTGCATGCGGATGTGCGCGGCCTCCGCCGGGGTGTTGGCGAGCGCGATGGCGCGGTTGAAGGCCTCCCGTGCCTCCTCCGTCCGGCCAAGCTGGTGCAGGAAGGCGCCGCGCGCGCCGAAGAAGAAGAAATAGCCGGACAGCCGCGGCGCCAGCGGCTCGATCATGGCCAGCGCCTCCGCCGCACCGCGCAGCTTCGACACGGCCACGGCGCGGTTCAGCGTCACCACCGGGGACGGCTGCAAGCGCTCCAGCGTGGCATAGAGCCGGTCAATCTGCGCCCAGTCCGTGTCCGCCGCCTGCTGGGCCCGCGCGTGAAGCGCGGCGATGGCCGCCTGCACCTGATAGGGGCCGGGCCGCCGGTGCCGCATCGCCTTGTCGATCAGTGCTAGCCCCTCCACGATCATCGGGCGGTTCCACAAGCTGCGGTCCTGGTCCTCCAGCAGCACGGCGTTGCCTTCCGCGTCGGCCCTGGCCGGCGTGCGCGCGTGCTGGAGCAGCATCAGGGCGGCCAGCCCCATGATCTCCGGCTCCGCCGGGAACAGGCGCAGCAGCAGCCGGGCCAGCCGGATCGCTTCGTCGCAGAGGGGAGCGCGGCCCCGGTCAACGACCGCGTTGGCCGAATAGCCCTCGTTGAAGATCAGGTAGATCATCGCCGCGACGGCCGACAGCCGCTCCGCCCGCTCTACCGCGCCGGGTGTCTCGAACGGCACGGCGGCGGCGGAGACGCGCGCCTTGGCGCGGGTAATGCGCTGCTCCATCGCGCTCTCGCCCACGAGGAACGCGCGGGCGATCTGCTTGACCGACAGGCCGCTGACAATGCGCAGGGCCAGCGCGATCTGCTGCGTTGACGGCAGGTCCGGATGGCAGCAGATGAAGAGCAGGCGCAGGATGTCGTCGCGGTAGTGGGAACCGTCCAGCCGCTCGGCCATGTCGGATTCGGCATCTCCCAGGTCCGACAGCGCCTCCTCGTCGGGCAGCGACTCAAGCCTATTCCGCCTCCGCACGCCGTCGAGCGCCGCGTTGCGCCCGACCAGGATCAGCCACGCGACCGGATCGCGCGGCGGCCCGTTGCGCGGCCAGCTGTCCAGCGCCCGCAGGCAGGCGTCCTGGAACGCCTCCTCCGCCGTGTCGAGGTCGCGGAAGTAGCGCAGCAGCGCGCCGAGCGCCTGGGGACGCGCCGCCGTGAACGCCGCATCGATCCAGGCGATGTCGTTCATCCCGCCGCGCCCTCTGTCTGGATCTGGCCCGGCTTGAAGAGCGCGATGGGCCGGACCTCGTAGGAACCGCCGGGCGCGTTGGCACGGGCGAGGTCCTTCGCCGTCTCGATCGCCTCCTCCAGGTCGGCGCACTCGACCACGAAGAAGCCGAGCAGCTGTTCCTTGGTCTCGGCGAAGGGGCCGTCGAGCACGACCGGGTCCTGCGCCTTGCGGACGGTGGTCGCTGCGGTCGTGGGCACCAGCCGCGCCACCGGCCCCAGCCGTCCCTGCCGGGACAGCACCTCCTGCACCACGGAGAGGCGGCCCATCACCGCGGCCTCCTCCTCCTTGGTCCAGGCGCCGATGGCGTCTTCATGGTCGTAGCAGAGAATCGCGTAGAGCATGCGGGCAGTCCCCTTGTTCGTCCTCCCCAGGACGACCGAGTATGCCCGCGCCCGACACCCCACCGACAAAAATTTCCGCCAATTTGGTTTGGGACGCTGAAGCGATGCTCAGGCGGCCTTCTCCGCATTCGGCGACAGCAGCGTCCGCGCCAGGGTCACCCAATAGCTGGCGCCGATGGCGAGGTTGGCGTCGTTGAAGTCGTAGGCGGGGTTGTGCAGCGTGCAGCCGCCCTCCGCCGGCCCGTTGCCGAGCCAGACGTAGCTGCCGGGCCGCTTCTCCAGCATAAAGGCGAAATCCTCCGCCCCCATCGACGGCATGGGGTCGTGGTCGACGTTCTCCGCCCCGACCAGCCGCGCCGCCACCCCGGCGCACAGCGCCGTCTCCGCCGCGCTGTTCACGGTGGCCGGATAGCGCCGCTCGTACCGCACCTCCGCCGTGCAGCCGAAGGACGCCGTGGTGTGCTCCGCCAGCGTGCGCATGCGGGCCTCCACCGTGTCCTGCACGCCGCCCTTGAAGGCGCGGACCGTGCCGCGGATGGTGACCGACGGCGGAATGACGTTCCAGGTGTCGCCGCCGAAAATTTGGGTGGTGGACACCACCGCGCTGTCCAGTGGGTGCAGGCTGCGGCCCGGGATGGTCTGCAAGGTGGTCAGCAGGTGCCCCGCCGCGGTGATCGGGTCGGCGCCAAGGTGCGGCATGGCGGCGTGGCTCCCCCGGCCGTGGACCACGATCTCGAAGATGTCGTAGCTGCCCATCATCGGGCCGGGGCGCAGCGCCATGCGACCCAGCGGCAGCCCCGGCCAATTGTGCATGCCGTAGACGCTGTCCACGGGGAAGCGGTCGAACAGGCCGTCGGCGACCATCTCCCGTGCGCCGCCCTCGTTCTCCTCGGCCGGCTGGAAGATCACGTGCAGCGTGCCGTGGAAGTCCGGGTCGTCGGCCAGCACCTTCGCCGCGCCCAGCAGCATCGTCGTGTGCCCGTCGTGGCCGCAGGCGTGCATCCGGCCGGGGTTGACCGAGCGGTGGGCGAAGTCGTTCTGCTCCTGGATGTGCAGGGCGTCCATGTCGGCGCGCAGCGCAATGGCGCGGTTGCCCTGGTGCCGCCCCTTCAGCGTGCCGACCACGCCGGTGCGCCCCAACCCCGTCGTCACCTCCAGCCCGAAGGAGCGCAGTTTGTCCGCCACGAAGGCGCTGGTCTCATGCTCCTCGAAGGCGGTTTCGGGATGGGCGTGCAGGTGGTGCCGCCACTCCCGCATGGTCGGGGCCAGGGCCTCGGCCGCGGGGTCGAGCTGGACGTTGCTGGGAACGGTCATTCCGGCGTCTCCGTGGTTCCGCCATTGAGGGGTCCGCTTTCAGGAAGGCTGTAGCGGAAGTCGCAGTGGCTGGCGCCCTGCATGATGGTCTGGGTGCGGGTGAAGCGGGCGTCCGGCCGATAGCCGCACATGAACTCGCCGTCGCGGTTGCAGGACAGCACGTCGCCGATCTCCTGCACGCCCATGGCGCGGTAGGTTTCCGCGTAGCGGCAGCGCGTGACGTTGAAGGCCAACCGGTCGGGCGTGGACTCGACCACCTCCAGCGCCAGCGCGTCGTTCGCCGTCCACAGGGCGAGGCGGTCGCGGAAAGTGGACAGGTCGGCTGTGCCCAACGTCGCCCGGTCCTCCGCGGCCATGGCCGCCCCGGCGGCGCGGGCCATGGTCTCCACCGCGCGGGCGAGGACGGCCCGCGCGCGGTCGCGCCCGATCTCCGGCACCAACTGGTCGTAGAGCGCCTTGGCGAACTCCGCCTCGATCCGCCGCCGCTCGATGATCGGCAGCGCCGCCGTGGTTTGGGTCATGGGTGTCGCCTTACTTCGCGTCCGACCAGAGCTTGCCGGCGGTCGCCCAATCGCTCTTCTTCACCTCGGTCAGGATCACGTCGACGGCGTCCGCGCTGCAGCCCAGCGTCTCCACCGAGGCGTCGGTCAGGGCCTTCACGAAGGCGCGCTTCTGCTCCGGGGTGCGGCCTTCGAACATCTGCACATTGATGATCGGCATGGTTGGTCCCTCTCCTTGTGTGTTGAGTTCAGTGATTCGACGTCAGTTCTTGTAGTCGGGGCACAGCCGGTCCAGGCGCCGCAGCAGGGCCGGCCATTCCAGCTCGCCCTCCGGCTCCGGGTCGGCGGTCAGCTGTCGGTAAGTCGCTTCACACACTTCCGGCGACGGCAGCACCAGCTCCGCCCCAGTCGCCTGCGCAGCCAGCTGCATGCGGCAGGCCTTGTCGAGCATATCCATCAGGCAGAAGGCCTCCGCCACCGTGCGCCCCAGCACGAGGCTGCCGTGGTTGTGCAGCAGCAGAGCCTTGCGCTGTCCCAGGCTGTCCACCAGCCGCGCCTTCTCGGCCTCGGTCAGCGCAAGCCCCTCGTAGCGGTGGTAGCCGAGGTCCCGGTAGAATCGCAGGGCGTGCTGCGACAGCGGCAACAGGCCATCCTTCAGCATGGACACGGCGACCGCCGCCTCGTTGTGCAGGTGCATCACGCAGGCCGCGTCTTCGCGCGCCGCGTGGACCGCGCCGTGGATGGTGAAGCCTGTCGCGTTCACCGCGTAGGGCGTGTCGCCGACGATGTTGCCCTGGATGTCGATCTTCACGAGGTTGGAAGCGGTTACCTCGTCAAAAGTCAGGCCGAAGGGGTTGATCAGGAATCGCCCCGGCTCGCCCGGCACCGCCAGCGAGATGTGGGTGTAGATCAGGTCGCCCCAGCCACGCTCCGCCACCAGCCGATAGCACGCCGCCAGATCGACCCGCGCCCGCCGCTCGGCATCGCCGATGCCCGTGCCGGCGACCCGGCCGGCGGCGTGCACGAAGCTTTGAGGGCTGGTTGGCGGATTGGTCGACAAGGGCCTGCTCCCGACGCACACGAAGGATCAGGAGCTTCGCACGAGCCGGCCGCCTTTTCCAAGCACCGCCGGAACGGATTCCGCGGACCGCAAGAGCCGGAGCCCAAAACGCAAAAAGCTCAGCTGAACAGCTGAGCTTCTGCGATCGGCCAACCTGTGGAAGGTGGCGTCCCCGACGGGATTCGAACCCGTGTCGCCGCCGTGAAAGGGCAAGGAGCGCTGCGGGATGGTCCGTCGGATGACGGTCAAACCACGGCGGGATCTCGCGACAAGCCCCTCTCAACGAATGCCGATCGGATAGAAATCCAGACCAACGGACGCCGGCGTTGGACCAGCGTTGGACCAGACTTCAACCGCCGAACGGCGCGGAACACACCCTTTCCGGGCGACCGGGGCCATCCCGGTCCAATCTCCTGGACCAATCCTGCCACACGTCGACACGGCGGCGGCACGTCAATCCGCATACCTCCGGTGCAAAGAGGGGGTAGCTTTGCCTCATTGGACAAGGATTTTTGACACGATCGTCTCCCAAAACACCTCCAGCGACGCGGCGCCGCCGACGCCGGCGCGGCCCCGCGCTGGGAAAGAACCTCCACGCGATCATCGCCGCCCCCGGCACCACAGGGCGAGCGGACGACGCACCCTCATGATCCAAAGGGTCCCGGCGACGAGCGCGAGGTGGCCAAGCCGGCAGGTTGCAAGCCTGTAACAAAATGGCAGAGCTCGCCCATTGTTTACAATTGATGGTAGTTTTGCTAAACCCCAATCCTAGTTAATTCGATAGTGGTACCGGGGCATCATGGCAGGGCTCACCAAGACGCAAAAAGACTTGCGCAACGTTCTGCTCTACACGCAGGAGTTGGTAACCTTCAATGAGAAGGTCATCTACGACCTTGCGGCCGAGCCCCATCCATCCTTCCATGAAGGCGCCCTGATTGATCTCGAAGGCGTGGATGCGAACGTCGACCCAGAGATCTGGCTGCGGCTCCGGCGCCTTCGCGAGACGCAACCACCGCCCCCCGACGCCATGTTCGAGGGGTGGGTCAAGGCACAGCCGCATCCGTCGCCGGATAAGGCGCCGACGCTGCTCGACCACCGCATGCTGCGTCTCAGCATCGAAGAGATCTCGGACCTCGCCGAGGCCGGCCTGCTCGATCCGGACGAGGTCATGCGGCCGCGGGACGCCGACGTCGCGTTCCCGGAGGCGATGGACGCCATCCTGCGCACCGCGCGCATGCCCGAGTTCCGCGAGGCATGGCGCGCGTACGTCGAGGGCCCCTGGGCGAAGTGGGCCGAGGTGGAGAAGCCCCGCCGCCGCAGCATCGAGGTCTACAACCGCCTCTACAAGGTGCAGCAGGCCGTCACGGCGGCCGGCGAGGACAACGCCATCGAGCTCGTCTGGGGCATCGGCGTCGCGCGCTGGCAGCGCGAGAGCATGCGCATCAGCGCGCCGATCCTGGAGCAGCTGGTCGAGCTGGAGCTGCTTGAGGACGGCACGCTCATCGTCGGGCCGCGCCAGGTGCCGCCGTCCTTGGCGCTGAAGCCGTTCCATGCGCTGGAAGTGGAGGGGTCGAAGGCCCTCCAGCGGGATGCCGGCGCCCAGCTGGAGCGCGTCGTCGAGGACCCGGACATCGCCTTCTCGCCGTTCGAGCGGAAGGTCTTCGAGCCGCTGCTCAAATCCTGCGCCGCACGGTTGTCGGCCTCCGGCATCTACCTGCCCGACGAGGCCGGGCGGGATCCCGCCGACCGCTCGCTCCCGTCCCTCGACGGTGTTCTGCGCATCAGCGACACCTGGGTCCTCTACGTCCGCCAGCGCGCGGCCAACTTCCGGCAGGAGGACATCCAGAAGCTGATCAAGCGCGTCGAGGAGGCCGAAGCCGAGGAGGATCTCCCCACGGCCGGGCTGCAGTTCGTCAAGCCGCCGAACGATGAGCGCCTTTACGACGACGGCGGCCTGAACCTCGACGACGTGTCCTGGCGCCTGCCCGACGCGGTCGCCCGATCCCATGGCGGCGGGGGCGGCGGGGCCAATGACCAGGGCTCCGGACCGGAACCCGACTTCTTCTTCCCCCTGCCGTACAACGACGATCAGCGCGATATCCTGAAGCGCCTGCGCGAAGCGGACGGCGTCGTCGTCCAAGGGCCGCCCGGCACCGGCAAGACGCACACCATCGCGAACGTGATCTGCCATTTCCTGGCAACCGGCAAGCGGGTGCTCGTCACGGCCAAGAACGCGGAGGCCCTGACCGCCCTGCAGGAGAAGCTGCCGCCCGGAATCCGCGATCTCGCCATTTCGGTCATCCACAGCGACCGGGAGGGCGCGCGGCATCTGGAACAGGCCGTTCAGGTCCTGGCGAACGAGGCCAAGCAGATCAACCCGAAGCTGGTCAGCCAGAGCATCGTCGACAACCAGCGCCTTCTCGCTGATATCCGCGACCGCATCGCCCAGATCGACGCGGAGTTGCTGTCCTACGCCCGTCGAAACCTCGAAAAGGTTGAGAGCGCCGGGGAGAGCGTGCTTCCCATGGAGTTGGCAAAGCGGGTCGTGCAGGACCGCGCCCTGCACGCTTGGTTCGAGGACCGCTTGGACCTCGACGCCCGCTACGCTCCGCGCTTCACCGACGCCGACATCGCCGAGGCGCGGGACATCCGCCGCCACTTGGCTGGGGACTTGGCCTACGGCGCAACCGACCTGCCCGACCCGGACGCCCTGCCGGACGTGGCCCGCGTGCTGGCGGCGCACGGCGAACTCGCCCGCGCCAAGGAGCTTGAGGAGCAGGCGCGCTCCGGCCAGGTGCCCTACATGGCCGTCGGTTCGGTGGAGCAGGCGCGCGCCGTCCAGGTCTGGCTGACCGACTACCGGACCTTCTTCGAGGAGGTCCGGGCTGAAACCTGGATGGTCGGCACGTACCAGATCCTGCTCGGGGTCCGGCGGTCAGACGAAGCGGCCGAGACGGCCCTGCGGCGGGCGCTCGACCAATGGGCGAAGCTCTACGCCGAAGGACGGGAACTCGCCCTCAAGGGGATCGACACGGGCGACGCGCCGCTCGACGATCCGGCGTTCGACGCGGCCGTCGCCGCCCACGCCCGTGGCGAGAAGCCCTTCGGCCTGTTCTCGTTCGGCAAGGGCGCCCTCAAGGAACGCCTCGCGCGGGTCCTGGTCGGCGGGAACCCGCCCGCCGCTCCGGAGCATTGGCAAGAGGTGCAGGCCGCCCGAACCTGGCAGCGCGAGGCGCAAGCCTTCCTGCGCCATTGGGCGGCCGTCTGCGGCAGCCTCGGCCTACCGCCGGTTCCGACCGACTGGGAGCGCGGCCGCGGCGAACTTCTCCGCCTCGGGCGGCTGATCGCCGCGCTCCTGCGCTTCGCGTCGGAGGCCCGGGCCAGCCTCGAGACGCTCCAGACCCTGTTCCCCTACGGCCTCGACGCCCGCGCGGTCGTCTACGAGGGTGAGATCACGCGCGCGCTCGATGCCCTGGCGGCCAACCTGGAAAAGGCGGACTTCGCCGACGCCCAGGCGGTCCGCGGGGAGTTCGAGACGCTCATCGGGGGGCGGCGCCTGCCGTTCCACGCGGGGCTGGCTGAGTTCGCCTCGGCGCTCGGCGACGCCTCCGTCGCCCCGAACGACCTCGCCGAAGGGTGGCGCCAGATCCGGACGGAAGCGGAACGGCTGTCGCACCTGCGCCCGTTCCGCGCGCGGCTTGACGAGATCACCGACCTGGTGCGCCGGTCCGGCGCGCCGTCGTGGGCGGACAAGCTCACCGGCGATCCGGCGTTCGACGGCACGGACCGTTGGACGCCGGAGGCGTGGCGGAACAGCTGGGAGTGGGCCAGGGCCGATGGTTTCGTCCGCAGCATCGGCGACCGCGCCGCCATTCAAAAGCTGGCCGATGAGCGTTCAGAACTCGAAACCCGTCAGCGGGCTATCCTGGCCGAGGTTGTGCGGCTTCGGACGTTCCTGGGGCTGAAGCGCGCGTTGACCGGACGCATCGAGGCCGCCCTGGCGAAGTTCGCCTCGGCGATCGCCAAGCTGGGCGCCGGGACCGGCAAGGCGGCGGGCCGCCACCGCCGCGTCATCCGGGATGCCACGCTCGACGCCGCGGACGCGGTCCCGTGCTGGATCCTGCCCGAATGGCGGGTGGCCGAGCAGCTGCCGGCCACGCTGAACGCCTTCGATCTGGTGATCGTCGACGAAGCAAGCCAGTCCGACATCACCGCCCTGCCCGCCGTCCTGCGCGGCCGGAAGCTGCTGATCGTCGGCGACGACAAGCAGGTGAGCCCCACTCCCATCGGCCTCGATGAGCGCACCATCATCCAACTGCGCACAACCTACCTGACGGACTTGCCCTTCGCCGACCAGATGGACCCGGCGACGTCGCTCTACGAACTCGGCAGCATGGTCTTCCCCGGGAAGGCGGTGCTGCTGCGCGAGCATTTCCGCTGCGTCGAGCCGATCATCCGCTTCTCCGCACGGTTCTACCAGAACCTGCTGGTGCCGATGCGCCTGCCCAAGGCGACAGAGCGCCTCGATCCGCCTCTCATCGACATCCTGGTGCGCGACGGCGTGAAGACGGGGGACGTCAACAAACGGGAGTCCGACGTCATCGTCGACGAGGTGCGGCGCCTGTCCGAAGATCCCGCCTACGAGAAGCGCTCCATCGGCATCATCTCGTTGATCGGCGACAAGCAGGCAAAGCTCATCTACGACCGGCTCATGCGCGAACTCGGGGCAGAGGTCATCGACCGCCACCGGATCATGTGCGGCAGCGCCGCGACGTTCCAAGGACAGGAACGCGACATCATCTTCCTGTCCATGGTGGCCTGCCCCAAGACGGCGATCATGCAGAGGACGCGCGCGTACGAGCAGCGCTACAACGTGGCTCTGTCGCGCGCCCGCGACCGACTCGTGCTCGTCCGGTCCGTCACCTCTTCGGATCTGAAGCCCGGCGACCTCAAGCTCCAGGTCATTGAGCACTTCCGCAACCCCATGGGCGAAGGCAAGGTCATCGTCCGCAAGGACGTGCTCGACGTCTGCGATTCCGGCTTCGAGAGGGAGTTCGGCGCGCGCCTGCTCGACCTCGGGTACCGCGTCCGGCCCCAAGTGCCGGTCGGCGGCCGCCGCATCGACTTCGTTGTTGAGGGCGCCGATGACCGACGGCTGGCGATCGAGCTCGATGGCGACGCCTACCATGGCCCGGACCGCTGGGCCGAGGACTTCCGGCGCCAGAAGGCGCTCGAACGGCTGGGCTGGACCTTCTGGCGGTGCTGGGGCTCGGAATGGACGGCCGACCCCGATGGATGCTTGGCCGACCTGAAGCGCACGCTCGGCGCAATGGGAATCGAGCCGCTCGGCGCCGAGCCGCCGCAGGGGGCGTGGACCGAGTTCCGCGAGGTCGAGGCCGCGGATCCGTCCGAGGCCGGATCGGCGGCAGCCGAACCCGCCCCCGAGGCAGAGGAAGGCGAGGTCGTCGCTGTGCCCCGGGCCGAGGCGCGGCCGGAGGGCGTGGCGGCCGAGACGCTGGACCCGCTCGGGCCGTCTTCGGCCACGCCGCCCATCAGCCCCGGCGACCTCGTGATCGTGCGCTACGACGACACGCCGGACCGGGCCACCCGCGTCCGCATCAGCGAGACGGAGCATGCCCCGGAGGTCGGCATCATCCGCGTCGGCGACCCGTTGGCCAAGGCGCTGCTCGGCAGCGCGCTCGAAGGCGAGTTCGAGGTGGACCTCGGCGGCGGGAAAACCCGGCTCGGCGTGATCGAGCGCATCGAGCGCGCCCCGGCGACAGTCTGAGGAAGCAACGATGAGCGTGCGCTTTCGCAAGACGATCCGGCTTTTCCCCGGCGTGCGGCTCAACCTGAGCGGCGGGCGTGTCAGCACGACCATCGGCATACCGGGGGCGTCGCTGAACCTCGGCCTGGACGGCCAAGCACACATGACGCTCGGCATCCCCGGCACCGGGCTATCGTACCGGGCCAGGATCACGGCTCCGCCGCAGGCGCCCACTCACCGGGTGCCCGCCCAGCGGTCGCCCGAGCCGCGGCCGTTCCGCGTCCCGGAGCACGGCCTACCCTTTGACGCGCCCTCACGGGCGGAGCCCCTGCCGGGCGAAATCCGCAGCGCGGCGATCCGGAGCCTGACTAGCCCCAACCTGATCCGGCTGAAGACGCTGGTCAACGCAGCGGCGGATCGGCGGCAGAGCCTCCAGGGCACGATCTCCAGCCGCAGGTTCTCCGTCGACGTTGCTGAAAGGCGCCTGGCGTTCGCGAAGACCTTCATCGTCCGCCTCTTCTCCCGCGGCCGCATCGCATGCCTGGTAGAGGAGATCGAGACCGGACGGCTCGAAATCGAAGCCTCAACGAAGGAGTTGGAACTCACCAGCATCCAACTGGACTTCGACTTTGACGAGCATGTGCTGCGCCTCTTCAATGAACTCCGGGAAGCTTTCGACCGGCTCCGGCGGAGCGCACGGGTCTGGGACGTCACCACCGAGAACGCGACGAACCAGTTCGCCGAACGCACCCTCGCGTCCAGAGCGGTGACCCGGACCCTCGTCACCTTCGGCACCGCCCGGACGGACATCGTCAAGGCCGACTGGGAGGCGCTGCGGTTCGGGAACGCGAACGGCGAAGACCTTCACCTGTACCCGGGCTTCGCCCTCCTCAAGGAGCGCAGCGGCGACTTCGCGCTTGTCGACATCGCGGACCTGCGCATCCAGGCCGGCGCCGTGCGGTTCCACGAGGAGGACGGCGTGCCGCACGACGCCACCGTCGTTGGAACCACCTGGAAGAAGACCAACAAGGACGGTTCCCCCGACCGCCGGTTTCGGGACAACTACCAGATTCCGATCGCCCATTACGGTGAGCTGACGATCCGGAGCAAGACCGGGATCAACGAGGCCTACATGTTCAGCAACGCGGGCGCGGCGGCCAGCTTCGCTTCCGCCTTCGCCACGTACCAGGCGGCGCTCGCCGCGGCAGCGGGCGGCGTGGCGGCGCCCTTCGACGACGGGGCCGACGGCGGAGCGGTCGAAACCGCGTTCGAGGTCGACGCGGACGGCGATGCCCCGGACCGCCGCCCGCCGTTCCCCGTCCTCGACGCCGTGTTCCTGGCGCTGCTCGCCGTCGGCGCCGGCGCTTGGTTCGTCGGGCCGCGCCTCTGGCATGCCCCGGCGCCGGTCGCCGCGCTCACCGCGCCGGCGCCGACGGCCTCCGAGACGTCCGTGACGTCCCCCGCGGCCCCGCCGCAGGGCTTGATGGCTGCAAGCATCCCAAGCGCGCCGACGGAGAGCGGCGCGGCCGCGCCCGCGCCCAAGGCAGTGGCCCGCGAGACGATCGAAGTACGCGCCCAAGCCGCGAACGTCCGGAAGGACGCGGGCGCCAACGCGCCGGTCCTCCGGACCGCGCGCAAGGGCGAGCGGTTCGCCGTGTTCTCCCAGAAGGAAGACTGGCTGGAGGTTGGCGACAAGCAGCCAGCGGGGTGGATCCACCGCAGCTTGGTCGGGGAGTCGACGGCGAGGTGACGCAAGGGCCGAGAGCCTACTGCGGCGCCCGCCGCCGCGGTCACCCTCGGGGTCCCGCCCTCGTCCGCCGTCACCATTGACGCTACCGACGGACGCGTCCAAACCAGCGGCTCATCCATCTCGACCGTGGTCGTGCGCCCCCTATCATCGGCGCATGACGCGCTCTATTCATGCCGCGGTGACCTGCCCGTGTGGCATTGCAACCGTCGTCGTTCCTGGAACCCCGATCCCATGTGGCTGCGGTCGCGTCTTGCTCGATGCGCGCTCTCGGTACACACGCATCCTGCCGATCGGCGACCGCCCAGAGCCCGCACCGTTGAGCGCGCGCCAGCGGCGCCGGAGCCAATGGCTGGCGCACCTGATCGACTTCTAATCCCGCGGTATTAGGTCTGCGATCCTCTTGCCGAGCCTATGTTCCCAGATACAATGAAGTGTCCGGCCCGGGAGGCACCATGACGGAGTTCGTTGAGGGCACGCGGCGCGGGAGCTTCCTTCTCCTCGTCGATACGAACGGCCAGCGCCATGCGGTGCGCATCAACTCGATCCAGGGACTGCACGACAGCGACCAGGACCAGTCGCAGACGATCGTCGCCCTGCCCGGTAATCGCATGGCCATCGTGCCCCGGCCGCTGGAGCAGGTCCTCGATCTCGTCGAGCCGAGCTCCGCAACCATTCCCCACCGCCGGGCCCACGGTGCGCGCTGAGGCGCCCATGTAGGGCACCCAACGGTTCACCGCCCCTCGCCCTACTGTTGAACGGACGTTCGATAGTACGACACGGCCGCGAATCTACGTCGAGGACGGGGCGATTGGAAGATACTCTCTCCAGGGGCACTCGGGAAAGGGCATCGCGACATTTGTTTGGTAAACAACGTTAAGCGAAATCTTACTCGGAAACAAAGGCTTCGGCTTGCCGCCCCGGAACCGTCCGTTCGGTGGACGCCTTTCAGAAGCCGCTTTTGGGGCTGTTTTCCCGTCCAAGAAATCCGTCCACCAATTCTCAACTTCCCAAAATGCAGCTTGCTGTTTCAGAGACGACCATTGTTCTTGGCGCGTTCTGCCTTGGGGTTGTTTGCCGCGCAAATGTCGCGATGTCATCAGTCACCACAGCCGCCTTCCCTGAGGCGTCCTTCCTCCGGCGAAGCGGCTAAGTCGACGGCGCACCCCACCGCCCACACCTTCACTTGTGGCACTCCACCATGACGGCCGCCTTCGAGCCGATCTCGCCTACATCGGCGGGGTCGAGCTTCGCCGTCGAGGCCGCCGTCAGGTAATCGATCCCCTTGCTGTCGAGGAACTCACGGGCGACCGAGGACTTGACGGCGAAGTTCACGTTCTGCGGGATGCTGCCGGTTGCCTTCACAACGGCCAGCGCGCTGAGCGTCGAGACCACGACGCCGACCGTGTTGCCGGACAGGTCGAGCAGCGGGCCGCCGCTGTTACCGGGCTGAATCGGCGCGGTGATCTGTAGGAACCGGGTGTCGTCGGCGATCCCCGCCAGCGCAGTTACGCTGCCGGTGGTCACCTGCGGCGTGGTGGCCAGCAGCCCGGCGTACGGGTAGCCCACCGCAACCACGCCGTCGGCCGGACGGATGCCCTTGCCGTCCCGGAACTTGAGCGGCTGCACGCCGGGCACGGCGGCGCGCACGACCGCGAGATCGTTCTTCTCGTCCGTCGCGACCAGTTCGGCGTCCACGACGCGCTCGCCGCGGCGCGCCTTGAATGAGCGGCAGCCGTCCACGACGTGGTGGTTGGTCAGGATGTCGCCCTTGCCGTTGACCGGAAAGCCGCTGCCGGACGATTCGCGGCCGGAAGGCTTGGGCGGAAGCGGCACCGCAGCTACCTGCGGGCGCAGCGGATCGGGCAGCGGAGCGCGCGGCTTCGCCGCGTCAAGGACGGCCATGAGCGTGTAGGGGCCTCGCCCGACCGTGCAGTCGTCGGTGTCGCGCACCAACGCCCGCTCGACCTTCGGACGGTTCGTACCCGCCCACACGACGCCCTGCCCCTTCCGCTCCGGCTGCCACTGCACCGCGCAGACGAGGACATCGTAGCTGCGCGTGTTGACCGCGAGGGCGAAACGGTCGGTGCCGCAGGAATGCGGCATGCAGCCGTCGAGCAGCAGCCAGTCCTTGGATTCGGATACCTTGCCGGACACCTGCATCTTGCCGATCTCGTCGACCGTCTCGTCGCCGAGCAGCGTGCGCAGCCGCGCGTCCAAGGCGGGCACCTTGAGCATGGGGAGCCCCTTCACGTGATCGAAGGGATGCTTGCCGACCCAGGCGCGCAGGTCGGCGGCGGTCTCGAGCCCCTTCGCCTCGGCGGGCGCCCATGCCGCTGCCTTCGACCGCGCGTCGGCGATCTCCTCGGCGGTCAACTTGCCTTCGAGGAAGGCGATGTTCTTCTTGGCCCCCTCGCGGTCCTTGGGATCAGTCATGCGGGGTTCGGCGAGCACGAACCACATGAGCGATGCCTTGAGGTCCTTGGGCACCCCGCTGCCGGTCATGAGGTTGAGGCCGAGGTTGAACATCCCCAGGCCGTCGCCGCGGTCGGCCGCTTTGCGGTACCAGCGATTGGCCTCGGCCATGTCCTTGGGCACGCCGCGGCCGTTCGCGTACAGCACACCGATCCGGAAGAACGCCTGCGGGTACTCGTGCTCGGCGGCCTGCTTGTAGTGGAGCATCGCCGCCTTGTAGTCCTGGACGATGCCCTTGCCGAGGTGTCGCATGAGGCCCGTGAAGTAGGCGGCCTCGGGATTCGTCTCATCGGTGAACGGCCAAAGATGACGCAGCGCCACGGAGTAGTTCCCGGCCTTGTAGGCTTCGACGCCGATGCGGACGTGCTCGTCCAGAGGCAGCTTCGGGACTTCGACGAGCCCCTTGGCGTCGAACGCCCAGACAGCACCTTCCCCGAGCGCGAAGACGAGCTGGTCCGTGCCCTCGAGAAGCGACGTGATGCGGCAGTTCCCGAACTGGGCGGAGATGGTGGGCGGCTCCTTGGTCAGGTCGACGACGCTGTGGCTGGGCTCGCATATCATGGCGCCCGAGTTGTGCGAGACCACGAGCCAGCGCGGATTGGACTCGTCCGGGAAGGCCGCGACGACGTTGACGGACGTCGACATGGTGTCGCGGACGGCCACCCGACCGTTAAGCAGGATCTCGAAGTCGAGGTTGTCGCCCCGGATCTCCACCGGCCCGATCTTCCTGGTGTGGACCTCTTTCGCTGCGGCCTGCCAACTCATGCAGGATGCCGTCCCTAACAGCACCACCGTCAGCGCCACTCGTACCACGGGTTTCCCCCGCATTTCCTGCTCCCCCGACCGATTCCCCGCAACAATACTCCCGCCCTTTAGAGCCCACAACTCCACGGTATTCACGGGTGCCGGGCCTCCCCTTGATGGAGGAGCCCGGCGGGATGTTGGTGCACAAAGGCCGGGCTGGTAGCGGTCGGGAACGGGCGACGACACCCCTCTTCCGCCCTAACCGACGACGATCAGCACCGGCAGCTGGAAAGGCGGACACAAAACATACAAGAACGGGCGAAAAACTACGCGAGGCTGGGTTCCGGCGCGCTCAGCCGACTAGATCTTCCACCATGTCGGCCTTTTGCCACCAGAGCAAGGTCAAGGCGCCGTCCAGGTAGGGTACCGAGTGCTCCTTGATCCGGTAGTCGCCGGCCCGGCGATGGTTGATCCAGTCGCAGGCGTCTACGGTCACCGAGCGACCATTCCCGTCGCGCCCGTTGATGATGTCCCAAGCATCGGTGTCGTGCGACAGATCTTCGTGTGGCCAGAGGTTGCGGTCAACGCGGCGGCTGCCCTTGAACCAACGGCGCCGCCCGTCGGGCCCGTAGTGCAGAATCATGGCGTCGTACGAGCCCAGCTCGACCAGGCGCTTGGCTGCGGCGGAGCGGCTGACCCGGAACATCTCGGCAAGCTCGTCGACGGCGTCGAAGGTGACGGATCGCTTGTCGGCCCGCGGCACGAACAGCGAGGCGGGCATCAGCAGATCCGCGGCGAAGCCGTTGGCGAGCGGCTCCGGCCCATGGGGGCTCCACGGCTTGCTCATGTCGGCGCGCTGACATGAGAGTGCCTTGCCGCGATCCCGCATCCAATGGCCGAGTTCATGGCCAATCGAGAACCGCTTTCGACCTTCACGGGCATGTGCGTCGACCGTGATGACCGCCTCGTCGCCGACGCCGATGATGTGCGCGGCACATCCCTTCAACGGTGCGTACTGCACCTGCGCGCCGCAGTGATAGGCGATGACCTCAAGGTCGATTTCTTCGGGCTCGGTGATGTAGAGCTCGTCCAGGATCTCTTGAGCGTTCCGGTAAATCCTCATTCCGTGCCGCCGTCCTTCGGCAGGGCGCCGACCTTGGCCAGAGCCTCCAGAATGCTGTCGATCTCAGCATCGGTGATCTCCTTGCCATCCCGAAACGCCATCGTCAGCCCTTGCGGCACCAGAGCCGGCTGATTGGCAACGATCCGTTCGAAGAGGGCGCGCCGCGCGGCCGGCGCGGCCGGCAAGCGGCCAAGCGCCGCCGCACGCGCCGCGCGCGCCTGCTCCATGCCCCGCTTGGCTTCCTCGCGCTTGCTCAGCCCGTAGGCCTTGAGATGGGCAGCCACAATGTTCCGCGCGATGTCCTCGTCGCGCTTCGCCTGCGGCCCCTCTTCGGCCAGAAGTTCCTCTTCGGGCGTGCGCAGAGCGACCTCTTCGATGGCATCGAGGAGTCGCTGCAGCCGTTCCACATCGTCCCGAGGATGCGTCATTTTCCACCTCCAGAAGACAGCGTCCGCTTCAGGCGCCAGATGCGTTTCAGCGCCGAGTCGTATTGCGTCTCCGTCAAGTCGTATGCGTAGCGAATCGTTTCCGGACTGTCGCCGTTGGCCAGCGCGAGCGCGATCTCCCAGGTCATCTTGTCGTCCTGGAAGGCCGCCTTGACGGCCTCGAGTTCCTGGCGCGCAATCAGCTGCCGCTCAGCATCGGGGTAGGCATCGGCGGCGCGGTCGATGACGCCCAACTGCGCGTCATCCTCATCCTCGTCAGCCACGAACGTGAGGTCGGCTTCGGGAAGAACCTTGGCGGTCTCCACCCCGCGCCACCAATCCATGGCCAAGCTGCGCAACGTGCCCCTGATCACGGCCAGGAACGGCACCCCCCGCTTCCACGTCCGTTGCCCCGTCATCAGACGACCAATCGCCGTGTGCAGGAGCTCCTCAGCCGTCTGCCCCGTCATGCCGCGCGCGCGGATCCGCGCGGAGCGCATGAGGTTCCGGTAGTCGACGTCGGTCAGGGCGCGGAGCGCATCGGCCACCTCGTCGATCGTCGCATGGTTTCCTCCCAAGTCATCCGGCTCGTCCGGCTTGTTCATGATCCTTCCTACCAGCGTAATCGATCGGCGGCGTTCCGCGCGGACCGGAGGCCCATCAAAAAAATTTTCGACATGCTGTCCGCGCCGCTCTTCTTCGCCCGATTAGGAGGATAGAGGCCCTCGGCCGTAGCTCCAAATTGGGAGAGTTGAGCATGAACAGTAACGATCATACCACGAACGGTACCGGCGGCAATTCCGGCGAGCACACCCCTCAGAAGCCCACCACCTACAAGCTCCGCGTCGACAAGCTCGACCTGGTGAGCGATACCGCCGACCTCACGGGGCGCGCGCTGCTGCTCCTGGCCGGTCGGACCCCGCCCGAGCGCTTCCAGCTCTTCGCCAAGAAGGGCGCCGAGCTGACCGAGATCGGGCTCGATGCCACGATCGACCTCGCCGAGCCGGGCGTCGAGCGCTTCGTCACCCTCGCCCTCGATCAGACCGAGGGCGAGGTTCAGGGCTTCGCGTCAGAGCACACCCAGCAGACGGCAGTCCCGGCGCCCCGCCAGGACTTCACCCCGCTCCCGGAGGACGCGGCCTTCCTGAACGCGCTCGGCCTGCGCTGGGAGACGATCAGCGACGGTGGCCTGGCCCGCGTGGTCGTCTACGGCTACCCGGTCCCGCCAGGCTACAACCACACCACCGTCGACCTGAACGTCCGCATCGATCCGACCTACCCGGACACCCAGATCGACATGGTCTACGTGCACCCGGCGCTGGTCCGCACCGACGGCCGGGCGATCCGCGCGCTCGCCGAGGATCCCTTCGACGACAAGGTGTGGCAGCGCTGGTCGCGCCACCGCACCGCTGAGAACCCCTGGCGCCCCGGTGTCGACGACCTCTCGACTCACCTGGCGCTCGTGAACCACTGGTTCGTCCGCGAGCTGACGGGGGCCTGACCGATGCGCACGTCCCTGACGATGGTCGCCGCCCAGCATGAGATGCTGCAGCGGCACCTTCTCCCCGGCGACGGCCGCGAGGCGGTCGCCCTGGCCCTGTGCGGCCGCTGCGCCGCCGCCGACACCCACCGCCTGCTGGTGCATGAGATCGTCCTCGTGCCCTACGAGGCCTGCATCCGCACCGACCGCCGCGTCACCTGGCCGACGTCCTTCCTGCGCCCCCTGCTGGAGCGCGCGATGCGCGAGCACATGGCGATCGTCAAGATCCACAGCCATCCGGGCGGCTACGCGCAGTTCAGCGACGTCGACGACGACGCCGACGCGGTGCTGTTCCCGTCGATCCACGGCTGGACCGACGACGACCTCCCGCACGCCAGCGCGATCATGCTGCCCGATGGCCGCATCTTCGGCCGCGCGCACCACGCCGACGGCGCCATGGCGGAGCTCGACGGCGTCACGGTGATTGGCGACACGCTGCGCCGCTGGCGGGCTGGCGATGCCCCGCTGGCGGAGGTGCCCGAGTTCGCCCTGCGGCACGCGCAGGCCTTCGGCAAGGGTACCTTCGCCGCCTTGCGGGATCTGCGCGTCGCCGTGGTCGGCTGCTCCGGCACCGGCAGCGTGGTCATCGACCAGCTCGCCCGGCTCGGCGTTGGCCACTTGGTGCTCGTCGACCCGGAACGGGTGGAGGAGAAGAACCTCAACCGCATCCTGAACGCCACGACGGCCGACGTCGGCCGCCACAAGGTGGACGTCCAGCGCGACTTCGTCATGCGCCTGCCGACCCGCGCCCGCGTCGACGCCTTCGCCGCCGACCTGACCGATCCCGCCGTCCTGCAGGCCGTGGCGGCGTCGGACGTCGTCTTCGGCTGCATGGACAGCGTCGACGGGCGCCACCTGCTGAACCGCCTCGCCACCTTCTACCTGCTGCCGTACATCGATGTCGGCGTCCGCCTCGACGCCGACGGCCAGGGCGGGGTGACCCAGGTCTGCGGGAGCGTGCACTACCTCCAGCCCGGGCTGTCGAGCCTGCTGACACGCAAGGTCTACACGGAGGAGCAGCTCCGCGCCGCGGGCATGAAGCGCCACACCCCGGGGGCGTACGATGCCCAGGTCGCGGAGGGCTACCTGCGCGGCGTTGCCGAGGATCGACCGGCGGTGAACAGCGTCAACATGGTCTTCTCGGCCATGGCGGTGCTGGATCTGCTGGCCCGTCTGCACCCCTACCGGGACGATCCGAACGCGGAGTACGCCGTCCAGACCATCACTCTGACCGGCGGGTTCTGGCTGCGCAAACCGGAGGCGCTCCCCGACACCGGCCTGGTGCGGCACATCGGGCGCGGCGACATGGCGCCCATGCTCGGCATGCCGTACCTCGACACGCTGGCCAAGGAGGCGGCATGAGCATGGCCGATGCCCTTCGGCACGCCGCGCGGGTGCTTGGGTTGGCACTCGCGTGGCTGCTCGGCCGCTACCGCGTGGTCGAAGTCAGCAATGCGCCGGACGCACTCGACAGCCGCACGCTCTATGTCGTCGGCGAGGACGGACAACGCTGGTTCGCCGTTTTCGCCTGCCCATGCGGCTGCGGAGCGACGATTCAGACGGCACTGATGCCCAAGGTCAAACCGCGCTGGACGCTCACCGAACATTGGAACGGCACGCCCACCCTACACCCGTCGGTTTGGCGGACGACCGGGTGCCGCAGTCACTTCTGGCTTCGGCGCGGAAGAGTTCACTGGTGCTGAAGCGTGCTCGCCGGCTGACACGGCCTGCGTCTTGCTCTCCCACCCGCCATCACCTGGACAGGCGACGTCAGTTCGTTCTGTCACAACCACGGATTGTTTCATGCGCGATATCCTGACCATGATCACCCACCCGCTGGGCATCCAATTTGGATACTGGATGCTCACCATCGCTCTGCTCGCCGGCGCCTTCCTTCTCCATGTCCTCATGAAGCGCGCCTACGAGGAGATGCGGCGCGGCCAGCGGCTGGTCGCCGTCGGCGTGCTCTGGATCGCCATCAGCCCGCTCATCGTCGGTTACGGTGAGGGTGTCGCCGTCGCGATCGCGCAGGCCAGGACCACGCAAGCGCCTTCGTTGCTCAGCCCGCCGCGCCAAGCACAGGTTCTGGATCCGCGCTTCGAGGCCCCCAAGTCCGACTTGCCCGGGTACGCTCACTACTGGATTCACATCATGGGCGGCATGGTGCTGATCGGCGCCGGCTTGGGGCTCAACGCGCGCGCGAAGCGCGGCTACTGACCGCTGTGTCGAAGTGGTCCCTGTCGGGGTACCGCGTTCCAACATCGGCAGGGAAGACAGCCCGTAGGCTGCCTTCCCACCCCCCCTCGTCTCCCTGTTCTACCCTCTGGGCCACAACGGCGTTGCGGCATCACAGCGCTGAGGCTGTTCGCCTCCGTTGTTTTTCGATGCTGAGAACATGCTCAGGGCCGCTTTCTGAGGCTTGCGAGCCGGCCCCGCACACGGTCGGCCACCTCAGCCTCCTGCCGCTCCGTCCGCGCCTTGCGCCTCTCCTCGACGAGGCGCCGATCGGACAACAACCAGCGCGCCGTCCCGACGCTCGTGACCTCCCCGGTCGCGCCGTCACACGGGCAGGCGCGCCAGCCATGCCAGTCCGGGGACGTGGCCTGAAACTCACCGCAGGGGCATGTGGGATACGGTTGGCCATCCGGGCGGAACCGTGCGGGTCGCGGGGTCGGGGTAAACGTCGTGTCGTCGGCCATGTCGAGCCCTCCGCTACCTGCGCCGACGCGCCGCGCCGACGCCGCGCCCGGACTCCTTGGACTCCGTCAGGTCCAGGCAGGCCTTAGAGCAAGGAGGCGTACAGGCAACCGCCGCAAGCCACCGCCTCGCCGAAGGCGAAGGCCGGGATCTCACCCTGGTGCTGTACCGCGATCGGCGGCCCAGCCTAGCGTAGGCCATCCAGGATACTGCCGACGAACGCCGGTTCGAACTCGACAACACGGATGACAACGCCGTAGCGACGTCGGCGTGCGTTGTCCTCCTGATCGGCGAGCGCCCTCCTGTGGCGCAGCGCCTGGCTGATCGTGTTGGGCTGGCGGAACTCCATACTCTGCTGCTCGGCCATCAGAGTGCTCAACGCCTCGATCGCATCTTCAATGCGGCAGTGCGCAATGCGCCTCAGCGTTTCCCGTGCGGCACACATGGGCTGCCGATCTTCCCACGGACTAAAATCTTGATTCTTAAACCCGAAATGACCGCAAGCGTCAGAATTTTGCCGATCGGTTTGCCGATCTGGCCGCAGCAACCAAGGTCTTGATAACGCTGAAGCGTTCAAACGCCTGCGGGGCAAACGTTGCCGATCCGGATCCGCGCAACGTAGGACCACGCGGTTCTCATCATCCGCTCGCGCCCGGTGGCGCGCGTCCCTGGTCCCACCGTCATGGCGCCGCCGCCCAAGACCTGACGAAGCGCAGGCGCTCGATGGCCAACCATGTTGGGTCGTCGGTGCGCACACGGCCGTCGAAACCGCGTTGCGCGGACCAGGGCACCGCGACGCTGACGCCGCCGACGTACCCCAACGAACGGCGCCGCGCCGGAGACGACGCACGAACACGCCAGCGCCCCCTGCTCCACCGATCGACGCCGGGTCAGGCGCCCGCGCATGGTCCGTCCAGAGATGTTGCCCGCAACACCAACGAGCTGAGCGCGCTCTGGACGCCGGCGCGCACCAAAAGGGCGCCGGGCATTTTCCGGGAGGCCTGCCGCCCCGTGCCGACGCGCTCACACGACAACCAGCCGCGCCGGCACCGCCAGCAAGAGCCAAAGAAATTCGCGCGTGCAGGCCGACCCCGCCCACGCCCAGGGCTTCAGTCCCAGCCAAATCCGTTGGCAGGAATCGCAGCCACCAGAACAAAAAACGAACACAGGCACCGGATCGCGCCGTCCGTTCGGGGTCCACACGCCGGGAACCCACGCAAGGGACTGACTACACAGCATTTTCTCCGCACCCGGCCGGGCGACCAGAAGCGCGCCGCGGTGGCACCGGACAAAAGTCCTGGACCGGCGGTACCGGTTCATTCAGTGGCGTGCTGGTACACATACCGGAACACCCGCCAGAAGGGCCATTTTATTATGTTTTACAATATATTATAAGAATCGCTCGCGGAACGGGATCTGCATTTGGAACACTCATCCGCGCCACACAACACCCTGAGCTGCTAGATGAATTCGGCATCTGAACCGGCTCTGGTGACACAGCGGACTGATGTCCTCCCCCGTCTTCCGAAAGCCACTTTTTTCGGTATCGCGACGGCTGGATTTTCCTATTCTTAGGGCGTTCACTGTGGATAAGTCTCGCAACCCTTTGTTTTACCACAATTCTACGTCTTGGAAACGGTTGCTTACGTCACCACGATTCTTGACTTAAAGCGCGCCCTTTTCGTCGGAGCTTTTTGAAAAACATTAGGGTTTATCAATGGCTTGACGGCCTTGGATGTCAGCCACATTGGAGCGCCAATTTGTTCAACCGCCATTGCGACCGCGAACGAAGAGTAGCGCGCGGACCGACCCGCCGCTCAGCATCCGGATACACCTCGTCGCCGCGGCGGGCTGCGCTCATTCCGTCTCCCAGCCGGAACGCCGACAGGCCGATCCCGGGGGCGGCGACGCACCGGTTGCCATGACATCGACGAGCCGTTACCATCGCGTGCAATGCTAATCCTCTTCGTCGACACCAATTTCTTCCTGCAGTGCCGCGACCCGGCGGAACTCGCCTGGGAACAGGCGACTGGCGGGCAGGATGCGCTGGTGCTAATCCCGCGGACGGTGCAGCAGGAGGTCGACCGGCTCAAGCAGGCCGGCAATTCCCGACGGGCCAAGCGGGCGCGCAAGGCGTCGTCGCTGTTCCGCCGGATCATCGAGTCTCCGGACCTGAAGACGGCGGCGCACGACGCCGGTCCCCGCATCGAGCTGTCGTTCCCGCCGCCCCCGGACCCGCACCGCGCACGGCCGGCGCAGCTCGACCTCGCGCAAGCGGACGACCGGATCATCGAGGAGGCGCTGGCGTACCGCGCGACGCACCCGAACGAGGACGTGCGCCTGCTGACGCACGACACGAACCCGATGCTGACGGCACGCCATTGCGGCCTGCCCTGCGTCGCCGTTCCCGACGCTTGGCTGCTGCCGCCGGAGCCGGACGAGCGCGACAAGGCGCTGGCTGAGGTCCAACGACGACTGGATACCCTGGAACGAGTCCATCCGGCGATCGCCGTCTCCGCTACCGACGGCGAGGGGAATCCGATGCAGCGCGTGCGGCACCGCATCGATGCCTTCAAGGATCTCGCCGAGGCGGAGATCGACGGCATCCTCGCGGAGCTGCAGGCCAATCATCCAATCGCGGACAGCTTCGAGGGGCATGGCAAGCCGATGCCGACGCGGCCTCCCTTGGGCATCGCGGGGGGCCTCGCCGGTTTTTCAACGCGGGGGCGCTACGAGCCGCCGACTGAGGCGGAAATCGAGCAGTACCGCGATGTCGATTACCCCGCGTGGCTTCGGGCGGCGCGGACGTGGCTGGAGGAGTTGCCGGAGCAGCTCGAGGCTCCGGTGCGCAGCTTCGGCTTGAGCTTCGTGCTCACCAACGACGGCGCCCGTCCTGCCGAGAACGTGGTCGTCGAGATCCGGGCGCAAGGCGGGCTGCTGATCGCCCCGCCAAAGAGCAGGGATGAGGATGACGCAGAACAGACGGACGGCGCACCCGATCGCGCGCCCAGGCTACCTCAGCCCCCGCGCCCGCCGGCGGCGCGCTACCGAGGGCTGGCCTCAAGCCTCACCGACTCCCTGCTGCGCGGCTACGGCCTCGACCCCGTTTTCGCCACGCCGCACATCCCTCCTTTCCTCCCCCAGGGCCGCACCGAGCGGGACCCGCATGCCTTTTACTGGAAAGGCGGGCGGCCAGTACGGCATCAGTCCGAATGGACCCTCACCTGCGCGGAGTTCCGCCACAAGGCCGACCCGGAGCCGTTCGATCTCGTGATCTTCGTCCCGCGCACCGCGCTGATCACCAAAGCCGCGGTGACCTGCCGGGTGAGCGCCAGCAACCTGCCAGAGCCCGTCTCGGTGACGGTGCCGGTCGCCATCGCCTACGACGAGAAGGACACGGCAGCCGAGGCGCGCCTACTGCTCCCGTAGCGCCGATGTCGGCCGACACGGCAGGTATCCCCGACAAGCCCCCCTGGAGACTATGCCCGACGATCCGAACCGCGACCTACTGGACCTTATCCCGTTGCGTGGGGAGGCTATCCACGAAGGCTACGTCAAGGTGAAGCTGGCGCACGCCCGCGGCTTCACGGTGCTCCTGCCGGACCTGCTGATCGCTGACCTCGGCGGCTGGCGCTGGTTCCAGCCGCAGTACTTCAGCGCGCCGCTCCTCAGCTTCTTCGACGACGCCGGGCACGCCGAGTTCAATATTGAGCCGGCGCCCGGAGTCAAGCTGCTGATCGGGATCACCCGCGATCGTCTGGTGCGATCCTACGCCGACGGCTCCTTCCTGTACCGCTGTCGGCTCGCCGGCCCGAAGCGGCTCAAGGCCTTCGCCGCTGGCACCTGCTCCCTCGACGCCAACCATACGGTCTGGCTCGACCTGTTCCACCACACGTCGGCGGACGCCGCGGCGGCGATCCGCGCGAGCGAGCATTTCCGCGGTTCGCGCTGGAACATCCAGGGCACCAAGCGGCTCACCAACGTCGAATACGCCTACTTCACCAGCCTGCCAAGGATCTCCAGCCGCAAGCACCTCGAGCGCATCGCCATGGCCACCGACGGAGCGCTACGTCTCATTACCACGAACGGCGTGGCGCCGCGCGACATCCTGAGTATCAAGGTCTATCGCGAGAGCACCCTCAACCGCCGGAACACGATCCGCCTGCGGGTGCCGGCCGACACGGTAGCGCCGCAGCACGTCTGGCGGCACGACGCCAACGACCAGCCGACCTACTACGAGGCAAGCCACCCGGCCATTTTCCGCGTCGGCCTCGAACCTGGAACCGTCCTCCCGTTCGCCGATGGTGCGGTGGACTTGGCGCGCGCCGCGCTCAAGCGCTTCGACTATGCCGTCCTTGGCTTTGCGACCACCCACGCCGGCCTCGTCGCGCCGTACGACGAAGAGGACACACGGGAGCTGTTCAAGATCGAGCGTTGCGAGGAGGACGGCGATCTCTTCGCGTATTGGCGCCGGCATCACGATCAGGACCTCTACACCGGGCGGAGGATCGAGCAGCAGGCGTTCGAAGGACCGACGGCATGATCCACGCGGCGATGGCCGGCACCACCGGCCGCAACGTCCGTTGACCTTTGGCAGGATCGCGCTCGCACGAACCGCCGCCGACGCCGGAGGGGAGATGGCCAGGACGGGAAGCGGGGACGACCTCGCGCCCCACGCACCGACGCAACGCACTCGCCGCGACGGCGTGGTCAATCTGGTGCGTCGTGGCACCCGCACCGTCCACATCGTCGCGGCGCACCGTAAGACCGCCGTCTCCGCCGCCGAGTTGCGCCGCATGAGCGCCGCCCCGCCGACCGACAATCCGCGGCCGGCGCATCTGTGCCCTGCTGCTGCTCGGTTTCGCCGCCGGCTTCCGGCGCGGCGAGTTGGCGGCGCTCTCGGCGGAGGACCTGACGTTCACCCCGGATGGTCTTCTCGTCCGCGTCAGCCGCGGCAAGATCGACCGCGAGGGCCCGGCCGCGGTCGCACCGTCGCCATCCGCTTCGGCCGGGTTCCCGCCACCTGTCCGATGGTCGCCATCCTCGGCTGGCTCGCCGTGTCCTTTACCCGCGGCCCGTTGCTGCGCAGCGTCGGTAACGACGCGACCGCCGAGCTGCCGCTGTCCGACCGCAGCGTGGCCCTATTGAGCAAGGAACCGCGGTCACGGAATATCTAGGGCGCTTTGGCAAAGTGTTAGAAGGTTGAAAAAGCGTTCCCCATTTATGCTGGATGGGACGTTATGACCTGACCGATGCTCAATGGGAGCGGCTGGAACCGCACCTTCCTCCCGAAAAACCGTGGACCGGACGGCCGAACCATTCTCACCGCCGGATAATCAATGGCATGTTATGGATCGCCCGGACGGGCGCGCCGTGGCGGGACCTGCCGGAGCGGTACGGCGCGTTCGGCACAGTGGCGAGCCGGTTCTACCGCTGGCGCCGCGCCGGAATCTGGCAGCGCATCCTGGAAGCCTTGCAGGCCCGCGCCGACCGCCAGGGCCGGGTGGATTGGAGCCTGCATTTCGTGGACAGCACCATTGTTCGCGCCCATCAGCACGCCGCTGGAGCCCGCAAGGCCAGCGGCAAAAAGGGGGATCGACGGTGAGGCGCTCGGTCACTCGCGCGGTGGTTTCTCAACCAAGATCCACATTCGGGCCGAAGGCCTGGGCAAACCAGTGACATTCACCCTGACCGGCGGGGAAGTCCACGACAGCAAAGCATTTGCCACGCTGATGGGGAGCGGCTGGATCAAGCGCCTGGGGCGTGGACGTCCGCGCCTCAAACCGGATCGACTGGCTGCCGACAAAGCGTACAGTAGCGGCGTCATCCGGTGCGCCCTGCGTCGCCGCCACATCCAACCGGTCATCCCGACCAAGAGCAATGAGCGCCCGGACCCGAGTTTCGACCGAAACGCCTATCGTGAACGCAATCGCGTCGAACGGCTGATCAACAAGCTGAAGCAGTTCCGCCGAATCGCCACACGGTATGAGAAGCGCGCCGCCAACTATCTCGCCATGATCACCATCGCGGCGATCCTTCTATGGCTCTGAGCTTTGCCGACATGGCCTAGCCTCCATCACTTGACCGCCGCGGCGCCTGCACGCCCGCTGATGCGGCAATCCGCACCGCATCGGCCACAGTCTTCGCACCAAGCCGCTGCATGACATGGGCCCGATGGGCCTCCACCGTGCGCGGGCTGATGCCGATGTCCCGCCCGATCTGCTTGTTCGTCTGGCCAGCCAGAATGCCGGCCAACACCTCCCGTTCCCGCTCCGACATCTCGGCCATGCGAGCCCGGGCCCAGCCGGCCTCGTGCTCGGCCTCTTCAGTCTGACGAATGTCAGCCGCGGCTGATGCGACGGCGGCGAGCAGGGTATCGGTACGATAAGGCAACGGCAGGAAATCCACCGCGCCGGCCTTCATCACGTGCACACCAAAGGTTACGTCGCCTTCGGCATCACCCAAAACGATCACCGGCAGCCCGATCCGCCGAGCCTTGAGTTCTCTCGGGATGGTGAGGCCACCCGCGTCAGGTTGCTGGATGTCGAGCACGACGCAGCCTGACACCAGGGCGGGTGCCGACTCCAGAAAGGCTTTGCCGGAAGGGAAGGCTCTGACGTCATAACCGGCCTCCCGGAGCACGCGAGAGAGGCTCTCGCGTGAGGTCCCATCTGCGTCGACGATATACACGAAGCGCCCTTCATGGCGCGTGATGTCCTGGGCAATGCCACCGGTGCGCCGGATCTGACCCTGTTCGTTCCGGATGGGGAAGAAGGTGTTGCGGATCCAACGCAACGCCCCGTCGGATCGGGTAATGCGGAACTCCTCCACGGAGACCACACCGAGCGCAGTCCTGCCGAAAGCCTCTACGACGCGGGCGCGGTCATCGGGATGAACGACCTCGATCCACCGGCTTATGTCCTGCCGGAAGCCGTTATGCGCTGTCCCGAAAACCGTCTCGAAGACCGGGTTGAGATATTCAACCGTTCGGTCTCCCGCGTTGGCGATCCAGAACGCGTTCGTGGAATGCGCCGCGAACTCGCGGAAGCGCTCCTCGGCCCGCTTCTCACGGTCGATGTCCTGCACCACGAAGACCGCGCCCAGGCTCTCCAGGGCGGCGTTGTGGAAGGGCGCAGCGCTCACGCGCGTCCACGCCTCCCGCCCGTCCGGCAAGGTGAAGATGAAGTCGATCCCGGGAACGACCGTTTCGCCCCGCAACGCCCGCGCGCCTGGATAGTCTGAGGGGCTGAGAGGCTGGCCCTCGGGGGTGTAGGCTCGCCAACGCCCAACTTGCTTCGAGCTTCTGGAGGGGATGTTGACGAGGGTGTATTGCTGAAGCATCCGGTTCCCCAGCGTGATGCGCCCCTCCTGGTCGGCGAGCCCCACACCGACCGGCAGCTGGTCCAGGATCGCCGAGAGCCGGGCCTCGCTCTCACGCAGGGCCGCCTCGGCCCGCTTGCGCTCGGTTATCTCAAGCGCAACCCCGATGAAGCCCACCGGCTGGCCATTTTCGAAGGTGGTCTGGCCATGGGTGGAGACCCAGCGCTCGACCCCGTCCTCAATCCCGATGACGCGATAGTCGATGTGGTAGACACCATCGCTCGTGGGATCGAGACAATGGGCCAGCGCGGCTTCGACCTGGGCCCGGTCCTCAGGATGAATGCCGGACATCCAGACATCTTTGGAGACCGGCGTATTCGGGGACAGGCCCCACATGGCCCTCAGGCGAGCATCCCAGTCCAGCGCACCGGTTGCCGGATCCCATGAGTAGGGTGAGACATCGACGAGATCGATGGCGGCCTGGAGCCGCGCCTCGCTTTGGCGCAGGGCCGTCTCGGCGTGGACACGCTGGGTGGTCTCATGGACCGTGCACAGGACCCCGCCAACCCCGCCCGTCTCATCACGAATGGGGCTGTAGGAGAACGAGAACCATGTTGCCTCGGGATGGCCGCGGCGCATAAGCGTCAGCGGCAGGTCCTCGAAGTAGCTGGCTTCGCCGTGCATGGCCCGCTCGGTGATCGGACCGATGGTGTCCCACACCTCCGACCAGACCTCGGGGAACGGCCGCCCGAGGCCGTTCGGTTTGTCACCCATGATCGGAATGTAGGCATCATTGTAGAAGCTCGTCAGTTCCGGCCCCCAGGCCAGGTAGGTGGGGAAGGCGGAATTCAGCATGATGCTCAAGGCGGTGCGGAGCGACTGTGGCCAAGTCTCTGCCGGCCCGAGAGGCGTGGCCGTCCAGTCGTGGGTTCGCACGCATTCGCCCATGATGCCGCCGCCGGGGAAACCGTCCGCCGCGCTCACTTCATTCCCTCCGTGGAAGCACTCATAGGACGAATTCCCAGAGGGTGACGGCGCAGAGAGGGGGGCTGAAGGACAGACAAAGATGCGCGGCACCCCAGAAGCTTAACGGACGCCGCGTTGCTCACTGTTCTTAGGAGGTCGTGTCATCGGGGGTATATGAAAGCTCCTTCCCCTGTGCAACGATATGCTCGTTCAACACCGCGTGGCCGTGCCTATACGTCAGTTCAGAGGGCATATCGCGAAGGACGAGGCCGGCTTTGTCAGCAGGTAGATATCATTGCGGCGTCCAGCCGGGGAGACTGAACGCCGCAACACCGATACCTTTTCCACTGCTTTGTAGGATGATGGTTTCCGTGAGCCGGCGCTCGCTCTCGCGCAGCGCCGCCTCGGCCTCGTGCCGCGCGGTCACGTCGAGAATACTGCCGATCATGCGGCGCAGCCGTCCGGTCTCGTCCCGCACGCCGATCGAGCGCTGCCAGACCCAGATCCAATGGCCGTCTCGGTGGCGGACACGATACTCGGCTTCCATCCGGCATGAGTTAGGGAAATCTTCTTCAACTCGCCACCCCTTTGCCAACGCGCCCTAATCGCAAGGCTAGGATGTCTGAACGGCCGTCCGCGTGGGTGAGCCTAGGAGGGCATGCGACCACCTTCCAGGTGGGCTATGAGCCACCAGGGCCGAAGACGTGAATCCATCTCCCGCAAGACCTGTAACGCGAGTAACGGGTTCAGCCGCGCGAAGTCCGGCTGCGCACCACAGTGTGGCTTCAGTCACGGCGAGGGCGCCGTTGCGACCGTGTCTCCGCCTCCATCAGCGTGCATCCCACCGCCTGATAGGCGCAGCCGCCACACCCCTGACAAAAGCTGGCCGGGTCGCGCACGGTGGTGTCCGGATCCGCGAGCGCTTCGGTGAGGAAGTTCCGGCTGAATGGGTAGAAGCGCAGGTTGCGCTGCCTCACCCGCTTGCGAAATCCCGGATGGCCGGGATCGATGATGTCGCGGTTGCGCAGTGTGCGCCCGACCCAGCCCGGCTGCTCCCACTCCGGAATGTCGGTCGTGGCCCGCTTGCCGAAATCCGTGTCGACCAGACGCCGCATTTCGAGAATCAGGTGGCTCGGGTTGACCTCGCGGAATCCCTGCCGGACCAAGGTGGCGGCGGCCTCCTGCAACAGGGCGATGGGGTCGTCGAACTCCACCGGCCGGCTGGCGCTGCGCGCGAGCGCCGCCTCCAGAGACGCCGAAACGGCCTCGCCGCAGAGCTGGGCGAACGTTCGCAGAGGGGCCGCAATCTGTTCCGCGCGATCCTGCACCGCCGGGGTGAGGCGGCGGTAGGTCTGATCGATCACCGCGGCGTTCTCGAACACCCAGGTGTGCAGTTCGTCCCGAATCGCCTGCAGGCGCGCGGGATCCGCAACCGTGGCCTTCGCGCGCACGCTGGCCACCGCCGCGGGCATCTTTCGGGTTTGAATCCGGATCATCCGGCTGCCGAGGATCCCGTCGGCGCCGCCCGTGTTGTTGACGATCTTCACGCCGAAGCCATTGAGGCGGCGCACCGCCATGCCACGCGCGGTGTCCACCCAGACCTTGACCGCCGTGTTCTTGTTGTAGCTCACCTTGAGCCACTGCACGAGTTCGGAGAAGGACGTGTCGTCGCCCGACCGCGAGGCGATCTTTTCCAAATCGTCCAGGACCACGAGGCCGCGCGTCTCATGAATGAGGCGCGCCGCCGCCGCCGCACTGACCTGCCCGACGATGCTGCCGTTGGCGGACAGGTTGGCCATGGCAATGCCCAACGTGCTTTTGCCGCTGTCCGGTTCGCCGCACAGCAGAATGAGCGGCACCGCGTCGAACACGGCTTGCCCGAAGCTCACGACGGCGGCCAGCGCCAAGATCGTGTGATCATCCTCGTAGGGCAACCAGACGGTGGCCTTCAAGATCGCCATGATCTCGGCGACGATGGCGCCGAGCGGCCGCGTCGCCGCCGGATGGCCGGCCTTCTTGGCCCGGATGTAGCCGTCCACCGCGTCCCAAGACCAGCTTGCGGCGGTCGAGGACTGCGGCCGCTCCTCGATCAGTGTGCCGTCGGAGAGGCGCAGCACCCGGCGGTCGGCCGGCGTGCCGCGTGGTGCCGGCACCTCGACGATGCTCAACAGGCTGCCGTCGGAGCGCACGACCATCGTCTCCCGCCGTTCGACGACCCGCGCCAAACCGTTGCCGTCGATCTCCTGGTCTCGGAACAGGGTGTCGACCGGGTAGTAGAGATGGCCACGGTGGTACGAGCGCCCAAGATCGACCGGACGGTACGCGCTTCGTCCGAGCGCTTGGTCATCGGACGCTGGGTGAGGCGCCGGCTCGCCGACCGGCTCGGCCGTATCGATCGCCTCAAGGACCTGCGCGATCGTCCCACCGGCTCGAAAATGCTCAAGCCACGGGGCGCGGGCCGCCATGTCGGTGACCGGTCGACCGGCGGCTCGTGCGATCGCCAAGGACCGCTCGGCGCTGCCGCGGTCCGGCAGCCCGATGACAACACGGCGCCATCGCTGCCAGAAGGCTGGATCGCCCCACGCCGTGGGAAACCGCTCGGCGCCGGTGGAGGCGATGAACTGCGGTCGCTCGGCCGGCGGCACCGCCCGGCACTCCTGCCACAGGCGGAGAAGGTCGAGCAGATCGACCACCACGGCCGTGGTCTGCGCCGTCTGCGGGTAGGCGAAGAAGGTCACCGGCTCGCCAGCGCTCCACAGCCGGGCGCGCGGATTGCGCGTCACCCCGGGAATGTCCGCGCGGCAAAAGGCGCCGAGCGCGGCGCCTTCGGCCGAGCGGATCGGGATGGTGAGGCTGTCGGCGCGCGTCAACCCGGTTTTGCGGCTCTGGTACGGAGGGTCGAGCCCCAGCTGGAAATGCCGACGCGTCTCTGCGTCCAGCCCCAAGCCATCAGTCACGAAGGCCAGCGCCGCCGGATTGTCGGCGAGGCGCCGCTGGCGCACCGCCTGGGCCTCGGCGTTCGGGGGGCGTTGCGACCGGCCGACCACGGTCGTCAGGTCGCGGGGCCGCGCCAAGCCGTAGCCAAGGCCGGACTCGACGGTGCGCGTGATCTCCGGCTCGCTCAAGCCGGCCCGCAGCGCCGCCGCGGTCAGCGTGGCCCGCACCAGCGGCTCACCGAGCGCGCCGGCGGCGACCAGCGTGCCGAGCGCGCGCGCCGCGGCCAGCAGCGTCTCGTTCCGCGTTCCCGGCGTGGCTCCCTCCACGCGCGCGATCTCCGTGCGAAACGCCGCCTCGACGTAAGCCGGCAGCGACACGGCTTCGGCGGGGCGCCGGGGGGATGGGGCGCCGCCCGCCCCGCCGCCCGCCGGCACGCTTGGCGAATCGACGCGCTCGGCGGAGGCCCGGGGCAACCCGCGCTCCGCCGCGCCGTCGGAAGGATGACTGGAGGGCGCCCCCGTGGCCACACCAAGGCGCCCAACAGGAGGCGCGGCGCGGAGCGGCGCCCCCGACCGCCCAGTTTGCGCACAGTCCAGCAGCCACGCCGGTGGATCGGCGATGGGGCGCGCCCCCGGCCCGCGGCCGTCCACCCACGCATAGGCGACGCCGCTGGCGTGCATCGACGGCGGCGCCACGATGACGCCCTTGGCGCCGCGGATGTCGAGCCCGGCGCCGAGCGCGCCGCTGCGCGAGGGCACAGGGCGGTCCGGCACCCACCGGAAAAAGTAATGCCATCCACCGCCGCCGCTCGCTGCAACCAGCGTCTCCGGCAGCGCGCCGTGGGCGTCGAGCAGCGCCGCCAAGCTGTCCGCCCCACCGTGCCGCGGGTCAATGTCCAGCACCCAGATCCCCGACTCCGGGCCGGTGGCGATCATCACGTTGGCGTAGGGGCTACGGCGCCAGACCTCGCGCAGGAGCCGTGGGTCGACCGTCGCGTCCTTGTAGCCATGCCGACTGCGCGGATGCTTGCCGGGGGACGTGCACTCCGGATTGCCACAGGAGCAGCGCCCCTCGCGGTGAACCCAGTGGCCGGGGACGACGCGCAGCCCGAGTGCGGCGTACTCGAGCGCCGCGCCGAGCCGGGGGTTCCGCTCACCGGGCATCACACGCCCTCCAACAGGCCGTGGAAATGCTCGTGGTACTTCTGCAGACCATCGGCGACGCGCAAATGGCTGTAGTTGCGCATGACCGTTTCGAACTTGTCGTGCAGAATCAGGGCGACGTTGAGAAAGTCGTTCGGGTGGCTCCGGAGCCAACTGGTCGCAATGATGTGGCGCCAAGTGTGGGCGCGCCACGGGCGATACTCGGGCAGGTAGCGGATCACGAGCTCTTCGAGGCGCACGCTGATGCTGGACGGCAGGAAGCCGTAGCCGTGCTTGTTGTGCTGGTCGCGGGTAAGGAACACGCGATCGCAGTGGTCGGCCCCGGACAGCTGCGGCCGGCCCGCTTTGAGATACGCCTCGATCAGCGGCCAGACGTCCTTGGGAATGGGCTCATCGTATGCGGTCTGGGCCGCGCCTTCCTCGTTCTTGAACTCGTGCGGGGCGTAGCGCAGCCACCACGACCCATCCTGGCGCTGGTAGAGATGCCCCGTGTTGTCGGCGCGGTACGTCATGATGGCGTAGTTGTAAGCCCGCAGCGGGTTGCGGTTGATCATGCCGACGAGCAGACCATCGCGCAGCCAGACGGCCGTCGACGCTTCCCGCATCCGCTCCACCGGACGGTCCTCGTCCAGACGGCGCTCCAGCAGCGCCAAGGCCTGCGCCGGGTCGTCGAGTTGGAAGACGTCGGACAGGCGCTTGAGTTTGCGGCTCTCACGGCGCGCCTTGCGCTCGACCGACGGCGTCATCGCTTCCAGAGCCTGCCAAGCATCCCGGCAGTGCTCGCGCCACATGCGCGCCTGCGCCTCATAGCCGTCCGGATCGATCCGGGGATCGATCGACGGCCAACCCTTGTAGCGTTCGGCTTCTTCCGGGTGTTGCGCAAGCCACCCCTGATTGGGATGGATGATGGCCTTGATCTTGGCCAGCAGCAGCGTCTGGTGTCCGCTCCACCCTTTGTTGCGCACCACCGTGAATTCGAGGAACTCGGTGACGAGTTGGTCATCCGTGATCTGGCAGAGGTCGAGATCGGCGTCCTGCCAGCCCCTGCCCATTAGGCTCGGGATGTGGGCCTCCACGGTGTCGTCGGGCGTCTCTGCGGCAAGGCTCGCGGCCACCCTCTCCCGGGCCTGTGCGGGGTCGGACGGCAGCCGTAGCCAGCCGAAGAAGCCCTCAAGGGTGTTGCGCGTGATGTCCTCGGCCGGCGTCCCAAATTCGTTGCTGCGCCATTCGCCCCGACGGTGGCGGACCAAGCGCTTGCCGTCGCGCCGGCGCCCTGGGTTGACGCTCCGATGGAAGGCGATGAGCCGGCGCGCCGGCTGTTCGACGTGATCGGGAAGAGCGAAGCGGTATTCCAACTGCGTCAGGATGCCTCCGCGCCGACGATGGGCCATGGATTCGTCCGGCCGCCCGCCGTCGCCGCGCGTGCCGGCATCGGCGCGGGTCGCCAGCAACGACGAGAGCGCGGCCTCGGGCAGCCGGAGCACGCGCTCGAGCGCGGCGATGCGCTCGAAGGTGCGACCGGCCTTGGTGCCCACCGTCCGGGGACGGCTGTAACTCTTTGCCCACGCGTGCAGCAACGTGTCGGTCATCCCCGCCGCGTGACTCACCTGCTCGAAGGTGAGCCCGGAGTTGTGGATCCCCGCGGTGAGCGCCGCTGCGAAGCCGTGCTGGCTGGCCTGAGACTGCAGGATCAGATCCGCCGTGGCCTTGAGCGCCCGGAGGTGACGACGGTGCTCGGCGACGCGCTTGGCGCCGTCGCCGCCACGGGTCCGGTCGGCGAGGAAGGCGGCCGCCAAGTCGTCGTGGTCGGCCGCCATCGACGGAACGATCGCCGTGTCGTCGCTGGCCAGCACGTACCCCATGAAGGCCCGCAGCGTGGACGCGTGCTGCGGGAACACGGCCTCAGGGACGTGATCCCGATGCGTGTCCAGAAGGGCGCCGAACGTGGGCGCGTCGCTGTCCGGGTCCGTCGTTCCACGCGCCGGGAACATGCGTTGGGCTGCGCGATGAAGCTCGTTGAGGAAGGACGAGAACCCCTCCAGCGACGCCGCCGAGTATCCCTGGGCGGTCTTCAGGGCGAGGAACCCCGCCTTGGTCGCCGCGAATCCGCCGAGGATTCGGTCATCCGGAACATCGGTGTCGGCAAATTCCAGATACTGCCGGAGATGGTTGTAGTCCGTGCACTGCGTCACGCGCGACCACGACTTCAGCGTGCTGTTCCGGTAGTCCAGCAAGCCGCGCCAAGTCCGTGGGTATCCGGCTGGGGAGACCACCTTGCGCGGCGGCGGCCGCTTCCCGGCGTTCTTGTGCAACGACGCCGGCCGCGGACGTCCGGTAAGGTCGAGCGCCGCCAGATGCAGCCGTTTGGCCGCCGCCACGAATTGTCCGACGCGCTTTTGGGTGTAGTTGGAGCCAAGCCGCTCCCGCAGCGTGCGACACACCGGCTCGATGTCATCAGCCAGCAGTTCCGCTCCAACCTGGTCGTCGAGCGACTTGCCCCAGAGCGCCAGAAGGATGTTGAGGGCTTGGGCATCGCGGCGCCGCGTCGACCGCGCGCAGGCATCGGCCGCCAGCACATCGCGGAACGTCACGGCCGCCGGCGCCGCACCCGCTCCGGGGATCGGCTGGGCGCCGCTTGAGGATGTTGGCGGTGCGGCTTCAACCGGCTCAGCGGCCTCTTGGTGGAGCGGTTTATCCGTGGCGTCCGTGCCATTTCGGCCGGCGGTTACGGTCAAAGGCGTCGAGGCGGGGCGATTTCGGGACGTCATGGATGCAGTCTCCCGTTCGCTCCGTGCGGACGGAGCGGTTGACGAACGACCCGCTTTTGAGGAGACTGACGGCAGATCCGGCGCTATACGGATTCTGATCGTTGGACGGGGTGCCAGTTGCCGCTGGCGCCCCGTTCCTCTTTTCCGGGTCAGGCGTGTGAGAGCCCGCCGCTCGAGCGGCGGCGAGCCTGCGTGGTCACGGTTACGGCGTCATGATGGCTCTCCTTCGGAACCGGGATTGCGCAGAGCGCGGTGGGCCCTTGCGGGCAGCCCGGCCGCAATCCTCGTTTCGGGTCTGGACCCCCATGCGGCCGGTAATGCTTGCCTGAGTCTCATGCGCCTCTCTGAACAAAACGCGAACATGATGAATCAGCAACCCGGGTTCGGCAACGGGGTCCCGCTCGGACGATGAGCCTATGACCGGTCCCGTGCCACAGCGCGGGGCCGCACGGCACCGCCCCGCCTGTCGCAAGGGCGTGGCTCCGCCAGCCGCGCATCGAGCGCGCCGTTTGGCAACGGCGCCCCGCCGGACATGCTCGGGACGGGGGCTCACATCGTCGGGATCCTGCCGCGTCATCGGGGCTCCGCTCGTTTGGCGCCGAGCTTGGCGTGGGTGTCCGGCGGTCCGGCTCAAGACACCGGCCCGACCGTCGCGCGGGGTCACAGCGTCGGCAGCGTGAAGGCCGCCACGCTGAACCGATGCGGGCGCCCCGCCGCACGCGCCGCCTGCCGAGCCACGCTCCGACGGGCGTGCCGGTCGGCGGTCCACGCCAGTTCCTCCGGCTGGACGTTGTAGTACCGGTTGAGGCTCTTCAGCGTGCGATGGCCGGTGACGCGCATAAGGTCGAGCTTGTTGTTGTACCGCTTGGCCAAGCGTGACGTCGCCTCATGCCGCAGGTCGTGGTAGGTCAGGTCAGCGATGCCGGCCGCGGCCACCAGGCGTTCGAAGCGCTTGCTGAACGCCCCCCGCGGGCCTGCCGGGAACACCGGATCGTTCGGGCCGCCGTGCGGGATCTGCTGGAGGATCGCGATGGCTTCGGGCATTAGCGGACGCCGTTCCGCCACGCTGCCGTTCTTGTTGCGGATGCCGCTGCGGCCATGCACCGTTACCACCCGCCGCTCCTGATCGATGTCGCACCAACGCAGCGCAAACGTCTCGCCGCGCCGCATGGCTTGGGCGATGGCCCAGCGGACCAGCCAAACGTCCCAGGAATTGCAGGAGGTTTCCATGGCGGCGATCAGCCGCTCCTCCTCGTCGCCCACAAGGCGGCGGTCGCGGCACACGTCGGCGTACGCGGGGCGGGCCACGTTCGCGGACGACGCCGGGTTGTCCGTGATGCCGAGGCCGAACTCCTGGATGGCGTAGCGAATGATCTTCGCCAGGATGTTGAGGCGGCGGACGATGGTGGCCTTCGCGTACCCGGCCTTCCTCATCCGATTGCGGAACTGCGCGATGTGGTGCCGCTCCAGACGCGCCATGGTGATGTCGCACACCGGATCCGCGCGGATCGTCGGCAGATGGCCGGTCCGCAATTCCTGAGCTCCGAGCAGTTCCGAGTTGGCGCCGAGCGCCTCCCTCTCGTAACGGTCGATCACGTCGCGCAGGGTGGTGCGCCGCGCCTCGCGCAGGTCGCGGAAGGCGTTGCGCCGTGCATCGACCGACACTTCCTCGAGCCAGGCCCGGGCGGCGGCGGCCGTCGCGAACGTTTGGGAGTGGCGGCTGCCGTCGATGAGCTTGCGGGCGCGGTACTGACCGTCGCCGCGGCACTCCACGCCCGTGGGCAAGCGCAGGCCGGTGGCGGGATCGACGGATGTCGTGGTGCGGGGCATGGCCCTCTCCTGCTCACGTCAAACGGACGAAAGGGAGATTGGACCAAGGTTGGCCCGGCCAAGCCGGCCGTGGGCGGAAAAGCGTGGCGTCCCCGACGGGATTCGAACCCGTGTCGCCGCCGTGAAAGGGCGGTGTCCTAGGCCTCTAGACGACGGGGACGTCGTTGGCGTGGCGGGATTACTAATGGCCAAGCGGCGGGAGTGCAAGCACTTTTTCCAACCCCTCGTCACGGCCCCGGCGTATGCCGCCCATGCACCGATTTTGTTTGCATTCACATGGTCTGCGCGGGTGCGGCGTCGTCGATCAGAAGCTGGACTCCCTCCGTCCCGTTCCAGCGGTCGATGCGCAGGATGCCGGCCACGTGGAAGGGCGATCCGCGGCCCATCAGCAAGGCTTTGCCGAGATCGCTGTCCAGCGCGCGGAAGGCGATGGCCTTCAGCCGGGCGCCGTCATTGCCCTGCAAGATGCAGCGGACGTGATTCGCCCCGACCACGTCGGCGCGCACCACGCGGGCGTCGGTGATGGCGAAGCGCGGCTCCGCGTTGCCGGTGCCGAAGGGGCCGAGCTTGTCCAGCGTGCCGACGAGGCCGGAGTTCGCCGCCCCCACCGAAAGCGCCCCGTCCAGTTCCAGCGTCGGCACCAGGGGCGCGGCCGCCACCTGCTCGGCGACGCGGCCGGTCAGGAAGGCCTGCAAGTCGGCCATCTTGTCGCCGGCCACCGTGAAGCCGGCGGCCATGCGATGCCCGCCGCCGGCCAGCAGCAGCCCCTCCTGCCGCGCCGCAATCACCGCCGCGCCCAGATCCACCCCGCGCACCGACCGGCCGGAGGCCTTGCCGATGACTGTCCCGTCGGCGCCCTGCTCCAGCGCGATCACACAAGCGGGTCGGCTGTAGCGCTCCTTCAAGCGGCTCGCCACGATGCCGATGACGCCGGGGTGCCAGCCCTCCCCCGCCACGAAGACCAGTTCGGCCAATTCGTCGGCGTGCTTGTCCAGCTTCGCCAGGGCGTCTTCGAGCACGCCCTGCTCCACCGCGCGGCGTTCGGCGTTGTGAGCCTCCAGCTTCTGCGCCAGTTCCATGGCCTCCATGGGGTCGTCGGTGGACAGCAGCCGCGCGCCGAGGTCCGAGGCGCCGACCCGCCCGCCCGCGTTCACGCGGGGGCCCAGCACATAGCCGGCGTGGTACGCATCGGGCTTGTCCTTCACCCCGGCGATGTCGGCCAGCGCCGCGAGGCCGGGGTTGGAGCGCCGCGCCATGACCTTCAGCCCCTGCGCCACCAGCGCCCGGTTCAGCCCGGTCAGGGGCACCACGTCGCAGACGGTGCCCAGCGCCACGAGGTCCAGCCAGTCCAGCAGGTTCGGCTCCGCCCGGCCCTGGGCCTGGTAGAAGCCGGCGCTGCGCAGCGCCCGGTTGATCGCCACGATGGTCAGGAAGGTCACCCCGGCCGCGCAGAGCGTGCGGTAGGTCCCATCCTCGTCCAGCCGGTTCGGGTTGACCAGCGCCACGGCCGGCGGCAGCCGCGGCTCCGCCGCGTGGTGGTCCAGCACGACAACGTCGAGGCCCGCCTCCGCCGCGGCCTCCAGCGCCGCGAAGGCGGAGACGCCGCAGTCCACGGTGACGACCAGCCGCACGCCCTCGGCCTTCAGCCGCAGCAGGGCGGGCGCGTTGGGCCCGTAGCCCTCCATCATGCGGTCGGGCACATAAACCCGGATGTCCGCCCCAACCGCCCGGAAGAAGCGCCGCATGACGGCGGCGGAGGTTGCCCCGTCCACGTCATAGTCGCCGAAGACGGCCACCGGCTCCCCCTCCTGGATCGCGCGGGCGATGCGCGCGGCGGCGGCGTCCATGTCCTTGAATCGGGAGGGGTCGGGCAGCAGCGCCTTCAGAGTGGGGTTGAGGAAGCCATCGCAGACCTCCTCCGTCACGCCGCGGGCGGCCAGCACCCGCCCGACGATCTCCGGCAGCCCCCTGCCCTGCGCCAGCCCCCAGGCCAGCCGCTCGTCATAGGGCCGCGCCTGCCAGCGCTTGCCGGAGAGGGAGTGGGCGACGTTCAGGAAGGCGGGAACGGTGTCGGTCATGCTGCCCAGGATGCCACGGATCGGGAAGCCCGAACCCATAGCAGAAGAGGGAGACGCTGGTACAGACTGCCTCATGCGCCAAGCGTGTGACGACCGGTGCCATGGCGACCGGTGATCCCGATCGATCATCAGCCACAACGAAAAAGGGCGCGCGGCTTGTGTGCCGCACGCCCCTTCTCTAATCCGGACAAGGGCCTTTCGGCACCCTGACCCTGCGCTCTTTACTTCGCCACGCCCGGCTTGCGGTTCCAGTTGTGGTGCGCCTCAATGTAGCGGACGGTGCCGGACTTCGAACGCATGATCACCGAGTGGGTGGTGGCGCCGCCGGCGAAGCGGCGGACGCCGCGGAGCATGGCGCCGTCGGTCACGCCGGTGGCGGCGAACATGACGTTGCCGCTGGCCAGCTCGTGCAGGCTATACTTCTTGTTCAGGTCCTTGACGCCCCAGCGGGCGGCGCGGGCCTTTTCGTCGTCGTTGCGGAACAGCAGGCGGCCCTGGAACTGGCCACCGATGCAGCGCAGCGCCGCCGCGGCCAGGACGCCTTCCGGCGCGCCGCCGGAGCCGACGTACATGTCCACGCCGGTGCCGGCCTGGCTGGTGGCGATGACGCCGGAGACGTCGCCGTCGTTGATCAGCATGATGCGGGCGCCGGCTTCACGGACGCGGGCGATCAGCTCGGCGTGGCGCGGGCGGTTCAGGATGCAGACCAGCAGCTCCTGCACCTCGGTGCCCTTGGCCTTGGCCAGCGCCTTCAGGTTGTTGGCCGGGGTCTCGTCCAGGTCGACGATGCCTTCCGGCAGGCCGGCGCCGACGGCGATCTTGTCCATGTAGACGTCCGGGGCGTTCAGGAAGCCGCCCTCGTCCGCCATGGCGATCACGGCCAGCGAGTTCGGGCCGCCGGTGGCGCAGATGGTCGTGCCTTCCAGCGGGTCGAGCGCGATGTCCACCTTCGGGCCCGTGCCGATGCCGGCGCCGACCTTTTCACCGATGTAGAGCATCGGCGCCTCGTCGCGCTCGCCCTCGCCGATCACGACGGTGCCGTCGATGTAGAGGGTGTTGAGCGCCTGGCGCATGGCGTCGACCGCGGCCTGATCGGCAAGCTTCTCGTCACCGCGGCCCATCAGCAGCGACGCGGACAGCGCGGCGGCCTCGGTAACGCGGACGGCTTCCAGCGCCAGGTTCCGGTCCATACCGGACAGGTCGACATGAACGGACATGTTGTTCTCCCCCGAATCGATGCTCGGTTATGTTCTATGAGACGGTCAAAACTGCTCGATGCGGATCATGCGCGGGGGTTCCACCACGGCTTCCTTCGCGCCGATGGTGGCGAGCGCCCGCTGCATGGCCGCCTCGTTGGTGTCGTGGGTCGTCAGGACCACCGGCACCGCTTCTCCCGGCGCGCGGCCGCGCTGCAGGAACTGCTCCATCGAGACGTTCTGGTCGCGCATGGCCGCCGCGATATCCGCTATCACGCCGGGCCGGTCGACGACCATCAGGCGTACGTAGTACGCCCCCCGGCGCGCCTCCATCGGCGACGGCTGGGCCTTGGAAAGCTGGGCCGCCGGCACGCCGAAGGTGGGGGTGAAGCGGCCGCGGGCCACGTCCATCAGGTCGGCGACGACGGCCGACGCGGTCGGGCCGGCGCCGGCGCCACGGCCGACGAATAGCACGCGGTCCACGAAGTCGCCCTGGGCGATCACGGCGTTGAACACGCCGTCCACCGCGGCGATCGGGGCGGCCTTCGGCACCATGCAGGGGTGCACGCGCTGCTCGATCCCCTGCTCCGTCCGGCGCGCGATGCCCAGCAGCTTGATGCGGTAGCCCAGCGCGTCGGCGTAGTCGAAGTCCAGCGCCGAGACGTGGCGGATGCCCTCCACATACACGTTGCCGAAGTCCACCGGCGTGCCGAAGGCGACCGAGGTCAACACCGCCAGCTTGTGCGCCGCGTCCACGCCGTCGATGTCGAAGCTCGGGTCCGCCTCGGCGTAGCCCAGCTTCTGCGCGTCGGCCAGCACGTCCGCGAAGTCGCGGCCGGTGGTGCGCATCTCCGTCAGGATGTAGTTGCAGGTGCCGTTCAGGATGCCGTGCACCTCGGACACGCGGTTGCCCGCCAGCCCTTCGCGCAGCCCCTTGATGATCGGGATGCCGCCGGCCACCGCCGCCTCGAAGGCGACGGCGAGGCCCTTGGACTCCGCCTTGGCGGCCAGTTCGGTGCCGTGGTGGGCGAGCAGGGCCTTGTTGGCGGTGACGACGTGGCGGCCGGCCTCCAGGGCGGTCTCCACCGTCTCCTTCGCGGCACCTTCGGACCCGCCGATCAGCTCGACGACCACGTCCGCGCCGGGATGGGCGGCCAGCTTGACCGGGTCGTCGTACCACTCGACCGTGGAGAGGTCGACGCCGCGGTCCTTGCCGCGGGAGCGGGCGCTGACCGCCACCACCTCGATGCGGCGGCCGCAGCGTTGCTCGATGACGTCGGCCTGCTCGGCCAACAGCTTCAGGACGCCCGCGCCGACCGTGCCGAGGCCCGCGACCGCAATTTTCAAGGACTCGGTCATCAGGCTTTCGCTTTCGCCGGTTCGAGGAGAGCAGCGCGCGCCGCCGGGTCCTGGCTCGACGCCGCGCCCGCGGCGTTGGAGCGGAAGAACTCCTTGATGTTGCGGGTCGCTTGGCGGATGCGGTGGACGTTTTCCACCAGCGCCAGACGGACGTGCCCGTCGCCGTACTCGCCGAAGCCGATGCCCGGCGCCACGGCCACCTTGGCCTCCTGCAGCAGCAGCTTGGAGAATTCCAACGAGCCGAGGTGTGCGAACTGGGGCGGAATCGGCGCCCAGGCGAACATCGACGCGGCCGGGCTCGGCACCTGCCAGCCGGCCGACGCCAGCCCCTCGATCATCACGTCGCGGCGCTGGCGGTACATGGTCCGCACCTGCTCCACGCAGTCCTGCGGGCCGTTCAGCGCGGCGGTCGCGGCGACCTGGATCGGCGTGAAGGCGCCGTAGTCCAGGTAGGACTTGATGCGCGCCAGCGCGGTGATCAGCTTCTTGTTGCCGGTGGCGAAGCCGATGCGCCAGCCGGCCATCGAATAGGTCTTGGACATCGACGTGAACTCGACCGCGATGTCACGCGCCTCCGGAATCTCCAGGATGGAGGGGGGCGGCTCACCGTCGAAGAACACCTCGGCGTAGGCGAGGTCCGACAGGATGTAGATGCCGTGCTTGCGGCAGAACTCCACGATCGGGCGGTAGAAGTCGAGCCCAACCACCTCCGCCGTCGGGTTGGACGGGTAGTTCAGCACCAGCGCCAGCGGCTTCGGCACGCTGTGGCGCACGGCGCGCTCCAGCATGTTCATGAAGCTGTCGATGTCGGTGGAGGTGCCATTCGCCTGCCCCACCGGCAGGTGGCGCACCGACGCCCCGGCCAGGATGAACCCGAAGGGGTGGATCGGGTAGCTGGGGTTGGGCACCAGGATGATGTCGCCGGGGCTGGTGATCGCCTGGGCGAGGTTGGCGAGGCCTTCCTTCGACCCGATGGTGACGATGCACTCCGTCTCCGGATCGATGTCGACGTTGAAGCGGCGCTTGTAATAGGCCGCGTGCGCCTTGCGAAGCCCGGGAATCCCTCGGGAATTCGAGTAGCGGTGCGTCTTCGGATCGCGCACGGCCTCGACCAGCTTGTCGACGATGTGCTGCGGGGTCGGCTGGTCGGGGTTGCCCATGCCGAGGTCGATGATGTCCTCGCCGGCGGCCCGAGCTCGCGCCTTCATCGCGTTCACTTCGGCGAAGACGTAGGGCGGAAGCCGCTTGATGCGGTGGAATTCTGAATCGCTCATGGACGCTCCGAAGCCTGTCCGGCCGCGCCACGAACCCATACCAGCGGACCGGGACCACTTACTTACCGCCCCGCCCCAGCAGATGCGAGGCTAAAATTTGCAATCCGTGAACTCCGCGTGCGGAGCGCCGCGGATTTTCACCGCAGCGGTCGGCCACCCGCCCCGATATTCTTCCGTGAGCGCTGGTGCAGCGCCTCCTCGATCTCCTCGCCGCCGGCGCCGACCACCGCGGCGGGGTCCACCGCAACCTCTAGGTCGGCGGGTGTGGCCGGCTCCGTCCTGCCCTGGCCGCGCACGCGCAGCAGGACGTAGGACAGCAGCGACAGCAGCGCCATCCCCGGCATGATGGTGGTCACCGCCAGGAAGGGGTCGGGGAACAGCGCCGCGACCGCGGAGCCTGCCAACCCGCCGCCGATCTGCATGAAGCCGATCAGCGCCGAGGCCGCCCCCGCCATGCGCGGGAACCCCGCCAGCGCGTCGCTGGTCGCCCCGGGCATGACCAGTGCGATCCCGAACGCCCACACCGCGGTCGGCGCCATGATCGTCGCCACGGAGGCCGGCAGCAGGCGCAGCCCCACCGCGTAGCCCAGCCCACCGAGAATCACGAAGCCCAGCCCATAGGGGATCAGCCGCATCGCGTCCGTCCGGCGCAGCAACCGCCCGGTCACCGTCGCCCCCAGCGTGTAGGACCCGGTTTGCAGCAGCATGGCGAAGCCGAACTCGGTCGGCGTCAAGCCGACCCGCTCGATCATCACGAAGGGCAGCAGCGCCGCCAACGTGTAGAGCCCGCCCAGCGTCAGGCCGAGCACAAGGCCGGCGCGCATGAAGCGGCGGTCGGTCAGCAGCGCGACGTAGTTGCGCACCACGAGCCTAGGCCGCGCCGCGGCAGGGTTGCGGTTGGCGTTGGTCTCCGCCGCACCGAAGGCGAAGACGCCCAGCACGACCAGCCCGTAGATCGTCATCACCAGGAAGATCGCGTGCCACCCCACCGTGGCCAGGATCAGGCCGCCCAGCGTGGGCGCCACGGCCGGCACGATGGCCAGCATCAGGCCGATCAGGTTCAGGATTCGCGCTGACTGCTGCCCGGTGAACTGGTCGCGCACGATGGCGCGCGAGATGGCAATTCCCGCCGCGGCACCAATGCCTTGCAGGGCGCGGCCGACCAGCAGCCACTCGATGCTGTCCGACAGCGCCGCCACGACGCTGCCGATGGCGTAGGTGACGTAGAAGGCCAGCGCCACCGGCCGGCGCCCGAAGGCGTCGGACAGCGGCCCGCAGGCGAGCTGGGAGAAGGCGAATCCGAAGAAGTAGACGGACAGGGTCAGCTTCAGCGCCGCCGGGGTGCTGTGGAAGGCCTCCACCAGCATCGGCATTGCCGGGGTGTAGAGCGAGAGGCTGAGCGGCCCCAGCGTGACGATCAGCGTGCCGATGACCGCCGTCCGCATCTCGGACATCCGGGTGGTCAAGGGGCCACCCCGTCCCGCTCGTCGGCCAGGAGCCGGGCGCGAAGGCGCGCCAGCATGCACTTGAAGCGGTCGAACTCCTCGGGCGCGAAGTCCTCCAGCACGCTCTCGCGCACGGTGCGGAACACCGCCAGCACCTGCTCCAGCAGAGGCTCCGCTCCCGGCGCGAGGCGCACGGTCTTGGCGCGCCGGTCGGTCGGGTCCGGCTCCCGCAGGATGTGGCCCAGCGATTCCAGCCGGTCGAGATAGCCGACCAGGGTCATCGGCTCCACACCCATGAAGGCCGCCAGCGCCGCCTGGCGCGAGCCCGGGTGCCGGTTGACGTAGAAGAGAGCCCGCGCCTCGCCCGCCGTGAGGCCGAGCTGGGCAGCGTCGAGGGCACGGTCGCACCGCGCGCGCAGAAGACGCGCGCTGTCGATCAGGACCAGCCCGAAGGGAGCTTCGTCAAGCATGCGCCATCGTAAGGGCGCCTTATCAATGCCGGCAATCCGCCGTGATTGCGGGGCGGCCATGCGCGCGGGCACCGCCGATGGCCTTGTCGCTGCCCCCGAACGGTGCGCCCAAAAGTCGCAGCCTGAAATTCTATTGCCCGTTCACCACCAACGGACGTAGGTTTTCCATCCTTGTTCCAGCAGAGGGTGCCCCGTGGTCCGCTCCGCCACCGTCGAACGGTCGCACCGGTCCAGCGAAGGGCCCGGCGAAGGCCCGGCCGCGCCCTGCCCGTCCGTGGCGTCCCCTCAGCCGGCTTTCCCTGTCTTGGCGGACGGCTTGCCGGGCGTGATGTCGGGCGCCGGCGGCACATCGGCCGGGGTCGGAAGCGCCGGGTTCGGCAGCATCTTCTTCGCCGACGCGCGGTCCTCGGCCAGCTTGTTCAGCTCCTGCTGGCGCTGCGCCTCGGTGCGGATGTCAGTCGGGCGCGGCGGCACGCTGCCCAGGTTCGGGTACTCCCGGTTCTCGTTCTTCAGCCCGCGGATCAGCGTGGTGTCGTCCTTGACCGGCACGTCCGACCCCGTGACCGCGCCGACCAGGCCGGTGTCCAGCACGCGGTTGCTGCAGGCGGGCAGCGCCAGCGCAACCAGCGCGGCGGCGCCCAGGCGGGCCAGCTGTCCAATGGCCGTCGTTCCCCGGCGGATATCCGTCTTCATCCCGCACCCCTCATGCTCTGGTCCCCTATGCTCCTGCCTGCCGCACCGCTTGCACGGCGCAGGGCGAAATGAAATCTTCATACGAGAGGTGTATGAGGGTCCCCGCAACCGACGAACCACGCGACACACCATTTCGACACTCCATCCGAAGCACGGGCCCCGGACTGCACGTCCAGCCGGACCGGCGTCCAACACCCCGATGCCCGGCTGGCTTTGTATAAACCGCAGCACGCGCCTCCTGAAGCTCAAACTCGCCTAAAGAAGAAGGACCGAACCCATGGCCGAGAACCAGGCCCCTGACGTCAAGCTTCCCGACCCGGTCGAGATGTCGCGGGCGATGACCCGCATCGCCGAGCAGAGCCAGCGGCTGGTCACCGATTTCTTGTCGCGTCAGGCCTCGGACGGCGTCGGCGCGAAGAATCCGGACCCGATGGGCGTCGGCCATGCCTTCCTGGAAATGACCACGCGCATGATGGCCGACCCGGCCAAGCTGATGAAGGCGCAGATGACGCTGTGGCAGGACTACCTGACCCTGTGGCAGCGTACGACCCAGCGCTTCTTCGGCCAGGAGGCCCAGCCGGTCATCGCCCCGGCCAAGGACGACCGCCGCTTCAAGGACTCCGCCTGGGACGAGAACACGCTGTTCGACTTCATCAAGCAGTCTTACCTGCTGTCGGCCCGGTGGATGCAGTCCACCGTGAACGAGGTGGACGGGCTTGACGACCACACGGCCAAGAAGGTCGACTTCTACACCCGCCAGTTCGTCGACGCGATGGCGCCCTCCAACTTCGTCATGACGAACCCGGAGGTGCTGCGCAAGACCATCGAGACCGGCGGCGAGAACCTGGTGAAGGGCCTGGAGCACCTGCTGACCGACCTGGAGCGCGGCAAGGGCGAGCTGCGCATCTCCATGACCGACTACGACGCCTTCCAGGTCGGCAAGAACATCGCCGTGACGCCGGGCAAGGTCGTCTTCCAGACCAGCCTGATGCAGCTGATCCAGTACACCCCGACCACGGCGGAGGTGAACAAGCGGCCGCTGATGATCGTGCCGCCCTGGATCAACAAGTATTACATCCTCGACCTGCGCGAGAAGAACAGCTTCATCAAGTGGGCGGTCGACCAGGGCCACACGGTCTTCGTCCTGTCCTGGGTGAATCCGGACGAGAAGCTGGCCCAGAAGGGCTTCGAGGACTACATGGTCGAGGGCCCGCTCGCGGCGCTCGACGCCATCGAGAAGATCACCGGCGAGCGGGACGTAAACGCCATCGGCTACTGCCTGGGCGGCACGCTGCTGGCCTCCACGCTCGCCTACATGGCGGCTAAGAAGGACGACCGCATCAAGTCGGCGACCTTCTTCACCACCATGCTGGACTTCACCGAGGCCGGCGAGCTGTCCGTTTTCATCGACGAGGAGCAGCTGACCTTCATCGAGAGCCAGATGGCCGAGCAGGGCTATCTCGACGGCTCGAAGATGGCGACGACCTTCAACATGCTGCGCGCCAACGACCTGATCTGGTCGTTTGTCGTGAACAACTACCTGCTGGGCAAGGATCCGTTCCCGTTCGACCTGCTGTACTGGAACAGCGATTCGACCCGCATGCCTGCGGCGATGCACAGCTTCTACCTGCGCAACATGTACCAGAAGAACCTGCTGGCCCAGCCCGGCGCGGTGACGTTGCGCGGCGTGCCGATCGACCTGCGCACGGTGAAGACCCCGTCCTTCTTCCTGTCGGCGCGCGAGGACCACATCGCCCCGTGGAAGTCGACCTACATGGGTGCCAACCTGTTCACCGGCCCGGTGAAGTTCGTGCTGGCGGCCTCCGGCCACATCGCCGGCGTCGTCAACCCGCCGGCCGCGGAGAAGTACTGCTACTGGACCAACGCCAAGCTGCCGAAAACCTCCGACGAGTGGCTGAAGTCGTCGGAGCAGACCCCCGGCTCCTGGTGGCCGGAGTGGAACACGTGGGTTGGCAAGTTCTCCGAAGGCAAGGTCCCGGCCCGCGACCCGAACAAGGGCGGCCTGCCGGCCCTGGAGGACGCGCCCGGATCGTACGCGAAGGTGCGGATCGTCTGATAAGGGGGCGCTTGCCCCCACCCTTCCCATGGCGTTGCCACGGGCCCCTTCCCTCCCCCGCTTCGCAGGGGAGGGAGTTTACCCGCAGCGGCGGAGTTCCCTCCCCTGCGGGGTTAGGGAGGGGGCAAATGCCTTCCGAAGAAAAGTCGGCCAAAGAAAAAGGCCCCGGACATCGTCCGGGGCCTTTCCTTTTTCCCGCGAGGGAACGCCGCGTCGTTACGAGGACGGGGCGTTGGCGCCGCGCGGCAGGATCTGCGCACGACGGTTCGACGGCTCGCGGACGTTCGGGCCGGTCTGGACGAGCAACTGGCTCTCGCCCTTGCCCTCGGTGGTGATGTTGGTGGCCGGGATGCCCTTGGCGACCATGGACGACTTCACCGCCTCGGCGCGACGGACCGACAGGCGCTGGTTGTAGGCCGGCGAGCCCGACGTGTCGGTGTGGCCGATCACGTGGACGCGGGCGTTGGCGCCGCGGCCGATGGCGTTCACGGCATCGCCGATCACGCGGTCGGCGGCCGGGGTGATGTTCGACTTATCCCAGTCGAAGAACACCAGATATTCGGTCTGGGCGCGGGCGGCCGGGGCCGGGGCGACCGCCGGGGCGGCGGCCGGCGGGCACGGATAGCTGCCCTGGTGGATGGCGTAGCCGCCGGAGGCGGTACGGACCGGGGTGTTGCCCCAGCCGATGACGGGGTTGCACCACTCGGCGACGGTGCCGTCGACGGTCTGGGCCTGCGCACCGGCCGACAGGCCGATGGCGATAACAGCGGCCGGAACGACGGCCATGGTTGCGCGGATCAGGGTCTTCATGTTCTCCACTCCCTTCGAGATCCTCTCCCTACCGCTTGTCTCGCGGAGGACGAATCGTGCGAACGATAGGTCATTCCGCGTGCATGCGAAGTGACAAATCGCGAGACATGTGGGGTGAATCCGCGCGAAGACATCCCCTCCTGAAGTCCTAACCGTTTCGCTTCGGCGTCACTGTTGCTGCGTTGCAACACTTACGATCGGCGAAAAGTTGCGCAAGTTACGCGCCTCGGTAGGCCGCCGCGAGGGCGACGTAGTTCCGGACGTTGAGGGGGAAGAAGTCCAAATCTTTTTCAGTGAGGTTGCGAATCGGGCGCGCCGGGCTTCCGGCCCACAGCTCGCCGGTCCGCACGCGCTTGCCCGGCGTGACCAGCGCGCCGGCCGCGACCATGGCACCCGATTCGACGTGGGCGCCGTCCATGATGCAGGCCTTCATGCCGATGAAGCAGCCGCTGTCGATCGTGCAGGCGTGCAGCAACGCCATGTGCCCGACGGAGATGTCGTCGCCGATGTAGGTGCCCTGCCCCGCCGCCGCGACGTGAATGACGGTGCCGTCCTGGATGTTGGTGCGGGCGCCGATGCGGATCTCGTTCACGTCGCCGCGCACGGTGCAGCCGAACCAGACGCTGGTGTCCGGCCCGATCACGACGTCGCCGATCACCGTGGCGGTCGGCGCGATGTAGACGCTCGCGTCGATGGTCGGCGAAATGCCCTTGTAGGGCAGGATCAGGCCGGACATGGCGACTCCGGAAATGGGAGAACTTAGGTTGGGTGGAGCCGCAGGCACAACCCAACAGCGTCGCCGTGCGGTGCGTGTTAGGTTGCGCTGCGCTTCACCCAACCTACGGGTGGATCAAGTGGTTAGGGGAAGAGCGGAGCCTGCTCCAGGCCGGCGGTCTCGCCCAGGCCGAACATGACGTTCATGTTCTGGACGGCTTGGCCCGAGGCACCCTTCACCAGGTTGTCGATGACCGAGACGATGATGGCGCCGCGCGGGGTGCGGTCCGGGACGACGCCGATCAGCGCGTGGTTGGAGGCGCGGACATGCCGCGTCGCCGGGACGACGCCGGCCGGCGTGACGCCGACGAAGGGCTCGCTTTCGTAGCGCTTGACCAGGGCCTCGCGCAGATCGTCGGCGTTGGCGCCGTCGGCCATGCGGACGTAGATGGTCGCCATCATGCCACGGTTCATCGGCACGAGGTGCGGCGTGAAACTGACGGTGATCGGGCGGCCGGCGGCCAGCCGCAGCTCCTGCTCGATCTCCGGCATATGGCGGTGGTAGCCGACGCCGTAAGCGTTGAAGCCCTCCGACACCTCGGAGAAGAGGTTCTGCTGCTTGGCGTCGCGGCCGGCGCCCGACACGCCCGACTTGGCGTCGATGACGATCCCCCCCGGCTCGATCAGCTCCTCCATCAGCAGGGGCAGCAGCGGCAGCAGCGAGCAGGTGGGGTAGCAGCCGGGGTTGGCGACCAAGCGGGCCTTGCGCACGCCCTGCCGGTTGAACTCGGTCAGGCCGTAGGCGGCTTCCTTCTGCAGCTCCACGGCGCGGTGCTCATGCCCGTACCAGGTGGCGTATTCGGCCGGGTCGCTCAGCCGGAAATCGGCCGACAGGTCGACCACCTTCAGGTGCCGCGGCAGGCCGGCGATGACCTCCTGCGTGGTGCCGTGCGGCAGGGCGCAGAACACGGCGTCGAGCTTGTCCCACGACACCTCCTCGATCTTCACGAGGCCGGGCAGATTGTAGCTGCCCAGGTGCGGGAACACCTCGGCCATCGGCTTGCCCGCCTGTCGCTCGGCCGTCAGCGCGCAAATCTCGACGCCGGGATGGCGGAGAAGCAGGCGCACCAGCTCGGCGCCGGTGTAACCGGACGCGCCCAGGATGCCGACGCGGATCGGGGAGTTGCTGTTGGCCATGGAAGGGTATCCTCTCGACGCACAGGTAATGGAAGGCGCAGAAAGCAAGAAAGGGGCGCCCCGTCCGGGACGCCCCTCGCTTGTACAGTAGAAACGCGGGTCCGCGGTAGGCTTTAGCGCTTCGAGAACTGGAAGCTGCGGCGGGCCTTGGCGCGGCCGTACTTCTTACGCTCGACGACGCGGGCGTCGCGGGTCAGGAAGCCGGCGGCCTTCAGCGGCGGACGGAGCGCCGGCTCGAAGTAGGTCAGAGCCTTGGAGATGCCGTGGCGGACGGCACCGGCTTGGCCCGACAGACCACCGCCGGCGACGGTCACCATCACGTCGAACTGGTCGACGCGGTCGGTGATGCCGAACGGCTGGGCGATCATCATGCGCAGCACGGGGCGGGCGAAGTAGACTTCCTGGTCGCGGCCGTTGATGGTGATCTTGCCGGAGCCCGGCTTGATCCACACGCGGGCGACGGCGTCCTTGCGCTTGCCGGTGGCGTAGGCGCGGCCCTGGGCGTCCAGCTTCGGCGCGACGACTTCGGCGGAAGCGGCGGCCGGAACGGCGGCGCCGGCGAGGTCCTTCAGGCCGGAAAGGGTGGTGGTAACCTGAGCCATTGGATTACGCGCTCCGCTTATTCTTCGGGTTCATGGCGGCGACGTCGATCGCCACCGGCTGCTGCGCCTCGTGCGGGTGGGCAGCGCCCTTGTAGACCTTCAGGTGGGTCATGACCTTACGGCCGAGCGGACCGCGCGGAACCATGCGCTCCACGGCCTTCTCGATCACGCGCTCCGGGTACTTGCCGTCCAGGATCTGGCCCTTGGAACGGCCCTTGATGCCGCCCGGATAACCGGTGTGCCAGTAGAAGATGTCGTCCTGGCGCTTGTTGCCGGTCAGCTTCACCTTCTCCGCGTTGATCACGACGACGTGGTCGCCGCAATCCATGTGCGGGGTGTAGGTCGGCTTGGTCTTGCCGCGCAGGATGTTCGCCAGGATGCTGGCGAGCCGGCCGAGAACGAGGCCGTCGGCATCGACGACGTACCACTTCTTCTCGATGTCGGTCGGCTTCAGATTGAAGGTCTTCATCGCCACACTCGTTGACTAAACGTGGATCGGCGGGCCACCGATACTGGACGTTCAATCCCCGGGGCGCCGAAGCGGCCGGTTTTGTACGGTTTGGCCGACGCCCTGTCAATGGAAAAAATTCCGCGCGATATCAACGGCTTGCTGGAACGGTATTATAATACCCGAAAAGCAAAGCCGTTGATATTGTTGCACTTTTCAGTCAGCGTCGGGAGATTGGTATCCTGATACCGCGACGGACACGGGCTCGTGCGGGGGAATCGAATAGGTGCCGGTGACGTGCGCCACGGGCTGCGGATCGCCGTCGGAGAACAGCAGGACTTCGCCGTAGGCCAGCCGCTTGCCCATCTTCAGGATGCGGCAGTCCGCGGTGATGGCGACCGGCGCCGGGCGGCGCAGGAAGTTGATGGTCATGCTGGTGGTCACCGCCAGTTCCACCCGCCCGACGAGGCTCAGCACCGCGGCGTAGAGCGCCACGTCGGCCAGCCCGAACATGGCCGGGCCGGTCACGGTGCCGCCGGGGCGCACGAACTCGTCCTTGTAAGGCATGCGCATCCGGACGTTGCCGGCGCCCAGCTGCTCGATGGAGATTCCGTGGGCGCCGACCAGCGGGACGCCCTCCCGAATCAGGGCTTCGAGTTCGTCAGCTGTCATAGCGGGCTTGCTCATCCCTCACCCTTCCTTTGTTGGTCTTCGCTTGCCCCCGATTGTAGGCGACCGGCAGCAGGAATGCGCGGGCGGTATTCCCCACCGCATTGCAAGACATGTTTTCACACTAATTGGCGGATTTAAGTGTTGAACACGGCGGCGGCCTGTCGTCTGATAGGCTCGTCGCCTTATGGCAACTTCGTCAACGCGCCCGGTTCCGCGGCGGCCGGCGGCGGGGTAGTCTGCCCCTCCAATTGCCAAAAGAGCCAACCGCCGAGGTTGCCGGGAGGATTGATACCGATGAGCACAGCCCACCCCGCCACGTCATCGTCCGACGCCCTGGTCCTGCGCGAGGACCGCGACGGAGTCGCGAAGCTGACGCTCAACCGGCCGCAGGCGCGCAACGCGCTGTCGGTCGGGCTGATGGCCGCGTTGCAGGACCAGCTGGACGCGCTGCACAACGACCCGTCGGTGCGGGTGATCGTGCTGGCCGGGGCCGGTCCCGCCTTCTGCGCCGGGCACGACCTGAAGGAGATGCGCGCCTCTCCCACACGCGAGGCGTACGAGGCGCTGTTCGTCCAGTGCTCCCGCCTGATGCTGGCGATCAACCGGGTGCGCCAGCCGGTGATCGCCAAGGTGCACGGCATCGCCACGGCCGCGGGGTGCCAACTGGTCGCCACTTGCGACCTCGCCTACTGCGCCGACACTGCGCGCTTCGCCACGCCGGGCGTGAACATCGGCCTGTTCTGCTCCACCCCCATGGTGGCGCTGAGCCGCGCGGTCGGCCGCAAGGCGGCCATGGAGATGCTGCTGCTGGGCGACCTGATCGACGCCGCGGAGGCGGTGCGCATCGGCTTGGTCAACGGCTCCGTGCCGGCTGGGGAGCTGGACTCCAAGGTCCAGGCAGTCGCCGCCAAGATCGCGTCCAAGTCGTCGCTGACCGTGGCGACCGGCAAGGAGGCCTTCCACCGCCAGATCGACCTGGACGTGGAGCAGGCCTACGCCTACGCCGCCCGCGTGATGACCGAGAACATGATGGCCCGCGACGCCGCGGAGGGCATCGACGCCTTCATCGAGAAGCGCGCGCCGGTGTGGTGCGGCCAATGACCGTTCACCTGCCCCACCACGACGACTACAGCGACGACCACATCCGGGGCGTCCTGGACCGCGTGAAGACCATCGCCATCGTCGGCGCCAGCGCCGACCCGGTGAAGGCCAGCTTCTTCGTGCTGAAATACCTGCGCGACAAGGGCTACCGCGTCATCCCGGTCAACCCGAAGCTGGCCGGGCAGACCATCCTGGGCGAGCCGGTCTACGCCAGCCTGAAGGACCTGCCGGAGCCGCCGGACATGGTCGACATCTTCCGCAACGCCACCGCCGCCGCGGGCGTGACGGAGGAGGCGATCGCCGCCGGCGTCAAGGTCGTGTGGATGCAGCTGGGCGTGCGCAACGACGAGGCGGCGGCCCGGGCCGAGGCGGCCGGGCTGACCGTGATCATGAACCGCTGCCCGAAGATCGAGGTTCAGCGCCTGTTCCACGAAATCGGGCGCATCGGCGTCAACTCCAACATCCTGACGTCCAAGAAGACTGCACCCGCGAAAAGCTTCAAAAAATTGATGTAAGGGGAATCCGACCATGAGCGAGCAGAAGACCTTCGGTTTCGAAACCCGCGCCATCCACGCGGGCGCCGCCCCCGACCCGGCCACCGGCGCGCGCCAGACGCCGATCTACCAGACGACCAGCTTCGTCTTCGACGACGTGGACGACGCGGCGTCGCTGTTCAACCTGCAGAAGGTCGGCTTCATCTACTCGCGCCTGACCAACCCCACGGTCGCGGTGCTGGAGGAGCGGCTGGCGAACCTGGAGGGCGGTGCGGGCGCCACGGCGACCTCGTCGGGCCACGCCGCCCAACTGCTCGCCCTCTTCCCGCTGATGGAGCCGGGCGACGAGGTGGTCGCTTCGCAGAAGCTGTACGGCGGCAGCCTGAACCAGCTCGGCATCAGCTTCCCGCGCGCCTTCGGCTGGAAGTCGGTCTTCGTGGACACCGACAACCCGGAGAACGTCCGCGCCGCCATCACGGCGAAGACCAAGGCGATCTTCGTGGAAAGCCTCGCCAACCCCGGCGGCGTGGTGACCGACATCGAGGCCATCGCCAAGATCGCCGACGCCGCCGGCATCCCGCTGATCGTCGACAACACGCTGGCCACGCCCTACCTGATCAACCCGACCCAGTGGGGCGCCACGCTGGTCGTGCACTCCACCACCAAGTTCCTGTCTGGCAACGGCACCTCGGTCGGCGGCGTGGTGATCGACAGCGGTAAATTCGACTGGACCAAGTCCGGCAAGTTCCCCGCCCTGTCGGAGCCGGACGCCGGCTATCACGGGCTGAAGTTCCACGAGACCTTCGGCCATCTGGCCTTCACCATCCACGGCCACGCCGTCGGCCTGCGCGACCTGGGGCCGAGCCAGGCGCCGCTGAACGCCTTCCTGACCCTGAACGGCATCGAGACGCTGCCGCTGCGCATGCAGCGCCACAGCGACAGCGCCATGAAGGTCGCGCAGTTCCTGGAGGGCCACCCGGCGGTGAGCTGGGTCAGCTACGCGGGCCTGGAATCGTCCAAGTACAACGGCCTTGCGAAGAAGTACCTGCCGCGCGGCGCCGGCGCGGTGCTGACCTTCGGCGTGAAGGGCGGCTATGACGCTGGCGTGAAGGTGGTGGAGAACGTCCAGCTGCTGAGCCACCTCGCCAACATCGGCGACAGCCGCTCGCTGGTCATCCACCCGTCCTCGACCACGCACCGCCAGCTCTCGCCGGAGGCCCAGGCCAAGGCCGGCGCGGGGCCGGAGGTGATCCGCCTGTCGATCGGCCTGGAGACGGTGGAGGACATCATCGCCGACCTGGATCGGGCGTTGTCGGCGTAAAACCGGAGCTTTCCGATTGTTTTAAAGCCTCCTCTCTCCGCTTGGGAGAGGAGGCGGGATGCGGAAACAATTAATAACCACAGAGGCACAGAGGCACAGAGAAACCACGCCCTCTGTGTCTCCGTGTCTCTGTGGTGAAATTTACACTCAGACCGCCCTCGCCTACTCCGCCGGTGCCGGCACGGCCTCCGCCTTGCGGCCGCCGTCGCGGTCGGCGGGCAGCAGCAGCGCGGCCAGGAAGGCGATCAGCGCCAGGGCCGACAGGGTCACGTACAGCATCACGAACTCGCCGGTCCGCTCGTAGACGTAGGCGACCAGCTGCACGGCGATCGGGCCGGCGCCGAAGGACAGGATGAACTTGGCGCCGTAAGCGAGGCCGCGGTGCTTTTCCGGCGTGTAGCGGGCGAGCAGCAGGTTCTCCGCCGGGATCTGCACCTGGGAGGCGATCACCACCAACGCGGCGGCCCCAACCAGCGGCAGGTCGGCCAGCACCGCCACGGCCGCCATCATCGGAACCTGCACCAGCAGGCACAGCGTGTAGATGCGCTTCAGCGGGAACTTGTCGGCAAGGTGCCCGCCGATCAGCTGCGGCAGCGCGGCGACGAGATAGACCGCGGTGACCAGACCGCCGACGCCGAGCGTGCTGTCGCCCAGCAGATGGCTCAGTCGCGCCTCGAACAGCTTGGGCAACACGACCTGCATGCCGTTGAACATCAGACCGGCGCAGACCATCGTCACCGACAGCACGAAAAAGGCGCGGATCACGTCGCCGCGCGAGGCCTTCGGCTGCGGCTTCAGGTCACCCTTGCGGTCCTCCACCACGCCGACGGCGATCAGCACCGCCAGCAACACGCCCAGCCCCACGCAGATGGCGCCGGGGATCAGGAAGGCCGCGCGCCAGCCCAGCCATTCCGTCAGGCCGCCGGCCACCAGCGCGGCCGACGCGATGCCCACCGTGCCGAAGATGCCGAGATAGCCCAGCGCCTTGCCCCGGTTGACGGCGTTCTTCACCATCCAGGCCATGCCCACGGGGTGGTAGATGGACGACCCCAGCCCCAGCGCCGCCAGCGCCCACAGCAGGCTGGTCGGCCCCTCCGTCAGGCCGCAAGCCATGGTGCCGGCGCCGGTCACCAGGAAGAAGACCGCCATCATGCGGCACTCGCTCCAGCGGTCGCCCAGCCAGCCCGCCAGCGGCGCGCCGAGCCCGATCAGCAGCGCCCCCAGCGTCCACAGCCGGATCAGCTCGTCGTAGGGCAGATGCCATTCCCGCTCCAGCGCCAGCACGACGGTCAGGAACAGCGCGGACACGATGTGCATCAGCGCGTGGCCGATCCAGGAAAAGCCGATGGACAGGCGCGCTGACAGATCGGTCATGGGATATCTCCGCCCCCGGATGGATTGCCGATGAAACTGACACGCCGGCCGGGGGTGGTCCAATGCGCGCCGGACATGGCCGGCATGCGAACTGGAGACGCTAAGCGGTCCCGTCGCGCAACCAGTCGAGGTAGGCGGGGTTGCCGCGGCCGACCTTCAGTTCCACGACGCAGGGCACGTCGTAGCTGTGCAGTTCCCGCACCCGCGCGGCCAGCGGCTCGAACAGCGCGGCCCGGGTCTTGGCGATCAGCACCGATTCCGTCGCCTCCTCCACCGCGCCCTGCCAGCGGTAGATGGATGTCATGCCGTCCAGGATGTTGGTGCAGGCGGCCAGCCGTTCTTCGACCAGGGCGCGGCCGATGCGCCGCGCCTCCTCCGGCGAGCCCGCGGTGATGTAGGCGAAGACGACGTCGCCGTCTCCTTCCTCATGGCGTTCCATGCCGCACCTCTTTTTCGCCGGGCCGTGATGCGCCCTGCGCCGTTTGCGCGTAGACTGGGCCCATCTTTGCCACAGCCGCTTCCGACCGCAACAACCGCGAGACGATTATGGCCACGCCGCGCCGCCCCGGGTCCCGCCGCAAGCCCACCGACCAGCAGGCGGCTTGGCTCTGCCGCGGCCTGGACCAGCCCGGCGGCAAGCTGCCCCTGTTCGACGACACCGGCCAGCGGGTGAAGCGGCAGACCATCGAAAGCTGCCTGAAGGCTGGCTGGGCGGAGCGCTGGTTCCACAATCCCCTAAAGCCCGACTGGCTTGTCTGTCGCCTGACCGAGTCGGGCCGCAGCGCGATCCTCGACCGCTCCACGGTCATCGCGGTGGATTTCCAGCAGGGTGTGCGGGTGGAGTAAGGGATCGGGGATTACATACCCGGTTCGAACACGACGACGCGGTTGCGCCCTTCGCGCTTGGCACGGTAGAGCGCGAGGTCGGCGCGGTGGATGGCCTTTTCCAACGTGTCGCTGGAACCGTCCAGCGCCGAGATGCCGATGCTGGTAGTCAGGTGGAAACGGCCTTCCGGTCCGGGGATCGCCATGCGGGCCAGATGGCGCCGCACCCGTTCGGCCACCACGCGCGATTCGTCCGCCGTGGCGCCCGGCAGCACCACCACGAACTCCTCCCCGCCGAGACGGCCCAGGATGTCGTATTCGCGCAGGATCGACTGGCACCCGCCGGCCACCATGCGCAGCGCGTCGTCCCCAGTGGCGTGCCCATAGCTGTCGTTGATGCGCTTGAAATGGTCGACGTCCAGAACGAAGACCGACAGGGGTTCCTGGAAGCGATGGGCGCGGGCAAGCTGCGACCGCGCCAACTCCATGAAGGAGCGCCGGTTGTAGATGCCGGTCAGCGGATCGCGGGAGGCCATGTCGCGCAGGGCCTCCTCCATGTTGCGCCGTTCCGTGTAGTCGTAGATCCAGGCGAGGTTCACCTGCACGCCCTGGATCACCGCCTGGTTGACGGTGAACAGCGTCCAGAAGGACGAACCATCGGCGCGGCGGAACTGGATTTCCATGTTCACGACGGACCCGGACAGCCGCAGCCGCTCGATCACCCGTTCCCGCTGGTTGGAATCGAGGTAGTAGTCGCGCGCCTGCCGTCCGATCACGTCCTCGCGCGTCAGGCCGATCAGCTCGGCGAAGCGGGTGTTGACGAAGATGATGCGCCCGTTGTCGCGGCGCGACACGGACACGCCGATCGGGCTCTGCTCCAGGATGGTCTGGAGCCGCTCCTCGCTGGGCAGCCCCTCCGACAGGTCGTGGATCACGCCGACGATGCCGCCGAAATTGCCGGTGCTGTCGCAGTAGACCGCCTTGGTCAAGCTGGCCATGCGGGTGGACCCGTCGGCGAAGGGCACCGCCTCCTCGTAGCTGCGCTGCCCCCAGTTGACGACCAGTTCGCGGTCCTGCTCCTCATGCGCCTTGGCCATGCGCGGGTCCATCACCGCGAAGGCGGTCTTCTGGATGATCTTGCGCCGCGACAGCCCGGTGTAGCGTTCGAAGGAATCGTTGCAGTCGACATACTCCCCCTCCGCGTTCTTCACGAACACGGGCACGGGCAGCGTCTCGAACAGAACCTCCTTCATCAGCAGCTGGTCGCGCAGTGCGGCCTCGGCCCGGCGATGGTGGCTGACGTCGGTCAGGACGCGCAGGGTCAGCGCCTCGCCCCCAAGACCGCCAATGGAGGAATCTTCGATGATGCTCGCGGCCTCCGCCACCCAGACGGCCCCACCGTCCTGTCGGCGCAGCAGCCGTTCGCGGACTTCCGGCTCACCGGGGAGGTCGGCTCCACCATCCTGCGTTGCCAACCGGTTGAAATCGAGGCCCGGCAGGGACTCCGGCGCATGCCCCAACAGCCGGTGCAGGGCGGGGTTGGCATAAACGACCGTACCGTCCGGCGCGGTGACGCAGACGCCGGTAGGCAGCGCGTCGAACGCTTGCCACAGCGGCCCCCGCGTCTCCCCGGCGCCCCCCGCGGGACCCGTCGTTGTACCAACCGAATCAAGCATGGCGGCCCGATGTCATGGAAGATTCTTGCGCCGCGGCGGTCCGAACCGCCCATACGTTAGCCGAAGTGTGAATCGGTCCGTGTGTGCCATCTTGTCGCGCCGACAGAGTTGATCGCTCAAATCGTTGGCAATTGCTACGAATTTTTGACCGTTCGAACGGCATCCAGAAGGCGCGTGGTTGATTTGTCATCCTTCGGAAGCCCCAGCCTCAGCCAATCCGTCCGGTAGTCGAAGCGGCGCACGATCACCCCCGCGCGCCCCAGCGCATTGTACAACTCATGCGCGCCCGGCGTGCAAATTAGACGAAAGAGGGACGTGCCCCCGACGACCGGCAGGCCGGCGGCGATCAAACGCTTGTCCAGCCGATCTGCCTCCGCGTCCAGACGCGCCCGCGTCGCGGCGATCCACGCCGAATCCGCCAGGGCCGCGGTGGCGACGACCAGCCCCGGGCCCGACACCGCCCAGGGACCGACGGCGGCGCGCACCCTGCCGGCCAGCGCCGGCTCCGCGAGCAGGATGCCGAGGCGCAGCCCGGCCAGCCCGAAGAATTTCCCGAAGGAGCGCAGCACCAGCAGCCCCGGCCAGCCGGCGTGGGCGGAAACGCTCGCCGCCGGGGTCACGTCGGCGAAGGCCTCGTCCACCACCAGCCAGCCGCCGCGCGCGGACTGCCGGTCCGCCAGTTCCAGCAGGCGGTCGATGGGGACGATCCGGCCGTCGGGGTTGTTCGGGTTGACGATCACGATCACGTCCGCGTCCAGACCGTCCAGCCCCTCCACCAAGGCCACGCCGTGCCCGGCCGCCGTCCAAGCCGCGGCGTGCTCCGCGTAGGTCGGGCCGAGGACCGCGACGCTTCCCGCCGCGCGCAATCGCGGCAGCAGCTGGATCATTGCCTGCGAGCCGGAAGCCGCCGCGACCATGTCAGGGGACGGCACGCCGTAGCAGCCGGCCGCCGCGGCGCGCAGGCCGGATTCGGCCGAACGGGCGGGCAACCGGGTCCAGGCATCCGCGGGAATGGCGGGCAAGGGATAGGGCCAGGGATTGATTCCGGTCGACAGATCGACCCAGGGCTCCGGCGCATCGGGAAAGGCGGCCCGCGCGCGGTCCAGGTCACCGCCATGGATGATGGGGGGAATGATGCCCGGCTTCATCGTGCCACCTTCATCGTGCCCTTGGTGAATCCCGCCGTTTCCGCCATGATCGCGCCCCTTCCCTCCCCCGTCAGGATCCCGTGCCGTGGAGCTTCATCCGTTCGTGCTCGCCGTCGCCCTCGTCGTCGAGGCCGCCGTCGGCTATCCGGACGCACTGTACGCCCAAATCCGCCACCCCGTGGTGTGGATCGGCGCGCTTATCGCCCATCTCGACCGCGCCCTCAACCGGGAGAGTGACGGCTTCGACCTGCGGAAGGCGATGGGCGTGCTGGCGGTGGTTGTCCTGCTGCTGGTGGTCGGCGGCGTCGCGGCGGCGGTGGCGTGGCTGTGCCGGCATCTGCCCTTCGGCGGGATCGTGGAGGCGGCGCTGGCCTCCACTCTGATCGCGCAGCGGAGCCTTTACGAGCATGTGGCGGCCGTCGCCATGGCCTTCCGCACCGGAGGACTCGACGCGGCGCGGAAGGCGGTGTCGCGCATCGTCGGCCGCAACCCGGCCACGCTGGACGAGCATGGGGTGTGCCGCGCCGCCATCGAGAGCCTGTCGGAGAACTTCTCCGACGGAGTCGTCGCGCCGGCCTTCTGGCTGCTGGTCGGCGGGCTGCCGGGGGTCGCGCTCTACAAGGCCATCAACACCGCCGACAGCATGATCGGCCACCGCACGCCCCGGCACGAGGCGTTCGGCTGGGCCGCCGCCCGGCTGGACGACTTGGTGAACCTGCCCGGCTCCCGCCTGACAGCGGTGCTGATCACGCTCGCCGCCCGATTCACGGCGGGGGCCGATGCCGCGGAGGCGTGGCGTTCCGTCCGCCGCGACGCCCACCGCCACCGCTCCCCCAACGCCGGCTGGCCGGAGGCCGCCATGGCCGGTGCGCTGGACCTGCGGCTGGGCGGGCCGCGCGTCTACGGCTCCGTGCGGATCGAGGACGCCTGGATGGGTCCTGGCCGCACCGCCGCGACCCCGCAGGACATCGACCGTGCGCTGTTCCTCTACCGCCGCGCCTGCCTGGCGCTGATCGTCGGCGCGCTGGTGTTGGCGGTGGTGTAGGGGACCAGATCCTACGAACCTACGCGACGGTCAGCCCGCCACCGCGAGCAGGCCGTCCACGTCTAGGTGCGTTTCCAGCCGGTCCGCGACGCTATCCAGCGCCCGCTCCACCGTGTCCTGGTAGGAGACGCCGGACGGCGTGGCCCCGAGCCGGCCAAGGAAGGCGGCGCGGAAGCCGTCGGCGGTGAACAGGCCGTGGAGGTAGCAGCCCATCGCCCGCCCGTCGACCGACATGGCACCGTCGGTCTGGCCGTCGGCCAGGGTCAGCATCGGGCGGGCGCGGTCCGGCCCGTCTGTGCGGCCCATGTGCATCTCATAGCCGGCAACGGCGGCGCCGGTGCTGTGCTCGGTGCCCTGCGCCTCCTCCAGCACCTTGGGGCCCTTCAGCACCGTCTCGACGTCGAGCAGGCCGAGGCCGGCGGCGTCGCCGGGCGGTCCCTCGATCCCCTCCGGGTCGGCGATGCGGCGGCCGAGCATCTGGTAGCCGCCGCAGATGCCGAGCACCCGCCCGCCGCGCCGCCAGTGGGCCAGCAGGTCCACGTCCCAGCCCTGGGCGCGCAGCACGGCGAGGTCGGCGATGGTCGCCTTGGTGCCGGGCAGGATGATCAGGTCGGCGTCGCCGGGCAGCGGTTGGCCGCGCGGCACCATGGTCAGCGCGACGTCGGGCTCCTGCGCCAGCGGGTCGAAGTCGTCGAAGTTGGCGATGCGCGACAGCATGGGCACGGCGACCTTCAGCCGCCCGCCGCTCCGGGTCTTCCAGGTGTCGAGCGCGACCGCATCCTCGGCCGGCAGAAGGGCGGCCTCCCCCAGCCAGGGCACGACGCCGAAGGAGCGCCAGCCGGTCCGCTCCGCGATGATCGACAGGCCGCTGTCGAACAGACGGACGTCACCGCGGAACTTGTTGATCAGGAAGCCCTTCACCCGCGCCTGCTCGTCGGGCGGCAGCAGCGCGTGGGTGCCGACGAGGCTGGCGATCACCCCGCCGCGGTCGATGTCGCCGACCAGCAGCACGGGCACGTCCGCCGCCGTGGCGAAGCCCATGTTGGCGATGTCGCCGGCGCGCAGGTTGACCTCCGCAGGACTCCCCGCACCTTCCACCACCACGATGTCGGCTTCGCCCTTCAGGCGGGCGAAGCTGTCGAGCACGGTGGGGAGCAGCTGCCCCTTGCGCGACTGGTAGTCGCCGGCCTTGGCCGTGCCGACGACCTGGCCGCGGACCACCACCTGGGATCCCACCTCCGACTGCGGTTTCAGCAGGACGGGGTTCATGTGGACCGACGGAGCGACGCCGCAGGCCCGTGCCTGCAAGGCCTGGGCGCGGCCGATCTCCCCGCCGTCGGCGGTGACGGCGGCGTTGTTCGACATGTTCTGCGGCTTGAAGGGCCGCACGGACAGCCCGCGCCGTACCAGCGCGCGGCACAGCCCGGCGACCAGCAGGGACTTGCCGACGTCGGAGCCCGTCCCCTGGAGCATGATCGCGCGCGGCGGAGTCTGTTGCGGCGGCGTCCGTCCGGCCATGGCTCAGAACTCGATGCCGGGCTGGGCCTTGATGCCGGCCTGGAAGGGGTGCTTGACCAGCGTCATCTCGGTCACGAGGTCGGCCGCCTCCACCAACTCCGGCTTCGCGGTGCGGCCGGTGACCAGAACGTGCAAGCCCGGACGCCGGCCGGTCAGCACGGGCAGCACCTCGGCAACGGGCAGATAGTCCATGCGCAGCACGATGTTCAGCTCGTCCAGCACGATCAGGCTGTATTTGGGATCGGCCATCAGCTCCTGCGCCTTGGCCCAGGCAGCCTTGGCGGCGGCGATGTCGCGGGCGCGGTCCTGCGTCTCCCAAGTGAAGCCCTCGCCCATCGTGTAGAAGTCCACGAGGTCGTCGAAGCGTTCCAGCGCCACGGTCTCGCCGGTCGACCAGGCGCCCTTGACGAACTGCACGACCCCGACGCGCTGGCCGTGGCCGGCGGCGCGCAGGATCAGGCCGAAGGCCGCGGTGGATTTGCCCTTGCCGTTGCCGGTGTTGACCATCAGGAGGCCCTTCTCCTCCGTCTTGCTGGCCATCACGCGGTCGCGCAGCGCCTTGCGGCGCTTCATTTTCTCGGCATGCCGGGCGTTGGTTTCGGCCTCATTCGGCGCATCTTCGGTCATGGTCTCTCCCCTTTCAGCACCATCGGCAGCCCCGCGGCGACGAAGACCACCCGGCCGGCCAGCGCCGCCACGTCCTGGTGCAGGCGCCCGGCATGATCGCGGAAGCGGCGGGCCAGCGCGTTGTCCGGCACGATGCCCAGCCCGACCTCGTTCGACACCAGCACCACTCGCCCCCCGACCGCGGCCAACGTCTCCAGAAGCTGCGCGGAATGGGCGGGAATGTCGGCCTCATCCATCATCAGGTTGGACAGCCAGAGCGTCAGGCAATCCACCAGCACGTTGGTGCCCGGCACGGCGTGGCGGCGCAAGACGCCGGAAAGGTCCAGCGGCTCCTCCACCGTCATCCAGCCGGGGCCGCGATCCTGTTGGTGGCGGGCCACGCGGTCGGCCATCTCCTCGTCCCAGACCTGCGCGGTGGCGATGTAGACGCGCGGGCCGGGCATGGCGGTGACGAGCGCTTCCGCATGGCGGCTCTTGCCGGACCGGGCACCGCCCAGAACCAAGGTGAGGTCGGTGCTCATGGTGCCGGTGCTCATAACGATGGCGCACCCCGTGGCTGCGAAGGCCGGATGGTTAGCGCAAAAGCCCTCCCCTTGCAAACCGCCTTCCGCACGGCACCGACGGCCGCGGTTCGGAGGGAATATGTCGAAAGGGGAAATGAACATCGGATTCATCCGGGCGTTGCGCATGGACGCCCGGTCGAGCCCCCGGTGGGATCGCGATCGGAACAAACACCAACGGATGGACGATCACCGGACGGTCTGGTGACCGCCGTCAACAGCGAGGAACACCGTGAAGACGTTTGCTTCAAAACGCGTTCTGGTCACCGGTGGTGCGGGCTTCCTCGGCTCGCACCTGTGCGAGCGCCTGCTGGCGGACGGGTGCGAGGTGCTGTGTGTGGACAACTACTTCACCGGCACGCGCGACAACGTCGTCCACCTGCTGTCGCATCCGCGTTTCGAACTGATGCGGCACGACGTCACCTTCCCGCTCTATGTCGAGGTCGACGAGATCTACAATCTCGCCTGCCCGGCCTCCCCGGTCCACTACCAGCATGATCCCGTGCAGACGACCAAGACCAGCGTGCACGGCGCCATCAACATGCTGGGCCTCGCCAAGCGGCTGAACGCGCGGATCTTCCAGGCGTCCACCAGCGAGGTCTACGGCGACCCGGAGGTGCACCCGCAGCCGGAGGATTACCGCGGCAACGTGAACCCGATCGGCCCGCGCGCCTGCTACGACGAGGGCAAGCGCTGCGCGGAGACGCTGTTCTTCGACTATCACCGCCACTGCGGCCTGTCGATCAAGGTCGCGCGGATCTTCAACACCTACGGACCGCGCATGCACCCCAACGACGGCCGCGTGGTGTCCAACTTCATCGTGCAGGCCCTGGAAGGCAAGCCGATCACCATCTACGGCGACGGATCGCAGACCCGCTCCTTCTGCTACGTCGACGACCTGATCGAGGGGTTCGTCCGGTTGATGAACTCGCCGGCCGACATCACCGGTCCCATCAACCTCGGCAACCCTGGGGAGTTCACGATCCTGGAACTGGCCGAGGCGGTCATCCGCCTGACGGGGTCCAAGTCCAAGATCGTCCACCACCCGCTGCCCCAGGACGACCCAAAGCAGCGCCAGCCCGACATCACGCGGGCGAAGACCCTGCTCGACTGGAAGCCGACGATCCCGCTGGAGGAGGGCCTGCGCCGCACCATCGCCTATTTCGAGATGCAGATCAACCGGCAGAAGGTCCGCCCGGCCGAATGACCGGCCGGGCGACCGGCCGTTACCACGGCGTTCCGTCGCGGTGGTAGTAGCGGTTGTCCTCGCTGCGGTAGACGAGGTCTTCGTCGGGGTAGAAGGCGTCGTCTCCCGGCGCGCGGTCGCCGACCTCCAGATAGACGGCGGGCGCGCCGGACCGGTTGACCAGATGGTGGCCGTCCGGCCGGCCCGACGGGAATCCCGCGCACATGCCCGGCCGCAGCACCGTCTCGCCCGCGTCGGTGACGAGCGTCAGTTCCCCTTCCAACACATAGACGAACTCGTCTTGGTTGGTGTGCCAGTGGCGGAGCGCCGAGGCCGACCCGGGATCGAGCCGCGTCAGGTTGACGCCGAAACGTGTCAGGCCGAGCGGGTTGCCGAGCCGCTTGCGCGTGCGTCCGGCGACCGCTGCCAGGAACGGTTCCGGGTAGCCGCTGGCGCCGGTCTTTGCCTCCAGCGTCGCGGGATCGAGGATGGGTGGAACCGGTCGCAGGCTTTCGGTTTCGGTGGACGGACCATCTGCAGACACAGGGCGTCTCCCTTCATGCAGGTTCAGTTCCTATCTTGACCATAAGATTACATGGGGCGGCACCGACCGGCCAGCCGGGCTGTTGATCCGTCCAACATCTTAACGGCAGGGGGACGCACGCATGGATCCGAAGGCAGGCGAACCGAACATCCGCATACCGCCGCTGAACCTCCCCGGATCCCTTGACGTGCCGGACGGGTTTTCCGCAGCCGTCCTGTTCGCCCACGGCACGGGCGTCAACAGCGGGCGCTGCAGCCCGCGCAATCTCCACGTCGCCGCCAAGCTGCGGGAGGCCGGCTATGCCACCCTCCTGATGGATCTGCTGACCGAGGAGGAGAAGGCCGATCCCGCCAACGACTTCGACGTCCACCGCCTTGCGGAACGGCTGATCCAGGCGACGCGCTTCCTGAGGTCGGAAACCGCCGTCGAGCAGAAGCCCGTCGGATTCTTCGGCGGCGCCACTGGGGCCGCCACGGCGCTGATCGCCGCGGGCCGCGCGGCCGAGCACGACGGCATCGGCGCGGTCGTCTGCCGCGGCGGGCGTCCCGACCTTGCGGAGGCGTGGCTGGACGGGGTGGCCGCCCCCACGCTTCTGATCGTCGGCAGCAAGGACGCCACGGCGCTGGACCTGAACAGCGACGCCTTCTCCCGCCTGCACTGCGTCAAGGCGCTGGAGGTCGTGCCCGGCGCGGGGCGCCTGTTCGAGGAACCGGGCAAGCTCGACATGGTCTCCGACTCCGCGCGGGGATGGTTCGACAGCCATCTGCTCAAGGCGGATTTTCTCAAGGCAGACAACGGCTGAGCGCGGGTGGACAGGGATACCGTCCGGATCTAGGTGATGGGCGGCCCTGTCCGCCGCTGGCTTCTCCTGACCGGATTATTCATGCCGCAGCTCGAAATTCTCAGCCGGAAGCCCTCCGGCCCCGCCAGACCCGTGCCCCTGCTGTTCGTCCACGGTGCCTTCTGCGGTGCCTGGATTTGGGCCGAGAAGTTCCTGCCCTGGTTCGCCGACCAGGGCTGGGAGGCCCACGCCGTGTCCCTGCGCGGCCATGGCGGCAGCCCGGGACGCGAGCGCCTGCACAGCTTCGGCATTTCGGATTTCGTGGAGGACGTGCTGGCCGCCGTGGAGCGCTGCGGGGCGCCGCCGGTGCTGATCGGCCACTCCATGGGCGGCATGATGGTCCAGCGGACGCTGCTGCGCCGCAAGCTGCCCGGCGCGGTGCTGATGGCTTCGGCGCCGCCGCATGGCTTGTGGGAATCGACTGTCGGGCTCGCCTGGCGGTCCCCCTACGTGTTCCAGCAGATGGGCATGCTGATGACCTTCGGGGCGAACGCCATCGATCCGGAAGCGATTCGCCGCGCCATGTTCTCCGACGCCATGCCGGCCGCGGAGGCGCGGCGCTATGAGCCCTACCTCCAGGAGGAATCGCGCCGCGTCCTGATGGACATCGGCGGCTGGATCCCCTTCCCGCCCCTGCCCGACCGCAGCATCCCCGTCGCCGTCCTGGGCGCCGGACACGACCTGCTGTTCCCCGCCGACCAGGTGCGCGCCACCGCCCGCGCGTTCCGGACGGAGCCGGTCTTCTTCCCTGCCATGGGCCACGCCATGATGCTGGAACAGGGGTGGGAGACGGTAGCAAGCCACATCGCCGGCTGGGTCGAAAAGACCACGGCGCGGGAGGGGCAGCGCGAAGCGGCGGATTGAGAAAGGCAACGGGTTGTATTATCTTGAGAGGAAGCCGGGGAGCGGCGCCAACCGCACCCCGGCCCTTCCTCACTTCAGCGTGAGTTCCCAGCGGATCTTGAACCGCAGGGGCTTGCGCCGAAACAGGAAGAGAAACGATGACGTCAGCATCGTGTTCTCCGTCTGTTGCGTCGGCCGGGCCAATTCCCGGCCGACCGCCAGAGGCTAAGGGCCCCCCACAGACACAACAAGCGTTCGAATACATCCGCGTGCGTCTCGCGCCCCGCGCGTATTGACGCACAGAAGGCTAAGCCGCCGGCGTTCCTTTCTGGGTCAGCACCAGGAAGATCTTGTCCTCCAGCTGCTCCGGCGTGAAGGGCTTGGCGATGTAGGCGCTGACGTTGAAGGCGAGCGCGCGCTGCACCGCCTTCAGCGTGGCGAGCGCCGTGACCATCAGGAACGGCAGGTCGTGCCGCGTCTCCCGAACGCGCTTCAGCACGTCGAGCCCGCTCGCCTTCGGCATCATCCAGTCGCAGACGATCAGGTCGTAGCGGGCCTCCGGCGCGGCCAACCGGTCGAGCGCGTCCTGGCCATCGACCGCCGTGTCGATGTGCCCGATGCCGAGGTCCTGCAGCACCGACGCGACGAAGCGGCGCGGCCCCTCCTCGTCGTCGACCACGAGCGCGCGCAGGCTGCCCAGGTCGATGAACGGCACGCCGACCTCCGCCAACGCCCCGCGCAGCCAGGAGGCGCGCGCCGACCGTTCCTTGCCCCCCGCCGCCCCGAGCAGGAAGGACCGCACGAAGCGCGGGCGGTGGACCTGCCGGTAGAGCAGCTTCGCCACGCCCGTGCGGCTCTTGCCCGTGCAGAAGGCGCCTTCCCCGGCCAGCCGCACCATGTCGAGCACGAGGTCGGGGTTCGGTTCCTCCTTGGCCTGGAGGGGGCCGAGCAGGCGCTGGGTGCGGATGAAGGCGTTCTGGATCTCGTCCACCTGCTGCGCCATGGCGGCGCGGTCGTCCTCCGGAAAGTCGCTGTCGAGGACGAGCTTCTGCACCTCGCCCAAGCCCTTCAGCTTGTCGTGCCGCTCCTTCCAGCAGTCGAGCAGGCGTCCCGCGAAGTCGCGGCCGTCGAAGAACTGGCGCACGTAGCCGTTGACCGCGCGGGCCGCACTGGGCGACAGGGGCATCTTCTGCAGGACGAACAGAATGCGAAGCTTCTGCATCAGGCTCCGCCCCTTCGTGATCTCCGGCAGCGTATCCTCGTTGACCAGCAGCGCGGTCCGCCGTTGCAGGGACGCCTCGGTCCGCTCGCCCCCGAAATAGCCCTCGCCCGTGCGCAGCCGCTGCGCCAGCTGGCTGAGCGCCATGATCTCCCGCTGCACCGCCTCGATCCCGAACAGGTCGCCGGAGCTGGTGATGGTGAAGCGGTGGGGCTTCGACAGCTCCCGCCGCAGCGCGACGATCAGGCCGTCGCACAGGGCGGGCATCGCCGTGCGCCGGATCAGCCGTTCGAGCCCCGCCAGCGCGGAGGGTGCCGTGTCGGGCAGGGTCCGGTCGCCGACGATCAGCGTGACGATCATCTCCACGAGGTCGGCGAAGGGCGCGTCCTGCGCGCAGGAGGCCGTGCCGCTGTCGCTGCGGACGATTTCCCCCAGCAACCGGTCGATGGGGGCGAGTGCGTCCGCATCCTCCGTCTCGGCGCCGAGGTCGAGCAGAAGCCGCGCCTTCTCGGCGAAGCTGCGCCCCTGGTACAGGTGCGTGGTCAGGGCCGCGTCCACCCGGAAACGGCCGCTGAAGCTGTCCGTTCCGCCGGTCAGGCGGGCCACCGCGGCGGCGTAGGTGGCGGGCGTCAGGTCGGGCGGCAGGGCGTCCTTCAGCCGTTCCCGGGTCAGGCGGGCCACCTCGTTGACGAGCGCGGTCAGCGCGCCCTTGCGGTCCATCGCCCGTTCCGCCTGCTGGAGGATGGCGACGAAGGTCGGCGTGTTGGACAGGCTCTGCTGGTGCTTGGGCGAGTGGAGCAGTTCGGTCGGCGTCAGGGCGTTCTCGTCGAAGAAGCGCTGGCAGTAGCGGCCGATCGTGTCCCGGGCCTGCGCCGTGTAGAACTCGTCCGGTTCGCGGCAGACGGGCGCATCGGCCCCGCCGTCGGGGTCCGCATGCCCCGCGTCCAGGGGTGCGACGACGTCCGCTGTGGTGGGTCCCGTCATGTCCGCCGCATCCCCGCCGTCAATCCGCCAGCAGGTCGCGGATGGCCTGGACCAGCCGTTCCGGCGGGACCGGCTTCATCAGGATCCGCCGGCCCGGCTGCGCGGTGAGATCCGCCGCCGTCCCGCGGGAGGCGTAGCCGGTCAGGAAGAGGGCGCGCAGGCCGGGGTTGCGTTCCTCCAGGGCCCGCGCAAGCTCCGGGCCGTTCATGCGCGGCATCGACACGTCGGTGACGAGAGCGTCGAACAGGCCGCCGCACTCGTCCCAGCGCTCCAGCGCCTCCAGCCCGTCGGCGGCCTCGGTGACGGTGCAGCCGGCTTCCTCCAGGGTCAGCTTGAGGTAGGCGCGGACCGAATCCTCGTCGTCCACCAGCAGGATCGATGCCCCATCGCCCTCGCCCAGGCGGACACTGTCGTCGTCGCCCACCGGGACGTCGGGGGCGCCCACCGCCGGAAGATGGATGGAGAAGACGCTGCCGCGCCCGTCCGGCCGGGACTCCATTTCCGCGGCGCCGCCGGCCTGCTGCGCGGTGCCGTAGACCATCCAGAGGCCGAGGCCGGTTCCCTTCCCCGGCTCCTTCGTGGTGAAGAAGGGTTCCCAGATGCGGTCGCGGATGTCGGCGGGAACGCCGCCGCCCTCGTCGGTGACGCGGATGACGGCGAAGGGACTGCGCGCCAGCGTCTTGTGCCGCGCCAGGAAAAGGCTGTCCGGCATCTCCACCGCCAGCGAGACGCAGAGGCGCCCGCCGTCGGGCATGGCATCGCGGGCGTTCAGGGCAAGATTCAGGATCGCCTGGTTCAGCGTGACCGGGTTGGCGACAGCGTGCGCATCCTCGTCCAGAATTTGGAGGTCGAGGTCGATCCCGGCGCTCATCAGCGGCTTCAGGAAGATGCGCAGGTCGCGCACCAGCGGCGCCAGCGCCACAACCTCCATCTCGTCCGACGCGCGGCGGCGGGAGAAGTCGAGCAGCTGCGCGGTCAGCGCCGCCGCCCGGTCCGACGCCTTGGCGATTTCCCGCACGCAGGTCACCACCCGGTCCCGGTCGTCTGGGCCGCGCTCGGCCAGCCGCGCGAATCCGCCGATGGCGGTCAGCATGTTGTTGAACTCGTGCGCGATGCCGCCGGCCATCCGGCCGACCGCCTCCATCTTCTGGGAGCGCTGGAGTTCCGCTTCGGCCCGCCGCCGGTCGGTGACGTCGTTCAGCACCAGAAGCACCGCGGCGGCGCGCTGGTACACCGCCGGGTAGGCGCCGATCTCCACGTGGCGGCGTTCGCCGGAGGGGCGCAGGATCTCGCATTCCGCGCGCTGCCCCTCGCCGTCGGCTGCCCGGGCGAGCCGCTCGACCACCGGGCCGCCGTCCGCGATGAAGGGCGCGATGCCCAGCCCGACCAGCCCGCCCTCGCCCCCGCCGCCGCCCACCCCGAGGATGGAGGCCGCGGCGGCGTTGGCGAAGCGGATGGCGGCGCGGTCCCAGATGGCGATCCCGTAGGGGGCCAGCTCGACCAATTGCCGGTAGCGGCGTTCGCTTTCCCGCAGCGCGCCGACGGTCGCCTCCAGCCGTTCGGTCTGCCCGGCCAGTTCCTCCTCGCGCCGTTTCAGCTCGGTGATGTCCATCAGGATCTTCACGATGCCGCCGGAGCCCGTGGCATGCTCGCTGATGCGGTACCAGCGCCCGTCGGACAGGCAACCGTCCACCGGGTCGGTGTGCAGAAGGTGGCGCTTCAGCCGGTCCTCGATCCAGGCGGCCATGTCCGAGCCGTCGCCGCCGTAGGCGCCACGCTCCGCCGCCGCGCGCAGGATGTCCTCGAAGGCCGCCCCCGGCACCAACACGTCGGCCAGGTTCGGGTAGGCCTGCCGGTAACGCTCGTTGCACAGGATCAGGCGGCCGTCGGCGCTGAACAGCACGAAGCCTTCGGAAATGCTGGCCAGCGCGTCGTGCACGACCTCCTGGAGGAACTGGGCGTCGCGCCGGGCCAGCGTCTCCGCCGTGACGTCGATCCCTGTGCCCCGGTAGCCGGCGAACCGCCCGGACCGGTCGAACGCCGGCTGGGCGCTGAGATGGAAGACGCGGATTCCGCCGGCCGCATCCCGCACCATCACTTCCAGGTCGCGGAAGGCTCGCCCGGCCTCGATGTCGGCCAGACGCTCCAGCCAGGTGCCGGCATCCTCCACCAGCGCGCCGAGGTCAAGAAGGGAGGTGCCGAAGACCGGCTGCGGGTCGCGGCCCAGCAAAGCGGCGAGGCGGTCGGACAGGTAGTTGTAGCGATGGTCGGCCCCGGTTTCCCAGAACCAGTCGGAGGCCGCCTCGGCGAAGTCGCGGAAGCGCAGACGGCTGGCATCAAGCTCCTCGTTCGCCGCGCGCAGAAGACGGGCCGAACGGTCGAGCGCGGCAGCGGCGGCGTGCGCCCGGCGCACCGCCAGGACCGCCAGCGCAGCCATGCCAGCCAGCACGCCCCCGATCGGCAGCGCCAGCCCGTCGTCGCCCCGGTCCAGCGCCAGCAGGACGACCACCGCGACGGCGCCGAGCAGGACGAGCAAAAGCTCCGGCACCGCGCTCCTGCGTGTGGGCGCGGCGGGCGGTTCGGTCCTGTCCTGGCGGCGGTCGCCGGTTCCGGAAGCGTCCAAGGAGCCCTGCCCCTTCGAGGAAGACGGTTGTGCCGCGCTGCACACGATGTTGCAGACGGGGGCGTTCCGTCTTCTTAGAAGGCAAGCCGTTAACGGCTCGTTTCAGGACTGTAATTTATTTCGAATGATCACGAGGGTGGTGAAAAAGGCTGCGCGATCTCCCGGAAGGCGTCCAGGGCCTCGCAACGCTCCAGATGCGCGGCCAGCCGTCCCCAGCGTGCGTCGTCGCGCAAGGCCGGGTGCCCATCGCGCAGGAAGCGCAGGGCGCAGGCGACGGCGATGTCGGCGTGACCGATGGACGCACCGAACCACCACGGCCCTGCCCGCCCGGCGCGGTCGGCCTCCAGCGCGTCGAGCACGGACTGGATCTGCGCCGTGCAGCGTTCGATCCAACGGTCGGAGGTGTGCGCGTGCAGCGCGCGCTCGTAGATCAGGCTGACCGCCTTGTCGGCCAGGCCGGTGGCCAGCGCGCAGACCTTCAAGGCCTGCCGCCGCTCTGCGCCGTTGTCCGCGATAAGGGCGCGCGATGGGCCGGCGCGCTCGTCCAGATGGTCAAGGATCGCGCCGCTCTCGATCAGCACCTCCCCGTCGTCGAGCACCAGCGTGGGCACGCGGCGCAACGGGTTGAACTGCGCGATCTTGTCCGCGTCGCTGAACGCGGACCAGGGCCGGTGCTCGAAGGAAAAGCCGTAGAGGCGAAGCGCGATGCCCACGCGCCGGACGAAGGGGCTGTCGTATTGGCCGATCAGGATCATGCGTCGGTCCTTTCCTGCCCGATCCCCTCGCCGCGGCGCGCCGTTGGGGATCAGGCGTGCTTGGGGAAATGATGGTGGCCGTGGTCACACTGACCACGGGAATGCTTGTCGTCGCAGCTCTCGCCCGTTGCCGTCAGGCCAATCCAGGCGTTGAGCGCGTTGGGATCGAAGCCGGCCTTGCGGTCCGCACCGACCTGGAGCAGCGGGCGGCGGATCAGCTCGCGGTCGGCGAGCAGCAGGCCCAGTGCCTCCGCCTCCTCCAACTCGTCGGGCTTGACGCTGCCGGACTTCACGGCGGCGGCGCGGCGGTTGAACCAGTCCTCGACCGGCCGGTCCTCGAAGAAGGGGCGCAGGGTGTCGGCCGTGAAGGGCTCCGTCGCCAAGTCGCGCTCGACCAGCGTGTGGCCGGCGGATTGGAGCTGCAGCTTCTGCTTGGCGTTCGCCGTGCAGCCGGACAGGCCGTAGAAGATCACTTCCGTCATGGGGATCGCTCCGCTCGGGAAACAGGACGAATTTCGTCCAGTCTAGCGGGAGCGGAACCGGGGGTGCGGGTGACGGAATGTCGCACCCCCGAACCGTCAATGCTTTTTACAGCCGCGGCGGGATCACTTCAGGCGCTTCAGCGCGTCCTCGACGAAGGCGTTGGTGTAGGTCTTGTCGAGGTCGATGCTGGCCGAGGCGACCGCCGGGTCGAAGGCCTTCAGCACCTTGTAGGCGGCCTCGGCCCCCTCGCGGGTGAAGCGGCCGTCCGGCGAGTAGGTCGGCTTGGAATGCTCATAGGCCTGGCCGTACAGCGTCTTGTTGCCGAGGAAATACTCCTCCGGCAGGACCTTCAGCACGTCCTCGGTCTTCGCCTGGTCGATCCACTTCATCGTCTTGACGAACACGTCGACCAGCGCCTGGGTGGTCTTCGGATTCTCCTTGATGAAGGCCGGCGTGGTGTAGAGCACCGCGGCCGGGTACGGACCGCCGTAGGTGTCCAGCGTGCCCTTCTCGGTGCGGGTGTCCTCGATGATGGCAATGTCGCCGTCGGCCTGCAGCTGGCTGATGACCGGGTCGAGGTTGGCGATGGCGTCGATCTCGCCGCGCTTCACCGCCGCCACGGCGCTGGGGCCGCCGCCGACGCCGATGAAGGACACATCCTCCGCCTTCATGCCGTTCTGCGAGAGCAGGTAGTTGACCATGAAGTTGGTGGACGACCCCGGCGCGGTCACGCCGATCTTCTTGCCCTTCAGGTCCTTGATGGACTTGATCTCGCCGGCCTTCTTGACCGAGGCGAGCACGATGCCCGGATAGCGGCCGAGCAGGGTCACCGCGGTGATCGGCTGCCCCTTCGCCTGCATCTGGACCGTGTGGTCGAAGGCCCCGGTGACGATGTCCGCCGACCCGCCGACCAACGCCTGGAGGCTCTTGGCGCCGCCGCCGAAGTCGCTGATCTCGACGTTCAGCCCGGCTTCCTTGAAGTAGCCCAGCCGCTCCGCGATGGTCAGCGGCAAGTAATAGAGCAGCGGCTTGCCGCCGACCGCCAGCTTCAGGTCCTTCTTCTCGACCTGCTGCGCATGTGCAGCGCCGATGCCGAAGGCCAGCACCACCGTCGCGGCGGCGATCACGCTTTTCAGACGCATGGAGTCCCTCCCGATGTTTTTCGATAGCTGTTTGCTTAACCCTGCGCGTTGGTCGTGTGCGCCTCTTGCGGGCGCCAATGCAGCAGGCGTTTCTCGATGACCGTCACCACGGCGTCGATGACCACGACGAAGATGGTCAGCACCAGCATTCCGGAGAACACGCCGACCGTGTCGAACACGCCTTCCGCCTGGTGGATGCGGTAGCCGAGCCCGGCGGCCGAGCCCAGATATTCGCCCACCACCGCGCCGACCATGGCGAAGCCGACCGCCGTGTGCAGGCTGGAGAAGACCCAGGACAACGCCGACGGCAGGTAGACGTGGCGGAACAGGTGGCGGGAATTCGCTCCCAGCATGCGCGCGTTGGCAAGCACGACCGGGCTGACCTCCTTCACGCCCTGGTAGACGTTGAAGAAGACGATGAAGAAGACCAGCGTCACGCCCAACGCAACCTTCGACCATATGCCGAGGCCGAGCCACAGCGCGAAGATCGGCGCCAGCACCACGCGGGGCAGCGCGTTCACCGCCTTGATGTAGGGGTCGAACACGACGGAGATCAGCGGCGCGCGGGCGAACCAGAAGCCGAAGGCGATGCCGGCCACGGTGCCGATGGCGAAGGCCAGCGCGGTCTCCAGCAGCGTGATCCCCAGATGGTACCAGACGGCACCCGACATGAAATCGGTCCAGGTGCGCGCCAGCACCGCCATGGGCGTGCCGAAGAAGAAGGGACTGAGGATCTTCGTTTCGGTCAGGACGTGCCAGATGAGGAAAAAGGCGACCAGGACACCCAGCTGAAGCAGCAAGATCACCGGGCGGCTCGGCAGACGTTTCGTACGGGCCAGGGCCATGGGAATCCTCACGTCAGCTTGGTCTGGGCATAGCCCTTCAGCACTTCCTCGCGCAGTTGCCCCCAGATCTCCCGGTGCAGGTCGAGGAAGCGCGGGGTCATGCGGATTTCCGCCACGTCGCGCGGGCGGTCGAGGTCCACCTTGTACTCGCCGATCAGGCGGGCCCCCGGGCCGGCCGACAGCACCAGCACCCGGTCGGACATGGAGATGGCCTCCTCCAGGTCGTGGGTGATGAAGACCACCGACTTGCGGTCCGCCGACCAGAGGTCGAGCAGTTCATTCTCCATCAGCTGCCGTGTCTGGATGTCGAGCGCCGAGAAGGGCTCGTCCATCAGAATGATCTTCGGGTCGACGATCAGCGTCTGGGCCAGCGCCACGCGCTTCCGCATGCCGCCGGAGAGCTGGTGCGGGTAGCGGTCGCCGAAGCGGTCGAGCCCGACGCGCGCCAGCCAGGGGCGTGCCCGCTCCTCCGCCTCGCGCTTTGGCACGCCGCGGAACTCCAGGCCGGCGGCGACGTTCTCCAGCGCCGACTTCCAGGGCATCAGGGCATCGGCCTGGAACATGTAGCCGGCGTGCGGATTGATGCCGCTGACCGGCGCGCCGAAGGTCAGTGCGCTGCCCTGGCTGGGCGTCAGCAGGCCGGCGGCGACGTTGAGGATCGTCGACTTGCCGCTGCCCGTCGGGCCGACGATCGACACGAATTCCCCGGCCGCGACCGTGAAGGTGACACCCTGCACCGCGGTGTAGGTGCGCCCCCGTCCGTCGGGGGATGGAAAGGTGCAGGTCACGCCCTCCAGGCGGAGCGCGGGCGGGGCGCCTCCATCCGTCTGGAGCGCGGGCGCCTTGGCGGCGACTTCTGGCATTGGCAACAATCCGTCCCTGATGTGTCTTTTCCGGCATCTTGGCGGAACGAACCGATTACGGCAATGGGGGTGGCACGCAATCCTGCTTCCCCATCATTGGCCCCTCGTTGGCCCATCATCGGCAGACCGGTTCATCGCCGGGTCAGCGGCTTAGCCAAGCCGGCTGAAGAAGCTCATGATCGCCGCCCCGGTGCCAGCCGGCCATTGGTGCGGGTAGAACCGCCCGGAGGACGTGCGATCGTCGCCCAGTGGGCACCAGAACACCGGGTTTTCTTCGTTTTCAAGGCCATAGCGGCGGCAGTTGAAGTGTTGCGGGACGGCCGGCTCGCTTCCCGTGGGCAAGCCGTCCTGGCTGAGAAGTTCCCGCCGCAGGCGCAATCCTTCGGCGATCGGCACCTGCGCGTCGCGCGGGTTGTGCATCACCATGGCGGCCACCGGGCCGGCGCAGCGGCTCGGCCGGGACGACCCGCCGCCGACGCCGGCGAGCCCGCGAATGACGTCGCCGCGCGCGCAGGCCAAGGCGTTCGCGAAGGACGCTCCCAACGAGTGGCCGACGACGAACACACGCTCGCGGTCGATGCAATAGTCCTCGGACATCGTCTGAAGAATGGTGTCGAAGAAGCTGAAATCACGCAATTTTTCCGGACGGTCCGCCGGGTCTGACCAGATGTTCCGCCCCTGGGCGTCCCGCAGGCTCTCCGGATAGACGAAGATCGTCGGGACGACCGCGTGCCGTTCCAGGTCGAAGTATCGGCGCACCTCCGCGTTCGAGTTGGTGCGACCGTGGAACGCGACGACGAGATCGTGCGGCCGGTCCGGCCGGTAGTCGGAAGGAATCACCGTGATCAGGTTGCGGGTCCGGCCATCGATCGCCACGCTGGTCGGAGCGGCGTCCGGAGGAGGGTTTCCACAACCCGCCGATCCATGTTGCGCCGCCACATTATTAACCAATTTCCCCGCTATGCCGACTGACGGGCATAGAATCATCACAACAATGGCGCAAAATGCGCAAACTTCGGTCTTCATTCGGCGTCCGTCCGGCCACTTTATTCCAGCAACAGCCGTCACCGACGGATGTTACCCTTCTGGGCAGGCGACGCGTTAACCATCATGCAAGCATTTCCGGCCACCCTCCTTCACGGATCAAGGAGGTTGGGATGGCGATGCGAGCGACCGCAAGGTTGATGGGTCTGGGACTGCTGCTGGCCGTGGGTGCCACCAGTGCCGCGACGGCGGACAGCGTCTCCGTCAACCGCCCATCGCCGCAGCCCCAGCCGCAGACCACGTCGTCGGAATTCCCGGACGCCACGCTGGTCCGGGTCGACCAGCCCGGCTCCACCCTGCTGCGCCTGGACGGAATCATCACCCCCGGCGCGGAGCAGCGCTTCAACGACGCGCTGAACGGTGTGCCGTCCGGCCGTCCGGTGGTGGTGGAACTGAACAGCCCCGGCGGGTTCACGATGTCCGGCTATCGGATGATCGACGCGATCCTGGCCCAGCGGCAGGCCGGCCGTGCCGTGGCCACGCGCGTTCTGGACGGCCAGTCCTGCGAAAGCATGTGCGTCGGGCTGTATCTGGCCGGCTACCCGCGCTACGCGGCCCCGGCCGCGGAGTTCATGGTCCACGCCCCGCGGCTGGCCGAGAACGGCCGGATGACGCTGCGGTCCACCGACACGATGGTGAAGCGCCTCGTGGCGCTGGGCGCCTCACCCGGGTGGATCGAGCAGGTCAAGGCCGCCGGCGGTTTCTCCGGCCACCTCGACTACCGCGACCGTGCCGATCATCTGGCGGCGGTCGGCGCGAACATCGTCACCGACCTGCTGCACTGACCGTCAGGACCGCTCGCTGTCCACCAGACGCCGGCCGATCTCCGGCATCACCGCGGCATCGACGTTGGCGAAGGCGAAGCGCAGATAGGTATCCTGGCCCGGACCGAACATGGAGCCCGGCAGGCACAGGATGTTGTGGTCGCGCGCCAGCATCTCCGCCACGTCGTGGGCGCGCCGGTCGCCGAACGGGTGCCGGACATAGGCGAAGTAAGCGCCGATGCTGGCGATCCGGTACGCCGTGCCGCTTTCCTCCATGGCGCCTTGGAAGGCGTTGACGCGGGCCAGGATGTCGGCACGCTTGCCCGCCACCCAATCGTCGAGGTTCTCCAGGCCGAACAGCGCCGCCTTCTGCCCGATGTGCGGGGCGCAGATGGCGAGGCAGTCCATCACCTTGCGCGCGTGCGTCAACAGGGCCGCGTCGGCGATCACCGCGCCGACGCGATAGCCGGCCAAGCTGTACACCTTGGAAAAGCTGTAGAGTTGCACCAGCGTCTTCTGCCAACCGGACCGGCGGAACAGGCCGTGCGGCGCCTGCCCGCCCCACTCCGGAAAGTCCCGGTAGGTTTCGTCGAGCAGGAGGCGGATGCCGCGCCGCTCGCACAGCTCGTACAACGCCGCGATCGCTTTCGGCGGGGCAATGGCGCCGGTCGGGTTGTTCGGCGTGATCAGCACCAGGGCGCGGGTGTTCGCGTCGATCAGCTTTTCCGCTTCGGCCGGATCCGGAACGAGCCCGTCGGACTCGCGCAACGGCAGCGGCCGGGCTTCGATGCCCAGCATGTCGAGCGTCATCTTGTGGTTGAAGTACCAGGGCGCCGGCAGGATGATGTTCTCGCCCGCCCGCGCGAGGCTCATGGCCGCGACGGCGAAGGCTTGGTTGCAGCCCGCGGTGATCAGCACCTCGTTGGCCGCGACGGTCGCTCCGTACAGGTCGCTCGTCCGCTTGGCGAGCGCGGCGCAGAGCGCCGGGACACCGTCGATCCCGGTGTAGCGCGCCGTGTCCGGTGCCTTCACCTGCTCCGCCAAGTAAGTGGTCAGCGCGTCCGCCGGCGGGTAGCCGGGCACCGCCTGGCAGAGGTCGATCAGCGGCTTGTCGGCCGGGAACACGCGCCCCTCCACCCAGCGCCACGCCTCGGCGATGGGCGGGGCCTCGGTGGCGGTGACGAGCGGGTTGACGTCTCTGCGGTCCATGCCCTGGTGTCCAGTCTTCGTTGGCCTTTTTCGGGCCGCCATGGTGGACCGGCATCGCCACGGCGCGCAAGTGACCTGCGATGCAGGGCTGGAAACGCTGCTTTGAAGCGGCTGGACGACCAGGGCCGTATCCTGGCCGCCCTTGTTCCGCGCATTACCGAATAAACCGAGCCCCTACTTCTTCGGCTGGTCGTTCGGCTGCCCGTTCTGGGCGTTGTTCTGAGAGGCAGCCTGCTGCTGCTTCTGCTCGTCTTTCTTCTTCGCCTCATGGTGCCCGACCGCGCAACCGACCGCGGCACCGGCGACGCCATGGCCGGAGCCGACCTCATGCCCGGCGATGCCGCCCACGGCGGCGCCCTTGGCGCAGCCCTTGGCTTCAGCCGCGTTCGGCAGAGCGAGCGCTCCCGCCAGCAGGGCCGCGGCACCCAGCGTCAGAATCGTTTTCATCGCACCCGTCCTCCTTGGATTGTGCCCAGGAAAGACGAGCGAAAAGCGTGGATGTTCCGAATCTAAACTATTTGTCATCAAGCAGGGTTGAGAACCGCCTCTGGCGAACGGCCGACGAGGTTTTCGAACACATCGGGGTCGGTGGCCCCCTCCGTGCCGAAGACCAGCACGCGGGCGTCGGGCGCGAGGCCGAGCCCGATCCGCGCCTGCGGGTCGGCGGCGGCGCACAGCAATCCCGCCAAGCCGGCAACGCCGGACTCGCCGGCCACCACCGGGCGGGCGCCATAGGCGCCGTCGGCGAGCAGCCGCATGGTCGTCACGGCCGCCTGGTCGGGAATGGTCAGGAAGTCGTCGGCCCCGCGTTCCAGGATCGCCCAGGCGAGCAGCGAAACCTCACCGCAGGCCAGCCCGGCCATGACGGTGTTGAGATCGCCGTCCGCCTTCATCGGCCGGCCGGCGAGGGCGCTCTGGTACAGGCAATCGGCCGTGTGCGGCTCCACGACCACGAGGCGCGGGCGCTGGCGCCCCCAGGTTTCCCACAGGTGGCCGCAAACCGCAGCCGGAAGGGCGCCCACCCCGCCCTGGATGAACACGTGCGTCGGGCGCTCGCTGGCCGGAAGCTGGGAAATCGCCTCTTCCACCATGACGGCGTAGCCCTGCATCACGTCGCGGGGAATGTCCATGTAGCCGGTGTAGGAGGTGTCCGACACCACGTGCCAGCCGTTGTCCCGCGCGTCGGCCGCCGCCTGCCGCACCGCGTCGTCGTACAGGCCGTTCACGCGCACGACGCGCGCGCCGAACGCCTCGATGGCCTCCTGCCGGCCCTGGGAGCAATTGGCGGGGATGTAGACGACGGCGTCGCAGCCGAACACTTGGGCACCCCAGGCGACGGAACGGCCATGATTGCCGTCGGTGGCGGTGGTCACCGTGACGGTGCGAGTCACCTTGGCGTAGCGGCCGACGACGAGGTCCAGCGCCGTGACCGGCACGCCCGGCACGCGCGCCTGCACCTCGCGCGCCAGCAGCCGCAGCACGGCGTAGGCGCCGCCGAGCGCCTTGAAGCTGTTCAGGTTGAAGCGCGTGCCCTCGTCCTTGTACCAGATCCGGTCGATCCCGGCGGCGCGGGCAAGGCCGGTCAGGGACCGCAGCGGCGTCGGCGCGTAACCGGGCCATGCCCCGATTTCCGTCATGGCCTCCTGGAAGGCGGCGCGGCTCAGGATCGCGCGCTCCGATGGTCCATAGACCCGGTCATGATCGGCACGCGGGTTCGAAAAGAGACGCGGGGCGCCAAGCGGGGGCAGATCGTGCATCGGTTTCGCTCTCCAGGCCGATGCCACGAAAGCATTGCCAACCGCCCCCGTCAAGCCGCGCGCGTTGTCCCCGGACAAACGGTCACAAGCTGTGCTAACAGCCCCTCCCCCGTCGCCACTCGGGCGGCGGAGGCCACAGCGGATCATAGGATCAGGGGAGTTTTTCCGACGTGACGATCGGGTTCAACAACACCGCCGCCGACCAGCTGAAGCAGTTCGCGGACCGCATGGAGCGGCTGATGGACGAGATCGACGGCCTGAAGGGCGACCTGAAGGACCTGCGCGGCGAGGTCAAGGCCGCCGGTTTCAACATCAAGGCGCTCGACAAGCTGGTCGCCATCCGCCGCAAGGACGCCAGCGAGCAGGAGGCGGAGATGCTCAACGACCTGATGCTCTACGCCCACGCCACCGGTACGCCGCTCGACATCGTGATGCCCGAGCCGGCCGAATGACCGCAGGCCGCCCCTTCCCGCCGTCGGGAGGGGGCGGCCGTCGCTTTAAGGTGTCGCCCTATTCGTCGCGCCCGTGCACCTGGGCCGGCGGCGATGTCGCCTCCACCGCCTGGAAGCGCTCCAGGATCCGGTAGGCGTGCTCGGCCCCTTTCGGCACCACCCAGGAGTCGCCAGGCCGCAGTTGGATGATCTGCCCTTCGATGTGCAATTCGGCACGCCCGGCGATGACGAAGCCCACGGTTTCATAGTCGCGCCGGCTCGGCGCCTTGTCGGTCGCCAGCGGCTCCTCGTCCCACAGGCGCATCGACACCAGCTTCCCGGACGCCAGATAGCGCTGCCCCATCGCCCCGGTGGGCGAATAGTCGGCGTCGACCTTCTTCACGCTGCTGTCAGCCATCGGACCCTCCAGCCGTTTCCTCTTCGCCAACAGCATGGCGGGCCGAAAGGTCACGCGGCGGAGACGGCAATACCGGGAACGGATGTTTTGGTCAGTAGGTCATTGCGCTATCGCAACGGTGCCGTGCTCAGCGCTTCCACTCGCGGCTGGATTTCACGAAGTCGGTCAGGGTCACGCCGATCTTGTCGTCGACGATCACCACCTCGCCGCGCGCGACCAGCACGCCCTCCACATAGACGTCGGTCGGATCCTTAAGATGGCGGTCCAGTTCGACGACTGCGCCGCGGCCGAGCTTCAGCAGGTCCCGGACGCGCAACATGGCCGTGCCGATGACGACCTTGATCTCGACCGGAGCGTCGCCGATGGCAAAGGCGTCCGTGCTCATGTCGTCGGACGAGCTGGCGCCGAGCAGGTCATCGATGTTGGCCATGCAGAACTCCTTCGCCGCGTCCGGCGCGCATTCCCGAGATTCGGTAGAGTTACACCCTTCAGCATTAATGGGGCAACGCCGCGCGTGCGGCAGGGGTGCGACAATGGGCGGGCGGTATCAACAGGGAAGAATTGGTTTTCCGTACCGCACTTGTGTTGTTAGGCTGTCCACCCGAGCATATCCACAGCGAAGGCAGACCTCATGACGACCGATTCCCTTCGTCCGCTGGTGGACGCCGCCTGGCTGAAGGGCCAGCTCGGGCGTTCGGACCTCGTGGTGATGGACGTCCGCACCCCGCCCGCCGGTGGCTTCATTCCGGGGTCGGTTCATTCCGATTACGCAACGGCCGGCTGGCGCGCCACCGTCGACGGCGTGCCGGGGCTGCTGCCGGAGGCCGCGGACTTGGAACGCCTGATCGGCGGGCTGGGAATCGGCAACGACGACCATGTCGTGCTGGTCGCGGCGGGCCAGAACGCGTCGGACATGGGCAACGCGACCCGCGTCTACTGGACCTTCAAATCGCTGGGCCACGACCGCGTGTCGGTCCTCGACGGCGGGTTCGCCGGCTGGACGGCCGATCCCGGCAACCCGGTTGCCGACTCCGCCGGAAGCCGCCCGCCGAAGACCTTTACGGCGGCCCCGCGCAGCGACCTGCGCGCCACCCTGCCCGAGGTCGAGGCGGCCATCGCCGCCGGCACCGTTCCGCTGATCGACGCCCGGGCGGCCGACCAGTTTGCCGGGCAGGCCAAGAGCCCCCAAGCGCGTGCACCGGGAACGCTGCCCGGCGCGGTGAACATCGCGAACGGCGCCTTCTACCTTGGCGCCGACAAGCGCTTCGCCTCGGCCGACACGGTCAAGTTTCTGGCGGAGAAGGCCGACGCCACGGACGCGCCGATCACCTTCTGCAACACCGGGCACCTTGCGTCCGTGTCCTGGTTCGCGCTCAGCGAACTGGCCGGCCTGTCCGGCGTGCGGCTGTACGACGGCTCGATGTCGGAATGGGCCGCCGATCCCGCGCGCCCGCTGAAGAACGGCCCCGCTGAGTAACGTCAGGCCGGCTTGCGACGGCGGCGAATCCGGCCGAGGTCGGACCGCCGCACGAGGCCGAGCACCAGGGCCATCACGGCGTAGACCAGCATCCCGGCAGCGCCGAGCAGCACGAGGCCGCCCAGCCGTTCGATCAGCCCGTGGGCAGTCAGCCAGGGCGACAGCCGCTCCTGCGCCGCCCACAGGGCAACGCCCATGGCGACCGCCGCCATCGCCATGCGGGGCAGGTTCCGCGTCAGGCGCGCGTCGGCGCGGAACAGGCCGCGCCGGGTCAGCAGCCACGCCAGCAGGCCGGCGTTGACCCAGGCGGAGACGGAGGTCGCCACCGCCAGCCCCACCTGCGCCAGCGGTCCCATCAGCGCCAGCTTCAGCGCCACGTTCACCACGGTGGCGGCCAGCGCGATGCGCACCGGCGTCACCGTGTCGTGCCGGGCGTAGAAGCCGTTGACGAGGCTGCGGATCACCACGAAGGCCGGCAGGCCGAAGGCGTAGGCCTGGAGGGTCGCCGCCGACTGAGCCGCGTCGCTGGGGCCGAAGGCGCCGTGCTGGAACAGGACGGAGACGATGGGCAGCCCGGCGACCATGAAGGCGGCGGCGGCCGGCAGCGTCAGCACCAGCGACAGTTCCACCGCGCGGTTCTGGCTCTCCACCGCGCCGGGCTCGTCCCCGCCCTTGATGCGCCGGGACATTTCCGGAAGCAGAACGGTCCCCACCGCGATGCCGATCACACCCAGCGGCAACTGGTTCAGTCGGTCCGCGTAGTAGAGGTAGGACACCGACCCCGTCGGCAGCATGGAGGCGACGAGCGTGTCCACGAACAGGTTGATCTGCGTGAGGCCGGAGCCCAGCGCCGCCGGCCCCAGCACCGTCAGGAACCGCTTCACGTCGGGCGTCAGCCGGGGAAGGCGCAGCCGCAGCCTCATGCCGGCGCGGTTCATGTCCCAGTACAAATAAAGGAACTGGGCAACGCCCGACGCGAACACGCCCCAGGACAGGGCGTGCCCGACGGTGGGCAGCAGCGGGCTCAGCACCACCATGGCCGCGATCAGACACAGGTTCATCAGGATCGGCGCCGCCGCCGCTCCGCCGAACCGGCCCAGGCTGTTCAGCACGCCGCCTTGCAGCGAGACCAGCGAGATGAACAGCAGGTAGGGGAAGGTGATGCTGGTGAACAGGACGGCCAGCCGGAACTTCTCCGGCTCGTCGGAGAAGCCGGGGGCGAAGACCGTCATAAACTGGGGCATGATCGCCAGGATGACGACCAGGAAGACCAGTTGCACCACGACCAGAAGCGCCATCACCTCCTCGGCAAAGCGCCGCGCGGCGTCGCGGCCATCTTGCACGAGCTTGGCCGAGAACAGCGGCACGAAGGCGGAGTTGAAGGCGCCCTCGGCGAACAGGGCGCGGAAGTGGTTCGGCAGGCGGAAGGCGACGAAGAAGGCGTCGGCGACCGGCCCGGCGCCGAGCAGCGCCGCGGTCAGCACGTCGCGCAGGAAGCCAAGCACACGACTGACCAGCGTCAGCCCGCCGACGGACAGGATGTTGCGAAGCACGATGGGTCCAATCCCCTGAAAGGCCCCCGAAAAGGCCCCCTAAAAGCTGGGCCATCCTAGCGTTTTCCGCGTCCGCGTCACGCCTTTCGGCATGGCACCGTTCGTGGAATTTGCGGGGCTTTCAAGCGGACCGCTCTGCTAGGATCGGCCATCATCCAACGACCATGCATCGGGATCTCCATGGCCCAGGGTCTTCCCCTCACCTATCTGGAAGCCGGCGAAGCGAACGGCGGCACGCCCCTCCTGGTCCTGCACGGGCTGTTCGGTTCGGCCCGCAACTGGCAGACGCTGGCCCGGCGCTTTGCCGAGACGCACCGCGTCTACGCGCTCGACCTGCGCAACCACGGCGGATCGCCCTGGTCCGACAGCATGACCTATGCGGAAATGGCCGACGACGTGCTGCGCTTCCTCGACGACCGCGGTTTCGCGCGGGCGGCGGTGGTCGGTCATTCCATGGGCGGAAAGACCGCCATGACGCTGGCGCTGAAGCACCCGGACCGGGTCGAGCGACTGCTGGTCGCCGACATCGCGCCGGTGACCTACACCCACACCCACGCCCCCTTCGTCGCCGCCATGAAGCGCGCCGACCTGGCCGGCCGCACCCGGCGGTCGGAGATCGATTCCCAACTGGCCGAGGCGGTGCCGGAGGCGCCGCTGCGCTCCTTCCTGTTGCAGAACCTCGTGCTGGAGCAGGGCGCGTTCCACTGGCGCATCAACCTGGACGCCATCGGGTCCTGCATGGAGAGCCTGATCGGCTTCCCGGATCTGGGCGACGCCCGCTACAGCGGCCCGACGCTGTTCGTCGGCGGCGGACGGTCCGACTACATCCTGCCGGAATACACCGCCCCGATCCGCCACCACTTCCCGAACGCGCGGATCGAGATGATCGAGGGCACCGGCCACTGGCTGCACGCCGAGCGGCCGGAGGATTTCGCCAAGATCGTCGAAGCGTTCGTCTGAGCCAAACAAGTCCAAGCACAAAAGAAACGGGGGCCCGAAGGCCCCCGTAATGCGCGTGCAAGCGAAAAGCCGAACCGAGGATCAGACCGCGCCCTGGCGGACGCCGCTCTTGGCCGCCGCGCCCGCCGTCTGGTTGAAGGCGTCGCGCAGGTAGGGCGACAGCGCCTGGCGCATGGTGCGCAGCCATTCGTGGATGATGATCAGCGAGCGGGAGGCGACGGGCGGGGTCATGCCCAGCTTCACGAGATCCTCGCGGGTCATCTGGGCGACCTGGTCGATGCGGTGGCCGGTCAGCCGCGCCCAGGCCGGGGCCGTGCAGGGCGCCATGGAGATGACCTCCACGCCCTCACGCTCCACCATTTCCGCCTTGCGGCGGGCGTACTGGCTGTCCTCCAACTGCGAGAAGGGGCCGGAGAAGCCGTTCTCCACCAGCACGCGCTTCGCCTTCGGGGCGATGGTGGCGATGCGTTCCAGCGTGTTCATGCCGGTGGACAGCGAGGCCAGATCGACGGTCACCGGCACCATGAAGGTCAGCCGCTCGCCCTCGCCGACGTAGTAATCGAAGCCGGACACCTCGGCCCAGTTGAAGAACCACTGGGAGATGTTGCCGCCGAAGTCGAACAGGCGGCCGCCGCGCTGCAGTTCCGGCCCGATCAGGTCCCAGAACTCGTAGAAGCCATCGCCCGAACCCATCATGTTCATGAAGTCCTGGGTGATGCGGCGGTGCTCCACCACCTCCGGCCCGAAGAGACGGGCAAGGCGCTCGTTCACTTCGTACTCGACGACCTTGAGCTGGAGGCCTTCGAGCATGGCGGTCGCCATCAGGTGATGGGACAGCAACGTCTTGCCGACGCCGCCACGGTCATTGAGGACGAAGATCGTGCCCAGCATGCGATCGCCTTTCAAAAGAGTGTTCGTTGTCAAAATCCCGTGGACCGGGTCTTGAAGAATGGGGGTGGATGGAATCGGCGCGGGCGCCACAGGCGCCGGCGTGGCGGGCGGCAGGACGGCGGCCTCGACGGCGACGGACTCCGCCACGGGCGAAACTGCCACCGGCAACTCCGGTTCGGGAAACGCCAGTTCAGCCGGTTCCGGTTCGGGCGGCACGACGGGAGTCGACGGAAGAGACGGCGGCGGTTCGGACACCGGTGCGGCATCCTCCTCCGGAACGCCGCCCGGCGCGGCGGCCATAGGCTCGCTCGCATCGGACGCGGTTGCCGAGGCGTCGGACGCACGTCCGGCTTCAAGGGCGGCGCGGTGAACCGCCTCCAGCGTCTCCGCGGAAGCCGGCGGGCCGTCGGCCTCCGCATCGCCAGAGCGCGCCTCGTTGCCCACCAGGAAGAAGGCGGAGCGCAGCGTCACGGGCGAAATCGGCTGGTTGTCGCGGGCGGTGATGCCCAGTTTTGCGAGGATGTCCGAGATGTCGGCCCAGGACAGCCCGCGCTCTCGCATCAGGCCGATGTCGGCGTAGCTTTCGCGAACCGCCTGCATGGCCGAGCGGTTGCCAGTCGGGCGATCGGCCAGGAGCCGTTCAAGTTCCGCGCGATCAATCGACACCGTGCTTGTCCGGCAAATAGGTCGTTCGAGGGAGGGGTGGGTAGGATTTGTGATACCGCAGGATTCCGTTCCCTCCGGCGCGCAAAAAATAGTACAAGCGATTGGGGTGCGCAAACGGTTTCCAAACATGTTCAACCGCGTTAAACATGTGACACGGCATCCTTCCTTCGTCCCAGGGTTGATTGCAGGATAGGACCCAGGGGTTTGGCAAAGATGCCCAATGACTTTCGGCCGCAGTTGCCGCCGGGACCCGACGGGACCCGGGGTCCGTCGCAGGCGATCGGCTTCCAGGAGCTTCGGCAGGCCTGGGAGATCTCGACCCTCCGCGAGGATGTGGAACGGCTGGTCCAGGGGACGGAAGGGCTTCGCGACCGGATTGAGGATGCGGTGGAACTGGTCCGCAAGCGCTTCGCGTCGATGACGGCGGAGGATCTGGCGGACTCGGAGCGCATGGCGCCGCTCCTGCAATTCGCCGTGTCCACGCTCCTGGAAATCCGCGACGAGGCACGCCGCATCGACACCCGGACCGGACCCGTCGCGGACGAGGACCGCCCGTCTTGGATGGCGGCGAACGAAACACCGCGCCTGCGTCCAAGCCAGCCGGCGCAAGCTCCGGATACGCCCGCTTCCCCGCCCGCGCCCCCCGCTCCGGCTGCGAGGAAACCTGAACCTCCTCCAGCGGCGCCGGCTCCCCCGGCCGCGCCGGAGTTCCCGGGTGTGCGGCCGGAGCCGACCGCGGCGCCACCGCCGCCCTCCGCATCGCGCTTCACGCCCACGGTCTATGCCGCGCCCCCTCCTCCACCCAAGCCGGAGCCACCGAAACAGGAACCCGCCAAGTCGTCATCCGGGTCATGGCTGTCGCCCTTGACGGGAAACGGGCGGAAGTCCGAACCGCGAGACGGGACAGCCACAAACCCGCCCAACGGCATCGACTGGCTCAGCCGCTCCGACCGCTGAACCGCAACCTTCCGTCGTCCGGTGCCAAACGGGACACACTGAAGCATTCCAGCAACAGTCTGTGACGCTGTTGCCGCGAATGTGCGTGTTCGTTGCAATTTTGCTTGATATTCCTTTTGGCGAAGGCTACCACTTTCTTTGGTAAATGAATTTTTACCAAAAAAACAGGATGGGGCCACGCCGGCGGCGCTTCGCTGGCAGCGCTGGTCCCATCGGGCGCAACAAGCGCGCGGGGGCGGTCGTGGCACGGGACGACATGGATACATTGACCAAGCCGGGCTCCAGCGCGGAACGACGCCATCGCTGCGGCCCCGCAAACATCCTGCAACGGCATGACTCCGTCCGCGGGTACGCACCGCCGGTCGTCCGGTCGTTGCGCCTTCTGATCGTCGAGGACGAGGCCATTGCCGCGGAGGCCGTGTGTATGGCCGTCACCGACCTCGGCCACACCGTGTGCGGCACCGCCCGCACCGAGGCGGAGGCGGTCGAACTGGCCGGGCGCGAGCGTCCCGACGTGGCGCTGATGGACGTCCGCCTCGCCGGCGGCGACGGGATCGAGGCCGCACGACGGCTGCACGCCAACTACGGCATCCGGTCGATCTTCCTGTCGGGTTACGCGAACCACACCATCATGGCCCGAATCACGGAAACCTATCCGCTGGGCATCGTGAACAAGCCCTTCTCGCTGACCCAGCTCAAGCTCGCGCTCGACCTCGCGGCGCGCCGGGTGCGGGTGGCGCGCGACTGACCCCCTCCCCGTCCCGGAAGCCTTGACCGCCCTTTCGTTGCAGCCGATGATCGGCTTCAACGAAAAAGGGAGGATTCCACCGGTGGCATCAAACCGCGACGTCACGCTGTTCCACAGCCCGAACACCCGCTCGACGGGCACGCTCATCCTGTTGGAGGAGCTCGGGGCGCCCTACACGCTCAAAGTCCTGAACATGAAGGCGGGGGAACAGCGCCAGCCCGCGTTCCTGGCCGTGAATCCCATGGGCAAGGTGCCCGCCATCCTGCACGGGGACGCGCTGGTCACGGAGCAGGCCGCCATCTTCCTGCACCTCGCCGACCTGTTTCCGGAGGCCGGCCTCGCCCCCGCGTTCGACGACCCGCTGCGCGGCCCGTACCTGCGCTGGATGGTGTTCTACAGCTCCTGCTTCGAACCGGCGGTCGTCGACATCGCCCTGAAACGCGAGCCGGCGCCCGCGACGATGTCGCCCTACGGCAGCGCCGAGACGGTGTTCGACACGCTGTCCGGCCAGCTGCGCAAAGGCCCCTGGATGCTGGGCGACCGCTTTACCGCCGCCGACGTGCTGTGGGGCATGGCGCTCTCCTGGACGGTCGGCTTCAAGCTGGTGCCGGAACGGCCGGAGTTCATGGACTACATCGCGCGCGTCACCGCCCGCCCCTCCTTCGCCAAGGTCCAGGCGGAAGACGCCGAACTCGCCGCCGCGCACGCGGCCGCGGTTGGCACCTGACATCCAGACATCAAATGGGCACAAGGAAAGGGCGGCTCTCCCTGGGGAAGCCGCCCTTTCCTTGTCGAGAACCCGTCGGATCGTCCAGGAATTACTCCTGAATGAAGGCCCTCACGTAGGTGCTCTTGATCGGCTGGATCAGGTAGTCCAGCGGCGTGCGCGCCGACAGGACGATGCGGGCCTCGACCGGCATGCCCGGCTTGATCTTCAGGTTGTGCACCTGGTGGGAATCGCTGTCCTGCAGGCGGATGCGCGCGATGTAGTTTTCCTGCCGGGTGATCGGGTCCATGATCCGGTCGGCCGACACGTAGGTCACCGTGCCGTCCAGCGAACCGACGACGCGGCTGTCGTAGGCGGTCAGCTGCACCTTCACGGGCAGATCGACCGACAGCGACTTGATGTCCTTCGGCTGCACCTTCACCTCGGCCAGCAGGGCGCGCTCGTCCGGGATGATGTCCATGATCGGCTCGTTGGCGGTGATCGTTCCGCCAGCGGTCCAATGGCTGTGCATCACCACCGTGCCTTCGTCCGGCGCTTTGATCGCGCGCGTCTCCAGCCGGTTCGCGGCGTCGCGGATCTGCTCCGCCAGCTTCACGATGTCGCCGCGGGCCTTTTCCAGATCGACCAGCACCTTCTCGCGGAAATCGTTCCGGCGGCGCAACAGGTCGCCTTCGGCATCCACCGCGGACTGCTTGGACTGGGCGATGCGGGCCTCCAGCTCACGGTCGCGGCCCATCAGCTGGGCCAGTTCCTTCTGCTGCTCGACCAGCTTGGTCCGGGTCGAGTTGCCGCGGGACAGCAGGCCCTGGGTGATGCGCTGGTCTTCCTCGCTCAGCGCGATCTCGCGGGCCAGGAACTGGCGCTGGCTCTGCAGGCTGACGCCTTCCTCGCGCAGGGTCGCGACGCGCTCCCTGGTCAGGCGCGCCTCGGTGTCCAGCTGGTTGCGGCGGACCTGGAACAGAGTGTCCTGGTTGCCCATCAGCTTGTCCACCGTGCGGTCGGCGCCGCGGCGCCGGGACAGGTCGTCCGGCCACTGGATCTGCGGCTGTTCGAACAGTTCGGCGGTCAGGCGGGCCTCCAGGGCCTGCGTCTCGATCCAGGAGGTGGTCAGCACCTGGAGCTTGGTCGCGGCCTCGGTGCTGTCCAGACGCATGAGGACCTGCCCGGCCTTCACCTTGTCGCCTTCCTTGACCAGGACTTCGTCGATCTGGGCGGTTTCGGTGTGCTTCACGGTCTTGCGGCCGGTCTCCGGAGCCAGGGCGCCGGACGCCATCACCGCGCTGTGGAGCGGCGCCAGGGCGGCCCAGGCGGTCATGCCGCCGAAGCCAACCGCGAGCACCAGGAAGCCGCCGGTCAGCAGCCCGCTGACCCGGGTGTCGGGGACCAGCGCGCGGAGCGCGCTGAGCGACGTCATCGTCTTGGTCTTGTAGGAATGCAGGGTGATGTCGGTCATGGAATTCGGTCCTTAATCGCCTGGAGTCGCGGCTGCCTTCGGTGCAATCAGGGGGTCGGCGTCAGCCGGCCGCGCTCTGCTGCACCGGCGCCGGGCCGATGTTGCGCAGGCGGGCCCAGTTGGCGCCCTGCTGCGGCTGCTCCTGGCGTTGCGGCAGTTCGACCGCCATGCCGTTCTTCAGCACGAAGGTCTTGTCGGACAGGTCGACGAAGGCCGGGGAATGGGTCAGCACGATGGTGGTGGTGCCGCGGCTCTTGGCCTCGGCGATGAACTCGCGCACCGCCTTGTGGCCGATCTCGTCCATGCCGGCCGACGGCTCGTCGAGCACCAGCAGCGGCGGGGTGGCGAAGCCGGCGCGGGCCAGCGCGATCAGGCGGGCCGAAGCGCCGGTGATCGGGAAGAAGGGATCGGCGACGTCCGTCTCGTAGCCGTTCGGCAGCGTCTCGATCCACTCGTGGATGCCGGCGCGCTTGGCGGCGTCCTCGACCTGCTCGCGGGTCGCCTCGGTGAAGCGGGCGATGTTCTCGGCGATGGTGCCGGGCAGCAGGTCGGCGTTCTGCGCCATGTAGCCGATGCCGTGCGCCGGCTCGTCCGGGTTCAGCGCGGCCAGCGCCAGGCCGCCGAGGCGGACGGTGCCGGCCGACGGCACGGCGACACCGGCCAGCAGGCGCGCCAGGACCGACTTGCCCGACCGGTTGGGACCGGCGATGCAGATGGTCTGGCCCGGCTCGATCGCCAGGGTGACGCTGCGCAGGATCGGCTTCTGGTCGCGCGGCGAGACGAACAGCAGGTTCTCCACCGTCAGGCGCTCGCGCTCCAGCGGGACCGCCGGGCGGGCCGGCTCACGCGCCAGGCGCTTCAGCAGCGGGTAGAGGCGGCGGAAAGCCTGCCAGGACTTCTGCAACTGGCCCCAGGCGCCGGCCGTCTGCTCGACCGGGGCGAGGCCGCGGCCGACCAGCATGGAGGTGGCGATCATGCCGCCGAAGGACAGGTGCTGCTCGATCACCAGCCAGGCGCCGACGCCGGTCACGGCGATCTGCAGGATCATGCGCACCCACTTGGTCACGGCGCCGATGGCGGCCGACCGCTCGGTGGAGCGGCCCTGCAGGGCCGACGAGGTCAGGGCGTCGCGGGCGACGGCGTCCAGCGCGCTCGGCCCCATGCGCAGGCCGCGCACGGTGTCGGACTTGGTGAGCAGCGCGTCGAACAGCTTCTGCGAACGGCCGGCCGGCAGCTTGCCCTCGTCGGCGAAGCCCTTGACGGCCCAGTGGCCGAGGAAGCCCATGAAGGCCATGACCGCCATGGAGGCGACCAGCAGGGCGGCGAGCAGCGGGTGGATCAGGTAGATGCCGATCACGTAGAGCGGCGCCCAGGGCAGGTCCATCAGGGCGGGGATCGACGGCCGGGTCAGCGCGCCCTTGACCTCCATGAGGTCGTTGAGCGGCGTGCTGTCCGGCCGGCCGCGGCCCGAGGCCTCCAGCACGTCCGCGGTCAGGCGGCGGCGCCAAGCCACATCGAGCGCGTTGCCGGCGCGGCACAGGATGCGGGAGCGGACGGTTTCCATGGCGGCGATCAGCGACAGGGCGATCACCACGATCACCGTCAGCATGACCAGCGTCTCAATGTTTCCGGACGGGATGGCCCGGCTGAACACCTGAAGGGAATACAGCGGCATCGCCAGCATCAAGGCGTTGATGGCGGCGCTGAACACAAAGGCACCAACAAGTATCCTGGAGAAATAGCGCCCACCGAACGTCATGTCTTTATCGGCCTTTTCAGAGCCGCGATTAAAGAGGCGAGGCATTTATAGCCCTCCAATTGTCACCGTTTGAGGCAGTGCCCACTGGATGCAGGCGAGGACCAATTGACGCCAGCTTGGTAAATGAAAGATAAAGATTGACCCACATCACAGGTTTGCCACCGAAAACCACCCCCTTTGCGCAGGCCAGGTCGGAACCTCATGTGTAGGGGAGGACGTTTTCGCAAGTACCCGAGGGGGAAGATCGCATGAACGACAGGCTGACGCTGGAACCCGGCCATTTGACGCTGGCGCAGTTGCGGCGGATCGCGCGCGGTCCGGCCACGCTGTTGCTTGCGGCCGACTGCCGCCCGCGCATCGAGGCGTCGGCCCGGACCGTGGCGGCGGCGGCGGGCGGCGACCGGGCCGTCTATGGCGTGAACACCGGCTTCGGCCTGCTCGCCCGCAAGCGCATCGCCCCCGACCAGGTGCGGGAGCTGCAGCGGCGGCTTGTCCTGTCACACTGCGCCGGCACCGGGCCGGACCTGTCCCCGGCGGTGGTGCGGCTGATCCTGGCGCTGAAGGTCAACGCGCTGGCCCGTGGCCATTCCGGCGTGCGGGTGGAGGTGATCGAGGCGCTGCTGGCCCTGTTCAACCGCGGGGTCCTGCCGGTGGTACCGGCCAAGGGCTCCGTCGGCGCGTCCGGCGACCTCGCCCCCCTCGCCCACCTCACGGCCGTGTTGATCGGCGAGGGCGAGGCGGACATCGACGGGGAAAGGCTGCCGGCCGCCGAGGCGCTTAAGCGCGCCGGCCTGTCCCCGCTGGTGCTGGAGGCGAAGGAGGGTCTGGCGCTGCTCAACGGCACGCAGGTGTCCACCGCGCTCGGCCTCGTCGGGCTGTTCGCGGCGGAGGACGCTTTCGCCGCAGCGCTGGTGGCCGGCGCGCTCAGCGTCGACGCCGCGCTGGGCAGCGACGGGCCGTTCGACGCGCGCATCCACGATCTGCGCGGCCAGCCCGGGCAGCGGGATGTGGCCGCCGTCTACCGCAACCTGCTCCAGGGCAGCGCCATCCGCGAGTCCCATCGCGGCGACCACGGGACGGTGCAGGACCCCTACAGCCTGCGCTGCCAACCGCAGGTGATGGGCGCGGTGCTCGACCACATGCGCTTCGCCGCCGGGGTGCTCGAGCGGGAGGCGAACGCCGTCTCCGACAACCCGCTGGTCTTCCCCGACAGCGGCGACATCCTGTCCGGCGGGAACTTCCACGCCGAGCCGGTGGCGATGGCCGCGGACGTGCTGGCGCTCGCCATCGCCGAAACCGGCGCGCTGTCGGAACGGCGCATCGCCTTGCTGATGGACACCAACCTGTCCGGCCTGCCGCCCTTCCTGGTGGCCGACGGGGGCCTGAACAGCGGCTTCATGATCGCGCAGGTCACCGCGGCGGCGCTGGCCAGCGAGAACAAGCAGATGGCCCACCCGGCCAGCGTGGACAGCCTGCCGACCTCCGCCAACCAGGAGGACCACGTCAGCATGGCGACCCACGCCGCCCGACGGCTGGGCGACATGGCAGACAACCTTGCCGGCATCCTGGCCATCGAGCTGCTGGCCGCCGCGCAGGGCATCGACCTGCGAGCGCCGCTCGCCTCCTCCCCCCTTCTGGAGCGCGCGAAAGCCCTGCTGCGCGCCCGTGTGGCGCCGTGGACGGACGACCGCGCCATGGCCCCGGACATCGCCGCCGCGAAGGCGCTGGTCGTGGATAACGTCTTCGCCGGGATCCTGCGCGAGGCCGGGCACGACATCGCGAACGCCCGCGCATGAGACATGACCGCGCACGCGTTCCGTCTTCGTTTGGAGCGGCGAAAACAAACGGTTAAGGTCGGGATCTCATTCCGCCGGCCGCCCCGTCGCGGCCGCCACCGCACCAATCATTCCGGAGATGGTCATGGAAGGGCGCAAGGTCCCCCAGGTTGTGTTCAAGACCCGCGTGCGCGACGAGAGCGTCGGCGGGCCGAACCCGTTCCGTTGGCAGGACGTCGGCACCGACGAGCTGTTCGCCGGCAAGCGCGTCGTCGTGTTCTCGCTGCCCGGCGCCTTCACGCCGACCTGCTCCAACCAGCAGGTCCCGACCTACGACAAGCTCTATCCGGAGTTCAAGGAGCTTGGCATCGACGAGGTCTACTGCTTCAGCGTCAACGACGCCTTCGTCATGTTCCAGTGGGGCAAGCACCTGGACGTGAAGAACGTGAAGCTGGTCCCCGACGGCTCGGGCCATTTCACCCGCCGCATGGGCATGCTGATCAACAAGGACCATGTCGGCTTCGGCCAGCGCAGCTGGCGCTACGCCATGGTCGTCAACGACGGCGTCATCGAGAAGCTTTTCGAGGAGCCGGGCATCAACGACGCCGGCCAGGGCGGCGACCCGTACGGCGAATCGTCGCCGGAGACGGTGCTGGCCTACCTGCGCGCGCGCTGAGCCAGGGCTTTCCCCTCTCCCGCATGACGCGGGAGAGGGCATTCAGCGGAACGGGCGGCGGCGGTCGCCCGCGTCGGGGACGCTGCCCCGCCGCATCGGTGCGCCCGGCGGCAGCACCGCGAAGGCTTGGCTGTGCGCCGGTTCCAGCAGAGGCACGTTCGGCCGCTTGAAGAAGGTGATCAGCACGACCCCGGCCACGAATCCGCCGACATGCGCCCAGAAGGCCACCCCGCCGTCGCTGGTCGTCGGTGTGGACAGGCCGCTGAGAATCTGGCCGAGGAACCAGACGCCCAGCACCAGGATCGCCGGCACGGTGATGATCCGGACGATGATGATGAACCAGAACAGCACCCCGACGTTGGCGCGGGGGTGCAGCACCAGATAGGCCCCCAAAACGCCGGCGATGGCCCCGCTGGCGCCCAGCATGGGAACCTCCGACGTCGGGTTGGCGATGCTCTGCGCCAGTGCCGCGGCCGTGCCGCACAGCAGGTAGAAGACGATGAAGCGGCCCCGCCCCATGCTGTCTTCGACGTTGTTCCCGAAAATCCAGAAATACAGCATGTTCCCGGCGATGTGCAGGAAGCCGCCGTGCATGAACATCGACGTGACGACGGACATCCAGGGCGGGATCACCCGCAACGGTTCCGGCAACTCGGCATGGCCGAACAGGACCGCCGGCACGACCCCGAAGGAGTAGACGGCCAACTGCTCCCCCCGCGACCCGAGCGAGAGCTGCCAGAGGAAGACCAGCACGCACAGCGCGATCACCGCGATGGTGACGACCGGCGTCCGCCGCGTCGGGTTGTCGTCGTACAGCGGAAGGAACAGCATCGGCCGGGCCTATGGTTGCGGGGAACCCCGCCCATAGGATGGCGACGGCGTTGTGTTCCGCCAAGTTCCCGCAGCGTCGCACCGCACCCTGAATATACGACGAGGGGCCCACAATGGGGCCCCTCGCGCGTTCCAGACCAGGGTCAGGCGCGCCCGGCGGTTAGGCCTTGAGGATGCCGCGGCCGGCGAAGCGGGATGCGGTGCCCAGCATCTCCTCGATGCGGATCAGCTGGTTGTACTTGGCGAGGCGATCCGAACGGCTCAGCGAGCCGGTCTTGATCTGGCCGCAGTTGGTGGCGACGGCGAGGTCGGCGATGGTGCTGTCCTCGGTCTCGCCGGAGCGGTGCGACAGGACGGCGGTGTAGCCGGCCTTGTGCGCCATGTCCACGGCTTCCAGCGTCTCCGACAGCGTGCCGATCTGGTTGACCTTGACCAGGATCGAGTTGCCGACGCCCTTCTTGATGCCCTCGGCCAGGCGCGCCGGGTTGGTCACGAACAGGTCGTCGCCGACCAGCTGCACCTTGTTGCCGATGGCGTCGGTCAGGGCCTTCCAGCCCTCCCAGTCGTCCTCGGCCATGCCGTCCTCGATCGAGATGATCGGGTAGCGGCCGACCAGGTCCGCCCAGTAGGCGACCATCTGCTCGGAGCTCAGCGACTTGCCCTCGCCGGCCAGCTCGTACTTGCCGTTCTTGAAAAACTCGGTCGAGGCGGCGTCGAGCGCCAGCATGACGTCGTCGCCCGGCTTGTAGCCGGCGGCCTCGACGGCCTTCATGACGAAGCCGAGCGCCTCGTCGGTGGAGGCGAGGTTGGGGGCGAAGCCGCCCTCGTCTCCGACGTTGGTGTTGTGGCCGGCGTCCTTGAGCTTCTTCTTGAGCGCCTGGAAGATCTCCGAGCCCATGCGGACGGCCTCGGCGCCGGAGGTGGCGCCGACCGGCATGATCATGAACTCCTGGATGTCGATCGGGTTGTCGGCGTGCGCGCCGCCGTTGATGATGTTCATCATCGGCACCGGCAGCAGCGTGGCAAACGCGCCGCCGACGTAGCGGAACAGCGGCAGCGCGGCCTCTTCCGCCGCAGCCTTGGCGACGGCCAGCGACACGCCGAGGATGGCGTTGGCGCCCAGCCGGCCCTTGTTCGGCGTGCCGTCCAGCTCGATCATCGCCAGGTCGACCGCGCGCTGGTTGGAGGCGTCGAGACCCGCCAGGGTGTCGTAGATCTCGCCGTTCACCGACACCACGGCCTTCAGCACGCCCTTGCCGCCGTAGCGGGACTTGTCGCCGTCGCGCAGCTCGACCGCCTCATGCGCGCCGGTCGAGGCGCCCGACGGAACCGCGGCGCGGCCGAAGGCGCCGGATTCCAGCAGGACGTCGACCTCCACGGTCGGGTTGCCGCGGCTGTCGAGGATCTCGCGGGCGTGAATTTCGGTAATGGCGCTCATGATTGGTTTTTCCTCCGCGTTGCGCGCGTAATCCGGGCGAAAAAAGAAGCGCGCGGGCTTGATAGCCCCGCCTGAGGGGGGATGCAAGGCCGCAGGGGCGGAAAATCGATCGGATGGACGCGCGGAAGGAAGCGTCCCGCCCGGCAGCTCCCTATCCTGTTGAGCCGGCGCCTCCTTCCAAAGTCGCATAGACCGGCTGAACGGGGGCTCGTAGCGTTTCAGTGTTCGCTGGTCCGGCGAACGAATCGCCATCCCGGCACCCCACGCGGAGGAACGCACCATGAAGACCTGGCGCAAGCCCCAGATCGTCGAAATCGCCGTCGGCACCGAGATCAACGCCTACGCCTGCGCCCGCCTTTGATCCTGGCGCGCCCGTTGCGGAACCCGCCGCTCTACACCCTTCACAGGGGGATTCCCCGATGCTGACGATCCTGGTCCTCGGCTCCGCGGCGGGCGGCGGGTTTCCGCAATGGAACTGCAACTGCGACGGCTGCCGCCGCGCCCGCTCAGGCGACCCCGCGGCAAAGCCCCGCACCCAGTCCTCGCTGGCGGTCAGTGGCGGCGACGGGCGCTGGGTGCTGCTGAACGCCTCGCCCGACCTCGGCCACCAGATCCGCGCCAACGCGGCGCTGCACCCCAGGGATGGCATCCGCCACAGCCCGATCGCGGCGGCGGTGCTGACCAACGCCGACATCGACCATGTCGCGGGCCTGCTGACGCTCCGCGAGTCCCAGCCGTTCGCCGTCTACGCGACGGAACGGGTGCACTCCGTGCTGGCCGCGAACTCGGTCTTCCGCGTGGTGAATCCGGAGTTGGTGCCGCGCCGCGCCGTCGCGCTGGACCGGCCCTACGTCCCCGCCGACGCCGACGGCGTGCCCCTGCCCTTCGAGATCGAGGCTTTCGCCGTGCCCGGCAAGGTGGCGCTCTATCTGGAAGACCCGACTGCAACCGGATTCGGTTCGGTCGCCGAGGACACGGTGGCGCTGCGCATCCGCGACCTGAACAGCGACGCGGTGTTCTTCTACATTCCCGGCTGTTCCGCCATGCCCGGCTGGCTGGCCGACCGGCTGCGCGGGGCGCCGCTGGTGCTGTTCGACGGCACGACCTGGACCGACGACGAGATGATCCGCGCCGGCACCGGGACCAAGACCGGCCAGCGCATGGGCCATATGGCGATGTCCGGCCCGAAGGGCTCCATCGCCGCCTTCGAAGGGCTGGACGTGCACCGCAAAATCTTCATTCACATCAACAACACCAACCCGGCACTGCTTGACGACTCGCCCGAACGAGCCGCGGCCGAAGGTGCCGGCTGGGAGATCGCCCAAGACGGGATGGAGTTCACCTTATGACCAGACTGCTGTCGCGTGAGGAACTGGAACGCGAGCTGCGCGCCATCGGCGAGCGCCAATACCACGACCTGCACCCGTTCCACAAACTCCTGCACGGCGGCAAGCTGAAGCGCGGGCAGGTCCAGGCCTGGGCGCTGAACCGCTTCTACTACCAGGTCTCGATCCCGAAGAAGGACCTGTCCCTGATGGCGCGCATGGACGATCCGGCGCTGCGCCGCGCCTGGATCCGCCGCGTGCTGGACCATGACGGCTTCGGCGAGGAAGCGCAGCGCGAGGAAGGCAAGGTCGGTGGCATCGAGCGCTGGCTGCGCCTGACCGACGGGCTGGGACTCGACCGCGACTATGTGATGTCGCTGCAGGGCATCCTGCCGGCCACGCGCTACGCCGTGGACAGCTATGTCAACTTCGTTGCGAGCAAGAGCACGCTGGAGGGCATCGCCTCCTCCCTGACGGAGCTGTTCGCGCCGGCCATCCACCGGGAGCGCATCGCCGGGTTCGAGGCCTACTACGCCTTCGCCAACGACGCCACCCTGTCCTATTTCCGCAAGCGCTTGGATGAGGCGCCGCGCGACGTGGAGTTCGGGCTGGAATACGTCCTGGAGAACGCCCGCACCGCGGAGCAGCAGCAGCAGGTCATCGCCGCCCTGCGCCATAAGGCGGAGCTGCTGTGGGCCCAGCTGGACGCGCTGCACCACGCCTATGTGTCCCCCGGCCTCATCCCGCCCGGCGCCTTCGTGCCGGACGACATGGAGCCGCCGGTCTACACGCGATGACGGCGCCACAGGAGATGTCGGTCGGGGAGGACGACCGGGTGCGGCTGGCGCCCGGCGTCATGCTCCGCCAGGACCGGGTGCGCAACCACTGGCAGCTTCTGGGGCCGGAGCGCGTGCTGATCCTGGACGAGGTGGCGCTGGAGGTGGTGCGGGCGACGACGGGGCAGCCGCCGGTGACAGTGGCCGAGGCCATCGACGCGCTCGCCGCGCAGTTCGACGCCCCCCGCACGGAGATCGCGGCGGACGTGCGGGAGGTTCTGGCCGACATGATCGCAAAGGGATTCCTGACCCGATGACGGCCCATTGCAGCACCGGAACGGTCCTTGAACCACCGCTGGCGATCCTGGCGGAGCTGACGCACCGCTGCCCTCTGCGCTGCGCCTACTGCTCCAACCCGCTGCAACTCGACCCGGCGAGCCGGGAACTGGACACGGCCACTTGGTGCCGGGTGCTGGATCAGGCCGCGGACATGGGCGTGATCCAGGTCCATTTCTCCGGCGGGGAGCCGACGGCGCGCAAGGATCTGGAGACGCTCGTCGCCCACGCGACCGGGGCCGGGCTCTACGTCAACCTGATCACCTCCGCGGTCCTGCTCGACCGGGCGCGGCTGGAGCGGCTGCGCAACGCCGGGCTCCAGCACGTTCAGATCGGCTTCCAGGACACGGTAGCGGACAAGGCGGAGTTGATCAGCGGCTTCCCTGGCGGGCACCCGAAGAAGCTGGAGGTGGCGCGGGACGTCACCGACCTGGGGCTGGCGCTGACCGTCAACGCCATCGTCCAGCGCCACAACATCGACCGGGTGGATGATTTCATCGACTTGGCGCTGGGCCTCAGGGCCGGGCGCATCGAGATCGCCAACGTCCAGTATTACGGCTGGGCGCTGAAGAACCGCGGCGCGCTTATGCCGACGCACGAGCAGCTGATCCGCATGGACGAGCGCGTCCGCGCCCGCCTGCCGGAGCTGAAGGGCCGACTCGTCGTCGATTACGTCGTGCCGGACTATTACGGCAAGCGCCCGAAGGCCTGCATGGGCGGCTGGGGCCGCAAGTTCCTGAACATCAACCCCAGCGGCGCGGTCCTGCCCTGCCACGCCGCCGAGACCATCCCCGGCCTGACCTTCGACCGGGTGACGGAGCGTCCGCTGGCCGACATCTGGGCGAACTCCGCGGCTTTCCAGCGCTACCGCGGCACCGACTGGATGCCGGCGCGCTGCCGGTCCTGCGACCAGAAGGAGGTCGACTGGGGCGGCTGCCGCTGCCAGGCCATGGCATTGACCGGCAACGCCGACAACGCCGACCCGGTCTGCGACCTGTCGGAGCATCACGGGCTGCTCGCCGGCATCACCTCTGCGGACGGCGGCACGGCGGAGGTGCCGTTCACCTATCGCAGCTTCAGCCTGTGAATCGTCGGTTGGGTGAAGCCCAAAACACGTCGCCGTAGGGACGATGTTGGGTTGCGGCTGCGCCTTCACCCAACCTACGATTCGTTCTACTGCTTCTTCGTCGTGGCGGACGCGGTGTTCTTGGAACCGCCGACGGCTGCGATCTGGTCCTTGATGCCGGTATAAACGTTGGACGGCACGATCTTCTTGCTGACCAGCTCGTCCTTGGAGCGGTAGGGGCGGTTCTTGACGATGGCGTCGGACCGTGCCTCGCCGATGCCCGGCAGGGTCATCAGCTCGTCCTTGCTGGCGGTGTTGATGTCGATGACCTTCGACGACTTCGAGGTCGAGGCGCCGGTGCCCATCGTGGAGGACGGGGCCGTCGAGCCGCTGGTCGCCGGCGGAACCGGTTTGGCCTGGGGCGTCGGCGGTGCCATCGGCGGCGCCGTCCGGTTGGTGGTGGAGGGGCTGGTCGTCGTCGATTGGGCCAGCGCCGGAACGGCGAGCAGGGCTCCGATGGCGGCGACGGCGCACAGGCGGGTCAGCTTCATGGCATCCTCCATGTCTGGTGCACCCCGGGGTTTTCCCACGGGGATGCCCGCGAACGCTCCACCGTAAGCACGGCGTTCGCGATGCCAAGGCAACGTCTGAGGCCGATGGACGTTCCCTACGGCATGGATTCGCGCATCGGCAGGTCCTTCATCGCCGCAATTCTCGCGCTTGCCGCCCTGACGTGGGCCGGCGACGGCCGGGCCCAGGGTTCGGCGGCGCTCGAACTGGTGCTGGCGATCGACGCGTCGACCAGCGTCGACGGCGACCTGTTCGATTTCCAGCTGCGCGGCCACGCCGCCGCCTTCCGGGACACCAAACTGGTGGAGGCGATCAGCGGCCAAAGCGGCGGGATCGCCGTGACGCTGGTGCAATGGTCGGACCCGTCGGCCTTCCGCGTCCTGATCCCCTGGACGGAAGTCGCCGATCCCGCGGGGGCCGCGAGGTTCGCCGCCGCCATCGACGCCCTGCCCCGCCGCCCCTTGCGCGGCAGCACGGGGATCGGTGCCGCCATGCTGAACGCGGCCGGGCTGTTCCGCAGCGCCGGTGAGGGCGGGCCGCGGCGGGTCATCGACATCGTCAGCAACGGCTACAACAACATCGGCATCACGCCCGACGCGGCGCGCGAGCGCATCCTAGCCCAGGGGATCACCGTCAACGGGCTGGTCATCCTCGACGAGGTGCCGTGGCTGGCCGACTATTTCGCGGCGCACGTCATCGGCGGGCCGTCCGCCTTCGTGGCGGTTGCCGACCGCGTGGAGAGCTTCGGCCGCGCCCTCCTCGACAAGCTCATCTGGGAGATCACCGAGAATCGCCCCGCGGCCATGCAGACCGCGGAGCGTCCATAAATTTCAGCTTCCTTTAGTTCCGCAGTCGAATGAATTCGAACTCACAGGAATCCTTGACCGTCGAAGAAATTCGTACCGCCAGTAACGTTCGATAGAAACTCTTCAATGGCAGGTCGCAGTTCTTCTGTCGATCGTCCCTGATGAATCATAGTTTGCAACGTACGCATTGTCGTCACAGCGTAACGAAGGTGGCCGACTGGCGTCCCCCTTGGAGGAAGACATTGCGGCAGAGCAGGCTGAATATTTGGATATTCCTCTCCAGTATTAAGTTCGGCAGGCCGACCTTGGTTGGTATCCAACCACGCCGCAATGTGATGGTTGAACTCACCACGAGCGCGCATTCCTTTAGCGATGGCTGCCTGCACAGGCGTAAGCATGAGCACCTCCAGCAAATCTATATGCCGGAATGCTAATCTTCGGGCGAGCCATCAACAACCTAACCGAATATGACTCTTGTGGAATTTAGCGCGTCACACTGTCGCAGCTGCCGCCCGACGCGCTTTCCGTTTACATCTTCGCCAGCCGGTCGAAGGCCTGGAGCCGGGCTAGCAGGGCCGGCATGTCCTTCAGCGGGACCATGTTCGGGCCGTCGCTGGGCGCGCAATCCGGGTTCTCGTGCGTCTCCATGAAGACGGCGGCAACGCCGACCGCGATGGCGGCGCGGGCCAGCACCGGCACGAACTCGCGCTGGCCGCCCGACGTCGTCCCCTGCCCGCCCGGCTGCTGGACGGAGTGAGTCGCGTCGAACACCACCGGGAAGCCGGTCTCCGCCATGATCGGCAGGGCGCGCATGTCCGACACCAGCGTGTTGTAGCCGAAGCTGGCGCCTCGCTCGCACAGCAGCACGCGCTCGTTGCCCGAGGCGACGAGCTTCGCCGCGACGTTCTTCATGTCCCAGGGCGCCAGGAACTGGCCCTTCTTCACGTTCACCGCACGGCCGGTCTTGGCCGCCGCGATCAGCAGGTCGGTCTGGCGGCAGAGAAAAGCCGGAATCTGCAGCACGTCCACCGCCTCGGCCACCGCGGCGCACTGGTCGGGCTCGTGCACGTCGGTGATCACCGGGCAGCCGAAGCGTTCGCGGATCTCGGCGAAGATCGGCAGCGCCTTGTCCATGCCCAGGCCACGCGCCGTGCTGATGGAGGTGCGGTTCGCCTTGTCGAAGGAGGACTTGTAAATCAGGCCGATGCCCAGCTTGCCCGTCATCTCGACGATCGCCGCCGCCGTTTCCAGCGCGTGCTCGCGGCTTTCCATCTGGCACGGCCCGGCGATGAGCGTGAAGGGCCGGTCGTTGGCGATGGTCAGGTTGCCGATCTGGACGGTCTTGGCGGTGGTCATCTCATGCTCCCAAAAGCGATGCGAGAGGGCATACGCCCTCTCGCCCTCGTCTCTCAATCACAGAAAGTGGGGATCCGGGTCAACCCAGATGCTGCTTGAAGAAGGCAGCCGTGCGCCCGTTGGCGAGGTCGGCGGTTTGCTGGTCGTAGTGCTCGCCGCCGACGCGGGCGAAGGCATGGTTCACACCGGGATAGACGTGGGCGGTGACGTTCGGGTTGCCCTTCACCGCGGCCAGCACCGTCTCCCGCGCCTCCGGCGGGACGAACTTGTCCTGCTCCGCGATGTGCATCAGGAGCGGCTTCTTGATGTTCGGCACCTCGCCGGTCAGGGCGTCGAGCATGATGCCGTAGTAGCTGACGTTGGCGTCCGAATCGGAACGTGTCGCCACCATGAAGGCCAGCCGCCCGCCGAGGCAGTAGCCAACCGAGCCGACCTTCCCTGTGCAGTCCGGGCTCTGGCGTGCCCAGGCGAGGGTGGCCTTGATGTCGTCCACGGCCTTGTCCTGGTCCATGCCGTTCAGCAGCTCGAAGGCGCGGTTCCATTCCTCCTGCGTCTTGTCGGTCAGCTGGATGCCCGGCTGTTGCCGCCAGAACAGGTCGGGGCAAACGGCCAGGTAGCCCTGCGCGGCGAAGCCGTCGCACAGGTCGCGCATGACCTTGTTCACACCGAAGATTTCCTGGATGACCACGATGGCCGGCGCTTGGCCACCCTTGACCGGCTTCGCCACATAGGCCGAGAAGCTGCCGCCGTCCGCGGCCTGGATGCTGATGTCGGTCATGCCCGTACCCCTTTCCGTTCTTTTGGTTTCCAGCCCTCAACGCGCAAAAACGGCGGCCGTTGGCTCGGCCGCCGTTCTCACTATAGCCTCAAGACCCGGAATCTGGAGCACGCGGGGGAGTCATCAACTCCCCCGTCCGTTCAGGTCAGCACCGTTGGCGACTCAGACCAGCCGGCTCTGCTCGATCGCCGCCTTGATGAAGGAGGTGAAGAGCGGATGCGGGTCGAAGGGCTTCGACTTCAGCTCCGGATGGAACTGCACGCCGATGAACCAGGGGTGGTCCGGGATCTCGACGATCTCCGGCAGCTCGCCGTCCGGCGACAGACCCGAGAAGAGCATACCGCACTTCTCCAGCCGCTCCTTGTAGTAGACGTTCACCTCGTAGCGGTGGCGGTGCCGCTCCGTGATGTCGGTCATGCCGTAGACATCGGCGACCTTGCTGCCGGGGACCAGCTTCGCCGGGTAGGTGCCGAGCCGCATGGTGCCGCCGAGGTCGGTGCCCTCCGTGCGCTTCTCCAGCATGTTGCCGCGCATCCACTCGGTCATCAGGCCGACGACCGGATTGCCGGGCTTGCCCAGCTCGGTCGAGCCGGCGTCGACGATGCCGGCCATGTTGCGCGCCGATTCGATCACCGCCATCTGCATGCCGAAGCAGATGCCGAAATACGGCACCTTGCGCTCACGCGCGAACTGGGCGGCGCGGATCTTGCCCTCGGTCCCGCGGGAGCCGAAGCCGCCCGGCACCAGGATGCCGTGCACGTTCTCCAGCTTCTGGACGGCGCTGTCGTCCTCGAAGATCTCCGAGTCGATCCAGTCGAGCTTGACCTTCACGTTGTTGGCGATGCCGCCGTGGGTCAGTGCTTCGGCCAGCGACTTGTAGCTGTCGAGCAGGCTCGTGTACTTGCCGACAACGGCGATGGTCACCTCGCCCTGCGGCTTGCGCACGCGCTCCATGATGTTGGTCCAGCGCGAGAGGTCCGGCTTGCCGGCGGTCGGCAGGCCGAAATACTCCAGCACCTGGGTGTCGAAGCCTTCCTCGTGGTAGCTGATCGGCACCTGGTAGATCGAATCGACGTCGAGCGCGGCGATGACCCGCTCCGGCCGGATGTTGCAGAACAGCGCGATCTTCTTGCGCTCGTTCTCCGGGATCGGGCGGTCGGCGCGGCACAGCAGGATGTTGGCCTGGATGCCCATGCCCAGCAGTTCCTTCACGGAATGCTGCGTCGGCTTGGTCTTCAGCTCGCCGGCGGTCGGGATGTAGGGCAGCAGGGTCAGGTGGATGAACAGCGCGTTCTCCGGCCCGACCTCGTTGCCGAACTGGCGGATCGCCTCAAGGAACGGGGTCGACTCGATGTCGCCCACCGTGCCGCCGATCTCGCAGAGGATGAAGTCCTCGTCGGTCGTGTCGGCGCGGATGAAGTCCTTGATCTGGTCGGTGACGTGCGGGATCACCTGCACAGTGGCGCCCAGATAGTCGCCGCGCCGCTCCTTGGCGATCACGGTCGAATAGATGCGGCCGGTGGTGATGTTGTCGCCGCGGCGGGCCGGAACGCCGGTGAAGCGCTCGTAATGGCCGAGGTCGAGGTCGGTCTCAGCGCCGTCGTCGGTCACGTAGACCTCGCCGTGCTGGTACGGGCTCATCGTTCCGGGGTCAACGTTCAGGTACGGGTCCAGCTTGCGGAGCCGCACCTTGTAGCCGCGCGCCTGGAGGAGCGCCCCCAGCGCCGCCGACGCCAGACCTTTGCCCAGCGAGGAAACGACGCCACCGGTGATGAAGATGTAGCGAGTCATGTCCGTCCGAAGACCTTGAGAGCCAGATCCGTTCCCCGAGAGAGGATGGCGCCCCGGACTAGTCCAAGATGCGCGTTCCTCAAAAGAAAGAGGCGGCTTCGGGGGAGGCCGCCTCTCGCGTCAGACCCGACCGTGCCGCGCCGTCGTTACTGGGCGACGGGCGGGGCGGGCTGCGCCGGCGCCGCCGGCTGGGCGGGTGCGGCCGGAGCCGCCGGCTGGGCCGGCATGGTGTCGATGATCGAGGCCGGCTGGGTGTGCGCCCCCGCCATGATCGCCAGGATCAGGCTGGTCGCCATGAAGCAGCCGGCCAGGATGCCCGTGGTCCGCGTCAGCAGGTTGGCGGTGCCGCGGGTGGTCATCATGCCGCCCATGTTGCCGCCGCCGATGCCGAGACCGCCGCCTTCCGAACGCTGGATCAGGATGACCCCGACGAGCGCCAGAGCGATCAGCAGGTGAATGACCAGAATCACCGATTCCATGCAACCCGTTCCCTTGAGCCCATCCCAAGGCGGCCCCTAAGGACCGCCCAACGCAGCGAGGGGCGACCCCAAAGGATCGCCCAAACCAACAGCGCGCCACGGACCTTGGTAGGGGCCCGTGGCGCGCGCCCATCGTTTTTAGCGCGGACCGGTCCGATATGCTAGCGGCAACTGACGCCGATGGCCCAGAAATCGTCCGCCTTCAGCGACGCGCCGCCGACCAGCGCGCCGTCCACGTTGTCCACCGCCATCAGCTCCGCCGCGTTGCTGGGCTTGACCGAGCCGCCGTAGAGGATGCGCACGGCGCCCGGTTCCGTGACCTTGCCGTCCAGCTCCGCGCGGATGTGGGCGTGCATCGCCTTCACGTCGTCCGGCGTCGCGGTCTTCCCCGTGCCGATGGCCCACACCGGCTCGTAGGCGATGACCGTGTTGGCGGCGGTGGCGCCTTTGGGGATCGAGCCCTTCAGCTGGGTGGACACCACGGCGTTCGCTTGGCCCGCGTCGCGTTGCGCTTCCGTCTCGCCGACGCAAATGATGGCGACCAGGCCTTCCTTGTGGGCGGCCACCGCCTTGGCGGCGATCTCCGCGTCGGTTTCGCCGTGGTCGGCGCGGCGCTCCGAATGGCCGAGGATGACGAAGCGGCAGCCTGCGTCCTTCAGCATCACCGGGCTGACGTCGCCGGTGTGGGCGCCGGAGGTCTCGGCGTGGCAGTCCTGGGCGCCCAGCGCCAGGGGGCTGTCGGCGATGGCCTCGTGGACCGGGAACAGCAGCGGGAAGGGCGGGCAGACCAGCATGTCGAAGGCGACGGCGCCCGCCCCCTTCAGCCGCCCCGCGAGGTCGGAGGCGAGATCCAGCCCGTCGGCCTTCAGGCCGTTCATCTTCCAGTTTCCGGCGATCAGCTTGCGGCGAGCGGTCATCGGGTTCGGTCCTCCGGAATTATTGGTTGGTGTTCGGTTGTTTTGGCGAAGTGCGGACCCTGTCTAGCAAGCCGCGCGGGCATTTTCCACCTATCCGAATCCGCTGGCGAATCCACCTTTCCGGCCGCCACTTCCGGGGCGAAATGACGGGGGAAATGGGGTGTTGCCGGGCTTTCGCGGGGTGCCTATGATGCCCCGCCCGGCCGACCGGCCGAATTTCGCGCTCTCATTCGGGTCCCATGCTTCAGTTCATCCGCAATTACGCCGGTTCGTGGATCGTCAAGATCCTGTTCGTGCTCCTGATCCTCAGCTTCGGAATCTGGGGCATCGGCGACATGATCCGCAAAGGCGGCGTCTCCAGCACCGTCGCGTCGGTCGGCAAGGTGGACATCGACCGCGTCGAGCTGGACCAGGAGTTCCGCCGCCAGATGGAGCGGCTGCGCCCGATGTTCGGCGGCAACCTGACGGCCGAGCAGGCGCGCCAGTTCGGCCTGCTGGACCAGTCGCTGTCGGCGCTCGTGCAGCGCGCGCTGTACGACCAAGCGGCCCGCGACCTGGGCATCGCCGTCGGTCCGGACGTCGTCCGGCTGCGCATCGGCGACGAACCGGCCTTCCGCAACCCGCAGGGCCAGTTCGACCCGGCGCTGTTCCGCACCGTGCTGCGCAACAACCAGCTGACGGAAGACGGCTACGTCGCGATCCTGCGCCGCGAACTGGCGCGCGAGTTCGTGTCCGGCGCCGTCAGCTCCGGCGTGGCGCCGCCGAAGGTGCTGGTGGAGGATCTCTATCGCTACCGCGGCGAGAAGCGCGTGGCCGAGATGATCACCCTGCCGAACGCCAGCGTCGGCGACGTCGGCGTGCCCGACGACGCGGAGCTGACCCGCTATTACGAGGACCATCAGGTCCGCTTCACAGCGCCGGAGTACCGGGCGCTGACCATCGCCCAGCTGTCCCCCGATTCGCTGGCGAAGGACATCCAGATCCCCGACGATCAGCTGCGCGCCGCCTATGACGAGCGCGCGTCGGAGTTCGGCACGCCGGAGCGCCGCTCCATCGAGATGGTGGTCGTGGACGACGAGGCGAAGGCGAAGGCCATCGCCGAGGCTGCCAAGGCCAAGGGGCTGCCCACCGCCGCCAAGGACGCCGGCGTCGACCCCATCACGCTGGACAACATCGCCCGCAACGAGTTGCCGGAGATCGGCGACGCCGCCTTCGCGCTGGCGCAGGGCGCCGTCGGCGGCCCTGTCAAGTCTGGCCTGGGCTGGCACGTGCTGGCGGTGACCGCCATCCAGCCGGGTGCCACCAAGAGCTTCGAGGACGTGCGCGCCCAGCTGCTCGCCGAGATGCAGAAGGAAAAGGCGCTCGACTCGGTCTACTCCATCGCCAATCGGGTCGAGGACCAGCTGGCCAGCGGCGCGTCGCTGGATGAGGTCGCCCAGGCCCAGGGCATGAAGGTCTCCAAGATCGCCGCCGTGGACAGCAGCGGCAAGGCGCCGGACGGCAAGAACGCCGCCCCGGACCAGCCGGACCTGCCCAACATGCTGAAGGCCGCCTTCCAGCTCGCCTCCGGCGCCACCTCCACCCTGACCGAGGGCGCCAACAACAGCTTCTTCGCGGTGCGCGTCGACGGCGTGACGCCGGCAAAGGTGAAGCCGCTGGCCGAGGTGCGCGACCAGGTCGTCGCCGGCTGGCAGGAGGATAAGCGTGCTCAGGCCGCCGCCGCCAAGGCGGAGGAGATTGTCGGCAAGCTGAAGCAGGGCTCCGAGGCCGCGGCGCAGGACGTGGCCACCCAGGCCGGCGGCAGCTTCGCCATGACCGCCCCCTTCACCCGCGACGCCAAGTCGGTCGAAGGTCTGCCGGCGGAGATGGTCGGCAAGCTGTTCGCCGCCAAGCCCGGCGAGGTGGTCACAGGCACGTCCAGCGACGCCCAGGTCGTCGCCCGCCTGAAGGAGGTCATCCCGGTCGACCCGAAGGCATCCGACGCCAATCTGGCGAGCGTCGAGAGCACCGTCGCCCAGGGCATGGAGAGCGACATCATGTCCCAGTTCGGCAACGCCCTGCGCAAGGAATACCCGGTCGACATCCACCACGCGCGGATCGACCAGTTCTTCGCGACCGGTAATCAGTAACAGCGTCTTATCGAGGGTCCGTCCCGTGAAGGTTCAGCCGGAATTCACCGCGTTCGACAGCGTCTATTCGGCCGGCAAGCCGCAGGTCGTCTGGACCACGCTGGTGAGCGACCTGGAAACGCCCGTCTCCGCCTACATGAAGCTGGCCGACGGGCGCCCCTTCGGCTTCCTTCTGGAGTCGGCGGAGCGCGGGGCGGGCTCCCGCCGCGACCGCTATTCGGTGATCGGCTTCAAGCCGGACCTCGTCTGGCGCTGCCGGCGCAACCAGGCGGAGGTCAACCGCCACGCCTTGCACGACCGCGACGCCTACGAGCCGGTGGACGCAGCACCGCTGGAGTCGCTGCGCGCGCTGATCGGGGAGAGCCGGATCGACCTGCCCGACGAGCTGCCGCCCATGGCGGCCGGCCTGTTCGGCTACCTGACCTACGACATGGTCCGACTGATGGAGCGGCTGCCGGACGACAATCCCGATGAACTGGGCATCCCCGACGCCATCCTGACCCGGCCGAGCATTGTCGCCATCTTTGACAGCCACACCGATTCGGTGACGCTGGTCACCTCGGTCTGGCCGAAACCCGGCCTGGACACCCGCGCCGCTTACGGCGACGCGCGGGAGCGGCTGATGGATGCCGTCGCCGACCTGGAGCGCCCCCTTCCCTACCGGCGGGAGCCGCGCACCAAGGACGGGCTGCCGCTCGCCTGGACGTCCAACACGACGCGCGAGGAGTATCACGCGATCGTGGAGCGGGCGAAGGAGTACATCCGCGCCGGCGACATCTTCCAGGTCGTGCCGTCGCAGCGCATCCGCTTCCCCTTCAAGCCGTCGCCGCTGGCGCTGTACCGCACGCTGCGCCGCCTGAACCCATCGCCGTTCCTGTTCCATTGCGACTTCGGGGAGCTGTCCATCGTCGGCTCCAGCCCGGAGATCCTGGTGCGCGTGCGCGACGGCAAGGTGACCATCCGCCCGATCGCCGGCACCCGCAAGCGCGGCGCCACCACGGCGGAGGACCAGGCTCTGGCCGAGGATCTGCTGAGCGATCCCAAGGAACTGGCCGAGCATCTGATGCTGCTCGACCTCGGGCGCAACGACGTGGGCCGCGTTGCCCGGGTCGGCACGGTCAAGGTGACGCAGAAGATGATCGTGGAGCTGTACAGCCACGTCATGCACATCGTCTCCAACGTCGAGGGCGAGCTGGACCCGAAGCACGACGCGCTCGACGCGCTGGTCGCCGGCTTCCCGGCCGGCACGGTGTCCGGCGCGCCGAAGGTCCGCGCCATGGAGATCATCGACGAGCTGGAGAAGGCGCGGCGCGGCGTCTACGCCGGCTGCGTGGGCTATTTCGGCGCGTCCGGCGCCATGGACACCTGCATCGCGCTGCGCACCGCCGTGCTGAAGGACGGCATGATGTACGTGCAGGCCGGCGGCGGCGTGGTCGCCGACAGCGACCCGGAGGCCGAATACCAGGAGACCGTCAACAAGTCGATGGCCCTGATCCGCGCCGCCGAGGAAACCGTGCGCGAGACCTCGGCGCGGTAAATTCCGGCGTTCTTCCTTCACCACAGAGACACGGAGATACAGAGAGTGACTCCTCTGTGTCTCCGTGTCTCTGTGGTGAATCCCTCCTCCCCGACACTCATCAGTTCGTGAACGATGCCGCTTGATTCGGTTCTGCTGCCGCTGCTCATCAAGGTGGTGGCGGCGGCCCTCGTGGTCGTTATTGCGTCCATCGCGTCGGAAAAGGCCGGGCCGTTCGTCGGCGGGGTGATCTCCGCCCTGCCCGTGTCCACCGGGCCGGCCTACGTCCTGCTGGCCATGGAGCATGACGACCGCTTCATCGCCGACAGCGCGCTGTCCAGTCTCGTCACCAACGGGGCGATGATCCTCTTCCTCGCGGCGCTGGTACGCATCGCCCCGCGTTTCGGCGTCGGGGCCACGGTGCTCCTAAGCTCCGCGCTGTGGATCGCCATCGCGGTCGCGCTGCGTTCGGCCGGCGACTGGACGCTGGCGGGCGCGCTGCTCGTGAACCTGGCTGCGTACGGCATCGCCTATGGGTTGGTCCGGACCTTCCGGCCGGGGCAGGCGCCCCTGCCGAAAGGCGGGCCGCGCTGGTACGACATTCCGGCGCGCGCCGCCCTCGTCGGCCTGCTGGTCGCGGCCGTGACCACGCTCAGCCACGTCATCGGGCCGCGGGCGACCGGGGTCGCCGCCGTCTATCCCATCGCCTTGACCTGCCTGACGGTGATCCTGCACCCGCGCATGGGCGGAGAAACCGTGGCCGCCGCAATGCGCAGCGCCTTGCTGACCAATCCGGCGATCGGGCTGGCCATGCTGGCCGCGCATCTGATGGCCGAGCCGTTCGGCCGGGCGGTGGCGCTGACCGCCGCGCTGCTGGTGTCGTTGGCCTGGGCGGGCGCCCTGCTGATCTGGCGGGCACGGCGGATGCGTCGGGCAGTGCAGGCGGGCTGACGGCTTCGAGGCCGCGTTGATCCTCCCCTGGGCCGGCGGTCACCCGCCGGCGTGATGGGCGCGCACGACCGCGCTGACCGGAACCAGGACGAAGCCACGCTTCTGCACCTCCGGCAGCCAGGACGCCAGGGCCTCGATTGTCGCATCGTGCGGATGGCCGATGGCGATGGCGAAGCCCTGGTGCCGGGCGACCTGCTCCGTCTTCGCCAGCTGCGCGCGCACCGCGGGGACCGTCATCTCGTTGTCCAGGAAGATGTCGCGACCGGCGTAGGGCATCCGCAGTTCCTGCGCGATGGAGATGCCGGCGCTCTTCGCCGTGGTCCGGCTGTCCAGCCAGAGCAGGCCCCGCTTGGCGATCTCCGGCAGGACCAGCGCCATGGACGCGTAATCGGAGGTGAAGCGGCTGCCCATGTGGTTGTTCACGCCGACGAAGCCGTCGTAGCTGTCCAGCGCGGCCTTGGCCCGCCGCAGAATCTCCGCCTTGCCCAGCGAGACCAGCAGCGCGTCCGGCCCCGGATCGGCGTGGCCGCTGGGCTCCATCGGCAAATGCAGCAACAGCTCGTGGCCGGAGGCGCGCGCGGCGCGCGCCTGCGCCGACAGGTCGTGGGCGTAGGGCAGCCACGCCAGCGTCAGCGGCGCCGGGAGGGAGGCCGCGCGGGTGGAACGCTTGCGGTCCACGCCCATGTCGTCGATGACGATGGCGATGGCCGGCTTGTCCGACGGCGGGTGCGACGGCACGGCGTTCCGCTTCCAGGCCGGAGTGCCGGACGGCGGCTGCACCGGCGCGATCGGCGGCGGCAGCATCGCCACCTCGGGCTTGGTCTGCGGCATGGGCGTGGGTGGGGGCGGCGCCGGCTTGGCCGTCTGCACCTCCGGCTCTTCGGCGGACTCGCCCGGCTCGGGCTCGGTGACGGCCAGCGGGGGTTCGGCGACCACAGGAGGTGGGGGCACGACCGCCGCGGGTGGCGGAACCGGCTTGGCCACGGGAGGCAGCGCTGCGACGGGAGCTTGCGCCGGAGTCGGCGCGGGCTTCGGCGCCTCGGCGACCGTGCGCGGGGTCTCCGGCGCATCGCGCCCGATCAGGAACTTGGCGCCCAGCCCAACGACCAAGACGACCGCGACGGCCGCCAGCGCCAGGACAATGGGGTTTGCGGATGGCGTCTTTGCCGATGGCGTCCGGGCCGCTGCTTTGCGGGGCTTGCGCGGCGTTTTGCTGGCCATGGGAAGCTGTCTCTCGAACCCTTATTCGTTGGCGCGCAGGGTGGCACCGCCGGCACAGCCCTGCAACAGCCGAGCGGGCTGGAGACGCCCCGCGGCTGGGACTATGCTGTGACCCGCCATGCGAACGATCCTGCTGTCCACACTCCTCGCCCTGTGCGCGTCCAACGCCGTCGCGGCGGAGGTCCGCTGCCCGGCAAGCCTGACCGTGCAGGCCCAGCCCGAGGCCCCCGGCGGCTGGTCGCCCTACCCGGCCAAGGACAGCCATGCGTTCGCTGGAGTCTCCCTGGTCGAGGGAGACCGCGCTAAGGAGATGGCCGCCCCCGCCCCCGCCCCCGCGACGCAGGCGCCGGACCGCAGCCTCCGCCGCGGCCGGTCGGAGACGCAGCAATGGGACTTCATCGGCCCGCGGCGGGACAAAGTCTTCCTTATCTGCCGCTACACGGGAACGCAGGCGACCATCGCTCTGGACCTGCCGCGCGAGGTGCGCCGCTGCCAGTTCACCTTCGAGATCGACGCGCGCGGCGCGATGGTGGACAGCCCACGCAGCCCGCCGCAGTTTCTGTGCCGCTAATTCTGTGCCGTTGAAGGGTCCGTCGGGGCTAGAAATCCCCGTCTTCAGCGGCTAGGGTACGGGCCTTGGAACAAGGCCGGAACGGTGATCCGGACCGCGAGGCCGGAAGGATCTGGGGCGCCCGATGCTGCTGCTCATCGACAATTACGACAGCTTTACCTACAACCTCGTCCATTACCTGGGCGAGCTGGGCGCCGACATCGACGTGCGCCGCAACGACAGCCTGACGGTGCAGGATGCCCTGTCGCTCCGCCCCGATGGCATCGTCCTGTCGCCCGGCCCCTGCGACCCGGACAAGGCCGGCGTCTGCCTTCCCCTGATCGACGCCGCCGCGAAGGCCGGCGTGCCGCTGATGGGCGTGTGCCTGGGCCACCAAGCCATCGGCCAGGCCTTCGGCGGCAAGGTCGTGCGCGCGCCGGTGCCCATGCACGGCAAGGTCGACCGCATGATCCACCAGGGGCGCGGCGTGCTGCGGGGGTTGCCCTCCCCGTTCCGAGCCACGCGCTATCACTCGCTGATCGTCGAGCGTTCCTCGCTGCCCTCCTGCCTGGAGGTTACGGGCGAGACGGAGGACGGGCTGATCATGGCGCTGTCCCACAAGGAGCTGCCGATCCACGGCGTGCAGTTCCACCCGGAGAGCATCGAGAGCGAGCACGGCCACACGATCCTGAAAAACTTCCTGGACACCACCCGCCGCCCGCTGGAGACCGCCGCATGAGCACGCCCGCCGCACCCCACCCGTCGGGCGACCTGAACGACATGAAGGCCATCATCGCCAAGGTCGCGGGCGGCAACGCCCTGACCGAGGCGGAGGCGTCGCTCGCCTTCGACATCATCATGTCCGGCAACGCCACCCCGTCGCAGATGGGCGCCTTCCTGATGGCGCTGCGCGTGCGCGGGGAAACGGTGGACGAGATCACCGGGGCCGCCCGCGTCATGCGGTCGAAGGCCATCCCGGTTGAGGCGCCTGTGGGCACCATCGACACCTGCGGCACCGGCGGCGACGGGGCCGGCACCTACAACATCTCCACCGCCGCGGCTATCGTGATCGCCGCCTGCGGCGTGCCGGTCGCCAAGCACGGCAACCGCGCCATGTCGTCGAAGTCCGGCGCGGCGGACGTGCTGGGGGCGCTGGGCGTCAACCTGGATTGCGACCTGGGGCTGGTGCGCAAGGCCCTGTGGGACGCGCGCATCGGCTTCCTGATGGCGCCGCGCCACCACCTCGCCATGCGCAACGTCGGCCCGACACGGGTGGAGCTTGGCACCCGCACCATCTTCAACCTTCTCGGCCCTCTGTCCAACCCGGCCAGCGCCAAGCGCCAACTGCTGGGCGTCTACGCCAAGCAGTGGGTGGAGCCGCTGGCCCAAGTGCTGAAGCGGCTGGGGTCGGAGGCCGCGTGGGTCGTCCACGGCTCCGACGGGCTGGACGAGATCACCACGACCGGCCCGACCACCGTCGCCCATTTGAAGGACGGCGAGGTCACGGTGTTCGAGATCGAGCCGGAGCAGGCCGGCATCTTCCGCGCCAGCCCGGAACTCCTGAAGGGCGGCGACGCCCACGAGAACGCGGAGGCCATCCGCGCCCTGTTTGACGGCGCGCAGGGCGCCTACCGCGACATCGTCCTGCTGAACGCAGCCGCCGCGCTCTACGTCGCCGGCAAGGCGGGCGACCTGAAGGAGGGTGTGGAGCGGGCCCGCCACGCCATCGATGGCGGCGGGGCACTCAGCGTCCTGCAGCATCTCGTGTCCATCTCCAACGAGCCGGTGCCCGCGTCATGAGCGACGTCCTGACCAGGATCAACGACGACAAGCGCGCGCTGGTCGCGTCCCGCAAGGCCGCCCGCCCCCTGTCGGACGTGGAGGCCGCCGCCCGCGACGCCGGCCCGACCCGCGGCTTCATCCGCGCGCTGCGCGGGGCGGTGGAGGCCGGCCGCTACGGCCTGATCGCCGAGATCAAGAAGGCCAGCCCGTCCAAGGGCCTGATCCGCGCCGACTTCGACCCGCCGACTCTTGCCCGCGCCTACCGCGAGGGCGGCGCCACCTGCCTGTCGGTGCTGACCGACGAACCCTATTTCCAGGGCCGCGACGAGTATCTGATGGCCGCCCGCGCCGCGGTCGACCTGCCGGCGCTGCGCAAGGACTTCATGGTCGACCCGTACCAGCTCGCGGAGTCCCGCGCGCTGGGCGCCGACTGCATCCTGATCATCATGGCCGCGCTGAGCGACGCGCAGGCGGTGGAGATCGAGGACGCGGCGATCTCCTGGGGCCTCGACGTGCTGGTCGAGGTGCACAACCGCGAAGAGCTGGACCGCGCGCTGGCGCTGAAGACTCCGCTGCTGGGCGTGAACAACAGGAACCTTAAAACGCTCGCCGTGGACATCGCGACGACGGAGGAGTTGGCGCGCCACGTTCCGGCCGACCGCATGCTGGTCGCCGAAAGCGGCCTCTACACCCCCGCTGACCTGTCGCGCATGGCCGCGGTCGGCGCGCGCTGCTTCCTGGTCGGCGAGTCGCTGATGCGCCAGGATGACGTGACCGCCGCCACCCGCGCCCTGCTCGCCTGACACCGGAGGCTGCCCCATGACCGGCTTCACCCATTTCGATTCCGAAGGGCGCGCCGTGATGGTCGACGTCTCCGACAAGGCGGAGACGGAGCGCACGGCGACCGCCCGAGGTTCCGTCGTCATGCAGCCGGAGACGCTGGCGCTGATCATGCAGGGCGGGATGAAGAAGGGCGACGTGCTGTCGGTGGCGCGGCTGGCCGGCATCATGGGCGCCAAGCGCACGCCGGACCTGATCCCGCTGTGCCACCCGCTGGCGCTGACCTCCGTCAAGGTCGACCTGACCTGCGACCCCGACCGCAATGCGGTGGACATCACCGCCACCTGCAAGCTGAAGGGCCAGACGGGCGTGGAGATGGAGGCGCTGACCGCCGTGTCGGTCGCCGCCCTGACGGTCTACGACATGTGCAAGGCGGTGGACCGCGGCATGACCATCACCGACGTCCGCCTGCTCCACAAGGCCGGCGGCAAGAGCGGTGAGTGGGGGGCGCCCGCGTGATCTCGGTCGCTGAGGCCCGCGCCCGCATCCTCGCCGCCTTTGCGCCTCTGCCGGCGGAGACGGTGGCGCTGCCGGACGCGCTCGGCCGCGTGCTCGCCGAACCGGTCGTCGCCCGCCTGACCCAGCCGCCCTTCGCGGCGTCCTCCATGGACGGCTGGGCCATCCGCGCCGCCGATATTGCAGCGGCTGAGGCGGACCACCCCGTATCCCTGCGCCGCATTGGCGAGGCCGCCGCCGGCCACGCCTTCGGTGGAACGGTAAATCCGGGCGAGACCGTGCGCATCTTCACCGGGGCGCCCCTGCCCGCCGGGGCCGACGCGGTGGTGATGCAGGAGGATTGCGAAGCGGACGGCGACCACGTCCGCGTCGGCCGCGCCGTTCAGGCCGGCCGCTTCGTGCGCCCTGCGGGGCTCGACTTTTCCGCCGGCGATGAGCTGCTGCCCAAGGGGCGCCTGATCACGGCCCGCGACGTGGCGCTCGCCGCCTGCGCCAACGTGCCTTGGCTGCGGGTGCACCGGCGTCCGCGCGTCGCGGTACTCGCCACCGGCGACGAGATCGCCCTGCCCGGCGAGCCGCTAGGGCCGAGCCAGATCGTCAGTTCCAACGCGCTGGGGCTCTGCGCGCTCGTCGCGGCCCAGGGCGGCGTCGCGCACAATCTGGGCGTCGCCAAGGACGATCCCGAAAGCCTCGCCGCCATGGCCGCGGGTGCGGCCGGCTGCGACCTGCTGGTGACGACCGGCGGCGCCTCGCAGGGCGAGCACGACCATGTTCGGGACGTGCTGGGCGGGTTGGACCTCGATTTCTACACCATCGCCATGAAGCCCGGTAAGGCGATGATGTTTGGCAGGGCCAAGGCCCGCGCCGGTGTGGTGCCGCTGCTGGGCCTGCCCGGTAACCCGGTATCCACGGGCGTGGCCGCGATCCTGTTCCTGCGGCCGATCCTGCGCGTGCTGCAAGGACTGGCGCCCGAGGGGCCGGGCTTTTCTCAGACGGCCAAGCTGGGGGCCGCCCTGAGGGCGAACGATTCGCGCGAGGATTACTTGCGCGCGACTGTGACGGTGGAGACCGATGGCACCCTGGTCGCGACCCCTTTCGCGCGGCAGGACAACGCCATGATGTCCCGGCTCGCCAAGGCCGATTGCCTGATCGTCCGCCCGCCCAACACCCCGCCCGCGCAGGCCGGCGACCCGGTGACGATCATCATGCTCTCGGGCGGCGTACTCACTTTGTAAGAGCAGCCAAAGAATTGTGCCGAACACGCCCCGCGGGGCTTGACGGTGCCCAAGAACCAAACTAGAACATAATGGAACGTTTTGCTTTTGTTCCATATCTAGTGCGGCACCGGCCGGGAGGCACAAATGCTCACGCGCAAGCAGCACGAATTGCTGCTTTTCATTCACGAGCGGCTCGGACAGGGCGGTGTGTCCCCCTCCTTCGACGAGATGAAGGACGCGCTCAGCCTGAAGTCCAAATCGGGCATCCACCGCCTGATCACGGGGCTTGAGGAGCGCGGCTTCATCCGCCGCCTTCCCCACCGCGCCCGGGCCCTGGAGGTCCTGCGCCTGCCCGAGGGGCTGGAGGCCGCCCGCGCCCGTCCGCCGCGGGCGAAGTTCCAGCCCAACGTCATCAAGGGCGACTTCGCCTTTGCCGGACGGGAAGCCAATCCCGCGTCCGAGACGGTGCAACTGCCCCTGTACGGACGGATCGCCGCCGGCACGCCCATTGAGGCGCTGCGCGACAATTCGGCCTTCGTGGACATCCCGGCCGCCATGCTGGGCATGGGCGATCATTACGCGCTGGAGGTCGCCGGCGACTCGATGGTCGAGGCGGGCATCCTCGACCACGACACGGTGATCATCCAGCGCTGCGACGGGGCGGACAACGGCTCCATCGTCGTAGCATTGGTGGACGACGCCGAAGTGACGCTGAAGCGGCTGCGCCGCAAGGGCAACACCGTCGCGCTGGAGCCTGCCAACGCCGCCTATGAAACCCGCATCTTCGGCGCCGACCGCGTGCGGGTGCAGGGCAAGCTCGTCGGGCTGGTCCGCAAGTACTGAGGGCTAGCGCATCTTTGTCCACGGCCGGTCGCCGCGTACGTCCCGCACGCTTTCGACGCGCACGCCCGACGGCGAGACGTACAGCGCCTGCGCCCCTTCCCGGCGCAGGCGCCACCGGTCGATCACCAGGGGCGCCCGGCATCCCCGCGCCGGTGTCGCGATGATCACGATGTCGGCGAGGGCGCAATCCTCGACCAGGGCGTCCGGGGCGCGCAGCAAGGCGATGGTTCGGCCTTCAACAGCATAGAGGCAACCCAGGACATCGCAGCGCATGCGGTCGTCAAGAGTCGCCCCGGCATCCGGCCATACGCCGGGAACGTCGTCGTGGCCGTCCCGCCGCTGCCACGTCTCCGCAACGTGCCCCTCGCTCTTGCCGGAGAGGATGAGGTGGCCGTCGGCTCCACGGACGGCCATGACGGCTCCGTCGCTTGAGACCAGCACATCGGGTCGATGGGTCAGGATTGGAGTCGCCATGCCCCACAGGATCGGCAGCAGGCCCAGCAACCGCCAGCGCCTGGTCCAAACCAGCAACCACAGCCCGCCCAGAGACACCGCCACGATTCCCGCCGTCGGCATGGCCGGGATGAAGGCCGTAGCCCCCGGCAGGCCGGCCGTGAACTCCGCCGTCCAGATGACGAGACGGTCTCCCCAGTTCATGGCGATCAACGCCGGCTCTTCCAAGCCGAAGGGCATCAGCAGGTAGGCGAGCAGGCTGCAGGGCATCACCCAGACCGAGGTGATCGGGATGGCGACCATGTTCGATAGGACGCCGTAAAAGGCCACCTGCTGAAAATGGTACAGCGAATAGGGCGTGGTCGCGGCTGTGGCGATGACGCTGGTGAAGGCGATGGTGCCGAGGTCCAGCAATCGTGCTCCTACCCAGCCCAGCGCCTGCCGCCAGCGCGCCAGGATCGGATTGACCACCTCGAAGGCCGCGATCAGCGCCGCCACCGCCGCGAAAGACATCTGGAAGCTGGGGCCGAGCATCCCCTCCGGCTCCATGGCGATGGTGACGATGCCGGCGAAGGCGACCAGCCGCATGCTGATCGGTGACCGGTCCAGGATCACCGCCCCCATGATCAGGCCGGTGGACAGCACCGACCGCACCGTCGGAACCGGCGCCCCGACCAGCATCGTGTAGGCCAGCGCTGAGACGATGCCGAACGCCGCGGCGATCTTCTTGATCGGCCAGCGCAGCGCAATCCAGGGCACCAGCGCCAACAGGGCGCGGACCACCCAGAACACGATCCCCGCGGCGATGCCCACATGAAGGCCGGAGATCGACAGGAGGTGCGCGAGGCCGCTGTTGCGGAAGGCGTCCATCACCGGTTCGGGAATCGCCACCTCCTCGCCGTTCAGTAGGGCGGCGGTGACGCTGGCCTCCACCGGGTCGGGGATGGCGCGCTGCACCCGCTCGGCGATCACCGCCCGCGCGCGGTCGAAGGCCACCGACACGGCATCCCAGCCGGACACCGGCGGGGCGTCCACCACCTCCGGCGTGCCAAGGACGAATCCGACGGCGCCAAAGCCTTGGAAGAAGGCGCGGCGCTGGAAATCGAAGGCGCCGGGCTCGGCCGGCGGCGCCGGCGGGTGCAGCATCGCCCGCAAACGGACCACGGTGCCGGCTTCCGGCGGCTTGAACTTCGCCGGAAGGCGCAGCCGCGCGCGGTCCGGAGTCGCCTCCGGCTTCAGCTTGTCGACGGTCAGCCCGCCCAGGATCATCCGCGCGCCGGCCGGCTGCCGCTCGACCGACAGCACGCGACCGGTGACCGTGGTCGGCCCGATATCCCGCGCCGGGATCGGCGCGGACACCAGGACGGTGCGGGTCTGTGCCACCGCGAACCCCAGCGCAACGGCCAGCAGCGCGACCAACGCCGCCACCGCGCCAAGGCGCCGCCGCAACGCCCACAGAAGCAGGATCGCGCCGGCGGCAACGGCCGGCCCAAGCCACAGGGGAGGCTCGAACGGCAACGCGAAGTAGGCGGCCACACCGCCGCCGACTCCGACGGGACTCCAGAGCGCCCAGCGCTCCCGCTCCGCCACAAGCCGGCCAGCCAGCCACATCAAAGCGCGCGCCAGCGGTCCGGAGCGCTCTCCGATCTCGCCCGCTGCCGCCCCATCCTCCTCCAACAGGCTGTCCGTCGCCACCCCGCCGCCCATACTGTCGCCTATGCGCGCATGGCAAATGCCCGCGGCGCGCTTAATGTGTTACACCACCGCACCACTGTAGCAGTGCTGAACCCGGAATTGAGCCACCGATGACCGTCGTCACCCGTTTCGCCCCGTCGCCCACCGGTTTTCTCCATATCGGCGGCGCCCGCACCGCGCTGTTCAACTGGCTGTACGCCCGCCACACCGGCGGCACGTACTTGCTGCGCATCGAGGACACCGACCGGCAACGCTCGACGGACGCCGCGGTGGACGCAATCCTGGACGGCTTGACCTGGCTCGGCCTGGACTGGGATGGCGAGGCCGTCAGCCAGTTCGCCCGCAAGGACCGCCACGCCGAGGTCGCCCAGCAGATGCTGGCCGCCGGCAACGCCTACTATTGCTACGCCAGCCCGGAAGAATTGGACGAGATGCGCGCCGCGCAGAAGGCGGCCGGCCTGCCGGTCCGCTACGACGGCCGCTGGCGCGACCGCGACCCGTCGGAGGCCCCCGCCGGCGTGAAGCCGGTGATCCGGCTGAAGGCGCCGCAAACCGGCGAAACGGTGCTGAAGGACCATGTCCAGGGCGAGGTGCGCGTGCAGAACGCGCAGCTGGACGACCTGATCCTGCTGCGCGCCGACGGCACGCCGACCTACCTGCTGGCCGTGGTGGTGGACGACCATGACATGGGCGTGACCCACGTCATCCGCGGCGACGACCACCTGACCAACACCTTCCGCCAGATCCAGATCTACAACGCCATGGGCTGGGATTTGCCGGAGTTCGGCCACATCCCGCTGATCCACGGTCCGGACGGCGCCAAGCTGTCGAAGCGCCACGGCGCGCTCGGCGTCGACGCCTACCGCGACATGGGCTACCTGCCGGAGGCGGTGCGCAACTACCTGCTGCGGCTCGGCTGGGCGCACGGCGACGACGAGATCATCTCGACCGAGCAGGCCGTGGAGTGGTTCAACCTGGAGGGCATCGGCCGCTCGCCGTCCCGCTTCGACTTCGCGAAGCTGGAGAACCTGAACGCGCACTACATGCGCCAGGCGGATGACGACCGCCTGCTCGGCCTGATCGCACCGCGGTTGGAGGCGGACCTCGGCCGCTCGCTGACCGACGCCGACCGCGGCATTTTGAAGCGGGCCATGAACGGCCTTAAGCAGCGCGCCCGCACCGTCGTGGATCTGGCGCAGAGCGCGCGCTTCTATCTGGCCGCCCGCCCGCTGCCCATGGACGACAAGGCGGCCGCCCTGCTCGACGACAAGGGCCGGGGCGTCCTGGTCGAGCTGGCCGCCCTGTTCGGGGCGGAGGCGGACTTCACGGCCGCCGCGCTGGAGGCGCAAGTCCGGCGTTTTGCGGAAGAACGCGGCGAGAAGCTGGGCAAAATCGCCCAGCCGCTGCGCGCCGCGCTGACCGGCACGACCGTCTCGCCGCCGATTTTCGAGGTCGCGGAAATTCTCGGTCGCGACGAGACGCTGGGGCGGATGAGTGATGCCGCAGGTGCAGCACGGCGATAACTTCCGTGCGTTGATATCCTTACGGCATGGAACTATGCTGCGCCGATTCGAAAAGGGCGGTAAGCCCCAACCCTAAAACTAAGGACGTGCCGAGATGACCCAAACCGCGGACAAGGCCGAAACCTTCACCCTTACCGACAATCGGACCGGCAAGCAGGTCACCCTGCCCGTTATGAAGGGAAGCACCGGTCCGGACGTGATCGACATCCGCAAGCTGTACGCCGAGACGGGTTGTTTTACCTACGATCCGGGCTTCACTTCGACGGGCAGCTGCGAATCGCAGATCACCTACATCGACGGTGACGAGGGTGTCCTGCTGCACCGCGGGTACGCCATCGACGATCTGGCCGAGCACGCGACCTTCCCGGAGGTGTGCTACCTCCTCCTGAACAACCACCTCCCGAACGCCGCCGAGAAGGAAGAGTTCGAGAGCATCCTGCGCCGGCACTCGATGGTGCACGAGCAGCTGACCCGCTTCTACAGCGGCTTCCGCCGTGACGCCCACCCGATGGCCGTCCTGTGCGGCGTCGTCGGCGCGCTGTCGGCCTTCTACCACGACTCGACGGACATCGAGGATCCGGTGCAGCGCAAGATCGCCGCGCACCGCCTGATCGCGAAGATCCCGACGATCGCCGCGATGGCCTACAAGTACTCGGTCGGCCAGCCCTTCATGTATCCGCGCAACGACCTGTCCTACGCGGAGAACTTCCTGTACATGACCTTCGGCACGCCCTGCGAGCCGTTCAAGGTCAACCCGGTCCTGTCCAAGGCCATGGACAAGATCTTCATCCTGCACGCCGACCACGAGCAGAACGCTTCGACCTCGACCGTCCGTCTGGCCGGCTCCTCCGGCGCGAACCCCTTTGCTTGCATCGCCGCCGGCATCGCCTCTCTGTGGGGTCCGGCCCACGGCGGCGCCAACGAGGCCGTGCTGAAGATGCTGGAGGAGATCGGCTCCGTCGATCGCATTCCGGAGATCGTCCGCCGCGCCAAGGACAAGAACGACAACTTCCGCCTGATGGGCTTCGGCCACCGGGTCTACAAGAACTACGACCCGCGCGCCCAGGTCATGCGCAAGACCTGCCACGAAGTGCTCTCCGAGCTGGGCATCAAGGACGAGCCGCTCCTCGACATCGCGATGGAGCTGGAGAAGATCGCCCTGTCGGACGAATACTTCATCGAGAAGAAGCTGTACCCGAACGTCGACTTCTACTCGGGCATCATCCTGAAGGCGATGGGCTTCCCGACCAGCATGTTCACCGTGCTGTTCGCCGTGGCCCGCACGGTCGGCTGGATCTCCCAGTGGAAGGAAATGATCGAGGATCCGGTCCAGAAGATCGGCCGTCCGCGTCAGCTCTACACCGGCGAAACCAAGCGGTCGTTCGTGCCGCTGGCCGAGCGTGGCTAACCGGCCCACAGCACACATCGGAACGGGCGGCTCCGACGGGGCCGCCCGCAGCCCGGCTGCGTACATCGTTCCGGCACGGCGGGCCCGCCTGGGCCTGCCGGCCGCCAACGACAACAAGCCGCCGCTGTCGCGGCGGCTGCGTCGTTTGTTGGTCTATGTCGTGCTCCTGGCGATGATCGCCGCGGTGGTGCTGGTCTGACCCATTCGTCCGGGCGATTCCTGGTGTGGCGGCCGCTGCGCCTCCACCGCACGGGCTTGCGTCCGCACCGACGTCGATCACCAGCTCAGCAAGACAGCCCGCGCCTCGCCAGTTCCGCGCGATCCCTGTCCGCCTCGTCCAAAAGCCAGTCTCGGAACGCCCGCAACGCGCGGCGTCCGCGCCCCTCCTTCGGGGCCGTCAGCACATAGCGATCCCCGGACGGCACCGCCGGTCTGAGCGGGCAAGCCAAGCGCCCGTCGCGCAACGCGTCGAGAACCAGGGACGGACGGCCCATGGCCACGCCCTGCCCCGCCATCGCCGCCTGAACCACCATCACCGATTCGGAAAAGCTGAGGCCCTGCGCGACGTCGACGTCCGCGCCTGTCGCCGCACGCCAGACGATCCAGTCCGCCGAGGCCTGGAAATGCAGCAGACGGTGCCGGTGCAAATCCATGTGCGTGCACAGATCCGCGGCGATGGACGGCGCGCAGATGGGAAAGAGCGGCTCCTCCGACAGCGTCGTGCCGTCGGGTCCACCCTCGCCGCCGCGCACATAGCGGATGACCGCCCATCCCGTTTCCGCCTCCGACGCCCGGTCCGAATTGCCGCCTTCAATGTCCACCCGCAGGTCCGGCCACTGGTCGAGGAAGCGTCCAAGCCGCGGCACCAGCCATAGGGCCGCCCACGACCGCGGCGCAGCGATCCGCAGACGCTCCGGGCCGCCGCTGGCGATCCGCCCCCAGCTTTCCTGGACGCGCCCGAAACCGGCCGTGCAGGCGCGCGCGAGGTCGATTCCGGCGTCGGTGAGAACGAGGCCGCGGGCCGTGCGTTCAAACAGCCGTGTGCCGAGCTGCTTTTCCAAGTCGCCGACCTGCCGGCTGACCGCCCCGTGTGTGAGGCCGAGGTCTTCGGCCGCGCGGGTCATGCTGCCGTGACGCGACGCGGATTCGAAGGCGGCCAGGGCGGTGAAGGGAAGGCGCGGCATGGGTGTACCGGATTCGTCGTGTGAGAAATCCTCACACCGTCCCTGTGCGAAGTCAATTGCGCCACCACGGTTCCAGACGGCAGCTTGGCGCTGTCACGCAACCTTCCCCACGAACGCCATGAACGCCAATTTTGCAACCACCGACCTGACGATCACCCGAATCGACCGCCTGGACGACCCGGCCCTGATGGCCGGCCTTGAAGCGCTCCTAGAGGACGCCGTCGCGAGCGGCGCGTCCGTCGGGTACCACGCCCCGCTGTCACCGGCGCTGAACCGCGATTTCTGGACCGGTGTGTCCCGGCAATTGGAGGGAGGAGCACACCGCCTGCTGGTCGCGCGCGCACCGGACGGCACGGTGCTAGGCAGTGTTCAATTGGCGCTCTGCACGCGCCCGAACGGGGCGCACCGCGCCGAGGTCCAGAAGCTGCTGGTCCTCACCCGACACCGCGGTCGCGGTATCGCTCGGCGTCTGATGACCGATGTGGAGGAGTTTGCGCGCGGCCTGGGGCGCTCCCTTCTGGTGCTCGACACTCTGAAGGGCAACGTCGGGGAACCCTTTTACGAGCGGACCGGCTGGATGCGGGCCGGTGAGATCCCGGGCTACACGGTCGAAGCGGACGGCAGCCGGCATGCCACCGTCCTCTTCTACAAAAACATCTGACGCCCGGAACCGCGTTACTTCCGCTCGATCAGCTCGACCTTGTAGCCGTCCGGGTCCTCAATGAAGGCGATCACGGTGGTGCCGTGCTTCATCGGACCGGGCGGGCGCGGGATCTTCACGCCTTCCTTCGCGAGCTGCTCGCAGGTAGCGTAGATGTCCGGAACGCCCAGCGCGATGTGCCCGTAGGCGGTGCCGATCTGGTAGGGCTCAGCCTGGTCCCAATTGTGGGTCAGTTCCAGGACGGCGGTGTCCTTCTCGTCGCCGTAGCCGACAAAGGCCAGCGTGAAGCGACCGCCCTCATAGTCGTTGCGGCGCAGCAGCTTCATGCCGAGCAGCCGGGTGTAGAAGTCCAGCGACTTCTCCAGGTCGAACACCCGGAGCATGGTGTGGAGCAGGCGGAACTCGCTCATGATGTCTCTTCTCCCTTGAACGGGCTTTCGGAAAGGCGTGGCGCCTGATCGGCAACGTGATCGCCCTGACGCATCGCGACGAGGTCCAGAACCACGCGGGCGGCGCGTTCGCTGGGCGGCGTGCCGCCCTGGCCGAGCCAGCGGGCAACCTCGGCGACCCCGTCCACCTGCGCGGCGCGCGCGGCGGGATCGTCGAGCAGGCGGCCGAGTTCGGCGGCCAGCCGGTCCGGCCGGCACTCCTCCTGCAGCAGTTCCGGCACCAGCATGCGGTCGAGCATCAGGTTGACCAGATTGACGTATTTGACCCGGATGAGGCGCCGATACAAGGCGACCGTCACCGGATTCAGCCGATAGGCGATCACCGCCGGTAGCCGGGCCTGGGCCAGTTCCAGCGCCACGGTGCCAGACGCCGCCAGCGCGGCCTCCGCCGCCGCGAAGGCGTCGTACTTGGCCGAATCGCCTTCGACGAGGATGGTCCGCAAGGGCCAATCAGCCAAGGCCGCGGCGACGCGATCCCGGACGGTGGCGACCGTCGGCACCACGACGACCAAATTCGGATGCGTCGAAAGAAGGCGTTCAACCGTTGCGCGGAAATCCGGCAACAGGCGGCTCACCTCCCCCTTGCGGCTGCCGGGGAGCACCGCCACCACCCGCGCGTCATCAGCGATCCCGTGCTCGGCCCGGAACCGGGCTGCGTCGCCCTGCCCCGCCCCGCTCTCCACCACCGAATGGCCGACGAAACTGCAGGCCAGCCCCTCGCGTTCGAAATAGGGCGGCTCGAAGGGCAGGATCGCCAAAAGATGGTCGTAGATCGCGGCGTATTTGGCGGCGCGCTTCGGCTTCCAGGCCCAGACCGTCGGGGCGACGTAATGGACCAGCGCGATGTCGGGCGCCTGCTGGCGCAAGCGCTTGGCGATGCGGACGGTGAAACCGGGCGAATCGATGCCGATCACCGCGTCCGGCCGCAGGCGCAGCACCTCCTCCACCGTCTGGTCCATCCGGCGGAGCAGGTTTGGCAGGTGCGGCAGCAGCTCGAACACGCCGAACAGAGTCAGTTCGCCCATGGGGAAGAGGCTCTCCAGCCCCTCGGCGATCATCCGTTCCCCGCCAATCCCGGCGAAGCGGACTCGGCCGCCGGTCAGGCGCTTGCACGCCGCCATGAAACGCGCGCCCAACGCGTCGCCCGACGGCTCGCCCGCGATTAGGAACAGCAGCGGCCCGCGGGTTTCGTTCACGCCGATGGCTCCCCAGGACGCGCGTCCGGAACCGCGATTCCCACGACGAACAGGCCAAGCCGGTCCGCGGCCTCGGCCACGGCGGCGCGGTCCACAAGCAGGCTGCCGCCGGCCTCCACCGCAATGCCGCGCAGCCCGGCGCGGGCGGCGTTCTCCACCGTGGTGACGCCCATGGTCGGCAGGTCGACGCGGCGGTCCTGCTGCGGCTTCTTCACCTTGACGAGGACCCCTCCGGGACCGGGACGGCGCAGGACGGCGCAGCGGTCGAGCATGGCGTCCGTCCCTTCGATGGCCTCCACCGCCAGCACGATGCCCTGCTGGACCACCGCCCCCTGCCCGACGTCGAGCGCCCCGAGGGCGCGGGCGACCTCGACGGCGCGGGCGATATCGCCCGCCGCCTCCTCGTCGGGCATCAGGCGCCCGACCGGCCCGGGGGCGGTCAAAAGGCCGGTCAGCAGCTCGTGGAGACCGACCACCCGGAACCCTTCGCCTTCCAATTGCTTCGCCACGGAGCGCAGCAGCCCGTCGTCGCCGAGCGCGCGCGTGCCGACCTTGGCGAGGAATTTCGTCGTGTACCAATCGGGAAGAAGTTCGGTGAAGGACGGCCGGCGCACCGGACCGGCGAACACAAGGTCGCCGACGCCTTCCTGCTTCAGGCGCGCGATGATGCTGCCGGCCGCGCCGAAGCGGCTCCACAGATGGGCGCGTCCATCAACCGTCGCCGGGTCCGTGTGGCCTTCGAAGGCGACGATAAACACGTCGCGCCCCTGCCCGCGCACCGCCTCGGCGATCCGGGCGGGCAAGGTGCCGCCGCCGGCCAGGATGCCGAGCTTTGGACGCGGCTGCGACACGGCTTCCACTCCAGCTGCCATGACGTCGGGAACTCAGGCGGTCCCGTCAGCCCTCGCGGGGCTGGCACAGCGAACGCGAGGCCCGCGACCGGATGAAGTCCAACACGTCGGAGACGAGCGTCTTCTCCCCAAAGTCACGCCCGACCTCGTCCATCCGCTCCGCGAAGGTGCCTTCGGCACCGAACAGCAGGCGGTAGGCGGCGCGGAGCGCGTGGATGTCGTCTTTCTGGAAGCCGCGGCGCTCAAGCCCGACCAGGTTCAGGCCGGCCAGCCGCGCGCGTTCCCCCATGACGAGGCCGTAGGGGATGACGTCCTTCTCCACCCCGGACATGCCGCCGATCATGGCGTGCGAGCCGATGCGGACGAACTGGTGCACCGCCGACAGGCCGCCGATGGTGACGAAGTCACCCAGTTCCACATGCCCGGCGAGCGTGGCGTTGTTCGCCAGAACCACGTTGTTGCCGACGACGCAGTCGTGGGCGACGTGGACGCCGACCATGAACAGGCCGTTGTCACCGACGCGGGTGATCATACCGCCGCCCTCGGTCCCCGGGCTCATCGTCACGTGCTCGCGGATCTGGTTGCGGCGCCCGATGACCAGTTCCGACGGCTCTCCCTTGAACTTCAGGTCCTGCGGCCGATGGCCGATGGACGCGAAGGGGTAGATGACCGTGTCCTCACCGACCTTCGTGCGCCCCTCCACCACGACGTGGGAGGCCAGCCGGACGCGGTCGCCCAGCTCGACATCCGGGCCGACGACGCAGAAGGGACCGATGAAAACGCCCTCGCCCAGCTTGGCCGCCGGATCGACGGCCGCGGACGGGTGTATGGAAACGCTCATTTCTCGTCCAGAATCATGGCGGAATAGATGGCTTCGGCGACGAGGACGCCGTTGACCTTGGCCTCGCCCTTGAACTTCCACACGTTGGCGCGCTGGCGCTGCTTCGACACATGGATGTGGATGGTGTCGCCGGGCGTGACCGGCCGGCGGAAACGCGCCTCGTCCACCGTCATGAAATAGACGAGCTTGCCCTCAGCCTCGGCGCCCAGCGTGCCGACGACCAGAACGGCGGAGGTCTGCGCCATCGCCTCGATGATCAGGACACCGGGCATGACCGGACGCGACGGGAAATGCCCTTGGAAGTACGGCTCATTGATCGTGACGTTCTTGACGCCCGTTGCGCTCTCGCCAAGCGTGATGTCCACCACGCGGTCGATCATCAGAATCGGATATCGATGCGGGATCATCTGCATGATCCGCGTGATATCGAGGTCGGCCATCTTCTTGTTTTCCGCCGTCACATCCATGGTCCGGACGCTCGCCTTTCAAATCTCCGGGTGTTTCCCCCGCCGCGCCGCACGCGGTCCGGTGGGGAGACGCCCCTTGTGCCCCATTTTCCGGGAATTGGCAATCCCGCGCCCGCCGCGCCCGTCTGCGCCCACGGTCGCGGCCCGGCACCAAACACAGAAGGCCGCGCTCGCCTGACCGGCGACCGCGGCCCTTCCCATGCAGCCCGGATGATCCCGGACGTCCGTGGACCGGTGGGTCCACGCAGCGGCGTCACTGCTTCGGAACGTTCAGCGCGACCTGAGGCAGCTTCTTGTTCACCCGATCCATCACCGTGTCGGTGATGTCGAGCTGGGTGTCCACCAAAACGAACTGCTGGCGCGTCAGCACCAGGTTGGCGCCGCGCTCCTTGGCGACATCCTGGACGATCTGCACCATGTTCTGGTGAATGACGCCCATCGCCTCGTTCAGCGCGCCTTCCAGGGCGCGCTTGCGGTTCTGGACCGTCTTCTGCACGTCGGCCAGCTGCTTCTCGAAATCGCGGCGTTTGGCGGCCAGCGCGTCCTGAGACAGCACCGTCTGCTGCTTGCGCAGTTCCTCGTCGGACTTGCGCAGCTTGTCCTCCAGCGAGGCGACCTCCTTCTGGTAGGCGTCGCGCAGCGTCTCGAAGGATTTCGACACGCCCTTGGACGCGTTCGACTCCTGCATGACCTTCTGGACATCCATCACTGCGATGACGGGAGCCTTCAGATCGGTTTTCGTTTCCTGCGCCGAGGCCATCGGGGCGGCGAAGGCCACCCCCGCCATGACCGCGCCGGCGGCGACCAACGCCCTGAACTTGCTGAACTGCATGGTTAGAACCTGGTTCCAAAGCTGAAACGGAAAAGCTCTTTCTTGTCGTAGCTTTCCTTGAGGATTGGTACGGCGATATCAAGGCGGATCGGCCCGAAGGGCGATTTCCACGACACGCCGGCGCCCGCCGACAGACGGATCGACCCGCTGTCCGCGACGAGCGGATCGTTTTTGATGTTCGTCTCGGTCAGCGTGCCCACGTCGGAGAAGGCGTGCCCCTTCAGGCCGAACTCCTCCGGCAGGCCAAGCGGGAAGTTCAACTCCACCGAGGCACGGTAGTAGCGCTCGCCGCCCAGCGCGTCGCCGGTGCGCAGGTCGCGCGGGCCGATGCCGGCGGTGTTGAAGCCGCGCAGCGTGTCGCCGCCGATGAAGAAGCGGTCGGACAGCGACACGTCCTTGCCCACGCCGGCGATGTAGCCGATTTCACCGGATGTCGCGAGCACCCAGCTCTCGTTGAACAGCGGCAGGTAATAGCCACCGGACAGACGGCCGCGGACGTAGCGGGCGTTGCCGCCCACGCCGGCGAAGTCGGTCGACAGTTTGACGTAGTAGCCGTCGGTCGGATCCAGGCGGCTGTTCCGGCGATCGTAGGTCAGTTCCTGGCCGATCAGCGAGGTCAGACGCGCGCCCTTCTGGTCCTGAATGTACTGCGACGCCGTCGACGGGACGCTGGTGATGTCCGTGTTCTGCAGCTGGTAGTACAGCCGCTGCCGCAGGTTTTCGGTCAGCGGATAGCCCATGCGCAGGGCGAAGCCCGTGTTCTTCTCGTCGAAGGAGCTTTCGTCCTGGTAGTCGCGCGTGATGCGGAACAGGTCGATGCCGGCCGAGATGTCGCGATCCATGAAGTACGGCTCGGTGAAGGAGACGTCGTACTCCTTGCGCCGGCCGGAGATGGTCGCGCCGAACCGCAGGTCCTGGCCGCGGCCGAGCAGGTTGCGCTCGCGAATCGAGAAGTCGGCCAGCGGGCCGTCGGAGGTCGAGTAACCGGCGCCGATGGCGATTTCGCCGGTGGACTGCTCCGTCACCTCGACGTTCACGATGCTGCGGTCGGGAGCCGACCCTTCGGCCGTGGTGACGTTCACCTTCTCGAAGAAGCCGAGGTCCTTGATGCGCTGCTCCGAGCGGCGCAGCTTCGTCGCGCTGAACGGATCGCCTTCGGATACCAGCATCTCGCGCCGGACGACTTTGTCCAGCGTGCGGACGTTGCCCGTGACGTCGATGCGCTCGACGAAGACGCGCGGTCCCTCGACGATCTCGTAGGTGATGTCGATCGTCTGGTTTTCGCGGTTGCGCGTGATGCGCGGGCGGACGTCGACGAAGGCGTACTGCAGGTCGCCGACCGCGGTGGCCAGCTTGTTGATGGTGTTCTCCACCTCCTGCGCGTTGTACCAGTCGCCCTCGTTGGTCGTCATCACGCCGCGGACCTGCTCCGGGTCGAGCGCCTTCAGCGTGGTGTTGACGTCGATCTTGCCGAACTTGTACCGCTCGCCCTCATCCACCGTGAAGGTGATGACGAAGTCCTCGCGGTCCGGCGTCAGCTCGGCGACGGCGGAGACGACGCGGAAGTCGGCGTAGCCTTCCTTCAGGTAGAAGCGGCGCAGCAGGTCGCGGTCGAAGTTCAGACGGTCCGGATCATAGTTGTCGTCCGACGTCAGGAATCGCCACCAGGCGCTCTCCTTCGTCTGGATCGCCTCGCGCAGCGATCCGTCGGAGAACTTCTCGTTGCCGACGAAGCTGATCTGGCGAACGCCGGTGCGGGTGCCTTCGTTGATCTCGAACACCAGGTCGACGCGGTTCTGGTCGAGCTGGATGATCTTCGGCTCGACCGTCGCGGCGAAGCGGCCCTGGCGGCGGTAGATGTCCAGGATGCGCTGCACGTCGCTCTGCACGCGGGTGCGCGTGTAGACGACGCGGGGGCGCAGCTGGATTTCCTTTTCCAGGTTGTCCTTCTCGATGCGCCGATTGCCCTCGAAGGCGATGCGGTTGATGATCGGGTTCTCGACCACCGACACCACCAGCACGTCGCCGTCGCGCTTCAGCACCACGTCGGCGAAGAGGCCCGTGTTGAACAGGTTCTTCAGCGACTGGTCGATGCGGTCTGGTTCGAAGGGATCGCCGGGCGACACGGCCAGATAGGAGCGCACGGTGGTGGGCTCGATGCGCTGCACCCCCTCCACGCGGATGTCGCGGATGGTCCCACCCGAGAACATCTGGCCGATCGCCCCCGGATTCCCGGCGGCCCCGGGTGCAGCCCCACCGGCAGCCCCACCCGTCTGGGCCCAGCCGGTTTGAGAAAGGGCAAGAGTAACCGTCGTCATGGCGCACCCAGCCATCAGGCTGAACGCCAGAACCTTGCTCGACACCCGCAAAGCACGCTCCCTGGCTTTGGAGGCGACTAGGAAATCAGCCCCCGAAAGAATTCCACCACGCGAAGCTGAACAAGATCGTTCCACGTGGCGAAAACCATGAGCGTTAATACCAAAGCAAGACCGATGCGGAAACCGTATTCTTGCGCTTTAGGTCCAAGCGGGCGGCCACGCAGACCTTCGAACGCATAAAACATCAGATGGCCGCCGTCCAGGAGGGGAACGGGGAACAGGTTGATCAGACCCAGGTTGACCGACAGGAAGGTCATGAACCAGACCAGCGGGTACCAACCGCTCTGCGCGACCTCCCCGGACATCTGCGCGATGCGCAGCGGGCCGCCCAATTCCTCGGTCCCGCGCGATCCCTGAATCATCTGGCCGAGCGCGGTGAAGGTCCCCGTGACCATCCCGGTTACCTCCCGCCCGGCCTGCCAGAAGGCGGTCAGCGGGTCGTGGCGCTTGTTCTCGGCGCCGCCGCGCATGATGCCCAGCTGGCCGATGCGGTGCGTGTTGCCGAATCGGTCGCTGACCTCCTTCACGTCCGGCGTGGCGGTCAGGTTCACGGTGCGGCCGTCGCGCAGCACGACCATCTGCAGCGGTTCGCCCGGCTGGATGGAGACGATCTGGCGGATTTCCTCGAAGCGCTGGATACCGCTGCCGTTGATCGACTGGATGACGTCGCCCGGCTGAAGCCCGGCGCGCTCCGCGGCGCTGCCCGGCTGCACACCGCCGACGTCAGGCGGGGTGAAGGACTGGCCCGCCGTGGCGAACAGCACCGTCAGCGTGACGATGGCGAAGACGAAGTTGGCGATCGGGCCCGCGGCGACGATGGCGGCGCGCTGACCCAGTCGCTTGTGGTGGAAGGACACGTCCTTTTCGGCAGGCGTCATGTCATGCGTGTGGGCGCCCGGCGTGCTGGCCGGGTCCGCGTCGCCGAACATCTTCACGTAGCCTCCCAGCGGGATCGCGCTGAATTTCCAGCGCGTGCCGGAGCGGTCGGTCCATCCGAACAGCTCCGGCCCGAACCCGATGGAGAAGACCTCGATGCGCACGCCGTTGCGGCGCGCGACGAGGTAGTGGCCGAGTTCGTGCACAAACACGAGCACGGTTAGGACCAGCAGGAAAGACAGCAGCGTGGTCCCGAATCCGCCCATGACGCCCATCACACCCTTTGCAAATCGCCTTTAAGCGCCGTGGTGCCGCCCCCGCTCATCGTCCGGGGATCATCGGCTGACGGCGGCCACCCGATCGGCCGCCACGCGGCGGGCCTCGGCATCGGCGTCCCGGACCTCTCCGAGGTCGCGGATCGGCCGGTGCGGCAGCGCCTCCATCGTTCCCTCGACGACGCGTTCGATGTCGAGGAAGCCGATGCGGCGGTCGAGGAAGGCCTGCACGGCCACTTCATTGGCAGCACTGAGAATAGTAGGAGCGCCACCACCGCTTTGCAAGGCGGCCCGGGAGAGCCGGAGGGCGGGGAAACGCTCCGGATCCGGTGCCTCGAAGGTCAGGGTGCCGGCCTTGACGAGGTCGAGTCGCTCCGCCGGTGTCGGGATGCGCGCGGGCCAGCCGAGCGCGTAGGCGATCGGCGTCCGCATGTCCGGCGTGCCGAGTTGGGCCAGCACGGACCCGTCCACATACTCGACCAGAGAGTGCACGACCGACTGCGGGTGGACCAGCACGTCGATCTTCGACTCCGGGATGCCGAACAGAAAATGGGCCTCGATGATCTCCAGGCCCTTGTTCATCATCGTGGCGCTGTCGACGGAAATCTTCGCGCCCATGTCCCAGGTCGGGTGCGCCACCGCCTGTTCCCGCGTGGCCGTCGCCATGAAGGCGCGGTCCTTGGTGCGGAACGGCCCGCCGGACGCGGTCAGGATCAGGCGCTGGACGCTGTCCACCCGGTCGAAGTCGAAGACTTGGTAGATGGCCGAATGCTCGCTGTCGACCGGCAGAAGAGTGGCACCATGGCGGCCGACCTCCTCCATCATCAGCGCGCCGGCGCAGACCAGCACCTCCTTGTTGGCGAAGGCCACGCAGGCGCCGCGGCGAACGGCGGCGAGCGTCGGCTCCAGCCCCGCCGCGCCGACGATGGCGGCCATCACCCAGTCCGACGGCAGCGCCGCAGCCGCGGCGACCGCCTCTGGCCCCGCCGCAGCCTCGACGCCGGTCCCGGCAAGGGCATCCTTCAAGTCCGCGTACTTCGACGGATTGGCCACCACAGCAAGCCTGGGCTTCAGTTGCCGGGCCTGTTCGGCGAGCAGTGCGACGTTCCGGTTGGCGGTCAATGCCTCGACGGCGTAGCGGTCCGGATTGCGCGCGACGATGTCGATTGTCTGCGTCCCGACCGATCCGGTGGAACCCAAGATCGTCACCCGGCGCATCGCATCGGCCGATTGAGGAGCCACGAGATCCACCGTGGCCGCATCAGGGGTCACCACCATGACAACGCCGTCCCCAAAGTCGCGTGGAAAAGAGCCAGCACCGGGGCGGCGACCAAAAGCCCATCGATGCGGTCAAGGATTCCACCATGCCCGGGTATGAGATGGCCACTGTCCTTGACGTTGAAACGACGTTTTACCGCGGATTCGAAGAGATCACCCGCTTGCGCCACCACAGCGAGGAGTCCGCCGACGGCGAACGCCAGGATCGGGCGCTGCGCGCCGAAGGCCGCAGCGATGCCCCATCCAACGAGCGCGGAACTGACCATGCCCCCGATCAGGCCGGCCCAGGTCTTCTTCGGGCTGATGCGCGGCGCCAGCTTCGGCCCGCCGATCGTCCGGCCGGCCGCGTAGGCGCCGACGTCGGTCGCCCAGACCGCGAGCATGGTGAAGAGGAACAGGGAAAGCCCGCCGGCGGGAAGGTCGCGCAGCCACACCAGGCCGAGAACGCCCGCGGCCACATACAGGACGCCGATCCCGAGAAGGCCCCGGTCGGCTCCGCCGCCGACCAGCGCCACCGCAACGGCAAAGACCGCGGCGACGATCACCGCTTCCAATGGCCCTATGGCGATCTGCACGGCAAACGCCAGAAGGACGCCGGCGACCGACAGGGCCAAGGCCGGCGTCTTGCGCGCGCTGGGAACGAGGTTGACCCACTCCACGGCCGCCGCGACGGCGCCGACGGCGATCAGCGCGCGGAAGAACCAGCCGCCGGCCCAGACGGCCGCGAGCACCACCGGCGCCATGACCAGCGCCGACAGCACGCGTGTCTTGAGATCCCCGGATTTAGCGGGAGCCGGCCGTGGCGCCGAAGCGACGCTCCCGTCGGTGGAACTCTTCAATCGCCGCCTCCAGGTCACGCTTGGTAAAATCGGGCCAGAGCGTGTCCACGAAGACCAGCTCGGCGTACGCCGCCTGCCAGAGCAGGAAGTTGCTGATGCGCTTCTCGCCGCTGGTGCGGACGATCAGGTCGGGGTCGGGAATGTCGGCCGTGAACAGGCGGCTGGAGAACAGTTCCTCGTCGATGTCCTGCGGATCGAGCGTCCCCGCCTTGACCTCCTCCGCCAGCCGGCGCGCGGCCAGCGTCATCTCCTGCCGGGACCCGTAGCTGAGCGCCACCACGAGCGTCAGCTTGCGGTTGTCCTTGGTCAGGGACTCGGCGTTGTCGATCAGGCGGTTGATGTCCGCCGACAGCCTCGCGCGATCGCCGATCACGCGCAGGCGCACGCCGTTCCGATGCAGGTCGGCGATCTCGCTGCGCAGGTAAAAGCGCAGGAGCTGCATGAGGTCGGTCACCTCCTCTTCCGGCCGGCGCCAGTTCTCGGAGGAGAAACTGAAGATCGTCAGATAACCGATCCCCAGATCGCCCGCGGCCTCGACCGTGCGCCGGACCGCGTCCACGCCCTTTTTGTGGCCGGCGGTGCGCGGCAGGCCCCTGGCCTTCGCCCAGCGCCCGTTGCCGTCCATGATCACGGCCACGTGCGCGGGCGGGCGCAAGGGACGGCTGTCTTCCGCGTCGCGCATACCGTCAGACCTGCATGATGTCCTTTTCTTTTTGCGCAAGCGCATCGTCGACCAGCTTGATGTACTGGTCGGTGAGCTGCTGCACCTTCTCGCCCAGGCCCTTGTGCTCGTCCTGGGAGATGTCGCTGGCCTTCTCGGCCTTCTTCAGCATGTCCATGCCGTCGCGGCGCACGTTGCGCACGGCGACGCGGGCCTGCTCCGCGTACTTGTGGGCGACCTTCGCGAGTTCCTTGCGGCGCTCCTGCGTCAGGTCGGGCAGCGGCACGCGGATGCTCTGCCCCTCGGTCTGTGGGTTCAGGCCCAGGCCCGAATCGCGGATGCCCTTCTCCACCGCCTTGACCATGCCCCGGTCCCAGACCTGGACGACGATCAGGCGCGGCTCCGGCACGCTGACGGTGCCGACCTCCTTCAGATGCATCTTGCTGCCGTAGGCCTCGACGGTCACGGGCTCAAGCAGGCTGGCGGAGGCACGGCCGGTGCGGAGGCCGCTCAACTCCTTGCGAAACGCCTCAAGCGCTCCTTCCATGCGGCGCTTGAGATCCGATGTGTCGGGTGCAGCCACGGGCTCACTCCGTTTCTTCTGTTATGATGGTGAACTTGCCCCGACCCTGCATGACCTCGGCGAAGGCGCCGGGCGTATGGATCGAGAAGACGAGTATGGGGATGCGGTTCTCGCGCGCCAAGGAGATTGCGGACGCGTCCATCACCTGAAGGTCATTCGCGAGCACGTCGAGGTAGGTAAGACGTTCGTAGCGCGACGCGTCCGGCACCTTCTTCGGGTCGGCGGTGTAGACGCCGTCGACCTGTGTGCCCTTCAGCAAGGCGTCGCAGCCCATCTCCGACGCGCGGAGCGCTGCGGCCGTGTCGGTGGTGAAGAACGGGTTGCCGGTGCCGGCGGCGAAAATCACCACCCGGCCCTTCTCCATGTGGCGGATCGCCCGGCGCCGGATGTACGGCTCGCACACCGACGACATCGGGATGGCCGACTGCACGCGGGTCACCACGCCCATCCGTTCCAGCGCGCTCTGCATGGAGAGCGCGTTCATGACGGTGGCGAGCATCCCGATGTAGTCGGCCGACGCGCGTTCCATGCCGCCCGCCGCACCCTTCACGCCGCGGAAGATGTTGCCCCCGCCGATGACCAGGCTGACCTGGACACCGAGTTGGATCACCGCCTTCACCTCGTTGGCGACGCGGTTCACCACCTCCGGGTCGAGACCGTAATCGCGCTGACCCATCAGCGCTTCGCCGGACACCTTCAGAAGGACGCGGCGGAAGCGGACGCCGTCAGCCGGCACGGTGGTCCCGGTGGTCTGGGGCATGGGGGGCATTCTCCCGATTGGCATGAAAGGATTGCGGCGGTTGCGGCCCGGTCCTTACTTCTGGGTCCTTACTTCTGGCCGGCGGCGGCGGCGACCTCAGCAGCGAAATCGCTTTCCGCCTTCTCGATGCCCTCGCCCAGCGCGTAACGGACGAAGCCCGTCACCTTGACCGGGGCGCCGATGTCCTTGGCGGCGTTCTCGACGACCTTGCGGACCTTGGTCTCACCGTCGATGACGTAGGTCTGCTCCAGCAGCACCACTTCCTCGTAGTACTTGCGGATGCGGCCTTCGAGCATCTTCTCGACGATGTTCTCTGGCTTGCCGGAGGCGCGGGCCTGCTCGGCGAGCACGTTGCGCTCACGTTCGAGCGCCGAGGTGTCGACATCGGCGATGTCGAGCGCATCCGGGCGGGCGGCGGCGATGTGCATCGCGATCTGCTTGCCCAGATCGTTGAGCTTCGCGGCGTCGCCGGTCGACTCCAGGGCGACCAGAACGCCGATCTTGCCGAGGCCCGGCGCGATGGCCGAGTGGACGTAGGACACGACGACGCCCGCCGGGACCGACAGCTTGGTCGAGCGGCGGATGTTCATGTTCTCGCCGATGGTGGCGATCAGGTTGGTCAGTTCTTCCTGGACCGAACGGCCGGCGCCCGGATAGGCGGTCGCCTTCAAGCCCTCGACGTCGCCAGCGCTGGTCAGCGCCAGTTCGGCGGCCTTGAGGGCGAAGCCCTGGAACTTGTCGTTGCGGGCGACGAAGTCGGTCTCGGCGTTCACCTCGACGACGGCACCGGCGGTGCCGGCGGTGGCGACGGCGACCAAGCCCTCGGCGGCGACGCGGCCCGACTTCTTGGCGGCGGCGGCGAGGCCCTTCTTGCGCAGCCAGTCGACGGCGCCCTCGAGGTCGCCCGAAGTCTCGGCCAGCGCCTTCTTGCAGTCCATCATGCCCGCACCGGTCTTCTCGCGCAGTTCCTTGACGAGCGCGGCGGTAATCTCGGCCATGGTTTCGCCCTCTTCCTTCCGAACGGATCCAAGCGGATCGGGTTGACGCAAACAACTCATAAAAAAGGCAGCCGGGCCATAGGTCATAAGGCCCGGCTGCCCCGTATCACCGGGATCAGGCCTGGGCTTGCTCGGCCGCGACCCCTTCCTCTTCCGGCAGCTGCTCGGCCGGGGCTTCCTCGCTGGAGCCGACGTCAATGCCGGCGGCGCTCATCTCGGCCTGCAGGCCGGAGAGCACGGCGCCGTTGACCAGCTCGCAGTACAGGTCGATGGCGCGCAGCGCGTCGTCGTTGCCCGGGATCGGGAAGGCCACGCCGTCCGGATCGGAGTTGCTGTCGATCACCGCGATGACCGGGATGCCGAGCTTGTTGGCTTCCTTGACCGCGATCGACTCCTTGTTGGTGTCGATGATGAAGAGGACGTCCGGCAGGCCGCCCATCTCCTTGATGCCGCCCAGCGCGCGCTCCAGCTTGTCGCGCTCGCGGGTCAGCTCCAGGATTTCGCGCTTGGTCAGGCCCGAGGTGTCGCCGGCCAGACGCTCTTCCATCTCGCGCAGGCGCTTGATCGACTGGGAGATGGTCTTCCAGTTGGTCAGCATGCCGCCGAGCCAGCGGTGGTTGACGTAGTACTGGCCGCACTTCGACGCGGCCTCGGCCACCTTCTCCTGGGCCTGGCGCTTGGTGCCGACGAACAGGACGCGGCCACCGCCAGCGACGACGTCACGGACAGCCTGCAGGGCGCGGTGCAGCGACGGGACGGTCTGCTCCAGGTCGATAATGTGCACGCCGTTGCGCACGCCGAAGATGTACTGGGACATCTTCGGGTTCCAGCGGCGGGTGTGGTGGCCGAAGTGCACGCCGGCTTCGAGCAGCTGGCGCATGGTGAAGGTCGGGATAGCCATTTGGAAAACGTCCTTTTCCGGTTGCTCCGCCGCGGGCATTGTCCCTGTGACAAGACACCGGATCGGGCCTTCGGGGTAAAGCCGAGGGTCCGCCAGCCCGCGTGAGGTTTTGACGACGGCGCTTACATAGCCCGGCGAAACCGCTTTGGCAACAGCGTTGGCGGGATACGTACGTTGGCCCCGCCGCAGAACTGCACCATCTGACTCCAACACCCGAGCCATGGAGATGTCCATGCCGTCCCTTCGCCCTGCCCTCGCGGCCCTTCTTCTGATCATGGGAATCGCCACCGGCGCGTCGGCCGCTTCGGAGACGCAAACCTTCGAGGTGCCCAAGGGAGCCCGTCCGCACGACGTCGCCCCGACCCTGGACGGCAAGGTCTGGTACACCGCGCAGGGCCAGGGCGCCTTGGGCATCCTGGACCCGGCCACGGGCAAGGTGCGGCAGGTGCCGCTGGGGAAGGGATCGGCCCCGCACGGCGTGATCGCCGGGCCGGACGGTGCCGCCTGGATCACGGATGGCGGGCAGAACGCCATTGTCCGCGTCGATCCCCGGACGGACAAGGTGGATGTCTGGCCGCTACCGACCGAGTCCGGGCGGGCGAACCTCAACACCGCGGTGTTCGACCGATCAGGCATCCTGTGGTTCACCGGGCAGAACGGCGTGTACGGGCGGTTCGACCCGAAGAGTGGGGCCATGCTGGTGCGCAAGGCACCGAGGGGGACCGGCCCCTACGGGATCACGGCGACTCCGGACGGTGCCGTCTATTACGCCTCGTTGGCCGGCAACCACATCGCCCGCATCGACCCGGCGACCGCCGAGGCGACGGTCATCGAGCCGCCGACCAAGGAGCAAGGGGCGCGGCGCATCTGGTCCGACTCCAAGGGCAACCTGTGGGTCAGCGAATGGAACGTGGGCCAGCTCAGCCGCTACAGCCCGGCGACCCGGGAATGGAAGGTCTGGCCCCTGCCCGGCCGCAACCCGTCGGCCTACGCCGTCTATGTGGACGACCGGGACATGGTGTGGGTCAGCGACTGGGGTTCCAACGCCGTCCTGCGCTTCGACCCGGCTACCGAGCGATTCACGCCCTTCCCCAACAGCGCCAACAACGCGGATGTGCGCCAACTGCTGGGACGGCCGGGCGAGGTGTGGGTGCCGGAGTCGGGGCTGGACCGGATCCGGGTGATCCGGACAGGGACGACGGGGTAGCGCCCCCCCGCCCGCTACAGCTCCACCACCTCCACCACCCCCGGCACGGCCTTCAGGGCGGCGCGGCTCTGCTTGGTGATGCTGTAGGCGCCGGGGAGCTGGATTTCGACCTCCTTCAGCGGGTCGATTTCGACCAGAACGTGGATCTTGCCCTTGCCTCGACCGAGGCGATCGAGCATGCCGCGGATGCTGTCCACCGGGGCGCCGTCGCGCAGCACCACCTTCAGGCCGTCGGAAACCTGCGCGACGGCGTCCTCCAGGGGCTTCACCTCCTGGCAGGTCAGGCGCATGTCCTCGCCGTTCATCTGGACGTCCACAGTCATCAGCACCGGGCGCCCGGCCTCCAGAAGCTCGCGGTTGCCGGCCAGAATTTCGGAGAAGACGGTTACCTCGTAGCCGCCGCTGGAGTCGGACAGCTCCACGAAGGCGAAGCGGTTGCCCGACTTGGCGGTCTTCTCCTTGCGGCTGACCACGATGCCGGCGACGCTGCGCCGAGTCATGCCGCCGCCGGACACGGCCTGGGCGAGGTCGGCCGACTTCACCACCCGCATGCGCGCCAGCGGGCCGGCGAAGGCGTCTAGGGGGTGGGCGGACAGGTAGAAGCCGATGGCGCCGAACTCGTGCTTCAGCTTCTCCAGCGGTTCCCACTCCGCGACCTTCGGCAGATCCGGTTCCTTCAACCCGCCGCCGCTGCCGCCGAACAGGTTGCCGATGCCGCTTTCGCGCTCCGCCGTCTCGGCCTGGGCGTAGCGGATCAGCGTCTCCAGCGCGGCGTGCACCTGGGCGCGGTTGGGGTTGATCTCGTCGAACGCCCCGGCGCAGCTCAGGTTTTCCAGCTGGCGCTTGTTGATGGTCTTCAGGTCGAGGCGCCGGGCGAAGTCGAACAGGCTTTTGTACGGGCCGTTCTTGCGCCGCTCCTCCACCACGGCCTTCATGGCCGGCAGGCCGACGCCCTTCACCGCCGCCAGCGCGTAGCGCACGGCCTTGCTGCCGTCGGGCAGGGTCTCCACCCCGAAGATGCTGTCGGACTTGTTGATGTCCGGGGTCAGCAGCTTGATCTTCAGGCGCGACAGCTCCTGCCGGAAGACGTTCAGCTTGTCGGTGTTGCCGAGGTCGAGCGTCATCGACGCCGCCATGAACTCCACCGGGTGATTCGCCTTCAGGTAGGCCGTGTGGTAGGCGACGAGCGCATAGGCGGCGGCGTGCGACTTGTTGAAGCCGTATCCCGCGAACTTCGCCACTTGGTCGAAGATCATGCTGGCCTGGTCGGGGTCCACGCCCTTGCCCTGGGCGCCGGCGACGAACTTGTCGCGCTCCTTGTCCATCTCCTCCTTGATCTTCTTGCCCATGGCGCGGCGCAGAAGATCGGCGCCACCCAGCGAGTAGCCGGACAGCACCTGGGCGATCTGCATGACCTGCTCCTGGTAGATCATGATCCCGAAGGTCTCCTTCAGGATCGGCTCCAGGGCATCGTTCATGTAGTCGGGCAGTTCCTCCCCGTTCTTGACCTTGATGTATTTGGGGATGTTGTCCATTGGGCCCGGACGGTAGAGCGACACCAGCGCGATGATGTCCTCCAGCCGGTTTGGCTTCAGGCGGCGCAGCACGTCGCGCATGCCCGAACTTTCCAGCTGGAACACGCCGGTCGATTCCGCGCGCCCCAGGATCTCGTAGCTTCGCGGGTCGTCCAGCGTGACGGTGGTCAAGTCCGGCTTCTCGGGGATCAGGTCCACCGCCGTCTTCAGCACGGTCAGCGTCTTAAGGCCCAGGAAGTCGAACTTCACCAGCCCGGCCTGCTCCACGAACTTCATGTTGAACTGGGTGACCGGCATGTCCGAGCGCGGGTCTCGGTACAGCGGCACCAGCTCGTGCAGCGGGCGGTCGGCGATCACCACGCCGGCCGCGTGGGTCGAGGCGTGGCGGTACAGGCCCTCCAGTTTCAGCGCGATGTTGATCAGGCGGGCCACCGTCTCGTCGCCGTCGCGGGCCTGGCGCAGCATCTCCTCGCTGTCCAGCGCCTGCTGGAGCGTCACCGGGTTGGCCGGGTTGTTCGGCACCATCTTGCAGATCTTGTCGACCTGCCCGTAGGGCATCTGCAGCACGCGCCCGACGTCGCGCAGCACGGCGCGCGCCTGGAGCTTACCGAAGGTGATGATCTGCGCGACGCGGTCGTAGCCGTACTTGTCCTGGACGTAGCGGATCACCTCTTCGCGGCGGTCCTGGCAGAAGTCCACGTCGAAGTCGGGCATGGACACGCGTTCGGGGTTCAGGAAACGCTCGAACAGCAGTCCGAATCGCAGGGGGTCGAGGTCGGTGATGGTCAGCGCCCAGGCGACGACGGAACCGGCACCCGAACCGCGGCCCGGCCCCACGGGGATGTCGTGCGACTTCGCCCACTTGATGAAGTCCGACACGATCAGGAAGTAGCCGGGGAACTTCATCTTCACGATGACGTCCAGCTCGAACTCAAGCCGCTCGAAGTAGGTCTTGCGCGTCTCCTCCCGCTGCTCCGGCGTCATGTCCGGGCGGAAGACGACGGTGTCGAGGCGCATCGCCAAACCCTCGCGGGACTGGGCGCGCAGTTCCTCCGACTCGTCGCGGTCGCCTTCGCAGGGGAAGGGCGGCAGGATCGGCTTGATCGGCTTCAGCAGGAAGGAGCAGCGCCGGGCGATGGCCACGGTGTTGTCCACCGCCTCCGGCAGGTCCTTGAACAGCTCCCGCATTTCCTCGGCCGACTTGAAGCGGTGGTCGGCGGTCAGGCGGCGGCGCTCGGTCTGGCTGATATAGGCGCCCTCGGCGATGCAGAGCAGCGCGTCGTGCGCCTCGTGCATGTCCTCGGTCGCGAAGTAGCAGTCGTTGGTGGCGACCAGCGGCAGGTCGTGCGCGTAGGCGAGGTCGATCAGCGCCGGCTCGATGGCGTCCTCGACCGCGGTGAAATGCCCGCCGTGCCGCTGAAGCTCCACGTAGAGGCGGCCGGGGAACAGCCGCTTCAGCGTTTCCAGCACCTCCAGCGCGAGATCCTTCTGCCCCTCCCCCAGCAGCCGCCCGACCGAGCCGCCGGGGCCGCCGGTCAGCGCGATGAGGCCGGCCGAATGCCCCTCCAGCGCATCGAGCGTCACCTGCGGGCCGGCCATGGGGTCCGACTCGAGGAAGGCCTTGGAGACCAGCTTCATCAGGTTCCGGTAGCCCTCGTCCGTCTGGCAGAGCAGGACGAGTTGGTCGGGAACGGCGGCGCCCTTGCCCGGCAGGCCGGGCTTGCTGTTGGCCGGGCCGACGCGAGTGATGCCCAGCACCGTGCCGACGATCGGCTGCACGCCCGAATCGGCGGCGGCCAGCGCGAATTCCAGCGCGCCGAACAGGTTGCCGGTGTCGGTCACGGCGACCGCCGGCATCCCCTTCTTCTGGCAGAGCTTGACCAGCTCCTTCACCTTGATGGCGCCCTCGGACAGGGAATAGGCGGAGTGGACGCGCAGGTGGATGAAGTCGGCGTGGGGCATGGTCGGGTTCGGCACCGTGTCGGGCGGAATGGGTAGCGTGTCCCCTAGTGGTCGCGCATCCACCCCGTTTGAATCAAGCGATCAAGCGAAGCCCTCGCGGTATGAAGGAGGGGACGGCGGGAAGATTCGCCGATTGTGCGTGTTCATGCTATCGAAAGGCCTAGCGCCACCACTTTGGGGGTGACCCATCCGATGCGCCGAGCCCGTTCCGGCCGCACCGCCGTCCGCGTCGCAGCCCTGCTGCTGCCCATAGCCCTGCTGCCCGCCTGCCAAGCGACCAACTCCCCGCCCCTGCCGCGCGCCGCGGTTCCGACCGCCTTTGTCCGGCCCAGCGACTCCGGCCTGTCCGACGCGCCGGGCCGGGTCGTGGCGCAGAACAAGGGCTGGGTCGTGCGCGCCCACCCCGCCACACAGACCGGCTCCGCCTATTGCCTCGCGACGCGGGCCGACTCGGCGTCGCCCCTGTCCTTCCGCGCCACCGCGAAGGGTGCTGCGATGCTGGTCAACGGCGACCAGAAGGCGCAGCCGCCAACCGGGGAAAGGGCCGGGGAAAGCCGCCTGACGGCCATTTTCCCCGACGGGGCGAGCATGGCGCTGGAGGCGAAGCCACTGCCCAACGGCGGCGTGATCGTGCCGGTCGAACTGCCCAAGTACGAGGATCTGTTCGAACCTTTCATGCGGTCCAAGGCCGTGACGCTGAAGTCGGCGGATGCCGACAAGATTGGAGACGTCAGCCTGGGCGGCTCCTCCTGGGCGCTGAATGCGTTGGACGAGTGCCGCATCCTGCACACCGACGGACAATTCGCCGAGGCTGCCCCGCGCCCCGCGCAACCGTGACGCGTTGACCCCCGCGGGCCGGGATTCTAGCCTTCCGGCCATGCGCACATCCCACATCGGCCTTGCCGTCGCGGTCGCCGCGGTCTGGGGCTTCAACTTCGTCGCCATCAAGGTCGGGCTGAAGGATTTCCCGCCCATCCTGTTCTGCGTGCTGCGCTTCGTGCTGGCCGCAACGCCTTTGCTGTTCCTGGGGTTCCGCCAGGGACCGCCGGTGGCGTGGCGCTATGTGCTGGGCATCGGGCTGTTCCTGGGAGCGATCCAGTTCTCCCTGCTGTTCGCCGGCATCAACATCGGGATGCCGGCCGGCCTTTCCTCCCTGGTGCTGCAATCCCAAGCCTTCTTCACGGCCCTGTTCGCCGCGGTCGTTCTGGGCGACCGACCCAGCGCCCGGCAAATCCTGGGCATGGTCGTCGCCTTTTCCGGAATCGGCGTGATCGCGACGGAGATGCCCACCGGCGATTCGCTGCTGGGCCTTGCGCTGCTGATCGGTGCGGCGGCGGCCTGGGGTGTCGGGAACATCCTGATGAAGCAGGCCAAGGCGCCGGACCTGCTGCGCCTGATGCTGTGGGTCAGCCTCGTCCCGCCGCTTCCGCTTCTGCTGCTGTCCTATGCGGTGGAGGGGCCGGAGCGGATGGCCCACGCCCTGACCAGCCTGACCCTGCCGGGCCTCGCGGCGCTGGCCTACATCGCGGGCGGGGCGACCCTGTTCGGCTTCGCGGCCTGGGGCTTCCTGCTCCGGCACTATCCGGCCAGTCTGGTCGCGCCCTTCTCGCTCCTGGTGCCGATCTTCGGCATGAGTTCCAGCGCGCTGCTGCTCGGCGAGGGGTTCACGCCGGTGAAGCTGATCGGCGCCCTTCTGGTCTTCGGCGGACTGGCCGTCGCGGTGCTGAAGCTGCCGGCGCTGAGGCCGGCAGCCAACAAGGCGTGAGCGCCGACTAAGACAGCTTCGATTTCAGGAACTCGATGGACCGGCCCCAGGCCAGCTCGGCCGCGTCCTTGTTGTAGCGCTCCGCCGAGGTGTCGTTGTGGAAGGCGTGGTTCACGCCCTCGTAGATGTAGATCGTGTGCTCCACCCCGGCCTTCTTCAGCGCCTCGTCGTAGGCCGGCACCTTCGCGGTGATGTTCTGGTCCAGGCCGGCGTAGTGCAGCAGCAGCGGCGCCTTGATGGTGCCGACCAGCGCCGGGTCGGGCGTCGGGCCGTAGAAGGCCACGGCGGCCTTCAGGTCCGGGGCCTTGATGGCCAGCCGGTTGACGAAGCCACCGCCCCAGCAGAAGCCGATGGCGCCGACCTTGGCGTTGGAATAGCGGTGGGCCATCAGGAAGCTCATGCCGCCGATCAGGTTGTTCACCGTCTTGTCGGGGTCGAGCTTGGCGATCATGTCGCGCGCCTGGTCGGCGTCCTGCGGCGTGCCGCCGAGCGGCGACAGCAGATCCGGGACCATGGCGATGAAGCCGGCGACGGCGAGGCGCCGGGTGACGTCCTCGACATAGGGGTTCAGGCCACGGTTCTCGTGGATGACGATGACCGCCGGCGCCTTTTCCACCAGCTTCGGCCGCGCCAGATAGCCGGCCACGTCGCCGGTGGCGCCCTGATAGCTGATGCGGTCGGCGGCGATCCGGCTATCGTCGCCGGGGACCTGGGCGGCGAGCGCGTAGTTCGGCTCGATCTGCGCCAAGATGGCGGGGATCGCCGTGGCGCTGCCCACCAGCACCGCCAGCCGCTCCAGGAACACCCGGCGCGGCAGCGGCCTGTGGGTATACTCGTCGTAAAGGTCGATGATCTTCTGGTCCACCATCACCCTCCCGTTGGTTTGCCAGGAGTGTGGCGGCCGAATCGAAGACTGACAACCACCCGTCCGTTCACAAATGCGCGGGGTCGGCCCCTTCAGGGAAAGCCGGGGCTAGCGTGTGCTCCACCAGCAGGCCGTCGCGCATTTCCAGCACCCGGTCCATGCGCTGGGCCAAGTCCAGGTTGTGCGTCGCGATCAGCGCGCCGACGCGGGCTTGCCGGACGATGGCCGTCAGCATGGCGAACACCCCGTCCGCCGTGTGCGGGTCGAGGTTGCCCGTCGGCTCGTCGGCGATCAGCAGGCTGGGAGCGTTGGCCAGGGCGCGGGCGATGGCGACGCGCTGCTGCTCGCCGCCCGACAGGCGGGCGGGCCGGTGGCTGGCGCGCGGCTCCAGCCCGACCATGCGCAACAGCTCCATGGCACGCGCCTTGGCGGTGCGCTTCGGCACACGGTTGATCATCTGCGGCAGCACGATGTTCTCCAGCGCGGAGAACTCCGGCAGCAGGTGGTGGAACTGGTAGACGAACCCGATGGAGCGGCGCCGCACCTCCGTGCGCTTGCCGTCGTCCAGCCTGGACACGTCCGTCCCGGCGATGCGCACGGTCCCCGCGGTGGGGCGCTCCAGCAGGCCAGCGATGTGCAGCAAGGTGGACTTGCCCGCCCCGGACGGGCCAACCAGCGCGACCAGTTCGCCGGCCCGCACGGTCAGTTCCGCGCCGCGCAGCACCTGAAGCTCCGTGCCCGCCTGTTCGAAGGTGCGGACGATCCCCGACAGTTCCAGCATGGGCTCACTCATAGCGCAGGGCCTCCACCGGATCGAGGCGCGCGGCGCGCCAGGACGGGTAGATCGTGGCGGCGAAGGACAGGCCCAGCGCCATCACCGCCACCTGGATGACCTCCGACCAGTCGATCTTCGCCGGCAGCTGCGAGAGGAAGTAGATCTCGGCGTTGAACAGGTTGGTGCCGGTCAGCCCCTGGATGGCTTGGCGGATGGTCTCGATGTTCAGCGCGAAGGACACGCCGAGGATCAGCCCCAGGATCGTCCCCGTGACGCCGACCGAGGCGCCGGACAGGAAGAAGATGCGCATGATCATGCCGCGCGTGGCGCCCATGGTGCGCAGGATCGCGATGTCGCGCCCCTTGTCCTTCACCAGCATGATCAGGCTGGAGATGATGTTGAAGGCCGCGACCATGATGATCAGCGACAGGATCAGGAACATCACGTTCCGTTCGACCTGGAGTGCGGTGAAGAAGCTGGCGTTCGACTGCTGCCAGTCCACCACGCGGCCGATTCCGGCGACCGCCGCCTGGATGGCGTCGCGGGCAGCGCGGATCTGGGTGGGGTCGCTGACGAACACCTCCAGCGAGGTCACCGCCTCCCCGGTGCGGAAGAAGGTCTGCGCCTCCGGCAGGGGCAGGAAGATGAAGCTGTTGTCGTATTCGAACATGCCGACGTCGAACACCGCGCCGATGGTGAAGGCGCGCATGCGCGGCACAGTGCCGAAGGCGGTCACGTTGCCCTGCGGCGCGATCAGCGTCAGCTGGTCGCCGACCGACAGGCCGAGCCGCTGCGCCATGCGCGCGCCGATGGCGATGTTGTCCTCCCCGAAGGCGTCAACGGTGCCGCGCACGATGTTGCGGGCCAGCGTCGGGCGCACCCGGAAATCCTCTGGCGGCACGCCGCGCACCACAGCGCCGGACGCTACCCCGCGCACGGAGACGAGCGCCTGCCCCTCCACCGTCGGCGTCACGTTGATGACGCCCGGCAGGCTGCGCAGCTTTTGCGTCAGCGGGTCGTAGTCGGGCAGCGGTCCGCCGCGCACGTTGTAGACGTTGAGGTGCCCGTTCAGGCCCAGCACGCGGCCCAGCAGCTCCGCCCGGAACCCGTTCATCACCGACATGACGATGATCAGCGTCGCCACGCCGAGCGCGATGCCCAGCAGCGAGAATCCGGCGATGACCGAGATGAACCCTTCCTGGCGGCGCGCCCGCAGATAGCGCATCGCGACCATGCGTTCGAAGGCGGAGAAAATCATGAATGTCCTCGGACTGGGAGAGCCCAGCAACGAAAAGGGCGGCGAGCCGTCGCCCGCCGCCCCGCAACATAAGGACTTAACCGTGGCAGGAAAAGGGCACGCTGCGAAGGTGCCCTGCCCTGCGCGGCAGTCTTACTTCGTCAGCTTCTCCAGCGCGCTCTCCACCGACAGCTCCTGCTTTTCGCCGGTGGCGCGGCGCTTCAGCTCGACCACGCCGCTCTTCAGGCCGCGCGGGCCGACGACGAGCTGCCACGGCACGCCGATCAGGTCCATGTCGGCGAACTTCACGCCCGGCCGCTCGTCGCGGTCGTCGTAGAGCACGTCGAGGCCGTTGGCGCGCAGCTTGAAGTACAGCTCCTGGCAGACCCGGTCGGTTTCGGCATCGCCGACCTTCAGGTTGATCAGGCCGACGTTGAAGGGGGCCACCGAGTCGGGCCAGATGATGCCGTTGTCGTCGTGGCTGGCCTCGATGATGGCGCCCATCAGGCGCGACACGCCGATGCCGTAGGACCCCATTTCGACCGGCACCGGCTCGCCGTTCGGGCCGGCGACAACGGCGTTCATCGGCTTGGAGTATTTGGTGCCGAAGTTGAAGATGTGACCGACCTCGATGCCGCGGGCCGACACGAGGTCGCTCTCCGGCACCGGGCAGTTGCCGGGCTCGTGCTTCTCGTCGGTCGCTGCGTAGATCGAGGTGTACTGGTCGAAGAAGGGCTGCAGGTCCTCGTCGAAGCCCGGCGCGTTCTGCAGCACGTCCAAGGTCAGCCAGTCCTTGTGGCAGAAGACGCCGCTCTCGCCGGTCTCGGCCAGGATGATGAACTCGTGGCTGAGGTCGCCGCCGATGGGGCCGGTGTCGGCGCGCATCGGGATGGCCTTCAGCCCCATGCGGGCGAAGGTGCGCAGGTAGGCCAGGAACATCTTCTGGTACGAGCGCCGGGCGCTGGCCGGGTCGATGTCGAAGGAATAGGCGTCCTTCATCAGGAACTCGCGGCCACGCATCACGCCGAAGCGGGGCCGGATCTCGTCCCGGAACTTCCACTGGATGTGGTAGAGGTTCAGCGGCAGCTGGCGGTAGCTCCGCACGAAGGCGCGGAAGATGTCGGTGATCATCTCCTCGTTCGTGGGGCCGAACAGCATCTCGCGGTCGTGACGGTCGGTGATGCGCAGCATCTCCTTGCCGTAGTCGTCGTAGCGGCCGCTTTCCTTCCACAACTCCGCCGACTGGATCGTCGGCATCAGCAGTTCCTGCGCGCCGGCGGCGTCCTGCTCCTCCCGCACGATCTGCTCGATCTTCTTCAGCACCCGGTGGCCCAGCGGCAGCCAAGCGTAGATGCCGGCGCTGGTCTGCCGGATCATGCCCGCGCGCAGCATCAGGCGGTGCGAGACGATCTGCGCCTCGGTCGGGGTCTCCTTGAGGGTCGGCATGAAGAAGGTGGACAGCCGCATGGCTTTGCTCTCGGTCTCGGTGTGTCCGGACCCGCCGGTCGCGGGGCCGCCATTGGGGACAGGGACTTTAGGAAGGACGGGCGGGAAAGTCCATCGTCACAGAGCCGGACGGAGGGCGGGGGCGTCACTTCACCGTGCGGCAATAGGCGTAAAGTTCGGCCTCGGTCGCACCGCCGAGCGGTTGGCCGTTGAAGTACAAGCGGTTGCCGTAGAGCGTCAGAACGCCGATCTCCCCCGTGCCCGGCACCTTCGCCGCGGCCCCGGGCGGAACCCGGACGCCGGAGCGGCGCAGGAAGTCGATGGTCAGCGGAAAGTCGAACCGCTCCGCCGCGGGCGCGGTTCCGGCGGAGCCCGGCAGGTCGGCGGGCGCCACGGGCCGGCCCTTCACATCCACGCCGGGGGTGTACTCCACGTCCGGCGCCGGTCGGTGCGCCGTCAGGTATTGGCAGACAGACAAGTCGACCGGCTGCGCCGCCGCGGTGCCGGAGAAGCCGGCCAGGAGGATCAGCGGGGAAGCGGCGACGGCGACGGCAATGGCAATGCGCATGGACGGCCTCAGGACTGCGTGACCGGGGCGTGTGGCATGGTCTTGCAGTAGATGGAGAGGTAGGGCATGCCCTTCTCCGCCTCTTCCTGGGTCCGTGCGGACTGGCGGATGTATTTGGCGATGAAAGGCTTGTTCACGAACTCCAGGTCCACCGCCGCCTTCAGCACCAGGAACTCCCCGATTCGATCCGGCAGGTTGTAGTGCCATTTCTGCAGGCAGTCCGAGGTCACCCCCGGCTTCGCTTGGTCTTGCCCGGTCATGTAGAATTCCTGCTGGTGGTACTGGTTGATCTCCTTCCAAGCCTTGAGCAGGCGCGCCGGCTTGACGCGCATCAGGCCCTTCAGCACCTTCACGTCGTCGTGGAACAGCGGCAGATAGCCGCGGCGGTCCGCCAGTTCGGTCAGCATGGTGTGAAGTCCGGCCATCACGTCGCCGTGGTGGTCTTCGTCGACCGTCCTGGCATCGGGCTTCGCCGCGCCCCGGCGGCCGAACAGGCTTGCGAAGAAGCCCTTCTTCTCCTTCCCCGACTGTGCCCCATGGATGGACTCCGCGCTGACCTTGCGCTCGTCCCAAAGAGCGTCCCACGCGTAGTCCCACGCCGTGAAGACCGCGTTGGACCGATCGTCGAGCACCGTCAGCAGGTACTCGCGCCCTTCCCGCCGCCAATCCACGTCGCCGACGATGGCGCGCACCGGCCGCCGGCTGATCACAACCGGAAAAATGCCGACCCGCACCAATTCCGCATAGAGTTCGCGGAAGCTGGGAGTCAGCGCGAAGGGAAGCCTTGAACTCGGCTGCTCCTCGGGCGACAGAAGCTCCATGTTCTTCCGAGTGCGCTCCAGCATCTCGGTCAACAAGACGGCCGCGAACTGTTCGACCTTATCGCTGTCATTGGCGGCCATCGATGCCTCGACACCACTTCACTCGCTTCGGAAGCCCGAGTCCTTCGGGCGCCGCCAAGCCTGGTTCTCCGATAGGACCGGCGCGCCACGGGCAATCGCCTGGAGCGGCCACCGGAATTTGATACAACATTACCCCGCGAAGCGTTAACTCATTCTCTACCGGGGAAGAAAGATGGCCCGGCGCACGAGAGAAACGGTCGATCGCACCCGTCCCGCCAAACGCGCATAAAAAAGGACCGCGCGGCAAACGCGGCGCGGCCCGAGGTTAGGGAGGAATCGCCACCAGGCGTCGGAAAAGAGGGAAGAAACCCTCTCATCACGCTAAGTAGAGTGAACCTGTCTTACCGGCCTGACAAGACAGATTGCGGGGTAACCAAAGTCTCTGCGCAATAATTCCATCATTCCGCACAAGCGTTGGGCGCTTGATTACGGCGAAGGCAAGGAATTGCTCAACGATTGGGCGTCGTAACCTGCGAACCCCTGGCGCACCGCGGCCATCCAGGGAGGATCCAGGGCCGCGACTCGGGTCCAGACCGGACAGCCGGCGTGATGCGCCCCGGGCAGATAGCCGAGGCTCATCAGGAATTCGCCGACGATCTCCCCACCGGTGAAACGGAAGCTGCGCTTGAACAGCTTGATCCACTCCGCCTTGGACAGCGGGTGGTGAGCGCGCAGCCAAGCGTCAAAGGAACCGTGGTCCGCACGCAACGCGACGATGCGGCGCGCGTTCTCGATGACGGCGTCAATCTTCAGACGGTTGCGGATGATGCCCGCATCGGCCATCAAGCGCGCGCGGTCGTCGTCGGTGTAGGCGGCCACCCGATCGACATCGAAGCCGTCGAAAGCCACGCGGAAGGCGTCGCGCTTTTTCAGGATGGTCAGCCAGGACAGCCCGGCCTGATTGATCTCCAGCACGAACCGTTCGAACAGGACACGGTCGTCACCGCTCGGAAAGCCATACTCGCCGTCGTGATAGGGCGCGTGCGTCGGGTGGCCCGGCGCGGCTTCACAATAGGTCAAGCTCACGAGCGCCGCTCCCTGGTCTTACAGCGACTTCGCCATCTCGCGGAAGGAAATCAGGTCGGACACGACCAGCCCGTAGATGCCGAGCCAGACGATCCCGGCGACCAGAGACGTCACCGCGAATTTCAGGAGGATGCGTGGGCGCACGGGCGCGCTGTCGGCCATGCCAGGCTCCGGCGCGTCCGGCGTGCGGACACCCCAAGGCAGGACCGCGAACAGCACCACCCACCAGACGACCACATAGACCGAAACCCCGGTCACCCAGCCCATCGCACCCTCCCCCGATGATTACGCCTGCTCCAGCTCGACCAGCGTCCCGACGAAGTCTTTCGGGTGGAGGAACAGCACCGGCTTGTCGTGGGCGCCGATTTTCGGTTCGCCGTCGCCCAGCACGCGGGCGCCCTGCGCCTTCAGCCGATCGCGCGCCGCGAGGATGTCCTCCACCTCATAACAGATGTGGTGGATGCCGCCCGACGGGTTCTTCTCCAGGAAGCCGGCGATCGGCGACTTTTCGCCGAAGGGGTGCAGCAGTTCGATCTTCGTGTTGGGCAGGGTGACGAAGACGACGGTAACGCCATGCGGCGGCAGGTCCACCGGTTGCGACACAGCCGCGCCCAGAGTGTCCCGGTACAGCGCCGTGGCCGCCGGCAGGTCCGGCACGACGATGGCGACGTGGTTCAACTTCCCGATCATGGTTCCCCCCGAAAATCCCACAACTGCACGAACAATCGAAACCGCTTATACACGGACCAAGTGCACGTCCGTTACCGGCTTCTTGCCATGCGTCGCATTGAAGGAGCGGCGCACGGAGATGCGTGCGGCGTTGCGCACCTGCTCATCGTCCATACGCGCCGCCTTCGGCATTTCCGCCACGGCCTCGCGCACGGCGTCCACGACGTCCAGAAGCAGATCCCGGTCGCTCGCGTCGTCGACCAGCCCCATGACCGCGACCTGGGGTGCGGTGATCAGCTCGCCTTTGCCGTTCATCACCAACGTGACGACGGCGGCGCCGTTGTGGACCATCCGATGACGGGCCCGCATCAGCCCGGTGTCCAGCGGCACCAGCCGCTTTCCGTCCAGGGCGCGCCGGCCGGTCCGCACCTGGGCAACGACCCGTGCGGGGCCGCCCGGGCCCAGCCGGATCAAATCGCCGTTCGAGGGAATCAGGGCCTCGGGCACCTGGCAGCCGAGCGCGATCCGGCCGTGCTCCTGCTGGTGGCGCTGTTCGCCGTGGACCGGCACCGCAACGCGCGGGCGGACCCACTGGTACATACGCACAAGCTCGTCCTGCGCAGGGTGGCCGGACACATGGACCGGCGCGTCATCGGCGGTGATCACCTGGATGCCCTGCGAGACCAGCTGGTTCTGCATCCGGCCGATGGCGCGCTCGTTCCCGGGGATCTCGCGCGAGGAGAACACCACCACGTCTCCTCGCTGGAGCGACACCTGCGGATGGTCGTCGGACGCGATGCGTGCCAGGGCCGACCGTGGCTCCCCCTGGCTCCCGGTGCAGATCAGCACCAGCTTCTCGCGCGGGAGATAGCCGGCGTCATGCTCGGTCAGGAAGGGCGGAAGGTCCGCCAAATAGCCGTTGGACCGTGCCGCCTCGTTGATGCGCCAGAGCGAGCGGCCGACCAGCGCCACATGACGGCCGTGAGCGGCCGCCGCGCGGGCGATGCTTTCCAGCCGGGCAACGTTGGTGGCGAAGCAACTGACCGCGACGCGGACGGTCGGGTGCTGCCCGATCACCTCGGTCAACGCCGTGCGGACGCCGGCCTCCGACCCGGAGCTGCCGGGAACGAGCGCGTTGGTGCTGTCGCCGATGAGGGCCAGAACCCCGTCGTCGCCGATCTGACGGAGGCGATCCTCGTCGGCGGTGCGGCCGATGAGCGGTTCCGGATCGAGCTTCCAGTCGCCCGTGTGCAGGATCGTCCCGGCCGCGGTGCGGATGGCCAGCGCGTTCGGCTCGGGGATCGAGTGCGTCATCGCGACATATTCGACCGAGAACGGACCAACCTCAATGGTGCCGCCGAGCGGGACCTCGTGGATCGGAACCGTCGTCGCCAGCCCGCGCTCGTGCAGTTTCGCCCGCAACACAGCGGCGGTGAAGGGCGTGCAATAGACCGGGCAGCGGAGGTCCGGCCACAGGTACTGGACGGCGCCGAGGTGATCCTCATGCGCGTGCGTCAGCACGAGGCCGACCAGGTCGTCCTTGCGTTCCGCGATGAAGGCCGGGTCCGGCATGATCACGTCCAGGCCCGGCATGGTGTCGTCGGCGAAGCTGATCCCGAGATCGACCATCAACCACTTGCCGCGATGGCCGTAGAGGTTGAGGTTCATGCCGATTTCGCCCGATCCGCCCAGCGGCAGGAAATACAGGGCGTCGTTCTCGGGAGCGAACGGATCGCCCTCCCCCGCATCCGTGAGGGCGGGCTGAGCGGGGTGGGTGTGGGTCATTGGGCCGTGTTGCGCTTGTGGATCTGGAGGAGGCCGCGCAGCGTCAATTCGCCGTCGGTGTGTTCGATTACATGGGTGGCCTTCGCAAAAAGCACACCCAGCCCGCCGGTGGCAACGACGGTCATCGGCTCGCCGTACTCCGCGCGGATGCGCGCGACCAAACCTTCGATCAAGCCGACATAACCCCAGAAGATGCCCGACTGCATGCACTCGATGGTGTTCTTGCCGATGATGTGGCCCGGCTGCTGGATTTCGACCCTCGGAAGCTTGCTCGCCGCCATCTGGAGCGCCTCGAGCGACAGGTTCAGCCCCGGCGCGATCACGCCGCCACGGTAGTTGCCGTCCCGGTCGACCACGTCAAAGGTCGTCGCCGTGCCGAAATCGATGACGATCAGCGGCGTCTTGTAGGTGGCGGCCGCCGCCACGGTGTTCACCAAGCGGTCGGCCCCGACCTCCTCGGGCTTATCGACCAGCGCCTTGGTGCCGAGGTCGACACCCGGCTGGCCGACGACCAGCGGATCGCAGCCGAAATGGTCCTTCGTCAGGCGCTTGAGGTTGAAGGTGGCACCGGGAACCACGCTCGCGATGATCGCGTGCTGAATGTCCACCGGACGCAGCCCCTTCAGAGCCATGAGGTGCGTCAGCCAAACCATGTATTCGTCGGCCGTGCGCTTCTGGTCGGTGGCCGTCCGCCAGATGCCGCGCTGTTCGTCGCCGTCGTAAATCGCGAACACCACGTTGGTGTTGCCGGCATCAATGGCGAGCAGCATGTCAGGTCTCCACCACGGGTGGGAAGAACACGTCTCCGGCCGCGATGCGTTGCCGCCCCGCGCCATCGTCACGATCAAGCAACAGAACCCCGTCCCTGTCCAGATCGGCGAAGGTGCCGGACAACGTCCGGTCGGAAAGCCGCACCACGATCGGCTCCCCCAGCCCCTTGGCGCGCCGCAGCCAAGCATCGCGGATCGGGCCGAAACCATGGTCGCGCCAAGCCCCGTAGCAGCGCTCCAGCGCGGCGGCATAGACCTCGAGCAACGCAGCGGGCGCCATGGTCGGCGCCCCCTCCGCGCTCAGCGAGGTCGCCGCGAACTCCGTCGACTCGGGAAAATGGCGCAAATTGATGCCGACTCCGAGGACGAGCCAAGCCAGCCCGCCAGCTGGCGCCGCTTCCGACTCCAGAAGAATGCCGGACACCTTTCGCCCGTTCACCAGGACATCGTTTGGCCATTTGCACCGCACCTCCGCCGACTCCGGCAGCACGGACTCCGCGGTGTCCGCGATCGCCAGGGCGGCGACGAAGGAGATCTGGGCGGACTCCGCGGCCGCCCGGTTCGGGCGCAGGATCGTGGAGGTGTAGAGGTTGCCCTCCGGCGAGGTCCAGACGCGCCCGCGCCTCCCCCGACCCGCCTCCTGCCGCTTGGCCCAGACGATGGTGCCTTCGGGTGCCCCAGAACGGGCAAAGGCCTTCGCCTCGTCGTTCGTACTGCCGACGGAGTCGAAGGCCTTGAGCCGAAAGCCCGGAGGCAGGCGCAGTTGCGCCGCCTCCGCCTCAGAGTGGGGCGTCATCCCGCGAACAGGGACGCCGCCGCCGCCGCCGCGTAGTTCAGGATCGGCGCCGGAACCACGAAGAACAGCAGCGTGAACAGACCGGTCGCGACCACGATACCGGTCATGCCATCATCGCCGATCTTGTCGAAGGCTTCGACCGGTTCGTCGAAGTACATGATCTTGACGATGCGCAGGTAGTAGTAGGCACCCACGACGCTGGTCAGCACACCGATCACAGCCAGCGTGTAGAGCTGCGCCTGGATGGCAGCGAGGAATACGTACAGCTTGCTGAAGAAGCCGGCCATCGGCGGGATGCCGGCCATGGAGAACATGAACACCGCCATCGCGCCCGCCAGCAGCGGGTTGGTGCGCGACAGGCCGGACAGATCCTTGATCTCCTCCAGCATGCGGCCCTGCTGCTTCATGCAGAGGATGACCGCGAAGGTGCCGATGTTCATGACGATGTAGACCGCCATGTAGATCAGCACGCCGCGCACGCCTTCCTGGCTGCCCGACGCAAGTCCGACGAGCGCGTAGCCGACGTGGCCGATGGAGCTGTAGGCCATCAGGCGCTTGATGTTGGTCTGCGTGATCGCCGCGAAGGAACCGAGCGCCATCGACAGGATCGAGCTGACGATGATGATCTGCTGCCACGAGTGCACCAGATGACCGAACGGCTCGATCAGCAGGCGGGTGAACAGGGCGATCGCAGCCACCTTCGGAGCGGCGGCGAAGAAGGCGGTCACCGGGGTCGGCGCACCCTCATAGACGTCCGGCGTCCACATGTGGAACGGCACGGCCGAAATCTTGAACGCCAAGCCGGCGGTCACGAAGACAAGGCCGATGATCACGCCGGCCGACGGGTGGGCACCGCCGGCGAACAGCGCCGCGATCTTGTCGAAGGCCGTCGTGCCGGCGAAGCCGTACACCAGCGACGCGCCGTAGAGCAGCATGCCGGACGACAGCGCGCCGAGGACGAAGTACTTCAGGCCTGCTTCCGACGACTTCGCACTGTCGCGGCGGAAGGCCGCGATGACGTAGAGCGCCAAGCTCTGCGTCTCCAGGCCGACATACAGCGAGATGAGGTCGTTGGCCGACACCATCATGAGCATGCCGAGCGTCGCGAAGAGCATCAGCACGGGGAACTCGAACCGCGCCATCTTCTCCCGCTCGTTGAAGCTGAGCGAGAGCATGACGGACAGGGCTGCGGCGACGAGGATCAGCACCTTCATGAAGACGCCGAAGGCGTCCATCACGAAGAGGCCGTTGAAGGTGACGACGCGGCCGGTGCCGTAGCCCATGGTGAGGATGGCGCCGAGAAGCAGCGCCACCATCGTCATGTAGCCGATCGGCCGGGTAAAGCCGTCGCCGCGGAACACACCGATCATGAGCAGGGCCATGCCGGCGCAGGCGAGGAAGATCTCCGGCAGGGCCGGCCAGATGTCAGGAAACACAGCGGTCATGTCGGAACCCTCAACGCGCGGCCACGGAGACGTCGCCGGTCTCGCCGCCATGCGCGGCGGCCAGCTTCGTCTGGTACGTCTGGATCACCTGCCCCACGGAAGCCGAGGTGATCGAAAGGAAGCTGGTCGGGTACACGCCCATCCACAGCACCACCGCGATCAGCGGCAGGAAGATCGCAACCTCGCGCGGGCTCAGGTCGAACATCGCGCGGACGTCCGGCTTGGTCAGCTTGCCGTAGACGATGCGGCGGTAGAGCCACAGCGCGTAGGCGGCACCCAGGACCATGCCGGTGGCGGCGAGGAAGGCCACCCAGGTGTTGTCGCGGAAGGCGCCGAGCAGGACCAGGAACTCCCCGACGAAGCCGGAGGTGCCCGGCAGACCGACCGAGGCCATGGTCATGAACAGGAACACCACCGCGTACTTCGGCATGTTCTTCACGAGGCCGCCGTAGCGGGCGATCTCGCGGGTATGCAGACGGTCATAAACGACGCCGACGCAGAGGAAGAGCGCGCCCGACACGATGCCGTGCGACAGCATCGTGAAGATTGAGCCCTCGATGCCCTGCTGGTTCAGCGCGAACATGCCGATCGTCACGAAGCCCATGTGCGCGACGGACGAATAGGCGATCAGCTTCTTCATGTCCTCCTGCGCCAAAGCGACCAGCGAGGTGTAGATCACCGCGACGATGGACAGCGTGTAGATCAGCGGGGCGAAATACTCGGTTGCCTCCGGCAGGATCGGAATGTTGAAGCGCAGGAAGCCGTAGCCGCCCATCTTCAGCAGGACGCCGGCCAGGATCACCGACCCGGCGGTCGGCGCCTCGACGTGCGCGTCCGGCAGCCAGGTGTGCACGGGCCACATCGGCACCTTCACCGCGAAGGAGGCGAAGAAGGCCAGCCACAGCCAGAGCTGCATCTGCCGCGGGAAGTGCGTGGCGGTGATGGTCGGGATGTCGGTCGTGCCGGCGACGAAGTACATGGCCAGGATGGCCAGCAGCATCAGCACCGAGCCGAGCAGCGTGTAGAGGAAGAACTTGAACGCCGCGTAGACCCGGCGCTGACCGCCCCAGACACCGATGATCAGGAACATCGGGATCAGGACGCCCTCGAAGAACATGTAGAAGAGGACGAAATCCAGCGCGCAGAACATCCCCACCATGAGGGTTTCCAGCACGAGGAAGGCGATCATGTACTCCTTCACACGGTTCTGGACCGCCTCCCAGCTCGACAGGATGCACAGCGGCACCAGGAAGGTCGAGAGGATGACGAACAGCATCGAAATGCCGTCCACGCCCATATGGTAGGAAATCCCGAACTCGGGGATCCACGACGCTTTCTCCACCAGCTGGTAGCCGGGGTTGCGCGGGTCGAAGTTGAACCAGATGAACAGCGACAGGACGAAGGTGATGACCGTCGTCCAGAGCGCGACGTAACGGACGTTCCGCACGACGTCCGGGGTGTTGCCCCTGCAGAACAGCAGGATCAGCGCCACACCGGCAAGCGGCAGGAAGGTCGTGAACGACAGGAGCGGCCAGCTAGCCATTGTTCTTGTTCCCCTTCAAACCGCTCAACCGAACATCGACAGCCAAGCGACCAGCAGAACGACGCCGATCACCATGGCAAACGCGTAATGGTAGACGTAACCGGACTGCAGGCGGCTGGCGCGGGCCGCGACGTCGCGGGTGGCCGCGGCAACGCCGTCCGGACCGACGCCGTCGATCACCGCACCATCACCGGACTTCCACAGACCGTAACCAAGGGCCTTCGCCGTGCGCACGAACAGGAAGTCGTACAGTTCGTCGAAATACCACTTGTTGTACAGGAACTGGTGGAGACCACGGAACGTGCCGGCGACCTTCGCCGGAAGGCTCGGAACCGCCATGTACATGATGTAGGCGAGCGCGATGCCGATAAGACCGACGACCAGCGGCGCCAGAGAGACCCAAGCCGGGGTGTGATGGTGAGCGGCTTCGATGCTGTTGTTGTCGTGCAGGACCAGCAGGGCCTTGCCCCAGAAGTGGTCCATCTCGTGACCGATGAACAGGTTGTGGAAGCCAATACCCGCGAACAGCGCACCAAGAGCCAGCACCGCCAGCGGGATCAGCATGACGATCGGCGACTCGTGGGCGTGGTCGTAGACCTCTTTGTCCATCCGCGGCTTGCCGTGGAAGGTCATGAACAGCAGGCGCCAGGAGTAGAATGCCGTCAGCAACGCAGCCGCGATGCCCAAGGCGAAAGCGAACTTGCCGACCGGGCTGGCCGAGGCGAAGGCGGCCTCCAGGATCATGTCCTTGGAGTAGTAGCCGGCGAAGATCGGCAGGCCGGCGAGTGCCAAGTTGCCGATCCACATCACCGCGTAGGTGAAGGGGATCTTGCGCCAGACACCGCCCATCTTCCGCATGTCCTGCTCATGATGCAGGGCGTGGATCACCGAACCGGCGCCCAAGAACAGCAGGGCCTTGAAGAAAGCGTGCGTGAACAGGTGGAACATCGCGGCGCCGTAGGCGGACACGCCCGCGGCGAAGAACATGTAGCCGAGCTGGCTCATGGTCGAATAGGCGATGACCCGCTTGATGTCGAACTGGGTGAAGCCAATCGTCGCGGCGACGAAGGCCGTCAGGGCGCCGACCACGGCGACCACCTCCAGGGCGGTCGGGGCATACTCGAACACCGGCGACAGACGGCACACCATGAACACGCCGGCGGTGACCATCGTGGCCGCGTGGATGAGCGCCGACACCGGGGTCGGGCCTTCCATCGCGTCCGGCAGCCAGGTGTGCAGGCCGAGCTGGGCCGACTTGCCCATCGCGCCCATGAAGAGCAGCAGGCAGGTGACGGTCAGCGCGTCCACGTTCCAGCTCAGGAAATGCATCTTCTGGCCGACCAGGGCCGGGGCCTTGGTGAAGATTGCGTCGAACTGCACCGAGTTGGTCAGCACGAAGATCGCGAAGATGCCGAGCGCGAAGCCGAAGTCGCCGACGCGGTTGACCAGGAAGGCCTTGATGGCCGCGTTGTTGGCCGAGGGTTTCTCGTACCAGAAGTTGATCAGCAGGTAGGAGGCGAGACCAACGCCCTCCCAGCCAAAGAAGAGCTGCACCAGGTTGTCCGCCGTCACCAGCATGAGCATGGCGAAGGTGAACAGCGACAGGTAGCCCATGAAGCGCGGCTTCTGCGGATCCTCAGCCATGTAGCCGACGGAATACACATGCACCATCGCCGACACGGTGTTGACCACCACCAGCATGACCGCGGTCAGCTGGTCGACACGCAGCGCCCAGGACACGTCCAGGCTTCCGCTGCGGATCCAGCTCATCAGCTCGATCGTGCGGGGATGACCGCCGACGGCGACGTCGAAGAACAGGATCCAGGATAGGACCGCGGCGACCAGGACGGCACCGGCGGTGACGAACTGGGCGGCGCGATCCGCCGGCGTCGGCGGGCCCGCGACCACATGGTGGTCGTCGTGGGCATCGTCGTGCGCGTTGTGAAGCTCGTCATGGGAGATGTGGTGGGCGTGGTCGTCGTGACCATGCCCGTGTCCGTGATCATGGCCGTGCCCGTGGCCGGCCGGAGCCGGCTCGGCCTTCGGACCGCCGAACAGCGCGATCGAACCGGCGACGAGGAACGCCAGGAGCGGGAGGAATACGACAAGGACTTCCATGGCGCGGCCTTAGCCCCTCATCAGATTGATGTCTTCGACTCGGATCGAGCCGCGGTTGCGGAAGTAGACCACCAGGATCGCCAGCCCAATTGCCGCCTCGGCGGCGGCCACGGTCAGGATGATCATGGAGAAAACCTGCCCAACCAGATCGTTCAGGAAGACCGAGAAGGAGACGAGGTTCAGGTTCACCGCCAGCAGCATCATCTCGATGGACATCAGGATGATGATGACGTTCTTCCGGTTCAGGAAAATGCCGAGGACGCCGAGCGTGAAGATGATGGCCGAGACCGTCAGGTAATGTCCGAGACCGATGTCCATGATCACACGCCCTCCCCGGTCGGCACCTTGCGGATGGCGACCACGTCCTCGCGCCGACGGGCGAGCTGGGCACCGACGTTCTGCTTCCGGACACCCTCGCGCGAACGCAGGGTCAGCACGATGGCGCCGATCATGGCGATCAGCAGCACGATGCCCGATGCCTGGAACAGGTAGACATAGTGGGTGTAGATGAGCTGCCCGAGTTGTTCGGTGTTGGTCGCCGACCCCATCGCTGCGGCCGGAGCCGACGCGATCTTCTGCGCCGCCGGCGTTATGATCCAGCCACCGAGCACGGCGGCCAGTTCGGCCAGCAGGATGACGCCGATCAGGCCGCCCAGCGGCAGATACTGCATGGCACCCGCCTGCAGCTCGCGGAAATTGATGTCCAGCATCATCACCACGAACAGGAACAGGACCGCGACCGCGCCCACATAGACGATCACGAGGATCATCGCGATGAACTCGGCGCCGAGCAGAACGCACAAGCCAGCGGCCTGGAAGAATGCCAGGACCAGATAAAGGACCGAATGAACGGGATTCCGCGCCGAGATGACCATCACACCGGAGGCCACCAGAAGCGCGGCAAACACGTAGAAGGCGATGCCTTGGATAATCATCGAAATCCCCGTTTCCGCTTACCGCCCTGTTTGCACTTACCGGTAAGGAGCCTCGGCCGCGAGGTTCTGGGCAATTTCCGCCTCCCAGCGGTCGCCGTTCGCCAGCAGCTTCTGCTTGTTGTAGAAAAGCTCTTCGCGGTTCTCGGTCGAGAACTCGAAGTTCGGGCCCATGACGATGGCGTCCACCGGGCATGCCTCCTGGCAATAGCCGCAGTAGATGCACTTGGTCATGTCGATGTCGTAGCGCGTGGTGCGGCGGCTGCCGTCGTCACGCGGTTCGGCCTCAATGGTGATCGCCAGGGCCGGGCACACCGCCTCGCATAGCTTGCACGCGATGCAGCGCTCCTCGCCGCCGGGATACCGGCGCAGGACGTGCTCTCCGCGGAAGCGCGGGCTGATGGGGCCCTTCTCGAACGGGTAGTTCAGGGTCACCTTGGGCTTGAACATATAGCGCAGGGTGAGCCCGAGGCCGCCCAACAGTTCGGTCAGGAACAGGCTGCGCGCCGCACGATCGAGGAACGCCATGGCCTCTTCGTCTCCTTCCTTGCGGGCGCCGAACCAACGGCGCCCGCGCATTCTTTGATATCTCGCCGGATGGACGGGGTTACTTCGGCAGCCAGCCGAACGTCACCAGGACGCCAGCCGTCAGCACAACCCACACGAGCGAGAATGGCAGAAACACCTTCCAACCCAGGCGCATCAGCTGGTCGTAGCGGTAGCGCGGCATGGTCGCGCGGACCCAGACATACACGAACAGGCAAAGCGCGATCTTCAGGGCGAACCAAATGGGGCCCGGGATCCAGGTGAAAGGCGCGAACGGCAGCGGAGGCAGCCAGCCGCCGAGGAACAGGATGCTCGTCATCCCGCTCATCAGGATCATGTTCGCGTATTCGCCGAGGAAAAACAGCGCGAAGGGCATCGAGCTGTATTCCACCATGAAGCCGGCCACCAGTTCCGACTCGCCTTCCGGAAGATCGAAGGGCGAACGGTTGGTTTCCGCCAGAGCCGAGATGAAGAAGATCACGAACATCGGCAGCAAGGGGATGGCGAACCAGATGGTCTGCTGCGCCTCGACGATCTTCGTCAGGTTCAGCGAGCCGACGCACAGCAGCACCGAGATGATGACGAGGCCCATGGAGACTTCGTAGGACACCATCTGCGCCGCGGAGCGGAGCGCGCCCAGAAAGGCGTAGCGCGAGTTCGACGCCCATCCCGCCACGACGATGCCGTAGACGCCGAGCGACGAGATCGCGAACAGGTAGAGGATGCCGACGTTGATGTCCGCCAGCACCATGCCCGTGTCGAAGGGAATGACCGCCCAGGCGACCAGCGCCAGGAAGAAGGTCAGCATCGGCGCCATGTAGAACAGGACGCGGTTTGACCCGGCCGGAAGGATGTGCTCCTTCGAGAACAGCTTGAGGCCGTCCGCGAAAGGCTGCAGCAGTCCGAACGGGCCGACGATGCTCGGCCCCTGGCGGAGCTGCATGGCGCCCATGATCTTGCGCTCGGCGTAGGTCATGTAGGCCACGCCGACTAGAAGCGGCACGACGATCGCCAGGATCTTGAGGACGATGATGATCAGCGGCAGCAGGAAGCCGCTCCAGAACTCAGCCATGGGTACCGGTCCTCTCCTGAGCGCTCTCGGCGGACTTCACGAACGTCTCGGTGCAACGAGCCATGGTCACCGAGGCGCGGCTGATCGGGTCGGTCATGTAGTAGTTCGCGACCGGCGACACGAACGGCGCGGCATCCAGCGCACCGGCGGAGCCGAACGCCCCCCAGGCTGCGGGCACCACCGACCCGACCTTCCCGAACACCGGGTTGACCTCGACCATGCGCTGGCGCAGCTGCGGCAGGCTGTCGTAGGGCAGCTTGGTGCCGAGCAGTTCCGACAGGGCGCGTAGGATCTTCCAGTCTTCGCGCGCTTCGCCCGGCGGGAAGGCGGCCAGGCGGGCGGTCTGCGGACGGCCCTCAGTGTTGACGTAGGTCGCGTTCTTTTCGGTGTAGGCCGCACCCGGCAGGATGACGTCGGCGCGGTGCGCGCCCTTGTCGCCGTGGTGGCCCTGGTAGATCACGAAGGCCTTGCCCAGCTGGACCGGGTCGATCTCGTCAGCCCCAAGCAGGTAGACGACGTCGACCGAGCCGTCGGCCGCGCCGGCCAGGATACCGGCGGTGTCGAGACCGCCCTGCCCCGGCAGGAAGCCGATGTCGAGACCGCCGACACGGCTCGCCGCGCTGTGCAGCACGTTGAAGCCGTTCCAGTCCTCGCGGACGACGTTGACGCTCTCGGCGAGCGCGCGCACAGCCGCCTGCACCGCAGCACCATCCTTGCGCCGGAAAGCACCGGCGCCAAGGATGATCATCGGGTTCTTGGCGCCCTTCAGCGCTTCGGCGAAGGCGTGCGATCCGTCCGCGAGCCCCTGGAGGGCGTCCGGCCCGGTGCCCAGATGGGTGCACGGGTAGGTCAGGTCCCGGGCCTCGCCGACGACCGCGACCTTCAGGCCACCCATCAGGTAGCGCTTGCGGATGCGGGCATTGACCAGCGTGCCTTCCCAGCGCGGGTTGGTACCGACCAGCAGGATCACGTCGGCGCGCTCGATGCCGGCGATGCCGCTGTTGAACAGGTAGCCGACGCGCGAGGAGGTGTCGAACCGCGCGCCGTCCTGGCGGCAATCGATGTTGGCCGAGCCCAGGCCAGCCATCAGGTCCTTCAGCGCCAGCATCGACTCGACGTCGACGAGGTCACCGGCGATGGCGGCGATGCGGTTGCCGGCGACGCCCTTGACCTTGGCGGCGATGGCCTGGAAGGCCTCCGCCCAGGTCGCCGGCTGCAGCTTGCCGTCCTTGCGGACGTAGGGCCGGTCGAGACGCTGGCGCTTCAGGCCGTCGTAGGCGAAGCGGGTCTTGTCGGAGATCCACTCCTCGTTGATGTCCTCGTTGACGCGCGGGAGAACGCGCATCACCTCGGGACCACGGGTGTCGACGCGGATGTTCGAGCCGATCGCGTCGAGGACGTCGATCGTCTCGGTCTTGCGCAGTTCCCACGGGCGGGCCGTGAAGGCGTAGGGCTTCGACAGCAGCGCGCCGACCGGGCAGACATCGGCGAGGTTGCCGGACATCTCCGACCCGATCGCCTTCTCGACGAAGGTGGTGATCTCCATGTGCTCGCCGCGGTTCACCGCGCCGAGGTCCGGCACGCCGGCGATCTCGTTGATGAAGCGGATGCAGCGCGTGCAGTGGATGCAGCGCGTCATCTCCGTGCGGATCAGCGGACCCATGTACTTGTCTTTGACCGCGCGCTTGTTCTCGCCGAAGCGGCCGCGGTCGAAGCCATAGGCCATGGCCTGGTCCTGCAGGTCGCACTCGCCGCCCTGGTCGCAGATCGGGCAATCCAGCGGGTGGTTGATCAGCAGGAATTCCATGACGCCCTTGCGGGCCTTGTGCACGAGGTCGGTGTTGGTCTTCACGACCATCCCGTCGCCGCAGGGCATGGCGCAGGCGGCCACCGGCTTCGGAGCCCGCTCCATCTCCACGAGGCACATGCGGCAGTTCGCCGGCACGCTCAGACGCTCATGGTAGCAGAAGCGCGGAATCTCGATGCCCAGCTGCTCGCAGGCTTGCAGGATCGAGGTGCCCGGCTCGACTTCGATCTCGATCCCGTCGATGGTGAGTTTCGGCATGGGAAACCGGGCTCCTTACTCGGCCGCCAAGGACTTGGCGGCGTTGCGGTACTCGTGGATGCGGCGCTCCACCTCCGGCCGGAAATGCCGGAACAGGCCCTGGACCGGCCAAGCGGCAGCGTCGCCGAGCGCGCAGATGGTGTGACCCTCGATCTGCTTGGTGACGTCCAGCAGCATGTCGATTTCTTCGACGCGCGCGTTGCCGGTGACCATGCGCTGCATGATGCGGTTCATCCAGCCGGTGCCTTCGCGGCACGGCGTGCACTGACCGCAGCTTTCATGGGCGTAGAACTGCGACAGGCGGGCGATGGCCTTCACGACGTCGGTGGACTTGTCCATCACAATCACCGCGGCGGTGCCCAGGCCCGAGCGGACCTCGCGCAGGCTGTCGAAATCCATCAGCACCGTGTCGCAGATCGACTTCGGCAGCAGCGGGACCGATGACCCGCCGGGAATGATCGCCAGCAGGTTGTCCCAGCCGCCACGCACGCCGCCGGCGTGCTTCTCGATCAGTTCCTTCAGCGGAATGCCCATCTCCTCTTCCACGTTGCACGGCTTGTTCACGTGGCCGGAGATGCAGAAGAGCTTGGTGCCGGTGTTCTTGGGACGGCCGAGGCCGGCGAACCAGGCGGCGCCGCGACGCAGGATGGTGGGAACCACCGCGATCGATTCGACGTTGTTCACCGTGGTCGGGCAGGAGTAGAGGCCGGCCTGGGCCGGGAACGGCGGCTTGTTCCGCGGCTGGCCCTTCTTGCCCTCGATGGACTCGATGAGCGCGGTTTCTTCGCCGCAGATGTACGCACCCGCACCCCGGTGGATGTAGATGTCGTAGTCGTAGCCGGTCCCACAGGCGTTCTTGCCGATCAGCCCCGCCGCGTATGCCTCGTCGATGGCGCGCTGGACGTTGGAGCCTTCGTTGTAGAACTCACCGCGGATGTAGATGTAGCAGGCGCTGGCCCCGATGGCGAAGCCCGCGATCAGGCAGCCTTCGATCAGCTTGTGCGGATCGTGGCGCAGGATGTCGCGGTCCTTGCAGGTGCCCGGCTCGCCTTCGTCGGCGTTGATGACCAGGTAGACCGGCTTGTCCGTCACGTTCTTCGGCATGAAGGACCACTTCATGCCGGTGGAGAAGCCGGCGCCACCGCGCCCGCGCAGGCCGGATTCCTTAACCTGCTCGATGATCCACTCTTTGCCCTTTTCGATCAGGGCTTTGGTGTTGTCCCAGTCACCGCGCTTCTTGGCGGCGTCCAGGCCGAAGCTCTGGAAACCGTAGAGGTTGGTGAAAATGCGGTCCTCGTCGCGAAGCATCGCATCCCCCTCAATCGGCCTGGGTCGTGGTGAAAGCCTTCAGGGTCGTCGGGCCGCCCACCGGTTCGGAGGACTGCCGGCCGATCTGAGAGCCGGGCTTCGGGATCTCGCCGCGCTTCAGCGCGTCGATGATCTTTTCCATCAGCTCCGGGCTGACGTCTTCATAGTAGTCGTCGCCGATCTGGACGACAGGCGCGTTGACGCAGGCGCCCGAGCACTCGACCTCGCGCAGCGTGAACTCGCCGTCATCGGTGGTCTCGCCCACCCCGATGCCCAGCTTGCGCTCACAGGCGTGCACCACGTCGTCGGATCCACGCAGCCAGCAGGGCGTGGTCGTGCAGACCTGGATCACGTGCTTGCCGACCGGAGACTTGTTGTACATCGTGTAGAAGGTCGCAACCTCGTACACGCGAATGCGCGGCATCCCCAGCAGGTCGGCGACGGCGTCCATGGTGGCGCGCGACACCCAGCCGGCGTTCTGGCGCTGGGCCAGATCGAGCAGCGGCATGCAGGCGCTGGCCTGCCGGCCTTCCGGGTACTTGGCGATGATCTTCTTCGCCCGCTCCAGGTTCTCCGGAGTGAAGGCGAAGGTTGCCGGCTCGTTGGCCGGATCGTGAGCCGAGGCGCTCATCGGTCAATTTCTCCGAACACGATGTCCATGGACGCGATGTTGGCCACCGCGTCGGCCAGCATGTGGCCCTTCGACATGAAGTCGAGGCCTTGCAGGTGGGCGAAGCCGGGGGCCCGGATCTTGCACCGGTACGGCTTGTTCGTCCCGTCGGACACCAGATAGACGGCAAACTCGCCCTTGGGCGCCTCGATGGCGGTGTAGGTCTCGCCTTCGGGAACGTGGAAGCCCTCGGTAAAGAGCTTGAAGTGGTGGATCAGCGCTTCCATCGAGCGCTTCATCTCGCCGCGCGGCGGCGGAGCGACCTTGCGGTCCTCGACGCGCACCGGGCCGTCGGGCAGTTCCTTCAGGCACTGGCGGATGATGCGGTTGGACTGACGCATTTCTTCCATGCGGACCAGATAGCGCGCCCAGCAGTCGCCGGTCAGGCCGACCGGAACGTCGAAGTCCATGCGGTCATAGACTTCGTAGGGCTGCGACTTGCGCAGGTCCCAGGCCACGCCCGAGCCGCGGAGCATCGGACCGGTGAAGCCCCAGTCGAAGGCCTCTTCCTTGGTGACGACGCCGATGTCGACCGTGCGCTGCTTGAAGATGCGGTTGTCGGTCAGCAGGTTGTCGATGTCCTCGACGAACTTCGGGAAGCGTTCCGTGAACTCCCAGATGTCGTCGGTCAGACCCGCCGGCAGGTCCCAGGCGACCCCGCCCGGACGGAAGTAGTTGGCGTGCAGCCGAGCGCCGGAGACGCGCTCGTAGAACTCCATGAGGATCTCGCGCTCCTCGAAGCCCCACAGCGCCGGCGTGATCGCGCCGACGTCCAGTGCGCCGGTCGTGATCGACAGGATGTGGTTCAGGATGCGCGTGATTTCGGAGAACAGAACGCGGATGTACTGGGCGCGCAACGGCGCCTGGATGCGCAGCAGCTTCTCTATGCCGAGCACGTAGGCGTGCTCCATGCACATCGGGCTGACGTAATCCAGGCGGTCGAAGTACGGCACGGCCTGCAGGTAGGTCTTGTACTCGATCAGCTTTTCGGTGCCGCGGTGCAGCAGGCCGATGTGCGGGTCGCAGCGCTCGACCACCTCGCCGTTGAGTTCCATCACCAAGCGCAGCACGCCGTGGGCCGCAGGGTGCTGCGGCCCGAAGTTCATGGTGTAGGGCTTGATCTGGGTCTTTCCGCCGGACTGCTCGGCGGTGGGGTGTGCGGACGTGGCGATGGTCACGGCTTGCTCCCGTCATTGGGGGCCTGTGCCTTCTCGTCTCCCGGAAGCATGACGTTGGTCATGCCTTCCCATGGCGACAGGAAGTCGAAGGTGCGGAAGTCCTGGGTCAGGCGGACCGGCTCGTAGACGACGCGCTTCTGGTCTTCGTCGTAGCGGCACTCGACGTAGCCGGTCATCGGGAAGTCCTTGCGCAGCGGGTGCCCTTCGAACCCATAGTCCGTCAGGATGCGGCGCAGATCGGGATGGTCGGCGAAAAAGACCCCGTAGAGGTCCCAGGTTTCTCGCTCGAACCAATTCGCCGCGCTGAAGACCGGGACGGCCGAGGCCACCGGCGTGTCCTCGTCGGTGGTCAGCTTCACGCGAATGCGCCGGTTGTGCTTGTAGCTGATGAGGTTGTAAACCACCTCGAAGCGTTCCGCGCGCTCCGGCCAATCCACCGCGGTGACGTCCAGCAGCTGCTCGAACGAGCAGGCCGGATCGTCGCGCAGGAAGGTCAGCGCCTTGAGGATCGCGGGGCGACGCACGGTGACCATCAGCTCGCCGAGCTTCAGCTCGACCTTCAGCACATCATCGCCGAGTGTCGCGGCGATGTGGTCACCAACTTCCTTCAACGCCTGTTCGGACATGGGCAGGACCTGCCTTTTTCTTATCTCAGCGGGCGATGCGGTTGCCGCGCCGGATCTTCTTCTGGAGCTGCAGAATGCCGTACACGAGCGCTTCCGCCGTCGGCGGGCAGCCGGGCACGTAGATATCGACCGGAACGATCCGGTCGCAGCCGCGCACCACCGAGTACGAATAGTGATAGTAGCCGCCGCCGTTCGCGCAGGAGCCCATGGAGATGACCCAACGCGGCTCCGGCATCTGGTCGTAGACCTTGCGGAGCGCCGGGGCCATCTTGTTGGTCAGCGTGCCGGCGACGATCATGCAGTCGGACTGACGCGGGCTGGGGCGCGGAATGACGCCGAAACGGTCGAGATCGTACCGGCTCATGTAGGCGTGGATCATCTCCACCGCGCAGCAGGCCAGGCCGAAAGTCATCGGCCAGAGCGACCCGGTGCGGGCCCAGGCGAGCAGGTCTTCATACTTGGCCGTGATGAAGCCCTTCTCCTGGATCTCCTCGGTGACCGCGCGGAGGTAGGCGTCCTGTTCCGGTCCGGGCGGAATCGGCGCCAGCTTGGCAGCCTCTACTCCCATTCCAGAGCTCCTTTCTTCCACTCATAAATGAAGCCGATGGTCAGGATCCCGAGGAACACGATCATCGACCAGAAGCCGAACATGCCGATGTCGCCGAGGGCCACGGCCCACGGGAACAGGAAGGCGACTTCCAGGTCGAAAATGATGAACAGGATGGAGACCAGGTAAAACCGCACGTCGAATTTCGCGCGGGCATCCTCGAACGGCTCGAAGCCGCATTCGTAGGGGGAGACCTTTTCGGCGTCCGGGTTTTTCGGGCTGATGACGTAGGACGCGCCGACCATGATAACGGCCAGCACGACACCGATCAGCAGGAACACCAGGATCGGAAGGTACTCAATGATCAGCGGATTGGTCACCGCGGTCCTCCCATAAGCCCACGCCACGAACGCCGGTGCGGCCCGAAATCGGCCGACGCGCGGTGCCGTGGCTGGAATGCCTTGGATTAGCCCATCAGACGGGCCGGAATATATGACGAGACCGTGGGCAAGGAAAGCGCTTTGAATCGCTTTCCGCCAATGAATCCACTCTGCGGAAACGAGCGGATGTCCTTGGTAATACCACGCTTTTTAAAGGTGCCGCAAGCAGCCCCGACACGTCGTATACAAGCACCGACCGCGCGTCAGAAAAGCTGAATGGAATTGCTTTGTAGGGAGGATGGCGCGAGTGACGGGACTTGAACCCGCGGCCTCCGGCGTGACAGGCCGGCGCTCTAACCAACTGAGCTACACCCGCGCAATACAACAGCAACCTGACCCGAGTTGGCTGGACGCCGTCGTTGGCGTCTTCGGGCCTGTTTGGGAAGCGCTCGCTCCCCGCCGTTGGTGGCGGGTTTCTAGCGGTCCGGGCGGCACGCTGTCAATCACCAAATTGAAAAATTTGCCGAGGGGACGAATCCGAGGATTTCACGGCTTGCGCTTGGCGCGCGCCAACGGGCACTGCGCACACCGGCCGTGGCGGCGGGGTCTTTTGCCCGTGCCAGGATCTTTTAAATTGGGAGGAGGCGCGCCGGCTTCGCCATGACGCGTTGGTGGGCGATGAGGGTTTCGAACCCCCGACCCTCTCGGTGTAAACGAGATGCTCTACCGCTGAGCTAATCGCCCGTCGCTGGCGCCGCGCAAACATCCATGCCGGTGCCGCAAACGAAAACCGGCCGGGGTTGCCCGGCCGGTCGGCACTATGCCCCGAAAATGGGGATCAGTTCAAGCCGTCCTTCAATGTCTTTCCGGGCTTGAATTTCGGCTGCTTCGAAGCCGGAATGGCGATCTTCTCACCGGTGCGCGGGTTGCGCCCCTCGCTGGCCGCACGCTCGGCAACAGCAAAGGTGCCAAATCCGACAAGACGCACCTCATCACCCTTTTTGAGCGAGTCGGCGATTCCTTCAAACACTGCATCGACCGCCTTGGTCGCGTCAGTTTTAGACAAACCCGCAGCATCGGCGACGTGCGCCACGAGATCGTTCTTGTTCACTTATTCCCCCTTCCCAACTCTGCAAACATTCCTTTGAACAAAGCCGCCCCACGACTTTGCACGCAAAAGGATAAACACAGCAACGCCCGCCCGTCAATTGGCGACGGGCGGGCGTTCTGGACAGAAGCCGCATTTTTACGCGGCCATAACCCTGAAAACTGGGTCAGTGACGAATGACTTCACCGGTCGCATCGGTCTGCTGCTTCGCAACAGCGGGTTCGACAGCCTCCGGCTCGGTCCACTCGATCGGCTCCAGCGGACGAACCAGCGCGTTCTTCAAGACGTCGTCGACCGTGCTGACCGGAATGATTTCCAGCCCGCGCTTCACGTTGTCCGGAATGTCGGCCAGATCCTTTTCGTTGTCTTTTGGGATCAGCACGTGCTTGAGGCCACCACGCAGCGCAGCCAGCAGCTTTTCCTTCAGACCGCCGATCGGAAGCACGCGACCGCGCAGCGTGATCTCACCGGTCATCGCCACGTCCTTGCGCACCGGAATGGTGGTGAGGACGGACACGATGGAGGTGATCATCGCCACGCCGGCCGACGGGCCGTCCTTCGGGGTGGCGCCTTCCGGAACGTGGACGTGGATGTCCCTCTTCTCGAACAGGGTCGGCTTGATGCCAAAGGCCGTGGCGCGCGACTTGACGTAGCTCTCGGCCGCCTGGACCGATTCCTTCATCACGTCGCCCAGCTTGCCGGTCGTGGTGACACGCCCCTTGCCCGGCAGCGACACCGCCTCGATCGACAGAAGCTCGCCACCGACCTCGGTCCAGGCCAGGCCCGTGGTCACACCGACCAGATCCTCCAGTTCGGCTTCGCCGAAGTGGAAGCGGCGGACGCCAGCGTACTTGTCCAGGTTCCGGCGTGTGATCGTCACCTTGCCGCCGCCGGAGCCCTTCATCAGGATCTCCTTCACGGCCTTGCGGCACAGGTTGGCGATCTCACGCTCCAAGCTGCGGACGCCGGCCTCGCGGGTGTAGTAGCGGATCAGGTCGCGCAGCGCGTCGTCGGAAATGGCGAACTCGCCCTTCTTCAGACCATTCGCCTCGATCTGCTTCTCAATCAAGTGGCGCTTGGAGATCTCGACCTTTTCGTCCTCGGTGTAGCCGGCGACGCGGATGATCTCCATGCGGTCCAGCAGCGGCTGCGGCATGCGCATCGTGTTGGCCGTGCAGACGAACATCACGTCGGACAGGTCGTAGTCGACCTCCAGGTAATGGTCGTTGAAGGTGCCGTTCTGCTCCGGATCGAGGACCTCCAGCAGGGCGGAGGACGGGTCGCCGCGCCAGTCGGCGCCGAGCTTGTCGATCTCGTCCAGCAGGAACAACGGGTTCGACGACTTCGCCTTCTTCATGCCCTGGATCACCTTGCCGGGCATCGAACCGATGTAGGTACGCCGGTGACCGCGGACCTCCGCCTCGTCGCGGACGCCGCCCAGCGACATGCGGACGAAGTTGCGTCCCGTCGACTTGGCGATGGACTTGCCGAGCGAGGTCTTGCCGACGCCGGGCGGGCCGACCAGGCACAGGATCGGGCCCTTGACCTTGTTCATGCGGTTCTGGACCGCGAGATACTCAAGGATGCGCTCCTTGACCTTCTCCAGACCGTAATGGTCGGCGTCGAGGATCTTCTGCGCGAGCTTCAGGTCCTTCTTCACCTTGGTGCGCTTCTTCCACGGAATGGACAGCATCCAGTCCAGGTAGTTGCGCACGACGGTGGCCTCGGCGGACATCGGGCTCATCGACCGCAGCTTCTTCAGCTCGGCGAGCGCCTTGTCGCGGGCCTCCTTGGAGAAGCGCGTCTTGTTGATCTTCTCTTCCAGCTCGGCCGACTCATCGCGGCCGTCCTCGGTCTCGCCGAGTTCCTTCTGGATCGCCTTCAGCTGTTCGTTCAGGTAGTACTCGCGCTGGGTCTTCTCCATTTGCCGCTTGACGCGGTTGCGGATGCGCTTTTCCACCTGCAGCACGCCGATCTCGCCTTCCATGAAGGCATAGACCCGCTCCAGGCGCTCCGATACGGTCGCGCATTCCAGGAGCTGCTGCTTTTCCGGAATCTTGAGGGCGAGGTGCGAGGCCACGGTGTCGGCCAGCTTGCCCGGCTCCTCGATCTGGTTGATCGAGACCAGCACCTCCGGCGGGATCTTCTTGTTCAGCTTGATGTACTGCTCGAACTGCGACACGACGGCGCGTCCCAGCGCTTCCAGCTCCTGGCTCTCGCCCACCTTCTCCTCGACGAGGTCGGCGTAGGCCTGGAAGAAATCCTCGTTCTCGGCGAACTTCGTGATGGACGCCCGCTGGCCGCCTTCCACGAGCACCTTCACCGTCCCGTCGGGCAGCTTCAGGAGCTGCAGCACGGTGCCGACGGTGCCGACGCTGTAGATGTCCGCCGGCGTCGGATCGTCCTGCGCGGCGTTCTTCTGGGTGACGAGAAGGATCTGCTTATCATCCTTCATGACGTCTTCCAGGGCGCGCACGGATTTCTCGCGGCCGACGAAGAGCGGCACGATCATGTGGGGGAAGACCACGATGTCGCGCAGCGGCAGGACCGGATAGAGGGCACCACGGGGGATTTCGAACATTGATTGGGCCTCTTGATTGGGACGCCGTCAGCCCGGGATGGGCCTGAGAGGGGCCCTGCCTCGGGATGAGCGCGGGGCACGAAAACCGGCACGCTTTCTAACGTGGCACAGCCCCCGTGCCCCTTCAAGGGGCTGTAAGGCGGTATTCCGCCCCCTAATCGGACAAAATCACAGCAAAAACGGGCGCGTGTTCACGCGCCCGTTCAATCATTGCCGCACTGTGGAAAGCGAATGGCGGGTGCCCAATCCCTAGGCACACGCCTTCGCTATTCTTTAAGCACCGGGAGCCTGTTGTTCCCCACGGCGTTCGGCGTGGACATAGAGCGGCTTGGCACGCCCTTCGACCACTTCCTTGTTTACCAGGATGCTTTCGACACCCGCCAAACCCGGAAGGTCGAACATGGGATCGAGCAGGATCGATTCCATGATGGACCGCAGGCCGCGCGCGCCGGTCTTCCGCTGGATCGCCTTGTGTGCGATGTTCTTCAGCGCGTCCTCGGAGAACTCCAGCCGGACGTCCTCCATCTCGAACAGGCGCTGGTACTGCTTGACCAGAGCGTTCTTCGGGCGGGTGAGGATTTCGACCAGGGCGCCCTCGTCCAAGTCCGCCAGCGTGGCGACGACCGGGAGACGGCCGACGAATTCCGGGATCAGGCCGAACTTCAGCAGATCCTCGGGCTCGACCTCGCGCAGGATGTCGCCGGTGGTCCGCTCGTCCGGGCCGCGAACGTCGGCGCCGAAGCCGATCGACGTGCCCTTGCCGCGCTGGGCGATGATCTTGTCGAGGCCGGCGAAGGCGCCGCCGCAGATGAACAGGATGTTGGTCGTGTCGACCTGGAGGAACTCCTGCTGCGGATGCTTGCGGCCGCCCTGCGGCGGCACGGAGGCGACGGTGCCTTCCATGATCTTCAGCAGGGCCTGCTGCACGCCCTCGCCCGACACGTCGCGCGTGATCGACGGGTTGTCGGACTTGCGGCTGATCTTGTCGACCTCGTCGATGTAGACGATGCCGCGCTGCGCACGTTCGACGTTGTAGTCGGCGGCCTGCAGGAGCTTCAGGATGATGTTCTCGACGTCCTCGCCGACATAACCGGCTTCGGTCAGCGTCGTCGCGTCGGCCATCGTGAAGGGCACGTCGATGATTCGGGCGAGCGTCTGGGCGAGCAGCGTCTTGCCGCAGCCCGTCGGGCCGATCAGCAGGATGTTGGACTTCGCCAGTTCGACGTCGTTGTGCTTGGTGCCGTGCGCCAACCGCTTGTAGTGGTTGTGCACCGCGACCGAAAGGACACGTTTCGCGTGGTCCTGGCCGATCACGTAATCGTCCAGCACCGCATGGATGTCGCGCGGGGTCGGCACGCCGTCGCGGGACTTCACGAGGGTCGTCTTGTTCTCCTCGCGAATGATGTCCATGCACAGCTCGACGCATTCATCACAGATGAACACCGTCGGACCGGCAATCAGCTTGCGGACCTCGTGCTGGCTCTTGCCGCAAAAGGAGCAGTAGAGCGTGTTCTTCGAATCGCCGCTGCTGGACTTGCTCATCGGTACTCCGTCATCTCGCGGGGGACTCATCCGTTACCAGTCAACCGCCTGCGGCGTCCCCCGACGCCGGTCCTTTCAAAGGTTGTCTCCGGCAATGCCTTCGACAAGGTTAACGCATCCGCTCATACATGGTCCAAAGCGTCCTTACGGCGCCCGAACCCGACCCGTCGGGCCGTCTCGCTGCCATTCAACAACAGGGAAACGGCGCAATCAATCATTTGTTGGTCGCCCCACCGAGCGGGAAGCGATTGTGCACTGCCGCATTGGACGACCACCACCGCCCTTCCCCCGGCGCGGACCGGGGGATGCGGCGGCGCCGGTTACGACGCGCTGGAGTCGCCGCCCGGACGCTTCTCGACCACCTCGTCGATCAGGCCGAAGGCCTTGGCCTCCTCCGGAGACATGAACTTGTCGCGCTCCATCGCGGCCTCAATCGTGTCGAGCGTCTGGCCGGTGTGCTTGACGTAGATGTCGTTGAGGCGCGACCGCAGCTTCAGGATCTCCTGGGCCTGGATCTCGATGTCCGAGGCCTGGCCCTGGGCGCCGCCCGACGGCTGGTGGATCATGATCCGGCTGTTCGGCAGCGAGAAGCGCTTGCCCGGCGCGCCCGCGGCCAGCAGGAGCGAGCCCATGGAGGCCGCCTGGCCCATGCACACCGTGGACACCTGCGGACGGATGTACTGCATGGTGTCGTAGATGGCGAGGCCGGCTGAGACGTAGCCGCCCGGAGAATTGATGTAGAGCGCGATGTCCTTGCTCGGGTTCTCCGACTCAAGGAACAGCAGCTGCGAACAGATCAGGCTGGCCACGGCGTCGTTGACACCGCCGATCAGGAAGATGATCCGCTCCTTCAGCAGTCGCGAATAAATGTCGTACGCCCGTTCGCCCCGGTTGGTCTGCTCGATGACCATCGGGACCAGAGCATTCATCTTCGGTTCGAAGTCGTACATGTTGTTCTTCCCTGCTCCCGCAGCTCGTTTGAGGTCTGAGCAGACATTCATATAGGTATGGATCGGGGCGGCCGGTAGGCCGCCCCTCATCCTTTCTCGCCGATTAGGCCGCGGCGGCCTCCTCGTCGGGATCCTTCATCAGCTCGTCGACCGACACGGGCTTCTCGTTCACCTTGGCCTGATCCAGGATGAAGTCGACGACCTTGTCCTCGAAGATCGGGGCGCGGAGGTTCTCAAGCGCCTGCTGGTTCTGCTTGAAGAAGTCGAACACCTGGCGCTCCTGGCCGGGGAAGCGGCGCGCCTCGGCGATCAGGGCGCGGTTCAGCTCATCCTGGCTCACCTGGATGTTGTTGCGGCGGCCGACCTCGGACAGCAGCAGGCCCAGGCGCACGCGGCGCTCGGCGATGCCGCGGTACTCGGCCTTCAGCTCCTCCTCCGGCTTGCCGGCGTCCTCGCCGGCGGTGCCGTTCTTCAGCTCCTCCTGAAGGCGCTCCCAGATGCCGTTGAACTCGATGTCCACCATGCCCGGCGGGACCTCGAAGGAGTGGCCCTCGGCCAGCTTGTCGAGCAGCTGGCGCTTCACGCGCAGGCGCGACACGTTGGCGTACTCGCTCTTGATGCGGTCGCTGACGGCCTCGCGCAGCTTCTCCAGGCTCTCCATGCCGAACTCCTTGGCGAGGTCGTCGTTAACCTCGGCCGGGACGTTCTTGCGGAGCTCCTTCACGTCGACCTCGAACACCGTCTCGGCGCCCTTCAGCTGCTCGTGCGGGTAGTCGGCCGGGAAGGTCACGGTGACCGTGCGGTGCTCGCCGGCCTTGGCGCCGACCAGCTGGTCCTCGAAGCCCGGAACGAACTGGTTGGCGCCCAGCTCCAGCGGATAGTCCTTGCCGTCCATGCCCGGCAGGGCCTCGCCGCCGACGGTGCCGGCGAAGTCGATCACGGCGATGTCGCCCTTCTCGGCCGGACGGTCCTCGGTGACCGGGGCCTGGACGGAGTGGGCGGACGCCAGGCGGGCGACCGCCTCGTCCACGGCCTTGTCCTCGACCTCGGCGACCGGCTTCTCCAGCTCCAGCGCGGCGAAGTCGCCCGGCTCGATGTCCGGCAGCAGCTCGACGCCCATGGTGTAGGACAGGTCGCCGCCCTGCTCGTACTTCTCGACCTCGATCTTCGGCTGCATGGCGATGCGCAGGCCGCGCTCGCTCAGCGCCTGGCGCGAGCTGTCGGCGATGGCGTCTTCCAGGGCCTCGGCCAGGACGCTGCCGCCGTAGCGCTGCTTGATCACGGCGACCGGCACCTTGCCCGGGCGGAAGCCGGGCAGCTGCACCGTCTGGCGCAGCTCGTCGAGCCGGCCCTGCACCTTCTGTTCGATATCCTGGGCGGAAATGACGACCTTGTACTCGCGCTTCAGGCCGTCGGCGCTGGTCTCGGTGATGTTCATCGGAACGAAAGCCTATCTCGTTGTCCGGCCCGGCGGCGCCCGTCCGGGCGGCCCGAAACCGTGTGTTCCCATGCGGTCCAAGGGTTTGCCATGGTGCGGGCGAAGGGACTTGAACCCATACGACCGAAGTCACTGGAACCTAAATCCAGCGCGTCTACCAATTCCGCCACGCCCGCAATGGCAAAGACAGCCCGCAACGGGTGCGGAACACCCGCCGGACTGCCGGCGAAGCCCGCTCTATAGCACAGGGTTCGCGTCGCAAACAGCCTCTTTGGGAGCCAGATGGGTGCGTTTTGGCGCGAGCCGTCCCCTCACGCGCCCGCCTTGCCGAGCGAGCGGATCGAGGAGGAGGCGTTTATCTTCCCCTCTCCCCGGTAGGCCTCGTGGTTGGCGTCGATTTCGGCCAACTTGTACCGGTAGTTGATCATCATCCCGCAGGACTGCCGCAGCCCCTTGGGCGATGTGTCGCCCAGCCAGTTCAGCCGCTCCATGCGCGCACCGTTGCTGAGGTGGAAATGCGCGACCGGGTCGAGCGCCCGCGCCGGGGCGGTGCCGGGGCGTTCGCTGCGGCGATCGGACGCGCGCGCGGTGGTCAGGTACTGGACGCACAGCCGGGTCAGGGGGCCGCGCATCCGCTTCTGCAACTCCTCGTCCTCGTGCCAGCCGGGAAGGGCCAGCGCGGCGGACAGCACCGGCGGCTCCTCGGCGCCGTCGCCGTCGGAATCGGCGCCCTCCGATCCGCGTTCGGCGAGCGCCTCGGCGAGTCGCTCGGCCTCCGGCGGGGTCAGCAGCGCGTCTCCAAGCTCCGTCATCTCCCGGTCGAGCCAGCGGCGGAAGCCGGGAATCGGCGACAGGGTTGCGAATCCCTTGATGTTGGGAAACTCGTTGGTCAGCCCATCCACCACACGCTTGATCAGGAAGTTGCCGAAGCTGATACCGGCCAGCCCGACCTGCGCGTTGGAGATGGAGTAGAAGATGGCGCTGTCGGCGCTCTTAGGGTCGCACACCGGCGCGGACGGGTCGAGCAGCGCCTGGACGTTGTCGGACATGCCCTGCACCAGCGCGACCTCGACGAAGATCAGCGGCTCGTTGGGCATGCGCGGGTGGAAGAAGGCGAAGCAGCGCCGGTCGGAGTCGAGCCGGTCCTTCAGGTCCTGCCAGCCGCTGATCTCGTGCACCGCCTCGTATTTGATCAGCTTCTCCAGGAGGGAGGCCGGGCTGTCCCAGGTGATGCGGTGCATTTCCAGGAAGCCGACATCGAACCAGTGCCGCAGCAGGTTCTTCAGGTCGTCCTCAAGCGCCTGGAGCAGCGGCTCACCGCGCGCCATCTCCATCAGCTCGGCGCGCAGGTCGACGAGGAACTTCACCCCTTCGGGCAGCGCGTTGAACTGGGTCAGCAGGCGCAGGCGCGGTGGCTCCAGCGCCCGGCGCAGCGCGCGCTCGGCATGGCCGCGGCCGACCGGGTCGGTGGCCGCCAGGAAGGTTGCCATGGCCTCGTCCACCGCGGCACGGTCCACGTCAAAGTCGCGCGCGAGCATCATCAGGAAGTTGCGCCGCCCTCGCGGGTCGAGCGCCAGGTAGGTGCGGCCGAGCTGCGCGGCGCGGGCGCGGGCCGACACCTCGCCGCCACGGCCCTCCAGGCAAGCCTCGATCTGCTCCTTCAGGCGCTCCGCGTCCTCTTTGGGCAGCGAGGCGCGCGGCGGGGCGCCCACCACGCCGCGCGCCGACGCGGCGATCTCGCGCCAGCGGGCGCGCAGGGAGTCCAGGGTTCGGTCGAGCAGGCCCGGCTGCGGTGGCGCGGCCGGCGCGGGCTCGTTGCTGATCATCTCCGGCATATCGCTCATGCCGGGAGTCTGGCCCGCCAAGCCGCCCTCGGCAAGCGGTTAGCGTGAGCCTGACCGGATGGATAGTCCCCATCCGATCGAATGGGAACTAGAGGTCACCGGTTTTGAGACGCCGCAGCACGCCCGGCAGTGCCTCCGGCAGATCCTCGGCGATCAGACCGGGCCCCACCGCGTTGGCCGTCGCGCCGTGCAGCCACACCGCGGCGCAGGTGGCGTCGAAGGCGTCCATCCCCTGCGCGAGCAATCCCAGGACCATGCCCGCCAGCACATCGCCGGACCCAGCCGTGGCGAGGTCCGCCGGGGCGTTGGCGTTGACGACCGCCCGGCCATCGGGTGCGGCGACGACCGTGTCCGCCCCCTTGATCAGCACGACCGCGCCGCACCGCTCTGCCGCGGCGCGGGCCCGCGACATCTTGCCGCCACCGGCCTTCGCGAGATCCGGGAAAACACGGGCGAACTCCCCCTCGTGCGGGGTCAGGACGCACCGGCCGGTCAGGCAATCGAACAGGTCGGTCGGCGATTCGGCGACGCTGGTCAGGGCGTCCGCGTCCAACACGCAGTCCTTGCCCGCCGCCAGAGCGGACAGCACCCGCGCGCGGGTGTCCGGCCCGACACCGGCGCCGGGGCCAAGGAGGACGGCGTTCTTCCGCGAGTCCGACAGCAGCGCCTCGAACGCCTGCCCGTCAGCCGTCTCCGCGACGATCAGGCTCGGCGAACCCGCGGCGTAGATGGGAAAGGCCTCCGGCGGGCTGGCGATGGTCACCAGCCCGGCCCCGGCCCGCAGCGCCGCGCGCGCCGAGAGGCGGGCGGCCCCGGTCATGCGCGCGCCGCCCAGCACGACGGCGTGCCCGCGCGCGTATTTGTGGGCGTCCAGCCGCGGCCACGGGTAGCGTCGGCGCCACAGGGACGGGCCGTTCTCGAACGCCGTCGGCTCGATGCTGTCCAGCACCGAGTCGGGAATGCCGATATCGGCGACGACGACCTCGCCGCACAGGGCGCGGGCCGGCATTAGAAGGTGTCCGGGCTTGCGCCGGAAGAAGGTGACGGTCAGCGCGGCCTGGGGAGCAGCGCCGAGCACCTCACCGGAGTCGCCGTGCACGCCGCTCGGCACGTCGACCGCCACGACGGTCCGGCCAGCCATAGCGTCGACCACCGCCTTGGCTATCCCGTCGAGCGGACGGGTGAGCCCGGCACCGAACAGCGCGTCGATGACCAGCGGGTTGCCCTGGAGCAGGAACGGGTCCGCCGCTTCGACCGGACCGCCCCAGCGCTCCGCCGCCACCGCGGCGTCCCCGCGCAGGGCGGAGCGGGAGCCCAGAAGGGCAAGGCGGACCGGCCATCCCGCTTCCAGAAGCAGGCGCGCGATGACGAAGCCGTCGCCGCCGTTGTTGCCCGGACCGCAGAGGACGACCGTCGGGTGCGGCGCCCAGCGCTCGCAGACCGCGCGGACGACGGCAGCCCCGGCCGCCTCCATCAGCACCGGTCCGGGAACGCCGCCGGCCATGGTCAACGCATCCGCCCGGTACATCTCCGCAACGGACAGCAGTTCCTCCATCAGGCACCTCCCCCGGGTTGACCTCCTGACGCCCTGCGGAACGCGTCGACCTGGGCCAGGGCTCCCGCCCGCATGAAGCCGATGTCGCCGCCCGCCACGACGAGGTGGCATCCCCGCTCGATCAGCTGCTCCATCGGCCGGTTCTTCACCGGAATGGTGCCGTAGAGCGTGCCGGACGCCAGGATCGCCCGCTCCGTCCGGTCGAGAAGCGCCAGAACTTCGGGGTCGTCGAACTGGCCGAGGCGGCCGAAGCTGCCGGACAGGTCGTAGGGGCCGACGAACAGCATGTCGACGCCGTCGACGGCGGCGATCTCCGGGATGGCCTCCACCGCCTGCATCGTCTCAATCTGGCAAATGATGAAAAGCTCGTCGGCGCAACGGTCACGGTATCGCTCGCTGCAGATGCCGTAGTCGGCGCCGCGCGCCAACCCATAGGCGGCCCCCCGCAGCCCGTTGGGCGGATAGCGGCAGGCGGCCACCGCCGCCCTCGCCTCCTCCGCCGAGTTCACGGAGGGGATCATCACGCCCTCGACGCCGAGGTCGAGCGCACGCTTGAGATAAACCGGGTCGTTCGCCGGAACGCGCATCAATCCCGTGCAGCCGGTGCCGGAGAGTGCCTGCAAAAGCGCCAGCCCATCGCCGAGCGAGCCGGGACCATGCTCATGGTCGATGACCGCGCAATCGTACCCGGCAAGGCCGACGATCTCCGCCGCCACCGGGCTGCGCATGTCGAGCCAGCAGCCGAGCGCCGGCTTTCCGGCGGCAAGCGTTCGCTTCAGCGTGTTTTCGCGGAACATCGGTCCTCCCCGCACGGCGTTTGCGGCAGCATAGGCGCGCGCAGGCCCGGCGAGAAGCCAACCACATGGGGAGCGCTGAATTTTAGAGGGAGGAATTTAGAAGGGAAGGATTGGGGCGATGGATGGGACTCGAACCCACGACCACTCGGACCACAACCGAGGGCTCTACCAACTGAGCTACCACCGCCACCGTGGACCCGCCGTTCCGGCCAACCTCATCAAACCCTGCAACGGCGTGCCGGCCGAAGCCACCCTTATTGCATTGCACAATCCGGGCGGGCGGGACATAGTGAGGGGGACTGGGGCGATGGATGGGACTCGAACCCACGACCACTCGGACCACAACCGAGGGCTCTACCAACTGAGCTACCATCGCCGCAGCGGGGCCGCCTATTTGCCCCATGGAACCCGGCCGGTCAAGCCTTGTTTTCCATGCTCGCGAAAAATTTGCGGCTACTCCGTCCGGTGTCGGTAGCCGTGCGGATCTCTTGCGCGATCTGCACAAATATTGTTCACTTCGCCCTATCCAGTGGCAGCCTCATGCTGCCGCCGGTGGCACCGGCTCCGAGACGGCCAGCATCCCGCGCTGGCGATCCGCTTCCCCCGCGCTTGGCACGCCCCGTGCTTACGAAGGGGCGTCGGCAGTGCCGTGGACGGTGCCTGCCGGCGTTGGCACCTCGTACACGAGAGACCCATGAAGAAGATCGAAGCCATCATTAAGCCGTTCAAACTCGACGAGGTGAAGGAAGCCCTTCACGAGGTCGGCATCAAGGGCATCACCGTCACCGAGGCCAAGGGCTTCGGCCGCCAGAAGGGGCACACCGAGCTGTACCGTGGCGCGGAGTATGTGGTCGACTTCCTGCCGAAGGTGAAGATCGAGGTGGTGATGGAAGATACCCTGGTGGAGCGCGCGATCGAGGCGATCCAGCAGGCCGCCCACACCGGACGCATCGGCGACGGCAAGATCTTCGTCACTCCCGTGGAAGAAGTGGTCCGTATCCGGACCGGCGAGAAGGGTGCCGACGCGATCTGATCGCGCCGGACACGCATTCCCGACCTCACCCGCCAACATGCGCCTTTCCCCCTGCCCCCGGCAAAACGGCCCCGCGCCCCACGTACGGAGATATTCGTGCGCGGAATCCCCTCGGGGCGCGACTTTTTGTGCTGCTACGTTGTGTGCGCGGAAAAGGCATGACATAACGTCCGCCGCGAGCGCCGTCACCCGCCCCCTTCGGTCGGTTTGACGCTGCGGGACCCAAACCTCTTAAGCGTGGAAAAAGAGAAATGTCCGACATCAGCAAGGTCTTCGACCTGATCAAGGAACACGACGTCAAGTACGTGGACCTCCGCTTCACCGACCCGCGCGGCAAGCTGCACCACACGGCCCAGCACGTCTCCACGATCGACGAGGACGTGTTCGAGGACGGCATCATGTTCGACGGCTCCTCGATCGCCGGCTGGAAGGCGATCAACGAGTCGGACATGGTCCTCCAGCTCGACCCGACCACCGCCGTCATGGACCCGTTCGCGGCCCAGCCGACGCTGAACATCCTCTGCGACGTCTACGAGCCGTCGACCGGCCAGCCCTACGCCCGCTGCCCGCGCGGCATCTCGAAGGCCGCCGAGAAGTACATGGCGTCGGTCGGCATCGGCGACACCGCCTACTTCGGCCCGGAAGCCGAGTTCTTCGTCTTCGACGACGTCAAGTTCAAGGTCGAGATGAACAAGGTGTCCTACGAGTTCGACTCGGAGGAAGGCCCGTACACCTCGGACAAGGACTATGAGGACGGCAACCTGGCGCACCGTCCGGGCGTCAAGGGCGGCTACTTCCCGGTCGCCCCGGTCGACAGCGCCAACGACCTGCGCGCCGAGATGCTGAGCGTGCTCGCCGAGATGGGCGTGCCGGTCGAGAAGCACCACCACGAGGTGGCCGCCTCGCAGCACGAGCTGGGCATCAAGTTCGACACGCTGGTCCGCACCGGCGACAACATGCAGTACTACAAGTACGTCGTGCACAACGTCGCCCACGCCTACGGCAAGACCGCGACCTTCATGCCGAAGCCGGTCTTCGGCGACAACGGCTCGGGCATGCACTGCCACCAGTCGATCTGGAAGGAAGGCCAGCCGCTGTTCGCCGGCAACCAGTATGCCGACCTGTCGGAGATGGCCCTCTACTACATCGGCGGCATCATCAAGCACGCCAAGGCGCTGAACGCCTTCACCAACCCGTCGACCAACTCCTACAAGCGTCTGGTCCCGGGCTATGAGGCTCCGGTGCTGCTGGCCTACTCGGCCCGCAACCGCTCGGCTTCCTGCCGCATCCCGTACGTCGCCTCGCCGAAGGGCAAGCGCGTCGAGGTCCGCTTCCCGGACCCGTCGGCCAACCCGTACCTGGCCTTCGCCGCCATGCTGATGGCCGGCCTCGATGGCATCCAGAACAAGATCCATCCGGGCGACGCGATGGACAAGAACCTGTACGACCTGCCGGCCGAAGAGCTGGCCAAGGTCCCGACGGTTTGCGGCTCGCTGCGCGAAGCCCTGGACAGCCTGAAGGCCGACAGCGCCTTCCTGCAGAAGGGCGACGTGTTCACGAAGGACATGATCGAGTCCTACATCGAGCTGCGCACCGAGGAGCTGCTGGCCTTCGAAACCATGCCGCACCCGATCGAGTACAAGATGTACTACTCGGTCTGATTTCGGATCACTTCGGCATTCCGGCCCGCCCACGCGACGGGTCGGATGTCCGAGGGTTCGTCATCGCGGAAAAAGCCCGCCGACACGCGTCGGCGGGCTTTTTCTCGTCTAAGGGCCACCACCTGCGTCTTCCAGCTGCATTCTCACAGGCCTTTTGCGGTTCTCCATGCCATAGTGCGGCCGATGCTCCGCACTTGTCCGTGATCCGCTCATGCGCCTCCCCCTCCTTCTCGCCGCAGGCTTGCTGCTGGCTCCCGCGGCACAGGCCGCGAACGTCTCCGCCGGGCAGGCGGAGGCGAAGGAAGCCGCCCGGTCATCGGGCAACTGCACGCCCGCCAAGCTGGAGGTGATGCGCTACGCCGTTGGGCGCGAGGGGCAGACTGTCTTCAAGGTGAACTGCACGGAGGACAAGGACGCCTTCGTGCTCGTGCAGTGCCGATCCCGCATTTGCACTCTGCTGCGCTGATTCACATCTTTTTAAGGGCATTCGTCTGGAATCGGCGGGCTTGAGGAAAGGGCGGTCATGAGGCACATCGGCGCGTTGGCGACCCTGCTTGTATCGGCTCTGCCGCTCGGTGGATGCTTGTTCACGTCCACGCCCTTCACCGTCGCGAGCATGGGGGCCGACATGCTGTCCCTGACCAGCACCAAGAAGACGGTGTTCGACCATGTCGCGTCGGCGGCCACCGGGCGCGATTGCTCCTCGCTCAAATTCACGGAGGTCGGCGAGTATTGTCCGGACAAGGTGATGGTCGACCGTTCCAAGGTCTATTGTTACCGGACTCTGGCCGATGTGGATTGCCACCACATCCCGGACCCTTACAAGAACGGCTACACGTCCCTGGCCAGCCCGCCGCCCGAGATCAAGGTCGTACCCAAGAACAAGGGCTGGTTCGACGACTGATAGCGACCCTCAGCGGATCTTCTTCGCGACGAAGGCCTTGGCAATGGTCATCATCGCTTTCTCGTGGGTGACGCCCGGGTTGCCGCCGCCCGACGCCGTCACCGCCATGGTCGCCGACCGCATGGGCGACGGTCCGGCCGCAGACCCCTTGCGCGGCTGCGGCGCTTCATCCTCATCCGGATCGCGGCCGAGACGGCTCAGGACGTTGGCAAGCGCTTCCTTGCTGAGGGCCGAGTCGGGCGCCGGCCGTCCACGGGTCCCGGCTGTCGCGGGACGAGCGCCGCTGGGGTTGCGGGCTCCCCGCTCGATCGCCGCCGCCGAAATTGCCTTCAGGAAGGGCTGCGCGATGCCCAGCATCAGTTGCGGGTCTTCGACCGCCCAGGCCATCAGCAGCTTCTGCGCGGTCACCCGGCTCCCCTTGGCCGCCATCAGCGCGTCGCGCACCTTGCCGTCCACATAGGAATTGCCCATCGCCCGCGCACCCCGTCTTGCCCCGGACCCGCTCCGAGTCACAAGGCGACTGTCGAACCGGATGGGTTAACAAAGGGTTGCACAACCGGGCACCGGAGGAATGACAACGCTCCGAACGCGGCACTTCGGAGAGGCTGCACGGTTGCGCGACCGGCTGATGATGGAGGATAGTACCTCCACCATGCTCATCGAAACCTTCGCCGACCTGATTTGCCCTTGGTGTTACATCGGCAAGCGCCGCCTCGCGCGCGCTTTGGCGGACCGGCCGCGGCTGCATGTGGAACTGCGGTGGCAGCCGTTCCAGCTGAACCCCGACATGGCTCCGGGCGGCATGGAGCGGAGCGCCTACTTGGCGGCCAAGTTCGGCGGGACGGAGCGGGCGCGGCAAATCCACCTTGTGGTCGAGGAAACGGCCGAGCGCGACGGGCTGCCCCTGCGCCTGGACCGTGTCCGGCGGACACCCAACAGCTTCGACGCCCACCGCCTGGTTCGCATGGCGGCGCGGCGGGGGCTCGGCGACGCCATGGCGGACGCCTTGTTCCACGCCTATTTTGTGGATGGGCTGGACATCGGTGACCGGGACACGCTGGCCGGCACGGCCGCGTCGCTGGGCTTCGACTTTCAATCGATCAAGGGGCTGCTGGCCACTGACGCGGAGTCGGCCGCCGTAGCGAGCGCCGATTCGATGGCGCGGCAGCTCGGGCTGCAAGCGGTGCCCTGCTACATCTTCAATCGCCGCTACGCCCTGTCGGGGGCGCAGGAACCGGCCAGCTTCCTTCCGCTCCTGGACCTTGCGGTCGATGAGCAGGAAGGCGTGACCGTCGCGGCGGATTGAGCGTTATCACCCCATGATCCGAGTCACCCACCGCATCAGCCTCGACGACAACGAGATCGAGGAAAGCTTCATCCGCGCTTCCGGCCCGGGCGGCCAGCACGTCAACAAGACGGAGAGTGCGGTCCAACTCCGATTCGACGTGCGGCGCTCGCCGAACCTTCCGGACGACGTGCGGCACCGGCTGGAGCGGCTGGCGGGAAGCCGGCTGACCCAGGACGGCGTGCTGGTGCTGGTGGCCGACCGGCACCGGACGCAGGTTCGCAACCGGCAGGACGCGCTGGAACGGCTGATCGACCTGATCCGGGAGGCGGCGGTTCCGCCCACCCCGCGCCGGCCGACCAAGCCGACCCTCGGCTCCAAGCGCCGCCGCCTGGAGGCCAAGGGCCAGCGGTCCGCCATCAAGCGGCTGCGGTCCGGCAAGCCGGACGACTAGGCCACTTACCGGCCTTGCTGCCGGTTCAGCGACACCATGCGGCCGTCGTCCTTGTAGGCCGGCAAGTTGGCGAACTGCTCCTTGGTCAGCTGGGTCGCCACCAGCTCGTCGCGCTCGCGGGAATAGCGCACGCTGTTGATGTCCACCGCCACGTTGTGTGCGCCGACCCCCAGGAGGCCGCCGCTGGACACCAGCAACTCGGTCGGCCGGTTGTTGCGGTTCATCAGGACGTCGTCGACGGTGCCGACCTTCTGCCCGTCGTAGGAGACCACGGTCTTTCCGAGCATCGCCTGGGGCTCGATCCGCGACGCGGTCTGCAGGGACTGCTGCGGAATCGGCCGGGCCGCCTGCTCGTTGGACCCGCCGAACCAGCTGTCCGTCTCCGCGCAGCCACCCAGGGACAGCAGGATGACCGCCGACAGCACGGGAAGTGCGACCCTACGCATAGCGCCCTCCGTAAAAAGCGATAACCACGCAGAGGTAAACAGCCCGGGTCGGCGTTTCGTCACGGAAGGCCGGAAAAAGCGCGCGCCACGCCCGGAACGCGCCCCTGACGGCGGTGTTCTTGAGGGGTTCACCACACCGGAGCCCACCCCCGATTATGGCCGAGGACACCGCACGCCAGTTGCAGGCCCGCCCGATCCCCGTGGCGAAGGCCGTTCCGCCCGCCTCGGCCCAGACCACCCTGCTGATCATCGCCCTGGTAGTGGCGACCCTGTATCTGGGCGCCGACATCCTGGTGCCCATCGCGCTGGCGGTGCTGCTGAGCTTCGTCCTGACCCCGGCGGTCAGCCGGCTGGAGCGGCTGAGGCTCGGCCGCATCCCATCGGTGCTGCTGGTGGTGATCCTGGTCTTCGCGGGGCTCGCCGGCTTCGGCATGGTGGTGGGCAGCCAGATCGGCGACCTCGCCAGCAACCTGCCCACGTACCAGCGCAACATCCACACGAAGCTGGAGTCACTGCGCCTGACCGCGGCCTCCGCCGGCAGCGGCGGCGCCATGAAGCAGGCGACGGACGCCTTCCACGACCTGCGGCAGGAGTTCGAGAAGGTCACCGGTCAGCAGGACCCCTCGCAGAACCCGCCCACAACCGCGGGCGCTTCCCCCACCGCTCCGTCGACGCCGACGGCTGAGCGGGAGCCGGTCCCCGTGCGCGTGGAGCAGCCCAATTCCAGCCCCTTCGAGATTGCCCGCGACGTGCTGGGGCCGGCGCTGGCCCCCTTCGCCACCGCAGGCATGGTGCTGGTCCTCACCATCTTCATGCTGCTGCAGCGGGAGGACCTGCGCGACCGTCTGATCCGGCTGGCTGGCTCCGGCGACCTCAGCCGCACGACCGAGGCGATGAACGACGCCGGCGAGCGGGTCAGCCGGTACCTGCTGATGCAGTGCATCGTAAACGTGACGTACGGCTTCCCCATCGGCGTCGGGCTGTGGCTGATCGGCGTGCCGAACCCGCTGCTGTGGGGGCTGCTGGCGACGGTGCTGCGCTTCATCCCCTTCCTGGGGCCGGTGATCTCCGCCGCCTTCCCCATCCTGCTGTCCTTCGCCGTGGACACGGGATGGACCCTGCCGCTGCTGTGCATCGGCCTGTTCGTGGCGGTGGAGCTGTTCTCCAACAACGTGGTGGAGCCCTGGCTGTACGGCTCCGCCACCGGCCTGTCGTCGCTGGCGATCATCGTCGCCGCGGTGTTCTGGACCACCCTGTGGGGGCCGGTCGGGCTGCTGCTGGCGACGCCGCTGACCGTGTGCCTGGTGGTGCTGGGCCGCCACGTGCCGCAGCTGCACTTCCTGGAGGTGATGCTGGGCGACCGCCAGGTGCTGCCCGACGAGGCAAAGCTGTACCAGCGCCTGCTCGCCCGCGACCCCATCGAGGCCGCGGAGATCGCCGAGGAGCGGATGGCCGACTCCAGCCTGCCGGAGGTCGGCGACACGCTGCTTCTCCCCGCCCTGTCGCTGGCCGAGCAGGACCGCCAGCGCGGCTCCCTCACCGCCGACGGCCGGACGGCGGTGGCCGAGGGCATGGCCGCCCTGCTGGACGAGCTGACCGAGTCCGTTCCGGCGGCGGGCAAGACCACGGACAAGGCACCGGCCCAAACCCCGGAAAGCGCCGCACCAGCCGAGCCCGCCGCGCCGCCACCGCTGGTGCTGTGCATCGGCGCCCGCAACGACCTGGACCAAGCTGCCGCGGACCTGCTCGCCCATCTGTTGCAGACCCACGGCGTCCGCGCCGACGTGATCCCGTGCGAGAAGGTGGCCGTCCGCGCCATCGCAAGCCTCGGCGCGTCCGGGGTTGCGGCGGTGGCCCTGTCGTACCTGAACCCGTCCGCCCTGCCCCACGCCCGCCGGCTGGTGCGCCGGCTGCGCCTGCACTTCGGCCCGCGCGTGCCGATCCTGCTCTGCCTGTGGAGCGCCCACCCCGAAGCCGACGCCCCGGACCGCGCCACCGCCGAGACCGCCGCCGACCGCGTCGCCACCAACCTGACCGGGGCCGTCGCCCACCTGGGAGAGTTGGACGTGCTGGAGCCGGGAGATGCGGAGGCGGGGGAAGATGTGGACGCGGAGCGCAAGACCGCCTAAAGCGAATTTGCATTCGCTTTAGATCCACATGGCATCATTTGCCGGCTCTCAGCGGATGCCTGTGGCATCCGCCTGCCGCCAGCGGGAACGAAGTTCCCGCGAGAGGCCGGGCTTCGGCCGCACGTGCGGCCGGGACCGCGGTCGCGGTCCAAGGCGGATTGCAATCCGCTTTAACCGGCGCGGATGAAACGCCATCGGGATGCTCCGCCGCGCTTTCCGTGATGTTCACAGACGCGTTCAGCGCTCGCCCCGCCATTCACCCTTAGACATAACGCGGACGTTGTCTGGCCCGGCGCAGGACGGTCATGCCGGAGTTCCTGTTTGCCGTCGCGACGAACGGAGTCTAAAATCCGACCAAACCGATCGGTCAATTGACCAGCATGTCCCCGCGGGGGTATTGCAACCTTTCAGGGAACAAGCGAGAGTCCGATACATTGAGTGCCGTCTCGACCGATTCCGACTCGGAGCCCTTGCCGGAAGAGCTGCGGTTCCGGCTGCTGGTCGACAGCGTGCGCGACTACGCCATCTACATGCTCGATCCCAAGGGGATCGTGAGCAGCTGGAACGCGGGCGCGCAGCGGTTCAAGGGCTATGACGCCGCGGAGATCATCGGGCAGCACTACTCCCGCTTCTACACCGACGAGGACCGGGCGGCCGGGCTGCCGCTGCAGAACCTTGCCATCGCCGCCGCCGAGGGGCGGTTCGAGACGGAGGGGTGGCGGGTTCGCAAGGATGGCGGGCGGTTCTGGGCCAGCGTGGTCATCGACGCGATCCGCGACGAGCGCGGGCGGTTGCTGGGGTTCGGCAAGGTCACCCGCGACATCACCGACCGCAAGGCCGCCCAGGACGCGCTGCGGCAGAGCGAGGAGCGGTTCCGCCTGCTGGTGCAGGGAGTCACCGACTACGCGATCTTCATGCTCGACCCCGCCGGGCACATCACGAACTGGAACTCCGGCGCGCAGCGGATGAAGGGCTACAGCGCGGCGGACATCGTCGGGCAGCACTTTTCCCGCTTCTACACCGAGGAGGACCGCGCCGCGGAGGTGCCGGCCCGGGCGCTGCGGACGGCGGAGCGCGAGGGGCGTATCGAGATGGAGGGGTGGCGCCTGCGCAAGGACGGCAGCCGCTTCTGGGCGAGCGTGGTCATCGACGCCATCCGCGACGAGCGCGGCACGCTGATCGGCTTCGGCAAGGTCACGCGCGACATCACGGAGCGGCGGGAGGCGCAGATCGCCCTGGACGAGGCGCGCCAGGCGCTGTTCCAGGCGCAGAAGATGGAGGCGGTCGGCCAGCTGACCGGCGGCATCGCGCACGACTTCAACAACCTGCTCCAGGCTATCGGCGGAAGTTTGGAACTGCTGGAACGGCGGCTCGCCTCCGGGCGGACGGACGTGGGCAAGTATGTGGCGGCCACCCGCGCCTCCGTCGACCGGGCCGCCGCGCTGACGCAGCGGCTGCTTGCCTTCTCACGCCGACAGCCGCTGCGGCCGGAACCGGTTGATTTGAACGCGCTGGTCACCGGCATGCGCGACCTGATCGACCGCTCCGTTGGGGAGGCGGTCGAGGTGGCGCTGGAGTTGGGCGACGGGTTGTGGACCACGCGGGCCGACGCAAACCAGCTGGAAAACGCGCTGCTCAACTTGGCGATCAACGCGCGCGACGCCATGCCCGAGGGCGGACGGCTGACTATCGCGACGGGGAATGTGCATGTGGAACAGCCTCCCGGTGACGGGAACGCGGGGCTGAAGCCCGGCGACCACGTGATGCTGGCGGTCACCGACACGGGCGTGGGGATGCCGCCGGACGTGCTGTCCCGCGCGTTCGAGCCCTTCTTCACGACCAAGCCGATCGGCCAGGGCACCGGCCTGGGGCTGAGCCAGCTCTACGGCTTCGTCCACCAGTCCGACGGGCACATCCGGATCGACAGCGAAACCGGGCGCGGGACCACGGTCACCATCTGGCTGCCGCGCAGGGACGGCACGCCCGCGGCACGGCCGGATCCCTGCGCCACGGCGCCGCTCCCCACCACGGCGCGGGGGACCGTGCTGGTGGTGGAGGATGAGGCCATTGTCCGCATGCTGCTGGTCGAGGCGCTGACCGAACAGGGCTTCTCCGTGCTGGAGGCGGAGGACGGGAACGCGGCCGCGGCGATCCTCGCGTCGGCGCAGGCGATCGACCTGCTGGCGACCGACGTCGGGCTGCCGGGCATCAACGGCCGGCAGCTGGCGGAAATGGCCCGCGCGCGGCGGCCGGACCTGAAGGTGTTGTTCCTGACCGGGTACGCCTACAACGCTTCCGTCGACGGGGCGGCCGTGGACCAGAGCGTGTTCGGACCGAACACGGAGCTGCTCGGCAAGCCGATCCGCATCGACGCGTTCCTCGCCAAGGTGCAGGCGATGCTGGGAGCTTGCGGTTAGCCCGCCACCACCTGCGCCACCAGCCACAGGTTCGCCGCGGTGATCGCCGCGAAGATGCCCCAGGCGGCCAGCCGCATTGCCCGCGCGGGGACGGCGGCGCCCATCAGGGTCGGATCGCCGTTGAAGCGGATCAGCGGGTAGACGGCGAAGGGCAGTTGCAGGCTCAGCACGATCTGGCTGAGCACCAGCAGTGTGCCGACCCCGCGCTCCCCCAGCCACCACAGGCCGATGAAGGCCGGGATGATGGCGAGGCTGCGGGTGATCAGCCGGCGCTGCCAGCAGGGGATCTTCAGGTTCAGGAAGCCTTCCATCATCACTTGGCCCGCGACCGTGCCGGTGAAGGTGGAGCTTTGGCCCGACGCCAGCAGGGCGAAGCCGAACAGGACGCTGGCGATGCCTGTGCCGACGATGGGATCCAGCAGGTGGTAGGCGTCCTGGATCTCCGCCACCTCCTGCCCGCGGCTGTGGAATGCGGCCGCCGCCAGGATCAGGATCGCGGCATTGATCAGCAGGGCCAGCGCCAGCGAGATGATCGTGTCCAGCGTGGACAAGGTGATGGCCTCGCGCTTGCTGTCCGCGTCCTCCGCCACCACGCGGGTCTGCACGATGTTGGAGTGGAGGTAGAGGTTGTGCGGCATCACCGTGGCGCCGACGATGCCGACCGCCAGCCCCAGCGCGTCGGCGTTGCCGACCGCCGCGAAGGAGGGGACGAGGCCCTGGACGATGGCCGAAACGCTGGGCTGGACCAGGATCAGCTCAACCAGGAAGCAGACGCCGATGGTCGCGATCAGGCCCAGGACGATGGCCTCCAGGCTGCGGAACTTCTGCCCTTGCAGGGCCAGCACGATCACCGTGTCCAGCGCCGTCAACGCCACGCCGGCCAGGATCGGCACGCCCAGCAGAAGATGGAAGGCCAGCGCGCTGCCCAGCACCTCCGCAAGGTCGCAGGCAATGATCGACAGCTCCGCGAAGGCCCACAGAGACAGGCGGGTGCGCTTGCCGTAGCGGTCCTTCGACAGCTGGGCGAGGTCGCGGCCCGTGACGATGCCGAGGCGGGCGCTGAGCGTTTGCAGGACGATGGCGGCGAGGCTCGACAGCAGAACGACGAACAGCAGGTTGTAGCCGTAGCGCGACCCGGCCTCGATGTCCGTCGCCCAGTTGCCGGGGTCCATGTAGCCCACCGAGACGAGCAGGCCGGGGCCGGAGAAGCGCAGCAGCTTGCGCCACAGCGGGGCGCCGGTCGGCATGGCGACGGAGCCGCGCACCTCCGACGGGCAGAAGGGCGCGGTCGCGGTTTTCGGCAGGCTGTACATCGGGCGGCGGGTCACGGCTGGCGGGGGATGGATCAGCGATAGACGGTATACAGAACGAATGCACGCGTCTTTGACGCGCGTCCGGTATTGCCTCCGGTTGCCAGATGAATTCCGCTCACCCGAACACGCGGCGTAGTCGTTTGCCGCGGGGCGGCCGTGGGCTCGACAGTGGGGCCATTCCAAACCTCTGCAACGGAGTGTCCCATGTCCGACCTCGTCCTGCGCACCACCTCCGGGGGGATCGCCACCCTGACCCTGAACCGGCCGGAGAAGCTGAACGCCATCAGTACCGCGCTGGCCAACGCCATGAACGCGGCGCTCGACGCGCTGGAAGCCGACGAGGCGGTCCGCGCCATCGTCGTCACCGGGGCCGGGGAGCGCGCCTTCTCCGCCGGGGCGGACATCGCGGAGTTCACGAAGGCCGTCCGCCAGGGACCGGGTGCGGCCGTGCGGGCCTTCCGCCCCGGCCAGTCGCTGTGCGCGCGGATCGAGGCCTTTCCGAAGCCGATTATCGCGGCCGTCAACGGGATCTGCTTCGGCGGTGGCTGTGAGATCCTGGAGGCCTCCCACCTGGGCGTCGCCAGCGAGCGGGCGCTGTTCTCCAAGGCGGAGATCAAGCTGGGCATGATGCCGACCTTCGGGGGCACGCAGCGGCTGCCGCGCACCGCCGGTCGGAAGCGGGCGCTGGAATGGCTGCTGACGGGCGACAGCTTCCCGCCCGCCACCGCGCTGGCCATGGGGCTGGTCAACCGGGTGGTGGCGCACGACACGCTGATGCCTGCGGCGCTGGAACTGGCGGAGCGGATCACGCGGCATTCGCCCGACGCGGTGGCGGGCATCCTGACGGCCGCGACGCGCGGGCTGAACCTGACCATCGGCGAGGGGCTGGCGCTGGAGACGGAGCAGTTCGCCAAGCTGGCACCAGGGGCCGCGCTGATCGGCGGGCTGGAGGCGTGGCTGGCGCGCTGAAATCGGTTTGCGCGGAGGGGGTTGGGCGTGCAGGATGCGCCGTGGATGTGGCTCACCCCCTCCCCCTCTCGCGGGGAGTTGGGGCTTTTGGCGTGGATGGCATGACGAACGGCACCCGTACCGAATCCCTGGAGAACCGGCGCAAGCGCCTGATCTTCCGTTCCTGGCACCGCGGCATGCGGGAAATGGACCTGCTGATCGGCAGCTTCGCCGACGCCCATGTGCCCGGCTTCGACCACGAGCAGCTCGACCGGTACGAGGCGCTCCTGGAACTCAGCGACCCCGATCTCTATAACTGGTATGCCGGACGCGAACCGCTGCCGGCTGAGCACGACAACGACGTGATGCGGCTGTTGATCCAGTTCCGATACACGCCGCGCATGGGATCCTGAGGCTCCATCCTTGGTCAGTTTCGAACAGCTGCAACCCGGTCGCGCCGGCCGCCTGCTCGTCGGCGGCGCGCCCGAAGGCCACGACGCCCGCGTGCTCGCCGACCTCGCCAAGCGGGCGGGATCGGCGGGCGTGCTGCATGTGGCGCTCGACGACGCGCGCTCAGCCTTGCTGGCGGAGGCGCTGGCCTTCTTCGCGCCGTCGCTGGAGGTGCTGGTCTTCCCGGCCTGGGACTGCCTGCCCTACGACCGCGTGTCGCCCAACGGCGGCATCGTGGCCAAGCGCATCGACACGTTGACCCGGCTGATGGCGCGCACGGCCTCCAGCCCGCCACTGGTCGTGCTGACCACCGTCAACGCCATGGTGCAGAAGGTGCCGCCCCGCGCCGCCTTCCGCAACGCGGTCTTCTCCGCCAAGCTTCGCGACCGCATCGACCTGGAGAAGCTGCAACGGTATCTGGCCGACAACGGCTACACCCGCGCCCAAACCGTGCGGGAGCCGGGCGAGTTCGCGGTGCGCGGCGGCATCGTCGACCTGTTTCCTCCGGGCACGGAGGAGCCGTTGCGCCTCGACCTGTTCGGCGACGAGCTGGAGGCGGTGCGCAGCTTCGACCCCATGTCGCAGCGCACGACCGACAAGCGCGACGGCATCGACCTGAAGCCGATGTCGGAGGTGTTCCTGGACGAGGCGAGCATCGCCCGCTTCCGCTCCGGCTACCGGGAGCTGTTCGGCGCGGTCACCGACGACGACCCGCTGTACGAGGCGATCAGCGCCGGCCGCAAGTACGGCGGCATGGAGCATTGGCTGCCCCTGTTCCACGAGAGCATGGACGCCCTGCCCGCCTACATGCCCCGGGCCATCCTGTCGCTGGACCACCAGGCGACGGAGTCCCGCGATTCGCGCATCGCGCAGATCGTCGACTTCCACGCCAGCCGTGACGGCATGATGGTGATTGAGAAGCGGACGGGGTCGCCGGTCTACAAGCCGGTGCCGGTGGCCGCGATGTTCCTCGACGCCCAGGCCTGGGACGACCTCTTCGCGGCGCAGGCCGTGGTGCAGTTGCAGCCCTTCGGCACGCCGCCGGGCATCAAGGGCACGGTGGACGCCGGCGGGCGCCGCGGCCACGACTTCGCGGAGGAGCGGGCGCGGCCGGACGTCAACGTCTTCGATGCGGTGAAGGACCACATCCGGGCGCTGCGGGCGGATGGGCGGCGGGTTCTGGTCGCCGGCTATTCCGCGGGATCGCGCGACCGGCTGATGGCGGTGCTGGGCGACCACGGCATTCCGGGGCTGGAGCCGGCGGAAAGCATCGAGGAGGTGCGCCGCTTCGACCGCAACATCATCGGCATGATCGTGCTGGGGATGGAGCACGGCTTCGCCGCTGCCGACATGGCGGTGATCACCGAGCAGGACATCCTGGGCGACCGCCTCGTCCGCCCGGTGGCGAAGAAGAAGCGCAAGGCCGCGAACTTCATCGCGGAGTACACAGCGCTGACGTCCGGCGACCTCGTGGTGCACATGGACCACGGCATCGGTCGCTACGACGGGCTGGAGACGCTGGACGTGTCCGGCGCGCCGCACGACTGCCTGCGGCTGATCTACGAGGGCGGCGACAAGCTCTACGTCCCCGTTGAAAACATCGAGGTGCTGACCCGCTACGGGTCGGAGGACGCGGCGGCACAGCTGGACAAGCTGGGCGGCGCCGGATGGCAGGGCCGCAAGGCCCGCGTCAAGAAGCGCCTGAAGGACATGGCCGAAGCGCTGCTGAAGATCGCCGCGGAGCGCATGCTGAAGAAGGCCGACCCGGTCTACACGCCGGAGGGCGTCTACCAGGAATTCTCCGCCCGCTTCCCTTACCCGGAGACCGACGACCAGCTGAAGGCCATTGAGGAGGTCTTCACCGACCTGGGATCCGGCCGTCCCATGGACCGTCTCGTCTGCGGCGACGTCGGCTTCGGCAAGACGGAGGTGGCACTGCGCGCCGCCTTCCTCGTCGCCATGAGCGGCCAGCAGGTCGCCGTGGTGGTACCGACCACCCTGCTCGCCCGCCAGCACTTCAAGACCTTCACGACCCGCTTCGCCGGCCTGCCGCTGCGCGTCGTGCAGCTGTCGCGCATGGTCACGGCCAAGGAGCAGGCCAAGGTCAAGCAGGAGCTGACGGAGGGCACCGCCGACATCGTGATCGGCACCCACGCCCTGCTGGGCAAGGGCGTGCAGTTCAAGCAGTTGGGCATGGTCATCGTCGACGAGGAGCAGCATTTCGGCGTGAAGCAGAAGGAGCGGCTGAAGGAGCTGCGCGCCGATGTGCACGTCCTGACGCTGACCGCCACGCCGATCCCGCGCACCTTGCAGATGGCCCTAAGCGGCGTGCGGGAGCTGTCGCTGATCGCCACGCCGCCGGTGGACCGTTTGGCGGTGCGCACCTTCGTGCTGCCCTACGACCCCGTGGTGGTGCGCGAGGCGATCCTGCGCGAGCATTACCGCGGCGGCCAAACCTTCTACGTCTGCCCGCGGGTGGAGGACCTGCCGAAGGTCGCCGAACGGGTGCGGGAGCTGGTGCCGGAGGTGAAGATCGTCACCGCCCACGGCCAGATGCCGGCCAGCGAGCTGGAAGACGTGATGACCGCCTTCGACGAAGGCAAGTTCGAGGTGCTGCTGGCGACCAACATCATCGAGAGCGGCATCGACATCCCCAACGCCAACACGCTGATCGTGCACCGGGCGGACATGTTCGGCCTGGCGCAGCTGTACCAGATCCGCGGGCGTGTCGGCCGGTCGAAGGTGCGCGGCTACGCCTACCTGACCTACGCGCCGAACAAGCCGCTGACCGGCACGGCGCAGCAGCGGCTGCACGTGATCGAGACGCTGGACAGCCTGGGCGCCGGCTTCCAGCTGGCCAGCCACGACATGGACATCCGCGGCGCCGGCAACCTGCTGGGCGAGGAGCAGTCGGGCCACGTCAAGGAAGTCGGCGTCGAGCTGTACCAGCACATGCTGGAGGAGGCGGTCGCCAACGCGCGGGCCGGCATGGACGGGCAGGTGCCCGCGGGCGCGGAGGAGCAGGCCTGGACCCCGCAGATCAACCTGGGCACGCCCGTGCTGATCCCGGAGGAGTATGTCCCCGACCTGACCGTGCGTCTGTCGCTCTACCGCCGCATCGCGGAGCTGGTGGACCGGGCGGAGATCGACGGCTTCGCGGCCGAGCTGATCGATCGGTTCGGCAAGCTGCCCGGCGAGGTGGAGAACCTGCTGGACGTGGTGACCATCAAGCAGCTGTGCCGGCAGGCCGGGGTGGAGCGGGTGGACGCGGGGCCGAAGGGCGCGGTGCTGACCTTCCGCAACAACAGCTACGCGGAGCCGGCCAAGCTGCTGACCTACATCAGCCAGCAGATCAGCCTGATGAAGCTGCGGCCCGACCACAAGCTGGTCTACACCCGCGAATGGACCGACGAGGCGCAGCGGGTGCGCGGCGTCAACCGGCTGGTGTCCGACCTAGCGCAGATGGCGACCGGCGGGGCCGTGCCGAAGGGCGAGGCGCCCCCTCCTCCGCCGCCCCCTCCCCCGCCGCGTCCATCCGCCCTGAAGGCCGGGTCGAAGTTCGGGCGGAACATCCCCGCGCGTCCGTTCGGGCGGCGCTGAGGTGACGGAGAAGCCGGAGGGCCAGTCGGAGGGCCAGTCGGAGAGGAAGTCCGGGGGCAGGCTCGCCAAGGCGCTTGCCCTTGGTGATCGGCGCAGCTTCGGCGACGCGCCGACGGTGGCCGAGGCCGTGGCCGCCGATCCCGCGCGGCTGCCGGAGCTGGTTGGCTGCCTGTTCGACGCGGACGCCGGCGTGCGCATGCGCGCGGCCGACGCGCTGGAACGCGTGTCGCGCGGCGATGCGCGCCTGCTCGACCCCTTCGCCGAGCGCCTGCTGACCGACGCCGCCGCCATTGAACAGGCGGAGGTGCGCTGGCACGTCGCCCAGATCCTGCCGCGCCTGTCCCTGACGGAGGAGCAGCGCGAACGGGCGGTGGAACTGCTGGGCGGCTGGTTCGAGCACGGCGCCAGCCGCATCGTGCAGACCTCGGCCTTGCAGGCGATGGTCGATCTCGCGGCGGACGATCCGGCGCTGCGCCCGGTCGCGGCCGACATGCTGGGCCGGGCCATGCGCTCCGGCGTGCCGTCGCTGATGGGGCGGGCCAAGCGCATCCTGAAACCGTTCGAGGTCGACCGCGCGACCCTGGACGCGGCGCTGCTGCCGGAGACGAAGCCGCTGACCCTGTCGGTGCTGCCGGACCGGCTGGCGGTCGCGCGCCTGTCGCCGGGTGCCGGAATGCCGGCTTGGCTCGACTGGAGCGACCCGCTGGTCAGCGCCACCCGGACGGGCGAGGAGTTGTCCATCCTCTGCCGCGAGGACCGCGTGCCGGAGGCCGTGAGGGCCGAACGCGGCTGGCGGGCCTTCAAGGTGGAAGGGCCGCTGGACTTTTCCCTGTTCGGCATTCTGGCGCGCATCGCCGTTCCGCTGGCGCAGGAACGGGTGTCAATCTTCGCGATCTCCACCTACGACACCGACTATGTGCTGGTGCGGGATGAGGATCTTGGGCGCGCGGTCGACGCGCTGAAGCGCGTGTGCACGGTGGTTGAGGGGAAGTAGTCGACTAAGCGGTCGCGTTGGGCCCCCACCCTAACCCTCCCCCGCTGGGCGGGGGAGGGAACTCCGCCGCTTACCCCGCAAGCTTTTCTCCCTCCCCCGCCCAGCGGGGGAGGGTCGGGGTGGGGGCCCGGTGCAACCACTCCCCCCCAAAACCACGCCCCTACGGCCCCCGCAGCGGACGCGAATCCGCTGAATCCGCCGCGTTCAGTTGCACGATCAGCCGTTCCACGATCTGCACCACAAGGTGGTGGAACTGCGCATCATGCGCCACCCCCTCCGCACCCTGGTGGGCGGCCGCCGCGTCCTCCAGGGCGGCCTGGGCCTCCTCCAGCGACAGCACCCCTTTCTCGACCAAGGCAATCAACAACGCTTCGCAGATCGAGAGTGCCGCCGAGCCCGCAGCATGCTGTTGCACCGCCATCCTTTCCCCCGCCCCATGTCGGCGGCCGTCCCATCGGCCACCGGCGCCCTACCAACAGGTTCGAGTAAGAACCATCCCGATGGCCGAGGAAAAATCTCTCTCCCTTTAACCTATGTTATAGATGGTTTCGCCAATTGGCTTGATCGTTCGTGGCTCTACGGAATGGGACTGGCCCATTCCCGCGCTTTGACGCGAAAATGTCGGACGATCAAAGGCTGGATAAGAAATGAATCGCCCCTTGGCCTACACGCCTTCAACTCCCTTGGGGCGCAAACTTTGCAGCTACATGGTCCTAACGGACGAAGAGCGCAATTTTCTGTCTGAACTTGAGCGCAATGTTACGAGATTGCCCGCTCGAGCCGATCTTTTACAACAGGGTGAGCGCTATGGGACCGTCCGCGTCATGCGCGACGGTTGGGCCATTCGTCATAAGGCCCTGCCCGATGGACGCCGTCAAGTTGTGAACTTCGTCCTTCCCGGCGACATCATCGGGTTCTATTGCAACCTTTTTGAGACGGCAGACCATGGGGTCACGACGCTGACGCCGGTGGAGGTCGCCAGCTTTTCCCCGGACCGCATCATCGAGCTGTTCAAGCGCTTCCCCCGGCTCGCCGCGGCGCTGGCTTGGTCGGGCGCCAAGGAGGAGGCGATCATCGCCGAACGCCTGCTCAGCGTCGGGCGGCGGACGGCGCTGGAGCGGACGGCGCACCTGATCGTGGAACTGCTGAAGCGGCTGAGCCTGGTCGGTCTGGCCGACGGGGGACGCTTCATCCTGCCGGTCACGCAGGAAATCCTGGCCGACGCGCTGGGGCTCAGCATTGTCCACATCAACCGCACCCTGCGGCGGCTGCGCGACATAGGGCTGATCGAGGTCGCCGGGCAGCAGATCACCGTCAACGACGACAAGCAGCTGTCTTCGGTCGGGCAGTTCGACGAGTTGTATCTGCATCTGATCCGCGCGCCAAAGCGGCTGGAGCACGCGCTGGAGCAGGCGCCCGACCGGAACCGCGCCATTCCGTGATCGGCGGGTGGTGATGCGGGCGGTGACATGGACGCATTTGTCGCGAAATCCAGCTCATTAACATAGGACAATGCGGATAAGGGGTGGTCCAAGTTATGGTTGTTCGGCTTTCATGGCCGGCAGGGGTGTGGACCGCCCCGGCAGTGTGGTTTCACGCCCTGCTTCGGTCGTTCGGGCTCCGGGTTCCGCGGCGTGCGGGACCCGCCATCGATCGGATGCGCCGCCACCATGTCGAATGACCGTTCCAACGACCGAGAGCCGGGCGCCGAACCCGGCGACGCCAGAGGCGACCCGGGGGACACCCGCGGGGGTGTGACGGTCGCCTTCCTGGAAGACGACATGGTCCTGCGCCTGTGCGTCGAAACGGTGTTCGAGGACAGCGGGCTCCGCGTCGTGGGGGCGAGCACGCCGGCGGCCTTGCTGGACGCCCTGCGCGCGCGCAACCTCGCGCCGGACATCCTGGTCACCGACCATCACGTCGGGGGGCGTGGCATCGTCCCGGTGTCCGTTCCGAAGGTGTTGGCCGCGATCGGCCGCCGGATTCCGGTGATCGTGACGACCGGCGACGAGTCGCCCGCGACCAAGGCCGAGATCCGGCAGGGCGGCTGGCATTATCTCGGCAAGCCCTATGACCCGGACACGCTTCAGGCGCTGATCCTGGACACGCTGCGACTCCGCCGATAGCGCTCTGCCGACAGCGCTCCTCAGGCGCCGCCGCGCACCTCCTCCACCAGCTGTTCCAGCCGGGCGACGTCGCGCACGACCAGGGCGTCGGCGCGCCGTTCCACCAGCCCTTCGCGGGACAGGTCGCTGAGCACCCGCGCCACCGTTTCCCGCGTGGTGCTGACCCGGCTGGCGATGTCGGCGTGGACGGGGATGGGCGCGATGACCGCCGCCCTGCCCTCCACCCGGCTGCGCTTGGCCAGCCGCAGAAGTTCCGCGTGCACCCGGTTGTTGGCGCCGAGCGTCGACAGCTCCATCACCCGGTCGGTGGTCAGGCGGACGACCCGGCACAGCCGCTTCATCACCGCGATCGCCAGTTCCGGATGGCCGGTGACGAGGTCGCGGAAGGGCTTGGGCGCCAGGAAGGCGATCAGCGTCCCGTCCTCCACGGCCGCGACGGAGGCGGAGCGCGGCAGCCCGTCGATGGCCGCCATCTCCCCCAGGAAGCCGCCGGCGTCCACGTCGTCGAAGCTGATCTCCCGCCCCGCGGCGGAGTGGCTGAGCACCCGCACGCGGCCGGCGACGATGAAGACCACGTCCCGCGTCTCGCCCAGATGGTCGATGATCTGCTCGTTGGCCTGGAAGCGGCGCCAGCGGCACTGGCGGACCAGGGCGGTGCGCTCCTCCGCCGGCAGGGGGCGCAGCAGGTCGATCCCGTCCAGCGAGGCGGCGCCAGCGTCGGATGCCACGGCCTTCGATCCTCCCCTTCCGGTCACCGGTCCAAACGGATAGCGCACATCACCGCGGCTGCGCAAAGGGGTAATGGCCCGATCCGAACGGGTATCGCTAACGTCCCGTTAACCCTGAAAGCGGAGAACGGAACCCACGCGCCACCGGAACCGAGACCGACCATGACCTTCCTGAACCCCAACGGCCCGATCACCAATGGCCTGATCCCCAACGCCCGCCGGGTCGACGGCCAGCGCCTGCTGTCGGTCGTTGCCATCCCCTTCGCGGCCGCCATCGCCATGGCCACGGCCGTTGCGGGCATCGGCGGCGTGACCGACCCGATCGCCGAGGCCGGCGGCACCATGGCCTTCGTCCTGGGGTTCGTGAAGTTCTGCTACCTCGCCGTCTCCATGGCCCACCTGTCGGGCGCCATCGCGGAGCGCACCACCGGCGGCCTGCCCGCGGGCCTGTGGCTGGACGAGATCGACCAGCCGGAGCCGCTGACCAAGGAAACCTTCTGGCACGCCTTCCCCAACCATCTGGACGGCGCCGCCATCGCCGGCTGCGTCACGCTGCTCTGCTTCCTGCTGGCGTGATCGCCCGGCGCCCGGTCAGTGCGGCCTCCTCCACGCGGATGCGGTGTAGAGTCAGCGGGACATTCAGGACCGTCGCCAGCACCGCGATCCACCACTCCCCGAAGACGAGCGGCAGCACGGCCAGTTCCCCCGCCACCACCAGATAGTTCGGGTGGCGCACCCAGCGGAACGGCCCGCGCTGCACCAGCGGCGCCCCCGGCAGCGTGATGATCCGCGTCGTCCAGAAGCGCCCCAACGTGGCGATCACCCAGACCCGCCCGGCCTGCAAGGCGACGAACAGAGCCAGCAGCCAGCCGTTCACCGGCGCGTCCGCCGGAGTCGCCACGAACAGCAGGGCCAGCCAGCCGGCGTGCAGGGCGACGAACAGCGGGTAATGGGCCGCCCCCACCTCCCGAGCGCCGTCGGCCAGCAGGCGGGCGGTGTTCCGCCGGGCCAGGACCAGCTCGGCCAGCCGCTGCGCGGCGACCAGCAGGAGGATCAGCTGGGGCCAGCCGGCCATCTCCCAGACGGGCACGTTACAAATCCACCAGTGCAAGCGCGGCGGTGAAGCCCGGCCCAAGCGCGCTCATCAGGTGCGGGCCGCTCGCCCCCGCCGCCAAGCGCCGCTCCAGCACGAACATCACGCTCGCCGCCGACATGTTGCCGCAAGCGCGCAGCACCGCCCAGGCGTCGGCCAGCCCCTCCGTCACCGGGTCGAAGACCGCCTCCAGCGCGTGCAGCACCTTGGCGCCGCCGGGGTGGCAGACCAGCCCGGCGAGGTCGGTGCGCGCCATGCCCTGCCCGTCCAGGAAACGCTCCACCACCGGCCCGAGGCGGGCGCTGATCACGGTGGGGATGTCCTGGCTGAAGATCACGCCGAAGCCGTCGTCCTCCACCCGCCAGCCCATCACGTCGCGGGTGCCGGGCCAGGTGTGCTCCGCGCTCGCCCGCAGGAGCGGGGCGCCGGTCTCGTCGCCGTCGGCGCGCAGGACCGCGGCGGCGGCGCCGTCGGCGAACAGCGCGCTGGCGACCACGTTGGTCGGCGTCGCCTCCCCCGTGCGGCAGGCGAGCGTGCACAACTCCACCACCAGGAACAGGACGGTGCGGCCGGCCATGGCCTGCGCGATCTGCCCGGCGCGCGCCAGCCCCAGCACGCCCCCGGCGCAGCCCAGGCCGAACAGCGGCACACGCACCGTGTCGGGGCGGAAGCCCATGCGCTCCAGCAGCAGGGCCTCCAGGCTGGGCGTGGCGATGCCGGTGGTGGAGGCGCAGACGATGGCGTCCACGTCGGCCGGCCGCAGCCCGGCGCGGGAGAGCGCCGCGCCCGCGGCCTCCTCCAGCAGGACGAGCGCGCCCTCGCGGAAGGCGGCGGTGCGCTCCGGCCAGCCGCGCGGCTGGATGTACCACTCCATCGGCATCACGGCGTGGCGCGTCTCGATGCCGGTGTTGGCGAAGACCGGGGCCAGCCGATCGAAGTCGCGCATGCGGGGGCCGAACACGGCGCGCGCGGCGGCCAGCGTGTCGTTCTGGTCGAGTTGGTGCGGCGGCAGCGCCGTGGCGACCGACAGGATGCGGGGGCTTTGGGTCATCGCCATGGATGTATGGCCGCGGCCGGCCCCGGCCCACTCCCCCGGACGGAGTTCCATCCGATGCGCCACGCTCCCGCCGGAGGGCAAACGACCGAAACGAATTGAGCAAAACGCCGGTACTGGTTCACTATGGCCTGGTTCACTATGGTGTGCATCGCCATGATGGAACGGCGTTTTTCGGGAGCGGAGCGTGGACGGGACGGAGCAGGCAAGCCAACCGGCGGACAACAGCGCGACGCCGAACGGCGCTGCACCCCGGCCGCCACGGCGCGAGGGCATCGGCCTGATGGGGCGGCTGCGCGCCTATTTCCTGGCCGGCGTGCTGGTCACGGCGCCGATCGCGGTGACGATCTACATCGGCTGGTGGTTCCTGTCCTTCATCGACGGCAACATCCGCCCGCTGATCCCCTCCGCCTACAACCCGGAAAACTACCTGCCCTTCTCCATCCCTGGCATCGGCGTGGTGACGCTGATCGTCGCGCTGACGCTGATCGGGGCCTTCGCCGCCGGCTATGTCGGGCGCCTCGTCGTGCGCATGGGCGAAGGGGCGGTGGAGCGGATGCCCGTCGTGCGCTCCGTCTACGGGGCCGTGAAGCAGATCGTCGAGACGGTCGTCGCCAAGAAGTCCAACGCCTTCCGCGAGGTGGTGCTGGTGGAATACCCGCGGCTGGGCGTCTGGTCGCTGGGCTTCATCACCGGCGCCGCCCACCCGGAGGTGCAGAAGGTCAGCGCGGAGGCGATGGTCCACGTCTTCATCCCCTGCGCCCCACCGACCGCCGGCTACCTGCTGATGGTGCCGCGCCGCGAGGTCACCGTGCTGGACATGACGGTCGAGGACGGGCTGAAGATGGTGATGAGCGGCGGCATCGTCAGCCCGCCGGAGCGCAAGCCGCGGGAGGTGGCAAGCCCGCGAACCGAGGAGCGGCTGCGGGCGTGAGGCACGCCATATCCCAGCGTGATCCCTAATCTGACAAGCACTGGAATCCCCGTCACTCATATGAATTAGAGAAAATATCGGCGACCTTGACAACCCCGACTTGCCGCATATTAGCCCTTCGAGGTACTCTGCGGCTTTCTACGGTTGAGGGGTATCATGAAAATCAAGAACGTATTGGTTCACAACTTCCGATCGATTGCTGATTGTAAGTTCTCTCTTGACGGGTATAACCTGATTATTGGCTCCAATAATTCGGGGAAGACTAATATAATTGATGCATTGCGCGTCTTTTATGAAAAGCAGATTAAGTGGGATGATGGTCGTGACTTCCCCAAATTTCCTACCAATGATGCAGAAAGTTGGATCGAAGTAGAATATCTTCTGGAAAATGACGAATATAAAAACCTAAAGGAAGACTATAGGCTTCCTGACAATATTCTACGTGTGCGTAAATACTTGAAATCCGATACATTAGGCTCAGACGGAAAGCCTCGTTCTGGCATTTATGCGTATACAAATGATGGGCTTTCAACAGAACATTTTTACGGCATGAAAAATGTTCAACAGGGAAAGCTAGGAGATGTCGTTTACATCCCAGCAACAAGCAAGCTCGACGATCACACAAAAATGTCTGGGCCATCACCCTTGCGAGACCTGATAAACGACATCACTAAAAAGCTCATTGGCGCAAGTGCGGCTTATTCTACCTTCTCCGATCAGTTTAATAGCTTTGTCTCGGAATTTAAGACTGAGCAAACCAACGATCTACGATCGTTTACCGGGTTGGAACAGGATATCAATGCGGAAATAGGTGAGTGGGGTGCAAAGTTTGAACTCACCTTTAATCCTGTCACCGAAGCAGACATAGTCAAAAATCTTGTTGGCTTTCACATACATGACCTCGATTTTGGAGGAAAACTCGACGCGACATCGTTCGGACAGGGATTTCAAAGACACCTAATCTACACTCTGATAAAAGTCGCGTCGAAATACCAAACAACCTCTCAAAAGTCAGCAAAGAAAGATTTCTCTCCAGCGCTTTCGTTGCTCCTTTTCGAAGAACCAGAAGCGTACCTTCACCCTGTACAACAAGAATCGCTTTGCAGAAGCTTACAACAGATTGGCAAAAAGCCACAGCAACAAGTTTTAGCCTCCACTCACTCTACAAACTTCGTCAATCACAACAGCGATGATCTTACATCGATCGTTCGACTGTCACGTTTCAATGGAAAGACAATCGTTGGTCAAATCCTTAAAGAAAGTTTGACATCAATATTTTCTGATAATCAACAGATAAACCACGCCTTGGCCGGAACAAAATTGGCCGCAGACACGGATGATTTAAAATACGAAATGGAGGCGATAAAATATTTTATGTGGCTTGACCCAGAAAGATGCGGAATGTTCTTTGCGCGCCGCGTTTTAATGGTCGAAGGTCCTACCGAAAAAATCTTGGTAAATTACCTTATTCGAAATGGGCTGATAACCACACCTAAAGGCGGATTGTTTATCCTCGACTGCATGGGGAAGTTTAATATCCACCGGTTTATGAACCTTCTGGGTCCGATGAATATACATCACTCCATACTCATGGATGGCGACAACAACAAACCCCCACATGATAAGATAAAAGAAATAATTGAAAGCTCAACTAACGCATACACCATTGGTATGGAAACGTTACCTACAGATTTGGAGGGGTTTCTGGAAATTGACAAACCCAAAGATCCCCGAAGAAAGCCACAGCATCTAATGCTGAAGCTGAAGGACGCCTCTATCAAGCCGCAAAACATTGCTGCATTCTGCGACCTTATTCATTCACTAATTTGCGTGGATGATATTCCACAAAATGCAAATGCCGTAACTTCCGGTACAGCTTGAATCCTCATCCCGACCGCAACGTCTTCGCCGCGGCGTCCCGCGCGAACAGGTACAGCAACGTGCGCAACGCCTGGCCGCGGGCGCTGGCGAGGTCGGGGTCGCGGTCGACGATCAGTTTGGCGTCGTCGCGGGCGGCGGCGAGGAGGTCCCCGTGGACGGTCAGGTCGGCCATGCGGAATTCCGGCAGGCCGGACTGGCGGGTGCCCAGCACCTCGCCGGCGCCGCGCAGGCGGAGGTCTTCCTCGGCGATGACAAAGCCGTCCTCGGTGTCGCGCATGGTCTTCAGGCGGGCGCGCGCGGTTTCGGTCAGCTGCGGGTCGAACATCAGCAGGCAGGTGGAGGGCTTGTCGCCGCGCCCAACCCGGCCGCGCAGCTGGTGGAGCTGGGCGAGGCCGAAGCGCTCCGCGTGCTCGATCACCATCACGGTGGCCTCGGGCACGTTCACGCCGACCTCGATGACCGTAGTGGCGACCAGCACGTCGAGGTCGCCGGCGGCGAAGGCGGCCATCACCGCATCCTTGTCGGGGCCGCGCATCTTGCCGTGCACCAGCCCGACCCGGTCGCCGAAGGTGGCGCGCAGGAAGGCGTGCCGCTCCGTCACCGCGGCGAGGTCGATCTGTTCCGACTCCTCGACCAGCGGGCAGACCCAGTAGGCGCGCGCGCCCTCCTGCACCTTGCGGTGGATGCCGTTGACGACGTCCTCCAGCCGGTCGAGCGCGATGGTGACGGTCTGAATCGGTTTGCGCCCGGCCGGCTTCTCGGTCAGGCGGGACACATCCATGTCGCCGTAGGCGGTCAGGGTCAGAGTGCGCGGGATCGGAGTCGCGGTCATGACCAGCACGTCCACCGCCCGCCCCTTCGCCGAGAGCTGAAGCCGCTGGTGGACGCCGAAGCGGTGCTGCTCGTCGATCACGGCGAGCGCGAGGTCCTTGAAGGCCACGTCCTCCTGGAAGATGGCGTGGGTGCCGACCAGAAGCGGCAGCTCGCCCGAGGCCAGCCGGTCGAGCACCGCCTGCCGCGCCTTCCCCTTGTCGCGCCCGGTGAGCAGCGCGAGGTCCACCCCGGCCGCCTTGCACAGCGGGGCGAGGCTTTCCGCGTGCTGGCGCGCCAGGATTTCGGTGGGGGCCATCAGCGCGGCCTGGTGGCCGGCCTCCACGGCGTTCAGCATGGCCATCAGGGCCACGACCGTCTTGCCGCTGCCGACGTCGCCCTGGAGCAGGCGCAGCATGCGCCGCTCCGCCGCCATGTCGGCGTGGATTTCCTCCAGCGCGCCGGCCTGGGAGTTGGTGAGCGCGAAGGGCAGCGCCTCCGCCACCTTGCGGCGCAGACGGCCGTCGCCCTGGATCACCCGGCCGGACAGGCGGCGCTGCTGCATGCGGACCAGCGTCAGGGCCAACTGGTTGGACAGAAGCTCGTCGTAGGCCAGCCGGGTCCGGATGGGGGACGTGGGGGCGAGGTCGCCCTCGTCCTCCGGCGTGTGGGCGCGGCGGATGGCGTCGTGCCAGGCGGGCCAGCCGTTCTTCGCGCGCCACGCCGCGTCCTGCCATTCCGGCAGCTCCGGCACGTCGGCCAGCATGGCGCGCACGGCCTTGCGCAGCGTCTTGGCCGGGAGCCCGGCGGTCATGGGATAGACGGGCTCGACCGCCTCGATCTCGTCCTTCGATTCGACGGGGACGACGGTGTCGGGGTGGGTGATCTGCGGCGTGTCGTGGAACCATTCCACCTTGCCGGACACCACCACCGTCTTGCCCACGGGCATCTGCCGTTCCAGCCAGTCGCCCTTCACGTGGAAGTAGATCAGCTCCAGCACCCCAGTCTCGTCGGTGCAGCGGACCTTGTAGGGATGGCGCGGGTTGAGCGGGGCCGCGTGCGAATCGACGCGCACGGTCAGGGTGGCGATGCGCCCGTTCGGCGCCTGGGCGATCTTCGGCGCGAAGCGGCGGTCGATGACGCCGCACGGCAAGTGCCAGAGCAGGTCGACGACATGCTCGCCGGCCAGCTTCTCGACCAGCTTGCCGAGGCGCGGGCCGAGGCCGGGCAGAGCCGTCACCGGCTTGAACAAAGGGAAGAGAACGACAGGACGCACGGAGGGTTGGTCTCGCAGGCGGGATACGGGGCCGGAACCCATTCAATCCCGCTGGGCGGGGTCTGCGTCAAGTCCGGCGGCAGCTTGGCAGCCGTGGAAAAGTGTGCCCTGAACAATGTGTGGCGGAAAAGATGGCGGGGCGTGAGGGAGCGGGGAAGCCAGGGGTGCGGGGGACGCAAAACCCGAAGCCTTATTCCTCACGCCCCGCCGCAGGTTCCGATCCGGCGGGTATGCGGGAGAGACCGGATCGGTGGGCCGGCGGCGGGAACCGCCGGTGGATAACTCACCAAAGTCAGAGGTCATGCAATGAAGGGAGTTATACCGGCTGGCCGTTGACCCCACCGTTGCACGATCATGAAATCCCGTTCATGGTCCGCCGAAATTCGACCCAAAAAGCAAAGGGGCTCCGAAGAGCCCCTTTCGTCACACCACGCGGAAGTTCTTGAATTGCCAGGGATCGTCGTGGTCCAGGTCCTCCGGGAAGAGGCGGCCGCGGTCCTGGAGCGGGTTCCAGTCGCCGTATGCGCCGACGACCTGGCCGAGGTAGGGGGCGCAGATTTCCAGCACGCGGGCGAAGTCCATCTCGTCCGGCTCCACGATGCCGCGGTTCGGGTTCTCCAGCGCCCAGACGATGCCGGCCAGCACCGACACGGTCACCTGCAGCGAGGTCGCGTTGTTGTAGGGAACCAGCGCGCGCGCCTCCTCCACCGTCAGGCGGGAGCCGTACCAGTAGACGCCCTTCTTGTGGCCCATAAGCAGGACGCCCAACTCGTCGGTGCCGCTGACGATCTCGTCCATCATCAGGCGCTGCTCCGGCTGCATGAACCAGTTCTTGCCGGCCAGCTCGTGCACCGACTTCACCGCGTCGTCGCAGGGGTGATAGGCGTAGTGCACGGTCGGGCGGTAGGTGACGTGGTTGCCGTCGCGCACCGTGTAGTAGTCGGCGATGGAGATCGCTTCGCTGTGGGTGATCAGGAAGCCGTGGAACGGCCCTTCCAGCGGCGTCCAGGTGCGCACGCGGGTGGAGGCGCCGGGACGCATCAGGTAGATCGCCGCGTCGCTGCCGAACTCGTGGCGGTAACCGTCGGGCGGAAGCTGCTTCTCATGGCTGCCCCAGCCCAGTTCGGCCGGCTGGCAGCCCTCGCCCACGAAGCCGTCGATCGACCAGGTGTTGACGAATTCGCCCACCTTCTTCGGCACGCTGGACACCTGGGTGTCGCGCTCCGCGACGTGGATCACCTTGACGCCGAGCTTTGCGGCCAGAGCGCCCCAGCCGGCGCGGTCCGTCGGCGTGTCCACCGCGACGCCGGTGTCGCCGGCGATGTTGAGCAGCGCCTGCTTCACGAAGTGCGAGACGAGGCCGGGGTTGGCGCCGTGGGTCAGCACGGCGGTCGGGCCGCCCTCGTAGGTCGCGCGGTGCGCCAGCGCCGATTCGCGCAGCGCGTAGTTGGAGCGCAAGGACGGCGTCAGCGAGGTGTCGGTGTAGCCGCCGGCCCAGGGCTCGATGCAGGTGTCGAGATAGTTGGCGCCGACCTTGTGGCAGAACTCCACCAGCGCGATGGACGACACGTCCACCGACAGGTTCACCAGGAAATCGCCCTTGCCCAGCATGGGCTCCAGCACCTGGACGAAGTTCTCCTTCGTCAACGGAAGGTTGATGAACTTCACACCAAGCGCATCGGCCTCGGCATGGCCGCGCTCTTCCGCCGTGACGATGGTGATCTGGTCCTTCGCGATGCCGATGTGGCGCAGGATCAGGGGCAACACTCCCTGGCCAATCGATCCGAAGCCGACAATGACCATGCGGCCGGTGAAAGTGAGGTGCTTGGTGTCCAGGGTCATGACGACGATCCCCCGAGGCTGGCGAGTCAAAACCACGGCTTGACGACCCCGCTCCTCTTCAAGGGCAGCGTGGGTCGTCAAGCCAACGATTGTTTACGGTTATTTTTTTAGGATATCCACAGCTTTCCCGCGCCGCAAACGCGGGGGCTGGTCTTAAGCGACGCAGGATTTCAGGTCGTACCCCGGAGTCGCCAGGAGCGGAAGGTCTGAGACCTCCACCACGCGCGCCTGGTCGAACCCGTTGAACGCCGTGCGCAGGCAGGAGCCGTAGGCACCCAGCTGGCCCAACTCTATCCAGTCGCCGGCCTGGATGTCGGCCGGCAGATGGAACGGGCCGTTCATCTTGTCGGCGCTGTCGCAGGTCGGGCCGTAGAAGGCGAAGGCGTCCAGCGGCGCGTCGGTCATCTGGGCGAAGGGGCGGATCATCCGGGCCGGGAAGCGGAAGCCGGGGACGCCGGCGTCCGACAGGGCGCCGTAGACGCCGTCGTTGATGAACAGCTCGTTGCCGCGGCGCTTGATCACCTGCACGACCAGCGACACGCCCGGCGCCACCAGCGCGCGGCCCGGCTCGCACCAGACGCGGCAGTGCGCCGGCAGGTTGAGGCGGCCCACGCCGCGGGCGATGGCTTCCATGAAGTCGCCGAGCGGCGGCGGGGTGACGCCCGGGTAGGACACCGGGAAGCCGCCGCCCACGTCCAGCACGTCGATCACCACGCCGCTGTCCGCGATGACGCGGCCGGCCAGTTCCAGCGCCCGCTCGTAGGCGGCCGGATCCAGCATCTGCGACCCGACGTGGAAGGAGACGCCGACCTTCTTCGCGACCATGCGCACGGCGCGCAGCAGTTCCACCGCGTCGGCCGCCGGGGCGCCGAACTTGCCGGACAGGTCGTAGACGGCGTTGCCCTTCGGCAGCGCGAGGCGCACGACGAGGCCGAGATCCTGCGCGTCGCCGGTCTCCTCCAGGATCTTCTGCAGTTCCTCCATGCTGTCGAGCACGAAGTCGCGCACGCCGTACTGCTGGTAGGCGGTGCGGATCGCCTCGCGGCCCTTCACCGGGTGCATGTAGTGCAGCTCGGCGTCCGGGAACATCTGGCGGATCAGGCGGATTTCGCCGGGCGAGGCGACATCGAAGTGACGCACGCCGCCGTCCCACAGCGCGCGCAGCACCGTCGGTTCCGGGTTGCACTTCACGGCGTACAGCACGTCGCCGCTCACCGCCTGCTCGAAGGCCGCGACGAAGCTGGCCGCGGTGTCCTTCAGGACGCCCGGACGGATGCAGTGCATCGGCTCCTCCGGCCGGTGCAGGGCAACGGCCTGCACGACGGAGGTGCGGCGCGGGGCCACGGCGGCGGAGGCAAAGGAGACCGGAACGCCGCGGCGGAGCGGGGCAACGGCGGAGCGGGAACGGATGAAGCCCATGGCGCACTCCTTACCCTGGGCCGGCTTTGCAAAGCGGCCCAGCGAACAGACGGGAAACCGGCGCGGCGTTGTCGACGCCGTCGTCCTGATTTCGGGTTTTCGGGGAAAGGTGACGGGAAGAGCCGGAATGAGCGCTCACGCGGGCGAATCGCTCCGCGTGTTAAAGCGTCGATGTCCGGCTAAGGGCTACCGTCTCAAAGCCCTGCCGTGGAGAGCCAACATGCCTACCTCCCTCTCGGGACCGGCCCACTGATGACCGGTTCTGCCAAAAAGGACGCGGTACGTCGTTGCATAACCACAGTGGGCCATTGGCACGTGCGAGTGCGTCGTGAGCGATGAATTACGCTTTTCGACCCGCAATTCAAGTGATTTTTTTATGGCGGCCACCACAACCAGGGGCAACCCGGAGGCGAGCGTTCCGCATGGCGCCCTGCCCCGCCGGTTTTCGTTTACATCAGGCAATAATCCACGGGCTGCAACGGCTTGGGCAAGGTCGTCTCGCCCAGCGCCTGCAACAGGTCGATCTCGATCCGGCGGCAGATGGCGTCCAGCGGCAGGTCGTTGGGCAGGAGGCCGAACGGCTCCTCGATCTCGTCGCCGATCGCGTCCAGACCGAAGAAGGTGTAGGACACCAGCCCGACCACAAAGGGCGTCATGAAGCCGGTTGTGTCGACCAGCCCGAAGGGCAAGGCGAAGCAGTAGAGATAGGCCGTGCGGTGCAGAAGCAGCGCGTAGGAGAAGGGCAGCGGCGTGTGCCGGATTCGCTCACTCCCCGCCTGGACGCCGGCCAGCGCCGTCAGGTTGTCCTCCACCTGCGCGACCAGCATGGGGTCCAGCCGGCCCCGGGACGCGAGCACCGCGAGGTCGGCGCTCATCAGGCGCAGCAGCTGGTCGGGCGCGTTGGCCGACCCGGCCAGGACCTGCGCATCGGGGTCGGTCAGGTAGGCGCGGCTCTGGTCGTCGGCGGTGCCGCGCAGGTGGTGCTTCAGCGCGTAGGCGAAGGCGATCAGCCGGCGCACCATGATTCGGGTCCGGTCTTCATCGTCGGGCTCCGGACGGGCGTGCTGGGTGACCAGCCGGGCGACGGTGCGGGCGCGGATGACCAGGTCGCCCCACAGCTTGCGCCCTTCCCACCAGCGGTCGTAGCTGGCGGTGTTGCGGAAGCCCAGGAAGATGGCCAGCGCCAGGCCGATCAGGCTGAAGGGGATCGGCGTCAGCGTGATCTTGCGGTCGAACAGAGTCCCGTGGGCGAGCGTCACCAGGATCGCGACGGCGATGGTCGATGCCACCTGCCACTTGATGCGCGGCACGATGGAGCCCCGCACCACGAAGAACAGCGCGAAGGCCGACGGCCGCTGGCGAATGATCATGGCGGTTCCATGGGGAGGGCGGTTCCACGGGGCGGTGGAACCGAAAGGTAGCGCGCCCAGCCCGGCCGGAAACCGGCAAATTATTGCCGGGTGACGGTCCCGCCGGCGAAAGCCACGCGGTCGGAGCCCAGCAGGTGGTCCGTCAGCCAGAAGCGCAAGAAGTCGCGGGCGGCCACGCCGGCGTCCAGGCCCCCCGATTCGACCGCCTGCCGGACGCGGGCAAACTGGGCGTTCAGGGCTTGGTGGTGCGCCCGGTGAGCCACGAAGCGGCTGGGCGCGACGGAGCGCAGCACCCCCTCCTCCATCGCGAAATGGGCCTGGGCGTGGTCGTGCATCTGCTCCAGCAGCGCGGCGACGTCGGCCTCCGGCGCGTGGCCCAGGCTGGCGCGGTGAAGCTCGTTCAGGCAGTCGGCCAGCTGGCGGTGTTGGGCGTCGAGCGGCGCGATGCCGAGTTCATAGCGGGAGTCCCAGCGGATCAGATCCGGCCCATCCGGTGCCGCGGAGGCGGAGCGCACCAGTGCCGCGTATTCGCCATCGTGGCGGATCTCGTGCCGGCAGAGTGCGGCGTCCAGCGTGCCGGCGACCGTGCACAGGAAATCGCCGGTGACGTCGCATTCCCGCACATAGTCGACCAGCCGGACGAGCTGCTGTTCCAGCATGGCGTGCTGGTTCGCGTGCTCCTCCCACCGGTGGAAGCCGGCGGCGCGGATGATGACCTCCTCATGGTCGAAATGGGCGTGCATCTCGTCCACGAAGGCGTCGAAGTGGGGAACGACAACGTGGCGCGGAACCCCCTTGGCGCAGGCGCGGCGGATCGTCCCCACGCGGTCCATCAGGGCGGCGTGGGTCACGTCGATGAAGCCGTTGCCCGTGCGCGGAACGGTGTGGCCGTCCGTGGTCATGGAGCCCCCGCGTGCCAGTGGCTTTCCCCTTGGTGGCGTTCCCGTTGGCGGATCGCCCACCGCAAGTTGCTGTCGGATTGATTTGTATCAGCCGAAGGGCAGAGGCCGCAACGGGCTGCGACGATCGGACCCATCCGAACGTCATAGACCCCGAATCCCCTTACCGGGGTCCGTCGTAGCGGGGAAAGCGGTCGGCGATGACGTCGCCGGTGGGGGTGGCGACCCAGCCGTCCGGGCGCGTGAAGAAGCGAATCGCGGTGAAGTATGGGTCCGGCCCCATGTCGAACCAGTGCTTGGTCCCGGCGGGGACGCTCAGCAGATCGCCCCGCTCGCAGACGACGCGAAGGACACGGTCGCCGACGTGCAGGTAGAAGGCGCCGGTTCCCTCCACGAAGAAGCGCGCCTCGTCCTCGTCGTGGGTGTGTTCGGACAGGAATCGGGCGCGCAACGCGCCGGCCTCGGACATGCCCCGCGGCACGCGGACGACATCCGCCGACCGGAAGCCGCGGGCCCGCTGCAGGGCGCCCACCGGGCCGGCGTAGGCGGCCAGCACCGCCGCGTGGTCCGCGGTGTCGGCGATGTCCTTCTCCGCGTTCCACCGTTCGAACAGCAAACCGGCCATCGCGAGGTGCCCGGACACCACCATCCTGTCGGTGCTCGACAGTTCCACCACGGTCGGGTCGTTGTCGGGGTAGACGGTCAGCCAGGCCATGGTCCCCTCCGTCGCTCCTCTCCCTTGGATGGTTAGAATGGAACCGTTGCGGCCGGGGCACAACCGCCTGCGCGGTCGCTGCGGTCAAGCGACGCAGGCACCGGTGCCGTGTCAGCCCCGGCGCGCCAGGGCGAGGGACAGCGCCAGCCCGGCCGCCACGATGGCGCCGACGAAGCCGGCCACCCCCGGCCAGCCGAAGCCGTGCCAGAAAACGCCGCCCAGCGTGCCGGCGATGGTGGAGCCCATGTAGTAGCAGAACAGGTAGATGGCCGAAGCCTGGCCCCGGTTGGTCGTCGCGCGCTGCCCGATCCAGGCCGAAGTGGTGGAATGCATGCCGAAGAAGGCGATGGTGAACAGCGCGATGCCCGGCGTCACCGCCCACAGGCTGTCCGGGCTCATCAGGGCGAGGCCGGCCGCCATCAGCGCCGTGGCCGCGGCGAGCACCCGGCCATGCCCCAGCCGCCCGGAAAGGGTGCCGAAGACCGGCGAACTGACCGCGCCCAGCAGGTAGACCAGGAAGACCGCGCCGACCAGCGCCGGGCGCAGGTCGAACGGCGGGGCGACCAGCCGGAAGCCGACGTAGTTGAACACCGTGACGAAGGAACCCATGGCGACGAAGCCCATGGCGAACAGCGCCCGCAAGCCACCCTTGCTTCCGTCACCGCCGAGGTGGCGGCGCCACGCCGCGGCCATGTCGCGCACGCTCATGGAACTGCGCACGAAGCGCTGGGAGGCCGGGAGCCACAGCCAGACCGCCAACGCCCCCAGGATTCCGATCGCCCCGACCACCCCGAGTGCCGCGCGCCAGTTCACGAGGTCGGCGACCAGCGCGGTCACAGCGCGGCCCGACATGCCGCCGACCGCCGTGCCTCCGATGTAGAGGCCCATGGCGAGCCCGGCGGAGCGGGGCTCCACCTCCTCCGACACGTAGGCCATGGCGACGGCGGGAAGGCCGCTCAGCGCCAACCCTTCCAGCGCGCGCAGGGCCAGCAGCCAGCCCCAGTCCGGCGCCAGCGCGCCGAGGATGCCCAGCGTGCCGGACACAAGCAGCGACACCGCCATGATCGGCTTGCGCCCGAACCGGTCGGAGATCATGCCGGCGACCAGCATCGCCACGGCCAGAACGCCGGTGGACAGCGAAAGCGCGAGGCTGGACTCCGCCGGCGTGACACCGAAGACGCGCGTGAAGTCCGGCATCAGCGGCTGCACGCAGTAGAGCGACGCAAAGGTGGACAGGCCGGCCACGAACAGAACCGCGCTCACCCGCCGGTAGGCCGGGCTTCCCGCAACGAGACCGTCCGGCATTGCCGCCACCGGTCCCGCAGTGATGCCCTGCCCGCCGAATCCGCCGTCCGCCACGATCGTTCTCTCACCAGCGCTGCACCGCAGCGCAAGAGTGCGCGTGTCGAAGCCCCCTGTCCAATAGATCAGACGCGGGTCAGTGATAGGATCTCCGTATAAGTCGCGGGCATCAGGGAATCAGGGCGCGGAGGTCGAAATCCTTGGCGAAGGCCAGCAGGGCGCCGCCGGCGCTGGCGGAGGACACGCGCAGCACGCCGTTGCCGACGACCGTCGGGAACTTGCTCTTCTGCAAGGCCTGCTGCGCACGGTCGAGGTCGGCGACGCGGACCACGAAGCCGGCCAGGAACGGCGTCGGCGCGGCCAGCGCGGGATCGCTGGTCCAGCCCCAATGCAGCGCCGCGGGCGTCGCCACGACGATGGGCGTGTCGCCGGTGGGGACGAGGCGGACCGGCCCCTGCTCCTCCACCGCCGTGCCGAACAGGCGGGCGTAGCCGGCCGCCACGGCGTCCGGATCGTCGGCCGCCACGACCAGCGCGGCGAGGCCGGTGGCCGTGTTGTCGTGCTGCACGTATTCCGGCCGCCACACCACATCGCGGGTGTGGTGCTGGCACAGGAAGACCCGGCCTCCGGTCTGCTTGGCGATGTCGATCTGCGTGATGGTGAAGCGAGCGTCGCGCGTCCCTTCTGGCAGTTCGACCGGACGGCCGAAGTCCACGGCCTCCGACGCCGGGTAGCCGGCTTCGGCCAGCAGGCGCTGGGCGGCGCGCGCGTCGTCGGTCTTCAGCGCCAGGGCGGCGACGCCCTCGCGCGTCTTCAGGACTTCGCTGTAATAGGCGGTGACGGGGTGCGGCTCCTCCACCGCCAGCAGTTCGACGTAGTCATCGGCGCCGAACATGATGGTGTGGTTGATCGACTTCAGTTCCGTGTGCCGGCCGCGCGGCGTGACGGTGAAGCCCATGCGCTGGTAGGCGTCGCGCGCCTTGTCCAGGTCGCGGACCGCGACAACGAGATGGTCGATGCCGTTGATGCCGTGTGCGCCCATGGTTCGTGTCCCTTCCCGTTCCGGCACTCAGTCGTTGATGTCCCGCCAGCGATAGAGCAGCAGCATGCCGCGGGCAAGGGTCCGGACGGCGGCGTGGAACGGCAGCGGGCGCAGCGGCGATAGCGGAATGGGAAGCTCGTCGGCCGGGCGGCCCAGGCCGTACTGCGCCAGCTCCTTGCCCATGGCGGTGCCGAGCGCCACGGCGCGGCCCTGGCAGCCGATCCAGGTGACGACGCCCGGCGCCAGCTCGTGCAGGCGCGGCAGGCGTTCCGGCGTCATGCCGATGTATCCCCACCAGACATGGTCGAAGGTCACCGGCCCGATCTGCGGGAAGACGCGTTGCAGGCGCTCCGAGATGCGGGCCTTCAGGCGCCGTTCCGAATCCACGTCGAAGACCAGCGCGCCGCCGGTCACCAGACGCCCCTGCGCGTCCTGGCGGAAGAAATACAGGTCGCCCTGGGTGTCGGACAGTGCGTGCCCGTCCGGCAGGATCGACCGCCGCAGGTTCTCCGACAGGGGCTGCGTCGCCATCTGGTAGGAGCGGATCGGCACGATGGTCTGCGCCAGCTTTGGCCACAGCCCGTCGCTGTAGGCGTTGGTCGCCAGCACGACGCGCGTCGCCACCACGCTGCCGCGCGGAGTGGTCACGCGCCAGCGGTCGCCGGCCCGGGTCAGACCGGTGGCCGGCGTGCCCTTGTAGACCGTGGCGCCGGCCGTCACCGCCGCGCGGGCCATGCCGCGGGCGAGCGCCAGCGGGTTGATCCGCCCGCCGGAGCGGTTCTGCCAGCCGCCGTACCAATGGGGGGAGCCGGTGATCGCCTCGCAGCGGTCGCGGTCGAGCAGTTCCACGGGCGCGCCGCGGCGGCCCCATTGCTCCGCGCGCTTGGCGGACATGGCAAGGCGGCTCTTGCGGTGCGCGGGCTGGACCCAGCCGTTCTGCACCGCCTCGCAGTCGATGCCGTGCTTGGCAACAAGGCCGAACAGCAGATCGGCGGAATCGCGCAGCACGCGCACGAACTGCTCGCCCTTCTGCTGCCCCCACAGAGCGACGAGGTCGTCCGGGTCGGCACGGGTCAACGTCGGGATGACCTGCCCGTTGTTGCGCCCCGATGCGCCCCAGCCGGGCTCAGCCGCCTCCAGCACGACGGCCGAGGCGCCGGCCTCCGCGAGATGCAGGGCGGTCGACAGGCCGGTGAAACCGCCGCCGACGATGACGACATCGGCCTCCACCTCGCCGGACAGGGTCGGCAGATCGGGGGCCGGGGGCGCCGTCTTCGCCCACAGGGACGGCGGAAGGTCAGTGGTGGTGGCGTTCAATGCACGTGTCCCCCGAGATAGGCGGCCCGGATGCGCGGGTCCTCGGCCAGTTCCGTGGCCGGTCCCTGCAGCACGATGCGCCCGGATTCCATGACGTAGGCCTGGTCGGCGACGCGCAATGCCGCCTTGGCGTTCTGCTCGACCAGCAGGATCGCCGTCCCCGTCTCGCGAATCGTGGCGACGAGGTCGAAAATCTGCCGCACCAGCTTGGGCGCCAGCCCCAGCGACGGCTCATCCATCAGCAGCAGGCGCGGACGGCCCATCAGGGCGCGGCCGACGCAGAGCATCTGCTGCTCGCCACCGGACAGCGAGCCGGCCTTCTGCGACAGGCGTTCGCGCAGGCGCGGGAAGAGGCCGAGCATGCGCTCCAGGTCCTGCTCGTACTCGCGCCCGCCGCGCGGGCCGGCGCCGAGGCGCAGGTTTTCCAGCACGGTCATGCTGGAAAAGATCTGCCGCCCCTCCGGCGCTTGGCAGACGCCGAGGCGGACGATGTCGTGGGTCGTTCGGTTGGTGATGGGCGTGCCATCGAGCCGGATTTCGCCGCCGCCGACCTTGTACACGCCGGAGATGGCCCGCATCAGCGTCGTCTTGCCGACTCCGTTGGAGCCCAGCACCGTGACGATCCCGCCGGCCGGCACGTCGAGCGAGACGCCTTGCAAGATCGGCTGCGGCCCCATGGTGACGCGCAGGTCGCGGATTTCCAGGAGATGGGTCACGCCGCGTCCTCCTCGTCGCCGCCAAGATAGGCTTCCAGGACGGCGGGGTCGCGGCGGATGTGTTCCGGGGTGCCGTCGGCGATCTTGCGGCCGGAGGCCAGCACCATCACGCGCTGGCAGATGCCCATGACCAGCGTCATGTCGTGCTCCACCAGAAGCACCGTCATGCCCTCCGCGTGCAGGCCGCGGATGAAGGCGGCGAGGTCGGCCGTCTCGCTGTCGTTCAGGCCGGCGGCGGGCTCGTCAAGGATCAGCAGGCGCGGGCCGAGCGCCAGGGCGCGGGCAATCTCCAGATACTTGCGCTTGCCGTAGCTGAGGTTCGCCGCCAACTCGTGCCCCTGCCCGGCCAAGCCGACGCGCTCCAGCGCCGCCCAGGTCCGCTCGCTGACCGCCTTGGCGTCGGCCTCGCCGCGCGATCCACGGAACAGGGAGCGCCAGGGGGAATGCCCGACGGCGCCGATGGCACCGACCGACACGTTGTCGAACACCGTCATGTTCGGGAAAATGCGCAGGTTCTGGAAGGTGCGGCCCAGCCCGCGCCGGGCGACGCGCCAGGGCTTCAGGCCGGAGATGGTCTCCCCGCCGAAGCGCACGGTGCCCTCGCTGGGCGGGGTGAAGCCGCTGATCAGGTTGAACAGGGTCGTCTTGCCGGCGCCGTTCGGGCCGATCAGCCCGACCAGCTCGCCCTGCCCCACATGGCCGGACACGCGGTCCACAGCGAGGAGGCCGCCGAAGCGGCGCGTCAGGTTTTCGATCTCAAGAAGGGCCGCCATCATCGCCACTCGCCCATCATCGCCATCCAATGCTCTGGCGGGCCGACCCCGCCTTCCAGCCGCCCCCGAAGGAGGAGCGCACGAGGTTCAGCGCCGACACCTCGCCGAACAGACCCTTGGGCAGCAGCAGGATGGAGAAGAACATCACGCAGCCGACCACGATCATGCGCACGTCGCCGACCGGGCGCAGCGCCTCCGGCAGGACGATCAGCAGGACGGCGCCGATCACCGCACCGGGCAGGCTGCCGAGGCCGCCGACAACGATCATCGCCAGCACCAGGATCGATTCGCCGAAGCGGAAGTCGTTCGGGCTGATGTAGCCGGTGGTGTGCGCCCACAGCGCGCCGGCGACGCCGGCGAAGAAGCAGGCGATGGCGAAGACCTCGCCCTTCAGCCGCACCACGTCGATGCCCATGCTGTCGGCGCACTGGTCGTCTTCGCGCAGCGCCCGCAGCGCGTTGCCGTAGTAGGAGTGGGTCAGCCGGTGCAGCACCCACAGCGAGGCCAGCATCACGACCGCGACCACAAGATAGCTGCCGAGGTTGCCGGACAGGTCCAGCCCGAAGACCTTGAAGGATGGGATGGCCGGGATGCCCATGGGGCCGCGGGTGAAGTCCACCCAGTTCAGCAGCGTGCCGTGGATGATCTCCCCCGTGCCGAGCGTGGCGACGGCGAAATAGATGCTGACCAGCCGCATGGTCGGCAGCGCCACCAGCACGCCGCCGATCGCCGCGGCGACACCGGCCAGCGGGATGGTCAGCAGGAAGGGCACGCCGTGCTGCGTCGCCAGCAGCGCCGCGGCGTAGGCGCCGATGCCGTAGAAGGCGGCGTGACCGAGCGACAGCAGGCCGGCGACGCCGGTGATGAAGTTCAGGCTGGCCGCCAGGATCGCGAAGATCATCGCGGTGATCGACACGCGGAACAAGTAGCCGGAGCCCGACGCCTGCAACAGCGCCGGCACCAGCACCAGAACCGTCAACGCCACGACGAGCGGAAGGATGCGTTTAGACACGGTCGCGCGCTCCGCCGAAGAGGCCGGTGGGGAAGAAGATCAGCGTCAGCAGCAGGAAGCCGTAGGCGATCATCTCGCTCCAGCCCTGGGCCAGGAATTCGGTCGCCACCGCCTCGGCAAGGCCGAGGAAGATCGCGCAGATGACCGCGCCGGGAATGCTGCTGAGGCCGCCCATGACCATGGCGACGAAGGCCTTCACGCCCGGCGCGAACCCCATGGTCGGGAAGACGGAGCCGTAGTAGAGCGCGACCAGGATGCCGGCGACCGCGCCCATCACCGAACCGACCACGAAGGTGGCGATGATCGTGCGATCCGTGTCGATGCCGACGTACTTGGCGCCCAGCGGGTTGTTGGCGACCGCCCGGATCGACAGGCCGATGCGCGTCCGGTACAGCAGGAACTGCAACCCGGCGAACATGGCGACCGCCGCCCCGAAGATGACGAACTGGCCGGTGGAGAAGGACAGCTCCCCGATCTGCACGGGGTCGGTCAGCTGCGACTCGAAGGGGACGGGGCGCATGGCGCCGCCGAACACCTTCTCCACCACCTCGCGCACGATGATCGACACGGCGAGCGAGGAGAGCAGCGTCGCCTCGCGCATCGCCTTGGACTTCAGCGATGCTTCGTCCTGGAAGCGGCGGAAGGGCTTGAAGGCCAGCCGCTCCAGCCCGAATCCGGCGACGGCGCCGACGGCCATGACGAACAGCACCACCGCGATCAGCGGCGGCGCCCAGGCTGTGATCAGCACCACGCCCGCGTAGGCCCCGACCATGTAGACCTCGCCATGCGCGAAGTTCACCACGTTCAGCACGCCGAAGATCAGCGTGAAGCCGATGGCGATCAGCGCATAGACCAGCCCCACGGAGAAGCCGTTCACGAGCTGTTGGACGAAGAAGGCGTCGAACATTCCATTAAGCCCCAGGCGCGGGCCCCCACCCTAACCCTCCCCCGCTGGGCGGGAGAGGGGACTGCCGCTGGACTTTTGCGAAGGTCCTGGCTCCCTCCCCCGCCCAGCTCACGCGCAAGCGAAGCTTGCGCTGACGCGGCAGGCGGACCTTTGGTCCGCCGAGAGCGGGGGAGGGTCGGGGTGGGGGTTCCCAAGCGACGTGTTTACTTCACCAGCGCGAACTGGCCGCCCTTGATCTCCATGCGGGCGAGCGTCTTGGTCGGCTCGCGGGTCTGGGGATCGAAGGTGGTTTCGCCGGTCACGCCGGGGAAGCCGGCGGTCTGGGCGAGCGCGTCGCGCAGCGACTTGCGGTCGACGGTGGGGCCGACCTTGGCGATGGCGGCCAGCATGATGTTGGTCGCGTCATAGGCCTGGGCGGCGAACATGGTCGGGACCGCCTTGTAGCGGGCCTGGTACTCGTCCACGTAGGCCTTCACGACCGGCTCCGGGCTGTCGGAGGCGAAGGTGGTGGACAGCTTCAGGCCGTCCGACGACGGGCCGGCCAGCGTGATCAGCTTCGGCGAGTAGAGGGAGGAGGTCGCGTAGGTCGGGATCTGCACGTTCAGCTGGCGGCGCTGTTGGAGCAGCGAGGCGCCGTCCTCGTCGAACATGCCGAGGTAGATGGCGTCCGGCTTCTCGCGCGCCACCTTGGTCAGGATGGTGCGGAAGTCGCGGTTGCCGGGGTTGTAGAACTCGACCGAGGTGACCTGACCGCCGCCCTTCTCCACCGCGTCCTTGAAGTTGGAGACGACCGACTGGCCCCAGTCGTTCTGGATGGCGATGACGGCGATCTTCTTCTTGCCCTCGCCCAGCGCCCACTTCGCCACGAACGGCCCCTCATAGGCCTGGGTCGTGATGTTGCGGAACTGCCATTCGCTGATCTTGACGTAGTCCGGGTGCGAGGCCGTCTGCGACAGCTGCGGCAGGCCGGCCTGGGCGTAGACCTGCGCGGCGGCCATCGACACGGTGGAGGAGAAGTCGCCCAGCACGCCGACGATCTCCGGATCGTCCACGAACTTCTTGGCGATGTTCACCCCTTCCTTCGCGTCGTTCTTGCTGTCCTCGAACTTCAGCACGACGGTGGCGCCGGGCAGCTTGCCGGACTTGTTGAACTGCTCCACCGCCATGGTGGCGGAGTTGCGGAACACCTCGCCGTACTGCGACATCTCGCCGGTCAGCGGCGCTTGGTAGCCGAGCGCGATGGTCTTCTGCGCCAGCGCGGGCACCGCCGCCATGGACAGGGCGGCACCGACGGCAACACCGGCAAGGGCGCCGCGAATCGTCTTGGAAAGCGTCATGGTCCTGCTGTCTCCTCTCACGCGGTGCCGGAATTCTTGGTCGATTGGCCGGGGCGGACGCGCAGGATGCAGCAGCCCTCCCGGCCGGGTTTCCAGGTCTCGCCCTCGAAGGTGAAGCCGGCGGCCTCGAAGGTGCCGTTGTCCACCTGCCCCGCGATGGCGCACATGGTCGCCAGTTCGTCCGGCGGCAGGCCGTGCTCCTCCCACGCCTCCTTCAGCGGGCAGCGCTTGAAGGCGATGTCCAGGCCGCCGGAGTCGCAGCGCGTCACTACCGGCTCGAACATGCGTCCGTGGTCGGGCACGAAATCGAGAAAGGCGGTCTTCAGACCGTCGAAGTCGGCGGGGGCGTAGGCGGCGAATCGGGCGCCCACCTCCTCCCCGCGGTCGCGGATGGCCTTGGCCAGCGTCTTGGCCGCGGAGTCCGCCCCATGCTCCCGCGCCAGTTCGCGGTACATGGCAAGATAGAACAGCGCCCGGTTCTTCAGCGAGCCGCGCAGCTGCTCGCGCAGGTCCTCTTCCTCGGTCATGGCCGTGCTTCGCCCCCAGTAATGCACACCGATCGCATACCATCATAGGCGCGCGACCCAGTGTGTGCGAATTACCCTATTTTGCACATGCCTACAGCGTCAATCCTTTCACAGCGAAGCATGCATTATTCTATAGGGAATGGGCGACGATCCACGCTACGAACATGTTGTTTGACGGGAAAGACCTGGGGTGTTTTTCACGCCAACTGTTTACGCCGTCAGGGGCTGGGCGCGCCAAGCGGTGATGAAGTCGGGGATCGGCGGCGAATCGCGGTCCTGGCCGAGCGCCGCCAGGACATCAGCGGGCGGGACCACCGCGCCGCGGGTGAGGAAGGCGCCCTGCACCACGGCCATGGCGGCGGTGCTGCCCGCCGTCTCCACGCGGTGTTCGATGAAGAAGTATTTTTCGTCCCAGCACAGCACCCGGCTGACCAGCTCGAATCGCTGGAAGGGCGCCAGCGGCCGGCGGAAGCGCACCGTGGCGGCGCCGAGCACCGGTTGCCAGCGGTTGCGCAGGACAGCCCGCCCCAGTCCGGCGCGCAGCATCAGGTCGGCCCGCCCCAGGTCCATGACGCTGAAATAGCGGGCGTTGGTCATGTGCATGTTGAGGTCGAGATCGGTCGGCCAGACCCGGAAGCGCAGGCGCGCGCCGTCCAGGAATCCAACCGGGCGGCCGAGCAGCGCGGCCACCACGACGCCAATCAAACGGAACAGCAGGTTCATGTCACCTCCCCCGTCGCTTCGTCTTGATGACCGGGAGGTGGACGGGACCATCCCGGTCAGGCGCTCTTGGCCTTCACGCCCCGGTCGTCGAGTGCCGCGACCACCTGCGATTCGATGTCCTTCAGCTCCTCGACGGTCGCCTCCAGATCCTCGCGCTGCTGCGCCAAGTCCCGCAGGCGGGCGTCGATGCGCTTCAGCAGGACCTTCAGCTGCTCCACGCCGCCGTCGACGTTGTAGAGGTCCAGATACTCCCGGATCTCCGCCAGCGAGAAGCCCAGCCGCTTGCCGCGCAGGATCAGCTTCAGCCTGGCGCGGTCGCGCTTGGTGTAGACGCGGTTGTTGCCGACGCGGTTGGGCGACAGCAGCCCCTTGACCTCGTAGAAGCGGAGGGCGCGCGGCGTGATGCCCAGTTCCTCCGCCAACTGATTGACCGTGTAGAGCTGTTCCATGGTGGGGGGCACGCCTTCCGTCACGTCGTGCCGCGCGTGGTATTTGTTTACTCTCGAAACAATCCCGCCGCCCGGCATTTACGTTCCTACCACAGCAATGGCGACGTGACAAAGGCGCGCCCGCCCCTCCCCCGTTCAAACCTCCGACTTGTTCAAGCTTTCAGCGATCAGTTCCTTTTTGGAGAGCTTGCCGACCGCCGTTTTCGGCAGTTCCGCGCGGAACTCGATCTGCTTCGGCATTTCGATTCGCGAGATCTTGTCGCGCAGGAAGTCCTTCAGCGCCTCCGCCATCAGTGCGGCGCCGGGCTTCAGCTGGACGAAGGCCTTCGGGCTCTGGCCGCGGTAGTCGTCGGGGATGCCGATGACGCAGGCGGCCACGACGTCGGGGTGCTGGTAGATCGCCTCCTCGATCACCCGCGGGTAGACGTTGTAGCCGCCGCAGATGATCAGGTCCTTCAGCCGGTCGAGCAGGAAGACATTGCCGTCCCCGTCCATCACCCCGACATCGCCGGTGAACAGCCAGCCGCCGGCGATGGCGCGGGCCGTCTCCTCCGCTTGGTTCCAGTAGCCGGCCATGACGTTGGGGCCGGACAGCACCAGCTGCCCCTTCTCCCCCGGCGGCAGCACGCGCTGCGGGTCGTCCAGCGCGCGGATCTGGAAGGTAACGCCCGGCAGCGGCAGGCCGATGGAGCCCTCCTTGTTCACGCCATTCAATGGATTGCAGGCGCAGACCGGGGATGCCTCCGACAGGCCGTAGCCTTCGACCAGCACGCAGCCGGTCGCCTGCTCGAACTGGCGCTTCAGCTCCATCGGCAGCGGCGCCCCGCCGGAGATGCAGTAGCGGATGGAGGTCATGGGGCGGCGCGCCACGTCCGGGTGGCCGAGCAGCGCCTTGTACATGGTGGGCACGCCGGGCACGAGAGTCGGCTTGCGCCGCGCAATGGTCTTCAACACCTGCGCCGCCTCGAAGCGCGGCAGCAGGATCAGCTCCGCCCCCGCCGCCAGCCCCATGTTCAGCACCACGGTCATGGCGAAGACGTGGAAGAAGGGCAGCACCGCCAGCATCCGCTCCCGCCCCGGCGCCATGCCGGGGAACCAGGCGGCCACCTGCCGTGCGTTGGCGACGAGGTTGGCGTGGGTCAGCATCGCCCCCTTCGGCACGCCGGTGGTGCCGCCGGTGTATTGCAGCACCGCCACGTCGCGCCGCGGGTCGATGGGGACCGGGCGCACCTTGCCGTCGTTGGCCAGCAGCGCGTCGAAGTCCACATGGCGGCCATCGGTGGGGATCGCCGCCAACTCGCTGCGCTTCAGCACGCGGAACAGCACGCCCTTCACCGGGGTCAGGGTGGAGGCCATGCGGCAGACCACGATGGTCTTCAACCCGGTCCGCTGCAGCATCGCCTCGATGCGCGGGCAGATCGGATTCAGGTCGAGCGTGACCATGATCTCGGTACCGGAGTCCGTGATCTGGTGCTCCAGCTCCCGCTCGACGTAGAGGGGGTTGTAGTTCACCACCGTGCCGCCGGCCTTCAGCACGCCGAAATAGGCGATCACGTAGGTCGGCGTGTTCGGCAGGCAGAGCCCGACCCGCACGCCCGGCTTCACCCCCAGCGCGGCGAAGCCCTTGGCCGCCCGGTTCACCAGCCCCATCACCTCCGCGTAGGTGTAGCGGCGGCCGAGGAAGTCCAGGCAGGGGCGCTCAGCGAAGCGGGCGGCGGCTTCCTCGAACAGGTCGGAGAGCGGGGATACGGGGATGTCCTGGTCCTAGGCGATGCCGGCGGGGTAGTGCGTCAGCCAGGGCTGGTCCGCCCCCTCTTGTGCCCCATCGCCCGTGCTGTGGTTGCGCGCAAGATTCTCGGTCATGTCCGATCCTCCCGACGGCTTGGGCGGTCAACGACCGGGGGGGCGGTTCGGGAAACGGGATGGACGGTTTTCGGGCGTGGCGGCCTTCGGCATGGTTTCACTCCCCTTTGATCGCGGTTCCTCGGATCGCTCAGACGCTGGGAACCTTTTGGTTATGACGTTGACGTAAACGTAAGCTCGACCTACTGTCAAGACCTGTCGATCTGGACGCACGGGAGAGAGGGACCGACCGATGGTAGATGAGATTCTGCGGGAGCTTCAGGCCCGTTCCACCAGCTTCCGCGGGCTGAAGGCCAACGTGCGCTTCGCGATGGAGGACGACGCGGTGGTTCGCGTGGACGCCCGCGAGACGCCCGTCGCCATCCGCCGCGAGGACGGCGCGGCCGAGGACGCCGACTGCACCATCCGCATCTCGGGCGAGAACCTGAAGAAGCTGATGGACGGCCGGCTGAACCCAATGCTGGCCTTCACCATGGGCAAGCTGAAGGTCGACGGCTCCATGGGCGTCGCCATGAAGCTGGCGCAGCTGCTGGACGAGTAAACAAAGAATTCCGGACGGCGGAGACCAATCCGCCGCCGATTCTCTGGGGAGGATCCATGCCATGACGCACGCGCTCCGCGCGGCGCTCGCCGCCGCGTTCCTGCTCGCCGCCGGCACTGCTGCTGACGCGGCTGGGCCGCGCACGCTTACCTACCGCATCCTGATGGGCGACGATCCCATCGGCACGGAGACGGTGAAGCTCGACCCGCAGGGCGACGTGACCAAGGTCGCGGTCACCGCCACCACGCGGGTGAAGGTGCTGTTCATCAACTTCCGCTACGACCACCAGCGGGAGGAGGTTTGGAAGGGCGGCACGCTCGACCAGATGCGTGCAAAGACCGACGACGACGGCACCCCGCACAGCATGGAGATGGCCCGGCGCGGCGCCGGCTACGCGCTGACTGTTGACGGCAAGGCCGGCGAGGTCCCGGCCAACGCCCTGCCGCTGACCCTGTGGACGCCGGAAGTGCTGAAGCGCCCCACCCTGCTGTCGGTCATCGATGGCAAGCCCTACAGCGTGCGGGTGGAGAGCCTAGGGGCGGAAGTGCTGGACATCGGCGGCCGGGCGATCAAGGCGACGCACCACCGCATCTCCGGCGACGTGGAGCGTGACCTGTGGTTCGACGCGGACGGCACGCTGCTGAAGACCCGCTTCAAGCGCAGCGGCTACGATGTTACCTACATCCTGAGCTGAGTGTTTCGTGAGGATGTGATGCCGATCTTCGTGTTCCCCGACGACCCGATCTGGAACGAGGAGGCGGACGCCGTCCAGTACGCCGTGGAGGTCGGGGAATATCACGGCACCGTCTTCATCCCCCGCCGCGCCCTGCAAAGCCTCGCCGGCCACACGCCGAAGCCGGAGGAGGCCGTGCAGCTCGTCTGCATGAACCGCCCGGTCTTCGACAAGGCCGTGGAAGCGCGCATCATGGACCGGAAGCTGGATCCGGACGCGAACGTTCATTTGACGCCGCGGGATGTGAGGCGGGTTGGGGCATAGGGCTGTGTGGGAGTGGTCGCACTGGGCCCCCTCCCTAACCCTCCCCCACCTTCGGCGAGGGAGGGAACTCCGCCGCTCCCGCGCTTAACCCCTCCCCCCGCGAAGTGGGGGGAGCAACCGTGTTTTCTGGGAGGTGGTGAGTGAACCGGGGGTGCTCCCTGTCAAGGCTCGCGCTGGCGCGCGCCCGCCCTGCGGGCGGCTGCGGCCTTGACCGGTCCGCGCCCCCGGTTCGCTGGGCTGGGCATGTGGTCGGCGGCGAGCGCCGACCGTCGGCCTCTAGGCGGTCTGCTCGTGCCAAGTTTGGTGGTGGGCGAGCATGGCGTTGAGGCGGACGAGCAGTTTGCGCATGCAGGCGACCAACGCCACCTTGGGCTTCTTGCCGCAGGCGATCAGTCGAGCATAGAACCGCGCCAGGACGCCGCGGCCACGGACGGCGCTGGTCAGCGTCGCCATATACAGCGCCCGGCGCACATCGGTGCGCCCGCCGGCGATGTGGCGCTCGCCATGGTGCTCGCCGCTGTCGGCGGCATAGGGCGCCACCCCCACCAGCGCGGCGATTTTGGCGCCGCTCAGTGCCCCCAATTCGGGCAGCCGAACCGCCAGGGTCGTCGCCGTCACCGGCCCAATGCCCGGGGCGCTCTGAAGCGCGGCGACGCGCTCTCCGAGCGCCCTGTCGGCCGCCACCCGCCGGGTGATGAGCGCTTCCACGGCGGCCACCGCCTGGTCCAACGCCGCGAGCGCGCCGCCGACGGTGGCCTCGGCCTCCCTCGGCAGGCCGACCGCCGCTTTGCGCAGATCGGCACTCTGATCGACCAACCGCCGGCGCAGACGCAGCAAGCCGGCCAACGCCTCCCGTCCGTGGTCGGGCGCCGTGGGCGGGCCGTCGATCAGGGTAGCGGTGAACTCGGCGATCAGCGGAGCATCGATGGCGTCCGACTTGGCACGCCGGCCCTTGGCCTTGGCAAAGTGGCGCACGCGGGCCGCATCGAGGACGTGAACGGCCAAGCCGGCCGCGCCCAGGTCGTCGCGGACCGGGCGCTCGTAGCCGCCGCTGGCCTCGACCCCGACGCGGGCGAGACCGCGCTCGCGGATCCAGGACGCCAGCGCGCTCCGCCCCTCCGAGGTGTTGGCGACGCGCAGGCGGGCCGGGCCGGGGAACAGGGCGGCATCGAGCCAATCCCGGCCACAATCGAGGCCGACAGACGGGATCAGGTGTGTCATCCTTGCGCTCCTTCCTTGTGCTGCGGGGTCACGCCCCAAGCAACCGTTCGGTCTCCAAGGAAGGTTGACCGCCCCAAGCTCCCCCACGGCTTTGAAGACGGGTTGGTAACGGGGTCGGTCAACCCGGCTGGCGCGCGGCCGCGCGCCAGCCGGGTTTCACTCTAATGCTGTTCCAACATACAAGGTTGGGAGGGGGGCCCAACGCGACCACCTCCCCCACCCTCAAATGCTGTAATTGTCCGCAATTCCTGTGCGCAGCTGCTCGACCTGCTCGCGGAAGACGCCGCCTTCCCGTCCTGGGTCGTTGCGGACATCCCGCACGATGCGCGCGGGGCTGCCGCCCAGGACGATGATGCGGTCGGCGAGGTGAACGGCCTCCTCCAGGTCGTGGGTGACGAAGAGGATGGTCTTGCCGGTCTCGCGGTGGATGCGCCGCAGCTCGTCCTGGAGGCTGTGGCGGGTGATGGCGTCGAGCGCGCCGAAGGGCTCGTCCATCAGCAGGATGTCCGGGTCGACGGCGAGCGCGCGGGCGATGCCGACGCGTTGGCGCTGGCCGCCCGACAGTTCGTAGGGCCAGCGCCGGCCGTAGTCGTCGAGCCGCACGAGCCGCAGCGCGGCGGCCACGCGCTCGTCGCGCTCCGCGGCGCCGATCGGCAGGCCTTCCAGCCCGAAGCGGACGTTCTTGGCGACGCGGCGCCAGGGCAGCAGCCGCGCGTCCTGGAAGACGAGGCTGACCGGGCGGTGGCCGGGCTTGTTCGTCTCGTGGATGGTGACGGTGCCGCCGCGCGCCTTGTGCAGGCCGGCGACCACGCGCAGAAGCGTGGACTTGCCCACGCCCGACGGGCCGACGATGGCGACGAAGCTGCCGCGCTCCACGGAGAGGTCCACCTCCACCAGCACCGGCGGGGCGTCCGGCCCGTAGCCGATGGCGACGCCTTTCAGGTCGATCACGCTCATTGCATTCATTTCTGCCATGCGAGCACCCGCTGCTGGACCTGCATGAACAGGAAATCGCACACGCCGTAGAGCGCCGCGATGGTCACCATGTAGAGCACCACGATGTTGGTGGCGAGCAGGCCGGAGGCGTCGGACATGCGGGAGCCGAGGCCGGCGATGCCGAACAACTCCGCCGCGACCACCGTCATCCAGCCCTGCCCCAGCCCGGCGCGCACGCCGGACAGGATGCCGGGCAGCGCGCCGGGCAGCACGATCTTGAACAGGCGCGGGATCAGCCCGCCCTGGCCGAAGGCGTAGCCCAGCTCGATCAGGTCCTTGTCGACGCCGCGCACGGCGGCGTAGCTGGCGTAGTAGTTGATCCAGAAGACCGTCAGGGCGATCAGGAAGGTCGCCGCCGACTCGCTGACCCCGAACCAGATGATGGCGAAAGGGATCCAGGCGATGGACGGGATGGGGCGCAGCATGCGCACCACCCAAGCCTGGGCGGCGTCCCACACGCCCCACATCGCCGCCGCCGTGCCGAATGCGATGCCGAGGACGGTGCCGAGGAACAGCCCGCTTAGGTAATGGGACAGGCTGGCGAGCACCATGGCCTGCCAAGTGCCGGCGCGCACCTCCGCCACGAAGGCGGCGGGCACGGCGCTGGGCGACGGCAGAAGGCCGGACGGCACGACGCCGCTGCGCGCCAACGCTTCCCAGGCGAGCAGAAAGACGGCGACGCCGAGCGCCGACAGGGCGACGGAGGTGTGGAGCTTCAGCGGCTGGCGCATCGGAGGTGGCCGCGCGCCTTACTTCGCCACGGCGGCGTCGTAGAAGCGGAAGTCGAAGGCCTCCGCCACCGGGACGATGCCCTCGGCCGAGCCGATCTCCTTGGTGTAGGCCATCATGTTCTCGACCGCCGGGACGACGCCGTGCGGGTCGGCCACGAACTTGGAACCGGGCGAGCGGAAGGCGGCCTCCAGCGTCGCAGGCTCCATCAGGCCCTTGCCGAGATACTCGTTGGCAACCTTGGCGGCGCGGGCCGGATCCTTGGCGATCAGGTCCACGGCACGGACATGCGCCTTCAGGAGCTTGGTCAGCGCGTCGCCATGCTGCTTGATCACCTCGCCGCGGACGGCGATGACCGTGCCGGGCTGGTTCGGGAACATCTCAGCGCCGGTCGCCAGCAGGGAGACGTTCGGGTCCATCTGCTTGGTGACGGTGACCGTCGGCTCACGGATGGTCGCGGCATCGAGCGCGCCGGCCAGCAGCGCCTGCTGCGTCTTGTCGATGCCCATGGAGATGATGTCCACGGTGGCCGGGTCGACCTTCACGACCTTGAACAGCCAGTGGCGCAGCACCGTGTCGGGCACCGAGCCCGGCGGCTGCGTGCCGATCTTCACCTTGCGGCCGTTGTCGGCGACGAACTTGGCGAAGGACTCCGGCGTCGCCTTGCCGCCCAGCGCCTTGGCGAACTGGCCGCGGCCGGCCACCACCATCTCCTCCACCGCCGAGTTGGCGATGACGGAGATGTCGGCGCCCTTGGCGCGGGCGACCAGGACCGGGGCCACGCCGGCGTACATGGCGTCGATCTTGCCGGCGGCCATGGCCTGGATGGCGTGCGGGCCCGATTCGAACTTGGTCAGCTTCAGGTCGATGCCCGCCTCGCGCGCCCAGCCCTCCCCGTCCAGGATGAACAGCGGGGCGGCGGCGAGGATGGGGATGTAGCCGACCTCCAGCTTCACCGTATCGGCGGCGCGGGCGGAGCCGGGCGCCAGCGCAACGAGGGACGTGGCGGCCAGGGTCGTGGCGGCCAGCGCCATCAGGGCGGAGCGACGGGTCAGGGCGGTCATGGCGGCATCCTTTGGGCGATAGGCTCTAGGCAATAGCCGCCCTATTTAGCACGCTTTTCACCCAGAGGAAGAGTGAATTGCGCATTTGGTGTAGCGGTAATAGCGAGTTTCACATTTCCAATGCGTTATTAAGCCGCCGAGGCGCGCGATTCCGACCCGGGATCGGTCTTGTCCAGCACGAGGGTCAGCATGCAGCGGGCGATCTCCCGCTCGCCCATGATGCTGTGGGTGGCGCCGCACTTCTCCAGATGCTCGACCTCGGTGTCGGAATGGGCGCGGGCCAGGATGTCCAGGCCGGCGTTCGCGGCGCGCGCCTGCTCCACAACCGTCCCGGCCTCGAAGGCCTCCGGGATGGCGACGACAAGGCGCCGGGCCTCCGCGACGTTGGTCGCGGTCAGCACCGCCGGGTCGGCGGCGTTGCCGAACACCACCTCCGCCCCATCGGCGCGGGCGGCCTCCGCCGGCTCCGGCCGGTCCTCGACCACCACGAAGGGCAGACCGGCCTCCTTCAGCCCGGCGCCGACATAGGCGCCCACTCGGCCGTAGCCGATCAGGATCGTGTGGCCGGACAGGGTGACCTGCGGCAAATCGTACTCGGGCAGGGCCGGCTCCGGAACCGGTTCCGGCGCGGGCTTGGCGACCAGCGCGCTGTCGGGCTCCACCGCGGGCGCGGCGGGCTCTTCCGCCGGGGCCGGGGATGCGGCCGGCCGGGGTTTGGGCTCCTCCAGCGGGGCGAAGCGGGCGATCAGGGCGAACAGCAGCGGGTTCACGAAGATGGAGATGATGGCGCCGGCCAGGATCAGGTCGCGCGCGACCTCCGGAAGGAGGCCCATGCCGACGCCGAGGCCGGCCAGGATGAAGGAGAACTCGCCGATCTGCGCGAGGCTGGCGGAGATGGTCAGCGCGGTCGCGTTCGACCGGCCGAAGGCGCGCACCAGACCAAAGGCGGCGGCGGACTTGCCGACCAGGATGATCGCCAGGGTCGCGGCCAGCTCCCACGGGGCGTTGACGATGATGGACGGGTTGAACAGCATGCCGACGGAGACGAAGAACAGCACCGCGAAGGCGTCACGCAGCGGCAACGTCTCCTCCGCCGCGCGCTGGCTCAGCGGCGACTCGTTCAGGATCATGCCGGCGAAGAAGGCGCCCAGCGCGAAGGACACGCCGAACAGCGCGGCCGCCCCGAAGGCGACGCCCAGCGCGATGGCCAGCACCGACAGGCGGAACAGCTCGCGCGAGCCGGTGTGAGCGACCCAGTGCAGGATCCAGGGAATCACCCGCCGCCCGACGATCAGCATCACCGCGACGAAGGCCGCGACCTTGCCCAGCGTGACCAGCAGAACTCCGCCGAGGCCCAGGCCGAACGGCCCCGTTCCCGCGCTCTCGCCGTTCATGGCGCCGGCGAGGCCGGGGATGATGACCAGCGCCAGGACCATCGCCAGATCCTCGACGATCAGCCAGCCGACGGCGATCCGCCCCCGCTCCGTCTGCACCAGCCGCCGCTCCTGCAGGGCGCGCAGCAACACCACCGTGCTGGCGACCGACAGGGCGAGGCCGAAGATGATGCCGGCCATCAGCGTCCAGCCCAGCGCCATGCCCAACCCGACGCCCAACGCCGTCGCAATGCCGATCTGCACCACGGCGCCGGGCACCGCGACCGTCTTCACCGACAGCAGATCCTTCAGCGAAAAATGCAGCCCGACGCCGAACATCAGCAGGATGACGCCGATCTCCGCCAATTCGTTGGCAAGCCCCTGGTCGGCGACGAAGCCCGGCGTGAAGGGGCCGATCACCACGCCGGCCAACAGATAGCCGATCAGCGGGGACACCCGCAGGCGGTGGGCGAGCGCGCCCATGGCGAAGGCGAGGACGAATCCAGCGCAAAGAATGGCGATCAAGGGACCGGCGTGCATGGGTCTCCTGCAAGGTGCGAGGGCGGCGGGATGGGCGGCAGCCCTTGACTTTGGCCCGCAACCCTCGCATTTCAACCATTATGGTTGAGATTTTGTTCGTGCACCCATGCCGCACACGAAGCTCCTGACCCCCGGCCAATGCCGGGCGGCGCGCGGATTCCTGGATTGGACGCAGGACGATCTGGCCGAGCGCGCCGGCCTGTCGCGCAGCACCGTGCGCGATTTCGAAAAGGGGCGGCACGACCTGCAGCCCGGTTCGGCCCAGCAGATCGTGCGCACGTTCGAAGAGGCGGGGCTGAAGCTGATCCCGGCCTGCGAGGAGAACGGGCCGGGGGTGTGCTTGCGCGGAGAACAAAACTCCTTCTCCCCTCCGGCCTCTCGCGCCCGCTAGCGGGCGCTGCCGGCGACAGGCGGCCTTTGGCCGCCGAGAGCGGGAGAAGGTTAGGATGAAGGGGTGGTCGAAGGCCGGACAACGCACTGCAATGAGGCTGCGTTTCCGCCCTTCGGGCGCCCCCTCACCCTAACCCTCTCCCCAGGGGGGAGAGGGGACCAAGTCCTTACAACCGCCCTTGCTTCAGGCTGGTCTTGCCGAACGTGGTGTCGACGTAGTCCAGCAGTTCGCCCAGGGCTTCGGTCGGGGCCAGCGTGCCAGTGTCGATGGTCAGTTCGGGCGACTCCGGGGCCTCGTAGGGGGCGGAGATGCCGGTGAACTCGGCGATCTCGCCAGCGCGGGCCTTTTTGTAGAGGCCCTTGGGGTCGCGGGTCTCGCAGGTCGCGAGGTCGGCGGAGACGTAGACCTCGTGGAAACGCTCGCCGCCGATGGCGCGGGCGCGGGCGCGGTCGGCCTGCAAGGGCGAGATCAGCGAGGCGATGACCAGCACGCCGGCGTCGGCAAACAGCTTCGCGGTCTCCGCCACGCGGCGGATGTTCTCCGCCCGATCGCTGGCTGAGAAGCCGAGGCCGGCGTTCAGGCCGTTGCGGACGTTGTCGCCGTCCAGCACGAAGACCTGCCAGCCGCGGTCGAACAGCGCGCGTTCCAGCGCCATGGCCAGCGTGGACTTGCCGGCCCCCGACAGGCCGGTCAGCCAGAGGACGCCGCCCTTGTGGCCGTTGGCCGAGAAGCGCTCCTCCGTCGTTACGGCGTGCGAGACCTCGGTGGTGTTGGTCGAGGCGGCGGGCCCTTCGTCGACCTCCACCGCGATGCAGCCGCCGACCACGTCGTGGCCGTCGATGATCACGCCGCGGCCGGTGCGCGGAAGCTCCGACGCCAGGTCGACGGCGATGGGGGAGCGGGAGCGCAGGACGACCTCAGCCACCTCGTTGCGGTGGACGGCCTTGGCCGGGGTGCTCGACAGATCCTCGATGTCGATCACCGCGCTGATGCTCTCCACCGTCACGCGGTGCTCGGCGGTGGTGATCTTCAGCGTGTAGGTCTTGCCGACGGTCAGCGGCTCCGACGTCAGCCAGAACAGCCGGACGCCGAGACGGTGGGTGACGTGCGGCGCGCCCTGCTCAAGGTGCGCGATGTGGCCGCGCTCCGCGAAGATGCGCTTGTCGAGCGTGACGCCGATGCTCTGCCCGGCCTGGGCGGCGATGATCGGCTGGCTGTGGTTCCAGCCCTCAATGCTGACCACCGTGGCGGTGGCGCCGGTGGGAGAGAAGCGCAGCGTGTCGCCGACACGCAGGCGACCGCTTTCGATGCGGCCGGCCAGGATGCGGCGGTCGTCCGGCTTGTAGACGTCCTGCAACGGGAAGCGCAGCGGCTGGTCGGTCGGCGTCTGCTGCGGGCGGAAGGCGTCCAGCGCGTCGATCACCGTCGGGCCGTCGTACCAGGGCGCCTTGTCGGAGCGGGTGACGATGTTGTCGCCATGGCGCGCCGCGATCGGGATCACCGCCTTCGGGAACACGTCCAGCTCCGCCAGATACTCGCGGATCTCGCGGGAGACGGCCTCGAACCGGTACTGGTCGAACTCGACCCGGTCCATCTTGTTGACGACCACCGCGACCTGCCGCACGCCCAGCAGGTGCAGCAGGAAGGCGTGGCGGCGCGACTGCTCCAGCGCACCCTCGGCGGCGTCGATCACCAGCAGGGCGGCGTCGGCCTGGGAGGCGCCGGTCACCATGTTCTTCAGGAACTCGGTGTGGCCCGGGGCGTCGATGATAACGTAGGGGCGCTGCGCCGTCTTGAAGTGGATCTGCGTGGTGTCGATGGTGATGCCCTGGTCGCGCTCCGCCTGGAGGGCGTCCATCACGAAGGCCCATTCGAAGGGCATGCCGCGCTTGCGGCTCATCTCGTGGACCTGCTCCACCTTGCCGTCCGGCAGGCTGCCGGTGTCGTTCAGCAGGCGGCCGATCAGGGTGGACTTGCCGTGGTCGACATGGCCGACGATGACGATGCGCAGCTGGCCGTTCAATTCGTTCCGGATTTCCATCTTACATGTACCCCGCGCTGCGCAGACGTTCGAAGCTGTCCTCGGACTCGTTGTCCATGGCGCGGCCGGCGCGCTCGGGAATCTTGGTCACGACCAGCTCGGCGATGATCTCGTCGATGGTGCCGGCGGTGCTGTCCACCGGGAAGGTGATGTTCTTCTCGCCCAGCGAGCGATAGCGCTTGCCGTCCTTGGCGAAGTACAGCGGGACGATGGGGATTTCCTCGCGCTTGGAATAGCGCCAGATGTCCAGCTCCGTCCAATGCAGCAGCGGGTGGATGCGGACGTGGGTGCCTTCCTCGAAGCGGGTCTTGTAGTGGTCCCAGAACTCCGCCGGCTGGTCCTTCACGTCCCAGTCGCCTTCCAGCGAGCGCGGAGAGAAGACGCGCTCCTTGGCGCGGGTCGCCTGCTCGTCGCGGCGGATGCCGACCATGACGCCCTGGTACTTGCCGTTGTGCAGCAGGTTCTTCAGGCCTTCCGTCTTGCGCGCGGCGGCGCGGGTCAGCGGCGGCAGGGTCTGGTCCATCTCCTCCTCGGGCGGGCACTGCTCGACCACGAGGTCGAGGTCCCACTCCTTGGCGACGCGGTCGCGGAACTGGTAGACCTCCGGCAACTCCATGCCGGTGTCGAGCTGCACGACCGGGAACGGCACGCGGCCGAAGAACGCCTTTCGGCAGAGCCAGAGCAGAGCGTTGCTGTCCTTGCCGATCGACCACAGCAAGGCGAGCTTGTCGATGCGGTTGTAGGCCTCGCGAAGGATGTAGATGCTCTGGCTCTCAAGATAGTCGAGATCGGCGGTCATTGTGCGGTTCCGGTCTTGGAGAAGGTGTGAATGCCGCATTCGGTTTTGGCGGAGCCGGCCCAGCGGCCGGACCGCGGATCCGCACCGGGAGCGACACGCTCGGTGCAGGTGAAGCAGCCGATCGACAGGAAGCCGTCGGCCTCAAGCGGGTGGCGCGGAAGGTTGCGCCGGTTGAACTCGTCCTCGATCCGCGCGCGGTCCCAATGGGCGAGCGGGTTGATCTTGATGCGCCCGGTCCCCTCCTCTGCCTCGAACAGCGCCAGGGCGGCGCGGGTGGAGGACTGGAAGCGCTTGCGCCCGGTCACCCAGGCGTCGACGCCGGCCAGCGCGCGGTCGAGCGGGACCGTCTTGCGCAGGTGGCAGCAGGCGTCCAGCGAGCGGTTGAAGAGCAGGCCGTCGGCGTCGTCCGCGGCGACCTCCTCCGGCGTCGGGCCGATGGTGCGGATGTCGGTCAGGCCCAGCGCCTTCGCCAGCGTGTCGCGGTAGCGCAGCGTCTCGCCGAACAGCTTGCCGGTGTTGATGAAGAAGACCGGGAAGGACGGGTCGGCCTCCGCCGCCATGGCGAGGAGAACCGCGGACTCCGTCCCGAAAGAGGAAACCACAGCGATGCGGCCGGGAAATTCGTCGCGGACGAGCGCGTTCAGCAGCACCGCCCCATCCAGCCGACCATAACGCTCCGTCAACTCCGCCACGCGCGCCGCGCTTTCCGCGGAGGCTGCGGCCTGAACCGATCCATCGAGCATCGCCGTTTGCCTACTTTTTCTATAGAGTATTTATTCTGATTTGCACATTAACACCGGTTCTACGGTGTTGCAACGCAAATACATTGTCTATATGTATTATAGGTTTATGCGAGTTTGTGAAATCTGTTGAAAGGAACAGGCCCTCGCGCTTAAATACCGGCATGAGTTCTATTCACGCCGAAATCCGTGTAATTTCCCGGGGGCGCCGGTGATCCCCATCGCGCTGGACCCGGCGCGTGTGCGCATCGCTCTGGTCGGCCAGGGCCCGTTGGCAAAGCGCCGCTTGGCGCAGTTGCTGGACGGCGGCGCGTCGCCCGCGGTCTTTTCACCGGATCCGGATGCGGAAATCGCAACGTTGGCCGGCGATCGTCTGGTACGGTCCCTCCCCTCTCCCGAGGAGTTGACGGCCGTTCAACTGCTCTTCGTCGTGGGGGTGGAGGACGCGGTGGCCGAGGATCTCGCACGCCGTGCGCGGGAACGCGGAATTCTGGTGAATGTGGAGGATGTGATTCCCTTGTGTGATTTCCACGCGCCGTCTGTGGTTCGTCGCGGCGACCTGCTGATGACCGTCTCGACCGGAGGCAAGAGCCCGGCGCTGGCGCAGATGGTGCGCGAGCGGCTGGAGGCCCTGTTCCCGGCCAGTTGGGCGGAGCGTCTGGCGGAGATCGCGGCCCTGCGCGACCGGCTGCGGGCGGAAGGCGCCAAGGGACCCGACGTTCTGCGCGCCAGCCGCGACTTCATCGCCGGCAAGGGATGGCTGCCATGAGTGCTGCGCTGTTCGCCCGCCTGCCCGCCTTCGATCCGGGCAGTGTCTGGTTGGCCGGTGCCGGCCCCGGCGATCCCGGCCTGCTGACCCTGCTCGCCGCCAAGGCGCTGGGCGAGGCGGATGTCATTGTCTATGACGCGCTGGTCGGCGAGGGAGTCCTGGAGCTTGCGAAGCCGGGCGTGGCGCTGGTCGACGTCGGCAAGCGCGCCGGCCGCCCCTCGCCGAAGCAGGAGGAGATCAACGCGCGGCTGGTCGATCTGGCGCGTCAGGGGCTGCGCGTGCTGCGGCTGAAGGGCGGCGACCCCTTCGTCTTCGGGCGCGGCGGCGAGGAATGCCTGGCCCTGGCGGCGGCGGAGGTGCCGTTCCGCGTGGTGCCGGGCGTGACCGCGGGCATCGGCGGGCTGGCCTATGCCGGCATCCCGGTGACCCACCGCGGCTTCGGCACCACCGCCACCTTCGTCACCGGCCACGACAAGGCCGGCGGACTGCCGGCGGATCTCGACTGGGACATTTTGGCGCGGATGCCCGGCGCGCTGGTCTTCTACATGGCGCTCGGCACCATGGAGACGATCGCAGAGCGGCTGGTGGCCGCCGGCAAGCCGGCCATGACCCCGGTCGCCATTGTCTCCAGCGCCAGCACCGAGGCCCAGACCGTGATCGAGACCAGCCTCGCCCACTGCGCGCGGGATGTGGTCCGGCTTCAGGCCAAACGCCCGGCGATCATTGTCGTCGGCGAGGTCGTGCGGGTCCGCGGCTGGATTTCCGCATGGCAGCAGACCGTCGGCGTGGATGCCGGCAAACCCCTTCCCACCATCGCCGTGTCGGCGTGACTGATTGCTTGAGGAGTTGAAGGCATGGCGTTGTTGAAGGCCATCACCGCGAACCGGCTGCGCGACGGCGAGGTCGTGTTCCTGAAGGCGGAGGGCGTCTGGGTCGAACGGCTGGACGAGGCCGCCCTGTTCGAGGACGCCGCCGTCGCGGATACCGCGCTCGCCGCCGCCAAGGCGCAGGCGGAGCGCGACCAGTACGGCGTGGACATCTACGCCTTCGACCTGACCCTCAAGGACGGCAGGCCCGACCCCGTGAAGGCGCGGGAGCGCATCCGGGCGCTGGGCCCCTCCGTCCGCACCGATCTCGGCAAGCAGGCCGCCGCCTGATTCTTCAGGGGCTGATTCATCCAAGGGCGAGTTCCATGAACCACATCGCGCCCGGCCGCAACGCCGGGGTTTACAATTACGACGAGATCGACCGCCGCTTCGTGTCGGAGCGCGTGGAGCAGTTCCGCGCCCAGGTCGCCCGTCGGCTGTCCGGCGAGCTGACGGAGGAGGAGTTCAAGCCGCTGCGGCTGATGAACGGCCTGTACCTCCAGCTGCACGCCTATATGCTGCGCATCGCCGTGCCCTACGGCGTGCTGACCTCGCGCCAGATGCGCAAGCTGGCGGAGATCGGCCGCAAGTACGACAAGGGCTATGGGCACTTCACCACGCGCCAGAACCTGCAGTTCAACTGGATCAAGCTGGAAGAAACCCCGGAGATCCTGAACGAGCTGGCCGAGGTCGACATGCACGCGCTGCAGACCAGCGGCAACTGCGTGCGCAACGTCACCACCGACCAGTTCGTGGGCGCGGCGAAGGACGAGGTCGTGGACGGCCGCGTCTACGCCGAGATCCTGCGCCAGTGGACCACGCTGCACCCGGAATTCACCTATCTGCCGCGCAAGTTCAAGATCGCCATCATGGGGTCCGAGAAGGACCGCGCGGCCATCCGCATCCATGACGTCGGTGTTTTCGCCAAGCGCAACGACAAGGGTGAGATCGGCTTCGCCTTCTACGCCGGCGGCGGGCTCGGCCGGTCGCCTTTCATCGGCAAGCTGATCCGCGAGTGGGTGCCGGAGGAGGACTTCGTCGCCTACCTCGAAGCCATCCTGCGCGTCTATAACCAGTACGGCCGGCGCGACAACATCTACAAGGCGCGCATCAAGATCCTCGTCCACGAGCTGGGCCAGGAGAAGTTCACCGCCGAGGTGGAGGAGGAGTTCGCGCGGCTGCGCGGGCCGAAGTACCGGCTCGCCCCGGAGATCGTCGCGGAGATCCGCCGCCGCTTCGGCGGCCCGTCCTTCGAGGACCTGCCGCCCGTCTCCGCCGCGCTGGAGCAAGCCAAGGCTGCCAACGAGGCCTTCGCGCGCTGGGTCGCGGTGAACGTGACGGAGCACAAGGCGCCGGGCTACGCCGTCGCCACCGTCTCCCTGAAGCCGGCCGGCGGCATCCCCGGCGACGCCACGTCGGAGCAGATGGAGTTGGTCGCGGCCCTAGCCGACCAGTACAGCTTCGGCGAAATCCGCGTCAGCCACGCGCAGAACCTCGTGCTGGCGCACGTGAAGCAGGACGACCTGTTCGCGCTGTGGACCGCGCTGGAGGGGGCCGGCCTCGGCACCGCCAACGTCGGGCTGATCGGCGACATCATCGCCTGCCCCGGCCTGGACTACTGCGCGCTGGCCAACGCCCGCTCGATCCCGCTGGCCCAGGCCATCTCCGAACGCTTCGCCGACCCGGCGCGGCAGCAGCTGATCGGCGAACTGGGCATCAAGATCAGCGGCTGCATCAACGCCTGCGGCCATCACCACGTCGGCGCCATCGGCATCCTGGGCGTGGACAAGAAGGGCGTGGAGTTCTACCAGATCACCATCGGCGGCGACCCGACGCTGACCACGGCGATCGGCGACATCCTCGGCCCGGCGGTCACCGAGCACGAGGCGGTGGACGCCATCGAAGCCATCGTCGAGGTCTATCTCGCCAACCGCCACGACGGCGAAAGCTTCCTCGCCACGCTGAAGCGCGTCGGCCACGGCCCGTTCAAGGAGAGAGTCTATGCCGCTCATTAAGGACGGCTGCATCGTCGAGGACGACTGGACCCACGTTCCGGACGGCGAGGCTGTGCCCGCCGACCGCCCGGCGATCATCAGCTTCGAGCGCTTCCAGGCGGAGCGCGCCACGTTCGAGGGCCGCAACGCGGCGCTCGGCGTGCGGGTGAAGAGCGGGACGCTGGCCCCGGCCATCGCCGCGGACCTGGAGCGCTTCGCGCTGATCGCCATCGAGTTCCCGAAGTTCCGCGACGGCCGCGGCTTCTCCACCGCCCGCGAACTGCGCGAGCGTTACGGGTATGAGGGTGAGATCCGCGCGGTCGGGCATTTCATCCCCGACCAGTATCAGTTCGCCGTGCGCACCGGCTTCACCTCGGCGGAAGCCCCGGCCAACGCCAACCCGGAGAGCTGGGCGCGCGCCCTGACGGAAATCACCGTCGCCTTCCAGCCCTCGCTGGACGACCCGCAGCCGCTGTCGCTGCTGCGGCGGCGGTTGGGGGCGTAGGGGTTCGTTCCGAAAGCAAAAAGCCCTCTTCCAGCGATGCTGGAAGAGGGCTTTTTTGTTGGTGGGGAGTGGTTGCGCTGGGCCCCCACCCCAACCCTCCCCCGCTGGGCGGGGGAGGGTTGGGGTGGGGGCCCGACGCGACGCTTCTTACGCCACACCCATCGCCCGCAGTTCCCGAAACCCGATCAAACGGCGGCTGTCCTCATCGAACAGGGCCAGGCGAACGGTCTTCAGGCTGTCCTTCAGGCTGATCGCCTGGACCGCCTGAAGTTCCGGGATGGAGCGGTGGCATTCGCGCAGGCGGTAGTTGGGCACGCGGGACGCCAGATGGTGCACGTGGTGGTAGCCGACGTAGGCGGTCATCCAGTGCAGCCAGCCCGGCAGGTCGTAGAAGGAGCAGCCGTGGATGGCCGCCTCGTGGAAGTCCCATTCCGGCTCGTGCCGCCAGTAGACGGCCTCGAACTGGTGCTGGACGTAGAACATCCAGATGCCGATGGTCGCGGCGAGCAGCACCACCGGCAGCCACACCTTCAGCACCGGCGCCAGCCCGAAGACAAGCGCGAACAGCGCCAATGCGGCGATGATCATGGCGTTGGTGGACAGGACGCTGACCCAGGCCTTGCGGTCGCGCACCTGGTCGCCGAGCGGGAAGCGGAATTTCCACAGGAACAGGAAGGTCGGCCCCAGCCCGAACAGCACCAGCGGGTTGCGGTAGAGCCGGTAGGTGAAGCGCTTGAACGGGCTGAGCGCCAGATACTCGCGCACCGTCAGGGTGTCGATGTCGCCGGTGCCGCGCTTGTCGAGGTTGCCCGACGTCGCGTGGTGGATGGCGTGGTCGCGCCGCCACATCTCATAGGGGGTCACGGTGATCACGCCCAGGCAACGGCCGACCCAGTCGTTCGCCTTGCCCGACTTGAAGAAGGCACCGTGGCCGCAGTCGTGCTGGAGGATCCAGAGCCGCGCCAGAAACAGCGCCGCCGGCACGGCCAGCAGAAGGGTGAACCAGTAGCCGACCTCCAGCGTCAGCGCCATGACAACCACAAGGCCGACCAGCGGCCCCAGCGTGCTGGCGAGCTGCCCAACGCTGCGGGCGACGCTGGGATCCTTGTAGGGGGCGGTCCGTTCGGCCCAGTAGCGCCCGGCGCGCTTGCGGGCCTTTTCGTCGGTGGAGGGTGGCGCTTGTGTGTTCGAAACCGTTGTGTTCGAAACCGTGGCGCCGTCCTGTGGCGCCCCCATGGCAGCGGATGTCATGTGAAAGGGGTCCCGGTGATCTGCGAGCGAGCGGTCTGCGTGGCGAAACGGTGGTACTACGCACAGACAATCTAGCCTATGACAACTCTCAAGTGTCGCAAATTTTCTCCGGTCCCCTCTCCGGCACCTTAGGCTTTGCCGTATCGGCGGCCAGCCTCGATCGCGAGGCCAGTGCCGACCGATCCGAAGATGTTGCCTTCCACCACGCGGGCACCCGGCACCTCCGCCAGGATCGCCGCCCGGACCTGTGGCAGGAGCGTGGAGCCGCCGGTCAGGAACACCGCGTCGATCGCCGACGCGTCGGTGCCCGCCTCGGCCAGGCTGGCGCGCACGCGCCCGCCGATGCGGCCGGCGAGGACGGCAGTGGCTGCGTTCAGGTCCGCCACGCTGACCGGGCGGGTCAGGTCGCCGTCGCCCCAGTCGAGCCGCAAGCCGGTTTCCGGATCGTCGGACAGCGCGATCTTGGTGCGCTCCACGGCCATAGCCAGCGCGTGGCCCAGCCGGTGCTCCACCACGCCGATCAGCCGGTCGATCCGGTCGGGGGCGGCGGAGTCGCGGTGCAGCCGCTCCAGGTCGGCCATGGCCTTGGCGGTGTAGAGGAAATTGATCTTCGACCAGGTCGCGAGATCCAGGAACAGGTGCTTCGGCGCCAGCAGGCCGGCCCGCTTCATGGCGCTGCCGTGACCGAGCAGAGGCATGGCGGTCGCCAGCGACAGGTCGCGGTCGAAGTCCGTTCCGCCGACGCGGATGCCATCGTTGGCCAGGATGTCGCCGCTGCGGTCGGCCTTGCCGCGCCGATCCGGCCCGATGCGGACGACGGAGAAGTCCGACGTGCCGCCGCCGATGTCGGCGATGAGGGCCAGTTCCTCCCCCGTCACCTGCTGCTCGTAGTCCAGCGCGGCGGCGATGGGCTCGTACTGGAAGGAGATGCTGCGGAAGCCGACGGACCGAGCAATCTCGCCCAGCGTCTCCTCCGCCGCGGCGTCGCCGGCCGGGTCGCCGTCCACGAAATGCACGGGCCGGCCCAGCACCACGTCGGTCAGCTCACCGCCCAGCGCGTCCTCCGCGCGGCGCTTAACCTGCTCCAGAAAGGCGGCGATCACCGCGCGGAAGCTGATGCGCCCCTTGCGCAGCGCGGTGTCGGCGTCGATCAGGTCGGTGCCGAGCATCGACTTGATGGAGCGCATCAGGCGCCCTTCCACGCCCGACACATAGGCGTCGATGGCGCCCTGCCCGACCGTCACCGCGTCGGCCTCGAAATCGAAGAAGACGGCGCTCGGCAGCGTCGTCCGCCCGCCGTCCAGCGGCAGCAGACGGAAACCGCCGCCCTCTTGCTCAGCGACGCCCACGCCGAGGCCCACGCCGAGGCCCACGCCGAGGGTGGTGTTGGACGTGCCGAAGTCGAGTCCGCAGGCCGTCATGGAGGTTCCCCCTCGCCGTAAAAGGGGCGACGCTATACAGGGGCCGGCGCCGCGGATCAAGACATGCGTTGGGGATAAGTGGGGCTTGGTCCCTTATTCCGCGGGGATGGTCCGGGTGGCGATGATGTGGTGCAGGGTGATCGTCATCACCGCCTCGCCGTGCTGGTTCAGCGTGGTGTAGGCCAGCCGGACGGTGCCGCGGTCGCCGCGGCGGGACGGGGTCGCCTCCACCACCTCGGCCCGGACGCGCAGCGTGTCGCCGGGGCGGACGGGGCGCAACCAGCGCAACTCGTCACCGCCGGACCCGCCGAGGCTGGTGCCGGTGATGACGCCCGTGTCGCGGAACAGGCGGAAGCTGAGCGACAGCGTGTGGAATCCGCTGGCGATCACCCCGCCGAACGGACCTTCCGACGCGGCGACCGCGTCCATGTGGAAGGGCTGGGGATCGAAGCGCTGGGCGAAATCCATGATCTGGCTTTCAGTGACGGTCGCCCCTTCGGTCTCGATCACGTCGCCAATCCGAAAATCCTCAAAATAGCGCCCGGCCATGCGTGTCCCCATCCCTGTCGTTTTCAGCTCTCCCCCGTTTGTACCCCTGCTGTGCGCCGGCCGGAAGCCCGGCCCCGTCGGGTCAGATATGAATGACGCCTTCCATGAACAGCACGCCGCGGCCGCCGATCTTCACCCGGTCGCCGACCAGTTCGCAGGTCAGAGCACCTCCGCGCGCGGAGATCTGACGGGCCTCCAGCCGGTCCTTGCCCAGCCGCGCCGCCCAATAAGGAATCAGCGTGCAGTGGGAGGAGCCGGTCACCGGATCCTCCGGAATGCCCTGGCCGGGTGCGAAGAACCGCGACACGAAATCGACGCCGTCGCTGCCCGGGGCGGTGACGTTGATCGCGAAGCCCTCGATCTTGGCCAGGGTGGCCATGTCCGGCGCCAGGGACGACACCGCCGCAGCGTCCTCATAGACGACCAGGACATCGCGCGACTTCAGCAGGGCCGCCGGCTTGGGACCGCCGAGCGCCTCCAGCAGTCCGGCGGGCGCTTCAGCCAGCGGCTGCGGCGGGCGGCAGGGGAAGTCCAGTGTGAAGCGGTCGCCGCTGCGGGTGACGGTCAGCACGCCGGCCTGGCGGGTGGTGAAGTCGATCCGCTCCCGCCCAGGCTCCAGAATCGTCGCGATCACGAAGGCCGAGGCCAGCGTCGCGTGGCCGCAGAGGTCAACCTCGACCGCCGGGGTGAACCAGCGCAGTTCATAGCCGTCGTCGGATCGGACGAAAAAGGCCGTCTCCGCGAGGTTGTTCTCCATGGCGATAGCCTGGAGCGTCTCGTCCGGCAGCCAGGACTCCAGTGGGATCACCGCGGCGGGGTTGCCGGTGAAGACGGCGTCGGCGAAGGCATCGACCTGATAGATGGGCAGGCGCATGGGGCAACCCTTAGGGCTTGTCGGTGAAGAGGAAGGCGCGCTCGTGCCGCTCCATCCCCGCCTGCTCGTAGAAGGTGACGGCCTTCGGCGCGGACAGCAGGAGGCACATCGTGCCCTCCCCCACCGCGGCGCGGGTGCGGCGCATCAACTCCTTGCCGATGCCGCGCCCCTGAAGGGCACGGTCCACCGCGAGGTCGGACAGGTAGCAGCAATAGACGAAGTCGGTGACCGAGCGGGCGACGCCGACCAGACGCCCCTCTACGCGGGCGGTGATCGTCAGGTCGGCGTTGCGCATCATCGCCTCCACGCGCGGGCGGTCCGCCACGGGCCGGCGTTCGGCCAGCCCGGAGCGGTGCAGCACGTCGATGAAGTCGTCCGCCGACAGGTCCGGCTCGACGGCGTAGACGACATCATCGGCGACAGGGCCGGCCTTGGGGGTGTCGGCGGGGGTGTCGGCGGTCAACAGGTCACTCCTTCCAGAAGGGCTTGCGGGTCTCGGCGTCGACATCGGCCCGGCTGAGGCCGATGTCCTTCAGGAGATGGTCGTCGAGCCGCCCGAGCGCCTGACGCTGCCGCCAGCGTTCGTAGGCGCCGAACGTGTGCTCCATCGCCATCCACAGGGGACGAACGCCGACGGCGAGGACGCGCGCGATGACCGGGGTGGCGGTCGTGGACGATCCGGTGCTGCGGGTCGCTTCGGTGCTGCGCATTGTTTTCCTCCATCGTCGAAACATTCGACCCCGAAAAATCGGGACAATGGCGATTATGAAGGTGCAATCGGCGCGGTCAATGTCTTAATTGTCACCATTACATTTCCGATGTCGGATGTATCATCCCCGACACAGCCGGTTGGCGCAAGACGGAATGTCCGTTCGGCCCTGCGTGCGGCAAACGGCTACAGGTCGGACCCGGAGCGCCACTTCGCGCAGGCCGCGGCTAGCATGCTGCGCTCCTCCGCCCCCTTGCCGAGGTCGAAGCCGTAGCGGTCCACGGCCTGGCGGTCGGCGGCGCGCCCCTGGGAAACCTCGAACCGCGCTTCCCCGGCGGAGGACCGGGACAGCGTGGCGATCAGGTCGAAGGCGTCCTTGCCGTCGAGGTCGAGCGTGCGGACGTCCCCTTCCTCCAACGACTGCTCCCAGGATTGGGTGCGCGGCGGCTGGCCGGGCACGCGGATCGTGACGGGCGCCGTGTCCGGCAGGTCGGCCGAGGCGCCGGCCTCCCCGAACAGCGTGACGGAGGCGCGCGATTCGACGGAGCAGACCAGTTGCAGCGCCACGTCGGTGCCGGTGTTGCTGGCCGTGACCGCGACATACTCCACCCCGTCCTCGGTCCCACGCTCCAGGCGCCATTCCGTGACCGGGGCGGCGGCACCGGCGGGCGGCACCGGCGGGCCGGCCAGCGCCACCGACGCGCCTGCGGCGATGAGCGCTGCCATCGAACCCGCCTTCCAACCGGGCATCATTCGCTTGGGCATGATCGGGGCCTCCTGCGACTCGAGACAATCGGACGGGAGAATCAACAGCGCGGACGGCGCTTCCAGACCGGACCCGAGCGCCGTCCGTCCGAAAATCCGCGCTTCGGCCTTGTCTAAAATGCAACAGTGGGTTTGAATCAGCCGTGTGGAGGGTCTTGCCGACGCTCCGCGCGCATTATGTGAAGGCGAAGCGGTCAACGGCACAGGGACCTTGCCGATGCTGGACGGACTGAACATCCTCGTTGCCGAGGACGACGCGGGCGTCGCAATGATGCTGACGGGAATCCTCGACGACCTCGGCCACCGGGTCGTGGCGGTGGTGGACACGGCGGAGGCGGCGATCGCGGCGGCGACGAAGCATCCCGTGGACCTGGCCCTGGTGGACGTCTGGCTCGCCCGCGGGTCCAACGGCCTGACCGCGGTGCGCGTCCTGGCCGGCCGGCACGGCATCCCGAGCATCGTGTGCAGCGCCCACAGCTTGGCGGAGGAGGCGCAGGCCGCAGGCGCCGTCGCCTTCCTCGGCAAGCCCTTCCGCATGGCCGAGCTGGAGGCGGCGCTGCTGCGCGCGCCGTCGCTGTCCCTGCGCCCGGCCGGCACGGGGCTGGACGGTGCGCTGCCCGGACCGGTCCCGCTGGCGCGCTGACGGGGCGGGCCCCCCCATGATCGGTACCCCCAAGATCGGTGCCACATGATCCACGCGCACATCGTCCGGGACGGCACGCTGTACTCCGCCGTCACCAACCCCGAACACCTGCCGCCGGAAGCGGTCTGGATCGACCTCTGCGATCCCGGCCGGGAGGAGGAGGAACGGCTGGAGCAGGTTCTCGGCCTCAACCTCCCCACCCACGAGGACATGGTGGAGATCGAGGAGACGAGCCGGGTTTCCAAGACCAAGGACGCGCTGTTCATGACCGTTGTGGCGGTCTGCCGGTCGGACAGCCACGACCCGACCACGGTGCCGATCACCTTCGTCCTGACACCGAAGCGGCTGGTCACCGTGCGTTACGACACGCCGCAGTCCTTCAAGATCTTCAAGTCCCAGTGCGACCGCCAGCAGGTCCAGGTCGAAAGCGCGACCGACGTGCTGGTGGCGATGTGGAACACCATGGTGGACCGGCTGGCCGACATCATCGAGCGGATCGGCGCCGACCTGGACGTGCTGAGCCGCGAGATCTTCCGCTACAGCAACGGACGGCCCGGCCAGCGGCCGGGCAAGCGGCGCCGGCCCCGGCGGCCGCTGGAAGCGGTGCTGAGCGACGTCGGCCACAGCCAGGACGTGGTCTTCCGCATCCGCGAGAGCCTGCAGAGCCTGGACCGCGTCTTCGCCTTCGCCCGCGCCAACCTGCGCTCCGACGCCGCCGCGATCGGGCTGGAGGCGCTGGAGCGCGATCTGCGGTCGCTGCACGAATACACGGTCGACCTGATCAACAAGGTGCAGTTCATGCTGGACGCGACCGTGGGGCTGATCGGCATCCAGCAGAACGCCATCATCAAGATCATCTCCATCGTCTCCGTCGTGCTGACGCCGCCGACACTGGTCGCCAGCATCTACGGCATGAACTTCCAGCACATGCCGGAGCTTGGATGGACACTCGGCTACCCCTACGCCCTGGGCCTGATGGCGGCCACCGGCATCCTGCCCTACCTGTTCTTTAAATGGCGGGGCTGGCTATAGGGGCCGCCGCAGAGGATTAGGCGCTGCGGTCGTAGACCACCTCGGTCATCATCCCGGTTTCCATGTGCATCAGGTTGTGGCAGTGCAGCGGCCAGCGGCCGGGATTGTCCGCGTCGAAGGCGACGGTGACGGAGCCGTTCAGCGGCACCAGGACCGTGTCGCGGACCGCTCCATTCACCGGCGCGCCGTTCAGGGCGACGACCTGGAAATGGTGGCCGTGCAGGTGCATGGGGTGGGCCATGCCGCTGGCATTGACCATCTCCACCAGCACCCGCTGCCCTTTGGGCACGGCCAGCGGCACATGCCGGCCGAAGGGTCGGTCGTCGATGGTCCAGGCATAGGGCATCATGGAGCCGGTCAGCCGTACACGGAACCGGGCGGCCGGGTCACGCGCGGCCAGCGGCTCGGTGGCGGACAGGCTCTGCTCCAGCGACAGGTCGACCGGGCCGGCGGCCTCCGCGGCGAGGGTGGCTACCTTCGCCACCGTGGCGCCCGGCGTCGCCAGGATGATGCCGGTGCGCTGGCGGTCACCCTCCCGCTGCGCCAGCACGGGGAAGGCTCCGCCGCCCGGCGGAAGCTGGAGCAGGATGTCCAGCCGCTGGCCCATCACCATGCCGAAACGACGGCCGGTGACCGGCTTCACAGGGTTGCCGTCGGCCGCCAGGACAGTGCCCTCCAGCCCGCCGAGGTCGATGTGGAAGGCGGTTGAGGTCGCGCCGTTGATCAGCCGCAGGCGCACTCGGCCGCCGCGCTCGACCTGGACCAGCTGCGGATCGTCCAGCGTGCGGTCGTTGGCAAGGTAGGCGTCGTACTCGATGTCGTTCAGGTCCATAGGAGCGCCGCCGGACATCGTGCTTGAGGGCATAGCGCTGGCGTGCCCCTGGTGCGCGTCATGGTTCATGGCGGACGGCTTGGAAGCGGTCATGTCCATGCCCGGCATCGACATGCCATGGTCGCCGTGTCCGCCATGGCCGCCGTGCGTCATGGTGCCGCCGCCGGTCAGGCCGGCGAGCAACTCCGCGGGGTCCTTGAAGGTGAAGTCGTGCAGCAGGACGATGACCTCCTGCACGTCGGCGCGGCGATCCTCGGCGGTGCGGACGACCAGCGGGGCGGCCATGAGCCGCTGCTCCTGAAAGCCGTGGTGCGAATGCATCCAGTGCGTGCCGGGACGAGGCGCGAAGTCGTAGCGCTCCACCGTCCCCGCCGCGACCACCGGGCGGTTGGCGTCGGCGACGCCGTCCTGCGCGTAGGGGGGCGTCATGCCGTGCCAGTGGATAACCGTGTCCTCGCCGGCCTTGTTCTCCAGGTCGACGAGAAAGCGCTGGCCCGCGTCAAGGACGATGCCGGAGGAGCCGTCCGGCTGGCGGATGCCAAACACGGTGGCGGACTTGCCCATCACCTCCAGCACGCGTCGCTCGACGACCAGGCGGGTCGGCGTGGGTTCGGCAGCGAAGGCGCGGCGGGCCGCCGCGGGGACGAGAGTGTAGAGGCCGCCGAGCGCGGCGGCGGACGCTGCGGTGGACAGGAACTGGCGGCGCGTTTGCAGAATGGGCGGTTTGAGGCTTGGCATCGGGCGATCCATCAACGGAATCCGGTCAGGGCACGCGCGGGCGAAGGCCTGCGGCGGTGCGGCGAACAGGGACGATCAGACGGACGCGCGCGGTGGCTTGTAGGCCGGCCCGGGCCGAAGGCCGGCAAAGAGCGGGCTGGGCGCCAATGGTTGCCGGGTTCCGTCAGGCGGCGGTTCCGGCAGCAGGCCGGACGGGGTGACACCGCCGTGCATGAGGGAGCAGACACCGCCGGCGCAGCAGCCGGGCGGATCGCCCTTGCCGGGATGGTGGTCGCAGGCGCCCTGACCACCCCCGTGGCGGTCCATGGCCAGGGCAACGATCGCCGGCGGGGCATGCGCATTGACGACGGGCGCGGACACCCCGGCGGACCGAGCCATGCCGTCGTGGCAGGGGGCAGCGTGGCCAGGGGATGGCATCGCGAACAGCAGCAGCGCGGCCAGCAGAAACAGGCCCGCCGTCACCACGCCCGCTCCCGCCTTTCCAAGGGTGCCTGCACCCTTCCCCATCGATCTCGCCCCGTCTCAGAACCGGTTCCGGTTCGACCAAGCAAAGGTAGGGCTCGGCGGCGGCACGGTCAACGCCGCCCGGGACGCTAAAGAAAATGGGCCGGCTGCCGAAGAAGCCGGCCCGTCAAGGCAGGACGCACCTGGAAAACGCTGGATTACTCGTCGCGCCTTACTCGTCGCGCTGGCCCATGAGCTGGAGGAGCATCTGGAAGAGGTTGATGAAGTTGAGGTAGAGGGAGAGCGCGCCCATGACGGCGAGCTTGGTGTTGGTCTCGTGGCCGTAGCCCTCGGCGTACTCTTCCTTGATGCGCTGGGTGTCGTAGGCGGTCAGGCCGGTGAAGATCACCACGCCGAGGACGGAGATGGCGAACTGCAGCGCGCTGGAGCCGACGAAGATGTTGACCAGGCCGGCGATGACGATGCCGATCAGGCCCATCATCAGGAACGAGCCCATCTTCGACAGGTCGGCCTTGGTGGTGTAGCCCCACAGGCTCATCGCGGCGAACATGGCGGCGGTGATGAAGAACACCCGCGCCACGCTGGCCCCGGTGAAGACCAGGAAGATCGACGCCATGGAGACGCCCATCACCGCGCAGAAGGCCCAGAACAGCCCTTGCAGGCCGCTCGCCGACATGCGCTCGAAGCGCCAGGACAGCACCATGATGAAGGCCAGCGGCGCCAGCATCACCACCCACTTCAGCGGCGTCGTGAAGAGCGGCACGTACAGCGCCGGCGTGCTCGCCACGAACAGCGCCACCAGCCCGGTCACCCCGAGCCCCAGCATCATGAAGTTGTAGACCCGCAGCATGTGCGTGCGCAGGCCCTCGTCGAACTGTGCGCGGTCCATGGCCGGGGCGCCGGCGCCCCAGCGGCTCTGGCCCGGACTTTGGTTCGGGTACTGGTTGAACATGACGAAAGCTCCCTCGTTTACGCCCCGGATGCGCACGTGCCGGCACCCGCCCGCGGAACGGGCGGCCGGTCGGCGCGATCGCTGTGGAAAGGATCCGTGTGGATTTGCCGCCCGCTCGGCCGCTGGCGCGCGGATGTGAGCCGGCCGGTCTTTCCGGCGGCGGAACCGCGGTTGCGAAGCGATGGGGCAGTGAGCGATGGAATTGTAGCGCCCCTGATGGGCAGGCTGGCCCGGATGCTGTGCGAGGTCTCCATCGTGGGACCCTCCAAATGCGGTCACGCCCGTCGGCGCAAGAGCAGGTGAAGGGATCCGACATCGCAGCCGACGACTCGGCTGCCAGAGGGGCCCGGATCCGGAACATTCGAACAGTTGGCGGTGGGGGTGGCGGCTTTCAAGAGGCCCCTCCCCCGATTCCGACGGGAGCTTGGAACGCGCTCGGCTGTTCCCATATGGGCCGTTCTCGACACGGCAGGAACGGACAGGACCAGGAGCTTCGGAATTTGATGGACCGGCACCACGCGCGGCTCGAACGTCGGGTCGACCGTATCGAGGAAAAGCTTCCGGACCGAATGGCCCACGCATTGCGCTGGTTGCGCGATCCGCGGGCGACCTGGGTCCGCGTGCCGGTGGGGTTGCTGCTGATCGTCGGCGGGCTGCTCAGCTTCCTGCCGGTGCTCGGCATCTGGATGCTGCCGCTGGGGCTCATCCTGCTCGCCTACGACGTGCCCTTCCTGAAGGCGCCCGTCGGCCGGGCGCTGGTGTGGGGCGAACGCCGCTGGAAGGAATGGCGGCGCCGACGCCGCGCCGCCACGTCTTCCTAACTCACCTCCATCCGGAAGAGCCCGGATGCGCTTACGAGTAGGTGCGCAGGCGCGTGTCGTCGTGCCCATAGGATTCGTTGCGGAGGTGCTCCCGGCCGTCGCCGCTCATGTCGGACAGGCCGTGGTGGCCGTCCCCCTGCATCATGGCCTTCATCGGGCAATGGCCGCTCATACCGCGCGCGACCAGGGCCGCGCCGGCGAGGCCCATGATGGCCCCCGGCACATCGGCGCGGCGCACGCCGCCCGCGGCCATGATCAGGCCGAGGCCCGTCGAGACGGCCCGCTCCACGGGGCCCAGGTTCCGTTCGCCGCCGAAGAAGCGGTCGTATGTGCTCTGAATGGCGTTTTCCGCGTTCATGTCCGTCTGTCTCCCGGCTGTGCCCGGCTCTGAGGAGGCCCGAAGGACCGCCGGGCGGGCCATTCTCCAACGGCGCACCCACGGCGCGGGTTCCCGCCGCCGGGCCGTGCGGGGTGACGGCGGGAACGCGGGGACATCCATTCCGCCTCGATGGGGACAATGCGGCCCCGCTTGAAGGACGCTTCGTAGAATGTCACTATTGTACCCATGACAGATTGGACACCCGACCTGAGCGGCCGCCAGGGGCCGCGCTACCGCGCCATCGCCGATGCCCTCGCCGACGACGTGGCCGGTGGGCGCCTGCCGGCCGGAACCCGCCTGCCGACCCACCGCGACCTCGCCTACACGTTGGGCGTCACCGTGGGGACGATCACGCGCGCCTATGCGGAGGCCGAGAAGCGCGGGCTGATCGGGGGCGAGGTCGGGCGCGGCACCTTCGTGCAGGGGCACAAGCTGCTGACCCAGCCGTCCGACCCCTTCTCCTGGTCGCCGGCGCTGGAGCCGTCCATCGTCAACATGACGGCCATCACGCCGGAGCACAAACTGACCGCCCAGGCGCTGGGGCCGACCCTCGCGGCCATCGGCGCTTCGCCCAACATCGCGACGCTTCTGGAATACAGCCCGCACGCCGGCCTGCCCGCCCACCGGGCAGCGGTGGCCAAATGGCTGGCCCGCCAGCACCGCGTCAGCGCAGGGCCGGACAACGTCCTGCTGACCATCGGCGCGCAGAACGCCATGGCGGTGGCCATCGCCGCGGTGGCCCGTCCGGGCGACGTGGTGCTGACGGAGCGGCTGACCAACTACGGAATGAAGACGCTCGCAACGGTCGAAGGTTACCACCTGGAAGGGATCGCCATCGACGAGCATGGCGTGGTGCCGGACGCGTTCGACAGCGCCTGCCGCCGGCTGGCGCCCAAGGCGCTTTACCTCGTGCCGACCATGCACAACCCCACCGCCGCCGTCATGCCGGCCGCCCGCCGCCAGGAGATCGCGGACATCGCGCGCCGCCACGGCGTGGTGCTGGTGGAGGACGACGTGTTCGGCTTCCTGCTGCGGGAGCCGAAGCCCATCCAGGCCATCGCCCCGGACATCACCATCTACGTGTCGAGCCTGTCGAAGAGCGTGTCGGCCGGCCTGCGCGTCGGCTTCGTGGTTGCCCCTCCGTCGATGGTTCCGCGGGTCGAGGCGGTGATCCGCGCATTGCAATACTCCACCCCGCCGCTGCCGGCGGAGGTCGCCGCGCGCTGGATCACAGACGGCAGCGCCGACCGCTTCGCTGAGTTCCAGCGCAGCGAGGCGGCGGCGCGCCAGCAACTGGCCCGCTCCATTCTGCCGGCCGACGTCGTCTGCGGCCACCCGGCGGCGCAGCACCTGTGGCTGGTCCTGCCAGAGCCCTGGCGCCGCGACGACTTCATCGCCGAGGCGGCGCGCCGCAACGCCAAAGTCACCGGGGGCGACGTCTTCGCCGTCGGCCGGGCGGGCGCGCCGCACGCCGTCCGCGTCGGCCTCTGCTGCCCGAGCAACCGGGACGACCTTGCCCGCGGCCTGCGCACCCTGGTCGAGACGCTGGAGAACCCGGAATCGGCCATGCTGTCGATCGTTTGATCAGGCCGCGTGAGCCCTTACGGGAAAGGCTTCACCGTGTGCAGGTGGTTGAGCGGGCCGTGCCCATGGCCGAAGCCCGGCGCGGTCAGGATGGCCTTCTCCACATAGGCGCGGGCGCGGGCGACCGCGTCGCGCACGGACAGGCCCTGGGCGATGCCGGTGGCGATGGCCGACGACATGGTGCAGCCGGTGCCGTGGGTGTGCGGCGTGTGGACGCGGCGGCCCTCGAACAGCTGCTCCCCGTCTTCGGTCAGCAGCAGGTCGTAGAGCTGGTCGTCCTCCAGATGGCCGCCCTTCAGCAACACGGCCTTCGGCCCGAAGGTGCGGATCATTTCCGCGGCGCGGCGCATGTCGTCCAGGTTCCGCACGGGAACGCCGGTCAGCGCCTCCGCCTCCGGCAGGTTGGGGGTCACCACATCGGCCAGGGGCAGCAGACGCTTGCGGAGCGTCAGCACCGCGTCGGGCTCCAGCAGGAAATGGCCGCTCTTGGCGACCATCACCGGATCGACGACCAGGGGGACGTTGACCGCGCGCTCCTCATAGGCGCCGGCCACCGCCTCGATCACCGCGGCGTTGGCGAGCATGCCGATCTTGATGGCGTCGGCGCCGATGTCCTCCAGCACCACCGTCATCTGCTGCGCGACGAAGGCCGGATCGACCGGGACGACGCCGAAGACGCCGGTGGTGTTCTGCGCCGTCAGCGCGGCGATGGCGGTCATCGCGTAGCCGTTGAGCGCGCTGACCGTCTTGATGTCCGCCTGGATGCCGGCCCCGCCGCCGGAATCCGATCCGGCGACGATCAGGACCCGGCCGTGGATCGGGTGCGGCTGCTCGTGCTTTGTCGTCATGGAGTGGCCTCCACCGGGCGGGCGGCGTCCTGGATCGCGGCGGCGATGTCGGCGACCACCGCGTGGACCAGCCCCTCGTCGTCGCCCTCCGCCATCACGCGGATCACCGGCTCCGTGCCCGACTTGCGGATCAGCAGGCGGCCGGAACCGTTGAGGCGCGACTCGCCGTCGCGGATCGCCTCCTGCACGACGGCGACCTCCAGCGGCTTGGACCCGGCAGCGAAGCGCACGTTGGTCAGCTTCTGCGGGACGGGGTCGAAGACGCGGCAGACGGCGCTGGCCGGCTTCCCGCCGGCCTGGATCAGCACGGCCAGGACCTGGAGCGCGGCGATCAGCCCGTCGCCCGTCGTCGAGTAGTCGGACAGCACGACGTGGCCCGACTGCTCCCCACCGACGTTGTAGCCATGCTCCCGCATGTGCTCAACCACGTAGCGGTCGCCGACCGGCGTGCGGACGAGTTGGATGCCGAGGCCCTTCAGCTGCCGCTCCATGCCCAGGTTGGACATGACCGTGGCGACCACGCCGCCGCCCTTCAGCGACTGGGCCCGCGCCCAGGAGGAGGCGATCAGCGCCATCACCTGGTCGCCGTCCACGACGCGGCCGGCCTCGTCCACCATGATCAGGCGGTCGGCGTCGCCGTCCAGCGCGATGCCCAGGTGGGCGCCGTGCGCCACCACCTGCTCCTGCAAGGTCTGGGTGGCGGTGGCGCCGCAGCCCTTGTTGATGTTCAGGCCGTCCGGGTTCACGCCCACCGGGATCACGTCGGCGCCCAGCTCGTACAGCACCTTGGGCGCCACGCGGTAGGCGGCGCCGTTGGCGCAATCCACGACGATTTTCAGCCCATCGAGCCGCAGGCCGCGCGGGAAGGTGTTCTTCACATACTCGATGTAGCGGCCGGTCGCGTCCTCAAGCCGGGCGGCGCGGCCGAGGTCGGCGGAGCCGGCCAGGTCGGAGGCGAAGGGCTGCTCCAGCCGCGCCTCGATGGTCATCTCCACGGCGTCCGACAGCTTGTAGCCGTCCGGACCGAACAGCTTGATGCCGTTGTCCTGGAAGGGGTTGTGCGAGGCCGAGATCATCACGCCGAGGTCGGCGCGCAAGCTCCGCGTCAGCATCGCGACGGCCGGGGTCGGCAGCGGGCCGAGCAGGACCACGTCCATGCCCATGGAGATGAAGCCCGCGGTCATCGCCGGTTCCAGCAGATAGCCGGACAGCCGCGTGTCCTTGCCGATGACGACGCGGTGGCGGTGGTCGCCGCGGCGGAATTGCAGGGCCGACGCCATGGCCACGCGCAGGGCCGTCTCGGCGGTCATCGGCTCGATGTTGGCGGTGCCTCGGATGCCGTCGGTGCCGAACAGGTGTCGCGTCATGGAATATGCCCTCGGTGAAAAACCCTGGTCACTGTACCGCAAATGCGGAGGTGGATATGCCTTCTTCGCGCGACGGGGAGCGGCGGTCAAGCGCCCTTCCGCGCGCACGCCAAAGGGTTACACGGACGGCCGATGGTCCGCCCGCCCTCCCCCATCTTCCTTATGATTTCGCGGGGTGCAACCCCTCCCAGACGGCGCGGGCCTGCGCCGTTTGCGCGACGTCGTGGACCCGCAGGATCTGCGCGCCCTGGTTCAGCGTCTCCAGCCCGGCGGCGAGCGAGCCGCCCAGCCGGTCCTTCGGCGCCTCGCCGCGCGACAGTTTGCTGATGAAGCCCTTGCGCGACAGCCCGATCAGGACCGGGCAGCCGAGCCCGTGGTACAGCGCGGTGTGGCGCAGGATGTCCAGGTTGTGCTGCAGCGTCTTGCCGAAGCCGATGCCCGGATCGACCGCGATGGAGTCCAGCGGCAGGCCGGCGGCGCGGCAAGCCTCGACCCGGCCGGCCAGCCAGTCGAACACGTCGAGCGCGGCGTCCTCGTAGACCGGGTTCTGCTGCATGGTGCCGGGGTCCTCCCCCCGCATGTGCATCAGCACGACGGGCGCACCCCGCTCCGCCACCAGCGGCAGGGCGCCGGAGTCGCGCAAGCCCGCGACGTCGTTGATGATGCGGGCGCCGGCGTCCAGCGCGGCGCGCATGACCCGCGCGTGCCGCGTGTCGACGGAGACCAAGGCCCCCTTCGCCGCGAAGTGGCGGACGACGGGCAGGACGCGAGCCTCCTCTTCCTCCGGCGGCACGGCGGCCGAGCCGGGGCGGGTCGACTCGCCGCCGACGTCGAGCAGGTCGGCCCCCTCCTCCAGCAGCGCCTCGCCATGGGCGATGGCGGCGTTGGCGTCAAAGAAGTCGCCGCCATCGGAGAAGCTGTCCGGCGTGACGTTGACGATCCCCATGATGGCCGGCCGCCCGAGGTCCAGCCCGCCAAAGGGCGCCCGCGCCCGCGTCAGCGCGGCGAGCCGCTGGTCCAGCACCTCCGCCACCGCGCGCCCGCGCTCCCACCCCCAGGCCATGATCTCCGACAGCGGCGCGAAGGCGCGCTCGATGCGGGGCCCCTTGCGGACGATGAGTTCGGCCATGGAGAAGGCGAACCGCCCCCCGGCGAGCGGCACGGCCGCCCCCGTCTCCCACGCCGCGATGGGCAGCAGCCCAACCGGGCGCAGATAGACGCGCACACCCTCCTCCCCCGCGGCCCAGGGGCAGAAGGATGCCAGCGATCCGGCGGCGGATTTCGGGGCGGGTTTGGCGGCTGGCTTAGCGGTCGGGGGCATGGGGGCGGCTTGCGTTGCGGGGGCGGGAGAGGGTTTATGGGACAGAATGAAACACTATGAAACGGTGAAACACGTGATGTTTCATTCGGGGTCTGGGCGCTTTGCAGTTGCGGTTTAAGGGAATAAAAGCCTATCACGATGCGGTGGATTGCGGCAAGCTGCATGGACGCCGTGCGGTTCGATGGCGACCGCGTGCTGGCATCGAACCCTCTCCCGCCCCGGGAGACGGTGGCCCAAAGGACCGGATGAGGGTCACGCAAGCATAATGGCGCTGATCCTCGGGAGCACCCTAACACTCGCGGGGTGGGAGAGGATATCAAGGCTGCTCGGCAACCCGCCATTCCGGGAAGCTCTCCAGTTCCGCCGCGTCGGCGCGCTTGGCAATTACCTTGGCCAAACAATCCAGCAACGCCGGCCACGGGTGGCCGTCGTTGACCGCCCGCGCCACGTTGCCGGACAGGTCGAAGCTCAGAGACCGAACACCGGCGTCGATGTCGCGCCGGATCACCGATAGAGCGGTCGCCCGTTCGTCGTCGCTCCTCGCCAAATGACAGAGTCGGTAAAACCGGCATTCGAGGAGCAATGCGGGATCCGTCGCCACACCTTCGCATTGCACGAGCCGCTCCTCACCTTCGTTTATCATCCCGCGCGTGAATAGAAGGCCCGCATAATTGCTGAGGTTGTTGGCGTGCTTGGGATCAGCTTCCACCGCCTGTTGGTACAGACGCTCCGAGCCGTCATGGTCGCCCCGGATGTTCTTCAGGAACAGAGCGTAGCGACCGAGATTGTTGGCGTTCTTCGGATCGGCCTCCGCCGTCTGTTGGTACAGACGCTCCGCCCCGTCATGGTTGCCCCGGATCTTTGTCAGGAAATTGGCATAGTTGCCGAGGATGTTGGCGTGCTTGGGATCGGCTTCGACCGCCTGCTGGTACAGACGCTCCGCCCCGTCATGGTCGCCCCGGATAGTCGCCAAGAACCGCGCGAAGTTGCCGAGGTTGATAGCGTTCTTGGGATCGGCTTCCAACGCCCGCTTGTAGTGAATTTCAGCTTCGTCACCGGCACCTTGGCGATGAAGAAAAGCCGAGAACTGCCCAAGCAAACTGGCATCGCTCGGAAACTCCTCAAGCGCTTCCCGATACAGCGCAACGGCCTTCTCGGGCGCCGTCTTTTCATGCGCATAGGCGTCCATCAGAGCAGCCTGCGCCGATGGAAATTTCTTCGCCACCGTCTCAGCCGCCTGCTTCAAGGGCGCCGCTTCTTCGGCATCGGTCGCGAAAATCTTGCGGTGGAGTTTTTCGAAGGTCTGGTTGTGCTCTTCCATCAGCCGGCGGAAACGGGAGTCGTCTGGATTTGGCAGATCGAATTCGACGTGCAGCATCAGCATCAGTTCGTCGAAGTCCAGGTGCCGGACCCAGATCGCCTCGCGACGGTCGAGCCATTCCCCGAAGGCACCGTCGGGCCAAGTGTCGTTGACCCAGTAGACGCCACCGCGAAGGCTGGTGGGCGGGAGGTTGGACAGGGCTTTCGTGATGCTCGCGTCGCCGCCGGCATAGCCAACGAAGACGAGGCCGCTTTCCGACAGGAGGTTCCCCAGTGCGGCCTCCACTGAACCGGCCAATTCCTTAGTTTCGACGCTCGTGTTCTTCGGGGCGAGTTGGTGGTCGCCGTGCAGTTTGACCACCAGCGGGTTACTGCTCGTAACGCGAACGAAGTGAATCAGCGCCTCGTGACCGATGACCAGTGGGCGGGCGTTGCCGTAGAGGTAGAGCGAATCGGCGACGAGGTCGTCGAAGTTGGTGGTCAGCACCACGTTGCAGCAAGGGCCAGCCTTCTCGTGGGTCATCAGCTTGGCGAGCGCGCCATAGCCGAAGCCCGGTTGCTTGTCGCGGACGATGCTGTCGATTTCCTGCTGGCGGTGTTCGGGGAAGCGGAACAACTGCTCGATCACCGGCCCATAGAATGTGGCGGCGGTCTTGCGCGTGTATCCCTCGAACACCGACGCCGCCCAGGCGTTCGAATCGCCGGTCTTACCAGTCTTTTTGCGCATAAGCTTGGGCAGCCAGAGATCCCGCACCAAGTCGCCGGCCAGCGGGATGTTCGACGAGTAGGAACAGCCGGCGCCGAGGAAAAAGGCGTAGCGTGTCCGGTAATCGATGACGTGCTGGAAAAACTCTCGGACGAATTCGTCCAGAGGAAGCTCGCGTCTTGAAGGCATATGGGAACACTTTGGCAAGGGATTGATGCTCAAACCTTACCATCGCTCAACGATTACGCGTGACTCCCCTTCGACCGCAGCACGAGCTAGAACGCTGCGGCATCGCGCCGCGCCGGATTTCCTGTCGCGCGAAAAAGTCATAAACATGCACGCGTCAGGCGGGAATGTTCCCGTCGGACGTTCAGGAGGGCAAAGCCATGCTGAAAAGGCTGCGCTTTAGCCTGAAGTTCAGGAAGACGGCGAGGGGATGAACAGTCTGCCTCGCCGTCGACTACCTGATCTGAAGGTGGGGGAGCTGGGGCTAGGCCCCGGCTTCCTCCCCTCCTAAAATACGACCGGATGTGGCGGTGCGCAAGGTTGCAGAATCGCTTCTGCGCTCGCTCCGGTCGCGCCCCAGCCTCTGTATCACGCGCTCTTCGGCAGGGGGGCGAGCGCGGCCATCATGTGCTTCTTGCGGTCGGCGTAGAGGGTGCCGAGTTCCTTGGCGCGCTTGTCGTCGAGCGCCTTCTCGGCCTCCTCGAACAGTTCCTCCTCCTCCTCGTCCAGGTGGTGGCGGACGATCTCGCCCAGGACCTGGAGCTTCGCCTTCCAGGCGGTGCCCTCGGCCGGCATGGCGTTCAGCTCGTCGAGCAAGCCGTTGATCATGTGGTGCTCGTTCAGGCCCTCGACCGTCTCCTCCTTCGCGTTCTTGGCCTTGGAGAGGGCCTGGTAGAAGACCGCCTCCTCCACCTTGCCGTGGGCCCAGAGTTCGCGCTGAAGGTCCTCGTAGACGCTGCGGACGTTCGCGCCGCCCTTTTCGGCCTTTTCGAGCAGGTCGCGGACGGTGTCGTGGTCCTGCTTGATCCGGTCGTAGATCGTCATCGCCTGTATCCCGTTGCTGTGTGTGATGCCCGACGGGGCGGTCTCGACAGCAAGAACCCCGGCGGGCGCGGCCGTGTTCCGCCGCGCGTTCGGGTCCTGGCTTGGGCTCTGGCGGGGCACCCCGGTGGCAGCACTTCTGGACGTAACAGGATGCGCGCGACGCTGTTCACTCCGCAAACCGCTCTGGCGTCCGCCGCGCGGGACCGGAGCCCAACCACCGAGGGGGCCAACCATGCGCCTGCAGCTGAAGCCCATCGAAGAGCAAGTCATCGTCATCACCGGCGCGTCCAGCGGCATCGGGCTCGCCACCGCCCGCATGGCCGCGCGCCAGGGGGCGAAGGTCGTTCTGGCCGCCCGCGACCGCGAGGCGCTCGCCCGCGTCGCGGAGGAGATCCGCGGTGAGGGCGGCGACGCCGTCCATTGCGTGGCCGACGTCGCCAACCCGGAAGAGCTGCGCCAGCTCGCCGACCTGGCGGTCCGCACCCACGGGCGCATCGACACGTGGGTGAACAACGCCGGCGTGTCGATCTACGGCAAGGTCATCGACACCCCGATGGAAGATCACCGGCGCCTGTTCGAGACCAATTATTGGGGCGTGGTCAACGGGTCGCTGGCCGCCATCCCGCACCTGCGCCGGCACGGCGGCGCGCTGATCAACCTGGGCAGCGTCGTGTCCGACCGCTCCGTGCCCTTGCAGGGCGCCTATTCCGCGACCAAGCACGCGGTGAAGGGCTTCACCGACGCGCTGCGGATGGAGCTGGAGGCCGACGGCGTCCCGATCTCCGTCACGCTGATCAAGCCGGCGGCCATCGACACGCTGTACGAGGAGCACGCAAAGAACCTGATGGACGTGGAGCCGAGCAACCCGCCGCCGGTCTACGCGCCGGACCTCGTTGCCAAGGCCATCTGCCACTGCGCCCAGACCCCGATGCGCGACATGTATGTCGGCGGCGGGGCCAAGCTGTTCTCGCTGGCCGAGACCTTTGCGCCGCGGATCACCGACTATGTCATGGAACGGGCGGTGACGCGGGCCACGCGCTCCGGCGGGCCGTTGCGGGCGCGGAACGACGCCCTGCACTCCCACGGCGATGACGGCCGCGAGCGTGCGGGGCGGCACCGTTTCGTCCGCGAAACGAGCTTCTACACCGAAGCGCAGATGCACCCGTGGATGACCGTCGCTCTGCTGGCCGGCGTCGGCGTGCTGGCGGGGGCGGCGATGTCGCGCGGCTGGGTGCGCGGCGGGTACGGCGAACATCGGGGCGAGGATCGGCACCGGGCGCGGCGCCTGGGGCACCGCGAGCACGGCCGTTTCCGGGAGGATTACTATTCGGAAAACGGCGGCCACCGGACGCTGGGCCACAACGCCAAGCCGGCTTGGCAGGCGGCGGAGGAAAGCGAGGTCACCTTTCCGCGCTGATCGGGCCGCGCTTAAGGGGACGTGCTTAGGGGGACGTGCTTAGGGGGACGCGGGCCGGGTGGTGGCCGCCGCGGGCGGCGCGGACGGCCAGGACCGGTTCCAGTTCCTCCGCCGGGACCGGCCGGCTGAACAGGTAGCCCTGGAAGCTCTCGCATTTCAGGCTGCGCAGGAGCTGGAGCTGCACCTCCGTCTCCACGCCCTCCGCCACGACCGACAGGCCGAGGCTGCGGCCGAGGCCGACGATGGCGCGCGGGATGGAGTCGCCCACACCCGCCTGCTCCAGGTCGTGGATGAAGGAACGGTCGATCTTCAGCTTGTCGATCGGGAAGCGGTGCAGGTAGCTGAGCGAGGAGTAGCCGGTGCCGAAGTCGTCCAGCGCGATCAGGCACCCGCGCTCCTTCAGCGCGCGCAGGGTGGAGACGGCGGGGATGTCGTCGATCAGGGTGCCCTCGGTCACCTCGATCTCCAGCTCCCGCCCGTCCAGCCCGTTGCTGTCCAGCGCCGCGGCGACCTTGGCCGGCAGCTGGCCGTCGCGGAACTGCTGGCCGGAGATGTTGACGGCCACGGGGATCGACAGGCCGATGTGGTCCTTCCAGCGGCGGATCTGCTGGCACACCTCGTTCAGCACCCAGTCACCGATGCCCTGGACGAGGCCCGTCTCCTCCGCGATGGGCAGGAAGCGGTTGGGCATGATCAGCCCCGCCTCCGGATGGCGCCAGCGCACCAGCGCCTCCACCCCGACCACCTGGTCGTCGGAAATGCGGACCTGCGGCTGGTAGACGATGAACAATTCGCCGTTGTGCAGGGCGCGGCGCAGCGCCGCCTCCAGGTCCAGCCGCTCGCGGGAGCGAGCGCCCATCTCGCGGGTGACGAAGCGGTAGGCGTTCCGGCCGCCGTCCTTGGCGTTGTACATCGCGATGTCGGCGCAGCGGATCAGCCCCTCCGCGTCCTCCGCGTCGTCGGGGAACAGGCTGATGCCGATGCTGGGCGACACCACGAAGCTCTGCCCGCCGACGGCGAAGGGGCTGGAGAGCTGAAGCAGCACCTTCTCCGCCACCGCCGCGGCGTCGGCCGCCTGGTGGAGCTGGGGCGCCACGATCAGGAACTCGTCGCCGCCCAGGCGTCCGACCGTGTCGGAGTCGCGCAAGCCCCCGTGCAGCCGGCGCGCCACCGACCGCAGCACCTCGTCGCCGAAGGAATGGCCGAGGCTGTCGTTGATCACCTTGAAGCGGTCGAGGTCGATGAACAGCACCGCCACCTTCGTGCCGTCGCGCCGCGCCTGCTTGGCCGCCTGCCCGATGCGATCGAACAACAGCACGCGGTTCGGCAGACCGGTCAGCGCGTCGTAATGGGCGAGGTAATGGATGTGCTGCTCCGCCCGGCGCTTGTCGCCGATGTCCTCCACGAAGGCCATGACGAAGGGCGGGTCGTCCGGCGTGGCGACCGGCTGGAGGTGCACGGTGAAATGGCTGTGCCGCCCGCCGGCCAGCAGCAGCTGGTCGACCTCCAGCCGCACGCTCTCGCCGCCGATGGCGGCGTCGATGGCCGCGGCCAGCGCGGGGTCCTGCGCCCGCAGTTTCGCGTCGAGCCCGATCAGCCCGTCGCGTGGCGCGCCCACCGCGCGAGCGAAGGCCGGGTTGCAGTCGAGCAGCTTGGCGTCCTCGCCGATCAGCGCGATGCCGAGCGGCGCCTCGTTGAAGAGTTGGTCCAGCTCCGCCTCGCGCCGGCGCAGGGAGGCGGTGATTTGCCCGGCTATTTCCAGCGCCCGGCGCCGCGTGGCCGTCAGCGCCCAGAGCAGCGTCGTCAGGAAGGCGCTGAGCGTCAGGCCGACGGCGAGGACCAGCGGCGGCTTCCAGCTTTCCGTTTCCAGGGCGAAGCCGGGCCGGCTTTCGTAGCGCACGGTCCAGACGCGGTTCCCGAAGGTGAGTTCGCGCTCCGCCACCAGGTCCGGCTTTTCGGGCGACGGGGCGCGGCTGCGGTAGAGCGGGAAGTCGGCGTCGGCCAGCCGCCCTTCGTAGAGGGTCGCCGCGACGTCGGTGACGCCCGGCCCGAACACCGCGTTGGCTAGCGGAACGATGCGGATCGGGGTCAGCACGACGCCGACGAAGGTCGCGCGGCGCTCCTCCACGCTGCGGGGCTGCTGGCCGTCGCGGTAGACCGCCTGGAATACGATGAAGGCCGGCGACGGCGAATTGCCCTCGTCGATCTTCAGCTGGATGGCCCGGGTGATCGACGGCTCGCCCGAGTCGCGTGCCTGCTCGACGGCGGTGCGGCGGATCGGCTCGGACAGCATGTCGTAGCCCAGCGCGCGCAGGTTCGTTTCGGTCGCCGGGGCGGCGTAGAGGTTGACCACGCGCTCCGGCCCGCCGGCGTCCGGCCAGATCCGGAAATGGCCGATCCCATCGGCCCGGGCGGCCCCGGTCACGGCCGCGGCGTTGGACGGGTCGACCCGGCGGGCGAAGGCGATGCCCTGGATGCCGGGATAGCGCTCGGACAAGGCGAGGCCGTCCACGAAGCGGTTCCACTCCGCCCGCTGCACGTCGGGAAAGGCGGTGTAGAGGGCGGCCGCCGACCGCGCCACCTGGACGTAGGTCTGGATGTGGTTTTCCAGGCGCTGGTGCAGTTCCGTGACCCGCACCGTGAAGTGGCCTTCGGCATCGTCCTGCACGGTCTGGGTGGTCTCGCGCCAGGCCAGGACGGTCAGCAGCAGGCAGGCCAGCAGGGCGAGCAGTGCAAGGCGCCCGTCGAAGCGCCGCGACGGCTCGGCGACACCGTCGCCCCGCTCGGACGTGCCCAGTTCGGGCACGGCCGGATCGGACGCGGGCAGGTCGGGTCTGGTGGACCTCAGCATGATGAGCGGGTCGGCCTTGCGCGTCGGAGGGGCGGTGTCGCGGCACCCGGTCCGACCGCTTGGCATGGCCGGACCGGGCATCACGCGAGAATAGACCTTACCCAGATTGCCGCCCTGCGGAAAGCGTCTTCATTTTGAACAGATCGCCCATCGCGTGTGCCGGGCGCGTGTGTCGGGCGCGTGTGTCGGGCGCGTGTGCCGGGCGCGTGTGCCGGGCGCGTGTGCCGGGCGCGGCTCCGCGATCAGAACTCCTCCAGAACCTTCGGGCTGTTTTTCAGCAGCGCGTCGATCATGCCCAGGATGTGCTCGATCTTGGTGCGGGTGGCGTCCAGCTCGTCGGCGGTCTTGTCGTCGATGCCCGCTTCCATCAGCAGCATGTCGAAGGCGTTCAGCGTCTCGCTGAAGGCCTTCTGCTCCGCCAGCAGGACGTCGAAGGCGCCCAGCGAGCTGGTCAGCGCCAGCGGCGGGTCGCTGACGAAGGCGTAGCTGATGTCGGTGAAATGGGCGATGGCGGTCAGCTTCTGCCGGATGACCCACTGCGGGAAATTCTCGGGCAACTCCTTGCCCGCGACATCCAGCCGCTCCTGGATGGAAAAGATCAGGCCCTGGATGTCCAGGTAGGCGCCGCGGATCTCACGGAAATGCGGGAAGGTCTTCGGCTTGCCGGCGTCGCGCACCCGGCCCAGCCGGACGACGTCCTCCGCCAGCTTGCGTGCCATCTGGAGCACGATCGTCGCCACCTTCCCCAACGCCATGTCAACCTCCAAGAGTGCGGCACGAGCAACCCTACACCATGCGCGGGCAGGTGGGGAGGGTCGCAGATGCCGCGCTCCGGAGGGTGCTTCCCTCAGTCGCGCAGCAGCGCGTCGGCGATGAGCCGGCCGAGCGGCAGGCCGTTGGAGGAGTGCGGGACCCCGTCGCAGGACAGCGGCGTGCCCAGTCCCTCCGCGACGAAGCGCGCCGCGACGGAATCGGTGAACAGGGCGTGCACGCCGAACACGCGGATGGAGGAGGCACCGGCCGCGCGGGCGGCGCGGGCGCAGGAGAAGATGGTCTCGCCGGAACTGATGACGTCGTCCACGATCGCCACCGGCCGGCCGGCCAGCGGCGCGTCGGCGGGCAGAGCCACCGTGACGTCGCGGTCGCCGCGCCGCTCCTTCCGGCCGACGACGGCGGTCAGGCCGAGCGGGCCGGCCACCGCCTCGACCAAGGGCGCCGCCTCCTCGTCCGGGCCGACGATCACGGTGTCCGGGGACACCCTGTCCGCGCGCAGGCGGTCGGCGATGGGGCCGGCGCCGGTCAGGCAGACCGACGGGCGGCCGACGAACACCTCGTCCAGCGTGTGGGTGCGGTGCAGGTGCGGCTCCACGCAGACGAAGCGGTCAAACAGCCGGCCGAGCCAGTCGCCGACCACCGCTTGGCTCACCGGCTCGCCGGGACGGAAGACGGCGTCCTGCCGCATGTAGGCCATGTAGGGGGCGACCAGGCACAGCTCCGTCGCGCCGTGGCGGCGCAGGACGGAGGCGGCCAGAGTCAGCTCGATCAACTTGTCGTTCGGCTGGTCGAGCGAGCGGTAGACGACCGCGCGGCCGACCGGCCGCTCCGCCGCCTGGGGCAGTCGGACGAGGCTTTCGCCGTCTGGAAAGCGGTGCAGCTCCGCGATGTGGCAAGGGACGTCCAGCGCCTCCGCCAGGCGCCGCGCGCAGTCCGCCGATTCCGGGAACCCGTAGACGCCCCCAAAGGAGCCCGTGTTGCGGGCCATGCTGTCCTCTCTTCATTTGTTTGCCCTTATTCGGAGCAGGGCTTACCGACCACACTATGCCGCAGGGTGGGCGATGCGGCGACCCCGACCTTAGGCGCAACGTTTCCGCGAGGCGTATAGGGCCTATGGCCGTGGCAGACACCACCTTCACGGGTATCGGCGTTCACCTGCGCCCAACCGTCACATTGACCGTAGGCGAAGGATCCGTGCAGGCTGCCCGCATGCGCGTCCTCATCGCCGACGACACCGTCCTGATGCGCGCCATTCTGTCGGAGCAGGTGGCGTCCTATGGGCACGAGGTGATCCTGGCCAGGGACGGCCAGGAGGCGCTGGACTGCGCCTGGAGTGAGCCGTTCGACATCGCCATCATCGATTGGGAAATGCCCCGGCTGAGCGGGCTGGAGGTGTGCTGGCACCTGCGCGCCGACCCGCGCACCGCCTACGCCTACCTGATCCTGATGACCGCCCACGACGACGCCTTCTACGAGTTCAAGGCGCTGGACGCCGGGGCGGACGACTTCATCCACAAGCCGGTCAACAGCGCCCACCTGAAGGCGCGGCTGAAGGCCGGCGGACGCATCACCGCGATGCACCGGCAGCTGCTGGACCAGGCGCGGACCGACCCCTTGACCGGCCTCGCCAACCGCCGCAGCGTCCTGGAGCGCGCGGACGAGGAGATCGCTCGGTCGCGCCGTTATGGCCATCCGCTGTCGGTGGTGATGGCCGACATCGACCATTTCAAGCGGATCAACGACACCTACGGGCACGCCGCCGGCGACGAGGCGCTGCGGCGATTTGCCCAGGCGCTGCGCGACGACCTGCGGCCCTGCGATCTCCTCGGCCGCTACGGCGGGGAGGAGTTCGTGGTCCTGCTTCCGGAAACCGGCATCGACGACGCGCCCCTGGTCGCGGAGCGGCTGCGCGCGCTGGTCGCCGCCTTGCCGGTCGTGCAGGACGGCGTGCGGTTCCACATGACCGCCAGCTTCGGCGTCGCCGCCGTCGATGCGGCCGTGATGGTCTCCAGCCCGACCGGCGGACGCGGCATCGAGCCGGCGCTGAAGGAAGCCGACGCCGCGCTCTACCGCGCCAAGGAAGCCGGACGGAACCGGGTCGTGGTCGCCGATTAGGAATTCTCCCACCCTGGGCGTCAGTCCTTGCGGTCCTCCGGCGTGGTTGGGGGTGGGGACCGGACGGCGGTGGCGGCGAGGTATTGCGCAGCGGAGCGCAGCAGGAACTCCGCCACGGCCATGTCGCCCACGTCGCGGTCCGCGCCGCCCAGCGTGTGGCGGCGGTCGGCGTCGATCAAGCCGGTGGCGATGACCTGGGCGGTCAGCCAGGCGCGCTGGTCCGCGTCCGGCACGCCGGCCATGCGCTCCAGCAGTTCGGAGCAGGCGAGGTCAATGGCGCGCAGCCCGGGCCGGTCGGAGGACAGGTAGGAGGTCTCGTTGGACGGCGCCGGCTCCCCCACGTAGGAGCGGGCGAGCAGAGCGGTCTCCAGCGTCAGGCGGAAGGTCGTGCGGCGCGGCCGCCCCTTCCGGCGCAGGCGCAGCGCCATCATGGTGAAGAGCTGGGCGACGGCCTCCGCCTGTTCCGCCGGAACCTCGTCGAGGATGTCGATGATCTCCGCGCTGACCGCGTTGCGGGGCCGCCGCTCGCCCGGCCTCACCACCGAGGTGGCGAAGACGGCGATCAGGGTGCGCAGGGCGTCGGCCTGCTCGTCGGGGGTGATGCGGCCGATCTCGCTGGGTTCGAACATGGTTCCGGCTCCGCTGCGGAGGGGTGATCAGGCTCCTTCCAGGAATGTTGGGACACGCGTTTCGCGCGGGAACCCGCCCCGCCATAGGGGGATCCCCCTTCGGATGCTCAGGCGTCGCCCTGGCTGGGGTCGATGGATTCGGCGCGGCGGCTGATCCACTGGAAGGCCGCGAGCCCCAGGACCAGGCAGACGATGACCAGAAGGAGGAGGGCCGGGTATACCATTGCGCTCATGTCCGACGTCCGCGCCTCGAACACCAGGACGAGCCCTTCCAGGCTGGACGCGATGATGATGGTGGTCAGGAACTTGGTCAGGGTCCGCCGCGCCTCGGCGGCGCGGTGCAGTTCCCGGTCGCGCGCGAACTCCTCCTCGTACAGGTATTTGGCGATCTCGAACACAGCGATGGCCAGCACGATCAGGCCGACCCCGTCGAGCAGCGCGCTCGTCGCCGCCGACGCGTCCAGCGCCACGACGCCCTCCACCACCGCCAGGGCCGCCACCCCGACGAACACCAGGGCGAAGAGGAACAGCACGATGGTCGCCAGCAGATACATGGCGCGCGACGCGAACGCGAACCCCCGATTCATGGCTTTCCCCTCCCGCGACGAACTGACGGATGCGCTGGAAGGACAACGCAAGCTCCGCCGCTTCGGACCGCGGCGTTGATGGTGTTCGCCCTCGACAGAAATCAAGGGCCGGGAACAGGAACGCGGTTCCTGCGTTGTTCGGAAGGCAGCACAGGGGATTGTGCCTCCTGATGGGCCCCGCCGCGACCCTGGACGTCATGTCCAGGGACCATGGCGGGGCCCTTTTCTATCCGGAGCCTGTCAGTTGGCGCCCGGCGCGTCGGTTTCGTTGGTCCACAGGCCGTTGCCGCCCAACGTGCCCGGGTAGAAGGCGCGGTTGCGCTCGCCGGCACCATCGCTCATGCCGGCGCCGCGCGCGCGCCGCTGAGTCGCCACCGCGCCGTCGGTCGGCGGGATCATGCTGGTGCCGGAGGTGTCGGTGCCCGTGCCGGTCGTGGCATCGCCCGCCCCAGTCCCCATGGTGGTCCCCGACGTGCCGCGCGGAACCGTAGCCGTGGAGCCGCTTGCCGTATCGCTGGGGCTCGATCCGAACCAGGAATTCGTCTCCGAACAGCCGGCCAGCGCCATCATGGCCAGCGCCCCGGCGCCGGCGATCATCACCCGTCTCATCGTCGATCCCCTTCCACAAGCCGGAGCGTTGCTGCTCCCGCCCCATCCAACAACGGCGAAAGGCCTTCGTCCCAGCGGCGCCCTTGCGGTTCCCGCCATGATGTGCAAAAGCCATCGCTTTCCGACCAATGCGCCGTGGAATTGCCGCGCGGTGGAACTGCCTAGGGAGCGCCATCATGTCCGAGTCGCTGCGAACCCTTCTGGACGGCTTTCTGCGCTGCCCGACCGAGCCCGCGCGGGAGGAGCTGGAACAGGCGCTGCGCGCCTACCAGACCGACTGGATCCGCGCCCGCGCCGGGGTCGACGCGCCGCCCGCCGCAAAGCCCGCCGCCGAGGCGGCCAGGGCCGCGCCGAAGAAGCCGAAATTCCCCATCGCCACCGCCGACCTGGAGGTGCTGGCGCGCATGGCCGACGGTTGGGTCCCGACCATCGCCGAGGTGCCGCGCTGGGCTTGGTTCGAGAACCGCGAACTGGTGATGCTGGAGCCCAACCCCGCCGGCAGCGGCCCGGAGGTGATGCGCCTGTCGGGGATGGGATGGGCGGCGGTCGGAAAGCTGCCGCCGGGGTGAGGAACCTACAAATTTCCGGATAAAAAAAGGGAGGCTTTCGCCTCCCTTTTTCTTGTGCTCTGGTACCGGCTTACTTCGGAACCTTGCCCTGCACGCCTTCGACGTACCAGTCCATCTTCAGGATCTGCTCGTCGGTGGCCTGCTTTCCTTCGGCGATGACCAGCTTCCCGGACTGGTCCTTCACCGGGCCCTGGAAGGGATGGCGCTTGCCTTCCATGATGTCCGTGCGGGTCTTCTCGGCCGCGTCGACGATCTCCTTCGGGAGCGCCGGGTTGTAGGGGGCGAGGAACAGCATGTGGTCCTTGAAGCCGCCCCAGGTGTCCTGGGACTTCCAGCTGCCGTCCAGCGCCGCCTTGACGCGGGAGACGTAATAGCTGCGCCAGTCGTCCACGATGGCGGTCAGGTGCGCCTTCGGGCCGAAGCGGGTCATGTCGGAAGACTGGCCGAACACGTACAGCCCGCGCTCCTGCGCGACCTGGATGGCGGCCGGGCTGTCGGTGTGCAGCGACAGGACGTCGGCGCCCTGGTCGATCAGGGCCTTGGCCGCCTCGGCCTCCTTGCCGGGGTCGTACCAGCTGTTCACCCAGACGACGCGGACCTCGGCCTTCGGGTTCACCTCGCGCAGCGCCAGGGTGAAGGCGTTGATGCCGCTGATCACCTCCGGAATCGGGAAGGAGCCGATGTAGCCGATGATGTTCGACTTGGTCATCTTGCCGGCGATCTGGCCGATGACCGTGCGACCCTCGTAGAAGCGCGCGGAGTAGGTGGCGACGTTCGCGGCGCGCTTGTAGCCGGTGGCGTGCTCGAACTTCACGTCGGGATGGCGCTGGGCGACCTTCAGCGTCGGGTTCATGAAGCCGAAGGAGGTCGTGAAGATCAGCTTGTGGCCGGAGGTGGCCAGCTGCTCGATCACGCGCTCGGCGTCGGCACCCTCGGGAACGTTTTCGACGAAGGTGGTGGTGACCTTGTCGCCCAGTTCCTTCTCGACCGCCAAGCGGCCCTGGTCGTGCTGGTAGCTGTAACCGTGGTCGCTGACCGGGCCGACATAGACGAAGCCGACCTTCAGCTTCTCCTGCGCGTCGGCGGCGCCGACACCCAACGCCATGATCGCCGCGCCGGCGGCCAGACCCGCCAGGGTCTTGCCCATGGTCCTTCTGTTCACGTGAATGCTCCCTGATTTGTATGGTTCAGCAAGATCATGGTTGGAAACGGCGCTCGGCACCGTCAAGCGTCGGGATGGAAGACCTTCCCGAGGCTGGCCGGGGCGTTGAGGCGGATGCGCGCGATGTCCCGCGAGATCAGCACCAGGACCACGACCGTAGCCAGATACGGCAGCATCGACAAGAGCTGCGACGGAATGTCGATTCCCAGCCCCTGCACGTGCAGCTGCGCGATGGTCACGCCGCCGAACAGCCAAGCGCCGAGCAGCACGCGGCCCGGCTTCCAGGTGGCGAAGACGACCAGCGCCAGCGCGATCCAGCCGCGGCCCGCCGTGATGCCCTCCGCCCACATGGGCGTGTAGTCCAGCGACAGGTAGGCCCCGGCGATTCCGCTCATGGCGCCGCCGAACAGCACAGCCAGGAAGCGGATGCGGATGACCTTGTAGCCGAGCGCGTGGGCTGCCGCGTGGTTCTCGCCCACCGCGCGCAGGATCAGGCCGCGCCGCGTGCCGTAGAGGAACCAGTGCACGGCCGGCACCATGGCGAGGCCGAGATAGACCACCACGTCCTGGCCGAACAGCGCCTTGCCGATCACCGGCAGGTCGGTCAGGCCGGGGATGTTCAGCTCCGGCACGTCGGGAATCGGGATGCCGACGAAGCCCTGCCCGATCAGCGCCGACAGGCCGACGCCGAACAGGGTCAGCGCGAGGCCCGTGGCAACCTGGTTGGCGAGCAGCAGCAGCGTCAGCACGCCGAACAGCGCCGCCGTACCGGCGCCGGCCAGCGCCGCGACCGCGAAGCCGGCGCTGGAGCTGCCGGTCTGGGCGGTGACGGCGAAGCCGCAGACCGCGCCCACCAGCATCATGCCCTCCACGCCCAGGTTCAGGACGCCGGACTTCTCTACCACCAGTTCGCCCAGGGCCGCGAACAGCAGCGGCGTCGCGGCGGTCAGCATGGCCGCCAGGACGGGGCCGATCAGCGCGAGGTCGGCGCTCATGCCGCAGCCCTCCCGGCGATCGTTTTCGGGGCGGTCTTGGCGCCGAAGCGCAGGCGGTAGCGGATCAGCACGTCGGTCGCCAGCAGGAAGAACAGCAGCATGCCCTGGAACACGCCGGTGATGGCCTTGGGCAGGCCGAGCGCGATCTGCGCCGCCTCGCCGCCGATGAAGGACAGCGCCATCAGGAAGCCGGCCAGCAGGATGCCCACGGGGTGCAGCCGGCCGAGGAAGGCGACGATGATGGCGGTGTAGCCGTAGCCGGGGGAGATGGTCGGGTTCAGCTGCCCGATCGGCCCGGCGACCTCGCCCAGACCGGCCAGCCCGGCCAGCGCGCCCGACAGCAGCAGGGTCAGCCAGATGATCCGCGTCTGCTTGAAGCCGGCGTAGCCCGCGGCGGTCGGCGTCAGGCCGATCACCTTGATCTGGAAGCCGATGAAGGTGCGCGCCATCAGGAACCAGCCGCCGGCCACCGCCAGCAGCGCGAAGAGAGAGCCGAGGTGGACGCGCGTTCCGGCGACCAGCAGCGGCATCACGGCGTCCGCCTCGAACAGGCGCGATTCCGGGAAGGCGAAGCCCTCCGGGTCGCGGTAGGGGCCGTGCATCAGGTAGTTCAGCAGATGCATGGCGACGTAGTTCAGCATCAGGCTGGTCAGGATCTCGCTGGCGTTGAAGCGGATGCGCAGGAAGGCCGGGATCGCCGCCCACAGCGCGCCGCCCACCATGCCGCCGACGATCATCAGCGGCAGCAGCCACCAGCCACCCTCGCCGTAGAAGGCGAGCGCAATGCCGCCGCCGACGATGGCGCCGAGCGTCAGCTGCCCCTCCGCGCCGATGTTCCAGACATTGGCCCGGAAGCCGATGGCGAGGCCAATGGCGCAGAGCACGAGCGGGGTGGCCTTCACGGCCAGCTCGCCCACGCCGCGCACCGACGACACCGGCTCGATGAAGAAGGCGTGCAGCGCCTTCACAGGGTCGAAGCCCATGGCCCAGAACAGCAGGAAGCCGCTGACGAGCGTGAGCGCCACCGCGATCAGCGGCGTCAGGTAGACCATGGCGCGCGACGCCTCGCCGCGGGGTTCGAGACGGAGGAGGGTCATGGCTGCGCCTCACCGGAAATCAGCAACATCACTCCTCGTCCTCGTCGGGCGGGTGGTTGAACAGGCCGCCCATCAGCAGGCCGATCTCCTCCACGCTGGTCTGGTGGGTGGGGCGGCTGTCCGACAGGCGGCCGTGGAACAGCACGGCGATCCGGTTGCTCAGCACGAACAACTCGTCCAGGTCCTGGCTGATGACCAGCACGGCCGCACCATCCTGGGCCAGCGCAATCAGCGCGCGGTGGATGGCCGCGGCGGCCCCGGCGTCGACGCCCCAGGTCGGCTGCCCGACCACCAGAAGGCGCGGCCGCTGCAGGATCTCGCGGCCGATGATGAATTTCTGCAGGTTGCCGCCGGACAGCGACCGCGCCTCCGCCCGGTGCCCGTGGGTCACCACGTTGAAGGCGCCGATGATGCGCTCGGCATAAGACCGGGCGCGGCCGAAATGGACCAGCCCGCTGCGCACCAGCGGTTCCCGCGCGTAAGCGGACAGCAGCGCGTTCTCCGACAGGCTGAGTTCGGGCACGGCACCGCGGCCGAGCCGCTCCTCCGGCACGAAGGCGAGGCCGAGCTGGCGCCGCTCGCGGGGCCCGAGATGGCCGACGGGGCGTCCTTCGATGGTCACCGCCGCGGGCTCCGGCAGAAGCTCCTCGCCGCTGAGTGCCGCCATCAGTTCCGCTTGGCCGTTGCCGGCCACGCCGGCGATGCCCAGGATCTCGCCCGCCCGCACCTCGAAGGAGACGTCCTTCAAATTGGTGGCGAATGGGTTGTCCGACGTGGTGGACAGGTGCCGGACCTGGAGCTTCGGCGCGCCGGCCACGCCGTGCGGCAGGCGTTCGGGCGTCGACAGCTCGGTGCCGATCATCATCTCGGCGAGGCTGCGCGCGGTCTCCTTGCGCGGGTCGCAGCTGCCGACCACCCGGCCGCCGCGCAGCACCGTCGCGGTGTCGCAGAGCGCGCGGATCTCCTCCAGCTTGTGGCTGATGTAGAGGATGGTGCAGCCCTCCGCGGCCAGCACGCGCAGGGTCTCGAACAGGCGCGTCGCCTCCTGCGGGGTCAGGACGGAGGTCGGCTCGTCCATGATCAGCAGGCGCGGGTCCTGGAGCAGGCAGCGCACGATCTCCACCCGCTGCCGCTCGCCCACCGACAGGTGGTGGACGTGCCGACGCGGGTCGAGCGACAGGCCGTAGCGCTCCGACACCTCGGCGATGCGCTGCGACAGCGCGTCCATCGGGCCGGGGTTGTCGAGGCCGAGCGAGATGTTCTCCGCCACGGTCAGCGTGTCGAACAGGGAGAAATGCTGGAACACCATGCCGATGCCGAGCCGGCGGGCGCCGGCCGGGTCGGGGATCGTGGTTTCCTGCCCCTGCCAGAGCAGGGTGCCGGCGTCGGCGTGCAGAACGCCGTAGATGATCTTCACCAGCGTCGACTTGCCGGCGCCGTTCTCGCCAAGCAGCGCATGGATCTCGCCCGGCTTCAGGACGAGGTCGACGGCGTCGTTCGCCAAGCAGCCGGGAAAGCGCTTGGTGATGCCGCACAACTCCAGGCGGTGCGGCGGCGTGGACGCCCGTGTGGTGGACAAAGGTACGGAATCCAAGGAGGCGGATCCAAATAGGGGTTATCGCTGTGCGGCATTGCCAACGCCGTGCCACCTCTTAACACACTTGCCCGCTCGGAACGCCAGCCGTCAACAGGCGAACGCGGAGGTCACCCTTTCATCAAATGCCCAAAAGCGCGCCAATTCTCCGCAGCGACGGGTCGGGCCGGTTGACAAGCGCAGACAGCCACCCTCTGTACTATGAGTCGGCTGCCAATTCCGGCAGCCTTTATAAGGAGACCATCATGAACCGCAAGGCGCTGCTGGGCGATCCACCACCGATCCGAATCACCCCGCGTGATCTCGGACTCCTCGACACCCTTCTTGCCCATCTCAGCCAACCGGCCGCCGTGATCGAATACCTGCAGCGCGAAGTGAACCGCGCCGCCGTCACGGACAGCGCCGGGAACGGCCCAGGGGACGCCCAATTTGCCGCCCAATCCACATTCGTCCGGCTGGGCACCCGCGTCACCTTCGCCGACGACCAGGGAACCCGGCACACCGCCACGTTGGTACCGCCCAACGAGGCCAGCCGACGCCCCGACGGGATTTCCATCCTGACCCCGGTCGGCGCCGCCCTGCTCGGCCTGTCCGAGGGGCAATCCATCACCTACGGGACGCTCGACGGCCGCACGAAGACCGTGCGCATCGTCGAGATTCACGGCACGGGCGCGTAACCGGCCCGGCGCGTCCGCACGGTTTCGCGGACGCGCCATGCGCCTTGCGCGGCGCCCAACTCCCTTGCCACGCCCACGCCCTTCGCCCAACTATTGGTGCAGCGCGAAAGTGACCGGAGAAGCGGCGATGACGGCGGAACATGCGGCCTATGCGGTCCTGGAGGACCGGGGCGTGGTGGCGGTCGGCGGGGAGGACCGCGCGGCGTTCCTTCAAGGGCTGGTGTCGAACGACGTGCTGCGCGTCGGCGAGGCGCGCGCCGCCTACGCGCTGTTGCTGACGCCGCAGGGCAAGTTCCTGCACGACTTCCGGATGGTCGATTCGGGCGGCGCCCTGCTTTTGGACCCGGAGACGGAGCGTCGCGCCGAGTTGCTGCGCCGGCTGAAGATGCACAAGCTGCGCTCCAAGATCACGCTGGAGGACCGGGCAGAGGGAATGGCTGTGGTGGCCCTGTTCGGGGGCGACACGCTGGCCCGCCTCGGCCTGCCGGACGAACCGGGGGCCGCCCTGCCCTTCGCTGGCGGCGTCGCCTTCACCGACCCGCGCCTGCCGGCGCTGGGCGCCCGCGCCTATTTGCCGCGGGAGGGGCTTGCCGCCGCGCTGGAGGGCGCGGGCTTCGCCCCGGCCGGGGCCGAGGACTACGACCGGCACCGCATCGCGCTCGGCGTGCCGGACGGCAGCCGCGACCTGATCCCGGAGAAGTCCATCCCGCTGGAGAACGACCTGGACGACCTGAACGCCATCTCCTGGGACAAGGGCTGCTACATGGGGCAGGAGCTGACGGCGCGCACCAAGTACCGCGCGCTGATCAAGAAGAAGCTGTTCCCGGTCGCGGTCGACGGCCCCCTGCCCGCCCCCGGCACGCCGGTGACGCTCGACGGCCGCGAGGTCGGCGAGGTGCGCAGCGGAAGCGGCTCCACCGCGCTTGCATTGTTGCGGTTGGAAGACGTTGCCCGTGCGGAGCAAGACGGCACGCCGCTGAAAGCCGGCGACTGCACCGTGATGGCGCGCAAACCGGGCTGGGCCAGCTTCTGATTTCTTCAGAAACTCTGGAACCTGTTCTGGCCGGGTGCGGCCCAAAGATTTTCCAGCTTGTGCGTGACCAAGTCCTTTCCCGCCTGTTGTCCAGTTGCCTTCTTGGGCAAACCGCCACACACGTGACGAAGTAGGGAAAGGAAAAATCCATGCGGAGGGAAATTTTTGCGGCCGCGTCCGTCCTGGCGCTGATGACCGGCGCTGCGTTCGCACAAAGCAGCACGACGCCTGGAACGGGCAACCCCGCCGCGGGCGGCCCCACCGCCACAGAGATGAACCAGACCGGCAAGACCCAGACGGAGATGAAGCAATCGTCCGGCCTGACCGGCGGCCAGTTGGCCAGCGCCGAGCATCTGCTGGGCAAGCACGTCTACGGCAAGGACAACGAGAAGGTTGGCGAGGTTGAGGACATCATCCTCGACAGCACCGGCCAGGCGAAGCAGATCGTCATCTCGTCGGGCGGCTTCCTCGGCATCGGCGAGAAGCAGATCGCCGTGGACTACAGCCAAGCCAACTGGGACCAGAACCAGGACCGCGTGCAGCTCTCGGGCATGAGCCGCGACGAGGTCAAGAACATGCCGGAGTTCAAGTACTCCGACACCACGACCTCGCTGAACCGCAACAAGGACAAGGCGGGCAGCACCACGAACGACGCGGCCAGCCGCTCCTCGACCGGGACGACCGGCAACACGATGGCGCCGTCCGGGACGACGCCCGGAACGACGCCCGGAACGACGATGACCCCGTCGGGCGCCGGATCGCCGTCGGGCAGCAGCTCGTCGGGCCAGTAATAGGGCCACGTGTAAAGACTGTTCCCTCTCCCCTCCGGGGAGAGGGTTAGGGTGAGGGGGCAGCACAGGCACCGCCTGTGCCAGGGGATTGCCAAGGGGCAGAATGCCCCTTGGCGGCGCGCGGAGCGCGCCGGCCCCCTCACCCTTCCCACGCTGCGCGTGGGTTCCTTCCCTCTCCCCGGAGGGGAGAGGGGGAATCCTCGAAGCCCCCGCGGCATGGCGCTGCGGGGGCGTTTTCGTGCGTCCCGTTCGCGTTACGGGCGCGCGACGTGCCAGACGTTGTTCACGTTGTCGCCGGTGGTGTCGCCGGCCTTCGCGTCCTTGGCCCAGGTGTAGAGCGGCTTGCCCTTGTAGGCCCACTGCTTGGCGCCGTCGTCGCGCGTGACGACCGTGTAGTCGCCCATCGGCTTGGCGTCGGCCGAGGCCATCAGCGGCGGCCAGTTGGTGGCACACGGACCGTTGCAGGCCGACTTGCCGCCGGCGTCCTTGTCGAAGACGTAGAGCGTCATGCCTTTGGAGTCGGTCAGCATCGAGCCGCCGGTCCCCTGGGCGGTCTTGGTCGGCATGGTCTGGGCGACGGCGGCGGCCGTCAGGGCGCCCAGTCCGAGGATGGCGGCGGCGGTGAAGCGAGCAAAGCGGTGCATGGTGTGGACCTCCCGATCGTTCGGGCCGGGCCTGCTGCCCGGTCCCCACGATATGGACGCCGCCGGAGTGTGGATTATTCCCTGGGAAGACGATGCCGCCTGCTCATTTCACCTTGTAGAGCTGGAAGTGCCGGCCCTCCTGGACGAGGGTCAGGTGCTCCGGCACCGGGTTCGCTCGGCCGGGCTCGGTGAACAGGACGTAGACGTAGCGGAAGCGCTTCGGCCAGTCGGTCCAGTAGTAGTTCTCGCGCAGGTCCGGCTGGCGCACCGCGTCGGCGACGTAGCCGATGCGCGGCATGTAGGTGAAATCGCCGTCCAGGTCCGCGTATTGCGGCTTCAGCAGCAGGATTTGCTTGCCCGGATGCGTGAAGGCAATGGGGACGAGGCTCGACCGGTCCATCAGCGCCAGCACCGGCGAGTGGTGCAGGCCGAAGGACAGCGCGCGGTCGTCGGTGAACTGGGTCGGGCGGAAGGTGGACTTGCGCAGCGACTCGTCGGCGTAGGTGGCGAGCACCGTGCTGCCCGGCTCGATGCGCAGGGTGGACAGGCGCACCTCCTCCAGCAGCGGGTCGACCTTGGCGATCGCCACGCCGGCGTCGGCGCTGCGCAGCAGGGACAAGGCCAGCACCACCGACAGGAAGGCGGCGCGCATGTGCGCGGTGCCCAGGTCCCAGCGCACGAAGCCCAACGCCACGAAGGTGATGCCGATGGGCAGGCGGCTGTCGGCGAACCAGGAGCCGAACAGCACCAGCGGCATCGCCGCGTAGACGGCCAGGCCCATGCCGATGGCGATCATGCCCACGGGATGGACGCGCAGCGTCCCGCTCCACAGGCCCCAGGCGACGCCCAGGCACACCGCCACGCCGGTCACCCAGCCGACGGCGGTCGTGTAGGCGCCGAACAGGAAGTCGAAGCCCATCAGCTTCGCCGTGCCGACCCACATCACCGCGTCGGCGAACCCCGAGGAGGGGCTCATCAGCAGCAGAGGCGGCACGACCAGGAACGGCAGGCCGAAGGCCACCAGGTCCGGCAACGCGCGTTGCGGCCGGCGCCAGTCGCCCGACGCGTAGAGGCGCCAGATTTCCCCCGACAGCAGGGTCAGCCCATAAAGCCCCAGCGCGAACAGGTGGGAGATGAATAGCGCCAGGACGAAGCCGAGCGAGGCGAAACCGCGGACCCACGGCGCGCGGTCCTGCAAGCGGATCCAGACCGCGATCCCCCACAGCGCCAGCCCGAGCCCGAACAGGTAGTTGAACAGGCCCATGTAGGTGGACATGGTGTAGAGGAACAGGCTGGCGGCCAGCGGCCCCAGCTCCACCCGCCCCCACACCGCGCGGTAGAGCGCGATGGTGCCGCTGACCAGCAGCAGGTAGCTGACGGTGACGAACAGGCGGCTGGCCGTGTGCACGCCCATCAGCTTGGCGAGCGGCGGCACGACGATGTCCATCACAAGGTTCGGGATGATTGCCCAGCGGATCGTGTAGAACTGCGCCAGCGCCGGGTCCTGGTCCAGGAAGGCCAGCGCGTACATCCGCGTGACGTGGTTGACGTAGTCGCCGAGCGCTGGAATCTCGACCATCCAGATCGGAATCACCGCCGCGACCAGCGCCACCAGCGCCGCCGGCCACAGGTACCAGCTGTCCGGGCGCGCGGGCGCCCGCCCGTCGAGGCTGAATTCGCCGTGCATGCCGCTTCCCCCGCCCTTACGCTCGTTCGCCCGAGATGGCGCCCGGCAGGGATGCCGGGCTGTCGGCAGCGCCGTTCACGGCACCATTCACCGCTATCGGCCGCTTGGCGGCCAGCGCCATCAGGTCGTCCGGGTAGCGGTCGTGCAGGCCGGCCCGGTAGTTCGACCAGAAGCCGCGCAGGCCCGCCAGGTCGCAGCGGCGGTGCAGGAGGAAGTACAGGGTGTACTTCACCATCATGCGCCGGATCGATTCCGGCTCGTACGTGGCGTGGATGTAGCCCATGTTGCGGAAGAAGAAGGGCGCGCGGTTGGCCGGCATCTCCTCTACGGTGCCGAGCAGCCCGCCGGCCAGCGGGCGCTGCGTACGCCTGTTGCGCGGATGTACGTGCAGCGCGTGCACGGCCGTTCCGTCCTTCAGCCCGGCGCGGCGGGCGCGCAGCGTGAACTCCCACTCGTCGCCCCAGATGAACATCTCGCGCTTGATGTTGCCGATCCGCTCGAACACGCGGCGGTTCAGCAGCGTGCCGTTGAACAGCGCGATGGCGCCGGGGACGATCCCGTCCTCCGCCGCCGCGGTGAAGGAGGCCGCCGTGCTGTGGCCCTGCATGCTGAAGGCGAGGTCGTCGCGATCCTCCGCCGCCACGACCATGGGGCCGACCATGTCCAGCCCGTGGCGTTCGCCCTGGCGCAGAAGCTCGGCCAGCGCGCCCGGCGCCGGGATGCCATCGTCGTCGGTGCTCCAAATCCACCGCGCGCCGAGCCGCAGGGCTGTGTCGAAGGCGGTGTGGTAGGCGCCGGCCGAGCCGACGTTGGCCTGCCGGACGACCAGCAGTTCGGGGATGCGCCGTTGCTGTTCGGCCAGCCATTCGGCTGTGCCGTCGCTCGACCCGTTGTCCACGACGACGATGCGGTCCGGCCGCGGTTCCTGGGCGTGGATGGCCGCCAGGCAGCCGCGCAACAGGGACAGGCGATTGTGCGTGACGATCACGGCGGCCACACGGACCGCAGTCCTGGGCTCCGCTGCCTCGGACTCTCCCCGTCCCTGCTGCCTGATGGCTTCCGACATGCTGCTCCGCTCTCCGTCCTGTGCGTGGGTCACCGCGAAAACAACGGCGCAGACCGTAGGTTTTCGCTCGGCGCAGTCGAGGCAATGCTCCGGACGGAGAGGGAGTGCGCCATTCGCATAGCCCGGAATCCCCGCGAGGCCGGGTTCTGCGCCTTACGGGCGACGCAGGAAGATGTGTCGTGTCAGGACAGCCGCATCCACCCCATGCCCCACAGCCACAGGACGGCGAAAACCATGGACAGGATCGTCATCGGCACGCCGCAGCGGGCGTGGTCGAGGAAGCCCAGGCGAACGCCGGCCGCCTGCGCCCGTTCCGCCACGATGATGTTGGCGAGGCTGCCGGGCAGAAGGAGGTTGCCGGCCAGCGTGGACAGCACCGCCAGCCCGTAGAGCGCCCCTTCCGGCGGGCCGGGCCAAGCCTTCAGCAGCAGGATCACCGCCGGCACGTTGCCGATGCTGTTGCTGGCGACCAGGGCCAGCGGGGTCATCACGGCCAGCCGGTCGGGAAGCCAGCCCTCCCGCTCCAGCCAGCCGACCATCTCCGCCGGCAGGCCGGTCAGGCCGAGCGCGTGGTTGACCGCGAACAGCGCGGCGAACAGCACCAGCAGGTGCCAGTCGACCATGCCCAGCATGTTCCGCGTGGCGAGCCGGCGGCTGACCAGCATGGCGCCCGCCACCAGCAGCACGCCGGTTTCCTGCGGGACAGCGGTGGTGAACAGGACGAGCAGGACGAGAGTCGCGACCACCGCCTTGGCCAGCTGCGGCCGGTCGAGTTCCACGCCCTCGCCGTCCCCGCCGTCGCCGTCCGGCAGGCCGAAGTGGCCGCGCCAGGCGAACCAGACCACCGCGTAGACGACCCCGAGCCCGACCAGCGCCGGCACGCCGCAGGCCGTCACGAAGCGCCAGAAATCCAGATGCCCGATCTGGCCGATCAGGATGTTCTGCGGGTTGCCGATCACCGTCGCCGCGGATCCCGCGTTGGCCGCCCCGGCCAGCGCGATGAGGTAGGGCCGCGGGTCGAGCCGGCGGGCGGTCAGCCCGACGCACAGCATCGGCGTCATAGCGAAAACCACCACGTCGTTGGCCAGCAGGGCCGACAGGCCGCCGGCCACCAGCACGGTCACGGCCAGCAGCCGCGCCGGAGACCGCGCCGCCCGCGCCACCCGCAGCGCGCACCAGTCGTAGAAGCCGCTGGCCGCGTATTGGGCCGACAGGACCATCAGTCCGAACAGGATGAAGATCGTGGGGAAGTCGATCGCCTCGACCACCTGCTCCGACGTCAGGGCGCCGATGCCCAGCAGGAGGATGGCCGCGACCAGCGCGATGCCCGTGCGGTCGACGCGCAGGCCGGGAAAGCGCCCCACCGCCATGCCGAGGTAGGTGGCGGTGAACAGCGCGAGGATGGAAGCGGTCATGAAAAGGGTACTTGGCCTTATAGGACGGATCGGCGGGCCCCTCTATAACCGCCGTGCCGGGACTTAGGCCAGCGTGACGGTCATGCCCTCGCGCGCGGCGAAGCTTTCCGGGAACTCCGCCTGTGCCGCCTTTTCCAGGGCCGTCATGGCCTTGTCGTCGTGGTCGGGGTCGTGGTGGAACAGCACCAGACGCTTCACGCCGGCGGCGCGCGCCAGCCGCACGCCTTCGGTCCAGGTGGAATGGCCCCAGCCGATGCGGTTCTGCCATTCTTCGTCGGTGTAGGTGGTGTCGTAGAGGACGAGGTCGGCCCCGGCGATCAGCCCCAGGATGTTCTGGTCGAGTTGGCCCGGCACATGCTCCGTGTCGGTCACGTAGACGATCGACTTGCCCTGGTGCTCGACCCGATAGCCGGTGGCGCCGTCGGGGTGGTTCAGCGGGGCTGTCCGCACCTCCACGTCCTCGCCCAGGCGGAAGCTCTGTCCGGCGGCGATCTCGTCGAAGGTGATGTTGCTGCCCATGGTGCGCATGGGAACCGGGAACAGCGGCCGTTCCATCTGCCGCTCCATGACCGCCTCGATGCCCGGACTGCCGCAGAGGTGGCCGGAGATGATGCGCAGGCGGAAGCCCTTCGTGTAGGCCGGCGCGAAGAAGGGAAAGCCGCTGATGTGATCGAGGTGCGTGTGGCTCATCAGCAGGGTCGCCTCGGTCACGCCGTCCTTAAGAAGGCGTTTGCCGAGCATGCGGATGCCGGTTCCGGCGTCGATGAGGATGTGCTGGTCGCCCGCCTTGACCTCGACGCAGCTGGTGTTGCCGCCGAAGCCCATGTGGGTGGGCATGGGGCACGGCACGGTGCCACGCACCCCCCAGAAGGTGATCGAAAAACCCATGCCGACCTCGTCCCGCCGCACCGTTTCCGGACCGGCCAACGGGCCGGTCGCTGTTCGGACCGATCCAAAGCACCGGCCCCGTCCGGGCAACGGCCCCTGCCATCGACCGGAAACGGCACAGCTTAGCATGGATTCAACACGGCGCGGTGACGGTCGTCACACCCCCGCGTGTCTTCGAAGGAGTAGTCGCCGTCTCCACGCTCCTCCAAAGCCGCCGGGCCGGGGATTCAGGTGGTCGAAAGGATGCCTTCGACCAGCCGTTCGCAATTGCGGCGATGGAAGCAGCCGGAGCAGCCGGCATCGGGGCAGTCCAGGCCGGCCTTCAGCACCGTCAGTCCATTCACCAGTCTTGCTTTAGTCTCCTGGGAGATGACATCGGCGAGAAGAACGTCGCTGACGGCCTGCTCGACGATGTCGGCATCCCGGTGTTCCATTCTTAAAGCAAGCCCGAATTGTTGCATGTCCCACCCCTTCGGATGGATTGAATACCACCATATGCGTGTTTCACGCGGATTTCAGAGACGACATCAAAAGGTGACGAATTTCGTCAAAGGGAAACGATCAGCCGTGTGCGGGGATCGATTCCTGCACTATCACTCCGTACCAGCCCAGCCCCCGGTACGTTTCGTACCCCGGCGTCCGCGCGAAGCCGATGACGCTGCCCGTCTCGTCGGCGTAGCTTCCGTGCGTGTGGCCATCGGTGCGCAGGGCGAAAGGTTCGGACAGCACGCCGCGCCGGTCCGATGCGGCGATGACGCGGTGCCGCCGGTCGACCAGCAGGCAGCGCGTCTTCGACCGTTCCTCCTCCGTCAGGCGCACCGAATCGACGACGGCCTGGGACTGCGCCTGCCAATCGAAGAAGATGCCCAGCACGCCGATGACTGCGCCGTCCTCCTCCCCGCCCTCGCGGATGGCGGTGGCGTAGGTGGCGACGGTGCTTCGGTCCAGCAGGTCGTTGACCGCGATGTCGGCCACCGCAAAGTCCGCGCCGCTGCGCGTCGCCATGGCGTCGCGGAACCAGGATTCACCGGCGACGGAACTGCCGACCGCCCGGCGGTAGCGGTCCGGCCGTCCGTTCGCCAGCACCGTCCCACGCGTGTCGACCACCCACAGGTCCAGGTAGACCGTATAGGCGCCGAGAATGACGGCCAGACGCCGGGCCGCGTGCTGGCAATGCTCCGCCGTCGGCGTTGCCGTGCATTCGACGACCGCGCTGTCGGTGGCCCACCAGCGGACGTCGCAGGACCGCTCGTACAGATTGCGGTCGATGATGTCGATCATGTTGAGCGCGAGGTCGGCAAGCCGCCCGCCGCGCAGCTGGGAAACCAGCCGCTTGCCCAGCGTGTTCAGCTCCTCGGTCTGCACGGCCATCTGGCCACGCAGTTCCTCGCCGATGCCGGTGATGCGCTCCGAAATGGCCTTCACCTCCTGCGCGACCACCGCGAAGCCGCGCCCGGCCTCGCCCGCGCGCATCGCCTCGATCAGGGCGTTCAGGGCCAGAATCTTCGTCGTGTTCGTGACGGCCTGGATTTCGTCCATCTTGCGGGTGGCAAGGTCGGACACGGCGCGCGACAGCGCGACGATACGCTCTGGCATGGGGCATCACCTCCGAAATCTGTCGGTGACGACTCCCAACGGCCGACCGGGCGGACGCGCGTCCGCTGGCCGTTTCAATTGTCCGCAACCCACCCGCTTTGCATTGTGATCAAAGCGATCCGATCTGCAAGACGAAAGCGGGCCGCCGATGCGTCGCACCCCTGCGACGCAATGTCATACCGGCGTCACAAAACCGCACCGTGAATCGTCGGCCGCCCCGCGCCCTCAATCGGAGGTTCGGTTCAATCAGAGGTGCGGACCTTGTAGGCGATGCGCAGGCCGCCCCAATGCCGGCCGCGGACCTTGATCGGCGCGGAGACGTCCTTCATCAGCGTGTATTTCCCGCCGCCCATGTCGCGTCGGTAGGTTTGCAGCAGGAAGGGCTTGACATTGCGGCCGGCGGCCAGCCCGACGCGGTCGTTGAAGATGCGCCGGTTCCGGCAGTGCGCGGCGTTCCACACGGGGTCCGAGCCCTGGGGCTTGCTGAATTCGCGGTTGTGCGTCGGCAGATAGCCGCTGGTGTCCACCGCGACGCAGAAGACGATGCGGTCGTTCTGGGTCCGCACCGGGTCCAGCACGCCGGGCAGCACGCGGTCGCAGAATTCGGTGAAGCGGGTCAGGTGCTGCTGCGGATTCGACCCAGGGATCGGGCGGTAGGTCTGGTCGAACAGGTCGCCCTCGGCGATCTCGCCCCGCGCCACCGCGTCCTCGAAGCTGGCGGCGATGCGCGCGGCGGAGTCCTGGACCAGCCGGATGAAGGGCGTGTCCACCGTCTCCACGTCCAGTTCCGCGGTGATGCCAATCAGCCGCTCGCTCATGCCCAGCAGCGTATTCACCCGGTCGCGGGCCTGAGCGAGATTGTCGCTGGACAGCTGGACGCCGACGGCGAGGTCGCTGATCTCGCGTTCCAGCTCGTCGCAGTTGCCCCCGATCTCCGCCGAGGCGGCGTCGATCTTGTCGGTTTCCTTGTGCAGTTCCGTCATGGCGCGGCCGACGGTCTCGATCACCGAGCCGATGGCGGTGGTGCCCTCGCTGACGGCGCGCGCCTTGCCGGCGCTGGCCGCGCTTTCGACCATCAGCCGCTGCGCCTGATCGTTCAGGTATTTCAGCGTGGCGTCGATCTCCGTCGTCGCCTCGCTGGTCTTCTTGGAGAGCGCCTTCACCTCGTTGGCGACCACGGCGAAACCCCGCCCCGCCTCGCCCGCGCGCGCCGCTTCGATGGTGGCGTTCAGCGCCAGCAGGTTGGTCTGCTTGGCGATCACGAAGATTTCCTTGGCGACCCGGCCGACCCGGTCCAGCGCCTCCTGCAGGCCGGCGATCTGCCCTTCCATCCCGCCCACGGCGGCGACCAGGGAGTGGATGTCGGCCATCGACTTCTCCACCCGGTCGTGGGAGGATTCGACCTCCTGGCGGGCCTGCTCCGTCACCGTCCGCGCCACCATGGAGGCGGCGGAGATGCGCATCGTGCTCTGCGTCATCTTGCTGCCGGTCTCGCGCAATTGGGCGAAGACCGTCGCCTGATGCCCCAGTCGCCCGTTGACGTCCTCGACATGACCGGCAATGTCCGCGATCTCAATCCCGAGGTTTCCCGCCTCAGTGGCGATGTCCGAAATCAGATTCGCACGGTTGCCGAAGCCACTGTCCATTTGTCGCCACCAAATTGGTCACATAATTTTGTGGAATGCCGATTCCATGAACCGATTATTGCCGAATTTCTACAAATCCGCAACGACGTAAGGGGTACTCCAAAGGTCGAAGTCACAGAGAACACAACCGAAGTTCGAACATCCAACGTTCCTCTTATCCATTTTCGGCGATCCGGCGGTCCAGCCGCTCGTCGTCCAGGCCGGCCGGTTCCTGGTGGATGGTCACCTCGGCGTTGGGGAAGGCGTCGCGCAGCTCACGCTCGACGCAATCGGTGATGTCGTGCGCCGCGGTGAGGGTCAGCATCGGATCCAATTCCAGGTGCAGTTCGATGAAGGCGCTGACCCCGGTGCTGCGCGTGCGCAGGTCGTGCATGCCGCGAACTTCCGCGTGCGCCGCGATCAACGCGGTGATGCGCGCCCGCTCCTCCTCCGGCAGTTCGCGGTCCATCAGGACATTGAGCGCCTCCATCCCGACATTGCGCGCGCCGTAGAGGAGAAAGGCCGCGATGCCCAGGCCGAACAGCGGGTCGAAGGCGCCGATGCCCGTCCAAGTGGTCAGCAGGATCGCGACGATCACCGCCGTGTTCATCAGCAGGTCGCCGGAGTAATGCAGCCGGTCCGCCCCGATCGCGACGGAGCCCGTGGACTTGATGACGTGGCGTTGGAAGGTGATCAGGCCGGCGGTCAGCACGATCGACAGCAGCATCACCGCCACGCCGACCAGCCCCTCCCCCACCGGTTCGGGGCGCAGCAGCCGGCGCACCGCCTCGATGGTCAGGAACAGGGCGGAACCACCGATGAAGGCCGCCTGGGCGAGCGCGGCCAGCGCCTCCGCCTTGCCGTGGCCGAAGCGGTGCGCCTCGTCCGGCGGACGCAGGGCGGTGCGCACGCCCAGCAGCGTGACGACCGACGCCATCAGGTCGGTGCTGCTGTCGATCAGCGACGACAGCAGGCTGACCGAGTCGGTCGTCAGGTAGGCGACCAGCTTCGCCGCGATCAGCGTCATCGACACCGACACGCTGGCGTAGGTCGCGTAGCGGCGAAGCCGGTGTGTGTGCGTTTCGGTCATCCGTTCCCCCGTCGCCCCGCCGGGGCGGCGGCAGGCGCCGGCTTTTTACGGATAAAGCCGCTCCGTCGTCCACTGTGCCGGCGTCGCGCCCCCATCATCCGCACGGAGATAGAGCACCCGTTCGTGCAGGCGGAAGGGCTTGTCCTGCCAGAACTCGATCCGGCGCGGCAGGATGCGGTAGCCGGTCCAGTGCGGCGGCCGCGGCACCGTGCCCAGCCCGAACTTGGCGGCGAACTGCGCGACGCGCTTCTCCAGTTCCCACCGGCCTTCCAGCGGGCGCGACTGCTGCGACGCCCAGGCGCCGATGCGGCTTTCCCGCGCGCGGCTCTGGAAATAGGCGTCGGCCTCCTCGTCGGTGACGCGCTCGACCGCCCCTTCCACGCGGATTTGGCGCTTCAGCGTCTTCCAGTGGAAGCACAGGGCGGCGTTGCGGTTGGCGTCCAGCTGTTCGCCCTTGCGGCTTTCGGTGTTGGTGTAGAAGACGAAGCCGCGCGGGTCGATTCCCTTCAGCAGCACCATGCGGACGGACGGCACGCCGTGGGCGTCGGCGGTGGCGAGCGCCATGGCGTTGGGGTCGTTGGGTTCGCTTTTCCCGGCCTCCTCCAGCCATTCCTGGAACAGTTCGTACGGATCCCGGTCGGTCGTCTGGCTCATGGTCCCCTCGTGCGCTCCACTCTTGCGGGCCCGTCCTGCCGAGCCCCATTTGGCGTGCGTCGTGCGCTGTGCTTGGGGTTGAAATGCTGGTCACAGCTTCGTCCCAATTCACAGATAGCATAGGCTCGCATATATCAGTGTCCACCGGAGCGCCATCCTTTCGGCGCGCCGGCTCCTAACCTTGTCGAAGGCAACATCCGATGTTCGTGAAGAAGCTCGTCCCGGCGGCGCTGGCCGTCGCCCTGCTCGCCGGTTGCGCTGAAACCCCCAAGCAAGCCGCCAAGGAAGAGGGGATCTACGGCGGCGTCATCTCGTCGCAGTACGGCTCCTCGTCGAGCAAGGTCGCCAGTTCTGGCGTGGGCACGCTGGTCGGCGCCTTCATCGGGAAGGGTGTGACGATCACCGAAGGCGACGCCGCCGCCGCCGAAACCGCGGCCAAGCGCGCCTATTCCGCTCCCATCGGCGAGAAGATCGGCTGGACCAACCCGCAGACCGGCCATTCGGGTACCCTGACCACGACCCGGGATGGCTACAACAACGCCGGCCAGTACTGCCGGGAGTATCAGCAGACCGTCACCACCGGGAGCAAGACGGAATTGGGTTACGGAACCGCTTGCAAACAGTCCGATGGTGCGTGGAAGATCATCGCGAACTCGTAACACCATTGCCCCGGGATTCGGGGTGGGAAAGCTTTGGCCGAAAACAGCATGCGTGACCCTTATCAAATCCTCGGACTCAGCCGTTCCGCGAGCGCCGACGACATCAAAAAAGCGTACCGCAAGCTGGCCAAGGAGAACCACCCCGACCTGAAACCGGGGAACGCGGCCAACGAGGAGCGGTTCAAGGAGATCTCGGCGGCCTACACGCTGCTGTCGGATCCCGACAAGCGCGCGCGATTCGACCGCGGCGAGATCGACCCCTCCGGCCAGGAGCGGCACCACGGATTCGGCGCCCGTTCCCACGCCTATTCGGGCGGGTCGCGCGGACGCGGCGGCTACTCCTCGACCGACGATTCCTTCTTCACGAGCGGCGGTGGCGGCAGCGACGACTGGTTCTCCGAGCTGTTCGGCGGCGGCCGGCGGCGCGGGGCCGGCGGGTCTTCGGGCGGAGCGGGAGCTGGCGGCCATTCCTCCGCCGGGGCCAAGGCGCGCGGCACGGACATCGCCTATTCGGTGACGGTCCCCTTCATCGAGGCGGCGCAGGGCACCAAGCGGCGCATCAACCTGTCCAACGGCAAGAGCATCGACGTCACCGTGCCGCCGGGCACGGAGGATCAGGCGAAGCTGCGTCTGAAGGGCCAGGGCCTGCCCGGCGCCGGAGGCTTCGGGGCCGGCGACGCCATCGTCGAGGTGCATGTGGAGGCGCACCCCCACTTCACCCGGCAGGGCGCCGACATCCACGTCGAGGTGCCGATCACCCTGAACGAGGCTGTGCTGGGCGCCACCATCCGCGTGCCCACGATCAGCGGCCCGGTCGCGGTGAAGGTGCCGCCGGGGTCCAACACCGGCTCCACGCTGCGCCTGCGCGGCAAGGGCGTGATGAACCAGGCGACCAAGCAGGCCGGCGACCAGTATGTGAAGCTGAAAGTCCTCCTCCCCGACCCGCCCGACGCGGAGCTGGTCAAGTTCATCGAGGAATGGGCCAAGACGCGCAGCTACGACGTGCGCAAGAAGGCCGGGCTGGAGTAGGCCAAAGCCCTTCGCCCGCCGAGAGGCGGGCGAAAGTGGTAATCCCTATGTCAAAGAAAAGGCTGCGTCCGAAAGCGGTTGATGCGGTGCGTCCGCGCCGTCATCAATTGCGACGAATTGCCGAACACGGTTTTCGCCGCTTGCGTAGGACGTCATGCCGCCGATCCCCAAAAAAGTAATCGTCGCCCTCGCCTCTATTGCTGCGCTTCTGCTTGTCTGGTTGGGCTTCGCCGCCTGGACCGACTACGCCCGCGAGAGCGCGGAGGCGCCCGCGACCTACAGCGACTTCGTCACCGCCGCCGAGCGGGGCGAGGTGGCCGAGGTGGTCTTCCGCGAGGACGGCGCGCATGTCGCCACCACCGACGGCAAGCGCCTGCACGTCGTCATGCCGGTCACCGACGACCTGCTGAAGGAGCTGCGCGGCCGCAAGGTCGCCATGAGCTTCGACGACGGCCCCGGCGGGCTGGTGCCGCGCACCATGGACGTGCTGGACAAGCTGGCGCCCTTCCTGGTGGTCGGGGTGCTGGTCGGCGTGCTGCTGCTGAGCGGCGGGCAATTCCTCGGCGTGGGCCGCGCCACCCGCGTCCGGCCGCGCGACACCCGGACCGTCTTCGCCGACGTCGCCGGCGTGGACGAGGCCAAGGAGGAACTGCGCGAGACGGTGGAGTTCCTGCGCGACCCGCGGCGCTTCGCCATGGCCGGCGCGCGGGTGCCCAAGGGCATCCTGCTGGTCGGCCCGCCGGGCACCGGCAAGACCATGCTGGCCAAGGCGGCGGCCGGCGAGGCCGGCGTGCCCGTCTTCACCGCGTCAGGCTCCGACTTCGTGGAAATGTTCGTGGGGCTGGGCGCCGCGCGCGTGCGCAACGTCTTCAAGACCGCGCGGGCCAACGCCCCCTGCATCCTGTTCATCGACGAGGTGGACGCGCTCGCCGGCAAGCGCGGCGAGTCCAACTCCCACTCCGAGCGGGAGCAGACGCTGAACCAGCTGCTGGTGGAGATGGACGGCATCGTGGACGGCGGTGCGGTGGTGGTGATCGCCGCCACCAACCGGGCGGAGATGCTGGATCCCGCCGTGACCCGGCCCGGCCGCTTCGACCGGCACATCCATGTCGGCCTGCCCGACGTGGCGGGGCGCGAGGCGATCCTGGGCGTCCACACCGGCCGGCTCCAGCTATCCCAGGACGTCTGCGTGCGGACGGTGGCGCGTGGCACGCCGGGCTTCTCCGGCGCCGAGCTGGCGAACCTGACCAACGAGGCCGCCCTGTCCGCCGCGCGCAACGGCCGCATGGTGGTCACCATGAACGACTTCGAGGCCGCCAAGGACCGCGTCCTGCTGGGCAACGAGCGGCGCAGCCTCGCGCTGTCCGACCACGAGCGGCGGCTGACCGCCTACCACGAGGCCGGGCACGCCCTGGTCTCGCTGCGCAGCCCGGAGGCGGATCCGATCCACAAGGCCACCATCATCCCGCGCGGCCGCGCGCTGGGCATGGTCGTGCGCCTGCCGGAGGGTGATCGCGTGTCGGTGTCCCGCGCCAAGCTGCAGGCGGACATCGCCGTCGCCATGGCCGGCCGCGCGGCGGAGGAACTGGTGTTCGGCGACGACGCCGTGACGACCGGGGCCGAGGCCGACTTCCGCGCGGCCACCGACCTCGCCCGCCGCATGGTCACCGCCTGGGGCATGAGCGAGGCCATCGGCTTCGTCGCCCACGCCGGCAACGACCCGGCGGTCGTCCGATCGGAACGGACCGCTTGGCGAATCGACGAGGAGGTCCGCCGCATCACCGACGAGGGCATGGAGCGCGCGCGCCGGCTGCTGGTCACCAACCGCACGGCGCTGGAGCGGATCGCCATTGCACTCTTGGAGCGTGAAACGCTGAGCGGCGGTGAAATCGGCGATCTGGCGGAAGCCGAGCGCGAAACCGAAGCGGCTTGATCGGGGGACAATTGCGCGTCAGCATCGCTGACGCGCATTGCCGCAACCCGGCATACAGGGGTAAGTTACCTCAATCGTTTGCGGGCGTTCGTTTCCGGAAGGCGCGCGGGCTGGCCGTTGGGCCGGGCGTTGGGACCAAACCAAGTGTGGGACCGAGATGGCTGAACGAATCGCCCGGCGCACGGTGATCGGGCTCGCGGCGGCGGCCGCCTTAGCGGGTGCCGGAAAGGCCATTGCTCAGACCCAGCCGAAAGCCGGTGCCAGCAAGCCCGGCACCATCAAGGTCGGCGCCTACGAGTTCCCGCCCTACGCGGACGAATCCGGGAACGGCGTCACGCGGGCCTTCTTCGACGCGGTGAACGCCGCGCAGTCGGATTTCCGGTTCGACCTGGTCCGCACCTCGCCGCAGCGCCGCTACGACGACCTGGAGCAAGGGCGGTTCGACCTGATCGCCTTTGAATCCCTCGCCTGGGGCTGGTCCGGGCGGCCGGTGGACGCCTCGCGCGTCTTCTTCCGCGACGCGGAGGTCTTCGTGACCAGGGCCGGCCCGGGCATGAACCAGGGCTATTTCGGCAGCCTGGACGGCAAATCGATCCTCGGCCGGCTCGGCTACCATTACGCCTACGCCGGCTTCAACGCCGACCCGGCGGTGCTGGAAGGCCAGTACAACACGCGGCTGACGGTGAGCCACGAGGGCAACGTGCGCAGCGTCGCCGCCGGGCGCGCCGACCTCGCCATCGTCACGCGCTCCTTCCTGGCGCGGTTCCTGAAGGCGAACCCGGAGATGGCGCCACAACTTCTGGTGTCAGACCGCGCCGACCAGGTCTACGACCACACCATCCTCGTCCGGCGCGGATCCCCGGTGTCGGTCGCCTGGGTGAACGCGACGCTGGACCGGCTGGAGGCGGACGGCACCCTGGCGGCGCTGTGGACCCGGCAGGGAATCGCCTCATGAGCGTTCTTCGCGGCCTCACCGTCGAGCGGAGCAACCGCTCCGTCCTGGCGCGCATCGGCGGAATCATCGTGCTGACCGCGACGATCGTCGGCGTCATCGCCGTGGCCGTGTCCGCTGGGATCGTCGAGCGCCAGCAGAAGCAGGCGCTGATCCGACGGGCCGAGCTGGTCGCGGAGATGCAGACCGACGCGCTGGCCGGCCCGCTGTGGGAGATCGACGAGCGTTCCGTCCGCAAGATCATCGAGGCGCTGCGCGACCGCGACCCGGCCATCCGCTCCGTCGCGGTCTATGAAACCGACCGGGGCGATCCGGTGGCCGAGGCGCTGGCGCCGGGCCCGCCCGGCAACTTCGTCACGATCCAGCAGCCGATCATGCTGCGCGGGCGGGACGGGCTGATTCGCCACATCGGGACCCTGAAGCTGCATTATTCCACCGCCGAGGTGGACGAGGTGACGCTGAGTGCCCTGGCGCCGGTCGTCGGCCTTCTGGTGCTGTCGCTGGTCACGGCGGTTACGATCATCAGCTACATGCTGAACCGGGTCGTGCTGAGGCCGCTGATGCGGCTGACCCAGGCCGCCCATTCCGTGGCGCACGGCGAGTACAGCGCCCGCATCGTCCCGCAGGACGGCGAGCAGGACCGGCAGGACGAGATAGGGCTGCTGACGCGCACCTTCAACCGCATGGCGGAGACCGTCCAGGACTACACCCAGACGCTGGAACACCGCGTCCAGGAACGGACGGAGGCCCTGGCCGACATCAACCGCCGGATCATGGACAGCATCAACTACGCGCAGCTGATCCAATCCTCGATCCTGCCGAAGGCCGAGTTGCTGGAGACCGGCCTCGCCGACCATTTCGTGCTGTGGCGCCCGCGCGACGTGGTCAGCGGCGACTTCTACTATTTCCGCGAGGTCGAGGGCGGCTACCTGCTGGGCGTCGCCGACTGCACCGGCCACGGCGTGCCCGGCGCCTTCATGACGATGACCGCCAGCGCGGTGCTGAACAACGTGGTGGACTCCCTGGGCGCGGCCGATCCGGCAACGCTGCTGACCGAGGTGGACGCCAAGGTGCGGGCCGCCCTGCACCAGGACGGCGCGGCGTCGGCCTGGGAAGGCGGATTCGACAACGGGCTGGACTTGGCGCTCTGCCTGATCCGCCCGGCCGAGGGGACGCTGGTCTATGCCGGCGCCCGGCTTCCGCTGTGGGTCAGCGAGCCCGAGGGGATCACGGAGCTGCGCGCCGTCCGCCGCAGCCTGGGTTACCGCAGCCACGGCGCCGAGCCCGCCTTCACCAACCAGACCATCCCCCTCGCCCCCGGCCAAGCCTTCTATCTCTGCACCGACGGGCTGACCGACCAGTGCGGCGGGGAGCGCGGCCGCAGCTTCGGCAAGCGTCGCCTGCGCGAGGTCATCGAGGGGTGCCTCACCCTGCCCCTCGGCAACCAGAAATCGATCATCGCGACCAGCCTGGGCGGTTTCCAGGGTGACCAGCCGCAACGCGACGACATCACCATGGTCGGCTTCCGCGTCCTTCCCGCCGCACGCTCCGGCTCCGGTGCGGAGTCGGATGCATGTGAAATGGCGTGACGAAATTCCCCGTCGCCTACCCGGACGGGAACCGTCTCGACGGGTCATTGAAAATCATATAATTTCCGGCCCGACACAGGAGGTTCCGCAAGTCGGAACCGGGGGAGCGGAGAAGCATGCCGGCGGTTACGATCGTTGTCGTCGAGGACGAAGCCTCGCTCCGTCGCGATCTCGTCGAGTATCTGCGTGGGTGCGGATTCGACTCCATCGGGGCGAAGAACGGGCGAGAGCTTGACGAGGCGATCGCAACCAGGGAGGTTTCCCTGGTGATCCTCGACGTCAACCTGCCCGGCGAGGATGGATTCAAGATCGCGACGCGCCTGCGCGAAATGCCGAGCATCGGAATCATCATGGTGACCGCCCGCGGATCAACCGTCGACCGCGTGGTCGGGCTGGAGATCGGGGCCGACGCCTACCTCGTGAAACCGGTCGAGATGCGCGAGCTGGAAGCCCAGTGCAAGGCGCTGCTGCGCCGCCTGGAGTCGAACGTGGCGGCGCAGCGCACGGGCGCATCATCGACGACCGCCGCGCCGCACCTGAACGGCACCCCGCCCGGCGCCTCGGCCGGGGAGGAGGCGAGCTGGGTGCTGGACGCCACGGACTGGTCGCTGACCAGCCCGACCGGCGTCCGCATCAGCCTGACCAGCATGGAGATGAAGCTGACGTCCCTGCTGGCCAGCCAGGCCCGCCAGCCGGCGACCCGCGACCAAATCTCCCAGGCGCTGTACAACCGGCGCTGGAACCCCGACGACCGATCCATCGACACCGTCGTCGGCCGCCTGCGCCACAAGGTCGAGGCCGCCATCGGCGCCTCCGCCCCGCTGAAGTCGGTCCACGGCGTGGGCTACGTCTTCTCCGCCCACGTCCGGGTGTTGTAAGCGCGGCTACGCCCCATCGTTCCGGGGCGGATCCTCCGGCGTGTCCTTCGGGAAGGTCAGGACGAAGCGCGTGCCCTCCCCCGGCGTGCTTTCCACCGCGATGGCGCCCTTCAGCGCACCGACCGCGAGGTTGTGCACGATGTGCAGGCCGAGGCCGCTGCCGCCCTCGCCGCGCCGCGTCGTGAAGAAGGGATCGAAGATCTGCGGCAGGTTCGCCGCGGGGATGCCCCGCCCGTCGTCGCCGTAGGTCAGGCGCACGGTCGCGGGGTCGGGTTGGTCCACCGCAATCGTCAGCCGGCCGGCCTGCCCGTCCGCGTAGGCGTGCGTCAGGGAGTTCATGACGAGGTTGGTCAGGATCTGCGACAGGGCGCCGGGGTAGCTGTCGACGACGAGGTCGTCCGGGCAGTCCACCGCGACGGCGTGGCCGCCCTGGCGCAGCTTCGGCTCCAGGCTGACCAGCGTTTCCTGGATGTAGCGGCTGAGGTCCACGGCCCGCCGCTCCGCGCTGGCACGGTCCACAGCGACCTGCTTGAAGCTGGTGATCAGCCGCGCCGCCCGCTCGCAGTTGGTGAGGATCAGGGCCGAGGTGTCGGTTGCCGTGGTCAGGTAACGGGTGAAGTCGGCCTTGCTCAGCTCCCCCGCCTGCGCCCGCGCGCGCAGCCGGTCGGTCGCGTCGGACAGGTGCGAGGCGCAGGACACGGCGATGCCCACGGGCGTGTTGATCTCATGCGCGACGCCGGCCACCAGCGAGCCGAGCGAGGCCAGCTTCTCCGCGCGGACCATCGCCTCCTGCGCGTCGCGCAGGTCGGCCAGCGCCGTTTCCGCCTCCTGCCGCCGACGCTCCAGCTCCTGGTTGGCGGAGCCCAGCTGGGCCTGCAGCCGGTCGCTGACCCGGACCAGCCGCCGCTGCTCGCGCGTGCTGCGCTTGAACGCCTCCACCAGCGCGTCGAAATCGGCGCGGACCTCGGGCGCGACCGCGCTCAGCCTCTCCCCCAGAAGGCGGGCCTCCTCGATGGCCTGCTCCTCGGCGGCGAAGAGGTTGAAGGTCATGACGCCCCGTCGGCCGGAACTTGCTTCAGCGTGAAGGCGACGTGCCGCAGATCTTCGGCGAAGTCCTCGCCCAATTCCTGCATCGACTCGTCGTTTTCCTCGTAGCACCAGGTGACCGCGATGGAGCGCCCGTCCCGCGCCGCCGTCTCCAGCATCTGGAAGATGTTCATCAGGGCCTTCGCGCTGGAGCTGTTGAAGTACAGAAGCTCCATGTCGAAGCGCACCGGATGGTCGCCGGGCTTCTCCAGGAAGGACCGCAGGGCGGCGAAGACCGGGCCGAAGAAGGTGGCGACGTCGTCGGGGTAGGACTCGCCGCTCAGACGCAGGATGCCGGCCGCGAAATCGAAATCGACCTCCGGCGTGCGCCCGGTGGCGGGGATTTTCAGGGGTTCCATAGTCGTCCGAGTGTCCACAGCCGCTATCAGGTAGCCGAAGTCAAAGAGGTGACGTCAGATCCGCACCTTGAGACAGAAGAAGCTCCGCTCTCCGTCCATGGCGTGGAAGTCGTATTCGATTGGCTCGCTGGCGCGGCGCGCGATCTCGATCAGGCCGATGTTGGCGCCGCGGCTGCCCTCCTCCGGGGCCTCGCGCAGCTGCTCCCGGTAGTAGGTCTTGATCGCGTCCTTGTCCAAGCCCTTCAGGTAGTCGAGCCGTTCCCTGAGGCGCGGCACGTCGGTGTTGATCACCGTGTTGCCGCAGACGATGAAGACCTTGCCGCCTTCCATGCCGATGATGACCATGCCGGCGCTCAGCTCCACGGATTTCGCCGTGCTGCCCGTCACCTTCTCCGCCGAATAGCGGATGATGTTCTGCATCTGCTCCACGAAGACCGAGAAGACCCGGCGCACCGTGGGGCCGTCGGTTTCCTCCAGCGTCATCTTCTCGCGCAGCGCCTCGCCGAGCGAATAGAGAATTCCCTCGGACAAATACCCGCTGAACGAGAAAACGATCCCCTTGTCGTCGAGATCGCGTTTGATGGCGGCGTATTGCTCAGCAAGCATGATGCCTTCCACGAACCTCAGGTCGGAGTGCGATGGGTCGATCGGCGGCCCTTTGGGCGCGCCACCCACGCCGTGGACCAACTATCCCATTGCGTACACAAAAGAGCCATATTCTTTCTCATCATCCGATCAACCGGCGTTCATGCCCACACTGCGTCCAAGCCGCGCCCAATCTGCGGGGCCTACCCGTCCATGGGCAGCAGCACGCGGAAGGTGCTGCCCTTCCCCACCACGCTGTCCACGGCGATCGAGCCGCCGTGCATCCGCACGACCTGACGGACCGTGTGCAGCCCGATGCCGGTTCCGGGCACGCCGGAGGAGCCGGCGCCGCGGAAATGCCGGTCGAACAGCAGCGGCAGCTCGTTTTCCGGAATGCCGCGCCCCTGGTCGATCACCTCCACCACCAGCCGGTCGCCGGCGGCAGGGTCGCGTTCCAGACGGCCACGCAGAGTCACCGCGCAGTCGCCGTCGGAGTATTTCAGGGCATTGTTCAGCAGGTTGCCGAACAGCATTGCCAGCAGGTGCCCGTCGGCCATCAGGACCGGCGGCAGGTCGTGCAGGTCCAGCCGGAACTCGCAGCCGGGATAGGCGCTGCGGAAGGGTTCGGCGACGGAGCGCAGAAGCTCCGCCGGATCGACCGGCGCCCGTTGCAGCGACAGGGTCCCGGCCTGGATCCGCTCGTCGGTCATGTGGCTGTCGATCAGGCTGGTCAGGCGCTGAACGCTGCTGCGGATGACGCGCAGGCGCTCCAGCGCCTCCGGGTCGACGCGCTCGGCGCGCATGGTCAGCATCTGCGCCGCGCTGTCGATGATGGCCAGCGGCGTGCGGAATTCGTGGCTGACCATGGTGACGAACTGGCGCTGCCGCTCGCGGGCGTTCAGCTCCGCCTCCAGCGACCGCTCGACCCGCTCCTTGGCGGCGACCAGCGCGGCCTGGTTGGCGGCCAGTTCGGCCGTCCGCTGCTCCACCCGCCGTTCCAGCGACTGGTTCAGCGCGATCAGGTCCTCATAGAGGCAGACGTTGTCGAAGCCGATCGACACGCGGTTGCAGAACAGTTCCAGCAGGCGGTGGTCGTCTTCGGCGTAGGGTTCCGGCCGTTCCAGGGCGAAGACGGTCGTCCCGTGCTCCCGCGTGCGGAAGGCCAGGATGCAGCGGTCGGCGCCGAAGCTGCTCTCCTGCGTTTCGAAGGCGTTGACCACCAGCGCGGCCAGTTCCGGCGTCAGCGCCCCGGCGACCGGTCGCTCGACCAGCCGGGCGAACCGGCCGGAGCCGGACACCACGGTGGCGCGCGCCTTGCCGTCGCCGCGGTCGACCATGCGGCAGGCGAGCACCGCGCCGGCGCCATGGTCCACGACCCGGGAGAGCTGGTCCACCAGCGCCTCCACCAGCGCGCGCATGGAGCGCGTCTCGAACAGCGAGGCGGAGGCGGCGAGGATACGCTCCAGCCCCTGCCGGTGCCGCTCGATGGTGACGATGTCGCGCCACGCCCGCAGCGCGCTGACCAGCGTGGTGTAGAGACGCTGCGCGGTCAGCTCGCTCTTCGCCTTGTAGTCGTTGATGTCGTAGGCGACGACCACGTCGCGTTCCGGCGCCTGGCCGGGCTGGCCGGTGCGCAGCACGATGCGCATGCGGCGGTTGCCGAGATCCTCGCGGATGGTGCGCACAAGGCGCAGCCCGGCGTCGTCGGTTTCCATGACGACGTCGAGAAGAGCGACGGGAATGTCCGGCCGGGCCGCCAGCAGCGACCGTGCCGAGGCGGCCGACAGCGCGCTGATCACCTCGAAGGGGCGGCCTTCGAAGTCGAAGTCGCGCAGCAGGACTTCCGTCATGGCGTGGACCTGCGGGTCGTCGTCGACCACCAGCACCGGCCAGGGCTCCGCGATGCGGAACCCCCCGGCGGGCCCGTTGTCGGAATCGTCCCCGGGTCCGAACAGCGGTTCGTCGTCCAGGCCGTCGCCCTCCAGCTGTCCCATGCACCCTCTCCCGGAGAGACCCGCCGCGACGGACTGGACGGGTTCGACGCCGGGCTCCCTCCATTTAGCCCATACGGAACCCGCGTGTCGCCGTCCAGAGCCGTCGCAACTTGTTACAAATCAGCGCATCCGGTTGAAAGAGGTCGCGGATTGCTACCGATCATCATCATTGAAGCATACCCAGGTATTAATAATTTAGTTTATTCTCTCCACAAAATTGGGGAGCGGAGATGGGCCTGGAATCCAAAGCCGCCGGCGCCGGTCGTTACGACACCGTCCGCCGCCTCCTGTTGCGCCTGGACCGGCGGACGCGCGCGACGCTGCTCACCCATCTCGGGAATGCGTCCGCGGCGGCCGACCGCCCGCCGTCGCCGATGCGGGCGATGCTCCTCCAGCTTTTGAAGAGCCGCCGCGAGGATCATGCGCGCCGCCTGTGGGAGCGCTGGCTTGAACCGGTGATGCTGCGCGACCCGGAGCTGCGCGGCGCCCCGGTGCCGCCGCCCGGCCTGATCCACGCCGGCGACCTCGGCGGATGGTGGACGGCGCTGTCCCGCCGCATGGGCGCGGCGCCGGACTCCATCCGCTCCTGCATCGAGGATCGGCTGACCGACGCCACGCTGGAGGAGGTGCTGGCCTCGGACGAGGCGGCGCGCTGGTCGGACTTCCTGCGCCTGCGGTCGCTGGCCATCCTGCAAGGCCTCCAGGGCGATCCCGGCGCGCTCGCCGCCTTCCTCGACGATGCCAACGAGGAACACCTGCGGTCGGCCTGCGGCACGGTTGCGCCGGACGAGGCGTCGCCCCTGCGGCGCCCGGCCCACCTGCAATCCGCCCACCCGCATTCCACCAGGAGGCTCGTCGCCGCCGACCTTAGGACGCTGACGACCGCCCTGCGGGTGGCGCCCGCTTGGCAGAGGCTCGCCGGCCCGGCCGCGGGCATGGAGGTGGAAGACCTGCTGGCGGGCGTGCGCGGCGTCCTGACCGGCGGTGGCATGCCGCCGGACGCGATGGCCCTGTACGCCGTGGCGGGGATGTACGCCCGCCACGACCCGCTGCTCGCCGCGGCGCTGCGCGCGTTGTTGCCGCTGCCCCTGGTGGATGCCGCCGTCGCGTGGATGGCCGGCAGCAGCAGCGGTGGCGCGGTTCCGCCCGCGCCGAACGGCGTGCCGCCCATGCGCGCCGACCAGGCGCGGGGCCTGGACCATGGGCTGCGCACGCTGTTCGACACGGCGCTGTCGTCGGGACGCCCCCTTTCGCCCATGGACGCCAAGCGGCTGGGCCGCGCGCTGGCCGGGGTCGTGGATGTCCACACCCCCCGGCACACCCCCGGGCACACGCCCCGCGGCGCGTCGTAAGGGGCATCGGCGCATGGCCGCCCTCGACGTTTTCGCCCTGTCCGTCCTTGCGCTCGGCCTTGGCGCGCTCGGCCTGTCGGTCGTCTATGAAGGCACACGGATCACCGCCGCGAGCGGCCGCACCGCGCTGACGCGGCGGCGGATCCAGGCGAAGGCCGACGAGTTGAAGGAGCTGAACGCCCGGATCGAGGACACGAAATCGCGCACCGACCTGCAGCAGGCCACGCTAGACCGGCTGATCGCCGACCGCGCCCGGCTGACGGGGATGATCCGGTCGCTGAAGGCGTCGAAGGTGGAGATGATCCACGAGTTGGGCGAGCTGGACGGCCCTGCCCTGCTCTTCGAGTGCGACCTGCGCACCGCGCCGGACTTCAACCGCCTCGACCAGCGCCGCATGGTGTTCGCCCGCGAGATCTGGGACCGCCGCAATATTGCCCATGTCTGGGCCGACACGCCCGACGCGGCGATGGCCGCCGTGCAGCGCGCCTTCAACCTGCGCTCCGGCCTGCTGCCCGGCCGCCTGCAACGCAGCGCCCCGGCGGCTGAGACGGCCGTGGAAACGGGAATGGAGATTGGGGCGGAGATGGGGGCGTGACGGCGGTCCTGATCTACATCGCGGTCCTGCTGATGATCGGCAGCGTCATCGTCAACCGCACCGGCGAGCGCCGCATCAAGGCCGCGCGCGGGCGGCTGTCGGCCGCGGACAAGGACCTGCGCGCGCTGAACCAGCAACTGCTGGACGACGCCGGCAAGCTCGACGCCGCGCAGCAGCAGCTGGCCGGGGTCGACGACCAGCTGCTGCAGGCGCAAACCATCGTCAACGCCCTGGAACGGCAGGTCGAGACGCTTCAGGAGGCGCCGGTCGAGCGCTACTACGTCTTCGCCCGGCTGGAGCCCCGGCCGGGCACCATTTGGGAAGTTCCTGTCCGCCGCGCGCCCGATGTGCTTCCCGGCGGTGCGGGGATGACCGCGGCATGGCGCGACGGCCGGACCTACCTGCTGGTCGCGACCACCGCGCGGGAGGCGCTGGAGCGTGCCTCCCAGCGCTTCCCGCGCGTCAGCGGGTTCGAGGTCGGCCCGGCCACGACCTGCCGGCTGTTCGACAGCGGGCGGGGCGCCGGCGCGGATGCGGCCCGCCGGCGCGCCTGACGGACCGGGAAAGCGCCTGGGCTGTGGGCCACGCAACAGCGGCGGTTTCGATCCGGCGGTAGCGTCGGGACATGTCCACCCCAGCCCCGGTCCACGCCATGCCCCGCCGTATCCCCGCCCGACCCGCAACGACCCTCATCCTCGTTTCCCAGGCTGAGCCGCCCCGCGACACGCGCCAGCCCGACCCCGCCAAGCCCCTGCCGCTGCACGACCGCAGCTGCCCGCGCCGCGAGATCGCCGTGCTGGGCGAGGTGGACAGCGGCTTCCACTGGGAATGGGCCTGAGGGAATGTGCCGGAGGGAATAGACTTGACCTCCACGGCCCGGTGCCCATATGCGAGGGCCTTCCCGTGAGGACGACCTCACCCCCGGTTGCCGCCCGTCGGCACGGGAAGCCCGGCGGGGACGACCCTGCCTCCATGGTTTCGGAGGTTCCCCCGTGGCCTGGGGCATCCTGTTCCTCGCCGGCCTGTTCGAGGTCGGCTGGGCCATCGGCCTGAAGCAGACCGATGGCTTTACCCGCCTTGTCCCGACGATCCTCACCCTGGGCGCGATGGTCGCCAGCCTCGGCCTGCTCGGGCTCGCGCTGAAAAGCCTGCCGCTCGGCACCGCCTACGCCGTGTGGACCGGCGTCGGCACTGTGGGCACGGTGATCCTGGGCATCCTACTCTACGGGGAGTCGGCGGACGCCGTCCGGCTGGGCTGCATCGCCCTGATCATGGCCGGGATCGTCGGCCTAAAGCTCGTCACTCCATAACCTCCGTCCGGTCGCGGGCCAGCGCCGCACGCGCGGCGTAACCGATCCCGCCAAGCACCGCCATCCCGGCCAGGAAGGCGAAGCCGCGCGCCGCCATGCCCGTGGTGGTCAGCGCGAGCCGATGCTCCTGGTCGCGGAAGCGGCCGTGCGTGCGGTGCAGGCGGCGCACCGGCTCAAACAGGTTGTCGGGGCGGCCGGGCCGTTCCGGCTCGTCCGTCTCCTGCCCCTCGAAGGCCATGGTCGCGACCTGGTGGTCGGCGAAGGCCGGCAGCGCGTGGGTGCCCAGGATCGCTTCCACCGTCGAGAAGCCCAGCCAGTGCTCCCGCTTCGGATTCTCCGCGGCGTGCACGATGGCCCGGCCGATGTCGTCGGGGTCGTAGATGGTGCCGACCGGCTTGGCCCGGCGCGGCATGTGGCTGCGCGCCCAGTCGAACTGCGGCGTGTTGACCGCGGGAAGCTGCACCATAGTCAGCTGCACGTTGCTGCCGTCGTGGATCAGCTCCGTGCGCAGGCTGTCGATGAAGCCGCGGATGGCGCTCTTGGCCCCGCAATAGGCGGCCTGAAGCGGGATGGAGCGGTAGGCCAACGCCGAGCCCACCTGGACGATCACCCCGCGGTCGCGGTTCTGCATGTGGTGCAGCGCCGCCATGGCACCATGGGCGGAGCCGAGGTAGGTCACCTCCGTCACGCGCCGCAGTTCCTCCGGCGACAGGTCGCGCACGCGCCCGAATACCGTGACCATGGCGTTGTTGACCCAGACCTCGATGGGTCCCAGCGTCCGCTCGACCGCGTCGGCGGCGGCGAACATCGCGTCGGCGTCGGCCACATCGGCGGGGATGACCAGCGCCCGCCCGCCGAGCCGTTCCACCTCCGCCCGCACCTCCTCCAGCGCCTCGGCCGAGCGGGCGATCAGGCCGAGCGAGGCGCCCCAATCGCGGGCGAAGGCCAGCGCGGTCGCCCGGCCGACCCCGGCGGACGCTCCGGTGACGACGACGACGGGGCGATGCTGGACCATGAGCGGGTCTCCCGGGTTGTGCAGCCTGTGCTGTGCCAACCCCCGGCCCGCCCTCTGGTTCCGTTTAGGGCGCTTCGCGGATTTCGAAGTCGTGGGTGATGGTCGCCATGGCACCCAGCATGATGGAGGCGGAGCAGTATTTCTCCGCCGACAGGGCGATGGCGCGCTCCACCTTGCCGGCGTCGAGGCCGCGGCCGGTGACGACGAAGTGCACGTGGATCTTGGTGAAGACCTTCGGATCGGTGTCGGCGCGCTCCGCCTCGATCTCCGCGACGCAGTCGGTGATGGTCTGGCGGCCCTTCTCCAGGATCATGACGACGTCGAAGCTGGTGCAGCCGCCCATGCCGATCAGCAGCATCTCCATGGGCCGGATGCCCAGGTTGCGCCCGCCCGCCTCCGGCGCGCCGTCCATCACCACGGCATGCCCGCTGCCGGACTCGCCGACGAACATCTTCCCGTCAACCCACGCAACGCGCGCCTTCATGGCGGTTCTCTCCTGGTTTTCGTCTTCTCCCTCTCCCGTCCCGGGACAGGGGATGGCTTCCTACTCTTCCAGCGGATGGCAGGGCTTGCAGGTGGTCGGCCAGGGTTCGCCCAGGTCTTCCACGAAGCAGGTCCAGTTGGCCGCGTCCAGCCGGATGCAGCCGCCGCCGGCGAAGTCCAGCACCACGCCGCCCTCCGCCGCCTCGATGGCGAGCAGCTCCAGGATCTGGCGGCGGTCCTTCAGGTCGATGTCCTTGACCTTCACGCCGGTCACCCCTTCGATCCGCACGCCGCAGTGGGTGCGCTCGAAGGGGACTAGGTCGTCGTCGTCCGCCGTCGGGCCGGGGCGCGGCTGGCCGGCGGTCTCCCACTTGAAGCGGTTGACCACCAGGACGAACCGCCCCTCCTCCGGCAGGAAGCACATGTCGCCGATGGGAACGATGGCGTCCTGGAGGCAGGCGGACACGACCTTCAGGTCGTCCTGGTCCTGGGCGCGCAGTCTGATCGGCGTCGGAGTCATGGGCTTCCTTTGTTCATGGCGCCGGGGTTGCGGCGGCGGGTTTCGGGCGTCAGTCGTCTTCCGCCCGGATGCGTTCAATGTCCGCGCCGCAGGCCGCCAGCTTCTCCTCCAGCCGCTCGTAGCCGCGGTCGAGGTGGTAGACGCGGTTGACCGTCGTCTCCCCCTCGGCCGCGAGACCGGCCAGGACCAGCGACACCGACGCGCGGAGATCCGTCGCCATAACGGGCGCGCCGGTCAAACGCTCCACACCCCGGACGAGGGCGGACGAACCGTGCACCGTGATGCGGGCTCCCATGCGGGTCAGCTCGGGCGCGTGCATGAACCGATTTTCAAATATGGTCTCGGTGATCATGCCTGCACCCCTGGCCGTGCACATCAGGGCCATCATCTGGGCCTGGAGGTCGGTCGGGAAGCCGGGGAAGGGCTCCGTCATCACGTCCACGCCGACCAGCTCGCCGTTGGCGCGCGAGACGCGGACGCCCTCCTGACCATCGACCTCGATGGGCGTGAACTCCACGCCGGCCGGGACCAGGGCGGTGACGGCCGCCTTGATCAGGTCCAGGCGGGTGTTCAGGATGTCCAGCGTGCCGCCGGTCATGGCCGCGGCCATGGCGTAGGTGCCGGTCTCGATGCGGTCGGGCACGACCATGTGGCGGGCGCCGTGCAGACGGTCCACGCCCTCGATCGTCAGGCGGTCGGTGCCGAGGCCGGTGATCTTGGCGCCCATGGCGACCAGGCATTCGGCGAGGTCGGTCACCTCCGGCTCGCGCGCGGCGTTGACCAGCACCGTCGTGCCGCGGGCCAGCGTGGCGGCCATCAGCAGGTTCTCGGTGGCGCCGACGGAGACCTTGGGGAAGACGTACTCCGCGCCGCGCAGACCGCCCTTGGGCGCCTTGGCGACGATGTAGCCGCCTTCGATGCGGATCTCCGCCCCCATGGCCTCCAGGCCCTTGATGTGCAGGTCCACCGGCCGCGCGCCGATGGCGCAGCCGCCGGGCAGCGACACCTTCGCCTCCCCGCAGCGGGCCAGCAGCGGGCCGAGCACCAGCACGCTCGCCCGCATCTTGCGGACGAGGTCGTAGGGGGCGGTCGTGTTGGTGACGTCGCGCGCGGTCAGATCAAGCTCGCGCCCCGCGCATTCCCCGCCGGCCCCGGCCAGGCGGATCCCCACGCCGTGCTGGAGCAGCAGGTTGCACAGCGTGTTGATGTCCGCGAGGATCGGCAGGTTGGTGAGCGTCAGCGTCTCGTCGGTGAGGAGCGCCGCCGTCATCAGCGGCAGGGCTGCGTTCTTCGCGCCCCCCACCGTGATGGAACCGTGCAGGGGCTTGCCGCCGCGGATGCGGATCTTGTCCATGGAGCTGTCTTGTCCGGTATGAAGCTGTGGTTGAGGCCGAAGCCCGGCTGGTTACAACCGGGGCAGCGTCACTCCCTTTTGGCCCATGTACTTGCCGGACTTGTCCGCATACGAGGTCTCGCAGACGCTGTCCCCCTTGAGGAACAGGAACTGGCAGAGGCCTTCGTTGGCGTACACCTTCGCCGGCAGGGGCGTCGTGTTTGAAATCTCCAGCGTGACGTGGCCTTCCCATTCGGGTTCCAGCGGCGTCACGTTGACGATCAGGCCGCAGCGCGCGTAGGTGCTCTTGCCCAGGCAAATCACCAGCACGTCGCGGGGAATGCGGAAATACTCCACCGTCCGGGCCAGCGCGAAGCTGTTCGGCGGGATGATGCAGACATCCACCTTGCGGTCGACGAAGCTGCTGTCGTCGAACTCCTTCGGGTCGACGATGGCGTTGTCCACGTTGGTGAAGATTTTGAATTCGTCGGCGACCCGCGCGTCGTACCCGTAGGAGGACAGCCCGTAGGAGATCACGCCCTGACGCTGCTGCTTCTCGACGAAGGGTTCGATCATGCCTTTGGTCTCGGCCATCTCGCGGATCCAGGTGTCCGGCATGATGCCCATCGTCGGGGTCTCCTCGGGTCTCTAAAGGGGGTTGAACCTACAAGGCGTTGTAGCGGAGCATGCGGGCATCCTCAAGGGAAGGAATTAGGGCTTTTTGCATGGAAGCCCCCACAAAACGACAAAATGCAAAAGGACAAAGTCGGATGATTGAAACCACCACCGCGGCTCCCGTCACGCTCTCGCTGGCCGACAAACTCGATCCGGCGGAGGTGAAGCACATCCATGGGGAGCTGCGCCGATTCAATGAACAGTTCACCAAACCATACGACCTGCGGGAGCTGAGCGTGACCGCGCGCGACCCTGACGGCACGCTTCTGGGCGGCCTGACCGGCTACACGAACTGGGAATGGCTGTATGTGGACTACCTGTGGGTCCATGAAAGCCAGCGCGGCACGGGCCTCGGTTCCCGCCTGATGGCTGCGGCCGAGGAGGAGGCGGTGCGCCGTGAATGCCGCTGGTCGCGGCTGTACACCTACGATTTCCAGGCGCCGGACTTTTACAAGAAGCTTGGGTACGAGGTGTGGGCCGAACTGGAGGGGTATCCGCCGGGGTACACGCAGATTTGGCTGAGGAAGGGGTTGGTGTAGCGGGAATTCACGCGTTGGACCCCCACCCTAACCCTCCCCCGCTGGGCGGGGGAGGGTTAGGGTGGGGGTCCAACGCGAGGACTTCAACCCTCGTCCTTCTCCCGCCCGCGCGCCTGTTCCTTGCGCTTGCGCAGGTTCTCGCGCAGGCGGGCGGCGAGGCGTTCCTGCTTGTCGTCCTTCTTTGGAGGAGCGGCGGGCTTCTTGATGTCGTTTTCGGTCGTGGTCATGCGGCGCTCGCGGCTAGCGGGGCGGCGGTGGGAGTTGGGGTGCTCCAACGCTGGTGCCAGGCCTGGAACATCAGGACGTTCCACAGCGGGTGCTGGTGGTTGCGGGTCCCGGCCAGATGCTCGGCCCAGCGGGCGCGGATCGGGGCTGGGTCGAAGAAGCCGTCGGCGCGCAGGCGGCGCTCGTCCAGCAAATCTTCGGCCCAGTCGCGCAGGGGGCCGCGCAGCCATGCGTCGATGGGCACGGCGAAGCCGGACTTCGGCCGCTCCACCAGCGCCCGCGGGACGTGGCGGTGCAGCACCTGCCGAAGCAGCCACTTGCCCTGCCCGTCCCGGATCTTCTGGGCCGGCGGCACGCGCCAGGCGAATTCCACCACCCGGTGGTCGAGCAGCGGCACGCGCGCTTCCAGCGACACGCCCATGCTGGCGCGGTCCACCTTGGCCAGGATGTCGTCGGGCATGTAGGTGACGCTGTCGAGATACTGCATGCGCTCGACGAAGTCCGGGATGGCTGCGGCCACCCGGTCGTCCCACAGCAGGCCGCGCGGTTCCCGCCCGCCGCGGACCAGCGCGTCGGGGTCGTCCCACTGGCTGACCAAGCGGCGATAGAGCGCGTCCGGGTCACCGGAGCCCAGCGCGCCGGCCAGCTTGTGCAGCTTGTCGCCGGGCTGGCGGATGCGGTTGGCGGCGGGCAGCAGCCCGAACAGACGGTCCCAACCCTGCGGCGTCACTGAACGGATCAGCCCAGCCGCCCCCTGGCGCAGCGCACCCGGCAGCGGAGCCACCCGGCGCCAGACGGCCGGCGCGCGGAGGTAGCGGTTGTAGCCGGCAAACAGCTCGTCCCCGCCGTCGCCCGACAGCGCCACGGTGACGGAGCGCCGCGTCATCTCCGACACCAGGACCGTCGGGATCTGGGAGCTGTCGGCGAAGGGCTCGTCGTACCAGTCCGGCAGCTTGGGGATGATGTCCAGCGCGTGGGCGGGCTCGACCCGCAGCTCCGTATGATCGGTGCCGAGATGGGCGGCGACGGCGCGGGCGTGGTCGGCCTCGTCGTAGTCGCCCTCGCCGAAGCCGATGGTGAAGCTGCGCACCGGCCGGTCGCTCTGCGCCTGCATCAGCGCGACCACCGTGGAGCTGTCGATGCCGCCGGACAGGAAGGCGCCGAGCGGCACGTCGGCCATCATCTGCCGGCCGACGGCGTCCTTCAGCAGCGATTCCAGCGCGTCGGTCGCCTCATGGTCGGACAGGGACAGGCGGTCGGCGATGCCGGCCCGCGCGGCGTCGGCGGCGTCCCAATAGGTGGTGCGCTCCGGCTCCCGCCCCGGCCGGATCGTCAGGATCGTGCCGGGCTCCAGCTTCGCGACGCCCTTGTAGATGCTGTGCGGCGCCGGGACGTAGCTGAAGCGCATGTAGGCGGCCAGCGCGTCGCGGTCGATCTCCGCCGCGAAGGCCGGGTGGGCGCGCAGGGCCTTTGGCTGGGAGCCGAACAGGAGGGTCCCGTTCATCCGCGCCCAGTAGAGCGGCTTCACGCCGAGATGGTCGCGGACCAGATACAGGACCCGGTCGCGCCGGTCCCACAGGGCGAAGGCGAAGATGCCGACGAGACGCCGGACCGTGCGCTCCACGCCCCAGGCGGCGCAGCCTTCCAGCAGCACCTCGGTGTCGGAATGGCCGCGAAAGCTGTGGCCGGCGGCCTCCAGTTCGGCGCGGAGGTCCTGGAAATTGTAGATTTCGCCGTTGTAGGCGATGATCCACCGGCCGTCCGCAGACTCCATCGGCTGGCGCCCGAGCGGCGACAGCTCGACGATGGCAAGGCGCCGGTGCCCGAAGGCGATGCCCGCCGCCTCGTCGGCCCAGACGCCGTCGCCGTCCGGGCCGCGGTGGGCGATGGTATCGGCCATGCGCTTTGCCACGGCCTCCAGGCCGGTCGCGTCATGACCGGCATAGGCCCGCTGTTCAGACAGGGCCAGGAAGCCACAGATGCCGCACACGGCGCGTCGCCTGTTGTTGTTAGTGGTCGGACCGGTGCAGGATGCTGTCGCGCAGGCCGGTGTCATAGGCCATGCCCTCGGCGGTGATGACCGCGCGGCCGGGCTCCTGCCGCAGCATCTTCTTGCGCTCCAGGATGGTCCAGACGGAGCCGTTGTTCAGGCCCGTCGCGTCGCTGCCGCTGACCACCGCGCTGCCCAGGTGGAAATGGTTGCCGTGGGCGTGCGGCAGGGCCGTGATGACGAACGCACCCTCCTCGCCTTCCGTCGGCATGTTCTCCAGGCGGGCGATTTCCTGAAGCAGAGTCAGCGTCTTGAGCTGAAGCGGGTTGAGGTTCGCAGGATTCTTCTTGGGCGGCATGGAGGTCCAGACTGGCAACGGTGAAAGATCGCGGCAGTAGATCGGGTGACCGCGGCCCCTGTCAAGCGGCCGGCGCCTTTTTGTGGACTGGCATCGCGGCGCGGCCTCGGGCATAAGACGGATGGACAGGCGGGCGCTTCCACTTGGCACTGCGAATGGAACGCGCGCGTCGTTTAAGGATGGTGGATATGACGATCGTGGTCACCGGCGCGGCCGGTTTCATCGGCTCGCACGTGGCGGCAGCCCTGCTGGAGCGCGGCGAGACGGTCCTGGGGCTCGACAACCTCAACGACTACTATTCGGTGGCGCTGAAGGAGGCGCGGCTGGCCCGCCTGCTGGCCAAGCCCGGCTTCCGCTTCGTCAAGGCCGACGTGTCCGACCGCGCGGCGGTCGAGGCGCTGGCCCCCGACTTCGCGGAGGCGACCGGCGTCGTGCATCTGGCCGCCCAAGCCGGCGTGCGCTATTCGCTTGAGAATCCCTACGCCTACATCGACGCCAACGTGACCGGCCAGGTCGCGATGCTGGAGGCGGCGCGGCACATGCCGAAGCTCAAGCACTTCGTCTACGCCTCCACCTCCTCCGTCTACGGCGCCAACAAGAAGATGCCCTTCTCGGTCGAAGACCGGGTGGATTCGCCGATGTCCATCTACGCCGCCACGAAGAAGGCCGCGGAGATGATGACCTACGCCTACTGCCATCTCTACAAGTTCCCGGCGACGGGAATGCGCTTCTTCACCGTCTACGGCCCTTGGGGCCGGCCGGACATGGCCGCCTACCTGTTCGCCGACGCCATCATGGCGGGCCGGCCAATCCGCGTCTTCAACGAAGGGCGGATGAAGCGCGACTTCACCTTCGTGGAGGACATCGCGGCCGGCGTGCTGGCGGCGCTGGACCGGCCGGCCAAGCCGGACGTGAACGGCGCGCCGCACGCGGTCTACAACCTCGGCAACAACCGGACCGAGGACCTGATGCGCTTCATCGGCATCATCGAGGAGTCGCTGGGCCGCAAGGCGGTCAAGCAGATGGAACCGATCCAGGCCGGCGACGTGCCGGAGACCACCGCCGACATCGAAGCGAGCCGCCGCGACCTGGGCTACGAGCCGACCACGCCCATCGACGTCGGCCTGCCGCGCTTCATCGCCTGGTACAAGAGCTATCACGGCCTTGCCTGAGAACCGGATCGTGGCTGCCGCAAAACCCAAGCTGATCTACCTGGTCACCGAGGACTGGTATTTCTGGTCCCATCGGCTGCCCATGGCCCGCGCGGCGCGCGACGCCGGCTTCGAGATTGCCGTCGCCACCCGCGTCGACAAGCACGCGGACCGCATCGCGGCCGAAGGCTTCCGCGTCCTGCCCCTGTCCTGGAGCCGGCGCAGCATCAACCCGGCCGGCACCCTGTCCGCTGTGGCGGAGATCGCCGCGATGTACCGGCGGGAGGCGCCGGACATCGTGCACCACGTCGCCATGAAGCCGGTGCTGCTGGGCGGGCTCGCCGCCGGGCTGGCCAGCGTGCCGGCGGTGGTGAACGCGCTGACGGGCCTCGGCTCCGCCTTCCTGGGCACGGGCGGGCTGAAGTCCCGCGTGGCAGGGGCGGTGGCGCGGCCGTTGCTGCGCACGGTGCTGAAGCGGCCGAACAGCGTGACCGTGTTGCAAAACGAGGACGACCGCAAGATGCTGGTCGCCGCCGGCCTGCTGCCCGACGAGCGGGCGCGCATCATCCGCGGCTCCGGCGTCGACACCGTGCATTATCAGGTGCTGCCCGAGCCACCGGTCCCGCCGGTGACCGTCGGCTGCGTCGCCCGGCTGCTCGCCGACAAGGGCGTCGGCCCGCTGGTCGAGGCGCAGCAGCGGCTGCGGGCCAAGGGGCTGGACGTGAACCTGATCCTGGCCGGGACGCCCGACCCGGAGAACCCGACCTCGGTCACGCAGGCCGAATTGGACCGTTGGTCCGCCCTGCCCGGCGTCGAACTGCCCGGCCACATCACGGACGTGCGGGAGGTCTGGGCGCGCTGCCACATCGCCGTGCTCGCCTCGCGCCGCGAGGGCCTGCCGAAGAGCCTGCTGGAGGCCGCCGCCTGCGGGCGCGCCATCGTCGCGACCGACGTGCCGGGCTGCCGCGAGGTCGCCCACGCCGGGGAGAACGCGCTGCTGGTGCCGCCCGACGACCCGGCGGCGCTGGCCGACGCGCTGGAGGTGCTGGTGCGCGACGCCGCCATGCGGGCGCGCTTCGGGGCGGCCAGCCGGCGGCTGGTCGAATCCGACATGGCGTCGGACCGCGTGGGCGCGAAGACGGTGGAGCTGTACCGGCGCCTGATGGGCGCGGCCTTCCCGATGGTCAACCCGGTCGCCGAGGCGTCATGAGCAGTGGCATTACGAGCGATCTGCTGGCCATTCTCGGCACCTTTGCCGCTTCCTGGCTGCTGACCGGCCGGGTCCTGGCCTATCTGCGGCGGCGCGCAATCCTGGACCATCCCAACGACCGGTCCAGCCATTCCATTCCGACACCGCGCGGCGGCGGCTGGGGCGTGATGCTGACGCTGCTGCTGGCCTGGGCGCTGGTCGCGCTGACCACCGATGGCGGCCTGCGGGTCCTGCCGATCCTGATCGGTGCGGCGGCGCTGATGGCGGTGTCCTGGATGGACGACCGGCGCGGGCTGGGCCCGGCGCCGCGCTTTCTGGCGCAGATCGCCGCGGTGGCCGCGGGGCTGACCGCCCTGCCCGCCGACGGGCTGGTGTTCCAGGGGCTGCTACCGCTGTGGGCCGACCGGCTGGTCGCGGCGGTGGGCTGGCTGTGGTTCGTCAACCTCTTCAACTTCATGGACGGCATCGACGGGCTGGCCGGCAGCGAGGCCGCGGCCATCGGCGCCGGATTGGCGCTGGTCGTGGCGGTGGGCGGGCTCGACCCTGCCTACGGACTGTATGGGCTGGCGGCGGCGGGAGCGGCGATGGGTTTCCTGGTGTGGAACTGGCATCCGGCCAAGCTCTTCATGGGCGACGTCGGCAGCGTGCCGCTGGGCTTTACGCTCGGCTGGCTGTTGCTGGCCGTGGCGGCGTCGGGCCTGTGGGCCGCGGCGCTGCTGGTGCCGGCCTATTTCCTGGCCGACGCGACCTTCACGCTGCTGCGGCGGCTGGCGGAGGGCAAGAAGGTCTGGCAGGCGCACCGCGAGCATTTCTACCAGAAGGCCACGCAGCGCGGGCGCAGTCACGCCCAGGTCGTGCGGCTGGTGCTGGCGCTGAACGTGGCGCTGCTGGCGCTGGCGGTCGTGTCGGTGCTGCTGGGTGCTGCGAGCGGCTGGACGGTGCTTCCGGCGGGGGCGGCAGCGATCGTGCTGCTGCTGGCCCTGCTGGCGCGCCCTGTGCGGGCGGCTGCCTGATGCGGATCCTCGTCACGGGAGCCACGGGCTTCGTCGCGCGGACGCTGATCCCGCTGCTGCTGGACCGCGGCCACAGCGTCCGCGCCGTGGTGCGCAATCCCGGCACCGTCGTGCCACGCGTCGACGATGTCGTCGCGGTTGGGGAGATCGGCCCGATGACCGCCTGGGGCGCCGCGCTGGAGGGGATGGACGCCGTCGTGCATCTGGCCGCCCGCGTCCACGTCATGCGCGACACGGCCACCGACCCGCTGGCTGCCTTCCGCAAGGTGAACACCGCGGGCACGCGCGTGCTGGCCGAGGCGGCGGCGGTCGCTGGAGTGAAGCGCCTCGTCTACCTCAGCAGCGTCAAGGCGCTGGCCGACGAGAGCCGGCCGGAGCCGCTGAGCGAGGAGACCATGCCCGACCCGCATTCCCCCTACGGCATCTCCAAGCTGGAGGCGGAGCGCGCCCTGGCCGAGATCTCCACCCGCACCGGGCTGGAGGTGGTGGTGATCCGCCCGCCGCTGGTCTATGGCCCCGGCGTCGGCGGCAACTTCCGCAAGTTGATCCAGGCGGTCAACCTGGGCATCCCTCTGCCGCTGGGCGCGCTGGAGAACCGGCGCAGCCTGATCTTCGTCGGCAACCTCGCCGACGCGATCCTGGAATGCTTGACCAACACGCAGGCCGCGGGCGGGCGCTTCCTGGTCCACGACGGCCGGCCGATGTCCACGCCGGAGCTGGTCCGCGCCATCGCCGACGCGCTGGGCAAGCCCGCAAGGCTGCTGCCCATCCCGCCGTCCTGGCTGGAGCGCGGTGCACGGCTGGCGCGCAAAGACGCGGTGCTGGACCGCATCGCCGGCACGCTGGTCGTCGACGACGGCGCCATCCGGCGCGCGCTGAACTGGCGGCCGCCCTATTACCCGGCGTACGGCTTGCGCCTGACCGCCGAATGGTTCAAAGCTTTGCGCGGCTGACCGGCTAACATTCCGGCGGTTTCCTCGCCGCCGTTCAGCGTACGACAGTCAAGGTTTCGAGAATGCGCATTCCGTCCCCGCGGGCGTTGATGATCTACCTGCACGATCTGGTCATGACCGCCATCGCCCTGGTGGTGGCCTTGTACCTGCGCGTCGGCGGGCTGGCGTTCGATTATTACAGCGACGCGCTGATCAACGGATTGCCGATCCTGGTGCTGATCGCCGCCGTGGTGTTCCGCCTGTCCGGCCTGTACCGGGGCATCTGGCGCTATGCCTCCGTTCCCGACCTGCTGCAGCTGATCCGCGCCGTGTCGGTGGTGGTGCTGAGCTTCCTGGCGGTCATGTTCCTGCTGACCCGGCTGGAGGCGCTGCCGCGCTCCCTCCCGGTGATCCTGTGGTTCGTGCAGATCGTGCTGCTGGGCGGTCCGCGCTTCGCCTACCGGCTGCTGAAAGACCGCCGGCTGGGCCTGCGCGACCATGTGGCGGGCGTGCCGCGCATCCCCGTGCTGCTGCTGGGCGTCGGCGACGCGGCGGAGCTGTTCATCCGCTCGCTCGACCAGAACGCCGGTGCGGCCTACCGCGTCGTCGGCATGCTGGACGACAAGGGCCGGCGCGTCGGCCACGCCGTGCGCGGGGTGCCGGTGCTGGGCGGGCCCGACGACCTGCCCCGCGTGGTGGATGATCTGGACCGGCGCGGCGACCGTCCGCAGCGGCTGATCGTCACCAAGGGCCAGACCGAGATTTCCGGCGCCGTGCTGCGCGAACTGCTGGACCAAGCCGAGTCCCTGGGCCTCGCCCTGTCGCGCCTGCCGAGCCTAACCGAGTTCAAGTCGGCGCTGGGCGAGGGCAAGATCGAGGTGCGCCCGATCGCGTTGGAGGATTTGCTCGGCCGCCCCCAGGCGGTGCTGGACCGCGGCGCCATTGCCAGCCTCGTCACCGGCCGCCGGGTGGTGGTCACCGGGGCCGGCGGCACCATCGGCAGCGAGCTGGTGCGGCAGATCGCCGCGCTTCAGCCGGAGTCGCTGATCCTCGTCGATGCCGGCGAATTCAACCTCTACGCCATCGAGATGGAGGTGCGGGAGCGCTTCCCCAGCCTGGACCTGCACGCGGTGATCGCCGACGTGCGCGACCGCGACCGCATTTTCCGCCTGTTCCAGGCGCGGCGCCCGGCCATGGTGTTCCACGCCGCCGCGTTGAAGCACGTCCCGCTGGTGGAGGCCAACCCGTGCGAGGGCGCGCTGACCAACGTGATCGGCACGCGCAACGTGGCCGACGCGGCGCGGGCGAGCGGCTGCCAGGCGATGGTGCTGATCTCCACCGACAAGGCGATCCGCCCCACCAGCATCATGGGCGCCACCAAGCGCTTCGCCGAATGCTATTGCCAAGCGCTGGACGTCCTGCCGCCGCGTGATGGAACGGAGACGGCAACCCGCTACATGACCGTGCGCTTCGGCAACGTGCTGGGGTCGAGCGGGTCGGTGGTGCCGCTGTTCACCCGCCAGCTCGCCAAGGGCGGCCCGCTGACCGTCACGCACCCGGACATGCGCCGTTATTTCATGACGGTGCGCGAGGCGGTGGAGCTGGTGCTCCAGGCCTCCGCCCACGGCGTGGCGCGCGGCCAGGACCGCGGCAAGCTGCTGGTGCTGGACATGGGCGAGCCGGTCAAGATCGTGGACCTCGCCCGCCAGATGATCCGGCTGGCCGGCTATCGGCCGGGCGTGGACATCCGCATCGAGTTCACCGGCCTGCGCCCCGGCGAGAAGCTGTTCGAGGAAATCCTGACCGCGGCCGAGGCGCCGACGCGCACGGAGGCCGACGGCGTCTTCCTCGCGTCCCCCCGCGTGATCGACTACGCGCTGATCAACCGGGCGCTGGGCGAGCTGGAAACGGCCGCGCGCAGTGGGGACGCCGAGCGGGTGCTGACCATCCTGTCCAACATCGTGCCCGACTTCCGCGCCGAGGCGGTGCTGCCGCCGGTCGGTGACACCCCCACGGCCGCCAACGCGGCCACCCAGAATCCGGCCGGGGCGAAGGCCTGAAGGAAGGCCTGATTTTTTCTCACGCCGCGGGTTCATCGCCGCTTGCATCGGCCGGAAGGCTGTGGCATAACCCGCGCCACTTCGACGGCGGGCCGCACAGTGACGGCGGCCCCTGACACCGTCCCGGCGCTGCCGTAGCTCAGTGGTAGAGCACTCCCTTGGTAAGGGAGAGGTCGAGAGTTCAATCCTCTCTGGCAGCACCATCCTCCCCCTTCTTCATCGATGCCTCACCGACATCGGACCCGATTCGCCGAAAGGCGCACGCCCGATGGTGGATCGCTTTCCGAAGCGTTGGCTGCGCCGCCGCAAACCCGCTAGCATGCTCGCCGCCCCGGATTCGCCGCCTGGGACTCGCTGCCGCATGGAGCGCAGGTCATGGACGTGCAGGCGCGTTGGCTCGATCGTCTGATCACGCTTCGCCTCGCACCGGCGGCGGCACACGGGGTTGCGCTCGGCCTCGTCGCCCTGGCCGCCGGGGTGCGCTTGGCTGTGGAGCCCTTCGTCACCGGCATCGTTCCCTTTGTGACGCTGTTTCCCGCGGTGCTGTTCGCCACACTGGTCGGGGGCGGCGCCGCCGGCCTGACCGCCTGGGCGGCCAGCGCACTGCTCGCCTGGACCTACCTGCTGCCCGCCACGGTGATGTCCACACCCGTGGTGGACGGACCCGCCCCCGGCGCGCCGGACGCGGCGAACCTCGTCCTGTTCAGCCTGTCCTGCCTGTTGATGGTGCTGGTCGCCCATCGCTTGCGCGGCGCCTTCGCCCGCCTGCGCGCAAACGAGGAGGTCTTGCGCGCCCGCACCGAGGCGGAGGCGGACGAGCGCAAGCGCGCGACGGTCGAGCTGGAACGTCTGGTCGGCGACCGCACCCGGGCGCTGGAAGACGCCAACCGCCGCCTGCTGGCGGAAATCAGCGAGCGCGAGCGGGCCGAGGGCGCCCTGGCGCGGGTGCAGCGCCTGGAGGCCGTAGGGCAGCTGACCGGCGGCGTCGCCCACGACTTCAACAACTTGCTGACCGTCATCGTCGGCAACCTGGACATGATCGCGCGCACCGAAGACGCGCCGGACCGCATCCGCAGGCTCAGCGCCGCCGCCCTGGCGGCCGCGGAGCGCGGCGAGCGCCTGACCCGGCAGCTGCTGGCCTTCGCGCGCCGGCAGCCCCTGCGGCCGGAGGTGGTCGACATCGACCGGTTGATCCACGAGGGGGAGGCTCTCATCCGGCGCGCCGTCGGCGAAGCCGTCGAGGTGCGCGTCGCGCTGGCCTCCTGTCATGACCGCAGCCATGACCCAGGCGGCCATGACCCAGGCGGCCATGCCCATTGCCGCATCGATGCGGCGCAGTTCGAAGCCGCCCTGCTGAACCTTGTCGTAAACGCCCGCGACGCCACGCCGGCCGGCGGCAGCATCACCATCGCCACATGGGGCGCAACATCGGGCCATTCCCCGCCCGATCCGGACGCGACCCAGAGTACGCCGGCCGACTTGCCGCCAGGCCGCTACGCGGTGGTGAGCGTACGCGACACCGGAACCGGGATTCCGCCGGACGTTCTGCCCCGCGTGTTCGACCCCTTCTTCACCACCAAGGAAGTCGGCAGGGGATCGGGCCTGGGGCTGAGTCAGGTCTACGGATTTGTCCACCAGTCCGGCGGGCAGGTGCGGGTGGACAGCGCCGTCGGGCAAGGCACGACCGTGGAGCTGTGGCTGCCCTGCACCGGCCTCGGCACCGATGAGGCCGTCGCCTCCGCCATGACCGGTCCGGCGGACGCCGCCGCCGGCCTGCGGGGACGCGGCGAAACGATCCTGGTGGTCGAGGACGACGCGGACGTCCGCGGCATGGCCGTGGAGACGCTGCAAGGGCTGGGCTATCAGGTGCTGGTCGCCGCCGACGGCGTGGCGGCGCTCGCGATGCTGACGGCGCCGCCGCGGGTGGACCTGCTCTTCACCGACGTGGTGATGCCGAGAGGTCTCGGCGGCGTCGACCTCGCCCACGCCGCGTGCGATGTCGTGCCGGGGCTGCGCGTGCTGCTGACCTCAGGCTATCCGGCCCGCTCTCCAGACGGGGACCCGCCGGAGACGCTTCCCTACCCGCTCCTGCCCAAGCCGTATCGGAGCGACGCGCTGGCCCGCGCCGTGCGGGCCGCGCTCGCCCCCGCTCCGGCGTTGGGACGTACCGCGCTCCGCGTGCTGGTGGTGGAAGATGACCCTCTGGTCCGCATGTCCACCGTGCAGATGCTGGACGAGATCGGCGCGGAGGTCGTCGGCGAAGCGGGAAGCGCCGAGGAGGCGCTGACCATGCTGGACCGGCTGAACACGGTGGACGTGCTGCTGACGGACCTGCGCCTGCCCGGACGGGATGGGCTGTCGCTCGCCCGGGATGCGCGTCGGCGCCATCCCGGCCTGCTGGTCGTGCTCGCCACCGGCTGCGACGACGATGCCTTGCCGGCTGACGACATCGGCGCGCTGCTCCTCAAGCCCTATGGCCCGGTGGAACTGTCGGACGCGCTGGAGCGGGCGCGGCACGCGTCCGTGGAATAGTTCCGGCAAACGAAAACCGGCGCCCCGAGGGGCGCCGGCTGTTCGTGCGTTCGCTGGATCATCCGGTGGTTCAGGTGCCCTGCGGCTCCGGATCCATGCCGCCGCTTTCCTTGGTGCCGGTGGTCGGCACCGACGCGCGGCGGCCGGTGGAGGTCGGCTGCTTCGGCGGGGCGAAGCTGCTCTCGCGCTCGTCGCCGCGGATCAGCGGCTCGCCGCGCAGCAGGCGGGAGATGTCCTCGCCGCTCAGCGTCTCGTACTCCAGCAGGCCCTTGGCCAGGGTGTGCAACTGGTCGATGTTCTCCGTCAGGATGCGCCGCGCCTCGGCGTAGGCCTCGTCGACGATGCGGCGGATTTCCTCGTCCACCGTGCGGGCGGTGGCGTCGGACATGTTCTTGTGCTGGGTGACGGAGTGGCCGAGGAAGACCTCCTGCGTCGGCTCGCCGTAGAGCAGCGGGCCCAGCTTCTCGCTCATGCCCCACTCGGTGACCATGCGGCGGGACATGTCCGTCGCCATCTTGATGTCGCCCGAGGCGCCGGTGGTGACGCGCTCCTTTCCGAAGATCAGCTCTTCCGCGATGCGGCCGCCCATGGCGACGCGCAGGTCGGCGTGCAGCTTGGCCTGGGACAGGGAGATGCGGTCGCCTTCCGGCAGACGCATCACCATGCCCAGCGCGCGGCCGCGAGGGATAATTGTGGCCTTGTGCACCGGGTCGCTGTCCGGCTGGTGGATGGCGACGATGGCGTGGCCGGCCTCGTGGTAGGCGGTCAGCTTCTTCTCTTCCTCGGTCATGACCATGGAGCGGCGTTCCGCGCCCATCATGACCTTGTCCTTGGCGGCCTCGAACTCGGCCATGCCGACGACTCGCTTGCCGATCCGCGCGGCCAGCAGGGCGGCCTCGTTCACCAGATTGGCGAGGTCGGCGCCCGAGAAGCCCGGGGTGCCGCGCGCGATGACCTTGGCGTCCACGTCCGGCGCCAGCGGAACCTTGCGCATGTGGACCTTCAGGATCTTCTCGCGGCCCAGCACGTCGGGGTTCGGCACAACGACCTGACGGTCGAAGCGGCCCGGACGCAGCAGCGCGGGATCGAGCACGTCCGGACGGTTGGTCGCGGCGATGAGGATGACGCCCTCGTTCGCCTCGAAGCCGTCCATCTCGACCAGCAACTGGTTCAGGGTCTGCTCGCGCTCGTCGTTGCCACCGCCCAGGCCAGCGCCGCGATGGCGGCCGACCGCGTCGATCTCGTCGATGAAGATGATGCAGGGGGCGTTCTTCTTGCCCTGTTCGAACATGTCGCGGACGCGCGACGCGCCCACGCCGACGAACATTTCCACGAAGTCGGAGCCGGAGATGGTGAAGAAGGGCACGTTGGCCTCGCCCGCCACGGCGCGCGCGGTCAGGGTCTTACCCGTGCCCGGGGGGCCGACGAGCAGCACGCCCTTCGGGATTTTGCCGCCCAGCCGCTGGAACTTCTGCGGGTCCTTCAGGAACTCAACGATTTCCGCCAGTTCCTGCTTGGCCTCGTCGATGCCGGCGACGTCGTCGAAGGTGACCCGGCCGACCTTCTCCGTCAGCAGGCGCGCCCGCGACTTGCCGAAGCCCATCGCCTTGCCGCCGCCCGACTGCATCTGACGCATGAAGAAGATCCAAACGCCGATCAGCAGCAGCATCGGGAACCAGGACAGCAGGACCGAGAACAGCGACGGCACGTTGCTGTCGTCGGGGACGGCGCTGATGCGCACGTTCTTCTGCGTCAGCCGCTCCACCAGCCCGGCTTCGGGCGGGACGTAGGTGCTGAAGGACCGGCCGTCGGTGAAGTGGCCGGAGACCTGGTTTCCTTTGATGGTGACGTCGGCCACCTGGCCGCGGTCCACTTCGGCGAGAAGCTCGCTGAACGGAACCGTCGTCTGCGGGCTGCGCGTGGAGGAGCTCTGGAACAGGTTGAACAGGGCCACCAGCAGCAGCCCTATGATGATCCAGAGCGCGAGATTCTTGCCGAAATTGTTCACGTCGAAAGCCTTTCTGCGAACCCAGCGCCGGAGCCTGCGCCGTGGCGGACGCATTCCCCGGTCTTACGGGCACGTTCCCAGATTAAATAATGCCGCCCCCCGCCGAAACAACCGGAAAAGCTGGCCCCGCCAACGGCATCGCCGGGGTGAAGAACACCTCCGCCGAAACGGTTGATTCCTTACGGAAAATTCCAAGACCGGGCACCGCGGCAAGTCCGTGTTCGTCCCACAGCGCGGGCATCGACGCGCGCGCCGGTTGGGGGAGCCCGAAAGCGTCCGACTCGGGGTCCAGCGCCAGGGCGCTTTTCCACCCGTCGTCGCCGAGGCGCGCAACGGTGAAGGCACCGCCGCTCTCCGGTCCCAGCCGGACGGTGAAGCGCCGGTCCCACCACAGCGTTTCGCTGGGCCGGATGGTCGCCCGCTCCGTAGCCGCGGCGGGCTCGCGGGCAATCACCAGACCGCCACGGCGAGGAAGGATTCGGCAGCCGCCCAGTGTCCGGCCAGCCAGCGTCCGGCCAGCCTCCAGCCCGCGCATCACTTCGGCGAACAGGCGCTCGACCGCTTCCGCCTTGGGCGGATAGGGCGCGCCGCCGACGACCAGGAGACAACGGACGAGCGCGCGCAGGCCGAGTTCCTCCGGCGCATCCCGCAAGGGCGCGGGGTCCAGCCGAATCCAGCCTTCCGGATAGACCGCCGCCGCGCCAGCCAGAAGGGACGCGGCACCCGCCTCCAACGCGGCGCGGGCGCGGGCAGCGCGGCGGGCGGAGTCGGCGAGCCGGTCCGCGTCCAGCCCCTCGGCCGACAGGGCGTCTTCGGCGGCGCGCAGCCGGGCGCGGGCGAAAGCCGGGTTGCGGTTGGACGGATCCTCGATCCAGTCCTGCCCATGGGCGCGGCAGGTGGCCGCCAAGCGGTCGTGCGGCAGATCGAGCAAGGGCCGGATCACGCGGACGGGACCCGCGGCGCGGACCGGCGCCATGCCGGCCAGCCCGTCGATCCCGGAGCCGCGGGCAAGGCGCAGCAGCACCGTCTCCGCTTGGTCGTCGCGGTGATGGGCGAGCGCCAGATGCAGGATGCCTTCATCGCGGCAGCGCTCGGCGAGCAAGCGGTGCCGCGCGGCGCGCGCAGCGGCTTGGATGCCGGTCTTGGGCTTGTCGCCGTCCCAGTGCAGAACGGCGTGGGCGATGCCGCGGTCGGCGAGCCATTGGCCGACCCGTTCCGCTTCGTCGGAGGATTCAGGTCGAAGGCCGTGGTCCACGGTCAGGCCGAGGACGGAACCGCCCTGCCCGCGCGCCCACTCATGGGCCAGCAGCACCAGACCGAGGCTGTCCGCCCCACCGGACACGCCGACCGCCAGCCGCGGGGCCGACTCGAAACCGCCGAGCCGCGCCATGCGGGCGGCGAATTCGTCCGGGGATACGGGGGAAGGGTCGGTCGCGGCGGGCAAGAAATTAGGTCTTAATAAGGATCAGCTGGGGCAGTTGATGCGGCGGCGTTCCGTGTCGGCGCGGCGCTTCACGCTGGCCGAGGCCTCCGGGAACTTGTTGATCAGCTGGTTGAAGGCCGTGCAGGCGTCCTTCTTCTGGTTCAGCTGTTCCAGCGACATGCCGAGCTTCAGCAGGTTGTCCGCCGCCTTGGAGTTCTTCGGATACTTCTGCACGCCCTCGGCGAAGGCCACGGCGGCCTCCTGGAACTTGTTGCGGACGTAGTAGGTCTCGCCAAGCCAATACTGGGCGTTGCCGGCCAGCTGGTGGCCCTTGTTCTTCGCCAGGAAGTCAGTGAAGGCCTTCTCCGCCTTGTCGTAGTCGGACTGGCGCAGCAGCTCGAAAGCGTGCTCGTACTGCTTGTCCGGACTGGCGTTGGCCGGCAGCGGGGCGACCGAGGCGGTCTGCGTCGGCTTGTCGGCCGGCTTCTCCGGGGCCTTGTCGACGACCTTCTCCGGCGCCTTGCCAGCCGGGGCGGCGGCGCTGGGCTTCGAACCGCCGAACGGATCGCTGGCTCCACCGGAAGCCTTGGTCTCCAGGTCCTTCAGACGGAAATCGATGTCGCTGTTGATGCGCTCCAGCCGATCCTTCAACTGCGACACCTGATAGGTCGCCTCCTCATACCGGCCGGTCAGCTCCGACATGGCGCGCTCCAGCTTCTGGAGGCGGACCTCGAAGTCGGCGGCCAGCGACGGCGACATCTCCGCCGCCTGGGCCGTCTGGTTCCAGTTGTTGGCGCGCGGGTAGGCCTGCGCCACCTGAACTTGACCACCCTCCCCACCGAGCGCCGCCACGCCCGACTCCAGCCGTTCGAGGCGTTCCTGCATCGACGCCGTCTGGGCGTACACGGAGCCGCTGCACAGCAGGCCGCCAAGCAGCAGCGCGGCGAAGGAAGAGGTCTTGGTCATGCGGGAAGGTCCTGTCCGGGCGATGCCGTCGTGAGGCTGGTGGCGGGAAAAATGGTGCCGGGGCAAGCGGGCGAAACTAAGGCGGCTGTGTAGCAGAACTCGACACGCCATGCACGGTGGTGATTTTGGGCATCACCCGCGTGTGCGGTGCAATTCCAATGAAGGCAAAACGAAAAACGCCGCCCCGGATCGCTCCGGAGCGGCGTTTTCTGGAACCCGGACGGGCGCCGTCGTTAGTCGACGACGGTCACGCCACGGCGGTTCTGGGCCCAGGCGGCCTCGTTCGAACCGAGGACGGCCGGCTTCTCCTTGCCGTAGGAGATGACCTTGACGCGCGACGGGTTGATGCCGCCGGCGGCCAGGTAGTTCTTCACCGAGTTGGCGCGACGCTCACCCAGGGCGAGGTTGTACTCGCGGGTGCCGCGCTCGTCAGCATGACCCTCGATGGTCACGGTGACGTTCGGGTACTGCTTCAGCCACGAAGCCTGACGGTCCAGGGTGGCGCGAGCCTCCGGAGCGAGGTCGTAACGGTCGAAGCCGAAGAAGACGCGATCGCCGACGTTGACGACCAGGTCTTCCTGCGAGCCCGGACGGATCGAGCTGGTCTGGTTGGTGCCGGTGCCCGAAGCGTTGCCCGCGTCCTTCGGAGCGGATTCGCAAGCGGCGACCAGCGCGACGGCGGCGATGAGGCTGAGATACTTGATACGCATGTCTATTGACCCCCTAAGCGACACTCGATGTTTTGGCCGGACTGATGGAGTGCGAGCGACGCCGACGTTTGCCAGACCCCGACAAACGTCAAACTGCCGACCTTCGTCTTAAGCGTCGATCTTGCGCGCGCAAAATAGGGCTAAGCCACTAGGGAATCAAGGGCGACCATGCGGGATCGGAACCATCCAGAGGAGTGATCACACGCCGCTCGTTCGCGCCGGTGACATCGATCGTGTACAGCTTCGCGCTGCGCCCGCGGCCGTCGCCCGAGGGCACATCGCGGAAGAAGCTGAGAACGCGGCCGTTCGGCGCCCAGGTCGGGCCTTCCACGTGGAAGGATTCGGTCAGGATGCGCTCGCCCGTGCCGTCGGGACGGATCACGCCCAGCGCAAAGCTGCCCCCACGCTGGCGCGTGAACGCGATCAGGTCACCACGGGGCGACCACACCGGCGTGCCGTAGCGGCCCTCGCCGAAGGTCAGGCGCTTCACGCCCGAGCCGTCCGCGCCCATGATGTAGAGCTGCTGGCTGCCGCCGCGGTCCGACTCGAAGACGATGCGCTGGCCGTCCGGCGAGAAGCTGGGGCCGGTGTCGATGCCCGGCGAATCGGTCAGCTGGGTCTGGCGGCGGGTGCGCAGGTCCAGGGCATAGATGTCGGTGTTGCCATTCTGCGCCATGCTCATGATGACCTTGTTGCCGTCCGGCGAGAAGCGCGGGGCGAAGGTCATGCCGGGGAAGTCGCCCAGGACTTCCTGGCGGCCGGTGTCGATGTTGAACAGGTACACGCGCGGCTTCTTGTTGAAGTACGACATGTACGTGATTTCCTGCGCCGTCGGCGAGAAGCGCGGGGTCAGCACCAGGGTCTGGCCGTCGGTCAGGAACTGATGGTTCTCACCGTCCTGGTCCATGATGGCCAACTGCTTCTTGCGCGCGTTCGCCGGGCCCGATTCGGCCACATAGACGATGCGCGTGTCGAAGTAGCCCTCCTCGCCGGTCAGACGCTTGTAGATGGCGTCCGCGACGATGTGGGCGATGCGGCGCCAGCTGTCCGACGTGGCGGTGTAGCTCAGGCCCTGCATGTACTGGCCGCCGGCCACGTCCCACAGGCGGAAGTCCACCTTCATGCGGCCGTCGCCCATGGCGGTGGTGTTGCCGGCGACCAGCGCCTGGGCGCCGACGGCGCGCCAATCCTGGTAGCGCGGCTCGCCGGAACGGAGCTGGTCGGGCGTCTGGAGGAAGCCCTTGGGGTCGAGCGGCCGGAACAGGCCGGACCGCTCAAGGTCGGCCGAGACCACCTTGGAGATGTCCGACCCCATCTGCGCCTCGCGTCCGCCGGAACCGGCGAAGCTGGTGATGGCGATCGGCAACGGCTCGACCACGCCCTTGGTGATGTCGATGCGCACCTCGGCGAGCGCCGGGGCAGGCCCCGCGACGCCGAGGGCGAGCAGCAGGGCGCCGGTGCAGCCGGCAACCTTCAGCAGAAGCCTCGTCTTCATCGTCATGGTCAGAACATATCCCTCGGGTCGAAATTGAACACGAAGTAACGCCACTCTTCATACTTGGCGGGCGTGAAGTCGCCGGAGAACTCACTGATCGGCAGCGGGCTGGCCCGCTTCACCGCGCGCAGCGCCGCGTCGGCCGACGCCCGGAAGGCCGCGTCCGACATGTAGCGGGACCGGTACTTCTCGTTGATCGTGGCGTTCAGCACGGAACCGTCGCGGCCAAGCTCAACGATGATCTCCACCTGCATGTTTCCGGCGTCCTTGCGGCCCGGATCGAAGTTCCAGTTCTTGCTCACCGCGCCACGGATGCCGTCGATGGCGCGCCCGGACGGCTTGAACGGCTTGTCGGGTCCGTTCACCGCCTTGGCGGCCCCGGCCGGCGCCGACGGGGCGGCGGCGTGCTGGGTCGGCTTGGCGTCCGCCTTGCTGTCGGAAGGCGCCGACTTCGGAGCGTTCTTCTGAACGTTCTTCAGCAGGTCCTGCAGCGGGTCAGCCTTCGCCGTCTCCTTTTCCGGCGCCTTCTCCGGCTTTTTGGGCTCGGCCTTCGGCTCCGGCTTGGCCGGCTCAGGCTTTGGCGGTTCCGGCTTCTTCGGCTCGGGCTTGGGGGGCTCGGGCTTCGGAGGTTCCGGCTTGGGCGGCTCGGGCTTGGGCGGTTCCGGCTTCGGGGGCTGCGGCTTGGGCGGCTCCGGCTTTGGTTCCGGCTTGGGCTCGGGCGGCTTCGGGGTCGGAGTCGGTTCCGGATCGGGCGGCGGCGGGGGCGGAGTCGGCTTGGGCGGCGTCGGCTCGCGCGGGGGCGGCGGCACCTGGGCGACCTTCGGCGGCTCCGGGACCTTGGGTTCCGGCTTCGGCGGCGGGGGCGGAGGCTCCGACGCGGCTTCCGGCGGCGGCGGGGCCGGCGGAGTCGGCTTTGCCTCCGGCACCGGCGGCTTCGGCGCCTGCGGCTTGGGCTCGCCCTTGTCGACGCGCGCGGCCTGGGTCACCTCGCCCATGTCCACGATCTCGATCGGGATGGACTCGGGGATGTCCAGCTTGCGATCGCTGGGCGGCATGCCGAGCACGATCAGCGCGATCAGCGCGACGTGCAGCGTTGCCGAGGCGATCAGGTGGTTGCGCATGGGTTTCGCCTTGGACTCAGCGCTTCGCCCCGCCGACGCGCGGACCCGCCGCGGTCGGGCCGGTGGGCATCTCGGCAACCAAGCCGACCTTCTTGAAGCCGGCGGCGCTCATGGTGCCCATCACCTCCAGCATCTTGCCGTAGGCGATCTTGGCGTCGCCGCGCACCAGGATGCGGGCTTCGGGGTTGTTGTTGGTGACGGCGATCAGCAGGGCGACCATGTTGCCCATCTCGACCGCCGTTTCCTGGACGTAGACGCGGCCATCCGACTGCACGGTGACGAACAGCGGATCCTTCTGCGCCTCCAGCGGAGCGGCGTTGGTCTTCGGCAGGTCCACCGGAACGCCGACGGTCAGCAGCGGCGCCGCGACCATGAAGACGATCAGCAGCACCAGCATGACGTCGATGAAGGGCGTCATGTTGATTTCGGCCATCGCGCGGTAGCCGCGGCGCTTGCCGCGCCCGTGGCCGCCCTTGCCTGCGAGCTGGGCTCCCATCTCAGGCGGCCCCCCGCTCCTCGAGGTGCCGCGACAGGATCGCCGAGAACTCGCCCGAGAAGGTCTCCAGCCGGTCGGCGTAGCGGCCGAGGTCGGTGCTGAACTTGTTGTAGGAGATGACGGCGGGGATGGCGGCCAGCAGGCCCATGGCGGTGGCAAACAGCGCCTCCGCGATGCCCGGCGCCACGACGGCGAGGCTGGTGTTGCCCGACGAGGCGATCGAGGTGAAGGAGTTCATGATGCCCCACACCGTGCCGAACAGGCCGATGAAGGGGGCCGTGGAGCCGACCGAGGCGAGGAAGGTCATGTAGCGTTCGGCGCGCATCATCTCGCGGCCGATGGTCACCGACATCACGCGCTCGACCCGCTGCTGGAGCGAGCCCTTCATGCTGCCGATACCGCGGTCGGCGGCGTGGCGCCATTCGCGCATGCCCGCGGCGAAGGTCGCCGACATCGGGTCGGACGGCGCCTGGCCGATGCGGTCGTACAGCGCGTCCAGCGAGCCGCCGGACCAGAAGCTCTCCTCGAAGGCGTCCGCCTGGGCGTTCAGCCGGCGGATGCGCATCAGCTTCTCGATGATGATGGCCCAGCACCACACCGAGGCGACCAACAGCATGAGCATCACGCACTTGACGATCAGGTCGGCCTGCCAGAACAGGCCCCACATCGTGATGTCATGGGCCTTCGCCGCGGCCCCGACCACCTGGGCGGAGTTAAGATCCATCGCTGTCAGTCTCGCTTCTGCCTTGTGCACAAATTAATGAGCGCCTCGCGGACCGGCGCCGGAAGGCGCGCGGGTCGTCCGGCCCGGTTGATCGTCGCCAATTGCACCTGCGACCGCGCGAGGTCGCGGCCGTCGCGGCGGGCGATTTGTGCAACTGCGAAGGAAGCCCCGCCGGTATCGGTGATTCGCGTCACCACTTCAAGCGTATCCTCGAGCTTGGCGGGAGCGACAAAATCGATCTCCACCCGTCGTACCGCAAATGACACACCGTCGCTGTCGGTCAGACCGGCGTTGGTAAAACCCGTCAGGCGCAGCATCTCGGTCCGCGCCCGCTCGAAGAAGCGGAGGTAGTTGGCGTGATACACCAGCCCGCCGGCGTCCGTGTCTTCGTAGTAGACCCGCAGGGGAAGGCGGTGCTGCGCGTTCTCGTCAAACCAGCCCGACAGATTTGCGGACTCCGCGTTTTGAGAGTCAGGCATCATCGCCGTCCTCCGGATCGGCCCCAGAGCCGCCCCCGGAACCAGACAGGCGGTCGAGCAGGTCGAACTGCCGCGTCGGCGCGGACGGCGGGTTGAGCCCCAGGTAGCGGAAGCCCTGGTCGGTCAGCATGCGGCCGCGCGGCGTGCGCTGCAGGAAACCCTGCTGGATCAAGTAGGGCTCCACCACCTCCTCCAGCACGTCGCGCTGCTCGCCGAGCGCGGCGCCCAGTGTTTCCACGCCCACCGGGCCGCCGTTGTAGTTGCCGGCGATGATGCCGAGGTAGCGCCGGTCCATGCTGTCGAGGCCGAGACGGTCGACCTCCAGCCGCGTCAGGGCGGCGTCGGCGATGCGCGCGTCCACCTCCGGCACGCCGGCCACGGCGGCGAAATCGCGCACGCGGCGCAGCAGCCGGCCGGACACGCGCGGCGTCCCGCGGGAGCGGTTGGCGATCTCCCGCGCACCCTCCGGCGTTATGGCCATGCCGAGCACGCCCGCGGCGCGGCGGACGATCAGCTCCAACTCGTCCGGCTCGTAGAATTGCAGGCGCACGGGAATGCCGAAGCGCTCGCGCAGGGGGCGCGTGATCAGGCCGGAGCGCGTCGTGGCGCCGACCAGCGTGAAGGGCGGCAGGTCGATGCGGATGGACCGCGCCGACGGCCCCTCGCCGATGATGAGGTCGAGCTGGAAATCCTCCATCGCCGGATAAAGCACCTCTTCCACGGCGGGATTGAGGCGGTGAATCTCGTCGATGAACAGGACGTCGTGCGGCTGGAGGTTCGTCAGCAGCGCGGCGAGGTCGCCCGCCCGCGCGATGACCGGGCCGGAGGTGGCGCGGAAGCCGACCCCAAGCTCGCGCGAGACGATCTGGGCCAGCGTGGTCTTGCCGAGCCCCGGCGGGCCGAACAGCAGGACATGGTCCAACGCCTCCCCGCGCGAGCGCGCGGCCTGGATGAAGATCGACAGGTTCTCGCGCGCCTGCCGCTGCCCGATGAACTCGGCGAGCGACAGCGGGCGGATCGAGGATTCGGTGGAATCGCCGGCGCCCGGCCCCGGCTGCACCAGCCGCTCCGGGCTCTGCCCGTCTTGATCAGCCGTCATTGGCTCAGTTCCTTAAGGCCATGGCGGATCAGCTCCGACACGTTGGCCGCGTCGCCCAGCTTCCGCCCGGCCGCCACGACGGCGCCGAAGGCTTCCGACCGGCCGTAGCCGAGGTTGACGAGGGCCGAGACGGCGTCCGCCATGATCGCGTTGTCCTGGGTGACCGCTCCGCCCGTCGGCGCCGCCTTGCCGCCCGCGGGGGTGACCGTGGCCGTGGCGCCGAGGGCGAGGTTGCCGACCTTGTCCTTCAGCTCGTTGATGATGCGCGCGGCGACCTTCGGCCCCACACCATCGGCGCGGGTCAGCGCCGTCTTGTCCTGCGCGGCGATGGAGCGGGTCAGCTGGTCCGGGTCCAGCACGCCGAGGATCGACAGGGCAAGGCGCGAGCCGACGCCCTGGATGGTGGTCAGCATGCGGAACCAGTCGCGCTCCGCAGCGTCGCCGAAGCCGTACAGGGTGATGCGGTCCTCGCGGATGAAGGTCTCCACCACCAGCGCCACCCGCTCCCCCACCGCCATGCGCGACAGCGTGCGGTTGGAGCAGGCCGCCTGATAGCCGACCCCGTTGACGTCCACGACCACCCAGTCGGTCCCGACCGAATCCACAACGCCGGTGAGCTTGGCGATCATGGGGAATTCTCCTTATCCCTCTGTGGCTGAAGAGGGTCGCGGCGCCGGACGGCGGTTGTGGAAAGCGCCGTGCGGATGGTCTCCAAGACGCCCTCCAGATTGTCGTTCACGTCGTTGTTCCAAAAACGCAGCACACGGAATCCAGCCTGTTCGAGCATGCGCGTGCGGCGCTCGTCATACTGCGCTTGGTCGGCGTGCTGCCCACCGTCCAGTTCGATCACCAAGCGATGGTCATGGGCGACGAAATCCACGATGAAGCCAACGATGGGCTCCTGACGGCGGAATTTTGCGCCCATCTGCGCGTTGCGCAGCTTCTGCCAGATGATCTTCTCCACCTCGGTGGAGTCACGGCGAAGTTGGACAGCCCGGTTGGTCTGAAGCGGTGTCGGCTTGTCCTTTGCGACCGGCGGAATCACTCCCTCTCCCCTCTGGGGAGAGGGTTGGGGTGAGGGGGTCCCGCGAATGCCGGACGCCGTGCTGTGCCGGACCCCCTCACCCGGCCCTTCGGGCCACCCTCTCCCCAGAGGGGAGAGGGACTGAACCCCGGAGCCCTTTTTCCACATCTGCCAGCTGGCGCGATGATGCGCGTGGCAGATCGCCACGGCCAGCGCGTCCGCGGCGTCTGGCGTGGTGATGGCGCAGCCGGGAAGGAGCAGGCGCACCATGGCCTGGACCTGCGTCTTGTCGGCGCGGCCCTGCCCGACCACGGCCTTCTTCACCATGTTGTTGGCGTATTCGGCGACCGACAGCCCGGCCTGGGCCGGCACCAGCAGCGCCACGGCCCTCGCCTGCCCCAGCTTCAGCGTGGAAACCGCGTTGTTGTTCACGAAGGTCTCCTCCACCGCCGCCTCATCGGGGCGGTAGCGCTCCAGCACCTGGGTCAGGGCGTCGTGGAGTTGGCACAGGCGCTCGGCCAGCGGGCGGCCGTCCTCGGAATGGACCGCACCGTCGGCGACATGCGTCAGGCGGTTGCCGGCCACGTCGATGACGCCCCAGCCGGTGTGCCGCAGGCCGGGGTCCAGCCCCAAGAGGCGTACGGGCGGCTGTTGAACCGCCCCGGTCCGTCCGGCCTGGCCGAGCACTCCACAGTCCTCCGCTTCTTCGAGCCGGCGATCAGGCCGTCAGCTTCTGCATCAGCTCGTCGGAGATGTCGAAGTTGCCTTCGACGGTCTGGACGTCGTCGTTGTCCTCCAGCACGTCCAGCAGCTTCAGCAGGCTGGCGGCGGCGTCTTCCGACGGGGCGACGGTGTTCAGCGGCTTCCAGGTCAGGCGCGCGCTCTCCGCGCCGCCGAACTTGGCCTCCAGCGCGTCGCGCACGGCGGCGAAGTTCTCCACCGTGGTGGTGACCTCGTGGCCGTTCTCGTCGGACGCCACGTCCTCCGCACCGGCCTCCAGCGCCTCCTCGAACACGGCATCCGCCGCCGCGGCCGACGCCGGGTAGTAGATCGCGCCGACGCGGCTGAACATGAAGCTGACCGAGTTCGTCTCACCCAGCGAGCCGCCGTACTTCGTGAAGGCGGAGCGCACTTCCGAGGCGGTGCGGTTGCGGTTGTCGGTCAGCGCCTCGACAATCAGCGCGACGCCGCCGGGGCCGTAGCCCTCGTAGCGAACTTCGTCGTAGTTGGTATCGTCGCCGCCGCCCGGCGTGCCCTGCTTGATCGCGCGGTCGATGCGGTCGCGCGGCATGTTCTGGGTGCGGGCCGCGAGGATGGCCGCGCGCAGGCGCGGGTTGGCCGCCGGGTCGGGCAGCCCGCCCTTGGCCGCCACGGTGATCTCGCGGGCGAGCTTGTTGAAGATCTTCGACCGCTTGGCGTCCTGCGCGCCCTTGCGGTGCATGATGTTCTTGAATTGGCTATGACCGGCCATGCGTCGAACGAGCCCCAGATGGAATCAAAGATACAAGGTCTAGTGAAACAGCTTGGAAAGCGGTGGGACACATGTACCAGTTCTTGTGCGCCACCGCACGCGTTGAGCGGCGGAGACGACACTTACCCATTTAGAAAGTCAATATGGCGAGATTGGGGCACCTCTCCGGCGTTCCCAAGGCACTCGCCCCACCGTTGCGCCGCAGACACGGGGCCTGGGGACGAAGCCGCCCCGCGGCGCCCGCGGTCAGCTCCGCGTCGGCATGGATTGGCTCAGGCGGCCGCCGAGCCGCAACGGCTCCATGCGGATAGCGAGGCCCGTGCGGTCGTCGGTTTCGACGTAGCAGCCGCAGACGGTCGCTTCCCCTTCCGCGGGGCTCAGCCGCTCGGTGGGAAGCTTGCGGATCAGCTTCGCCATGGCGACTTCCTTCTTCATGCCGATGGCGCTGTCGTAGTCGCCGCACATGCCGGCGTCGCTCTGGTAAGCGGTGCCGCCGCGCAGGATCATGTGGTCGGCCGTGGGCACGTGGCTGTGGGTGCCGACCACCAGCGAGGCGCGGCCGTCGCAGAAATGGCCCATGATCATCTTCTCGCTGGTCGCCTCGCCGTGCATGTCCACGAGGATGGCGTCCACCCCGCCCGCCCCCAGCCGGTGGGCACGCAGCACCCGGTCGACCGCGGCGAAGGGGTCGTCGAGCGCATCCATGAACAGGCGCAGCATGACGTTCATCACCAGCACCTTGCGCCCGCCGCGCGCCTGCAGCAGCACGAAGCCGCGGCCCGGCGTGCCTTCCGGGTAGTTCAGCGGGCGGACGATGCGCGGATGCTGGTCGATGGCCGCCACCAGTTCCTTCTGGTCCCAGCTGTGGTTGCCCAGCGTCACCACGTCCACGCCGGCCTCGAAGAAGTCCTGGGCGATCTTGACGGTGATGCCGAAGCCGCCGGCGGCGTTCTCGCCGTTGACCACGGTCAGGTCGGGGTCCAGACGCTCCCGCAGCGCCGGCATGTGCGCGATCACCGCGTCGCGTCCCGACCGCCCCACCACGTCACCCAGAAACAAAAGCCGCATCGTCCAAACCTTCAGTGCGAAATGCAGAGCGACTCACGCTCCGTGACAATCCAATCCAGCCGCTCGTCGTGGTCGGCGCAGGGCACCGCCTCCACCTCCTGCGCGGCGAAGGCGACGCCAACCGCCAGCACCGGGCGGACCGCCCGCAGGGCGTCCAGTGTCCGGTCGTAGTAGCCGGCCCCGTAGCCGAGCCGGTGCCCGGTGCGGTCGAAGGCCAGCATCGGCACCAGCAGCACCGCCGGCGCAACCTCCGGCCGATCGGCGCCGGGCTCGTGAATTCCGTAGCGCCCGGCGGCCAGCGGCAGCGCCGGATCCCAGTCGCGGAAAGTCAGCGCCTGCCCGCGCGGCCCCGACACGGGCAGCGCCACCGAGCGGCCGAGACTATGAAGATGGATGAGAACGGGGCGAACGTCGAGTTCCGACCCCAATGGCCAATAACCGGCCACCGGACCGTCGGGGAGTTCAACGTCGGCCAGCACGCGGTCCCGGATAACGGCTGCGGCCGATTGACGCAGAGCGTCGTCGACGATGGCGTCGCGCACGGCGCGCGCCTGGAGTCGGGCGGCGTCCTTGATCGCGCGCGGGTCGGTCATCGTCGCCGGAGATGCGGTGGGGAATGGGAAGGCGGAAGGTGCCGCCTCGGCCGTTGGCATTGCTTATCCTCCATGACCTGCAGAGCAGGTGGGCGCCGTGTACCCGGACCAGGGTCCGGACAGGGACAGCTCCCGAGAGTCTAAGATTATCGGCCCTGGGGATTATTGCGACCTGACGAACCAGGCAGCGACCTTCCGTGCACTAACTTAGGCGCGTTCGAGCCGCGCGGCAACCTCTTCAATGCGTTGGGCGACATGATCGACGGCGGCAGCCACCTCCGCCTCGTCCACGGACGTGACCGGAGCGATGCCGCGCCCGGCCATGAGGTCCTGCATCTCGTCGGCCATCACGATGGCGGTCAGCGCCAGCATCTGCGCCTCCGACCCCGACTTGCCGCCGCCGGTCACCTGCTTCAGCCGCATGTCCACATAGGCGGCCAGCTCGCGCAGGCGCGCCTCCTGCCCGTCCTCGCAGAAGACGCGGTAGGCGCGACCGTTCACCTCGATATCGACCTGGGCCATGGAATCAGTTCTCCAGCACCGCTTCGAGCCGGCCGATGGCCGCCTCCAGCCGTTTCGACACGCTGTCCGCCGTTTCCTGGGCGCGCGCCTGCTCGGTGCGCGCCTCGCGCAGGGCCTCGGCCATGTCCTGCTCGTGCCGGACCACCCGCTCCTCCCGGGCGGCCGCGGCGTGCTCCAGCCGGTCGACTGCCTTGGACAATCGGGCGAGCGCGTCTTTCAGAGAATCCATGGGCTGAAAACCTTGGCGAAAGTCCGATGGGCAGGCGGTCGATTGCTTCGCACATGCATAAAATCTTGTGCATTACAGTTGGGCCGCTTGCACCGCGCCGTCAACCTGAAATGCGCCCTACGGCAATGTGCCATCCCCATTCCCATGTTGACCTCGGCGGAAGGCTTCTGCATGGTGCGCGCGTTCTGCGGGAAACCCTGGTTTCCCGCCCGATCGGTGTTGCTTCCACCCCGCTTGCGTCAATCCCACTGGCTCGCGCGCCCGTCTTCAGGAACATTGCCCGATGTCCGCTGCTCCCGCCGTCTCCTCGTCCGCTTCCGTCCAGACCATGGCCAACGCCATCCGCGCGCTCGCCATGGACGCGGTCGAGGCCGCCAAGTCCGGCCACCCCGGCATGCCCATGGGCATGGCGGACGTCGCCACGGTCCTGTTCACCCGGTTCCTGAAGTTCAACCCGAAGCAGCCGACCTGGGCCGACCGCGACCGCTTCATCCTGTCGGCCGGCCACGGCTCGATGCTCATCTACTCGCTGGCCTACCTGACCGGCTATGAGCGGATGACCATCGACGAGCTGAAGCGCTTCCGCCAGCTCGGCAGCCTGACGCCGGGCCACCCGGAGGTCGACCCGACGCTGGGCATCGAGATGACCACCGGACCGCTGGGCCAGGGCGTGTCCACCGCCGTCGGCTTCGCGCTGGCGGAGCGCATCACCAACGCCCGCTTCGGCGACGATCTGGTCGACCATTACACCTACGTGATCGCGTCGGACGGCGACCTGATGGAGGGCGTCAGCCACGAGGCCTGCTCGCTGGCCGGCCATCTGGGGCTGAACCGCCTGATCGTGCTGTGGGACGACAACCACATCTCCATCGATGGCCCGACTGACCTCAGCTTCACCGACGACACGCCGGCCCGCTTCCGCTCCTACGGCTGGAACACGCTGTCGGTCGACGGCCATGACCCGGAGGCGGTCGCCAAGGCCATCGAGGAGGCGCGGCGCAGCACCGACAAGCCGACGCTGATCGCCTGCCGCACCGTAATCGGCAAGGGCTCCCCCAACAAGGCCAACAGCCACGCCGCCCACGGCGCGCCGCTGGGCACCGACGAGGTGGCCGCGACCCGCGCCAACATCGGCTGGTCGCACGAGCCCTTCGTCGTTCCGGCCGACGTGCTGGACGCCTGGCGCGCCGCTGGGTTCCGCGCCGACACCGCCTTCGCCGCCTGGGAGAAGCGCCTCGCCAGCCTCGACGACTCGGCCCGCAAGGCGTTCGAGGCTGCGGTCGGCCGCGGCGTTCCGGCCGGCCTCGGCGAACTGGTCTCCGCCTTCAAGAAGAAGGTGTCCGAGGACAAGCCGAGCTGGGCGACCCGCGTCGCGTCGGGCAACGCGCTCGACGTGCTGGTCCCGGGCGTGCCGGAGATGATCGGCGGCTCCGCCGACCTGACCCCGTCCAACAACACCAAGGCCAAGAACACGGCCGACGTGAAGGGACGCGGCGACTTCCACGGCCGCTACGTCCGCTACGGCGTGCGTGAGCACGGCATGGCCGCCACCATGAACGGCATGGCGCTGCACGGCGGCGTCATTCCCTACGGCGGCACCTTCATGCAGTTCGCCGACTACTGCCGCCCGTCGATCCGCCTGGCCGCGCTGATGAAGCAGCGCTCGATCTTCGTGATGACCCACGACTCGATCGGCCTGGGCGAGGACGGCCCGACCCACCAGCCGGTCGAGCATCTGGCCGCGCTGCGCGCCATCCCGAACCTGCTGACCCTGCGTCCGGCCGACGCCGTGGAAACCGCGGAGTGCTGGCAGATCGCGCTGGAGCGGGTGAACGGCCCGTCGGTCCTGGCGCTGACCCGCCAGAACGTGCCGACCCTGCGCACCGAGCACACGGAGGAGAACCGCTCCGCCCGAGGCGGCTATGTGATGGCCGAGGCCGAGGGTGAGCGCAAGGTCACGCTGCTCGCCACCGGGTCCGAGGTGTCGCTGGCCATGGAGGCCCGCAAGGCGCTCCAGGCCGAGGGCGTCGGCACCGCCGTCGTATCGCTGCCGAGCTTCGAGCTGTTCGAGGCGCAGGACGACGCCTACAAGGCGTCGGTGCTGGGCACCGGCGTGCGCGTCGCCGTCGAGGCGGCCATCCGCCAGGGCTGGGACCGCTGGCTGGGATATCCGGGCGCCACCGGTACCGCCTTCGTCGGCATGACCGGCTTCGGCGAGTCGGCCCCCTATCAGGAGCTTTACAAGCACTTCGGCATTACCGCCGAGGCTGTGGTCGCCGCCGCGAAGGCGCGCCTGTAAAAAGACCGACCATTATCGGTTCAGCGCCCCGGGGCCGCTGGCCCGGGGGCGGAGAGTTGCCGCCCCGGGCCGAGCGCCCGGGGTCGGGGAAAGCCAGACTGGAGGAATACAATGGCTGTTCGGGTTGCGATCAACGGGTTTGGCCGCATTGGCCGTCTGGTCCTGCGGGCCATTTACGAGAGCGGTCGCAAGGATGTGGAGGTCGTGGCGATCAACGACCTCGCCGACCTCAAGGCCAACGCCCACCTGCTGAAGTACGACAGCGTCCACGGCCGCTTCCCCGGCACCATCGAGACCCGCGATGGTGAGCTGATCGTGAACGGCCACTCGATCAAGGTCGTGCAGGAGCGTGACCCGGCCAAGCTGCCGTGGAAGGATCTGAACGTCCAGATCGCCATGGAATGCTCGGGCATCTTCACCAAGCGCGCCGACGCCGCCAAGCACCTGGAAGCCGGCGCGGAGAAGGTGCTGATCTCCGCCCCGGCGACGGACGAGGACATCACGGTCGTCTACGGCGTGAACCACGACCAGCTGAAGGCCGAGCACCGCATCGTGTCGAACGCGTCGTGCACCACGAACTGCCTGGCTCCGGTCGCCTTCGTGCTGAACAACCTGATCGGCATCGAGCGCGGCTTCATGACCACGATCCACTCCTACACGGGTGACCAGCGGATCGTGGACACGAACCACAAGGACCTGCACCGCGCCCGCGCCGCGGCCCTGAACCTGATCCCGACCTCCACCGGCGCCGCCAAGGCCGTCGGCAAGGTGCTGCCGGAGCTGAAGGGCAAGCTGGACGGCACTTCGATCCGCGTTCCCTCGCCCAACGTGTCGGTCGTGGACTTCAAGTTCACCACCAAGCGCGCCACCAGCGCGGAGGAAATCAGCAAGGCGATCAGCGACGCCGCCAACGGCCCGCTGAAGGGCATCCTCGGCGTCTACACCGAGGATCTGGTCTCCACCGACTTCAACCACGACCCGCACAGCTCGATCTTCGCGCTGAACGAGACCAAGGTCATCGACGGGACCTTCGTCCGCATCATGACCTGGTACGACAACGAGTGGGGCTTCTCCAACCGCATGAGCGACACCGCCGTCGCCATGGCGAACGCGAAGTAAGCTCACGCTCTTTGACCAAGGGAAAGGCGCTCCGGCAACGGAGCGCCTTTTTCTTTGTGGAGCGGAGCAGAGCGACTACAACCGCATCAGTCGGCAACAACGGCGCCCGGGCTTTATGAGGATCCTGCAAACCATCCTGTCGAAGGGCTTCCGCGGCGCCGAGCGGCATGTGGCGGAGCTGGCGAACGCGCAGGCGCGGCGGCACGAAGTGCTTCTGCTCCTGCGCCGGGACTGCGTGGATGGGAACGGCGTCTCCATCCGGGATTGGCTTGACCCGGCCGTCCGCGTCGAAACCTTGACGCGCCCTTTCTGGTCCTGGAAAGCCTGGACCACGGTCCGGCGTTTCCGCCCCGATGTGGTCCACGCGCATGGCGGGCGGGCCAGCCGCCTGCTGCCGCGGGTCGCCGGCCGGGTGCCGGTGGTGTCCACCATCCACCTCGACTACCGCCACGACAGCTACAAGCGCGTTGATGGGCTGATCTGCACCACGGACTGGCAGCGGACGGGCGTCTCCACCGGCTACCAAGGGCGGACGGCGCGCATCGACCTGTGGTACCGGCCGCAGCCGCGCCTCACTCCGGACGCCGTCGCGCGGGAGCGGTGCGCGCTGGCCGGCGACGGCACGGGTTTCCTGATCGGCTTTGTCGGCCACCTGATCCCGGCCAAGGGCTGCGACCTGCTGATCGAGGCCTTCCGCCGCGCCGCCCTGCCCGACGCGCGGCTGGTGGTCGTTGGTGACGGACCGGAGCGCGCGGCCCTGGAAAGCACGGCGCCGGCCGACGTCCACTTCACCGGTTTCCGTGGCGACGCGCGCAACCTGTTCCAGGCCTTCGACCTGTTCGTCTCGCCGTCGCGGGACGAGCCCTTCGGGCTGGTGTTCCTGGAGGCGCTGGACGCCGGGACGCCCATCGTCGCGACGCGGTCGCAGGGGGCGATGGCGCTGCTGCCCGGTTACCCGGCGGAGCTTGTGGCGCTGGACGACGTGGACGCGCTTGCCGCGGCGCTGCGCCATGCCCACGCGCGACGCCCGCCGCGCTACGACGCGGACCTCAGCCGCTTCGACCAGGACGGCCGCCTCGTGGAGATCGAGGCCTTCTACCGGGACGTGATGGAGACCCGCGCTAGCCGATCTTGACAGCACCGATTTTGACGGAATTCACGCCGGTCGCTTCGCTCAGCCGGTCGGCGACCCAGGCGGCGACGCTCTTCCCTTCCCGCTCCGCGCAGGTGGCGATGGCGCGGTGCAGCGTCGGGTTGACGCGGATGGCGAGCTTGCCGGACAGCGGCTGGTCGGTGTTGCCGGCCATATCGCAGGCCATCTCCAGATAGTCGTCCACCGCCTTGCGGAACGCGGTCCTCAACTCGTCCACCGAGCGGCCGGTGAAGGTGATCCCGTCGCGCGTGTTGATGACCTCCCCGACGAAAATGCCGGCCTCGTTGTCGAAGTCGATCTGGGCCTTGTAGCCCTTATAGTCCATCATCGGCGGCGACCCCAGGGGATGCGTTCGGTTGCGAGGATAGCCTCGCCGGTGATGCAGGGGTTTGACCTGCCTCAATTCGCGCACGCTCAACAGGATCATGGGCCGCCCGATGACCACGACCACACCGGCTATTCGCGTTCACAGCCTCGACGACGCCCGCGCGGCCTGCGCGGCGGCGGCGGACCTCGGCGTGCCCGTGCGGCTGGTCAGCGCTCCGGCGGGGGCGGCGCACGGCGGGGCCCTGTGGTTCCGCGAGCTGGTCGCGCGGGCGGCGGCGGAGTGGCCGTCGGTCGGGTTGACCGCCGTGCTCGACTGCGCCGACCGGGCGGGCGACGCCCAGGGCGCGCTCGCCGCCGGGATCAAGGCGATCCTGTTCACCGGCCCGGCGCCAGTCGCCGCGACGCTGACAAGCATCGCCGAACGGATGGGGTCGACCGTGCTCACTGAACCGCCCGCGGCGCTCGACCTGCGCGGCGCCCGCGATCCGGTCGCGGCCTGCCGGCAGCATCTGGCGAAAGGGAGCCCCGGCCAAACGTCCGCGGGGTGATCGGCGCACTTCGGCGCCCCTCGGCGCCTTTGTCTATCACTAAAGGATACCGCTTTTTCCCCGAATCAACCCGATCAAAGGTGGTGTACTGTTACACCAACGGACATGAAGCGGTACTCACCCCGATGACGACGACGACTCCCCTGCGCTCCGAGACCGGCTTCGACGATCACCCCCCGCGCCACGAGCGCCCGGATGGGCTGAGCCGCGCCATCCCCTTCCCCGAACCGCACGTCGACAAAATCCGCGGCGTGAAGCTGATCGCCCTCTGGGTCGGCCTCGCCGCCGGGGCGTGGTGCGTCGTTGCGGGCGTCGGCTACGGCCTCTACGTCGCGGTGCATTCCGCTCTTTGATCAGCCGTCTTCCGGCCGGCGGTTGCTTGCTTCACCCAAAGGTGCGCCGGGACGCCGGCGCGCCTTTGCACGCGTTGATGCAGCACCCGCAAGACACCGATGCGCGCCGCCCCCAACGCTGGCGGAGATCGAACGGTCTATTCTTGGGTACCTTCGCTGTTTGATATGAATTTCGTTTGTATACTTCATATGAACGTGACATCGGCGGGCCCCTGGCCGAAGCGGCTAGACAGACTGAATAAGCCCGTTTGCCGCCGTGAAACGCCGCATTACACCCCTCCCGACGTTGCAAATGGGGCCACGCTGGGCTATTAGGGCCGCATTTCCGAACAAAGCCCCAAGGGGAAGAGCCACATGAAGCTCACTCGCCGCGTTAAAGAAATTCTTGCGAACTACGAGAGCGACAACCCGGGCGTGAAGGCCAACCTCGCCCGCATTCTCATGGAAGGCAAGCTGGGCGGCACCGGTAAGTTGGTGATCCTTCCGGTCGACCAGGGCTTCGAGCACGGCCCGGCGCGCAGCTTTGCGCCGAACGAGCCGGGCTACGACCCGCATTACCATTACCAGCTGGCCATCGACGCGGGCTGCAACGCCTACGCCGCTCCGCTGGGTTCGCTGGAAGCCGGCGCGTCGACCTTCGCCGGCTCGATCCCGCTGATCCTGAAGATGAACAGCGCCAACAGCCTGTCCACGCAGAAGGAAGCGGCCGACCAAGCCGTGACCGCCTCCGTCCAGGACGCCCTGCGCATCGGCGCGTCGGCCATCGGCTTCACGATATACCCCGGCTCCGACTCCATGTACAACCAGTACGAGGAGATCCGCGAGCTGTCGAAGGAGGCCAAGTCGGTCGGCCTGCCGACCGTGCTGTGGTCCTACCCGCGCGGCGGCAACATTTCCAAGGACGGCGAGCTGGCCATGGACGTGATCGGCTACGCCGCCCACATGGCCGCGCTACTGGGCGCCCACATCATCAAGGTGAAGCTGCCGTCGGCCCATCTGGAGCAGGCGGAAGCCAAGAAGGTCTACGAGTCCAAGGGCATCCAGATCGCCACCCAGGCCGACCGCGTCCGCCACATCATGCAGTGCGCCTTCAACGGCCGCCGCATCGTGGTCTTCTCGGGCGGCGCCACCAAGGGCGAGGATGCGGTGTTCGAGGACGCCCGCGCCATCCGCGACGGCGGCGGCAACGGCTCGATCATCGGCCGCAACGCCTTCCAGCGTCCGCGTGAGGACGCCCTGAAGCTGCTCGACCGGATCATGAAGATCTATCAGGGCAAGGAGTAAGGGTTGCCCCAAGGTAACGAACCGACCTGTCGGCTCTACCTCGTGACGCCGCCGGCCCTGGAGCCGGCGGCGTTCGCGCCGTTGCTGGCGGAGGCGCTGGACGCCGGCGACGTCGCCTGCGTGCAGCTGCGCATGAAGGATTGTTCCGACGACGCCATCCGCCGGGCCTGCGACGCGCTGCGTCCCATCGCCCAGGACCGCGGAGTCGCCTTCATCCTGAACGACCATCCCCAGCTGGCGCGCGAGACCGGCTGCGACGGCGTGCATGTGGGGCAGAAGGACACGCCCTACGACCAGGCGCGCAAGATCCTCGGCCGCGACGCCATCGTCGGCGTGACCTGCCACGACAGCCGCCATCTCGCCATGGAAGCGGGCGAGGCTGGGGCGGACTACGTCGCCTTCGGCGCCTTCTTCCCGACCTCCACCAAGGAGGCGGATTACAAGGCCGAGCCGGAGCTGCTGCGCTGGTGGTCGGAGCTGATGGAGGTCCCCTGCGTCGCCATCGGCGGCATCACGCCGGAAAACTGCGGCCCGCTGGTCACGGCGGGGGCGGATTTCCTGGCGGTGGTCAGCGCCGTGTGGCATCACCCGGGCGGCCCCGGCGCCGCCGTGAAGGCCTTCAACACGGCCATAGCCGAGGCCTCGGCGGACTGAGCGCGACGACATGGACCTGTTCTCCTTCCACGGCCTGGCGCTCGACACGCTGGGCATGCTGTTCGGCGTCGGCCTGCTCGCCGGCTTCGTGGACGCCATCGCCGGCGGCGGCGGGCTGCTGACCCTGCCCGCCCTGCTGTGGGCCGGGTTGTCGCCCGCCGAGTCGCTGGCCACCAACAAGGTCCAGTCGAGCTTCGGGTCCTTCTCCGCGGCGCTGAAGTTCACGCGCGACGGCGAGGTGAAGCCGCGCGAGATGGCGTCGATGATCGCCTGCACCTTCGCCGGGTCGGCGATCGGCGCCATCATCGTGCAGATGCTCGACCCCGGCTTCCTGCGCAACGTCATCCCGGTCCTGCTGGTCGGCATCGCCGTCTGGCTGATGGTCACGCCCAAGGCCGGCGAGATCGACGCGCATCAGCGCATCGGGGAGCGCGCCTTCGCCCTGCTCGCCGGGACGGGTATCGGCTTCTACGACGGCTTCTTCGGGCCGGGCACCGGCACCTTCTTCGCCATCGCCTTCGTCTCGCTGCTGGGCTTCAACCTGCGCAAGGCGACGGCGCACACGAAGGTGCTGAACTTCACCAGCAACATCGCAGCGCTGCTGTTCTTCCTGATGGGCGGGCACATCGTCTGGGTCGCCGGCCTGCTGATGGGCGTGGGGCAGTCGCTGGGCGCGCAGCTCGGCGCGCAGATGGTCATCCGCAACGGGGCGGCCATCGTCCGGCCGATGCTGGTCGTCGCCTCGCTCGCCATCACCGCCAAACTGGTCTGGACCGACGAGCAGGGCTACATCCGCGCCGCCATCGGCGCACTGGCCGCCTGGTTCGCCTGACATTCCGGCGTCAGGCGACCCGCAGTCAAGCGATCAGCCGCACCGCCACCATCACGTAGGCACAGTAGCCGACCGCGAAGACGCCGACCCGCGCCGGCGTCAGCAAGCTGCTGCGCGCCTCCCCCGCCACGACGCGCCGGTTCAACGCCATGTAGCCCAGCAGCACGGCGCCGAGGAACCCGAGGTTCAGGGCGTAGAGCGCCACGTTCCCAACAGCGGCGCCGACGATCGACAGCGGCAGCATGGCCAGCGTCAGGGAGTAGATTCCGTCGGCCACCGCCGCCGACACGGCTGACGTCGCCCGCCCCGACCGCGACAGCCGCCACGCGCTGAAGCTTTCCGGCAGGGCGCACAGGAAGCCGGTGATGAACAGCCCACCGACGAGGTCCGAAATGCCCAGCGCCTGGTTCAGCTGGCGGGAGGCCAGCACCGCGACCAGCGCGCCCGCCGCAATCGCCGCGAAGCCCGGCAGTGCTGCCAGCGTCTTGCGCCCGGGCGACTGGCAGGGCACCCGCTCCCCCGGCGCCCTGAGCGCCCGCACCATATAGGCGCCGCAGGCGACCGCCAGGACGAGCCCGTCCAGCGGCTGCAACCCCTCCCAGCCCGGCGTCAGCGTCAGCGCGGCGAGGAGTGCAACGACCAGCAGGTAGGGCAGCATCTGGAGCCACACCGCCTGTTCCTTCACCTGGGGCATGGGCGGGGGCGGCGCCGAGTCGGGGGCCTGACGGTGCTCCGCCATGGCGCGGCGGCGATGCCAGCGAGTCGAGACGTAGGAGATGACGAAGACCAGCGGCAGCGCCGGCACGTTCGAGCCGAGCGCCGTGCCCAGCCCGATGTCCGGCCAGCCCAGCGCGACGCTGGCGATGTTGACCGAAATCTCCGGGCTGGCCGTCGCCAAACCGAGGAGAGCGCCCCCGCCGGTTTCCGCGATCCCCCAATGCTTGCGCAGTTCGCCAAGCAGGGCGCACACCCGCTGCGATCCCCATTGCATCGCCCCGATCCCGACGAGGATGAGGGCGAACCAAAGCACCAACGCTGCCGTTCCTTGCATGCCCACGCAAACACCGGCGGCGGCGGCCCGTCACGGGCGCCCCTGCGGATTGCCGAGCAATCTTATTCCCCTCTCCGGATCATCTTAGAACTTCTGTCGCATACGGAGGGCTTTCGCGTGGAATCCGTAAACCGTCGGTGGCATACATCTTTCGTCGATCGCCAGCAGGCGCCGGGGGCTTTACGTTAACGTCAATTTGTGTATCATTGCGTTAACAACAATTCGGGGGAGAAACAATTGCCCAAGAATGATCTAAAGGCGTATCTGCTGGCCGCCGTGGCCGTGGCCGCCGTCTCGGCCCCACTGCCGACGCTGGCCTCGGGTTATTTGCTGAAGGAACAGAGCGCATCCGGCCAGGGGACCTCCTTCGCCGGCGTGACCGCGAACGCCGCCGGCGACGCCACCGCCCTCTTCTTCAATCCCGCCGCCCTCGGCGCGGTGAACGGGAACGAGGCGGTTGGCGTCGTGTCGGGGATTTTCCCATCGGTGAAGACGTCCAACGCCGTGGGCACGCGCGCGGCGCGGCTGGGCGGCGGGCGCATCAGCGGCACGTCCGATTCGGACGATCTCGCCATCGACGCGGCGCTGCCGTCGGGTTATGTCGCTTACACGGTGTCTCCGGACGTGAAGCTCGGCCTGTCCATCAACTCCCCCTGGGGCCTGTCCACGGACTATCCGGAGAACTGGGTCGGCCGTTATCACGGCGTCCATTCCAGCCTGCTGACGCTGAACATCACTCCGACCGTCGCCTACAAGCTGCTGCCCGAACTGACCGTGGCCGGCGGCATCCAGTTCCAGTACGCCAAGGCGCGCCTCAGCCAGGCCGTGGACTTCGGCTCGATCCTCGCCGCGACCGGTGCGGCGGTCCTGCCGGGGTCGCGCGACGGCATGGGCGAGGTGAAGGGAAGCGACTGGGGCTTCGGTGCGACCGCCGGCCTTCTGTACGAGCCGGCGAAGGGCACCCGCTTCGGCCTATCCTACCGCTCCTCCGTCTCGCACGAGTTGGAAGGCGACGCGAAGTTCGAAGGCGTCCCGGCGGTCCCGGCGCTGCGCGCCAGCTTCGCCAACACCTTCGTGAAGGCGAAGGTCACGACCCCGGACATCATCGGGTTCGGCGCCTACCACGAGATCACCAGCGACTTCGCGGTGATGGCCGACGTCCAGTGGACCAACTGGTCGCGCTTCAAGGAACTGCGGATCCGCTACAGCAATCCGCTGCGCACCGACTCGGTGACCGAGGAGCAGTGGGACGACGCTTGGTTCTTCGCACTCGGTGCCGCCTACAAGGTGAACGAGAAGCTGACGCTGCGCGCCGGCGTCGCCTATGACCAGACCCCGGTCCAGGACCAGTACCGCACGCCGCGCATCCCCGACGGCGACCGCTACTGGCTTTCGGTCGGCGCCGGTTACCAGCTGACGGACAACATCCGGACGGACATCGGCTACACCCACGTGTTCGCCAACACGACCAAGGTGAACCTGACCGACAACCTGACCGGCACCGACGCCTTCCGCGGCAACCTGAGCGCCGACTACAAGGCGAGCGTGGACATCGTCGCCCTGCAGACGAAGATTTCGTTCTGATCACGGGCTTCGCAACGCGGGACCTGTCGGGTTCCGCGTTGCTCCACCCGACCTACGGGTTTTCTATAGGGCGACGGGCAGCCAGAGCACGTCGTCGATGCTCTCCGCCCCGCTGCACAGCATGACAAGGCGGTCGAAACCGAGCGCGATGCCGCTGCTTTCCGGCATACCGTGCTCCAGCGCCGCGAGGAAGTCCTCGTCCACAGGGAAGCGTTCCCCGTAGAGGCGCTGCTTCAGGTCCATGTCGGCCTCGAAACGGGCGCGCTGGGCGGCGGCGTCGGTCAGTTCGCCGAAGGCGTTCGCCAACTCCAGCCCGCAGGCGTACAACTCGAACCGCTCGGCCAGCCGCGGATCCTCCGGCTTGGGGCGAGACAGGGCGGCCATGCAGACGGGATAGTCGGTCAGGACGCAGGGCACGCCTTCGCCCAGGTGCGGCTCGATCCGGTCGAACATGATGCGGAAGACGATGTCCTCCCACCGGTCGCCCGCGTGCGGATGAACGCCGATGCGCTCCGCCTCGGCCGCCAGGGCCGCAGGGTCCGGGTCGTGGGTTCCGTCGAAGGTCGCCAGCAGGTCGATTCCCGCATAGTCCAGGAAGGCGTCCTGCACGGTCAGCACGCGCCATGCTTTGAAGGGATCGCAAACCATGCCGCGGAAGTCGAACCGGCTCCGCCCGGCCGCGTTAGCGGCGGCGCGCACCAGATCCTCGCAATCCTGGATCAGGGTCCGATAGCCCTCCCCCGCCCGGTACCATTCGAGCATGGAAAATTCCGGCGAATGGGTCCCTGACCGCTCCCCGTTCCGGTAGACGTGGGCGATCTGGTAGATCCGCGGCATCCCGGCGACCAGCAGCTTCTTCATGGCGAATTCGGGGCTGGTGTGCAGGTACAGCCGTCGGCGGTCGTCCGGGTGCGGCCCCTGGAGGTCGGTCGCGAAGGCCTGGAGGTGCGGCTCCATGCCCGGAGAGACCTGGAGCGCCGGCGTGTCCACCTCGACGAAGGCGTTCTCCTCGAAGACGCAGCGGACGGCGCCCAGCACGCGGCCGCGCACCGCCAGATGCGGGCGGCGGCGGGCGAAGGTGTCGGGATGCCAGGGGGAGATGCCGGGCGGCGGGGTGGCGAGCATGGCGCTGATCCGGATGGAGAGTTATGCCGCTGCTTAGCAGGGACGGCGCCCGCGGAAAACGGACAATCTGGTGCCGCGCGGCGGTCCCGATGCACGCTCTGGGCTGTTTCGGACGGGTAAAGCCGCACAAAGAAGGCGCATCGCGCCGAATTTGCCTCCACCCGGCGTTGCCTCGGGGCTGGCAAGCTGCTAGGTTCCGCGCCGCCTGTCTCTTGGAAATCACGAGTACGTCATGAAGGTCAACGCCAACACGATGCGTCCCGGCCATGTGCTTGAGCACAACGGGAAGCTCTGGGTCATCACCAAGACCGCCATCGTCCAGCCCGGCAAGGGTGGAGCCTTCATCCAGCTCGAAATGAAGGACGTGCGCACCGGCACGAAGTCGATCGAGCGCTTCCGCACCCAGGAGACGGTCGAGCGCGCCCGCCTGGACGAGCACGAAATGACGTTCCTGTTCGCCGAGGGCGACAGCTACACCTTCATGGACAAGGAAAGCTACGAGCAGATCGCCATCCCCGGCGAGATCGTCGGCGACCAGAAGGTGTTCCTCCAGGACGGCATGGAAGTCACCGTGCAGTCCTTCGAGGGTTCGCCGCTGGGCGTCGAGATCCCGGGCAAGGTGACCCTGACGATCGTCGAGGCCGACCCGGTGGTGAAGGGCCAGACGGCCTCCTCCTCCTACAAGCCGGCGAAGCTGGAGAACGGCGTGTCGATTCTGGTGCCGCCGCACATCGACACCGGCACCCGCGTCGTCGTCGACACCCAGGAAGGCACGTACGTCGAGCGCGCCAAGGACTGATCGTCCTTCGAGTTTTTGCGCACCGGCTCTCGCTTATGGCAGGGGCCGGTGTATTCTTTTTCCGGTTTCGCACGAGATAAAGCACCGCCCATGGCCACCCGCTCCGCCCTTATCAACGTGATGGTCCGCGCCGCCGAAAAGGCCGCCCGCGGCCTTGTCCGCGACTTCGGCGAAGTCGAGCACCTCCAGGTGTCGCGCAAGGGACCGGCGGATTTCGTCTCCCAAGCCGACCTGAAGGCGGAAAAGCTGCTGCGCGAAGAACTGCAGCGGGCCCGCCCCGAGTTCGGCTTCCTGATGGAGGAGACGGGCGGCAGCAAGGGCAGCGACCCGACCGCGCGCTGGATCGTCGATCCGCTGGACGGCACCACCAACTTCCTGCACGGCCTGCCGCACTGGGCGATTTCCATCGCCGCGGAGAAGAACGGCGAGATCGTCGCCGGCGTGGTCTACGAGCCGGTGCACGACCAGATGTTCTGGGCGGAAAAGGGCCAGGGCGCCTTCCTGAACCACCAGCGCCTGCGCGTGTCGGAGCGGCGCAACATGGCAGACGCGCTGCTGGCCACCGGCATCCCCTTCAAGGGTCGCGGCGACCACCAGGGCTTCCTGGTCGAGGCCGAGGCGCTGATGAAGGAGGTCGCGGGCATCCGCCGCTTCGGTGCCGCGTCGCTCGACCTCGCCTTTGTCGCGGCGGGCCGCTTCGACGGCTATTGGGAGCGCGGGCTGGCCCCGTGGGACGCGGCGGCCGGCCAGCTTCTGGTCACCGAGGCCGGCGGCTTCGTCGGCGAGATCGGCGGCGGCCGCAACCCGGTGTTCGGCGGCTCCATCCTGGCGGCCAACGCCCACCTGCATCTGCCGATCGCCAAGATCCTGCGCGGTGCTACCGACCGCAAGGTCACCGGCGCCCCCACTGCCCCGGGTACGACGGGCGTCTGATCCTATAAGCCCCTGTGCCCAACGGGGTATTCAGGCCGCGCTTTGGTGGGGAAACCCGCCGCGCGGCCCAAAGGGCGTTGTCGCTACGCCAATCGAAGGGCTATGGTACCAACGCTTTTCCGTGTAATTGGAAACTCTGCGTTGGTCATCATGGGGATTGCAGGACGCATGAGCCGTTCTCCGAATGCGCCGTCAGGGCGGCCATCAAGGCAGCCATTGCGGCGGGCGGCATGGGTGCGCGTCCTTTCCGCCGCCGCGGTCGCGGCGACCTTCGGCGTGGCCCTGTCGGCGCCCGCCGACGCCGAGATCAACCCGGCCGCCGCGCAATCGGCGCAGCCCCAATCCGGGTCGGCGAAGCTGACGCTGGAAAACGCGCAGCCCCTGCCCGTTCCGCCGCGGCCGGACGTCGGTGCCCGCAAGGCCCCGTCGGCGCCGCCGCGCTTCAAGGCCCCCACCGTGCTGACCGCGCCGGAACTGCCGCAGATCCAGGTCGGGGCGACTCCGGCTCCGCCCCCGCCGCCAGCCGGCGCGCCGCCGGTGCAGAGCGCCGCGAAGTCCCCGACGCCGAACGCCGCCCCCGCTCCCGGGCCGGCCACTCCGCCCGCGCAATCTCGTACGCAGACGGCGGCCCTACCCCCCGCTGCGCAGCCGCCTTCCCAGGCGCCGCGCCCGGCGAAGACTGCCCCGCTCAGCCTCGTCTTCGACCCGACGGCCAACAGTCTGCCCGATTCGGCGGAAGCGCCGCTATCGGGGATCGCCGAGCGGATGCGCGCCAACCCGACGCTGCGCCTGCAACTGCGCGCCTACGCCGAGGGAACGCCGGACACGGTGCGGGAGGCGCGGCAGCTGTCGCTCGCCCGTGCATTGGCCGTGCGCGAACGGCTGGGGGCCGCGGGCATCGCCAGCACGCGGGTGGACATCCGCGCGCTGGGCATGGATGCCGCGGGCGGCCCGTCAGACCGCGTGGATATCGAGTTTCTGAACGAGTGACGTGCTGACCGCCTCCCCCACTGGACGAGTGTGCCCATGGCCGCCATCGCCCCGTCCCCGTATCGAACGCTGGAGGAGCCCTCCCCGATGACGCGCCCGCAGCGCTTCCTGACACGGATGATCCTCTTTCTGGTGGTCGTCGGGAGCGTCGCCGCTCTGCTGTTCCCGGCGCTGCGAGCGGCCTTCATGAACAACCCGGCGCTGAACGGGCTGATCCTGGGCACGCTGCTGGCCGGCATCCTGTTTATCTTCCGCCAAGTGCTGATGCTGCGGCCCGAGGTCGCCTGGCTGGAGCATTACCAGACCAGCGGGCAGACAAATGGTCCTGGGGGCACCGGCCCCGAGCCCGTGCTGCTGGCGCCGATGGCGCGCATGCTGGGCGAGCGGCGCGGGCGCCTGACCCTGTCGGCGCTGTCGATGCGCTCCCTGCTCGACGGCATCGCCTCGCGCCTGGACGAATCGCGGGAGCTGTCGCGCTACCTGATCGGCCTACTGATCTTCCTGGGCTTGCTCGGCACCTTCTGGGGCCTGCTGCACACGGTGCAGTCGGTCGGGTCGGTGATCGGCGGGCTGTCGGTTCAGGGCGGCGACGTCGGCTCCATGTTCACCAACCTGCAGCAGGGGCTGGAAGCACCGCTGACCGGCATGGGCACGGCCTTCAGCTCCTCCCTGTTCGGCCTCGCCGGGTCGCTGGTTCTGGGCTTCCTGGAACTTCAGGCCAGCCAGGCGCACAACCGCTTCTTCCAGGACGTGGAGGACTGGCTGTCCGGCGCCACCCGCCTGTCGAGCGGCACCGGCGGGCTGGAAACCGGCGACCAGTCGGTGCCGGCCTATTTGACGGCACTCCTGGAACAGACGGCGGAGAACCTGGACTCGCTCCAGCGCACCGTCGCCACGTCGGAGGAAGGCCGGCGCGCCGCCAACGCCAACCTGATGGCGCTGACCGAGCGGCTGAGCACGCTGACCGACCAGATGCGCGCGGAGCAGCAACTGCTCCTCCGCCTCGGCGAGAACCAGTTGGAGATGAAGAGCCTACTCGACCGGCTGTCGGACGCGGCCATCGGCGGCTTCGACGACGCGTCGCGGCAGCATCTGCGCAACATGGACATCTACCTCGCCCGCATCGTCGAGGAGTCGTCCAGCGGCCGGGTCCAGGCGGTGCAGGAAATCCGCAGCGAGATCAAGCTGCTGGCACGCACCATCGCCGCGTTGGCGGAGGAGTCGGAGCAGCGGTGACGACCGCCCAATCCCTCTCCCGTCCCGGGAGAGGGTGACGCCAAAGGCGTCTGGTAAGGGTGACGCCAAGGGTCAGCGTCTCGATCTTCGGCAGCACCCTCACCCTCCCGCCGCAAGGCGGCAGGCCCCTCCCTCTCCCGGGACGGGAGAGGGGTTTTGAAAGCGGAAGGAACACGCCACCATGCCCAGCATCAGCCGCCGCAACGGGCATCGCGAGGTCAGCGCCTGGCCCGGGTGGGTGGACGCGCTGTCGTCCCTCGTCATGGTGGTCATCTTCCTGCTGATGGTCTTCGTCGTCGCCCAGTTCTACATGGCGACCGCCCTGACCGGCCGGGACGAGCAACTGTCCAGCCTGAACCGCAAGGTCGCGGAGATGAACGACCTGCTGGCGCTGGAACGCGACGCCAACGCCGACCTGCGTGTGAACGTCGCCCAGCTGTCCGCCGAACTCCAGGGCTCCGTCGCCGCGCGCGACGACATGACGACCAAGATGAGCGCTCTGCAAGGCGACCTGGAGAAGGCGAACCGCGCCGCCGAGGAGCTTCAGCGCACCGTCCGCGCCGACAAGGAGACGATCGAGCTGAAGCTGCGCGAGGCCGCCAGCCTTCAGGCCGACCTGAAGGCCCTGCGCGAGGCCCGACAGAAGCTGGAAGGCGAGTTGGCCGAAGCCGCGGCTGCGCTCCGCCAATCCGACGAGCAGCGGCAAGCCTTGGGTGAGGCCCGGAAGACGCTGGAAGGCAAGCTGGCCGAGACCTCCACTGGCCTCCGCCTGTCGGAAGAGCAGCGCCAAGCGCTGCTGGCCCAGCTGGGCAGCGAGCGCGACCGGTCCAAGGCGCTGCAATCGCAGCTCGCCGACGCTGGCGAGAAGACCATGCTCGCCCAGAAGGACATCGAAAAGCGCGACATCCGCATCAATGAGCTGATGGCCTCGCTGACCGGCGAGCAAGGCGAGACCGGCAAGGCCCGCCAGCAGGTGGACGTGTTGAACCAGCAGATCGCCGCGCTGCGCGAGCAACTCGCCAAGATCGGCGCGGTGCTGGACGTGTCGGAGAAGAAGGCCGAGGAGCAGAAGGTCCAGATCGCCGAGCTGGGATCCCGCCTGAACCAGGCGCTGGCCGCCAAGGTGCAGGACCTCGCCCGCTACCGGTCGGAGTTCTTCGGCCGCGTGCGCGAGACGCTGGGCAACCGGCCGGACGTGCGCATCGTCGGCGACCGTTTTGTCTTCCAGTCGGAGCTGCTGTTCCCGTCGGGCTCCGCGACGCTGGAGGAAGGCGGCAAGGTGCGTCTGGCGGAACTGGCGCGCACGCTGATCGAGATCGGGAAGCAGATCCCGCCGGACATCAACTGGGTCCTGCGCATCGACGGCCACACCGACAACCGCCCGGTCCGCTTCCAGTTCGCGTCCAACTGGGAATTGTCGTCAGCGCGCGCCATCTCGGTGGTGAAGTACCTGATCGACCAGGGCATCCCGCCGGAACGTCTGGCCGCCACCGGCTTCGGCGAGTACCAGCCGCTCGACCCCGGCACCAGCGACGAAGCGCTGGCGCGGAACCGGCGCATCGAGGTGAAGCTGGATCAGCGGTGACAATGAGCCATAGTCCCTTCTCCCTTCCGGGGAGAAGGGACTATGGGCAAACGCGCCCCCCGTTACTCCGCCGCAACCTTCTCCACGGCAGCTTCCGGCGTCCAGCGCAGGACCGGCTTGCGGGCGGCGGCGGTTTCGTCCAGGCGGCGGCGCGGGGTCAGGCGCGGGGCGGCCTGGAAATACTCCGCGTCGCCGGACTTGGCCCGCTCCGCCAGCGCGCGCAGCGCGGTGACGAACTGGTCGAGGCCGGCCTTCGACTCGGTCTCGGTCGGCTCGATCAGCAGAGCGCCGTGGACGACCAGCGGGAAGTACATGGTCATCGGGTGGAAGCCCTCGTCGATCAGCGCCTTGGCGATGTCGAGCGTGGTCACACCCGTGCCCTTCAGGAAGCGGTCGTCGAACAGGCACTCGTGCATGCACGGGCCATCGAAGGACGGGGTCATCACGTCCTTCAGGCTGGCCAGCACGTAGTTGGCGTTCAGCACCGCGTCGTTGGCGACCTGCCGCAGCCCGTCGGCGCCGTGGCTCATCATGTAGGACAGGGCGCGGACGAACATGCCCATTTGGCCGTGGAAAGCCTTCATGCGGCCGAAGGCCGGGCCGTCGCCGGCCTGCTCCACCAGACGGAACGAACCGTCCTTCTCCTGCACGACGTATGGCACCGGCACGAAGGGCGCCAGCGACTCCGCGAAGACCACCGGGCCGGAGCCCGGACCGCCGCCGCCGTGCGGCGTGGAGAAGGTCTTGTGCAGGTTGATGTGCATGACGTCGATGCCGAGGTCCGCCGGGCGCACCCGGCCGACGATGGCGTTGAAGTTGGCGCCGTCGCAGTAGAAGTAGGCGCCGGCCGCGTGCACGGCCTCGGCGATGGTGATGATGTCCCGCTCGAACAGGCCGCAGGTGTTCGGGTTGGTCAGCATCAGGCCGGCCACGTCGGGGCCGAGCTTCGCTTTCAGCGCCTCCAGGTCGACGCGCCCGTCCTCGGTGGCCGGAATGGCCTCGACCGAATAACCGCAGGCGGCGGCGGTCGCCGGGTTGGTGCCGTGGGCGCTCTCCGGCACCAGGATCTTGGTGCGGCCCGTGTCACCCTTAGCCTCATGCGCGGAGCGGATCGCCATGATGCCGCACATCTCGCCGTGCGCGCCGGCGGCCGGGGCCAGCGTCACCGCCGCCATGCCGGTCAGCGTGGTCAGCCAGCGGCCGAGTTCGGCCATCAGCTCCAGCGCACCCTGCACCGTGCTCTCGGGCTGGAGCGGGTGCACGTCGGAGAAGCCGGGCAGCCGCGCCATCTTCTCGTTCAGGCGCGGGTTGTGCTTCATCGTGCAGGAGCCCAGCGGGTACAGCCCGCTGTCGATGGCGTAGTTCTTCTGCGACAGGCGCGTGTAGTGGCGGACCACCTGCGGCTCGGCGAGGCCCGGCAGGCCGACCTTGGCGCGCGGCTTCACCGCACCCAGGCGCGAGGCCACGGCCGGCATCTCCGGCAGGTCGACGCCGCAGCGGCCGGACGCGTCCTGTTCGAAGATCAGCGGCTCTTCGATCTGCAGGCCGCGGTTGCCGGTGACGGTGTCCGGAACGGCGCTGTTGCTGGCGCTCCGAATGTCGGTGGGGCGACCCTGGTTGTTCATGCTCATGACAGAACCTCGGCGAGCGCCTTGGCGAAGGCGTCCATGTCGGACTCGGTGTTGGTCTCGGTGGCGGCGACGATCAGCAGATCCTCAAGCTCGCCCGCGAACAGGCGGGAGGCCGGGACGCCGGCCAGGATGCGGCGCTCGGCCAGCCGTTCCACGACCTCGGCGGCGGGCTTCGGCAGCTTCACCGTGAACTCGTTGAAGAAGCTGTCGTTGACGATCTCCACACCCTTCACCGCACCCAGCTTGTCGGCCAGCTGAACGGCCTTGGCGTGGTTGAGGCGGGCGAGCTGCGTGAAGCCCTCCTCCCCCAGCAGGCTGAGGTGGATGGAGAAGGCCAGCGCACACAGGCCGGCGTTGGTGCAGATGTTCGATGTCGCCTTCTCGCGGCGGATGTGCTGCTCGCGCGTGGAGAGCGTCAGCACGAAGCCGCGGCGGCCGTCGGCGTCCACCGTCTGTCCGCACAGGCGGCCGGGCATCTGGCGGACCAGCTTTTCCTTCACCGCGAACAGGCCGACGTAGGGGCCGCCGAAGTTCAGCGCGTTGCCCAGCGACTGGCCCTCAGCCGCGACGATGTCGGCGCCCATTTCGCCCGGCGGGGTCAGCAGGCCGAGCGACACGGCCTCCGTCACCACGACGATCAGCAGGACGCCCTTGGCCTGGCAGGCCTTGCCCAGCTCGGTGTAGTCGCGGACATGGCCGAAGACGTCCGGGTTCTGCACGACGACACAGGAGGTGTCGCCGTCGACCTGCGACAGCAGATCCTCGCCGCCGGTGGGGGCCGCGGGCATCACCACGGTTTCGAAGCCGATGAAGCGGGCGTCGGTGGTGGTGGTATCGCGGTAATGCGGGTGCAGGCCGCCGGACAGGATGGCCTTCTTCCGGCGCGTGACGCGGTTGGCCATCATGACGGCCTCCGCGCAGGCCGTGGCGCCGTCGTACATGGAGGCGTTGGCCACGTCCATGCCGGTCAGCAGCGAGACTTGGGTCTGGAACTCGAACAGGACCTGCAGCGTGCCCTGGCTCACCTCCGGTTGGTACGGGGTGTAGGCGGTCAGGAACTCACCGCGCTGGACCAGGTGGTCCACCGTCGCCGGGATGTGGTGGCGGTAGGACCCGGCGCCGAGGAAGCTCGGCACGCTGCCGGCTGGCAGGTTCCTGCCCGCCATGGCCGACAGGCTGCGCTCGACCTCAAGCTCGCCCATGTGGTTGGGCAGCCCCTCGATCGGGCCGGAGAGGCGGGCGGCCTTCGGCACGTCGCGGAACAGGTCGTCCACGGTCGAGGCGCGGATCGCCGCCAGCATGGACCGCCGGTCGGCCTCGGTCAGGGGCAGGTAACGCATCTCAGGCTTGTCCTTCCACGAAGGCCTTGTAGGCGGCTTCGTCCATCAGGCCGTCCAGCTCGGCCGGGTTGGTGAGGCGCAGCTTGAAGAACCAGCCGTCGGTCTCCGCGCCGGTGTTGACGCGGGCCGGCTCATTCTCCAGCTCGTGGTTGACCTCGACGACCTCGCCGGAGACCGGGGCGTAGACGTCGCTGGCGGCCTTCACCGACTCGACCACGGCGGCTTCCTTGCCCTGCTGGAGCGCGCGGCCGACGTCCGGCAGCTCGACGAAGACGACGTCGCCGAGCTGGTGCTGGGCGTGGTCGCTGACGCCGACCGTGCCGACGTCACCCTCGACGCGGACCCACTCGTGATCCTTGGTGTACTTGATGGTCATGGCCTGATTTCCCCGTTCGGATGTTTCGGTGTTTCTCAGTCGCGGTTTCTCAGCCGCGGTAATAACGCTGCGGCACGAAGGGCATGGCGGCGACCTTGGCGGCCAGCGGCTTGCCGCGGACCATCAGCTGCACCGGCGTGTCGAGCGCCGCGTGGGCGCGGTCCACATAGCCCATGGCGACCGGCGCGTTGAAGGTCGGGCCGAAGCCGCCGCTGGTCACCTCGCCGATCTTGTTGCCGCTGGCGTCGCAAATATCCGTGTGCTCGCGGGCCGGCTGGCGGCCCTCAGTCCGCAGTCCGACGCGCCGGCGCGGGGCACCGTTTTCGAGCTGGCCCTTGATGATGGCATGGCCGGGGAAGCCCCCTTCCTCGCGGCGGCGCTTGGACAGTGCCCATTCCAGCGCGGCCTCGACCGGCGTGGTGGTCGTGTCGATGTCGTGGCCGTAAAGGCAGAGCCCGGCCTCCAGCCGCAGCGAGTCGCGGGCGCCGAGGCCGATGGCCTCCACCTCGTCCTCGGCCAGCAGGGCGCGGGCGATGGTCTCCGCATCCGACGTGTCGCAGGAGATTTCGTAGCCGTCCTCGCCGGTGTAGCCGGAGCGGGTGATGACCACCGGGATGCCGTTGAAGGTCGCCGGCAGGTAGCTCATGAACTTCATGGTCGCGGCTTCGGGGATGAAGCGCGCCAGGACGCCGGCCGCGGCCGGGCCCTGCAGGGCCATCAGCGCGAGGTCGTCCAGCAGTTCCACTTCGGCCTTGCCCTTCAGGCGGTCGCGCATGTGGGCGACGTCCTGCTCCTTGCAGGCGGCGTTGACGACCAGGAACAGGTGGTCGCCGGCGTTGGTGACCATCAGGTCATCGAGGATGCCGCCCTGCTCGTTCAGGAACAGGGTGTAGCGCATACGGCCACGCGCCAGCCCCTTGATGTCGCCGGGGACCAGGGCCTCCAGCGCCGCCGCCGGGTCGTCGCCGGTCAGGCGCACCTGCCCCATGTGCGACACGTCGAACAGGCCGGCCTTGTCGCGGGTGTGCTGGTGCTCCTTCAGGATGCCCAGCGGGTACTGCACCGGCATGTCGTAGCCGGCGAAGGGCACCATGCGGCCCTTCAGCTCCAGATGGAGGCCATGCAGCGGGGTGGTCTTGAGGTTCTCGGCTGCCTCGGTCACGCGGGTCCTCCGACAAAGGGTCACGACCCCGCGCCGGGATCGGCGCGAGTCCTGCCCCCTCTGTCCTGGACCTGAGAGATTCACCGGCCGGCCTGAGCGTCCGTCCGGTTTACTCCTTCGGTGAGACCGGGCTGCGGTCCTTGCGGGACGGTGCGGCCAGGGCTGCTTTCCAGAGTTGCCTTATCCCCTTGCGGTCCTTTTGCCTGAGAGTTTCCGGGGCGGTTGCTCCTTCGGCGCCGCGGACCGGCGTCCAGCTTCCTGGGGACCGGCTCGCGATCTCTCCCGCGAGGGATCATCGGCGTATGCGGCCTACCCTACCCGGCCGCCGGGGAAAGTCAATCGGGCTCGCGGGCGGTTCTTGCGGAACGGCGTGAGGCGACTCGGGGACCAGAACACGGGCGATCCGCTCCCCGCTCGTCAACTAGGATTATTATCTGTTTCAGTGGATTTGCGTCTCGATAGACCCATTCAAGGCTGATATTCCTATTTTTGTCACCGAGAGGAGCAACGACCCAACCGGAAGTGCTCTTCACCCAATCCATTCACAACGGAGCCCACTCATGTCCGTTCAGACCTTCAACCCCACCGATCTGTCGCAGAGCGCCGCCAACTGGGCCGTCGCCCAGCGCATCGTCGGCCCCTTCGCTCCGCACGCGCAGGTGTCGCCCGACCTGACCATCGCGCTCGACCCCGGCTGTCTGCTGAACGGCACCACCCTGACCGAGGTGAAGGCGCAGGTCGTCGGCCCCTTCGCGCCGCCGGCGTCGGGCTTCCGCATCGACCGCGTGGTGGTCGACCGCACGACGGGTGCGGCGAGCGTGGTAACGGGCACGGCGAACAGCATGACCCCGCCAGCCATTCCCGCCGGCAAGCTGCCGGTCGCGCGGGTATTCCTGGAGGGTACGACCGACATGATCGGCAACGGTGTCATCGCTGATGAGCGGGCGTTGGTGGATCAGACCCCGCAGCAAGTACCGGTGATCTGCCGTGCAAACCTTGGTGGCACGAACCAGTCCGTTCCGATCAACACGTCGTTCATCGTCAACTTCTCGGCCACCAACTTCAGCGTCGGAAGCGGGTATGATGCGGTCAATCACCGGTTCCAGCCCACGATCCCCGGCTATTACGCCGTTCAAGCGTCGCTGGAATACCGCAATCTGACCAGCGGGGCGCTCATCTACGCCTATGTCCACAAGAATGGCGTGACTCAGGCCCAGCATGGCATCGACTCGAACGCGGCGAACAACGTGTGTGCCGTTGGTGCCTTCGACATCGTGTACTTGAATGGAGACACCGACTATGTCGACATTCGCGGCTGGTGCTCCGCCGGTTCCAGCCCTTACCTCCACGGTTCGTCCGTCCTGAACTGGTTCACCGCCGCGAAGGTTGGCTAAGCGCTTGCAGCCTTAGCCGATAAATGCGCAACGCGGGTGTCGGTGCAATTCCGACACCCGCAATTTGATTTCTATTGCTTCATCTGCGCGCGGTTGAACGCCAGTTGCTCCGGTGTCAGCTGGAAGCCGAGGAAAATTTTCCAGTCCTTGGCGTTCGCGTCCTTCGGCAGCGGGATACGCGGGGCCAGTTCCTCGCGGCTGCCGGAGCGGGCCTTGCCGGGCTCGAAAGTCACCGTCGTCTCGAACTCGCTCTTGGTGGCCGGCGATTCCTCGCCCGGCTTGGCGACGGCGACGAAGTAGCGGTAGGTCGCCTCGTTGCCCTGGAGCGCCGGACCGCGCTCCGCCACCAAATACAGGTTCACGTTCACCGTGACCCCGTCGTCGGCGTAGTCGCAATGGCCGCTGAAGTCGGCCAGCGCGGCGCGCGAGGTGATGTCGGTCAGGTCGCGCCCGCCGCCGTTGCGGAACTGCGTCACCTCCTGGAGGTCGCGGACGATGTTCACCTTCGGGCAGGCGTAGGCCGCCGTGGAGGCCTGGGGCGCCCCGTTCAGCCCCATCCCGGAGCATCCGGTGACCGCAAGAGCACCCAGTGTGATCAACAGGGGTGCCAGCGGGCTTTTCCGGTCGGGGGTTCCTATATTACGGTCGCGGCGGCGGTCCATCGGTCTGGCCTAACGGTTGGATTGGTGCGTCTGGCGGCGACTGTAGAGAAGCGGCCGGGCCGGCACAAGGCCGCGCCAGCGTTGCGACACCTCCGTTCGGCACCCCTATTTTCCAGATATCGGAACATCCGCATGACCAAGACGCCCCTCACCATCCTGCTCGCCGCGCCGCGCGGTTTCTGCGCCGGCGTGGACCGCGCGATCCAGATCGTCGAGGTGGCCCTGGAGAGGTTCGGCGCGCCGGTCTACGTCCGGCACGAGATCGTGCACAACCGCTTCGTCGTGCAGAGCCTGGAGGCCAAGGGCGCCGTCTTCGTGGACGAGTTGGACGAGGTGCCGGACGGCGTGCCGGTCGTCTTCTCCGCCCACGGGGTGCCGAAGACCGTTCCCGCGGCGGCGGAGCGGCGCGGGCTGTTCTATCTCGACGCCACCTGCCCGCTCGTCAGCAAGGTGCACCGCGAGGCGGAGCGCCACTTCAGCGAAGGGCGCCAGATCATCCTGATCGGCCACGCCGGCCACCCGGAGGTGATCGGCACCATGGGCCAACTGCCGGAAGGCGCCGTCCTGCTGGTGGAGACGGCGGATGAGGTGGCGACGCTGGAGGTACCGAACCCCGACAACCTCGCCTACGCCACGCAGACCACCCTGTCGGTGGACGAGACCACCAGCATCGTCGCCGCCCTCCAGGCCCGCTTCCCGACCATCGCGGGGCCGAAGAAGGAGGACATCTGCTACGCCACCACCAACCGCCAGCAGGCGGTGAAGGCCATCGCGCCGAAGGTGGAGGCCCTGCTGGTGCTGGGCGCGCCGAACTCCTCCAACTCCAAGCGGCTGGTGGAGGTGGCGAAGCAGAACGGCTGCATGAAGGCGCAGCTGGTCCAGCGCGCCGCCGACATCGACTGGTCGCAGTACGAAGGCGTCGGCGTCCTGGGCATCACCGCCGGGGCATCCGCACCGGAGGTGCTGGTGGAGGAGGTCGTCGCCGCCGCGCGCGACCGATTCGACGTGACGATCGAAGAGCTGCGCACCGCCTTCGAGGACATCACGTTCAAGCTTCCCAAGAACCTGCTGGACGGCGACGCCCCTTCCCGTCTGGCGCCCGCTGACGCATAAATCGCCGACGGGTGATCGACGCGGTCCGGGCAACGCCGCCCACGGCCATTGACCGGCGCCCCGAATCCCGGTAAGGCGCTGGTCCCATGGCCGTCTACACCGAAGTTTCCGACGAGGATCTGAACGCCTTCGTCGCCCAGTACGATCTGGGCGGCGTGCTGTCGTGCAAGGGCATCGCGGAGGGGGTGGAGAACTCCAACTTCCTCCTGGTGACCGGCAAGGGTCCTTACATCCTCACGCTCTACGAGAAGCGGACCCGGCGCGAGGATCTGCCCTTCTTCCTGGGCCTGATGCAGCATCTGGCGGACAAGGGCATCGCCTGCCCGCTGCCGGTCCAGGGGATGGACGGGCAATCCCTGCGGGAGCTTTGCGGGCGGCCGGCGGTGATCGTCACCTTCCTGGCCGGCATGTGGCCGCGCCGCGTCATGCCGCAGCATTGCGCGGAACTTGGTCAGGCGTTGGCCCGCCTTCACCTCGCCGTGGCCGACTTCCGGCTTGAGCGGCCGAACGCCCTGTCGCTCGGCGGCTGGAAGGACCTGTTCGAGAAATGCGCACCGCGCGCCGACGAGGTCAGCCACAACCTGCGCGCCACGCTGGAGGCCGAACTGGCGGAGCTGGAGGCCCACTGGCCGAAGGATCTGCCGGCGGGCGTCATCCACGCCGACCTGTTCCCGGACAACGTTTTCTTCCGTGGCGATACGCTGTCGGGCCTGATCGACTTCTACTTCGCCTGCAACGACTTCCTGGTCTACGACATCGCAATCTGCATGAACGCCTGGTGCTTCGAGATCGACGGTTCGTTCAACGCGACCAAGGCGCGGCTTCTGCTGACCAGCTACCAGAAGGTCCGCCCCCTGTCGAAGGAGGAGTTGGAGGCCCTGCCCTGGCTGTGCCGCGGCGGCGCGGTGCGTTTCCTGCTGACGCGCCTCTACGACTGGCTGAACCACCCGCCGGGCGCCTTCGTCAAGCCGAAGGACCCGCTGGAGTATCTGCGCAAGCTGCGCTTCCACCAGACCGTTCGGGGGCTGGGCGGCTATTGCCTGGGCGACGGCGGTTCTTACGACGTCTGAACCGATGACCGAGCAGACGAAGACCGGCGCGTCCGGAGAAGACGGCCCGAAGGTGGTGGACATCTTCACCGACGGCGCTTGCAGCGGCAACCCCGGCCCGGGCGGCTGGGGCGCCATCCTGCGCTATGGCGCCGTGGAGAAGGAGCTGTACGGGGGCGATCCCGCCACCACCAACAACCGCATGGAGCTGATGGCCGCCATCCAGGCGCTGGAGGCGCTGAAGCGGCCCATGACGGTGCGGCTCTACACCGACAGCGAGTATGTGAAGAACGGCATCACCCAGTGGATCCATGGCTGGAAAGCCAGGGGCTGGAAGACCGCCGACAAGAAGCCGGTGAAGAACGAGGATCTCTGGCGCCGCCTCGACGAGGCCAAGCAGCGACACGCCATCGAGTTCCACTGGGTGCGCGGCCACGCCGGCCACCCGGAGAACGAGCGCGCCGACGCGCTGGCCCGCCAGGGCATCGCCGACATCCGGAGCGCCGGGCGCGGCTGACATGGCGGAGGCGTAGGTTGGGTGGAGGCACAGCCGAAACCCAACAGCGTCGCCGTGGGAAGGCTGTTGGGTTGCGCTTCGCTCCACCCAACCTACGAATTTGCAGCCCTTACAGGGCGCCGAGGACGGCTTCGGCCGAGGAGACCTCGAATTGGCCCGGCTTCTCCACGGCGAGGTGGGTAACCTTGCCGTCCTTGGCGACGAGCGCGAAGCGCTGGCCGCGGGTGCCGAGGCCGTAGCCCGAACCATCCATGGTCAGGCCCAGGGCCTGGGTGAAGGCGGCGTTGCCGTCGGGCAGCATCATCACCTTGCCCTCGGGGTTGTTCTTCTCGCCCCAGGCGCGCATCACGAACGGGTCGTTGACGGCGAGGCAGACGATGGTGTCGACGCCCTTGGCCTTCAGCGCTTCCGCCTGCTGGACGAAGCCCGGCAGGTGCTTGGCGGAGCAGGTCGGGGTGAAGGCGCCCGGCACCGAAAACAGGGCGACCGTCTTGCCCTGGAAGATCGAATCGGTGGTGATGTCCTGCATGCCGTTGTCGGTCAGGTGCTTCAGGGTGACCGACGGAATGCGGTCGCCGACCTGGATGGTCATGTCTTGTGCCCTCCCATTGTTGTTGGAGCGCTCCGGGATAGAAGCGTTCCAGGCTTGAGCTTCTAGCTTCTGGCCGGGGCCCCGGCAAGGCCGTCCTGCCCGCGCGCCCGGTCCAGCGCCTCCAGCACGGCGCCCTCGGTCAGCAGTTCCGGAAGCGCGATGCCCTCCGGCGCACCGGGGCCGTAGACCATGTTGAAGGGGATGCCGTAACGGCCATGGCTGGCGAGATAGCGCGCGATGCCGTCGTCCGGCCGCGTCCAGTCGGCGCGCATGGCGACGAGGTCCGCGTCGTCGAGCCGCTTGGCAACCTCGCCCCGGTGCAGGACGAGCTTCTTGTTGGCTTGGCAGGTGATGCACCAGTCCGCGGTGACGTCCACGAAGACGACCTTCCCGGCCGCGACGTGGTCGCGGATCGCCGCTTCGGCAAAGGGCGTCCAGCGGGTCGATGCCTCGATCACGGCGGACGGCGCCGCGCCGGCCGACGGGCCGAAGGCGGCGGGAATCGCGAAGGCCACAACGGCCAGCAGCCCGGCCAGCGCCGCCCCCGTCCAGCGGGTCGCGGGCGGCAGGCGGCGGCTGAGCCACAGCGCGGCGACCAGCCCACCCATCAGGACGGCGACGGCGACCGCCGCGACCTCCCCCAGCTGGACCACCAGCACCGACAGAAGCCACGCCGCGGTCAGAGCGAGCGCTGCGCCCAGGACGCGGCGCAGGGCCACCATCCACCGTCCGGGCCTGGGCAGCAGTCGAGCGACGCGCGGGAAGGCCGCGACCAGCAGGTAGGGCAGCGCCAGCCCGATCCCCAGCGCGGCGAAGATGGCGAACACCTCCGCCGGCCCGCCGGCCAGCGCGAAGCCCACCGCCGTCCCGAGGAAGGGTGCCGAGCAGGGGGTGGCGAGCAGAGTGGCGAAGGTGCCGGTGGCGAACTGGCCCGCTAGCCCTCCTCCCTCGCCTCCCCCCAGCCGGTCGGCGACGGCACGCGGCAGCGGGACTTCGAACAGGCCCCAGAGGTTCGCGGCGAACAGCGTCACCAGCACGACCATGAAGACGAGGAACAGCGGCTGCTGGAACTGGATGCCCCAGCCCACCGCTCCGCCGGCCGACTTCACCGCGACCAGGGCCGACGCCAGCACCATGAAGGAGACGAGGATGCCCGCCGCCGAGGCGAGGAAGCCGGCGCGCACCGCCCGCGGCGCCCGCCCGCCGTGCTGCACGATGGACAGCAGCTTCAGCGACAGCACCGGCAGCACGCAGGGCATCAGGTTCAGGATCAGCCCGCCGAGAAGCGCGACGCCCAGCATGGCCGCCATCCCCCGGGATGCGCCTCCGGCAGCGCTGGACAGGCCGGCCGTGGTGGTCGCCGCCGTCTCCATGGACCGATCCCCGTCCACCAGGGTCAGCGTCATCGCGCGCCCGGCCAGGTTCAGGTCGGCGGGCGCGTCCGTGGCGTCGAGCCGCAGGCGCACGTGGCGGTCGTCGTCGGAGAAGGTCCGCTTGGGCGCGGGGAAGGACACCGGCGGGTCGGTTTCCACGAACAGGTCCGGCGACACCATGGGGTCGCGCGCGGTGACCTCCACCTCCAGCGCGCCGCCTTCGGCGCGCACGCTGGTGATGGTCAGGCCGGAGGCGCGGCCATCGCCGGGCACCTGCGACTGCGCCCGCGCGATGTCGTTGGCCGAAGCTCCGGGAGCCGCCGGCCCGGCGGGGATGGACAGGGACAGCGTGAAGGACTGCGGCACGCAGATGGTCGAGCAGACCAGCACCTCGGCGTTCAGCGACAGGTCCAGCGGCTTGCCGGGCTCCGTGGGGACGGCGGCGATGGGGAATAGCACCTCGTCGTGGTAGCCGGCCGTCTCGAAGCCCAGCACCGTGAAGCGTTGCGGCGCCGGGTAGGCGATGTCGGCCCGCGCCAGGTTGTCGGAGCCCGACCAGTCCAGCCGCGGGGCGAAGCCGGCGTCGCCCGGCGAGCGCCAGTAAGTCTTCCACTCCGGCTCCAGCCGCAGTTCCAGCCCCAGCGGCACCGTCTTCAGGTCGCCCGTTCCCTGCACGGAGGACACGAGCCGCGCCTCCACCGGGCCGGCCTTGGACCACGCGCCTTCCTCCGCCCACCCCCTTGCGGGTGCGGTCAAGGCCAGGATGGCAAACAGCAGAGGGACAAGCCTTTTCATCGCGCGGACTGTTCTCATATCAAGTAGCGATCCGGCAATACGCCGCCGCTATAATGGATGACAAAGCTTGGCCCGTGCTGTCACACTCGGGTGAAGACGGTTGCAGGCTCCGGCCCATTTGGGCTTCCCGCCCCCCGGACACAAGGATAACCGCCCATGCCGCACCTGACCAAGTCCTCGGATTATCTGACCGGCCAGTTGCTGATCGCCATGCCGGGCATGATGGATCCACGTTTCCAGCGCACGGTCATCTATATGTGCGCCCACAACGAGGACGGCGCCATGGGCCTTGTGGTCAACCGCCTGTTCGGCTCCATCACCTTCGAGGATTTGCTGGAGCAGCTGGAGATGGATATCCAGCAGCCGGCCACGAACATGCCCGTGCATTACGGCGGTCCGGTCGAATCGGGGCGCGGCTTCGTGCTGCACTCCACCGACTATGTGCGGGACGGCACGCTGGTGGTCGACGATGAGGTCGCGCTGACCGCGACCATCGATATCCTGCGCGCGATCTCCGAAGACCGCGGCCCGCGGCGCAACATCCTGCTGCTGGGCTATGCCGGCTGGGGACCGGGGCAATTGGACGCGGAGATCCAGGCCAACGGCTGGCTGAATGTCCCCTGCGACGAGTCGCTGCTGTTCGACCCCGACCTGGAGACCAAGTGGGAACGGTCGATCGCCAAGCTCGGCGTCAGCCTGTCGATGCTGTCCGGCGAAGCCGGCCACGCGTAGAGGAGGTCGATCGTGAACGACGAGGCGGTGTCGCTGCTGCGGCTCGGCGGCCGCATCGATCAGCTGACGATGGACATCGGACTCGCCCGGCGGATGGCCTGACGTGTGCTGAGCGGACGCCGAAAGCACCTGACGTCGGGTTTCCACCCGACCTACCGGTGAGCGCCTTTGGCCGTAGGTCGGGTGAAACCCGACAAGCCCCTTCCAACCGTCCTCACGCTCCCTTCGTGGCGAGCGCCATGGCAAGGCCGCGGGCCTGCATCAGTTCGGCGCAGCGCTCCACCAGCCGGTCGCCGGCGTAGACCGCCCACCCGCTTTGGAAGCCAGCCGGCTCGTAGCGCAGGTCGACGCGCTGGCCGGCATGCTCGACCGCGTAGCTGTGGGAATTTTCTTTCGTCCAGGTTGGCTTGCCCGACATCTTCGCCTCGCTCAAAGCGCATGTGATTGCGCAAGGTTGCGGGAAGTGGGTTAATCGTCAGTTAAGCGGATCATACCGGCGGTCTGCGAAATGGGCGCGACGCACCTCTTTCGGCGCGGCCCGACGCCCTACCCGCGCCACTCCTCCCGCAGGATCGCGTAGAGAACGTGGTCGCGCCACGCGCCGTCGATGCGCAGATAGCCGCGCGCGTAGCCTTCGTGCGTGAAGCCGACCTTTTCCAGCAAACCACGGCTGGCCGCGTTGGTGGGCAGGCAGGCGGCTTCGACCCGATGCAGGCCCAATTGCCCGAAGGCGAAATCCAGGACCAGCCGCGTCGCGCCGGAGATGTAGCCGTTGCGGGCGTAGGGCAAGCCAACCCAATAGCCGAGGGTCGCCATCTGCGCCACGCCACGCCGCACGTTGGTCAGGCCGAGGCCGCCGACCAGCGCGTCGGTCTGCCGGTCGTAGACGAGGAAGCTGTAGCCCTGGTCGTCGCGCCATTCCTGGGCCTGCCGCCGCAGGCGCCGGCCGAAGGCAGCGCGGGTCAGCGCGTCGGTCGGCCAGGTCGGTTCCCAGGGAGTCAGGAAGTCGCGGGATTCCGCCCGCAAATCCGCCCATTCCCGCCAGTCGCGGGGCAAGGGCGGGCGGATGTAGCATTTCGGACCGTCAAGCCGCACGGCCGGCGGGCTGATGAGACCGCTGCCCAGGAGGCGGATCATGCCCCGGCTCCGCTGTCGAGGACGGCTGCGTTACTGCAGGCGGGCGACGATCCGGTCATACTCCTCCAGCCGGCTGATGGGGCCGAGCGCGGCCACGGTGGGGCGGCTCTGGCGCAGACGCTGCGCCACGCGGACCACGGCGTCGCGGTCCACCGCCCCGATCTTCTGCACGATCTCCTCAACCGGCACCGGCCGTCCGTAGACGAGCAGCTGCTGGCCGAGCTGCTCGCAGCGCGACATGGTGCTTTCCATGGCCATCAGCGTGCCGGCCCGCAGCTGCGCCGCCGCGCGGGCGACCTCTTCATCGGTGACGTCCTCGGCAACCTTCATCAGCTCGTCGCAGACGACGGGGACCAACTCCGCCACTTCGTCCTCGCCGGTGCCGGCGTAGACGCCGAACAGGCCGCCGTCGCGATAGGCCCCCGCGAAGGTGTAGATGGAATAGACGAGCCCGCGCTTCTCCCGCACCTCCTGGAACAGGCGCGACGACATGCCGCCGCCGAGCAGGGTCGAGAAGACGGAGTGCGCGTAATAGTCCGGGTCGTGGACGCCGACGCCGTCGAAGCCGAGCACGAGGTGCATCTGCTCCAAATCGCGCGCCTCGCGGTAATCGCCGCCGGCGTAGCGCGAGTCCTCCGACTCCGGCACCGGCCGGTCGGACAGCTGCCCGAACGCCTTCAGCGCCATGTCCACCAGCCGGTCGTGGTCAAGACGTCCGGCGGCGGACAGCACGATGCCCGGCGCGCTGTAGTGGCCGCCGATGTAGTCCACCAGCGCGGACCGCGACAGCGCCCCGACGATCTCCGACGAGCCCAGCACCGACCGGCCCAGCGCCTGCCCAGGATAAGCGGTCGCCTGGAAATGGTCGAAGATGATGTCGTCGGGCGTGTCGGCCGCCTGCCCGATCTCCTGCAGGACCACTGTCCGCTCGCGCGCCAGCTCCTCCTCGTCCAGGGTGGAGTGCTGGAGCATGTCGGCGATCAGGTCCAGCGCCAGCGGCGCGTCCTCGTGCAGCACCTTCGCGTAATAGGCCGTCTGCTCACGCGTGGTGTAGGCGTTCAGTTGCCCGCCGACATTCTCGATCTCTTCGGAGATGCGGAAGGCCGAGCGGCGCGCCGTCCCCTTGAACAGCATGTGCTCCACGAGGTGCGCCACGCCGTTGACGTCGGCCTGCTCGTTGCGCGTCCCCACGCCGACCCAGCAGCCGAGCGACACGGACTGCACATCGGGCATGGTGTCGGTCGCGACGCGCAGCCCGTTCGGCAGCGTGGTCACGCGGATGCTCATGCGGCCTCCTTGGCGGCGCGGGCGCGCTCGGCGACGAAGGCCTGCACGGCGCCCAGTTCGTTGGGCAGCTCCGACAGGCGCTCCTCGCGCACATACAGGTCGGACAGGCGCGGCGGCAGGTCCGGCCGGTGGCCGGTCGCCTTTTCCACGGCGTCGGGGAACTTGGCGGGATGCGCGGTCGCCAGGATAACCGTGGCGACGTCGGCCGGCAGCCCGGCGGCCTTCGCCGAGGCCACGCCCACCGCGGTGTGCGGGTCGAGCAGGTAGCCGCAGCCCGTCCAGACCGCCTCGATGGTCCCCATGGTGCCGGCCTCGTCCACGCGGTGGCCGGAGAAGATGGCCAGAGCCTCGGCCAACTGGGCCTCGGTCACCTCGAACTTGCCCTCTGCCCGGAAACGGTTCATGGACGCGGTCACGGCCGCGCCGTCGCGTCCCAACAGGTCGAACAGAAGCCGCTCGAAGTTGGAGGAAATCTGGATGTCCATACTGGGACTCAAAGTAGGCACGACCGGAGCCGCGGACATGGTCCCGCTGGCAAAAAAGCGCGCCAGGATGTCGTTGGAGTTGGAGCCTACGACCAGCTTCTCGATCGGCAGCCCCATCGCCCGCGCGCCGTAGGCGGCGTAGACGTTGCCGAAGTTGCCGGTCGGCACGGTGAAGGCCACCTTGCGGTCCGGCGCGCCCAGCGCCACCGCGGCCGTGAAGTAATAGACGATCTGGGCCATGATGCGCGCCCAGTTGATGGAGTTCACCGCCGACAGGCCCATCCGGTCGCGGAAGGACACGTCGTTGAACATCGCCTTCACCAGATCCTGGCAGTCGTCGAAGGTGCCGTGCAGGGCGATGTTGTGCACGTTGTCGGACAGCACGCTGGTCATCTGCCGGCGTTGGACCTCCGACGTACGGCCCTTTGGGTGCATGATGAAGATGTCGACGTTCTGGCGGTCGCGGCAGGCCTCGATGGCGGCCGAGCCGGTGTCGCCGGAGGTCGCGCCGACGATGGTCACCCGCTCCCCACGCTTGGCCAGCACATGGTCGAACAGGCGGCCGAGCAGCTGAAGCGCCACGTCCTTGAAGGCCAGCGTGGGGCCATGGAACAGCTCCAGCACCCAGTTGCTCTGGTCCAGCTGGACGAGCGGGGTCACGGCGGCGTGGTCGAAGGTGGCGTAGGCGTCCTTGACGATGGCGCGGAACTCGTCCTCCGCGATGGCGCCGCCCAGGAAGGGCAGCATCACGCGGATGGCGATCTCGCTGTACGGCAGGCCGCGCATGGCACGGATGTCGTCGTGGGTGAACTGCGGCCAACTCTGCGGCACATACAGGCCGCCGTCGCGCGCCAGACCGGCCAGGAGGACATCTTCGAAACCGAGGACCGGGGCCTGGCCCCGCGTGCTGACGTACTGCACCGCACACACTCCGACGCTTAAAGCCGACGCCCACGCAAGGCCGACAACAATCATGGAAGCGGCATAGTTAGCCGCTGCCCCCCATCCGCGCAAGGATGCAGCAACGGATCCCCGCAACGGACCCTTTTGAACGGGCGAAAGGGGCCGGCGATGGAACGCCGGCCCCTCCCGAGGTTCGCCCGATCAGGCCGCCGTTCAGCCGGCGGAGTGGTCCAGCGCGGTGTAGTGGATCTGCGACGGGTCGTGCGCGGCGTCCACATGCCCCAGGCCGGTGACCGTCAGATCGTGCAGCGCGGCAGCCACGTCGGCCGTTGGGGCGACAACGGCCGCGGCAGCGGCCGGCTGCGCCTGGATGGCGGCGTGGGTCCAGACGTTGACGTTGTCATGGCCTGCATCCTGCTGGCCGTCGACCTGATGGACGCCTTCCGACAGGGACTGGGCGGAAGCCGGAGCCCAGGCGGCCTTGCCGGCGCTGGCGCCGCCGGCGTACAGGCCGGCCTTGATGGCGTTCATCTTGGTCTGGTCGACGGACTGCCAGTCGTCCTTCAGGATGCCGCCCGTATCGCCCGAGTTCGGGTTCCACGACCAGTAGGTCCAGCTGGCGCCCTGCTTGCCCGCACCCAGGTCGTTGGTGCCGTTGCCGTCGAAGTCGCCGTTCATGTACTGGACGAGCTTGGCCATGTAGGCCTTGTCCTGGTCCGTGTCCAGCTTGCCGCCGAACTCGCCCACCAGTACCGGCGCCTTGTTGTCCTTCAGCGCCCAGCCCCAGTTGTCGGTGTACTGCTGCGGCATGTTGTTCGGGAAGTTCGAGTCCTTGAACCAGGACATCTCGTTGACCGACGGGCCGTAGGAATGGACCGAGTAGACCAGCTTGTTCGGCGTGTCGAACTCGATCGGGCGGTCCTTGGCGCCGGCGAGGTTGCCGCCCCACCAATCCCACTTGTTGTCCTGGACCTCCACGCCCTCGACCATCAGCAGCCAGTCCTTGTTCACGGACTGGATGGCGTTGCCGATGCGCTCCGCGGCCCAGGCCCAGTCGGTGGCGTGGTCGCCGCCGCCCCAGGTCGCGTCGCCGTGCGGCTCGTTGTGCAGGTCGGCACCGATGACGGTGTCGTTGCCCTTGTAGCGCTCGGCGAGCATCTTCCAGTTTTCGATCATCTTCGACTCGGGGTACTTGTCGTCGTACCACAGGCCGTTCTCGTTGGCGGACGCACCGTCGCTGGAGCGATGGTGGTCCAGGATGACCTTCAGCCCGATGCGGCCGGCATAGTCGATCACCTTGTCCATCACCTCGAGCGGGGTCTTGTTCTCGAGGTCGGGGTTCTTGGAGGTGTCGATGCCCGTCGCACGGTCCGCGTCAAGGCCCGCATCGCTCCACGGAAGGCGGATGGTGTTGAAGCCGAGGGACTTCATCTGGTCCATCATCCCCCAGTAACCGCGCATGTCCATGCCGTTGGGGTTGAAGACGAAGCCCTCGCCACCGAACCAGTTCACGCCGGTCAGCTTGATGTTCTGGCCCGACGAGTCGACGATCTGGTTGCCGTCCGTGTGCAGGAAGCCGTTGGCGATGGTCATTGTTCAGAACCTCGGTTGCCGTTCGCGTTGGTCCCGAGGCTGGTCGTTTATAGTTAACGAAACATTGCCAATTGCGCCGAGCTTTTGCCGCATTTGTTCGGGGTTGTGACCAAATGCGGTCCATAGAATTTATCCAGCTTTTTCAGCAATAAGCGCGATGCGAGAGTTTGCGCTGTTTTGAACGGTATTTTGCAGGATGATGGATCGGACACGTACAAAGCTTGCCGGGAGCAAAGTTGGATTAGGCATTAGCCTTTTGCGCTGAATAATTTTTCGCGCGGCCCACCGGCAATCATCCTCTCGGCCCGGGGGCTGCCGGCACCGCCGCGGCTCGCTGCACCCACTTCAAATTGAACCATCCGGATCTTTGGCAACGTTCGGCGTCATGCTAATCAGCGGAAAACAGAGCGACGACGAAGGTGGATCATGGGCGCCCTTGCCGACTGGCAGACGGAAAAGAAGAAATTCGAGAAGGCCACGGGCAAACACAAACCGAAGACGAAGATTTTCGGCGTCTCGGTCAAGGCGACCGGCCTGTCGAAATCGCTTTCGCTGTTCGAAAAGGCGGGCGGCTACAAGACCAAGAACGTCGCCGTTCATTTGTTCGTCGCCCAGGCGACCGCCTACATGAAGGCACTGAAGGCCGAGGCCGATGCTTGCGACAAGAAGGACGATGCGGACTACCTCAAGGCCCTGAAGGCCATGGCCGACGGGATCGAGGCGATTTCCAACCGGATCGTGGTGGAAACCAAGGAGACCGTCGCGACCCTGGACCAGCTGGTCAAGGCCGGCAAACTGAAATCCGTCCGGAAATTCTGCGAAGGCGAGTTCAATACGGAGAACCTGGACTTCCTGGAGGCGATCCAGAAGGTCAAGAAGGTCACCGATCTGCGCGCGCTGCTCGACGACTACATCGCGAAGGGCGGCTCCAAGGAGGTGAACCTGGACTCCGCCACCCGCAAAATCTACCTGGAGGCCATCCGGGGCGAGTACGACCTGAAGAAGGCCCTGGAAAAGCTGGAGCACAAGGCGCGGGTGAACATGGCGGACATCTTGATCCGCTATTCGGCGACGCTGAAGGTCCCGAAGGTCAAATCGGCGCTGTGACGCCGGGACGCCGCCGGGGACCTCATGCCCCCACTCATGCCCCCAGGTAGCGCGTCTCCAGGTGCCGCTTGAAGACCGACACGTCCAGCGGCCGGCCGGTGGCCGCTGTCAGCAGTTCGTCGCCGGAGGCGTAGCGGCAGCCCTTGCCGTGCACATTCGCGCGCAGCCACGCCACGAGCGGGCCGAGGTCGCCGCGGGCGAGCGCCGGTTTGATCGACGCGTCAGCGCGGGTCGCCGCGTCGAACAGCTGCGCGGCCGTCATGGCGCCCAGCGTGTAGCTGGGGAAATAGCCCCAGCCGCCTGACGGCCAGTGGATGTCCTGGAGGCAGCCCAGCCGGTCGTTGGGCGGCTCCACCCCAAGCAGGGCCCGCATGCCCTCGTTCCAGGCGCCGGGCAGGTCCTGCAAGTCGAGGTCGCCGCCGACCAGCGCCTTTTCCAACCGGAAGCGCAGGATGACGTGCGCCGGATAGGTGACCTCGTCGGCGTCGACGCGGATGAAGCCGCGTTCCACGCGCGTGTAGAGACGCCGCAGGTTCTCCGGCTCCCAGGCCGGACCGGAGCCGCCGAAGGCCTCGCGGGCCACGGGGCCGAGGTAGGACAGGAACTCCGCGGAGCGGCAGGCCTGCATCTCCACGATCAGCGACTGGCTCTCGTGCACGGCCATGCCGCGCGCCGAACCGACCGGCTGGTGGATCCAGGGGCGCGGGCGGCCCTGCTCATACAGGGCGTGGCCGGTCTCGTGCATCACGCCCATCAAGGCCTTGGTGAAGTCGGCCTCGTCGTAGCGGGTGGTGATGCGCACGTCGTCGGTGGCGCCGCCGCAGAAGGGGTGCAGCGAGACGTCGAGCCGCCCGCGGTTGAAGTCGAACCCCGCCTGCTCCATCAGCCGCACGCCCAGCGCCTTCTGCGCCTCGACGGCGAACGGGCCCTCCGGCCGGATCGGGTCCGGGTCGCGGGCCTGTTTCTCCAGCACGCGCTCGATCAGGCTGGGCAGGAAGCCGGCGAGGTCGTCGAACAGCGCGTCGATGCGTTCGGCCCGCGCACCGGGGTCGTGCTCGTCCAGCATGGTGTCGTAGGGCGACAGCCCCATGACCGCGGCCTTGGCCTCCCCGCACTCCCGCACCCGGCGCAGCACCTCCGTCAGGGAGGGCAGCAGCATGGCGTAGTCGCTTTCCGCCCGCGCGGTGCGCCAGATCATGTCGCAGGCGGAGATCGCCTTGCTGGTCGCCTCCACGAGGTCCGTGGGAACAGCGGTGGCGTGCCGGTGGCTGCGCCGCATCTCCCGCAGGTTGGCGCGCTGCCAGTCGTCGAGGCCGGCGTCGCCCTCCGCCTCCGCCAGCCAGTCGGCGACGCGCGGGTCGGTTTCCAGCTCGTGGGCCAGGACGGTCAGCGTCGCCGTCTGCTCTGCGCGCGCGTCGTTGGACCCGTCGGGCATGGTGGTCTGGGTGTCCCAGCTCAGGATGCCCAGCGCATCCCCGATGGCGGCGATGCGGGCGAAGCGGCGTTCCAGGTCCTGGTATGCGGTCATGAGCGGGTCCCGATCCGGCGGCGTTGCGACAGGACATAGACGGCGATCAGCGTCGCGGCGAGGCTATACCACGTGATCGCGTATTGCAGGTGATTGTTCGGAAGCTCCACCTGCGGCTGAATGCCGTTGAGCGGGGCGGAGCCGCGGGACGGGTCCGGCAACGCCTCCACCACCAGTGGGGCGATGTTGCTCAGCCCGACGGAGGCCGCCATGGCCGGCGGGTCAATGCGCATCCAGGCGTCGGCGCCCGGCCTATTGTCGGGCTGGAGCCAGCCGGCGGGCTGCGGCAGGCGGACCATGCCGGTCAGCGTGACCGGACCCTCGACGCGGCTGTCCGGGCGGGTGGCTGGGTCGCGCTTGTCCATGGGGACGAAGCCGCGGTTCACCAGCACCACGCCACCATTATCGGCGCGCTCCAGCGGGGTCAGCACCTCGTAACCGACCTGCCCCTGGTGGGGCCGGGCGATCAGCCGCATCTCCTTGTCGTTCAGAAAGCGGCCGGACAGCGTCACGGGGCGGAATTCGAAGTCGGCGGGGTCCGTGAACGTGGCGGGCAAAGGCACCGGGGCGGCGTGCAGGCGCTGCTCCACCCGGTGGATCAGGTCGTCCTTCCAGTGCAGCCGCTGCACCTGCCACGTGCCGAGCGCCAGCATGACCAGCACCGCAGGCACGGTGGTCAGCGTCGCCCACAGCGACGGGCGGAAGCGGCGGGGTTCGGCGGTCGCCGTCATCGTCACGCGTCGGTGTCCTCAAGCTCGTCGCGCCGGTGGCGGTATTGCAGCGCCACCACATAGGCCTTGGCCGGCCGCAGCATGCCCAACGCCAGGCCGAGGATCACGATGCTCCAGACGATGGCGTGAAGCCAGAGCGGCCAGTCCACGGTCATCGACACCCACAGCGCGACGGGAACGACCAGGAAACCCAGGATGAAGATCAGGAACACGGCCGGGCCATCCCCGCTGTCCTGCCGGGCGAGGTTCAGCCCGCAGACGGAGCAGCGCTCGTTGATGGTCAGGAAGCCCTTGAACAGCTTCCCCCGGCCGCAGCGCGGGCAGGCACAACGCATGCCCGCGGTCATCGGCGAGACGTTCGGATAATAGGTGCTCACCACACCCATCCTTTCGTGGACGACTCCCCCTCGCCCTGCGGAGCAGGGAGAGGGGAAAAGGCGCGGATCAGTGGGCGCCGCCGCCGTGCGAGCCCCACCAGTAGACCGACACGAACAGGAACAGCCAGACCACGTCGACGAAGTGCCAGTACCAGGCCGCCGCCTCGAAGCCGAAGTGGCTCTGCGGGGTGAAGTGGCCCTTCATCGTGCGGAACCAGCAGACGGCCAGGAAGATCGTGCCGACGATGACGTGGAAGCCGTGGAAGCCCGTCGCCATGAAGAAGGTGGACGGGTAGATGCCCCCCTTGAAGCCGAAGGCGGCGTGGGCGTATTCCCAGCCCTGGAAGAAGGTGAACATCACGCCCAGCAGGACTGTCAGGCCCAGCGCCTTGGCGGCCTCGCCGTTCTTGCCCTCAATGATGGAATGGTGCGCCCAGGTGACGGTGACGCCCGACAGCAGCAGGATCAGCGTCATCATCAGCGGCAGGTGGAAGGTTTCCAGCGGCTCGATGTTCGGCGGCGGCCAGACGCCCTGCGGATTCTCGGCGAAGACCTTCGGGAACAGGGCGGCGTCGTAGAAGGCCCAGAAGAAGGCCGCGAAGAACATCACCTCTGACGCGATGAACAGCGACATGCCGTAGCGCAGGCCGATCTTCACCACCGGGGTGTGCGCCTTCTCGCGCACGGCCTCCTTGATGACGTCGCGCCACCAGCCGAACATCACGCCCAGGATGGACGCGAAGCCCAGGATGGCCACCAGCTTTGTGCCCCCGTGCATGTAGATGACCATGCCCAGCGCGAACAGGCCGCCCGCGAAGGCGCCCAGCAGCGGCCAGGGGCTTGGCTTCACCAGATGGTAGGGATGCGGAATGCCGGCCCCGGCGCCATGCGCGGAGGCAGGCGGATGCGGCACTTGCGCGTGCGTGATGTCGGCCATCGTCTCTTTCCAACCCCGATTTGTTTCGCCGATCTTGTCTCTTGGTTCGCGGTTGCCCGCCACCCGTCGCTTTTTATGTGTTTTCGTTGCTCAATTGGTTGTGCCTTGCGGCTTCGCGCCCTCCGGCTTTGCCGTATGCTGCGCCAGAACCTGCTTTTCGTCGTTCGCGCGGAAGAAGGTGTAGGACAGCGTGATGGTGCTGACGTCCTCCATGTTCGGGTCGTCGGCCAGCGCCGGATCGACGAAGAAGGCGACCGGCATGTCCACCTGCTGCCCCGGCTCCAGCACCTGCTCGTTGAAGCAGAAGCACTGGATTTTATTGAAGTAGATGCCGGCCTTGTCCGGCGTGACGTTGTAGACCGCCGTGCCGACCGTGGGCTTGGCCGAGCGGTTCTCCGCCCGGTAGTTGGCCAGCCCCGTCTCGCCCAGCTTCACCTTCACCTCGCGCTGCTCCGGCCGGAAATTCCAGGGGAGCGCGTCGTTGACGTCCGAGTTGAAGCGGATGGTGATGGTGCGGTCGACGATCCGCGTGGAGGCGGCCTCCGCCCGCTGGGTGGTCCCGCCGAAGCCGGTGACCCGGCAGAACAGCGAATAGAGCGGGGCCGACGCGAAGGCCAGCCCGACCATGCCCGCCACCAGCCCGAACAGGGCGATGCCGAACAGACGGTTGCGCCGCCGGATCTTGTCGTTCATGGCAGCCCCTCCCCTGCTTTTCGCCTAATGCGCGCCGCTCATGCGGACGACGGTGATGATGTAGAACAGCACGACGAGCGCGATCAGCGCCGCCAGCACCGCGTAATTGCGGCCGCGCAGACGCCGGCGCCGTTCCAGTTCAGAATCGTCCATGACGGTCATGCCCCACCTCCGGTGACGAGGTGCTCGCCCACCAGCAGGGCGAACAGCAGGAACAGGTAGAGGATCGAGAAGCCGAACATCTGCTTGGCCGGCTTGTCGTCCGTCGCCCGCAGGACGCGGACGGCGCACAGCACGAACAGCAGGCCCAGCAGGCTCGACCCGATCAGGTAGGCGAGCCCGCCGATCCCGACGGCGTAGGGCGCCGCGGCCACCGGCAGAAGCACCAGCGTGTAGAGCAGCATCTGGCGCTTCGTCGATTCCGGCCCCGCGACGACCGGCATCATCGGGACGCCGGCGCGGGTGTAGTCCCCATTGCGGAACAGCGCCAACGCCCAGAAGTGTGGCGGCGTCCACAGGAAAATCAGCAGGAACAGCAGGATGGAGGGCAATTCGACGCCGCCCGTCACCGCCGCCCAGCCGATCATCGGCGGGAAGGCGCCGGCGGCACCACCGATTACGATGTTCTGCGGCGTGCGGCGCTTCAGCCACATGGTGTAGACGAAGACGTAGAAGCCGACGGTGAGCGCCAGCAGCGCCGCGGCCACCCAATTGACGGCCAGCCCCATGACCACGACCGAGGCCGAGGCCAGGATCACGCCGAAGGCCAGCGCATTGTCCGGCTCCACCCGGCCGGACGGGATCGGGCGCTTCATCGTGCGGGACATGATCGCGTCGATGTCGCGGTCGTACCACATGTTGATGGCACCGGACGCGCCCGCCCCGACCGCGATGCACAGCACCGCCACCGCCGCCAGCACCGGGTGCATATGCCCCGGCGCCACCACGATTCCGGCGAGGCCGGTGAACACCACCAGCGACATCACGCGCGGCTTCAGCAGCTCGATGTAGTCGCCCGCCGTCGATCCGCCCAACCCACTGTCGGCAAACCGCCCGTCCGCGACCCGTTCCAGGCTCAGGTCCGTCATTCTCTCTGCCCTCCAACCGGGGGCCTGCTCATAGCCCCCGGCCTACATACTCACGTGTACTAATTATTTCACCCGGGGAAGCGTCTCGAAGGCGTGGAACGGCGGCGGGGAGCTGACGGTCCACTCCAACGTGCCGGCCTCCGGGCCCCAATAGGCGGCGTCCACCTTCTCGCCGCTGCGCAGCGTCTTGATCGCGATCCACACGAACAACAGCGTGGACGCGAAGGAGATGTAGGCGCCGAGCGAGGAAATCATGTTCCAGCCGGCGAAGGCGTCCGGGTAGTCGGGGATGCGGCGCGGCATGCCGGCCAGCCCCAGGAAGTGCTGCGGGAAGAAGATCAGGTTCACGCCAACGAAGGTCGTCCAGAAGTGGACCTTGCCCCAGAACTCCGGATACTGCCGGCCCGACATCTTGCCGATCCAGTAGTACCAGCCTGCGAAGATCGAGAAGACGGCGCCCAGCGACAGCACATAGTGGAAGTGCGCCACGACGTAGTAGGTGTCGTGCAGCACGATGTCCATGCCGCCATTGGCCAACACCACGCCGGTGACGCCGCCGACCGTGAACAGGAAGATGAAGCCGAGCGCCCAGAGCATCGGCGTCTTGAACTCGATGGAGCCGCCCCACATCGTGGCGATCCAGGAGAAGATCTTCACGCCCGTCGGCACCGCGATGATCATCGTCGCCGCCGTGAAGTAGGCCTTCGTGTTCACGTCCAGGCCGACCGTGTACATGTGGTGCGCCCACACGACGAAGCCGACCACGCCGATCGCCACCATCGCGTAGGCCATGCCCAGGTAGCCGAACACCGGCTTCTTGGAGAAGGTCGAGACGATGTGGCTGATGATCCCGAAGGCCGGCAGGATCATGATGTAGACTTCGGGGTGGCCGAAGAACCAGAACAGGTGCTGGAACAGGATCGGGTCGCCGCCGCCTTCCGGATTGAAGAAGGTGGTGCCGAAGTTGCGGTCGGTCAGCAGCATGGTGATGGCGCCGCCCAGGACCGGCACGGCCAGCAGCAGCAGGAAGGCCGTCACCAGCATCGCCCACACGAACAGCGGCATCTTGTGCAGCGTCATGCCCGGCGCGCGCATGTTGAAGATCGTGGTGATGAAGTTCACCGCGCCCAGGATCGACGACGCGCCGGCGAGGTGCAGCGCGAAAATGGCCATGTCCACCGATGGGCCGCTGTGGCCGAGCGGCGAGGACAGCGGCGGGTAGATCGTCCAGCCCGTGCCGGCGCCCTGCCCCACGAAGGCGGAGCCCAGCAGGAGCAGAAAGGCCGGGACGATCAGCCAGAAGCTGATGTTGTTCATGCGCGGGAAGGCCATGTCGGGCGACCCGATCATGAGCGGCACGAACCAGTTGCCGAAGCCGCCGATCAGCGCCGGCATGACCACGAAGAACACCATGATCAGGCCGTGCGCCGTGATCAGCACGTTCCAGACCTGCCCGTCCGCCACGATCTGCATGCCCGGAGACTGCAGCTCCAGGCGCATGATGACGGAGAACAGGCCGCCGATCAGCCCGGCGATGACCGAGAAGATCAGGTAGAGCGTGCCGATGTCCTTGTGGTTGGTGGAGTAGAACCAGCGATGGACGAAGCCCGGCACGTGGTGGTCGTGCCCGTGCTCATGTCCATGGGCGCCGTGTCCCTGCGCCTCCCCCGGATTGGCGTTTGCCATGTCTCTAACCTCGCGTCGGCGGAATGGTTTTTTCTTGGCCGAATATCGTCTTCAGGAACGTGCTGCGACTTACTGAACCGTGCCGTTGGCCGGCACCTGGGCGACGTCGCGCTTCTCCGGCGTGCCGTAGGCGACCTTGGCCTTGGCGACCCACTCGGCGAACTTCTCCTTCGAGACGGCCTCGACCGCGATCGGCATGAAGCCGTGGTTGACGCCGCAGATCTCGGAGCACTGGCCGTAGTAGGTGCCTTCCTTTTCGATCTTCACCCAGGTCTCGTTGGTGCGGCCGGGCACGGCGTCCTTCTTCACGCCGAAGGACGGAACCGCCCAGGAGTGGATGACGTCGCCGCCGGTGACCAGCACGCGGACCGTGGTGTCGACCGGAAGGACCACGCGGTTGTCCACCTCGAGAAGGCGGCGCTGGCCGGGCTTCAGGTCGCTTTCCGGAATCATGTAGCTGGAGAAGGTGATGTTGCCGTGGTCGGGATACTCATAGTCCCAGTACCACTGCCGTCCAGTGACCTTGATGGTCATCTCCGCTTCGGGCGTCCGTTCCGCTTGGTACAGCAGCTTGAAGGACGGCACCGCGATGACGATCAGGACGATGACCGGGACGACGGTCCAAGCGACCTCCAGCAGCGTGTGATGCGAGGTCTTGGACGGCACCGGGTTCTTCTTCGCGCTGAAGCGCACGACGCACAGGATCAGCAGGGCCGCCACGAACAGGACGATGGCGAAGATGATGACGGTCAGCAGGCTGTGGAACGAGTCCATGGCGTGCTTGACCGGCGTCGCCGCCTCCTGGAGCCCAAGCTGCCAGGGATGGGGTTCGGCGGCAGAGCCGGCCCCGGAAAAACCGCACAAAGATGTCAGCGCCGCCAAAGTGGCGGCGTTCAGGGTCTGCGTCTTCATCCCCAACCCTCTCGTTGGCCGCAACCGGTGGTCATAGGCCGCGGTTTACCCTTCCCGCCGGCCCCTCCGTCGCCCATATTGTTTGTGTACCGAACTATCAGCGCGGCGCACAGTCGGGCGTTCCGGCGAGGGCCGGATACTGCAGAGATCATGCCGTTCGTGGCGCGACACTTCGCTGCAGCCCGAGCTTAACCCTGCATTGCGCTTGGGAACAAGCACGCCGTCCTCACACGAAGGACATAGGCGCCGTGCGGCGTTGAAGCTCAGTCATCGCTAGAGGTTGAGCCCACGGAGGGGTTTAGCACTGCGACATCCTGTCGCACTTTGTTCGTGCTGCGAATTGTATCGACAGAACAAGGGCCTAGCGCCAGTCCGGCGCCGGCGCGGCGCGCCCCGTCGGGGCCGCCGACACGGTCAAGACGAGGCTTACCGCCGGCTCCGACCGGCGACTCGCCCCATCCTCGGAATCAGTGCTCGATCAGTGCCCGCCGGTGATGGCCTTGCGGACTCGGCGCACGCCGGACCAGACGAAGGCGATGACGACGGGAATCATCAGCCCGACGATCAGGTCCGGATCGACCTTCATGCCAAAGCCCTTCATCCCCTTCGCCGCGTAGCCGACGATGCCCACCAGATAGTAGCTGATCGCCACGACCGAGAAGCCCTCCACCGTTTCCTGGAGGCGGAGCTGCATCTGCGCGCGCTTGTCCATGGAGGCCAGCAGCTCCGCGTTCTGCCCTTCCACGGCTATCTCGACGCGGGTGCGCAGCAGGTTGCTGGCGCGGGCCACCCGCTGCGACAGGGCCTGGAGCCGCGCGTGGGCCGCCTCGCAGGTGCGGATCGCCGGGGCGAGGCGGCGGTCCATGAACTCGCCCACCGTGGGCAGGCCCTCGATGCGGACCTCCCGCAGCTCCTCGATGCGCTTCTCCACCAGCTTGTAGTAGGCGCGCGCCGCGTCGAAGCGGTAGGCCGTCTCGGCGGCGATCTGCTCCGTCTGGGCGGCCAGCAGGGTCAGGCGGTCGAGCAGGTCGCGCTCGTCGTCCAGCCCGCCCAGCGTGGCGATCCGGGCGGTCAGGTCGGCCAGATCCGCCTCGATCGGGCCGATCCGCGGCAGCACCCCGCGCGCCACCGGCAGGGCCAGCAGGGCCATGACCCGGTAGGTTTCGATCTCCAGCAGCCGCTGCACGGTGCGGCCGGCCTGGTTCGGGGTCATGCTGTGGTCGGCGATCAGGATGCGGGAGAAGCCGTCGCCATGGATGCGGAAGTCGGTCCAGGCCGTGGCCGCGCGTCCGGACACCCGCGTGCCGATGTAGCCCTGCGACCCGAACATGGCGGCGAGCATGTTGGCCGACGGCTCCGGCGAATCGGCGTCCAGAAGGGCGACATGAACGCCGACCATCAGTTCGCCCGGCAGCCCGGCCAGCCATTCCCGCGGCACGGCGTTCAGCGCCGGCTCCTGGAACGGGTCGGCCAGCACGCCGGGCACGGCGGCGCTGGGCCGGAAGATGGTCCAGGTGGAGAATTCGGTGTGCCGCTCCCACTTCAGGCGGAAGCTGCCGAAGGAGCCGCTGTAGTGCGTCGCCCCGCCCGGCGGCCGCGGCACGCCCGCCCAGTCGCACAGCTTTTCCAGCTGTTTCCGGTCGGCGTCGGCCGCCCCTTCGCCCGAGAGCATGGCGAGCATGGTGGCGCGCACCGGGGCGGCCAGCACCTCCGGCGGGCGGGTGTGCACCTCGTTGGTCAGGGCCACGCGCAGGGCATGATCCTTCAGCGGGCGGGCGGCGGCCTCCAGGCTCTGGCCGAGCGCTGCGGTATCCCCGGTCATGGCGTCACCCTTTCCTCGTCAAAAGGCCCTGGCGACGAGGGTGAGGAGCCTTGCCGGATGCCCCGCCCGTCGCCACACTATTGAGTCGATCTTAGACCACATCCCGGGTGTGGGCGCGAGAGCGCCGGCATCCTTCGCCCTCCGTCAAAAGTCCGATACCCCGGAGTCCTCATGAGCGCGCTCGCCACCACCGACGACCTGTTCTTCAACCGCGCCGGCCTGGACCGGTCCCGCGTCGAAGGGATCGTCGCGGAAGCCCTCCGCGGGTCCGATGACGGGGAGCTTTACCTGGAATATTCGCAGAGCGAATCGCTGGGCTGGGACGACGGCAAGCTGAAGTCGGCCAGCTTCGACACGACCCAGGGCTTCGGCCTGCGCGCCATCGCGGGCGAGGCGGCGGGCTACGCCCACGCCTCCAACCTGTCGGAGGACGCCATCCGCCGCGCCGCCGCGACCGTGCGCGCCGTGCAGGCCGGCCACGCCGGGACGGTGGCGGAGCCGCCGGGCGGCACCAACCGCGCGCTCTACATCCCCGACAACCCGCTGCCCATCGTGCCGTTCGAGGCGAAGGTGAAGCTGCTGGCGGAGATCGACGCCTACGCCCGCGCCAAGGACCCGCGCGTCCGGCAGGTCTCCTGCTCCATCAGCGGCGAGTGGCAGGCGGTGCAGATCATCCGCGCCGACGGCGTGCGCGTCGCCGACCTGCGCCCGCTGGTGCGGCTGAACGTCTCCGTCGTGGTGGCCGAGGGCGACCGCATGGAGACCGGCGGCCACGGCGGCGGCGGCCGCGTGACCTACGAGCACTACATGCAGCCGGACACCTGGCGCGCCTTCGTCGACGAGGCGCTGCGCACCGCGCTGGTCAACCTGTCCTCCATCCCCGCCCCGGCCGGCGAGATGACCGTGGTGCTGGGCAACGGCTGGCCGGGCATCCTGCTGCACGAGGCCATCGGCCACGGGCTGGAGGGCGACTTCAACCGCAAGAAGACTTCCGCCTTCGCCGGGCTGATGGGCCAGCGCATCGCCGCCCCCGGCGTGACCATCGTGGACGACGGCACCATCGAGAACAGCCGCGGCTCCATCACCGTGGACGACGAGGGCACGCCCGGCCAGTGCACCACGCTGATCGAGGACGGCGTCCTGGTCGGCTTCATGCAGGACCGTATGAACGCCCGTCTGATGGGCGTGCGCCCGACCGGCAACGGCCGCCGCCAGAGCTTCGCCTACCACCCCATGCCGCGCATGACCAACACCGTGATGCGCCCCGGCAACCATTCGCCGGAGGAGATCATCAAGTCGGTCAAGAAGGGCCTCTACGCCAAGAACTTCGGCGGCGGGCAGGTGGACATCACCAACGGCAAGTTCGTCTTCTCCGCCAACGAGGCCTACCTGATCGAGGACGGCAAGCTCGGCCCCGCGGTGAAGGGCGCCACCCTGATCGGCAACGGTCCGGACAGCCTGACCCGCGTGTCGATGATCGGCAACGACACGAAGCTCGACCCCGGCGTCGGCACCTGCGGCAAGGAGGGCCAGGGCGTCCCGGTGGGCGTCGGCCAGCCGACGCTGCGGCTCGACGGGCTGACGGTGGGCGGCACGGCGGCCTGATCGCAAGAAAAAACATTGGAACCACAGAGGCACGGAGACACGGAGTTGGCGTTGATCCAAACTCCGTGTCTCCGTGCCTCTGTGGTGACGAAATTCCAGGGAGCTTGATGATGGCGACGCTCGCGCTCGTTTCGACCTTCTGCCCGGACCGGGTCGGGCTGGTGTCCGCCGTCACCGGCCATCTGTTCGCGCTGGGCGCCAACCTGCGCGACGCGACCTTCGCCGTCATGGGCTCGGGCGCCGAGTTCTCGGCGGTGTGCGAACTGCCGGCGGGCGTCACGGTTGACGAGGTGCAGGACGGACTGGCCAGCCTGCCGGAGCTGGCCGGCGCGCAGATCAAGGTCACGCGCTTCGACTTCGATCCGGAACCCGGCCCGCTGGCGCGCATCACCCACCGGATCGAAGTGTCGGGCGGGGACCAGCCCGGCCTGATCGCCCGCCTGTCGGAGATCTTCACCCAGTTCGAGGCGAACATCGTCCGCCTGGACGCACAGACCCTGCCGGACCGTGAGGGCGGGCGCTACACCATTCGCTTCGCCGTCTCCATCCCGCCGGAACGCTCCGCCACCTGTATGTCCGCCGTCACCAACACGGCCGAGACCATGGGTCTGATCTGCGAGGTCGAAGAGGACTGACCGTCCGACAAGTGTGAATAAAAGCCGGCTGGGTCACCCCGACTCAACCGGCTTTTTGTTTGGCAAAACGAAGACTTTCGTTCCATCCGCCGCGCCTCTTTTTGCCTCCATTCTTCACCCAATCCCATCCCCTTCCTCCCGTGTAAGGAGAAGGCAATATGACCATGGATAGGGGAAGGATCGCGCGATGGCTACGCCGACCGCATACGAACAATATATGCTGGAACTGATCAACCGGGCCCGCGCCAACCCGACGGCGGAGGCGGCGCGCCAGGGGATCGACCTGAACCAGGGGCTGACGGCCGGCACCATCTCCACGGCCGCCAAGGCGGCGCTGGCCTGGGATCCCGCCCTGATCGACGCGGCCCGCGCCCATTCGCAGTGGATGCTCGACACCGACACCTTCAGCCACACCGGCGTCAATGGCAGCTCGCCCGGCGACCGCATGACCGATGCCGGCTACGGCTTCTCCGGCAGCTGGAGCTGGGGCGAGAACATCGCCATCCGCTGGGGCTCGGGCACAGCCATCAACGCCTCCACCGTCGAGGCGATGGAGAGCGGCCTGTTCAAGTCGGCCGGGCACCGCACCAACATCCTGAACGACGGCTTCCGCGAGGTTGGCGTCGGCCTGAAGACCGGCGAGTACCAGGGCTCCACCGGCATGACCGGCACCCAGGACTTCGCCAAGACGGCCGGCAACCCGTTCCTGACCGGCGTCACCTTCGACGACAAGGACGGCGACAACTTCTACGATCCGGGCGAAGGCCTCGGCGGCGTGACGATCAAGGCCGTGTCCGCGACCGGCACCACCTACCAGACCACCAGCTGGGACGCCGGCGGCTATCAGATGGATCTGCCGACGGGCACCTACACCGTCTCCTTCTCCGGGGCCGGGCTGCCCAGCACGATCACCAAGACGGCGACCATCGGCACCGGCAACGTCAAGCTGGACCTGAACCAGGACGTCGCCACCCCGACCAGCACGCTACCGCCGCCGATGGAACTTCCGTCCACCACGGGTGCGACGATCGTCGTCAACGCGTCGGGCACGGCGGCCGGCGGCGTGAACGCGCACTTCAACCTGCTGATGGACGGCAAGAAGATCGGCGAGGGCGTCGCGGGCACCACGGCCAAGGACTTCGCCTTCAATGCCAACGTGCTGCCGGACGCCGCGCACAAGGTGCAGATCCAGTACGACAACGACGCCCTGATCAACGGCCAGGACCGAACGCTGTACGTCAACAAGGTGATGATCAACGGCCACGCCGTGTCCCCCACCGACAGCATCGTCACCTACGACAAGGGCGCGCTGGACGGGAAGGACGTGGTGAAGGGCCAGTCGGGCATGTGGTGGAACGGCACGCTGGTCGTCACCGCCGACAAGTCCTTCTTCCCCGGCAGCGCCGTAAAGGGCGTCTACGCCTCCGCCGAGCATCCGGAGCCGACCGGCGACGTCGATGTCTGGAGCCATGTGGCCACGGCGCAGGGCAACGCGGCCCCCACCCTGCCCGATGCCGCCGCCCGTCACCCGGCCTTCGGCGACCATGACCTTGCGTGGGTTCAGGACCACTTCCACCAGGGCCACCAGACGGACCTGGATCACACGCACGCCGGCTGAGCGGATTCCGGTTGCATTCATACGTGTGACAATGCCATGGATCGGGAGTTTTTTCCGATAAACACCACCGTGGCGTGAACCGTACTGCGATCGCATTGGGCCTCCTCCTCTTCGCCGCAGCGCCCGCGCGGACGGAGGGGCTCGTGCCGACGCTGTCGGACTGGGGTACGGTGGGGCTGCTGCAAACCCCCACCGCCCGCCTGCTGCCGGACGGAACCGTCACCGGCGGCTACGCGGCCTTGGGCGACCTGCACCGGCACATCACCGTGGGTGCCCAGCCGCTGCCCGGGCTGGAGGTCACCCTGCGCGAAACGCTCTACCCGAACCCCTACGGGATCAGCGAGCCGGGCGTTGACGCGAAGTTTCGCCTGTTGCGGGAGGGGGAGTGGTGGCCCGCCCTGGCAGTCGGCGGCCGGGATGTGACCGGCGCCGGCTTCGACCTGCCCGGCAAGGGCCGCTTTGCGGGCGAGTATCTGGTGGCCTCCCGCCGCTGGTGGGACGTGGACGTCAGCCTCGGGCTCGGCTGGGGCGCGCTCGGCGACTATGGGCATTTCAAGAACCCGCTGCGCTTTCTAGGCGGATCGTTCCGGCGCGACCGGGATCCCACCCAGCCGTCGTCCCGCGGCCCCCAGGCTTGGTTCACCGGAAACCGCACCGCCTTGTTCGGCGGGCTGGAGTGGCACACCCCGGTCGAGGGCTTGAGCGTCAAGCTGGAGTACAGCGCCGATAGCTTTCGCGCGCAGCAGCAAGAAGACCCGTCCTTCCAGCCCGGCCTGCCGGTCAACGCCGGCCTCGCCTATCGCCCCCTGCCCTGGCTGGAATTCGGTGCGGGGTTGGAGCAGGGCAAGCGCGCCATGCTGCGCCTGTCCGCCCGCTTCGACCCGAAGGAGAAGGCGAAGCCGCCGTCGCGCCCGCCGCCGCCGGTCGCCCGCCGGCCAGCCGGCGGAACAGCCCTGTCCACCGACGACATCGTGGCGCTGGCGCGCCTCGCCGGGCTTCCGGCACGCACGGCCCTGGTGACGGGTGAGGAGGCGGTGCTGTGGCTGGACCCGGCGGGCGCCGGCACAGCTCCCTTGGCGCGGGAGGTCGGGCGCGCCGCCCGCATCCTGGCCGACAGCACGCCGGCGGAGGTGGAGCGACTGACCGTCGTGACCGGGGCCATGGGCCTGGAGGACGCCGCCGTCACCCTGCTGCGTCGCGACGTGGAGCGGGCCGCCGACGGGCATGGCAGCGCCGAGGAGATCTGGCGCACCGCGCGCGTCTCCGCGTCTGCGGGGCCGCCGTCTGACTGGCCTGCGCGCTGGTCGCTCACCTTTCACCCGACCCTGGAGACAAGCCTGTTCGAGCAAGGCGTGCCGTTCGTCCAGCGCAGCTACACCGACCTGCGGCTGACGGGGGAACCGGCCCGCGGGTTTGTTCTGGGCGGCGGGCTGCGCTTCGCCGTGTCCGACAACCTCGCCTCGCTCGACACCAACGCGTTGCCGGTCGAGCGGCCGGTGCGCAGCGACCTGCCGCTCTACGCCATGCCGCGGATTGAGTTGGAGCGCCTTTACGGCGCCTGGCTCGCGAGCCCGGCCGATGGCTGGTCCACGCGGCTGTCGGCCGGGCATTTCGAGGAGATGTTCGGCGGCTTCGGCGGGGAGGCGCTGTACCGCCCGTTCCAGGCGCGCTGGGCCGTCGGGCTGGATCTGAACCGGGTGTGGAAGCGGCCGGCGGGCGACCCGCTGCGGATCGACGCGGAGAGTGGCCGCACGACCGGGCAGGCCAGCCTCTATCTGGAGACGCCCGGCGCTGCAACCACCGGCATCCTGCGGGCCGGACGCTACCTGGGTGGCGATTGGGGCGGCACGGTGGAGCTTCTGCGCGCGTTTGACGGAGGCGTGCGCCTGTCCGCGCACCTGACCTGGACCACGGGGCCCGACAACGCGCAAAGCCGCCTCGGCGGGCGGCTGGAGCAGGGGCTGTCGCTGGTGGTGCCGTTCGGCCCTTCCGACTTGGCGCCGGTCGGCGGTGCTGCGGAAATGGCCGTGCGCACGCTCGGCCGGGACGTGGGACAGCGGCTGCGGCAGCCGCTTCCCCTCTATGAGGCCACGGTGCCGGCGGGCTTCGGCCGCCTCGCCGGCACCTGGTCACGCCTCATGGAGTGACCGAAAGCGAACATCCGTTCGCTTTCGATTCATATGGCCTCATGCGCCGGCCGGGCTCCGGCCGCATGTGCGGCCGGGACCGCCGTCGCGGTCCAAAGCGGATCTCGATCCGCTTCCCGATCAGCGGACCGAGGCGATGGTGCCCGTCCGCGGGTCGAGTTCAACCGTGCTCCAGCGGCCGTTCTGGTCCTGGGCCTCGGCGACGTAGTTCTGGCCCTGCTTGCGGAAATCGCGGACCGAGGTGAAGCCCGCCGCGCTGAAGTAGTTCAGCAGGGAGGTCTGCATCAGCTCGGTGCGGTTCTGCCCGCGGCCGGCCCGGCCCTGGACGTTCGGGTCGACGTTCATCAGCACCTGGCGGCCACCCTGCGTGTCGCCGGTGGTGCCCATGCTGCCGGTCGAGCCCATCGTGCCGGTCGAACCCGCGGTGCCGGCCGGAGCGACGACCGTCCCGGTGGTGCCCATCGTGCCGGTCGGGCCGACGACGCCGCTGTTGCCGGACATAGCGCGGCGGTTGGTGTCAGTGCCGTAGGTGTTGCCGTAGGCCGGCGAGCGGTCATTGGGGCCCAGGTCGCCGGGCACCGCGTTCGACAAGGCGCGCCGGTTGGACTCGGTGCCATAGGTATTCCCATAGGCGGGCGCGCGGTCGGCCGGCTCCATGGTGCCGGTGGTGGCGGAACCGGTCACGGCGCGCTGGCCGCTCGGGTTGGCGGGCGTGCCATAGGTGTTGCCGTAGGGCGGCAGGCGGTCGTTGGGGCCCATGCTGGTGCCGGCGGCCCCGCGCGACGGGCTGTTCCAGGACTGCGTGCCCATTGGGCGGTTGTTGTCCCACGGATCGGGCTGCTCGCCCGGCAGGCTGCGGACCTGCGGGCTGGTGGTGGGCAGGCCGGACGGGCTGCTGCGCTCGTAGCCCGACTCCGACGCGTTGTTCTGATAGGTGTTGCCCGTGGTCTGGGCCATTGCCGCCGGCGACGCCGCCAGGGTTGCGGCGATCACGGCAAGAGAAAGCTTCGTGTTCATGGCATTCCTCTCCTCGCGAAGGGGCGCCGCCCGAACAAGCCGCAGCGACGCCCTGTACCCGCGCCTTCGTGGCGCAGGCTCTCAGCGTCGACAACAGCGCACCGGCCATTCTTGTTGCGCTCAAGCCACGAGAAGGGCGTCAAGCGACCATTTGCGGCTACGCCCTATCCGTTTGGAATCGGGCCTACCCAAGAAAAGTTCTTTGCTTGGTGAAGTCTTGGGAACCTTCGTCCCGCCGTAGTGTTCTGAACAATACAAAACGCTCTTCACAGAGTTGCCCGTTCAACAGACTGCGCGTCGGACGAGCTGTGAGCCGCTTCGGGCCGAGCGAGGGAGGGTAGGATGCTCTATTGGGCACTGGTTTTCTTCGTCATTGCGCTGGTTGCAGGCGCGCTCGGTTTTGGTGGGATTGCGTCGGCCTCGTCCGGCATTGCGCAAATCCTGTTCTTCCTGTTTCTCGTCTTGTTTGCTGCGAGCTTGATTCTGGGCCTGGTCAGGCGCCGCTAGACCCGGCGCCCTTCCTTTACGAAGGAGGGGCGATTCCCCCGCGTGGCGCCCGCGGCCGTCCTTCGTCTCTGTGGACGGGCCGCGTGAGTACCCCTAAGCCTCTCGATGTTAGCCTCGCACCTGCCGGCAACGCTCTCCCGAGCGTTGCCGGTTTTTATTGTGCGTGGATGACGAAATGTTGAAGCGAAGCCGGGCGGCCGGATCGCTCCCCGAGTCAGTCGTCCCGAGTCAGTCGCCCCGGGTCAATCGTCGTCGTCCGACCCGGGGGTACGGCCTTCCATCAGCTGGCGCAACGCGCGCCGCCCGCGCGACAGGCGGGACTTCACCGTGCCGATCGAAATGCCCAGGATGTCCGCGGCCTCACCGTAGGAGATGCCCTCTAGGCCGATCAGCAGCACGACTTCACGCTGCTCGGTGGGCAGCATGCCCAACGCGCGCTTCAGGTCGCGCAGCTCCAGCCGGACGAACTGGCCGCCGTGCGCCGCGCCGATGGCCGCCTGCCCTTCCCCATCGATGTCCACCACCGCCTGCCGGCGGCGGATGCCGTTGATATGCAGGTTTCGCAGAATTGTGAAGAGCCACGCGCGAAGATTGCTGCCGGGCCGCCACAGGTGCAGACGGGACAGCGCGCGTTCCAGGCATTCCTGGACAAGATCGTCCGCAAGCGTCGCGTCGCGCACCATGGCGCGCGCAAAACGGCGCAGGCGTGGAATCTCGGATTCGATCTGGGCGATGATTGCGGGATCGGGCGGTGCCGACGGTGCGCCGGAACCTACCGCGTCGACCTCGGCACCCTCCTCGACCTCGGCCGCCACATCCAACTCGTCTTCCTCGGCTCTGACCCCGGCAACCACAGGGCTGAGCGCGACGGGATCGAGCGACGCGGGGTCGCACGCCGGACGGCGCAAGGAACTCGCGACGTGGTTCGCCATCGGTGGAACACTGCCTCCCTAAATACCGAAAGCCTCAAGCGCACCAGAAACGCTGGAAGCGTCGATCCGGTCCCTGATTTGCGCCAAATGCGCCAGGATCATCACCGGATTCCCCAAAGACAATCGCTGGCCCTTCAGTACGTAATGGCCGGGCGGATGGGCTGCCAGTTGGGAAAAAGGCTAGGTTCTCACACAATTTGGCGAGATTACCTCGGACATGCTAGGCACTGCCCGTTCGCGCCAGGAACCTTTATTGGCGAGGAACGTATTGATCCCGCACATTCGGGAGGCTTCATGACTTGGCCCAAAAGGAAAAGACCGGCTGGAGCACTCCAACCGGCCTCGAATCTCTTTTGCGGGAGTGCATGGCGGAAGGCCTGCGATGAACCGTGGTATTCACCCCTCCCTGAGGCCGCAGCAGGCGGTTCTTCTTTGTCCTTACGTAGGCGTTTCCGTCCCTCAGCAGATGTTGTGTTTCTTTCGGCGCTGCTGTCCCGCCTGATATGGACAATACTCTTTTGTCCCTTTCGGGGGAATCCGGCCAATCGCACTAGCGGGGCAATCTTCCCGCATACACCCAACGATCGAATGGTTTCTCCAATGGGTAGTGCCAAGGTCCATGGCACGGGACGGCGGGCGCTCAGCGCCATCGCCCTGGCCATGGCGTTGGCGGCTCCGACCGCGGCGATGGCCGGCGCCGGAGACGGCACGGTGCGCGCGCTGGAGGCGCTGGCCAGCAAGGGCAGCGCCCGCGCGCAGTATGAGCTGGGCCTGCGCTACGAGGCCGGGAACGGCGTGAACCGGGACGAACGGCTGGCGCTCTCCCTCTATTGCCGCGCCGCACGGCAGGACTATGCGGAGGCGGCCTATCGGGCCGGCCGCATGCACCTGGCCGGCAAGGGCACCGTCTCGCGCGACGAGGATCTCGGCCGCTCATGGCTGCGCCGCGCCGCGCTGCTGGGCAACGAGGAGGCCCAATCCTACGCCCGGGGTGGCAGCGCCAAGGCGAAGGTGCCGGACCGCTGCGAGCCGCCGAGCATCCGCTGGGGCGTCATCCGCATGCCACCCAAGGAAGTCCGCACCATGGTCACCAAAATGGCGCCGACCTACGGACTCGACCCCGAACTGGTGCTGGCGGTCATCGCGGTGGAATCGGGCTACCGCGTCGACGTGGTGTCGAACAAGAACGCCATGGGGCTGATGCAGTTGATCCCCGAGACGGCGGAGCGCTTCGGCGTGACGAAGCCGTTCGACCCGGAGCAGAACCTGCGCGGCGGCATGAAGTACCTGCGCTGGCTGCTCGCCTACTTCGACGGCAACGTGTCGCTGGCGCTGGCCGGCTACAACGCCGGCGAAGGAGCGGTCCTGCAATACAAGGGCGTCCCGCCCTACCGCGAGACGCAGGATTATGTGGAGAAGGTCCGCAGCGTCTACCCACGCCGCAGCCACCCCCACGACCCCAGCGTCGTGCGCTCCGCCGGCCTCGTCACGGCCAAGCAGGAGGAGGTCGCCGAACTGGGCATTTCGCCCAAGGGCCGTGCCACCGCGAAGCGGTGACAGGGCTCCGACACGACAACGGCCCGCCGAAAGGCGGGCCAACGTGACAACGGCAACCCGCCGAAAGGCGGGCCACCCCGAAATCTCACCCCGAAACGACGACGGCCCGCCAAAAAGGCGGGCCGTTGCTCGTTCATGCCGGAGGATGGCGTCCCCTAGGGGATTCGAACCCCTGTTACCGCCGTGAGAGGGCGATGTCCTAGGCCTCTAGACGAAGGGGACCTTCATCGGGCGATGCGCGTACTGTCAGCCAACGAGTGGCGTCCCCTAGGGGATTCGAACCCCTGTTACCGCCGTGAGAGGGCGATGTCCTAGGCCTCTAGACGAAGGGGACAGTCTTTCGTCGTCTGACGACGTGGCGTCGTCGGCGTGGGCGGGTTTTTAGCGAACCCGCCCTTCCCGATCAAGCCTTTTCTGACAGGTTCCTTGCGATTTTCAGAAAGCCATCCACGGCGGCCTGCGGCGTGTCGAAAGCGGTGACCAAGCGCAGCAGAGTCCCGTCCCAGCGGTAGAAGCGGTAGCCTGCCGCCTCCAGCCCGTCGGCCACGGCGGCCGGCAGGCGCACGAAGATCTCGTTGGCCTCCACCGGGAAGGCCAGTTCCGCCCCCGGCAACGCAGCAAGGCCTTGCGACAGCCGCTCGGCCATGGCGTTGGCGTGGCGCGCCAGCCGGAGCCACAGGTCGTCGGCCAGCCACGCGTCGAGCTGCGCCGACAGGAACCGCCCTTTCGACACAAGATGGCCTGCCCGCTTGCGCAGGAAGCCGAAATCCTCGGCCAGGGCGGGGTTGAAGAAGACCACCGCCTCCGCCGCGAGGCAGCCGCCCTTGGTGCCACCCAGCGCCAGCACGTCGACGCCCACCTTCCAGGTGACGTCGGCCGGCGCGCAGCCCAGCCGGGCGATGGCGTTGGCGAAGCGCGCGCCGTCCATGTGCACCGCCATGCCGTGGCCGTGCGCCACGTCGACCAGCGCCGCGACCTCCTCCGGCCGGTAGACGGTGCCGGCCTCGGTCGCCTGGGTCAGGCTGAGCGCCGCCGGCTGCACCCGGTGCACGACGCCGATGCCGGCCTTGCCCAGCGCCGTGGTCAGCGCGTCCGAGTCCAGCTTGCCGCCCTTCCCCGCCAGCGGGACCAGCTTGGCACCGTCGGTGAAGTTCTCCGGCGCGCCGCACTCGTCGGTGTTGATGTGGCTCTCGTCATGGCAGTAGACCGCGCCGTAGGGGGGCACCAGCGCCGACAGGGCCAGCGCGTTCGCCGCCGTGCCCGTGGCGACGGGGAACACCGCGACCTCCGTCTCGAAAATCTCGGACAGGCGGCGCGTGACGTTGTCCGACCAGGGGTCGTTGCCGTAGGGATCGGCCGACCCGACGGAGGCGGCGGCCAGGGCGTTGACGACCTCGGGGGCCGCGCCGGCGACGTTGTCGCTGCGGAAATCGTAGCGTTGGGATTCGGGGCTCATCGCGAACTCGTTGCCTTCCCGGTGGTGACCGTGGTGGAGATGGCGCCGGAGCGCGGATCCATCACATAGAGCCGGTCCACGCCGTCGGGAATGGTGACGCGGAAGACGACGCGATTGCCGACCGCGACCGGATCGCCCATGCGCGTGCCCGGCGGCAGGTCGAGCCCGACCTCCTCCGTCCGGCCGGCGGGGGTGGTCGCGACGCGGTCAGGGTCGGCATTGGCGCTGGGGTTGGCGCTGGGGTTGGCGCCAGGGTTGCCCCGGCTGGGATCGTTCATGCGCTTGTAGAGTTCGACGCCGATCACCGCGAAGCCGGCGATGATCAACACGCCCATGATGACGACGAGTGCCTTGAGGAACTGCACGGTTTGGGGTCCACTCTCGCGCGAATGTAAGGAGTTGAGCCGAACGATGCCCGAGCGCACCGTCAACAGCAACCACTACACCCACGAGATCCCCGCCGAATCCGGCGGCGACCGGCTCGACAAGGCGCTCGCGGCGGGATTGCCCGGGCTGTCGCGCTCGCGCGTCCAGGCGCTGCTGGAGCAGGGCTGCGTGCGCGAGGGCGGGCGGACGATAACGGACCCCTCCCTCAGGGTCAAACCCGGCCAAACTTTCGACGTTTTCGTCCCCGAAGCTGAACCTGCACAGCCGGAAGCCCAGGACATCCCCCTGGACGTGATCTATGAGGACGAGGACGTGCTGGTGATCGACAAGCCCGCCGGTCTGGTGGTCCACCCCGCCGCCGGCAACCCGGACAACACGCTGGTGAACGCGCTGCTCGCCCATTGTGGCGACAGTCTGTCGGGCATCGGCGGCGTGAAGCGGCCGGGGATCGTGCACCGACTCGACAAGGACACCAGCGGCCTGATGGTGGTCGCCAAGAACGACCGCGCGCACCACGCGCTGACAGAGCAGTTCTCCGGCCGGTCGCTCAGCCGCACCTATCAGGCGCTGGTCTGGGGCGTCCCCTCGCCCAAGGAAGGGCGGATCGAAGGCAACATCGGGCGCAGCAACGCCGACCGCAAGAAGATGGCCGTGGTCGCCCACGGCGGAAAGCACGCCGCCACCCGCTACCGCGTGGTGAAGGCGTATGGGACCGCCATGGCGCTCGTCGAATGCGTGCTGGAGACCGGACGGACCCACCAGATACGCGTGCACATGGCGCATATCGGCCATCCCGTCGTCGGGGATCCGCTCTACGGCAAGGGCCGCTCGGGACGCGCCGGGGGTCGCCACGCCTCCACCCTGCCGGAACCCGTCCGCGGCTTGTTTGTTGGCTTTCCCAGGCAGGCGCTGCACGCGGTCGGGCTCAGCTTCGTGCATCCCGCCGGGGGGGAACAGGTGCGCTTCCAGACCAGTCTACCCCCGGATATCCGGGATTTGATCCATACCTTAGAATCACTATAAAACTCTATGCCCCCGCGCAGAAGTCGGTTATTCTTCGCGTTAACAGCCACCAACGCTCAAGCTTCCCATCCGGAAACGATCGTGGCGGCGCAGCACTGAAGAACGGTCGGGTGCCCGGCAGAAGGCACGAACAACGACCGTCGGAGAGGGTCAATCATGGCGACACTATCCAGCGTTCCGGTCATCAGTTCCGAAAGCAATCTCTCGCGCTACCTCCAGGAAATCCGCAAGTTCCCCATGCTCGCGGCGGAGGAGGAGTACATGCTGGCCAAGAGCTGGCAGGAGCACGAGAATTCGGACGCCGCCCACAAGCTGGTGACCAGCCACCTGCGACTCGTGGCGAAGATCGCCATGGGCTACCGCGGCTACGGCCTTCCGCTGTCGGAGCTGATCTCCGAGGGCAACGTCGGCATGATGCAGGCGGTCAAGCGCTTCGACCCCGACCGCGGCTTCCGGCTGGCCACCTACGCCATGTGGTGGATCCGCGCGGCCATCCAGGAATACATCCTGCACAGCTGGTCGCTCGTGAAGATGGGCACGACCGCCGCGCAGAAGAAGCTGTTCTTCAACCTGCGCCGCCTGAAGGGTCAGATGCAGGCCATCGAGGAGGGCGACATGTCGCCCGAGCAGGTGCGCCACATCGCCACCACCCTTGAGGTGCCGGAGCAGGACGTCGTCAACATGAACCGCCGCCTGGGCGCCCCCGACCATTCGCTGAACGCGCCGCTGCGCGCCGACAGCGAGGGCGAGTGGCAGGACTGGCTGGTGGACGAGACGGCCAACCAGGAAATCTCGCTGGCCGAGAGCGAGGAACTGGGCAAGCGCCGCAAGCTGCTGGCCCACGCCATGGAAGGCCTGAACGAGCGCGAGCGCCACATCCTGGTGGAACGCCGGCTGCGCGACAATCCGACCACGCTGGAGGACCTGTCGCAGAAATACGGCATCAGCCGCGAGCGCGTCCGCCAGATCGAGGTCCGCGCCTTCGAAAAGCTTCAGAAGGCCATCAAGAACGCCGCCCTGGAGCAGAAGCTAGCGGGGTAACGGCTTTCTATCCCCTCTCCCAGCCCCGCTGGGAGAGGGGATTTTTCCGCCTACGCCGGCTCCTCGCCCGGCGCGAAGCCGCCGGAGTCGTCGAAGGTGTCGCCGGCGACGTCCGGTCCCCATTCCTGGACCAGGCCGACCTTCACCTGCTTCAGCGCGCCGACGCGCTTTTCCGCCCGCATCACCTCGAAGTTCGCCACAGCCGGCGGGATGCCGTAGTAGAGCGCCCAGCCGATGGCCGCCGCCCCGTACATGATCAGCCACGCCAAGGGATCGGCGAAGATCTTGCCGGCCGCGGTGATGGTGTGGTTGTGCTTCCACAGGTCGATGGCGTAGGGCATGCAGCCGCAGAAGTTCAGCCCGCCCACGGTGATCGGCGCCGACTTTTCCGGATCACGGTCGGTCACGTAGGCGACGATGGTCGGGATCATGCCGACCCCGAACAGGATCGAGGTGGGCAGCACCACCAGCCCTGCCGGGATGATCAGCAGGATCAGCGTCAGCATGCTGCCTTTGCGTTTCCGCTTTTTCCCGCCGCGGGCCATGCGTGCTCCCCAAAAACGTAAAAGGGCAAACCGTCAGAAGGCGAAGAACAGGATGATGCCGGCCACCAGCAGGGTGGACAGCAGGCTCGACGCGATCGCGGCCACCTGTCGGCCGGTCGATTCGATGATGGTTCCGCGGTCGGCGATGGTCTGCCGCAGCTTGTTGATCTCCGCGTCCGCCTCCCGATAGGCGATCTGGGCGGCCTCGAACTCCAGCTTGTCCTGGCGCAGCGCTTCCGGATCGTCGACGATCTTCAGCAACTCACCCAGCCGGCCGTTGTGGGCGGCCCCGTCGGCCTGCTTGCGCACGGTCTCCTGATGCGGGCGGCTGTGGAAGCGCCGGAAGGCGGGCTCCAGCAACGCAACCACCCAGGTCGCGAGATGCGACAGGGAGTCGGTGCCGGTGCGCGCCTGCACGTCGGCCAGGATGGTCAGCATGGCGATCACCCGGCGCATCGGCTCCACGCTGGAGCCGAGCTGGGTATAGAGCAGCTCGTCCGTCCGCTTGTGCCGCACGGCCAGGAAGGCGGCAATGTGCCGGTCGATGGGATCCTTGTGGCGCTCCCCACCCGCCCCCACCCAGTCGAGCGCGCGCAGCAGTTCCGCCGGGGAGGTCGGGATCTGCTTGCCGACCAGCGGGCTGAGGCAGGGCATGGTCGGGTTCATCTCGTACAGCACGCGCTCCACGCCCAGCCCGTGCGCGGTGCGGTCCAGGAAGGCGCGGATCTGGTCGAAGTTCTGCACCATCGGCACGAACTCCGGCTTGAAGTCGCTCTGCACGTTCACCCAGAACATGGGCAGCTGGTTCGCCAGCACCTCGGCCACCGGCTGCGGCGACTCGCCCCGCAGGAAGGCGTCGGCCAGCATGGCGCCGATGCCGTCCGGCATGATCGCCTTGCCGCGGTAGCGAATCGGGGCCGTGGGGTCGAGCGCCATGCCGACGCGGGAGACCAGCCGTTCCGACATGCTGCCGGCCTTGCCGGTCGAGGCGGTCTGGATGGCGTTGCCGACCGCCTCCGCCCGCGCGTCGTCGCCCATGGAGCGGCGCAGCCACTTGTCCAGTTCCCCGCCCTCAATCACGGTCGAGGCGGCGGCGACGTGCTTGGCGAAGGCGCGGGCCAGCGTGCGGCAATGCCAGTATTCCTGCCCCTGGAATTCCAGCGGCCGGGCGGCGCGGCGCGGCACCTGCGGCTGCTTCGGGCTGAGCCGGCGCCCGGCGACCCAGAGGTCGAGGTCCTGCAAGGTCCAGCGCTGCTTGGGGTCGTCCACCAGCAGACCGCGGATCACCTCGTTGATGGCCAGCGGCAAGCGCATCTGCCCGACCAGCGCCGGGTAGGACCCGCGCTCGATCTTGGCCTGGAGGATTTGCTCCTCGTCCAGATGGGCCACCGGGTTGCGGCCGAGCAGGAGCAGCAGAAGCGTGACGCCCAGCGAATAGAGGTCGTCGGCCATCGTGCCGTTGCCGCGGCCGGCCGGGGCCGCCATGCCCCGCTCCACCGTCTCCAGCAGCACCGGCTGGCCGTAGCCCGGCGGCGTGGACACGCATTCGCCCAGCATCAGCCCGCCGGACGCGAGGTCGCGGTAATAGAGGTTGCTCGGCCGGATGGCGCCGTGCACCACGCCGCGGCTCGACAGCTCCTTCAGCGCGGGCACAAGCGGGTGGATGATCTGGCGGGTCAGGTGGTCTTCGGGGATCGGCTCGACGCTGTCGGTGATGCTGTTCATCAGCCGACGGCCGGCCGGCCGTTCGAAGATCAGGCAGAATCGCCGCCCATGGTCGGCGGGCCAGTCCACCACGCCCCAGTCGAGCAGGCGCATGTGCACCTGATTGTCCAGGCTCGACACGGTGGCAGCGACGTCGGTCCGCGGCAGGGTCGCGCCGTGCCCGATGACGGCGAAGGGCTCCGCCCGCTTGTCGCGCTGGGAGCGCGCGGTGTAGGCGTTGCCGCCCACCCCGTTCAGCACCTGAAGCGGCGCGTTGGGCAGGACCTCGTACCGCTCCCCCAGCCGGACGGGGTCGGCGTTGGCCATCATCCGTTCCGCGGCCGCGGCGGTCATGGAGTCGGATGGCATGGCGAGCGTGTCCCCGGAGCCTGCGAGCGTGTGCGCGCATTAGGAGGCGCGCAAAAGGCAAACAAACCCTTAACGTGCGAGAAGCAAGCATCCCCTCTCCCGCCGGCGACGGGAGAGGGGTGAACTTGCCTCAATCCTGGAACGGGTCGTTCATCAGGATGGTGTCGTCGCGCTCGGGGCTGGTGGAGAGCAGAGCGACCGGGGCCTGGATCAGCTCCTCCACGTGGCGGACGTATTTGACCGCCTGGGCCGGCAGCTCCGCCCAGGAGCGGGCGCCGTGGGTGCTGTCCTTCCAGCCCTCAAAGGTCTCGTAAATCGGCTCGACGCGGGCCTGGGCGCCGGCGTTGGCCGGGAAATAGTCCAGCTCCTGCCCGTCCAGGCGGTAGCCGACGCAGACCTTGATCTCGTCGAAGCCGTCCAGCACGTCCAGCTTGGTCATGGCGATGCCGTCGATGCCACCGGTCTTCACGGCCTGGCGGACCATCACGGCGTCGAACCAGCCGCAGCGGCGCTTGCGGCCGGTGACCACGCCGAACTCCTTGCCGCGCTGGCCGATCAGCTCGCCCACGTCGTCGAACAGCTCCGTCGGGAACGGGCCGGAGCCGACGCGGGTGGTGTACGCCTTGCAGATGCCCAGCACATAGCCGACGGCGCGCGGGCCCATGCCGCTGCCCGCGGCGGCGTTGCCGGCCACCGTGTTGGAGGAGGTGACGTACGGGTAGGTGCCGTGGTCGATGTCGAGCATCTGGCCCTGGGCGCCTTCGAACAGGATGCGCTTGCCGGCGCGGCGCAGCTCGTCGAGCGTCTTCCAGACGACCGACGCGTACGGCAGCACCTGCGGGGCGATCTCGCGCAGCGGGTCGAGCAGGTCGGCCGGCGTCATCTCCGCCGCACCCAGGCCGCGGAGCAGCAGGTTGTGGTGGGCGAGCAGCGCGTCGACCTTCTCCTTCAGCACGGCCTCGTCGGAGAGGTCGCACAGGCGGATGGCGCGGCGGGCGACCTTGTCCTCATAGGCCGGGCCGATGCCGCGGCCGGTGGTGCCGATCTTGCCGGCGCCGCGGGCCTCCTCGCGCGCTTTGTCCAGGGCGCTGTGCACGGGCAGGATCAGCGGCACGTTCTCGGCGACCAACAGCGTCTCGGGCGACACCTCGACGCCCTGGCTCTTGATCGCCGTGACTTCGCGGATGAAGGCCCAGGGGTCGAAGACGACGCCGTTGCCGATGACCGACAGCTTGTTTTGCCGAACCACGCCCGAGGGCAGCAGGCTCAGCTTGTACGTCACGCCGTTGATCACCAGCGTGTGGCCGGCGTTGTGACCGCCCTGGAAGCGCACCACCACGTCGGCCCGGCTGGACAGCCAGTCGACGATCTTGCCCTTGCCCTCGTCGCCCCACTGGGCGCCGACCACCGCCACGTTGGCCATGTGTGTCTCCGCAAAAAAGTACGCTGTCAAAAAAAGCCCGTCCCGGCCCCGCTCGGGCCGAGGGATCCGGGAACGACTACTCCAGCGCCGTCACCGCGCCGTCGGCCAACCGGTGGCCGCAGCCCAGGCGTCGCGCCTCCTCCGCCGGGTCGGCCGCCGGGGCGAGCCCGACCACGGTGACCCAGCCCTCGGCGCGCAGCTTGCCCGCCGCGGCCCAGGACGTGCCATGCGGCACATAAACGCGCTTCTTCGCGGCCGGTGCCGGAACGGCACGCAGCAGCGTGTCCATGTAGAGCGTGAAACCGGTCGCCGGCTCGCCCTGTTCCTCTTCCCCGGTGCGACCCCCGGCGCGGTAGCGCCCGCCCGCCCCCAGCTCGCCGCGCACGTCGCGCGCGAACAGGGTGAAGCTGAGGCCGGTCTGGTACTCGAAGCCGCGGTGCTCCACCAAATCGACGGTGATGACCAGGTCCGGCCGCGCCGCGCGCAGCAGGCGCAGCGCGTCGGTCAGGCGGCGACGGTCCTTCTCCGCCTCTTCCGGCAGCGGCAGGGAGGCCAGCACCTGCATGGCGCGCTCCGCCGGGCCGGAGGCGGTCATCAGCGTCTGCAGCAGCGTCGCCGCCGGCCCGCCGACCGCCGCCACGGCGGCCGCGTCCTTGCGGTCGAGCGCCGCGCGCAGGCGGGCCGTCTCCTCCTCGGCAAGGCCGAGGCCGCGGCAGACCAGCGGCACCATGGTCGGCACGCAGAGGTCCACGGACAGGTGCTGCACCCCGACGCCTTCCAGCGCGTGGGCGGCCAGCAGGATCACCTCGGCGTCCGCCTCGGCCTCCAGCGGGCCGATCAGCTCAACGCCGACCTGGGTGAACTGCCGTTCGGGGCGCAGCTGCGAGCCCTTCACACGCAGCACCTGGCCCGAGTAGCACAGGCGCAGCGGGCGCGACTCGTTCTTCAGCCGCGTGGTGGCGATGCGGGCGATCTGCGGCGTGATGTCGGCGCGGACGGCCATCATCCGCTGCGACAGCGGGTCCATCAGGCGGAAGGTCTGCTTCGCCATGGCCGCGCCGGAGCCGGACAGCAGGTTGTCCTCGAACTCCACCAGCGGCGGCTTGACGCGCTGATAGCCGTGCGCAGTGAATTCGGCCAGCAGGCGTTCCACCGCCGCCGCTTCATGCGCCGCTTCGGGCGGCAGCACGTCGTGCAGGCCAGCGGGCAACAGGGCGGAGCTTAGGGGATCAGCGGGCATGGCCGGCGTCGTCTCGTCAAAAAATGGGCAAGGGCCGACGCACCGCGGTCGAGGCGAACGTCGGACACACGGTGCGCGTCAATACCCCAGCCCCATGTCCCATGCAAACGGAAAAGCCCCGCGGGGCGTGCCCGTCTCCTCTGCGCGCACGTCAGTCGCCTCGGGCGGCCGGGGGTTATCCGCCTGCGCAACCTTTGAAAAACGCCGTTGAATTCGACCGAAAAATGTTCGATTCCTGCGTGCACATACCCCGCAATTTCGGGGACCCCACTATCGGGGACAAGACGCGATGGCCGCCCCCTCCGCCAGCTTCGAGGTGCAGATCTACAAGGTGGACCACTGGGTCCTCGACTGCCGCTTCGACGTCGAGGCGGAGGCAATGTCCTATGCCCGGCGCATCCTGTCCGGCGGCAAGATCGAAGGCGTGCGGGTCGTGCGCGACTGGCGGCGCCCCGACGGGCGGCACGTGGAAACGGAAATCCACGTCGAGTTCCGCGCCCTCTCGCGAACGGTCGCCGTGGCTCCGCTGGACGAGGCGCCCCCGGTCTGCACGACCGTCGGGGATGTTTACGGGGTGCAGTGCCGCATGGCGATGAACCGGCTGCTGCGCAACTATGTGGAACGGGCGGTCGTCACCCCGACGGAGGTCCTGCACAACCACGCGGAACTGACCCGGCTGCTGGGAACCGACAGCCTCGTCACCAGCGCGGTGGGGCGCGTGGCCGTCCTGCAGGCGGAACAGGGCGCCGGCGACGGTCGGAGCCGCCGCGAGGCGCTGAACGGGCTGCTGGAGTCGGTCCGCGACCGCGCACAGCGCGCCGCGACGCGCAAGGACCTGCCGGCGCTGACCTCCACCGGCTTCCGCCCGATGTTCGACCAGCTGAACTCCCGGCTGCCCGCGGAGGAACGCGACTTCCTCGCCCGCGTCGTCTTGTCGCGGGAGCTGGTGCAGATGCGCAACTGGCTCGCCAAGCTGGATTTCCTCGGTGAACTCGTGCGCGAGGGCGGCGGCCTTGCCGACGGGCCGCTGATGGTCGTGGACGGAGTCATCGCCGACGTGATGGGCGCCCCCTCCGTCGCGCAGGAACTTCTGGGGATGCAGGGCAGCCTGGCGGAGGCGCTGTGCAACCTGATCGACCTGGCGCGCGGCCGGCTGGCCCCCGGCGGCCGGGCGGAGGACGACCGCGCCGTCCACCTGAACGAGCTTCTCGCCTTCCACGACCTGGACGAGACGCGGCTCGTCATTTTGGACCTGGTGCGCCGGCAGCTGAAGGGCACCCAGCCGCTCTACCGCCACGATCCGGGAAAAGAGCGGGAGGCCTTCCAAACGGTCCTTGGGAGCGTGCTGTCCCCCGACGGAGTCGTGGGCGGCGGCCCGATGGCGGAGGCGCTCGTCCTACGCTGCCTGCGCTTCCTGGAGGCCGGCGGGGCCACGGGACGCCGGCAGGCCATCGCGGAGGCCACCGCCGCGATTCGCAGCGCCAACGACCGCGTGCGTTTCCTGATCGCGCTGGCCGAAACGGAACTGGGGCGGCAGCACGCGGACGACATCGGCGGGGCGCTGGCGTCGCTGACCGGCGACCCGGCGGACTTCGACCGCTTCATCGACCGCCGCCTGCCGGTGCGGGAGAACCTGGAGACGCTGACCCTTCTCTATTCCCAGATCGTCGAAGCCCCGCTGCCGGAGGATCGGCGCCGCCGGTTCGCCGACAACCTGGACCACATGCTGGTCGCCTACATCCTCCACAGCCGGGTGGTGGAGCAGCTCGACAACCCCGGCGACCCGCTGCGCCACCGCGCCAACCGCCTGATCGGCCTCTGCGCGCCGGGCACGCTGCGCAGCCGCCGGGCGCTGGACATGGTGCGGCGGCGCGTCGTCGACCATCTGCGCCAGCCCAACTTCGAGCACAAATACGTCGAGGACCTGCCCGACCGCACCCAGCGGCAGCTCGCCCTGCGCGAGTTCTACCGCCTGCTGGGCGAGGCCGGGTTTACGTGAGTTCAAGCGCTTGAACCCCCTCTTTCTGCTCTGCAGGGAGAGGGGGCGATAGCCGCTTACTTCACCAATTCGGCCTTCACGGTGGCGAAGGCCCAGTCGAGCCAGGGAAGCACCGCTTCCATGTCCTCGTTCTCCACCGTGGCGCCGCCCCACAGGCGCAGACCCGAAGGGGCATCGCGGTAAGAGCCGGCGTCGAAGGCGGCTTCCTCCGTCTCCAGCAGGGTGGCGAGCTTCTTGGCGAAGGCCGCCTGGGCTTCCGCGCTCAACGCGGTGACGTCCGGGTCGGTGAAGCGCAGGCAGATCGCCGTGCAGGAGCGGATGGCCGGGTCGGTGGCGAGGAAGCCGGCCCAGGGGCTGGCCTCCGCCCACTCCGCGACGATTCGCAGGTTCTGCTCCGACCGGCGGACCAGCTGAGGCAGGCCGCCGATGGACAGGGCCCAGCGCAGGCCGTCGATGGCGTCCTCCACGCAGAGCATGGAGGGGGTGTTGATGGTGTCGCCGACGAAGATGCCGTCGATCAGCTTCCCGCCTTTCGTCAGGCGGAAGATCTTCGGCAGCGGGCGGTCGGGCTGGAAGCTTTCCAGCCGCTCCACGGCGCGCGGGCTCAGCACCAGCATGCCGTGCGCGGCCTCGCCGCCCAGCACCTTCTGCCAGGACCAGGTGGCGACGTCGATCTTCGACCAGGGGATGTCCATGGCGAAAGCGGCGGAGGTGGCGTCGCAGATCGACAAGCCCTGGCGGTCGTCCGGGATCCAGTCGCCGTTCGGCACCCGCACGCCCGAGGTCGTGCCGTTCCAGGTGAAGACCACGTCGCGGTCGAAGTCCACCTGCCCCAGGTCGGGCAGTTCGCCGTAATCGGCCTGGAGAAGGCGCACATCGGGAAGCTTCAGCTGCTTGGTGACGTCGGTCACCCACTCCTTGCCGAAGCTCTCCCAGGCCAGCATGTCCACGCCGCGGGCGCCCAGCAGGTTCCACAGCGCCATCTCCACAGCGCCGGTGTCCGACGCCGGCACGATGCCGATTCGGTAGTCGCCGGGAATGGCCAGCACCGCGCGGGTGAGGTCGATGACCTCCTTCAGCTTCGCCTTGCCCGGCTTGGACCGGTGGGATCGGCCGAGCAGCGCCCCGTCCAGGGAGTCCAGCGACCAGCCCGGCCGCTTGGCGCAGGGGCCGGAGGAAAACAGCGGGTTCGACGGCCGGCGGACGGGCTTCATGGAGGCACTACTCCCCAAAATGCGGGATGGAAGACACGCGGCGGACGATACGGGCACGCCCGCCCAACCGTCAATTATCCCCGCACGCGCAGCAGGGTCGCCTGGATGTGGCGAATTCCCGCCGCGTCGCAGATGTAATAGCAGACGGCCACGCGCCCGTCGGCCAGCACGGTCGCCCAGGGGTAGCCGGTGTCGGGCGACGGCGCGTCGTCGCGGATGACCACCTCCGGCGCGTCGTCCAGCGACCCTTTGTACGGGTCCCAGACACGGGCGCGCACGCCGTAGGGCTTGTGGCGATAGCCGTAGACGACCAGCAGCCGCCCGTCGGGCAGCGGACAGGCGTCGTAGGGATGGCCGACCACCGCGCTCTGCTCCCAGGGCTCCCAGGTCTCGCCCAGGTCGCGGGAGACGGAGGTGACGAGGTGGTCCTTCAGCCCCGTGGTGCGGTGGAAGGCGATCAGCCGCCCATCCTCGGTCAGGTGCAGCGCGGTCTCGCAGAAGCCGGCTTTGCCGTCGGCATCGCGGGCGATGGTGCTGCGCAACTCCCAGCTCTCGCCCCGGTCGCGGGAGACGAACAGGTAGCTGGTGTAGGGTCCGCCCGTGTAGGTCGCCATCAGCAGCGTCCCGTCCGGCGCCTCCACGGCCCGGCCGCGCACCGCGCCGCCCAGCATCGGCCGCACGCCGGGGATGATTGGGCCCTGGTCGGGGAGCTCCGGCAGGTAGCGATGCGGCGACCAGTGCCGGCCGCCGTCGTCGCTGAACCGCGTGGTGCCGCCCCAGAACAGGAAGAAGGTGCCGCTGCTGTCCGGGTTTCCCAGCAGGTGCACGCCCTTCTCACGCAGCCGGGCGCCGTGGCGCGCCGACATCGGGTACCAGGAGAAGCCGCCCATCAGGATGCGGCCGGAGCGCAGCACCAGCAGGTTGGCGTCCTGGTCCCCCGCCTCCGGATCCGTGGGCAGCGCCCGTGGCTCGCCCAGCGGCTCGAAATCGGCGGAGAAGCGCTGCATCACGAGGTGGGAGCGCGAGTCCACATGGTCCACGCTGTCGAAGTCGCCCTTCCCTTCCGTCGGCTCGCCGTGCAGCCAGCGGTGGTCGCGGGCGCGGCGGAAGGCGACCAGCACCGTGCCGTCGGTCAGCGTCGCCGCCGAGGGAAAGGCCGCGTAGAAGCGCCGGTCGCTGTAGACGACGCGATGGGAGAGAATGTCGAGCATGGTGCCTGAACCTGAACCGCCGTAACCTGAACCGCCGTCTGGCGCCCCCGAGGTCCGGGCGCGACCCAATGTCCCTTGTCCGGCGGCTTGGATGAAGGATTCCTTTACGGTCTCCATGATCCCTTGATAGTCACATGGGCTTCCCAGAAGACGACACCCCGGCCATGACCGAATCGACCACCGTGAACATCCCCTATGGCCGGCACCGCGAGCGCAGCGACCTGTCGCAGGTGCTGCCGCTGACGACGCCCTTCTCGCTCTTGATCGACCCGTCCAATGGCTGCAACTTCCGCTGCGTCTTCTGCGCCACCGGCTCGCCGGAGTTGCTGAAGGAGGTGGGACGGCCGCGCGGATCCATGAAGTTCGACCTGTTCCGCAAGATCGCGGACGACATCGCCGCCTTCGACGCGCCGATCAAGTCGGTCCACCTCTACAAGGACGGCGAACCGCTGGTGAACCCGCGCGTGGACCACATGGTCCACCTGCTGAAGGCGCGCGGGCTGGCCCGCCACGTGGAGATGACCAGCAACGGCTCCCTGCTGACGCGGGAACGCGCGGACGCGCTGCTCGCCGCCGGGCTCGACGCCATGCGCGTGTCGGTCTACGGGGCCAGCGACGCCATGTACAAGCGCGTCACGCGGCGATTCGACAGCTTCCAGACCGTGGTGGACAACGTTGCCTACCTGCACCGCCGCAAGACGGAGCTGGGGCGCAACTTCCACCTCCATTGCAAGATCATCAATGTGGAACTGACGGCGGAGGAGCGGCAGACCTTCATCGACACCTTCGGCCCCATCAGCGACAGCCTGTTCGTCCACCCCGTCCACGGGCAGGCGCTGGCGGAGGAGAGCGCCTTCGCCGCCGCCCCGGACACCGGACGCAAGGTCTGCTCCGAACCCTTCCTGAAATTGGCGATCAACTTCAACGGGGAGGTGTCGGTCTGCTGCGCCGACTGGGCCATGGGCACCATCGTCGGCAACGTGGCCGAGGAGCCGCTGATCGACATCTGGAACGGCGAGCGGCTGCGCGACTTCCGCCTGAAGCACCTGGGAGGCCGGCGGGACGAGATCCCGGCCTGCAACGGCTGCGCCTACGTCCAGACCCTGCCCGCCGACAACAACCTGGACGGCTTCGCCGCCGACCTGATCGGGAAGTACCGGGCGACGGTGTGAGCTGCCTTACGGTCGCCGTCCAGCGCGGAACGGCAGGGCGGGCGCACCCTCCCCTTTCGGTGCCCCCGCTTCCACCGGCGCGTCGGACAGCAGGTCCTTGATCATCACGCTGAGGGTGTCCTCCTGGCTCTTCTCGGCTTGGTCGAGCAACTGGGCGGTGCGGTCCTGCCAGGGCAGTTCCAGCCCGCCGAGGCCCCGCACCGACCCGCGCAGACCGATGCCCAGGGCCTTCATCAGGTCGTAAAGCGTCGCCTCGCCCAGGTCGCGGGTGACGACCCAGGAATCGCGGGTGGTGTGGGCCACCCAATGGGCGTCGCGCAGCTGCTCCAGGATGCCGTCGATCAGCACCGTGCCGACCGGCACCCGCCCGACCAGCGTGCGGCGGCGCAGGCCGACGCCCAGGCGGCTGGCGTCCATCAGCTCGTGCAGCACGGCGAGCGCCAGCCCCAGCCTCTGCGCCGGCAGCAGCCCCTCCGGCCCCCCGCGGGTGATCTTGCCGGCCCGCCATTCCGGCAGCGACGCGGTCACCACCGCGCCGAACAGCACCGTGGACCAGGCGATGTACAGCCAGAACAGGAAGATCGGCACCGTGGCCAGCGCGCCGTAGATGGTCTGATAGGCCGGGAATTCCTTCATGTAGAGGGCGAAGCCGGCCTTCGACGTCTCCAGCAGCACCGACGCGATTGCGCCCCCGCAGGCGGCGTCCAGCCAGTAGACGTCGCGGTTCGGGATGATGATGTAGAGAAGCGTGCAGCCGACCAGCTGCAGCAGGAAGGGCAGCACGGCGCCGATCCCCACGAGCGGGTCGGCGTAGCTTTCCAGATGGGCGATCTGCAGCACCGACCACAGCGTGCTGGACAGCGACAAGCTGGCGCCGGCGAACAGCGGGCTCAGCGACACCACGGCCCAGAAGGACAGGATGCGCGTGACGTAGGAGCGCGGTTCCCGCACCCGCCAGACGGTCGCGAAGGAGCCTTCGATGGTCCAGATCAGCAGCACCGCGGAAATGGCGAGGCCCAGGATCCCGAAGACCGGCATCTGGCCGGCGTTCGCCATGAAAGCGGCAAGGTATTGCAGGATGGCGTCGCTGTTCTCCGGCACCAGGTTCTTGAACAGCAGCGTCTGAATGCGCGATTGCAGCGCGTTGAAGGCCGGGAAGGCGGAGAAGATGGCGAAGCCGATGGTCATCAGCGGCACCAGCGCCAGCAGCGAGGTGTAGGTCAGCGACGCCGCGGTCTGGAAGCAGTTGTCGTTGTAGAAGCGCATCGCCGAATAGGCGATGAAGCCGCCGACCTCGCGAATCCGCCGAAACGGGCGCAGCAAGGTCCGAGAGAGCCCTTCAGATTCGGCCATGCGCGACCTCCCGCCTTGGTTTGACCGGACCGGTCTTTCGTGTAGGATGCGGCCAACTTTTCAAAGCATACTCTTGATTAACGAGGTACGGATGTCCAACCCGAAGCCGCTCATGGACGGCAAGCGCGGCCTGATCATGGGCGTGGCCAACGATCGTTCGCTCGCCTGGGGCATTGCTTCCACCCTGGCGCAGCACGGCGCCGAGCTGGCCTTCACCTACCAGGGCGACGCCCTGTTGAAGCGCGTGAAGCCGCTGGCCGAGCAGGTCGGGGCCAAGCTGGTGCTGCCCTGCGACGTGACCGACGAGGCCAGCGTCGACGCGACCTTCGCCGCGATCGAGAAGGAGTGGGGCAAGCTGGACTTCGTGGTTCATGCGATCGCGTTTTCCGACAAGAACGAGCTGGACGGCCTCTACCTCAACACCACGCGGAGCAACTTCCTCCGCACCATGGACATTTCCTGCTATTCCCTCGTCTCGGTGGCTCAACGCGCCGTGCCGCTGATGAAGGACGGCGGCAGCCTGTTGACCCTGTCCTATTATGGCGCAGAGCGGGTCATGCCGCACTACAACGTGATGGGCGTCGCCAAGGCCGCGCTGGAGGCCAGTGTTCGTTACCTGGCTGTCGATTTGGGCGGGCGGAACATCCGCGTCAATGCCATCTCGGCGGGTCCCATCAAGACGCTGGCGGCCAGCGGCATCGGCGATTTCCGCTACATCCTGAAGTGGAACGAGCTGAACGCCCCGCTGAAGCGCAACGTCACCATCGGTGAGGTCGGCGGCGCCGGCCTGTTCCTGATGAGCGACCTCGGCTCCGGCGTGACCGGCGAAGTCATGCATGTGGACTCCGGCTACCACACGGTGGGCATGGTGGCGGTCGACGCGGCGTCGGAGGTGGCGCAGCTCCTCGGCTCGCTCGGCGGCAGCACGGCCAAGTCCGAGTAAACGCAAAAGTCGCGGGCGCGCAACGAATGGTCGGCGCGCCCGCGATTTTTGATTGTTATAGACACTGAAGCTACTTTTGCTGGTGCGTGCTGCCCGTTATCCTCCGCCCCTTGAGCGTGGCGTGGAGTGCGGTGTCAATGCGAGCCCGGCGGCAATCGGATTCGGTGTCCCCGATCCTGGAGCAGATCCTTTATGGCGGCTCCAGCGTGTCGATGAACCTGATCGGCATCACGCGCTCCATTCCGGAGGAGCAGCGACTGTTCCGCGCCCAGGGGCTGAACAAGGCGATCCTGTTCAAGTACCCGAACTTCGACGAACGCGCCGACGACTACGCCAACCCCATCCTGGACGATGAGGACGAAGACGACATCGGCGCCCGGCCGGTGGAAACTGGCATCTACGTCCCGCACAGCATCGACGCGCCGGAGGCCGGCGGCCTGGCCATCTACCTGCGCTCGCGCAACAGCGACGTTCTGCTGGCGGAACAATTCGGCGTCTCGGCGGGCGGCGGCAACGATTCCGCGGCCGATCTGCGAACGCTGTCGCTGATCGACAGCGTCCCCTCGCTCGACCCCTTCCTGCTGAAGGCCTGTTTCGAAGCCGAAAAGGTTTCCGTCGACGCGCGCCACTGGCTGATCAGCGACGCGGAGGACCAGCAGCTGCGCCGATTGATCCGGCTGCGCATCGAACCCATCGTGCGCAAGGCCATCGAGGGCGGCACCGCCAATTCACAGAGCATCGAGCGCTTCCTGGAGGCGATCTGGAACCCCGAGCTGGAGGAAGCCGGCCTGTTCGTCTCCGCCTTCGGCATCGAGCGCGGCGAGGCGGACGCCATCTTCAGCGCCTGGAAGGGCACGACCTTCTACGAATACCAGTTGCGCCGCATCGCGCCGCGGGCGCGGACCATCCTGAACTGGCTGAAGTCGCGGGAGTGCATCCCGGTCGACATCCGGATGCACAAGCCCTACGAGACGCAGCTTTTGATGCACATCGAGAAGGTGGGCAAGCTGCTGGAAACCACGCTGATGGACATCCGGCAAATCCTGTCCGACTACGAAACCAGCTTCAGCGCCTTCATGAACGGCGAGCCGGAGCCGTTCCGCGACTATCTGCGCAAGATCCGCAGCCATTATTGGCTGCTGGGCTACTGCGTGTCGGCCCTGACCAGCGTCGCGCACCTGGACGCCCGCTGCATGAAGAACAACCCGAGCCGCAAGCTGTACTTCGAGATGATCCACAAGCTGCTCCGCCAATTCGACGTCGCGCTGGATCGCCGCCGCGAGCAGAAGGGCGCGTTCTGACGGGCTCGGAAATCGCTGCGCTTGACGCTGTGCCGATTTCCGGCAACTAAATGCCCGCCAGAACGCTTTTTGGGGAACATCATGGCCGGCAACAGCTTCGGAACGCTTTTCCGCTTCACCACTTGGGGCGAAAGCCACGGCCCGGCCATCGGGGTGGTGGTGGACGGCTGCCCGTCGCTGCTGGACCTGAGCGAGGCGGACATCCAGCCCTGGCTGGACAAGCGCCGGCCCGGCCAGTCGAAATACACGACCCAACGGCAGGAGCCGGATCAGGTCAAGATCCTCTCCGGTGTGTTCGAAGGAAAGACCACCGGCACGCCGGTCTCGCTGATGATCGAGAACACCGACCAGCGGTCCAAGGACTACAGCGAGATTGCGGGCAAATTCCGGCCCGGCCACGCCGACTACACCTATTGGAAGAAGTACGGCATCCGCGACTATCGCGGCGGCGGCCGTTCCTCGGCCCGCGAGACGGCCTGCCGCGTCGCGGCCGGCGCCGTGGCGCGCAAGGTGCTGGGGGCTGGGATCCAGGTGCGCGGCGCGCTGGTGCAGATTGGCTCGCATAAGGTGGACCGCAGCCGCTGGGACTGGGCGGAGGTGGACAACAACCCCTTTTTCTGCCCCGATCCGGTCGCCGCGGCGGAGTGGGCGACCTACCTGGATGGCATCCGCAAGAGCGGTTCCTCCATCGGCGCGGTGGTCGAGGTGGTGGCGTCCGGCGTGCCGGTCGGGCTCGGCGACCCGCTCTACGACAAGCTGGACGGCGATCTCGCCCGCGCGATGATGACCATCAACGCGGTGAAGGGCGTGGAGATCGGCAACGGCTTCGAGGCCGCCACCCTGACCGGCGAGCAGAACGCCGACGAGATGCGTGCGGGTCCGGCCATCAATGGAGAGCCCGGCGAGCCGGAGTTCCTGTCGAACCAGGCCGGCGGCATCCTGGGCGGCATCTCCACCGGGCAAGACGTCGTGGTACGCTTCGCGGTGAAGCCGACCAGTTCCATCCTGACGCCCCGCCACACGGTGAACCTGGACGGGCAGGACACCGACATCCTGACCAAGGGGCGCCACGACCCCTGCGTCGGCATCCGCGCCGTGCCGGTGGGCGAGGCGATGATGGCCTGCGTGCTCGCCGACCATCTGCTGAGGCACCGCGCCTACACGCGCGAGTAGTCGGCCTCTCCCTTCGAACGGAGAAATCCGCTAACCTGCGCCCATCGAAGGTGTGGGAACGGAGTTGGGAGCGATGGGCGGGGCTTGGCGCAGGGGGTTGATCGTCGCGGGCGCAGTGCTGGCCATCACGAGCGCCCTGCCCCGCCCAGCGGCAGCGCAGGCCCCAGCCGCACCGACCGCCTATCGCGAGGTCACCGAGACCTTCAAGGACTGGAAGCTCTACTGCCAGGTGTGGAGTGCGCCGAAGCGCCTGGAATGCGAACTCGGGTCACGGCCGGGCAGCGACCGCCGCTCCCGCCTCGTCTGGCTGCGCTCCAGCGAGCGCTGGCTGGAGGGGCTGCGCTTTCGCCTGGACGACGCGGGGATGGATCTCGGCAAGAAGCTGCGCGTCTGGGTGGACGATTCGGTGTTCCGGCCGGAATTCCCCTGCCAGCTCTTCGCGTTCGAATCGAACACCTGCGCAGTGTCCGACCCGGCCACCAACCAGAAACTGGTGGAGAAGCTGCTGTCCGGGAAAGAGGTTTCCGCCGTCGGCGTGTCGCCGGCCGGGATCAAGTCCGAGGTCCGCTTTTCGCTGAACGGCTTCAAGGCCGCCGTGGAGCGCATGGAGCAAATCCGGCGCGAGGCGGGCGGCGCCTGGATGTAACGTTCCGATACCGAAACGGGCCTACGTAACGGACGCGGGCCGGTTGGCCCACGTCCGTGAACGGCTTCTTACTGCGTGCCGGCGCGTTTCGGGTTGGTCAGCGATTCACGCGTCGGCGACTGGCCGAGACCCGGCTCGTCCGGGGAAATCGCGCGGCTGTCCAGCCCGCCTTCCCGCACCGCCGCCGATCCGCCCGGCCCGGCCGGAGGCACGACGGTCGTCGAATTGCCGGAGGTGGAGGCGCTGGGCGTGCCGCTGCTGCCGCTCGTTGCGGAGCCGGTTCGGTTGTCCATGCCGGAGCAACCGGCCAGCAGCAGCGTGGCGACGGCGGTGGCGATCATCATGTGACGCATGGTTTCGTTTCGCTTCCCTGGGTTCGTGGGCCGCTCCGCGCGTGCGGGCGGCGCGTTGACGTTCCCCCGACAACCAAAGGCCGTCCGGAACGTTCCCCAGTGGATGTGCGATTCAACCGTTGCGCGACGCCACGGAATGGCCGAGGCGCTCACGCTGCCCCTGGATCACCCTCGACTTTGGCGTATTTCTTCTTGGCCACGTCGAGCGTCGCCAGAAGCTGCTTGCCCGTGGCCCCGCCGTCTCCGCTGACGCGGGCGTTCATCACCGCCTTGATGGCGTCCACATGCGCCTTGAACAGCAGACGCTCGTTGTCGGTCACCGCGGTGAAGGAGCCGTGCGTCGCCTCGTACAGGGATTTCGCGACGTGCGTGATCAGCGGATAGCCGAAGATGCCGCCCTGACCGCGCATCTCGTGGGCCGACCGGTTGATCTGCGCCACCAGCCCCGGGACGGCCGCCGGCTCCGCCCGCAGCCGCTCGACACGGCGGGCCAGTTCGTCCACCTCCCCCGCGATCCAGGTGGCGTAATCGCCGGCGCGGTTCTGAATCTCCGCCTCCGCCGCGGCCAGAACCTCGGCCGGCAGCACCGGGACCGGGTCCTTGGGCGCCAATCCCACCTTGGCGCCCAGGCGGTTGGGCAGCTCGAAATGGATCACCGGGTATCGGTCGATCCCCACCGCCTTGGACTTGCTGTGCACCACCAGAATTTCGCTACCGTGCGTCATGCGGCAGTCCATGGCAACCGGCCGCTGGCTGCGCCGCCGGTCCGGCCCGAAATAGCCCTTGGCCAGCACGAAGCGGCGCGGCCGCGCGATGGCCGTCAGCAGGCGGCTGGCGATGATCCCGGCCGAAAATGGCTTGGCGATGAAGTCCGTCGCCCCCAGGTCGCGCGCCTGCTCCACATAATGGCGGTCGGCGGCCCCGGACAGCATCAACATCGGCAGGAAGCGGTCGGGCGACCGCGGGCTGTAGCGCACCCAGCGCAGCAGCATGAGCCCGTCCACCTCCGGCATCACCAGATCCGAAATGATCAGGTCGACCGGCGCCGTGCCCGGCGGCAGGGCCGCGCGGCGTTCCTCAATGAGGCGAATGGCGTCGGCCCCGGTCGGCTCGCCATGGACCGTGCCGACCCCAATCGCCCGCAGGGTCGCGGTCAGCACGTTGCGGATGAACGCGCTGTCCTCGACCACCAGGACCGAGAGGAGGTCGAGCTTCGGCCCGCCCCTGCCGATCAGATCGTTCATCGCCGCAACCGTTTGAGATCCATCGACCCCGTTATTGACACGCCGTGCGGCGCGTTGGCGAGCATGAACTTATGGTCTGGCCGCAGGTCAGGCTTTGCTCCGACTCATGGCGCCGCTAGGCTGGCGCAAAAGACCGTTCACGAAAATCCTGAAGGGAGACCCACCGCGATGCCGCAGCCCGATCACGTCATGGCCCTGCCGCTGTCTGAGACCCCGGACCTCGACCCGGAAATGGCGGCGCTGTTCGACAAATGCGTGGAGAAGCTGGGCTTCGTGCCCAACGTGCTGCAGGCCTACAGCCTGCGCCCGAAGAAGCTGCGCAATTTCGCCATGCACTACAACGAACTGATGCTGGGCGAGAGCGGGCTGTCGAAGCTGGAGCGCGAGATGATCGCGGTGGTCGTCTCCTCGGCCAACCACTGCTATTATTGCCTGGTCGCGCACGGGCAGGCGGTGCGCAAGCTGTCCGGCGACCCGGAGTTGGGCGAGATGCTGGCCATGAACTACCGCGCCGCGCCGCTGGAGCCGCGCCAGCGCGCCATGCTCGACTTCGCCTGGAAAATGACGAAGGAGCCCTGGACCATGGGCGAGCCCGACCGGCAGGCGCTGCGCGACGCCGGCTTCAGCGACGCGGACATCTTCGACATCGCCGACACCGCCGGCTTCTACAACATGTCGAACCGCGTCGCTTCGGCGGTGGACATGATGCCCAACCGGGAATACCACAAGCTGGACCGTTAAAGCCCGCCCTGTAAGCCCGCCCGCAAACCGGAGCCGCCCGGATGTTGAGGTTCATCGTCCGCCTGTTCGCCGCCATCGGCTTTCTCGTGGTCGCCGCCATCGTGGCGGCGGTCGTGCTGGTCACCCGGCACGAGCCGACCCTTCCCGACAACGTCGTGCTGGAACTCGACCTGAAAGGGCCGTTGGCGGAAGGCGGGGCCGAGCGTTTCGGCGGCTTCCTCGGGCACGAGACCACGCTGCGCGAGGTGCTGGACACACTGGAGCGTGGGCGGACGGACCCGCGCGTGAAGGGCCTGCTCGCCCATTTCGGCGGCGACGGCATCGGCTTCGCCCAGGCGCAGGAGCTGCGCGGCGCCATCGAACGGTTCCGCGCCTCCGGCCGCTTCGCCATCGCCTTCGCGGAGGCCTACGGCGACAGCGGTTCCGGCAACCGCTCATACCTGCTGGCCAGCGCCTTCGACGAGGTGTGGCTGCAGCCGCTGGGCCTGCTCAGCCTGACCGGCCTGTCCGCCCAGGTGCCCTTCGCCCGCGGCGCGCTCGACAAGCTGGACGTCCAGGCTCAGTTGATGCAGCGGGAGGAGTTCAAGAGCTTCGCCGACACCTTCACGAAGACCGACTTCACCCCCGCCCACCGGGAGATGGTGGAGGCGCTGCTCGGCGACCTGACCAACCAAGTCGTGGACGGCGTCGCGAAAAGCCGACGCCTCGCCCCGGCGGCGGTGCGGGCGGCGATGGACAAGGCCCCCCTGCTCGACAAGGAGGCGCTGGACGCCAAGCTGGTCGACAAGCTGGGCTATGCCGACGAGGCGAAGGAGGTGGCCCTGCGCCGCGCCGACGCCCCGGCGGACAGCGACACCGTGTCGCCGAAGGAATATCTGGCCGTGGCCGGCCCGGCGAACGGCAGCGGACCGACCATCGCGATGATCCACGCGGCCGGCACCATCACCAGCGGCAAGAGCGACAAGCCCGGCGTCGGCGAGGTCACCGCCGGGGCGGAAACCATCGTCCAGGCCATCGAGGACGCAGCCGAGGATTCCGCCGTGAAGGCGATCCTGTTCCGCATCGACAGCGGCGGCGGCGGCGTCACGGCGTCGGAAACCATCCGCCGCGCGCTGACCAAGGCGCGGGAGTCCGGCAAGCCGGTCATCGCCAGCATGGGCGACACGGCGGCGTCGGGCGGCTATTGGATCGCGCTGGCCGCCGACCGCATCGTCGCCTCGCCTGGCACCATCACCGGATCCATCGGCGTGGTCGCCGGCAAGATGTCGCTGAACGGGCTGTCGGAGCGGCTGGGCGTCCATTGGGGCGTGGTCGACACCGGCCGCAACGCCGGCATGTGGTCGCCGCTGCGCCCCTTCAGCCCCAGCGAGGAGGAGCGGCTGACCGCCATCATCGACGCCAGCTACGCCACCTTCCTGGGTCGCGTGGCCGAGGCGCGTCACATGACGCCGGAGCAGGCGCGCGCGGCCGCCAAGGGGCGCGTCTGGTCGGGCGCGCAGGCGCGGGAGCTGGGCCTCGTGGACGACCTCGGCGGGGTGGACGCGGCCCTGCGGCTGGCGAAGCAGGCGGCGAAACTCGACCCCGACGCGGCCGTCACCCTGAAGGCTTATCCCAAGCCGAAGTCGCTGCTGCAGGAAATCCGGGACCTTGCGTCGGGCAAGGGCGATCTTGTGGAGACGGCGGCCTTGCTGGCCGAACTGCGGCCGGTTCTGGGGCAACTGTCGCCGCTTGTGCAGGCGGCGCGTTCCGGCGGCGTGGAAGCGCGGATGCCCCCGATGATGCTGGATCGATGAACGAACGGACGTCCGTGTCCGGCTCAAACAGAGCAGCGCAAGCAGAGACGGCTGAAGGAACCGTGAATGTGCGACGACGCGGCGGCGCCCCTTCCCGCCGTACGAGCAAGGAAGGGGGCGGCGCAGCGATCGTCAATGTCGCGTGGACAAGCTGGCAGAATACAACAGGAACAACGAATTCGCGTTCAGGCTGCTTTCGCTTTCCAGGTAGCTCTGAAAACCAGGCGAACAGACCAGCCGGGCGATCTCATCCTTGGAGAAGACCGGCAGGAAAGGATTGTTCGAAAGCTCTTCATAGGCAGCCCTCGCCACTAGTCTCAGCTTAGGCGGAATCGCCGTGATATATCGGTCGAGGGCACAGTCGTCCTCACGCTCCATCGGGCGCACTCCTTTCCCACTTTTTTGATGATTAGTGGCTACAGTATAAAGATTGCGCAAACCGCCAAACGCGTAAAGCGACATAAGCGGGCGAAGTAGCAAATCCTGCACAGTGTTGTGTCCGCACCACATCATACGTTCAGGGTAAGCAGACCGTCGGTGACGCCGTCATCCACCAAAGGAGAGGCGACCGCTGCGAACATTCCAAAACGGATATTACCTACCCCCGGGCGCTTCCGCCGCCGTTTGACTCCGCAGGCCGTTCTTTGCATGTTCAGACATTGGAATTTTGTTCACATTTCGTTGCGTTTTTCGTGGAAAGATTCACGCCACGTATCGTCAGCGCCAAGGACCAGCGTTAAGGACTCTGCCTGCACAAACATTCGGCAAGACAGCCTTTGGATATATCCGGAAGGATGGTGCTTTGAAATAATCGGGATGAAAGAGATCAGAAGAGCCTTATCTTTCAACCACCTCGACTCGACACCATTTCATCTGAGTTGACCCGATTATCTCATTCATATATAGGCCAGCAACCCACTTTGAGTTCAACCCATCCCCATCCGGGAAACAGGTCTTTTCACCTGCAGGGGTGAGGACTATATCGTTCGATAGGGCAATACTCCGCCCGTCATCCGCCCGTCATCCTTTGTGGCAGCATTTGCGAAGCATCGTGCAACCTGAAGACAGCGACACAACGGCGTCCGACGCCAGGACCTCCGAAGCGGCCGCATCCGAAATCAAACGTCGTGATGCGTCTGAGGGCGGCGGGCCGGCCAGCGGCGGAACGGCTGGCAGCAAAACGCCGGGCGGCGACGCGGAGGGCGGCGATGGCCCGCCGTCCGAGGAGTTGCGCGCGGAGCGGACCTGCTGCATCGTCGGGATCGGCGCCTCGGCCGGCGGGCTGGAGGCGTTGCAACGTTTCTTCGACAACGTGCCGGGAGACAGCGATCTCGCCTACGTGGTCGTCCAGCACCTGTCGCCGGTCCACAAAAGCCTGATGGTCGACCTGCTCGGGAAGCACACCTCCATGACGGTGGTCCAGGCGGCCGACGGCATGGTGGTGGAGCGCAACACGGTCTACCTTCTGCCGCCGGCCAAGCACCTGTCCATCGAGGACGGCCGGCTGCGCCTGACCGCGAAGGACGCGGGCAGCGGCATGAGCCTGCCGATCGACATCTTCTTCACGGCACTCGCGCAGGACCAGGGACCGCTTGCCATGGGCGTGGTGCTGTCGGGCACCGGGTCGGACGGCACGCGCGGCCTGCTCGCCATCAAGGCGGCGGGCGGCTACGCCGCCGTGCAGGACCCGGAAACCGCCCAGTTCGACGGCATGCCGCGCAGCGCCATCGCCACCGGCCAGGTGGACACCACCCTGCCCCCGGCCAAGCTGCCGGCCGCTCTGATGGACCACGCCCGCCGCACGCTGAGCCGCGCCCGCCCGGCCCACGCCGGCCGCGCGCGCGACAAGAACAGCGATCCGCTGGCCCAGATCGTGGCGACCATTCGGTCGGTCACCGGCGTGGATTTCTCGCATTACAAGCTGGCGACCCTGCTGCGCCGGATCGAGCGGCGGATGCACGGCGCCGGGCTCGAATCCATGGACGAATACGCGGCCCTGCTGCGCCGGGACAACGCCGAGACGGTCCATCTCTACAAGGAGATGCTGATCGGGGTCACCCGCTTCTTCCGCGACGAGTCGGCCTTCGCCGCGCTGAACGAGAAGGTCATCCCGGCGCTGCTGGCCAACCGCAGCCACACCGACATGGTGCGCGTCTGGGTCTGCGGCTGCGCCACGGGCGAGGAGGCCTACTCCATCGCCATTCTCTTCGCCGAGGCGCAGGAACGGCTGGGGCGCAGCTTCGACGTCAAGATCTTCGCCACCGACATCGACCAGGACAGCATCGAGATCGCCAGCCTCGGCGAATTCCCGCGCTCCATCGCGGAGGACGTCTCGCAAGAGCGCCTGACCCGCTACTTCAGCCAACGCGGCGATAAGTATGTGGTGGCGCGCGAAATCCGGCGGATGGTGGTCTTCGCAGTCCACAACATCATGCGCGACCCGCCCTTCACCAAGATCGACCTGGTCAGCTGCCGCAACCTGCTGATCTACATGGACGCGCCGTTGCAGCGCAAGGTGCTGAGCCTGTTCCAGTACGCCCTGCGGCAGAGCGGCTTCCTGTTCCTCGGCACCAGCGAGACGCTGGGCGAGCTGTCGGCGGAGTTCCACGCGCTGGACAGCCGCAACAAGGTGTTCCAGAGCCTGCGCGCCGGACCGCACCGGCTGTCGCGCCTGCTCGTCCCGACCGTGGCCGCCCCGCTCGCCCGCAGCGGCGAGACAAGCCACGTGCAGGAGGAAGGTGCCGCCATCGACGAGGCCATCGGCGCGTTGATGAAGGCCTATGTGCCGCCCTGCCTGCTGATCAACGACCAGATGAACATCATGCACGTCTTCGGGGACGCCTCGGCGATCCTGAAGGTGCCGGCCGGCGAGGCGACGCTGAACGCGCTGAAGCTGCTGCCGTCGTCCGTGTCCATGGTGGTCGGCACCGCGCTGTCCCGCGCCTTCCGCTCCGGCGAGGAGTTCGCGCTGTCCAACATCCCGGTCAAGGACCGGGAGGGGCTGCCGGCGATCAGCCTGCGGGTGAAGCCCTTCGTGCTGCGCAAGACCGGCCGCCGCTTTGCCCTGGTCCTGCTGGACCCGGCCGGCCCGATGCTGCCGATACCCGACAGCGACTTCGACTTCAACGCCGACACCGCGGAGCGCATCCGTGGTCTGGAGCAGGAGCTGATGTCGCGGGGCGAGAACCTGCAGGCGACCATCGAGGAACTGGAGACCGCCAACGAGGAACTGCAGGCCACGAACGAGGAGCTTCTCGCCTCCAACGAAGAGCTGCAGAGCACCAACGAAGAACTTCAATCGGTCAACGAGGAACTGTACTCCGTCAACGCCGAGTACCAGGCAAAGGTGGAGGAGTTGACGGAGGTCACCAACGATCTCGACAACCTGCTGCGCTCCACCGAGATCGGCACGATATTCCTGGATTCCGGCATGGTGATCCGGCGCTTCACGCCGGCGGCGGCGCGCTTCATCAACATCATCCCGCGCGACGTCGGGCGGTCGATCACGCACCTGTCGACGAACATCGACTACCCGAACTTCCTCAAGGACATCGGGACGGTGTTCGAAACCCACGTGCCCATCGAAAGCCATGTCCAGGTGCGCGACGAGCGCTGGATCCAGACGCGCATCCTGCCCTACCTGAACGACAAGCAGCAGGTCGCCGGCGTCGTCATCACCTTCGTCGACGTCACCGTGGCCAAGGAGGCCGAGCATCGCCTGCAAACGGTGCTCAACAGCCTGCCGGAGCATGTGGCGGTCATCGACTCCGACGGCGTCATTACCATGGTCAACGCCGCCTGGCGCAGCTTCGGCCAGGCCAACGGCGCACCCGCCCTGGAACGTTGCGGTCCTGGAACGAACTACCTCCAGGTCTGCACCGCACAGGAAGGCGAGGACGGCGAGGACATCGCCCGGGCGGTGAACGAAGGGCTGCGCAAAATCCTGAACGGCGAGATCAGCCACTTCACGATCGAATACCCCTGCCACTCGGACACGGAAGAGCGTTGGTTCATGATGCACGCCTGTCGCTTGAACGAAATGACCGGAGGCGCGGTGGTGAGCCACATCAACATCACCAACCGCAAGCTGATGGAGCTGCGCCTGAGTGGGCGCACCGGCGGCAGCCCCAGTGGCAACCTTAGGCGCGAAAAGGCGAACCAGCAGAAGGGCAGCGCCAGCAAGGGGGCGGCGTGAAGGACATCCTGAACGAACGCCTGCGCCGACGCGCCGAACAGGCGCTCAATTCCGGGGGATTCGAAGGGGCGGAGATTTCGGCCACCACCCTGAAGGAGGTCGTGCACGAGTTGTACGTGCACCAAGCCGAACTGGAAATCCAGAACGAGGAGCTGCGCACCGCCCAGCAGGCGCTGGAGGCGTCGCGCATCCAGTACCTCCAGCTCTTCCAGTCGGTTCCGCTGGCCTGCTTCACGGTCAACGCCGCGGGCATCGTCGGCGAAGCCAACGCCGCCGCGGAGCGCCAGTTCGGGCTGCCGCTGCGCCGCCTGAAGGGCCGTCCGCTGACCCTGATGGTCGATTCGCTCGACCACGGCCGCCTGTTCACCGCGCTCAATCGCCTGCGCGAGACCGGCCAATGGTCCCGCCAGGAGTATGTCTATGTCGGCGCACGGAGCCTGATCGACGGGCTGACCGACGCGCGCATGGTGGCGCTGGAGGACGGCGACAAGGGCGACGTGCTGATCACCGTCACCGATGTGACGGAGCGCAACGCCTGGGTTGGCGAGCTTCAGGCCGCCCGCGACGAGGCGGAGCGCGCCCGCGCCGCATACCACCACATCCTGCACGCGGTCGCCGACGGCATCCTGGGGTTGGACGCCGAGGGCGTGATCACCTTCGTCAACAGCGCGGCCCAGTCGATGACGGGCTTCGATCCCACCGACCTGGTGGGGTTGCGCTTCCCGTCGCTGCTCGACTCCGTGAACGCGGACAATTCGGACGCCGCCACGTCGGTGGCGCTGGCGCTGTCGGACGGGACCGTCCGGCAGGTTCCGGACGCCCGGATGCGTCGTCGCGGCGGCGGCTCCTTCACCGCCGAGCTGACCGTCTCCCCCATCATGCAGCCCCCCATCAAGCAAGACCGCCGGATCACCGGCGCCGTCGTCGCCTTCCGCGACGTGACCGCGCGCCGCGCCGCCGAGGAGGCCCTGGCGACCAGCGAGCGGCGCCACCGCACGTTGGTGCACTCGCTGAACGAAGGTCTGGTCATGCGCTCGGCCGACGGCACCGTCCAGGTCGCCAACGGCATGGCGGAGCGGCTGATGGCCAGCCCGGCGGGCGTCCTGCTCGACCCGCGCGCCCAGCCCTTCAACACGCGCACGCTGGGCGACCGGGCGACGACGGCGGGCGGACGGCGCTTCATCGGCGCCGACGGAGTCCGCCTGACCGGGCTGCCGCCCGCAGCGCAGGCGGTGGCGACCGGCGCCACCGTGGTGGAGCAGATTATCGGCATCGCGGACGGCGACGGTGCGGCCGCGCCCACACGCTGGCTTCGGGTGTCCAGCCATCCCGTGCTGAACGGCGACGGCAAGGCCGAATCGGTGGTCACCAGCGTGACCGACATCTCGGCCATCAAGTCCATGGAGCGCGACCTGAACGTCGCCCTGGACGCCAAGGAACGCTTCATGGCCGCCGCCAGCCACGACCTGCGCCAGCCGGCCCAGGCCCTGATGCTGCTGACCGGCCTGCTGCTGAAGGAGCCGATCCCCGACGAGGCGCGGCGCATCGGCACGCAGCTGCGCGACACCGTCCAGTCGCTGGGCACCCTGCTGGACTGCCTGCTGGACATCTCCAAGCTCGAAGCGGGGCTCATCTCCCCCAGCGTGGCGCCCGTGGACGTCGGTTCAATCATGAACCGGCTGCACGGGGAGTTTGCGACGGTGGCCGCCTCCTCCGGGCTGTCCCTGCGCACGGTGCCTTCGCGGCTCACGCTGCGCACCGACGGCGGGCTGCTGGAGCGGGTGCTGCGCAACCTTCTGACCAACGCGATCCGCTACACGCAGCAGGGGCGTGTGCTGTTCGGCGTGCGGCGGCGCAGCAACACGTTGCGCATCGAGGTGTGGGACACCGGCATCGGCATCGCCGAGAACCAGATCGACCGGATTTTCCAGGACTTCTACCAGGTCGGCAACGCCGCCCGCGACCGGCGGGAGGGGCTGGGCATGGGGCTCAGCATCGCCAAACGCCTGATCCACATGCTGGGCGGCAGCATCGATGTGACCTCGCGCCTTGGCCAGGGGTCCTGCTTCGCGGTCACGCTGCCGCTGGCCATCGTCGCGGACGCCCAGCCCGGCATCGGCGCCATCACCGAGGAGGATATGGCGGGCGGCGCCGACGGCAACGGCGCGGAGGTCCTGCTGGTGGAGGACGACGCGGTCATCCGCATGGCCCTGTCGCTGATGCTGGAGGGCTGGGGCTATCGCGTCACGGACGCGGGGTCGGTCGCCGAAGCGCTGGAGCTGCTGGACGGCACGATGGTGCCCGATCTTGTGCTGACCGACTATCGCCTGCCGGACGGCGGAACCGGGCTGATGCTGATGGACACGCTGCGCCGCCGCATGGGGCGCGACCTGCCCGGCGTGCTTCTGACAGGCGACACCTCCTCCGACCGGCTGCGCGAAGCCGCCGGCGCCCAGTGTGCCCTGCTGCACAAGCCCATCCAGCCGCACGACCTGCGCCGCATCGTGAACGAAAGCCTGCGCGGCGCGTCGTCCCAGTGAGGGTCGGAGTTTACGGCCGTTCGAGGTCCGCCTGGGTGGCCTTTTTCAGGTGATCCAAGCGCTCCTCCGCGTCGGCGCGGTCGTAGGGCCCTTCCACATCCATGCCGAAGCTGACGTAGAACCCGTCGGCCTGCGTGATGTGGGTGCCGATGGGCAGATATTCGTCGGACGGCTCGTCGTTGCCGACGATCGCGCCGTTCCGGATCTCCACGATGTGCGCCATGACGCTTTGCCCCCGCCGCGGCTGGTGTTACCCGCCTGCTGTTGCCATGCGCGATCAACGGACACGGCGAAGGTATGGTTCCGTCACTCTCGCAGAGTGAGCCGGTCGAGCCGTAGCCGCTGCCGGACGTCGCTGAGCCGGCGCGCCGCCGCAAGCGTCGCGATCAGCACGCCGAGGCCGGTGGCGCCGGAAATCAGGAACATGATCAGGATCTGGTACTTCACCGCCTCCGCCGGATCGACGCCCGAGAGGATCTGGCCGGTCATCATGCCGGGCAGCGCCACAAGGCCGGTCGCCGCCATGCTGTTGATCGTCGGCATCAGCCCGGTGCGCAGCGCGTGCCGCAGCACCGGCCGCAGCGCCACCCAGAGCGTGCGGCCGAGCGCCAGCTGCGCCTCTATCGCCGCGCGTTCGCGCACCGCCCCCGCGGTCAGGGTGTTCAGCGACAGGCTGACTCCGCTCATGGCGTTGCCCAGCACCATGCCCAGCAGCGGGATGGCGTACCTGGCGTCCCACCACGGGTCCGGCTGGATGGCCGTGGTCAGGGCCAGCGACATGACCACCAACGCCGCGAAGCCCATGGCCCCGGTGCCGAGCCCGTAGGCCCACCAGCCGACCAGCCGCCGCTCCTGCCGGGCCATCGCCTCCTGCCCGGCGAACAGCACCATGACGAGCGCGGCGGCGAGCGTCAGCCAGGGCGACTCCAGCGCGAAAAGCTGCTTCAGCACCAGCCCGACCAGCGAGAGCTGGACCACCATGCGGACCGCCGCGATGGCCAGCGACCGCTCCAGCCCCAGCGACAGCCGGACCGACAGGCCGCCGTTGACCAGCAGCAACAGCGCCGCCAGGACGAGGTCGGTGTAATGAAGGGGGATCAGCGGCATCTCAGGCCTCCCGCACTTGACCGGCTTCGACGCGCAGGCGTCGCTTTGCCAAGCGGTCGGCTTGGTCCGGGGAATGGGTGACGATCAGCACGCCCATCCCGCGGTCCAGCGCGTCGCGCAGCAAGCCCTCCACCCGGTGCGTGGCGTCGAGGTCGAGCGCGCCGGTCGGCTCATCCAGCAGAAGCACGCGCGGCTCCTGCACCAGGGCGCGGATCAGCGCCAGACGTTGCCGCTCCCCCGTGGACAGGCGGGACACCGGCCAGCCCAGCGCCTCCGCGGGAAGGCCTAGCGCATCGATGAGCGGGGCGGCGCGCTGGGGGTCAGCGAAATGATCGACGACCCGGTCGGACCACCAGCCCGACTCGGCGGCGAGGTAGGTGACGCGGCGGCGCCACTCCGGCGCGGTCATATCCTCCCGCAGCGCACCGTCCAGCCGCACCTCGCCGGCGGCCGGGTCCAGGTCGGCAACGGCGCGCAGGAGCACCGACTTCCCGGCACCGGACGGCCCCTGGACGGCCACGCACTCCCCCGTGTCCACGCGGAAGGAGGCGGGCTGGAGCACGCGGTTGGACAGGTCACGGACGGTCAGCATGGTGCAGGCAACGGTCCTCGGGGGATGCTGTTGCGAGTCTATCAGCCATTCGCAGCGGAGTTCTTGCGCGGAACGCCTCCCGGACTATGGTGTGCGCACAGGATGTTTCCGCTCGAACCGCGAAGGCGAGCCATGACCGACCGTACCGCCGTGCCCGATTCCGCCGACCACGCCGCTTTCACCCACCAGGAGATCCTGCGGGTCTTCAGCGGCGTCGCCATCGCCATGCTGATGGCGGCGATGGACCAGACGATCGTCGCGACGGCCCTGCCAACCATGGCGCACCAGCTGGGGAACCTGGACGACCTGCCCTGGGTGGTCACCGCCTACCTGCTGGCCTCCACCGCCACCACGCCGATCTACGGCAAGCTGAGCGACCTGTATGGCCGCAAGCGCATCCTCCAGGTGGCGATCTTCCTGTTCCTGATCGGGTCGGTGCTGTGCGCGGCGGCGCAGAGCATGGGGCAGCTGATCCTGTTCCGCGGCCTTCAGGGGCTGGGCGGCGGCGGGCTGATGGCGCTGGCCTTCACCATCATCGGCGACGTGGTCGCCCCGCGCGAGCGCGGGCGCTACCAGGGCTACATCGGCGGCGTCTTCGCGCTGGCCAGCGTGGCCGGCCCGCTGCTGGGCGGCGTCTTCACGGAAACGCTGAGCTGGCACTGGATCTTCCTGATCAACCTGCCGCTGGGCGTCGCGGCGCTCGCCATGACCAGCCGGGCGCTCGGCCGCCTGCACGCCGGGCGCGCCCAGCCGAAGATCGACTATCTCGGCGCCGTCCTGCTGATGGGCACGGTGACCAGCCTGTTGCTGGTGGTGTCGCGCGGCAGCGTCGTGATCCCCTGGGCGTCGCCCTTCATCCTCGGCCTCACCGTGCTGGGCGTCGCTCTGTTCGTCGCCTTCCTGATCCACGAGCGCCGGGTGGACGAGCCGATCCTGCCGCTGCACCTGTTCCGCGTGCCGGTGGTCGCCGTCGCCAACCCGGTGGTCGCGGTGTCGGCCATGGTGCTGTTCTCCGGCATCGTCTTCCTGCCGCTGCGCGTTCAGCTGGTCAGCGGGACGAACGCCACCGCGGCCGGCCTGCTGCTGCTGCCGATGGTTCTGGGCATGGTGCTGGGGGCCGGCGGCGGCGGCCGGCTGATCGCCCGCACCGGCCGCTACAAGGCGGTGCCGCTGGCCGGCCTGGCGCTGGCCGCGGCCATGTACCTGGCGCTCGGCCTGTCGCCGTCGGTGTCGGAAAGCGGTCTGTGGTCGACGGTGATCCTGGTGCCGCTGGGCATCGGGCTGGGGCTGGTCATGCCGGTGATGACGGTCGCGGTGCAGAACGCCGTGGACCGCCGCGACCTGGGGGCCGCCACCGCCTCGGTCGGCTTCTTCCGCTCGCTCGGCGGGTCGGTCGGGGTGGCTGTGTTCGGCGCGGTCTTCGCCGCCGACGTGGAATCCCGCCTGAATGCCGCCGGCCTGCCCGGCATCAGCGGGCGCGACGTTCTGGACCGCGGCACGGCCGCCCTGGCCTCCCTGCCGCCGGGGGCCCGCGCCTCCGCCCTGACGGCGTTCGAGCACGGCTTCTCGACCCTGTTCCTGTTGGCGGCGGCGCTGGCGGTGGTGTCCTTCGTGATGACCCTGTTCCTGAAGGAGCTGCCGCTGCGCTCCGCCGCGGAGATCAAGGCGGAGGCGGTGTGAGGGGCTACGCGCTCTTCCCCGCGTCCTCGCTGGGAAAGTGCCGTCCCTCGCCCAGCTTGTCCTCGATGTAGAGCATGTTGACCAGCACCAGCGCCACGATGGCCAGCGGGGTCGCCAGGAACATGCCGAGGATGCCGAACAGCAGCCCGCCCGCCGCGATGGCGCCGATGGTGATGACCGGCGGCAGGTCCACCACGCGCTTCTGCATCAGCGGCGTGATCAGGTTGCCCTCCGTCTGCTGGATGGCGAGGTAGAGCAGCCCAACCCAAATCGCCTCCTGCGGCGACTGGGAGAAGGCGATCAGGATTCCGGGCACCGCCGCCAGCACCGGGCCGAGCAGCGGCACGAACTCCAGCAGCCCGGCCAGGAAGCCCAGGGCGGCGGCGCTGGGGATGCCGAGCAGGAGAAGACCGACCGTGGTCAGCGTCCCGACGATCACCATGGCGGCGATCTGCCCGATCAGCCACTTCCACAGCGAGTCGCCCATGACGTCCAGCACCTCGCGCGCGCGCTCGTGCCCGCGCGGCGGCACCAGCAGGACAACGCCGCGCCGGTAGACCCCCGGCGAGGCGGCCAGGTAGATGGCCGTGAAGATCACCACGACGGCGTCGCCCAGGAAGAAGATGACGCTCGACGCCACCGTGCGCAGCCGGTTGATCCAAGAGGTCGCGTCGCGCCCCTGCTCGGCGATCTGGTCCCGGATGGGCGGCGGCAACTGGTCGACGGCGCCGTTGATCTGCTGCCTCAGCTGGTCGAACTGCGAGACGACGGAATGGCCGAGCAGATAGCCGCCGCCGACCAGCATCGCGGTGAGCAGAAGCAGCACGGCCGCCAACGCCCAGCCCTGGGACAGGTGGGTGTAATGCCGCACGAGGTCGGCCACGCGCTGCAACAGGATGGCAAACAGAACACCGGCGAAGACGAGCAGAAGCGCGTCGGCCACCCGCCACACCAGGAAGACGAGGCCGAAGACGCCGACGGCGATCAGCACCTTCCAAGTGTAGACCTTCAGCTCCATGGAGAGCGCCCGCTCGCCGCCGGACGCCGCCGGTGCCCGCGCCGTCTCGACGCGAGTCGCCGCCTCCGCTGCCTGACGGGTCGTCCGTGTCGGTGTGTCCATGCTCGTTCCCCGGTTTCACGTTCCGGAGAAACGCCGTCCGAAGGAAAGAGTTGCAGGGCACGCCCCATAGCACCTTGGTGCTACCACACTTATCCGAATGCGCGCGGCCGCCGGACGCCCCATATCATGAGTGACGCCAAGGAGTCATTCTCGCTGATGTCACCTCAAGCCCGCCGGAAACGGCGGGCTTCTTTATTTGCCAGGGCCGCGACATCACCCCTCTCCCGCCGGGGGCGGGAGAGGATGCAGGGCGCCGCCGGTGATTGTTCCGCTCTTCGCCACCATGGCGCGCTGGGGTCCGGCCGCCTGCGGCGCGGTGTCCGCCGGAAAGACCAGGCTGATCCGCAGGCCAGGCCGGTTGTCGTCCAGCACCAGCCGCGCCCCGTGCAGGCGCGCCACCGCGTCGACGAGGCTGAGCCCCAGCCCGTTGCCCGGTGACGCCCGTGCGGTGTCGAGCCGGACGAAGCGCTCCAGCACCTTCTCCCGCATCTCCGACGGGATGCCGGAGCCGCTGTCGGCCACGGTCACCCGCGCCGCCTCGCCGTGGCCGGCCCCTTCCAGGAGCAAGGCGATGTGACCGCCCTCCGGCGTGTACTTGATGGCGTTGTCGAGCAGGTTCGCCACGGCCTGCGCCAACAGCTGCTCGTTCCCGCGCACGGTCGCGTCGGCGCGGATCTCGGTCGTCAGGGTCTGGCCCTTCTCCTCCGCAACGGGTTCGTAGAGGTCGGCGGCGAGACGCACCACCTCGGACAGGGACACCGGCTCCAGGTCGGTGCGCTTGGCGCCCGATTCGGCTTCGGCGATCGACAGCAGGGCGGTGAAGGTGGCGAGCAGCCGGTCGGCCTCCATGATCGTGTCCTGAAGGACCGTCCGGTAGACCTCCGGGTCGTCGGTGTCGCGGATCAGCGCCAACTCGACGCGGGCGCGCAGACGCGACAGCGGCGTGCGCAGGTCGTGCGCCACGCTTTCCGTCACCTGCCGCATGCCGGTCATCAACCGCTCGATCTGGTCAAGCATGGCGTTCAGGTTGCCGGCCAGCCGGTCGATCTCGTCGCCGCCGCCAACGCGCGGCACGCGGCCGGTCAGGTCACCGGCCATGATCTGGCGGGTGGTCCGGTTGATCAGCTCGATCCGGTGCATGGCGCCGCGTGCCAGCAGCAGGCCGCCGCCGACGCCCAGCACGACCGTCACGGCGAAGACCCAGCGCAGCGATTCCATCAGGCGTCCGCGCAGCTGGTCCAGCTCGCTCATGTCGCGGCCGACGAGCAGGCGGAACTGGCCGGGCAGCGTGAAGGTGACGGCCATGGCGGTGGACGGCCGGGCGTCGGTGCCGCCGTAATCGGAAACCTTGAAATGGCTCCACCCCCCGGCGCCGGGCTGCGTGTCGGGCCAGGCGTTCAGATTGCCGGCCAGGATGGTGCCGCTGGGCGTGGTGAGCAGGTAGATGGAGTTGGTGTGCGTGGCGACGCTGCGGTCGCGCACGGCGTCGACCAGCCCGCGCAGGCCGCTGCCGCGGTACTGGTCCTGAAGGCCGGCGACCTCCAGCGCGATGGTCTCGCCGATCTCCTGCTCCAGGAATCCGGCGGTGGTGCGGTAGAGGATCAGCAGGATCACGCTGACCGACAGCACGAACAGGCCCAGGTACAGCAGGGCCAGCCGGAACGGCGTGGTGCGCAGGAGCCGTAGGACGGGGGCCGCGACCGCGATCACGCCAAGAACCTTATCCGGGGGCTCATTCCGCAGCCCGCAGGCTGTAGCCGGCGCCGCGCACCGTGTGGATCAGCGGTGTCGGGAAGTCCTTGTCGATCTTCTGGCGCAGGCGGGCGATGTGCACGTCGATGACGTTGGTCTGCGGGTCGAAGTGATAGTCCCAGACATTCTCCAGCATCATGGTGCGCGTCACCACGCTGCCGGCGTTGCGCATCAGGTATTCGAGCAGGGCAAACTCGCGGGGCAGCAGGTCGATGGGCTTGCCGGCGCGCTTCACCGTGCGGGACAGCAGGTCCAGCTCCAGGTCGCCGACGGTCAGCTTGGTCTGCGGCTGTGCGGCCGTGCGCCGGCGTACCAGCACCTCGATGCGGGCAAGCAGCTCGGAAAAGGCGAAGGGCTTGGTCAGGTAATCGTCGCCGCCCGCCTTCAGACCCTTCACCCGGTCGTCCACGCTGCCGAGCGCCGACAGGAACAGCACCGGCGTGTCGTTGCCCGTGGCGCGCAGGATCTCGACCAGCGACAGCCCGTCGCGGCCGGGCAGCATCCGGTCCACGACCATCACGTCGTAATGCTCCGCCCCGGCGAGGAAGAGTCCTTCCTTGCCGTCGTTGGCGGTGTCGACGACGTGCCCCGCCTCCTTCAGCCCCTTTGCGAGGTAGGAGGCGGCCTGCTGATCATCTTCGATGACGAGGACTTTCATGAGCATGAGAATACCGCATCCTTCCGGCTGCCTAGAAGCCCCGTGTCCAGTGGGAACGGAGGTAGGGGAAACAGAGGTAGGGCGAGGATGCCGGTGGGGAGCGGGGGCTCGCTCCGCACCAGCATCCTCACCCGGATCACCGCCACCCCGACCGGCCACCCGCGTGATGCGGCAGCCGGGGCAGCGGCAACGCCGATGTTTACGCGTGGCCGAGCTTCAGCGGGACGAAGCTCTCGCTGCCGCGGCGGTTGACCAGCAGAAGGACCGCCTTGCGCCCGTCCTTCTCGGCCTGCGCGAGGGTCTTCGTCACGTCGGACGGCGAGGTGACGGTCTGGTCGCCGACCTTGACGATCACGTCGCCGGCGCGGACCGGAACGTCGCCGGCCTTCGGCGAGACGGAAGTCACCACCACGCCCGTCACCCCGTCGTCGAGGCCGAGGCGGGAGCGCGTGGCGCCGTCCAGCGGGGCCAGCTTCAGCCCCTTCACCGTCTCCACCGCCGAGGTGTCGGCCGGCCCGCCTTCGGCGGAGGCGACCTTCTGCTCGGCCGGCAGCGGGGCGATGTCGGCGGTGACCGTCGTCTCCTTGCCGTGGCGCAGGACCTTGATGTCGGCCTTGTCGCCGGCCTTGGTCTCCGCGACTCGGCGCGTCAGGTCGCGCAGCGTGTCCACCGGCTTGCCGTCGTAGGACAGGATGACGTCGCCCTGGTGCAGGCCGGCCTTGGCGGCCGGGCTGCCCGGGGTCACCTCGGCGACGAGCGCTCCCTTGGACTGGGACAGGCCGACGGTGTCGGCGATGTCCGGCGAGACCTCCTGGATCTTCACACCGAGCCAGCCGCGCTCCACATGGCCGCTGTCCTTCAGCTGGGCGACGACCTCCTTGGCGAGGTTTGAGGGAATGGCGAAGCCGATGCCGACCGAGCCGCCGTTGGGCGAGTAGATCGCGGTGTTGATGCCGATGACCTGGCCGTTCAGATTGAAGGTCGGGCCGCCGGAGTTGCCGCGGTTGATGGCGGCGTCGAGCTGCAGGTAGTCGTCGTACGGGCCGCTGTGGATGTCGCGGCCGCGCGCCGAGATGATGCCCTTGGTCACCGTGCCACCCAGACCGAAGGGGTTGCCGACGGCCATCACCCAGTCGCCGACGCGCGAGACGTCGCTGTTGCCCCAGTCGAGCGACGGCAGGGGCTTGTCGGACTTGACCTTCAGCAGGGCGATGTCGGTCTTGGCGTCGCGCCCGACCAGCTTCGCCTTCAGCGCGGTGCCGTCCTGCAACGTGACGGTGATCTCCTCCGCCCCGTCGATGACGTGGTTGTTGGTGACCACGTACCCCGACGGATCGACGATGAAGCCGGAGCCGAGCGAGCCCATCTTCCCCCTGGGCTGTGCTTCGGGCTGTTCTTCACCCTGGCCCAAAGAATTTTGATCGGACGGGTTCTGGCCGAACTGGTCTTGGAACTGCTTGAAGAATTCTTCGAAGGGCGAGCCCGGCGGGAAGTTCGGCGCGCGCGGACCGCGCTCGGCCTTGGCTTCCTGTGTGGTGGAAACGTTGACCACGGCGGGCGTCACCTTGGCGGCGAGGTCGGCGAAGGTGACCGGCATGTCCTGGGTCAGCACGGCCGCGGCGGCGGCGTGCGGCGGGTTCGCGATCAGGAACGGCCCCGTCAGCACCGTGGTGCCGAGCAGCAGGGCGGCAATCGTCTTGCGCATCGATGGCTCTCCATGACTGGCGTGCGTTTATCGTTGCCCCAAAGGTAGGGGATGACAGGTCACGGAGGCCTTGCGGCTGGATTAAATGATTTTAGGGTTTCTCAGAAGAGAAGGCGAAAGCGGCGGCAAAAGGATTCACAGCGCCGAGCCGGCCATCTGCTGGCGGATTTTCGTGGCCTGCTGGCGCACGCCGTCCAGGTGCGGGTTGATGGCGAGCGCCGCGTTGAAGGCGCGCAGCGCGCCCGCGGGTTCGTCGATGGCGAGGTAGACGAGGCCGAGCCCGGCCAGGGCGCCGAAATGGCGCGGCTCCAGCGCCAGGGCGCGGCCGATGTCGCGCACCGCGTTGTCGTAATTGCCGAGCAGATACTCGGCGTTCGCGCGCTTGTCCCACCCTTCGGCGTAGTTCGGATCCCGCGCGATGACCGCGTCGAAGGCGGCCAGCGCCTCCGCATAATGGTCCGCGTTCAGGTTCTGTACGCCTTCGCGCATGAGGAGGACGATGTCCTCCTTCGGGTGCTCCAGCCAGATGTCCCAAATTCGGTCCTGGACCGCTTCGGCCGCGACCTGATCGCTGGTGCCCAGCAGATCGCCGAAGAGCGAATCGAGTCGGCCGTCCCCCTGCTCCGCCACGGCTGGCGCGGACAGAAGCGACAGAGCCACGAAGGCAACGATCAAGGAGATTCGTCGGGTCATATCCAAAAATTGGTGCGCGTTACTCAGAGGCAACACTCATCTTTTCGGATAATCGCCGTAAGAAGGGCAACTCACCCATGCGTCGCACGCAGGAAACGAAAGACGGCCGGCGGATCGCTCCGCCGGCCGTTTTTCTCAACAACCACAGATCAAGGCTGGGCCTGAAATCAGGCGGCCTTGCTGTTGCGGCCGGCCACGATTTCGTCGGTGACGTTGCGCGGCACCGGCTCGTAGTGGCTGAACTCCATCGTGTAGGACGCACGGCCGGAGGTCATGCCACGCAGCTGGCCGATGTAGCCGAACATCTCGTTCAGCGGCACATGGGCCTCGACGGCGATGTTGGCGCCACGCTCCAGCTGGCCCAGCACCGTGCCGCGGCGGCGGTTCACGTCGCCGATGACGTCGCCCAGGTAGTCGTCCGGGGTGACGATCTCGACCTTCATGACCGGCTCGAGCAGGATCGGGGCGGCGAGCTTCAGGGCCTCGCGGAAGCAAGCCTTGGCGGCGATTTCGAACGTCAGGGCGTTCGAGTCGACGTCGTGGTACTTGCCGTCCACCAGGCGGGCGCGGAAGTCCACAGTCGGATAGGAGGCGAGCACGCCCTCTTCCTTCTGCATCTCCAGGCCCTTGGCGACCGACGGGACGTATTCGCGCGGCACCGAGCCGCCGACCGTCTCGTCCTTGAACTCGAAGCCTTCACCACGCTCGCGCGGCTCGAAGACGATCTTCACCTCGGCGAACTGGCCCGAACCACCGGTCTGCTTCTTGTGGGTGTAGGTGTACTCGACCGGCTTGGTGATCGTCTCGCGGTAGGCCACCTGGGGCTTGCCCATGTTGCCTTCCACGCCGAACTCCGTGCGCATGCGGTCCAGCGTCACTTCCAGGTGCAGCTCGCCCATGCCGCGCAGGATGGTCTGGCCGGTTTCACGGTCGGTCTCCAGGCGGAGCGACGGATCCGCGCGGACCATCTTGCCCAGCGCGATGGAGAACTTCTCCTGCTCGCCCTTGGTCTTCGGCTCGACCGACACGCTGATGACGGGGTCCGGGAAGCGCATGCGCTCCAGGATCACCGGCGCGGAGGCGTCGCAGAGCGTGTCACCGGTCTCGGTCTCCTGCAGGGAGACGAGCGCGATGATGTCGCCGGCGCGGGCTTCCTCGATCGGGTTGGCTTCCTTCGCGAACATCTCGACCATGCGGCCGATCTTCTCGCGCTTGCCGCGGGTCGAGTTCAGGATCGACATGCCCTTCGTCAGCACGCCCGAATAGACGCGGATGAAGGTCATCGAGCCGTAGGTGTCGTTCAGCACCTTGAACGCCAGCGCCGAGAAGGGCGCGTCGTCGGAGCTGAGACGCTCGCCGTTCGCGTTGCCGTCCTCGTCCACCGTCTTGATGGCTTCGACATCCGTCGGGGCCGGCAGGAAATCGACGACCGCGTCCAGGACCTGCTGCACGCCCTTGTTCTTGTAGGACGAGCCGCAGAGGACCGGGGTGAAGGTGCTGGTGATCGTGCCCTTGCGGATGCAGGCGCGCAGCACGTCGGCCGACGGCTCCTCACCGGAATCCAGGTAGGCCTCCATCGCGGCGTCGTCCTGCTCCAGGGCGGTGTCGACCAGCTCCTGGCGCAGATCCGCGATGCTCTCAATGTTGTCGAGGTCTTCCTTGACGGTCAGGTTGAGCTTCTGGGCGAGATCGTCGGTGATCTCCCAGATCTCCCACTTGCTGTCCTTGTCGTCGGAGAACCAGACGTAGGCCTTCATCTCGATCAGGTCGACCATGCCGCGGAAGTTGTCTTCCGAGCCCAGCGGAACCTGCAGGCAGAGCGGACGGGCGCCCAGGCGGTTCTTGATCATGTCGACGCAGCGACGGAAGTTCGCGCCCGAACGGTCCATCTTGTTGACGTAGCACATGCGCGGGACGTTGTAGTTGTCCGCGAGGCGCCAGTTGGTCTCCGACTGCGGCTCCACGCCGGCGACACCGTCGAACACCACGACCGCGCCGTCGAGCACGCGGAGCGAGCGGTTCACCTCGATGGTGAAGTCCACGTGGCCCGGGGTGTCGATGACGTTGATCTTCTTGCCGCGCCAGAAGGCCGAGACGGCAGCCGACTGAATCGTGATGCCGCGCTTCTGCTCCTGCTCCATGTAGTCGGTCGTCGTCGAAGTCTTGAGATCCTTCGTCTCATGGACGTCGATGATCGTGTGCTTACGACCGGTGTAGTACAGGATGCGCTCGGTGGTCGTCGTCTTGCCGGCATCGACGTGGGCGATGATGCCGATGTTGCGGATGTCAGAAAGAGGCGTTTGGCGCGGCATGTTGCGGATCCATTACTGTAACGCGGCTATCGAAGCGCAACGGTGGTCGTCCGCTCCGGCGGCAAGGTTGGTCGGGGTTTTACGGGTGATCTGTTAAGGCGTGATTAACATTCTGTAAATCCGGAAGGTCATGTCCTTCCGGATTTTTTCGAAGCGAGGCCCTCACAGACAGTGGGCCACGCCGGCAAACCCCAACCGAGGGAGCCGGGTCGCCCCGTTCACGCAGCTTATTTGGCTGCGGTCACCTGGATTTCAACGACATACTGGGGCGCGGCCAGCTTGGCTTCCACGGTGGCGCGGGCCGGTGCGTTGGCCTGGTCGACCCACGCGTCCCACGCCTTGTTCATGGCGCCAAAGGTCGCGATGTCCGCCAGGTAGATGGTGGCGGACAGAAGCTTGGACTTGTCCGTTCCGGCCTCGGCCAGCAGGGCGTCGATCTGGCCCAGGATCTGACGGGTCTGCATCTCCACGTCCTGAGTCGGATCATTCGCCACCTGGCCGGCCAGATAGACCGTGTCCTTGTGGATGACCATCTGGCTCATGCGCGGTCCGGTATGGAAGCGCTGGATCGACATGGGTACGGCTCCGGGTACGGGGTCTTTGACGCGCGTACGTCTATGCGATTCACGACCAACCACATAGCAAAAAATGCGGTTTCACCGCTCAAAGCTGCCCCGCGCCCTTGTAACAGCGCGAAAAGGCGACTTTTCACCGCAAAGAGGGCGTATCCACGGGCGCTTTCCCCACCAGCGCGGTCCCTTCGACAGCCCCACCGGCAACGTCCGCGAAGGCTGCGGCGGGCACGGCTATGTTGCGCGGGGCGGCGCTGTTCTGCGCGGCGACGGCGACCCCCGCCACACCCCACGCGCCCTCCTGGCCGTCCGGGACGCGGACGAGCAACGCGGCGCCGCTGACCCCGCGCGTGCCGTTGCAATCGTGGATCAGCAATCCCTGACCTTGCCCCTGCCCTGCCCGCGCCAGGCCGAGAGCCGCGCAGGCGGTGTCGGCGGTGATGATCTGCGCCTTGTCCTGGCTGTAGCCGCCGAGCATCAGCGGCGTGCCCGGTTCCGGCGGGACTCGGACGAGCGGCAACGGCTCGACTCCGGCCGGCGCGTCACCGGACAGCGTCAGCACCGCCCAGTCGCGGGCAAGCCCCTCCGGCCGATGGCCGGGGTCGAAGGGGCCGCCGACGGCCAGCGACGCGACCGTCCGATGCTCCCGGTAATCGCCGCGGTCGTAGCCGAACAGGACGTGGAGCGACGAGGCCGGCAGGAACCGCTGCGCGCGATTCAAAAGACAGTGGCCCGCCGTCACCACCCGGCGCGGCGCCACCAGCACCCCGGTGCAGCGGCTGCCCAGGTTGGTCTGCACCTTGACGAGGCTGCGCCAGGGCGCCTCGGTCGTGTCAACCGCGGCGCGCCGGTCCTGTGCCCCTATGCCCGGCAGCGCCGGGGCCTGCGCGAGGGCCGAAGAGGTCGAAAGGGTCAGAAGAACGGCCGCCAGAAGGCCGCACACACGTTCTTGATACGTTTTCATTTTCGCATTATCCTGGCGGCCATGGCCACGCTGATCATCACGGAAAAATCCAGCCAAGCGAAGGACCTGCGCGCCGCGCTGGGCGAGCGCTACGGGCGCATTCTGCCGGCCGAGGGTCACCTGCTGCGGCTTGCCGAGCCGGACGAGGTGAATCCGGAGTGGAAGCGCTGGTCCTCCACCCTGCTGAAGCCGGACGGACTGTACCCGACGCGGCCCGACAGCGGCGGTAACAAATCGGCGAAACTGGCGGCCATCAGGGCGGCGCTGAAGGGCTGCGACCAAGTGATCCTCGCCACCGACTGCGACCGCGAGGGGCAGCTGATCGGGCAGGAGATCCTGGAGCATGTCGGCTATCGCGGCCGGGTGCAGCGCGCGTTGTTCACCGCGCAGGATCCCAAGACGATCCGCGACGCCTTCGCGAAGTTGAAGCCGAACGCCGAGCTGCGCCCGCTCTACGAGGCGGCGGTGGCGCGCCAGCAGGCCGACCAGATCTTCAATCTCTCCCTGACGCGCACGGCGACCAAGACGCTGCTGGCGCCGGGCACACGCGGGGTGATCGGCGTCGGGCGGGTGAAGACCCCGACGCTGGCCATCGTCTGCATGCGCGAGCTGGAGATCCGCAACTTCAAACCGGAGGACTACTTCGAGGTCGTGGCTACGGCGACGGCCGCCAACGGCAGCTTCCAGATGCGCCACGGCCCGCCGCCGAAGGACCGCATCAAGGACCGCACCCGCGCGGAGGCCATCGCCCGCGCGGCGGACGGCCACGCCGGCCCGCTGTCGGTGGAGGTGGAGGAGAAGCGGCAGGGGCCACCGAAGCTCTACGACCTGCCCTCCCTGCAAAAGACCTGCGGCCAGCGCTGGGGCTGGACCGCCGACCGGACGCTGGAGGTCGCGCAGGAACTCTACGACGGCGACGGCAAGAAGCTGATCACCTACCCGCGCGCGGAGGCGCGCTATCTGTCGGAGAACCAGATCGCCGACGTGCCGGCCATCACCGGCGCCCTGACCCGCCTGCGCGGTTTCGCGCACCTGGACCTGTCGCGGCCGGTGATCCGCCGGGGCAAGTCCGGCCACTTCTCCGACAAGGCGCTGGAGGGCGTGTCGCACCACGCCATCGTGCCCAACGTCAACGTGCTGGACGACCTGGAAACACGGCTGAACCGCCTGACCGACGACGAGAAGCGGCTGTTTGCGCTGATCTGCCGTTCCTATCTGGCGGCCGTGATGCCGGACTACGAGTACCGGCAGACGACGGTTTTGATGGATGTGCCGGTTGAGGGGAAGCCGGTGGTCTTCCGCGCGGTCGGCCGCATCCCGCTGAAGCTCGGCTGGAAGGCCGCTTTCGGCTCCGCCGAGACGGACGGCAAGCCGGAGGAAGAGGCGGAGCAGACGCTGCCCCCGCTCACCCACGGCGAATCGGCCGCGCTGTCTGACCCGAAGGTGGAGGCCAAGCGCACCCAGGCGCCGCCACGCTACAACGAGGGCACGCTGGTCGACGCCATGCAGAACGCTTGGCGCTTCGTCGAGGATCCCGCCTTGCGCGACCGGCTGAAGGAGGCCAAGGGCATCGGCACCCCGGCGACCCGCGCGGAGATCATCAAGGGCTTGCGCCGGCAGAACCTGATGGGCGCCGACGGCAAGTGGCTGGTGCCGACCCCGGCCGGGCTCCAGCTGTTCGAGACATTGCGCGGCGCCGCCCCGACGCTCGTCGATCCGGGCACCACCGCGCTGTGGGAGATGAAGCTGGACGAGGTCGTCACCGGCCGCGCCGACTTCCGCACGGTCATCGACGGCATCGCCGACGAGGCCGGGCGGCTGATCGGCGCGCTGGTCGGCAACCGCGGGCCCGCGGTGGATTTGGGCGTCCGTGCTCCGGTCCGCGCGGCGCGCGGTGCGGGCGGGCGACGGCGGGCCAGCGCTCCCCGTGGCGGGGCCGGCGTTTCCGGCGCTCCCCGAACGCGCAAGCGGGCGGTGAAGACGGTTGCGCTGGAAGCGGGTATCGAGGGCGAGGCGCCGAAGCCGCGCCGCACCCGCAAGGCGAAAGCCGCTGCGGCGCCGGTTGCAGTCGCGACGGTGTCCGAGCCTGCCCCCTCCGCTCCGCCCGCCAGCACCGGTCGCCGCAAGGCTCCGACCGACAAGATGGTCGCCTTCGCCCGCAGCCTCGCCGACCGCAAGGGCGTGGAGCTTCCAGACGCGGTGTTGCAGGACTTCGACAGCTGCCGCCAGTTCCTGGACCAGCACGCGCGGGGATGATCTTTACGTAAGTGCGGGCGCTGGGCCCCACCCTAACCCTCCCCCATCTTCGACGGGGGAGGGAACTCCGCCGCTTCGCGAATAAGCTCCTCCCCCCGCGAAGTGGGGGGAGCAACCGTGTTTTCTGGGAGGTGGTGAGTGAACCGGGGGTGCTCCCTGTCAAGGCTCGCGCTGGCGCGCGCCCGCCCTGCGGGCGGCTGCGGCCTTGACCGGTCCGCGCCCCCGGTTCGCTGGGCTGGGCATGTGGTCGGCGGCGAGCGCCGACCGTCGGCCTCTAGGCGGTCTGCTCGTGCCAAGTTTGGTGGTGGGCGAGCATGGCGTTGAGGCGGACGAGCAGTTTGCGCATGCAGGCGACCAACGCCACCTTGGGCTTCTTGCCGCAGGCGATCAGTCGAGCATAGAACCGCGCCAGGACGCCGCGGCCACGGACGGCGCTGGTCAGCGTCGCCATATACAGCGCCCGGCGCACATCGGTGCGCCCGCCGGCGATGTGGCGCTCGCCATGGTGCTCGCCGCTGTCGGCGGCATAGGGCGCCACCCCCACCAGCGCGGCGATTTTGGCGCCGCTCAGTGCCCCCAATTCGGGCAGCCGAACCGCCAGGGTCGTCGCCGTCACCGGCCCAATGCCCGGGGCGCTCTGAAGCGCGGCGACGCGCTCTCCGAGCGCCCTGTCGGCCGCCACCCGCCGGGTGATGAGCGCTTCCACGGCGGCCACCGCCTGGTCCAACGCCGCGAGCGCGCCGCCGACGGTGGCCTCGGCCTCCCTCGGCAGGCCGACCGCCGCTTTGCGCAGATCGGCACTCTGATCGACCAACCGCCGGCGCAGACGCAGCAAGCCGGCCAACGCCTCCCGTCCGTGGTCGGGCGCCGTGGGCGGGCCGTCGATCAGGGTGGCGGTGAACTCGGCGATCAGCGGAGCATCGATGGCGTCCGACTTGGCACGCCGGCCCTTGGCCTTGGCAAAGTGGCGCACGCGGGCCGCATCGAGGACGTGAACGGCCAAGCCGGCCGCGCCCAGGTCGTCGCGGACCGGGGGCTCGTAGCCGCCGCTGGCCTCGACCCCGACGCGGGCGAGACCGCGCTCGCGGATCCAGGACGCCAGCGCGCTCCGCCCCTCCGAGGTGTTGGCGACGCGCAGGCGGGCCGGGCCGGGGAACAGGGCGGCATCGAGCCAATCCCGGCCACAATCGAGGCCGACAGACGGGATCAGGTGTGTCATCCTTGCGCTCCTTCCTTGTGCTGCGGGGTCACGCCCCAAGCAACCGTTCGGTCTCCAAGGAAGGTTGACCGCCCCAAGCTCCCCCACGGCTTTGAAGACGGGTTGGTAACGGGGTCGGTCAACCCGGCTGGCGCGCGGCCGCGCGCCAGCCGGGTTTCACTCTAATGCTGTTCCAACATACAAGGTTGGGAGGGGGAGCCCAACGCGACCACCTCCCAGCCTCCGAGCGCGACCACTTACCGGCAATCTCCCCCAACCTGTGGCCCAGGCCACAGCGGCGCGCCCGGCGCTCCCCTATCCTCCGGCCATCGACCCCGCCGCGGCATCAGCCCGGCTTCGCAATGTTCGGAGGAGTACCATCCCATGCGCCGCCTGACTCTGATCGCCGCCGCTGCCGCCACCCTGCTCACCGCCCCGGCCTTTGCCCTGGACATCCAGACGGGCGGCCTGCCCATCACCCCGCGGATGGGTGGCCCCTTCAACCCCTTCGCCGCGTCGCAGCTGACCAGCACAAACGTCGGCGTCAACACCAACACCGCCGCCGGCATCGGCAACAAGGCGCAGCAGCAGAGCCTCGGCCTGCAACAGGGCGGCTTCCCCTTCGGACCGGGCGCGGCCTTCGGTGCGGGCGGCGGGGCTCCGCTGGTCTCCACCAACGTCGGGGTCAACACCAACACCGCCGCCGGCATCGGCAACAAGGCCAAGCAGGGCGTGGCCGGCGTGTCCATCGGCTTCGGCAAGGGCGGCAGCCTCGTGGACACCAACGTCAACGTGAACACCAACGTCGCCGCGGGCATCGGCAACGCCGCCGGCCAGAGCGTCTTCGGGCTCAAGGGCCGCTGATCCGTCGTCGAACCGGATGCCGCCGGACCGTCCGGCGGCATCCCTTTCCATGTCCCGCGACCAGTCGTCATGGAATCAAGGGAGAGCTTCCACCATGCTTCGCCTCGCCCTGCCGGCTTTCGGCCCCGTCGCCGCGATCCTGCTCCTGACCGCCGCTCCCCACCCCGCGGGCGCCGAATCCCTCGCCTGCCAGTCGGTCAACGGCAAGACGGCGTGCAGCCGCGGCAACCTGTCCTGCCAGACGCTGAACGACAAGACGACCTGCACGACCGGACCGGGGGTGCTGAGCTGCGAGACGGTCAACGGCAACACCTCCTGCCGCCGCAGCTCCGCGCAGCCTGATCTGAAGCCGTTGACCACGCCACCGATGCCCCAGATGCCGTCCCTGGCGCCGGAGGCCCGGCCCACACCCGACCGTCCCTTCGGCCGCAAGGCCCGCTTCGAGGAGGAGGCGCGTGTCGAGGAAGATGCCCACGGTCTAACCGTCCGCGTCGGCCAATTGGTGGTTTCCCTTGATTAGCCGCACGCGAGCGGCCGGAACGGAGGGCCCCGTCATGCCCCTTCCCGACAGCCTGGAGGCCGTCGTCCGCGACCGCCTCGCCAAGTTCGGCCTGTTCGACCACGCCTACGTCAAGGCGGTGACCCGCCGGGGGCGGACCCGCTACGTCGCCTATGGCGCCGACGGGACGAAGCTCTGGCAGTTCCGCAGCCGCGAGCTGGCCGACGCCGCCATGACCCAGCAGGACCTGCGGGCGCTCAGCGTCCACTGAAACCCGGTGTCATGCGCCGGATGTGGCCCGCCTCACAGCGGGGCGCCGGCCACTCGCCTAGGATGCCCTCACGACACCAAGCCCGCCGAACGAAGGAGCCCACGATGGTCCGCACCGCTCTGCTCTCCGGTTTTGCCGCTCTGGCGCTGCTGGGCGGGACCGCCGCCGCGCAGGATGCGGGCGGGTTCGCGGTCGACCCGCGGCTGGGCGCCACGGTCGGCATGTCGATGGGCATGGGGATGGGCATGCCGCCCCTGATGCCGCGCCAGCCGGTCTTCGCCAACGCCGCCCCGCGCGGGGCTCCTCCGGGCGCCACGGTCACCAACCCGAACGTCAGCCGCAAGGAGCTGTCGCAGCAGGCCATCACCAAGATCCGCGGCGACGCCGGTTTCCTGGGCGGCTTCAACAAGGGCCAGGCGCTGTCCGCCAGCCGCCAGCCGCCGCCGGAGCCGATCACCCCGAACTTCAACTTCATCGACGCGCCCTTCATCGTGAACAACTTCGACAGCTCGCTGTCGCTGACCTTCGGGGACGGCAACGTCTCCGCCCAGAGCGTCCAGCAGGGCGGCGCCTTCGTGGCCGACCCCGGCACCCAGACTACCGGTATCCAGACCCAGCAGGCCGAAGCGCCGTCGCACGCACCGGCCGCTGCCGTCCCCGCCCCCACGCAGACGGCCGCCCCGCCTGCGCCGCCGGTGATCACGCCGCCGAAGCCGCCCGCGCCGCCGAAGTTCCCCGCGGGTTTGGGGGCTGGCGCCGGACCGGCGGGCATCGACCCAATCATGTCGACCTTCGGCCCGCTGCCCCACCTGCCGGCGGCCTTGGCCAACGGCGGCGTGCAAGTCAACAACGTGAACAGCGCCTTCAACGGCGCCATCGGCCAGGGCAACATCGCCATCCAGAACTTCACCAGCGTGCAGAAGCGCGGGAAGCGCTGACCTTCGGCCCCCACCCCGACCCTCCCCCGCCCAGCGGGGGATGGAGAAAAAAGAAAAAGGCCTTCTCCCCGGTCGGGGGAGAGGGCCTTTTCGCTGCGGGAGGGATGTTACGCGGTGACCGCGTCGCGGGCCGGCTGCTGGGTGGCGGGCTGGCCGACCGTCTGGGGAGCCGGCAGCGGGGCCGGGCGCGGGGCACGGGCCGGCAGCATGTCGGTGACCGCGAAACCCACCGCCATCAGGTTCGGCACCGCCATGGCGAACAGCAGGGCCGACCACAGCTCCAGCGACAGGGTGCCCAGCGGGTTCACCAGGGCCGCGGTGGCCGAGGCCGCCAGCAGGCCGCCGGACATCCAGGCTTCCGGCTTGGCGCAGAAGCGGCTGGGGGCCCGCTTGCCGCCCTTGGCGGTGACGCGGAAGGCGTCACGCTTGCGGATCACGCCGCGCAGGGCCGCCATCGCCACCGTGGTGGACAGCGCCATGCCGACGGCGCAGGCGCCAACGCTCTCCTTCCACGAGTTGCCCGAGGCGTAGCGGGAGGCCAGGAGGCTCGACCCGGCGCGCAGGACCAGGGCGCCCAGCACCGCGGCGGTGGCCTGGACCGGCGGCAGGTGCAGCGGCAGGACCAGCGAGGCGAAGGTCCAGACGATGGCGGCACCGGCGGCGATCACGCCCACCGCGTCCGACCACCAGCGCGCCCAGTTGGTCAGGTAGCCGACCTTCTGCCCGGTGGTAAGCGCCGTGGAGCCCGGCAGGAACTTCCGCCAGTGGGCGCGGAGGATCTGCGTGGAGCCGAACACCCAGCGGTCGCGCTGCTTGCGGAACTGCATGAAGTTGTCCGGCGCGAGGCCCTCGCCCAGCCGCTCGTCCGTGTAGGCGGCGCGGTAGCCGGCCGACAGGATGCGGATGCCAAGCTCGGTGTCCTCGCAGATGCCCTCTTCCGACCAGCCGCCGACCTGCTCCATGGCGGAACGGCGCAGCATGATCATCGTGCCGTGGCAGATGAAGGCCTGGGTCGCCAGACCCTCCTGCATGCCGACGTCGAAGAAGGGACGGTACTCCGCGGTCATCGCGGCCTTCAGCGGGGTCTCATAGCCATCGCGGTGCTCCTGCGGGGCCTGCACGATGCCCACGTTTGCGTCGGCGAAGGTCGGGGCCAGCTTGTTCAGCCAATCCGGCGACACGGTGTAGTCGGCGTCCAGGACGGCGACGATTTCCGCATCCTTGTCGGTGTGGCGCAGCGCCGCGTTCAGCGCGCCGGCCTTGAAGCCGCTGATCTTCTTGTACCAGTGGAACTTGAACTTCGGCCCAAGCTCGGCGCACAGCTCCTCGACCGGGCGCACCAGCTCCTCGTCCTCGGTGTTGTTGATGAGGACGACGACTTCGTAGTTCGGGTAGTCCAGCCGGGCGAGCGAGGTCAGCGTGGCGGCCAGCACGTCCGGCTGCTCGCGGCAGGCGGCGACGTGGATGGACACCATCGGCTTGTGCTCCGGCACGGCGGGAACCCGCGGCAGCAGCTCCGGCGCACGGCCGGTGAACAGGCGCCGGACAACGTCGGTCAGGTCGGCGAAGGCGACGCCCATCATCAAGGCACCCAGCGCGAAGGCGGAGCCCCAGGTGGTCGCGGCGCCGAAGGTCAGGTACTCGCCGTAGGCGCCGGCGACGGCGGAACCCACGCCGAAGCCGATGATGTTGGCGCCCGCCGAGGCGGCCAGCGCGTAGCCCAGGCCCGTCCGCCGCCGGAAGGCGACGAAGGCCGACAGGGCAAGGCCGAGGCCGAGCGCCACGGCGGCGCCGACGCGGTCGCCGTAGGGGGCCGGAACGTCGCCGGCCAGCGGCCACTTCGGCGCACGGTCGGCGTCCAGCACGCCCCAGGTCGGGCCGGGCGAGCCCTCGATGGTCGACTTCCAGACGCCGTCGAAGGCTTCGACCACGTTGTAGTCGATGCCGAGCATGCCGGCCTCGGCCGCGAAGTTGCGGACGATGAAGGCCTGCGACTGCGGCGTGGCGTAGGCGTCGTGGAAGTTCTCGCCGCCCGACGGCCAGCCGACCTCGCCGACGAACAGCGGCTTGCCCGGGTGCGCCTTGCGCACGGTGTCCAGCCGGTCGCGGATCCAGGTCAGCGCCTTGTCGGCCGGCACGCCTTCCCAGTAGGGCAGGACGTGGACGCCCATGTAGTCCGACGCCTTGATCGTCTCGTTCGCCTTGACGATCTCCGACCACACGTCGGCGGTGCCGACCTTGATGTGCTTCGGCACCCCGGCGCGGACGCGCTTGACGTAGCCGGCCAGCTGGCTGTCGGTCAGCTCGGCGCGCAGCAGCGTCTCGTTGCCGACGACGATGCGGGTGATGCCGCGCACCGTCTTCGCCAGCGTGATGGCGCGGGTCACTTCCTGCTCGTTGCGGGCCATGTCCTTGCTGAGCCAGACGCCCAGCGAGACATCCAGGCCGTGCTTGGCCGCGATGGCCGGCACTTCGCCCTGGGAGCCCAGCGTGGAGTAGGTGCGCACGCCGTCGGCGAAGCCGGCGATGGCGGTCATGTCCTTGTCGATCTCCGTCTCGTCGACCACCGGCTGGTGGTTGGGGTCGTAGTCACGGCCCGACGGGGAATAGGACACGGATTCGATGCGTCCCGGCTGCGCATCCACAGGAGTGGGCGCGTTGCGCCAGGACCAGAAGGACGCGTGGCCGGCAGTCACAGCCAGCATGGCGGCGGCCAGCGCCGCAGACCGGATCGAACGCTTCGGGTTGCTCATGTGGGGAGGTTCGCAAGCCTGGAAGAAGGGTGGCGGGCGCCACCGGACACTGAGACGAACGTGCACCGCAAAAAACTATTCCCACAGGCTGCGCAGATTTTTCGGACGCGGACTTTGCGCGGTTACGGCAGGGAACGGCTGGTGCTCCGCTCCTGTTGGCTGGACCGACCACAAGGACCGGAGACGGGAGAATGACCAGCAAGAAAGTCGATGTGGACGCGCTGGAGGAGACCATGGAGGAGGTCGTGGAAACGCTCGACCTCGCCGAACAGGCCGCCAACTACGCGCAGGCCCGCAACCCCGACCCCATCGACCGCGCCCGCGCCGCCGCGATCCAGAAGCAGGCCGAGGCGATGCTCGACGCGGCCGCGGAATCCGGCGGCGGTGCGGGCGGCGAGCGCAAGGCGCCCTTCATGCCCAACCCGCCGCGCTCCGGCGGCCTGGTGAACTGAGACTCAAGAGGAAAAGGAAACGGATATGGCCGGCAAGCACGAGCAGAGCCCGGAACACAAGAAGGCCCACGACCTCGCCGAGGAGGCCATCGAAAAGGCCGCCGACGGCGACACCCGCAAGGCGCGGGAATTGGCCGACCAGGCCAAGGACATCGACCCGAAGATCGGCCAGGAAATGGCCAAAGAAATCGAGGACGACCGCCGCAAGGCGGACAAGTTCAAGGACCAGGGCGGCCAGGGGTGACCATAGTTCCTTCTCCCCTCCGGGGAGAAGGTTAGGATGAGGGGGCGGCCGAAGGCCGGACCAGCGCTGCAAGGTGCGTAGGTGGACGCCCTTGCGGCCGCCCCCTCACCCCTACCCAGGTCGCTCGCAAGTCTCGCGACCTCGCTTCGCCTACGGTCACCTTCGGTGCCCGTCCGGCCTTCGGCCGTCGGCTCAGCGCCCCAGAGGGGAGAGGGAGACAGGCTCCGCCCCGCCCATCCTGGCCTGCCCGGTCGGGCACAGTTCCAGCAGGACACAGCGGTGGCAGGCGGGATCGCGGTAGCTGCAGACGCGCTGGCCGTGCAGCATCAGTACCTCGTGGTTGTCGTAGATCTGCTGCGCCGTCCAGTCCGGCGGCAGTTGCGCTTCCAGGATCCGGTGCGAGGGGCCGACCGCGACCGACGCCGGGATCAGGCCGGTGCGCACCGCCACGCGGTGGTGGTGGCTGTCCACCGGCAGGGCCGGGCGGCGCAGGCTGCTGAAGCTCATAACCGCCGCACTCGTCTTCGGGCCGACGCCCGGAAGTTCCTCCAGCCAGGCGCGCGCCTCCGGCACCGACAGTTCCGCCAGGAAATCCAGCGACAGTTCGCCGCGCAGCTCCGTGATCCGGCGCAGGATCGCCTGGATGCGCGGGGCCTTCTGCTCCGGCCAGGTGACGCCGGCGATGGTCGCCTCCACCTCCGCCGGGTCGGCGTCGCGCACCGCGGCCCAGTCACCGTTCCAGCGCGTGCGCAATGCGCGGAAGGCCGCCCCTGAGGCGGCGTTGCGCGTGCGGTGCGACAGGAGCGAGGAGACCAGCTCGCTCAAAGGGTCGAGCGCCCGGAAATAGGCCACCGGACAGCCGAAGATCAGGCAGAGGCGGCGGTGGATTTCCAGAAGCTTGTCTTGAAGGGAGTCGGTCATCCGTCGCTTCCGTGCAAGGGGCTGGTCGGGTAGGCGCGGCCCCGCCAGACGGAGGGGCGGCCGACGGCGGAGCGGACCAGCGCGGTCCATTGGATCGCCAGCATCACCAACACGCCGACCGGATGCAGAAGCGCGCCCAAAAAGCTCTGGCGATAGCGGACGGCGAGCAAAAGCCGTATCGCGAGCCCCGCCCCGGCCGCCAGAGCGGGCACGAGGCCGGGACCGAGGGCGAGGAGAAGCCAGGGCAGGACATGGCCACCGAACAGCAGCACGGTCCAGACCGGCAGCGCCGCGGGGGTCGCCATGCCCTCCGTGGCGTTTTTGGAAAAGCCGGCCCAGACCTGTCCGAAGCCCTGGTACATGCGGCAACGGGCGAGGTCGGTGGCGTCGAACAGATCGGTCCGCCAGCCGGCGCGGCGGAAGGCGCGCGGCAGGGTCACGCCGTCGTGCAGCGACGTGCGGATGGCGGCGTGCCCGCCGGCTGCGGCGTAGGCGTCGCGGTCCATCAGCATCAACTGCCCGCAGGCGGCGCCGAAGCCCGGATGGGCGGTGAACCGCATGCCGGGCATCGGCAGGTAGCCCAGCAGAAGCACATGGATCATCGGAATCACCAGCGCCTCACCCAAGGTGCCGGTGACCTGGCGCGGGAAGCCGCTGACCAGCCCCGCCCCGCTGCCGCGGAGAAACGCCACCATGCGGGCGAGCGCGTTCGGCTCCAGCCGGACGTCGGCGTCCTGAAACAGCAGGACGGGATGGCGCGCCAGCGTGCCGAGCACGTGGCAGGCGTGCTGCTTGCCCGACCAGCCCGGCGGCAACGGCGGGGCGGAGGCCAGCCGGACGCGCGGGTCGCGCGCGGCCAGACCCTTGACGATGGCCGCTGTGCTGTCGGTGGAATGGTCGTCCAGAACGATGACCTCAAGCTCCACGCCGGGCTGGGTCAGCGCGGCCAGCACCGCCCCGGCAATGCTGGCTTCCTCGTTGCGCGCGGGGATGAGAATGGAGACGGCGGCGTTGGGGGCCGTCTTCTGCGGCGGCGCCCGGTACAGCGCCATGTTCACCAGACACATCACCAGCGGCAGCAGCGCAAGCCCCAAGGCAACCCAGGCCAGGTCCATCATCGCTCCGAAGCACCATGGCCGGGTTGGAAGGGACGGCCCGTCGCCCAGGCCCTGCCGCGTCGCCACAGGTCGTAAAGGCCGCCGACCCCGACCGTGCCGCCGACGACGCGGATGAAGCGCTCCGGATCGCGGCTCAGCGCATCCTCGGCCAGGGCGTCCATGGTGTCCTCCAGCGCGTGGGTCAGGCGTGCGTTCAGGGTCTCGACGCGCCAGCCCTCGAACAGGGCGGCGTCCATCGGCGTTCCGAAGCGGGCCAGCGCCTCCGGCGTGCGCTCGTTCCAGAACGGGTATTCGAGCGCCAGCGGCACCACCACTGCCCCCGGTGTCCGCCGCACGAGGTGGGCAAGGCCCGGGCGCAGGGCCACGGGCCGCCGGCGCGGGTCGGTGAAGGCGCCTTCCGCGGTGATCCACAGCATGGCGTCGGGGTCGTCCAGGATCGCGCCGGCGGTGCGCAGGAAAGCGGTGGCGCCTGAAAGGCCGTTCGGCTCGATCCCGAACAGGCCGATGCGGCCGAGGAACGGGTAGCGGGCAAGCCCCGCCACGTCGATCGGCCCATAGCCCGGCCGGTCGCGGAAATGCGTGGTCGCCATCACGATCAGGAAGGCCGGGTCCCACCAGGAGGGATGGTTCAGGTAGACGATCACCGGGCGGTGGAGTGGAAGGTCCGGCCAGCCGGGCTTGGCGAGACGGATCGCGTGGAAGTTCCGGCGCATGGCGCGCGCCATGACTCCGCCGAAGAAACGCAGGAGATGGGGGGAGCGTGGGGGGATTTTCAGGGGGAGTGGTCGCGTCGGTGCCCCCACCCCGACCCTTCCCCGCTGGGCGGGGGAGGGAGAAAAGATTGCGGGGAAAGCGGCGGAGTTCCCTCCCCAGCCCAGCTCTCGCGCAAGCGGAGCTTGCGCTGACGCGGCAGGCGGACCCTTGGGGTCCGCCGAGAGCGGGGGAGGGTTAGGGTGGGGGCCCGGTTCGACGCTCACGCCACCTCCCGCCGCACGGTGCCGCCCAGTTCGCGGCCCATGTCCTGGTCCAGCGTGTCCGCCGCGATCCAGCCGGACATCAGCACCATCGGCATGCCGGGGCCGGGGTGGGCCGCCCCGCCCGCCAGATAGAGCCCCTGCACCTCGCGCGAACGGTTGCCGGGCTTGAAGGCGCCCATGAAACGGCCGTGGCTGGCCAGCCCGTAGATGGCGCCGTTCAGCACGTTGTAGCGGTCGTGGATGTCCTGCGGGGTCAGCACGCGTTCCACGCGGATGCGGTCCTCAAGGTCGGGCATGGCGCCGGTGCGCTTCAGCTTATCGAAGACCACGCGGCGGTAGTCCGGCAGCATCCGTTTCCAGTCGTGGTGCGGGCGCAGGTAGGGGGTGTGGACCAGCACGTACAGCGCCTCCCCGCCCGGTGGCGCGACCTCCGGCTCGGTCCGGGATGGCGCGGCGATGTAGCAGGTGGGGTCGGGCGCCGGTTCGCCGCGGCGGTAGATCCAGTCGAACTCCTCCTCCGGGTCGCGGGAGAAGACGAAGTCGTGGTGCGCCAGATGCTCGTAGGCGCGGTCGAGTCCCAGGTAGAACACCACGCCCGAACAGGCGGGCTCGTACTTGCGGCGCTTGTTGAAGCGCTCCGCCGGGGCGCCGCAGACCAGTTCGTTGTAGGTGCGCACGCTGTCCATGTTGGACACCACGGCGGACACGGGGACGCGCTCGCCGGTCGCGGTCTCCACCCCGACCACACGGTCCTTCTCGACCTCGATGCGGCGGATGCCGGTGCCCGTGCGGATGTCGACGCCGAGGTCGCGGACCAGCCGCTCCAGCGCCACGGGCACGGCGCGGGTGCCGCCGCGGGGGTACCAGACGCCGTCGTTGGTCTGCATGTGGGCGATGGCGCAGAGCACCGCCGGCGAGCCGTAGGGCGAGGACCCGACATACTGGGTGAAATGGTCGAGCATCTGCGCGACCCGCCCGTCGGGCACCTTGCCGCGGATGGTGCCGGCCACCGTCGTGCCCATGCGCAGCGCCAGCACGTCGGACAGGGTGGCGGCGTTCAGGGAATTCTTGAAGTCCAGCGTGTCGGTCAGATCCTCCACCGCCTTCCAGAAGAAGAAGCGTTCGGAGATGCCGTGCAACCGCTCCGATAGGGCCATGAAGCGGCGGTAGCCTTCCCCCGCCCCTGGCCCCGCCCCCGCGCCGGGCGCGAAGCGGTCCAAGGTGGCGGCCATGGCGTCCACATTCTCCGCAAGGTCGAGCACGCTGCCGTCTTCGAAGAAGCAGCGCCATTGCGGGTCGAGCCGGATCAGGTCCAGTTCCTTGTCCATGTCGCGCCCGGCCTCCGCGAAGATGCGGCGCAGGACGCGCGGCACGGTCAGGATGGTCGGCCCCATGTCGAAGCGGAAGCCGTCCTCCTCCAGAACCGCCGCCTTGCCGCCGAGCCACGCGTTGCGCTCGAACAGCACGACGGAATGGCCGCGCGCGGCCAGCACGACCGCCGAGGCCAGACCGGCCAGACCGCCGCCGATCACCGCAACCTTGTTGTCGCCCGCCCTGTTGTTGTCGACCTTCATCAGCATCACGCCGCCTCCCGCGAATAGGCTTCTTTCGTTGCGCCCTGTCCGAGAACACCGCCGAGCGCGCCCGTGTCCCCGCGCCACGGCACCGGCAGGCCGAGATCCTCCGCCAGCAGCCGGGCGGAGATGCGCGCCCCTTCGAAGATCACCGGTAGGCCGCTGCCGGGGTGGGTGCCGCCGCCGACCAGATAGACGCCGTCCAGATCCTCGAACCGGTTGCGCGGCCGGTTGTGCAGCATCTGGCTGAGATTGTGAGCGAGGTTGAAGGTGGCGCCGCGATGGATGTTGAAGCCGTCCGCCCAGTCGGCGGGGGTGAGCGCGCGCTCCACCCGGATGCGGCGTTCGACGTCGCGCACGCCCAGCGCTTCCAGCCGCTTCAGCACCAGAGCACGGTAACGCGGAGCCTCCACGGTCCAGTCGATGTGGCCGCGCTGGTGACCGACCGGGACCAGCACGTAGAGCGTGGAGCAGCCCGGCGGCGCCAGCCCCGGATCGGTCACGCAGGCGTTCTGGACATAGAGCGAGGGGCGCCGCGGCAGTTCCCGGCAGGCCTCGATCTCCGCCAGGTTGCGGGCGTAGTCCTCGGCCAGCAGGATCGTGTGGTGGTCCAGTTCGTCCACCTTCCCCTCGATGCCTAGGTAGAGCATGAAGGTGGAGCAGGAGAATTTCTTGCGGGCGATCTGCGCGTCGCTCCAGCGCCGGCGCAGGTCGTCGGGCACCAGCGTCGCCATGGCTTTGGCGAAATCGGCGTTGATGACCAGCCCGTCGCAGGCGTACTCCCCCTGCCCCGTCCGCACTCCGACGGCGCGGCGGCCGCGGAAGTCGATGTGCCGCACCGTCTCGCCCAGCCGGACCTCAACGCCCAGTTCGCGCGCCAGTCGCGCCATGGCCTCCATCACCGCGCCGCAGCCGCCGCGCGGGTGGAAGACGCCGTGCTCATGCTCCAGGAAGGACAGGATGGTGAACAGGCTGGGGCAGCGGAAGGGCGACATGCCCAGGTACTTGCTCTGAAAGGAGAAGGCCAGCCGGATGCGCGGGTCGCGGAAGTAGCGGGCGAGGTCCGCGTCGACGGAGCGGTGCGGGTTCAGCCAGCGCAGCGCCTTCAGGATCGGGCCGGAGAGCAGGTCCGCAGGGCCGTTGAAGGCCGTTTCCAGCACCGGCCGGAAGGCCTGCAGCTTCGCGCGGTTGTCGGCCAGGAAACGGTGCAGGTTGCGCGCGTCGCCGGGGGCGAAGCGCTCGATCTCCGCCGCCAGCTTGGCCGGGTCGGCGTGCACGCGCAGATCCCCGCCGCTTTCGAAGACCAACCGGTAGAGCGGGTCGAGGCGTACGAGATCCACGGCATCGGACAGGCGCCGGCCCGCCGCGGCGAATATCTCCTCCAGAATGCGGGGATAGAGGAAGAAGGTCGGCCCGGTGTCGAAGCGGAACCCGTCCGCCTCCATCAGCGCGGACCGTCCACCCACCCGTTGCTGCCGTTCCAGCACCGTGACCTTGGCGCCGGTCAGCGCCAGCAGGATGGCGCTCGCGAGGCCGCCGGGGCCCGCGCCGATGATGACCACGCGTCGATGCATGCCGGTCCTTCCTCCCTTGGGGATGATGGGCCTGGGGGATTGGCCTTGGGAATTGGCGCCCTTGGCAAACGCCGCCGTCGACCACACTGTCGATTGATTGTCGGGGATGGTTACGGACCCAGGTCACAGATGGATCACACCGCGAACAAAGGCCAAAGGGATAAGTGCCCCACCACCTTCGGACCGGAGGCTGCGCTGCGGGCCGCACACGCCGCGCAAGCCGGCTGGGCCGCCACGCCCGTGCGAGAGCGGCTGGCGTTGATCGCGCGCCTGCGCCGCCGGATCGCGGTGGAGGCCGACGCGCTGGTCGCGTCGCTCGCCGACCGGCCGGGCCGGACGCCCGCCGAAAGCCTGGCCGCGGAGATCCTGCCGCTGGCCGACGCCTGCCGCTTCCTGGAACGGGAGGCCGCGACCCTGCTGAAGCCGCGCCGGCTCGGCTCGCGGGGCCGGCCCGGCTGGCTGTTCGGCGTCGCCGCGGAGGTGCGGCGGGAGCCGTTCGGGACCGTGCTGGTGATCGCGCCGTCCAACTACCCGCTGCTGCTCGCGGGGGTGCAAGCGGTGCAGGCGCTGGCGGCAGGGAACGCCGTGCTGGTGAAGCCGGCGCCGGGCTGCGCCGCGCCCATGGGTCTGCTCGGCCGCTGGCTGGCCGAGGCCGGCCTGCCGGAGGGGCTGTTCGCCACGCTGGGCGAAAGCCCGGCGGACGCAGAAGCGGCCATTGACGCGGGCGTGGACAAGGTCGTGTTGACGGGCTCCGCCGAAACCGGGCGGCGGGTGATGGCGCGGCTGGCCGACCGGCTGATCCCCGCGGCCATGGAACTGTCGGGCAACGACGCTGTGTTCGTCCTGCCCGGCGCCGAGGCCGGCTTCGTCGCCGGCGCGCTGTCCTTCGGGCTGCGCTTCAACGGGTCGGCGACCTGCATCGCGCCGCGCCGGGTCTTCGTGTTGCGGAACCGCGCGGATGAGCTGGAACGCGCGCTGGCGGAGCGGATCGCGGCGCTGCCCGCGACCCCGGTGCCCCTGCCGGTGCGCGCCCGCCTCGCCCGGCTGTTGGAGGACGCGCTCAGCAAAGGCGGGCGGCTGGTCGGGCCGGCGCCCGTTGTGGAGTCACCAGAGTTGGCCCCCTTCGCCGTGGCCGACGCGCGGCCCGGCATGGACCTGCTGGCGGAGGACGTCTTCGCCCCCGTGCTGGCGCTGGTGCCCGTCGTGGATATGGATGAGGCCCTACGGCTGGCCGCGGCCTGCCCCTACGCCCTCGGCGCGTCGATCTTCGGGCCGGCGGCGGAGGCCCAGACACTCGCCGCGCGGGTCGATGCCGGGTCGGTGACCATCAACGACCTGATCGCCCCCACCGCCGACCCGCGCCTGCCCTTCGGCGGCCGGCACCGCAGCGGCTGGGGCGTGACACGCGGGGCGGAAGGGTTGCTGGAGATGACCCAGGTGAAGACCGTCACGGTCAGCCCCGGCCGCTTCCGCCCGCACCACCGGCCGCTGCGCGACGGCGACGCGGCGCTGCTGAAGGCGTGGCTGCGCCTTGCCCACGGCGGTCGCCCCCGGTTCCCGCTCAGCGCTTTGATTGAACGTTTCCGCTCTCGATGAAATAGCGCAGGCGCAGCGCGGTCCGGCTTCCGCCCTCGGCGACGGTGATGGCCGCGTCCGCGTAGCTGGGCGGGCCGAAGCGGATCGGCGCGTCGTTGCTGAAGCCGATGCCTTCCTCCGGCAGGCCGAAGAAATTGCGGTCGACCTCCTCGTTGCCGTTCTCGTCCTGGAAGGCCTGCACGGCGTAGGTGCCGGGCCGGACGCCGCGCACCGTGACCGTCACCGCACCCGCCTGGGCCGGCGCGCTCGCCGTGTAGGGGCAGCCGGGCTTCAGGAAGGTGTCCTGCGTGCAGACGGCGACCATGACCCGCCCGTGGTCGGAGTGGACGTTGGTCACCGTGACCGCGAGGTCGGCGGCGAGGGATGGGGTGGTGGGGAGGAGTGTGGTGAGGAAGAGTGTGGTGAGGAAGAGTGTGGTGAGGAAGAGTGTGGTGAGGAAGAGTGCTGCTGTGATGCCCCCACCCCGACCCTCCCCCGCTGGGCGGGGGAGGGAGATGGCCAAGTCCCCTCCCCCGCCCAGCTCTCGCGCAAACCAAAGGTTTGCGCTGACGCGGCAGGCGGACCTTCGGTCCGCCGAGAGCGGGGGAGGGTTGGGTTGGGGGCAAAACCGCGTCACGACATCGTCCGCAGGCCGGCTTCAACCTCCGCCATCCACGCCTTCACCCGGGCGGCGTTCACGCCGAGGTCGGAGCGGCCGTAGAGGGAGCGGCTGTAGATCTTGGCGGTCGAGCGGTCCGCGCCCAGCGGCACGATGCGTACGGTGACGAGGTCCGGGAAGCGCAGCCATGGGGTCCGGGCCTCCGCGTCTATCTGCTCCTCGCCGGAGGACAGCAGCTTGGCGCCATGCTTCGCGATCACCTCGGTCCAGGCGGCGCGCAGCCGGTCGGCCGGCACGGGGTAGACCGGGCTTTCGGCGTCGGCGCGGGCGCATTGGGCGGGCGGGCAGACGAGGTAGCGGTTGGGGGTGTCGGCCGGCTGAAGCGTCGCGAAGTCCACCGGCGCACGGTTGCCGGGGCCGAACACCGTCGCCCAGACGTTGTCGCGCCCGACCACGAGGGCCAGCGCGCCATAAGCGAACACCGGCACCAGCAGGACGATCACCAGGACCCGCAGGAAACTCCGAAGAAAACGCCTCATGAAGCGGAAACCCGCCCCGCCGGGCGGCCATTCGGCTGCGGCGTGCCGTCCGAATCCGCCAGCGCGCGGGCGCGGGGGTCGGCCTGCACCGCCCGGGTCGCCAGCCGCGCCCGGTCCTGGGCCACGCGGAAGGAGCCGAGCAGCGCCTGTGCCTCCGCCCGTTCCTGGGCGTCGCGGCGGGCTTCAGCAGCTTCCGACGCCGCGATCTTGCCGGCGGTGGAGCGTTGCGTCTCGCTGTAGCCGAACAGGCCGGGCTCCCAGCGCTTCAAGTTCGCGTAGGCCGCCCCGCGTGCGGGTCCCTCCGCGGTGGCCTGCATGTCCGCCCAGACGAGGCGCGCGGCGCGCAGTTCGTCGGCCAGCACCTGCTCGGGCGAACGCGGCGGTGCGGCCGGTGGCCGGTGCAGGCGGCTGCGCGCCGCCTTCAGCGCGGCGGTCAGGTCCGGGTCGTCGCGCCAGCGCCGCGCCTCCGCGGCAGCGTCGCGCCACGCCTCGACAAGCCGCTCCGGACCAGGCGATTCATCCCACGGCGTCAACATCATGGCCCCTCCCCTGTCGCAAGGGTCCCCCGAAGAGCCCTCCTTTGGACGCAATTAGGCCATATTTCGCCAAAGGCCAGTGCCGGGGGTACGCGGTAACCCCGAGTATGCCCTCAGTTTTCCCCCTTACCCAGCAGATAGTCGATGTCGCCGCCGTCCAGGGCACTCACAAGGCCCGTTCCTTCGATCGTCGCGTCCGAAAGGTTGCCTTTGCGCCGCTGGAGGTCGAGAATCCGCTCCTCCACCGTGTTCGCGGCGATCAGCTTGTAGACGAAAACCGGTTTGTCCTGGCCGATTCGGTAGGCGCGGTCGGTCGCCTGGTCCTCGGCGGCCGGGTTCCACCAGGGATCGTAGTGGATGACCGTGTCGGCGGCGGTCAGGTTCAGGCCGCGCCCGCCGGCCTTCAGGCTGATCAGGAAGACCGGCACCTCGCGGTTCTGGAAGCGGTTCACCGGTTCCGCCCGGTCGAGCGTGCGGCCGGTCAGCTCCACATAGGGGATCTTCGCGTCCTCCAGCTTGCCCTTGATGAGGTCGAGCATGGAGGTGAACTGCGAGAAGATCAGGATGCGCCGGCCTTCGGGCACCATCTCCAGCACCATGTCGGTCAGGGCGTCGAGCTTGGCGCTCTCCTTCACCCGGCCGGCGGCGGGGATTTTGACCAGCCGCGGGTCGCAGCAGACCTGCCGCAGCTTCAGCAGCGCATCGATGATGGTGATGGCGTTGCGCGACACGCCGCTGACCGCGAGCGCCGCCCGCACCGTCTCGTTCACCGACAGGCGGATGGTCTCGTAGAGGTCGCGTTGCGCCGGTTCCAGGTCGATGCGGACCACCACCTCCGTCTTCGGGGGCAGTTCCTTCGCCACGGCCTCTTTGGTCCGGCGCAGCAGGAAGGGGCGGATGCGGCGCATCAGCGCCTTGGCCCGGGTGCCGTCGCCGCGCTTTTCGATCGGCGTGCGGTAACGCTTGCCGAACTCCTTCCGGTCGCCGAGCAGGCCGGGCATCAGGAAGGCGAATTGGCTCCACAGCTCGCCCAGGTTGTTCTCCACCGGCGTGCCGGACAGGCAGAGCCGGTTGCGGGCGTTCAGCGCGCAGACCGCGCGCGTCGCCTTGCTGTCCGGGTTCTTGATCGCCTGCGCCTCGTCCAGGATCAGCATGTGCCAAGTCTGACGCTTCAGCACGTCCACGTCGCGGCCGACCACGCCGTAGGTGGTCACCACGATCTGGGCGCGGTCGAGGTCACCCAGCTTCTCGTGCCGGTCCAGCCCGTGCAAAACAACCACCCTCAGGTGCGGCGTGAAGCGCCCGGCCTCCGCCACCCAGTTGGGCACGAGGCTGGTCGGCACGACGACGAGGCAGGGCTCGGTCAGCCGCCCCTCCGCATGCTCCGTCGCGATGTGAGCCAGCGTCTGGGCGGTCTTGCCCAGGCCCATGTCGTCGGCAAGGATGCCGGCAACCCTGTTCGACCGCAGCGACTGCATCCAGGCGAGGCCGACGCGCTGGTAATCACGCAGCGTGCCCTGGAACGCCGCGGGCGGGTCCATTTCCGCCGGCAGTTCCTGTTCCTGCAAGGTGCGCAGGTAGCGGTCGATCTGGGCGGTGTCCTCGGTGCGCCGGGCGATCAGGTCGTCGATGTCCAGCAGCCCGTCGGCCTCGGCCAGCGGCACCTTCAGCGTGTCGTCGATGCGCCGGCCGCTGCCCAGCATCGCCTCCAGCACGCTCATCAACCGCTCGACGCGCTCCGCCGGCAGGGCCAGCACGTTGCCGTCGTCCAGCACGAGGTGGGCACGCCCCTCGATGACGCGGGTGGCCTCCATGCCGCCGCGCTCGATCAGCGTCGCCAGGATCGGCAACAGCGCGCGGCGCTGCCCGTCGATCTCCACGCCGACGTCCAGGTCGAACCAGCCGTCGCCCGCGTCGCGGATGGCCACGGCCACCTCGTCGCCGGCCTCCACCACCTTGGTGCCGAAGTCGGCGCCGACCTCGACGATCCAGCCTTCCTTGCGCAGGGCGGCGACCTCGGTGGCGAGGAAGGCGGACCAGCGCTCCTCCGCGTCCTTGCCGGTCAGCCAATGCACGCGGGTGCCGCGCGCGTTCAGCTGCCCGCGCGGCGGCTCGATGCGCCCCTGCGCGAAGCCGAAGGCGGCGAGGCGGTCGAGCGCCCCCTGCTCCAGCGCCTTGTCGCGGCGCACGAAGACGGCCCCGGCGGGCTCCTCCACGCGGGCGAACTGGCGCTGGTCGTCGGGCTCGATCTCCGACGGGGAGCCCTCCTCGCCGTAGTCGAAGGCGAGGCGCAGCACGTCCACCAGCCCGCCGTCCGGCGACACCACGCGGCCGAGTCGCGCCACGATGCGCGGGTCGCGCTCCACGATGGTCGCGGCGGCGTCGGAGCCCATGCGGATGCCCGAGGGCATGGCAGCGGACAGCGACGGTGCCATGGAGATGGTCGGCCGCTCCGCCACGGACGGCGCCGAAACCGGAGCCGCCGCCGCTCCCTTGGGCTTCGGCACCTCGACGACCTGCAACTCGACGGGCGAGACCATGCCCCCCTTGGGGTCCACGCACCAGTAGGTCTGGCCCTTGATGAGCGTCCCGCCCTCCGGCAGGCCGGTGGGGCGCAGCTTGCGCGTGGCCGGGTCGCGGAAGGCGCGGACCGTGCGGGACGGCCCCTCCGCCAGCACCGCACCGCCGCGCCAGCGCAGCCGCCCGGTGCCGAGCAGCCGGCGCAGCACGCGGTCCACCGCGTCGCCGCGGCTCTTGGCGACCGGTGTGCGCACCACCCCGCCGCCGCCGAGCAGGCGGGCGACGGCGCGGTCCACGTCGCCGTCCAGGCTGCGCGGGGCGCGGGCCATCACGTCGCGCGGGCTGGCGGGGGTGGAGACGTTCTCTCCCTCCACGGCGATGACGGCGGAGACGAACATGGCCACGTCCTCCTTCCCCGGCTCCAGCGTCCAGAGGACGCTCAGCACCGGATCCGGCGGAGGAGGAGGTGGTGGTGGCGGGGCGGCGCGTGGAGGTTCGGGCACGGGGGCCGGTGGCGCCGGTTGCACAGGTTGACTGGACAGCGTCTGGGCCGGGGGTGGCTGATCGGGCGGCGGATCGAACAGCGACATCTGCCGCGCTTCCGGCCGCGCGTCGAGCGCCATCAGCGCCGCCGCGGCCATGTGCGCGCAGGTGTTGCGCCCGCAGCTGCAGCTCTTGTCGAACACCACCCGGCTGCGCCCGCGCACCGGCGTGACGGAAACCGTCAGGTGGCGGCCGAGGTCGACAACCGTCGCCTCAATACGGCCTTCCGCCTCCGACAAGGTCACCGCCTTGGTCAGGATGAGCGTGCGCCCCCGCTGCAACGTCTTCGCATCGAAGACGCGCGACAGATCCTCCTGGGTGAAGGGGACCACGGCGGTTCCGGGCGTCGTTGCGCGCGGAAGGGAGTCGAAAAGCGACATGACCCTGAGAAAGGCAGCGGAAGGACGGGCGGCGAATAGACTGGCGTGGACAGAACGGGACATGAACGGGGGCGTGGGTATAGTCGGACACCATGCCTCTCCGCAACCCCGCTCTCAACCCTGAACCGGCCTTGGAGGAGAAACATTCCGGTTGCCAAATAGCCGACAGGCCCGGCCGGCATGTCGGAAAATATCGCCAAGACAAGCGAAGGCCGGGCGAGGATGAGGCAACCGGCCTGTCAAAGGCTTATCGCGGAAGCAGGCTGTCCAGCGGCGACACCGGCCCGCACAGAACATCGTCCTGGCGCAGGAGCATGCCGATGTGCTTCAGCATCGGCTCCGATGATCGGTTGCCGAAGGTCACGGCCCCGGCGCCGAGCAGCAGGACCACCGCCGCCAGCAAGGGGGCGACGACCAGCGGGGGTGCCGGCCACCGCCAAGGCGCGGCCGGTGCTTGCCCAAACGCCACCTCCGCGGACTGCGCCCGCGCAATCCGGGCGAGGCCCTGCGCGAAGGCGGCCACCGCCAGCCCGCCCAGCGCGAGGCCGACCGTCACCTCCGTCACCGAATGGCTGCGCAGGATGACCCGGGACACCGCCACGCCGGCGACGATCCCGAACACCGCCAGCAGGAAGGCGTTCCGCCGCCAGCCCTCGACATGGCGCGCGACCACCACGCCGACCGCCCCGTAGACGGCGGCGCTGAGCGCCGCGTGCCCGCTGGGGCTGGTCAGCCGGTCGTCAAGGAAATGGACGTCGCAGGCGTGGCCGGCGATCTTCAGCAGCATCACGACCGCGACCATGAAAGCCAGCGCCGCGACCCAGCCCACGGCGGCCCGCACCGAATGCCGGCGCCACAGCACGGCGGTCAGCACGCCGGACACCGGCAGCACCACCGGTGCGCTGCCGAGAAGCGTGACGGCCTTGTTCAACGCGATGAACATACGCCCCTACCGCCTTCCAATCGTCTGCGCCCGCATCACCATCACCCGCATTCCCATCACCCACATCAACGCACCCGGACCAGCATGCCTTCCTGATAATTCCAGGCGGCGGTGCCTTTCGCGGCAGCGCCCTTGCCGTCCGTAATGGGCATGGAGACCGTCAGGGTCCGATCGGCCATGGCGACCTCCGGTGCCGTGCTGCAGGTCCCGAAGGGCAGCGAAACGGTGGGCTTCGCCGCGGACAGGTCCAGCACGCGGAACCGCGCGGCGCAGCCGCCGTCGGCGCTCTGCCGCAGCAGAACCAACCAGCGGCCCTGGAGGTTGTAGGCGTTGACGAAGGCGAAGGAGGCACCGTCGCGGTCCTCGTACACCACCTTGTCGTTGACCACGACCTGCATGACCTTCGGCGCCGCCTGCACCAGTTGGACGGTCTCGTCGCCGACGGCCGCCGACAGCAGGATGTCCGCGGCGCGGGCGCCATTCGGCCCGACCACCGCCCCGGTCACAAACAGGCCGGCCGCCATCGCCGTCAAACCCGCAAGCTTGGTCGCCACCGCCTTCATCACCATGCCAATCCCCTGAACTCCTCAAATCACGGCGTCATCGCCCCGCCGCAAGGTAGGACGAGCGCCATCCGATCGAAAGTCCGCCAATCGGCGGAGCCCTCTGGTCCGGGAACTATGGGCGTTTCAGAAATCTCGCTCCAGGGGCAAAATTTTGGTTGCCTTCCGTTTCCAGCCCCATTAAAAAGCGCGCCTACCGCGGACGGCATCGCCGGACGCCGCGGCAGAGGGAAGCGCCCGTAGCTCAGCTGGATAGAGCACCAGACTACGAATCTGGGGGTCAGGAGTTCGAATCTCTTCGGGCGCGCCACTCTCTCCTCTCTCAAAAATCCGACATACAAATACAGCCCGCTTCGCCTTTCGCCGGATCGTTCGATCCCGCGGCGCGATGTCGGGCTTTTCGTGTTTGGGCGTTCATCTTTGGACCGGAACGGCGCCTTCAGGCTCTGTCCGCTCGCGCAGGCGTGTCACGCCGAACAAGGCGGCGGTGGCGCAGGCCGTGACGTACCAGGCCGGCGACATCGGGTTGCCCGAGACGCTGATCAGCCACGTCACGATGAAGGGCGCGAAGCCGCCGAACACCGAGACGCCGACGCTGTAGACCACCGACAGGCCGGTCGCCCGCACGCCGCGCGGAAAATTCTCCATCACCATGATCAGGCAGGAACCGGAACCCGCCGCGTTGAAGCCGATCAGCACCACGAAGGCGACGAGCGCCGCCGTCGCGCTCTGCGTCTGGACGACAACCCAGAAGGCCGGATAGGTCAGAACCGCGGTTCCCAGCCAAGACCAGAAGACGAAGGGCCGGCGGCTCCCCAGCCGGTCCGACAGGCGGCCGGCCAGCGGCGCGACGATCAGCAGGGTCGCCCCGGCGAAGCACCCCGCCAGAAAAGCGCTCTGCGGCGGCAGGGCGATCGTTTTGATCAGGTAGGTCGGCATGTAGTAGATGTTGACGTAGGTCGACGCCGTCCCGCCCATGATCATCAGCACGCCCGCGAACAGCGTGCGGCCGTGCCCGGACACCAGATTTCGCAGGATCACGGTCTGGCGCCGTCCCCCCACGGCGGTTTCCGGCAGCGACCAGCGGGCATACAGCCCGACGGGTATGATCAGCAGCCCGACCAGGAACGGGATGCGCCACACCCCCGCCTCCAGGGCGCCGGGCGGCAGGGTGGTCGTCAGGATGTAGCCGCTGAGCGCGCCGCACAGCGCCGCAGCGCCCTGGCTGGCCATCTGCCAGCTGACGCGCAGCCCGCGGCCGGACGGCCGGCCCAGTTCCATCAGAAAGGTCGTCGCGACGCCGATCTCCCCGCCCGCGGAAAAGCCCTGGAGGCACCGCCCGACGACGATGGCCGCCGGGGCCAGCAGGCCGATGTCGGCGTAGGTCGGGCACAGCCCGATCAGCAGCGTGCCCAGCGCCATCAGGGCGATGGTCAGCACCAGCGCCGGCCTGCGGCCGGCCCGGTCAGCGTAGGCGCCGATCACGATCCCGCCTAGGGGACGGACGACGAAGCCGATGCCGAAGGTCAGCAGCGCCAGCAGAAGCGGGCCGAACTCCGACTGGACAGGGAAGAACAGCTTGCCGATGGTCAAGGAGAAGAAGCTGTAGACGGTGAAATCGTAGATCTCGATGGCGTTGCCCAGGGAGAGGGCCAGCACCGTCGCGAACCGGGACGGCGGCCGGGGGCGGCCATCGACGTCGTTCAATCCATTCTTCGGCATCGTCAAGAACGCTCACCGTTCACCGTCAGTCCGCGGCAAGGCTAACGGCTTGGCCACATTGAACAAACGACATTTTTCCACCCATTTCGGACAGAACGGGCGCGGCGTGCCGGGCGGAGGGCCGGATTGACCATGGTCTCGGCACCCTATACCGAGGTATGAATGGCGTGGTTTTCTCCAGGTTGCTGTTATACCGCGCAGGCGTTGACGATGGTCGGCGGGGCACGCCTTGGCTGGAGTGAGATGTTGTGCGGACGGTTCCTACGATTTGCGTCGTCGATGATGATGAGAATGTCCGGGACAGCCTCGACAGCCTCCTGCGCTCGGTCGGCATGAAGGTCTGCACCTTCCCTTCAGCCGAAGATTTCATCTCCTACACCGGGCGGACCGACTGCCTGATTACCGACCTGAACATGGACGGCATGGACGGGTTGGATCTGCAGGCCGTGTTGCGCCAGCGGGGATGCACCTTCCCGATCATCCTGATGACGGCCTTCCCGACGCCCGGTGTCCGCAACCGGTCGCTCGACCTCGGCGCCACGGCCTTCCTGACCAAGCCGCTCGATCCGGAGGATCTGCTCAACTCGGTGGAGTCCGCCGTGGAGCCGAGCCGCCATTGAGGAGGGGCACCGGGGACGCGCGCCCGCTCGGTCCTGACCTCCCGGTCAGGGTTTCAAGAACAATTCCCCTGCGCAGTTTGCCGCACCCTGGGACGGCTGGTACGATGACTCTTGGGTACGATGACTTGGGTGGGTGGGCGAAGACTCGTGGAGACCACATGGCCAGCAGCATTCAGGAGAACAAGGACGCGTTGGTCTGCGTGATCGATGACGATGCGGACGTCCGCAGCGCGATGGACAGCCTGCTGCGTTCGGTCGGGTACGACGTGCTGACGTTTGCCTCTCCGGAGGATTACCTTGCCAGCGATGCGGTCGACGACGCCGCCTGCCTGATGCTCGACGTCTGGCTGGACGGGGCCGACGGGCTGGATTTCCAGCGCGCGCTGGCTGAGAACGCCGTCAAGGTTCCGGTCGTGCTGATGTCCGGCCAGGGCGACATCCCGATGACCGTCCGCGGCATGAAGGCCGGCGCGGTCAATTTCCTGATCAAGCCCTTTACAGAGGAGGGCGTCCTCGCCGCGGTCGGCGAGGCCGTCGAACGGGACCGCAAGCGCCGGGCCGAAACCAGCCTGGACGACGGCATCCGCACGCTCTACGCCAAGCTGACCCCGCGCGAACGCGATGTCATGTCCCTGGTGACCGCCGGGCTGATGAACAAGCAGATCGCCGGGCGCCTGGAGCTGAGCGAGGTGACGGTCAAGATCCACCGCGGCAACCTGATGCGGAAGATGAACGCGCAGTCCCTGGCCGACCTTGTCCGCATGGCCGAAGCGCTGGGCGTGCGCGAACGGTCGGTGACCCGCTACGGCGCGACGGGCTGACCGGCGCCCGCCTTTGTCGCAATGGTCTCCTTCGCGATTGGAAGAGTGAAGGCGATGGTCGCGCCGATCGGGCCGTTGCGCCCGCACAGCCGGCCGCCATGCTCCTCGACGATCGTCTTGCAGATGGACAGGCCCAGCCCCATGCCCTCGGCCTTGGTCGAGAAGAAGGGCTGGAAGATGCGCGGCAGCACGTCCTCCGGGATGCCGGGGCCGCTGTCGGAGATGGAAACGGTCAGGAAATCCGGGTTCTCCACGGCGGCGGTGATGGCGATCCGCCGCTCCGGCCCGGTGAAGCCGTGCATTGCCTGAATGGCGTTGAAGGCGATGTTGACGATCACCTGCTGGATCCGGGTCCGGTCGCCCAGCACCTTCGGCGTGCCCGGGGGGATGTCGACGGTGATGGTGACCTTCTGGCGGTGAGCCTCGTGGTCGATCAGCGCGATGGCGTCGGCGACGCAGTCCTTGGGGCACAACCGGCTGGGGACGAGGTCCGCCCGCCGGGCGAAGCTTCGCATCTTCGCGACGATCTCCACGGCGTGGCGGCTGCTGGCGGTGATGCGGGCCAGGCTGGCCGCGACCTCCTCTAGGTTCGGCGTCTCGCGGGCGAGCCAACGCGAGGCGGCCGCGGCATGGCCGGCGATGGAGACCAGCGGCTGCGACACCTCGTGCGTCAGCGACGCCGACAGTTCCCCGACCAGCGACAGCCGCCCGGCGTGACTGAGGTTCGTCTGCGCGGTCAGCAGTTGCGCCTGGACACGCTTCAGCTCGGTCGTATCGACGGCGAAGAAATAGAGGTGGTCGAATCCGTCCAGCCCGGCCGGAAGGCTGGCCCGCCACAGGATGGGGACGGCGCGGCCGCCCGCGACCTGCAGCACCCGCTCCCCCTGGCAGACCGTCTCGCCGCGGGCCATGGCCATCAGCACCTGGGCGTTGCTGGCCCGGTTGGCCGGGAGCAGGCGGTTCGACTCCCGTAGGAATTCGGCCTTGTCGTCGTACCCGAAGAGGTCGAGGGCGGCCCGGTTGGCGTCGAGCACGCGGTGGGTCCGGCGCACCTCCTGGATGAAGTCGGGGTTGTCGTCCAGGAACGTGGCGAAGTCTTCGACGCCGTCGGCGATGACGCCGTCAACCGCCCGCTTCACCCCCGACCAGTCCTCGCAGAGGATGGCGATGGGCGAGATGTAAAAGACGTCGGAGTGGTTGATGCCCATCGTCCCAGCTCTTTTCCGCCCTGCCAGCGCCTGCACCCGCGGCCGACTCATATCAAAGTATGCGGTGCCCGGTCGAGCGCCGCAATTTCCGGCCATTTCCGCGGCCGGACCGGTCATGGCCGGAGCCCGTAATACCTAGGGATGGATCACAAGCCCCGGCGCGTCGGGCGAGAGTGAATCGCTGCCTAAGGACTGGACGCGCACCGGCGCTCCAGCCTCCGGCCCCTGAACACGGACACCGCCATGACCACCATCCACGTCAATGGCCGCACCTATGAGGTTGCGGTCGAAGCCGACACGCCCCTGCTCTGGGTGCTGCGCGACACCCTCGGCCTGACCGGGACCAAGTATGGCTGCGGCATCGCCCAGTGCGGCGCCTGCACCGTCATGATCGACGGCACGGCCACCCGGTCCTGCCAGGTTCCGGTGGACAGCGTCGGCACCGCCGACATCCGCACCATCGACGCGATCGATGAGGATCCGGTCGGCCGCAAGGTGGTCGAGGCCTGGGTGGCCACCCAGGTGCCGCAGTGCGGCTATTGCCAATCCGGCCAAGTGATGGCGGCGACCGCGCTGCTGAAGAGCAACCCGAAACCGACCGACGGGGACATCGCCGACGCGATGACGAACCTCTGCCGGTGCGGGACCTACAACCGGGTGGCCTCGGCCATCCGCCAAGCCGCCGGCTGAGGGGAGGACACGCCATGAACCAGCTGCTGTCGTCCAAGGCCCTGTCGGCCGTTCCCCTGATGCGGGCCGAGGGGGTCACCAACCTGTCCCGCCGCTCCTTCCTCGGCTTCGGCACGAGCGCGCTGGTGCTCGGCGCCCTGCTGCCCGGCTTGCCGCGGATCGCGCAGGCTGCGGACGCTGCGGCGGTGAAGCCTGGGACGCGCGTTCCGGCCTTCCTCGTCATCGGCAAGGACAACACCGTCACGCTGCTCAGCCCCTTCGTGGAGGGCGGCCAGGGCATCAGCACCGGCCTCGCCCAAATCGTCGGGGAGGAGTTGGACGTCCATCCCAGCCGCTTCACCGTCGAATGCGCGCCACCGGGTCCAGACTACGCCGTGATCAACGGCCTGCGCATGACCGGCGGCAGCTTCTCCACGCGGTCGAGCTACCCGCTGATGCGCAAGCTGGGCGCCACCGCCCGTGACATGATGATCCGCACCGCGGCCAAGCGCCTGAAGGTCAAGCCGGAGAGCCTGACGACGGAGGACGGCCACGTCGTCCACGCCGCCTCCGGCAAAAAGCTCACCTACGGCGAGCTTGCGGCCGAGGCGCTGGCCCTGACGCCGAACGACTCCGTGACTCTGCGCGACCCGGCGACCTTCCGCTACATCAAGCAGCCGGTGGCCCGGCTGGACGTGCGGGCGAAGTCCACGGGCAAGGCGGTCTACGCCATCGACCAGAAGCTGGACGGGATGCTCTACGCCGCCGTCCAGCACGCGCCGAACCTCGGCACGACCGTGGAGTCCGTCGCCAATGAGGCCGCGGTGGCCGGAATGCCGGGCGTGCATTCCGTGCACCGGCTGCCGGGCGCGGTCGCCGTCGCGGCCGACAGCTGGTGGCGCGCCCGCAAGGCGGTGGAGGCGCTTCAGGTCACCTGGTCGAAGCCCGCCGCAACCGGCTTCGACACGGTGGCCGCGGACTATTCCTCGCAGGGCATCCTGGCGGCGTTGAAAGCGAACACCGCGTCGGGCCCGTCCGCCGAGGCGGAGGGCGACGTCGCTGCCGCCTTCGCCAACGCGGCCAAGGTCGTCGAGGCGGAATACGACGCGCCCTACCTCGCCCATGGTCAGCTGGAGCCGCCCTCCTCCATGGCGCGCTTCAACGCCGACGGCACGCTGGAGCTGTGGGTCCCCAACCAGATGCCGGAGCTTTTCCAGTCTGTCGCGGCCCAGGCCTCCGGCCTGCCGCCGGAGAAGGTCATCCTGCACACGCCCATCCTCGGCGGCTTCTTCGGCCGGCACTTCCTCTACGGCAGTTCCAACCCCTTCCTCCAGGCGATCCAGCTCGCCAAGGCCACCAAGCGCCCGGTCAAGGTGCTGTGGTCGCGCGAGGAGGAATTCCGGATGGACGCCGTCCGCCCCCTCAGCTTCAGCCGTTTCAAGGCAGCGCTGGACAAGGACGGGCGGCCGACCGCCATCCAGGTCCGCACGGTCGGCGAAGGGCCGATTGGCCGCTGGTTCGATTCGGTGTTCCCGGGGCCGGTCGACAGCTCCGCGGTCGAGGGCATCACGGAGAAACCCTACGCCATCCCGAACCGCAGCATGGAGTTCGTGAAGGTCCCACACCCCGTGACCATCGCCTTCTGGCGGTCGGTCGGCCACTCCATGAACGACTTCTTCTATGAAGGCTTCCTGGACGAGATCGCCGTCGCGGGCGGGCGCGATCCGTTCGAGCTGCGCATGGAACTGCTGAAGGACAAGCCGCGCCACACCAAGCTTCTCCAGACCGTCGCCGCCATGTCCGGCGGCTGGAAGCGCGGCCCCTATGAGGCCGAGGGCGGCAAGCGGGCGCGCGGCGTGTCCATGGCCTCCCCCTTCGGGTCGGAGACGGCGACCATCGCCGAGGTGTCGATTGAGGGCGGGGAGACGCGGGTGCACAACGTCTGGGTCGCCTTCGATCCCGGCAGCATCGTCAACCCGGCCATTGTCAAATCGCAGGTCGAATCGGCGGTCGCGCTGGGCCTATCGGCGACGCTGTTCGAGGAGCTGGTCTACAAGGACGGCGTCCGCCAGTCGCACAACTTCGACGAATACCCGATCCTGTCACGCCGCTCCATGCCGGCGGTGCATGTGGAGATCGTGGAGAGCGGCGCCCCCATGGGGGGCGTCGGCGAGCCGGGCCTTCCCGGCGTGCCGCCGGCCGTGGTGAACGCCGTGGCGGCGCTGACCGGCCAGCGCATCCGCAGCCTCCCCCTCGCCAAGGCCAAGATCGACGTCTGAGGAGGCCGTTATCATGACGTTCTGCGTTGATAGCAGCGACGTCGGCGCCCCGCTGGGGGCGGTGGTCGCGCTTCATACGGCCCTTCACTCCGCCAAGTGCGCCAGCGGCAGCGCCGTGCGGTAGCGCACCTGCTTCAGGGCAAAGCTCGACCGGATGTTGGCGACGCCGGGGATGCGCGTCAGATGCTCCTTCAGGAAGCGCTCGTAGCTCGCGAGGTCCGGCACGACGACGCGCAGCAGGTAATCGGCGTCGCCTGTCATCAGGTAGCATTCCATCACTTCCGGCAGGTCCATCACGGCCTGCTCGAAGGCGTCGATGCGCTCCTCCACCTGACGTTCCAGGCTGACGCTGACGAAGACGTTAACCGCAAGGTCGACGGAGGCCGGGTCGACCAGAGCCACGTGACGGGTGATGACGCCGGCATCCTCCAGCGCCTTCACCCGCCGCAGGCAGGGCGAGGGCGACAGGCCGACCCGCTCCGCCAATTCGTTGTTGTGCTGCCGGCTGTCCTGCTGCAACAGCGCCAGGATCTTCCGGTCAATGCGGTCGAGTTTGATTTTTGGCATCGGATGTCGTCCATCGGCCATTGACGCAATCCGATGCTAAACCGGCGCAGCGCCCAACGCCACTTTGCAAACCTATGCCAGGATACAAATGATAGGTTTGACCAATCATCGACCGCCATTCCGCTGAAGGGGGACACCATGGCCGCGACCGTTCCGAACCAAGCCGACCTCGCCTGCCTGCAAGAGCTGGAGCGCAAGGTCCTCTGGCTTGCGTCCTGGACGATCCACAACGCCAACCACGTCCGCCCCAACCTGGACGGGCTGAAGATCGGCGGCCACCAGGCGTCCTCGGCGTCGCTCGCCACCATCATGACGGCGCTGTACTTCTCGGCCCTGCGGCCGGAGGACCGCGTCGCGGTGAAGCCGCACGCCAGCCCGATCTTCCACGCCATCCAGTACCTGCTGGGCAACCAGACGCGCGAGAAGCTGGAGAATTTCCGCGGCTTCAAGGGCGCGCAGTCCTACCCGTCGCGCACCAAGGACGTGGACGACGTGGACTTCTCCACCGGCTCCGTCGGGCTGGGCGTGGCGCAGACCCTGTTCGCCTCGCTGGTGCAGGATTACGTGAAGGCCAAGGGCTGGGCGAAGGACCTGCCGGAGGGGCGCATGGTGTCGCTGGTCGGCGACGCCGAGATGGACGAGGGCAACATCTTCGAAGCCCTGCTGGAGGGCTGGAAGCACGGCCTGCGCAACACCTGGTGGATCGTCGACTACAACCGGCAGAGCCTGGACGCGGTGATCCGCGAAGGGCTGTGGGAGCGGCTGGAGAACATCTTCCGCGCCTTCGGCTGGGATGTCGTGATCCTGAAATACGGCACGCTGATGCAGCAGGCGTTCAAGGAGCCGGGTGGCGAGCGGCTGCGTCGGTGGATCGACGAGTGCCCGAACCAGCTCTATTGCGCGCTGACCTACCAGGGCGGTGCCGCGTGGCGGAAGCGGCTGATGGACGAGTTGGGCGACCAGGGGCCCGTCTCCCAGCTGATCGAGCGCCGCAGCGACGAGGAACTGGCGCGGCTGATGGGCAACCTGGGCGGCCACGACCTGCCCTCGCTGCTCGACGCCTTTGCCGAGGCGCGCACGCACGACCGGCCGGTCTGCTTCATCGCCTACACCATCAAGGGCGCCGGCCTGCCGCTGGCTGGGCATAAGGACAACCACTCCGGCCTGATGACCCCGGCGCAGATGGAGGCGTTCCGCGCCGCCAACACCGTCCGGCCGGGCCACGAGTGGGACCAATTCGAAGGGCTGACCCTGCCCGCCGACACCCTGTCGGACTTCCTGAAGCGCGTGCCCTTCGCCGCGAAGGGACGCCGCCGCCACGCCTCGGCGCCCGTACCGGTTCCCGCCGCCCTGCCCGTCCCGGCGCAGAAGAGCCTGTCGACCCAGGCGGCCTTCGGCCTGATCCTGAACGAGCTGGGCCGCGAGAAGACCGGCCTTGCGGAGCGGATCGTGACGACCGCGCCCGACGTGACGGTGTCCACCAACCTCGGCGCCTGGGTGAACCGGCGCGGCCTGTTCGCCAAGAGCGCCATGGCCGACCTGTTCAAGAAGGAGCGTATCCCCTCCACCTACAGCTGGGACTTCTCGCCGAACGGCCAGCACATGGAGCTGGGCATCGCCGAGTCCAACCTGTTCATCCTGCTGTCGGCGCTCGGCCTGTCGCACTCCCTGTTCGGGGAGCGGCTGCTGCCCATCGGCACGGTCTACGACCCCTTCATCATGCGGGCGGCGGACCAGATGAACTACGCCTGCTACCAGGACGCCCGCTTCCTGCTGGTGGCTACGCCGTCCGGCGTGACGCTGGCGCCGGAGGGCGGAGCGCACCAGTCCATCGCCACGCCGCTGGTCGGCATGGCCCAGGACGGCCTCGCCACCTTCGAGCCGGCCTTCGCCGACGAGCTGTCGGTGGTCATGCGCTGGGCCTTCGACTACCTGCAGCGCGACGGCGAGGGGGAGCCCGACGAGCAGAACTGGCTGCGCGACGAGACGGGCGGCTCCGTCTACCTGCGCCTGTCCTCCCGCACGCTGGAGCAGCCGACCCGCACCATGACGCCGGAGCTGGAGCGTGATATCGTGCAGGGCGCCTACTGGCTGCGCCGGCCGGGGCCGAACGCGCAGGTGATCGTCGCCTACACCGGCGCCGTCGCGCCGGAGGCGATCGAGGCGGTGGGCATGCTGGGCGAGGACCGGCGCGACGTCGGCCTGCTGGCCGTCACCTCCGCCGACCGCCTGCACGCGGGCTGGAGTGCCGCGCAGCGGGCGCGGGAGCGCGGCCTGAGCCACGCCAGCTCCCACGTGGAGCGCTTGCTGGAGGGCGCGCCGCCGCACTGCGCGCTGGTGACGGTGGTGGACGGGCACCCGGCGACGCTGGGTTGGCTGGGGTCCGTGCAAGGCCACCGCACGCGGGCGCTGGGCGTGGAACATTTCGGCCAGACCGGCACCATCGCCGACCTCTACCGCCACCACGGCATCGACGCCCAGGGCATCGTGCGCGCGGCAGAGGCCCTGACCCCCGGCCGGCCGGTGCGATACCTGAAGGCGGTGTGAGAATACACGCGTCTTCTTAAGATGAGGACAAGTCGCTGATGAACAATGAAAAGCCCCTCTCCCTTGAGGGGGTGAAGCTGAAGGAGGCCAAAGGCATCCGTAAGCTTCACGGGTTGGGGTGAGGGTGGTACCGACGACAGTCGGCCGGAAATCTATATCCGCCCTTCGGGCGTAACGACCCCTCATCCCAACCTGTGAAGCCTGCGGTCGCCATTGGCGCCCTCCGGCTTCACCCCCCAAGGGGAGAAGGGCTTTTTCGTGCGGATTTTCGGCTCACACCCGGCGGAAGACCAGGGAGGTGTTGATGCCGCCGAAGGCGAAGTTGTTGGACATCAGGAATTCGGTGTCCAGCGGCCGCGCCTCGCCGGTGACGTAGTCCAGCGGGGCGCAGCGTTCGTCCACCGCGTCCAGGTTGACGGTGGGGACGAAGCGCCCCTCCCGCATCATCTCGATGCCGAGCCACGCCTCCAGCGCGCCGCAGGCGCCCAGCGTGTGGCCGAAGTAGCTCTTCAGCGAGTGGATGGGCATGCGTTCGCCGAAGACGGCGTTGGTCGCCTTGGTCTCGGCGATGTCGCCCCACTCCGTCGCCGTGCCGTGGCCGCTGACGAAGCCGATCGCGTCGGGGCCGAGCCCCGCGTCCTCCAGCGCCAGCCGCAGGGCGACCTCCATCGTCTCCGCCTGGGGCTGGGTGACGTGGTTGCCGTCAGAGTTGCTGCCGAAGCCGACCAGCTCCGCGTGGATGCGGGCGCCGCGGGCGACGGCGCGATCACGCTCCTCCAGGATCAAGGTGCAGGCGCCTTCCCCAATCACCAGCCCGTCGCGGTCGCGGTCGTAGGGCCGGGGCGATGTGTGCGGGCGGTCGTTGCGGGTGGAGGTGGCGAACAGCGTGTCGAAGACGGCGGATTCCGTCACGTCCAGCTCGTCCGCTCCGCCGGCGATCATGACGTCGGCCTTGCCGAATTTGATCGCCTCGTAGGCGTAGCCGATGCCCTGGCTGCCCGAGGTGCAGGCGCTGCTGGTCGTGATGATGCGGCCGGTCACGCCGAAGAACAGGCCGATGTTCACCGCCGCCGTGTGGCTCATCATCTGGATGTAGCTGGTGGCGTTCAGCGTCTTGGACCGCCCGTCCTTCATCAGCTCCGCGAAGGCCAGGACCGGCGCCGGGCTGCCGAAGGAGGAGCCGTAGGAAATGCCGGCCCGCCCGCCCTTCACCACCGGGTCGTCGGTCAGGCCGGCGTCGGCCAGCGCGCGTTCGGTGGCGTAGACGGCCATGCGCGACACCGGCCCCATGGTGCGCGTCTTCTTGCGCGGGTAGCGGTCGTCGATGGAGAAGTCCAGGACGGGGGCGGCGAGGCGGGTGTTGATGCCGTCGAACCGCTCCCACTCCGCCATGGTGCGGACGGCGGTTTCCCCGCGGTCCATGCGGGCGCGGATGGACGGCCAGTCCTGCCCCAGCGCGGTGACGCCGCCGAACCCCGTGACCACGACCCGGCGCATCAGACCATGCCCCCGTTGACGGAAATGACCTGCCGGGTGATGTAGCCGGCCTCGTCGGAGCACAGGAAGGCGACAGCCGCCGCCACCTCCTCCGGCCGGCCGAGGCGGCGCATGGGCACCGCCTTCATCACCTCGTCCATCGGCAGCCCCTCGACCATGGCGGTGTCGATGACGCCGGGGGCGACGCAATTGACGGTGATGCTGCGCTTCGCCAGCTCGATCGCCAGCGCCTTGGTCGCGCCGATGATGCCGGCCTTGGCCGCGCTGTAGTTCACCTGCCCGCGGTTGCCGGCCACGCCGGACACCGACGACAGCGTGACGATGCGCCCGCCCTTGCGGGCGGAGACCATCGGCATCACCAGCGGCTTCAGCACGTTGTAGAAGCCGTCCATGTTGGTGCCCAGCACGCTGTCCCAATCCTCGTCGGACATGGCCGGGAAGGCGGCGTCGCGGGCGATGCCGGCGTTCAGCACGACCCCGTAATACATGCCATGCGCCTCGATGTCGGCGTCCAGCGCCACCCGGCAGGCCGCGCGGTCGGCGATGTCGAAGCCGAGCGTCCGCCCCTGCCCGCCGGCCGCGGCGATGGCGGCCAACGTGGCCTCCGCCCCCGCCGCGTCGCGCCCGTAATGGACGAGGATGGAGAAGCCGTCGCGCGCCAGCCGCTCGGCGATGGCGCGGCCGATGCCCTTGCTGGCGCCGGTGACGAGTATCGTGCGTGTCATGATGAGACCTTCACCCCCTGGCTCGCCAGCAGCGCCGCCGTGTCGGCCGGCTGGTAGACGGTCAGCTGCGCCTTCGCCGCCTTCCGCCCGTCCGCCACGGCCATGCAGTCGAAGACGCCCATCTCCCCGTCGCGGTAGACGAGCGCGGCGGTCACCTCCACCCGCGTTCCCTCATGGAACCAGGAGACGGCCGCCCGGAAATCCCGCGTGCCGAGCAGCAGGCCGAGGCGCACCGGCCCGCCGCTCTCCAGCGCCTCCGCGCCGACGAAGGCGCCGCAGGCCTGGGCCATCCACTCGATGGCGATGTGGGCGGCCATGCCCCGCCCGGCCTCGAAGAAGGGCGCGCCGGCGCGCACGGTCAGCGCGGCGACCAGCCGCGTCTCGTCGCGCCCGACGACCTCGTCCAGCAGGATCATCGGCCGCCCGTGCGGCAGCAGGGCGTCCATGGGGAACGGACAAGCCTTCACGGCCGGCCTCCCCGCCCGAAGACCAGCGCCACGTTGCTGCCTCCGAAGGCGAAGGAGCTGCTGAGCATCGCCGCCGGCCCCTGCGGGTCGGGCAGCGCCGCGCCCGGCGCCGTCAGGGCGATCGGCGGGATGGCCGGATCGGGAGTGCCGTCCCACACGTGCGGCGGCAGGAATCCCGCCGGGTTGTGCGCCCGGTGCAGGGTCAGCCACAGGAAGGCCGCCTCGCAGGCCCCGGCGGCGCCCAGCGTGTGGCCGGTCATGCCCTTGGTGGAACTGCACGGCGTGTCGGCGCTGAACAGCGCGTTCACCGCCTTGCCCTCCATGGAATCGTTCAGCGGCGTGCCGGTGCCGTGCAGGTTGACGTAGGCGATCTCGCGCGGCGCCAGGCCGGCGTCGTCCAGCGCCGCCGCCATGGCGGCCAGCGCCCCGCGTCCTTCCGGGTCGGGCGCGCTGACATGGTGCGCGTCGGAGCTTTCGCCGACGCCGAGCAGGTCCACCTCCGCAGCCTCCCGCGTCATCAGGAAGGCCGCCGCCGCCTCCCCGATGTTGATGCCGTCGCGGTTCGCGCTGAAGGGGGCGCAGAGCCCGCCCGACACCGCTTCCAGCGAGGCGAAGCCGCCCACCGTCATGCGGCACAGCGTGTCGGCCCCGCCCACCACGGCGGCGTCGGCCAGCCCGGCGCGGATCAGCCGGCGCGCGGACCCGAAGACCTTGCCGCTGGACGAACAGGCGGTCGCCACCGTGTAGGCCGGCCCGGTCAGCCCCAGGGCGCGGGCGGCGAAGTCGGCGAGGTTGCCGGTCTCCTGCTGGCGGTAATGGAAGGCGGCGGGCCAAGCGCCGTCGCGCTGGAGCGCGGCGAAGGCCGCCTCCCCCTCCGCGATGCCGGCGGTGCTGGTGCCGAGGACGACGGCGACGCGGTGCCGGCCGAAGCGGCGGGTGGCGTCCTCCACCGCGTCGGCGATCTGCTCCAGCGCCAGCAGCATCAGGCGGTTGTTGCGGCAGTCCCAGGCCTCCAGCCCGGCGGGGATGTCCGGCAGCGCGGCGTCGATCGCACCGACGGGGACCGTGCGGCCGGGGATGAAGCCCTCCCGCGCCGCCAACCCGGCCCGCGTGCCGGTGAAGAGGGCGTCGGCGACCGCGGCAGCGCCGGTGCCGATCGGCGTGGCGAGCCCCATCGCCGGAAGCCCGAATCCGCTGTTCATGGCCCCTGCTCCTGCGACTGCACCTCGATCTCGTAGCCCCAGGCGAGGTTGGCGTAGGTCAGCGTGCCGGTCCAGGGCCCGCCCACCGTCCAGCCATAGCGCGCGCGCAGCAGGTCCTGCCCGTCGGCGCTCACCGTGCGCGACGTGGCGTCGGCCGCAAGCTCCGCCCCCGCCGGGGCCAGCGCCTTGCGCACCACCGCGTCCGGCCAGTAGAGCACGACGAGGTCGGCCAGCATGGCGCCGGGCCGTACGCCGTCGGGCAGCCAGGGCGCGGTCTCCACCTCCACCCCCGCGTCGGTCCAGGTGACGGTCATGGCGCGCCGGCCCAGCGTATCGAGTCCGACCAGCGTGAAGCGCTCCGGCGTGACGCTGACGTGCCCTTCGAACACGAAGGTGTCGCCGCCGCGCCGCGCGGTGATGAGCTGGGCCGCCTCCACGCTGCGGCCGAGGTCGGCCGGGCGCGGCAGGGCAAGGCGCTGCGTCGGCCCGATCATCGGCGCCCGCGCGTCCGGACCCGTGGCGGGACCGGTGGCGCAGGCGCCGAGCAGGATGGCCAATCCCAGGACCGTTTTCCGAAAGGCATGAACCAAGACGCGAAAATCCTTTGAAAGACGCGCGATCTTACATCAATTGGCGGTTTGCGCACGCGCTGGTGTCGTGACCTTCCGCCCCGCCCCCGCCCCTGCGGCCAGCGGCGCCAGCAGAAAGGACAGCGACACGCCCACCAGCATGGTCAGGCCAAAGCTGTGGACCGCCGCCACCTGGCTGAAGGCCAGCAGCCCGAAGGACAGCAGCGTGGTCAGCGTGGCGAGCCACACCGCGACCATGGTGACCGGCCGCCGGTCCACCCCCTCGCGCGCCCCTGAAGCGGGCCCGGATTCGGCGCAGAAGATGCTGTAGTCGACCCCCACCGACAGGATCAGCACCAGCGCCATGGCGTGGAAGAAGGTGAAGCCCTGCCCGGCCAGAGCCGCCACGGCCGGGGCGATCGCCAGCGCCAGGGACGAGGGCAGCATGGTGCGGAGCGCACCCTTCCAGCCATAGCGCCAGACCAGCACCGGCACCATCAGCAGCGCCGACCCGGCGATCAGCAGCAGCGCCCGCTGCCGGTACTTGCCCAGCAGCGCGCTGAAGTCGGCGGTGGGATCGACCAGCCGCACGCCCTCAACGCCGGCCAGCGCCGCCCGCACGGCGTCCGGCCGGGTCAGCCCCTGCAAGGCGACGACGTGCAGGCCGGGGCCGAGCACCAGCTCGCTGAGGAACGGCACGTCGCCCCGGCCCAGCGCCGTGGCGAGGGTGAGCGGGGCCGTTGCCTCCCCGTCCTTTTCCGGCGGGGCTGGCGGCAGGCCGAGCTGTTCGCGCTGGGCGGCGAGGTATGGCCCCTCCAGCGCGCTGCGCAGCAGACCGCGGTTCTCCGCCTGCCGCCGGGCCGACGGCACAAAGGACGCCGGCGTCTGGTAGCCGGCGATGGTCCCGTCGCCCTTCAACGCGGCGAGGGTGCCGGCGATGTCCTCCTCCCGCCGCAGGGCCGCCTCGTCGTCGGCCGCGCGGACCAGCAGGAACTGGGTCGCCGTGGTGGCGCCGATGCGGCGCTGGATCTCCTCCTGCTCCCGCACCAGCTCGGGGGACAGCGATTGCAGCCGGCGCACGTCGTCGTCCACGTGCAACTGCGACAGGCCCAGCACACCGACGAGGCCAAGTGCGACCAGCAGCAGCACCCGCGCCGGGCGCCACCGCGCGTCTTCCCAAAAGCGCCACAGACGGCCGGCGGCGGCCAGCATGCCGGCGCCGTGGCGCAGGGGCGCCGCGCGGTCGAGCGACGGCAGCCACAGCGCCACTGTCAGGAACGCCGCGAGCAGCCCGAGGATGGAGAAGGCCGCGATCTGCCGCAGTCCCGGGAACGGCGCCAGCATCAGCGCCATGTATCCGATCAGCGTGGTCAGCAGCCCCAGCACGATCCCCGGCAGCACGTGAGCGAGGCGTTCGCGCGGCGTGCCGGCCGTCCGGTCGAACAGGCAGGCGCTGTAGTGCAGGCTGTAGTCCACCGCGACGCCGATCAGGCTGGTCCCGAACAGCAGCGCGGCCACATGCAGCTCACCGAACAGGAGCAGGCTTCCGGACAGGCCGACGCCCAGGCCGACGCCCAGCGCCAGCAGATTGTGCAGCAGCGGCCCGACGCGCCGGAACACCAGCAGGATCAGAAGAACCGTCCCGCCCAGCGACAGGCTGGACAGCCAGCTCGACTCGCTCAGCGCCGCCTGCGACCCGGCCTGCGCGAAGAACACCGCGCCCAGCCGCTTGACCTGGAGGCCGGGCGAGTCCCGCCGCAGCCGCTCCACCGCCGCGTCGAAGGCGCCGATGACGCGCTCCTGCACGTCCAGCTCGAACGGTTCCCCCGCCAGCAGGGCGGTGACGAGGATCCAGGTCGTGCCGTCCTCCACCACCGTCAGCAGTCCGTCGTCGGGGGTCAGCTTCGACAGGGGGAACGGCAGTCCCGTGAAGAAGGACGGCAGCAGCAGGAAGGGATCGGCGCGCAGCAGGTTGGCGTCGGCCATGCCGAAGACGCCGTAGGCCTGCGACAGGGCGCGCAGCGCGATCTCCTCCCCCCGCCCGGCGAGCAGGAGCGCGCGGTCACCCTCGCTCAGCAAGCCACGGCGATGCGGGAAATAGAGGGCGCCCATCGCCTTCATCCGGTCGGCGCCGATCTCGTCCCCGGCGGCGGACACCAGCCCGGTCGCCTTCAGATCCGCGGACAGGGACTGCACCGCGGCGCGCGCCCGCTCCCGCGAGGCGTCGCCGACCAGCGCCACCACCCGGCGCCCCAGCGCGCGGGACACCGCCTCGTTGGCGCGCTGCAGGAGCGGGTCCTGCTCCTCCCGCGGCAGAAGCGCCAGCAAGTCGGTGCGGAAGGTCAGCCCGTCCTGGATGCGGTGGGCGAGGTACAGGCCGGCCAGCAGGACCAGCGCCAGCCACGCCCACGCGGCGAGGCGTCGGCTCATGACCGGTCCGCGGTGCCCAGCAGCCGGGCCTCGTCCTCCGCCGGCGGCCCCGCGGTCAGTTCCTGGTCGAGGAAGCGCAGAACGTCGCTGTCGCCATCGGGCTTCACGATCTCCACCGCCTCGACGAGGCGGGCGCCGGTCAGCGTGATGCGGCGGATCGGCATCGCGGGGTCGTCGGCCTTCAGCGGCACCAGCACCATCCGCCAGCCGGCGGGGTCACTCTCCCGCTTCACGGCGAACAGCCCCTCCAGCGACCGCAGGTCGCCGCCGAGCGCGCCGCCGAGCATGGCGTAGAGCTTAGACAGGAAGGGCAGCTTGGACGCGGGCAGCCGCATGGTCTCGGCCCCGCGCACCTCCTGCACGATGCCGGACGGGCTCATCACCGTGGTCATGGCGAAGGGCTTGTCCGTCCGCCACAGCAGGCCGCGGCCGGGCACCAGGGTAAAATGGCCCTCGCTCTTCAGCGGCTTTTGGAAGCCCTTCAGGTGGCGTTCCTGCACGAAACGTCCGCGCAGCACCTGCCCCTCGGACAGCGTCGCGGGTTCCGGCGGGGCGGCCAGGGCGGGGGGAGCAAAGGCAAGGAAAGCCAGCAGGGCAAGGATGACGCGGGTCACAGCAGGGCCCTCACCTTCTCGATCAGGATGGGCGGGGATTCGAAGGACAGCTCGCCGGTCTTGGCGTGCACGGCCAGCTGCACGGTGCGGGCCTTGGTCAGCAGCTCCCCGCTCTTCTCGTCGCGGATGCGGTAGTCGATGCGGATGCGGTTCTCGTACTCGGCGAGCGTCGCGGTGACGACCACGGTCTGGGCGAAGCGGATCGGCCGCACATACTTCAGCTGCATGTCGACGATGGGCCACATGAAGCCGGACGCCGCCATGTCCGGGTAGTTGTAGCCGATCCGGTCCAGCAGCGCGCAGCGCGCCTGCTCCAGATAGCGGGCGTAGTTGCCGTGCCAGACCACCTCCATGGGGTCCAGGTCGTAGAACTGGGCCTGGATGGTGACGTCAGCGGAGATCATGGCTGCGGAAATCATGAAGCCTTGCTCCCTTCCGGGCGGGCCCAGAAATCGAAGAAGTTAAACCACTGGTACGGATCGGCCAGCGCGTGCTGCTCCAGCCGTCCGGCGAAGGCGGCGGCGTAGCCGGCCAGCGCCTCCTCCCGCCGGCCGCGGGGCAGGACGACGCGCTCCGCCAGCTTTTCGGCGTCGAGCCGGTGGCGGTCGCCGACGCGCCGGCAGAACAGCAGGTAGACGGGGCAATCCAGCAGGGCCGCCAGGATGTAGGGCCCCTGGGAGAAGGGCGCCGGCTCCCCCAGGAAGGGCACGAGGCTGACGCGCCCGCGGCTCTGCACCGGCACGCGGTCGCCGGCGATGACGACCCACTGGCCCTGCTCCACCCGCTCCTTCAGCGCGATGGCGGTCTCCGGCCCGATATCCGTGACCTGGAGCGTGTTGACCGCAGCCTCCGGATTCCAGTCGCGCAGGAGCCGGTTGTAGTTCTCGGCGTGACGGGTGTGGACCAGCACCAGCAGGCGACGCCGCGTCGCCGCGTCCAGCACGGCGCGCGACAGGTCGACGTTACCGAGATGGGCGACAATGAACAGGGCCCCGCGCTCCCGCCCCGCCGCCTCGCGCAAGGCGTCGGTCTCGCCGGGCTCCACCGCCTCCGGCCCAAGCCGTCCGGTCCAACCGGCGAAGCTGTCCAGCGCCCGCCCGGCGAAGGCCAGGAAATGGCGGAAGCCGTCGCGCCAGGTCGGCCGCCGCCCCTCCCCGCGCGCGACGAAGGCGCGCGTCAGGAAGACGGCGGAGGCGCGGCGCTGCTCCGCCCCCGTCAGGTAGAAGTACAGGATCACCGGCGCGATGACCGCCAGGCAGGCGCGCCGCCCCAGCAGCCGGTAGGCCGCCGCGCAGAAGCGCAGGCCCCAGCCCATCCCCCGCTCCGCAAGGCCCGCCCAATGAATCCCTTGGCCCACCCGGCGCGGCCGGTTCCGCAGGATGCCGGGCAGGCGCAGCAGCATGGAGACGACCAGCCGCGTGTGCATCAGGGAGATGCGGACGTTGTCGCGCAACAGGTCGAAGTTGGAGGTGTTGTCCGGCGGGTAGGTGACGCGCACCGGCAGCTCGGCCACCGGCGTGCCGCGCCAGAACAGGCGGACCATCACCTCCGTGTCGAAATCCATGCGCCGGCCAAGCCGCTCGCCCGAGGCCACCAGCCGCTCCACCGCCGCCAGCGGGTAGACGCGGAAGCCGCACATGGAATCGCGGATGCGCAGCGACAGCGTCTCCACCCACACCCAGACATGGGTGACCCAGCGGCCGATGGCGCGCCCGCGCGGGATGGTCGCGTCGTAGACCGGCACACCGGTGACTAGCGCGTCCAGATTGGTGCGGGCGAGGTCGAGCAGGCCCGGCACGGCGTCCGGGTCGTGCTGCCCGTCCGCGTCGACCTGCGCGGCGTGGGTGAAGCCTTCGGCGAGCGCCAGCCGGAACCCCTCCATCACCGCGCCGCCCTTGCCCTGGTTCGCGTCCAGCCGGCGCACGGTCACGCCGCCCTTCGGGTCGTGCAGGGCGGCAAGCGCGCCGCGCGCCGGCTCCGCGCTGCCGTCGTCGATGATGAAGACCGGCAGCCCCTGCGCGCGCAGGCCGGCCACCACCGCGCCCACGGCGCGCCAGTGGTTGTGGCTCGGCACGATGGCGCAGGGGCGGAAAGAGTCGGTCACGGCCCCTCCAGCGCGATGGAACCGCTGGTCAGCACCTCGTCGGCGCTGCGGTACTCGAAGGTCAGCCGACGCCGGGCCGCGATGTGGCGGAGCGTCAGCGTGACGCTGGCGTCGGGAACGGTGACGCGGCGGAACTTCACCTGGAAATTCCGCGCCACGCCGTCGCCGGCCCCGAGATGCCGGGCCGCCAGCTTCGCCGCCCAGTCGATCTGCGCCACGCCGGGCACGATGGGCATGCCGGGGAAATGCCCTTCCAAAGGGGCGAGGTTGGCGGGCAGGAACAGGTCCAGCTCCAGCCCGTCGGGCAAGGGGCGCGTAGCGCGGATGTCGGGTTCGGTTGGGCGGTGCGGGATTGGGTCCATGGACGCGGTGTCCTCGAACAGCGAAGCGATGTCGGCGTGGCGCTGCTTGCCGAGCGGGCCGGACGGCAGGGCGTCCAGGAAGCGCCAGTGCCGGGGCAGGCCGGCGGGCTCCTGCGTGGCGGCCAGCGCGCGGCGCAGCTGCCGGCCGAAGCGGAAGGCGCCGACCTCGGCAAGGCGCGCCGCACCCTCGCCGCTCGGCACCACCACGGCAGCGAGACGCGATGCCGGGCCGGACAGGCTGACGGCGACGGCGTCCGCCACCTCCGGCAGGGCGCGCAGGCGGGCCTCGACCTCGGCGAGGCTGACCCGCTTACCCTCGATCTTCACGATTCGGTCGGCGCGGCCGAGCAGGCGGAAACCGCCTTCCGCCTCCAAGGCGATGCGGTCGGCGCCCTCGAACAGCCCGTCGCCGGCCACGAAGGGGGAGCGCACGCGCAGCAGCCCCGCCCCGTCCGCCTCCACCGTGATGCCTGGCAGCGGTTGCCAGGCCGGATCGGGAGACGAGCGGTGACGGAGCGCGATGGCGCCGGTTTCGGTGCTGCCGAAGATCTCCGTGACCGGCACGCCGAACAACGCCGCGGCCTGCTCGGCGGCCGGTTCCGCCAGCGGGGCACCGGCCGACAGGACGAGGCTCGGCCGCCGCGCCGGCGCGATCGGCGCGATGCCGTCCATCCGCGACAGGTGCGCCGGGCTGGTGACCAACGCGTCGCCGGCGGCCAGTGCGGACAGGGCGCCTTCCCACAGCTCGTGCGCCGGGCCGGCGATGACCCGCCCGCTCGCCAGGGGCCAGCACAGCCGGAAGGCAAGGCCGTAAACGTGCTGGTGCGCCACGGTGCCGTGCACCGTCGCTCCCATGGGGACCATGGCGCCAAGGGCACGGTCGAGGGTCGCCGCCTCCCATTCCAGCAGGGCGAGCGTCTTGGCGATGCGCTTGGCCTCGCCGGTAGACCCGGAGGTGAAGACCGTCACCGGCGCCGCCGGGTCGAAGGGGCCGGGTGCGGCGCCCTCCCCGCCCGGCTCCAGCATCAGGGCGTTTTCGTCGCCGGACCGTGGCTGGTCGCACAGGAGGAGGTCCCAGGCTCCGGCCAGCCCGGCGATGGTGCCCGGCTGGGCGTTTGGCGGCAGGATCGCCTCGGCCCCGGCCTGGAGCAGCGCGAACAGGCCGACCGCCCCCCAATAGGCGTCCTGCGTCACCAGCAGCCCGCGCCGTACGCCGGCGCGCCTCACCCGGGCGGCGTTGCCAGCGACGTCGGCCCGGAAGCGGGCGAAGCTGATCGTTTCGCCATTGGTGACCGCGACGGTCCGGTCCTCCGGCGCCCCATCGGCGAACAGCCGGGACAGCGTCGGCGCCGTCATGCCGTCCCCCGCTGCCGCAGGGCGCGGCGGACCAGCATTTCCCCGGCGAACAGCGCGCCGGTGACCAGATAGGACAGCAGCCCCGTCCACAACGCCCAGGCCGCGTCGTCGCCCGCCACGGCCAGCCCGGCGGCGACCGCCCCGTTCAGCAGCAGCCAGCCGGTCCACAGCGCGGTGACGGCGCGGCAATAGGCCACGCCGCGCGGCGGCAGGTCGGGCTCGGACCGGCGGGCGAAGCGTTCGACCAAGCTGGGCGGGTGGCGCAGCGTCACGCCGAAGGCGGCGGCGAAGCCCAGGCTGACGACCACCGGGTAGGACTTGGCGGCCAGCGCCGGGTCGAGCAATGCCAGCACGGCCAGCACCGCAGCGGCCCCCGCCAGCGGCGCCCGCCAGACGCGCGCGGCCGGGCTGCTTGAGCCGGCCAGCCGCAGCCCGATCAGCGCCAGCGCCACGGCGACGAAGGCCAGCGGCGGCACCGCCCCGCGGCCGAGATAGACCGCGCCCGGGTAGGCGAGGCTCAACACGAGCATCGCCGCCTTGGCGATGACGGGCACGTCACTCCACCAGCAGGGCTTGCACCTGGTCCAGGACGTCGCCCACGGTGCGGACGCTCTTGAACTCCTCCGGCTTGAACTTGCGCCCGGTCAGTTCCTGGAGCTTCACGACCAGATCGACCGCGTCGATGCTGTCCAGGTCCAGGTCGTCGAACAGGCGCGCGTCCAACGACACGCGGTCCGGCGGCACCTCGAACAGGTCTTCCAGGTAGCCTTTCAGCTTCTCGTAAATCTCATCCCGCGACAGCACGGCCGTGGTCCCCATCATGCCCCCGTCCATCATGCCCCCATCCATCATGCTTGCTGCGCCGCGGCAGCCGCCTGCTGCGACCGGATGAACCGGGCCAGGCTGCGCACCGTGGCGAAATGCGCCTTGATGTCCTCGCTCACCGATTCGATCCGCAGCCCGAACTTCTTGCGCAGGGCCACGCCCAGTTCCAGGGCGTCGATGGAGTCCAGCCCCAGCCCGTCCACGAACAGCGGTTCCTCGCTGTCGATGTCCTCGGGGCGCAGATCCTCCAGCTTCAGGGAGTCGACGATCAGCGCTTTGACTTCAGTTTCCAGGTCATCCATGGGCAAGCCGTTCTGCGTAGTACTGTTCGATGAAGCGCACCAGCTTGCGCGCGGCAAGCGAGCGGTGCTGGGTGCCGAGCCAGGCCTTGGCGTCGATGCGGTCGCCCACCTCGACCCGGAAGCGCGGGCGGCGGCTTGGGACGGCCCACCAGGGCTCGCCCTTGAACAGGGTGGCCGGCGAGCAGGTGATGGTGACGAGCTGGAGTTCCGCGCCGAGCAGCGTGGCGATGTTGGCGAAGCCGCGGCGCAGGCGCATCGGCTCGCCGGGGACGGTGCGCGTCCCTTCCGGGAATATGATCAGCCGGTTGCCGGCCTCCAGCGCCTGCCGGCAGGCGTCGAGAAGCGCCTCGGGCTCCAGGTCGTTGCGGATGTATCCGGTGCCGCGGACCACGTTGCCGAGATAGGGGCTGTCCCAGAGTTCCTTTTTCACGATGCACTGGGCGCGCGGGACCAGCGCCATCAGAAGCACGACGTCGAGCAGCGACGGGTGGTTCGCGATGATCATGTCGCCGGGCATTCCGCCGGCTTCATCGCGCAGCCGCTCCGCCGCGACGACCTCCACCGCGATGATGCGCAGCGTGGTCAGAATCCACAGGTAGAGGCGGAAGGCCCAATGGATCAGCCGCTGGTTCCGCTCCCGCCGGCGCGGGCCGGGCGGCGTCACCGCATGGACCAGCGGGAAGGCCGTCAGGGCCAGCACCGCGCCGCCCCCGAACAGGAAGGCGAAGGCGAAGCCCGTTCCGGCGATGCGCCAGAGGCGGTCCAGACGCTCAAGCATCCCGGCGCCACTCCCAGCGCATGCGCCCACCCTCCGCCGTGGCGCTTGTGCCCCCGGACAGGAGAAAGCGCAGGAAAGCAAGCTCGGCGGACTCACCGGTCGGGCGTTCGACTTGGTCGGACGGTTCGGCGGACATGACGAGGGCGGCCTCCCCCGCCGCGGCCGGTCCCAGCGCCAGCGCGACGACCAGCGGCTGCTCCACGTCGCCGTCCTCGCGGAACCGGTCGTAAGGTTCGGGCAGCGGCTCGTCACCGTAGAGGAGAAGGACCGGCTCTTCCGGCCGTTCGGCCAGCCCGGCCAACGCCTCAATAAGGCCGAAGCCGAAGCTGTCCGGGCCGGCGGCCAGCGCCGTGTGGCCGGCCCGGTTGCCGGTGTGGATCGACAACAGCCCGACCAGCCCGTGATGCACCGACATGCTGAACTCCGCCGGCGACGGCGGTTCCCCGGCGCTTTGCGCGCGGAGGATTCCCAGCGTGCGCGACAGCTCCCCATGGCGCGAGGCCAGCACGCAGCGCGCGTTGGCCGCGAAGTCCCCGCAGGCGAGCGCGCCCGCCACCATTTTCTGCCCGAAGCTGGTGGTGCGCCGGCGCAGCATCATGGGCAGGGACGGCGCTGCGCCGTCCGCCGCGGCCTCCGCCGGTTGCACCCCGGCCCAGCCAAGCCACGCGGCCCGCCCTTCGCGGCCTGGAGCCCAGGCCCACCAGTCGCGTACCGAAAAGCGCAGTCCCGGGGTCATCATCGCTCCACCCAAGCCGCCCCTCAGTAGCCCACGCGGTACAGACGTTTCTCGATTTCGTCTTCCAGCGCGTGGACGTTCTTGTTGTAGGCGCGGTGGATCTGCTCCCCCTGCTCTTTCAGGTTCGACGATCCCACGTGATCGATGCTGAAGCTCTCGTTGGAATAGACGATGTTGACCGTCGCCGAATGGTCGCGCCACTTCTGCGTCGCCTGCATCAGGCCTGGCCGGACGCGGTCCACGTTCCAGCCGCGCGCGGTCGCCGCATCAAAGATGGCGCGCTCAATGTCGGCCAGCGGCCTCTTTTGTGCGGCTGCGGGAATGGCGTGGCCCTTCACGGAATAGATCGGCTGCATCCGCTGGCAGCCGCCCAGAATCACCGACGCCCCCAGCAGAAAAACAATAAGGTGAGGAATGGTTTTCAAGTTCTTTATCCCCATCGGCGGTCGCAACCCCTTGCAACCGCGACACTCCCGCCCCACGCCTACCATAGGGCGTAAGTGTATTGGTAGCGTGATCCGGTTGCAGGATTGAAACAGACACCCGTTGTCCCAGGAATTTCGTATCCCAGGAATTCAGGACGAAAGCGCCGCTCAGCGCATTCCGGCGACCTGGTCCAGGCGGCAGCCGCGGCCGGGCGCCTTCAGAAGGGTCGGACAGCCCTTCGCACGGACATCCGCGCCGGAGGGCAAAGGCCGGCCCGGCGCCAGCATCCAGGCGGCGACATCGTCGGTCACCCGATCGCCGTTCAACGACCGCATCAGCAGGTGCCGGCCCTGCTCGTAGAGGGCCAGGGTCGTGCCGGGCGAACCGTCCGGCGGGGGCAACCGGCGGAGCAGCGCGGCGACGCCGTCACGCGGCACATGGCCGTCCAGGTCACCCAGCAGGACCAGGGTCGGCAGATGCACCGCCGCCGCCTTCTGCCGCGCGCTGCGCATCAGCGCCACGATCCCGGCCAGCGTGTCGAGCCGCGTGCGGTGGATGATGAGGGTGTCCTCGCGCAGCCGCTTCAGCACGTCGGGGTCATCGGTGGACGGGATGTTCACGGACAACGGCGGCACCGTCGCGGATGGCGTCAGGGCGCTGAGAGCCATAGCCACCGCGTAGGTCACCTCCGCGCGGGGGCCCGACCCCCAGATGGCCGGGGCGGACAGCACGAGGCCATCCAGAAGCCCCGGTTCCGCCCGTCCCGCGGCAAGGACGGCGACGGCGCCGCCCATGCTCTCGCCCAACAGGAACAGCGGCGTGCCCGGATTGCCCTCGCGCAGAAGCCGGGCCAGCGCGAGGAGGTCGTCGGCCATGCGGTCGCCGCCGTACCAGCGTCCGCGCTCGGCGGCGCGGCCGAATCCGCGCTGGTCGATGGCGTAGGTCGCGATTCCCGATAACGCCCAACGCCGGGCGGGCGGGGCGAAGGAGTCCCCGTAATCGTTCATGCCGTGGGCGACGACGACGATCGCGCGCACCTCCCCATCGGGCTTCCAGAGATGGACCGGCAGGCGGATTCCATCCTCGGCCGTCAGGGCCTGCGCATCGAGCGTCGGGCGGGTGGCCGAGTGCGCGGAGGTCCCCGTCCCGTCCGACCGGCAGGCGACGAGCAGCGCCATGATCGCGGCAATCACGCACATCCGGACCATCGCCGCCCCCGTCGTCCATTAGCTTGAACTCAAGTAGGGCGTGGTTGCGAAAAGGCCAGTTCCCGCTTTTGGCGCGAGGCTGGCTATGCCGAAAGCGCCGTCACGGGCTTGCGTGCGGGTTGGCGACGCCGGTTGGTCGTTCCGCAAGCCAGCTCCGGACCGGCTCGTCCGTCTCATTCGCCGCCTCGCTCCAGCCCGGCGGAACGCCGTTCATGTCGGGCAGGCGGTGGGCGATTCCCTTGTGGCAGTCGATGCAGGTGCGCTGGCCGGTGAACAGGAACTGCTGGTGGATGCGCGACGCCCGCGCCCCCTGCTTGGTGATGTCCATGGACTCCGCGCTGTGGCAGTTGCGGCATTCCAGGGAGTTGTTGGCCTTCAGCCGCGCCCATTCATGCTCCGCCAACTCGCGCCGCATCGCCACGAACTTGTCGCGCGTGTCGATGGTGCCGAAGATCTTGCCCCAGACCTCCTTCGAAGCCTGCATCTTGCGGGCGATCTTGTTCGTCCAGTTGTGCGGGACGTGGCAGTCCGGGCAAGTCGCCCGCACGCCGGACCGGTTGGTGAAGTGGATGGTGGTCTTCAGCTCCTCATAGACATTGTCGCGCATCTCGTGGCAGCCGGTGCAGAACTTCTCGGTGTTGGTCGCCTCCAGCACCGTGTTGAAGCCGCCCCAGAACATCACGCCCGCGGCGAAGCCGCCCAGCGTCAGGAAGCCGAGGCTGAGGTACCGGCTCGGCCCCGCGATGGTGCGCCAGGGCCGCAGCAGGTATTCCGGGATGGTCCATCTCATCGCCGGTCTCCCCCGTCTGACGGCCGGCTGATCATGCTGTCCACGTCCTTGAAGGTGTTGGTGACGATGGGCTGCGCGACGGTCTGCGGGACGTGGCACTGCATGCAGAAATACCGGCGCGGGCTGACCGCCCCCAGCGTCTGGCCGTCACGGTTCACGTAGTGGGTGATGCTGATCATCGGCGCTTGCGAAGCCCCGGTGTACTGGCGGCTGTGGCAGGTCAGGCACTGGTTGTTGTTCAACGTGATCTGGTAGTCGCGCACGTTGTGCGGGATCACCGGCGGCTGTTCCGGGTAGTTGCGCGCGACGCGCCGGTCGTCGGTAACGTCGGCCGGGATCGGCGGGGCGGTGGTCTCGTCGGTGAAGTTGACGGGCGGCCGAAACGGCGAGTCGAGCCGGGCCGGCCCACTATTCTGGGCCGACAGCAGAGCGGGCACGAGGCAAGGCAGCGCCGCGGCCAGCGCGATGAGAAGATGGCGGGGCATGGGATCCGGTCCTCCCTCAGGCGGCGACGATCTTGACGGCGCACTTCTTGAAGTCGGTCTGCTTGCTGATCGGGTCGGTGGCGTCCAGCGTCACCTTGTTGATCAGTCGCGCCGAATCGAACCACGGCACGAAGACCACGCCACGCGGCGGCCGGTTGCGGCCGCGCGTCTCCACCCGCGTGTGGATCTCGCCGCGCCGGGAGACCACCTTGACCTCCGACCCGCGGCGCAGGCCGCGGTCCTTGGCGTCGTCGGGGTGCATGAAGACCATCGCCATGGGCATGGCCTTGTACAGCTCCGGCACCCGCATGGTCATGGAGCCGGAGTGCCAGTGCTCCAGCACGCGCCCCGTGACCAGCCACAGGTCGAAGTCCTTGTCCGGCGATTCCGCCGGCGGTTCATAGGGGAAGGCGAAGACGTTCGCCTTGCCGTCCGGGTTTCCGTAGAACTTGACGCCCTCCCCCTCCTTGACGAAGGGGTCGTAGCCCTCGCGGTAGCGCCAGCGCGTCTCCTTCCCGTCCACCACCGGCCAGCGCAGGCCGCGTTCCTGGTGGTAGCGGTCGAAGGGGGCAAGGTCGTGGCCATGGCCGCGGCCGAAGCTGGCGTATTCCTCGAACAGCCCCTTCTGCACGTAGAAGCCGAAGGCCTTGGACTCCCGGTTCTCGTACTCCGGGTCGATCTCCGACAGGGGGAAGCGGTCCACGTTGCCGTTGCGGTACAGCACGTCGAACAGCGTCTTGCCGCGGAACTCCGGGTTGGTGTCCAGGATCTCCTTCGGCCACACCTCGTCGGTGGTGAAGCGCTTGGAGAATTCCATAAGCTGCCAGAGGTCGGAGCGCGCCTCGCCAGGGGCGGTGACCAGCTGGTGCCAGAAATGGGTGCGCCGCTCCGCGTTGCCGTAGGCGCCCTCCTTCTCCACCCACATGGCGGCGGGCAGGATCAGGTCGGCGGCGGACGCGGTGACCGTCGGGTAGGCGTCGGACACAACGATGAAGTTGTCCGGGTTGCGGTAGCCGGGGTACGTCTCCGTGTTGGTGTTGGGCGCCGCCTGGAGGTTGTTGTTGACCATGATCCAGAAGGCGTTGAGCTTCCCGTCCTTCAGCATGCGGTCCATCAGGACGGCGTGGTAGCCGATCTTGCCGGGCAGCAGGCCCTTGGGGATCTTCCAGCCCTCCTCCACATGGGAGCGGTGGACCGGGTTGTTCACCTGCATGTCGGCGGGCAGGCGGTGGGCGAAGGTGCCGACCTCGCGTGCGGTGCCGCAGGCCGACGGCTGCCCGGTCAGGGAGAAGGGGCTGTTGCCGGGTTCGGAGATTTTACCGGTCAGCAGGTGGATGTTGTAGACCATGTGGTTGACCCACACGCCCCGCACATGCTGGTTGAAGCCCATGGTCCACAGCGACATGACCTTGGTCTTCGGGTCGGCGTACAGCTCCGCCAGCGCCAGCAGCCGCTCCTTCGGCACCTTGGACAGCTCCGCGACCTTGTCCACCGTGTAGTCACTGACAAAGGTGGCGAACTCGTCGAAGCTCATGGGCTTGGAATCGGTCGGGTCCTTGGCGTTGGCGGCGCGCACCTCCAGCACATTCTCCGGCCGCAGGCCGTAGCCGATGTCCTTCTGGCCAAGGCGGAAGCTGCAATGCTTCTCCACAAACTCCCGGTTCACCCGGCCGGTCTTGATGATGTGGTTGGCGATGAAGTTCAGGATGGCGAGATCGGTCCCCGGCTCGAAGATCATGGGGATGTCGGCCAGCTCGAAGCTGCGGTGCTCGAAGGTGGAGAGCACCGCGATTTTGACGTGGTTGTGCGCCAGCCGCCGGTCGCTGATCCGGGTCCACAGGATGGGGTGCATCTCCGCCATGTTGGAGCCCCAGAGGACGAAGGCGTCGGCGTGTTCGAAATCGTCGTAGCAGCCCATCGGCTCGTCCATGCCGAAGGTGCGGATGAAGGCGACGGCGGCGGACGCCATGCAGTGTCGGGCGTTCGGGTCCAGGTTGTTGGTGCGGAAGCCGGCGCGCATCAGCTTGGAAGCGGCATAGCCTTCCCAGATCGTCCATTGGCCGGAGCCGAACATGCCCACGGCGTCCGGCCCCTTGTCCTTCAGCACGCGCTTCCACTGGCGGGCCATCTCGTCGAAGGCCTGGTCCCAGGTGACGGGCAGGAACTCCCCGTCCTTGTGGTACTTGCCGTCCTTCATGCGCAAAAGCGGCTGGGTCAGCCGGTCCTGCCCGTACATGATCTTGGACAGGAAATAGCCCTTCACGCAGTTCAGGCCGCGGTTGACCTCCGCCTGCATGTCGCCGTGGGTGGCGACGACGCGGTTGTCCTTGGTGGCGACCATGACCCCGCAGCCGGTGCCGCAGAAGCGGCAGGGCGCCTTGGACCATTTCAGCTGCGCGTCCTCGCCCGCGATCATGGAGGTCTGCGCCATCGCCGGAAGACTGACGCCCCCCGCCGCCGCCGCCGCGGCCACCGCCTGCGCCTTGATGAAATCCCGCCGATCCAACATGGGTGTTCCCCCTTTTCTTGGATTTTCAGAGTTTGGATGCTCAGGTGCCGGTCGAACCGATGGCCTCCTCCGCTTCACCGCCAGCCGGTTCGACGTGATGGAAGACCAGGACCGCGGACATCACCCCGTCGAGCAGGTGCATCGCGGTCATGCGATCCGCGATCCGGCCCTCGTCGGGGGCCTCGACCGTCACGATCATCTTGCCCGCCTCATCGGCATGGATCTCGACGCCGGGCATGGCGGCGACCGCCGCCCGGACGTCGTCGCGCCGCTCCGGGCGCAGATGCACGAGGATGGAGGCGATGTGCCATTCGGCGGGCTTGGAGTCAGGCAGCATGGGAAGCCTCCGACGGCGTGCCAATGGTGACCGCGCCGACCGGGCAGGCGGACAGGCAAGCCCCGCAGCCGGTGCAGGCGGACGTGTCCAGGGCCGGACGCGCGACGCCGTTGGGCTCCAGGGCGAAGCGGATCGCGGATTCCGGGCAGGCGTCGCCGCAGCTTCGGCAGACGACGCGGCGGGCGGTCAGGCAGGACGGCCCGATCGCGGCGACGAGCGTCCAGGGGCGGTGATTGGTGCGGTCGAACACCGGTTCCGGGCAGGCATCCGCGCAGGCGGCGCAGAAGCTGCATTCCCCGTGGCGGAAATCGACCTCCGGGAAGCCGCCGTCACCGGCGTGCAGGATCGCTTCCGGGCAGGCCCCGACGCAGGCGCCGCAGCGTGTACACAGATCCGTGAAGCGGTCGGCAAGCGACCAGGGGGGACGGAGCGCCGCCGCGCGCACGCGTCCGCGCAGAAGGCGCCGCCGCGATTCATCAAATACCGGGCTCGGCATGGTCCACCGCCCGCCCGGTCAAACGGGGGGTGGGCCGGGCGGCCCCATGATCAGCTGCGACATCCAGACCAGGAAGCCGTATCCGCCGACGATCGCGACCGACAGGATCGGCCAGATGACGACGGCCAACACCAGGAACATCGCGATTTCCCGGCGCTTTGCTCCGGGATCGCCCCTGGAACCGCCGACCTCGGATGTCGTGACCAGCCGCGGCGATAATCGATCGGGCGTGGAGGAACCGTTGTCCCGTCGGAAATGGCTCATGGGTCTTTCAGCCTTCAACCTGCCTGCCAGACGTTTCTACAACCCGCGACGGTTGGTCTGGTTCCGACAGGAGTCGCAGCCCCACGTCGCTGCCCCGTTTGCGTGGCGACGCCCGTCAAACTGTAACATCGCCGCAGTACCCTGCGCCCGCTCACGCAAACAAGGCCGGGGCGCCCGCGCCGCGCGACCGGACCAGCCGATTGCCCTGCTGAGGGTTCAGGAGACACCGATCATGACCACCCCGCCCGTCCATCGTTCTGAAACGTCACGCCGCTCCGTGCTCCGGATGCTGGCCGGAATGCCGCTGCTGCCGGTCGCCGGCGCGGGCGCCGGCAGCCTGCTGTTCGCCGCGGGCGCGGAAGCAGCCACCGCCAAGGGAGCCCCGGTGTCCGTCGAGTTCGTCGGCATGGCCGCCCCCGCGACCGCCGCGGCGCAGGCCAAGACCACGGTCGAATCCAGCATGGTGGTAGGCTGGGCCGACGGGACGAAGCAGAGCTTCGCGCTGGACTACCAGCCGCTGTTCATCACCGGCGACATGGTTCCGGACGGCAAGGGCGGCACCACGCTGGCCGGCGGCCATTACGACATCAATGGCAAGCCGATCCTGGACGGCTCGCTGACCACGCCGGCCCAGTTCTTCTCCGACTGCCCGGACGGCTGCAACCTGCTGAACCCGATGCCGGCCACGGTGCCGGGCGTGAAGGGCAACACCCTGTTCGCGGTCGTCCAGTTCGAGTACACGACCCGCGATTCGAAGGATGCGTCGATGTACGGCCGCCTGCCGTCGCCGATCGCCATCCTGACGCTCGACCAGAACAAGGAGACGGGGGCGCTCTCGCTGGTGAAGTACCACACGGTCGACACCAGCGCGGCGCATGGCCTGTGGATCACCTGCGGCGCCAGCCTGTCGCCCTGGAACACCCACCTGTCGAGCGAGGAGTACGAGCCGGACGCCACCGCGCTCGACGACCAGTGCCACGGCTTCAGCCAGAGCCTGTACGGCGACCCGAACAAGGCCAACCCGTACCACTACGGCCACCTGCCGGAAGTGACGGTCAACCCCGACGGCACCGGCACCATCACGAAGCACTACTGCCTGGGCCGCATTTCGCACGAGCTGGTGCAGGTGATGCCCGACCGGCGCACCGTGCTGATGGGCGACGACGCCACCAACGGCGGCCTGTTCATGTTCATCGCCGACAAGGCCGCGGACCTGTCCGCCGGCACGCTCTATGCCGCCAAGATGCAGCAGGAGGACGGCAAGGACCTCGACAAGGGCGGCGCCTTCGCGCTGCGCTGGGTCAAGCTGGGCCACGCCACCAGCGCCGAGATCGAAAAGCTGGCCGACAGCCTGACGGCCGCCGACATTGTGGAGGTGAGGAAGGAGGATCCGCAGGACCCGTCCTTCACGGCGATCCCCTTCAGCGGCAAGACCCAGTGGGTCAGGTTCAAGCCGGGCATGGAGAAGGCCGCCGCCTTCCTGGAAACCCACCGCTACGCCCCGACCGCCGGCGCGACGATGGCCCTGACCAAGCTGGAGGGGGTCACCGTCAACGCCAAGGACAAGACCGCCTACATGGCGATGTCCTACATCTACAAGTCCATGAGCGACGGCAAGAGCGGCATCAAGGTCAACGCCATCAACGCCGGCGCGGTCTACCAGCTTCCCATGACCGGCGGCCAGACCGACGTGGCCGGGGCCGCCATCGACAGCGCGTGGGTGCCGGTGCATCTCAGCGCCGTCCCGGCCCTGGTCGGGCGTGACCTCGCCACCCCGGACGCGCTGGGCAACACCGCCGACGCCGACCTGATCGCCAATCCGGACAACCTGAAATTCTCCGAGAAGCTGCGCACGCTGTTCATCGGCGAGGACAGCGGCAACCACGTCAACAACTTCCTGTGGGCCTACAACGTCGACACCAAGGCGCTTGCCCGCATCCTGTCCTGCCCGACGGGGGCGGAGTCGACCGGCCTGCAAGCGATCGACGACGTCAACGGCTTCTCCTACATCATGAGCAACTTCCAGCACCCCGGCGATTGGGAGAAGGGCCTGCACGACAAGGTGAAGGACAGCGTCGCCGCGCTGATCGAGGACGCCTACCGCAACCGCCGCAGCGGCGGCGTCGGCTACATCCACGGGCTGCCGCACGCGGTCTGAGTGACTGCTTGACGTCGCTTCAGCGGATGGAGAACCGGATCGGCGCTGACAGCTCCACGCGGGCGTTCGGCGCCGCCCCGGGAGGCGGGGGCAGCGGCGAGGCCCGGAACACCAGGGCGCAGGCTTCCTCATCAAGCGATTCGTGGCCGGTACTGCCGGTCACAGTGCACGCCGTCACCCGGCCGTCGCCGGCCAGCGCGAAGCGGACCTGGGCCGTCCCCTGCTCCTGCCGCATGCGGGCCAGCCGCGGGTAGGTCTTGGCCTGTTCGAGCCGGCCGTTGACCATCGCCGCGTAGTCGGCCGGAACGGCGGAGGATGCCGATGGGGATGGGGCCGCCGAGGCTGGTGGTCCCGCCTGCGCGGCCGGTGCCGGTGCCCGTGCGGTTGCGGCCGGCGGTGCCGCCGGCTTCGGTGACACTGCCGCGGACGGCGCCCGCGGCTTGCGCGTTGGCGGCGGTACCGGGGGAGACGGCGTGGTGACGGCCGGGGTCGGCACTGGTGGAGGCGGCGGTGCTGGAGGAGCAACCGCCTCGGGCTCCGGGACCGGCGGCTCGGTGACGGGCGATTCCGGCGTTGCGGCTTCCGGCACCGCGACCGGCGCTGCGACCGGTGGCGCTTCGGGGTCCGGCACCGCAGGCGGCGGTTCGGGGTCCGGCGTGGGGTCCCCGGCGGTCGGCTCCGACGCGGTCGCCGGCTCCTCCAGGATCAGGTCGACGGCGATGGACTCCGGAGCGGCCGGTGGCTCGGCCGAAGGCAGCAGGAGCCACGCGACCACGGTGACGTGGAGGAGCATCGAAGCGGCCACCGCCGCGACGAAGCGACTCTCCACGCGCGCCTCCTCCGCCCGCGTGACTCCGCGGCCGAACGCCGGGTGCGCCGCCCCGGCCACGGCTTAGAAGGTCACCCGCACGCCGCCATAGACGGCGCGCGGCGGGGCGGCACTGATGAAGCGCGGGTCGGTCGCGCCCGGCGCCTCCGCAAGGGGGATTTCGCGCACGCCGCCGAAGGTGCCGAAGGTCGCGTAGTGCGCGTTGGTGACGTTCTGCACCAGCCCGAAGAGCTGGATGTTGTTGGTGACCTGATAGCTGGTGTTGAGATCGAGCGTGGCGTAGCCGCCCACCTTGCCCACCGACCCGGACGGGTCGCCGGTGTAGGTCTGGCCGGAATAGGCGGTCAGCGCGCTGCCCACCGTCCAGGACTCCGTCACGCTGTAGCTGCCGCCGAGCTTGAAGCGATGGGCGGGAACGCCGGGCAGCGAGTCGCCGGAATGGGCGCGCACGGTGCCGGTCGCCCGGTCGCGGTTCGGGTTGTCCGGGCTGTTGAGCACGAGGTCGCTCTCGAAGGTCGCCTCGATGTAGGCGTACTGGACATAGACCGACCAGCCCTTGCCGGCCAGCTTGGTCCCCGCCTCGATGCCCTGGCGGCGGGTGTCGCCGGCGTTCAGGAAATAGCCGCGCCCGCGCACGCCCGAGGCCACGTTCAGGATGTCGTTGCTGAGGTCGGTGCGGAACAGCCCGGCGTTCCAGGAGAAGCGGAGCCCCTCCAGGGCCGGCGCATCGGTCCCGCGCAGCCCGGCCTCCCAGGTGCGGCCGACCACCTGCTTCAGCGGCGGGTCGGACAGGAAGAAGTTGGTCAGGGTGCAGGGCCGCGCCGGATCGGCGCAGGACAGCTCCGCGGCCGTCGGCACGCGGTTGCTCTCCGAATAACCGAAATAGCTGCTCAGCCCCTTGTCCAACTGGTAGGTGACGCCCGCCGCCGGGTTGAAGCGGGTGTAGGTGTTGGTGCCATTGAGCGCGCTGCCCAGCTTGTCCTCGGTCGAAATGCGCGCCACGTTCAGCCGTCCGCCGGCGGTCAGGGCCAGCGCGTCCGTGACGTTGAAAGTGTCCGACAAGTAGGCGCCGATGTAGGTGTTGGTGGCGCGGATGGAGACGGGGGCGATCTCGCCGTCCGGCTGGGCGATGATAAGGCCGACCGGGTCCACGGTGCGGTCGGGGGTCAGGGTGCCAAGCTCCGAACTGGCGTTGAAGCGCGTCACGCCGTAGTCCAGGCTGGCCCCCACCACCAGGAAGTTCCGATGGCCGAACAGCGGCTCCTCCAGCGTGCCCTGGAGCGTGCCGCCGCCGGAGGTGGACTGGGTGTTCGTCCGGTTCAGCACGCCGCCGCGCGCGTCGTTCAGGAAATCGGCGATCGGCCGGCCCTGGCTGTCGTAGAGGATCGGCCCGGTGTCGTTCAGGCAGAGCTGGCCGGTGCGCAGCGCGGTCCGCTCCCTGGTGCGGTCGTCGATGCCGTCGCGGTTGCGGTCGGTGACCGTGCAGCTTTCGGCGTCCACCGTGTCGCCGTTCAGCGTCTTGCGCTCGTAATGGCGCAGATATGCCGTGCCCTGGAGCGACAGCGTGTCGCTGACCTGATAGTCGGCCCGGACCGTCGGCATGACCAGCCGGTTGCGGGTGTTGTCCGGGTAGGTGAAGACGTGGGAGCGCGCCGCCTCCACCAGTTGGATCGGCGCCGGGCCGTTGCCGGTCAGGCTGTTGTCGGCGGCGGTCAGGTTGACGTTCAGCTGCCCGCGGCTGCCGCGCACCCCGATGTCGCCGTAGAACTGGCGCAGGGTGGTGGGAGAATGCTCGCGCCAGCCGTCCTCGTGCAGCAGTTGCCCGGCGACGTAGCCGGCGACGTTGCCGATCTGCCGCCCGTATTCGAAGGCGCCCTGGACGCGGCCGAAGGAGCCGCCCTGGAAGACCAGCTGCCCGCCCTGGCTGGTGAAGCCGTCCTTCATCCGGATGCTCAGCGCGCCGCCCAGCGCGTTGAGCCCGAAGGCCGGGGTGTTCGACACCACGTCCATGTCATTGATGGCGATGTCCGGGATCAGGTCGAGGTTGACGGTGTCGCCGAACACCTCGTTGACGCGCACGCCGTTCTGGTAGGCCGCCAGCCCCTGCGCGTTCCCCACCAGGGGGGAGGCGGTGAAGCCGCGGAACTGCAGGTCCGGCTGGAAGGGGTTGTTCTGCGCCGCGTTCAGGTTCACGCTCGGCACCCGGCGTTCCAGCGTGCCGGTCAGGTCGGGCGCGCCGCGCTCCGACAGGTCCTCCTTGGTCACGCCCGTCAGATTGGCCGGCACCTTGTCGGCCTCGATGCCCGGTCCAACCAGCGGCGTGGTCGTGACGTTCACCGGAGCCAGGGCCACCGGCGCGGGAGTTGCCGGTGCGGGCGTCACGGGCTCCGCCGCAAACGCCAAACCAATCCCCATCGAGCAGGAGCCGATCACCCAGGCTCCCAACGCACGGCGTCGCATGTTTCCTCCGCAATCCCATGTTTTCTTTATTTGAGCGACGGAAGTCTCCATCGGCCAATGGCACAATGGAGGGACGAAAGATTGCCCGTGCAGCGCCCGGTTATTCCCGGTTCGACCCGGGAAAATTCGGCAATACCTGCTTGTTTCCGGCGCACGGTTCGAAAGGACAATGGCTGGGCGATCGTCCGCGCCGTATCATGGCCGCCGCGGGAGGAATCCATGACGCCGGCACCATGTCCCTGAAGCAGCGACTCATCGCCCTGTTCGCGCTGTTCCTGCTGCTCTTCGTCGGAATCGGCGGGACCGTCATCATCGCCGACGCGCGCGAGCGCGTTGGGGCGGAAATGGAGTCGGTCCTCGACCTCGCCGGCGTGCTGATCGGCCACTCCGGCATCGCCGTCGCGCCGACCCTGCGCAACCGCCCGGCGGCGGAGCACATCGCCGCCCTGTCGGCCCTCCTGGTTCCCGCCCGCAAGCTGCGCCACGTCCAAATTCGCCTGCTCGACCGTTCCGGCGCGGTGATCGGTGAAACCGGCGCTTCCGAGGCCCGCGACGACGTCCCGGGCTGGTTCGCCACCCTGGTGGGCGCGCAGCCGCAGGTGCGCCGCATCGACCTGCCCCCGTCTGACGGCGATGGATCCGACGATGACGGGCCCGCGGCCTACGCCGTGGTCGCCGAGCCCTGGGACGAGGTGGCCGAGGTCTGGGAGACGGCGTGCAGCCTGGGGAGCTTCAGTCTCCTGCTGTCGGCGGGGCTCCTCCTGCTTCTGGCCGTCGCGGTGGGCCGGGCGCTCGCCCCGCTGCGCCAGTTTCAACGCGAGCTGGCCCGCATGGAACATGGCGACTTCGGCGTCCGGCTCGATCAGGTTGGCGTGCCGGAGCTGGCCCCGATCGCCGCGGGAATCCGCGCGCTGGGCGACAGCCTGGCGCGGAGCCAGTCCGACAACCGCCGCCTCGCCGTCCAGCTCGTGGAGGTCGAGGACCGGGAGCGGCGCGACCTCGCCCGCGACATCCACGACGAGCTGGGGCCGTCCCTGTTCGCCTTGAAGATCGACGCGCGCGAACTCCACAAGCTGGCGCGAAACCCGGCGGCGGCACGACCAGAGCAGATCGACGAGCGCGGCGAGGCGGTGATGGACGCCATTGAGAGCATCCACCAGCTGAGCCGGCGCGTGCTCGGCCGCCTCCGCCCGGCGGTGCTGGATCACCTTCCGCTGAGCGACGTCCTGCGCGACGAGGTGGACCGCTGGCGCCGCCAGAAGCCGGACATCCAGTGGCGCCTCGATCTGGAAGGTCCCATCGACAGCCTCAGCGACCCGGTCCGCCTGACCGTCTACCGGGTGATCCAGGAAGCCATCATGAACGCCGTGCGGCACGCCGGGCCGACGGACATCGCGGTGTCGGTGGAGCGTCGGGCCACGGCCGAGGCGGAGCGCGTCGTGGTGTCGGTGTGCGATGATGGGCAAGGCCGCGGGCAAGGTGGCGACCAGGGAGGTGCCGGCCCATCCGCCACGGGGGGCTTCGGGATACCGGGGATGACGGAGCGCGTGCACGCCCTGGCCGGCAGCCTGACCGTCCGCCCGTCTGAGCACGGCGGCACGATGGTCCGCGCCATCATCCCCACCGGCCCCACCGGCGCGCCCACCGCCCCGCCACCCGAAACCGTTTGCCGGGAGGGACAGGAGCCATGAAGACGGTTCTCATCGTCGACGACCACCGGATCGTCATCGCCGGCTGCCGGCGCCTGTTGAGCAAGGGCGGGGAGTACGAGGTGCTGGACGCCACCACCGCCGAGGAGGCGTTCGCCCTCTGCGACGAGCGGCAGCCGGATGTGGTGGTTCTCGACCTCGGTCTGCCGGGGATCGGGGGGCTGGAGGTTCTGCGCAAACTCCTGGAGAAGGACCCCCGCTGCCGGGTGATGATCTTCAGCATGCACGACGACCTGATCCTCGTGTCGCGGGCGCTCCAGACCGGGGCAAAAGGCTACCTGACCAAGAACGACGCGCCCGAGGAGCTGATCGTGGCGGTCGAGGTGATGCTCGCCGGCGGGACCTACCTCAGCCACGCCATGGCGCGCGAGCTGGCGGTGCTGAACCATGGGCCGGGCCGGCGCCAGGACCTGACGCCGCGGGAACTGGACGTGCTGCGCCTGCTCGGGCAGGGCCTGATCCTGGGGGACATCGCCGAGCGGCTGGGGATCAGCTACAAGACGGTGGCGAACACCTGCACGCAGATGAAGGACAAGCTCACCCTGAAGAACACCCGGGAACTGATCCGTTTCGCCATCGAACAGCGCTTCGATCTGTGAAGGAGAGCGCCGTTGGAAGAAGTGGTGGGCCTGGCCGGATTCGAACCGACGACAACACCGTTATGAGCGGCGCGTTCTAACCGCTGAACTACAGGCCCATCCCGCGAGGGACGCCGAATGTGCGCCAGATCAGGGGCAACTTGCAACCCCGTTTGGCAACCGAGGCGTGCCGAAACGAAAAACGGGGCCATTAAGGCCCCGTTTTCCATTCCAGCGTATTCCCGAGCCCGGATCAGGTGTCCCGATCAGGTGTCCAGGAAGCTGCGCAGCTTGCGCGACCGCGACGGGTGCTTCAGCTTGCGGAGCGCCTTCGCCTCGATCTGGCGGATGCGCTCGCGCGTCACGTTGAACTGCTGGCCGACCTCTTCCAGCGTGTGGTCGGTGTTCATGCCGATGCCGAAGCGCATGCGCAGGACACGCTCCTCGCGCGGCGTCAGCGATGCCAGCACGCGGGTCGTCGTCTCGCGCAGGTTCGCCTGGATGGCGGCGTCGAGCGGCAGGACCGCGTTCTTGTCCTCGATGAAGTCGCCGAGATGCGAATCCTCCTCGTCGCCGATCGGCGTTTCGAGGGAGATCGGCTCCTTGGCGATCTTCAGGACCTTGCGGACCTTCTCCAGCGGCATCATCAGACGCTCCGCCAACTCCTCCGGGGTCGGCTCGCGGCCGATCTCGTGCAGCATCTGGCGGCTGGTGCGGACCAGCTTGTTGATCGTCTCGATCATGTGGACCGGGATGCGGATGGTCCGCGCCTGGTCCGCGATGGAGCGGGTGATCGCCTGGCGAATCCACCAGGTCGCGTAGGTCGAGAACTTGTAGCCGCGCCGGTACTCGAACTTGTCCACCGCCTTCATCAGGCCGATGTTGCCCTCCTGGATCAGGTCCAGGAACTGCAGGCCGCGGTTCGTGTACTTCTTCGCGATGGAGATCACGAGGCGCAGGTTGGCCTCCACCATCTCCTTCTTCGCGCGGCTCGCTTCCTTCTCGCCCTTCTGGACGGTGGAGACGATGCGGCGGAACTCGCTGATCGGCAGCTTGGCTTCATCCGAAATGCCCGACACGCCTTCGCGCGTCTTGCGGATGTCGCTCTCGTACTTGTCGTAGAACTTGCCCCAGGTCTTGGGATTCAGACCGCGGACGCGCTCCAGCCAGTTCGGATCCAGCTCGTGGCCGAAATAGTGGTTCAGGAAGTCCTCGCGCTTCACGCGGCAGTCGGTCGCCATGCGCAGCAGCTTGCCCTCGAAGCCGGTCAGCTTGCGGTTCAAGGCGTAGAGCTGCTCGACCAGCTGCTCGATGCGCTGGTTGTTCAGGCGGACCGTGTTCATCAGCTCGACCATCTCGGTCTTGAGCTTGTCGTACTTCTTGTCCGACTGCTTGACCACGTCCTCGCCGCGCTGGATGGCGGCGATGCGGCCCTCGTGCAGCTTGTGCAGCTTGTCGTAGGTCGCCTTGATCTTCTCGAAGGTCTCGATGACCTGCGGCTTCAGCGCGGCTTCCATGGCGGACAGGGACAGGCTGTTCTCGCCGTCCTCGTCGCCCTCCTCCTCGCTTTCGCCCTCGGGGCGCGGCGGACGCTCCTCCTCGGTCTCCTCGGTCTCGGCGGCGGCTTCCACCACCTCCGCGAGGCCCTCGGGGATCTCTTCACCGTCCGGGCCGCCGCCGTAGGTGGCGTCCAGGTCGATGATGTCGCGCAGCAGCATCTTCCCTTCCATGAGGGCGTCGTGCCACTCAAGGATGGCGCGGATGGTCAGCGGCGATTCGCAGATCGCGCCGATCATCATCTCGCGGCCGGCCTCGATGCGCTTGGCGATCGCGATCTCGCCCTCGCGGGACAGCAGCTCGACCGAGCCCATCTCACGCAGGTACATGCGGACCGGGTCGTCCGTACGGCCGATGTCGTCGTCGTCCAGGTTGCCGGCAGAACGGCCCTCGCCCTCGCCATCGGCGGCGGCGGCGCCTTCGTTGTCCTGCTCCTCGGACTCGACGATGTTGATGCCCATTTCGGACAGCATGGCCATCGTGTCTTCGATCTGCTCCGAAGACGATGTATCCTGCGGCAGGGCAGCGTTCAGCTCGTCATACGTGACGTAGCCGCGCTCCTTGCCGCGGGCGATCATCTTCTTAACGGCAAGACCCATGCCGTCCATGAGCGGACCGTCACCGGTGTCTTCCCGGGCTTCCGAAACTTCCACGCTGTTCGCAGCTTTCGTGGCCATGCGATCGATGCCCCCGCATTACCCCAATAAGAAAATACCAAAGCGCGCACCGCGGCGGCCCCCCGCCGACGATCCGCACCTGCTTAACTCGGTTGTGTACCGCCCGGAACCGTGTACGGCCCGATCGGGTCCACCTTGGCCCTGCCTTCCACCGCCCAGCCGCCGTGGCAGCTAGGCATCCTCGAGATCCTCGTCATCCGTCATTCCCATTCCGGACCTGATGACCTCCTGTTGAAGGGCCACGACCCGCGCGAAATTCGCTTCGCTGTTGTCACGAGCCAACGCCGCCTTTGCCTCCGTCAAATCGACCATGACCTGCCTGTGATGCAGATGCCTCCAGGTCGGCCACCATTTCTTCTTCGCCTCCAGGGCCGAAGCCTCCGGCCGCGCGAATCCGCCATGGACATAGGTCGACTCGCTTAGCAGAGCGCCGACAATGGTATCAAAGCCGGCGGATGACAAGTGGCGACAAAGCGATGCGGCGTCAAGTCCCGAGTCGTTTCCAGCCGAGTCGTTTCCGGTTTGGCCGGCCAACGCTTCTATGACCGCGCGTCGCAGTTCATCGAGCGCCGGGTCGGCGAACGGGAGCATCCCGAGGGACTCTCCCAACTCATCAAACAGGTCAGGGTGGTTGATGATCACGGCCAAAAGCACGCGTTCCCGCGCAGCGGCCAGATTTCCGGGGTTGCGGCGGCGGTGGCCGGGCGGCGGGGCCGTGCGCAGGCCCGGCATTCCCGGCACATGGCGGCGCAGCGGTTGGCCGGGGCGCTGGCCCGGCACCCAGGGGCCTCCCCAGTTGCCGCCGCCTGATCGTTGGCGCGGCGGCGGCGCGAAGGCCTCGTCCACGCGGCGGCGCATTTCCGTGCGGTAGAAGACCTGGACGTCGCGGTCGGCGATGGTGGAAACGCGCGCCTCCAGCGCCGCCTTCACCGCCGCCTTTGATTCCGGCGTGTCGGTGGGCTTGCCTTCCGTCTCCATCCGCCAGACCGCCTCGGACAGCGCGATCGCCTCGCCCAGCACCTCCTGCATGGCGCGGGGGCCGTGCAGGCGCAGCAGGCTGTCGGGGTCCTCGCCCTCCGGCAGGAAAGCGACGCGGGCGGACTGGCCGGGGGCGAGGTGCGGCAAAATGCGCTCCACCGCGCGCCACGCCGCGCGCCGGCCGGCGTTGTCGCCGTCAAAGCAGAGGAAGGGCACCTTCTCCGCGTCGGGGATCAGCTTCCACAGTTCCTGCACCTGCGTCTCGGTCAGGGCGGTGCCGAGCGGGGCCACCGCCCCCTCGAAGCCGGCGCGGACGAGTGCGATGACGTCCATGTAGCCTTCGGCGACGATCACCGGCTTGCCGTCCGCCGCCGCCTGCCGCGCCCGCGATAGGCCGTAGAGCAGCGTGCCCTTGTGGAAGAGCGGCGTGTCGGAGGTGTTGACGTATTTCGGGCCGTCGCCTTCCAGGATGCGGCCGCCGAAGGCGACCACCTGCCCGCGCCGGTCGGTCACCGGGAAGATGACGCGGTTTCGGAAGAAGCTGTACGGGGTCCGCCCGTCGTCCGGCCGCCGCAGCAGCCCGACGGTGATCATGTCCTCCTCGCCATAGTTCAGCTTCAGCAGGTGCTGGCGCAACGCCCCGGAATCGCCGGGCGCGAAGCCCAGGCGGAAGCGCGCCATGATGTCGGTGTCCAGGCCGCGGCGCTGGAAATACTCCAGCCCGGCCCGTCCGGCGGGGCCGTAGAGCTGCTGCTCGAACCAGCGGGCGGCTTGCTCGACCAGATCGTGGAGCGTCTTGCGCCGCTCGTACTTCTGCTTGTCCTCCTCGGTGGGGCGGGGGACGGGCATGCCGGCCTCGCCGGCCAGCGCCTCCACCGCTTCCGGGAAGGCCAGGTTGTCGTGGCGCATCACGAAACCGATGATGTCGCCGTGGGCCCCACAGCCGAAGCAATGGAAAAAGCCCTTCTGGTCGTTCACGTAGAAGGAGGGCGTCTTCTCGTGATGGAAGGGGCACGGCGCCTTGTACTCGCGCCCCGCGCGGATCAGGCGCATGCGCTTGCCCACCACGTCGGACAGGGCCAGACGGGTGCGCAGCTCTTCCAGGAATTGTGGCGGGAAGGCCATGGTGGGGCGTTACCGGTGACGGACGGGAATGACGGACAGGAAGCATCGGGGTGGCGGAGCCCGGTATCGGAACGCCGCCGGTCCCCCCAACGGCTCCGCCCGTGATTGGCCTAACACCGCCGTAACATCGGCAGCTGGTGGGACGAGGCGCCGGACCTCAGCCGCCCGACAGCTGCTGCTTGACGACCGGGCCGGCCTTGGCGAAGTCCATCTGGCCGGCGTGGCGGGCCTTCAGCTCCGCCATCACTTTGCCCATGTCCTTGATGCTGGCGGCGCCGACCTCGCCGATGACGGTCCGGATGGCGGCGGTCGTCTCCTCGTCCGACATCTGCTTGGGCAGGAAGCCCTCGATGACCGCGATCTCCTCGCGCTCCTGCTCGGCCAGCTCCGGGCGTCCGCCCTGCTCGTACATCTTGATCGATTCGCCGCGCTGCTTGATCATAGACTGCATCATCGACAGCATCTCGGCCTCGTCGATGCCGTCCATGACGCCGCGCGAGCGCGCCGCGATGTCGCGGTCCTTCAGCGCCGCCAGAATCAGGCGGACGGTGGACACCGCGCGCTGGTTCTTGGCGCGCATGGCTTCCTTCAGGGCCTCGTTCAGCCGCGTGCGCAGCATACCTGTATCCTCACATCTCGATCGCAACGGTCCTGCGCCGACACGGGCGTCCGGTGTGACTCCGGGCGGCGCGAACCTGGGATGTTCCCCGATTTCCCAGTGAATTGCCATGGCTATTCCGCGGCGCTCCAGCCGGAGCCTGGCGGGAGCCCGGTGGGAGCCTCCCACCGCCCACGCAGGCGCCCCATGCAAACGGACCGCTGGAAATCGCAAGCCCAATCGTCATATACGGTTGACCGGCCCACCCGACCCGACTAATCGATCCAGGCTCCAGCCGACCGCCCGCAAGGGGGTGCGGCCGAACCCGGAGCGAACGGTGACGCGTGCGCCCGCGGGACGAAAGCGCCGTCGCCGTTCCGTAACTTGGATGTGTGTGGCCCGCGGCGGCTCTTGATAAGGTCTGAAGGATGGCTCAATCGACTCTCCCGGCGGGCGATGCCGGCGCTTACACCGGTGTCCTGGTTCTGGCCGACGGCACCGTCTTCAAGGGCCGAGGCATCGGTGCGGTGGGAGATTCGGTGGGCGAGGTGTGTTTCAACACCTCCATGACCGGCTATCAGGAAATCCTGACGGACCCCAGCTACGCCGGGCAGATCATCACCTTTACCTTCCCGCACGTCGGCAACGTCGGCGCCAACCCGGAGGACATCGAGACGGTGACCCCGGCGGCCCGCGGCCTGATCCTGCGCGCCGACATCACCGACCCGTCGAACTGGCGCGCCACCCGCCACTTGGACGACTGGCTGAAGAGCTACGGCCTGATCGGGCTGGCCGGCGTCGACACCCGCCGCCTGACCCGCCGCATCCGTGACCTGGGCGCCCCCAACGGCGTCGTCGCCCACGCGCCGGACGGCGTGTTCGACCTGGACGCGCTGGTCGCCAAGGCCAAGGGCTGGCCGGGGCTGGAGGGCATGGACCTCGCCAAGGACGTCTCCTGCCGCCAGACCTACGACTGGGACGAGGCCGCCTGGACGATGGGCCAGGGCTATGGCAAGCAGGAGAACCCGCGCTTCCACGTCGTGGCGATCGACTACGGCGCCAAGCGCAACATCCTGCGCTGCCTCGCCGCCGCCGGCTGCAAGGTCACGGTCGTTCCGGGCAGCGCCACGGCGGAGGAGGTGATGCGCCACCAGCCGGACGGCGTCTTCCTGTCGAACGGCCCCGGCGACCCCGCCGCCACGGGCGAATACGCCGTGCCGACGATCAAGGGCCTGCTGGACACCGGCCTGCCGATGTTCGGCATCTGCCTCGGCCACCAGATGCTGTCGCTGGCGCTGGGCGCCAAGACGAAGAAGATGGCGCTGGGCCACCGCGGCGCGAATCACCCGGTCAAGGACCTGGCCAGCGGCCGCGTGGAGATCACCAGCCAGAACCACGGCTTCGTGGTGATGGAGGAGACCCTGCCCGCCGACGCCGAGGTGACCCACGTCAGCCTGTTCGACGGCAGCAACGAGGGCATCCGGCTGAAGAGCAAGCCGGTCTTCTCCGTGCAGTACCACCCGGAGGCCTCGCCCGGCCCGCAGGACAGCCACTACCTGTTCGACCGCTTCGTCGAACTGATGGCCGAAAAGAAGCCCGCGTAAGCGGCGTACCACTGCACGCACAAAGAAAAGGAGCCGGTTTCGGCTCCTTTTCGCGTTCTTGCCCCTGATTCAGCGTTCGGTGCGCGGCTTCACCCGCTGGATCCCACCGTAGGGCGTGGCACCGCCGCGTCCCCCCGGCGCGCCGGCGGCCTGGCCGAACTCGGTGTTGTCGCATTCCGCCTTCCGGCCCTCTTTGTGGCCGGCGGGCTTTCCGCCCTCGGGCTTGTCGCCGGACTGCTGCGGGCGCTGGGTCGTCATCGGCCCTTCGCGCTCGTCGCCTCGTTTCTCGGACATGCTCGTTCCCTCCTTCGGTTCCTCCGGGAGGCAACCTCACAAGAACAGAGCCGCCAGGGCGACGATCAGCACCACGATCAGCAGCGCCGGAATCGCCATGCCACCCGCCGTCCAGCCGCCGCGTGTCGAGGACGGCGTGATGGTGGAGTGGATGGCGTTGCGCGACGCCGCTTCGGACGACAGGCCGGGGATCGGCCCGCCGCCGCGCGGATCCGTGTCGCCGAGCGGCCTGTGACGACGCAAGGTGCCGTCCCGGACGTCGACGGGCGACCCGCCCGGATAATCGGGCCTTGGGTCACCGGTTCCAGGGCCGGCCCCGATGTTGTTCGGACCGGCGGTGCCGGTCCTGGTCCCTTCAGGCCCAATTCTTTCAGGCTCAATTCTTTCAGGCCGGGCCCGTTCAGGGTTTCGGTCGTTCATGATGGCACCCCCATCGTTCGGCTGCCCCTCCTTCCGCCAACAGCGGGCCTCCCGCACGGTTCCGAATCCTTTGGGTACGTGCAATTAAAGGTGTGTCCTTCGAACCCGAAGTCTGCGATGGTAAACAAAGCATAATTCACCAGTAATACGGGAGTATGCAACCGGTGCCCGCGCCGCAGGCGGACAAAGACAGCAGCCCCAAGCCCGACCGACGTCCCCCCATTCATCGCGGAAGGGTGGGCGGCCGATCGGATGGACTGTCGCTGCGTGCCGGTCTGGTCCTACTGGTGACCGCGGCGATGCTCCCGGTCCTTGCCTTCGTCGGCTGGATGGTCGTCCGCATGGCCGAGACGCAGAGCGCGGCCATCGAGCGGTCGGGCCAGGACACCGCGCGCATGCTGGCGGTCGCCATCGACCGCGAGCTGACCGCGATGGCGACGGCGCTCCAGGTGCTGTCGACCTCCCCCTCCCTGCGGTCCGGCGACTACGCCGCCTTCCACGCGACGGCGATCGAGGTTCTGCGCAGCAAGGATGTTCGGCGTGAGGGCATCCACATCGTTCTGAGCGAGGCCAACGGCCAGCAGATCGCCAACACCCGCCGCCCCTATGGGGAGCCGCTTCCGCACGCCGCCATCGCCGGACTGATCCGCCGCGCGGCGGACACCGGGCAGACACAGATTTCCGGCGTGTTCCGCGGCGCCGTCGCCGGCCAGCTCCTGGTCGCCGTCGCCGTTCCGGTGGTGCAGGACAGCAAGGCGACCCACGTGCTGTCGATGAGCGTGCCGACCGACGTGCTGGCCGGCGTCCTGGAGCGCCAGGAACTGCCGGACGGCTGGATCGCCGGCCTGTGGGACCGGGAAGGTCTGTTCATCACGCGCACCGCCGCGCCGCAGTCCAGCGCCGGCACGCCGGTCCCGCCCGATGTGCTCCGCGTCACCGCCGCGGCGACGTCGGGAACGTTTCCCTTCGTCACGCGGGACGGCGTCCGCTTCTTCAACGCCTTCGCCCGCTCGGGCGCGTCCAGCTGGACCGTCACCGTCGGCGTTCCCCAGGCGGTGATCAGCGAGCCGCTGACCCAGTCCGTCCTGCTGGTCCTGACCGGCGGCGGGATCCTCCTGACGCTCAGCCTGATGATGGCGCTCGCCGTCGGGCGGCGCATCGCCGGTCCGGTCGCAGCACTCGCCGACTCGGCCCGCGCGCTGGGGCGGCACGGCCCGTCGGCCACCACGGGGATCATCGAGCGCACCCCGATCCGCGAGGTGAACGACGTCGCCGGCGCGCTGGCCAGCACGGCCCAGCGGCTGCGCGACAGCGAGGCCCAGCAGCGCCTCGCCATGGAGGCGGTCGGTCTCGGGATCTGGCGTTTCGACGCCCGCGGCGGGCGGTTCTATGGGTCGGACCGGACGGCGGAGCTGCTCGGCAGCGCCGCCGCTGACGGAACGTCGATCGAAGCCTGGATCCGCAACGTGTCCGCCGACCATCGCAGCGGCCTGCGCAGCGCGTTCTACCGGGACGGTCCAGCCACCGGCGAGTTCGAGACGGAATTCCCGGTCGGCTTCCCCGACGGTCGGGTTCGCTGGCTCGTGATGCGCGGCGCCTTCCTCGCCGAGGCCGCGCCCGGCGCCGCCCGCGCCGTCGGCATCCTGGAAGACGTGACCGAGCGGCGCCGCGCCCACGAGGAGCAGCTTGGCGAGCTGGCGGGGCGGCACGCCGCCGACCGCCGCCTGTTCGCGGCCATCATCGAAAGCTCCACCGACCTGATCGTCGCGGTGGACCAGGACTTGCGCATCCTCCTGTTCAACGGCGCCTACCAGCGCGAGATCGAGTCGCTGTACGGCCGGCGCCCGGAGATCGGCCGGTCCCTTCTGGACCTGATGGACGGGGTGCCCGACGCCGTCGAGCGGGCGCGCTTCCTGTGGGGCCGCGCCCTGGCCGGCGAAACCTTCACGACCGTGGAGGAGATCGGCAACCCAACCCTTCGCCGCCAGCGCTTTGAGCTGGCCTTCGGCACCATGGTCGATTCCAGCGGCCGGCGCATCGGCGCTTTCCGCGTCGCCCGCGACGTCGGCGAGCGGGAGCGCACCCAGGAGGCGCTGCGTCAGGCGGAGGAGACGCTGCACCAGATCCGCAAGATGGAAGCGATCGGACAGCTGACCGGCGGCATCGCCCACGACTTCAACAACCTGCTTCAGGCCATCGGGTCGGCCCTCTACCTGATCCAGGCTGGCCAGGACGGCGGAATCAACGGCGGATCCGCCGGGGCCGGGACCGCCAAGGCTCTGGACATGGCGACCGAAGCGGTCCGCAAGGGCGCCACGCTGACCCAGCATTTGCTGGCCTTCTCGCGCCGCCAGCGGCTGGAGCCGAAGTCCGTGGACGTCGGGGAGTTGGTCGAGGGGATGAGCGGCCTGCTCGAACGTACGCTCGGCGGGACCATCCGCATCGCAACGGAGTCCTCGCCCGGCCTGTGGGCGGCGCGGGTCGACCCGAACCAGCTGGAGATGGCCATCCTGAACCTGGCCATCAACGCGCGCGACGCCATGCCCGACGGCGGCGCGCTGACCATCGCCACCGCCAACTGCCCCGACGGCTTCGTCGGCCGCCCGGCCGATCTCGCGCCCGGCGACTGCGTGCGCATCGCCGTTACCGACACCGGCCAGGGCATGAACGAGGAGGTCGCGACCCGCGCCTTCGAGCCCTTCTTCACCACCAAGGGTGTCGGGCACGGCACCGGCCTCGGCCTGTCCATGGTGCACGGGCTGGCCGCGCAGTCCGGCGGGACGGTCACGCTCGACACGAAACCCGGCCGCGGGACAACCGTGACGCTCTACCTGCCGCGCGCAGACGCGCAGGACGCGACCGTGTCCGGCGAGGTGAGCCTGGCGAGAAGCCCGCCGCCGCAACGCTCCGCCACCATCCTGGTCGTCGAGGACGAGGTGCTGGTGCGCATGGGCACCGCGACGGTCCTGGAGCAAGCCGGTTTCCGCATCATGGAGGCTTCCAGTGGGCCGGAGGCGCTGGAGGTGATGGAGCGGGAGCCGGAGGTGGACCTCGTGCTGACCGACTATGCGATGCCCGGGATGACCGGGCTGGAGCTGATTCGGGCGCTGCGCGCCCGCCGCCCGGATCTGCCGGTGCTGATGGTGACGGGCTACGCCGAGATCCCGAAGGCCGCCTCGGTGGATGGCCTCGTCATCGTGCAGAAGCCCTACCGGGCGGAGGAGCTGCTGGCCCGTATCCGCGGCACGCTGGCCGCTCCGTCCGTCCTGGCGGCGCAATGAAGACCGCATGCCCGTTGCCGAGCCGTATCTGCCCCCCTGCCCGCTCTGCGGCCGGCCCATGGTGCCGGGGCCGAGCCTGAACGAACACCATCTGGTGCCCCGCACCTATGGCGGGCGCGCGACGGTGACCATGCACCGCATCTGCCACGCCAAGATCCACGCGGTGCTGACCGAGCAGGACCTGCGCGACCATTATCACACCGTGGAGAGCCTGCGGACCCATCCGGAGATCGCGTCCTTCGTCCGCTGGGTTGCCCGCAAATCCCCGGAGTTCATGGACGGCCACGCGTCCGGCCGGGGAAAGAAGAAGCGGTGAGAGGCCACGGGCACGTAGGTTGGGTGGAGCGCAGCGCAACCCAACACAGGCCGCAGGGCAAACGATGTCGGGTTGCGCCTGCGGCTCTACCCAACCTACGAACTACGAACTGCACTCAGGCGGTGGGAGCCTGTCTCCGCGGGCAACGCGCGTACAGCGTTGCAAGGACGGAAGCGTTTCAGCCTTCGGTCGAATCACGAAAGTCGGATCCCGTCCGGGCTTCAATTGATCGCGGCGCTCTGCTTGCCCTTGTAGTTCTTCAGGAACTTCTGGAAGACGTCCACCTCCGCCACGCGCGAGCGGACGGTGTTCACGTCGATCAGGCCGAGCGCCTGCTCCGGCCGGGTCAGGACGCGGAAGGCGTCGGCGTCCGGGCCGGCGGCCATGGCGACGCCGAAATCCTTGCGCAGCAGGTTCAGGCCCGTGCCGTCGCCGGCCAGCGCCAGCGCCACCGCGCGGTTCAGCACGAGTTGCGAGGTGGACGGGTCGAGCGGCTGGTTGCCGGACGGCGGCGCGCCGATGATCTTGTTGAGCGCGAAGGCCGCCGCCTCCCACTTCTGGCCGCGCCAGGCGATGTCCACCCGCAGCAGGTTGGCGGGCTTGCTGTCGTCCTGGGCAAGCAACAGCAGCGCCTCGTCCCCCCGGCCAAGTTCGGCCAGAGCCTTGGCCTGCATCAGGCGGCGCTCCGCCGCGAGGTCGGGCGGGATGTTCGGGACGTTGGACAGCTCCAGCGCCTTCAGCGCGTCGTCCGGCTTGTTGTCGAGCAACCGCACGGAGGCCAGCCGCGTGCCGACACGGGCCTTGTCCTGCCCGGCGAGGCGGTATTCGACCTGATGCTGCAACAGGTCGGCGGCGCGGTTCAGCAGATCCACGGAGATCAGCCGCTCGGCCAACTGCCGGATCACCTCGTCGCCGGCCTCCCCCACCGGGGTCAGCTCGCGGAACTGGTCGTAGAGCTGGAGCGCGTCGATGGTCGGCAGGCGCTGCGCCCCGTCCTTGTAGAGGTCGGCGAAGACGCGCGACATCTCGCGCGTGATGGCCTCGGCGCGCGGTGTGTCGGCAACCAGCGCGGCGGTTTCCTTCATGGCGTTGAAGCCGTCGGCGAACTGACCGGCGGCGATCAGCACCTCGCCCATGCGTTGGCGTACCTTCATCTCCAGGTCGTCGCCGCGCCATGTGAAGGTCAGGCCGGCCAGCTGCTCGGCCGCGGCGGGCGGCGACATGCGACCTTCCGCCAACTGCAGGTTCACCAGCGCGAGCCCGGCCTTGGTCCGGTAGAAGCGGTCGAGGCTGTTGAACGCGGCGTTCAGCTGCTCCACCGCGCGGTCGGTCTCGCCGGTCTGGGCGAGGAGTTGGCCGCGGAGATACTGGATGTCCGGCCGCTCCTCCGTGTCGGCGCCGCCGCGCTCCACGATGCGGTCGAGCAGGCGCTTGGCGAAGGGGGCGTCGCGCGTTTCCAGCGCCGCCTCGGCCGCGCGGGCCGCCAGCTTGGTCAGAATCGGGTCGGGGTAGGAATTCAGGATCGGCGCCGCCGCCTTGAAGCCGGCCTGGGCCGTGGGCCAATCGGCCCGGTCGGCGGCGATGGCGGCGCGCCACAGGGCGGCCTCGCTGTTGTTGGCGAGCGTCGGGTGGCCCAGATCCTCTGCCGCTCCGTCGTCGTCACCGGCCAGCACGCGAGCCGCCCCACGCAGGGCGCGGAATTCCGGCCAGCCCTCCAGGTCCGGCTGGTTCTGGAGCAGGACCTCCATCAGCCCCAGCGCCTCCTGCCCGAAGCCGTTGGCGAAGTAGAAGCGCGCGAGGTCGAGCTGCGCCTTCGGCCGGTCCGAATCCGGGGCGTTGACGATGGCGAGCTGAAGCTCCTGCCGGCTGTCGGTGAAGTGGTCGAGGTCGCCCTTCCGCCAAGCCGGCAGGTCGAACAGGCGCCGGCCGGACGGCGACGGCTTGGGATCGGACGGCGGTGTGAGCGCGCGCGGCGAGGCGCCGCCCGGCGAGGGCGCCTGGGCCTGCGGAGCCGCGGCCATCTGAGTCGGCGGGGAAGACGAGGAGCCGCCGGGGCGCGTGCCGGTGTCGGCCATGGGCGACAGGTGCAGGCCGCCGGCCGTCGTCAGCTCCACGCCCTCCTTGACCGGGCGGACAGTGACGTTGTCGGCGACCGGCCGCACCACGACGCCCTGGTAGGACGGCAGGACCTCCAGGTCGGGGTAGCGGTGCGCTTCGGGAATGGCGTTCCCCGGCACCGGCAGCGGCACGATCTGCAAACGGTCGCCGACGTCGGGGTCGGAGATGGTCACCACCGAGGCGGCATCCCCCGCCCGCACCACGAGCCGCGCGCCGAGCAGGAAGTCCGGCTCCGGGTCGATGCGCAGTTCAAAGGGCGGCGTGCCGGTCAGGCGCGTCGTCGGCGTGATCCGCCACATCGTCCCCTGGCGTTCGATGTTCGGCCAGATCATCTGGCCGATCCGGGTGCGGAAGGCGCTGCCGCCGGTGGCCGGCACTGGCTCGATGGCCCCCAGCATCTCCGTCCCGCCGCCGAGCGCCTTGCCGGCCCCGATCGGCAGCGGCTTGTCGAAGACGACGTACAGGTGGCCAGCGCGCGGATAGACGGCGATGGAGGCTGGACCGCCCGCGTCGAACACGAGCGTGGGACCCTGGGCAGGCGCGGGGGCGGGCGATGCGACGGCGGGCGCGGGCTTGGTCGCCACCGCGGCGTTGGCCCCAGTCGCGGCGGCACCGGACGTGGCCGAGGCGAGGCTCGGCGCTTCCTTGGGCGGCGGGGGTGCGGTCGGCGCGGGGGCGGTGGGCGCGTTGGCCGACGGGGTGTTGGCCGACGGGGTGTTGGCGGGCTGCGGGCGCACCGTCGTGGTCGTGGCGCCGGGCGGCGCGACGGCCGGCGAGGCGGCCTGCTGCGACGGCTGGTCCGGGCGGGCCGCCGTGGGCGTGCCCTCGGCTGGTGCCGCCTTGCGCGTGCCGGCGTTCAGCACGTTGAGCGTGACCGCCTTGCCGGATTTGGAATCCCTGATCTCAGCGTCCTGCGGAGCGGCGAAGGTGACGGCCAGCGCGCCGTTCGGCTGCCGGTACTGCTCCACAGTATCGATGTTGCGCAGCTTGGCCTTGGCGAGCGGCGCGAGGTCCAAGGTTCCGGCGCGGTCGAACAGCACGGTGACGGCGGAACCCTCGCGCTGGACCTTGTAATCCACATTGCCCGGCCAGGTGAAGGTCATGCGGCTCTCGGCCGGCGTGTCGGCGGCGCGCACCGCCACCTTGCCGCCAGACGGCGCCGCCGCGGATCCCGTGGGTTCCTTTCCCGCCGCTGGGGATGCGGACGAGCCACCGAGCTGCGCCTGCAACTCCACCTGGGTCGGGGCCGGAGGCTCGGTCTTCGCGGGGTCGCCTTTCGCGGCCTGGGTCTTGGACTCGGCGGTCTTGGATTCGGTGGCGGGGGTCAGGTCGAGGGCGACGGCGTTGCCGTTGCGGAAACTCTTCAGCGCGACGGGGCGCTTCAGGTCGAAGGTGACGGACTTGCCGTCGCCGCCGATGCGCACGCCAGACAGATAGGCGGGCAGCGCCGACACCGCGCGGTCCAGCGCGGCGTTGATCGGCTGGTCGAAGGTGACGACCAGCGCGTCGCCCTCCAGGGTCGCGCTGTAGCCGACCTGCTGCGGCCAATCGAAGACGACGCGCCCGAAGGTCTTGTGCGCGGCGGCGCGCACCGGCACATCCACTGCCCGTTCCACCGCCTGCACGGCCGGCGTGACGGCGAGCAAAGCCGTGGCGGCCACAAAGCCGCACAGCCACCGCCGGTATGCCGGACCACCACCCATAAACCTGCCCCTTCGCCCCTGATACTACACCCTAACCTTCGGCCTCGTCGCGCACGACGATGTCGACCCGCGCCCCGCCCGTCGAGGTCGGGGACGCCGCCATCACCCCGCGTGCCACGAGGTCGCGCTTATACCCCGTCTCGCGCAGGGCCGCCGCGATGGCGACCGAGCGGGTCAGCGCCCGCTCCCAGGCCCGCCCGTCGGCCTGGTCCTCGCGCTCGGCGTGGCCGACCACCTCGATGCGGTTGCCGATCCGGCCGACCGCCGCGCCCAGGAGATACAGCACGCGGCGCCCCTGATCCGTAAAGGTAACCCCGGACGCGTCGAACATGAGACTGCCCGGAAGGCCTATCACCACGCGATCGTCCTCGCGCCGCACTTCCACGGACGCCAAGTCCTCGTTGGTGCCTGTCTGGGTCCGCAGCAGCGCGCCGAGATAGTCGAGGTTCATCGCGGACTGCGTTTCCACCGTCGCGGCGTTGAAGGCCGCCTTCGGCTCCGGCGCGGCGCCGGACGGGCTGGTGGCGGTGGAGCGGGCCGACGACAGCGACTTCGACAGGCCGGTCCAGCGCTGCGCCTCCGGCTCGCTCATGGAATACATCAGCACGAAGAAGGCCAGCAGCAACGACATCAGGTCGGTGAAGCTGATCAGCCAGATCGTGCGGTTGTGCCCCCCGCTCTTGTCCTCGGCCTTGGGGAGCTTCGGCAGGCGAATCATCGACGCCCCTCCCCGCGCGGCTCGTCGGCCAAACGCAGGCTGAACAGCAGGCGGACGGCGCCAGGGTCGCCGCGTTCGATGCCCACCGTCACCGATCCGGCCGGGGCGCCGTCGGCGACCAGGGCGCGGACAAGCGCGCCGGCGCGCACCACAGGGCCGGGCGGCTGGCTGGGCACGGAGGTGGTGCCGATGGCCAGCAGCGCATCCAGCTCGATCCGCTCGCCGGGGCGGGACTCCAGCAAGCTTGCCGCAACGCGGTCGATCAGTCCCTGGCGGTCCGGCCGCAGGTCGGCGGTGCCGGGCACGAACAGCTCGTCCGCCGGCAGGCGCACCTCCAGCAGACGGCCGGGGGTCACCGCCTCCACCTTCGCCACGGCGACCGCGGTGGCGAACAGGTTGCCCACGCCTTCCAGCCGCTGCACGGCGAAGACCGTGCCGGCGCGCGACGCCACGGGGTCGGTCCGTTCGCGCAGACGAGGGTCGATGAAGAAGGCCTGGAAGCTGCGCTCCAGCGATCCCAGGACGGTGCGGACACGGTGGGTGGTCTGCACCGACTGGGCGTTTAGAACGATGAAGAACACGAGAAGCAGCAGGAACAAGGACAGCAGAAGGACGATGCTGCCGTTGTTCGGGTTCGGCCGGCTGCTCGACCCAGGACGATTGGTCGTGGCGAGATGTCTGTGGCCGGGCGCTGCCATGGACTAGTCGAAGCTCGCCAGCAGGCGGTCGATCTCGTCCTGGTCCATGGCGGCACTGGTCTTCTGCGGGCCGTGCAGCAGCACCGCTTCCGGGTCATCGGCCGGTCGGTCGGTGGCGAAGTTCGGTGCCGGGTCGGCGTGCGGCACGGCGGCGGCGGCTGGCCGCGTGTGGCCCGGCGTATGATTTTGGCGCACCTCGTCGCCGAAGGCGGCGACGATCATGTCGACCTTCGATTCGATGTGCTTCAGCGTGCGCACGACCTTGGAGATGCGCTGGCCGGTGATGTCCTGGAAGTTGCAGGCCTCGAAGATCTTGGTGACCTGGTCGGTGAGCTTCGCCCCCTGTTCCGCCTCGATCTGGCCGGCGATGCCGGAGATGGCGTCACAGGCGTCGAAGATGGCGAAGGTCGCCTGCTCCGTCGCCCCAACCACGGCGTCCAGCTCATCCGTCGCGTTGGGGATGTGCTGGTCGCGGATCTCCGCGGGCTGGAGCGCTGCCAGTTCACCCTTGGCGTTCTCGATGAACCGGGCGAGGTCCACCACCTCCTTGTAGAGGCGCAGGTCCGTGACGGAAATATCCCCGTCCATGGTGGACAGGATGGAGCGGACGATGTCCGTCACCTCCTCGCGCGACAGCGGCTGGGCCGCTTCGGCGTGGGCGGCGTCGATCTGCTGGCGCAGATGCTTCTGTTCGGCGAGCGAGAAGGAGACGGTCGGGGGCATGTGGGTTCCGATATCTGGTCGGGCCGGCGTTCCATTCGGGTCCGTCGGCATGGTCCAGGCACGGCCCGCCGACGCTGGAATGACCCAACGTCGCGCCCTTGCGCAGCAGCCGCCGACTCGGAGCTTTGTCAGCCTGATTTAACCTAGTTTCGGACGGTTAACACGCCGTTAAGCCGAAACAATTCGGCACTTTACGGCACAAGCTGCGACCAAATGTTCAGACCGGAGGATCGAACCGGTTCACTTCGTCGGGGCCGACGGCAGGCCGCGCCGTTCCACCAGGGCGGAGGTGACTTCCTTGGCCTTCACCGGATCCATGGCGGCCAGGATGGGGGCCGTCTTGGTTTCCTTCATGCGCTCGATCACGCCGAGCAGCACGGACATGTCCAGCTCCTCGAAGATGCGCGCGGCCTCTTTGGGCTTCATCGTCTCGTAAATCTTCACGAGGCTTTCCAGCTGCGCCGCCTGCTTCTCGTCGCCCTGGCGCATCAGCTTCTGGATGTCGCCGCGGACCTTCTCCATCTCCTGGACCTTCTGGTCGATCCGCTTCTCCGCGGCGTTCAGGAGCGCCTCGCGCTGCTCGATCTCCTTGGTGCGCTTCTCGATCTCCGCGCGGCGCTCGGCGAAGTGCTGGAGCAGTTCCTCATTCTTCACTGGACCCAGCGCCGCGTTGTCCGGCGGCGGGGCCGCGGACGGCGCCGGGCCGCCGCTGGAGCCGCCGGGCGACGGGGCTGCGGGCGGCGGGTTGGTCTTCGGCGTGTTGGCGGCGATCTGGAGCGAGGGCGCCACGGTTCCCTGCCCCTGCGCCAAGGTCGCCGGGAAGTCGGGAAGCCGCGCCTCGCGCGTGGCGACGCGCCACAGGTCGCCGACCCGCACACCCAGCATCAGGACGGCGACGAAGATGGTCAGCGGCAGCAAACGGAAGCGCAGCCCGCGCATCCGCTCCCGCAGCCGTTCGGACAACGGCCGGCGCGGCACCGCGGGCTTGCGGGCCTTCGCCTTGGATTTCGCCTTCGGCTTCCCCTTGGCAGCCGGCTTCGCCGCGGTTTGGGCGGCCGTTCTGCTTGTGGCGGCAGCGGCGCCTTGGGGGGCGCCGCCCTGGGACGTCACCGACGGCCCCGGCCGCACGCCGGTCGGGACCGCGCCGGCCGGGCGGATCACCACCTTCTCGTCGGCGGCTCCCGCGCCCAAGGCGGCGGGCCTGCCCTTTGCGGAGGATGCGTCGCTCATCCGACCCCCTTGCCGGCGTTCTCGATCGCCTGCAGCAGTTCACGCTCGGCGCGCGACAGGCTCTCGCCCTCGCGCACGATGGGATCGCGCGGTTCGGCCGGCGGCGCCGGCCGCCGCATCGGCGGGTCGGCGCGCAGCGGTTCCCCGCGCAAGGAAAGTCCATTGCCCAGATGCCCGCCCAGCGGACCGCCGAGGGGGCCGTCGTCGTGGTCCTCCTCGTGGTCGTCGTGGTCATCCTCGATCAGCGGCCGTGGGGCCATCGTCGGGCGGACGGACAGGCCGGGCCGGCCGGCGGCAGGACGCTGCGGGACACCGCCCGGCTTCTGCCGGTCGCCGGCGACGGCGCCCAGGCGGTTGGCCAGCGCGTCGGCCGCCTCGATCATGAATTCCAGCTCGTCGCGCAGGGTCTGGGCCTTGGCGACCGTGCGCTGCAAATCCTCGCCGGTGTCGTGGGCGGTCTTCTTCAGGCCGCGCACGCCCGTCTCCGCCCGGCCCATCGCCTCGTTCAGGCCCTGGATCAGGTCGTTCATCTCGCCACGGCTCTCGCGCAGGCGGATGATCTGCTTGTTGAGGATGATCGCGTAGGCGATGGTCGCGGCCAGAAGCCCGACGATCACCAGATCGAGGATGATCGTGATGATCGGACTCATAGCCGCATGACCTCCTGCTTGGGCAATTCCCGTTCGATGCGCACGGCGATGTGGCCGCCCTTGCGCCCCATCCGCCCCTGGAACATGGACACGTCGCCGCAGCGCAGCTCGATCGCGCCGTCGGGCGTCGCGTTCAAGAGGATGCGCGTGCCGACCCGCCAATTCAGCACGTCGTGCAGCGTCATCGTCACCTCGTCCAGCACCGCGGCCAAGTCAACGTCGGTGACCAGCAGCTCTGACGCCAGGTGGGTTTCCCAGATGGAGTCGCGGCCGAACTTCTCACCCATGAACATCTGGAGCAAAAGCTCACGGACGGGTTCGAGGGTGGCATAGGGGATCATCAGCTCCAGCCGGCCGCCGCGATCCTCCATGTCGATGCGCAGCTTGACCAGCACCGCCGCGTTGGCCGGGCGGGCGATGGTCGCGAAGCGCGGGTTCGTCTCCAGCCGGTCGAAGCGGAAGGTGACCGGCGACAGCGGGTCGAAGGCGGCGGACAGGTCGGACAGCACCACATGGACCATGCGCTCCACGAGGTTGCGCTCGATGGTCGTGTAGGGGCGGCCCTCGATGCGCATCGCCGCGGTGCCGCGCCGGCCGCCGAGCAGCACGTCCACGATGGAATAGATCAGCGCGGAGTCCACGACCATCAGGCCGTAGTTGTCCCATTCCTCCGCCTTGAAGACGGAGAGCATGGCCGGCAGCGGGATGGAGTTCAGGTAGTCGCCGAAGCGCACCGACGAGATCTGGTCGAGGCTGACCTCGACGTTATCGGAGGTGAAGTTGCGCAACGACGTGGACATCATGCGGACGAGGCGGTCGAAGACCACCTCCAGCATGGGCAGGCGTTCGTAGTTGACCAGCGCCGAGTTGACCAGCGCCATGATGCCGGAGTTGTCGCCGTCCCCGGCTCCGCCCTGGTCGAAGCCCAGCAGGCTGTCGATCTCGTCCTGGTTCAGGACGCGCGTCGAGCCCCCACCGCCGCCCATGTCGCCCATGTCGGCCATGTCGCCGCTGTCTTCGGCGAGGGCGGCCCATTCGGCGGCAAGCCGTTCCTCTTCGCTGAGTTCTTCGGTGTTGCTCATCCGTCGTCCCCGCCGCCCCGCCTACTGGACCAGCATTTCCTTGAACAGAACGTCCTTCACCTTCGTCGGGAAGGTGGCGGCGTTGATGCGCATCAGCAGTTCCTGGCGCAGGCGGTACATGCCGGCCGACCCCTTCAGGTCCTCCAGCCGCAGTTCGCGCAGATACACCTGGAAGTTGTCGATGATGCGCGGCAGGACATGCTCCACCGCCGGCTGGTCCTCCCCCTTGGTCAGCTGGATGGAGATCTTGATCTTCAGGAAGGCGGGACGCTTGCCGCTGCTGTTCAGGTTCACCAGCATGTCCGGCAGGTCGTAGAAGACCGGGGCCGCGTGCGGGTCCGGCTGGGCAGGTTCCGCCGGATGCTCCGCGTGTTCTTCCTTCTTGCCGAGCAGGCTGTCGAGAAGGCCGCTGAAATACACGCCCGCACCCGCGCCGATCAGCAGCACGAGCGGAAGGACGATGAACAGGACCAGCTTCTTGCCGCTGAACTTCTTGCGCGGCAGGCCATCGGTCGAAACATCGCCGGCGTCGTCTTCAGCGTGCGCGGTCATGGAGTCCTAAGCGCGAGCGGTGGCGGTGGATGGCCTTGCCGGCGGCTTTACCGGCATGTGACACCCTATCTTTCGGATAGTTAACAAAGCCTTACAACGACTGGGCGAGCCTGTGACCGTGCGGCAACCTGTGCTTCGGCACGAAACTTGATTGGGGCTGCGGCGGAGAACCGATTCCAGCCGGAGGACCGCGCAGGCACCACGCCCCTGATCCACGCTTTTCGCACCCGATACCACCCTCTCCGCCCTCGGCGGATGAAGGCTTGGAGCCCCCGCACGCCGTTCCGGCGTCGCGGGACCGGGATCCTTTTGCCCGGCGCCCACCGGCAGGGCTTTCCGACCCCGCGGCAGGAATTGCCCGGCAGGCGCTGCCGCGGCGGCGCCGAAAGGACGGCGCACGCCAGGACTCCAGCCCCAAGGGCGTACCGGTACGGTTGGCACGCGCCGTGCAATGCCTCAAACGCCGGCCGGGAAGGCCCGCCGGCCCGAGATGAGGTGAGGTCGCCGATGGAAACCCCGACTTACGTCGCCCTGTCGCGCCAGATGACCCTGCGCCGTCAGCTGGACGTGATTTCGAACAACATCGCGAACATGAACACCACGGGCTTCAAGCAGCAGCGCATGCTGTTCACGGAGTTCCTGGAGCGGCCGGGCATGCACGAGCAGGTCAGCTTCGTGCAGGACCGCGCCGTGGTGCGCGACCTCGCCACCGGCGGCCTGACGCAGACCGGCAACCCGCTGGACGTCGCGCTGACCGGTCACGGCTACTTCACGGTCGATACGGCGAACGGCCCCCGCTACACGCGGGCCGGCAACTTCCAGCTGAACGACCAGCGGCAGGTGGTGGATGGCGGCGGCTTGCCGGTGCTGGCCGACAATGGCCAGCCGATCACCATCCCGGAAGGCACCCGCGACATCAAGGTCAGCGGCGACGGCACGGTCGCGACGGAGCTGGGCCCGGTGGGCAAGCTGAACATCGTGACCTTCAAGAACGAGCAGCTGATGACCGAGGTCGGGTCCGGCCTGTACGTCAGCGACGAGGAGCCGCAGCCGGCCCCGGCGGACACGAAAGTGGCACAGGGAATGCTTGAGAATTCCAACGTGAAGCCGGTGGTCGAGATGACGGCGATGATCGACATCCAGCGCCAGTACCAGTCGAACCAGCGGATGATCGAGAACGAGCACGAACGCATCCGCAACGCCATCCAGAAGCTGGGCCGCACGGTCTGATCCAACGGATCGATCCGACAGCCTGACCGAACGAGTTTTAGGAGCACGGACCATGCGCAGCCTCGCCATCGGCGCCACCGGCATGATCGCCCAGCAGCTGAACGTCGAAACCATTTCCAACAACATCGCCAACGCGACGACGACCGGCTTCAAGAAGCAGCGCGCCGAGTTCCAGGACCTGCTGTACCAGAACTTCCGCCGCATCGGCTCCACCTCGTCGGACGCCGGCACCATCGTGCCGACCGGCGTGCAGGTGGGTGCGGGCGTGCGCGTCGCCGCGGTCGCCCGCGTGCTGGAACAGGGCAACCTGACGGTCACCGACAACAAGCTGGACCTGGCGGTCAACGGGTCGGGCTATTTCCAGGTGACGCTGCCCAGCGGCGACACCGCCTACACCCGCGCCGGCAACTTCAAGCTGTCGCCGGAAGGCATCATCGTCACCGCCGACGGCTACCCGGTGCAGCCCAACATCACCATCCCGGCGGAAGCCGTGGACGTCGCCATCAACCCGTCGGGCGAGGTGCTGGTGAAGCTGGACGGCCAGGTGCAGACGCAGAACGCCGGCCAGCTCCAGCTCGCCACCTTCGCCAACGCGGCCGGCCTGGAAGCGGTCGGCGACAACCTGTTCCTGCAGACCCCGGCGTCGGGCCAGTCGGTGACCGGCAACCCTGGCAACCCCGGCTTCGGCCGCGTGACGCAGGGCGCGCTGGAGACGTCGAACGTCAACATCGTGCAGGAGATCACCACCCTGATCTCCGCCCAGCGCGCCTACGAGATGAACTCCAAGATCATCAAGACCACCGACGAGATGATGCAGCAGGCCGCGCAGATGCGCTGACGCCGTCAGACATTTCGCTCCCGCACCCGTAAGGACCGACCGCCATGCCCCGCTTCGCCTCCCTCCTCCTCGGCACCGCCCGCGCCGCCGTTTTTGCGGCCACCGTCCTGGCCGGCCCGTCCGCCCTGGCGCAGATGCCGTCGGACGCCATGGTGGGCGAGACGCAGAAGCCGCAGGCCGCCGTCTACGGCCCGACCCACGTCGAGGCGGTGTTGTCGGAGGCGCTGGCCCGCTACATCACCGTGGGCCGCCTGCAGATGGAGCTGGACAGCCGCGCCATCGAGATGCGCGCTCCGCAGGGCGCCGGCGGCCTGACGGTGGAGAACCTCTACTACAACCCCATCCAGGGCCGCTTCGCCGCGGAGATCGTCATCACCGACACCCGCCCGGCCGTGCGCCTGCCGGTCGCCGGCCGCGCCTTCGGCGTGGTGCAGGTGCCGGTGCTGGCCCGCCGCGTCGTCCCCGGCGACATCATCGGCGCCGCCGACGTGGACTGGCAGGACGTGCGCACCGACCAGACCGGCAGCGACATTGCGGCCACCGACGCGCAGCTGATCGGCATGACGCCCAAGCGCGGCGTGCCGGTGAACATGCCGGTCCGCCTGCGCGACCTTCAGTCGCCGCGCCTGATCGACAAGGGTGCCTTGGTCACCATCACGCTGGTCACCGCCAACATCACGCTGTCGGCCCAGGGCAAGGCCCTGCAGGACGGCGGCAAGGGCGACGTCATCCGCGTCGTCAACACCCAATCCAACCGCATCGTCGAAGCGACGGTCGCCGGCCCCAACATCGTCGCCGTGGCAAAGCCCGGCGTGATCGCGATGAAGTGAGGAGAAAGCTCCAATGACCGCCCATCCGTCCGTGTCCCGCCCGCGCATCATTCAGCCTGGGATTCAAGGAGCCCTCCGCATCGCTCTGCTCGCCGCCGTCGCGGCCGGCCTGCCCGCCTGCAACGCCATGCAGCGCGTGGCCGACATCGGCTCCGCGCCGGAGCTGACCAAGATCCAGGACCCGCACGCCCAGCCCGGCTACCAGCCGGTCAGCCTGCCGATGCCGACCCCGCTGCCGACGGAGCGCAACCCGAACTCGCTGTGGCGCAACGGGTCGAAGGCCTTCTTCAAGGACCAGCGCGCCAGCAAGGTGGGCGACCTGCTGACGGTCGACATCCAGATCAACGACCAGGCGCAGTTGAACAACGAGAGCAAGCGGTCGCGCGACAACTCCGACAAGGCCGGCCTGCCCGCCTTCCTCGGCTTTCAGACCAAGGCCCTGAAGAGCGTGCTGCCCGACGACGTGAGCGCCGACAGCCTGGTGGACCTGTCCAGCACCACCTCCAACAACGGCAAGGGCAGCGTCAACCGCAAGGAGCAGATCGCGCTGAAGGTCGCGGCGCTGGTCACCCAGACGCTGCCCAACGGCAACATGGTGATCCAGGGCCGGCAGGAGGTGCGCGTCAATTACGAGGTGCGCGACCTGATCATCACCGGCGTCATCCGGCCGGAGGACATCACCGCCCAGAACACCATCAGCTACGAGAAGGTGGCGGAGGCCCGCATCTCCTACGGCGGCCGTGGCCAGATCACCGACGTGCAGCAGCCGCGCTACGGCCAGCAGCTGTTCGACATCATCATGCCGTTCTAAAGCACGCCTTTCAAAAGTCTGGGGATTGCAGGGTGGGAATTCCGGTTCCCGCCCTGCCTTCGCGTGTCCGGGTGGGAAGTTCCTGCCGGTGGGCCACTTCTGCCGCGCCCCCTTTGCCGCTTTCCGCCTCCGGAGGGAAATGCGCACCCGGTGTGGACCGGCTCACAGCCCGGCCGGGCGGCTGCGGGTAGGGTCTGGTCATCGACAACGCCGGGGCGCGGGCCCTGGCCTCACACCCAGGAGACCACCATGATCCGCACCTCGCTGCTCGCCGGTTTCGCCACGCTCGCCCTGCTGTCCGCCCCGGCCATGGCGCAGAACATCACCAGCCTGAACAACACCGCCGCGGGCGTCGGCAACGTCGCGGTGCAGAACGCCTTCACCAAGCAGTCGGGCGGCGGCTTCCTCGGCGGCCCGAACATCATCAGCATGGGCAACACCGCGGCCGGCGTCGGCAACCTCGCGGTCCAGAACGGCACCGTCCTGCAGAAGTCCGCGCGCGTCGGCCCGCTCGGCGTTCCCTTCGGCGGCGGCAACCAGTTCCAGGCCAACAACCTGGCCGCCGGCATCGGCAACTTCGCCAAGCAGAACGCCTTCGGCATCCAGCGCTGACGCCGCTTCCTTACGTCGCACCAGAGCCCCGAACGGTCCCTCACTGGTCGGGGCTCTCGCGTCTTCACGTTCCGCAGAATTCCATACCGCTGTAACGCTTCCTTCAAGACCCTGTGCTTCACTGGGCTGTCGGGCATGGAGGCGGGATGCGGATCCTGGTCGTTGACGATTCGCGCATGGCGCGCATGGTGCTGTGCCAGCAGTTGGAAGGCCTGGGCCATCAGACGGCCTTTGCGGCCAGCGACGAGGAAGCGCTGACCCGCTGCCGCGACGAGTCCTTCGACGTCGCGCTGGTCGATTTCCGCGTCGGCGCCATGGAGGGCGTGGAAGTGTGCTGGCACCTGCGCGCGGCGCAGGGGGCGAAGCACCTCTACCTCATGCTGATGATCCCCGGCAGCATCACCAACCAGTTCTTCGAGGTGGTGGAGAACGGCGCCGACGAATTCCTGCGCAAGCCGCTGGACTTGGTCTGGCTGCGCGCCCGGTTGCTTGCCGCGTCGCGCGTGGTGGAGATGCAACGGCAGCTGGAACGCCTCGCCACCACCGATTCGCTGACCGGCGCGCTGAACCGCGGCCGCTTCATGACGCGGGCGGCGGGCGAAGTGGCGCGGGCGCAGCGCTCCGGCCAGCCGCTGTCGGCGATCATGCTGGACATCGACCATTTCAAGAAGATCAACGACACCCATGGCCACGCCACCGGCGACGAGGCGATCCGCAGCGTCGTGCGCGTCTGCCGGACGCTGGTGCGCGGCGCCGACATCCTGGGCCGCCTGGGCGGCGAGGAGTTCGCCATCCTGCTACCGGACACGCCGCAACAGGGCGCGGCGCTGCTGGCCGAACGGCTGCGCGTGGCGCTGGCGGCGACCGAGGTGCGGCTTCCCGGCGGCGGGGCGGTGACCTTCACCGTCAGCATCGGCGTCAGCGCGCTGCGCCCAGGGGAGAAAGCCAGGGAGAAGGCTGGAGAGGGGGCGGTGAGCGCCCTGCTGGCGCGCGCGGACGAGGCCCTGTACCGCGCGAAGAACGGTGGACGGAACCGCGTGGTGTGGGACGAGGCGACGGCGTAGCGCGGCCCTTCCCACGCCATGCAATTGTCCGCTGACTCCCGATGCCGGCTGGCTTAAGGTGCTCGCCCCTGGGTGGTGCGGCCGGCGGATGGGGTTCGGAACAGGACATGCGGGCGACGGACAGGCAATCACGCGACCTTGCGCAGGCGATCGAGTTCCATCGGGCTGGCGACATCGCCGGCGCGGAGGCCATTTACGCGCGGCTGCTGAAGACGAACCCGCGCAACAGCGAGGCGCTGCACCTGCTGGGGGTCGCCTGTTACCAGCGCCGGGACTTCGAGCGCTCGGCCGTGCTGATCACCGACGCCATCGCCATCCGGAAGGACCCCGCCTATTTCTTCAATCTCGGCTACGCACTCCAGGGGGCAGGCCGCGCAGAGGAGGCGATGGCCGCCTACCGGGACGCGCTGGCCCTTCGCCCCGATTACCCCGAAGCCCAGAACAACCTCGGCAACGCCCTGAAGGCGCTGGATCGGCTGGAGGAGGCCGCTGTCGCCTACGGCCGCGCTCTGACCCTCCAGCCCGCCTTCACCAGCATCCTCTTCAACCGCGGCACCGCGCTCTTCCGGCTGGACCGGATCGCAGAGGCGGCGGACGCCTTCCGCGAAGCCACGCGCCATTTTCCCGACAACCCCGAGGCCCATCACGACCTCGCCGTCTCCCTGCGCAAGCTGAAGCGGCCGGCAGAGGCCGTCGTGGCCTTCCGCGCCGCGCTCGCGCTGCGACCCGACCATGCGGACGCCGCGCAGGGCCTCGGGAACGTGTTCCGCGACCTTAAGAGCCCCGACGAGGCGGTCGCCGCCTTTCGCCGGACGCTCGCCCTACGCCCCGACCACGCGGAAGGTCATTTCCTGCTCGGCACCGCGTTGCAGGACCGGCGCGATTTCGACGCGGCGCTGACCGCCCATCGAACCGCGCTCCGGCTGAAGCCCGACGCCTCGGAGACGGCCAACAACCTCGGCAACACGCTGCAGGCGCTGGGACGCAGCAGCGCGGCGCTGGACGCCCACCGCCGCGCCCTGCTGCTGAACCCCGACTTGCCGGAGGTTCTCAACAATGTCGCCAATTCGCTGCAATCCTTGGGGGACTCCCTCGGTGCCCTCCGGTTCTACCACCGGGCCTTGGCGGCCCGCCCCGACTACCTGGACGGGCATCTGAACCGCGCCTTTACCCTGCTGCTGGAAGGACGCTTCGCCGAGGGCTGGGAGGCCTACGAATGGCGCCGGCCGCGCACGGGCCTCGACGCGCGCGGCTTCGCGCAGCCGCTGTGGACCGGGGAGCGCGGCGAGGGCCGGACGCTGCTGCTGCACAGCGAGCAGGGGCTGGGCGACACGATCCAGTTCGCGCGCTACGTCCCGATGGCGGTGGAGCGTGGCTGGAACGTCGTCTTCGAGGTGCCGCCCCCGCTGAAGGGCCTGTTCAGCCCGATGCCTGGCGTGACGCTGGTAGCCGGGGGCGATCCCCTGCCCCCCTGCGACGCCCAGTGCCCACTGATGAGCCTGCCGCGCGCCTTCGCCACGACGCTGGAGACGATCCCCGCCCCGCTGCCCCTGATGGGCGCCGCGCCGGACCGCGTGGACCGCTGGCGCGCCCGCATACCGGATGGCCCGCTGCGCGTCGGCATCGTCTGGGCGGGCAACCCATCGCACAAGAACGACCACAACCGGTCCATCCCGCTCGACCGGTTGGCGCTCTGGCTGCGGATTCGCGGCGTCCGCTTCTACGCGCTCCAGAAGGATGTGCGCCCAACCGACACGGCGGTGCTTGAGGCGCTGGGCGACGTCGTCACGCCGCTCGGCCCCGACCTCCGCGACTGGACCGACACGGCGGCAGCGCTGGCCGCGCTGGATCTGCTGGTCAGCGTGGACACCTCGGTCGCCCATCTGGCCGGGATGCTCGGCCGGCCGGTCTGGATGCTGCTGCCTTTCGCCGCGGACTGGCGCTGGCTGCGCGACCGGGAGGACAGCCCCTGGTACCCGTCCATGCGGCTGTTCCGGCAGCCGGCCATCGGGGACTGGGACGCGGTGTTCGCCCGGATGGCCAAGAAGCTGGCCCGACTCGCGTCCGCAAAGCTGGGGGCCAAGGAGGGGAACAAGCCCCCCACGATCACGGTCGCGGTCGGCCCCGGGGAACTGCTGGACCGCATCACGACTCTGGAACTGCGCTTGGCCGACACCGACGATGCGGCGATCCGGCACAGCCTGGAGGCCGACCTCGCCGCGCTGGAGCGCAGCGCCGCCTGCCACCTGCCGGCGACCACCGACCTGCGCGCCCTGCGCGCCCAATTGGCCGGGCTCAACGCCGAGCTGGCCGCGATCGAGGAGGCCTTGCGGGAGTGCGAGGAGCGGCAGGACTTCGGGCCGCGATTCGTCGGGCTGGCGCGCGCCGGACTGCGCGCCGGCGAACGGCACGCCGACACCCTGCGCCGGATCGACGCGCTTGCCAGCGGAGGCACGGTTTTCGCCCACGAAGAAAGCCCCCCGCCGGTGCCGGCGGAGGGCTGATCGCTCTTCGGATCAACTGGCGGAAACCCGCCGTCAGTCGTCGCGCTGGGTGCGCTCCAGGCGCTCGTGGCGCTCCTGGGCTTCGAGGCTCAGCGTGGCGATGGGACGGGCGTCGAGGCGGCGGACCGCGATCGGCTCCCCCGTTTCCTCGCAGTAGCCGTATTCCCCGTTCTGGAGCCGCTCCAGCGCCGCGTCGATCTTGGAGATCAGCTTGCGCTCGCGGTCGCGGGTGCGGAGTTCCAACGCCCGGTCGGTTTCCGCCGACGCGCGGTCGGCGATGTCCGGCTCCTGAATGCCACCTTCCTGGAGGCTGTTCAGCGTCTCGTTGGATTCCTGCAGAAGCTCAGCGCGCCAGCGCAGCAGCTTCTGGCGGAAATACTCCCGCATGACGGGATTCATGAACTCTTCGTCTTCCGACGGAGTGTAGTCCTTGGGCAGAAGCGGCGACGTCATCCGAGAGCATCCAACGCAAAAGGGTGATCCGGGCGGCGCGGAGTATAGGTAGCCGGATCGGCAATCGCAACCCCGCGGTTCGCCCTGCGGAACGCGAACAAACTCTTTGAGATGCAAAGACTTGGCAGACGCGTCGGGCCCGGCCGAATGGCCGATGCGGAACGGCCGGGCGTAGGCTTCGCGGTCAGGGCGTGAATTTCGCCAACTCGACCTGCGCGCGCAGGTCGATTTGGTCCAGGATTTCGGCAAGCTTGGGGTCGTCGACCTGGGCGCGGCGCGACTGGACCACCTTGGCGAGATCCATCAGCTTCTGCGCCGACAGGGTGCCGGCCAGAAGGCCGTGCTGGATCTCCTCCAACTTGTCGAGCATGTCTTCCGCGCGCATCTTGCCGCGCGACTCGCGGGCCGCGGCGTCGTCGACCTCCTGCAGCGCCAGCACGCTGGCGATGCCGGCCAGCGGCGCCGACGCATGCACCCCCGCCGCAGCCCCCGTCTCGCCGACGAGCTGCTTTGAGAAGGATGCGCCGGACGAGCCCTCGGACTTTCCGGTGCGCCGGACCGAGGAGCTGCCGCGAAGTTTTCCGGGGCCTTCGACTTTCATGTTCCGTGCAACCGGTTTCGGTAATTCTGACACTCTAGATGGATTGACATTAACATCTGGTCAAGGCTTGCCGCAATCCGGCAAAAATTGCCTCGTTTGTGTGACACAAAGCGGTGATCCGCGGTGCGTTTTTCCGGACTTCTCCATGGCGCCCGGGGAAGAGGCACCGCCTCCCCTTGGTTGGTCTGCGCCCCACTGATCTGGCACGGCTTTTGTATGGACCCGGGCACCCGTTGTGGAGTGCCCCCGCCATGCCGACCCGAGCCGCTGCCCTGTTCCGCTCCGCCACCGAACTGCTGGCCGCCGCCCTGCTGATCGCCGCGCTCGTGGCGCTGCCGCATCATGCCGTCGCCTCGTCGGCGCGGATCAAGGACGTCGTGGACGTGGAGGGCGTGCGCGACAACATGCTGATTGGCTACGGCCTGGTGGTCGGCCTGAACGGCACGGGCGACAGCCTGAACAACTCCCCCTTCACCGAGCAGAGCCTGGTCGGCATGCTGGAACGGATGGGCGTCAACACCCGCGGCACCAACCTGCGCACCAAGAACGTGGCGGCGGTGATGGTGACCGCAACCCTGCCGCCCTATGCCGCCCAGGGCACGCGCATCGACGTGACGGTGTCGGCCATGGGCGACAGCAAGAGCCTGCTGGGCGGCACGCTGCTGGTCACCCCGCTTCTGGGCGCCGATGGCGAGGTCTACGCCGTGGGCCAGGGGCCGATCGCCGTGTCCGGCTTCTCCGCCCAGGGTCAGGGCGCCAGCGTGACGCGCGGCGTGCCGACCTCGGGTCGCATTTCGTCGGGCGCCATCGTGGAGCGCGAGATCCAGTTCTCGCTGGCCGAGCTGCCGGTGCTGCGCCTGTCCCTGCGCAACCCCGACTTCACCACGGCCCAGCGCGTGGCGACCGCCATCAACATGCAGCTGCGCGGCAACCGCGCCCAGGCCACCGACCCGTCGTCGGTGCTGCTGACCGTGCCGGAGGCCCGCCGTGGCGACATCGTCGGCCTGATCACCGAGATCGAGCAGCTGCGCATCACCCCGGACCAGGTCGCCCGCGTGGTGGTCGACGAGAAGTCCGGCGTCATCGTGATGGGCGAGAACGTCCGCATCTCCACCGTCGCCATCGCCCAGGGCAACCTGACGATCCGCGTGACCGAGACGCCGCAGGTCAGCCAGCCCGGCCCCTTCAGCCAGGGCCAGACCGCGGTGGTGCCGCGCACCGACATCCAGGTGGACGACCAGTCCAACAACCGCCTCGCCGTGATGAATTCCGGGGTCACGCTCCAGGAGTTGGTACAATCCTTGAATGCGCTGGGAGTGGGCCCGCGCGACATGATCGCCATCCTGCAATCGATCAAGGCCGCCGGCGCCCTGCAAGCGGAAATCGAGGTGATCTGATGGACACGGCCCTCCCCCTTCCCAGCCTTCCCACCCCCCGTATATCGGCGTTGGGCATGCCGGCGCTGGCCGAGCGCGCCGCGCAGGGTGCCCGGAGCGCCGTTCTGGACGACAGCAAGGCGGATCCCGCCAAGCGCGCCCAAACCCACGCCCAGATCCGCAAGGCCGCCGACGATTTCGAGAACGTCTTCGTCTCCCAGATGCTGGGCCACATGTTTGACGGCATCGAGGTCGACGAGACCTTCGGCGGCGGGCACGGCGAAGAGATGTTCCGCTCCATGCTCACCGAGCAATACGCCAAGCAGGTCAACCACCGCGGCGGTTTCGGCATCGCCGACCAGGTCTACCGCGAGCTTCTGCGCGCCCAGGAGGTCAACCATGGATAAGGTCGATGTCCGTTTCCCGCAGCCCGGCAAGAAGGCGCCGTCCGCCAACCTGCCGAACAACGCCGAGGAGCGCGCGGCTGCCCTGATCGAGCTGATGGGCCGCCTGAGCGCCAACCTGCGCCGCGAGGCGGAGGCGGTGGAGCGCCGCTGCAACACGGCGGAACTGGCCCGGCTCGCCAAGGAAAAGCAGCCGATGATGCTGGTCTACGAGGAGGTCTCGCGCCTGCTGCGGGTGGACCGCGAGGGCATGGCGAACCTGCCCGACGACACCAAGGCCAAGCTGCGCGGCGCGACGCGCGACCTGTACGACGCCTCCGCCGAGAATGCGGACGTTCTGCGCCGCAACAGCGGGGCGCAGAAGATCCTGGTGGACACGGTCGTCAACGCCATCAACCACGCCCGCCAGGTGACGACGGTCGCCTACGGCTCCCCGATCCCGCCGCGCAGCACCTACGTCGTCCCGACCCACGGGCCGGCCACCTCGGCCACGCTGAACACGCGGCTGTAGCCGGAAACACCGCCGGAGCAAGGCCCGCACCGAGACCAGGGGCCGCCTTTCCAGGGCGGCCCCTTTTTTATGTCCGCGTAAGGCGTCCGGGCGGCAGAAACGGCAGGGCCGACCCGGCGGAATTTGCCGACTCCCGGCGGGAACTGCCGGGCACCGCCGGCCGGCGGCGGATTTTCGCTGAAACACCGGGGACCGGCGCTCCTCCCAGTTGGCCCCAGAGTTGCTTAGTCCCGGGGAAGCGTTGCTCCCGCAAGGAACCTGGCCCATGGACATCCCCTCGAAGATCGCGTCCGCGTTCGACAGCCTTGCCCAAAGCCAGGCGGCCGGCCAAGCCAGCAGCCAGGGCGCCCACCAGGGCGGCAACGCCCGCACCGACGCATTCGCGTCGATGATGGACCGCATCCTCAGCGACGCCGCGGCCCGCAAGCGCGACCAGGAGCAGGCCGCCGCGGAAGCGGCCGACCGCAAGGCCGCCGACCGCAAGGCGGCGGACACACGAGCAGCAGACACACGGGCAGCAGACACACGGGCAGCCCGCCTGGAACCGGCCCGCCCCCGCCCGGCCGCCGCCACGCCGCAAGCCGTGCGCCGCGAGGAGCCGCCGCGCCCCGAGCCGAAAGCGGACCCCAAGGACGCTGCGGCGGACGCCGCCCCGCGCGACTCCGCACGGCCGGTCGCCGACAAGGCAGAGCCGCCGGCCCGCAAGGACCCGAAGGCGGGATCCAAGGACGCCGCTGCGGCCAACGACGCGAAGGCGGTCAAGGACGGAAAGGCCGCGAAGGTCGCCAAGGACAAGGATGCCCAGGACGCCGACGATGAGGACGCGGATGCGGCAGCCTCGCAGGACGCCACGGGCGCCGTCGCTCCGCAGACCAATGCCGCGTCCGAAGACGACGGCGGAACGGACGCGGACCAGGACGATGACAGTGACGATGCGGTCGTGGTGGAGGTCAACCTCACGATCACCGAAACCACGGTCACCGTCGTTTCCGCGGACCAATCCTGCACGGCGACCGACACGAACGCCGCGCTGGCCCTGGGGCTCGCGATGGCTCCGGGCGCGGCGGTGGATGATACGGGCACCGCCGACGCGAGCGATGCCGCGACGGCGCAGAAGGACGCGGTCGCGCCCGTCGGGGAAGCCGGCGCGGCCGCCCCGCTCACCCCGGCGCAATTGGCCGCGGCGCAGCAGGCCGCCCTGGCGGGGACGCCGTCCACGCAGAACCAAGCCGGAGCCGGCGCAGCCGCGGCGCAGGCCACCGACGGGACCACCGGGGTTGCCGGCACCAAGGCCGGCAAGCATCCGCACCAGGGCGACGGCCTGAAGCCGGAGGATCTCAAGGCTGCGCTCGCCAAGGCCGCCGAAGCCGCGGGCGCCGACGCCAAGACCCCCGCCACGGCAAATGGCGCAACGGCCGATGCCAAGGCCACGACGGCGGATGGGGCGGCGACCGGGACGACGGATGGCGATGGGGCGTCGAGCGCCCTGCCGTCCGACGACACGCCCCTTCCCCAATCGCTGGCGGAACTGGCCGCCGCGGCGAAAGCGAAGGCCGCGGCGAAGCCCGGCAGCAAGGGCGAGTCCGACGCCGGGGCCAAGGGCGACGGCCAGACCCCGAACAACGCGGCGATGCAGGCCCAGCCCACACCGCCGCCGAGCCCCGACTCGACGAAGGGGACGGCCCAGTCCGCCTTCCTCGCCGCTGCGGCCGAAGCCGCGAAAGCCGATGGCGCGGTCGCGCCGGACGCCGCGAAGCCGGCCGATGCCGCCGCCACCCCGACGCACCCGGTCATCGCCGCCATGGAAGCGCCGCGCGCCGCGGCGGGCGTGGACGCGCCGGCCGCCCTGGCGCACCTGCGCCCCTCGCGCGGGTCGGCCGGCCTGCCCATGGGCGTGCAGGAGCAGGTGGCCGTCCACATGCGCAAGAACGTCGCGGACGGCAACGACAGCTTCACCATCAACCTGCGCCCGACCGAGCTTGGCCGCATCGACATCCGGCTGGAGATCGCGTCGGATGGCCGGGTCAGCGCCCAGGTCGCCGTGGAAAAGGCGCAGACCCTGGAGCTTCTTCAGCGCGACAGCCGCAACCTGGAACGGGCCTTGCAAGACGCTGGACTGAAGGCGGACAGCAACAGCCTCAACTTCAGCCTGCGCGGCGAGGGCGGAAGCCCGTTCCAGGACGAGGGACGCCAGGGCGGCGGCTATGGCCGACGCGGCCGCGGCGGCTCTGGCGGCGGCGATGAAGTCGAAGATGTGAAGGCCGCCTACACCGTCACGCTGGCCCCCGGCCGCGTCGACATCCACGCCTGATTTAAACCATCTGTTCCAGCCAAGCCAAAGGACACCCGCCATGGCCACCACCAACACCGACTACGGCAGCAGCTGGAACACCAACAGCACCACCAAGACCAACAGCACGACGAACAAGACGACCGACAAGACGACCAACTCGTCCAGCACGTCGAAGACGACGGACGAGCAGGCGCTGGACAAGGCGGCGACCGGCCTCGGCGACAACTTTCAGAGCTTCCTGAAGCTGCTGACCACGCAGATGCAGAACCAGGACCCGCTGAAGCCGATGGACACCAACGACATGACGCGGCAGCTGGTCGACTTCGCCAACGTGGAGCAGAACATCGGCACCAACAGCCGGCTGGACAAGCTGCTGAAGCTGCAGGGCGCCTCCACCGCGTCGACCAACCTCGCCTATCTCGGCCGCACGATCAGCTTCAAGGGCGACAATTTCGACTACACGCAGGGCATGACCCAGGCGCCGCTCGCCTACGAGCTGGAGAAGGAAGCCAAGTCGGTGCGCGTGGACATCCTGGACAGCAAGGGCCAGACCGTGCGGTCCATGACCGGCGAAACCAAGGCCGGCGAGAAGCACGTCGTCAACTGGGACTTCAAGGACAACAGCGGCAACGCGGTGCAGCCCGGCACCTACCGCCTGAACATCGCCCCGGTGTCCGACAAGAAGGACGACATCATCAAGGCGACCACCTACACCTTCGGCACCGTCAACGGTGTCGGCGCCAACAAGGACGGCGAGACGGTGGTCAGCGTCGGCAGCCAGGACATCCCGCTGTCCGATGTGACGAAAGTCTATTGAAAATTCAGAATTCGCCGAAATTCCTGCCCGGCAGCTTTTTCCCCGGGCCGGCTTTGCCGGGCTCTCCGCCGCAACCACAGCACCGCCCAACACCCGCCACGCCTTGACAAATCGGCGTGGCGCAGGGGCTGGAACCGCCTGAAAGCGGGCAAAAGCACCACCACCTTCAATGCTTTACGCGCGCAACATTAACCCTATCGTTTAGGTTTTTGTTAAGCGGAGAAGAGGTAGGTTACCACGAAATCGTGGAATACACTGCTGATGGTGGAGCGTCCGCGCATGTCATCTCGCGAGCTTGAATTAAGCGACGATGGCTCCAGTGGAGCGTCGATCATCGGTCCAGCAGGACGGCCGATGACGGAAAACGACCTGCCCCCGCCCGACACCAAGCGTTGGGTGATGCGGCGCAAGGCGGAGGTTGTGGCGGGTGTGCGCTCGGGGCTGATCAGCCTTGAGGAGGCGTGCCGTCGCTACACCCTGTCGGTCGAGGAGTTCCTGTCCTGGCAGCGGCTGATCGACAGCCACGGCATGCGCGGCCTGCGGGCCACGCGGCTTCAGGACTACCGCGGCAACCAGCCGGTGCCCGTGCGTTCGCGCATGGCCAGCACGGCCGCGGAATAGCCGTCCCGGTCCATCCTTCCCGTCGAATTCGTCCGCCGCAGGTCCATCCTGCGGCGTCGATTTTTTTTGGCGGTCTTATCCTTGTCGGGGCCGACCGCAGGCCGCGTCGATCAGCACCGCCGCCGCGGAAGCCGCCGCCTCCCCCGTTCCGTCCGACCCCAGGGTCTGCCCCCCCGCATAGGCGCCTTCCATCAGCAGCTGAAGCTGGGCCGCCAGTTGATCAGGATCGGCGGCGCCGGCGGCCTCCGCAAGGGCGCGCAGCCGGTCCCGCGCGCGGCGCTTGTGGGCGATGACCAGGGCGCGGCCGGGATGGTCCGGGTCGCGGAACTCGACCGCGGTGTTGATGAAGGGGCAGCCGCGGAATTTCGGATGCCCGATCCAGTGGCCGAGCGACGTGAACAGGCCCACCAGCTGCCCCTGCGGGTCGTCGGGATGACGCGCGGCCATGCGGTCCCACCACGCCCAAAAATAGCCGCCGATGTCCTCCAGATACGCGCAGACCAGTTCGTCCTTCGAGGCGAAGTTCCGGTAGAGGCTCATCTTCGCGACGCCGGAGCGCGCGATGATGGTGTCGATCCCGACCGCGCGGATGCCCTCCCGGTAGAACAGGTCCGCCGCCGTCTCCAGGATTCGCTCCCGCGCGGTCTTGCGCCCCACCTCCGCCATGCCGTTTCCTTTCCCGACGATCACGGCCACCGCTGCTGGCCGCCGCTCTTGGCCGCCACTCCTGGCCGGTTGACAATGATACAGGTCTGTCTCACCATCGCCAAGAATGAGACAGACCTGTCTCATCCCTGATGCCAAAATAGGGAGACGCCCGCCCCATGCGCTATCTTGATGACCTGACGCCCGGCGACCGCTTCGCCGGCGGCCCCGTGACGGTGACGGCGGAGGACATCGTCGCCTACGCCTGGCAGTTCGACCCGCAGCCTTTCCACCTCGACGCCGAGGCGGCGAAGGACACCGTATTCGCTGGGCTGGCGGCCAGCGGCTGGCACACCGCCGGGCTGACCATGCGCATGATCGTGAACGGCGAAGGCCGGCTGGCCGGCGGGTTCGTCGGCATGGGGGTGGAGGAGCTTCGCTGGCCGAAGGCCACGCGCCCTGGCGACACGTTGCGCATCGAAAGCGAGGTGCTGGAGGTTCGGGTTTCCGAAAAGCGGCCGGACCGCGGCATCGCCCGCGTCCGCACCACGACCTTCAACCAGGACAACGAGACGGTGCAGGTGATGACGGCGAACCTGCTGGTACCGCGCCGCGTCGACGCCACCGCCCCGGCCGAATAGGCGGGCCGCCGAACGCACAAAAGGCCGCTCAACGGCGGCCTTGTTCGTGCACGGAGTGTTTTGGAGCGGGAATGGTGGGCGCACAAGGACTCGAACCTTGGACCCGCTGATTAAGAGTCAGCTGCTCTACCAACTGAGCTATGCGCCCATTCCCTGAAGCATGTGATGGTGGGCGCACAAGGACTCGAACCTTGGACCCGCTGATTAAGAGTCAGCTGCTCTACCAACTGAGCTATGCGCCCATCACATGATCGACACCGGCGGAGGAGGCGTCGTCTCCACCAAGCGGTATCGACTAGCTTCCCGTCCGGCCAAGCCGTCGTCCCGGCCGGTGTGGCGCGGTTTATAGCGAAGGCCCCCGGCCTTGTCGATACCAAAATGGATAGGCCCGCATTTTTTTGACGGGTCCGTTCCGGCCCCGGATCAACGCGGAATCCGCCTTGTTTTGACAGGCTCAGCGGCCGGCGATATCACCCATGGGAGGGCGATGGAGGGAGCTGGGCATGACGGGCTGGACCGAGGGGTACGTGGGCGGGATCGACTACATCCGCGCCTTCTATCGGGAGCTGTCGCCGTCGCTGCTGTCCTTCGCACTGCTGCTGCGCGGCTGGCGCCCGCCGGCGGACCTCGGCGGCGCCTTCGCCTACGCGGAGCTTGGCTGCGGCCACGGGGTCAGCAGCGCCGTGCTGGCCGCCGCCCACCCCGCCGCGCGGTTCGAGGCGGTGGACTTCAACCCCGCCCACATCGCCGGCGCCCAACGCCTCGCCGCCGAGGCCGGGCTCGGCAACGCCGCCTTCCTGGAAGAGAACTTCGCGGACCACGCAGCCTCCGGAGTCAAGGACCTGGACATGGTCGCCCTGCACGGCGTCTGGTCCTGGGTCAGCGCGGAGAACCGGGCGATTCTGGTCGACCTGCTGCGCCGCCGGCTGAAGCCCGGCGGGCTGGTCTTCGTCAGCTACAACGCCCTGCCCGGCACGCTGGCCTACATGCCGCTGCGCCGCATCCTGGTGGAGCACACGGCCAATCAGCTTGGGGGCCGGTCAGGCGACTTGGCGGAAAAGATTGAGCAGGCCGTTGGCTTCGCCGGGCGGCTCGCCGCGCTGAACGCCGGCTGGTTCCGGCAAACGGACGAGGTGCCAGCACGGCTGGAGTCGCTGGCCCGCAAGTCGCCCAACTACATCGCGCACGAGTACCTGAACAGCGACTGGACCGCCTTCTACCACGCCGACGTGGCGCGGGAGTTGGCCGGGGCAAAGCTGGACTTCGCCGGCCCGTCCGTGCCCATGGAGCAGATCGACGAACTGGCGCTGGACCCGGCCGCCATCGCCCTAATCCAGGAGGCGCGCGACCCCGCCTACCGCGAGACCCTGCGCGACGTGCTGACCAACCGCGCCTTCCGCCGCGACCTGTTCGTGAAGGGGGCGGAGCGGCTGACTCCGGCCGAACGGACGGAGCGGCTGCGCGCCACGCGCTTTACCCTGCTGGTACCGGCTGAGGACGTGCCGGAGGTGGCGATCACCCCCGTGGGCCGCCTCCCCTTCCCGCCCGACCTCTACGGCCCGCTCGCCGAATCCTTGGCCGACGGCGTGCCGTCGCTGGAGGAGCTGACGGCGCTTCCCGCCCTCGCCCGCCATGGCGAGGAGGCGGTGCTGCGCGCGCTGATGATGCTGACCAGCCTCGCGCTGGCCTCCCCCGCCCTGCCGGAGGACGGACTGGCGGCGCGCAAGGCCCACGCCGACCGCTTCAACGACGCTGTGCTGGAGCGCAACCGCACCGACGACACGCTGGGCACCCTCGCCTCCCCCGTCATCGGGTCAGGCGTCGCCGTGTCGCGCGTCGAGGCGCTGTTCCTGGTGGCGCAGCGCCGCGGCCTTGACCCGGCCGCCTTCGCCTGGGAACGCCTGTCCACCGACGGGTTGGCCCTGTCACGCGATGGCGTGCGGCTGGCCTCCGCCGAGGAGAATGTCGCGGAATTGCGCGGACGCTTCGGCAGCTTCAGCCGGCGGCGCGTCCCGGTGCTGAAGCGCCTGGGAATTTTGTAAGCGCGATCACCCGCGCGTGCGGTCGAGCGGCGGGACCGGGGGTGGCACGCCTTCGGCGACGGCAGCGCGGCCGGGGTCGCGCTTCTGGGTTTCCAGCAGGATGTCGCGCGCGATGGGCGCGGCCGCGGTCGAACCGCCGCCGCCATGCTCCACAAAGACCGAACAGGCGTAGCGCGGCGCGCTGACCGGCGCGAAGGCGATGAACAGCGCGTGGTCGCGGTCGCGCCAGGGCATGTCCTCCTGCTTCTTCAGGCCGGCGTTGCGCTGCGCCATGGTGATGCGGCGGACCTGCGCCGACCCGGTCTTGCCGGCCAGCTCGAACCCCGGTTCGGTGATGCGCGACTTGTAGGCCGTGCCGTTGGGCGCGTTGCTGACCTCGAACATGCCGCGCATGACGAGGTCGAGGTTCTCCTTCTTCAGCCCCAGCGCCGGCCAGGAGGAGGCCTCGGTCATCAGGTTCTTGATCTGCTTGGTCAGGTGCGGCTTCACGCCGAAGCCGCCGTTGGCCAGCCGCGCGGTCATCAGGGCGAGTTGGAGCGGCGTGGACAGCACATAGCCCTGGCCGATGGCCGCGATCAGCGACTCGCCGGGCGACCAGGACTTGCCGAGCGCGCCCTTCTTCCACTCGATCGAGGGGATCAGGCCGCCGCGCTCGTGCGGCAGGTCGAGCCCCGTGGGGGCGCCCATGCCGAAGCGGTTCGCCATCTCCGCGATGCGGTCGATGCCGATGCGCCGGGCCACGTCGTAGAAGAACACGTCGCAGGAATGGCGCAGCGCGCCGACCACGTCCACCGTGCCGTGCCCGCCCTTTTTCCAGCAGTGGAAGCGGTGGTCGCCCAGATCCATGTGGCCCGGGCAGAAGACGGAATGGGTGCGGCTGATGATGCCCGATTCCAGCGCGGCCAGCGCCACCACCGGCTTGAAGGTGGAGCCCGGCGGATACTGGCCGGCCACCGCCTTGTTGTTCAGCGGGGTCGCCGGGTTGGACAGCAGCTCTTCCCACAGCTCCGCGTTGATGCCCATGGTGAACTGGTTTGGGTCGTAGCTGGGGTGGGAGCACAGCGCGTAGATGCCGCCGGTGTGCACGTCCATCACCACAGCCGCCGCGCTGACCTCCTGCGACAGGCGCTGCTGCACGAATTTCTGCAGGCCGATGTCGATGGTCAGCTGCACCTCGCGGCCCGGCTGGCCCTCGTCGCGCGACAGCTCGCGGATGACGCGGCCGACGGCGTTCACCTCCAGCTGGCTGGTGCCGGCGGTGCCGCGCAGCGCCTTCTCGTGGAACTTCTCCATGCCCGCCTTGCCGATGCGGAAGCCCGGCAGCGACAGCACGGGGTCGCCGTTCAACTCCGCCTCCGACACCGCGCCGACGTAGCCCAGGATGTGCGCGGTGGCGTCGGCGTAGGGGTAATGGCGGATCTCGCCCACCTCGATCGCCACGCCGGGGATGTCCAGCGTGTTCATCTCGATGGTGGCGACCTGCTCCCAGGTCAGGTTCTCGCGCACGGTGACGGGCACGAAGCGGCGCTTGCGGTGCATCTCACGCATCACGCGGCGGCGGTCGCCGTCGGTCAGCGGGACGATCTTGGAGATCTTGTCCAGCGTGTCCTGGATGTTGCGCGTACGCTCCGACACCACGACGACGCGGTAATTCTGCTGGTTCATCGCCAGCGACGTGCCGAAGCGGTCGACGATGGTGCCGCGGGACGGCGCCACCAGCCGCAGGCTGATGCGGTTCTCCTCCGCCAGCATGGTGTAACGCGCCGACTCCACGACCTGCAGGTAATAGAGGCGGCCGACCAGCGTCGCCAGCCCGGCGAGCTTGATGCCCCCCAGCACCGCGGCGCGGCGCGTCAGGAGGCGATAGCGGTCGGTGTCGCGGTCCATGGAACTCAACAGCCCATCATCCCTGCAGGAAGGCGCGGTGGACGCGGATCAGGATCCAGGCCACGGCCGGGAACATCGCCACCGTCAACAGAGCCTGGAACAGCGCCGGGTTGAACGGCAGTACCGTCGCGTTCAGCGCCGAGAAGGCCAGCCATTGCACGCAGGCCACGCCCAGCATCACCAGGACGAAGCCGACCCACATCATGCCGAAGCTGCTGGCCATCAGCACCCGGCGCTGGTTCATCACCGTCCAGTGGATCAGCACCAGCACCAGCGCGTTCACGCCCAGCGGACCACCCGTGAGCAGGTCCTGGAGCAGCCCGATCAGGAAGGCGGTTCCCGGCCGCATCAGGTCAGGCCGGTGGATCGCCCAGTAATAGATCGCGATCGCGGTTAGGAACGGAGCCACCGGCCCATAGGCGGGTGCCGGGACCGGGACCAGGCCGATCAGCGCCAGCATCACCGTCACGGCGAAGGGCGCCAGGTTGCGGCCCGTCTTGTCCAGCCGCTGCCAAAGCGTCAACGTCATGGCCGCGTCAACGTCACTTCGTCTCGTGCGACGGTTCCGTCTCGGCCCCGGGCATGTTGAAATCGACGAGCTGCAGGTGCTCCACCCGCGCCAGATCCACGTTCGGCTGGACGCGCACGCCCCGCTCGCCCACCGACGAGACGACGCCCACCGCGAGGCCGGGCGGGAACTGGCCGCCATGGCCGGAGGTCACCACCCGCTCGCCCACCTGGATGGCGGCGTCGGGCGGCAGGTACAGCAGCTTGGTCTGGTCGGAATTGTCCCCGGCCATCACCGCGCGCTGGCGGGAGCTTTCCAGCACCACCGGGACGCGGGCGTTGATGTCGGTCAGCAGAAGCACGCGCGCCGACCATTCCCCGACCTCCACCACCCGGCCGACGAGCCCGGCCCCGGCGATGGCGGCCTGCCCCTTGCGCACCCCGTCGCGCCGGCCGGCGGTGACCACCAGCGTGCGCAGGAAGGAGCTGCCCGGGGCGGCGATGACGCGCGCCGTGATGTAGGTGGACGGCGGTTCCGGCGTCGCCTTCAGCAGGGACCGGAGGCTGGTGTTCTCCGCCTCCAGCCGCAGCGCCGCCTGCCGCCACTGCAGGAGTCGCGCGTTCTCCGCCTTCAGCCGCTGGTTCTCCTCGAACGCGTTGCGCACCTCCACCGCCGACTCCACCACATGGGCGGCGGTGGCGGCCGGGCGCGAGATGGCGTCCAGGATGGGGGCGAAGGCGTCGGTCACGCGGGCACGCGCGTTGTCCACGGACAGCGCGTCGATCTTGCCCACCATCATCAGCGCGATGGAGGCGAGCACCAGCAAGAGGAAGGAGAATCGCTGCGCAAGGGCCCGCAGCGGGGCGGCGAGGCGTACGACGGATCCGGAGGTGCGAGGCTTCACAGGATCATCCCGTCCAGGTTCCCGTCGAGATCCGCGGTCCGCTCCGGCGCCGAGAACAAAAAGGTTCTAGGCGCCGGAGGTATCCAATCGAGGAATACACCAATCAGTAGGCGCTGACCAAGACGTTTCGCAGCGTCTTCATCTCTTCCAGCGCGCGGCCGGTGCCCAGCGCGACGCAGGACAGCGGGTCGTCCGCGATCGACACCGGCAGGCCGGTGGCGTGGCGCAGAACAAAGTCCAGGTTGCCCAGCAGTGCGCCGCCGCCGGTCAGGACGATGCCCTTGTCGACGATGTCGGCGGCCAGTTCCGGAGCGGTGTGCTCCAGCGCGACCTTCACCGCCTCGACGATGGCCGACACCGGTTCCGCCAGGGACTCGGCGATCTGCCGCTCGGAGATGATCAGCTCCTTGGGCACGCCGTTCATCAGGTCGCGGCCCTTGATCTCCAGGATGCGGCCCTCGCCGTCTTCCGGCGGGCAGGCCGACCCGATTTCCTTCTTGATCCGCTCCGCCGAGCCTTCGCCGACCAGCAGGTTGTGGGTGCGGCGGATGTAGCCGATGATGGCCTCGTCCATCTTGTCGCCGCCCACGCGCACGGAGCGCGAATAGACGATGCCGCCGAGCGACAGCACGGCCACCTCGGTGGTGCCGCCGCCGATGTCGACGACCATGGAGCCGGTGGGCTCCGTCACCGGAAGCCCGGCGCCGATCGCGGCGGCCATGGGCTCCTCGATCAGGAAGACGCGGCGGGCGCCAGCGGCCTCCGCCGACTCCTGGATCGCGCGGCGCTCCACGGCGGTGGAGCCCGACGGCACGCAGATGATGACCTGCGGGCTGGCGAAGCTGCGCCGGTTGTGCACCTTGCGGATGAAATGCTTGATCATCTCCTCGGCGACTTCGAAATCGGCGATGACGCCGTCGCGGAGGGGGCGGATGGCCTGGATGTTGCCGGGCGTGCGGCCCAGCATCATCTTCGCCTCGTCGCCGACGGCCAGCACCTGTTTCTTGCCGCGGACGTTGGCGATGGCCACGACCGAGGGCTCGTTCAAGACGATGCCACGGCCCTTGACGTAGACCAGGGTGTTGGCCGTCCCCAAATCGATCGCCATGTCGGCGGAAAGCACGCCGAGGAGTTTGGAAAGCATGGACCCGACTAACTCTTCAATGCGGTTGAGACGGCCTTGCCGACGGTCATGCAGGCCCCAGTGGGGAAGCTCACGCCCGCCAACGGTTCCATAGACGAATGCCCCTTCGCGCTCAAGCGGAGAGTGCAACCGGCTCGCCTGACCGAACCGGTCCGGGGCCACCCGCGGGGCGGGTGCCGCAGCCAATCCGGATGGTTGTCCATGGAGAACCGGCCTTTGGAAAGGACTGGTCCCTCAGGTGACCGTCAGGCCCCGAAGTGCCGGCGATCCGCCGTGCTCCGGTGCCCGTCACACTGGCTGAACAGGGTTAATTTTCCGTCAACGGCAAAGGCCGAAAGCCCCGCCGGCCGGCCATCGGCCCTGCCTGCGCAGGGCGGTATCTCTAGGCTGATTCAGACCCCGCCGCAACGGCTTTATGACCCGTCGCCGGCACAGCCGGGGGCCGCCGGCGCGCATCAGTGATGCGCGTTTTTCGACTCGCCTGGGGCGGCGATCGTGGCGGCGATCTTGGCGCCGTGGTGGTCGCCTTCCAGCCGGTCCATCAGGGCCAGCAGCACGCCCGACACCACGAAGGTCATGTGGATGATGACCATCCACATCAGTTCGTCCTTGTTGGTGTGGTCGATGTTCATGAAGCCCTTCAGCAGGTGGATGCCCGAGATCGCCACGATGGAGGCGATCAGTTTCAGCTTCAGGCCGCCGAAGTCGACCTTGCCCATCCAGTCCGGCCGGTCCTCGTGGTTGGCGACGTCGATCTTCGACACGAAATTCTCGTAGCCGGAAAAGATCACCATCAGCAGCAGGTTGCCGGCCAGCGACAGGTCGATCAGCGTCAGCACCGCCAGAAGGACGTCCTTCTCCTGCATCTCCAGCACGTGCGGGACAATGTGCAGGATCTCCTGCGTGAACTTCACCAGCAGCATCACCAGCGAGATGACCAGGCCGAGGTAGAAGGGGGCGAGCACCCAGCGGCTGGCGAAGATGATCTGCTCGAAGCGGCGTTCGATCATGGTGGCGGCATCCGTGTTGCGTCGGAGAGAGGGAGGGCGTTTTTGCTGCGGCTGCGTTCTGCCATCGCCGGGGGATGAAATCAACCGCGTGGCCGGCTGTTTCCGATGCGGTGGGGGCTGGCCTTGGCGGGCCCGGCATTGTACGGTTCCGCGATTTTCCGCCCCGCCGCCCTGCCCTGTTATGGTCAGAGCCGCCCGGCCTGTCGCCGAAAGGTCACCCCCATGAGGAACCCCGCCCCGCACATCGTTTCCGCCTTCGAAGACGCGATGAAGCGGCTGAAGTCCGGCATCGTGCAGATGGCCGGCGCGGCGGAGACCCAGATCGACGAGGCGCTGGCCTGCATCGCCCAGCGCAACCCGGACCTCGCGCGCGCCATCGTGGAATCGGACGCCCGCCTCGACTCGTTCGAGCACGAAATCGAGGCGAACTGCATGCGCATGCTGGTGTTGCGCCAGCCGGTCGCCGACGACCTGCGCGAGGTCATTGCCGCGCTGAAGATCGCCGGCAACCTGGAACGGGTCGGCGACCACGCCGCCAACACCGCCCGCCGCGCCGCGGCCATCGCCGGCTATCCCGAGACCTCCGCCACGCATGCCCTGCCGAACCTCGGCCGGCTGGTGCGCCAGCGGCTGACCACCGCCATCGACGCCTATGTGGACAACGACGTCGAGATGGCCATGGGGGTCTGGCGCACCGACGACGAGGTGGATGAGCTGTACACCAGCATCTGCGAGGGCATCACCCGCGCCGCCGAGAATGAGCCCGGCCTGTTCACGCCGAACATGCACCTGCTGTTCATCGCCAAGAGCCTGGAGCGCATCGGCGACCACGCCACCAACATCGCGGAAGTGGTGCATTTCGTGTCGACCGGCCGCCCCCTGCTGGAGGAACGGCCGAAGGCCGACCGCTCCCGCGACGCCGGCTGAGCGCGGGCGGCCGCCAATTCCCGCGACTCGGTGCCGCAGAAAACGGCGCCAGCCGCTTGGGGAATGGAAATAGCCGGTTGGAAGCGTCAGGTTATCGGATCAACCACAGGCTGCCCGGCCCCGTTATGTCTGGTCCCGTCATGTCCGACGACCTGTTCCGCCTCTACGCCGCGATCCTGGAACGCCAGGGGATGGACCCGTCCTCCTCCCGGACGGCGCGGCTGTTCGCGGCCGGGCCGAAGAAGATCGCCAAGAAGGTGGGCGAGGAAGCGGTCGAGGTGGCGCTGGACGCGATGAACGAGGACCGCCAGGGCGTGGTGAACGAGAGCGCCGACCTGCTCTACAATCTGTCTGTCCTGTGGGCCACGATGGGCATCACCCCGGACGACGTCTTCGCCGAAATCCGCCGGCGGGAAACCCTGTACGGCATCGCCGAGAAGCTGCCGAAACCCACAGCAGCGGAAGGCGGCGGGAAGTAAGGCGCGGATGCCCCCCCACAACGAAAAAGCGCGCCTTGCGGCGCGCTTTTCCTGACTCAAAGCCAAGAACGGTTTAGTTCTTGCTCTTGTCGACGAGGCGGCGCTCGGCGATCCAGGGCATCATGGCGCGCAGCTTCTCGCCGACCTGCTCGATCGAGTGCTCGGCGTTGCGGCGGCGGATGGCCTTGAAGGACGGCTGGCCGGCCTTGCACTCCAGCATCCAGTCGCGGACGAAGCGGCCGGTCTGGATGTCCTCCAGCACGCGCTTCATCTCGGCCTTGGTCTCCGGGGTGATGATGCGCGGACCGGTCTTGTAGTCGCCGTACTCGGCGGTGTTGGAGATCGAGTAGCGCATGTTGGCCATGCCGCCCTCGTACATGAGGTCGACGATCAGCTTCACCTCGTGCAGGCACTCGAAATAGGCCATCTCCGGGGCGTAGCCGGCCTCGGTCAGCGTCTCGTAGCCGGCCTTGATCAACTCGGTCAGGCCGCCGCAGAGCACGGCCTGCTCGCCGAACAGGTCGGTCTCGCACTCTTCCTTGAAGGTGGTCTCGATGATGCCGGCGCGGCCGCCGCCGATGGCCGAGGCGTAGGACAGCGCGATGTCCAGCGCGTTGCCGGAGGCGTTCTGGTGCACGGCCACGAGGCAGGGCACGCCGCCGCCACGCTGGTACTCACCGCGGACGGTGTGGCCCGGGCCCTTCGGCGCGATCATGAACACGTCGAGGTCGGCGCGCGGCTCGATCAGGCTGAAGTGCACGTTCAGGCCGTGCGCGAAGGCCATCGCCGCGCCCTGCTTCATGTTCTTGGCGAGGTCGTCGCGGTACAGGTCGGCCTGCAGCTCGTCCGGGGTGAGGATCATCACCACGTCGGCCCAAGCGGCGGCCTCGGCCGGGGACATGACCGTGAAGCCGGCGGCCTCGGCCTTCTTGATGGTGGCCGAACCCGGGCGGAGGGCGATGCGCACGTCCTTCACACCGCTGTCACGCAGGTTGTTGGCGTGGGCGTGGCCCTGGCTGCCGTAGCCGACGATGACGACCTTCTTGCCCTTGATCAGGTTGACGTCGGCATCACGATCATAATAGACGCGCATGGTGTGCTTCCTTGGATTTTTCGATCTGGTGGTGCGAGTTTTGCGCAGCGGAATTACTCCACCGGCGCTTGGGCCGCGTCAAGCAGAACACTGTTCGGCCGGCTGATAAAGGACGGCGGGCTGGGTTGTCCCCCCCGTCATTGTTGGCCGTCATTGCCGACCGCCCCTGGTGCCGGATCAGAAGCCGGTGGCTCCCTTCGACATGGCGACGACACCCGTGCGGCTGGCCTCGACGAGGCCGAGCTGGGCCATCAGGCCGACGAAGTCGTCGACTTCCGCCGTCGTGCCGGTCAGTTCGAACACGAAGGAGGTGAGCGTGGCGTCCACCACCTTCGCCTTGAAGATGTCGGCCAGGCGCAGCGCCTCGATGCGCTTTTCGCCGGTGCCGGCGACCTTCAGCAGCGCCAGCTCGCGCTCAACCGACGGACCCTCGTCGGTCAGGTCATGGACCTTGTGCACCGGCACGAGGCGGTCGAGCTGGGCCTTGATCTGCTCCACCACCATGCGGGTGCCCGAGGTAACGAGCGTGATGCGCGACAGGTGGTCGGCGTTGTTCACCTCCGCCACCGTCAGGCTTTCGATGTTGTAGCCGCGGCCCGAGAACAGCCCGATCACGCGGGCCAGCACGCCCGGCTCGTTGTCCACCAGCACGGCGATGGTGTGCTTCTCGATCTTGTCTTCCACGATCCGTACTCCGCCAGAGGGCCTTATCCGTTTGTCCAGGTCGCCGCGATCAGACCAGCACCATGCCGTCTTCCGGCGTGGCGTTGGACGGGCTGTCCTCCGGGCCGAACAGGATCTCGTTGTGGGCCTTGCCGCCGGGGATCATGGGGAAGCAGTTCTCCTTCGGGTCCACGGCGATGTCGACGATGCAGGGCCGGTCGGTGACCGCCAGCATCTTCTCGATCACCTCGTCCACCTCGGCCACCGTGGTGGCGCGCAGGCCGACGCAGCCCCAGGCCTCCGCCAGCTTCACGAAGTCGGGCAGCGCCTCCGAGTAGCTGTTGGAGTAGCGGGAGCCGTGCAGCAGCTCCTGCCACTGCCGGACCATGCCCATGTACTTGTTGTTCAGGATGAAGATCTTGACCGGCGCGCGGTACTGCACGGCGGTGCCGATCTCCTGCATGTTCATCAGGAAGGAGGCCTCGCCCGACACGTCCACCACGATGGCGTCGGGGTGGGCGAGCTGCGCGCCGATGGCCGCCGGCAGGCCGTAGCCCATGGTGCCGAGCCCGCCCGAGGTCATCCAGCGGTTCGGCTGGTCGAAGGGCAGGAACTGGGCGGCCCACATCTGGTGCTGGCCGACCTCGGTCGTGATGTAGTGCTCCTTGCCGCGCAGGGCCTCGCGCAGGCGCTCCAGCGCGTACTGCGGCTTGATGACCGATTCCGTGCGATTGTAGTTCAGGCAGTTGCGGGCGCGCCAGCCCTCGATCTGCTTCCACCAATCCTTCAGCGCGGCCTGGTCGGCGCGCTTCTGCCTGGCCTTCCACAGGCGCATCATGTCTTCCAGCACAGCACCCGCGTCGCCGACGATCGGGATGTCCACCGCCACGTTCTTGTTGATGGAGCTGGGGTCGATGTCGACGTGGATCTTCTTCGAGCCCGGCGCGAATTCCGACAGCTTGCCGGTCACGCGGTCGTCGAAGCGGGCGCCGATGTTGATCATGACGTCGCAGTTGTACATGGCGAGGTTCGCCTCGTACGTGCCGTGCATGCCCAGCATGCCCAGCCACTGCGCATCCGACGCCGGGAAGGCGCCCAGGCCCATCAGGGTGGAGGTGATCGGGAAGCCGGTCAGCTTCACGAACTGGGTCAGCAGCTTGGCCGCGAAGGGGCCGGCGTTCACCACGCCGCCGCCAGTGTAGAAGACCGGGCGCTTGGCCGACGCGATCAGCTCGATCGCCTCCTCGACGCGGGCGATCTCCGGCTTGACCTGCGGGCGGTAGGTCTTGTGCTTCACCTCGGTCGGCGGGACGTAGGTGCCGTCGGCGAACTGCACGTCCTTCGGGATGTCGATCAGCACCGGGCCGGGACGGCCGCTGCGGGCCACGTAGAAGGCCTCGTGCAGCGTGCGGGCCAGCTGGTTGACGTCCTTCACCAGGTAATTGTGCTTGGTGCAGGGACGGGTGATGCCGGTGGTGTCCGCCTCCTGGAAGGCGTCGTTGCCGATCAGGTGGGTCGGCACCTGGCCGGACAGGCAGACCAGCGGGATGCTGTCGCACAGCGCGTCCAGCAGGCCGGTCACGGCGTTGGTGGCGCCGGGGCCGGAGGTCACCAGCACGCAGCCCACCTTGCCGGTGGAGCGGGCGTAGCCTTCGGCGGCGTGCACGGCGGCCTGCTCGTGCCGGACCAGGATGTGCTTGATGTCGTTCTGCTGGAACAGAGCGTCGTAGATCGGAAGTACCGCGCCGCCCGGATACCCGAAGATGATGTCTACGCCCTGATCCTTCAGGGACTTGATGACGATCTGTGCGCCGGTCAGCGTCTGTTCGGGCATAGCTTGCGACCTTCCAATGAGGGCCCCTCTTTCCACGGGCGGCCCTGTTCCTTCGCTCAACCCCGGCGTACGGCCCTCGGGAAAAGCCCTCTTGTGAATACAAGGGGTTATTCCCAAAGGCGAAAGCCGGGACCGGCAACCTAGACAATCCGCCGGTCCGTGGTCAACCCATTTTGCGAATGATCGAAAAGCTTTTTTGCCGCAGTTTTTCCGAATATTTCGCATTCTGGAAACGCTCAAAAGCCGAAGGCCCGCCACCGCGGCAACGGCGACGGGCCTTCGGGCCGATCCGTCTCAGAGGCGTGATTACGCCGCGACGGTTTCCAGCAGGCCGCAGAGGCGGCGGATGCCCTCGCGGATGCGCTCCGGGTTGTTGTTGGAGAAGCTGAGGCGCAGCGTGTTCTTGCCCGACCGGTCGGCGTGGAAGGCGGAACCGGGGACGAAGGCGACGTTGGCGTCCTGGATTGCGCGGGCCAGCAGAGCGACGCCGTCCGTGCCCTCCGGCAGCTCGATCCAGACGAACATGCCGCCTTCCGGCTTGGTCCAGCGCACGCCGGCCGGCGCGAACTGCTCCAGGGCGGAGAGCATGGCGTCGCGCCGCTCCTTGTACTTCGTACGCAGATGGCGAAGGTGATTGTCGAAAATTTCCGATACCACGTCGTGCAGGACGATCTGGTTGATCGTGCTGGTGTGCAGGTCACCGGCCTGCTTCATCAGCACCAGCCGGTTGATGACCTCGGCTGGGCCGTTGATCCAGCCCACGCGGAAGGCCGGCACCATCGTCTTGGAGAAGGAGCCGCAGAAGATCACGTTGGTGAGCTTCCCGCCGTTGCGCGCGGCGTCCAGCGCGGCCAGCGGCGGCACCCGCTCCCCGTCGTAGCGCAGTTCGGTGTAGGCGGCGTCCTCGACAACCGGCACGCCGTGCTTCGCGCAGAGGTCCAGGATCGCCTCGCGCCGGGCCAGCGTGATGGTCGTGCCGTTGGGGTTCTGGAAGTCCGGAACGAGGTAGAGGAACTTCGGCTTCTGCTCCAGCGCCGCCTCAAGGGCGACGAGGTCCGGACCTTCGGCGTCGCCGGGAACGGACAGGTAGTGGGGCTCGTAGGGGGAGAAGGCCTGGAGCGCGCCGAGGTAGGTCGGGCGCGTCACCACCACCTTGTCGCCCGGCCCGATCAGCAGCTTGCCGACAAACTCCAGCGCCTGCTGCGAGCCGCTGGTGACCAGCACCTCGTCCAGCCCGGCCTCGATGCCGTGGCGGCCCATGTAGGCGCAGATCCACTCGCGCAGCGGGGTGTAGCCCTCGCTGATCGTGTACTGGAGCGCGCCGCCGGCGCCGGCGTTGGACTGGAAGATCTTCTCATAGGCACGCGCGATGGCCGCGGTCGGGAAGAAATCCGGGTCGGGAATGCCGCCGGCGAAGGAGATGATCTCCGGCCGTTCGAGCAGCTTCAGCAGCTCCCGGATTTCCGAGGCCCCCATGCCGCTGACGCGGCCGGCAAACACCTGTCCCCAATCGACCGTCACTTTAAGTCCTCCTGAAGCTCATCGACGCAACGTCGTTTCAAGATAGGTCAGTATTGCTTCACTAAGCGATCCTGAATAGAGCGAATTGATCGTATGGCTGCCATGCGCGGTTTTGCCGCCGACCCCGCCTTCGACAAAGTTCGGAGGGCGGGCAGCGAGTTGGTGGCGGAACCACGTCACCTGCCGCTTGGCATAACGCCGCGTGGATTGTTGTGCCAGTGAAATTGCTTGCTCCAGTGACAGTTCCTTTTGCAAGTATCGCCGCAGCTCCGGCACGCCAAGCGCCTTCATGGCCGGCAGGTCGGGGCCCAGGGATTTTTCTAGGGCCTGTGCGTCCAACCGCCGCACCTCCTCCAGCGCCCCCTGCCCCATCATCAGTTCGAAGCGGCGGTCGCAGTTGGCGTAGAGCGCGTCGCGCGGCGGGTCGAGCACGAGGACGGTGAAGGCCAACCCCTCCGGCGCGCCGTCCGCCGCCTGGGTCTGCCAGTGGGACAGCGGGTGTCCGGTCGCCTCCAGCACCTCCCAGGCGCGGGTCAGGCGGGTGGTGTCGCCGGGGTTCAGCTTGGCCGACGCCGGGTCGCGGGCAACCAGCTCCGCACGGAAGGCCTCGCCGCCCAACTCCTGCAGGCGGGCGTGGGCGGCCCGGCGGATTCCCTCGGGGATTGCGGGAACGGCGCTCAGCCCCTCCATCAGGCTGCGCAGGTAGAGGCCGGTGCCGCCGACGACCACCGGCAGCCGACCAGCCGCGTGCGCCGCGGCGATCTCCGCCAGGGCCATGTCGCGCCAGCGCGCGGCCGAGCCACGCTCGCTGGCCGGCAGCACGCCGTAGAGCCGGTGCGGCACGCGCGCGAGGTCAGCGGGGCCGGGCCGGGCGGTCAGCACGTCGAGGTCGGCGTAAAGCTGCATGCTGTCGGCGTTGATCACCGTGCCACCCAACGCCTCCGCGATGTCGAGCGCCATGCCCGACTTGCCCGACGCCGTCGGCCCGCCGATCACCACCACGTCCCCCGTCGTTCCGATGTCCTTCGTCATCGCGCCTGCCCGTGTTCCCCACCAATACCCCATTGGGGAAACAGCGTATGGCAGGGGACGGCGCCGGAATGCAACGCCACGATGGTTGGCGGAGTGCCCCGGCTGTGGTAGGGAGCGCGCGCGCCCTCCCCGCAGGACTTTCTCCAGGATCGCCCCCATGAGCGCTGTCGTCACCCTGATCGCCGCCACGTCCTTCGCGCTCGACGAGCAGACCGCGCAGACCGCGCGCGCCGCCCTCGGCCCGCTGGGCGCGGATTCCGTGACGCTTGACTGGCTGGCCCCCGGGCGGGCCTGCGACATCGCGCTTCGCGGGCTGGTCCCGGAACAGGCGGAGGCTGCCGTGCGCCGGGCGCTCGGCGAACTGCCGGTGCCCGTGCCTGTGGATGTGATCGCGCAAGCCCCCGCCAACCGGAAGAAGCGCCTGCTGGTCGCCGACATGGAATCGACGATCATCCAGCAGGAAATGTTGGACGAGTTGGGCGACTATGTCGGGCTGAAGCAGCACATCGCCGACATCACCGCCCGCGCCATGAACGGCGAGATCGATTTCAAGGGCGCGGTGCGCGAGCGCGTCGCCCTGCTGAAGGGTCTCAAGGAAAGCGTCATCGACGAGGTGTGGCAGCGCGCCACCCTGATGCCGGGCGCCAAGGCGCTGGTCGCCACCATGCGCACCAACGGCGCCACCTGCGTGCTGGTCTCCGGCGGCTTCCGCTGCTTCACCGAGCGGGTGCGGAGCTGGGTCGGCTTCGACGACGATCGCGGCAACGTGTTGGAGGTGGTGGACGGCACCATGACCGGCGCGGTGGTCGAGCCGATCCTCGACAAGGACAGCAAGCTGGAGGCCCTACTCGCCTACGCCGGCGAGCGCCGCGTCCCGACGCCGGAGACCATGGCGGTCGGCGACGGCGCCAACGACCTGCCCATGCTGCTCGCCGCCGGGCTCGGCGTCGCCTACCACGCCAAGCCGACGGTCGCCGCCCAGGCCCGCGCCCGTGTGGACCACAGCGACCTGACCGCACTGCTCTACGCCCAGGGCTACCGCGCTGGCGAGATCGTGGAGGGGTAACACCGGGCAGGCACGAAAAAGAAAAAGGCACCGGCGGTTTCCCGCCGGTGCCTTTTTGCTGGAGCGCCCCCGTTAGAACACAGACCCCGTCAGCCCTGGCCGAGCGGGATGGCGACGAAGCGCAGGTCGCCCTTGCGGTCGACCAGCAGCAGGATCGACTTCTTGCCCTGCTCCTTGGCCTTCTGGATCTTGGTGGCGACGTCTTCCGGCTTGCGGACTTCCTCCTGGCCGACCTCGATGATCACGTCGCCGGGGCGCATGCCCTTTTCCGACGCGGTCGAGTTGTTCGACACCTCCGTCACGACCACGCCCTTCAGCTCGGGCTTGATCTCGAACTGCTGGCGCAGTTCCGGGGTGATGCCGGTCAGCTTCAGGCCCAGCGCCTCGGTCTGCTTCGGGGCCGGGGCCTGCTGCGGTTGGCGGCGCTGCTCGTCCGGCACGGCGGCGAGCAGGCCGGACTCTTCGGCGGCCTCAAGCTCACCGACCTTGACCTGCATGGTCACGGCCTTGCCCTTGCGCCACACCTCGACCGGGACCGACTTGTCGATGCCGGTCTCGGCAACGACGCGCGGCAGGCGGCGGGACTCGCCGATGTCGCGGTTGTCGAACTTGGTCACCACGTCGCCGGCCTGGATGCCGGCCTTGGCCGCGGGGCCGCCCGGCGTGACGGAGGCGACGAGCGCGCCCTTGTGGGCCTGGAGGCCGAGGCTCTCCGCGATCTCCGGCGTGACCGCCTGGATGCGGACGCCCAGCCAGCCGCGGCGGGTCTTGCCGTAGTCGCGCAGCTGCGCCACCACCTGCTTGGCGAGGTTGGCCGGAATGGCGAAGCCGATGCCGACCGAGCCGCCCGACGGCGAGTAGATCGCCGTGTTGATGCCGATGACCTCGCCGTTCAGGTTGAACATCGGGCCGCCGGAGTTGCCGCGGTTGATCGAGGCGTCGGTCTGCAGGAAATCGTCGTAGGGGCCGGCGTTGATGTCGCGCTGGCGCGCCGAGATGATGCCCGCGGTCACCGACCCGCCGAGACCGAACGGGTTGCCGATGGCCAGCACCCAGTCGCCCACGCGCATGGCGTCCGAATCGCCGAAGGGGACGGCGGTCAGCGGGTGGTTCGTCTTGATCTTCAGCAGGGCGACGTCGGTCTTGGTGTCCTTGCCGACCAGCTCCGCCTTGATGTTGGTGTCGTCCTGCAGGATGACGGTGATCTCGTCCGCGTCCTGGATGACGTGGTTGTTGGTGACGACCAGCCCGTTCTTGGCGTCGATGATGAAGCCCGAGCCGAGCGAGGTCGCCTTGCGCTGCGCCTGCGGCTGGTCCTGCTGCTGGCGGTCGAAGAAGTCCTTGAAGAACTCTTCGAAGGGCGAGCCCGGCGGGAATTGCGGCAGCTCCGGCCGCGAGCCCTGCGGGCGCTGCGGCGCCGCCTGGCTGGTGGAGATGTTGACCACGGCGGGCAACAGCTTCTCCGCGAGGTCCGCGAAGCTGCCGGGGGCCTGCCGTGCCTGCGCGGCGGCGGGGTTGCCGACGACGGCGGTCAGCACCCACAGGAGAGCGGCCATCAGGGGAACGACACCCGCCCGCGTGGACAGACGGTTGCGCCGGTCGGCGGAAGCCGCGACCACGGCGCGCTTGGTGCAAAGGTTAGGGTTCAACTCAGCTCTCCCTGCCGGACGTCCGGCCGCTTCTTGTTCCATTTGGCGTGCGTGCCGAGGGCGCCCACCCGATCCGTGTGAAGCGGATGTAAGCCGTGCGCGACGGCGCTTCAAGCAAACAGGGCTCCAAGCGCTTCGCGAACTCTCACACTCCCCTCGACGCGGCCCACCTCGCCTCGGGCCAAGGACGGCCGGCGAATATAAAAGGTCAAATATACTCTGGTTGAGTATAGGGGGGCGAGTATGGCCGGAAAATGGCGCGTTGGTCCAGAGACCGCGCGGCGATTCGGCCCCCATTCCCCCTATTGCGCGGACCCGTTCAAGCCCCGCGCAGAAGCCAGACCAGCCCGACCCCAGCCATCGCCGCGACGAGGCCGGCGGCGCGCATGTGGTTCTCCGGCAGGGACAGCGCTTCGGCGATCACGCGCCGCATCGCGTTCGGAAACAGCGCGTAGAGCGCGCCCTCGATCACCAGGACGAGGGCGAGCGCGGTGAAAAGGTCGGTCATGGAGAGGAATTTCGGGTGGGAGGGTCGGAACGTCTCCACCCTACCTCCACGGCCGGCGCCTACGTCAACAAATCGGACCGTATAGGACGCAAAGCCCCTTTCCACCGTCATCCCAGCGAAGGCTGGGATCCAGGAAACGCCGCCGCTAAGCGACAGATGTGCCCTGGATTCCCGCCTTCGCGGGAATGACGGTGGAAGGTGGTTGGCGGCTAGGTAAGATGTCTGCCTATTGCTGGGCCGTCGCGGCGCCGGCGTTCGCCGGACCGGGCGTGGCCGGCGCGTTGGTCGGCGCGGGCCCCTGCTGGCCCTTGCCCGTAATGTCGCCGAAGTAGCGGAAGAACTCGCCGGTCGGGGACAGCACCATGGTGGTGTCGTCCTTGTTCAGCGCCTTCCGGTAGGCTTCCAGCGTCCGGTAGAAGCTGTAGAACTGCGGATCGCGGGAGGTCGCCTCGGCGATCAGCTTCAGCGCCTGGTTGTCGCCTTCGCCGCGCAGGATCTGCGAGTCGCGCTGCGCCTCGGCCAGGATGACCGTGCGTTCGCGGTCGGCGCGGGCGCGGATCTGCTGCGACTGCTCCTGGCCCTGGGCGCGGGCCTCCGCCGCCTCGCGTTCGCGCTCGGAGCGCATGCGGGCGAAGATCGACTGGCTGGTCTCCTCCGGCAGGTCTGCGCGGCGGATGCGGACGTCGACGATCTCGATGCCGAAGCGTTTCGCTTCGTCGTTCACCTGGCCGCGGATGTCGTTCATGACGCGCGGACGCTCGTCCGACAGGATGGCGAGCAGGGTCACGCTGCCGAGCACGCGGCGCAGCGCCGAGTTCACGATGGCGTTCATGCGCGTCTCGGCCACCGCTTCCGTACCGGCGGTCTGGTAGAAGCGCAGCGGGTCGAGGATGCGGTAGCGGGCGAAGGCGTCGACGTCCAGGCGCTTCTGGTCGGCCAGGATCACCTGCTCCACCGGCGGGTCGAGGTCGAGCACGCGCCGGTCGAGGATGCGCACCTCCTGGATGAAGGGGATCTTGGCCTTCAGGCCGGGATCGCGCAGGACGCGCACCGGTTCGCCGAACTGGAGGACCAGCGCCTGCTGCGCCTCGTTCACGGTGAAGAGCGAGGCGGAGGCGATGACGCCCGCCAGCAGGATGCCGATGCCGACGATCAAGAGACTGCGGTTCATGGTCGTCGCCTCCTCAGCGGGTCTGCTGGCCGGACATCACCGGGCCGGGTTGCGACGCGGGCTGTCCGGGCCGGGCCGGAGACGGCGGCACGGCCGCCGGGGCCGGCTGGAGCTGGCCGAGCGGCAGGTAGGGGACGACCCCCTGGGCACCCTGGGCGTTGCCGTCGATGATGACCTTGTGGGCGCCGCGCAGGATCTCTTCCATGGTTTCCAGATACATGCGCTTGGCGGTCACTTCCTTGGCCTGCGAGAAGGCGTCGTAGACCTTGCGGAAGCGCTCCGCGTCGCCCTGCGCCAGGTTCACGACCTGCTCGCGGTAGGCCGAGGCCTCCTGGATCAGGCGTTCCGCGTCGCCGCGGGCGCGCGGGATGACGTCGTTGCGGTAGGCTTCCGCCTCGTTGCGGGCGCGTTCGCGGTCGGCGCGGGCGCGCTGCACGTCGTTGAAGGCGTCGATGACGGGCGCCGGCGGATCGGCCTTCTGCAACTGCACCTGCGTCACCTCGATGCCCGCCTGATAGTCGTCGAGCATGGCCTGAAGGAGCTGGCGCGTGGAGGTCTCGATCTGCTGGCGCGCCTCGGTCAGGGCCGGCTGCAGCTCGGTGCGGCCGATGACCTCGCGCATGGCGCTTTCCGCCGCCTTCTTCACGGTGACCTCGGGCTCGCGGATCTTGAACAGGTACTGGCCCGCGTCCTTGATCACCCAGAAGACGGTGAAGTCGATGTCGATGATGTTCTCGTCGCCGGTCAGCATCAGCGACTCGTCCGGCACGTCGCGGTCGCCGCGCCGTCCGTCTCCGGCGGACCGGTAGCCCACCTCGATGCGGTTGACGCGCGTCACCTTGGGCAGCAGCACCGATTCGATCGGCGCCGGCAGGTGGTAGCGCAGGCCCGGTTGCTCGGTGCGGGTCCACTGGCCGAAGCGAAGGACGACCCCCTGCTCGTCCGCCTCGACGCGGTAGATGCCGCTGGCCAGCCAGATGATGGCGAGCAGGCCGACGACGAGCGCGATGCCGCGGCCGCTGCCCACACCCCCCGGCATGACTTTCTTCAGGCGGTCCTGGCCGCGGCGCAGCAAATCCTCAAGATCGGGAGGCTGCGGTCCGCCGCCGCCCCCACCGCTTCCGCCGCCGCCACCCGGCGGCCTGCCCCACGGATTCTGTCCGCCGCCCCCCGGCGGAGATCCCCAGGGGCCGCCACCGCCACCCCCACCCTGATTGCTCCACGGCATTCCGTTCGTTCCCCTTCGCGCTCTCTTGTTCCTGACCGGGGGCCTTGGCCGGCGGAAATCATTGCCGACCGGTCCGGTCCCTTTACCATTATTGCCCGACGGTCCTATAGTGCCTCTCCCTTCGGGGAGGGAGTTCACCGACGGATATCCGCCAATATCGGGAAGGAAGCGGAGTTTTCAACCATGGCCCAGGTCAGCGAAGCTCAAGTCCTTGAGGCTCTCAGGACCGTAATCGATCCGGAACGGGGCAAGGACATCGTCAGCCTCGGCATGTTGTCCGGCCTCGTCGTGCGCGACGGCAACGTCGCCTTTTCGATCGAAGTGGACCCCAAGCGCGGCGCCCAGGCCGAGCCGGTGCGCCACGCCGCCGAGAAGGCGGTGGAGCGCGTGCCGGGCGTCCTGTCCGTCACCGCGGTCCTGACGGCGCACCGCGCCGGCGGACAGGGGCAGCAGGCGCCCCAGCCGGCGCAAGGGCACGGTCACGCCCACGGCGGGCACGGGCACAGCCACGGACAAGCCCAGCCGCAGGAGCAGAAGCCGCTCGTCCCCGGCGTGAAGGCGATCGTCGCCGTAGCAAGCGGCAAGGGCGGCGTCGGCAAGTCCACCACCGCCGCCAACCTGGCGCTCGCCATGGCGGCGAACGGGCAGAAGGTCGGCCTGCTGGACGCCGACATCTACGGTCCGTCCATGCCGCGCATGCTCGGCATCTCCGGCCGCCCGGTCAGCCACGACGGCCGCGTGCTGGAGCCGATGGAGAACTATGGCATCAAGGTGATGTCCATGGGCTTCCTGGTCGCCGAGGACACGCCGATGATCTGGCGCGGCCCGATGGTGATGAGCGCCCTGCAGCAGATGCTGCGCGACGTGAACTGGGGCGAGTTGGACGTGCTGGTGGTCGACATGCCGCCGGGCACCGGCGACGCGCAGCTGACCATGGCACAGCAGGTGCCGCTGGCCGGCGCGGTGATCGTCTCCACGCCGCAGGACATCGCGCTGCTCGATGCCCGCAAGGGGCTGAACATGTTCCGCCGCGTGGACGTGCCCGTCCTCGGCATCATCGAGAACATGAGCTATTTCTGCTGCCCCAACTGCGGCCACCGCACGGACATCTTCAGCCACGGCGGCGCCCGCAAGGAAGCCGACGACCTGGGCATGGAGTTCCTGGGCGAGATCCCGCTGCACATCGACATCCGCGAGACCTCCGACCAGGGCCAGCCGATCACCGTCTCCCAGCCGGAGTCGGAGCACGCGAAGGCCTACCGCGGCATCGCCAAGCGCCTCTGGGAGAAGATCGCCGGCAACCAGGGTCCAACGCGTGCGGCACCCCGGATCGTGGTGCAGTGAGCCCCGGCCAATAAGCTGGGTTCCGAACCGGCTTCCATCATACGTAAGCATTGGAAGCCGGTCGGTACCCGATCCGCCGTCCCGTCCCCATATTCCGACCTGGAAAAGACGCAGGGACGGGGTGGATGTCGGATCTCTTGACGGTGGTGGTCCTGCTGGCCGCCGTGGTCCTGGCCGTTCCGGTCGCGAAGCGGCTGGGCTTCGGCGGGCCGGTCGGCTACCTGGGGGCGGGGCTGGTCATCGGACCGGCCGGGCTCGGCCTCGTCACCGACGTGGGCGCGATCAGCCACGTCTCCGAATTCGGCGTCATCATGCTGCTGTTCCTGATCGGGCTGGAGCTTCGCCCCGCCCGGCTCTGGGTCATGCGCAAGGCGGTGCTCGGGCTCGGCGGCGCGCAGGTGGCGCTGACCACGCTGGTCATCGCCGCGGCGGCGTTCCTTCTGTTGGGACTGTCCATGGCGGCGGCGCTGGTGGTGGGGTTCGGGCTGGCGCTCTCCTCCACCGCCATGGTCCTGCCGATGCTGGCGGAGCGGGAGCTTCTGACCACCAACGCGGGCCGCAGCGCCTTCTCCATCCTGCTGTTCCAGGACCTTGCGATCATTCCGGCGGTGGCGCTTCTGCCGCTGCTCGGCACAGGCGACGTCATGCCGGACGCCAACGGCGCCTGGCTGGCCGTGCTGAAGGCGATCGCCGTCGTCGCCGCGATCCTGGCCGGCGGCCGCCACCTGCTGCGCCCCATCCTGCGCGCAGTGGACGCGGCCAAGACACCGGAGATCTTCACCGCCGCCGCCCTGCTGATCGTGCTGGGCACCGCCTTCCTCGCCGCCTGGGGCGGGCTGTCCATGTCGCTGGGCGCCTTCATGGCGGGCGTGCTGCTGTCCGACTCGGAGTACCGGCACGAGGTGCAGGCCGACGTGGCACCGTTCGAGGGGCTGTTGCTGGGCTTCTTCTTCGTGTCGGTGGGCATGGGCGCCGACGTGAAGGCGCTGATGGCGCAACCCCTGTTCTACCTGTCGCTGGCGCTGGGGGTGATGGCGCTGAAGGGCGCGGTGCTGTTCGCGCTGGCCCGCCTGTCCGGCCTTCGCCCCGGCGGCTCCATACGGCTGTCGTCGGTGCTGAGCCAGGGCAGCGAGTTCGGTTTCGTCCTGTTCGGGCTGGCCGTGGGCGTCGGCGCCATGAGCGGTGACCAGTCGACCGCCGCCATGCTGGTCGTCACGCTGACGATGATCGCCACCCCCTTCCTCTTCGCGGCGGAGGAGCGGTGGCTCGCCCCGCGCCTGATCATCAAGCCGGCGCGCCCCTACGACAAGATCGAGCTGGACGGCGAACCGCCGGTGATCATCTGCGGCTTCGGCCGGGTCGGGCAGATCGTCGGACGCGTGCTGCGCCTGCGCAACATCCCCTTCACCGCGCTGGAGCAGAGCGCCGCCCAGGTCGATTTCGTGCGCCGCTTCGGCAGCAAGGTCTATTACGGCGACCCGACGCGGGAGGACCTGCTGCGCGCCGCCGGGGCCGAGCACGCCAAGGTGCTGGTCGTGGCGCTGGACGACATGGAGCAGTCGCTGCGCGTGGTGGAGATCGCGGCCCGCCACTTCCCCCACCTGACCATCTATGCCCGCGCCCGCAACCGCCGGCACGCCCATTACCTGATGGACCGCGGCGTGACGCATTTCGTGCGCGAGACCTTCGATTCCAGCCTGCGCCTGACCGGCGGCGTGCTGGAGGCGCTGGGCGTCCCGCACGACGAGGCGGAGCGGACGGTGGAAACCTTCCGCGCCCACGACGAGCGCACCTTGATCCGGCAGCACGCCGTCCACCACGACGAGAACCGCCTGATCCAGACCTCCCAACAGGCCGCCGCCGAGTTGCAGACGCTGTTCGAGGCGGATCGCGAGGAGCCGGAGGCGAAAGAAAAAAGGGAGCCGGAAGAGAGGAAGCGCCGGCTGGGCTGAGCCCAGCCGCGCGTGTCTTCAGCCGATCAGCAGGCTGTCGTCGGCGATCTCCTCCCCACCGCGTTGGCGGGCGAACAGGGCCAGCAGGTGCGGCACGTCCAGCCCGGCGCGCTGCTCGCCGGAGACGTCCAGGACGATCTTACCCTCGTGCAGCATCACCGTGCGGTCGCCATAGTCCAGCGCCTGCCGCATGGAGTGGGTGACCATCAGCGTGGTCAGCCGGTTCTCCTGCACGATGCGCCGGGTCAGGCCCAGCACGAACTCCGCCGTGCCGGGGTCGAGTGCGGCCGTATGCTCGTCCAGCAGCAGGATCTTGGAGCCGGCCAGAGTCGCCATCAGCAGGCTGACCGCCTGCCGCTGGCCGCCGGACAGCAGGCCCATGCGGTCGTGCAGCCGGCTCTCCAGCCCCAGCCCAAGCTCCGCGATGCGGTCGCGGAAGTGCCGGCGGCGGTCGCCGCTCAGCGCAAAGCCAAGGCCACGCTTGCGCCCGCGCGCGGCGGCCAGAGCCATGTTCTCCTCGATGGTCAGGGCGGTGCAGCTGCCGACCATGGGATCCTGGAAGACGCGGGCGACCAGGGAGGCGCGCTTCGGAGTCGCCCACTTGGTCACGTCGGTGCCGTCGATGGCGATGCTGCCGCTCTCTGCGATCACGTCGCCGGCCAACGCGCCGAGGAAGGTGGACTTGCCGGCCCCGTTGGAGCCGATGACGGTGACGAACTGCCCCTCCGGGATGGTCAGGTCGACGCCACGCAGGGCGTGCTTCTCCAGCGGCGTGCCGCGGCCGAAGGTGACATGGATGCCGTTGACGGTGATCATCGCCCAACCACTCCCTTTGGCTGCTCCCTTTTGAGCGCCGCTTTCAGACGCAGGCGCGGCAGGATCAGCGCCACCGCGACCAGCACCGCCGTGACGAGGTTCAGGTCGGAAGCCTGGAGGCCGATCGCGTCGGCCGACAGCGCCAGCTGCACGGCAAGCCGGTAGAGGATCGAGCCGACCACGCAGCCGACCAGCGCCCACAGCATGGCGCGCGCGGGCAGCACCGTCTCGCCCACGATCACGGCGGCGAGGCCGACGACGATGGTGCCGATGCCGGTGGTCACGTCGGCGAAGCCGTTGGTCTGCGCGAACAGCGCGCCGGCCAGCGCGCAGAGCCCGTTCGACAGGGCCATGCCGGTGTAGATGTGGAAATCTGTCTCCACCCCCTGCGCCCGCGCCATCCGCGCGTTCACGCCGGTGGCCCGCATGGCGAGGCCGAACTCGCTGCTCAGGAAGCGGGCGAGCAGGATTACGACCGCCACCACGACGACCGCCACGACCAGCGGCCGCACGACATGGTCCGGCAGGCCCAGGCCGTAGAAGGGCGTCAGCACCGTGTCCTGCATCAGCAGCGCCACGTTCGGCCGTCCCATGACGCGCAGGTTCACCGAGAACAGCGCGATCATGGTCAGGATGCTGGCCAGCAGGTGCAGGATCTTGAAGCGCACGTTCAGCGTCGCGGTCACCAGCCCGGCGACCGCGCCGGCCAGCGCGGCGGCGAGGCTGGCGAGCCACGGGTTCACCCCGGCGACGAGCAGCGTGGCGCAGACCGCGGCACCCAGCGGGAAGCTGCCGTCCACCGTCAGGTCGGGGAAGTCCAGCACGCGGAACGACAGGTACACGCCAAGAGCGACCAGCGCGTACACCAGCCCGATCTCGACCGCCCCGAAGAAGGCTATTTCACTCATTTGTGGTCCTTGGGGTTCACGCGTCGGGCCCCCCTCCCGACCTCCCCCATCTTCGACGGAGGGAGGAGAGGTCCCCTCCCCCGCGAAGTGGGGGAGGGTTAGGGTGGGGGCCCAGCTCAGGAACTCCCTTCAAACAATCAACAGCTTACTGCCCAACCACCTTGGTCGCGCGCTGGGTCACCGCCGCGGGGATGGTGACGCCCATGGCGGCGGCGGACTTCGGGTTCACGAACAGGTCGGTTCCCTTGGCGTGGATGGCCGGGATGTCGCCCGGCTTCTCGCCCTTCAGGACGCGGGCCACGACCTCGCCGGTCTGGCGGCCGACTTGGCGGTAATCGAAGCCGATGGAGGCCACCGTGCCGCGCGCCACGCTGTCAGTGTCGGCGGAGAAGATCGGCAGCTTGGCCTGCTGGCCGACCGCGATCACGCTTTCCAGCGCCGACACGACCGTGTTGTCCAGCGGGATGTAGACCGCGTCCACCTTGCCGACGAGGCTGCGGGCGGCCTGCTGGGCGTCGGCCGACTTGGTCGCCGTCGCCTCGGTCACGATCAGGCCGGCCTTCGCGGCTTCCTCCTTCAGCGCCTTCACCAGCGAGACGGAGTTCGGCTCACCGGGGTTGTAGAGTACGCCGACGCGCTTCACCGACGGCACGATCTCACGGATCAGGGCGACATGCTCACCGACCGGGGCCATGTCCGACACGCCGGTGATGTTGCCGCCGGGCTTGTCCATGCTCTTGACCAGCTGGGCGCCGACCGGGTCGGTCACCGCGGTGAAGACCACGGGGATGTCGCGGGTGGAGGCGGCGACGGCCTGTGCCGACGGCGTGGAGATCGGCACGATCACGTCCGGGCGGGCTCCGACGAACTGGCGCGCGATCTGCGCGGCGGTCGCGGGGTTGCCTTGGGCGCTCTGATAGTCGACCTTCAGGTTCTGGCCGGGCGTGAAGCCCGCCGCCTTCAGCGCGTCGACCACGCCGTCGCGGGTGGCGTCCAGCGCCGGATGCTCGACGATGGCGGTGATGGCGACGGTCTTGGTCTGCGCCTGCGCGACGGAGGTCGCGAGCGCGATGGCCGCAGTGGAGACCGCCGCGGCGGCAAGGAACAGGCGGGTGATCTTCATGGCTCCAACCTCACCGGGAGTGGTTGCCCATCCCGTAGACGCCAACAGGCCGGTCCGTCAACTGCCGGGAGAGCGCACCCGATGAGCGAAGACCCCCGCGAGGCCCGAATCCGCGAGTTGGAGGAGGCCATCGCCGACATCCAGGCCGAGGCGCGGGCAGCCGCCCATGCCCTGTGCGCCCATGAATTGCAGATGCGGCTGGAGAACATCGCACGCCGCGCCGAGGCTGCGCGCGCGGCAAAGCCTTCCGTTCCCTGAACAATCGGCCTACCCTTCCCTTATGGACGGCGGCACGAACACAAAGGCGACGGGAATGGCTGTGGATTACGGGGCGCGATCGAAGCTGTCGGCGGCGTTCCGCGGGCTGATGGGCTGCTGCCCGGCTTGCGGGCGCGGACGGCTGCTGAAGAGCTACCTGAAGCCGGTGGACCAGTGCGCCCACTGCGGCGAAGCCTTCGGCCATTTCCGCGCCGACGACGCCCCGCCCTGGATGACCATCCTGGTCGTCGGCCACATCGTCATCCCGATGCTGCTGTCAGTGGAGCAGCGCTACCAGCCCGAGGCCTGGGTCCATTTCGCCATCTGGCCGGCGCTGACCCTGGTCCTGACCATGCTGCTGCTGCCCCGCTGCAAGGGCGTGGTGCTGGGCCTGCTGTGGAGCACCGGCGCCCCGGGGTCCGAGCGGGCTTAACGGCTAATAATCCTGAAAAACACTGGTGAATGGAGAGACTCACCACAGAGACACGGAGACGCAGAGGGATTTACCAAAGAATCTCTGTGCCTCCGTGTCTCTGTGGTTTGATGCCCCTTGCCTATTGGAAGTTCAGCGTGAAGCTCACACGCCCCTGCTCCTCCTGGAAGCGCTGCCACATGATGCCGAAGGCCGCCTCCAACGCGCGGGTGAAGCGCGCGCCGTCCAGAGTCGGGGATGCCGCCATGCGGTCGCGCAGGCCGGCGCGCAATTGCGCCAGCCCCGCCGAGTCGGCTACCAGCCCAGCCGCCTTGGCGACGTAGTCCTCCGGCCCGCTCGCCACCAGTCCCGACAGCCCCGCCGAGGCGAGGTGCGTCACGGAATGGAGCGAGCAGAAGCGGTCGCCGCCCAGCGTCACCACCGGAACGCCCATCCACAGCGCCTCCAGCGTCGTCAGCCCGCCGGAGTACGGGAATGGGTCCAGCGCCACGTCCACCCCGGCGTAGCCGGCCAGAAAGGCGCGGTGCGGGGCACCGCGCAGCAGGTCGACCCGCGCCGGGTCGACGCCCGCGCGCTCGAACAGGCCCGTCACGCGAGCCGCGGTCCCCGGATCCTCAAAGCCCGGCGTGCGCAGCAGCAGGCGGGAGTCCGGAACGGCCTTCAGCACCTCCGCCCACAGCGCGACGACCCGCTCGTTCAGCTTGGGCAAGGCGTTGAAGGAGCCGAAGGTGGCGTATCCGCGGGCGGCCAGCGGCAGCGGGGAGACCGCCGGGGCGTCTTCCGGCGGCGCCCAGGGGACGTAGCCATCGGGCATGCGCACGATCGCCTCGGTCGCCCAGCCGTCGGCACCCGCCGGGCTCTGCCGGCTGTCGGAGATCAGATAGTCCATGGCCGGCAGGCCGGTGCTGCCGACATAGCCGGCCCAGGTGACCTGCACCGGCGCGGGGCGCCGCGCGAAGACCGGCAGCCGGTTGCCGAAGGTGTGGCCGGCAAGATCAACCAGGATGTGGATGCCGTCCGCCTGGATGCGCGCGGCCAGCGCGTCGTCGTCCATGCCCGGCGTCCAGACCCAGCCGTCGGCCAGCGGCATCAGCCGCTCCGTCTTCCAGTCGGGGTTGGCGGTGTTGGCGTAGCAGACGATCTCGAAAGCCGAACGGTCGTGGTTCGCCAGCACCGGTTCCAGAAAAAATCCCACGGGGTGCGCGCGGAAATCGGGCGACACGTAGCCGATGCGGATCTTCGGCGCGGGTGCCGCGACCGCCGGAACCGGCGCATGGCGATACCGGGAGCCCCACATGCCGTGCGCCTGCGCCACCGTCTCCATGGTCAGCGACGGCACGAACTGCATCAGGTAGAGGCGGGAGGAGTTCAGCGACTCGACGTCGGGGTGCGTTTGCAGCACCGCCTCGATCTCCGCCAGCGCCTCCTCCGCCCGGCCCTGCATGGCGAGCACGCGGGTGGCGCGGTTGGCCCGCACCTCGACCCGGCCGGGCTCGCGCGCCAGAGCGGCGAGGTAGGCTTGGTCCGCCTCGGTGAAGCGGTTCAGCTCGGTCAGCGCGTTGCCGAGGTTGTAGGGGTGAATCCAGCTGCCCGGATCGAGCAGCCCGGCGCGCCGGTAGAGGGCCACCGCCTCCTCCCGCCGCGCTTGCGCGCGCAGCAGCACGCCGAGGTTGGCAACCGCCGCCAGCGTCCGGGGGTTCAGCGCGATGGCCCGGCGGAAGAAGGCCTCCGCGCGGGCCGAGTCGCCGGCCCGGCGCACCGCCTCCGCCATGGCGAGCAGCCCGTCCATGGCGTGATCGAGCGCCGGGTCAAGGTTCAGCGCGCCGGCGTAGGCGTTGGCCGCCCCCGCCACGTCGCCCAGGCTTTCCATGACGAGGCCGTAGTTGGCCCACCAGGCGGGCACCGTCGGATAGGCGGCGATCGCCTGCCCGATCAACTCCATCGCCTCCTCGAACCGCCCGGCCTGGGCGGCGAGAAGGCCTTGGCGGTGGCGTGCGTCGGCCTCGTGTGGGGTCATGGCGGTGTTCCGGGCGTTCGTGGGTTATTATTCGGCGCGGCCGAGCTGGTCCATCAGCTCCCGCCACTCGCGCTTGGACAGGCCGCTGGTCTCCTGCGTCACAGGCTCGCCGGCCAGCAGGCGCTTGACCACCTCCAGCCCGGTCTTGGAGACGTGCGTGCCGCCCAGCCGGTACTCGCTGAAAGCCTCGAACACCGCCGGGACCCAGCGCTTTACCACGTCCAGCATGGCCTCCGCGTAGACGCGGATCTCGTACTGGGCGTGCGGGTCGGCGCGCAGCGACAGGAAGTGCAGAAGGTTGTGGAGATCGACCTTCCAATACCACTGCGTGTAATAGTTCAGCGTCAGGTTCATGCGCGCCAGCTCGCGGGCCAGACCCTGGCGCCCCTCCTCGATGGTCGTGCCATCCTCGCGGTGGTTCAGCATCTCCTCGTAATGGGAGTAGACGGCCTCCGCGTCGTCGCGCAGCAGCTTCATCACCGACGCGGCCTCGTCGCCCTGCAGCACGTCGCCGCGGCCCTGACGGTTGACGACGGCCTGGGCGCCCAGGTTCTCGGGCGCCGGGATGTAGAACTCGCGGTCGAGGATGGAGTAGCGCGCGGAATACTCGTTCACGTTCGCCGTGCGGTGGCGGATCCACTGCCGCGCGACGAAGATCGGCAGCTTGACGTGGAACTTCATCTCGCACATCTCGAACGGGGTCGAGTGGCGGTGCCGCATCAGGTACTTGATGAGGCCGGCGTCCTCCGTGACCTTCTTGGTGCCCTTGCCGTAGGACACGCGTGCCGCCTGAACGACGGCCGAATCGTCGCCCATATAGTCGATGACGCGCACGAATCCGTGGTCCAGGACCTCGATCGGCTCGTAGAGGATCTCCTCCAGGGCCGGGACGGTGGCGCGGCGGGTGGTGGCGGTGACGGCGCGCAGGCGGTCGATCTCGGCGCGCTGATCGGGCGTGATCGGCATGGGTACTCCGGGAACTGAATGCGGGCCGCACTCTACGTCCGGGCGGTTGTCCCGTCATCTCCTTTCAGATTCTCCGGACTCTCCCGTTCGATGGCCCCTTTCAATGCTGGGACGAAGGGCCTATATTAGGCCCGTCGGTCGCACCGACTACGGCGATAAACGCCTTGCGGAATAAGCGTTGTGGACCCGGGGGCGGTACCCGGCGCCTCCACCAAACAAACCACCGTCCTCTCAGGTGTTGGCCTTTGGGAACGGGTTCGTTGGGGGCGAAATAGGATCGACACGCGTGGTAAAGGCATGGTCTTCGCTCGGCATGGTTCCGCCGTTATCGGGCCATTGCAATAGTTGCCAACGACAACGTTGCTCCGGTCGCCGTTGCCGCCTAACCGCGGTAACTGACCGAAATCAATCCCCGATGGGTAGCACCTGAGGGTGGGGCCGTGGGCCGCCTAGCAACAGAAGGCCCACACCTTCCTTTTTGGCGTTAAGGACCCGCCCAAGAATGCCGAGAGAGCAGTTGCGTTATGACCGCATGGTCGAATCCGCCTTGCGCGGCGTCGTCCGTGACGCGCTTCGTCAAGTCACCGACCGCGGGCTCCCCGGCAATCACCACTTCTACCTGACGTTCCGCACCGCCTTTCCGGGCGTCGACATCCCGGAATATCTGGCCGCGCAGTATCCCAACGAAATGACCATCGTGATCCAGTACCAGTATTATGGGCTGGAGGCTCTGGACGATCATTTCGAGGTGACGCTGAGCTTCAACAACGTGCATGAGCGTCTGGTCATCCCCTACGCCGCCATCACCACCTTCGCCGACCCGTCGGTGAACTTCGCGCTGCAGTTCCAGCCCGCGGCGCCGGCCGAATCGGCCGAGGTCGCCGCCCTGCCGACGCGCGAGGCGCCGGAACGTAAGGACGGTCCGGCCCGCGATGGCGCCAAGCCGACCATCGCCAAGCTGGCGAAGACCGATACCGTGAAGTCCGACGCGGGCAAGGCCGACGCGGACAAGAACGACACCGCCCCGGCCGAGGAGCCGAAGCGCGGCGAAGTCGTGGCGCTGGACGCCTTCCGCAAGAAGTAACCACCCTCTCACAGGATACCGCCGCCCATGGCCCCGGCGCCGCTCAGCGATTTCGTGCAGATGGTGTGCGAGTCACTGGCGCCGTTGGGCGATCTGGCGGTTCGCCGCATGTTCGGCGGCTACGGCCTCTATTGCGACGGGCTGTTCTTCGCCATCGTCGCGGACGAGGTGCTGTACTTCAAGGCGGACGAGGGCAACCGCGCCGATTACGAGGCGCTTGGCTTGCGCCCCTTCAAGCCGTCGTCCGCTAAATCTTCTGGCGACAAGCCCATCACCCTCGCCTATTACCCGCCGCCCGAATCGGCCCTGGACGAGCCGGAGGAACTGATGCTCTGGGCACGGCCGGCATTGGCCGCCGCGGCGCGGGCCACCGCCCTGAAGGGTGCGCGCAAGACGAAACCGGCGCGCGAGCCGGTGTAATCAGCCCCCTCCTTTATTCGTCGCCTCCCGATTGCCGACCTCCGCCGGGCGCTCCACATGGTGCGTTCGCACGGACACCGACTCGAGACAATCGAAGGCTTTCCCCATGCAGAACCATCCCGCCCTGGCCCCTGGCCGCGCCGCCGTCGTCACGGGGGCCGCGAGCGGCATCGGGCTCGCCGCCGCCGCCCGCTTCGCGTCGCTCGGCATGACGGTCTGCCTCGCCGACGTCAACGCCGAAGCGCTGGGTGCTGCGGCCGAGACGGTGCGCAAGGCGTCGCGGAAGCCGCAGGACGTGGTCACGGTCACCGCCGACGTCTCCCGCCTGGAGGAGGTCGAGCGGCTGAAGGACATCGCCTACCGGACCTTCGGCGAGGTCGCTCTGCTGATGAACAACGCCGGCACGGAAGGCGGCGGCGCCCTGTTCGGGAATTCCGAACGCTGGCGGCAAATCCTGGGCGTCAACCTGTGGGGCGTCGTCCACGGCATCCAGGTCTTCGCCCCGGCGATGATCGCGCAGGGCACGCCGGCCGCCATCGTCACCACCGGGTCCAAGCAGGGCATCACCTGCCCGCCGGGCGACACCGCCTACAACACCAGCAAGGCCGGGGTGAAGGTGGTGACCGAGGCGCTGGCGCACGAGCTGCGCAACACCGATGGCTGCCAGGTCACCGCACACCTGCTGATCCCCGGCTTCACCTACACCGGCCTGACGCGAGCGCGCAGAGTCGCAGAGAAGCCCGCGGGCGCCTGGACCGCCGATCAGGTTGTGGATGTCCTGCTGCCCGCCCTGGCGGCTGGCGATTTCTACATCCTATGCCCGGACAACGACGTGACGCGGGAGATGGACAACCGGCGCATCCAATGGGCGGCGGAGGACATCATCCGCAACCGCCCGCCCCTGTCTCGCTGGCACCCGGATTACAAGGAAGCCTTTGCCGCCTTTATGGCAGCGGACCAGCCGCCCAAGCCGTAAACCCCCTCGCCCGCCTCCCTCTCCCAGCGGGGCTGGGAGAGGGTGCAAGTGCGCAGGGCGCGCGCCCTCAGATATTCTCCGCCATGTGCGTCGTCGCGCTCTCCGCGGCCTGGACGGTGCCGCTGCGCTGGCGGATTTGGCGGGCGAAGCGCATCGGGCTCGGCAGGTGGCTCAGCAGCCGGCCGGCGCGGCCCATGGCGGACATGGCCTTGCCCATGTTCATCACGTCGTCGAGGCGGCGGTCGATGAAGGCCCAGGTCTCCACATGCCCCTCCGACCGGTCGTCGAGCCAGTAGAAGGTGGCGGAGCTGAGCACCGCGCCCAGGGTCGCGCGCTTGGTGTAGTGGTTGAAGTCGGTGGCCGTGTCGCCGGCCGCAAACCACATGGCGTCCACCGTGCGGTAGAGCAGGCGCAGGCCGAGCCCCAGGTTCTGCGGCATGGCGAGGTAGGCGATCAGCCGCCGCTTGGCCTCCAGATGCGGCTCCAGCACCTCGAAATGGGTGCGGATGGCCAGCGCAATGCGGTCGCGCACCTTCATGTCGGCCAGCGGGTGCTTGTCCAACTCCACCATCATGCGCCGGTCGGTCCAGACGCCGAAATGCTCGACCAGTTCCGGGATGCCGCCGGGAAAGGCGCGGTGCATGGTGGCCGTGTCGTAGCCGGCCATCTGCGCGCCGTCGCGCAGCGCCGTCATGCTCCAGCCGTCGAAGACGATGTTCGGCAGCGTCGAGACGAGGATGTCGTCGCGTACCACATCCATGTCCAGGGCAGCGTCCATGGTCAATCCTCCCCCTTTTCCCGCTCCAGCGCCTCGGTCACGTGATGCGCCATCTCATTGAACGCGAGATGGCGCAGATCGGGCATGCGGTCGATGTAAAGAATGCCGTCCAGGTGGTCGTACTCGTGCTGGATCACGCGGGCGTGGAAGCCGCTCGCCTCCCGTTCGACGGCTTCGCCGTCCAGCCCTGTCCCGCGGTAGCGGATGCGGGTGAAGCGCGGCACGATGCCGCGCATGCCGGGAATCGACAGACAGCCTTCCCAGCCATCGACCATGGAGTCGCCGATGGGCTCGACCACCGGATTGATCAGCACGGTCGGCGCCACCACCTCGCCGCCGGAGCGGTCGGAGGGCACGCGGAACACGATCATGCGCAGCGACTCGTGCACCTGCGGGGCCGCCAACCCGACTCCGGGCGCGTCCATCATGGTCTCGATCATGTCGGCGGCGAGGCGCCGGATCTCCGGATCGGTCGGGTCGGGCACGGGGTCCGCGATCGTGCGCAGGACCGGATGCCCCATGCGGGCGATTTTCAGCAGGGCCATGGCCCATTATCTGGGAGTTTCCTCCTTCCCGGCAACCATTTCGCCAGGGTCTTCCCGACGCTGAGACGACGATACCGAAGACTCCGCTTCACACACGGCGCTGTCCGTGCTACACAATCCTCCACACAAGGGGTGCGCCCGCAAGCGCATGCCTGTTTGTTGCTTAATTGCAACTCGGCTCACTTGAAAGGGTGACGGTAAACGTGCAAGTTCTGGTCCGAGACAACAACGTCGATCAGGCCCTCCGCGCGCTGAAGAAGAAGATGCAGCGCGAGGGCATTTTCCGGGAAATGAAGCTGCGCCGGAACTACGAGAAGCCCTCGGAGAAGCGCGCGCGCGAGAAGGCTGAGGCGGTGCGTCGCACCCGCAAGCTGCTCCGCAAGCGCATGGAGCGCGAGGGCTATTAATAGCCAGGCGCTTTTCGCGCCGGATTGACAGGCGCGCCTCGGCGCGCCGGGCACCCAAGCGCGTTCGCGCGCCAGCCCCTCTTGTGTCTTGCACCTGCCGCCCCGTGCTCGTTCGCGTGGGCGGTTTTGGTGCATCCGCAAACCCCTCACTCGGCGGGTGGTGATGAGCGCGTCCAAGGCCATCGCACGCATTTCGGTTCCGGCGCTCCGCGCCCGCAAGGGCGGTGATCCGATCGTCTGCCTGACCGCCTACACCGCCCCCGTCGCGCGGCTGCTCGACCCGCATGTGGACCTGCTGCTGGTCGGCGACTCGCTGGGCATGGTGGTCTACGGCTTCGACAGCACCCTCCCCGTCACGCTCGACATGATGATCGCCCACGGCGCCGCCGTGGTGCGCGGGTCGGAGCGAGCCTGCGTCGTGGTTGACCTGCCCTTCGGCAGCTACCAGGAAAGCCCGCAGGTCGCCTTCCGCAACGCCGCGCGCGTGATGGCGGAGACCGGCGCCCAAGCGGTGAAGCTGGAAGGTGGGGCCGAGATGGCCGAGACGGTCGCCTTCCTGACCAGCCGCGGCGTGCCGGTGATGGGCCATGTCGGGCTGCTGCCGCAGTCGGTCAACGCGCTGGGCGGCTACAAGGCCGTGGGCCGCGACCCGGCGAGCGCGGAGCGCATCCGCGCCGACGCCCGCGCCATCGCGGAGGCCGGCGCCTTCTCCCTGGTCATCGAGGGCACCATAGAGTCGCTCGCCCGCCAGATCACCGAGGACGTCGCCGTCCCGACCATCGGCATCGGCGCCTCCCCCGCCTGCGACGGGCAGGTGCTGGTCTCCGACGACATGCTGGGCCTGTTCAGCGACTTCCAGCCGAAGTTCGTGAAGCGCTACGGCCAACTGGGCACAGCCATGGGCGAGGCCGCCGCGGCCTACGCCGCCGAGGTCAAGGCGCGGGCCTTCCCGGGGCCGGAGCACTGCTTTGGCGTGAAGAAGGGCTGAGGCTCCGCGGATATCACCACGGAGGCACAGAGACACGGACCTTTCCGCGCTCTGTGTCTCTGTGCCTCCGTGGTTAAGGCTGGCTTGTCGAACCGACGCCGCCCTGCGAACCGGTCACGCCCCTTCCACCAAGATCATCTTGAAGTCGGCGGCGTCCTTCCGGGCCTCGCGCGCTTCGCGGTATTCGGGGCTGTCGTAGAAAGCCCTGGCCGTGGCCATGTCCGGAAATTCCAGGATCACCACGCGGTTGGGCTGCCAGCCGCCCTCCAGCACCTCCGTCTGGCCGCCGCGCGCCAGGAAGCGGCCGCCGTTCTTGGTAATGGCGTTGGGGGTGAGCGCCTTGTAGCGCTCGTAGGCTGCGGTGTCGGTCACCTTCACGTCGGCGATGATGTAGGCGGGCATGGCGTCCTCCGGTCGTCACGGGGGCAAAAAAGAACCCCCAGTGCGGAGAATGCACCGGGGGTTCGCGTCACGCCAGGGCAGAGAAGCCGCAGGTTACTCTACGGACTTACTCCATGGACTTCACGACCTCTTCGGTGACCTTTTTGGCGTCGCCGAACAGCATCATGGTGTTGGGGCGGAAGAACAGCTCGTTCTCCACGCCGGCGTAGCCGGCGGCCATGCCGCGCTTGATGAAGAACACCGTCTTGGCCTTTTCGACATCCAGGATCGGCATGCCGTAGATCGGCGACTGCGGGTCGGTCTTGGCCGCCGGGTTGGTCACGTCGTTGGCGCCGATCACAAAGGCCACGTCCGCCGTGCCGAAGTCGCGGTTGATGTCCTCCAGCTCGAACACCTCGTCGTACGGCACGTTGGCCTCGGCCAGCAGCACATTCATGTGGCCGGGCATGCGCCCCGCGACGGGGTGGATGGCGTACTTGACGTCCACCCCTTCCTTCTTCAGCAGGTCGGCCATCTCGCGCAGCGCGTGCTGCGCCTGCGCCACCGCCATGCCGTAGCCCGGCACGATGATCACCGACTGCGCGTTCTTCATGATGTAGGCCGCGTCCTCCGGCGAGCCGGCCTTCACCGTCCCGCGCTCACCGCCGCCGGCGCCGCCGGCTGCGGCCGCGCCGCTGTCACCGCCGAAGCCGCCGAGGATGACGTTGAAGATCGAGCGGTTCATGCCCTTGCACATGATGTAGGACAGAATGGCACCCGAGGAGCCGACCAGCGCGCCGGTGATGATCAGCAGGTTGTTCTGCAGCGTGAAGCCGATGCCCGCCGCCGCCCAGCCGGAGTAGCTGTTCAGCATCGAGATCACCACCGGCATGTCCGCCCCGCCGATCGGCAGGATCAGCAGGAAGCCCAGCGCCAGCGCCACCAGCACGATCAGCCACATGGCCACCGAGGCGTTGGACTGCACCAGCCAGAGGATGAGCAGGATGGTCAGCACGCCGAGGCCGGCGTTGAGGTGGTGCTGGAAGGGGAAGACCAGCGGCTTGCCGGTGACCAGGCCCTGCAGCTTGGCGAAGGCGACGAGCGAGCCGGTGAAGGTGATGGCGCCGATCGCGGTGCCCAGCGCCATCTCGACCAGCGAGCCCTTGGCGATGGCGCCGGGCACGCCGATGCCGTAGGCCTCCGGCGAGTAGAAGGCCGAGAGCGCCACGAACACGGCGGCCAGGCCGACCAGCGAGTGGAAGGCGGCGACCAGCTGGGGCAGCGCGGTCATCTCGATCTTCTTGGCGATGACGTAGCCGATGCCGCCGCCAATCGCGATGCCGAGGACGATCATCCAGTAGGACTGGACGATGGGCAGGGCCAGCGTGGTGAGGATGGCGATGGTCATGCCGACCATGCCGTAGAGGTTGCCCTGGCGCGAGGTCTCCGGGCTGGACAGCCCGCGCAGCGCCATGATGAAGCAGATGGAGGCGACGAGGTAGAGAAGGGCCGACAGCGTTTCCATGGTTACTTGCCCTTCTTCTTGAACATGGAGAGCATGCGCTGGGTGACCAGGAAGCCGCCGAAGATGTTGACGCTGGCCAGGATGACGGCGAGGAAGCCCATGATCTTGGAGAAGCCGAAGCCGGCCGGGCCGGCGGCGATGAGGGCGCCGACGATGATCACCGAGGACACGGCGTTGGTCACCGCCATCAGCGGCGAGTGCAGCGCCGGCGTCACCCGCCACACGACGTAGTAGCCGACGAAGCAGGCCAGCACGAAGACGGTCAGGCCGGTGATGAAGAAGCTGCCGTGGCTGGCGGCTTCCGCGGCGGCGGGGTGGCCGAGGGCCGCCGCCTGGGCGGCCAGCGCGTCGATCTGCTGGCTGGCTGCGGAAAGCTGCGCCTTCAGCTCGACGATGCGGTTGGACAGTTGGGTCTGATCCATGTCTCTCTCCCTAGGGCCGTCAGACCGTCTGGCCGGCGAAGGCGGGGTGGACGACCTGGCCGTCGCGGGTCAGCGCGATGGCCTTGACGATCTCGTCGTCCCAGTTGAGCGTGACGCCCTTCTCCTTGTCGTGCAGCGACTGGAGCAGGGCCAGCAGGTTCTTGGCGTACAAGAGCGAGGCGCTCTCGGCGATGCGGCTGGGGTAGTTGGCGTGGCCGACGATCTTCACCCCGTTGTCGGTGACAACCACTTTGCCCAGCTCGGAGCCCTCGACGTTGCCGCCCTGCTCCACCGCCAGGTCGATGATCACCGAGCCCGGCTTCATCGACGCCACATGCTCGCGCGTCACCAGCACCGGCGCCTTGCGCCCGGGGATCAGCGCCGTGGTGATCACGATGTCCTGCTTCTTGATATGCTCGGCCACCAGCGCCGCCTGCTGGCGCTTGTAGTCGTCCGACATCTCCTTGGCGTAGCCGCCCGACGTCTCGGCCTGCTTGAACTCCTCGTTCTCCACCGCGACGAAGCTGCCACCGAGGCTCTGCACCTGCTCCTTCACCGCCGGGCGCACGTCGGTCGCCGAGACGATGGCGCCCAGGCGCTTGGCCGTGGCGATGGCCTGCAGGCCGGCGACGCCGACGCCCATGATGAAGGCCTTGGCCGGCGGCACGGTGCCCGCGGCGGTCATCATCATCGGGAAGGCGCGGCCGTACTCGCTGGCGGCGTCGACCACCGCCTTGAAGCCGGCGAGGTTGGCCTGGGAGGACAGCACGTCCATGACCTGGGCGCGGGTGATGCGCGGCATGAACTCCATGGCGAAGGCGTTCACCCCCGCGGCGGCGTAGGCGGCCACATGCTCGCGGCTGTTGTACGGGTTCAGGATGGCGAGCAGCAGCGCGCCGCGCTTGATCAGCGCCAACTCGTCGAGGTCGCCTTCTCCGGCGATCAGCGGGCGCTGCACCTTCAGCACGATGTCGGCGTCGGCGAGCGCCGACGCGGCGTCCGGCGCGATGGTGGCGCCAGCGTCGGCATAGAAGGAATCCGGCAGGTTGGAGCCCAGCCCGGCGCCGCTTTCCACGACCACGTCGAGGCCGAGGGCTTTCAGTTTCTTGACCGTCTCAGGCGATGCCGCGACGCGATTTTCCCCCGCGCGCCGCTCCCTGGGTATGGCGATTTTCATGGTTGTTGTCTCCCCTGCCGCGAAGTGGCCGATTTCCGGGCAATCGGCTTAGACCATAGGCATGAATGCCGGATTTGTGACACGTTGTGAAGAGTGCCCCGTCGATGGTATTACCAGCAGTGATAGTGCGGCGCAACAATTCGGAAGCCGGCGGAATGGACGCGCGTCTTCGGACGCGCAGGGTCGCCCCATTCTCAACGAAGCGCCATCCTCCTTTTGGCTGAGGCGCTGTGCGGCGCGAGCATGGCGCCGCGAACGCGACGCGGACGGGCGGACCGCGGGCCGACTCGGCCTATTTGGCAGCGCTGGGCCGTTTGGCTTCCACCTCGGTGGCCAGCGTGAATTCGTCGGCGCGGGGTGCGAAGGAATATTGCGCACGCATCGCCCAAGTCTTGCTTTCGAAATAGAGCGGCAGGACAGCCGCGTCCTCCATGGCCCGTTCCGCCGCCTCACGCAGGAGCCCCTGCCGCGCCGTGGGATCAAGCGTGACAATGGCGCGCTCCAGGATGGAGTCGATGGCCGGGTTGGAATAGCGCGTCCGGTTGATGCGGCCCCGGTTGCGCGCGTCGTCATAGGTGGCCACCAGCGACAGCAGAATGTCCGTCGTCTCCCCGAGATCGGTAGTGATTCCGGACATGTAGGCGCTGAACTCCAGCCTGGAGGCGCGCGCGAAGAACTCCGCCGAGGGCATCGTCTCCACCTTCGTGGCAATGCCGATGCGCGACAGGGCCACGCCCAGCGTGCGCGCGACCGCCGCGTCATTGGCGTAGCGGTTGTTCGGCGCGTGCAGCGTCAGGACGAAACCGTTCGGCCAGCCCGCCTCCGCCAGCAGCCGCTTCGCCGCCTCCGGGTCGTAGTCGTCGGGTTTCAGCGCCGGACTGGTGCCGAAGAAGCCGCGCGGCAGCAGCTGCCCCGCGGGGGACCCCAGCCCCTCCAGCAGCAGGTCCACGGTGCCCTGGCGGTTGATGGCCTTGGAGATTGCCCGGCGGACCCGCGGGTCCTTCAGCGGGTTGCGCGGCAGGGGCGCGCCGTTGCGGTCGGCGACGAAGGGGGACCGGTCCCGCCCGACGTCCAGCGCCAGATAGATCAGCCGTGCCGACAGGCCGCTGCGCACGGCGATCTGCGGGTCGGCCTGGAGCCGGCCGACGTCGGCGGGCGGCACCTGGTCGATGACGTGCACGGTTCCGGCGGTCAGCGCCGCCACCCGCTCACTCGCCACGGGCATGATCCGCAGGGTCAACTGGTCCCAGCGCGGGCGGCCGCCCCAATAAAGGGGGTTCGCCGCCAGCGTCACCTCCGACAGGCCATGGTTGCCGAGGAAGCGGAAAGGCCCCGTGCCGACCATCGCGCGCCCGCTGTCGAAATCCTCGCGCGTCGCGTCGACGAACCGCGCCGGGACGACCGCGATCTGCCCGACGGCGGCGGGGATCGTCGGGTCCGGCGTGCTGGTCCGGATCCGCAGCGTGTGGTCGTTCACCACGATCACGTCCGTCACCGAGCGCAGGATCGACGCGTAGGAATAGGGGCTGCCCTGCACGGCCAGGGCGCGCTTCAGGCTGGCCGCCGCGTCGGCCGCGGTGAAGGGCGTCCCGTCGTGGAAGGCGACGTTGCGGCGGAGCGTGAACTCCCAAGTGGTGTCATCCACCGGCTTCCACCGCACGGCGAGGCCTGGTGTCGGCCACTTGAACTCGTCGGGTAGGGTCAGGGAATCGAAGACGTGGCTGCCGACGATGCTGTTGGGCGTCAGGTTGTGAAAGTGGGGGTCGAGCGAGGTCACCTCCGACCCCAGTCCGATCACCAAATCTCCCGCCAGGACACGCGACGGTGCCACGACGCCGGTCCCGGCAAACCACAGCGCCAGAAGCAGGACGCGGCAAAGCCAAAGCGCGTAGGGAGGAATCATCGTTCGACCACAGCGCATCGTCGGGCTCCCGGAGGGCACGGAAACGGAGTGGCGCACCATGACCCATTCAACCCGATTTTGTGAAGGATCTTTTCCGCAAGGCTGACTCCAGCGGCACTCCGCCGCGCTGCGCGTCCGTTCCGGGCCGCCCGCGCCTGTGGCAACCGGCGTCATTCCCGGCAGCCCCCTTGCCATCGGGCACGCCCGCCGATATCGTCCGCCCCGGTTTTCCAAAGCTCCCTATTTGAGGTTACCCCATCATGTCCGACGTCGGCGGCATTGCGGCGGATCGCCTGAGGTCCTTCGTCGAGCGCATCGAGCGCCTGGAAGAGGAAAAGCGCGGCCTGCAGGAGGACGTCAAGGAAGTCTACGCCGAGGCCAAGGGCACCGGCTTCGACACCAAGATCATCCGCCAGATCATCCGCTTGCGTAAAATGGACAAGGCGGATCGGCAGGAGCAGGAAGCGATCCTGGAGCTGTACAAGGAAGCGCTGGGGATGCTGGAATAACCCTCCGCCCCCCAACGCCCGATCCGGAAAGGCGGCCTCAGGCCGCCTCCTCCACGCGCACCCGCCCGGCCAGCCGGGCCATCACATTGCCCATCAGCGCCAGCCCCGCACCATCACCCAGCGATAGAATCGATTCGGGGTGGAACTGCACGGCCGCGACCGGCAGCCGGCGGTGCTCCACGGCCATGACGAGGCCGTCGGCGGTTTCCGCCGTCACCCGCAGATCCTCCGGCAGGCGGTCACGCCGCGCCACCAGCGAGTGGTAGCGCCCCACCGTCAACCGCTCCGGCAGCCCGTCGAACAGCGCTCCCCCGGGCAGCACCCGCACCTCCGACGCTTTGCCGTGCGCAGGCTCCGGCAGGACGGACAGGCTGCCGCCGAACCGCTCCACCATGCCTTGCAAGCCCAGGCAGACGCCGAACACCGGCACGCCCTGCGCCAGCGCCGCGTCCAGCGTGCCCGCCACGTCGAAGTCGGAAGGGCGGCCGGGACCCGGCGACAGCACGACGAGGTCCGGCGGGTCGGCGGCCAGCGCCGCGCGCGCGTGGGTGTGCCGCAGCGTCGTCACGGAAGCACCCGTCTGCCGCAAATAGTCGGCCAGCGTGTGGACGAAGCTGTCGTCGTGGTCCACCAGGAGGACGCGCCTCCCCTGCCCCGCCCGGACCGGGACGGCGGGTTCCGGAACGGCCTGCGCGCCGAGGATCGCGTCGAGGAAGGCCGAGGACTTCAGGCGACACTCCGCGTCCTCCGCGTCGGGGTCGCTGTCGGACAGCAGGGTGGCGCCGGCGCGCACCTGGGCAACGCCGTCGGCCATGCGGATGGTGCGGAGCGTCAGGCCGGTGTCCATTCCGCCGTCGAAGCCCAGCCGCCCGAACGCCCCGCCGTACCAGCGGCGCGGCGATTGCTCCGTGTCCTCCAGGAACTGCATGGCCCAGCGCTTCGGCGCGCCGGTGACGGTCACCGCCCAGGTGTGGGTCAGGAAGGCGTCGAGCGTGTCGAAGCCCGGCCGCAGCCGCCCTTCCACATGGTCCACCGTGTGGATCAGGCGGGAGTACAGCTCGATCATGCGCCGCCCGACCACGCGGACGGAGCCCGGCTCGCACACCCGCGCCTTGTCGTTGCGGTCCACGTCGGTGCACATGGTCAGTTCCACAGCGTCCTTCGCCGAGGTCAGCAGACGCAGGATCTCCGCGGAATCGCCGATGGCGTCCGCCCCGCGGGCCACGGTGCCGGAGATCGGGCAGGTCTCTACGCGGTCTCGCCCGACCCGCACATACATCTCAGGGCTGGCCGCGACCAGGAACTCCCCCAAGCCGAGGTTCGCCAGCGCCTCGTAGGGCGCCGGGTTGGCCCGCCGCAGCCGGCGGAACACAGCGGACGGCGCGTCGGCACAGGGCTCCGTGAAGGTCTGGCCGGGCACGACCTCGAACAGGTCGCCGCGCCGGAAGGCGTCCTTCGCCGTTTCCACGACCCGCTGGTAGTCGCCGGGGGCATGGTCGCAGGCCGCCGCGGCGTTGGTGTCCGGGCGGTAGGGGTGGGCGCGCCCGGTGCGCGGCATTCCCTGGGTGGAGCCCGCGCCGTCGGCGAATTCGTACTCGAAGCGGCGCGCCACCCCGCTCACCGGGTCCACGGCGACGAGGCGGTCGGGCAGATAAAGGACGAGGTCGCGCTGGTCGTCCGGCCGTTCCAGCCGCAGGCGGATCGGCTCGAACTGGAAGGCGATGTCGTAGCCGAAGGCGCCATAGAGACCCAGCAACGGATCGTCCGGCGCCGCGAACAGCGCAAGCAGGGCACGCAGGACGGAGAAGACGGAGGGCTGGCGGCTCCGCTCCTCCTCCGGGAAGGGGTGGACGGGCTTGCGGACCAGGACGGTGACGCGGGCGGGCGACTCCTCGATGCCGGCCAGCGCCTCCATCGCTCGCAACCGCGCGGCGACCGACGGCAGCAGCACCCGCCCCCGCGCGTTCAGCGCGTCGACCCGCACCGTCCGCCCGCGCGCGGTGACGGCGAGCGGCGGGTCGGTGAAGCCCAGCGCGAAGCGGCGGTAGCGGCCGGGCGCCTCCACCCCGCTGCCCAGCAGGAGGCCGCGCCGCGTGTCGAGCGCGTCGATGACCGGGTCGAGCGCGCCGTCCGCCTCCAGCGGCTCCGCCGTGCGGTGGACGGTGAGGCCGCCCGCCGTCCGGTAGGTCAGCGGGTCGAGCTGTCTGGGCTGGGCGAGGAAGTCGGCGGGGTACATGGGGCGTCTCCGGGGATCGTCACGGGGATGGAGCACACCCGGAGATCCCTGATCGACACCCAGACCCTCTAAAGAGGAAAGGCCGCCCGGAACCCCCGGGCGGCCTTTCGATGGTTCAGCGCTCAACGCGCGTCGGCTGGCCGGCCCGGTTACACGGGCCGCCACCAACGACGCGACAGGGAGAGCGAAACGGTGTTCATGGTGCGAAGTTCGCCATAGGGATGCCGGCTTGTCAAGCCTCCTCGCCCGACGCGGGTGCCGAGGGGGAGCCATGGCGCGCCCACAACCCGGCCATGGCCTGCCTCAGGGTCGCCTGTGTGGTGGCCAGGAGCAGGGCGCTTATGACCGCGCCGGCAAGGCTATCGGGCCAACCGTGGCCCATGGTCCCGGTGCCGACCGCCGCCGCGACAACGGCGAGACAGGCCAGCGCGTCCTTGCGCACGCACAGCCATGTGGTGCGCAGGGTCGGCTTGCCGCGGCGGCCCGCGAACAGCTGCATGCCGACCGCCACCGCGACGGACAGCGTCATCAACCCGGCCATGGCCATGGTCCAGGCATCGGGGAATGTGTTCCCGTGGTGGACGTTCCAGAAGGCGGCGACATTGACCCACAGGCTGAGACCGAGGAGCAGCGACAAGCGCGCGAGATTGACCCGGTCCCGCCAGTCCAGCGCCCGTCCAACCAGCCAAAGGCTGGCGCCATGGTTGGCGGCGTTGGTCAGAAAGACCAGCGCAAGCGCTTGCAGGGCCAGGGAGTCCGCGTCAAGGGCAGCTCCGAACGCCGCCACGGCCATCAGCGCGTTCATGACGAAGGCCATGCGCAGGACCCGCCGATAGTCCGCCTGCCGTCCGAGGCGGGGATCGCCCCCGCGGCTCCCGCAGGATCCTCCGCAGCAATCACCGGCCACGGTCGCCTCCGCCTTCGTTCCCACCGGCGCAAGGATAGGCGGGCGGATGCGGCGCGTCCAGGACAGAAGAAGGATTCTCTAATGTACGGGAATATGCTCGGGGTCCTCCTTGCCGCGACGCACCGCCCGCCCCACGCTCTATGACGATGAGGAGAGGAGCGCCGCGGGCGGTCCGTCCGCCGCGTTCCGCCGTTCCGAAGCCGCCAGGGAGGGAGGACATGACCACCGTTGCCGAGGTTTTGAACCGAAAAGGCCACACCGTCGCCGCCACGCTTCCGTCGGAATCGGTGGCCACCGCCGCGCGCCTGTTGACCGAGAAGCGCATCGGCGCGCTGGTCGTGCGCGACCGCCGCGGGAAGCTGGTCGGTATCCTGTCGGAGCGCGACATCGTCCGCGCCGTCGCGACCCAGGGGCCCGACGCCCTGGACCTCGCGGTCGAGGATCTCATGACCAAGGAGGTCAAGACCTGCCGGCCGGCGGACACCATCAAGGACCTGATGCAGATGATGACGCTGCGCCGGCACCGCCACGTGCCGGTGTGCGACGACGCCGGCGACCTGGTCGGCGTGATGTCCATCGGTGATGCGGTGAAGGCCCGCCTGGACGAGCAGGCCCACGAGGTCGCGGTGCTGAAGGACATCGCCCTCGTCCGATAGGACAGCGCCCAGGTCCGATAGGACATCGCCCTGGTCCGCTGAGCACCCGTAAGGGAACCCTGGGGGGAGGCCGGGCGCACCCGCGCCTGCCCCCTTCGCGCCCAGAGCCGTCCGCTCACCGATAACGATCGGAGGAGCGGCTACCCCCTGCCGGCCCCTTCCGCGCCGTTCGTCGCCCCAGCGAGCAGGGTTCGGCCCCGTTCGGCGATAACACGTCTCCGCACCCTGAAAGCCGGGAACCGCGTTCGGATATTCAGCCCGCGACCTCATCCGAACCCGCGGGACCTGTCCATGGCGCGACGCTATCCGAGCCACCTGAAGATCCTCGTCGTCGAAAACAACTCCCTGCTCCAGCGGGCGTTGCGCGACATGCTGGAGCTGTGGGGCGTCGGACAGGTCGTCACCGTGTCCAACGGGCAGGAGGCCAAGGAACTGCTGCGGCGCGAGCCCTACGACCTACTGGTCACCGACTGGATGATGGAGCCGGTGGGCGGCGCCCAACTGGTGAGCTGGGTGCGGCGGTCGCCCGGCAGCCTCAGCCCCGACCTGCCGATCATCGTGCTGACCGCCAACGCCGACCTTGCCACCGTGCGTGCCGCCTGGGACGCGGGTGCGGACTCCGTGCTCGCCAAGCCGGCGTCGGCCGCCACCATCGCCCGCCGCATCGAGACGGTGCTGACCCGCCCGCGCCGCCCACGGCCCGCAAGGCCGGAGGCGGAGCCCGAGGTCCGCGAGAGCCGGGCCACGGACTGGCCGGAGCCGTCCCCCTCCCGCCCTGCGCTGTCCGGAGGCTCTCCCCTCCGCCTGCCGCCGCCCGGCCCGCCGGTGCGTTCGGCCGAGCCCCGGCGCGTGCGGCTCCTGCTGGCGCTGGACCGGCTGGAGGCGGCGCTCGACAAGCCGGACCCGCTGGGCACCCGGCTGCGCCACGCCGTCTCCGACCTCCAGATCGCTGCGAGCGGCGAATCCGCCGGCTTCCAGGGCGCCGCCGCAATGGTGGCATCGCTGTCCACCTGCGTCACCTGGGTGGACCACGACGTCGAAAGCTTCAAGGAAGCGGTGCAGGCCCACATGGACGCCCTGCGCTGGGTTGCCACCACCGCCCACGACGCCGAGACCGCCGTCGCCGTGCGCGCCCTGGTGCGGGCGCTGCGGTCCATGGTGCGCACGCTGACCCTGCGCGGCTCCGCCGACCCCAGCCTATGGTCGGACGAGCCCGCCCCCAACAATCCGGGCCAAAACCTCCCCCTGCCGCCAGCTTCCTAGCCTCCCCATATCCAGTCGGAAGACGATGAAGGCGAGCGGGAATTTCCGTTGGGACGGGGATTCCCGCCTGTCCGTTTCACAGCGCTGCGAGGTCTCGACCGTTCCTTGCTTTTTGCAGGCCGACCCCCGCCACCCGTTGCCAGATACGACAGCGAACGTTACCTTTCTGGTGATCCAACAAACAAAGCGGCGCCGCAAAGGCGCCCGGCAACAGCGCCGTCGGCATACGCTTGCATCGGGCGCTCACATGGGGATGGAACAATGGCTCTCGCGACCGTGACCCTGGACGACAAGTACGCGCTCGAACAGGGGCGCGTGTACCTGACGGGCACCCAGGCGCTGGTGCGCCTGCCGATGATGCAGCGCCAGCGCGACCTCGCGGCCGGCCTGAACACGGCATGCTTTATCTCGGGCTACCGCGGCTCGCCGCTGGGCGGATTCGACCAGAACTTGTGGAACGCGCGCAAGTTCCTGGAGAAGAACCACATCCAGTTCCAGCCCGGCGTGAACGAGGAGCTGGGCGCCACCGCCGTGTGGGGCAGCCAGCAGGTCGGCATGTTCCCGGGCGCCAAGTACGACGGCGTCTACGCCATGTGGTACGGCAAGGGCCCTGGCGTCGACCGTTCCGGCGACGTGTTCAAGCACGCCAACGGCGCCGGCACGTCCAAGCACGGCGGCGTGCTGGTGCTGACCGGCGACGACCACAACGCCAAGTCCTCCACCTTCCCGCACCAGTCCGAACACGCCTTCATGCACGCCATGATCCCGGTCCTGAACCCGGCCAGCGTGCAGGAGATCCTGGACTACGGCCTGATCGGCTGGGCGATGAGCCGCTATTCGGGCTGCTGGATCGCCATGAAGACGATCGCCGAGACGGTGGACACCTCGGCGTCGGTCACCATCGACCCGCACCGCGTCAGCCCGGTCATCCCCACAGACTTCCCGATCCCGCCGGGCGGCCTGAACATACGCTGGCCCGACCCGCCGCTGGAGCAGGAATACCGGTTGATGAAGCACAAGCTGTACGCCGCCCTGGCGTTCGCGCGTGCCAACCGGATCGACCGCGTGGTGATGGAAAGCCCGCGCCCGCGCCTCGGCATCGTCACCACGGGCAAGAGCTACCTGGACGTCCGCCAGGCTTTCGACGAGCTGGGCATCACCGAGGAGAAGGCCGCCGACTGGGGCATCACCGTCTACAAGGTCGGCATGCCCTGGCCGCTGGAGCGCGACGGCGTCCGCCACTTCGCGGAAGGGCTGGAGGAGATCGTCGTCGTCGAGGAGAAGCGCGCGGTCATCGAGAACCAGTTGAAAGAGCAGCTGTACAACTGGCACCCGGACGTCCGCCCCAAGGTCGTCGGCAAGTTCGACGAGCATGGCGAGTGGATCCTCCCGTCGGCCGGTGAGCTGTCGCCCGCGCAGATCGCCGTGGTCATCGGCCGCCGGTTGGAGCGCTTCATCGACAACGAGCAGCTGAAGCGCCGCGTTGCCTTCCTGGACGCGCAGGAGAATCAGAAGGCCCACCAAGCCCGCGTCATCCGCAAGCCGACCTTCTGCTCCGGCTGCCCGCACAACACCTCGACCCACGTGCCGGAGGGCAGCCGCGCGCTAGGCGGCATCGGCTGCCACTACATGGCGACGTGGCTGGACCGCAAGACCGACACCTTCACCCAGATGGGCGGCGAGGGCGTGCCCTGGGTCGGCCAGGCGCCCTTCACCGAGGAGAAGCACATCTTTGCCAACCTCGGCGACGGCACCTACTACCACTCCGGCATCCTGGCGATCCGGCAATCGATCGCGGCGAAGGCCAACATCACCTACAAGATCCTGTTCAACGACGCCGTCGCTATGACCGGCGGCCAGCCGGTGGACGGCACCCTGACCGTGCAGTCGCTGGCCGCCCAGCTGCGCGCGGAGGGCGTGGAGCGCATCACCGTCGTATCGGACGAGCCCGAGAAGTACGGGATCGGCAACGGCCTGCCGCAGTTCACCACGGTCGAGCACCGCGACGACCTGGAGCGGGTGCAGAAGGAGATGCGCGAGGTCCCCGGCGTCAGCGTCCTGATCTACGACCAGACCTGCGCCACCGAGAAGCGCCGCCGCCGCAAGCGCGGCAAGATGGTCGACCCGGCCAAGCGCGTGATCATCAACGAGCTGGTCTGCGAGGGCTGCGGCGACTGCTCCGTCAAGTCGTCCTGCGTGTCGGTCGTGCCGCAGGAGACCGAGTTCGGCCGCAAGCGCCAGATCGACCAGTCCAGCTGCAACAAGGACTATTCCTGCACCAAGGGCTTCTGCCCCAGCTTCGTGACGGTTGAGGGCGGGCAGCTCCGCAAGCCCAAGCCGGCCGCCGCGATCAAAATGGCGAATGGGGGCACGGACGCGTCAGACCTCCCCGCCCCTCACCTGCCCGCCCTTGACCGGCCCTGGGGCATCTACGTCACCGGCGTGGGCGGCACCGGCGTGGTGACCATCGGCGCGCTGCTGGGCATGGCCGCGCACATCGAGGGCAAGGGCGTGGGCGTGCTGGACATGACCGGCCTCGCCCAGAAGGGCGGCGCCGTCACCAGCCACATCCGCATCGCCCACAGCCCGGAGGACATCCACTCCGTCCGCATCGCGGCCGGCGGGGCCGACGCGGTGGTGGGCTGCGACCTGATCGTGGCCGCGGCCGGCGACGCCCTGTCGAAGATGGAGTACGGCCACACCCGCGCCGTGATCAACACCCACGACACCATCACGGTCGACTTCCTAAAGAAGCCGGACTTCACCGTGCCGGTCCGCGACCTCGTCGCCGACATCCGCAAGGCCTGCGGCGAGGGGGCGGTGAACGCCTTCGACGCCACCAAGCTCGCCACCGCCCTGCTGGGCGACAGCATCGCGACCAACCCCTTCCTAATGGGCTACGCCTGGCAGAAGGGCCTGATCCCAATCTCGGCGGAAGCCATCCTGAAGGCCATCGCGCTGAACGGCGTGGCGGTCAAGATGAACACCGACGCCTTCAACTGGGGCCGCCGCGCCGCCGTGGACCTGGGCGCCGTGGAGGCCGCCGCCACCCCGCCGGCGGCGGAGAAGGCCGCGCACAACCTGTTCATCCTCGACCAGCGCCGCCCCTCGGCCACCCTGGACGAGGCCATCGAGCGCCGCACCGCCTTCCTGACCGACTACCAGGACGCCGCCTACGCCAGCCGCTACCACGCGCTGGTCGACTGGACCCGCCGCGTGGAGGGGCAGAAGGCCCCCGGCTCCACCGCCCTGACCGACGCGGTCGCCCGCGGCTACTTCAAGCTGCTCGCTTACAAGGACGAGTACGAGGTGGCGCGCCTGCACACCGACACCGGCTTCGTCGAGCAGATCGGCCGCATGTTCGAGGGCGACTACAAGCTGGTCTTCCACATGGCCCCGCCCGCGCTGGGCGAGACCGGCGAGGACGGCGGCGAACCGAAGAAGAAGAGCTTCGGCCCCTGGATGCTGAAGGCGCTGCGCCTGCTCGCCAAAGGCAAGCGCCTGCGCGGCACCCCGCTCGACCCCTTCGGCTGGCTGGCCGAACGCCGCCTGGAGCGCCGCCTGATCGTCGAGTACGAGACCATCATGGGCGAAGTCCTGCACCGCCTGACCCGCGACACTCTGCCCACGGCGGTCGAAATCGCCCGCCTGCCCCTGGAGATGCGCGGCTACGGCCACGTCAAGACCCGCAACGTCGAGGCCGCCAAGGCCAAGGAAGCCAAGCTCCTCGACGCCATGCGCCAACCGGCCACCCCGCAGCCGCTGGCTGCGGAGTAACTACCCCACGCCCCCCTCTCCCGCCCCCGGCGGGAGAGGGAGGGACCTGCCGCATCAGCGGTGGGAGGGTGAGGGCAAGGTCCCGCCAAGCGCCCGAATGAAACACCGTGAAACGCTGTGCGACGTAAAAACGCGAAACGTCGCACGGGTGGCAGGCGCGGGAACGCCGTTGGCAATGGGATTTATAACCTAATCACCCCGCCCAAGCAACCATCCCTGATTGAGTCAATCACCTCCAACGCCCGGCGGGGGAGGGTCATGGTGGGGGTAACACGCGCCGTTGCGACACCCAGACCACACATCCACACCTTTGTTCATGCTATCCTTCGTGCATGCCACCGGCCGACATGCACAGGTGTTCCATGGATGCGTCCCAAATCCCCGACTTTGCCCGACAAGTCACGGAAGCCGTCGCCCCTTTCCTTCCCGTCCTTGAGCCCGTTCTGGGCGGAGCGGAGAAAAAAATCGGCGAAGTCATGGCCGTTGCTGGTCTCGACCGCGCAAAGTCCTTGTGGCGAACGTTGTCGAGCGCCGTGATGGGCCACGACGACGCGCGCAAGGCCGCCCAGGAAGTCTCCCAAGCTCCCGACGATGATGACGCAAAAGCGGCCCTGCGGCTGCAACTCCGCAAGCTGCTGACGGCAAACCCGGGCTTGGCGGAGGAACTGGTCAGCGCGCTGGGCGGCAGCAAGGTCGTGGCGTCCGGGGCCGGGGCCGTCGCCATCGGCGGCAGCGTGACCGGCTCCACCATTATCACCGGCAGCGGCAATCTGGTGGAGCGCTGACCATGACCGGAGGCGCGGACGCATCAGGGGCCGGATCGGTGGCGGTTGGCGGGAAGGTCGACGGCTCTATCATCGCGCCCAACGCGACCATCAACTTTGGGAATTCCGTTCCGCCTCCCAGCTTCAGCCCCCTCCACCAACTCCCCTCCGACCTCCCCGACTTCACCGGCCGTGCGGCGGAGGTGGACCAACTCGTCGCCGCATTGGACCGTGAGCATGGCGGTGCGGCGGCGGTCAGTGCGATCCGCGGTATGGGTGGCATTGGCAAGACTACGCTGGCCGTCCGCGCCGCCCGCCGGCTGCTGCAACGCTATCCCGACGCTCAGATCATGATAAACCTCCAGGGTCACGGCGACGCCGCCCCGCTGACCCCATTGGAGGCCATGGCCCATGTCGTACGCGCCTTCCACCCGGACATGAAGGCCATGGATGACCCGCAGCAGATGGCTGCGGTCTACCGGTCCGTGCTGGAAGGCAAGCGAGCGCTGATCCTGCTGGACAACGCTGACAACACGGATCAAGTCGAACCGCTCGTCCCACCTCCACCTTGCGGCCTGATGGTCACTGCGCGCGAGCCCATTCATCTGGACGGCGCCTTTCCATTGAAACTTGATCTTCTGCCGCGCATCGAGTCTATCACGCTGTTGCGCACTGCCGCCCGCCCTCAAATAGCCACGGATGCTGAGTGGGACCGCATCGCGGATATCTGCGACGACCTGCCACTTGCCCTGAGCGTCGCCGGATCTTACCTCGCCCATGCCGAAGACTGTTCCGCCGCCGACTACATTGACGACCTAACTGAGGAGTCAACTCGCCTCAGTTACCTGAAAGTGAAGAAAGATCGAGGAGATGTTCGCACCATCCTCGCCCACAGCGCCCGTCGCCTCGCAGAGACGGATAAAGATCTTGCTGCCTTGTGGCAGACGCTAACTGTGTTCCCAGCCGATTTCGACCGAGCAGCGGTTGCGGCGGTGTGGAACGCCAAATCCGAAAGAAACGCCGTAACGCTATTGCGCGCGTTATTGACCCGTGGCTTGATCCTGTTTGACGACATGTCGAAGCGGTACCGCCTTCACGATTTGATGCGCCCGGTAGCACTAACTGTTTTTGCTGCCCAACCTGATGCGGATCCGCACCCACGTTCATCGCAGAGGTTGGAAGAAGCGAGATCTACGTTCACCCGTTATTTTAAGTCAGTACTTGAAGCCGCAAACACGCAGTCTCGCCAAGGGCCTGACAACGCTTTATACGGGCAGGCATTGTATGACCGTGAAGCGCTTAATATTCTGGCTGCCGCCGAGTGGGCGTTGAATAATAGAGAATCGCATCATCGGCCTACACCCCTGTCTACCTCGCTATCAGGGAGCAAAACACCCGATCAGTTATTTTGGCTTGAAGCGGCACAAAAGGCAGCCAGAGCATTGGGCAACAAGTTACTTGAAGAAATTCACCTTGGCAGCCTAGGCAATGCTTACGCCGACTTGGGCGAGATGCGCCGCGCCATTGATCATCACCAGCAATCGCTCGCCCTCGCTCGCGAAACTGGTAACCGACGCAGTGAAATGATCCGCCTTGGCAGTCTGGGCAACGCTTTTGCCAGCTTAGGCGAGACGCAGGTCGCGATTGAGTATCACGAACAATCCCTCGCCATTTCCCGCGAGATCGGCGATCAGCACTGCGAGGGAAACCGCCTCGGCAGTCTCGGCAACGCTTATGGCGACTTGGGGGAAACCCGTCGCGCTATTGAGCATTATGAAATGGCTCTCGCCATCGCCCGCGAGATCGGCAACCGGCATAGCGAGGGAATCCACATCGGTAATCTCGGCAATACATATGCCTCTATGGGCGAGATGCACCGCGCTATTGAGCATTACAAAATGGCTCTCGCCATCGCCCGCGAGATCGGCAATCGACATAGCGAGGAAATCCACATTGGCAATCTCGGCAATACATACGCCTCCTTGGGTGAGCTGCAACGTGCTATTGAGCATTACGAAATGGCTCTCACCCTCGCCCGCGAGATTGGCAATCGGCATAGCGAAGGAATTTGGCTTGGCGGGCTTGGTGCCGTCTACGCCGACTTGGGTGAAATTGAACGTGCACGTAAGTTGACAGAACTGGCGCTTGCTATATTCGAAACCATTGAAGGCCCTTATGCCGCGATTGCACGTCGGCAGCTTATAAAGCTCCGCTAACGGAAAGTAAGAGGGTGTTAGTTGTTTACTGGGTGGGGGGCGCGCTGTTGATCCTGCACCGGTGCCGGTTCCCATCAGGAAGGTGTCACGGGGTAACGACGCAGTTTAGGCAAGAGCCTTGCGCTGGAGCGAAATGCCGGGAAGCCGGTGCATTTCTGGCCGGGCCTCATCGTTGCCATGGAGATGGGCAAACAGGGCCATACGGCGGTTCACCATGGCCTTGCTCTTGGAGACGATGATCGACTTGCGGCGGCAGGTTCCGACCCAATGCCGCTGGCGGCCATTGTTGCGCTCCAGGGCGACACTCTGGTCCTTGCCCTGATAATGCCGCCCGATCGGGAGAACCGTGTCGTAGACGGCGAACTGATCGGTGCAAAACAGGCGTGCGCCCCAGCGTTGCAGACGCTCGTACAGACGCCGGAAGGTGGCTTCGTCGCGCTTGCCGCATTCCCAGTCGATCAGGCGTCCTCTGTCGCGGTCGTACGCCTTCCAGATCCAGAGTTTCTGCGCCTTGCAGCCGAGATAATGCCACATCTCGTCGATCTCGATGACGTTGGCCGGCTCCGGAATCGGCTTGGAGCAATGCCGGTCCACATACTGGCAGACCCAACGCAGCACGGACTGGCCGGTCGTGCCGAGCAACTTGCCGACGGCGCGCAACGACAGCCCATGCCCGTACAGCGTCACCGCCGCTTGCTTCGTCGGCTCCGGCACCGTCGTGTCCGGCAGGCGCGTGAACTGGAAGCCGCACCTGCGGCACAACCAACGTTGTTTGCCCAGCACGTGGCCGGATTTCACCACCCGCACGCTGCCGCAGCGCGGGCACCACGGTCGTTCACCCAAATCGACCCTTCCTCGTAGAATGAGCCGATTACATGGGATGCGTCGTTATCCCGTGACACCCTCCCCATCAGGCGCGTCAATGCGGTGATCGTGCCCCGAGGCGTGGTGTCTGAGGGGGCCTCTGTGCTCTTCGGCGGGTTGAGGCCGCCGGTCTACTCCGCTGCGATGGACAGCGGATCAGGGGTGTGAGGGTGGCACAGCTCGGCCAGGCTTTCCATGGTCATGTAGCGCCGGGCCACCGCCCATTCATCATGCTGCTCCAGCAGCAAGGCGCCGACGAGGCGCACAACCGCCCCTTCGCCAGGGAAGATGCCGACGACGTTGGTGCGCCGCTTGATCTCGCCATTCAGCCGCTCCAGAGGATTCGTGCTGTGCAATTTGGTGCGCAGGTCCTTGGGGTACTTCATGTAGGCCAGCACGTCGAACTCCGCCTCGTCCATCAGCGCCGCCAGCTTGGAAAAGCGCGGCCGCAGGCTGTCGGCCACCCGGCGCCACTGCTCATGCGCCGCCTCAGCGGTCTCCTGGGCAAAGGCGGTGCGAATGGTGGCCGCGACCATCGTCTGGTGCGCCTTGCCGACGCAGGCGAGGAGATTCCTCATGCAATGAACACGACAGCGTTGAAGTGTGGCGCCCAGCACCTTGGAAGCGGCGGCCTTCAGCCCGAGATGCGCATCGGCGATCACCAGCTTTACGCCGCGTAGGCCCCGGCGGGTGAGGGTGCGCAGGAAATCGGTCCAGAAGGTCTCGGCTTCCGACAGCCCGAGGCCGAGCCCCAGCACCTCGCGCCGGCCATCGCTGTTGACGCCGATGGCCAGTATGGCGGCGAGCGAGACGATGCGGCCGTCCTGGCGCACTTTCACGTAGGTCGCATCCAGCCACACAAAGGGCCAGTCGCCTTCCAGCGGCCGGTTCAGGAACGCCTGCACGCGCTCGTCGATGTCCTGGCACAGGCGGCTGACCTGGCTCTTGGAGATGCCGGTCATGCCCATCGCCTTGACCAGATCATCGACGTTGCGCGTCGAGATGCCCTGCACGTAGGCCTCCTGAATCACCGCGATTAGCGCCTTCTCCGCGGTGCGGCGCGGCTCCAGGAAGGCCGGGAAGTAGGAGCCGCGCCGCAGCTTGGGGATGCGCAGGTCGATGGCCCCGGCGCGCGTCTCCCAGGTCCGCTCCCGGTAGCCGTTGCGCTTGGTCTGGCGGTCCTCGCTGCGTTCGCCATACCCGGCGCCGCACAGGCTCTCCACCTCCAGCTCCATCAGGCGCTGGGCGGCGAAGCCGACCATCTCGCGCAGAAAGTCGGCATCGGCGCTCTTCCCAATCAGCTCCTGAAGAGCGATCCTGTCCTCGGTCATCGTGGTCTCCGTCTTGGTTGATGGTCGTTAAGCAACCTCAACTTAGCCGAAGAACACGGTGACCGCCGCTCCCGAACGGCCGGCCCGCCTGCGCCAGCTATGGGGGAGCGCTCCGGCGGGCCAGCCTCACGCCTCAGACACCACGCGGTGGGACGCGATCAATGCGGTGTGTCCTGGCCCTAAGCCTTCACTGGGATAGCGGTGGAATTACAGCTGCGGGATAGGGAGACGGCTGCGGCGAGAGCATCAGGGCCGACGCACGCGGCCCTCTTCAACTATCGCGGCCAAATCCCCGCGCAACCGCTCCACCGGGTCGGACCAGTCGCCGAAGCTGGATTGGCGGTAGAGGCGCGCGGTCGGGTACCAGGGGGTGTCGGGGCGGTGGCGGAGCCAGCGCCACTCCGCGCCTTGGTCGAGCAGGACGGCCACCGGGCGGCCGAGCGCGCCGGCGAGGTGGGTGACCGAGGTGTCCACGCTGACCACCATGTCCAGCGCCTGGAGGATCGCCGCGGTGTCGGCGTAGTCGCGGATCTCCGCGCCGAGGTCGAGCAGAGCGCCGGGCGGGGAGACGCGGTCGAGGTCGGCGCGGCCGGGGCCGACCTGGAGGGCGATGGGGGTCACGCCGGGGATGGTCGTCAGGGGCAGCAGGGGCTCCAGCCCCGGCGAGCGCTGGCGGTGGTAGGGCAAGGCGGTGGAGCCGGACCAGACCAGACCGACCCGCAAGCCCGGCACATCCGCCAGCCGATCGGCCCAGCGGCGGGCGGCGGCTTCCGGCGCGCGCAGGTAGGGGACGGTGGCCGGGACGCTGTCCAGGTCGGTGCCCATGCGGTGCATCAGGCTCATGACGTGGATCTGCGCGTCGTGCTCCGGCAGGGGGCCGTCGTGGTCGGAGACGCCGTCCACCACGCCGGAGGCGCGGAACAGCTCGAACAGCGGGAACTGCCCGTGGAACAGCACGCGCATCCCCCGCGCCCGCAGCAACGGGGTGTAGCGGATGAACTGGATCGCGTCGCCGATGCCGCGGTCGGCGTGGACCAGCAGGGTCTGGCCCGGCCGCACCACCCCATCCCAGGCCGGGCGGTCGAAGCGGCGGGGCGGCGCGAAGTGCGGCAGGGTGAGGCGCGCCTCGTAGGCCGCGGCGCCCTCGCGCAGGCGGCCGGTCAGCATCAGCAGCGTGCCCTGCCCGGCCCGCGCCTCGGCAAGGTCGGGGGCGAGACGAAGCGCGCGGACGAAGGCGGTTGCCGCGTCCTCCACAGCGTGGCGGCCCAGATGGCGGCCCAGCGCGGCGAAGCCCAGGTTGGCCCAGACTCCTGCTGCTGCGGGGTCGAGCACCGCCGCGCGGCGCAGGGCCGGGCGCGCCTCGTCCTGGCGCCACGCCTCCAGCAGGGCCGAGCCGGCGGCCAGCCAGGCCGGGGCGGTACCGCGCAGCGTGGCGAGCCGGGCGAAGGCGTCCGCGGCCTCGTCGCGCTGGCCGGCTTTGGACAGGGTCTCGGCGCGGTTGTTCAGGGCACGGGCGTGGTCCGGCGCCAGGGTCAGGGCGAGGCGGTAGAGCGGCAGCGCGGCGGTGGGGCCGGATAGAGTCAGGGTCAGGTCGGCGAGGTCGCAGGCCAGGTCAGCGGACAGGGCGCCGCGGCGGGCGGCCTGGGCCAGGAGGTGGCGGGCCTCGGCCGGGCGGTTCTGGCGCTTCAGGCACTCGGCGAGGCTGCGCGCGTAGGCGGGGTTGGCCGGCGCGCAGGCTGCGGCGCGGCGGAAGCGGGGCTCGGCCGCCGCGGCGTCGCCGGCGGAGATCGCCAGGACGCCGAGGATGTTCCAGGCCTCACCATGGTCCGGCGCCAGCGCCAACGCGCGGGCGAGCCGGTCGCAGGCGAGCGCGGGCTCGCTCCGTTGCAGGGCCTGGACTCCGGCGCGCAGGAACTCGACGACAGCGTTCATGCGCGGGACTGTACGCGGTTCCGCGGCCAGCAAAAAGCCCCCAGTCCCCGACGGGTTGGCGGAGACTGAAGGCTTTTTGGGGGGCTTTGCGGGCGCGGGTGGGCTTAGCTGTCCTTGGGCTTCTGCGTGTCGCTGATCGGCTGGACGCCGTTCTGTTGCTGCTCCGGCGGGTGCTGCTGGTCCTGGGGCTGCTGCTGCGGGTTCTGCTGTTGCTGCGGCGGCGGGTCGCGGCGCGGCGGGCCGGCCTTTACGTCGTTGAAGACGGCCTCGGCGATGCCCAGCAGTTCCTCCTTCGCCAGCCGGCCGGCCAGCGCGTAGGCGAGCGAGCCCTCGACCCAGTAGATGGTCGCCACGTCGCCGTTCTGGGTGAAGCCGAACTTCGCCGGGTTGCCGGCCTGCGGGGCGCCCACGAACAGGGTGACGCGCTTGTTGGCGTCGTTGACGTACATGTACTGCGCGCCCGCACCCAGGTCGGTCGGCAGCGAGCGGCCGCCGATCAGGCGGAAGCCGACCTTCTCCAGGTTTGGGCCGAAGACGTCGCGCCCCACCCGCTTGGACAGCCAGCTGTTCAGCTCGTCCTGGTTGTCGGCGTTCAGCTCGACCTGGAAACGCTCGTCGGAGGTGTAGAAGCGGTGGGCCTGGGTGGCCTCCTCCGCGAAGGTCTGGAGCGTCTGGCGCTGCTGCACGGCGGGCGAGGTGCCGACCGCGCTGCGGCCCATCCAGCCGCCGCCTGCACCCGCGACCACCAGCATCACCGCGGCAGCCATGCGGACCCACGGCTTCGCGTGCCAGGCCGGGACGTTGTCGTTGCCGGCCACGCGGCCGCGCAGCTTCTCCGTCAGGTCATGCACCGGGTCGCTGGCCGATTCGCGCAGCACGGGGTCGAACAGCTCGTGCAGAAGTGCTGCCTGGGCGCGGTAATCCTCCGCCCGCTGCGCGGCCTCCGAATCGTCGGCCAACCATCGCTCCACGACCAATCGGCGGTCAGGGTTGAGCTGGCCGTCCACATAGGCGTGCAGTTCGTCGTCCGTTACGCGTTGCGCGTTCATCACTTCACCCGTCTGAGGGTCACAGAGCCCTCGTTCGCCAGCTTCGCCCTGACCGCCTCGCGCGCCCGCGAGAGGCGCGACATGACGGTCCCGATCGGCACGCCGAGCATCTCGGCGACCTCCTCGTACTTCAGGCCCTCCAGCGCCACCAGCAGCAGCACCTTGCGCTGCTCCTCCGGCAGTTCGTCGAGCGCGCGCATCATCTCGCGCAGTTCCACCCGTTCTTCCTGCCGCGCCGGCGTGACCAGCTTCGACTCCACGCTGTCCACGTCGACCTCGTCGGGTCGCGCGGCCTTGGAGCGGACCTGATTGACGTGGACGTTGTGCAGGATGGTGAAAAGCCAAGCCCGCAGGTTCGTCCCCGCCTTGAAGGTGTCGGCGCGCGCCACCGCGCGCGTCAGCGCCTCCTGCACCAGATCCTCGGCATCCGACCGGTTGCGCAGCAGCGCCCGCGCGTAGCGGCGCAACGACGCAATGTGGACTTCCAGCTCGACCCCGAACTTGCTGCTCAACCGCGCACCCGATCGTTAACGGTGGCGCCACGGCAGGCCGGTTCGGCTCGCCCATGGCGCCCCTTCAAGTAGGAACACGCGGCGTTGCATCCCAGGGCAGAGGGCCGGTGAGGACCCGGTATGCCTGGGTGAACGCACGCCGTATCCGGTTTATTCCAGACTTTGATGGGCGTGCAGCAAAAATTCGGCGGAAAGGTGGCAAGGCTCCGGCCAGCCCACACAATCGCTCGGTTATTTCGGATGCGCAACGGGACTAATCGGACAGGTGGTGGGCCGCCGAGGTATGTCTTTTGCGCCCCGCGGGTGAGGCGGAGCTTGTGGCAAATCGCCGCTGCGTGCGGATTTATGGTCCCGTGCGCGGGGTGTGCGGGGAAAATGGAGCCACCGCCATGAACCGCCACCACGACCCCATCGAGATCCTGATCACCGCCCGCCATCTGGAAGCGCAGGGCATCCGCCCGACCGCGCGCATGGTGCGGCTGGCGCTGGGCGGCGGGAGCACGGCGGCGATCACCCAAGCCCTGGCCGCGGCGGAGTTGACCCCGCTGGAGGAACTGATCCGCCGCCGCCGCGCCGCGCTGGACCTGGAACTGACCGACGCCCGCCGCGCCCTCGCCGAACTGGAGGCGGAGCAGGCGCGGTTGGATGAGATGGAAAAGTCGTTGAAGGCGTTGGTGAAGGACTGACCAAAAGCAAAGCCCCTCCCCCGGATTGAGGCCGGGGAAGGGGCTTGTCTCAGGACAGGGGCGTTACTGGGCGCCGCTGTGGGCCTTGGCGTAGCCGAGCGACTGAAGGGCTTCGGCGATTTCCGGCAGGATGCCCGGATCGTCGATGGTCGCAGGGGCCTTGTAGTCCTGGTCGTCGGCGATCTTCTGCATGGTGCCGCGCAGGATCTTGCCCGACCGGGTCTTCGGCAGGCGCTCCACCACCACGGCGCGCTTGAAGTCGGCGACCGGGCCGATCTGCTCGCGCACCAGCTGGACGACTTCCTTCACGATGTCCTCGTGCGGGCGGGTCACGCCGGCCTTCAGGCACAGGAAGCCCAGCGGCACCTGCCCCTTCAGGTCGTCGGCCACGCCGATCACCGCGCATTCCGCCACGTCCTTGTGGCTGGACAGCACCTCCTCCATCGCGCCCGTGGACAGGCGGTGGCCGGCCACGTTGATGATGTCGTCGGTGCGGGCCATGATGTAGACGTAGCCGTCGTCGTCGATGAAGCCCGCGTCGCCGGTCTGGTAATAGCCGGGATAATCGGACAAATAGGACTTCTTGTAGCGATCATCCGCGTTCCACAGCGTCGGCAGCGTGCCCGGAGGCAGCGGCAGCTTCACGCAGATGGCGCCGATGTCGCCGCGCGGCACTTCCTTGTTCTCCGCGTTCAGGATCTGCACGTCCCAGCCCGGCATCGGGCGGGTGGCGGAACCGTACTTGATCGGGAACAGGTGCACGCCGAGCGGGTTGCCGGAGATCGCCCAGCCGGTCTCCGTCTGCCACCAGTGGTCGATCACCGGGACGTTCAGGTTGTCTTCCGCCCAGTGCAGCGTGTCGGGGTCCGACCGCTCGCCGGCCAGGAACAGGGCGCGGAAGTGCGACAGGTCGTACTTCTTCAGCAACTCCGCGTTCGGGTCCTCGCGCTTGATGGCGCGGAAGGCTGTGGGGGCGGTGAAGAGCGTGCCGATCTTGTGCTGCTCGATGACGCGCCAGAAGGTGCCGGCGTCCGGCGTGCCGACCGGCTTGCCCTCGAACACCACGGTGGTGCAGCCGTGCAGGAGCGGGCCGTAGACGATGTAGGAGTGGCCGACCACCCAGCCCACGTCCGACGCGGCCCAGTACACCTCGCCCGGCTGGACGTTGTAGATGTTCTTCATCGTCCACTTCAGCGCCACGGCGTGGCCGCCGTTGTCGCGGATGACGCCCTTCGGCTGGCCCGTCGTGCCGGAGGTGTAGAGGATGTAGAGCGGGTCGGTCGCGGCGACCGGCACGCACTCCGCCGGCTCCGCCTTCGCCACGGCCTCCGCCCAGTCCACGTCGCGGCCCTCGACCAGGGTCGCGGTTTCCTGCGGGCGCTGGTAGACGACGACGGCCTGGGGCTTGTGCTCCGCCTGTTCGATGGCGGCGTCGAGCATCGGCTTGTACTTGACGACGCGGTTCGGCTCGATGCCGCAGGAGGCCGACACGATGGCCTTCGGCTTGGCGTCGTTGATGCGGGTCGCCAGCTCATGCGGGGCGAAGCCGCCGAACACCACGGAATGCACGGCACCCAGGCGCGCGCAGGCCAGCATGGCGACCAGAGACTGGGGGATCATCGGCATGTAGAGGATGACGCGGTCGCCCTTCTCCACCCCCTGGGCGCGCAGCGCGCCGGCGAAGCGGGCGACCTGGTCCTGCAGTTCCGCGTAGGTGATGGACTGGACGGTCTTGGTGACCGGGCTGTCGTAGATGATCGCGGCCTGCGCGCCGCGCCCGGCCTCCACATGGCGGTCCACCGCGTTGTAGCAGGTGTTCAGCACACCGCCGGTGAACCAGCGGTAGAAGGGCGCGTTGCTGTCGTCCAGCACCTTGTCCCAACGCTTGATCCAGGTGATGTCCTCCGCGGCCTCCCCCCAGAAGCCGTCCGGGTCGGACAGGGACCGTGCGTGGATCTGGTTGTAGAGATCGGCTGAGCTGCTCATCGGGCGCCCCTTATATTTTGCTTTGGTTCGCGTTTCTCCGCAGCCGCGCAATGAACGGTCGCGCAGCAGGCCCAATCTGCGACAAAGATGGCCCACTTGGCAAAGGGCATTGCGGAAGGTGCGGCGGGCTGTCGCACCACTTTTTGCGGTGCGCCGCAGGCCTCGTCACGGCGTGAGGTGGAAGAAGTCGGCGGCCAGCGCCGCGCCGCAAAAGCCCACGTCTTCGATGTAGGTCTTCTTTTCCGACGCGCGCACGCGGCCGCAGGGGCGGTTCGGATCGCCGGTCGCGATGGGCATGACGTGGCCAACCCCCGCCAGCAGTACGGATTCCACCCACAGGTCGTTGGCGCCCGCGGGCGCGTAGCCCTTCCGCACGGCGCGGTCCGGCCAGGAGGGCTCCTGCCCGATGACCGTGGGCCGGTCCGCCGGCAGCCCGTGGAAGGCCGTCCACTGGTTGGTCAGGTACAGGGCGTTCGCCGGGTCGACGGTGCAGTCGGCCGTTCCCTGGACGATCAGCACGCGCGGGCTTCCCTTGGGGCTTCCCTTGGGGTGCGACGCCCGCTGCACGGCCTTCGCCCATTCCCGGCTGTCATAGCCGCCGGTCCGCGCCTTCACTTCGCCGCAGGCGCGCATGACGGAGATGCCGCAGAGGGACGCGGCGGACGTCATGCTCTGGGCGCACAGAGCCGGCACGCCCGCGAACAGCGCCCCGCCCGCGAAGACTTGCGGATAGTCGGCAAGCAGCGTCGCGGCCATCCCCGCCCCGGCCGACAAGCCGCTGACGTAGATGTGCCCGTCCTCGATTCGGGAACCGGCGGGATCAAGCCCCTTGCCGGCGCGCAGCGCGTCGATCATGGAGACAATGGCGCCCGCCTCCCGCGGGACGCCGCCCTTCAGCGGGCTGGTCAGCCGGTCGGCGAAATTGAAACAGCCGAGCGGGTTGCCGTAGCGGGAGGCCCCGCCGACCATGGCGAAGAGATTGTGCTGCTGCTCCGGCAGAAGAACGATGAGGCCGTGGCGGTCGGCCACGTCCTGCCAGCCGGAATCGGTGAAGAAGGACGCCGCATCCTGCTCGCAGCCGTGCAGAAGGACCAGAAGCGGGGCCTTGCCACGCGCCTGCGCACCTGCGGACACGTAGACGGTCGCCTTGAGCGCGCTGCCCTGGGCGTTGAAGGCGTCGCCCGGCAGTTCGCTCCATTGCGCCTGGGCCGCCGGCATCGCCGGAACCTGTCCCGGCACAAGGGTCGACAAACCGATGATCGCCGCCGCCAGCGACGCGCGCAGCCATGCTCCCAGCGCCATGATGCCCTCTTTTTTCACCACGAGGGCCGATGATGCCGCCGATCGTGATCGCCGACAACACAAGACATGGCGCAATGATGGACCACGGGTCGGCCAATCTTCGGAAACAGACGTGCAATCATACTGCGGTATGTTATTCGTAGTCCCTGCGGTCACCCTTGGCATCTTCTTGAAAAGGACTGGACGGTCGTTCGGGAGAAAACCGCCGATGGAGAGCTTCGGCACTGCGGCCGGTTGTCGCTGGCCTAACCAGCGCCGGGACGCTATGCATGCGGGCATGAGCCTCGACCCGCCCATCACGGGAATCCGCCCGATCCTGACCGTCGTCCATCCCAACGGCGAACGGCTGATCGTGGCGCGGCTGACCAACCTCGGCGGGTCCAGCCAGTCCAACCGCTTCGTGCTGCGCCGCGCCGACTTCCGCGCCCCGTGGGAGCAGCCGGACAAGGGCTACTTCGGCTATGCGGAGGTCGCCCGCGCGCTGGACGCCAACGGCTGGCGCGGCTGCACCATCGAGGCGATGCCCACGGCGGACCTGGAAGAGCGGCGCGCCCGCCAACTCGCCCGCAAGAAGCTGCACCTGCAATGCGTGGAGGCGGCGATCCGCCGCGTGCAGGAAACCCCCGCAACCTGAGCCTTCCATCCCAAAGCCTTCCACCGGGCGGGCGCGGCGCTTATATCCCCTTCCAAGCACCGAACGGAGGGATTGATGAAGCGCAGCGCCGCGCAGCCGGACAGCAAAATGGCCGAAACCATGGCCCCGGACACCGCCGTGGCCAAAGGGGATGGGCCGGATTTGGGCACCCTGCCCTCGTGGGACCTGAACGACCTCTATCCCGGCATGGACTCGCCCGAGCTGAAGGCGGATTTGGACCGGATGGAGACCGCGTCCAAGGAGTTCCACACCACGTACGCCGGCAAGCTCGCCGGGCTGGACGGCAACGGCTTCGCCGCGGCGATCCGCGAGTACGAGCGCATCGACGAGGTGCTGTCGCGGATCATGTCCTTCGCCGGGCTGGTCTACAACGGCAACATGGTCGACCCGGCCATCGCCAAGTTCTACCAGTCGGCGCAGGAGCGGGTGAACGGCATCTCCACCCACCTCGTCTTCTTCACGCTGGAGATCAACCGGCTGGAGGAGCGCGACCTCGCCGCCAAGATGAAGGCGTCGAAGGATCTCGCCCGCTACGCCCCCTGGCTGCGCGACGTTCGGCTGTTCCGGGAGCACCAGCTGTCGGATGAGGTGGAGCGGCTGCTGCATGAGAAGCACGTCGTCGGCCGCTCCGCCTGGAACCGCCTGTTCGACGAGACGATTGCATCCTTGCGCTTCGCCATCGGCGGCAAGGAGCTGACCTGTGCGGAGGCGCTGAACCGCTTGTCCGACCGCGATCCGGCGGTGCGCAAGGAGGCCGGGGCGGTGATCGGCCGGACGTTGGGCGACAACATCCGCCTGTTCGCGCTGGTCACCAACACGCTGGCCAAGGACAAGGAGATCGACGACAAGTGGCGCAGCTACCCGCGCCCGGTCTCGGCCCGCAACCTGTCCAACCGCGTCGAGGACGAGGTGGTGGACGCGCTGGTTAAGGCGGTGAAGGACGCCTACCCCAGCCTGTCGCACCGCTATTACACCATGAAGGCGAAGTGGTTCGGGCAGGAGCACCTGGACTATTGGGACCGCAACGCGCCGCTGCCCGACGACACCGACCGCAGCATCCGCTGGGACGAGGCGCGCGACCTCGTGCTGGGCGCCTACGGGCGCTTCTCGCCGGAACTGGCGGGGCTCGGAAAGCGCTTCTTCGACAACGCCTGGATCGACGCGCCGGTGCGCCCCGGCAAGGCGCCCGGCGCCTTCGCGCACCCGACGGTGCCCAGCGTGCACCCGTACCTGCTGGTGAACTACCAGGGCAAGACGCGCGACGTGATGACGCTGGCGCACGAGCTTGGGCACGGCGTGCACCAGATCCTGGCCGGCAAGCAGGGCCACCTGCTGTCCGACACGCCGCTGACCCTGGCCGAGACGGCGTCGGTGTTCGGCGAGATGCTGACCTTCCGCGCCCTGCTGGATGCGGAAACCGATCCGAAGCGCCGCAAGATCATGCTGGCGACCAAGGTCGAGGACATGCTGAACACGGTGGTCCGCCAAATCGCCTTCTTCGACTTCGAACAGCGCGTCCACACGGAGCGCGCCGGGGGCGAGCTGACGGCGGAACGGTTGGGCGAGATCTGGATGGCGGTGCAGACGGAGAGCCTGGGCCCAGCGCTGCGCTTCGACGAGGGGTATCGGCACTACTGGTCCTACATCCCGCACTTCATCCACTCGCCCTTCTACGTGTACGCGTACGCCTTCGGCGACTGCCTCGTGAACTCGCTGTACGCCGTGTACCAGGACGCCGAGAAGGGCTTCGCGGAGAAGTACCTGGCCATGCTGTCGGCCGGCGGCACGCTGCGCCACAAGGAGCTGCTGGCCCCCTTCGGCTTGGACGCCAGCGACCCGGCCTTCTGGCAGAAGGGGCTGGGCGTCATCCGCGGCTTCGTGGACGAGTTGGAAAAGGAAGATTGAAAAAGGCCTAAATGTCCCGGGCCGGGTTGACGGACGTCAAGAATCCCTGATCGCGGTGTGGGTATGGTGGTTTCCAACAATCCTTCCCTTCCGGAGACCAGCATGCCCGCCATCGCCGCCATTCCCGCCTGGGATTCCTCCCTTGAGGTCGGCAACGCCATCATCGACGCCGACCACAAGGAAACGGTCGAGCTTCTGGCCGAGGCCGCCCAGGCCTCCGACGCCGAGTTGCCCGCCCATTTCAAGGCCTTCGCCCAGCACCTCCGCGAGCATCTCGCGCGTGAGGAGGAACTGATGCACCAGTACGGCTTCCCGCCCACGCCCATCCATGTGCACGAGCACAACCGCGTGCGGCTGGAACTGGAGGGAATCGAGAAGCGGATGGCGATGGGCAACCTGGCGCTGGTCCGCGGCTACCTGACCGAGATCGTGCCGGAGTGGTTCGTGAACCACAAGAATACCATGGACAGCGCCACCGCGTCGTGGATCCGCAGCCAGGGGGGTTGAGGGGGGCGGGGGCGGGTGGGAAGTGGTTGCATTGGGCCCCCACCCTAACCCTCCCCCATCTTCGACGGGGGAGGGAACTCCGCCGTTCCGACGCCAAAACCCCTCCCCCCGCTCTCGGCGGACCCAAGGGTCCGCCTGACGCGTCAGCGCAAGCTTCGCTTGCGCGAGAGCGAAGTGGGGGAGGACGGGTAGGGGCCCAGCGCAACCACCTCCCCACCACCCCCCGTCACATCACCCCTTCACGAACGGACAAGTACTCTTCTCCAGCGGCAAAAACGCCTCACCCGCCGGGATGCTGCGGATGGGGGTGTAGTAGTCCCAGGGGCCCTTGCTCTCCGCCTTGCCCTTCACTTGGTAGAGCGTGAGGTCGTACAGCACGCGGCCGTCCTTGCGGACGCTGCCGGGACGGCCGAAATAGTCGGTCGGCATCGCCTTCATCCTGGCGGTCACCGGCTCCGCCTCGGTCGTGCCGGCCTCCTTCACTGCCTTCAGCCAATGCAGCGTGGCGAGATAGGTGTTTGCCTGCTCCTTCGACGGCACCTTGCCGTGGCGGTCGAGAAAGCGCTTCGACCAGGCGCGGGTCTGGTCGTTCTGGTCCCAGTAGAAGCTTTCCGTCACGTAGAGCCCCTTGGCGAGGTCGAGGCCGAGGGAATGCACGTCGGTGATGAAGACGATGTAGCCGACCAGGGTCTGCCCGCCGGCCGGCAGGCCGAATTCGGCCGCCTGCTTGATCGCCGTGATGGTGTCGGACCCGACGTTGGCCAGCGCCACCACCTTCGCCCCGCTGCCCTGCGCGCTCAGCAGGTAGGAGCCGAAGTCGCTGGTGCCGATGGGGTGCTTCACGCCGCCGACCACCGTGCCGCCGGCCTGCTTGATGGCCTCGGTCGCCGCCTTTTCCATGGCGGCGCCGAAGGCGAAGTCGGCGGTGATGAAGAACCAGCTCTTGCCACCCGACTCCACGACCGCCCTGGTCGTTCCGACCGCCAGGGCGTTGGTGTCGTCCGCCCAGTGGATCGTGTAGGGGGAACACTGGGCGTTGGTCAGCTCCGTCGTCGTGGCGGCGCTGATCATCAGGACCTTCTTCTTCTCGCGCGCCACCGACTGGACGGCCAGCGCCACCGACGAGACGGGGATGTCGGTCACCATGTCCACGCCGTCCACGTCGAACCACTGGCGCACGATGTTGGAGGCGACGTCCGGCTTGTTCTGCATGTCGGCGGAGACGACCTCGATGGGACGGCCGAGCACCGATCCGCCGAAGTCCTCCACGGCCATCTTAGCGGCCAGCGTGGCCCCGGTGCCGCCGATGTCCGACGCGAAGCCCTGCTCGTCCGCCAGCACGCCGATCTTCACCTGCTTGGCGCCTTGCGCGGCGGCGCTGCCGGCGACCAATGCCAACGCAATGGGCGCCAAGACAGCGAATGCCCTTACCCGCAGCCTCATGTTTCCTCCTCCCACTCATCCTTGGGGGCCGTTCGGCCCCTCATTCGTAGGCATGGTATCATTTGAAACTGCTGAGCCAATCATCAATGAGCCCCCCTCTTGCCAAGGTGAGGGTCGACCACCACTCCTTTCCCGGACTGTGCTGAAAAGGGAGAAGGTCATGCCGTCGGAAATCCGCGTTCTGGGCTTTGCCGGGTCGTTGCGCCGGGCGTCGGTCAACCGGGGCCTGCTGCGCGTCGCGGCCGGGCAGCTGCCGGAGGGCATGAATCTCGACGTCTTCGACCTCGCCCCCATTCCGCTCTACAACGGGGACGTCGAGTCGCAGGACGGCTTTCCGGAGCCGGTGGTCGCCTTCCGCGAGGCGATCCGGGCTGCCGACGCGCTGCTGATTGTCTGCCCGGAATACAACTATTCCATCCCCGGCGTGCTGAAGAACGCCATCGACTGGGCGTCGCGCGGGGCGGACCAGCCCTTCGCGGGCAAGCCGGTTGCCCTGATGGGAGCCGGCGGCGGGTTGGGCTCTGCCCGGTCGCAATACCATCTGCGGCAGGTCTGCGTGTATCTGGACATGCACCCGCTGAACAAGCCGGAGGTGATGGTGCCGATGTCCGGACAGAAGTTCGACAAGGACGGCGAGCTGACCGACGAGTCGGTCCGGCCCAAGGTCGCGGCGCTGCTGGCGGCGCTCGCCGGATGGACGCGCCAGCTGCGCGGAGATTCCCGCGGGGAGTAGCGTCCGGACCAAATTATGGGGTGCGTACAGCCCGTAAGAACGCCGCCCGCGCCCTTTCCGGAATGGCCCACCCGCCGGTGCGGCCGTAGTCTTGTTGCGCTGAAACAGCATCAATCGATCATGAAATTTTCATTCACGACGTGAGCCGCGCGGTTTCGCGCCTGTCCGACCATCGTCAGAGCCCGCCGCGCCGGCCCCCGCACAACCCTTTTCGGGAGGTGACCGATGGGCGACTTCACGGTGCGCACCGCCGACCGGCGGGACACGACCCTCACCCAGCAGGCCGTCGACGACCTCGGCGCTCGGCTGCGCGGCACGCTGCTGACGCCGCAGTCCGACGGTTATGAGCAGGCGCGGGCGATCTGGAACGCCATGATCGACCGCCGGCCGGGCCTGATCGTCCGCTGCGCCGGGGCCGCCGACGTGATGCAGGCCGTGCGCTTCGCGCGGGAGAACGGGCTGCTGGTGTCGGTGCGCGGCGGCGGACACAACATCGCCGGCAACGCGCTGTGCGACGGGGGCGTCCTGATCGACCTGAGCCCGCTGCGCTACGTCCATGTCGATCCCATGGGCCGGACGGCGCGGGTGGCGCCCGGCGCCACGCTGGGCGACCTGGACCGGGAGACGCAGGCCTTCGGGCTCGCCGTGCCGACCGGCATCAACTCCACGACGGGAATCGCCGGGCTGACGCTGGGCGGCGGCTTCGGCTGGCTGACGCGGAAATACGGGCTGACCGTGGACAACCTGCTGGGCGTGGACATGGTCACCGCCGACGGCCAGTTCCTGCGGGCGAGCGCGGACGAGAACGCCGACCTGTTCTGGGCGGTGCGGGGCGGCGGCGGAAACTTCGGCGTCGTCACCTCCTTCACCTTCCGCCTGCACCCCGTGGGGCCGATGGTGACGGCCGGGCTGATCGTCCATCCCTTCGACAAGGCCGGCGACCTAATGCGCCGCTACCGCGCCGCCGCGGCCGCCCTGCCGGACGAGGCCGCCTGCTGGATCGTCCTGCGCAAGGCGCCGCCCCTGCCCTTCCTGCCGGCCGAGGTGCACGGGAAGGAGGTGATGGTGCTGGCCGTCTTCTGCGCCCTGGACGAGGCGGCGGCGGCGAAGGCGCTGGAACCGGTGCGGGCGCTGGGCCAGCCCATCGGCGAGCATCTCGGCCCCATGCCTTACGCGGCCTGGCAGGCGGCGTTCGACCCGCTGCTGGCGCCGGGCGCGCGGAATTACTGGAAGTCGCACAACTTCACACGGATCGACGACGGGCTGATCGACCTGCTGGTGGCGGAGGCCGGAAAGCTCCCGTCGCCCCACTGCGAGATCTTCGTCGGGCAGCTGGGCGGTGCGGCCAACCGCGTGCCCGCCGACGCGACGGCCTACCCGCACCGCGACGCGGACTTCGTGATGAACGTGCATTCCCGCTGGGAGACCGCGGCAGAGGACACGCCTTGCGTGCGTTGGGCCCGCGACGTCTTCGACCGCACGGCAAGCTACGCCACGGGCGGGGTGTACGTGAACTTCGTCACCGACGACGAGCAGCGCGTACAGGCCGCGTACGGCGCGAACTACGACCGGCTGCGCGCGTTGAAGCAGAGGTACGATCCGGGCAACCTGTTCTGCGTGAACCAGAACATCGCGCCGGCTGGATAAATTAACCCTCTCCCCCCTGGGGAGAGGGTGGCCCGAAGGGCCTCTCGCGCAAACGAAGTTTGCGCTGACGGCGTCAGGCGGATGCCTCTGGCATCCGTTGAGAGCCGGTGAGGGGGTCCCGCATTTTCGGTACGTCCAGCACAAGCGCAACCCCCTCACCCTAACCCTCTCCCCAGGGGGGAGAGGGGACGTCTTCAACCCAGCAAGGACTCGCCTTTCGGCCCGGCCGCACCCACCTATTCGGCATGCCGAACACAGACGAGAACACGCTGGGCGGCCGGATCGCGCGGTACGCGCGGGTCGGGACCGCCGTGGGGGGCCTTGCGGCCCGTTTCGCCGGGGAACGCGTGCTGGGCATCCCGCTGGAACGGGAACGCCACGCGTCCGAACTGCGCGTGGCGCTCGGCGGCCTGAAGGGGCCGCTGATGAAGGTGGCGCAGCTGCTCTCCACCATTCCCGACGCGCTGCCGCGCGAGTATGTGCAGGAACTGTCGCAGCTCCAGGCCGACGCGCCGTCCATGGGCTGGCCCTTCGTCAAGCGCCGCATGGCGAGCGAACTCGGCCCCGTCTGGCACAAGCGGTTCCAGAGCTTCGAGCACACCGCCGCCGCCGCGGCCTCCCTGGGGCAGGTGCACAAGGCCGTGGGGCTGGACGGACGGGAACTGGCCTGCAAGCTCCAGTACCCGGACATGGCCTCGGCCGTGGAGGCCGACCTGCGCCAGCTGGGCCTGATCTTCGCGATCTTCGAGCGCAGCGACAGTGCCGTCTCCACCAAGCAGATCCAGGCGGAGATCGGCGCGCGCCTGCGCGAGGAATTGGATTACGAACGCGAGGCCAAGCACGCCCGCCTCTACCGGCACATGCTGGCCGAGACGCCCGGCGTCCATGTGCCGGTGGTGGTGCCGGACCTGTCCACCCGCCGCCTGCTGACCATGGAATGGGTGAACGGGCGCAAGATCCTGGACTTCGTCAAGGACCACCCGGACGCCCGCGACGAGTTGGCCATGAACATGTTCCGGGCCTGGTACGTGCCCTTCTACTGCTATGGCGTCATCCACGGCGACCCGCATCTGGGGAACTACACGGTGCGGCCGGACCGGTCGATCAACCTGCTGGACTTCGGCTGCATCCGCGTCTTCCCCGCGCGCTTCGTCAAGGGCGTCATCGACTTGTACGACGCGCTGAAGACCGGCAACCAGGACAAGGCGGTGGAGGCCTACCGCACCTGGGGCTTCGGCAATCCGTCGAAGGAGCTGGTGGACGTCCTGAACATCTGGGCGCGCTTCGTCTACGCCCCGATCATGGACGACCGCGCCCGCCGCATCGAGGAGACCAACTCCGGCCATTACGGCCGCGAGACGGCCGCCAAGGTGCACGCGGAGCTGCGCCGCGTCGGCGGGGTAGAGGTGCCGCGGGAGTTCGTGTTCATGGACCGCGCCGCCATCGGGCTCGGCTCCGTCTTCCTGCACCTGAACGCCGAGGTGAACTGGTACCAGCTGTTCCAGGAGATGATCCGCGGCTTCGACGTTGACGTCCTGCAGGCCCGCCAGACCGCGGCGCTGAAGGCGCAGGCCCTGCCGTTGCCGGAATGATGGGGCCGGAGTGAACACCGACTCGTAATGCTTCCCTCTTGCTTCCCGAATGGTCTATACGGGCGGCTCCCATGAAGACCACCGATTTCGACTTCGACCTCCCGGCGGACCGGATCGCCGAGCATCCGGTCAAGCCGCGCGACGCCGCCCGCCTGCTGGACGTGGCGGAGCGCCTGCACGACCGCGTCGTGCGCGACCTGCCCAGCCTGCTGGAGCCGGGCGACCTGATGGTCGTGAATGACACGCGCGTCATCCCCGCCCGGCTGGACGGCCGGCGCGGCGAGGTGCGCGTGGAGATCACCTTGCACAAGCGCGAGGGGGAGCGGGAATGGGCGAGTTTCGCCCGTCCCGGCAAGCGGCTGAAGCCCGGCGACGTCATCGCCATCGCCGACGACTTCTCGGCGGAAGTGCTGTCCAAGGACGGCATGGAGGTGCGGCTGCGCTTCTCCGCCGGCGGGGCGGAGCTGATGGCGGCGCTGCACCGCCACGGGCGCATGCCCCTGCCGCCCTACATCCGGCGGGAAGCGGACGCGCAGGACGCGTCGGACTACCAGACCGTCTTCGCCGCGCGGGAGGGCGCCGTGGCCGCCCCCACCGCCGGCCTGCACTTCACGCCGGAACTGCTGGCGGCCCTCGACGCCCGCGGAATCCGCCGCGTGCCGGTGACCCTGCACGTCGGGGCCGGCACCTTCCTGCCGGTGAAGGTGGAGGACGTGGCGGACCACCGCATGCACAGCGAATGGGGCGAGGTCCCGGCGGAGACGGCCGAGGCGATCAACGCCACCCGTGCCGCCGGCGGGCGCATCGTGTCCATCGGCACCACCCCGCTGCGCATCCTGGAGACGGTGGGGCTGGAGGACGGCACCATCCGGTCCTTCAGCGGCGAGACGGACATCTTCATCACGCCCGGCTACCGCTTCAAGATCGTGGACCTTCTGGTGACCAACTTCCACCTGCCCCGCTCCACCCTGTTCATGCTGGTCTGCGCCTTCGCGGGCATGGAGCGCATGAAGGCGGCCTACGCGCACGCCATCGCGGGCCAATACCGTTTCTTCAGCTACGGCGACGCGTCGCTGCTCCGGAGGGCTTCATGACCGGCACCACGCTCGGGATCGGATTCGATCTTCTGAAAACTGATGGCCGGGCTCGGCGCGGGCAAGTCAAGACCGCGCACGGCGTCATCAACACCCCGGCCTTCATGCCCGTGGGCACCGCCGCCACCGTGAAGGCGATGACCACGGACGCCGTGAAGTCCACCGGCGCCGAAATCCTGCTGGGCAACACCTATCACCTGATGCTGCGCCCGACCGCGGAGCGGGTGGCGCAGTTGGGCGGCCTGCACCGCTTCATGAACTGGGACAAGCCGATCCTGACCGACAGCGGCGGCTTCCAGGTCATGTCGCTGTCCGACCTGCGGACGATGACCGAGGAAGGGGTGACCTTCAAGTCGCACCTGGATGGCAGCAAGCACCACCTGACGCCGGAACGCTCCATCCAGATCCAGCACATGCTGGACAGCAACATCACCATGTGCCTGGACGAGTGCACCCCCTTCCCGGCGACGGAGGCGCAGGCGGCGTCCTCCATGCGGCTGTCCATGCGCTGGGCCAAGCGCAGCAAGGACGCCTTCGTGGAGCGGCCGGGCTATGGCCTGTTCGGCATCGTGCAGGGCAGCGTCTATCCCGACCTGCGAGCGGAGAGCGTCGCGGCGCTGGCCGACATCGGCTTCGACGGCTACGCCATCGGTGGGCTGGCCGTCGGCGAGGGGCAGGAGACGATGTTCACCGTCCTGGACTTCACCGAGCCGCTGATGGTCAAGGACCGCCCGCGCTACCTGATGGGCGTCGGTCGGCCGAGCGACCTGATCGGTGCGGTGCGCCGCGGCGTGGACATGTTCGACTGCGTGATGCCGACCCGATCGGGCCGCACGGGCCAAGCCTTCGTGCGGCGCGGCACCATCAACATCCGCAACGCCCGCCACGCCCACGACGAGCGCCCGCTGGATACCGAATGCGGCTGCCCCGCTTGTCGAAACCACAGCCGCGCCTATCTGCATCACCTGTTCAAGGCGGGCGAGATGCTGGGGCCGATGCTGCTGACCTGGCACAACCTGCATTACTACCAGGACCTGATGGCGGAGCTTCGGCAGGCCATCGAGGACGGCCGCTTCGAGGAGGTCGCCAGCGCGCTGGAAGCCCGCCTGAACGAGGGCGACATTCCGGCCAACGCCGATCCCCTCGCGAAGGCCAAAAAGGAATCCGCGAATGTCTGAGAACATCTACGCCGGGTTGACGCAGCTCGGCGGGGCGACCGTCCAGCCGAAGACGCCGGAAGAGGCGGTGCTGGAGCGCGTGCCGAACCCCAACCCGGGCGAGCAGTACCTCGTGCGCTTCACGGCGCCGGAGTTCACCTCGCTCTGCCCGATCACCGGGCAGCCGGACTTCGCGCATCTGGTCATCGACTATGTGCCCGGCGACTGGCTGGTGGAGTCGAAGTCGCTGAAGCTGTTCCTGACCGCCTTCCGCAACCACGGCGCCTTCCACGAGGCCTGCACGGTCGGCATCGGCAAGCGGCTGGTGGACGAGCTGAAGCCGGTGTGGCTGCGCATCGGCGGCTATTGGTACCCGCGCGGCGGCATCCCCATCGACGTGTTCTACGCCACCGGCGAGCCGCCGAAGGGCGTGTGGATCCCGTCGCAGGAGGTCCAGCCCTACCGTGGGCGCGGCTGATCGCGGGGATTCACTACAGAGACACGGAGATTTCCGCCCGGGCGACTGCCCGCATCCGGTGCGACCGTTTTCTTCTGATTTTCTCTGTGTCTCTGTGCCTCTGTGGTTCAAGGCATCACCATGGCTGACCCTGCCCTCTCCATCCGCGAAGCCATCCGCAACCGGGCGCTGGCGCTCGGCTTCGACGCGGTCGGCTTTGCGAAAGCGGAGCTGGGCGAGGAGGCCAAGGCCCGGCTCGCCGAATTCCTGCGCCAGGGCCGGCACGGCGACATGGGCTGGATGGAGGACAAGGCCGACCGCCGCGTCCACCCCCAGGCCCTGTGGCCGGAGGCGCGCACCGTCATCGCGCTCGGCACCAGCTACGCCCCCGCTGAGGACCCGCGCGCTCTGCTGGACCACCCCGACCGCGGCATCGTGTCGGTCTACGCGAGGAACCGCGACTACCACGACCTGATCAAGGGCCGGCTGAAGACGCTGGGCCAATGGCTCGCCCACACGCACAAGGCCGAGCTGAAGGTGTTCGTGGACACCGCCCCCGTGATGGAGAAGCCGCTGGCCCAGAAGGCCGGGCTCGGCTGGCAGGGCAAGCACACGAACCTCGTGTCGCGCACCCACGGGTCCTGGCTGTTCCTGGGCGAGGTCTACACGACGCTGGAGCTGCCGCCGGACGAGCCGGGCACGGACCGCTGCGGCAACTGCCGCCGCTGCCTGGACGCCTGCCCCACCGCGGCCTTTCCGGCGCCCAACCAGCTGGACGCGCGGCGTTGCATCTCCTACCTGACGATCGAGCACAAGGGGCCGATCCCGGAGGAACTGCGGCCGCTGATGGGCAACCGCATCTACGGCTGCGACGACTGCCTGGCCGCCTGCCCCTGGAACAAGTTCGCCCAGCGCAGCCACGAGGCCGCCTTCCTGCCGCGCGCGGAACTGACCGCGCCGCGGCTGGCCGATTTGGCGCAGCTGGACGACGCGGGATTCCGGCAGGTGTTCAGCGGATCGCCGATCAAGCGGATCGGGCGGGACCGCTTTGTGCGCAACGTGCTGGTGGCGCTGGGGAACAGCGGCGACGCGCGGCAGGCGCCGGTGGTCGAGGCGCTGTTGGGGGACGCGAGCGAGGTGGTGCGCGACGCGGCGGTTTGGGCATTGGGACACCTTCTCCCTCTCCCCTCTGGGGAGAGGGTCGGGGTGAGGGGGTCCCGCGACTCTGGTACGTCCGGCACAAGCGCAACCCCCTCACCCTAACCCTCTCCCCAGAGGGGAGAGGGAATTTGGAGGCTCAAAACGCCTTCAGCTTCTTCCAGGCGAACAGGACCATGCGCAGAAGCAGGAAGCCGTGGCTGAAGCGGCTGATCTGCGTCTCGCCGTAGGTGCGGTCGGCGTAGCGGATCGGCACCTCGACGATCTTCAGGTTCAGCTTCGCCGCGCCGAAGATCAGGTCGAAGTCGCCGAAGGGGTCGAAGTCGCCGAAGTAGTGGCGGTTCGCGACGATCTGGTCGTAGTCGCGCTTGCGCAGCACCTTCGTGCCGCACAGCGTGTCGGTGAAGCGCGTGTTCAGCAGGAAGGAGAAGATCTGGGCGAAGGTGCGGTTGGCGACCCAGTTCAGGAAGCGCATGGCCTGATCGGCCATCGGGTAGACCAGCCGCGTGCCGTTGATGAACTCGCCCTTGCCCGACGCGATCGCCTGGTAGAACTTCGGCAGGCTTTCCGGCGGCACCGTCAGGTCGGCGTCGAGGATCATCAGGATGTCGCCGCGCGCGGCGTTGAAGCCCTTGCGGACGGCGTCGCCCTTGCCCTTGCCATCCTGCTTCAGGACCTTGATGTCCCAGTCCGGGTAGGCGTCGCGGACGCGCAGGCATTCCTCGTAGGTGTTGTCCTTGCTGTTGCCCTCAACGTAGATCACCTCCAGGTCCGGGCAGAAGCGCGGCAGGCGGCGGATGGCGTTCTCGATGTTGCCGCGCTCGTTGCGGCAGGGCACCAGGACCGTGCAGGAGGGCAGTTTTTCCGGCGCCGCCATCACGGCCTCAGTCACCGCCGGGCGGGCCACCACGTAGTTGCGCACGCAGAGCCGGCGGATGCCCGGCAGCGGCGCGATCCAGCGGTTGACCAGCGTGCCCAGGCCGAAGGCCTTGCGCGGCACCAGCTGGCGCCATTCGCGCCGCACCGGCTCCCACCCCGCCAGATCCAGCAGGTTCATGGTGTCGGCGGTGCTGAGCCAGTTATGCTGGCCCTGCGGCATCTTCAGCCCGAGGCTTTCGGCCCAGGCGAGGATCGGCTCCCACGCGCGGCTGTGATAGCTGACGATGATGCGGGTCTGCGGCGTGGCGAAGCGGTGCAGCAGGCGCAGCGTCTCCTCGCAGTCGTCCAGGAAGCCGATGGTGTCGGACAGCAGGATAACGTCGAAGGTGCCCTCGATGCGGGCCAGATCCGTGGGGTCCTCGGCGTTGCCGGCGTGGAACTCCAGGTAAGGGTGCCGCTCGCGGGCGCGGTGGATCATGCCGGGGGCAAGGTCGATGCCGACGCCGCGCGACGGCTGAAGGAAGGCCAGCGTGTCGCCCAGGCCGCACCCGATCTCCAGCACGCTGGCGCCGTCCGGCACCAGGAAGCGCAGGTAGGCGCGGTCGGCGTCGTGGAAGGCGGAGTTGCGGGACGCCCAGCGGTCGACCTGCGGAGCCAGCGTCTCGAACAGCGAGCGCACGGCCTTCTGGCGCGGGCTGAGGGGGCGGCTCTCCACCGTTTCGGGGCGGTTGTCGTGTTCGAGAGTCATGACGGTCATGAAGGTGTTCCGGAGGGTGCGGAAGCCTCACCCCGGCGGTCCGACAGGCGGCGGCCCGACAGGCCGAGCCAGAGCAAACCGCCCGGCAGGGAGGACAGGGTGACGGACAGCCCGATCATCAACGACAGGACCAGGGCTTCCGCCGGGCCGAGGCCGTAGAGCGCAAAGCCGGCCACGAAGGCCCCCTCGCGCACGCCCCAGCCGTTGAGGGAGATGGGCAGCGCCGCCGCGAAGATGGTCATCGGCACGACGGCCACCGCGTCGGCCACCGCCACCGGGAGGCCGAGCGCGCGGGAATAGGCGATCACAGCGACGATGGTGCAGACATGCACCGCCGTGCTGTGGACCAGCCCGACCAGGGCCCAGCGGCTGAACAGCGCGCCGCGCAGCCGGGACACCAGCGACTGGAGGGCGACGACCGGCGGTCGCTTGAGAATGGACGGCAGCGGGATGCGGTCAGCCTGGATGCCGGCGAGGAGGCCGGCGGTCAGCAGCAGGACGGCGGCGGGACCGGCCCAGGCGACGGCGGGCGGCGCCGTGGCGACCAGATGCGGCAGCCCGGCGAACAGCAGGAGGACGCAGCCGACCAGGGCCAGCAGCCGGTCCATGACCAGGGCGAGCACCACGGCGGAGGAGGAACCGCCGCCGCGGTAGGTCAGCCAGCCGCGCACCACGTCGCCGCCCAGCGCCCCCGGCAGCACCTGCCCGAAGAACAGCCCGGCGAACATCAGCCGCATGGCCAGCCAGCGGGACACCCGCTCTCCCGCCGCGTGCAGCGCGTCGCGCCAGCGTTCGGCGGAGCAGACGACCGAGAGGAATTTCGCGGCAAATCCGGCGGCGAGCCACGCCGGGTCGGCGCCGGCGATGCGATCGAGCACCCCGGACCAGTCCGCCTTCGACGCCAGCAGGCCGAGCACCGCCAGCGTCACCACCAGCTTGGCGGCCAGCATCAGCCGCCCGCCCGGCTTCGGCGCGGGCAGCACGACCGGATCCGTCGGGCTGAGGCTGACCTCCTGGCTGCTCAAAACCTTGAAAACTCCTGAAACCCCGGGAATCAGGGCGGCACTCTACCGGTTCGCGGAAACCGCGTCCATCGCGTCCAGCACGCCGGCCACGTCCATGGCCGCGAAGTCCGGCCGGTGGTGGACCACGACGCGCGGCCCATTGGCGTGGATCGGCTTGGACGCGTCGGAGAAGACGGCCACCGTCGGGCAGCCGACCGCGGCCACCAGATGCGTCGGGCCGGTGTCGTTGCCGACCGCCGCCCAGGCCCGGCGGGCCAGCCCGGCGATCTCCGGCACGCTGGTTTGGCTGGTCAGGTCCACGGCCGCCGGACAGGCGGCGGCGATGCCCCTAGCGAGGTCGGCCTCAATCGCGGTGCCCAGTACGACCGGCGTCACGCCACGGTCCGCCAGGGCGTTGGCGAGATCGGAATAACGCTCGATCGGCCAGCGCTTGTCCGGGCGGCCGGGGGAGGAACCGGGGATCAGCAGGGCGTAGGCACCCGTCAGGCCAAAGCGGGCGGTGTCGGCGTCCAGCCAGGACAGGTCGGGCGTGTCGTCCAGCGCAATGCCGAACGGGGCGAGTTGCCGGGCGTAGCGCGCCAGCACCGGCACCCGGCGGCGCCCGGCATACTGGTCGCGGTGGGACGCACCCAGCGCCGTGCCCGACCATTCCGGCCAGGGGCCAGGGGCGAGCAGCCAAAAATACCGGTCGGTGCGCGGCTGCGCCTGCAGATCGTAGACGCGGTCGAACCGCCCGGCGCGCAGCAGGCGGCGCACCCGGAGGTAATCGGCGAGCTTGCGCCCGCGCGGGTCCTCCAGCACCTCGTCGAACAGGCCGCTGAGGCGGGCGAGCGGGGCCAGCGACGGCAGGGTCAGCAGGGCGAGATGGGCGCCGGCGTGGTGGCGCCGGATGGCGGCGAAGGCGGTCTGCGCCAGGAAGAAGTCGCCGAAGGCGCCCAGCTTGATGACCAGGACCCGGCGCGGTTCCGCTTTAGTCATCATGGGCCGGCGTGCGGGCGGCGAGGCGCAGCATCAGCCCAGCCGACAGGATGCCGGCCATCCACCAGGCCTGCCAGATGCCGTAGGCGGTGCTGACCATGGCGAGGCCGGAGGCGAACAGGGCGAGCGCGAAGGGCTGCTCCCGCTCCTCCAGCCGCGCCGTCCCGAAGAGGAGGAGCAAGGCTGCCGCCAGGGCCAGCGCAGCACCCAGGCCGCCCAGCTCCAGCCAGACCTGGAGGAAGGCGTTGTGCGGGTGCAGCGGCAGCAGGCTGTCGGTGATGATGCCGAAGCGCGACACCTCGCCTTCCGGCATCAGGGCGCGGGAGGCGTCGATGCCCTGCCCGAGGAAGGGCGTCTCCAGGGCGCGCTCCGCCGCCATGCCCCAGATCTCCACGCGGTGCTGGGCGGAGCGGAACAGCCAGGGGGCGGCGTCGAGGTCGAGAACGCGGTCGAACAGCAGGACGGCCGGCAGGACCGCGGCGAAGGCAAGGGCCAGTGCGGTCCCCAGGGCGGCCCGAACCGCCCGCACCGACCAGCAGGACAGGAGGAAGACGGCCACGCCGACGGCGATGCCCATCATCGCCGACCGGCTGGTCAGCAGAAGGCAGGCCGCCGCGTAGCCGATGGGCAGCAGCAGCGCCAGCCCACGCCGCCCGCCGCGGTCGAGCGCCATCGCCGCCGGCCAGACCAGCAGGCAGAGCAAGGCCGCGGTGCGCTTGGGAACGTTGCTGTCCGCGATGGGGAAGTCCGCCGGGACGTGGTTCCACCAGCGGTGCAGCGGGAAATCCAGCGCAGCCTCCGCCGCGAAGACCGCGATGCCGACGAAGGTGCCGGCCAGGAACAGCTGGATCAGCCGCCGCGCCTCCACCCCCGGCAGGGAGGACAGCCACGCCCCGCCGGCCAGCGCGCTGAGCGCGATGTAGCTGATCTCTACCACCGTCAGACCGGCGCGGGACGATGGGCTCCACATCACCGAAAGAGCGGCCAGCAGCAGGAAGGCGCCCACCACGGCCGTGCCCGGCAGCGCCCGTTGCAGGCGGCCGAGCGCGTCGCGTCGCGCCAGCCCGGCCAGCCCGATCAGGATCACCGAAATAGCCCACACCGGCAGCCCACGCGGCGCCACCGCCGCCAGTGGCCCGAGCAGCAGCGCCGCCAGACCGGCCAGCACCGCCAGGAAGGAATCGGGAAGCGCCTTGGAGGAATCGAGGCGTGACAGGGAGAAGGCCATGTGATCTCGCGTCCGGAAGGCACGGCGCGGCTTAACAGAAGCCCGGTGTGAAAGCAACGGGGAGCGGCCGGGTGAATGTTGGGGCGGGGGGTGGTTGCACTGGGCCCCCACCCTAACCCTCCCCCGCCTTCGGCAAGGGAGGGAACTCCGCCGCATTGAAGCAAACCTACGCCGAGCGCACCTTGTTCAGGAAGCCTTGGACCTCCGACCGCAGATGTTCGGCCTGACGGGCCAGCGTGCGGCTGGCGTCGAGGACGGCGTCGGCGGCGCCGCCAGTCTTGCTGGCGGCGTGGGTGACCTCCGCGATGTGGCGCATCACCTGTTGCGTGCCCTCCGCGGCCTCGTTGACGTTCTGCGCGATCTCGCGGGTGGCGAGGCCCTGCTGCTCCATCGCCTGGGCGATGTCGGTCACGGTGCGGCTGATCGTCCCGACCGCGTCGGAGATGGTGCGGATCGCCTCCACGGCACCGCCGGTCGCGGCCTGCATGTCCGCGACCTGGGAGGAGATTTCCTCCGTCGCCTTGGCGGTCTGGCCGGCGAGGTTCTTGACCTCCGTCGCCACGACCGCGAAGCCTTTTCCGGCCTCCCCGGCGCGGGCGGCCTCGATGGTGGCGTTGAGCGCCAGCAGGTTGGTCTGGCTGGCGATCTCGCCGATCAGGTTGACGACCTGCCCGATGCGCTGGGCCGCGTCGGCCAGCCCTTCGACGATGGTGTTGGTCTCCCGCGCCTTGCCCGCCGCACCCATGGCCACCTGCGAGCTGGCGTTGAGCTGGCGCGAGATCTCGGCGATGGAGGAGGACAGCTCCTCCGCCGCCGCGGCGACGGTCTGGACGTTGCTGGAGGCCTGCTCCGACGCCGAGGCCACGGCGCTGGACTTCGCGGTGGTCAGCGCCGCGTCCGACGACATCTCCTGCGCGTCGCGGCCCAGGTTGCCGGCCGAATCGGTCAGCGAGACGACGACGCCGGACACCGCCTGCTCGAAGCCCGCAGCGAACTCGTTCATGGTGCGGCGGCGGTCGGCGTCGATCTGCCGCCGCATCTCCTCCCGCTCGCCCTCCATGCGCTGCATCTCCAGCGCGTTTTCCTTGAAGACGCGCAGCGCCAGCGCCATGGCGCGCAGTTCGTCCTTGCGGTCGGCGCCGGGGATGTCGACGTCCAGGTCGCCTTCGGACAGGCGGCCCATGGCGCCGGTCATGGCGTGCAAGGGAAGCGTGATGCCGCGGTCGATGAACCAAGCCAGCAGCAAGCCCAACGCCAGCGACACCAGCGCGCCGACGATGATCACGGTGCTGGCGTTCGCGCGCCCGTTCTCGCGGTCCTCGCGCTGGATGGAGACGAGCCGCGCCACCTGGTCGCTGACCGCCCCGGCCGCCTTGGCCATGGCGGTGGAGGCGGCGCGCTGGTTCTCGCTGGCCGCGACCAGCGCCGCGAACTCCCGGTCGAACGCCTGGGCGGCGTCGGTGATCGCGGCGATCAGCGCGCGGCCGTCCGCATCGGCCAGGACGGCGCCGGCCTGTTTCGCCAGATCCAGCGTCTCCTTGACCGCCGCGGCGACGGTGGCCCGCGCCGCCGCATCGCCCCCCAGCAGATAGTCGCGCTGGCCGAGCATGGCGGCCTGCGCGTTCTGGATCAGGCGCATGGCGACGCCGCGCAGCTGAACGGCCTCGTTCACCTCGCTCTGCGCGAAGCCCGCGGCTTCCTGGAGGGCAGCGGACACCGAGCCCTGGTTTTCCTGCATCTCGTGGGCGAGCTTCTGGATCTGCTGGGCGTGGGTGTCCAGCCCCCGGCCCGACTCGGCCGCGCTGACCTGGTCCAGGGCGGCGCGGTAGTCGCGCACCGCGGCGACGATCTGCTTGGCAAGGTCCTCGTCGTTGGTGCCGGCCAGATCCTTCTCCACGCTCTCGACGGTCGACAGCAGCAGCGCGACGGCGTCGCCGACGGCCTGCATGCCAGCCGGGTTGCGCGTGCGCAGGAACTCCGCCTGCAGGCGGCGGGCCTCCAGCACCGTCTCAATCAGCCGGTCGGCGCGGTCGGAGGTGTCGCGCGCCTGCCGGACCGCGTGCTCCGCGTCGCGCAGGCTGACCATGTTCTGGTCGTAGCGGTCGGACTGCTGGCGGCCGATCTTCTCCGCGATGTCCTTTAGGGCGCGCGCCCGGGTCTCCATGCCCTCGGTGCGGGCGCGGGCGTCCTTGTCCTGGGCGACGAAGTTGGCGAAGGCGGCGCGGTAGCCGTCGATGCCCGCCAGGATGTCGTCCAGCAGGCGGACGCTGCCGGCATCGTCCAGCGCGCCCTTCGTCTCGCGCGCTTCGGCCCGCAGGGTCTCCAACATGCCCGGCACGCTGGCGGCGGCCCGGGCGTCGCGCTCCGTCACGAAACGCGCCTCCTCGATCCGCACGGCCTTCAGGCGGGTGTCCAAATCGGCGGTGTGCGCCGCGACATCGACGCGCCCGGCGTAGGTGCGCAGGCTGCTCCAGCCCACGAAGGCCACGACCATCGTCAGCAGAAGGACGGTCACAAACCCAAGCGCGATACGCTTTCCGATCGTCATGGCAATCGGGCTCCCCCGAGTTCAGCGGCGCCGCTTCCGCGGTTTTGATGCCTTGTCTTAACCTTATATGCCGCCAAGAATTAATTTCTGGTATGACCTGTGTCATTCCTTAACACGCGTTCAGAAGCGGTCGGGCATCCAAGGGCTCGGTCCCGCGAAGGCAAGGGAAGCGGTCGCCACGGCGTCGTCCGCGCCCGCCAGCAACCCAACCTGGCGGAGCAAAACGGCACCTCTATGCCCACTGTAAAGTGTGGAAAGCGCGGCCATGTCCAGGGACAGCGCGCCCGCGGCTGGACGCGCCGCCGGTTCGGAAAGACGGTGGGCAACGCCGCGGCCGCCAGCCACGGAGAGCCGGAAAAGCCCGGAATTGGCGGGAAACAGCGGGTCCGCGACGTCGAGGAGAAGCTCCGCGGTCAACGCAGCGGGATAGCCGCGGGCGCCAAGCGCGCGTTCGACGTCCAGGATTCGAAGCAACCACTCCTCGCGCGCGTCCACGGCGATGCCGCCAGCCGTGGCGGGCGCGGAGGCGAGCAGCGCCAGCGGATCGTCCGGCCCGCCGCGCCAGCGAATCCGGTCGACCTGCGCCCGGTGCCCCGCCAGGAAGCCCATCGCGAGCCGCGCGGCGCGGCGGCTGAGGAGGCAGATGTCAGCGACAGCGAGGCCGCGACGTTTTGGCGCACCGACCGCGACGTAGCCTTCCGGACCGTCCGGACCGTTCAAGAGATAGAGATCGGACGGCTCACCATCCGGGCAGAGGGCGAAACTCCACAACCCTTCGTTTCGTTCCACCAGCCCGTTGCCGGTTTCGAGCACGCGCCGGCGCAGTGCCGCCAGCGGAGTCGCGTCCCTGGGGTCGGCGCGCGTGATGGTGCCGTCGTCCGGCAGAGGCTGACCGAGGAAGGCGGCGGGCGGCGCGCTCCAGTCGAAGGAAACCCCGCCACGGCCGTAGCCGGCCCTGGCGTAGAGCGCGAAGGTCGCGGGATAGAGGACGGAAAGGGCGGCGCCGGAGCTGCGGGCCTCCTCCAGAATGCCGCGAACCAAGGCGGTTCCGTGCCCCCTCCCCCGCTCCGCCGGGTCGACCGCGACGGCGGCGACTCCCTGTGCCGGCACCGGGCGCCCGCCGAACCACTGGTCCATCGGCCAGACGGCGGCGCAGCCGACCAGGCTCCCATCACGGCGCCCATCCAGCCGCAGGCCGCGCAGCACGTCCGCGCCGAACAGAGCGATGGACCGCTCGAAGTTTTCCCGCGAGATGCCGAAGCCCTGGCGGACCAGGGTTGCGGCGGCGTCCAAGTCCGCGGCCAAATTGGTGGGAGACAGGGGGCCGAAGCCCCCCGGACCCGTCATCGCCCTTACGCCTTTGCGCCGTTCAGGGCGCGCGCCTGGTCGCGCAGGACGTACTTCTGGATCTTGCCGGTGGAGGTCTTCGGCAGGGCGGTGAAAACCACCGTGCGCGGGCACTTGAAGTGGGCCAGATGCTCGCGGCAGTAGGCGATCACCTCGGCCTCGGTCAGGGACGTGCCGTCCTTCAGCGTGACGAAGGCGCAGGGTGTCTCGCCCCATTTCTCGTCGGGGCGCGCGACCACCGCGGCCTCGACGATGTCCGGATGCTTGTAGAGGACCGACTCGACCTCGATGGTCGAGATGTTCTCGCCGCCGGAGATGATGATGTCCTTGGAGCGGTCCTTCAGCTCGATATAGCCGTCGGGGTGCCAGACGCCAAGGTCGCCGGTGTGGAACCAGCCGCCGGAGAAGGCCTCCTGCGTGGCGCGCGGGTTCTTCAGGTAGCCTTTCATGACGGTGTTGCCGCGCATGAAGATCTCGCCCATCGTCACCCCGTCCTTGCGGGTCGGCTGCAGCGTGTTGGGGTCGGCGACCATCAGCCCTTCCAGCGTGGCGTAGTTGACGCCCTGGCGCGCCTTCAGCGCCGCGCGCTCTTCCAGCGGCAGGTCGTCCCAGCGCTCGTGCCAGGCACAGATGGTGACCGGGCCGTAGACCTCCGTCAGGCCGTACACGTGGGTGACGTCGAAGCCCAGCCGCTCGATCTTCTCGATCACCGCGGCGGGCGGGGCGGCGCCGGCGGTCATCATCTTCACGCCGCGCGGGATCTCGCGCTTCTGCTCCTCCGGCGCGTTGACGATCAGGCCCATGATGATGGGCGCGCCGCACATGTGGGTGACGCCGAGGTCGGCCAGCGCGTCGTAGATGCCCTTGGCCGAGATGGTGCGGACGCAGACGTTGGTGCCGGCCATCGCCGTGACCGTCCAGGGGAAGCACCAGCCGTTGCAGTGGAACATGGGCAGCGTCCACAGATACACGGGATGGTGCGGCATCGCCCAGGTCAGCACGTTGCCCATGGCGTTCAGGTAGGCGCCGCGGTGGTGATAGACGACGCCCTTCGGATTGCCGGTGGTGCCCGACGTGTAGTTCAGCGCGATCGCCTGCCATTCCCGGTCCGGCATCGGCCAAGCGAAATCCGGGTCGCCGGTTTCCAGGAACTGTTCGTAGGTCTGCTCGCCGATCAGCTCGCCGCCCTTGGCCTGCGGGTCGTCGATGTCGATGACGATCGGGCGGCGCTTCGGCTCCAGCATATGGATGGCCTTGGCGATCACCGGCGAGAATTCCCGGTCGGTCAGCAGGATCTTCGCCTCGCCATGCTCCAGGATGAAGGCCAGCGCCTCCGCGTCCAGGCGAATGTTCAGGGCGTTCAGCACGGCGCCGGCCATCGGCACGCCGAAATGGGCCTCGAACGACTCCGGCGTGTTGGGGGCCATGACCGCCACCGTGTCACCGAGTCCGATGCCGCGCTTGGTCAGCGCCGAGGCGAGCCGCACGCAACGCTCGTAGGTCTCCGCCCAGGTGCGGCGGACCGGGCCGTGGATGACGGCGGTGCGCTGCGGATAAACCGCGGCGGTGCGGCGCAGGAAGGAGAGCGGCGACAGCGGCACGGTGTTGGCCGCGTTCTGGTCGAGATCGGTCTCGTAAGGGTTGTGGCGGGCGTCGGTCATCGGGGCCTCCCTTCAGCCTCTCGCAGGAGTGTCCCGCCGGGTTCGGGCAAGCCTGTTCGGCTGAACCTCCCGGCGGCTGGGTTGCGGAGAGTCTTGCCAGAGAAGCCAAGGGCTTGGAAGGGGGCAGCGCCGACGTTGCGCGGACGTGTCGCGGGGCAATCTGCCGCCATCAAACCGCCCGGGTCAAAGCGCCCGCTTGACCCAGCCTTCCGGAATGGGCTGCTTTACCCTTTTCGCACCACCTCCACGCGACCGCCGGTCATGCTGACCAGCTGCGCGGGGGTGAGTTGGAAGACGGCGTTGGGCGTGCCGGCGGCGGCCCAGATCCTGTCCAGCGCCATCAGGTCGGCGTCGACCAGCACCAGCGGCGGCACCGCGTGGCCGATGGGCGGCACGCCGCCGATGGCGAAGCCGGTGCTGTCGCGCACGAAGTCGGGGTCGGCACGCTCGATCTTCTCGCCGATCAGCCGGCCGACGGCCTTCTCGTCGACGCGGTTGGCGCCGCTGGCCACCACCAGGACCGGGCGCCCGCTGTCCTTGCCGCGGAAGATCAGCGACTTGGCGATCTCCGCCACAGTGCAGCCGACGGCGTTCGCCGCGTCCTCCGACGTCCGGGTGCTGCCCTCATGCTCCACCACCCGATGGCCGAGGCCGATCCGGTCGAGAAGGTCCTGGACGCGGCGGGCGGAGGGGCTGAGGTCGGTCATGGCGCCCGCTTACTGCGCCAGTTCGCGCGAGCGGCGGGCGGCGGCGGCGATGGCGCGGTCCATCAGGGGTTGGAGGCCGTCGCCGGCCATCAGCACATCCAGCGCCGCCTGAGTCGTGCCGTTCGGGCTGGTCACCGCCTTGCGCAGGTCGGCGGCGGAGGTCGGGGATTGGTGCATCAGCTCGCCGGCACCCGCAACGGTGGCCCGCGCCAAGCGCATGGCAAGCTCCGCCGGCAGGCCTGCGGCCTCGCCGGCCTTGGCCATCGCCTCGACCATCAGGAACACATAGGCCGGGCCGCTGCCCGAGACGGCGGTGACCGGGTCGAGGAGCGATTCGTCCTCCACCCAGGCGACGTCGCCGACCGCGCGCAGCAGCGCGTCGCACAGCGTGCGCTGCGCCTCGGTGACCGCAGCGTTGCCCACGGCGACGGTCATGCCGCGTCCGATGGCGGCCGGGGTGTTGGGCATGGAGCGGACCACAGCCGCCCCCCCGCCCAGCAGCGCTTCGAAGGAGCCGATCGTCTTTCCTGCCGCGATGGACAGGAAGACGGTGCCGGGGCGCACCAGCGGGCGGTAGCCGGGCAGGACCGTGTCCATCACCTGCGGCTTCACCGCCAGGACGACGACGTCCGGCACGAAACCAGAGGGCCCCACACCGGAGAAAAGATCGGCGGGGCCGGTCGCGGCGGAGACGGCGGGGTTGCCGCGCACGCTCTCCGGCAGGCCCGAGGGCTCCACCACCACGACGCGCGACGCGGTGCCGGCGGCCAGCCAGCCGTCCAGCATGGCCCCGCCCATCTTTCCGCAGCCGACCAGAAGCAGCGCGCCGCCTTCAGCCATGACCTTACGCCTCGCCCACGGTGTCCAGAATGGCGGCGGACACCGCGTCCGACGCCGACTTGCCGCCCCAGATCACGAACTGGAAGGCGGGGTAGAATCGTTCGCACTCCGACAGCGCGATCTCCACGAGGTCTTCCAGCTGCTCCACCGTCGCCCCGCGCGAACCGCGCAGCAGCATGGTCTGGCGGAACATCGGCGTGTGCTCCTCCGAGCAGACGTCGAAATGGCCGAGCCACATGCGCGCGTTCACTTCGGCCAACAGGTCGTTGACCGCGGACCGGCGGGATGATGGCACCTTCATGTCGAACTGGCAGGAGAACTGCATCGCGCTGACGTCGGGCTGCCACACGAAGTAGAGCCGGTAGTCGCACCAACGGCCCCCGATCTCGACGACGAGTTCGTCCTCGCTGGCCCGTTCGAAGGGCCATTCGTTGGCGGTGACGATCTCCTCGACGATGTCCAGGGGATTGTGGGCGGAAGAGGGAGTGTCGACGGCAACAGCCGACATGTCGGCATCCTCCTGTGAAGGCGCGGTGGACGTCACCGCCCCCAGGCCCCCGGGGCAAGGCCGGGCTCAAGGCTCATCCAGCCAAGAGCCAAAGCCCCGAGATGTTGTGTCAGGCGACCGGAGGGGCTACCACCGGAAGCACCGTGCCAAAAAGGGTCAGGCCGGCGCAACTGGTTTTCGGCGGTGCGTCCGTGATGGATTCGTGACCGGTGGCGGCGGGATCAGACCCCGGCGCCGGGCCCCGAGTCGTCACTTGGACTGGGGGCCGTGCCGGTCGGCTTGCCGGCTTGGGCAGAGGCCTGGGGATTGGAGGCCTGGGGATTGGAGGCCTGGCCGGGAGCGCGGCGGTGCGGCGCCCCCTCGTCGTGCCGCAGGGCGCGGTCGGCGAGCAGGGTGGCCACCGTCGCTTCCAGAGCGGTGATTCGCTCGGTCAGCGCCTCCTGCTCCTCGCGGGCCTTGGCGGCCATGGCGCGAACGGCCTCGTATTCCTCGCGGCTGACCACGTCCATCCGCGACAGCACGCGCTCGAACTGCTGGCGCATCTGCGCCTCGGCCTCTTCACGCAGGGACGACAGCGCGCCGAGCGCGCCACCCGCGACGCGGGCCAGATCGTCCAGAAGCTTGTTGTCCACCTGCATCGACTCAAAATCCGGGTTTCGTTGGCACATTATGGGACCCACCCCGCAGAACTTCAACGGGCTTGGGTGCGATGCGTCACGGGCGCGCATCGTTCGGGGCTGGCCGGATCACCGGCGCAGCCCCTCGAACAGGCCCTTCAGCAGCGTGTCGGGCTTCACCGGCGCGCCATCCCCGCCGGCGCCGGGGATCGGCACGTCCTTGGGGATCACGCGGTTCAGCAGGCCCTCGGCCGCGCGCTTGGCGAAATACTCCTGCACCTCCTGCATCTCGAAGGAGCGGGTCGGCTGGGCCAGCGGGCCGGACAGGCGCACGGTCAGCGGCGGCAGCGCCTGCTCCGACAGGATGGTGACGCGCACGCGCATGTCGATGGACTTGGCCGGCAGGTTGACCTGCCCCGCCCCCGATGCCTGACCGACGTCCGAGTCGAGCTTCAGGTCCTCGGTGCGCAGAACGCCGCGGTCCACCACGAAGGTGCCGTCCATCCGCGCGAACTGCGTCTCGCCGCCCTGCAGCCCGCCCATGACCGCGCCCAGCAGCTCCTGCGGGCGGTCGAGCTTGGTCAGGCGGTCGCGCAGGGCGCGCAGGTCGAAGCCGCGGATCACGCCGTCGCGCGCGCTGACCCGGCCCTGCCCGCTGAGCCCCCTCAGCATCGCGTCGGTGCTGGAACCGCTGGAGGCCAGCGTCGATTCGAGGTCCAGAGTGCCGCCGGCCAAGTCGACCGCCCCACCGCCGATGCCCCCGCCCTTGAACGCCTGGGCAAGCTTCGCCTTGACCAGCGTGATCGCGGCCTCCGCGGTCGGCGCCTGCCCGCTGGGGGAAGAAAGGCGGCCGGTGATGCCCAGCTGGCCGCCGAGCAGGCCGCCGTCGAACTGCTCCAGCGTCAGCACACCGTTCTGAACGGTGGCGCGCAGGGCCGGCTTCTCGATTCGCGTCTCGCCTTTGACCAGAGCCGCGGAGGTCAGCGCCAGACGCCCGTCGAAGCTGTTCAGCCAGCCGAAATCCAGGGTGCCGGAGTCGGCCGTCGGGGTGGGCGCGTCGCTCCCGGCCGGCGCCGGGCCACCGGCAGGCGCCCCCGGCCGGCGGGACGCCGCGGCGGGACCGGCGGCGAGCCGGTCGAGGTCGAGGTCGCCGGTCTGGATCTCCGCGTCCACACGGGGCTTGGCCCCGTTCAGGTCGGCGGCGGCGCGGCCGCGCAACGAGGTTCCAGCGACGGTGCCTTGGATGTTGGCGAGCGTGAAGGCTTTCTTGGTCCCCGCCAGTTCCCCGTAGACGTCCATGGGCCCGTAGGCGGCGGCCTCCGCGCGGTTGGACAGGAGGGCGGCGAGCTGACCTAGCTCTGGGTGCTTGGTGCGCAGCTTCAGGTCGGCGGAGGGGTTATGCTCCAGGTTCAGCATCGTGCCGCCGGCCTCCAGGTTGCCACCCACCACGTCCATGGACAGTTCCACCGCCAAGCGGTCGGTGTCGCCGGACAGGCGGGCCTGCGCCTTGACCGGCCCGATCTTCTCCGGATCGGGGGCGCCGGCCGGCCAGGCCACGACCCGCGACAGGCCGTCGAGGCTGGCCGCCTCCACGTTCAGGGCCAGGTGCGCGCCGCGCAGAGGGGCGATCCCGGCGGCCTGCCCGTCCAGCCGGCCCTTCAGCCCGGCGAAATCCTCGACCGTCGCCTCCTTCACCGACAGGGCGCCGCCCGCCGCCGTGGCGTCCAGGTGCAGCCCCTGCACCGGCAGGCCGCGCACGGTCAGCTGCCCGACGGTGAGGTCAAGGTTGGCGTCCACCGAGGCGAGCAGGTTCGCCGGCGTCATCGGCTGACGGGCGTTGCCCCCCTTGTCATTCGCGCCTTTGTCGGTGGCGCCCTTGCCGCCGGCGTTCGCCGGGGGAGTCCCCGCCGCCACGGCACCGCTCTCCGCCGGCTGCGGCAGGTAGGCGTCGAGGTTCAGGCGGTCGAGGTCGAGTCGTGCGCCGAAGGCCGGGCGGCCGCGGTCCACATAGGCGACGGCGCCGGACAGGCGGCTGGTGTCCACCCGCAGGTCGAGCCCGGAGACGTCCACCCGCCCCGGCCGCCCCTGCACCTGCGCGGACAGCGAGGCGCGGCGCAGCCGGTCGGCCGGCACCGCGTGAACGTCCACCTTCATCCACTCCAGCAGGGCGCGCAGGTTGTCGGCGTTCGCCTCCATCCGCAGGTTCAGCGCCGGCTGGCCGTTGGCCGCCGCCAGTTCCCCCGCCGCCACGAAATCGGACCCGCCGGGCAGCAGCGCGCTGAAACGGTCGACGTTGAGGGTGCCGCCGGACAGGTTCGCCTCCACCCGCCCCTGGCGCACAATGCCGCCGTTGTAGGTGACGGCGTCCACGGAGAGGTCGAGCTTGGCGTCCAGCCCCTCCGGCAGCGCGAAGCTGCCGGGGCGGCCGGCGGTGCCGTTCGCCGGGGTATTGCCCCCGCCGGTGGGTGCCGGGTTTGCGGGCGCCGCGCCGCCGGAGCCGGAGGTGCCGGCCCGGTCGAGCCAAGCGTCCAGGTCCAGGCGGTTGAGGCCCAGCGTCACCTCCGCCCGCGCCGGACTGCCGGCCTCCGGGCCGCCGCTGCGCAACGTCGCGGTGCCGGTGGCGCGCGTGTCGCCGAGCTGGCCTTCCAGGTTGGTGAAGCTGGCCCCGGCCGCCGAGGCTTCCACCGCCGTGCGGACGCTGAAGCTCTGCGCCAGCGCCGGGTTGGCGCCGCCCTGCCCGGCCGGCTTGCCGGTCAGGCTGTCCAGCGCGCGGGAGAGGTCGGCGCCCTCCACCCGCAGGTCGCCCTGGGCGCGCGAGCCGCCGCCGACCGGCGCCTTGGTCACGATGCCGGCGAATCGGAGCGTCGCGTCGGTGTCGGCCATGGACAGCGCCGCGCGGACCTGCACCGCCGCTCCCTCGACGAGACGGCTGACGAACATCTCCCCGCGCATGGGAACGCCGCGCGCGCGGAAGCTGCCCTGCCCCTGGAAGGGGCCGGTGAAGCTGCCGGCGACGATGCGGGCGTCCAGGCGGTCCAGCGTCTCCGACCGGCCGGCCCGGGCGTCGCGATAGAGAATGGTGCCGTTCTCGACCGTTACCTGGTCGAAGCTGACCGCCGACGCCAGCCCGTCGCCCGAGCCCTGGTTGGCGGCGGCCGGCGGGCGGTCGGCGCCGGACAGGTCCCAATTGAAGCGGCCGTCGGGCAGCACCTCGAACACGAAGACCGGGTCGATCAGGCGGATGCTCTGCACCTGGATGCGCCCGCCGAGCAGCGGGCCGAGAGCCACACGGACGTCCAGCTCCTTCAGGCGGGCCATGTCGGGTTCCGACCCACCGGGCGCGTTGGCGAGCCGCGCGTCGCGCACGGTCAGGGCCGGCGACGGCAGCAGCGACAGGCCGATGTCGCCCTTCAACTCCACGGCGCGGCCGGTGGCCGACGACACCCGTTCGGCGATCTGGGCCTTGTAGCTGTTCCAGTCGATGAAGCCGGGCACGATGAGAACGGCGCCGACCAGAACGGCAAGCACGACCAGAACCGCGATCAGGATCTTCTTCACCGACGCCCCGCCCTCCCCCGCACCACCGGCCTTACCGTCCGCAAGGCCCGGACCTTTCAGCCCCTGCGGTGTTTCGCTAAGCTAAGACACAGACAAGAACAAGCAATTTGGGCAAATCCACGGCCGAGTTTCCGCCCGCCCCGCACATCGCCGCCGGCCCCGGTCAAGGCGCCAGCGGGTGGCCAGGGACCTTGGACGAGACGTTGGAGAAACGCGCATGGGTGATGTCGTCAACCTGAACCGATTCCGAAAGATGCGCGAGCGGGAAGAGCGCGAAAAAGTCGCGGAGGAGAACCGCGTGCGTTTCGGACGCACCAAGACGGAGAAGCAGCGCGACCGGCAGGAGCGCGAGCGCCGGACGACGGACCTGGATGGCAAGAAGGTGGACGGCAAGGAGGTGGAGGACTGAAACGCCCTTCCCCCGCGGGTGGGAGAAGGGCGGAGCCTTGACATGGCGTCAGACGACGCGGTGGCCGGTCTCGGTCAGGCCGCGGGCGCGCATCCAGTCGTAGAGCGCGAGGTCGTGGATGACCGGCTGGTAGATGATGCCGTTGTCCACGGGCGGCGTGGCAACGGTCGTGCCGTCGTTCAGGCGGTATTCGACGACGCCGGGGAACGCGACGCGGCCGTCCTGCTCCAGGACCGGGGTCGGCGCCTGGAAGGCGGTCGGCTTGCGCAGTGTCCGCGCCGCCGCCTTGTGCCGCTCGATGTGGCGGGCGGCGTTGGGGGGAAGGGTCTTGCCGCCCTTGATGCCGCCCTTGACGACGGTGAGGGCGGGGGACTTGAGGGCCTTCGGAGCCATGAACGGGATTCCCTGACGTTGAGTCCCATTCTGCTACCACCGCGACGACTCCCGCGTCAGCCATCGTGGACGGGTCCCGCGACGGTCGCATGGTGAGTGAGTCTTGCCGGCAACAGGGGGCGGCGACCGGAACCAGGAACAGGGACCACACCAAGGGACCGGCTCTTCTGACTTTCGTGACAATTACGCGCCGAAACAGTCCGTCGAACAGACAATCTGTTCAGCCGCAAATTGCTGCGCTACAGTGATCACCACGAGAGGCAAACGGGCAAAGCCCACAGAAGACTGAACCGACACATTTCCCGGATAAGGGGGAGGCCGCAGCCATGGTCGACGTCTGGTCTCATCGCGGTGCATCCGAATTCCACAAGCCGTCCCGGTTCCTGCCGCGCATCCGCGTGGTCGGCACCGACCGTCCCTGGGTGTGGCTGACCGCGGGGTGGCGCGACATGTGCGCCAGCCCGGTGATCAGCCTGGCCTATGGCGTGCTGGCCGTCGTCTCCAGCTTCGTGCTGGTGGCCGGGCTCGCCATGTACGACATGGGCTACCTGATCCTGCCGATGGCGGCGGGCTTCATGCTGCTGGGGCCGGTGCTGGCCGTCGGCCTTTACGAGACGAGCCGTCTGCTGGAGCGCGGGGAGCGCCCGACGCTGGCCCGGGTGGCCGGCGCCTACCACCGCAACGGCATGCAGATCGCCGGCATCGGGCTGACGCTGATGTTGGCGCTGCTCGCCTGGATCCGCGTCGCCTTCCTGATCTTCGCGCTGTTCTTTTCCATGGACCCGCCGGCCTTCGACCAGCTGGTCGAGCGCATCTTCTTCTCGTCGCAGACGATCCCGTTCCTGCTGACCGGGACGATCCTGGGCGGGGTGATCGCCACCGTGGTCTTCGCCATCAGCGTGGTGTCGATCCCCATGCTGCTGGACCGCGAGACCGACGTCTTCACCGCCATGGCGACCAGCGTGACCGTGGTGCGCGAGAACTGGCAGGCCATGGCGGTCTGGGGCTTCCTGATCGCGTTGTTCATGGCCGCCGGCATGGTCACCGGCTTCCTCGGCATGGCGCTGGCCTTCCCGCTGATCGGCCACGCCTCCTGGCACTGCTACCGCGACCTGGTCGGCCGGGACTGACCAACATTATCGGTCGGAAAGAGGCCCCCTTCCGCCACGGCGCGGGAGGGGGCCTTTTCGCGTTTCGGGGCCAACCCTCAGGACGGCTTCTTGAAGAAGGCCTCGGCGGCGTTCTTCTGCGCTTCCTTCGCGGCGATGGCGGCGCGGGCGCGCTCGATCTCCGCCTCCAGGCCGGCGATGTAGGCCTTCAGCTCCGCCACGCCGAGGCTGGAGAGATCCTTGGGCGCAGGCTTGGCCTTGCGCGGTTCCAGGTCGTCGATGTCCATGCTGTTTCCCCCAACCTAAGATGCGGGCCGTTCGACGCCCATCCTTGCCAGTTCCGTCGCGGAAATCTACCTTCGACGCTTGGGTATACAGTACACCTGAAACAAGCGACCGAACGAGAATAGGGGAGAAACCATGGGCATCGCCCTGCCGGACAGCATGACCTGCATCGAGATTTCCCAGCCCGGCGGGCCGGAGGTGCTGCGCGCCGTGCAACGCCCCGCCCCGGTGCCCGGCCCCGGCGAGGTGCTAGTGGCGGTGGAGGCGGCCGGCGTGAACCGGCCGGACTTGCTGCAGCGCCAGGGCCGCTACGACCCGCCGCCGGGCGCGTCGGACCTGCCGGGGCTGGAGATCGCCGGCCGCGTCGTGGCGCTGGGCGAAGGGGTGACGGGCTGGGCCGCCGAGGACGCCGTCTGCGCGCTGGTGGCCGGCGGCGGCTACGCCCAGTACTGCGTCGTGCCCGCCCCGCAGCTTCTGCCCGTGCCGAAGGGATTCGGCATGGTCGAGGCGGCGGCGGTGCCGGAGACCTTCTTCACGGTCTGGACCAACGTGTTCGAGCGCGGCGCGCTGAAGCCCGGCGAGACGCTGCTGGTGCACGGCGGGTCCAGCGGCATCGGCACCACGGCGATCCAGCTGGCGAAAGCCTTCGGCGCGAAGGTCTTCACCACCGCCGGCAGCGCCGACAAGTGCCGCGCCTGCCAGGATCTCGGCGCCGACCGGGCCATCGACTACAAGACCGAGGATTTCGTCGCCGTCATCAAGCAGGAGACCGGCGGGCGCGGCGTGGATGTGGTGCTGGACATGGTCGGCGGCGACTACATCGCCCGCGACATCGAGATCATGGCCCCGGACGGGCGGCACGTCTCCATCGCCTTCCTCCAGGGGCCGAAGGTGTCCATCAACATGTTCCCGGTGATGACCAAGCGGCTGGTCCTGACCGGCTCCACGCTCCGCGCCCGGCCGGTGGCGGAAAAGGGCCGCATCGCTGAGGCGCTGCGCGAGAAGGTCTGGCCGCTGCTGGAAGGCGGCTCCATCAAGCCGGTCATCCACAAGGTTTTCACGCTGGAGCAGGCGACCGAGGCGCACGCCCTGATGGAGTCCAGCGCGCACATCGGCAAGATCGTCATGACCGTGGGGGCGTAAGGCGCCGCCCCCGCGGCGAAAGGTTGCATGGCGACGGAAATTCCGGGCTTCGCAGCCCGGAATTTCGGCATAGGCCACGATTTTCCCGTCATTCTTGTTTGCGGCGCGCGCCGCAGGCTTGCTAAAGCTCGCCAAGATGGTTAGCAGAGGATGGGCGTCCGGGGCTTCCCCGGCCGCCTGCCCCGGCGCGCTTACATAGAACGGCTTCGGCCCTATATGGAGGGCGAAGCCGGGGAATTTCCGGTACAGTGATTTCGAACGGCCCACCCGCCCGCGGGTAGGGTCGGTGTGGAGTTGTGAGGAGGGACGATGGCACTGCCCTTGATGCCGAAAGCGACGGCCGTCTGGCTGGTCGAGAACACATCCTTGACCTTCGAGCAGATCGCCGCTTTCTGCGGTCTGCATTCCCTGGAGGTCCAGGCCATCGCCGACGGCGAGGTGGCAGTCGGCATGGTCGGGCTGGACCCGGTGGCCAACGGTCAGCTGACCAAGGGCGAGATCGAGCGGTGCGAACGCAACCAGGACCTGCGCCTGAAGCTGCTGGTCCCTGACCTGCCGTTGCCGGCCGCCCGGTCCAAGGGCCCGCGCTACACCCCGATCACCAAGCGCGGCGACAAGCCCGACGCCATCGCCTGGCTGCTGAAGCACCATCCGGAACTGTCGGACGCCCAGCTCTGCCGTCTGATCGGCACCACCAAGCCGACCATTGCGTCGGTGCGCGAGCGGTCGCACTGGAACGCCCCGAACATCAAGCCGCGCAACCCGGTCCTGCTGGGCCTGTGTACCCAGCGCGAGTTGGAAGAGGCGCTGGCGCTCGCCGTCCGCCGCGGCGGCGTGCCCCTGACCCCGGAAGAGCGCGAGGCGCAGGACCGCGAGGACGGCGGCTACGGCGACGAGTCGCCCTATTCGGAGCAGGAAGAGGCGCGCTGAGGCGCGTCTGCCCCCTCCCTAGCCCTCCCCCGCTCTCGGCGGACTGAAGGTCCGCCTGCCGCGTCAGCGCAAACCTTCGGTTTGCGCAAGAGCGTTGGCGGTGGAGGGGATTGCCGTCGCTTTGCCCACGTTCCCTCCACCGCGGCAGCGAGGGAGGGTTAGGGAGGGGGCCACAGGTTCCCTCTCCCTGGACGCGGCCACCGCGCCGCGCTAGATCTCGGCTATGAGCCATCCCTCCCGCCTTGTCGTCGGCATCAGTGGAGCCTCGGGCAGCGTCCTGGGCATCCGGCTGCTGGCCGCGCTGCGCCGAATCGGCGTCGAATCGCATCTCGTCGTCAGCCGCTCGGCGGAGGTGACGCTCGCCCACGAGACTGAGCTGAAGGTCGCGGAGCTGCGGGCGATGGCCGACGTGTCCTACGCCGCCGCCGACATCGGCGCGGCCATCGCCAGCGGCAGCTTCCGCTGTATGGGCATGATCGTCGCCCCCTGCTCCGTCCGCACCATGAGCGAGATCGCCACGGGCGTGACCTCCACCCTGCTGACCCGCGCCGCCGACGTGACGCTGAAGGAACGCCGTCCGCTGGTGCTGATGGTGCGGGAGACTCCGCTGCACCTCGGCCACCTGCGCACGATGACGCAGCTGGCGGAGATGGGTGCCGTCATCGCGCCGCCGGTGCCGGCCTTCTACGCCAAGCCGCGGAGCATTGACGACTTGGTGGACCACGCGGTCGGCCGAGCGCTGGACCTGTTCGGGCTGGACGCCGGAATCGTGCGGCGCTGGGGCGAGCAAACGGAGGTTCTAGAAACCTAGGCCGGCGTGGGCTATACCGCACTGTTAATGTCTGAATTGGGGAAGTCCGGTTCGGCCGGCACGTGCGAGGATGTCCGTACCATGATGAACAACAGCGACCGGGAAGTTCCCATCCGTCAGCTTTTGGCCGGCATCAAGGGCTTTCGCGCCCGCTATTACGAGCGCCGGCCCGAGAACATGCGCCAGCTGGTCGAGGAAGGGCAGAAGCCGAAGATCCTGATGATCGGCTGCTCCGACAGCCGCGTCGACCCTGCGCTGCTGACCCAGGCGGAGCCGGGCGAGATGTTCGTGGTGCGCAACGTCGCCAACCTCGTGCCGCCCTACCAGCCCGACGGCGCCTACCACGGCACCTCCGCTGCCATTGAATACGCGGTGCGCGTGCTGAACGTCGGGCACGTGATCGTGCTGGGCCACGCCTTCTGCGGCGGCATCCAGGGGCTGATCCGCCTGCGCGCCGGCACCCCGGACCAGAACGACTTCGTGTCGCCCTGGGTGTCCATCGCCAGCGCGGCGCTCGACCCCTACGTCCCGCTTCCCAGCACGGACACCGACGAGGAGCGCCGCAAGGCGGAGCTGGACCGGCTGCAGCAGAACCCCGGCGTGGTGGAGCGCGCGGCCGTCCGCACGTCCGTCGACAACCTGATGAGCTTCCCCTTCGTGCGCGAGAAGGTGGAGGCGGGCGACCTGGAACTGCACGGCTGGTGGTTCGACCTGGACAGCGGCGACCTCTGGGCCATCGACCCGAAGACCGGGGTCTTTTTGCCGGTCGAATAAGGGCCGTTCTTTCCTAGGAGGGGGCTCCAAGCCCCCGGCGGGGGAAAATTCTGCCCATTCCCCCGCTTCTCATCCCCCCTCAAACGCGTGATCCGGCGGCCAAAACGACTGGCACGCCTGTTGCTTTACACCGGCCGAATCGGATTCCGCGAGGAAGGACGGCCGGACCATGGGCATCACCACGATCCTGAACAATGGCGTGCTTGGGCTGACGGCGCAGAGCCGTGCGCTCGGCTCCATTTCGTCCAACATCGCGAACGCGACGACGACCGGCTACAAGGCCACGGAGACGCAGTTCGACGACGTCTTCCTGAAGGACCGGTCCAGCAACGTCGGCGACCCGGGGTCGGGCGTACGTGCCTACAACCGGCTGGACAACCGCGCCGGCACGACCAGCCAGACCGGGGTGACGACGAACGCGTCGATTCTCGGCAACGGCTACTTCGTCGTCCAGGACATCGATTTCCTCAACGGCACCGCGGGGACCACGACCGGCAGCGGAGCCCCGTCGGATTCGAACGTCGAGCTGACGCGTGCCGGCGACTTCTCGAAGGACAAGGACGGCTATCTGGTCAACAACGCCGGCAAGGCGTTGATGGGATTCAAGATCGACCCGAACAACCCGTCGGCGACCATCGGCAGCACGTCCGGCCTGACGCCCGTTTCGCTGAAGGGGCTGACCGACTACCACGAGGCGACGACCCAGGCGTCGCTGGCCATGAACCTGCCGACGGCCCAGGCGGTCGCAGCGTCGCCGACGCTGGCCAACACGACCGGGGCCACGCTGAACCTGATCGACAAGAGCGGGACGGCGGGCACCACCACGCTGCGCTTCATGAAGTCGGGCCTGGCGGAGGACGGCAGCACGACCTGGAAGGTCTACAACGCCGGCACCGTCGGGGCGGACGGCCAGGCGGTCGGCTCGGTGAAGGCCAGCGACCCGGCCACGTGGCAGCCGATGGGCAGCATGACCTTCGACCGCAGCGGCGTCCTGACCGGGGGGGCCAACGGCAGCAAGCTGTCCATGGGCATCAACCCCGGCGGCAATTTCGGGCCGATCTCGGTGGACCTCGGCACCTACGGCAAGCCGGACGATTCGGTCACCAGCATCGCCGACATGGACATCGGCACCCGGTCGAGCCAGAACGGCATCGCGGCCGGCAGTTACCAGGGCGCCGAACTGACCTCCGACGGCTATGTTGCCGCGAACTTTGCCGGCGGGCGGCAGCGCTACCTCTACCATGTGCCCGACGCGCTCGTCGCGAATCCGCAGGATTTGGAGAACCTGTCCGGCACATCCTTCCGGGCGACCACCGAGTCGGGCGCCATCAAGCTGGCCGCCTTCGGCAGCCCCTCCGGCGACGGCAAGACCGGCAACACGACGGCCGGCGCCAGCCTGAACAACAACAGCGTCGAGGGCTCCAACGTCAACATCGAAAGCCAGTTCACCACGCTGATCCAGGCCCAGCGCACCTACTCGGCCGCGTCGAAGCTGGTGTCCACCGCCGACGAGATGACGCAAACGACCCTCACGCTGAAGGCGTAAAGCCCCGCAACGCCTCGGCCACGCGGCCGGCGACGGTGCGCCAGTCGCCGACCCGGTCCTGGCGGAACAGGCGGGCGGTCGGGTACCAGGGGCTGTCCTGGCGGTCGAGCAGCCAGCGCCAGTCCGGCGAAAAGGGCAGCACCACCCACAGCGGCACGCCCAGCGCCCCGGCCAGATGGGCCGGCCCGGTGCAGGAGGAGATCACCAGGTCCAGGTTCGCCATGATCGCCGCCGTGTCGGCGAAGTCGGCGATCTCCGGCCCCAGGTCGGTGAAGGCGGCCGGCAGCGGCGCCCCCTCCAGATCCTCGCGCCCCGGTCCCTTCTGCAGGCCGAAGAAGCGCACCCCCGGCACGTCGAGCACCGGCCGCAGCCCCTCCAACCGGGGGGAGCGCAGGCGGTCGCCGGGAAAGCGCGGGTTGCCCGCCCAGACCAGTCCCACCCTTGGCCCGACGCGCAGCCCCTCCCCTTCCCTGAGGCGCTCCTTCCAGGCGGCGGCGCGCACGGGGTCGGGACGCAGGTAGGGCACCACGGCCGGCACGCGGTCGAGCGTGGTGCCGAGCGCCCGCGGCAGGCTCATCAGCGGGCATTCCAGGTCGAAGGGGGGCAGCGGATCGCCGCGCGCGATCACCCGGTCCGCCCCTTCCATCCCTTCGAGAACCGACAGCAGCGGCGGCTGCACCTCCAGGATCACGCGGGCGCCGCGTGCGGCGACCAGCGGGACGTAGCGCATGAACTGCAGCGTGTCGCCCAGCCCCTGCTCCGCGTAGAGCAGAATGGTCCGCCCGGCGATGTCCTCCCCCGCCCCTGGTCCACTCCAAGTCGGCTGCGGGAAGGTGCGCCAGGGCGGCTCCGCCCCCTGGTCGTGGCGGCGCCAGTCGAACTCCGGCCAGCCGCCCGCGTAGTCGCCGGCCAGCAGGCGGGCGAAGCCGCGGTTCCAGTGCAGGCCGGCGTCCTGCGGCCGGGCGGCGAGCGCACGGTCGATGTCGGCCAGCGCCTCCGCCGGGCGGGCCATGGCGACCAGCGCCGTGCCGCGCGCCGCCCACAGGGAGGGACCGGGGCGCAGGGCCTCGGCCTCCGCGAAGGCGGCCAGCGACTCATCGAAGCGGCCGAGCTTGGCGAGCAAGGCGCCCAAATTCTCCCAAGCTTCGGCGAGGCGCGGTCGGCAGGCCAGCGCGGCGCGGTAGGCGACCTCCGCCCCGTCCCAGCGGTGCTGCGCGGCCAGCGCGGAGCCCAGCGCCATCTGCGCCTCCGGAAAGGCCGGACGAACCGCCAGCGCGCGCCGGGCGGCCATCTCCGCGGCCGGTGCCCGCCGCAGCGCGAGCAGCGAATCAGCGCGGTTCGCCAGCGCCTCGGCGTGAATCGGGTCGAGCGCCAGGGCGCGGGCGGCCGACGCGGCGCCCTCCCCCGCCCGGCCCAGCGCGCGCAGGGCGCCGGCCCGGCTGGCGTGGGCGTCGGCCAAGCCGGGGTCGAGCCGCAAGGCGCGGCGGAACGCGTCCTCCGCGCCGGCCGCGTCGCCCAGGCTGTGCAGCGCGCCGCCGAGGTTCGACTGGCCACCCGCGGAATCCGGCCGCGAAGCCAGCGACCGGCGGAGCAGCCCCACCCCTTTCGCGGCGTGGCCGGCCTGTGCGTACAGCACGCCCAGCAGCTGGGCGGCGTCCGGCTGCTCCGGATCGGCCTCCAGGATGCGGGCGTACAGCGTCGCGGCCTCGTTCAGGCGGCCGGCCTGGTGGTGATCGACGGCCGCCAGAAGGGCCTCGGTGATGGTCGCCATGGGAGACGCGGATCCTTGACCTACGGAAACCGGATTAGCTTAGCCGGCAATCCAGCCTAGCCGAAAGTGCAACCCTGCTTCGAACATCCTCCGCGTTGCCTTACGCAGACGCAGCAAATATGCTCCTCCGACGGATCATGGGACGGTGGGTGTTTTTCGCGATGGATCGGCGCGTGAACGTTTGTGCTCTGGCTTTGACCTGCGCGCTCGTCTCGGCGGTCGCCACGACCGCACCGGGGACGGCCCTCGCCAACGAGAAGGCGGCCGGCGGTGGCGGCGGATGCCCCTGGGCCCAGGACGTGACGCTGGAGATCGCCGGCAAGACCTTGACGCTGGGCCAGGACGTCTTCTCCGAAAAGGGTGAGTCGGTCACCATGGAGGGGTTCCAGATCTTCCCGCTGGTCAACCAGCTGAAGCTGCGCATCCTCGGTCCCAAGGGGCAGGAGTGGGAGGCCGGGCTGACCCGCCTGTCCGGCGGCAAACGCTGCAACGCCTTCTACGTCGGGAAGCCGTATCAGGTTTCCGACGACGAGGAAGAGGACCTGGAAGGCAACCGGACCAAGAAGAGCCGGGTGCTGACCCACTAAAGCGCGGCAATCAGCGCGGCCAACGCCGGGTCGTCGTCCGGCACCAGCAGCCGCAGGTTCGCCGCCGCGAGATCGACCGAACCACCCGGCCCCGGGCCCGGCGCGGGAACGAGGCCGGAGGCGGCGAACAGCCGGTCCTGCTGAATGCGCTCCGCCGCCAGCTCGGCGGCTTTCAGACGTTCGTAGAGGGCTTGATCCTCGCCCTTCACCCGGCGGCGCACGGCGCGCAGGGGCTGGATGACCTCGGCCCGCCAGGGGGCGATGGTGGCGTCGATCCGCGCCAGTTCGTCGGCCGACAGGCGCACGCCGCAGGCCAAGCCGGCCCAGGCGGCTAAGAGCAGGACGTTGACGTCCAGCCCACGCCGGTCCTGCAAGTCCAGGCAGGCCGCGGGCACCCCCGGCCGCGCGTAGACGGCGAGCGAGAAGTCCCAAAGGGGGTTTTCGGTCATGCGGTGCAAGTTGTCGTGATGGTATGAGGATTCACCACAGAGACACGGAGGCACAGAGAAACCACGCCCTCTGTGTCTCCGTGCCTCTGTGGTGAAAATACCCTCCGATTCCTAGGACTCAGTCGCCCAGGCTGATGCCCAGGCCGCGGGCGGTCTTGACCAGGGCGCCGTCCAGTTCGACTTCGGCATAACGCGCGATGGCCTCGGTGATCGGCACGTCGATCACGCCGCGGTTGGCCCAGGCGACCATGCGGTCGAACTTGCCCTCCGCGATCAGGTCCACGGCGTGCACGCCGAAGGCCGACGCCACCAGACGGTCGCGCGGGCTGGGCATGCTGCCGCGCTGGACGTGGCCCAGCACGGTGACGCGGGTTTCCGCCCCGGTCGCGTCGGCGATCTTCTCGCCGATGTAGTCGCCGATGCCGCCGTAGCGCTTCTGCCCGCCCTGGAGCAGCTTCTGCACGCCGGTGCCTTCCACGGTCTTCACCGCCTCCGACACCACGACGAGCGCGAAGTTGCGGCCGGTGGAGCGCACCTGCTTGATCTTCGCGGCGATCTTCTCGATCGAGTAGCTGATTTCCGGGATCAGGATCACGTCGGCGCCGCCGGCGATCCCGGCCGCCAGCGCGATGTGGCCGGCGTCGCGGCCCATCACCTCCAGCACCATGACGCGGGCGTGGCTGGCCGCGGTCGGCTGGAGCCGGTCCAGCGCCTCCACCGCCACGCCGACGGCGGTGTCGTAGCCGACCGACACCTCGGTCAGGCCCAGGTCGTTGTCGATGGTCTTCGGGATGCCGACCATCTTCAGCCCGCCCTTCTGGGCCAGCTTGTGCAGGATGGCGAAGCTGCCGTCGCCGCCGATGCCGATCAGCGCGTCCAGCCCCAGTTCCCGGTAGCCGCCGATGATCTCGTCGGAGCGGTCCTTCAGCGAGCCGTCGGCCATGGGATAGGCGAAGGGATCGCCCCGGTTGGTGGTGCCGAGGATCGTGCCGCCCATGCGCATCATGTTGCCGTCCACCTGCGGCAGGTCGAGCACCTGGTACTGCACCGGGCGCTGCAACAGCCCCTGCGTGCCCTCCTTGATGCCCAGGACCTGCCAGCCGTAGGTCAGGACGGCCCGGTGGACCACGGCGCGGATCACCGCGTTCAGCCCGGCGCAGTCGCCGCCGCTGGTGAGAATGCCGATGCGCTTGCCAGCTGTCATGGATCCCTGTCCCGTTTCGCCTGGATCTGCTTCGTCTGGTAGTCTTACCAGAACGATGTTCCACCGCAATCGTTCTGGGGGCGACCGGATATTACATTACGAAGACCGGATGATAACCTGCGCAGGGGAAGCAGGTTTCGCCGTGCCGCGTCTCATCAAATCTGGTATAGTCCCGCCCGCTTAGCCAGCGGGCATCCGGGCGCATGAACGAACAAGAGATGTTGAAGGAAAAATTGGCGACGCTTCGCAGCGAGCATCGCGATCTCGACGACGTGATCGCGCGCCTGCACGAACGTGCGCCGTTCGACCAGCTTCAGATGCAGCGCCTGAAGAAGCGCAAGCTTGCCCTGAAGGACCAGATTGCGCTTCTGGAAAGCCGCCTGCTGCCAGACATCATCGCGTAAGGGGCATCATCGCCTGCCTCCCCCTCAGCGCCGGGCGAGCAACGGCACGGCGAACCACAGCACCGCGAACATCGCCAGCAGGACGGCCGCACCCGCGAGCGCCAGCCCCTCCGAATGGCCGACAAGCGCCAGCACCACGTAGAAATCCCCGGCCATCCCCAGCGCCAGTGGCACCATCGCCGTGATCAGCGCGTTCACGCCGAACCGGTTGACCCGCGCGGTCATCCGGCCGCCAGCCGCGATCCGGTGGAACGGGGCCGGCGCCATCAGCAGGACCACCGCCAGCGCCATGGCGCACAGCGAACCGAGATGGACGAGCTTCAGCGGCTCCGCCATGCGTTCGAAGCTGTCGGTCAGCATGGCCGTGAATTGGAAGCCGAGCAGGGCCTGCGCGCCCGGCAGCACGACGCGCAGCTCCGTCAGCATGTGCTCGATCCGGTCCTTCAGGGACGTGTCGTCGTCGGGCATCCTGTCTTCCTCAGGCTTGGGCTGGCGGCCGAGCATCCCGGCGGCGTACCACAGGGCCAGCGCCGCGGCCGTGGCGGCACCGCCCAGCGTCCCCGCCCCGGCCGGGCCGAGCAGCCGTTCGGACACCGTGTAGAGATCCAGCCCGATGGCCACCGCGAAGGGCGCCAGGGCCACGGCCATCAGCCGGGAGACGTGGCTTTGCAGGCGCCGCGTGTCGCGTCCGCGCTCCGCGATGCGGTGGAAGGGCGCGGACGACATCACCAGCGCCACGACCAGCAGCATCCCGGCCAGCGACCCGACGATCAGCCACTTCGCCCCCTCCGACAGCCGTTCGAAGCCGGGGTGGAACACGGCGTTGTACTGGAAGCCGACCAGAACCTGCGCGCCCAGCACCAGCATCCGCGCCTCGTTCAGGACGTCCTGCACCTTGTCCTGGCGTGAGAGCGGCTGTTCTTGGTGATTTTCCGGGGGCTGCTCTTGGGGCCGTTCCTGCCGCTTCATCGCGATGTCGGCGGCCGGCGAACCATCCATGCGGGGTCTCTCCGTCATGAAACCGTCATGGATATGCAACGCGGAACGACGGGTGCGGGTTTCCCGGCGCAAAAGCGGATGAACGGCAGGGCGTTTCCACGCGTCTCTCTGGACTCCCGTCGCGCGCTTTCTATAATGCGCCGCTTTCCAGACCCTGAGGGAAAGCGAGCCGCCGTGTCTGACGAGTCCGTAGCCAAGCCGCTGGTCGGCATCATCATGGGCAGCCAGTCCGACTGGACCACCATGAAGCATGCGGCCGATACGCTGTCGGCGCTCGGCGTGCCGCATGAGGTCCGCATCGTCTCCGCCCACCGCACGCCGCAGCGGCTCGTCGAATACGCGTCCACCGCGCGGGAGCGCGGGTTGAAGGTCGTCATCGCCGGGGCCGGCGGGGCCGCCCACCTGCCGGGCATGGCTGCGGCCATGACCCCCCTGCCCGTCTTCGGCGTCCCAGTCGAAAGCCACGCGCTGAAGGGCATGGACAGCCTGCTGTCGATCGTGCAGATGCCCGGCGGCGTTCCGGTCGGCACCCTGGCGATCGGCAAGGCCGGCGCCATCAACGCGGCGCTGCTGGCCGGCTCGGTCATCGCACTGATGGACCCGGCGGTGGCCGAGGCGCTGGACGCTTGGCGCGCCCGGCAGACCGCCGCCGTCGCCGACATCCCCGTCGACACCCCCGCTTGAACCGGTGATTGGCTGACATGTCCCACCGCACGCTGCCCCCCGGTTCCACCATCGGCATGTTGGGCGACGGCCAGCTGGGCCGCATGACCGCGCTGGCCGCGGCCCGGCTCGGCTACAAGGTCCACGTCTACGCCCCGGACGCGGAGGGCAGCCCCTGCGCCCAGGTGTCCGCCGCCGTGACCTCCGCCCGCTGGGACGACCTGGACGCGCTGGAGGCCTTCGCCCGCGCCGTCGACGTCGTGACGCTGGAGTGGGAAAACGTCCCCGTCGCCGTGGTCGAGCATCTCGGCCGCTTCGCCCCCGTGCATCCCGGCGGCAACGTCCTGTCGGTGGCGCAGGACCGGGTGGCGGAAAAATCCTTCGTCAACAATCTCGGCATCGCCACCGCCCCCTGGCGCGCGGCGAACAGCGCCGAGGAGGTGGCCAAGGCCGTCGCCGAGGTCGGCCCGCGCTGCATCCTGAAGTCCAACCGCCTGGGCTACGACGGCAAGGGACAGGCCCGCATTGAGCCCGGCATCGACCCGGCGGATGCCTGGGCCGCCATCCGCGCCGACGCCGGCATCGTCGAGGGCTTCGTGACCTTCGCCTGCGAGGTGTCGGTGATCGTCGCCCGCGGGCTGGACGGCGCCATGGCCGCCTACCCCGCCGTGGAGAACCGGCACAAGAACGGCATCCTCGACAAGACGCTCGCCCCCGCTCGCATGTCCGCCGAGACCGCCGCGGAGGCTGAGCGTGTCGCCCGCCGCATCGCGGAGGCGCTGGACCTCGTCGGCGTGCTGGCGGTGGAGATGTTCGTGACGCCGGACGGTGCCGTGCTGGTCAACGAGATGGCACCCCGCCCGCACAACTCCGGCCATTGGACCATGGACGCCTGCCACAGCGACCAGTTCGAGCAGCTGGTCCGCGCCGTCTGCGGCCTGCCGCTGGGCTCCGTCGATCGCGTGGCCGACGCCGAGATGGAGAACCTGATCGGCGACGACGTGCTGCGCTGGCCGGAGCTGCTGGCCGAGCCCGGCGCCCGCCTGCACCTCTACGGCAAGGCGGAAGCCCGCCCCGGCCGCAAGATGGGCCACGTGACGCGCCTGTTCCCGCGGGGGTGAGGCGGGTAGCGCCAGGAGTTGGGCCCCCACAAGTTGTCGCGTTGGGCCCCACGAGTTTTCGTGTTGGGCCCCCACCGTCCCCGAGGCACCATGCGCGCCTTGCTCGCCGCCGCCTTCATCCTCCTCGCGAACCTCGCGCTGGCCGGGCCGCCGTTGCCGGACGGGTCGTTGACGCGGATCGCCCTCGGGTCCTGCGCCGACCAGGAGAAGCCGCAACCGATCTGGAGCGCGGTGCTGGACTACCGGCCGGAGCTGTTCGTCTTCGCCGGCGACAACGTCTACGGCGACTCGAAGAGTCCTGATCTTGCGGAGCTGAGGGCCGCCTACGCCAAGGCCGCCACGATCGAGGGCTACCAACGGCTGCGCGACACCGTCCCGGTCATGGCGACCTGGGACGACCACGACATGGGGAAGAACGACGCCGGGGCCGACTACCCGTTCCGGGCCGAGTCGCAGCGGCTGTTCGCCGATTTCTGGAACCTGCCGCCCGACGATCCGCGCCGCCACCGCGACGGCGTGTACGACGCCCGCAGCTTCGGCCCGCCCGGCCGGCGCGTGCAGATGATCCTGCTGGACACCCGCAGCTTCCGCTCCCCCCTGCGCCGCACCGACGAGCACGGCGCCGTAGGCAAGGAACGTTATCTGCCCGACCCCGACCCGTCGCGGACCATGCTGGGCGACACGCAGTGGCGCTGGCTGGAGGAGCGGTTGCGCGAGCCGGCCGACCTGCGGCTGATCGTGTCCTCCGTCCAGGTCGTGGCCGATGGCCATGGGTGGGAGCGCTGGGGCAACTTCCCCGGCGAGCGCCAGCGGCTGTACGACCTGATCCACAACACCGGCGCCGCGGGCGTGGTGCTGCTGTCGGGCGACCGCCATTTCGGCGCGCTCTACCGCGAAACCAGCGGAGTCCCCTACCCGCTGACCGAGTTGACCTCCAGCGGCATCAACCGCACCACCCCACGCAAGAACGCCGCAAAGGAACCCGGCCCGAACCGGCTGGGCGAACGCTACACCGAGGTCAACTTCGGGACGGTGGACATCGACTGGAGTGCTGGCACGGTCATGCTGTCGGTGGTCGGTCAGGACGGGATGCGGCAGCGCGTGGAAAGCCTGCGGCTGGCGGATCTGAGGGTGCGATGATTCGGCGCGGACCCGCGGATTTGTCTCTAAATCTCTGAAAATCCACACATGTATGTATTGTTTGTTTTGCACAAATGATTCTTTGGTCCTTTTTCTGAACGCGGAGGCGCGTTACTCTTCACGCACGAAAGTTTAGGAATCCGATTCTTTTTGTACCGATTTCGGGGCCGATGCCGCACCTCGCGCACCAACCGCCCAGGCGACCGACAGGGGCGCCCACCTCGGCGCCCAACGCGACGGCGACGGTATCCGTCCGCCGCACAGCCTCGCATCGGGAGCGGGACCGCTTCGTCGGCTTCGCCTTCGCCGCGGCCGACCTGCTGATCGAGACGGACACCAAGGGCGTCATCCAGTTCTGCGCCGGCGCGCGCTGCCGCCTGACCACCGGCGACGTCGCCGGGCTGGTGGGCTCCAGCCTTCTGGATCTGGTGGCGCCGAGCGACCGGAAATACATCAACGTCCTGCTGAAGCGCATCCAGGACAAGGCGCGCATCAAGCCCGCCCGCGTCGTCTTCCAGGGCTGCGACGGGCAGCGCTTCACCGCGCTGCTCGGCGGCTGCCGGCTCGATTCCTGCCCTGGGTCGTTGTTTCTGACCATCCTGCTGTCCTCCGGCCCGCGCGCCACGCAGGAGGCGCTGACGGTCGCCGGGCAGCTGCTGGACGGCCACGCCTTCGGCAACATCCTGGAGGAGCGGATCATCCGCGCCCGGGAAAAGGGGCTGGACCACGGGCTGACGCTGCTTCTGGTGGAAGGGCTGCAGTCCATGGTGGACGCCCTGCCGGAGGGCGCGGCGGACGAGGTCAAGCAGGGGATCGACGCCTATCTGCGGGCCATCTCCGCCGATGGCGACAGCGCCGGCCGGCTGGCCACCGACCGTTACGGCATCGTGCACGCCAGCGACATCGACGGGCAGGAGGTGCAGAGCCACATCGCCCAGATCATCCACAACGCCGGCGGGGAGCTGCCCGGCGGCATCCGGACCTGGTCGCTGGACGTCGGCGACGAGAAGCTGGATGCCGCCGACGCCGCCCGCGCGCTGGTCTACACGGTGCAGGCCTTCGCCTCCGCCCAGGGCGGCGACTTCACCATTTCCAGCCTGGAGGACGGCGCCAAGCGCATGCTGTCTGACGCGGTGGACCGCATCGGCCGGCTGCGCGCGACCATCGAGAAACGCGACTTCTTCGTCGTCTACCAGCCCATCGTCGACATCCAGACGCAGGCCGTCCACCATCTGGAGGCGCTGACGCGGGTAGAGGGTATGCCGTCACCCGCCGACTTCATCACCTTCGCCGAGGATGTCGGGCTGATCTACGACTTTGACCTGCTGCTGACGCAGTCGGTGCTGGACACCATGCAGACGTACCGGAAGGAGCCAACCCTGCCGGACGTCGCCATCAACCTGTCCGCCAAGACGCTGATGAGCCCGATCTTCCTGCGCCAGTTCCAGGCGGTGACGGAGCCCTACGGCGATCTGGCGCGCAAGCTGCTGGTCGAGGTGACGGAGACGGTGGTGGTCACCGACATCGCGCGGCTGAACGAGGTGTTGCAGAAGCTGCGGACCGCCGGCTTCCGCATTTGCCTGGACGACGTCGGCGCCGGGTCGACCTCCTTCCAGTCGCTTTACGGCATCCAGGCGGACTTCGCCAAGATCGACGGGCAGTTCGTGCGCGGCGCGGTGGACAACGCCCGCGACATGGCCATGCTGCGGTCCATGGTGGACGTTTGCCGGCAGCTCGGCCTCGGCCTGATCGGGGAACAGGTCGAAGGGCCGGAGCACGCGGAGCTTCTGACCGAACTCGGGGTGTCGCTGGCGCAGGGCTACCTGTACAGCCGCCCGTCGCGCGACTTCGCCTATTTCGCCAAGGACTGGTCGAAGATGGGCGGCAAGGGCGGAAAGATCCTCTGGAAGAGCTGACCGCGGCGCGGCCGGCTTTCAGAGGGCAAGCTTCCGTGCGCAACGATTAACGCGCCGGGGCGTCCGATCACACCAGCTCGTGCGCGGTGTCCAGGTGGCGGCGCGCCTCTTCGAGGAGTTCGCGGTTGCGGGTCAGGAACTCCCGGCTTGCGCCGGCCCCGCCGTGCAAGCGGATTTCACCCAGGATGCGCTCCGCCTCGTCCAGCGTGTTCAAGACGGAAACCGCGGTGTCGATGTCCATGGCCGAAACTCCCAACCTGTGCTGCGGCGCACACAAAACCGTTCGCGCTATGACAAAAGCATTAATGCGCAGCGCAGCATAGAGGATAGAACGTCGCAGGTTGAGAGTTTTTATCTCATATTCTCGCCAAATGAGAGCGTTGGTCAGAGGCGAGACTTCTCAAGCGCGTCCGCTTGCACACGAATGACCTTTTCGGTGGCGGAAAATCCCTGGCGCCGGGTGAGGACGATCACGACCGCGGCGCTGCACAGCATGAAAACCCAGGGGCCGAGCATCCAGCCGAGCGCCGCCATTGCGAAGTAATAGGCGCGCATGCCGCCGTTCAGCGCGGTGACGGCCAGCGTCATGGCCTCCGCGATGGTGTCGGCCATGGCGCTGCGCTCCGGCTCCGGCACGGGCGGCAGGGGGGCGGAGCCGATCAGCGCGCAGCAGTAATTGTACTGGCGCAGCGCCCAGGTGAACTTGAAGAAGCCGAAGGTGAAGATCGCCACGAGCAGCAGCATCTTCAACTCGAAGAACTCCCGCGACGTCCGCACGGCGATGGTCAGGTTGCCGATGACGTCGTGCGCGTGCTCCACCGCCCCCAGCGCGCCGACCAGCCCGGCCAGCACCAGCATGTTCGTGCTGGCGAAGAAGGTGCAGCTGTGCATCGTGTGCCCGATCAGCTGCGAATCCATGATGCGGTTGTCGCGGTCGATCATCCGCCGCATCCAGTGCCGCCGCACCAGCTTCAGGTGCTGGTTCACCGCCACACGTGCCGTCAGCAGACGGTCCTGGATCACGGTGAAGCCGATCCAGCAGAGCAGGAACCAGAAGAAGGCGGCGATGTCGGGCAGCGACAGGTCGGACGGCGCGAGGGAAGGAAACACGGGCGGGCACTCGGGCGGAGGGAGAAACCGCAACCGGTTTAGACCCCCACGGCTCCGCCTGTCCAGCGACCGACGGACGCGAACGGCGGCTCTACGCCCTCCCCTGCACGGCGTTCAGGACGAAGACGCGGATGGCGCTGGACAGGTTGCCGGTGCGCGTCGAGTCGATCTCCTCGATCATCGCGTTGACCGAGGTGCCGCGGGCCTGCGCGATGGCCTTCAGCGCCTCCCAGAACTCCTCTTCCAGGGAGACGCTGGTCGGGTGACCGGCAATGAGGACCGAGCGCTTTTTCATGCGGGCATTCTACACGCCCCGTCCCGTTCGGGGACAGGGCGTGTCGACAGGGTGCGACGTTCAGCGCGGCTTGACCATCGCCTCGGGCTTGACCCACTGGTCGAACTGCTCCTCCGTCAGCAGGCCCAGCGCGATGCCGGCCTGCTTCAGGGTGGTGCCTTCCTTGTGGGCCTTCTTGGCGATCTTGGCGGCGTTGTCGTAGCCGATGTGCGGGTTCAGCGCGGTGACCAGCATCAGGCTTTCGTTCAGCAGTTGGTCGATGCGGCTGCGGTTGGCCTCGATGCCGACGACGGCGTTGTCGGTGAAGCTGACGCAGGCGTCGGCCAGCAGGCGGATCGATTGCAGGACGTTGAAGGCGATCACCGGCTTGAACACGTTCAGTTCGAAATGGCCGGTGGCGCCGGCGATGCTGACGGTGGTCTGGTTGCCCATCACCTGGGCGCAGACCATGGTCATCGCCTCCGACTGGGTGGGGTTCACCTTGCCGGGCATGATGGAGGAGCCGGGCTCGTTCTCCGGCAGGGAGATCTCGCCGATGCCGCAGCGCGGGCCGGAGCCCAGCAGGCGGATGTCGTTGGCGATCTTCATCAGCGACACGGCCAGCGTGTTCAGGCTGCCGTGCGCGTCGACCAGCGCGTCGTGGGTGGCCAGCGCTTCGAACTTGTTCTCGGCCGTGACGAAGGGCAGCCCGGTGATGCGCGCCACCTCCTCCGCGAAGGCCTCGGCGAAGCCAGCCTTGGCGTTCAGGCCGGTTCCGACCGCCGTGCCGCCCTGGGCCAGCCGGTAGAGCTGCGGGAGCGACGCCTTCACCCGCTCGATCCCGTAGCGGATCTGCGTGGCGTAGCCGGAGAACTCCTGGCCCAAAGTCAGCGGCGTGGCGTCCTGAAGGTGGGTGCGGCCGATCTTCACGATGTCGCTGAACGCCTCGGCCTTCGCCGAGAGGGCCGCGTGCAGGTGCTCCAGCGCCGGCAGAAGCTCGTGGTGGATCTGCTCGGCGGCGGCGATGTGCATCGCGGTGGGGAAGCTGTCGTTGGACGACTGCCCCATGTTGACGTGGTCGTTGGGGTGGACCGGCTTCTTGGAGCCCATCTCGCCGCCCAGCTTCTCGATGGCGCGGTTGGAGATGACCTCGTTGGCGTTCATGTTCGTCTGGGTGCCCGACCCCGTCTGCCAGACCACCAGCGGGAAATGGTCGGCCAGCGAGCCCTCGATCACCTCCTCCGCCGCCTCCACGATGGCGCGGCCGAGCCGCTCGTCGAGCACGCCCAGCGCCATGTTGGCCTGCGCCGACGCCTTCTTCTGGATGCCCAGCGCGCGCACCAGCGGCGCCGGCATGCGTTCGCCCCCGATGCGGAAGTTCTGCAGGGAGCGTTGGGTCTGCGCCCCCCAATAGCGGTCGGCGGGAACGTCGATGGGGCCGAAGCTGTCGGTCTCGCTGCGCACGCCGGTCTTGCCGGTCATAGCCGTGTCCTCGTGGTTTGGTCGCATGGGGTTGAACCGCCCTTTGGACAGCAAATTTTGACGCGCCGCGCGCTCGGCAAGGGGAACCCGGCGCATTGCTGCCGCGCGACGCTTCCAGGACTCCACATTGTTCTTGTTCTGTTCACTTTGCTGCGCTACGGTTGGCTGAAACGACCGTTTAGCCCCGGGAGAATCGAATGAGCGAGTTCGCGGCGGACCACGTGCGTGCGTTCATTGCCAAGGCGCGCGTCGCCGAGATGAAGGCGCAGGGCTGGCGCATTGTCGGCCCCGGCGAGGAAGGCTCCGTGCTGATGGAAGGACCGCAGTTGGGCGGTGCCCCCGTGCGCATGGCGTCGCTGGTGAACGACCTGTTCGACGAGATGATCGCCCGCGCGCTGGAGCGTGCCGACAGCATGGACGCCGCCATCGCCCGCGCAGCCTGAGCCGCGGCCACGCGCCCTATCCCCACCCCCTCCGGCGCGTCTCCATTCCTGGTATATCGTTTAGACACGAAACCGTTTCGCCGTCCGCGTGTTGACCAGCCGCACGGACGGAAGGAAACGGCATGGATTCCTTGGACACAACGAACGGCGCGCTGACGGGCGAGGATGCCCCGGCCATCGCGGCCGGCTGCGCCCTGCTCGCCACCGCCGGGGATGCCGACGCCTCCGCCCTGCGGGGGCGGCTCCAGGCGCTGCTGCGCGCGGCTCCGCTGCCCGAGGGCGGGTCTGCGCAGGCCCTGCAATGCTTCGACGACCACGTCCGCCACATCCAGGAAAACGCGACGGCCGGCGAGGCCGATGCGATGGGGGTAGCCCGCCAAGCCAAGGGCGACGTTAACGGGGCGAAACGCGTCTTCGGCGCCTGTCTTAACGCCGCCGGAGGCGTCGACGCGCTGTCGCCGGCGCAGGCCGCAAAGGCGCGAAGCCTTTGTGAATCCTTGAATCTCAGCCCGACCCAGTTCGGCTTCTAAAGAAAAGAGGTACTCCTTTGGGGTATAAACCTCATACTTCCCCGAAGCGGAGTATTAACCCTCAAGACACCACCGGGTCCAGGGCCGCGTTAGTAAGTCGTTAACCGGCATCTGGCCAAATACACCCATCACGAACACACAAGTCAAAACGGAGTTTTTCAAATGATCGTCGCCACCACCGCCGAAAAGGTTACCTCCTCCTCTCGCGTCCACATCACCCTGGTCGATGAGTTCATCCAGCTGACGCAGAACAAGATCGACGCCCAGAATGACCCGTTCGTCCGCGAGAGCCTGTACGACCTGCTCGCCACGCTGCGCGAAGAGCGCGCCGGCTACCTGGACCTGCTGAACGCCGCCTCGATGGTGAAGGCGGCCTGATAGGACGTCCGCGGGGTGGCACGATGCCGGGGCGTCTCCGGCCCCGGCACGCGGCCCGACCCAGCGGCTGTATGAATGATTACTCCTCCGCCTGGGCGGCGAGCGCGGCCAGCGCCCCGCCGGTGAGGCGATAGGGAAGCCACTCCTCCATCTGCTTGAACCCGATGCGGTCGTAGAAATCGCGCGCCGGGTTCCAATCCAGGACACTCAGGTCCACCCGCCGGCAGCCCTGCTCCACAGCGCGCTTGGCGACCGCGGTCAGCAACTTGCGGCCCACGCCGAAGCGGCGCGCGTCCGGCGTCACATACAGATCCTCCACGAAGATCCCGGCCCGCCCTTCCCAGGTCGAATAGTTGCGGAAGCACAGGGCGAAGCCGACCGGCGCGCCGTCCAGTTCCGCGATCAACGCGTCGAACACCGGACGCTCGCCCCAGCCATCGCGCCGGAAATCCTCCTCGGTCGCCTTGACCGCGTCGGGCTCGCGTTCGAACACGGCCAGTTCCTTGACGAAGCGCAGAATGGTGGCGCAGTCGGCCTCGACGGCCGGACGGATGGTCACGGTGGGCATGTGGGCTCCAGGTCAAACGAGGCCGCGACGATAGCGGCCGTTCCGCCCACCGGCAACGGTGTTAAGGCTCCAAAACTTCCGCGGTGAAGCGCTCGAAGAAGCCGCCGATCACCCGGTCGGCCTTGGCCTGGACCAGCTTCACCGCCAGCCGCCCCACCGCACCGCCCAGCGCGGCGGCCAGCGTGTAGGTCAGGTGCGTGTGGCCCTCCACCTCCTCCAGCGTGATGCGCGCCTCCCCCTTCACGGCCCCCGCGAGGCCGCCGCTGCCCTCCGCGTAGAGGATGTAGAAGCGCGGCGCGTCCTCCGGCGACAGGCGCAGGCGCCCGTGGAAGCGCGCCTTCAGCGGCCCCACGGTGGCGCGCACGCGGGCGGCGTAGTCCGTCGGCGACAGGCGGTCGATCTCCTCCAGCACGGGAATGCAGCGTTGCAGGACGACCGGGTCGCAGAGTGCCGCGAACACCCGCTCCCGCTCCGCCGGAATCCGGTACTGGCCGTTCAATTCCATGGGGTCACCTGTTCAAGGTCCAGACGCTGTCCGATTTGGTATAGCTCACCACCGGTTCCAAGACGAACAACAGGCGGGAACACCCATGAGGCAGCCCATGAGACAGGCAGTCACCACCCTGAGCATCCAGACCCGCGGCCAGGGCCTCGTGGAGGTGACGGAGCCGATCACCCATTGGCTCGGCGAACAGGGCATCACGACCGGGTTGCTGACCGTCTTCTGCCGCCACACCTCGGCCTCTCTGGTGATCCAGGAGAACGCCGACCCCGACGTGCGCACCGACCTGGAGCGCTTCTTCCAGCGGCTGGTCGCGGAGGACCCGTCGCTCTACGACCACACGCTGGAAGGGCCGGACGACATGCCGGCCCACATCCGCTCCGCCCTCACCACGGTGCAGCTGTCCATTCCGGTGGTGGAGGGGCGCATGGCGCTCGGCACCTGGCAGGGCGTCTACCTGTTCGAACACCGCCGCCGCCCCCACAGCCGGCAGATCGTGCTGCACGTGTTGGGAGAATAGGCCGGCTTACCCGGCAGCCTGGACGGGGTTGGAGGAGCGGCGCAGGCGCTCCAGCAGGGACTTGGTGGCGAAGCCGTCGGGGACGGCGCCGATGGATTGCTGGAAGCGCCGCACGGCGGTGCGGGTGTTGGCGCCGACGATGCCGTCCTGGGCACCCGGATCCATGCCGATGGACGCCAAGCGCTGCTGCAACTCGATCCGCTCGTCCTTGCTCAGCGCCAGCTCGTTGCGCGGCCACTTGCCCTGGACGCCGGGGCGCCCGGACAGGCGGTCGGCCAGCAGAGCCACCGCCAGCGCGTAGCTGGTGGATGGGTTGTAGCGCATGATGGCGCGGAAGTTCTCGCGCACCAGGAAGGCCGGCCCCGTGTGCCCGCCCAGCACCAGCACCGCAGCGTTGCCGTCGCCGGCCAGTTCGCCCCCGGTCAGCGGGCGCACGCCGAGGCTCCGCCACTCCGCGAGAGGCTTGGTGATGTTGTACTCCGCCTGGTCGTAGGGGAAGCCGGCGGGAAGCGCGACCTCCTCGCCCCAGCGCTCCCCGGCGCGCCAGCCGTTGCCCTGGACGAACTTGGCGGTGGAGGCGAAGACGTCCGGCAGGCTGCCCCAGATGTCGCGGCGGCCGTCGCCGTCCTCGTCCATGGCGTTCTTCAGGAAGACGGTCGGCATGAACTGGGTCTGGCCCATGGCCCCGGCCCAGGAGCCGCTCATCCGGTCCGGCGCGATGTCGCCGCTGTCGAGGATGCGCAGCGCGGCCAGCAGCTCCGTCCGGAAGTAGCTGGCGCGGCGGCCCTCGTAGGCCAGCGTCGTCAGCGCGTCGAGCACGGAGAAGGAGCCGGTACCGCGCCCGTAGTCGGACTCGGCCCCCCAATGGGCGACGAGGATCTCCGCCGGCACGCCGGTGCGCTGCGTGATGCGCTGAAGCAGGGCGGCGTTCTCCTGCATCTTCTGGCGGCCCTGCTGGACGCGGGTGTCCGACACCATGCTGTCCAAATACTGCCAGGGCTGGCGGGTGAACTCCGGTTGGGCCTGGTCAAGCTCGACCACACGGTCGGACAGCTTCACCGAGGCGAAGGCGCGGTCGAAGGTCTGCGGCCGGATGCCCTGGCCCAGCGCTTCCGTCCGCAGGGCGCGCAGCCACTCCGTGTAGCTGACGCGCGGAGCCTGGGGCGCCCCCGTCTGGGACATTGGCGTCGCGGGCAGAGCGGCGGCGGAGGAGGCGGTGGCCGTGGTCGCCTGACCCGCGGCGGCCGGGGTCGCGGCGATCGGCGGCGTGCCCGCCGACTGGCAACCGGCCAGGACCGTGGTGGCGAACAGGAGGCGGGCGGAGAAGGTCAGCAGGGGGCGCATGCGCTCATCAACGGCAGGGGAAAATCAGGGGTAAAGCCTAGGACGGACGGGCTGTGGAACTCAACCGACATTCTCCGGACAAGCCCTCGGCAAGGCCCCCGCAAGACGTTGAAAACCGTGAACAAACCTTGAACGCAGGGCCGGAAATCCCCATATGGGGGCTACACCAAAAACCACGAGGACCACGTTTTCGGCCGCGCTTTTGGGCGGCGGCCCGGAGGGTTATGCCATGCCGTATTTCCCGACCATCGACCTGACCCCGCAGGTGTCGCTGTTGCTGTCGCGGGGCGCCCTGCACCTGAAGCCCGGCCAGTGGGTGCGCGGGGACAAGGGACGCGGCCGCTACCTCCGCACCGACCCGCGCACCGGCACCACCTACGTCAGCTGGCTGCGCCCCGGCGACGACTGGGCGACGGCGTCCCAGCGCTTCCACCGCGCCTGCCAAAAGGGCTTCATTGGCAAGTACCGCCCCGGCTACGAAGCCGAAAAGGCCCGCCGCGAGATGGCCCGACTGATCGCCGAGGTGGACCGGATGGAACCGGCCCCAGCGCGGGTGAAGGACGAACGGCAGCCGATGCTGCTGTAACTTCCGTAGGGAGTGGGGATCAAAGACCCGGGAACCCCCTCCCCCGGCGCGGGGTTTCCCGTCGTGCAGCTTTGAACAACGCACAGCCGGGAGGAGCCGCTTGGCGGAAGGGTCCACGAAGGTCGTCGTCGCCGCGTTGGCGGGCAATCTTGCCATCGCCGTGACGAAATTCGTCGCCAGCGCGCTGACCGGCAGCGCCGCCATGTTCAGCGAGGCGATCCACTCCGTGGTGGACAGCGGCAACCAGGTGCTCCTGCTCTACGGCATCCGGCGGTCGCGCCGGCCGGCGACGCCGGAGCACCCCTTCGGCTTTGGGCGCGAGGTCTATTTCTGGTCCTTCGTCGTCGCGGTGCTGCTGTTCGGCCTTGGGGCGGGGGTGTCGCTGTACGACGGGTGGCTCGCGCTGAAGAACCCCAGGCCGGTGGAGACTCCCTGGGTCAACTTCGGCGTGCTGGGCTTCGCCACGCTGTTCGAGGGCGCGTCCTGGTGGGTGGCGTTCAAGGAGTTCCGGCGCACCACCCAGGGGGTGCCGCTGCTGTCGGCCGTGCGTCGTTCCAAGAACCCCTCCATCTTCGTCGTGCTGCTGGAGGATACGGCGGCGCTGGTCGGCCTGCTGCTGGCCGCGGCGGGGCTGGTGGCGGGGGAGATCACCGGCAACCCGGTGTTCGATGCCTGGGCCTCGCTCGCCATCGGCGTGGTGCTGGCGGTGGTCGCGGCGCTGCTGGCCTACGAGTCCAAGGGGCTGCTGATCGGGGAGGCGGCCGACCGCCGCGTGGTGGAAGGCATCCGCCGCATCGTCGGCGAGGAGCGGCGGGTCAAGCGCACCATCGACGTGCTGACCATGCACATGGGCCCCGACGACGTCCTGCTGAACATGTCCGCGGAGTTCCAGGACGAGCTGACCGCCGACGAGGTGGAGGACACCGTCGCGGCGTTGGAAACCCGCATCCGCGGCCAGTTCCCGGAGGTCCGCCGCATCTTCGTGGAGGCCGATGCGATGCGCCTGCGCCGGGCACCCGGCGCCGCTCCGGCGATGCCGCAGGCCAGCGCCGGATGATGGTCGATCCCTTGGCCGACATACGGATCGGCTGCGCTGGCTGGAGCATCCCGAAGCTCTCCGCCCCGGCCTTCCCGGCGGACGGCACGCATCTGGAACGCTACGCCCGCGTCTTCCCGATGGCGGAGGTCAACAGCAGCTTCTACCGCCCGCACAAGCCGGAGACCTGGGCGCGTTGGGCCGCCTCCACCCCGCCGGGCTTCCGCTTCGCCGCCAAGGTTCCGCGCAGCATCACCCACGACCGCCGCCTGAAGGACGTAACCGACCTTCTGGATCGGTTCCTGTTCGAGGTCGGGCACCTCGGTGACCGGCTGGGGCCGTTGCTGGTGCAGTTGCCACCGACGCTGCGCTTTGAGGCGCCGGTGGCGGAAGCCTTCTTCGCCGCGCTGCGCGCCCGCTTCCCTGGGGATGTCGTCTGCGAGCCGCGCCACCCGAGCTGGTTCGCGGCGGCACCGGATCGGCTGCTGGTCGAGCACGCCGTCGCCCGCGTCGCCGCCGACCCCACCCCGGTGCTGGACGCGGCGGAGCCCGCAGGCTGGGCGGGCCTGCGCTACTGGCGCCTGCACGGCTCCCCGCACATGTACCGCAGCCCCTACGCGCTGGACGTGCTCGACCGGCTGGCGCGGCACTTCCACCAGGAGGCGCGGGAGCGGCCGGTCTGGTGCGTCTTCGACAACACGGCGGAGTTCCACGCGGTCGATGACGCCCTGACGATGATCCGACGTTTGGACCAATCGGGGGCGACACCCGTCCCTTCTCCCCCCTGGGGAGAAGGTTAGGATGAGGGGGTGCCGCAGGCAGACCGCCCCAACAAGCCACGCCTTTTCGAGAGATTTTTCTCCGCCCTACCGGGCGTAAATCCCCCTCACCCAAACCCTCTCCCGCTCTCGGCGGCCACAGGCCGCCTGTCGCCGGCAGCGCCCGCAAGCGGGCGCGAGAGGCCAGGGGAGAGAGGGCTTCTTACCCATCCACAGGTGAGAGAGACAGGCGCGTGGGCTGAGCGGTATCGTGCCCGGTCGGGACAGCCGAACCGGAGCGGGCGCGCATGGACGTCATACTGTTGGTGGTGGTCGCCATCCTGGCCTACCGCTTCAATCGCCGGCTGAAGGCGCAGGAAAGCGAGATCGCGGCGCTGCGGCAGGCGCTGCAACGGCTCCAGGGCACCGCACCACCGCCCGAGCCCACGGCCGAAGCGGCGCCGCTGGCGATGGAGGCAGCACCCGTCCCGGAACCGGAACCACCACCCACCATGGCGCCGCCGGAGCCGGTCGCGGCGCAGGCCCCGCCCCGCTCCACGCTGCGCGCGTTGGAGGAGGCGCTGGCGGGGCGCTGGCTGATCTGGCTGGGCGGGGCGACGGTCGCCCTGGCGGCGGCCTTCTTCATCAAGCTGTCCATCGACAGCGGCTGGCTGGGGCCCAGCGTCCGGGTGACGCTGGGGCTGCTGTCCGGCATCGCTTTGATGGTGGGCGGCGAGTGGGTGCGGCGGCACAGTCTGGCGCAAATGCCGCCGGACCTCGTCCGGCCCGATTACGTGCCGCCGGCGCTGACCGCGGCCGGGTTGTTCGCCGCTTTCGCCAGCGTCTATGGCGGCTACGCTCTGTATGACCTGTTCCCGCCGCTGGTCGCCTTCGGGCTGCTCGCCGCACTGGCGCTGACGGCGATCGCGCTGTCGCTTCTGCAAGGACCCTACATCGCGGCGCTGGGCCTGCTGGGCGGCTTCACGACTCCGCTGCTCGTGCCGTCCGACTCACCGTCCGCCTGGGGGCTGTTCGCTTATCTGCTGGCCCTATCCGCCGGCGGCATGACGGTGGTGCTGTGGCGGCGCTGGCGCTGGCTGGGGCTCGGCACGCTGGTCGGGGCCGCCGTCTGGGTGCCGGTCTGGTACGTCGGCGGGTGGGAGCCGGGGGACGCACTGCCGGTCGGGCTCTACCTGCTGCTGACCACCGCGCTGTTCCTGATGCCCGCCGCCCTGATCGACCCCGGCGCGGAGCCGGTCCCTTGGGGCCTGCGGCACTGGCGGAAGCGCCCGCCGCTGGACCGGCTGGCCGTGACCGCGGTGGCGGTGCTGGGCGTGCTGACCGCGCTGCTCACCGCTGCGGACGGGCACCGCACGGTGTCGCTGGTCATGCTGGGACTGTTCGGGCTGCTGACCGTGGTGGTTGGCCGGCGGGTGGAGCGGCTGGCCGGCGTCGCCTGGGTGGCGGCAACGGCGACACTGCTGGCGCTCGCCGGCTGGACGGTGCCGGGCTGGCCGCTGCCGCCGCCCGTCCTGAACGCGGAGGGCAACCCGATCGTCCCGGCCCCCGGCGACGCGCTGCCGGCCATGGCCTTCCGCTTCTTGTGGGCGGTCGCCGGCTACGCCGCGCTGTACGGGATCGGCGGCTTCGTCGCGCTGTGGGGATCGGCGCGGGCGGCGCTGTGGTCGTCGCTGTCGGCCTGGGTGCCGGTGGCCTTGCTGGCCATGGCCTATTGGCGGCTCGACCCGCCGCGGGCGGACACGCTGTGGCCGGTGGCGAGCCTCGCGCTGGCGGCGGCGCTGGTCGCCGCGACCACGCCGCTGTCCCGGCGCCGGCACGAGCCGGGCGTCAGCCTCGGCCTCGCCGCCTTCGCGGCGGGGGCGGTCGGCGCGCTCAGCCTCGGCGCCACGATGATGCTGCGCGAGGCGTGGCTGTCGGTCGCCATCGCCTTCCAGGTGCCGGTGCTGGCGTGGCTGGAGCAGCGCATGGGCCTGCGCAGTCTGCGCGGCGTGATCCTGCTGGTGGCGCTGGTGGTGCTGGCCCGCCTGGTGCTGAATCCCTTCGTGCTGGAATACGGGGGCCTGGAGAATGGGGGTCACGGGCTGGGCTGGATCCTCTACGGCTACGGGCTGCCGGCGGCGGGCTTCTTCCTGGCGGCGCGCTGGCTGCGCGGCGGAGGCGACGACAAAGTCGTGGCTCTGCTGGAGGCCGGTGCGCTGGTCTTCACCACGCTGCTCGTCTCGCTGGAAATCCAGAACCTGACCCGCGGCACGCTGGAGGATCCCCCCGACACGCTGCGGGAGGTGGCGCTGCACACGCTGGCTTGGCTGGCGCTGGCGCTGGTCCTTGCCGCTGACCGCCGCTGGAGTCTGCGCCCGGTCGCCGTCTGGGGCCGGCGCGCGCTGGCGGGGATCGCCGCGCTTCAAGCGGTGCTGCTGCACTTGCTGTTGCTGAACCCGCTGGGCAGCGGCGAGAGCGTCGGGGCGTGGCCGGTGGCGAACACGCTGCTGCTGGCCTACGGGATGCCCGGCCTGCTGTTCCTGCTGTACCTGCGGACGGAGACTTTGCCCGGCTGGCTGCGGCATTGGGGGGCGCTGGTCCCGCTGGCGCTGTTCGGCATGAACTTGGCGCTGGAGATCCGCCACGCCTTCCAGGGGCCGGTGCTGTCCGGGCCGGAGCTGTCGGACGCGGAGTGGTACAGCTATTCCGCCGGGTTCCTGGTGCTGGCGGTGCTGCTGCTGGTCGGGGCGCTGCGGATGCGGCTCGGCTGGCAGCGGCATGTGGCGCTGGCGCTGATGCTGGCGGTGGTGGCGAAGGTCTTCCTCAGCGACATGGGGCAGCTGGGCGGGCTCTACCGCGTCGCGTCCTTCCTGGGGCTGGGGTTCAGCCTGATCGGCGTTGGGTATCTCTACCGGCGCTTGCAGGGGCCGCCATCTACACCGCCGGCACCGTCCGCATCCCCACCGTCGCCGGAGCCGACTGTTTGACGCACCAACAGCCCGGTTGACAGGCGGCCCGCGCGAGGGTCCGATATCCGGCGAAGAACCGCGCACAAGCGCAATCCAAGCACAGCCCCTTGGGAGGACCCGCCGCATGATCGACTCCATCGCTCACCCCATCCTGCCCGACGGCGACACCGGCTTCACGGTGGAGGCCGCGTCGATGAAGTTCGGCCGCGGCGTTCTGGCCGAGTTGGGCAACGACGCCAAGGCGATGGGCATGCGCCGCGTGGCGCTGTTCACCGATCCGCTGGTGGCCGGCATCGCGCCTTTCGCCACGGCGCTGGAGTCGCTGAAGGCGGCCGGGCTCGACGTGGTGGTCTTTGATCGCTGCCGGGTGGAGCCGACCAGCGCCTCCTTCCTCGACGCGGCAAGCTTCTCGCGAGACGGCGGCTTCGACGGCTACATCTCCATCGGCGGCGGGTCGGTGATCGACACGGCCAAGGCCGCCAACCTCTACGCCACCCACCCGGCGGACTTCCTGGCCTACGTCAACAAGCCGCTGGGCGAGGGGCGCCCGGTGCCCGGCCCGGTCAAGCCGCACATCGCCTGCCCCACCACCTGCGGCACGGGCAGCGAAACGACGGGTGTGGCCATCTTCGACCATGTCGAGAAACAGGTGAAAACCGGCATCTCGTCCCGCTACCTGCGCCCTAACCTCGCGGTGGTGGACCCGGCGACCATCGACAGCCTGCCGCCGGGTGTGATCGCCTCCACCGGATTCGACGTGCTGACCCACGCGATCGAGAGCCACACGGCCCGCCCCTACCGCTCCCGCCCGCGGCCCGACGCGGCGAACCCGCGCCCGCCCTACCAGGGCGCCAACCCCTGGTCGGACATCGGCAGCCTCCAGGCCATCCGGCTGGGCGGGCAGTATCTGGAACGCGCGGTCAACGACCCGGCCGACGAGGAGGCGCGCGACGCCCTGATGTTCGCGGCGACGCTGGCCGGCCTCGCCTTCGGGAACGCCGGCGTGCACATCCCGCACGCCATGTCCTACTCGGTCGCCGGCATGAACCACAGCTTCACGGCTATCGGCTATGAGAAGGCGGAGCCGATGGTGCCGCACGGCGTCTCCGTCGTGCTGAACGCCCCGGCGGCCTTCCGCTTCACCGGCTCGGCAGCGCCGGAGCGCCACCTCCGCGCCGCGGACGCGCTGGGGGCCGACGTGCGCGACGTCTCGCCCGCCGACGGCGGGGCGATCCTGGCGGCCCGGCTGATCGCCATGATGAAGGCCACCCACCTGCCGAACGGCCTGTCGGCGCTGGGTTACGGCGAGGCGGACATCCCCGGCCTCGTTAGGGGGGCCATGGCCCAGCAGCGCCTGCTGACCATCGCGCCAAGGCCGGTGACGGAGGACGACCTGCGCGCCCTCTACGCCGACGCGATGGCCTATTGGTAACCGCCTTTTTGTAGGTTGGGTGCAGGCGCTGCCGGAACCCAACCTACGCATCCGGCTACGAAATTGACGATTCCGACCGGGAGGGAATTAGGCACCCCCTACGCGCCACCGTCGGTTTCGGAACACGTTCGCACACACCTCGTTTTCCGGACAAATGCCGCGCAAGCGGCGTTGATAAATGCCGCGCAAGCGGCGTCCAGGATCCTGAGGGAACGATGACGGGAAAAACCGTGCGGGTGGCGATCGTCGGGGTGGGTAACTGCGCGTCGTCGCTGGTTCAAGGCGTGCAGTATTACCGCGACGCCCAGGACGACGCCGACGTACCCGGCCTGATGCATGTCCGGCTCGGAGGGTACCATGTCGGCGACATCGCGTTCTCCGCCGCCTTCGACGTGTCGGCCGCCAAGGTCGGCCGCGACCTGTCGGAAGCCATCGGGGCCGCCCCCAACAACACCATCCGCTTCGCCGAAGTGCCGCATCTCGGCGTGCCGGTGCACCGCGGGCCGACGCTGGACGGGCTGGGCCGCTACCTGACCGGCGTGGTCGAGGAAGCCGACATCGGCGAGGACGACGTCACCGCCATCCTGAAGGCCACGAAGACCGACGTGCTGGTGTCCTACCTGCCCGTGGGATCGGAGGAGGCGACGCGCTGGTACGCGGAGCGCGCGCTGGAGGCCGGCTGCGCCTTCGTCAACTGCATCCCGGTCTTCATCGCCTCCGACCCCGTCTGGGCGCGGCGCTTCACGGAAAAGGGCGTGCCGATCGTCGGCGACGACATCAAGAGCCAGGTCGGCGCCACCATCATCCACCGGGTGCTCGCCAACCTGTTCCGCGAGCGCGGCGTGCTGCTGGAGCGCACCTACCAGCTGAACTTCGGCGGCAACACCGACTTCCTGAACATGCTGGAGCGGGAGCGGCTGGAGTCCAAGAAGATTTCCAAGACCCGCGCCGTCACCAGCCAGCTCGGCCACACCATGGACGCGGGCGACTGCCACATCGGCCCCAGCGACCATGTGCCCTGGCTGGCCGACCGCAAGTTCTGCCACATCCGCATGGAGGGGGAGGCCTTCGGCGGCGTGCCCCTGAACCTGGAGCTGAAGCTGGAGGTGTGGGACAGCCCGAACTCCGCGGGCGTGGTCATCGACGCGGTGCGCTGCGCCAAGCTGGCGCTGGACCGCGGCATCGGCGGGCCGCTGGAAGGGCCGAGTTCCTATTTCATGAAGTCGCCGCCGGTGCAGTTCACCGACAACGAGGCGCGGCTGCGCACGGAACGATTCATCGAGTCCGGCGACCCCTGCTGAGGGGCCCCTTGTTGAAGGTTCGTTATCGATGACCCTCCTCTACCTCGTCCGCCACGCCGACCACGACTGGATCGGCCGCGGCATCGCCGGCCGTATGGACACGTCCCTGAACGACACGGGACGCGCGCAGGCCGAACGGCTCGGCCGCTGGTTCGCGCGGCAGCGGGCGGCCGGGCAGCGGGCAAGCGGGCTATGGGCCAGCCCCCTGCCCCGCACGCAGCAAACGGCGGAGCCGATCGCCCGCGCGCTGGACCTGCCCATCCAAACCGCCGACGCGCTGGTGGAGGTGGAGTTCGGCGCCTGGACCGGGCGCGACTTCCCCGACCTGGACGCAGACCCGGCCTGGCGCCAATGGAACGGCGCCCGCAGCCTCGCCCGCGCGCCGGGCGGGGAAACCACGCTGGAGGTGCAGGCCCGCATGGTCGGCTTCCTCAACCGGTTGTGCGCGGACGATCCCGACGGCATCCACGTGCTGGTCAGCCATGGCGACGCGATCCGCGCGGCGCTGGCCTACTACCTCGGGGTATCCATCGATTTGTTTTTGCGCATCGAGGTCTCTCCGGCCTCGATGTCTGTTCTAGCCATCGACGGCTGGACCCCGAAGGTCCTGCGCCTGAACCAAACGCTTGATGATGGCACACTCGACGACGATGGGAGCATGGCGCCGGCATCATGAAAATCGTCATTTTCGGACTCACCATCAGCTCCTCGTGGGGCAACGGGCACGCCACGCTGTGGCGCGGGCTGGTCAAGGCGCTGGTGCGCCGCGGCAACCGCGTCGTCTTCTTCGAGCGCGACGTCCCCTACTACGCGGAGCACCGCGACCTGTGGGAGATCCCCGGCGGGGAACTGGTGCTCTATTCCGACTGGGAGAGCGTCGCGGCCGACGCCCAGCGCCACGCCGACGAGGCGGACGTGGCGATGGTCACCTCCTACTGCCCGGACGGGGCGGCGGCGTCGCACATGGTGCTGGGCTCCAAGGCTCAGCGGACGGTCTTCTACGACCTCGACACGCCGGTGACGCTGGCCCGGCTGGAGGCGGGGGAGCGGCCGGCCTACCTGCCGGCGGAGGGGTTGGGCGGCTTCGACACCGTGCTGAGCTACACCGGCGGGCGGGCGCTGGAGGAGCTGAAGACCAGGCTCGGCGCCCGCCACGTCGCCCCGCTCTACGGCTGGGTGGATCCGGAGGTGCACCGGCCGGTGGACCCGGTGAAGACCTACCTCGGCGACCTGTCCTACCTCGGCACCTACGCGGAGGACCGGCAGGCGGCGCTGGAGGCCCTGTTCATCGAGCCGGCGCGGCGGCTGTCGCGGCGGCGCTTCGTCATCGGCGGGGCGCAGTATCCGGACAGCTTCCCCTGGACCAGCAACATCTACTTCGTGCAGCACCTGCCGCCGGCCGAACACCCGGCCTTCTTCTGCTCCTCCACCCTGACGCTGAACGTCACGCGCGACGCCATGAAGCGCATGGGCTGGTGCCCGTCCGGCCGCCTGTTCGAGGCGGCGGCCTGCGGCGTGCCGCTGATCTCCGACCATTGGGAGGGGCTGGAGGCCTTCTTCGAGCCGGGCCGCGACCTTCTGGTCGCGAAGGAGACCGACGATGTTACCACGGCGATGATGCTGCCGCGCGACCACCTCGCCAAGCTGGCCCGCCGCGCGCGGGAGCGGACGCTGGAGGAGCACACGGCCGAACGGCGCGTGCGCGAGTTGCGCTCCATCCTGGACATCAAAGGCGGAGGCGACGACTGAGCATGTGGGGCATCATCCCGGCCGCGGGCAGCGGCACGCGCATCCAGCCGCTCGCCTTCTCCAAGGAGCTGCTGCCCGTCGGCAGCCGGCTGGACGGCGGGACGGAGCGCCCCCGCGCGGTCAGCGAGTATCTGGTGGACCGCATGGTCAAGGGCGGGGCCGACAAGATCGCCTTCGTCATCGCGCCGGGCAAGTTCGACATCCTGCAATATTACGGCGGCTATTATTCAGGGGGCGAGGTGGACGGCGCCGCCCTGATCGCCAATGTGGCCTATGTGGTGCAGCCGCGGCCGGGCGGCCTGTGCGACGCCATTTTCCGCGCCCGCCATCTGGTCCACCCGTCGGAGCCGGTGATGATCGGCCTGCCCGACACGGTGTGGTTCCCCGACGACGCGCTGGCCACCCTCCCCGACGACAAACTCTCCTTCCTGCTCTTCCCCGTGGAGCAGCCGGAGCTGTTCGACGCCGTCGTGACCGACGATCGCGGGCGCGTGCTGGAGATCCAGGTAAAGAGCGCGCAGGCCACGTCCAACTGGATTTGGGGAGCCTTCAAGATGCCCGGGGCGGTGCTGCACGAGTTGCACGCCCTTTGGGAGGCGCGGGAGCGCCGGGACGAATTCATGGGAACGCTGATCAACGCCTGGATCGGCCAGGGCGGGGAGGCGGTCGGCGTGCGCGCCGGCACCTCCTACGTCGACGTCGGGACGGTGCGTGGCTACCGCGCCGCGCTGAACCTGTTGAGCGACGGGCTGCTGAACGGCACGGCACGGGAGGCCGCGGAATGACGCCGGAAATCATCGAACGACAAACCATTGAACGGCAAACCATTGAGCGGCGGGTCCGCGAGCTTGGCCGCTGGTTCCACAACATCGACCTGAAGGGCGTGCGGACGGCGCCGGACCATTTCCTCGGCGACTATCCGGCGATCAAGTGGCGGCGCTTCGCCCACGCCATCCCGGATGACCTGTCCGGCAAGACCGTGCTGGACATCGGCTGCAACGGCGGCTTCTACGCCATCGAGATGAAGCGGCGCGGCGCCGACCGCGTCGTGGCCGTCGACTTCGACGACGTCTACCTGAACCAGGCCCGCTTCGCCGCCGAAGTCATGGGGGCGGACATCGAGTTTCGCAAGCTGTCCGTCTACGACGTTGCTCTCCTGAAGGAGAAGTTCGACGTCGTCCTTTTCATGGGGGTGCTCTACCACCTGCGTCACCCCCTCTTGGCGCTCGATCTCATTTGGGAGCACGTCGCCAAGGACATCCTTGTCTTCCAGTCCATGTTGCGCGGACCGGACGTCGTCTTCCCGGTGCAGGACGACTATCCCTTCAGCGAGACCGAACACTTCGAACGCCCCGGTTACCCGCGGATGGTTTTCGTAGAAAACAAGTACAGCGACGACGAGACCAACTGGTGGATTCCGAACCGGGCCGGCATGGAGGCCATGCTGCGCTCATCAGGCTTCACCATCCTGGAACATCCGGAGGAGGAGGTGTTCGTCTGCCGCCGCGGGGGGCGGTCGGACTTCGTGGAAACGGTGCACCCGGCGCGGGGATGACCCAATCCCCCTCTCCCCTCTGCTCACGCGCAAACGAAGTTTGCGCTGACGCGACAGGCGGACCTTCGGTCCGCCGAAAGCGGAGAGAGGGTCGGGGTGAGGGGGATGTCGGGGGACGGGAGAGTTCGGCAGATGCAGGACCCCCTCACCCTAACCCTCTCCCCGGAGGGGAGAGGGTTACAAAAATAAAATTCATCATAAATACCAATAAAGGGACGAGGCATGATCGAAGCGGTAATGCTCTGGAACGAGCCGAACAACAAATCCCACTGGGACTTTCAGATCGACCCGGACTGGAGCCAATTCGCCGACATGGTGATCGGCGCGGCGGACGCGATCGCGGAGGTCAACCCGACCCTGCCGAAGGTGCTGGGCGGCATCTCGCCCATCGACCCGGCCTTCATGACCAACATGAAGAACCGCGGCGTTCTGGACCATCTGGACGCGGTCGCCGTGCACGGCTTCCCGCTGGACTGGAACCACTGGCAGCTCAACGACTGGCCGGACAAGTTGAAGGAAATCCAGGCGGTCACCGACCTGCCCGTGTGGGTGTCGGAGGTCGGCATCTCCACCTTCGGGGCGGAGGAGGTGCAGGTCTTCGGGCTGAACCGCACCGTGGCGCTGCTGCGCGGCCGCGTGCCGCGCGCCCACTGGTACAGCCTGTTCGACCTGCCGCGCGCCTGGCCCGCCACCACCCGCCACCGCGAGGCGGAGGGCTCGTCCTACTACCGCCACTTCTACATGGGCCTGGTCCGCGAGGACGGGACCGAGAAGCCGGCCTACGAGCATTTCCGCAAGGCGGCACCCGATTTCGGCCTGTGCCAGTGGTTCCATTTCCAGGACCATCGGCTGGACGAGGGTGTGCGGCGCATGAAGGACCTGGGCGTCACCTACCTGCGCACGGGCCTCAGCTGGGCCGACAGCTACCGCGACGGGGCGCTGGACTGGTTCGACCGGCAGATGGAGGCGCTGTCCGACTTCAACGTCACGGTCACCTTCTGCTTCACGCCGGAGCACCGCGGGATCGAGCCCCACCACACCAGCCCGCCCCAGGTGAAGGAGGAATTCGCCCAGTTCTGCGCGGACATGGTGCGGCGCTACGGCCCCGCCGCCTCCGCCGTCCGGTCCAACGCGGCGGCGGAGTGAGGCCATGGCTGACTTAGCATCATCGGGCGCCCCTGCTCCCAGAGGCCAAGCGGGCGGCGCGCCAGGCGGAGTGTCAGGCGGGCTGACCGTCCTGTCCGTCGCGTCGCCCTTCGCCCCCATCGGCACCGAGAACGACGGCCCGGCCGAGCAGGTGGTCGTCGCCATCGACTCAGCACTGCTGCGCGCCGGCCACCGCTCCCTGGTGCTGGCGCCCGAAGGGTCGGCCGTCGCCGGCACGCTGCTGCCGCTGCCGCGCGTCCACGGCATGGCACAGGGCACGCCGCCCGACGACGCCGCGCGGACCGCGGTGCTCCGCCGGGTGGCCGGCATGGTGGCCGACACGGTGGAGCGGCACGCGGTGGACCTCGTCCACCTGCATGTGCCGGACTTCGCAGCGCTGCTGCCGCCGCCGGGCGTTCCGGTGCTGGTCACCCTGTACGAGCCGCTGGACCGCTACCCGGACGGCACCCTGGCGCCCCGCCGCCCGCGCACGCACCTGAACGGCGTGTCCGCCGAGCAAACCCGCGCCGCCCCGCCGGGGATCGCCCTGCTGCCGCCCATCGAGGTGGGGGTGCCGGTCGACCGCCTGCACATCCGCGTGCCGAAGCGCCGCTTCGCCGTCTGCCTCGGCACCATCGAGCGGGACCACGGCTTCCACATCGCGCTGGACGCCGCGCGGGAGGTGGACATCCAGCTGCTGCTCGGCGGCGAGCTGTCGCGCAGCCCCGACGAGCAGCGCTATCTGCAGGAGGAGATCCGGCCGCGGCTGGACACCAAGCGCCGCTTCCTCGGGCAGATCGGCTTCTCGCGCAAGCGCTGGATGCTGGGGGCGGCGCGCTGCCTGCTGGCGCCCAGCCTGACGCCGGATCCGGCGGGGATGGCCGCGCTGGAGGCGCTGGCCTGCGGCACGCCGGTGGTCGCCTTCCCGACCGGTGCGCTCGCCGACATCGTGGAGCCGGGCGTGACCGGCTTCCTGGTGGAGGACGCCGCCGGCATGGCCCGCGCCATCGAGGAGTGCGAGACCATCGACCCCGACGCCTGCCGCGCCGTCGCCCGCGCGCGCTATTCCCTGGAGACCATGACCGACCGCTACCTGACGCTCTACGACGACCTCGTCGCGGGCAAGGCGCGGGCGGTGGGGGTGGCGTGAGAAACCGGGAAAGCCCACACCCACGTCATTCCCGCGAAGGCGGGAATCCAGGGCACATCAGCCACTTAAAGGCGGGGTTTCCTGGATCCCAGCCTTCGCTGGGATGACGGTGAAGAGGGGGAAGCGCCGCGCCCCCCCGATCACTCGCACCGGTAAATCTTCGCCATCAGCACCTGGTCAGCGTACCGCCCGTCGATCAGCGCGTAGCGGCGGGCGGTCGCTTCCTCCTCGAAGCCCTGGGCGTGGTAGAAGCGGCGGGCGCGCGTGTTGTGGGCGAAGACCCAGAGCGCCAGGCGGTGCAGCGCGCGCGACCGCACCCAGGCCTCCGCGGCTTCCATCAGTCGGTCGCCGATCCCGCTCGCCCAGTATTCCCGGCGCACGGCGAGCCCCAAGCCGGCCTCGTGCGCGGTGCGGGCGTAGACGCCGGTCCACAGGGACACCGTCCCGGCGATGCCCCCGTCCACCGCCGCGACCAGCGTCGCGCTACGGTCGCCGATGCGCTGTTCGGCCAGGAAGCGGCGCGCCGCGGCGACGTCCGCAAGGCTCTCGTCGGCGGTGCGCATCAGGAAGTGGGTTTCGCCGCGCACCGCGTGGTCGTAGGCGAGGTAGGCCGCGGCATCGGCCGGCTCCGCCCGACGGATCTCCAGCCCGTGCAAGGGGGCCGGCGGCAGGGCGTCCAGCGCCAGGGGCGGCCAGTCCGGGACCGTCGCGTCGGGACCGCCACCGAAACCGATGAACTTTCCCATCAGCCGCTCGCTCCGCCAAGCGCCCTTGACGCGCAGCGTGTCGCGCATCGGCCCCTCGTCCTCGAACCCAAGCCGGTCGTAGAGGGCGCGGGCCCGCGGGTTCGCTTCCGCCACCGTGAGTTCCAGCCGGTGCAGGCCGGCGCCCCGCGCCCAGTTCTCGGCCGTCCGGAACAGGCAGGTGGCGACGCCGCGCCCGTTCCAGTCCCGCAGGACCCCGACGGCCAGCGTCGCCACGCCCCGGTTGCGCCGGAACCGCCCGCCATGGGCGCTGAGATAGCCGACGAGCGTGCCGCCCACCTCCGCCACCAGGATCGTCGAGTTGCCGGTCGCCAGGAAGGCCGCGAGGTCGCGCGCCCACAGCGGCTGCTCGCCGGGCTCCCGCATCAGGAAGTCGGTTTCGGAATCGACCCGCGCCACGAGGGCCAGCAGGTCGCGCCGCTCGCTCGGGCGGGCTTCGCGGAAGGTGGGTTCGGCACTCATGTTCTGCAACCGTAGCACGGTTCGCCGGCGAAGGCACATCCGGGACAAGATAGGGCGCTGCCGCCCGGCCGCAAAAACCCCTTCGCAGGTGCGGAAAATTGGTACACCATGACGGGAGGGTCCTATGACCTTCGTTCCCAACACCCATGCAGGGGAGCGCCCAGACGATGACCGCCGCCATGACCGCTGGGGACTCAGGCACGCTTGAACCGCCGCTCGACACGCTGTCCGGCGCGGACCTCGACCGTCTGCTGTTCGGCCGCATCCTCGGCCTCACCGCGCAGGACCCGGTCCGCCCGCTCACCCGCGCGCTGGGGCTGGGGCGGGACGCGCTGGCGGTGCTGGTCGCGCGCCACGCGCCGGACCATGCGCCGCTTCCTTCCAACCTTCCGGACGACACCGGCGAGGACGCCATCGAGGAGGAGGACCTGCGCGCCTTCCTGCTCGACCACCGCGCCCGCGGCGCGGAGGAGGAGGAGTGGCTGGCGGCCATCGTCGCCCGCCGGTCGCTGGAGCCGAACCACCTCTGGCAGGACATGGGCTTCGCCAGCCGGCGCGAGCTGAACGCCATGTTCCGCCGCCACTTCCCCGCCCTGGTCGAACGCAACAGCGCCGACATGAAGTGGAAGAAGTTCTTCTACCGCTCGCTCTGCGAACGCGAGGGGCTGCTGCTGTGCAAATCGCCGAATTGCGAGGTGTGCGAGGACTTCGAAGCCTGCTTCGGCGGCGAGGAAGGCGACCCGCTGAGCACGCTCGCCCGCGCCGTGCGGGCCGAGGAAGGCCTGAAGGACCGCTGAACGGGACGACCGGGGGGCGTAACGGACGCGTGTAATCGCGGCCGCCTTTGCTACACTCGCCGCCGCAAGGTCCCCCACAGAGGCCCCCATATGGCGACCATCGACGAGGCACTCTCCATCGCCATCGACCACCACGCGTCCGGCCGCCTGCCGGAGGCGGAAACGATCTATGGGCGCATCCTGGAGGCGGACCCGAACCACGCGCCGACCCTGCACCTGACCGGCGTGCTGTTCTGCCAGATTGGACGCTGCGCCGACTCGCTCAACCTTTTCGACCGCGCCATCCTTGCAGCCGGCGGCAATCCCGCCTACCGGTTCGACCGCGCGAAGGCCCTGGCCGCCCTGCAGGACTGGAGCGCGGTGGCGGCGGCCCTGCGCCCCGTTCTGGCGCTGGTCCCGGAATCCGCCGACGCCTGGGACCTGCTCGCGCTTGCCATGCATCATGGCGAGGACACCGAATCCGCCATCGCCGCGCTGAACCGCGCCTGCGCCCTAGCGCCGGAGCGGGAGGACAGCGTGGGGCGCCTTGTCCTGCTGCTCCAGCAGCGGGCGGAGGACGCGCTGGCCTGCAATCGGCACGCGGCGGCGCTCGACGACGCCCGCCGCGCCGTCGCCCTGCGCCCGGACAGCGCCGAGCTGCGCTTCCTGCTGGCCACGGCGCAGCTCGATTCCGGCCGGTTCGGGACGGCGGTGGAAGGGTACGGGCGGGCGGCGGCGCTGGACCCCGGTGACGCCTTCATCCTGCACAACCTGGGCATCGCCCTGACCAAGGCCGGCCGCACGGAGGAGGCGCTGGGCATGCTCCGCCGCGCCGCGCGACTCGATCCGGACTACGCGGGCGTGCGCGACGCACTGGTGCTGGCGCTGGAAATCCGCGACCCGGCGGAGGCCGCGCTCTGGTCGGCGGACGCGCTGGCGGTGAAGCAGCGCCGGGCCGCCGCGCCCGCACCGCAGCCCGTTCCGGCGGAACCGGCCGGGCGCGCCGGGCGGACCCGCAACGTCGTCGCCTTCAGCCTGTGGGGCACCAAGGACATCTACCGCCAGGGCGCCCTGGCCAACGCGCGGGAGGTGCCGCTCCGCTACCCCGGCTGGACCTGCCGCATCTACCACGACGATTCCGTGCCGCTGCCGCTGCGCGACGAGCTGGCGGCGCTCGGCGCCGAGTTGGTGGCGATGCCCGCGGGGTCCGGGCCGGTGCAGGGGCTGTTCTGGCGCTTCCTCGCCGCCGACGACCCCACGGTCGACCGCTTCCTGTGCCGCGACGTGGATTCCCGCCCGACGGCGCGGGAAAAGGCGGCGGTGGACGCCTGGATCGCCTCCGGCCTTCCCTTCCACGTCATGCGCGACCATGTCCGGCACACCGACTTGGTGCTGGCGGGGATGTGGGGCGGCGTGGCCGGCCTGCTGCCGCCGGTCGGTCCAGCCGTCGAGGCCGTGGCGCGCGGCGACGCCGACCGCTGGCAGGACCAGCGCTTCCTGGCGGAGTGGTTGTGGCCGCGCATCCAGGGCCGGGTGCTGGTGCACGACAGCGTCCATCCCGGCGCCGGCCTGCCCTTCCCGTCCGCGGCGGACGGAGCCGGGGAGCCGCATGTGGGCGCCAAGGTGATGCAGGCGCAGATCGTCGCCGAAAACGCCGCCGACCGGAAGCGGATCCCCATCCCGACGGAGGTCGTGCGCCTTCCGGCCGAGCCCGGCGGCCCCGTGATCGCCGAACGGCCCTGCCGGCACGGGCTGATGCGCTTCTTCCTGCTGGACGGCTATCTCGGCACGTCGCTCGGCCTCTACGGCGAGTGGTCGGAGGCGGAGCACCGGGTGGCGGCCAGCGTCCTGACGCCCGGCGACGTGGTGGTGGAGGCGGGATCGAACATCGGCAGCCACACCGTCCCCCTGGCGCGCACCGTCGGCCCCACCGGCCTCGTCCACGCCTTCGAACCGCAACGCGTGGTGTTCGACCTGCTGGCCCACAACCTGCGCGCCAACAGCCTGAACAACGTGGTGCTGCACAACGCCGCGGTGGGCGACCGGCCGGGCACCGTCGGCATCCCTGTGCCCGACTACGCCAGCCCCGGCAACTATGGCGGCGTCAGCGTCGGCGGCCTGGACGGGGAGATGGTACCGCTGGAGACCATCGACGGTCTCAACCTCGACCGGCTGGCGCTGCTGAAGGCCGACGTGGAGGGAATGGAGGCCGCGGCGCTGGAGGGGGCGGCTCGCACCATCGCCCGCTGTCGTCCGGCGATCTATCTGGAGAACGACCGGGCCGACCGCTCACCGGGGCTGATCGCGCTGATCCAGGGCTTCGGCTATCGCCTGTGGTGGCACATCGTTCCGCTGTTCGACCCGGCCAACGCCGCGGGCAGCACCGTCGACGCCTTCCCCGGCATCGTGTCCATCAACATGCTGGCCCTGCCGCGGGAACGCCCCTGCCCCTTCCCCGGCCTGCCGCCCGTCACCGACCCGGAGCAGTCCTGGCGCGAGGCGGTGCCATGATGCCTGCACGTTGCCGGCGAACCGTGCACAAAGCAGCTTGACCGCCGCCGCATCACCCGCTAGTAATCGCCACCCGCACGACGGAGGCCCTCTTGGACCTCCCGAACAGCGGGTCTCCGATGTCCGCGTCGAGATGAAGCGGAAGGGTGGCCGAGTGGTTAAAGGCAGCAGACTGTAAATCTGCCCGCGTACGCGTACGCTGGTTCGAATCCAGCCCCTTCCACCATCGGACGCGGCCGGTTCATGACTTGGGTCATGACCGGCCGTTTCGCTTTCCGGCGAACCGATAACTTTCCATCATCTTCAGGAATTGCGCTGACCGGTCATTTCGGCCCATTATTTAGGCTGGGCGCCCAGATCCTCGAACAGCAGGCCCTTGTCGGTGCGCGTGAAGCGGCCCTTGCCGTTCACGGTGACGGCCGGACGCCCGGGCTGGGGCGTGAAGGTCGCGGCATAGTAGCAGTCGAACTGCGCCCCGCCTGCAGACTTGCCCCTGGCGTCCACGCAGCCCTGCTTGCGGAACTCGTCGAACTGCCGGAAGCCGCCGGTCCCCTTGCTTTCCAACGCCTTGCGGGTGTGCCCCTCGACCAGGGTGCGCATGTCCGATTCGGACGGCTCGCCCGAACAGGCGGCCAGCATCAGGCACGGCGCCAGCGCCAGCGCCGGCCGGAACAGCATCATGTCCATACTCACGGCGCCCATTGCCCCCGCAGCCGCTCCACGCCCACCGCCATCTGCCGGACGAGATGCGCGGCCTGCGCGCCGATCCCCTCCTCGTCACCGTTGCGCACGGCGCGTTCCAGCGCCACGGCGCTCTGATAGACGCCGGTCAGCCCGACCGTGCCGGCCATGGTCTTCAGCTCACCGGTCACCGCGCCGAAGATGGTCGGATCCATCAGGTCGCGGGCAATGGCGAGCTGATCATCCACTTCCCGCGCGTGGGCCAGGAAGTCGCCGACCAGTTCCAGAACCTTGTCGCGGCCGATGACCGCCTCCAGCGCGCCAAGCACGCCGCCATCGAATCCACCGTCGAAGCCGCCGTCGGCGCCGTCGCCCTCCCCGGACGGGCCGCCCCCGTCCCCCGCCGACGCGCCGCCGGAGGCCGGGCCGATCAGCCGTTCCAGCACGCGGGCCAGCGCCGCGGGGTTCACCGGCTTGGGCAGGTGGTCGTCCATGCCGGCCGCCCGGCAGCGTTCGATGTCATCCGGCAGGGCGCTGGAGGTGATGGCGATGATCGGCACCGCCCCTTGCGGCGCCGGCAGCGCCCGGATGGCCCGCGTTGCCGCGATGCCGTCCAGGCCGGGGATGTCGAGGTCCATCAGCACGGCGTCGAAACCGCCCCGAGCCGCGAGGTCCACCGCCTCCCGCCCGTCGCCGACCACGGCGACGCGGTGGCCGTCCTTGCGCAGCAGCCAGGCGTTCACGCGCTGGTTCACCGGGTTGTCCTCGACCACCAGGATGGTCAGCGGCAGCCGCTCCGCCGCCGCCGCCGGTTCCTCCGCGAGCGCGGGGAGGGCCGCCGTGCACCAGAGGACGCGAGTGCCATCGGGGCCGGGCTCTTCTCCGCCCGGTTCCACGCCGATCTCGCCGCCCATTAGCCCGACGAGGCGCCGGCAGATGTGTAGGCCGAGCCCACGCCAGCCCTGCCGCTTCAGCGCGGCGTCCAGCGGCGGCACGCCCTGGGTCAGCCAGGCGCGCAGCTCCTCCGCCGCGTCCGGGCCGGTGTCGCCCACCGCGAAGCGAAGCCCCTGCCGCCCATCGGGCAGGCTGGCGGGGGTGACCCGCAGGGTGATGTCCGCCGCATAATTGTCGCGCACGGCGCGGCCCACCAGCTCCACCAGCACGTGGCGCAGCCAGGCGGCGTCGCCGACCACGGTCGCCGGGACCGCCGGGTCGATCTCCGCCAGCAGAGTGATGTCGCGCCCCTCCGCCGGCTCGCCCAGCGCGGTCAGCGCGCTGCCGACCACCGTCTCCACTGTGAAGGGGCTGTCGAGCAGCCGGATCTCGTCCGATTCGAGCCGGACGAGGTCGCCAAGGTCGTCCAGGATCAGGCGCAGCGAATCGAGCGAGCGCAGCAGGTCGCCCACATGGCCGCGCTCCACCGGACCGAGCGGCCCGGCCAGCAAGGCCCGCGCCGGGGCGTGCAGCGAGCCGGCGGCGGCGCGCAGCGCGTGGTTGACCAGCGCCAGCGTGCGCGCCTTGTCGCGCACCGCCTCCTCCACGCGGCCGTTCACCGCCTCCACCGCCGCCGACAGGCGCGCGATGGTCTGGGCGTGGTCGCCGACCGACCGTTCCAGCGTGCTGTTGGCGGCGTGCAGGTCGTCCACCGCGTGGCGGAAGTCGGTCTCGTCGCTGTAGGCCAGGACGACGCCGCCGCCCGCCACCGGCTGAGACCGCACGGCCAGCACGCGCCGGTTCGGCCGGTGGTGCTCGAAGGCGTGCGCTTCACGCAGCGTGAGCAGGGCCAGGAATTCCGCCGTCAGCTCGGCCGGGTCGCCGGGGCCGAAGTCGCCCCGCTCGGCGCAGTGCCACACTAGGTCGCGCGCCGGCACCCCCGGCTCGGCCAGCGCCGCGGGCATGTCGAGCAGCCGGCGCCCCGCCGCGTTCAGCCGGACGACGCGGAAGTCGGAATCCAGCACGAGCACGCCCTGCCCCACCGCGGAAAGCACGGCGTCGAGTTGCTGCTGCACGGCCATCGCCGCCGGCCCCCTTACCGTCGGCCGGGTCAGCGCGCCGCCAGCAGCCGGTCGACGCGCTCCTTCAGCGCACCGAAGGAGGGCGGCTTGACGACGAAGCCGTTGACGCCCAGCGCCATCGCCTTCTTCACGATCTCGGACTCGGTGTGGTTGGTCAGGAAGACGACCGGCGTCCGGTTGTTCCCCACCTCGCCGCTGGCGCGCAGGTTGGCCAGGAACTGCAGGCCGCTGACCGGCTTCATGTCGATGTCGCAGACGATGATGTCGGGGTTGGAGCGGATGCATTCCTGCATGCCGGTTTCGCCGTTGTCCGCCTCCGCAATGGTGCGGAAGCCGATCTGCGTCAGGATCTGCATGATGGTGCGGCGGACGAAGGGCTGATCCTCGATGACGAGGATCCTGTACTGGTCGTAATCGACGGCCTTCTTGTCCATCGCAGCCCTCCTCCGGACGAGCCTGCCCGGCGGCGGCTCCCCTCATCGTTTCGGACACACACCTGATCGTGTTGAACACTGATAAAGCTTGACGCGTCGGGGAGCAACCTTAGGACGGTTACAACTCTTTCAGAATGACGGATTCGACGCGACCAAATGCCGCGCGCATCGCTTCGACCTGCTCGCGCGCCGCGTCGACCCGCCCCTTGGCGGCGAGAATCTCGATGTCGGAGCACAGCTTGGCCAGTTCCTTCGCCCCGGCGGTGCGCGCCGCACCGGCCGCCGCATGGGCGGCGCGCCGCCCCTCCTCCGCGTCGCCGAGGCCGAGCCCGCGCTCCACCTCGTCGAGGATCGGCGCGGTCGTCTCCAGGAAAAAGCCCAGCAGGTCGCGCGCGCCGTCCAGGCTGCCGAAGGTGGCCGCCACATGGTCCAGGTCGAGGATGGCCAAGCCCCCAGCGCCCATTGCTCCACCGCCCGTCATCGCACCGCCACCACCACCGCCGATACTGACACCGGCGGGGTTGCACACCCCCGTATCCTTACCCGAGTCCGCGCGCTTGTCCATGGCGGCGGCGCGCTTCGGCGCGCTTCCCCGCGCTGGGCGGCGCAGCGGCAGGGCCTGCGGCAGCCAGCGCGCGAGCGTGCGCGACAGCGTCTGCATGTTCACCGGCTTGGACAGGTAGTCGTCCATGCCGGCGGCGAAGCAGCGCTCCGCCTCGCCGATCAGGGCGCTGGCGGTCAGCGCGATGATGGGCAGGCGCCGGCCGCTGTCGCGCTCCTCCGCGCGCAGGCGCTGGGCCAGCTCGTAGCCGTCGAGCTGCGGCATGTGGCAGTCGGTCAGCAGCAGCCCGAAGGAGCGTACGCGCAGCATCCGCCAGGCCTGCGCGCCGTCGGGGACGAGCAGCGCCGCGAAGCCCAGCTGTTCCAGCTGCTTGCGGATGACGACCTGATTGGTCGGGTTGTCCTCCGCCACCAGGATCAGGGCGCCGGCGGCCTCCGCCTCCTCCTCCGTGGGCGCCTCGACGGTGCCGATCTCCTCCGGCAGGCTGTCGTCCGTCTCCGGCGTCAGGCGGCCGGCCACACGGGCCACCGCCGCGCACAGGGTGGACTGGCGCACCGGCTTCAGCAGCACCGCGGCGACCCCCGCCCCTCCGGCCCCCGCCTCGTCGTGGTTTGTGGCGATGACGATCCGCGTCTCACCGAAACCCGGCATGCGCGCCAGCGCGCCGGCCAGTCCCAACCCGTCCAGCCGCCCGGGGTCGTGCTCCACCACCGCGACATCGAAGGGGGCGCCGGCCTGCAAGGCCCCGCGCAGCGCGTCGAAGCCGCCCGCAGCGTCCGCAGCGTCCGCCACCTGGGCGCCGGCGCCGGACAGGGCCGCGGCGAAGGCGTGGCGCAGCGGGCCGCAATCGTCGGCGACCAGTACGCGCAGTCCGGCAAGCTCCGCGGCGCGCGGTGCCGGCGCGGCCTCCTCCGCCATCTCCCCGGCCAAATCCCCGGCCAGGGGAAGCGGCACCTCGAACCAGAAGGTCGAGCCCTCGCCGAGACGGGAGTCGACGCCGATGGTCCCGCCCATCATCTCCACCAGCCGCCGGCAGATCGACAGGCCGAGCCCGGTGCCGCCGAAGCGCCGCGTGGTCGAGGCGTCGGCCTGGGTGAAGGGCTGGAACAGGCGGCCCTGCTGCTCCTCGTCCAGGCCGATGCCGGTGTCGTTGACCGTGATGCGCACCAAGCGATCCGCTGGGCCTTCTGCTTGGCAGACCACCGACAGGGCGATGTGTCCGCGTTCGGTGAATTTGATGGCGTTGCCGACCAGGTTCAGCATGATCTGGCGCAGCCGCACCGGGTCGCCGAGCCGCGGCTCCGCCGCGTCCGCCGCGACGCTGGTGATCAGGTCCAGCCGCTTTTCCCGCGCCCGGGTCGCCAGCAGGTCCACCACGCCCTCCGCGATGTCGCGGAGCGAGGTCGGCACGGATTCCAGCCGAAGCCGCCCCGCCTCGATCTTCGAGAAGTCCAGGATGTCGTCGATGATGGTCAGCAGCGCCGAGGCGGATTCGCGGATCACGCTCAGCACGCCGCGCTGCTCCGGGACCAGCGGCGTGCGCTCCAGCACCTCCAGCATGCCGAGCACGCCGTTCATGGGGGTGCGGATCTCGTGGCTCATGGCCGCGAGGAAGGTGGACTTGGCCCGCGCCGCCTCCTCCGCATGCTCCTTCGCCTGGCGCAGCGCGGCCTCGGCGCGGTGGCGCTCCGTCACGTCGGCGTAGGTGTAGACATAGCCGCCGTCGGGCATGGCGGTGCCGCGGATGCCCAACACGATGCCGTCGCGGATCACCGTTTCCAGATCGACCGATTCGCCGCGGCGCATGGTGTCGGCCGCCCGCGCCGCCGCCGCCTCCACGTCGCGGTTCATGCCGCGTTCGGCGTAGTCGCCACGCACTGCGTTGAAGCTCATCAGCTCCAGCAGGGTCGGCCGGACGGCCAGCAGCTCCTCCGGATAGTCCCACAGCTCGCGGTACAGGCGGTTGTGCAGCACCGCGCGGGCGTCGCGGTCGAACACGCAGACGCCGGTCGGCATCGTCTCGAACAGGGCCTGGAGCTGCGCCGACTTGGCGGCCAGCGCCGCCTCGGCCTCCACCTGGGGTGTGATGTCGACGCAGATCAGCTGGATCGCGCGCTGCCCCATCCAGTCGATGGCGCGGGTGCACAGGTCGACCCAGATGCGCGTGCCGTCGTGCCGCAGCATGCGCGTGCGCCGCCGCATCTCCTCGGTCAGCGCGCCGCTGCTGAACAGGCGGTTCCATTCCAGCAAATTGCCGTATTCCTCCGGCGGTACGAGCCGCTGGAGGAGCGAGCCGGCCATCAGCTCCGTCGGGTCGTCGTAGCCGGCCATGGCGGCGTAGGCGTGGTTGATGAACAGCGGCTTGAAGTCGCGCATCACCACGATGCCCTGCACCGACCCTTCCACAAGGTCGCGGAAGCGCGCCTCGCTGTCGCGCAACGCCTCCAGCGCGCGGGTCCGGTCGGTGATGTCGGTCACGGTGATGACCCAGCCGCCGTCGCGCCGCTGCTGCCCGCGGATCTCCAGGTCGCGGCCCTGCATGGTGCGCCGCTCGTGGGTGTAGGGCAGCCCGGCCCGCAGCCGCTCCAGCCGTTCGGCGACGAAGCTGTCCGCGTCGGCCTCGGGGAAATCGCCGCGCTCCAGCCCGTAGACCAGGAAGCTCTCGATGGTCAGGCAGGAGTCGATCTCCGCCGGGGTCAGGTTCCACAGCTCGCAGAAGCGGCGGTTGTAGAGGACGATGCGCTCCTCCTGGTCGAGCATCAGGATGCCGCTCGGCATCGCCTCGATGGCGGCGCGCAGCAGGGCCGCGGTTTCCAGCAGCTGGTCCTCGGCCTTCACGCGGTCGGTCACGTCGACGACGGTGGTCTGGACCGCGGGCTCGCCCATCCAGTCGACCACGCAGTCGATCGTCTCCACCCAGACGGTCCGCCCGTCGCGCCGCAGATTGCGCAGCCGCTGCACCCCCGACGGAACCCGGCCCTGCATCAGCGTGACGTAGGACCGCCAGGCCCGACCCTGCTCCTCCGGCGCCACGAGGATGTTGAGGTCGGGCAGATCCAGCACCTCCTCCACCGTGGTGAAGCCGAAGATGCGGGCATAGGCGTCGTTGACGAACAGCGGCTTGAAGTTCCGGTGGATCAGGATGCCCTGGATGGAGCCCTCGATCAGCCCGCGGAAGCGCGCCTCGCTGGTGCGCAGCGCCCTTTCGCGGTGGCGGACCTCGTGCGCCACGGCGTCCATCACCCGCGCCATGCGGGCGAGCGCGCCCTCGGGGCCGCCGACCCGCCGCCGACCCGTCTCGTCCCCGGCGGCGACGGCGTCCTCCAGGTGGACGGTCACCGCCACCTCGTCGATCAGGTGGCGCAGGCTGCGGCGCAGCAGGTCGATGCGGCGGGCGAGGCCCCGCATCACGCCGACGCCCAGCCCCACGGTCGCGGCAATTCCGGCCGGCGTGAGCAGCGCCGGCAGACCGTCCGGAAGCGCGCCGGCCGGCAGGAGCGCCGCGGCCTGCAAGGCCAGCACCGTGGTGAGCACCGACAGGCCGGCCACGCCGACGAGTCCGGCGCCGAGCCGGAACGTCACGCCGAACCTGTCGCCCACCATGCGCGCATCCCCCCTGCGGAACCCGGGGGCAGTTTAGCAACCCGTGGCGGTGCAGGCGATGGACATATGGCCTTCGACGTGTGTCGGCACGCCACACCCCTCCGCTTCGGCTAGCGGGTGGAGCGTTTGATCCCGAGCAGATAGGCGACGATGCCCGCGACCAATCGGCGTTCCGGATGCAGCTCGTCCGCCGCCACCGCGCGCCCGGCGAAGGACAGGGCCGCGCGGGCCGTCGCCGCCGGATCGGGGTTGGGCTCTCCGTCAATGCGGAAACGGGCGACGGTCTTGGTCAGCTCGCGCACCGCCATCAGCGGCGGGATGGTCATCAGAAAGCGGGCGCTCGCCACCGGGTCGTAGCCGCACCGCGCCAGCATCGTCTGCACGGTCACCGGGGACCCGCGCCCGTCGGTCCCCATTTGGTAGCGCAACAGGCGCTTGGCCCGCTCCTCAACCGCCGCGGACCAGCCGGCGGTGGCCGTGATCAAGGGATTGAACAAACCTGCCTCCAACGCCCCGGCCCAACAAAAGGGCCAAACACGGGGCCAATACCCACAAACGGCCGGGGGCATTGAGATCAACGCAGGACCACCCGGCTTGTGCCATGCCTCACCCCGACGGTCGGATATGCGGCGACGGCGGGGCTGCCCCCTATCCGGCCAGGCCCGCGGCGAGGTTGACACCGAGCGCGATCACCGCCGTGTTGAAGACGAAGGACAGCAGCCCGTGCAGCAGGACCAGCCGGCGCATCGGCGCCGACCGGGTCGTCACGTCGGAAACTTGCGCGGTCATGCCGACGGTGAAGCTGAAATAGAGGAATTCCGAGTAGGTCGGCGCTTCGTTGCCGGGGAAATCCAGCCCGCGCCCCTGAAGCCAGTAGTCGTGCGCGTATTGCTGGGCGAAGAAGACCTGCACGAAAGCCCAGGACAGCAGAACCGTGAGGCCGGCCAGCGCCGCGCTGTAAGGGGCGGTCGGCGTTCCCTTCGCCGCCACCATCTCCGCCACGATGGCGGCCAGCGAGGCCAGGGACGCCAGCATGGCGACGGTCAGGTCCACCCACTTGCCGCGGTCGAGCAGCCGCGCGCGGTCCTTCATGGAGGCGACGGTCGCGCGGCGGAAGAAGGTGATGGCCAGGACCGAGTAGACGACCAGGCCGACGTCCCAGCCGATCAGCAGCGCCGTCGTCCAGCGGAACCACTGCGCCGCCGCGACGACGACGACGACGATCACCGCCAGCCCCGTGGAGAGGGCCGGCCGCAGACGCAGATGCCTCACCGCCTTGATCACGCCCGCGACCTCCTGCCGGATCGGGGCGCAAGGCCCCGCTATCAGGAACTCCCGATCAGGATGCCGGTTCCGAACACCAGCAGGCCGCCGACGACCACCTGGAAGGCGGCGGACAGCAGCGGCGTGTCCATGTAGCGGTTGCGGATCCAGGCGATGACCGCCAGTTCTGCCAGGACCACGGCGATGGCGACCGCGGTGGCGGTCCAGAAATCGGGAAGCAGGTAGGGCAGCGTGTGGCCGATGCCGCCGAGCGTGGTCATCAGCCCGCAGACCGCACCGCGCAGCCACGGGCTGCCACGCCCGGTGAGAGAGCCGTTGTCCGACAAGGCCTCCGCAAAGCCCATGGAGATGCCGGCGCCGACTGCCGCCGCCAGCCCAACCAGGAAGGTCTCGTCGCTGGAATGGGTGGCGAAGGCCGCCGCGAAGAGCGGGGCGAGGGTGGAAACCGACCCGTCCATCAGCCCGGCCAGCCCCGGCTGCACGATCTGGAGGAGGAACAGCCGGCGTTCGGCGTCATGCTCCTTCTCGCGCACCCCTTCCGGCACGTATTTCGCCTCCAGCCGCTCCGCGGTCGCCTCGTGCCGCCGCTCCTCCGCCGCAAGGTCGCCCAGCAGCTGGCGCACGGCGACGTCCTGCGACTGGCGCGCCGCGCGGATGTAGAAGCGCTTGGTCTCCGCCTCCATCAGCTCGGCCTGCTTGCGCACGGTGTCGAGCCCCAGGGGGCGCGACAGCCACACCGGCTTGCGCTCCACAAAGCCGCGCACGTCCTGGCGGCGGATCAGCGGGATGTGGTCGCCGAAGCGGGCGCGGAACAGGTCGAGCAGGCGGTGGCGGTGCCCGTTTTCCTCCTCCGCCATGGCGGCGAAGACCTTCGCCGTGTCGGGATAGTTCTCGCGCAGTCCCTCGGCGAACTCGTCGTAGATGCGGCTGTCCTCCTCCTCAAGCGCAATGGCCAGCGCCATCAGCTCCCGCTCGGTGAGGTCGGAAAAGTCCTTCATGCCCCTCTCCTCGATGCCGGAGGCCCGAAAGCCCGCTGGACTTTGTCACAAAGAGGGGGAGCGGGAGAAGGACCGATCCCGGCCGACGCCGCCCGCCAGAAACAAAAACCCCCCGGCTTCCACAAGGAAACCAGGGGGTTCGTGATGGTAGCAGCGGAGGGATTTGAACCCCCGACCAAGGGATTATGATTCCCCTGCTCTACCACTGAGCTACGCTGCCATCGTGGCTACCATCATTCTCCGGTGCGGATCGTTTCGGTTTGGGCCGTCTCGGTTCGTGCCGGGGCCGCTTATGTATTCCAGCGGGGTCGGGGTGTCAACGCCGAATTTTCACTTTTTTGAGGGGGCCTGAATCAGGCCGCCGTGCCGGCGATCCAGCCGCCGCCCAGCACTCGGTCGCCCTGGTAGACGACGCAGGCCTGACCGGGGGCGACGCCGTGTTGCGGCTCGTGCAGTTCGGCCTGCGCGGTGCCGTCCGGGCCCAGGCGCCAGGTCGCCGCGGCGGGCGGCTGGGCGGAGCGCAGCTTCACCTCCACCTCCACCCCGTCGCCGGGGGCGAGGTCGGGGCCGAGCCAGTTCACCTCGCGCACCGTAACGGTGCTGCGCGCCAGGTCCCGGCGCGGGCCGACGACGACGCGGCGCTGCGCCGGTTCCAGCCGCACGACGAACAGCGGCTCCTCCTCGCCCCGGATGCCGCCGATGCCCAGGCCCTTGCGCTGGCCGACCGTGTAGTGGACCACGCCGCGGTGGCGGCCCAGGACGCGGCCGTCCACGTGGACGATGTCGCCGGGCTCCACGGAGCCGGGACGCAGCTTCGCCACCACGTCGGCGTAGGAGCCGTTGGGGACGAAGCAGATGTCCTGGCTGTCCGGCTTGGCCGCCACCTCCAACCCGTGGCGCTCGGCCAGCGCGCGGGTCTCCGGCTTGGTCAGGCCGCCCAGCGGGAAGCGCAGGAAGTCCAGCTGGTCGCGCGTCGTGGCGAACAGGAAATAGCTCTGGTCGCGACCGGGGTCGATGGCGCGGTGCAGTTCCGCCCCGCCCTGCCCCTGGACGCGGCGGACGTAATGGCCGGTTGCCAGCGCATCGGCGCCCAAGTCGCGCGCGGTGTTCAGCAGGTCGCGGAACTTGACCCGCTGGTTGCAGCGCACGCAGGGGATCGGTGTCTCGCCGCGTAGGTAGCTGTCGGCGAAATCGTCGATCACGTCCTGGGAGAACTTGCCCTCGTAATCCAGGACATAGTGCGGGATGCCGATGCGGTCGGCGACTTGGCGGGCGTCGTAGATGTCCTGGCCGGCGCAGCAGGCGCCCGGTTTCTGCAAGGCGATGCCGTGGTCGTAGAGCTGCAGCGTGATGCCGACGACGTCGTAGCCCTCCTCCCGCAGCACGGCCGCGGTGACGGAGGAATCGACGCCGCCGGACATGGCGACGACGACGCGGGTGTCCTGGGGACGCTTGGAAATGCCGAGGGAGTTCATGGCGCCAGATATGGGCTGGTCCGAAAAAATTTCACCACCAAGGCGCCCTGGACATCAAGAATCCCCGCGCCCGGCACGGGGTGGACTCTTGGTGCCTTGGTGTCTTGGTGGTGACTCTGTAAAGCAGCGCTGAGGCTTGGCTCAGCCCTTCATGGCGTTGTTGGAGCCGCCGGGCAGGCGCACGGTCAGGCCGTCCAGCTCCTCGCTCATGATGATCTGGCAGCCGAGGCGCGAGGTCTTGGTCAGGCCGAAGGCGAGGTCGAGCATGTCCTCCTCGTCCTCCGACGCCTCGTTCAGCACGTCGAACCACTCCGGCTCCACGACGATGTGGCAGGTCGAGCAGGCGAGCGAACCCTCGCAGGCACCCTCCAGGTCCAGGCTGTTCTTGTGCGCGATCTCCAGCACGGACAGGCCGAGCGGCGCGTCCACCTCGTGGCGGGTGCCGTTCGGCTCGATGAAGGTCATCTTGGGCATCGGGGTACTCTCCTGGATAAAAGATCGCGTCGATAAAAGGTTCGGCCGCTATGGCGTCTTCGGGGCCAGCCCCGCCCGCCGGCCGCGGGCGTCGGCACACAGCGCCTCAAGCCGCTCCAGCCGGGCGAGGATGCGCACGGCGTTGTCGGTCTGCCCGTTGCGGAAGGCGATGGCAAGATACTTGATGCAGGACTCGATGCGCTGCCCGACCTCGGTGGCCAGCCGGTCCACCGCGGCGACGTCCTGCGCGGTGTCGAGTTGCCGCGCCAGCGCGGCGACCTCTTCGTCCTCCGCGACCGCGTCATCCGCGTCCTCCAGGCCGGGGGGCGGCACGGCACCGGTCAGGGCGAGCAGGTAGCGGGCGCGGCGCACCGGGTCGCGCAGGGTCTCGCAGGCCTCCGTCAGCGCGTCGGACTGGGCGCGGGCGTTCGCCTGCTGCCGCGCGCCGCGCGCCGCGAAACGGTCGGGATCCAGCGAGCGGGAAAAGCCGGCGTGCTGGCGGGCCAGAGTCTCCAGGTCGATGTCGAAGCGCGCCTCAAGGCCCAGCCGCGTGAAATGGTCCAGCGGGCGCGGCGGCTGCACCGCGCCGCAGGAATGGCAGAAGAAGGCGCGCGCCGCGACCGATCGGCCGCACTGCCAGCACGGCTCCAGGTCGCCGTCGATGGCGCCCGCGATGCCCATGGGACCGGACCCGGTCGGGAACCGGGGCGGGCCGGAGTCGGAAGTCGTCATGTCTGCCGTCCGTCGAAGCGCTGAACCAAAAGGCCGCAGGACCGGCGAATCGCCGTGCATCCGGCCGCGTCATACCCAGAAGCGCCGCGCGGCGCAACGTCGGAATAAGGTGTGGTCACGCGGCCGGCGCGCGCCAGCGCCGTTGCGCCATGCCCGCGTAGGCGGCGACGAAGCGGTCCACCGCCGCCGCGTCGCTGTCCCAGCCCAGGCTGACCCGGATGGCCGAGGCCGCCGCGTCGGCCCCCTGGCCCATCGCGGCCAGGACATGGGAGGGCTTGACCTTGCCGCTGGAGCAGGCGGAGCCGGCGCTGACCGCCACCCCGGCCAGATCGAGCGCCATCACCTGCGTCTCGCCCGGCGCGCCGGGCAGGAGAAGGCAGCTGGTGTTGCCGACCCGCGCGGCACCACCGCCCATCACCAACGCCTCCGGCACGGCGTCGCGCACCTGCGCCTCCAGCGCGTCGCGCAAGCGCGTCAGGCGTTCGGCGTCGGGAAGCTCCTGCAACGCCAGGCGGGCGGCGGCGCCGAAGCCGACCAGACCGACGACGTTCTCCGTCCCGGCGCGGCGGCGCTTCTCCTGCCCACCGCCGCGGATCAGCGCCTCCGGCTCCAGCCCCTCGGCAATAATCAAAGCGCCGGCCCCGGCCGGACCGCCGATCTTGTGGGCGGAGACGGTCAGCAGGTCGGCGCCGAGCGCGGCGAGGTCCAGCGGCAGCCGGCCAGCGGCTTGGACGGCGTCGCAATGGAGCAGCGCGCCGTGCGCGTGGGCGATGGCCGCCGCCTGAGCGACCGGCTGGATCACGCCCGTTTCGTTGTTGGCGAGCATCAGGGAGACGAGCGCCGGCCCCTCCCCCGCCGCCAGCAGGCGCTTCAGCGCGTCCAGGTCGGCCACGCCGTCGCGGTCCACGGGGATGCGCGGCGCGTCGGGCGCCGTGGCGAGGACGGACTCATGTTCGATGGCGGACACCACGAGGCGCCGGCCGGGAAAGCCGCGGAGCGCCAGGTTGTTGGCCTCCGTCCCGCTGCCGGTGAAGAAGACCTGCGCGGGGCGGACGCCAGCCAGGGCGGCCACCTGCGCGCGCGCGTCCTCGACCGCGCGGCGGACCGCACGGCCGAAGCCGTGCACCGACGACGGGTTGCCGACGAGGTCCAGGGCCTGGACCATCGCCGCCTTCACCGCCGGCTTCAGGGGTGCCGACGCGTTGTGGTCGAGATAGACGCGGGTCACGGAAGGAACGATCCGATGTCAGGCCAGCCCGCCTGATTGGCGCCAGATCACTCGGCGGCCACGGCCGCGCCCTCGTCGGCCTGCGGGCTGCGGATGGTCAGGCTGCTGGTGCCGATGATGCGGCGCTCCACCACGTCGGCGACGGTCACGGAGCTGAGATACATGTGGATCTGGTTGCCCAGCTCCTCCCACAGGTCGTGGGTCAGGCAGCGCGAGCGGTTGGTCCGGCAGCCCTGCGGCGTGCCGTTGGCGCAGCGGGTCGTGCGGATCGGCTCGTCCACCGCCAGGATGATGTCCGACACGCGCGTGGCGCCGGCCGGATGGGCCAGCAGGTAGCCGCCGCCGGGGCCGCGCACGCTCTTCACCAGCCCGCCCTTGCGCAGCTTGGCGAACAGCTGCTCCAGGTAGGAGAGCGAGATTTCCTGCCGCTCCGCAATGTCGGCAAGGGCGACGGGGCTTCCCTGGCTGGTGGCGGCGAGATCGACCATGGCCATGACGGCATAGCGTCCCTTGGTGCTGAGCCTCATCTGTCTCTCCTTACCCTTCCTTGATCCCGGTCCGGCCGCCAGAGGCTTGTCCGTTGCCGGACGTTCCCTGTGCTGATTCGGACCAAGCCTGGCGATTATGAATGATAGGCATCGTTTAGCGGACCGCCTCGCGCGCGTCGGCGTGGGATCCGCCATTGGCGCCGCCGTTGGCGCCGTAGGCATTGGCGCCGCAGGCCACCGGCTCCCCGGCGGGAACGTCGTGCGGCGCGGCCGACCGTTCCGCTTCCAGTTCCTCGACCCGCTGGCGAAGGCCCGACACCTGGTCGAGCAGCCCGTTGAGAGCGCGCGCGACGGGGTCTGGGATGTCGCCGCACGGCGTGCCGTAGGGCATGAACTTCTGCGTGTCGGCACGGTCGCGCGGGGCGACGGCCTTGGCCGGGATGCCCACGACGGCGATCCCCGGCGCCACGTCCGCGACCACCACGGCGTTGGCCCCGACGCGGGCACCCTGGCCGATCGTGATGGCGCCCAGCACCTTGGCACCGGCGCCGACGATCACGCCGTCGCCCAGCGTCGGGTGGCGCTTGCCGGGGTTCAGCGACGTGCCGCCGAGCGTCACCCCGTGGTACAGCATGACGTCGTCGCCAATTTCCGCCGTCTCGCCGATGACGACGCCCATGCCGTGGTCGATGAAGAAGCGGCGACCGATGGTCGCACCCGGATGGATTTCGATCCCGGTCACGGAGCGGGAAATCTGCGACAACACCCGCCCTACCAGCCGCCAGTCGCGCTGCCAGCAATAATGCGCGATGCGGTGCAGGACGATCGCGTGGAGACCCGGGTAGCACAGCGCGACTTCGATCCGCGATCGCGCCGCGGGGTCGCGCGCCATAATCCCGTCGATCTCTTCGCGAAGATGCTTGAACACGAGAACACCCGCCGTGGTATAGTCCGCCCTCTTGCCGGGAGACGCCGTCTTTCGCAAGAAACTTCCACCCGTGCCTAGCCGGGCGCGCGGGTTGCCCTGATGGACCTGCCGACGCATATATGATGACCAAGCAAAACGGTCAAGAATTGTGTTCGAAAAATCCATGGATGTCCATGGGCAACCACGTCCGCTTGCCGGGCCGTCCGAACTCCGGCGCGCCGGTGGTCCGGATCAACCTTTGTTCGCGTCAGGATCGTCGCCCCCATGCCTGAAGTGATGATCAACGGTCCGGCCGGTCGGCTGGAAGGCCGCTACACCCACGGCACGGCCCCGAACGCGCCGATCGCCCTGCTGCTTCATCCGCACCCGCATCACAATGGGACGATGAACAACAAGGTGGTCTTCACCCTGTTCCAGTCGTTCACGAAGCGCGGCTATTCGGCCCTACGCTTCAACTTCAGGGGCGTGGGCCGCAGCCAGGGCACCTACGACAAGGGCGAGGGCGAACTGGCCGACGCGGCGGCGGCGCTGGACTGGCTGCAAACCTACAACCCGAACGCCCCGGTGTGCTGGATCGCCGGCGTGTCCTTCGGGGCCTGGATCGGCATGCAGCTTCTGATGCGCCGGCCGGAGATCGACGGCTTCGTCTCCGTCTCGCCGCCGGCGAACCTGTTCGACTTCTCCTTCCTGGCGCCCTGCCCCTCGTCGGGCCTGATCATCCACGGCGACCGCGACGAGCTGGTGCCGCAGGCGGCGGTGAACAAGCTGGTGACCAAGCTGTCGCACCAGAAGGACATCCGCATCGACCATCGCGTGGTGCCCGGCGCCAACCACTTCTTCGCCAACCGCAGCGACGACCTCGCCGTGCAAGTGGACGACTACCTGGACCGCGCGCTCGGCAACCCGGTCGCCGCGGTGGCGGAGTGACCGGCGTGGCGGCGTTCCTGCGGGTCCTGCTGGTCACCGGCATGGCCACGATTCTGCTGTCCGCCTGCTCGTCGGAGCAGGTCGCCCGCAGCTTCGGCAACTGGTGCAAGCGCGCCGACAACTGCACCGACAACACCCGGACGCAGCCGTAATCACGCAGGTTGGGTGAAGCCGCAGGCGCAACCCAACCTGCGGAATTTGCAGGGTTAAGCCACCGGGTGGAACTGCCCGCCGGTCATCGGCCGCGGCGCGCCGGTGGTGGTTGGCAGGCTGAGCGGCAGGCCCTTGCGGCTGCGCACGGCAAGGTAGGCGAAGGCCTCCGCCTCCAGCGCGTCGCCGTTCCAGCCCACGGCCTCCACCGGGTCGACCGGAACGCCGAGACGGTCGGCGAGCATGCCCATCAGCGTGGCGTTGTGGCGCCCGCCGCCGCAGACGAGCCAGCGGACCGGCGCCTGCGTCAGGTGCGGCACGATGCGGGCGACGGACGCGGCGGTGAAGGCGGTCAGCGTCGCGGCGCCATCCTCCAGCGACAGCCCGTGCACGGGCGACGGGTCGAAGGCGTCGCGGTCGAGCGACTTGGGCGCGGGCTGGTCGAAATAGGGGTGGGACAGCAAGGCCGCCAGTACAGCCTCGTCCACACGGCCGGTGGCGGCCAACGCGCCGCCGGCGTCATAGCGCGCGCCGTTCCTGTTCAGGATCCAGTCGTCCACCAACGCGTTGCCCGGCCCGGTGTCGCAGGCGATGACATCCTCCTCGCCGGTCCCGATCCAGGTGACGTTGGCCACGCCGCCGATGTTCAGCACGGCGAGAGGGCGCGGCAGGGTGTCAGCCAGCGCGCGGTGGAACAGCGGCACCAGGGGGGCGCCCTGCCCGCCGGCTTCGACGTCGGCGGTGCGGAAATCGTTGACCACGGCGATGCCGGTCGCCCGCGCCAGACGGGCGCCGTCGCCGATCTGCCAAGTGCGCCGCTGGTCCGGAGCGTGGAAGATGGTGTGGCCGTGGAAGCCGATCAGGTCCACCGCGTCGGCCGCCACGCCGGCCTCACTCAGCAGGCAGCGGACGGCGTCGGCGTGGGCGTCGGTCAGCGCACGCTCCACCTCCTCCACCGGCCCCTTGCCGCCGAGGCAGGAGCGCAGGGCGCCGCGGAAGCCGTCCTCGTAGGGGATGGTGACGAAGGCCAGCGGTTCCGCCCGCGTCTCACCGTCGGTGCGGACCAGCGCCGCGTCGATCCCGTCCATGGAGGTGCCGCTCATCAGCCCGACAACCGTCTGCATACCCAACCGCTTCCTTCCGCAAAGCGGCCCCGGAGAATTGTGGGGCCGGCCGTTCCATGCTAACAGACGCGACCCTGGACCTTACCACGACAGCCGGATCGCGGCCATGACGACGCTCACATCGGATTTCCTTCGCACGCTGCAGGAACGCGGCTTCATCCACCAGTGCACCGACCTCGCCGGGCTCGACGAGCGCGCGGCGAAGGGGCCGATCATCGCGTATATCGGTTTCGACTGCACGGCGGACAGCCTGCATGTGGGCAGCCTGCTGCCGATCATGATGCTGCGCTGGCTGCAGAAGACCGGCCACAAGCCCATCGTGCTGATGGGTGGCGGCACCACCAAGATCGGCGACCCGTCGGGCAAGGACGAGGCGCGGCAGCTGCTGACCGACGAGGCCATCAACGCCAACATGGCGGGCATCAAGCGCATCTTCGGCCGCTACCTGTCCTTTGGGGATGGGCCGACCGACGCGGTGATGGTCAACAACGGCGACTGGCTGGACGGGCTGAAGTACATCCCGCTGCTGCGCGACGTCGGCCGGCACTTCACGATCAACCGCATGCTGACCTTCGAATCGGTCAAGCTGCGGCTCGACCGCGAGCAGCCGCTGACGTTCCTGGAATTCAACTACATGATCCTCCAGGCCTACGACTTCGTGGAGCTGTTCCGCCGCCAGAAATGCGTTTTGCAGATGGGCGGCTCCGACCAGTGGGGCAACATCATCAACGGCGTGGAGCTGGGACGCCGCACCGACGGGGCGGAGCTGTTCGGCCTGACCACGCCGCTGCTGACCACCTCGTCGGGCGCCAAGATGGGCAAGACCGCGGCGGGCGCCATCTGGCTGACCGCGGACAAGCTGAGCGCCTACGATTTCTGGCAGTACTGGCGCAACACGGAGGACGCCGACGTCGGCCGCTTCTTGCGCCTCTACACCGAGCTGCCGATGAACGAGGTCGCGCGGCTGGAGTCGCTCCAGGGCGCGGAGATCAACGAGGCCAAGAAGATCCTGGCCTTCGAGGTGACCAAGCTCGCCCACGGCGAGGAGGCCGCGACGGAGGCCGCCGAGACCGCCCGCCGCACCTTCGAGCAGGGCGCGGCCGCCGAAGGCCTGCCGACCATCGACGTCGCCCGTGCGGAGCTTGAGGCCGGCCTGCCCGTGGTCGACCTGCTGGTCTCAGCCGGCCTCGCCGCGTCCAAGGGCGAAGCCCGCCGCCTGATCAAGGGCGCCGGCGCCAAGATGAACGACGCCGCCATCGCGGATGAGGCCGCCAAGGCGACCACCGCGGACCTGAACGCGGACGGCGTCATCAAGCTGAGCGCGGGCAAGAAGCGGCACGCGCTGGTGCGGGTGGTGTAAATCCCCACCCTAACCCTCCCCCGCTGGGCGGGGGAGGGTTAGGGTGGGGGAAAAACGTCCCCTACTTCGCGTGCGATTCCGGCGGCGGCGTCTTGTCCGGCGCCGCTTTCCCATCCCCCAGGAAGAACAAATTCCGCAGGAAGCCCGGCGCCAGGACGGCGAGCGGGTTGACCGAAACGTCGGGGTTGCCCAGCGGTCCCTGGACGCGCCAGGTGGCGCTGAAGATGCCCTGGCCCTCGCCACCGCTCAGCGCGTCGCCCAGCAGCGGGATTTGGCCGATCAGGCGGTTCAGGCCGTAGAGCGGCACGATGGTGCCCTTCAAATTGGCCGTGCTGGTGTCGATGTCGACGTCGCCTTGCAGAGTCAGGCCGAGCGCCGAGCCGGACGTGCGCAGGTCTTTAAGGGTCAGCAGGCGTCCTTCCTTGCGGTAGTCGCCGGCCAGCCGGCCGAAGTGGATGCCCTTGCCGCCGCCCATCAGCTCCGCGAAGCCCGACGGGGAGATGGCGTTCAGCATGCGCGCCAGCACCGGCAGGTCGACCAGCGTGTATTCCTTCAGCTCCAGCGAGCCTTCGATGGCGGCGTCGGCGCGCGGCTCCACCGTGTGGCCGGTGAGGGTGAGGGCGCCGCCCTGCATGCGGTCGTTGAGGTCGAGCCCGCGCAGCGCGTCGCCCATGTTGTTGGTGCTGACGGCGACGTCGTAGAAGCCCTTCGGGTTCGGCAGGTAGCGCACCGACGCCACCCCGTCGCCGCCCATCCGCGCGTTCAGGTCCAGCGCCGTCCACGACCGCCCGTCGCGCGTCATGCGCCCGGCCACCTCCGACAGGAAACGCCCGTCGCCGAACACGACGCGGTTCAGGCGAATGTTGAAATCCAGCGGGGTCGCCTTGCCGTCGGGCGGATCGGGCTTCCTGTCCGGACCGCTGTTGCGGCCCATCAGGGCGCGGGCGTCTAGGCTCTGGCCCGTGATGGTCCCGGCGTAGCCCAGCTTCTCGCCATCCCGGGCCGGCCGCACGGTCACGTCGGCTTTCAGGTCGGTCTGCCCGACCGACAGCTGGCTGACCTGCACCTTGGACACCGCCATGTTCTGCGGCGCCAGCTCCACCACCGCCTGCGCGCGCAGGCCGCCGGCGTCGACGGTGAGGCCGGTGACGCGCGTCACGCGGTCCTTCTGGAACTCCAGCGCCAGCTTGCCGGTGCCGGGGACGCCGGGCTTCTTCTCCCAGCCCAGCTCGTCGATGCGCAGGCGGGTCTTTTCCAGGTTTAGGCCGGCGGACAGGGCCAGCTTGTGCTTCTGGTCGACGGTGAACAGGACGTCGGCGCCCATCGGCCCCTCGACATGTTCGGCTAGGTCGATGCCGTGGCTGCGCAGGTCGTTGGCGTCCACGTCGCCCTTTACCGTGATGCGGGTGCGCGGGCCCTTGGCGGTGGAGCTGAACTGTTCCTTCCAGTCGATGGCGACGGGGATGCCGTCCAGCTTGGTGGTGCCCTTCACCCCCATGGACTTCATATCCAGCGCCAGCGACAGATCGCCGTCGGTCGCGGTCAGGCCGGCGGCCACCTTCTCGATGCCGACGCCGCGCAGCTTGGCCCCGACCTCAAGGTTCAGGTCCTCCACCTTCAGGTCGACCAGCAGCGGGAAACGGATGTGCAGCTGCGCGTCCGCCATGCCCTGCGTCCGCTTCGGGTCGAGGTCGAGGCGGCTGGGATAGCCCAGCGGCGGGCTGTCGATCACGGTCAGGATGGTGCGCACCGGCCCGCGCAGGGGCACCTGCACCTCCATGAACTCCTTGCCAACGTCGAGACCGGAGATGAGGACGCTGCCGTCGCCCAGCTGCACGTCGTCGATGCGGCCACCCCTGGTGCGGATGGCGAAGGTCTTGCCGTCGGTCGTCGCCTCCACCCCGGCGTTGGTCACCACGGGCAGCGGGTGGAAATAGTCGACCGTGATGTCCTCGCCGCGGATCGTCGCGTCGAAGTGGGTGCCTTGGATGGGCCGCGACCGGTCGAGCGGGCCGGACAGGCCGGCCGTTGCCGTCGCCTCCCGCACGACGCCGTGCGACAGGTTCTTGGTCACCCATTCCCGCGCGTTCTTGCCGACGCCCAGCGGCCACAGGCGGCGCAGCTCGTCCACCGGCACCTCGCGCGCGGTGACCGCGACCTCCACGACGGCATCGCCGCCCAAATTTCCGCCGGGCTCATTTTCCTTCGGCAGGGTCGCCCAGCCGGCGCCCTCCACCGTCGGCCCGCCGAGGTCCAGCGTCATCCGTTCCAGGTCCACGCGCCCCTCTTCGAGGTCCGCCACGGCGGACAGCGACGCGGAGGTGACCGTCACCGGTTCCGGGAAGCGGCTGGGCAACTCGACGCGACCAGGGCCGGCGCTCAGGTCGGCGCGGCCGGCGCGCGGCCGCCACGCCCCGTCCATCACGGCGCTAGCCGTCCCGGACAGCGGGACCTGCGCGGCGGCCAGCGGGGCCAGCGCCGGGGCGAGGTCGGCGAAGCGCGCGGGCTCCAGGCCCGACAGCCGCGCCGCGACCTCCGCGCCCTGCCCGATCCGCTGCGTGCCGTCGAGGTCCAACACGGCGGTGTGGCCGTCCCGGACCAGTTCCAGATGGGCGTCGGCGCTGCGGCGCTCCCCCTGCTCCACCAGCGAACCGCGGCCGGTCAGCGTCAGGTCGTCAAGCGCCAGCGTCAACTGGTCCAGCACGGCGCGCCGGCCCGGCACGTCCAGCGACCCGCGCGCCTGCACCCGGTCCACCCGGACGGGGTCGGGCCGCAGGGCGGGCAGCGCCACCTCGCCGGCCCCGCCGTGCAGGTCGAAGCCGACGCGCACCGGCTCGAACCGGCTGTCCAGCGTGGCGTCCACACGCCCGCCCAGCGGCACGGACACCGCGGAGAGCGGCGCCAGGGCCGGGCCGATCCGGGCGAGCGACGTCGGCGCGATCCCTTCGAAGCGGATCGCCCCCTCCGTCACCGCGTCCCGCATGCGGTAGGTACCGGAGGCCTCCACCGCCGCGCTGGTGCCCGCGAGGTCCAGGGCGATGCGCGCGCCGCCGACGATCTCCCGACCATTGCGGGTCAGCACGATGTCGGCGCGGCTGGCGTGCCAGGACAGGCCCAGCATGCGGTTTTCCACCGACAGGTCGGCGCCGATGATGGTCAGCTGCCGCAGCAGCCCCAGCGGCCGATCCATGGTCGGCGGTTGCAGCAGTGTCGCCAGCAGCTCCCCCGCGAAGTCGGGACCGTCCTCCGCGTCGGACTTGTCTGGCTCGCCGGGTTTTGGGTTGGCGCGGACGTCGAAGTCCAGGTTGCCGTCGGCGCGCCGTAGGATGGACAGGCGCGGGTGCACCACGTCGAGCCGCGTCGGCGACAGCTTGCCGAGGAACAGCGCCTGCACCGAAAAGCCGACGCCCAACTCCGGCACGGCCGCCAGCTCCGCCCCGTCGGCGTTGACCGCGCGCACGCGCAGCGCACGCAGGTCGAGCCGGGTCAGCCCACCGCCGCCCTCCTCGTTCACCCAGGAGAGGACGAGGTCGCCCACCGCCACCGTGTAGCGCCCCTGCGGGTCGCTGAGCGCGCGTTCGACATAGGGCATCAGCGGGGCGAGCGCGATCGGTCCCTGCGACAGCCGCCAGGCGAACAGGCCGCCGGCCACCCCCACAACGGCAACCGTGCCCGCCGTCGTCCAGGCCAGGATCTGTGCCGTGCGTCGAATCACCGGCGGTGTCCCACAAGCGACGAAGGCCAATCACGCGGGTTGACCGGAACCGCGTGACCGCGCACCCTTCTGCCCAGTTCTTGTGCAGAAAAAGAAGCGGACATCATGCCGACCACCACGCCCCCGAAACCCTTCGATCCCGCCCTGGCCGAACGCGGCCAGGAGCGCTGGCGCCAGGAGGCGGCCGGCGCCGCGGACGAGGAGGTGCGCGCCTGGGCGGAGGCGTACGCCGACAGTGCCGATGGGCGGGCGCTGATCGACGCGGTCTGCGGCAACAGCCCGTATCTGGGCCAGAGCCTGACGCGGGAGCTGCCCTTCCTGCGCCGGGCGTTGACGGACGGGTTTGACGCCGCCTTCGCCGACCTGCTGCGGACCGTCGAGGCGGACAGCGCGGAGGAGCGCAACACCGACCGGCTGATGACCACGCTGCGCATCGCCAAGCGGCGCGCGGCGCTGCTGATCGCGCTGGCGGACATCACCGACACATGGACGCTGGAGCAGGTCACGGGCGCCCTGTCCGACATCGCGGAGACGTCGGTGCGCATGGCGGCGAACCACCTGCTGCGCCGCGCGGCGGAGGCCGGCACGCTGACGCTGCCGGAGCCGCAGCGGCCGTGGATCGGGTCGGGGCTGATCGTGCTTGCCATGGGTAAACTTGGTGCGCGCGAGCTCAACTATTCCAGCGATATCGACCTGATCGTCCTGTACGACGATGCCGTCGTTCAAACGCCCCAGCCGGACAACCTCGCCCGCACGTTCATTCGTATCGCGCGCGATCTTGTCCGCATTATGGATGAACGGACCAGGGACGGCTACGTCTTCCGTACAGATCTGCGGCTGCGTCCCGATCCCGGGGCCACGCCGCTCGCGGTGTCCGTCTCGGCGGCCGAAATTTATTACGGCAGCGTCGGCCAGAACTGGGAACGCGCGGCCATGATCAAGGCCCGTCCCATCGCCGGAGACCCGGAGGCCGGCCGCCAGTTCCAGCGAATCCTGGAACCGTTCGTGTGGCGGAGAAACCTCGATTTCGCGGCCATTCAGGACATCCATTCCATCAAGCGTCAGATCAACGCCCACAAGGGCCACCGAGAAGTGACGGTCAACGGCCACGACATCAAGGTGGGGCGCGGCGGCATCCGCGAGATCGAGTTCTTCGCCCAGACCCAGCAGCTGATCTTCGGCGGGCGCGACACGCGCGTGCGCATCGCCCCCACCCTGCTGGCCAACAAGGCGCTGTGCGCCGTTGGCCGCGTGCCCTCGGTGGCGGTGGAGGAGTTGGAGGAGGCCTACCGCTTCCTGCGCCGGGTCGAGCACCGCATCCAAATGATCGACGACCGGCAGACCCACCAGATCCCGGCCGACGACGCCGGTGTGACGCATCTGGCGACCTTCCTCGGCTACGGTGATGCGGAGGAGTTCCGTGCGGACCTTCTGTCCCGTCTCGGCCGCGTGGAGGACCGCTACGCCGAGCTGTTCGAGGAGGCGCCGTCGCTGTCCGGCCCCGGCAACCTCGTCTTCACCGGCACCGACGACGACCCCGGCACGGTGGAGACCCTGCGTGGCATGGGCTACCGCGATCCCAGCCGGGTGATTTCCGTGGTGTCCACCTGGCACCGCGGCCGCTATCGCTCCACCCGCTCCGGCCGCGCGCGGGAGCTGCTGACCGAGCTGGTGCCGACCATCCTCAACGACCTCGCCAAGACGCCCGCCCCGGACGAGGCGCTGGTGAAGTTCGACGGCTTCCTCGGCCGGCTGCCGGCGGGCGTCGGTCTGTTCTCCCTGTTCATCGCCAACCCCTGGCTGCTGGCCCTGGTGGCGGAGATCATGGGCACCGCGCCCCGACTGGCGGAGACGCTGTCGCGCAACCCGTCGCTGCTCGACGCGGTCATCTCCCCCGACTTCTTCGACCCGCTGCCCGACCGCGCCGGGCTGGAGGCGGAGTACCGGCGCGTGCTGGCCGGCGCCCGCGACTTCGAGGACGCGCTGACCTTGTCGCGGCGCTGGACCAACGACCAGCGCTTCCGCGCCGGGGCCCATATCCTGCGCGGCATCACCGACGGCGACCGCTGCGGCCCCTTCCTGGCCGACCTCGCCGACGTCGTGGTGCCGGAGCTGGCGCGGCGCGTGGAGGAGGAGTTCGCCGCCCGCCACGGCCATGTCCCGGGCGGCGCCTGGGTGGTGGTGGCGATGGGCAAGCTGGGCAGCCGGCAGCTGACCATCACCTCCGACATCGACCTGATCGTGGTGTATGAGGCACCGCCCGAAGCGCGGATGTCCGACGGCGCCAAGCCGCTGGCCCCCAACGAGTATTACATCAAGCTGACGCAGCGCCTGACCAACGCCATCACCGCCCCGATGGCCGACGGGCGGCTCTACGAGGTGGACATGCGACTGCGCCCGTCGGGCAATGCCGGGCCGCTCGCCACCTCGCTGGAGGCCTTCACCGGCTACCAATCCAAGGACGCCTGGACGTGGGAGCACATGGCCCTGACCCGCGCCCGCGTGATCGGCGGTGATTTGCAACTCGCCGCCAAGGTGGAGGCGGCGATCCGCGCCGTGCTGACCCGGCCGCGCGACCCGGACAAAGTGCTGTGGGACGTGGCCGACATGCGCCGCCGCATCGACAAGGAGTTCGGCACCGACAACCCCTGGAACCTGAAATACGCGCGCGGCGGCCTGATCGACATCGAGTTCACCGCGCAGTACCTGCAGCTCCGCCACGGCCACGACCATCCGGGGATCCTGTCCATCGGCACGGCAACGGCGCTGGAGAACGCGACCGCCGCCGGGCTGCTGGCGCCGGAGGTGGGGGCGGAACTGGTGTCCACCCTGATGCTGTGGCGGCGGGTGCAGGGCTTCCTGCGCCTGACCACGGAGGACACGCTGGAGCCCGGGCAGGTGTCGCCGACCCTGCTGGAAGGCCTGTCGCGCGCCGCCTTCCCGGCTCCGTCGCCCGGCGAGGATCCGGCGGTTGACTTCGCCGCGCTGGACGCCAGAATCCGGGGCATCGCCGCCCGCGCCCATGCCCATTTCGTGGCCCTGGTCGAGGAGCCGGCGTCGAGGCTGCCTCCCCCAGAGACCAACGAAGAAGCCAGACTGCCATGACCGACCAAAGCACCGCCCCGGCTCCCGCCGCCATCGAGGCGGGCACGCAGGCCCCCGACTTCACCATGCCGACGGACGGCGGCGGCAGCGTCACGCTGTCAGCGCTGAAGGGCACGCCGGTGATCCTGTACTTCTACCCGAAGGACGACACGTCGGGCTGCACGTCGGAGGCTTGCGGCTTCCGCGACCAGTTCCCGAACTTCCGCGGGGCCGAGGCCGTGGTGATCGGCGTGTCCAAGGACAGCGTCGCCAGCCACGACAAGTTCAAGGCCAAGTACGAGCTGCCCTTCATCCTCGCCTCCGACAAGGAGACGAAGGTCGCCGAGGCCTACGGCGTCTGGGTGGAGAAGAGCATGTACGGCCGCAAGTACATGGGGCTGGAGCGCGCCACCTTCCTGATCGACAAGGACGGCGTCGTCCGCAACGTCTGGCGCAAGGTGAAGGTCACCGGCCATGTCGACGCGGTGCTGAAGGCGCTGAAGGCTCTGTAACATCCGCCGCGGGACGCTGGCCCATTTCGCACCTGGCGTCCCGCGCGTGCCCTCCCCCGAAAGACTCCCTCAAGCGGAGCTATTCCCCCTTCGCGTCGGCGTACGACGTTAGATTTGTTCCCGGTACGCACAAATAATCATAAAGTTTGGCTGTTCGATCCTCAAACGACGCGCACCGATCGCCTCGACGAAGGACGCACCGCCATGAATGTCGCCAATATTGCCCGGCGCCTCGCCGCCGGTGAGCTGCATTATGCCCTCGGTCGATTTGAAACGGTTCGTCGAAGCTACAGCGCATTGCGGCGCATCGTGCCCAGGGCGCGCCACGCCACTTGGCCGCCGCCGCTGAACATGACCCTGCCGGCGACGCTGTTCCCGCTGGTCCGGACGCCCGAGGTCCGGAACGCGCTGCGCCGGGACTCCATCGCCTTCGGCTTCGATTTGCCGGAGGACACCGTGCGGGACATCCTGGACTTCGCCGAAACCACGCCAATCGGGACGCGCGGCGACGACCGGATGTTCTGGCGGGCGGACGTGCGCGACGGACGGCTGGCGGACGGCACCCCGGTGGTGCTGGCCATGGCGCCGCAGCCGTTGGACTGCGCGGCCATCCGCCGCGTCTGCCGCGACCCGGCCCTGCTGGCCGCGGTGACCGACTTCCTGGGCTACGCACCCACCAAGACCATCCCCCGCCTGTTCTGGAGCTTCGTCACCGACGCGACGGACGAGGAGCGGCGGCGCCTGGGCCAGACCATCGACTGGCACTACGACGTGCACGACTTCCACTTCTGCTCCGCGTCCTTTTATTTGACGGACGTCACCGCCGGAGCCGGCGCGCACGCCCTGCTCCGCGGGTCGCACCGCGGCAAGTCGATCCGGATGCTGCTGGGTTCCGCCAACGCCCAGGAGGAGGAGGTGCTGGCCCGCTTCGGCCACGACCGGCTGATGGTGGTGGAGGGACCGGCCGGCACCGGCTTCCTGGAGGACACGTCCTGCTATCACCGGGCCATGCCGCCGACCGACCGCGACCGGCTGATGTTCCAGATCTGGTTCAGCTGACGCTGCTTCGCCCTGCTTACGCCGCGCGGCCGAGGATCTCCTCGGCCAGCGCCTGCATTTCCGCGGCGGCTTGCGTCTTGCGCGCGGCCTCCGTCACCGACAGGCCGGTCAGCAGCGTGCCGGCGTAGGCGGTGCGGTTGCCGATCTGCGCCTCCGCGATGTCCACCGCCGGCGGATCGACGAGGTCGCGCACGCGGGCGATCAGCTCGTCCGCGATGCGGGCGCGTGGCGGCACGCGGTTCAGCACCAGCAGAAGGCGGCGCTTCTCCTGCCCGGCGAGGTCGAGCGTCGGCTGCACCGCCCACAGGTCCATGGGGCTTGGCTGGACGGGCGCGATGACCAGGCTGGCGGCGCGCACGGCGATGCGCGCCTCCGTCTGGGCGTGCGGCGGGCTGTCGATCAGCACCACGTCGTGGCCGCGCGCCAGCTTCTCCACCTCCGTCTGGGTGCGCCAGCCGGTGATCTGCACGTGGGTGAAGCCGGGCTGCCCGCCCGTGGCCTCATTCCGCACCTCGTGCCAGCGGGTCAGGCTGCCCTGGGGGTCGATGTCCACCGTGGCAACGGACCGGCCGAGCTGCATCCAGGCGATCGCCAGATGGGCGACCAGGGTGGTCTTGCCGGCCCCGCCCTTCTGCTGCGCCACGGTGAAGACCTTGCCCGCCATGCCCACACCCATCATTTGGTTGTTTATCGCGCATACCCGTCATAAGGCTTGGACAGAGCCAGCGCAACCGCGCGAATTGACTTCACCGGCGGACCCATTACAAAGCATCCCGTGACCGACAAGCATCCCGAGATCATCCCGACCAACCCGGCGGGCCTTGCCCGCGCCGGCGAGGCGCTGAGCCGCGGCGACCTCGTCGCCTTCCCGACCGAGACGGTCTACGGCCTGGGCGCCGACGCCACCAACGACCGGGCGGTCGCGTCGATCTACGCCGCCAAGGGCCGGCCGCAGTTCAACCCGCTGATCGTCCATGTTCCCGACCTGGAGGCCGGCGAGGCCATCGCCGTCTTCGACGAGCGCGCGGTGGAACTGGCGCACCAGTTCTGGCCCGGCCCGCTGACCCTGGTCCTGCCGCGCCGGCCGGACTCCGGGCTGTCGCTGCTGGTGTCGGCCGGGCTGGACAGCGTGGCGGTGCGGGCGCCCAGCCACCCGGTCGGGCAGGCGGTGCTGAAAGCGTCGGGCAAGCCCATTGCCGCCCCCAGCGCCAACCGCTCCGGCGCCGTCAGCCCGACCACGCCGCAGCACGTCATCGAAAGCCTGGGCGACCGGGTGAGTATGGTCGTGGCTGGCGGCAAGTGCCCCGTCGGGCTGGAGTCCACCGTGCTCGACCTGACCGGGGCGACCCCGGTCCTGCTGCGCCCCGGCGCCGTCCTGCGCGAGGAGATCGAGCGGCTGATCGGCCCGATTGCGGTCTTCGAAGGCCACGCCGCCGGCGAGGACGCGCCCAAGTCGCCCGGCCAGCTGGAAAGCCACTACGCCCCCAACGCCGCCGTGCGCCTGAACGCCACGAGCGCTGCGGACGACGAGGCCTTCCTGACCTTCGGTCCCGACCGCTTCATCCGCGGCGGCAAGACCCGCCTGAATCTGAGCCCGCAAGGCGACCTGGACGAGGCGGCGGCCAACCTGTTCGCCCACCTGCGGTCGCTCGACCAGGAGGGCGCCCGCGCCATCGCCGTGATGCCGATCCCGGACGAGGGGCTGGGCGTCGCCATCAACGACCGCCTGCGGCGGGCGGCGGCGCCGCGGGGGTGACCATCCCGCGGATCGGGACGCGGCCCGGGGATCACGTCGCGGGCTTGAAGGATTCCAGCTCGTTGGTGTAGCGCTCGTTCCGCACGCCGTTGTCGCCGTAGTATTCCTCGACCGACTTCACCCAGCGCTTGACGTCCGGCACGTACCAGAACGCTTTGTAGGTCCGCCCGGTGGCTGTCGTCGCCCGGGTGTTCTGGGCCTTGGTGATCATCGTCACGGACCCCTGGTCGCGCTGCACTCCCTGCACGACGCCCTGGGTCGGCTCCAGTTCAGCCACCCAGGTCCCTTCCGCTTCGATCTTCAGTGCGTGAAACGTGCCCGCCGGCACGATGACGTCCTCGTACCCGATGACCTTGAAGGTGCTTTTCCAATCCTGGCGCCGGTGGGCTTTGTTCGTATGCTCTTCCGAATAGTCGATCTGCCACGTCCGACCGACATCGGGAAGGACAACGGCCGGTTCACCACGGTTTCCTTACCGTTGACGCTCCGCACCCGGCCCCAGTCGATCGTCGCGACCTTTTCCTGGGGCGGATGCGACGACCCGTCCTGTCGGGTCGTGTAGTAGATGCTCGACCCGGTGACGCGGACGATGGCCACCTGGTCGCGGGTCTGGCTCCAACCGCCCGGCCCCACCTCGGTCGTGTCACGGTAGACCCACGTGTCCCCGCTTCTCAAGGCAGGCGCGTTGATGGACTCGGCCAGTGCCGGAGACGACGCGACGAGTGACAGCAGAACCCACCCGATTGCCTTCATGCCGAGCCCCACGGTGCTTGGAGTCATTGTCGATCAACGCGATCAACCGAAGTGTGAAGATGAGGGAGACGCATCCCCGGATGGGAGTGAAATAATTTTAATGCAACTTCCGGCCGGGACGCCGCATGGCTGGTTTCCCACGCCGCCGTCCGGCTGGAAAATCGTTGCGTTCGGCGCTATCAGTTCGCAGCACTGTTGCCCAACAGCCTCGGATTCCCCGCCCCATGACTGCCGCCTCCGTCGCTTCCGCCCTCGACCAGATCCGCGCCATCGTCGGCCCGAACGGGCTTCTCACCGAACCGGCGGACATGGCCCCCTACCTTTCGGAATGGCGCGGGCGCTTCAAGGGCAACAGCCCGGCGGTGGTCCGGCCGGCCAGCACGGAGGAAGTCGCGGCGGTCGTGAAGATTTGCGCCGACGCCGGCATCCCCATCGTCCCGCAGGGCGGCAACACCAGCCTCGTCGGCGGCTCCATTCCTTACGAGGAGGGGCGGGAGATCGTCCTCAGCCTGTCGCGGATGAACAGGATCCGCGCCATCGACCCGCTGAACTACACCATGACGGCTGAGGCCGGCGTCGTGCTGAAGACCGCGCAGGAGGCCGCCAAGGACAAGGACCGGCTGCTGCCCATGAGCCTGGGGGCCGAGGGTACCTGCCAGGTCGGCGGCCTGATCTCCACCAACGCCGGCGGCATCAACGTGCTGCGCTACGGCAACATGCGCGACCTCGTGCTGGGGCTGGAGGTGGTGCTGGCCGACGGGCGCGTCTGGAACGGCCTGCGGTCCTTGCGCAAGAACAACACCGGCTACGACCTGAAGCATCTGTTCATCGGGGCGGAGGGCACGCTGGGCATTGTCACCGCCGCGGTGCTGAAGCTCTACCCGCGCCCGCGCCAGGCGGAGACGGCCTTCGTCGCCGTGCCCTCCCCCGCCGCGGCCATCGAGCTGCTGGCCCGCCTGCGCGAGGCGTCGGGCGACGCCGTGGCGGCCTTCGAGCTGATGTCGCGCCGCTGCCTGGAGTTCGCGCTCAAGCACGTCGCCGGCACCATCGACCCGCTGTCGGAGCCGTCGCCCTGGTACGTGCTGACCGAACTGACCGCCGGCACCCAGTCCGACGCCTTCCGGGAGGGCATCGAGGCGGCGCTGGGCGAGGCCTTCGAGGCGGGGCTGGCCACAGACGCCACGCTGGCCCAGTCGGAGACCCAGGCCAACCAGTTGTGGTTCATCCGCGAGGCCATCGTGGAGGCGCAGAAGTTCGAGGGCGGCTCCATCAAGAACGACGTCTCCGTCCCCGTCTCCCGCGTCGCCGAGTTCATCGAGACGGCGGAGGCCGCGGTGGAGGCCGCCTGCCCGGGCATCCGCCCGACCCCCTTCGGCCATGTCGGCGACGGCAACATCCACTTCAACCTCAGCCAGCCCAAAGGCGCCGACACCGCCGCCTACCTCGACCGCTGGGAGGAGATCACCCACGTGGTGAACGAGGTGATCCTGACGCTCGACGGTTCCATCTCCGCGGAGCACGGCGTCGGCCGCTTCAAGAAGGACGACATGCCGGCGATCAAGAGCCCGGTCGAATTCGACCTGCTGCGCACGATGAAAGCGGCGCTCGACCCGCACGGCCTGCTGAACCCCGGCAAGATGCTGCCGTAAGAGGGCGCGCCCAGACCATTGCCGTGCCCTTCCCGCGCGCAACCTTCCTGGAAAGACCGTGTTCAGGTCAGGGAGAGGGCCGCGGAAAGGAGCACGCGATGCTGCTGGCGATGTCGGCGTGGATGCGCCTGATGCTGGGGGAGGCGGAAGCCGCCGTCCCGGTGCTCGCCTCACCGCTGCCCGGCGCGCTGCCGCCGGAGCGGGAGCGCATCCGCCACGCCCTGCACGCGGCGGTCACCGCCCATCCGCTGCACCGAGAGTTGGTCCAGGTCCACGGGCTGGGCGGCTGCCAGTATTTCGCCTTCGCAGGGGCCATGGCCCTGGAGGCGCTCGGCCTCGGGCGGGCGGAGGTGGCTTTGGGGCGGGTGGCCTTCCGGGCGGGTCGCCCCGGCGGACGACCGCGCTGGGTCGGCTATCCGGCGGCGCGCGCCGATGTGCGCGTGCCCGATCCGGCGCAGGAGCGGGAGGAGGCGGAGGCCTTCCCCTTCCACGCCTGGATCCGCCTGACCTCCCCGGACGGGCGGCGGGCCGTCATCGACTTCGACCTGTCGAACGTGCTGCGCGAGGTGCGGCTGCGGGCGCCCGGCGAACGCTTCGACCTCCACCCGATCGCCACGGTGGCCTTCTGGGGATCCGCCATGGAAGCGCGCGGGGCCGGCTTGCGCTTCGAGGTGCAGCGCCGGATGACCGCCGACGCGCTGCTGCCCGGCGACCGGAGCGTGTTCGAGGACATCGCCGACGACGCCTGCGCCCGCCTGCGGCCCTGACCCGACCACCCCAGAGCCGTTATCAAGCCGCCGCGGCGGTCCCCTGCCCAACCGCCTTCGACAGGCCGAGCCCGAGGCCCAGGCCGGTCTGGTCGGTCTGCTCGGTGCGCACCGGCTCGTCGCGGACGCGCTTGTGGTCCTTGTCGTGGTGGCTCTTGTTGCGGTCGTTGGCCGGCCGGCCGCTGATGCTGTCCACCTCGTCCGGCGTCTCCAGCGCGTTCAGCGCCAGCACGTGGTAGATCGACAGGGGCGTGCCGTTCAGCGCCTTTTGCGGGAGCGTCGGCACCTGGGTGGTGAAGCCGTCCGGCATGTCCTGCCGGCTCACGCGGTCCATGGCGGTCTGCGCCGGGGCGAAGTCGGAATAGGGCGTCTCCGCGAACTTCGAGGCGAAGCGGTCGTAGATGTCCTTCAGCGACTTGGCCTTGCCGGTCTCCTTGTCGGTGAACACGGCCTTGTTGGCGGAGGCGGCGTCGGGGAACAGCTCCTTCGCGGCGCGGTTGGGGTCGTCCTTCATGGCGTTCAGGAACTTCGCCGCCCCGCCAGCGCCCAGGAAATGGGCCATGTACAGCTCGGTCGAGCCAATTTTCCCCTGGACCTGCTCCTCCAGATACTCCTTGTTGTCGCGCGTGAACTCCGCCGCCATCAGGGCCGACACGTTGGGGTCCTTGCGCAGGTCCAGGATCTCCTGCTTCAGGGCCGGATCGCTGACGTAGGGGCGCCCATCGCCGCGCGTCTGGATAGCGTTGGCGTATTTGCCGAGCCCATGATCGGCGCCGTGGTCGCGCACCGTCGTCAGCCAGGTGCTGTCGATGAACTGGTAGAGCCCCGTCGCGGAGGAGGAGGAGGACTTCACGTCCGTGCGGAACCCGCTCTCCACGGCAGCTTTTTCCATGAGGTAGGAAAAATCGACCCCCGTCTTGGCGCTGGCGTTGCGCACCGCTGCTTCCACGTTGGCCGGGCCACGAGGGGTTTTCGCGGCCTGTCCCGCGGCTTGTTTCGCCACTTGGGTGGCGGCTTCGGCCTGGCGGGCGAAGGCGGTGGTGATGGTCATGGGGAACCCCCTGTGTGCGGTGCTGCCCAACCATTGCAACCGGGATGCCAAGTTCGGCCCCGTTCCCTGCGTCCCAGCCGCGCTGTCCGCACCGCAACCCAGCCGTCTGAGGCGGCCCGCAAAAGCCCCTCTCGCATTGCACCATTCGGTACGGTATGGTGACGTCAACGTAAGCCATTGCCGCGCGCCATTGCTGCATGAATGGGGCGGCACAAATGGGTTCTGCACCAATGGGCTTTGGGAGGCCGCACCGTCCATGATCCCCTACACCGCTCCGGTCGACGACCTGCGTTTCGTCCTGAACGAGGTCGTCGGCCTCGACACGATCGCAGCCTTGCCGAACTGCGAATCGGCCGCCCCCGACTTGGTGGACGCCGTGCTGGAGGAAGCCGGCAAATTCGCGTCCGGCGTGCTGGCCCCGCTGAACCGCGTCGGCGACAAGGAAGGCTCCCGGCTGGAGAACGGCGTCGTCCGCACGCCGACCGGCTGGAAGGAGGCCTATTCTCAGTTCACCGAGAGCGGCTGGAACAGCCTGCCCTTCGAGCCGGAGTACGGCGGCCAGGGGCTGCCCTGGACGGTGGCCTTCGCGGTGAACGAGATGTGGCAGGCCGCCAACCTGTCCTTCGGCCTGTGCCCGCTGCTGACGCAAGGCGCCGTCGACCTGCTGACCGAGCACGCCAGCGCGGAGCAGAAGGCGCTCTACCTGCCGAAGATGATCGCCGGCGAGTGGAACGGCACCATGAACCTGACGGAGCCGCAGGCGGGCTCCGACCTTGCCGCGGTGCGGACCCGGGCGGTGCGCGCGGATGACGGCACCTACCGCATCACCGGCCAAAAGATCTTCATCACCTACGGCGAGCATGACCTGACGGAGAACATCGTCCATCTGGTCCTGGCGCGCCTGCCCGACGCCCCTCCGGGCATCAAGGGCATCAGCCTGTTCATCGTGCCGAAGTTCCTGCCCAAGGCCGACGGGACGCCGGGCGAGCGCAACGACCTGCGCTGCGCCAGCCTGGAGCACAAGCTGGGCATCATGGCGAGCCCCACCGCGGTGATGGCCTTCGGCGACAACGGCGGCGCCGTCGGCTTCCTGGTCGGCCAGGAGAACCGCGGCATCGAGTACATGTTCACCATGATGAACAACGCCCGCCTGGGCGTCGGCATCCAGGGCGTGGCGATCGCCGAGCGCGCCTACCAGCAGGCCCGCGACTACGCCAAGACCCGCGTGCAGAGCAAGGATCTGGCGGAGCCCAAGGGGGCCCCGGCCGCCATCATCCGCCACCCGGACGTGCGCCGGATGCTGCTGGACATGCGCGCCAAGACGGAGGCGTCCCGCGCCCTGGCGCTCTACGCCGGCACGCAGCTGGACGTGTCCCGCCACCACGAGGACGCCGCGGTCCGCGCCGCCGCCACGGCCCGCGTGGACATCCTGACGCCCATCGTGAAGGCCTGGAGCACCGACATCGGCTGTGACGTCGCCTCCACCGGCGTGCAGATCCACGGCGGCATGGGCTTCATCGAGGAGACGGGGGCGGCCCAGCATTACCGCGACGCCCGCATCACCCCGATCTACGAGGGCACCAACGGCATCCACGCCAACGACCTGACCTTCCGCAAGACCGGCCGTGACGGCGGCGAGTCGGCCCGCAGCTTCATCGCGGAGATGCGCGCCACGGTAGCGGAGTTGGAGAGCGTCCCCGGCGACGACATGGAGGCGATCCGCACCAACCTCGCCGCCGGCCTCGACTCGCTGGAGCAGGCGGTGACCTGGGTGGTGAAGACCCAGGCCGACGGCGACCTGCGCGCCGCCGCCGCGGGTGCGGCCAATTACCTGAAGTTGTGGGGCACGGTCGCCGGCGGCTGGATGCTGGCGAAATCGGCCGCCAAGGCCCTGGAGGCCCTGCGCCAGCCGGGTGCCAACGCGCCCTTCCTGGAAGCCAAGCTGGTCACCGCCCGCTTCTACGCCGAGCAGATCCTGGCCCAGGGTCCGGGCCTGCTGCTGCCGATCCTGACCGCCCATCGGACGGTGATGGCGCTGAGCGAGGATCAGTTCTGAGCGCTTTCCCCCTCTCCCAACCCTGCTGGGAGAGGGGGGCCACGGGCACAATGTCCGCTCCCGAACGTTGCTTTCCCATCGGAAACGTTCGGAGACAGGTTTCATGGCTCGACGTCACGCGATTCGCACCCCCACGATCCGCACGGCCGCGCTGGCCCTCTCGTTGCTGACGATGCCGCTGGTGGCGGGATGCGACGACCAGTCGGCGGAGAAGACCGGGCAGGAGATCGGGCGCGCGGTGGACCAGACCGCCGACCGCGCCGGGGAGGCGGCCAAGGACGCCACCGCCAAGGCCGGCCAAATGCTTCAAAACGCCGGCGAGGCCATCCAGCAGAAGGCCCGCGACGCCAAGCAGGACATCAAGGAAGCCGAAAAGCCGTAAGGGTGCCACCCTTACGCGTCCACCGGCCCGCGCAGGGTCCGCCACGCGCAGACCGCGGCGTAATAGGCGCTGCTGGCCAGCCAGATCACCCACACCGCGTCCGGCCGGGCCGGGTGGAGCGCCACCAGCGCGGCGCTGGACGCCAGCCACGCCGTGCTGACCAGCAGGTTCACGCGCATCCAGCGGCGGACGCGGAAGGGGTGCAGGAACTTCACCGTCGTGAAGGTCAGCAGGCCCAGCACCACCACCACGGCGGTGTTGATCCAGGGGTTGAGCGCCAGGGTCCAGAGATAGAGCGCCACCACGTTCCAGATCGCCGGGAAGCCGACGAAATAGTTATCGCCGCTCTTCATCCCGGTGTTGGAGAAGCAGTAGAGCGACGTCATCAGGATCCAGGCGGCGAGCGGCACGCCGAGCCCGGTCGGGAACAGCCCGAACCGGTACATCAGCACCGCCGGCACGACCACGTAGGTCAGGTAGTCGATGACGAGGTCCAGTACCGAGCCGTCGATGCCCGGCAGCACCTCCTTCACCGAAGCGCGGCGGGCCAGCGTGCCGTCCACCCCGTCCACCACCAGCGCCAGCCCGAGCCAGCCCAGGCACAGCCTCGCGTCACCATCGACGGCGGCGAGAAGGGCCAGCAGCCCCAGCACCACGCCGCTCGCCGTGAAGGCGTGCACGCCCCAGGCCGACAGCCGGCGCAGGATGCCGTAATCGCCGGTGGGGTAGACCTCGTCGTCCTTGTAACCGCTGCTCACTGGGTGCCCCGTTGTTCCATCAACGTCACCGTAGCGGTTCCGGGCGGAGAATCAAACCGTCCCAGGGTGTGATTTTTGTCCACAGACGGACACAGAGAGACACAGAGGAGCCTTCATAAACATCTGTGTCTGTCTGTGTTCATCTGTGGACCGCAACGCGCTACTCCGCCGCCCGCACCGTTCCGGCGGGCGGGCGCGCCGCGGTGAAGGCGGGGTTGCCCTTCAGCGCGTCGGGCATCGGGCCGCCGGTCGCCCAGTCCAGAAGCTCCACGGTGTGGACGATGGGGAGATCCGTGCCCGTCCCGATCTGGGTGATGCAGCCCAGGTTGCCGGCGGCGATGGCGTCGGCCTTCGTGGCCTCGATGTTGCGGACCTTGCGGTCGCGCAGCTGCACCGCGATCTCCGGCTGGAGCATGTTGTAGGTGCCGGCGGAGCCGCAGCAAATGTGCCCTTCCGGCACCTCGCGGATGTGGAAGCCGGCGGCGCGCAGCAGGTTGCGCGGCGGTTCCTTGATGCGCTGGCCGTGCTGCATGGAGCAGGCGGAGTGGTAGGCGATGGCCTGCCCCGTCTCCACCACCGGCTCGGTCAGGCCGATCTCCGCCAGGAACTCCGTCACGTCGCGGGCGATGGCGGCGACGCGCTGCGCCTTCTCCGCATACTCCCGGTCCTCGCGGAAGACGTGGCCGTAGTCCTTTACGGCGGTGCCGCAGCCGGACGCGTTGATGATGATGGCGTCGAGACCGTTCTTGTCCATCTCGCCGATCCAGGCGTCGATGGTCTTCTTGGCCGAGGCGTGGCCGAGGTCCGTCTTGCCCATATGGTGGGTGAGCGCACCGCAGCAGTCCGCCCCCTTGGACACCACGACTTCGATGCCGTGACGGTTCAACAGACGGATCGTCGCCTCGTTGATCTGCGGGGCCAGCACCTGCTGGGCGCAGCCGATCAGCATGGCGACGCGCTTTGTGCGCGGCCCCTCCGCCGGGTGGACGCCCGGCCGGTCGCTGTAGCTCGGCCCCGGCACGGACTTGGGCGCCAGCTTCAGCAACGCTTGCAGCCGGCCCGGCATCAGCCGGCCGAAGGGCTTGCCCGCCCAGGCGCCGAGCAGCGCCAGCCGGAACAGCCGCGGGTTCGGCAGCAGGCGGGCCAGCAGCTCGCGGATCGCGCGGTCGGCGGGGTGGCGGGCATGGGTCGTTTCGATGTGGGCGCGGGCGTGGTCGACGAGGTGCATGTAATGCACGCCCGACGGGCAGGTGGTCATGCAGGACAGGCAGGACAGGCAGCGGTCCACATGCTTGACCTGCTGGTCGGTCGGCGGCCCGCCCTTCTCCAGCATGTCCTTGATCTGGTAGATGCGGCCGCGCGGGCTGTCCAGCTCGTCGCCGAGCAGGACGTAGGTCGGGCAGGTCGCCGTGCAGAAGCCGCAATGCACGCATTTGCGCAGGATCGACTCGGAGTCCCGATAGTCGGCGTCGGCGAGCTGGGCCAGGGTGAAGTTCGTCTGCATGGATGTCCCTCACACGCCTGCGTACATGCGGCTGGGGCTGAGAATGCCACGCGGGTCGAAGCCGTCCTTGACGCGCCGGGTCAGCGCCATCAGCGACTCCGGCAAGGGCTGGAACACGTCGACCGACGCGCGCAGGTCGTCCGGCGCCCGCAGCAGCGTGGCGTGGCCGGAGCCGTTCAGCAGGCCGCGGATCGCCGGCGCGGAGTCGGCGGACGGCGTCGCCACCCAGAGCAGGCCGCCGGCCCAGTCGAAGTAAAGGTCGGCGTCCAAGCGGTCGCGGATGGCGGCGGCGATTCGGGCACCGTCTGAGGGTGGGACGGAGAGTTTCCAGAGGAGAGAGGCGTCGTTGCCCCCTCCCCAACCCTCCCCCGCTTGCGCGGGAGAGGGAGCTGCCGCCGCATTGCCCAAGTCCCCTCCCCCGCCCAGCGGGGGAGGGTTAGGGTGGGGGCAAAAGAACGCGACGTCCCGAATCTCCCCCCACACCGCCAGCGACTCCTCCCGGTCCAGCACGGCGTCCGCCCCCAACTCCTCCTTCAGGGCGGCGACGCGCGCGGCGACCGACGGGCCGAAGCCTTCCAGCCGCACCAGGGTCGCAGCACCGCCAACCCCGGCCACCCCGCGCACGCCTGAACGCGCGGCGACGTCCGCCGGCAGGTGGGCGGCGCCCGACACCTCGTGGGGGCTCTGCATGGCGCGGGTCAGCGCGTCCAGGGCGGCGGCATCGTCGCGGCCGGCCAGGAGCAGCGTGCGAGTGTCCTCCGGCGCGGGCAGCACCTTCACGGTCACCTCGGTCAGCGCTGTCAAGGTGCCGAAGGAGCCGGCCATCAGCTTGGGCACGTCATAGCCGGTGACGTTCTTCACGACCTTGCCGCCGGCCTTGTAGATCTCGCCGCGGCCGTTCACTCCCTCCATGCCCAGCGCGTGGTCGCGCGCCGAGCCGGCGGAGAGGCGGCGCGGCCCCGCCAGCCCGCAGGCGAGCACGCCGCCGAGCGTTCCCTGCCCCGCCGGCCGGCCGAACAGCGGTCCCGTGTCCTGAGGCTCGAAGGCCAGCTGCTGCCGCTTTTCCGCCAGCATGGGCAGGATCACCGCCATCGGCGTGCCGGCGCGGGCGGTCAGCACCAGCTCCTCCGGCTCGTACGCCACGACGCCGTTGAGGCCGGAGAGGTCGAGCGTGTAGGCGGTCTGCATCGGGCGCCCCAGGCCGCGCTTGGAGCCGGTGCCGGCGACGTCCAGCGGCTCCCCTTCGGACAGGGCCCAGCGCACGGCCTCGGCGGCCTGCTCGGCCGTTTCGGGCTTGAAGGTGGTCACGGTCATGCGCGGCCCCTCAGAAACGCGGAATGTCGGGGAAGCGCAGTTCCCCCTTGTGAACGTGCAGGCGGCCCAGCTCGGCGCAGCGGTGCAGCGTCGGGAAGACCTTGCCGGGGTTCAACAGCCCTTCGGGGTCGAAGGCGCATTTCAAGCGCTGCTGCTGCTCCAGGTCGACGGGCGCGAACTGGTCATTCATCAGGTCGCGCTTCTCCACCCCGACGCCGTGCTCGCCGGTCAGCACACCGCCGACCTCCACGCACAGGCGCAGGATGTCGTTGCCGAACTCCTCCGCCTTCTCCAGCTCGCCGGGCTTGTTGGCGTCGTAGAGGATCAGCGGGTGCAGGTTGCCGTCGCCGGCGTGGAAGACGTTGGCGACGCGCAGCCCGTGCTTCTCCGACATCTCGTTCATGCGCTGGAGCACCAGGGGCAGCGCCTTGCGCGGGATCGTGCCGTCCATGCAGTAATAGTCGGGGCTGATGCGCCCGACCGCCGGGAAGGCCGCCTTGCGCCCGGCCCAGAAGGCCAGCCGCTCCTCCTCGGAATTCGAGACGCGGGAGTAGCAGCAGCCCTTGGAATGGGCGATCCGTTCCACCTCCCCGATCAGGTGGTCCACCTCGGCCGGCGGGCCGTCCAGTTCGACGATCAGCAGCGCCTCGACGTCCAGCGGATAGCCGGCGTGGACGAAATCCTCCGCCGCGTGGATCGCCGGCCGGTCCATCATCTCCATGCCGCCGGGGATGATGCCCGCGGCGATGATCGCGGCCACGCAGTCGCCGCCCTGTTCGCTGGTCGGGAAGCCGATCAGCACGGCGCGGGCGGTGGCCGGCTTCTTCAGGATGCGCACGGTGACTTCCGTCACCACGCCCAACAGCCCTTCGGAGCCGGTGATGATCCCCATCAGGTCGTAGCCGCCGGCGTCGAGGTGCCGGCCGCCCAGCCGCAGGATGGTGCCGTCCATCAGCACCATCTCCAGCCCCAGCACGTTGTTGGTGGTCAGCCCGTATTTCAGGCAGTGCACGCCGCCGGAATTCTCCGCGATGTTGCCGCCGATGGTGCAGGCGATCTGGCTGGAGGGGTCGGGCGCGTAATAGAAGCCCTCGTGCGCCACCACGTTGGAGATGCCGAGGTTGGTCACCCCCGGCTGGACCACGGCGCAGCGATTCGCGAAGTCGAGGTCGAGGATGCGGTTGAACTTGCCCATGCCGAGCAGGACGCCGTCGGCCAGCGGCAAGGCACCGCCGGACAGCGAGGTGCCGGCCCCGCGCGGCACGACCTTCACGCCCATTTCCTTGCAGGTCCGCAGCACTTGGCTCACCTGCTCGGTCGTGCTGGGCAGGACGACGACCATGGGGAGCTGGCGATAGGCGGTCAGCCCGTCGCACTCGTAGGCGCGCAGCTCGCTCTCGTCGACGATCACGCCCTCGCCGGGCACGATGGCGCGCAACGCGGACACGATCTCGCGCCGGCGCGCGATGACGCCGGCATCGGGCTCGGGCATTCGCATGGCCGGCCTCCTCCCCCATGTTCCGTCGCCCGGATTGTTCCCGCGGCGTTCCACCCCACAGCTAACACCGGATCACCGAACATTGCCAGCCCCCGCTTACGCGGCGCGGCCAGCCCCCGCTTGCGCGGCGCGTTGGCCCCGAGGTTCCCCCCTGTCAGGCCGGAGCCGGCACCTTCTGGAGGGTGGTGAGCAGGTGGAAATCCCGCCATTCCTGGGACAGCACCTTGAACGCCCCCTTGAACCCGTAGGACGAGGCCCAGCGGTGCCGGTCGTCGAAATAGAGGGGGAAGGTGTTCTCGGTGATGATGTTGACGTGGGTGGGATCCTGGAAGGCCTCCGCGTGGGGATAGGCCGGCGTCTGGGCGAAGAACAGCCCGCCGACCTTGAGGACCCGGTGGATCTCGTCCATCAGCGCGATGAAGCTGTTCCGCCGCGCCGGCAGGTAGACGACGCGCGGAATGTGCTCAATGACGTCGAAGGCGGTCACATAGTCGAAGGAGTCGCTGTCGAAGGGAATCGCCTCGACCGCCAGATCAGCCGTCCGGATGTTCGGCGACGCGTGCTGCATCACGTCGATGCCGAACAGCTCGTCCGCCGAGAAGGGGTTCTTCGGGTGCGGGCCGCAACCGAGATCCAGACTTCGCGTCATTGGCTGCCTCCGGAACTGTCCAGACACGTGGAAATGTCCGGACTTATAGCCGGTTCGCCTTTCGCGCGCGAATCATGAATGCAGAAACGCGACGCCGCGCCGTCCCTGGGGAACGGCGCGGCGTCGCGTGCATCACACCTGTGCTCGTCGGCCGGGCGGACCCGGCCGCCGGTGTCAGCCCTGGCGGGCCTTGAAGCGCGGGTTCTGCTTGTTGATGACGTAGACGCGGCCCTTGCGGCGGATCACGCGGCAGGCCTTGTGGCGCGTCTTCATCGACTTCAGCGAGTTAACGATCTTCATAATTCTTCATCCTGGTCGGTCGGCGGCTCGATCGAAGGCGCGCACCATAGTGCGGCGCATCTCTGGTGTCAACGGATAGAGAAAGCGACGGGAAACGTCCGTTTTCCGCCTATTCCGCGGGTTTCAGCGCGTAGAAGCGGAACACCTTCATGCCGGCCTCCAGCGCTGCGACGCGGCGGACCCACATCTCCACCTCGTCCATCACGGCGATCTTGGTCTCGCGGTCCAGGTGGTGACGCTCCAGATGGTCGATCAGCCCCTGGATGGCCGCCACGATGGCGGTACGGTGGGTGTCGGTGATGTCCTCCCCGATTCGCAGGTCGAGATTGCGCTGCGCGAAGGCGGCGGCCATGCGCTCCTTCGACCAGAGGTTCGGCTGCATCGGTTCCTTGTCGCACCACTGCTGGACGGCGCGGGCGCCGGCCGCCGACGGGTCGACGACGTAGTCGGTCATCAGCAGGTGGCCGCGCGGCTTCAGGGCCATCTCCATGCCGTCGAACATCTGCTCCTTGTCGGCGACGGAGAACATGCCCTCCTTGTAGAAGATGGCGTCCACACGCTTGGGATAGCTGAAACGCTCCGGATCATAGGGTTCGACCGGCGCCTTCTTCTCCAGCCCCGCCTTGAAGGAGCGGACCATGCCCTCCTTCGCCAGCGCCTCCGACGCTTCGAGCCCGGTGACCCAGCAGCCGTACTTGGCCGCCATCACGCGGCTGGTGCCGCCGAGACCGGCGGACAGGTCGAGCACGCTCATGGCCGGGTTCAGTCCCAGCGGCTTCACCAGGTAAGGGATGTGGTCGTGGCCGCCCGGTGTGTTGAAGCCCTCGCCCCACAGCTTCTCCGCCACCTCGATCCGCGTGGCGGTCCACAGCGGCTTGCCCCAGCGGTTGACACCGGGCCCATGGGACGGAGAGGAGGGCGCCGGGGCGGCGGGCGGCGGCGGTGCCGTGGGCGACGCGGCGTGCTCCTCAGCCCCATCCCCCTTCCGTCCCTTCACCCCGGAAAGGTCGTAGCCCTCCCACCAGGCGTGGAGGCGGGTCTTGAGGTTGAGGCGGGGCGCGCCCGCGTCGTCGGCTGTGGTATGGGCGGTGGTGTTGGCCTTGTCCGTCATGACCCTGCGCCTGCCCCGATCCTTGCGGAAACCATCACCCGCCGGTTGACGGCGCACCAGCGCCTTCGCCCGATGTTCGAATGTATTCCGCACCCTAAGTTAATCGGGCATTAATTTCATGCAAGGGTAAAAGCCTGCGATGGTTCAGCGCACGGTCTTCCCGGGGGACGCGTCCCCCGGGGCCAAGCCGTCCACCGCCGCCACCCGCGTGCCGCCGGCGCGCAGCACCGCCCGGCAGGCCGCCGGCATGTTGACGTAGCGCGGCTGGGGCTTGCCCTCGTGCTTCTCGACCAGCGGGTAGACGGAGCCGAGCCAGGAGGTCAGCTCCCCGCCGCAGCCGTCACCGTCGGGCGCGTCCTTCTGGTCCTCGCACTGGGGGCTTCCGGCCGGGCAGTGCAGGCGGATGTGCATGTGCCCGTCGTGGCCGTACCAGGGCCGCAGCTTGTGCAGGAAGTCGCGATTCGGCCAGGGGTGCCGGCACATGGCGACCTTGATGGCCGGGTTGACGAAGATGCGCGCGACGCGCGGGTCGGCGGCGGCGATCCGGATCAGCTGGGCCTGACGGTCCGACCAGTCCGCGTTGACGCGCACGCGGTCGTAGTCGACGTACTTGACCTCGGAGACGCCCTCCCGCGCGTTGCGGCCCATGGGCGGCAGGTCCAGCCGCAGCCAGACGTCGGCGTCCAGCCCCATCTGGTGGCTGGCGTGGCCGAAGCTCATCGGCCCGCCGCGCGCCTGGCCCATGTCGCCGACCAGCGCGCTGCCCAGCCCGGCGGCGGCGACCTTGCGCCCGAAATCCTTCAGGTAGTCGATCAGTTCCGGATGGCCGTAATAGCGCTGCCGCGACATGCGGATCACCTGGTAGCCGGTGCCCTCGCCGGCCAGCGGCTGCGCCCCGGTGATGCAGCCGGCGGCGTAACCGCCGATGGACTGCGCCGGCCCGAAGGAGGGGCCGCTCACCTGGCTCCAGGCGATGGAGTTGGGGGGCGGCGGCGCATGCTTCCTCTTCTTCGCCGTCCGGGCCTCGGCACCGGACGCCAGGGCGGCCGTCAGGGTGACGACCAAGCCCGCCATCAGCAAACCAACCGCCAAGCGCCGCATCGCTTTCCCCATCGGCCGTGATTGGGGAAAGATTAAATCGAATGACCGTTAACGAAAAGTGAGGCTCACGCTGGTGTCACAGCCGCCTGTGACTTACCGCTTCAAATGACTTTACAGCCCAGTTCACGCTCTTTCGACGAAACTCGCGAGTCGGGCGGACGCCGGCCCCAAATCAAGCCCCCCCAATAACGAGCCCCTCAAAAACAAGCCAGGGCGGATCAATCCAACGTCTGGCGGTAGCGCTTCAGCGCGACGACCGTGACCACAACCAGGAAGATCAGCAGCGGCACCACCTCCGACGCGATTTCCGCCGCACCGTTTCCCTTAAGAAGGATGCCGCGGACGACGCGCAGGAAGTGAGTCAGCGGCAGCACCTCCCCCACCGCCTGGGCCCAGCTGGGCATGCCGCGGAACGGGAACATGAAGCCGGACAGCAGCATCGAGGGCAAAAAGAAGAAGAAGGACATCTGCATGGCCTGGAGCTGGTTCTTCGCCACGGTGGAAAAGGTGAAGCCAACGGCGAGGTTGGCGGCGATAAACAGGACCAGCACCGCCGACAGCAGAAGGAGGCTGCCCATGATCGGCACGCCGAACAGCGCCCGCGCCGCCAGGACGATGATCACCACCTGGATGTAGCCGACCAGGATGAAGGGCACGATCTTGCCCAGCATCACCTCGAACGGCCGCACGGGCATGGCCAGCAGGTTTTCCATCGTGCCGCGCTCCCGCTCGCGGGTCACGGCCAGCGCGGTCATCATCACCATGGTCATGGTCAGCACCACGCCCATCAGGCCGGGGACGACGTTGTACTGGGTGATGCCCTCCGGGTTGTAGCGGCGGTGGATGCGCAAATCCACGGGGTCGGGCGTGGAGCGCAGGGCCAGCAGCGGCCCCTTCAGCTCCGGATCGAGCGCCTGGCGCGCGATGGTCATCAAGGCCGCCAGCGCGTTGCTGGTCGCCGCGGGGTCGGTGGCGTCGGCCTCCACCAACAGCACCGGCCGGGCGCCGCGCTGCAGGTCGCGGGAGAACTCCGCCGGGATGGTCACGGCGAACTGCACCGTGCCTTCCGCCAGCAGCCGGCCCAGCTCCGCCTCCCCCGCGACGGAGCGGGTCACGTCGAAGTAGCCGGAATTCGCCATGGCAGCGACCAGCGTGCGGGAAAACGGGCTGTTGTCGGCGCTCAGCACCGCCGTCGGCAGGTGCTTGGGGTCGGAGTTGATGGCGAAGCCGAACAGGATCAGCTGCAGGATCGGCACCCCCACCATCATGGCGAAGGTCAGCCGGTCGCGGCGCATCTGAATGAACTCCTTCACCATCACCGCCACGAACCGCGCGACGGAGAATTGAATCATGCCATCCTGTCCAATCTTTGGATGTATTGTTTAAATCCCGACACATTATTTGCCACCGGAAACATCGCAAAAAATATTTCGCGCCACTTTTGCGCAAATTCGAATTGACGAAGACTTAACTCTGTCGCAACCATCCGCACATCATATGCCCTCCCCAAGGAGTTATTCCGTGAAAGCCATCCTCACCAAGGTCGCCGTGGCCGCCGTTACCCTGTTCGCCCTCCATGGCGCCGCCCAGGCCGGCCAGCAGGACTTCACCATCGTCAACAAGACCGGCTATTCGCTGAAGCACATCTACGTCAGCGAAAACCACAGCGGCAGCTGGGACGAGGATGTGCTTGGCCGCGACGTTCTGGACGAAGGCGAGTCCTTCGAGCTGAGCTTCGCCAAGGCGGAAAAGACCTGCAAGTGGGACATGAAGGTCGTGTATGACGACGGCGAAGCGGCGGTCTGGGAGAACCTGAACCTCTGCCAGATCGCCAAGCTGACGCTGAAGTGGAACAAGAGCACCGGCGTGACCACCGCGATCACGGAGTGATGCGGCGGGGCCTCCGGCCCGGAAACGGTACGGAGGCCTTCGATCGGCGGCACGCTTCGAAGACGGGCGTGTCATGAGAAGTTGTCCGTGCTGCGGTTCATCAGGTGGATGAACACGTCCTCCAGCGTGGGCTCGGCACGCGCGATCCGCAGGCCGGGCTGGTCCGCCCAGGGGCGCAGCGCCGCCTCCAGCGCCGCGGCGTCGATGCCGGTGACGTGCAGCCGGGCGCCGAAGGCGGCCACCATCTCCACCCCCGGCTTGCCTTTCAGGTCGGCCGCGATGCGGCCCGGATCAGAGCCTGAGATCTCATAGGTCAGCACGCCGGAGCGGGCGACGACCTCGTCCACCGTGCCCTGGGTCATCAGCTTCCCGTAAGCGAGGTAGGCGATGGCGTGGCAGCGCTCCGCCTCGTCCATATAATGGGTGCTGACCAGCACGGTCAGGCCTTCGTGCGCCAGCCGGTGGATCTCGTCCCAGAACTCGCGCCGCGCCTTTGGGTCCACGCCGGCCGTGGGTTCGTCGAGCAGCAGCAGCTTCGGGTCGTGCAGGATGCAGGCGGCCAGCGCCAGACGCTGCTTCCAGCCGCCGGACAGCTCTCCCGCCAACTGCGTCCGCCGGTTGGCGAGGCCCAGCCGCTCCAGCGCCGCAGCGACCCGCCGCTTGCGATCCGGCAGCCCGTACATGCGGGCCACGAAGTCCAGGTTCTCCGCGATGCTCAAATCCTCCCAGAAGCTGAACTTCTGGGTCATGTAGCCGACCTGCCGCTTGATCGCGGCGCTCTGGGTCCGGATGTCGAGCCCCAGACAGGTGCCCTCCCCCGCGTCCGGCGTCAGCAGGCCGCAGAGCATGCGGATGGTCGTCGTCTTGCCCGACCCGTTCGGCCCGAGGAAGCCATAGATCTGCCCCGCTTCCACCCGGATCGAGAAGTCGTCTACCACCGTCTTGGCGCCGAACCGCTTGACCAAGCCGTGAACGTCGATGGCCGCTTCCAACTCCCTCCCCCGCCCAGCGGGGGAGGGCTGGGGTGGGGGCACGGCCCGACCATTCCCGCTCGCCGTCACGGCTGCAACTCCACGTCCACGGGCAGGCCGGGGTTGAGGGCGGCGCCGGCCTCCAGCTTTGCCTCCACCCGGAACACCAGCTTTTCCCGACTGCCGACGCTGTAGATGACCGGCGGCGTGTATTCGGCGCGCGGCGAAACGTAAGCGACGCGCGCGGTCAGGCCGGGCGCGCAGCCGTCGCAGCGCACCGCCAGCGCCGAGCCCGGCTTGACCCGGTTCATCAGCGGCTCCGGCACGAAGACGACCAGCTTGAGGTTGCCGGGCGGCAGAAGCGTCACCACGGGGGAGCCCGCCGGGACCCATTCGCCGGGGTTGAACAGCGTGTCCTCGACCAGCGCGTCGGCCGGGGCCAGGGGCGCCAGCTCGTCCAGGCGCCGGTTCGCCTGGGCCAGCGCCGCCTCGGCCTGGGCCACCGCCTCCTCCGCGGCGCGCAGCTGGTCGGGACGGGCCGGCAGGTTCGACACGGACAGCTGCGCGGTCAGTTCGGCGAGCCGCGCGCGGTCGCGGTCATAGGCGGCGCGGGCGGCGTCCAGCCGATCGTCGGAGCTGACCCTGCGCGCCACCAGCGTCTGCTGCCGCTCCAGGTCCAAGGTGGAGTAGCGCAGAGACGCCTCGGCCTGCGCCTTCTGCGCGGCGACGACCGCCAGCTCGTCCGGCCGCCTGCCCTTGCGCAGATCGGCCAGTTGCGCCCGGGCCTGAGCCAGGGCGGCGGTAAGGCGCGCGCATTCCGCCCGCGCGCTGGTCAGGTCCAACGCGAACAGCGGCGCGCCGGCCGCGACCCGGCCACCGCGCGCCACCGACAGGCTGTCCAGCGTCCCCGACGACGGGGCGGCGACGCGCAGATACTCCCCCTCCACATATCCGTGGGCGAGCGGCACCGCGTCCGCCCCGCCGAGTCCCAGGGCGACCGCCACGGCCGCCAGCGTGTCGGTGATCCAGCTCATGACACGGTTCCTTCGGTCTTACCGTCCGGGGCAAGCGCGCGGCGCAGGTTGTCGAGGTGCGCGCGCACCAGCGTCGGCACGTCCAGCGGGCGGCCTTCCAGCGCCTCGAAGGTGGAGCGCCACAGCGCGCTCATCAGCATCGGCGCGACGATCAGGCGCACGGTGGCGTCGATGTCCAGGGGCCGAAACTCCCCGCGTGCCACCCCGCGCGCCAGCACCGCGGAGAGCAGCGCGAAGGCGCGCCGGATCACCTCTTCATAGTAGAAGCGGGCGAGGTCGGGGAAGTTGCCGGCCTCCGCGATGATCAATTTCGGGATAGCACCGGCCTTGGTGCGCAGGATGCGCGACGCCATCAGGCCGAGCAGAGCCTCCAGCACGGCGAAGCTCGGCCCCTCGGCGCCGGCCAGCAGGCGCTCCGCCATTTCCAGGTTCGGGACGATGGCGCTGCGCACCACCGCCTTGAACAGCTCCTCCTTGTTCGGGAAGTAGAGATAGAGCGTGCCCTTGCTGACCCCGGCGCGGGCGGCGACGTCGTCCAGGCGCGCCGCCGCGAACCCCCGTTCCCCGAACACGTCAAGGGCGGCGTCCACGATCTCCTGTGGGCGGTCCTGCTTGCGGCGGCGCCAGCGGGGCGCCGACGAGTCGTCGTCGGTCATGGCGACCTTCCATGACGCGCCGCCCCGCTCCACCGGAGCCGAGGCAGGCGGTCCAGATTTTTATTACTGACTGGTCAGTTATTAACATAGCGTGGTTGAAATTGCCAGGGGCTATGCCGCTCGCGGCGTTTCGCCACACCCGAAGGTCATTGTGCGACGCAGCATTATCTATGCGAAAGGGCTTGCCTTTCCGCGAAATGTCCCCGACACTTTCGACCATCCGCATGCCGAATGGGCCGATCACAGAGCCATCAGGCGGGCGGACCGGTGGTCAAAGCGCCGCGAGAACGAGCGCGCATCCCACCCGGGAGGAAAAGGTTCGAGGCGCTGTGCCGGGACCTGCGGAAGGGCGCGAGCCATTGCGCTTCAAGCCGGATTCCCGGTCGAGCAAGGGGTGTCGAACATGCCGGGTGCAACGCGCCAGTCCACGTCGAACCTGGAACTGCTGACCATCTACGAAGTCAGCAAGATCCTCGGGTCGTCCCTTGATCTGCAACAGACCCTGCGCGAGGTGCTGCGGGCGCTGGCCTACCAGCTCCAGATGCACCGGGGCCGCGTCTACCTGGTGGGCGAGGACAACGTGCTGCGGCTGGTCGCCGGCAACGGCCTGTCCAACGAGGCCGCGGCCCACGCCGAGTTCCGCGAGGGCGAGGGCATCACCGGCCGCATCCTGAAGACCGGCATGCCCGCCGTGGTGCCGAACCTGGCGGAGGAGCCGCTGTTCCTGAACCGCACCGGCGGGCGCGAGGACCTGGAGGAGCAGGTGGCCTCGCTGGTCGGCGTGCCGATCAAGGCGGCGGGAACGGTCATCGGCGTGCTGACCATCGACCGCATCTCCGACGAAGGGCCGCAGGGCCATTTCGGCAGCGACGTGCGCTTCCTGACCATGGTTGCCAACCTGATCGGCCAGACCGTGCGCCTGCACCGCACCGTGGCGGAGGAGCGCCGCTTCATGATGCGGGAAACCTTCCGCATGCAGAAGGAGCTGCGCCCCACCGTCGCCCCGATCAACGACGTGGTCTGCACCAGCCCCAACATGCTGGAGGTGATGGCCCAGCTGCACCGGGTCGCCCCCTTCAAGTCGACCGTGCTGATCCGCGGCGAGAGCGGCACGGGCAAGGAGCTGATCGCGCGGGCCATCCACAACACCTCGCCGCGCAAGGACGCGCCCTTCATCCGCGTGAACTGTGCCGCCCTGCCGGAATCGCTGCTGGAATCGGAGCTGTTCGGCCACGAGAAGGGCGCCTTCACCGGCGCGCAGAAGGACCACAAGGGCCGGTTCGAACTGGCGTCGGGCGGCACCCTGTTCCTGGACGAGATCGGCGACATCTCCCCCAACTTCCAGGCCAAGCTGCTGCGCGTGCTGCAGGAGCAGGAGTTCGAGCGCGTCGGCGGGTCGAAGACCATCAAGACCGACGTGCGCCTGATCTGCGCCACCAACCTGAACCTGGAGGAGGCGGTCGGCCACGGCAAGTTCCGCGCCGACCTCTATTTCCGCATCAATGTCGTCACCATCCACCTGCCGCCCCTGCGCGAACGTCGGCAGGACATCGGCCCGCTGGCCCGCCACTTCGTCGCGAAGTTCGGCAAGGACAACGGCATGAACCTGACCATCGACGACCAGGCGCTGGAGGTGCTGAACCGCTGCACCTGGCCCGGCAACGTGCGCGAGCTGGAAAACTGCATCGAGCGCGCGGCGACCCAGTGCCGCGACGGTGTGATCCGGCCGGACGCGCTGTCCTGCAGCATGAACCTCTGCAATTCGTCGATCCTCTTCCAGTATCGGACGCTGGGGGCGTCGGTGGGCGGGCTCGCCCCGTCGATGGCGCGCGCGGCGGCGAACCCGGCGCATCCGGTTGCGGCCGCGCCCGTTCCAACCGCTCCGGCCCCCGCGAAAGCCTTCCCGCCGCCGCATCCCGGTGTGGGATCGGCGGCACCGCCGTCCGGCGTGCCGGCGCCGCTGCCCGAGCCCGTGGCCGCGAGCGCGGGTTGGCCCGCCTGCGCCTCATCCTGCGCCGCCGGCCCCACGCCGGGATGCGGCGCCGCCCAGCCCGGCGTGAATTCGGGAGCCCCGGCACCGCTGATCCCGCTGCCTCTGCCGGAACCGTCGGGCGCCGCCCCAACCGGCGCCCCGGCCGCGGCCAACGCCCAAGCCGTGGAGGTCCCGCTCGACGAACCGGAGTCCGGAAGCCTACGCGACCGGCTGCTGTGGGCGATGGAGCGGACCGGCTGGGTCCAGGCCAAGGCCGCGCGCCTCTTGGGCATGACGACCCGCCAAGTCAGCTACGCGCTCCGCAAGTACAACATCGAGATCAAGCGCTTCTAAAGCGAACTTTCGTTCGCTTTAGATTCACATGGCCTCATGCGCCGGCCGGGCTTCGGCCGCACGTGCGGCCGGGACCACGGTCGCGGTCCAAAGCGGATTCCAATCCGCTTTAAAATGCGCCGCCCGCCGGATTCCCCTCCGCGGCCTTTTGTCCGCGGGTGCTGTGACGCGTATGGCTGGTTGTGTTATGAAGGGGGAATACCGGCTGCACGCTGTGTGGCCGGCCCTTCCGCAACATCCAGGTCCGGACCTTCGCACGAGATGGAAAAGCCCCTCGCGCTCCAGTTTGTGGACATTGTCGACAGCACCCAGCTGTACGAGCGCATCGGCAACGTGCCGGCCGCCACGCTGGCCCAGCGGGTCCTGGCGCACCTGCGCCTGATCATCGAGGCCAACGCCGGCCGGGTGATCAAGAGCCTGGGCGACGGACTGCTGGCCGCCTTCCCCACCGCGGACGACGCCGTCGTCTCCACCCTGGCGATGATGGAGCAGCAGGGGGACTATGGCCTGCGCCTGCGCATCGGCCTTCATTTCGGCCCGGTGATCCAGGGGCGGGAGGACCTGTACGGGGATGCCTGCAACGTCGCGGCCCGCGTTGAGGCCATCGCCCGCGCCGGAGAGGTCCTGGCCACCGACGACCTGGTCCAGCGCCTGTCTCCGCCGCTCCACCGCAAGACCAAGCTGCTCAACAGCATTTCCGTGAAGGGCAAGACGACGCCCATCCGCGTGTTCCAGATCCGCCTGACGGACGAGGCGGAGGAAACGGTCGAGAGCACCACGGTCGGGCTGACCCTGTCGAACCGGCCCGACGACCGCGGAATGCTGAGCCTGCACATGGACTATCGCGACGCCACCGTGACGATGAACCGCCTGCTGCCGCGGGTGACCATCGGACGGCAGGAGACCAGCGGCCTGCGCATCCTGTCGCGCCAGACCTCGCGCCAGCACGCGGTGATCGACTTCAGCCGCGAAAGCTTCATCCTGACCGACCATTCGACCAACGGCACCTTCGTCCGCACCGGCGATTCGCTGCCGGTGGTGCTGCGCCGCGATTCGACGAAGCTGGTCGGCAGCGGCCTGATCGGCTTCGGCGCCGAACCGCGCAACGCCGGCGAGGACCACGTCGTCGCCTTCCGCGGGGAACTGGCCTGAACCGTCTCTGCGGCGCGTAGGTTGGGTGGAGGCGCAGCCGAATCCCAACAGTGCTGCGCCCATCACACCCAGCGGCGGACGCGGCGGCGGTAGTCCTCGTAAAGGGCGCCGTGCAGGTTGCCCAGATGCTCCTCCTCAAGCCGCACCTGCACCGCCATGCCGACGAGGCCGGCGGCCATGATGGCCAGGGTGGGCGCGGTCGGCGACACCAGGAACAGCGCGATGAAATAGGCGCCGACTCCGGCGAAGATGGGGTTGCGCGAATAGCGGAACAGGCCGGAGGTGACAAGGTCGGTCGGCCGATCCCGGTCCACGCCGATGCGCCAGGACAAGCCCATGGTGCGCTGCCCGGCCACCATCGCCAGCACGCCGGTGGCCATCATGGCCAGCGCCACCGTCTGAAGGACTCCCCCCGCCGCCTCGGTCACCGCCGCGACCGCGTCGATCCGGCCGACCGCCGCGTCCAGGCTGCGCCACCAGATCGCCCGCGCCACGACATAGAGCCCCGTCAGACCGACCATCACCCGGAACATCCGCAGCAGGAAGGCGTGCGCGCCGTCCCCCGCCTCAAAGGCCATCGCGTCCACGCCCGTGTTCCGGCGCAGCCAGCGCAGCCGCCACAGGGTCGTGGCGACGAAGCCGGCGAGGCACAGCAGCGGGAACCAGCGGAGAAACGCCTCGGGCATGAAGGGACCTGCGGCCTGCAAGACAGAGTTGCCACACCATGGACAAGCACACCTCGATTTACAATCGCTGAAACGTCACACCGGCGATTGCGGGAGTGACAAACATATGCAGGTATGATTGCGCGAGGCGAAGGCTCGCCTCCGGCTTGTCGATTCCCCGACACCACCCCGCCATTGTCGCAATGCCGACACAAGACGCCGATCCGACAAAGCGGCACAAGCCATTGATTTTCTTCGCCTTCCCTAACTGGCCCCGAAATTGCTGTCTTCATTCCGAGCACCGGCGCCGGCGGCGCGGCAGGGAAGGAGTGAACGATGGGCAACGTGATTTCGCTCGACAGCATCCTGGGCCTGGGTGAGCTGAAGGCCCCCGCTGATGCGCCGGCAGCTGCCGAAGCAACCGGCTGTTCGTCGTCGTCCTGCGGTTCGTCGGACGGGCCGGCCGACATGGATCCGGCGGTGTGGGAAAAGGTGAAGAACCACCCCTGCTATTCGGAAGAGGCGCACCACTACTTCGCCCGCATGCATGTGGCGGTGGCCCCGGCCTGCAACATCCAGTGCAACTACTGCAACCGCAAATACGATTGCTCGAACGAGAGCCGTCCGGGCGTGGTGTCGGAGAAGCTGACGCCCGACCAGGCGATCCGCAAGATCATGGCGGTGTCCGCGGAGATCCCGCAGCTCTCCGTCATCGGCATCGCCGGCCCCGGCGACAGCCTGGCCGCCGGCGGCAAGAACACCTTCAAGACGTTCGAGATGCTGCAGAAGAAGGCGCCGGACCTGAAGCTGTGCCTGTCCACCAACGGCTTGGCCCTGCCCGACCATGTGGACACCATCGCCCAGTACAACATCGACCACGTCACCATCACCATCAACATGGTCGACCCGGAGGTCGGGCAGCACATCTACCCGTGGATCTTCCACGACCACAAGCGCTGGACCGGGCTGGACGCCGCCAAGATCCTGCACGAGCGCCAGATGCTCGGGCTGGAGATGCTGACGTCGCGCGGCATCCTGGTGAAGGTGAACTCCGTCATGATCCCGGGGATCAACGACGAGCACCTGATGGACGTGAACAAGGCGGTCAAGGCGCGCGGCGCCTTCCTGCACAACATCATGCCGCTGATCTCCGACCCGGCGCACGGCACCCATTTCGGCCTGACCGGCCAGCGCGGCCCCACCGCGCAGGAGCTGAAGGTCCTGCAGGACCAGTGCGAGGGCGGCGCCAAGCTGATGCGCCACTGCCGCCAGTGCCGCGCCGACGCCGTCGGCCTGTTGGGCGAGGACCGCGGGTCGGAGTTCACCATCGACCGCATCGACGCCATGGAGGAGGTCGACTACGACCGCGAGGCCGCGCGCACCTACCGCGAGCATGTCGAGGCCGACCGCGCCGAGCGCCACGCCTCCAAGGCCGCCGCGCAGGCGGACGTGGCGGAGACGGTCGGCACCGCGGTCGATCCCATCCTGATCGCCGTCGCCACCAAGGGCGGCGAGCGCATCAACGAGCATTTCGGCCACGCCAAGGAATTCCAGATCTACGAGGTCGGCCCGAAGGGCGCCAAGTTCGTCGGCCACCGCCGCGTCGACCAGTATTGCGAAGGCGGCTCCGGCGACGAGGACGCGCTCGACACCGTTCTGTCCGCCATCAACGATTGCACCGCGGTCTTCGTGGCCAAGGTCGGCGGCTGCCCGTCGAAGAAGCTGCAAGCCGCGGGCATCGAGCCGGTGGACCGCTTCGCCTTCGAATACATCGAGGAGTCGGCATTGACCTACTTCAAGGATTATGCCGAGCGCCTGGGCCAAGGTGCGGTCAACGCGCGCGCCGGCCAGGACGCGGTCATCCGCACGGGCGCCTTCACCGCCAAGCGCGCCTGACACAGCCGAACACGGATTTCAACCGGCGGCCCACCGCAAATGCCGCCTTCCACCCGAGGAGAGAGTGATGGCTTACAAGATCAAGGCTTCCGACTGCACCGCCTGCGGCGCCTGCGAGGCCGAGTGCCCGAACAACGCGATCAGCTTCAAGAAGGGCACCTACGTGATCGACCCGGCCACCTGCACCGAGTGCAAGGGCCAGTTCGCCAACCCGCAGTGCGCTTCGGTCTGCCCGGCCGACTGCTGCGTCCCGGCCTGATCGCCCGAGAAACCCTCTCCCCTCACAGCGAGGGGAGAGGGCGTCACCGCCGCGGGAGACCCGCCATGCTGGACGAGGTGGACGAAGGCTGGCTCAACCGCCGTTACTACGGCGGCGACCTGCCGCCCGAGGCGGAGCGGCTCCTGCACCTTGCCGCCGCCAGCTACGGCGACGGCGACGCCGCGCAACACTACCTCGCCCAGGCCGCGGCCATCGCGCCGGGCCACCGGCTGGTCGATCTCGGCCACTACAAGTTCCACTTCTACAAGGCGAACCTGGACGAGGCGCTGGCCTACGGCGAACGGATGGTCGGCCACGCCATGGCGGACATCGGCCTGAGCCACGCGGACTGGCGCGCGGTCGGCCGCGACCACGCCGACTTCACCGGGCTGGACCCGGCCCCGCGGCTGTTCCTGTTCGCGCTGACCGCCGTCGGCTACCTGCTGCTGCGCCTCGGCCGCATCGCCGAAGGGTGCGACGTTCTCACCAAGGTCACGGAGCTGGACCCCAAGGACAAGCTGGGGGCCGCGCGCCTGCTGGCCGTCGCGGATCGTCACGACGCCGATGGATGCGGGCGGGAGGACGACGAGCCATGAGCGACGACATCGAGAAGGCGCTGGACTGGCTCGGGCGTCCCATCGCCTGCAGCGATTGCCCCCACCAGGACCGTCTGGCCGACGGGCGCTGCGAACCGCTGCGCGCCTGCGTCCACGACCGCTACGCCAAGCGCGTCGAACGCTTCTTCCAATGGAACGGCGACCTGGCGGGCGAGCATCTCGACCATCCCTATTTCGAGGTCCGCGCCAACGCCGCGCGGGTGGCGCCGATCTTCCTGCTGCCGCGCCTGACCGAGGATCCGGACGAGACCGTGCGCGCCGTCGCCGCGCGCCGCCTGCCCCGCCGCCTGCTGCTGAAGCTGCGCGACGACCCCGACCGCGAGGTGCGCATCGCCGTGGCGGTGCGGCTGGAGGATGCCGACCTCGCCCCGCTGATGCGCGATCCCGACTATTCGGTGCGGTTGCGCGTCGCCCGGCGTGTGCCCGAAGGCATGCTGCCGGCCATGATGCACGACGAGGACCCGGAGATCCGGCTGGAGGTGGCCCGCCGCATCGGCCTGGAATGGCTGATGAGCATGGCCTGGGACGACAGCAGCCGCGTCCGCCTGGAGGTCGTCAAGCGCCTGCCGCCGGAGAAGCTAGGCGCCCTGGTCAAGGACCCGGACTGGTGCGTGCGCTTCGTCGTCGCCAGCCGCGCCGCGCCCGACGATCTGGAGCCGCTGACCCACGACCCGGTGGAGGAGGTCCGCTCCGTGGCGCGGCAGCGCTGGACCGGCCAGACCGCCGCCAACGACCTGATCCCCGACTGACGCCCCCGACTGACGCCCCCGAATGGCGCAAAGATACCGAGGAGCATCGAATGCGCGAACGCGCCCGCGACCCGAACGAACCCATCGAGCTGGAAAGCCGCCCGGCCTTCGAGGAGGGCCAGAAGGTCCGCGCGTTGAAGGACGTGCGCAACGACGGCACCTACCCCGGCCGGCCGATGGGCGACTTCCTGATCCGCACCGGCGACGTCGGCTACGTGAAGTCGGTCGGGACGTACCTGCAGATGTATTACATCTACGCCATCGACTTTTACGAGAAGCGCATCATCGTCGGCATGCGCGCCAAGGAACTCGAACTGGTCGACGGCCACACCAACGATCCACAGTGGAATCCCCCCGAACACGGCCCCAAACGAGGAGCAGGCGATGAGCGACACCGTCACGGAAGCGAAGAAGCCCGGCTTCATCCCGCCGCGCGAACCGCTCTACGAGTGGGGCATGCGCGTGTCGACGACCGAGGACCTGTTCAACGACGGCAGCCACCCGCACGCCGCCGAGGGCGCGCTGCTGATCCCGAAGGGCACTCCCGGCACCATCGTCCGCATCGGCCACGCCGAAGGCACGACCATCCCCGTCTACCTCGTGGAATTCCCGGCGGGCGTCGTGGTCGGCTGCCTGGAGGAGGAGATCCTCCCGGCCGACGGCAAGCGCCGCGGCGTCCCTGGTGTCATGGAATGACGGTCTATCTCGACAACAACGCGACAACCCCCCTGGCGCCCGAAGTGCGGGAGGCCATGCTGCCGCACCTGTTCGGGCAGTTCGGCAACCCGTCCAGCCCGCACGCCGCCGGCATGGCCGCCAAGCGGGCGGTCGGCGAGGCGCGCGGGCAGGTCGCCGGCCTGATCGGCGCCCGCAGCGCCGAGATTATGTTCACCGCCAGCGCGACGGAGGCCAACCACGCCGCCCTGCTCGGCGTGCTGCGCGCCCTGGCTGAGCAGGGCTCCGCACGGCGCCACTTGGTGACGACGGCGGTCGAGCATCCCTCTTCCCTGATGCTGGCCCGCGACATGGAACGGCAGGGCTGGCGCGTCACCGTCCTGCCGGTGGACGCGGCTGGCGTCATCGACCTGGACGCGCTGCGCGCCGCCGTCACCGACGGGACGGCGCTGGTTTCCGTCATGTGGGCGAACAACGAGACCGGCGCTGTGATGCCGGTGGCCGCCGCCGCCGGGATCGCGAAGGCGCGCGGCGCGCTGTTCCACACCGACGCGGTGCAGGCCGCCGGGCGGCTGCCGGTCGGCGCCGACGCGGTGGGGGCCGACCTGCTGACGCTCTCCGCCCACAAGATGCACGGGCCCAAGGGCATCGGCGCGCTTTACATCCGCAAGGGCACGCCCTTCGCCCCGCTGATCCACGGCCACCAGGAGCGCAACCGGCGCGGCGGGACGGAAAACGTGCCGGCCATCGTCGGCTTCGGCGTCGCCGCCGACTTTGCCCGCATTGCCGCCGTCGACACCGCCGGCATCGCCGCCCTGCGCGACCGGCTGGAACAGGGCGTCCTGACCCGCTGGCCGGGTGCCCGCGTGAATGGCGGAGATGCCGCGCGTCTGCCCAACACCAGCAACATCCGCTTCGCCAACGCCCGGGGGGGCGCGGTGGAGGCGGAAGAACTGCTGATGCGCCTCGACCGCGTCGGCATCGCCGTGTCCATGGGGGCCGCCTGCGCGTCCGGCGGCCAAGAGCCCAGCCACGTGCTGACGGCCATGGGCCTGACGCCAAACGAGGCCGCGGCGAGCCTGCGGTTCTCGCTCAGCCGCTACACCACGGGGAACGAGGTGGACGCGGTGCTCACCGAACTGCCGGCGCTCCACGCGAGGCTGGCGGCGTAAAGCCGACACAACAACGCCCAACAACACGACTGACGAAGCGGAGAGTGACATGAAGGTGATGGTGCGCAAGGCGGGCGAGCAGTACACGATCTACGTCGCCAAGAAGGACCTGGAGGAAGCCATCGTGGAGATGGAGAAGCCGGGCCTGTGGGGCGGCTGGGTCAAGGTCGCCAACGGCTGGACGCTCGACCTGCCCGACCTGCCGGCGGACACCCGCCTACCCATCACCGTCGAGGCCAAGAAGCGCGGCGCGGAGTGACGGCCATGGCGATCACCCCGGACCGGATCGACGCCATCACAGCACTCGCCGGCGGCCTGTTCGCCCGGGGGACCTCGCTGGACGCCGTGGTGCGGGCGGTGCGCGAGGCGAACCCGGACCTGTCCAACGTCACCGGGGCGCACGCCGCGGTGATGGCGGAGGAGCCCTTCCGGGAGCAGCCCGGCTTCAACCTCTACCTGGTCGACGGCAACAACCATTGCTGGCTGATCACCGACAAGCCGGACAGCGCGACCGGCGTCGTGATCGCCCAAAGCGATGAGGACGATTGAATGACCGATATCGAGGACGGCATCGAGGATGAGGGTGAGCTTTCCGACTACATCCCGCTGGTCGATCCCGACATCTCGGAGGTCGAGGTGGAGGTGCTGGGCCGCGTCCTCACCTCCGGCGGGCTCAGCGACGGGCGGATGACCCAGGCCTTCGAGGACGCCTTCGCGTCCTACGTCGGCCGCGCCCACGCGGTCGCGGTGTCCAGCGGCACGCTGGGCACGTTGCTGGTGATGAAGGCGCTGGGCATCGGGCCGGGGGACGAGGTGGTCTGCTCCCCCTACGGCTGGCACCAGGTGCAGCACGCGGTCACGCTGGCCGGCGGCACGCCGGTCTTCGCGGACATCGACTACTGGCAGCACACGCTGAACCCGGAAAAGGCGGCGGCGAAGATCACGCCGCAGACCAAGGCCATCCTGGCCGGCAACGTCAACGGCCACCCCGCCCATTGGGACGAGCTGACCCGGCTGGCCAAGGACAAGGGCCTGTTCCTGATCGAGGATTCGACGGAGGCGATCGGCTCCACCTACAAGGGCCGGCTGGTCGGCAGCTTCGGCGACTGCGCGGTCTTCGACTTCTCCGAGCCCGGCGTCCTGCTGGCCGGCGAGGGCGGGATGATCGTGACCGACGACAAAGACCTCGCCCACCGCCTGCGCTACCTGCGCCGGCGCGAGGTGGAGCACCGCAACACGGTGGTCATCACCCGCAACGTCCCCTACCAAGCGGGTCTGAGCAACCTGAACGCCGCGCTCGGCCTCGTGCAGTTGAAGCGGCTTCCGGAGATCCTGGAGAAGCGCCGCCGCGTCGTCGCCTTCTACGAGGCGGCCATGGCGGCCTTCGAGGGGATCAAGCCGCCCTACAAGGGGCCGGGCGCCAACGACGTGCACCCCATGGTCTACACGGTGCACCTCGGAACGCGCTTCACGGCCAGCGGGCGCAAGGCGATCCTTGAGGACCTGGACACCCACGACATCGACGCGTCCGACTACGGCCAGGCGCTCTACAGCCAGCAATACTACCAGGAGCGCGGCGCCAGCCGGGCCGACTGCCCGGTCTGCCAGAAGACGGTGGACCGCGTCCTCGCCCTACCGCTGCACCACAAGGTGACCGAGGGCCAAGTGGCCTTCATCGTGGAAACGCTGAAGGACGCCACCGTCAACACGGGCGCCGGTGCGGCGATCTATTTGTGAAACCGGAGCGTCGTGGCGCGAATACCCCCACCCTCCCGCTTCGCGGGTCCCTCCCTCCCCCGCTTCGCAGGGGAGGGCTTGATTGGGAGCCTGCGGCAGTCCCCTCCCCCGCCCAGCGGGGGAGGGTTAGGGTGGGGGCAAGCGTGTCGACAACGCCACCCAGCCGAACAGGGTTAGCATGACCGACACCACCCTTCTCGACAGCAGCGACACCATCATCACCGACATCGCCGCCGGCCTGAAGGCCCGGCAGGTCGTGCCCTACCTCGGGCCCGGCGCCTACGCGCTGCTGCCGGAAGCCGAGTGCCCCATCCCGCGCAACTCGCTGGAGCTGGCGCAGCGGCTGAACGCCAAGGTCGCGGCCCCCGGCCGCATCCGCAGCCAGTTGACCGCCGTCGCGCAGTTCATCGAATCGCGGCGCCACCGCAAGACGCTGGACGCGATCCTCAACGAGATCTTCCGGCGCGACGCGCCGGTCACGCCGGTGCACGCATGGCTGGCCGCCCTGCCCGCCCCGCCGATGATTGTCGACGTCTGGTACGACAACGCGCTGGAAACGCTGCTGGCCGGGACCCCCCATTCCTGGGGCCAAATCCAGGGCATCTCCCACCCGCAGGGTGCCGGGGAATGGGTGAAATACTACGGCCCTGACGGGACCGAGGTCACCGCCGAGGCCGCCGCGGGCTGGGAAACCATCCTCTACAAGCCGTCGGGCAGCGCCACGCCGGCCGGAAACTACCTGATCTCCGACAGCGACTTCGTCGAGATCCTGACGGAGATCGACATCCAGACGCCGATCCCCGCCGTCGTGCAGGAACGCCGCACGGGCCGGAACTTCCTCTATCTCGGCTGCCGCTTCGATCAGGAAATCCAGCGCACCTTCGGCCGGCAGATCGCCAAGCGGTCGTCGGACAGGCACTGGGCGGTCATCGAGGGCGAGCTGTCCAAGAACGAGGCCCGCTTCCTGGAACTGCACAACATCACCCGCCTCGACCTGCCCCTGGGCAAGGCGATCCAGCGGATCGGCGCGGCGGTGGGGTGATCCCACCGCCGTCCGGGAACCTTACGCGGCGACCGGAGCGACCAGCGCCTCGATCTCGCGCTGGGCCGCGTCGATGGCCTTGGCGCGGGCCTCCGGGCCCATGCCGATGCCCTCGGCGCGGACCACCGTCACGTCGGTGACGCCCAGGAAGCCCAGCACCGTGCGCAGGTAGGACTCCTGGTGGTCCAGGCCGGCCAGCGCCGGGTTGGTCGAATACATGCCGCCGCGGGCCGAGGCGATGATCACCTTCTTGCCGCCGGCCAGACCGACCGGGCCCTTCTCGGTGTAGCGGAAGGTGCGGCCGGCCTGGGCGATGCGGTCGATCCAGGCCTTCAGCTGGGTCGGGATGGTGAAGTTGTACATCGGGGCGCCGATCACCACGACGTCGGCGGCCAGGAACTCGTCCACCAGCGCGTCGGTCAGCACCAGCTCCTCGTTCTGGCGGGCGGTCAGGCTCTCCAGGTTGCGGAACTTCACGACCTGCATCAGCTCGCCGGTCAGGTGGTCCGGCGGGGCGACGGTCAGGTCGCGGCGGACAACCTCGACACCGGACTCGGCGCCGCGGAAGGCCTCGACGATGGAGGCGGTCAGCTGGCGGGTGACGGAGGCGTCGCCCAGCGGGCTGGAATCGATGTGCAGAAGCTTCATGATCAGGTCCATGGTCGTTGGAAGCGGAGCCGCCGGTTGGACGCCCGTCCGGGGCGGCTGCGTCGCCTCGTGATGTCTCGACCTGGACCATACGCCCGTCGCGCCAATCGATTGAGAGCCGTCTCCGCCAATCACTGTTTCGCGGTGACGAACAATCGCCGGTCAGCGGACCTGGATCCCTCCACGGAACACGACCATCTCGCCCGCCTTCATGACGGTCCAGTCCTCGTCCCGGGTCAGGGGGCGGGTCGCCACGACGGTGACGACGTCCTTCGGCGTGGTCTCCTTCGCGAAGTCCACGCTCATGTCCTCGTCGATCAGGGTCGCTGGGCCGAAGGGGGCCTTTCGGGTCAGCCAGGCGAGGTTGGTGGCGCAGTGGCACCACAGGTGCCGCCCATCGCTGAGCAGCATGTTGAACACGCCGAGCTGGCCGAGGTCGGACGCGAGATCCCGCACCAGCCGCATCAGCGCCGCCGGGTTCTTCGGCGGGGCCGGGTAATGCATGCGGATCTGGTCGAGCAACCAGCAGAAGGCGTGCTCGCTGTCGGTCGACCCCACGGGTTCATAAAAGGTCAGCGTCCGGTCCTTGATCCCCTTAAGCTGGCCGTTGTGGGCGAAGGCCCAGACCCGCCCCCACAGCTCCCGCGTGAAGGGGTGTGTGTTCTCCAGCGCCACCTTGCCACGGTTGGCCCGGCGGATGTGCGAGATGACCGAGCAGGACTTGATGGAATAGCTGCTGACCAGCCGCGCGATCTCCGACTCGCAGCTCGGCGCCGGGTCGTGAAAGGTGCGGCAGCCCTTGCCCTCGTAGAAGGCGATGCCCCAGCCGTCGCGGTGCGGACCGGTCTGCCCGCCGCGGCGCATCAGGCCGCGAAAGCTGAAGCAGATGTCCGTGGGCACGTTGGCGCTCATGCCCAGCAACTCGCACATGGGTCGGCCCCCATCCAGGAAATGCAGTGTCAGGTTTTCGACACGTCGGGGCAAACCTACGACACACAGGAGGGTTCCGTCACCCTTTTGCGGGCGCAGGACAGGGCGGCATGTCGGGACGCGCGCAGCCTTCCAGTTTGCCCTCCGGCGCACTGGCGGCAAGCCCGATCCAGGCGTCCACCCGTTCCGCCTCGAAGCCGCAGTCGCGGCGGTCGCCCACCTGCATCAGCGGACGGCGGAACAGCAGCGGAGTCTTGATCATCACGGCCAGCGCCGCGGCCTCGTCCAGCGCGTCCGGATCGACCTCCCCGGCCTTTACCGCGGGAGCGGAGCGGTTGAACCACTCCGCCACCGGCCGGTCGCCGAAGAAGGGGCGCAAGGTCGCGGCCGTCCAGGGCTCGGACAAAAGGTCGCGGGCCTGGACGGTGTGGCCGGCCTCGGCCAGCAGTTTCTTTTGGCGCGCGTTGCCGGCGCAGCCGGGCTTTTCGAAGAAGATCACGTCGTATGATTGGGCGGCCATGGATCACCCCTTGCGAAGCGCCGGGGCGCGGGCGAGCAGCCCGTCCACCTGGGCGCAGATTTCGTCGTAGACCTCGCGGTCGAGCTTGCGCAGCCAGCGCGGCGGGATGTTCTCAACCCCATAGGTCGCGCCGGCCAGCATGCCGGCGATGGCGCCGGTGGTGTCGGCGTCGCCGCCCTGGTTCACCGTCTCGACGACGCAGGATTCCACCGAATCGGTCTGGAAGTAGTAGTGCATCACCGTCTGCATCGTGTCGACGATGAAGGCGGTCGACAGCCCGCGGTAGGGCTGGAACTTGAATTGGCGGTGCTTCGCGACGAGCTTGTTGCTCTCGTCGCGCACGTCCAGCACGCCGCCGCCCATCACCAGCCGCCGCACCATGTGGCCCAGCGCCAGCGTGGCGGAGTCGGACAGGGCGTTGCAGTGGGTGATGTGCGCCTGCTCCAGCGTCCAGCGTTCGAAGGCCTCGTCGTCGCCCAGCGTCGCCAGCGCCACCGGCAGGTTGCGCATCGCCGCCCCGTTGCCGCCGTGATACTCGTTGTCCGGTTCTGACAGGGTTCCGTGCATGATGAAGCGGCGGATGCCACGCCGTGTCGTGTCCCCGACATCGACCGGAATGCCCTTCAGCCAGACGACGAACTCCTCCGCCGCGCGCCGGGCGTCCCACTCCGGGCCGGAGAGGATGGCGCGGCCGAGGTGCAGCGACATCTCCGTGTCGTCGGTCACGGCCCCGACCGGCAGCTTCAGCCAGCCGCCGCCCTTGATGTGCTTGTGCACGCCGTATTGGTGGGCGATCTCGCCCTTTGTCAGGAACTCGACGGTTGCGCCCAGCGCGTCGCCGCAGGCAAGCCCGAGGTAGGCTCCCAGCGCGCGCGAGCGAGTGGAATGTTGGGTCATGGGCCGGATTCAGTCCCGCGATCGGTTGTCAGAGAAGCGACACCCCCACCCTGTAGTCCCCGCCGACCACCAAATATTCCCCCTCGCCCTTGAAAGGATAGCGCGGCAGAATGTCGCGAAAGAAGACGACCTTGGTGAGCGGAACCCAGGTTTCCAGGATGTAGTCGCCGAACTGGCCGGCGATGTCGCGCTCGATAGAAAAGGAGCAGAGATTGTTGAGACGGAGCACCGCCGTGCGCTTGTCGGGACGCGCGACGATGTGGTGTTCCTCGAAATTGTTCACGCCGCGGTACAGCCGGATGTGGCTGGCGCGCGACGGCATGGGCGCGTCGGGCCAGCCGCGGCGCATCCACCACTGGCAATACTCGTACATCAGGTCGAGTTGCAGGTGGATGTTGTTGTTGTGGAAGCGGGTGGAGAGCTTCTCCTCGCCATAGGTCCGCCAGGCGTCGGACGCGAAGCGCAGGATCGGTTCCTTGTGGTAGGTGGGCAGCAGGCCGAAGCGGCTTTCCACCCAGCCCTTCAGCACCGCGCCCTCCGAATTGTTGCTGTCGAACATCCAGCCCTTCAGCAGGCGCAGGTAGCTGGCGCGGTAGCGCCGCTTGCCGTCCGCCCCCTCGGCGCCCGAGAAGTCGGGGTTCAGGCCGAAGGTGAAGGCCATGTAGTGCTGGAAGATGTCGGCGGCGATCAGGCTGTTGGGGCTCTCGTCCAGCGCCTCGAACAGCACGGCGTGCTCGTTCCGCGTGGCGGCGATGCGCAGGCGGCGCGGCGCGTCGTTGAAATCCTCGCTGCACAGCGCCTCGGCCGCGACGTTCAGCAGGTTGGTGCGGTGCGCCCGCAGCGCGAGCGGCGAATCCGCATCGACCAACCGCCCGTTCGCGTCCCGGCTGCCGCCCCCCACGCTCACCGCCCCGTCCGCCATTCGAACCCCAAAGCCTTACTTTTCGAATGGATACTCCGAATGGAGGCGTCCGCCAAGGGCCGGCGTTGACCGTGCATCGCAGTCGCGGCGCGCACGACGTTTCGAAAGTCGAAACAACTCAAAAACTCTTTCAAGTATATTCCGAGTTAACCCTGTCATCCGAAAAATATCCGTTTGATTGGATGGCCCCGGCACACCATAGTTCAAGGGGTCGTTTCCAAGACACCGCAAGACGACACCGCAAGACGAGGCTGTAGCATGTGGCCGATGAAGCGGCAGGACAAGGAGGCGCGCAACCGTGTGGCGGCCCCGACGCTTGCGCTTCCGCCCGCCGCGGCACCGGAACGAAGCGCCCACCGCCCCGGCGCTCCGCGCTCGGCGCAGCCTCCCGCCCCAACCCCGTTGCGCGGCGTGCGGGAGGCCCGCGACGCGGTGACGCTGGCCCGCCTGCTGCGCGGCACCATCACGCCGATGCGCGCCGACGAGGTCCTGGCCCTGCTGGAACCGCACCGCCCCCGCCTCGTGCCCAAGCCGCTGAACCCGCTGGCGACCATGATCGGCCAGCCGCAGGGCCGCCTGCTGGAAGCGCTGCTGCGCCCGACCGCGCCGATCGTTCTGGACGTCCTGCTGCCCCGCCTGCGCGACCATCTGATCGACCGGCTGGTTGACGGAAAGGTGTCGGCGGAGGATGCCCTACCCAGCGCCCTGGACGTAGCGGCGGCGATGAAGTCCCTGGTCACGCTGCTGCGCGGCGCCGGGCGCGGCTCCATGGTTGCTGTGGTCGCGGCGCTGGAGGCCGACGCCCGCGCCGACGCCGACCGGCTGGTCCGCGCTGCGCCGGAGTCCGAGCCCGGCGACCCCAGCAGCAACATCGACGCGCTGGCCCACGCGCTGCTGCGCTTCGAAACGCGGCGACTGGTGCTGGAGACGCTGGGCTCCACCACCGCGCTGAAGGACATCGTTTATCAATCCCGCCGGCTGACCCGCTTCGCCCTGCGCCGCGCAACCGATGGTGTGGAGGGCTTCGTCGCCGACCGCGGCATCAAGGCGCTGCACGCCAGCCTCGCCACCTTGGACTCGGTGGACGGTCTGGTCGTGGTGGTGCTGCGCAACCTGGACGACCAGGAGGAGAGCCGCGAGGAGGCCAGCCCCTTCGTCGAGCCGGCCGACCGCAAGGCGCTGAACGACTATCTGTCGGCCGCGTGGCGGCTTTCCGACACCTTGTTCGAGCTTGTCGGAAAAGCCGCCAACGGCGGAGAGCTTGGCGACCTGCTGTTCGAGGCGCTGCTGCGCCAGCTGGGCGCGCTGCACCAGTTCTGCACCCGCATCGACCACGCAGGGCGGCCAGCCACGCTCGACACGCTGGAGCAGCGGCTGGTCGAGCGCACCAACGCACTGGCCCGCTTGGCCGGCGAACGGCTGATCGAAACCATCCTCGCCCGCCCCTGCGATCTCGCCAAGGCGCGCCGCCTGCTCGCCCGCAGCCAGTCGCTGACCCAGCTCCTCTACGACATGGGCCACGAGGAGGAGTTGGAGGAGTTGGCCATGCGCCTCGTCGTCGCGCGCGAGGCGCTGAAGCACGGCGCCGCCTGACGCCCCGTCCATGACGACGATGTTGGGTTCCGGCTGCGCCCGCACCCAACCCACGGCCCTGCACTTCTCATAAAGTCCATTGCAAGAGACCCGACAAAAAATACGGTTTTGTCGGGGATTGTCGGGTATGTCACAGGGGCGACAATGGGGACCACAATCGTCCGCAATCTCTTTTTCTGTTGTTTTTCAATGTCTTGAGAAATACCCGCAATCTGGCACGGGGCATGCAAATACAGGGTCGAAGCGGCCGCGGGCTGGCCGCCACGAGATTACGGACACCCTGTAGACCCAAGCAAAGGAGTGACCCCCCATGGCTCTGCGCCAGATTGCGTTCTACGGTAAGGGCGGTATCGGCAAGTCGACCACCTCCCAGAACACCCTCGCCGCTCTCGTCGAGATGGGTCAGAAGATCCTGATCGTCGGCTGCGACCCGAAGGCTGACTCGACCCGCCTGATCCTGCACGCCAAGGCTCAGGACACCGTGCTGCACCTGGCCGCCGAAGCCGGTTCGGTCGAGGACCTGGAGCTCGAGGACGTTCTGAAGATCGGCTACAAGGGCATCAAGTGCGTCGAGTCCGGCGGTCCGGAGCCGGGGGTCGGCTGTGCCGGCCGCGGCGTCATCACCTCGATCAACTTCCTGGAAGAGAACGGCGCCTACGAAGACGTGGACTATGTGTCCTACGACGTGCTCGGCGACGTGGTCTGCGGCGGCTTCGCGATGCCGATCCGCGAGAACAAGGCCCAGGAAATCTACATCGTCATGTCCGGTGAGATGATGGCGCTCTACGCCGCCAACAACATCGCCAAGGGCATCCTGAAGTACGCCCACAGCGGCGGCGTGCGCCTGGGCGGCCTGATCTGCAACGAGCGCCAGACCGACAAGGAGCTGGACCTGGCCGAGGCTCTGGCCAAGCGCCTGGGCTCGCAGCTGATCCACTTCGTGCCGCGCGACAACATCGTGCAGCACGCCGAGCTGCGCCGCATGACGGTGATCGAGTACGCGCCGGAGAGCAAGCAGGCCGAAGAGTACCGCCAGTTGGCCAGCAAGGTCCATGCGAACAAGGGCAACGGCACGATCCCGACCCCGATCACCATGGAAGAGCTGGAAGAGATGCTGATGGACTTCGGCATCATGAAGACCGAGGAGCAGCAGCTCGCCGAGCTGGCCGCCAAGGAAGCCGCCAAGGCCGGCGCCTGATACCTGCGTCCCATCGGGGCAAAGGTCTGAACTGGCCCCCTCCCCAGCCCACCTCCCGCAGGCCGCGTGGGGGTGGGAGAGAGGGGGCTCGGTCCCGCGCTGAAGTGGCGCGGATCATGAGAGCATGCAGGAGACTGGCACCATGAGCCTGTCCGTGAACGAAGGCATCGACGTCAAGGGTCTCGTCGACAAGGTCCTCGAAGCTTATCCCGAAAAGTCGCGCAAGCGCCGCGCCAAGCACCTCAACGTGCTGGAGGCCGAGGCCAAGGATTGCGGCGTCAAGTCGAACATCAAGTCGATCCCCGGCGTGATGACCATCCGCGGTTGCGCCTACGCCGGTTCGAAGGGCGTGGTGTGGGGTCCGATCAAGGACATGATCCACATCTCCCACGGCCCGGTCGGCTGCGGCTATTACTCCTGGTCCGGCCGCCGCAACTACTACGTCGGCGATACCGGCGTGGACAGCTGGGGCACGATGCACTTCACCTCCGACTTCCAGGAGAAGGACATCGTTTTCGGCGGCGACAAGAAGCTGCACAAGGTGATCGAGGAGATCAACGAGCTGTTCCCGCTCGTGAACGGCATCTCCATCCAGTCGGAATGCCCGATCGGCCTGATCGGCGACGACATCGAGGCGGTCGCCCGCGCCAAGTCGGCGGAAATCGGCAAGCCGATCATCCCCGTGCGCTGCGAAGGCTTCCGCGGCGTGTCTCAGTCGCTGGGCCACCACATCGCCAACGACACCATCCGCGACTGGATCTTCGAGAAGACCGAGCCGAAGGAAGGCTTCGTCTCCACCCCGTACGACGTCACCATCATCGGTGACTACAACATCGGTGGCGACGCCTGGGCCAGCCGTATCCTGCTGGAAGAGATCGGCCTGCGCGTGGTTGCCCAGTGGTCGGGCGACGGCACGCTCGCCGAGCTGGAAAACACCCCGAAGGCCAAGGTGAACCTCATCCACTGCTACCGCTCGATGAACTACATCGCGCGCCACATGGAAGAGAAGTTCGGCATTCCTTGGATGGAATACAACTTCTTCGGCCCGTCGCAGATCGCCGAATCCCTGCGCAAGATCGCCGCTCTCTTCGACGACAAGATCAAGGAGAACGCGGAGAAGGTCATCGCCAGGTACCAGCCGATGGTCGACGCCGTCATTGCCAAGTACAAGCCGCGGCTTGAGGGCAAGAAGGTCATGATCTACGTCGGCGGCCTGCGTCCGCGCCACGTGGTCGACGCCTACCATGACCTGGGCATGGAGATCGTCGGCACGGGTTACGAGTTCGCCCACAACGACGACTATCAGCGCACGCCGCACTACGTGAAGGAAGGCACGCTGATCTACGACGACGTCACCGCGTTCGAGCTGGAGAAGTTCGTCGAGGCGATCCGTCCGGACCTCGTCGCGTCGGGCATCAAGGAAAAGTACGTCTTCCAGAAGATGGGCCTGCCCTTCCGCCAGATGCACAGCTGGGATTACTCCGGCCCGTACCACGGCTACGACGGCTTCGCCATCTTCGCCCGCGACATGGACTTGGCGATCAACAACCCCGTCTGGGGCATCATGAAGGCTCCGTTCTGATCACGGCCTCTGGAAGATAGGAGTATTGACGATGTCCGACACCGTTTCCCAGAGCGCCGACAAGGTTCTCGACCACTTCACGCTGTTCCGCCAGCCGGAATACAAGGAGATGTTCGAGCGCAAGAAGGCGGAGTTCGAGTACGGCCACTCCGACGAGGAGGTCGCCCGGGTTTCCGAGTGGACCAAGTCGGAAGAGTACAAGGAAAAGAACTTCGCCCGTGAGGCGGTCGTCATCAACCCGACGAAGGCCTGCCAGCCGATCGGCGCGATGTTCGCGGCCCAGGGCTTCGAGGGCACCCTGCCCTTCGTCCACGGCTCGCAGGGCTGCGTCGCCTACTACCGCACGCACCTGACCCGCCACTTCAAGGAGCCGAACTCCGCGGTCTCCTCGTCGATGACGGAAGACGCGGCGGTGTTCGGCGGCCTGAACAACATGATCGACGGCCTGGCGAACGCCTACGAGCTGTACAAGCCGAAGATGATCGCCGTGCTGACCACCTGCATGGCCGAAGTCATCGGCGACGACCTGCAGGGCTTCATCGCCAACGCGAAGGGCAAGGACAGCGTCCCGCAGGACTTCCCGGTCCCGTTCGCGCACACCCCGGCCTTCGTCGGCAGCCACATCGTCGGCTACGACAACATGATCAAGGGCGTCCTCACGCACTTCTGGGGCACGTCGGAGAACTACGACACCCCGAAGAACGCGTCGATCAACCTGATCCCGGGCTTCGACGGCTATGCGGTCGGCAACAACCGCGAGCTGAAGCGCATCGCCGGCCTGTTCGGCATCGACATGACCATCCTGTCGGACGTGTCGGACAACTTCGACACCCCGATGGACGGCGAGTACCGCATGTATGACGGCGGCACGACGCTGGAGGCCACCAAGGAGGCCGTCCACGCCAAGGCCACCATCTCCATGCAGGAATACTGCACCCCGCAGTCGCTGCAGTTCATCAAGGAGAAGGGCCAGGACGTCGCCAAGTTCAACTACCCGATGGGTGTTGCGGCGACCGACGAGCTGCTCCTGAAGCTGTCGGAGCTGTCGGGCAAGCCGGTCCCGGCCGAGCTGAAGCTGGAGCGCGGCCGCCTGGTCGACGCCATCGGCGACAGCCACACCCACCTGCACGGCAAGCGCTTCGCCGTGTACGGCGACCCGGACTTCTGCCTGGGCATGTCCAAGTTCCTGCTGGAGCTGGGCGCCGAGCCGGTGCACATCCTGTCCACCTCCGGCTCCAAGAAGTGGGAGAAGCAGGTCCAGAAGCTGCTCGACTCCTCGCCGTTCGGCAAGTCCGGCAAGGCCTACGGCGGCAAGGACCTCTGGCACCTGCGCTCGCTGATCTTCACGGACAAGGTGGACTACATCATCGGCAACAGCTACGGCAAGTATCTGGAGCGCGACACCAAGGTTCCGCTGATCCGCCTGACCTACCCGATCTTCGACCGCCACCACCACCACCGTTACCCGACCTGGGGCTACCAGGGCGCGCTCAACGTGCTGGTGCGCATCCTGGACCGGATCTTCGAGGACATCGACGCCAACACCAACATCGTTGGCCAAACCGACTACTCGTTCGACCTGATCCGCTGATCGCGGGGGTTCTTCCCGGATCAAAGGTTCCCGGTTGGGTCGGGGTCTCCATCCCCCCGCCCCAACCGCTTCCCCGGAAAGCCGGAGTTCGTCGCAAGACGGGCTCCGGCTTTTCGTCTTTGCGCTGCTGAACTCCGACTTATATAGTCTGTGTTGTTGAACCCGCCGCTACGGCACACCGCACCGCGCGTCATGGCACACATCACCGCAAGCGTCGAATACGCGATCCACTGCCTGCTCTGGCTGGTCTCCTCGGGCGACACGCCGCTCAGCAGCCGCGACCTTGCGGAGTTGCAGGGCGTCTCCCCCTCCTTCCTCGCCAAGATCTTCCCCAAGCTGGAGAAGGCGGGAATCGTCGCGGCCAGCGAAGGGGTGCGCGGCGGCTACCGGCTCGCCAAGCCAGCCGATGCGATCACCTTCCTGGACGTCGTCGACGCCATCGAAGGCGACAAGCCGTTGTTCGACTGCCAGGAAATCCGCGGCCGCTGCGCGGTATTCGGCGAAAGGCCGCCGTCCTGGGCGACCTCCGGCGTCTGCGCCGTCCATGGGGTGATGCTGACTGCCGAGAAGGCGATGCGCGAAGCACTGGCGCAGGAGACGCTGGGCGGCGTCGGCCAGCGCTTCGGCCGGAAGGCCCCGGCCGAGTTCAATGACGCGGTGCGCAGCTGGATGGACGACCGGCTCGGCGCCCGCTCCCCCGGCCGGACGCCGCGCTCCTCCTGACCCCCGGGCGGACCGCGGGCCCCCGAAACCAAAATGCCCGTGTCCGACACCCGACAAATTCCTTCGATTGTCAGCTATCGCACAGCGCCCGCCGACTGGACAATCCAATCCGATCAACGCGCTAACCCGATGGCACGAGCCCTGCATATGACCGCTCCACACGCGCCGATGTCGGCCATGGGCAGGAGAAGGTCATGCTCCAGGAAAAGCTCCAGGACGTCTTCAACGAGCCGGGTTGTGCCACCAACCAAGCCAAGTCCGACAAGGAACGGAAGAAGGGCTGCTCCAAGGCCCTGAAGCCGGGCGCCGCGGCCGGCGGCTGCGCCTACGACGGCGCGATGATCGTGCTGCAACCGATCGCCGACGCCGCCCACCTCGTGCACGGACCGATTGCCTGCCTCGGCAACAGCTGGGACAGCCGCGGGACCAAGTCCTCCGGCTCGCAGCTCTACCGCACGGGCTTCACCACCGACCTGTCCGAACTCGACATCGTCCACGGCGGCGAGAAGAAGCTGTACCGCGCCATCCGTGAGGTCGTGCAGCAGTACGACCCGCCGGCGGTCTTCGTCTACCAGACCTGCGTGCCGGCGATGATCGGCGACGACATCGAGGCGGTCTGCAAGTTCGCCGCGAAGAAGCTGGGCAAGCCGGTCATCCCGGTGATGGCGCCGGGCTTCGTCGGGTCGAAGAACCTCGGCAACAAGATGGCCGGCGAGGCTCTGCTCGACCACGTCATCGGCACGGTGGAGCCGGAGGTGACGACCCCGACCGACATCTGCATCGTCGGCGAATACAACCTCGCCGGCGAGCTTTGGCTGGTGAAGCCGCTGCTGGACGAGATCGGCATCCGCATCCTGTCCTGCATCTCCGGCGACGGCCGCTACAACGAGGTGGCCCAGGCGCACCGCGCGCGGCTGACCATGGTCGTCTGCTCCCAGGCGCTGGTGAACATCGGCCGCAAGATGCAGGAACGCTGGGGCATCCCCTACTTCGAGGGCTCCTTCTACGGCGTGTCGGACATGTCGGACACGCTGCGCACCATGGCCCGCATGCTGGTGGAGCGCGGTGCCGACAAGGCCATCCTCGACCGCACCGAGGGCGTCATCGCCCGCGAGGAAAGCCGCGTTTGGCGGCGGCTGGAACCCTACAAGCCGCGTTTCGACGGCAAGCGCGTCCTGCTGTTCACCGGCGGCGTAAAGAGCTGGTCGATGGTCACCGCCCTGGAAGGCGCCGGCCTGACCATCGCCGGCACCTCCACGAAGAAGTCCACGAAGGAGGACAAGGAGCGCATCAAGAAGATGAAGGGGGAGGAGTTCCACCAGTGGGACGACCTGAAGCCCCGCGACATCTACAAGATGCTGAAGGACAGCGAGGCCGACATCATGATGTCCGGCGGCCGGTCGCAGTTCATCGCGCTGAAGGCCAAGGTTCCGTGGCTCGACCTGAACCAGGAACGCCACCACGCCTACGCGGGCTACGACGGCATCGTCAACCTGTGCGAGGAGATCGACAAGACGCTGTCCAACCCGATCTGGCGGCAGGTGCGCCTACCCGCCCCCTGGGACGGCAAGCCGGGGGAGGCGTAAGCCATGGGCACTCTCCAGCGCTTTCCCCACTCCGCCAAGGCGGCCTCCACCAACCCGCTGAAAATGAGCCAGCCTTTGGGCGCTGCGCTCGCCTACCTCGGCGTCGACCGCTGCATGCCTCTGTTCCACGGGAGCCAAGGCTGCACCGCCTTCGGGCTGGTCCTGCTGGTCCGCCATTTCCGCGAGGCGATCCCGCTCCAGACCACCGCCATGGACCAGGTGTCCACCATCCTCGGCGGCTACGACAACCTGGAGCAGGCGATCCGCACCATCGCGGAGCGCAACAAGCCCGCCCTGATCGGCGTCGCCACCACCGGCGTCACCGAGACCAAGGGCGAGGACATGGGCGGCCAGTACAACAGCTTCCGCCAGCGCAACCCAATGCTGGCCGACCTGAAACTGGTGTTCGCCAACACGCCGGACTTCGCCGGCGGCTTCGAGGACGGCTTCTCCGCCGCCGTGACCGGCATCGTGGAGGAAGTGGTCCAGCCCGCCGCCGCGACGGTGAAGGGCCAAGTCAACGTGCTGGCCGGCTGCCACCTGTCGCCCGGCGACGTGGAGGAGCTGCGCGACGTCATCGAGAGCTTCGGCCTGACGCCGATCTTCCTGCCCGACCTGTCGCTGTCCATGTCCGGCCGCCAGCCCGACGACTTCACCGCCACCTCGCTCGGCGGTGTGACGGTGGAGCAAATCGCCGCCATGGGCGCGTCGGAAGCGACGCTGGTGATCGGCGAGCACATGAAGGTCGCCGCCGCGGCGCTGGAGCTGAAGACGGACGTCCGCTCCATCTTCTTCGACCGGCTGACCGGGCTGGAGGCGTCGGACCGGCTGGTCAGGACGCTGTCGGACCTGTCCGGCCGCCCGGTGCCGGCGCGGCTGCGCCGCCAGCGCGAGACGCTGGTGGACGCCATGCTGGACGGGCACTTCTTCTTCAGCCGCAAGCGCATCGCCGTGGCGCTGGAGCCGGACCTGCTCTACGCCGTCACCAGCTTCCTCGCCGACCTGGGCGCGGAGGTGATCGCCGCGGTGTCGCCCACCCAGGCCGCGGTGCTGGAAAAGCTGCGCGCCGCGACGGTCATGGTCGGCGACCATTCCGATGTAGAGACGCTGGCCCGCGAGGCCGACCTGATCGTGTCGAACTCGCACGGCCGCATGGGGGCGGCGCGCATCGGCGTGCCGCTGCACCGCATGGGACTGCCCATGTTCGACCGGCTGAGCGCCGGCCTGAAGGTGTCCGTCGGCTACCGCGGCAGCCGCGAGCTTCTGTGCGAGATCGGCAACCTGTTCCTGTCCCGCGAGATGGACCACGACGAGCATGGGCCTGCGGCTGAAGACCATGACGGGCATGACAAGGGCCATCACTGCGGGGGCGGATCATGCGGATGCAGCGCCGGCTGAGTTTGGTGGACACGGCCGACCCCGGCCGGCCCCGAAAAGGAGGATTCATGAAGGTCGCTTTCTGCACCCAGGACATGCAGCACGTCGATGCGCATTTCGGATGGGCCAAGAACATCGTGGTCTACGAGGTGGACAAGGCCGGCCACCGGATGGTGGAAACCCTCCAGTTCGGCGGCTCGATGTTCGAGGACGGCAACGAGGACAAGCTGCTGCCGAAGCTGGAGGCGCTGGCCGACGTCGCGATCGTCTACCTGTCGGCCATTGGCGCCTCGGCCGCCGCGCGCGTCGTTGCCAAGAAGATCCACCCCGTGAAGGTGGAGGCCACCGAAAGCATCCCCGCCCTGCTCGACCGGCTGGTCGAGACCATCAACGGCAACCCGCCGCCCTGGCTGCGCAAGGCGCTGAACGCCGGCCAGACCGCCGAGGAACGTTTCGGTGAATTCGCGTTCGACGAGGAGGATTGAAACCATGACGGATACCGCGACCGCCGCCCCCGCCGCCGAGACGGATCTCGCCCAGGAGTTCCTGAAGGTCCTGGTCATGCTGTTCCGCGCCGAGGACAGCTACGGTGCCTGGGAAGGCAAGGGCGATGAGCAGCTCCTCGCCCCCTTCATCCTGGACAAGGAAGCCCGCGCCGCCATCCCGATCATGGGCGACCCGGACCCCGACACGCTGTGGCGGCTGGAGCTTTTCTACAAGGCCGTGGGCATCACGGTGGAGAAGCGGACCGGCCTGATCGCCTCCCCTATCATGAAGATGAGTCACGAGGGCTTCGGCCGCATGGTGCTGACCACTGGCCGCCTCGTGGTGGTGTCGAAGCACCTGCGCGACGTGCACCGCTTCGGCTTCCCGTCGGTGGAGAAGCTGTCCGCCGACGGCGCGAAGATCGTCGGCGAGGCGGTCGCGCTGATCAAGAAATTCCCTGAAGTCGCCGATCTGTGAGGATTCGGACATGGCTGACATCGATGCCTTGAAGGACGAGGTCAAGAAGCTCAACGCCCGGGCCACGCAGAAGAAGATGGACCTGCACGACCTGTCGGAAGAGCTGCCGCAGAATTGGCAGTCCATTCTGCAAGTCGCCCAGGAAACGTACGACTCCTACAAGACCTTGACCGAGAAACGCGCCGAGCTGAAGGCGCTGGAAAAAGCTTCCGCGTAAAGAAAACCCTCCCTTTCAACAACAATCGCATTGCATCAGGAGCAGACGATGGCTGAGTTCGTGACCGGCACCACCCGCGGCGGCACCGCCTGGACGCCGAAATTCGTGGAAGGCATCGACCAGAAGATGTGCATCGGCTGTGGCCGTTGCTTCAAGGTGTGCGGTCGCGACGTGCTGGAGCTGATCGGCATAACCGAGGACGGCGACATCGTCGACGCCTTCGACGACGAGGCCGAGAAGAAGGTCATGAGCGTCAAGAACGCCGGCAACTGCATCGGCTGCGAGAGCTGCGGCAAGGTCTGCTCCAAAAGCTGCATCTCCCACCTTCCCCAGGCGGCCTGACGTCTTGTCCCGCCCCCGGAGGACGCCATGGGCATCCTGCATTCCGCCCCGCCGGGGGCGGGCGACACCGCCGCACTCTACCGCTGGTTGACCGACCGGCAGGGCCGGCGCAACGTCTTCGACGGGCACCTGTTCGCCTGCATCTTGGCCCGCCGCTGGCCGGGCGGGTCCGGCGCGCTCGGCCTGTCGGACGTCGCCTTCACACGCCTTCTCGAACGCTATTTTCCCGGCGCGCTCCAGGACGGCCTGCCGGTCGTGGAAGCGTCGCCCGCCCGTCTGCCCGCGCATCTGCACGCTGAGTTCCGCGAGCTTGCCGAGCTGCTGCTCTCCCACCGGTCACAGGGCACCGATGAGGAGGTCTGGCTGGCCGCGATAATCGCGCGCGCCGCGCTGGACAGCGCCGAGCTGTGGCAGGATCTGGGGCTCAACGGCCCACGCCATCTCGCCGCGGTGATCGAGCGCCATTTCGATCCGCTGGCCGTGCTGAACGCCACCGGCACGCGGTGGAAGACCTTCCTCTACCGCTTCCTGTGCGCCCGCGACGGCCTGATCCCCTGCGGCGCCCCCGTCTGCCGCGCCTGCGGCGCCGAAGCGGTGTGCTTCGGGGCGGGTGATTAGAGCGCCAGGGTGGGGCCAGCGCGACTACGCCCCCTATCTCCTCACTCCCCCTCCACACCCTTCGCCAGCGCGGCGATGACGCCATAGCCGACCTGGTCCAGCGGGTCGATCTCCGCCAGTTTGTCGAGGATCGCCCGCGCGTCGGCCAGCCGGTCGCGGCGCAGGTTGATGAAGGCCAGCGCCTTCAGTGTGAACAGGACGAAGCGCTGCGGCCCCTCCGCCGTCCACGCCGTGCTGTCGGCGGCCAAGGTCCGCCAGTCGCCGGAAAAGCCGCCCTCGCGCGCCGCGGCCTCCAGCCCGATCTGCGCGACCCGCTCCGCGTCGGCAAAGCGCTTGCGGTTGAAGTAGTACTTGTACAGCGCGTAGTAGACCAGCAGCACCCGCGGGCCCAGCCGGTGCGCCTCCCACAGCAGCTCCTCGCAACGCTCCGGGACCCCGCGGGCCTTCACGGCCGCCTGGAGGCGCTCGTCGATGTGCTCCGGCACGTCACCGAAAGCCATGCGCCCGTCGGGAATACGCAACTCGATCGGCCGGTCCATCGCCGCCCCTTCCGTTGTTGTCCGTTTCGTTCGCCCGACCGAAGATCCTATATGGGGCCTTGTATGGGGCTGCACCGGCCCAAGCGAAAGCCCCCACTTCCATTGTGCGTCTTTTCGTCGCGGGTGTCGCAAACCCGACATGGCCCCGATCCGACAATTGTCGGGAACGCGCCAGGATGCCGCACCTGACAATCGCGCAAAATCAATCACTTACGAGTTGGCACGCCGCTTGCCTATTCCAAGCCAGGATCGGTCGGCAAGCCCGACGGAGCATGTGGAGGCGGCGGACATGGTGACCCTGACGGATGCGGCGGTGAACACCCTGGAGCGCGTTCTGGCGAAGTCCGGCGGTGCGGCGGCGGGGCTGCGCATCGCGGTGGCCGACGGCGGCTGCGCCGGCATGAAGTACCAGATGGGCCTGGAGGCCGAGGCCGGCGAGGACGACGCCGTCCTGACCTTCGGCCCGGTGACGATCTTCGTGGACTCCAACAGCCAGCCCTTCCTCGACGGCGTGGTGGTCGATTTCGTGGAGGGGGTCGAGGGCTCCGGCTTCAAGTTCGACAACCCGAACGCGGCGAGCACCTGCGGCTGCGGCAAGTCCTTCTCGGCAGGGCCGGGCGGCAGCTGCTCCTCGGCGTCGCCGTCGTCGGGCTGCGGCACCACGCACTAACACCGAACACTCTCCCCAACCCGGTCACGCGGGAAAGGCAAGGCGTCATGTGGAACTACACCGACAAGGTCAAGGAACACTTCTTCAACCCGAAGAACGCCGGCGCGCTGGATGAGGCGAACGCCGTGGGCGAGGTCGGGTCGATCACCTGCGGCGACGCCCTGAAGCTGATGATGAAGGTGAACCCCGACACCCAGGTGATCGAGGAGGCAAAGTTCCAGACCTTCGGCTGCGGCTCGGCCATCGCGTCGTCGTCGGCGCTGACGGAGATGATCATCGGCAAGACGGTGGACGAGGCGCTGGTCGTCACGAACCGCGACATCGCCGAATATCTGGGCGGCCTGCCGCCGGAGAAGATGCACTGCTCCGTCATGGGGGCGGAGGCCCTGCGCGCCGCCATCGCCAACTACAAGGGCGAGGCCTGGGTCGACGACCATGAGGAAGGCGAGCTGGTCTGTAAGTGCTTCGGCATCGACGCGGCGATGATCGAGCGCGCGGTGACCGTCAACAGCCTGACCACACTGGAAGAGGTCACCCACTACACCAAGGCCGGCGGATCCTGCCAGACCTGCCACGAGAAGATCGAGGAGGTGCTGGAGGCCGTGCTCGCCAAGACCGGCGCGCTGGACAAGCCGAAGGCGCACCCGCCGGGCACCGTGGGCCTGGACGCCATCAAGCCGCTGGCCCCGAAGGCCGAGGCCCCGGCCGCGCCGGCCAAGCTGACCAACGTGCAGCGCATGCAGAAGATCATGGTCGCCATCGAGGAACTGCGCCCGCAGATCCAGCGCGACGGAGGCGACGTGGAGCTGGTGGACATCGACGGCAAGGACATCTACGTCCGCCTGACCGGCGCCTGCTCCGGCTGTTCGCAGTCGGCCGGCACCATGATGGGCGTGCAAGCCAAGCTGGTCGAGGCGCTGGGCGAGTTCGTCCGCGTCAAGCCCGCCTCCCTCCTGCCGGCGGGGGCCTAAGCCAATGACTGAGCAAGGCATTTACCTCGACAACAACGCCACGACCCGCGTCGATCCGGAAGTCCTGGCGGAGATGCTGCCCCTCTTCACGGAGCATTTCGGCAACCCGTCCTCCATGCACGGCTTCGGCGCCGCGGTCGGCGGCAAGATCGAATGGGCGCGCAAGCAGGTGCAGGCGCTGCTGGGCGCCGCCCACGACAGCGAGATCGTCTTCACCTCCGGCGGCACGGAAAGCGACAACACCGCGATCCTGTCGGCGCTGGAGGCCTACCCGAAGAAGCGCAGCATCGTGACCAGCGTGGTGGAGCACCCCGCCGTCCTGGCGCTCTGCGACTATCTGGAGAAGAAGCGCGGCTACACCGTCCACCGCATCGGCGTGGACGGCCAGGGCAACCTGGACATGGGCGCCTACAAGGCCGCGCTGGGTCCGGACGTCGCCATCGTCTCCATCATGTGGGCGAACAACGAGACCGGGACGATCTTCCCGATCGAGGAGTTGGCGACGCTCGCCAAGGCGGCCGGCGCGGTGTTCCACACCGACGCGGTGCAGGCAGTCGGCAAGATCCCGATGAAGCTCGCCGACAGCGCGGTCGACATGCTGTCGCTGTCCGGCCACAAGCTGCACGCGCCCAAGGGCATCGGCGCGCTCTACGTGAAGCGCGGCCTGCGCTTCCGCCCGATGCTGCGCGGCGGCCACCAGGAGCGTTCGCGCCGCGCCGGCACGGAGAACGCGCCGGGCATCGTGGGGCTGGGGGCGGCGGCGCAGCTGGCGCTGCTGCACATGAACGACGAGAACACGCGGGTGAAAGCCCTGCGCGACAGGCTGGAAAAGGCCATTCTGGCTGCGGTGCCGGCCTGCTTCGTCACCGGCAACCCGGCCAACCGCCTGCCCAACACCTGCAACATCGCCTTCGAGTACATCGAGGGCGAGGCCATCCTGCTGCTGCTGAACGAGGCGGGGATCGCGGCCTCCTCCGGTTCCGCCTGCACGTCGGGCTCGCTGGAGCCCAGCCACGTGATGCGGGCCATGGGCGTGCCCTACACCGCGGCGCATGGCGCCACGCGCTTCTCCCTGTCGCGCGAGACGACCGAGGCGGAGATTGACCACGTGATCGCGGTCGTCCCCGGCATCATCGCCAAGCTGCGCTCCCTGTCGCCCTACTGGTCGCAGGGCGGTGCGACCAAGGAGTTCGCGCCCGTCTACTCGTAACACCGAGATCGCAGGCCGGGCCGGGCCCACGCCCCGGCAACCCGCCCGACGACACCCGCCGGGACGTGGTTCCCCGGCCCGGTCTGCGACCAATTCCGGCTGCGTTGCCCCCACCCTAACCCTCCCCCGCTGGGCGGGGGAGGGAGGGACCCGCGAAGCGGGAGGGTGGGGGCAACCGCCGCACCAGATAAGGATCCAGCACCATGCCGATGGGCGGTTCCGCCATCATCAACGATACGACGTTGCGCGACGGCGAACAGACGGCGGGCGTGGCCTTCACGCTCGACGAGAAGATCGCCATCGCCCGCGCGCTCGATCAGGCCGGCGTGCCGGAACTGGAGATCGGCATCCCGGCCATGGGCGAGGAGGAGCGCGAGGGCATCCGCGCCGTCGCCTCCCTCGGCCTGAAGGCGCGGCTGATGGTCTGGTGCCGCATGCACGACACCGACCTGAAGGCGGCGCTGGACTGCAACGTGGGCTTCGTCAACCTGTCGATGCCCGTCTCCGACATCCACATCACCAAGAAGCTGAAGCGCAGCCGCGCCTGGGCGCTCGCCGAGATCGAGCGCAAGGTCAAACAGGCCCGCGACCATGGCTTCGAGGTCAGCCTGGGCGGCGAGGACTCCTCGCGCGCCGACATGGACTTCGTGGTCGCCGCGGCGACCGTGGCGCAACAGGCCGGCGCCCGCCGCTTCCGCTTCGCCGACACGCTGGGCGTGCTCGACCCCTTCCAGACGCGCGCCTGCATCGAACGGCTGCGCCGGGCCACCGACCTGGAGATCGAGATTCACGCCCACGACGACCTGGGCCTCGCCAACGCCAACTCGCTGGCCGCCGTGCTGGGTGGGGCGACGCACGTCAACACCACCGTCAACGGGCTGGGCGAGCGCGCCGGCAACGCCCCGCTGGAGGAGGTGGTGATGTCGCTGAAGGTGCTCTACGGCATCGACACCGGCGTCGGCACGCGGATGCTGGGTCCCATCTCCGACCTTGTGGAGCGTGCGTCGAACCGGCCGGTGGCGGTCAACAAGTCCATCGTCGGCGACGCGGTCTTCACGCACGAGGCCGGCATCCATGTGGACGGGCTGCTGCGCGACCGCGCCACCTACCAGAATTTCGACCCCGCCGAGGTCGGCCGCGAGCACCGCATCGTGCTGGGCAAGCATTCCGGCACCGCGGCGATGAAGATGGCTTACGGGCAGCTTGGCCTCGCCTGCGACGATCTGCTGGCGCAGGCGGTGCTGCCGCGGGTCCGCGCGCTCGCCACCCGCGCCAAGCGGGCGCCGACACCGGACGAACTGCTCGCCTTCCACCGCGACGCCGCCACCCGGCGCTAGAGCTGGTGCTGGATCTTATGGAGGACCCGATGGCCGCCATCGACGCGCATGCGGACCTGCCCACCGCGACCGACACAGGTCTTTGGCATCTGCTGCGCGAGGACGTGGCCTGCGTCTTCGACCGCGACCCGGCCGCGCGCAACGTGCTGGACGTGCTGACCTGCTATCCGGGCATCCACGCGCTGGCCATGCACCGGGTCGCCAACGCCGCGTGGCGCCGCGGCTTCCGCTGGCCGGCGCGGTTCCTGTCCTACTTGGCGCGCGCGCTGACCAACATCGACATCCATCCCGGCGCCACCATCGGCCACCGCTTCTTCATCGACCACGGCGCCGGCGTGGTGATCGGCGAGACGGCGGAGGTCGGCGACGACGTCACGCTCTATCACGGGGTGACACTGGGCGGCACCTCTTGGACCAAGGGCAAGCGCCACCCGACGCTGGGCGATGGCGTGCTGGTCGGCTCCGGCGCCAAGATCCTGGGGCCGATCACCGTGGGGGCCGGCTGCCGCGTCGGCGCCAACTCGGTGGTCACCAAGGACGTGCCGGACGGCATGACGGTCGTCGGCATTCCGGGGCGCGTGGTGCGGGCGGAGACGCAGCGCCACCTCGCCGCGCACGGCATCGACCTCGACCACCACCTGATGCCGGACCCCGTCGGCAAGGCCATCGCCTGCCTGATCGACCACATCAACCGCATCGAGGCCCGGCTGGAGGCGCACACGACGGAGGAGGCCGCGCGCCTCACCCCGCTGTCCGAGGCCACCCTGGAGGGAATCGCCTGCCATTCCTGCGGCAACCTGTGCGACCAGGAAAGCTGCGGCGCGCCCATGCCGGCCGGTCCGGACGCCACGCCCCGCGCCGACCACTACGTGATCTGAACCAGAGGGAACCCGCCATGAGCTTCAAGGACGATCTGGACGATCTGGAGACCGCGGAGGACTTCCTGCGCTTCTTCAACGTCCGCTACGAGCAGCGCGTGGTCAACGTGAACCGCCTGCACATCCTGCAGCGCTTCCACGATTATCTGGCCGCCGACACCGGCCTGGAGTCGCTGGACGACGAGGGCATGACCGCCCGCTACCACGCCCACCTGGAGCGCGCCTACCAGGACTTCGTGGTGTCCAACGCCATCGCCGAAAAGACTTTCAAGGTCCACCAGGAGGAGGCGCGCAAAATGGCCGACCGCTTCGTGCCGCTCGACGCGCTGCTCAACCCGTCTTCGTAAGCCGGGCTGCAGCCAGCGCCCGCAGCTCCGTGGCGACGCGGTCGAGCACCGGTTGCCAGTCGCCGATGCGCTCCTGCCGGAAGACGCGGGCGGTCGGGTACCAGGGGCTGTCCTCCCGATCGGTCAGCCAGCGCCAGCAGCCGTCGAAGCGGGACAGCACCCACACCGGCACGCCCAGCGCCCCGGCGAGGTGCGCGACGGACGTGTCCACGCTGATCACGAGATCCAGCCGGCGCACCAGCGCCGCCGTGTCGGCGAAATCCGCAACATCGGCCATCACGTCCAGGATGCGGCCGGCGAAGGGCGGTTCTGCCGCCTGCGCGGCGGCCGCCCCTTTCTGAAGGCTGACCAGGAGCAGACCAGGCAGATCCAGCAGTGGCGCGAAGCCGGCGAGCTGGATGCTGCGGCGCGTGTCGGCGTGGCTCCAGCGCGGGTCGGTGACGTGCGGATCGCCCGCCCAGACCAGCCCGACGGCCAGCGTTCCGTCACCGGGGGGCCACAGGCCGGCGAAGCGGACCTCCCCCGCGGCGGCGCCGTCCAGATACGGAACCGCCGCCGGCACAGTGTCCAGCGTCGTGCCGAACAGCGCCGGCAGGCTCATCAGCGGTGCGATCAGGTCGAAGTCCGGCGCACCACCCAGCGGGTGGACCTCCGCCACGCCCTCCACCCGCGCGAACAGGCGCGCCAGGGCCGGCAGGCATTCCACCACCACCCGTCCGCCGGCCCGCGCCACCATGGGGGCGTAGCGGATGAACTGCAGCGCGTCGCCGTGCCCTTGCTCCCCGTACAGGAGGATGGTGCGCCCCTGCAACGGCTCCCCGCGCCACCACGGCCGCCCCCGGTCGGGAATGTGCACGTCGCGTTCGAAACGCGCCTCGAAGGCCGGCCACCCCTCCTCGTACCGCCCGGTGATCAGCAGCGCGTGGGCGAGGTTGAAGCGCGCGTCCACGCGGCCTGGGGAGAGCCGCACCGCCCGCCGGTATGGGGCCACGGTATCCTCGTGCCGGCCAAGGTCGCCCAGCGTGACTCCCAGGTTGAACCAGCCGTCCGCATCCGCCGGATCAACGGCCAGCGCCTTGCGGTAAAGCCCCGTCGCCTTGGCAAAGCGCCCGCCAGTCTTCACCGCATCCGCCAGCGCGACGCGCGCCGAAGCGTGCCCGGGGTCGCGCTCCAGCAACGCGCGGAACAGGGCTTCGGCCGACGGTCCGTCGCGCAACGCCAAGTGCAGCCCGCCGAGCCGGGCCGCGATCCGGTCGTCGCCGGGACCGAGCGCCGCCGCGCGGCTCATCGGGGCCAGCGCCTCCGCCGGCCGGCTGGCGTCGCGCAGCGCCGCGGCGAGGTTGCCCCAGGCCAACGCGTCGTCCGGCAGCACCGCGACGGCCGCCCGGTAGCAGCGCGCCGCCAACTCCGGCGCCCCCGCGTCGAACAGCGCGTCCCCGGCCCGGAGCAACCCTTGCCCCACCGCCGCGGCATCCCCCCGCGCGGCCTTGACCAGATTGCCGCGGTAGAGCGCCGAGATGGGGTTGAGCGCCGCGGCCTGCGCGATCAGCGCCACCGCCTCCTCCGCCTGGCCGCCCTGCGCCCGCACCACGCCCAGCAGGTGCAGCGCGTCGGGGTGCAGCGGCGCCTGCGCCAGGACGCGGACGTAGGCCTCCGCCGCCGCGGCGAGCTGGCCGGACTGGTGAAGACGGACGGCATCAGAGAGGAGAAAAGCGGCGGACATCGTGGTCGGGGAGCCTACACGGCGCCTCCGGACGCGGCCAGCCGCTTTCTGTAGCGAAGGCGACATCGCGACTGTTTGTCGTCTTTGTGACAATGCGACGCAGGCGTGTTTCTATCATCAAATCAATCACTTACCGCACTTGCGCAAAGCTGGCACGCCGCTTGCTGGTAGGACCAGCGCCGCCCTGCTGGACGGCCGGCCGGCAAAATGGGCCGACAGAATGGGCCGCCAGACGGGGCCGACAGCAAGGAGACCGGGATGCACATCGTTGTCTGTATCAAGCAGGTGCCCGACAGCGCCCAGATCCGCATCCACCCCGTGACCAACACGATCATGCGTCAGGGCGTCCCGGCCATCATCAACCCCTTCGACCTCTTCTCGCTGGAGGAGGCGCTGCGGATCAAGGACCGGGTGGGCGCGCGCGTCACCGTCCTGACCATGGGGCCGCCGATGGCCGAAACCTCGCTGCGCAAGGCGCTGTCGCTCGGCGCCGACGACGCGGTGCTGCTGACCGACCGCAAGTTCGCCGGCTCCGACACGCTGGCGACCTCCTACGCCCTGACCTCCGCCATCAAGAAGCTGTCGGAGGAGGAGCCGGTGGACCTCGTCTTCTGCGGCAAGCAGACGGTGGACGGCGACACCGCGCAGGTCGGCCCCGGCATCGCCACGCGGCTGGGCTTCCAGCAGCTGACCTACATCGCCAAGATCGAGGCGATCGACGAGGCCGCGAAGGAGATCGTCGTGCACCGCCGCTCCGAAGGCGGCGTGCAGGTGATGAAGACCAAGCTGCCCTGCATGATCACCATGCTGGAAGGCACGAACACCATCCGCTTCGGCAAGATGGACGACATGTTCCGCGCCGCCCGCTACGGCCTGAAGACCTGGAGCAAGGACACCACCGGCGCCGACGAGACGAAGGTCGGGCTGAAGGGCTCCCCCACCGTGGTGTCGAAGGTCTTCGTGCCGAAGCCGCGCGCCGAACGCGCCAAGATGGTGGAAGCCGAGGGCGCCAGCCCCGACGCGCTGGCCGCCGCCGCCGTGGAGGCCATCTTCGGCGCCCAGCCGAAACTCGCCGAAGACCTGGTCGGCCGCGCCGCCGCCGGGCTGTGACGCGCCGTCCCTGACAGACCCTTTTCGCCGGAGCAACCGCCGATGAGCGAACCAAGCAAGCCGCAGGGACGCAAGTTCCAACTGCCCGAGCACCTGAAGGAATACAAGGGCATCTGGGTGATCGTGGAGCAGGAGCGCGGCTCCGTCCATTCCGTGTCGTGGGAGCTGGTGGGCGAGGCCCGCAAGCTGGCCGACAAGCTGGGCGTGGAGGTGGGCGCGGTGGTGCTGGGCGCCGACAGCCCGGCGCTGAACGCGATCTGCGCCGAGGCCTTCACCTATGGCGCCGACGTCGTCTATAAGGTCGCCGACCCGGTGCTCGGCGAGTATCGCACCGATCCCTACTGCCGGGTGATGACCGACGTGGTCAACGCCTACAAGCCGGAGATCGTGCTGCTGGGCGCCACCACCCTGGGCCGCGACCTCGCGGGCGCCATCGCCACCACGCTGGCGACCGGCCTGACCGCCGACTGCACCGAGCTTGACATCTACATGGACAATCGCTCGCTGGCGGCCACCCGGCCGACCTTCGGCGGCACCCTGCTCTGCACCATCCAGACGCTGGCCTACCGGCCGCAGATGGCCACCGTGCGCCCGCGCGTCATGTCCATGCCCGACCGCGACGACAGCCGCAGCGGCCGGATCGTGGAGGTCTTCCCGTCGCTGCGCGAGGACGACGTGATCACCAAGGTGCTGAGCTTCATCGCCGACCGCGAGCAGACGGAGGCGCAGCTGGCCTACGCCGACGTCATCGTCGCCGGCGGCAAGGGGCTGGGCAAGCCGGAGAACCTGAAGCTGGTCTTCGACCTCGCGAAGGTGCTCGGCGGCGAGATCGGGGTGACGCGGCCGCTGGTGCAGGCGGGCTGGACCACCTTCGACCGGCAGGTCGGGCAGACCGGCAAGACGGTGCGCCCGAAGCTGTACATCGCCGCCGGCGTGTCCGGCGCCATCCAGCACCGGGTCGGCATGGAAAAGGCCGACCTGATCCTGGCCATCAACACCGACCCCAACGCGCCGATCTTCGACTTCGCCCATCTGGGTCTGGTCGGCGACGCGCTGACCATCCTGCCGGCCCTGACCGACGCCTTCGGCAAGCGCCTGTCGGTCAACCGGCTGGCCGGCTAACTTCCGGACGAACAGGAGCCACAAGGACATGGTCGAAAAGTTCGACGCCATCGTCATCGGTGCCGGCCCGTCCGGCAACGCGGCGGCCTACACGCTGGCCAAGCAGGGCCTCAGCGTCCTCCAGCTGGAGCGGGGGGAGTATCCCGGCGCCAAGAACGTCCAGGGCGGCATCATGTACGCCGCGGAGCTGGAGAAGATCATCCCCGACTTCCGGGACGACTGCCCGACCGAGCGCCACATCATCGAACAGCGCATCTGGCTGTTGGGCGACGACAACTACATCGGCACCAACTACCGGTCGGACGCCTTCAACACCGAGACGCCGAACCGCTACACCATCATCCGCGCCAACATCGACAAGTGGTTCTCGGAGAAAATCCGCGAGGCCGGCGGCCTGCAGATCTGCGAAACCACGGTGACGGAGCTGATCCACGACGCCGCCGGCAAGGTGATCGGCGTGCGCACCGACCGCGAGGGCGGGGAGATCCACGCCGACGTGGTCATCATGGCCGACGGCGTGAACGCCCTGCTTGCTAAGCGCTCCGGCTACCAGAAGGAGTTGGCGCCGGAGAATGTGGCTCTGGCCGTAAAGGAGATCCTGTTCATCGATCCCGAGCTGATCCAGCAGCGCTTCGGCCTGAAGGGCGACGAGGGCGTGGTCATCGAGATCATGGGCAAGGTGACCAAGGGCATGGTCGGCACCGCGTTCCTCTACACCAACAAGGAATCGCTGACGATCGGCATCGGCTGCCTGATCTCCGACTTCAAGCAGGGCAGCGTCCCGCCCTACAAGATGCTGGAGGACCTGAAGAACCATCCGGTCATCAAGCCCCTGATCGAGGGAGCGGAGATGAAGGAATACGCCGCCCACATGATCCCGGAGGGCGGCTACAAGGCGGTGCCGCAGCTCTTTGGGGACGGCTGGATGGTGGTCGGCGACGCCGCCCACTTCAACAACGCCGCCCACCGCGAGGGCTCCAACCTCGCCATGGCGTCGGGCCGCATGGCCGCGGAGACGGTGGCCGAGCTGAAGAAGGCGGGCAAGCCCTTCAGCGCCGCGAACCTCGCCGCCTATAAGGCGAGGCTCGACGACAGCTTCGTCATGAAGGACCTGAAGAAATACCTGAACCTGCCGGGGATCATGCACGAGAACAAGCAGTTCTTCGGTGCCTACCCCGACACGCTGACCGCCGCCGCGCACAACTGGTTCACCGTGGACAGCGTGGACAAGCGGACGAAGGAGAAGGAGATCATGAAGTCCTTCGTCAAGAAGCGCTCCGTCCTGGGGCTGGTCGGCGACGCAATCAAGCTGGTGAGGGCCGTGCGATGAGCATCGTGGTCAAGATCGAAGAGAAGCTGTACCAGAACCGCTACATCGTCGACGAAAGCCGCCCGCACATCCGCATCCGCAGCGAGGCGGAGTGCAAGACCTGCACGTCCCAGGCCTGCACGGTCTGCTGCCCGGCCGCCTGCTACAGCAAGAACGAGGCGGGCACGGTGACGCTGGTCACCGACGGCTGCCTGGAATGCGGAACCTGCCGGGTGATCTGCCAGGACAAGGAAAATATTCAGTGGGACTACCCGCGCGGCGGATACGGCATCAGTTATAAGTTCGGTTGAGGACGACCGTCCGGCCTGGACCTGTCGACCTTCGGCAGTTCGGCCGACGGTGGTGTCCCTCTCCTATCCGCCAAGACTTCGGACCCCTTCCCTGACACCAGGGAAGGGGTTTCTTCGTTTCGGCCCATTCACCATTGGGGATTGGCACCATTGGAGACTGGCCGCCTCCGGTCGCCGTGGTCATATCCTTGGCAGGGACGACGCCGGAGCACCGAAACGGAGGGAGACGGGCCATGCAGCTTCGTGTCTGCTTTGAAAACATGAAATCGGTGAACGTCAACGACGCGGCCATGATGCGGCACTATGCGGAGAGCTACTTGGCCGATTTTCGCCCGGAATGGGCAGGCTTCATCATGCTGCCGCACAACGAGACGCGGCGCGCCACCATGGAGCCCGCGTGGCAGATGCTGATCCGCAACGCCACGCCGGACATGGAACGCCGATTGGTCGATTACGTCCGCGACAATCCCATGGCCGCCTACCACGTCCACATTTACCGCAAGGATCGCGGAAACGAAATAAAGGTCCATTGACACGAAATGTCTGTCGCCGCGACGCATCGTTGCCTCATCACGGCGACAGACTGTTTCATGCGACAATATGCGTATACATTTGTTTAGGTTTTATTCGCGTTTTCTTTACAATCCCGTGTCAAGGCTTGCATCGCAACACCCAAGAAGCGGCGGCCGGAAACGGCGGCGGCCTTCAGCAGTGGCGGATGAACGCCGTCCAATACAGGGGCGAAACGATGCGGCTCACCATCAATGCCATTCTGCTGTGCGTCCTGACCCTGCTCGGCGGCCTCCTGGCCGTGAGCGATCTTCTGGGGCTGCGCGCGCTCAGCAACTCGAACGAGGGATTGCGCACGGTCTACGATGACCGCGTCGTGCCCCTGCGTGACCTGAAGATCATCTCCGATGCCTACGCCGTCTTCATCGTCGACGCCTCGCACAAGGCGCGGAACGGCAACTTCAGCTGGGACGAGAGCCTGTCGTCGGTGCAGAAGGCCACGGGCGACATCCGGGACCGCTGGAAGGCTTACCTCGCCACCTACATCGACGGCGAGGAACAGGCGCTGGTCAACGAGACGAAACCCCTGATGGCCAAGGCCGACGAGGCCGTGGAGCGGCTGTCCCGCATTCTGGCGGCCAAGGACGCCACGGCGCTCGACGGCTTCGTGAAGAAGGAGCTGTACCAGATCATCGACCCCGTGACCGACCGCATCAGCGCGCTGATCGACCTTCAGGTGCGGGTCGCCGGCGAGCGCTACGTGGATTCGGAAGCCGCCTTCGAGGCGGCGCGGCTGACCTCTTGGATCCTGCTGGCCGTGGGCGCGGTCATGGTCGTCCTCGGCGCGATCGTGGTGCTCCGGCGGGTGGTGCGGCCCATCGGCGCGCTGACCGGGGTCATGCGGCGCATGTCCGGCGGCGACTACGCGGTCGCCGTTCCCGGCGCCGAGAAGGAGGACGAGGTCGGCCAGATGGCCCGCGCGGTCGAGGTGTTCAAGGCCAACGGGCTGGAGAACCAGCGGATGCGCGCCGACCAGGAGCGCGAACGCGAACAGGCCGAGGCCGCCAAGCGCGCCGCCCTGGAAAGCATGGCCGAGACCGTGGAGCGGGAAACCCGCAACGCCGTGGACCGCGTCGCGGAGCGCACGCGCCGCATGGAGGACAACGCCGAGGCCATGGCTGGATCCGCCGGGGCCGTCGGCGTGAACAGCCAGTCGGTGGCCGCCGCCTCCGAACAGGCCCTGCGCAACGCCCAGACCGTCGCCGCCGCGACCGAGGAACTGGCCGCCTCCATCCGCGAGATCGGCACCCAGGTCGGTCAGGCCAGCAGCATCACGCGCCGGGCCGTGGACAGCGGCGAGGGCGCGCGGGCGACGATCCAGTCCCTGTCGGACGCGGTGGCCCGCATCGGCGACGTCGCCCTTCTGATCCAGAACATCGCCAGCCAGACCAACCTGCTGGCCCTGAACGCGACGATCGAGGCCGCGCGGGCCGGCGAGGCGGGCAAGGGCTTCGCGGTCGTGGCGCAGGAGGTCAAGAGCTTGGCCAACCAGACGGCCAAGGCGACCGAGGACATCGCCCGGCAGATCGCCGAGATCCAGGCGGTGACCGGCAACGCGGTGGACGCCGTCGCCCAGATCACCGGCAGCATCACCGACGTGGACCACGTCGCCTCCACCATCGCCGCGGCGGTCGAGGAGCAGGCCTCGGCGACGCAGGAGATCGCGCGGAACGTGAACGACACCGCCGACGCCGCGCGGGAGGTGTCGCGCCGCATCGCCGAGGTCTCCCGCGAGGCCTCCTCCACCGGCGACCGCGCCGCCGACGTGCGGGTCATCGCCGACCAGGTGTCCAGCAGCATCGACGAGCTGCGCGGCATTCTCGTCCGCGTCGTGCGCACCTCCATGGCCGAGGTCGACCGCCGCCGCGACACCCGCTTCGAGGCAAACCTGCCGGTGGAGGTCGAAACGACGTCCGGAACGCGCTCCTGCCGCTTGCTGAACCTGTCCACCGGCGGCGCCGCGCTGGAAGGGTGGTCCGACGCCGGCGCCGGCACCCGCGCCACGCTCCGCCTGGACGGCGTTCCGACGCCGATCCCGGCGCGCGTCGTCGGGGTGGAGCACACGACCTGCCACGTGCGGTTCGACCTGACGGACGCCGGACAGGCCGACATCGACCGCCACCTCACCGCCTTCGTGAAGCAACGCGGCCTGCGCGCACTGGCGGCGTAGGGGGACAGCGTAAGGGGGCTGGCCTACCGCGCGCCCCGGATGAAGCCGGCGACGCGGGCGAGTTCGTCGCCCGCCTGCGCGACCAGGACGTCCAACCCGTCCAGGCGCCTGTCGACGCAGGCCAGCTCAATGGCGTCGCCGACCGCGGCCAGGTCGCGGGCGCCAACCGTGCGGGAGGAACCGGCCAGCTTGTGCGCGGCCTGGCGCACGTCCTCCCAATCCCGCGCGCCGAAGGCCGTGACCAGGCGGTCCCGCGTGACGGTGTTGGAGGTGACGAACTCCTCCAGCAGCTGCCCGACGAACTCAGTGTCCCCGTCGAACAGGGTGGACAGCGCCCCCAGGTCGATGGGCGCGCTTTCGGGCGGCAGCTGTTCGATGCTTGAAACCTCCGGCATGGCCGCGAGGGGCGCGTCATCGCCCCCCGGGTGCGGCAGGTAGCGGTCGAGGATCCGGCGGAGCTGCCCGATTTCCAGCGGCTTGGAGATGCTGGCGTCCATACCGGTCGCCAGGCATTTCTGCACCTCGCCCTCCATGGCGTTGGCCGTGATGGCGACGATCGGCAGGCGGGCCCGGCCGATCGCGGCCTCCTCCGCGCGGATCGCTTGGGTCAGCTCGAACCCGTCCATCTCCGGCATCTGGCAGTCGGTCAGCAGCAGCGCGTAGGGGCGGCGGCGCCAGCGCTCCAGGGCCTGGGCGCCGTCCTCCGCCAGTTCCGCCGTGTGGCCAAGCAGGGTCAGCTGGCGCTGGATGACCTGCCGGTTGGTCGGATGGTCTTCCGCCACCAGGATCAGGCGCCCGGCGGCCAGGGCCTCCTCCACCGGCAGGGCCGAGGCCGGCGCGGCGGGCTTGGCCTTCGGCGGCTCGACGGCCACCTCGTCAGCGGCCGCGCGGCCGGCGGCGGCCAGCACGGCGCGGATCAGATGGGCGCGGCGCACCGGGCGCGGCAGCGGCACCGCCCCGCCGGGGGCGGCCGCCTCCATCGTCCGGGTCAGCAGCACGCGGCCGCGCGGAGCGGCGCCCGAACTGCTGTTGGACAGCGGCCTCAAGTCCACCTCCGACGCCGCGACCACCACGTCGCAGGCGGTTCCGGAGTGCAGCGCCGCCAGCCCGGCCTCCGCGTCCGGCGCGTCCACCAGCAGCGCGCCGTCGGTGTTGAGGTAGCGCGCGAGGAAGCGCCGCTCCTCCGCGTCCGGGGCCAGCAGCAGGACGGACACCCCGCCGAGCGGCGGCGCCGCGGCCGCCGGCTCCGCCGCTTCCGAGTCCGGGGCGAGGCCTGTGGTGAAGGTGAACCAGAAGGACGCGCCCTGCCCCGGCTCGCTCGCCACGCCGATCTCCCCGCCCATCAGCTCGGCCAAGCGCCGGCAGATCGACAGCCCCAGCCCGGTCCCGCCGAAGCGCCGGGTGATGGAGGCCTCCGCCTGGGTGAAGGGGCGGAACAGGCGGGCCTGTGCGTCCTTCGAGATGCCGATACCCGTGTCCGTCACCGTAATGCGGATGGTCGCCTTGCCCTCCTCGAACCGCGCCAACTCCGCCCGGATCTTGACGGAGCCCGCGGGCGTGAACTTCACCGCGTTGCCCGCGATGTTGAACAGGACTTGGCGGATGCGCACCGGATCGCCCATCACCAGGGCCGGCAGGTCCGGGTCGACGTAAGTGATCAGCGACAGGGTCTTCTTGCGGGCGCCGGGGGCCAGCGTGTCGGCCACGCCCTCCACCACGGCGGCCAGCGACACCGGCACGCGCTCCAGGTCCAGCCGCCCGGCCTCGATCTTCGAGAAGTCGAGGATATCGTTGATGATGGTCAGCAGCGCGCCCGCCGAATCGCGGACCACCGCGACCAGCTCCCGCTGCTCCGCGGTCAGGGGCGTGAACTCCAGCAGCTCCAGCATGCCCTGGACGCCGTTCATGGGCGTGCGGATCTCGTGGCTCATGGTCGCCAGGAACAGGGACTTGGCCTGGTTGGCGGCCTCCGCCTCGGCGCGCGCGGCCTCCGCAGCCTCGGTCGCCTCAACCAGTTCGCGCGTGCGCTCCACCACTTGGCTTTCCAGGCTGCGGTTCAGCTCGGTCAGCTCTTCGTACAGATGCACGTTGTCGAAGCCGACCGCGACCTTGGAGCAGAAGACCTCCAGCAGCCGCCGCTCATCCTCTGTCAGGGCGCGGCGGTGGGCGAGGTAGAAGACCGTGTCGTGGTGCCGCGAGGCGGAGCGGAAGACCAGAAGGCTGTGCGTGCGCTCGAAACGGCTGTGCCCGTCGGCCAACGCCTCCGCCACCGCGCCGGCCACCTCCGCGGGAAGCGCCGCGCGGACAGGACGGACCTCCCCGTGGAGCGGACCGCCGGCAAGGGGGGCGCCGGCAAAAGGACCGCCGGCAAAAGGACCACTGCCGCCCAGCAGCAGCGGTTCGCGCGTGGCGCTGACCCCGCCCTCCGCGGAACGGCTGCACAGGGCAACCCCCTCGCAGGACGGCCAAAGCTCGGCCAGCTTGGCCACGGTGCCGCCGACGAACTCCGCCATCTTGCGCTTGTCGAGCAGCGCGGAGGAGGCGTCCAGGATGCGCTCCAGCCCCTGCCGGTGCGCCTCGATCGCCGTGATGTCCTGGTAGCCGCGCAGGGCCGCGACGACGGAGGTGAACAGCTTCTGCGCCGTCAGTTCGGTCTTCGACTTGTAGTCGTTGATGTCGTAGTTGAGGATGACATCGCGTTCGGGCGCCTGCCCCGGCTGGCCGGTGCGCAGGATGATGCGCACCCGGCGATTGTTCAGTTCGCTGCGGATGAAGCGGACCAGCCGCAGGCCGGCATCATCCGATTCCATGACCACGTCGAGCAGGACGACGGCGATCGCCGGGTTCTGCTCCAGCAGGGTGCGGGCTTCCAGCGCCGTGCCCGCGGACAGGAATTGCGCCGGCCGGCCTTCGAAGGTGAAGCCGCGCAGCACCATCTTGGTGGTGGCGTGGATGGCCGGGTCGTCGTCGACGATCAGGATGACCCAGGGCTCGGCCGGCTCCTGCGCGTCTTCCTTTGCCGCAGCGGCCTCGATGTCGGAGACCGGCTCGTCGTCGGCGAAAAGAAAATCGTCGCTCATCCAGATGCCTCCGAACCCAGCACGCCAGCAGCTTGAACACAGGGCCCCAAACACAGGCCGCCGGACACAGGCGAAATTTCGCGACGCGCATGTCCGGGCGCGGGAAGATACCATGGACCACGGCTCGATGAACAGCGCACCACCGCCCCATCACAACCTTTCGGGTCCGGGTTGACCCAATGTCGCGGGCCGGCGGAATCAGTGGACCGGGCGAACGGCCAAGACCATGCTGGCGAAATCGTCCGCCGTTGTTCAACCGTCTCCGCTTTTCATGGCCATCGCTCCATGACCGACCTGTTCGCCTGCCTGCACGACGCTGCCCCGATCATCTCGGCCCGTGATCCGGATGTGGGCGACCTGTTCCCGCCGGACTTCCACGCGCTCTACGAGGTCCACAGCTTCCGCAACGCCGCCCGCATCCTGGCCCACGCCTGCCGGAGCGAGTTCGACGAGATGATCGGGACGCTGATGGCCTTCCGCATCCGGACGGAGGAGATCGTCACGTCCGGCGGCAACAAGTCGCGCATCGCGAAGAACATGGAGGACCTGCTGAACCCGTTGGGCTGGCACGAGACGCGCATCCAGGGCGACCTGTTCATCCGCCGCATCATCACCACGCGGGATCCGCGGCCGGGCCACACCCCGCGCCGGCGGGAACCGGTCGCCCGCCAGCACGAGGAGCTGTTCAAGGTCGAGCGCTTCATCGACGGGCACAAGATCGACTTCGTGAAGGGCCGCGTGTCCTTCGACATGGAGTGGAACAGCAAGGACCAGACCTTCGACCGCGACCTCTACGCCGCCCGCACCTTCTACGAATGCGGGGTGGTCAGCGCCGGCGTGCTGCTGACGCGCAGCGCCGATCTGGTGCCCCTGTTCCAGGACATCGCCCGGCGCGTCGACATGAAGGATTTCCACAACAAGTACGGCGCCAGCACCACCTGGATGCCGAAGCTGCTCTACCGCCTGAACGCCGGCCGCGGCGGCGGCTGCCCGATCCTGGTGCTGGGCATGCGCCCGGCCCTCGTCTCCGACTTCGACGCCTGGAAGCAGGACCACCCCGTCATCCGGCAGGCGAAGTTCGAGGTCGGCGAGGGCGTGCCGCTGGAAACCGAAGAGGCTTGACCGCCCCTTATTCCGCGGCCGCGTCCCGGTCGACGGCGGAGTTGTAGGCGTAGGTCTTCCAGGTCGGCTCGTAGCTGTCGTCCGCCTGGTTGCCCCAGACCGCCCAGTTCGGCCGGGCGCCGCGGGCGAACAGCTCCAGATAGGGGCCGGGGCTGCAAGACTCGATCAGCTCGTACTGCTCGTCCGGCTTGCGCGAATGCTCGCGCTTGCGGGTGCCGAGATAGTTCACCTGTGTCCGGCCGGGTGGCAGGGTGCGGGCGTTCTTGCCGCGCACGCCGAACAGGATCAGCTCCGTCACGTTGCGGAAGTAGAAGCCCACCCCGCGCCCGTCGGAGCCGCCGTCCTTGCGCAGCTTGTGCCAGACGATGTTGGTCTTGTACTCGAACCCCCAGGCGTTCATCACCTGCAAGCCCTCGGGCAGCAGGGCGTTGGGAACCCACAGGTAGAGGTGCGCGGTCGGCGCCACGATGGCGGCGACCGGCAGGGCGCAGATCTCCTCCACCGTCATGGTGCCGTAGCGCGACAGGCGGCGGTGCTCCGGCGCCATCTTGCCGGTGCGGTTGACGAACCGCCAGGGCGGGTCGGCCATCACCGTGGCGAATCGCCGGTCTTCGGCGAACTCCGCAAGCTCCTTCACGGGGTCGGGAGTTTCCGTCTCGCCCATCTCTGCCCGGCTTTCCTTGAATGTCAGGGCCCGAAGGTTTGTTCACCCAACGTGCTCATGACCCGCATGCTGGCACGCCCGCCCGCGCACCGTCAAGGCAGCGCTTGGCGGTCGGCGAAGGCGCCACCGCGGACGATTGGCCGCACCCGCGTCGCGTGCAGATCATGCATGGGAATGCGCTAAAATGGAAACGGCGGGCGGAATTGGTCACCCGCCGTTTTCGAAGGAGGTATTTTCCGAAGGAGGATTGGGCATGAACAAAATGCCTTTCCTCCTGATTCTCCGGTATCGGCGCTGGCGGCTTGAAATCCGCCTGACGCAGATCTGAGGCCAGGAGAAGGCTGGTGGGTGAGGCAACACCCACCAGCCTTCTCCTTTATACCACTCCCCCGCCCCGTCCGCAATTTCACCGCTTGGACAATCAGTCGCGCTCAATCGCGCCGCCGTCCTCCACTTGGCAGAAGCGGCGCAGATCGTCGAGGTCGGCGACGGAGACGGTGCCGCCCTGCGTCTCCACCCCCACGCCGCGCAGCTTGGCCAGCGCGCGGGAGAAGGTTTCCGGCTGCATGCCGAGGCGGCGGGCGACCAGCGCCTTGTCGAAGGGCAGAGCGAAGGTCGCCGGCCCCGAGCCCTCCGGGCAAAAGCGCAGCAGGAAACTGGCGACGCGCTGCGGAGTCGGCTGCACCTGCAACTGCTCGATCTGCTGCACCAGATGGCGCAGCCGGATGGACAGAGACCCCAGCATGGCGAAGGCGATCTGTTCGTCCTCGCGCAGGCAGCGGGTGAAGCCCTCGGCCGTCAGGGTCAGGATGCGGGACTCGGTCACCGCCTCCGCACAGACCGGGAACTTGCCGCTGGCGAACATGGCGGCCTCGGCGAAGGTCTCACCGGGGGCGATGATGTTCACCACCGCCTCCGCCCCGTCGCGGGTCAGCCGGTAGAGCTTCACCCAGCCGTCCAGCAGCACGAAGAAGCGGTCGGCCTCCTCGTCCTGGACGAACAGGGTCGTGCCGCGCGGCACCGCGCGCACCTGCGCGGTGCTCACCAGCAGGCCGAGCGCCCGGTCGGACAGGCGCCCGAACAGCGCGTTGGAACGGAGCGTGGCCGCATCCTGTGGCCGGAAACCCGGCGGGTCGTTCCTCATTGGTCCTCTCTCCCTCCCTTGCTCCCGCGGTTCGGTGACAATCCGCCGCATCAATCGTCGCCGAAACCGGGCGTCCGACTTGACCGCGGTCAAGTGCAGCACAACCCCGGCGTTTCAATCATGCACAACAACTCGCCAACAAAGACCAGCCAATACCGATCATCCGGGAGACTCATCCATGTTCTGTTACCAGTGTGAACAAACAACCCGCGGGACAGCCTGCACCACGCAGGGGGCCTGCGGGAAGACCCCCGACACCGCCGCGCTCCAGGATCTCCTCGTCCACGCCGCGCAGGGTATTTCGCAGTATGCGCACCGTCTCGGCAAGATGGGGATTCGCCGTAACGCGGCGGACGCCTTCACGCTGGACGCGCTGTTCACCACGGTGACCAACGTCAACTTCGACCCGGACCGGCTGGAGGGCCTTCTGCGCGCCGCCGCGTCCCTGCGCGATTCCCTGCGCGCCCTCTATGCGGAGACCTGCGCCGCAGCGGGCCAAGCGCCCGAGGCGCTGAGCGGTCCCGCGGCCTGGGAACCGGCGGCGGACCTCGCCGGGCTGGTCGCGCAGGGACAGGCCGTCGGCATCGACACCCGCATCGCGGCGCTGGGCGCCGACCTCGCGGGCCTTCAGGAACTGGTCGTCTACGGCCTGAAGGGGGCCGCCGCCTACGCCTGCCACGCCCGGCTGCTGGGGCGGGAGGACGAGGCGGTCTACGCCTTCACGCAGGAGGCGTTGACCGCACTGGCCGAGGACGAGCCCTCCGTCGACGCGCTGCTCGACCTCAGCTTGCGCACCGGCGCCATGAGCGTGACCGTGCTGGCGCTACTGGACGGCGCCAACACCGGCGCCTATGGCCATCCGGTGCCGACGCCGGTGCTGATGGGCCATGTCCGCGGCAAGGCGATCCTGGTCTCCGGCCATGACCTGAAGGATCTGGAAGAGCTGCTGAAGCAGACCGAGGGGACGGGCATCAACGTCTACACCCACGGCGAGATGCTGCCGGCCCACGGCTATCCGGAACTGAAGAAGTACGCCCACCTCGTCGGCCATTACGGCGGCGCCTGGCAGCGCCAGCGCAGCGAGTTCGACGCCTTCCCCGGCGCGATCCTGATGACCACCAACTGCATCCAGCAGCCGGCCCCCGGCTATGCCGACCGCATCTTCACCTCGGGCCTCGTCGCCTGGCCGGGCGTGACGCACATCGCCGACCACGACTACGCCCCGGTGATCCAGGCCGCGCTGGCCGCGGACGGCTTCACCGACGAGTCGCCGGTGCGCCATCACCTCGCCGGCTTCCACCACGACGCCGTCCTGGGCGTGGCGGACAAGGTGATCGAGGCGGTCAAGGGCGGCGCCATCCGGCACTTCACCCTGATCGGCGGCTGCGACGGGGCGGAGGGCGCCCGCAGCTACTACACCGACATGGCGACCGCGCTGCCGCAGGACACGGTGGTGCTGACGCTCGGCTGCGGGAAGTTCCGGGTGATCGACCAGGATCTGGGCACCGTCGCCGGCCTGCCGCGCCTGCTGGACATGGGCCAGTGCAACGACAGCTACTCCGCCGTCAAGGTGGCGCTCGCCCTGTCGGAGGCCTTCGGCGTCGGCGTCAACGAGCTGCCGCTGTCGCTGGTCATCTCCTGGTACGAGCAGAAGGCGGTGGCGGTGCTGCTGGCCCTGCTGCACCTGGGAGTGAAGAACATCCGCCTCGGCCCCAAGCTGCCGGCCTTCGTCACCCCGGCCGTTCTGCAGGCGCTGGTCGAGCACTACAACATCATGCCGATTGGCACGGTGGAGGACGACCTGAAGGCCATGGGTCTGGCGGCCTGATTTAGGTTTTCACCACCAAGGCACCAAGACACCAAGAATCCACCCCGTGCTGGTCGCGAGGACTCTTGGTGCCTTGCTGTCTTGGTGGTAAATCCCCCGCCAAGACATCCAGAGACGCCGAAAGCGACGCGCCTGATCCAAGCGCATCGTTCATCGCGGAAGCATCGAACAGAAACGAACCGGGGCGCCCCTTGCGGAAGCGCCCCGGTTGTTCGGCTTTAGCGGTACTCGACCTTGCCCGCCTCGGGGCCCTTCTGCCCCTGGCGGACGGTGACGCGCACCTGATCGCCTTCCTGGAGCGTCTGCATGCCGGAGCGGCGCAGGACGTTCACATGGACGAACACGTCCTTGCCACCGGTGCTCGGCGTGATGAAGCCGAAGCCCTTGTCGACGTTGAACCACTTCACGGTGCCGTCGACCTCTTCGCCGCCGCCGGCGTCGTTGCCCCAGCCGCCGCGGTCGTAGCCGCCGCCGCCACCGCCGAAGCCGCCGCGGTCATAGCCGCCACGGTCATAGCCGCCGCCGCCGGAGCGGGCCGGGCGCGACGATTGGGAGGCCGTGGAGGTGTCCACGGACTGGATGGAAGCAACCTGCGGACCCTTCGGGCCGCGGGCGAGGTCGCAAACGATGGTGGCGCCTTCGTCGAGCGCGTCATAGCCCGCGGCCTGGACCGCGGAAACGTGCAGGAAGGCGTCGGGCGAACCGTCCTCGGGGGACACGAAGCCGAACCCCTTGGTGGGGTTGAACCACTTAACCGTGGCGGTGACGTTGGCCTTGGTGATCTCGGGAGCGCGGTAGCCCTGACGGGGCGGGCGGTCGAACATGTGTCTTCAAGCTCATAGAGGATGCCGAATTATCTTTGTCACAGGCCTTGGGCCGTCCGTCAAGCACGCCAAAGGCCAGAGCCGCACAACTAAGACAGTCGGCCGGAAGACTTGGCGGCTCGACCGATACGTTCGGACCAGAAGTCTCGCCACAACCCGGTCCCCCACCTCCGTCTTCCGGGACCGGACGGCACCGCCGCCGGCCACCGCAAAAGCCGGCTTTTCCGTTCGTTATGAAAGCGTTAGCCCCACACCGCGGCTGCGCCCCGCCCCCGAAGGTGCCCTTGGAAACCCTCACCCGGAACGTGAGACGGTGCCGCCGGTGACAATTTGTCGCCATACGCCCGCCCACAACCTCAGCCGGCCACCTCAGCGAGGCGCCAGCCACTCGCGCAGCTTCGACCAGCGGCGGCGGCCCTGGGCGCCGCGCACCGCCATGGCCAGCGCCCGGCGCTGCCCGACCATGACGACCAACCGCTTGCCCCGCGTCACGCCCGTGTAGATCAAGTTCCGTTGCAGCATCGTGTAATGCTGGGTCACCACGGGAATGACGACCACCGGGTATTCGGAGCCCTGGCTCTTGTGGATCGTCGTCGCGTAGGCCAGAACGATTTCGTCCAGCTCCCCGTATTCATAGGTCACCGGCCGCCCGTCGAAGGTCGCGGTCAGCGTTCCTTCTTCCGGATCAATGGCCGAGACGATGCCGAGGTCGCCGTTGTAGACCTCTTTGTCATAGTCGTTTTCGACCTGCATCACCTTGTCGCCGACGCCGAAGACCCAGCCGAACCGCTCGACTCGCAGCTCGCCCGGCGGGTTCAGCACCGCCTGCAGCTCGATGTTCAGCGAGCGCGCGCCCATGCCGCCCCGGTTCATGGGGCAGAGCACCTGCACGTCGCGCACCGGGTCGAAGCCGAATCGGCGCGGGATGCGGTCGCGCACGATCTCGATGACCCGGGCCACGCCGACCTCCGGAGTCGCCGCCTCCACGAAGTAGAAGTCGCTCTCCTCCGCTTCCCGCGTGCCGGCCCTGGGCCAGTCCGGCATCTGGCCGGCGTTGATGCGGTGGGCGTTGACGATGATCCGGCTGGTCGCCGCCTGCCGGAAGATCTCGGTCAGCCGCACCACCGGCACGGCACCCGACGCGATGATGTCGCCCAGCACCTGCCCTGGCCCGACCGACGGCAGCTGGTCCACGTCCCCGACCAACAGCAGCGCCGCGCGCCCCGGCACGGCGCGCAGCAGCGCGTTCATCAGCGGCACGTCGACCATGCTGGTCTCGTCCACCACCAGCAGGTCGCAGTCCAGCGGATAGGTCTCGTCGCGCTTGAAGCCGCCGGCCTTCGGATCGGTCTCCAGCAGGCGGTGGATGGTCTTGGCCTCCATCCCCGTGCTCTCCGACAGGCGCTTGGCGGCCCGGCCGGTGGGGGCGGCCAGCGCGATGGACAGCTGCTTGGCCTTCAGCACCGTCAGGATGCTGTTGACCAGGGTCGTCTTGCCGACGCCCGGCCCGCCGGTGATGACCATCAGCTTCGACGCGACCGCGCGGCGCAGCGCCTCCCGCTGCCCCTCGGCCAGCGTGATGCCGGCCTTCTCCTCCACCCAGGGGATCGCCTTGTCGGTGTCGATGGGCGGCCAGGGAACCTGCCCTTCCGCCAGCCGGCGCAGACGGTCGGCGATCGCCAACTCCGCCCGGTGCAGCCCGGCCAGGAACACGCACGGCTCGCCCTCAAGCGTGTCGGCGACGACAGTGCCCTCCGCCAGCTCCAGGTCCAGCGCCGTCTCCACGATGGGCGGCTCGATCTCCAGCAGCTTGGCGGCCATGGGGACCAGCTGCGCCGTGGGCACGCCGCAATGCCCCTCGTCCGTCGCCTCGGCCAGGGCGTAGCTGATGCCGGCGCGCGCCCGGATCATCGCGGTCTTCTCGATGCCCAGGCGGAAGGCGACGGCGTCGGCGGTCTTGAAGCCGATGCCGCGGATGTCGCGGGCCAGCCGGTACGGGTTCTCGGTGATCAGCTGGATGGCGTCCGGCCCGTAGGTCTTGAAGATGCGCACGGCGCGCGAGGTGCCGACCCCGTGCGTGTGCAGGAAGACCATGATCTCGCGGATGATCTTCTGGTCGGCCCAGCCGGCGACGATGCGCTGCGCCCGCTTCGGCCCGATGCCGGTGACCTTCCGCAGCTGGTCCGGCTGCTGCTCGATCACGTCGAACACGGCGTCGCCGAACGCCTTCACCAGCTTCTTCGCGTAGACCGGCCCGATGCCCTTGATCAGGCCCGATCCCAGATACTTCTCGATCCCCTCCACCGTGGTCGGCGGGGTGGCGCGCAGGAAGTCCGCCTTGAACTGCAGGCCGTGGGTGCGGTCGTTGACCCAGGCCCCGGACGCCTGCACGAACTCCCCCGCGCTGATCGAGGCGGCGTGGCCGACCAGCGTCACGAGGTCGCGCTGCCCGCGCACCTTCAGGCGCAGGACGCAGAATCCGGTCTCCGGGCTGTGGAAGGTGACGCGCTCCACGAGGCCGGACAGCAACTCCCTGTGGGGATCCCGCTGTTGACCGGCTGGCGGAGATGCATCGGCGGGTATGCTCATGCCCCACAACATAGGGACTGCGGGTGCGAAAGGGGAGTTCCCCACACGCACAGAGCGCGCCCCCGATCCGGAGTCCGCCAATTAGAAGGAAGACCAAAGCCGCGCGAATGTGTACTTTGTCGCCCGACGCCCGCACCGGCCCGGAAAACCGGTCCGGCGGGCATGCGGTGAAACGACGTCAGCCAAACAACGACAAACCGAAAAACCGCGGTGATTTCGACTTCGGAAGGAACGAGCAGCTATGGTGACGGAACGCATTCAGGTTGGCGGCTTGCAGGTTGCCACGGAGCTTCACCGCTTCATCGAGAACGAGGCCCTGCCGGGCACCGGCGTCACGTCGGAGCAGTTCTGGTCGGGGCTTGACGCCATTCTCCACGATCTGGCGCCGCGCAACCGCGCGCTGCTGGCCAAGCGCGACGAGCTTCAGGCCAAGATCGACGCCTGGTACCGGGAGCGCCGCGGCCGGCCGCTGGACCGCGCGGCCCACACGGAATTCCTGAAGGAGATCGGCTACCTCCTGCCGGAGGGCCCGGGCTTCGCCGTGACGACGACGAACGTCGATCCGGAGATCTCCACCACCGCCGGCCCGCAGCTCGTCGTGCCGGTGATGAACGCCCGCTACGCGCTGAACGCGGCGAACGCCCGCTGGGGCAGCCTGTACGACGCACTCTACGGCACCGACGCCATCCCCGACGCGGACGGGGCGGAGCGCGGCAAGGGCTACAACCCCAAGCGCGGCGAGAAGGTCATCGCCTTCGCCCGCGGCGTGCTCGACACCGCCGCCCTGCTGACCGAGGGCTCCCACGCCGACGCCGTGGGCTACATCATCGAGGACGGGCACCTGACCGTCGCGCTGAGCGGCGACCGCACCGCCTACCTCGCCCATCCGCAAAAGTTCGCCGGCTACACCGGCGACCCGTCGGCCCCGACCTCCGTGCTGCTGGTCAACAACGGCCTGCACCTGGAAATCGTCATCGACCGCAACCACCCCATCGGCAGCACCGACCCGGCCGGCGTCGCCGACCTGGTGGTCGAGTCGGCCCTGACCACCATCCAGGACTGCGAGGACTCGGTCGCTGCGGTGGACGCGGAAGACAAGGTGCTGGTCTACCGCAACTGGCTGGGCCTGATGCGCGGCAACCTGACCGCCACCTTCCCCAAGGGCGACGGCGAGGTGGAGCGCAAGCTGAACTCCGACCGCGTCTACACCAGCCCGACCGGCGACATCCTCGTCCTGCCCGGCCGCAGCCTGATGCTGGTCCGCAACGTCGGCCACCTGATGACCATCGACGCCGTGCTGCTGAAGGACGGCAGCGAGGCGCCGGAAGGCATCCTGGACGCCATGATCACCTCGCTGGCCGCGCTGCACGACCTGAAGTGGTCGCACCAGAACAGCCGCGCCGGCTCCGTCTACATCGTTAAGCCGAAGATGCACGGGCCGGAGGAGGTCGCCTTCGCCGACGAGCTGTTCGGCCGCGTCGAGGACGCGCTGGGCATGGCCCGCAACACGCTGAAGATGGGCATCATGGACGAGGAGCGCCGCACCACGGTGAACCTCAAGGAAGCCATCCGTGCGGCGTCCGAGCGCGTGGTGTTCATCAACACCGGCTTCCTCGACCGCACCGGCGACGAGATGCACACGGCCATGGAAGCCGGCCCGATGATCCGCAAGAACGACATGAAGTCGTCCGCCTGGATCAAGGCTTATGAGGACTGGAACGTCGACACCGGCCTGCTGTGCGGCTTGAAAGGCCGGGCGCAGATCGGCAAGGGCATGTGGGCGATGCCGGACCGCATGGCCGACATGCTGGCCGCCAAGATCGCCCACCCGCAGGCCGGCGCCAACACCGCCTGGGTGCCCTCGCCCACCGCGGCCACGCTGCACGCCCTGCACTACCACCAGGTCAACGTCGCCGCCCGCCAGGACGAACTGGTCGCCCGCGCCCGCGCCAGCCTGGACGACATCCTGACCATCCCGATGGCCGACCGCCCGAACTGGTCGGAGCAGGAGGTCCAGCAGGAGCTGGACAACAACGCCCAGGGCATCCTCGGCTACGTGGTGCGCTGGATCGACCAGGGCGTCGGCTGCTCCAAGGTGCCGGACATCAACAACGTCGGCCTGATGGAAGACCGCGCCACGCTGCGCATCTCCAGCCAGCACATCGCCAACTGGCTGCACCACGGCATCGCGACCGAGGCGCAGGTCGTGGAGACGATGAAGCGCATGGCCGCCGTGGTGGACCAGCAGAACGCCGGCGACCCGCTCTACCGCCCGATGGCCCCGAACTTCGACGACAGCGTCGCCTTCAATGCTGCCTGCGACCTCGTCTTCAAGGGCCGCGAGCAGCCGAACGGCTACACCGAGCCCGTCCTGCACCGCCGCCGCATCGAGGCCAAGGCCAAGTACGGGAAGTAAGCGTACGGTAAGCAAAAGTTTGAGCCCCTCGTCCCACCTGGGACGGGGGGCTTTTTTCATGCCCTGGAACGGCCGCGGGCACCGCCCCACATGTCGGCCAGTCACGTCAGGAGCCGTCCCATGACCGCCGCCCCGCGCTTCGCCATCCTGCTGTCCGCCGGCCTTCTCGCCGCGAGCCCCGCCCTGGCCGAGACGCCGGCGACGCCCAAGGGAACGCCCAATGGGCCTCTCTGTGCCGCCTCGGTCCTGACGGCCCTGACGGCCTGGGACGCCGGCCTGACCGCCGCGGCCAAGTTCGGCGACAAGGCGGTGGCGGTCGCGCGGGAAAAGGGCCGCGACTATCTGCTGCCCTTGCTCGGGATCGACCCGAAGAGCACGGTTCCGCAGAATGACGGCCAAAATGGCGGGGGCCAGAACGGCGGCGTCGGTTCCATCGAACGCCTGCTGGAGGAAAGCCGGCAGGACCCGGCCGCCCGCCAGGACCTGTGCATCGCCATCACCCAGGCGGTCGAGGACGCCAAGGGGACCGCCGGCGCCGGGCTGGAGGCCCTGCGCCGCGCCCTGGACGGACTGGACCTGCGCAACGCGCCGAAGCCCCAGCACCCGGCGCCGGCCGAGCCGGACGGGCTGATACGCACCTGACGCCCATCCTGTTCAGGGATGGCGTCGGCATCTCCGGACGACGGGCGTCGACCGACGGGAAATCCATTTGTCGGCAAACAAAAACCGCCTGCCTTCCTGGATGCGCCAAAACGTCGCACCCATTGCTCTGGTGTCCGCAAGGCATCTGGAAGCCATTGAACAGACTACGCCTTGGAATTGACTACACGTCCAGACAGGCCAACCATTGGCAGAACGCATGACAGTTTTGTAACGATCTTCAGAGTCGCATAACCAATTCCGACTAGCTTTCCTCCGCCTAGAATTCAAGCGATTCGCTTTCGGAGACCAGACCGCCCGCGCCCGCAAGACGCGGGCAAGTCAATGGCCGCCCGGCAGCGAAATTGTGAAAAATCAGCGGAGCAAAGAATGAATGTCCTGCACAGCGTGACCATCAAGGCCAAGGCCTCGGCGGCGGCGTTGATGGTCGTTATCGTGACGGCCACGGCGGCGTTGCTCGTGCAGCAGGAGATGGCGGCGCAGCGGGACTCGCTCGTGACGGTGCGCGCCAACGCCAATGAGGTGAGCGGCAAAGTCGTCCCCCTGATCGGCCACATCGCGGAAATGCGCTACGACGTGGCGCAGGTGCAGCAATGGCTGACCGACGTGTCCGCGACGCGCGGGCAGGATGGGCTGGACGACGGCCCGGAGAAGGCCCGGGAGTTCGCCCACAAGTTCGACGAGGCGGCCGTCGAGGCCCGCGCCATCGCCGGCCAGCTCGGCCTGTCGGCCATCGTGTTGTCCATCGACGCCGCCCGCACGGCCTTCCCGCCCTTCTACGAACTCGGCCAGCGCATGGCGACGGCCTATGTCGACGGCGGCCCGACCGCCGGAAACGCGATGATGGGCCAGTTCGACAAAGTCGCCGACAGCATGGGCGAGGAGATGGAGCGGCTCCTCGCCGCCATGACGGAGGCGCGGGAGCAGCGGCTGGCGCGGCTCGACGGGGCGGTTGCCGACATCGAGGGCGCCGCCGCCTCGCTGACCCGCGTCCTGACCGGCGTCGCGCTGGTGACGCTGGCCATCATCCTGGTCGCGGTGGTCTTCCTGCGCTCGGCCGTCGTCGGCCCGATCGACCGGATGCGCGCCACCATGGTGGCCATGGCCGCGGGGAATTTCCGCATCGAGGTCGGGTTCGACGGGCGCGGCGACGAGATCGGCCAGATGGCCGAGGCGGTGCGCGTCTTCGGCAAGGCCGGGCTGGAGAACGAGCGGCTGCGGGCGCAGCAGGAGCAGGACCGCGCCGCCGCCGAGGAGGAACGGCGCCGCGCCCTGGCCTACATGGCCGACACCGTGGAGCGGGAAACCCGCACCGCGGTGGAAAGCGTGGCGACGCACGCGTCCCAGATGGCCGGCAACGCCGAGGCGATGGCCACCTCGGCCGACCTGGTCAGCGACAACTCCCAGAACGTTGCGGCGGCGGCCAGCCAGGCGCTGTCGAACGCGCAGACCGTGGCCTCGGCGGCGGCCGAACTGTCGGCCTCGATCCGCGAGATCGGCCGCCAGGTGGCCGCCTCGGTGGACGTGACCGGGCAGGCTGTCGCCAAGGCGGAGTCGGCCAGCGCCATCATCGTCCGCCTGTCCGACGCGGTGGAGCGCATCGGCGCGGTGGCCCGCCTGATCAGCGAGATCGCCAGCCAGACCAACCTGCTGGCGCTCAACGCCACCATCGAGGCGGCGCGCGCCGGGGAGGCGGGCAAGGGCTTCGCCGTGGTCGCGCAAGAGGTCAAGAACCTGGCCAACCAGACCGCCCGCTCGACGGAGGAGATCGCCACCCTGATCACCGACGTCGAATCGGTGACCAAGCAGGCCGTGGACACCGTGGCGGAGGTGACCGGCACCATCGGGCAGGTGTCGGACATCTCCTCGTCCATCGCCGCGGCGGTGGAGGAGCAGGACGCCGCGACGCAGGAGATCGCGCGCACCGTCAACGAGACCAGCCAAGCCGCCCGCCAGGTTTCGTCCCGCATCGCGCTGGTGTCGGAAGAAGCGACCCAGACCGGCGCGCGGGCGAACGACGTGCGCGCCGGTGCCAGCGACGTTGCGCAGAGCATCGACGAGTTGCAGCGCATCCTGGTGCGGGTCGTCCGCACCGCGACCTCCGACGTGGACCGTCGGCGCTCGCCGCGCTTCCAGGTCGACCTGCCCTGCACGATAGACGCAACGGGCGCCGGAAACACGGGATCCCGCATCGTCAACCTGTCCGCGGGCGGCGCCATGCTCGTGGACGCACCCGCCCTCGCGCCCGGCGCGACCGGCAGCCTGTACGCCCCCGCCCTGTCGCGGCGGATCTCCTTCGTGGTCAAGACCAACGAACACGGCCGGGTGCACGTGAAGTTCACGCTGTCGAACGACGAACGGAATGCCTTCGAGCGCGAGGTCGCCGTCCTGGCATCGGCCTCGCCCGCGCAGCGCCCCGCAGCTTAAGGAGCCTTTGTCCCGATGGGAGCCGCCGCTCGCGGTTCCCATCGGACCTTCCGGGCCGCAAGGTCGGCAACGGTACGGAGCGCGATAGACTTGGGATGGCCCAGACATGGCGAAGGCCGGCAACCCGTGTGGGTTCCGGCCTTCGTGGATGGTGGGCGCGACAGGGATTGAACCTGTGACCCCTACGATGTCAACGTAGTGCTCTCCCGCTGAGCTACGCGCCCATCCGTGCCGCCTTCCGAACCGTCGTTTTGGCCCATCCGGCGTGGGCGTGGGGTGTACCATCATCCCGGGGGTCTGGCAAGCCCGGATTTCATTTTTTTGGGATCATCATCACAAACGCGGCCGCGACTGTTGGAACGCGAGCGGGACGGAGCGTGACAGGACCGTCCTCGTCCACTACATCAAGTGACCATGGACGCTCACGCCGCCGCCGTAACCGAGCCGGAACGGGCCTTCGACCTGCTGGCCCCCGCCGAACAGACCAAGCCGCTCGTGCTGGCCTCGCCGCACAGCGGGAACCGCTACACGGCCGACTTCCTGGCGGCGGCGCGGCTCGACCCGCGCGCCTTGCGCAAGTCGGAGGACTGCTTCGTCGACGAGATCTTCGGCGGCGCCCCGACCCTGGGCGTGCCGCTGATCCGCGCGTTGTTCCCCCGCGCCTTCCTGGACGTTAACCGCGAGGCCTACGAACTCGACCCGGACATGTTCGTGGACAGCCTGCCCAGCTACGTCAACACGCGTTCGCCGCGCGTCGCGGCGGGGCTGGGCACCATCGCGCGGGTGGTCGCCAACGGCGAGGACATCTACCGCGGCAAGCTGCGCTTCGCCGAGGCGGTGCGGCGCGTCAACCTGTTCTACATGCCCTATCACGCCGCCCTGCGGCAGCTGGTCGAGGACACCCGCAGCCGCTTCGGCCATGCCGTGCTGATCGATTGCCATTCCATGCCCTCGCCGGGCCTGGGCGACCGCGACGCCCGGCGGGCCGACATCGTGCTGGGCGACTGCTTCGGCAACGCCTGCGCGCCGGTCGTCATGGAGTCGGCGGAGCGCTTCCTGCGCGGCCTCGGCTACACGGTCAGCCGTAACACGCCCTACGCCGGCGGCTACACCACCCGCCATTACGGCCGGCCGCGCCAGGGCATCCACGCGTTGCAGATCGAAATCAGCCGCGACCTCTACATGGACGAGGCGACGCTGTCCCGCCTGCCCTTCCTCGACGTGCTGGCCCGCCACATGAACGAGATGGTGGACGGCATCGCCCACCTGCCGTCGGACCCGCTGGAACCGCGCTGAACGCACACTCTCGCAACTGCGCACCGGACAGAAAAAAGGCCGGGGCAAAAGCCCCGGCCTGAGTCTAGGGAGGAAACGCCCAAGAAGTGCGTTACGGCACCGCCCCCATCGGAGATGCGATCGATGCCGCACTGCACAATATGATCGCACCCTCCGGACCGATCAAGGGGGAAAATGATTTTCTTTTTGATTTCAGTGCCTTGATGAATTATTGGGCACAACGAGCATACGGCGCGGGCAGCCTGTCATGCTGCATCGCACACAAAAAAGCCCTTTCGCTTCCGCAAAAACTGGGGCGGACGGCGGGGCTGCCAACCCTCCCTCTCCCATTGGCGTAGCCCCATGGGCCAGCGGGGAACCAACCGTCAACACCGCTCGTTTCGTCCCCGCCCGGTTCCTGCGCAACACACCATTGCAAAGCAGGAGCCGGTCACACGCGGACCATAGCCTTTCCGGACGGAGAAGCCGGGCGGACCACAGGAACCGGAGAAAGCAGACCGTGAGCAGACTGGTCGTCGTATCCAACCGCGTCGCCCCGATCGATGAAGGCAAGCAGGCCGCCGGCGGGCTGGCCGTGGCCGTGCTGGCCGCGCTGAAGAAGACCGGCGGCATCTGGTTCGGCTGGAGCGGCAACGTCGTCGAGGGCGATTCCCAGGGGGAGCCGACGCGCACCGACGTCGGGCGCCTGACCTACGCGACGCTCGACCTCGGCCGGCGCGACTTCGAGGAATACTACAACGGCTTCGCCAACCAGACCCTGTGGCCGCTGTTCCACTACCGCCTTGGCCTGATCGAGGTCAGCCGCCGCACGCGCGAGGGCTACAAGCGGGTCAACGGCTATTTCGCGGAACGGCTGGCGCCGCTGTTGCAGCCCGACGACATGGTCTGGGTGCACGACTACCACCTGATCCCCTTCGGGGAGGAGCTGCGCCAGCGCGGTTGCAACCAGCGCATGGGCTTCTTCCTGCACACGCCCTTTCCGGCGCCGGAGATCCTGGTGGCCCTGCCCAACCACCGGGAGCTGATCCGGGAGCTGTGCAACTACGACCTCGTCGGTTTCCACACCCAGGTCGACCTGCGCTGCTTCGCCGACTACATCCGGGAGGAGACGGACGGCATAGTGGAGGACCGTGGGCCGGACGGCGGCATGATGATCCAGGCCTTCGGCCGCACGCTGCTGGCCAAGGCCTTCCCCATCAGCATCGACACCGCCAACCTGGAAAGCCTCGCCCAGACCGCCGCGCGGACCCGCCACACGGAACGGCTGAAGGAAAGCCTAGTCGGGCGGCGGCTGATCATCGGCGTGGACCGGCTGGACTATTCCAAGGGTCTGCCGCAGCGCTTCCAGGCCTTCGAGCAGCTGCTGGCGACCTACCCGGAGCATTGCAACCGCGTCTCCTTCCTGCAGATCGCCCCACCGAGCCGCGAGGACGTGCCGGAATACATCGCCATCCGGCGCGAGCTGTCGGAGCTGTCGGGCCGCATCAACGGCCGCTTCGCCGAGTTCGACTGGGTGCCGATCCGGTATCTGAACAAGAGCTTCGGGCGGCGCGTGCTGGCCGGCTTCTACCGCACGGCCAACGTCGGCCTCGTCACCCCCTTGCGCGACGGCATGAACCTCGTCGCCAAGGAGTATGTGGCCTGCCAGGACCCCGACGATCCCGGCGTGCTGGTGCTGTCCACCTTCGCCGGCGCCGCGCGGGAACTGGGCGAGGCGCTGATCGTCAACCCCTTCGACATCGAGGCGGTGGCCGATGCGCTGCAACGCGCGCTGACCATGTCCCTGCCCGAGCGGAAGGAGCGCCACGACGCCATCATGCGCACCCTGCGACGCCATGACATCGGCTGGTGGCGGGAAACCTACGTGGACGCCTTGACGCGCGCGCCGTACGGGTGACACTGGATCCATGACGACCGACACCGCATTCCCCATCCAGACCGCCGGCGCGCTGACGCTGGTGGCGGACATCGGCGCGACCAACGCCCGCTTTGGCCTGATCGACGACACGGGCGTCCACGACCAGCGCGTCCTGCGCGGCGCGGACTTCCCGACGATCGAGACGGCGGCGGAGGCCTATCTGGCGACCGTGCGCCACCTGCCCCGTCCAACGCGCGGCGCCTTCGCCATCGCTGGACCGGTGACCGGCGACCGGGTGGCGATGACCAACCTCAGCTGGGCCTTCTCCACCGCCCACGTGCGCGGCGCGCTGGGGCTGGAGCGGCTGGTCGTCATCAACGACTTCACCGCGGTGGCCCTGTCGGTGCCCCGCCTGACCCCGGCAGACGTCCGCCAAGTGGGCGATGGCGCGCCGGAGCCGAACGCGGTGGTCGGCGTCCTCGGGCCGGGCAGCGGGCTCGGCGTCTCCGGCCTCGTGCCCGGGCCGCAGGGCTGGACCGCGCTCGCCGGCGAAGGCGGGCACGTCACCATGGCCCCGATCAGCGACCGCGAGAGCGCCGTGCTGGCCCAGCTGCGCAAGCGCCACGACCACGTCTCCGCGGAGCGCGTGCTGTCCGGGCCGGGTCTGGTCAGCCTGTACGAGGCGCTGAGCATCCTCGACAACCGGGAGCCGGAGGCCTTCACCCCCGCCCAGGTGACGGAAGCCGCGCTGGCCGCCAGCAACCCGCACTGCATCGAGGCGGTGGAGATGTTCTGCGCGATGCTCGGCACCGTGGCCGGCAACCTCGCCCTGACGCTGGGCGCGCGCGGCGGCGTCTACATCGCCGGCGGCATCGTGCCGAAGCTGGACGGGCTGTTCCTGCACTCCCGCTTCCGCAAGCGCTTCGTGGAGAAAGGCCGGATGCGCGAATACCTCGCCCCGATCCCGACCTACGTCATCACCCACCCGCTCCCAGCCTTCCTGGGCTTGGCCGAGGCCGCGTCGCGGGCGTAGGTCGTCGATTCTCGGGGGACAACAGTTTCACACGGGTTGCACGGATTTAGGCACGGATTACACGGATTTTTATTGATCTTGGACGCGCCGCGCGCCCTTCCAACGGTCAACATCCGTGAAATCCGTGTTCAAATCCGCGCAATCCGTGGAAATGCTGCTCGCTCCACGACACGTCACCGAGAGTCCAACTGCGACACCGCCAGCTTCAGGTCCGCCAGGAAGGTCGGCTGCTCGGCCAGCTGGCCGCGCAGGATGTAGCTGGGGTGGAAGGTCGGCACGACATCGACGCCGGGCAGCAGGCGGCAGGGCTGGACCGTCCCGCGCAGTTGCATAATTCCGTTCTGCCCGGTCAGCGCCCACAACGGCGTACGGCCGAGCGCGACGATGACACGCGGGGCGTAGGCCTCCAGCGTGCGCTGGAGATGCTCGATCTCGCCGGAGAATTCCGCCAGCACCCAGTCGGACGTGCCGAACGGCCCCCAGCGCTCGTCGATGGCGCGGCCCTCCTTCTTGGCGCGGGTGCGCGAGGCGAAGAAATGCCCGACCTTGTTGCCCGGCGGCTGATAGCGGAAGACGTTGGCGACCAGGCATTCCGCCCGCTCCACCCCCGCGGCCCTTAGGTTTTCGTCCAGCAGTTGCCCGCTGCGCCCGACGAAGGGCTTGCCTTGGCGCGCCTCCTCCGCCCCCGGCGCCTCGCCGACGATGGCCAGCCGCGGCCCCGCCGCCGGCTTGCTGGGCTGCTGGTAGTCGGCGAAGAGCAGATCGGTCATGGCGCGGATTCCGGTTGCGGGGATGGCCTGGGGACAACAGCCAGGCGCTGTCTTGGGTCCTATAGCCAAGCTTCGGCTTCCCCACAACAGGACCGGCCTTGCCGGCATGCCGTTCGCGCCCCACGATTGTTGCTCAAAGCACGAACGAACAACGGAGGGCACGAGATGGCCGCGCAACAGGACCTCACCGGCATGACCTGCGAACCGTGCCGGGGCGGCATTCCCCCGATGGACCGCGCGATGGCGGACAGCTATCTGGTGCAGGTGCCAGGCTGGTCGATCAAGGCCAACCCCGACCGGCTGGAGCGCGACTTCCGCTTCGCCAATTTCCGGGAGGCTCAAGCCTTCGCCATGCGCGTCGGCGACCTGTGCGAGTCGGAAGGCCACCACGCGGAAATCCAGTACGGCTGGGGCCACTGCACCGTCACCTTCTGGACGCACAAGATCAACGGCCTGCACGAGAACGACTTCATCATGGCCGCCAAGGTGAACGGCCTGTCGGACGAGCCCTACGTTCCCGCGTCGGAATCCATGGGCGACGTGTCGCCGACCGCCCGGACCTGAGGCCCTTGACCGACTTCCGTTGACTTGACGGGCTCCGTCTGAGAGACCGGATGGACCGCCACTCCGGAGGGAGCCCCGCATGCCCGCCACGCCCATCGTCATCCAATGGGGCCTGTCCAGCTACAGTGGCTGGGGAGTGAACGGCCTGCAACTCGCGCTGAACTGGACCCGCAGCGGGCGCTTCGCGCCGCTGTGCTCCCTGCCGGTGCGGCTGGAGGAGATCGCGCTGTCGCCGCTGGAGTGGCAGCGCATGGCCGGCCTGTTCCGGGAGTCGGAGTCCTTGTGCGCGCAGATCGCCCCGCACGCCGGGCAGGAGGTCGTCGTTTCCGCCCCGGTGCTGCGCGGGCTCGGCAACAATCTCGCCGGCAGCCGATCGATGGGCGGCGTGACGCTGCGCGGCCGCGCGACGGTCGGCGTCTGCTACCTGGAGGACACGGGCATCGACGCGGATGGCCGGGCGCGCGCCGCGGAGTGCACGGCCATCGTCGCCGGGTCGGGCTTCGTCCAGCGGGTGCTGGAGGGCGCCGGCATCACCCACGCGCGCACCGTGCTGCAGGGCGTCGATCCCACGCACTTCCACCCGGCGCCGAAGGCCGGCTGGTTCCGCGACCGCTTCGTCGTCTTCTCCGGCGGCAAGCCGGAGTTCCGCAAGGGCCAGGACCTCGCCCTGCTCGCCTTCCGCGCCTTCGCCGAACGCCATCCGGAAGCGCTGCTGCTGACCGCTTGGCACAGCCCCTGGCCGGAAGGCGCCCGTTCGCTGGAGGCCAACCGGGCTGTCGCGCCCGTCCTGTTCCGGGAAGACGGGCGATTCGACGCGGTGGGCTGGGCGGTCGCCAACGGCATCCGGGCGGAACAGGTGATGGACCTCGGCCCCGTGCCCAACGCCGACATGGCCCGCATCCTTCGCGAGGCGGACGTCGGCCTGTTCCCCAACCGTGGCGAGGGCGGCACCAACCTCGTCGCCATGGAATGCATGGCCTGCGGCGTGCCGGCGATCCTGTCGGCCAACACCGGGCACCTCGACCTGATCCGCGACGGCAACTGCGTCGCCCTGACGCGCCAAGCCCCCGTCAGCGCCCCCTTCGGCACCGACGGCTGGGGCGAGAGCGACGTCGAGGAGATCGTCGCCGCCCTGGAACGGCTCTGGACCGACCGGACCGAAGCCCAGGCCATCGGCCGGGCCGGCGCGGATTTCATGGCCGACCTGACCTGGGAGCGTTATGCGGAGGGCGTGGCGGCGGTGGTGGACGGGGTGAGTTGAGGGGATAAGCGCCTTCGTTGGGCCCCCACCCTAACCCTCCCCCACCTTCGGCGAGGGAGGGGACTGCCGCCACTCCGCGACCAAGTTCCCTCCCCCGCGAAGTGGGGGAGGGTTAGGGTGGGGGCCCAGTGCGGCCACTCCCAAAAACCATCAACCGCCGATCACTCCCCCCGAACCGCCGTCACCAGCCGCTCCACCTCCTCCTCGGAGTTGTAGTAGTGCGGGGAGGCGCGGACGAGGTCGGTCAGGCCGCGGGCGTCCATGTCGAAGCGGGTGGAGGCGGCGGAGGACACCGACACATTGATCCCCTGCCCGCCCAGCGCCTCCTTGATCGCGCGCGGCTCCCGCCCATCGACGGTGAAGGTGACGATGGCGCAGCGTTCCGCCCCCAGGTCCCGGACCGTGACGCCGGGCAACTCGGCCAAGCGCCGACGCAGCGTCTCGGCCAACCCGAAGGCGCGGTCGCGGATCGCCTCCAGCCCCCAGGACAGGGCGTAGTCCACCGCGGCGCCCAGCCCGATGCGGGCGGCGACGTTGCATTCCCACAGCTCGAACCGGCGGGCGTCGGGGCGCATCTCGTAGCGGTCGGCGGCGACCAGCGCCGCGCCGGAATGGTCCAGCGTGTGCGGTTCGATGCGGTCGAGCCAGTCCTTGCGCACGTAGAGGAAGCCGGTGCCGCGCGGCCCGCGCAGGAACTTGCGCCCGGTCGCCGACAGGAAGTCGCAGCCCAGATCCTCCACGTCCACCGGTATCTGCCCCACCGTTTGGCAGGCGTCGAGCAGGTAGGGGATGCCGTGCCGCCGGGCCACCCGGCCGATGGCCGCCGCCGGGTTGACCAGCCCGCCGTTGGTCGGGATGTGGGTGATGGCGATCAGTGCCACCCGCCCCGTCCCCCGCCCTTGGCCCGACTCCGCCACCATCGCCTCCAGGGCATCCACGGAAGTCTGGCCGGTTTCGTCGCTGGGGATCACCTCCACCGTCACGCCGGTGCGGCGGGCGGCCTGGAGGAAAGGGATGATGTTGGCCGAATATTCGGCGCGTGCGGTCAGGATGCGGTCGCCCGGACGGAAGCCGCCGCCGGGCAGCGACGCCACGGCGTTGAAGGCCATGTCCCAGGCGGCCGTCGCGCTTTCCACCAGCGCGATCTCCGTCCGGTCGCAGGACAGCAGCCGGGCGATCGAGTCGTAGACAGCCTCCAGTTTGGCCCCGTTGCGCGCCTCGGCTTCGTAGCCGCCGATGCGCGCCTCCAGCTCCTGGTGCTCCGCCACCGCGTCCAGCACCGGCTGCGGCAGCAAGGCGGCGCCGGCGTTGTTGAAATGCGCGACATGCCGGGTGCCCGGCGTCTCCGCGCGGGCTCGCATAACATCAATGGGCGCGCGAGGGCGCGCGGCGTCGATGCTCATCGTCCCAGTCCTCCCTAGCTTTTTTATGGTTCGCCGATGTGGACGGCCAGCCAGACGGTCGGCGCGTCGGGATCGGTCCAGGCGACGCGGTGGCGCTTGCGGGCCGGGATCATCGCCCAGTCGCCGGGGCCGAGCGTCCGCTCTCCCTCGCCGTCGATCTGGAGCCGGGCCGCACCCTGCACCAGCAGCACGAACTCGTCCCAGGCCTGATCGTACCAGAAGCCCTCCGGCGAGGCCTGACCGGTGGACAGGATGCGCTCGATCCGCACGCCCGGTGTTGCCGCGAGGGTCGTGAACAGCTCGTCCGGCAGCGGGGCGGACGGAAGATCGCCGAGAAGGCAACCACCAAATGGGAAGCAAGGGGCCGCGCCGCCGGGCGGCGTGCTCATCCCCAGAGTTCCGCAGCCGGCGGGCACAGCACCGCGCCGTCGTAATGCAGGGCCGGCGTGCGGTCTTCCGCCAGCAGAAGCGGCCCGTCCAGGTCCACGTAGCGCGCGCCCTGCCCGACCAGCACGGCCGGCGCCATGGCCAGCGAGGTGGCGACCATGCAGCCGACCATGATGTCGAAACCGGCCTCCTCCGCCACCTTCTTCATCAGCAGCGCCTCGGTCAGGCCGCCGGCCTTGTCGAGCTTGATGTTGACGACTTGGTAGAGGCCCTTCAGCCGGTCGAGCGACCCCAGGTCGTGGCAGGATTCGTCGGCGCCCAACGCCACCGGGCAGTCGATGCCGCGCAACGCCTCGTCCTCGCCGGCGGGCAGCGGCTGCTCGATCATCTCGACGCCCAGGTCGGCCAGCACCGGCGCGAAACGGGTCAGCTGCTCCAGCGTCCAGGCCTCGTTGGCGTCCACCACCAGGCGGGCGGCGGGGGCCGCCTCGCGCACCGCGCGCACGCGGTCCAGGTCGCCCTCGCCGGTCAGCTTCATCTTCAGCAGGGGATGGTCGGCCGCCCGTTGCCGCGCGGCGGCGGCCATGGCGGCCGGCTCGTCCACGCTCAGCGTGAAGCAGGTGACCAGCTTCTTCGGCGCATCGGCCAGCCCGGCGAGGCGCCATGCCGGTTTGCCCGCCTGCTTGGCCTCCAGGTCCCACAGCGCACAATCCAGCGCGTTGCGGGCGGCGCCCGGCGGCATGACCTCGCGCAGGCGCTCGCGGCTCAAACCCTCGGCGACTTCGCCCGCCATCGCCTCAAGCGCCTTCACCACGCCGTCCATGGACTCGCCGTAGCGGGCGTAGGGAACGCATTCCCCGCGCCCGCGCTTGCACGCGTCCACCACCTCGGCCACCACCACCTGGGCCTCGGTCTTGGCGCCGCGGGAAATGCGGAACGTTCCGGCGATCGGGAAGCTGTCGCGGCGAACGTAAAGGCGACGGGAGGTCGAGGACATAAGAGGTCTCCAGCAACGCGGCGGACCCGGAGTTTAGACCAACCCGCCGCGATGACCAGAGCACCGTAGGAATGCCAGCTTTACCCGCCCATCCCGGCTCCCTGGTCCCGTTTCAGCCAATCCCGGGTCCGTTGCGGCGGTCGGGCTCCTGCACGATCACGCCGTACCAGCCCAGCCCCTTGTAGGTTTCGTAGCCGGGCGTAAGGGCGTAGCCGATGGTGCGCCCCGTCGGTTCGATGGTGTGTCCAATCACGCCGCCACCTTCGCCGTTGGCGCCGTTGCCGCCGCGGCGCAGCGCCACCGTCTCGCTCAGCAGGCCGCGCCCGTCGGACGAGGCGATGACCCGGTGCCGCGCGTCGAGCAGCAGGCAGCGCGTGCGGTCGCGCTCGCTCTCCTCCAGCCGGACGCCCTCCACCACGGCGGCGGCCTGCGGCTCCCAGTCGAAGAAGATGCCCAGCACGCCGATGGGCTCGCCGTTGGCCTCGCCGCCGCTGCGGATCGCCGTGGCGTAGGTGGCGACGACGCGGTTGTCGAGCCGGGGGTTGCGGGCGACGTCGCCGACCGTGAACTCGCCGCCGTTGCGGGTGGACATGGCCTGGCGGAACCACCCCTCCTCGCCCACGCGCGACCCCACCGTGCCGGCGTAGCGGCCGGGCCGGCCGGTGGCGATCACCTCACCCTTGGCGTCGCAGATCCACAGGTCGAGATAGACGGTGTAGGACTCCAGGATCACGCCCAGCCGCTGGGAGGCGTGGCGGCGGTTGTCGTCGGAGGGGTCGGCGGCGCAATCGACCACGGCGCTGTCCGTTGCCCACCACCGCACGTCGCAGGACCGCTCATACAGGTTGCGGTCAATGATCTCGATCATGTTGAGCGCCAGGTCGGCGAGGCGCTTGCCGTGCATCTCGCGCACGAGCGCGCTGCCGGTGGTGGTCAGGTGATCGACGCGGGCCACGATCTCCGAGCGGAGTTCCTTGGTGATCGTGTTCACCTGGTTGGAGATTTCCGACACTTCGTTGGCGACGACCGCGAAGCCGCGACCGGCGTCGCCGGCCCGCGCCGCCTCGATCAGCGCGTTCATGGCCAGCATCTTGGTGCGCCGGGTGATGTCCTCGATGAGCGACACCTTCTTCGACGCGACGTCCAGAACACCTTTCGACAGCTCGAACAGCTCGCTTCCCGCAACGCTCATGCTCAACCCCTCCGTGTTCCCGCCGGTTCGTTACACGAAGGACATCAAGCGGCGTGCCAACACACGCCATCGGCGGTACCGCGTCCGCGAGGCCGCGAAGAGCTTGGGATTTCCGACGACATACGCTGGTAAACCATACAAGGAATAGGGTTCGAAATTCGTTGCAATGCCGAAACATGCGTCAGTATGGAGTCCAAACAGTCATTCCCTGCTCATTCAGGAGGGCTGACCAACGGCAAAATCCTACCGCAGCGCAACAAACGAACGCAATTTCCATAAAGTTCGATCAATTCCATCGATGAAGCGTTCCCGGACGCCCCACCGCAGCCTACTCCTTAGGCATATGCCGGCCCGCTGATCAACGCGTACCGCACCTAGGGGCCCGTCCGCCCCCCTTGTTCAAGCAACCTTGTGCATTTCGTCCAGGAACAGCTGCACCTCCCGCGTCAGGCGGTCGGCCTGGGCGGTCATCTGCTCCGACGCGGCGAAGACCTCGTGGGCGGTGTCGCTGGTGCGGGAGGCGGCCTCGGTGACGTCCTGGATGTCGTGGGTCACGGCACGGGTGCCGGCGGCAGCCTGATCCATGTTGCAGACGATCTCGCGGATCGCCGCCCCCTGCTGCTCGATGCCCGCGGCGATGCCGCCGGCGATCTGGTTGATGTCGTGGATGGTGTGCCCGATGCCGACGATGGAGTTCACCGCCTCCTCGGTGGAGGACTGGATGCCGGCGATCTGGCCGGAGATGTCGCCGGTGGCCTTGGCGGTCTGGTCGGCCAGCCGCTTCACCTCCTGCGCGACGACGGCAAAGCCCTTGCCGGCCTCGCCGGCGCGGGCCGCCTCGATGGTGGCGTTCAGGGCCAGCAGGTTGGTCTGGCTGGCGATGTCGTTGATGAGGGTGACGACCTCCCCCACAGTCTTGGCCGTGTCGGACAGCTGGGCGACCAGCGCGTTGGAGCGCTCCGCCTCGCCGGACGCGGTGGCGGCGACCTTCGCCACCTGCTCCACCTGCCGGGCGATCTCGCGGATGGAGGCCGACAGCTCCTCCGTCGCGGCGGCGACGCTGCCCACGTTGGAGCCGGTCTGCGCCGCTGCGGCGGCGACGGAGGACGCCTTGCCGGTCGCCGTCTGGGCGTCCGTCTCCATGGTGCGCGCCGACAGCTCCAGATGATGGGCGGTGCCGGCGACCTCGGTGCAGACGGCGCGGATCTGGCCCTCGAACCGCTCGGTCACGCCGGCGAAGCCCTTGACCTTCACGGCGATGGCGTCGGTAGCGTTGTTGATGGTGCGGCTGGCGTGCAGGAAGTTGCCCTGCATGCCCGTCAGCACGATGCGCCGGAAATACTTGTTGGCCGAGACGTAGCTCATCGACGCCGCGGCCTCGCGGATGAAGGCGTCGGTGCGGTCGATGCTGTCGTTCAGCGCGTTCATCAGCGCGCCCAGCTCGCCGTCCTCGCGGATGTTGACGACACGCGCCTCGAAGTCGCCGCGCGCGACGGCCTCGCACACGGCCCGCGCCTGCGCCACGGCGGCGCGGGCGCGCGCCAAGCACAGCATCACGCCGGCCAGCGCCGCCAGCGCCGCCCCGCCAAGCGCCAGCCGAACCCCGATCCCGCCGACACCAGCGGCGTCGACCGCCAGCAGCGCTGCGACGAGGGCCGCGGCGACCGCCCCCAGGGCGAAGGCCCTAGAGAGAGAAGACGAATTCGTCATACCCGATCCCCTTCTCCGTCAGCAGGGCGACGACGGCGGCGAAGGCGTCGTTCATGCCCTGCTTGCGGTCGGCGTGCGTGTTCTCGATGTCCAGCAGCGTGCGGTAGAGCGGCACGACCTTGTCGATGGCCGCCCGTTCCGGCACCCGGCGCGAGGAGTGGTAGCCGATCAGCTGGCCGTTGCCGTCGTAGCTGGGCGTGACGTGCGCGAAGACCCAGTAATGGTCGCCATTCTTCGCCCGGTTGACGACATAGGCGAAAATCTCTTGCCCGGCGCCCAGCGTGTCCCACAGCAGCTTGAACACGCAGCGCGGCATGTCCGGATGGCGAACGATGGAGTGCGGCGCCCCCATCAGCTCCGACTCGGTGTAGCCGGCCACTCGCTGGAAGACCCGGTTGGCGTAGGTGATGCGGCCCTTCAGGTCGGTCTTGGAGACGATGACCTCGTCGCCGTCGAAGAACCGTTCCACCCCGGTCAGGGGAACATCGCGTTGGGGAACATCGCGTGGTGCCATGGTGCCTGCGGCCGCCGTCCACCGGGACCGGCGCCCCCTATCGTTCGGGTTGCGTTACAGGGCAGACATCTCCCTTGCCGCAAGTTCCCGGACAGGTCCCCGCGGGCACCCGCAAATTAAGGTCGGCCACCGTTTCAGAAAAGTTTAAATTTGTTGCTTTGCAGAAATATTCTGCGTCACGCTGTCCGTGCGACGCTCACTCCGGCGGGTATGGAACGGTCAGCACACGACCGGCCGGCGGGTTGTCGATGATGGCGATGGTGCCGTCCGGCCAGCGCACCTCGATCTGCTCCACCGCGTGCAGCGGACCCAGCCCGAAATGGGCGACCGGCTCCATCTGGCACAGGTAGCCCGACCCGCCGCAGATCGCCCGGCGCTGCCGGCGCCCCCCGGCCGTGCAGCTCACCACCGCCCCGCGCGCCGGCGCGCCATAGGGGGTCAGCGGCAGCACGCGGACCCAGCCGTTGCTGGTTGCCGCGGTGCGGTAGAGCGACAGCGGCTGGGCGGCACCGCCGCCATGGGCCACCAGCAGTTCCAGCCGCCCGTCCCCGTCGATGTCCGCCACCACCGCCCCGGTCCCGTTGCCCTTCGGCTCCAGCGCGTCGCCCAGCTCGATCGGCTGCCATTCGTCGTGGCGCCAGCCGAACAGGCGATTCGGCTCGCCATGCAGGTTGAAGAACAGCTCCTCATAGCCGTCGTTGTCGAAATCCGCGGCGATGACCGTGGACACGCGGCCGGGCATCGACATCTCGCCGGTGGCCTCGTCCACGAAGCCGCCGCCGGAGCGCTGGCGGAACAGACGTTGTGGCCCTTCCCAGGTGCCGACCAGCAGGTCGAAGGCCCCGCCGTCGGTGTCCAGCGTCGCCACCGCGCGCCCGGCGAAGCGGGAATCGGCGACGCCGCGCTCCTCCGCGATCTCCTCGAAGTTGCCGTCGCCCAGGTTGCGGAACAGGAAATTCGGCCCGCCCTCGTTGCAGGCGAACAGGTCCATGCGGTCGGACAGGAACGGCAGGCAGACCAGCCCGCGCCCGGCGGCGATCAGGTCGATGCCGGCGTCCTCCGCCGCGTCCTCCAGCCGGCCGCGCCGGCTCAGTTCGAACAGGCGGAAGGGCCCGCCGTCGGCGGCCACGACGAAGCCGTAGCGGCCGTGCCCGTGCCGGTCCATGGCAACCACCGACCGGCCGGCGACGCGGTTGGCCATGCCGGCGTTCTCCGGCTGGGCCAGAAGGTCGATCCAGTGCTTGCCGAAGCAGGCGAACAGCCGGTCGCCCATCTCCTTCGGCCCGCTGGCGCAGTCGGAGTTGAGGACGTACAACTCCTCCCGCCCGTCGCCGTCCACGTCGGCGGCGGTGATGGCGACCGTGCAGCCGGCGGCGTCGGCCAGCAGCGGGCTGGCGATGTCCACCAGCCGCCCGTCGTCCCACTTCAGGATCAGGTTGTTGGTGCCGTAGCCGGTGACCACCAGCTCGAACGCGCCGTCGCCGTCCACATCGGTGACGGCGATGCCGTTGGACAGGCGGGGCTGGTTGTCGACGATCAGACGCGAGCAATCGAGGAACATCGGCCGCCACTCCCCCTGCAACGCCGCCCCGGCGGGGCTCTGATTCGTTGATACCCCTTCGAACGACAGAGGTAAACCCGCACGGAGGTTCAAAGCGGGCGCGAGGGCCGGGCTATGGCCGGAAGTATAAGGCGAATTCGCCAATTGAATGCGGCGAGTGGTCGGATGCGCAGGTTGGGTGAAACCCAACACCGCCGACGAAACGGGGGATGTTGGGTTTCGCTCGCGCTCCACCCAACCTAAGGCCCCGTCACCGTGGAAACAGCGCCGTTACCGGCGCTTCTTGACGCCGCCGTTGGTGAGGGCGCCACCGCCAGCCGCCATCTTGACGGAATCGGACACCTCGTCGTCGTGGGCGGCGGCGCCGTTCGCCTTGCCGACCGCCGCCTTGGCGGCTTCCTTCAGGGCCTTGGCCGCCTCGCGCGCCGGGAGCTCGATGTTCAGCTCCAGGGTCGAGCAGTCGCCGCCGCGGTCCAGCTTCACCTCGACCTTGTTCTGGTCGATGTCGATGTACTTGGCGATGACGGCCAGAAGCTCCTGCTGCAGCATCGGCAGATAGTCCGGCCCGGTGCGCCCGGCGCGCTCGTGGGCCATGACGATCTGCAGCCGCTCCTTGGCCTGGACGGCCGATGGGCGCGGGGCGGACCGGAAGAAGCTGAAGATGCTCATGCGGTCCTCCGCAGCAGGCGGCTGAACAGGCCCTTCTTCGGGACGGACACGAAGCGATGCTCCAGATCCTCGCCCAGGAAGCGGCCGACCGCGTCGATGTAGGCCTGGCCGGCGTTGGAATGCTCGTCCAGGATGACCGGCATGCCGACGTTGGAGGCGCGCAGGACGGCTTGGCTTTCCGGGATCACGCCGAGCAGCGGGATCGCCAGGATCTCCAGCACATCGTCGACCTTCAGCATCTCGCCCCGCTCCACCCGCTCCGGGTCGTAGCGGGTCAGCAGCAGCTGCTGCGTGACCGGCTCCTCGCCCCGCTCGGCGCGGCGCGACTTGCTGTTCAGGACGCCCAGGATGCGATCGCTGTCGCGCACCGAGGACACCTCGGGGTTGGTCACGATGATCGCGTGGTCGGCGAAGTACAGCGACATCAGCGCGCCGCGCTCGATGCCCGCCGGGCTGTCGCACAGGATGTAGTCGAACTCCTTCGACAGCTCGTTCAGGACCTTCTCGACGCCCTCCTTGGTCAGGGCGTCCTTGTCGCGGGTCTGCGAGGTCGGGAGGATGTACAGGTTGTCGATGCGCTTGTCCTTGATCAGCGCCTGGTTCAGCTTCGCCTCGCCGTTAATGACGTTGATGAAGTCGAACACCACGCGCCGCTCGCAGCCCATGACCAGGTCAAGGTTGCGCAGGCCCACGTCGAAATCGATGACGACCGTCTTGAAGCCGCGCAAGGCGAGTCCGGTCGCGAAAGCGGCGGAGGAGGTCGTCTTGCCGACGCCGCCCTTGCCGGAAGTCATGACGATGATCTTGCCCAACGGAGCTTCTCCCACGTTCCTAAAAGTTGCCGCCAACAAACCCGGTTACAGAATTACGCACCTGACCGCGACCGGCCGGTCATAAGGGCTCCATGTGCAGATAGCCGTCGCGCAGGAAGATCTGCACCGGCTTCTTCAGCACGTCGTCGCCGAAATCCTCGGCAACGCGATACAGCCCGGCCACCGAGACGACCTCCGCCTCCAGGCTGTGGCAGAAGATGCGCGCGTTGGTGTCGCCGGACACGCCGGCCAGCGCCCGTCCGCGCAGCGCACCATAGACATGGATGTGGCCGTCGGCCACCACCTCCGCACCCGGCGAGACGGGGGAGGTGATGACCAGGTCGGTCTTCTCCGCGTAGATCTGCTGGCCGGACCGGACCGGCTCCGTCACCACCAGGGTCGGGCGGTAGATCGGCTCGGGCGGGGCGATCGGCTGCGCCGGCACCGATGAACCGCCGGTCGCCGAACCGCCGGCCTGGGGCTCGGCGCCGCGCGCGGCGGCCTCCATCTTGGCGGCGCGTCCCGCGGGCATCGGCGTCAGCCCGGACGCCAGCGCGCCTTCCTGCACGGGGCGCGGGCCGCCCTGGAAACCGACCGGCAGCAGGTAGAGCGCGCGCAGGTTGGTCACCAGTGCCGCCACGTCGAAGCGCGGCGTCTCCTCGGTCAGCTCCTCGAAGTCGAGCACGACCGGCGCGTTCCGGAAAAAGTTCGGCGCCTGACGCACCTTGACGGAAAGCTGCGGAAAGAACTCCGGCGACGCCGGGTCGATCACCTTCAGCACCATCATGGTGAAGGAATTGCCACGCAACTGGAACGGAACGTCCCGTTCGGCTCCCTGCCTGGCGCTGTTCACCGCTGCCATCCTGATTGTGTCCCGCCGAATCCGTCTCGTCCGCCGTCTGGCTCCCATCGGCACAGCGCCAGGGCGGAAGGTCACCCATCCGCGTTCTAGCGGCGCACACCCGGTCCGTTCAAGCACTTCCAGCCTGTGATGGAGTGACATCCGCCGGGCGCGGCTCGGACGCCGCTGATCGGCCGTCCGCCAAATCGCCGCGCCTATCCGAAAGAGCGCCCGGATGCCGTCCCAGATTGCGCCAATCTGTTGCGGCGGACACCCGACCCACCACAAAGTATGGTACCGGAAGAGGTAAGCACCGGCAAAGGGTTTCGTTGGCCTATGCCCTTTCGCCTCGGACGTAGCGAAACACCGCACGGCACGCGTTCCGACTGTTTCGGGGCCGGCGGCTCGATCTTTTTGACGCGCGCACCGCCCGGCATCCGCTCTCTGCGACCACGCGTCGCGCCGCCGCAGCGCGAAAGGGTTCCCGTCGCCCGCGGGGCACCCCTTTCCGACGCATCGCGTACTGTCGGATACCCCTTTCGGGGCATCGGTGCCACCTGCGACTCTTCCACAACATCTTGTGTGAATCTTTTGCGACCCCCGCAATTTTTCCTGACGTCAAGCGTTACAACGGGTAAGGTTGACGCTGCGAGGTTCACCCATTGGCGAAGAGGTCTGCTTGCACCTTCCTTCGTTCATCCGCGTCCGATCACCCTCGGCACCCGCACCGCGCACACCCGCGCCGGGGTCCGGCGGCTCGACGCCGCACCTCGCACCGGCAAGCCTGCTCCCGGCACATCTCCAGGCACATCCGTCGTCCTGCGACGTTTCGAACCTCCCGCTTGCGGGGGGTTTTTTTGTGCCTCGTTCCTGTGCCCCGGGAGTGCCGCCCACCAACGTGACGTGAGGAGAGCGACATGGCCAAGCGCCAGAGCAAAGGCAGCGCTGTCACGACGACCGAGTCGAAGGTCCACCCGCTGTTCCCGGCCACCGGCTGGGATCCGCTGGGCGGGATGGAACGTCGCGACCAGAGCTATCTCCGCAAGGTCAAGCCCCAGAGCCCCAACCAGAAGCGGCTGATGGAGGCGATCTCAGATCACAATCTGGTGGTGGCGTTGGGTCCGGCCGGCACCGGCAAGACTTATCTGGCGATCTCCTCGGCGGTGGAGGCGCTGGAGGGCGGCAAGGTCGACCGCATCGTGCTCTCCCGCCCGGCGGTGGAGGCCGGCGAAAGCCTGGGCTACCTACCGGGCGACCTGCAGGAGAAGATGGCCCCCTTCCTGCGCCCGCTCTACGACGCGCTCAGCGAGCGGCTGGGCGCCAAGCGCCTGCGCACGCTGATGGCGGAGGGCACGATCGAGATCGCCCCCGTCGGCTTCATGCGCGGTCGCACGCTGAACAACGCCTTCGTGGTGATCGACGAGGCGCAGAACTGCACCTACGCTCAGATCAAGATGCTGCTGACCCGGCTCGGGTGGCATTCCACGATGGTGCTGACCGGCGACCCGGACCAGTCCGACCTGCTCGACAACCTGTCGGGGCTGTCCGACATCGCGCGTCGGCTGGAGGCGGTGGAGGGCATCGCGGTGGTCCGCCTGGGCGACACGGACATCGTGCGGCACCCGCTGGTCGCCAGCATGCTGACCGTGCTGTAGCCACACGGTTCATACCGGCGGCGGGAGGCTTCGGCCTCCCGTTCCGCCTCTTCTGCGACCCCTGCACCGCAGTTTCGCATCAGGCGGCCCCACCTGCGGCAATTTGCACCGTTGGTTGATGCGCCTTGACGACGACGTCCCTACGCGCGAGTCTGTGACAAAAAATTAACCGATCGGCGGAACGGACGATCTCTGTTCCGGACCGGTGCGCACGCGCCGGCAGACATACGCATCGGAAGAATTCGCGACCGGAGGAGCGCAGGGTGTTCGAGCGAATCAGCATCAGGGCGAAGATTTCCGTCATTCTGGGGGCGGCGGCCGTCGGCCTCGCCTTGATCGCGGCCGCCAGCCTGTTCAGCCTGCGCGCCGAAATGATGAAGGACCGACAGGACAAGACGCGCAGCGTCGTGGAGGTCGCCCACGGGGTGCTGGCCCATTTCGAGGCGCTGGAGCGCTCAGGCTCGCTCACCCGCGAGGCCGCCCAGGCCGCAGCGAAGGAGGCACTGCGCCGGCTGCGCTACGCCGGGGAGGAGTATTTCTTCATCACCGACCTGACCCCGCGCATGATCATGCACCCGATCAAGCCGGAGATGGAGGGGCAGGACCTGGCGCGGGCCTCCGATCCCAACGGCAAGCTTCTGTTCATGGAGTTCGCCCGCACCGCCAAGACCGCCGGGGCCGGCTTCGTCGATTACCTGTGGCCAAAGCCCGGATCGGCCGAACCAGTGCCGAAGATCTCCTACGTGCGCGGGTTCGAGCCCTGGGGCTGGCTGATCGGGTCCGGCATCTACGTGGACGACGTCGGCGCCGCCTTCCGCGAAGCCGGGCTGGCGCTGGGCGGGCTGGGGCTGCTGATCGCGCTCGGCGCCGGCACGGTCGGGCTGCTGGTCAGCCGCGCCATCGTGTGCCCGCTACGCGTCATGACCGGCGTGATGCGCGGCCTCGCCGACGGGGACACCGCCGCCGCGGTGCCCGGCACGGGACGCGGCGACGAGATCGGCGTCATGGCGCGCACCGTCGAGGTGTTCCGGCAGAACCAGATCGAGCTGCGCCGCCATTGGGCGCGCCAGCAGGTGGAGCACCGGGTGACCGAGCAGCGCGCCCGCGCGCTGGAGCGGCTGACGGAACGGTTCGACGCCACCGTGACCGCCATGGTCGACACCGTCGGGCAGGCCGTGCGGTCGCTGGAGGGCACCGCCCGGTCGCTGTCCAGCACCGCCGACCGCAACATGCGCGAGGCGGCGTCCGTCGCCGGCGCGTCGCAGCAGGCCTCGGTAAACGTGCAGACCGTCGCCTCGGCGGCGGAACAGCTGAGCAGCGCCATCGCGGAGATCGGCACCCAGGTCAACGCCTCCTCCCGCATCTCCAACGAGGCGGTGGCCGCGTCGCAGGCGGCGAGCGCGCGAATCGACGGGCTCGGCCAGGCGGCGCAGAAGATCAACGAGGTCGCCGACCTGATCACCAGCATCGCCAGCCAGACCAACCTGCTGGCGCTGAACGCCACCATCGAGGCGGCGCGCGCCGGCGAGATGGGCAAGGGCTTCGCCGTGGTCGCCGGCGAGGTGAAGTCGCTGGCCGGCCAGACCGCCCGCGCGACGGAGGAGATCACCGAACAAATCGCCGAGGTGCAGCAGGCCTCGCAGCAGGCGATTTTCACGATACGGGAAATCGCCAGCATCATCGCGCGCAGCGACGAGATCGGCACCTCCATCGCCGCGGCGGTGCAGCAGCAGGGGGCCGCGACCGGCGAGATCGCCCGCAGCGCCGGCGAAGCGGCGCTCGGCACCCAGCAAGTCTCCAGCAGCATCACCGAAGTATCCGCCTCGGCGCTGGAAACGGAAAAGGCCGCCAACGGACTGCTGGACTCGGCGGAATGCCTCGCCCGGCAGGCGGAGTCGCTGCGCGGGCTGGTCGACGCGTTCCTGGTCAACGTCGCCGCCATCAACACGGTGGAGTTGGACACGCTGTTCGCCCCGGCCGGGGAGGACGTCTTCATGCCCTGGTCGGACCAGCTGTCGGTCGGGCAGGAGGACATCGACAACGACCACATGATCCTGGTCGCCCTGATCAACCGGGCGGCGGCGCGCATCCGCAACGGCGAGGTGCCGCACGCCGTCGGCGTCGCCATCGACCAGCTCATCGCCTACACCGTCCTGCATTTCGAGCAGGAGGAGGCGGTCATGCAGCGCTCCGGCTACCCGGAGTTCACCCACCACAAGGCCCAGCACGACGCCCTGCGCAAGCGCGTGGGCGAGTTGAAGCGGCGCTTCGAGGCCGGCGAGTCGTCGGTCGGCGACGACCTGCTGACGCTCTGCCGCGACTGGCTGTTCGAGCACATCCAGCGCTTCGACAAGCGCATCGGCAACCATCTCGCCGGGCAACCGGCCGGGCATTCCGCCGATCCGCAGCGCCGGGCGGCGTGATGCGTCCGTGCTCGTCAGCGGCTTCCTGGCGGACCTCGTGGGCGAGTTGATCGTCCGGCTCGTCGGCTGGCTGGTGGGCCGGGGCCTCTGCGAACTCGTCGTTCGGAAGCCGCGCCTGTCCTGGCTGCTCCTTGGCGTCCTGCCAGGGGCCATCGCGGCCCTGGCGATCTATCTGGCGACCGGTGAGTTGTCCCTGACCGCGGTCCTCGTCATCGCGCTGGCGGCCGCCCCGGTGGCCGTCGCCCTGCGCTGGGCGGCCCGGCAACTCTGGTGACCACCAGCGCACTTCCCCCTTGACCTCGGCCATGCGCGGCCCCATTCCAGGCGATCATGAAAGCCCGCATCCTCCGCATCGCCGCTGCCTCCGCCGTGGGGCTCCTGATCGCCGCCGGTATTGCCTGGTGGCAGGTCGACAACGCCGGGACCACCGTGCAGAGCAGCGTGCCGATCGGCGGGCCCTTCACGCTGACCGACCAGGACGGCAAGGCGGTCACCGACGCCGACTACCGGGGCAAATACCTGCTGGTCTATTTCGGCTATACCTACTGCCCGGACGTCTGCCCGACGGAGCTGGGCGCCATGGCCCGCGCGGTCGACCTGCTGGGCGCCCAGGGGGAGAAGGTGCAGCCCCTGTTCATCTCCGTGGACCCGGAGCGCGACACGGTGGCGCATCTGAAGGAGTACGTCCCACTCTTCCACCCCCGCCTCGTCGGGCTGACCGGTACGCCGGAGCAGGTGAAGGCGGTGGCGAAGGAGTATCGCGTTTATTATGCGAAGGCGCCGCAGAAGGACGCCAAGCCCGACGAATACTTGATGGACCATTCCAGCTTTATTTACCTGATGGCGCCCGACGGACGCTTCCTGGGGGTCTATCCGGCGGGCACGACGGCCGACCGGCTGGCCCAGGATCTGGGCACGCGGATCGCCGGTTGACCCCGAGCGCGAGCGAAACCGCGCACCGGTTCGCGGTAATACCAGGGCAAAAGCGCGGTTTTGTTTTCTTTTCAAGCACTTGTCTTGTGGGTTTTGCGACTTGACAGGGTTGAGCCCTGTCCGTATGGTCTCGCCGCTTTCGCGTGGCGGCGAGCCAACGGGGGACCACGAAGCGACATGAGCGACGAGAAGCCCCCACCTTCTCTGGAAGAGCTTGAAGCCCGGTTGAAGAAGGCGCGTGAAGGGCAGGAAACCAGCGGCGGACCCGGCAAATACCACCGGATCCCGCAGTCTCCGCTCGGCATCGCCTTTCGCATCGGGACCGAGCTGGTTGCTGCCATGATCGTCGGCGTCGGCGGTGGGCTTCTGCTCGACCGCTGGCTCGGAACGGCGCCCTGGGGACTGATCGTCATGTTCTTCCTGGGGGCTGCGGCCGGAATTCTGAATGTCTACCGGGCCATCACCGGGCTCGGGTTCGCCCCCGGCTACGGCCGGACCCGTGAGGATGACAACGAGCGCCCCAACGGCGACGCACACTGAGCGAGGACGACCTTGGATCCGCTGCACCAGTTCCAGATCAACCCGATCCTCCAGATCGTGATCGCCGGGTATGACGTGTCCTTCACGAACTCGGCGCTGTTCATGGTCGTGGCGGTCGCGCTGATCTACGCGCTGCTCGTCTTCGGCATGTCTGGCCGCGCCCTGGTCCCGGGCCGCCTCCAGTCGGCCGCCGAGATGTTCTACGAGTTCGTCGCGAACATGGTTCGGGACAACGCGGGCCACGACGCCCGCCCCTACTTCCCGTTCGTTTTCGCGATCTTCATGTTCGTGCTGTTCGGCAACCTGGTCGGCATGATCCCGTTCACCTTCACCTTCACCAGCCACATCATCGTGACCTTCACGCTGGCGGCGACGGTGTTCGTGTTCGTGACCGTGCTGGCGCTGATGAAGCACGGCCTGCACTTCTTCAGCTTCTTCATGCCGCACGGTGCGCCGATCGCGCTCGCCCCGATCCTGATCCCGATCGAGGTGATCTCCTACCTGATGCGCCCGGTCAGCCTGTCGATCCGACTGTTTGCCAACATGATGGCCGGTCACACGATGCTGAAGGTGTTCGCGGGCTTCACGATCCTGATGATCAGCGGCCTCGGCGCCCTCGGCCTCTTCGTCGGGCTGGTTCCGATCGCGATCAACGTCGCGCTGACCGGCTTCGAGTTCCTGGTCGCGTTCCTGCAAGCCTACGTCTTCTCGATCCTGACCTGCCTGTACATCCGCGACGCGCTGGAACTGCACTAAGCACCGGCTCTGACACGGACGTTCCCTTCACCCTTTTCCCGCAGTTCACCCTTACCTAGAGGAATGAGTACCATGGAAGCTGAAGCCGCCAAGTTCGTCGGTGCCGGTCTGGCCGTTATCGCCCTCGCCGGCGTCGGCATGGGTATCGGCAACATCTTCTCGACCCTGATCGGTTCGATCGCCCGCAACCCGGCCGTCCAGCCGAAGGTCTTCCCGATCGGCATTCTGGGCTTCGCGCTGACGGAAGCCGTCGCGCTGTTCGCCCTGCTGATCGCCTTCCTGATCCTGTTCGCCTAAGGCCTGAGCGGACTTCACACTTTCGCTCTGTGACGCGGCGCCGGGCTCTCGAAGTTTCGGCGCCGCACTCTTGCCTAGGGGGACCGATCCATGCCGAACCTGTTGGCCAAGCGACGGCTGGTCCGCTGGTCGGGTGCTGCGGGCGCCTCGCTCGCCACTCTGACCGTGCTTGCCGGCAACGTCCTGGCGGCGACGGCGGAGCACGCTCCGGACGCCGCTGCCCATGGCGGCGAGCATGCCGGCGGCCTGCCGCAGCTCAATCCCGCCACCTTCCCCACCCAGATCTTCTGGCTGGCGCTGACCTTCATCACCCTCTACTACCTTCTGTCCAAGAAGGCGCTGCCGCGCGTGGCGGAAGTTCTGGAGGAGCGCCAGGAGCGCATCTCGCGCGACCTCAGCAAGGCCGCCTCGCTCAAGGAGGAGGCCGAGGCCGTCATGGCCCAGGTCGACAAGTCCCTCGCCGGGGCCCGCTCCGAGGCCCAGGCCCTGATCGCCCAGGTCGCGGCCGAGATCGACGCCAACAACCAGGCCCGTCAGGCCAAGCTGAACGCCGACATCGCCGACCGTCTGCGCACCGCCGAGGCGAACATCGCCGCGGCCAAGGAGCAGGCGCTGGCCAACGTCCGTTCGGTCGCCGCCGACGTCGCCCGTGACGTCGCCGGCCGCGTCGCCGGTGTGGACATCGACACGGCCCAGGCCGAGGCGGCCGTTGCCGCCGTGATCGAGGAGCGCCGGTAATGTGGAAAGCCCCTGAATTCTGGGTTTTCGTCGCCTTCGTCGTCTTCGTCGTGCTGGTGTGGAAGAAGGCGGCCGGCGCGATCACCGGCCTGCTCGACGCCCGCGCCGAGAAGATCCGGGCGGAGTTGGACGAAGCCCAGCGCCTGCGTGAGGACGCGCAGGCCCTGCTCGCCACCTACCAGCGCCGCCAGCGCGACGCCCTTCAGGAGTCCGAGGCCATCATCGCCCACGCCCGGGAGGAGGCCGACCGCCTCCGCAACCAGGCCGGCGCCGACCTCGAATCCTCGCTGAAGCGCCGCGAGGCGCAGGCCATGGACCGCATCGCCCAGGCGGAAGCCGCCGCCCTGGCCGAGGTCCGCAACCTGACCGTCGACGTCGCCATGTCGGCCAGCCGCCGCATCCTGGAAACCGGCATCCAGCCGGCCCAGGCGGACAAGTTGATCGAGCAGTCGATCGCCGAGCTGCCGAAGCACCTGCACTGAGCAGCCCTGCCCAGGCATCGTTGCTTCCTGAGCAACGGAGTTTCGAAAAACCCCGGCCTTGGCGCCGGGGTTTTTCTTTGCTGAAATGGCGGCCTGCCTTCCGCGGAGCCCCGCCATGACCGCCCTGCCCTTTCCAAGCGTCTTCGTCTCCCACGGCGCCCCGACCCTGATCATCGAGGACTCGCCGGGCCGCGACTTCCTGGCCGGGCTGGGCAAGACGCTTGGCAAGCCCAGCGCGGTGATCGCGGTGTCCGCCCACTGGACCACGCGGATCCCAGCGATCAGCGGTGCGGCGCGGCCGGAGACGGTGCACGACTTCTATGGCTTCCCGCGCTCGCTCTACGCCATGCGCTATCCGGCCCCCGGCGCGACCGCGCTGGCCGACCGGGTGCGCGACCTGACCGGGGCGGTGGTCGACCCGGACCAGGGGCTCGACCACGGCGCCTGGGTGCCGCTGATGCTGATGTACCCGGAGGCTGACATCCCGGTCGCCCAACTCTCCGTGCAGCCGGGGCGGAGCGCTCCCGACCATCTGGCGCTCGGCCGCGCGCTGGCTCCGCTGCGGCGCGACGGCGTGCTGGTGCTGGGCAGCGGCGGCGCGGTCCACAACCTCGGCGACTTCCGCTTCGGCCAGGAGGGCGCCGCCGCCTGGGCGACCCGCTTCGCCGGCTGGCTGGACGGGGCGCTGATGGCCGGCGATGCCGACTCGGTTGCCGACTGGAAGGCCCGCTGCCCGGAGGCGCGCGTCGCCCACCCCACCGACGAGCATTTCCTGCCGCTTCCCGTTGCACTCGGCGCCGCCGGCCCGGCGGTGCGCACGGAGCGGCTGCACGCGGGCTTCGAGCACGGCAGCATCGGCATGCACGCCTACGCGTTCCACGGAGCCGACGACAGCATTAACGGCGGCATTAACGAAGATTGAATCGCTGCGGACCGTTTGCACTTGTCTGTTTGCGGCCCCGCCGCGCCAAGCTACAATCCGCGCCGTCCGCGCCGCGACCCGTAAGGGGTCGCGGCCGGGTCGTGTCAACGCCGGGCCCTGAACGGTCCGCATCCCTACGGCCGGATCCGTGCCCCAGCAGATTCAACCTCCAGTCCGGCAGCGCTTGCGGGTGATGGCGTGACCCAGGCCGACACCGCAGCCCAGATCGATTCCCCGCGCCTCGCCTCTGGCAATGCCGACTCCGGCGATGCCCCGGCTGCGCGCCCCACCCCCCTCGCCCGTTTGCGCGACCTGCCGGTCGGCACGCGGGTCGGGCTCGGCTTCGGGGTGGCCTTCGCCCTGGTCGTGGTGCTGGCGCTGGTCGGCGTGGCGTCGCTCTACGGCGTGTCGCGCTCGGTCAGCGGCTTCTCCGTCTACGCCGACGCGTCCCAGGCCGCGGCCGACCTCGACATCGGGCTGCGCGACCTGGAGGTCGCCGTGCGCGATCATCTGGCCGATGGCGACGGGCAGAGCCTGCAGGACGCCCGCCTGCGCCGCGACGGGGTGCAGGACAAGATCACCACCCTGGCCGGCCTGGTCGGCAGCCCGGCCGACCGCAAGGCGGTCGACGAGGCGCGGCGGGCGCTGGACGCCTACTGGGCCGGCTTCGAGCGGCTGGTCGCGTTGCGCGCCGACCGCGCCCGCGTCCTCGACGACGTGCTGGAACCGCAGGTCGCGCTGATCCGCCAGGGCCTCGCCCGGCTGAAGGACGCCGGCGGAGTCGACTCGGCGGCGCTCGCCAGCGACGCGACCGTCTCCGTCCTGCTGATGCAGGACCACCTCTCCCGCTTTGTCGACCGGCGCGACGACCGCGACGCGTTGCGCATGCGCGTCGAGTTGAGCGCCGCGCGCAACCGGCTGGCGGAGATGAATCGTTACCTGTGGGTCCCCGGCACCCGCCAGACCATCGACGAGGTGGAGGCGACCCTGGCCGGCGTCGGTGGTGCCCTCGACCGCATCGAAAAGGCCCTGGGCGAGGAGGACACGCTGCGGGCCGACACGCTGGCGCCCAACGCCGCCGCCCTCGCCGCCCAGGCCGCGGAGGTGCGCCAGCGCAACGACGCCGGCGCGGCGGGCCTGCGCGGCGGGCTCACCACCGAGGCGTGGCGCACCGTGAAGATCGCCGCCTGGGTCGGCCTGTTCGTGCTCGCCGCCGGGGCGCTTGTGGTCTGGTTCATCGCGCGCAGCGTCGGCCGGCCGGTCGGCGCCCTCACCGACGCCGTGACCGCGCTGGCCGCCGGCCGGACCGACGTCGCGCTCCCCGCCGCAATGGGCCCTACGACTGGCCGGGACGAGATCGCCGCCATGGCCCGCGCGGTGGAGACCTTGCGCGCCAACACGGTGGAGATGGAGCGCCTGAAGAGCGAGGCCGCGGAAATGCACGGCCAAGCCCTGCGCGGGAAGGAGCGTGCCGAGGCCGCCAGCCAAGCCAAGACCAACGCGCTGGTCAACGTCGGCCACGAGTTGCACGGGCCGCTCAGCGACATCGTCACCGCCAGCCAGTCTCTGATGGGCGAGCTGCACCGGCTGGGCGCCGGCGAGCTGGCCAACGACGTCGAGCAGATCCAGTGGACCGGCGAGCAGCTGGTGACGCTGGTGGACGCCATCCTCGACTACGCGAAGATCGAGGCGGGCACCATGGACGTGGTCCTGCAGGACTTCGACGTGAACCGCCTGCTGGTGGAGGTGCGCGAGCGGCTGATGCCGGCCGCCGACCTGCACGGCAACGATGTGGTCCTGCGGGCGGCCCCGGCGCTGGGCCAGATGTATTCGGACTTCACCAAGGTCCGCCAAGCCCTGCTCAACCTGCTCGACAACGCCTGCAAGTTCACCCAGGGCGGCACCGTCACCCTGTCGGCCGAACGGTTCGAGCGCGACGGCGCCCAGTGGCTGCGCTACAGCGTCGCCGACACCGGCGCTGGCTTCCCGACCGCCCAGACCGGCCGCCTGTTCCAGCCCTTCGTCCAGGGCGGCTCAGCCGGAGGTGCGGGCAAGCGCCGGGGCTCCGGGCTCGGCCTCACGCTGGTCGGGCACTACGCCGCGATGCTCGGCGGCGACATCGAGGTGGCGAGCGAGCCCGGCCAGGGCACGCGCATCACCCTGGCGCTGCCCGCCTATTACCAGCCCAGCGACGAAGAACGCCCGCTCCAGGTTGGTACGGACAACGCCACCAAGCGTCCGCTGCTGATCATCGGCACCCTGCGGCCGATGGCACGGATCGCGCCGTAACCCCGTCAGGCGTGCCGCGGCCTCGCCGTGTCCTCCGGAGCGGCGTCCGGCTCCGGCGACTGCCCGTACTTCATGAGGCGCATTTTCTCGGCGACGCGCGCGATCTCGTCCGGCGGCAGGATGACCGGCTCGCCCAGCTGGTGGGCGTAGAGGTACTGGCGGGCCAGAGTCTCCACCTCCACGGCCAGCGCCAGCGCCGCCTTCACCGTCTTGCCCAGCACGATCATGCCGTGGTTGGCGAGCAGGCAGGCCAGCCGCCCCTCCAGCGCCGCGACCGCGTTGTCCGACAGCTCCTGCGTGCCGAAGGTGGCGTAGGGGGCGCAGCGGATCGAATCGCCGCCGACCAGCGCCACCATGTAGTGGAAGCTCGGAATGCCGCGCCCGTGCACGGCCAGCGCCGTGGCGAAGGTGGAATGGGCGTGCAGCACGACGTCGACGCCCGGACGCGCCTTCAGGATGTCCCGGTGGAAGCGCCATTCCGACGAGGGCCGCCGGGCGCCGAGGTAGGTGCCGTCGAAGCCCATCTCCACCACGTCGGCCGGTTCCATCTCATCATAGGGCAGGCTGCTGGGCGTGATCAGGAAGCCGCCCTCCACCCGCACCGACAGGTTGCCGGACGCCCCTTGGTTGATCCCCGTCTGGTTCATGGCGAGGCAGGTCGCGATGATCGATTGGCGCTGCGGGAAATGGGGAAGGCTGGTCATCGCGGCGTGGTCTCCGGGTGGATGCTCCGTGAAACCGGGCCACGGGCAGGCCGGCGCTGTCAAGGATTGCCAAGCCCACGCGTTGTCTCCGCCGTCACATCCCAGCGGCGCACCACCCCGTCGTAACCCGCCGACAGGGCACTGCGCCCGTCCGGCGTGAAGGCCACCGCCCAGACCGGCTTCTCATGCCCACGGAAGACGGCGAGCGGACGGCCGCTCGCGACGTCCCACAGGCGGACGCGGTGGTCCCCTCCCCCGCCGGACAGCAACGTCCGCCCGTCCGGCGCGAAAGCGACGGAGGTCACGAACCCGCTGTGCCCGTAGAGCGTGCGCAGCAGCTTGCCGGCGTCGAGGTCCCACAGCCGCACCGTCTCGTCGCTGGACGCCGTGGCGGCGAGACGACCGTCGGGCGCGACCGCCACCGCGTTCACGCTGCCCTCGTGCCCTTCCAGCACCGACGGCTCCCCCCAGGTCGCCGTGTCCCAGACCCGCAGCGTGAAATCATAGCCGGCGGACAGCAGCCTCCGCCCGTCCGGCGTGAAGGCGACCGCGTTGACGTTGCCGCTGTGGCCCTCCAGCTTGTGCAGCTCCGCCCCGGTCTCCACGTCCCAGACGCGGATGGCCGGTTCCCAGCCGGCCGATGCGAACATCCGCCCGCCCGGCGCCACGGCCAGCCCGGCCACATTGGCACTGTGCCCCTCGAAGCTGCGCAGGACGCGGCCGCTCTCCAGGTCCCACAGCTTGATCGCGGCATCGCGGCTGCCGGTCAGGCCGCGCTTGCCGTCGGGCAGGAAGGCAACCGCGGTCACGCCGGCCGTGTGCTCCTGGAGCGTGGCGAGCGGCTTGCCGGAGGCGAGGTCCCAGAGGATGGCGGAATAGTCCCAGCTGCCGGTCAGGGCGCGCGTGCCGTCCGGAGACACCGCGACGCAATTGACCATCGCGCCATGCCCGACCAGATCGGCCGCCTGGAGCGGCACGCCGAAGAATACGGAGACGACAAAAACTGCAGCTGCCGACGCTCCGACGCTGCATGAGAAGCGCATCAGCGACATCAACGCCCGGCTTCCCGTTCCCATCGCCTAAGCTCCCCCGACCAAACCGGCGGCCTAATCGCCGCCGGCCGGAGGGTAACAAAGCTCAGCGCCCAGTGTGCCCTAACGCCCAGCGTGCCTTACCGCCAGGTGTGTCCGCGGGCGACGGCGGGGTTCAGGCTGGTCCGGTTGGGCTCGAAGGTGCCGCCCTGCGGCAGCACGTAGCCCGACGCCAGATGGCGGAAGGGCGGCAGCGGGATGCCGGTTGCGGCGTCCACGGTCAGGGTGTTGACCATATAGGCCGCGTTTCCGGCCGTCCCCGGCATCATCGCGGCGACCCGGTAGGCGGGGGCGCCGTCTTCCGGCGCCAACTCGGTCACGCGCAGCACCTGCACGTTGTAGGTCTTCTCGACGATCTGCTTGATCTCGTCGGGGGACTTGGCGGCGACAGGGGTGGTCTGGGCCAGGGCCGGAGCGGCGAGCGCCCCGGCCATCAGCAGTCCGGCGATCAGCGAACGCATCGGTGTGGTCCTCACTCGGCGGGGGCGTGGTGGCGACCGTGATGGCGCGGGCGCTCGCCCGTCACCTCTTCCACCCACAGGGAGTGGTGCTCCCGCGCCCACTGAAGCTCCACCTCGCCGCTGCCCATGGCGTCGAAGGCGCCTTCCATGCCGACCGAGCCGATGTAGATGTGCGCGATGATCACCGCAATCAGCACCACCGCGATCCCAGCGTGGGCCAGCTGGAACAGCTGCATGTCCGCCATCGACGCGAAGCTGAAGGGGAACAGCAGCTGGATACCGGTGAAGCCCAGCGCGGCGCCGCCCAGCACCGTCGCCCAGAAGATCACCTTCTGGCCGGCGTTGAATTTCTTCGCCGGCGGGTGAACGCCCTTGCTGAACAGGCCCCCGGCCTTCAGCGCCCACTCGATGTCGCCGCGGTTCGGGATGTTGTGCTTCACCCACATCAGGAAGACCAGCGTCACGCCCAGGATGAAGGCGAAGCCCAGGTAGTTGTGGGCCAGCTTGCCATAGGCGGTCATGGCGGCGAAGACGTCCGGCCCCAGCAGCGGCAGGATGGTGTGCCGGCCGTACAGGACGTTCAGCCCGGTGAAGGCCAGGATGACGAAGCTGCCGGCGGTCAGCCAGTGCACGCCGCGCTCGAAGGCGTTGAAGCGGCGGATGGTGCGGCCGGTCTTCCGGCCGTCGATGCGGATGCGCCCGCGGACCAGGAAGAACAGCGCCAGCAGGGCCAGCATGCCGCCCAGCACCCAGCCGCCGTAGGTCATCAACGGGCCGTTGCGGAAGGAGCGCCACGCCTCCCCTTCCGACTGGATCAGCACGCCGGCGCTCTTGTTCGGGATGGAGACCAGCCCCTGCTCGCCCGACCGCACGCCGCGCCACATCTCGGCCTTGTTTCCGCCGGCCATGCCGCCCGCCGGGTCGGCCAGCGTCGGGTAGCCCGCCTCCCCCGCCGCGGAGGCCGGGGACACGTTGGCGAACACCAGCGTCAGCGCCAGCATGGCGACGCCCAGCAGGACGACGCGCAGCGGGGACTGGAACCAGCCCTTCGGATTGCCTGACTTCATCGCGTCAGCCCTCCCCCGTCAGAAGCGCTGGCCGGCCGAGCGCTGCAGAAGCGCGTCGACCTGTTCCGGCGCCAGCCGCGTGTCGGCGGCCCCCTTGTAGACGCCCTTGTCCAGATGGACGGCGCGCCCCTGCTCCTCGTCGTTGCACCCGGCGAGCAGAGCCGCGCCGAGCGCAACGGTCAGCAGAATGGCCATACGGCGGGCCATAATCAGGACCCCGCCTTGGTCTGGTAGGCGGTGCCCCAGCCCCAGGCGCCGGAGCCATAGCCACGGGCGACGACGCGCTCGCGGTAGATGTCCGACACCTTGTCGGCGTCGCCGGCCAGCAGCGCCTTGGTCGAGCACATCTCGGCGCAGAGCGGCAGCTTGCCCTCGGCCAAGCGGTTGCGGCCGTACTTCTTGTACTCGGCTTCCGAGTTGTCGGGCTCGGGACCGCCGGAGCAGAAGGTGCACTTGTCCATCTTGCCGCGGCTGCCGAAGTTGCTGGCCTGCGGGTACTGCGGCGCGCCGAACGGGCAGGCGTAGAAGCAGTAGCCGCAGCCGATGCACAGGTCCTTGTTGTGCAGGACCACGCCTTCGGCGGTCTGGTAGAAGCAGTCGACCGGGCAGACGGCCTTGCAGGGCGCGTCGGAGCAATGCATGCAGGCGACGGAGATCGACCGCTCGCCCGGCTTGCCGTCGTTCAGCGTGACGACGCGCCGGCGGTTGATGCCCCAGGGCACCTCGTGCTCGTTCTTGCAGGCGGTGACGCAGGCGTTGCACTCGATACAGCGGTCCGCGTCGCACAGGAATTTCATGCGGGCCATGGTGATGAACTCCTAGCGTCTTTAGGCCGCCGTGATCCGGCAGAGGGTGGTCTTGGTTTCCTGCATCTGCGTGACCGAGTCGTAGCCGTAGGTCGTCACGGTGTTCGCGGCCTCGCCCAGCACGATCGGGTCTGCGCCCTGCGGGTACTTGGACCGCAGGTCCTCGCCCTGGAATTGGCCGCCGAAGTGGAAGGGCATGAAGGCGACACCACGCCCGACGCGCTCCGTCACCATGGCCTTCACCTTGACCTTGCCCTTTTCCGGCCCCTCGACCCAGACCATCTGGCCGTCCTTGACGCCGGCGTTGTTGGCGTCGGCTGGGTTGATCTCCACGAACATGTCCTGCTGCAGCTCGGCCAGCCACGGGTTCGACCGGGTCTCGTCGCCGCCGCCCTCATACTCGACCAGACGGCCGGAGGTGAGGATGATCGGATACTCCTTCGACACGTCGCGGTCCTGGATCGACTTGTACAGCGTCGGCATGCGCCAGGACTTGGTGTCCTTGTAGGTCGGGTAGCTGGCGACCAGGTCGCGCCGCGGCGTGTAGAGCGGCTCGCGGTGCACCGGCACCGGATCCGGGAAGTTCCAGGCGACGCAGCGCGCCTTGGCGTTGCCGCAGGGGTTCAGCCCGTGCTTGATCGCCACGCGCTGGATGCCGCCGGACAGGTCGGTGGTCCAGGAGACGGCGCCGATCTTCTCGCCGCCGATCTTGCGGATCACGGCCATCTCCGCCTCGGTGAAGTCGCCGGCGTAGCCCAGCTTCTCCAGCATGGCGTAGGTGACCTCCGGATAGCCGTCCTTGATCTCGGAGCCCACGGGGTAGGCGCCCTCGGCCAGCAGGTTGGCGCCCTTGTACTCCACGCCGAAGCGGGCGCGGAAGGCGCCGCCGCCCTCGGCGACCGGCAGGGAGTTGTCGTACAGGTTGGCGGTGCCCGGGTGCTTCATCTCCGGCGTGCCCCAGCAGGGCCACGGCAGGCCGTAGAAGTCGCCGTCGCACGGGCCGCCCACGGCGCGCAGCGTGGTCTTGTCGAAGGTGCCCTGGTGCTGCATGTGCAGCTTCAGCCGCTCCGGCGACTGGCCGGTGTAGCCGACCGCCCACATGCCGCGGTTCCATTCCCGCGTGATGTCCTCGATGTCCGGCTCGTTGCCCTTCACCTTGATGTTCTTGAACATCGGCTCGGCGAAACCGAACTTCTTCGCGAACAGGTACATGATCTCATGGTCCGTCTTCGCCTCGAAGAGCGGCTCCATGATCTTCTCGCACCACTGGACCGAACGGTTTGACGCGGTGCGCGAGCCGACGGTCTCGAACTGGGTGGCGGCGGGCAGCAGGTAGAAGTTGTCCCTCCGGTCCGGCAGGACGGCGGTCATGGTCGGGAACGGGTCGATGACGACCAGCAGTTCCAGCTTCTCCATAGCCTTCTTCATGTCCGGCAGACGGACCTGGCTGTTCGGCGCGTGGCCCCAGAAGACCATGCCCTTGATGGTGTCGGGCTGGTCGATGTTCTCCTTGGCTTCCAGGACGCCGTCGAACCAGCGGGACACCGGGATGCCGGTGGCCTCCATCAGCTTCTTGTCCTTGAAGCGCGGCAGAAGCTCGTCATAGGGCACGTCCCAGACGCGCGCCCAGTGGCGCCACGCACCCTCCGCCAGGCCGTAGTAGCCGGGCAGCGAGTCCGAGGTGACGCCGAAGTCCGTGGCGCCCTGCACGTTGTCGTGGCCGCGGAAGATGTTGGTGCCGCCGCCCGACACGCCGACGTTGCCCAGCGCCAGCTGCAGGATGCAGTAGGCGCGGGTGTTGTTGTTGCCGATGTGGTGCTGCGTGCCGCCCATGCACCAGACCAGCGTGCCCGGACGGTTGGAGGCCAGCGTGCGGGCCACGCGCTTCAGCTGCGCGCCCGGAACGCCGGTGACCTTTTCGACCTCCTCCGGCGTCCACTTGGCGACCTCGGCGCGGATGTCGTCCATGCCGTAGACGCGCTTGGCGATGAACTCCTTGTCCTCCCAGCCGTTCTCGAAGACGTGCCAGAGGATGCCCCAGATCAGCGCCACGTCGGTGCCGGGCCGGAAGCGGATGTACTCGTCGGCCTTGGCGGCGGTGCGGGTGAAGCGCGGGTCGGCGACGATCAGCGGGGCGTTGTTCTGCTCCTTCGCCTTCAGGACGTGGAGCATGGAGACGGGGTGCGCCTCCGCGGCGTTGGAGCCGATGAAGAACAGCGCGCGCGACTTCTGGATGTCGTTGTAGCTGTTCGTCATGGCGCCGTAGCCCCAGACGTTCGCGACACCGGCGACCGTGGTGGAGTGGCAGATGCGCGCCTGATGGTCGACGTTGTTCGTGCCCCAGAAGGCGGCGAACTTGCGGATCAGGTAGGCCTGCTCGTTCGAATGCTTGGCCGAGCCCAGCCAGAACACCGAATCCGGGCCGGACTTTTCGCGGATCGACAGCAGCCTGTCGCCGACCTCCTGGATCGCTTGGTCCCAGGTGATGCGGGTCCACTTGCCGTCGACCATCTTCATCGGGTAGCGCAGGCGGCGGTCGCCGTGGGCGTGCTCGCGCACCGCCGCACCCTTGGCGCAATGGGCGCCCAGGTTGATCGGGCTGTCGAAGCTCGGCTCCTGGCCGATCCACACGCCGTTCTGCACCTCGGCGGTCACCGTGCAACCGACGGAGCAGTGGGTGCAGACGTTCTTGACCAGCTTCACCGGCACGCCGGCCGCGGGCGTAGCGGTCACCGCCTCGGCCTTCTTCACCATGCCCAACGGCAGGGAAGCGGCGATGGCGGCGCCACCAGCGGCGATTCCGGAGGCGCGAAGGAACGAACGCCGATCCACGGTGTTACCGGTCAGCCCGGAAACCATCTTCGCGAGCGAGCGGCCGCCAGCGGTTGCCGCCTTCTTCTTCGTCAACATGGGGACGGATCCTTCCTGAAAGCGGCTTAGAAGCGGCTCAACTCGTAGACCGTCCGCACATGGTCGGTCTCGCGGTAGCCCTGGGAGGTGCCCTCGGCGGCGGCCTGCGCCGGTTCGGCACCGGCCGAGACGCCAACGGCGGCGGCGCCCAGCGCACCGACGCCCATCCCGGCGGCGCGGAACAGGTCACGCCGCGCGAGAGTGCTCTTGTCCTTCTTGTCCGCCTTCATCGCTTCACCCTTTCCCCGCAACGTCCCAATCTCATTGTTTTGCATCCGCTTACGCCGCCATATCAAACGCCTGGCCCTCGACCTCCAGGAAGCGGCGGCCCAGCGTGCCGACCGCCTTGTAGAAGCTGACGGATGGCGTGGCCTCCAGGTCGGCGAAAAAACGCCCGGCCCAGGACGCGACATGGCGATCGAAAAATCGCCGCTGCTCGCCGAGGTCCGCGGGCTCACCGAAGGCGCCGGTGATCAGGCCCGCCATCATCTCGGCCAAGGCGGCCATGTGGTCTTCGGGTTCCTTCACGTCGTCGGCGCGGGCGATGCCCAGGCGCGCCATGTCGTCGCGCAGCTCGGCCAGCGGCTTCTCGTGCAGGAAACCCGTCAGGTAGTAAGAGGCGTAGGGCGACAGCACGCCGCCGCCGACGCCGATGAAGAGGACAAGGAACTCCTCCTCCACCGCGCGCGCGTCCGCGCCGCGCGCGGACTCGGCCAGCCGGGTGACGGCCTGCCCGAAGGGACCGGCATCGCCTTGCATGGACGCCAGCGCGGCCAGCAGGTCCGCACCCGGTGGCTGCGCCAACAGGCGCGCCAGCAGGGCATAGACCTGGGCCCGCTGCTCCTCCTCCGGCGGCAAGGCCGACGAATTCTGTTCACCGGTCGATGACACGGCGTTCCTTCCTCCCAACGCGACATACAGGGAGGCGCCAGCCCCCGACGCGTCGCGAACCCGGCGGCCATTTCGGCTCGCCACGATGGTTTCCAGACGTCAGAGGCCGGCGCCTGAGACGCCCTCGACCATCAAATTTTATTGCACCTGCGAAAAGCCGCGTGGAAACAGCGGCTTAACGGCTTGGTTCGAGCTATTTAAAAGCGGAACCGGGGCATTTGTCAACAAAGGCGGACATGCACTTGTCTGTGAGAGAAGACTAATGTGCCAAAGCGTTATGATGTTTTCGACACATCGCCGCCGTAATCGGCCGTTCCGCCAATGGTTGGCTGCTCACCCTTTACTTGCGGCGCAGCGGTCGATTCTTCGGTGCCGTCGGTCGCGGCGGCGTCCATTTCCGCCCGCTCTGCCGCCTCCTCCGCCGCGTCGAGGAAGCCCTTGCCAACGCGGTAGAGCGTCTTCACCGGGTTGGCCCCGGTGAACAGGCTGGCGTAGTCGTCGGCGTAATCCTTCAGCCCGTCGTCGTTCGCGAAGACGGGGTCCGAGGTCCACAGCTTGCGCAACGCCTGCCGGTGCAGATCCTCCGGCACCTCCGCGCGCAGGAAGGGCGTGTAGTCGGACTCGCGCGTCAGTTCCTCGACCGGCGGCAGGTCCTTCAGGGGATCGTCGGCATCGGCCGTTTCCGCGGGCTCCTCGGCGACGTCTTCCGGCACGGGCTCCGGAAGTTGCGCGGGCGGCTCCTCGGCCACCGGCTCCGCAATGGGCTCCGCCGATTGCCGCTTCAGGCGCGACCAGCGGGACAGGAAGGTTTCGTCGGTCATCTCTGTGCACCCAGGCGCTAAGCGTTGGGCCCCCACCCAACCCTCCCCCACCTTCGGCGAGGGAGGGAACTCCGCCGCGCAACCCTGAAAGCCCTCCCCCGCCAAAGGTGGGGGAGGGTTGGGTGGGGGTCCAGCGCAACCACTTCTCCAAACTCACTCCCCCTTCGGAAAGTGCCGCTTGCGCTCGCGCTTCACGAAGGGGACGTCCACATGGTGCTGCTCGGTGAAGTCGCGCAGCAGCGCGATGACCTCGTCCGGCATCGGCACCGTCTCGACGATCTCCGCCCCGCTCACCTGATAGCCCTCGCACTCGTGGGCCGAGGCCGTCACAACGAAGGGCACGACCGCGCCACTCTCCCCACCTTCATCTGCACGCAGCACGACCCAGAGGCGCGGCGGCTCCTGCGACAGGTTCAGCTTGTAGCCTTCGGTGTCCGTACGGAACAGCTCCAGCGGCAGGGTGGCGGCGTGGAACTGCGCCCAGCCCTCCCCCTCGCGGAGCAGGCGCCACGCGCCCTCCACGGGCGGGGCGCCGGGAATGACCGACACGGGATGCCACGCCCACTCCGCCCAGGGGCTGGCGCTCCGGCGGCGTTCCAGCACGATGCCCAGCGGCATCGTCTCGATTCGGTTCAGCGCGTCGCTCATCAGCCCTTCCCTCACTCGGAACGACCTTGAACCACAAGCGATATCGATCAGGCAACCAATCCGGCCGCCAGCAGTCGCTCCGCCTCTTCCAGATCCTCGGGGCGGTTGGTGTTGAAGAAGGGGTCGACCGGGTCCGTGGCGAAATCGGCGATGGCGAGATTGTAGCGGCCGGTCCAGGCGTCCACCTTGCGCATGTCCTCCTCCACCATGGCGCGGCGGAGATCGTCGGCGAGCCGGACCGGCCACAGCCCGAACACCGGATGCTCCTGCCCGTCCGACCGCGCGCAGGCGAGGTCGGCGCCCTCGCGCTCCACCGCGGCGACCAGCCGCGCGACGAGGTCGCCGGGGATGAAGGGCGCGTCGGTCGCGAAGCTCGCCACCCAGGCGCAGCCGGGCGCGTTCGCCCGCGCCCACTCCAGCCCGGTCAGCACGCCGGCCAGCGGCCCCGCGTAACCGTCGACCACGTCCGCCGCGACGGGCAGCCCGAAGGCGGCGAATCGCGCCGGGTCGCCGTTGGCGTTCAGCACCAGCGGCCCGACCTGCGGGCGCGCCGTGGCGACGATGCGCTCCAGGATGCTGCGCCCGCCCAGCGTGCGCAGGCTCTTGTCCCCGCCGCCCATGCGGCGCGACAACCCGCCGGCCAGCAGAACGCCTGCAATCCCTTGGGCAACCGCTTCAGTCCTCATCCCGGCTCCCCTTGCGCTGGTGGCGCCCACCCTCGTCGGCGACGGAGGACGGGTCGGCGTCGAACACCAGCCGGTCGGTGCCGGCCAGCGCCAGGAAGCGCTTGCCCTTGGCCCGGCCGACCATGGTCAGGTTCGCCTTGCGGCCAAGCTCCACGCCCCAGGCGGTGAAGCCGGAGCGCGACAGCAGGATCGGGATGCCCATCTGCACCGTCTTGATCACCATTTCCGAGGTCAGGCGCCCGGTGGTGTAGAAGATCTTGTCCTGCGGCGGCACCCCGTGCAGGTGCATGTAGCCGGCGACCTTGTCCACGGCGTTGTGGCGGCCGACGTCCTCCATGTAGATCAGCGGCCGGTCGTCCTGGCACAGCACGCAGCCATGGATGGCGCCGGCCTCCAAATACAGGCTCGGCGCCAGGTTGATCTTCTTCGACAGCGTGTAGATCCAGGAGGTCCGCAGCCGCGCGTCGGGGTTCAGGGTCACCGACTCGAAGGTCTCCATCACGTCGCCGAAGGCGGTGCCCTGGGCGCAGCCGGAGGTCAGCGTCTTCTTCTTGAGCTTTTCCTCGTAGTTGGTGGCGCGCTCCGTCCGGACGACGACGGTGTCGATCTCCTCGTCGTAGTCGATGCCGATGATCCGGTCGTCCCGCTTCAGCATGTTCTGGTTCAGCAGGTAGCCGACCGCCAGATACTCCGGATAGTCGCCGATCGTCATCATGGTGACGATCTCCTGCCCGTTCAGGTACAGGGTCAGCGGCCGTTCGACGGTGACGGACGCCTCGACCGGGCGCCCGTCCTGGTCGAGGCCGGAGACGCGCTCGGTCAGCTTGGGATTTGCCGGATCCGGCTTTATGGTGAATTCCGTGAGGTCCATGATCGAAAGAGTGGGGAAGATCGGCCGCCGGGGCAAGCGGCGGATGGTCAACTCCCGCCATACGGAAACACAGCATGCATGAGTTCGGGGCGGCCTTCGCCACCGCCTTCCGCCTGATCACCGCGCTCGACCCCGACCTTGTGCGGATCGTCGGCCTGTCCTTGCGGGTCAGCCTGACCGCCGTCGCCCTGTCGGCGCTGATCGGCCTGCCGCTGGGGGCGGCGGTCGCGGCCTTCCGCTTCCCTGGCCGGCGGGCGGTGACGCTGCTGCTGAACACGGCGATGGGCCTGCCGCCGGTGGTCATCGGGCTGATCGTCTATTTGATCTTGTCGCGCTCCGGCCCGCTCGGCGTGCTGGGCCTGCTGTTCACCCCGACCGCCATGATCGTGGCCCAGACCGTGCTGATCGTTCCCATCATCGCCGCCCTCACCCGCCAAGTGGCGGAGGACCTGCTGGAGGAGTACGAGGACCTGCTGCGCGTCATGGGCGCCGGCCCGTTGACCACGCTGATCACCCTGCTGTCGGAGGCGCGCTGGAGCCTGCTGACCACCGTGCTTGCCGGCTTCGGCCGCGCCTCGGCGGAGGTCGGGGCGGTGATGATCGTCGGCGGGAACATCGACCGCGTCACCCGGGTCATGACCACGGCCATCGCGCTGGAGACCAGCAAGGGCGACCTGCCGTTGGCGCTTGGCCTCGGCGTCATCCTGATGGCGCTGTCGCTGACCGTGAACCTCGCCGCGGCGCTGGTGCGCGAGGCGCGGCGGGCGTGATTCCATCCTCCGAAATTCCGACTCCGTAAAATTTGCAGGCCCTCGGGAAATTCCGCATAGTGCCGGCACAGCCCGCAGCAAAGCGGGCGGGAACGAGGAGAGGGATTTTCCGATGTTGCGCCGTTCGTTCGTGTTGGGTTGCGCCGCCGCCGCGGCTGTGGTGCTGGGTCTGGCGCAGCCGTCGAAGGCCACCGACGACCGTTTCATCACGGTGGCCTCCACCACCTCGACCGAGGATTCGGGGCTCTTCAAGGTCATCCTGCCGAAATTTACGCAGAAGACCGGCATCGAGGTGCGCGTCGTCGCCAAGGGCACCGGCCAAGCGATCGACCTCGCCAAGCGCGGCGACGCCGACGTGCTGTTCGTCCACCACAAGCCGTCGGAGGAGAAGTTCGTCGCGGAAGGCTTCAGCACCGAGCGCAAGCCGGTGATGTACAACGATTTCGTGATCGTCGGCCCGAAGGCCGACCCGGCCCACGTCAAGGGCAGCAAGGACGTGGCCGGCGCGCTGAAGGCCATCGCCTCCGCCAAGGCGGCCTTCGTGTCCCGCGGCGACGACAGCGGCACCCACAAGGCGGAGCAGGCGCTGTGGAAGAACGCCGGCCTCGACCCGGCGTCAGGTGACGGCTGGTACCGTTCCATCGGCCAGGGCATGGGCGCCACGCTGAACACCGCCGCGGCCGTCGGCGGCTACGCGCTGGCCGACCGCGGCACTTGGCTCAGCTTCAAGAACCCCGGCGACCTGGAGGTTGTGGTGGAGGGCGACAAGCGCCTGTTCAACCAGTACGGCGTCATGCTGGTGAACCCGGCCAAGTTCCAGCACGTGAAGGCGGCCGATGGGCAGGCCTTCGTCGACTGGCTGGTTTCCGGCGAGGGCCAGAAGGCCATCGCCGACTACACCATCAACGGCCAGTCGCTGTTCTTCCCCAACGCCACCGATCCCGGCGCCTGACCGGCGTTCGATCACGAAACGAAAAAAGGCGCGGCCCCGGCCGCGCCTTTCTGCTTGTCCCACGAAGCCTTACAGCTTCTCGTTGGGCGATACGGTCACGCAGCGCTGGCCGTGCTTGATCAGTTCGGCGCAGATTTTGCGGGCGGTCGCTTCGTCCAGGCCGGTCATGCGGGCGCGGAAGACCTTGGCCTGCCCGGACTTCACCTCCGTGATGTTGCGCTTGGCGTTGCGCAGCAGGAAGGGCGCCTGCTTGGTCGCCTGGGTCAGCGCGCGGGCGCCGGCGTCGCGGGTGGAGAAGGCGCCGACCTGGACGCCCCAGTCCGCGTCGTCGTCATCCTTGGCGGCGCCCTTGGCCGCGGGTGGGCGGGCCGCGGCGCCGGTGGAGGCGGCCGACGCAAACTCCACCTTCGACGGGGCCTTGGGCGGCGCCTTTGCCTTCACCGGAGCCGCCTTCTCGGGGGCCTTCGCCACGGGCTTGGCCGCCGGAGCGTCATCCTCCTCATCGTCATCATCATCGTTGGCGGCGACCGGGGTGTCGGCGTCGCGGCTGGGCTTGCCGAAGGCCTTGTCGAGCAGGACCGCCATGCGGGCGTCGCGCGAGACCGCCGATTTGCCGCCCATCACCACCGCGACCAGCCGCCGGCCATCGCGCACGGCGGACGCGGCGAGGTTGAAGCCCGAGGCGACCGTGTAACCGGTCTTGATGCCGTCCATGCCCTCGTAGCGGAGCATCAGGCGGTTGTGGTTGTGCAAGCTGCGGCCGCCGTAGACGAAGTTGCGGCGGCTGAAATACGGGTAGTATTTGGAATGGTCGGACAGCAGCGCCCGCGACAACAGCGAGAAATCGCGCGCGGTGGTTACCTGCTCCATGTTGGGCAGGCCGTTGGCGTTGCGGAAGACGGTGCTGCGCATGCCCAGTTCGCGCGCTTTGCGGGTCATCATCTCCGCAAACTTCGCCTCGCTGCCGCCCAGCGCCTCGGCCAGCACGACGGCGGCGTCGTTGGCCGACTTGGTGACGAGGCCCAGGATCGCCTGCTCCACCCGCAGCGATTGGCCGGCGCGCAGGCCGAGCTTGGTCGGCGACTGCGCCTCCGCCCAGGACGACACGGGCAGCGCCTGGTCCAGCGTCAGCCGCCCTTCGTCCAGCGCGTCGAAGGTCAGGTACAGCGTCATCATCTTGGTGAGCGACGCCGGGTGGGTGATGGTGTCGGCGTTCTCCTCGTGCAGGACCTCGCCGGTCCGCGCGTCCACGACGATCGCCGCGTATTTCGCGGCAAGCGCCGGCAGGGACGCGAGCATGGCCCCCGACAGGGCCAGCGCGGCGAGCAGACCTCGCGCAACCGTCCCCACCGTCCGGCCTACCACTTTCGAAGACTCCAGGCGCTGTTCACCGGCATCTCCCCGCGCGCGCCAAGCGAACGGAAAGAGTCGGGTTCGAACGGCGCTGCCCGGTACGCTCATGATGCCCCCGCCAAAGGCTAATACTTGTTGTTTGGCGCAATGGTAAATTCGAGGAGAATCAGTGTCTAGCGACAATTCGTTAATTTCACGCATGGACTTCTTTGTTGAGACTGTGACGAAAACGGGTAGCGGAGGGACCCAGGGGCGGCAGGCGGCGTTGACCGACGGCATCCGACCGCCCACATCCCCACCTTGACCCTTTCCGGCCCCTCCCACCGGACGCGAGGCACCCCATGCGAGCCCAGACGCAAGGAAACGGACGCACGCGGCAAGTGACAGTGTTGGGGCTCACACTTAAGAGCATTGCGGCAAGGAGTGTGGCTTTGGGGGGGCTGGCCGCCGCCACGTTGGCGGGATGCAGTTCCGTCGGCCCGACGGACAACCTCGTGGCCCGCAAGCTCACCTGGATCAGCTACCTGAACGGCGACGACCTGCGCGCCTCCTGCACCAAGGGCGAGGGCACCGACCGTTACCGGCTGGTCTTCAACGCCGACTACAACAAGCACGTCCGCACTTACGACGTGATGGGCGACCGTTCGACCGGCGGCGCGGTGGTGGAGGCGCGGGTGCTGGAGGCGGCCGACATCACGCGGATCGACCTGAACGACCCGGCCGCGGTGGCGCGCGGCCCGGTGGACCGGGTCCAGCTGACGCCGCGGCAGTTCGCGATCTTCGTGCTGAAGCTGTACGAGAGCGGCGCCTTCAACCCAGCGCCGAGCGGAATGCACCTGCCGTCGAACGGCGTCTACTGGCTGGTCAACGGCTGCCGGCGCGGCAACTGGTTCTTCAACGCCTACCCCTACCCGTCCGACCGCTTCGCCGACGTCCGCTTCGACGGACCACTGCGGGAGATGGACCACACCGGCGTCCCCTTCCCGCCCCTGCCGCGCCCGGACGACGCGCCGCGGACCCTGCCGACCGGCGGCCGCATCGACTCCGCCGGCCCCCTGTTCGAGGTGGAGGTGGGCCGCGACGGCCTGGTCGGCCCGACCGCCACCTTCGGCCGCTGGCTGTTCGCCGGCGGCGGGTGACGGCCGGGGCTCGGACGATCACACCTTCTCGGCCACCACCGCGGCGGTGCGCAGTTCGTCGGGGACCAGCGTGTCCACCCACGGGCCGTCCGGCATGCGCCGCGCCAGCTCGGTGATGTTGCGGTTCCACCACAGGCGCTGCTCGACCAGGTCGTCGTAGTCGAAGTTCGACTGGCGCCAAGTCCGCCCGGCGGCGTGGAAGGACACCATGTCGATCGGGAAGCCGACGTCGTTGGAGGAGAAGCGCGTGCTGTCGAAGGACAGGTAGGCGATCTTCAGCGCCGTCTGCATGTCCGTGCCGTAGGTCAGGGCGCGGTCCAGGATCGGCTTGCCGTAGGCGGTGGCGCCGATGGACAGGTAGGGCGTGCGCTCGTCCACCTCGATCCAGTTGCCCTCCGGATAGACCAGGAACATGAAGGGCTCGCGGTCCTCGGCCAGTTGCCCGCCGATGATGGCGTGCAGGTTGAAGGCGAGCTTGGACGCCTCCAGCGCCTCCTTGTCCTCGGTCGCCACTTGGCGCAGGCAGGCGGTAAAGGCCGAGACGGCGTCGAGCATCGTGGCGTAGCACTCGTTCCGGCGCTTGGCCATGTCGCGGCGCAGGTAGGCCAGCGTCTTGTCGCGCACGCTGCGCAGGCCGGAGTTCATGATGAAGAATCGGTCGGCGCCGCTGCCGATCATCGTCACCTTGCGCGCCGAGGAAAGCTGCGACCCGCTGGTGATGCGGCCGTCGGACAGGCCGATCAGGCCGTCGCGGGTCTTGATGCCGAGGCAATAGGTCATTTGGGGGCGTTCCCGAACTGAATAGCTGCGACGTTCCGCCGCGGATTGGCTGACCTTTAGCCGAAGCGCGTCCCTTCGGCGGGTGCGTTAGGATTGGGCACGAGGGCCGGTAAAGCTTTCGTAAAGGATCCGCACGGCGCGACCGCTTTGCCGAAGATTTCGCGCAGGGCGGGTTCACGTACCGTCGGTATCGACCGGAATGGGCCTGTCCCGCATCGATTCAACTTATTGTGCACCGCACAAAAATGTCCGTTGACAACACGGATGGTTGCCCATACCCTCGTAATTGCTGCAATGCAGCATAATACCCCGAAGAATAGCCTGACAGGCCGCACGTCCGCCAACGCGCGGACCGGGGACGGAGAAGAAAAGCACTGACCGAACGGAAGGACCGCAAGAGATGACCACCGTGACCAAGGCGAAGCCCCAGTTCACCACCCAGGGCACCACCCAGGCATTCGAGAGCGCCGCCGCCCAGGCGAAGGAGCAGTATGCCGGCTTCGTCAAGGCCGGCCAGGAGCAGGCCGCCAAGACCTTCGAGCAGACCGCGTCGGCCACCAAGGAGCAGGTGGAAAAGCTGTCGGCCCAGTTGCTGAAGCTTTCGGCCGAACTCCAGGCGCTGAACAAGGGCAATGTGGAGGCTCTGGTCGAGAGCACCACGATCGCCGGCAAGGGCGCCGAGGAACTGAGCCGCGAGGTCGCCGCCTACGCGCAGGCGAGCTTCGACAAGTCGGTGACCACTGGCAAGGCGCTGCTGACCGCCAAGTCGTTGCAGGAGGTCATCGACCTGCAGACCGACTATGTGAAGTCCAGCTTCGACGCCTTCACCGCCGAGGCCAGCCGTCTTCAGGACCTGACCACCCGCGTGACCAGCGCCGCATTCGCCCCGCTGAACGCCCGCCTGAACGTCACGGTCGAAACCCTGTCCAAGCCGCTCGCCGCGTAACGCCCTGGCAGGTTTACGGCCAAGCCGGCTCCATTGGACCACGGCCCGGCTGTCCCCGGACAGCCGGGCCGTGCCGCGTCCGGATCCCAAACATCGCGACGCTCCGGCCACCCCCAAAGAAATTGTGCACCGCACAAAAACCCTTTGACAGGCGGGCCGATCTGCCCTAATTTTGGTCATGTTGCAGTGCAGCAAAAGCAAGGCAACAGAGGATCCGATGCCCGTTCCCACGGGGTCGCCGACTGATCCGCCCGCGCGGTCGCCACTTGGCTGGGTCCGGCGCGGAAAACCAACCGAATTCCGAGGAGCCGTTCCATGACCGACAAGTTCGCCGCCGCCACCAAGACCTTCGAAGACGCCGTCACCGCCGCCAAGCAGAATGTGGACGGCCTGGTGAAGGCCCAGCAGGAGCAGTTCGAGAAGGCCTCGGCCCAGATGCTGAAGGGCTTCGACGAGCTGACCGCGCTCGCCAAGGGCAACGTCGACGCCGTCGTGAAGTCGGGCACCATCGTCGCCAAGGGCGCCGAGGAAGCCGGCAAGCAGGTCGCCGCCTACACCCAATCCTCGCTGGAGAAGGGCGCCGCCAACGGCAAGGCCCTGCTGGCCGTCAAGACCATCCAGGAGCTGGTGGAGCTGCAGAGCGTCTTCGCCAAGGCCGCGGTGGAGACCTTCGTGAAGGAGAGCACCAAGCTGCAGGAGCTGTCCCTGAAGACCGCGAAGGAGGCCTTCGCGCCGATCAACGACCGCGTCCAGGTGACCGTCGAAACCCTGTCCAAGCCGGCCCTGTCCAAGGCCGTCGCGGCCTGAGGCAAAACGACGCAACGCCGTCACCGGGACCGCCCGCGCGGGACCCGGTGACGGCGCCGCACCCAAAGGGGCTTCCATCCCCGGCCACGCCGGGGCGGCTCCCTGGCCCATCTGCCCCGGGACGCGTCCGTACGGGGTAGCGGGCCTTCGTAAGGCGGTACCGCTTCAAATCATGCCGCTTCACGACTATGTGAAGCTCCGGGAGAGCCCGGCGGCCCGTGCCGCCGGGCTCTGTCGTTTTCCGGCGGCCGCAGGCTGCGGCCATCCAAACTGGGGCCGGAATCCCCACGTTCCTGGAAATCGGACCCCGGCGATACGATCTATTTCGTAGTAGGCGGGTGTGTTTCGTTCCGAAAGGGCCTCTCCCAAATGGGGAGAAACCCAAAACGGCCCCTTCCCACCGCGCCCGGAGTTCTCATATCATTGTTGGGGACGTACATCGCGATGCTGACCTGTTGAGACCATGGCCGATAACGACAAGCACGGCGACGAGGGCACCACTACGGGCGTGGTCATAAAAGCCAAGCCTAAGACTAAAAAGCCCTCGATGTATAAGGTCTTGATGTTGAACGACGACTACACACCTATGGAATTCGTCGTTCATGTCTTGGAGCGTTTCTTCGCGAAATCGCGCGAAGAGGCGACACGGATCATGCTGCACGTGCACCGGCGGGGTGTGGGCTTGTGTGGCGTGTTCACCTACGAGGTGGCGGAGACGAAAGTCACGCAGGTGATGGATTTTGCGCGCCAGCACCAGCACCCGCTGCAATGTACGCTAGAAAAGGATTAAGCCCACAGATGCTGTCGCGTAACCTGGAACAGACGCTGCACCGAGCCCTGGCCCATGCGAACGAGCGCAGGCACGAATACGCGACGCTCGAACACTTGCTGCTCGCATTGACCGAGGACGCCGATGCCATGGCCGTCTTGCGCGCTTGTGGAGTCGACCTGGACCGCTTGCGTGCCGAACTGTCGGATTACCTCGACAACGAGCTTGCGAACCTGATCACGAACAGGCCCGATGATGCGAAGCCGACGGCTGGCTTCCAGCGGGTGCTGCAACGCGCGGCCATCCACGTCCAGTCGTCGGGGCGTGAAGAGGTGACGGGAGCAAACGTGCTCGTCGCCCTGTTCTCTGAACGCGAAAGTCACGCGGTCTATTTCCTGCAAGAGCAGGAGATGACCCGTTTCGACGCGGTGAACTACATCTCTCACGGAATCGCGAAGGCCCCGGGCCGCTCGGAAGCGAAGCGCGTTACCGGAGCCGACGAGGACGCGGCGGCGGAGAAGGTCGTGAAGAAAGGCAGCGAAGCCCTAGAGGCTTATTGCGTCAACCTGAACAAGAAAGCGGCCAGCGGGAAGATCGATCCGCTGATCGGACGGGAGCAGGAGGTCGAACGGACCATCCAGATCCTGTGCCGGCGGTCGAAGAACAACCCGCTGTACGTCGGCGACCCCGGTGTCGGCAAGACCGCCATCGCCGAGGGGCTGGCCCGCCGCATCGTCCATGGCGAGGTACCGGAGGTGCTGAAGGGCGCCACCATCTTCGCGCTCGACATGGGCTCCCTGCTCGCCGGTACGCGGTACCGCGGCGACTTCGAAGAGCGCCTGAAGGCCGTCGTCTCCGAACTGGAGGCCACGGAAGGTGCGGTCCTCTTCATCGACGAGATCCACACGGTGATCGGTGCCGGTGCGACCTCAGGCGGTGCGATGGACGCGTCGAACCTGCTGAAGCCGGCCCTCGCCTCCGGCTCGCTGCGGTGCATCGGGTCGACGACCTACAAGGAATACCGCAACTACTTCGAGAAGGACCGGGCGCTGGTCCGGCGCTTCCAGAAGATCGACGTCAACGAGCCGTCGATCGAGGACGCGATCAAGATCCTCCAGGGCATCAAGCCCTACTATGAGAAGCACCACCGCGTCAGCTACACCAACGACGCCATCCGCTCGGCGGTGGAGCTGTCCGCGAAGTACATCGGCGACCGCAAGCTGCCGGACAAGGCGATTGACATCATCGACGAGGTCGGCGCCGCGCAGATGCTGCTGCCGGAGAACAAGCGGAAGAAGAAGATCTCGGTGAAGGACGTGGAGGCGGTGGTTGCCAAGATCGCCCGCATCCCGCCAAAGTCGGTCAGCCGCGACGACAAGGAGACGCTCCTCAACCTGGAGCGCGACCTGAAGACCATGGTCTTCGGCCAGAACAAGGCCATCGACGCGCTGGTCTCCGCGATCAAGCTGGCCCGTGCCGGCCTGCGCGAGCCGGAGAAGCCGATCGGCAACTACCTGTTCACCGGCCCGACCGGCGTCGGCAAGACCGAGGTGGCCCGCCAGCTTGCCCACACGCTGGGCATCGAGCTGACCCGCTTCGACATGTCGGAGTACATGGAGCGGCACACCGTCTCCCGTCTGATCGGCGCGCCTCCGGGCTATGTCGGTTTCGACCAGGGCGGCCTGCTCACCGACGCCATCGACCAGCATCCGCACTGCGTGCTGCTGCTCGATGAGATCGAGAAGGCGCATCCGGATCTGTTCAACATCCTGTTGCAGATCATGGACCACGGCAAGCTGACGGACCACAACGGCAAGACGGTCGACTTCCGCAACGTCATCCTCATCATGACCTCCAACGCGGGCGCCTCGGACATGGCCAAGCCGGCCATCGGCTTCGAGCGCGAGCGCCGGGTCGGCGAGGACATGGAAGCGGTGGAGAAGCTGTTCACGCCGGAGTTCCGCAACCGCCTGGACTCGATCATCCCCTTCGCCGCCCTGACCCGGGAAGTCATCAACCGCGTGGTGGACAAGTTCATCATGCAGATGGAGGCGCAGCTGGAGGATCGTGGCGTCACGATCGAGCTGGACGACCAAGCCCGCGAGTGGCTGGGCAAGAAGGGTTACGACCCGCTCTACGGCGCCCGCCCGCTCGGCCGCGTGATCCAGGAGCACCTGAAGAAGCCGCTCGCCGAGGAGCTGCTGTTCGGCAAGCTCAGCAAGGGCGGCGTGGTCAAGGTCACCATCAAGGACGACAAGCCGTCGTTCGAGTACGCGGAAGGCTCGCGCAAGCGCCGCCCCGGCGACGAGGACGAGGAGGACGTCGTCCACGAGTTGGCCGAGTAACGCCGGCTTCTGTGACGAGACGAGAAAGGGGGCCGAGAGGCCCCCTTTTCCGTTTTCGCCCTTTCGGTCGATGCGCCGTGCGTCAGGCCAATTCCAGCGCGTCAGCGTCGACCGAGATCGGGTCGCGCGGGGTGGAGAGCGTGCGCGCCAGCTCTTCCAGGCACGCCAGGTTGTTCTTGATCATCGCGTCGCCGCAGATCAGCAGCTTCTCGATGTTCTCCGGCGTGGCGTCGTCCAGGCTGGAGCTGGCGCCCGCCGGGTTGTCCTTTTCCAGCCCCATGTCGGCCTGGATGCGGTAATAGCTGGACTGCTTGAACTCCAGCCCGCCCGGCAGGGCCATGAAGCGGGGACCGCCCTGGCAGCTGTCGCCGCCGAAGATCTCCGTCAGCTGGTAGTCGACGGTCTGGTTGGTGCCGTCGAACATCACGTTCAGGCTGGGCACCGCCCAACCGATCTTGCCCCAGCCCTTGGCCTGATCGTAGGTGTAGCGGTAATCCACCGCGCCGGTGCCGATGGACAGGATCTGGATCTCTAGGTTCCCGGCCTCCAGCTCCTTGCGGTACAGGCGCAGGATGGCGGCGAAGGCGCACATGGCCGGGTCGTTGGCGTAGACGCCGCCGTCGGTCGCCGGGAACTGCGTACCGGCCAAGCTGGTGGGCAGCGCCGGCGGGAAGTAGGAGGGGGCGGCGGAGCTGGCCCGCGCGGCCTGCCACAACAGGAAGTCGCGCGCCTTGTTGTCCTCCGTCTCGCCGTCGGCCAGCTTGGCCTCGGCGCGGGCGCGCGGGCTCAGATCGCCGCGGGCGCGCCAGCTCTTGAAGAAATAGGGGCGGCAGCCGAAGATGTCGTAGGTCGTCAGCAGCAGCTCGACGTCGCGCACATCCGACAGCAGCGTGTTGGTGCCCAGCGCCTTCTGCAGCACGCTTTCATAATAGGCGGCGCCGTACTTCGGCCCGATCAGCCCGCACAACGTGGTGATCTTGCGCCACAGCGACTGGTGGAAGACCTTGCCGCTGGTCGTCACGTAGATGTCCAGCAGTTCCTGCGCCGACAGCGGGTTCGGCTTGGCGAGGCCGCTCGTCATGACGGCGCCGTTGGAGGTGCCGGACATGAAGTGGAACATCTCCGAGCAACGCTTGCCCGTCTTCCCCTCCAGCCATGCCAGCACCTTAGCCGGCAGGATGCCGCGCACGCCGCCACCGTCAACCGCCAGTACCCGAATAGTCGGCATGCCAGCCCCCTCGCTCATCACCGATTTCGAATGTATTCGCCACCGGGAAGACAACCGACGGTGGCTCGGCACAGACGGTACGTGGATAATCCAGAGCCGTCAAACCTTGCCGTCGACTGATTGGTGCAAGGGGGATGGGCACGGGAGACAGCAACGGCCGATGATTGCGGCTGCACGGCACAGGCGGGCCGCGGTACAAGGATTGACGACGCACGAACAAGAAGAACCGCAATCGGGAGACGCATCGCATGCCCCTGCCCTTCCTCACCGGCCTCCGGGTGATCGACCTCGGCCAATACCTGCCGGGTCCTCACGCCGCCCAGCTGCTCGCCGACCTCGGCGCCGCGGTGGTGAAGGTGGAACCGCCGGACGGCGATCCGCTGCGCCGCCTGGGACCGACAGACGCCGACGGCATGACCGCCGCCTACAAGCTGCTGAACGCGGGCAAGACCGTCGTCCGGCTCGACCTGAAGAGCGCCGACGGGCGCGCCGCCTTCGAAGCCCTGATCGCCAAGGCCGACGCGCTGGTGGAAAGCTACCGGCCGGGGGTGCTGGACAAGCTGGGCGTCGGGCGCGACCGGCTGCGCGCGCTGAACCCGCGGCTGGTGCACGCCAGCCTGTCGGGCTGGGGCAGCACCGGCCCCTACGCCCTGCGCGCCGGGCACGACCTGAACTACATGGCGGTCGGCGGCGGGCTCGATTCCTCCGGCCTGCCGGACCGGCCGATGATCAGCCACCCGCCGGTCGCCGATTTCGCGTCGGCCCAGCAGACGGCGCTGGCCGTCGCCGCCGCCCTGCTCGGGCGCGAGCGCAGCGGTGGCCCAAATGGCGGCCCAAATGGCGGTGGAGGCTGCTTCCTCGACCTGTCGATCATGGAGACGGTGCTGGGCTGGCAGGGCTTCCAGCTGACGGCCGCCGCGCGCGGGACCATGCCGGCGCGCGGCGAGGCCCTGCTGTCGGGCGGGGCGGCCTGCTACCGCATCTACCGCACGGCAGACAGCCGCTTCGCCACCCTGTCGGCGCTGGAGGCGAAGTTCTGGCGCGGCTTCTGCGAGGCGGTCGGCCGGCCCGACTGGATCGCCCGCCAGTCCGACCCGCTGCCGCAGACCGCTCTGACGGAGGAATTGGAGGCGCTGTTCGCCAGCCGCGACCTCGCCGCCTGGAAGGCCCTGCTCGACCCGGTGGACTGCTGTTTCGAGGCGCTGCCCACCCTGGACGAGGTCGCCGACCACCCCCACGTCGCCGCGCGCGGGCAGGTGCGCCGCGTGCCGGGGCCGGAGCCGCTGGTGGAGACGCTGATGGGCCTGCGCGTGGACGGCGGCCCGCCCCCGGCGCGCGATCCCCTGCGCGAAAGCGACGTTAGGGAAGTGCTCGCCGCCTGGGCCTGACCCTGGGGCATCACAGGGACGGGTGCCACTCGCCGCGCGCCCGGAGGTAGTCCTTGGCGTCACGGACTCCCTCCGCCGCGGCGACGCGCAGCCAGCGCATCCCCTCATCCACATCGCCGGCGACACCGCGCCCTTCGACCAGCGCCACGCCCCAATGATAGCGCGCCAGCCGCGCGTAGCCCGCGTCGTCGTTCATCAGGGCGCCGCGGTGCATCAGCGCGGCCGAGGCTTCCAGGCTCCTCGGCACGCCCTGCCCGTTCTCGTGGAGCATGGCGAGCCAAATCATCGACCAGACGCTTCCCCGGGCGACGCAGGCGTTGAGGATGTCGACCGCTGCCGCATGGTCGCCCGTCTTGTCCGCCGCGTAGGCGTAGAGGCAGGCGATGGGATGGTCGGGGGCCATCGCCCCCACCCCGCGGTAGCTCAGGTCGTCGGCCTTCGAGGCCCCCGCCAGGATCGTCGACACAAGAACGAGAACGCCTGGAAAAATCCGCATGGCCCGCCCTTCTCACGCTGTTGAACGTGCGAGACTGTGCCCCCGAAGACCACAGGGCGCCATGCGACTTTCGATCGGGGACGCCGCGTCACGCCCCGGGAATGGCCATCCCGGAGCCCGGCTGCAACAAGGCCGGCAACGCGCCGCGGCGGGCTCCGACCAGGCTGGCGCGGGACAGGTCGGCCTGCGCCTCGTCGCAGCCGCGCAGGTCGGCGGAGGCGAGGTTGGCCTGGGTGAAGGCGGCCCCGGCGACCCGCGCGCCGGTCAGGCGGGCTCCGCGCAGGTCGGCGCCCGTCAGTGTGGCGCCGGTCAGGTTGGTCGGCCAGCGCCGTCCCGTCGGCGTGCCGTCGGGGTTGCGCAGGTCCACGGGACCGAAGTCGGCGCCGTGCGCGTCCGCCGCGCGCAGGTTCGCGGCGGCGAGGTTCGCGCCGGTCAGCACCGCTTGGTCCAGCCGGGCCCGGCGCAGGCTCGCCCCGCCGAAGTCGGCCAGCGAGAGGTAGGCGTTGGACAGCCGCGCCTCGTCCAGCACGGCGTTGCGGAACACCGCGCCGGACAGGTCGCAGGCGGTCAGGTCCACGCCGCGCAGGCTCATGCCCGAGAAATCCGCCCGCGTGCCGGCCCGCCCGCCGCTGTTGATCCACAGGATGTGCGCCTCCAGCATGGCCCGCACCACCGCGGGCAGGCCGGCGGCGTTCCGCATGTAGACGGCGCCGTTCAGGTTCGCACCGGTGGTGTCCGCCGCGGCGAGGTCGACGTTGCGCAGCGTCGCCTCGCGCAGGTCGGCGTTGCGCAGGATGGCGCGGGTGACCGTGGCGCCGCTCAAGACCGCCTGCTTCAGCTTGGCCCCGGTGAAGTTCGCCTCGCTGAGGTCGGCCCCGGCCAGGTTGGCGGCGAACAGGTTGGCGCTGCTGAAGTCGCCACCCTTCATCGACGCGCCCGCCAGGTCGGCGCTGCTGAGGTCGGCGCCCTTGAAGCTGACGCCGTCGAGGCGCGCGTCCTTCAGGACGGTGCGCTGCCGTTCCTCCGCCTCACCCGCGTGGTGGGCGAGGATCTGGCCCGGGCGGAGGTCGGCGCCTTCGAAGTCGGTGCGGCGCAGGTTGGCCTTCAGGAAGTTGGCGCCGCGCAGGTCCGCCCGCGCGAAGCTGGACCCGACGAGCACGGCGCGGCTGAAGTTCGCGCCAAACAGGTCGGCCATGTCGAAGCTGACCTCCTCCAGCTGCGAGTCGGAAAAATCCGCCTGCAGCAGGATGGCCGACTGGAGCGTGAAGCCGCGCAGCCGCAGCGTCGACAGGTCGATGCCCTTGGCCTGGAGCCGGACTCCTCCCGGCCGCAACTTCAAATAGAGCAGGTGGTCGCGGACCCGCTTCAGGAACTCCATGGTGCGGTCGGTCATCGACCCGGTCTCCACCATCCCCACTCCGACCTTCAGCTTAGCTCAACCGGGTGGGGTGCCCCTAGCGGAAAGAACGAACAGTCCTTGTTCAAAACCGTTCGTCGCCCGCCCGCTCTGGCAAGCGGCTAAACCATTGACTATGATGATCATCGCGGATGGGAAAGGAACAGGGACCGTGATGACGACCTTCGACACCGAATGCCTGCGCCGCGCCATCGCGCTCAGCCGCGCCCACATGCAGACGGGCGCCGGCGGCCCCTTCGGCGCGGTGATCGCGCGCGACGGCCGCATCATCGGCGAAGGCTGGAACCAGGTGACCTCCACCAACGACCCCACGGCGCACGCGGAGGTGGTCGCCATCCGCAACGCCTGCCGGGATCTCGGCACCTTCAGCCTCGCGGGGGCCACCGTCTACACGAGCTGCGAGCCCTGCCCCATGTGCCTGGCGGCAATCTACTGGTCGCGGGCCGACCGTATCGTCTACGCCAACGGCCGCGACGACGCGGCGGCGATCGGCTTCGACGACGCGTTCCTCTACACGGAAATCGCGCTGGAACTGGAAAAGCGCGCCGTCCCCATGCACCGCCTGCTGGCGGAGGAGGCCCGCGCCGTGTTTGAGGAATGGGCCGCCAAACCCGACCGCATCCCGTATTGAGGCCCCTTCACCCCTCGCCTTCCTTCCGGTAGGGCGACAGTTCCATCAGGGACTCCCGCTCCGCCTCCACGGCGGCGCGTTCGCGGACCAGGAAGTCGTCCAGCGCGCGGCGGAACCCCGGATCGGCCACCCAGTGGGCGCTGTAGGTCGGCACCGGCAGATAGCCGCGCTGGATCTTGTGCTCGCCCTGCGCGCCGGCCTCGACCTTGCGCAGGCCCCGCTCGATGGCGAAGTCCAGGGCGCGGTAGTAGCAGGCCTCGAAATGCAGGAAGCGGTAGCTGCCGTCGGAGCCCCAGTTGCGTCCGTACAGCGTGTCCGCGCCGATCAGGTTCAGGGCGCCGGCGACCCACTCCCCGCCGTCCTCGCACATCACCAGCATGACCCGGTCGGCCATCGTCTCGCCCAGCAGGCGGAAGAAGGCGCGGGTCAGATAGCCCCCGCCCCATTTCCGGTCGGCCGTCTCCATGTAGAAGCGGTGGAAGGCGTCCCAATGCTCCGCCTTCAGGTCGGCCCCGGTCAGGCTGTGCAGGCGCACGCTGCTCTCCGCCACCTCGCGGCGCTCCTTGCGGATGGCCTTGCGCTTGCGGGAGTTGAGCGTTCCCAGGAAGTCGTCGAAGCTGCCGTAGCCACGGTTCTCCCAATGATACTGCACGCCCTCGCGCTGCAACCAGCCGGCGGCGCCCAGCCGCGTCCAGTCGTCCTCCGTCGGGAAGGTGATGTGGACGGAGGACACGCCGGTGCGCCGCGCCACCTCCTCCATCGCCTGGACCAGGGCGGCGAACACGCCCGGCGGGGCGTCCGGCCGGACCAGCAGGCGGGGTCCCGGCACCGGCGTGAAGGGAACGGCGACCTGCAACTTCGGGTAATAGGTGCCGCCCGCCCGCTCGTAGGCGTGCGCCCAGGAATGGTCGAAGACGTATTCGCCGTAGGAATGGCTTTTCAGATACATGGGCGCGGCCCCCATGATCCGCCCGGCCGCGTCGATCGCGGTCAGGTGCATGGGCTGCCACCCGGTGCGGCGGGTCGCCGACTTGGACTCCTCCAACGCCAGCAGGAAGGCGTGGTTGAGGAACGGGTTGTCCGGCCCGGCGCAGGCGTCCCACTGCTGCGGGTCCGCTTGGCCGATGCCGGTCAGGACCTTGACGGTGATGGCCCCCTCGGCGCTGGCGTCCTTGCCGTCGGGCATGATCCCTCCTTTGCGGATACGCCAAGGGAGGTGGGCGTCCTGCCGCGTTGCGGCAAGACGCCTTTACGGTAAGCGCCGCGAAGCGATCCCCTTCAGGAGGGCGCCTCAGGCGATCTCCAGCACCGCGTCGACCTCGACCGCCACGTTGCCGGGCAGCGACGGTGCGCCGACCGCGGCGCGGGCGTGCTTCCCGGCCTCGCCGAACACCTCCATCATCAGCTCCGACGCGCCGTTGATCACCTGCGGATGCTCGTGGAAGTCCGGGCCGCTGTTGACGAAGCCGCCGAGCCGCAGCACCCGCACCACGCGGTCCAAGTCGCCGCCGCAGGCCGCCTTGGCCTGGGCGATGATGTTCAGCCCGCACAGGCGCGCGGCGTCCTTGCCCTGCTCCACGGTGAAGTCCTGCCCGACCTTGCCGAGGAAGCGCCGCTCGCCGTTCCACACGGTGACCTGGCCCGAGATGTACAGCGTGTTGCCCGAGATGGTGTAAGGCACATAGGCGGCCACCGGGGCCGCGGCCTGCGGCAGTTCGATCCCCAGGTCCTTCAAGCGCGTGTCGATGCGTCCGGCCATGGTTCGTCCCTCCTTATTGATGGCGTGTGCGTCGCCGAGGCCGCGACGATAGCCTTCCGCGGCGTCGTTACCAAGCCTCCGCGACACCCGCCGGACGGCATTCAGCGGCAGGTCGTGCCCACCCCTGCTGGGAAGAAACGTCCCCCGGCGGGCCACAACCGCCGCCCTTCACCCGGCAAAGTTTTCCGTCGCCCCCCGGAAAGAAACGACCCCGCCACCCGGCCAGAATCCCCCCGGAAAACAAAATTTCCGTGTTCTATCAGTGCGTTATCCGACGCCTCAAGCGTCTGGCACGATCCTTGATTGGGGGCAGTCACGCAAAAGCACCGTGTCCCGCTTCGGTTTCAAGCACCAGCCGCGGGGCGAGCCTCAGAAGGAGACTTGGAGCCATGGCCATCAACGACGTCACACTGACCGCTTCAATGCGCACGAACCTGCTGCAGCTGCAAAGCGTGCAGGATCAGATCGGCAAGAAGCAGAACATCCTTTCGACCGGCAACAAGATCAACTCGGCGCTCGACGGCCCCACCTCGTTCTTCGCAGCGAAGGGCCTGAACCAGCGCGCCGGCGACTTGTCGTCGTTGAAGGACGCCATGGGCCAGTCCATCAGCACCATCAAGGCGGCCGACAAGGGCGTCACCGCCATCAACGACATGATCGAGCAGGCCCGCGGCCTGACCACCGCCGCCTATTCGGCGCTGGGCACCGACGCCGGCTCGATCTCCACCCGCAAGTCGCTGGCCGCGCAGTTCAACGCGCTGAAGGACCAGATCGACAAGCTGGCCGGCGACAGCGGCTACGCCGGCAAGAACCTGCTGGCCGGCAACGGTCTGCGCATGGACAGCACCAGCGCCTCGCGCCAAGCGGTCAACACCATCCAGGGCATCGAGAACGCCCGCGTCACCAACGTGGTGTCGGCCGACACCTACACGGTGCGCATCAAGGGCGACGGTTCGATCGAGGCGGCGGCCGGCGACATCAACAACGCCGAAATGGCGCACGGCCTGGTCGGCCTGAAGCTGTCGGGCACGATGTCGTCCACCATGGGCAGCTTCTCCGACGTGCAGATCGAGGTCCGCGGCGCCATCGGCCGCGAGCGCTCCTTCATCGTGTCGGACGGCAACGAGTCGCGCACGATCAAGTACTTCGACAACACCCAGACCATCGCCGCCAACATGACCCAGGCGTCGGTGTCCGGCACCGCGCAGGTCACCAACGTGCAGCTGGGCGGCACGATCGAAGCCGGCGACATCTTCACGATCACCGTCGAAGACCAGACCTTCTCCTACACGGCCACGGCCAGCGACGTCGCGGTCGGCGGCAACGCCCGGGCCAAGGTCGCCTCGGCGCTGCGCAACTCGATCAACACCGCGCTGACCGGCAGCGGCCGCCTGGTCAACACCGACGCCAAGACGGTCACCGTCTCGACCAACGGCACGATCACGCTGACCGGCGCCACCTCGCCGAACTCCACGCGCGAGATGAGCGTCAAGGCCAGCACCGAGAACGCCCTGACCAAGCGCATCTCCGAGAGCTTCTCGTCGGGCACGATCGTGTCCTTCACGGTCGACCGCAAGCTGCTGGAGCAGTCGGCCAACGGCGGCAACGGCATCTCGGTTCTGGAAAAGAAGGTCGACATCCAGATTCAGGCCAGCAACCTGAACGGCGCGACCATCACCCGCGACGGCATGGCCAACCGCGGCGAGGGCAAGCTGTCCAACGGCGAGAACGCCTTCGCGTTCGACACCGGCACGGTCCGCTTCAACGTCGACCAGAACAAGATCAAGCAGGCGGCCTCGGCCAACTCGGCGGCGAACCTGGTGACGGTCCAGGTGACCGACGCCAACACGTCGAACGACCTGACCGTCCAGTTGAACGAGCGCAACACCAACTCGATCACGGTGAAGTCGCAGAACCTGACCACCAGCGGCCAGGGCCTGCGCCTCGACTACGCCCAGAACGACTGGACCGACCGTTCTGACATCGACAAGGCGGTGGCCAGCCTCGACTACGCGAAGTCCAACGTCCGGTCCGCCTCGCAGACGCTGTCGACCAACCTGAACATCATCACGACCCGCGAGACCTTCACCAAGGAGTTCAGCGACGTGCTGGTGGAAGGCGCCAACAAGCTGACGCTGGCCGACCAGAACGAGGAAGGCGCCTCGCTGCTGATGCTGCAGACCCGTCAGCAGCTCGGCACCATCGCCCTCTCGCTGGCCAACCAGTCGCAGCAGTCGATCCTGCGCCTGTTCTAATCCGGCCACCCGCCGAGGCAAGGTGCATGCGTACGGGCGCCCCCTTCGGGGCGCCCGTTTTATTTATGTCATGGTCGGCGTTGCGGACGGATTTCACCACCAAGGCACCAAGGCACCAAGTCCGCTCGAAAAAGTGCCCGTCTCTTGGGCCAGGCATACCGCGCCGACGCATTATCAAAGCGATCTTGGTGCCTTGGTGTCTTGGTGGTGAATCCCTCTCACCATCGCGACACCCCCGCTACCGCAGCGCCGCCTCGACCAGCGCCCGCGCGTCGGCGGCGAGCTTGGCCCGTTCCGACGTCCGCGTGTACATCATGTGGCCGCCGGCGTAGACCGTCACCCGCACCCGGTCCCCTTGCCCCTCCGGCAGTTCCAGCCGCGACGCGACCCAGCGCGAAGCCATGTAGGGGGTGATCAGGTCGGTGCGGCCGTGCGCGATCAGGACCCGCAGGGACGGCTGCAGCGTCAGGGCCGTCTGCAAGTCATCGACGGCGTTGGGCTGTCCCATCCGCGGCCATTCCCAGCCGCGGTTCACCCGGTCGCTGAGGAGATGGAACGGCACCTCGGTGCGCACGCCCAACTTCGACGAGGCGTAGGCGGCGAAGGCGGTGGTGTAGACCGGCACGGTCCCCTTCAGGAACGGGTCGAAGGGGATGCGGGCGGCCGACGGGTCAGGGTCCGACACGGTGAAGGTGCCGTCGTAGACGCTGGCGATCTTCCCCTGGCCGCGCAGCAGCTCCCGGGTGAAGATCCCCGCAGGCACCTGCCCGCGGTGGCGGGTCACCAACTCCACCGGCAGGCCGATGGTCCGCGCCACCTCGGCCATGAAGGCGCCCGCCTGGTCCATTCGGCGGTAGTCGAGCGTGGCCAGCCCGGTGAGATAGCCACCGAGCGCGAACCGCTCGGCGGCCTCCGCCGCCTGTTCCGGCGTGCCGGGGACCAGCCCGTTCGCGGCGGCGGAGGCGGCGTAGCCCGGCAGCTTCAGCGCCGGCCCCAGCAGGCCGGACTCGTCGCGGATGGTCGCGAAGTCCACGACCGGCGACACCATGATCAGCCCGTTGACCGCGACGCCAGTGCGGTCGATCAGCTCGTTGGCCATCTTGGCGATGCGGAACCCGCCGTAGCTCTCGCCGGCCAGGAACTTGGGCGACTCCCAACGGCCGTTGCGGGTCAGCCAGAGCCGGACGACCTCGGCCATGGAGCGCGCGTCGGCCTCGACCTTCCAGAACCGCTTGTCCGCCTCGTCGTCGGGCTTGCCGGTTTCCGGCTTGAGCGCCCGGCTGAAGCCGGTGCCGACCGGGTCGATGAAGACCAGGTCGGCGAAGGCCAGCCAGCTGTCGGGGTTGTCCACCAGCGGCGCCGGCGGGCGCGGCAGCGATCCGTCCTCGTTGAAGGCCACGACCTTCGGCCCCACCGCGCCCAGATGCATGTAGGCCGAGGCCGCCCCCGGGCCGCCGTTGAAGACGAAGGCCACCGGGCGGCTGCCCTTCGGCGCGCCGTCGGCGGTGTAGGTCACGGTGAAGACGCGCGCCGCCACCTCCTCTTTCCCGCCGCCGAGCGCGCTGTCGCGCAGCGGCAGGAACTCGGCCACCGCCGTGTAGGCGAGCGGACCGCCGGGTAGGGCCAAGCTGTGGCGGGTCTCGCTGCGCTGCGCGTCGAATCCGCCCTCGCCCCGCTTCGACGCCTCGTTCCGCGCCTCCGCTGGGCGTTCGGCCCGCTCCGGTCCCCGTTCGGCCGCCCGTCCCCCGCCGCCGTCTGGGTGCTCCCGCGCGGGCATGTCCTGGGCATGGCCGGGCATGGCCGGCGCCAGGAGCAAAGACGCCATCACAGCGAGCGGCAGGGCGAACAGCCGGGAAGGGGAGCGGGTCATGGAGTGTCCTGACGTTGTGTTCTGGCGACCGGAATGGCGATGGCTCGCATATTGCCGCCGGGTGTTGTCCCGGCAAGACCGCCCTATCCGCGACGCCTAGTCATGGAATGGTCAATGGGCCCGAACGAAGCGCGACAATTGGTAGCACCAAGCCTTGTTGCCGCAGCGTTACATTCCATTACCATGCGAACGGATATAGCACTTTCAGCCGAGCGCCACCGACCATGGACATGCACGTCGAGAATTACCGGGATCTGGTGTGGAGCGACGATCTCGCCCTGGGGATCCAGACGATCGACGACGAGCACAAGCACTGGATCGCCCTGGTCCAGGCGTTTCAGGCGGCGGTGGCGGAAGGCCGCTCCAGCGAGGAGGTCTACCGCACGCTGGCCGAGGCGGTCGTCTACACCGAAATCCACTTCGCCCACGAGCAGGAGGCGATGCTGGAGGCCGGCTATCCCTTCCTGGCCGACCATCTGGTGCAGCATTCCCTGGCTTGGGACCAGCTGCACGCCTTCACCACCGGCAACGTGCCGGAGGAGAACATCGCCGACTATCTGGCGACCTTCCTTCCGCAATGGCTGATGCTGCACATCAACTCGGCCGACCGCCAGTTCGCCCACTGGCTGAAGGAGCGCAACACCGCCCCGGCCGAGACCGAGGCCGAAACCGGCGGCCGCGTCTTCGCGAACATCCCCGTATAACGGGCGGGATTCACCGCCAAGACACCAAGGCACCAAGCCTTCCCTGAAAAGCGCCGGCCCGTCGGATCATCCCCGACGGCCCGGCGCTTTTTTCGTTCGAACTTGGTGTCTTGGTGCCTTGGTGGTGAACGGTTTTCCCAAACGGAAAAGAGCCCAAACGGAAAAGGGGAGGTCCGAAGACCTCCCCCCTCTCCGCCATGCCGGGGATGGAACCGGCCGGCCTCAGCTGCAGCCCGTGGTGGAGCCGCAGGTGTCGCACTTCAGGCAGGTGCCGTTGCGGACGAGCGTCATGTTGCCGCATTCGCCGCACTGGTCGCCCTCATAGCCGCGGGCGCGCGCCTCGCGGATGCGGTCGTAGCGCTGGTCGCTCGTGCTGCCGCCGTAGGCCGTGCTGGTGGTGGCGCCGGCCGCAGCGTGACCGCCGGCCAGGGCCACAGCCGCGCCGACGGACGGGCTGGAGGTCACCGCGGTGTGGGCCGCCGTCGCGGTGGCCTGCGCCGCGTCGGTGCCGGTGGCGGCCAGCGCCGCCGCGGCGACCGCCCGCTGGGCCTGCCCGCCGTTCAGGACGCGCAGGTTGCTGCGGACATAGCCGGTGGACGCGACCTTGCGGACGATGTCCGACGGCTGGACCGGGGCATCCGGCAGGTCGGCCTGGGCGTCGCCGGTGCCGACCGTGAAGGGCAGCAGGTCTTCCGGCGTGGCGTGGGCCAGATCGGTGCGCGACAGGTAGGAGATGGCGATCTCGCGGAACACGTAGTCGATGACGGAGGTCGCCATCTTGATCGTGTCGTTGCCGGTCACCATGCCCGACGGCTCGAAGCGGGTGAAGGTGAAGGCCTCCACGAACTCTTCGAGCGGCACGCCGTACTGCAGGCCGATGGACACCGCGATGGCGAAGTTGTTCATCAACGACCGGAAGGCGGCGCCTTCCTTGTGCATGTCGATGAAGATCTCGCCCAGGCGGCCGTCCTCGTACTCGCCGGTGCGCAGGTAGATCTTGTGCCCGCCGACGGTGGCCTTCTGCGTGTAGCCCTTGCGGCGGTGCGGCAGGCGCTCGCGGTCGGACGCCTTGCGGGCGACGATCTTCTCGATCACCTTCTCCACGATGCGCTCGGACACCATCTGCGTGCGCACCGCGTTCGGGGCCTCGACGATCTCCTCGACCGCGTCCTCCTCCTCGTCCAGCAGGGCGGCCGACAGCGGCTGGCTCAGCTTGGAGCCGTCGCGGTACAACGCGTTCGCCTTCAGGCCCAGGCGCCAGGACATCAAGTAGGCGTCCTTGCACTCCTCCACCGTCGCCGTGTTCGGCATGTTGATGGTCTTGGAGATGGCGCCGGAGATGAAGGGCTGCGCGGCGGCCATCATGGTGATGTGCGATTCCCAGGACAGGAAGCGCTTGCCGATGCGGCCGCAGGGGTTGGCGCAGTCGAACACCGGCAGGTGCTCGGCCTTCAGGAAGGGCGCGCCTTCCAGCGTCATGGCGCCACAGCAGAAGGTATTGGCGGCCTCAAGCTCGGCCTTGGTGAAGCCGATGGCGGTCAGCAGGTCGAAGCCCGGCTGGTCCATCGCCGCGGCCGGCACGCCCAGCGCGCTGACGATGAAGTCGGCGCCGACCGTCCACTTGTTGAAGGCGAACTTGATGTCGAAGGCGGTGGCGAGGCTGCCCTCCAGCTTCTCCAGCAGCTCGTCGGTGAAGCCCTTGGCCTTCAGCGTCTCGTGGTTGACGCCCGGCGCGCCCTTCAGCGTGCCGTGGCCGACCGCGTAGCGCTCGATCGCGGCGATCTGGTCGACGGTGTAGCCCAGCGTGCGCAGGGCCTCCGGCACCAGGCGGTTCACGATCTTGAAGTAGCCGCCGCCGGCCAGCTTCTTGAACTTCACCAGCGCGAAGTCCGGCTCGATGCCCGTGGTGTCGCAGTCCATGACCAAGCCGATGGTGCCGGTCGGGGCGACCACGGTGGCCTGGGCGTTGCGGAAGCCGTGCTGCTCGCCCAGCTCCAGCGCCATGTCCCAGGCGCGGACGGCGGCCAGCGCCAGCTCGGCCTCCGGGCACTCGTCGGCGACGAAGGGCACCGGGGCGACCGACAGGCCCTCATAGCCGTCCATCTCGCCGTAGGCGGCGCGGCGGTGGTTGCGGATGACCCGCAGCATATGGTCGCGGTTCTGCTCGAAGGCCGGGAAGGCACCCAGTTCCTGCGCCATCTCGGCCGACGTGGCGTAGGCGACGCCGGTCATCACCGCGGAAATCGCGGCGCAGTAGGCGCGGCCCTCGGCCGAGTCGTAGGGCAGGCCCGAGGACATCAGCAGGCCGCCGAGGTTGGCGAAGCCGAGGCCGAGCGTGCGGAACTCGTAGGAGAGCTGGGCGATTTCCTTCGACGGGAACTGCGCCATCAGCACGGAGATTTCCAGCACGACGGTCCACAGCCGGCAGGCGTGCTCGAAGGCCTCGACGTCGAAGGAGCCGTCCTTCAGACGGAACGACATCAGGTTCAGCGACGCCAGGTTGCAGGCCGTGTCGTCGAGGAACATGTACTCCGAGCACGGGTTCGAGGCGTTGATGCGCCCCGAGGCCGGGCAGGTGTGCCAGTCGTTGATGGTCGTGTCGAACTGCACGCCCGGATCGGCGCAGGCCCAGGCGGCGTAGCCGACCTTGTCCCACAGGTCGCGGGCGCGGACGGTCTTGTGGACCTTGCCGTCGGTGCGGCGGATCAGGGTCCAGTCGTCGTCGTTCAGCACCGCCTTGATGAACGGGTCGGAGACGCGCACCGAGTTGTTGGAGTTCTGGCCGGCCACCGTCAGGTAGGCGTCCGAGTCCCAGTCGGTGTTGTAGGTCTTGAAGTCGATCGAGGTGAAGCCCTGCGCGGCGAACTGGATCACGCGCTGGACGTAGTTCTCCGGCACCTGCGCCTTGCGGGCGGCGCCGATCGCCTTCTTCAGGTCCTTGTTTTCCTTCGGATCCTGACCGGCCTGCGCGGCAGCCATGACGGCCGTCAGGTGCTGCTGGCAGATCTTGGACCCGGTGACCAGGGCGGCGACCTTCTGCTCCTCGGTCACCTTCCAGTCGATGTAGGCCTCGATGTCCGGGTGGTCCATGTCCACCGTGACCATCTTGGCGGCGCGGCGGGTGGTGCCGCCCGACTTGATGGCGCCGGCGGCGCGGTCGCCGATCTTCAGGAAGCTCATCAGGCCCGACGACTTGCCGCCGCCGGCCAGGCGCTCACCCTCGCCGCGCAGGCGGGAGAAGTTGGAGCCGGTGCCCGACCCGTACTTGAACAGGCGCGCCTCGCGGACCCAAAGGTCCATGATGCCGCCCTCGTTCACCAGGTCGTCGGCGACGGACTGGATGAAGCAGGCGTGCGGCTGCGGATGCTCGTAGGCCGAGGCAGACGAGGTCAGCAGGCCGGTCTTGAAATCGACGTAGAAGTGGCCCTGGCTCGGGCCATCGATGCCATAGGCCCAATGCAGGCCGGTGTTGAACCACTGCGGGCTGTTCGGGGCCGCCATCTGGGCGGCCAGCATGAACCGCATCTCGTCGTAGAAGCCGCGGGCGTCCTGCTCGGTGTCGAAATAGCCGCCCTTCCAGCCCCAGTAGGTCCAGGTGCCGGCCAGACGGTCGAACACCTGCTTGGCCGACTTCTCGCCGGTGAAGCGCTTCTCCTTCGGCAGCGCGGCCAGCGCCGAATCGTCGGCGGCGCGGCGCCACAGCCAGGACGGGACCGTGTTCTCCTCGACTGCCTTCAGCGCGACCGGGACGCCGGCCTTGCGGAAGTACTTCTGCGCCAGGATGTCGCTGGCGACCTGGCTGTAGTTCTCGGGAACCTCGATGTCCGTCTGCTGGAAGACCACAGAGCCGTCGGGGTTGCGGATCTCGCTCGTGGTCCGGCGGAAGCCGAGACCGGCGTAGGCATCCTGACCCTCTTTCGTGAAACGACGCTGGATCCGCATGGTCCCTCTGCTCCCGTGGCTTGCGTTTTTTGACGCTAGAAATCTGACGAACAGGCTACGCGCTCTGTGCCCCTCCAGCTTACGCTGGCAGCCGAACGCGACACCCTGTATGTTGGTGCGCATCCTAGCCCCATCATTTGGGGTAGGCAACCCCCCTCACCAGATATTGTATGCTTGACGGCGGGCTGCCTCCTAGATATGGCGTGCCGAGTACAACGGACCACCCCCTCCCCGGTTCCCGGCAACACTGCATTTTGTGTGTGCCTCCCCCCTCCATTAAAGCGGACTCCCATCCCGTTCCGGCCCGGATTTGTAGCGATTCCGTCATGTTTTGCGGGGTAGCCGGGGTGCCGGGATCGGCTGAGTCCTTCGGGAGCGAATCGGGGGTACGGCCTTCACGCCTCGGCTGCCCCCTTGGGAGTCCGACGGGCGAGTCCCAGCCCGCGAGTCGCCACCATCCTGTCCCCTCATGTCACAGGCCAAGCCCCCGCTCCCGCCCGCGACCTTTCCGAGTGGATGCGGTTGAGGGGTGTCTGGAGAAAGGAGAAGGCCTCATGCGCAAGATGGTTCTGACCACCCTGTCCGCCCTAGCGCTGACGACCGGCGTGGCGGCGGCCCAATCGACCGCCCAACCGAACGCGGCCGGGTCCTCCCCGGCAACCACTCAGGCGACCTCGCCAACCGCCACATCGCCAACCGCACGCCCGATGAACATGCCGGGCGCAGCCAGCGTCGACCAGCTGATGAACCGCACCGTCGTCGGCTCCGACGGGGAGCGGATCGGCAAGGTGACGGACGTGATTCTCGGCCCGGACGGCCACGCCCAGCTTCTGGTGATCCAGAGCGGCGGCTTCCTCGGCATCGGCGGCAAGACGGTCGCCGCCGACATCGCGCTCGCCGACGTGCAGCCCGGCGAGGACTCGATCAAGCTCCGCGACATGACGCAGGCGAGCGTCCGCGACATGCCGGAGTTCCAGTACGACGACAGCATGACCTCGCTGAACCGCAGCCCGCGGCGCAGCGGCGAACAGAACAAGCAGTAGGGAGAAGTAACGAGCAATCGGCAGTTCAACCCTCTCCCCCCTGGGGAGAGGGCGGGGTGAGGGGGTCCCGCCACCTTGGGACGTCCGGTACACGCGCACCCCCCTCACCCTAACCCTCTCCCCAGGAGGGAGAGGGGATTGGAGGCGCTTACTCCTCCACCCCGCGCTCCTTCAGATACGCCCCCAGCTTCTTGTCCACGCCCAGGATGTGGCCGGTCAGCCATTTGCCGAGGAATCCCAGGACGAAGGCGCCCTTCTCGCCGCCGGCGTCCAGCGCGCTGTTGACGTCGTGCAGTTGGCGCACGAAGGCGTCGTGCATCGCCTTGTGGGTCGTGAAGTCCGGGTAGGCGTGCGCCTGCATCAGCCCTTCCTCGCGGTCGAAATGGGTGTCGGTGTAGTCCAGCAGGTCGGACAGCACGCCCTGGATGTCGCTGTCGGCGCTGTTGGCGTTCACCGCGGCGACGAATTCGTTGAACAGCTCGAACAGGCGCTTGTGGTCGGCGTCGATGGTGGCGTGGCCGACTCCGAATTGGTCCTGCCACGGCACCGCATCCCAGCGCGGTTCGGACAGATTCGGCTTCATGGATTTCGGGGCGACGGTGGCGAGCGGGGCGGCGAGCGGCATGGCGTTTCCCTTATCGTTATGACCACACGGTATAAGGGGAAGGTTTCCCAGCCGCCGGGCGGCAAATCGCCTCACTTTATATATGGTTATTCCTCCATCCGCTCGGCCAGGATGCGGCGGGCGGCGGCACCGGCCGCCTCCGCGTCCATGTCCGGGGTCAGCCGGCGGTCGTAGAGCACCGACAGCAGCAGCCGGTCGATTGGCCCGATGCGGCGGTAACCGACGTCGTCATTCAGCAGGGTGCCGTCGGGATGGTCGTCCACCTCCCCGAACATGCCCATGGACTGGTACAGCTCCTCGGCGAGGCAGGCCTCCGCGTTGTCGGGGCCGACGACGGCGGCGTTGATGATGATCCGGGAGCCGCGGATTTCCCCGTCCGACACCATGGGCAGGGCGATGCAGGTGAAGGGCTCGTCGCGCCGTCCATTGGCCAGCGACACCATGGGCGGCCAATAGCCGCGGACGTTGGTCACGACGACATCGATGTCGCCGGACCAGAAAGGCTGCTCGTAGACGGTGATGGCCAGCCCGGTGGCCGCCTCCAGGTCGGCTGCGATGGCCTGCGCCGCCGGGAACCAGCGGGCCGCCGCGTCGCCGCGCAAGGTTACGTTGACCGGGTGGGTCCAGCGCGCGAGCGGGTGCACGCGTTTCAGCTCATCCCGCAGGGCACCATCCTGGAACAGCTGCGCCAAGCCCTCCAGCCCGGCCTCGGCCGGCTGCTCGTCCGGCGCGGTGCGCACCACCAGCGGCATGCCGCTCACGACACGGGTCTGGGCGCAAGCCGGCCCCGGCACGACGACGGCGAGAAGAAGAACGTAGAACGCCAAGCGCATGGGTCGGCACTCCATCTCCAGTGATGAAGGCGCTCCCCAACCGCCACTCGATGATGATGGCCGGGCGGTGCATCGCCACCCGGTCCGTGTCAGGGACCTAGGGCCACCGGCCCCACGGGCAAGGGCCCCCGGCCGTCAGCTCCGCTCGGCGAGCGGCAGGTTCACCAGCAGGTTCTGCGGCTTCAGGCGCAGCTTGCGGTCGGCGCCCATGGCCATGGCCAGATAGACCGGCCGGCCGGCAAGGTCGGCGCGCATGGCCGCGGGGTCGGCGAACTCCAGCCGGAACAGGGACAGCACGCGGGCCAGCCGCTCCTCAGTCACCTCCGCGCCGTTGTAGAGGTCGTTCAGGATGGCGGTCGCCTCGGCGTCGAGCCCGACGTGCCAAACCCAGCGCTCGTCGCTGATCCGCTGCACAGGGTGGATGGCGACCTTCACCCCCAGGAAATGGGCCACCCAGGACTCCAGCACGCGGCTCAGCGCGTCCAGCCCGGCGGCGGCGAAGGTGACGTCCAGCACCGTGTCATGCGCCGACTCGCGGTCCCAATACTGCCCGTGATTGGTCTCGTCCAGGATGTCCATCTCGACGGAGCGCGGCGCGGTTCCCGCCTCCACCACCAGCCGGCCCAGGCTTCCGAAGCCACCGGTGGCGGACAGCATCTCCACCGTCTCCGCGTCGGCCAGCCGAACGCGCCCGCCCTCGACCGACACCGCCTGTTGCCGGAAGAACAGCTCACCGGCCCGCGCGCGCAGTCCCGACGGCGTCTCGTCCAGGATGCCGCGCAGGATGACGTGCGCCAGCTGGTCGATGAACAGGCCCGGCACGCCGCGCGCGCCCTCGCGGAACAGGCGCAGATAGCAGCCCTCGACCGTCCCGGCGGCGAGCAGCCGGTCGCGGAAGCCCAGCCAGACCGCCCAGTTCTCCCGCGCGTCCGCGTCGGCGAGATCCTCCACCATGCCCGGCGGCACGGGGCGCGTCGGGTCGTCCAGCAGGCCGGCGTAGAGCGTGTTCTCGGTGTCGCAGGCTTCCTCGGGCGGGCGCATCTCCGGCCGCATCAGGTAGGCGCGCAGGAAGTCCGGCGTGACGGCGAGCCGCCCGTCGGCGTCGCGATCCAGCAGGTGGTAACCGGACTCTCTCCAGAAATCGGGCATGGGGTGGTGGACCTTGAAAGCAGACCGAATGGGTACGGATTTATAAGCGCAAAGGCCGGCCGACGTTCAACACTCAAAGCCCCACCGTGGCGAGGAACGCGTCGATGTCCGCCCACACACGGTCGCGGATCGCGTCGCGCTCCATCAGCAGCTCGTGCTTGGCGTCCGGATATTCCTTCAGCGTCGCGTTGGGCAGGCGGGCGGCGACCAGCCGGTGTGAGTCGGAGCGCACGATGGCGTCCTTCGGCGCGCTCAGCAGCAGCACCGGGGTCGTCACCCGCCCCAGCGGCAGGCCGCGCAGCAGCTGGTCGGACGCGCGCAGCGCCGCCCGCACCCAGCCGAAGCTGACTCCGCCCAGCCGAAGCTCCGGCCGGTCGCGGAAGGCGTCGTGGAACACGGCGTAGCGCCGCGCGTCGGAGGTGATCGGGTTGGCCGGGGTGAACAGCCCCTCCGCCGGCTTGTAGTCGCCCTGGCCGAAGGCGTATTCGCGCGCCCGGCCGCGGGCGCACAGCTGCTCGGCCAGCCACACCGCCAGCGGGCGCGGCACCGGGCCGGTGAAGATGTCGTACATCGGCGCGGTGACGATCGCCGCCTTGTACCAATCCGGGTGGCGCGCCACCTCCAGCGTCGCGACCAGCCCCCCCATGGAGTGGGCGAGCAGGACCAGCGGACTCCCCCCGGCTGCCGGCCGCACCACGCGCTCGATCACCGCGTCCAGGTCGTCGGCCAGCGTGTCGAAGCTGTCCAGGTGGTGGATCTGCGGGTTGGCGAGCGGCCGGTCCGACAGGCCCTGGTTGCGCCAGTCGAAGGCGAAGACCTCGAAACCGCGGTCCAGCAACTCCCCGGCCGTCTCCGCATACTTCTCCACGAACTCCGACCGGCCGGTCAGCAGCACGACCGTGCCGCGCGCGGGTGTGACAAAGGATGGCCAATGCGCGGTGCGCAGCCGAGTCCCGTCGTCCAGGGTCAGCCAGCCGAACAGCGGGTCCGAGCGCAGATCCGCCAGGGTTTCGGCCATGATGTCGCTCCGTCTGGTTGGCGCTGCGATTGAAGCATTGCGGGCCGGTCAGGTCCACCCCGCCCGGCCGTTCATCCTCCGCTCCTTATCCCTATGCCGGAACACCCTCCCCCGCTGTGCGTTTCCAAGACCGTTGGGAGGTACTGACATATGCACATTCCGCGTACTCTGTTCGTGGCGCTTTGCGCGCTGACCCTCACCCTTCCGGTGATCGCCACACCGGCCCACGCCCAGCCAAGCGGGACGACCCACAGCTTAAAACCCGCCGAGCCCAAGTCTCACTCCACATTCCACAGGGGCAAGCCGCACGCGGCCAAGTCGGCCGCCGCCCGGCACCACAGCGCCAAGAGCGCGAAGGTCGTAAAGGCCAAAGGCGAAAAGGCGAAGGTCCCGCCCGTCGCCGTCGAACGCACGGAAAACGGCGAGCCCGTCATCGTCCATGAGGGCGAGGCCTCCTTCTACGGCAGCGACTTCCACGGCAAGAAGACGGCCAGTGGCACGCCCTTCGACCAGAACAAGCCGACCGCCGCCTCGCGCGAGCTTCCGCTCGGCACCAAGGCCACGGTGACCAACCAGGAAAACGGCAAGAAGGTCGAGGTCATCGTCAACGACCGCGGCCCCTATGTGGACGGGCGGGTGATCGACCTGTCGAAGAACGCCGCCAAGAAGCTGGACATGATCGACGACGGCGTCGCCCCGGTCCGCGTGGAGGCCAAGCCCTCCGAGCAGCCAACCGAGGCCGTGAAGGAAAAGGTCGAGGCCAAGGCCGAGAAGGCGGACAAGACCCAGACTGCTGAAAAGCCGGCCGCCGAGAAGCCGGCCAACACCCAGGCCGGCGCCTCGGGCGACCAGCCCGCGACCGGTTCGGGCAGCAGCGAGTAATCCCGTCTAAACCCGCCGGATCAGGCCCGTGGCGGCGGCCGGAAGCCCCGGCCGGCCCGCTGGCCCCGGTCGAAGGCGGCGAGCAGGGCGCTCAAGCCGCCCGACGCCGCGTGGCGCGACCACAGGAAGGGGCGCAGCACGTTGCGGGTGCCGAACCCGTGCACATGCACCGTGCGCCGCCCCAGCGCGTGCAGCCCCTCGCGCGCCACGTCCATCGGGTCGGCGGCGCCCGGCAGCGCGTTCAGGGCGAAACCGGCGCGCCGGCCGAAGTTGGTGCGGGTGGCGCCGGGGCACAGCACCAGCACGTCCACCGGCTTGCGCCGCAGCTCCGCCGCCAGCGCCTCACCATAGGCCAGGACGAAGCTTTTGCTGGCGCTGTAGGTGGCCAGGAACGGCACCGGCTGGAAGGCGGTGGTGCTGGACACCAGCAGAAGCCCGGCGCGCCGGTCGTCGCGGGCAGCGCGCTCGATCATGCCCGGCAACAGGGCGCGGGTCAGCACCGTGGTCGCCACGACGTTCAACTCCACGGTGGAGCGCTCGAACTCCGGCGTGTTCTCGATGACGGCGCCGAAGGAGCCGACGCCGGCGTTGTTGACCAGCAGGTCGATCTCCAGCGCCTCCGCCTTCAGGATCAGGGCGTTGCGCCCCTCGTCGGTGGTCAGGTCGGCGGCCAGCACCTCCACCCGGCGGCCGCCGGTTTCCAGTTCCGTTTTCAGGCCGTTCAGCGCCTCCGCGTTGCGGGCAGTCAGAAGCAGGTTGGTGTCGGCCGGCAAGGCGCGGGCGAAGCAGGCGCCGATGCCGGAAGATGCGCCGGTGACCAGCGCGAAGCGGTGGGCCATCATGGGTCGGGACTCCGTCGCCGGGGGTGTCGCTTGTGACGGTTGGTCGGTGTTTAAGGAAGTCAACCCGGCTGGCCGGAACCGGCCCTTCGCCGCCGCACCGCAGCGCACATCTATTGTGCGTATGCAAACGAATGGTGGCGAGTAATGCGCAAAGGTTTGAGACGAAATGACGGAGATCGCAACGGCACGACCGGAAGTGGTCCGGGCGCCGTTGCGACAATCCGCCGCACCATGGAAGCCCGCCGCTCTTGCCCGCATCCTTCGCTAAGTGATTGTGCCGCATGGTGTTGCAGCAGAAGGCCGTCGGATTGAAATAGCCTTTGGCAACGGGAATCGCAGCGCGCCCTCGCCCGATCTATCGCGCAAGTGTCACACAAGTCGAGAAGGCCGCCGCCTCTTTCGAAGGCGCCTTAGAGATTTTTTCATTTTTTCGGGCGAGTCGTGTTGCCATGATGTGGTTGCAGTGCATATATCGCGCCGCACCATACGTGTTGCCGCGCCCACCCGGCGCCTGATGAGAGGGACCGCGTCATGGACGATGTTCGCCAGATCAAGGACAACGAGGGCCACTGCATCGAGGATCTCACCGTCGGCATGACGGCGTCCTTCGCCAAGACCGTCACCGAGGCGGACATCGTGCTGTTCGCCGGCATCTCCGGCGACACGAACCCGGTCCACCTGAACCAGGAATACGCCAGCGGCACCATGTTCCAGGGCCGCATCGCCCACGGCATGCTGAGCGCCGGCTTCATCTCCGCCGTGCTGGGCACCAAGCTGCCGGGCCCGGGCTGCATCTACATGTCCCAGAACCTGAAGTTCAAGGCGCCGGTCCGCGCCGGCGACACGGTGACCGCCCGCGCCACCGTGACCGAGCTGATCCCGGAAAAGCGCCGCGTCGTCGTCCGTACCGTCTGCACGGTGGGGCAGACGGTGGTGATTGAGGGCGAGGCGCTGCTGATGGTCCCCTCCCGCGGCTGACCGCCTCCGGGATTGCCTTTTTCCATCGAAATGTATTGATGCGAGCCGGTGCGTAGACCACGCGCCGGCTCCGTTCTATATAGTCGCCCAAGGCATTGGCCCGCCCACCGGCGGGCCGCCGTCGTTTCGGGGGCCGAAGACGGCCCGCAGAGATCAGGGCGTGCACGCATGCGATTGTTCCGACACACCGCCGACCTGCCGGCCGACGCCCGAGGGGCAGTCGTCGCGCTGGGCAACTTCGACGGGGTGCACCGCGGTCACCAGGCGGTGATCGGCACCGCCCAGCGGATCGCCCGCGACCTCGGCGCGCCGTCGGCGGTGCTGACCTTCGAGCCGCACCCGCGCTCCGTCTTCCGGCCGGCCGACGCGCCCTTCCGCCTGTCGCCCTTCCGCGTGAAGGCCCGCCACATCGAGGCGCTGGGCGTGGACCTGCTGTTCGTCTGCCATTTTGACGACAGCTTCCTGCACAAGTCGGCCGAGGCCTTCATCGAGGACGATCTGGTGCGGGGCCTGGGCGCGCGGCACGTCGTCTGCGGCTACGATTTCCTGTTCGGCCACGGCCGCCGCGGCGACCCGGCCCTGCTGAAGCAGGCGGGGCTGCTGCACGGTTTCGGCGTGACGGAGGTCGGCACGATCGCCGACGAGGCCGGCGGCGTCTACTCCTCCACCCGCATCCGCAACGCGCTGGTCGCCGGCAACCCGCGCGAGGCCGCCCGCCTGCTGGGCTCCCCTTGGGAGATCGAGGGACGCGTGGAGCATGGCGACCACAAGGGCCGCACCATCGGCTTCCCCACCGCCAACGTGGAGCTGGCCGACTACCTGCGCCCGGCCTTCGGCGTCTACGCGGTGCGGACGGGCGTCGACCATGGCCTGGACACGGTCTGGCGCGACGGCGTCGCCAACCTGGGCCGCCGCCCGACCGTCGGTGGCACGGTGGAGCGGCTGGAGACGCACCTGTTCGACTTCGACGGCGACCTCTACGGCCAGCACCTGCGCGTTCAGCTCATCGACTTCTTGCGCCCGGAGCGCAAGTTCGGCAGCTTCGCCGAGCTGAAGGACCAGATCGTCCAGGACGCCGCCGCCGCGCGGGCCGTGCTGGCGAAGGGCTGACCGGCCCAAAAAGATAGAAGAGGGAAGGAAGCGATGGAGCGCGTGATCCTGCTGCTGTTCATCCTGAACCAGGGCGGCCCGACCACCATCGACTTCGACACGCTGGACCAGTGCAAGGCCGCCGAACCGGTCATCACGCAGGTCTACCGCGAGATGACCGGCAACACCGTGCTGACCCGCTGCATCCGCCTGAACCTGCCGGCGAAGTGATGCGGCGCCCGGTGGACAGCCCGCGCCGTCCACCGTTATCCTGATTCCAAGCAATCGCGAGGGTCGCCATGCCCGACGGCCGCCTCTACGACACCGACTGGTACGCCTGGACCCAGGAGCAGGCCTCCGCCCTGCGCCGGATGGCGGAGACGCGCGTCAACTCCGAGCTGGACCTGGAGCACTTGGCGGAGGAGGTCGAAAGCTTGGGCCGCAGCGAAGAAAACGCACTCGACCGCGCCCTGACGCGGGTGATCGAACACCTTCTCAAGCTGGAACAGTCGCCGGCGGTCGAGCCCCGCAAGAAATGGCGCCTGAGCGTGATCGAACACCGCAACCGTGCCCAGAAGGCTGTCCGGAAGAGCGGCACTCTGAAGCGACTCCTGCCGGACCTGCTTCCCGACGCTTGGAGCGATGGGCGGAAACTGACGGCATCGGCCCTGGAACTGTTCGACGACGTGCCGGCCGACGCATTGCCCGCGGAATGCCCCTACACGCTCGACCAGATCCTGGACGACGCGTTCTTCCCGGCCAACCGGCACGGGCTGGACTGAGCGGCCCAGCCCCACCCCATTGCGATTCGGCCGCCGGGGGGCTACACACGGGGCAGATTGACCCTGCCCGGGAGCCGTTCCTCCATGACCACCGCGTCCGCCGCACTTCCTGATCGGGAAACCATCGCCGCCACCGCGGCCAAGATCCTGCTGGAGATCAAGGCGCTGCACTTCAACGCCGACCAGCCCTTCATCTTCACCTCCGGCTGGGCGAGCCCGGTCTACACCGACTGCCGGCGCATCGTGTCCTTTCCGCGCGCCCGCAAGGCGCTGATGGACTTCGCCGTCGCGACCATCCTGCGCGAGATCGGCTACGAGAGCATCGATGCGGTGGCCGGCGGCGAGACGGCGGGCATCCCCTTCGCGGCCTGGATCGCCGAGCGGCTGGAATTGCCCATGCAGTATGTCCGCAAGAAGCCCAAGGGCTTCGGCCGCAACGCCCAGATCGAGGGCCTGCTGGCCGAGGGGCAGCGCGTCATCCTGGTCGAGGACCTGGCGACCGACGGCAAGAGCAAGGAGAACTTCGTCACGGCGCTGCGCAACGGCGGTGCGGTGGTGACCGACAGCTTCGTGATCTTCCACTACGGCATCTTCCCGCAGTCGAAAACCAACATGGAGAAGATCGGCGTCCGCCTGCACGAGCTGTGCACCTGGTGGGACGTGCTGAAGGTCGCCCGCGACAACCAGTATTTCGACGCCAACACGCTCTCGGAAGTCGAGAAGTTCCTGAACGACCCGGTGAGCTGGTCCGCCGCCCATGGCGGCAAGTCCAGCTTCGACTGAGGCACGGCAACGGGCACCACGCCTTGACCGCACCGCACACACGGCTAATATCCGCGCCATGACGTTCTCGGCGTGGGTCATGACGCGCACGGCGCGAATTACCAACCCGGCCTCCTGAGGGGGGCCGGGACTGCCTTCATGCGTGTGTCGGGGGCCTGACCGCCGCCGCCCGACGGTTCTGCTCCAGGTTTCAGGAAACACCCCCCGATGACCCGCGACTACAAGTCCACCGTCTTCCTTCCGCGCACCGACTTCCCCATGCGCGGCGGCCTGCCGACCAAGGAACCCGAACTGCTGAAGCGCTGGGAGGAGATGAGCCTCTTCCAGCGGCTGCGCGACACGGCCAAGGGTCGGGAGAAGTTCATCCTCCACGACGGCCCGCCGTATGCCAACGGCAACATCCACATCGGCCACGCCGTCAACAAGGTGCTGAAGGACGTCATCGTCCGCTCGCGCCAGATGCAGGGCTTCGATTCCAACTACGTGCCCGGCTGGGACTGCCACGGCCTGCCCATCGAGTGGAAGATCGAGGAGAAGTACCGGGCCGAAGGCAAGGACAAGGACCAGGTTCCGCTCAACCAGTTCCGCGCCGAATGCCGCCAGTTCGCCCAGAAGTGGGTGGACATCCAGGCCGGCGAATTCCGCCGCCTGGGCGTGGAAGGCAACTGGGCCGACCCGTACCTGACCATGACCCTGCCCGCCGAGGCGCAGATCGTCCGCGAGATCCACAAGTTCGCCATGAACGGCGGCCTCTACAAGGGCGCCAAGCCGGTCATGTGGTCGGTCGTGGAGAAGACCGCGCTGGCCGAGGCGGAGATCGAGTACCACGACCACACCTCCACCACCGTCTTCGCGCGCTTCGCCATCTGGGGCTCGCCGACGCCGGAGGTTGACGATGCCAACATCGTCATCTGGACGACCACGCCCTGGACGTTGCCGGGCAACCGCGCCATCGCCTATGGCGACGACATCGAATACGCCGTCTACAAGGTGCTGGCGGTCGAGGAGGGCAGCCTTGCCCAGGTGGGTGAGCGGCTGGTCATGGCCACCGCGCTGGCCGAGAGCGTCTTCAAGGAAGCGAAGATCGCCGACGCGCGCCAGTTGCACAAGTTCCCCGGCTCGCGTCTGGCCGGCGGCTATTGCCACCACCCGCTGACCCGCGGCGGCTACGACTTCAAGGTGCCGCTGCTGGCCGGCGACTTCGTCACCACCGACGCCGGCACCGGCTTCGTGCACATCGCACCGGGCCACGGTGAGGACGACTTCCACCTGGGCCAGGCCAACGGCATCGAGGTGCCGCAGACGGTGGGCGAGGACGGCCGCTACTACGACCATGTCCCGATGTTCGCGGGACTGCGCGTCTACACCGCCGAGGGCAAGCCGGGCGAGGCCAACGGCGCCGTGCTGAAGGCCTTCGCGGAGGTCGGCGCCCTGCTCGCCAAGGGCAAGATCAAGCACAGCTACCCGCACAGCTGGCGCTCCAAGGCCCCGCTGATCTTCCGCACCACGCCGCAGTGGTTCATCTCCATGGAGACGAACGACCTGCGCAAGGTCGCCCTGCAGGCCATCTCCGACACGACGTGGTTCCCCGCCCAGGGCGAGAACCGCATCCGCTCGATGATCGAGCAGCGGCCGGACTGGTGCATCAGCCGCCAGCGCGCCTGGGGCGTGCCGATCGCGCTGTTCGTCCGCAAGGACACCGGCGAGATCCTGCGCGACGCCGACGTCTTCACCCGCATTGCCGACGTCTTCGAGAAGGAAGGCTCCGACGCGTGGTTCGCCCGCCCGGCGCAGGACTTCCTCGGCAACGCCTACCGCGCCGACGACTACGAGCAGGTCAAGGACATCGTGGACGTGTGGTTCGAGTCCGGCTCGACCCACGCCTTCGTGCTGGAGCAGCGGCCGGAGCTGAAGTGGCCGGCGTCGCTGTACCTGGAAGGCTCCGACCAGCACCGCGGCTGGTTCCACTCCTCGCTGCTGGAAAGCTGCGGCACGCGCGGCCGCGCGCCCTACGACGCGGTGCTGACGCACGGCTTCACGCTCGACGAGCAGGGCCGCAAGATGTCCAAGTCGCTGGGCAACGTCGTCGCCCCGCAGGAGGTCTGCGACAAGTACGGCGCCGACATCCTGCGCCTCTGGGTGGTCAGCACCGACTACACCGAGGACCAGCGCATCGGGCCAGAGATCATCAAGTATCAGGCCGACCACTACCGCCGCCTGCGCAACACGCTGCGCTATATCCTGGGCGCCTTGGCCGACTACACCCCGGCGGAGCGCATCGCCGTGGCGGAGATGCCGGAGCTGGAGCGCTGGGTCCTGCACCGCCTGTCGGAGCTGGACGCGCTGGTCCGCGCGAAGATCGAGGCCTACGACTTCCACGACCTGTCCGTGGCGATCCACAATTTCTGCGCCGTGGAGCTGTCGGCCTTCTACTTCGACGTCCGCAAGGACAGCCTCTATTGCGACGCGGTCGGCTCGGTCCGCCGCCGCTCGGTCCGCACGGTGATGGAGCATCTGCTCTCCACCCTGACCGCCTGGCTCGCACCGATCCTCTGCTTCACCGCGGAGGAGGCGTGGCTCGCCCGGCCGGAGGGGCTGCAAGGCGTCGAGGGCTGGACCGAGGAGAGCGTGCACCTGCGACTCTTCCCGGCCATCCCCGCCGACTGGCGCAACGACGATCTGGCCGCCAAGTGGGAGGCGATCCGCAACGTCCGCCGCACCGTCACCGGTGCGCTGGAGTTGGAGCGCGCCAACAAGAAGATCGGCTCGTCCCTCCAGGCCGAACCGACCGTCTATGTGGACGCGGCGACCAAGGCCCTGCTGGCCGACGTCGACTTCGCGGAGATCTGCATCACCTCGCAGATCGAGGTGACGGAGGGCAGCGCTCCGGAAGGAGCGTTCGTCCTTCCGGACGTCGCCGGCATCGCGGTGGTCCCCGGCCTCGCCGACGGCGGCAAGTGCGAGCGCTGCTGGCGCGTCCTGCCGGAAGTCGGCACGGACAGCACTCACCCGACGCTGTGCCTCCGTTGCGCCGAAGCCGTCGAGGCCGAGCCGGCGTTTTAACCTCTATCCCCTCTCCCCTCTGGGGAGAGGGTTAGGGTGAGGGGGGCTCGCAACTCCCTCACGTCCGGCACAAGCGCAACCCCCTCACCCCGACCCTCTCCCCCCATTCATTTGGTAGGGCGGGGAGAGGGGGAAGGAGAAAGAGCCCCTCATGAGCACCCTCTCCGCGTCCGGAACCCGCAGCTTCACGGTCTTCGGACTGCTCGTCGCGGCGGTGGTGGTCGTCCTCGACCAGCTCACCAAATGGTGGATCCTCGACGTGGTCATGCAGCCCTACCCGCACGTCGTCGAGGTCACGCCCTTCTTCAACCTCGTGATGGCCTGGAACACCGGGGTCAGCTTCGGCACCTTCGGCAGCTCCCACGCCTTCATGCCCTACGTGCTGAGCGCGGTGGCGCTGGCCATCGTGGTGGCGATGCTGCTGTGGCTGCGCCAGGCAGAGCGGCGCTTCGTGGCGCTGGCCATCGGGATGGTCATCGGCGGGGCCATCGGCAACGTCATCGACCGCTTCCGCTTCGGCGCGGTCGCCGACTTCCTCGACTTCCATGTCGGCGGGTGGCATTTCTGGGCCTTCAACGTCGCGGACAGCGGAATCAGCGTCGGAGTCGCCCTTCTGGTCATCGACGGGCTGTTCGCCGGCCGCGAAAAGTCGTAATAGATCACGCGACGGAGCCGCTATAAGGGATGCGGCCTGATAGACGACGGGACTTGATCGTGACGATGTTCTCCACCGCCTCCTCCGCCCTGCGGCGCAGCCGGGCCCCGATGCTGGGTCTGGCACTCGTCGCGCTGGCGCTCGCCGGCTGCTCGGACGTGCGCCGCTCCATCGGCCTCGACCGCCAAAGCCCGGACGAGTTCTCCGTCGTGTCCCGCGCGCCGCTCACCCTGCCGCCGAGCATGAGCAACCTGCCGCCGCCCCGCCCCGGCGCGCCCCGCCCGCAGGACGCCACCGCCACCTCCGTCGCCGCAGCCAGCGTGTTCGGCGGCACCTCGCGCGCCCTGGCGACGGCCGGCGGCGGCGCCAAGTCGGCGGGCGAGAACGCCCTGATCGCCCAGGCCGGCGCCAAGAGCGGCATCGAGCCGGGCATCCGCAACAAGGTCGACCAGGAGACGACGCAGCTGATCGTCGCCGACAAGCACTGGATCGACACGCTGCTGTTCTGGCAGACGCAGGAGCAGCCCTTCTCCGTCGTGGACCCGAAGAAGGAATCGCAGCGCCTGCGCGAGGCCCAGGCCCAGGGCAAAGCGCTCAACGACGGCGTCACCCCGACCATCGAGCGCAAGCGCAAGGCGCCGTTGGAAGGATTGTTCTAAGCGGCCCGCCGCACCATTATCCAGGGGGCGCTCCTCGGCCGGGGAGCGCCCCTTTTCTTTTCCCGGAAGCGAGAGGCACCATGTCCGCCGCCACACGCCTCCTGCGCCGCCTCGCCGCGGCGGGAGCGCTCGCGATAGCCGCCCCCTTGGCGCTCGTCCCAGCCAGCCCCGCCCTCGCGGTCGAAAAGGGCGTCTTCTTCCCCGAGACCTTCACCCTGTCCAACGGCATGCAGGTGGTGGTGGTCACCAACCGCCGCGTGCCCGTGGTGACCCACATGGTCTGGTACCGGGTGGGCGCCGCCGACGAGGAGCGCGGCGTCTCCGGCATCGCCCATTTCCTGGAACACCTGATGTTCAAGGGGACGGACGCGGTGCCCGCCGGCGCCTTCTCGCGCATCGTCGCCAAGAACGGCGGGCGCGACAACGCCTTCACCTCCTGGGACTACACGGCCTATTACCAGAACGTCGCCCGCGACCGGCTGGAGTTGGTCATGAAGATGGAGGCCGACCGCATGTCGAACCTCCGCCTTACCGACCAGGTCGTCTATCCGGAGCGCGACGTCATCATCGAGGAGCGCCGCCAGCGCATCGAGAACGAGCCCGCCGACCGCATCGGGGAGCAGATCAACGCCACCCTCTACGTCCACCACCCCTACGGCACCCCGGTGATCGGTTGGCCGCAGGAGATGTCGACCCTGACGCGGGAGGAGGCGGAGCGCTTCTACAAGACCTGGTACACGCCCAACAACGCGATCCTGGTCGTCTCCGGCGACGTGTCGGCGGAGGAACTGAAGCCGCTGGCCGAAAAATACTACGGCGCCATCCCCGCCCGCCCGGTGCCGGAGCGCACCCGTGTGCAGGAGCCGCCGATCAGCGCCGCCCGCCGCGTCATCCTGCGCGACGACGAGGTGCGCCAGCCCTCCATCCGGCGCAACTGGCTCGCCCCCTCCTACCGCACGGACAAGGAGGGCTACGCCTACCCGCTGGAGGTCCTGTCGGAGATCATGAGCGGCGGCCCGACCTCGCGCCTCTACCGCAGCCTCGTGGTGGACCAGAAAGTGGCCACCTCCGCCTATCTCGGCTACAGCCCGTCGGCCTGGGACCTGTCCAGCATCGGCGCCGGCGCCACCCCTGCGGCCGGCGTTCCCATGGACAAGCTGGAAACGGCGCTGGAGGCCGAGATCCGCAAAGTTGTCGAAAAGGGCGTGACGGAGGAGGAGGTCGCCACCGCCAAGAAGCGCATGCTGGCGGAGGCCGCCTACGCCCGCGACAGCCTGACCGGCCCCGCCCAGGCGCTCGGCGCGGCCCTCGCCACCGGCCAGACCATCGACGACGTGGAGAACTGGCCCGTGCGCATCGACGCGGTGACCGCCGACCAGGTGAACGCCGCCGCCCGCGCCATTCTGGGCAAGACCAACCACGTCACCGGCTTGCTGCTGCCGCTCCAGGACAAGGGAAGCTGAGATGAACGCGCACGCTCGCCAAGCGACCCCCACCCCGACCCTCCCCCGCTGGGCGGGGGAGGGGGAGAAGGCGCTTCCCACTCCCTCCCCCGCCCAGCGGGGGAGGGTCGGGGTGGGGGCAATACTCCCCATCCTCGCCCTCCTCCTGACGGCCTTCACCGCCTTCCCCTCCCACGCCATCGAGATCAAGCGCGTGGTCAGCCCCGGCGGGATCGAGGCTTGGCTGGTGGAGGACCATAAGAACCCGATCATCGCGCTGGAATGGGCGTTCGAGGGCGTCGGCGCGGCCGATCCCAAGGGCAAGGACGGGCTCGCCAACCTCGCCGCCCGCACGCTGGACGAGGGCGCGGGGCCCTACGACAGCCAAGCCTTCGCGGCAAAGCTCCAGGACAACGCCATTGGCCTCGGCTTCGACGCCGGGCGCGACGCCTTCACCGGCAACCTGCGCACGCTGAGCGACCGCCGCGACGAGGCCGTCGAACTGGCCCGCCTGTCGCTCAACGAGCCGCGCTTCGACCCGGAGGCGGTGGAGCGCATGCGCGCCGCTGTGCTGTCCAGCCTGCGCCGCGACCAGGCCGACCCCAGCTACGTCGCGCGGCGGCTGTTCTACGCGACCGCCTACCCCGGCCATCCCTACGGCGACGAGATCCGCGGCACGCTGGAGACCCTGCCGACCATCGGGCCGGACGACCTGCGTACCTTCGTGAAGACCCAGTTCGGCCGCGACCGGCTGCTGGTCACCGCCACCGGCGACATCACGCCGGACGACCTCGGCCGCGCGGTCGACCGCATCTTCGGCGCCTTGCCGGCCAAGGCCACGCTGCCCACCGTCACGGATGCCGAGCCGAAGGGCCTGGGCGAGACGCTGGTCGCCACGCGCCCGACCGCCCAGACGGTCATGCTGATGGGCCAGCCCGGCATCAAGCGCGCCGATCCGGACTGGTACGCCGCGACCGTGATGAACTACGTCCTGGGCGGCGCCGGCTTCGGCTCCCGCCTGATGGAGGAGGTGCGCGAGAAGCGCGGCCTCAGCTACGGCGTCTACAGCTATCTGATCTCGCTGGACCACACCGCGCTGGTCATGGCCGGCGGCAACACGGTGAATGCCAAGGCCGGCCAGGCGCTGGACATCATGCGCCAGGAATGGAAGCGCATGGCCGAGGGCGGCGTCACCGACCAGGAACTGGCCGACGCCAAGACCTACCTGACCGGCAGTTTCCCGCTGCAGTTCAGCAGCACGCAGGCCATCGCCCGCATCCTGCTGTCGGTCCGCCGCGACCGTCTGGGCATCGACTATCTCGACAAGCGCGACGCGCTGATCAACGCCGTCACGCGCGACGACGTGCAGCGCGTCGCCAAGCGCCTGCTCGACCCCGCGCGCCTCCTGACCGTCCTGGTCGGCCGCCCCGAAGGCGTCACCGCCACCAAGACCATCGACGGCGGGAGCTGAGGGCAAATCACCTCTCTCCCGCCTCCGGCGGGAGAGAGGTTTCCCCTCACGCCAAGTCCGGCTGGCTCCCCGGGAACCTCGGATCCCCCGGCTCCACCGGCCGCCCGGGCACCTTGCCGGGAATGATCCCGATCTGGTCCGGCCGGTCGTCTTCCCGCCGTTCCTCTTCCGTCGGTTCGGGCGGAATTCCCGTGGGTTCCGCCGGCCTTGGATCGTCGATACGCTCTTTCGGTTCGGTCATCGCTGTCCTCCTGTCCCGAAAAGAACACAGGCGGGCCTATGCGGGTTTCCTATCCCTTCATAGGCGTTCAATGCGCCGCTTTGGCGCGTACCCTGCCCGCGCCGTTTGATGCTAGGCTCCGCGCACGCGTAAAGGAGGCAAAAGCCCAATGTCAGCGCTCACCCGTTCGCCCGCCTGGGAAGCCCTGGTCCGTCATCGCGAGGACTCCGCGTCGCTGCACATGCGCGACCTGTTCGCCGCGGACCCGGACCGTTTCGCCCGCTTCTCGCTGGAAGCCTGCGGCCTGCTGTTCGATTATTCGAAAAATCGGATCACCGAGGAGACGCGCACCCTCCTGCTCGACCTCGCCCGCCAGCAGCGGGTGGAGGATTGGCGCGACCGCATGGTCTCGGGCGACAAGGTCAACATCACGGAGGACCGCGCGGTCCTGCACACGGCGCTGCGCAACCGCTCCAACACGCCCGTGCTGGTCGACGGCCAGGACGTGATGCCGGAGGTCAACGGCGTGCTCCACCGCATGGAGCGCTTCGTCAAACAGGTGCGCGACGGCGCCTGGACCGGCTACACCGGCCACCCGATCACCGACATCGTGAACATCGGCATCGGCGGCTCCGACCTCGGCCCGGTGATGGTGACGGAGGCGCTGAAGCCCTACCTGCACCCGCAGATCGGCGTGCATTTCGTCTCCAACGTGGACGGCACCCACATCAGCGAAACGCTGGAGTGGCTGGACCCGGAGACGACCCTGTTCGTCGTCGCATCCAAGACCTTCACGACGCAGGAGACGCTGACCAACGCCCACACCGCCCGCCGCTGGTTCCTGGAAACCGCCGGCGACCCGGCCCATGTCGCCAAGCATTTCGTCGCCGTCTCCACCAACGAGGCGGAGGTGAAGAAATTCGGCATCGACCCGGCGAACATGTTCGGCTTCTGGGACTGGGTCGGCGGCCGCTATTCCCTGTGGTCGGCGATCGGCCTGCCCATCGCGCTCGGCATCGGCATGGACCGTTTCTACGAGCTGCTGGCCGGCGCCCACGCCATGGACGAGCATTTCCGCACCGCGCCGCTGGAGCGCAACATGCCCGTGCTGATGGGCATGCTGGGCGTCTGGTACGTGAATTTCTGGGGCGCGCAGGCGCACGCCGTCCTGCCTTACGACCAGTACATGCACCGCTTCCCCGCCTACCTCCAGCAGCTGGACATGGAGAGCAACGGCAAGTCGGTGGACCGCAACGGCAACCGCGTGCACTACGCCACCGGCCCCATCGTCTTCGGGGAGCCCGGCACCAACGGCCAGCATGCGTTCTACCAGCTGATCCACCAGGGCACCTCGGTCGTCCCAGCCGACTTCCTGGCCCCGGTGGAGACGCACAACCCCATCGGCGACCATCACCGCATCCTGCTGTCGAACTTCTTCGCCCAGCCGGAAGCGCTGATGCGCGGCAAGACCGCCGACGAGGTGCGGGCGGAGATGGCCAAGTCCGGCAAGTCTCCGGAAGCGATCGACGCGCTGGTCCCGCACCGCGTGTTCGAGGGCAACAAGCCGTCCAACAGCATCCTGTTCAAGAAGCTCGACCCCCGCACGCTGGGCGCGCTGATCGCGCTGTACGAGCACAAGGTGTTCGTGCAGGGCATCGTGTGGAACATCAACAGCTTCGACCAGTGGGGCGTGGAACTGGGCAAGCAGCTGGCCGGCAAGATCCTCCCCGAGCTCCAGGACGGCCCGACCGCGGCGCTGACCCACGACAGCTCCACCAACGGCCTGATCAGCTGGTACCGCAAGACCCGCTGAGCGCTTTATCCCCCCTCTCCCAGCCCTGCTGGGGGAGGGGATTAACAAACCCCTTGCACGGCACGCCCCTTCGGCGTACCGTCCGCGCCATGAAGCTCGTGCGCCCCGCCTCTTCCGCCCTTCTGGGCCGATTTTGGTACCGCTGGTACACACCGGCGGCCTAGGCAGCGTACGTACGCGATGCACCCAAAGCCGCCCGACCAGAGGCGGCTTTTGTGTTTTCAGCACCCGGTGCACGCACAGTCCCGCCAGATGGTCGAAGCGGCCTCCCTTACAAACCGGAGGTCACACCATGTCTGATTTCGATTTCGACGTCGTCACCGGCCCGTCCCAGGCCAGCTGCCCCGCCGCCCCCGCCGAGCCGGAAGCGGAGGACGAAGCGCTTCCCGTGAAAGCTGAAGTGTCGGCGCGATGAGCGTCGGCGTGATCGGCCGGCAACCGAACGCCCTCCCCCGGCTTTTGCCGGAAGGAGGGCGCCGGAAGGAAACCGCGACGCTCGCGTTTACGTCGGCACCGGCGCGAAGCCGATGTAGCCGGCGCTGGCGTCGAAGAAGTAGTTGTAGCAGTTCAGCACGTTGATCCCGGTGTTCACGAAAAGCTGAGGTGTGTCGGTCGAGGTCCCGGTGGAACCCGTGCCAGAAGAGCCAGTGGCCGTGGATATGGTCGTGGACGCCTGGATGACTCCGACGCTGGCGGGCTGCGCCGGCGAGGTCGGACCGCCATTCGATGTGCCGAGCGCCACCACCGAGTACTGGCTGCTCGTCCCCGCCGACGTGGTGGTCGACGACGTCTGGGCATTGATCGTGAAGGTGTAGGACATGATCGCCGCAGACGTCGATCCGGGGATCGCGACGGTGACTTCGTAACTGGCGAGATTGCTCGCCATGGTCGCGCCGGTGCTGTCGTTGATGATCATCGTGTTGATGCCGGTGTCGAGCAGCACGCCCGTCGTATAGGTGGTGCTGGGCGGCGTGGCGCTCTTGTCGGCAAGGGTGATCGACCCGGTCGCGGTTTCCCAAAAGGTGATCGCGGCGGGCGGCGGTGGCCAGTTGCCGGGTGTCGGAACCGGTGTCTGGGAACAGGAGCATTTGCTGCCGCTGGCGGGCGTGGGCGTCGTGGCGTTGAGCACCCCCGGCTGGGGGTTGGCCTCCGTCAGCTTGGCGAGCGTCCCGCCGTAGCTGGACGAGGAAAACGTCTCGCAGGTGACGCCCAGGGTGATGTAGCCGGTGTAGACGCCCAACTTACCATTGTAGTTTACCGCGGTCACAGTCCCTTGCGACGTCGCGCTCCCCTTCGACGACAGAATGTAGGAGGGATAGAGCGACACCGAATTGCTGCTGGCGTGCAGGAACGGATTGCTGAGCGTGTAGACCGTGTCGGTTGTCCCGCCGGTTTGGGTGGGGCTCGCCGAATAGCCGTTCACATAGCCGTCCGTCGATCGCCCGAACCCGACTCCGAACATACCGAAGCCCGCGCTCACCGGCACCATCGGCACCCCCGTGCCGCTTCCGGTGCCGGAAGACGCCGTGCTGTCGGATCCGGTGGATTGGGCCGGCTCCGAGGAGCACTGGATGCCGAACACGACCACCGGCCCGATTTCGCACGCGTAGGTCGCGGTGGAGCCGCTGCCCGACAGCAGGCCCAGACTCATACTCTTCACCAGGTAATAATAGCCGTACTGCGTGTCGCCCTTGGGGTAGTAGGTGATCTGCGCCGGGCCAAGACAGGTGACGCCTGGGAGCGGAGTGCCGGTCGAGGTGGTCAGGTACGAGGCGGGGATGACGATTCCGGTCGATCCCGTGTCCACCAGCACATTGAGCGCGTCTCCGCTGGGCGTCCCGATGATCACGGACATGGAGCCCGAGCCCGTCGCCGGGTCGAAATCGACGGCGCTCAAAGGAATATCGACCGGCGCCGCGCAGGTCGTGGTCCCAGACGTTGCAGCCATAATAGCCTCCGGAATATTTTTGATATATGCCTTTCGTTATATGGATAATCCGCAACCGTAAAGCGGCAAAATACGACAAATTTACTCACATTGGGTGCCGCGAGATTTCCGCACACAAGTGAATGTTGCATTTTCCGAAGGCGCCGGCCAAGTCCTCGCGGGGGATCGGGGCCGGTCCACGGCGCCACGGATGACCGCGCAATCCCCCGCATCCGGAATGGACGCACAAGCCACCCAGCGGGTGGGGCGTACCCGCCCGATCCTCCAAATCGGTGCAATCCTCCATGGCGCAGCCTGCCCTCCACCGTCAGGCTTTTTCGCGGAAAAGCCCCCGCACGCGTGGAGACGCCGATGCCCGTTTTGAAGTTCATCGAGGCTGATGCGGCCAAGGTCATCCTGGCGCAGGCGAAGCCCAAGAACCTGTCCTTCGGCGGCGGGAAGCTGAACATCGTCATCGGCATCGATTTCGATAAAGAATTCATCGAAAAGCTGCAGGACGACCCGCTGTCCTGGCAGAAGCTCCAGGACGCCGCTTCCGACGCCTACAAGGCCTTCATCGACGACGCGGTGGCAGAGGTCACCAAGACGGACAAGGCGATCGCCAAGCTGGTCGGCGACGCCGCCATGCAGAAGGCCGCGGCCGACGTCTGCTTCGCCGGCCTGAAGATGAAGGCCAACAGCCTGACCAAGGACGTCGATGCCGGCGTCAAGAAGGCCTGGGCGCAGATCATCAAGACCAACAAGGACTACAGCAAGTACAAGTGGCGGGCGGCGGTCCGCGTCGGCCTTCAGATCGGCGGCGTGGTCATCTCGGCGGCCGGGGTCGGTGGTGCGGTGGCGACCGGCGGCCTGTCGGCGGTGCTGGGCATCTACGGCCTGATCAAGGGCTGCCTGGGCCTGTTCAAGGAACTGGGCAAGCTGTGGCTGTCGGCCGAGAAGTTCCGCATGGCGATCAACGGCCAGGTCACCAAGCTGGTGAAGGCCTACAACGCCAACAAGGCGCACACGCGCAACGCGTCGGACACCGGCAAGGCCCTGATCAACACCATCTTCGCAACGGAGCTGGCGACGATCAACAAGTGCCAGGGCGACGTGAAGCAGTACCTGAGCAAGCTGGACGGCGTGGACGTGAAATCCCACGAAATCTCGCGCGAGCTTGGCAAGGTGCTGACCAAGCTCGACAAGGCCATGAAGGACCTGAAGACCGTCTCGCGCAACAACAAGACCCTGTCCACCTCGCTGACCAAGCTCGAAGCCCAGATCAACGACCTGATCACCAAGATCGTCGCCAAGCAGGAGATGATCAACGAGGGCCGCGACTGGGCGGAGCGGATGGACTCCGCGCTGGAGCTGCTGAACGCCGGCAAGCCCGGCTGGCTGAAGGTGTTCGAGAAATCCTTCGTCCTGATCGACCTCGGCCTGTCCTTCAACGAACTGTCCGGCCAAGCCGACAAGGTCGTGGAAATCGCCTGGACCGCCGCCCAGGCCGCCGAGGAACTCTACGACGACATCCAGGAAGCGGTGGCCTGAGCGGGATCAAAGACGCCGCCACCCTCCGCGCGTGGTGGTATTCCGTCCGCCAGCCTACTATATTTGGGCCATGCCGATCCGCATGCTGCCCGATACGCTCGTCAACCGCATCGCCGCCGGCGAGGTGATCGAGCGGCCCGCCGCCGCCGTCAAGGAACTGGTGGAGAACGCCATCGATGCCGGGGCCGCCCGCATCGACGTGGTCGTGCGCGACGGCGGCAAGACGCTGATCACCATCACCGACGACGGCTGCGGGATGGGTCCGGACGAACTGGCCCTGGCGGTGGAACGCCACGCCACCTCCAAGCTGCCGTCGGACGACCTGCTGGACATCCGCTCCCTGGGCTTCCGGGGGGAGGCGCTGCCCTCCATCGGCGCGGTCAGCCGGCTGACGCTGACCAGCCGGCCGCGCGGCGCCGACAGCGCCTGGGCGCTGACCGTGGACGCCGGGCTGAAGGGCGCGCCGCAACCGGCCGCGCTGGTCCAGGGCACCCGTGTGGAGGTGCGCGACCTGTTCGCCGCCGTGCCGGCGCGCCTGAAGTTCCTGAAGGCGGCGCGGACCGAGTTCGACCACATCGCCGACTGCATCGAGCGGCTGGCCATGGCCCACCCCGGCGTGGCCTTCACGCTGGATGGCGACAACCGCTCTGCGCTGCGCCTGTCCGCCGCCCAGGGCGACCTGCTGGACGCGCGGCTGACCCGGCTCGGCGCGCTGATGGGGCGCGACTTCCAGGACAACGCCGTGCCGGTGCAGGCGGCGCGCGAGGGCGTGACGCTGGCCGGCTGGATCGGGCTGCCCACACTGCACCGCCCCACCGCGCGGCACCAGCACCTGTTCGTCAACGGCCGCCCGGTGCGCGACAAGCTGATGGTCGGCGCCGTGCGCGCGGCGTACGCCGATTTCCTGCCGCGCGACCGCCACCCGATGCTGGCCCTGTTCCTCGACCTCGACCCGCAGGAGGTGGACGTCAACGTCCACCCGGCCAAGGCGGAGGTGCGCTTCCGCGACCAGGGGCTGGTGCGCGGGCTGATCGTCGGCGCGCTGAAGCACGCGCTGGCCGAGGCCGGGCACCGCGCCTCCACCACCGTGGGCCTCGCCACCCTCGGCGCCCTGCGGCCGGAGGCGGCCGACGATCCGGCGGCCGGCCCAGCGCAATCCCCCCTGCCCTACCGCAACCCGGTGCAGAGCTGGGGCGGCAGCTACGGCTCCGTCGTTCCGCGCGGGCTCGCCGACCGGGCCGCCGCGTTCCAGGCGCCGCACGCCACGCCGCTGCCGCCCCTGCAAGGGCGCCTCGCCGGCTGGCAGGCGGCGCCGGCCGCGCGTCCGCCGGAGTATGGCGCCCCGGCCGCCGCCAACACTCCGCCGCTGGAGACGCACCCGCTGGGTGCGGCCCGCGCGCAGCTGCACAACACCTACATCGTCGCCCAGACGGCCGAGGGCATCGTCATCGTGGACCAGCACGCCGCCCACGAACGGCTTGTCTACGAGCGGATGAAGACCGCCCTGCTGGAAGGCGGCGTGAAGCGCCAAGCCCTGCTGATCCCAGAGCTGGTGGAGCTGGACGAGCCCTCCGCCAACCGCCTGCTGGGCCGATCCGCGGAGCTGGCGGAGCTTGGGCTGGTGGTGGAGGGCTTCGGCCCCGGCTGCGTCCTGGTGCGCGAGGTGCCGGCCCTGCTCGGCCAGAGCGACGTGAAGAGCCTCGTCCGCGATCTCGCCGAGGAGTTGGCGGAGCTTGGCGACGCCCTCTCCCTCAAGGAAAAGCTGGAGGACGTCTGCGGCACCATGGCCTGCCACGGCTCCGTCCGCGCCGGCCGGTCCTTGAGCGTGGAGGAGATGAACGCCCTGCTGCGCCAGATGGAGGCCACCCCGCACAGCGGCCAGTGCAACCACGGCCGCCCGACCTACGTGGAGCTGAAGCTCGCCGACATCGAGCGGCTGTTCGGGCGGCGGTGAGTTCGACCAGTACGCGGCCGCCCGCCTCCCGATGGCCGCAGCCGCGTCAGTTCCCTGCGCGGCTTGATCCCGAAGGTTTCGGAGCAACCCGGAAATTGCCGGGACCGAGAACCCGGCCGTCCTGCGCCAGCAGCCGCAGTTTGGTGAGCGGTTGCCCGTTCGGCGTGTCGACCATGGCGACGTTCAGCTCTCCCGGTTCGAAGCAGTTTTCCTCACCCCATTGCCAGAGCGCGATCAGGACGATGTAGAGCTGCTCTCCCTTCGCGGTGAGCACATAGCGGTGGCTGAGCGCGGACTCGGGATCGGGCTCGATCGTGAAGATGCCCTCCTCCACGAGTTTCTTCAGACGGCTCGATAGAATGTTTTTGGCGAGCCCCAAGCTTTTCTGGAACTCGCCGAAGCGCTGCTTGCCGCCGAACGCTTCACGCACGATGAGCAGCGACCACCAATCGCCGATGATCTGAAGGGCACGCGCGATCCCGCAGTTTGCCTGCCCCAGGTCGGTGCGCTTCCCCTTCATTCGGCTCTCCCTTTGCGGCGGCGAACAAGGTTGCAAAGTTAGACCACTCCGGATACGGTGTCGAGGGGTTGCAAATTTAAACCATATCGACCGGTACGACGCCTGAAACGGAGATCCGCAATGAATGACTTGGTGGAGCTTGCTGTCGCCGCTCATGGGGGCTGGGATCGCTGGCGGACGCTCAAAACGCTCACCGCGCACGTCTCGATCGGCGGCGGCCTTTGGCAATTGAAGGGCTGGCCGGACGTGTTCAAGGACGCGCGGGTTTCGATCGACCCTCACAGGCAGCACACCGAGTATTCGCCGTTCGTCGAGGCCGGTCGTAACACGGTCTTCGAGCCGGCACGGACCGCGATCGTGACCGACGGCGGCGGGATCGTCGAGAAGCGTGAGCAACCGAGGATGGCGTTCGAGGGTCATGGCCTGACGACGCCGTGGGACGCCCAGCACCTGATCTATTTCACCGGTTATGCGATGTGGACGTATCTGACGACGCCGTTCCTGTTCAAACTGCCGGGTTTCCAAACCGAAGAAGTCGAGCCTTGGGTGGAGGATGGCGCGACGTGGCGCCGGCTGAAGGTGACCTTCCCATCGAACATCGAAACCCACTCGACCGAGCAGACGTTCTACTTCGACTCCCTCGGGATTTTGAAGCGCCATGACTACAGCGCCGACGTCATGGGCGGAACGTCGAGTGCCAACTACGCGATGGAACCCAAAGCGTTTGATGGTCTCGTCTTCCCGACGAAACGCCGCGTTTACGCGATCGACGAGAACAACCGGCCACGGCGCGAGCGTGTGGCGGTGGCCATTGACGTCCTCGGCATCGACGTGGCGTGACTCGTCGTTCGCTCGCCTCCCGGCGTCAGCTGACGCCGAGATAGCGGCCAGGCTTGTGGTTGATCGCCAGCAGCATGTTGACGATGGCCGCACCCAACACCGACAGCAGCAGCCGGTCGGTTTCCAGCACGAAGAAAGCGGCGGCCACGATCATCAGGTCGACGCCCAGCTGGAAATAGCCGGCCCGGACGCCGAAGCGCTCCTGCAGGTAGATCGCCAGGATGTTCAGGCCACCCAGCCCGGTGCGGTGGCGGAACAGCATCAGAAGGCCGCTCCCGCACAGGGCCCCGCCGATCACCGTCGCGTAGACGGGGTCGAGGTGGCTGAAGCCGATCCAGCTGTCCGTCATCCGCGAGAAGCCGGCCACCATGCCCACCGCGATGAAGGTGCGCAGGGTGAATTGCCAGCCCATGCGCTTCCACGCCAGCAGGTAGAAGGGCAGGTTCACCAGGAAGAACAGCGCCCCGAAGCCGAACGGCGTCACGTAGCTGAGCAGCAGCGCCGCCCCCGCGACGCCGCCGGTCAGCAGCATCGTCTTGCCGTAGATCGCCGTGCCCAGTGCGACGAACAGCGTGCCCATCAGCAGGGCGAGCGCGTCCTCGTACAGACGGTGACGCTCGGTCGCCGGTGGAAGGGCGGAAGTGGTCGCGGCGCTCATCGAAGGTCCGCGACGGTGGCGGAAGGCGGGGCGTCGTGCATCGTCGGTGGTCCGGTCGGCCTTCTGGAAGGGGTGACGGTCGGGTCGCGCGCGGATTGTAGCGGAAAAGCCGGCCGCGCGCCGCCATCGTGAACGCCATCCTGAGCCCCGTCACGGCGTTGGTTTCCGGGCCGGATCGCCATAGGCCTCCCCATTCGGGATAAGGCGGCGGAATTCGTCGCGGGTGATCCGGTAGCAATCGCACGCGACATCCTCCAGCCCGGCGGGATCGATGATCGTGATGCGTCCCCGCGTGTAGGCGATCAAGCCCGCGTTTTGCAGAAGCTTCGCCGTGACGGTCACGCCGGCCCGCCGCACGCCGAGCATGATGGCCAGATATTCCTGGGTGAGCGGAAAGTCGTCGCCGACGCGGTCGCGGCACATCAGAAGCCAGCGCGCGGCGCGCTCCTCGATGGTGTGCAGGCGGTTGCAGGCCGCCGACTGGGCGACCTGGTTGAAATGCGCCTGGGCGAACCGCAAGAGCTTGCCGCGAAGCGTGTCGCTCTGTCGAGCCGCCGCCTTGAACGCGGCGGACGGTATCCGCCAGCCGTTGCCCGGGATTTGGATGTCGCATTGGCACGGCATCCGGTCCGCTTCCAGCAGCACGGGCGTGCCGACCATCCCCTCGTTGCCGATGGTGCCGACTTCCACCGCGTCGCCATCCGGCAGGGTGTTGATCAGCGACGCGCACCCATGCTCGATGAAGTGGACGTGCGTAATGTCCTCGTCCGGCCTGATCAGCGTCAGCTTGTGCGGAAGGGCGACGGGCTCCAGGTGGGGCCGGATCAGGGGCTCCTCCGACGCCGAAAGGCTGCTGAGGATCAAATTGCGGCTCGCCATGGGGGGCTCCTCCGGCATTGGCGGGGATCGGATCCTCCTGTCAACAGGTCGTGCCCGCCAAACACCGGCTCCATCTGCGCGGTAGCGTACCGACCGTCGCCGCGGCACCCCCTATTCTGCATTATCGATGATCAGGAGGAGAGGCTGTCCCAATCATGGACGATCGGGAATATGAGTTTCTGAGGCGGCGGCACCATGACCTCATGCGGCGGGCGCAGGAGGCCATCGAGCAGGCCCGCCTCCTCCGCGAGACGGCCCGTATGGCCGCTCAGGAACGGCAAGCCCGCGGAGAGAAGACCCAGGGAGAGAACCGGTGTCCGAACGGGCGCAGGCGCAACGACGCGCCGGCCGAACCCGTTGCCGAGGACTGCCCCGCGGGCACAGCGAAGGCTGGGCAGCAAGGCTGACGGTGGCCGCGAGGGCGACAAACTCCTTGGAGACCGGATCACAAACCGGATAACGAAACCGACCCGCGCTCCCCGTGTTCCCTTAAGGCACGCGACAGCGGAGAGGGGGACGAGGATGCACACGAAACCAGCGGAGGACCCCGGCAAGCCCTTGCCGGAACTGGACGACCAGACGCTCGCCTTCGTGGCGCGCGTGTTCGGCTTCGCGCGCGGCGGCCATGCCCGGGAGCTGAGCGAGCTGCTCGGCCAGGGGCTGCCCGCCAACCTGCGCAACGAGCGCGGCGACAGCCTCCTCATGCTGGCCGCCTATCACGGCCACGGCGAGGCGGTGCGCGTCCTGCTGGAGCATGGCGGCGATCCGAACCTCGGCAACGACCGCGGCCAGACCCCGCTCGCCGCGGCAGCCTTCAAGGGCGAGCTGGAGGTCGTGCAGCGCCTGCTGGACGCCGGCGCCCTCGTGGACGGTTGCGGGCCGGACGGGCGGACGGCGCTGATGACGGCGGCCATGTTCGGCCGCACCGCCATCGTCGACCTCCTGCTGGCGCGCGGCGCCTCCGCCGAGGCCCGGGACGCCGGCGGGAACACCGCCCATGACGCCGCGCTGGCGATGGGGGCCGCCGAGACGGCGGAGCAGCTGGAGCGCGCGGTCCGCAAGGACCGGTAGACCGGCTGCCGCGCCTCGTCCCACGCTTGCAACGCTCATCCCTCCGGTTCCGTGCTACGGTCGGGTTCGGTCCAAGGAGGAAGAGCCCGTGCCCGTGGTCATGCGTCGATGCCGTTCCATCGCCCTGCTGGCGGTCCTGTGCGGGCTGTGGTCCGCCGGTGCGCTGGCCGCGGACCACGCCCCCAGCTTGGCCATGACCCCGGCCATCACCCCGGCCGCCCTGCCGGCGCCGGGGCGCCTCCCCGCGGCGCAGCCGATCGGCGGCTACGCCAACGGCTGCATCCGCGGCGCCGAGACCTTGCCTGCCGAGGGACCCGGCTACCAGGCGGTCAACCTGTCGCGGAACCGCAACCACGGTCATCCGGACACCGTTGCCTTCGTCCAGGACCTCGCCCGCCACGCCACGGCCGAGCGCCTGGGGCGGCTCGCCGTCGGCGACATATCGAAGACCTTCGGCGGCCGGATGGAGACAGGGCACGCCAGCCACCAGATCGGCCTCGACGTCGACGTGTGGTTCGACCTCGACGAGCCGTCGCTCCCGCGGGAGCAGCGGGAGCGCACGGACTTCCCGACCATGGTGAACCTGAAGGCGCAGCGCGTCTTCCCCGACCGCTTCGGCCCCCGGCAGGCGCGCCTGCTGGAATTGGCGGCGACCAGCCCGAAGGTGGCGCGCGTCTTCGTCAACCCGGCGATCAAGCTGGCCCTGTGCGAGGGGGAGCGCGGCGACCGCTCCTGGCTCCGCAAGATCCGCCCTTGGGGCGGGCACGACTCCCACTTCCACGTGCGGCTGGATTGCCCGGCCGGCGCAACCGCCTGCCTGTCGCAGGATCCCATCCCGCCGGGCGACGGCTGCGGTCAGGAGCTGCTGAGCTGGTTCGAGCCGCCGAAGGAGGCTCCGGTCCCTCGCCACCCCAAGCCCATCCCCACACCGCCGGCCGCCTGCATCGCCGTCCTGGCGGGAAATTGACGTCTCAGTCGATGCCGCTCAGCCCACCCGCGGCTTGCGGAGCAGCCACACGAGCAGCCCCAGCGTGACCGCCCCGGCCGCAGCGGCGTAGAGCGCCGCGCAGGCAAAGGCGCGGGCGTAGGCCTGCGGCTCGGCGAGGCCCGCCGCCCGGGCGTCGCTGAGCGCCCCGAAGAACAGGATGCCGACCACGGCGACGCCCAGCGCCCCGCCAACCTGCTGCATGGTGGTCAGCACGCCCGCGGCAGCCCCCGCCTGCTGCTCCTCGATGCCGCTGATGATCGTGTTGAGCAGCGGCGTCAGCAGAAGCCCCTGCCCAAGGCCCTGGACGACGAAGGGCAGCACGAAGGCCTCCAGCCGCAGCACCGGCGACGCCAGGGCGAGGACTCCGCTCATCAGCGTGCCGGCCAGCGTCAGGACCGCACCGCTGAGCAGGATGGCGCGCCGCCGCCGCGCCGGAAGACGCCCGGCCAGGATCGACGCGCCCATGAAGGGGGCCGCCAGCACGGTGAAGAGCAGCCCGGTCTCCATCGGCGACCGCCCGAGCCCCAGCTGCGCGAAGAAGGTGAAGGACAGGAAGAAGGAGTTCAGCGTCGAGTAGAAGGCCAGCGTGATCGCAAGGCCGATCACGAAGACGCGGTTGCGGAACAGGCCGGTGTCGAGCAGCGGCGAGTCATGCCGGCGCGACTTGCCGTGCTGGTGCGCGCCGAACAGCGCCAGCACCAGGGCCGCAACGACCGGCGCCGCCAGCGCCCAGGCCGGCCAGCCGGCCTCCCGCCCCTCGATCAGCGGGTAGAGCAGCAAACCAATGCCCAGCGAACTCAGCGCCACTCCGGCGAGGTCGATGCGCTGGCCGCGCGGCAGCCGCGATTCCGGGATGACGTACGGCGCCGCTGCGAGGGCGGCCAGCCCGATGGGGATGTTGATCAGGAACACGGGGCGCCAGGACAGGTGCCACAGGTCCATGCCGACCAGCACCCCGCCCAGCAACTGCCCGGCGATGGTGGCGAGCCCCATCACTACCCCCATGGCCGCGAAGGCGCCGGCCCGCTGGCGCGGGTCGGTGATGGTGACCCGGATCAGCGACAGCACCTGCGGGAACAGCACCGCCGCCGTCACGCCCTGGGCGAGGCGGGCGAGGATCAGCGTCTCAGCGGTCGGGGCCAGCCCGCACAGGGCGGAGGTCAGGGTGAAGCCGGCCAGCCCCAGGCGGAACATGCGCCGCCGCCCGTACATGTCGCCCAGCCGCCCGCCGGTGATCAGCGACACGGCGTAGGCGAAGCCGTAGCCCGCCACCACCAGCTCCGCCTCTGCGAAGCTGGCGCCCAGCGTGTGGCGGATGCTGGGGATGGCGACGTTGACGATCATCACGTCCATGACCGCCATGAAGGTGGCCGTCAGCATGACCGCAAGGCCGAGCCGCATCCGCAGCGTGGCCGTCTCTGCCGGGAACGCGCCGGCGGCGGTCGTTGCGGTGGTTGTTGAAGTGTCCGTCATGGCTCCTCGCCATCACTGTGGAGAAGGTCGATGGCCAGACGGTGCGGGATCGGCTATAATGTTAGTAGATAAGGATTTATCCTATTATCAGCGCTGACAGGCTCGCCCATGCTGAACCTCGCCCGCCCCGACTCCCGCCGCGCCCTGGCGGATTTCGTCCGCACCCGGCGCGAGCGCCTGCGCCCGGACGACGTCGGCCTGACGCCCGGCGCGCGCCGCCGCACCCCCGGCCTGCGGCGGGAGGAGGTGGCCCAGCTCGCCGGAGTCGGGGTGACCTGGTACACCTGGTTCGAGCAGGGGCGCGACATCCAGGTGTCCACCCATTTCCTGGAAAACCTCTGCCGGGCGCTGCGCCTCGACCGGGCGGAGCGCGCCCACCTCTTCGCGCTCGCCCAGGAACGGCCGCCGCCACTGCCGACCGCCGCGGTGCGCACGGTGTCGCCCCCGGTGCAGGCGATGCTGAGCAGCCTGCCGCACCCGGCCTACATCAAGACCTCGCGCTGGGACGTGGTCGCCTGGAACGCGTCCGCGGCAACACTGCTCGACGACTTCGCCCGGGTGCCGCCGGAAGACCGCAACACGCTCTGGCTGATCTTCGCGGAGCCGCGCTTCCGCCGCATCATGGTCGATTGGGAGGCCGGCGCACGGCGGGCGCTCGCCAAGTTCCGCCTGGACCACGGCCGCTCCCGCGGCGACGCCGCCTTCGAGGCGCTGGTCGACCGGCTGACGGAGGCCAGCCCGGAATTCCGCGACTGGTGGCCGGCCCAGGACGTGTCCGACTGCGGCGAGGGCGTGAAGCGCATCCGCCACGAGGCGGTCGGCGAGATCGAGTTCCAGCACGCCGCCTTCGTCGTGGAAGGCGCGCCGGACCTCCGGCTGGTCGCCCTGACGCCGATCTCCGACCGGGACGCGCAACGCGCCGCCCAGGCCATGACGGCGCCACGTGCGTAAAGCGGGGACTCCGCCACACGGGCGAAGCCCCCATCCCTGCTCGTTACGCGACCGATCGCAGCCGCCGGACCTCGACCAGGTCGGCGATGCTGACCATCGGCATGCCGTGGCGTTCCGCGAAGGCGACCAGTTCCGGCAGGCGGGCCATGGTGCCGTCGGGGTTCATCACCTCGCAGAGCACGCCCGCCGGCTTGCGCCCGGCCAGCGTGGTCAGTTCGATGGTCGCCTCCGTATGCCCGCGCCTAGCCGCCAGACCGCCGGCGTGCGCGCGGATCGGGAAGACATGGCCCGGCCGCGCGAGGTCGTCCGGCTTGCAGCCGTCGGCGATGGCGGTGCGGATGGTGGTGACGCGGTCGGCCGCCGACACGCCGGTGCTCACCCCTTCCCGCGCCTCGATGGACACGGTGAAGGCCGTGCCGAAGCGGGCGGTGTTGGCCCCCACCATCGGCGGCAGGTCGAGCCGCCGCAGGTGCTCGTCCGGCAGGATCAGGCAGACGATCCCCGATCCCTCGCGGATCAGCAGGGCCATCTGGTCGGTGGTGATGGTCTCGGCGGCGTAGATCACGTCGCCTTCGTTCTCGCGGTCCTCGTCGTCCACGACAACCACGCCGCCACCCCGGCGGATGGCCTCGACGGCGCGGGACACGCGCTCTTCCGCGGTGCCGAAGCGGTCGAGGAGGTTGGTGCTGCTGTTGGAAACGATCTGATTCATGGTTCTCACTCCGGTTGGGGCGAGCCTGAATCAGGGCGCAAAGAGTCTCCCGGCGGTACCGAGGACCAAACCCTCGGCACCGCCGGCGCAGACCACCGGTCGCGCCCCGCCATCACGGCGGGCCACGGCCTGGGGCCGGCTCGTCCTCTTCCATCCGGACTGTAACCGTCGGCTCCGGCATCTCACCGGATCTGCTGACCTCACGAGCCCTTGGCTGGGCTCATAAGCGCTCGCGGGCTCTCCCTCTCGCGAAGGACTACCGCCGGTCGGGATTTTCACCCTGCCCTGAGAACAAGCGTCTGTGTGCCGCTCCCGAACGGGAACGGCCTGGGGAGGGTCGGACGATGGCGCGGGGAAGTCAAGCCCGCGCTATCCTCTTTTCCCCTCAGCTCTCCGTCCTTCTCAGCAGGTAGTCGAGCCCACCCACCCGGTACCACCGGTAGCCGTAGGCCTCGATCACCAGATGGTGCTTGCCGTCGTCGCCGGGGTCGCTGTGGTCCTCCGACAGCAGATTGACCAGCCGGTCCGACTCCCCCACCCCGCCGACGGCCAGCGCGATCTCCTTCGGCTTGTCGTCGAGGTTGTGGAGGATCACGACCGAATTGTTCTTCCAGTCGTAGCGCATGGCCAGCACCGCCGGGGACCCCGTCGGCAGGATCGCGAAGTCGCCCCAGCCGATTTCTGGGCATTCCTTGCGCATTCGGATCATCCGCTCGGTCCAGTTCAGCAGCGCTCCCGGGTCGCGGCGCTGGCGGGCGGCGTTGATGCGCTCGTAGCCGAAGACGCCGCCGCTGATCACCGGCAGGATGGGCTTGTCCGACTTGGTGAAGCCGCCGTGGGGCTCGTCGGACCACTGCATGGGGGTGCGGGCACAGTTGCGCTCCGGCAGGGACAGGTCGTCGCCCATGCCGATCTCGTCGCCGTAGCGGATGACCGGGGTGCCCGGCAGCGTGAACAGCAGGCTGTAGGCCAGTTCCAGCCGCCGCCGGTCGCCGTGCAGCATGGGCGCCAGCCGGCGGCGGATGCCGCGATCGTAGAGCTGCATGCCCTTGTCCGGCCCGAAAACCTCGAAGACGCGCTTGCGCTGCTCGTCGTCCAGCCGGCCCAGGTCCAGCTCGTCGTGGTTGCGCAGGAACTGGCCCCACTGGGCGGTGGCGGGGCGCGGCTTGGTCGCCTTCAGCGCCTTGACTAGAGGGCGCGTGTCGGCCGACGCCATGGCGTAGAACAGGTTCTGGTTGACCTGGAAGTTGAACATCATGTGCATGCGGTCGCCGTCGTCGCCGAAATAATCCATGTCGGTGTCCGGCAGCACGTTGGCCTCCGCCAGGATCATGGCGTCGCCGCAGCGCCACTGCACGAATTCCCGGAACATGCGGAGCATGTCGAACTGCTCCTTCGGCGTCTTCACGTCCGGCCCCTTGGTGGAGATGATGAAGGGCACGGCGTCCATGCGGAAGCCCGAGACGCCCAACTCAATCCAGAAGCCCATGACCTTCAGCAGTTCCGCCTGCACCTCCGGGTTGGAGGTGTTGAGGTCCGGCTGGAAGTCGTAGAAGCGGTGAAAGTAATAGGCCTCCGCCTCCTTGTCCCAGGTCCAGGTCGTCTTCTGCACGCCGGGGAAGACCATGCCTTCGTCGGCGTTGGACGGCTTCTTGTCGGACCAGACGTACCAGTCGCGGTACTTGGAGTTCGGGTCCTTGCGGGCCGCCTGGAACCAGGGATGCTGGTCGGAGGTGTGGTTGATCACGAGGTCGATGATGACCCGGATGCCGCGCTGTTTGCAGGCGTGGCTGAACTCCACGAAGTCGCCCAGCGTGCCGTAGCGCGGGTCGACGGTGTAGTAGTCGGCGACGTCATAGCCGTCGTCCTTCATGGGCGACGTTTGGAACGGCCCCAGCCACAGGCAGGTCACGCCCAGACCGTGCAGATAGTCCAGCCGCCGCTGCAGCCCCTGGAAATCGCCGATCCCGTCGCCGTCGGCGTCCATGAAGGTGCCGACCGCCAGGTTGTAGATGACCGCGTTCTTGTACCAAAGATCCTTGATCATGCCCTGCCATCCCCCCAAAGCGTCCGGACCCGCCCGCAACGTTCTAGGCTGACAACAGCGCCGACCGGCCAAGGTGCCCGGACGCCATAACTCCTACGACCAAGGGCGTCCTACGCCGGTCATCATTTGGTTAAGGTATAGTTAAGGTCACAAGAAAGCCCCCCAAACCAACCGCATGATGCCACCGGTCGGCACGGTGCCGGACGCAGGGTGACACTGGGGATTTGGGGGTCAGCGCCATGAAGAACCAAAAGAAGGCCGTCAGCTACTCGCTCGGCAACGCCGTCTCGTCGCCGTCCGGCACGCAGACCGCAGCCCCGATGGCGGCGACGACCGCGCTCGCCGGCGCCCCGGCGGCCTTCGCGCCCGCTTCCATCAACTACACCGAGAACCGGGCCGACGGCGGCTTTTCCTGGGACGTGAAGTACGACCTGGGCTTCGACGGGTCGGCCTTCACGGTGCAGACGCGCATCCACCTACAGGGCGGCACCGCCGGCAGCCTCCAGCAGGTGTGGGAACAGGGGATCGAGAACCTCTGGAACAACAAGTACAGCCTGTCGGACGGCGCCAACAGCTACGCCATCCGCTTCGACGTTCAGTTCGTGGCCGCGGGGACCCAGCAGTACGACGTGAACGTCATCAACGCCAACGGGCGTTGCGACATGCTGAACTGGTACACCGAGACCGACTGGGGACCCGATTACCAGGACGAACTGGCGGCGCACGAGTTCGGCCACATGATCGGCTGCTTCGACGAGTATGCGGGCGGCGCCACCTACGGCAACTTCGCGGCCCCCGGCACCATCATGTCGGACCTGACCGACACGCTGCGCCCCAACTACATGAACTCGATCGACCATTACGCGGAGATGTTCACCGGCCGGACCTACAGCATCGTCGACGCGCCGAAGGATCAGGTCCTGAACGGCAGCGCGTCGAACGACACGCTCTATGGCGGGGCCGGCAACGACGCGCTGTACGGGCTGGGCGGCAACGACGAGCTGTGGGGCACCGACGGGCGCGACACGCTGTGGGGTGGCGACGGCAAGGACTCGCTGCACGGCGGGGCCGGCGACGACCAGCTCCACGGCGGCGCGGGGACCGACCTGCTGATGGGCGACCTCGGCAACGACACGCTGTGGGGGGACGCCGGCAACGACACCCTGTGGGGCGGCGCCGGGGCCGACGTGTTCGTCTTCACGCGTGGCGGCGGGCGCGACCGCATCGCCGATTTCAGCAGCGCGCAGGGTGACCGCATCAACCTGACCAAGGGCATGACCTACAGCCTGGGCAGCGACGGCAGCGGCAGCGCCGTGCTGGACTTCGGCGGCGGCGACCAGCTGACCCTGGCCGGCCTCGCGCGCAGCCAGGTCACAGCGGGCCTGTTCACCTACTCCTGAGCCGGCCCTGGAACGCTGTCGTAGCGCAGGAAGACGACGCGGGTGTCGCCGTAGCGGCGCTCGTCCAGGATGGTGAAGCCCGGCGGCGGGGGCAGCGGGTCGCGGTCCCCGACCTCCACGACCAGCACGGCGCCGGGCGCCAGCCATCCGGCCTTCGCCAGCCCCTCCAGCGCCCGCGGCGCCAGATCCTGGCCGTAGGGCGGGTCGAGGAAAGCCAGCGTGCAGGGACGGCGCGGGGCCGGGGGCTTGGTGGCGTCGGCGCGCAGCACGGCGGCGCGCTCCCCTTCCCCAAGTTCCGCGATGTTGGCACGGACGGCGTCCAGGGCGGCGCGGCCCATGTCGAGGAAGCTGCCGTGCGCGGCGCCCCGCGACAGCGCCTCCAGCCCCAGGGCGCCGGTGCCGCAGAAGGCGTCCACCAGGACCGCGCCCTCGACCGGATCGGCGCCGTCCGGCCCCCAGTCGGCGTGGGCCAGGATGTTGAAGATGGATTCGCGGGTGCGGTCGGTGGTCGGCCGCGTGTCGCGCCCGGCCGGGGCGGCCAGCCGCCGGCCGCGGTGCCTACCGCCGACGATCCGCACGGGCCCGCTCCGGCCGTCCACCGCCCTCTGTTCTTCCGCCGCCCTCGGTCTTTCCGGGGCCGCCGCGCCCGCCGGGGCCGCGCGGCTTCGGTCCCTGGGGACCGCCACCGGGATTGCCGCCGGGCTTACCACCGGGCCTGCCCCCGCCGGCCGGCTTGCCACCCTTCAGGCTGAGCGTGTTCCGGCCCTCGGCCGATGGCGCAGCCGCCGCCGGCTTGGCCGTACCGGGCTTGGCCGGGCCGCGGCGCCCAGGGGCGGCCTTCGATGCGGCCTTCGGCTCCGCCTTCGCCCAGCCTTCCTTGGCGTCGCGCGGCTTGGCCGCCTTGGCCGGAGCCCTGGCCGGAGCCTTGGCCGACGCAGCCGCACCCTCCGCCTTCGCAGCAGCCTTGGTCCCGCCGTTGCGGCCGCCGGTCTTGGGCTTGGCTTCCTCCGCGGGGTCGGCGCCGGTGAAGAAGCGGGAGACCTGCTCCCGCACCACGCGCTTCGGCACCTCCTCGACGGCGCCTTCCTCCAGCTTGCCCAGCTGGAAGGGGCCGTAGGCGACGCGGATCAGGCGGTTCACCTGGAGGCCCAGCGCCTCCATGACCTTGCGGATCTCGCGGTTCTTGCCTTCCTTCAGGCTGACTGTCAGCCAGGCGTTGCGGCCCTGGATGCGGTCCAGCGCCGCCTCGATCGGGCCGTACTTCACGCCCTCGATGGTCGGGCCCTTCTCCAGGTCGGCCAGCTTCTTCTCGTCCACCTCGCCAAAGACGCGCACGCGGTAACGGCGCGTCCAGCCCGTGGCCGGCAGCTCCAGGAAGCGGGCCAGCTCCCCGTCGTTGGTCAGCAGCAGAAGCCCTTCGGTCGTCAGGTCGAGGCGGCCGATGGAGATCACCCGCGGCATGTCCGGCGGCAGGCGTTCGAAGACGGTGGCTCGCCCCTTCTCGTCGCGGGCGGTGGTGACCAGCCCCGACGGCTTGTGATAGCGCCACAGCCGGGCCGGTTCCGGCTCCGGAATGACCTTGCCGTCCACCTGCACGATGTCGCCCGGCCGCACCACGCAGGCCGGGCTGTCGAGCGTCGTGCCATTGACGGCGACGCGGCCTTCGGTGATCCAGCGCTCGGCGTCGCGGCGCGAGCACAGGCCCGCGCGCGCCAGCCGCTTGGCGATTCGCTCGCCGGCGTCAGGCTCGTTCGAGGCCTCGGCGGCGGAAGGTTCGGAATGATCGAGATCGGGGCTGTCCATGGGCACGGACCATAGGGCTTGACCGTTCCGGCCGCAACCCATGGCACAGCACTTTGTTCCGTTATTCTTCCAGCCGGAAGCCGACCTTCAGGACGACCTGGAACTGCGCGACCTTGCCGCCCTGCACGTTGCCCCGGACCTCCCCCACCTCGAACCAGTCGACGTTCTTCAGCGTCTTGGCGGCGCGCTGGATCCCGTTTCGGATCGCGTCGTCGATCGAGGTCTCCGCGGTGCCGACGATCTCGACCTTCTTGTAGACGTGGTTGTCCATGGGATGCCTCCTCCATTGCGTTGGGCCATTGGCCTTGGATCGGCGTGGCGCCGACCTTGGTCTCAACAGCGCAGGATGGAGATCCGCTCCTTGACGACGGCGGAAGTCGCCCGCCATCTTGCGCGCATGCGCCCGAATCCCTCTCCCATGGAAGCCGCCTTCGCGGAGGCCGAGGCCGCCGCCGCCCGCGGCGAGGTGCCGGTCGGCGCCGTCGTGGTCGATCCCGCGACCGGCGCCGTGCTGGCCCGCGCCGGCAACCGGACGGAGGAGCTGAACGACCCCACCGCCCACGCCGAGGTGCTGGCCATCCGCGAGGCCTGCGCCGCGCTGGGGGAACCGCGCCTGCCCGGCCTGGATCTCTACGTGACGCTGGAGCCCTGCGCGCTCTGCGCCGCGGCGATCAGCTTCGCCCGGCTGCGGCGCGTCTATTTCGGCGCCTACGACCCCAAGGGGGGCGGCGTGGAGCATGGCCCGCGCTTCTACTCCCAGCCCACCTGCCACCACGCGCCGGAGGTCTACGGCGGCATCGACGAGACGCGGGCCGGGGCGATGCTGAAGGATTTCTTCCGGGAGCGGCGCCCCGGTTGAGGCTCGGCAGCGGCGCTGTGCCGAAAGTCGCCCTCACGACAGCGCCGCGACCACCAGTGCCTCCGCTTCGCCGGGCTTGACGGTCCGCTCGGCGGGGAAGCGGGCGGTCATGGTGGTGCCGATGCCCGGCGTGCTGGCGCAGCTCAGCGAACCGCCGTGCAGCTCCATGAGGTTCTTGGAGATCGACAGACCCAGCCCCGTGCCCTCGAAGGATCGGGACACGGTGTTTTCGGCTTGCCGGAAAGGCTGGAACAGGTGCTCCATGAACTCCGGCGCGATGCCGATGCCGGTGTCGGCCACCGACACGGCCAGGCTTCCGTCCTCCTCGACGCGGGCGGCCAAAGTGACGCGGCCGCCGTCCGGGGTGAACTTCACGGCGTTGGACAACAGATTCAGCACGACCTGCTTGAAGGCCCGGCGGTCCAGCCAGACGGCCGGCAACTCGCCCGCAGGGCCGTCGACGATCCCACTGCGCAGTTCCACCCGCGCGTCCCGGGCGCGGTCGCGGACCATCATCAGGCACTGCGCCAGCGCGTCGGCGGGATCGACCACCTCCTCGGTCAACTCGTAGCGGCCGGCCTCGATCTTCGACATGTCGAGCACCGCGTTGACGATGTCCAGCAAATGCTTGCCGCTGTCGTGGATGTCCTTGGCGCAGGCCTTCTGGCGGTCGTTCAGCTTGCCGAAGAATTCGCTGTCCAGGATTTCCGAAAAGCCGATGATGGCGTTCAGAGGCGTGCGCAGCTCGTGGCTCATGTTCGCCAGGAATTCGGACTTGGCGCGGTTGGCCATCTCCGCCTGGCTTTTGGACGCGAGCAGTTCCGCCTCCTGCTGCTTGCGCTTGCTGATGTCGCGGATGACCCCCACGAAGACGCTCTGCCCACCCTTCACGCCACCGGACCCGGACTCATCCTCCAAGCGCACAACGCTGACCGCGAGCGTGATCGGGAAGGTGGAGCCGTCGCGGCGGACGGCCAGCACCTCGCGGTCGCTGCCGATGATGCGAGACCCCGCCTCCGGACGATAGTCAGCCATGCTGCGGTCGTGATCCGCGTGAAGGCTCTCGGGCAGCAGGATGTTGACGCTCTTCCCCACCACCTCGGCCTCGGCGAAGCCGAACAGGCGCTCGGCCGCCGGGTTGAAGGTCTCGATCCGGCCGCGGGCATTGATGGTCACCACGGCGTCCACCATGGAGTCCAGGATGCCGCGGATGCGGCGCGACGCGCGCGCCAGCCTCATTTGGTCCCGGTCGCCGCGCGCTTGCTGCCGCTCCACATGGACGGTCAGCAGGGCGATCACCGCGGTCATGCCCAACGCCATCAGGGTCCAGACCGCGCTGTCGCGCCGCCATTCGGCCAGCGCGTCGGCCTGCGCCACGGCGGCAATCACGACGAAGGGATGCGTCCGGCCGCGGCGCAGGCTGACGATGCCCGGACGTCCGTCGTCGGGCAGGGCCGCGTGCAGCGTGCCCTCCCAGCCTGTCGCCAGCAACGGCCGAATCTCCGCCCACCCGTCGAGCCGCGCCGGGCTGCTGTCGGGCTTGTCGTCTGGCTTGTTGGCCGGCCGCCGCAGCAGGACCGATCCGTCGCTCAGCGCCAGCGTCGCCGTGCTGCCCCCGCCGCCCTCCAGGGCCGTCAGGCTGGTGCCGAGCTGCGCGGGGTTGATCATCGCCACGACCACGCCGCCGAACCGGCCGTCCGGGCGGGTCCAGCGGCGGCTGATCGGGATGACGCTGGTGCCGGGGAAGGCCCGGCTGGCTATGGGCGGCCCGACGAAGAGTCCACTTGGAGCCACAGCACCGTTTGGAGCCGCACCGTCGCGGTGGACGGCGAAATAGGACCGGTCCGTCAGAGAAACGTCCGGCGGGTTCGTATCGGCGGAATGGTGGAGCGTGACTCCGGTTTCGTCCACCACCACCAGCCCGGCGATCGGCGCCAGCGCGTCGCGGCGCGCGCGCAGCAGGTCGTGGATCGCAGCACTGCCCCGGCTGCGCCCGTCCGGATGCACGTCCAGCAGGGTCAGCAGGTCGGTCAGCAGCAGGTCGACGCCCGACACGGTGCGCCCCGCCTGCTCGTCCAGGACCAGCGCTAGATTGCGCGTGGCGCGCTCGGCCGCGCCGATGGATTCCCGGTGGTGCTGCCATACGCCGTAGGCGATCATCGCGTTCACCACCGCGATGAAGGTCAGCCCCGACGCGCGCATCAGGAAGCGGACCGACCCGAACGCCAGAAGGGCCTGCTGCACGGCGCCGCGGCCCAGGGCGCGCCGGGCATCGGCGACGAGCGGGGACGGCGGGGTTACGGGGCCGTCGGAAGGTGGGTGGCCGGGATGCCGGTGGACCATGGCGGCGGTGGTTTCCTAGGCACGCGGCTCCATCCGCACAGGATCGGGCCGCACAGGACCGGGTGGGGTGAGCGGGTCGGTGATCTCCGGCGACACTCTCGCGCGAAATGCATAACGGATGTTTAACCGTCCGGATGGGGCTCGCAGACCGCCGCCCACGCACGATTGTCCCTTTAAGCCGACGCACCGCGGCGGTACAAGATGCGGGCGGTGATCGCCTGACGGGCGCCTGCCCTGCCCGCCGGGCATGCCCGCGCCGTTGCCCCGCGGTGCCGCATCCGCTACCTAAAACAGGCCTTCCCTCCGCCGATCCCCCGACACCCGCATGCCCGAGACCCGCTTCCATGTCTGACGGACCGCTTTCGCTCTACCGCGCCCGCCGTGGCACCGGCACGCTGCGCCCCGACCCCGACCAGGAACTGGCCGCGGAAAAGCTGCAGAGCCTCTACAAGGCGTTGCAGGGCTACCGCCCGCAGCCGGCCGCCAACGGCGGCGGCGCCAAGGCGGGCTGGCTGGAGCGCTTCGGCCTCGGCCGTCCGCGGCCGGAACCGGTGGAGGCGCCGCAGGGCCTGTACCTCTACGGCGGCGTGGGCCGCGGCAAGTCCATGCTGATGGACCTGTTCTTCGACACCGCCCCAGTGGACCGGAAGCGCCGCGTCCACTTCCACGAGTTCATGCTGGAGGTGCACGAGCGCATCCACCAATACCGCCAGTCGGGCAAGTCCAGGGGGAAGGACGCCGACGACGCCCTGCCGGAGCTGGCCCGCGCGCTGGCCGATGAGGCTTGGCTCCTGTGCTTCGACGAGTTCCACGTCACCAACGTCGTGGACGCGATGATCCTGGGCCGGCTGTTCACCAGCCTGTTCGACTTGGGCGTGGTGGTGGTGGCGACCTCCAACTGGCCGCCGGACATGCTCTACAAGGACGGCTTGCAGCGGGAGCTGTTCCTGCCCTTCATCGCCCTGTTGAAGGAGAAGCTGGACGTCCTGGCGCTGGAAGGTCCGACCGACTACCGGTTGGACCGCCTGCAGGGCAAGCCCGTCTATTTCTGGCCGCTCGGCCCTGACACCGACCGCCGCATCGTTGAGACCTTCGCCACCCTGACCGACGGCGCCCCGGGCGAGCCGACGCACCTGCTGGTGCAGGGCCGCCGGGTGGAGATCGCCCGCGCCGCCAAATGCGTGGCGCTCGTCGATTTCTGGAGCCTGTGCGGCAAGCCGCTGGGCGCCGCCGACTACATCGCCATCGCGACGCACTTCCACACCGTGCTGATCCACGACGTGCCGACCATGAAGGACGAGCTGCGCAACGAGGCGAAGCGCTTCATGACGCTGGTCGACGCCCTGTACGAGCACAAGGTGAACCTGGTCGTCGCCGCCGAAGGGCCGCCGGAACGCCTCTACCCCGAGGGCACCCATGCCTTCGAGTTCGAACGCACCGTCAGCCGCCTGATGGAGATGCAGTCCGAGGACTACCTGCGCCAGCAGCATTTGACCTGATCCTAACAACCTACCGAAAAACCACCAGCGGTGAGCCCTGAGCTGACTCTCGTCGCTGTGGTGAATGCTGATTTCAACCTCGAGCCTCCCATCCCCGGCCAATTCGGCCGTGCCGATGCCGCGGATGGGGGGCATGCCGTTGCTGCCCTGTTTTAGCGCCCCGATCCAGCCATACGGTGGTTCTCGGGAGATGGATACTGAGGTGACGGGCCACGTCCGGAGCACCGGCGCGGCCGAGTTGGCCGTGGGCATCAGCCTCGACATTGAGTTCCCGCTCAAGGCTCCCCGTCGGTACGTTTATCAGCAATCCACCAGCGTGGTCGGAAGGGGCGTCGGCGCCAGAGATTCATCCGGGCGGGGGGCGGGGGGCAAGGATTGGCCCAGCGCTGTCACGGCCGCGATGAAATCGGTGGCGATGGGATTGGCCCCTGGCCGCCGCTCGGGATGCTTTTCCAAATCCTCCACGGCCGCCTTAATCCAACGATCTTGATCCGGGGTGACCGCCTGCGCCTGCGCGTAAAGAGCCATCACCTCAGGTCCAGGATGCCCCAGCAAGTGCAACGCGAAAGCTCGATTGCAAAGCAACCAATCCGCCTGCGGCGCGAATTCCAGGGCACGGTCGGTCAATTCGAGGAAACGTGCGTAGTCGCCGGCCAGGTAACAATACCACCCTCCAGAACCAAGATGCTGTTCAGCTGCGCTTCCAACCGCAGGGCACAGGTCAAGATAGGTGTCCAGGCAACGATACACGGCGGCACCGTCGATCTGAATCAACAGATCGAACAGGTGCCGCCGGTCAGGGCGGTCTAACTTGCGTGACGTTTCGTTGAGCACGGCAACCGCAGCGTCGGCAACCACATCCGCGCTCAGTTCACTATTTTCGACCGCAACCGAGGCAAAATGGACGAACCAGTTTGCCAGAGCACCCTGTCGCAATTGGCCGGCAACAGCGTCAGTCAACCTTAAAAAATACTGATTAATTCCATCATTTTTGCACAAATTGCGAGCGGCCTCGACCGCACAATCCGCCATTCTTTCGTCAACTTCGGAAAAATGGGAGACCTGAATATGAAGTAATGCTTCGAAAAATGCCTCCTGTGATTGCCCGGCATCGATTTTCCACCAGACACTTACCACTTTATTAGCAAAATCACGAGGGATGGCGCGTTGCGCCAGTTGCCGAACGAGCGTGCGAGCCCCGGGCCAGAAATGCCGCAGCGAAAGAGCGACATCCTCCACAGTCAAACACATCGCCATCATCATCTCTTCAATCTCAACTTTACTATCGATGCAACAAAGAGCCTTGACACGCGCGAGTGCACCGGCAGACCGGTCCATGACAAAGAATCGCGGTAGGGAACGCCATTACTGGCGTCCCTCCGCACAGATCCGTACGTGCGGCATTCCCGCATACGGCTCCTACCTCGGGTGTTTGACGGCAAAGCGTTGCTGCGGCCAAGGGTGAAGGATCCGCGGTTTGGGGAGCCAGTCGTTGGCGATCTTGGCAATCCTCGCCCACGTCGAGGCATCCTTCTGGCTTCGTCGCCGGAGCGTGCGTCGCCAGAGGTCGATGACGTGATAGCGAAACGCCTCCAAGGCGCGACTGTTGGTCGGCACCGCGTGATAGTTGTAGTACCCGGTGGTGACCTGCCTCAGCCATTGCCCCTGTCGAGGAATAGGCTGGTGCATGCGCCGTCGCAGCTCCTCCTTGATCTCTGTGAGCTTGACCTGCATGCGGTCGCGACGGGTCTTCCGATGGATTTGGAAGTCACCCCGGCGCGTCTTGCCGCAGATGAAAGTGAAGCCCAGGAACGTGAAGGTCTCCGGTTTGCCGAGCCCGCGCCGTTTTCGATTGGCCGCGGCGAAGCGGCCGAACTCCAGCAGGCGGGTCTTGTCCGGATGGAGCGACAACGCGAACTCCCGTAACCGCTCGCGCATGGCCTCCCAGAAGCGCCGGGCATCCGCCTCGTGCTCGAAGCCGACGACGATATCGTCGGCATAGCGCACGATGATCATAGCGCCCGTGGCCTCGCGCCGTCGCCAGCGCTCGGCCCAGAGGTCGAAGACGTAGTGCAGGTAAACGTTGGCGAGCAGTGGTGAGGCCACCGAGCCTTGCCCCGTCCCCGTGTCACTGGTCGTCACGACCTCATCCTCCAAGACACCCGCCTTGAGCCATTTCTGGATCAGGCGGATGATGCGCGGGTCGCCGATCCGGTGGTTCAGGAAGCGGACGAGCCATTTCTGGTCCACCGCGTCGAAGAACGACTGGATGTCGGCATCGAGGATGAAGTTCACCTTGGTGCTGGAGATGCCGACCACCAGGGCGTCCAGCGCATCGTGCTGGCCGCGCTTGGGCCGGAACCCGTACGAGAACCCGAGGAAGTCCTCCTCGTAGATCGCGTTCAGCACCGCGACGACCGCTCTCTGGACGATCTTGTCCTCCAGAGCGGCGATCGCCAGCGGCCGCTGTCGCCCGTCCGCCTTCGGGATGTACCGTCGGCGCGACGGCAGGGCTTTGTACGCTCCCCGGTGGACCCGGTCGTGCAGGTCCTGGAGCCGAAGCTCCAGGTCCGCCTCGTAGTCCTGCCACGTCAGCCCATCCACTCCCGGCGCGGCGTTCCGCTTGAGGGCGAAGAACGCCAGCCGGAGCAGGTCGGGGTTGAGATGATGGAAGAGCGCGGTGAACCGTTCCTTCTTCCTGTGTCTTGCGGCCTGCCGTACGCGGTCCAGCGCCTGGGACACGCTTTCCCGGTTCTGCGCCCGGCGCGTGCTTTGCTGGCCCGCGTTCCCCTTGGTCCCCGCCCTTCGCTCCCCCGGCTCCGCGGCCGGTCGCCCGGCCTTGTTCGTCGGCTTCATCGCTACTATGGCGGGGTCTGACTTCTCCCGTCCGTGCATCATCGGCTACGGCTCCTCACCTTCCCGATGCGGACCCGGGGCAAACCTCGGGTCGGGCGGGAGATCTCCCGGTTCCCGTACAAGGAGCGTCCGTGCATGCTGGGGTCTCTGACCACGCCGGGCCGGCGGGGGCTCGCGCTGGCGCCCCCACTCGTATGGCCTTCCGTTACAGTAACAACGTCGGCACCCGGGACTGTCGCCCTTTCGCGGCTCAATGGCCAGCCTGCACGCTCCCCTGCCGACGCTTCGCCGGCCCCCTCGCGAGGGCCGACGCACGGCTCGAGGCCAGTGTGGGTCGCTACTCCTTCACTGCAATGGACTTGCACCATCTACTCCTTGCCGGTCTCCCGGCGCACTACTGTTGGCGATGGCCGTCAGACGGCGGGAGTCGCAACCAACAGCATCAAGGAAAGGGGTGATGGCCTGCTCATTCAATCCCCGGGCTGCCAGCGCCCGTTGAAACGCTGCCTCATCGCCAGCCATTAGATCATCGATAGCGGCACTTATTGGCGACTTTGGGGAGACAAGAATATAGCGGGCGAGTTCCTCCGGAACCGGCCAAGTGGGGTTGGCCGCGCAGAGGAGATAACCGGTCGCTCCGGCAGCGATGATAGCGGGTTCCAATCGTCGACGCTGGTCGTCTGGCATAGCCTCCCCCAGCAGTTCGTACAGCCAAGCAGCAAGGAATGGATTGTCGGTGTTGTCCCTTCGCTGTTTGACCGCGGCCAAAACATCGGGGTGGATGGTGTGCGGTTGTGCCGCACGAGCAATTTGACCTTGCCCACCAAGAACCAATCCGTAAGGAAAATCGAATTCGGCGACACAAGACAGCACCGCCGCAAGATCGGCCTGCGCCACATCCGCGCTATAAAAAACCAAGCGCTCGATCAATGCCAGCTTGCAGCCGAGCACTGCCCACCGGTTAAGATAATGTTTTGAAAATTCGCGATCTCCAAAATGGTAACGCAAATCGTCTTTGCCCAGAACCACCTCGTATATTCCACTAATCAGCAAGCCATGTATCTGTTTTATCTCAAATCCCCACGAAGCAAACATTCCAAAAGCAACGGCTTCTCCAACGAATACGGCCTGCAGCTGCCCAATTTGATTTAAGCTCAACTGAGAAAAAACAGAAGCGGCGCGATCCTTCGTCTTCAGGGATATCGATAAGGAAGATGCCAACCCGCCTAAAAAAAGAGGCGCCCGGTCAAGAATCGCTCCGTCATCCCGTTCTCCAGCCATCGCCAAAACGGCTGCCTTCCCGGACTCATAATCTTGGAAAAGACCCTGTGGAATCCGCTGCGCAAAGAACGGCCTCAATGTTTCCGGCGTCGGCAGCCCCTCCCTGTTCATGGCGCTCAATGCATCGGCGCGGGCCAACTCGCGTTCCCATTCCGGGCGTGCGTTCTTCTCATCCGCGATGAAGGCAAGAAAACCCGCCAGCACCGGCCAGTCTACGAAAGAAAACAAATGGCACAGAACCTCCACTGCGAAGGGCGACAGCATGGCGACCGCCGCGCTGTACAACGGCAGGGTTGCTGCGTAGATGCGCAATTTCACCCGTTGCGGAATAGGCGCACGGCTGCTGCCGATCACGCGGAACAGCAGAGGCAGGAGTTCGACCAGCCCCCACTTGTTCGAGGTGGCATCGGCCAACCGCTCGATGACACCGGCAGGATCGTCCACCACATCAGGCAGCAAACCCACCGCCTCATGAAACACTGGTTGCGCCACGATGTCCGGCAATTGCTCCCAACGGCTCGTAATCGCCACCGCAGCGAAATAATCTTGCAAGGTGTGGTGACGGAAACGCAGGTTGGACGCGTCGGCATCGCCGACCTGCCGTAGGAACCCGGTGGAGAGCAGTTCCTGCAGCAGTCGGGTGGCAACAGCGCCTGGATCCTCCGGCGCCGAATTCACGCGGGCCGCGTCTTGAGGATCCAGCGCCGCAACCCAAACTTGTATGATGTCCGTGGCCAATTTCGGCCGAAATGCCACCTGCTGGCTCTCGAAGGCGCGAAAGGCGATTTCGGCCAGCAGAGTGTGGGCCTGTTCGCTCGACAGGGTGCAGCTGACGGTGTTGCCGCGCCATTGGCGGAGGGCATGGCGAACGTACCGCTGAAACAAGGTGCCTTGGTTGCTGATGCGCTCCTGATCCGGCGTTTTCAGCAGTTCGCCGGCCATGTAGGCGGCCATCGGTGTGCGCACCAATTCACGCATCCCTACAGTCGCCCGATCAAAAAATTGACGGATGACCGCGGGTGGCACACTGGCCGCCTTCCAGTAATCCGCCACCGCCGTCTCGCTCATCTGCGCCAATTCGCAGGTGACACGGTCGGGAAAATCGCTGGGGCGAAAATCGCCGGTGCGGCTGGTCACAATCACGCGGTGACCGCGGTAACGGGACAGGAAGGCATGAACAGCCGAGTTGGCCAACTTGTAAAGCATCGGCGGCAATTCGTTCACGCCGTCGAACAAAATGGCCAGCGGTGTGCGAGCCAGAATATCGATCAGGACATTGCGCATTGCCGCCTCATGGCGGATCTTCAATCCCGCCATTTCGCACAGCGTCTGGGCCAGCAGCGCCTCAAAACGTGCCAGCGCTTCTGCCTTTATGAGCTGGAATTCCCGTTCCGAGCATGGGTTCTCATATGTGCCAAGCCGCGCTTCCACCGCCGCCGCCCAAGTGACATCGCCGAAGCGGGTGGACTGGATATACAAAGGCAGCGGCGTGTCAGCGCGTCCACCGCCGCTCCACTCCCACACATAACGATGCAGCAGCATCGTCTTGCCGCCGCCCGGCGCCCCGATCAGCACGATCGGATGGGGTCGTGCCTGAGGCGCCTGAAGCTGGCGTTCCAACTGTTCCAGCGCCGCCCGCAGTTCCGGCTGGTTGTTCACGCGCAGTTCGAGCGGCGAATAGGGAGTGTCACGGAACTCCCCATCGAAGTTGCGGCGGGTGTTGGCGATGTAGTCATCAATTTCCACCGCGGCCGAAAGGCCGGGCAGCGCCGCCACCACCGCGTCGGCAGTCAGTGTTTCCGCCTCCGCCGCCTCGCGCAGCACGGTACGATCGACTTCCCCCGCCGCGCGGCGCCACGTGTTGCGGAAGGCCTCGCGCACGTCGTCGGGCATGGGCACGGCGTCGGGATCAATGGAAAACTTGCACTCGTCCTTTTCCGGAAGGACGATGGTGATGCCGCATTCGCCCAACCACTTTCCCTTGGCGAGACGGCCGATTTCTGCCTCAACTTCCTTGACTGTGGCCGAGTAGAGGGCCTCCTCCAGCCAGTCGCGATCCTGCTCATGGACCTTAGGGAAACGAAAGGCGACCTTGAGCGGGTAATTGTGCCCGATAGGGTCGTGGATTCGGCAGGCATTGACAAAGTGGTGTCGCCACCAATGGGTTTTGGAAACCGGGGACACGGGCAGCCGCTGCATCGCAGCCATATCCACCCGCCTCTTGTCTTGATCGAGGATATCCGCGAGGCGAAGAAACGCCGCCAGCAAATCGAGCCGGACTTCGCCTTCCGGCTCCGATTGTGGTTCAACCCCGTCACAGTAGTGGTCGTATGATGCGCGGTCCGTAAGCCAGACATTGTGGGCCCTTGCCACCCTGGCGACCATCGACCGTATTCCGTCGATCCCGACCAGTCGCGGCAGGCCGGGAATATCGCCCTGCGATCCCATAATCCAGTCATGGCCGATTTTGTGATGATGCTTGCGGGCAAAAGCCCTGTGCTCCTCGGCAACGTTAAGAGGGCTCAACCCCGCCGCCTCCCGTTGCTCATCGTCCGTCAGCGACGGCAGCCGGGCGAGAATGTCGGGGCGCACCATTTGCATGCCGATGTCGTGCAGGTAGGTGGCGCACAGAAGCACCATGACTTCCTTGCGGACCAACTCTGCGCCATGGGTGGCCGTACGCTCTGCCAGCCAAGGTCTCAGAAAGCTGTCGAGATGCGCGACAATGATCTCTTTGTGGCTGATGGTGTGATCGGTGTAGGCGAGATCGACCGGTCGTTCGAGGATTCGCTGTGCACAGGCACGGACGTTGGCCAACTCCCGCCGATCGTTGTCGGTCAGGTACTCCTGCAAGGGTTTCAGCATCATACCGATCTCCAAAGCCACCGATCGATGTAGTCTCATACAACCTTGGTAAGGGTCAACTCTCGAGCACAAGACCTGATGCTGGAACTGGCTTTGGGAAATTCAATTTTCCCCCGCGATGCCGGAAAGCAAAAAACGACGATCCAACGCCGTCCCGACGGGTGGCAAAGGGCCAGCCCCAGCCCCAGCCCCAGCCTCTGCCCCGCTGCCGCCGGGCCAAAGTCTGAGCGCCACCGCACCAGCGCGAACGCCGCCGGGGGTACCACGGCGATGTCGGTCTACTCCCGCTTCGCGTTGAAGAAGTTTTCCCGCCTTGCGTTGTATTCCTGGAACGGGATCAACGGCGATGGAGGCGGCGGGAGATGCCAGGGCGGGTCCGGCGCGGCGCACTGATGCTGGCGCTTCTCGTGGCGGCCACGGTGGGCGGCACGGGGAGAGGCTTCGGGGCGGACGCGGGCAATGTCGACTGCTGGCTGCTGGAGGGGGGCGACCTCGACCAGGCGCGGGACCAGGGCCTGTGCCAGGATGCCTTTTCGCGCAACTCCCGGTCCGGTGAACCGCCCGTGGTCACGGCCCCCGCGGCCCCCATTCCCGGCCGCAAGCCGACCCCGCCCGCGAAGACCGTCCGCGCGGAGACCCGCGCCGCCAAGACCAGGACCACCGCCCAGGCGTCCCAGGTGGTCCGCCCGGCGCGCCCGGCCCAGCAGGGCGGAACCGACTTCGGGACTCAGTTCCGCCGCGACTGGAACTCCCTGATGCACGCGCTGGCAGGAGGAGGTCCCTTCAGCGGCGGGTCGCAGCCCGCCAGCGCCAACGCCTCTGTGCCGACGCACATGAGCCGGAACGGCCGCTGAGCGCAGCGGTGTTTTGGCCTCCTCAGGCCCGGGCCTCTCAGGTCCGAGCTTTGTCCAGCCACTTCTCCACGGCGGGCGGGCGGTAGGCCGCGATGGCGTCCAGCATGGCCTCGGCGCTGTCCTCGACGATCAGCATGCCGCGGTGCTTGGCCTGCATGAAGCGCTCCCCCGCCGCGTGGTCGAGGAAGCCCACCAGCCCGTCGTAGAAGCCGGCGGCGTTCAGCAGCCCGCAGGGCTTGTCGTGGCGGCCGAGCTGCGCCCAGGTCCACACCTCGAAGATCTCCTCCAGCGTGCCAATGCCGCCGGGCAGCGCGACGAAACCGTCGGCCAGTTCCGCCATCAGCGCCTTGCGCTCGTGCATGGAGCCGACGATCCGCAGGTCCTGAAGACCCTGGTGGCCAACCTCCTTGTCCATCAGGAACTGCGGGATGATGCCGGTCACCGTGCCGCCCGCCGTCAGCGCGCCGTCGGCGACCCGGCCCATCAGCCCCGTGCGCCCGCCGCCGTAGACGAGGCCGATGCCGCGCTCCGCCAGCAGGCGGCCGAACCGCTCCGCCGCGTCGCCATAGGCCGGGTTGGCGCCGGGGTTGGACCCGGCGTAGACGCAAATCCGCATAATGATCCCCTTCCTGCGAAGGGGTCGGACCCTACCCGGCGCGGGTTCGCTCCGCCACGGCAAAATCATCCGCCCGCGGATGCGTGTCCCGCATGGGCTGGCCGCTTGTCAGCGCACCCGCGTGACGCGGAACTGGCAGGAGGGGCTGACGAACTCGTCCTGCGCGGCGACGAGGGCAAGCTCGCGCGTGCCGAGCCGGCGGGTGGTCAGGAAGATCGCGTAGATGGCCGCCGCGGCCTGCTCCAGCGCGTGGGCGGGATCGTAGTTCTTCAGGTAATGGGCGAGGAACAGCGCCGCCACCGCGTCGCCGGACCCGTTGGGCGGCGGTTCCAACGGCAGGCGCGGCGTGGAGACCAGCCAAGCGCCGTCGGTGTTGTCGGCCAGCATCTCGATGCTATCCGGGGCGGCGTCCCGGCGCGTCAGGCTGGTCACCAGCACCAGCCGCGGCCCGCGGGCGCGCAGAGCGGCGGTGGCGGTCAGCGCGTCCTCCAGCGTCTCCACCTTGCGGTCGGCCAGATACTCCAGCTCGAACTGGTTCGGGGTCAGAAGGTCGGCGGCGGGGACCGCATGCTCCTTGATGAACTCCGGCAGGCCGGGTCGCACGAAGAAGCCGCGGCCGACGTCGCCCATGACCGGGTCGCAGGCGTAGACCGCGCGCGGGTTCGCCGCCTTCAGGCGCGCCGCCGTCTCCACGATCACTTGACCCAAGCCCACGTCGCCCATGTAGCCGGACAGCAGCGCGTGGCATTTCGGCAGCACGCCGCGGGCGGCGATGCCGTCCAGCACGTCGGCGATGTGCTCCGCCGAGAAGACCTGCCCGGTCCATTCGCCGTAGCCGGTGTGGTTGGAGAACTGCACCGTGTTCACCGCGATGGCGTCGATGCCCAGCCGTTGCAGCGGGAACACCGCGGCCCGGTTGCCAACATAGCCGTACGCGACGTGGGATTGGATCGAGATGACGGTCTTCATGCGGGAAAGCCTAAGCGGTGGAGGCCGGGCGGTGGGAATGGGATCGTAAACCGCCCGCACGTCCCGATGCACCGACGTCCGCGCAGGGCAGCCTTTCCCGGACGCGCAGCGCCGCATGGACAGACGGACCCCGCGCGGTTAATCCTGCCCATACCGAACAAGCGGAAAACAGGAAGGGAAACGCCATGGCCGCCACCGCCCGCCCGCGCCGCAGCGTGCTCTACATGCCGGGATCGAACGCCCGCGCGCTGGAAAAGGGGCGGACCCTGCCCGCCGACGGCCTGATCCTCGATCTGGAGGACGCCGTCGCCCCCGACGCCAAGGCCACCGCCCGCGCCACCATCAAGGAGGCCATCGCCGCCGGCGGCTACGGCGGGCGGGAGCTTGTGGTGCGCACCAACGGGCTGAACACGCCCTGGGGCTACGACGACCTCGTTATGGCGGCCTCCAGCGGTGCCGACGCGGTGCTTCTGCCCAAGGTGGAGAGCGCCGACATGGTCCGCCAGGCGGAGGCGGTGCTGCGCGCCAACGGCTCGCCCGACGGCCAGACCATCTGGTGCATGATGGAGACGCCGCTCGGCATGCTGAACGCGAAGGAGATCGCAGGCGCATCGCCGAAACTCGGCGGGCTGGTGATGGGCACGTCGGACCTCGCCAAGGATCTGCACGCCGCCCACACGCGCGACCGGCTGCCGATGATCACCAGCCTCGGCCTCTGCCTGCTGGCGGCGCGGGCCTACGGCCTCGCCATCCTCGACGGCGTGCATCTGGACCTGAACGACGACGAGGGCTTTGCCGCCTCCTGCCGCCAAGGGCGGGAGTTGGGCTTCGACGGCAAGACGCTGATCCACCCCAAGACCATCGCCGCCTGCAACGAAGCCTTCGCCCCCGACCCGGACGAGATCGCCTTCGCCCACCGCATCATCGACGCCCACGCCGCCGCGTCAGCGGAGGGCAAGGGCGTAGCGCTGGTGGACGGCAAGCTGGTGGAGAACCTGCACGTCGAGAACGCCAAGCGCGTGGTCGCCATGGCCGCGGCCATCCTGGCGCTGGAAGGGTAAGAACCTCCGCTTTCGACTCACCGGCGCTTTCGACTCACCGGGCGACGTACCAGTCCGCCCGGTGGTTGAAGGACACGAAGGCGTTCAGCACCGCCGCCCCCAGCATGGAGGCGAGCAGCGCCTTGCCGTCGATCACGAAGACGGCCAGGGCGAAGATCACCACGTCGAACATCGCCTGGATCCAGCCGGCGCGGAAGCCCGTCTTCTCCTGGATGTAGTAGGCGAGGATGCCGACCCCACCGCCGCTGGAGCCGTGGCGGAACAGCCCGATCACGCCGATCCCGACGCAGAAGCCGGCCAGCACCGCGGCGACGTGCGGCTCCAGCAGGTCGTAGCTCATCACCCGCGGGAACACCGCCGACAGCAGCGAGATGGAGGTGACCGCGACCAGCGAACGGGCCGCGAAGCGCCAGCCGATGCGCGCCACCGCCAGAGCGTAGAAGGGCAGATTCACCAGGAAGAACACCAGACTGAAATCCACCCCGGTCGCGTAGGAGATCACGAAAGACAGGCCGGCTGCCTGCCCGGTGATCAAACCTGCCGCGTGCAGCAGCGAAATGCCGAAAGCGGTCATAATGATTCCGAAAACCTGCCCCTGCACGTTATCAAACGCACTGTGCGAAGCATTTCCGGTCAATTTTGTTGCTTTCTTCGAATTAAGCGACAGCCCGAGCGCTGAAGTTTTGAGCATTTCGCGAGCCCTCCGGCAATGTTCATTGCCATTGATTAGCACCGATGCTCAGCTTTTGCATAGATCGGGCCAGAACCACCCGAACTAACCTTGCCTTTACACGGAAAATCCGCCCAGCGAACCAGTTCCCGCCGCACGCGAGGGGTTCCGGCGCAGCCTGCCACCTCCGGCTGCCCCCTAGGCCGACGATTCGCGCCCTTTCGTTTGGAACCAACTTGCTCCCGGACCGGTTTCAAGCACGTGGCAGAGGTGGAGGTTAAACATGGCCTCGAAGGACAACGGGCGCACGTCGAACCGCGGCTTCGCGTCGATGGATCGCGACCGGCAGCGTCAGATCGCCAGCAAGGGCGGTGAAAGCGTGCCGGCGGATAAGCGCAGTTTCTCGAAGAACCCGGAACTCGCCGCGGAGGCGGGCCGAAAAGGCGGACGAAGCGTACCGGCATCCTCGCGCAGCTTCTCCCGCAACCCGTCGCTTGCGGCCGAAGCCGGCCGGAAAGGCGGACAGGCAAGTCACGGCGGACGCGGCGCCACCGCCGGGCCCGGCGAGGGCGACTGACCGCCGAAACGAAAAAGCCCCTCTCCCGCATCGGGAAAGGGGCTTTTCTTTTTCCGGAACGTCAGATCAGGCGAATTTTAACGTCGCCTTATCAGGCGAGCAGCGATCAGGAAGCGATCTTCTCCAGCTCGCGCAGGATCGAGTCGCCCATGACGGTGGTGGAGCAGCGGGCCATGCCCGGCGCCATGATGTCCGCCGTGCGCATGCCGCCGGACAGCACGTTCTGCACCGACCGCTCCAGCAGCTTCGCTTCCTCGTCCATGTTGAACGAGTAGCGCAGGCACATCGCGAAGGACAGCAGGGTCGCGCAGGGGTTGGCGAGGTCGCGGCCGGCGATGTCCGGGGCGGAGCCGTGCACCGGCTCGTACAGCGCCTTGCGCTGGCCGTTGGCGTCCGGCGCGCCCAGCGAGGCCGACGGCAGCATGCCGAGCGAGCCAGTCATCATCGCCGCCTCGTCCGACAGGATGTCGCCGAACAGGTTGTCGGTGACGATCACGTCGAACTGCTTGGGGTTCTTCAGCAGCTGCATGGCGCCGTTGTCGGCGTACATGTGCTCCAGCGTGACGTCGGAGAATTCCTCCTGGTGGAGCTTCGTGACTTCCTGGCGCCACAGGAGGCCCGATTCCATCACGTTGGCCTTCTCCATCGAGTGGAGCTTGTTGCTGCGCTTGCGCGCCAGCTCGAAGGCCACGCGGGCGACGCGGCGGATCTCGCTCGTCGTGTAGACCTGGGTGTTGACGCCGCGGCGCTCGCCGTTGCCGATGTCGGTGATGCCGCGCGGCTCACCGAAATAGACGCCGCCGGTCAGCTCGCGCACGATCATGATGTCGAGGCCCTTGATGACCTCCGACTTCAGGGTCGAGGCATCGACCAGCGCGTCGAACACCACGGCCGGGCGCAGGTTGGCGAACAGCCCCAACTCCTTGCGGAGCGACAGCAGGCCGGCTTCCGGGCGCTTGGTGTAGTCCGACGGGTTGTCCCACTTCGGGCCGCCGACGGCACCCAGCATCACCGCGTCCGCGGCCAGCGCGTCGGCCAGGGTCTCGTCCTTCAAGGGCACGCCGTAGGCCTCGATGGCCGCACCGCCGACCAGCCCCTCGGTGACGTCGAACGTGATGTTGCGCTTGCGGTCGAGCCAGTCGATGACCCGGCGCACCTGACGCATCACCTCGGGACCGATCCCATCACCTGGCAAAAACAGAAGCTTCTTATTGGCGGGCATGGCGCACGCACTCCCCATCTGGAGACTTCGTCGAGAATGTCTAACGGCGGGCCCGGCGCAGGGGAAGTCTTCCCAAAGCGCTAGACCCGCTGGTCGCGGTTGGTTTGGTCAGCCCCACAGCCAGGGCTGGCCGCCGCCGCGCTGCTTGGCCTCGAAGCTGTCGATGACCGCGACCTGCTGCAGCGTCAGCCCGATGTCGTCCAGGCCGTTCAGCAGGCAGTGCTTGCGGAAGGGGTCGACCTCGAACGTGATCTTGCCGCCGTCCGGACCGGTGATCTCTTGGCGATCCAGATCGACCGAAACGATGGCGTTGGACCCACGCGACGCGTCGTCGAGCAGCAGGTCCACCTGCTCCTTCGGCAGCTTGATCGGCAGGATGCCGTTCTTGAAGCAGTTGTTGAAGAAAATGTCCGCGAAGCTCGGCGCGATGATGCAGCGGATGCCGAAGTCCGCCAGCGCCCACGGCGCGTGCTCGCGCGACGAGCCGCAGCCGAAATTCTCGTCCGACACCAGGATCTTGGCGCTGCGGTAGGCCGGCTTGTTGAGGACGAAGTCCTCGATCTCCTTGCCGTCCTGGGTGTAGCGCATCTCGTCGAAGAGATGCTTGCCGAGCCCGGTCCGCTTGATGGTTTTCAGGAATTGCTTCGGAATGATCATGTCGGTGTCGACGTTGATCATCGGCAGCGGCGCAGCAACGCCGGTGAGAACCGTAAACTTTTCCATCGCCAGAATCCTGTCGCGCAAAGAGGCGCAAGCGTGTGCATGCGGAGTTCCGGTGAATAGCAGACCCGTCCCGCCATTGCCAGAGGAAGCTTTCCGCAATCGCCGCGCGCGCAACGCGATTCCGCATCCCGGAACACACTTGGACGCAACCAAGTTTCCCATGACCGGTTCCACACGAGAGCCCAGCACAGCTTTGCCACAGCAGTACGGCCTTGAAGCCGGCGCGCCCCTCGCCTACCAAGGGGCGACCAACCGCCAGGATTCTCCCGCCTCCATGCCGCTCCCGCCTTCCGCCCCTCCGTCGGCCCTTCCGTCAGAGAGTCGCCCAGAAAGCCACCCAGAAAACCGCCGTGCGCGCCGGGCCTCCGCCGCGTTCCTCCTGCTCGCCCCGCTGCTGTACGGCCTGCTGGGCTTGGCGCTGGGCATGGACGCCAACTGGGACCTGCGGAACTACCACTGGTACAACGCCTACGCCCTGCTGACCGGCCGCCTCGGCCGGGACATGCTGGCAGCACAAATGCCCAGCTTCTACAACCCCTTGCTGGACGTCCCCTTCTTCCTGCTGGCCAACCACCTGCCGGCCCCGGCCGCCGGATTCGTCTGGAGCGCGCTGCAGGGCCTGAACCTGTCGCTTCTGTTCCTGATCGCCCGCGCCACTCTGCGCGTCGGAACGGGCGGGGGATCGGGGGGCCAGCGGGTGGCCATCGCGGCGGGGCTGGCGGTGATGGGCGGGCTCGGCGGCGGAACGCTGGGGCTGCTCGGCACCACCTTCCACGACAACATGGTCAGCCTGGGCGTGCTGGGCGCGCTCGCCGTGGTGCTGTGCGGCCTGCCGCGCCTGACCGGCGGGCCCGCCCGCGGCGCCTTCCTGAGGGTGGCCGGGGCCGGGCTGATGGCCGGGGCGGCCATGGGGCTGAAGAACCCCAGCGTGATCTACGCGGTCGGCCTGTGCCTGGGCTTCCTGGTGCTGCCGGCGCGGCCCTGGCGGCGGCTGTGGCTGTCCTTCTTCTTCGGCATCGGCGTGCTGGGCGGCCTCGCCCTGTTCGGCGGCTTCTGGATGGCGCACCTGTGGCACGACTACGGGAACCCGGTGTTCCCGCACATGAACCACATCTTCAATTCGCCCTTCGCCGCCATCTCCGACTACGTCAACGTCGGCTTCTTCCCGGCCTCCACGCTGGAGCGGATCCTCTTCCCCTTCTTCTTCACCTTCGCGCCGCTGAAGGTGGGTGAGGTGGCCTTCCTCGACCTGCGGATCCTGGTGCTGTTCGTGCTGATCCCGGTGGCGGCGGCGCTGGCCCTGCTGGGCAAAGGATTCCGGCTGCGGTTTGATGCGGCCGCCATCGCCGACATCGCCGCCACCCGCTACCTGCTGACGGCCATGGCGGTGATGTACGCCCTGTGGGTCGTCATGTTCTGCATCTATCGCTACCTCGTGCCGCTGGAGATCTTGGCGCCGCTGGCCATCGTCATGGCGGCCGGCCTGCTGCCGGTGCCGCGCCGGGGCGCGGTGGTCGTGGCCGCGGCCCTGCTGCTTCTGGTCCAGGCGACGGTGCGGCCGGCCGACTGGGGGCGCGTCGCCTGGAGCGACCATTGGGTCGAGGCCGACGTGCCGCCCATCGGGGATTCGGACCACACGATGGTGCTGATGGGCGGCTATTGGGCGATTTCCCACGTCATCCCGGCCTTCCCGCCGCGAATCCCCTTCGTGCGCATCCAATCCAACTTCCTGCAGCCCGATTCGGTCGGAAACGGCTACCTCGCGCTGCTCAAGGACAAAGTTGGGGCGCACCACGGGCGCTTCCTGATGCTCAGCACCATCCCCGACACGGCCGGCGCCGCCAAGGCCGCGCTGCTGCTGGGCCTGCGGGTGGACCAGGGCGCCTGTCGGGTTATCCCCAACAATCTCGGCGAACCGCTGAACCTGTGCTCGGTGGAGCGGGTACCGATGGATTAAAAGAATTGTTTGTGGTGTTTATCCTGTCATCCGCACCGTTCCGAAGCGCAAGCCCATGACCGTCTCCACCATTGATCGCCCCACCGCCTTTCCCGTCGCGGAGCCCGGCACCGCCCCCGCCCAGACGCCGGGCGCGTCTTCGGCGCCCGTCGTGGCGGTGCTGATCCCCTGCTACAACGAGGAGGCGGCGATCGCCTCGGTCGTGCGCGACTTCCGGGCGGCCCTGCCCGACGCCACGATCTACGTGTACGACAACAACTCGTCCGACCGCACGGTGGAGGTCGCCCGGGGCGCCGGCGCGGTGGTCCGCCACGAGCCGTTGCAGGGCAAGGGCAACGTCATGCGCCGCATGTTCTCCGACATCGAGGCGGACGTGTATGTGCTGGTCGACGGTGACGACACCTACCACGCCCCCTCCGCCCCGCTGATGGTGCAGCGGCTGTGGGAGGACCAGCTGGACATGGTCAACGGCGCCCGCGTCACCGACATCGTGAAGGCCTACCGGCCCGGCCACCGCTTCGGCAACAAGCTGCTGACCGGCATGGTCGCGGGCATTTTCGGCGACCGCATCCAGGACATGCTGTCGGGCTACCGCGTCTTCTCGCGGCGCTTCATCAAGTCCTTCCCGGCGCTGGCCAGCGGCTTCGAGACGGAGACGGAGCTGACCGTGCACGCGCTGGAACTGCGCATGCCCATCGCCGAGATCAAGACGCCCTACAAGGACCGGCCGCCCGGCTCGCACAGCAAGCTGAACACCATCCGCGACGGCGTCCGCATCCTGCGCACCATCCTCAACCTGGTGAAGGAAGAGCGCCCGCTGCCCTTCTTCGGCGCCTTCGGCGCGCTGCTCGCCGCCGTCGCGGTGATCCTCGCCTGGCCGGTGGTCTCCACCTTCCTGCACACCGGGCTGGTGCCGCGCCTGCCCACCGCGGTGCTGTCCATGGGGCTGATGCTGCTCGCCTTCCTCAGCCTGACCTGCGGCCTGATCCTGGACACGGTGACGCACGGCCGCCGCGAGGCCAAGCGCATGCACTACCTGTCCATCCCCGCCCCCGGTGCGCATCCCCACCGACCGGCGTCGCGGTCGTGAGCCGCGCCCTCGACGCCTTGCTGGGGAGCCGGCTCGGCCGGCTCGCCTGTCAGTTCGGAAAGTTCGGCATCGTCGGCGTGGTCGGCCTCGCGGTCGACACGGCGGTGGTCTACGCGCTGGTCTTCGGCGCCGGGCTGGAGTTCTTCGCCGCCCGTGTCCCCGCTTTCCTGGCCGCCGCCTCCACCACCTTCGCCCTAAACCGCGCCTTCACCTTCCGCGGCGCCGGGGACGAGCCGCTGCACCGCCAGTGGGCCAAGTTCGTCGCGGCGAACGCCTTCGGCGGCGTGGTGAACTACGCCGTGTCGGTCGGGCTGGAAAGCTCCCTGCCGGTGGTGCAGGCGCATCCGTTCCTGGCCGTCGCCGCCGGATCGCTGGCCGGCATGTTCCTGAACTTCGCGGCCTCCAAGCACTTGGTGTTCAAGGGAGCCTGACGCCCCTTCCACCCTCCTCCCCTGGCCGTATGGTGCATGGTCCGAAGGTGGATTGTGCACCGCCGAAGAAAGTCCGAGAGTAACTCGGACCGATACCGCATGCCGCCTGGTCCCCGAAGGGGACCGGAGAGTGCTGGGTCCCGGAAAGGGACCGGGGAGGACGCCATGACGAATGGCGACGTGCTGTGGGCCTGGATTGCAGGGATCGCCGTGTCGATCACACTGCTGGTCACGTTGTCGCAGGCGAAGCACCCCGACAACACCATCATCGCGAACCGAACCCTCATCCTGCCGGACGCCCCGCTCGGCGCCCGACAATGGGACATGGACGCCTGGGAGCGCACGGGCGGCACTCCACCCCGGGCGCAGGTCCAGAACGCCCTTCACGACGTGCTCGACGCGCTGGAGATCGTCCTTCCCGACGACAACACGGCCGTGGCCGAGGAGCCCGCCAAGGCGTGGTGAGGGGCGTGGTGAAGGGCGTGGTGCCAAGCGGGGCGCGCGGCTTTTTGCAACTCTGTGCCGCGCGCGCCGGAGCGGCCATGGACTCCGCGTGCCTCCTCGCCATATAACGGCGGCTATGACGCGCGAATTCCTGAAGATGCACGGGCTCGGCAACGACTTCGTCGTGATCGACGCCCGCCAGACGCCCTACACGCCGGCCGAGGCCGAGGTGCGTGCCATTTCCGACCGCCGGACCGGGGTGGGCTGCGACCAGTTCATCGTGCTGGAACCGGCGCAGACGGCGGGCACGGCAGCCTTCATGCGCATTCGCAACGCCGACGGGTCGGAGGCGGCGGCCTGCGGCAACGCATCCCGCTGCGTCGGCTGGCTGCTGATGGAGGAATCGGGGGCGGAGCGCGTCGCCTTCGAGACCCGGGCGGGCATCCTGGAATCCTTCCGCGCCGACAACGGCCGCGTCACGGTGAACATGGGCCCGGCACGGCTGGACTGGGCGCAGATCCCGCTGGCCGGGCCGGACGACACGCTGAGCGTCGACGTCGCGCATGGCGGCCTCAATGGGCCGGTCGCGGTCAACATGGGCAACCCGCACGCCGTCTTCTTCGTGGACGACGTGAACGCCGTGCCCCTGGCGGAGGTCGGTCCGGTGTTCGAAAACCACCCGACCTTCCCGGAACGCACGAACGTCGAGTTCGCCCAGATCCTGTCGCCCACCCAAATCCGCATGCGGGTGTGGGAGCGCGGCGCCGGCATCACCAGCGCCTGCGGCAGCGGCGCCTGCGCGACCGCCGTCGCCGCGGCCCGGCGCGGCCTGACCGGCCGCAAGGCCGACGTGATCCTGGACGGCGGCACCCTGACCATCGAATGGCTGGAGGACGGCACCGTCCTGATGACCGGCCCGATCGCCCTGACCTTCTCCGGGCGTCTGTCGCCGGATCTGGTGCCGGCCGGCTAGGCTGAGAGAGCATGAGCGAGACCCTGTCGAACGAGCCGGAGATCGTCACCTTCGGCTGCCGCCTGAACACCTACGAATCCGAGGTGATGCGCACCCACGCCCGCCACGCGGGGTTGGGCGACGTCGTCATCGTCAACACCTGCGCGGTGACCTCGGAGGCCGAGCGGCAGGCGCGCCAGACCATCCGCAAGCTGCGCCGCGAGCGGCCGGACGCGCGCATCGTGGTGACCGGCTGCGCCGCGCAGATCGACCCGCAACGCTACGGCGCCATGCCGGAGGTGGACCAGGTCCTGGGCAACCAGGAAAAGCTCCAGCCGGAAAGCTGGGGCCTGCCGCCGGCCGAGAAGGTGCTGGTCAACGACATCATGTCGGTCAAGGAAACCGCCAGCCATCTGGTCGGCGGGTTCGAGGACCGCGCGCGCGCCTTCATCCAGGTCCAGCAGGGCTGCGACCACCGCTGCACCTTCTGCATCATCCCCTACGGGCGCGGCCCCTCGCGCTCCGTCCCCATCGGCGCGGTGGTGGAGCAGGTGCAGGCTCTGGTCAAGGCCGGCTACAACGAGGTGGTGCTGTCCGGCGTCGACATCACCAGCTTCGGCCCGGACCTGCCGGGCACGCCCACGCTGGGCCAGATGGTGCGCCGCCTGCTGGCGCTGGTGCCCGACCTGCCGCGGCTGCGCCTGTCCTCGCTCGACTGCATCGAGATCGACGACGATCTCTGGCGCCTGATCGCGACCGAGCCGCGGCTGATGCCGCACCTGCACCTGTCGTTGCAGGCCGGCGACGACATGATCCTGAAGCGCATGAAGCGCCGGCACAGCCGTGCCGACGCCATCGCCTTCTGCGAGAAGGTTCGGTCCTTGCGCCCCGACATCGCCTTCGGCGCCGACTTCATCGCCGGCTTCCCCACGGAAACCGAGGAGATGTTCGAGAACACGTTGCGGCTGGTCGAGGAGTGCGGGCTGACCTGGCTGCACGTCTTCCCCTACAGCCCGCGCCCCGGCACCCCGGCGGCCCGCATGCCGCAGGTCGACGGCGGCGTCCGCAAGGAGCGTGCGGCCCGGCTGCGCACGGCCGGCGCTGCGGCCGAGGCCCGCACCCTGGCTGGGCTGGTCGGCCGCGAGGTTTCCGTCCTGGTCGAGAAGGAAGACCTGGGCCGCACGGAGCATTTCGCGGAAATCCGCCTGGGCGCGCCGCTGCCCGCCGGTTCCATCCAGCGCGCGGTCGTGACCGGCGTCCGCGATGGAAAGCTGACCGGCACGCTCCTTTGACATCCTTTTGACGACAGTGGACCTCCCATGATCCTGCGTTGGTTCGGCCGCAAGAAGCCTGAAGAAGAAGCCCGCAAGGACGAGCAGCCGCCCGCCGTCCAGGAATCGCCCGAGGCGACGCCCGAGCCCGTTGCGGCGGAGCCCGCGCCGGAACCCGAACCGCTGCCGGAACCGGATCTGCCCCCGCCGCCGGCCGTCGAGACGCCCCCTCCCCCGCCCATCGCTCCGCCGAGCAAGCCGGAAGAGCGCGAGGACGAACCGGAAATCGTCCGCGCCGAATCCGACACCGAGGAGGAAGAGGACGCGGCCGGCGAACCGGTCGCGGCGCTGTCCGCTGAGGAGGAGAAGCCGAAGAAGGGCTGGTTCGCGCGCCTGAAGGAGGGCCTCTCCAAGTCCTCCTCCAAGCTGACGGAGGGCATCACCGGCATCTTCACCAAGCGCAAGCTCGACGACGAAGCGCTGGAGGAGCTGGAGGAGCTGCTGATCACCGCCGACCTCGGCCCCACCACGGCGGCCAAGGTGACGGCGGAACTCGCGCGCACCCGCTTCGGCAAGGAGGTTTCGCCGGAGGAGGTCAAGACCACGCTCGCCGCGGAGGTCGCGAAGATCGTCGGTCCGGTCGCCAAGCCGCTGGAAATCAACCCCAGCCTCAGGCCGCACGTGATCCTGGTGGTCGGCGTCAACGGCACCGGCAAGACCACGACCATCGGCAAGTTGGCCCGCCAGCTGCGCGCCGAGGGCAAGACGGTGATGCTGGCCGCCGGCGACACCTTCCGCGCCGCCGCGGTCAGCCAGTTGAAAATCTGGGGCGAGCGCACCGGCTGCCCGGTGGTCGCCCGCGACACCGGCGCGGACGCCGCTGGCCTCGCCTTCGACGCGCTGGAGCAGGCGCGGCGCGAGGGCGTGGACGTGCTGCTGATCGACACCGCCGGCCGCCTGCAGAACAAGACCGGCCTGATGGAGGAGTTGCGCAAGATCGTCCGCGTCATCAAGAAGCTGGACGAGACGGCGCCGCACACCACCCTGCTGACGCTCGACGCCACCACCGGCCAGAACGCGCACAGCCAGGTCGAGGTCTTCCGCGACATGGTCAACGTCAGCGGCCTGATCCTGACCAAGCTGGACGGTTCCGCCCGTGGCGGCGTGCTTGTCTCCCTGGCCGAGAAGTTCAAGCTGCCGGTGCACGCCATTGGCGTCGGCGAAGGCGTCTACGATCTGCGCCCCTTCGACGCGGAGCAGTTCGCCAAGTCGCTGATGGGTCTGGAGGAGGTGCGCTGACGCGCACCCTTCTCCCCGTGGGTCAGCCCTGCACGGACCGGCCGGGCGGAGGCGTGTAGCCCAGCGTCGTGGGCTGACGTCGGCTGATCTCCTCGACCCGCCCGCGCAGTTCGTAGAATTCCGCGGGCGACGGCATGGCCGACAGCCTTTCGTCGATGCGGACGATCATCGGCATGAGCTGCGACAGGATCGTCTTGATCTCCGTCACCTCGCCACGCAGAGAACTCACCTCACCGCGCAACGAGCCCATTTCGCCGTGCAAGGCGTTCATCCCATGCGCATGGACGTCATCTCGCCGCGCATGGCGGTTGCCTCGCCGCGCAATGAGCCAACCTCACTGCTCAGGGAGGTCATGTTGCCGCGCAGTGAGCCAACCTCGCCGCGCAAGGCGTCCTGCCCATGCTCCAGCCGGCTCAGCCGCTCACGGATATCATCGTCGCTCATCATCGCCCCGAAGGCCGCCTCCTGGTTGAAGGATAGGCGCATGCATTCGCATTGTCGAGTCCGCCTGTTTCGCCCCTTCCCTCCGGGGCGGGCGGTGGCTATGTGAAGCACATGACCGCACAGATCACGCCCCTGCCGCCCGGCCCCATCGGCACCTTCGACAGCCCCGACGCCGTGCTTGACGCGGTCAGGGGTGTCTACAACCACAACACCGCCTATCTGCGCGACCGCTTCGCCGCCTTCACCCGCGGCGGGGACGACCACAAGCGCTGCCACGCCGGCTATCCCTACGTGAAGCTGAGCACCGCGTCGGCGGCGGCGGTGGACACGCGGCTGTCGTACGGATTCGTCGAGGGGCCCGGCACCTACTCCACGACGCTGACCCGGCCGGACCTGTTCGACCGCTACTACCGGGAGCAGTTCACGCTGCTGCTGCGCAACCACGGCGTCCCGCTGGAGGTCGGCGTCAGCGACGAGGCGATCCCCATCCACTTCGCCTTCCCCAACGGCATGCATGTGGAAGGCGACCTGACGCCGGAGCGGCTGGCCAGCCTGCCCGACCTGTTCGACCTGCCCGACCTCGCCCGCATGGACGACACCATCGTCAACGGCACCTACGAGGCGGCGCTGGACGCGGTGAAGCCGCTGGCGCTGTTCACCGGCCCGCGCGTGGACTTCTCGCTGCACCGGCTGCGCCACTACACGGCGACGGCGCCGGAGGATTTCCAGAACTTCATCCTGTTCACGAACTACCAGTTCTATGTGGACGAGTTCATTCGGATGGCGCGGGAAATCATGGAGCCCGCCGCCGACCCGGAGCTTGCCGCCTACCGCCGCCAGTACGACCGCTTCGTGGAACCCGGCGAGATCGTCACGCACAACCGGAACCTGGAAGATGTGCCGGTGAACGGGTCCAAGCCGCCGCGCATGCCGCAGATGCCGGCCTACCACCTGACCCGGCCGGACGGCAACGGCATCACGCTGGTCAACATCGGCGTCGGCCCATCCAACGCCAAGACCATCACCGACCACATCGCCGTGTTGCGCCCGCACGCTTGGATCATGCTGGGCCACTGCGCGGGGCTGCGCAGTTCCCAGCGGCTCGGCGACTATGTACTGGCCCACGGCTACGTCCGCGACGACCACGTGCTCGACGCCGACCTGCCGACCTGGGTGCCCGTCCCGGCGCTGGCCGAGGTGCAGCGCGCGCTGGAGACGGCGGTGGAGCGGGTGACCGGCCTGTCCGGCTACGCGCTGAAGAGCATCATGCGCACCGGCACCGTGGCGACCATCGACAACCGCAACTGGGAGCTGCGCGACCACCGCGAGCCGCTGATGCGCTTCAGCCAGAGCCGCGCCATCGCGCTGGACATGGAAAGCGCCACCATCGCCGCCAACGGTTTCCGTTTCCGCGTTCCCTACGGCACGCTGCTCTGCGTGTCGGACAAGCCGATGCACGGCCAGCTGAAGCTGCCGGGCATGGCCGACCGCTTCTACCGCGAGCGGGTGGACCAGCACCTGAAGATCGGCGTGCTGGCCATGGAACTGCTGCGCGAGCACGGAATGGAAACCCTGCATTCCCGCAAGCTGCGCAGCCTCGCGGAGGCCGCGTTCCAATAAGAGTGTCCGCTATCCCCCCGAACGGGTAGGCGCAAAACCGCGCTTGTGCTCCATGTTGCGATGCAGCGCAACGAGCGGAGCGACGAGGGAATGAGCGTGCGGTGCCTTTGGCGTGCGGTGGGCGTGCTTGCCCTGGGTGTGGTGGTGGGATCGGCGGCAGGCCCGGCCACCGCGCAGGACGGGACCTACCAGGGGGAGACCACCCCGCGCTCCGGCCCCAGCATCGGCGCCTGGATCGACAACGACCTGTTCGGCGGCGGGACGGACCGCTACTACACGAACGGCTTCCAATTCTACTACGTCACCGGCGACAAGCCGACCTACGGCAACCTGGACTGGCTGGCCAACCTCGTGCCCTGGATCGAGCCCGGCGGCGTGCGGCGCTACGGCTTCGCCATCGGCCAGAACATGTACACGCCGAGCGACATCACGAAGCGCAACCCGGATCCCACCGACCGGCCCTTCGCCGGCTGGCTCTACGGGCGGCTGTCGGTAATCGCGGAGGCGCCGCGGCAGGTCGACCGCTTCGACCTTGACCTCGGCGTGGTCGGCCCGGCCTCGCTGGCGGAGCAGACGCAGAAGGCGGTCCACAAGGTCGTGCCGGGCGCTCGCAAGCCGGAGGGTTGGGGCTACCAGCTGCACAACGAGCCCGGCGTCATCCTCAGCTACGAGCATGTCTGGCGCGACGAGCACCCGGCCGCCGTCGGCCCCTTCGAGGTGGATCTCAGCCCGCACGTCGCGGGCAGCGTCGGCAACGTGCTGACCTTCGCCGGAGCGGGAGCAACGCTGCGGCTGGGCGGCAACATGCCGGCCCCGGTCGGCGCGCTGATCATGCGCCCGTCCATGAGCATCCCCTACCAGGACACGACGGAGGCGCGGGCGGGCCGGCCGGAGTTCGCCTGGTACGTCTACGCCAGCGCGGAAGGGCGGGCCATCGCCCGCAACCTCTTCCTGGACGGCAACACCTTCCGCGACAGCCGGTCGGTGAACAAGAACCCGCTGGTCGCCGCCTTCCAGCTGGGCGTGAGCCTGCGCTACGACCGCTTCGGCTTCACCTACGCCCAGAACTTCCTGTCGCCGGAGTTCGAGGGGCAGAAGTCCTACACCAACTTCGGCTCGCTGCGCGTCTCCTACCAGTTCTGACGCCCCGTAGGTCGGGTGGAGCGCCTCACAGGAAGGGCAGCGGAATCCACTGCGTGATGCCGTCGATCGCCAGCAGGAAGCCGGCCGCGCCCAGGATGCGGCTGGCCAGCAGGATGAGCGGCATCTCCGTGATCACGAAGACCGAGGCCAGGACGATGGCGATCTGCAGCAGCGCCTCGGCGAAGTCGAAATAGGGGTCCTGCGCGGCGGCGTGGTCGCGCCGGTGCTCGGCGTCGCGCGCCTTGGCGACCAGGGACTGCCGGTTGTTGTCCTCCGTTGGGGAATCGGCGCGGTCGGCGTTCTTGCGGTATTCCGCGATCTTCGCCTCGGCCTTGGAGCGGACCGCGTCCGGCATGCCGTCGGTCAGCAGGTCCAGCTGGTCCGCGGCAAGGCGCAGGCTGACCTGGCGCTGCGTCTTGGCCTGATAGTAGGCGAAGGTGTCCGACGCCTCGATGGCGCTTGCCATCATCTCCTTGCTGGCGTTGGAGCCCATCACGCTGACCACCGACAGGACGGCGGCCAGGACGGAGATGTAGATGGCGGTGGAGGTCTTCGAGCCCTTCTCCTTCACATGCTCGCGCTCCACGGCCTCGTCGATCATGTCCTTGACTTCGGTCGCTTCCATGGGTGTGCCGCCCTCTGCCTTTCTCGCCCAATGCGGGTCGCATAAAGTGGTAATCGCTCCCCGCAAGAAAGAAAAGGGATCTGCGTGCCAGAATGCATGGCCCTGCGGATGGGGAAGCCCGTACCCACCGCTTCCCCCTTTATCCGCGCCGCGGATCGGTCTATGTCAGGACCATGAACCAGTACGCCCGACTGCTGATCGAAGCCGGCCCGCTGGCCGCCTTCTTCATCGCCAACTCCCAGGCCGGCATCATGGCCGGGACGGGGGTCTTCATGGTCGCCACCACGCTGGCCGTCCTGATCTCCTGGCACTTCGAGCGCAAGATCCCGATCATGCCGGTGGTGGGTGCGGGCTTCGTCCTGCTGTTCGGCGGACTGACGCTGTGGCTTCAGGACGACTTGTTCATCAAGATCAAGCCGACCCTGGTCAACCTGCTGTTCGCCGCCGTGCTGTTCGCGGCGCACCTGACCCGGCGCAACGTGCTGAAGCACATCCTGGGCACGGTGCTGGCCCTGGACGACGCGGGCTGGCGCACGCTGGCCATCCGTTGGGCGTGGTTCTTCCTGCTGCTGGCCGCCCTGAACGAGGCGGTGTGGCGCACCATGACCACCGACGCCTGGGTGAACTTCAAGGTGTTCGGCATCATGCCGCTGACGCTGCTGTTCAGCGCGTTGCAGGCACCGCTGATTTTGCGCCACCAAGTGCCGGACGCCGCGGACGACAAGTCGACCGAGAAGACGTCGGCCTCCTAAACGACAATTCCGCCCTTCCGCCGTCTCTGGCCTGCCATCGGAGTCCCCGCATGACCGAACGCTACCCGCGCGACCTGATCGGCTACGGCGCCCGGCCGCCCCACGCCAACTGGCCGCGCGGTGCGCGGGTCGCGGTGCAGTTCGTCATCAACTACGAGGAAGGCGGGGAAAACTGCGTCCTGCACGGCGACGCTGCGTCGGAAGCCTTCCTGTCGGAGATTGTCGGCGCCCAGCCCATCGCGGGCATGCGGCACATGAACATGGAATCGATCTACGAATACGGCGCCCGCGCCGGCTTCTGGCGGCTGCACCGGATGTTCACCGAGCGCGGTATGCCCGTCACCGTCTACGGTGTCGCCATGGCGCTGGAGCGCAACCCGGACGTCGTCCGGGCCATGCTGGACGCGGGCTGGGAAATCGCCACCCACGGCTACCGCTGGATCGACTACCAGCACCTGCCGGAGGAGGTGGAGCGGGACCACATGCTGCGCGCCATCGACATCCACACGCGCGTCACCGGCTCCCGCCCGCTCGGCTGGTATTTGGGGCGGTGCAGCCCGAACACTTGGCGGCTGGTGTCGGAGGAAGGCGGCTTCGCCTATGACGCCGACAGCTACGCCGACGACCTGCCCTATTGGGACGACCAGTTCGGCCGCCCGCAGCTGATCGTGCCCTACACGCTCGACGCCAACGACATGCGCTTCGCGACGAACCAGGGCTTCAACAGCGGCGACCAGTTCTACACCTACCTGAAGGACAGCTTCGACGTCCTGTACGCGGAAGGTGCGGACCAGCCGAAGATGATGTCGGTCGGGCTGCACTGCCGGCTGGTCGGGCGGCCGGGGCGCGCGGCGGCGCTGGCGCGCTTTCTCGATTACGTCCGCGGGCACGACCGGGTCTGGGTCGCCACCCGCCTGGACATCGCCCGGCACTGGATGGCCGAGCACCCTTACCGGAAACCGGAGTGACGGGAGCGGGAACAACGCAAAGCCACAACTTTCTCACGCCACGGTGTCGCAGGACCGTTTGAACGAACACCGAAATACAGTAGAAGGGCTACACCCCGCGTCGTAGCCCGTTCGGGCCGCGGCGTGCGGCCGTTGAGTTGAAATTGCAGGGATGCGGGCCGCGCCGTGACGTTCAAGGACGAAATGAAGGCCGCCGGCAAGAAGCCGGGCGATGCCGCGCCGGCCCCACAATCGGCTGGGCAGGCGGACAGCAATGACATCGCCAAGCTTCTGCGCGTCCTCAACGAGGACCTGAGGGCCGACCCGGCCGACGACGTCGCCGTCCTGGAGGACGAGGTCGATGCGAAGGCGGAGCGGCATTTGCCGGTCGGCAAGATCGCCGCGGCACTGGTCGCCGCCGCCGGCATCGGCGTCGCCGTCGTCCTGTTCGACCAAAGCGCCGATGTCCCGCCGCCCGCGCCGCCGCCCCTGATCGCGGCCGCACCCTCCACCGCGGCGCCCGGCGGCTCCTCGCCCGCGCTGACGCGCGCGCCTGCGGGACAGCCCGAACCGCTGATCGCCCGCGCTCCCATTTCCACGGCGCCGGCCACGACGGCGCCAGCCACGACCGCGCCGGCCCCGGCCGCCGCTCCGCTCGTCGCCCCGCCGCCGCCCGCGGCCGCCCTGCCCCAGATCCCGCCCCCGGCCTTGAAGGTGCCGGAGCCACCGCCGGCCCCGCCGGCCACCGCCCCGGTCGAGCCGACCGCGACCATGGCACCCGCCGCGACGCCCGCGGCCGCTCCGGAACCGGCGAAGGCCGCGGCACCGCTTCCCGCGCCGGTGGAGGAGCCGACGAAGCCGGTCCCGGCCGCCAAGCCGGCGGAAACCGCCGAACTCCAGGCCATGCTGGCCCCCAAGGCGCCCACCCGCGCGCCCATCCGGCCCGATGCCAAGCCGCCCGCGGCGGCGCCAGCCCCCGTCGCCCCGCCCCAGGCGGCAAAGCCGACCGTGCTGACCCCGCCGGCCGTTCCCTCCGTTCCGGACGGGCATTTCGCGGTACAGGTCGGCACCTTCCAGATTGCGGAGAACGCCGACGCCCTGCTGCGCCGGCTGCGCGACGGCGGCTACACCGCCCAGGTGGTGGACTGGACCGACGCGGAGCAGCGGTCCTGGCACGCGGTGCGCGTCGGCGGCTACGCCGACCGGGCAACGGCAAAGCGCGCCGCTGATTCGCTCAAGGCAAGGATGGGGCTTCCGGCGCTGGTCGTCGGGACGCGCTGAAGACGCCGCGGAGTGGTTCCGCGCCTGCGACAAACTGTCTCTTCCTCGTTATTTCCGCTTCTTTCTCAATGACCGGCCCGTCCGCAATTTCGGTATTGCGGGCGGGCTCCGTCTTGATCTGCCGTTATCCTTGCCGCTAACATGGTTTTGATCGGGCACGCTTAGCGAAAAACAAAAAAGCGCGACGACGAACAAAACCGGCGCAAGAGACCGGTGAATCGGAGGAAGCCCTGTTATGAAGCCGACCATCCTGGTCGCCGACGATGAGCCCAGCATCGTCCTATCCCTGCAGGTCCTGTTGCAGAAGGCGGGCTTCGACGTCCGCATCGCCCGCAACGGGGAGGAAGCGCTCCAGTCGGTGGAGGCCAACCCGCCCGACCTGATCCTGCTCGACGCGATGATGCCCAAGCGCGACGGCTTCGACGTCTGCCAGTCGCTGCGCGCCAACCCGGCCCATCGAAACCTGCCGATCATCATGCTGACGGCCAAGAGCCGCGACGTGGAGCGGCAGAAGGGCATGGCGCTGGGCGCCACCGACTACGTCACCAAGCCCTTCTCGACCCGCGACCTCATCGCCACGGTCCGCAAGCATCTGGACCCGGAGGCCGCTCTGTGACGGTCCCGGTGGAGAGCGCGCAGGCGGAGAGCGCGCCGTCGGTTCCGGCGCCCGCTCAAGGCGCGGCGGCGCCCCGCCGCATCGTCCCGCTGGCCTTCCGCGCCGTCGGCTTCGGCTTGCCGCTGCTGTCGATCGCCGCCGCGGTGGCCTTGCGCAACGCGGGGTCGGCCGGAGCGGATGATCCTTTCGTCACCTACGCCGTGGTTATGACCGCCGCGGTGACGGGGGGCGTCTGGGGCCTGTGGTGGGCGGTCGACCGCCACCTGCTGCGCGCGTCCGAGACGCTGAGCCGCGAGGCCGGGCTGATCGCCCACGGCTCGGCGGACGGCCGCATGGGCGCCCGCGTGCCGCTGGCCCGCTATGGCGACCTCGCCCCCATGGCCCGGGCGATCAACGACCTGTCGGACAAGCTGGCCGCCGCCCGCCGCGACACCGCCCGTGCCGTCGCCGAATCGACCGCCAAGGCGGAGGAGCAGAAGACCCGGCTGGCCGCCGTGCTGCGCGACCTGCACGAGGGCGTTCTGGTCTGCAATCTGAAGCACCAGATCCTGCTGTACAACCAGACGGCCCTGGATATCCTGCACTTGGCCGGCGACCTGGGGCTCGGCCGCTCCCTGCTGCATTTCGTGGTGGCGGAGCCGGTGACCCACACGCTGGAACGGCTGACCCTGCGCGTCCGCGAAGGGCGCCACGTCAACCACGAGCACGGCACGACCGCCCAGTTCGTGGGTGCCACCACCGACGGCCGCATCCTTCTGGCCGGCCGCATGAGCGCCATTTTGCAGGAGGCGCCGGAGGGTTCCGACGAGCCACCGGCCATCACCGGATACGTGATCACCCTGTCCGACGCGACCAGCGACCTGGCCGCGCTCGGCCAGCGCGACGCGCTCCTGCGCGAGGCGACGGACGGCTTCTGCGCCCCCATCGCCAACCTGCGCGCGGTGCTGGAGACGCTGGAGGACACGCCGGAACTGGGGCCGGAGGAGCGCGCCGCCTTCCAGGCCGCGCTGATGGAGTCGTCCAACACGCTGTCGGAACGGCTGGCCCACGTCACCGCGGAATACCGCACCGTCGTCACCGGCTCCTGGCCGATGAGCGACATCCATTCCAACAACCTGATCAACCTGATCCGCCACCGGGTCGGCGCGGATGCCCAGTACGGGGTGACGCTGACCGGCCTGCCGCAGTGGGTGCACGGCGACAGCTACAGCCTCGTCATCCTGTTCGGCTACCTGATCGAGTATGTCCATGCGCTGACCGCCGTCACCGCCTACGACCTGTCCGTGGAGCCTGAGGGGCAGTGGGTCTATCTGGACATCAGCTGGCAGGGGCCGGCGGTGCCCAGCGGCATCGTGGACAGCTGGCTCGACCACCCGCTGCCGGACGCGCTGGGCGGCCTGACCGTCGGCGACGTGCTCCAGCACCACAAGAGCACGATGTGGAGCGAACCGGTGAAGGGCCAGGAGGGCCGGTCGCGCCTGCGCGTGCCGCTGCCCCCGGCGCTGAAGCCGCCCTCGGCCCACACCGCGGCGCGCAGCTCCTCCCGGCCGGAGTTCTTCGACTTCAACCTGCTGCACCAGCCGCTGGCGACCAGCGAGCTTGGCCGCACGCCGCTCGACCAGCTCCACTACGTGGTGTTCGACACCGAAACGACCGGCCTGTCGCCCAGCACCGGCGACGAGATCATCCAGATCGCCGCCGTGCGCATCGTCGGCGGGCGCATCCTGACCGGCGAAACCTTCAACGCGCTGGTCAACCCCAAGCGCTCCATCCCGCCGGAATCGATCCCCTTCCACGGCATCACCGACGCCATGGTCGCCGACAAGCCGACCATCGACAAGGTGATGCCGCAGTTCCGCGCCTTCGTCTCCGGCGCGGTGATGATCGCGCACAACGCCGCCTTCGACCTGAAATTCCTGAAGATGAAGGAACGGGCGGCCGGGGTGCGGTTCGACAGCCCGGTGCTGGACACCATGCTGCTGTCGCGCATGCTGTTGGGCGAGGGCGGCGACCACACGCTGGACGGCATCGCCGAACGGCTGGGGATCGAGGTGGTGGACCGCCACACGGCGCTCGGCGACAGCCTCGTTACCGCGGCGGTCTTCCTGCGCATGGTGGAGATGCTGAAGGAACGCGGCGCCAACACGCTCGACGACGCCATCCGCGGCGCCAACATGATCGTGGAACTCGCGGCGCGGGAGCGCGCCTTTTGAGCGGCCCGGCCGACAAGCCGCCCTCCCCGCCGACCCCCGCGAAAGCGGGCACCGACCGCCTGATCGCCCTGTTCCTGTTCGCGCTGGTCGCCTTCAACCCGCCGCTCCTGCGCGTCTTCGGCGCGGGCGACACGCTGTTCGGGCTTCCGCTGCTGTACGTCTATGTGCTGGGCGCGTGGGGTCTGGTGATCGCGCTGTCGGCACGGCTGCTGGAACGCGGGGGGCGGGGGTGACCACATCGCAAACCATACCCTCTCCCAGCCCCGCTGGGAGAGGGAGGGACCCACGCCCCTGGCGTGGGAGGGTGAGGGCTAGGTTTCTCGGAATTACCTTGCCCTCACCCTCCCATGCTCCGCATGGGTCCCTCCCTCTCCCGCCAGGGGCGGGAGAGGGGACGTTGCGTGGGGCCTGACCCCATGCCCGGCCCGGCCATCGTCGCCGCATCCTTCGCGTACCTATTCCTCCTCTTCGCCGTCGCCTGGTGGGCGGACCGGCGGGCGGACGCGGGGCGCAGCGTCATCGCGTCGCCGTACGTGTACGCGCTCTCGCTCGGTGTGTACTGCACGACCTGGACCTTCTACGGATCGGTCGGGCGGGCGGCGACGCTGGGCATCGGCTTCCTGCCGATCTATCTCGGCCCCACCCTGATGCTGCTGCTGGGGCCGCTGGTGCTGCGCAAGATCCTGCGCATCGCCAAGGCGCAGCGCATCACCTCCATCGCCGATTTCCTGGCCTCCCGCTATGGGCGGAGCCAGGGGCTCGGCGGGCTGGTGGCGCTGACCGCGGTGATCGGGGTGACACCCTACATCGCGCTTCAACTGAAGGCCGTGGCCGTCAGCTTCGACGTGCTGTCGGGGGCCGACCCGACCGGGCTGACCGGCGGGCTGTCGCTGCCGGTGGTATTCGACAACGCCTTCTACGTGGCGATCCTGATGGCGGCCTTCGCCATCGTCTTCGGCACCCGCCACATCGACGCCGCGGAACACCACGAAGGCATGGTCGCCGCCGTCGCGCTGGAATCCGTGGTCAAGCTGGTGGCCTTCCTGGTGCTGGGCGGGGTCGTGGTCTGGGGGCTGTACGACGGCAACGCCGACCTGTTCGCCCGGGCGGCGGAGGATCCGGACATTCGGCGCCTGTTCACCGCCGCCCCGGCGCTGTCCGACGGATCCTGGGCGACGACGATGCTGCTCGCCGCCGCCGCGCTGCTCTGCTTGCCCCGCCAATTCCAGGTGATGGTGATCGAGAATGTGGACGAGCGGCACCTGACCCGCGCCCTGTGGCTGCTTCCGCTCTACCTTCTGCTGATCAACCTGTTCGTGCTGCCGGTGGCGATGGCGGGGCTGATGCGCCTGCCGGAAGGGTCGGTGGACCCGGACATGTTCGTGGTCGCCCTGCCGCTGGCCGCCGGCCAGGGCTGGCTGGCCCTGATCGCCTTCATCGGCGGGCTGTCCGCGGCCACTGGCATGATCATCGTGGAGGCCATCGCGCTGTCCACCATGGTGTCCAACGACCTCGTCATGCCGCTTCTGCTGCGCGCCCGCAGCGCGCGGCTGGACCGGCTGCGCGACCTGTCGCCACTTCTGCTGGCCATCCGCCGCGCCGCCATCGTGGCGATCCTGATGCTCGGCTACGCCTATTTCCGCTTCGCCGGCTCGGCCTACGCGCTGAGCGCCATCGGGCTGGTCTCCTTCGCCGCGGTGGCGCAGTTCGCCCCGGCGCTGCTCGGCGGCATCTACTGGACCGGGGCGACGCGGCGCGGCGCCCTGGCCGGGCTGAGTGCCGGCACCCTGGCCTGGGCCTACACGCTGCTGCTGCCCAGCTTCGCCCGGTCCGGCTGGCTGCCGGGGGCGTTCGTCGAGGCCGGACCCTGGGGCATCGCGCTGCTGCGCCCTTACGCCCTGTTCGGGTTGGGCGGGATGGACCCGCTGACCCACGCCCTGTTCTGGAGCCTGCTGCTGAACGTCGGCGCCCTCGCCGTCGTCTCCCTGCTGGATCGGCCGGACCTGGGCGAGCGGGCGCAGGCCACCGCCTTCGTGGAGGTCTTTCGGCACGGCGACGCGCCCCTGGCGGCGGGCTCCGAGCCCGACGTCTCGCCGGCCGACCTGCAATGGCGCGGCACCGCCACGGTCGGCGACCTGAAGCGCATCGTCGCGCGCTTCCTCGGCCCCCACCGGGCGGAAACGGCCTTTGCCGGCATCGACCCGCGCCGCCGGGCGGGGGCGGAGCTGGTCCGCCGGGCGGAGCGCCTGCTCGCCGGGGCGATCGGCGGCGCTTCGGCCCGCGTGGCGCTGGCCTCCGCGGTGAAGGGCGGCGAGGTCAGCTACCCGGAGCTGATGCGCATGCTGGACGAGACCAGCCACGTCATCGAATACAGCCGCCAGTTGGAGCACAAGACCGCCGAGCTGGAACGCGCCTCGGCCGCGCTGCGCGCCGCCAACCTGCGGCTGACGGAGTTGGACCGGCTGAAGGACGAGTTCCTGTCCACCGTGACCCACGAACTGCGCACGCCGCTGACCTCCATCCGCGCGCTGACGGAGATCCTGTTCGACAACCCCGACATCGAGCAGGAGCAGCGGCAGGAGTTCCTGGGCACCGTCATCACGGAGAGCGAGCGGCTGACCCGCCTGATCAACCAGGTGCTGGACATGGCGAAGATCGAGGCCGGGGAGATCGACTGGCAGGTGGCAGCCATGGACCTGGGCGCCGTGGTGGAGCAGGCGGCGGCGGCAACCGGCCAGCTCTTCCTCGACCGCGGCATCCGGCTGGAGGTGGCGCTTCCGCCCGACCTGCCGCCGGTGCGCGGCGACCACGACCGGCTGGTGCAGGTGGTGGTCAACCTGCTGTCCAACGCCGCGAAGTTCACCCCGCCCGGCGGCCGGGTGACCATATCCGCCACAGCGGCGGGACATGAGGCCACCGTCTCCGTCCGCGACTCCGGCCCCGGCATCGCGCCGGAACACCAGGCCATCATCTTCGAACGCTTCCGCCAAGTCGGCGACACCATGACCGACAAGCCGCAGGGCACCGGCCTGGGCCTCGCCATCTGCAAACGCATCGTCGAGCATCTCGGCGGCCGCATCCGCGTCGACAGCACCCCCGGCCAGGGGGCGACCTTCTCCTTCACGGTTCCGTTGGCGGTGACGCTCGACGCCAGGTGACGGCGGCCAGTGACGCGCCCGCCCCCAAATCCGCCGCCCCACCGATTGTCGACGCTTCCCCGGTGACAAAATCAACCGGCGCGCCTAATTATACCGGCGACGCCCGGATGGGCTGGGTTTGACGGAACGGGATGACGGCCATGGCGATGGAAGCCGCGGTGATCGAAAAGCTGATCAGGGAAGGCATTCCGGACGCAACCGTGGAGATCGCGGATCTGCGCGGCGACGGCGACCATTACGCGGCGCTCGTCACGTCCGCCGCCTTCAAAGGCAAGTCTCGTGTGCAGCAACATCAGATGGTCTACGCCGCGCTTCAGGGTAAGATGGGCGGAGAGCTGCACGCGCTGGCCCTGACAACCGCCGTGCCGGAAGGCGCGTAAGGAAGACGTGCCGGAAGGCGCGTAAAGACGGGTACCCAGCGAGCCACGCACACATCGGAAAAGGTCGGGACACATGGTTGACCAGAACGTCAAGGAACGGATCGAGCAGGACATCAAGGGCAACGATGTCGTGCTGTACATGAAGGGCACGCCCGTCTTCCCGCAGTGCGGCTTTTCCGCCGCCGTCGTCCAGGTGCTCAGCACCGTCGGCGTGAAGTTCAAGGGCATCAACATCCTGGAGGATCCGGGCCTGCGCCAGGGTCTGAAGGAATATTCGAACTGGCCGACCTTCCCGCAGCTCTACGTCAAGGGCGAGCTGGTCGGCGGCTGCGACATCGTGCGCGAGATGTACGAGTCGGGCGAGCTGCAGACCCTGCTGGCCGACAAGGGCGTCGCCTCCGGCGCCAACGCCTGAGCGACCGCGCACAGCCGGTTCCGAAGCGAACGGTTCTGAAAGTGCCGGTTTTTGAATAGGGCTCCGCTCCGGCGGGGCCCTTTTCCTTTGCGGAGGAACCCCCCGCCGTCGCCCCGTGTTCCTTTTCCACAACCGGCAACAACCGGCAATTGGTCGGCTGGGATGCAGGCGGCCGGAAGACAGGCGGCCGAAAAACAGGTGGAGGTGGTGCCATGGCGATGGGACGATCGGGCCCGCGCAAGCTGGGCGTCTATGAAGGGGCCGGGACGGTGCGCGCGCAGTCGCGGACGGTCCTGATGGTGGTCGCGGCGATCGTGATCGCGGCGATCCTGCTCGTCCTTCTGCGCTGAGGGAGGCTGCCCATGGCACGAAAGACGATCGTCGCTCTGTACGACCAGCGCAGCGAGGCCGAGGCCGTGCGCCGCGAGTTGCTCGACGCCGGGTTCGACGACCTGACCGTGGACGTGGTGTTCGACGGCGGCTTCGGCGGCGCAAACGACGGGCACGGCGGTTTGTGGGTGCTGCTGACCGGCTGGGGCGTGCCCGACGGCGAAGCCCACGACTACGCCGAAGCGGTGCGGCTCGGCGGGGCGTTGCTGGTGGTGTCGCTGACCCGCGCGGACGCGGTGGAGCGCGCGCTGGCCATCCTGGAGCCGGACGGCGCCCACGCCGGAAATCTCCGGCCGGCCGCCGCCGCGATGCACGGTGCCAACACCGCCCCGGCAACCACCCGGACCGACACGGTGCGGGCGGGCGTCTACCCGGCGCCCGGCGTGGATGCCGACGTTGGCCCCGGAACGGGCACCGGTGCGGGAGGGGGGCGGCCATGATCGCCCGGGGCATTCTGGCGGGAGCGCTGGTGGCGCTCACCGCGCAGCCCGCGCTGGCCCAGGGCCAGCCGGGCCGATCACCGGACCGGTCGCTGGATCGCGAACGGCAGGAGGCGTGCCGCGACGAGGCCAACCGCCTTTCCGAAACGTTCCTCGGCAGCCAGACCCTGGCCGGAACGCGCCGGGGATCGTCGTTGGACAACGACACCAGGACCAAGCTGCGCGGCCTCCTGGACGAGGTCCGCACCGCCGCGGACCACGGCGATACCGATGAGTGCCTGAACCGCTTGCGGGACGCCCGCAACCTCGCGCGCCAGGGCGGTGTGGGGAGCTTCGGCAGCACGCTGTCCCCCGCCAACCCGCGGGGCAGCGGCTCCTCCAGCCCGCAGTCCGGCAGCCCGCAGTCCGGCAGCCCGCAATCCGGCAGCCCGCAATCCGGCAGCGGCCGCTCGGGATCGGGCACCGGAAGTGGCGGCGGTGCCGGCGGTGGCGGAGGTGGTGGGGGCGGAGGCGGGGGCTGATCCGCTCCGGACGCCGTGGTGATTCACCGTCCGTAGGTTGTGCGCCATTCCCGGCGCGCAGCCCGGGCATGAGCGTGGGCGCATCGCGCCGGGGCACCGCCCATGGTAAACGGGGTGCATGGCCGAATCCCAATCTCAGTCTCCCATCACGCCGCTAGGCGGCGGGCACAACCCCGCCACCCTGGGTTTCCTCGCCGCGTTCAGCTCCTTCGTGATCTGGGGCCTGTTCGCGCCGGTCTTCTTCAAGCAGCTGGGCAACGTCGGGGCGGTCGAAATCGTCGCGCACCGCGTGGTCTGGACCGTCGTGCTGATCAGCGCCTGGCTGCTGCCGACCCGCGGGCTGTCCGGCATCCTGCAGGGGGTGGGAAGCTGGCGGCGGCTGGGCGTCTTCCTGGTGACGACGGCCCTGATCGCCACCAACTGGACCGTCTTCATCTGGGCCATCACCCACGGCCGCTTGGTCGAATCGAGCCTCGGCTACTACATCAACCCCATCGTCAACGTCCTGCTGGGCATGGCCTTCCTGAACGAGCGGCTGTCGCGCCGCCAGGGGATCGCCGTGCTGATCGCGGCGGCCGGTGTGTTCAGCCTCGTGCTGTCCTATGGGTCGGTGCCCTGGGTGGCGTTCGCGCTGGCGCTCAGCTTCGGCTTCTACGCGCTGGTGCGCAAGAAGGCGGCCATCGACCCGATGATCGGCCTGATGGTGGAGACGGCGCTTCTGGTGCCGCCGGCGCTCGGCTACCTGCTGTGGCTGAACGCCAACGGCACCGGGAGCTTCGGCATGCACGGGATCGGCACGGACCTTCTTATGGTCATGGCCGGGCCGGTCACCGCCGTCCCGCTGGTCCTGTTCATGATCGGCGCCGCCCGGCTGACGCTGTCCACGCTGGGCCTAATTCAATATGTCGGGCCGACGGGCCAGCTGCTGCTGGGCGTGCTGGTGTATGGGGAGGCCTTCACGGCGTCCCACGCGGTCACCTTCGCCTGCATCTGGGTGGCGCTGGCGCTCTATTCCGCCGACACTCTGTTCGCCCGCCGCGACAGGATCCGCGCGGCGGCCGCTGCCGAGTAATACGGTCGGCGCTCAGGCGCCGCCGCGCGGCGCCAGCCCGTGGGCCATGGTGTGGGCGAGCGTGCGGACCACGTCGCCCACCCGTTCCGGACAGCGCCCGAACACCACCTGGTCGAGGAAGCCCAATCCGAAGCTGAGCGTCGCGATGCCCGCCGCGACGTTGGCGAGATCCGCGTCGGCCGCGATGGCGCCGCGGTCGCGGAACGTCTCCAGCCGGTTCACCAGGCACGGGATGCGGCTCTGCGACAGGGTCCGCCCCATCTCCTCCGCGATGGCCGGGTCGACCAGCGCGCGGTCCAGCACCACCTTAGTGAAGTCCCGGCACTTCCAGGCGTGCTGGAGCTGGTGCATCAGGAAGGACGCGATCTCCGCCTCCAGGTCGTCGCCCGGCGGCGGCAGGTCGCAGCCGTTCCCCTCCTCCCGGCCATAACGCTCGACCACCGCCAGCAAAAGCCCGGCCTTGCCGGAAAAATAGCGCTGGATCAGCTGCTCGTTCACCCCCGCTCGGCCGGCGATGTCGCGGGTCGTCGCGGCGTCGAATCCGCGCTCGGCGAACACCGCCTTGGCGGAGTCGAGCAGCGCGCTCTTGGTCGCCTCCCGGTCGCGCTTGCGGGCCGGCGCGTCCGGGCCGGCGGCGCAACAGCCGTCGGTGTTGTCCGGATTGCCAGCGTCCGACTTTGCGGCGGTCGTCTCGTCCACGGTCAGCGTCCTCATACACCCATGCCCTCGGCACCGCGTCGCAACGCCGCGCCTCATTGATAATAGGTATGCACGCGCATACTTGACAAGAGCGCGCTCTGTAGCAAGTATGTATGCGCATACATACCTGCCGCCACGTCAAACGGGCGGACCGAACCAGAGGGCACAGCACCCATGAGCAACGCCGACCTCTTCACGCCCCTGCGTCTTGGCGCGATCGAGCTGCCGAACCGCATCGTCATGGCGCCGCTGACCCGCAGCCGCGCGGGCGAGGGCAACGTTCCCACAACCTTGGCGGCGGAGTATTATGCGCAGCGCGCCTCCGCCGGCCTGATCATCACCGAGGCGACCCAGGTCAGCGACACCGCGCAGGGCTACCCGAACACGCCGGGCATCCACACGGACGCGCAGACGCTCGCCTGGCGCCGCGTGGCGGAGGCCGTGCACGGCAAGGGTGGCCGGATCGTCGCGCAGCTCTGGCACGTCGGCCGCATCTCGCACCCGCTGTTCCAGCCGAACGGCGCGGCGCCGGTTGCCCCGTCGGCCATCGCCGCGGCGGGCGAGCTGTACACCGGCCAGGGCATGAAGCCCTTCCCCACCCCGCGCGCCCTGGAGACGGACGAGATCCCCGGCCTCGTGAAGGCCTTCACCGACGCGGCCAAGCGCGCGGTCTTCGACGCCGGCCTGGACGGGGTGGAGATCCACGCGGCCAACGGCTACCTGATCGACCAGTTCCTGCGCGACCGCACCAACAAGCGCACCGACCGCTACGGCGGCAGCATCGAGAACCGCTGCCGCTTCCTGCTGGAGATTGCGGAGGCGGTGACCGCCGCCGTCGGCGCCAACCGCGTCGGCGTACGCCTGTCGCCCACCGGCGCCTTCAACGACATGGCCGACAGCGACCCGGTCGCGCTCTACAGCCACGTCGCCGAGGTGCTGAACCCGTTCGGGCTCGCCTACCTGCACGTCATCGAAGGCCTGCCCGGCAACCGCATGGCCCCGCCGGAAGGCGCCCCCCATGTCGCGGCGACGCTGCGCAGGATCTACAAGGGTCCCTTCATCATCAACGGCGGCTACACCAAGGACAAGGCCGATGAGGCCATCGCCAGCGGCCTGACCGACGCCGTCAGCTTCGGCGAGTCCTTCATCGCCAACCCGGATCTGCCGGAACGCTTCCGCCGCAACGCGGCGCTGAACACCCCGGACGGCAGCACCTACTACGGCGGCGACGCCAAGGGCTACACCGACTACCCGACGCTGGAGCCGGTGGAGGCCTGACCCTCCCCCCGCGGGGGACGCCCCCATCCCCCGCACGCGAAGGCCGGGACCCGCAAGGGTTCCGGCCTTTGTGTTTGGCTGCCACCCACAGCAACAAAAAAGGCCGCGCCCGGGGGCGCGGCCTTTCCTGTCTTGGCGGAACCGAGAGATCAGCGCGAGTAGAACTCGACGACCAAGTTCGGCTCCATCTGGACCGGGTACGGGACGTCGGCCAGCTGCGGGATGCGGACGAAGCGGCCCTTCAGGGAGCCGGTGTCGACTTCCAGGTAGTCCGGCGTGTCGCGCTCACCCGAGGCGACGGCCTCGAGGATGAGGGCCATCTGCTTGGACTTGGCGCGCACCTCGATGGTGTCGCCTTCCTTGATCTGGGCCGACGGGATGTTCAGGCGGCGGCCGTTGACCAGGATGTGGCCGTGGTTGATGATCTGGCGCGCGGCGAACGGGGTCGGCGCGAACTTCATGCGGTAGACGACCGCGTCCAGACGGCGCTCCAGCAGGCCGATCAGGTTCTCGCCGGTGTCGCCCTTGCGGCGCACGGCCTCGGCGTAGATGCGACGGAACTGCTTCTCGCCGATGTTGCCGTAGTAGCCCTTCAGCTTCTGCTTGGCCATCAGCTGCAGGCCGTAGTCCGACGGCTTCTTGCGGCGTTGGCCGTGCTGGCCCGGGCCGTACTCGCGCTTGTTGATCGGCGACTTGCCGCGGCCCCAGAGGTTGACGCCGAGGCGGCGGTCGATTTTGTACTTGGACTCTTGACGCTTGCTCATTCTGTCCTCGATGGAACACGAGTTGGTTTTGTCCCGGTAGTTCCGCGGAGCAGGCCGCGGACGGGGCGCAAAACGATAGGCACGCCCGCTTTCCCAGGAGTTGGAGCCGCGCACTATACGGATCCGTCCCGCCTTGTCAAACGCGGAGTCGCCGGAAAACCACGCAAATCGGCCGGCCCCCGCGTGCCCTTCCCGCCCTTATCCCGTTAAGGCACGCAAAGACCCCACCAACCGGACCGACGTGCCTTGACGACCAGCAGACTCCGAAGCAAGCGCCTCGCCTTCGCCGTGCTCCTGAATATGATACTCGCCGCCCCCGCTCTTGCGGACGATGTGGCACACACCGCCGGTGACACCGTCCGCCTGACGGTGGAGGATCTTCCCGCCCCCAACGCCACGCCCTCCACGAAAGCAGGGGCGGTGTCCAACAAGCCGGTCCCGGTCGACCGGCCGGCCAAGGCGGCGTTGCAGGTGCCCGCCGGCTTCCGCGCCACGCTGTTCCGCGACCATGTGGAGAACGCCCGCAACCTGCTGGTCCTGCCCGACGGCGGTGTGCTGGTGGCGCAGCAGAAGCCCGGCACGCTGACCCTTCTGCGCGACACCGACGGCAAGGGCGAGGCCGACGAGTCCTGGCTATGGGCGGCGGGCTTCGACAAGCCTTTCGGGCTCGCCTTCCACGAAGGCTTCGTCTACGTCGCCGATGCGGAGGCGGTGTGGCGGCTGCCCTGGCGGGAGGGCGCCACCACGGCGCCGGGGGAGCGGCAGCGCCTCACCCCGCCGGGGGCACTGGGCAGCCGGGAGGGGCACGACACGCGCTCGCTGGCCATCGCGCCGGACGGCAAGCACGTCTACGTCGGCGTCGGCTCCGCCGCCAACCTCGCGGAGGAGCCGCCGCCGCGCGCCACCATCCAGGAATTCCCCATCGAGGGAATTATGGGCGACGGGACGCTGGACGGCGGGGAGGCGCGCACCGTCGCCACCGGCCTGCGCAACCCGGTGGGCATGGCCTTCCGGCCGGGCAGCAGCGACCTCTACGCCGTGGTGAACGAGCGCGACGGGCTGGGCGACGGCTTGGCCCCGGACTTCTTCACGAGGGTCGAGCCGGAGGGCTTCTACGGCTGGCCCTACGCCTACGCCGGCCCGAACCCGCAACCGGGCTTCGCCGACAAGCGGCCGGACCTCGTCGCGCGGACCATCGTGCCGGACGTGCTGCTGGAATCCCATTCCGCGCCGATCGGCCTGGTCTTCGCCGACCGGCTGAACGGGCCGGCGCGCTACCGCACCGGCGCCTTCGTCGCGCTGCACGGCTCCTCCAGCCGTTCGGAGCCCGTGGGCTACACGGTGGTCTTCGTGCCGTTCGAGGGCAAGAAGCCGGCCGGCGGCTACGAGGTCTTCGCCAGCGGCTTCCGCCTGCCGAACCAGGAGGACGGTGACAAGCGCCCCCTGGCCTGGGGTCGCCCGGCCGGCCTCGCCATCGCCAAGGACGGCAGTCTGTTGATCGCCGACAGCCTGGGCTCCGTCTGGCGCGTGTCCTACACGGGCGCCAGCGCGCGCAAGCTGAGCGGGAAGCGGTGACCCTTCAAAGGCGGCGGGCCGTCAGCAGCACTCGTCCTCCAGCTTGCGCAGCATCGCCAGACCTTCCTCGTCGTCGTGCTCCTCAAACAGGTCGGAGATGTAATAGACGTTGGCGCAGAGCAGGCACAGCCCGTCGGCCTGCCGCTTCAGCGGGTCGTCGGCGACGGCCAGCTTCTCCCGGAAGCGTTCCCAGAAGGCGTTGGTCTTGGCGGGGTCGTTGATGTGCGAGTACAGCCGCTCGATGATGCGGCGCGAATTGCCTTCGCAGTCGATACCCTTGAAGGAGACGTAGCGGTCGGGGGAGTCGGTTGCGTCCACGGTTGCGGTTCCCACGGCAGAGGATGGTTGGTCTCTCTGATCGCGGACCGCGGCGTCCAAGACAAGTCGCCCTGCATGAACGGCGCGCGGACCGCGTGAACGGTTTCGTCCATGCGCGAATGGCCAAGACAGCAACGCCGGGCCTACAGCGCCAGCAGCTTCTTCAGTTGCTCGATCCGCCCTCGGCTGACCGGGACGCGGGGCGAGCCCGGGGCGGCCATGACAAAGGCGGCGCGCCCGTCGCTGCGGTCGACGGCCCGGGCGTGGCGCAGGTTCACAATGTAGCCGCGGTGCGCCCGCACGAACTGCCGCCCGTCCAGCCGCGTCTCCAGCTCGGACAGGGACAGGGAGCAGAAAAAGGCCCCCTCGGCCGTGTGCACGGTCGTGTAATGCCCATTGGCCTGGACATAGACGGCCGCCGTCGGGTCGAGCAGAACCACGCCCTGGCGCGTCGTGATGGGCAGCTTCACCAGCGGCGGGGCGGGCTCCGGCGCCAGTTCGGCAATCGGCGGGGGCGCAAGCGGCGGCGGTTCCGCCACGGCGCCGGGCTTGGGAACCTCGAACAGCATCAGCGCAACGAAGGTCGCGTCACCCTGGCGGAGCGCCGAGGCCTTCACCACGATGGTCCGGCCGGGCAGCGCCACCATCATGGAGCCCGCGGCCGCCGGGGAATTAGGATCGTGGGCGGCGGCCAGGAGAAGCTCCACCTTGGCGCGGCTGCCCGGCGGGTGCAGGTCGTGCAGGCTAGCCCCCAGCAACGGACGGGAGCGTCCGACCATCCGCTCCGCCGCGGCGTTGACCGACACCACGCGCCGGTCGCCGTCGAGCAGGACGAGGCCCACGTCCATATGCTGGAGGGTGTATTCCATGGGAGCAGTATAGGCCGCGAATGCCCCCGCCGGACAACAAGTTAGAAGCGAATGAGGTTACGGCTCGCCCTTGCGGCGGCCGGTCAGCGCGGCGATGACGCCGTGGAAGGTGCGCACCTCCTGCTCGGTCATCTGCATGCGCTCCAGCGCGTTGCGCAGCGTGCGGACCATGGATGGGCGCTTCTCCGGCGAGGTGAAGAAGCCGGTGCGATCCAGGTCCCCTTCCAGATGCTCGAAGAAGTTCAGCAGCTCCGCCTTGGTCGCCGGGCGGGTCTGGCCGGTGTGCAGGACGCGGTCGGGCGGGATCTCGCCGGTCTGGAACCACTCGTAGCCGATGAGCAGCACCGCCTGCGCCAGGTTCAGCGAGGAAAAAGACGGGTTCAGCGGCACGGTGATCAGCTTTTCCGCCAGCGTCAGGTCGTCGTTGACGAGCCCCGTGCGCTCCGGCCCGAACAGCACGCCGGTCTTGTGGCCGGCGTCGAAATGGGCGCGCAGCTCCGTGGCGGCGATGCGCGGGGTGATGAACTCCTGGATCATGCCGCGGGTGCGCACGGTCGTCGCGAAGACGACGTTCAGGTCGGCCACCGCCTCGGCCGTCGTCTCATACAGCTTGGCGCCGTCGAGCACGAGGTCGGCGCCCGACGCGGAGGCCACGGATTTCTCGTTCGGCCAGCCGTCGCGCGGCTTAACGAGCCGAAGCTCGGTCAGGCCGCAATTCAGCATGGCCCGCGCGCAGGCGCCGATGTTCTCGCCAAGCTGCGGCTGGACCAGGATGATGGTCGGGCCGCCCAGGACGGACGGACGGGTGGGATTATTGCCGGAGGTCATCGGTTCAAACAGTTCTTAGCGGTTCGTCAGACGGTAACAGGCCAGCGACGGCGACGGATTTTCACCACAAAGACACAAAGGACACAAAGAGTTTCACAAAAACCCTGCCCTGCGCCGGATCGCCGGCGGGCGAGAGCCCCTTTGTGAAATCCTTTGTGCCCTTTGTGTCTTTGTGGTTATCCGCCGACGAAGCGACGCCCCACCGCAAAGCCGTCACCCCCGCGGCTGCGCGCCGCCCTTGAACAGCGTGAAGGCGTAGCTGTCCACGAGCGCTTCCATGGAGGCCTCGATGATGTTGGTGGACACGCCCAGCGTCGACCACTCCACCCCGTCGCCGTTCTGGGAGCGGATCAGCACCCGCGGCTTGGCGCCCGTGCCGTCCTTGGCCGCCAGGATGCGCACGCGGTAGTCGGACAGCTTCACCCCGCCCAGCGCCGGGTAGCGCGGCTCCAGCGCCTTGCGCATGGCGGTGTCCAGCGCGTTCACCGGGCCGTTGCCGGCGGCCACCTCGTGGTATTCGGTGCCGCCGATCCGCACCCGGACCACGGCCTCCGACTCCACGACCAGTTCGCCCTTCGCGTTGTAACGGCGCTCGTCGGTGACGTGGAAGCGCTTCAGGGTGAAATAGTCCGGCACCTCGCCCAGCTCGCGGCGGACCAGCAGCTCGAAGCTGGCCTCCGCCGTGTCGTAGGCGTAGCCCTCCGTGTCGCGCTGCTTGACGAGGTCGAGCAGGCGGTTCAGCCGCTCGTCCTTCGGGTCCACGGCCATGCCCATCTCGCGCAGCCGCGCGATGACGTTGGAGCGGCCGGCCTGGTCCGACATGACGATCTGCCGGCGGTTGCCGACCGCCTCCGGCGCCACATGCTCGTAGGAGGACGGGTCCTTTTCCACCGCCGACACGTGCAGCCCGCCCTTGTGGGCGAAGGCGCTGGCGCCGACGTAAGCGGCGTGGCGGTTGGGGGCGCGGTTCAGCCGCTCGTCGAACTTGCGGCTGATCTCCGTCAGCAGCGGCAGGTCGTCGGGCCGGATGCCGACGTCGCAGCCCATCTTCAGCATCAGCGACGGGATCAGCGAGACGAGGTTGGCGTTGCCGCAGCGCTCCCCCAGCCCGTTGATCGTGCCCTGCACCATCCGCGCGCCGGCCCGCACCGCGGCGAGCGAGTTGGCGACCGCGTTCTCCGTATCGTTGTGGCAGTGGATGCCCAGCCGGTCGCCGGGGATGCCGTGCTCTTCCACCACTTGGCGGACGATGGCCTCGACCTCGTGCGGCAGCGTGCCGCCGTTGGTGTCGCACAGCACGATCCAGCGCGCGCCGGCCTCATAAGCCGCCTTGATGCAGGAGGCGGCGTAGGCCGGGTTGCGCTTGTAGCCGTCGAAGAAATGCTCCGCGTCGAACAGCGCCTCGCCCTTCGCGGCCTTCAGCGCGGCGACGCTGTCGGCGATCAGCTCCAGGTTCTCCTCCCGCGGGATGGCCAGCGCCACGTCCACGTGGAAGTCCCAGGTCTTGCCGACGATGCAGACGGCGCGCGCCTTCGACTGGATCAACGCCGCCAGCTGCGGGTCGTTCGCCGCGCTGCGTCCGGGCCGGCGGGTCATGCCGAAGGCGGTGAAGGTGGAGCGCTTCAGGTCCGGCGCCTGCGCGAAGAAGGCGTCGTCGGTCGGGTTCGCGCCGGGCCAGCCGCCCTCGACATAGTCGATGCCCAGCCGGTCCAGGTCGCGGGCGATGGCGATCTTGTCGGCGACGGAGAAATCCACATCCTGGGTCTGCGCGCCGTCGCGCAGCGTGGTGTCGTACAGGAAGATCCGCTCGCCCATCATCGCCGCCGCCTGAAATACTGGGTCACCTGAACGCAGGTCATAGAACCAGCCGAAAGGCCGGAAGAATGGCGGATGCGTACCGGCTTCACAATCCTTTTCGTGGACAGGTTTCAATTGCGGGCGCAATTTTGATGGAAAGCTGCGCGTGCAGGACTGTTCGCGGGGTCTGTTCCCGGTCATCGGTCCCTGTAAACAGACCCGCCGGACCCCTGGGCTTTGGAGGTAATAGGGCAATTCCACTGACCGAACGGCGAACCTCCTGTGCTAAACACCACGCCCCTGGGCAGCATGAGGCAATGCTTTTCTGACGGCCGGCGTGTTGATCCTGATAATCTTCAGCCTTTGGCATTGGCCATTGGAACCGGCCTTTAGCGACGGGTGGGTTGTGGCGAATGGATGGCAATCGGTGACGGAAGCGGGCAGCGAGGCGCGGGAAAAGCTCGTCATGGTCATTGACGACGAGCGGACCGTGCTGCAGGCGCTGAACCTGCTTCTCCAGATGTGGGGCTACCGCGTCATCGCCGCCGAAAGCGAAGGCGAAGCGGTGGAGCGGCTGAGCGCGCTCGACGAGCGGCCGCACGCCATCCTGGCCGACTACCGCCTGCGCGAGGGGCGCACCGGCGTGCAGGCGATCGACCGCATCCGGACGGAGGTCGGGACCCACGTGCCGGCCGTGATCATCACCGGCGACACCTCCACCGACGGCATCCGGGAGGCGCGCGCCCGCGGGCTGACCATTCTGCAGAAGCCCGTCCTGCCGCCCCACCTCCAGGCGGTGCTGGGCAAGGCCCTCCAGGGGACCGGCGGCGATCCTTCGTCGGATCCGTCGGCTGATGGACCTCCCGCCAGGGGGGCCCCGGCGTGACATGATCCCGACACCGCCGGGCGACCGCCCTCACGACCGCCCTCAGGGGCGGCCGCTCCGTTCCTGGGAGAGCTGGGTGGTCTTCGGCCTCAGCCTGCTGCTGACGGGGCTGGCCTGGTGGCTGCTCAGCGACCAGAACGACCGGCTGGCCCACGCGCGCTTCCAGGCGCGGGCGGGGGACCTGACCAGCGACGTCGCGTCGCGCCTCGGCGCCTACGAGCAGATGCTGCACGGCGGCGTGGCGATGATGAACGCGGCCGGGGGCCGCGCCTCCCGCGAAGAATGGCGGACCTACGTGTCCGGCCTGCATGTGGAGGACCGCTATCCGGGCATCCAGGGGATCGGCTACGCCAAGCGCGTGGTGGCCGCCGACCTGGAGATGCACGAGGCCATCATCCGCGCCGAGGGCTTCTACAGCTACGATGTCACCCCGCACGGGGTGCGGCCCGAATATTTCCCGGTCGTCTACATCGAGCCCTTCGCCAGCCGCAACCTGCGGGCCTTCGGCTACGACATGCATTCCGAACCGATGCGCCGCGCCACCATGGAGCGCGCCCGCGACACGGGCAGCCCCAGCGCCACCGGCAAGCTCCGCCTGGTGCAGGAGACGGACAGCGACGTGCAGCCCGGCTTCCTGATCTATCTGCCCGTCTACGACCAGCGCCGGCCGCTGGCGACCGCCGCCGACCGGCACGCGGCGCTGCTGGGCTTCGTCTACAGCCCCTTCCGCATGCACGACCTGATGCGGGCGATCCTGAAGCCCGGGTCGGCCGATGACTTGGACCTCCAACTCTATGACGGCACCTCGACCGAACCGGACGCCCTGCTGTTCGAAAAGTCGTCCATCCACCACCCGCGCTTCCAGGAATCCCGGCACATCGACGTCTTCGGCCGCCGCTGGACACTGCGCATCGCCAGCGCCCCCGCCTTCGAGGCGGGGATCGACCACGCCACACCCCGCGCCGTGCTGGTCGCCGGCGTGATCATCGCGCTGCTGCTGGTTACCGTCGTCAATTCCGTGCTCCAGGACCGCAACCGCATGGCGGAGCTGCGCCGCAGCTACCACGCGCTCGCCCGCGCCCGGGCGGAGGCGGAGGAGGCGAACGCCGCCAAGTCGCGCTTCCTGGCCGCTGCCAGCCACGACCTGCGCCAGCCCCTGCAAACGCTGGGCATCTACCTGCACATGATCGGGGAGCGGGCGGACACGCCGACCGCCGTGAAGTTGGTCGACTCCGCCCGCGACGCCTTCGAGGCGACGCAGCGCATGCTGAACTCGCTGATGGACATCGCCATGCTGGAGACGGGCGTCATCCGCCCGCAGCTGACCGAGATCGACCTGCCGGCCTTCCTGGCCCGCATCAGCGAGGACATCCGGATGGAGGCCGCGGACAAGGGGCTGGCCTTCCGCGTCGTCAGCTGCAACGTGCGCGTGACGACCGACCCGTCGATGCTGGAACGCATCGTGCGCAATCTGCTGAGCAACGCGCTGAAATACACGCGCACCGGCACCATCCGGCTGGCCTGCCGCGTCGGCGCGGAGTTCGTCGCGATCAAGGTGCAGGACACCGGCCCCGGCATCCCGCAGGACCGCATGCACCTGATCTTCGAGGACTTCTACCAGATCGGCAACCCGGAGCGGGACCGCCGCAAGGGGCTGGGGCTGGGCCTCGCCACCGTGGCACGGCTGACCCGGCTTCTCGGCTACCGCCTGCGCGTGCTGTCGCGCCCCGGCCGCGGGGCGATCTTCATGGTGGAGGTGCCGCGCGACGCGCGGCCGACCGCCGCCAAGGAGGCCAAAGCAGACGAAGGCGGGGAAGCCGGCCTTCAGCCCTCCCCGGCCAGCAGCGCGCGCTCCGCCTCGAACAGTTCAACGATGTGATCGATCACCGCGCGGACGCGGGGCACATCCTTGCGGTCGCGATGGACAACCAGCCACGCTTCCCGCACCAGTGGTGGCGCCGTTGTCGGCAGCTGCTCCAGCCCCGCCTCCTCCGCCGCCAGCCAGCAGGGCAGCAACGCCGCACCGAACCCGCCCTTCGCCGCGGCCAGCTGCGCCTGCACGCTGTTGGAGCGGAAGGCGATCCGCCGCCCCCCGGCGTGCCGGGCAAGCCACGCCGCCTCCGGCAGGTCGGCCAGCGCTTCGTCGAAGCCGACCAGGACGTCGGGCGCGCCCGGGGCGGCGTGGAGGGCGTAGCCGACCGTCGCGAGCCGCCGGGCGAACAGCTCCCCGCTCTGCGGCCGAGCGAGCCGGATGGCGAGATCCGCCTCCCGCCGCGCAAGGCTGAGGGAGCGGTTGTCGGCGATCACCTCCAGGTCCAGGGCCGGATGCCGGGCGCGCAGCCGCGCCAGCCGCGGCACCAGGAAGCGATCGGCCAGCGCCTGCGTCATCGTCAGCCGCACCGTGCCGGCCAGCTCCTCCCCGCCCCCGGCGCGGCGAAGGATGGCGAGCGCCCGCTCGTCCATCCCCTCGGCGAGCGCGCGCACCGCCTCCCCGTCCACGGTCAGGCCATAGCCGTCGGGGCGGCGGTCCACCAGCGGGCGGCCGAGCGTCGCCTCCAGCGCGGCGATGCGCCGCCCGACCGTGGCGTGGCTGAGCCCCAGGGCCCGAGCCGCCGCCGACAGGCTGCCGACCCGGGCCAGTTCCAGGAAGACGCGCAGGTCGTCCCAATCCAGGGCCGCGGCCAGCGGGACTGAAGGCGGGGCTGAACGTTTTTGAACAGTCATGGTGCGAGGATAGCGAATATCCGACCGAAAACGAACAGGACAGGATCGGCCCATCACCCGATCCCGACCACCAGCGTCCCGGAGTGTTCCCGATGACCGTGATGACCGAGCCCAAATCCCTGCTGTCCCTGGCCGGCGCGCCGCTGCACCCGAGCCCCCTCGACAAGGCCGTCCTCGTGCTGATCGACGCGCAGCGCGAATACACCGACGGTGCCCTGCCCCTGTCCGGCGTGGACGCCGCCGTCGCCGAGGCCGCGCGGCTGCTGACGCTGGCCCGCAAGTCCGGCGTGCCGGTGATCCACATTGTCCATCACGGCAAGCCCGGCGGCCTGTTCGATCCCGGCGGCCCGATGAGCGGCTTCATCCCCGCCCTGGCCCCGGTTGAGGGGGAGTCGGTGATTGCCAAGCGCCTGCCCAACAGCTTCGCCGGCACCGACCTTCAGGAGCGGGCGCGCGCCACCGGCCGGAGCGAGCTGATCCTCGCCGGCTTCATGACCCACAACTGCGTTGACAGCACGGCGCGCGCCGCGCTGGACCTCGGCTGGCGCAGCACGGTGGTGGCCGCCGCCACGACGACCCGCGACCTGCCGAACCCGCTCGGCGGCGCGATCCCCGCGGAGACGGTGCAAATCGCCACCCTCGCCGGGCTGGCCGACCGGATCGCCGTGGTGGTCGAGGACGCGGGGGCGTGGGGGTGAGGGTGCCCGCGGGGCTCCCTTACGCCGTCACCAGCCGGGAGTCCCGCGCCCGCATCAGCATCCACACCGCCGACACGCCGGCCAGCTTGGAAGCGAGGCTGGCGGCCCATACGGAGGGTGCCCAGACACCCAGCATGCCGAAGAAGATGGCGGTGTCGACCGGCACCGACAGGGCGGCGCTGACCCACAGCCGGTCGCGCAGCGGGCGTCGCGTGACTGTGAAGACACCCCAGTCGATCAACTCGGACACGGCGAAGGCCGTGACGCTGGCCGTCGCGACGAAGGGGTCGGCGAGCAGGAAGGACAGGGCCGTCGCGGCCAGCATGGCGGCCAGCGACCAGTGGCCGTAGCGGACCTGCACCATGTCGCGCAGAAGAAAGATCAACCCGGCCCAGCAGGACCAGACGAGGTCCAGGTGGGGCGCCCAGCTGAAGGCGTAATTGATGGCGAGAACACTGCCGATGTAGGCGGCAAGCCAGAGCATGTCCAAGATCCTCCGAAGGCAACCCGCGGAAATACGGGCGCGGAAATATCGGTGCGAAAAAGGGGGCCACCCGCGTGAATGCGAGCGCCCCGCCGACGCCTTGTAACAGGTTCGGTCCCATCCGGTGAACCCTTCCCGGAGAGGAGCGGCTGACGCAAAGGCGTACCCCCGGCACATAAGCCCTTTGACCGGTGTGCCTGAGAGGCGAGTGAAACGTTTCCGTGTCGTCGACAGGAACGGAGCAAGGTGGACGCGATGGCCGATGGGACCATGGCCAATGGGACCCTGGCAACGGCACGGGGCGGCGTGCGGGATCATTCCCTAGACGCGGCGCGCAGCCTGCTGATGATCCTCGGCGTGCCTTATCACGCAGCGCTGATCTACACCCCCGATTACCACTGGCTGATCGATTCCCCCGACACGATCCCAGGCATCGGGCTGTTTGCGGATTTCATCCACAGCTTCCGCATGCCGGCCTTCTTCCTGATCTCCGGCCTTCTGATCGCCCGCAGCCTGCGCAAGCACGGGCCCACCGCGGTGCTGCGGTCACGGGCGACGCGGCTGCTGGTGCCGCTGGTCGCCGTGGCGGCGACCTTCAACGTGCTTCAGTTATGGCTGGCGACGCTCTCGGTCGATCCCGGGCTGACGCTCGCGGCCTTCCTGACCCGCACGCTGCCCGACGCCTTCTGGAGCGGCGGCCTGACCTATCACCTGTGGTTCCTGGTCGAGCTGTTCGCCTGCATGGTGTTGCTCTGCCTGTTTTATCCCGTCGCAACAAGGCTTTACGGATCCTTGCGCGCGCGGGCACCCCGGCTGGCGCGGCTCTTTGAGGCCGGCGACGGCTGGCTGCCGCCTGCCCTGCTCAGCGTGATGCTGGTGGGCACCATGGGGTTCGACAACATATCCCCCCTGCTGCTGGAGCCGTTGCCCCCGACCACCTCGTCGGCGCTGACCACGGCCATCTCGGCGAGCTTCTTCCTGGTCGGCGTCTACATCGCCCACCTCACCGGCGGGCCGGCGCGCTTCGCCAGCACCAGCTGGACGGTCGTGCTGCTCTACGTCCTGTGCTTCCTGGGGCAGGTCGGGCTCGATCATGTGCAAAAGCCCATGGCGCTGCGGGTGCTCGACCAGGTGCTGCACGCCGTCGGCGCCTGGTCGGCCTTCCGCCTGCTGCTCGGCCTCGCGCTGGCGTGGTTCGCGCGGGAGAACCGGGGCGTGCGGACGCTGTCGCAGGCCTCCTACAGCATCTACCTGCTGCACCACGCCGTGGTGGTGGTCGCCGGCTTCGCCCTGATCGCCGTGCCGTGGAAGCCGGGCGTTGAGTTCCTGCTGATCGCCGTGCTCGGCCTGCTGGTCCCGCTGGCCTTCCACCACGCCGCGGTCCGCCGCTCCCCGGTCCTGCGCTTCCTGCTGAACGGCGTGCCGCCGGGGAAAGCCCCCGAGAAAGGCAGCACGCCGGAGACGGTGCCGGCTACGCCCGCTTCCAGGTCGTACCCTGCGGGCCGTCTTCCAGGATGATGCCCTGGTCGGCCAAGTCCTTGCGGATGCGGTCGGCCTCCGCAAAGTTCTTGGCCTTGCGGGCGGCCAGTCGGTCGGCGATGAGCTGCGCGATCACCTCGTCCGACAGGGCCGCGGCCCCCTTCGGCGCCCAGCGGAACCACGCCTCCGGATCCTGGCGGAGCAGCCCCAGCGCCTCGCCGGCGGCGAGCAGCGCCCCCTTGGCCGCGGCCTTCTCCGCGTCGCTGTGCGCCTTGTTCACCGCACCCGCCAACTCGTGCATGTGGGAGATGGCGAGCGGGCTGTTCAGGTCGTCCTCAAGGGCGGCCAGCACGTCGAAGGGCAGCTCCGCCGCGGCCGGCGCCGGGGCGCCGCGCAGCGCCTGATACCAGCGGTCGAGCGTCGCCTTGGACTGCTTCAGCCCCTCGCGGGTGAAGTCCAGCGGCTGGCGGTAGTGGGCGCTCATCAGCGTCAGGCGGATCGCCTCGCCGGGGAACTCGTCCAGCAGCTCGTGCACAGTGAAGAAGTTGCCCAGGGACTTGGACATCTTCTCGCCCTCGACGGTCACGAAGCCGTTGTGGACCCAATAGCGGGCCAGCGCTTCGCCACCGTGGGCGCAACGGCTCTGCGCGATCTCGTTTTCATGGTGCGGGAAGATCAGGTCCAGCCCGCCGCCATGGATGTCGAAGGTGACGCCAAGATGCTCCTTCGCCATGGCGGAGCACTCGATGTGCCAGCCGGGCCGGCCGCGTCCCCAGGGGCTGTCCCAGCCCGGCTGGTCGTCGGCGCTGGGCTTCCACAGCACGAAGTCGGCGGCGTCGCGCTTGTAGGGGGCGACGTCGACGCGGGCGCCGGCGATCATCTCATCCAGCGACCGGCGGGACAGCTGGCCGTAGTCCGCCATGGACGGCACGGAGAACAGCACATGCCCCTCCGCCGCGTAGGCGTGGCCGCGCTCGATCAGCAGCTGGATCAGCGCGACCATGTGGGCGATGTGGTGGGTGGCGCGCGGCTCGATGGTCGGGCGCAGCGCGTTCAGCGCGTCCATGTCCGCGTGGTAGAGGTCGGCCGTGCGCTTGGTCAGCGCCTCGATCGGCTCCCCGCTGTCGCGCGAGCGGTCGATGATCTTGTCGTCCACGTCGGTGATGTTGCGGACGTAGGTCACCGCCGGGTAGAGCCGCTGGAGCAGCCGGAACAGCAGGTCGAAGACGACGACCGGCCGGGCGTTGCCGATGTGCGCCGTGTCGTAGACGGTGGGACCGCAGACATACATGCCCACCCGGTCCGGGCTCATCGGCTCGAAGCGTTCCTTGCGGCGGGTCAGCGTGTTGTAGAGGTCCAACGGCACGGCACCATGTCTCCTGTCAAACGGCCTTACAGCCAATTCATTGCAAGCGGTGCGTCACCACAGCGACACGGAGACACAGAGGGCGTGGCTTCTCTGTGTCTCCGTGTCTCTGTGGTTAAACCCAAGCCCGGCCTGCGGCCACCGAAATGAGCGTCAAGCCGTCTCGCCGGCGAGGCGCTTGAGCGCGCGCGCGCGGCCGATCAGGGGTAGCAGGTTCTTCAACTCCGGTCCATGGTCGCGGCCGGTCAGCGCGCGGCGCAGCGGCAGGAACAGGTCCTTGCCCTTGCGGCCGGTCTTCGCCTTCACCGCGCCGGTCCACGCGCCCCAGGTCGCCAAATCCCACGGCTCGTCCGGCAGCAGCGCCGCCGCCTCATCCAGGAAGCCGGCGTCGTCCACCACGGGCGTGACCGGCGCGTGGGTCACCGCCCACCAGTCGCGGGCGTCGGCGATGCGCCCCAGGTTCGGCCGCACCGCCTCCCAGAAGGCCGCGTCGGCGCCGTCGAGGCCCAGCGCCGCCAGTTCCCCGGCCACGCGCTCGAAGGGCAGCAGGTGCAGGATGCGGGCGTTCAGCCGGGCCAGTTCCTCCGGGTCGAACTTCGGGGTGCCGCGGGCGATCTTGGCGATGTCGAACTCGGCCACCAGTTCGTCCAACGTCAGCCGCGGTTCGATGGGATCGGAGGTGCCGAGCTTCGCGAGCAGGCTGGCCAGCGCCATCGGCTCGATCCCCTCCTCCTCGCGCAAGGATGCCACCGACAGGCTGCCCAGCCGCTTGGACAGGCCCGCGCCGGCGGCATCGGTCAGCAGCGGCAGGTGCGCGAACTCCGGAACCGGCGCTCCGATGGCCTCGAAGATCTGGATCTGCACCGCCGTGTTGGCAACGTGGTCCTCGCCGCGGATCACATGGGTGATGGCGAGGTCGCCGTCGTCCACCACGCTGGTCAGCGTGTAGAGCGGCCGGCCGTCCTCGCGGATCAGCACCGGGTCGCTCAGCGCCGTCCCCTCGAAATGCACCGGCCCGCGGACGAGGTCGGTCCATTCCACCGGCGTGTGCTCCAGCTTGAAGCGCCAATGGGCCCGGCGCCCCTCCCCCTCCAGCCGGGCGCGGTCGGCGTCCGTCAGGCGCAGGGCGGCGCGGTCGTAGATCGGCGGGCGCCCCTGCGAGACGAGGCTGGCGCGCTTGAGGTTCAGTTCTTCCGGCGTCTCGTAGCAGGGGTAGAGCCGCCCGGACGCCTTCAACGCCTCCGACACCTCGTCGTAGCGGCCGTAGCGGTCGCTCTCCCGCGCGAAGCGGTCCCAGGCGAGGCCCAGCCAGGTCAGGTCGCGCTCGATGCCCTCGGCGTATTCGGGCTTGGAGCGCTCCTCGTCGGTGTCGTCCAGGCGCAGCAGGAAATTGCCGCCGGCCTTGCGCGCGAACAGCCAATTGACGAGCGCGAGGCGCACGTTGCCCACATGGAGGAGGCCGGTCGGGCTGGGGGCGAAGCGGACGGCGACGGTCATGACGGCGATCGTTCGAAAGTCAGGGACGGGGCGGCAGTCCTAGCACGCCCCGCCCCGCTCCGAAAGCCGCGCATGCGGAGGTCACGCGCGCTGGGACTGCGTCAGGGCGCGCAGTAGTCCTCCGGCGACACGATCCCGGTCACGGTGACCACGGTCTTGTCCGGCACGACATATTCCTGGACGCCGCGGATGTCCGCCGCCGCCGGGTTCCAGTTGTAGGTGTAGCCAAGCCGCGTCCAGGGATAGCCCGTGCCGCCCATCGACGCGTCCCGCTTGTAGGAGAAGACCATCTGGTTGGCGAACCAGGACACGTAGGCCGCCTGCTCCGGCTTCGTCGTGATCTGGTTGCCGCACTGGGTCGCCGCCGTGTCGGGATTGGCGCAGGGGCGGAAGACGCCAGACACCGCCGGTCCGGTCTTCTGCTGGTCGATTGTGAAACGGATGAAACGCGCGTTGCGGTCGGAGTCGGTCGCCGGCTTCAGTCCCAGAAGCTGGTGCAGCCGGTCGATCACCTGATCCCTCGGGTAGGTCTGGCAGATGGCCTGCAACTCCGGCTCCACGGATATCCAGAGGCCATAGAGGCTGTTGATCGTGACCTTCTGCCCTTCCTTGCCCTCGGCCCAGGCGGCGTTGCCGGTCAGCGACAGGGCGCGCACCGGGTAGGCCAGCGGCGCCAGCGGGCGGACATTCGCCTCCTGATACACGGCGCTGCGGTCGATGGCTTGGTCGTAGAGGGCGCGGCCGTCCCCAGCCTGATCGGCGGCACAGCCGCAAAGAGTGACAGCTGTTATAAAAACAAGAATGCGCGCGGGTTCCATGGGAAGCCACCTCCGATGGTTGATTTTCCCACCGTATCATGGCGCACGTCTCGGCGCGAGGCGCCTCAAAAGGCGGCAAGTCGCGCGGGCAAACATACAATTATATGCAGCCACAACCCGATCGCGCGACTTTGGTTCGAATGATGTCTTTCATGTAACGCAAAATTATTTGACGTTTGATCTATTCTTTCGCTAACTGGTGATAGCATCTGATCTTCGGCTTAAGCCCTCCCAGTTCGCCCAAAGCGATGTCTCCTCACCCTTCAGGAGAAGCCCGTCGTCATGTTCATCTCCCGGCGCAGCAGCGGCAAGAAACGGATTCTCCTGGTCAATGCCAGCTTTGATTCGTTCCGGACCTACGAACCACGCCAACTGTTCCTGACCGCCGCGACGGCAACCTTCTACTTGGCCGGTGCCTTCAACCCGGACTTGTGCGAGGTGCGGACCCACTGCGAGGTGCAGTCCGGACTGCTGAAGCGGGAGGATGATTTCGCTTGGCCGGACATGCTGGTCCTGACCGGCACGACCAACACGCTGGACCGCATGCGGCAGTTGACCGCCTACGCGCGCACCAAGAATCCGGGAGTGGTCGTGGTGGCCGGCGGGCCGGCCGTGCGCGCCCTGCCGACGCTGGCGCGGGCCTGCTTCGACTACGCCTGCGAAGGCGACCTGGAGGAGATCGAGGACGTCATCGCTGACGCCTTCGGCCCCGGCTACGTCAAGCCGGGCCTCGTCCCACGCTTCGACCTGTACAAGCGCATCGACGGCGTCGGCTTCGTGGAGACCAGCCGGAACTGCAACTTCGCCTGCAGCTTCTGCTCGCTGACCGGCGAGGGCGGCAAGTACCAGACCTATTCAGAAAGCTTCATCCGCGCCCAGTTCGAGGCGTTGGGCAAGTGCAGCTACATTTCGCTGCAGGACAACAATTTTTACGGGAACGACCGCGCCAGCTTCCGCGAACGGCTGGCCATCGTGAAGGAATACTGGCAGCGCGGCTACTTCAAGGGCTGGCTGGCGCTGGTCACCGCCGACTTCTTCGCCAAGGAGGAAAACCTGGTGATGGTGAAGGAGGCGGGCTGCGTCGGTCTGTTCTCCGGCGTCGAATCGCTGCAAAGCGACATGATCGAGCGCTATTCGAAGAAGCAGAACCGCCACGTCGACCGCTTCGACATCGCGCGCAAGTGCATCGACCACGGCATGGTCTTCGACTATGGCCTGATCTTCGACCCGGCGCACCAGACCATCGACAGCTTCCGCACCGACATCAACGACATCCTCAGCCGCGACGACGTCACCTCGCCGGGCTTCCTCAGCCTGGCCATCCCGCTGCCCGGCACGCCGATGTTCCGCGAAATCGCGCAAGAGGGCGGCTTCCTGCCCAACGTGCGGCTGCGCGACATGGACGGCGACACGCTGGTGGTCTGGCCGAAGGACCCGCTGGACGAGGTCGCGGCCTACGTCCGCACCATGAGCGGCATGAAGGAGCACCGAGCCCAGCTGTTCCGGCAGGTCTTCCGCTTCGCCTGGAACCGCCGCAACGACCTGACCTGGGACCAGCTGGCCGTCTGCGTGGTGAAGCCGCTGTTCCGCGCCTTCTACGACACCTCGCCCTTCGACCTGTTGGGTCGCCGCGATCCCAACCGCAGCGGGGTGACGACGACCGAGCCGCTCGACCGCCTGTTCACCCCGGCCTTCCCGGTGGACGGCCGCCACGCCGGGCTCTTCACCCCGACCATGGTGACCGACCGCAGGGGGGAGGTCATCCAGGACGACCTGCTCGCCAAGCCACGCCGCGCGCCGGCCGTGGCGCGGGCCGCCGCCAACCGGAACACCGCCAACGCCACGCCGGTGGACGCGCCGATGGAGATGCCGCTGGAGTTGATGGCGTCGGACTAGCTTGCGCTAAGTCCTTGCCACGCCTCAGCTGCCGAAGTGGAATACCCCCTTCGGCATCGCGGCGTCGCAACATTTCGTTAACTATAAAAGCCCACCCTGGCCTTGCTTCCGCGCACAGAAGGAACGGGAACGAGGACAGCGATGACCTGCATTGTGGGCTTGGTGGACGGCGATCGGGTGTGGATGGGCGGCGACAGCGCCGGCGTGAACGGGCTGGACATCACCGTCCGCGCGGACACCAAGGTGTTCCGCAACGGCGAGATGCTGATCGGCTTCACCAGTTCCTTCCGCATGGGCCAGCTTCTGCACTACCGGCTGGAACCGCCGCACCGCGACGCCGACGCCGACGTCTTCCGCTACATGGTGGTGGATTTCGTGGACGCCGTGCGCGGCTGCCTGAAGGACGGCGGCTACGCCCACCGCTCCAACGACGTAGAGACGGGCGGCACCTTCATGGTCGGCTATGAAGGGCGCCTGTTCAGCATCCAGTCCGACTATCAGGTCGGCGAGGCGGTCCGCGGCTACCACGCCATCGGCTGCGGCTCCGACTACGCGCTGGGCTCGCTCGCCTCGACCGTCGGCCTGCCGGCCGAGGAGCGGGTGCTCAAGGCCCTGGAATGCGCCGAGCTGTTCAGCGGCGGCGTCCGCGCCCCCTTCACCATCCAGTCCATGGTCCGCCGCCCGCATCTGGCGCTGACCGAGGCGGCGTAAGTTCGGGCACCGGTTCCCCCACCCTCCCGCTTCACGGGTCCCTCCCTCCCCCGCTGGGCGGGGGAGGGTTAGGGTGGGGGCAAGAGGCGCCCCGGCTTACCCCCCTCACACGATGCTCGTGAACCCGTTGGTGATCGGGTACCGCCGTTCGCGATTGAAGATGCGCCGCGTGATCTTCGGGCCCGGGGGCGCTTGGCGGCGCTTGTATTCGGCCAGGTGCAGCATGCGCCAGACCTTGTTCACCACCTCCGGCGCGTGGCCGCGGGCGACGATCTCCGGCACGCCGAAGTCCTTTTCCACCAGGCATTCCAGGATGTCGTCCAGCACCTCGTAGGGCGGCAGCGTGTCCTGGTCGGTCTGGTTGGGCTTCAGCTCCGCGGTCGGGGCCTTGACCAGCACGCGCTCCGGCACGACGCGCCCGGCGGGCCCCAGGGCGCCGACCGGGATGTTGTCGTTGCGCCAGCGCGACACGTCGTAGACCGTCGTCTTGTAGACGTCCTTCAGCACCGCGTAGCCGCCGCACATGTCGCCGTAGAGCGTGGCGTAGCCAACCGACATCTCCGACTTGTTGCCGGTGGACAGCACCATGGCGCCGAACTTGTTGGACAGCGCCATCAGCGTGATCCCGCGCGAGCGGGACTGGATGTTCTCCTCCGTGATATCCTGGTCACGGCCGGCGAAGGCCGGCAGCAGCATGCGCTCGAACGCCTCCATCGCCGGGACGATGGGGATGGTGTCGAGCTTGCACCCCAACAGCTCCGCCGACTCCGCCGCGTCGTCCAGGCTCTCCTGCGAGGTGTAGGGCGAGGGCATCATCACGCCGTGCACCCGATCCGCCCCCAGCGCATCCACCGCGATCGCCGCCGACAGCGCCGAGTCGATGCCGCCCGACAGGCCCAGGATGACGCCGGGGAAGCGGTTCTTGGTCACATAGTCGCGCAGACCCAGCACCAGGGCGGAATAGATCGACTCCAGGTCCCCGGCCGGCGCGATGCGCTCCGCCTCCGCGCAGGTCCATACGTCGTCCGCCCCGCGCTGCCAGTGGGTCAGCATCAGGTGCTCGGTGAAGGACGGGGCCTGGGCGACCAGCTTGCGGTCGGCGCCGAGCGCGAAGCTGGCGCCGTCGAAGACCAGCTCGTCCTGGCCGCCGACCTGGTTCACATAGATCAGCGGCAGGCCGGACTCGGTGACGCGCTCCACTGACAATTGGATGCGCTGGTCGTGCTTGCCGACCTCGAAGGGGCTGCCGTTGGGGACAATCAAGATCTCCGCCCCGCTCTCGGCCAGCGTCTCCACCACATCCGGGCTCCAGATGTCCTCGCAGATGGGCACGCCCAGCCGCACGCCGCGGAAGTTGATCGGGCCCGGCATCGGGCCGGCGGCGAAGACGCGCTTCTCGTCGAAGACGCCGTAGTTCGGCAGGTCGACCTTGAAGCGGGTCGCCGCGACCTTGCCGCCGTCGAGCAGCAGCGCCGCGTTGTAGCGGTTGCCGCCCTCGCGCCAGGGCGTCCCCACCAGCACCGCCGGGCCGCCGTCGGCGGTCTCCTCGGCGAGGCCCTTCACCGCCTTTTCCACGAGGTCGAGGAAAAAGGGCTTCAGCACCAGATCCTCGGGCGGGTAGCCGGTCACCACCAGCTCCGGACAGACGACGAGGTCGGCGCCGCGCGCGGCGGCTTCGGCCCGCGCGTTGCGGATGCGGTCGATGTTGGCCGTGATGTTGCCGACGGTCGGGTTCAGTTGGGCCAGCGCGATGGTAAGGCGGTCGGTCATGGCTCTGTCGTCTGGTGGATCGGCAAGGACGAGACGGCAGCGTAGCAGCCGGACGCCGGGGGCGAAAGCGGCGTGCTGGCGCACCGGAACCCGCCTGCCGCGTGGCTGTTCCCCTGGGAACGCATGCTCATCGGAAAGGGTAACAGGCCATGCAGGGTTCCGGCACCACGACCTCCGTCTGGATGAGCGCGTCCCCTGGGCCGATGCAAACCGGGCCGATGCCCGCCGGCAACGCCGACCTTGCGGCCGAAAAGCCTGACGTCATCGTGGTCGGGGCCGGGATCGCCGGCGTCACCACCGCCTATCTGCTCCAGCGCTCCGGCAAGCGGGTCCTGCTGCTGGACGACGGGCAGCCGGGCGACGGCGAGACGGGGCGCACGACCGCCCACCTGTCCAACGCCATCGACGACCGCTACACCGAGATGATCCGGCTGCACAGCGAGTCCGGCGCCCGCATGGCCGCCGACAGCCACAGCGCCGCCATCGACACCATCGAGCGGATCGCCCGCGAGGAGAACATCGACTGCGACCTCAAACGGCTCGACGGCTACCTGATGTTGGCGCCCGGCCAGTCGCCCTCCACCATCGACAATGAACTGGACGCCGCCCGCCGCGCCGGGCTGGAGGATGTGGAGCGGATGGACCACCCGCCGATCCACCACCCCGGCCCCTGCCTGCGCTTCCCCCGCCAAGGGCGCTTCCACGCGTTGAAGTACCTGGCCGGGCTGACCCGCGCCTTCCTGGCGCGCGGCGGCCGCCTCGCCACCCGCGCCCACGTCTCCGCTGTCGGGCAGGAGGGAGAGCGGGCGCATGTCCATGTCGGTCCTGACCACACGACCATCGACGCCGACGCCGTGGTGGTCGCCACCAACTCCCCCATCAGTGACCGATTCGCGATCCACACCAAGCAGGCCGCCTACCGCACCTACGCCATCGCGGCGCGCGTGCCGAAGGGGACAGTGCCGGACGGGCTCTATTGGGACACGCTGGACAGCTATCATTACGTACGGCTCCAGCCGGAGGAGGGCCACGACCTGCTGATCGTCGGCGGCGAGGACCACAAGACCGGCGAGGCGCGCGACATGGACAGCCGCTGGGCCGCGCTGGAGGCCTGGACGCGCGAGCATTTCCCGGAGGCCGGCGCGGTGGAGTACCGCTGGTCCGGACAGGTGATGGAACCCTTCGACGGGCTGGCCTTCATCGGCCGCGACCCGGCCTACGGGGGGCGGATCTTCGTGGCGACCGGCGACAGCGGCATGGGCATGACCCACGGCACCATCGCCGGCATGGTCCTGTGCGAACTGATCCACGGCAGCGGAAGCCCCTGGGCCGCGCTCTACGACCCCGGCCGCAAGATGACCAACAAGCTCGGCACCTACCTGCGCGAGAACATCGACGTCGGACGCCAGTACCTGGACTATGTGCGGCGGTCGGAGGTGGAGTCGGAACAGGGCATCGCACCCGGCGAGGGCGCCGTGCTGAAGTCCGGCGGGAAGCCCATCGCCGTCTACCGCGACGACGCCGGCACGCTGCACCGCCGCTCCGCCGTCTGCCCGCACCTGAAATGCGTGGTGCACTGGAACCCCGGCGAGAAAACCTGGGACTGCCCGTGCCATGGCTCCCGCTTCACGGTGGACGGGGCGGTGCTGAACGGGCCGGCCACCCAGCCGCTCGCCGAAGTGGAGGAGACCGCCCGCCGCACCGGATAGAACCGTAAGCTCACAAAGCAATGCGACTTGGCGTTGCGCCCTGGCGCAGCGGATTAACCTGTGGTAAAGATTCCCGCGGCAATAGTACGGTGCGCTGACAACGATAATACGCGGGAGACGTCGATGTACTACTCGGAACTCTCCGGGCCGAACGGGACGACCAGTTCGGTCCTCCAGACCCCGGCGGCCAAGAAGACCACCGATGGCAAGTCGGCCTCTTCGGCGTCGGAGAACTCGAAGGCAGACGATAAGAAGGCCGCCAGCCCGGCCTACACCATCAGCCAATCCATGGAAACGCTGCTCGACGGCCTGTCCGGCAAGAAGCCGGCCGCCTCCGACACAAGAGCGTCGGACTACGCCGGCAAGGGGACGGCCGGCAAGGGGATGACCGGCGGCAGCGGCACGGGCGCCCAGGCGATGAGCGACCGCGCGGCGCAGGCGCTGGACATCATGAAGGGCGCGCTCGACCATTCCAAGGGCCTGGCCGGCGCCTTCGAGAAGGCCATCGACGGGATGAAAAGCGACCTGGGCAGCACGCTCGACGCGCTCGGCATGCCTAAGGACCGGGTCGACGGCGTGCTCGACGGCTTCGGCGACCATCTGAAGGACAAGCTGAAGTCCATGGATTTCAGCCAGATGTCCATGAGCATGCAGGAGGCGCGCTCCCAGTTCACGATCGAGTCGCGCGGGATCGAGCTGACCATCCAGGACGGCAACAAGTCGGTCCGCATCTCCTTCGCCAAGTCCACGCTGGACTTCCAGCGCCAGGACCAGAGCGTGGAGGCGGCCCTGAACGCCGACGGGTCGGGCAGCGTCGCGTTCGGCCAGACGAACACCAAGGTCACCGGCAAGTCGACCGGCATGATCGTCCGCGCCAACGGCTTCAGCGAGGACGAAATCAAGGGCGTCCTGGAGAAGCTGAACGGCATGATGGCCAAGGGCGGCGGCATGAGCGGGTCCGGCGTGCTGAAGCCGACCAAGAGCGCCGACGGCGTCATGCACCTGAACCTGGACCTGTCGCAACCGGTGGAAGGACTGACCGATGGCAAGGCCCCCGCGGCCACGGACAAGGCGGAAACACCCGCCAAGGTTGACATCAAGGCGTGAGGAGCGCCGCGGTCGCCCGCCCGATGGCATGGGTCCAAAGGCATTTGCTTGTGATTTATATCGGACCGGCACTTGCGAATGAAACGGTTGCTTGTTTAGAAGCTCTCGGAGTGATCCGGAGAGCTTTTCCACAATGACCGACCGCGACGCCGTTCTGGCCCTGAACCAAGCCTTCTACCGGGCCTTCAGCGACCGCGACTATCCCGCCATGGACTCCCTGTGGGCGGCCCACCTGCCCGTGTGCTGCATCCATCCGGGCTGGACGATCCTGTTCGGGCGGGAGGCGGTCATGGCCAGCTGGGGGGACGTGCTGAACGTCCCCAACGGCCCGGTCATCCAGGCCCGCAACGAGCGGGTGATGCTGTACGGCGACACCGCGGTCGTCATCTGCGAGGAAACGCTGGGCCACGCCGTGCTGGCCGCCACCAACCTGTTCGCGCGCGAGGACGGGGAATGGCGGCTCGTCCATCACCAGGCCGGCCCGATCGCCGACCCGCTGGTCCACACGAACGATCCCATCGGCCGCCCGTCCTCAACCCGGCTGCACTGAGCCGGTTTGCGGCTCAGCCCGCCGCCGGGATCGCCTCCTGCATCCGCTCGGCCTTCGGCGGCATCAGCCGGCCGGGATGAGCGCGCCAGTCGCGGTACATCTCCTCCAGGTACGGCAGCACCTCCAACAGTCCGATCAGCCCGATCAGGGTGGCGACGTAGCCCACGGGCAGCGGATCCCGCTTCAGCCGGATGCTGCGGTCCTCGTCCTCGCACAGGCCGACCAGGGCCAGGGCCTTCGGCCAATGCATCACCGCGATGAAGGACACTGCCATCAGCGGCAGCATCTCCAGGAAGCTGTGGACGTGCTGTTCGATGGGCGAGACCTCGCGCGCTGTGATGGCGTAGCTGACGTCCCACAGCGCCGTCGCCTCGTGCAGCAGGAAAGACGCGATCATCAGCGCCAGCACCGGCGAGTTGATCTCCAGGAACAGGCCGGCCAGCGTCGGCACGCCCATCTCCACCAGCATCAGCAGGTGGATCATCGTCTCCTTGGCGCCGGTGGTGTGCTGGATGTCGGTGGTCCGGTGGCACAGCCAGTCCGCCACGCCGGAGGCGAGCCAGAGCGGGATGATGAAGTAGAGCAGGAAGTTGCGCGTGACCATGCGCACCTCCTCGTCCGACATCCCGCGCTGGGCCGGCGCGATCTGCGGCATGATCCTTGGTCTGCGGACCGGCTGTCCCGCCTCCCGCCGCGCCGGGGACGCCCCGGACACGCTGCGCAGCAACAGGGTCGCGCCGACCGTGATCGCGACGAAGGATGCGCTGGTCAACAGGAACTGCTTCATGCCCGGGCTCTCCGTGGTGGTGACCTCCTGGGTCAACACCGCCGCCCGTGAAGCGTTGCCGCACCCGCCTCAGTGCGACTCGAGATGGTTGATGATGTCGCCCACCACCTTGTCGGCGACGACGCGGTCGGGGTCGCTGTTGGTCAGGGCCACCGCGGCCCAGCGGTGCGCGCGGGAAAAGGCGATGTAGGCGTTGAAGCCGCCGGTCGAGCCGGAATGCCAGAGGATCGGCGTGCCGTCGCCGGCCCAGGCCACGAACCAGCCCAGCGCCATCGCCCCCTGCCCCAGCGCCCCCGGGTCGCGCAACGCCCGGCCGTCGACCTGCACCGACTGGGCGAGCGTCAGCGTGGCCGCCACGTCCGGATCGCAAGGGCTCCCGTTCCCTGCTGCGGCCGAACAGTCGCCCATGTTGACGCGCAGCCAGCGCAGCAGGTCGTTCGCCGTCGAATAGAGCCCGAAGGAGGGCTGCATGGCCGGCGCCTCCCAGTCGGGGACGACCTGCCCGCGCGCGTGGCCCACCGCCTTGCGGGCGCGCTGCTCCGCTGACAGGCGGAGCGTCGTGTCCTTCAGGCCGAAGCGTTCGGTGACGACGCGCTTCAGCAGGGTTTCGTAGGGGGTTCCGGCGGCGGTCGACAGCGCCTCCCCCAGCACGGCCATGCCGACGTTCGAATAGCGGAACCGGGTGCCCGGCGGCACCGGCAGGCTGAAGTTCGACAGCCAGGAAGCCACCTCCTCCCGCGTCAGCGGCTTGTAGGGGTTGCGCGGGTCCTCCAGCCGGTTCCAGGAGAAGCGTGGCGTCTCCGGCACGTTGGGCAGGCCAGCGGTGTGGGTGGCGAGGTCGCGCAGCCGGATGGGCTGGCCGTCGAAGTCCGGCGCGTGGTTCGGCTTGGGCAGGTGGCGGGCCAGCGGGTCGGTCGGCGCCACGCGGCCGGCGCGGATCAGCTCCGCCAGAATGGTGCCGGTGAAGGGCTTGGTCAGAGAGGCGATCTGGAACAGCGTGCGCCCGTCGGGCGGGCCGCCGTCCGGCCGGCCGCTGTCCCCGCGCCCGACCACCACCTTGACGTCGTCGCGGATGACACCGACCACCAGGCTCCCCGGCCCAGCCTCCGACAGCCGTTGGTCGGCCATTGCCGCGACGGTGTCGCGCAAGCCGCCGGCCCCGTTTTGATAGGCGGTGCCCGGATGGGTCGCGACCGGATCGGCCGCGGGAACCGACACCCACCCCCAGAGGGCAAGAAACGACACGACACCGACCACCGGCCCCCGCATCCCACCCTCCGTCCTGCACGACCCTGGAAGGGGAGAGTGGGTGTCGGAAACGTCACACGGTACGCCCACGGACGGAGATCACGCCAACGGGGTGCCCGCGGGCCGGAGGGGTAGTCTGTCGGGGAGGGTCACGCTCCGGGTAAGGGGATTCACCACCAAGGCACCAAGACACCAAGAGTCCTCGCGCTCTGCATGTTGAGGACTCTTGGTGTCTTGGTGCCTTGGTGGTGAATTCAAACCAGACAGGCGCTCACCGTGTCCGCCCTACTCGCTCGGGATCTCCGCGGGCGGGGGGCGGCGGTCCTTCACGATGGTCAGGGGCACGTCGTCGGCCGCGATCTCGATGATCGGCCGGCCGTTCAGCAGCGACGGGCAGCGCTTCACCTGGGTGAAGGCCATGAAGAAGTCGGCCTTGCGCCAGTCCGGCTCGATCCCGTTGACCAACTTCAGCCAGGGCGGCAACTCGAAGCGCACCGCCAGCGTGTTCCCGCAGACGGTCAGCGTGTACTGGCGCGGCGGCGGGTTGCCGTCGTTCTCGCGCTCCACCAGCTCGATCAGCTCCTCCAGCGCCTCGTGCTGGGAGTTGCCCCAGTAGTCCAGCTCGAAGTTGCCCTCCGCGCCCTTCATGCCGCCGGCGAACTGGTTGTAGTAGACGTACTGGTTCGGGTGCATGCAGCCGAGCTGCCAAGCGTACAGCACCGCCACGACCGTGGCCGCGGCGCCGAAGACCTGCCCCGGCCGGCGACCGAAACCTTCGGTCCGCATCCACAGCCGGTCGATGGCGAGGCCGGCCATGACGGTCAGCGGCGGCGCCACGAACAGGAAATGGCGGATGCCGTTGTAGACCGACGGGCGCAGCAGCATAAACAGGATGATCGGCAGGAAGGCGCCCAGCACCAGCGGCACCCAGCGCACCAGCGGGAAGCCGTAGCGCGCCTTCCAGCCGCCGCGCGCCAGCCAGACCCCGGCCATCACCACCGCGGCCGCGGCACCCAGCAGCACAGCCTCCGGCAGCTTCACCGCCAGGTAGACCGGCAGGTAAAGGGCCGGCGGGTCGCTGGACCGCACCATCTCGCCCATGAACAGCGTCTGGATGTCGATCGGGAAGTGCGAGACGACGCGCAGCGCCTCCAGCGGGTTCAGCGGGTTCAACACGGCCCAGGGCCAGAACAGCGCCATCAGCGCGTAGGCCACGGGCAGCGCCGGCAGCAGCGCCAGGACGATGCGCCGCGTGTCCGACAGCGCGGGCGCCAGCCCGTCCCGCCACGCCACCAGCACGACATACAGCGACAGCGCCGCCACCAGGTAGAAGCCGGCCAGCACCGCGCCGACGCGGATCGCCAGCGTCAGGCCCAGCACGAGGCCGAACTTCAGCACGGCGCTGCGGCTCGGGCTGGGCAGCTGGTTGATGATGCGCGTGCCGAAATAGAGGGTCCACACCATGCCGGCTGCGAAGGGCACGTCCTTGGTGTTGTTGAACATCGCGCCGTAATAGACGCCGGACAGCGCCAGCAGCGCCGCGGCCAGGAACCCAGCGCGTGGCCCGCCCAGCAGGCGCGCGTAGCGCCAGCTTCCGGCGATGCCCAGCACGCCGACCAGCGCGCAGAGCAGATGCCGAGTCTCGTACTCCTCAAACGGGGAGACGTGGACCAGCAGCGCGGTCACCAGGTCGAACAGCCCGCCGTAGAGGTACAGGTCCTTGAAGTGGAAGGCGGACCGGTCCGTGAAGCCCGACAGGTAGAAGGACAGCAGCTTCTTGCCGTAGATGTGCTGCACCTCCTCGTCCGTGCTGATGCCGTAGGAGCGGAAGCTCAGAAAGGCGATGATCAGCAGGCAGAGGAGCAGCGCGCGCGAGAGGTCGTCCCACAGCGCGCCGGCGCGCCGGTGCTCGTACCGGACCCCCGACACAGCCGCCGAACCGGCCCCCGAACTGGCCCCCGAACCGGATGCCTGCCGGGCCTTGCCCAGGGCCGCCAGTTCGGCGGGCGACTGATAATTCATGGATGACGGTCCTCGGTGCCGGCCCCGCGGCGCGGCGTCCGGTACGCGGCGGGCGCCACGGCGGCCTCCTCGTCCTCGAAGCCGTGGGCGGAACGCACGATGTAGAGAGGCCGGCCCTTCACCTCGTTGAACACGCGGCCGAGATAGTCGCCGAGGATGCCCAGCGTGATCAACTGGACGCCGCCCAGGAACAGCACCGCGGCCAACAGCGATTCATAGCCGGGCACGTCGATGCCGTGCAGCAGGGTGCGGATCACACGGATCAGGATGTAGACGAAGGCAAAGCCCGACACCGCCATGCCCACCAGGCTCCACACCCGCAGGGGGAAGGTGGAGAAGGCGGTCAGCCCGTCGAAGGACAGGCGCAGCAGCTTCACGAAGCCCCATTTGGTGTCGCCGCCCGCGCGCTCGCCCTGTTCGTAGGGGATGCTCGCCTGGCGGAAGCCGACCCAGGCGAAGATGCCCTTCATGAAGCGCGTGCGCTCCGGCATGCGGTTGATGACCTCCACCACGCGGCGGTCCATCAGGCGGAAGTCGCCCACCTCGCGCGGCAGCTTCACCTCCGACAGGTTGTCGAAGATCCAGTAGAAGGCCCGCGCGAACAGCCGGTGCTTCATGCTCTGCCCGACCCGCGCGTTGCGCACGGCCACCACCACGTCGTAGCCCTCGCGCCACTTGGCGAGGAACTGGGGCAGCAGTTCCGGCGGGTGCTGCAGGTCGGCGTCCATCGGCACCACGGCATCGCCGGTGACGTGGCCGAGGCCGGCGGACAGCGCCAGCTCCTTGCCGAAGTTGCGCGACAGGTCGACGACCTTCACCCGCGGGTCGCGGTCGTGCACGTCCAGCAGGCGGTCCAGCGTGTCGTCGCGGCTGCCGTCGTTGACGCAGACCACCTCCCACTCGGCGTCCAGCCGGTCCAGGACCGGCACCAGCCGGTCGAACAGCGCGTCGACGTTGGCACCTTCGTTGAAGAAGGGGATAACGACCGACAGCCGAACGCGCCGGGCACGGCCGCCGCGGCGCGGCCGCGCGCCGGGATCGTCCACCATCGTGGCGGGAGGGGCGTCGCCGGGCACGGCCGGGGCCACCAGGGAAGGCGCGTCGGAAAGGGACATGGCCAGCCGTTGCGTTAGGTTCTTGGGCGTCAGGTCTTCGGATACAGGGTCGGAAGCCGGGATGGAAGCCGGTTGGCGGGCGTCCCCGGCCGGGCGCTCCGCCGTTGGGCGTATACCACGATACATGGGATTGAGCAAAATGCCTCTCTTGTGGTCATTTCGTGGCCCACGCCCTGTTCAATCGGGGTTCAACGGGCAGCCGAAGGGCCGCCGGACAGCCAGGGCGGGGCGCACCGAATGCCGTCCACCGATGGGGGCAAACACCACCGGCCAGACAAATATTCCAGCCGGCCACCGAACCGCCAGAACACGGAAGTGGTGGGAATTTGCCTTTGATGCGCGACCGGCGCCCGCCGTCCCTTCCCGAACGGCCCCGCTCAAGCGTCCTATAGTGTCACAGGCAGCGTCACAGACTTGGCACACTTAATGTATTGGTAACCGGGTGCTGCCATGTTTGAAGTCTAAACTTTGTCCCTCCCCGGAGCCCTTCCGCCATGAGCGTGCTCAACCGTTTGCGGGTCGGAACCAAGATCACCGCCGCCAGCGCCGGAATCCTGATTTTCCTGGTCGCCATCGGGGCCATCGGTGTCCTGGCCCTGTCCAACGCGAAGGACGATTTCGCGACTTACCAGACGCTGGCGCGGCAGTCGATCGAGGTGGGCAAGATCCAGGCCCTGATGCTGGAGACGCAGCTGCACGCGAAGACCTTCCTGCTGACCGGAAACGAGGAGTCCGCCGGCGAGGTCGGGTCGCACGCCGCGGCGATCTCCGCGCAGATCGACGAGACGAAGGCTCTGTTCTCCGACCCGACCCTGCTGCGCACGGTCGAGCAGATGGGCAACGAGCTGACGCAGTACCAGGAAAGCTTCGCCAAGGTGCTGGAGTTCCAGGCGGCGCGGTCGGAGTCCATCGCCACGATCGACGAGCTGGGGCCGAAGATGGAAAAGGCACTCACCTCCATCATGGACAGCGCCTACGCGGACGGCGACACCGAAGGCGCCTATCTGGCCGGCATGGCGGGCCGCCATTTCCTGGCCACCCGCATCCTGGCGGCGCGCTTCCTGATCGACGGCAAGGCGGAAAGCGCGGACGGCGCCCGCAAGGAGATGCAGAGCGCGCGCGAGCGCGGCAACGCCATGCTGGCCAAGCTGAACGACCTGGACCGGCGCAAGGCGGCCATGTCTTTCATCGCGCTGCAGCGGGTCTTCTCCACCGAGCTGGAAAAGGCCGTGGCGGCCACGACCAAGCGCGACGAGCTGGTCAGCGGGATGCTGGAAACGCTCGGCCCCACCATCAACGCGCGCGCCGACCAGCTGCGCGACGCCAGCGTGCGCAACCAGTCCGACCTGGGGACGGAGGCGTCCGGCACCGTCGACAACGCCCGTAAGACGATGGTCGCCGCCTCGCTGGCCGCCGTGCTGCTGGGCCTGCTCTCCGCCCTGCTGATCGGCCGCGGCCTGTCGCGTCCCGTGGTGGCGATGACCAACGCCATGACCCGGCTGGCCGGCGGCGACCGGTCGGTGGACGTGCCCGGCCTGGAGCGCGGCGACGAGATCGGCGGCATGGCCAAGTCCGTGGCGGTCTTCAAGGAAAGCCTGATCCGCGCCGACCAGCTGGCGGCCGAGCAGGCCGTCGAGCAGGAGGCGCGGCAAAAGCGTGCCGAGGCGATCGACGCCCTGACGCGCGAGTTCGACCGGCTGGTGCTGGACGTGCTGGGCCGCGTCTCCTCCGCCGCGACCCAGTTGCACGCCACGGCGCAGGGCATGTCGGCCACCGCCGAGCAGACGACCCGGCAGGCCAGCGCCGTCGCCGCCGCCTCCAGCCAGGCGACGGCCAATGTCGAGACCGTGGCTGCCGCAGCGGAAGAGCTGTCCAGCTCCATCCAGGAGATCAGCCGCCAGGTCGCCCAGAGCAACGCCATCGCCGGCGCCGCCGTCACCACGGCGCAGAAGACCGACGCCACCGTGCGCGGCCTGGTCGACGCCGCCCAGCGGATCGGCGAGGTGGTGCAGCTGATCAACGACATCGCCAGCCAGACGAACCTGCTGGCGCTGAACGCCACCATCGAGGCGGCGCGCGCGGGGGAGGCCGGCAAGGGCTTCGCCGTCGTCGCGTCGGAGGTGAAGAACCTCGCCAACCAGACGGCCAAGGCGACCGAGGACATCTCCGGCCAGATTGCCGGCATCCAGGAGGTGAGCCGCGAGGCCGCCGCCGCCATCGCCGAGATCGGCCGCGTGATCGGCGAGATCAGCGGCATCTCCGCGACCATCGCCGCCGCGGTGGAGGAACAGGGGGCCGCCACGCGCGAGATCAGCCGCAACGTCCAGGAAGCCGCCCGCGGCACCCAGGAGGTCACCGGCACCATCGTCGGCGTGACCCAGGCGGCGGAAGCCACCGGCGACGCTTCCCGCCAGGTGCTGGACGCCGCAGACGGCCTGAACGGCGAGGCGGAGGGGCTGCGCGGCTTCGTCTCCCGCTTCCTCAATGACATGCGCGCGGCGTAACGCCGCCGCTGGGACATGCGCGCGGCGTAAATCGGCCGCAGGCGAATAACCTTGCGCGGGGGGTCCGGATTGGGCACATAGGCCCATTCCGGACCCTTTGTCGTTTGTGCACCATGATCCTGACCCCGATCCCGGCCGAGGTGATGCCGGAAGCCCTGGCCGCCTTTGAAAAGACGCTGGCCGAAAGGACGCTGGCGGACCCGGCCTTCCAGGCGGGGCGGCTGCCCCTGGCCGCCTTCCGGCGCATTGCCGCCACCTGGCCCGTACCCGGCGGTGTCGACACGCCGGACCAGCGCGCCGACGCCGTGCGGCTGGCCCATGCCCACGGCATCGACACGCTGGACGAGCCGCCCAACACCTCCTTCATGTGGGACGGCAAGGTCATCCGCACGGACGTGGAGGCCACGGTGATCGTGCACGAGGTCGCCCACTGGCTGCTGGCCGCCCCGGAGCGCCGCCCGCTCTACGACTACGGCCTGGGACCGGGGCCGGAGACGACTCGGCGCAAGGAAGCCCGCAGCCAGCAGAAGCTGACCTTCGAGGAGTGCATGCACGAGGAGCAGCAGACCTCGCTCCTTGGCATCTTGTGGGAGGCGGAGCTGGGCCAGCCGGCGATCCTCGCCTTCCTGGAGCAGAACTGGATGGAGCACTGGGAGCGGGAGAGCACCGTCCGCTTCTTCACCCGCCACGTGGAAGAACTGCACCAACGCGGCCTGATCGACGCCGAGGGCCGCCCGACCACCGCCCGCACCTGGGCCGATGAACGGCGCTTCGCCGCCGCCTGACGCCCCCTTATCTCTTATAGGGCACCGGATCCACCAGCCCGGCCTTCTGGAAGCCCTTCAGGCGCAGCAGGCAGCTGTCGCAGGTGCCGCAGGCCTCGCCCTCCGGCGTCGGGTCGTAGCAGGAGTGGGTGAGGCCGTAGTCCACGCCCAGTTCCAGCCCGCGCCGAATGATGCCGGCCTTGTCCAGCGTCATCAGCGGCGCGTGGATCTTGAACCGGCTGGTCCCCTCCACCCCGGCCTTGGTGGCGAGGTTGGCCATGGTCTCGAAGGCCGTGATGTATTCCGGCCGGCAGTCCGGATAGCCGGAATAGTCCAGCGCGTTGACGCCGATGAAGATGTCCGATGCGTTCAGCGTCTCCGCCCAGGCCAGCGCGAAGGACAGGAAGATGGTGTTGCGCGCCGGCACGTAGGTGACCGGGATGCCCTCGCCCAGCTCCGAAGCGCTTCCGTGCTTGGGCACGTCGATGGCGTCGGTCAGGGCCGAACCGCCGAAGGCGCGCAGGTCGATGTCGGCGATGACGTGCCGGTCCACCCCCATCGCCGAAGCCACGCGCCGCGCCGCCTCCAGCTCCACCGCGTGGCGCTGGCCGTAGCGGAAGCTCAGCGCGTTGACCCGGTAGCCTTGGTCCTTGGCGATCGCCAGCACCGTCGTCGAATCGAGCCCGCCGCTGACCAGCACGACCGCGTTCTTTCCGTTCATGACCCTGCCCTTTCCTCAGTCCGGCCGATCCGCCATATTCCGTGGCCTGGGGATAGTCCTCTTCCCATGAACCGGTCAATGTCAGCGCCGCGCCGAACACCACATAGGAGCCCCGCCGTGACGTCCGAGTCCCCGCTCCAAAGCCCCCTGTTCAATGGCATGGACGCCGCCGCGATCGACCGGCAGTACAATTTCCGCAAACTGGTGCCCGAACACGCCGACCACTTCGCCCGGTGGGAGGCGCAAAGCGCCGCGGCGCGCGAGCGGCTCGGCGGCACCCTGGACATCCCCGTCGGCCCGCACCCGCGCCAGACGGTGGACGTCTTCCCGGCCGGTGACGGCGCACCCTTGCTGGTCTTCATCCACGGCGGCTATTGGCGGTCGCTGTCGAAGGCCATGCACTCCTTCATCGCGGAGCCCTTCGTGGCGCGGGGCGTTGCGGTGGCGATGATCGGCTACGGCCTGTGCCCGGACGTGACGATGGACGAGTTGATCGGCCACGCCCAGACCGGGCTGGACTGGACCATCGACCACGCGGCCGGCTTCGGCGCCGATTCGCGCCGCTTCGTCCTGGCCGGCCACTCCGCCGGCGGCCATCTGGCGACCACGCTGGTGTCCCGCAACCCGGAACGGGCGTCGGGCGCCGTATCCATCAGCGGAATCTACGATCTGGAACCGCTGCTGCATTTCGAGGTGAACGACCAACTGCGACTGAACCTGGAATCGGCACGCCGCTTGAGCCCGGTCCACAACGTTCCGGCCCCCGCCCCGCTGCTCGTCCTGGCCCTGGGGTCGAATGAGACCGACGAAATGCACCGCCAGCAGACCGACCAGGCTCGCGCCTGGGCCGCCGCCGGCAACGCGATTCAGGAGTTCGTGGAGCCCGGCGCCAACCATTTCAGCGTGGTGGACCGCTTCGCCGATCCGGACGGCGCCCTGTTCGACGCGACCATGGCGATGCTGCGCGGAACGGCCGGATAACAGCGGCAATGGCCCGAAACGCAAAAAGCCTCCCGCATCGGGGAGGCTTGCCTACGTAAAAGCGCGTCGCGCTGAAGAAATGTGGCGGATGGGGGGAGATTCGAACTCCCGATACCCTTGCGGGTATGCCGCATTTCGAGTGCGGTGCATTCAACCGCTCTGCCACCCATCCGCTGCCCCGTTTCCGGGGTGGCGCGGAACCTACCCAAAAGCCTTTGGCGATGCAAGCCCCTTGTTTGCGGGATTTTGCAGGAAAATGAACGCCGCTCCACCACCAACCCTGTTGACTCAGGGTGGGTCGTCGGTATAAATCCCCGCTCTCACGAACGGGCTTGCACCTCAAACGGTGGGCGAGCGGCCCGCTGTTTGTTTTGGAATAGGCAGTGACGACGATGTTTGCAGTGATCCGCACCGGCGGCAAGCAGTACAAGGTCGCCAATGGCGACGTGATCCGCGTTGAGAAGCTCGAGGCCGAGGCTGGCGCCTCCATCACGCTCGGCGACGTGCTGATGGTGAGCGACGGCGGCAGCGCCACGGTTGGCACCCCGACGGTTGCCGGCGCGGCCGTGACCGCCGAGGTGGTCGCCCAGGATCGCGGTCCGAAGATCATCGTCTTCAAGAAGAAGCGCCGCCAGAACTACCGCCGCAAGAACGGCCATCGCCAGGACCTGACCGTCCTGCGCATCACCGGGATCAACGGCGCCGCCTGAGCGGCCGCCGACCAGTCACAGGAGTAACCCCCCATGGCTCACAAAAAAGCAGGCGGCTCCTCGCGCAACGGCCGCGACTCCGCTGGCCGTCGCCTCGGCGTGAAGCACTTCGGCGGCGAGAACGTCGTCTCGGGCAACATCATCGTCCGCCAGCGCGGCACGAAGTTCCACCCGGGTGAGAACGTCGGCATCGGCCGCGATCACACGCTGTTCGCCACCGCGGCCGGCGTCGTGACCTTCAAGCGTTCCGCAAAGGGCCGCACCTTCGTCGCTGTCGAGGCGGTGCAGGTTCCGGCGGTCGCGGCCGAGTAAGCTTGGCCGGATAAGCTTGGCCGGCCCGTACGGTGTAAGCGGATAAATCGGGGGTCCGGGCAACCGGCCCCCGATTTTCTTTTGTTGGTATGGTGGTCTCCGCCCCTTCCCCTTCGGGAACGGCCGGCGGGGCGCCGTTTGCAGATTGGCCGGCACGGTCCCCCGATGAAGTTCCTCGATCAAGCCAAGGTGTTCCTGAAGAGCGGCGACGGCGGCCCCGGCGCCATCGCGTTCCGCCGCGAGAAGTTCATCGAGTTCGGTGGGCCGGACGGCGGCAACGGCGGGCGCGGCGGCGACGTGGTGATCGAGGCCGTGAACGGCCTGAACACGCTGATCGACTACCGCTACAAGCAGCATTTCAAGGCGCAGCGCGGCAACCACGGCATGGGGGCCAACCGCAACGGCGCCAAGGGCACCGACGTGGTGCTGCGCGTGCCGGTCGGGACCCAGATCCTGGACGAGGACCAGGAGACGGTGCTGCTCGACCTGACGGAGCCCGGCCAGCGCGTCGTCTACCTGAAGGGTGGCGACGGCGGCTTCGGCAACGCCTCCTACAAGACCCCGACGAATCGCGCCCCGCGCAAGGCCCATCCCGGCTGGCCGGGGGAGGAGCGCTGGGTCTGGCTGCGGCTGAAGCTGATCGCCGACACCGGCCTGCTGGGCTTGCCCAACGCCGGTAAGTCCACCTTCCTGGCCGCGACCACCGCGGCGAAGCCGAAGATCGCCGATTATCCCTTCACAACGCTCGCCCCCAACCTGGGCGTGGTGCGCGCCGGTGACGAGGAGTTCGTGATCGCCGACATCCCCGGCCTGATCGAGGGCGCGCACGAAGGCCACGGACTCGGCGACCGCTTCCTCGGCCATGTGGAGCGCACGCGCGTGCTGCTGCACCTGATCGACGGCACGGCCGAGGACGTCGTCCAGTCCTACACGACCATCCGCAACGAACTGGCGGCCTATGGCGGCAACCTCGCCGACAAGCCGGAGATCATCGGTCTGAACAAGGCCGACGCCCTGCTGGACGAGGAGGTCGCGGAGAAGAAGGCGGCGCTGGAGGAGGCTTCGGGCGCCGAGGTCATGGTGCTCTCCGGTGCCACCGGTCAGGGCGTGCAGGCTGTGCTTTACCGCTTGCTCACGCTCATCAAACAGTCCAAGGAAGAGGAGCCCGACGTCATCCACGCCCCGGCCACCCGCTCCATCCCGCGGCCGCCGGTCGGCCAGAAGGTGGACGACGAGTATGCGGGCTGGAACGAGGAAAAGGGCGAGTACGACCCTCTGCCCGCGGACTCCGACGACTGGGACGATGATGGCGACGACGGCGATGACGACCACGGTGACGACGACAGCGACGACAACACCAAGGGCTGACGCTCCCGCCCGGCTGCCCACCCTGCTCGACTCGCGCCGGCTGGTGGTGAAGATCGGCTCGGCCCTGCTGGTGGACAGCACGACGGGCCAGATCCGGCGGGAGTGGCTGGACGCGCTGGCCGACGATGTGGCCGCCTGCCGCAAGCGCGGGCAGGAGGTGGTGATCGTCACCTCCGGCGCCGTCGCCTGCGGGCGGGAGCATCTGGGCCTCGTCGGCCGTCCGCTGCGGCTGGAGGAAAAGCAGGCCGCCGCCGCCACCGGCCAGATCCGGCTTGCCGCCGCCTACCAGGAGACGCTGGCCCGCTACGGCCTGACCGTGGCCCAGGTGCTGGTGACGCTGGAGGACACGGAGGAGCGGCGCCGCCACCTGAACGGCCGCGCCACCATCGACACGCTGCTGAAGCTCGGCGCCATCCCGGTCATCAACGAGAACGATACGGTCGCGACCTCCGAAATCCGCTTCGGCGACAACGACCGCCTCGCCGCCCGCGTGGCGCAGATGATTTCCGCCGACACGCTGGTCCTGTTGTCGGACATCGACGGCCTCTACACCGCCGATCCGCGCAAGGACCCGGAGGCCAAGCACATCCCCGTCGTCCAGGAACTGACCTCCGACATCGAGAACATGGCCGGGGAGCCGCCTCCGGGCTACAGCTCCGGCGGCATGGTGACGAAGATCGTCGCCGCGCGCGTGGCTCTGGCCGCCGGCTGCCGCATGGTCATCGCCAAGGGCAAGCGCATGAACCCGCTGGCCGCGCTGGAGCAGCGGCCGGAGAACGGTGGGGCGCTGTGCACCTGGTTCCTCCCGGCGGCCGAGCCCTCCAGCGCCCGCAAGGCCTGGATCGGCGGCAATCTGAACGCCGCGGGCTCCCTGACCGTGGACGCGGGTGCGCTGAAGGCGCTCGCCAACGGGGCTAGCCTGCTGCCGGCCGGCGTGCGCGCCGTGGACGGTGACTTCGACCGCGGCGACGTGGTGGTGGTGAAGGCGCCGGACGGGCGCGAGGTGGCGCGCGGCCTGACCGCCTACGCCGCCGACGACGCCCGCCGCATCGCCGGCCGCAAGAGCCACGAGATCGAGGAGATCCTCGGCTACCGCGGCCGCGACGAAATGATCCACCGCGACGATCTGGTGGTGCGGTGAGCGTTCCCGTGTCGGTCCGCCCGCCGCTCCAGGCCATCCTCTGGGACATCGACGGCACGCTGCTGGACAGCGAGCCCTGGCACCAGCGCGCCACCATCGCGGTGTGCCGGGGCCTGGGCCATGACCTGACCGAGGAGCAGTACGGCAGCTCCCTCGGTATCGCCTTCCCGGAGTTCTACGCACGGCTGAACGCGCTGCGGCCCATGGCCGCGACCTTCCAGCAGTGGGCGGACGCCATCACCGACCTCTATCTGGAACGGCTCGCCGAGGTGGAGGCCCGCGCCGGCGCCTTCGCCCTGGTCGAGGCCTTCGCGGCGCGCGGCCTGCGGCAGGCCTGCGTGTCGAACAGCGGCCGGCGGGTGGTCGAGGCCAACCTGCGCCGGATTGCCAGCCCCCATTTCGCCTTCGGCCTCAGCCGCGACGAGGTGACCAACGGCAAGCCGCACCCGGAGCCCTACCTGACCGCCGCCGCCCGGCTGGGCGTGCCGCCGGAGGCCTGCGCGGTCATCGAGGACAGCCCCACCGGCGCCCGCGCCGGCAAGGCCGCCGGCATGCTGACCATCGCTTGGCCCCAGCACCCACACCTGCTGTTCGAAGCCGCCGACCACGTGGTCGAGGACCCCGCCGCCCTGGACTGGGACGCGCTCTGCAACTTCGCAGAGCGCATGGCGGCGGATTGAGCGTCCCTCCGCCTCACCCCTTCACGTAGAAGAAATACGCCGTCATCGCGACGCCCACGCCGATCACAAACTTGCGCAGCATCGGCGGGGGGATGTGGCGGGCAACCGCAGCGCCGGCGTAGCCGCCGGCCATGGCGGCGATCAGCATGACCAGCGCCTCGCTCCAATAGACGGCGCCGCCGAACACGAAAGCCACCACGGCCACCGCGTTCAGGCAGCCGGAGACAAGCGCCTTCAACCCGTTCATGGCGTGCAGGTCGGTCAGGCCGAAGACCCCCAGCGTCGCCAGGATCAAAATGCCGATACCGCCGCCGAAATAGCCGCCGTAGATGGCGATGAAGAACTGCACGATTAGCACCGTGCCGTGCCCGACCTTGAAGTTGCGGCGGATGTAGGCCGACACCTTGGGCCCGAAGGCGAACAGCACCGTGGCGAACAGCAGAAGCCAGGGCACCACGGCCTCGAAGGTCCGCTGCGGGGTCCACAGCAGAAGCAGCGCGCCCAGCAGCCCGCCGACCAGGCTGACGCCCAGGAAGGCCGGCAGGTTCACCTCGCGGATGCGCCCCAGTTCCCGCCGGTAGCCGTAGGCGCTGGCGAGCGCCCCCGGCGACACCGCGACCGTGCTGGTGGCGTTGGCGTTCAGCGGCGGCACCCCGGCCATGATCAGCGCCGGGAAGGTCAGGAAGCTGCCGCCCCCGGCCACGGCGTTGAGCACGCCCGCGAAGAAGGCGGAGACGATCAGCAGCAGGGTCAGCATGGGGCACGCGTCCGGCGGAAAAAAGGCGCGCGGACTATGCCCGTTCAGCACAGCTTTCGGTACTGCGTTTTCGACGCATCCCTGTTTCCAACGCGTACTCCTGCCCTACGACCGCGGCGGAAGCGTACGCAGGTACGCGATCAACGCCGTCAGCTCCGCGTCGTCGATGTTCTTGTAGAAATGAAAACCCATCGGCGGCCCCAGCCGGGTGCCGTCGGCGCGTACACCCTCGGTGATCGCGCGCTTGATCTGGGCGTCCGTCCACAGGCCCAGTCCATGCTCCTTGTCCGACGTGATGTTGCGGGACACGGTCGTCCCCCAGGGGCCGGTGAAATGCTCTCCGCCCAGCCCGGCGCGGGTCATGTCGCGGCGCCCGTCGGGAAGCATCGGCGTGTGGCATTCCAGGCAGTGGCCGAGCGGGCCGGCCATGTACGCGCCGTACGCCAGCCGGTCGCTGCGCGGCACATCCGGGACTGAGCCCACCGGCGGCCCGTACGCGGCCGGCAGGGGCATGCGGTACACCGACTTCGGCACCGCGTTCTTCACCGCCGGCACGCTGCGCAAGTAGGCGACGATGGCGCGCGCATCGCCGTCGGACATGCCGCGGTAGAACGCGATGGGCATCGGCGGGCCGATCAGCGACCCGTCCGGCCGCTTGCCCTCGCGGATCGCCATTATCAGCTGCTCGTCGGTCCAGCGGCCAATGCCGGTTTCGGGGTCCGGCGTAATGTTGGACGCGTAGGCGGTGAAGGGTTTCTCGTCAAAGAGCGTGCCCCCCGCCAGCTCCATTCCCGGCACCGGGCCGTTCGGCCCCTGCGGCGTGTGGCAGTTGCCGCAGGCGACGATGCCGCTCATCAAGGCCTTGCCGCGTTCCAGCGGCGTCTCCGCTTGGGCGCCCTGCCCCAGGCACAGCACGACAACCGCTGCGGCCAAGCCGCAGCGCATCAACCCCGTCATCTCCGCCTCCCCGCGTTTTCGCGTTTGGGAAAACGGTAACGCGGCAACAATCCGCGTCCCAGCGCATTGTTGAGCGCGCAGCTCAGCTTTTCGGCGTATTCACCCGCCTTTCGCGAGACTGGGCGATGGGTTAGAGTTGCGCCCCTTTCAACCGGGCCCGCGGAGTCGGGCCCCCACCGGAGTTGGACCGATGTCCGCCCTGCTTGAGACCACCGACGCCCTGCACGACCAGATGCTCGCCCTCGGCCGCGCCGCCCGCGCCGCCGCCGCGGAGCTGGCGACCGTGCCGGGACCGTCGAAGGATCAAGCCTTGAGGGCCGCCGCCGCCTCGATCCGCGCCCGCAAGGCGGAGATCCAGGCGGCCAACGACGCGGACGTCGCCGCGGTGGGCGAGCGGCTCGCCGGCCCCATGGTGGAACGGCTGACCCTGAACGACGCCCGCATTGAGGCGATGGCGAAGGGGCTGGAGGACATCGCCGATTTCCCCGATCCCATCGGCGGCGTGATGGCGGAATGGACGCGGCCCAACGGCCTGGCCATCCAGCGCGTGCGCGTGCCGCTGGGTGTCATCGGCATCATCTACGAAAGCCGCCCCAACGTGACGGCGGACGCCGGCGGCCTCTGCCTGAAGTCCGGCAACGCCGCCATCCTGCGCGGCGGGTCGGAGAGCGTCCGCTCCTCCCGCGTCATCGCCGACTGCCTGGTCGACGGCCTGCGCGCCGCCGGCCTGCCGGAGGCGGCGATCCAGCTGGTCCCCACCACGGACCGGGCGGCGGTCGGGCACCTGCTGACCATGCGCGGACTCGTCGACGTCATCGTGCCGCGCGGCGGCAAGTCGCTGATCGAGCGTATCTCCGAGGAAAGCCGCGTCCCGGTCATCAAGCACCTGGACGGCAACAACACCGTCTACGTCGATGCCGGCGCGGACCTGGAGAAGACGCGCAAGGTCGTGATGAACGCTAAGATGCGCCGCACCTCCGTCTGCGGTGCTGCGGAGACGCTGCTGATCGACCGCAAGGTGGCCGATCGCATGCTGCCGGTCCTGGTGAAGGACCTGCTGGACGCCGGCTGCGCCGTGCGCGGCGACGAGGCCGCCCAAGCCGCCGACCCGCGCGTCACGCCCGTGTCGCCTGAGGACTGGGACACCGAGTATCTGGACGCCATCATCGCCTGCGGCGTGGTGGACGGGGTGGACGCGGCCATCGCGCACGTCAACCGCCACGGTTCCCACCACACCGACGCCATCGTGACCGAGAATGCGACCGCGGCGGAGCGCTTCCTGAACCAAGTCGACAGCGCCATCGTGCTGTGGAACGCCAGCACCCAGTTCGCCGACGGCGGCGAGTTCGGCATGGGGGCGGAGATCGGCATCTCCACCGACAAGTTCCACGCCCGCGGCCCGGTCGGAGCGGAGCAGCTGACCAGCTACAAGTACGTTGTGCGCGGCGATGGCCAGACCCGGCCTTAGTCTTTCCATCATGTCGGCGGCAAGCGCTCTCCCTCACCCGCACCTCCTGTCCCCTCTCCCCCCTGGGGAGAGGGTTAGGGTGAGCGGGTCCAGCTTTGGCCGAACGTTTCGTGGAGCCCGGCCCCCTCACCCCGGCCCTCTCCCCAGAGGGGAGAGGGGGAACCCCCTCTCCCTACCCTCTCCCCGCTTTCGGCGGACCGAAGGTCCGCCTGTCGCGTCAGCGCAAACTTCGTTTGCGCGTGAGCGGAGGGGAGAGGGGCGATGACGCCCCCCCACCGCTACTCCGGCCCCCTCCACGCCGGCCTGCGCATCGGCCTGCTCGGCGGGTCTTTCAACCCGGCGCACGCGGGGCACCGGCACATCAGCCTGCACGCGCTGAAGGCGCTGGGGCTCGACCAGGTCTGGTGGCTGGTCAGCCCGCAGAACCCGCTGAAGCCAGCCAGCGGCATGGCATCGCTGGCCGAGCGCATGACGGAGGCGCGCGGCGTCGCCCGCCATCCCCGCATCCGGGTCACCGACATCGAGCGGGAGCTTGGCACGCGCTACACCGCCGACACGCTGGCCGAACTGAAGCGTCGCTTTCCAAGAACGCGCTTCGTCTGGCTGATGGGTGCGGACAATCTTCGGCAAATACCCCGCTGGCGGCATTGGACGCGAATCTTCCGGCTGGTCCCGGTTGCAGTTCTGGCCCGTCCAACTTATTCTATGAATGCGCTTGGTGGCATGGCCGCTCAGCGCTATGCCCGTCGCCGGGTGAAGGACCATCGGGCCAGGGGGTTGGCCGGCCACGCGACGCCGGCCTGGATCTTCCTCCGCAACCCGCTGCATCCGGCTTCGGCGACGGCGATCCGGCGGGCGCGTGCCCGCGGGTCGTGACCCTGTATGACGAGGTGGGTACCATCAACACGTTCATCGAACCGGCCGCGCCCGTTGTGCGGCCCGCGCCCGTTCCCCAGCCGCAGGAACTGAAGGCGCTTATCGAAAAGTCCCTGGACGACGACCAGGCGGATGACGTCATCGTCATCGATCTTGCCGGCAAGACCAGCATCGCGGACTACATGATCGTGGCGTCCGGCCGCAACACCCGGCACATCGCCGCCATGGCCATGAAGCTCGCCGACCGGCTGAAGCAGTCCGGCATCCGTGGCGTCGAGGTCGAAGGCCTGCCCCAGTGCGATTGGGTGCTCGTGGACGCCGGGGACGTCATCGTCCACCTGTTCCGCCCGGAAGTCCGGACCTTCTACAACATCGAGAAGATGTGGGGCCTGGATGCGCCGCGGCCATCGGCCGAGCGCATGAGCGCCTGACGTCGTTCGAGAGGGAGCCGGACCCATGCGTCTGTGGCTTGCCGCCGTCGGGCGGTCACGGACCGGTCCGGCGCGCGACCTCTACGACGAGTATGCCGGCCGGCTGAGCTGGCCGCTGACGCTCCGCGAGGTCGAGGTCAAGAAGCGCCTGCCGCCCGACGAAATGAAGCGGCAGGAGGCGGAGCTGTTGCTGGCCGCCATTCCCGCCGGCTCCATCGTCGTGGCGCTCGACGAGCGCGGGAAAAGCGTGTCCAGCGAGGCCTTCGCCGGCAAGATCGGCGCCTGGCGCGACCAGGGTGCCGCCGACATCGCCTTCCTGATCGGCGGGGCCGATGGCCACGGCGACGCGGTCCGCGCGCGCGCCGATTTTCTTTTGGCCTTGGGCCTCATGACCTGGCCGCATATGTTGGTGCGGGGCATGCTGGCGGAGCAACTCTACCGCGCCCAGCAAATCCTGGCCGGACACCCATATCACCGGGCGTGAGCGGGTGCGCCGGCCTTCGGCGTGCCTGCCCCACCCGGTGCAGCAGACCAACCACGAGCCGACCAACCACGACTGGCGTATGAGGAGCGCGATGACCGAGACCACACGTCCCCGCCCCGTTGTCCTGTGCATCCTGGACGGCTGGGGCTATCGCGAGGAGCGGACGGACAACGCCATCGCGCTGGCCGACACGCCGACCTGGGACCGGCTGTGGTCGTCGGAGCCGCGCGCCTTCCTGGAGGCCAGCGAGGAGGAGGTCGGCCTGCCCAAGGGGCAGATGGGCAACTCCGAGGTCGGGCACATGAACCTCGGCGCCGGCCGCGTGGTCATGCAGGACCTCGTCATGATCGACCACGCCATCGTCCAGGGCGAGTTCGAGCGCAACAAAGCGCTGAACGATCTGGTCACGGCGCTGCACAAGACCGGCGGGCGTTGCCACATCCTCGGCCTGCTGTCGCCCGGCGGCGTGCACTCCCATCAGGACCACATCGCCGCGCTGGCCGCCGTGCTGTCGCATGAGGGCGTGCCGGTCGAGGTCCACGCCTTCACCGACGGTCGTGACGTGCCGCCGCAGAGCGCCAAGGACCAGGTCGCCGAATTCATAGCCGACGTGCACGAACTGGCCGGGGTGAACGTCGCCACCGTGTCCGGCCGCTACTACGCCATGGACCGCGACAAGCGCTGGGACCGCGTCGCGAAGGCCTACGCCGCCATCGTGCGCGCCGAGGGCGAGCGCGCCGCCGACCCGATCCAGGCGATCGAGCAGAGCTACGCCACCGGCAAGCACGATGAGTTCATCCTGCCGACGATCATCGACGGCTACACCGGCCTGAAGGACGGCGACGCCATCCTGATGGCCAACTTCCGCGCTGACCGCGCGCGGGAGATCCTGGCCGCCTTCGTCGACCCCGCCTTCGACGGCTTCGACCGCGGCACCGTGCCTTCGCTCGCCGCTGCGGTGGGCATGGTCGAATATTCCTCGGCGCTTGCCAAGCTGATGACGACCATCTTTCCGCCGAAATCCTTGACCAAGGTGCTGGGCGAAGTGGTCAGCGAGGCCGGTTTGACTCAGTTGCGCATCGCGGAGACGGAGAAGTACCCGCACGTCACCTTCTTCTTCAATGGTGGCGAGGAGCGGGTGTATCCGGGCGAGGACCGCATCCTGGTGCCCTCCCCGAAGGTCGCGACCTACGATCTGCAGCCGGAGATGTCGGCGGCGGAGGTGACCGACAAGGTCGTGGCGGCCGTGGACAGTGGCAAGTACGACCTGGTCGTCATCAACTACGCCAACCCGGACATGGTCGGCCACACCGGCTTCCTGGACGCCGCCATGAAGGCGGTCCAGGCCGTGGACACGAGCCTCGGCCGGCTGGAGGCCGCGGTGCGCCGCCAGGGCGGCGTCATGCTGGTCACCGCCGACCACGGCAACTGCGAGATGATGACCGATCCGGAGACCCACGGCCCGCACACCGCCCATACGCTGGACAAGGTGCCGCTGGTGCTGGTCAACAGCCCGGCCGACGTGAAGGCGATCCGCAGCGGCCGGCTGGCCGACATCGCGCCGACCCTGCTCGACCTGATGAAGCTGCCGGTGCCCTCCGAGATGACCGGCCGCAGCCTGCTCGACCGCGCCGCCGCGCAAGCCGCCGCGGAATAACGCATGGGCGCAGAGCAGACCTGGCGGACCGTCCTCGCGACCGTCCTTGCTCTGGGCCCCCACCCTAACCCTCCCCCATCTTCGACGGGGGAGGGAACTCCGCAGCACGACCCCCAAAGCCCTCCCCTGCGAAGTGGGGGAGGGTTGGGTGGGGGCCCAGCGCACGCGCTTACCCTCCTCGCCCTCCTCCTCTCCACCCCAGCCTTCGCTCAACACGAAGCCCCCCAGCAGACGCTGAAGCGCGTCGAGCAGGAAATCCAGGCGGACAAATCCCGCCAGAAGCAGCTCGACCAGCAGTCGCAGAGCCTGCAAAAGGAACTGGACGACCTGCGCGCCCGGGTGATCGGCCTCGCCGCGGAGGAGCGCGCGCAGGAAAACGACCTTGCCCAGTTGGAAGACACGCTCACCAAGTTGGAAACCGAGGAACAGGACCGGTCGGCCGCGCTGGAGGGCGAGCGCCAGCAGATCGCCGGCCTGCTCGCGGCGCTCCAGCGCCTAGCCCGCATTCCGCCGGAGGCCGCGCTGGCCCGGCCCGAGGGGCCGGTGGACACGCTGCGCTCCGCCCTGCTGCTGCGCGACACCGTGCCGGCGCTGCGCGCCCGGGCCGACGCCCTGGCCGGCGCCCTGACCAAGCTGGCCGAGACGCGCGAGACGCTGGAGACGCAGCGCCGCCGCACGCTGGCCGCCCGCACCGCCCTGGCCGAACGCCAGAACGACCTGTCCAAGCTGGTCGCGCGCCGCGAAGAGCTGTCGCGCCAGACCGAAGAGGAAAGGGTCCAGGTCGCGCAGCACGCCACCCGGCTGGCCGGGCAGGCCACCGACCTGCGCCAGCTGATGGAGCGCATCGAGGCGGAACGCCGCGCCGCCGCCGAGGCCGCCGCGAAGCGTGAGGCCGAGCGGCTGGAAGCCGAGCGCAAGGAGGCGGAGCGCCGTGACGCGGAACGGCGCGAGGCCGAACGCAAGCTCGCCGCCAAGAAGGAGGCGGAGCGCCGGGAGGCCGAGCGGAAGCTGGCCGAACAGCGCGCCGCGGAGCAGCGCTTGGCGGAACAGAGGGCGGCCGAGCAGAAGGCCGCTGAGGAAAAGGCTGCCGAGCGGGCGCGGGCGGAGGCGGAATTCGCCGCCGCCCAGCGTGCGCCGGACGCAGAAACCGTGGTCGGCGGGCGCATGCCGGCGGTCGGCAAGGTCACCGTCCGCTATGGCGAATCCGACCGCTTCGGCTCCACCAGCCGGGGCATCACCATCCAGGCCCGGCCGGGCGGCACCGTCGTGGCGCCGCAGGCCGGAACGATCATGTTCGCCGGACCGTTTCGCGGCTATGGGCAAATCTTGATCGTTGAACACAGCAATGGATATCATAGTCTGATTGCTGGATTTGGCCGCATCGACACGGCCGTCGGCAGGCGCGTGGCCACCGGGGAGCCCATTGGTTTGATGCCCGCCGACGGAAGCCCGGATCTCTACTTCGAACTGCGAAGACACGGTCAGCCGATCAACCCGCAACGCGGCTTCGGCACCCCGGAGGGGAAAGGACAAGGGTAGATGAGGATAGTCAAGCGAGCCGCCACAGCAGCCGCCCTGGTGTTCCTGGGCGCCGGCGTTGCCACCGTCACCGCGCAGGTCAGCAACAACAGCAACACGTCGGAGACCTACCGGCAGCTCAATCTGTTCGGCGACGTCTTCGAGCGCGTGCGCGCGGAGTATGTCGAGCAGGTCACCGACGAGCAGCTGATCGAGTCCGCCATCAACGGCATGCTCACCTCGCTCGACCCGCATTCCAGCTACCTGAACCGGAAAAGCTTCCAGGACATGCAGGTGCAGACCCGCGGCGAGTTCGGCGGGCTGGGCATCGAGGTCACGATGGAAAACGGCCTGATCAAGGTCGTCTCGCCCATCGACGACACGCCCGCCTTCCGCGCCGGTCTGCAGCCGGGCGACCTGATCGTCCAGCTGAACGGGGAGGCCGTGATGGGCCTGGCCCTGAACGAGGCGGTGGAGAAAATGCGCGGCCCTGTGGGCAGCGACATCAAGGTCACCGTCCGCCGCGGCGAGGCCGGCGAGCCCTTCGAGGTCACGCTGACCCGCGCCGTGATCAAGGTGCAGTCGGTCCGCTACCGCACCGAGGGCGACATCGGCTACATCCGCATCACCAGCTTCAACGAACAGACCCAGCAGGGGCTGGAGCGGGCCATCACCTCCGTCCAGCAGCAGCTCGGCGACAAGCTGAAGGGCTTCGTGCTCGACCTGCGCAACAACCCGGGCGGCTTGCTCGACCAGGCGGTGTCGGTGTCCGACACGTTCCTCGACAAGGGCGAGATCGTCTCCACCCGCGGTCGCAAGGCCGAGGAGGGCACGCGCTACAACGCCAAGCCGGGCGACATGATCAAGGGCATGCCGCTGATCGTGCTGGTCAACGGCGGGTCGGCCTCCGCGTCGGAGATCGTCGCTGGCGCCCTGCAGGACCACAAGCGGGCGCTGGTGCTGGGCACCCAGTCCTTCGGCAAGGGCTCGGTCCAGACCATCATCCCGCTGCCGGGCCATGGCGCCATGCGCCTGACCACCGCGCGCTACTACACGCCGTCGGGCCGGTCGATCCAGGCGCTGGGCATCACGCCCGACATCGAGGTGCATCCGGCCAAGGTGGAGGACACCGACCAGGGCGTCGCCCGCCGCCGCGAAAGCGATCTGCGCGGCGCGCTGCGCAACCCGGACTCCGCCGCGCCCGGCCAGCCGCCGAAGCCGGCGACCACCCAGCCGGCTCCCGGACCGGGCGCCAGCAACGCCCCGGCGCCGGGTGCCGCACCGAAGGCCGGTGCCGCCCCTGGAAATGCCGCCAACCCGCCGGCCGCCGCTCCCGCCACGGGCGAGAATGGCGAACCGGCCGCGGCGGCCGGCCAGCCGCCGTTCGACTACCAGCTGGCGCGTGCGCTCGACCTGCTGCGGGGCGTCGCGCTGTTCCAGGCCCGCAACACGCACTGACGGAGTGACCAACCCGTGAACGCCGCCGCCTTGCTGGGCCGTCTGAAAGTCGATGTCCGGGGCCTGCGCCTCGGCTTCGGCCGGCGGTCGCGCGTTCCCAAGGAGCAGGGGGACGACTGGCAGGAGGGCGGCGCTTCCGGTCCCAAGGCGCCGCACGGGCCGATGTCCACCTCCACCAAAGCCCTGATCGGCGCCTTCGCCGTCTTGGCGCTGGCATTGGGTGGCCTTGCGGGCTGGCTGGCGCTGAACGCCGACGACACCGTCCAGGCGTGGGAGGCCGGCATCCCCAAGATGCAGGTTCCGGTGAAGATCGCGCAGGCCCCGGCCGCCCCGCGCCCCTCCGCCGTTGCGGCAGCCCCACCGCCCGCGGAGGCACCGGCCACCCCAGCCGCATCACAGCCGCCGCCGGCTGACCCCGCCGTCGCCGCGCCAACGGCCCCGCCAGCGGCGACCCAGCCGCCCGCGGCACCGCCAATGCCCCCCCCGATAGCCCCCCCAATGGCTGACGGGTCGGTCACGCTCACCGCAGCGCCGGTTCCCGGCCTCGTGGAGGACTCCCGCAACGGCCCATTGCCCCGCATCGCGGAGGATGGGCGCAAGCCCTGGCAAGTCTACGCCCGCCCCTTCCCCGCCGCAGACAAACGCCCGCGCATCGCCATCGTGCTGGCGGACATGGGCGTGTCGGGCGTGACCACCGGCAATGCCCTGCAAAAGCTTCCGCCGACCATCACGCTCGCCTTCGTGCCCTACGCCGACCGGTTGGACAACTGGGTCGAGCGGGCGCGCACCAAGGGGCATGAGGTCATGCTGTCCGTGCCCATGGAGCCGCAGACCTACCCGCGCGACGATCCGGGCCCGAACGCCCTGCTCACCATGCTGGCGCCCGACCGGAACCTGGAACGGCTGGAATGGTCGCTGGGCCGCGCGGTCGGCTATGTCGGCATCACCAGCACGACGGGCAGCAAGTTCACCGGCAACGCCGACGCCATGAAGCCCATCGTCGACACGTTGAAGGCGCGCGGCCTGATGTTCCTGGACGCCCGCGCCAACCCGAAGAGCGTCGGCGGGGCGTTGGCCACCCAGGCCGGCGTGCCGCGCGCCTTCGCCGACCGCGTCATCGACCGCGACCTGTCGCGCGGCGCCATCGACGACCAGTTGAAGGAGTTGGAGGCCGTCGCCAAGGCCAACGGCAGCGCCGTGGGCATCGGCTCGCCCTACCCCAGCACCATCGAGCGCATCAACCTGTGGCTGACCGGCCTCGCCGACCGCGGTTTTGTGATCGCGCCGGTGTCGGCACTCGCCAATCTTCAGAAGCAGTAGGCATGAGCAAGACCATCGACCGCGACTCCCTCCCCTACCGGCCCTGTGTGGGGGTGATGCTGCTGAACGACCGCGGGCAGGTCTTCGTCGCCAAGCGTTGCGGCAGCGACGATGCGTGGCAGATGCCGCAGGGCGGCATCGACGAGGGCGAGGGAGTCCACGAGGCAGCCCTGCGCGAGTTGAAGGAGGAGATCGGCACCGACAAAGCCGAGATCCTGGGGGAGACGGCGGAGAAGCTGCGCTACGACCTGCCCGACCACCTGCTGGGCAAGGTCTGGAAGGGCCGCTGGCGCGGGCAGGAGCAGGTGTGGCTCGCCGCCCGTTTCACTGGGACCGACGCGGACATCGACCTCGCCACGGAGCATCCGGAGTTCGACGCCTGGAAATGGGTGGACGCCGACGCGCTGCCCACCTTGATCGTACCCTTCAAGCGCCCGGTCTACGAGGCCGTGCTGAAGGAATTCGAAACGGTCATCAAGGGTTTGCGGGGCCGCTGAGCCCCGCCGTTTCGCCCGCCTCAGGCCGCCTCACGCCGCCTTGGCGAGCCGCCGGGCGCGGCTTTCCACCAGCCACCAGGCACCCCGCGACGCCAGCGTGCAGAAGCGGGTGTGGGGCTTCAGCCCGCAGGCCTTGAAGACCATGGCGACGGCGCGGTCAATGTGCTTGGCCTTGTAGCGCCCGTAGGCGCGGCGCATGTAGGCCTGGTTGTAGGTCTTGTGGTCGTAGCTCTCGCCCTCCGGCGCGTTGGCCGCGAAGTAGGCGTAGGCCAGCTCGTCGTCCTCGGATTCGCCAATGCGCGACAGGGCGACCTTCAGCCGCTGGAACTTGTTCAGTTGCTCCAGCTCCAGGTACTTCTTGGTGTAGGTGTAGAAGATTTTGAAGTGGCGCAGTTCGTCAGCGGCGATGTTCTTGCAGACCAGCTTCAGCACCGGCTCGTCGGTGGAATCGCCAATGGCCGCGTAGTAGGAGCTGGTGCCCGTCTCGACCATGCAGCGGGCGATCATCTCGCCGGTGCGCGACCCGCGGACCGAGGCGTTCAGGTCGATTGGAACCTTGTAGCCGTCGCGGAAGCGCTGCACGGCACGGTCGAAGTCGAAGGTCGGGTCGACCAGCTCCGCCCATTTGCCGAGCGCGCGGCCGTGCTGGACCTCCTCGACCGCCCAGCCCTTGGCGACATCCTGGAATTCGGGATCGTCGTGGAAGACGTTGCAGAGATAGGCCGTGTAGTCGTCGGCGTTGAACTCCACCAGGGCCGCCGCCTTGATCAGCGGAACCAGATCGGGATCGACCTTCGTGTGGTCAATCCGGTCCCAGGGAAGCTCTTCATAGTTCCAATGCAACGCCACCATCCCACCCCGCTCCTGCCGGACCATGTCCCGGGCGTTTTTAAAGCGAATTTGCATTCGCTTTAGACTTATATGACCTCATTCGCCGGCCAGGCTTCGGCCGCACGCGCGGCCGGGACCGCCGTCGCGGTCCAAAGCGGATTACAATCCGCTTCAAAGTTTCTAGCCGGAAAAACAAAACGCCTCAACGGTCGGACCGGGAGGCGTCATTCCCTTGCGGGACGTATTTATGACGGTGATGCCACGTTGCAACGGCACCGCTTCGGAGGGTAAGGCCCAGCCAACGTTACCGCCGCCGGGCCATAGCCTCGATCAGTGCGCGGTCGCGCCGGCGGCGTCGAGCTTGGCGCGGGCAACGGCAAGCTTCGCCTCGACCCGGGCCTTCTCGTCGTCGGACTTGGCGTCCTCCAGGTCCTCGCCCAGGTCGCGGATGTCCTGCTCCACCTTGCCACGGTCGATGTCGGCCACCGGAATGGCCTCCTCCGCCAGGACGGTGCAGCGGGTCTCGGTCACCTCGGCGAAGCCGCCGGCGACGAACACCCGGTCCACGACGCGGTCACCCTCGTAGACGTCGATCACGCCCGGACGGACGGTCGAGATCAGCGGCGAATGGCCGGCGAGAACGCCGAAATCACCTTCCGAACCCGGCACCACGACCATGTCGACGGGCTGCGAGGTCAGCAGCTTCTCCGGAGAGACCAGCTCGAATTCGACTTTATCGGCCATGGGTTTCCTGGTGCCTCTTCATAAGAACCCTCTCCCCCTTCGGCAAGAGGGAGAGGGTTAGCCTCGTTCCTGAGCCTGATGCTGCCTGAATTAGGCGGCTTCGGCGGCCAGCTTCTTCGCCTTGGCGATCGCCTCGTCGATGGTGCCGACCATGTAGAAGGCGGCCTCCGGCAGGTGGTCGTAGTCGCCGTTCACGATACCTTTGAAGCCGCGGATCGTCTCCTCGAGCGGGACGAGCACGCCCGGGGTGCCGGTGAACACCTCGGCGACGTGGAACGGCTGGGACAGGAAGCGCTGGATCTTGCGGGCGCGGGACACGACCAGCTTGTCCTCTTCCGACAGCTCGTCCATGCCCAGGATCGCGATGATGTCCTGCAGCGACTTGTAGGTCTGGAGGACGCGCTGCACCGAACGGGCGACGCTGTAGTGCTCCTCACCAACAACGCGCGGATCCAGGATGCGGCTGGTCGAATCCAGCGGGTCCACCGCCGGGAAGATCGCCATTTCGGCGATCGAACGCGACAGCACCGTGGTGGCGTCCAGGTGGGCGAAGGAGGTGGCCGGGGCCGGGTCGGTCAGGTCGTCGGCGGGCACGTAGATGGCCTGCACCGAGGTGATCGAGCCCTTCTTCGTGGAGGTGATGCGCTCCTGGAGCGCGCCCATGTCGGTGGCCAGCGTCGGCTGGTAACCCACCGCCGAGGGGATGCGGCCGAGAAGCGCCGACACCTCGGAGCCCGCCTGCGTGAAGCGGAAGATGTTGTCCACGAAGAACAGCACGTCCTGGCCTTCCTCGTCGCGGAAGTACTCCGCGAGCGTCAGGCCGGACAGCGCGACGCGGGCGCGGGCGCCCGGCGGCTCGTTCATCTGACCGTACACGAGCGCCACCTTGGAGCCCGGGCCGTCGAGCTTGATGACGCCCGACTCGATCATCTCGTGGTAGAGGTCGTTGCCCTCACGGGTGCGCTCGCCGACGCCGGCGAAGACCGACACGCCGCCGTGCGCCTTCGCGACGTTGTTGATCAGCTCCATGATGGTGACGGTCTTGCCCACGCCGGCGCCGCCGAACAGGCCGATCTTGCCGCCCTTGGCGTAGGGGGCCAGCAGGTCGATGACCTTGATGCCGGTGATCAGCACTTCGGCGTCCGTCGACTGCTCGACGAAGTCCGGGGCCGAACGGTGGATCGGCAGGGTGCGCTCGGCGCCGACGTCGCCGCGCTCGTCGATCGGCTCGCCGATCACGTTGATGATGCGGCCGAGGGTGGCCGGGCCGACCGGCACGGCGATCGGGGCGCCGGTGTCCGTCACCTCGGCGCCGCGGACCAGGCCGTCGGTGCTGTCCATGGCGATGGCGCGGACCGTGCTCTCGCCGAGGTGCTGCGCAACCTCCAGCACGAGGGTCTTGCCGTCGTTCTGGGTGTGCAGCGCGTTCAGAATGGCCGGCAGCTCGCCGTCGAACTGGACGTCGACGACGGCGCCCGTGACCTGCGTGATCTTGCCGACGGCGTTCGTCGCCTGGGTGGTGGTGGCCATGGAGTAAAGCTCCCTCGGAACTCGATAATTGTCGGATGTGCCGTCGTATCGACCGCGAACGCTGCGCCCGTTAGACCGCCTCGGCGCCGGAGATGATCTCGATCAGCTCCTTGGTGATGTAGGCCTGGCGCGTGCGGTTGTAGGTGATCGTCAGCTTGTTGATCATGTCGCCGGCATTGCGCGTCGCGTTGTCCATCGCGGTCATGCGGGCGCCCTGTTCGGACGCTGCGCTCTCCAGGAGGGCGCGGTAGACCTGGATGGACAGGTTGCGCGGCAGCAGCTCCGCCAGGATCTGCTCCTCGTCCGGTTCGAACTCGTAGATCGCCTTGGCTTCGGCCGACGCGGTCTCTTCCACCTGCGCCTCGACGGCGAAGGGGACGAGCTGCTGGACCGTCACGATCTGCGAGATCGCCGACTTGAACTTGTTGTAGATCACCGAGCAGACGTCGAACTCGCCGGCGTCGAACAGTGACAGAACCTTCTGAGCGACGACGTCGGCGTCGGCGAAGGACAGGCGGCGGCGGCCGACATCCTCGTAGGTCTCGACGATCAGCGCGCCGAATTCGCGGCGCAGCTGGTCGCGGGCCTTGCGGCCCACGGTGAGCAGCTTCACCGTCTTGCCTTCCGACTGGAGGCGCAGGATCTGGCGGCGGGATTCACGGACGATGGAGCCGTTGAAGGCGCCGCACAGGCCACGGTCGGAGCTGATGATGATCAGCAGGTGCACCTGGTCGGCGCCCGTGCCCGTCATCAGCTTCGGCCCGTTGCCGCTGTCCTGCACGTTGGCCGCGAGAGAGGCCAGCATGCGGCCCATACGCTCGGCGTAGGGACGGCCGGCTTCCGCCTGCTCCTGCGCGCGGCGGAGCTTGGAAGCGGCGACCATCTTCATCGCCGAGGTGATCTTGCGCGTCGACTGGACGCTGGCGATCCGGTTCTTTAGGTCCTTAAGGCTTGGCATGCCGGCCCTTCATTCCGCTCGGGGTCGTTCGGGAGGAAAGCGGAGGCACCGGAGCGCCCCCGCCGTCGATCAGACGAACACCTTGGAGAAGTTGTCGAGGAAAGCCTTCAGCTTCTCCTCGGTCGCGGGCGTGATCTGCTTCTCGTTGCGGATCGTCGCCAGGATGTCGGCACCCTTGGACCGGATTTCGCCGAGGAACTTGGCCTCGAAGCGGTTGACGTCCTCGACCTTGATCTTGTCGAGGTAGCCCTTCACGCCCGAGAAGATCGACGCGACCTGCTCTTCGACCGGCAGCGGCTGGAACTGCGGCTGCTTCAGCAGCTCCGTCAGACGGGCGCCGCGGGCCAGCAGGCGCTGGGTGGCGGCGTCGAGGTCCGAGGCGAACTGCGCGAAGGCGGCCATCTCGCGGTACTGGGCCAGCTCCATCTTGATGGTGCCGGCGACCTGCTTCATCGCCTTGATCTGGGCGGCGGAGCCGACGCGCGACACCGACAGGCCGACGTTGATGGCCGGGCGGATGCCCTTATAGAACAGGCCCGTTTCCAGGAAGATCTGGCCGTCGGTGATCGAGATCACGTTCGTCGGGATGTAGGCGGACACGTCGCCGGCCTGCGTTTCGATGACCGGCAGGGCGGTCAGCGAGCCGTTGCCGTGCTTGTCGCCCATCTTCGCCGCGCGCTCCAGAAGGCGCGAGTGGAGATAGAACACGTCGCCCGGGTAGGCTTCGCGGCCCGGCGGACGGCGGAGCAGCAGGGACATCTGACGGTAGGCGACGGCCTGCTTGGACAGGTCATCGTACACGATCAGGGCGTGCATGCCGTTGTCGCGGAAATACTCACCCATCGTGCAGCCGGTGTACGGCGCCAGGAACTGCAGCGGAGCTGGCTCCGACGCGGTGGCCGCGACGACGATGGAGTATTCGAGCGCGCCGGCGTCTTCCAGGGTCTTGACGATCTGGGCGACGGTGGAGCGCTTCTGGCCGACGGCGACATAGATGCAGTAGAGCTTCTTGCTCTCGTCGTCGCCCTGGTTGATCGGCTTCTGGTTCAGGAAGGTGTCGATGACGACGGCGGTCTTGCCGGTCTGACGGTCACCGATGATCAGCTCGCGCTGGCCGCGGCCGATCGGAACCAGGCTGTCGACGGCCTTCAGGCCGGTCTGCATCGGCTCGTGCACCGACTTGCGCGGGATGATGCCGGGGGCCTTGACCTCGACGCGGGTGCGGGTGACGTCCACCAGCGGGCCCTTGCCGTCGATCGGGTTGCCGAGGCCGTCCACGACGCGGCCCAGCAGGCCGCGGCCGACCGGCACGTCGACGATGGTGCCCGTGCGCTTGACGGTGTCGCCTTCCTTGATCTCGCTGTCGGAACCGAAGATCACGATACCGACGTTGTCGGTCTCGAGGTTCAGCGCCATGCCCTTGATGCCACCGGGGAACTCGACCATCTCGCCGGCGCGCACATTGTCCAGGCCGTGCACGCGGGCGACGCCGTCACCCACCGACAGCACCTGGCCGACCTCGGCGACGTCCGCCTCGGTCCCGAAATTCGCGATCTGCTGCTTGAGGATCGCAGAGATTTCTGCGGCGCGGATATCCATCAGACTGATCCCCCTGAGGCCTTCATGGCGAGTTGCAATTTGTTCAGCTTCGTGCGCACCGAGGTGTCGACCATGCGCGAGCCGAACTTAACGATCATGCCGCCGATCAGCGCGGGATCGACGGAGGTGTTGATCAACACCTTCGAGCCGATCGAGGCCTTGAGCGCGTCGGTGACCGCGGCCAGCTGAGCGTCGCTCAGCGGCTGCGCGGAGGTGACCTGCGCGGTCACTTCGCCACGGCGACGGGCCAGTTCGGCCAGATAGCCGGCGATCATGCCCTCAAGCGCGAACAGGCGGCGGTTTTGCGCCACCAGCCCGACGAAGCGCTTGGTCAGATCGGACACTTCGGCGCGGTCCAGAACCGCGGCCATCGCCCGGCCTTGGTCGGCGCGGCTGATCACGGGACTACGGACGAGGCGGCGAAGGTCGGCGCTCTCGGCCAGGATTTGCTTCAGCGCGGTCAGATCGCTCGCGACCTGATCCAACGCCTTGTTCTCATCCGCAAGCTCGAACAGCGCGATGGAGTAGCGCGTAGCGAGTTCGGAAACGCCTGTACCTTCGGATGCCACCTGATCCCTCGAATTGAGTTCGGTAGACGGTGAATTTTCAGGGCCTTAAAGGGCGGGAAACCCGCATCGCGGCGCCCTGGACCGCGAAAGCGAGCGGTCCAATATCACAGGATTAGCCCCCGCGCAACGGGGTCTGGACAATTCGAGTGCGGCGTTTTGGGCACGTCCCGCGCGGGTTCCGTCCCCGGGGACCGAAACCGGAAATGGGCATACCACTTCATTTCTGCAATGGTCTTACCGGTGCGTCGGAAAAGGCGGCCTGCAAGCCTCCCGAGTCCCCTCCGGGCTGTGACCTTAAATTCCGTTTAACATCCAGTTAACCATTCTTGCGCAGGTTTGAGGCATCGCGTTCACCCGCCGCTGCCCATTTTGGAGGCGCGCCCCGCCGGGGGTGCCTCCCTCATCGTTCGCCTGACAGGGAAAGACACAAGGCCTGCCAATGACCGTCGTCGCCTTCTCCTGCGCCCGTTTCACGCCCGCCGACCTTGTCGAGTTCGAGGCGGTCGCGGAACCGAAGCTCCGCCTTGGCCACTGGGCCGGGGTGGTCCGCGAGACGGGCCGCGAGCACGACCGCCTCCTTGTTCTGCTCCCCGGCGTCGACCGCCCGGTCTTCCGTTTCGAGCGCGACGGCCGTGGCCGCTACAGCCTGTCCTTCAACGACCGGTCCGGCTGGTACGGCATCGGATCCGGCGCCACCGCGTCCGAGTGCCTGTCGATCTGGCGTCCCCGCCCGCGCGCCGAACGCACCGTTTCCGTATTGTGAAAATCCTGGCGTCCTGCCGACGCCCGGAAAACCCCACCCCGAGTCGCAAGATCCGTCAGCGGTACACGCCCACCGACAGCAGGTAGGGTGCGCCCTCCAGCTCGATTCGCCGGACGTGCATCGTCTTGGGCGCGATCTGGCCCGACAGCGGGTCGGTCCATTTGTAGGTCACGGCACCGGCGCCCCGTTCGGCGGCCACGGCCAGCGCCTCGCGGATGAAGGGCCGCCCGTCCACGTCCTTCAGGTCCAGAACGCTGGCGCCGTTCAGCGCCGGGGTCCAGCCGTGCGCCACCATGGTGCCGTCGCGGTCGATCAGGGTCGGGTAGAGATCGCGGTCGATGAAGGCGCCGTCCCGCCGCCCGAAGGCGTCCGGCGCGGCGGCGGCGCCGTGCTGGTGCAGGAACCCCGCGGCCTTGTCGAGCAGCGCCTTCGCCTCCGCCTCCGTGCCGCGGGTCCCGGCCGGCGCGCCGGCGGCCAGCGCGATCACCAGCAGCAGCAGCAGGACGGGCAGCACCGTCAGAAGCGTGTGGGCGCGGAAACGGCCGTTCGCTCGAATTCCGGACAGGAAGGACCCGGATAGGAAGGACATGGCAAGGCTCGGCGAAAGAATCAGGCCTTACCCTGGTAATACCAAGACTTTCGATGCGCAACGCGCCAAACGTCACAGGTGCCTTGCAGCAGCGGCAGAGACAATCGGTCGCAGCCCCCCTTCAAAACGCCGCCGATGATTCCAATGCCCACCCCCTACAGGAAGCTGTAGGGATCCACGTCGACCTGCACGCGCACGCTGGGTGGAATTTCCACCTGCTCCAGCCAGCGGGCGATCAGCGGCTGCACCTGGGTGGAGCGCGGCGCCTTCAGCAGCAGACGGCGGCGGTGGCGCCCCCGCAGCAAGGCCAGCGGCGCCGGGGCCGGTCCCAAAATGTGCACGGTGTCGCTGCGCGGGGCCGCGCGGCCCAGCGCCATGGCGACCTTCTCCACCGCCGTGGCGTCCTCACCCGACACGATCAGGGCGGCCAGCCGGCCGAAGGGGGGCATGGCGGCCTCCAGCCGCATCTCCGCCTCCAGCTGGTAGAAGCCGTCGCGGTCGCCGGCGGCCAGCGCCTGCATCACCGGATGCTCCGGCATGTAGGTCTGCAGCATGACACGGCCCGGCCGCTCGCCGCGCCCGGCGCGCCCGGCCACCTGGTGGAGCAGTTGGTACGTCCGCTCCCCCGCCCGCAGGTCGCCGCCGTTCAGGCCCAGGTCGGCGTCCACCACGCCCACCAGCGTCAGCATGGGGAAATGGTGGCCCTTCGCCATCACCTGGGTGCCGATCAGGATGTCCAGCTCATGGTCGGCGATGCGCCGGACCATCTCCTGGATGGCGCGGGGGCCGAACAGCGTGTCGGACGCCATGATGGCGGCGCGGGCGTCGGGGAACAGCTCCGCCACCTCCTCCGCGATCCGTTCCACGCCGGGGCCGCAGGCGGCGAGCGTCCCTTCCTCCCCGCAGTTCGGGCAGGTGGGCGACAGCGGCTGCGACAGGCCGCAATGGTGGCACTGGAGCTTGCGGGCGAGGCGATGCTCCACCAGCCAGGCGGTGCAGTTCGGGCATTGCAGCCGGTGGCCGCAGGCCCGGCAGAGCGTCAGCGGGGCGTAGCCACGGCGGTTGAGGAACAGCATGACCTGCTCCTTCTCCGCCAGCGTCTGCTCGATGGCCGTCTTCAGGGTCGGCGCCAGCCAGTGGCGGGCCGGCGGCCGGTCGCGGCGCAGGTCGATCAGCTCCACGTCGGGCAGAACGGCGCCGCCGTGGCGGCCCGGCAGGTGGATGCGGGCGTAGCGGTGGCTGTCGGCGTTGACCTTGGTCTCCAGCGACGGGGTCGCCGACACCAGCACGATGGGAATGCCGCCCAGGTGCGCCCGCGCCACGGCCATGTCGCGGGCGTGATAGATGGCGCCCTCCTCCTGCTTGTAGGCGACGTCGTGTTCCTCGTCGATGATGATGACGCCCAGGTTCTTGTAGGGCAGGAACAGGGCGGAGCGGGCGCCCACCACCACCGGCGCCTCCCCGTTGGCCACGGCGCGCCAGGTGTCGCGGCGCTGCGCCCCGGTCAGCTCCGAATGCCATTCGGCCGGCGGCGCGCCGAAGCGCCGGGCGAACCGCTCCAGCCACTGCGCCGACAGGGCGATTTCCGGCAGCAGGACAAGCGCCTGTTTCCCCGCCTTCAACGCGGCCGAGATCGCCTCGTAATAAACCTCCGTCTTGCCGGAGCCGGTGACGCCGTCCAGCAGCACGGTGGAATAGACGCCCGAATCCACGCGGGTGCGCAGGTCGTCGGCCGCGGCATCCTGGTCGCCGGACAGGGTCGGCCCTTCCTGCATCCAGTCGGGCTTTCCGAGCTTGGTCGGCTGGAGGAGCACGGGCTCCAGCAGCCCGGCCTCGGCCAGCCCGCGCACCACGGTGACGCCGCACCCCGCCTCCTCCGCCAGCTCAGCCGGGGTGCGCGGCGGACCGTCATCCAGAAGCGCCAGCACGCGCCGGCGCGGGTCGGTCATCTTGAAGCCGGGCGGCGGCTCGGCCTCGGGCTTGCGCAGGTAGGCCAGCGTCGGCTTGGGAGGCTCCAGCGCCGCCGGCACGCTGATCGCCATGCGCAGCACGTGCCCCGGCGGGGTCATGGTGTAGGCGGCCACCCATTCGATGAAGCGGCGCTCCACCTCCGGCATCGGCGGCACGTCGAAACGGCGCACGACGGCCTTCAGCCGCGCCGATTCCACCACCCCGGCGCCGTCGCCCCACACGACGCCCAGCACCCGGCGCGGGCCCAGCGGAACTTCCACATAGTCCCCAGGGTTGAGGGTCATCCCGGCGGGCACGCGGTAATCGTAGGCCTCGCGCAGCGGCAGCGGCAGGAGCACGCGGACGCGTGGCTCCGGCCCGAGCAGATCGGCCTGAACCGGGCCCCTGGAACTGGCCCTGGAACTGGCGGAATCGGCGCGCATCGTCTAGAGTGCCCCCTGGCCGAAGCGCCGGGCGTCATATCCCGGGCGACAGGGCCGGGCCTTCCTCAGCAAGTATGGATTCGTCGTCATGAAGTTCTTCGTCGACACCGCCGACATCGCCGAGATCCGCGATCTGGCCGACACCGGTCTGCTGGACGGTGTTACCACCAACCCCTCCCTCGTCGCCAAGACCGGTCGCAGCTTCCTGGACCTTGTGGCCGAAATTTGTGACGTGGTGAACGGCCCGGTCAGCGCCGAGGTGGCTTCCACCGACTTCGAAACCATGCTGGCGGAAGGCAAGAAGCTTGCCAAGATCGCCGACAACGTCGCGGTGAAGGTGCCGCTGACCCAGGCCGGTCTGAAGGTCTGCAAGGCGCTGTCCTCCGAAGGGACCATGGTCAACGTCACGCTGTGCTTCTCGGCGGCGCAGGCGATCCTGGCCGCCAAGGCCGGCGCCAGCTTCGTGTCGCCCTTCGTCGGCCGTCTGGACGACATCGGGCAGGAGGGCATGGGCCTGATCTCCGACATCGTCGAGATTTACAGCAACTACGACTATTTCAAGACCGAGGTGCTGGTCGCCTCGATCCGCAACCCGATCCACATCGTCGATTCCGCCCGTCTGGGCGCCCACGTCGTCACCGCCCCGCCGTCGGTGCTGAAGCAGCTGTTCAACCACCCGCTGACCGACAAGGGCCTCGCCCAGTTCGTCGCGGACTGGCAGAAGACCGGGCAGTCGATTCTTTGATGGGCTGAGGCGACACGGGCAGGTGAGCATGGGCCGAGAGCCGGGACACACCCAACGACTGAAGGACGCACTGACCGCCGAGGACGTGTGCGCCTACCTGCGGGAACACCCCGACTTCCTGGTTCATCATGGCGACCTGGTCCACCACCTGACGCCGCCGTCGCAGGACCGTGGGCGTGGGGTGGTGGACCTGCAGGCCTACATGGTCGAACGGCTGCGCGGCGAGATCCGCCTGCTGAAGGACCAGCAGAGGGAGCTGATCGGCACCTCCCGCGCCAACATGAACAGCCAGAACCGCATCCACGCGGCCGTGCTGTTCCTGCTGGACGCGCAGAGCTTCGAGCAGCTGATCCAGACCATCACGACGGACCTCGCCGTGCTGCTGGACCTGGACGTCGCCTGCCTGATCGTCGAATCGAACGGCCACGACACCCCGCACGTCCAGACCTCCGGCGTGCGGGTGGTCGAACCGGGGACGGTCGACCGCTGGCTCGGCCGCGCCGACGTGGCGCTGAACGCCGACATCCAGGGGGACCCCGAGATTTACGGCCCCGGCGCCGGGCTGGTGCGGTCGGAGGTTCTGATCCGCCTCCAGGTCTCCAGCGAGACACCGGAGGGCATGCTCGCCTTCGGCAGCCGCGAGCCGGACACCTTCCACACCGGCCAGGGGACGGAGCTGGTCGGCTTCCTCGCCCGCGTGGTGGAGCGGGTGATCCGCGGCTGGCTCGAACTGCCGGCTTGAGCGTGAATCGCGCCACAACCACGAATCACACATGACCGGAAAAAAGGAAGCCGTCCTCGGCTTCTCCGCCCAGCCCGACGTGCAGGACGCGATGGGCCACTGGCGACGCTGGCTGGAGAGCGAGCGCAACGTCTCCCCCCACACGCTGACCGCCTATGTCGGCGATCTGGCGACCTTCCTGGAATTCATCACCGGCTACCACGCACGGCCGCCGTCGATGAACGACCTCGGCTCGCTCGGCCCCGCGGACTTCCGCGCCTGGCTGTCGAAGCTGGCCAACGACGGGCTGATCGCAGCGAGCCGCGCGCGGGCGCTGGCCGCCGTGCGCAACTTCTTCCGCTGGATGGACCGCAGCGGTCGGCTGCACAACCCGGCCATCGGCGGGCTCAGCACGCCCAAGGTCAAGCGCCCGATGCCGCGCCCGCTGACCGTGGTGGACGCCGACCGCCTGCTGGAGGAAGCGGAGAAAGAGCCGGACGAGCCCTGGATCGGCAAGCGCGACCGGGCGCTGTTCACCCTGCTCTACGGCTGCGGCCTGCGCATCTCGGAGGCGCTGAACCTACGGCGCAAGGACGCGCCGCTCGGCGAGACGCTGCGCGTGCAGGGCAAGGGCCGCAAGGAGCGCATGGTGCCGGTCCTACCGGCGGTGACGGAGGCGGTGTGCGCCTACATGGACGCCTGCCCCTACAAACAGGGGCCCGACGCACCGCTGTTCGTCGGCGTGCGCGGCGGACAGCTCGCCCCGGCCATCGCCCAGCGTCAGATGCGGGATCTCCGCCGCATGATCGGCCTGCCGGAGACGGCCACGCCCCACGCCCTGCGCCACAGCTTCGCCACCCACCTGCTGGCCGACGGCGGCGACCTGCGCGCGATCCAGGACCTGCTCGGCCACGCCTCCCTCTCCACGACCCAGCGCTACACCGACGTGGAGAGCGAACAACTGATGGAAATCTACCGCGCCGCCCACCCGCGCGCGAAGCAGACCCCAAAGTAAGAAACCACAGAGACACGGAGACACAGAGGGGTTCGGCCTCTCTGTGTCTCCGTGTCTCTGTGGTTTCTCTTTCCCCGTCCCTCCCCCGCACCAACGCGGGAGAGGGAGAAGAACACGCCGCCTCAGATGTGGATCGCGCGGCCTTCGACGGCCAGCGCCGCTTCCTTGGTGACTTCCGACAGGGTCGGGTGGGCGTGGCAGGTGCGGCCGATGTCTTCCGACGAGGCGCCGAACTCCATCGCCACGGCCAACTCGGCCACCATCTCCGACACGTTCGGGCCGACCATGTGGACGCCCAGGACCTTGTCCGTGTGGGCGTCGGCCAGGATCTTCACAAAGCCGTCGGTGGCAGCCATGGCGCGGGCGCGGCCGTTGGCCAGGAAGGGGAACTTGCCGGCCTTGTACTGCACGCCGGCGGCCTTCAGCTCCTCCTCGGTCTTGCCGACCGCGGCCACTTCCGGCCAGGTGTAGACGACGCCGGGAACGAGGTCGTGGTTGACGTGGCCCGCCTGGCCGGCCAGCAGCTCGGCCAGCGCGACGCCCTCCTCCTCGGCCTTGTGGGCCAGCATCGGGCCTTCGACCACGTCGCCGATGGCGTAGATGCCCGGCACGTTGGTCTCGAAATGCTTGCCGATCTTCACGCGGCCGCGGTTGTCCATCTCCACGCCCACGGCGTCGAGGCCGAGACCGTTGGTGTAGGCGCGGCGGCCGATGGCGACCAGCACGACGTCGGCCTCGATCTCCTCGGCGGTGCCGCCGGCGGCGGGCTCAACCGACAGGGTGACGCCGGTGTTGGTGACCTTGGCCCCGGTGACCTTGGCGCCGAGCTTGAAGGTCATGCCCTGCTTGGCCAGGATGCGCTGCATCTGCTTGGACACTTCGCCGTCCATGGTCGGCAGGACGCGGTCCAGGAACTCCACGACCGTGACCTGGGAACCGAGGCGGCCCCAGACGGAGCCCAGCTCCAGGCCGATCACGCCGCCGCCGATGACGACCAGGCGCTTCGGCACCTCCGGCAGCTCCAGCGCGCCGGTGGAGGAGACGATCTTCTGCTCGTCGATCTCGATGCCCGGCAGCGGGGTGACCTCGGAGCCGGTGGCGATCACGATGGCCTTGCTGGCGGTGATGGTGCCCACACCCTCGACCTCGACGGTGTTCGGGGCGGTGATGCGGCCCGCACCCTTCAGCCAGGCGATCTTGTTCTTCTTGAACAGGAACTCGATGCCGGTGGTGTTTTCCTTAACGACCTTGTCCTTGTGAGACAGCATGCCCGGCAGGTCCAGCTCGACGCCGCCGACCTTGATGCCGAACTTGGCGAGGCCGTGCTTGGCCTCCTCAAACTTCTCCGACGCGGAGAGCAGCGCCTTGGAGGGGATGCAGCCCACGTTCAGGCAAGTGCCGCCCAGCGCGGTGCGCTTCTCCACGCAGGCCACCTTGAAACCAAGCTGGGCCGCGCGGATCGCGCAGACATAACCGCCGGGACCGCCGCCGACAACGACGACGTCGAAAGTGCTTTCAGCCATTGGGGCTTTCCTTCCGCCATTCTTGTGTTCGCCAAAAGCCTTCCCGTCCAGCGGGGAGGGCCGCGCGCCGATATATGCCGCCGCTCACGCCAACTGGCAACGGGGCAGTTCGTCCGAAGGGGGGATGCCGGGTTGTGGGATGCGCAGGGCGGGGGGACTTGTCGCCCATCCCGAAGTGTGGGTATTGCGGCCACGGTGCCTCGCCCCAATGCCCACGCACCCCCGCCTTCTCCCCTCCCCCGGCTTCCGAATCCGCTGCGCTACCATCATCAGGACTCCAGCGGGGAGGATGGTCATGGCAAAGAAGCACAAGAAGAAGCACGGGGACCACAACGGGGATCTCGCCCTCGCCCCGCCACCAACGAAGCAGTCCTCGAAGCAGTCGTCGAAACTGTCATGGAAGGATTACAGCGCGGAGCTTGCCAAGCTCCACGCCGACCTTGTGACGCTGCAGGAATGGGTGGTGCGCAAGGGCTTGAAGGTCTGCGTCGTCTTCGAAGGGCGCGACACCGCCGGCAAGGGCGGGACCATCAAGGCGATCACCGAGCGCGTCAGCCCGCGCGTCTTCCGCGTCGTCGCCCTGCCGACCCCGACGGAGCGCGAAAAGTCGCAGATGTACATCCAGCGCTACATCCCCCATTTCCCGGCGGCCGGCGAGGTCGTGATCTTCGACCGCAGCTGGTACAACCGCGCCGGGGTCGAGCGGGTCATGGGCTTCTGCACCGAGGAGCAGGCCAAGCGCTTCCTGGAGATGGTCCCGGCGGTCGAGCGCGCGATGGTCGAGTCGGGGATCATCCTGCTGAAATACTGGCTGGAGGTCAGCCCGGACGAGCAGACCCGCCGGCTGGAGGCGCGCATCCACGACGGCCGGAAGACCTGGAAGCTGTCGCCGATGGATCTGAAGTCCTACAGCCGCTGGTTCGACTATTCCCGCGCCCGCGACGACATGTTCGCCGCCACCGACACCCCCTGGGCGCCCTGGTACGTCGCGCATTCCGACGACAAGCGCCGCGCCCGCCTGAACATCATCAGCCACCTGCTGGAGCACATTCCCCACGAGAAGCTGCCCCGCGACCCGGTGAAGCTCCCCAAACGCCAGGACTCCAACGGCTACCGCGAGCCCGACTACCCCTACAAGGTCATCCGCGAACGCCCCTGGCCCGCCGGGTAATCATCCCCTCTCCCTGCTCCGCAGAGAGAGGGGTTGGGAGACCGGCCCCCTACGTGAAGAACTCCACCAGCGCCTGCGCCGTCTCGTCCGGCGCCTCCTCCGGAATGAAGTGGCCGGCGGGCATCTCCTGGCCCTGGATGTTGGGGGCGTAGGGGCGCCAGATGCCGAGCGGGTCGTCGTAGAGGCGGCCGACCGCGCTGTTGCGGCCCCAGAGGACCAGGGACGGGCAAGTGACCACCCGGCCCGCGGCGCGGTCCGCGCGGTCGTGAACCTGGTCGATGCTGGCGGCGGCGCGGTAGTCCTCGCACATGGCGTGGACGGTGGCGGGGTCGCGGAAGGCGGTCAGGTAGGCGGCGAAGGCTTCCTCGCCGAAGACCTCGGCCGAGCTGCCGATCGATCCGAGCACCCGGCGCAGGTAGAATTCGGGGTCGAGCCCGATCAGGTGTTCCGGAAGGCCGCCGGGCTGGATCAGGAAGAACCAGTGGTAATAGGCGGTCGCCATGCGCTGGTCGATGCGGGCGAAGACCTCCAGCGTCGGGGCGATGTCCAGGAAGGCCACGCGCTCCACCCGGCCCGGGTGGTCGAGCACGAGCCGGTGCGCCACCCGCGCGCCGCGGTCGTGGCCGGCCAGAAGGAAGCGCTCGTACCCTAGCGCGGCCATCACCTCCACCTGATCGAGGGCGTTGGCGCGTTTGGAGTAGACCTCATGCGCCGGATCGCCCGGCGGCTTGGCGGATAAGCCGTAGCCCCGCAGGTCGGGCAGCACCAGCGTGAAGCGCTTTGCCAGAGCCGGGGCCACGCGATGCCACATCGCGTGGGACTGCGGAAACCCATGAAGCATAAGCAGTGCAGGCCCTTGGCCGCCGACCAGCGCGTGGATCTCCGCACCGCTGGTGGCGATCCGGCGTTCGGTGAACCCGTCGAACATGCGCGCCCCTCCCCCTCATCCTTTCGAGTGGAGACCCTGTCCGGACACGCCGCGGCGGCTTGGAAACACTTGGCCCTGTTCGTGCGTTTTTCCGGCGATTGATCGTCACCACAAGCGGGAGATTGACATGCGTAACCTGAAGAAGCTCGTGCTTTTCGCCATGCTCGCCGGCGCCCTGGGCTCGACCCTGGCTGCCTGCAACACCGTCTCCGGCATGGGCGAGGACGTGCAGGCCGGCGGCCGCGCCATGGAGCGCTCGTCGGACAACGTGCAGAAGAAGATGTAAGGCCAGGATCGGTAAGGACGGATCCCCGCCCGGCGCGCCGCTACCCCGAATGTACGGCCCTGGATATCCAGACGGGGCGCCGGGCGGGAGAAGCCGTATCAGCGCTGCATGCGCTTGATGGTGTTGGTCGTGCTCTGGCCCTCCACGAGGTCGGCCAGCACGACCTTTCCGCCGTAGCTCATCACGAAATCGGCGCCGACCACCGTGGCGACGGTGTAGTCGGCCCCCTTCACCAGCACGTCGGGGCGCAGCGCCCGGATCAGGGCCTCCGGCGTGTCCTCCGCGAACACCACCACCTGGTCCACGCAGGCCAGTGAGGCGAGCACCGTCGCCCGCGCGCCCTCGTTCTGGATCGGCCGCGCCTCCCCCTTCAGGCGCTTGACCGACGCGTCGCTGTTCAGCCCCACCACCAGCACGTCGCAGGCCGCCTTGGCCTGGTTCAGCAGGGAGATGTGGCCGGGGTGCAGCAGGTCGAAGCAGCCGTTGGTGAAGCCCACGCGTTTGCCGCGGGCGCGGCAGCGCTCCGCCCACTCCACGACCTGGGCGAGCGAGCCGACCTTCTGTTCGCCGCTGCGCCATTCCTGCTCGTGCAGGGCGGACAGCAACTCCGGCGCGCGGACCACCGCGGTGCCGACCTTGCCCACGACGATGCCGGCGGCGAGGTTGGCCAGACGCGCCGCCTCCACCAGATCGACGCCCACCGACAGGGCCGCGGTCAGCGTCGCCACCACCGTGTCGCCGGCGCCCGACACGTCGAACACCTCGCGCGCCCGGGCCGGCAGGTGCGTCGCCGTGTCGCGGGTCACCACCGACATGCCGCGCTCGCTGCGCGTGGCGACCACGGCGTCGATGCCGCAGCTGTCGATCAGAGACCGGCAGGCTGCCTCGACCTCCCCGTCCGTGTCGGCGGGCAGGCCGGTGGCCTGCATCAGCTCCTTGCGGTTCGGCGTCACGACGCTGGCGCCGCGGTAGCGGCCGAAGTCGTCGCCCTTGGGGTCGACCACCACCGGCAGTCCGGCCTCCCGCGCGGCGGCGATCAGCCGGGCGACCAGTCCGTCGGTCAGCACGCCCTTGCCGTAGTCGGACAGGATCACCGCGCCCACCGTCAACAGGCCGGTGCGGGCGGCGACCATCACCTCCTCCTCGGAGTCGATGGCGGCGATGGTCTCCGCGTCGGCGCGCAGAAGCTGCTGGCGCCCGCCGATGAAGCGGGTCTTCACCGTGGTCTGGCGGCCGGGCTCCGCGACCAGGCCGCCGCCGTCGCCCGTCTCCCGCGCGATCAGCCGGACCAGTTCCAGACCCGCCGCGTCCTCGCCCACCACCGAGACGAAGCGGCAGGCCGCGCCCAGCGCCACGGCGTTGGCGGCCACGTTGCCGGCACCGCCGAGCATGGCCGTCTCGCGCTCGATCCGCAGGACCGGGATCGGCGCTTCGGGGGAGACGCGGTCGACCGCCCCGTAGATGAAGCGGTCGAGCATGACGTCGCCGACGCACAGCACGCTGGCGCGGGACAGGGAGTCGATGTGACGGGCAAGGTCGCTCATGCCCGACCTACTACCAACCTTGCGCGGCGCGCGCCAGAGATACGCGTAAGTCCATGAGTCGGGATCACGGATCGGTGAACGCCGGGGGGCGAGCTGTGAATGGCCGTTGCCGGGCGCCGGTGCTAGGTCATGAGGAACGGCGGAGGACGGATGGCATGGCCGCTATGGACGACGGCTTCGCGAACGGCGGAAACGGACCGCGCCAGAGGCGCGGGGCGGCGCGGCGCTGGCTGCCACCCGCCCTGTTGCTGGCCGGGCTGGGCCTCGCCCTGGCGTTGGGGCTGCACCGGCACCTGACGCTCGACGCGCTGGCCGCCCACCGGGAGACGCTGGCCCGCTTCGTCGCGGAGGACGGGGCGCTGGCCGCCGCCGCCTATGTGGGCGTCTACGCGCTGGCCGTGGCCTTCTCCGTGCCGGGGGCGACCGTGCTGACGCTGGCCGGCGGCTTCCTGTTCGGGACGGTGGCGGCAACCGCCTACGCCGTGGCCGGCGCGACGCTCGGCGCCATCGCTGTGTTCCTGGCTGCGCGCTCCGCGTTGGGCGGTCTGCTGCGCGCCAAGGCCGGCCCCTGGGTGGAGCGGCTGGAGGGCGGGTTCCGCGCCAACGCCTTCAGCTACACGCTGTTCCTGCGGCTGGTGCCGCTGTTCCCCTTCTGGCTGGTGAACCTCGTGCCGGCGGTGCTGGGCGTGCCGCTGGGCACCTACGCGCTCGCCACGCTGGTCGGGATCGTGCCGGGGGCGCTGGTCTACGCGTCGGTCGGCAACGGGCTGGGCGCGGTGCTGGACGCCGGCGGGCGGCCCGATCTGGGCTTGGTCTTCGCGCCGAAGGTCCTGCTGCCGCTGCTCGGGCTGGGGGCGCTGTCCCTGCTGCCGGTGCTGGGCAAGCGGTGGCGCCGGTGATGGAGATCCGCTGCGACCTGTGCGTGATCGGCGCCGGATCGGGCGGGCTGTCGGTCGCCGCCGGGGCGGCGCAGATGGGCGCCGACACCGTGCTGATCGAGCGCGGCGCCATGGGCGGCGACTGCCTGAACAGCGGCTGCGTGCCGTCGAAGTCGCTGCTGGCCGCCGCCAAGGCCGCCGAGACGGTGCGCCGGGCCGGCCGTTTCGGCGTGAATGGTCAAGAGCCTTCCATCGACGTCGCCCAGGTCCACGGCCACGTCCGCGGCGTCATCGACTCCATCGCCCCGCACGACAGCCAGGAGCGGTTCGAGGGGCTGGGCGTCCGGGTGATCCGCGCCACCGCCCGCTTCACCGGGCCGGACCGCGTGGAGGCCGGCGGGATCACCGTGCGGGCGCGGCGCTTCGTGCTGGCGACCGGCTCCCGCCCCGCCGTGCCACCCCTGCCGGGGCTCGACGCCGTGCCCTTCCTGACCAACGAGACCCTGTTCGAACGGACCACCGCGCCAGAGCATCTGCTGGTGCTCGGCGGCGGTCCCATCGGGGTGGAGATGGCCCAGGCGCACCGGCGGCTCGGCGCGCGGGTGACGATGCTCGTCCGCTCCCGCCTGCTGCCGAAGGACGACCCGGAGCTGGTGGAGGTGCTGCGCCGGCGGCTGGCCGCGGAGGGCGTCGCGATCCTGGAGGGCGCGGCCGTCGCGCGGGTGGAGCGGGCCGGCAACGGCATCGCCGCAGTGCTGGAGGACGGTCGGCGGATCGAGGGCTCCGACCTTCTCGTCGCCACGGGCCGCGCGCCGAACGTGGAGGATCTGGGGCTGGACACCGCGGGGATCGCGGCGAACACGAAAGGCGTGGAGGTGGACGCCCGGCTGCGCACCACGAACCGGCGCGTCTTCGCCGTCGGCGACGTCACCGGCGGGCCGGCCTTCACCCACGTGGCGGGCCAGCACGCCTCGGTCGTCATTCGGAACGCGCTGTTCCGGCTGCCCGCCAAGGTCGACTACGCCGCCCTGCCCTGGGTCACCTACGCCGAGCCGGAGCTGGCCCAGGTCGGCCTGACCGAGGCGGCGGCGCGGGAGCGGCACGGCGACGGGGTCCGGGCCCTGACCGCCCCCTTCGCCGGCAACGACCGCGCCCGGACGGAAGCCGAGACCGAAGGGCTGGTGAAGCTGGTCGTGACGAAGCGCGGCCGGCTGCTGGGCGCCGGCATCGCCGGTCCCCACGCGGGGGAGCAGATCGCCCTGTGGTGCCTCGCCGTCGCGAAGCGCATGGGCGTGGGCGACGTCGCCAACCTGACCCTGCCCTACCCCACCCTGGCGGAAGCCGGCAAGCGCGCGGCCGGCAGCTTCTACACCCCCACCCTGTTCGGCCCGCGCACCCGGGGGCTGGTGCGGTTCCTCGGGTGGTTCGGGTAGGACCAATTCGGCCCGCTGGGCAGCCGCCGCGTCCTGGCTTATCTTGCGGCATTCCCGAACCGGACGCCGCCCCCATGCCCCTTCCCCCCGTGACGCGAAGCCTGTCGGCCAAGCTGCTGGTGCTGACCGTGCTGTTCGTCATGCTGGCGGAGGTGCTGATCTACACCCCGTCCATCGCGCGATTCCGCCAGACCTTCCTGGAGGAGCGGCTGGCCGCCGCCCACCTCGCCGCGCTGTCGGTGGAGGCCTCGCCCAGCATGATGGTCGCCATGGGCTTGCAGAACCGGCTGCTGGCCTATGTGGGCGCCCACGCGGTGGAGCTGGTGCAGCCGGACAGCCGGGTCTACATGCTGTCGCGCTCCATGCCGCCGCGGGTGGACGCCGTGTTCGACCTGCGGGACGCCACGCCCTGGTCGCTGATCGCCGACGCCTTCGGGGCGCTGGCGCAGCCGCGCGACCGGGTCATCCGCGTCATCGGCCTGTCGCCCAAGGACCCGGCCTTCCGGGTCGAAATGGTGATGGACGAGCGGCCGATGATCGTCGCGATGGTCGACTTCTCCGGCCGCATCCTGGGGCTGTCGGTGGTCATCTCGCTGATCACCGCCGGGCTGGTGTTCCTGGCGCTGAACGGGATGCTGGTGCGGCCGATGCGGCGGCTGACCGCCAGCATGGTGGCCTTCCGCCGCGCCCCCGACGGCACCCCGCCCATCGAGCCGAGCCCCCGCACCGACGAGATCGGCGTCGCCGAACGCGAGCTGGCCGACATGCAGGAGACGGTGCGCACCGCGCTGCGCCAGCGGGAGCGGCTGGCGGCGCTCGGCACCGCGGTCACCAAGATCAACCACGACCTGCGCGGCATCCTGTCGACCGCCGCCCTGCTGTCCGAACGCCTGTCGGAGAGCGCCGACCCGGAGGTGCGGCGGGTGACGCCCCGGCTGATGGGCGCCATCGACCGCGCGGTGGAGCTGTGTGGCCAGACGCTGGCCTACAGCCGCGACGGCGTGCTGCCGCTGCATGCAGCCGACATCAACCTCGCCGCCCTGGTCGACGAGGCGGCGGCGGAAGTGCGCGCCGCCCAGCGCGGGTCGGAAGTGCTGTGGGAGAACGCCGTGCCGGAGGGCCTGACCGCCCGGGTGGACGCCGTGCAGCTCGCCCGCGCGCTGGTCAACCTTGGCCGCAACGCCGTGCAGGCCGGGGCCGACCGGGTGGCGGTGACGGCGGAACGGCGGGACGGGACGCTGGTCCTGCTGGTCGCCGACAACGGCCCGGGCCTGCCGCCGCGTGCGCGGGAGAACCTGTTCCAGCCATTCGCCGGCTCGGCGCGGGCCGGTGGCATCGGGCTCGGCCTCGCCATCGCGCGGGAGGTGCTGCGCGCCCATGGCGGAGAGTTGCGGCTGGTGGAAAGCACGGCCGCCGGCACCACCTTCGCACTGGAGCTTCAGGGCGGAGCGGTGGCGGGAATTCCGGCCGCGCGCCCTGCCATCCCGCATTGATTTCCGGCCGCCGCTCGCCCAAAATCCGTGGCGCATCGCAACCGGCCGGACGGACACAAGAAGGCCGAATTCGGAGGGAGACGGGACTTGCAGGGCACGGGCACATGGATCACCGGGGGCGTTCTGGGCCTCCTTGCGTTCCTTGGTCTGCTGGCGGCGTCGCGCGCCGCGGACGAGGCCTTCTATTACGGTGGCTGGATCCTGGCCATCGGCTGCGTGGTGGCCATCTTCTTCATGGTCAACAAGCACTACGACCGCATGGACGCGCAGATCGCCCGCCAACGCGGCCACGCCGAGGGCTGAGAGCGGACGACAGCGGCTGAACACGGGGGAGGCTGGGCATGGCGTGGGATCCGGATCAGTACGCGCTGTTCGACGTCTGGCGCCGGCGCCCGGCCTACGACCTCGTGGCGGCGCTGCCGTCGATGGAGCCCAGGACGGTCGTCGACCTCGGCTGCGGCGGCGGGCAGCTCGCCCGCCTGCTGGCCGAACGCTGGCCGGACGCCGACGTGCTGGGGGTGGACAATTCCCCCGCCATGCTGACCTGGGCGGAGGGCACCGCGTCGCGCGTGCGCTGGCAACAGGCCGACCTGCGCGACTGGCGCCCGCACTGGCCGGTGGACCTGCTGATCTCCAACGCCGCGCTGCAATGGCTGGACGACCACCAGCGGCTGTTCCCGGAGCTGTTGCAGACGCTCGCCCCCGGCGGCGTGCTGGCCGTGCAGATGCCCCGCAACTTCGAGGCCCCCTCGCACCGCCTGCTCTACGAGACGGCAGAAGAGGGCCCCTGGGCCGAAAAGCTGAAGGAGGTGCTGCGCACCAAGCCGGTGCACGCGCCCCGCGACTACTACGACTGGCTCAGCCCGCGCGCCGCGCGCGTGGACATCTGGGAGACCGAGTACCTCCAGGTGCTGAACGGCGACGTTCCGGTCCTGCAATGGACCCGCGGCACCACGCTGGTCCCGGTCATGGAAACGCTGCAGGGGGAGGAGCTGGACGCCTTCCTCGCCGCCTACCGCGCCAAACTGGAGGCCGCCTACCCGCAGCGTCCCGACGGAAACACCCTGTTCCCCTTCAAGCGCCTGTTCATCGTCGCGCGGGTGTGACGCGCCCCCTTACGGCTGAAGCGCGGATCAGTGCCCTTCGCCGCGGAACGGTCGCGCGAGCAGGCCGGCGATGGTGTCGTCCAGGCCGGCGCCGCGGTTCAGGATGGCGTCCACCGCCGCGCAGATCGGCATGTCCACGCCCCGTTTCGCGGCAAGCCCCACCACCGCGGCGGCGGTGTAGACGCCCTCCGCCACGGAGCGGCGCTCGCCCAGCACCTCGGCCAGCGTCCGGCCGGCGCCCAGCGCCGCCCCCAGCGACATGTTGCGCGATTGCAGGCTGGAGCAGGTCAGCGTCAGGTCGCCCAGCCCCGACAGCCCCATCAGCGTCTCCGCCCGACCGCCGAGCGCCAGGGCGAGCCGCGTGATCTCCGCCAGCCCGCGCGTGATCAGCGCCGCCCGCGCGTTGTCGCCCAGCTGGCGCCCCTCCACCACGCCGCAGGCGATGGCGAGCACGTTCTTCACCGCCCCGCCGACCTGGGAGCCGATGACGTCGTCGGACAGGTAGGGGCGGAAGGTGCGGCTGCCCAGCGCCTCCACCAGGGCGGAGCCGATGGTCGGGTCGGCGCAGGCCAGTGTCACCGCGGTCGGCAGGCCGCGCGCGACCTCCGCCGCGAAGGTCGGGCCGGACAGCACGGCGAGCGGCGTTCCCGCCGGCAGGGCGGCTTCCGCCGCCTCGCTCATCAGGACGTGGCTGTCCAGTTCGATGCCCTTGGCGCAGATCACCACCGGCGTGCCGGGGCGGAGATGGGACGACAGCTGGGTGCAGCCGGCGCGCAGGTGCTGCGCCGGGGTGACCAGCAGGACGGCGTCACAGGCCCCGACCGCCGACAGATCGCCGGTCGCCCGCAGGTCTGCGGGCAGCGGCACGCCCGGCAGGTAGTCGCGGTTCTCGTGGCCGCCGTTGATGGCCTCCACCACCGCGGGCTCCCGCGCCCACAGCACCGCCTCCCGCCCGGCGCGGAGCGCCGCCAGAGCCAGCGCCGTGCCCCAGGCGCCGCCGCCGATCACGCCGATGCGCTGATACCCAGTTGCCGCCATGATGACACCCCGCCCCCGTTTTGCGTCCCGCTGTCCGGAGGATTGTTTAGGCAATCCGCGCCCTGCCCCGCAAGCGGCGCTCTCACCCGTCGCGGGTCAAATCCAGCTTCATGCCGATGTGCGAGTCCTGGAAGCCCAGCCTCTTGTAGAAACGGTGGGCGTCCGTCCGCCGGGTCTGGGTGGTCAGCTGCACCAGGGCGCAGCCCTCCGCGCGGGCGAGGTCGACGGCGTGCCGCATCATGGCGCCGCCGATTCCCCGACCGCGCAGGTCGCTCGCCACCTTGACGGATTCGATGGTCGCCCGCGCGGCGCCCCTGCGCCCCAACCCGTGCACAACGGTGAGCTGGAAGCAGCCGACCGGCCGACCGTCCAGCTCCGCCAGCACCATCCGGTTGCCAGGCTGCGCGGCCATGCGGTCGAAGGCCTCCCCATAGAGCGGGTCGCGCGGGTCGGAGTCGCCGCCGATGGCCAGCGCGTCGTCGGCGATCAGCTGGACAAGGTCGGGCACATCGCGCCGCCCGGCCGTGCGGAAGGTGAGGCCCGGAATGGGATCGGCCATCATGGGATCCCTCACGCCTTCACGCCGGAGCCGACGCCCGCCTTGCCGATCGCCGGCTTGGCGGTGGGGTCGAGCGGCCAGCGCGGGCGCGGGGCGAAGCTCAGCGGGTCGGTATGGCCCAGCCGCAGCCGCTCGATGCCGGCCCAGGCGATCATCGCCGCGTTGTCGGTGCACAGTCGGAGCGGCGGCGCCACAAAGGGCATGCCCTCCTTGTCCGCCAGGGTCTGCAGACGGGCGCGCAGGGTCTTGTTGGAGGCGACTCCGCCGGCCACCACCAACGCGCCGCCCTGCGGGTGCAGTTCCTTGAAGCGGCGCATGGCGCGGGCGCAGCGGTCGGCCAGCACCTCCGCCACGGTCCGCTGGAAGGCGGCGGCGAGGTCGGCCTGATCCTCCGGCGAGAGGGGCGTTCCCAATTCTTCCACATGGCGCCGGACGGCGGTCTTCAGGCCGGAGAAGGAAAAGTCGCAGCCCGGCCGCCCGACCATCGGGCGCGGCAGGTCGAAGCGCCCAGAGTCGGTGGCGCGCGCCGCCGCCTTCTCCACCAGCGGTCCGCCGGGATAGCCGAGCCCGAGCAACTTGGCGGTCTTGTCGAAGGCCTCCCCCACCGCGTCGTCGATGGTGGTGCCGAGACGGCTGTACTTGCCCACCCCCTCCACCACCAGCAACTGGCAGTGCCCGCCGGAGACCAGCAGCAGCAGGTAGGGGAAGGGCACGTCGTTGGTCAGCCGCGCGGTCAGGGCGTGGCCTTCCAGATGGTTCACCGCAACGAAGGGCAGCTTGCGCGCGGCGGCGATGGCCTTGGCGGTCATCACCCCGACGATCACGCCGCCGATCAGGCCCGGCCCGCCGGTCGCCGCCACCGCGTCGATGCCGTCCAGGCCCAGGCCAGAATCGTCCAGGGCGCGGCGGATCAGCCCGTCCAGATGCTCCAGATGGGCGCGCGCGGCGATTTCCGGCACCACGCCGCCGTAGGGCGTGTGGTCATCCAGCTGCGACAGCACCACGTCGGCGCGGATCTCCCGCGCGTCGCTGACGATGGCGGCCGCCGTCTCGTCGCAGCTCGTTTCGATTCCAAGAACGATCATGGCCGTCAAACTAGCCGTCTCCGAGCCTCTGGTATAGGGTCTTGGCCCTGAAATCCAAGGGGTCTCCCATGGGTTTGCCGCAGGGGGGCGCAGCGATGAACAAGGACGTACCCGAAGCCGACGGCAGCATCCTCTACTACGACGGCGACTACCCGTCGCTGGAGATCGGGGAGGCGCGGGCCGAGGACGCGGCGGTGCTGGCCCGCATCGGCATGCTGGGCGACGTGGCCTTCTACCGCGACGCGGCGGTGGCCGCCGGCGGCCCGGTGCTGGAGGTCGGCTGCGGCACCGGCCGGTTGACCATCCCGCTGGCCCGCGCCGGGGTGGAGGTCTGGGCGGTCGACCTCTCCGCCGCCATGCTCGACCAGCTGCGCGCCAAGCTGGCGATGGAGCCGCCGGAGGTGCAGAAGCGCGTCCGCATCGTGCAGCAGGACGCGACCACGCTCGACCTGCCGGAGCGTGGCTTCCGCCTTGCCGCGATCCCCTTCAACGTGCTGATGCTGATCCCGGATCTTGCGACGGAGCGGCGCGCGCTCGCCTCCGTCGCGGCGCATCTGGCGCCGGGTGGGCGGCTGGCGTTGGACGTCATGAACCCGCTGACCCTGCCCATGGACGCGGAGACCAAGCCGTCGCCCTCGATGCCGCGGCGCAATCCGCACACCGGCAACCGCTTCGTCAAGAACGCGCTGGTCGGGCGGCTGGACGAGCGGCAGTGCCAGCGCCTCTACGGCTGGTACGACGAGTTGCTGCCCGACGGCCGGATTGCGGTGACCGAGTTCGACTTCACGTGGCGGATGATCTTCCGCTACGAGCTGGAACTGATGCTGGACACGACCGGCTTTACGATCGAGTCGCTGGCCGGCGACTTCGAGGCTGCCCCCTGGACCGTGGACAGCCGGCGCATGGTCGTCACCGCCCGGCGGGCGGGGTAAGAACCCCTCAGAAGCCGATTCGCTCGACCGCGACCTCGCGGTCGTGGGTCAGGGCCGGGACCATGCGGCGGGCCTCCTCCACGCGGTCCAGGTCGAGGTCGGCGACGGTGATCCCCACCTCCTCGCCGCCGTCGCCCAGCACCTCGCCCCAGGGGGAGACGATCAGGGAATGGCCGTAGGTCTGGCGGCCCTGGTCGTGGGTGCCCGTCTGCGCCGGGGCGATGACGAAGCAGCCCGTCTCGATGGCGCGGGCGCGCAGCAGCACGTGCCAGTGGGCGCGGCCCGTCGGCACGGTGAAGGCGGCCGGGACGGTGAGAATGCGCGCACCCGCCTGGGCCAACGCCCGGTACAGGTAGGCGAAACGCACGTCGTAGCAGATGGTCAGCCCGACTCCGCCCCAGGGCGAGTTGACGACCACCGCGCGGTCGCCCGGCCGGAAGGTGGCCGATTCGCGATAGCTCTCGCCGCCCTTCAGGTCCACGTCGAACATGTGGACCTTGTCGTAGGTCGCGGCGATGCGGCCGTCGCTGTCGAACAGGTAGCTGCGGTTGGCGACCCGCCCTTCCTCCAAAAGGATGCCGAGCGAGCCGGCGAGCAGCCACGCCCCTGTCTCCCGCGCCAGATCGGCGAAGAAGGGAACGGCGGGATGCTCAGCCTCCGGCTTCACGCGCTCCAGCACCTTGGCGCGGCCTTGGACGATCAGGCTGACGTTCTCGGGCATGGCGATGAAGTCCGCGCCCGCGTCGCGCGCCCGGCGCACAAGATCGCCCGCCGCCAGCAGGTTGGGACCGATCTCCGGGCCCGCGTTCACCTGCACGCAGGCCGCCTTCAGCGAGGACTTCATCGCGGGCTCCATCAATTGATGCCCAGCAGCGGGTCGAGCTTCCCGGCGCGGTCGAGCGCGTGGATGTCGTCGGACCCGCCGTACGGTTTCCCGTCGATGAAGATCTGCGGCACGGTCATGCGCCCCTCGGCCCGCTGGATCATCTCGTCGCGGCGCCCCGGCTGCATGTAGAGATCGATCTCCTCGTACGACACGCCCTTCCCGTCCAGGAGCCGCTTGGCGCGCGCGCAATAGGGGCAGAAGGGGGTAGTGTAGATGACAACGTCGGCCATGCGGGGCTCCTCGGCTGGGTGGAACGGTTATAGGATCAACGGCTGGGCCATGCCAGCCGTTGCAATCTCTGGGGCAACCTCTCGACACTCAGGTCTTCACCACACGCGCCAAGGTCAAGACGTCGACCTGCGCAGCCCCGGCATGCAACAGGACGCGGGTGCATTCCGCCAGCGTCGCACCGGTGGTCAGCACGTCGTCCACCAGCACGATCCGCTTGCCCTTCACCCGGTCCCGCCGGCCGGGCCGCAGCCGGAAGGCGCCCTTGACGTTCTTCTTCCGCCCCTTGCGGTCCAGCCCGCCCTGGGTCGGCGTGGCACGGCGGCGCACCAGCAGGTCCGGCACCACCGGCACCCCGGCGCTGCGCCCGGCGGCGCGGGCCAGCAAGGCCGCTTGGTTGTAGCGTCGGCGGAACAGCCGCCAGCGGTGCAGCGGCACCGGGATCAGCAGGTCCGCCCCGGCCAGAAGCTCCTTCCCCACCCGCGCCATCCAGGTGCCATAGGCGTCGGCGGCATGGATGCGGTCGCCGTGCTTGAAGCCCAGCACCAGCGGCCGGCTGCCGTCGTCGTAGGCCAGCACGGCGCGGGCACGGGCGAAGGGCGGCGGTTCAGCCATGCAGGATCCGCACAGCGTCTCCCCCGGCACGGCAAAGTCGAAGGGCGTGCCGCAGCGGGCGCAGAAGGGTGGCGCGATGAAGGTCAGCGCGCTCCAGCAGGTGACGCAGAGCCCACCCTGCCGGTCCACCGGCCCGCCGCAGGCGAGGCAGCGCGGCGGCAGCAGCGCGTCGACGACCATCGTAAGGGCGGTGGTGGCGGCGCGGGCCAGGAACCGGGGGAAGGACGCGGCCACCACGGGACGGCTCCTAATGGATGGCGGCGATGCGGTCGAAGATCACCAGCGTGTAGTCGCGCAGCGCGATGTAGATCGCCGGCCCGGTCACGAACAGGATGACCAAAGTCGCGAAGATCTTCAGGTCCTGCTGCAGCGTCGATTCGTTGATGCTCGTCACCTGCTGGAAGATGGTCAGCAACAGGCCCAACACGGTGGTGATGACCAGCGCCGGCGTGGTGATCTTGATGATGACGATCAGCGCCTCGTAGCTGACGCTGATGGCTTCCTCGATTCCCATTCCCACGCGCTCCGATCACATCCGCGGGGAGCTTATCACAAGGCCTCCACCTTCGCCGATGGTTGTAGCCCTCCCGGGCTGGGCTATATTGCGGGCATGACCACGCCCGACAGCATGACCGTCTTCGACCGCGCGCTCGTCCGCCGCCGCCGCGACCGCGCCGTCCCCGCCTTCGCCGAGCACGCCTTCCTGTTCGAGGAGGTGGCCGACCGCCTCGCCGACCGATTGGAGGACGTGGTCCGCCCCTTTCCCACCGTGCTGGACGTGGGCGCCCACGACGGCGTCATGGCCCGCATGCTGCGCGGGCGCAAGGGGATCGAGCGGCTGGTCTCCTGCGACCTGTCGCCGGGCTTCGCGCGACAGGCCGGGCCGCTGGCCGTCGCCGCCGACGAGGAATTTCTGCCCTTCGCGCCGGAAACCTTCGACCTGGCCGTCAGCAACCTCAGCCTCCACTGGGTCAACGACCTGCCGGGGGCGCTGGTGCAGATCCGGCAGGCGCTGAAGCCCGACGGCTTCTTCTGCGCCGCGATGCTTGGCGGCGAGACGCTGCTGGAATTGCGCCGCTGCCTCTACGAGGCGGAGATGGAGGTGTCCGGCGGCGTGTCCCCGCGCGTGTCGCCCTTTGCGGAGATCCGCGACGTCGGCGGCTTGATGCAGCGCGCCGGCTTCGCCCTGCCCGTGGTGGACAGCGACATCATCACCGTGACCTACGCGGATGCCTTCCGCCTGATGCGCGACCTGCGCGGCATGGGGGAGAGCAACGCCGTGCTCGCCCGCCGCAAGGTGCCCGCCACCCGCGCCCTGCTGTTCGACGCCGCCCGTCGCTACGCCGAGCTGTACGCCGAACCCGACGGGCGCATCCAGGCCACCTTCCAGATTCTGTACCTCGCCGGCTGGTCCCCGCACGAAAGCCAGCAGCAGCCCCTGAAGCCCGGCTGCGGCCAAATCCCGCTGGCCGACGCGCTGAAAGGGCAGACGCATCACTGAAGCGGCGGCATCATTGAAGCGGTGAATGAACCACGGAGACACGGAGGCACAGAAAGACCACGCCCTCTGTGCCTCCGTGTCTCCGTGTCTCCGTGTCTCCGTGTCTCCGTGGTAAATCCAAGCGTCAGGCCGCGATCAACCGCCACGCCATCCAGCCGAGCACCCCGGCGTTCACCACCATGATCACCGGGGCGGCCCGCGCCACCGCCGTCCGCCACGCGCGGCCGGCGAGGTGGCCGGCGAGGCCGACCGCCAGCAGGCTCGGCACTGTGCCCAGCGTGAAAGCGACCATCCCCAGCGCCCCGGTCAGCGCATTCCCGCTCGCCGCCGCGACCGCCACCGCGCCGTAGAGCAGTCCGCAGGGGATGAAGCCCAGCGCCAGCCCCAGCGCGTAGCCGCGCCAGCCCGTGGGGTTGCCGAACAACGGCCGCGCCAGCCGCGACACCCGGTCGCCCCACCAGCGCTGGACCGCCCCGTCCAGCTTCGGCACAAGCATTGGAATCCAGGCCGACAGGCCCTTGACCGCGTAGCCCAGGAAGAACAGCGCCGCGAAGGCCAGCAAAGCCACCGACAGCCAGCGCAGCCCGGGCAGCGCGCCGACATGGCCGGCCACCGTCGCCGCCACCGCGCCGATCAGCGCGTAGGTTGTCCCGCGGCCGAGGTGGTACGGCAGCACCGCCGCCCCGGCGAGGCGGTGGAACTCGCTCATGCGGGAAACCGGCACCTGCTCCAGCCGCGCGGTGACCTGGGCCAGCACGAAGGGGCCGCACATGCCCGTGCAATGGGTGGCCCCGCCGACCAGCCCCGCCGTCAGCAGCGCCACCAGCAGCCCGCCGTCCCGGTCGACGACCACGGCGCATTGGTTCAAGCCGGTTTCGAGCAGCGACAAGGCGGAATGGGCGTCCACGACGGGCCTCCGAAGGAAAACTCCGCCGGAGAATAGGGGCGCGCCCTTGGAAAGACCATGACCTGCGTCAAGGAAGTCTTCACCACCAAGACACCAAGGCACCAAGAATCCTACCGCTCGGCACGGCGTGGACTCTTGGTGCCTTGGTGTCTTGGTGGTGAAATCCCCTCCAGGCGGAGCCCTACCCCGCCGAGCCCGTCTGCCGCACCTCGTGCACCTCCACCGGCTGGGCGGCGTGGCGGGCCATGATCTCCTTGGCGAGCCGCTCGCGCTCCGCATCAGCGAGGTTCACCCAGAGCAGGATGCCGCCCTTGTCCAGGTGCTGGAGCATCGGTTCGTTGCGCTTGTCGGTCAGCCATTGCGACATGACGGAACCGAGCGCGCCGCCGCCCACGCCCGCCGCCGCGGCAGCCGCGGCAGCGGCCAGCGCCGTGCCGCCCGTGGCCAGCACAGCCCCCGTCGCCAGGATGGCACCCACATAGGCCGGGAAGCCGACCGCCACGCCCTTGGCGCTGCCGGTGTCCTCCGGCGAGATGTAGGACTGGCGCGGCGCGTTCGGGTCGTGCGCCACGTCCTCCACCCGGTCCGGCACGTGGCCGAGATGGTCGCGGATGGTCTGGTCGTTGGCCAACACGCTCAGTTCGTGCCTCTGGAAGCCGGCCAGCGACAGCTCGTCGATCGCCTTCTGCAAGGCGTCGCGGCTGGAGAAGATGCCGACGGCCTCGCGGACCGTCCCGGTCGTAGTCGATCGGTTGGGTGTCACATCGCTTTCATAGGACATGGACTCGCCTCCGCTGTTGCCGGGTGTAACCCGGTGCGGAGGACGGAAGTTCCGCAACCGTCAGGGGCTTGACCCAGCCGGCGACGCGGCCGGAACGGCGCCGCGCGGCTCCGGCAGGCCGCTGCCGAAGAACCACCAGAGGCCGAGCGCGATCAGCGCTACCTTCACCGCCAGGAACAGCGCGATGTGGCGGGCGAGCGGGTTGCGAAGCATAAGGCGGGCCTCCCTCTTTCACCGCTTTGTTGCCTCGGCGTTGTCACGCGGACAGGCCAGCGATGCAAGGGGCGGCGACCTTTGGGCGCACCGCGTCGCTGGTCAAGGGTGGGGCGAACTGGATAGTATCCGACCGAAGGACCGACATCTCCGCGAGAGGAAGCGCCATGAAACGGCTGTTGTTGCTGTCTGTGCTGGCCCTGGGCCTGAGCGCGCCCGCGCTGGCCCCCGCGCAGGCGCAGGTCAACATCCTGGAAGGCCCGGGCCTGGTGAAGGCCGTGTCCACCAACGACGTCAGCGCGCTGCGCATGCTGCTGCTGAAGGGCGACAACCCGAACCAGACGGACATCTCCGGCAAGACGGCACTGCAGATCGCCATCGGCAACAGCAACGCCGAGATGGTCAAGATGCTGCTGGACGGCGGCGCCAACCCGAACCGCGCCGACAAGCAGGGCAACGCCCCGCTGCACTACGCGGTGGACGCCGACGATGTCGCCACGGTCGACCAGCTTCTGAAGAAGGGCGCCAAGGTCGACCAGGACAACCGCGATGGCCTGACCCCGCTGATGATGGCGGCGCGCAGCGGGCGTCCCGATCTGGTGGACCGCCTGCTGAAGGCCGGGGCCAAGGCCGACCGCACCGACTTCACCGGCCGCACGACGCTGAGCTGGGCGCAGGACGGCCGCAACGCCCGTGTCCTGAACATGCTGCGCCAAGCCGGCGCGCGCTGACCGAGGGGAAACGGGCGTCGCCATGGTCACCACCGCCTTCGGCGCCCATCCCCTGAACGGACCGGGGCCGCTGTTTTTGTTGCTGCTGGCGCTGGTGATCGACGCCGCCGCTGGCGACTGGATCGCCCACGTCCTGCCCGACCCGTCCGCCCTGTCGCGGCGCTTCTGCGCCTGGGCCGACCGGCGGCTGAACCGCGTGGAGCGCGGCAAGACCGCGCGGCTGCTGCGCGGCGCGCTGGTCGTCCTGGCACTGTTGGGCATGGCGCTCGCCGTCGGCCTGCTGGTTGACCGGATCGGCGCCGTGGGGCGCGGCTGGGTGCTGGAATTGCTGGTGATCGTCGCCACGCTGCGCGGCCGGGCCTCCTGGATGCGGGTGCGCGCGGTGCGCCGGGCGCTGGAGACGGGCGGTGCCGCCGCCGCGCAGGAGGCGATCCTTCCCCTCACCCGCCGGCACGCCTTCAGCCTGGACGAGCACGGCGTCGCCCGCGCCGCCGTGGAGGGCGCGGCCAAGGCCTTCGCCCGCAAGCTGGTGGCGCCCGTCTTCGGCTATGCCCTGCTGGGCGCGCCGGGGCTGCTGGTCTGGGCGGCGGTGGACGGCGCCGACTCGGCGCTCGGCAATCCCGGCGTGCGGCACGAACGCTTCGGCCTGACCGCCGCCCGACTCGACGACGCGCTGAACGCCATCCCGGCGCGGCTGGCAGCGCTGTTGCTGGCGCTCGCCGCGCCCTTCGTGGGGGCCAGGCTGGGCGGCGCCGTCCGGGGCATGGTCCGCGACGGGCGCAAGAGCGCGTCCTTCAACATGGGCTGGCCGACCGCGGCGATGGCTGGAGCCCTGGGCCTCGCGCTGGGCGGGCCGCACCGGGACGGCGGTGTGGTGATCACCGAACCCTGGATCGGCGACGGCCGCGCCCGCGCCACACCCGCCGACATCGGTCGCGCGTTGGCCCTGACCGCCGTCGCGGCGCTGATCCTCGTGCTGCTGGTGGCGCTGTTGTTGTGGGGTGTCGCGGGGGTGTGAGCGCCGGACTGCTGCGGAAGGGGATTCACCACAGAGACACAGAGGGCACAGAGGATTTCGCGGGAAGGCTCCGATAATCCAGGAAGCCAGCAAGGAGACTAGGCGTTCTCAATAATTCTCTGTGTCTCTGTGGTTCCCAATCGACATCCCAACCGACCGGGACATCCGCTGAAATGAAAAAAGGCGCGGCCCCGAGGGACCGCGCCTTTCTCATTCACAACAACCTGAACTTACCACTTCGTCGCGCGCGCCACCGGCTTGCCGCCGTGCGAGTCGCGGCGGGCGTGGCCGTGGTCCGGACGGCCGCGCTCGGAATGACCATGCTCGTTGCGGACATGGTCGTTCCGGTTGGCGGGTCGGCCCTGGGCCGGACGGCCCTGGTAGCCACCCGGATGACCGCCGCCCGCCTTGCCCTCGCCACCGTTGGCGTTGCGGGTCCACGGCTTCTTGTTGTAGCCGCCGCCGTTGCCGCCGCCCGGACGGCCCGAGCGGCCGGCCGGACGACCGCCGCCACCGGCGTTGATCGGACGCTGCGGCTCCAGGCCCGGCACGGTGTGGATTTCGAGGCGGGTGCCGGTGTAGCGCTCGATGCGGAACAGCGCGTCGCGGTCGGGACGGGCGGCGAAGGAGATCGCCACGCCCGAGGCGCCCGCACGGCCCGTACGGCCGATGCGGTGGACGTAGTCCTCCGCCGAACGCGGCAGGTCGAAGTTGATGACGTGCGTGATGTCGCGCACGTCGATGCCGCGCGCCGCCACGTCGGTCGCGACCAGCAAACGGACCTGGCCGGAGCGCAGGCGCTGGAGCGTGCGGTTGCGCTTGAACTGGTCCATGTCGCCGTGCAGGGCGGCGGCGGCATGGCCGGCAGCGGCCAGCTCCTCGGCCAGCGTGTCGGCGTCGCGCTTGGTCGCGGCGAAGATGATCGCCTTGCCGACCTCTTCCTGGCCGGCGAAGTGCATCAGCAGCCGGCGCTTGTGGTCCATGTCGTCGGCGTGGTGCAGGCGCTGCTCGACGTTCGCCGCGGTGGTGGTGCTCTCCACCGCGACGCGCTCCGGGTTGCGCAGCAGCTTGCCGGCCAGCTGGGCCATGCGGCGGTCCAGCGTGGCGGTGAACAGCAGCGTCTGGCGGCTGTCCGGGCAGCACTTGGCGATGGTCTCGACGTCGTCGAGGAAGCCCATATCCAGCATGCGGTCCGCCTCGTCGAGGATCAGGACCTCGACGGTGCTGAGGTCGATGCGGTTGCGCGACACGTGGTCGAGCAGGCGGCCCGGCGTGGCGACCATCACGTCCACGGCGCGCGACAGGAGGCGCAGCTGGTCGCGGTACGGCATGCCGCCGACCACGTCCACGATGTTGCGCTTCATGAACTTCGCGTACTTGCGGGCGGCGTCGGTGACCTGCTTGGCCAGCTCGCGCGTCGGAGCCAGAACCAGGACGCGCGGGGCGGCGACGCCCATGCGCGGCAGATCGGCCGTGCGGGTCAGCGCCGGCAGCATGAAGGCGGCGGTCTTGCCGGTGCCGGTTTCGGCGGTGGCGAGGATGTCGCGGCCTTCCAGGGCGTGCGGGATCGCCGCGGACTGGACCGGGGTCGGGGTTGTGTATTCGTACGCTTCCAGCGCCTTCAGGACCAGCGGGTGCAGGCCCAACGCGGCAAAGGCGCTGTCGGAAGCAACGGTTTCAGAAGCGGTGGTTTCGGTATCGGTGTTTTCCGTGGCCGGAGCAGCGGCCAGGGTTTCGTCGGCAACCAGGGTTTCGACGACGGCGGTCATTTCGTTCGACGACAAGAAGCGGAACCTTTCCTCAGGACCAAGACGGCGCACGGCCGCTGCACCGAAATGGTGAGCGGTGGAACGCCGGCGTTTTCGCCGGGAGGAGGTCGGAAGAGGGAGAGGCGTCTGTCCGAAGCTGCGGGCGGCCGGGTCCCGAAGGGGCCGTCCCGCTATATCAAAGCGCGTCTCGCTCAAGAGACGCGCGAGCCTCCAGCGATCAGGATGCCCTACATAGGGCGTTGCGCCGCACAATCCAAGAGAATTCTGCGCGGGCGACAGCACACGCGAAGGCAGGGCTGATGTGCGTGAGGGTTGGGTGTCGTCGGGAGGTGCAGGCGCTGAGCCCCCACCCTAACCCTCCCCCACTTCGCTCTCGCGCAAGCGAAGCTTGCGCTGACGCGGCAGGCGGACCCTCCGGGTCCGCCGAGAGCGGGGGAGGGAATTGACTCCTTCCCCCGTCGAAGACGGGGGGAGGTCGGGAGGGGGGCCGAGCGCAAGGTCTTCCGGGACCGCCTTACCCCACCTTGCCGTGGCAGTGCTTGTACTTCTGGCCGGAGCCGCAGGGGCACGGGGCGTTGCGCGGGGTGTTGGCCCACTCCTCCACCGCGCCCGCGACGGCACCGCCAGCCGCGGCGCGGCGGACCATGCCGGCGGGCAGCGGCGCGTCGTCCGGCGGGAAGCCGGACCCAGCCTCCGCCAGGGCGAGCGCCGGGTCGTCGCGGCCCTCGTGCATTTCCGGCAGGGAGCGGGCGAACAGTTCCTCCGTCGGCGGGGCCATGCGCACCTCGACGTGCATCAGCACGGCGGTGATCTGCTCGCGCAGCGCGCCCAGCATGGTCTCGAACAGTTCGAAGGCTTCGCGCTTATATTCGTTCAGCGGATCCTTCTGCGCGTAGGCGCGAAGCGAAATGCCCTGGCGCAGGTGGTCGAGCTGAAGCAGGTGATCCTTCCACTCCTGGTCCAGGATCTGAAGCAGCAGGCTCTTTTCCACATGCCGCATGGTCTCGGCGCCGTAGCTGTCGGCCTTCTCCGCGTACTTGCGGTCGGCGGCCTCGCGCACGCGCTCCTCGATCTCCGGCTCGGCGATGCCCTCTTCCTTGGCCCAATCCTGGACGGGCAGGTCCATGCCGAGCAGGCGGTTCACCTCCTCGTGCAGGCCGGCGATGTCCCAGGCCTCGGAGTAGGAGTTCGGCGGGATCGCCCGGTTGACCATGTTGGAAATGATCTGGTGGCGCATCTCCGTGATGGTCTCGGAGATGTCCTCCGTGTCCATGATCTCGCGGCGCTGCTCATAGACGACCTTGCGCTGGTCGTTCATGACGTTGTCGAACTTGAGCAGGTTCTTGCGGACGTCGAAGTGGTGGGCCTCGACCTTGGTCTGGGCCTTTTCCAGCGCCTTGTTGATCCAGGGGTGGATGATCGCCTCGCCGTCCTTCAGGCCGAGGCGCTGGAGCATGCCGTCCATGCGCTCCGACCCGAAGATGCGCATCAGGTCGTCTTCCAGCGACAGGAAGAATTTCGAGGCACCCGGATCGCCCTGGCGGCCGGAGCGGCCGCGCAGCTGGTTGTCGATGCGGCGGCTCTCGTGCCGCTCCGTGCCGACGACGTAGAGACCGCCGGCCTGCTTCACCAGATCGCGCGCCTCGGCCACCTCGGCCTCGATCTGCTTGGTCTTGGCCTCGCGCTCCGGACCTTCCGGAACGTCGGCCAGCTCCATCTTCACGCGCATCTCGACGTTGCCGCCGAGCTGGATGTCGGTGCCGCGGCCGGCCATGTTGGTGGCGACCGTCACCGCGCCCGGCCGGCCGGCCTGGGCGACGATGTAGGCTTCCTGCTCGTGGTGGCGGGCGTTCAGCACGTTGTGGGGGATGCCGCGCTTCTTCAGCAGGTCGGAGATCAGTTCCGACTTTTCGATGGAGGTCGTGCCGACCAGGACCGGCTGCTGGCGCTTCCGCGCGTCCTCGATCAGGTCGATGATGGCGTTGTACTTCTCCGACGCCTTTCGATAGACCTCGTCGTCCTGGTCCTTGCGCTGGACTGGCAGGTTCGTCGGCATGTCCACGACCTCAAGGCCGTAGATCTCCGCGAACTCCGCCGCCTCGGTCATCGCCGTGCCGGTCATGCCGGCCAGCTTCGGGTAGAGGCGGAAGTAGTTCTGGAAGGTGATGGAGGCCAGCGTCTGGTTCTCGCGCTGGATCGACACCTTCTCCTTCGCCTCCAGCGCCTGGTGCAGACCTTCCGAATAGCGGCGGCCTTCCATCATGCGGCCGGTGAACTCGTCGATGATGACGACCTTGTCGTCCTTGACGATGTAGTCCTTGTCGCGCTGGAACAGCGTGTGAGCGCGCAGGGCCTGCTGGGCATGGTGGACCAGCGCCACGTTCTGGATGTCGTACAGCCCGCCCGACTTCAGCAGCCCGGCCTGGGCCAACAGTTGCTCGATGTGCTCCTGCCCGGCCTCGGACAGGCTGACCGTGCGGTTCTTCTCGTCCAGCTCATAGTCCTCCCGCGTCAGCATCGGGATCAGGCGGTCGACCTGGACGTACATGTCCGCCGCGTCGGTCGACGGGCCGGAGATGATGAGCGGCGTGCGCGCCTCGTCGACGAGGATCGAGTCGACCTCGTCCACGATGGCGAAGTTGAAGGCGCGCTGGACCATGTCTTCGCGCCGGAACTTCATGTTGTCGCGCAGGTAGTCGAAGCCGAACTCGTTGTTCGTGCCGTAGGTGATGTCGGCGGCGTAGGCGGCGCGGCGCTCCTCGTCGTCCAGCCCATGGACGATGCAGCCGGTGGACAGGCCCAGGAAGCGGTAGATGCGGCCCATCCAGCCGCTGTCGCGCGAGGCCAGGTAGTCGTTCACGGTCACGACGTGGACGCCCTTGCCTTCCAGCGCGTTCAGGTAGACGGCCAACGTCGCCACCAGCGTCTTGCCTTCGCCCGTGCGCATCTCGGCGATCTTGCCCTGGTGCAGCACCATGCCGCCCATCAGCTGCACGTCGAAGTGCCGCTGGCCCAAAACGCGCTTGCCGGCCTCGCGCACGGTGGCGAAGGCGTCGGGCAGGATGTCGTCGAGCGTCTCGCCCTTCGCCAAGCGGCCGCGCAGCCAGTCGGTGCGGGCGCGCAGTTCGTCGTCGGAGAGCTTCTGGACCTCGGGCTCCAGCGCGTTGATCTGCTGGACGGTCTTTTGCAACGCCTTGACCGTGCGCGTGTTGGCGGTGCCGAAAATCTTGCGGGCGAGAGCACCGAACATGAAAACCTCGAAGGGTGGAACGTCGTGAAGCCGGCTTTTCAACCGGTCTCACATAGGCCTGTGGCGGGTTTCTGTCAACGAGACCCGCCCCTTTGAACGGCCGCCGGAACCGCTCCCGGCGCAACGGCGGCAGGATGGCGGGTGTCCTGCCACGGTTCTTCCACCGTTCCGCCCCGTTCTTGCCCATCCCGGGGACGACATAGGGCATCAGGACCGCTTGCCCCGCGCGCCGAACCCATGCTTAATCCCCCGCGGATTCGGGCGCGAGACGGACGCCTGAGACGAAAATCGCCTGAAATCGGGCACCCCAACAAGGCTTCGCCGCCGGAAGGAAGAAGACCCCATGGTGAATCGAGTGTTCCGCGCCGCCCTTCTGTCCATGGCCGCCTGCGGCCTGGCCCTGGCCGCCCCGGTTGCGGCCAACGCCCAGAACCCCGCCCCGGCCGCGAGCACCCCGGCTCCCGCCCAGTCGACGCCGGCCGATCCGGTCGTCGCGCGCGTCAACGGCGAGGAGATCCACCGCTCCGACGTGCAGCGCATGGTCAGCCAGCTGCCGCCGCAGGTGCAGCAGATGCCGCTGGAGATGATCTTCCCGGCCGTGGTCGAGCAGCTCGTGAACTCCAAGCTGGTCGCGTCGGCCGGCTACAAGGCCAACCTCGCAGGATCTCCGGAGGTCAAGGACGAGATCAAGCGCGCCGAGGAGCGCGCGGTGCAGCGCGCCTACATCCAGAAGGAAGTGCAGGCCCGCATCACCCCGGCGAAGCTTGAGGAGGCCTACAAGGACTACCTGAAGCAGAACCCGGCCCAGGAAGAGGTGAAGGCCAGCCACATCCTGGTCGAGAAGGAGGATGAGGCCAAGGCCATCATCGCCGAGCTGAACAAGGGCGGCGACTTCGCCAAGATCGCCAAGGAGAAGTCGAAGGACCCGGTGGCGGCCCAGCAGGGCGGCGACCTCGGCTACTTCACGAAGGAAACGATGGTCGAGCCCTTCGCCGACGCCGCCTTCGCCATGAAGAAGGGCGAGATCAGCAAGGAGCCGGTGAAGACCCAGTTCGGCTGGCACGTCATCAAGGTCGAGGACAAGCGCACCCAGCCGCAGCCGACGCTCGACGAGGTGAAGCCGCAGCTGGAGCAGCAGCTGAGCAAGGAGATCGTCACCACGGTCGTCGACGATCTGCGCAAGGACGCGAAGGTCGAGACCTACCAGCTCGACGGCTCGCCGATGCCGAAGGAAGAGCCGAAGGCCGACGCCCCCAAGGCCGAAGAGCCGAAGAAGAAGTAAAGGCAAGGCAGCCCCCACCCTTCCCACTTCGTGGGCCCCTTCCCTCCCTCGCTTCGCAGGGGAGGGTTAGGGTGGGGGCAATGCCTCCTCGACCACAGCACCCCACCACCCGCCAACACCACGAGCCCGCCCCTATGGCCACGACCGTCTCCCCCCTGGCACCCGCCGGTTTCCCGACGCTCCCCCCCGTGGCGGGCGTGCGCATCGCCACCGCGAACAGCGGCATCCGCTACAAGGGCCGCGACGACCTGATGCTGGCCGTGCTGGACGAGGGCACGACGGTCGCCGGCGTGCTGACCAAGTCCCTGACCTGCTCCGCCCCGGTGATCTGGTGCCGCGACAGCCTGCCCCGCGGCTCGGCGCGCGCCGTCGTGGTCAACGCCGGCAACGCCAATGCCTTCACCGGCAAGGCCGGTGACGCGACCGTCCAGGCGACCGTCCAGGCCGCGGCGGCGATCGCGGGCTGCGGCACCGACGAGGTCTACATTGCCTCCACCGGTGTGATCGGCATCCCGCTGGCCGCCGACGCCATCGCCAAGGTCCTGTCCGGCATGGTCGCCGGGCTGAAGGCCGACTCGGCGGCGCTGGAGGCCGGCGCCCGCGCCATCATGACCACGGACACCTTCGCCAAGGGCTCGACCCGGACGGTGACGGTCGGCGGCAAGACGGTGACCATCAGCGGCTTCGCCAAGGGCTCGGGCATGATCGCGCCGGACATGGCGACCATGCTGGGCTTCATCTTCACCGACGCAGCCATCGCCGCCCCGGCGCTGCAGTCCATGCTGTCGGAGTTCACGGAGCGCAGCTTCAACGCCATCACCGTGGACGGCGACACCTCCACCAGCGACACGCTGCTGCTGTTCGCCACGGGCAAGGCCGGCAACGCCCCGGTCGCCGACGCGAACGCGCCGGAGTTGGCCGACTTCCGCAAGGCGCTGGAGGAGGTGATGCTCGACCTCGCCCTCCAGATCGTGCGCGACGGCGAGGGGGCGACCAAGTTCGTCTCCATCACCCTGGTTGGCGCCGACAATGACGCGGCGGCCAAGCGCATCGCCCTGACGGTGGCGAACTCGCCACTGGTGAAGACCGCCGTCGCCGGCGAGGACGCCAACTGGGGCCGCATCGTCGCCGCCATCGGCCGCGCCGGCGAGCGTGCCGACCGCGACCTGATCAAGATCACCATCGGCGGCACGCTGATCTGCGCCGAGGGCATGGAAGTGCCGGGCTATGACGAGGCGCCGGTCGCTGCGCACATGAAGGGCAAGGAGATCGACGTCCACATCGACCTCGGCCTGGGCGCCGGCAAGGCGCGGGTGTGGACCTGCGACCTGACCCACGGCTACATCGACATCAACGGCAGCTACCGCAGCTGAGGAGCGCCTACCGATGCCGGCCTGCTACGACCCCACCTCGACGCCCGCCCCGGGCACCCTGCCCACGCTGCTGGTGGTTGCTGTAGCGCTGGTCGACGCCGACGGGCGGGTGCTGCTTGCCCAACGCCCGCCGGGCAAGTCGCTGGCCGGCCTGTGGGAGTTCCCCGGCGGCAAGGTGCACGAGGGCGAGACCCCGGAAGCCGCGCTGGTGCGCGAGTTGAAGGAGGAGTTGGGCATCGACACCGCCGCCAGCTGCCTCGCCCCCTTTACCTTCGCCTCGCACAGCTACGAGACGTTCCACCTGCTGATGCCGCTCTACGTCTGCCGGGTCTGGGAAGGTGACGTGATCGCGCAGGAAGGCCAGACGCTGGCCTGGGTCTACCCGAACCGCATGGGCACCTACCCCATGCCGCCGGCCGACGTCCCGCTGGTGGCGATGCTGCGCGACCTGCTGTAGACCGCTCATTTCAGGCCGCAAAACCGACCGTTTGCGCCCGCGTGCGGCTCGATTTGCCGCTGAACCTCCGCGAAAAGCGTGCTATAAGCCGCGCCGAGACGGTTTGGCCAGGCTTTCACCGGGCCGAACCGCCGCAAAACCGCGCTGCGGGGCGATCCTCGCAGGGCGGAGTTGCCGGGCCACCACGGTCCGGTCTATAAGGAGAGAGGGTTACGTCCGCGTAGCTCAGCAGGATAGAGCACAGGATTCCTGGTTTTAAATTGGGCGTTGCGCTCGGAAACGGCGCAGCGGATCTGCTCAAAGTCGGGGAACGCTACGGCGCGCTTGCGCCTTGCCGATCCCGAGCCAAGCCCCCGAAAGGGGGAAGGTGTAGAGACTGGATGGGCGGCACCTACGGGCTTCGGCCTATGGTGAAGGGACAGTCCAGACCACGAACGCCGGAAGGCGGCGGCGAAAGCCGAAGTGGTATGAATCCTGGGGCCGTGGGTTCGAATCCCGCCGCGGACACCATCTCCTCCCCGCTCCGGCATCGCCGGGGCGGCAGCGGTGCCTGAGAGCGCCCCGCTCCTCGCGCCCGCAGCACCACACTCGCAAGACAACGCGGCTCCGACAGAAATGCGACGGGCATCGTCACCTTCTGCGTGGAAGGTGGCGCCCACCGGTCCATGGCGTCGTTCATGTTTTCAGGAAATCGGCGGTTCGAAACCGCCTCGCTTATGCGTGATGCACACCCACGCATAAGCACCAATTGCCGCTTAAAGGGAGAAGCGGCAAACAGCCGCCAATGCGGCTGTGAAGAATTACTGGCGGAGGGAGAGGGATTCGAACCCTCGATACCCTTTTGGGGTATACACACTTTCCAGGCGTGCGCCTTCGACCACTCGGCCACCCCTCCGCAGAGGCCGCGTTTATATCCAGCCCGACGGCGGTGCGCAAGCCCCAGAACACGGCTTTTGCGATTTTTTTTCCGCCGCCGCGAGAAGCCGTCTCAAGCCCCAATCTCCCGCATCAGTTCGCCGACCGTGCGGCACAGCAGATCGATGTCCTGCGGGCGCGAGAGGCGGTGGTCGCCGTCCTTGATCAGCGTGACGCGGACGTCGTCGGTGGTCAGCGCGTCGGCCAGCGTCAGGCTGACCTGCCAGGGGACGTCCGGGTCGCGGACGCCGTGCAGCAGGCGCACCGGCTTGTCGAAGGCTATGGGCGCGCGCAGCAGCAGGTGGTTTCGCCCGTCTTCGATCAGGGCGCGGGTGATCGGCTGCGGTTCCGGCCCGTAATCGGACGGGCGCAGCCAACGGCCGGTCTCAAGGATTTCACGGCGGGTCGGCTCGTCGAAGAGGTCCCACATCAGGTCCTCGGTGAAGTCCGGGGCCGGCGCGATGCCGACGAGGCCGGCGACCCGCTCCGGCCGGCGGAGTGCGGTCAGCAGCATCATCCAGCCGCCCATGGACGACCCCACTAGGATCTGCGGCCCCGCCGTGACGCGGTCCAGCACGGCCAGCGCATCGTCGGCCCAGGTGCCGATGGTGCCCTCGTCGAAACGGCCGCTGGAGGCGCCGTGGCCCTGGTAGTCGAAGCGGGTGAAGGACAGCCCCTCCGCCGCGCACCAAGCCTCCAGCGTGGTCGCCTTGGTTCCGGTCATGTCGGACATGAAGCCGCCCAGGAACAGGACGCCGGGGGCCAGCCCCTCCGGATCGGTGCCGGGCGTGTGATGATAGGCTATGGTCGCCGCGCCGCGCTGTAGGGTATGGTGCGCGCCGCCGGCCTGGCTGGCTGGCGGGACGCCGGGTAGGGCAGGGCTGCTGGCTGCGGTTCCGGTCATGATCTGCCACCTTTCGGCCGGGACGAAGACGAAGTGCACGGATATGGAATTGGATTCCCACCTTAACACCGGCGACGACGCGCGCAACCGGACCCAGAGCCGGGGGCCATTCGACGACCGGATTGGCGCCGGCCGCCCTCCCGTCGTGCTGCAAGTGGTGCCGACGCTGGTCACCGGCGGGGCGGAGCGCGGCTGCATCGACGTCGCGCTGGCGCTGGCCCAGGCCGGTGCTGTGCCGCTGGTCGCGTCCCAGGGCGGCCCGATGGTCGCTGAGCTGGACCGGGCGGGCATCCGCCACATCACCCTGCCGCTCGCCTCAAAGAACCCCCTGGTCATCCGCCGCAACGCCCGCAAGCTGGAAGCCATCATCCGGGAGCAGGGCGTCGACATCGTCCACGCGCGGTCCCGCGCGCCGGCCTGGAGCGCTTGGCTGGCCTGCCAGCGCACCGGGGCGCGCTACATGACCACCTTCCACGCGCCCTACAATTTCAAGGGCCGGCTGAAGCGCTGGTACAATTCCGTGATGGCGCGGGGGGAGCGGATCATCGCCATCTCCGGCTTCATCCGGCAGCACATCCTGAACAACTACGACGTCGACCCCGGCCGCATCCGCACCATCCACCGCGGCATCGACAGCCTGACCTTCGCACCGGAGCGGGTCAGCTCCGCCCGCATAATCCAGCTGGCCAAGCAGTGGCGGCTGCCGGATGACAAGACGGTGATCCTGCTGCCAGGCCGCCTGACCCGCTGGAAGGGCCAGACCGTGCTGATCGACGCGCTGGCCAAGCTGGGCCGCAAGGACGTCTGCGCGCTGCTCGTCGGCTCCGATCAGGGGCGCACCGGCTACCGGCAGGAGCTGGAAGAGCGCGTGAAGCGCGCGGGGCTGGATGGGCTGGTGAAGATGACCGACCACTGCAACGACATGGCCGCCGCCTACCACCTGTCCGCGGTCGTCGTCTCCGCCTCGCAGGAGCCGGAGGCCTTCGGCCGCGTGATCGTCGAGGCGCAGGCCATGGGCAAGCCGGTGATCGTGACGTCCATCGGCGCCTACCAGGAAACCGTGATCCCCGGCGAAACCGCCTGGGTCGTGCCGCCGGCCGACGCCGACGCGCTGGCCAAGGCGCTGGACGAGGCGCTGTCCCTGACGCCGGAGCAGAGCGCCGCCATCGGCGCGCGCGCCCGCACCTTCGTCGCCGACCGCTACACCAAGCAGCGGATGTGCGCCGACACGTTGGCCGTATATGCCGAGCTGCTGGCCGAATCCGCGCCGCGATCCACGCCACAGTCCCCCGCGCGCTGAGCCCTGCCCTCCCTTTCCATCGTCACCACCCGGACATCATGACCGACATCGCGCAGATCCCCGGCCTCGCCTCCGTCATCGACCGCTACGACGGGGTCATCCTCGACCTGTGGGGCGTGATCCACGACGGGGAGCAGCCCTACCCCGGCGCGCCGGAGTGCCTGGACCGGCTGCGCGCCGCGGGCAAGACCATCTGCCTGCTGTCCAACGCGCCGCGCCGCACCAACGGCGTGATCCGCAAGCTTGAGGGCATGGGGATCGGGCGCGAGCGCTACCACCACGTCATGACCTCCGGCGAGGCGACTTATGATGCGCTGCGCGACCGCGACGACCCGTGGCACGCGCGGCTCGGCCGGCGCCTGTTCCACATCGGGCCGGAGCGGGACATGGACGTCTATCTCGGCCTCGACTACACCATCGTGCCCACGCCGGAAGATGCCGACTTCGTGCTGAACACCGGCATCGTGGAATTCGGCGATCCGCTGTCCTTGTACGAGCCGGACATGGAGGCCTGCCGGCGTCGCGGTCTGCCCATGGTCTGCGCGAACCCGGACCTGATCGTGATGGTCGGGCCGCAGATGGTGCTGTGCGCCGGCACGCTGGCCCAGCGTTACGAGGAGATGGGCGGCGACGTCTGCTGGCACGGCAAGCCGCACGCCCCGGTCTACGACCGCTGCCTGTCGCTGATGGGGATTACGGACAAGCGGCGCATTCTGGCCGTGGGCGACAGCCTGCGCACCGACGTCGCTGGCGCCAACGCCGCGGGCATCGACGTGGCGTTGGTCACCTTCGGCATCCACCAGGAGGAGCTGGGCGGCGCCTGGGGCGAATCGGTCAATCCGGCCAAGCTCGCCGCGGCGGTAGAGATCGCCGGCCACACGCCGACCTATGCCATTCCCAGCCTGCGCTGGTAACGCGTCAGCCTTCGCCGGGGGGCGTCATTCCTCGTCGAAGGGAGGGATGGCGTCGTCCATCGCCTTGCGGAGGATGCGGGACGGACCGTCGTCCTCCGCGAAGCCGCGGCCACCGATGGCGTTGCGGTAATAGCTGACGATGAACACGCGGATCGACGCGGTCAGGTTGGCATCGCCGCGGCGACGGTCCACCTCCGTGCAGATCTGGTTGAGGGTCAGCCCCTCGCGCTCGCAGATTTCCTTCAGGGAGTCCCAGATGTAGGGCTCCATGCGCAGGCTCGTGCGACGGCCGCTGACCTTGACGTTGCGGCAGACCAGGATCGGCCCTTCCTTGCTCCTGTGTCCGCCTGTCATGGCACCCATTGACCCTCTGCCGTTGCAGAAAAACGCTCGCCTGTGCGGCGAACATACATCCATTTGTATGAACATATTGCAAGGGGCGTGTGCGCACAAAGCCTAATTCGACCGGGGGTCGCGCAGTCCCGCAACGAAGCCGTGTGACGCTCCCCATCGGGTTCCCCCGCATGGAGCACGCCCGACGGGCGCGGCCGGAAGGAGCGGCCAATGGGGACCAGTTCCCGCTTCCCTCCCCGGTCCATTCGCGGTACCAGTGCCGCGGGTGACGGACACAACCCCTTGTGGTTGCTTTCGGTGGAGAACGAGAGATGGTGCGGCAGCCAGCGGGTTGGCGATTCGCGATGGCTCTGGCAGCCGGGCTTCCATCCAGCGCGGCGGCCGCCGCGGAGTTCCCGGCCGACCAGGTCCGTGCCGAAATCGCCCGCCTCGTCCCGCCGCCCTGGATTGTCGAGGAGGTCACGGTGGCCCCCATGCCGGCGCCGGCGCCGGAGGGAAAACCCGCCGGAAAGGAGGGTGATTCGCGCGTCGCGGCGCGAATCGGGGCCAAGCTCAAGCTGGCGAAGCCGACCTATCTGATCGACGCCCGCGAGGGGCCCTTCACCTTCATCCGGCCGGCGACCGCCCCTGACCTGGAAAAGACGTTGACCGCCACCGCCGTGGCGACCCGCGGCGCCACCGGCTGGACCGCTCGGATCGAACTGCAGAACCCGGAGGTGATGGAAGGCGTGGGCAAGCCGGCCGACGAACTGCCAGGCCTGACGGTGCTCAGCGGGTCGGACAACGCCAGGGCGGCGCGCGAGCAGTTGGATCGCGATGCCCGCCAGCGCGTCGCGGAAGAGCAGGCCCGGCGGCGGCGGGAAGAGGAGTTGCTGGCCGAACAGGCGGCCACGGCCAAGGCCGAGTCCGAGCGGCTGGACGCGGCACGGAAGCAGGTGGAGGCGCGCACCGCCCAGGTGGCGGACCTGCGGGTCAAGCTTCTGGGGGCCGACCGCCCGGCGCGGATCGCCGCCTATGAGGCCGCGCTTGGCGGCAACGACCCGGCGCTGCGTCAGATGGCGGCGGAGGCGGCGCTGCAAAGCCGCGACCCGGTGCTGGCCAACTTGGCGCTCAAGGACTGGCTCGCCCGGCGCAAGGCGCTGCCCGTCCAACTCTACGCGACCAAGGAGGACGGAAACTCGGAAACCGTGCTCAACAACCTCGGCCCCCTGACGCTGGAGGTCGAGTCCTTCAACCCGGTCACCGGCGCACTGGCCGGGCGCCTTGGCGCTCCCGGCTACAGCATCGCCAAGCCATCCGCCGCCGTCGGCGCGCTCGCCCAGGCGGAACTGGCGGTGAACGGCTACGGCTGCGCGCTGACCCTGCGGCTCACAGAGCACCGGACCATGGACGGGCTGTTCCGCTGCCAGACGCTGCCGACGCTGATCGCGCGCGTCACCGTGGATTGAGGGCGCGGATGCGGTTCCGCCCCATAATCCTGCCCGTTCCGGCCCTGCTCGCCGGGCTGATCCTGGCTGCGACAGCGGTACAAGCCCAGAATCCCGGCGCCGCCGACCAGTTCACGCCGCGCCCACCCCCGACCGCAGTGCTGCCGGCCCTAACGCCCCGGTCAGCGCTGGGAAAGGATGCACCTCAGCCGCGCGAGGCCCTGCTTCCAACGCCGATGATCGCGCCGCCGCTGGCGCCGCTGTTGGAGTCGTTGTCGGCGCCTGCCCGCTCCCCGATCGCTCCGGTCGCTCCGGCTGCGTCCACACCGGAGGCCGGAAGGTCGGATCCGACCCCAGGCGCTCCGCTGCCAGGGCGCAAGCCGGAGCGCGTCGCCGAGACAGCGCCGGCCAAGCCACCAGCCGCAGCGTTCAAAGGCTACGCCAAGGCCTCGCAGGAGGATCGCGGCTGCGCCCTGCCCGACAGCATGCCGGAGACTCGGCGCGCCCCTGCCCTCGCCGTCGGCGCCGTCGCCCGCGTCCGGGCCGACGCCAACCTGCGCGTTGCCCCCTTCTGCGACGCCAAGGTCAAGGACGTGCTGGAGGACGGCGAGACGGTCACCGTGACGGGCGTGCACGGCGCCTGGGTCGAGGTGAGCCGGCGCGGACGGGTGCTGGGCTACGTCGGCGTGGCACTGCTGGCGGCACCGAAGAAGCGCTGATCACGTGCATGACAAGGATGTCCAACGCCGAACGCCCGCCCGGATCACTCCGGGCGGGCGCTGATAGGCTCGGCGACGGAAGGGGGCGGATTACTCCGCGGCGGCCTTCGTGCTCATGCCACGGCCGGTCGTGCGCTCGGCGATACGGGCCGACTTGCCGCGACGGTCGCGCAGATAGTACAGCTTGGCGCGGCGGACGGCGCCCTTGCGGACCAGCTCGATCGAGTCGAGGCGCGGGGAGTAGAGCGGGAACACGCGCTCCACACCTTCGCCGTAGCTGATCTTGCGGACGGTGAAGGACGAGTTCAGGCCGGCGTTCTTGCGGGCGATCACGACGCCCTCGTAGGCCTGCACGCGCTCGCGCGTGCCTTCGACCACCTTCACGTTCACGCGGACGGTATCGCCCGGCGAGAACTCCGGAATGGTCTTGCCGCCGAGGGCCTTCTCGATCTGCTCCTGCTCGAGCTGCTGCAACAGGTTCATGACACTACCCCTTTCCATCGGTGCGCCTCGCGGCGGACCGTCACTCCGGTTTCGGGCCGCGCCGGCGACCCCGTTTTCCAACAACTTGCCCCTCGGCCGTCTTGCCCGCCGCGTAACGGTCCCACAGGTCCGGGCGCCGGGCCTGCGTGATCCGTTCTGCCTCGGCGAGCCGCCAGGCGCGAACCTTCTCGTGGTGGCCGGACAACAGGATGTCCGGGACCGACCGTTCCACACCCTGCCCGTCGGTCCAGACCGCCGGCCGGGTGTAGTGGGGGTATTCGAGCAACCCCCGTTCGAAACTTTCCTCGCCCGCCGTCTCCACGTTGCCCATGACGCCGGGGAGCAAGCGCACCACAGCGTCGATCAGGCATAGGGCGGCAGGCTCGCCGCCGGACAGCACGAAGTCCCCGAGGCTGACCTCCTCAAGGCCGTGCGCGTCCAGCACCCGCTCGTCCACCCCCTCGTACCGGCCGCAGAGCAGCGTGACCACCGGGGTGGCCGCCAGCTCCTTCACCAGTTCCTGGGACAGCACCCGTCCGCGGGGCGACAGGTAGATCGCCCGCCCGCGTCCAGGGGCCCCGGGAGGACCCGCCGTCGCGGTCAAAGCCGCGTCCAGCACGTCGGGCCGCATGACCATGCCTGCCCCACCGCCGAAGGGGGTGTCATCGACGGAGCGGTGTTTATCGCGCGCGAACGAGCGAATGTCCACTGATTCCAGCGCCCAGACTCCATTTTCCAGCGCCTTTCCCGCGAGGCTATGGCCAAGCGAGCCCGGAAACATCTCCGGGAACAGCGTCAGGACCTTGACAGTCCAGGCAAGGGGACCGGCGGCGCCGTGATTCACGGCCCGGTCTCCCCGTCTTCAGCGTCATCCGCGCCGTCTTGCGCGACCGCTTCGTCCTTTTCCCCCTCCCGTGCGCCCTCCTCCCGCGCTTCGATGACGGCGGGAAGGTCGACCACGATGCGGCCTCCCTTCACGTCGATCACCGGCACGCAGGCCTTGGTGAAGGGCAGCAGTTCCAGCGGCCCCGGTTCCGTGCGGATCTCCAGCACGTCGCCGGCCCCGAAGTCGAACAGCGCCTTCACCCGGCCGTAGACGGTGCCGTCGGCGAGTTCCGCACGCAGGCCGATCAGGTCCGCGTGGTAGAACTCGTCCTCGTCCTCCGTTTCGGGCAGGGCGGACCGGTCCACGTAGAGCCGCACACCGGTCAGGTCCTGCGCCTGCTCGCGCGTCGCGATGCCGTCGACGCGCGCCAGGAACAGGTCCTTCATGGTGCCCTGGAGCGTCAGGCGGAACGACCGCCCGCCCCGCTCGTCGGACAGCGGGCCGTAGGACGCCACGGCTTCCGGATCCCCGGTGAAGCTTTTCACCTTCATGAGGCCGCGGACGCCGTGGGCCCCTGCGAACTGGCCGACACAGACTTTGGTGGACATGGGCAAGATGCGTTTTGCGGGCTTGTTGCCCCCTCCCTAACCCTCCCCCGCTTGCGCGGTGGAGGGAACTCCGCCCCCTTTCCCGCGAAGCGGGGGAAGGAGGGACCCACGCGCGAGCGCGGGAGGGAGGGGGAAAAGCCGACCCCTATCAGCCCTCGGCTTCGGCGGCGGCCTTGGCGGCGGCTTCGGCCTTCAGGCGCTCCTGCGCCTTCGCCTTCGGGGCGGACTGCTTCGGGGTCTCGCGGACCTCCGGCTTGGCGATCAGGCCGGCGTTCGCCAGGAACAGGGCGACGCGGTCCGTCGGCTGGCCGCCGACCGACAGCCAATGCTTGGCGCGCTCGGCGTCCAGCACAATGCGCTGCTCATGCTCACGCGGCAGCATCGGGTTGTAGGTGCCGATCTTCTCGATGAAGCGGCCGTCGCGCGGGCTGCGCGAATCGGCGACGACGATCGAGTAGAACGGACGCTTCTTGGCGCCACCGCGGGCGAGACGGATCTTCAGGGACATGGTACTGAACGCTTTCCTGGTTGGTCGTTAGAGATGATCGCGCGTCGCGCGGGGAAAGAACCGAAGGCCGCCTTACTGGGGCCCCCGGAAATTCTTTGGCAGAAGGCTTTGCAGCCCGTGGCGCATCAGGCCCTTCTGCCCGAGCTTCTGAACCTGCTTCATCATCCCGCGCATGGTGTCGAACTGCTTCAGCAGCTTGTTGACCTCCTGCACGCTGGTGCCGGAGCCGGCGGCGATGCGCTTGCGGCGCGACGCCTTGATGATGTCGGGGTTCTTGCGCTCTTTCTTCGTCATCGAGGAGATGATCGCCTCCTGGCGCTTGATCATCCCGTCGTCGATGTTGGCGTCCTTCAACTGGTTCTTGATCTTGCCGATGCCCGGCAGCATGCCCATCAGGCCGGACATGCCGCCCATCTTGCGCAGCTGCTTCAGCTGGGAGGCCATATCGTCGAGGTCGAAGCCCTGGCCCTTCTCCATCTTGCGGGCGAGCTTTTCGGCCTCTTCCTTGTCGATCGTCTCGACGGCCTTCTCGACCAGCGACACCACGTCGCCCATGCCGAGGATGCGGCCGGCGATGCGGTCGGGGTGGAAGGACTCCAGCGCGTCGATCTTCTCGCCCATGCCGAGCAGCTTGATCGGCTTGCCGGTGATCTGGCGCATCGACAGGGCCGCACCGCCGCGGGCGTCGCCGTCCACGCGGGTCAGCATGATGCCGGTGATGCCGACCTTGTCGTTGAAGTTGGTGGCAACCGTCACCGCGTCCTGGCCGGTCATGGCGTCGGCAACCAGCAGCGTCTCCGCCGGCTTGGTCGCGTCGCGCACCGCCGCGACCTCCGCCATCAGCTCCTCGTCGATGGCGAGGCGGCCGGCGGTGTCCAGCATGACCACATCGTAGCCTTCCAGGCGGCCCGTCTCGATGGCGCGCCTGGCGATGGTCACGGGGTCCTGGCCGGGGATGATCGGCAGGGTGGCGACGCCGGTCTGCTCGCCCAGAACCTTCAGCTGCTCCTGCGCCGCGGGGCGGCGCACGTCGAGCGAGGCCATCAGGACCTTCTTGCGGTCCCGGTTCTTCAGGCGCAGCGCGATCTTGGCGGTGCTGGTCGTCTTGCCCGAGCCCTGCAGGCCGACCATCAGGATCGGCACGGGGGCGGCGGCGTTGAGGTTGATGTCCTCGCCCTGGCCCAGCATCTCCACAAGATTGTCGTGGACGATCTTGATGACCTGCTGGCCGGGGGTGATGGAGCGCAGAACCTCCTGCCCGACGGCGCGTTCCTTGACCTGGCTGACGAACTGCTTGACCACGGGCAGAGCCACGTCGGCCTCAAGCAGCGCGATGCGAACCTCGCGCAGCGCGGCGTTGACGTCCTCCTCGTTCAGCGCGCCGCGGCGGCGCAGCTTGTCGAAGATGTCGCCCAGGCGTCCGGTCAGGCCTTCGAACATGGGTCAGCGGTCCTCAGTTTCGGTCCGCTTCCGCCAAGCGCAAACGAGCCAGTGCGCGATACTCGCGGACTGGCGGAGGTCCCCGGCGCATGGCCGGCGGTACCCGGTCGATCGGCTCGACGGAGGCAGGTCGGCGGACCATACGCATCGGACACCCGCGAGTCAACAGCGCCGGCCTGCAAAAGCGGCGGCGCCTAGCCGGAGGACCGAGCCGAGGCCTATGAACCGGAATTGTGGCATATTACGGCAGAATTTGACGAAATTCTTACCAGTTGTTAACCCTTTTTTCGCTGGTTGTGATCAAAATGGGGCGTTCCACTGAACCAGGGTCCCCGGGATGTCGTCCGCGCCAGGCAACGGATCGAACACGCCACGCACGAAGCTGACGCAGAACCAGCTGAACGCGATCCTGCACCGGCACCTGGCTTTCCGCAAAAGCCAAGCGGGCGGCGTGCGCGCCAACCTGAAGATGCGCGACCTGTCACACCTGGACCTGTCGAACATCGACCTGTCGGACGCCGACCTGTCAGGGGCGAAGTTGTTCAGCGCGCGGCTGACAGGGGCGAACCTGGTCAACGCCAACCTCTACGCCGCCGACCTGCGGCTGGCGAATTTGGAAAGGGCCGACCTGCGCCGCGCCGACCTGCGCGGCGCCTGCCTGCGCGGCGCGGTCCTGTCGGAAGCGACGCTGGTGGAGGTGGACCTGCGCGACGGCACGCTGCTGCACTACACCCCGTCCGGGGAGCTGACGGAGCACGCCTTCGAGGACTCGGTGCTGACGTCGGAGCTGACGGCCGCGGTGATCCGCGGCGCCGACCTGTCGCGCGCGAAGGTCGCCAACGCCTTCGTGATGCAGACCGACCTGACCGACGCGGTGCTGCGCGGCACCAAGTTCATGCGCGCGAACCTGACCGGCTCCAACCTGACCGGCTGCGACCTGACCGACGCCGACCTGACGGAGGCGAACCTGTCCGGCGCCAAGCTGTCGGGCGCGGTGTTGACCGGCTGCGCCATCGGGCGCGCCAACTTCACCAACACCAACCTGATCGGGGCGATCCTGGACGCGGCCCAGCTGCGCTCCCCCAACCTGTCGGCAGCCGTGCGGGCCAAGACGCTGGAGAACCCGGACGACGACCTGCGGGAGATCCTGGTGCTGCACACGGCCTGGATCGACAGCGGCGGCAAGGACGGCAAGCGCGCCGACCTGTCGTCGCTCGACCTGTCGGGGCGCAAGCTCGGCCCGGTCAACCTATCGGCGGCCATCCTCCAATGCATCGCGCTGCGCGGCGCCTCGCTGGCGGGGGCGTCGCTGGCGATCGCCGACCTTTCGCTGTCGGACCTGCGCAAGGCCGACTTCACCAAGGCCGATCTGCGCGGCGTGAATTTCGAGCGCGCGACCCTGACCGGCGCCAACCTGACCGACGCGCAGCTCGGCCCCGTGCACATCCAGACCACGAGCGGCCACGTCTGGCGCGCCAACCTCCAGCGCGCCCGCATGGGCATGGCGATCCTGAAGAACGCCGACCTGCGCAAGGCGAACCTCGCCGGCGCGACGCTGGCCGGCGCCGACCTGCGCGGCGCCAACCTCAGCGAGGCCGACCTGACCGGCACCGACCTGACGGGCGCCACGCTGGACGGGACGGTGCTGGACGGCGCCAACTTGGCCGACGCCATCGGCATCGAGGAAATGGGCCTCTCCTAACCGCGGCCCCCGTCAGCGCCGGTCCGCCCAGGCGCCGGAACGGTAGGCGGTGCGGACGTGGCGGATCAGCAGGTTGCGGGCGTCGATCAGCTGGGACATGCGTTCGCGGCAGGCAACCACGCCGGTGTCGGGGTGGTAGACGGGTGCCAGTTCGCGGAAGCGCTTCACCACGCGGTCCTCGTCAAAGCACCATTCGTTGACGAAGCCGAACAGCTGTGCGGCGTCGCGCACCTGCGTCATCGGCCCGTCGAGCGGCCGAAAGGACACGCGCTCCAGCGCGTGGGCGAGCGCCTTGTTGCGGTAGGTCAGCGTTTCCACCGCCGCTTCCAGAGTCCCGACGTCGGCGGCAGGAACCAGCCGCAGCCCGGGATCGGCCAGCGCCAGCGCCGCCGCCAGCCCCCGGCGGACCGCTGCGTCATCCAGGCCAGGAGCCAGCCGCAGGACCAGCACGGCGCGTTCGTCAGGCTCCTCCGGCACGCCCGGATCGGGCATCCGTTCCGGAGCCAGCAGGAGCGCGGCGGAGGCCAGCGCCGACACATCCACCCCGCGCGCCCGGGCAAGGGTCAGCACCGCCACGGCAAAGCCGGCCGGGCAGGACACGGCGTAGGCGATGACGGGCGAAACGGCGGGCGGCGAGGCGGATCGGGTTGCCGAGCCGGGAAACAGGTTCGCTTCAGAATGGACAAGCGCATCGGATCGCGAATCCAACGCCTCATAAGGAAGTCCATCCGGAGCGGTCATGGTCTGGCACCAACGAATAGTGCGTGCGCCGGGACTGTAACGCAATCGCTGGGACCCGCGCAACGCCGGACGGATGCGCGGGCGGGGTACTGAGGAACGTGTAGGCCGGCTTTGGATGGAGGCAATGGAGAGTCTTCACCACCAAGGCACCAAGAATCCTCGCACGCGTCACATCGTGGATTCTTGGTGCCTTGGTGTCTTGGTGTCTTGGTGTCTTGGTGGTGAAGACAGTCCTCAGCCGTCACCGAACCTGCGTCACCGCGGCATCACCGCGGGCTTGGCCGGCAGCTTTTCCAGGAGGTCGGCGATGTAGGCCTCGTCGCTTTTGCCGGACATGGCGGCGAAGCCCTTCAGCATCTGGCTGCCGAAGGTGAAGACGTTGGTGACGTCGATCTTCCAGGCGCCGCCCTCGCGGACGAAGTCGGCGGGGACCAGCGCCGGGCGGTTGTCCACCAGCAGGAGCGCCGACGCCCGGTCGCCCTTCACGCGGACCGGGCCGAGGCCGCTGCTGCCGATCACGTTGGGGCCCAGCCAACCGTGCTGGATGCCGTGGTCGGCCAGTTCGCTCAGCGACATCCGGCGCAGGTCGGACGGGCTGACGTAGCGGCGCAGCCCCATCGCGGCGAACTTCTCCGCCGGCTCCAGGTTGGTCAGGCCGGAGTCGCCACCGCTGCGGGCGGCGGTGCGCACCGCCTCCAGCTTGGCGACCGAGGCGCGGGACAGCATGGGCACCACCGCGGCCCCGCGCTTCTGGGCGAGCGCGGTGCGGGCGCTTTCGAAGACGGCCGCGACCTCCCGTTCCTCGGGCGAGGCGGGCGGCGGGGCGGCAAGGACGGGGGCGGGAGAAACGGCCGCGATGGTGGGAACGGCGGCCGCGAGGAACAGGACGAAGGCCGGGATGCGCATGGACGGATCCGTGTGGTGACGCGGCGTCACTGTTTGTCTTCGAGCCCGAAGAAGGCGAGCTGCCAGCGCATCTCGTCGTCGGACATCGGATAGTGGACGCCGTCCCGAGCCATAAGCGCCGTTTTTGGCGGAATCTGGGCAAGCCGCAGCTGGACCTGCCGGGCGAAGCGCATGGAGAGGCCGGCGCGCCACACCAGCGCGGTCACCGCGCGCGAGGCGTGGGTGCCGATGATGCGGTCGACGATGGGCAGCGGGATCTGCCCCAACTCCCCCAGGCCGGCCATGACAAAGGCGCGGTCGCCCTCCGCCAGCGCCCCTTCCAGCAGCTTTTCGGTCAGCTTGCCTTCCTTGGCGAGCCGCGCCGCCTTGTCGGCCGGGCGTTCGGCCGGCTTCTCGCCGTTCTTGTCGCCCTTGTGGCCCAACTCCTCCTCGCCGAAATCGACGAGGCCGCGCGGCTGCGCCGCGCCCGCGCCGGCGGCCGGAGCCCCGCCGCGGTTCAGCCGCGCCCGCACCGCCTCCGCCAGCGCGCGCGCCGCCGCCGGGTCGAGGTCGGTGCGCTCCTGCAGCACCTTCAGCAGGTTGTCGGCGACGAAGCTGGCCAGCCGGGCCACCGCGCGGGCGGGCAGCTTCGGCCGGCGGACCAGCGGGGCGTGCCAGGGCTCGTGCTGCGGCGCCTGGTCCAGGATGCGGTCGAGCGTCTCCTCGCGGATTTGGGCCGAGGGGTTGGCGAGCAGCGCCGTGACCGCCGCCTCGTCGTCGGACCGCGCGATGGCGTCGGCGACGGAGGCCGAGACGCTCTTGCGGCCGGCGATGGCCGACAGGGCGCCGGCCACTGGTCCCGCCATGATGATGTCGGCCAGATCCTCGTCGGTGAGGATCGGCGAATGCTGGAGCACCGGCGCGCAGACCGACAGCTCCACGTCGCGGGCCAGCCGGTTGATGACGCTGTGCGGCGCGCCAGGCAGCTCCTTCAGCGCCTCCGCCAGGATGCCGCGCACCTCCGTCGCCTGGTCGCGGGCCAGCGCCTCCAGGCAGTCGAGCGTCAGCCGCTCCACCTGCAGGGCCTGGTCGGCGTTCAGGTCGGGCAGCAGCCCGGCGACCTTCTGCGCCACGGCGCCGCGCACCACCACCTCGCGGTCCTTCGCGAGCATAAGGTCGGCCTGCCGGGGCGTGCCGGCGTTGGTGGCGATCGCCTGGCGCACCTCCGCCGCCGCGTCGGCGGCCAGGAAGTAGAGAAGCTCCGGCCGGGTCAGCGGCGACGCGGCCACGTGCCGGCGCACCGCCGGGTCCGCGCTGCGCGCCATCGCCTTGGCGGCTTCGTAATCGCTGGGGTCGAGCAGGGACGGGTCGAGTGGCTTTGGATTGAGCATGTCGGCACGTCGGTTCACTGGCTCGCCTCCGGAGGAGAGGCCGGGTTGAGGGAATGTGCGGAAACCGGATCTGGTGCGAAGGCGTAATGGCCCTTACCGCGCTTCTTGGCGTCGTACATCGCCGAGTCCGCGCGATCGGTCAATTCCTGCACCGTCTCCCGGCCCGGCCGGTGCACGGCGATGCCGATGGACAGGCCCAGCGGCTTCTCGGGGCTGGCCGACAGGTGGCGAAGCGCGGCCATGCCGTTCAGCAGGCGCTGGGCCACGGCCTTGGCGTCCGCCTCGTCGGTGCGGCCGACCCACAGCACGAACTCGTCCCCGCCCAGCCGGCCGGGCAGGTCGCCGGGCCGCACGCCGGTGGTCAGCAGGGTGCCGATCGCCTTCAGCACGGCGTCGCCCTGCTGGTGCCCGTGCAGGTCGTTGACCGCCTTGAAATTGTCGAGGTCGACGTAGAGCAGCGCCGACGCCCCGGTTTCCGGCCGGCTCAGCGCCTCCTCCAGCCGCTCGAAGAAGGTGCGGCGGTTGAACAGGCCGGTCAGCCCGTCGCGCTCCGACAGGCGGCGCAGCCGCTCCTGGTAGGCGAAATGGGCGTGCGCGATGCCGATGTGGTCGGCGACGCCGGACATCAGCTGCCGGTCGTCCTCGTCCCAGGGGTCGGAGTCGTCACCGCGCCAGACCACCACGGCCCCGTTCACCGCCTGCCGGTGCTCGGTCCGCGCCACCAGCAGACGGTCACCGCCGAGCGCCGTCACCACGACCTCGTCCACCGCGGCGACCTGGTCCAGGATCGGCTGGAAGCTCTCCGGCTCGAACGCCGCCGGGATTTCCGCGGCGAAGTCGGCCGCCGGGAAGAGCGCGCCCGACTCGGACGCGCGGTAGATGCGGCAGCCGTCGGCGCCGAGGGCACGCGCCGTCTCCGCCGCCGCGACGTGCAACGCCTTGGCGGCGTCGATCTGGTCGCGCAGCGTGTGGACGATGTGGGCCAGCAGCTTCTCGCGGTTGCGCACGCGCGCCAGCTCCGCCCCGCGCAGCACCTGGTCGGTGACGTCGCGGCAGACGCCCCGCGCGCCCGTCCACACGCCCCCCGCGCCATAAAGCGGCAGGGCGGAGGCCACGACGCAGGCCGGCATGCCGTCGGCGCGCTTCAGCCACAGCTCCGTCTGGTCGACCGGGCGGCGGCTGTCGAACGGCAGCGGCAGGTCGCCCCACTCCTCGATCGCCAGATCGCGGGGGTTGCGACCGATCAGCGCATCGGCGCCGTAGCCCAGCGCCCCCTTGGGCGTGACGAACACGAATCGGCCGTCCGCGCCGGTTTCCCAGGCGAAATCGCTCGAAGCCTCCACCAGATCCTTGTACCGCTCCCGCGACTCGGTGAGGGTATGGCGCAGCTGCCGCTCCAGCGTCGCATCCCGTCCCATCAGCAGGACGGACCCGTCGGCCAGCGGCACCGCGGCCCATTCGACGATCATCAGGCCGCGCGGCACCTCGACCGGGACGGACCGTAGGCCCGGGGCCACGCTGGTCCCCGCCAGCCAGGACAGTACGTCGGCCATCCACAGGGGATCGCCGGCAAGAAGCTCCTCCGCCGCGGCGTTGGCCTCCGCCACGGCGCGATCGGCGCCCAACAGCATCGCCGGCCCCGGATAGGCGGCCACAAGCGCCGGCAGGGCGGCGGATTCGGCGGTCGATGGCAGGATCACGGTATACTCGACGGGCACGGATGAAACCTATGGCTGCGTCCCATACAGCATATCCGAAAAATGCTACCTTTTCCCGCTCCAATCTTCAATCGCACTGACCATGCGCACGGGCCGGCGACGGTCCCCCCGGGGCGATCCGGCTTGCGGGCCGGGGCGCCACGCCCCATTCTCACCCCATGACCGCTTCCCTCCGCGACACCGGGGTCTGGATCTTCGACCTCGACAACACCCTGTATCCCGCCTCGTGCAACCTGTTCGCCCAGGTCGACCGGCGCATCGGGGACTTCATCGCCGACCATTTCGGCATTTCCTACGACGAGGCGCGCGTGATGCAGAAGCGGTTCTTCCGCGAGCACGGCACGACCTTGCGTGGGCTGATGGTCGAGCACGACGTCGACCCGGTGCCGTTCCTGGACTATGTCCACGACATCGACGTGACGCCGGTGGCCCCCTCCCCCACGCTGGCCGGCGCGCTGGACCGGCTGCCGGGGCGCAAGATCATCTACACCAACGGCTCCGTCCGGCACGCCGAGAACGTGACGAAGCGCCTGGGCATCGACGGCCGTTTCGAGGCCATCTTCGGCATCGTCGAGGCCGACTACGTGCCCAAACCCGACCCGCGCCCCTACGAGACCCTGGTCGCCCATTACACAGTCGACCCGAAAACCGCCTGCATGGTCGAGGACATCGCCCGCAACCTCGTCCCCGCCCACGCCATGGGCATGACGACGGTCTGGGTGCGCAGCGAGGCTGACTGGGCCCGCCCGGATAAGGGGGGAGTCGGCACCGGCAGCCACATCGACCACACCGTGGACGACCTCGTGGCGTGGCTGGACGAGGTCGCAGGGTAGGCGGCGGGGCACAAGGGCGACAGGGAAACCACAGAGACACGGAGGCACAGAGGCCGATCCGGGACGTGCCAGCCTCCGTGTCTCTGTGGTGAAAAGCCCCCCTTCTGTTGACAAGGCGGCGGGCGGCGGCCCATGTTCCGAACCCTCGGACACCATGCCCAGACGAATGCCGCCATGAGCCACGCCAGCCTCGAATCCGCCATCAACGACGCGTGGGAAATCCGCGCCTCCCTGAACGCCGACACCAAGGGTCCCGCCCGCAGCGCCGTCGACGAGGCCCTTGCCGGGCTCGACTCCGGCGACCTGCGCGTGGCGCAGAAGACGGGTTCGGACTGGACCGTGAACCAGTGGCTGAAGAAGGCGGTCCTGCTGTCCTTCCGCCTGAACCCGAACGAGGCGATCCCCGGCGGCCCCGGCGGCTCCACCTGGTACGACAAGGTCGCGCCGAAGTTCGAGGGCTGGTCGGAAGGCCAGTTCCAGGCCGCCGGCTTCCGCGCCGTGCCGGGCGCCATCGTCCGCCGCTCCGCCTACGTCGCGCCGAACGTCATCCTGATGCCCAGCTTCGTCAACGTCGGCGCCTACGTCGACAGCGGCACCATGGTGGACACCTGGGTCACCGTCGGGTCCTGCGCCCAGATCGGCCGGAACGTCCACCTGTCGGGCGGCGTCGGCATCGGCGGCGTGCTGGAGCCGCTGCAGGCCAACCCGGTCATCATCGAGGACGACTGCTTCGTCGGCGCCCGGTCGGAGGTGGTCGAGGGCGTGATCGTGGAGCGCGGCGCCGTGCTGTCCATGGGCGTCTTCATCAGCGCCTCCACCAAGATCATCGACCGCAACACGGGCGAGGTCTTCGTCGGCCGCGTCCCGGCCTATTCGGTGGTCGTGCCCGGCACGCTGCCCGGCAAGCCGCTGCCGGACGGCACCCCCGGCCCGGGCCTGTACTGCGCCGTGATCGTCAAGCGCGTGGACGAGCAGACCCGCGCCAAGACCTCGATCAACGACCTGCTGCGCGACTGACACCGAGGGCCTTCCATGACCACCGACGCCGCGGCCCCCGCCTTCGACCCCTGCGATCCCGTCGCGGTCGCGCAGGCCCTGATCCGCTGCCCCAGCGTGACGCCGGAGGATTCCGGCGCGCTGGGCGTGCTGGAAGCGGCGTTGAAGCCGCTGGGCTTCGCCTGCCACCGCCTGCGGTTCGAACAGGAGGGCACGGCGCCGGTGGAAAACCTCTACGCCCGGCTGGGCACGGAGGGGCCGAACTTCTGCTTCGCCGGGCACACCGACGTGGTGCCGCCCGGCGAGCGGAAGGGGTGGTCTATCGATCCCTTCTCCGGAGAGATCCACAACGGCCGGCTCTATGGGCGCGGTGCGGTGGACATGAAGGGGGCAATCGCCGCCTTCGTCGCCGCGTCGGCCCGCCGGCTGCGGGACCACGGCGCGCCGAAGGGCTCCATCAGCCTCCTCATCACCGGAGACGAGGAAGGGGTTGCCATCAACGGCACGAAGAAGGTGCTGGGCTGGCTGAAGGAGAAGGGGGAGAAGCTCGACGCTTGCGTGGTGGGTGAGCCGACCAACCCCAAGGCGCTCGGCGACATGATCAAGATCGGCCGGCGCGGCAGCATGACCGCCTTCCTGACCGTCTTCGGGGCGCAGGGGCACGTTGCCTACCCGCATCTGGCCGACAACCCCCTGCCGCGGCTGGCCCGCATGCTGGCCGCCATCACGGCGGAGCCGCTGGACGGGGGCACGGCGCATTTCCAGCCGTCCAACCTGGAGCTGACCACCATCGACGTGGGCAACCCGGCGCACAACGTCATCCCGGCGCAGGGCAAGGCCACGCTGAACATCCGCTTCAACGACAGCCACACGCCGGGCACGCTGCTGGCTTGGCTGCGCGAACGCTTCGACGCCGTCGGCGGCGCCTATGAGCTGGAGCATTTCGTGTCCGGCGACAGCTTCCTGACGCCGCCGGGCCCGCTGACCGAGCTGGTGGCCGAGGCGGCGCAGGCCGTCACCGGCCGCCGGCCGGAATACTCGACGACCGGCGGCACGTCGGATGCCCGCTTCATCAAGGATTTCTGCCCGGTGGTTGAGTTCGGCCTGGTCGGACAGACCATGCACAAGGTGGACGAGAACACGACGCTGGACGACCTGACGCGCCTGACCGACATCTATGGTGCGGTCCTCGGCGGCGTGTTCGACCGGATCGGTTGAGACGATTGGCCAAAACGATTGGCCCAAACGATTGTTCACGGCTGGCCACAGCGACCCTGCCCGCCACCCTTCGGTGAACCCACCATGCCCCTGCCCCCATGCCGCTGAACGCCCGGGACGTCGCCCACTCCGTCTTCGGAGCCTACCGTCTGGCGCGTTTCGACCCGACCGGGCTTCAGTACCTGGACCGGACGCCGCAGGGGGCTTGGCAGTCCTTCTACGCCGCCGTCATCGTGCTGCCGGCCTGGGCGCTGCTGCTGGCCATCCGCCTGTGGGACCAGGTGCAGGACACGTCCCTGTTCCAGGTCGTCACGGTGGAGGCCATCGCCTACGTGATCAGCTGGACCGCTTTTCCGGTGCTGATGCACAGCGTCGCCCGCATGCTCGACCGGTCGTCGCGCTATGTGGACTTCGTCTGCGCCTACAACTGGTCGTCGGTCGTGCAGATGGCGGTCTACCTGCCGGTCGTGGTGCTGGCGGCCACCGGCCTGCTGCCGCCGGCCCTGTCGGAATCGCTGGTCTTCGCCGTGATGCTGGCGATGCTGACCTACCAATGGTTCGTCATGCGCACCGCGCTGGACGTCACCGGCGTGACGGCCGCCGCGCTGGTCCTGGTCGATCTGTTCCTGTCCGCGCTGATCACCGACTTCGCCGATGGTCTCCTGTGAGTCTTTGCCGAGAGCCGGGCAAGGAAACGCCCGGCGCGGAGCGGGCCCTCGGAGTCCCGGCAAGCATTCCGGTCGGCGTTCATTAGTATACTGCTTTTCTGGATCGAATCCTGTCCTGTTTATGTGTCATTTTCTTCATCTATGTGTCAAAAATGAAATGGTGAACATAGGCCCAGTTGAGTATTGATGCTTTGCCGGTTTTGCGCTTACGATCAGCATATGCGCGTATGCATTGGTGCAAGACATGCCAAGCGCGGGTGAGTCCACCCCCGGACGTCGGCAGCTCTATCTTCTGATCACGGCGGCGCTTCTGCCCGCCGCCCTGTGCGCCGTCCTGCTGGTCATCCTGTCGGTCGGCGATGCGCGCCGGCAGGTCGAGGACGAGTTGCAGCGCGCCGCCGACACGCTCGCCCTGTCCCTCGACCAGATGGTGGCCGAGGAGGTGGCGGCGCTCAACGTGCTGGCCGCCGCACCATCCCTGGACAGCGGCGACATGACCACCTTCCGCAGACTGGCGACGCAGGTGGTGGAGCAGCGCGGAACCTGGGGCAACGTCGTGGTCGCCGACCGCGACCGGCAACTGCTCAACACCCGCCTGCTCGCCGACGCCCCCTTGCCGCCGCTGCTCGACCCGGACGCCGTGGGGCGCATCTTCGACACGGGGCATTTCCTGCTGAAGAACGTGGAGCGCGTGCCCGAGCGTTCCACCCACCCCTTCGTCAGCCTGGCCGTTCCCGTCGTCCGGGCGGACACGGTGCGCTACGTGCTGCTGGCCAAGATTCCGGCCATGGCCTTCCGCGCGCGGCTGCAGGGCAAGCTGGCCGGCCATGGCCAGGCCGCGGTGATCGACCGGGGCGGCCGGGTGGTCGCGCTCTCCAACCTGGCGGATCCGGCGGACCCGCGGATCGCCGCGCCGCCACCCCAGCCCTTCGCCGAGGCGACGCCGGGAAGCATCGCCACGGTGGCGCTGCCTGACGGCCGGGACGCGCTGACGGCCGCGGCCGTGGCCCCGGAAAGCGGCTGGCGCATCGCCCTGGTCCAGCCGGCCGCCGCGTTCGGCTCCCCCCTGATCGGGCCCCTGGCTGGATGGGGGCCGTTCAGCGCCTCGCCGCTGCTGGTCGGCCTGATCCTCTTCGCCATGGCGCTGGCCGGAGCGACGGCGGTCATCCAGGCGCGGCTGTTCCGTTCCGTCACGGCGCTCAACCGCCAGCGCGTGGCGAACCGCTACGTCGCGGACGTCGCCCGTCACGTTCCCGGGCTGATCCATCGGCACGCGCTGCTGCCGAACGGCGCCATACGGGCGACGGCCGCCGCCGGCACCTTGGCCCCGGCGAGCGACCTGTGGAGCGGCCCCTCCCTGGCCGTCAGCCCGCGGACGGCGGAAGCGCTGCGGGAATCCGCGGCGACCATGGCGCCCCTCTGCCTCGACGAGGAATACGACGCCGCCGGCGGAACGCGCTGGCGCCGCATCACCGCCGTGCCGCGCCGGGTGCCGGGCGGGGCGGTGCTGTGGGACGGCGTCACCGTGGACGTCACCGACCTTTGCCGGTCGGAGGCAAGCCTGCGCGAGAGCGAGACCCTGCTGCGCCTGGCGCAGGAAGCGGCGGGCATGGGCAGCTGGGACTGGGATCTGTCCACCGGCCGGGTGCAATGGTCGGACGGCCTGCACCGCATCCTGGGGCTGGAGCCGGGGGCGGACGCGCTGGACATCGCCACCTTCGCCGAGCGTTTCGTGCACGCCGAGGACCGGCAACTGGTGCTGGCCTCCGCGCAGCGGGCGGCCGTGCGGCGCGAGACCCTGCGGATGGAATACCGGATCCTGCGCAAGGACGGCGCCGTGCGCTGGCTGGAATGCACGGGCACCAGCACCGCCGGCGCCGACGGGCGGCCGTCGCGTCTGCTCGGCATCGTCCGCGACGTGACGGAGCGCAAGGCGACCGACGAGGCGCTGCACGCCGCCAACCTCGCCCTGGCGCGGGAGGTCGATGACCACCGCCGCACCGAGGCCATGCTCCAGTCGCTCTACAACACCGCCCCCGCGGGCATGTGCGTGGTCGACGCGCAGTTGCGCTACCTGCACATCAACGACCGGCTGGCCTCCTTCAACGGCATTCCGGCCGCCGCGCACATCGGGCGGACCTTCCACGACATCCTGCCGCCCGCGCTGGTCGAGGCCATCGAGCCGCTGTACCGCCGGGTGCTGACGACCGGGGAGCCCCTGTACGACGGCGTCGCCGGCGGGCCGTCGCCCTGCGCACCCTGCGACGAGCACCATTACCTGTTCAACCTGTACCCGCTGCGCCTTCCCGACGGCACCGTCCACGCCGTCAACGCGGTCGTCCAGGACGTGACGGACCGCCGCGCCATGGAGGAGACGCTGCGCGCCGCGCTGGAGGACGCGCAGGCCGCCAACGCCGCCAAGGCCCGCTTCTTCGCCGCGGCCAGCCACGACCTGCGCCAGCCCGTGCAGACCCTGTTCCTGTTCGTCCACGCGCTGGGCGAGCGGCTGCGCGACCACCCGGCCCAGGCGCTGGTCGCCACCATGCAGCAGGCGCTGGAGGGGCTGAAGGCGCTGATCGACACGCTGCTGGACATCTCGCGGCTCGATTCCGGCACGCTGGCGGCGGACCCCGCGGACTTCCCCGCGGTCACGCTGATGCAGCGCCTGTCCGCCGACTACGCCCCCCGCATGGCCGCCAAGGGACTGGAGTTCCGCATGGTCGGCAGCCCGGTGTGGATCCGCAGCGACTCCGTGCTGCTCGGCCGCATCCTCGGCAACCTGCTGGACAACGCGCTGAAATACACCGGGCAGGGCGGCATCCTGCTGACCTGCCGCCGCCGCGGCGACACGGCGCGCATCGAGGTGTGGGACACCGGGGCCGGCATCGCGCCGGAGGACCAGGCCGCCATCTTCGACGAGTTCGTCCAGGTCGGCCCGAACCGGCGCGACCGCAGCCAGGGGCTGGGTCTCGGCCTGTCCATCGTGCGGCGGCTCGCCACGCTGCTGGGGCACGAGTTGTCCATGCGCTCCGTCCCCGGGCGGGGGTCGGTCTTCGCGGTCACGGTGCCGCTGGCGGCGGAGATCGGCGACAACGCCCACCCGCCGCCCCTGCTGGTCGCCGCCGAGAAGGACGGGCCGCCGCTGGCCGTGATCCTGGACGACGACGCCACCATACTTACGGCGCTGACCATGCTGCTGGAGGAGTGGGGCTTCGAGACGGTCGGCGCCGCCGCCGTGGACGACGCGCTGGCCCAGATCGCCCAGCGCCGCCGCCGGCCGGACGTGATCATCGCCGACTACCACCTGCCGGACGACCGGACCGGCACCGACGCGATCCGCCGAATCCGCGCCTATTGCAACGCGCCGGTCCCGTCCATCGTGCTGACCGGCGACACCGGCCCGGAACGCGCCCTAGAGGTCGGCCGCATCGGCTCGCACCTGCTGCAGAAGCCAGTGATGCCGGACATGCTCCAGGACATGATCCACCGCCTGTCGGGCGTGCCGCGGCGGTGAGTGTCGCGCGAGGAGGGGGATTCACCACGGAGGCACAGAGACACAGAGAATATTGAAAACGCTCTCGCTCCTTCGGTTGGTTGCCGGGTAAGCGAACGCGGTTATTATAAAATTCTCTGTGCCTCTGTGCCTCTGTGGTTCATCCCCACCAACGCGCCGCCTCGACTCAGCCCTCGCGGGTGCTGACGCCCGCCTCGGCGAAGGTGGCCATGCCCGCGTGGCAGGCGCAGGCGGAGCGAACGATGTTGATCGCCAGCGTCGCGCCGGAGCCCTCGCCCAGCCGCATGCCGAGGTCGAGCAGCGGCTCCTTGCCGATGGCCTCCAGCAGGCGACTGTGGCCGGGTTCGACCGAGCGATGGGCGACCATGCAGTGGTCGAGCGCGCGGCGGTCGGCCCTGAACAGCACAGCCGCGGCCGCCGTGCAGGCGTAGCCGTCGAGCAGCACCGGCACACGGGCCATGCGCGCTGCCAGGATCGCGCCGGCAATCGCCGCCAGCTCGTAGCCGCCGAAGCAGCGCAGCGCCTCGAAGGCGTCGTCCTTGGCCTGTGGATTGGCCTTGAGCCCGGCCTCGATGGCGGCGGCCTTGCGGGCCAGCCCTTCGTCGTCCACACCGGTGCCGCGGCCGACCCAATCCTTGGCCTCCCCGCCGAACAGGGCGCAGCAGATGGCCGCCGCCGCTGTGGAGTTGCCGATGCCCATCTCGCCCAGCGCCAGCAACTGGACGCCCTGCTCCACCGCCATCATGCCGTAGGCCATGGCGCGGCAGCACTCCTCCTCGCCCATGGCCGGGCCTTGCGTGAAGTCCGCGGTGGGGTTGTCCAGGTCCAGCTCGTAGACGCGCAGGTCGGCGTCGGCCACCTCGCAGAGCTGGTTCACGGCGGCGCCGCCGTTCTGGAAGTTGGCAACCATCTGCGCGGTGACGTCCGCCGGGTAGGCCGAGACGCCGCGCGCGGCCACGCCGTGGTTGCCTGCGAAGACGGCGACGCGCGGGCGGCGCACCTCGGCCGGGTGCTGGCCCTGCCAGGTCGCCATCCACTGCGCGATCTCCTCCAGCCGGCCGAGCGAGCCCGCCGGCTTGGTCAGCTGGCGCTCGCGCTGCAAGGCCGCGGTGCCGGAGTCCAGGTCCGGCCCCGGCAGGTTGCGCACGAGCGCGCGGATTTCCTCGAAGGTGATGGCGGGCTGCAGGTTGCTCATGGCGTAACGTCCTGGCGCTGGCGCGCGAAGAGTGGGAATGAAAAGCGGCGCGACCTTGGACCATTCGCACGCGGCTGTCAAAGTCCGGCTGTCAAAGTCCCTATGCCGCGCCTGTTCCCCGTTGCGGCGGGGTCCGCCTTGCCGTACTCCGAAGCGCGATGACCGAGGAACCCTCCACACCACCGCGCTTCCGCTGGACGGCCGACCTGGCGCTCGCCGTCGTCTTCCTGACGCGCATCCCGCTACGCCTGTCCGGGCCGCTGGCCGAGGATGCGCACGCCCGCGCCATGGGCTGGTTCCCGCTGGTCGGCGCCGGGGTCGGGCTGGCGGGCGGGGCGGTCTACGCGCTGACGGCGGCCCTGCACCTGCCGCCGCTGCCCGCGGCGCTGCTGGTGCTGGGAACGCTGGTCTGGCTGACCGGCGGCCTGCACGAGGACGGGGCGGCCGACGTCGCCGACGGCTTCGGCGGCGGGCGCGACAAGGCGCGCAAGCTGGAGATCATGCGCGACAGCCGGGTCGGCAGCTACGGCGTGCTGGCCATTGTCTTCTCCATCGCGCTTCGCGCCTCCGCGCTCACCGCCTTGGCCGAGCCGCGCGCCGTGCTGCTGGCGCTGGCGGCGTCGGGCGCGCTGTCGCGCGGCGGCATGGCGGTGATCGCCCGGACGATGGATCCGGCGCGCGCCGACGGGCTCGCCGCCCGGCAGGGGCGCCCCGTGGTGGCGACGGTCGCGCTGTCGCTGGCGCTCGCCGGAGCGGTCACTCTCGCCGCGCTGGGGCCGGCGGCGCCGGTGGCCGTGCTGGTCGCGGCGCTGGCCGGTGCGGCGGTGGCGTGGCAGGCGCGGCGGCAGATCGGCGGCCACACCGGCGACGTGTTCGGGGCGGCCCAGCAGGCGACCGAGGCGGCCGTCCTGCTGGCGTTGGCAGCGCTTTGGTCATGATCGTGACCCGCTGGTGGCTGATCCGCCACGCACCGGTGCCCAATCCGGACAAGCTGATCTACGGCCGGGACGACCCACTGGCCGACACCGGCGACGCGGCGTCCCTCTCGGCGCTGGCCGACCGGCTGCCCAGAGACGCCGTCTGGGTGACCTCGCACCTGCGCCGGACGCGCCAGACCGCGGCGGCGCTGCGCCTGCCCGGCAGCGACATGGCGCTGGTCGAAAGGGACCTCGCCGAGCAGGACTTCGGCGCCTGGGAAGGGCTGTCCCACGACGCGGTGGCGGAGCGGCACCCGGAGGAGGCCCACCGCTTTTGGTCCGCCCCGGCAACCGAGGCCCCGCCCGACGGCGAGAGCTTCGCCACTGTCATGGCCCGCGTGGCCGGCGCGGTCCGGCGCCTGACCTCCGCGGCAGGCGGGCGGGACATCGTCGCGGTGATCCACGGCGGCTCCATCCGCGCGGCGCTGGCGCTGGCGCTGGACCTGACGCCGGAGGCAGCGCTGCGCCTGTCCGTGGCCCCCCTGTCGCTGTCGCGGATCGACCATTACGGGGGCAGTACGGAGGGTGATTCCTGGTCGGTCAGTGCCCTGAACGCGCTCGGAACCTTTTCAACCGGGACCCGTTGATCGAACTCCGTTGGGGCTACCGAACGAGGGGCAGGCCATGGCAAGAAGCGCTACCGACCGCGAGTCCGCCGAGAAACTCTGGGGTATGATCAAGGGCGTCCGCATCGCCATGATGACGACGCTCGACGAGAACGGCATCCTGCATTCCCGCCCGATGGCGACAATGCCGCACGCGGGATTCGACGACGGCACGCTCTGGTTCTTCACCAGGGCGGATTCGCCGAAGGTCCATGAACTCCAGGAGCATTGGCGCGTCAACCTTTCCTACGCCGACCCGGGCGACCAGAACTACGTCTCGGTCTCCGGCGTCGCGCAGTTGGTGCGCGACCAGGACAAGATCCGCTTCCTGTGGCGGGACATCCTGTCCACCTGGTTCCCGAAGGGCCCGGACGACCCGGAGGTGGCCCTGCTGAAGGTCACCGTGGACCAGGCGGAATACTGGGACAGCCCGTCCAGCGCGATGGTCTATGCGTACGGGTATGTGAAGGCGAAACTCACCGGCGAGCCGCCAAGCCCGGGCGACCACGCGAAGATCGCGTTTCAGTAAGGGTCGTTTTCCCCCACCCTAACCCTCCCCCGCCGGGCGGGGGAGGGAACTCCGCCGCTTTCCTCGCAAGCCATTCTCCCTCCCCCGCCCAGCGGGGGAGGGTCGGGGTAGGGGTATGCCGTTCCCGCACTACCCCCCAAACTCACACCCCCAAACTCACACCCGTCGAAACGCCAGCGCCGCGTTCAGCCCACCGAAGGCGAAGGAGTTGGACAGGGCGGCCTCCACCCGCGCCTCCCGCGCGTCGCGGGGGACCACATCCAGAGCGCAGGCCGGGTCGGGACGCTCCACCCCGGCCGTGGGCGGCACCACCTGACGGCGCAGCGCCAGCAGGGTCGCCGCGGCCTCAAGCGCGCCCGCAGCGCCCAACGCGTGGCCGACCATCGATTTCGTGGAGGACACCAGCAGCCGCCGGGCGTGGTCCCCGAAGACCGCGTGGATCGCACGCGCCTCGGTGGCGTCGTTGGCCGTCGTGCCGGTGCCGTGGGCGTTCACGTAGCCCACCTCCTCCGGCTCCAGCCCGGCGTCGGCCAGCGCCGCGCGCATGGCGCGGGCCGCACCCTCCGCGTCCGGGGCGGTGATGTCCTTGGCGTCCGCCGACATGCCGAAGCCGGCGACCTCGCCCAGGATGTCGGCGCCGCGCACACGGGCAGAGTCCAGCGTCTCCAGCACCAGCACGGCCGCGCCTTCCCCCAGCACCATGCCGTTGCGCGTCTCGCAAAATGGCCGGCAGCCGTCGGGGCTGACGATGCGCATGGCCTCCCACCCCTTCAGCGCGCCGAAGGTCAGGCTGGCCTCCGTCCCGCCGGTCACCGCAGCGTCGGCCAGCCCGCCGCGGACCATCTGGAAGGCCAGCCCGATGGCGTGCGCGGCCGACGCGCAGGCGCTCGACGCGGTGAAGGCAGGGCCGGTCAGCCCGAATTCCATGGAGACCTGGGCGGTTGGGGCGCTGACCATCAGGCGCGGGATGGTGAAGGGGTGCAGGCGCTGCACACCTTCGCGATAGAGCCGATGGAAGCCCTCGTCCAGCGTGGTGATGCCGCCGACCCCGGTGCCGAGGATGGTCGCGGTGCGCAGGCCCAGCGGTCCGTCGAAGCCGAGCCCCGACGCCTCCACCGCCTGCCGGGCTGCGACCAAGGCGAACTGGCTGCCGCGGTCGAGCAGGCCGAGCCGCCGCGCGTCGAAATGGGCGGCCGGGTCGAAGCCGCGCACCTCCCCCGCGATGCGGACCGATAGGCCCTGCGTGGGCACGAGGCTGAGCGGGCCGATGCCGCAGCGGCCGGCGAAAATGGAGTCGGCATAGTCCGCCACGCCCGAACCGATCGGCGAGACGACCCCGAGGCCGGTGACGACGACGCGCCGGTGGCCCATCGGTCAGGCCGCCGGCTTGGCGACGACGGACTCCACGGCGCGCAGAACGTCGCCGACCGTGTCGAACTCCTTGCGGGCGTCGTTGGCGTTGAAGGGGATCTCGATCCCGAACCGCTCCTCCAGCGCGAAGACGATCTCGATCACGTCGAGGGAGGCGATCTCCAGGTCGGCCAAGCGGGCGTCGAGCGCAAGACGGTCGCGCTCGACGCGGCCCTTCTCCGCGATGATTCCTAAAACGTCATTCTCAAGTTCGGTCATCCGTGCTCTCCGCGGAAGCGTCCGCAGAGACGTTAGCGCTGGCATCGAGCGCTCGAACCCTGTTCTTCAGGTCAGCCACGTCCGCGAAGAGACGCTTCAGACGGGCTAGTCCCTTGTATTGATCGAAGGCGCGGTCGCGGGGAACCGCCGGGTAGCCCATGTAGACGGCCTTCGGCGGGATGTCGGTGCCGACGCCGGAGTTGGCGGCCACCACCGCGTCGCTGCCGATCTTCACATGGTCGGCCACGCCGACCTTGCCGGCCAGAACCACGCGGTCGCCGATGATCGTGCTGCCGGCGATGCCGACATGGCCGCACAGCATGCAGTTGGTGCCGATCTCCACGTTGTGGCCGATCTGCACGAGGTTGTCGATCTTGGTGCCGGAGCCGATCTTGGTGGCGGTGATGGTGCCGCGGTCGATGGTGGCGTTAGCCCCGACCTCCACGTCGTCGCCCATGATCACGGTGCCGATGGAGTTCACGCGGTGGATCAGCACGTTGGTGCCGACCACCTTGCCGGTCGCCTTGGCCGATTCCACGCTGCCCGGCTCCGGCGTCACGAAGCTGAAGCCGTCGTTGCCGACCGCGGCGTTGGGGTGGATGATGCAGCGCTCGCCCATCACCACCCGCTCGCCGATGCGGGCGCCGGGGTGGATCAGGCTGTCCTTGCCGATGACCGCCTCCGCCCCGACCGTGGCCTGCGGCATCACGGTGACGCCGTCGCCCAGCACGGCTTTCGGCCCGACATAGGCGAAGGCGCCGACCGACACGCCCTCCCCCAGCACGGCGTCCGGCGCCACGAAGGCGGCGGGGTGGACGCCGGGCTCCGCATGGACCGGCTTTTCGAACAGGGTGGTCAGGCCGGCCATGGCGAAGCGCGGGCGCTTCACGACGATCCAGCCCTTGAGATTGGCGGGCGGCTCCGCCCCTTCCGCCACCACGGCGGCGACGGCCTTGCCCTCGGCCAGCCCCGCCGCCAGCCCCTTTTCCATGGCGAGCGCCAAATCCTCCGGCCCCTCGGCCTCCGCCGGGTGGACGGCGCGGGCAATCCGGAGCGTGCCGTCGCCTTGCAACTCGGCGCCCAGGGCGGCGGCAATCTCGGCGAGGGAAACGGGGGTCGAGGACACGGGCTTCATGGCGGCGCTCTGGGTTGCGGCGGTGCGAGGCGCGGACGCTAGCACGGTTGGGCGGAGGAGGCGAGCGCAGGCACCCGATGCCGCTCCCCGCTCCTTATTCCCCGGTCTGGAGAAGCGCCCCGCGCACCCGCGCCTGTTTGAAGGAGTAGAGGAAGACCAGTGTGCACAGCGCCATGTAGACGGCGTTGAGACCGACCGCCCAGGCGAGGTGGTCCCAGCGCATCGCCCCGCCGAACAGGACCGCGCGCATGCCCTCGAAGACGTGGCTGGAGGGCAGCGACAGCGCCACCCATTGCAGCCATTCCGGCAGGACGGAGACGGGGTAGTAGACGGCGCTGATCGGGGCCAGCATGAAGACGACGATCCAGGCCAGGCCTTCCGCCCCCATGCCGTAGCGCAGGATCATCGCCACGATCAGCAGCCCCAGCGACCATCCCAGCAGGATCAGGTTGACGAAGAAGGCGGCCAGCGGCAGCCCCAGGCTGAAGACCGAATAGCCGAAGAAGGGGATCGCCAGCAGGGCGGCCGGCACCACGCCGATGATGGTGCGGATCAGGCTCATGGTGAACAGCGACACCACCCACTCGCCGGGCCGCAGGGGGCTGACGAACAGGTGGCCGAGGTTGCGCGACCACATCTCCTCCAGGAAGGAGACCGACACGCCGAGCTGGCCGCGGAACAGCACGTCCCACAGCAGCACCGCGCTGACCAGCACGCCCGCCCCGTTGGCCACCCAGTTGCTCGACGACGCCATGAACTGGTTGATGAAGCCCCACAGGATCATCTGCATGGTCGGCCAGTAGGCCAGTTCCAGGAACCGCGGCCAGGACCCGCGCAGCAGGTACCAATAGCGCAGCACCATGGCCCCGACCCGTCGGGGCGAGAAGGTCGGGTTGGGGTGGAGGGCGGTGGGGGTCATGGGCCTGAATTCTTCATGTTTTCGTTCGCCGACGTGAGCGCAACGTCACCCTCTCCCAGCCCCGCTGGGAGAGGGAGGGGCCCACGCCCTACGGGCGTGGGAGGGTGAGGGCAAGGTCTTCCCGAGAAACCAAGCCCTCACCCTCCCGCTTCACGGGTCCCTCCCTCTCCCGCCGGGGGCGGGAGAGGGCTTCTACTCCGCGGCATCGGCGGGCTCCCGGTCTGATCCCTGGTCGGCGCCCTCGCCGTTCGTCCGGGCGCGGGCGATGTCGAGGAAGACCTCCTCCAGGCTGCCCCGGCCATAGCGGGCGAGCAGGGCCGACGGCGTGCCACGGTCCACGATGCGGCCCTGGCGCATCATCAGGACCTCGTCGCACAGCCGCTCCACCTCCAGCATGTTGTGGGAGGCGAGCAGGACGGTGGCGCCGGCCTCCTGCCGGTAGCGCTCCAGGTAGGTGCGGATCCAGTCGGCCGTGTCGGGGTCGAGGGAGGCCGTGGGCTCGTCCAGCAGCAGCACCTCCGGCCGGTTGAGCAGCGCCTTGGCTAAGGCCACACGCGTCTTCTGCCCGGCCGACAGCCCGCCGGACGGTCGCTCCAGGAAGCGAGTCAGGTCCAGATGCTCGGCCAACTCCTCCACGCGGCGCTTCACGCCGGACAGGCCGTAGAGGTGCCCGTAGACCGTCAGGTTCTCGCGCACGGTCAGCCGGTGCGGCAGTTCCACGTAGGGGGAGGAGAAGTTCATGCGCGGCAGCACGGCGTGCCGGTGGCGCACCATGTCCACGCCCAGCACCTCGATACGGCCGGCCGTGGGCAGCAGGAGCCCCAGCAGCATGGAGATGGTGGTCGTCTTCCCCGCCCCGTTGCCGCCCAGCAGCCCGGTCACCGAACCCCTTGCCACGGTGAAGGAAATGCCGTCGACGGCGGTGACCTCCCCGTCCTTGCGGGTGCCGAAGCGCTTCGTCAGCGTTTCGACGTGGATGGCGGGCGGATTGGCGTCCTGAGTCATGGGCCTAGAATATGGCCGCTTGGCGCGCGATCGCCAGAGTGGCAAAAAGTCCCTACCAACAATACAGTCTTGGCCTTCATCCGGCGGCCACGCGAGAAAGACCGCGCCCATGACCCTCGTCCAATCCGCCCGTCCCGTCCTCTCCCGCCGTTCCGCCGGAACGGGGCCGGCGCAATGGACCAACCTGGACGGGCGCGTTACGCTGCGCACGCTGATCCTGATCCGCTGGATCGCCGTGGTCGGGCAGCTCGCCACCGTGGGCTTCGTGCAGCTGGCGCTGGGCTTCCCCCTGCCGCTGGGGCCGGTGCTGGCGGCGGTCGGCGCGTCGGTCCTGCTGAACATCGTGGCGATGGCCCAGCGCGGCGGCCGGCTGCGGCTGGCCGACCGGGACGCCGCGCTCTACCTCGGCTACGACATGCTGCAGCTGACGCTGCTGCTGTACCTCACCGGCGGCTTGGCCAACCCCTTCGCGATCCTGCTGCTGGCGCCGATGACCGTGGCCGCGGCCATCCTGTCGCGCTACTGCGTGGTGATCCTGACCGGGCTGAACCTGATCTGCCTGACCGTCCTGGCCATGTGGCACTTCCCGCTACCCTGGCCGGAGCCGATGCCCGCCGTCGCCCCGCTCTACGCCTTCGGCATCTGGCTGTCGCTGTCGGTGTCGGCCAGTTTCATCAGCGGCTACGTCTTCCGCGTGGCGGAGGAGGCGCGCCGCTTCGCCCAGGCGCTTTCGGCCACGCAGGTGGCGCTCGCACGGGAGCAGCGGCTGTCTTCGCTGGGCGCGTTGGCCGCCGCCGCCGCGCACGAGCTGGGCTCGCCGCTCGGCACCATCGCGGTGGTGGCCAAGGAGCTGTCGCGCGACCTGCCGCCCGACAGCCCCTACGGCGAGGACGTCTCGCTGTTGCAAAGCCAGGTGATGCGCTGCCGGGAGATCCTGGCCGACCTCGCCCGCAAGCCGGAGGCCGACGGCGGCGATCCGTTCGAGCGGCTGCCGCTGACCGCCCTGCTGGACGCGGCGGGGACGCCGCACCGGCTTGGGCATATCCAATTCGTCATAGAGAAGACCGCGCCGCCCAACGGGGAAGAGCCGGTGTTCCGCCGCAGCCCGGAAATCATCCACGGCATCGGCAACTACATCCAGAACGCCCATCAGTTCGCCGACCGCCGCGTCACCGTGACGGCGACTTGGGACGCGCGCACCGTCACCGTGGCGGTGATGGACGACGGGCCGGGCTTCCCTGCCCAGGTCTTGGCCCGGGTCGGCGAGCCCTACATCTCCACACGCGGCGAGCGCGCCGGTCACATGGGACTGGGAATCTTTATTGCACAAACGTTGCTAGAGAAAACCGGCGCCATGGTGGCCTATGGTAATAACCGTGGCGGCGGCGCGCGAGTTGTCGTACGTTGGGACCGGGGTATGTTGAAACCAGAGGACTAATGGTGGACACCGGTATGACCACGGACGAGAGTCCATCGGGCGAAACCGCCAAGTTGACGTTCACGGGAGACGTCACCCGCAGCCTCCTCATCGTCGACGACGACGCGCCCTTCCGCATCCGCCTTGCGCGCGCCATGGAAAAGCGCGGTTTCAACGTCGTTGCCGTGGACAGCGTCCAGCTTGGGATCGACGTCGCGCAGGAGTCGGCCCCGGCCTTCGCCGTCGTCGACCTCCGGCTGGCCGACGGCAGCGGCCTCGACGTCGTGAAAACCCTGCGGGACGCCCGCCCCGACGCCCGGATCGTCATGCTGACCGGCTATGGCAACATCGCCACCGCGGTCGCGGCGGTGAAGGCCGGTGCCGTGGACTACCTGCCCAAGCCCGCCGACGCGGACGCCGTGGAATCCGCCCTTCTGGCCGACGGCCGCCCCCTGCCCTCGCCGCCCGAGAACCCGATGTCCGCCGACCGCGTGCGGTGGGAGCACATCCAGCGCGTCTTCGAGCAGTGCGACCGCAACGTTTCGGAAACCGCGCGGCGCCTGAAGATGCACCGCCGTACCCTGCAGCGCATTTTGAACAAGCACGCCCCGCGCGGGTGAAGTCTTTCATTCGTCTACAAATGGAAAGCCCCCGTCTTCGCGGACGGGGGCTTTTTGTTGGCCCACCTGTTTGCTGGGTTTGTTGGGTTGCGGCTTCGCCTCCACCCAACCTACGGGTTCAATCGTAGGTTGGGTGGAACGCGGCGCAACCCAACACCCACCCTTCACTGCTTCAGCGGGCAGGTCTTGATGCCCAGCAGCGTGTAGGCCGGGCAGAAGCCCACCACGGCGGTCAGCAGCGGCACGAGGCCGATCCAGCCCCAGGGGGTCTGCGGGCCGACGAAGACGAGGGCGATCAGGACGAGGCCGACGACGACGCGCAGCGCGCGGTCGATGGTGCCGACGTTGACGGGCATGGGGACACCTCTTGGGCAAGGGATCAGCGATTGGATCAGCGATGCCCCATCCAAGCCCATTCCACAGCCCCGGTCTGTGACTCCGTCACACGCGCTCTTCACCGGAAAGCGCCAACAGCGCGTCGGCGTCCCGCACGGCGACGCGGCCGCGCGACAGCTCGACCAGCCCGCGCCGCTCGAACTCCTTCAGTTGGCGACTGACCACCTCGCGGGCGGTGCCGAGTTCGACCGCCAGCGCCTGGTGGGTGGTGTCGAGCCCGCCCCGCTCGTCGCGGTGGTCCACCAGGAAGCGGGCCAGCCGCAGGTCGATGCGGCCGAAGGCCACTTCCTCCACCAGCGTCATCATGCCGAGCAGCCGGTTGCCGAAGGACGCGAACGCGAAATCGCGGAACACCGCCGACCGTGCCAGCAGCTCGTGAAAGGCGCCGGCCCCGAGCGCCACGGCGTCCAGGTCCGTCTCCGCCACGCCGTCCGCGTTGTAGTCGGCCCGCGTCATCAGGCAGGCGGTGGTCAGGATGCAGGTCTCCCCCCGGCCGACGCGGTAGAGCACGATCTCCCGCCCGGTCTCCGCGGTCATCTGGACGCGGACGGTGCCGTCGAGCAGAAGCAGGAAGTTGCGGCACAGGCTGCCGATCCGGAACAGCACCGTGCCCCGCGGCATCGCCATGCGGGTTCCCTGGTCGCGCAGCAGGTCCAGCGCTCCCGGCTCCAGAGCACGCAGCGCCGGAAATGCGTCCAGCCAATCGTCCCGCACCGCCGCCATCCCGCTTCCCCATCCGTAACCATTTCCTGGGACCATCCCCAGGAATACCCATTATCCGAAAATGGTCACGGCCGGTCCATCACCTCCGTGGAGCCCTTCGGAAGCCTTATCCGACGGGTTTGTCCCCGGGCAGCTTACCCATTGCGCGCGTCTTCCTCCCCGGATGCACCGGGCGCACCATGAAACGGCCGGACCATAGCGGCGTTCTAGGCACCGAACGCCCCGAACGGGGCGCGGTTCGGCATGCGAGGAGGACCCGCTTTGGCCACCCAGGAAGTTCACGACCAACCCGCGAGGCGGCAGACGGGCCCGATCTCCTTCGACCTGTCCACCGCAGCGGCGAGCGCGGTGCGCCGCACCACCGGCATGCTTCTGCGGCACAAGCTCCTGATCGGCACCGCGATTATCCTGGGAACGGGACTGGCCGCGCTGGTGGCGTTGCGGATGACGCCGCTCTACACCGCCGAGACGCTGATCATGGTGGAGCAGCGCCGCAACCAAGTGATGAAGTACCAGGAGGTCGTCTCCGGCCTGTCCACCGAACTCGGCTCGCTGCAGAGCGAGGTGGCGATCCTGAAGTCGCCGGCCTTCGCCGAGAAGGTGGTCGACAAGCTCAACCTGACGACCGATCCGGAGTTCAACGCCGCCCTGCGGCCGGAACGCACGGACTGGCTCGCCTACCTCTACCCGAAGAACTGGGTGCCGGAATCCTGGTGGAACACGGCCCGCGGCGAACGCGCCGAGATCCAGCTGAGCCCGGAGGAGAAGGCGGCGAACGAGAAGACCTCGGTCGTCAACGCCTTCATCGAGAACCTGGCGGTCCGGCCGCAGGGGCGGTCCTACGTGATCGCCATCAATTTCGACAGCCAGGACCCGCGCAAGGCCGCGCTGATCACCAACACCATCGGCGAGCTGTACCTCGTCGACCAGCTGGACGAGAAGTTCAAGGCCGCCAAGCGCGCCACCGCCTGGCTGGAGGAACGCATCACCGACCTGCGCCGCGAGGCGAAGACCACCGGCGAGGCGGCGGAGAAGTACCGGGCGGAAAGCGGCCTGACCTCGGCCAACGGCGAGACCACCGTGCTGGCCCAGCAGTTGGCCGAGCTGAACACCAATTACGTGCTGGCCCGCACCAAGCGGCAGGAGGCGGAGAACAAGTACCGCGAGGTCAACAACCTCGTGCAGAGCCCGCGCGGCGTGTCGGCCATCGGCGACGTGCTGGGATCGCCCCTGATCCAGGCCCTGCGCCAGCAGGAGGTGGAGCTTCAGCGCAAGATCGCCGATGCCTCCAACAAGTACGGCGCCAGGCACCCGGCCCTGACCGCGCTGCAGAGCGAACTGCGCGACCTGCAGGGGCAGATCAAGGCCGACGTCGGCCGCATCGTCCAGAACCTCGCCAACGAGGTGGAGCTGGAGCGCGGGCGCGAAGCGGCGCTGAAGGCCAACCTGGACCAGCTCCAGTCGCAGCGGAACGCGCAGCAGCAGTCCAATGTGACCCTGCGCACGCTCGAGCGCGACGCCGAGACCTCGCAGACCATGTACGAGGCGATGCTGACCCGCTTCCAGGAGATCGCCGGCCAGACGGACATCCAGCAGCCGGACTCCCGCATCGTGTCGGAGGCGTCGATACCGCTGAACCCGTCGCAGCCGAACAAGAAGATGATCGTGCTGCTGGCGCTGGTCGCCTCCGCGACGCTGGGCGTGCTGCTGGCCCTGCTGCGCGAGCAGGCGGAGAAGGGCTTCCGCAGCCCGCACCAGTTCGAATCCGCGACCGGCGTGCGCTCGCTGGGAATCGTGCCGGCCATCAGCCGGCGCCGCCGCTTCGGCAGCACCCCCGCCGCCTACGCCATCGACCGGCCGATGTCGGCCTTCGCGGAGGCGATGCAGAACCTGCGCACCACGCTTCTTCTGGCCAACCCGGACGGGCACCAGCGGGTGCTGTTGTTCGGCTCTTCCGTCCCCGGCGAGGGCAAAAGCTCCATCGCCGCGGCCTTCGCGCGGATCTGCGCCAACGCCGGCCAGAAGACGATCATCATCGACTGCGACATGCGCCGCAAAGGCCTGCACGGCATGCTGGGGCTGGAGAACAAGCGCGGCCTGTACGAGGTGCTCGCCGGCGAATGCGCGCCGTCGGAGGTGATCCAGACCGACCCGCGCACCGGCCTGCACTTCATCGCGTCGGGCCGCGGCTCCGCCCTGCCGCAGGACATGCTGGGGTCCAGCCGCATGCACCAGCTGATCTCCCGGCTGGCGCTGGAATACGACCGGGTGATCCTGGACAGCCCGCCGGTGCTGGCGGTGTCGGAAGGCAAGCTGCTGGCCGCGCTGGCCGACCAGACGGTCTTCATCGTGCACTGGGGCAAGACCAAGCGCGAGACCGCCATGGCCGGCCTGAAGGAGGTCATGGAGGCGGGCGGCGAGGTCGTGGGCGTCCTGTTCTCCCAGGTCGACATCCGCCGCCACGCCCAATACGAGTTCCCCGACAGCGGCCGCTACCACGGCTACCGCCGGTACTACGCGAACTGAGGCTGCTGAGGCGAGCGCCGGCGGTTGGGCCCCCCTCCCGACCTCCGCCCACCTGCGGCGGGGGGAGGAGAAATCCCCTCCCCCGTCGAAGATGGGGAGGGTCAGGGTGGGGGCCCGGCCGCCGGCGCTTCCCGCTTTTCCGGAATCCGCCATGACCGCCGCCACGAACGCCGCCACGAACGCTGGACGACGCATTTTCCTGAACATCCGCGCGCTGGGGCTGGCGCGCGTCGCCACGCTGATGAGCGGGCTGGTCACCACGGCCTGGACGGCGCGCGCGCTGGGACCGGAGTCCTTCGGCGTGCTGGGCTTCGGCACCTCGATGCTGGCCTACGCCGCGCTGTTCGTGAACCTGGGCCTGTCCACCTACGCGGTGCGCGAAATCTCGCGAGCCAAAGACAATTTGGGCGACAAGGCCGCGGAGCTGGCCGACCATGTGCTGACGCTGCGCTCGCTGCTGGCCCTTGTGGTCGGCGCGATCTACGCCGCCTTCGTGCTGACGCTCGACAAGCCGGGGCTGGTGAAGGCCGTGCTGCTGGTGCAGGCGATCCAGCTGCTCGGCAACGCCCTGCTGCTCGACTTCGTCTATCAGGCGACGGAGCGCATGAGCGTCATCGCGACCCGCGAGATCGGCACGGGCTTCGGCATCACCATCGCCATGCTGGCGCTGGTGCACGGGCCGGACGACGTGGCGATCGCCGCGGCCATCACCGGCGGGTCCTTCGTCATCAACGCCGTGCTGATGCTGGTCCGCTTCAGCCGCGACTTCCGCCCGCCGCGCCCGCGCGTGGACCTGAAGGTCTGGGCGGCGATCCTGAAGGTGTCCGCCCCCATGGCGGTCAGCGTCTTCGCCTGGGCGCTGTTCTCGCACCTCGACCTCGTCATGCTGGGCTTCCTGGTGCCGCAGCACGACGTCGGCCTCTACACCGCGGTGACGAAGCTGCTGGTGCTGGCGCTGACCGCCGGCAACATCGTGCTGAGCGCCTTCATGCCGCAGTTGGCCGCCGCCTACGGCGACCCGGAGCGGATGCGGGAGCGCATGCGCGACTACGCCACGACGATCCTCGGCATCGGAGGGCTGATCGCGGCCGGCGGGGTCACGTTGGCACCGGCCATCCTGGGCGTGGTCTATGGGCCGGCCTACGCCGACGCCGCCGACTCGCTGCGCCTGATCATGATTTCCGTGGCGGTGGTGCACGTGAACCTGGCGCTCGGCAACCCGCTGCTCGTCTGGCACCGGCAGACCGGCTACATGACCGCGATCCTCGTCGGCGGCGTGACGAACGCGGCACTGAATTGCGTGCTGATCCCGCGCTGGGGAATCGAGGGCTCGGCCGTCGCCACCATCGTGGCGGAGCTGACCGCGATGGCCGGGCTGGCGTGGCAGCACCGCCGGGCCGTGGGCGACCTGCCCCTCGACATCATCGCGCGGGCGGCGCTGTGCGGCCTTCTGGCCGTCGCGGCCACCTTGGGATTGACCCACGCCCTGCCGGACCTTCTGGCACCAAAAAGCCCTTTGCTGGCCGTTCTGGTCGGCGGGCTCCTCCTTACGGCGGTGTACGTCCCCGCCGTTCTGATCACCGGCCTCGTACGCCCATCGCGCCTCCGGCGCCTGATGACGGCCGTAGCCTGAGCCCATCCGTACTCCCGATGACGCTGCCCATCCGACCGGACGCACGCTTCTCACCGGTCCGGAGTAATCCCAAAAAAGCTTCGGCCAATCAACAGCATAGCCTCTTCACGCCGGCAATATGACCGGAACATTGCCGCACCAAAGGGCGTTCGGAGTCGCGCATGGTGCCGACGGTGGGTGAAGCGGCGCCTTCGGATGCATGCGCAAAACACTTGCAGGATCGAACGAATATGCTTCCAAAGTCCTTCCCAGACCGGAATGTCTGCGTCCTGGGCCTAGGCTATGTCGGGCTGACGCTTGCCGTCGCCATGGCCGACGCGGGCTTCCAGGTCCATGGCGTCGAGGTGCGTGGCGAGGTTCTCGACAAGCTGGCGCGCGGCATCCCGCACTTCCATGAGCCGGGCCTGACCGAGAAGCTGCGCCACGTGGTGGCGCGCGACCGCTTCACCTTCGGGCGTACGCCGGAGGGATGCGGGCAGTGCAGCGTCTTCATCATCACCGTGGGCACGCCGCTGGGCGCCGACGGGCAGGTGCGCACCGACATGATCGAGGCGGCGACCCGCCAGGTCGCGGAGCGCATCCACGACGGCGACCTCGTCATCCTGCGCTCCACGGTGAAGCTGGGCACGACCCGCAACGTGGTGGCGCCGATCCTGCGCGCGACCGGCAAGCGGTTCGACATCGCCTTCTGCCCGGAGCGCACGCTGGAAGGCCAGGCGCTGATCGAGCTGAACCAGCTGCCGCAGATCATCGGGGCGGAGAGCGTCGAGGTGGCGGCCCGCGCCGCGCAGATCTTCGGCATGCTGACCCCGACGACTGTCAAGGTCTCCACGCTGGAAACGGCGGAGATGATCAAGCTGGTCGACAACACCTACCGCGACGTGACCTTCGCCTTCGCCAACGAGATCGCCCGGCTGTGCAACGCCATGGAGGTCTCCGCGCTGGAGGTGTCGCGCGCCGGCAAGCTGGGCTACCCGCGCACGCAGCTGCCGCTGCCCGGCCCGGTCGGCGGCCCCTGCCTGGAGAAGGACCCGCACATCCTGATCGAGTCCGCCCGCCAGTTCGGGGTGGACATGGACATCACCGCCGCCGGCCGGCGCGTCAACGAAAGCCAGCCCATCGAGGTGTCGGTGTTCCTGGAGCAGCTGACCAGCTCCATGCAGGGCTTCCCCAAGGCCCCGACCATCAGCCTGATGGGCCTTGCCTTCAAGGGCCGCCCGGCGACCGACGACCTGCGCGGCACCATGGCCAAGCCGCTGTACGAGGAGCTGCGCACCCGTTTCCCGAAGGCCCGCTGGCGCGGCTTCGACGCGGTGGTGGCGCCGGACGACATCCGCGGCTTCGGCCTGGAGCCGGCGGGCAGCATGGCCGAGGCGGTGGACGGCGCCAATCTGGCCGTCATCCTGAACAACCACCCGGTCTTCACCTCCATGCCGCTGCCGGACCTGGCGAGCCGCATGGACCGGCCGGGCGTCATCTACGACTTCTGGAACAACTTCAACAGCCGCGAGGTGGACCTGCCCGAGGGCACGGCCTACGTGGCGCTCGGCAGCCACGGCGCCGCCCGCTTCAGCCACGTTTCCTAAAATCTCGCGTATCGCTCCCAAGGGGAATTCCATGCCGAAACATTACCTCGTCACCGGGGGCAGCGGCTTCATCGGTGCGGCGCTGGTCCGCCGCCTGGTCCAGGACGGTCACCGGGTCCGCGTGCTCGACGACAACTCGCGCGGCCATCCGCGCCGGCTGGGCGACGTGGTCAACGCCGTGGAGTTCGTCACCGGCGACATCCGCGATGTCGCCGCCGTGACCAAGGCGGTCAAGGGCGTCGACGGCGTGCTGCACTTGGCCGCCGTCAACGGCACCAAGCATTTCTACGAGAAGCCGGAGACGGTGCTGGACGTCGGCGTGCGTGGCATGCTGAACGTGCTGGACGCCTGCCGGTCGGAGGGGGTCGGCGACCTCGTCCTCGCCTCCTCATCGGAGGCCTACCAGACCCCGCCGGTCGTGCCCACGCCGGAGGACATCCCGCTGGTCGTGCCGGACGTGCTGAACCCGCGCTACAGCTACGGCGGGTCCAAGCTGATTTCGGAGCTGCTGGCGGTCAATTGGGGGCGCACCGGCTTCGACCGCGTGGCGATCTTCCGCCCGCACAACGTCTACGGCGCCGACATGGGCTGGGAGCATGTGGTGCCGGAGTTCGTGCGCCGCGCCGTGGCCGCCATCGACCTGTCGCCGCGCGGCCCGGTGCCCTTCCTGATCCAGGGCGACGGCACCCAGACCCGCGCCTTCGTCCACATCGACGACGCGATCGACGGCATCGTCACGGTGATCGAGCGCGGCGAGCATCTGGGCATCTACCACGTCGGCAACCCGGAGGAGGTGGCGATCGCCGACCTCGCCCGGCAGGTCGTCGCCATCCTCGGCCGCGAGGCGGAGATCCAGGCCGGCCCGCCAGCACCCGGCGGCACCCAGCGGCGCAGCCCGGACATCGCCCGCCTGTCGGGGCTGGGCTACACGCCGCGCATCCCGTTGAAGGACGGGCTGCCAAGCGTGGTGGACTGGTACGCCGCCCGCAGCCGCGGGCAGGGCCCGGGAAACCAGATGTCAATCGCCAGCGCGGCCGAATAAAGGACCGAGCCCATGGATAGAAACGCCCGCATTTTCGTCGCGGGGCACCGGGGCCTCGTCGGCTCCGCCGTGCTGCGCCGCCTGACCGAGGAAGGCTACGGCGACCTCGTCCTGCGCAGCCGCGCGGAACTGGACCTGACCGATCAGGCCGCGGTGCGCGCCTTCTTCGACCGAGAGAAGATCGAGTACGTCTTCCTCGCGGCCGCGAAGGTCGGGGGCATCCTGGCCAACGACCGCTTCGGCGGCGACTTCATCCGCGACAACCTGCAAATCCAGACCAACGTCATCGACGCGGCTTGGCGGGCGGGGGTGAAGAAGCTTCTGTTCCTGGGCTCCTCCTGCCTCTACCCGAAGTTCGCGGAGCAGCCGCTGCGCGAGGACGCCCTGCTGACCGGCCCTCTGGAGCCGAGCAACAAGCCCTACGCGATCGCCAAGATTGCCGGGATCACCATGTGCCAAGCCTACCGGCAGCAGTACGGCTTCAACGCCATCTGCGCCATGCCGTCGAACCTCTACGGCCCCGGCGACAACTTCGACCCGGAAGGCTCGCACGCTATCCCCGGCCTGATCCGCCGCCTGCACGACGCGAAGCGCGAAGGCGCCCCCTCTGTCACGCTGTGGGGCACGGGCACGCCGCGGCGCGAGTTCCTCTACGTCGACGACATGGCCGACGCCTGCCTGCACCTGATGGATCACTACGACGGCGAGGATATCGTCAACGTCGGCCCCGGCGAGGACGTCACCATCGCCGATCTCGCCGGGATGATCCGCGAGGTGGTCGGCTATCCGGGCACGCTGACGCAGGATCTGAGCAAGCCGGACGGCCATCCCCGCAAGGTGATGGAGGTGTCCCGCCTGTTCGCCACCGGCTGGCGGCCCAAGGTCGGGCTGGAGGAAGGGCTTCGGCGCACCTACGCCTGGTTCCAGGAGCATGTAGCCCCCGGGATTGACGGTGCTGCCGAGTCCTCCACTGCCAAGGCTGCGGAGTGATCCCATGCCCGACGATTCCGCCGCCTTTCGCGCCGTCACCTCCACTGTCGCCGTTCCGCCCCGCGCCCTGATGGTGGCCATGAGCTATTGGCCGGAGCCGGCCGGCAGCGCGCCGATGATGACCGACCTCGCCACCGCCTTCGCGGCGGCGGGAACGGACATGACCGTGCTGACCGCCCGGCCCAACTACCCGGGCAACCGCGTCTATGACGGCTACGCCGACGGCAGCCAAGACCATCTGACGGTGGACGGCGTGCGGATCGAACGGCTGTTCACCATCCCGCCGAAAGGCGGCGGCATGAAGGCCCGGCTGGTGCACGAGGGCGTGCTGCACGGCGGCTTCCTCGCCGCCCGGGCACGCGGGCGGGTGGCCAAGCACAAAGCGGTGCTGTCGCTCTGCCCGTCGATCTTCAGCGTGGCGGTCGCCGACCGCTTCAAGGCGCCGGGTGGCCGCCACGTCGCCATCGTCCACGACATCCAGTCGGGCCTTGCCGGCGCGCTGGGCATGGGCGGCGGGGCGGCGCTGAAGGCGATCCAGGCGCTGGAGCGTACTGCGCTGAACCGCGCCGACAGCATCGTCGTGCTGTCGGAGGCGATGCGCGACGTTCTGCGCGACCTCGGCGTGCGCCGCCCCGTCGCGGTGATCCCGCCGCACGTGGACGCCGACGCCATCCACCCCCTGCCCCGCCCGGACGGCCAGCCGCCGACCGTGCTCTACAGCGGCGCCTTCGCCCGCAAGCAGGGGCTGGAGCAGGTGCTGGAGATGGCCCGCCATCTGCACGGCCTGCGGCCCGACGCGCGCGTCCTGCTGCGCGGCCAGGGCGGGCTGGAGGAGGAACTAAAGGCGCAAGCTGTGGGCATGGGCCTGACCAACGTCGAGTTCGCGCCGCTGATCCCCAAGGAACGGCTGGCCGAAGGCTTGGCGGAGGGCGACGTGCACCTCGTCCCGCAGCGCCCGGAGGGAGCGGCCTTCGCCATGCCGGGCAAGGCGGTGACCATCCTGGCGGCCGGCCGCCCCTTCGTCTGCACCTGCCTGCCGGGCTCCGCGCTCGCACGGCTGGAGGCGGAGATCGGCGCCTTCCTCAGCACCCCGCCCGACGCGCCCGAGGCCATGGCGAAGGCCGTGGCCGACCTGCTCAACGCACCCGACCGCAGCGCCGCCATGGGCCGCCGCGGCCGCGCCTGGGTCGAAGCCCACGCCAGCCGCAGCGCGGTGCTGGCGCGCTACGCCGGGCTGCTTCTCAACGGTGAGGTGGAATGACCAAGCCCGCCCTGATCTTTTCCTGGGAAATGTTCGGCCCCTACCACATGGACCGCCTGGAGGCTGTGGGGCGCCGGCTCGGCCACTTGTACGACGTGGTCGGGCTGGAGGTCGGGTCGAAGTCCCACACCTACGCCTGGGATTCCACCGGCAGCGGCCAGAATTTCCGCAAGGTCACGCTGTTTCCCGGCCGGTCCAAGGCGGACATCCCGTCTTTCCAGGTCTACCGGGCGCTGCTGCGCGAATGCCGGAAGGCGAACGCCAGCCACGTGTTCCTGTGCCACTACGAGGATCCGGACGTCTTCGGGCTGGCGGTGACAATGCGGCTGCTCGGTCGCAAGGTCGTCAACATGAACGCCTCCAAGTTCGACGACAAGCCGCGCGTCCTGTGGCGGGAGGCGCTGAAGGGCCTGCTCTACAAGCCCTACCAGGCGGCGATCGGCGGCAGCCACCGCACGGTGGACTACTACCGCTTCCTGGGCTTGCCGAAGGACCGGCTGTTCATCGGCTACGACACGCTGTCGCTGGACCGCGTGCGCCGGCTGTCCGGGATGACCCCGGCGCCGGACGGCGTGCCCTTCGCCGAGCGGCACTTCACGATCATCGCCCGCTTCGTGCCGAAGAAGAACCTGTTCCGCGCGGTGGAGGCCTACGACCTGTACCGGCGGTTGGCCGAGGCCAGCGAGGGGGGCGCGGCGCGGCCGCTGCACCTCTGCGGCTCCGGCCCCTTGGAGGCGGATCTGCGGGCGGAGGTCGCCAAGCGCGGTCTGGAAGGGCACATCATCTTCCGCGGCTTCCTCCAGGAGAAGGGCATCGCCGAGACGCTGGGCTCCACCCTGTGCCTGCTGCTGCCCTCGCTGGAGGAGCAGTTCGGGCTGGTGGTGAACGAGGCGCTGGCAATGGGCGTGCCGACGATCCTGTCCGACCAGTGCGGCGCCCGCGACGTGCTGATCCGCAGCGGGCTGAACGGCCACATCGTCGAGCCCGACAACCCGGAAGGGCTGGCGCGCCACATGCTCTCCGTCGCGGCGGACGAGGCGGAGTGGCGCCGCCTCAGCCTCAACGGCCGGCCGTTCCAGACGCTGGCTGACGCCTCCTTCTTCGCGGAATCGGTTGAGAAGGCCCTGGTCAGCCTGGGCGCGCAGCCGGTTTCCCGTCCCACCTCCATCCAGTCCGCTCCCATGCCGTCCGCCCCCATGCCATCCACTCGTGAAAGCGAGGGTTGATGACCGACCGCAGCACGTCCCCCCACATCGTCGTTTCCGGCCGCCTGCCTCCGCCGGTCGACGGGATGAGCCGCGTCACGGCCCTCGTGCTCGACCGCCTGCGGGCGCGCGGCGACGTGGAGGTCGCGGACCTATCGCCGGGCTGGAACGGCGGCGGTCCGCGCTACCACGCGGCCAAGGCGCTGCGCGTCCTGCTGGCCGGGATGCGGCTGGCGGCCGGCGCAATGCAGGACGACCGGCGCTTCTACATGCCCGTGGATTCGGGCTTGGGCATCGTCTACACCACGGCGCTGGCCGGGCTGGCGCGGCTGTTCGGGTACGAACGCACGCTGCACCACCACTCCTTCGCCACCATCACCAAGCCGACTTGGCGGATGAGCCTTCTGACGCGCGTGGCGGGCGCCGACTGCATGCATGTGCTGCTCTGCCCGGCGATGCAGCTGAAATTCCAGAAGCTCTACCCCGCGGCGCGCGCAGGCATGAGCATGTCCAACGCCATCTTCACGCCGCCGGTGCCCCGCCCGCGCGCGCGCAAGCCGGGGCCGCTGCGCATTGGGCACCTGTCCAACCTGTGCGTCGACAAGGGGCTGGACACCATGTTCAACCTGCTGCGCGCGCTGCGGGCCGAGGACATGGACGTGAAGCTCGTCCTGGCCGGACCGGGGCTGGGCCGTATGGACAATGCGCTGGTCGCCGCAGGGCTGGCCGCCTTCGACGGCGACGTGGAATACCGAGGGCCCGTGGACGGGGAGGCCAAGGCCGTCTTCTACCGCGACATCGACGTCTTCGTCTTCCCGACCCAGTACCGCAACGAGGCGCAGCCGCTGGTGCTGTTCGAGGCGATGGCCGCCGGCGTGCCGGTCCTGGCCTATGACCGCGGATGCATCGGCAGCGACATCCCCCGCCCGGGTCTGATTCCCCAGGACAAGGACTTCGTCCAGGCGGTGATGCCGGCGTTGCGCCGCTGGGCGGAGGACCGCGCCGCGCTGGCGCTCGCCTCCGAACAGGCCCACGCGCGGGCGCGGGCGGCCTATGAGGCAAGCCACGCCGGGTTCGAAGCCGTGCTGGAGCGCGTCGCCGGCCCGGCGCCCGAACCGGAATCCGCGGCGGTCCGACCCAAGCGCGCGGTGGGGTGACGCCGCGCCTTCCCGTCGGTTAAGCCGATCAGCCAGCTTGACACCTGAAACACGGGAAGCCCATTGGTGGCCTCGCGACAACCCCCCGCGAGTCCATCGATTGCGGCATCGGCTTCTCCTTCTCGTGATCGGGGCATTGTTGCCGCTGGTCCTCTTTGCGGCGGGGGTCACCGCGGTCGCGCTCCGCACGCAGCAGGAGCGCATGAGGGACGAGGCGGTCGGCCGGGCCGACGCGCTGTCGGCGCGCATCGACCATGACCTGGCCACCCAGATCGAGCTGCTGAAGGTTCTGGCGCGCTCCCCCCGGCTGGACGAGGATGCGCCCGACCACGCAACGGACCTGGCGCCCTTCTACGAGGTGGCGACCCGCTTCAAGGCCGAGCTTCCGCATTGGGACCGCATCTTCCTGGCCAACCCGGCGGGCGACCAGCTGGTGAACACCGGCCTGCCCTTCGGGACCCCGCTGGGCCACGTCGTCGACGAGGCGGGGCATCTGCGCGTCGTGGCGGTGGGCAAGCCCATCGTGGGCAACATGGCCGGTCCGGGGCCGGCCTCAATCAACGGCCGCGGCATGGTGAGCGTGCGCGCCCCGGTGATCCGGAACGGGCAGGTCGTCTACACACTGGCCGCCACCATCAAGGCCGAGCGCTTCGCCGGCCTGCTGCGCGAAGGGCTGCGGGAGCCGCTGCGCACCTTCGTGGTGGACAACGCCGGGGTCATCGTCGCCACGACGAGAAACCCGAACCGCATCGGCCAGTCCCCCGGCCCCATGGCCCTGAAGGCGCGGGCCGAGGGGAACGCCGGCGTCTACCGGGGCCTAACGCCCGACAACGCCGGGACGATCACCGCCTTCCGCAAGTCGCCGGAGACCGGATGGTCGGTCCATGTCGCCATTCCGCTGGGCGTCTACCAGGCGCCCTTCGACCGCTCCGTCTGGATTCTGGGGGTCGCCTGCCTCGCGGCGCTTGGCCTCACCGCACTGCTGGTGGCGCTGCTGCGCCGGGAGATCCGGGCGGAGCGGCGGGACATCCAGGCGAAGGCCCACGCCGCCCGCATGGAAGCGCTCGGCCGCATGACCGGCGGCGTGGCGCACGATGTCAACAACCTGCTGATGGCCGTCCAGGGCAACGCCGACCTGATCGGTCGGCGCCTGCGCGACCGCCACCATGTGGAGGATGCCAAGCTCGACCGCCATCTGGCGTCGATCAAGCTGGCCGTGGAGAAGGGAACGCGGATCACGCGCGACCTGCTGGTCTTCTCCCGCGGCGGCAGCGCCGCCCATGTGGAAACCATCGACCTGGCGGAGCGGATCGGCGGCAACCTCGGCCTCATCCGCCAATCGCTGAACGGCGGGTCGCTGAACGGTGGCATCGCGCTCGACCTCGACTTGGCCCCCGGATTCCGCGTTGCCATCGACCCGGTGCAGCTGGACTTGGCGCTGATCAACCTCGCGGTCAACGCGCGCGACGCCATGCCGGAGGGCGGGACGCTGCGCATCGCGCTGGAGCGGGCGACGCTGGAGGGTGGAGCCGAGGGCCGGGGCGTGACGCTTTCGGTCACCGACAGCGGGGCCGGCGTGCCGCCGGAGATCCTGCCCCACGTCTTCGAGCCCTTCTTCACCACCAAGGGCGTGGGGTCGGGCACGGGGCTCGGCCTCAGCCAGGTCTACGGCCTTGCCAAGGCGGCGGGCGGCGGCGTGTCCATCGCCAGCACCCTTGCGCCCGCGGCCGGACAAGGGACCACGGTGTCGATCCACCTGCCGCTGGCGGAGGAGACGGACGGAACGGCCGCGGCCGGATGGGAGGATGCCCCAGCGGGCCGGGTCGTGCCCGGCACGCGCCTGCTGCTGGTGGAGGACAACGAGGAGGTCGGGCGGGTGACGACCGCCTTGCTGGCCGACGCCGGCTTCGCCGTCCACTGCGTAGTCGACGCGGAAACGGCGCTGGGCCTTTTGTCGGACCGATCGTCCGCCAATGTCATCCAGGACGGCCCCATCCAGGTGGTGATCTCCGACATCCGGCTGCCCGGCGCGCTGGACGGCGTCACACTGGCCCGGCGCATCCGGGAGGAGTGGCCGGACATGCCGGTCCTGCTGGTGTCCGGCTACAGCGACTCCATCGCGGAGGCCCGCGCCCTGGGCTTCCCGGTGATCGGCAAGCCCTTCGATACGGCCGGCCTGGTGAAGGCCGTGACGCGCGCGATGGCCACCCCAGCCGCCGACCGCACGCCCATCGCCTAAGAGTCCCGCCGGTCACACCCGCCGCGCCAGTGCAACGCCGAGCCGCGACAGGCCGACGGCCAGCCGGGCGAGCGCGCGGGCTCCCCAGGGCGGGGCCGGGTCGAGCCGCGCCGCGTCCAGGCTGTGCTGGATCTCGTCGTGGCGGCAGGCTTCCAGCATGCGCAGCAAGCCGGGATCGGGTGCCAGGCGGCGGACCGTGTCGATCTGCCCGGCATAATGCCCGTCCACCCAGGACTCCACCCCCGCGACCACCGCGTAGACGTAGTCCGGGCCGAGGCGGGCCGGCAGGCCGCCCATCAGCCGGCCGGACAGGCGCCAGAACCCCATCAGGCGGCTGCGGCGCGCGTGCGGAAGCACCGCCTCGAACAGCCGCAGGTGCCGCAGTTCGACCAGCCGGTGCGAGGCCGCGAAGCGCAGCAGTTCCGGGTCGGTGGTGGCGCCGGCCACGCCGTCGTAGAGGTTCACCGCGACCGTTTCCCCCACGTGGCTGGCGCGCAGTTCGCGCAGCATGCGAGGCGGCAGGGCGTCCAGGTCGAGGCGCGGCGGGGCAAGGCCGATGGTTTCCGAAGGCGGCGCTTCGGTCGGGACCCCTTCGGTCGGGGGAGTGGGGGAGACGGCGTCCACGGCGTCAGCGGGCTCCTTCCGGGCCGATGCGGGACCAGGGCAGGTCCTCGAAGCCGATCTTGCGGGCGGGGGAGTTCGCGCGCAGGCGGAAGTCGCCCTTGTCCGGGTCCTGGAAGTAGGGGTCCGGCAGGCTGCCGGCCTGGACCGAGCGCTGGGTCCGGTCGGACCCGGCTGCCTGGGCGCGGCCGCTGCGGCCGGCGCGGTCCAGGATGTTGTTCTCCAGCCGGTATTCCCCGCCGGTCAGGCTGGTGACGATCTGCTCCACCGGCACGCGGGCGTAGACGAGGTTCCGCGTCGCCGCGTTGTCGTGCAGGAAGCCGGCCGTCCCGGCGCTGGGCACCCATTCGAAGCGGACGAACTTGTCGCGCCCGTCGGTCAGCACGGCGATGTTGTTCTCCACCCGATTGCCGTCGCCGCCGTGGATGAAGACCGCCGCCCAGCCCGTGTCCTCCAGGAAATTGCCCTGGATGGTCACGCCGTTGGTCAGGTCGTCCAGGTAGATCCCGAAGCCCTTGTAGCGCACCAGCCAGTCGCCGGCCGGGTTGGTGGCGAGGCCGCCGGTGCCGCGGATGTCGTTGAAGCGGATCACCGTGCGCGTGTCGATGTCGCTACGCCCCAGCGTCTCGATGGCGCCGAGGTCGGCGGTCTCCCGCCCGACGTCGCGGATGCGGTTGTATTCGACGACGTTGTCGCTGTTCTTGGTCTGCGGGTTCCAGTTCTTCAGCGAGATGCCGTAGCGCGCCGCCGTGCGGATGTCGTTGTGGGCGATGGTCGTGCGGGTGACCCCGGCGGCCATGACCCCGGCGCTGTAGAGGTTCACCTCGCCGATGTTGCGGATGCTGTTGGCGACGATGCGGTTGCCGTTGCTGCCCGGCGTCAGTTCCACGCCGCTGCGCCCGAGATGCTCCATGGCGTTGCCGCTCACCTCGCTGCCGTCCGCCCCGTCCAGAATCACGGCCGTGCCGACCGCGAAGAAGCGGTTGCCGACGACGCGGTGCCCCGCCCCACCCGTCAGGCGAATGGCGGCGCCGTCGTAGGGCGTGTCGGCGAAGCTTAGGCCCTCAATGGTCAGCTTGTCCGCCTTGTCCGACCGGATCAACGGGGCCAGCCGGGCCACCACCGCCTCCCCGCTGCGGGCGAAGCCCTCCGGATCGTGGGGGCGGAGCAGGAGACGCTTGTCCCGCGCCCGCCAGGCGAACTGGCCGGGGAACTTCAGGAAATCGGGGTGGCCGAGCAGGCGGAAGGTCGTGCCGTCGCGGAACGGGTACCAGCCGTCGCGGTCGAGCAAGAGCGTGCCGTTCTTGTCGATGCGCTCGATGCCGCGGATGTCGTCGGCCTGCCGCTCGCGGTCGAGCGCCTGCACACGCACGCCGGGGACCGCCCAGGCCGGCTGCACCGTGCCGGGCGGAAAGCGGAACTGCCGCTTGTCGCCGCCGCCCTTGGTCTGTTGCGCGACGAACCAGCCGGAGCGGATCGGGTCGTTCGGGTCGAAGTTGCCGCTCTGCGCCGCGCGCTGGCGGACGCCGCCGGCGGTGACGTCCAGGCCGGGCTCCCGCGCCAGGGGGGCGGAGACGGTGCCGCCCGATTCCACCGTGAAGCCGGCGACGCGCTCCCCGCCCGACAGGACGGGCTGCTCGCCGGAATAGGCGGCGATGCGCAGCCCGGAATCCTCCGGCCCCAGCGTGACGGTCTCGGTCAGGCGGTAGGTGCCGCCGCGCAGCAGGACGACGCGCGTCTTCGCCTGCCGGGCTGCCTCCACGGCGCGTTCCAGCGTGGCGACGGGACCGTCCTTGCCGTCCGGGGCCGGGTCGGCGCGCCGGCCGGACCAATGGTCGTTGCCCTGGGTGGACACATAGATGGCCGGATCGGCCGCCAGCGCCGGAATGGACAGGATCATGCTCAGGATCGGGCACAGCAACAGCGCGAAGACACCACGGGACCAGCTTTTCCTCAGGCGCGTCATATCACCTCCGCTTCGGACGCTAGCGAAACTGGCGGCGGAGCCCCGTCGTGGCAAAAGCGCGGAGGGAGTGCCCCGAATGTCCGCGAGGCCCATGCCCCGACCCTGCCATGGGGTACGGCCCCGAACGCCCTCCGGCGTAGAGACCTGCGGGCGGTTGACACCCCGGTGGGGATAGCCCGCTTTCGGGATGCGCTCGCCGTCTGCGCACGCTCCTCCGGCGGACCCCGGCCCGTGTGCGCTGCGTTGCATCGTCCGGACGTCCTCCCCGCCGGCCCCTTCCAAACGGGCTGGGTGGGCGAGGCGCGTCGTCACGAGCGAGGCGGAGCCCGGTATGATCGAAACGGCGTTGATCGCGCAGGTGCTGGTGGTGGCCCTGATCGCCGTGGTGTTCGTGAGCAGCGGCACCGCGTCGATGTTCCACCCCCTGACCTACTACCTGGTCTTCCACACGCTGGTCTTCGTGATCCGCCCGGTGCTGGTGTACACCTTCAACATCGACAACGTCTGGCTGTTCATCGGGTTCTGGCCCAGCGCCACGGAATTCGTGAAGTCGCTGACCGTCAGTTCGGTCGCGCTGATCGCCTTTTCCATCGCCTGCGGCTACGCCGGGCGGGCCAAGCCGGACCTCAGCCGCATCCCCTCCTTCACCTTCGACCGGCTGGACATCACGGCCTTCGTCATGACGGTCATCGCGCTGGCCCCGCTGGCCGTCTATTCGGCCATCCTGCGCCAGCAGGGCGCGGACTTCAGCGGCACGGGCGACGTCCAGATGGAACGCGACCCGATGACCGGCCAGCCGGTCTACGTCAACACCACCGGCTACATCGCGGAAGCCCATTCCATGGGCCTGCCGCTGACGCTGGGCATCATCTGGGTCAGCCGCTTCCACCCTTTGTCCTTCATCCCCTTCATCGCCTTCGTCAGCTACCGCGCCTTCCTCGGCTGGGGGCGCTGGGCGATCATCATGGGCGTGCTGGGCATGGTGCTGCTGGTGCTGTACCACACGCGGGCGAAGTGGTTCCGCTGGTGGCAGGTGGCCATCGGCCTGCCGGTGCTGTTGCTGTTCCACACGCTGGGCAACAACCGCGACTTCCTGCGCGGCGTGCTGGACGGAAGCGTCAGCCCCTTCAACATGTTCCGCATGTTCGACGGCGGCTCCAACTCCTTCGTCGACAGCGTGTCGAACCAGGACATCGCCAACTTCGACTTCCTGGCCTTCATCCTGTGGGTCGTGCCGAACCAGTCCGGCACCTACACCTGGTTCACCCAGTACCTGCAGCTGTTCACCGAGCCGATCCCGCGCGTGCTGTGGCCGGACAAGCCCATTGGCGCGCCGCTGAAGTGGGTGTCGCTGCACGATTTCGGCAATTTCGCCAACCTGACCACCTCGCTGGCCGGCGACGGCTGGATGAGCGGCGGCTGGATTGGGATGATCGTGACCATGGTGGTGGTGGGCCTGATCCTGGGCCGGCTGCACCGCTGGTTCTGGCAGAGCGGGTTCCTGAACCGCTACGCCGTGCTGTTCTACTGCGCCTTCATCCCGCTGTCGCTGCAGTGGTTCCGCGACGGCAACATCACCATCGTGAAGTTCGGCTTCTTCTCCCTGCTGCCGATCCTGCTGTGGATCGCGGTGACCCGGCTGCTGCGCGTCTGGATGCGGCTGGGCGATGGGCTGGCCGACCGGGCAGACCAGCCCACCCTGCGCCTGCCGGAACGGTCGTGAGGTCGGCATGAGGATGCGCTTGGGAAGCCTGGCTGGGGGCTTGTTCGGGGGCCTGTTCCGGGGATTCGACGGCCTTGCGCTGCGGATCGTCGCGCTGGTGGCGGCGCTGGTCCTGCCGCTCGCCCACACGCTGGACCCGCCCGACGGCGACCTGACGCGGATGGGCGGCTTCGCGGAGAACCGCTTCGGCCCGTCGGCCCCGCAGGCGATCTTCGTCCCGCCGCTGGCCGAGGCGGCCCGGCCGGGCACGGCCTACGACGTGGTGGTGATGGGCGACGGCTTCTCCCGCCCGGACCCGTCGGACACCCGCACCCCCTACGGCCACTACTGGACCGACCACCTGCGCAACCAGACTGGCCTGAGCGTCGGGGTGCTGCACCTGGACGAGACCCCGCTGGCCAAGTACCTGGCTTCCGCCGACTTCCGGGAGCGTCCGCCCCGCGCCCTGGTGCTGGAGGTGGCGGAGCGCGACCTGCGCGCCCGCACGGCGGCGTTGCCCGCCCCGGCGGAGAGCCTGCTGCGCGCGCCCGCGCTGACGGTGGTGTCCCAGGCGAGGGGTCCTTCGAAGCCCCCGCCGAAGGCGGCACCGCTGGCGCCCAAGGTGATCGGGCAGACCCCGCAGCCCTGGACCCGCGCCCGCGCCCACGCCTGGGCGGCGCCGCCGGTCGGCTACGCCATGGACATCCTGGTGAAGGCCGTGCCCCGCGCCCTGCTGAACCTGCCGGCCCCGTCGGTGCAGGAGCGGACGCTGGTCTACGCGGGGCTGTTCAGTTCGGCCGCCGCCTCCAGCACGCTGTTCCGCACCGACGACTTCCTGCCCTGGCGCGCCGACCGCGCGCTGCTGGAGGAGCGGCGGCGGAGCCTGCGCGCGCTCCAGGCGGCGGTGGAGGCCAACGGGCGGACTCGCTTCCTGGTGATGGTGGCGCCGGACAAGGGCACGGTCTACGCCGATTTCCTGCTGGAGCCCCCACCCGTCCGCTCCGCGGTGGAGGAGGTGCTGGCCAGCGACCACACGCTGCACCTCGCCCCGCTCGCGTCCGGGCTGAAGGCGCTGGCGGCCGGCGGCGTGATCGATTTGTACAAGCCCAACGACAGCCGCTGGGGGACGGAGGGGCATTTCTACGCCGCACGCGTCGTGCAGGCGACGCTGGCGCGGCTGGGCGTGCTGGTCCCGACCGAGGCGCCGAGCGTGGCGACCCTGCCCTGCCGCCCGCCGTCTTCCGACTGCGTTCCGTTTCAAGTCCAGACTGATTGATCGAGGATCGCCCGGCCATGGCACCATATTCCCCAGCGACGGATGTCGCCCACGACGTCGCCGCGATCGTCGTCACCCACAATCGGCTGGCGCTGCTGCCGACCTGCCTCGCCGCCATCCTGAACCAGGTGCCGCGGCCCGACCGGGTCGTGGTGGTCGACAGCGGCTCCAGCGACGGCACGCCGGAGTGGCTGGCCGCCCAGAAGGAGGAATGGGGCGACGTGCTGGTCGTCGTGCGGCAGGCCAACTGCGGCTCCGCCGGTGCCTACCACACCGCCTTCGACACCGCGCTCGGCCTCGGCCACCGCTGGATCTGGAGCACCGACGACGACGGCATCCCGCAGCCGGGCGCGCTCGCCGAACTGCTGGCCCAGGCCGACCGGCACCGGCTCGACATGGTCGGCCCGCTGGTGCTGGCGGCGGAGGACCACGGGATTCTCGCCTTCCCCATGCAGGGCATCCGCGACCCCGACGCGCTGCGCGCGAAGGCCGTGGACGGGCTGGTGCCCGACACCATCGCGCTGTTCAACGGCACGCTGATCGGCCGCAAGGTCTTCGAGACCATCGGCAACGTGAAGCGCGAGATGTTCATCTGGGGCGACGAGTACGAGTTCACACTGCGCGCCCGTCGCGCCGGGCTTAAGGCCGGCACCGCGGTGAAGGCGATCCACGTCCACCCCGGCATGTCGCGGACGGAGCACAAGGTGCTGGGCGGCCGGCTGGGCACCGTGGAGACGATGCGCGCCGACCGCACCCCGCATTTCTTCCGCAACATGGGCTACATCCACGCCAACTACGAGAAGGCGGCGGTGATCCCGCGGATGATCGCCAAGTACAGCGCCTATTACCTGCTGAACCGCGACTTCAAAGGCCTGAGCGTCTTCCTGGAGAGCTACCTGGCCGGCCTCCGCGATGAGTATCCGGAGGAGCAGAAGCGCCCGCCGACCTTCCTGCCCATGCCGGAACGTCCGCACGCATCCTCATCCTCCTCCAGCGAGGTCGCCTGATGGCGTCGGTGAGTGCGGTCATCGCCACCTACAACCGCGCGCCGGAGCTGCGCACCGCGCTGTCGCGCCTGCTGGCGCAAACCCACGCGGTGGCGGAGATCCTGGTGGTGGACGACGGGTCGACCGACGGTACCGACACGATGGTGCGGACTGAGTTCCCAAGCGTCCGCTACGTCCGCCTGCCGCACAACGCCGGGCTGATCTACGCCCGCAACTTCGGATTCGTGAACACGACGGGCGACTATGTCCTGTCGGTGGACGATGATTCCTGGTTCGAGGCGCCGGACGGGCTCGCCCGCGCGGTGGCCTTCCTGGAATCGCACGCCGACGCGGCGGTGGTCGCCTGCAACATCGAGACGCGCGACGGGCTGGTCTATTTCCCCCGTGCCGCCGCCCCCTTCGACGTGCCCTGGTACGTCGGCTGTGGCCACCTGCTGCGCCGGAGCGCCGTGGCCTCGGTCGGCCTCTACATGCCGGAGCTGTACCGCCAGGGCGAGGAGAAGGACCGCTGCCTGCGCCTGATGGGCGCCGGCTTCCGCGTCGTCGCCCTGCCCGACGTCATGGTCTACCACGACAAGAGCGAGAAGGGCCGCAAGCCGGGGCTGGAGCGCTTCTACAACCACCGCAACGACCTGATCCGCGAGGTCGCCCGCTGCCCGGCCGGGCTGCTGCCCTGGCGCTTCGCCCGAGCCTGGATCGGAAACAGCTGGAAGAACCTGCGCCACGGCCCGCGCCTGACCGACCTGAAGGTGCTAGCGGCCCTGCCGGAGATCATGCGAATCGGTATGAAGCACCGCGCGCCGGTGGGTGTGGAGGCCTACCGACGCTGGCAGCACCTCGCCGCCACGGCTGCGCCGGGGCGGGTCGCGGAGGAGAAGACGTCAGTGGTCGTGTTGGGCCCCCTCCCTAACCCTCCCCCGCCTTCGGCTCTCAGCGAACGCCAAGGGCGTTCGCCTGACGCCATCAGCGCATGCAAGCATGCGCGAGAGGCAAGGGAGGGAACTCCGCCGCTCGTCCCCTAAAGCCCCTCCCCTCGCCGCAGGCGGGGAGGTTGGGAGGGGGGCCCAGCACGACCACCTCCCCACACACCATCACGCCGACTTCCGCATCAAATGATGCCCGATGGCCGTGCGCAGCTTGTTCAGGCGGCGCGGCAGCTTGCGGAGCTGGCGCAGGACGGCGGGCTGCGGCGGGTTGATCGGTTCGCTCAGCAGTTCGGGGGCCATGCGGCGGATCAGTTCCGCGTGGTGGCGGCTGGCGCGGCGGACGTCCACGGGCAGGGCCAGGGCCACGGCCATGAAATCGGCGCAGTTGCCGGGCTGGAACAGCTGCCGGCCGGTCAGGTCCACGCCTTGGTCGATGGCTGACAGCCAGCCGGCGACGCGCTGTTCCAGGTAGAAGCGGTCACGGAGATCCATCGCCAGCTCCGGCGTGCGCACCACCCAGTCCAGCCACTCGCGCAGCGAGTCGTAATGGGACAGCGGGTTGTACAGCTTGCCGCGGAAGCTGTCGAACAGACGGGCGGCGGTGTCCTCGCCGTCGGCCGTCAGGCCCGGCGGGATCTGGCCCCAGTAGAAGCAGCGCGCCACCTCGAACACGCCGCCGTGCAGCACGGTGCTGCCCTCCGGCACGCCGTCCCAGGCGCCGTTGGAATGAAACTCCCCGTCCAGCGCCGCCGTGTGGCGGCCGGTGTGGGCGAGGTAGTCGCGCGCCCGCTGCCGGTCGATGGGGCCGCAATGAATCAGCTTGTGCTCAACCCCCGCGATCTGCGCCAGCTTCGGCGGCAGCTTGCGGTCGCCGGGGGTCAGGTCCTTGTGATCGAAGGTGAAGGTCGCGAAGGGCACCTCCGCCTTGCGCGCCGTGGCCAGCAGCAGCCGCGTGTCGAAGCCGGCGGTCAGCTGAAGCATCAGCGGTCGCCCCACGGCCCGGTGCAGGTTGCGCACGGCGGTCACCAGGATGCGCTCCATCCGCTCCATCGCCTGCTCGTCGGAGAAGCCGGGCAGCACCGGCGCGAAGGGCCGGCGGAAGGTGAGGAACCCTTCCTCCCCAATGCGGCGGGACGGATTCAGCACCTGGGTCGGCAGCAGGCGCCGCACCCCCTTCAGGCCGGAGCCCGGCAGCGGGTACCAGTCGAGCCCGGCCTCGTGCGTCAGGCGGCGGCGGAATTCCGCCTTGTCGCCCAGCAGCTCCGCCATTAGCGCGGCGCTGGAGGATAGGACCAAGCCGCCGTCCACCTCGCCGTAGAAGACGCCGAGCGTGCCGCCGGCGTCCATGTGCACGGCGCGGTTGTTCAGCAGGACCCAGCGCCCCGCCCAGGAGCGGTGCGTCTCCCCGATGGTGTCGAAGCGCGCGCCGGCCAGGGCCTCGGCCGGGTCGAGGCGCGCCGGGTCGGTCTGCACGGCTAGGCCCAGCAGGTGCCAGACCGTGCCGTCGGCGCCGAGCACGCGCTCGACCGGCAGGTCGGGGGCGTGGGACAGGACCAGCCCGCCGATGTCACGGACCACCCAGTCCGTCCCTATGGCCGCCCCAATCTCCTGCGCCTGCCTGGACACGATGAACTGCCGCCGGTGCAGCATGCCGATTTCCCCTCTCCGGACCCCTGGCCCACTCCGGACTTTCATATTCCGGACCTTCACATGTGGTCAGGGATAAACACCGTGGCCCGGCGGAGGGGCAGCGCCATACCCTGTTTGCACCGGGGGCACCCCGGACGGAGAAGATTCCGCACGGAGGCAGACCGCGGCGATTGACTCCGGGGGGCTGTGCCCTTATACAGCGGGGCTCATTTTTTGCCCTGAGATCGAGGAGTAAAGTGCCGTGAAACGCACGTACCAGCCCAGCAAGATCGTGCGCAAGCGCCGGCATGGCTTCCGCGCCCGTATGGCGACCGTCGGTGGCCGCAAGGTGATTGCCCGCCGCCGCGCCAAGGGCCGCAAGGTCCTGAGCGCCTAACACGCGATGGCGGCGCCGGACCGCTTGGTCGGGCGCCTGAAGCGGCGGCCGGAGTTCTTGGCCGTGGCCGGTACACGGCGCAAGCACGTTGCTCCCGGCCTGATCCTGCAGGTGCGCCGACACGACGATCGACAGCGGCCCGCCCCTGGCGAGCCGCCGATTCGTCTTGGCCTGACAGCGAGCCGCAAGGTGGGCAACGCGGTCGTGCGCAATCGCGCCCGCCGCCGCCTGCGCGAGGCGGCCCGCCAGATCCTTCCCGCCCACGCGGCCCCCGGTCACGATTTCGTGCTGGTGGCCCGCGCCGACACGGCCGAAAGGCCGTGGACGGAGTTGTTGGGCGACCTGTCCGCGGCGCTGAAGCGTCTCGGGCTTTGGCGCGATGCGCCGAAAAGCGGGCCAGACGACGGACCACGCAGCGAGGGGGCCGGCGCATGAGCCCGCTTGCCCTTTTTCTGCGCGGTCTTGTCGTCCTCTACCAATGGACGCTGTCACCCTTCGTCGGGTGGCACTGCCGATTTCAGCCAACCTGTTCCAACTACGCGCTCGAGGCGCTATCTAAGCACGGAGCGATCCGGGGCAGCTGGCTGACCGTCCGGAGGCTCTTGCGTTGCCATCCCTGGGGCGGGTGGGGGTATGACCCCGTGCCCGAGCGGGGACAGGCGGACCGCTGCTGTTCGCACGGCCCGTCCGGGGCGGCGCATCGACACACTTTCTCAGGCCGGCCCTGAGGCCGGCCATCGGCCGCCCTCTTCAGCAAGGCCCACGGCAACCGGGATGCCATGACCGACCAACGCAACCTCATCCTCGCGATCGCCCTTTCGATCGCCATCCTGCTGGGCTTCCAGTATTTCTACGAAGGCCCCAAGGTGCAGCAGCAGAAGCAGGCTGCGCAGCAGGCCGCCCAGACGGAGCAGCCGGTCGCCCCCGGCGCCGCGCCCGGACTCCCTGGAGCCGTTCCCGGCGCCACGGCGCCCGGTGCTGCGGCACCGGAATCGGTCAAGGACCGCGCCGCGCTGATCGCGGAGCAGATGGCCGCCGGCACCCGCGTCAAGATCGACACGCCGGCCCTGCACGGTTCGGTCAACCTCGTGGGCGCGCGGATCGACGATCTGACGCTGGCCGACTACCACGAGACGACCGACCCGAAGAGCCCGGAGATCGTCCTGCTGGCCCCGGGCGGCACACCCGACGCCTATTACGCCGAGTTCGGCTGGGTGCCGGAGGACAAGGCGCAGCCGGTCCCCGGCGGCGACACCAAGTGGACCGCCAACGGCCAGGCGCTTTCCCCGGACAAGCCGCTGACCCTGACCTGGGACAACGGCAAGGGCCTGGTGTTCGAGCGGACCATCGCCGTCGACAAGAACTTCATGTTCACGGTCACGCAGAAGGTGCGCAACACGGGCGCCGCCCCGGTGCGCCTGCTGCCGTACAGCCTGGTCAGCCGCGCCGGCACGCCGCACACGTCCGGCTACTACATCCTGCATGAGGGCCCGCTCGGCGTCTTCAACGGCAAGCTGAACGAGCACAAGTACGACGACCTGAAGAAGTCCGGTTCCATCTCCGCCCCGACCACCGGCGGCTGGATCGGCATCACGGACAAGTACTGGCTGGTCTCCCTGGTCCCGGACCAGAAGGAGCAGGTCACCGCGCGCTTCCTCTACAGCTCGCCGGGTGCCGCCGACCGCTACCAGGTCGACACGCTGGGCCAGGCCATCGAGGTCGCCCCCGGCGCCACGGCCGAGCAGACCAGCCGCCTGTTCGCCGGCGCCAAGCAGGTCCGCCTGCTGGACGAGTATTCGGACAAGCTGGGCATCGCCAACTTCGACCTGGCGATCGACTTCGGCTGGTTCTACTTCCTGACCAAGCCGTTCTTCTACGCGCTGGACTGGCTGGGCCGCCTGTTCGGCAACTTCGGCGTCGCCATCCTGGTCTTCACCGTGATCGTGAAGGCCTGCTTCTTCCCGCTGGCCAACAAGTCGTATCACGCGATGGCCAAGATGAAGAAGCTGCAGCCCAAGATGCAGGAGCTGCGGGAGCGCGTGGGCGACGACAAGGTCCGCCTGAACCAGGAGATGATGGCGCTGTACAAGCGCGAGAAGGTCTCCCCGGTGTCGGGCTGCCTGCCGATCCTGATCCAGATCCCGGTGTTCTTCTCGCTCTACAAGGTGCTGTTCGTGACCATCGAGATGCGGCACGCGCCGTTCTTCGGCTGGATCCACGACCTGTCCTCGCCCGACCCGACCACCATCTTCAACCTGTTCGGCCTGATCCCCTGGACGCCGCCGCACATGCTGATGCTGGGCCTGTGGCCGATCATCATGGGCATCACGATGTACTTCCAGCAGAAGCTGAACCCGACCCCGCCGGACCCGGTCCAGCAGAAGGTGTTCCAGTTCCTGCCGATCATCTTCACCTTCATGCTCGCCAGCTTCCCGGCCGGCCTGGTCATCTACTGGGCCTGGAACAACACGCTGTCGGTGGCGCAGCAGTGGATCATCATGCGCCAGGACGGCGTGAAGGCCTGATCGCCCTTCCCTCCTGAGCGGACCCCATGACCGCCGGCAAACCCCTTCCTTGACGGGCGTTTGCCGGCGGTTATGTTTTGGGCCGCCCGCACACGTGAAAGCACAGCCATGACCTCGTCAAACAGCACCGGGCCCACCAGCACCGGCCTGATGTCCGGCTTCAGCGAGGAGGCCCTGGAAGCGGGGCGGCTCCTGTTCGCGAAGGAATGCGACTTCAAGTGGGGCGCCCAGACGCCCGACCAGCTGCCGGAAGCCGACCTGCCGGAGGTGGCCTTCGCCGGCCGTTCCAACGTCGGCAAGTCGAGCCTCGTCAACGCCCTGACCGGGCGCAAGACGCTGGCCCGCACCTCCAACACGCCGGGGCGGACGCAGCAGCTGAACTTCTTCGACCTGGGCGGCCGGCTGAAGCTGGTGGACATGCCCGGCTACGGCTACGCCAAGGAGTCGAAGGAGAAGGTCGAGGCCTGGAACGACATGGTCCGGCGCTACCTGAAGGGCCGGGTCACGCTGCGCCGCGCGTTGGTGCTGATCGATTCGCGCCACGGGCTGAAGCCGAACGACGACGAGATCATGACGATGCTGGACAAGGCCGCCGTGCCCTACGTCGTCGTGCTGACCAAGGCCGACAAGGTGCGGTCGCAGGAGCTGGCCGAAGTCACCAAGCGGTGCGAGGCCGGCCTGAAGAAGCATCCCGCCGCCTTTCCGCAGGTGCACATCACCAGTTCCGAGAAGGGGCTGGGCATCGCGGAGCTGAGGGCCAGCCTCGCGGCGCTTGCCGCGGAGTGACGCCATGCCCCCCGCGCTGACGCCGGCGCTGCTGTTCCTGGTCCAGGCGATCTTGCTGATCGCCGGGCCGTTCCTGCTGTGGCGGCTGTGCGGGGTGAAGCATGTGGCCCCGATGGTGGTCATCCAGATCCTGTTCGGGATCGCGCTTGGTCCCTCGGGGCTGGGCAACGTCGCGCCTGGCCTGTGGGGGGCGCTGTTCGCCCCGGCCTCCCTGGCACCCCTGTCGGGGCTGGCGCTGCTGGCGGTGGTGTTCTTCGCCTTCCTGACCGGGCTGCACCTGGACGTGGACGAGTTGCGCGGGCGCGGGCGCGGCTTCGTGGCGGTCAGCCTGTCGAGCATGCTGGTTCCGACCCTGCTGGGCGGCGCGCTTGGCCTGTGGATCGCCGGCGCCTTTCCGGGCATGGCCGGACCGAAGGCGGAGCCCTGGCTGTTCGCCGCCGGCTTCGGCATCTGCGTCGGGGTGACCGCCCTGCCCGTGCTGGGCGCCATCCTGCGCGAGATGGGCCTGCTGGAGGAGCGGGTGGGCCGGCTGGCGCTGGGCTACGCCGCGGTGAACGACGCGCTGCTCTGGGTGCTGATCACCGCCGTCCTGGCCTGGGCGGCGGGCGGGGCCGAGGGGCTTAGCGGCGTGGCGATGGTCGCGGTGCTGGGCTTCGCCTATCTGGCCCTTACCGAACTGGTCGCCCGCCCGCTGCTGAGCCGGCTGCTGGACCGCGTGGCGCCCGACGGTCGGGTCGGCGACACCGCCGTGGTCGTCACCTGCACCGCGCTGCTGGCCTCCGCCGCGGTGACGGAGCTGATCGGCCTGCACTACATCCTGGGCGCCTTCGTGGCCGGCACCGTCGTGCCGCGCCGGCTGGCCGCCGCCGTGCTGGACCGGCTGGAGCATTTCGCCACGCTGGTCCTGCTGCCCTTCTTCTTCACCCTGACCGGGCTGAAGGTGGATCTGGACCTCGCGGCCTCCGCCCAATGGTGGGTGTTCGCGCTCGCCACCGTGACGACGCTGGTCGGCAAGACACTGGGCACCGCCCTGCCTGCTCGCCTGACCGGCGAGAGCTGGCGCGACTCCTGGAGGCTCGGCGCCCTGATGCCCTGCAAGGGGCTGATGGAGGTGATCGTGCTGACCATCCTGCTGGAGGCCGGCGTGCTGTCCGGGGCCTGCTTCTCCGCCATGGTGCTGATGGCCGTCACGGCAACCGCGCTGACCCAGCCGATGACGCTGCTGGTCGGGCGGGTGGCGCGGGTCGCTGATCCTTGCAGGCAACAGGGTCTACACGGATGACACGGATTTCACGGACCATTCGGCTTGCTGAGCAACGGTTGGCCGAGCAGCCCGGACCGAGCCAAGATCAAAGAAAAATCCGTGTCATCCGTGCCAGAATCTGGGAAATTCGTGTTGAGTTTGTTGCCCGCAACAGCGCGACGGCCCCGTCATTTCGACTCCCCGTCTTCCCCGCCCTCGTCCTTGCGCGGCTTCGTTTCTCCCTGGCCCTTCTCGATCTTGCGGGCGTTCTCCTCCAGTTCCTCCTTGTGGGCTTCGGTGAAGGGGTTGCGCGGCGTCGGCATGATGCGGTCGTTCATGGTCTCGTCCCAATCGGTTGCCATTCGGTTGCCCCTCGGTTGTAAGATCGCGAACCAAGCAGCCTTTCGAGGGTTCCCGGCTGAAAAAGCCCACTAGGCACCCCCGGAGCTTTCCGTTAAAGAGTCCGCCAATGTCCACCCTGACGAACGGCTCTCCCGTGCAGAACACCACCCGCGACGAGTGGCTCGCCAAGGCCCGCACCCTGTCCGAAGCCCTGCCCTACATGCGCCGCTACGCCGGGCGCACCTTCGTCATCAAGTACGGCGGCCACGCCATGGGTGACGACAGCCTGGCGGAGAGCTTCGCCCGCGACATCGTCCTGCTGAAGCAGGTCGGCATCAACCCCGTGGTCGTGCACGGCGGCGGGCCGCAAATCGGGCAGATGCTGCAACGGCTGGCCATCAAGTCCAGCTTCATCGACGGCCTGCGCGTCACCGACAAGGAGACGGTGGAGGTCGTGGAGATGGTGCTGGCCGGCTCCATCAACAAGCAGATCGTCGCCGCCATCAACAACGCGGGCGGTCGCGCCGTCGGCCTGTCGGGCAAGGACGGCAGCCTGATCACCGCGCGCAAGCTGCGCCGCACCCAGCGGGACCCGGACAGCAACATAGAGAAGGTGCTGGACCTGGGCTTCGTGGGCGAGCCGTACCAGGTGAACCCGTCGATCATCACCTCGCTGGCCCAGTCGGACATCATCCCGGTCATCGCGCCGATCGGCTTCGACCGCCAGGGCGACACCTACAACATCAACGCCGACACCGCCGCCGGGGCCGTCGCCTCCGCGCTGGGCGCCACGCGCTTCTTCCTGCTGACGGACGTGGCCGGCGTGATGGACAAGAACAAGGACATCATCACCCGGATGTCGCTCGACCAGGCGCGCGAGGCCATCGCCGACGGCACCGCGACGGGCGGCATGATCCCGAAGATCGAAACCTGCATCGACGCCGTCGAGCAGGGCGTGGACGCCGCCGTCATCCTGGATGGCCGGGTGCCGCACGCCCTGCTGCTGGAGATCTTCACGGAGGGCGGGGCCGGCACGCTGATCGGCCGCGAGTAAGATCGGAAGGGGGCCTGCCATGTCTGACGTCCGCAAGGAGCTGCTGCGCCAGATGAAGGCCATCCGCGAGCGGATGGACCCGAAGCTGCTGGAACGCGCCAAGCTGTCCGTCTTCGGCAAGGTCCCCTTCGACCGCGACTCCGCGAAAGAAGCCGTCGGCCACTTCCTGGACTCCCGGCAGGACGGCGGCGCCTTCCGCCGCAAGCTGGAGGCGGAGCTGCGCAAGGACGGCGGCCCCGCCGAGCTGGAGCTTCCAAAGCAGGATGGCCCGAACAAGGCGGATGACGCGCCCCCGCCGAAGCCCCACCGCGTCGGCCGCATCGTCTGACGGCGGCGTCCCGGCATGCTGCACGCATTCGTCAAGGACGGCGGCACGCTGCGCTGGTCCAAGGAGGCCGAGCAGGACGACGGACCGCTGCCGGCCGAGACGGTCTGGATCGACCTGCTGAACCCGACGCCGCAGGAGCTGGCCCGCGCCGAGGCGCTGATGGGCGTGGCCCTGCCGACGCGGGAGCAGATGGCGGAGATTGAGGAGTCGAGCCGCCTGCGCATCACCCCCGGCGCCGTGCACATGACGGTGATGGCCCTGCTGTGGGCGGACACCGACCGGCCGAGCATCGTCCCGGTCAGCTTCGTCCTGGCCGGCGGGCGGCTCGCCACCATCCATCCCATCGATCCGCAACCCTTCCTGGCCTTCCGCCGCCGCGTCACGCGCAGCGGATGCCCAGTGGCGAAAGGGGCGGCGACCGGCGGCGAAGCCGTGCTGGCGGGGTTGGTCGAGGCCATGGTGGAGCGCACGGCCGGCGTGCTGCGCCGCGTCGGGCTGGAGCTGGACACCATGAGCAGCCGCGCCTTCCGCGGCCGCGCCCTGCCCTCCCGCGCCCAGAAAAGCGCCCAGAACAGCGACGACACCCGCACGCTGAAACGCATCGGCCACACCGGCCATCTGGTCGGCAAGGCGCATGTCAGCTTGGCGAGCCTTCACCGCATGCTGACCTTCCTCGCCCGCGGGGAGGGATGGACCGCCGCCAAGCCGACCCGGCGCTGGGCCCGCGCGGCCCTGCAGGATGTCGTGGGGTTGAGCGAATACGCGCGGTTCCTGGCGGGCAAGGTCGGGCTGCTGCTGGACACCACGCTGGGCCACATCAACGTCGAGCAGAACGAGATCGTGAAGATCGTCTCGATCCTGACGGTGGCCCTGTTCCCGCCGACGCTGGTCGCGACCATCTACGGGATGAATTTCACCGACATGCCGGAAAAAAGTTGGGAGTGGGGGTATCCGATGGCCATCCTGCTGATGGTCCTGTCGGCCCTGCTCCCGATGCTCTATTTCCGGTCGCGGCGCTGGCTTTAAAAAGCGTCCTTACCAGCCGCCGAACAGCGTGTTGAAGGGAATGTGCAGGTAGCCGCCGGCCGTGTTCACCCCCGGATTCTTCTGGGTGATGCCGGCGTTGGAGATGTGCGACAGGTAGGCGGACACCCGCATCTGGTTGTCGAACTCGTAGCCGACCTCGATCTGGCTGCGGAATTCCAGCGCGGAGCCCAGGTTCTTGCTGCCGCCGCGCCGCCAGAAGCCCAACCCGACGCTGGGCGTAAGGACCACCGGCCCGAGCTTGAAATCAGCCAGGAAGCCGCCCCCGCCGAACAGCATGCCGTCGATCGTGGTTTCCACGCCCAGCCAGGGATGGATTTGCGCGTAGGGTTCGGTGAAGGGCAACAGGGAATAGCCGAAGCGATATTCCAGCCGCAAATCGAGCGACCGGTTGCGGGGCGTGTCCGTCGACTCCTGGAAGACGATGGAATCATACGCGCCCACGCCGAAGCTGACCAGATCGGGGGACGACGCGGCGTGCACGCTTCCTGCGAAGGGCATGCTCAAAGACAAGGCAGAAAGAGAAGCAGCCACCAAGTATTTTCGGAACGCGCGCATGAAGCCTCCCGGTCTCGACTTCGGAGGAACATGATTGTTATTTGCTGGGGAATGAACTGCGCCGATGGTGGTATGCCACAGGCGCAGAAGCAGAACGAACCACCTAAGCCGTTCGGGTTTTGGCCATGGTTTCTCCGTCGCGGACGGAATGGGTCGTCTCGTGCCGTTCCGAAAATTTCTCGCGCGTGGCAGAAAATTTCTCTTTTACTTCAAGCCATTCCTTCAGGATTTTCCCGATCGCGAACACGAAAAGCCCATGGGCCGTGGTGATTTCCGTGCCGATGAGGTCCTCCAGCATGGTGTCGAACAGTTCGAGCACCGCCGTCAGGAGCAGGAAGGCGGAAACGGCGATTTGGGCAAAGGAAGGCCATTGGGACAAACGCATCGCGCGAACTCCAGGCGCTGGTGGGCCACTCAAGACGAAAAGAGGCGACCATCATACGCATAGCGTTGCGCAACCTCAACGCTGCCGTTCCCAGGGGTTGTACAGAAAGTGGCTTCAGACCAGGGCCAGCAGGACGCTCCAGCCCAGCAACACGGCGTTGACCGTCAGGGTCACCGACATGCCCGGCGCGCGGGCGTAGGGGTGGGTGAGGTAGCCGGCCCAGAACAGCAGGCGGCCCACCACGAACAGGATGGTCGCCACGGTCGCTGCGCCGAGATCCGGCAGGGGAGCCTGCGCCACCAGAGCGGCCAGCGCCGGCAGGAAGACCATGGTCTGCTCCACCGTGTTGCTCAGCACGCGTTGGCTGACCCGGTGGAACCGCGACTCGGGATCGTCGATGGGGTTCAGGGCGACCGACCGGGCGCGCGCCAGCATGACGCCGCCCACGGCCAGAAACAAGACCAACGCCGGCCACAAGGCCAGGCGCGCCCAGAAAGCCATGCGCGCACCGGGGTTGGCGATCCCCTCCGGCGGCGCGACGATGGCGAACAGCAGCCAGAAGGCCGCGAGCGTGAGCGCCACAGCCGTCAGGTTGACGGTAGCCGCCAGCGTCAGAAGACGGGTCCTCCTGCCGGCGGCCATGGCGTATCCCTCAGCCCAGGCCCTTAGCCCAAGCCCTTCTGGCCCATGTCGAGGAACTTCTGGCGGCGCTGGGCGCGCAGTGCGGCACCGTCCAGCCCTTCCAGATCGCGCAGCGATTCCTCGACGGCGTCGCCGAGCGCTTTCACCGTCTCCGCCGGGTCGCGGTGGGCTCCGCCGATCGGCTCGCTCACCACCCGGTCGATGACGCCGAGTTCCTTGAGATCCTGGCTGATCAGGCGCAGCGCGATCGCCGCCTCCCCCGCCATGTCGGGGTTGCGCCACAGGATCGAGGCGCAGCCCTCCGGCGAGATGACGGAGTAGATGGCGTGCTCCAGCATCAGCACCCGGTCGGCGGTCGCGATGGCGATGGCGCCGCCCGAGCCGCCCTCGCCGATCACCGCGGCCACCATGGGCACGGCGAGGCGCAGGCAGCGCTCGATGCTCTTGGCGATGGCCTCGGCCTGGCCGCGCTCCTCCGCCTGGACGCCGGGGAAGGCGCCGGCGGTGTCGACCAGCGACACGACGGGCAGGTTGAAGCGGTCGGCGAGGTCCATCAGGCGCTGGGCCTTGCGGTAGCCCTCGGGCTTCGCCATGCCGAAGTTGTGGCGCACGCGCGTTTCCGTGTCGTGGCCCTTCTCCTGGCCGATGACCACCACCGACCGGCCGCGGAAGCGGCCCAGGCCGCCGATGACCGCGCGGTCCTCGGCGAAGGCGCGGTCGCCGGCCAGCGGCGTGAAGTCCTCGATCAGCCCCTTCACATAGTCCAGGCAGTGCGGCCGGTTGGGGTGGCGCGCCACCTGCACCTTCTGTGCGGGGGTGAGCTTGGCGTAGGTCTGCCGCAGGAGCTTGTCGACCTTGGTCTGCAGCTTGGTGACCTCGTCGGCGATGTTGATATCGCCGGCGTTGGTCAGGTGGCGCAGCTCTTCGATCTTGCCTTCAAGCTCGGCGATCGGCTTTTCGAATTCGAGGAAGGTTTGCATGCCGGAAGGATCACGGACCGATATAGATAGGACGCGGACGTCGCGGACCGGCCTTGGTAGCACGGTGCGGCGCGGCGACGCCACAGGTTATCGCGCGGCATTATGCCCAAAAACGCGGCTTCCCAGAAGTCGCCGCCCGAAGGCCACCAGCAGAACACCGGCGACGATCACTGCCGCCCCGCCCCAAATCCAGGCGGAATAGCGCTCCCCGAAGACCAGCGTGCCCGTTCCCAGCCCCACCGCCGTCGCCACATAGCCGATCTGGCTGAGATAGACCGGCCCGGCCACGACCTGGAGGCGGAAATAGAGGATGTAGGTGAAGGCGGTCACCGCGATCTGCAGCGCGGCGAGCCCCGGCGCCAGCCCGAGCTTCGGCAGTTCCCCCGCTGCCCCAGTGGCGAGCAGGGCCAGCGCCACCCAGGCCGCCCCGCCGAGCATCGTGCCGGACGCGAGCGCCAGCGGCTTCGCCCCCGGCGGCCAGGCGGCGGTGCGGTAGACGTTGCCGGCGGCGACCGAGACCGGCATCAGGAAAGCCAGCGCCATCCAGCCGGCGAGGTCCGGCGACGGGAGGCTGCCGCGCGGCCCCACGATCATCAGCGCGCCGGCGAAGCCCAGCCCGATCCCCGCCGCCCGCCAGCGGTCCGGCCGCTCGATGCCCACCGCCGTGGCCATCACCAGCGTCAGGATCGGCGGCAGCGTGTAGACCACGGACGACAGGCCGGCGCCCAGCGGCGGCATGACGATGAACAGCACCACGTTGGGCAGCGCCACGGACAGGAAGCCGGACACCAGGAAATAGCGCAGGTACCGCCCGGTCAGCGGCAACGGCGCCCCCTTGGCCCGCGCCAGCGCCGCCAGGATCGCCCCGGCGCCGAACATCATGGAAAAAGCCCAGGGCAACGGCGGCACGCCCGCCGCCTGGGCGAACTTCGTCGCCGGAACGATCGCTCCGATCAGCCCGCCGGTGGACAGCAGGAGCAGGAGCGATTCAACGCCGTGGGATGCGGTGCGCGGGGCTGGCCGGGCGGCAGGAGAGGATGCGGACACGGTGTCGCTTCGGGTCATCCACGCCGCTGGGCGGGACGCCAGCCATCCTCCAGCCCCTCCGGGAAATCCGGGCTCAGGGTCTGGTCGAGGGTGAACGGGCAGTCCACCGGGAAGCGCTCCGCCGGCAAGTCCGTCTCGCGGACGGCTTCGCGGCGGGCCAACTGGTAAGCCTTGTCGAACAGGGCCGGGAGCTTCGGCGCGAGGCTCGGGTTTTCCTCCAGCGCCAGGGCGGCGTTGTCGCGCTCGCGCTGGATGGTGTTGCGCCAGCTTCGCGATCGGCGCTCCGGCTGTTCCTGCCATTTCAGGAGGTGAAGAAGGATCAGGCGCAGGCAATTCCGCAGCCGGTCCGCTTCGCTGCGGCCCATACTCTCGATCTCCTCGGCGAGGTTTTCGACGTCCACCTCGGACAGCTTGCCGGCGCGCAGAAGCCCGGCCTGCTCCTGCGTCCAGCCGTAGAAATCGTCCTCATAGGCGGCGGCGTTGCGTCCCATGCCCAACTCTTTTCGTAACCCGTTACGAAACATGGTAGCGCCGCCCGCCTTGTTTAAGGAAGCGCTCACACCCCCTGCACGACGATGTGGTCGTAGGCGGGCAGGGTCAGGAAGTCGACGAAGTCCTTGCGCTCCACGAGATCGCGGAACAGCACGGCGGCCTCCTCGTACTGGCCCACCTCGAAGGCGGCGGGGCCGACGCGGTCCTTCCAGGCGGCCAGCTCCTCGTCGATGATGGCGTCGACCAGCTCCATGGTGACCGGGCGGCCGTCGTCCAGCGCGGCGCCGTGGTGCAGCCATTGCCAGACCTGGGTGCGGCTGATCTCCGCCGTGGCGGCGTCCTCCATCAGGTTGAACAACGGCACGCAGCCGATGCCGCGCAGCCACGCCTCGATATAGCCGATGGCGACCGCCGCGTTGTTGCGCAGGCCCTTCTCCGTCTTCGACCCGTCCGGAACCGTCAGCAGGTCGGCGGCGGCGACGGTCACGTCGGTGCGCTTGCGGTCGATCTGGTTGGGGGTGGGCATGTAGGTGTTGAACACCTCCATCGCCACTGGGACGAGGCCGGGGTGCGCCACCCAGGTGCCGTCGTGGCCGTTGGACACCTCCCGCTCCTTGTCGGCGCGGACGCGGGAGAAGGCGGTCTCGTTGGCGGCCGGGTCGTCCTTGACGGGGATGTAGGCGGCCATGCCGCCGATGGCCGGGGCGCCGCGCTTGTGGCACGTCCGGATCGCCAGCAGGCTGTAGGACTGCAGGAAATGCGTCGCCATGGTGACCTCCGCCCGGTCGGGCAGGACGGCGGCGGGGTCGTTGCGGAACTTCTTGATGAAGCTGAAGATGTAGTCCCAGCGCCCGCAGTTCAGGCCGGCGGAGTGGTCGCGCAGTTCGTAGAGGATCTCGTCCATCTCGAAGGCGGCCAGGATCGTCTCGATCAGCACCGTCGCCTTGATGGAGCCGTGCGGAATCTTCAGGTAGTCCTCGGCCAGCGTGAACACCTCGTTCCACAGCCGCGCCTCGAAATGGCTTTCCAGCTTCGGCAGGTAGAAATAGGGGCCGGAGCCGCGCTCCAGCAATTCCCTGGCGTTGTGGAAGGCGAAGAGCGCGAAGTCGAACAGCGCGCCGGAGATCGGCTCCCCGTCCAGCAGGACGTGCTTTTCCTCAAGGTGCCAGCCGCGCGGGCGGACCTTCAGCACGGCGGTCTTGTCGTTCAGCCGGTACTTCTTGCCGCTGGCCGGATCCTCGTGGCTGATCGTCCGGCGCACGGCGTCGCGCAGGTTGATCTGCCCCTCCACCTGGTTGGCCCAGGACGGGCAGAGCGAATCCTCGAAGTCGGCCATGAAGACCTTCGCGCCGGAGTTCAGCGCGTTGATGATCATCTTGCGCTCCACCGGGCCGGTGATCTCCACCCGGCGGTCGAGCAGGTCGTGCGGCAGCGGCGCGATCATCCACGCCGCCTCGCGCACCGCGCGGGTTTCCGGCAGGAAGTCCGGCTTCTGCCCCTTGTCCAGCAGGGCCTGCCGCTTGGCACGCACGTCGAGAAGGCGCAGGCGCTCCGACCCGAAGCGCCCCTCCAGCTCCGCCAGGAAGGCCAGCGCCTCCGGCGTCAGGATGGCGTCGAAGCCCGGCTTGATCGGCCCCAGGATCTCCAGACCGGAAATGGTCGTGCCCATGCGTGTTCTCCCCCCGAACGGAGCGGCGCGTCGTTGCGCGGCCGCCAGACCCCAATTGGCCCAATTGGTTCAGGGCTATACCACAACGGGAGGATCGGACCAACGATGCATCGCACGGATCGGTCGCGCCAAGCGGTCGCGGCGTAACACTATTGCGTACGTGCGGTCTTTCGCCGCGCCAAGGGGTGGTGCTCGTGCACGACCTGCTTCAACCGTTCCGAAACCACGTGGGTGTAGATCTGGGTGGTCGCGATGTCCGCGTGGCCCAGCATCTTCTGGACGGAGCGCAGGTCGGCGCCGCGGTCGAGCAGGTGCGTGGCAAAGGCGTGGCGCAGCACGTGGGGGCTGACCTTCTCCGGGTCGATGCCCGACTCGATGGCCAGCTCCTTCAGCAGCTGGGCGAAGCGCTGGCGGGTCAGGTGACCGTTGGTGGAGCTGCGCGACGGGAACATGAAGGCGACCGGCCCGCTTTCCCGGCCAGCCAGGATGAAGTGGCTCCGCCAGGGCAGGTAGGCGGCCAGCGCGGCCGAGGCGGGCTCCGACAGGGGGACCATGCGCTCCTTCCCGCCCTTGCCGCGCACGATCAGGCCGCGCCCATCGCGCAGGATGGAGGCCATGGGCAGGCCGACCAGCTCCGACACGCGCAGGCCGGTGGCATAAAGCACCTCCAGCAGGGCCACCAGCCGCAGCCCCTCCGGCCCGCCGCGGGTCTGGGCGGCGTCGATCATGCGGGTGACCTCGTCCACCGTCAGGATCTTGGGCAGCGGCCGGCCCTGCTTGGGGCTGTCGAGCGCCGAGGCCGGGTCGTCCTGGCGCCGCCCTTCCGAAACCAGGAAGCGGTAGAACTGGCGCATCGCCGACAGGCGGCGCGCCACGGTGCGCGGGGCGGCGGGCTTCTGGTCGCCGCCGCCGGCCGCGTGCTGGTAGGCCAGATAGCCGCGCAGATCCTCCGTCCCGGCCTTGTCCAGCGGCAGGCCGCGCTGGGCGAGCCAGAGACCGAGGTCGGCGAGGTCGCGTTCGTAGGCAATGCGCGTGTTCAGCGCGGCCCCGCGCTCCGCCGTCAGCATGTCGAGGAAGGCGTCCACATGCGGCGACGCGGCGACCGGCCGCGGCTTGCAGGGGCGCCCGCGACGCTTGGCCCCGGTGCTCTTGGCTGGGGTCTTGGCCTGGGGGTTCTTTGGGGGCATTCGGGTCATCCAGCCAGGGCCGCGGCGGCTTCACGGGCGATGGCGCGGGCGTCGGCCTCCAGACCTACGGCGCGCAGGCCCGCCACGACGCGGGCCACCACCACGGGCGAGGCGGCGGCAGGGCCACCCTCCCCCAGCAGCAGAAGGGCGGCGAGCACGGTTTCCCCGGTCCGGCCGGCGGCGGAGGCGTCCTTCAGCCGCTCCCACAGGGCGGGGTTCGGAAGCATGGGATTGATCTGTGCGGCGGGCGCCTCGCCGTCGGCGGCGCGCAGCCAGGCGTCGTCCGGCACGGCCACGCCGACCGCCTGCAACAGGGCAAGCTGGCCGGCGACCCGCGCCCGGGCCGCGGCGTCGGCGCCGCGCAGCGCCTCGTCCAGCCAACCGGCAAGGCCGGCGTTCCCCGGCGGGGCGCCACCAGCGATGACGGACAGCGGCCACAGCCGCGCCACCTCGGCCGTCGGCCGGCTGCGCAACGCGAGGTCGTACCAGCGCCGGCCCGCCTCGGCGCGGCCCAGCGCGAAGCAGAGGCGCGCGGCGGCTGGGGCCAGCGCCGCGGCGTCCGGGGTCGTGTCGAGCATCCCCGCCGCAGCGGCCCCCAGCGGGCCGGCCAGAAGCGGCGCGTCCACGAGGTCCACGGCCAGCCGCGCCAGCTCCACCCGGCGCCGACCGTCCATCGCGGCAAGGAAGGCCCGCTGCACCAGCGCCCGCGTGCGGGCGGAGCGGTCGCGGGCCGCCATGTCCTTCAGCAGGACCGGATCCTCAGCCTTGGAGGGAACCGCGTGGTAGGCGTCGGCCAGCTGGCGGGCGTCGAGGAACAGGGCCGCGGCGGCGCGTTCGGCGGCGGTGACGCGGGTGGCGGGGTCGGTGGACGGGTTGGTGGCGACCGCCGCGAGGCGGGCCGGGTCGCTCAATGCCAGGACGTCGGGCGGCGCGCCGAGCTGGAGCGCGCGCAGGGCCGCCAGGGTCACCGGGCCGGGATCCTTCAGGCCGCGCAGCGCGGGCGGCGGGCCGCCGGCCATCGCCTCCGCCAAGGCTGGGAACAGGCGGTCGCCGCCCGGCTGCTCCCGCAGCATGTCGAGCGTCAGGCCGGTGTCCGAGGACTCCGCCGCCGCCCCTGCCGCCTTTCCGGCGCGCAGGCGGCAGAACAGCGTCACCCGCTGCCAATAGGCGCCGGCGAAGGGCTTCGCCCGTTCCTGCGCGGCGGCGCAGTCCAGGGGGCCGGCGAGCATCTGCGCGTCGGTCAGGGCGCGGGCGGCGGCCTCGTCGGCCAGGGCGTCGGGCAGCAGGGCGGCGAGGTCGGCCGCACCGCGCGGGTCGCCCATGGCCGCCAGCTTCTCCACGCGGAGCGCGCCGAAGCGGCGCGGCGGGGCGGGCTCGCCCGGGGCCGCCTGGGGCGAACCGCGGCTGAGCAGAAGCCGGCGCTCCAGCTCCTTGACGGCGGGCGACGGGGTGGCGACGGGCAGTTCGGGCAGAAGGCGCAGCAGGACGGCGCGCGGCAGGCCCTGCCAGGGGTTGCCGCCCAGGCCGCGAGGGTCGTCGAGCGTGCCGGCCCCGTCGGGGTCGAGCGGCCCCAGCGTCTCCACCTGGATCGGGGCGGGAGGCGCCACCTTGGGCACCACGTCGAAGGACGGGGGCGGGGGCGCCACCGGCGTCACGGGCGGCGGTAGGGCAGCCGGCGGCGCCGCGACCGCCGGCGGCGGGGCGGGCGATGCCGGTGCGGGCGCTGGCGCAGGCACCAGCCGGATCGGCGGGCCGACGCGGCCGTCCTGCGCCAGCGCAGGCGCGGCGATCAAAAAGGCGGCCAAAAATGCAGTCGAGACGGCGAACGCGCCCGCGGCCACGACGGTGGAGGCCGCGGGCGAGCGCGGTCGCCCGGCGGATATCCCGGCGTCAGCGGGGGAACCGCTCATCCGGAATGACCTTTTCCACCGTCTTCGACGGTGCCGGCATGTCCCAGGACGCGAGGAACGCCATGCCGCCGCCGACAACGAGCAGAAGCAGGACGAAGAGTACGGAAATGACCCGGCTCATAGTGATCGTTGACGTGTTTCTGTGGAAGGAACGGCGGCGCTGTATCACGGTCTGCGTCCGTGCGGCTTGGGACAAGGATGCGCTTCATGCTAAAGCATCGCGAACCCGTCCGCGCCGCTGACCCGATGGTCGATGACCGCAGGACGTACCACCTTAGACGCACGGCACGGTTCGGCGCAACAACCGGTCGTGCGGCGGATCTGGATTTGGACGCCGGTATCAGGGATTTCGCAACGTCATGACCGCTCGCGCACCGTCACACACCCCGCCTCCAGGCCCGCCGCAGAGCCCGCCTCCAGGCCCGGCGAAGGCCCTGCCGAAGACGGTCGTGCTCGTGGGGCTGATGGGTGCGGGCAAGAGCGCCATCGGCCGGCGCCTGGCTGCGCGCCTGCACCTGCCCTTCGTCGATGCCGACACGGAGATCGAGGCGGCGGCCGGCTGCACCATCGCGGAAATCTTCGCCCGCGACGGCGAGGCGGTCTTCCGGTCGGTGGAGCGCAAGATAATCGCCCGCCTGCTGACGGAGCAGCCCGTCCACATCCTGGCGACCGGCGGCGGCGCCTTCATGGACCCGGAGACGCGGGCGATGATCCGCCGGCACGGCCTGTCGGTGTGGCTGCGCGCGGAACTGGACGTGCTGCTGGCGCGCACCGCGCGGCGCACCCACCGGCCACTGCTGAACGCCGGGGACCCGAAGGAAATCCTGCAGAAGCTGATGACCGCCCGCTACCCCGTCTACACGGAGGCCGACCTGACGGTGATCAGCGACGAACGCCCGCCGGAGGCGACGGTGGAGCAGGTCCTGGACGCGCTGGAAGCGCATTTCGGCATCGCCCTGCGCCAAGGCGGCCATCACCATCATCGCCACCACGCCGCCCACCCTTCCGACAAGCATTGACCGAGGCCCGACCATGACCACGTCCGTCACCGACACCGTTCGCCTCGACCTCGGTCCGCGCAGCTACGACATCCTGGTCGGCGACGGCATGCTGGCCGACGCCGGCCCGCGCATCGCCGCGGTCACCCGGGGCCGCGCCCCCATCGTTGTCACCGACGAGAACGTCGCGCCTTTGCACCTGCCCACGCTGGAGCGCACCCTGCGCGAGACCGGCGTGGAGCCGACCCAGGCCATCGTTCTGCCGGCCGGCGAGAAGACCAAGGACTTCGCCCATTTCGAACGGCTGATGGACGCCATCCTGGAGCGCGGGATCGAGCGGTCGGCCGTTCTGCTGGCGCTGGGCGGCGGAGTGATCGGCGACATCACCGGCTTCGCCGCGGCGTCGGCGCTGCGCGGCATCGACTTCATCCAGGTGCCGACGACCCTGCTCAGCCAAGTGGACAGCTCGGTCGGCGGCAAGACCGGCATCAACAGCCGCCACGGCAAGAACCTGGTCGGCGCCTTCCACCAGCCGAAGCTGGTCATCGCCGATACCGCCACGCTGGACACCCTGCCCCGGCGCGAGGTGCTGGCCGGCTACGCCGAGGTGGTGAAGTACGGGCTGATCCGCCTGCCCGACTTCTTCGCGTGGCTGGAGCAGAACGGCCCCCGTGTGGTGGCCGGCGACAGCGACGCCCGCCGCTACGCCGTCACCGCCAGCTGCCGCGCCAAGGCCGATATCGTCGGCGTGGACGAGCGGGAGAGCGGCGACCGCGCCTTGCTCAACCTCGGCCACACCTTCGGCCACGCGCTGGAGGCGGCGACCGGCTTCGGTTCCCGCCTGCTGCACGGGGAGGCGGTGTCCATCGGCATGGTCCTGGCCTTCGACCTGTCGGTGCGGCTCGGCCTCTGCCCCGCGGCGGACGCCGACCGGGCGCGGGCCCATCTGGCCGGCGTCGGCCTGCCGGTCCGCCCCACCGACGTGCCGGGCGTGGAGTGGGACGTGGACGGGCTGATCCTGTCCATGGCCAAGGACAAGAAGGTCAAGGACGGCCGAGTCACCTTCGTCCTGGTCCGCGGCCTAGGCGACGCCTTCACCCTGCGCGACGTCGAGCCTGCCGCGGTGCGCTCCCTGCTGGAGGATGCCGTTTCCGGGAACTGAGGTTCCGGTATAACAACCGGCCGGCATCACAACCGGATGCCTTGACCGTTGGCGGGGCGAACTGTCAGAATTCTCCATCGTCTCGATTCGCGCCCTATCGGGCGCCGAGTCGCTGCCCAAAGAGGGAGAAGAGACATGCCGAACCGCAAGCTCATGCCCGACGTCATCAAGGACCAGCAGCTCGTCACGCTTCCGCCCGACGCGACCGCCCGCGACGCCGCCGTGCTGATGGCGGAGCGGCGGGTGGCCGCCGTGCTGGTGACGGAGGGCCGGACGCTCAAGGGAATCGTCACGGAACGCGACCTGACCGCCCGAGTCGTCGCCGCAGGCCGTGACGCCGCCGCCACGCGCCTTGCCGAGGTGATGACCGCCAACCCCGACACCCTGGGGCCGAACGCCCGCGCCATCGAGGCGCTGGAGCTGATGGAGCGGCGCCATTACCGCCACCTGCCGGTCACCGCCGACGGCCCGGACGGCGGCGCGGTGCTGGGGATCGTGTCGATCCGGGACCTGTTCGCCGTGGTGCGCGCGCATCTGGAGGACGAAATCCGCGACCGCGAGGCCTTCATCTTCGGGTCGAACTATTCCGTCGGCGTGTCCCCCTGAGGAGACCCAACCGACGGAACCCGGCTGATGCCTCACAGTTAATGTTGCCCAGTTGATGCTGCAATGCGGCGGGGCCGGCTTGACCTGAACGCTGGCCCCGCCGATATTCCTTCAACCCACAAACACGCCGTCCCAGCAAGACGGCCATTGGAAAGACGGCCGGCCGGTTTACGTCGAACCGGCTGGACCACCCGAGCCCCACACCCACCGAGACCAGAGAGCACCATGCCGCTGTCCGAACCCGCCGCCCGCGAGCCGATCCACACCCGGGAGGTCACCTGCCGGGGCTTTCGGCGGGCCGACGGCCTGTGGGACATCGAAGGCCACCTGACCGACGTGAAGGCCTATGAATTCACCACGGAGCAGCGCGGCCAGATCCTGCCCGGCGACCCGGTGCACGGCATGTGGATTCGCCTGACGGTGGACGACAGCCTGACGGTCCGGGCGGTGGAGGCGGTCACGGAGAAGAGCCCCTACCGCACCTGCGGCGCGGTGCTCCCGAACTTCCAGCGCCTGGTCGGGCTGCGGATCGCCAGCGGCTGGACCCGCGCCGTGAAGGAACGCCTGGGCGGCATCCAGGGCTGCACCCATCTGGTGGAACTGCTGGGTCCGGTCGCGACGACGGCGTTCCAGACCATCTACCCGATCCTCGCCCGCGAGCAGGCGGCGAAGGCGAAGAACGGCGAAACGGGCGAGGCCATGCTGAGCACCAAGCGGCCGGTCCTGCTGAACACCTGCCACATCTTCGACAGCAAGGGCGAGGTCGTGCGCAAGAACTGGCCCGACCACTACACCGGCGACACGGAAAAGGCGGCGGAAGCGGCTGACTGACCGCCTCCCACCGCCTTTTGGATCGTATTTCCGACCGTACCGGCGCCGGGCTACGCCCCGCCAAGCTTATGCTTCGTAGGTCGCGCGCGGAACGTCGGTGAAGCCGGTGGCCGGGAAGCCCGGCGGCGTGGCGATCGCCTGTGTGCCGGTGTTGCCCGCGGGCTGGTCGAGGTCCTCCGGCTGCGGCAGTTCGAAGGGCGTGCCGACGAAGGGGTCGCCGCCGCCGTGGCCGGCCCGCACGTGGCCGTCCTCGGTGCAGGCCCGCCGGAAATAGGCGGCGATGAAGACGCGGACCGCCGAGGTCAGCGTCACCTCCACGCTGTCCGCCGACAGGCCCTTGCGCCGAGCCTGCTCGTCCAGCCGCTCCTTGATCTGGGTGCAGAGCTTGTTGACGGTCAGGCCCTCGCGCCGCGCGATGTCCTCCAGCGCGTCCCACATGGACGGCTCCAGCCGCATGCTGGTGCGATGGCCGCCCACCATGATGTTCATGCTCTTCAGCGGCTCCACCCCAAGGCTGGGCATGGTGCTCACCCGCTTCTTCGGCCCGCGCTTCGCCATCCGCCGCACTCTCCACGAAGCCGCCGGATGACGCGCGAGGCGTGCGTCGGTCACGGCGCGATAAATGGTTGCATGAGCCGCACTGTACTAAATACCGCGAGAATTGCAACCATGGCCGCACTCAAATTACGATGGACCGAAGGAAAAGGACTCTTGATGGTTGCATGCATATGTATGCATTTTCCCTGCCCGCTTCCGCAGCCGCTTTGACGGTGACGAATGCGGCCAAGGTGCCGTTCTAGTTTGGGTTGTTACCGGTTCGCCTCGTCGGGAGTCAGCGTGGTCAGGCCGAGCGCGTGGATGCGCTCCGCCATTTCTTGGGCGAGCAGGCCGTAGACCATGCGCTGCCGCTCCACCCGCGACTTCCCGGCGAAGGCGGCGGAGACGATGGTCACGTGGAAGTGTGTTTCCCCTTCCGGACGGGCCCCCGCGTGGCCGGCGTGGCGGCCGGACTCGTCGGCGATGTCCAGCGCCTCGGGGGCCAGGGCGTCGGTCAGCTTCTGGCGGATGCGGGTCGCGTATTCCATGATGGTGATCCTGGGGAACGGTGATCCTGTGGGCCAATGATCCTGGAGGGGATCCTGCGGTCGGATGAGCCGCTGAGGAGGGACCACGGCCGAGCCCGTGTCAAGGTTTCCGGGGGTTATTCCGCGTCATGGGACCCGCCCCTTGCGTGCGCTTGCCAGAGTGAGTGCCTCTTCCCATACTTCCGTCATGACCAAGCAGCGCCCTCGTTACGACTTCAGCAGTTTCTCCCGGCCACGCACCGCGACGCGCGCGTGCGACCATCCGGGCTGCGAGTGCGAGGGCGAATACCGCGCGCCGAAGAGCCGCACCCACCTTAACGACTACTACTGGTTCTGCCTGGATCATGTGCGCGAGTACAACCGCGCCTGGGACTATTACGCCGGCATGAAGCCCGAGCAGATCGAGGAGGAGGTCCGGCGCGACACGACGTGGCAACGGCCCAGTTGGCCGCTCGGCTTCTGGGCGGTGCAGGAGAAGTTCCTGCGCGACCGCGCCATGAACGGCTTCAGCTTCGAGTTCGGCCGCGACGCCGGCAAGGGCGCGTCGGAGGAGCAGAAGCAGCGCCGCCAGGCCGCCCGCACCGCGGAGGAGGAGGCGTTGGTGGTGCTGAACCTCAGCCCGCCGGTGGACTTCCCGCGGATCAAGGCCCGCTACCGCGAACTGGTGAAAATTCACCATCCCGACGCCAACGGCGGGGACAAGGCGGCCGAAGAGAAGTTGAAGGAGATCAATCAGGCCTACAACACTCTAAAAGCCTGCTATGGTGTATGAACCCTGACGGTTGGGCCGGATCCGTTCGGCCGGGCCGCACCCGACCACAGACACTCGCTGGAACGATAAGAACCTCCCATGCCTTCTCAAGGAGCCACCCAGGCCAGCTCGGCCCTGTTCGATCACGTTCCCGACATCACCCTGTCGGTGCGTCAAGTCTTCGGCATCGACAGCGACATGCAGGTGCCGGCCTTCAGCCAGCGCACGGAGCATGTCCCGGACATCGATGAGGCCTACCGCTTCGACCGCGACACCACGCTCGCCATCCTGGCGGGCTTCGCCTACAACCGGCGCGTCATGGTCCAGGGCTATCACGGCACCGGCAAATCCACCCACATCGAACAGGTGGCGGCGCGCCTGAACTGGCCCTGCATCCGCATCAACCTGGACAGCCACATCAGCCGAATCGACCTGATGGGCAAGGACGCCATCGTGCTGCGCGACGGCGTGCAGGTCACGGAATACCGCGAAGGCATCCTGCCCTGGGCGCTGCAGCACGCCTGCGCGCTGGTCTTCGACGAGTACGACGCCGGCCGCCCGGACGTGATGTTCGTGATCCAGCGCGTGCTGGAGGTGGAAGGCAAGCTGACGCTGCTCGACCAGAACCGCGTCATCCGGCCGCACCCGGGCTTCCGCCTGTTCGCCACCGCGAACACCGTGGGCCTGGGCGACACCACCGGCCTGTACCACGGCACGCAGCAGATCAACCAGGGCCAGATGGACCGCTGGAACATCGTGGCGACGCTGAACTACCTGCCGCTGGACGCCGAGGTGAAGATCATCGCCTCCAAGGTGCCGGAGTACGACGACGAGGCCGGCCGCAAGACCGTGGCATCGATGGTCCGCCTGGCCGACCTGACCCGCGCCGGCTTCATCAACGGCGACATCTCCACCGTGATGAGCCCCCGCACGGTCATCACCTGGGCCGAGAACGCCCGGATCTTCAACGACGTCGCCTTCGCGTTCCGGATCACCTTCCTGAACAAGTGCGACGAGGTGGAGCGCCCGACGGTCGCCGAATACTACCAGCGCTGCTTCGGCACCGAACTGCCGGAGACGGGGGTGCAGGCGAACCTGGTGTGAACCGGGAAACGGCGGTGTTCCGCCTGTCCGTGAAGTGCTCATTCTTCACGGATTTCGCGGATTTAGACACGGATTTTCATGAATGAGGGTTGTCTTAGACCAGACGATCGAAGCGCTCACCGAGCGCATCATCGGAGCCGGTTTCGAGGTTTTCAACACGCTCGGGCAAGGCTTTATCGAATCGGTCTACCAAAACGCCCTCGTTCATGAACTCCGCGGCCGTGACCTGGATGTCGGCTTGGAGATTCCGTTCGACGTTTCCTACAAGGGGAACAGCGTCGGGACGTACTCCGCGGACATCGTGGTTGAACAGCGGGTCATCGTCGAACTGAAGGTCGCCGAGGCCATCGGCCAACCGCACATCAAGCAAGTGGTGAACTATCTTCGCGCCAGCGGGATGCCGGTTGGCCTCATCCTCAACTTCGGTACGCCGAGCCTGACGATCCGGCGCGTCCTTCCTTAAGGAAAAAATCCGTGTAATCCGTGCCAAAATCCGCGAAATCCGTGAAGCCCCGGTAGTCCCCAACTCTGCTGACAGCCCGCCATGACCGAACGCGAAAACCCCGTCGAGGCCTTCAAGCGCTCCACCGCCGCCACGGTGCGCGCCCTTTCGCGTCGCGCGGACGTGCAGGTGGGCTTCTCCACCGAGCCGCCGGGCGTGGCGGGCTTGCGCGTGCGCGTGCCGACGCCGGCGCGTGACCTGAACCCGCAGGACGTCGCCAAGCTCCGGGGCGCAGCCGATGCCGCGTCGCTGCGTCTGCGCTTCCACGACAACGCCATCCATCTCCAGCGCATGCCGCTGGGCGACACCGCCCGCGCCGCCTTCGACGCCATGGAGCAGGCCCGCTGCGAGGCGCTGGGCGCCAACAACATGCCGGGCATCGCCGCCAACCTGGAGGCCTCGCTCGACGAGCGCTACCACCGGCAGGGCTTCGACCGGATGGAGGACCGCGACCAGGTGCCGCTGGCCGAGGCGCTGCGCATGATCGCGCGCGAGGCCATGACCGGCGCCGTCCCGCCCCCCTCCGCCGCCCACGCGGTGGACCTGTGGCGCCCCTGGATCGTGGACAAGCTGGGGTCCGACCTGCACGGCCTCGCCGAGCACATCGGCGACCAGGACGCCTACGCCCGCGCCGTGCGCAAGCTGCTCGCCGAGTTGGACATGGAGGTCGGCAACGAGCCCGACGAGCCGGAGGAGAGCGAGGAGGACGAGCGCAACAACGAGCAGGACGACAACGAGCCGAACAGCGGCCAGACCCAGGGCTCCGACGACGTCCAGAGCCAGACCGACTCGATGACCTCGCAGGACATGCAGGAGTCGGACGAGGGCGACCAAGCCGAGGAAGGCACCGGCGAGGAGGGCGACACCCAGATGGGCGAGGGCGAGGGGGCGGAGGAGCCCGCCGGCCCCGGCCAGCCCTGGCGCCCGGAGGCGCGCGGCCGCAACGAGCCCGATCCCAACGCCTACAAGCCCTTCACCACCCAGTTCGACGAGGTGGTGGACGCCGCCGACCTGTGCGACCCGGACGAACTGGCCCGCCTGCGCCACATGCTGGACCAGCAGCTGCAGCACCTGCAGGGTGTCATCTCCAAGCTGGCCAACCGCCTGCAACGCCGCCTGCTGGCCAAGCAGCAGCGCAGCTGGGAGTTCGACCTGGACGAGGGCATCCTGGACGCCGCCCGGCTGGCCCGCATCGTCGTCAACCCGGTGCTGCCGCTGTCCTTCAAGAAGGAGAAGGAGACGGATTTCCGCGACACGGTGGTGTCGCTGCTGATCGACAATTCCGGCTCCATGCGCGGCCGGCCGATCTCCATCGCCGCGATGAGCGCGGACATCCTCGCCCGCACGCTGGAGCGCTGCGCCGTGAAGGTGGAGGTGCTGGGCTTCACCACCCGCGCCTGGAAGGGCGGGCAGGCGCGCGAGCAATGGATCGCGTCCGGCAAGCCGCCGAATCCCGGCCGCCTGAACGACCTGCGCCACATCGTCTACAAGGCGGCCGACCAGCCCTGGCGGCGCGCGCGCAAGAACCTGGGGCTGATGCTGCGCGAAGGCATCCTGAAGGAGAACATCGACGGCGAGGCGCTGATGTGGGCGCACAACCGCCTGATCGGCCGGTCGGAGCAGCGGCGCATCCTGATGGTCATCTCCGACGGCGCGCCGGTGGATGATTCGACGCTGTCGGTCAACTCCGGCAACTACCTGGAGCGCCACCTGCGGCAGGTGATCGAGTACATCGAGACCCGCTCCCCAGTGGAACTGGTGGCCATCGGCATCGGCCACGACGTCACCCGCTACTACCGCCGCGCCGTCACCATTGTCGACGCGGAGCAGCTGGGCGGCACCATGATGAACAAGCTGGCCGAGTTGTTCGACGAGGACGACCGCCGCGGCCGCGGCGGCGTCTGGCGGTAAGGCCGCAACGAAAAAGGCGCGGGAGAATTCCGCGCCTTTTCGATTCGCCTCTGGTGGGGCCGGTTACTGCAGGCTGCGCTGCATCTCCTCGAAGCTGCGCGAGAAGCCGTTCAGCGGGAAGTCGATGTCGCGCTTGCCGGCGCGCAGGAAGTTGACGCGGACCAGCACGGTGGAGCCGTTGCGGAACTGGTCCACCACGCGGCCGGACACGAAGTTCGGGAACATGCACATGTTCAGCGTGGCGATCTGCGTCTCGATGCGCGGTTGCCGGTCCACGCGGATCGCGCAATTCTCGACCATGCCCTGGCTGGTGGTCAGGAACAGGTGAAAGTCGTTACCGGTCGGGATGACGCTGAGCGCCACGAAGCCGACCTCCTTCCCGTCGTCGAACAGGCGGTAGTTCATCAGGCGGCAGACCTTGCTGTCGGTCATGCGGTCGATCTCGCACCGGTTCGTCCACGCCCCTTCCGGCCCGAACTCCCCGGCGGCCTTGGAGAAGTCCACGGCGGACGCCGGGCCGACGGCGGCGATCGCGGACAGCAGCGCCGCACCAAAAGCGATGAGAACCTTCCAACGCATCGTCTTTGCCCCTCAACCGTCGCGGAGTGTTGCGGAAGGTCGTCGGACCGCCCGCGCGGATTATAGGCATACCCAAAAGTGGTACAAGACCTTCCTCCTTTCGCCAGAAGCTTCCGTAACCCCATTATGAGAACGGTTATCATTCGCGCTTGACAGAGTGACGTCCTCCGGCCAAGTTGGCGGTGAGAACGGTTCGCAATTAGGAACCGCAAGACCATCAGGAAATCGGGAGACATCTGGATGCACATCGGAACGCGCGCCGCGCTGACCGCCGCCTTCACCGCCACGCTGCTCGCGTCCGTCGGGGCCAGCGCCGCGGAGGTGAACGTCTACTCCTCGCGCCACTACGATGTGGACAAGGCCCTCTACGACACCTTCACGCAGCAGACCGGCATCAAGGTCAACGTGATCGAGGGCAAGGAAGACGAGCTGATCGAGCGCATGAAGACCGAGGGCGCCAACAGCCCGGCCGACGTGCTGATCACCGTTGACGCCGGCCGCCTGTGGCGCGCCCAGGAGGCTGGCCTGCTTCAGCCGACCCGCAACAAGGCGCTGGAGGCCGCCATCCCGGCCCACCTGCGCGAGCCTGAGGGTCACTGGTTCGGCATCTCCAAGCGCGCCCGCATCATCGTCTACAACAAGGCCACGGTGAAGCCGGCCGACCTGCCGCGCTACGAGTCGCTGGCGGAGCCGGCCTGGAAGGGCCGCGTGCTCGTCCGCGGGTCGAACAGCGTCTACAACCAGTCGCTGGTCGGCTCCCTGCTCGCCGCCGACGGCGAGGCGAAGACGGAGGCCTGGGCCAAGGGCGTCGTCGCCAACATGGCGCGCAAGCCGCAGGGCGGCGACACCGACCAGATCAAGGGCGTGGCCGCCGGCGAGGGCGACGTGGCGGTGTCCAACACCTACTACTTCGCGCGGATCGCCTCCTCCACCAAGCCGGAGGACAAGGCCATCGCCGACAAGCTGGGCGTGATCTTCCCCAACCAGGGCGACCGCGGCACCCACGTGAACATCTCCGGCGCCGGCATCACCAAGAGCGCGCCGAACAAGGAGTCGGCGGAGAAGTTCCTGGAGTACCTGATCAGCCCCGACGCCCAGCGCATGTTCACCGAGAAGAACTTCGAGTACCCGATCGTCGCGGGCGCGCCGACCGCGCCGGTGCTGGTCAGCTGGGGCACCTTCAAGGAAGACCCGCTGAACGCCGCCGTCTACGGCAAGAACAACGCCGAAGCCCTGAAGATCATGGACCGCGCCGGCTGGAAGTAAGCCACAGCCGTCGCGAAAAAGGGCGCGTCCCAGCGGTGGAGACGCGCCCTTTCTTTTTGCTCAGCGCTCATTCTTCACGGAATATACAGATTTTTGCACGGATGACCGGATTTCATGGGATTTCTCTTTCTCAAGAGTGAAAACCCGGAAATCCGTGTTCAAATCCGCGCAATCCGTGAAGACTTGGTACGCCGCAACGGGCAACCACCCGCCTCAGAACCGGCCTTCTTCGAAGTCGCGGTAGGCCTGCACGACCTCCTCGCGGGTGTTCATGACGAAGGGGCCACCCCAGGCCACGGGCTCGCCGATGGGACGGCCGGTCAGCAGCAGGAAGCGCGCGCCGGCCGGGCCGGCGGTGACCTCGACCCGGTCGCCCTCACCCAGCACCACCACGCGCGGGCCGCCCAGCCGCAGCGAGCTGCCGGGCACGGTGACGGAACCCTCGAACACGATCAGCGCCGCCGTGTGCCCGGCCGGGGCCGATTCGGCGAAGGTCGCGCCCTCCGGAAGGCGGACGTCGAAGTAGCGGGCCTCGGTCGGGCCGGCCTGGATGGGGCCCACGGTGCCCTGCTCCGTCGTGCCGGCGATCACCGTGACGGTCGTGCCGTCGGCGCGCGTCTCCACCGGAATGCGGTCGGCCGCGAATTCCTGGTAGCGCGGCTCGCCCATCTTCAGGCTGGCCGGCAGGTTGATCCACAGCTGGAAGCCCTTCATCAGGCCTTCCGTCTGCTCCGGCATCTCGGAATGGATCACGCCGCGCCCGGCGGTCATCCACTGCACGCCGCCGGTCTCGATCACGCCCTCATGGCCGTGGTTGTCCCAATGCCGCATACGGCCGGCCAGCATATAGGTCACCGTCTCGAAGCCGCGGTGCGGGTGGTCCGGGAAGCCGGCCAGATAGTCCTGCGGCTCGTCGGAGCCGAAATAATCCAGCATCAGGAACGGGTCGAGCATGCGCAGCTGCGGCGTGCCGACCATCCGCGTCATGCGCACGCCGGCCCCGTCGGACGCCTCCATGCCGGCGACGGCGGACAGGACGGGACGAATGGTTGCGGCGCTCATGGATGCCTCCTCAGGCGTTCGTTTGCCTGCAAAGAGGTAATCGTCCCGGTGTCTTGGATAAAGTTACGAGAACGCGCAACACTGTTGCGTCGGACGCAACGGCATCAGTCGGGCGCTTGGCCGGGGCGGGACCGGCCGATGGACAGGCTCAGCAGGATCACCGGCAGGATGCCCACGGCGACGATGGCCAGCGCGCCGGTCGCCGCCTCGGTCAGGCGCTCGTCGGACGCCAGCGTGTAGACGCGCACCGCCAGCGTGTCGAAGTTGAAGGGCCGCACGATCATCGTCGCCGGCAGCTCCTTCATCACGTCGACGAAGACCAGAAGGCCGGCGGTCAGCAGGCTGCCCCACATGATCGGCGCGTGCACCCGGACCAGCGTGCGCCCCGCCGTGTGGCCGAGAACGCGGGAGGCGAAGTCCATGGTCGGGCGGATCTTGCCCAGGCTCGCCTCGATGGTGTTGAAGGACACCGCCAGGAAGCGGACCAGATAGGCGTACAGCACCGCCACGATGGTCCCGCTGAGCAGCAGGCCCGACGACACGCCGACGGTCCGCCGCAGGAAGGCGTCGACGGCGTTGTCGAGATTGGCGAAGGGGATCAGCACGCCGACCGCGATGACCGACCCGGGAATGGCGTAGCCCATGGCCGCGACGCGCACGGCCGCCTTCAACACCGGCGTCGGGCGCAGCCTCTGCCCGTAGGCCAGCGCCAGCGCCAGCGCCACGGCCAGCACCGCCGCCAGGGCCGCCAGCGTGAAGCTGTTGCGCGCCAGCGCCAGGAACATCGGCCCGAAGGCCTCGTCCCCCGCGGTCAGCGCCATGCGCACCAGCAGCCCGGCGGGAAGCAGGAAGCCCAGGACCAGCGGCAGCCCGCAGGCGGCCAGCGCCGCCGCAGCGCGCCAGCCCGTCAGTTCGTGCTTCGGCAGGCGGCGGTAGCGGGTCGTGGTGTGATGGTAGCGTGCCTGCCGGCGCGACCAGCGCTCCATGACCAGCAGGACCAGCACGAACAGCATGAGGATGGAAGCGAGCTGCGCCGCCGCCACCGGCTGTCCCATGGCGAACCAGGTCCGGTAGATGCCGGTGACGAAGGTGTTGACCGCGAAATACTGCACGGTGCCGAAGTCGGCCAGCACCTCCATCAGCACCAGCGCCAGCCCCGCCACGATGCCCGGCCGCGCCAGCGGCAGCGCCACGGTGAAGAAGCTGCGCCATGGGCCGCGCCCCAACGTGCGGCTGACCTCCAGCACGCAGACCGACTGCTCCAGGAAGGCGGCGCGCGACAGCAGGTAGACGTAGGGGTACAGCACCAGCGCCATCATCGCCGCCGCCCCTTCCACCGTGCGGATGTCCGGGAACCAATAGTCCCGGCGCGTCCAGTGAAAGGTCTCGCGCAGCGCCGTCTGCACCGGCCCGACGAATTGCAGCAGGTCGGTGTAGACATAGGCCATCACATAGGCCGGCACCGCCATGGGCAGCAGCAGCGCCCATTCGAGCACCCGGCTGCCGGGAAAGCGGCACATGGTGACCAGCCACGCCGTGCCCACCCCGATGACCAGCGTGCCGATGCCCACCCCCAGCACCAGCCGCAGGGTGTTCAGCAGATATTCCGCCAGCACCGTGTCCACGAGGTGCTGCCACACCCCGTCGGTCGGCACCACGATCCGGCTGCCCACCGCCAGCACCGGCAGCGCGACCAGCGCCGCGATCAGCAGGGTCGCCACCGTCCAGCCGCTGACGCGGACACGGCAGCGGACGAGGGAGTCTTCGGCGCGGGATTGCGGCTTGTCGAGGATGTCGGTGGTCAACGCGAGGCACGCCCATGGGGATGGAGGTGCCCCATCGTCTCACAGACTGAGAATAACTCGCAATGGCAAGGTGATGCGCATGTCAACCCTCTCCCAGCCCCGCTGGGAGAGGGTTGATCACCTCACTTCGTGCCGAACATGCGGTCGCCGGCGTCGCCCAGGCCGGGGACGATGTAGGCGTCGTCGTTCAGGTGGCTGTCCAGCGAGGCGGTGAAGACCTTCACGCGCGGGTGCGCGGCGGCGAAGACGCGCATGCCTTCCGGCGCGGCGACCAGGGCCATGAAGCGGATGTTCTCGTCGTCCACGCCATGGCGGTTCAGCACGTCGCAGGCGTGCACGGCGGAATTGCCGGTCGCCAACATCGGGTCGACGACGATGAACAGGCGCCCCTCCGCCGCCTCCGGCAGCTTCACCAGATACTCGTGCGGCATCTTGGTGTCGTGGTCGCGGTACAGGCCGATGTGCCCCTCGCGCGCGGACGGCACCAGCTCGTGCAGACCCTGCGCCATGCCGAGGCCGGCGCGCAGCACCGGCACGATCGCCAGCTTCTTGCCGGCGATCACCGGCGCGTCCATGGGCTGGAGCGGCGTGTCGATGCGCTCCGTCGTCAGGGGCAGGTCGCGGGTGATCTCATAGCCCATCAGCAGCGAGATCTCGCGCAGCAGCGTGCGGAAGCCGCCGGTCGACCGCTCCTTGGCCCGCATCAGCGTCAGCTTGTGCTGAATCAGCGGGTGGTCGAGGATGAAGAGGTTCGGAAATTCGGGAATCGTGCGCATGGGGTTCCGTGCCGCGGCCTGGATTGTCCACGATCCTAACCCGTCCGCCCCCGTCTGGCCAAGCCGCCCTTAAGCGGGTCATCAATGCCCATCGGCGGAGGCGCTCAGCGGCGGCCCGGCGCACCCGCGGGCACAACCGGCTCCGGCTTGTCGACCCCGTGGCGGATGACGCGGTTCCGGCCGGAATTCTTGGCCTGGTACAGCGCGCGGTCGGCGCAGACGACCAGTTCGTCCAGCGACAGCTCCTGCTCCGCCTCCACCAGTCCGAAGGAGGCGGTGACGGCGACGACGCGGCCGTCGGGCAGGGTCACCGGCGACTTCATCAGGTCAATGCGCAACCGCTCGATGACCTGATAGCCCTCCGCAAGGTTGCTCTCCTTCAGGCAGATCAGGAACTCCTCCCCGCCCATGCGGAAGGCCTCGTCGAAGCTGCGGATGCCGCGGCTGACAGCCGCCGCCGTGGCGGCCAGCACGCGGTCGCCGACGTCGTGCCCGTAGGTGTCGTTGATGCCCTTGAACTTGTCGATGTCGCAGATGGCGATGCAGAAGGCCTGGCCGGTGCGGCGGAAGCGGTTCTGCTCGCGCTCCAGCGCCTCCTGCATGCCGCGGCGGGTGCGCAGGCCTGTCAGGAGGTCGAGCCCGCTGGCCGCGGCGCCGAAGGCGCGCTCCACCCGGCGGACCTGGAGCACGAACTCCTCGAAGCGGCCCATCACCGCCTCGTACTCCGCTTCGGTCGGGCGCTCCCCGTCGGCGGCCTTCAGCAGGACCAGCTTCGCGTGGCGGTGCATTTGCTCGTGCAGCGTGGCGAGCTTGCGCACCGCCGGCTGGTGGACGAGGTCGTCCTTGCTGGCCACCGCGCACCAGGCCGCGAAGGAGGCCGGAGCCGAGGCGCGGTTGCCCCCTTCCCCGTCGCGGAAGAAGGCCGCGCGGTGCCACTGCCCGATCCAGCGCAGATGCTCGTCGAGCACGATGCCCAAACTCTCGGCCGGGGTGCGCGTGTCGGTCGAGTCGGTCATGGGGCCTACGGGTCTTCCCGGAACGTTGAAGCAGCCACCGCCACATCCCGCCGGATGCGAACGGCCGCTCTCTTTATCGCACACGCGGGGCGCGTACGTGCGATCAAGTTAAGGCCGGGCATTTGAGGCAAAGGGTCACACACCCGTGGGAAAGCGGCGGGGGCCCCTTACAACCTGGCCCCTACAGCCCGGCAACCGTGTCGAGGAAGGCGCGGACCAGCGCCGGATCCTTGTGGCCCGGCCGGTCCTCCACGCCGGAGGAAACGTCGAGCGCCTCCGCCCCGGTCGTCGCCACAGCATCCGCCACGTTGTCGGCCTTCAGCCCGCCCGACAGCATCCAGGGGCGCGGCCAGCGGCGCCCGGCCAGCAGGGACCAGTCGAAGGCGATGCCGTTGCCGCCCGGCAGGGCCGTCACCTTGGCCGGCGGCTTGGCGTCGAACAGCAGGCGGTCGGCGACCTCCGCCACCTCCAGCGCGTGGGCCAGATCCTCCGGCCCGCCGACCTTGATCGCCTTCATCACGGGGATGCTGAAGGCCGCCTTCACCTCGGCGATGCGGCGCGGCGTTTCCTTGCCGTGCAGCTGGATCAGGTCGAAGGGGACTTGGCTGACCACATGCTCCAGGAAATCGTCGTCGGGATCGACGAACAGCCCGACCGTGCGCACGCCCGTCGGCACCAGCCGCGCCAGCTCCGCCGCCATGGCGGGGGAGACGTAGCGCGGGCTCGCGGGGTAGAAGACGAAGCCGACGTAGCGCGCTCCGCCCGTCACCGCGGCATGCAGCGACTGGGGCTCGCTGAGGCCGCAAATCTTCACGCTGACGGTCATGGCCGGGCTCCTTCCTCGATCTCCGCAACAATGCGGCGGGCGGCAGCGGCCGGGTCGGTGTCGCCGGTGATGGGGCGGCCGATGACCAGATGGTCGGCCCCGGCGGCCAGAGCCTCGGCCGGGGTCATGATGCGCTTCTGGTCGTTGGCAGCGGCCCAGGCCGGGCGGATGCCCGGCACCATCAGGATGAAGTCGGGCCCGCAGGCGGCGCGCACCAGCGCGACCTCCGCCGGGGAGCAGACGACGCCGTCCACGCCCGACTCCTTGGCGAGCTTGGCGAGGCGGGTCACCTGCTCTGCCACCGGGGTGCGCTGGCCGACCGATTCCAAGTCGCCGGCGTCGAGGCTGGTCAGCACGGTGACGGCGAGGATTTTCGGACGCTCCGCCCCGGCGCTCGCCGCGGCCTCGGCCGCCGCGCGCATCATGGCGGGACCGCCGGCGCTGTGGATGGTCATGAAGGCCGGCTTCAGCGGCAGCGCCGCGCGGATGCCGCCAGCCACCGTGTTGGGAATGTCGTGGAGCTTCAGGTCGAGGAAGAGCGGCGGGCCGTCTTCGCCGATCACCGCGCGGATGCCAGAGGGGCCGTGCGCCACGAAGAATTCCAGCCCCAGCTTGATGCCGCCGACGACTCCGCTGATGCGCCGGCCGAGGTCGCGGGCGGTGTCGAGGTCGGTCGTATCGACGGCGCAGAAAATGCGCGAGGCCGGCGTGGTCATGGTGCGCGTCTCTCCAAACCCTGGCAGATGGTCGTTGCGGCGCAGCCTAACAAGGGCGGGGCGCGATAACCAGACTTCCGGGGATGGGAGATGCGTGTCGGGGGGAGATTCACCACCAAGACACCAAGGCACCAAGAGTCCTCGCCTTGCCGGGGTGATGGACTCTTGGTGCCTTGGTGTCTTGGTGATGAAAAACTCTCGTGCGAAGCAAGATCTTGCCCCCACCCTGACCCTCCCCCGCTGGGCGGGGGAGGGAATTGGGGGACTTAGATCTTGCGGGCCGGGTCGCGGTCGAGATCACGGTCCAGGTCGGGATCGATCGGGCGGTCGCTTGCCAGGCGGTCGCGGTCCACAGGACGGTCGGTGCGTCCCGCCGTGCGGTTGTCGTCGATTTCGACCTCGGTGCGGCGGACCGTGTCGGACACGGTCTGGGCGCGCTCCTCGGCCTCCTTGCGGATCACAACCTCCTCGCGGACGCGCGCGGCCTTTTCGACCACCGCTTCCTCGTCGGTTTCCGTCACCTCGATGGTGCGCTCGCGGAAGGCCTCCGGCGGGACTTCGCCGACGGCGCGGTCGACCGGGCGGCGTTCCACGGTCACGGTCTCGTCGCGCAGGCGGACCTGCTCTTCGACCGGGGTCTCGATGACGTAGCTGCGCACGCGGACCGAGCCGCGCTCCACGGTGCGCTTGCCGACGTTGATCTGCTCCTCGACAACCGGGATGCGCTCCTCCTCGCCGGTGCCGACGGCACGCCGCGCGCCCAGATCGGCGTCGCTGCGGGTCGTGTCGGTTTCGATGGTCCGGTCGGTCGTGGTCCGGTCGGTCGTGGTTCCGGCGGCGTTGACGTCGCGCAGCGAGGCCGCCGCGGCGCCGAGGCCGGTGCCGTAGCGCGTGCGCTCCTCGGTCACCTGGGTCTCGTCATAGTCGTGGGTGGTCGCGTCGTAGCCGGTCCAGCCCGATTCGCGGTAGGTCTGGCCGCGCTGGCTGATGTCCACCGGCCCGTGCTGCTCGACGATGTTCAGGGCTTCGTCGCAACGGGTGTCATCGACACGGCCGATCAGCAGCACGCCGCCGCGGCGCACGCCCTCGGCGAACACCTCCGCGTCGTCGCGGGTCACGCCCATGCGCGTCAGCATCGACACGCGCTGGTCGCGGGCGTTGAAGTTCGGGTCCTGCCCGAAGTCGGCGGCGTGGCGCCAGCTTTCCAGCCGGCCGTCCTCGCCCGCCATCGCGGTGCTGCGGGCGCCGAGCGTGGCGCTGTCCGCGCCCATCATCGTGAAATCCTGGCGCAGGTTGGCGGCCTGGAGATCGCCAAGCACGCGTTCGGCGCTGGACAGGTCATCATACAGCGCGACGATGGTCTTCCTGTTCATGTACCTACTCCTGTGGAGGCGTTTCGACTGTTTCGGGATTTTTGATTGGAGACGCGGGTAAGCGCTCGACGCTGGCCTCTTCCGAGCGCAGCGTTTCGGTAATGCGCTCGGTGCGCCGGGTCGTCTGTTTGCGGATGTGCAGCTCTTCCCGGAGGATGAGGCGCTTGGTCACCACCAGCTCCTCCTCCACCACGGGGATGATCAGCACGTCGCCCTCATGGCGCGGCTCCGGGGCTGCGTCGACCGGACGGCCGACCGGCACGCGGACGACCTCGACCGAGTCGCTGTCCAGTTCCTGTTCGACGGTTTCCTCGCGTTCGTGGACCTCCGTTGTGATGCGGATACGGCCGCGTTCGACCGCGCGCTTTCCGACGGAGAGGACCTCGTCGTAGAGGGGAATCGTCTGCTCGTGCTCGGAAGGTGGCCGTTCCGTTGTCATGGCCGCCGTCCTTGCGATCAGAAGAGGAAGTAGAGCGCCACGAGGATCAGCAGCACCACCAGCGCAATGATCCACCAGTTCATGTGGCCGGCCGTGCTGCCCGTCGTCGTTCGGGTGCCGTCCGTGTCGTAGACGCCCACTTTCCGAGGATCGTCGGCCATGGGGGGTTTACTCCCTGTTGAAATGAAGGCGTTTCGATCCTCCCAACAGGGGCGCGGCGACAGCGTTCCGTGCGACGGTTCAATAGCCCCCTGCCCAAAGGGGGAGGGTCTTTCCACCCTCTTCGGGATCGTCGACGGCGGCGCCCAGCGCCTCACCCAGCGCCGCCGCGAACTTGAAGCCATGGCCGGAGCAGGGGCTCATCAGCCAACTGCGCTGTGATAGGGGTTCGACGACGAAGCGTTCGTCCGCGGTGACCGTGTAGAAGCAGGTCGCCGCGTTGGCGAGGCTGTAGCGGTGCCCGTCCGCCAGCACCCGGCGGGCGCGGTCGAGCACGTCGCGCGCCTCCTCCGGGTCGGGATCGCGGTCGGCGTCCGGGTCGCCGCTGCGCGAAAAGCGGTGGTCGCCCGCCTTCATGGTGGTGCCGGCGACTGGCGGGACGACGTAGACCCCGCTTTCCGAATCGGCGTCGATCAGCATGGGCGCGTTGGCCCAGACGCCGCGCAGGCCCTCCGGCGGCGTCAGATAGGCGACGACCTGCCGCGACGGGACGAGGCGCCGCGCCGTCTCCGGCAGCAGCTTGGTCACCCAGGCCCCGGCCGCGACCACCAGGACGTCGGCCCCGATCTCCCGGCGGTCGGCCAGGGTCACCGTCGCGCGCTCCGCGTCGATGGCCGTCACCGGGTTGCGGGCGTGGACGGTGACGCCCAGCGCGTTCAAGTGGTGGCTCAGCAACTCCACGATGCGGCCGGCCAGAAGCACGCCGCCCGATGTCATGTGGAGCCCCTCCGCCACCGCCGAGGCGTCGACCAGCGGGAACTCGGCGGCGATCTCCGCCGGGGTCAGGCGGCGGAACGGGTGGCCGAGCGACTCCAGCACCGCCGCGCTGTCCGCCAGCCAGCGCCGCCCGCCCTCCGCCGAGGCGGTGCAGAGCGTGCCGCTGGGCACCAGAAGCCGCTCGCCGAGGTCGGTCCACAGCCGCTCCCAGGCCTGGAGGGCGGTGTCGGCCATGCGGGCGTAGCCGGCCTGGTTGCCGTAGGCGTGGCGGAACAGCCGGTGCTGGTCCACGGAGCTGCCGAAGGGGTTCGGCACATGGCCCTGGTCGAAGACCGAGACGGTGTGGCCACGGCGGGCCAGCGCCCAGGCGGTGCACAGCCCCATGATGCCGGCGCCGACGACGGTGATGCGAAGAGACATGAGAAGAAGACCCTGGCGGATGGTATCGCTATCGAATCGTGTCGTTGTGGACGACCATTTCCACCGCCAGCTGGGCGGCGCAAAGATCTTCCAGAGCGGTGCCGACCGATTTGAACAGCGTGATCTGGTCGTAGAAGCGGCGCCCGGCGCGCTGGCCGCGCGTCAGGTCGTAGAGGTCGCCGGCGATGTCGTCCTCGGTCAAAATGCCGGCCTTCAGCGGCTGGACGATGTCGCCCGCCTCCGTGCAGGCCCCGTCCCGCGTGTCCACGAAGACGCGGGAGCGGCGGATGGTGTCGTCGTCGGCCTCCCGCATCTCCGGCGTGACGCCGCCGACAAGGTCGAGGTGTGCGCCGGGCTGCAGCCAGTCGCCCCGGATCAGCGGTTCCGTCGCCGGGGTGGCGCAGGAGATGAGGTGTGCGCCGCGCACGGCCCCCTCCAGGTCGTCGGTGGCCTCGATGCGGAACTTCGGGCGGTGGAAGCGGCTGGCGACCTTCTTCGCCTTGTCGAGGCTGCGGCCCCAGACCAGCACATGCTTGATCGGCAGCATGGTGGTGTGGGCCTCGATCAGCTCCGGCGCCAGGGCGCCGGTGCCGACCACCAGTAGCCGCGACGAATCGGGCTGCGCAAGGTAAGAGGCGGCGAGCGCCGAGGCCGCTGCGGTGCGGCGCCGGGTCAGCGCGTTTGCGTCCAGGATCGCCTGCGGGATGCCGGTCTTGCCGTCCATCAGCAGATAGGCGCCCTGCACCGCCGGCAGGTCCTTGGCGCGGTTGTCGGGGAAGACGGTGACGATCTTGACGCCGATCGCGTGGTTGACCTGCCAAGCGGGAGTCAGCAGGAGCGTCGCGTCACTCTGGCCGTAGGTCTCGACCTTGTGCTGATGCCGCGGCGGGGCCTCGACACCAGCCCGGAAGGTCTGCCGCATGCGCTCGATCAGCATGCGGAAGTGAAGCACGGACTTCAGTTCGGCACCGGTGACGCTGCGCATCGGATCTGCCCCCGCAAGGGTTAGAGCCGTCCCCTCCCCCGCCGGGGAGAGGGGGACTTCGGAACGGTCAGTGCACCGTGGGCGCGGTCGCCGCCGGCTGGCCGGCGATGGCGGGCAGGCTGGCGCCGGAGACCGGGCGGGTCTGTTCGGCCAAGCGCTTCTCCGCCGCGGCGGCGCGGGCCTGGGTTTCCTTCAGCTCGCGCTCCAGGTAAAAGACGCGGTCGGTGGAGCGGCGGGCGCGGCGGCGGTGCCGGCGCTGGGCGTTCCAGGCGACGATGCCGCCGGCCAGGAAGCCGACGGCCAGGGCCACCAGCGTGGCGAGGTAGACCGGCGCGTCCAGCGTGAAGGGCAGCGGCCACAGGGACAGCGTCACGACGCCACGGTTGGAGATGGCGAACAGCACCGCGGCGATCGCGATGGGAACGGTGATGATCAGGGCGATGAAGCGCACGGGTTCGATCCTCGTGTCGGAAGTCGGGGGACGGTGCCGGGATTGAGCGGAGTCGCGCGTCCCGGGTGTCACTCGTCGGTGTTTAGGCGTTCGCGCAGCTGCTTGCCAGTCTTGAAGAAGGGAATCGCCTTCTCGCCGACCTCCACCGCCTCGCCGGTGCGTGGGTTCCGGCCCGTGCGCGCGTCGCGGCGCTTGACGGAAAAGGCCCCGAAGCCACGCAGTTCCACACGGTCGCCGCGGGCCAGAGCCTCGGAGATCTCGTCGAAGATGGTGCCGACGATTTTTTCGATGTCGCGCTGGTAGAGGTGCGGATTGCGTTCCGCGAGCCGTTGGATCAGCTCTGATTTGGTCATGGCGGTCCGTTTCCCCCGGTTCGGACGCGTTGAACCGCGCCCCCTTGAGCCAGCGCCAAGCGTGCCATCGGGTCCCTGGACCGTCAAGCTAAGCCTTTCTGCCGGAACCGTTTTCCCGGCAAGGCTCGGGCTGGTGCACACGTGTGCAATTTAGGGCCGACTTGATGATAATCCGCCTTACGGATCTCTTCTTCGATCCCTATGTCCATGGATCAGGGAAACGTGGCCCGCCGTGGCCCGTGTCCGGGTTTCGAGGCCTGGAGGTTCGGATATGGATCACGCGCATCGCCCCTCGCCCGTTCAGCCTTCTCCCCTTGCCACCACCCCCACCACTACCATTGCGGACCCACTCGCCGGATTGCCTTACGCGGACCGGGTTCGGACCGTCACGCCGGCCCAGGCGCTGGGCTGGCTGAAGGCCGGCTGGGCCGACCTGCGGATCGCCGGCTGGGTCAGCCTCGCCTACGGCGCCTTGTTCGTGGCGACCGGCTTCGCGCTGACCGGCGGATTGGTGATGGCCGGGATGCCCTATCTGATCGCGCCGATGATCGGCGGTTTTCTGCTGATTGCGCCGCTGCTGGCGCTCGGCCTCTACCAGATTTCCAAGGACGTGGAGGACGGCCGCCGGCCCGGCCTGTGGCGCGCCCTGACGGCGTGGCGGGCGAACCCCTACCACATCCTGACGGCCGGTTTGATCCTGATGCTGTATGTGATGATCTGGGCGCGGGCCAACGTGGTGGCCTTCGCGCTGTTCTTCCCGCACGAGGCCATCGCGCTGGACCATTTCGTGGCGCAGATGTTCAGCGTGGACGGGCTGGTCTTCACCGCCTTCGTCACCGCGCTGGGCTTCGCCTTCGCCGCCTTTGCCTTCATCACCAATGTGACTGCGCTGCCCATGATGCTCGACCGGCCGGTGGACGTTTTCGCCGCCGCCTTCGCGTCGGCCATGGCGGTGCTGCGCAACCCGCGTGTCATGGCGCTGTGGGCCGGCCTGATCGTGGCGGTGACCGGAATCGGCCTGCTGACCGCCTTCCTGGGGTTGATCGTCGCCCTGCCCCTGATCGGCCACGCGAGCTGGCACGCGTACCGGGATTTGGTCAAAGACGACGCCTGATCCGCACCAAGCGCAAAAAAGCCGCCGCGGTTGCCCGCGGCGGCCTTTTCGTAACCCACTGGGGTTGGAGAGGCTTTCGCCTTACTCCTCGCCGGTCTGCTGCTTGCGCTTCAGAGCGGCACCCAGGATGTCGCCCAGCGAGGCGCCCGAGTCGGACGAGCCGTACTCGGCCATCGCCTGCTTCTCCTCTTCCATCTCGCGGGCCTTGATGGACAGCGAGATGCGGCGGGAGCCGCGGTCGATCTGGGTGACCTTCGCGTCGACCTTCTCGCCAACGGCGAAGCGGTCGGGGCGCTGCTCCGAACGGTCGCGGGACAGGTCCGACTTGCGGATGAAGCCGGTGTAGCCCTCGCCCACCGCAACCTCGATGCCACCATCGGTGACCTGGGTGACGGTGCAGGTGACGACGTCGTTCTTCTTCAGGCCGGCCGTGGCAGCCTCGAACGGATCGTTCGCGAGCTGCTTGATGCCGAGGGAGATGCGCTCCTTCTCGACGTCGACGTCCAGGACCTTGACCTTGACGCGGTCGCCCTTCTTGTACTCGGCGATGGCCTCCTCACCCGACTTGTTCCAGTCGAGGTCGGACATGTGGACCATGCCGTCGATGTCGCCCGGCAGACCGACGAACAGACCGAACTCGGTGATGTTCTTGACCTCGCCTTCCAGCTCCGTGCCCGGGCCGAACTTGTCGAGGAAGGTCTCCCACGGGTTGTCCAGGCACTGCTTCAGGCCCAGGCTGATGCGGCGCTTCTGCGGATCGACATCCAGGACCATGACCTCGACTTCCTGCGAAGTCGACACGATCTTGCCCGGGTGGACGTTCTTCTTCGTCCAGGACATCTCCGAGACGTGCACCAGGCCCTCGATCCCCGGCTCCAGCTCCACGAAGGCGCCGTAGTCGGTGATGTTGGTGACGCGACCCTTGAACTTGGCGCCCACCGGGTACTTGGCTTCCACGCCCTCCCACGGATCGGCCTCAAGCTGCTTCATGCCGAGGCTGATGCGCTGGGTCTCCGGGTTGAAGCGGATGACCTGGACCGTGACGGTCTGGCCGATCTGCAGGGCCTCGGACGGGTGGTTGATGCGGCGCCACGCGATGTCGGTGACGTGCAGCAGGCCGTCGACGCCACCCAGATCCACGAACGCGCCGTAGTCGGTGATGTTCTTGACCACACCCTGCAGAACCTGGCCTTCCTTGAGGTTGGCCACCAGCTCCGAACGGGCCTCCGCACGGCTCTCTTCGAGCACAGCGCGGCGCGACACGACGATGTTGCCGCGCGAGCGGTCCATCTTCAGGATCTGGAACGGCTGCGGGGTGCCCAGCAGCGGGGAGATGTCGCGGACCGGACGGATGTCCACCTGCGAACCCGGCAGGAACGCCACGGCGCCCGACAGGTCGACGGTGAAGCCGCCCTTGACGCGGCCGAAGATGACGCCGGTGACGCGGGTCTGGTCCTGGAAGGACTTCTCCAGCAGCGCCCAGGCCTCTTCGCGTTTGGCCTTCTCACGCGACAGAACGGCTTCGCCGTTCTTGTCTTCCATACGCTCCAGGTACACCTCGACGGTGTCGCCCGCCTTCAGCTCGGGCGGCTGGCCGGCAACGGCGAATTCCTTCAGCGCGACGCGGCCTTCCGACTTCAGGCCGACGTCGATGGTGACCATGTCGTTCTCGACGGAGACGACGCGCCCCTTGACGACCGAGCCCTCGAGGGACTCCGCCGTGCCGAGCGACTCCTCGAGAAGCGCCGCGAAGCTTTCCTTCTCGCCGGTCCGGGCCATAGCTTGTGCCATTGAAACTCCTAAGGTTGGCCGAAAGCGTTCCCGCCCCGGCCCGGCCCCGCGGCAAAACGGGGTGGACCCTGATGGGACCGCCGCGCCGGGCACCACGCCCGGCGACTTGGTTGACATGTTTTCCGTGGAGGACCGAGAGCCCGGACCGTGCCGCTCACGCCCTGGGGCAGAGACCGGTCTTGGATCCGATGTGGTCGATCGCCGCAGCGAACGCCTGATCGGCGCTGAGCGCGGAGGTATCAAGCACAAAAGCGTCGGCAGCCGGCCGGAGCGGTGCTACCGTCCTCTGGCTGTCGCGCGCGTCACGAGCCTTCATGTCCTCCAGGACGTCGGAGGGTATAGCCGGAATCCCACGTGCCCGCAACTCTTTGAGTCGCCGCTCGGCCCGGACCTCCACCGAAGCGGTAACGAACAGCTTGGCGTCGGCGCTGGGGCATACGACGGTCCCAATATCCCGCCCGTCGAGCACGGATCCCGGCGCGCCGCCCGGCGGCCGTTCGGCGAAGCGGCGCTGGAAGTCCAGCAGGGCCGCGCGCACCTCCGGCACCGCCGCGACCTTGGACGCGGCCTGCGCGGCCTCGTCGGTGCGGAGCGCCGGATCGGCCAGGATGCCGTCCTCCGGATGCAGGTCGCGCGCGGCGCGCGCGGCGGCGGCGGCATCCGCCGGGTCGCCGCCGGCCCGCAGCACGCTGACCCCGACCGCACGGTAGAGCGCGCCGGTGTCCAGATGCGCGAAACCGAAGGCCTTGGCCACGCGTTTGGCCAGCGTGCCCTTGCCGGAGGCGGCCGGGCCGTCGATGGCGATCACCAGACCCATCACGATCAGATCCCCTTAATGTTCGCGCCCAACCCGTTCATCAAACCGACGAAATCCGGGAAGCTCGTGTCGATGAAGGCGCCGTCGTCCACTTGAATTGGGTCGGCCGACGCCATTCCCAACACCAGGAAGCTCATCGCGATGCGGTGGTCCATGGCGGTGGCGACGGTGGCGCCGCCCTGCGGCGGCTTGCCGGTGCCGTGGACGGTCAGGCTGTCGTCGGCCCCGACCTCCACCTTCACGCCGCACTTGGTCAGGCCATCGGCGACCATGGCCAGGCGGTCACTCTCCTTCACGCGCAGCTCCTTCAGGCCGAGCATGACCGTGGTGCCCTCGGCGCAGGCGGCGGCGGCGGCCAGGACCGGGTATTCGTCGATCATGCTGGGCGCGCGATCGGCCGGGACCACGATGCCCTTCAACGAACTGTGGCGGACGCGCAGATCGGCAACCGGCTCGCCCGCCTGGTCGCGGCGGTTTTCGAAGCCAATGTCGGCGCCCATCTCGACCAGCGTGTCATAAAGGCCGGTGCGGCGCGGGTTCATGCCCACACCCGGCAGGAAGACCTCCGAGCCCGGGCGCAGCAGCGCAGCCACAACGGGGAAGGCGGCGGAGCTGGGGTCGGCGGGAACGAAGATCTCGCGCCCCGTCAGCTCCGGCTGGCCGACGACGGACACGGCGAGCGCGCCGTCCTCCATCACCTCGGTCGTCACGGTCGCGCCGAAATGACGCAGCATCAGCTCCGTATGGTCGCGGGTCGGCTCCGCCTCGATCACCGTGGTGGTGCCGGCGGTGTTCAGGCCGCAGAGGATGATCGCCGACTTCACCTGGGCAGACGCCACCGGCAGTCGATACGTGATCGGAACGGTCTGGTCGGAGCCCACGACGGTCAGCGGCAGCCGCCCGCCGGACCGGCCGACGAAGCGCGCGCCCATCTGCTCCAGCGGGTTGGTGACGCGGGCCATGGGGCGTTTGTTCAGCGAGGCGTCGCCGGTGAAGACGCAGGTGATGGGGTGCGAGGCAACCAGGCCGATCAGCAGGCGCGCGGCCGTGCCGCTGTTGCCCATGTCCAGCACCTGCGCCGGCTCCGCCAGCCCGCCCAGGCCAACGCCGCGCACGCGCCAAACGCCGTCCGCCCCGCGCTCCGCCTGCGCGCCCAGCAGGCGCATGGATGCTGCGGTGTGCAGCACGTCCTCGCCCTCCAGCAGGCCGTGGATGACGGTTTCGCCCACCGCGACGGCCCCCAGCATCAGCGACCGGTGCGAGATCGACTTGTCGCCCGGCACCCGGACGGTGCCGGCCAGCGCGCCGGTGGAGGACGAGCGCAGCGGCTTCGCCTGCATCATGGGAGGGCTCCCCGAAACGGAATGGACGAACCAATTGGATTCGGCCGGAATGGATTCGGCCGGAGTACCTATCACAGAGGTGACGGCGATGCGAGGGGGCGCACCCCGAAAACACGGTTCGGCGGCGGGCGCGCCAACAGACGAGCCAACAGACCTGGGCGGGCACCTCGAACTTTTTTTTGACAAGCGCCCGCGGGCGTGGCAAAGGGCGCGGCTTGATATTCCCGTAGTGGACATTCTCTAGGAACGTGACGGAGGACGAGGCGTGGCCAAACCCGAATGGGGCGTCAAGCGCATCTGCCCGAGCTGTGGCGCGCGCTATTACGATCTGCGCAAGGACCCGCCGGTGTGCCCGAGCTGCGGGGCGCAGTTCGATCCCGAGGCGTTGCTGAAGTCCCGCAAGGCGCGCCCGGCGCCGGTCGACGACGTCAAGAAGGCCCCGGTGGTCACCGGGGACGACGAGGTCGAGACGGAGACCGAGGACGAGGAGGCCGCCGATCTCGATGAAGTCGAGGACGACGTCTCCGTCGAGGACATCGAGGAAGGCGACGAGGCCGCCGAGGACGAGGACGACGTCCTGATCGAGGACACCTCGGAACTGGGCGAAGACGACATGGACGAGGTCGTCGACGTCGAGGGAGAGGACGAGGAAGAGCGCTAAGACCAACGCCTTTGGGCGCGCTTCCGGAGGAGCGGAAAAAGTTGGGACGGGGTCGAATTTTTCGCTTGCATCGCACCCCTGTCCTGACCAATATCCCGCTCCACCAACGCCGGCCGCAAGGCCGGCTGACGGAAAAAACGCCGGCCGCATCGGTCAGATGAGGGCAAGCGTCCCAGAGTTTCGGGGCCATAGCTCAGCTGGGAGAGCGCTACAATGGCATTGTAGAGGTCAGGAGTTCGATCCTCCTTGGCTCCACCAAGTTCGAAGGGCCTGCGCTGCACAGCGCGGGCCCTTCGTCGTTTCAGATGACCGAACCCCAACTTTTTGCAGGACGGACGCCCCGATGGACGACCTTTCCGCCGACACCACGCTCGCCACGCTGAACGCCTGGGACCCGCTGGCGATGGGCCGGTTGGCGCAGATCCACCCCGTCTTCAACCCCGGCGTCGGCGTGCCGGACAGCGCCAGCCTGGGCGACCTCGCCAAGGCCACCGGGCTGCCCGTCGACCTGCTGCTCGCCACGGCGCGCGGCGCCATCCACGTCACCGCCCCGGCCGGCGGCTGCGGCTGCGGGGGCGGCGGTGGGTGCGGCAGTTCCACGACTCAGCACTGAGCCTTTCCCCACCCCTCCCCTTCGCCGTCCTTCGCCCCCACTTTCCTGAACGCGGGGATCGAACAGACAAGGCAAAGGGGAGGCTGACATGAGTGGACCGGCAACGCCGGAGGGCTGGCTGGAGACTGTGGTCGTTCCGCGGACCAGCGACATCGGCGGCTTTGAGGTGCGGCGCGCCCTGCCCTCTGTCCGCAAGCGGATGGTCGGACCCTTCGTCTTCCTCGACCAGATGGGGCCGGCCGTGCTGAAGGCCGGCCACGGGATCGACGTACGCCCGCACCCGCACATCGGGCTGGCCACCGTCACCTACCTGTTCGACGGCGAGATCCTGCACCGCGACAGCCTGGGCACCGTCCTGCCGATCCGGCCGGGCGAGGTGAACTGGATGACCGCCGGGCGCGGCATCGCCCATTCCGAGCGTTCCGCCGCCGGCGAGCGCGGGCGCGACCGCCTGCTGTCCGGCATCCAGTCCTGGGTCGCCTTGCCACACACCCACGAGGAGACGGACCCCGGCTTCGTCCATCTCGGCGCCGACGAGCTGCCGGTGGTCGAGGGCGAAGGCAAGCGCCTGCGCGTCGTCGCCGGCGAGGCGTACGGCGTACGCGCGCCGACGCCGCTGCTCTGGGACACGCTGTACGTCGACGTCGTGATGGACGCTGGCGCCCGCCTGCCCGTCGATTGCGTGACGGAGGAACGTGCGCTGTACATCGCGGACGGGACCGTAACGATCTTCGGCGACCGGTTCGAGGCCGGCCGCCTGCTGGTGCTGCGCCCCGGCGAGCCCGCGACCGTGGAGGCGGAGACCGACGCCCGGCTGATTCTGCTGGGTGGTGCTGTGATGGATGGCCCGCGCCATATCTGGTGGAACTTCGTCTCCAGCTCCCAAGACCGCATCGAACAGGCTAAGGCCGACTGGAAGGCCGGCAAATTTGACACGGTGCCGGGAGAGACGGAGTTCATTCCGTTGCCGGAAAAATGATGATGGGGGTGGGGGTGGGGGTGGTCGCGTTGGGCCCCCACCTTAACCCTCCCCCCATCTTCGACGGGGGGAGGTTGGGAGGGGGGCCCAGCGCAACCACGCCACACACACAATCACCCCACCATGAACCCCAACCCGCGCAGCCTTTCCCGCACCCCCTCGTCCTCCAGCGCGGCGAGGAAGCGCTGCACCGCCGGGCGGTCGTGGCGGTCCTTGGGGATGACGAAGTCGTAGTGTTCCTCCTGCAGCGGCAGGAAGCCCAGGCCGTAGAGCGTCGCCACACTCTCGATCGCCACGCCCCAATCGGCGCGGCCCTGGGCGACGGCCACGGCGACGGCGTTGTGCGACTTCGCCTGCGACCAGTAGCCGGTCGGCCGGACGTCGCCCAGCAGGCGGTCGGTCAGGATGCGCGTGCCGCTGCCGGCGTTGCGGTTGACCAGGATGCAGTCCGGGTCGCGCGCCGCGGCGAGGCCTGCCGCTTCCGCCGTTTTGCCTTCGAAACGACCGTCGCCCTTGCGGAAGACGATGCCCTGGAGGCGGCGGTATCCGGACACGAGGTCGAGCGCCGGGGTCAGGAACGGCCGGTTGTAGTCGCCGGTCTTCGGATCCATCAGGTGGATGGCGGCGACGTCGCACTCCCCGCGCCGGGCGGCGGCGAGGCCGCCCATGGAGCCGACGTTCAGCGCCTTGACCGCCAGCCCTTCCCCGATCAGCCGGCCGAGGAGGACGTCCAGCCCGACGCAGTGGCTGCCGATCACGATCAGGTCGGCGGGGCTGGTGTCACGGCCGATGCGCTGCACCGACACGGGCGTGCCGGCCTCCAGCGCTTCGGCCTGCGGGTCGATGGCGATGAAGCCGTCGGCGGCGCTGAAGGCGGTCACGGCGCCGGACCCCTTGGACAGCGGGTAGGCGGCCAGCCCCTGCGCGCCGCGCACCAGAGACACCATCACATATTCGGTTCGGCCCCGTTCCGATCCCAGCCGCATGGGCACCGTTGCGGCCACGGCCTCCTTCGCGGCGGGCGGCAGGCCGGCCAGGGCGCGGAGCACCGGCGCCACGAACTCGTGGAAGGTGAACATGGCCGAGGTCGGGAAACCCGGCAGGATGACCACCGGCTTTCCCTTCGTTACGGCCAGACACAGAGGCTTGCCGGGCTTCAGCGCCACGCCGTGCGCGACGACGCCGGGGTCGGTCAGCCGGCTGACGATGCGGTAGGACAGGTCGCCCGCCCCTTTGGACGTGCCGCCGGACAGAAGGAGCGCGTCGCAGTCCAAGCCCTGTTCGAACAGGCGGGACAGCGTCTCCTCCTCGTCCCGCGCGATGCCCAGCCGGACCGGTTCGCAGCCCAGTTCCTCCACCGCGGCGGCCAGGATGGCGCCGTTGGAATCATAGACGGCGCCGGGCCGGATCGGCTCGCCCGGGGCGACGATTTCGTCGCCGGTGGACAGGATCGCCACGCGCGGACGGCGCACCACCGGCACCTCCGCCCGGCCGATGGCCGCCAGCACGCCGATCTCGCGGGAGGTCAGCGGTTGGCCGCGGTGGTACACCGTCTCGCCGCGCCCGATGTCGGAGCCGGCAGCGGCGACGAAGCCGCCGGGCACCACCGCCTTGCGCACCTCCACCAGCAGGGCCCCGATATTTTCCTGGGCGCCCTCGTCGCGGGGATCGGTGTGTTCCACCATCACCACGGCGTCGGCGCCGCGGGGGAGCATGCCGCCGGTCGCGATCACCGTGGCGGTGCCGGGCTCCACGGTCAGCACCGGCACGCGGCCGGCGGACAGCACCTCCTCGTTCAGGCGCAGCACGACCGGCGTGTCCTCTCCCGCCCCCTGTGTGTCGGCGGCGCGCACGGCGAAGCCGTCGACGGAGGAGCGGTCGAAGCCCGGCACGTCCACCGCGGCCACGACATCCTCCGCCAGCACGCGGCCGAGCGCGGCGTGGAGCGGCACCACCTCTGCCGCCATCGGCGTCAGGTCGAGGTGGCGGCGGAAGCGCGCCTCCGCCTCGTCGCGGCCGACGACCTCCAGAAACTGCTCCTGCCGGGCCGCCTGGGCGACGAATCGCCGGATGTCCCCCCGCCGAATGTCGTCGTTGGACACGCGCCTGCTCCCTAAGAATTCCTCGTCGATGACGTCGTTGTACCGTCAAAACACTGCACGGTCACGGACGACCCGGCGGGAAAGCCCTCGCTCTCCGCGGGGATCAGCACGAAGCCGTCGGCGCGCACCGCCCCGGCAAGGCCGGGCAGCGCCGGGGAGGCCACCGGCTCCACCGCGCCGTCGGCGGTGAAGCGGACGCGGTAGAGGTCGGCGCAGCCGATCTCCGACACCAGCTTGCGGGCGGTCCGGGCCTCGACCCTGCGGTGGGGAAGCCCCGGATCGCGACCAGCCGAACGGCGCACGGCGCGGCCGGCCAGCAGTTCGTAGGCGGCCAGGCAGGCCATCGGCTCGCCCGGCAGCAGCAGCGCCGGCACACCCATGGCGAGCCCGACGCCCGCCGAATCGCCGGGCCGCATGGCCACGCCATGGGCGACCAACGTTCCTGCGTCGGCCAGCGCCAGGGGCGCCAGGTCATCGTCCCCCACGCCGCTGCGCCCAGCCAGAAGGAGAAGGTCGGCACCGGGGGCGGCGCAGGCGGCGGCCAGCGCGCCCCGGTCTGTCAGAAGAGATTCGGCCGGCAGCGGCCCCACCAGTTCAGCAACGCCGCCGTCGCGCGCGACCAGCGCAGCGAGCATCGCACCCAGCACCTCCGGACCCGAGCGCGGCCCGCCGACGAGCAGGATGCGAACCCGCGGCTGCGCCGCCACGGCGACCGTGTCCACCCCCAAGGCGGCGAGCAGGCCGAGGTCCTGCGGGCGCAGGACCCGCCCGGCCTCCCACAGGACGGCGCTGGCGCGCAGGCTGTCGCCTCGCCGCTCCACCCCCTCGCCGGGGGCGACGGAGCCCAGCGCCTCCGTGAAGCCGGCGTCCATCTGCACGGCCTCGACCGGCAGCACGGCGTCGGTGCCGGGCGGCAAGGGGGCGCCGGCCGAAACGGGCACCGCGTTCAGAAGCGGAACGGGGTTGTAGGAGCCGGCGCCCAGCGTGTCGGCCGAGGCCACGGCCACGCCGTCGCGCACGGCCCGGTCGGCGGGGGGCCAGTCGCCGGGCGCTGCCAGGGCGGCGGTCAGGACGCGCCCGGCCGCCTGGGCGACGGGGACCGACTCGGGGACCGGGAGAGCCGCCCGCGCGTCGATCCAGCGCTGCACGTCGCCCAGGGCGGCCCGCGACGGGAAGCCACGCCCGCGGACGTCGACCGGCGGCGGGAAGGAACCGCGTTCACTCGTCATGATCGGCACCCCTTGCCCTTACGCCGGCACGTCGACGCCGCCGCTGCGCACACGGTTGCGGCCCGACCGCTTGGCCTCGTAGAGCAGCCGGTCGGCGAGCTGGGCCAGGCTGTCCGGCGACGAGTCCGTCTGGGGCAGCGCGCTGGCGACTCCCAGGCTGATGGTGACGTGGTCGGCCACGGGCGAGAGGGCGTGCGGCAGGCGCTGGCCGGCCACCGTCTCGCGCAGCCGTTCCGCGACGGAGGCCGCGCCGTCCGCGTCGGTTTCCGGCAGCAGGCAGACGAACTCCTCCCCGCCGTAGCGGGCGACGAGGTCGCCCGGCCGCTTCACCTGCTCGTCCAGCAGGCCGGCCACCGCGCGCAGGCATTCGTCGCCAGCTTGGTGGCCGTAATGGTCGTTGTAGGCCTTGAAGTGATCGACATCGAGCATGATCAGGGACAGCGGCAGGTGCGAGCGGGCGCAGCGCCGCCATTCGCGCAGCAGCGCTTCGTCGAAGCGGCGGCGGTTGGCGATGCCGGTCAGCCCGTCGATGAAGGACAGGGCACGCAGCAGGTCGGCCTGCCGCTTCAGCAGCAGGTGGTTGCGCACGCGGGCCTTCACAATGGGCGGGCTGATCGGCTTGGTGATGAAGTCGATGGCGCCGGCTTCCAGACCCTGGGTCTCATCCTCCACCTCGCTCTTGGCGGAGATGAAGATGACCGGAATGTCGCGGGTGGTCGGGTCCGCCTTGATGCGCGCACACACCTCGTAGCCGTCCATCCCCGGCATCATGATGTCCAACAGCACCAGATCCGGCAGGCGGGTCTGCACGAGGTCCAGGGCCTTTGCCCCATCGGTGGCGAAATAGATGTCGTATTCGCCCTTCAGGATGCGGCTCAGCACGTGAACGTTGGACGGGATGTCGTCGACGACGAGGATTTTGGGGCGCGTTTCGATCATGGCGCCTCAGGACGTCGTCAGTTGCAGGCCGAGATCGCCCGCGATGCGCCGCAATATGCCTTGCGCCTTGGCGAAATCCAGGCTGTCCACCGCGCTCGACAGGGCCTTCAGGGTGGTCGGGTCGACGCTGCCGGCCAGGGCCGGGGCCAGCGCCGCAAACTCCTCCGCCGCCGCGAAGTTGCTGTCGCGCAGCAGGTGGCCGAAGCGGTCGAGCATCGGTTCCAGCGCCGCGCGGTCGAGCGTCGCCGCCATGGCCGGCGATGCGCCGGAGACCGCACCGGCCCGGGCGCCGGCGGGCGCGCCGTCATCCGGCCGGGCCAGCCGGGCGGCGGACTCCAGCACCGCGGCCATCTCCGCGCGCAGGATCGGCACCTGGCATTCCGCCGCCGGCGCGTCCCCGTGGTAGGCGGCGATCTGCACCGCGTCGGCGGCTCCGGACAGGCGGCGGGCGCCGATGTTGCCGGCCACGCTTTTCAGCTCGTGCCCCAGGGACTTGGCGCGCGGGAGGTCGCCGACCGCCAGCGCGTCGGCGATGGCGTCGGGCGTCTTGCCGTAGGTCCGGGCGAAGTCGCCGACGAAGCGGCGGAACAGGACCACGTCGTTGTCCAGCCGCTGCAGCGCGTCGCCCGTGTCGATGCCGGGCAGGTCGGGCAGGGAGGCGGCCGACCGCGGAGCCGGCACCGGCCGCCCCTTCCGGCGATCACCAGTCGGACGGCCTCCGATCTGGGGGCCCCCGATCCAACGATCGAGCACGGCGAAAAGCTCGTCCACGTCGATCGGCTTGGCGATGTGGTCGTCCATGCCGCCGTCCAGGCAACGCTGCTTGTCCGACGGCAGGGCGCTGGCGGTCATGGCGATGATGGGAAGGCCGTGCCCGGCCGGCCCGGCGCGCAGCCGGCGCGTCGCCTCGAAACCGTCCATCTCCGGCATCTGCACGTCCATCAGCACGACGTCGAAGGGTGGGTCGGCCTCCTCCACGCGGGTGACGGCCTCGCGGCCGTTTCCGGCCACCGACACGCGAGCGCCGGCGCGCTCCAGGATCTCGCGCGCGACCTCCTGGCTGATGCTGTTGTCCTCGACCAGCAGAAGGCGGCGACCGGCCAAAGGGCGTCCCGTCTGCAGCCGCGGGGCGGGCCCGGCGGGCGGCACGCCGACCGTCTCCGCAACCACTCCGCCGGCGGCACCGTAGGCGTCGGTGACCGCGTCCAGCAGGGCGGAGGCGGTCACCGGCTTCACCAGCGCGCCGCCGAGCCCCAGCGTGTCCGACAGGGTTCCGATCCGCTCGCGCCCGAAGGCGGACACGACGATGATGACAGGCGCCTTGACCAGCCCGTCCTCGCGGATGCGGCGGGTGGTCTCGATGCCGTCCAGGCCCGGCATCTTCCAGTCCATCAGCACGATGTCGTAGGGACGGCCGGCGGCCGTCGCCCGTTCCAGCTCGGCGATGGCCTCGGCGCCCGATTGGCAGACCTCCGCCCGCCAGCCGAAGCTCGACACCAGTTCACCCAGCACGGCGCGGGCGGTCGGGTTGTCGTCCACCACCAGCACCGACAGGCCGCGCGGCACCGGGCGAGCGCGGACCGGACGTTCCGCCGGCACGGTTTCCCGGCCGAACACGGCGGTGAAGTGGAAGTCGCTTCCCTGGCCCGGCTGGCTTTCCACGTCCATGGCGCCGCCCATCAGTGCGACCAGCCGCGTGCAGATGGCCAGCCCCAGGCCGGTGCCGCCGTAGCGCCGGGTGGTCGAGCTGTCGGCTTGGCTGAAGGCCTGGAACAGCCGTTCCCGCTGGGCGGTGTCGATGCCGATGCCGGTGTCGCGGATGGAGAAGGCCAGCACCGCCCGCCCGTCCGTCACCTCCACGGCGCGGACGGACACCACGACCTCCCCCGCCTCGGTGAACTTGATGGCGTTCCCGGCCAGGTTGATGAGCACCTGCTGAAGCCGCAGCGGGTCGCCGACGAGGTCAAGCGGCACCTCCGGCGCCACCGAGAACAGCACCTCGATGTCCTTGTCCTGGGCGGCGGCGCCGAGGATCACGGCCAGGTTCTGCAGCAGGTCGTCCAGGCGGAAGTCCACCCGTTCCAGTTCCAGCTTGCCGGCCTCCACCTTGGAGAAGTCCAAGATGTCGTTCAGGATGCCCAGCAGCGACTGCGCCGAGATGCGGATCTTCTGCGCGTAGTCGCGCTGGCGGGTCGACAGCTCGGTCTGTTGCAGGAGGTGGACGAGCCCGAGGATCGCGTTCATCGGCGTGCGGATCTCGTGGCTCATGTTGGCCAGGAACTCGCTCTTGGCGCGGCTGGCCGCCTCCGCCACCGTCTTGGCCTGGAGCAGGGCCTCCTCCGCGCGCTTGCGCTCGGCGATCTCGTGGAAGACGACGACCGCGCCCTCCACCCGGCTGCCCTCCAGCATGGGGGAGGTGGCGAACTCCACCGGGAAGTTGCTGCCATCCTTGCGCCAGTAGATGTCCTCCAGCCCGCCGCGCGCTTCGCCGGTGCGCAGCACCTCGAACACGGGGCAATCGATGGTCGGGGCCGGGGTGCCGTCGGCGCGCGTGTGGTGGATCAGCAGGTGCAGGCTGCGGCCCAGCATCTCCTCGTTCGTGTAGCCGGTCATCGCGCAGGCGGCGGGGTTGGCGAAGGTGATCCGCTCGTCGCGGTCGACGCCGCAGATGCCCTCCGACGCCGATTGCAGGATCAGGTTCAGCCGCCGGTTCGCCCCGGCGAAGGCCCGGTTGGCCTGCTCCAGGCTGCGCGCGGTGACGTCGAGGTCGGCGTTGGCCTCGGCCAGGCGGCGGCGCCCGACCTCCTCCCGCGCCAGGCTGCGCGCGGCCGCCAGGGCGAGCCCGGCGCTGGAGACGAGAGCCAGCAGCACCAGCATCCCACTGCGCACCGCGCGTTCCCGCCAATCCGCCAGCACCTCGTCCTTGGACGCGCCGACCAGGATCAGCAGCGGCAGGGACGGCACGCGCTGGTAGGAGATGATGCGCTCCACCCCATCCAGGCCCGAGGCCGCGTCGAAGGTGCCGGACGGGGCCTGCCGGACGCGGCCGACAAGGTCCGGGCTGTCGACGCGCCGGCCCGGCTCCACCTCCGGAAAGCGCACGAGCAGCGTGCCGTCCTCGCGGAACAGCGCGACCGCCCCCAGGCGGCCGAGGTCCAGGCTTTCGAAGAAGGAGCGGAAATAGTCCATGTCCACGGCGACGTGGCTGACGCCCTGGAACTGGTCGGGCGTCCCGATGCGCCGGCTGACCGTGAAGGTGGCCTTGCCGGTCAGCCGGCCCTGGATCAGCTCCCCGACGTTGAAGTCGGCACCGTCGCGGTGCGCCCGGAAGTAGGACCGGTTGGCGCTGCTCTGCGGCGGGGCGGGGAACTGGCGGGTGCTGAGCAGCGCCGCCCCGTCCGCGTCGTGGATCCAGATGGAGGCGATTTCCGGCATGTCGTCGGCCATCGTCCGCATTTCCTGCCACATGGCGCGGTCGCGGCCGATGCCGTCCAAACCCCGCTGGCGCACGCGGTCGAGCACGCGCTGGAGGACGAGGTCGCTGGTGGCGACCGTCCGCCGCACATGCTCCTGCATCAGGCGGGCGGCGCTCTCGGTCTTTTCGCGGGCGTGGCGGATCGCCTCGTCGCGGTCGGCCAGGGTGACCGCCGCCCAGAACCCGATGGCGAACAGGGCGATCAGCCCGACGGTGGCCAGCAGCAACGGGCGCAGCCGCGAAGGCGGGGGCACGCAAGGCTCCGCCGCTGCCGGGATTGCATCATCCATTGCCGAAGTCCGTCAGATCCGCACCGGTGTTCGTCAGCTCCCGCACGCCAAAGGCGATGAAGACGCCGCCGGCGGAGAGTATGGAGGCCCCACCCCCGCAACCGCAAGTGACTTCGTCGCTTTGCAGCGCTCTTCTTCGGTTTCCCTCGGTCCGCGTCAGCCTCCGACCGCTTGCGGAGACGGCGGGGCAAGCGCACGGCGGAGCGCCGAGACGCCCGCGGCCGCGGAGGCGGCGACTCGAACCGCCAGCGCCTCGGCCTCGTCCCGGCGGCCGGCGCGGATCGCGGTGTGCAGCTGCCGGGACAGCGCCGACAGCTCCGCCAGCCCGACGTTGGCGGCCAGCGAGATGAGCGCGTGCGCCTCGAAGGCGGCGCCGTCCGGATCGTCGGCCGGGCGCTCCAGCCGGGCGAGACGCCCCGGCAGCTCGGCGAGGAAGCAGTCGACGAGGCGGGCCAGGGCGTCCTCCCCGATATCGCGGCGCATGCTGTGGAGGTGGTCCAGGTCGAGGACCGCCATCAGCGGACCTGGCTGGGGCGGATTCGGAGTGGACGGAATCGCGGCTGGACGCGCCGTCAGGCGGCGGTCGATGGCGTCCAGCAGGGCCGCGCGGTCGATGGGCTTGGCGACGTGCCCGTCCATGCCGGCGGCGACGCAGCGCGCGACCTCCGCCGGCAGGGCGCTGGCGCTCATGGCCAGGATGGGGACGTTCCCCTGCGGCGGGGGCAGCGCCCGGATGGCTTCCGTCGCGGCCAGCCCGTCCATCACCGGCATCTGCACGTCCATCAGGATGAGGTCGTAGCCGCCGCGCGCCACGGCCTCCACCGCTTCCCGCCCGTCGGCCGCCGTGTCCACCCGGTGGCCGACCGCGGCCAGCATGGAAACCGCCAGCTCGCGGTTCATCGGCAGATCCTCGACCAGCAGGATCCGCGCCGGCCTGCGCGGCGCCCGCAGTTCCGGCGCGCAGGGGTTGGCGCGGTCGGCGGGCGGCGCCGAAGCCGGAAGCGTCAGGGTGAACCAGAAGGTGGAGCCGATGCCGGGACGGCTCCGCACCCCGACCTCCCCGCCCATCACCTCGACCAGCCGGCGGCTGATGGCGAGGCCGAGGCCGGTCCCCCCGCGCGAGCGGTCGATCTGGCTGAAGCGCTGGAACAGCTCGCCCTGCCGGTCCTCGGCGATGCCGATCCCGGTGTCCACGACGCTGACCGTCAGGCTCGTCCCGTCGGGGGTGTCCGCCGTCTTCACCACGCTCAGCGCCACGCTGCCGTGCTCGGTGAACTTCACCGCGTTGCCCAGCAGGTTGAGGATCACCTGGCGCAGCCGGTCCGGATCGCCGCGCAGCCAGCCCGGCACGTCCGGCGCCACGGAGACGTGCAGAGCCAGCCCCTTGCGCCCGGCGTCCGGGCGCAGCACCGCCTCGCAGCTGGCGACCAGGTCGCGCAGCGAGAAATCGACGGCGTGCAGGTCGAGCCGCCCGGCCTCGATGCGGGAGAAGTCCAGCACGTCGTCGATCACCGTCAGCAGGAAGCGGCCGGCGTCGCGCACGTGGGTCGCCTGCCGGCGCTGCAAGGGCGACAGCTCGCCGTCGAGCAGGAGTTGGGTGAAGCCCAGGATGCCGTTCAGCGGGGTGCGCATCTCGTGGCTCATGGCGGCCAGGAACTCCGCCTTGGCGCGGCTGGCCTGCTCGGCCTCGACCCGCGCCTGGATCAGCGCCTGTTCGTTGCGCTTGCTGTCCGTGACGTCGAGGATGATGCCGTCCCACACCACCTCCCCCGACTCGCGGCGGTAGACGCGGCTGGTCGCGCGCAGCCAGCGCTCGCTTCCGTCGTCGGCGCGGATCACGCGGAACTCGTGGGTCCAGGGCTCCAGCGTCGTGGCGGACTGCATCACCGACGCCATCAGGCCCGGATAATCGTCCGGGTGGACGCTGGCCTTCAGCAGGGCGACCGTGATCGGGTGGGCTTCCGGAACGCCGAAGACCTGGAAGACGCCGGGGCTGGCATAAGGGTAGACGAGCCGCCCGTCGCTGGTCAGCACCCGCTGGTACACGCCGCCCGGCACGTTCGCGGCGGTCGCGGCGAAGCGTCGCTGGCTCTCCGCCAGCGCCTGGGTGAGGTCCTGCCGCTGCCGCTCCTTGCGCAGCATGGTGCCGAGGATCAGCGTGCCGAGCAGGTTGCCCAGAAGCAAGGGCACCAGCACCGCCCGCAAGGCCTGCCGGCCGAGGTCGTCCGGCAGCAGCGCGAAGCTGGCGGGAGACGCCACCGCCACCGCGACGGCGAGCGCCAACAGGTGGCCGGTGGTGAATTCGCCGCGGCGCCGCGCGATGGCGTGGAAGGCGATGCCGACCAGCGACGCCCCGGCCAGCGACGCCACACCGGCGACGGCGCCGGCTCCGCCCATCCACCAGCGGAAGCCGCCGGCGGCCAGCGCCGCCACGACGCACCCGGCGGGGCCGGCGAAGGGACCGGCCAGCGCCACGATGACGTTGCGCCCGTCGACGAACAGGCCGGGGGCGACGCGGATCGGGTCGACCATGCCGAGGATCGCCGCCCCGCCGAATAGCAGGCCGAGCAGGGCCTGCGCCAGCAGCGACGTCGGCGACGGCGCGCGCGCGCGGATCTGCAGGAACGCCATGACGACCACGGCGAACAGGCCGATGTTCTGCGCCAGGCCGAGCATGAATTCCGTCGTCAGCATGTCCATCCCGGTTACGGCGGGGCCGCCGCTCCTTGGTTTCCGGCACTCTGATGTCCGGCGCTCCGGTTGCCGGCGCTCCGGTTGCCGACAGGGCGCCGTTTGCATCGTGCGACGCAATTTCGCATTTGCGGACAGCGCTTTCCCGGAGGCCCGGAGCCACCGTCCCGGACGACCGGGGCGACGCCGCCCCCGACCCGCCTTTCCTGCAAGGGTCGCGCCGCGGTCCTGGCCTGGAAGAAAGCCGGCCTGGAAGAAAGGATGGAGCGTCGGCGGGGTTTGCCCGGCCGGGGTGCCCCCATCGCGCGCACCATCGTCGGAAAGGCCGGGGATACACCGCACAGCGGGCAGGGCGTCCCCGCCGGAGCGGGGAAGCGGCGCCCCATGACCGGGGTACTCCGGAATTCTGGCGTGGCAAAAGGGCCGGAAATCCCGTTGCGAAGATGGAATGCCGGCGGTACCGCGCCGGCGTCGTCCAACGATGCGCCCTCCTCCACGGGGGGCTCGACGGGAGAAGGACATGCAGCACGCCGTTGCCGGGGGTCCACGACTGTCCGTGGTGGTCCCCTGCTACAACGAAGCCGAAGGAGTCGGTGAACTGCACCGCCGCGTCAGCGCGGCCTGCCGTGCCGAAGTGGGCTCGGATTACGAGCTGGTGCTGGTGGACGACGGGTCGCGGGACGACACCTGGGGCCGCATCGCCGCGCTGGTGCGCGACGATCCGGCGGTCACCGGGGTGCGCCTGTCACGCAACCACGGGCACCAGCTGGCGCTGACCGCCGGCCTGCACGTGTGCCGGGGCGAACGCATCCTGATCATCGACGCCGACCTTCAGGACCCGCCGGAGCTTCTGGGCACGATGATGGCGCGCATGGACGCCGGGGCCGACGTGGTCTACGGCACCCGCACGGCGCGCGACGGCGAGACCTGGTTCAAGAAGGGCACCGCGGCGCTGTTCTACCGGGTGCTCGACCGGCTGGTGGACATCGAGATCCCGAAGGACACCGGCGACTTCCGCCTGATGAGCCGCCGCGCCCTGGAAGTGCTGAACGCCATGCCGGAGCAGCACCGCTTCATCCGCGGCATGGTCAGCTGGATCGGACTGAAGCAGGAGCCCCTGCCCTACGACCGCCAGGCGCGCCTGACCGGGACGACCAAGTACCCGCTCAGCAAGATGATCCGCTTCGCGGTCGACGCGATCACCAGCTTCTCCATCAAGCCGCTGCGCGCCGCCTCCTACATCGGCTTCTTCTTCGCGGTCTGCGCGGTGTTGGCGCTGGGCTACGCCCTGTTCAGCTGGGCGCAGCACGAGACGGTGCCCGGCTGGACCAGCGTCATGGTCGTGACGCTCGTGCTGGGCAGCACGCAGCTGCTGATCCTGGGCGTGCTGGGCGAATATCTCGGCCGGCTCTACATGGAGACCAAGCACCGGCCGCTCTACATCGTGGAGAGCGTCGCCCGCCATCCCGACCTCGCCGGCGCGCCCGTCGCCGGTGCGGTCGTGCCGCCGGTGCCGGTCGGAAACGACATCGGGACCGGTATCGCCGCGGCGGCCGGTGCCTTCTCGCGCATCGAAGCGCGCGGATGAGCGGGCCGGTGCGGCGCAGCCTCCGGACGGCCATACCCTGGACAGCCGTCCGCTTCGCGCTGGTCGGCCTGCTGAACACCGGCGTCGACTTCGCGGTGTTCCTGGCGCTGATGGCGGTGCCCGGCACGCCGGTGCTGCTGGCCAACGCCTGCGGCTATGGCGTCGGCGTGCTGTCGAGCTTCCTGCTGAACCGGAGCTGGACCTTCCGCGTCCGGCGCGACGCCGCCCCGCTGACGCGGCGCCTGCCGGTTTTCCTGGCCTTCAACCTGGTCGGCCTGGCGCTGTCGAGTCTCGTGGTCGGGCTGCTCGTCCCGGCCGTCCACCCGCTGGTCGCCAAGGTCGCCGCCACGGTGGCGACCTTCGCCTGGAACTACTGGTCGAGCCGGCGCTTCGTCTTCACCGCGCCAGCTTCATCTGCGCCGGCCCCGACCACGCCCGCCTGAACTGGACGGGCCTGGAACATCCGATGGAAACGCCCGGGGGCATCGCCTCCGGGCGCGCTTCGTCGTGCATTGCGGCGACACAGCGTCTTGACCGCCGCGCCGCATACCCCAATCTATGATCAGGCGGCGCCGATCCCCCTCGGGCCGCCACGCCAGCCGGGCGCCGGAGACGGGCCCTTATGTGCAACTCGCTCGCCTCTCGAGGAGGATGCGCCGTGACCACACGCCTTTCGCTCTTCAACAGTCCGCTGCTCCTGGGATTCGACCAGTTCGAGCGCACGCTTGACCGCATCGCCAAGAATTCCGCCGAGGGATACCCGCCCTACAACATCGAGCAGATCGGGGACGAAGGGCTGCGCATCACGCTCGCCGTGGCCGGCTTCACCTCCGAAGACCTGTCCGTCCAGATCGAGGACAACCAGCTCGTCATCCGCGGCCGCCAGACCGACGACCGGTCGCGCATCTACCTGCACCGGGGCATCGCCGCGCGCCAGTTCCAGCGCAGCTTCGTCCTGGCGGAGGGGATCGAGGTGGTCGGGGCTTCGCTCGACAACGGGTTGCTCAACATCGACCTGAAGCGCCCGATGCCGGAACCGAAGGTCCGCACCATCAAGATCGAGCAGCCGAGCCAGTCGGCCAGCGGCACGGCGGGACCGCAGACCATCGACGTCGCGCCAGACCGGTCCGAGGGATAGCCGCTCCTAAGGCTCATCCTCATCCATTTCCGTCCGACTCGTCCGAAGGGACAGCATCATGAATTCGCCGAGCACCACCAAGACCGCCACCCTGCACGAGGCGGCCGCCATCCTCCGTCACCTGTCGCCGCAGGACTTCGCGGCCTTCGGCGTCGACCACGTCGCCTACGTCCGCCCCGTGGAGGTGGAGGGCGCGCCCGCCTTCTCCGTCCACGCTGCCGACGGCACGCCCCTGACCGTCCTGCCGGAGCGCGACGTGGCCTTCGCCACCATCCGCCAGAACGACATGGAGCCCCTCAGCGTTCATTGACCAGCGTTCGCGTCCACTGACGCCGCCGCGCTTAACCGAAAGGGCCGGTCCGCCGACGCGGGCCGGCCCTTTTTCATTCGGAGCCACCCGGCGTGACATCGGCGCGTGACATCGGCACCGGACCCGACCGGCGGCCTTGCCTCGTCGGTGAAACAATTTATCTTGGGAGCGAAAAAGAGGTATTTTTTCGGGCTGGCTGTTTCTGGGAGACGACAGGTGGACGACGGTCACGGTGCGGCCGGACAGGGGACGGACGAGGACGTGGCGGAGGCCACCCCCAAGTCCCGCGGCGACGCGTCCCGGCGCAAGGCGTGGGAGGACGAGGCGCGCGACAGCCTGCACATCATGCCGCTGTCCACGATCCCGCTGGAAACGCCCGGTCTTCAGCACGCCCGCCTGATCAAGAACGTCCGCCTGCAGACCGTCGTCGAGATGTTCCACGACGTGCAGACCGGCAGCGGCCAGATTGCACCGCGCAACGTCGCCGTCTATTTCGAATCCTACAAGGACGAGGTGGAACGCGACCTCGTGAAGATCGAGAAGATCGCCGCCGCCTCCAGCTTCGACGTCTACACCTCCCGCATCGAGCTGCGCCGGCTGAACATCGACGTCAACAACGTCCAGTCGCTGACCTTGTCCGACAAGAAGAAGAAGGAACTGACCAACTACATGCGCGTCTTCACGCGCCCGCTGGTCGAGCACGTCTACGGGTCGGTGGACATGCAGGTGCAGGATGTCACCGACATCATCGCCATGTTCGCCAACCCCAACCGGGAAGAGGCGCTGCGCAACCTGCGCATGATGGCCGACCGGCTGGACATCGAGCTTCACGAGATCCCGAAGTTCCTGGAGGAATACGGCGACGTCTTCCTGTCGCTGGCCTATTTCAAGAAATGCCTGGACGACATCGTCCCGGAGATCCAGAAATTCCTGTCCTGGATGGCCGAGATCCGCAACTCCATCGAGGTCAAGCGCGACGCCCGGCAGATGCGCATGCTGGACGAGATCTCCCGCGACCTGACCGACATCTCCACCTCCATCACTGGGCGGTTTGAAAGCTTCGACAACCGGTCCAAGGACTTCTGGCGCGACATCAACGCCGAGACCTTCCATTCCATCCGGGAGCTGATCGCGTCGCACCACGTCACCATCGGCGGCGTGCTGTGCGGGCTGGCGGTGAAGATGGACCTGTGGAAGGCGCGCTTCGCCCGCGGCGGCGGCGGCCCCAACCGCCGCATGGAGTTCGTGAAATCGGAAATCCTGCCCGGCCTGTCCCACATCAAGACCCTGGAACAGTCCGCCCGCACCAGCGCCGTATGAGGACAGGCCCCGTGACGAGCTTCGACCATGTGAACATCAGCGTGCGCGACCTGGACCGCGCCATCCGTTTCTACGGCGAAACCTTCGGCCTGACGCTGATGCTGCGCCAGACGCTGTCCGGCGACTGGTTCGACGCCATCCGCGGCACCCATGGCGCCGTGGCCGACTGCGCGATCCTGGTCAACGCGGACCACAGCCTGCGCATCGAGATGCTGTCGTTCCCGACGCAGCAACCCGGCCCGGGCGGGATAGACGATGTCGGCATTGGGCATTTCGCCATCACCGTGGACGACATCGACGCGGTGCGGGAACGCGCCATCCGCGCCGGCGCCACGCCGGTGGGCGCCGTGGTGGAGGTTCCCCGCTCCATCCTGCCCAAGGGCAAGCGCATGTGCTACCTGCGCGACCCGGACGGCATCCTGCTGGAATTGGCCCAGCGGCTCAGTCCGTGAGTGTGGCGGTCGTGGTCGTGGGGGCCGCCCCCTCCACCGTCACGGCCAGCGCGTCGAAGCCGGGCGGGCCGAAGGCGCCGGACTTGGCGTCGCGGCTGAAGCCGTAGGGCTCCGTCGGGATGCCCAGCATGGATTTGCCAAGCGTCGAGTCGCCGTCCAGATCCTGGAAAACCGCCAGACCATAGCGCCCCGGCGCCAACCCGCTGAACAAGACCGTGACCTCCGGCCCTGCCGGATCGACGATTTGCCCGGCGAAACGGCGGTCCGCCTTGTAGGACTCCGCGCTTTCGTACAAGGCCACCCACAGCTTGCCCTGTTGGGGCTTGACGTTCCGAACGGTTGCGCGAAGCTCCCCCGCGTCGGCGCCCGCCGCCGTACACACCGACGCGAGCATCGCGAGGGCCGGTGCTATCCAAAACAGCGTCCTCCAACCTTGGAACGTCCAACTTGCGGTCTTCATCCTTGCCCCCAGAGTCATGGTTCGGTCGATCGATCGCCTTCCTTTGCCGGACGGCGGCGGTCGCGCGCCACGACCGATGCGGGATCGGCGGGGGCCGCCTTCGCGGAATGCAGGGCCATGCTGTTCACGATGCGTGAAACGCCGGGACCGGACGGAACGGGCTCCCCCGAGCTTGGCCGGCCCCGTCTCCACTTCGGGCACCGGCTGCTGCGCCAGCGCCTGCTGGTGTTCCTGGCGACGGTGGCCGTCCTGGTCGTGCTCGGTCCCTTCGGGACCTTCCGCGAGCTGACGCTGGCACAGAGGCTGGCCTATTGGGGCGGGCTGATCGGATTCGGCAGCATCGCCTTCGAACTGCTGACCTACGCCGCCCTCCGCCTGCTGAAGGACCGGGCCAGGGCATGGCTGCCCATATTGGCCGGCGTGGCGGCGGTGACCGTGCTCTTGGTCACCCTGGCCGTCGCCCTGCTGGAATGGTCGGTGCGCGGCCACGACTTCCTGCACCCGCTGGGATTGGCCGAGCTGCTGGTCTACGTCACCGTCGTCACCGCGCTTGCGTCCGCCGTCCCGCTTTGGATGGAGTTGCATGGGCGTGGGTTCCCGGCCCCACACGCAACGGCCTCCGGCGCGGTTCCCACCCCGCCGGCCGCGGCCCCACAGGCTTGGCTTCCACCGGCGGAGCCCCCCTTCTTCGCCCGGCTTCCGGTGAGGCTCGGCCGCGACCTGCTGGCGCTGGAGATGGAGGACCATTACGTCCGCGTCCACACGGCGGAAGGGAGCGACCTGATCCTGATGCGCCTGCGCGACGCGATCGCCGAGTTGTCCGGGCTGGATGGCCGGCAGGTGCACCGCTCCTACTGGGTTTCGGCGGCGGCCGTCGGCGGCGTGGAGCGCAAGTCCGACGGCAAGCTGACGCTGGTGCTGCGCAATGGGTTGCGCGTTCCGGTCAGCCGCAGCTTCGCCGCGGAGGTGCGGGCGGCCGGCTGGGCGGAAAAATCCGGCGGCTGACGCAATACAGCAACCGAATGTTGAGAAATCGGGTGTTTTCCGGTCGCCGTGAACACCGCCGGTCGACAATCTCCGGTATGATGGTTCGGCAAGCCTATGAACCAAGCCAGAATTGACATTGTTTGTTGTCGCATTGATGCTTGGGATTGAGACAACTTTGACGTTTTTCTGACCGTCGGGACGTGTGGATGGTGACTGGCATCGCCCAGAAACTGAGTCGCCATGGCTCCAGCATCGCGTTTCGAGTCGTTGCGGTCGGCATGGCGTTGGTGATCTTCGGCGCCGTCGTGCGGATCGTCTTCCTGTCCTCCTTCTTCAAGGACAAGGTCGAGGACCTGTCGGCCGGCCACCAGATGTCCATCGCCACCTACGTCGCGCACGACATCGACGAGAAGTTCAAGGCGCGGTTAGACCTGCTGCAACGCTCCGTCGCCGCCATGCCTCGCCGCCTGCTGTCGGACCCGGCCGGCCTGACGGCGTGGCTGGCCGAACGGCAGGACGCGTCGGCGCTGTTTTCCAAGGGCATGGCGGTGCTGCCGCTGGACGGCAAGGGGGTGATCGCGGAATACCCGCCGGTGCCCGGCCGCAGCGGCGTCGACAATTCCGCCAAGGATTGGTTCCTGGCCGCCCGCGACGGCCGGGCGCCCGCCATCGGCCGGCCGGCGCGCAGCGTGCTGAGCGGGGAACCGGTCATCATCATGGCCGCCCCGGTGCCAGGACCCGACGGGGCGCCGGTGGCGATCCTGGCCGGAGGCACCGCGCTGATGGCGCCGGGCTTCCTCAACCTCGTCCAGGAGAACCGGATCGGCCGCACCGGCGGGTTCCTGCTGGTGTCGCCGCGCGACAAGCTGTTCGTCGCCGCCAACAAGCCCGACATGGTCCTGTCCAGCACGCCGCCGACCGGCGTGAACCTGCTGCACGACCGGGCGATGGCGGGGTACCGGGGCACCGGCATCACGGTCAACGCCGCCGGGGAGGAGGAGCTGTCGGCCATCGCCTCGGTCCCCACGCCGGGCTGGTTCATCGTCGCCCGCCTGCCGACGGCGGAGGCCTTCCAGTCGGTCGAGGACGTCCGGCACCTGGTCGCGGCGGTCAGCGCGATCACGCTGGTGGTCATGACGGTGCTGGTGACCCTGATCATCCGCTTCATCCTCCGCCCCCTCAGCGAGGCGGCGCGGCGCATGCACATGATGGCCGACGGCGCCATCCCGCTGGCCCCGCTGCCCATCCGACGGCGGGACGAGGTCGGCGATCTGGCGCTGGGCTTCAATTACCTGCTGGGCAAGCTGCGTGAGCAGGAGGCCGCGCTGCGGGAGAGCGAAGCGCGCATGGCGCACATCGCCCACCACGACGCCCTGACCGGCCTGCCCAACCGCGCAATGTTCCAGGAGCTGCTGCGCCAGGCGATCGCGCGGGCGGATCGCAACGGCCGTCCGTTCGCCCTGCTCTACATCGACCTGAACGGCTTCAAGCCGATCAACGACACGCTCGGCCACGGCGCCGGCGACGAGGTGCTGCGGCAGGTGGCGCGCCGCCTGATCGGCGTGCTGCGCAGCGCCGACACCGTCGCCCGCATCGGCGGCGACGAGTTCGCCATCCTATTGATGGAACAGGAGGACGCCCGGGCCGCCAGCGAACTGGTCGCCCGCAAATGCGGCGACGCCGTCTCCGCCCCCATGGAGGTGGAAGGGACATGCGTGACGGTCGGCCTGTCGGTCGGCATCGCCCTCTACCCCGAAGACGGCCTGACCGCCCGCGACCTGCTGATCCACGCCGACCAGGCGATGTACGCGGTCAAACGGTCGACGGGGGCGCTGGCGCGGGTGACGTAGGGACGATGTGAAACGCGCTTGGCTATCCAGCCGGCTCGACCACGAATGCGTCGAAGAACAGGCCAGCGGTTTCCTGATTGGCGTGGCGCCGGCTCAACTGGTAGCTCAGTTCCAGGATGTTCTTTTCCGGAACGCCGCGCTGCACGAACAGCTTCCGCACAAGCAGCGTCGCCGCCAGCTCCTGAACCAGATGAAAGTTGCTGTTGGCCCAACCGTCTTCGCGGAAATGCACGATCTTGAACCGGCTGAGGCGGAAGGCCAGCACGCCGGCGATCTTGCCCTGGGAGATTCCCCGCGTCGGTGACCGGCGCGCGAGCATTGCGCGCAGATCGATTTCCGACTCTTCCACAGCCATCGCCAGTTCGCGCTCGCTGTATTCCAGATGCTTGTGAGGCACACGGAACACGTCGCAGGCTTTGAGCAGATAGGACACGTATTCCGAAAAGATGCGGTGCCGTGCTTCGTCGGAAAACGCGAACCCGGAACGCTCCGGCGCGGCCGATGAACCGGTCATTCGGCGTCGATGCCCAGGATGCGTTGATAGGCCTTGATGTCCACGACGTCGGCGGGCGCGCTGCGGACCAGTTGGTCCAGCTCCTCCGTCGTGCGGATGCCATGGTTGAGGCTGACTTCGCAACGGCTGCCGCGATAGTTCATCATCCTCTGAACGGAAGCTTGCAGCGCTTCGGGGTTGTCGATGATGTCTTGCAGGTTCGGCATCGGATGCTCAACACGCGCAGAGGATCGGAGAGTCAACGCGGCCGGGGATGGTCTCCCCGGCCGCGTCTTCAATCCTAAGGCCACTGGGCCGCTTCCGTCAAGACTTGGAAAGCGATCCTTTCATTTTGCCGCAGCGCTTCAAGTGTGTGCGAAGAGTCTACGCCGCCAAGTTCCGCAACACGTAGTTCAGCACGCCACCGTTCTTGTAATATTCGACCTCATCGACCGTGTCGATGCGCAGCAGCAGCGTCACTTTCTGCGTCTCGCCATTGGAACGCGTGATGGTCATGGTCACGTCCTTGCGCGGGCGCAGGTCCTGCTCGATGCCGTCGATGTCGAAGGTCTCCGTGCCGTCGAGCTTCAGGTCGTTGCGGGTCAGGCCGTCCTTGAACTGGAGCGGCAGGATGCCCATCCCGACCAGGTTGGAGCGGTGGATGCGCTCGAAGCTCTCGGCGATGACGGCGCGGATGCCCAGCAGCTTGGTGCCCTTGGCCGCCCAGTCACGGCTGGAGCCGGTGCCGTACTCCTTGCCGGCGATCACCACCAGCGGCACGCCTTCCTGGGCGTAGCGCATGGCCGCCGTGTAGATCGGCAGCCGCTCGCCGGAGGGGAAATGCTTGGTCTCGCCGCCTTCCACGCCCGGCAGCATCTCGTTGCGGATGCGGATGTTGGCGAAGGTGCCGCGCATCATCACTTCGTGGTTGCCGCGCCGCGCGCCGTAGGAGTTGAAATCCTGCGGGCGCACCTGATGGCTCAACAGATACTCGCCGGCCGGGGCCGTCTTCTTGATGGAGCCGGCGGGGGAGATGTGGTCGGTGGTGATGCTGTCGCCCAGCACGGCCAGCGCCCGCGCGCCCCGCACGTCCGACACCGGGGCCGGGGTCTTCGGCATGTCCGCGAAGAAGGGCGGCAGCTTCACGTAGGTGGAGCCCGCCAGCCACTGGTAGGTCTGGCCCTCCGCCGTCTGGATGCCGCGCCACTGGGCCGGCCCTTCGAACACGTTGCCGTAGCGGCTGCGGAACATCTCCGCCGAGAGGGAGGCGTTGATGGCGTCCTGCACCTCCTGGTTCGACGGCCAGATGTCCTTCAGGTAGACGGGCTGGCCGTCGCTGCCGGTGCCCAGCGGGTCCTTGGTCAGGTCGATCTTCATGTTGCCGGCCAGCGCGTAGGCGACGCACAGAGGCGGGGAGGCCAGATAGTTCGCCCGCGTGTGCGGGTTCACGCGGCCTTCGAAGTTGCGGTTGCCCGACAGCACGGCGGCGACCACGAGGTTGCCCTCCTCCACCGCCGCGGCGATCGGGTCGGGCAGCGGGCCGCTGTTGCCGATGCAGGTCGTGCAGCCGTAGCCGACGATGTTGAAGCCCAGCTGGTCCAGGTACGGCTGCAAGCCGGCCTTGGCCAGATAGTCGGTCACCACCTGCGATCCCGGCGCCAGCGAGGTCTTCACCCAAGGCTTGGTGGTCAGCCCCTTCTCCACCGCCTTGCGGGCCAGCAGGCCGGCGGCGACCAGCACCGCGGGGTTGGAGGTGTTGGTGCAGGACGTGATGGCGGCGATCACCACCGCGCCCTGGTCGAGGGCGTAGTCGGCGCCCTTCACCGCGACGGACCGGTTGGCATCGTCCGCCTTGAAGGCGCCCACCAGGTCACCGCCGAAGCTTTGGGAGGCCTGGGACAGCGGCACGCGGTCCTGCGGGCGCTTCGGGCCGGCCAGCGACGGCTCCACCGTCGTCATGTCCAGTTCCAGCGTGTCGGTGAAGACCGGGTCCGGCGTGCTGGTGTCGCGCCACATGCCCTGGGCCTTGGCGTAGGCCTCGACCAGGGCCACGCGGTCGGAATCGCGGCCGGTGAAGGTCAGGTACTTGATGGTTTCCGAATCGATCGGGAAGATGCCGCAGGTGGCGCCGTATTCCGGGGCCATGTTGCCGATGGTCGCGCGGTCTGCCAGCGTCAGGTGGTCGAGGCCCGGCCCGTAGAACTCCACGAACTTGCCGACCACGCCCTTCTTGCGCAGCATCTGCGTGACGGTCAGCACGAGGTCGGTCGCGGTGGTCCCCTCTTTCAGGCGGCCGGTCAGCTTGAAGCCGACGACCTCCGGGATCAGCATGGAGATGGGCTGGCCGAGCATGGCCGCCTCCGCCTCGATGCCGCCGACGCCCCAGCCCAGCACACCCAGGCCGTTCACCATGGTGGTGTGGCTGTCGGTGCCGACCAGCGTGTCGGGGTAGGCCACCAACTTGCCGGCCGGATCCGTGTCGGTCCACACGCCCTGCGCCAGATACTCGACGTTCACCTGGTGGCAGATGCCGGTGCCCGGCGGCACGACGCGGAAGTTGTTGAAGGCCTTCTGGCCCCAGCGCAGGAAGGCGTAGCGCTCCAGGTTGCGCTCGAACTCAAGCTCGACGTTCTTCTCGAAGGCGGCGGCGTCGCCGAAATAATCGACCATCACCGAGTGGTCGATGACCAGGTCCACCGGCACCAGCGGGTTGATCTTCTTCGGGTCACCGCCCAGCGTCGCCATCGCCTCGCGCATCGCGGCGAGGTCGCAGACGGCGGGCACGCCGGTGAAGTCCTGCATCAGCACGCGCGCCGGGCGGTAGGCGATCTCGCGGTCCGACCTCTTGTCCTGCAGCCACTTGGCCACCGCTTTCACGTCGTCCACCGACACGGTGCGCCCGTCCTCGAAGCGCAGCAGATTCTCCAGCAGCACCTTCATCGAATAAGGAAGGCGGGACAGGTCGCCGAGCCCGGAATCCTCCGCGGCCTTGATGCTGAAGTAGTCGTAGCTCTTGCCGCCGACGGACAGGGAGCGACGGGTTTTCAACGTGTCCTGACCGGTGAACGTGGTCACGGTACCCCTCCTATGGCTCGTTGGGCCTTTGGTTCATTTTTGTGCGGCGGCCGGCGGGCGCATTGGTTTGTGCAGCGCCCGGCGGGCGCATTGGCCGCCGCAAGTCTCAAGCGCCTGATTTAGTGCCTGTGCCGTAGCCCTTCAAAGGGCCGGAAACCGAAGAGGTAGGAGGACCGCTCTATTCGTACTAAAAGCCCCCAATTCATACTAAAATGGGCCCATACTAAAATGGGCCTAACTAAAACCGGACGGGGCGGGGGAACAGCATGGGGACGCGCGCGCACTGCCTGACCGGCCTGCTGGCGGCCCTGTTCCTCCTGGCGCCGCTTGGCACCACCACCGCTGCGGACATTCCCCCGGATGCGCAGTTCTTCCCGCACCTCGTCTACCGCACCGGCCCCTACGCGCCCTACGGCATTCCCTTCGCAGACGGGGTGGCCGACTACATCGCCCTGGTCAACCAGCGCGACGGCGGCATCGGCGGCGTGCCGATCGCGCTGGAGGAGTGCGACACCGGCTACATCACAGACCGGGGCGTGGACTGCTACGAGCGGCTGAAGGCCAAGGGGCCGACCGGCGCGGCGGCCGTGCTGTCCCTGTCCACCGGCATCACCAACGCCCTGGTCGAACGCAGCGCGACCGACCGCATCCCGGTCTTCGCCTCCGGCTATGGGCGGGCCGACCTGTCGGACGGGCGGGTCTTCGCCTTTGCCGTCAACGCCCCGGCCAGCTATTGGACGGGCGTCGACGCCGCCGTCAGCTACATCGCCACGCAGCTCGGCGGGACCGAGCAGCTGCGTGGGCGCCGGATCGCCTACCTCTACCACGACAGCGCCTTCGGCAAGGAGCCGCTGCCGATGCTGGAGGCCCTGCGCGCCCGCTTCGGGTTCGAGATGCGCAGCTACCCCGTCGCCCCGCCGGGGCTGGACCAGAAGGCGGTCTGGATGCAGATCGCCCGGCAATACCGCCCGGACTACGTCGTCCTGTGGGGCTGGGGTGTGCAGAACTCCACCGCCCTGCGCGAGGCGGCGGCGGCCGGCTTCCCGGCCGACCGCATGATCGGGGTCTGGTGGGCCGGGTCGGAGCAGGACGTGGTCCCGGTCGGCCCCGCCGCCGTCGGCTACAAGGCCATCGCCTTCCATGCGGCCGGTGCCGACCACCCGGTGATCCGCGCCATCAAGGCCCAGGTCCTCGCCCGCGGGCTGGGCGCCGGCGACCCCGCGCAGGTCGGCACGGTTCTGTACAACCGGGGCGTCTTCAACGCCGCGGTGCTGGTCGAGGCCATCCGCACCGCGCAAGGCCAGCACGGGCGCAAGCCACTGACCGGCGCGCAGGTCGCCTGGGGCTTCGACCACCTGGACCTGACCGCGGAACGTCTGGCCGCGCTCGGCCTGGACGGCTTCATGCTGCCGCTGCGCACGACCTGCGCCGACCATGAGGGCATGACGCCCCTGTGGGTGCAGCAGTGGGATGGCCGGCGCTGGCGCGTCGTCTCCGACCGCATCGAACCGCGCCGCGCCCTGATCCGGGGGCTGGTCGAAGACTCCGCCCGCAAGTTCGCCGCCGAGCGGAAGGTGGTGGTGCGGGCTTGTTCGTGACGACCCGGACGGCCCAATCACGCCGGGCGCATGGCGACGTAGCGGCAGAAGCGCAGGCCGTTGCCGAGCACACGCAGCCGGGCCCACCACAAGGCCAGTTCGCGGCCGAGCGCCTTCAGCAGGCGGGCGTCGGGGATCGCGACCGTCAGCGCCTCGCCCAGTCGGCGGACGCGGTCCACCACCTGCCGGCGGTGCAGCTGCGTCAGATCCTCGGTGATGCGGACGTCCAGGTTGCGCTGGATCAGCTCGTCCGCCATCCGCGCCGTGGACCAGGGGTAGACCTCCATGGGCTCCGCGTCGCGCCAGCCGTTCCAGTGGTCCCAGCTGTTGGGCGTGCCCTCGATCACGTAATCGAACAGCAGAACGCCCCCCTTGGGCTTCACGCACTCGCAGACGCGGTCGAGGAACACCTCCTTGTCGCGCACCCGGTGCAGCAGCCGGTCGGCCATCACGAGGTCGAAAGAGCCCGCCTGGTTGAAATGCTCCGGGTCGTAGTGGCCGATAGGCGCCTTCTTCGACAATCCCAGCGCCTTCGACCGGTCCATGCCCAGCTTCGCCAGCAGCGGCGAGCTTTCCAGCCCGGTGACCCAGGTGTCGTAGCTGCCGACGATTCCGCGCGCGGCCCCGCCGAGCCCGGCGCTCAGGTCCAGCACGCTCTTGGCCGGGTTCAACCCGAAGGGGCGGACGGCGTCGACCATCCACTGGGCGTCGCCCGGGCCGACGGCGTCGTCGCCCCAGAGCATCTGCGCCCCCTCGCTGCGGGCCACGGACCAGACCGGCTCGCCTTGTCGGTCGAGTTGCAACGTCTCCAGCCGCTCCAACTCCGGGTTCGCGGCCGTGTCCGGGCTGTCGGGCGGAGGTCCGCCGGCCGCGGCACCGGCGGGAGCGGCGCCGATGCTCTCGACCGGACCGGGAAGCGAGCGCCGGGCGATGGCGGCGGCCTGGGACGCGCGGGCCAGGGCGGACAGGTCATAGCCTTCCCACCAGGCGGCGACCTTCGTCCGCCAGTCCGGATGGCGCCAATCCGTGTTGCGCCAGCGCTCCCGCTCCCGAAGGTCCAAGCCGGCCCTCCACACCACCCGCATGGCATTTTAGCGAAATGCGGTTATCAATCCCTGCAAATCGCGATTACCTCTCAATATAGAGGTATTCCCCAACATTCCGCCTGTCAAGAAACTGATCTTTGCATAAGTTGTAACAAAATATCACATCACGAATGTCTTCGATAAACCGCAAATTTTACGAAATGTATCCTGAACGGACCCGGCCGTCCCGACCGTTCGCGCGGCTTTTTGTTGGCGTAGAAAAACCGGTCGGGCGGCGGGACATCGCGGTGATCGCGGGGGCGGACGTCGGCCCCGCGTTGCAGCATCGCCGGTCGCACCCTATAGTTCGTCTGGCCTCAACCCCGCCCCACCCCGCCCCGCCCCACCCCGATGGAGTTTCGGCGTGCCGCACATGACCGGCAATCCCTGGACCGTCCTGAACACCAAACCGATCTACGAGAATCCTTGGATGAAGGTCGTCGAGCACGATGTCCTGACCCCGAAGGGCAGCCCCGGCATCTACGGCGTCATGCACGCGCAGCACCTCGCGACCGGGATCGTCCCGATCGACGACCACGGCTGCGTGACCCTGGTCGGCCAATACCGCTTCCCGCTGAAGCAGTACAGCTGGGAAATCCCGGAGGGCGGCGGCAAGAAGGGCGTCGACCCGCTGTTGTCGGCCCAGCGCGAGCTGGTCGAGGAGACGGGGCAGACGGCGCGCCATTGGCTGCCGATCCTGACGCTGCACCTGTCGAACAGCATCACCGACGAGACCGCCTATTGCTTCCTGGCCTGGGGCCTGGAGCAGGGCGCCTCCTGCCCGGACGAGACGGAGGTCCTGCAGCTGCGCCGCGTGCCCTTCGCCGAAGCCTACGACATGGCCAAGAGCGGCGGGATCACCGACGCGATCGCCGTGGCCAGCCTGCTGCGCGTCCGCCTGCTCGCCTTGGACGGGGACCTGCCGGACGACGTCACCCGGCTGATCCTGGGCTGACGGGGGATCGATGCGGTATCCCATGCCCCCCGCCGGACTCCATGCGGTCGCGATCGACTTCGAAACCGCCAACGAGCAACGCACCAGCGCCTGCTCCATCGGCGTGGCCTGGATCGAGGACGGCCGGGTCGTGGAGACGGAAGAGCATCTGATCCGCCCGCGGGAGATGCGCTTCAACCCCTTCAACACCGCCGTCCACGGGCTGCGCGCCGAGGATGTCGCCGACGCGCCGGAATTCCCGGAGGTGTGGGCGCGCTTCGGCCAGCGGCTGGAGGGGCGGCTGGTGCTGGCCCACAACGCCTCCTTCGACCTCAGCGTCCTGCGCCATACCCTGACCGACTATGGGTTGGACTGGCCGGTTTGCTCCTACCTGTGCACGGTGACGCTGTCGCGGAAGGCCTGGCCCCATCTGGCCGCGCACAAGCTGAACTACCTGGCGGAATTCCTGGGCATCGCGCTCGACCATCACCGCGCCGGCAGCGACGCCGAGGCCTGCGGCCGCATCGCGCTCGCCGCCGTCCGGGCGCTGGGGCTGGAGCATCTGGGGGAAATCGCCGGGGCGACCGGCATCACGCTCGGCCAGCTGGCCCCCGATGGCTACACCCCCTGCAAGGGCGGCAACCCGCCACGGCGGCGGAGGCTGGAGCCGGTGGGGTGAGACCACCTTGCCCCCTCCCTCCCCCGCTTCGCGGGAGAGGGAAGATTCGCAACGCGGCGGCAGTCCCCTCTCCCGCTGAAAGCGGGGGAGGGTTAGGGAGGGGGCAATAAGTTAAGCCACCGCGCGCTGCTCCGGAAACAGCCCCAGCAGCCCAGCTTCCGTTGCCGGACACACGCCGCGCTCCGTCACCAGCCCCGTCACCAGACGGGCCGGGGTCACGTCGAAGCCGTAGTTGGCGGCCGGGCTGCCGGCGGGGGTAACGCGGATCGTTTCGATCCGGCCGTCAGCGGTGATGCCCGTCAGCTCGGTCACCTCGCGCGGGTCGCGCTCCTCGATGGGGATTTCCTTCACGCCGTCGGCCATGCCCCAGTCGATGGTCGGCGATGGCAGCGCCACGTAGAAGGGCACGCCGTTGTCGTGGGCGGCCAGCGCCTTCAGGTAGGTGCCGATCTTGTTGCAGACGTCGCCGGTCGCCGTCGTGCGGTCGGTGCCGACGATGCACAGGTCGACCATGCCATGCTGCATCAGGTGGCCGCCGACGTTGTCCACGATCACCGTGTGCGGCACGCCGTGGTGGTTCAGCTCCCATGCGGTCAGGCTGGCGCCCTGGTTGCGCGGGCGCGTCTCGTCCACCCAGACGTGGAGATTGATGCCCTCTTCGAAAGCGACGTAGATCGGGGCCAGTGCGGTGCCCCAGTCCACGGTGGCGAGCCAGCCGGCGTTGCAGTGGGTCAGCACGTTGACCGGCTCGCCGGGCTTCTTGCCCCGCGCCACCTGCCGGATCAGCGCGGCGCCGTGCTCCCCGATGGAGCGGTTGATGGCGACGTCCTCGTCGGCGACGGCCGCCGCCTCGGCGTAGGCGGCGGCGGCGCGCTCCGCCGGGGGCAGGGCCGACAGATGGCGGCGCATGCGCTCCAGCGCCCAGCGCAGGTTCACCGCGGTCGGGCGGGTCGCCAGCAGCAGCGTGCAGGCCTGCTCCAGCGCCGCATCGGACGGGTCGGCCCGCAAGGCCAGCGCAACGCCGTAGGCGGCGGTGGCGCCGATCAGGGGCGCGCCGCGCACCAGCATGGCGCGGATGGCGTGTGCCGCCGCCTCCAGGCTGGTCAGGCGCGCCACGGCGAAGTCGTGCGGCGCCTTCGTCTGGTCGATGATGTCGACCGACCAGCCGTCCTTGGCCAGCCAGATGGTCCGGTAGGCAACGCCGTCGATCTTCATGGGCCCGTCCTCCTGACGCACGGTGCGCGCCGCGTCACACCGTTTCGGCGTCGACAATAGGCGGCGGCGGTTGCCGGTTCAACGGGGCGGTTCAACGGGCGTACCCACGGAACCTTGCCTCGACGGTGGGTGTTGGCTTCGCCGGACCGGACCACCACATGGCGGCTCCATGCCCCTTCGCGCCCTTCGCTCCCACCCGTCCTTCCTCTACCGGCTGCCGGGCACGGCGCTGGTGCTGATCGTCTGCGCGGTCGCCATCGTGCTGACGCTCGGCCTGTCCGGCCTGTTCGCCTGGCGCGACCGCGAGGCGTCGATCCGCCACGCCCGCGACACCGCGGGGAACGTCAGCCTGCTGGTGGCCGAGCACGCCGCCCGGCTGGTGGAGACCAGCGACCTCATCCTGAAGCAGGCGGTCACGCTGGCCGGGCCGCCGGGCATGCCCCTGGCGAACGACCGCGCGGCCTTCGACCGCCTGACCGCGCTCGCGCGCAGCACGCCCTACGTCGTGTCGATCTGGCTGGTCGACGGCGACGGCAAGGCGGTGCTGACCACGCGCCAGTTTCCGACGCCGGACATGAGTTCGGCCGACCGGGACTTCTTCCAGACGCTGAAGACCGATGACGCGCTGTTCATCGGCCCGCTGGACAACACCCGCTTCACCCAGGAGCCGCTGATCCTGCTGGCCCGCCCGCTGGAGGCCGCTCCGGGCCAGTTCCGCGGCGTCGCCGTGGTGTCGGTCTCACCGCGCTACATCCGTGACATCTACAAGTCCTTCGACCTGGACTATGCGCGCTCCATCACCCTGCGCAAGGCCGACGGGACCATCCTTCTGCGCGAGACCGCCGGAGAGGATGAGTCCACAGATTCATCCGGGGCCGCCCCGTCCAGACAGGAACCGCAGATCGCGGTGGAGCGGCGCGTGGACGGCACGACCCTGATGGCCGAGGTGGCCATCCCGCGGGCCAGCGTGATGCAGCATTGGCACGAGCGGCTGTGGGCCTACGCGACCTACGGGCTGGCGGCGCTGCTGGCGGTGAGTGCGATCGGCACGCTGGCCATCAAGCGGACCCGCCGCGAACGCGAGGCGGAGGATGCGCTCCAGCACGCCTACGACACGCTGGAGGAGCGCGTGCACCAGCGCACCGCCGAGCTGGAGCACACCAACGCCCAGCTGGAATCCGCGGTGACCGACAAGGAGGTGCTGCTGAAGGAGGTGCAGCACCGCGTGAAGAACAACCTGCAGGTCATCTGCAGCCTGCTGCGCCTGCAGGCGGCGCGCATCGACGACACCGCGCGCCGCGCCTTCGACGAAAGCCTGCGCCGCATCCAGTGCATGAGCCTGATGCAGGAACTGCTCTACCGCTCCGACCAGCCGGCGCGCATCGACTTCGCCGACTACCTGCGCCAGCTCTGCGATGGGTTGGTGCGCTCCACCAACCCCACCGGCGCGCGGCTGACCGTGCAGGCGGAGCCCTGGACAGTGGACGTGGACCAGGCGACGCCGCTCGCTCTGATCGCCAGCGAGCTGGTGTCAAACGCGCTGCTGCACGCCTTTGCCACCGGCCATCCCGGCACGGTGGCCGTGGAGCTGCTGCCCTATCCGGAGGGCATGCGCCTGACCGTGCGCGACAATGGCGCCGGCCTGCCGCCGGGTGTGCCGAGCCCGCAGCGGAAGAACGGCGGGCTGGGGCTCGTCCTGGTCCAGGCGCTGAGCCAGCAGGCCAGCGCGTCGCTGCACATCGACCGCGGCTCCGCCGACCGGCGCGGGACGACCTTCACCCTGACCATCCCCGCCGACGGCCTGCGCCGCCCCAAGGCGGCGTGACGCCCATCGTTACGCTTCCAGCCGCAAACACACCATCGCCGCGGCGAGCGCGTGGGCGTAGGCGTCGTCGCCGGTCCGCGGCGGCAGGTCGAGGTCGCGCAGGATGCTGTCCAACCGCAGGTCCACCGCATTCTTGCCGGGAATCTTGGTCTTGCGCGCGTAGTAGAGGCTGGAAACCTCGACCGTCTCGTTCGGCAGGGGCATGCCGATCATCGGCTGCACCAGCCGGTCGAGCATCGCCACGGTGAAGTCCAGGTAATAGCCGACCAGCGGCCGGTTGCCGATGAAGCGCAGCAGGCGCGCCAGCGCCGGCTCCGCCGGTTCGGTCGGCCAGAAGGACAGCGCGAGGTGCTGGCTGGCCAGGATGCGCGTCCCGCGGATGCGCACCGCGACGACGCTGCGCAGGTCGGCCGTGGCCTTGTCGTAGGAGGTGGCCTCGCAATGGATCGCCACCCGCTCGCCCGTGTCCTCCTCGGCCAGAAGGAAGGCGTAGTCGGGGTCGGTCAATCCTTGGCCCTTCGCGCGGGCCGTGAAGTCGATCGGCATGCCCGGCACTCCCCAATGGATCTAACGGTTGGACATCAGTGATTCAGGTGGAAATGGTAGGCGATGAATTCCTTGAACTTCTTCACCAGCCCCAGGCAATCCTTGAACTGGTCGCGGTCGAGCTTGCCGAGGTCTTCCATGCGGACGAGGTTGTCGGTCTGCGTGCCGGCCGCGGAGCTGTCCACCCGTGCCTTCAGCCGCAGCGTCGACAGGAAGGTGAAGGCCTCCGCCAGTTCCCCCGCGAAGCCGCGGTCGAGCACGCTCCGGTCGGCCAGCGCCCAGAGGCGGTCCACCGTGTTGGTCTCGGCCATGTGCTTCTCCAGCGCCAGGGCCCGGATGCCGTGCACGATGGGGAAGATGCCGGCCTTCTTGATGTCCAGCGCCTCGTTGCGCCGGCGCTCGAACAGGCCGCCGAACAGGCCCGACGGCGTGTCGAAGGCCAGCGCCGGGCGGGCGAAGGCGGTGAAGAACATCTGGTTGTCCTGCAGGCGCGAGAGCAGGTAGCCCTTGACCTCCGCCAGCAGGGACGCGTCGCCGGCCACCGCCGCGGCGTCGTAGAAGATGGCGAGGTTCATCGACGCCGTCTCGTCCGGCCGGTGGATCCAATGGAAGACCGCGTCCTTGTAGGCGGCCAACGGGCGCGTCCAGTCCGGGTTGGACACCATGATGTTGCCAGGGCACGGTGGGTAGCCGAACTCCACCAGCCGCGCGGTGAAGGCTGCGGTCACCTCCTTCAGGGTCGGGCATTCATAGCCGTCGCGCAGGATCAGCCCGTTGTCCTGGTCGGTCTTCAGCAGCTGTTCGCCACGCCCTTCGCTGCCCATCACGATCAGGCAGGAATTCGCCAGCAGGTCCGGCGGGGCCAGCAGTTCGAACAGGCGGCGGAAGATCTTGCGGTTCAGCTCCGTCACGAGGTCGGCGATGAAGGACACCTTCACCCCCGTCCCGTGCAGGGTGCGGATCAGCCCGACGATGTCCTGGCTGGCCTGGGCGAGATCGTCCGGCGACACCGCGCGGTCCACCCGCAGCGCGATCACCTGGGAATGGTTGGACAGCAGGGCCAGCAGGTCGGCTTGCTCCAGCACGCCCGCCACCGCGCCATGCTCCATGATGACCAGCCGGCGGACCGAATGCTTGGCCATCAGGATCAGCGCGTTGAACAGCAGGTCGTCGCGGTCGAGCGTCAGCAGCTCGTAGCGCGCGACCGGGCCGACCGGGCTGTCCACCGGGCAACCGTCCAGCAGCACGAGGTCGCGCAGATCCGTCCCCGTCAGGATGCCGATCCGGCCGCCCGGAGCGCCGGTTTCCGCAGCGTTCCCCTCCCGGACGAGCACGCTGCTCGCCTGGTTCCGCTTCATGGCCAGCGCGGCGTCGCGCAGGCTGTCCGCGGCGTTGACGAAGACCGGCGGGTGCAGGTAAGCCTGCCGGATGCGCGCCATGGTCAGCGCCGCCATCTCGCGGTTGGCCCGCTCGCTGGACAGCGCGCGGAGCTTGTCCCCAAAATCCTGGTAGATGCAGTCGCCGAAGGCGGGGTTGTCGCGCGCCAGTTCCACCAGCGCCTGCCGCGGGACCAGATGGCAGATGGTGTCCTCCGCCGCGACGCAGGCGACGGCTCCGCCGCCCTCCCCTGGTCTGCCGTCCGGCCCGCCCGCCGTGTCGTCCCCGAACAGCGCCTGCAGGCCGAAGCTGTCGTGGGGACCGTGCACCGCCGCCACCTCGCCGCCCCGGCGTTCCTGGACCAGCCCCCGCATGACGACGTAGAGGCAGTCCGCCCGCTCGCCCGGCTTCAGGATCACGCTGTCCTTGGCGTAGAGGCCGAGGTCGAGACTGGCCGCGAGACGCGCCTGTTCGGCCGGGGTCAGGCGATCGAAAGGAGGAACGGCGAAATCGAAAGCGCCGGAATCAAGAGAGTCGGACAAGACCCGCTCCGCTGAGCAAAGGACATATAAAAAGGCGCCCCAAGAGCGTGTCTTGGGGCGCCTGGAAGATTACACCAGCTCCGCTGCGCGCGGAAGGTGGGTGCGACCATATGCTTTAGTGGGCGGACGCGCCTTCGGCACCCAGGCCGGTCTGCGACCGGATGTACTGGGCCTCGTAGGCCTTGCGCTCGTCCTGGGCGGTCTGGCTGTTGTCGGTGATCGAGAAGAACCAGATCGCGATGAAGGACAGCGGGATGGTGAACACGCCCGGGTTGTCGTACGGGAAGATCGCGGCCGGGTTGCCCAGCACCGACTTCCACACCGTTGGGCCCAGCACCAGCAGCGTGACCGACGAGATCAGGCCCATCCAGCCGCCGATGACGGCGCCGCGGGTGGTCATCTTGCCCCAGAACATCGACATCAGCAGGATCGGGAAGTTCGCCGAGGCCGCGATGACGAAGGCGAGGCCGACCATGAAGGCCACGTTCTGGTTCTCGAACGCGATGCCGAGGAAGATTGAGACGATGCCGATGATCACGGTGGTGATCTTCGACACGCGGATCTCGTCATGCTCCGACGCGCGGCCCTTGGCGATGACCGAGGCGTACAGGTCGTGCGACACGGCCGAGGCGCCGGCCAGCGTCAGGCCCGCGACCACCGCGAGGATGGTGGCGAAGGCCACGGCCGAGATGAAGCCGTAGAACAGGCTGCCGCCCACCGCGTTCGCGGTGTGGATGGCCGCCATGTTGGAGCCGCCGATCAGGTCGGCCGGGTTGGCCAGCTTGCCCGCCGCCGGGGCGGCCTTCAGGAACGGATAGGCGCCGTTCGCGTCCGGGGCCAGCAGCAGCACGATGGCGCCGAACCCGATGATGAAGGTCAGGATGTAGAAGTAGCCGATGAAGCCGGTCGCGTAGAACACCGACTTGCGGGCTTCCTTGGCGTCCGACACCGTGAAGAAGCGCATCAGGATGTGCGGCAGGCCGGCGGTGCCGAACATCAACGCCATGCCCAGCGAGATGGCCGAGACCGGATCGCTGATGAGGGCGCCCGGCGCCATGATGGCGAGGCCCTTGGTGTGGACCTGGGTGGCCTTGGCGAACAGGGCCTCGGGGCTGAAGCCGAACTTGGCGAGCACCGCGAAGGCCATGAAGGACGCGCCCGACAGCAGCAGCACGGCCTTGATGATCTGCACCCAGGTGGTGGCGAGCATGCCGCCGAAGGTCACGTAGGCGATCATCAGGACGCCGACGAGCACGACCGCGACCATGTAGTCCAGGCCGAACAGCAGCTGGATCAGCTTGCCCGCGCCGACCATCTGGGCGATCAGGTAGAAGGTCACCGTGGCCAGCGAGCCGCAGGCGGCCAGCGTGCGGATCGGGGTCTGCTGGAAGCGGTAGGAGGCCACATCGGCAAAGGTGTACTTGCCGAGGTTGCGCAGGCGCTCCGCCACCAGGAACAGGATGATCGGCCAGCCGACCAGCCAGCCCACCGAGAAGATCAGCCCGTCGAAGCCCGACGTGTAGACGAGGCCGGCGATGCCCAGGAAGGAGGCCGCCGACATGTAGTCGCCGGCGATGGCGAGGCCGTTCTGGAAGCCGGTGATGCCGCCGCCGGCGGCGTAGAAGTCCTTGGCCGACTTCGTGCGGCGCGCGGCCCAGAAGGTGATGCCGAGCGTCAGCAGCACGAAGATCAGGAACATGACGATCGCTTCGTAGTTCGTCGCCTGCTTCTGAACCTGACCCTCGACCGCCGCCGCGTACACCGACGCGGGCACGAGCGCACCGGCCGCGGCGGCCGCGGCGCCCAAACGATTGACCAGCGAACGCATCACTTCGACTCCTCCATGATCTGCCGGTTCAGCTCGTCGAATTCGCCATTCGCCCGGTTGACGTAGATGCCGGTCAGGATGAAGGCCGAAACGATGGTGAACAGGCCGACGGGGATACCCCAGGTGGTCACACCGGAACCGATCGGGGTGCCGAGGAACCCCTTGCCGAACGCGACCAGCAGGACGAAGCCGTAGTAGATGACGAGCATGGCGATCGACAGCGTCCACGCGAACGCGCTGCGCTTCTGCACCAGCTCCTGGAATTTGGGATTCGCGAGAATCCTCTGAGCGTTTTCTTTCATAGTGCGTCCCCTCGCGAGTGCCGAGCGATTTTTGACGGGTCATATTAGACACTCTGAGCCTATGGTCTTTGTAATGCTCTGTCCCGTCAACATTTTTGATGTGGAACAACCGCTAAAAAGCGGCTTGACTAAGCTCGGCACGGTTGTTCCGGAGCGGCCGTCGCGCAGTCTGCGCGATCGGCACGCGAGGAGAACGTTGGATAACGTGTGACCAGAACCTCAGGAGTTCGTGCGGGGAAGCCAAGGGATGCGATGAAATGCCACACCCTCCTCGCGCAACTCTTCCACATCCTTGGCGGAAGCTTCGCCGTAAATGCCGCGCGGGTCGCTTTCACCATAATGGATGCGGCGCGCCTCCTCGGCGAAGCGGTCGCCGACGTAGTCGCAGTTCTCCTCCACCGTGCGGCGCATCTCGGTGAGCTGCCGCATCATCTCCGCGGCGAAACGCTGGCGCGCCTCGTCGGCCGGAACCGGGGCCGGAGCCGAGGTCTGTGCCGCCCCCTCCGCCGGGGCCGGCATCACCGCCTGGGCCGCGGGTGAGGGTGGAGCGGCGGGCGGCGCGGCGTCCGGCGGGGGAGCCGTCTCCTTGCCCCGCCCCTTGGCGATGTTGGGCGCCATCGGGGCCTTGGCGATGTGGGTGTCGCCGCAGACCGGGCAGGCGATGGATCGCGAAGCGGCCTGCGCCTCGTAGGCGTCGCCGTTGCGGAACCAGGCCTCGAATCGGTGGTCGGCCGTGCATTTCAGAACGAAGAGGATCATGTCCCCGTCGGATGCTCCAAGGTGTTGAACCGGAAGTGCTCGGCCGCTAATTCAGCACGGCGCGCCGTCACCGTCAAACGTCGCCCGTCCGCGCCCCGTCCGTTGTCCCGCCCGTCCGTCCCAAGGGAGCCCCGCCCGTGTCCGCGCCGCCCTCCACATCGTCATCGCACGCCGCCCTCAACCCCCCGTCCCCCTGGGTCGCGCGCTTCGCGCCGCTGGTTCCGGCGGGGGGCACGGTGCTCGATCTCGCCTGCGGGTCGGGCCGCCACCTGCGCCATTTCCTCGCCCGCAACCACCCGGTGGTCGGGGCCGACCGGGACCTGCGCGGCGTCGCCGACCTGACCGGCACGCCGGGCGTGGAGTTGGTGGAGACCGACCTGGAGGCCGGGGAACCCGTGCCGCTGCTGACGGCACGGCGCTTCGCCGCCATCGTGGTGACCAACTACCTGCACCGCCCCCTGTTCCCCGCCCTGCTCGACGCGCTGGAACCAGGCGGCGTGCTGATCTACGAGACCTTCGCCATCGGCAACGCCCGCTTCGGCCGCCCCTCCTCCCCCTCCTTCCTGCTGCGCAGCGGGGAACTTCTGGCGGTGGCGCGGGATCGGCTTCAAGTCGTCGCCTACGAGCATGGCGAGGTCGCCTCGCCGAAGGCGGCGGTGATGCAGCGGATCTGCGCCGTCAACGACCGGGCGCCCGGCGAAGGCCTGGACGGCGACCCGGAGCCGCGGCCGCTGCCCGCACCATAGCGCTTAGTCCTCGTCGTCCCTAGTCTTCGTCGTCCAGCGTGTCGAGGCTGAGTGGGCGGACCTCCAGGCGCGGGTCCGTCACGCGGGGTTCCGGCTGAGGCAGCGGCGCAGCCGGCCGGGGGCCGGCGGCGCGGCGCGGCGGTCGGATCGGCTTGTTCACCGCCCCGGTCGGGCCGATGCTCGGCTCGTCGCCGAAGTCGGGCAGCGGCGGGCAGCGCTCCATGACCGCGCGCATCAGCCCGGCGATGCGGTCCGCCTGCACGCGCAGGGACTGCCCGCGCTCCCCGTCGTACAACGGGTCGTCGAGGAACTTGCGCACCTCCATCAGCGCGCGCAGCTCCACCCCGACGATCTCGTGCGTGCCGATGGGCAGGGCCTTCACCCGCGCGAAGGTGCCGAAGAAGCCGACGCTTTCCTCCACGAACAGGATCACCATGCGGGCGTGCAGGCGTTCCAGCGCGGTGGTCATCGGCCCGATCAGCTCCTCCATCTCCTGCGGGGCGGCGTCCAGCCGCTCCTGGGTGACGGCGGCCAGTGCGAAGAAGTCGCGCACCTTCTTGGTGAACTTCCGGTAGCGCCCCATGCCGCCCACGGAAACGCGCTCGCGCGCCGTGGCCGCCAGCACGCCCGCCTTCTTCAGCATGGCGTCGAGCTGCATGAGGAGCTTGGCGACCTCGCGCTGGCGCTGGGCCGCGCCGACCACGGGCGCGGCCGGCGCCTGCGGCCGGCGGGGGAGTGGGGGGCGCCCGATCATTTTTGGTTGTTTCCCATCCGGGGCTATTTCGCCGTGCGGACGGTCAGGGTGCGCTCGTTGCCGCCGCGCAGGATCGTCACCTGAGCCGGCGTGCCGACGCGCAGCAGGCCGAGCCGGTTGCGGAAGTCGGTGGCGCTGCGCACCGGGCGGCCTTCCACCGCAACCACCACGTCGCCGCTGCGGATGCCGGCCCGGTCTGCGGGCGAGTTGGGCTCCACCTTGGCGATCACTGCGCCGGCGTCGCCGGTCAGGCTCATGCTCTCGGCGATGTCGGGGGTCAGGTCCTGGATCGCGACGCCCAGCCGGCCGCGCCGCACCTCGCCGTATTCGACCAGCTGCTCCATCACCGACCGCACGATGCTGACGGGGACCGCGAAGCCGATGCCGACCGACCCGCCGGCCGGGCCGATGATGGCGGTGTTGATGCCGATCAACTCCCCGTTGAAGTTCACCAGCGCGCCGCCGGAGTTGCCGGGGTTGATCGACGCGTCGGTCTGGATGAAGTCCTCGTACCCCTCCACCTTCAGCCCGCTGCGGCCGAGCGCCGAGATGATGCCCGACGTCACCGTCTGGCCGAGGCCGAAGGGGTTGCCGATGGCCACCACGAAGTCGCCGACCTTCAGCCGGTCGGAATCGCCCCAGGGCAAGGCGGTCAGGTTGTCGGCACCGATCTGAAGCAGCGCGATGTCCGTCGCGGCGTCGCGCCCGACCAGCTTGGCGCGCAGGCGCCGACGGTCCTTCAGCGTGACCGCGATCTCCTGCGCGTTCTCCACCACATGTGCGTTGGTGACGACGTAGCCGCGCCGCGCGTCCACGATCACGCCGGAGCCGGCGCTGACCTGCGGCCGCGCCTCCTGCTCCGGCACGTTGAAGAAGCGGCGGAAGAAGGGGTCGCGCAGCAAGGGGTTCTCCGCCTGCGGGGCCCGCGACAGCACGGCGATGTTCACCACCGCCGGGGTCACCTGCTCCAGCATCGGGGCGATGGTCGTGGCGCCGCCGATGCCCGCGGGCAGCGCCGCCGACGCCGGGGCCGGTACTCCCCCGCCGATACCGGCAAAACCCAGGAGCCCGGCCACGCACGCCGCCGCCGCGAACCGAACCGTCCTCTTCATCACGATGACCCTCCGGGATCTTTATTGGAAATCTGTGCCGGAGCGGCAGATTTGGGAGAAAACGGCGGGCCGTGCAAGCCCTCGCGCCGTTGTGGGAGCCATATGCCCGTTGCGGGAGCACTATGATTGTGCCGGGTTCCGGTTGCGGAGTATAGGTGAAGCTGGTTGAGGACCGAAATGCCGATGCCCCCGAAACACCGCTCCCCGAACGGCCAGCCGGCGGTGCCGCTGGCCGCGATGCCCTTCGAAGCCATGCGCATGGCGACCGCGGCCTGGCTCGTGTCCGGCGCACCCTTCTTCTGGGCGCCACCCCTGTGGATTTTCGCCCTGATGTCACCCCACCGGCCAAAGTGCGGAGGAGGGGAAGGCACCTCGTCTCCCCCCTGATTCAGCCCTGATCCATCCCTGATCCCTCTGGCCACCCGTCCCCGGCGTCGCGAAAGGTGCGACATCGCGTAGCTGTGGAAGATGCATTAAGGCTTTCTTTAATACGGCAATGCGACGCAGGCATGGGCGGGTGCTGTGCGCCGGCTTTGCCGCGGGGCGCGGGCGGGAGTATCGTCAGCGTCACCGTTCGATCGGCGCATGGCCGGTCGGCACCACTTCAGGACCCGGGGCTCCGCCGACGGTGACGGATATGAGCGACGTTCCTCTGCTGGAACTGACCGAGCAGGACTATCTCCAGATGGAGGAGGCGCTGTCGCAGACGGCGCGCGGCCGCGCCTTCCTGCGCATGCGGGACCGCCGGTCGCGCGCGATCGTGACGGACGACCTCAACCGCGTCACCAACGCGCTGGAGCAGCAGGTCAACCGCCTGCGCGGCGTGGAGCCGGGCGCCATCGCCCGTATGCCCTCGGCGGCCGGGCCGGCCAGTGGGCTTACCGATGGGCTGGCGCTCCAGCAGGAGCTGACGGCGATCACCCAGGTGGTGCGCGAGACGCGCAGCGACATCGCCGCACTCCGCCCCGCCGACACCGGATCCAACCGCATCGAGGCGGCGACCGGGGAACTGGACGAGATCGTCGCCGCGACGGAGCGCGCGACCACCGACATCCTGAACGCCACGGAAAAGATCCAGGAGATCACCCAGGGCATCCCGCGCAGCGACCCGGACATCGCGGAGATGGTCGACGCCATTGAGGCCTGGTGCATCGAGATCATGACCGCCTGCTCCTTCCAGGACATCACCGGCCAGCGCACCACCAAGGTCGTCAACACGTTGCGCTACATCGAGCAGCGCGTGAACACGATGATCGAGATCTGGGGCGTGGAGCGCATGGCCGAGGCCCCGGCGCCCGAGACGGCAAGCTCCCACCGCAAGCTGGGCGACACGCGCCCCGACGCGCACCTGCTGAACGGCCCCCAGCTGGGCGGGCCGGAGGTCAGCCAGGACGACATCGACGCCCTGTTCGACGGGCTGGCCAGCCAGATCCCGCAGGTGATGGAACGGGCGGAGCCGGCGGCCCACCCCGCGCCGCCCCCGCCGCCTCCCGCCCCGCCCGCCCCGTCCGCCCCTCCGTCCGTTGCAAAGCCGGCCAGCCCTCCCGCTCCGCCTCCCGATCCGTCGGGCGGCGGCGCCGAGATCTCGCAGGCCGACATCGACGCGCTGTTCGCCTGAGGGGCCCATGGCAAACGACGGCACCCTCAAGTCTCGAATACGGCTGACGCAGGACCAGCTGGACCGCGTCTGCGAGCGCCATGTGCGCTTCACCGAGGGGCGGCCGAACGGAGCCCGCGCCAACCTGCCCTTCTTCGACCTGTCGGGCCTGGACCTGTCCGGGCGCAACCTGACCGGCGCGCACCTGTCGGGCGCCATCCTGCGCGACGCCAAGCTGCGCGGCACCATCCTGGACCACGCCGACCTCTACGGCGCCGACCTGCGCAACGCCGACATGACCGAGGCGCGGCTGTTCCGCACCGACATGCGGGGGGCGAATGTGCGCGGCGCCATGCTGGACGGTGCCGTGATGGTCGAGGTTGACCTGCGCGACGGCAGCATGGCGAACCGCAGCGCGTCGGGCGAGCTGAAGGTGGTCGGGTTCGAACCGGGGCCGGCCGACATGGCGTCGGCCAAGCTGACCAACGCCGACATGGCGCGCGCCAAGCTGTCGGGCAGCTTCGCCCGGGCGGCCGACTTCACCAACTCCCGCCTGAACGGCGCGCGGCTGCAGCGCACCGATCTGCGCGATTGCAACTTTTCCGGCGCCGACCTCCAGGGGGCGGACCTGAACGGCGCCGACCTGCGCGGGGCGAAGCTGGATGGCGCCAAGGTGTCGGACGGCGACCTCGCCCTGTCCATCCGCACCGACGCGGAGGCCGCCGCCGCCGCCCTCGCCCCCCAGACGCCGATCCACGAGGATGCGGAGGAAGAGGCGGAAACCCGCCCGGTCCCGAGCGCGGCGGAGATCGAAAAGCTGCTGCGCCAGCATCTGCTCTGGCTCGGCACCAGCGGGGCGCAGGGGCAGCAACTCGACCTGTCGGGCATGAACCTGGATGGGGCCGACCTGTCGGGCAAGGTGCTGACGCTCGCCAAGGGCTCCGGCGCCCGGCTGCGCAACGCACGGCTGAAGGGCACGCAGCTCCAGGCGGCGCAGCTGGACGGGGCCGACCTGCGCTCTGCCGACATGCGCGGGGCGGACATGCGCGGCGCCAAGCTCGACCGCGCCATCCTGATCGACGGCTGCCTGGACAAGGCCAACCTCGGCACCCTGGCGATCAGCGCGGGCGCCAAGATCATGCGCTCCTCGCTGGTGCGGGCGCGGCTGGCCGGCGCCTCGCTGACCGAGACCAACCTGAAGGGCTGCGACCTGACCATGGCCGACCTGACCGGCTGCAGCCGCGTCGGCGCCATCTTCGACGAGGCGATCCTCGAAGGCACGCGCCTCGGCAAGACCGGCTGAGGGGGCGCTGCCGGTGTCGGGGCCGGCGCCCGCGGGCTTCACCTTCTTCTGGGATGGACCGCTGTCGCAGTGGCATTCCAGCCCCATGACCGTCGCCGGCCGGCGCTACCTCTGCGCCGAGCACTACATGATGCACGCCAAGGCGCTGCTGTTCGGCGACGCCGAGACCGCCGCCCTGATCCTGGACGAGCCCGAGCCGGTGCGGCAGAAGAGCCTGGGCCGCCGCGTCCGCGGCTTCGCGGAGCCGGTGTGGGAAGGCGCCCGGCACGCCATCGTGGTCACCGGCAGCCTCGCCAAATACAGCCAGAACCCCGACCTGCTCGCGATCCTGCTCGCCACCGGCGGCACGCGGCTGGTGCAGGCGAGCCCCATCGACCGCGTTTGGGGCATCGGCCTGGCCGCCGACGACCCGCGCGCCACCGACCCCACGCAATGGCGCGGCCTGAACCTGCTGGGCGACATCCTGACGGAGGTGCGCGACGCCCTGCGGGCGGTGCGCTGAGGGGCCGGCACCCCCATGAAAAAGCCCCTCCCCGCCGGGGCGGGAAGGGGCCAGGAACCAACAGCGTGCAAATGCGACCGTGCAGATGCGGCTATGTCGCCGACTGCGGCACGGCGGGGCCGATCGGGCGTTCGGACGGCTGGTGCGTGATGGCGGTCGTGGTGGACTCCGGCGCCATCAGGGAGACCGTCATGGTCGGGGCCTTCCATTCCAGGCTGTCGAAGGCGCCGCAATGGCCGCACAGGCCGCCCCAGGTCGGGCTGACCGCGTTGCAGGCGGTGCAGGTCCAGGACGGATCGGCCGGCGCCGCGGCGGCTTGGGCCAGCCAGGCGCGGGCGGCTTCCTCGTCCTGCCGCTCCTCCCGCTCCAGTTCCGCCAGAAGACGGTAGAGCCGGCGGGACGGCTGGAGTTCCAGCGCCTTGTTCAGGTGCGTGCGCGCCTCGCCCCAGAGCTGGACGGCCAGCGAGACCTGGGCCAGAGCGATGTGCGATTCGGCGGCGTTCGGGGCCGCGACGCGCAGCTTGTCGGTCAGCTTCACCCGGGTCAGCGGGTCGTAGTTGGCGAGCACGTCCCGGTAGGCGTCGGCCAGATCCGGGTGCGGGTTGATGCGCCAGGCGCGCTCGACGGCCTTGGCGGCCGGACGGAGCTTGCCCGCGGCGGCGAGCAGCCGGGCGACGCGGGCCGCAGCCGGGACGAAGCCCGGCACGAGGTCGTGCGCCGCCTGGGCGTGCGACAGGGCGGCGTCGGCGCGGCCGCGGCGCTCCGCCTCGAAGCTGCGCTCGATCAGCAGGGTCGCGCGGTGACGCCGCCCCTGCTCGGAACTGATGGCGCCGGCCTGGACCGCCTGCTGCAGGGTGCCCTCGGCCGCGGCCCAGTCACCGGAGCGGGCCTCCAGGTCGTAGAGCGTGCCGAGCAGCCAGGGCGTGTTGGGCTGAAGCGACTGCGCCCGGCGGGCGAGTTGCAGCGCCTCCATCCGGTCGCCGGCCTTCAGCGACTGGGTCAGCAGACCGCGCAGGCCGAGGAAGGCCGTCTCCGGGCGGTCGAGCATGGCGGTGAAGTATTCCTTCGCCGCGCGGTCGTCGCCCTGGAGCTGGGCGGCCTGGGCCGACAGCAGCATGGTCAGCGGCGGCTCGTTCAGCAGGCCGTCGGCCTTGCGCGCCATCTTGCGGGCGGTGGCCGCGTCGCCGGCGGCGACCGCCACCATGCCGCGGGTCAGCGCCTTGTAGCCGCGCTCGCGCCGGCGGGAGCGGCTGTAGCGGCCCAACGTGCGCGGCGCGCGGATGATGCCGCGCACCACCCGGTACAGGAAGACGGCGAAGGCCAGCACCGCGGCGGTGATCAGCACGGCGATGCCGAAGCTGGTCTCGACGGCGTAGCCCTGCCAGTTGATGTTGACGGTGCCCGGCCGGTCGGCCAGCCAGACCGCGATCCCGACGACGATCGCGACCTTGATGAGGAACCAGATCGCACGGGTCATTGCGCGGCCCCCTTCTCGCCCGTGGCACCGGCCGACTGCGACAGGAGCCCGATGGCGCGGGCGGTCAGCTGCTGGCCGGCCTGGTTGGCGGCCAGGCGCGCCTTGGCGTCGGCGATCCAGGGTGCCGCGGTGGTGGCGGCCGGGCCCTTCAGCGCCGACAGCTCCTCGATCGCCTTGCCCAGGTTGTTCTCCTGCAGCGACGCCTCGGCGCGGGCGACCACGGCGTCGGCGCTGTCGCCGACCACCCCGCCGCCCTGGCGGCGCACGGTGACCAGCGTGGCGAGCTTGCCGGTGACCTGGTTGATCCAGTCGCCGCCCTCGCCCTGGTTGGCGGCGCGCACGATGTCCGACGACAGGGCCTGGAAGCGGTCGGCCAGCTGCGGCTGCGTCGGCACGCCCTTGCCGGCGTAGGCCGACACGGCGTCGAGCGGCTGCGTGACCTGCGGGTCGCTGACGCCCAGCGCGCGGACGGCCTGGAGTTCCTGCTGGAACGGCTGGCCGGTGGCGAGCGCGGAGCGCAGCTGTCCGGCGGCCAGCACCAGCGCCTGGGCGGCGGTGGCGGCGTCGCGGCGGGTTTCCACCGCCTGGTTGACGGAGGCCACGGACTGGTTGACGGAGGCGAGCTGCTGCTTCAGCCCGTCCACCTCCTGGCGGAGCTGCTCGGCGGCCTGGGTGTTGCTGCCCACGGCGGCGACGCGCTGCTCGATGCCGCCCAGACGTTCGGCCAGCTGGTTCACGCGCGGATCCGGCTGCGCCTCGGCGCTGCCGGCCTGCTGGACGCGCTGGTCGAGCTGGTCGATGCGGCCCGACAGCTGGCGGAGCGCGTTCTCCAAAACCTGCGGGTCGACACCGCCCGCCGCAGCGCCGTTGCCGCTCGCGGCCGGGCGCTGTTCAAGCTTGCCCACGCGGTCGGCGATCTGCTGGAGCTGGCCGCGCAACGCCGGGTCGGGCTGTGCCACTGGAGCCGGGGCCGGGGCGGCGGCCTGCTGGGCGGCGCCGTCACGGCTGGGCCAGCCCGGCACGCGCGGGCCCCACCAGGGCTCCGACAGGGCGGCGGCGCCGACGATCAGGGCCAGCAGCGACACGGCGGTGGCGAAACCGGCGCCGGAGCGGCGCTCTTCGCGATGAACCTCGCGCACCGGCTCATAGCTGGTGGTCGGCGGCACCGGTTCGACGATGGGGGGCGGTTCGAAGGCCGGCGGTTCGACGCGCGCGGTCTCGTCTGCCTTCGCGGCCTCGGACGCAGGCGACTCGGCGTGCGGGCCGGCGATGATGACCGGCTCGGTCCCCGGAAGGGTATCGGCGGGCGGAACCACCGGTTCCACGCCTTCAGGCGCGGCCACGGCGTCCGGCGGCAGCGGGGTCACCGAGTCGGCGGCGTCCGGAGTGGTGTCCGTGGTGGCGCGGTCCTCGCTCGGGGTGGCGGCTTCGAGGTCGGCCTCGTCCAGCGTGATCCGATGCTTGGCCGCGGCGGCGCGCAGGTCGGCGTGGCGGTTCAGCGGGATCGCGCCGCGCTTCTTCCAGCCCTGGACGGTCGTCACGGGGATGTCCAGCTTGTGCGCCATCGGGCGGATGCCGCCGAAGCGTTCGATGATGCGCTCAACGGCGGGGCCGCCGGCAGCCGGCGAAGAATCGGACGGCGTGGGACCGTTCGGATCGGCCTCGTGATTGGAGCCTGGGCGAGGGGTCATGGGGTGCCTTCTTGGTCGCTGTTGGTCTCGACGAACGCCACAGCCCCGTCGCCGGATGCGCTCAAGCCCGGCCCTTGCGGCCGGACAAATCCGGCAGCAGGCCGAGCAGCGAGTCCTGCTCCGGTCGCGGGGCCACCCGTACGCCTTGCCACGGTGTCACTCCCAAGTCACCGTTCAAGGCGCCGTCCAGAGGACTGTACGCGCGGGCCGCCTCCGCAACCGCGGGGCTGAGGCAGAGCGCGTCCACTGTACGACAGCAGTCGAGCAGCCCCGCCTCGGCGACCAGCCTAACAAACGAACGGGCGGTACGGGGAGAGAAAAACAACACGCCGTCGAGTGTGCCCGTACGCAGCAACCCAGCCGTATGGTCGGAGAGTCGCACGCTTGGAACGGCGTCGTACAGCGCCTCGCGCCGCACGAGAAACCCTGCTTCCGTCAGCATTCCTGACAGATCGCCGGCAACCTTGCTGCCTGCGACATGAAGTAGCGCCCCGGCCCCGGGCACGCAGCGCGCCCGGACCAGTGCCGCCAGCGCGTACACGTCGCCGGACGCGCTTTCCACATGGTGGAAGCCGACGGCGCGCGCCGCCGCCGCGGTCGCGTCGCCCACGGCATAGGCCGGCAGGTCACGCCGCCCTGTACGTCTGGCATAGCTGCGTACGCCATTCGCACTCGTGAAAAGGAGTGCCTGTACGCCGTCCAGGTCAAGGTCGGGCCCGTCGCGCTGGACGATGTCCAGCATCGGCTCGACCGAAGCATCGAAGCCTTCGGCGCGCAGGCGTGCGGCCAGCGGTTCGGCGTCCTCCGCCGGGCGGGTAACCAGCAGGTGCGGCGGCCGCATCGCCTCTGGCATGGGCCGGACAGCCCGTTACGGCAGGAAGAAATCGGGCGGCAGGACCGCCTTGATCTCCGCCCCGGCGTCGGCGCCGAGCGCCACGGCGTCGACCGCGGCTCCCGCGCGCTCGGCCCGGAAGACCTGGCGGCCGTCGGGCGACAGCACCTTGGCCTTCAGGGTCAGCCGGTCGCCGTCCAGGGTGGACAACGCCGCGATGGGCGTGCGGCAGGAGCCGTCGAGCGCCGCGAGCAGCGCGCGCTCCGCCCCCACGCGGGCTGCGGTCTGGTGGCAGTGGAGCGGGGCGAGCAGCGCGCGGGTCGCGTCGTCGGCGCTGCGGATTTCGATGCCGATGGCGCCCTGGGCGACGGCGGGCAGCATCACCTCGGGCTCCAGCACGGCGGTGATGCGGTCGGTCAGGCCGAGCCGGCGCAGGCCGGCCAGCGCCAGAAGCGTGGCGTCCACCTCCCCGGCGTCAAGCTTGGCGAGACGCGTCTGCACGTTGCCGCGGAAGGGCACGACCGTCAGGTCGGGGCGCCGCTCCAGGATCTGCGCCTGTCGGCGCAGGCCGGCGGTGCCGACCACAGACCCGGCGGGCAGGTCGTCCACGCCCTGGCCGGCGCGCGAGAAGAAAGCGTCGCGCGTGTCCTCCCGCGGCAGCAGGGTGGAAATCTCCAGCCCGTCCGGCAGCCAGGTCGGCACGTCCTTCATGGAGTGGACCGCCAGGTCCGCGCGGCCGTCCAGCAGCGCGTCCTCCAGTTCCTTCGTGAACAGCCCCTTGCCGCCGGCCTCGGCCAGCGTGCGGTCGAGGATGCGGTCGCCCGTTGTCTTGAAGACGACGATCTCGATCGCGCCGGGGGCGGCCAAATGCGGGTGCGCCGCGATCAGACGGTCGCGGGTCTCGTGGGCCTGCGCCAGCGCCAGCGGGCTGCCGCGCGTGCCGATGCGGAGCGGTTGGGTCATGAGCGGAGTGTTCTAGGCCATCCGCAGCCGTTTGCAAGCGTTGGAGATGCGCGTGCTACTCTTTGGTGAGACGGCGGGGGGCCCGTCGCCCGCTCCGAGCCCCCGACCGCGCATGGCATACAAGGGTGCGCGCCCGCTGCCGGGGCAAAGGCCGCCCGCCCTTACCGTCGTGCCTTACCGGCGGTGGCGGCCGTTGTCCGCGGTGAGGGCGCCGACCGCAGCGCCGGCCGCACCGCCGATCACGCCGCCCATGACGGCGCTGCCGCCGGTCATCGCGCCGATGGCCGCACCGCCCGCAGCACCAATGGCGCCGCCGGACAGCGTCCGCTGCTCCCGATGGTTGAGATTCTCGCATCCCGCCAGCAGCAGGCCACCGACCAGAATCACAGCAAACTTCTTCAACATGGTTCAATCCGTTTCTTTTGGCCCGTTTCTCTTGGCCCGTTATTCAGGCTCGCATTCAAGCGCGGCCGCGTCCCGTGTCGCGGCCGCGCTCATGCTTACGGATTGAACGTTCGCTTGCGTGTGACTATTCCAGGGTATCGAAAGGGGTAGGAGTCTCCGTGTGTGCGGAACGGGGATTCGGGTGGGGAACGTGCCCCGCGTCAGGGCTTGCCCTGCGACTGTGCGCCGGGCTTCAGCTGCGGGTCCTCACCCTTGGCGTGGCGCTTGCCCTCTTCCTCCGCGCGTCGCAGCTCGTCGCCTTCCGGGCCGTCCACGGCGTCGCGAGCCCGCTTGGCGTCGCCTTCGACGTCGTGGTGCTGGACATGGTCCTGGACGCCCTTGCGGTATTGGGCGTCGGCCGTGCGGTTGCCTTCTCCTTCGTTGCGGGGTTCGGCGGCCATATCGTTTTCCTCCTCCTGTGGGAGCGCTGCGGGGCAACCATGTGGTTGCGCTTGTTCAACCCCGCCGCCCGCTCGAAGTTTCACCAGTTGCCGGACGTGGCCTTCCCGGGGCCTCCGGAAGGAGGGCCACCCGGCGCAGTGATTGCCCGCAACAGATAAAATTTTAGAAAATATTTTGTAGAATTCAGGGAGACCGACCAAGTCCCGGAATGGTTTACACAAGTAAACGATAATTTGCCGCTTTACTTCGCCGCTGGTTCGGCGGAAAGTTGAGACACGTAACGACCGGTTCCCGTATGGAGGGACCGGCACCCGAACAGGTTCCAGGAATCGACCATGTCACTGACCGCCCGGCCGCAAGCCATCGCCGCCACCTCGCCCTGCCGTCCGAGCGACCGCCGCGAACGTCATCCCCTGCCGATGGTGGGCGGCCACGCCGACGGTGTGCTGTTCGGCCAATTCTCGGCGCGCGCCGACACGGCGCCGCACCCCGTCACCCAGGCGCGGCCGCAGCCCGCGGCCGGCCAGCCTTTGGCGCAAGCCGTCCATATGGCCGCCACGGGCGTGTGGGTGGTGAAGCGGAACGGCCGCGTCGCGGAGATCAACGGCAACGTCCATTGGGACAGCCAAGCCACGCTGGCCGCCGACGCGGAACGCGCGGGCATCGCCCTGTCGGACATCGTGATCCGCACGGGCGCCATCGAATAACGCGGGACGGGGCGGCGTGGGTAGCCGCCCCCGGCCCTTACGCCTCCATGCTCAGCGTCTTGATGGTCTCGACGCGGATTTCCTCGGTCAACCGCTCCTTGTAGGCGGCGAACTCCGGCGTGGTCTTGACCTTGTAGGAACGCGGGTGCGGCAGCTCGATGGGCACGTCGCACTTGATGCGCCCCGGGCGGGCCGACATCACCACGACGCGGCTGGCCATGAAGATGGCCTCGTCGATGTCATGGGTGACGAACATCACCGTCTTGCGGTGCTGCTCCCAGATGCCCAGCAGCAGCTCCTGCATCACCTCGCGCGTCTGGTGGTCCAGTGCGCCGAAGGGCTCGTCCAGCAGCAGCATCTTCGGGTCGTTGGCCAGCGCGCGGGCCAGCGCCGTGCGCTGCTGCATGCCGCCTGACAGCTGCGCCGGGTAGTGGTTCTCGAACCCCTTCAGCCCGACCTGGGCGAGGAAGCGGTCGGCGACAGCCAGTTGCTCCGCCCGCGCCACCCCGCGTTCCCGCAGGCCGAAGCAGACGTTGTCGCGCACGGATAGCCAGGGGAACAGCGTGTAGGACTGGAACACCATGCCGCGGTCCGGGCCGGGGCCGTGGACCGGCTGCCCGTCCAACAGCACCTCGCCGGCGCTGGGCGTCTCCAGCCCGGCGACGATGCGCAGCAGGGTGGACTTGCCGCAGCCCGAGGGGCCGAGGATGGTGATGAAGTCGTTGTCGGCGACCTCCAGGCTGGTCGGCTCCAGCGCGCGCGTGGCGGCGGTGGTGCCGGACGAGCCGGGGCGGCCGGGGAAGGTCTTCTCGACCCGGCGGATGGACAGCTTGCTCATGATCCGCCCCTTATCGTCCAACCCATCATCGTGATTTGGCCCACGGGAAGAGGCGGGCGTTGAGCGTCCGGAAGGCCAGGTCGGTGACCAGCCCGATGACGCCGATCACGAAGATGCCGAAGATCATCTGCCCGGTGTCCAGGAACCGCTGCGCGTCGATGATCATGTGCCCGATCCCGCGCGAGGCGCCGACCAGCTCCGCCACGATCACGTAGGTCCAGGCCCAGCCGAGCACGAGGCGCAACGCCTCGAAGATCTGCGGGGATGATGCCGGCAGCAGCACCCGCCGCACCACGCCGTCGCGCTTGGCACCCAGCGTGTAGGCAGCCTCCACCAAGTCCGTGCGGATGCCGGACACGATCACCGCCACCATGATGATCAACTGGAAGACCGAGCCGATGAAGATGACCAGGATCTTCTGCATCTCCCCCACCCCGGCCCACAGGATCAGCAGCGGGATGAAGGCGGAGGCCGGCAGGTAGCGGGCGAAGGACACGAAGGCCTCGAAGAAGGCCTCCACCGGCTTGAAGGCCCCCATCAGGATGCCGAGCGGCACGGCGACCAGCGCCGCCAGCGCGAATCCCGCCAGGACGCGCCACACCGTGACGGCGATGTCCGTGGCGAAGCCGAATTCGGTGAACAGCGCCCAGCCGGCCTTCAGCGAATCGCCGGGCGAGGCCAGGAACAGCGGCTTCACGAAGCCGCCGTAGGTCGCGATGCCCCAGCCGAGGAAGAACAGCACGAAGCAGGAGATCCCCAGCGTCGTGCGCAGCGCCGGGGCGACCGGCTTCAGCGGGGTGAACAAGGCGGCGCGCCTTCCTCCCCCGCCTTGCGGCGGGAGAGGGTCGGAAACGGATTGGGCCACGCGGCTGCCCTCACTTGACGAAGGAGGCGTCGACCATGCCGTCCAGGCTGGGCGGCGCCTTGCGGATCAGCTTCGCCTCCAGCATGACGTCCTGCACCTCCTTGAGGAAGGTCGGCATGGTCTTGGTCAGGTATTCCTGGTTGCCAGACTTGTCGTACCAGCGCACGAACTTCGCCGACTCGGCGAACTGCTCCGGCGTCTGGTTCACGTCGCGGCCCATGATCTCGAAGGACTTCTTCTCGTCCTTCTTGATGGCATCCAGTGCTTCGAACCAGCTGTCGACGAAGGCCTGGACCACCTTTGGGTTCTTCTTGATGTAGTCGGGCTGGAAGGCCAGCGTGTCGATGATGACGCCGGGCGTCTGGTCCGACGTGACGAGGATCTTGCCCTTCGCCTCGCGCACCTTGGACAGGTACGGCTCGTAGGTCACGGCGGCATCGAACTGGCCGGCGACGAAGGCGTTGGCGGCGTCGGACGGCTGCAGGTTGACCGAGGTCACGTCGTTGATCGATTGGCCGTTCTTCTTCAGGACATAGGCCAGCCAGAACTGCGGCACGCCGCCGTACTGCACGGCCACCTGCTTGCCCTTCAGGTCGGCGACGCTGTTGATGGCGTCGCGCACGACGATGCCGTCGCCGCCGTGCGAGCTGTCGAGCACCAGCACCTGCGTCACGTCCACGCCGGAGGAAGCGTAGAGGATGTGCGTGTCGACCGTGGTGGTGATCGCCTGCACCTCGCCCGCCGCCATGGCTTGGTGGCGGTTGGAGGTCGGCATCTTCTTGATCTCCACCTCGATGCCGTTCTTCTTGAAGATGCCGGTTTCCTTGGCGAGCGTGATCGGCGCGAAGCCGGTCCAGCCGCTCATCGCCACGGTCACCTTCGTCTGCGCCGGGGCCGCCGCCGCCCACAACCCGGCGAGCGCCGCCGCCAGGGTGCCGACCATCCAGGACGTCGTCTTCATCGTGCCAACCTCTCCCGTTATTGTGCCCGGGACGGATCGCAACCGTCCCGTGGCCCGGTTTTCTGTCGGCAACATTGTGCACGGGCGACAGGCGGCTGGGAAGACGGGGTTGTCGCGATCCTTGCTGACAACAAATTCTACACGGATTTCGCGGATTTGAGCACGGATTGCACGGATTTTTCTTTAATCTTGCTCCGCGTGGCTCCATCGAAAAGCGCGCGCCTAGCAAGTAAAAATCGATCCGCGTAATCCGCGCTACAATCCGTGAAATACCGGTTGTCCCCAACGGAGCCGGCGCCTAAGCCGCGCCGGCGCTGGCCATCAGCTTGCGCAGGTCGTTGGGGAAGACGGGCTTATGCAGGATGCGGAAGCCCTTGCGCTGGGCCTCGTCCAGCCGTTCCGGGGCGGTGTCGCCGGTCAGGATGATGCCCGGCACGTCCGTCCCGACCAGCCCCTGCACGGCGGCCAGCGCCTCCGGACCGGTGCGGCCCTGCTGGAGCTGGTAGTCGGCCAGCACGACCTGCGGGCGGCGGCCGTCGGCGCGCAGCCGTTCCAGCGCCTGGTCGCCCGACCGCGCGGTCAGCACGCTGTAGCCCCAGCCTTCCAGCATGGCCTTGAGGCCGAGCAGGATGATCGCCTCGTCGTCGATCACCAGCACCATGCCCTTGTTCACGCAGTCGTTGGCGACCTGCCGCAATTCCACCGCGGCGGCCCGGGTCTTCTCCGCGGCGACGCGCGGCAGTTCGACCGAGAAGACGGACCCCCGCCCCTCCGTCGACCGCACGCCGACCCGGTGGCCGAGCAGCTTGCTGAGGCGCTTGACGATCGCCAGACCCAGCCCGAGGCCTCGGTCGCCGTTGGTGTTCAGCTGGGTGAACTCCTCGAAGATCTCGTCCAGCCGGTCGGCGGGGATGCCGATGCCGCTGTCCCAGACCTCCACGCGCAGGCCGCCCTTGGTGCGGCGGCAGCCGATCAGGATGCGTCCCTTGCGGGTGTAGCGCAGGGCGTTCTCGATCAGATTGCGCAGGATCCGCTCCAGATGCGCCGGGTCGGTGCGCACCCAGGCACGGGTCGGTACGGCGCGCAGCATCAGGCCCTTCTGGGCGGCGCGCGGTGCGTATTCCGCGACCAGCCGGCCGAGCACCTGGCCCATCCGCACGTCGGTCTTGGTGACGGCGATCTTGCCCGACTCCAGCCGCGACATGTCCAAGAGCCCGTCCAGCAGCCCCTTCAGCGTGTCCAGCGACTGGCGCATGTTGTCCAGCAGCGGCAGGCCGGGGTGACCCTGCAGCCGGTCGCCCAGCGCGGCGGCGAACAGGTAGAGCGACTGCACGGGCTGGCGCAGGTCGTGGCTCGCCACGGCCAGGAACTTGGACTTGCCGGCCGCGGCGGTCTCCGCCGCCTCCCGCGCGCGGCGCAGGTCGGCTTCCGCCTGCTTGCGGCCGGTCACGTCCACGGCGGCGCAGGTCACGCCGACGATGCTGCCGTCCGGGCCGCGCAGGGGATCCACGGTCAGGTCGTAGAAATGGTCGCAGCCGTCCTGGCGGATGCGCACCTCGTCGCGCACGCCCTCGCCGGTCAGCAGGACGCGGCGCTTGATGGCGGTGACGGAGTCGGCGTCGCCGTGGTCCTCGAACACCTCGTGGTCGGTCTTGCCCACCACCCGCTCGGCCGTGTAGCCCAGCGCCGGGTTGTGCATCCAGGTGTAGCGCAGGTCGCGGTCCTGGTTGAACACCGCCACGCCGGAGTTGCGCAGCGCCGTGCGGAAGCGCTCGTTGGTGACGCGCAGCGCCTCCTCGGTGGACTTGCGCTCGGTGATGTCGGTGGCGGAAACGATCAGGTGCGTGACGCGGCCCGCCGCGTCCAGCATCGGGGTCAGCGCCACGTCCACGATGATCTGCCGGTCGCCGGCCAGCCGGATCGCGGCGTCGAAGCGGGAACGCTCTCCGTGCGCCGCACGGGCCACGGCCGCGCGCAGCTGCTCGCGCCCCGCCGAATCGAACGACCACCAGGACGTCTCGTGGAAGGGCCGGCCCAGGATCTGGTCGGCCGGCAGGCCCGCCGCCTCAATGGCGGCGCGGTTGACCTGAAGCACCTCGCCTGTTGGGGCCAGCACGCCGATGAAGGCCGGCAGCGCGTCCAGCACCGCGCGCAGATGCTCTTCCGAGCTGCGCAGCGCGCGCTCCCGCGCTTCCAGCGTTCCGGCCATGGCGTCGAAGGCGGAGCCGAGCTGCCCGATCTCCGACGTGCGGTCGGCCAGCCCGGCGCGGGCGGTCGAGTCGCCCTCGCCCCAGGTCTGGGCGGCGCGGATCAGCACGGCCACCGGGCGGCGGATGAACAGCGTGCCGCCGATCCAGGCGGCGGCGATCGCCACCAGCAACCCGGCCAGCGTCAGCAGCAGGCCGTGGCGGGTCGAGCGGTCGATGTTGCCGATGGCGGTGGTGTGGTCCAGCCCGACGCTGATGAACAGGTCGCGCACGCCGCGCCGCGCCGAGGAGTAGGCGAGCACGCGCGTCACCCCGTCCAGCCCCGGCATGGTGGCGACCCCGCCCCGCTCGTCGCCGACCAACTCCAGATAGGCGGGCGGCACGCGCTCGCCGCGCTGGGCGATGCCGTTGGGCAGCTTGACCAGGATGTTGCCGTTGCGGTCGGTGACCAAGAGGCTGGCGTTCTCCGGCAGCGGGCGCGCCGCGAAGTTGGCGGACAGCCACGGCAGGTCGAGGCCGAGTGTCACGACGCCCGCGATCTCCCCCGCCTCGTTGCGGAAGGGAATGGCGAAAGGCAGCGTCCCGGTGGCGGGGGTTGATTCCGGGCCCTGAGTCTTGTCCTTTGCGCCTGGGTCCGAAGCACCGGGCGTCCATTCGCCGACGACGAAGTGACCCTCCTCCATGGCGCGGCGGATGTGCGGCAGGGACGTCGGCAGGCGGGCCGGCGCGTCGGCGGCGCCGCTGCACAGCACGGTGCCGTCGCGTCCGACCACCGCCAGGCTGCGGTATTCGGGGGCAAGCCGCGTGAGGCGGGCCAGATGCTCCCGGCAGCGGCCAAAGTCGCCGGCGCGCAAGGCCGCCGATTCCGCGATGGAGGTCACCATCAGCCGCGCACCATCCACGATCCGCGCCTGTTCACCCTCGACGAGATGCAGAAGGCGCTCCGCCTGGGCGGCGACCTCCTCCTCGCGTTCGGCGCGGAACTGGAACACCCCATAGGCCTGGATGCCGACGGCCGGCAACACGGCGAGCAGCACCAGCACGAAAAGGCGGGCCAGCAGGGTCATGGTGTCTCGGGCTCCCCTTGGGGCAGAGCAACCGGCCTTCGATCCTCGGCCGTCATACCTCCGCCGACCATTGGGATACCGCCATCATGGTTAAATCCCAGTTAATCGCTCTGGAAAATTTCCGGAAAAGACTGACATTGCCGTCGAAGCACCCCGCGAATACGGGGTATCTCCTTGGTATTTTCAGGACAGTTGTTTTCCGTTTTACCTAAAATGCCGAATTTCTAGCTGTCCGAAAGAGGTAGAGGATGATGAAAACTCTCACACACCTTGGCACCCGCATACCCGCCCTGGGACTCGGCACATGGCAGCTGTCCGGGTCCGTCTGCGCCCGGGTGGTGCGGAGCGCGCTCGACCTCGGCTATCGGCACATCGACACCGCCCAGGCCTATGGCAACGAGGCGGAGGTTGGAACGGCCATCGCCGAATCCGGCATTCCCCGCGACCAGTTGTTCCTGACCACCAAGCTGTGGATGGACCGGCTGACCGGCGGCGAGGTCGAACGGTCGACGGAAGAAAGTCTGCGGCGCCTGCGCAGCGACTGTGTGGACCTGCTGCTCATCCATTGGCCGAACCCGCGCGTGCCGCTGGCCGAAACGCTGGGCGCCATGGCGGCGCTGCGGAAGTCCGGCAAGGTGCGCCGCATCGGCGTCAGCAACTTCCCCGTTGCCCTGCTCCGCCACGCGGTGGAGGAGGTCGGGGCGGAGATTTTCTGCAACCAGGTGGAATACCACCCGCTGCTGTCGCAGGCCCCGGTCCTGGATTACCTGCGCCCGCGCGGGATGCTTCTGGTCGCGTACAGCCCGCTGGCCCACGGCCAGGTCCTGGCCAACGCCGAAGTGCGGCGCATCGCCGCCAAGCACGGCGCGACCCCGGCCCAGGTGGCCCTCGCCTGGCTGCTCGGCCAGGATGGCGTGGCGGCCATCCCGAAGGCCGGCAGCACGGAACACCTGCGCGACAACCAGGCGGCGCTGGACCTGGATCTGGACCCGGCCGACCGCGCCGCGCTGGACCGGCTGGCCGGCCACACCCGCACCGTGGCGCCGAGCTGGTCGCCCAATTGGGATACGTGAGAGACCTAGTTCTCAAGCCGGCCGGGCCTTCCGCCGCGGATGGGCCGGCGAAAGGCCACGAGACCCGGCCATACCGTCGCGCGTACGGCCCGTTCAGGCGTACAGTTGCGTCACGCGTACAGGTCCACGCCCTGCGACCCGCGCGGGGCCATGGAGGAAAAAGCCTTCTGCGCGCCCGACAGGTCGCCGGACTGCAACGCGGTGCTCAGGCTGCTCAGCATCGTCTTGAACAGATCCTGGGGCGAGCTGGCGGTCGACGTGGACGAGGTGCTGGAGTTGCTGGAATCGCTGTCGGTGCCGAGCAGCTGCGCCAGCGAGGAGAAGCTGTCCTGTGCGGCCGACAGGTCGCCGGATTGCAGCGACTGCGCCAAGCTGCCCATCGCGCTCTTCACCTCGTCGGGCGGACCGCCCTGGCCGCCGTCGGGCGGCGGGCCCATGGGACGGCCACCACCGCCGGGCCCACCCGGACCGCCGCGCCCCTTCGGGCCGTTCGCCTCGAAGGCTTGCTGGACCTGCGACACGTCGCCGGTCTTCAGCGCCTCGCCGACGGCGGACAGCATCTTGGACAACGGGTCCTTGGACTCCAACGTGCCGCTGGTGGCGCTGGTGGACGAGGACTGCTTGCTGCTCGCCAGCTTGGACAGCGAGTCGTAAGCGCCCTGGACGGACTCCAGGTCGCCGGACTCGATCGCCTTCTTCAGCTGGTTGACGCCTTCGCGGATTTCCTTGCCCGGCCCCTGCGGCCGCTGCTGGGCCACGCCGCCGACCGAGGATGAGGTCACGCTGGAAATGGACATGTCGTTCTCCTTCGTCCGCGCCGCCGCTCCTCCACGACGTTGGTGGTATGCGGCCTGAACGGGTTGCTTCCGAAGGGTTAGACGCGGCGCTCCGGCGACTCCTGCGCGATTTTCCCAAAATTTGTTCGATCATGCTTCGGGCTGGCCGCGTTCAGCGCGGACCACGCCCTTCCGGCCGGAAGTTGGCGAGGCGATGCCGCCCTTCCGCCGACATGGCCGACACCGCGGCGATCACCGCCTGCTGCAACGTCTCGCGCGACTGCATCTCCGCCCGGTCGTGGTCGGCGAACAGGGATGCCAGCGCCTTCGGGTCGAAGGGCTCCGCGGCGATAGCCGCCTGGAGCTGGTGGGGAAAGGCGTCGCGCCGCCGGTGGTCGGCGGCCAGGGCCTCGCGGTGGTCGGCGAGCGCCCGGCGCAGGATGGCCGCGTCGGCGTCCGGCAGGGTCGAGGCCATGTGCTCGATGAAGCGGTCGGGCGGCGGGGGCGGGCCGCCGGGATGGTGGTGGCGCGCAAGGACGAACCCGCCCAGGAACAGGTTCAATCCCAGGGATCCGACCAGGGCGATCGGCATCCAGCGGCGGCGCAGCACAGCAATCATGGATTCCACGCAAGGAGATAAGGCTCGGGCGCGACGAGGCTGGCGATGCCGGCCGAAGTCGTCGACGTCGGTTGCATGTAGTTGTCGGCCCCGGCCAGCGTGCCCATCACCGCCATGCCGGCGAGAAAGGCCGCCGCGGGCCAGAAGCCCCGCGGCCGAGCCCTGTGGAGCGCCGCGGCCGGCGGTTGGGGAAGCCCGGTTGCGGCGTTCCCCGCCTCGCGGTCGATCCGGTCGCCGATGGCGCCGAGCAGGCGTTCCACTTGGGCATCGTCCACCTGCGGCGCGCCCAGCGCGATCCACGCATCCAGGACGCGGGCCTGCGCCAGGACACGGCGCGCCTCATCCGACCCGTCGAGCAGGGCTTCGGCGGCAGCGCGCTCCGCGGCCGGCCAGCGCGCGAGGTCGGCGCCGCACACGTCCGCCAGATGGCGAAAGCGCGCGATGGTCATCTCTGGCGTCTTTCCGGACGGGTTCATGGCTTGCCCTCGTCGAATCCCTTATTGGGTCCCCTATCGGGTCCAGTGTCGGCTGGGCCGATCAGGGGGCGCAGCGTCTCGCGCAGCACGCGCCGGGCCCTGACCAGCAAACTCTCCATCGCGGAGACCGAAACATCCAGAACCTTCGCCGCCTCGGCGCAGGTCAATTCCTCATACACGCACAGGCTGAGCGCCGCACGCTGCCGCTCGGGCAAGGCGGCGATGGCGCCGTCCACCCATTTGGCGAGCTGCCGTTCCTCCACCGTGGCCTGCGCGTCGGGCAGGGCCGAGGGGATCTCGGCCGCCGCCTCCAGCGGGTCGAAGCCGCGCCGGCGCCGGTAGGTCAGCGCCCGGTTGACGACGATCCGGTACAGCCAGGTGGTGAAGCGCGCCTGGTCGCCCCGCCAGCGGTCGGCGTGGCGCCAGACCTGCAGGAAGGCGTCCTGCACGACCTCCTCGGCGTCCTGCGCGTTGCCGGCGATGCGCATCGCCAAGCCCAGGCTCCGTTTCAGGTGACGGCGGGAGAGGACGTTGAAGGCGGCGCGGTTTCCCGCCGCAACCTCCGCCATCAGCTCTTCGTCGCTCGGCTCCGCGGGATCGCCGGCCACGACGTCTCCACCCCCGTCTCGCTTTCCGATCAGTCCCAAACGCCCCCAAACCTCCAGATGACGGATGCGCCTCCCCGCGCGGCGCGCCCGGTCCGCCCCGCCGTTTCGCGGGGTGAGGGCGTCTCCAGCCGTCCACGTACCCTTATACACGGCATGCCCCCACGCTCCTGCGCGGCACCCGGCATTTTTTTCCGGGCATCGTTTCCGGGCATCGTTTCCGGGCATCGTTTCCGGGCATCGTTTCCGGGCATTGTTCCCGGGCACCCGTTTCTTGGGGGCTCGCCGAAGGGTGCCTGGAACCGGGGCCGGGGCCGGTGTGTTGAACGGGCGCCATGAACACAGCTTTCCAGATGCCCCCGCTCCGCACCGCGTCCGACGGCTCCCCGCGCCAAGTGGGCGTGGAGGTGGAGTTCGCCGACCTCGACGCCCCTTCCGCCGCCGCCGTGGTGCGCGACCTGTACGGGGGCACGATGGCGATGGAGGACCCGCACCGCTGCCGCGTGACCGGCACCCGGCTGGGCGACTTCACGGTGGAGTTGGACATGCGCTCCGCCCATCCGGAGAAGAAGGCGGACGACGCCGGGACGGGCGACGGCGCGGCAGGGGCATCCGTTGGATCGGTGGTGGGCAAGGTGGCCGACACCGTGGTCGAGACGCTCCGCCCGCTGTGGGGCAACATCGGCAGCCTCGTCATGCCGTTCGAGATCGCCGCCCCGCCAATCCCCTTCGACCGGCTGGGCGAGCTGGAGGCGCTGTTCACCACGCTGCGCGACCGCGGCGCGTCGGGGACGGAGGCGAGCCCGCTGTTCGCCTTCGGCCTGCACTTCAACCCGCAGGTGGCGCGCGACGATGGCGACTACGTGCTCGACCATCTGAAGGCCTTCCTGGTGCTGTCCCCCTGGCTGCGCAGCGAGATCCGCGTCGATCCGACGCGCCGGCTGACCGGCTTCATCGCCGCCTTTCCGACCGACTACGCCGTGAAGGTCGTCGATCCCGCCTACCGGCCGGATCTGGACGGGCTGATCGCCGACTACCTGGAATCCAACCCGACCCGCAACCGCGAGCTGGACCTGTTCCCGCTGTTCGCGCACCTGCGGCCCGACCTTCTGTTCGCCAAGGTGCAGGATCCGCACGTCCGCCCGCGCCCGACCTTCCATTACCGCCTGCCGAACGCGCGGCTTGGCGACCCCGACTGGCGGCTGGCGCAGGACTGGAACCGCTGGGTGGCGGTGGAGGAACTGGCGGCCGACCGCGACCGGCTCGACCGGCTGGGTACCGACTACCGGTCCTTCGCCGCGCGCCGGGCGCTCGACGATTGGGCGGCCGAGGCCGGCCGGCGGATCGCCGGATAGGGGGGCTTTCGCATGCCCATGGCCGCCTTCCTCCCCACCGCGTCCGGCCGATCCGGGCGCCCGCTGATCGGGGTCACCGCCTCGGTGCACGGCAGCCGCATCGCCTGGTGGGCGAACCACCTGGCCCTGCGCCGCGCCGGCGCGCGGGCGGTGCGCATCACGGCGCGCAGCCCCTTCCCCATCGACCGGCTCGACGGGCTGGTGGTCGGCGGCGGCGACGACATCGACGCGACCCTCTATGGGGAAACCGCCCGCCCGCACATCCGCATCGATCCGGAACGCGACCGGCTGGAGCTGAACGCGCTGGACTGCGCCGCCCGGCGGGACCTGCCGGTGCTGGGCATCTGCCGCGGCTCGCAGATGATCAACGTGCACCGCGGCGGCTCGCTGCACACGGACATCCACGAGATCTACCTGGAGGCGCCGCGGCTGCGCACCGTGCTGCCGCGCAAGCGCATCCGAATCGAACCGGACAGCGGCCTCTACCGCATCCTGGGCATCGCCGAATGCCGGGTGAACGCCCTGCACCACCAAGCGGTGGACCGGCTGGGCGAGGGCCTGCGCGTCGTGGCGCGGGAGACGGCGGGAGTCGTGCAGGGCATCGAGGCGGCGGCGCACCCCTTCCTGATCGGCGTGCAGTGGCATCCCGAATACTTGGTCGCCGACGACCGCCAGCAGGCCCTGTTCCGCACGCTGGTCGCCGCCGCGGCCGGCGAGTCCACGGTGATCGCGGCCGCCACCGCCTGAGCCACCATCTGAGCCGCGGTCCGATCCGAATCCGGTCCATTCCCGCCGCGACCGCCATTTCCAGGACGCGCATAACCGATTATTCTCGGTGACGGTTCGTAGCGAGGCCGGGGGCGTTTGCGTGACAGGTTCCGCGTGACGGAGGGACGGTTCGAACCGCCGGCCGGGTCCGTTGGACGCCGGGGCGGGCGCTTGCGCCTTCACACCATCTCCATGCTGACCGCGCTGGCGACCGGCGCGCTGATGATCGGGCTCGTCCTGGCGGTCGGCGGAGCCTTCCAGCGCGTGCTCGACCTCGCGGGCGAGGCGGAGGACGCCATCGTGCCGCGCATCACCCGCCAGCAGGAATACGCCGTCTTCGCCGCCCGCATGGGCCAGTTGGCGGAGGCCGTGCTGCGGTCCCACGCCGCGCAGGACCGCGCCCGCGCGTTCGACGAGGCGCAGGCGCTGGCCAACCGCTTCGCGACGGCGACCGACCCGGTCCTGCAAAGCCGGCTGGACCAAGCGCTCCAGGCCGTGCGGCGGACCGCCGACCGGGCCAACGGCATCGACGCCAAGGCCGCCGCCGTGGCCCGGCTGCGCGCGCGGGGAAGCGAGGCCTACCGGCGACTGCTGCACGCCGGCGCGCCGCTGTCGGTGCAGGAACCGGTCTTCCACATGCTGGAGGTGATGGGCGACGCGGCGGTCACGCCCGACGCCGCGCGGGTGGACGAGTTGAACCAGCGTTTCCGCTCCCACGCCGTCGCGGTGCTGGAGGCGCTGCCGCGGCTGCGCCCGGACGACCGGGAGCCCCTGCTTTCCATCGGGCCGGAGCTGGAGGCGCTGAGCGGCGTGTTCGCGCTGCGGCGGGAGATGCTGTCCGACCAGGCGATGATGGGCCTGGACACGGAGATTGCGCACGGCGTCCTGAACGACCTGTCGGAAGGGCTGACCGCCGACGCCGCCACCGGCACCCAGCGCATGGCGGAGACGCTGACCTCCCAGGCGGAAAGCGGGCTGCTGATCGTCGTCATCGGGCTTGGCGCGGCGTCGGCGGTGCAGCTGCTTCTCTACTTGCTGCTGCGCGTCCATGTGGTCCGCCCGATCCGGCAGGCGTCCGCGGCGCTCGCCCACGTGCAGCGGGAACGCCGGGCGGTGCGGCTGAAGCCCGCCCTGTTCGCGGAGCTTCAGGCCATCGCCACCAGCGTGGAGCGCTTCGGCGAGGCGCTGGTGGAGACGCACGAATACGCGGCGGCTCTGAAGGCGGGGGAGGAGCGGATGCGCGCCATCCTGGCCGCCTCGCCCTTCCCCATCGTCATCGCGCGGGTGACCGACGGATCCGTCCTGTATTTCAACCCGCAGGCGGAGACGCTGTTCGGCACCCACGGCGCGCGGCTGACGCTGACCCGCGACGCGCGCTTCTTCGTCCACCCGCCGGACGCCGACCGGCTCGCCCACATGGTGGCGGAGCGTGGTGCCGTGGGCGACCTGGAGGTGCGCATGCGCACCGCCGACGGCCGGCCCTTCTGGGCGATGATTTCCGCCGTGGAGATCCGCGACGAGGACGAGGCGGCCATCCTGGTCGCCGTCAACGACATCACCTTCCGCAAGCGGTCGGAAGAGGAGACGGAGGCCGCCAAGCAGCGCGCCGAGCGCGCGCTGCTTGAGCTGCGGGAGACCCAGCGGAACCTGATCCAGGCGGAGAAGATGGCCTCGCTGGGCGCGCTGGTCGCCGGCGTCGCGCACGAGGTGAACACCCCCGTGGGCATCGCGCTGACCGGCATCACGCATCTGGCCGACCAGACCCGCCGCATCGCCCGCGGTGCGGAGGAGAACACGCTGCGCCGCGCCGACTTCACCGGCTACCTCACCATGGCGACGGAGGCCTGCCGCCTGATCGAGGGCAACCTGAACCGCGCCGTGGAGCTGATCCAGAGCTTCAAGCAGACCGCCGTCGACCAGACCAGCGAGGAACGGCGCACCGTCGACCTGCGGCGTTACCTGGACGACGTGCTGGCCAGCCTGCACCCGCGCCTGAAGCAGACGCGCCACCGCGTCGTCGTGGACTGCCCGGAGGGGCTGTCGGTGGACAGCTACCCCGGCGCGCTGTTCCAGGCCCTGACGAACCTGATCATGAATGCGGTGACCCACGCCTATCCCGAGGACGCAACCGGGACGCCCAAGGCCGGCACGCTGGCGATCGTCGTCAGCCGGCCCAACGCCGCGGAGGTGGAACTGCGCTTCTCCGACGACGGCTGCGGCATCCCGCCGGCCCATCTGGGGCGCATCTTCGACCCCTTCTTCACCACCCAGCGCGGCAAGGGCGGCAGCGGCCTCGGCCTGCACATCGTCTACAACATCGTGAACACGCGCCTGAAGGGCTCCATCCGGGTGGAGAGCGAGGTCGGCCGCGGCACCAGCTTCGTCCTGCGCTTCCCCGTGACGGTCGCCGCCGAGGCGGCGGCGGAGCGGACGCCGGAACCGGCCACCCTTTCCTGAACGTGAAAAGAGCGCGCCGGACGACCGGCGCGCTCTTTTCAAAAGCCATCTTCGCGTGCCGCTTACTGGCCGCCGCCGCTGCTGCCGCCCTGGTCGGGGCCGCAGTTCGGCGTGCCCGGCGGGCAGTGGGTGCCGGTCGCGGTCTGGTTGTCGCGCGGAACGGTGCTGCTGGTCGCGCTGCCGAGACCGCCCGGCGCGGTGGTCTGGCCGGCCCAGCCCGAGGAGCCGGACATGCCCGCCGACCCCGAGGAAGTGCCGGAATAAGTGCCCGACGATCCCGAGGTGCCGGGAGCCATGGTGCCGGGCGCCACGGTGCCGGGGCCGGAGGTGGTCGAGCCGGCGGACGGCGAGGTCGTGGTGCTGGGAACGGTCGGGCTCGTCATCGTGCCGGTGCTGGTCTGGGCCAGGGCCGTGCCGGTCATCAGGGCAACCGCCGAAGCGGCACCGATCAACAGGGTACGCATCCTCATCGCTCCATCTGGTGGTGGCGCCGTTTTCTGGAGGCGCCTTTTCCACGGGGGGCCATGGACCTTAGCAATTGCCATCGGCCATGGACGGAACGGCGGCGCGCGGCGCGGCCGTTTCCCGGCGGCGAACGGGACGGCCCAACCGTCCCGACGCGGGAGCCGAGCCCCCTTTCGCCAACCACAACAGGCAGTGAAGGAATTGGTTGCGCTGGTTTTGCTGGGGCGCTGCACCCAACCTACGCATTCTCCGCGGTGGTCAGGCGCGGGTCGCCAGCTTGCGCAGATCGCGGCCCACCTCCGCCAACCGGTCCAGACCCCGGCTGAGCGCGTCCAACTCCCGCCGCAGACCGTCGGGACCGCCCGGGCCTTGCGCCGCCCTGGACAGCGTGTCGGCCAGCGTATGGGCCAGCGCATTCCCCAGCCGGTCAAGCTCCACCAGCAGGGCGCGTTCCTGGCCGGCGAGGTCGCCCTGCCCGGCGCCGAGATCGCGGAGCCGGTCGGCCAGGGCGGTGAGCAGCTGGTGTTCCGCCTCCACCTTCTCCTGGGCATCCTGCCCGGCGAGCTGCTGGGCGATCGCCTGCTGCATGCGGTCGATGCCCTTCTGGATCACCTGGATCGCCTCGTTGGATTGGCGGGCGAGGTCGCGCACCTCGTTGGCGACGACGCGGAAGCCGTGGCCGTACTCGCCGGCGCGGGTCGCCTCGATGGCGGCGTTCAGCGCCAGCATGTTGGTCGCCGACATGATGCGGGTGATGGCGCTGACCGACTCCTCAAGCGCGCGGGACTCCGCAATGATCTGCTCGAACCGGGTCAGGTCGGCACCGGATTCGGCCCGGCGACGGTCCAGATGGTCCTGAAGGCCAGCCAGCAGCGCCTGGTTTTCCATGGCGACGCGACGCGCACCGTCGTCGCGGCCGGCGACCGCGTGCCCGCTGTCGCGGATGAGGCCCGTCAGCTCCGCCGCCGACGCTTCGACCGCGGCGATGTGGTCGCGCAGGGACTCCGCCTCCCGCTCGGCCTGTTCCAAGGCGGCGCGGGCGCGGGCGTTGGCCTGCTCCGCCATCGCCGGCACCTCGGCGATGGCCCGCTCGGCCTCCGCCGGAAGCCCTTGCGGGCGCCGGGCAAAGGCAAGCCGCGCCGCGCAGAGGTCGGCGAAGCCATCCAGCGGCCCGCTCACCCCGGAGTCGCGCAGCAGACCGCGCCAGGTTTCCGAATCGCGGTGCAGCGTGGCGAACAGGCGGTTCGCCTCCTCGTTGGTCAGGGTCTCGCCATCGAAGGTCAGGTGCTCGTGCGGGATGAAGTTGAACAGCGACGAGACCATGGTCCGCCGCGTCTCCAGAACCCAATACTGGACGACCATCACCGCGATGATCGTGACGATCATGCCGAGCGCCGCGGCTGGCCCCTCCGGCACGCCGAAGCGGTGCAGCATGGCGTTCCACAAGGGATTCAGCGACACCACCACGACGAACACCGGCAGGCCGATGATGAGGAGAAGCAAAGCCTGCGCCTTCAGGAAACCTCTGCCGAGCATGGCACCGTCACCGCCCTGTTCCGTCGTCATGCCGAATCCCTGCGCAACCCACCGGACGCGCCGGCCCGCCACTGTTCGCGCACTGTAAACCCACACCAGGAAAAAGGTAAAGAGAACATTGCATTTTGTTGAAGTCCCACACGATCTTGGTGCCCCCACCGAGGCCCGGAATTGACACAGTCGGTCGGATTTACGGTAAATTTCGATTAACCATTACGCCCCTAGCCTTGGCCGCCCATCCACGGACAGACCAGACGGGCAAAGGGGCCATCCCCCATGAGCAATTCCGCCATCACCCCGGTCAACACCGCCGCAACCGCCGGTTCCTCCGGAACATCGGCCGGTGATTCGGCGACGCGGAGCCTCGCCTTGGGGCTGAAGCGGCTGTACGGCACCTTCTGGCGCAACACCGCCGGTTCGCGCGGGCTGCTGGGCGCCTTTCTGACGCTGCTCCTGCTGGCGCAGGTCACACGGCTGGCCATACCCTACCTGTTCGGCGCGGCGGTGAACGCGCTCCAGTCCTCGGGCACGCAGGACCTGGGCATGGCCGGGGAATACATGGCGCTGATGATGGGCGCGGCCGTGCTGGGCTGGGCGATGCACGGGCCCGGCCGGGTGATGGAGCGCTTCGTGGCGCTGCGGGTGCGCGGGCGCTTCGCCGACGCGCTCTACGCGAAGCTGGTCACGCTGCCGCTGGCCTGGCACGACCGCAACCATTCCGGCGAGACGATCCAGCGCATGGCCAAGGCGACCGACGCGCTGTTCGGCTTTTCGCAGCACCAGTTCATCTACCTGCAGAACCTCGTCAACCTGTTGGGGCCCATCGCGGCGCTGGTCTTCATCTCCGCCCTGACCGGCGCTGCGGCGCTGGCCGGCTACGGCGCGCTGGCCCTGCTGCTGGTCTGGTTCGACGGCACCATGGTCCGCCTGCTGAGCGAAGAGAACCGGCGGGAGCGCCACTATTTCGCCGGCCTGTCGGACTGCGTGGGCAACGTCTCCACCGTTCTGACGCTGCGCCTGCAGGCGGCAACCCGCCGCGTGCTGGGCGAGCGGCTGGACCATCTGTTCGAGCCGATCCGCCACCACATCGTCGTCAACGAGGCGAAGTGGTGCGCGGTGGACCTGCTGAACAACGCGCTGCGCTGCGGGCTGGTCGTGCTCTACGCTTGGCTGGCGTGGCGCCAGGGCGGGATGGTGCCGCTGGGCACCGCGGTGATGGTGCACCAGTACGCGCAGCAGATCGGCACGGTCGTCGGCTCCATGGCCACGCACTGGCAGGACCTCGTCCGCCACCAGGCCGACGTCGCCGGGGCCGAGGCGATCCTGACCGCCGAGCCACGCGCCGGCGCCGCCGCCAGCCTGCCGGACGGCTGGCGGACCATCCGCGTGGAGGGCCTGAGCTTCCGCCACGCTGCCCGCCCCGGCGAGTCGCGCCCGCGCCCGGCGCTGAACGGCGTGTCGCTGGACCTGATGCGCGGGCGGCGCATCGCCCTGATCGGCGAGAGCGGGTCGGGGAAGAGCACGCTGCTGCGCGTGCTGGCCGGCCTCTACGCCGCCGACGCCGTGGCCCTGTCGGTGGACGGTGCCGCACGGCCGGACCTGCGCGACCTGTCCTCCGTCACCACGCTGATCCCGCAGGAGCCGCAGATTTTCGACAACACCATCCGCCGGAACATCACCATGGGCGTCGACTACCCGGCGGCCGAGGTGGTGCGGGCCTGCCGGCTGGCGCAGCTGGGCCCGGTGCTGGAGACGCTGCCGGCTGGGCTCGACACGCCGATCAGCGAGGGCGGCGTGAACCTGTCAGGCGGCCAGCGCCAGCGCCTGGCGCTCGCCCGCGGCATCCTGGCCGCGCAAAGCTCCAGCCTCGTCATGCTGGACGAGCCGACGAGCAGCGTCGATCCGGCCACCGAGCTGCGCGTCTACGACGGCCTGCTGGAAGAGTTCCGGGACGGCTGCGTCGTTTCCGCCATTCACCGCCTGCACCTGCTGCCGCGCTTCGACGCGGTGGTGCTGATGGAGGCCGGCGCGGTGGTCGACGTCGGGACGATGGACGAGTTGCTGGCCCGCGAGCCGCGCTTCCAGACGATGTGGCGCAACTACCATGGCGCCACCCAGCAGGGCGCGACCCAGGCGGCGGCATAAAGGCGGATACTATCTCGGGGCGGCCACTGTCCGGACGGCAACGGGCCGCCCATCTTCCGTCCGCCATGAACATCTTCTTCCTCCACCCCGACCCGGCCGAAGCCGCGCGCCTGCATTGCGACAAGCATGTCGGCAAGATGCTGGTGGAAACCGCGCAGATGCTCAGCACCGCGCTGCGGCTGAACGGGTTCGACCTCGGCTACAAGCCGGCCTACGTCAACCACCCGATGACCGTCTGGGTGCGCTCTGGTGCTGCGAACTACGGCTGGGCGCTGGACCTCGCCGACGGGCTGGCGGCGGAGTACACGCACCGCTTCGGCCGCGAGCACAAGACGGCGGGCGTGCTGGAGGAGTTGCGCCACGGCGGCGACTGGACGGCGCGGCTGGGCAAGGGCCGGTCCACGCCGGTGCCGCTGTGCATGCCGGAGCCCTACAAGGTCGCGGGCGACCCGGTCGCCTCCTACCGCAACTTCTACCGCGCGGAGAAGGCCCGGTTCGCCCGCTACACCAACCGCCCCGTCCCGGATTTCATGGAGGGGGCGGCGTTGCCGTGAGATTTCCTTTTCCCCCTCCCTAACCCTCCCCCGCTTCGCGGGAAAGGGGGCTTGATTCCCTCCGCCGCGAAGCGGGGGAGGGTTAGGGAGGGGGCATCACCCCGACAACCTTACGGCCGCGACTGCGCGACCGACCCCGGGTCGGAAATCACCACCTCGACGCGGCGGTTCTGCTGCCGGCCGGCGTCGGTGCTGTTGGAGGCGACCGGCTGCGCCTCGCCCATGCCCTGGGCGACGATGCGGCCGGGGTTCACGCCGCGCGCGGTCAGCGCGTCGCGGACGGCCATGGCGCGGGCCTCCGACAGGCGCAGGTTGGTCGAGGACGAGCCCGTGCTGTCCGTGTAGCCCTCGATCTGCAAGGTGCGATCCGGATACTGCTGGAGGAACTGGGCCAGCCGGTCGATCCGCGTCTGCGCCCCGGCGGTCAGGTTGGCGCTGCCGGTGGCGAACAGCACGTCGCCCAGCGACATGACGATGCCGCGCTCCGTGCGCTGGGCCTGGAGGTCGCGCAGCTGCTGCTCCAGCTCCGCGTTGCGGGATTGCAGGCGGTAGGTGTCGGCGTTGGCGACGACGTTCTGCGCGCCCTTCAGCGCGGCCACGTCCTGCGCGATCTGGACCTGCCGGTTGGCGAGGTAGGCTTGGTGGTCCATCTCCGCCGCGTTGCCGTCGTTGCGCGCGGCCTCGGCCCGGCGCAGCGATTCCTCGGCGCGGCGCAGTTCCAGCGTCGCGTTGCTGGCGACCTGCGGGGTGGCGGCGGCGCTCTCGTAGGTCTGGCGGGCCTGCACCAGCGACGGGCTTTCCGCGGGGGTCGAGCAGGCGGCCAGCGCCACGGCCAGCGCGCCGAGCGACACGGCACCCAAAGATCTGTTCACCGGGGACTTCTTCATCGCGGGCGTCCTCATGGCATGCCTCCCGGCGTGCGCGGCACGCTCCAGTCGGAGGTTCCGCTGGTGGCCGGCGGCAGGGCCGGCGCAGCGGCCGGGGGCATGGCGCCGGTGTTCGTGGTCCGCGGCGCGGCCAGGGTGCGCACGGCGCCGGCCGCTTGCTGCGCGGTGGCGCGCTGGCTGCGGATGGTGGCGAGGTCGGCCTCGACCTGCGCTTCCTCGGCGAGGCGGCGGGCCTTGGTGCGGTCGTCGTTGCGCATGGCGGTGTCCGCGGCGCCCAGCTTCTCGCGGGCGGACTGGTATTCCGCCGGAGCGTACTGCAGGGCGCCGGCCCGTTCGGCGGTCTGCACCGCCTGGGCGGAGGCGCCGAGTTGGGCGGTCGGTGGCGGAACGTCGGCGCAGGCGGCGAGCCCAGCGGCCGCCGCAAGGACGGCGGCGGCGCGCCATCCCAGGGTCGTGATGCGGGTCCGGTTCATCGTTCGAAGGTTTCCTGGTGGGCCGGAAAACCCGGCCGTGGGTTCATTCGCCGGTGCAACGGACCGCAACCCCGGAAAGTTCCGCGTTGAAACCGGGTAGCCGGTTACCGGCCCCACCCGTCACCCGCCGCTGCGCGACAGGCGCACCCCGCGGCGGTGCTTCACCAGCCGCACGACGTAGAGCAGCAGCAGCGTCGCGAACAGCAGCAGCGCCCCCGGCACCATGTAATTGGCCAGCCACGGAAAGCCGGAGCGCACGAGGTAGCCGGTGGTCGCCAGAACCAGCACCCACAAGGTCGATCCGGTGGCGGCGTAGGCCAGGAAGACCGGGATGCGCAGCCCGCAGGCCCCCGCGGGGATGGAGATCAGCGTGCGCAGTCCCGGCAGCGGCTGGCACAGCATCACCGCGAGGCCGCCGCGCCGCGCGAACCACTCCGTCGCCTGGTGCACTTGCTCCGGGCGCACGGTCAGCCAGTGGCCGTAGCGGCGCAGGAAGGCTTCGAACCGCTCCCGGCCCAGCAGATGGGCGGGCAGGTACCAGATCAACTCGCCCGCCGCCGATCCCAGCCCGCCGGCCAGCGCCACCAGCAGCAGGTTGAAGTCGCCGTCCACCGCCCCCATCCCGGCCAGCGGGATCACCGTCTCCGCCGGCACCGGCGGCAGCACACGCGCCAGCACCAGCATCAGGAAGATGCCGGCGTAGCCGAGGTGCTGGACGATGTCGGTGATCCAGTGCGTCATGGCCTTCCCTGAACCGCCGGGAAAGCCGTTCCGTTCCGATCCGGCGGAGCCATGACTGTTAAAAACATGTCATTTTACAACCGTCCGGCCGGTGTCTATCTCCCTTGTCGGCAGGACGTTTGTCAGCAGGACTTTTCTCGGCGGGACGGCGGGAGGGCGGAGCCATGGACAGCAATGAAAACCGGCTCGGCGAACGCGGAGGCCGGGAAGCCGGGCTTCCGGATTCCGCCCCGGAAATCGGTGAAGAGATCGATGCCGAGATCGGCGGCGAACATGACGGCGAAAGCGATGGCGGGGACGGCGCGGCCGACGCGTCCGCCGTGCCGTCCGGCAAGCGCCCGTTGTGCGCCATCAGCGGCAAGCGGCGGCCCAAACGCGATCTCGTCGGCCTCGACGCGCTGCGCCCGGCGCTCGCCGGCCGCATCCTCCAGGATTTTCCCGAGTTGCCGCACGACGCGCTGATCAGCCGGGCCGAGGTTGCGCGCTACCGCGCGGCTTACGTGGCCGATCTGCTCCAGGCCGAGCACGGCGAGTTGACCGAGTTGGACCGCCGCGTCGCCGAGAGCATGGCCACACACGAGACGCTGGCCGAGAACGTCGACGAGGAGTACGAGGACCACCGCACGCTGGGCGAGCGCCTGTCCGACCATCTGGCGAGCTTCGGCGGCAGCTGGGCCTTCCTGACGTCCTTCGCGCTGTTCCTCGGCGTCTGGATGATCATCAACCTGATCCGGGGCGAGGCCAACGCCTTCGATCCCTACCCGTTCATCCTGCTGAACCTGCTGCTGTCCTGCCTCGCCGCCATCCAGGCGCCGATCATCATGATGAGCCAGAAGAGGCAGGAGGCGAAGGACCGGCTGCGGTCGGAGAACGACTACCGCGTCAACCTGAAGGCGGAGCTGGAGATCCGGCACCTGCACGAGAAGATGGACTACCTGATCCAGCGGCAGTGGCAGCGCCTGACCGAGATCCAGCAGCTCCAGCTGGAGATCATGCAGGAGAAGCGGCTGCGGAAGTGACCGGCCGTTTTGCTGGCCGCCACGCTGTTTGATCGCCGTCAAGACGGCGGCGGCCGTTCGGGTGTTTGCTGGGGGCCATGACCGCTGATCTCTCCCTCGCTGCGTTGTTCCTGTTCGCCAGCCACGCCCTGCCCTCCTGGCCGGGGGTGCGGCCTGCGCTGATCGCCCGGATGGGGCGCGGCGGCTTCGTCGCCCTCCATTCGGTGGGCTCAACCCTGGCGCTGCTTCTGTTCGTCTGGGCCTACCGGGAGGCGGCGGGAAGCGCGCTGCTGTTCAGCCCCGCGGGCTGGGCAGCGCCGCTGGTCGTCGCATTGATGCCCGTCGCCTTCCTGCTGGTCGTCGCCCGCGTCACCAGCAAGGCCGGCCATCCGGAGGCCCCCAACCCGCCCACGGGCATTTACCGCATCACCCGCTTTCCCGGCAGTCTGGGCCTGCTGCTGTGGGCGCTGCTGCATTTCCAGGCCACCGGCGACGGCCGGCGCGTGGCCCTGTTCGGCACCATGGCCGCCATCGCGCTGTTCGCCATGGCCAAGAACGACTGGGTTCTGCGCCGCAGCGAGGCCGGTCGCGCCTACCGGGCAGAGACCTCCATCCTGCCCTTCGCCGCCATCCTGGCGGGGCGCCAGCGCCTCGCTCTTGGCGAGATCGGCTGGGTACGCCCGCTGGCCGGCCTCGCCGCCTACGCCGGCATGATCGCCGTCCATCCCCTGCTGTTCGGCATCGACCCGCTCTACTGGCTGTAAACCGTCTCGACCCGGTCGAACTCGTCCGGGGCCGGCGGCACCCAGTCGGCGCGCATCTTGGCGATCAGCCAAGGCGGCACCGCCGGGCCACCAGCCGCCGCCCGGTCCGTCAGGCGCTGCATCAGCACTGCGTCCGGCGCGTCGAACAGGACGCCGACGCGCTCCCACCCCACCGGCACACGGGACAGGACACGGCGACGCGCCTTGGCCGTCACGTTCGTCGCGTCCACCACGACGTCCAACCCGTGGGTGAAGGCGTCGGTCAGGCGGCGCCGGTATTCCTTGTCGATCGCGCGGGAGAAGGCGCGCCACGCCGCGCGGTAGGAGACGCCCTCGGACGCCGCGACCTCCGCCACCACGTCGTCACGGCTGACGGCAACGGCCTGTCCGGCGCGCGCCGCCAGGAAGGCGCTGCGCCAGGTCGTCTTGCCGCTGCCCGGCGGCCCCATCAGCATGTAGACGGTCGGCAAGAGTACCCCCGCTGGCGGCCGGGACTCCGCTTGCGGCCGGCTGTTGAGCCATGGAAACCGCCAAGGGCAAGAGAGGGCGTCATTCCATGAGCATTCGAGACATCATGACCCGCGACGTCCAGGTCGTCGGGCCTGACGAGACCATCCGCAAGGCCGCGCAGCTGATGGACCAGCTGAACGTCGGCGTCCTGCCGGTGTGCGACGGGAAGAAGCTGGTGGGCATGATCACCGACCGCGACATCACCGTGCGCGCCACCTCCGCCGGCATGGCGCCGGACCAGTGCAAGGTGTCCGAGGTGATGACCACGGATCCGCGCTACTGCTACGAGGACGACCCGGTCAACGAGGTCTCCCGCCTGATGGGCAGCCAGCAGATCCGCCGCGTCCCCGTCGTCGACAGCAACAAGCGGCTGGTGGGAATCGTGTCGCTGGGCGACCTCGCCACCGACGCCAAGGACGAGCGCGCGGCGGAAACGGCGTTGGAGAACATCTCGACCCCGTCCGAACCGGACCGGACCTGAGAAGGAGGAGACGGCCATGGAGCACATCATCGGCAAGGACGACCCGCGCATCCGCGAGCGGGCCTACGCCCTGTGGGAGCGGGACGGCCGCCCCGAAGGGCGCCACATCGACCATTGGCAGCAGGCCACCCGCGAAATCGCCGAGGAGGACGCCGCACTGGGCCCCGACGCCGGCATCCAGGTCCCCGACAACGCCAGCGAGCGCACGCTGCGCGAAGCGGCGGAGCATCTGCGCGGCGTCGATGCGCATCCTCATGGCCACGCCCAGGGACGCGCGTCCGCCAAGGACCCGGCGTAGGAGACGGCAACGGGCTGGGCGGGGACGCGGACGTAAGTTCGGCAGTTGCCCCCACCCTAACCCTCCCCCGCCCAGCGGGGGGAGGGAGGGACCCGCGAAGCTCTCGCGCAAGCGTAGCTTGCGCTGACGCGGCAGGCGGACCTTTGGTCCGCCGAGAGCGGGAGGGTGGGGGAAACCGATACCGTCCCTTACGCCTCCTCGACCGACACCGCCTCCGGACCCTTGTCGCCCTGGCGGACGGTGATGCGGACGCGCTGGCCGTCGTTCAGGCCGCGCAGGCCGGAGCGCTCCAGCGCCTTCAGGTGGATGAAGACGTCCTGGCCGCCGTTGTCCTGGGCGATGAAGCCGAAACCCTTGGTGGTGTTGAACCACTTCACGGTGCCGTCAACCTGCGAGGTCGGCCCGCCCGGCGCCGGACGGCGCGCACCGCCGCCGAAACCACCGCGGTCGCCGCCCCGGTTACCACCCCGGTCGTTGAACCCCCGGTCGCCGCCGCGATCATTGAAGCCCCGATCACCCCGGTCGCCGCCCCGATCGCGGAACCCGCGGTCGCCGCCCCGGTCCCCAAAGCCGCGATCACCCCGATCGCCGCTCCGATCACCAAAGGACGGGCGCGGACCCTGCGGGCGGTCGCCCTGCGGACGCGCGGGACGGGAGGGGGCGGCGGTGGAGGTGTCCACCGAGTGCAGGACGCTGACCTGGTTGCCCTTGCGGCCTTCCACCACGTCCACCACGACGGTGGCGCCGTCCGGCAGGGCTTCGAAGCCTGCGGTGCCGACGATGGCGGCGGGGATGAGGGCGTCGGGGGAGCCGTCCTCGAACTTGACGAAGCCGAAGCCCCGGGTCGGATCGTACCACTTCACGGTGGCCTGGACCTGGGTGCCGAGGACGACGGGCTGGCGGTACACGTGCTGGCGCGGCGGTTGACGGTGCATGAGACCCACTGAACTCCAAGAGGCGACGCTGACGCCGGCACGCGATCCGGCGCTCAGCAGAACACATCGCCTGTCCCGCGCGGAATCACAAGACCGCAGGCGGGCCGAAACGCCCGCCCGCGGCCGGTATTCCCAATTTGCTTCAGATGGCCAGCCGATCCGGGGCCGGTGGCGGCTCTTCCGGCGGGACGGGAATGGCGTCCGGCGGATCGCCCATGGGCGGCCGGGACGGGTCCCCGGGTATGTCGGGCGGCACGTCCGGGGGCAGGACGGGCGGCGGAACCGGCATGTCCGGCGTGGGCGGAGCCGGCGGGTGGGGACCGAGTCGCATCGCCCCCTCCACCAGCAGCTTCTCCATCAGTGGCCCTATCATCAGCCGCCCCCGCCCGTGCCGCCCGGCGTGGTCTGCGTCAGCCGCTTGGCCTGGGTCAGGCTTTCCATGCACTGAGCCTCGTCGCCGCGCTTGGCGGCGGAGCGCGCGGCGGTCACCAGAGAGTCCAGCTGGGCGTTCTGCGCCGCCTGGCCCATGGTGCCGCTCGATCCGCTGCCGCCGCCCGGCCCGGCGTTGGGCCGCAGGGCGGGCGCGGTCGGCATGTTGCCGGTGCCCGCGCGCGGCGGCTCGATCACCGCGGTATCCCCAACGGCGGGAGGCGCCACCACACCACCGGATTGGGCCAGCTTCTCCGAACTCGCGGTGCCGGAGTTGGCGCCGGAGCCCCCGCCATCGCTTGTGCTCGGCGACCCGGCGGTCGAACCGGACATGCCCGGTGCGGCCGGCGCGGCGGTCGGCGGCGGCGTGGTGGACAGGCTGTGGTCGGCGGCGAAGCGTTCCACCTGGTCGGCGCAGGATTGGGCCGAGGCGGCCCCGGCGCCGCACAGCGTCAGCCCCGCGGCGGCGAGCACCCCCAGCAGGGCGCGCTGCGGCGCTGTCCTCGTCAGGCGTTTCCCGATCATGGCGCGATTTCTCCATCAGCGGTTCATCCAACTCAACCGTGGCGGAGCCTTTGGGGTTCCCGACAACCGCGAATCGGGCCTTCAGCCGGCCGGCCCAACGTTTTTCGCGCATTCGGCCTTGCGACCGGTGCCATTCCGGCCCGCTGCCCTGTTGAAGGTCCGTTACGGGGTCGTTCGGGAGGGAGGACCACCATGCATGCCGCAAATAGCAAAGCCTGGACCGCGACCAAATGGGCGCTGGTGACGCTGGCGCTGGTGGGCACCACCGGCTTCGTGGCCCTGAACCGGGGGGAGACGATCAACGCCGTCTGGCTCGTCATCGCCTCGGTCTGCGTCTTCCTGATCGCCTACCGCTTCTATAGCCTCTACATCGCGCAGTCCGTGCTGCGGCTGGAGGCCGACCGGGTGACGCCCGCCGTGCGCTACAACGACGGGCTCGACTACGTCCCCACCGACAAGTACGTGCTGTTCGGCCACCATTTCGCGGCCATCGCCGGGGCCGGGCCTCTGGTCGGGCCGGTGCTGGCGGCGCAGATGGGCTGGCTGCCCGGCACCATCTGGATCCTGGCGGGCGTGGTGCTGGCCGGAGCCGTGCAGGACTTCGTGGTTCTGTTCGCCTCCACCCGGCGCGACGGTCGCTCGCTGGGCGACATCGCGCGGATGGAGATGGGGCCGGTGGCCGGCGTGATCGCCATGATCGGCGTGCTGCTGATCATGGTCATCCTGGTCGCCGTGCTGGCCCTGGTCGTGGTCAAGGCGCTGGTCGGCAGCCCGTGGGGCACCTTCACCGTCTTCGCGACGATCCCCATCGCCATGTTCATGGGCGTCTACAGCCGCTTCATCCGGCCGGGCCGAATCGGGGAGATGTCGCTGATCGGCTTCGTCCTGCTGATGGGCAGCATCGTCTTCGGCCAGACGGTGAGCGAGAGCCCGACTCTGGCCCCGCTGTTCACCTATTCCGGCACGGCGCTGGCGCTGATCATCATCGCCTACGGCTTCTGCGCGTCGGTGCTGCCGGTGTGGTTCCTGCTGGCCCCGCGCGACTACCTGTCCACCTTCCTGAAGATCGGGGCCATCGCCGGACTGGCCGTCGGCATCCTGTTCGTCTGGCCGGAACTGAAGATGCCGGCGGTGACGCCCTACATCGACGGCACCGGCCCGGTCTTCTCCGGCGCCTTGTTCCCCTTCCTGTTCATCACCATCGCCTGCGGGTCGGTGTCGGGCTTCCACGCGCTGATCTCGTCCGGCACCACGCCGAAGATGCTGGAGAACGAGACGCAGGCCCGCTTCATCGGCTACGGCGGCATGCTGACGGAATCCTTCGTCGCCATCATGGCGCTGATCGCCGCCTGCATCCTGGAACCGGGCGTCTATTTCGCCATGAACAGCCCACCGGCCCTGATCGGCGCCGATACGGCCCAGGCCGCCCAGACCATCACCGGCTGGGGCTTCGCCATCACGCCGGACGCGCTGGACCAGATCGCCCGCGACGTGGGCGAGCACACCATCCTGTCCCGCGCGGGCGGCGCCCCGACGCTGGCCGTCGGCATGGCGCACATCCTGTCGAGTGCCGTCGGCGGCAAGGCGCTGATGGCCTTCTGGTACCATTTCGCCATTCTGTTCGAGGCGCTGTTCATCCTGACCACGGTGGACGCCGGCACGCGCGTGCTGCGCTTCATGATCCAGGACCTGCTGGGCACGGCCGTTCCGTTCATGCGGCAGACCCACAGCTGGGGCGCCAACCTGATCGCGACGTCGCTGGCCGTGGCCGCCTGGGGCTATTTCCTCTACCAGGGCGTGGTCGACCCGCTGGGCGGCATCAACACGCTGTGGCCGCTGTTCGGCATCGCCAACCAGATGCTGGCGGCCATCGCGCTGATTGTCGTCACCGTGGTGCTGTTCAAGATGAAGCGGCAAGCCGGCGCCTGGGTGACCATCCTGCCGACCGTCTGGCTGCTGGTCTGCACCCTGACCGCCGGCTGGCAGAAGCTGTTCCACCCCGACCCGAAGATCGGTTTCCTGTCGCACGCCGACCGCTTCTCGGCCGCCATAGCGGAGGGAAAGCTGCTGGCTCCCGCCAAGACGGCGGAGGAGATGGGGCGCGTCCTGGTCAACGACTACGTCGACGCCGCGCTGACCGGCCTGTTCATGGCCGTGGTGATCGCGATGGTGATCTTCGGCCTGATCTGGATCCGCCGCGCCATGGCGGAGCCCTACGCCACCGCGCAGGAGGTCACCGGACCGGCCGGTGCCGCCACCGCCCGGCGAGGAGGGATGAGCCATGCATGACGCAATGGATCTGTGGCTCGCCATGCGGCGGACGGCGCGGTTGATGGTCGGCATTCCCGACTACGACAGCTACGTCGCCCACCGGCGCGCGACCCACCCGGACGAGCCGATCATGACCTACGAGGAGTTCTTCCGCTACTGCCAGGACCGCCGCTACGACCCGCGCAACGCGCGCGGCTGTTGCTGAGGAGCGATTGAGAAGGAGTGCTTGCTTGATGGACGAACCCCGCGAGGGCAGTGCAGACGTGAGTCCCGAGGCGGAGGCCTTCTACACGGAAAGCCTGAAGCTGCTGAAGGACTCACGCATCCCCTTCCTGCTGGGCGGCACCTACGCGGTCAGCGCCTACACGGGCATCACCCGGCCGACCAAGGACATCGACATCTTCTGCCGCGGCGGCGACTTCCCGCGCATCCTGGCCTATTTCCAGGACCGCGGCTTCACGACGGAGATCGAGGACGAACGCTGGATCGGCAAGGTCAAGCACGGCGAGCTGTTCTTCGACGTGATCTTCAACTCCGCCGCCGCCATCAACCCGGTCACCGACCGCTGGTTCGAGGAGGACCACCGCGCCATCATCTGCGGCGCCGACGTGCAGCTGACCGCGCCGACGGAAATGGTCTTCTCCAAGTCCTTCGTGCAGATGCGGCACAAGTACGACGGCCCTGACGTCGCGCACATGATCCTGAAGCAGCACGAGCGCATCGACTGGAAACGCCTGCTCGGCCACATGGAGCAGTATTGGGAGGTGCTGCTGATGCACGTCCTGAACTTCCGCTTCATCTACCCGACGGAGCGCGACCACATCCCGGCCTGGCTGTTGCAGGAGCTGCTGGACCGCCTGAACGAGCGCGCCAAGCTGCCCGTGCCGCAGACCCGCATCTGCCGCGGCCGCCTGTACTCGCGCGAGGATTACCTGATCGACGTCACCGAATGGGGGTTCGCCGACGTCGTCGGCGAGGAATCGAAACATGGCTGATGGACAACTCAAGATCGCCGCCATCGGGGACATCCACGTGGGCGAAACCTCCGTCCACCCCTACCGGGAGCTGTTCCGCGAGATCGCCGACCGGGCGGACGTGCTGGTGCTGGCCGGCGACCTGACCAACCACGGCAAGCCGCGCGAGGCGGAGGTGCTGGCCGAGGATCTGCGCGGCATCGGCATCCCCATCGTCGCCGTGCTGGGCAACCACGATTACGAATGCGGCCATGTGGAGGAGCTTCAGCACGTGCTGGAGCAGGCCGGCGTCCGCTTCCTCGATGGCAACCCACAGGAGATCCGTGGCGTCGGCTTCGCAGGGGTGAAGGGCTTCGGCGGCGGCTTCGAGAACCGCATGCTCGACTCCTTCGGCGAGCCGGCCATCAAGCAGTTCGTGCACGAGGCGGTGAACGAGGCCATGCGCCTGGAAAGCGCGCTGCGCCAGCTGGAGACGGAACGGACGATGGTCGTCCTGCACTACGCCCCGATCGCCGAAACGGTGCGGGGCGAGCCGCCGGAGATCTTCCCCTTCCTAGGCTCCTCCCGGCTGGCCGAGACGATCGACCGCTTCCACGTCCAGGCCGTGGTGCACGGCCACGCCCACCACGGCAGCTACGCCGGCAAGACCATGCGCGGCACGCCGGTCTACAACGTCGCCCAGACGATCGAGAAGGAGTCGGGCCGGCCTTATGCGTTGATCGAGGTGTGACCCAGTCCCCTCTCCCCTCTGGGGAGAGGGTTAGGGTGAGGGGGTCTCGCACTGCCTGCGCTTCTGGTCCCCCGAAATCCCCCTCACCCCGACCCTCTCCCCAGAGGGGAGAGGGGGACGGCCATGCGAGTTTCACGCTGGCCTTTGCGTGAATCGCCATCGTAGGGTGCGGCCACCATGCCGCAACTACCCTCCCCCCTCGCCCCATCATGACGATCGCCAACCTTGCCGCGCTCGGCGCCGCGCTCTGCTGGGCCGCGGGCGGGCTGATCGCCATTGGTCCGGTCCGGGCGATCGGGCCGGTCGCCTTCAACCGGCTGCGTATGACCTGCGCTTTCCTCGGCCTGTCCGTCGCCACCACCGCGCTCGGCACATGGCACACGCTGGACCTGAGCGCCGCCGCCATCCTGGCCCTGTCCGGTGCGGTGGGCATCGTCGGCGGCGACACCGCCCTGTTCTGGGCGCTGGGCCGCATCGGTCCCCGCCGCAACTCGGTCATCTACGCGACCAACGCGCCGCTGACGGCGCTGCTCGCCTGGGTCCTGCTGGGGGAGGCAATGGGGCCGTGGACGGCGGTCGGTATCCTGCTGGTGACGGCCGGCGTCATGCTGGCGGTCTTCTTCCGCTCCGGCAACCAGAACCATGATTGGGAAGCGGTGCGCGGGCGGCTGCTGGTCGGCGTCGCAGCCTGCCTCGTCGCGGCCTGCTGTCAGGCGGTGGGCTCGATCATCGCCAAGCCGGTGATGACCGCCGGAACCGACCCGATCGCGGCGGCGGCGGTGCGGGTCGGCACCTCCGGCCTGCTGCTGTTCGCAGGCGGGCTGCTGCCCGGCCAGCGCTTCGGCTTCGGGGCGGAGCTGACGCCGCGGCTGGTCGGTCAGGTGGCGGTCAACAGCTTCATCGGGCTGGGGCTCGGCATGACGCTGCTGCTGATCGGGCTGGCGCACGGCAACGCCGGCATCGTCGCCACCCTGTCGGCGACGAGCCCGGTGCTGATCCTGCCCATGCTGTGGGTCTGGACCCGCCAGCTTCCGGGCGCCGGCGCCTGGGCGGGCGCCGCCGTCGCGGTGCTGGGCGTGGCGCTGATCGTCAATCGGTAGACGCTATTCGGCGTCCGGCTGACGTTCCGGCGCCGCCTCGGCGAAGGCCGGAATGGCCAGACAGGCCTCCTCGATCCGCAGCAGGGTCGGGTAGCCGGACAGGTCACAGCCGAAGCGGCGGGCGTTGTAGAGCTGCGGCACCAGCGTCACGTCGGCGAGCGTCGGCGCGTCGCCGTGGCAGAAGCGCCCGGTCTGCGGTTCCCGCGCCAACTGTGCCTCCAGCGCCGACAGCCCGACGACGATCCAGTGCCGGTACCAGCTGTCCACCTCCGCCTGGAAGTGACCCATGCCGTGCTTCAGGTGCTGAAGAACGCGCAGGTTGTTCAGCGGGTGGATGTCGCAGGCGACCGCCAGCGCCAGCCCGCGCACCCGCGCGCGGTCCAGCGGGCCGGCGGGCAACAGCGGCGGGTTCGGGTGCATCTCGTCCAGATACTCGATTATGGCGAGCGATTGGGTGAGCACCCGCCCGTCCACCTCCAGCGCCGGCACGAGCTTGTGCGGGTTGAGGTCGGCAAAGGGGCCGGCCGCCTGCTCTCCCTTGCGCAGGTGAACGAAGGCCTGTTCTGCCGTGATGCCCTTCAGGTTCAGGGCGATGCGCACGCGGAAGGCGGCGGAGGAGCGGAAGTAGGTGTGGTGCTTCATGATCCCTCCCATGGGGTCCTGGCCTCCAACGCCCGGGAAGCGCGGGCGTCGTGACACAGTTCATGCTATTGTTTCGGCTGTAACGTATCATTTCTCCGCGCGCTCCACGCACACCGGAAGAGTTCCCCGACGCATGCCCCGCCCCCGCCGCCCGGACGACCTCGTCGCACCGCTGCTCGACGCCGTAGCGCCCCGCGCCAAGTCGCTGATCGTCACGGTCTACGGCGACGCGGTGCTTCCGCACGGCGGGTCGGCCTGGCTGGGCAGCCTGATCGATCTGCTGGCGCATTTCGGGTTGAGCGAGCGGATCGTCCGCACCTCTGTCTTCCGGCTGTGCAAGGACGACTGGCTGATCAACACGCAGATCGGCCGGCGCAGCTACTACCGCGTGACGGAAAGCGGGCAGGAGCGTTTCACGGCGGCGGGCCGGCGCGTTTACGCCCCGCTGAACCGGGTGTGGGACCGCGGCTGGCACCTGCTGATGCTGCCACCAAACGCCTTGGACGCGGAACTGCGCGACCGGCTGCGGCGGGAGTTGGCGTGGCTGGGCTTCGGCGTGGCGGCGCCCAACGTCTTCGCCCATCCCGACTACGACGAGGCGGCCATGCACCGCCTGCTGGGAGAGCTGGGCGTGGCCGACAAGGTGGTGCACATGAAGGCCACCCACGACCGCGCCGCCGGCCCCGGCGCGCTGCGCGAGATGGTGCGTGGGTTCTGGGACGTGGACCGGCTGGAGCACGACTACGCGGGCTTCCTCGGGCGCTTCCGCCCGGTGTGGCAGGCGTTGGCGGCGGATGAGGCGCCCGACCCGCGCGTCTCCTTCGTGCTGCGCACGCTGATGATCCATGACTTCCGCCGCATCCTGCTGCGCGACCCGATGCTGCCGCCCGACCTGCTGCCGCCGGACTGGTCGGGGCAGGAGGCGCGCACCCTGGCGCGCAACCTGTACCGGCGGCTTCGCCAGCCGTCGGAGTCCTTCCTGATGGCTGCGCTGACCACCGCCAACGGCCCCCTGCCGGAAGCGCAGCCGTCCTTCGACGCGCGCTTCGGCGGGCTGACGGACGGCGCGGGTGATGGGGACAGCCTCCGCGACGCCGTGGGTCAGGCGGACGTCCGGCTGTAGCGCACCACCTCCTGCTCGATGGCGCCGAAGACGGACGCGCCTGCGGCGTCGAACAGCTCGATCCGCACACGGTCGCCGAAGCGCAGGAAGGGCGTCTGCGGCTTGCCCTGCTGGATCGTCTCGATGGTGCGGATCTCCGCGATGCAGGAATAGCCGGCGCCGCCCTGCCCCACCGGCTTGCCCGGCCCGCCATCCAGCTTGTTCGACACGGTGCCCGACCCGATGATGGACCCGGCCACGAGGGCCCGCGTCTTCGCCGCGTGCGCCACCAGCGTCGGGAAGTCGAAGGTCATGTCCACGCCGGCGTCGGGTCGGCCGAACAGGTCCCCGTTCAGGTGCGTGACCAGCGGCCGGTGCAACTTGCGCCCGTCCCAGGCCGTGTCCAGCTCGTCCGGCGTCACCGCCACGGGGGAGAAGCTGGAGGCCGGCTTGCTTTGGAAGAAGCCGAAGCCCTTGGCCAGCTCCGCCGGGATCAGGTTGCGCAAGGACACGTCGTTGACCAGCATCAGCAGCCGGATGTGCCCGCCGGCCTGTTCCGCCGACACGCCCATGGGCACGTCGCCGGTGACCACCGCGATCTCCGACTCGAAGTCGATGCCGTAGGCCTCGTCGGCCACGGGGATCGGGTCGCGGGGCCCGAGGAAGCTGTCGGAGCCGCCCTGGTACATCAGCGGGTCGGTCCAGAAGCTGGGCGGCATCTCCGCCCCGCGCGCGTTGCGCACCAGTTCCACATGGTTGACGTAGGCCGACCCATCCGCCCACTGGTAGGCGCGCGGCAGCGGCGAGGCCGCCCGGGCCGGGTCGAAGGGCTCGCCCGCCGCCGGATCGGCGTTCAGGGCGCGGTAAGCCTGCTCCAGCGTCGGCGCCACCGCCGCCCAATCGTCGAGCGCCGCCTGCAGGGTGATGGCGATTTCGGGCACGGCGCGGCAGCGCGCGAGATCGGTCGACACCACGACGAGCGTGCCGTCACGGCCGCCTTCCTTCAGGGTTGCCAGCTTCATGCCGGGTCTCTCCTCCCCTTGTTCCTGTTCCCATTGAAGCTAGTTTCATCTGAAACTGTTGCAAGCAGAAAAACGCGGCGCAGGATGGTGCCCAACAAACTCCGACGGCAACCTTCCGCAACCTCTCCAACCGTAGGCCCGACGACCCATGGCTTCCCCCCGGCGCAAGCCCAGCGACACTGAACCCTCCACCACCGGGGCCGCGAAGCTTCACCTGACCCGCTTCCTGCCCTACCGCGTCTCGGTCCTGTCCAACGTGGTCAGCCACACGGTGGCAAAGCTCTACGACAAGCGATTCGGCATCACGATCCCGGAATGGCGCATCATCGCCGTGCTGGGCGGCGGGGAAACGCTGAGCGCGGGGGAGATCGCGCAGCGTACGGCCATGGACAAGGTGCAGGTCAGCCGCGCCATCAGCCGCATGCTCGACTCGGCGCTGATCCTGCGCGAATCGGGCGACACCGACCGCCGCAAGGCCCTGCTGACCCTGACGCCCAAGGCGCTGGCGATCTACGCGGAGATCGTGCCCCTGGCGCTCGCCTACGAGGCGCAGCTGACCAGCGCCTTGACGGAGGAGGAATCGGTGCAGCTCGACCGCCTGCTGATCAAGCTGCAGGCCCAGGCCGATCAGCTGGCCGTCACCCCGGATCCGAAGAACACCCCGTAACGTCTCACGCGAAATCCTTGAAGCTGTCGGCGGCCGCCCGGTCGTAGCCCTGGCTGGCGCGCAGGAGTTGCTGCGTGTAGCCTTCCCGCGCCTCGCCGCGGCGAAGGCTGGCCGCGTCCATCTCCTCCACGATGCGGCCGCGGTTCATGACGGCCAGCCGGTCGCACATGCCGGCGACGACCGCCAGGTTGTGGCTGACCAGCACGTAGGTGAGCGCGTGCTCCGCCCGCAGGCGCTTCAGCAGGTTCAGGATCTCCGCCTGCACCGACACGTCGAGCGCGGAGGTCGGCTCGTCCAGCAGCAGAACGCGCGGCTCCAGCACCAGGGCGCGGGCGATGGCCACGCGCTGGCGCTGCCCGCCGGAGAGCTGGTGCGGGTAGCGGAAGCGGAACTGCGGCCCCAGGCCCACGTCGCGCAGCACCCGGTCGATCCGCGCGTCGGCGTTGCCCAGCCGGTGGATGGCGATCGGCTCCGCCAGGATGCGGTCGATGGTGTGCCGCGGGTGGAGCGAGCCGTAGGGGTCCTGGAAGACCATTTGGCAGGACTTGAAGAAGGCCTTGTCGCGGTGCGGCGTCTGCGGCTTGCCGTCCACGGCGATGGTGCCGGTCCAGTCGTGGTTCAGCCCGACCACGGCGCGCAGCACGGTGGACTTGCCCGACCCGGACTCGCCGACGAGGCCGAAGCTCTCGCCCGGCTTCACGTCGAAGGTGACGCCCTGCACGGCCGCCACGGCGTCGGCGCCGTGGCCGAAGGTGACGCGGAGATCATGTACGGTGATCATGGTCAGCCCTCCAACCAGGCGGGATCGCGGGCGAGCACCGGCAGCTCCGCCCGCGTGTCGTCCAGGCGCGGCAGGCTGTCGAGCAGGCCGCGGGTGTAGGGGTGCTTGGCCGCGTGGAGTTCCGACGCGCGGCAGGTCTCCACCACGCGGCCGGCGTACATAATCAGGATGCGGTCGCAGAAGGACGCCACGAGGTTCAGGTCGTGGCTGACGAAGATCATGCCCATGCCGCGCTTTGAACACAGCTCGTCCATGATCGCCAGCACCTGCATCTGCACCGTCACGTCGAGCGCGGAGGTCGGCTCGTCGGCGATCAGCAGGTCGGGGTTGGGGATCAGCATCATGGCGATCATGATGCGCTGGCCCATGCCGCCCGACACCTCGTGCGGGTAGAGGCCGTAGACGCGCTCCGGGTTGCGGATGCGCACGGCTTCCAGCATCTCCAGCGTGCGCTGCTTCGCCTCCGCCTTGCCGGCCTTCGAATGCACGCGGTAGGCCTCGGCGATCTGGGCGCCGATGGTCATCACCGGGTTGAGCGAGAATTTCGGGTCCTGCATGACCATGGAGATGCGCCGGCCGCGGATGTCGCGCAGCCGCTTCTCCGGCGCGGTCAGCAGGTCCTCACCCTGGAAGGCGAGCTTGTCGGCGGTGACAATGCCGGGCGACGGGACCAGCCGCAGGATGGCCCGCCCGGTCATCGACTTGCCAGAGCCCGACTCGCCGACGATGCCCAGCTTTTCCCGCCCCACGGTGAAGGAAACGCCGCGCACCGCCTGCGTCACGCCCGTGCGGGTCGGGAACGAAATGCGGAGGTTCTCGACCTCCAGGAGGGGGTTCTCGCTTGTCATCCCTTGGGATCCAGAACGTCGCGCAGGCCGTCGCCCAGCAGGTTGAAGCCCAGGCTGACCACGAAGATGGCGATGCCGGGCATGGTGGCGACCCACCACTGCTCCAGCACATACTGGCGGCCGGTGGCGATCATGGCGCCCCATTCCGGCGCCGGCGGCTGCGCGCCGAGGCCGAGGAAGCCCAGCCCCGCCGCCGTCAGGATGATGCCCGCCATGTCCAGCGTCACCCGCACGATCAGCGAGGAGGAGCACAGCGGCACCACATGGCCCAGGATGATCCGCGCCTTCGACGCCCCCTGCAGCCGCACGGCGCTGATGAAGTCGCTCTTGCGGATGGTGATCGTTTCGGCCCGCGCGATGCGGGTGTAGGGCGGCCAGGAGGTGATGGCGATGGCGATGATCGCGTTCTCGATCCCCGGCCCCAGCGCCGAGACGAAGGCCAGCGCCAGGATCAGCTTCGGAAAGGCCAGGAAGATGTCGGTGACGCGCATCAGCACCGTGTCGACCCAGCCGCCGAGATAGCCGGCGACGGTGCCGATCAGCAGCCCGGCCACCGGCGCCGTCACCGCGACCAGCAGCACGATCATCAGCGTCAGGCGCGACCCGTAGAGGATGCGCGACAGGATGTCCCGCCCGAAGGCGTCGGTGCCCAGCCAGTGCGCGCCGCTCGGCGGCAGCAGCCGCTGCCCGAGATCCTGCGCGAGCGGGTCGTAGGGGGTGAGCAGCGGCGCCAGCACCGCCATTGCCACCAGCAGCAGCATGATGCCCAGCCCGACCACCGCCAGCGTGTTGCGCGTGAAGGTCAGCCAGCCGAGGTAGATCCGCCCCAGCTTCGCCTGGGTGCGGGACTGCGGCGTCTCCGTCGTCAGCCAGGCGCGGAGCCCGCCCGTGCGGGCCGCGGAGTTTTGCGTCTGGACGCTCATCGGGCCCTCGGATCCAAAAGGCGGTACAGCAGGTCGGACAGCAGGTTCAGGCCGATGAAGACGGCGCCCACCACCAGCGTGCCCCCCAGCACCGCGTTCATGTCGGCGCTGAGCAGCGAGTTGGTGATGTAGAGCCCCAGCCCCGGCCAAGCGAAGACCGTCTCGGTCAGCACCGATCCCTCCAGCAGGCCGGCGTAGGACAGCGCCACCACCGTGGTCAGCGGAATCGCGATGTTGCCCAGCGCGTGGCGCCAGACCACCCGCGTCTCCGACAGACCCTTCACGCGGGCGGTGGTGATGTATTCCTGGCGCAGCTGGTCCAGCATGAAGCTGCGCGTCATGCGCGCGATGTAGGCGACGCTGAACAGGCCGAGCACCGACGCCGGCAGCATCAGGTGGTACAGCGCGTTCCAGAACACGTCGGTCTCGCCGGCCAGCAGGGCATCCACGGTGATGATGCCGGTGACCGGGTCGACCACGCCCTCGTAGAAGACGTCGATCCGCCCCGGCCCCGGCGCGATCTCCAGCCGGGCGTAGAAGACCAGCAGGACCATCAGCCCCAGCCAGAAGACCGGCACCGAATAGCCGATCAGCCCGACCACGCGGATCAGCTGGTCCTGCCAGCGCCCGCGCTTCACCGCGGCCATCACGCCGGCCGGCACGCCCAGCACCACGCCGATGACCACGGCGGCGGTCGCCAGCTCCAGCGTCGCCGGGAAGACGCGCAGCACATCCTCCAGCACCGGGCGGGAGGTCAGGACCGAGGTGCCGAAGTCGCCGCGCAGCACGTCGCCGACGTAGCGCAGGAACTGCTGCCACAGCGGCAGGTCCAGCCCCAGCTCCTGCCGGACGCGGGCGTAGGTGTCGGCGGACACGCGGTCGCCGACCACGGCGATCACCGGGTCGATGGGCACCACCCGCCCGATCAGGAAGGTGACGAGCAGCAGCCCGAGAAAGGTCAGCGCGACGGAGGCGAGCAGACTCGCCCCCCGCACCACATGGCGCCGTCCCGGCACCCCCGGACGTTTCAAAATCGCGGCCAAGCTTCACCCTGATGCAAAAGCGAAAGACCCTCTCCCCTCCGGGGAGAGGGTCTTTAAGTGCGGGAGAGGGGAAGAAGAACGCCCGCCTACTTTTTGCTGACCTTCCAGTAGTAGTTCGCGTCGAAGCTCGGGCCCCAGACGAGGCCGCTGACGTTGCTGCGCTCCGCGATCACCTCGGTCTGCTGGAACATGATCACGAAGGGCGATTCGTCCAGCACCGTGCGCTGAAGCTCCTCGTACATGGCGGCGCGCTTGGCGGTGTCGCGCTCCTGCACGGCGGCCTCGGTCTTCTTGGTCAGGTCCGGGATGTCCCAGGCGTTGCGCCAGGTCAGCGGCTTGGCCTTGGCGTTGTCGGCGTTGTCCGGGTTGGCCGCGAAGGTGTCGGCGTTGGTGTGCGGGTCCTGGTAGTCGGCACCCCACTGGTACAGCAGCATGTCGTGGTTGCGGGCGCGGTACTTGGTGACGACCTGCTTGCCGTCGGCCGGCAGCAGGTTGATCTTCACACCGCCCGCCGCGGCGCTGCCCTGGATGGCCTGGGCCATGTCCATGCTGGGCGAGGTGTTGCGCACGTCCATGGTGATGCTGAAACCGTCGGGATAGCCCGCCTGTTTCAGCAGCTCCTTCGCCTTGGCCGGGTCGTACTTGTAGGGGTTGTCGTTGACCGCCCCCAGGAAGCCCTTGGGCAGGAAGGCCTGATGGACGGTGCCCAAACCGTTCATGATGGTCTTGGCCATGCCGTCGTAGTCGACGAGGTACTTCATGGCCTTGCGCACCTCGGGCTTGGCCAGGATCTCGTTCTTCTGGTTCAGGCCGAAGTAGTAGAGCGTGCCCTTGGGCGACTGGACGATGCGGATCTTGTCGTTGCCGCGCAGCGGTTCGAACTGCTCCGGCTTCAGGTTGCGGGCCACGTCGACGTCGCCCTTCTCCAACAGCAGGCGCTGGGTCGCCGGCTCCGCGATGTGGCGGACCAGGACGCGCTTCACCGTGGGCGCGCCGCCCCAGTAATGAGGATTGGCGTCGAAGGACAGCAACTCGCTCGCCTTCCACTGCTTCAGGACGAAGGGACCGGAGCCGGCGGAGTTGGTCTTCAGCCAGGCGTTGCCGAAGTCGCCGTTGACCTCCTTGCTCTTGACCAGCTTGGCGTCGACGACGGAGGTGACGTCGGCGGTCATGCAATAGAGCACGAAGGTCGGCGCGTAGGCCTTGTCGGTCTCGAACACCAGGGTGCGCGGATCGGTGGCGCGCACCTTCTGGTCGACGTTCTCCGGCGTCAGGCCGAACTGGGTCAGGATGAAGGCCGGGCCCTTGTTCATCTTGACGGCGCGCTGGAACGAGTAGGCCACGTCCTCGGCCGTCAGCGGGTTGCCGGAATGGAACTTGATGCCGTCGCGGATCTTGAAGGTGAAGGTCTTGCCGTCGTCGGAGACGGTCCAGCTTTCGGCCACATGGCCGTTGATCTTGCTGACGTCGTTGACGTCGTAGGTGACCAGCCGGTCGTACACCTGCGAGCCGTATTCGGCGCCCGACAGCTCGAAGATTTCGCCGGGGTCGAGCGTCACGATGTCGTCGAACTGCCAAGCCATCACGAAGGTGTCCTTCGGCGTGTCCGCCAGGACCGGGCCGGCGCCGGCAACGGCTGCAGCACCAAGGGCAATGATGGCCGCGCCGACGAGGCGGCGAGCAAACGGATTCATGGTCTCCATACTCCCTGCGAGAGCCCAGACGGATCGAATTCTCTTTGGAATCCTTGGCATTAACCGCAGCGATGATCCGGCGGCACGGGACGGTCTGTCAAGCGGCGGTGGGTCATACGGGGCTTGCCGGGGCCATCCGTCCGTCCAGATCACTCGTGGAGCAACGGAGGATTGTCATGGACCAGGACCACGAAAACGGCCAAGCGCACGTTCCCAAGCCGCCGAGCCGCGACGAGGTGGAGAAGATCAGCGACGCGCAGAAATACATCACCGACGACTGGACCGGCGACGGCGGGACGCCAAAGCACGCCCCCGAGGAACGGAAGGACGGTTGAGTACCCAGCCCCTTGCGCGTAGCGTCGGGCGCGAACACCACGCGCGGGGAGCATCATGATCGGGAACGACGGAAAGCCGGTGTCGAAGGAGGCCTTGCGCCAGCACCTCGCCGCCTACAACACGCAGTCGCGCGGCTCCAAGGAGTTCGCGGCGATCCCGCGGGCGCTGGTCACCGTCTGCGACAACCTGAAGATGGGCAAGACCACCTACGTGAAATGCCTGGAGGGGCAGTTGCAGCTGTCGCGGCGCAAGGACAACAGCGTGCAGGCGGGGTGAGGAGGCCTTGCAAGTTGTCGCGTTGAGCCCCCACCCAACCCTCCCCCACTTCGCGGGGGAGGGCTTTAAGGGTTGAGCGGCGGCAGTCCCCTCCCTCGCCGAAGGTGGGGGAGGGTTAGGGTGGGGGCCCAGTGCGACCACTGTCCACCACCCCTACCCCACCCGCTCCACCTCGAAAACCACCGCCGTGTCCGGGCGGCCGAGCGCGACGCGCACGCCGGCAAACCCCAGCATCCGCCCGCCGAGCGGCGGGCTTTCCCGGCCCCAGGGCAGCGCGCCCTCCGGCACGGGCTCCGGCACGCGAAGCACGTAGGTCCCTTCCGGGTCGAGGCCCGGCAGACGCGTCACGATCGGCACCGGCTTGGTGACCAGCCGCGCGACGAGGAAAAGCGCGTTCCGGCGATCCTCTGACACCACGCCGTGCCCGGTGGACTCCACCCCGTCCAGGTCCAGCCGCACCGACCGCCCACCATGCAGCAGGGCGCGGTGGCGCTTGTGCAGCGCGATCCAGGCGGCGAGGTCGGCCAACTCCGAGTCGTCCAGGGCGCGGATGTCCCACTCCACGCCCATGTGCCCGAACAGGGCCACCGCGGCGCGGAAGCCCAGGTCGTTGCGGCGGCCGGTGACGGTGCAGCGCTCCCGCCCGACATGGGCGCCCATGACCTCCGGCGGGAAGAACAGGCCGAAGCCGCGTTGGATCGCCAACCGGTCGTGCGCGTCGTTGCTGTCGCTGGCCCAGACGCGCTCTGTCCGCTCCAGGATGCCCCAGTCGGCCCGGCCGCCGCCGGACGCGCAGGTCTCGATCTCCACGTCGGGATGCGCGGTGCGCAGCCGGTCGATCAGCGCGTAGAGCGCCCGGACGTGCCGGCCCCAGGCGGGTTCCCCGCCCACCGCCGCCGGGGCGATGTCGCGGTTCATGTCCCATTTCAGGTAGGCGATGGCGCCCGGCCGCAGCAGCGCGTCGATCTTCTCGAACAGGTAGTCCGCCACCTCCGCCCGCCCGAGGTCGAGGACATACTGCCGCCAGGGCGCCGGCGGACGCGCCGGGTCGGCGGCCTGCGGCAGTTCCAGGATCCAGTCGGGATGGGCGCGGAACAGGTCGCTGTCGGGGTTGACGTTCTCCGGCTCCACCCACAGGCCGAAATCCATGCCGCGGGTGCGCACGGCATCGGCGATGGGGGCGAGGCCGTCCGGGTACTTGCCGGCGTCCGGCCACCAATCGCCGAGCCCGGCGCGCTCGTTTACCCGGCCGTGGAACCAGCCGTCGTCGATGACGAAGCGCTCCACCCCCACCCGCGCCGCCCGGTCGATGAGGTCGAGGAGAGCGCCGCGCTCGTGCCCGAAATAGATGGCTTCCCAGATGTTCAGGTGCACCGGCCGGGGCGGCATTGGCTGGCGCGGCAGGATACGGCGGCGGACATGGGCGTGGGTGCGGGCCATCAGCCCGTTCAAGCCATCCTCCGCCAGCGCGGCGTAGGCCGGCGGGGTGCGGTAGGCCTCGCCCGGCGCCAGGACCACCTCGCCCGGATGCAGCAGCTCGCCGAGCTGGACGATGCGCGTGCCGTCCGGCCGCGTCTCCACGGACAGGCGGTGGTTGCCGCTCCAGCCCAGGTGGAAGCCGCAGATCGTTCCCTGCGCCGCACCGAACCCGCGCTCCCCCAGGACGAGGCCGGGGAAGGCGTCGTGGCTGGTGCGGCCGCGCCGATTCTCCCGCAGCAGCACGCCCATGCCCAGCGCGACGCGCCGCTCCTGGAACTCGCGGATGTAGGTGCCTTCGGAGACCAGCGCTTCCTCCAGCCACGCCGGCAGGGGCAGGCAGAGGGCGGCGCACCAGTCCAGCCGGTAGGGCTCAGCGGCGCGATTGACCACCTCGGCGTCGGCCCGCAGTACCCCGGTTTCCGTGTCGAGGTCCAGCGTCAGCGCGACGGCGAGGGAGCCGTCCTCCGCCACATGGTCGATGCGGGCACGGGTGGTGCTTGCGTCAACAGAGGCCACCCGCAGCCGGGGCGCCCAGCCCCCCGTCGCGTGCCGGCCGGACAGCGCCGGCTGGCCCCAGAAGCCCCAGCCGGACACCGGCAGCAGCGGCGGCACCATCGGCGCGTCGAGCCCGGAGGGCGGCAGCGCCCCGCGCAGCCCGGCCTCGTCCACGCCGTCGGGCAGCGCCGGCCCCCAGTAGAGCAGGCGTACGACGTCGCCGACCCCAAGCGCCACGCTGATCCCGCCGCCCCGCAGATGGACCACCCGCTCCGTCATGACGCCCCTCGTGCCAACCGTGCCGACCGTTGCCGGGGACATCGTAGGTCAGGCGGGGCGCCGGGTCACCCCTTCGGGCGCAGGTCGCGCACGCGCTTGGCCTTGCCCTGGGAGCGTTCGAGGGTGCCGGGGTCCACCACCTCCACCGCCGTGGAGATGCCGATCAGCGACTTGATGCGGTGCTGGAGGTGCCGGGCGAAGGGCGCGCGGTCCTCGCCCGCGTGGGCCTGGGCCGCCTCGACGCGAACGGTCAGGTCGTCCAGGTGGCCGCCCAAATGGCCACCACGGGACACGACCAGTTCGTAATGCGGGGCGAACATCGTATCCCCGCAGATCAGCTCCTCGATCTGGGTCGGGAAGACGTTCACGCCGCGGATGATGAGCATGTCGTCGGACCGGCCGGTGATCTTGTCGATGCGCCGCATGGAGCGCGCCGTCGGCGGCAGCAGCCGCGTCAGGTCGCGCGTGCGGTAGCGGATCATCGGCAGGCCTTCCTTGGTCAGGGTGGTGAAGACCAGTTCCCCGTATTCGCCGTCCGGCAGGACCTCGCCCGTCTCCGGGTTGATGATCTCCGGGTAGAAATGGTCCTCCCAGATGACCGGGCCGTCCTTGGTCTCCACGCATTCCGATGCCACGCCGGGGCCCATGATCTCCGACAGGCCGTAGATGTCCACGGCGTCGATGCCGAAGGTCTGCTCGATCTCCGCGCGCATGGCGTTGGTCCAGGGCTCGGCGCCGAAGATGCCGGTGCGCAGCGCCGTCTGCCGGGGGTCCAGCCCCTGGCGCACCATCTCCTCCGCGATGTTCAGCATGTAGGATGGGGTGACCATGATGATCGACGGCTCGAAGTCGCGGATCAGCTGCACCTGCCGCTCCGTCTGGCCGCCGCCCATGGGGATGACGGTGCAGCCCAGCCGCTCCGCCCCGTAATGGGCGCCGAGGCCGCCGGTGAACAGGCCGTAGCCGTAGGACACGTGCACCCGGTCGCCGCGCCGCCCGCCGGCCGCGCGGATGGAACGCGCGACGAGGTCGGCCCAATTCTGGATGTCGGCCTGGGTGTAGCCGACGACCGTCGCCTTGCCGGTCGTGCCGCTGGAGGCGTGCAGGCGCACCAGCTCCGTCATCGGCACGGCGAACAGGCCGAAGGGGTAGGTCTGGCGCAGGTCGTCCTTCACCGAGAAGGGGAACAGCGCGAGGTCCTTCAGCTCCTTCAAGTCGTCCGGGTCGACGCCCTTCGCCTGGCACTTGTCGCGGAAATGGGCGACGTTGTCGTACGCGTGCCGCAGCGTCCAGCGCAGCCGGGAGACCTGCATCGCGGTGATCTCGTCCCGGCTCGCCGTCTCGTAATGGTCGAGTTCGTGCGCGGGGGGCTTTTTCATCATCAACATGGCGTCTCCTCCCTTTTTGGGGTGCGGGGCCGGCTCGTTGCTTTTGTTGGCCCTTCCGATGATTTCCCTTGCAAGTATGTAGGCGTGGGACCGGCGCGGCTCCAGCGTGGATAGACGACGCTACAGCGCCACGACCTCGCCCTGGATGCGCGAGGACTGCCCGCGGAAGATCCCGACCACCACGCCGTCCTGGTTGGTGACGATCGTGTCGTAGACGCCGGAGCGGCCTTGCCGGTGCACCTCGCGGCATTCCGCGGTCAGCACATCACCCAGCCTTGCCGGGGCCGGGAAGACGATGGAACCGGCGGCCGCCACCGTGACCTCGTTGCGGGCGTTGCAGGCGTAGGCGAAGGCAGTGTCGGCCAGCGTGAAGGTCATGCCGCCGTGTCCGATGTCGTGGCCGTTCACCATGTCCCGGCGCACGGTCATGGTCATGCGGGCGTAGCCCGGCGCGATCTCCACCAGCGCGATGCCGTGGGCGATGGCGCAGTGATCGCGTTCAAGCATCGCCCGGCCGACTGCCTCGGCGATCCGCTGCGCGTCATCTGGTTCGGTCATGGAAGGTGGTTCCTCCCCATACTTTCCGGCGCAGCAGCGACGAGGCCCTGTAGCGGTCCTCGCCGTAGGTGGCGGCCAGCGCGTCGAGCACCGCGAGCACGCGGTCGAGCCCGATCGCCTCCGCCCAGGCGAGCGGCCCAGTGGGGTAGTTCACCCCCTTGGTCATCGCCGTGTCGATGTCGGCGGCGCTCGCCACCCCGTGCAGCACGGCGTCCGCGGCCTCGTTCGCCAGCATGGCGACGGTGCGCATGACCAGCAGCCCCGGCAAGTCGTCCAGCCGCGACACGCGCTTACCCAGCGCCTGGAACAGCCCGGTCGCGGCGGCGATGGCCCTATCCGAGGCCCCATCGGCCGCGGTGACGGCAATGCGCGTCGCCGTCGCGTAGTCGTGGGCGAGGTCGAACAGAACGAGGTCCCGGCACCCGCTCTCCGCCGCACGCCGGGTGGCGCTGCGCCCGTCGGTCAGGGCCAGGGTCACCCCGTCGATGAGCAGCGCCCCTGCCCCGTCCCGTTCCTCCACTGCGATGCCAGCATCGCGGATCGCCTGCGTCAGCCCCTGCGCCGGGCCGAGGGAGCCTTCCACCGACACGCGGGACGGGCGCGGCGCGTCCGGCAGGTCGGTCGCCGCCGGCTTCAAAGCGCCGGGGCCGTGGTCGTAGAAGCCCCGGCCGGTCTTGCGGCCCAGCCGCCCGGCCTCTACCAACTCCTGCTGGATCAGGGACGGCTGGTAGCGCGGGTCGCCGAAGAAAGCGGCGTGGACCGACCGGGTCACCGCGAAGTTCACGTCGTGGCCGATCAAGTCCATCAACTCGAACGACCCCATGCGGAAGCCGCCGCACTCGCGCATCACGGCGTCGAGCGTCGCCGGGTCGGCCGCTTGTTCCTGAAGCGCCCGCAGCCCCTCGGCGTAGAAGGGCCGGGCGACGCGGTTGACGATGAAGCCGGGGGTGGAGCGGGCGTGCACCGGGCACTTGCCCCAGGCCGCGGCGGTGGCGGACAGCGTGTCGGCTACGGCGCGGTCGGTCGCCAGCCCGCGGACCACCTCCACCAGCGCCATCAGCGGCGCGGGGTTGAAGAAATGCAGCCCGGCGACGCGCTCCGGCCGCGTCAGCGGCGCGGCGATGGCGGTGATGGATAGGGAGGAGGTGTTGGTGGCGAGGATCGCGTCCGGCGCCACGATGCCCTCCAGCTCCCGGAACAGGGCGCGCTTGGCCTCCAGTTCCTCGACGATGGCCTCCACCACCAGCCCGGCGGTGGCGAGGTCGGCCAGTCCGTCGACCGGCTGGAGACGGCCGAGGAGGTCGGCGCGCTCCGCCTCCGCCATCTTGCCGCGTTCGACCAACTTGGTCAGCGCGTCGCCAATGCCCTGTGCCGCCTTGGTGGCGGCGCCGGGGCGCGCGTCGGCCATCAGGACGCGGTGCCCGGCGGCCGCCGCGACCTGGGCGATGCCGGCCCCCATGGCGCCGCAGCCGACGACCGCTATGATGTCCCCCCTGTCGAGGGGAGGCATCACTTGCCCTCGAACGTCGGCGCCCGCTTCTCCAGGAAGGCGGTGACGCCCTCGCGATAATCCGCCGTGCGGCCCGCTTCGCGCTGGAGGTCGCGCTCCAGGTCCAGCTGCTCGTCCATCGTGTTGGTCGCCGCGGCGTAGATGGCCCGCTTGGTCAGCGCCAGCCCACGGGTCGGCGCGGTGGCGAGTTGCCGGGCGAGCGCCGTCGCGGTCGGCATCAGCTCCGCGTCGTCAACCGCGCGGTAGATCAGGCCGATGCGCTCCGCCTCCTCGGCGGACAGCTTCTCGCCCAGCATGGCCAGCGCCATGGCGCGCTGCGTGCCCACCCGGTGCGGCAGCAGCCAAGTGCCGCCCGCGTCGGGGATCAGCCCCAGCCGGCAGAAGGCCTGGATGAAGCTCGCCGACTTCGCGGCCAGCACGAGGTCACAGCCGAGCGCGATGTTCGCCCCTGCCCCGGCGGCGACGCCGTTCACCGCGGCGATCACCGGCATCTCCAGCCCGCGCAGCGTGCGGACCAGCGGGTTGTAGTTCGTCTCCAGCGCGGCGCCGATGTCCGGCGGCTCGTCCCCCGGCTCCATGGCACGGTCGGACAGATCCTGCCCGGCGCAGAAGCCGCGCCCGGCTCCGGTCAGCAGCAGGCAGCGCACCGTCGGGTCGCCCTTGACGCGGGCCAGCGCGTCGCGCACCTCCGCGTGCATCTCACCGGTGAAGCTGTTGAGCTTGTCGGGCCGGTTGAGCGTCAGCGTGGCGACGCCGTCGGCCATCTCGAACAGGATGTTGGCGTAACTCATCAGCGGATGTCCGCCGCGCAACGGGTCGTTTCCATATCGGTCGCCTGTCCCTTCCTGCGGGTCTTCTTGTCGCATCAATGTGATACAGTTTTTGTGGCTGTTCGCCATTTCCTGAAATATCTCACCGGAATTGTTGGTGAGGCAAGCGGTAAAACAGGCAAGCCCAGGCTGGGTGCCGCCCCGCCTGGACCGAAACCGTGTGGCGGGAAAGGGATACAGATCAAGAGCCATACTCCGAAATCCGGTATCACGACGTCGGAACGCTGATGTAAGGTTCGGGGATGGCTGAGATCCCGATCGTCGGCTGGCGCAGGCCCGATCGCAACGAAAACGAACAGCCGCAAAACGAGGAAGGAGACGCCCGCCATGACCGCGAACCCCCTGTCCCCGCATGAGCTGTACGGGCGCCACCGCGCGACCCTGGACCAGGCCGTCGCCGCGTCGCGCGCGCGCGGCTACTGGTCGCCCTTCGCCGAGATGCCGAGCCCGCGCGCCTATGGCGAGACGGCGGCGGCCGACGGGGAGACCGCCTTCAAGGCGCGGCTAAACAAGCTGTTCCCGCTCGACCAGCCCTCGGGAAAGGGATTCGTCGGGGCGGAGCGCTCGCCCTTCGGCTTTGATCTCGGCGTCACCTACCCGAAGCCGGACCTGGACGCGCTGATCGCTGCGGCAAAAGCCGCCATGCCCGGCTGGCGCAAGGCCGGGCCGGACGGGCGGGCCGGCGTGTGCCTGGAAATCCTGACGCGCCTGAACAAGCGCAGCTTCGAAATCGCCAACGCCGTTCAGCACACGACGGGCCAAGCCTTCATGATGGCCTTCCAGGCCGGCGGCCCGCACGCCCAGGACCGCGGGCTGGAGGCCGTCGCCTACGGCTGGAAAGCCATGACCGACCAGGTGCCCAGCGCCCGGTGGGAGAAGCCGCAGGGCAAGAACCCGCCGCTGGTCATGGACAAGCGGTTCGAGGTGGTGCCGCGCGGCGTCGCGGTGATGATCGGCTGCGCCACCTTCCCGACCTGGAACGGCTACCCGGGCCTGTTCGCCAGCCTCGTCACCGGCAACGCCGTCGTGGTGAAGCCGCACCCCGCCGCCATCCTGCCGCTCGCCATCACGGTGGAGGTCTGCCGGGAGGTGCTGGCCGAGGCCGGGCTCGATCCCAATCTTGTGACACTCGCCGCCGACAGCCCCGACGCGCCGATCACCAAGGAGTTGGCGACCCGCCCGGAGGTCGCGCTGATCGACTTCACCGGTTCCAGCGAGTTCGGCACTTGGCTGGAGCAGAACGCCCGCCAAGCCCAGGTCTTCACCGAGAAGGCCGGTGTCAACACGGTCATCATCGATTCCACCGACGACCCCAAGGGCATGGCGCGCAACCTCGCCTTCGCCCTGTCGCTCTATTCCGGCCAGATGTGCACGACGCCGCAGGCGATCTTCGTGCCGAAGGACGGCATCCAGGCGGGCGGGGAGCACCTGAACTTCGACCAGGTCGTCCAGACCATCGCGACCGCGACCGACAAGTTCCTGTCCGACCCGGAGCGCGCGGTGGAGGTGCTGGGCGCCATCCAGTCCGACGCCACGCTGAAGCGCCTTCAGGACGCCCAGGGCCTCGGCACCGTGGCGCTGGACTCCCGCTCCATCGCCCACCCGAAGTTCCCGGACGCCCGCATCCACACGCCGCTGATCCTGGTGCTGGACGCCAAGGACGAGGACACCTACGGGCGGGAGCTGTTCGGCCCCATCGCCATGATCGTGAAGGTGGACGGCACCGACGACGCCCTGGCCCGCGCAGCCCGCCTCGTCCGCGAGAAGGGGGCGCTGACCGCGGCGCTCTATTCCACCAATGAGGCCGTCATCGACAAGGTGCAGGACACGCTGACGGAAGCCGGCGTCGCCCTGTCGGTCAACCTGACCGGCGGCGTCCTGGTCAACCAGTCCGCGGCCTTCAGCGACTTCCACGGTACCGGCGCCAACCCGGCCTGCAACGCCGCACTCTGCGACCTCGCCTTCGTGGCCGGCCGCTTCCGCGTCGTGCAGACCCGCGTCCCGGTGGCGGCATGACGGAGAACAGGATGACCACGCTGCCCCGCCCCAAGGTCTATGCCCCCAAAGTCTATTCTATCGACGGGGTGGTGCCCGTCATCCACCCGACCGCCTTCGTCCACCCCTCGGCCGTGCTGATCGGCGACGTGGTGGTCGGGCCCGGCTGCTACGTCGGTCCCTGCGCGTCCTTGCGCGGCGACTTCGGCCGCATCCTGCTGGAGGAGGGCAGCAACGTGCAGGACAACTGCACGCTCCACGCCTTCCCCGGCCACGACGCGGTGGTGGAGGTGGACGGGCACATCGGCCACGGCGCCGTCCTGCACGGCGGCGTGGTGAAGCGCGGCGCGCTGGTCGGCATGAACGTGGTCATCATGGACGGCGCGGTGATCGGGGAGCAGGCCATCGTCGCCGCCATGGCCTTCGTGAAGGCCGGCCTGGTCATCCCCCCGCGCACGCTCGCCGCCGGGCTGCCCGCCAAGGTCGTCCGCGAATTGCGCGACGACGAGATCGCCTGGAAGCACGAGGGCACGCTGGAATACCAGCGCCTGACCCGCCGCTCGCTCGCCACCATGGTGGAATGCGACCCGCTGACGGAGGAGGAGGCTGGGCGGGCAAGGGTGGACAGTGGTGACGTGCAGCCGCTGCACAAGGTGAAGGGGTAGCGGGGTTTTACCCCCACCCCGACAGCCCCTACCCCAACCGCACCACGAACACCTTGTCCTCACGCCCCTTCGCCAACGCCTTGCTCTCAGCGATCGCCGCGTTGATGGCGTCCGGCGTCAGCCGCTGGGCGCCCGGTTCCACCACCACCGCGACGCCGCTGGCCGACAGCAGCGGGAATTCCCGCATCGCCCCATAGCGGTCCTTCGCCAGGAAGCTGCCGGCCTCCCGCGCCGCGGGGTCGTACAGGCTCTCCGCGTCGGAGCGGAAGACGGCCACCAGCTCCGCCACATGCGCCAGCGCTTCCTCCTCCCCGGTTCCGCTGACCGCGACGAAGAAGTCGTCGCCGCCGATGTGGCCGGCGAAGCCGCCGTTGCAGGAGGCCCAGGCCTTCAGCCGCTCGGCGAACATCAGGATGGCCCGGTCGCCCTGGCGAAAGCCGAAGGTGTCGTTGAAGGGCTTGAAGTTGTCGAAGTCCAGGTAGGCCAGGATGTGCCGCCGCCCCTGGTCCTCCAGCGCCTGCTCGATGTGGCGGACGATCGCGGCATTGCCGGGCAGGCGGGTCAGCGGGTTCTGGTCCGCCGCCATGGCGAGGTTGCGCTCGTGCACCAACCGGATCAGCGCGCCGCTGGACAGGAAGCCCACATACTCCCCGCCCTCGACGATGATGATCCCGTCCGTCGCCTCCTCCGCCGAGAAGGCCCCGATCACCTGGTCGAGCGGGGTGGAGATGTCGCAGACCGGGCTCTTGACCACCAGTTCCATCAACGTGTCGCCCAGCCCCTTGTTGCGCAGCAGCTCCCCGCCGAAGCGGGAATAGACATAGCGCTTCAGATCCCGCTCCCGGATCAGGCCCAGCGGGCGGCTCTGGTTGTCCACGATGGGGGCGATGGTCGGGCTGTTGTTGCCGCGGAAATACTCCAGAAGCTCCGTCTTCGGCGAGGTCACGGGCAGCGGCGGCTGCCGCTCGATCACCTCCGACAGGCGCAGGTGCGCGTCGCTCGGCTTGCGGCGGTCCTTGCGGTTCAAGTCCTCGATCAGGTCGTAGCGCTCCGGGATCGCGCGCAAGCCCAGGGCGGGCCGCGCGATCAGGTAACCCTGCGCGAAGTCGCAGCCGAGGTCGCGGCAGGTGTAGAATTCCTTCTCCGTCTCCACCCCCTCGGCGATGATCAGGATGCCGAGCGCGTGGGCGTAGCTGACCAGCGCGGTGGCGATGGCGCGCTTGCGCGTGTCCTGGTCGATGCCGGCGACGAAGTAGCGGTCGATCTTCACATAGTCGGGCTTCGACTCGTACAGCAGCCGCAGCCCGGCATAGCCCACCCCGAAGTCGTCCAGCGCCACGCCGACGCCGGCGTGCCGGTAGCGCTCAATGGCCTGCTCGATGGTCGAGTCCGGCCGCAGCTCCCGCCGTTCGGAGATTTCCAGGCTGACGTTCAGCCGCCGGTCGACCGGCAGGCCGAGCCAGGGGGAGCCCGGAGTACCGACGACGCGCGAGTCGATGTTCAGGAACAGCGTCGCGGCCGGCCAGCCGTCCAACGCGCAAAAAGCCTCCACCGCCTTGACGTGCAGCGCGCACTCCACCTCCGCCAGCACGCCCTGGACGCAGGCGGCGTCCAGCAGCTCGTGCGGGTCGGCGAAGGGGGTGCGGTCCACCCCGCGCAGCAGCGCCTCCATCCCGTGGCATCGGCCGGAGCGCATCTGGACGATGGGCTGGAAGGCGTAGTCCAGCCTGTCCAGCACCCGGCTCCAGTCCGACGGCAGCACCGGTCCCGGCGCGCATCCCGGCGGGATGGCGCGCGCCGCCCTTCTCTCCTGAACAGACATGACGGTCATGGGATCATCAACCACGGACTGCGGCTTGGGACGCCGATGCGGCTCAATTATACCGAATGATCTTTTCGGTTTCGTGACATCGCTCTTTTTTACTTTGGTTTTTTCACGGATCCAAAATGCCCTTCGCTCCGCCCCCTCCGTTTGCGGTATAGGAGGGCGCTTCACCGGAACGGAGGTCAGCGGGGCATGAAGGTCGGCATCGACATGGGGACGACCATGACGGCGGGGGCGGCGGGAGCGCCCGCGATGCTCGACCTTGAGGAGTTGCTGGCGACTCGCCTCCTGGTCCAGGGCAACTCCGGCTCCGGCAAGTCGCACTTGCTGCGCCGCTTGGTCGAGCAGAGCGCCCGCTGGGTCCAGCAGGCGATCATCGACCCGGAGGGCGACTTCGTGACTCTGGCCGAGCGCTTCGGCCACATCGTCGTCGACGCCGACGAGCACACGGAGGCCGCACTCCAGAGCGTCGCCGCCCGCGTGCGCCAGCACCGCGTCTCCGTCGTCCTGAACCTGGAAGGGCTGGACGCGGAGATGCAGATGCGCTTTGCGGCCGCCTTCCTCGGCGGGCTGTTCGACGCCGACCGCGACCACTGGTACCCGATGCTTGTGGTGGTGGACGAGGCGCAGCTGTTCGCCCCGTCGGCCGCCGGCGAGGTGTCGGACGAGGCGCGCAAGGTCTCGCTCGGCGCCATGACCAACCTGATGTGCCGCGGCCGCAAGCGCGGCCTGGCCGGCGTGATCGCAACCCAGCGCTTGGCCAAGCTCGCCAAGAACGTGGCGGCGGAGGCGTCGAACTTCCTGATGGGCCGCACCTTCCTCGACATCGACATGGCGCGGGCGGCCGACCTGCTGGGCATGGAGCGCCGGACGGCGGAGATGTTCCGCGACCTGGAGCGCGGGCACTTCATCGCGCTCGGCCCCGCCATGTCGCGCCGCCCGCTGCCGCTGCGCATCGGTGCGGTGGAGACGCAGGGCCGCGCCGGCAGCCCGAAGCTGATGCCGCTCCCCGACACCCCGCTGGAGGACGCGCGTGAGCTGATCTTCAAGCCCGGCGAGCCGGAGCCGCCGCGCCTGCCCATGCGCCGCCCCTCGACCTCGGCGAGCGCCGACCTGCTGGCCCAGCTCTCCCGCCCGCGCCCCTTCGTGGAGCCCCCCGCCTCCGACGAGCCCTCTATCGCACCGCTCGTCGAGGAGCCGGAAACGCCGGAGCAGGCCGCCGAACGACAGGCCGCCTATGAGGAGGTGCTGCGCGAGGTCTTGGCTGATCCGGAGGCGCCCTACCGCTCCATCGCCGTGCTCTACCAGGATTTCCTGGTGCGCTGCCGCGGCCGCGACGTGCGGGGCGAATTGTTGGAATTGCCGGCCTTCCGCCGCAAGCTCGCCGCCGCCCGCGCCGGGGCCGGCCAGGGCACGGAGGAGAACCCCGCCTGGGAGAAGGCGACCCAGGTGGCGGGCACCCTGCCGGAGGACATCCAGGTCGTCTTCCTGCTGCTGGCCCGCGCCGCGCTGGACCACCTGCCCTGCCCGTCCGACGCCGACGTCGCCCGCGCCTGCGGCAGCCGCTCGCGTGGCCGTGCGCGGCGCTTGCTGACCTACATGGAGCAGCGCGGCTTCATCGCGACGCGCGGCGGCCTCGGCAACACCCGCAGCATCGCCCTGCCCGCGCTGGGCTGGGAAACCGCGCTTGGCGATCCCAACGCAGACGAGACGCCAGAAGCCCCGGGCACCGACGATCTGTTCGCCCAAGCCTGACTGCTGTGTAAGCGATGTTCTCAGGCTACGGCGGGTTCCGCCTGCCGGGCAGAGACTCAGCGAGGTCGGTGATCAGGTGGCCAGTGGCGAGCCTGGTCAGCGCGTCGGCGAACCACGCCCGCGGATCGAACGCCGTTGAACTTGCAGGTGTCCACCAGCGACGCGATCGTCGCCCAGTGGCGATCGGCGCCGAACCGCCGGTCTGGCGATCATAGAAGGCCCTGGCGGCTGTGCTCCGAAACACGAAAGGCCGGCCCTGTTTCCAGGGCCGGCCTTGCCGGACAGTCACGATTTGGTTGCGGGGGCAGGATTTGAACCTGCGACCTTCAGGTTATGAGCCTGACGAGCTACCGGGCTGCTCCACCCCGCGGGTGTGGGTCGGGACGCTGTGAGGACGGGTGCAAGTGACGGTGTACTGGTCGGCCTGTCCGGGCGGGTTGGCTTGGCGTGTGCCGTGGTGACCTGGCGGCGACCTACTCTCCCACGTCTTGAGACGCAGTACCATCGGCGCTGAGGCGTTTCACGGCCGAGTTCGGAATGGGATCGGGTGTTGGGAGCCTCGCCATGACCACCAGGTCACCAAGGCACACGCGAGCCATCCAACCGGACGGGCTTGTTTGATCGTTGAGGACGTTTGCTTCTTGCGGCGGAGTTGGGTGTTTTGTGTGTGGGCTGGCCGCTGCGCGTGGCGCGGCGGCGATGGGATCAAGCCGATCGAGCGATTAGTAAGGCTCAGCTTCGGGCGTTGCCGCCCGTCCACATGCCTCCTATCGACGTGATGGTCTGTCACGGCTCTCAAGGGAGTTCTGGTTTAGAGGTGGGTTTCCCGCTTAGATGCTTTCAGCGGTTATCCCGTCCATACTTAGCCACCCGGCGATGCGACTGGCGTCACAACCGGTCCACCAGAGGTATGTCCATCCCGGTCCTCTCGTACTAGGGACAGATCCTCGCAAAACTCCGACACCCACGGCAGATAGGGACCGAACTGTCTCACGACGTTCTAAACCCAGCTCACGTACCACTTTAATCGGCGAACAGCCGAACCCTTGGGACCTGCTCCAGCCCCAGGATGTGATGAGCCGACATCGAGGTGCCAAACGACTCCGTCGATATGGACTCTTGGGAGTCATCAGCCTGTTATCCCCGGCGTACCTTTTATCCGTTGAGCGATGGCCCGTCCACGTGGGACCACCGGATCACTATGGCCGACTTTCGTCTCTGCTCGACTTGTCGGTCTTGCAGTCAGGCTGGCTTATGCCATTGCACTCGTCGAGCGATTTCCGACCGCTCTGAGCCAACCATCGCGCGCCTCCGTTACACTTTGGGAGGCGACCGCCCCAGTCAAACTACCCGCCATGCAGGGTCCCGAACCCGGATCACGGGTTGCGGTTAGATGCCAGAGACCTCAAGGGTGGTATTTCAAGGATGGCTCCACCCGAGCTGGCGCCCGGGCTTCCTAGCCTCCCACCTATCCTACACATGAGATCCCTAGCACCACTGCAAAGCTGTAGTAAAGGTGCACGGGGTCTTTCCGTCTGACCGCGGGTACTCCGCATCTTCACGGAGAGTTCAATTTCGCTGAGTTGGTGTTGGAGACAGCGGGGAAGTCGTTACGCCATTCGTGCAGGTCGGAACTTACCCGACAAGGAATTTCGCTACCTTAGGACCGTTATAGTTACGGCCGCCGTTTACCGGGGCTTCAATTCGGAGCGTGAACCCCTCCTCTTAACCTTCCGGCACCGGGCAGGCGTCAGACCCTATACGTCGCCTTGTGTGGCTTCGCAGAGCCCTGTGTTTTTAGTAAACAGTCGCTACCCCCTGGTCTGTGCCCCCCGCCCGCGCTTGCGCACGAACGGGGCCCTCTTCTTCCGAAGTTACGAGGGCAATTTGCCGAGTTCCTTCAACACCATTCTCTCAAGCGCCTGGGTATGCTCTACCAGTCCACCTGTGTCGGTTTCGGGTACGGTCTATACGGTGGGGCTGTTTCCTGGAACCCCTCTACAGCATG
>NZ_JAOQNG010000001.1:0-280000 GCF_025961225.1 Azospirillum canadense | reverse complement strand
GCCACGGAGCGGATGGCGAGCCCCGCGTCAGCTTGGCCGTTGAGCACCGCAAGCCCGACGTCGGTTTCCACCCGCACCGGCCGCTCCAACGCGGCGAGGTCGGGCCAGCGCAGCCCGGCCTCCGCGACGAGCTGGTCGAAGAGCGTCTGCGCGCCGGTTTCCGGCGGACGCCGTACGAGGCGCGCGCCCGACCGGGCGAGATCGGCGATGCCTTGGATGCCCATCGGGTTCCCGGCGGCGACCACCAGCCCCTGCTCCCGCCGCGCCCATTCCAGCACGACGACGTCGCGGTCGCCGAGCCGCCGTTCGACCAAAGGGATGTTGTAGACGCCGGACACCGCGTCGCGGACGTGCAGGCCGCAGGCGACCGCCGCGCCTTCGGCCAGCCGTTCCACCCCGGTGAGGCTGCCACCGCCCATCAGCGCCAAGCCACAGCGGGACTCATCCACACACCATTCCAGCAGCGGGTCGTGGCTGCCGGCGATCACGGGGGGAGCGGCGGTCCGCAGGGGGGCGGCGGCGTCGCGATGGACGCTTTCCCGAGCGGACAGCCAGCGGTCGATCTGATCCCTGGGGAACAGCCATTTGCCGCCGACGCGGGTGCAGGGGATGTCGCCCCGCTGCACCAGATCGTAAATCTTGCGCTGCTTCAGGCGCAGGTAATCCGCGACCTCGCGCGTGTTGAGCAGCTCGACCACCAAGTCCCTCCCCCCAAGCATCCCGCCCTTGTCCGTCGGTCGGGGCCCATCCAATTATGGTGGGCCGATTATGATGGGAGGGGGCGCGTTTGCAAGACGCGGACTCGGCCGTTCTGACTCGGCCGTTCCCTTCAGCGCTGTTCGTAGACTGAGCTGCCGGTGGGCGCGCCGAACAGGACCACCGCGTAGGGCTCCTTGACGCCCGTCTCCATGCCCGGCGCCCCCTGGGGCATTCCCGGCACGGCGAGGCCCTTGGCCGACGGCCGCTCTTGCAGCAGGCGCGCGACGCTGTCGGCCGGGACGTGGCCTTCAAGGATGTAGCCGTCCACGACCGCGGTGTGGCAGGAGCGGAGCGAGGCGGGCACACCAAGCCGGTCCTTCACCGGATCGACTTCGTCCAGTTCATGCACCGTGACCATGTAGCCGGCGTCGCGCATGTGGCGGACCCAGCCTTCGCAGCAGCCGCAGGACGCCGATTTCCACACGCTCACCTCGGCGGCCTTGGCGGACGCCGCGCCGACCGCTCCGCGCGCGGCGACCGCCAGGGCGCCGACCGACAGGCTGGCCGTCAGGGCTTTTACGAACGTGCGACGATTCAGTTCCATGGTCACAATCCCAGAAGGTCATTCCGGCCCAGAAGGTCGTTCCGGCGCGAGACGCCCATCTTGATGCCCGTCAATCCCGGATGCGTTGATCACGCTCAATCAAATCGTTCAAGTGGCCGAATCGTTCAAGCGGCGCCTACCGGTCCGGAAAGCGGTCCAGGAAGGACCGAATTCGCCCCATCAGGATAACGAACCCGTTGCGTGCGTCATGTTGCATCGGTTACGGCTAAATGCTTGAGGGATGAACCACAGATCCATGCATGGATCGAGGGCAGGCGCGATCACGTGTTGATCCCGACCGGCCAAGCCGGACAAGACGCGCGCATGGGCTCCGACTTTCTGTTCATCGACGACGACCTGCTGCCGGATGCATCTCCGGAGCCGACCGCCTCCGAGGCGGAGCCGTGGCGCATCCTGGTCGTCGACGACGATGTCGAGGTGCACGCCGTCACGCGGCTGGCGCTGGGCGACCTGCGCTACAAGGGCCGGCGGCTGGAGCTGCTGGGCGCCATGTCGGCGGCGGAGGCGGCCGCGGTGCTTCGGGCCGAGGACAACATCGCCATCATCCTGCTGGACGTGGTGATGGAGACGGACGACGCCGGCCTGAAGCTGGTCCGCTTCATCCGCGAGGATCTCGGCAATCTGGCGATCCGCATCATCCTGCGCACCGGCCAGCCCGGCCAGGCGCCGGAGGAGGACGTCGTCCTCGCCTACGACATCAACGATTACAAGTCGAAGACCGAACTGACCGCCAAGAAGCTGTTCACGTCGGTGATCGCGGCGTTGCGCGCCTATTCGGACATCGTCGCTCTGGAAACCAACCGCCGCGGGTTGCAGCAGATCATCCAGTCGACCGACCGGCTGTTCGAAATGCGCTCCATGCGGCAGTTCGCGGCCGGCGTGCTGACTCAGCTTTCGGCCTTCCTGCGCGTGAAGCCCGACGCCATCCTCTGCGCCCAGCGCGGAACGCTTCATGACGACAGAACAGGCGGCGAAACGCCGGGCGACGCCGCCTGGAGCAGCGGCGCCCTGCCGGATGGATCGATCTATGTGCTGGCCGGTGTCGGTTCCTACGCCGAGGCGGCGGGACAAGCCGGCGCCGGGATCCCCGTGGACCTTGCGGATCGGATCGCCACCGCCTTCCGCAGCCGCCAGAGCCATTACGGCCAGAACGAGACGACCTTGTTCATCCGCGTGCCGGACGGAAACGAGGTCGCCGCCTGGATCCACACCGACCGTCCGCTGGACGAGGTGGACCGTGGCTTGGTCGAGGTGTTCGCCTCCAAGATCGCCATCAGCTTCGCCAACGTCAGCCTGTACGAACGGCTGCGGGAAGCGAACGAGACGCTGGAGGCGCGCGTGGCCGAGCGCACCCGCGCCCTGGAGGATGCCAACGCCAAGCTGGAACGGCTGGCCACCGTCGACCCGCTGACCGCCGTGTGGAACCGCCGGCATTTCCTGGAACTCGCCGGGGCGGAGCTGGGCCGGGCGCGGCGCCATGGGCGCAGGCTCAGCGTGTTCCTGCTCGACCTCGACCATTTCAAGGCGGTGAACGACGGTTATGGCCACGCCGCCGGTGACGAGGTTCTGCGGGTCGCCGTGAGCCGCGCGCGGGAGGCGCTGCGCACCTCCGACCAGATCGCGCGGTTCGGCGGCGAGGAGTTCGCCATCCTGCTGCCGGAAACCGACCTCGCCGGCGCCCACGTCGTCGCCGAGCGCGTTCGCGCAGCCATCGCCGGCGCGCCGGTCGCGGTGGAGGGCCGGGCCGTCCCGATCACCGGGAGCCTGGGCGTGGCGGAGTGGGACGGGGCCGAACCGTCCATCGAGCAGACCCTGCGGCGCGCCGACACCGCACTCTATGACGCCAAGCAGGCCGGCCGAAATCGGGTGTGCGCGGCAACGCCGTAACACCGGAACTGTGCTGCCGGTTTCATGGATTCCCGCATTCCGACAGCATTGTTTCGCGGTCGACTACGAAGCTTGCGAAGCGCTGCGGTGGTGCACATGGGCGTTGAATGGTCCAACACCCTGGTTTACCTGTAGCGCATCCCACACCCGAATGGCGTAGGCCCCAGGCGCACGGATCAGGTCCAGGCCCATGTGGAACGAGTATGCCCAGGCCCTTTTCACCGCGTTTGCGCTGTCCGGCATCGCGTTCGGCATCGGCAAGGCGGCGATCGTGCTCGGCGAGCGCGCCATCGAGCGGCGGCACGGCACCGGCGGCGTGCGCGAGGTGATCGCCCGGCGCGCCAAGCTGGAGAGCCGGCTGGAGGCCCGCAAGGAGCAGCGCGCCGCGGAATTGCGCAAGGTCGACGAGGAAACCCGCGACCTGCTGCGCCGCCGGCAAGCGTTGGAACGGCAGCTGAGGGACGCGCAGCAGTCCGGCAACCAGCTCGTCCGTCTCATCGGCGAGGAGCTGGCGGGCACGCCCTGCTACATCGCCCAGGTGGTGAACAAGTATGTGGGATCCACCACCCAGCAGAAGCAGCACGCCTTCATCGACTCCTCCTGGGCGCTGCCCCAGACGATGGAGGTTTGGGCGCGCACCATGCCGGTCGCGCGGTCGGAGATCGAGCGGCGCTACCCTCCCGCGTTCGGCTATGTCGTCCTACGGCTGCAGGACGCGCGGACGGGGAAGCGGACGGACGACGACGCCCCTGTCGCGAAGGCAAGCTGAGGACACCCGACATGCCCTACCTTTTCGCGGTCCTGGTTGGCGTGGCGTCCCTGGCCTTCGCCCTGGCCCTGGCCATGCGACGCCTGAAGACGGCCGAGGACCGCATCGTCAACGCCGTGGCCCGAAAGCAGGCGCAGGTGGAACGGCTGCGCCGCACCGCCCGGGGCACGCTCCAGCAGGCGCGGGACCTGCGCGACGCACGACGCCGCGAGGCGTCGATCGAACTCGCCTGCGAGGACCTGGAGCAGCGCCTGAAGGCGAGCAACGCGACGGATCGCCGGGTCTATGTCATGGACGACCGCCACACGCCGGCCGACCTCGGCTGGATGGTGACGGTGGCAAACCCGGACTATGCAGGCCGCGTCAACGTCGACCTCGACCCGGACGCGCGGGAACGTTGGAAGCGCGGCCGGCGCTTCCTGGTCTGGGGACTGGACGAAAAGAAGGCGCGGGAGAAGACGAACGCGCGCTATCCCGACCACAAGGGCTTCACCATCCGGGCGATCGGGCCGCACCTCGACTGACCGGCGGAAGGGTTGGCCGCGCCGGGTGGAGTTACTCCGCCGGTCGTTATCGGCCGGCCGGACGGTTGCCATCACCTCTTTTCGCTACCATGTGCATCTTACTTGCGTCATTCTGAGCAAGACAAGCGGAGGAGCCGTGATGGATCTCGATCTGGTTGTGCTCGTTGGTGCGATGGCCGCGGCCCTCGCCGGTCTTGCCGCAGCCCGCCCGGCTATGAAGCCGGTGCGCGTTCGCAGTCGGGACCGCCGCCGCCAGCGCTGATTTCAGCGCCGGCCCACGGCGGTCACCGGCCGGCAATGGAGGCCGAGTGATGGCGGCCAGGGGACGGTTTCATGCCCGCGGTCAGCGATCCAGGTCGCGGATCGCGCGGTTGAGTTCGAACTCCTTGGAGGCGACGTAGGCTTCCAAGCTTCCCACGCGCTTATCAAAGTCGCGAAAGCGTTGCGTCAAGCCGGCCAGGGTGCGGTCTGGCTTGATGGACACGCCCCGCCAGAAGGCTTCCTCGTCCGGGTTGCTGTACAGCCGCGGCGGCTTGACGGGCAGCGCCAGGACGGCGATCACATAGCCCAGGATCAGCGGCGGCGCGAAGAAGAACAGCCCCAGCGCGAAGGCTAGCCGCACCAGGATCGGTTGAATCCCGAAATAATCCGCGACACCGGCGCACACGCCGCCGATCACGCCGTTCTGCGGATCGCGGTAGAGCTTGTGCGGGTTCGGCGAGTCATACGGTGACGACGGCTGGGACGACGCGGAATGCCGCGTAGAGCGGTCCATGGGAACCTCTCCTGTCAGGTTAGATTTTGTTGCGCCAGTTGGGCGCCTCGGCATCGAGCACCCGTTCCAGCGCGTGGATGCGGCCCTCCAGCCGGTTGGCGATCTCCCACAGTTCGGCCAGAAGGCGTTCGTCCTGCGCGGACAGCCCGCGCTGGGAGCGCCACTTGGTGATGTAGTGGAAGATGATCCACAGCGGTGCCACCACGGTCATGAACAGCACCGCGAGCACGAAGCCGAAACCGCTCATCAAGGGTCAAGCCTTTCTTGTTCTGGTTGAGCCAGGATCGGGAAGATAACTTCCGAACGAAAGCCTCGGGAAGAAAACCGCAGGCCGGGTGGGGCGCAGGCGGAACCCGGCGGGGCGAGACGCGGGGGCGTGCCGGGCTCGTCTGCCGGCCCATCCCGGCCTGCGGTGCGGCTGAAATGATCAGCCTTCCCGACGGGCGGCGACCCGCGCCTTCAGCGCGGCCAACTCGTCCTGCACCTTCTTGTCGGCTTCCAGCTCCGCGATCTCCTCGCTCAGCGTCTTGGTGCGGCCGACGTCGTAGGCTTCGACACGGCCTTCCAGCTCGTCGAGGTTCTTTTCCACCTGCTCGAAGCGGGAGAAGGCGTCGTTGATGCGCTCGTCGTGCAGGGTGGAGCGGACGCGGACCCGGTTCGCGGCGGTCTGCGTGCGGGCGACCAGCGCCTTTTCACGGTTCTTGGCGTCGGTCAGCTTGGCCTGCAGACGGCCGATGTCCTCGTTGGCCTTGGACAGCGCCTCCTCGATCTGGACCATCTGCTGCGTCAGGACCTCCGCCTCGTCGGCGGCCTTGGACTTGGCCTTCAGCGCCTCGCGGGCGAGATCCTCGCGGTTGTGGCTGAGCGCGACCTCAGCCTTGCGGTCCCAGTCGTCGCGCTCGCGGTTCAGATTGGCGACGCGGCGCTCAACCTCCTTCTTCTCGGCGATGATCTTCACCGTGGAGGACCGCACCTCGACGAGCGTGTCCTCCATCTCCTGGATGATCAGGCGGATCAGCTTCTCGGGATCCTCGGCGCGATCGAGCAGAGAGTTCAGGTTGGACTGCACGATGTCCGTCAGGCGCGAAAAGATGCTCATGGTTTTTTCTCTGTGTTTGTCAGCCGAGGATCGTCGCGACCAGAAGGCCGGCGGCGAAGAACACCCAGCTCTCGGTCGGGCGGGTGCTGAGGTAGGTGCGGACGCGCGCCACCAGGGGGCGGGCCTCCTGGGTGTAGCGGCGGTGATAGTCGCTGTAATGGCTCATCAGGGTCTCCATAACCTTGGCCCATGGGATCGCAAAGCGCGTGCCAATCCCGATGGCGGCCGCGAAGCCCCGCGGTTGCTGGGGTCCGACGCACGACGCCGGCCTTTGCAGTTCGCGCTTCCTGCCATACATTGGCGAAATTGACGAACCATTCGCCAAAACCGCGATGACACAGAACCCACCGCCGCTGCTGGGGGAGTCCCCAGCCTTCCACGCCGTGCTCGCCCACGTCTCCCGCGTGGCCCCGCTGGAACGGCCGCTCCTCATCATCGGGGAGCGGGGCACCGGCAAGGAGCTGGTGGCCGCCCGCCTGCATTATCTGTCCCGGCGGTGGGACCGCCCCTTCGTCAAGGTGAACTGCGCCGCCCTGCCGGAGACGCTGTTGGATTCGGAGCTGTTCGGGCACGAGGCCGGGGCCTTCACCGGCGCGGTGCGCCGCCAGATCGGCCGGATCGAGCAGGCCGACACCGGTACCCTGTTCCTGGACGAGATCGCCACCGCCAGCCCCGCCGTGCAGGAGAAGCTGCTGCGCGCCGTCGAGTATGGGGAAATCGAGCGCGTCGGCGGGCGAACGCAGACTGTGGACGTGCGGGTGATCGGCGCCACCAACGCCGACCTGCCGGCGCTGGCCGAGGCCGGGAGGTTCCGCGCCGACCTTCTGGACCGGCTGGCCTTCGACGTCGTCACCCTGCCGCCGCTGCGCGCCCGGCGGGAGGACATCCCCCGGCTGGCCGAGCATTTCGCGCTGGGCATGGTGCGGGAACTGGGCCGGCCGCTGTTCCCCGGATTCACGCCGCAGGCGATGGACCAGCTGCTCGGCCACGGCTGGCCCGGCAACGTGCGCGAGCTGCGCAACGCGGTCGAGCGCGCCGTGGCGGCGTCGGACCCGGAGGCGCCGGTGGACGAGGTCACCCTCGACCCCTTCGCCTCTCCCTGGCGCCCGGCGGCCCCGGCGCCCGCGTCAGCGCCGCCGGAGCCCACGGAGGAGGATGCCGAACCGTCTCCGGACGACTTCCAGGAACAGGTGCGGGCCTTCGAGGCCGGCCTGCTGCGCACCGCCCTGGAGAAAAGCCGCTTCAACCAGCGCCAGACCGCCCAGTCGCTCGGCCTCGGCTACCACCAGCTGCGCGGGCTTCTGAAGAAGCACGGGCTTATCGGCGGGTAGAACCTAAGCGCCCCTGTCTCCGGTCACTTCTTCTCCAGCATCAGCGTGCCCTGCTGCTGGATGCGGTCCTTCACCTTGTTCGCCAACATGCCCAGCGCCCAGGGAAGCTGCACCTCCACGTTGACGCAGTCGTCCTGCACGTCGATGAAGCCGGTGACCGTCTGGGCCGCCGCGACCACGCGGAAGTCCATCCGGTCGTCGGTCCAGTGGTCGTCCATGCTGGACGCCACCGCGCTGAGGTAGGAGCGGGCCTGGCCCACGCCCTCCGACAGACGCCTTTTCGCCTCGTCCCGGCCCAGCTGGTGGGGGATGGTCAGGGTGAGCGGCTTGGACATGAAAACCTTCTCCGCATCGTCAACGAACATTCGACAGGACAACAGCGCAGGTGGCGTTTTCTTCCACCCCCGTCGTTTCTCTGCAACGGTCCTAAGACAAATCTTGTCCGAATTGCGGCCGCCCTTTCGTGGTAGGGCGCCCGCGGCGTATAGACGCAATCTGGGATGTCATTGGGGGCCCAGGAATGGGAGCCGGGAGCGCGCCGTGAGCAACGATCGACCGGGTGACCTGTTTGCTGGGCCGCGCTCCGTCCAGTCTCGCGAGGACGAACCGTCCTTGCGCCCCAAGCTGCCGAAATTGCCGAAGCTTCCGAAGCTGCCCGAACGCCAGCCGGAGCCGCCGCGCGCGGCCAAGCCACCCAAGCCCCCAAAGCAGGCCAAGCCGGCGCGCAAGGCGAGCGGGGGCGGTGCGCGGCGGTCGATCCTGCGCTCGCTTGTCAACGCCGCGCTGGTGGCCGCCGTCTGGCTGGGCGTCGCGGTCGGCGCGGTGCTGGCATGGTTCGCGCTGGATCTGCCGGACATCTCCAAGGTCGCGCAGTTCGAACGGCGCGCCTCGGTTACCGTGCTGGCCGCGGACGGCACGGAGTTCGCACGGTTCGGCGACCTGTACGGCACGACGCTCAGCGTGAAGGACCTGCCGCCGAACCTCGTGAACGCGGTGCTGGCCATCGAGGACCGACGCTTCTACTCCCATTTCGGCGTCGATCCCATCGGCCTTGCCCGTGCGGTCTACGTCAACTGGCGGTCGGGGCGGTCGGCGCAGGGCGGCTCCACCATCACGCAGCAGCTCGCCAAGAACCTGTTCCTGACGCCCGAGAAGTCGCTGAAGCGCAAGATCCAGGAGGCCATGCTGGCGCTCTGGCTGGAGCACCGCTTCACCAAGGACCAGATCCTCACCGCCTACCTGAACCGCGTGTATCTGGGCGCCGGCACCTTCGGCGTGGACGCGGCGTCGCGGACCTACTTCGGCAAGCCCGCCACCCAGCTGGAGCTGCGCGAGGCGGCGATCATCGCCGGCCTGCTGAAGGCGCCGTCCCGCTATTCCCCCAACTCCAACCCCAACGAGGCGGCGGAGCGCTCGCGCGTCGTGCTGATGGCCATGGCGGATGCCGGTTTCATCACCGCGCAGGAGGCGGAGACCGCGCGCACCACCCCGCTGGGGCCGAAGCGCAAGCCGGGCGGCGACGGCCGCTACTTTGCCGACTGGGTGACCGATCTGGTGAACGGCTTCATCGGTCCGGACCATGGCGACGTCGTGGTCCGCACCACGCTGGACCTGAAGATCCAGCGGGCGGCCGAGCAGCGGCTGGAGGAGATCCTGGCCGGACCGGGCGCCGCCGCCAACGCGCGGCAGGGCGCCGTCGTCGCCATGACCCCGGACGGGGCGGTGCGCGCGCTGGTCGGCGGCCGGGACTACGACAACAGCGAGTTCAACCGGGCGACCCAGGCGCTGCGCCAGCCCGGATCCTCCTTCAAGCCCTTCGTCTATCTGGCGGCGCTGGAGTCCGGCTGGTCGCCGGACAGCCCAGTGGAGGACGGCCCGATCCGCATCGGCAACTGGAGCCCCGGCAACTACGAGGGCAAGTTCCGCGGCACCATCACCATGGCCAACGCGCTGGCCTATTCGTCCAACACCGCCACCGTCCGGATCATCGAGCGGGTCGGGGTGGAGCGGGTGCGCAAGATCGCCGCTGGCCTCGGCATCAGCTCACCCATCGGCAAGGACCTGTCGCTGGCGCTGGGCACCAGCGAGGTGAACCTGCTGGAGCTGACCCGCGCCTACGCCGGCATCGCCAACCGCGGCGCGCCGGTCTGGCCCTACGCGATCGCCGAGATCCGGGACCGCGACGGCAACGTCCTGTACCGGCGGCAGAGCGGTGGCGCGGCGCCCGTGGTGGACCCGGTCCACGCGGTGCAGCTGACCCGCATGATGACCGGGGTCATCGAGTACGGCACCGGCAAGGCGGCCAAGCTCGACCGGCCGGCGGCAGCCAAGTCCGGCACCACCCAGGACTACCACGACGCCTGGTTCGTGGGCTTCACCGCCGACCTTGTGGCCGGGGTGTGGCTGGGCAACGACAACAACGACGAGATGAAGAAGGTCACCGGCGGGTCGCTGCCGGCCAAGGTCTGGCACGGCTTCATGATGGACGCCCACGCCGGCAAGCCGCCCCGCCCCCTGCCGGGGCTGGAGGGCGCCCCGACCTACGTCTCCGCCGGCATCCCGGAGCCGACCCGCCCCGCCCCGGCCGCCCCGCCGCGCGGCAGTTCCGGTGGGGGTGTTGCGTCGGGCATCGGTTCCCTGATCGACAAGCTGACCGGCGGTGGCGGCCCTGGCGGCGGCACCGCGCCGCGGGTCCAGTACGATTACGGGAACCAGATGCGTTAAGGGGTCCCCAGGTACCCCAACATCCCCTTCCCTGTCCGCACGCCCATGGCGAAACAGCCCTGGAGGAGGTAGCCGCCGGTCGGCGCCTCCCAATCCAGCATTTCGCCGGCGACGAAGGTGCCCGGCAGGCGGGTCAGCATCAGGGCGTCGTCCACATCCCCAAAGCGGACGCCGCCCGCGGTGGAGATGGCGCGCTCGATCGGGCGGACGCCGGTCAGGATCACCGAAAGACCCTTGATGTGCCGGGCCAGCGCCGCTGGGTCGGAGAGGTCGGCGGCCGGCGCGAATTCCCGCAGCAGGGCGGTGCGCGGGCCGGTCAGGGAGAAGGACTTCTTCAGGAAGGTGGACAGCGACTCCGCCCCGCGCCGGCCCAGCCGCTTGGCAATCGCCGACTCCGTCTGTTCGGGCAGCAGGTCGAGCGTCAGGGTGGCCCAGCCCTCCCGCTCGATGGCGTCGCGCAGCGGGGCGCTCAACGCGTAGACGGCGCCGCCTTCGATGCCCGTCTCGGTGATGACGAACTCGCCCTTCAGGCGGCGGTCGCCGAAGGCGAGGCCGACGCTCTTCACCGGCTGGCCGGCGAAGCGCTCCCGCAGGTGATCGGACCAGGGCACCTCGAACCCCATGTTGGACGGGCGCAACGGCGCCGCCTCCACCCCACGGGCGGCCAGCAGCTCAGTCCAGGACCCGTCGGAACCCGTGCGCGGCCAACTCGCCCCGCCCAGCGCCAGCAGGGTGGCGCGCGGCGCCACGGTGCTCTCCCCGCCATCGGCGGCGCGGAAGCGCAAGGCGCCCTCCCCGTCCCAGCCGAGCCAGCGGTGCCGGGCGTGCAGCGTCACCCCCAGCCCGTCGAGGCGGCGCAGCCACGCGCGCACCAGCGTGGAGGCCTTCATCTGCACCGGGAAGACGCGCCCGCTGGAGCCGACGAAGGTCTCGATCCCCAACCCCTCCGCCCAGGCCCGCAGGTCGGCCGGCGAGAAGCCGGACAGCAGGTCGGCGAAGCGGCCGGCTTGCTCCCCATAGCGGGCGGTGAAGGCCTCGACCGGCTCGGAATGGGTGAGGTTCAGCCCGCCGCGCCCGGCCAGCAGCAGCTTGCGCGCCGGGGTCGGCATCTGTTCATAGACCGCGACCGTGCGCCCCGCGGAGGCGATCACCTCCGCCGCCATCAGCCCGGCCGGCCCGGCGCCGATGATGGCGACGTCGGGATTTTTTGGGGCCGTGTTGGGGGCCGTGTTGGGGGCCTGTTCCGTGGTCATCGGTGGGCCTCCGTGAAACGCCATGAAACACTATGAAACATCAAACGCGGTGATGTCGCACTGGCCCCCTCCCCCTGTCCTCTCCCCAGGGGGAAGTGGGGTGTGAAGGCTGCGGGCACCGTGGCGGATGGCGGTATGGGGGCGATGGCAATCACGGGCGGTCGGCTCGGCGGCAAAGAACGAATTGACTATATTCCTAACGCATCACGCGCGCGGGCGCAATTCCGGGGCGGCCCTGGAGGGAGCCGCCCCGGTGGGCGGGACCGGTCAGTCCTGCTCCTCCTCCTGGGCCACTTCGTCGGCGAGGTCGTTGGCCATGTCGGCGAAGTAGCCGGCGTCCACCTCCAGCCCGTTCTCCTCGCAGATCCGCATGAAGATGCGGTAGGCGTGCAGGATGGCGACGTCGAGGACGGCGAGGTCGCCTTCCTCGCTGTGCTTGTCGCTGACGCCCCGCTCCTGGAGCGTGCCGACGATGTCGTGCGAGGCGGCCTGAAGGACCGCTTCCATGGCTTGCTTGTGGAGTGTCGACATCGCGGGGTCCTCTTTCTCAAGTGGTCGTCGGCGTCACGGCCCCGGTTCCCGCGGCCCCCGTTCCAAGGGAGGGCACCGCGAGCACCGGGTCCGTGAGGAAAACCCCTCTTAGCAGCTTCGGGTTCACGCCGCAGCGATCATTCCGCGGACGGAGCGAACCCACGGCATAAATCCGTCACACCCCCGCCGCGATCCGCCCGACCTCGGCGATCACGGCGTCGCGCCGGTCGGCGGGGATGGTGCTGTCGCGGTAATAGGCGGTCACCAGCAGCGGGCCGCCCTTTGCCGGCCAAGCCACCGCGATGTCGTTGGTCATGCCGCGCTGGCCGGTGCCGGTCTTGTCGCCCGCGCGCCAGTCCGCCGGGAAGCCGGCGCGCAGGCGCTTGCCGCCGGTGGAGGTGGCGACGGCCCAGTCGGCGAGTTGCTTGCGGGACGCTTCGCTGAGCGCGTCGCCGAACAGGGTGCGGCGCATGGTGTCGAGCATCGCATCGGGCGTGGTGGTGTCGCGCGGGTCGCCGGGGGTACCCTCGTTCAACTCCGGCTCCCAGCGGTCCAGCTGCGTGACCTCGTCGCCGATGGAGCGCAGCCAGGCGGTCAGGGCGGCCGGGCCGCCGAAGCTTTCCAGCAGGAGGTTGGCCGCCACGTTGTCGCTGAGCGTGATGGCGGCGTGGCACAGCTCCGCCACCGTCAGGCCGGAGCCGTCGGCGTGCTTCTCCGCCACCGGCGCGTAGGGGATGAGCTTGTCCTTGCCGTAGACAATGCGGCGGTCCAGCCGCTCCTGCCCGCGGTCCACGCGGGAGAGCACGAAGGCGCCGGCCAGCAGCTTGAAGGTGCTGCACATCGGAAAGCGCTCCGCGTTGCGGTGGCCGATGCGGGCGCCGGTCGCGAGGTTGAGCGCGGCGACGCCGAGCAGGCCGCCGTTCTTGCGCTCCAGCTCAGCAAGGCGGGCGGCAGCGTGGTCATCCTTTGGCGTGTTCTTGGGCGTTTGGGCCAGGGCGCCGCGCGCCAGGGTGGCGCCGAGGGTCATCGTGGTGGCGGCCATCAGGGCGCGGGACAGCGCCGCCCGGCGCGAGATCGACGTGGGCGTCTCGATGGGCATTTCGGTCCTCCGAACCTTTGGGTTTTTGGCTTTGGGATTTGGCTTTGAAAGTGCGAGGGCGCGCGCCGGTGAGGGCAAGATAGGGGCGGTTTGACCGGGGCCGCAAACCACGTTATTTCGGAGGAGCCATAAATTGAATTTGGGCATCCATGGTCCGGCCCCACCTGCCGCTCAACGCGTTGCGCGCCTTCGAAGCGTCGGCCCGGCACCTGAGCTTCACCCGCGCGGCGGTGGAACTGTGCGTCACCCAGGCGGCCGTCAGTCATCAGGTGAAGCTGCTGGAGACGCGGCTGAACGTCACGCTGTTCAAGCGCCTGCCGCGCGGCCTGATGATCACGCCGGAGGGTGAGGCGCTGCTGCCCGTGCTGCGCGACAGCTTCGACCGGATGGCCGACATGCTGGAGCGGTTCGAGGCCGGGCATGTCCGCGACGTGCTGATGATCGGCGCGGTCGGCACCTTCGCCGTGGGGTGGCTGCTGCCGCGCCTGCCCGACTTCCAGCAGAAGCACCCCTTCATCGAGCTGCGGCTGTCCACCAACAACAACCGCGTGGACATGGCGGCGGAGGGGCTGGACTACGCCATCCGCTTCGGCAACGGCGCCTGGCACGGGACGGAGGCGGTGCACCTGTTCCCCGCCCCGCTGTCGGTCCTGTGCATCCCGTCCATCGCCGATGGCCTGCGGGAGCCGGCGGACTTGGTGAACCACACGCTGCTGCGCTCCTACCGCACCGACGAGTGGACGGCCTGGTTCGCCGCGGCGGGCGTGGCCTTTCCGGCGCCATTGGCGAAGGGGATGGTGTTCGACAGCTCGCTCGCCATGATGCAGGCGGCCTTGCAGGGGGCGGGGGTGGCGCTGGCGCCGCCGCTGATGTTCGGGCGGGAACTGGCGTCGGGCGACATCCGGCAGCCCTTCGCCGTCACCGCGTCGGTCGGCAGCTATTGGCTGACGCACCTGAAATCGCGCTATCCCACGCCGGCCATGGCGGCTTTCCGGGATTGGATCCTGGAGGTGGCGGCCCTGGAGACGGCGGCGTAAGGCCCCAGATAGTGTCGGGCGTCACGACGACCGCATCAACCGAGGAGAAGCCGCCATGTACATCGCCATGAACCGCTTCAAGGTCCGGCCGGACGCGGAGCAGGATTTCGAGGAGGTCTGGCTGAACCGCGAGGTCCATCTGAACGCGGTGCCGGGCTTCGTGGAGTTCCACCTGCTGCGCGGCCCGCGCAAGGAGGACCACCGGCTCTACTCCTCCCACACCGTGTGGGCGTCGGAACAGCATTTCCTCGACTGGACCCGGTCGGAGGCCTTCCGCATGGCCCACAAGGGAGCGCAGGGCAACAAGCCGCTCTACCTCGGCCCGCCGGAGTTCGAGGGGTTCGAGGTGATCCAGACGGTGGAGAAAACGTAACATCGCTGACGCGCACAGTCCCCTCTCCCCCCTGGGGAGAGGGTTAGGGTGAGGGGGTCCCGCCACCTTGGTACGTCCGGCAAAAGCGCAACCCCCTCACCGGCCCTCCGGGCCACCCTCTCCCCGGAGGGGAGAGGGCTATGAGCCCATGGGGAGAGGGGGCGGACCGTCCTACTCCGCGGCCTTGCCGGCCTTCATTTGCGATCCGCCGCGCATGACGCCTGTGACCTCGTCGGCCGTGGCCTTGTGGTTCTTGACGGAGCTGGTCCACTGGCCCCAGACGGTCGGGTCGATCTTGTCGCCGTTCCGGCCCAGGCTCTTCAGCCGCTTCTGGTCCTCGTCGGTCAGCACCTGCTTGGGCAGGGGCTGGAGGTGTTTCACGTCGTCCGCAGTCATGCCGAGCATCCCGGCGACGCGGCTGCCGTAGTCGTCGTGGACCAGGAAGAAGTGCCAGAGCATGCGTTCCTGGACGTCCCGCTCACACTGGCCGAGCAGGGTGCCCATGTTCTGGACGAGATCGTCGCGTTCCCAGTCCATCATGGTGCAGTAGCGGGCGCGCGGCTGGACGTAGTCGTTGCGGCGTTCCAGAACGCTGCGGGTCAGGCGGCCGCGGATTTCCGGCGGGTTGTTCGGCTCCTCCCGCGGCTCCTCGCGCAGGCCGTTGTGGATGGACGGCTCGAAGTTGATGTGCGGGTTCTGGCCGGGCGCCAGGTCGCGCTGGTAGGACATCTGGCCGCCGGACAGGTTGGTGGCGACGCGCGCGTTCTTCGGCTGGTTCACCGGCAGTTGCAGGTAGTTGGTGCCGACCCGGTAGCGCTGCGTGTCGGAGTAGGAGAAGGTGCGGCCGATCAGCATCTTGTCGTCGGAGAAGTCGAGCCCGTCCACGAGCACGCCGGTGCCCATGGCGATCTGCTCGTTCTCATTGAAGAAATCCTCGACGTTGCGGTTCAGCGTCATGACGCCGACGTGGCGCAGAGGGAAATCCTTCTCCGGCCAGATCTTGGTGTCGTCCAGCGGGTCCCAGTCCAGTTCGGGATGGTCATGGTCTTCCATGATCTGGACGTACATGTCCCACTGCGGGTGGTCGCCGCGCTCGATCGCCTCGAACAGGTCCTTGGAGGCGGAGCCCAGGTCCTGGCCCTGCACCTTGGCCGCCTCCGCCGCCGTCAGGCTGGCGACGCCGCAGCGGGGGTGGAAGTGGTACTTGACCAGCACCGTCTCGCCTTTGGCGTTCACCATCTTGTAGGTGTTGACGCCGAAGCCTTCCATATGGCGGTAGCTGGCGGGAATGCCGCGCGGGCTGAACAGGTGGGTCAGCATGTGCATGGCTTCCGGCGTCTGCGACATGAAGTCGAAGATGCGGTTCGGTTCCTGCCGGAAGGTGACCGGGTCGGGCTTCAGCGAGTGGATGACGTCCGGGAACTTGATGGCGTCGCGGATGAAGAAGACCGCGAGGTTGTTGCCGACGAGGTCCCAGTTGCCGTCCTCGGTGTAGAACTTCACGGCGAAGCCGCGCGGGTCGCGCGCCACCTCCGACGAATCGCGCCCGCCGATGACGGTGGAGAAGCGGATGGCCAGCGGCGTCTTCTTGCCGGCGGTCTGGAACAGCTTGGCGCGGGTGTATTTGGACGCCGGCTCGTCGCCGATCTTGCCGGTGACTTCCAGTTCGCCGTAGCAGACGAAGCCGCGCGCGTGGACCACGCGCTCCGGAATGCGTTCGCGGTCGAAGTGGGTGATCTTTTCCAGGAACTGGTAGTTTTCCAGCGTCGCCGGGCCGCGGCTGCCCACGGTGCGCTGGGACTGGTTGTTGGTGATCGGGTGGCCTTGGCGGTTGGTCAGCGTCGTTTTCGGCCCGGTCGCCCCGGAACCGGTCGTCTTTTGCCCGGTCGTCTTCTTGTCAGCCATCGCATGCTCCCTGAACGGCGTTGTGTGAACGGCGTTATGGGCCGGCCGCCGTGACGGCGCCGGTTGATGGTCAAAACCACCATTGTTTGGAAGCGTTCCAATCTGAGATGGCTGAAAGCCTCCTTCTGTGCGTAAGGACGTGTCCAAATGGAAAAGGGCGGCCCCGAGGGACCGCCCTTTCCGCGAACGTCTGGAGAGACGCAGGCTTCTTTATTAGAAGCCCATGCCGCCCATGCCGCCCATGTCGTCCGGCATGCCGGCCGGCGGGGCCTTCTTCTCTGGCTTCTCGGCGATCATCGCCTCGGTGGTGATCAGCAGGCCGGCGATCGAGGCCGCGTCCTGCAGGGCGGTGCGAACCACCTTCACCGGGTCGATGATGCCGGCCGCGACCAGATCGGTGAACTCACCCTTCTGGGCGTCGTAGCCGAAGTTGGCGTCGGACTGGTCGAGCAGCTTGCCGACCACGATCGAACCGTCGGTGCCCGCGTTGTAGGCGATCTGACGGACCGGAGCCTGGAGGGCGCGGCGGATGATCTCGATGCCGACGCGCTGCTCGTCGTTGATCGGCTTCAGGGTGTCCAGAGCCTTCGTGGCGTACAGCAGGGCCGAGCCGCCGCCGGCGACGACGCCCTCTTCCACCGCGGCGCGGGTGGCGTGCATCGCGTCGTCAACGCGGTCCTTGCGCTCCTTCACCTCGACCTCGGTGGCGCCGCCGACGCGGATGACGGCAACGCCGCCAGCCAGCTTCGCCAGACGCTCCTGCAGCTTCTCGCGGTCGTAGTCCGAGGTGGTCTCCTCGACCTGCGCCTTGATCTGGGCGATGCGGGCCTGGATGTCGTCGGCCGAGCCGGCGCCGTCGACGATGGTGGTGTTCTCCTTGGAGATCACGACCTTCTTGGCGGTGCCGAGCATGTCGATGGTGACGTTCTCGAGCTTGATGCCGAGATCTTCGCTGATGACCTGGCCGCCGGTCAGGATGGCCATGTCTTCCAGCATCGCCTTGCGGCGGTCACCGAAGCCCGGGGCCTTCACGGCGGCGACCTTCAGGCCGCCACGCAGCTTGTTCACGACCAGGGTCGCCAGGGCCTCGCCCTCGACGTCTTCGGCGATGATCAGCAGCGGACGCGAGGACTGCACGACGGCCTCCAGGACCGGCAGCAGGGCCTGCAGACCCGACAGCTTCTTCTCGTGCAGCAGGATGAACGGGTTCTCGAGATCCGCGATCATCTTGTCGGCGTTGGTGATGAAGTACGGCGACAGGTAGCCGCGGTCGAACTGCATGCCCTCGACGACGTCCAGCTCGGTCTCCAGGCTCTTGGCCTCTTCAACCGTGATGACGCCCTCGTTGCCGACCTTCTCCATCGCCTGGGCGATCATCTTGCCGATCTCGGCTTCGCCGTTGGCGGAGATGGTGCCGACCTGGGCGATCTCGTCGTTGGTCGTGACCTTCTTGGCGCGGCCGCGGATGTCGTTCACGACGGTCTCGACCGCGAGGTCGATGCCGCGCTTCAGGTCCATCGGGTTCATGCCGGCGGCGACCGACTTCACGCCCTCGCGGACGATGGCCTGGGCCAGGACCGTCGCGGTGGTGGTGCCGTCACCGGCCAGGTCGTTGGTCTTCGAGGCGACCTCGCGGACCATCTGGGCGCCCATGTTCTCGAACTTGTCCGACAGTTCGATTTCCTTGGCGACCGACACGCCGTCCTTGGTGATGCGCGGAGCGCCGAAGGACTTCTCGATGACGACGTTGCGGCCCTTCGGGCCCAGCGTGACCTTCACGGCGTCGGCGAGGATGTCCACACCGCGCAGCATCTTCTCGCGCGCGGAGGCGGAGAACTTAACTTCCTTGGCAGCCATTGCTCACTATCCTCTGTATTCGGGTTGATCGGGGTTTACCGGGCGGAGGACTTAGCCCTCGATGACGCCCATGATGTCGGATTCCTTCATGATCAGGAAATCCTCGCCCTCGATCTTCACCTCGGTGCCCGACCACTTGCCGAACAGGATGCGGTCGCCGGCCTTAACGTCGAGGGCAACGACCTTGCCGCTCTCGTCACGAGCCCCCGGGCCCACCGCGATCACCTGGCCCTCCTGGGGCTTTTCCTTCGCGGTGTCGGGGATGATGATCCCGCCCTTGGTCTTGGTGTCGGACTCCAGACGCTTGACGACGACGCGGTCGTGCAGCGGACGGAACTTCATGGGGATGCCTCCTAGGATCAAGGCTTATTGGGTCAAAGGATTGGTCCGGGGCGGTTGTTAGCACTCCCCCCCCGGCGAGTGCCAGACAGCTAATGGAGGACGCGTTTCGATTCAAGAGGGTCGTGCGGACAATCGTCTCAAATACTGGCAGCACTCGTCTCAGGTGGCTGCTAACGTATTGATGTGGAACAAAAAATTCCGTTGAACATTGTTGTTGGCGAAGGCAAACTTTCATCAAGGGGTCACACCAAAGACCCGCATGGGAAGGGCGCCACGGTTCCACCAGCACGGAGTCAGCGCATGGCCAACCTCAGTCTCCAGCTCCGCGACTACCGCCTGACGACGGCGGAGATCCTCTACCACATGCCGGACCACCCGAAGCTTCTGCAAAGCTATCTCTGGCAGGATCTGGACCTGGCGCCCGAATACCCGGTGCTGCGCCGGTTCCTCGACTTCTGGCAGGCGAATCTCGACGGCAAGCTGCACTCCGTGAAACTGGCGACCCAGAAGCTGATCACGCCGGCGGAGGCCCGCGTGGTCGCGGCGGAGTTCCGCTGGCAGTAGCGGCGCGCGCCGCACGCCTCCATACGGGAGTACTCTTATGAAAAATCCCGTTTTGCGGGAGGCGACATTCCGCTACCTTCCACGACGCGCGACGGGATCGCCCCGATGCACGTCGCCGGACTTTGAAGGAAGCGGAATCATGACAGCGCCGGTCTGCGAGGAAGCCGTCAATCTGGTGAAGCATTTCGAGGGCCTGTACCTCAACGCCTACCTGTGCCCGGCGGGCGTGCCGACCATCGGCTACGGCCACACGGCCGGGGTGAAGATGGGCCAGACCATCACCGCCGCGGACGCCGACGCGTTCCTGCAAGCCGACCTGACCGCCGCCGCGGCCCAGGTGGATAAGCTGGTCAAGGTGGCGCTGAACCCGCAGCAGCGCGGCGCCCTCGCCTCCTTCGTGTTCAATCTGGGGGCGGGAAGCCTGCAAAGCTCCACTCTGCTGGTCCTGCTGAACAAGGGCGACTACGCCGACGCGGCCGGCCAGTTCGGCCGCTGGGTCTACGCCACGGTGAACGGCGTGAAGACGCAGCTGCCGGGCCTTGTCAAGCGCCGCGCCGCCGAGGCCGATCTGTTCGAGGGCAGCACCGGCACCCAGCCGCAAGCCAGCGTCACCACGGCCGACGGCGTGGCGTAACCGTCGCCAAGCGGACCGGGAGGCATCGGGACTGGAGAGCATCGGGACCGGAGAGCATCGACTGGGGCGCTTCAATGGCGCCCCGGCCGATGTCTGGAGTATGTTCGCGGATGCCCCAGGCCCATCACCCCGCCGCACCCCCCGCCACGCCGCTGACCACCGCGCGCCTCCTGCTGCGCCCGCTGGTTTTGGAGGATGCCGCGGCCATCCAGCGGCATTTTCCGCATTGGGAGATCGTGCGCTTCGTCAACGGCCGCGTTCCCTGGCCCTACCCCGCCGACGGGGCGCTGACCTACCTGCGCGACATCGCCCTGCCCGCCATGGCGCGCGGCGAGGAGTGGCACTGGTCGATCCGGCTGAAGGACCGGCCGGACGACCTGATCGGGGCCATCGCCCTGATGGCGCAGGAGGGCAACAACCGCGGCTTCTGGCTCGGCCTGCCCTGGCAGGGGCAAGGGCTGATGAGCGAGGCCGTGGAGGCGGTCACCGACTTCTGGTTCGAGGAATTGGGGCGCGAGGTTCTGCGCGTGCCGAAGGCGGCGGCGAATCGCGCCTCCCGCCGCGTGTCGGAACGGACGGGGATGCGGGTGATCCGCACGGAGATGCACGCCTACGTGTCCGGCGAGCATCTGAGCGAGGTGTGGGAGATCACGCGCGAGGAATGGCGGGCACGGAAGTCCCCTCGCCCTGCTCCGCAGGGAGAGGGAGGGTGAGGGCTAAGATTCTCGGGATGACCTTGCCCTCACCCTCCCACGCCATGGGCGTGGGTCCCTCCCTCTCCCGCCGGAGCCGGGAGAGGGGGATACTTGCTACCGCGCCACCATCCCGCGCAGCCGGTACAGCTCCTCCAGCGCCTGCCGTGGCGTTAGGCTGTCGGGGTCGATGGACTTCAGCGCCTCCTCCACCGGGGAGGGTTCCGGTGGGGCGGCGGGGGCGGAGGACACCGACGGCGCCGGGGGGCGCTTCAGGGCGGCGCTGAACAGCGGCAGGTCTTCGGCGAGGCGGTGGATGGCGGCGTTCTGTTCACCGGATTCGAGGATGGTCAGCACCTCCTCCGCGCGGCCGACGACGGCGCCGGGCAGGCCGGCCAGCTTCGCGACGTGAATGCCGTAGCTGCGGTCGGCGGCGCCTGCGGTCACCTCGTGCAGGAAGACCACGTCGCCCTGCCATTCCTTGATGCGCATGGTGTGGCAGGACAGGCCGGGCAGCTTGCCGGCCAGCATGGTCAGCTCGTGGTAATGGGTGGCGAACAGGGCGCGGCAGCGGTTGACGTCGTGCAGGTGCTCCACGCAGGCCCAGGCGATGGACAGGCCGTCGAAGGTCGCCGTGCCGCGCCCGATCTCGTCCAGGATGACCAGGGCGCGGGATCCGGACTGGTTCAGGATGGCCGCGGTCTCCACCATCTCCACCATGAAGGTGGAGCGGCCGCGCGCCAGGTCGTCGGCGGCACCGACGCGGCTGTAGAGCCGGTCGACCACGCCGATGCGCGCGCTGTCCGCCGGCACGAAGCTGCCCATCTGGGCCAGCACGGTGATCAGCGCGTTCTGGCGCAGGAAGGTCGACTTGCCGGCCATGTTGGGGCCGGTCAGCAGCCACAGCCGGTTGTCCGGGGCGAGGTCGCAGTCGTTCGCCACGAAGGGCCCGGCGTTGGCGGCGTCCAGCACCGCCTCCACCACCGGATGCCGGCCGCCCTTGATGACGAAGGACAGGCTGTCGTCCACCACCGGCCGGCTGTAGCGCCGCTCCACCGCCAGCTCCGCCAGCGAGGTCGCGACGTCGAGCGCGGCCAGCGCGTGGGCGGCCTGGGCGATGGCCTCGGCGCGGCCGGTCACCGACTCCACCAGCTCGTTGAACAGCTCCAGCTCCACGGCCAGCGCCTTGTCGGCGGCCTCGGAGATGCGGCGCTCCAGGTCCGACAGCTCCACCGTGCCGAAGCGGACGGCGTTTGCCATGGTCTGGCGATGCATGAAGACCTCGCGCCCCTTCTCGGACATCAGCTTGTCCGCGTGGGTCGCCGTCACCTCGATGTGGTAGCCGAGCACGTTGTTGTGCTTGACCTTCAGCGCCGGCACCCCGGCGATGTCCGCGTATTTGGCCTGGAGTCCGGCGATCAGCCGGCGGCTCTCGTCGCGCAGCGTCACCAAATCGTCCAGCGCGTAGGAATAATCCCGCGCGATGAAGCCGCCATCACGGGCGAGCAGAGGCAGCTCCGGCGCCAGGGCTTGCGTCAACTGCTGGACCAGCTCGCCATGCTCGCCGAGGCCGCGGGCGACGGCGGACAGGCCGTCGGGCAGCGGGCCGCCGGGGTTGTCGTTCAGCAGCAGGCGGATGGCCGACGCCTGGGCCAGACCGTCGCGCACGGCGGCGAGGTCGCGCGGGCCACCGCGCCCCAGCGCCAGACGGGACAGCGCGCGCTCCAGGTCCGGGCAGCGGCGCAGGGACTCGCGCAGGTCGGCGCGCAGCCGCTCCTCCGCCATGGCGTATTCGACCATGTCCAGGCGTTTGGCAATCGCCGTCGGATTGGTCAGCGGGGCGGAGAGCTGGGCGGCCAGCAGGCGGGCGCCGGCGCCGGTCACCGTGCGGTCGATGGTGGCCAGCAGGCTGCCGCGCCGCTCCCCCGTCAGGGTGCGGGTCAGTTCCAGGTTGCGGCGGGTCGCCGCGTCGATCTCCATGACCGCGCCGGGGCCGAGCCGGCGCGGCGGCGACAGGCGGGGCACGCGGCCCTTCTGCGTCAGCTCCACATAGGCGACCAGCGCGCCGGCCGCCGCGACTTCGGCCCGGGAGAACTGGCCGTAGGCGTCCAGCGTGCCGACGCCGTAGAGCGCCAGCAGGCGCTGCTTGCCGTTCTCGCTGTCGAAGCGCGGGGTGGGCTGCACGGTCAGGCGCGACTTCCACTCCGCCCACAGCTCGTACAGGTCGGGGCTCTGGCACAGCTTCTCGGAGACCAGCACCTCCTGCGGGTCGAGGCGGCCGAGTGCTGCACCCAGGCCGGGACGCTCCACCGGCTGCACCACCAGCTCGCCCGTCGACAGCTCCAACCAGGCGAGGCCCAGGCCGCCCGCCGTCTCCGCGACCGCGGCCAGCCAGTTGGAGGAGCGGCTGTCGAGCAGGCTGTCCTCCGTCAGGGTGCCGGGGGTGACGATGCGGATGACGCCGCGCTTCACCACCGACTTGGACCCGCGCTTCTTCGCCTCCGCCGGGTCCTCCATCTGCTCGCAGATGGCGACGCGGAATCCCTGGCGGATCAGGCGCTGGAGGTAGGATTCGTGGCTGTGGACGGGCACGCCGCACATGGGGATGTCCTCCCCCAGGTGCTGGCCGCGCTTGGTCAGCGCGATGTCCAGCGTGCGGGCCGCGTTCACCGCGTCGTCGAAGAACATCTCGTAGAAATCGCCCATCCGGTAGAACAGCAGGCAATCGGGGTGCGCCTGCTTGATCTCCAGGTACTGCGCCATCATCGGGGTGGCGTCCGCGGGGATGGAGGACGCAGGGATCTGGGCGGGGGCGGCGATGGCGTCGGACACGGATCGGGAACCAAATCTGCGTGGAAGGGGTCTACGGGGGCGCCACCCTAGCACGGGCGAAGCGCCGCAGGAGAGAGGGGTTTCCTCCGGGCCGGTTCCGGCGGACCTGGTCCGGTGGTAGACTGGTGGTGCCTGTCGAGGTCCGAGCCGGACCTTTGAGGAAGCTGGGAAGGAGAGTGCCTTGACGCAAGCGTCCGAAAACAATGGCACCGGGGGAATTGGCCGCGAGGTGCGCGAGGTCGTTGCCCTGTTCGAGACGCGCGCCGATTTCGACCGCGCCGTCGCCGCCCTGCTGGCCGCCGGCTTCGAGCGGGAGGAACTGTCGGTGCTCGCCAGCCACACCTCGCTGGAGGCGGCGGACCGGGTCCCGCCAACCCCGCGCGACGAGGCGCTGACCGGGCTGGTGGGCGAGCTGAAATACGCCTTCCCCCTGACCACCGCCGGGCTGCTCGCCATCGTCGGCGGGCCGATCGCCGCCCCGCTGGCGGCGCTGGTCACCGCCGGGCTGGGCGGCGTCGCCATCAAGGATTACCTGGACGAGCTGACCAGCCACCCGGACACCGACGAGTTCACCCGCGCGCTGGAGGCCGGCGGCGTGATCCTGTGGGTCTGCGCCGACGACACGGCCGAGGAGGTCAAGGCCGCGGAGCTGCTGGAAACCAACGGCGGCAAGAACGTGCATCTGGCCGTGCGCGCGGAGTAGCGAAGGCGGGCAGCCGGGAACAAAGATTCACACGGATTTCGCGGATTTGAACGCGGATTCCACGGATTTTTCGTTGGTCTTGCGTCACCGCGCGCCCGTCGTCAGGGCCGCCGCTGGGCGAGCATCAAAAAATCCGTGAAATCCGTGTGTCCCTGTTGTCCAACGAGAATCGAGCACTGACGCCGACGCCGCCCTCGATGAGCGCCAAGCCGCGCTGCTTGTGTTCGGCCTGGACGATGGCGGCCCAGCTCATGCGGACCAGGGCGACCTTGTCCTCGTCCTCGACGAAATCCCCGGAGATCACGTCGCACAGCTGAAGAAGCGTGCTGTCGGCCAGCGCCGCCGGGTACAGCCGCGCGACGCGCAGAAGCCACGCCATAAGGTCGGCCGGGCTGTGGCGCGGCTGGCCGCGTTCAGCCAGGGTCAGTTCAGCCAGGGTCAGCGCGTTGCCCAGGCTGGCCAGCTCGCGCCGTGACGTCTCGCGTTCCCCCCTCATCGGCCCCCTCCCCGTTGCCAAGCAGCGTCCGGGTTGAGTTCATACCCGCGAATGCCAGCCTCCGCAGTGACGGCGGTCACACGAGCGTCTCAAAGGACGAGGCGTCCTCATCCAGCGTCTGGCGGACCTTGCGCAGCAGGGCGTCGGGGGTGAAGGGTTTGGCCAGCAGCGGCGCTCCCACCGCGACCGAGGGTTCCCCGGCGACGCCGGCGTAGCCGGTCATGAACACGGTCTTCATCGCCGGGCGCAGGCGGTGGGCCATCTCGGCCAGCTGGCGGCCGTTCAGGCCGGGCAACCCGACGTCGGTCAGCATCAGCTGGAAGACCCCCGCCCCTTCGATCAGCGCCAGGGCGGAGTCCGCGTCCTCCGCTTCCTCCACCTCATAGCCGGCCTCGCGCAGCGCCTCGGCGGCGACGAAGCGGACGATGGCCTCGTCCTCCACCAGCAGGATGCGCGCCGGCCCGTCGGCCTCTGCGACGCCGTCCGGACGGGGAGCGGGGGCCGGGACGGGAGTGGCGGTGACGGTGTCCTCGCGGAGGAGGCGCGGCAGGTACAGCTCCACCGTCGTGCCCTCACCGGTTCCGGAGAGGATCCGCGCCGTGCCGCCGCATTGCCGCACGATGCCGTAGACCTGGCTGAGGCCGAGCCCGGTGCCCTGCCCGACCGGCTTGGTGGTGAAGAAGGGGTCGAAGGCGCGGGCCAGCACGTCCGCGGTCATGCCGGTGCCGGTGTCGGACACCGACAGGCGGACATAGTCGCCGGGGGTCACGTCGCCGACGGCGGCGGCCTGCGCGCCGTCCAGCCGGACGTTGGCGGTGCGGACGCTCAGCCGCCCACCGCCGGGCATGGCGTCGCGCGCGTTGATGACGAGGTTGAGCAGAGCCGTCTCCACCTGCACCGGGTCGCAGGAGGTGAGCCACAGGCCGTCGCCCAGGGCCGTCTCCAGCACGGTGGATTCGGTCAGCGAGCGGCGCAGCAGCGGTTCCATCCCCTCCACCAGGAGGTTCAGGTCCTCCGCGCTGCGGTTCAGCGGCTGTTGGCGGGCGAAGGCGAGCAGGCGCTGCGTCAGGTTGGCCGCGCGGTTGGCGCCCTGCGATGCGATGTCGAGCGGGCCGGCAAGGTCCGCAAACACATTGGGTGGCGCCCCGCCGGCGGCGCGGCTGCGGATCGTCTCCAGGCTGCCGATGATGGCGGTCAGCAGGTTGTTGAAATCGTGGGCGATGCCGCCGGTCAGCTTGCCGATGGCTTCCAGCTTCTGGCTTTGCAGCAGGGCGGCCTCGGCCAGTTCGCGCTTGGCCGCCTCCTGCTCCAGCCGCTGGAGGGCCGCGCGCTCCCGCCCGGTGCGGCGCAGGGCCAGCAGGGTCATCAGGACCAGCGACAGCGACGCCCCGCCGCACAGCAGGCCGAGGATCAGCGTGTGCTGGCGCCACGGCTGCAGCACCGCGTCGGTGCCGGCGGCCACCAGGATGTGCAGCGGGTAGGCGCCGACCTTCCGGTAGGCGACGATGCGGGTCACCCCGTCGATGGCCGAGGTTCCGGTGAAGATCCCGACGTCGGGGCGCTGGGCCACCGCGGCGCGGAAGTTCCCGCTGGCCAGCTGCGGCGCGCCGTCCGGCGGCGGCACCTCGGCGTCGCGGATCAGGAAGACGCCGTCCGCACGGACCAGCCCGACGGAATGGTTCTGGTGGGGGGCCGTCTCGCGGTAGAGGCGCAGCAGCGTGTCGGCCTTGACCGACACGGCCACGACCCCGTCGAAGGTCCCCGGCGCCGCGCCATCCGCCCCAGCACCATGTGTCGGCGTGCGCCGGCGCGCCACGACGAAGACGTTCTCCCCGGTGGCGTTTTCCCGGAAGGCGCGGGAGATGACGAGGTCGGTCCCGCCGCCGCGCAGCGCCGCGAAATGCTCCCGGTGGCCAACGTCCGGCCGGGACGCGGGAAAGAAGCGGCTGCCGCTGACCGTTACCCCGTCCGGCGCGGTCAGCCAGATGGAGTCCACCGGTTCCAGCCCCTGGTCGAGGTCGCGCAGGAAGCGGTGCACCTCCTCCGACCGGCCGATCTCCTCCCACGACAGGCCGGCGACGCGGCGGTCCACCTGCCGGAGCACAAGGTCCTGGATTTCCACCACGCGCAGGGCGTGTTCGCGCAGGATGTCGGCGGTGCGGGCCAGCGACTCCTCCGCCGCCTCCAGGATGCGCGCGCGGTCGTAGGCCGCCACACCGGCGAAGATGGCCAGCGGCAGCACGACGCTGGCGACCAGGATCGCCAGCAGGCTGCGCATCGGCGATGTCACGGGTGATGTTACGGGCTGTGCCATCAGCGATCCATCCGGCGGTGGCCCATCTGGAGACTCACGTGATGCCGCGGGCGATGCGGGATGCCGGGCGCACCCGCAGGGTTGCAATCATCGGCCGCCCCCCTCAACCAGCGTAAGACAATCCGCGGCGGGGATGAAGGAGATATTCGTGCGATGCGGGTCCAGGGCGTGCGGTCGCCGCTGTTTCCCGCTATATAATCAGCGTCCCGTCGCCGTCGGGGCCCACCACCCTTTGCGAAGGCCTACCGCTTTGCCGATGCTTTCCACCCGCACCACCGAACCCGCCGACGCCCCACAGATCGCGAACAAGCGCGCCATCCTGTCCCGGCGCAAGCTGGCGGAGGAGTTGGAAGGGCTGGTCGAGACGCACGGGACCGGCGACGCGCTGCGCCCGGCCCTGATCGCCTGCCTGCGCGCCGCCCTGAACGACGGGCGTGCGGAGGTGCGCAGCCGGTTCGAGGCCAAGGGGTCGGGCGAGGACTGCGTCCGGCAGAACTGCTACTTGGCCGACGGGCTGGTCCGCGCGCTGGCCGACTTCACGGTGACGCACATCTACCCGACCGCCAACCCGACCTCGGGCGAGGTGTTCGACATCGCTGCCACCGGCGGCTACGGGCGCGGCGAACTGGCCCCCTTCTCCGACATCGACCTGCTGTTCCTGCTGCCCTACAAGCGCACGCCGCGGGTGGAGCAGGTGGTGGAGTACATGCTCTACATCCTGTGGGATCTGGGGCTGAAGGTCGGCCACGCGGTGCGCAGCGTGGACGAGTGCATCCGGCAGTCCAAGGCCGACGTCACCATCCGCACCGCCATCCTGGAGGCCCGCTACCTCTGGGGCCCGCGCAAGCTCTACGCGGAGCTGCGCCGCCGCTACGACAAGGAGGTCGTCGCCGGCACCGGGCCGGAGTTCGTGGAGGCCAAGCTGGCCGAGCGCGACAACCGCCACCTGAAGCTGGGCGACAGCCGCTATGTGCTGGAGCCCAACCTGAAGGACGGCAAGGGCGGCCTGCGCGACCTGCAGACCCTGTTCTGGATTGCCAAGTACCTGTACCGCGTCGAGGACGTGGAGGATCTGGTCGGCAAGAAAGTGCTGCTGCCGGAGGAGGCGCAGCGCTTCGCCAAGGCGCAGAACTTCCTGTGGACCGCGCGCTGCCACCTGCATTACCTGGCCGGCCGCATGGAGGACCGCCTGACCTTCGACGTGCAGACGGAGATCGGCCGGCGCATGGGCTACACCGACCACGCCGGGACCAAGGGCGTGGAACGCTTCATGAAGCACTATTTCCTGGTCGCCAAGGACGTGGGCGACCTGACGCGCATCTTCTGCGCGGCGCTGGAGGCGGAATCGAAGCGCCCGCCCAAGTTCAACATCCTGCGGCTGGCGGCGCTCACCCGCCGCAAGGACGTGGACGGCTTCGTCGTCGACGGGGAGCGGCTGAACGTCCGCAACGACCGGCAGTTCAAGGACGAGCCGCTGGACATGATCCGGCTGTTCCACACCGCCCAGCAGAACGACATCGACATCCACCCCAACGCGCTGCGCGCCATCACGCGCTCGCTGTCGGTGGTGGGGCCGAAGCTGCGCGCGGACGCGGAGGCCAACCGGCTGTTCCTGGAGATCCTGACCGGAGCGAAGGACCCGGAGATCACGCTGCGCCGCATGAACGAGGCCGGGGTGCTGGCCCGCTTCATCCCCGACTTCGGCCGGGTGGTGGCGCAGATGCAGTACGACATGTACCACGTCTACACGGTGGACGAGCACACGCTGTTCGCGCTGGGCATCCTGCACAAGATCGAAACCGGCGACCTGAAGGACGAGCTGCCGCTGTCGTCGGAAGTGATCCACAAGGTGGTGTCGCGCCGCGCGCTCTATGTCGCGGTGCTGCTGCACGACATCGCCAAGGGACGCGGCGGCGACCATTCCGTGCTGGGCGCCCGCGTGGCGGAGAAGCTGTGCCCGCGGCTCGGCCTGTCGGCGGAGGAGACGGAGACGGTCGCCTGGCTGGTGCGCTGGCACTTGGCCATGTCGCAGGTCGCCTTCAAGCGCGACCTGGAGGACGACAAGACGGTGCGCGACTTCGTCTCGCTCGTCCAGTCGCCGGAGCGGCTGCGCCTGCTGCTGGTGCTGACCGTGGCCGACATCCGGGCGGTGGGGCCGCAGCGCTGGAACAACTGGAAGGCCACGCTGCTGCGCGAGCTGTACAACCGGTCGGAAGAGCTGATGTCCGGCGGCCTGTCGGTGGAAGGGCGCGGGCGGCGCATCCAGGCGGCGCAGGCGGCGCTCCGGGCCGAGCTGTCGGACTTCGACGACGCCGACTTCGAGCGGCACACGGCGCTGGGCTACCCCGCCTACTGGCTGGCCTTCGACACGGAGACGCTGGGGCGCCACGCCCGGCTGGTCCGCGAAGCGAACCGGGAGGAACGGCCGCTGACGGTGGACACCCGCATCGACCGCGGCCGGGCGATCACTGAGGTGACGATCTACGCCACCGACCACCACGGCCTGTTCTCACGCCTTGCCGGCGCGCTGGCGGCTTCGGGAGCGGACATCGTGGACGCGCGCATCTTCACCATGACCAACGGCATGGCGCTGGACGTCTTCACCGTGCAGGACGCGGCCGGCGGCGGCGCCTTCGAGAGCGGGGACAAGCTGGCCAAGCTGTCGGTGATGATCGACAAGGTGCTGTCCGGCCAGTTGAAGCCGCTGCACGAGCTGGCCAAGCGCAAGGCGCCGCACGCCAGCCGCACGCGGGTCTTCCACGTGCCGCCGCGCGTGCTGATCGACAACAACGCCTCCACCACCCACACGGTGATCGAGGTGAACGGCCGCGACCGGCCGGGCCTGCTGTACGACCTGACCCGCGCGCTGTCGAACCTGACGCTCCAGATCTCCTCGGCGAAGATCTCGACCTACGGGGAGAAGGCCATCGACGTGTTCTACGTGAAGGACGTCTTCGGCCTGAAGGTCAGCCACGACAACAAGCTGGCGCAGATCCGCGAACGCCTGCTCTCGGCTCTGGCCGATCCGGCGGGGTGATGGTGCGGGTGTTGGGTTGCGCTGTCGCAACCCAACAGGCCCGCCCGTCAGATCGACTTGGTGTCGAGCGCGTAGCCGGCAGAGCGGACGGTGCGAATCAGGTCCAGTTCCGTGTCGTCGTTCATGGCCTTGCGCAGGCGGCGGATGTGGACGTCCACGGTGCGCGGCTCGACGTAGACGTCGTGGCCCCACACCACGTCGAGCAGCTGCTCGCGCGAGAAGACGCGGCCTGGGTGCTGCATGAAGTGGCGCAGCAGGCGGAACTCCGTCGGGCCCAGGTGGACGTCGCGGCCGTTGCGGCGCACGCGGTGGGCGGCGAGGTCCATGGTGACGTCGGAGAATTGCAGCACCTCCTCCGCCATGCCCGGCGAGGCGCGGCGCAGGACGGCGCGCATGCGGGCGACCAGCTCGGTCGGGGAGAAGGGCTTGGTGATGTAGTCGTCGGCGCCGGAGTTCAGGCCGCGCACCCGGTCGGCCTCCTCGCCGCGGGCGGTCAGCATGATGATGGGGATGTCGCGCATCTTGGTGTTGCGCCGCATCTGCCGGCAGACCTCCAGCCCCGACATCAGCGGCAGCATCCAGTCGAGCAGGACGATGTTCGGCGTCTGCTCCCCGGCCAGGAGAAGGGCCTCCTCGCCGTCGGTTGCGGCGTTCACCCGGAAGCCTTCCTTTTCCAGGTTGTACTTCAACAGCGTGACGATGTCGGCTTCGTCCTCGACGATGAGGACGAGCGGCTTCAGCGCCGAGTTCATGCTTGCCCCGTTCGGTCGGATTCGTTTTCGGTGGTTGGGTCGGTGTTTGGATCAATGGTCGGGTCGGTGGCCGGCCTCACCACCGCGAAGCTGCTGCCGTCGCTCTTCGGCCGCTCGACGCGCAGCGGTGCGCCGACCACCAGGAAGTGGATGGTTTCCGCGATGTTGGTCGCGTGGTCGCCGATCCGTTCCAGGTTCTTCGCCATGAAGAGCAGGTGGGTGCAGGGGGTGATGGTGCGCGGGTCTTCCATCATGTAGGTCAGGACCTCGCGGAACAGGCTGGTGTAGAGGTCGTCCAGCTCCTCGTCCCGTTCCCAGGCGGCGATGGCCTTGCCCACGTCGCGCTCGATGTAGGCATCGAGCACGTCCTTCATGATCGCCTCGACCAGCCGGCCCATGCGCGGGACGGCCACCACCGGCCGCACCGCCGGCACCTGGGCCAGCGCCAGCGACCGCTTGGCGATGTTGGAGGCGTAGTCGCCGATCCGTTCCAGGTCGGAGGAGATCTTCAGCGCCGACACGATCTCGCGCAGGTCCTGCGCCAGCGGCTGGCGCAGCGCCAGAAGACGGATCGCCTCCGCGTCGATGTCCCGTTCGTAGGCGTCGATGCGCTGGTCGGACTGCATCACCTGGGCGGCCAGCGCGACGTCGCGGCGGGCCACCGCCTTCACGGCGGCGTCCACCTGCGCTTCCGCCACGCCGCCCATCTGCGTGATCAGGTTGGACAGGCGCTGCAACTCCTGGGCGAAGGAGCGAACGATGTGGTCGGTCATGGCCGGCTCCCTCTCCGGGCAACAGCTCCCCACCGGATCAGCCGTAGCGGCCGGTGATGTAGCCCTGGGTGCGCTCGTCGCGCGGGTTGGTGAAGATTTCCTCGGTGTCGTCGCACTCCACCATCTCGCCCAGGTGGAAGAACGCGGTCTTCTGGGACACGCGGGCCGCCTGCTGCATGTTGTGGGTGACGATGACGATCGTGTAGTTCTCGCGCAGCTCGTCGATCAGCTCCTCGATGTGCGCGGTCGCGATGGGGTCGAGCGCCGAGCAGGGCTCGTCCATCAGGATCACCTCCGGGCTGACGGCGATGGCGCGGGCGATGCACAGGCGCTGCTGCTGGCCGCCGGACAGGCCGGTGCCGGGCTCCCGCAGGCGGTCCTTCACCTCGTTCCACAGGCCGGCGCGCTCCAGCGAGGTCTGGACAATCTCGTCCATCTCGTCGCGGTGGGTGGCGATGCCGTGGATGCGCGGCCCGTAGGCGATGTTGTCGTAGATCGACTTCGGGAAGGGGTTCGGCTTCTGGAAGACCATGCCGACGCGGGCGCGCAGCTGCACCGCGTCGATGGTCCGGCCGTAGACGTCCTCCCCGTCGAGCGCGATCAGCCCTTCGACCCGGCAGTTCTCGATGGTGTCGTTCATGCGGTTCAGGCAGCGCAGGAAGGTCGACTTCCCGCAGCCCGACGGCCCGATCAGGGCCATCACCCGGTTCTCCTGGATGTCCAGGTCGATGCCCTTCAGCGCTTGCTTGGCCCCGTAATAAACCTTCACGTCGCGGGCGACCATCTTCACGCCCGGCCCGCCGGCCCTGACCTGGGTTTCGGCGCGCGGCGGAACGGACGCGGTCGGGTACTGGGTCTGCACGCTCATGGGACTACCAACGCCTCTCGAATTTCTTGCGCAGGAACACGGCCAGGCCGTTCATCAGGATGAGGAAGGCGAGCAGGACCAGGATCGCCGCCGAGGTGCGCTCGGTGAAGGCGCGCTCCGGGCTGTCCGCCCACATGTAGATCTGCACGGGCAGCGCCGTGGCGCTGTCGGTCAGGCCGTGCGGGATGTCCACGATGAAGGCGACCATGCCGATCATCAGCAGCGGCGCCGTCTCGCCCAGCGCGCGGGCCATGCCGATGATGGTGCCGGTCAGGATGCCCGGCATGGCCAGCGGCAGCACATGGTGGGCCACGGTCTGGAGCGGCGAGGCGCCGACGCCCAGCGCCGCCTCGCGGATCGACGGCGGCACCGCCTTCAGCGCGACGCGGGACGCGATGATGATGACCGGCAGCGTCATCAGCGCCATCACCAGCCCGCCGACCAGCGGGGCGGAGCGCGGCATGCCGAAGAAGCCCAGGAAGACCGCCAGACCCAGCAGGCCGAAGATGATCGACGGCACGGCGGCGAGGTTGTTGATGTTCACCTCGATCAGGTCGGTCCAGCGGTTCTTGGGCGCGAACTCCTCCAGATACACCGCGGCGGCGACGCCGATGGGCACCGACAGCAGCATGGTGACGGTCAGCGTCAGGAAAGACCCGACGATAGCGCCCCAGATGCCCGCCTGCTCCGGCTCGCGGCTGTCGCCGGCGGTGAACAGGGTGGTGTTGAAGGCGCTCTTCACCGCGCCGGCCGCAGCCAGCTTGTCGAGCGCGCCGATCTTGATGTCGTTCAGCCGGCGTTCCGATTCCGGCACGTCGCGGCGGATGAAACCCTTCATGAACTGGTCGACCTCGTCGTCGGCCAGCACCCAGACGGTCTGCTTGGTGCCGACCAGCGCCGGGTTCGCCTTGACCATCGCCTCCAGCTGATAGGGGGCGCCGGACGACAGCAGCTCGTTCAGCGAACGGCGGCCGGCGCGGTCGGTCACCTCCGGCACCACGGCGTAGAGCGCCTGGCGAAGGAGCGGCATGGTGTTGCCCTCCTCCACCTGCGCCTTGTCGAAGGTGACCTCCAGCCGGATCTGCGTCTGCCAGAAGGCCGTGTAGCCCTTGCCGACGATGGAGCCCAGCAGCACGACCAGCATCAGCGAGGCGATGCCCACCGCGGCCATTCCGGCCAGGCGGAAGCGCCGTTCGGCGGCGTAGCGGCGGCGCAGGCGGTCCGCGAATTCCGCGCTCTGGTAGCGGGACTTGGTGGCGGTGACCGACATGTGACGGGAACCCTGTTGCGCGAGGTCAGTCATACTTCTCTCGGTACTTCTGGACCACCCGCAGGGCGACCATGTTGAGCGTGAGCGTCACCAGGAACAGCACGAGCCCCAGCCCGAAGGCCGACAGCGTCTTGGGGCTGTCGAACTCCTGGTCGCCGACCAGAAGCGTGGCGATCTGGGTCGTGACGGTGGTCACCGCCTCCAGCGGGTTGGCGGTCAGGTTCGCGGTCAGGCCGGCGGCCATGGTGACGATCATCGTCTCGCCGATGGCGCGGCTGACCGCCAGCATGACCGCGGCGACGATGCCCGGCAGGGCCGCCGGCAGCACGACCAGCCGGATCGTCTCCGACTTGGTGGCGCCCAGCCCGTAGGAGCCGTCGCGCAAGCTCTGCGGCACGGCGTTGATGACGTCGTCGGACAGCGAGCTGACGAAGGGGATGATCATCACCCCCATGACGATGCCCGCCGCCAGCGCCGATTCGGAGCTGACGTCGAGACCCACCGCCTGCCCCAGCCCGCGCACGAAGGGGGCCATGGTCAGGGCGGCGAAGAAGCCGTAGACGACGGTGGGGATGCCGGCCAGCACCTCCAGGATCGGCTTCAGCCAGGTGCGCAGGGTGGGGTTGGCGTATTCGGACATGAAGATGGCCGACATCAGCCCGACCGGGACGGCCACCGCCATGGCGATGGCGGTGATCAGCAGCGTGCCCGCGAACAGCGGGATCGCGCCGAAGGAGCCGCTGGACCCCACTTGGTCGGCGCGCATGGCCATCTGCGGGCTCCAGTGCGTGCCGAACAGGAAGTCGATCGGCGACACCGCCGCGAAGAAGCGCATGGCCTCGAACAGCAGGGACAGCACGATGCCGATGGTCGTCAGGATGGCAACCAGCGAGCAGACGACCAGCGCGACGTTGACCGTGCGCTCCACCCGGTTGCGGGCGCGCAGGTCCGGCGTGATGCGGCCCCGCGCAAAGAGCAGCCCGCCCATCGCCAGGCAGGAGCCGATGACCAGCAAACTCCAGTCGCCGAGCGACCGCAGCCGGACATACTGCTCCGCCGCCGCGGCCACCGCCGGGTCGGGCACGCGGCCGGTGTTGACGCCGTGCGCGAGGTTCAGGATGTCGGCGCGCAGCAAACTCAGAGCTTGGCCGTCCACATGGGTCAGCCGGCCCGGCAGGCCGGCCAGCACCATCTGCATGACCATCCAGCCTTCCGACGCGGTCCACAGCGCGAACAGCAGCAGGGCCGGCAGACCGGCCCAAAGCGCCACGTAGAAGCCGTGGTAGGACGGCACCGAGTGAAGCTCGACGGTGCGCCCGCCGACCGACGCAGTGGCGCGCGACCGGCCGAGCTGGAAACCGATGACCGTGAGCAGGGCCAGAACGAGAAGCAGCGCCATGATCTGCATTTGAGCCCGCCGACGCTCAGAGCTGGAGCGGAGCCAGGTTCGCCGCAGCGGCACGGGCCGCGTCGCGGTCGGCCTTCGGCAGCGGAATCAGGCCCTTGTCGGCCAGATAGCCGTCGTCGCCGAAGGCCTTCTCCGCCGTGTAGTCGGCGATGAACTCGCGGATGCCCGGGATCACGCCGGCGTGGGCGGTCTTGACGTAGACGTAGAGCGGGCGGGCCAGCTCGTACTTGCCGGCGGCGACCGCCTCCGGGGTCAGTTCCTCGCCGTCCATCTTGGCGCACTGAAGCTTGTCGCGGTTCTGGTCGATGTAGCTGTAGCCGAACACGCCGAAGCTGTCGGGGTTGGCGGTCAGCTTCTGGACGATCAGGTTGTCGTTCTCGCCGGCCTCAACGTAGCCGCCGTCCTCGCGGATGGTCATGCAGGCCTTCTCGCGCGCCTTCTCGTCCGGAACGGCGTCCTTGACCTCTTTCACCTTCTTGCAGCCTTCGAGCATCACCAGCTCGTTGAAGGTGTCGCGGGTTCCGGAGGTCGGGGGCGGGCCGAGCACCTCGATGTCCTTGTTCGGCAGCTTGGCGTCGATGTCCGACCACTTCTTATAGGGGTTGGCGACCATCTTGCCGCCGACCAGGACCTCCTTGGCCAGCGCCTTCCACAGGATCTCCGTGGTCAGGTCGATGTGCGGGGCGGCCTTGGAATAGGCCAGCGCGATGCCGTCGAAGCCGATCTTCAGCTCGGTGATCTGCGTGACGCCGTTGGCGGCGCACTGCTCGACCTCCGACGTCTTGATGCGGCGGGACGCGTTGGCGATGTCCGGGTGCTGCGGGCCGACGCCGGCGCAGAACAGCTTCAGGCCGCCGCCCGTGCCGGTCGACTCGATGACCGGCGTCTTGAACTTGCCGCCCTTGCCGAATGCCTCGGCCACCGCGGTGGTGAAGGGGAACACCGTGGACGAACCGACCGCGCGGATCTGGTCGCGCGACTGGGCGTGCGCCGCGCCGGAGAGGGCGGCGGTCATGGCGACGGCCAGGGCGACCTTCGCGGCGACGGTGAGGGTGAGCGTCCTGGTGGTCACGGGATTTCCCCTCCGAAAATCGATGATCGCTGTGACGGGGGGAACGCGATGCGCCCGCACCGTGCCGCGCCGCGCCCAGCCTAAAGGGGGCGGCGGCTTGCGGCGGGACGTTAATCAGCGACCGCGACTCGTTGATTACAGTTTCATGACAGTTTTATGACGCCGTCTTTTTTCGGTCATCGCCCTCAGGCCTGCCGCCGCGCCGGCTCTTCCGCGGGGAGCGCCGCGTCGGCCGCGGCCGGCAGGTAGACGGTGAAGGTGCTGCCCACCCCGACCGCGCTTTCGATGGTCAGCCGCCCGCGGTGGCGGTTCAGGATGTGCTTGACGATGGCGAGGCCGAGCCCCGTGCCGCCCATGGCGCGCGACCGCGCCGCGTCCACCCGGTAGAAGCGCTCGGTCAGGCGCGGCAGGTGGGTGCGGGCGATGCCCTCTCCCTGGTCGCGCACGGCGACCGCGACCATCGGGCTTCCGCGGCCGTTGCGCTGGGCCAGCGGAACCGCGCTGGTGAAGCCGACCATGGCGCCGTCGGCGAGCGACACGGCGACGGTCACGTCGGTGTTCTCGCGCGTGTATTTGATCGCGTTGCTGACGAGGTTCTGGAAGACCTGGGTCAGCTGGTCCTCGTCCCCCACGACCGGGGGCAGATGCTCCGGCGCTTCCAGCTTCAGGCGGATGCGGCGACTGGCCGCCTTCAGCTCCAGCGCGGCGATGACCCCGTCCAGCCGGTCCAGCACGTCCACCCGGCCGGCCGGCGGCATGTGCTCGTCCAACTCGATCCGCGACAGCGACAGCAAGTCGTTGACCAAGCGGGCCATGCGGCTCGCCTGGTCGTGCATGATGGAGAGGAAACGCTCGTGCGCCTCCAGGTCGTCGCGGGCGGGGCCGCGCAGCGTCTCGATGAAGCCCAGCAGCGACGACAGCGGCGTGCGCAGCTCATGGCTGGCGTTGGCGATGAAGTCGGCGCGCATCTGCTCCGACCGGCGGAGCGCCGTGATGTCGTGCAGCGTCAGGATGACCATCCGCCCGTGGACCGGTGGCGCGGGGGCCGGATCCTCCGGCACCAGGGCGTTCTCGTCGGGAACGGGGCGCGGGAGGCGCCGCTGGAAGGGCTTCACGCGCACCTCGAACATGCGCTCCACCGGGACCGGCAGGCTGAATTCAAGGATGCGCGACGCCGCCCCGCCGAGCACGGCGTCCACCGCCTCCAGCACACTGGGGTTCCGCAAGGACGCGGCAAGGTCGCGGTTGAGGATGCGGTCGCCGAATAGGCCGCGCGCCGCTTGGTTGGCGCGCACCACCTGCCGGTCCGCCCCGACCAGCACGAGCGGGTCGTGCAGCGCCTCCAGGATCGATTCGTTGGCTTCCAGCTGCACCTGCGCCTGCTCGACCCGGCCGGTCATCACCCGGTGCAGGCGCGCCACCGCCGCGGTCAGCCCGCGCACGGAAGTGGGGGCCGCCGGCGGAGGAGCCGGGCTGGAGGGATCGTTGGTCAGCCGCGCGACGTAATCGGCCACCGCGCGCGAGTCGCGGTGCTGGGAGCGCAGGATCACCGCGACGCCCGCCAGGGCCAGCAGCCCGACGATGACCGCGACGACCGGCGCGATCAGCCCAGCGTGCAGGAGAAGGTACAGCGACGCCGCGAGCGGCCCCAGCATCAGCAGGGCACCGACGATCAACCGGGGCGGCGGCATCACCTTGGGGCTCATGGGCGGCGGAACTCGTGCGTCGCGGGGCTTGACGCCTGTTCTTACACCATTGCCGAGCCCCGCGGGCGTGCGTCACAAAAGATTAACCCGCGAAGCCCCCAACCTTCCCCTCTCCCTGTGGAGCAGGGAGAGGGGGTTTAAAGACAGGCTTACCAGGGCAGCGAGTCATGGGCGGCCAGCGCCGCCGCGGTGACGAGGTCGTTGACCGAGGCGCCCATGGTCACGATCTGCGCCGGCTTGTCGAGGCCGATGAGCAGCGGGCCGATCATCTGGCCGCCAGCCATCTTGTTCAGCAGCTTGGCCGTGATGTTGGCCGAGTGCAGGCCCGGCATGACCAGCACGTTGGCCGGGCCGGACAGGCGGCAGAACGGGTAGACCCGCTTCATCAGCTGGTAGTCCATCGCCACGTCGGCGGACATCTCGCCGTCATACTCGAAGTCGACGCGGCGGCTGTCGAGGATGGCGATGGCCTCGCGCAGCGGATCGGCGTTGGGGTGCGGGTGCTGCCCGAAGTTGGAGAAGGACAGCAGCGCCACGCGCGGCTCGTGCCCCATCTGGCGCGCCTTGGCCGCGGCCCCGATGGCGATGTCGGCCAGGGTCTTGCCATCCGGCCGGACATGCACCGTGGTGTCGGCGATGAAGACCGTGCGGTTGCGGGTCAGGAACAGGTGCAGGCCGAAGACCGTCTCGTCCGCCTTGGGGTCGATGACGCGGCGGATCTCGTCGTAGGCCACGCCGAAGGTGCGGGTCAGGCCGGTCACCATGGCGTGCGCGTCGCCCTGCGCCACCATCAGCGCGGCGAAGACGTTGCGGTCCTGGTTGACCATGCGCTGGCAGTCGCGCAGCAGGGTCCCCTTGCGCTGCAGGCGGCGGTACAGGAAGTCGCTGTAGCGGCGGTTGGAGTCGGAGACGCGGGCGTTATGGATTTCCAGCGACACGCCCGGCTGGCCCATGGCGGCCAGCTGCTCCTTGATCACCGCCTCGCGGCCGATCAGCACCGGCGTGCCGAAGCCGGCGGCGCGGAAGGCGAGTGCCGCCCGGATCGTGCGCTCCTCCTCACCCTCGGCGAAGACCACGCGGCGCGGGTTGGTCCGCACCTTCTCCAGGATCAGCTCCAGGCTGTCGGCGGTGGGGTCGAGGCGGGTGCGCAGGCTGCTCTTGTAGCCGGCGATGTCCACGATGGGCTTGCGCGCGACACCCGATTCCATGGCCGCCTGGGCCACGGCGGCGGGCACCGTCACGATCAGCCGCGGGTCGAAGGGCACCGGGATGATGTATTCCGGACCATAGCGCAGGCGGCGGCCGGAATAGGCGGCGTCCACCTCGTCCGGCACATCCTCGCGCGCGAGTGCCGCCAGCGCCTTGGCGGCGGCGATCTTCATCGCCTCGTTGATGGTCGTGGCGCGGACGTCCAGCGCGCCGCGGAACAGGTAAGGAAAGCCCAGGACGTTGTTGACTTGGTTCGGGTAGTCGGACCGGCCGGTCGCCACGATGGCGTCGCTGCGCACCGCCTTCACCTCCTCCGGCGTGATCTCCGGGTCGGGGTTGGCCAGCGCGAAGATGATTGGCTTGTCCGCCATGGACTTGACCATGTCCGGCGTCATGGCGCCCTTGGCCGACAAGCCCACGAACACGTCGGAGCCGGCGACCGCGTCTTGCAGCGTGCGCTTGTCGGTCTGAACGGCGAAGGACGACTTCCACTGGTTCATGCCGTCGGTGCGGCCGCGGTAGACGACGCCCTTGGTGTCGCACAGCATGATGTTCTCGCGCGGCACGCCCATGGTCGTGAACAGCTCCGCGCAGGCGATGCCCGCCGCCCCGGCGCCGTTGACCACCATCTTCACGTCGCGGATGTCGCGCCCGGTGATGTCGCAGGCGTTGATCAGGCCGGCGGCGGCGATGATCGCGGTGCCGTGCTGGTCGTCGTGGAAGACTGGGATGTCCAGCAGCTCGCGCAGGCGCTCCTCGATGATGAAGCAGTCCGGCGCCTTGATGTCCTCCAGGTTGATGCCGCCGAAGCTCGCCCCCAGGAAGCGGACGCAGTTGACGAACTCATCCACGTCGCGGGTGTCGACCTCCAGGTCGATGCCGTCCACGTCGGCGAAGCGCTTGAACAGGACGGCCTTGCCCTCCATCACCGGCTTGGAGGCGAGCGCGCCCAGGTCGCCCAGCCCCAGCACCGCCGTGCCGTTGGAGATCACCGCGACGACGTTGCCCTTGGCCGTGTAGTCGTAGGCCGTGCTCGGGTCCTCGGCGATGCGCAGGCAGGGGACCGCCACGCCGGGGGAGTAGGCCAGCGACAGGTCGCGCTGGGTGGTCAGCGGCTTCGTCGGCGTGATCTCCAGCTTGCCGGGGCGGCCGGAGGAATGGAGCAGCAGGGCTTCTTCGTCGGTGACGCGCTTGGTATCGGGCTCGGCCATCGTTGTTCGGATCCTGAAGCGGGGGCTGTTGCGGCCGGTCTTGTTCTTGTGAGGGTGCCGGCCATCGGGCGGGCGATGTTAGCCCTCTCTTGCGCGCCCTGCCAGGGGGTGCTCGCACGAATCATGCGAAAATCGCTCGATATGCGACATTTCAGACCACGGACGACGTTGGTCGCGATCGTTCCGGATCCGAATCGGAATGGCGCCGCCGATCAAACCGGCAGCGCAACGATTCAGGATCCTGTTGAAGGAGCGGGTGGCTCAGCAGCCCTCGGCCATGTCGTAGATGGCGTCCATGTCGCTGATCAGGACCTTGTTTCCTTCCTGAAGCGAAATGACCCCGGCGGTCTTCAGCTGGGTGAAGGTGCGGCTGACCGTTTCCGTGGTCAGGCCCAGGTAGTCGGCGATGTCGGCCCGGCTCATCGGCACGTAGACAGGGTTTTCCTTGTGGCCGCGCCGGGCGGCGCGCTGCGACAGCATCAGCAGGAAGGAGCAGATTTTCTCCTTCGCCGTCTTGCGGCCGAGCAGGAGCATCTGGTCCTGCGCCGCCGCCAGCTCGTTCGACGCCATGGAGAAGAGGCGGCGCTGCATCTTCGGAAACTCGTCCATCAGCGCGTCGATCTTCTTGCGCGGAAAGCGGCAGAGCGTCGCGGTGGTGACCGTTTCTGCCGTGTAGGCGTAACTCTCGTTGACGGCGAGGCCGAGGAAGTCGCCGGTGACCAGAAAGCCGGTGATCTGCCGCCGGCCGTCGGGCAGCAGCTTGTACAGCTTCACCGTGCCGGCGGTGACGTTGTAGAGCGCGTCGGCGCCATCGCCTTCGCTGAACAGGGTCTGGTTGGCTTCGACGCGGACGGTCTGCAGGATGTCGGCGAGACGGCGCAGTTCCTCCGGGTCCAAGGCGGCGCAGACCGTGAGGCTGCGCACGGGACAGGCCCCACAGGGGTTCATGTCGCTCGCGGCGCCCTTTTCGCGGGCGCGTCCCATGTCGAAGGGTGGCATGGCGTGACCCAGCCCTAGCCGTGCAAGGCCCCCATCATGGTCATAATCGTTCCGTTTCGCAACGGTGCTCGCATGACCCCCTGCCGGATTGTCATAAACCTTCCGGTCAGGCACCCTTCATGGGCGTCTCGCCCGGCGCCGCCGCGGCCTTCGGTTGCGGCGGGGGCGGATCGTCGTCGAACAGGATGCGGTGGGCCGCCCCGTCCAGGTCGTCAAACTGGCCGGACTTGAGAGCCCACAGGAACGCCCCCAGCCCCAGCAGGCCCAGGCTCAGCGCGATCGCGATCAGATAGAGAAGCTCGGTCATTCATTAGATCCCTGGGCATCAGATCCCTGGCCACCGCGGCGCGGCTGAGCCGCAGCGCGTTGGCAATGACGATAAGGGAGGAGGAGGACATCGCCAAGGCGGCGAGCAGCGGGGTCAGCAGGCCCAGCATGGCCAGCGGCACGGCGCACAGGTTGTAGACCAGCGCGATGCCGAAATTCTGCCGGACCAGCCGGCCAGAGCGGCGGGCGACCTCGAAGGCCTCCACGATGGGCCGCAGGTGGCGGCCCTGGAAGACCACGTCGGCGGCGGTCTGGCTGACGTCCACCGCGGTGGAGGGCGACATGGACACGCTGGCGGCGGCCAGCGCCGGGGCGTCGTTCAGCCCGTCGCCGACCATCAGCACCTTGCGGCCCTGGGCGGCGAGGTCGGCCAGCACGGCGGTCTTGTCGGCCGGCGTCTGCTCGGCACGCCAGTCCTCGATGCCCAGCCGGGCGGCGACGGCGGCCACGGCGCCGCGGCGGTCGCCGGACAGCAGCCGGACGTCGATGCCCCGCGCCTTCAACGCCCGGACCACCGCCGCGGCGTCGGCGCGCGGTGCGTCGAGGAAGGTGATCTGGACGGGCGCTGCGCCCGGACGGGCGAGCCACAGCTCCGGCCCGGCCATCTCCTCTGCCGACTCCGGCGCGCCGGTGAAGCGGCGGCTGCCCAGGCGCACCTCGCCGTCGGCCGCGTCGAGCGCAAGGCCGGCGCCGGGAATCTCACGCACGCCGGCGGCGACGGCGACACCGGGAACGGCGCGGGCCAGCGCGCGGGCCAGCGGGTGGCGGCTCGCCCCGGCGAGCGACGCGGCAAGGCGCAGGTCGTCCTCCGCCACGCCGGCGAGCTGCGGGACGGGGCGCCCCTCGGTCAGGGTGCCGGTCTTGTCGAAGACGACGGTGTCGATGACGGCCAGCCGCTCCAGCGCCGTGGCGGTCTTCAGCAGGATGCCCTGCCGCATCAGCCGGCCGCTGGCGATCACCTGCACCACCGGCACGGCCAGCGCCAGCGCGCAGGGGCAGGTAATGATCAGCACCGCCACCGCGTTCATCAGCGAGTCCTGCCACGGGGCGCCGACCAGCAGCAGCCAGACGAGGAAGGTGCTGAGCGCGGTCACATGCACCACGGGGGCGTAGAGGCGCGACACGCGGTCGGCGATGGCGACGTATTTGGCGCGGCCCTGCTCGGCCACCTCCATCAGGCGGACGATCTCGGCCAGCAGGGTGCCCTCCCCCACCGCCGTGACGGTGACGCGCAGGGGAGCCGTCAGGTTCAGCATGCCGGCGAACACCTGGTCGCCCGGCCGGACGGAGCCGGGCACCGTCTCGCCGGTGATCAGCGCGGTGTCGAGGTCGGACACACCATCGGACACGCGGCCGTCCACAGCGATGCGCTCGCCCACCGCGACCAGGATGGTGGCGCCGGGGCTGACCTGCTCCGGTGGGACGATGGCGCTGCGGCCATCCTCCCGCAGAACAGTGACGGAGGTCGCGTGCAGGCCGAGCAACTGCTCCGCCGCCGACCGCGCCCGCCCGCGAGCGCGCTGGTCGAGGTAGCGGCCGATCAGCAGGAAGAACAGCAGCATCATCGCGCCGTCGAAATAGGCGTGCTCGCCGCTGTGGATCGTCTCGAACAGGCTCATGCCCGTGGCGAGCAGGACGCCGATGGTGATCGGCACGTCCATGTTGGTGCGCCCGCGCCGCAGCGCCCCCAGCGCGGAGCGCGCGAAGGGGCGCAACGCGTAGGCGATGGCCGGCATGCAGATCAGCGCGGAGATCCAGTGCATCAGGTCGCGCGTGGCGACCCCCATGCCGGTGGCGTGGCCGGCCCAGACCGACACCGACAGCAGCATGACGTTGCTGGCCCCGAAACCGGCGACGGCGAGCGAGCGCAGAAGCTCCTTCTCCGACTTGGCCTGGGCGTCGCCCAGCCGCTCTGGGTCGAAGGGCACGGCCCGGTAGCCGATGCGCGCGATGGTGTCGATGACGGTGTTGGCGTCCGTCGCGTCCTCGCGCCAGGTCACGGTCAGGCGGCGCGTCGTCATGTTGAGCCGGGCGTGCGTCACCCCCGGCTGCCGCCCCAGCGCCGTCTCGATCAGCCAGACGCAGGCGGCGCACTGCATCCCGTCCACCATCAGGTGCAAGGTCGCGGTGCCGTCGGCGGCGCGCTTGGCGTGTGGGGCGTAGTCGGTCGGCGGGGCATCGCTGTCCGGCCGCAGGGGCCGGGCCGCGGGATCCACCAAACGCCGCTCGTAGTAGCGCTCCAGCCCCAGCCCGCGGACGAGGTCGAAGGCGGCCGCGCAGCCGGTGCAGCAGAAGGGGCCGGCGCCGTCGGAGGCGGTGGTGCCGCTTCCCTCCGCGTGCTCCTGTCCGCAATGGAGGCAGACGGTCATGTCACAAGACCTGGATGTGGATTTTGAGATGGCTTACTTGGCCTCGATTTTACTTCACAGTGATGCGCTTTTCGTCCTGGTAGTCGCCGGTCGCGTGCTCGATCTCCACACGGAGGTCCCACTGGCCGGGCATGGGCAACGCCACTGGCGCGCCGAAGCGCCCTTCGCCCAGGTAGGGCAGGTCCAGGGCGACGTCGTGGCCCTCGCTGGTCGGGCGGATGAAGGTGACCTTCACCTTGGCGTCCTTCAGCAGGTTGCCGTACTTATCGTGCAGGGTCAGCGCGACGAGGCCCTTCTGCGACTCGGTCCCGGTGAATTCCGTCTCCACCTTCCAGCCGCGCTCGGCCTGGGCGCGGGCGCCGGCCAGGTCCTGGTTGTACTTGATGCCCTTCATGAAGTGCTGTTCGGTCTGCACACCGGTCCAGCTCGACATGGCGTAGTGCACCATCAGGGCGTTGACCGCGATCACCACGGCGAAGCCGGCCACGAAGATCCAGGGAATGTACCAGCCGGGCTGGCGGCCCATCCGGCGGGGCGGCAGGCGGCGGTTTCCGGCGTCGGTGGACATCGTCATCGCGTTTTGGACCTTGGTTGTCAGGGTGAAGCGAAGCGGTGGGCGGGGCCGGCCGCTAGTTGGCGGGCCCCATGAAGACGGACTCGTAGGTCGCCGTCTCGCCGTTGGCCGAGGTCAGCCGGAAGGTGAGAGGCTGGGAGGCGCCTTGCAGGCTGGAGCGCGGGGCGGTCACGAAGATGCGGTAGGTCGCGACCATGTCGGGCGCGGCGGTCAGGCGCTGCTGCGTCTCCTGGTCCTCCTGCTCCTCGCCGGCGACGGCGATGCGGGCGCCCGTCAGCCCGGCCACGGCCAGCGTGTAGTCACGCGGGTCGCGGGTCATGTTGGAGATCTTGAAGGTGTAGGCGTTGCGCACCGTGCCGTCGGCCAGCGTCACGAACAGCGGCGCGCGGTCGCGCAGCACGCTGATGTCCAACCCCGGCTTCAGGACCAGCCCGATCGCGATGGCGCCGGCGATGACCAGCATCATCATTGAATAGAGGATCGTGCGCGGGCGGATCAGGTGGGTCGGCGCCGGTTGGCCGGTGGTGGCGAGCGCCACCTGGTTGGTCTGGGTGTCGAACTTGATCAGCCCGGTCGGGCGGCCGACCTTGGTCATGATCTCGTCGCAGGCGTCGACGCACAAGCCGCAGCCGATGCACTGCATCTGCAACCCGTCGCGGATGTCGATGCCGGCCGGGCAGACCTGGACGCAGTTGAAACAGTCGATGCAGTCGCCCAGCCCCTCGGCCTTGCGCTCCTCCCAGCTCTGCGACTTGCGCATCAGGCTGCGGCCCTCGCCGCGCCAGTCCTGGTAGGTGACGATCAGGCTGTCCTCGTCGATCATCGCCGACTGGAAGCGCGGCCAGGGGCACATGTAGGTGCAGACCTGCTCGCGCGCGAAGCCGGCCAGCAGGTAAGTCGTGCCGGTGAACAGCGCGATGAAGCCGACCGCGGTCGAGGAGGCCTCGAAGCGAGCCAACTCGCCCAGCAGCGTCGGGGCGTCGGTGAAGTAGAAGATCCAGGCGCCGCCGGTCGCCGCGGCGATCAGCAGCCAGATCAGGTTCTTCAGCGCCTTGCGGCCGAGCTTGCGGGCCGTCCAGGGGCCCTGGTCGAGACGGATCCGCTCGCCGCGGTCACCCTCCACCAGCCGTTCGACCCACACATACAGGTCGGTCCAGACCGTCTGCGGGCAGGCGTAGCCGCACCAGACGCGTCCGGCGAGCGAGGTCGCCAGGAACAGACCGAGCGCCGCCAGGATCAGAGCGCCGGTCAGGTAATAGATCTGCTGCGGCCACAGCTCCACGACGAACAGGTAGAAGCGGCGGTTGGCGAGATCGAGCAGGACCGCCTGGTCCGGGGCGTTCGGCCCGCGGTCCCAGCGGATCCAGGGAAGCACGTAGTAGATCGCCAGCAGCACGGCCAGCGCAGTCCATTTCAGGCGGCGGAAGGTGCCCGACACGGCCTTCGGATAAACCTTGCTGTGCTTCTGGTACATCGACCGCGACGCGCGCCGTTGCGCCTTCGGCGGCGCGGCCGTCAGGGCTTCGGCGCCCGGGGTGGTGTCGGCCGGTGATTGCGCGGTGGGCGCCTGCCCCTTGGACGGCTTGATGTCCGTGCTCGTGCTCATGACCTCGCCTTCTCGTTCGTTCGTCGGGCTTCTGCGTTCGGCGGGCCTGCCCGTTCGTCGAAAAAGCGGGACGCCCGTGCCGACGTGGTGCGGCTTTGGCGAGGGGACTATGGCGGCAGATCGTCACAGGGGCATTGCGCTGGATCAATGGAATCGGGGCGCATTCGGAGGCGGCCCGGCGGTGCGGCGGGCGCAAAAAGAAAGTGCCGGGGAGTCGCCTCCCCGGCACCGTAGAACCAACCGAAGCCTTGGCTTACTTGCCGCCGCCCAGGTTGTGGACGTAGACCGCCAGCGACTTGATCGTGGCGTCGTCCAGACGCTTCGACCAGGCCGGCATCACGCCGGCGCGGCCGTTGGTGACCGTCTGAACGATGGTCGCCTTGTCCGCGCCGTACAGCCAGTTCGCCTGGACCAGCGGCGGGGCGCCGACGTCCATGCCGGCCGCCAGCGAGCCCTGCGCCTTGTCGCCGTGGCAGGCGGCGCAGTTCTCGTCGAACACGGCCTTGCCCTTCTCGGCGGCGGCGGCGTCGGTCGAGCGCTTGTTCAGCGACAGGACATACTCCGCGACCTGGTTGATCTGCTCCGGCTTCAGGATGCCGTCGCGACCGAAGGCCGTCATGCCGCTGCCCGGCGTGCCGCGGGTGTCCGCGTCGTCGGAACGGATGCCGTGCTGGATGGTCTTGTAGATGTCGGCGGTGGTGCCGCCCCACAGCCACACGTCGTCGGCGAGCGTCGGGAAGCCCTTGGCGCCCTGGCCGCCGGCGCCGTGGCAAGCGGCGCAGTTCTCGTTGAAGTAGGAGCGGCCGCCGGCCATCGCGAAGGCAAGGAGATCCTTGTCCTTCTGGATGTCGTCAACCGACTTGGCCGCGATCGCGGTCAGGTACTTCTCCTGGGCCTTCTTGCCCTCGGCCAGCTTGGCGACGATTTCCTCGCGCTGCGAGTAGCCGAGCAGACCCTTGGTGTAGGTCTTGCCCAGCGGCCAAGCCGGGTACAGGACGTAGTAGACGAGCGCCCACGCGATACAGACGTAGAAGATGTACAACCACCATTTGGGCAGGGGGTTGTTCAGCTCCCGCAGGCCGTCCCACTCGTGGCCGGTGGTTTCGACGCCGGACAGGGCGTCCTTTTCCTTCTGTGCCATGGCCTAAAACTCCTGACCATCATCCTTGAGCGGGATCCGGGCGGCGTCTTCGAACTTGCCCCGGTTCCCGGGCCACATGGCGTAGACCACGATGCCAGTGAAGAGCAGGGTCAGCCAGATGGTCCAGAAGGACCGCAGGGCAATGGTGATCGAATCCAAGTCCATGGATCCCTCCCGGTTACTGCTGGAGCTGCTTCGGCGACTGGTACTTGGTGAAGTCCACCATCGTGCCCAGGACCTGCAGGTAGGCCACGAGCGCGTCCATCTCGGTGACGCCCTTGTTGCCCGTGAAGTTCGCCACGACGGCCTTCGGGTAGCGCTTGGCCAAGCCGGCGGTGTCGCCGTCCGGGCTCTTCTGCGCTTCGAGGTCGGCCTTGGCGTTGGCGATCTGGTCGTCCGTGTAGGGGACGCCGACGATCTTCAGGGTCTTCATGTGATCCTGAATGTCGGCGTACTTCAGCGGACGATCCTTCATCCAGGAGTAGCCCGGCATGATCGACTCCGGCACCACGGCGCGCGGATCGATCAGGTGGGCGACCTGCCAGTCGTTGGAATACTTGCCGCCGACGCGGGCAAGGTCCGGACCGGTGCGCTTGGAGCCCCACTGGAAGGGATGGTCGTACATGCTTTCCGCGGCCAGCGAGTAATGCCCGTAACGCTCCACCTCGTCGCGGAACGGACGGATCTGCTGGCTATGGCAGTTGTAGCAGCCTTCGCGGATGTAGATGTTCTGGCCAGCCAACTCGAGCGGCGAGTAGGGACGGACGCCCTCCACCTTCTCGATGGTCGACTCGATCGTGAACAGCGGGACGATCTGGACGAGGCCGCCGATCGACACGGTGATCAGGATCAGCACGATGAGCAGAAGCGTGTTCCGCTCGATCGTGTCGTGGCTAAAGCCCTTTTTTTCCTCAGCCATTTTCTTCAGATCCTCCGGGCGTTAGGCCGCACCGACCGCCGCCTTGTGCGGGGCGGTGGCATAGGGCTTCTCGATGCGGACGTCACCCTTCGCCGTGCGCCACAGGTTGTAGACCATGATCAGGGCGCCGGTCAGGAACAGCAGACCGCCCATCGCACGGATCACGTAGAAGGGATGCATGGCCGCAACCGTCTCGACGAACGAGTACTGGAGGAAGCCGAGGTTGTCGTAGGCGCGCCACATCAGGCCCTGCATGATGCCCGACACCCACATGGCCGTGATGTAGAGCACGATGCCGATCGTGGCGGTCCAGAAGTGGTAGCTGACCAGGCGCAGGCTGTAGAGCTGCGAGCGCTTCCACAGGACCGGAACCAGGTAGTAGATCGCGCCGAAGGAGATGAAGGCCACCCAGCCGAGCGCACCGGAGTGCACGTGGCCGATGGTCCAGTCGGTGTAGTGCGACAGGGCGTTGACCGGCTTCACGGACATCAGCGGGCCCTCGAAGGTCGACATGCCGTAGAAGGCCACCGACGTGACGAGGAAGCGCAGGACCGGGTCGGTGCGCAGCTTGTCCCAGGCACCCGACAGGGTCATGATGCCGTTGATCATGCCACCCCAGGACGGCATCCACAGCATGACCGAGAAGGTCATGCCCAGCGTCTGCGCCCAGTCCGGCAGCGCCGTGTAGTGCAGGTGGTGCGGGCCGGCCCAGATGTAGAGGAAGATCAGGGTCCAGAAGTGCACGATCGACAGCCGGTACGAATAGACCGGCCGCTCAGCGCGCTTCGGCACGAAGTAGTACATGATGCCGAGGAAGCCGGCGGTCAGGAAGAAGCCCACCGCGTTGTGGCCGTACCACCACTGCACCATGGCGCTCTGGACGCCCGAGACGAACGGGTAAGACTTCATCCCGGTCAGCGACACCGGGACGTTGACGTTGTTGCCGAGATGCAGGATCGCGACGGTCAGGATGAACGCCATGAAGAACCAGTTCGCGACGTAGATGTGCGACTCCTTGCGGGTCATCACCGTGCCGATGAACTGGATGGCGTAGAGGACCCAGATGACCGTCAGGTAGAGGTCGAGGATCCACTCCGGCTCCGCGTATTCCTTGCCCTGGGTGTAGCCGAGCACGTAGCTGAGCGCCGCCAGGACGATGAAGACGTTGTAGTTCCAGAAGATGAACTTCGCGAGGCCGTCGCCGCCGAACAGGAACTGGCGGCTGGTGCGCTGCACGGAGTAGAGCGAGGTGGCGAACAGAACGTTGCCGCCGAACGCGAAGATCACGGCCGACGTGTGGACCGGCCGCAGGCGACCGAAGCTCGTCCACTCAAGGCCGAGGTTCAGCGCCGGAAAAGCAAGCTGCAGCGCGATGAAGACGCCGGCCAGGAAGCCGACGACGCCCCAGAACACTGCAGCGATGACGAAGAGTCGGACGGCGTCTTCGTGGTAACGCACATTTTCCGACACCCGCTGGCTGCCCAGGGCGGCCCCTGGCGTCAGAGTCGCTGATGTCATTCAATCTCTCCCGTTTGCCCCGGGCGGCTCGGGCCGCTCCCTCTGAGGTTGCACCACCGCTGGGTACGTACTGTTAAGGAGGGGGGCAGGTTCGCGCACGATGCACACATGCCGACGCCGGACGCGCCTGCCTCCAATAGGCCCAATATGTGTAGGGGTGGGTTTGGCAACATTGATCTACGTCAACGACCGTTCCGACCGCCCGCTGCCATCGTTCATCGTCCTTCACGCGGCTGCATGGGCATGGACGACAGCTTCATCGCGAAACCTCTCGGTCAGCGCCAGATCGACCAGGCCTATCCGCTGGTGCGGGCGGTCGCCCCGGACTTGGCGGTCGAGCAATGGCGCGCATTTGCCGCAGTGTTTCTCGCGCGGAAAGAGGCGCCCGCGGCGCCGAGCGGCATCATGACCGTCCAGAACGCGCGGGGGTACATCCACGGCCTGTATTCCTTCACGGTCGAGCAGAGCCTCCGCCACGGCCGAATCCTGGCCGTGACCAACGTCGTCGTGCTCGACCTGTTCGACATGACGGGCCCGGCGGAGACGCTGCTGCGCTCCATGGAGGGGCTGGCGCGCGGCCACGGCTGCTCGGCCATCCACACGACCCTGCTGGAGGGCGCTGCGGAGCCGGGCTCGCAGCCGTCCCTGCTGGGCTGTTTCCGGAACGAGGGCTACCGGGCGGAGGCGCTGCGCCTGTGCAAGCCGCTCGACGGCGCCAACGACAACAAGGCCCGGCCGCAGCAGAGCGATTCGCGGGACGCCGAACGCCCTCTGTAGAGTCCGCAAACGTGATGGATTGCGCCCGGCGGCCAAGGCGCTAGGATGCGCTCCCATGACCGACACCACGACCAAACCCGTCAAGTACCGGGCGATTCATCTGCAGGCCGGCCGCCAGCGGCGCGTCCTGCACGGCCACCCCTGGGTCTATTCCAACGAAGTCCAGATGGACACGGCGGCCAAGGCGATCCCGCCGGGCAGCCCGGTCCGCCTGCTCGACCCCGGGGGCACGCCGCTGGGCATCGCCACGTTCAACCCGCACACGCTGATCGCCGCCCGGATGCTGTCGTCCGATCCGGCGACGGTGGTGGACCACGCCTTCATCGCCGGCCGGCTCCGCCGCGCGGTGGAGATGCGCGAGAAACTGTTCGACCGGCCCTACTACCGCGTCGTCCACGCGGAGGCCGACGGGCTGCCGGGGCTGATCGTGGACCGCTACGGCGACGTGGTGACGGTGCAGGCCAACAGCGTCTTCATGGACCAGCGGATCGACGACATCCTGGCGGCGCTGGACGAGGTGCTGGCCCCGCGTGCGGTGATCCTGCGCAACGACAGCACCCAGCGCGCGCTGGAGGGGCTGGCGGAGGAGACCCGGCTGGTCAAGGGCGAGATCGACGGGCCGATCCGGCTGGAGGAGAACGGCGCCACCTTCTTCGCCGACCCGCTGGGCGGGCAGAAGACCGGCTGGTTCTACGACCAGCGCGACAACCGCGCCTTCATCGCCAGCCTCGCCAAGGGGGCGCGGGCGATCGACTTCTTCAGCTACAACGGCGGCTTCGGCGTGCTGTGCGCGGTGGCGGGGGCGGAGTCGGTGGTGTCGGTGGACCGCTCGCAGGGGGCGCTCGACAACGCGACCCGCGCGGCGGAGGCCAACGGAGTCGCCGACCGCTTCGAGGCGCGCCGTGCCGACGCCTTCAACGAACTGGAGCGGCTGAACGCCGCCGGCGAACTCTTCGACGTGGTGATCGCCGACCCGCCGGCCTTCGTGAAGTCCAAGAAGGACCTCGCCGTCGGCTGCCGCGCCTACCGCAAGATGACCCGCCTGGCCGCTAAGATCACGAAGCCCGGCGGCTTCCTGCTCTGCGCCTCGTGCAGCCACAACGTCGACACGCCCACCTTCGCCGAGCAGGTCGCCCGCGGCCTGACCGACGCCGGCCGCACGGGCCGCATCCTGCGCAGCGCCGGCGCTGGGCCGGACCATCCTGTGCACCCGCACCTGCCGGAGTCGGCCTACCTGAAGGCCATCGTGATGCAGCTCGACTGAGGGTAAGGAGAAAATTCACCACAGAGACACAGAGGCACGGAGGGCGTGGACTCTCTGTGTCTCTGTGGTGACTCTTTGTTCTTCAGCGCCGGAATACCCCGACCACCTCGACATGGGCGGACCACAGGAACTGGTCCACGGGGTAAACACGTTCCAACGCGTAGCCCCCGTCGACCAGGGTCCGGGCGTCGCGGGCGAAGGTGGCTGGGTTGCAGGACACCCCGACAACCAGCGGCACCTTGCTGCCCGCCAGGGCTTGGGCCTGGGCCGCCGCCCCGGCGCGCGGTGGGTCGAAGACCACCGCGTCGAAGCGGGCCAGATCCTTCGCGGTCAGCGGGTTCTCGAACAGGTCGCGCCGCTCCGTGGTCAGGCGCAGCCCGCCGACCTCCTTGGCCAGAGCGGCCAACGACGGGGCGTCGCCCTCCACCGCGTGGACCGCGGCGCGCTGGGCCAGCGGGACCGCGAAGGTGCCGAGCCCGGCGAACAGATCGGCCACACGCCGGGCCTCCCCGACCGTTTCCAGCACCGCCGCGACCAGCGCGGCCTCACCTTCGGCGCTCGCCTGCAGGAAGGCGCCGGGCGGCGGCGTCACCGGATGGCCGGCGAAACGCACGGCCACGGGGCGCCGGTGGACGATGGGCTCCGGCATGCCCCGATCATCGGCCTGCCAGGAGATGCGGGCGACCGCCGCCTCGTCAAACGCGACCAAACGCTCCCGCACGGCGCGGTCGAGGCTGCGCGGGCCGACCAGCACGAGGTCGATGCCGCCCTCCAGGTCGGTGGCGATGACGTCGCAGCCGCCGCCGTCCCGCAGGACGTCGAGCAGCAGGGTCCGCAGGGGCTCGATCAGCGCGGCCAGCCGCGGCAGCAGGACCGGACAGTCCTCCAGGTCGGCGAGCCGGTGGCTCTGCCGCTCGTTGAAGCCGAACCAGACGCGCCGGCCCCGCTTCAGCGCCGCGAAGCGGGCGCGGCGGCGCGCGGCCGGCGGCGTGCGGGAGAGCGGAGCCATGGGCGCGTCGCCGAGACCAACCCGGGCCAGCGCCCCCCGCACCAGACCGACCTTCCAGCCGGCGTAGGCCGCATCGTCCATGTGCTGGAGCGTGCAGCCGCCGCAGCTGCCGAAATGGCCGCAGGGCGGCGTGCCGCGGCCCGGGCCGGGTTCCAGAATCTCCAGAAGCTCGGCGCGCAGCCCCTCCCCCTTCGACTCGCCGCCCGAATCCTGGACGCGCACCCGCACCCGGTCGCCGGGGACGGTCAGCGGGACAAAGAGCTTGGTCCCCTCGGCGGAGGCGATGCCGTCGCCGCGGGCGCCGACCTCGGTGACGGTCACCTCGACGGTGCGGGGTTCGGCGGCCGGTTGCGGGCGGCGCTTGGGAGGGAGACGCTTGGCAGGACGGGTCACGGGCGGGGAACTCATTGGAAGCGGGCGAGCACGGCGCGAAGGTCGTCGGGCGCGGGGGTCGGGCGGTGGGCGGCCCGGTCGACGATCACGCAGACGGCCTCCTGCGTGGCGATGCAGCGGTCGCCCTGGAAGACGCCGACGGCCAGCGCCACGGAGCTGTTGCCGACCTTCAGAACGCGGACGCCGACCCGGATGTCGGCGGGGTACAGCAGTTCCGCCTTGTACTCGATCAGGCTGCGGGCCAGCACCACGGTCCAGGGCGACTCCGCGCCGAAGCCGCTCGCCTCGCGGAACAGGAGGACGCGCGCCTGCTCGAAATAGACCCCGATGGCGTTGTTGTTGACGTGGCCGAGGGTGTCGAGGTCGGCGAAGCGGACGTGCTCGTCGATCCAGAAGCGGTAATGGTCGGGGCTGGTCGGGTCGGTCATGGTCGCCATGGAAATGGGGGAAAGCCTGCCGGAATGTGGCCGGCCGGTCGCGCGAGAGCAAGCCCGGGCATGGCGGTCATTCCCCGCACAATCCCGTCAAGGGCCCGATTTGCCGCGCCAAGCCGCCCGCACGGGTGTTATAGGAGTCGGACCAACACCCGCAACGGACCGAACGATGAGCAAGGACACCACCAACCAGACGGCCGAGGCCCTGTTCGAGAAGGCCCTGTCGATCGCCGAGAAGCACCTTGAGTCGGCGATCCAGGAGGGAGGCGTTCTCGGCCCCTACATCGCCGTTGCCATGATCGAGGCCGCCGTCAACGCCGCCGTGGACGAGACCAGCCACGAGGATGTCATCGACATGCTGCGCGACCTCGCCTCGCAGATCGAGGCCGACGCCGACGAGGACGAGGACTGATCCGTCATCCTCCGCGTTATTCCTGGGCGGGTTCTTGCCGCCGGCGCTCCTCGCGCCGGCGCAGGATCTCGTAGGTGACGGCGCCCAGCACCGTCAGCGCGATCAGGATCAGCGACAGCGCGTTGACCGCCGGGGTCAGCCCCGTGCGCACCTTGGACGCGATGTAGACCGTCAGCGTGGTGTCGAGCCCGCGGACGAAGAGAGTCGTGTTGTAATTCTCGAAGCTCTGCAGGAAGGCCAGGAAGGCCGCCGACAGGATCGCCGGCGTCAGGTACGGCAGCGTGATGCGCCGGAACACCTGCCCGTGCGTGGCGCCCAGGTCCAGCGCCGCCTCCTCCAGTGTCTGGTCGAAGCGTTGCAGGCGGGCCAGGAACAGCAGCATCGCGTAGGCGGCGATGAAGCTGGACTGCGCCACGATGGTCAGGAACAGGCCGCCGGTCACCCCGAACCACTGCCGCCAGAAGACCAGCGTGGAGATGCCGACGATCACCCCCGGCGTCAGCAGCGGCGACACCATGACGGCGTAGAGGAAGGTCCGCGCCCGGCTGTGCAGCCGGTCGAGCAGCAGGGCCGCCGCCAGCCCCAGCGGCACCGCCACCGCGATCACCCCCGCCCCGACCAGCAGGCTGGTCCCCAACGCCTGCCACATCCGCTGGTCGGCCCAGAGGGCGGAGAACCAGCCGAGCGTGAAGCCCGTCCAGGGGGTGACGGTGGGGAAGCGGCTGCTGTTGAAGGTCGCCGCCGCCATGATCCCCAGCGGCAGGAACAGGTAGCCGAAGAAGACCACGAGATAGGCCCCGGTGGCCCAGCGGCGGAAGCTTGCGGCGCTCATTTGGCACCCGTCATTTCGCGATATCCGTCAGGCCGACGCGGAACAGGCGCATCATCAGCAGGATGAAGCCGATGCACAGGACCAGCAGGATGAAGGCGTAGGCCGCCCCCTGGTTCCAGTTCCCGCCCTCGAAGAACCAGTTGTAGATGACCTCGGTGAACCAGCGGCTCTGCGGCCCGCCGAGCAGGGCGGGCACGGCGTAGCTGCCCGCCGCCAGCATGAAGGTCATGATGCAGCCGACCGCGATGCCCGGCTTGGCGTGCGGAACGACCACGCGACGGTGGATGCGGACCCAGCCGGCGCCCAGGTCCCGCGCCGCCTCGATCTGGTTGCGGTCCAGCGACTCCATGGCGTTCATGATCGGGAACACCATGAAGAGGATGTAGACGTAGACCATCCCGACGATGACGCCCGCGTCGCCGCCCAGCAGCCGCTGCGGCTCGCTGAAAATCCCCAAGCCCACCAGCAGCGTGTTCAGCGGCCCGTTGAAGGCCAGGATGATGTACCAGGCGAAGGTGCGCAGCAGCTCGTTGATCCAGAAGGGGATCACCAGCATCAGCATGAGCGTCGGCAGCCGGCGCCTGGGGGCCACCTGCGCCAAGTAGAAGGCCACGGGGTAGCAGACGACCAGCGTGACGGCGGTGACCAGGCTGCTGGCCCAGATCGTCTTCAGGAAGATCGCGAGGTGGATTTGGTTGGTCCACAGCGTCGCGTAGTTCTTGACGGTGTAGACGTCCTCCGGCCCGCCGAGCTTGCTTGGGGGCAGCGACGGCCGGAAGGAGAAGTCCACCATCAGCAGCTGCGGCAAAATGACCAACAGCAGCAGCCAGACCGCGACGGCCAGCAAGATGAGCCCCGTCAGCACCGGCCCGTAGCGGCGCAGGACCTCAGTCATCGCCGGGGGTCCCTCTTCTTGAAAACGGCTCCGGTGGATGAAACGGAATGAAACGCTGTGAAACGTCGGACGTCGCGCTGTTTCATCCGCCACCCGCCGGCTGGGTCGTAGGATCGAAAGCCTATCACGGGCAGGCTCCCGAGCGCAAGCGAGGCCGTCCAGCACGGGCGAAAGGCCTTACAATTATTGTGTTTTTGTGCTCTTCGTATGCGTTCATAGTGACCTTATGCACGCGTGGCGATCAGCACCGAGGGCGACATGGGTAACGGCATGGTGTGCCGTGCTGACCCTGTTCGTCCACGCGATCGTCATGGGCACGCACGTGCCCCCGCCGCTCGCCGCCGCTCTGTCGCAGGCGGCGGCCGTCGTGGTCGCCGACGAGCCCTGCCATGACCATGGGATGGACCATGGCATGGCGGAGACGGACACGCCGATGGCCGCCCATGGTGACCATGGCGGGTCCGGCAAGGTCCCGGCGGGGATGCCGGGGCATTTCACCTACTGCCCGATCTGCCTGTCGCTGCACGGCGGCAAGGTCCTTGGTCCGGCCGTGGCCCCCGTTCCGGTTCCGCCGGTTGCCGTGGTGGTCACGGCGCCGTTGCCCATGGACGAGGTTGTCCACGACGGCCAGCCGACGCGGCCCTACGCCGCGCGGGCGCCTCCGGTGAGTGTCTGACGCCGATGCGCTGAGAGGTTGGGGAGTTTTACCCCCACCCTACCCCTCCCCCGCTCTCGGCGGACCCAAAGGGTCCGCCGAGAGCGGGGGAGGGAGGGACCCGCAAAGCGGGAGGGTGGGGGCAAACCCGCCCCGCACACCGGCGCATCCCCACCATCCCCAGACACACCACACACACCGGAGATTCCCATGTCCCGCACCACCCGCGGCGCCCTGATGGCTGCCGTCGTCCTGTCCTGCCTGCCGGTTGCCGGCACGCTCGCCCACACAACACTGGAGGCCAAACAGGCCCCGGCCGGCAGCCTGTACAAGGCCGTGCTGCGCGTCGGCCACGGCTGCGAAGGCACCGCCACCACCACGCTGCGCGTCCAGATCCCCGAGGGCGTGGTCGCCGTGAAGCCGATGCCGAAGGCCGGCTGGACGTTGACCACCAAGGAAGGCCAGTATGCCCAGGCCTACGATTACTACGACGAGAAGCTGACCAAGGGCGTCACCGAGATCAGCTGGAGCGGCGGCAAGCTGGCCGACGCCCATTACGACGAGTTCGTCTTCCGCGCCAAGCTGCCGGAGAAGCCGGCCGGCACGGTCGTGTACTTCCCCGTGGTCCAGGAATGCGAAAAGGGCGTTCATCGCTGGATCGAGATCCCGGAGGCCGGCAAGACCGACCACGACTACAAGGAACCGGCCCCCGGCGTGACGCTGACCGCGAAGCCGTAAGGACCGCCTGGAGGAGACGACGGCATGCGCCGACACCTGATGGGGTGGCCCCTGATAAAAGGGTGGTTGGCCGCCCTGCTGCTGATGCTGGCGGTATCGTCGGCCTGGGCGCACGCCGTGCTGGTCGAGGCCGTGCCCCCGGACGGGGCGCGGCTGGACCGCCCGCCGGCCGAGGTCAGCCTGCGCTTCAACGAGCCGGTCAGCCCGGTGTCGGTGCGTGTGCTTGGCCCCGGCGGGGCGGAGGTCGCCCTGCCCTCCCCGCCCAAGGCCGAGGACGGGACGCTGCGCGTCGCCCTGCCCGCCGGGCTGGCGGCGGGGACCCATGTGGTCAGCTTCCGCGTCGTCTCGGCGGACGGGCATCCGGTCGCGGGGTCGATCCTGTTCGGGATCGGCGCCGCGCCGGACCGCGGAGTCGTCCAGGCCGAAGAGGCGCGTCAGTCCACGCTGCTGGCCGCGGCGGCGGCGCGGTGGCTGCATTACGGTAGCCTGCTGGTCGCCGTGGGCGGCGGGCTGTTCCTGATCATGGTCCTGGATGGGTGGAGCCCGGTTGGCCGGCGGCTGAAGCCCGGCCTGTGCCTGGGCGTCGGCGTCGCCGCCCTGGCCGCGGTGTTGAACGTCGGGCTGGCCGGGGCCGTGCTGGAGGGGGCGCCGCTGACCGGCCTCGCCGCCGCCGCCGTCTGGAAGACCGGGGCGGCGAGCAGCACGGGCGCCAGCGCCGCGCTCGCCCTGCTGGGCCTGGTCGCCACCGCGCTGGGCTTGGCGCTGGAGGAGCGCGGGCGGGCCGGATCCGCGCTGCTGCTGGCCGGCGCGGTGGGCGCCGCGCTGGCGCTGACCGCCACCGGCCACGCGGCGACGGCCGAGCCGCGCTGGCTGAGCGTGCCGCTGGTCGCGCTGCACGCGCTGGGCGTGGCCTTCTGGATCGGGTCATTTTGGCCGCTGGCGGTGGTGCTGCGGACCGAAGCGGCGACGGAGGCCGTGCGGATCGTGCGCCGCTTCTCCGGCCTGGCGATGGGCGCGGTGGCCGTGCTGGTGCTCGCCGGGGCGGTGTTGAGCGTGCTTCAGCTGGTTGAGCCGCGCGCCATCGTCGACACCGCCTATGGCCAGCTCTGGCTCGGCAAGATGGTGTGCGTGCTGGCGATGCTGGTGCTGGCGGCGGTGAACCGGCTGAGGCTGACGCCGGATTTGGCGATCGCCGGCCCGGCTGCCGCGGCGCGGCTGCGCGGCAGCCTGTTCACGGAGATGGTGGCCGCGGCGCTGGTCCTGCTGTTCACCGCCGGGCTGGGAACGACCCCGCCGCCGCGCGCGCTGGCTGAGTCGGACGTAGCCGAGTCGGACGTGGCCAAGTCGGACGTGGCCAAGTCGGACGTGGCCAAGTCGGACGTGGCCACGTCCGCCGGTTTCTCGGCCGTGGTCACGGTGCGGGGGCGCCCGGCGCTGATCACCGTGACGCCGGCCCGGCCGGGGCCGAACCGCCTCGCCGTGCAGATCGAGCAGGCGGACGGGACGCCGCTCAACGCCCAGGAGGTCTCCGCCGAACTCGCCTTGCCCTCGGCGGGGATCGAGCCGATCGGTCGGGTTCTGGCGAAGGCCGGGCCGGGCCTTTATGCGGCGGACGGCGTGGAACTGCCGCTGGCGGGGGATTGGACGGTGCGGGTCGACGCGCTGGTCAGCGATTTCGAGAAGGCGCTGTACCGGACGGAGGTGACGGTAAGGTGAGGCACCCCCCTACTCCGGCAGCACCACCGCGTCGTCGGCGCGGAAGGCGATGCGGGCGGGTTGGCCGGGGGTGAAGGGGGGCTCGGCGCCCACATGCGGGATCTGGACGGTGATGTCGCCTTCCAGGAAGGCGTTGATGAAAGCGCCTTCGAAGTCGCGGTGGGTGACGCGCGATTCCAGGATGTTCTCGGCTTCGGCTCCCGCCGTGACTCGCTCCGGGCGGACATACAGGGTGGCGCGGTCGCCGGGCCGGAGGTTGCGCGGGTTGCGGCCGACCAAGCGGCCATAGGGGGTGTCGAGCGCCGCGCGGGTTGCGTCGGCATCGGCCACCGTTCCGGCGAAGCGGTTGTTCTCCCCCACGAAGGAGGCGACGAAGGACGTTTCCGGATGGTCGTAGATGCTGCGCCCGTCGCCCACCTGCTCCAGCACCCCCCGGGACATCACGCCGATGCGGTCGGACATGGTCAGGGCCTCGCCCTGGTCGTGGGTGATGTAGATGAAGGTGACGCCGGTACGCTTCTGAAGGTCGCGCAGCTCCGCCCGCATGTGTTGGCGCAGCTTCAGGTCCAGCGCCGACAGCGGCTCGTCAAGCAGCAGGACGGCGGGCTCCACCGCCAGCGCGCGGGCGATGGCGATGCGCTGGCGCTGGCCGCCGGACAGCTCCGTGACCTTCTTGTCCGCCGTCTCCGGCAGGGCCACGAGGTCGAGGAGCTGGCGGACGCGGGCCTTGCGGTCGGCGGAGGGGATGCCGCGCACCTCCAGCCCGAAGCCGATGTTTTCCGCCACCGTCATCAGCGGGAACAGGGCGAGGTTCTGGAAGATCAGCGCGGTCGGGCGCTTGTTCGGGCCGATGCCGCGCATGTCGCGCCCGCCGATGCGGATGGCGCCCTCCGTGGGTTCCATGAAGCCGGAGATCATGCGCAGGATCGTGGTCTTCCCGCAGCCGGACGGCCCCAGGAAGCTGAAGAACTCCCCGGCGCGGATGGTCAGGGACACGTTGCGGACCGCGGTGACCGCGCCGAACCGCATGGTGACGGAGTCGAGCTGGACGTCCTGGCTCATGCCTGTCTCGAAAAGCGTGTCGTGGCCTGGAAGTGGGCCCGGAGGTGGCCCCGAAAGCGGACGTCACCACAGAGGCACAGAGACACGGAGGAACACAGAGATATTTTTTTCTGTGTCTCCGTGTCTCTGTGGTGAAAATCACGCCGCCAGGAAGCGGTCCTGGTATTCGTTGCGGATGGAGACGTACCAGGCTTCCTGGATTGGCCACCACCACAGCTTCTGCAGCGCGTCGCCGGGGTAGGCGTCGGCGAAGAACTGCTTGTTGAGGTCGGTCAGGTGCGCCTCCGCCCCCACGGCGGTGCTGGAGATGCCGGAGTGGTTGGTGTAGAGCGCGCCGGCCTCCGGCGTGTAGAACCAGTTGATCCAGGCGTAGGCCTGCTCCAGGTTCTCCGCCTTCTTCGGGATCGCGTAGCCTTCCATCCAGGCCAAGGCGCCTTCCTTCGGCGCGATGAAGCGGACCGGCAGGCCTTCCTTGCGCAGCGCCACGGCCGTGCTGTCCCAGGTCTGGCCGATGACGCAGCCGTTGGTGCGGAAGGCGCCCTGGGCCTCGTTCTCGTTGGACCAGAACTGGCCGACCGCCTTCTTGTTCGCGGTCGCGACCTTCAGGATCGCGTCGAAGTTGGCGCGGGCCTTCGCCTCGTCCTTGAACTGCTCGCGGATCGGGTGCGGCAGCTTGCCCTGGCCTTCCAGCCACAGGCCGATGCCGATCAGCGAGGAATGGCCGCGCACGGTGGCCTTGCCGGCGTATTCCGGCTTCCAGATGTCGCCGTAGCTGGCCGTGCCGTACTTCAGCGGGGCCTTGTTCATGTCGTAGGCGATCGCCTCCGTCCCCCAGTCGGCCGGGGCGAAGTAGCGCTTGCCGCCGACCACGCCGCCCATGCCGGCGGAACCCTCGACCGAGGACTTCAGGCAGCCGTCCCACTTCACCTTGGACTCATCCAGCGGCTGCATGAGGTCGAACTCGACGTAGTTCGGCACGCGGTCCACCGTCGGGTGGATGATGTCGAAGCCGGCGCCGCCCGTGGCCTTCAGCTGGTTCAGCAGCTCGTCGTTGGTGCCGTATTCGGTCAGCGTCGCCTTGATGCCGGTCTTTTTCTCGAAGTCGGCCAGCATGTCCGGGCTGATGTAGCCGGCCCAGGAGAAGATCTTCACCGACCCCGACGCGGCGCGGCCCTCGCGCAGGATGAAGGGGCCGACCGACGCCACGCCCGCGGCGGCCGCAGCACCTTGCAGCAGCAGGCGGCGGGTGAAGCCCTTGGCGGCGCGCTGGGTGGCGACGCTCGACCGGAATTCGTTGCTGGTGGTTCCCTTGCCCGTGTTGTTGCCGTCGGCCATGGCTCCCTCACTCCCTTTTTTTGTCCGGAGGGCAACTGTGCCGCGATCTTTGGCGGGCGTCCATGGCTCAAGCGGGAGCGGTGCCAAACTTCATCGTGCTGTCATGGGAGCCCGGGATTGGCCGCGGTCTACATCACGTAGAAGCGCGCCTTCACCACCACGCCGCCGGTGCCGGCGACCACCGTGCGGTTGCGGCCGCTGTTTTTGGCGAAGTAGAGCGACTCGTCGGCGCGGGCCAGCAGGTCGGCGACCGACTCGGTGCCTTCGGCCGGGCACATGCCGATGCTGACGGTAAAGGAGAAGGGCACGCCCTCCGCCGTGGTCACGACGAGCGCGGATGTCGCCAGCCGTACCTGCTCCGCCTTGGATATCGCCGACTCGACGTCGCCGGCGGGCAGGACCATGCAGAACTCCTCCCCGCCCATGCGGCCGACGAAGCCGCCGGGCGGCACGTGGGCCGCGCAGGTCTCGGCGAAGCGCTTCAGCGCGATGTCGCCGTTGGAGTGGCCGTGGGTGTCGTTGATCGCCTTGAAATGGTCGATGTCGAACAGGGCGATGGTGAAGGGGGCGGCGGGAGAGCCGTCGTCCCGGGCCAGGCGGTAGTCCTGCTCCAGCCGTTCCATGAAGCGGCGGCGGTTCAGCACGCCAGTCAGGTAGTCGGTGTTCAGCATCTCCGCCATCACCCGGTGGGTGCGGGTGATGCGCTCCCCCGCGCGCACGCGGGCGCGCAGCATGGGCATGTCGATGGGCTTGGTCAGGAACTCGTCGGCACCCGCGTCGAACGCCTCGATCCGGCGCTGGATGTCGTCGTCGGCGGTCATCAGGATGCAGAAGGTGCGGTGCTGGTCGTCCTCCGCCCGGATCAGCCAGCACAGCTCCAACCCGTCCATGCGCGGCATTTCCAGGTCGGTGATCAGAATGTGAATGTCATTGCGGTGGTAGAGGTCCCATGCCTCCTGGCCGTCGCGCGCGACCAGGACATGGTAGCCGGAGGCCTCCAAGTGGTCCTTCAGGATCTTCCGGACAACCGCGGAGTCATCGGCGATGAGGACGTTCGTCTCCATGGTTGCGTGAAAACCCCAAGCCATCAACCGCTGCAAACGGGTGTTTACCGCGGATTTGGCTAAAGTCCTACGCTTTTCGGCGGAGTCGGGTTGCGCCGGCTGAAAGACGGTGAGGAATAACGCCCAGGAAAGACGATCAGCTTTCCAGCATGCGGCGCAGCAGTTCCACGTCCTCGGCAAAGGCGGGGTCGGTGGTCCGCAGCTCCTCCACCTTCTTCACGGCGTGCATGACGGTGGTGTGGTCGCGGCCGCCGAACTTGCGCCCGATCTCCGGCAGGGAGCGAGCGGTCAGCTGCTTGGCCAGGTACATGGCGACCTGCCGCGGCCGGGCGACGGCGCGGGCGCGGCGGGCCGAATGCATGTCGGCGACGCGGATGTTGAAGTGCTCCGCCACGCGCTTCTGGATTTCGTCGATGGTGACGCGGCGGTCGTTGGCGCGCAGCAGGTCGTGCAGCACCTCCTGCGTCGATTCCAGCGAGATGGCCCGGCCGACCAGCTCCGCGTGCGCGACGATGCGGTTCAGCGCCCCTTCCAGTTCGCGCACGTTCGACGTGATCTTGTGGGCCAGGAACTCCAGCACCTTCAGGGGAATGGCCGCGTTCAGCGCGTCGGCCTTGGCCTGGAGGATGCCGAGCCGCAGCTCGTAGGTGGTGGGGTGGATGTCCGCCACGAGGCCCCAGCCGAGGCGGGAGCGCAGCCGCTCCTCCATGCCTTCCAGGTCCGACGGGCTCTTGTCGGCGGAGATGATGACCTGCCGGTTCTGGTCGACCAGCGCGTTGAAGGTGTGGAAGAACTCTTCCTGCGTGCTGTCCTTGCCGCTGATGAACTGGACGTCGTCGATCATCAGCACGTCCACCGAGCGGAACTGCTGCTTGAAGGCCATGGTGTCCTTGAAGCGCAGCGCCCGGATGAACTGGTACATGAACTTTTCCGCCGATAGGTAGATCACCTTGCGGTTCGGATCGTTCCGCCGGATCTGCCAGGCGATGGCGTGCATCAGGTGGGTCTTGCCGAGCCCCACCCCACCGTAGAGGAACAGCGGGTTGAAGGTGACCGAGGTCGCGTCGGCGACCCGGCGGGCGGCGGCGTGGGCCAGCTCGTTCGGCTTGCCCACCACGAAATTCTCGAAGGTGAAGCGCGGATCGAGCGGGGCGGAGATGTCGGTGCGGTCCTCCAGCACCGAGGCGACCGCGGTCGGCGACTCGTCGGAGAAGGCCGGCGACGGCGGACCAGCCGCGTAAGATCCGCTGGTGTAGGAGGTCGGCTGGGCGGAGACCAGCCGCGCCGGGGCCGGGGCCGCGTCGTTTCCATCCAGGTCGTCGTCCCCGTCGTCCGCGAGCGCGGCCGGGGCGTTGGCCGCGGCCACCACGACGTCGATGGACTGGACCTCCGGATTCTCGCCGGACCATAGGTTGCGGATGCGGTCGGCGTAGTGGGTCAGCACCCAGTCGCGCATGAAGCGCGTGGGCACCACGATGCGGACCTCGCCACCCCGGATGCCAGCGAAGGAGAGCGGCTGCAGCCAGCTGCGGTAGGCGATCTCGCCCACCTCGTCCTTGAGGCGGCCCCGGATGCGGGCCCACTGTTGATCCAACGACGCGCCGACCGACATGCTTTCCCTACCCCGCTCCTTTCCCCCGGACGGCCAAGACCGTCACGGCCACTGGTCGAACGGGGCCAAGCCAACCGTCGGACCCCCGCTTTCAAAACCCAGTCGCCGGGCCCCGCATTGCGGGCCCAAGCTGAAACCAACGCACCTGAAACCAACACACCCGAAACCCGGACACGCATCAAGCGAAGACGAAACCGCTCCCCATCCGCGCCGCTGGCGCGTGTCATCCGCGCCACATGTGCCATTTGCGCAACAGGCAGACCGGAAATTCGGACCAGCCTGTCTCCGCATGCATCCCCGCGCGCGGCGCCCCCGGCGTCCGTTTTCGGACGCTCTCTTCCCAAACCCTTCGGGCCGTCCCTTAAGGTAAGCTCCGCCGTACGGATTGTTCCTCTCCGGAAGACTCCAACGGTGGATGCCTCCAAACTGGACGGCAACGCTATACCTTCGGCGAAACGGGCCCCTCGGCGAAACCAGGAGTTCCGCCTTCCCAACACCAAGTTTTAAAGAGAGGGCCACTCGTGAAACGCCGGTTGACTCTCCGTCGACTCAGCGCCCTGCGGCTTCGAACGTCTCCGTTCCCAGATGGACGGCGCAAGACTTTGCTATCGGCATCACCTCGCCATCCCCGACGGATCGAAAGTCTAATCAGACTCCCCATCCGAGGCAATGGGACAGAAAGCGAACGGTCCAAAATGCCACAAGGGTTGGCGTTCGAGCAAAGACCGCCGCTCAAACAATAACCCATGAATCGCCGCCCAATGATTCCTGGCCTGTGCTGCCGGGAACCTGGGCGCGATACATGGATTTTGGTCTCTGAAAACGCAAAAAGCCGCGCCCATACCTGGTGCGCGGCTTAATAACGCTGAGAGTACTCAGAGAGCCTTGATGCGGGCCGACAGGCGCGACAGCTTGCGCGACACCGTGTTCTTGTGCAGAACGCCCTTGGAAGCGCCGCGCATCATTTCCGGCTGGGCGGCCTTGAAGGCCTCAGCGGCCTCGACCTTGTTGCCGGACTCGATCGCGGACTCGACCTTCTTCACGAAGGTGCGGATGCGGCTCACGCGGTTACGGTTGATCTCCGTACGACGCGCGGTTTGACGAATGCGCTTTTCAGCAGACTTATGATTGGCCATGAAAACCCTACTCCGGACGACACGCCTGTCCCAGTGCGAGGGGGCCTTATACGCTCCACCCGAATGAGAGTCAAGGCGCGCACAGACACTGATTTCGCTTAAGTGAAACGAGGCGAGATCTTGGTGGTGACATGCCCTTCCCCCGCTAGATGCGGGGGAGGGAGCAACGGATCTCAGCGATGCTTCCAGTCCGGCTGGCGCTTCTCGGCGAAGGCGGCCATGCCTTCCTTCTGGTCTTCGGTGGCGAAGGTGGAGTGGAAGAGTCGCCGTTCGACCTTCACGCCCTCGGACAGCGTCGTCTCGTAGGCGGCGTTGACGGCGTCCTTGGCCATCATGACGACCGGGCGGGAGAGCTTGGCGATCTTCTCGGCGACGCGGACAGCCTCGTCCACCAGGTCGGCGGCCGGGATGACGCGGCTGACGAGGCCGGCGCGCTCGGCCTCCGCGGCGTCCATCATGCGGCCGGTCAGGCACATCTCCATGGCCTTGGACTTGCCGACGAAGCGGGTCAGGCGCTGCGTGCCGCCGGCGCCGGGGATGGTGCCGATGGTGATCTCCGGCTGGCCGAACTTGGCGGTGTCCGCGGCCAGGATGAAGTCGGCCATCATGGCCAGCTCGCAACCGCCGCCCAGCGCGAAGCCGGCGACCGCGGCGATGGTCGGCTTGCGGGTCTTGGCCAGCCGTTCCCACTTCGCGGTGATGAAGTTGGACTTGTAGACGTCCATGTAGGAGAAGCCCTGCATCTCCTTGATGTCGGCGCCGGCGGCGAAGGCCTTCTCCGACCCGGTCACCACGATGGCGCCGATGGCGTCGTCCGCCTCCAGCGCGTCGAGCGCCTGGCCCAGCTCGGTCACCAGCTGGTCGGACAGGGCGTTCAGCGCCTTCGGCCGGTTCAGCGTGATCAGCCCGACGGGGCCGCGGATTTCCACGAGGATCGTTTCATACGGCATGTTGCAGCTTGCTCCCGGTGTGTCTGCCCCTCGCGAACGGGGGCGTTATGGTTGGGCGTTATGATTCGTGTGGTTTGGGGTTCAGTGCGGCATCAGCGAGAAGCGCACGGTCGTGACGTCGGCCCGGCTTGATGCCTGGGCCGGGGCCGCGCCCGGTTCGACGAACTCCAGGCGCAGTTCCTCGCCGTCGCGCAGGAAGCGCGTGCCGGCGGCCTTGGATGCCGCCTTGGATTCGGGTGCGTGCTTCCAGCCGAGCTGCGGCATGGTCTGGGTGTAGAAGGCCAGCACCGCCTTGCGGTCGACCCGCCCGGCCATCACCGATTGGGCGATGCGGCCCCCCGGCTTGTCGAAGACCAGCGGCGGCTCATCCGCGGGGACGAGGCCCGGCATCACCGGCACGTCGCCCATCCCGGTGACGAAGCGTGAGGAGTCGGAAGCCCTGGCGGGCAGCGGATGTCCGGCCAGGCCCGCGATGGCGGGGCCGGCGAGGAGGAAAGCGGCGAGCGCCGCCCGGGCGGTGGCCGATGGAGCCGTCATGGACTCCACGTATATCAGCGCTGGCGCTGCGGACAATAGAAAGTCGAGCGCCCGGCCTGCACGATCCGCTGGATTCCGCCGGTCTTCGTCACATCGCACGTGCAGCCTGGGCAGGGCTGGCCCTCGCGGTCGTAGACCGAGAACTGGTGCTGGAAATAGCCCAGCTCCCCCGACGCCTGCCGGTAGTCGCGCAAACTGGAGCCACCGGCCGCGATGGCCCGGCCCAGCACCTCCCGAATGGCCGTCGCCAGCCGGTCCGCCTTGGCGCCGGTGACGGTGGCGGCGATGCGCGTCGGGCTGATCCGGCTGAGGAACAGCGCTTCCGACACATAGATGTTGCCGAGCCCCGCAACGACCGTCTGGTCGAGCAGCGCCGCCTTAATGCTGGTCATCTTGCCGGCCAGCCGTTCGGCCAGCACCGGGCCGGAGAACTCGTTGCCCAGCGGCTCCGGCCCCAGGCTGCGCAGCAGCGGGTGGCCGGCCAGCGTTTCCGCCGTGGCAAGGTCCATCAGGCCGAAGCGGCGGGCGTCGTTGAAGGTGACCACCGTGCCGGCGTCGGTTTCCAGCACCACATGGTCGTGCGCGCCGTATTCGGCCGGTCGTTCCGGCGTGATGATCATCCGCCCGGACATGCCGAGATGGGCGATCAGCACCGTGTCATCGTCCAGATGGACCAGGATGTATTTGGCGCGCCGACGCACCGACTCGACGCGGCGGCCGGTCAGCCGCGCGCAGAAGTCCGGCGGAAACGGAAAGCGCAGGTTCGGCCGGCGCTGAAGCACCTGCACCAGCACACGCCCTTCCAGGTGGGGGGCGAGGCCGCGGCAGACGGTTTCGACTTCGGGAAGTTCGGGCATGGTCCGGAAGAGTGGTGAGGGGGAGGGGGTGACGCAAGTGGGGGGGGTGGGGAGTTGGTTGTGGGGAGTGGTTGGAGTTGGGCCCCCACCCTAGCCCTCCCCCACCTTCGGTGAGGGAGGGGACTCCGCCGCGCGTCCCTGAAAGCCCTCCCCCGTCGAAGATGGGGGAGGGTTGGGTGGGGGCCCAGCGCAACCACTCCCCTTCCCCTCCCCGCCCACTTGACACACGCTCCCCCTCACTTGACACAAACGCTCCCGGACGGCGTCGAGCACGGCACCCCAATCCCCCGCCGCCGGCTGGCGGAACAGGGTGGCCGACGGGTACCAGGGGGAGTCGGGGCGGTCGCGCAGCCAGCGCCAGTCGGCGGCGTGGCCCAGCAGGACCCAGGCGGGGTGGCCCAGCGCGCCGGCCATGTGGGCGGTCACGTTGTCGATGGTGACCACCAGATCGGTGGCGGCGATGCGGGCGGCGAGGCCGTCCAGGTCGTCGCGAAGGTCGAGGGCCGTGGGGATGGCAATGTCGATCCCCTCCCCCGCCAGCGCCGCCACCTCTGCCGCCCAGTCGCCGTATTGGAGCACGACCATGCGCGCGCCGGCGGCGTGCAGCGCCCGCGCCAGATCGGGCAGCGGAATGTTCCGGCTGCGGCCCCATTTCGGGTTGGTGGTGTGCCAGGCGATGCCGACCAGCGGCTTGCCCGTCTTGTCCGCTGGCCCATCCGCGGCCCGAAAGGCGGCGGTGCGCGCCGGATCCGCAACGAGGTAAGGATGCAGGCGCTGGAAGTCAGTGGCGTCGCGCAGCAGCCGGCGCGGCAGGCTGCCGGACGGAGTCTGCGCGGCGATGCCGGGCGCGGTCAGGCGCGGGTCCGGCGGGGTGCCGCGCGCAACGACCTCCACCTCCGGCAGGGACCGGGCGAGCAGCAGGGCCAGCCGGGCGTCGCATTCCAGCAGGCAGCGGACGCCCGCTTGCGTCAACAGCGGCAGCAGGGCGGCGAATTGCAGTTCGTCGCCGACGCCCTGCTCCCCCCAGACGAGCAGGCGCCCCTCCTCCACCGGTTCCCCGGTCCAGGCGGGTTGCGGAAATCGATCGATTTGGTCTGCCCAGACTTGGCCCGCCCAGCGGTTCTCCCAGGCGTCCCAGCCCTCGGCGAAGCGGCCCAGAGTCAGCAGGGCGGTGGCGCGCGCCAACCGCGCGTCGGCCAGGTCGGGCGCCTGGGCCAGCGCAGCGTCGGCCTGCTCCAGCGCCTCGGCCGGGCGGCCGGCGAGCATCAGGGCGTCGGCGAGGTTGTTCCGGATGGCGGACGAGGCCGGTTGCAGCGCGGCCGCGATCCGCAGCGCGCCCAGCGCGCCGTCCGCGGCGCCCTGGCCCTTCAGGACGCTGGCGCGGTTGTTCCACAGCTCCGCCCCCGCGGGGTCAAGGGCCAGCCCGCGTTCGTAGGCGTGGTTCGCCTCGGTGAGCCGACCGGCTGTCTTGTGCCGGGTCCCGAGTCGGTCCCACAGGCTGGGCCACGCCGAGTCGAGGCGCAGGGCCCGCCGCAGCGCCCGCTCCCCCGCCTCCCCCGGTTCGACGCCGAGCCGTTCCGCCAGATCGCGCAGCAGCGCCGGGTCGCCGGGCGCCAGCAGGGCGGCGACGCGCAGCTCGGCCAGCGCGTGCGCCGGCCGCCGCAGACAGTCCAGCGCCTGGGCGAGGTTGACGCGCAGGTCCGGGTCGAGCGGCCGGAGGTCAATGGCCGCGCGCAGCGCCCGCTCCGCAAGGTCCGGCCGGGCGCCGTTCGTCAGGCGGCGCAGCGCAAAGCCGTTGAGCGGAACGACCCGCGTCGGATCGAGCCGCGCCGCGCGGATCAGGCAATCGGTGGCCGGCTCGACGCGGCCCAGCGCCTCCAGCACGGCGCCGAGGTTGCTGTGGTAGTCGGGGACGGAGCCGTCGCCCGCGATGGCCTCGGCGATCAGGGCGCAGGCCTCCTCCAGCCGTTCCGCTTGCGCGAGCAGAAGGCCGCGCAGGTGCAGGGCCGGCGGGTGGCCGGGGACGGCGTCGAGAATGCGCTGGTACAGGGCGTCGGCCTCGGCCCGGCGCCCGGCCTGCTGGTGGTCGAAGGCGATGAGCAGAGCCTCCTGGACCGTCGCCATTCCCCTCCCCGCTCCCCTCTCTCATGTGGGCCGATCCCCGGCCGGAACCCTGGCGAAGCCGGGCGCGGGGGTCAAGCCCGCGAAAAAAGCGCGATTTGCCGCCCTGCCACGGTCACGCCCCCGCTGGCGCGCGCGTGGGGCCCGCGCTATGTTGCGCGCCATGACCGATCCGCACACCCCTCCCGACCCGAAAAAAGCCTCCACCACCAATTCCGCCTCCGCTTCCACCCCTGGGGTGGGACCGGAAGGGAACTGGTTCGGGTACAAGCCCGTGGACCCGGACGCCAAGTCTGGTCTCGTCCGCGCCGTGTTCAACAGCGTGGCCGGCCGTTACGACCTGATGAACGACCTGATGTCGGGCGGCATCCACCGGCTGTGGAAGGACACGCTGATGGAGATGGTCGCGCCGAAGGCCGACATGACCCTGCTGGACGTGGCGGGCGGCACCGGCGACATCGCCTTCCGCTTCCTGCAACGGGGCGGCGGGCGGGCCGTGGTGTGCGACATCACCGAGTCGATGGTGCGGGTCGGCCGCGACCGGTCCTTCGACCGCGGCATCCTGGGCGGCGTGGACTGGACGGTGGGCGACGCGGAAAAGCTGCCCGTGGCATCCCGATCGGTGGACGCCTACACCATTGCGTTCGGCCTGCGGAACGTTACGCGCATCGACGCCGCGCTTTCCGAGGCGCGCCGCGTGTTGAAGCCCGGCGGAAAGTTCTTCTGCCTGGAGTTCAGCCACGTGGTCCTGCCGGTGTTGCGCGAGATTTACGATCTCTATTCCTTCAACGTCCTGCCCAAGCTCGGCCGCATGGTGGCCGGCGACGAGGACAGCTACCGCTATCTGGTGGAAAGCATCCGCCGCTTCCCCGAGCAGCAGGCGCTGGTCAAGCGGATCGAGGCGGCCGGCTTCGGCGCCGTGCGCGTGCGCAACCTGACGGGCGGCATCGCCGCGATCCATTCCGGCTGGCGGATCTGACCGGTGTTCCGAACCGTCCGCAACCTCGTCCGCCTGTTCGGCATCGCCCGCACGGTGGCCCGCTACAACGCGCTGCCGGAGACGCTGTCGGACAGCGCGCCGGGCATCGCGATGTTCTGGCGCTGGGTCGGCAACCGGAAGGAACCGGGCCGCGTCGGCCAGCGCCTCGCCCGCGCGCTGGCGGAGCTGGGGCCAACCTACATCAAGCTGGGGCAGCTGCTGTCCACCCGTTCCGACCTGGTGGGGGAGCGGACGGCGCTTGACCTCGCCGAGCTGCAGGACAAGCTGCCGCCCTTCCCCGGTACCAAGGCCCGCGCCATCGTCGAGGAGGAGCTGGGCGCCCCCATCGCGGCGCTGTTCCAAAGCTTCGACGAGACGCCGGTTGCCGCCGCCTCCATCGCGCAGGTCCACTTCGCGGTGACCGCCGACGGGCGCGAGGTGGCCGTGAAGGTGCTGCGGCCGGGCATCGAGACCGCCTTCGAGCGGGACATCGACCTGTTCTACTGGCTGGCCGAGCTGGCCGTCATGGTCATGCCCAAGCTGAAGCGGCTGCGCCCGCGCGAGGTGGTGGACACCTTCGCCCGCACCTCCCGCCTGGAGATGGAGCTGCGGATGGAAGCCGCGGCGGCGTCGGAGCTGGCCGCGAACTTCAAGGGCGACCCGACCTTCAACGTGCCGACCATCGACTGGGACCGCACCGCGCGGCGCGTCCTGACGCTGGAGCGCATCCGCGGCGTCAAGGTGGACGAGTACGACCGGCTGGAGGCGCAGGGCTTCGACCGGGACGAGATCCTGGCCAAGGCGTCGGCCAGCTTCTTCAACCAGGTGTTCCGCGACGGCTTCTTCCACGCCGACCTGCATCCCGGCAACCTGTTCGTCGACGAGAACGGCAACATCGCCGCCGTCGATTTCGGCATCATGGGCCGGCTGGACCGGGCGACGCGGACCTACCTCGCCGACATGCTCATCGGCTTCCTGACCGGCGATTACCGCCGCGTCGCGCAGGTCCATTTCGACGCCGGATACGTCCCGCGCCACCAGTCGATCGAGGTCTTCACCCAGGCCTGCCGCGCCATCGGCGAGCCGTTGCAGAACAAGCCGCTGAACGAGATCTCCGTCGGGCGGCTGCTGGCGCAGCTGTTTGCGGTGACGGAACAGTTCGAGATGGAAACGCAGCCGCAGCTGCTGCTCCTGCAAAAGAGCATGCTGACCGCGGAGGGCGTGGGCCGCATCCTGAACCCCAAGATCAACATGTGGGAGCTGGCGCGCCCGCTGATCGAGGAGTGGATGCGCGAGAACCGCGGGCCGGAGGCGCAGATCCTCGACGACCTGGAGGCCGCCGTGGTGACCATCCGCCGCCTGCCGCATCTGGTGCGCCGGGCCGAGGAAGCTGCCACCCAGATCGCCGAGGGGGGCCTGCGCCTGCACCCGAACTCCATCCTCTTCATGCTGGAACGCTGGGTGGAGCGGCGGCTGAGCGAGCGCATCGCGATCTGGGCGATCCTCGTGCTGCTGGCGGTCATCGCGGTGGAACTGCTGTAACCACAGGTGGATATCGGAGGGGGTGCGACCGCTCGCCCCTCCCCCCTTGGGCGCGCTTGACCGGACGTTGCGGCAGCCGGACACTGGCCCCAGACACGGAACGTTGTCGCAACCGGATCCGGAGGCTGCCGATGGCCCGCGACGAATTCCAGGCGCTCCTCACCTACATCCAGACCGACCAGCTGCACCCGCACCGGCCGCATTCCGGCGCGCTGGAGAAGCCGCCCCCCGTCGTCACCATCGCGCGCGATCATGGCGCCGGCGGCGACGTCATCGCGCCGAAGGTGGCGGCGGCGCTGGGCATTCCCTGCTTCGACAAGGAAATCCTCGACGCCGTGGTGGCCGCGGCCAAGTCCGACCCCGCGCTGATGCGGCAGTTGGACGAAAGGTTGCCAGGGCGCGCGGGCATGTTCCTCTACGCCAGCCTGATGGGGCTGCACGACCCGCTGTCGGAGTACCAGCAGCTGCTGACCCGCGTCGTCAACGGCATCGCCTTTCGCGGCGGCGTGATCGTCGGGCGCGGCGCGCACCTGCTTCTGCGCGGGGCGCCGCGCTTCCGCGTGCGGATCGTCGGCTCCGACGAGGTCTGCGCCCGCCGGCTGGCCGGCGACGACGCGGGCAAGGTCGCCGCGGCGCTGACCGAGCTGCACAAAGTCAACGCCGCCCGCGCCAAGTTCTTCCAGGAGACCTTCAAGGTCACCAACAACGACCCGCTGCAATACGACCTGATCGTCAACACCGATCACTTCGTCAGCCTGGACGCCGTGGCCGACCTGATCGTGCAGGGTTACCGGGCGCATAGGGAGCGGGGGTAGGATTCTCGGGCGTGTGCTCCGTCTTCACGGATTTCGGGGATTTTTACAGGGATTTCCGGGATGATTTCGCTTGCTGACCGCCAGCTTCCTCGAACGGCCCGAGCGTCGGCACGTTCCATCAAAAAAATCCCGAAAACCCGCGCCCAAATCCGCGAAATTTGTGAAGAATGAGCACGTCTCTCACGGCCCCTCCACCCACCAGGATTCGATGAGCGGGCCATAGAGCGGCGTTACCTCCGGCCGTTTCAGGCGGGACCAGCGGGCCATGCGGTCCACCGGGCTGTAGAACAGCGGCACCATGTAGTGGCCCCACAGCAGCACCCGGTCGAGCGCGCGGACGCGGGCGACGAGGTCGTCGCGGGTGCGGGCCTCGGCGATGGAGGCGGCGATGGCGTCCACCACCGGGTCGCGGATGCCGGCGAGGTTGCGGCTGCCGGGCTGGTCGGCGGCGGCGGAGCCGTAGTAGTAGAGCTGCTCGTTGCCGGGCGAGAGGGTGGACACCCACCAGCGCACGGTCATGTCGAAGTCGAAATGGTCCAGCCGCGCCTGGTACTGCGCGTTGTCCACCGCACGCACCGACGCGGCGATGCCCAGCCGTTCCAGGGTGCGGGCGAATTCCAGCGCCACGCGCTCGTCGGCGGGGGTGCCCAGCAGGATCTCGAAGGCGAAGGGGTGGCCCGCGGCGTCGAGCAGCCGCCCGTCGCGGACGCGCCAGCCGGCCTCCCCCAGCAGCCGCATCGCCTCCCGCAGGTTGGCGCGCCCCCCGGCCGGGCCGGTGCCGTCGGTCTGCGGCAGGGCGAAGGGTTGGGTGAACAGGGCCGGCGGCAGCCGGTCGCGGAAGTGTTCCAGCACCGCCAGCTCCCGCCCCTCCGGCACCCCCGTCGCCGCCAGCTCGGAGTTGGGGTAGTAGCTCGCCGTGCGGACCAGCGCGCCGTGGAACAGCGTCTTGCCGATCCAGGCGAAGTCGGTGGCGAGACCCAGCGCCTGACGCACCCGTGGGTCCTGGAACAGGGGGCGGCGCGTGTTGAAGATCAGGCCGCGGGCAAACTCCGGCCGGTGGTGCGGCAGTTCCTCCAGCACGATGCGCCTGTCGCGCAGAGCGGGGCCGTCGTAGCCGGTGGCCCATTTTCCAGGGTCCGACTCGCGCCGCACGTCTCCCTCCCCGGCCTTGAAAGCCTCCAGCGCCACCGTGTCGTCGCGGTAGTAGGTGAAATCCAGGGCGTCCACATTGAACAAGCCGCGGCGGGTCGGCAGGTCGCGGCCCCAGTAGTCGCGCACCCGTTCGTAGACGATGCGCCGGCCGGCGTCGACCAGGGCCACCCGGTAAGGACCGCTGCCCATGGGTGGGTCGAGCGTCGTCCGCTCGAAATCCTTGCCCGCCCACCACGCCTTGGAATGGATCGGCATCAGCCCCATCAGCAGCGGCATCTCGCGGTCGAGCGTGCCATCCGGGCCGGGAGCGAAGGTGAAGCGCACGGTGCGGTCGTCCAGCGCCGCGGCGGTCGCGACTTTGGCGTAGAACTGGCGACGGTTGGGCGTGCCGTGGACCCGCTGCACCTCAAGCGAGAAGAGGACATCGGTGGCGGTGATCGGCGTGCCATCGTGCCAGCGCGCGGCCGGGTTCAGGTGGAAGATGGCCTCGCCGCGGTCCTCCGGCACCTCCAGGCTTTCGGCCAGCAGGCCGTAGAGCGAAAAGGGCTCGTCCCAGGAGCGGACCAGCATCGTCTCGAACACGAAACCGAGCCCCAGGGCGGGAACCCCCTTCACCACATGCGGGTTCAGGGTGTCGAAGCCGCCGGTGACCGCCTGCCGCAGGACGCCCCCCTTGGGCGCGTCCGGGTTGACGTAGCCGAAATGATCGAAGCCCGGCGGCAGGGCAAGGTCACCGTGCATGGCAATACCATGCATGACGATTCCATGACGGGGGTCCGAAGTGGTGTGACCACTCCCCCCAGACACCGTTTCGGCCTGGACCGGCAGGGAGACAATGGCGAGAAAAAGCAGCGAAAGAAGGGCTGGACGCATCACATGAGGCTCGTCCCTTTGACGCACCCGCGCAAGTGTCTTTGACTTATGCCCGCTTCTGCCTAAACTCCGCGCGCGCGGCGTCGGGAGGTACGGCCGACGTCCTCAATCGACGTCCTCAATCCCGCGCATTCCGCTATTGCAGTCGAAGGATAGTTTCCATGGATCTCAGCAAGGTTCCGGTCGGCAAGAACGCCCCGTGGGACGTGAACGTGGTCATCGAGATCCCGTTGCGCGGCGAGCCGGTGAAGTACGAGATCGACAAGGAGTCGGGCGCGATGTTCGTCGACCGCTTCCTGCACACGGCCATGTACTACCCCTGCAACTACGGCTTCATCCCGCACACCCTGTCGGGCGACGGCGACCCGGTGGACGTCTGCGTGGTCGGCCGCCATTCGGTCATTCCGGGCGCCGTCCTGCGCTCGCGCCCGATCGGCGTGCTGTACATGGAGGACGAGGGCGGCGAGGACGAGAAGCTGCTGGCCGTGCCGGTCGACAAGCTGCACCCGTTCTACAGCAGCGTGAAGTCCTACAAGGACCTGCCGGAGATCACCACCGAGCAGATCGCCCACTTCTTCCAGCACTACAAGGACCTGGAGAAGGGCAAGTGGGTCAAGATCCTGCGCTGGGGCGACGAGCAGGAAGCCGCCAAGAAGATCCAGGAAGGCATGGAGCGCGCCGCCGCCGCCACCAAGGGCCAGCCGGGCCCGGTGGTCTGATCGCGCTTGGTCTGATCGACTTGTAAAGCAGGACGAGGTTGCATGGACCGGATCCGCGTCGTCGAGGACGACATCACCCGCCAGACGGTGGACGCCATCGTCAACGCCGCCAACGCCGCCCTGAAGGCCGGCGGCGGCGTGGACGGGGCGATCCACCGCGCCGCGGGGCCGGACCTGCAACGCGAACTGGACGGGATCGGCGGTTGCCCCACGGGCGACTGCCGCCTGTCGCAGGGCTACAACCTGCCCGCCCCATACATCATCCACTGCGTCGGCCCGGTCTGGCACGGCGGCGGGTCGGACGAGGAACGTCTTCTGGAGAGCTGCTACCGCTCGGCGCTGGCCTTGGCGCGTCGGCATGGCATCCGCACCCTGGCTTTCCCGGCCATCAGCACGGGCATCTACGGCTTTCCCAAGCAACGCGCCGCGGAAATCGCGGTGGCGGCGGTGCGGGACGAGATGTCGAAGGACGACACGATCGAAGAGGTGCGGTTCGTCGTGTTCGATGCGGAGACGGCGGGGATATATAGGGCGTTGGTGTAGGGGTTGGAGTTTTGTCGGGAAACCGATGTATACGGATTTATATTTTTTGATCTTTTGTAGGTTGGGTGAAGCGCCAGCGCAACCCAACATCAGTTCTTAAGCACGGGGAAAAGCCCCCGCGTTGGGCCCCCTCCCTACCCCCCCCACCTTCGGCGAGGGAGGGGACTGCCGCCGCTCCGCGATCAAGCCCCTCCCCCGCGAAGTGGGGGAGGTTGGGTGGAGGCCCAATGCGGCCACTTTCAGGGTCACGGAAAACCAAAATCCGTGTCATCCGTGCCAAAATCCGTGAAATCCGTGTAGACCCTGTTGTCCGACAAGGATCGACAACTCCCCACCGTCATGACAGCGACTTCTCCACCGATGTCGCCGCTTCCTTCAAAATCTCGGCGCTTCGCTTCAGCGCGGCGGCTTCCTCGGCGGAGAAGCCCGGCAGGATGGTGCTCAGCACGCCGGAGCGGCCAACGACGCGCGGCAGGGATAGGGCGACGTCCGGGACGCCCAGCACGTCGTCGTTCAGGACGGAGCAGGTCAGCACCGCCTGTTCGTTGCCGGCGATCGCGGCGACGATGCGCGACAGGCCGCCGCCGATGCCGAAGGCGGTGTGGCCCTTGCCGTCGATGATGCGGTAGGCGGCGCGGCGCACGCCCTCGTCGATGGCGGTGCGGTCCTCCGCGGTCAGCGGGCGGCCGAGCTGGTCGGCGCAGCGGTCCACCGGCACGCCGGCCACGGTGGCGCCGGACCAGAGCAGGACCTCCGAATCGCCGTGTTCCCCCACCACATGGGCGTGCACGGACTTCGGCGTGACGCAGAGCTTCGCGGCCAGCAGGGCGCGGAAGCGCGCGGTGTCCAGCACGGTGCCGGAGCCGATCACGCGCGAGCGCGGCAGGCCGGAGATGCGGGTCGCCACCTGCGTCATCACGTCCACCGGGTTGGTCGCCACCAGAAGGATCGCGTCGGGCGCCGCGGCCAGCGCCGCCGGGATCACCGCGCCGAAGACGGCGGCGTTGCGCTCCAGCAATTGCAGGCGCGTCTCCCCCGGCCGCTGCGCGACGCCGGCGGACAGCACCACCACGCCCGCCCCGGCCAACTCGGCGTAGGGGCCGTGGCGCACCTGGACCGCGCGGGCGAAAGGCACGGCGTGGGCGATGTCCTGCGCCTGGGCCGCCGCCAGCTTCTCGTTGGCGTCCACCAGCACGACCTCGCTGGCCGACCCGCTCATCACCATGGCGAAAGCGGCGGTCGCCCCCACCGCGCCGGCCCCGACGACACCAACCTTCATGGCACAAGCCCCCTTCTTCCCGTCCCGCGTGCCCCTTCAGGGTGGGGCCATCCGGCGCCGGACTCAAGGCCCTGACATCGCCGATTGGTACGGATGCGCAATGGGGGCGCGACAAAGGGCGCCTGTACAAAGGTAATACCATCGCATATTTTTGCAGCGCAGCATGAGCGGCGATCGGTCGCGTTCCCGCCCCGTGATTGCCATACTACCGCTGTTTGCTGGGAATCCGCCGAAAGCCCTGTGCGCCAAAAGCTCCGCCTCTGGCGTGTTCAAAGCCCGTCGGTCCACCCCTCGGCCCATCAGAGACCAAGCCTGGATCCGGTCATGACCGTTCGCAACCTCGACCACCTGTTCAAGCCTACCTCCATCGCGCTGATCGGGGCGACCCGCAAGGCCAACACCATCGGTGCCGTGGTGGCGCGCAACCTGTTCAACGCCGGGTTCGACGGCCCGATCATGCCGGTGAACCCGTCGGAACGCGCGGTCGAGGGCGTGCTGACCTACAAGACGGTGGACGACCTGCCGATCGCGCCGGACCTGGCGGTGATCTGCACGCCGGCCAACACCGTGCCGGCCACCGTGGAGGCGCTGGGCAAGCGCGGCACCAAGGCGGCCATCGTCATTTCCAGCGGCTTCAGCAAGGAGCAGGCGCAGACCCTGCGCGAGGCAGCCAAGCCGCACCTGATGCGGGTGCTGGGGCCGAACAGCCTGGGCATCATGGTGCCGGGGCGGGGGCTGAACGCCAGCTTCGGCCATGTGACGCCGAAGAAGGGCGACGTGGCGCTGGTGGCGCAGTCGTCGATGGTCGTGACCTCCATCGCCGACTGGGCGACGGCGCGCGGCATCGGCTTCTCGCACCTGATCTCCATGGGCGACAAGGCCGACGTCGATTTCGGCGACCTGCTGGACTATCTGGCCGGCGACGCCACGGTGCGGGCCATCCTGCTGTACATCGAGAGCATCTCCGACGCGCGGAAGTTCATGTCGGCGGCGCGCTCCGCCGCCCGCCAGAAGCCGGTCATCGTCATCAAGGCCGGCCGAACGGAGGAGGCGCTGGAGGCATCCGCGTCGCACACCGGGTCGCTGGCCGTGTCGGACGCCGTCTACGACGCCGCCTTCCGCCGCGCCGGCATCCTGCGCGTGACCGACCTGGACGAGCTGTTCGATGCGGTGGGGACGCTGGCCACCGGCGTGCCGATCACCGGCTCCCGCCTGGCCATCCTGACCAACGGCGGCGGCATGGGCGTGATGGCGACCGACAGCCTGATCCTGGCCGGCGGCCGGCTCGCCCAGTTCGCGCATGAGACGCAGGAGGCGCTGGAGAAGGCGCTGGGTGCCGCCGGCTGCAGCTTGCGCAACCCGCTGCGCATCGGCGGCGATTCCCCGCCCAAGCGCTACGCCGACGCGCTGAACGCCCTGTTGCAGGACCACGGCAACGACGCCGTGCTGGTGCTGAACTGCCCCACCGCGACGACCGACAGCCTGGCCGCCGCCCAGGCGGTGGTGGAGACGATGGTCGCCAACAAGGCGCGCAAGCACCCGGTGCTGACCAGCTGGGTCGGCGACCACACGGCGGTGGAGGCGCGCAAGCTGTTCGCCGCCAGCCGCATCCCCACCTACGACACGCCCAGCCACGCGGTGCGCGCCTTCCTGCATCTGGTGGAATACCGCCGGAACCAGGAACTGCTGATGGAAACCCCGCCGTCGGTGCCGCAGGATTTCCAGCCCGACGACATCGGCGTGCGCAAGATCATCTCCCGCGCCATCGCCGAGCAGCGCGAATGGCTGACCGAGTATGAGGCCAAGCGCGTGCTGGCCGCCTACGGCGTGCCGGTGGTGGACACCCGCTGCGCCGAGACGCCGGAGGAGGCCGCCCGCTGCGCCGCCATGATCGGCGGGCCGCTGGCGCTGAAGATCCTGTCGCCGGACGTCACCCACAAGTCGGATGTCGGCGGCGTCACCCTGCACCTGACCGACCCCGACGAGGTGCGCGCGAAGGCCGAGGCCATGCTGGCCCGCGTGCGCGAGGCGGTGCCCGACGCCCGCATCGAGGGCTTCACCGTGCAGGAGATGGCCGTCCGCCCCGACGCCTACGAGCTGATCGTCGGCATGACGGAGAACGAGCTGTTCGGCCCCGTCCTGCTGTTCGGCGAGGGCGGCATCGGGGTGGAGGTGGTGGAGGACTATGCGCTGGCATTGCCGCCGCTGAACATGAAGCTGGCGACGGAGCTGATGGGCCGCACCCGCATCTGGAAGCAGTTGCAGGGCTACCGCTCGCGCGCCGCCGTGGACCTGGAGGCGGTGGCGCTGACCCTGAACAAGGTGTCGCAGCTGATCGTCGACTTCCCGGAGATCGCGGAGCTGGACATCAACCCGCTGCTGGCCGACTCGGAAGGCGTGATGGCGCTGGACGCGCGCATCAAGGTCGGCGTGCCCGCCCTTCTCGGCGCGCGGCGGCTGGCCATCCGCCCCTATCCAAAGGGGCTGGAGGACCGCATCACCATCAAGGACGGCCGCAACTTCTTCGTCCGCCCGATCCTGCCGGAGGACGAGCCGCTGGTGCACCACATGGTGGCCAACCAGACGCCGGAGGACCTGCGCCTGCGCTTCTTCGCGCCGCTGAAGCGCCTGTCGCACCAGGCCGCCGCCCGCCTGACCCAGATTGACTACGACCGCGAGATGGGGCTGGTCGCCGTCGGGCCGGACCCGGAGACGGGCGAGACCATCATGTACGGCGTCGTCCGCATCACCGCCGACCCCGACAACCTGCGGGCCGAATACGCGGTGATGGTGCGGTCCGACATGAAGGGCCAGGGCCTCGGCTACCAGCTGATGAACAAGATCCTGGACTACGCGCGGTCGCGCGGCATCAAGGAGGTCTACGGCGAGGTGCTGCGCGAGAACACCAGCATGCTGGGCATGTGCCGGGCGCTGGGCTTCATCCGCAAGGAGAACCTGGACGAGCCGGGCGTCGTGGAGGTGCGCATCGAGTTGGGCGGCGGGATCGGCGGGGCGGCGAAGTAAGCGCCGCTCTTGGAACCACGCAGGGAGAGGCCCATACTCATGGGCATGACCGAACCGGCGCGCCGACCGATGACCGTGGAGGAGTTCCTCGTCTGGGAGGACGGGACCGACACGCGCTATGAACTGATCAGCGGAGAGCCGGTCGCCATGGCGCCGCCATCGGACGCGCACGCCCTGATTGCCGCCAACGTCGTGGTGGAATTCGGGAAGCGACTGCGTGCGCCCTGCCGTGCGCGGGTCGAAGCGGGAATCCGGCTGCCGGATCGCGATGATGCCTGGTTCCAGGCCGACGTGGCCGTTGGCTGCGGGCCCACATCGACCAAACCCGGGACCGTCGATCCGGTCGTGATCGTCCAGATCCTGTCTCCCTCCACGGCCGAGCACGACCGCGGGCGCAAGCTGGCGATCTACCGGGAGATCCCGTCGGTGCAGGAGATCCTGCTGCTCGACTCGACCCGCTTGCCGTGCCGAGCTGTGGCACCGCGAGGATGAGCAGAGCTGGGTCGTCCGTGACATCATCGGCGGCGGCACGCTGCGCTTCGCCTCGGTGGGCATCGAGATCCCCATGGCCGCCCTGTACGAGGGGATTCTGTAACCGCACCCCCGTAGGTCGGGTGGAGCGAAGCGCAACCCGACATCCCTTCCCACGCGCGTCTGTTGGGTTTCGGCTTCGCCTCCACCCAACCTACGGGCTACGGGCTGGTTACAGCAGCGTCTCGATGACGCGGTCGGGCGGGGCGTGGCCGTCGACGAAGGTCTTGATGTTGATGATGACCTTCTCGCCCATGTCGATGCGGCCCTCGATGGTGGCGGAGCCCATGTGCGGCAGCAGGACAACGTTGTCCAGCCGCAGCAGCTTCGGGTTCACCGCCGGCTCGTGCTCGAACACGTCAAGGCCGGCGCCGGCGATCTCGCCCTTGGACAGCATCTTGGTCAGGGCCGTCTCGTCGATCACCTCGCCGCGCGAGGTGTTGACGATGTAGCAGTGCGGACGCAGCAGCTTCAGCCGGCGTTCCGACAGCAGGTGGTAGGTGGCCGGGGTGTGCGGGCAATTGATGGACACAACGTCCATGCGCGCCAGCATCTGGTCCAGGCTCTCCCAGTAGGTCGCCTCAAGCTCCTTCTCGACGTCGGGGTAGACGCGGCGGCGGTTGTGGTAGTGGATCGACATGCCGAAGGCACGCGCCCGGCGCGCCAGCGCCTGGCCGATCCGGCCCATGCCGAGGATGCCCAGCCGCTTGCCCCAGATGCGGTGGCCGAGCATGGTCGTCGGTCCCCAGCCCTTCCACTGGCCGGAGCGGACCAGCCGCTCCCCCTCCGCCAGGCGCCGGGCGACGGCCAGCAGCAGGGCCATGGTCATGTCCGCCGTGTCCTCCGTCAGGACGCCCGGCGTGTTGGTGACGGTGATGCCGCGGGCGCGGGCCGCCTTCAGGTCGATGTGGTCGACACCCGTGCCGAAGGAGGCGATCAGGCGGAGCTGCGGCCCGGCCTTCTCGATGATGTCGCCGTCGATGCGGTCGGTCACCGTGGGGACCAGCACGTCGGCGACCTGCGCCGCGTCGATCAGCTGGGCGTGCGTCAGGGGCGCGTCGTCCGAGTTCAGCCGCGCGTCGAACAGCTCCATCATCCGCGTCTCGACGACGTCAGGCAGCTTGCGGGTCACGACGACGATCGGCTTCTTCTTTTCGGTCATCAGGCGTTGCCTCCCCTGTCCGGCTCCCCGTCCGGATCATTTCCTGTCGTATCAAGCGGGTGTGACGCTGTCCAGATGACAGTGTCGATTCCGGAGATCGAACAGGGCAAGGTGTGGCCCGTGGGGTGTGACAAGGCGCGACAGGGCCGCCGGACCTGTTCCTTGCCCTTGCCCCGGGCCGCTACCCCTAACTATAGTGCCCCGGCCGCCGGTTTCCGGAGCCTTTCCCGGCGCTTGGCGGCGATCCCCTCGACCTTTTCCTGCACGGGGTTGCCGGTGCTGCCGACGACGTCTGCCCTCCGCCGAACGCTCGCCGTCCTGGCGCTGGCCGTTACCGTCCTAGGCACTGGTCCGGGCGGCGTGACGGCCGCGGAGGGCCGCCGCGAGAAGGACCCGACCCACGCCTCGGGCTTGCCGATCCCGCGCTTCGTCTCACTGCGCTCCGGCGAGGTGAACGCGCGCACCGGCCCCAACGTGCGCTACCCCATCGAATGGGTCTTCACGCGCAAGGAGATGCCGGTGGAGATCACCCAGGAGTTCGACACCTGGCGCCGCATCCGCGATTGGGAAGGCAGCGAGGGCTGGGTGCACCAGAGCATGCTGTCCGGCAAGCGCAGCGTCGTCGTCACCGGCGAGGTCCGCACCGTCCGCAAGGAGCCGCGCAGCGACGGTGCCGTGATCGCCCGCGCCCAGCCCGGCGTGATCGGCTGGCTGCGTAAGTGCCAGGGCGACTGGTGCGAGGTGGACCTGAAGGGCTACCGCGGTTGGGTCCAGCGCGCCGAGTTCTGGGGCGCCTACAAGGAAGAGAAGATCGAGTAGGTGCAACGGGCGCCATTTCACCACAGAGACACGAAGGCACAGAGAAAACGCTCTCTGTGCCTTCGTGTCTCTGTGGTGATCTCACCGCTCTCCGACCGGAAGGCTTTTTCTAAGCGAAATCCCCCGCCAGCTCCGCCCGCACCGCGTCCGGCATGATCGCCATGTGGCCGTAGTTGGGGTGGTTGATGGCGACGATCACCTCCGTGCCGGGAGTGCGGAAGGCGGCGACCTGCTCCGCCGTGAAGTCGAAGTGCAGGAAGTGCACGGACGAGGTCTTGCCGGTCTCGTTGGTGCGCTCGACGTCCTCCTCCGGGCGGCCCTTCACGGTGTGGCCGGAGAAGCGCAGCGTCATCGCCTCCTCCACCCCGCCCAGCCGGCCGAGTTCCAGGGCGCGGCGCGCCGGGTCGTCGATCTCGAACATCACGGTGGCGACCAGCTCCCGTCCCTTGGGGATCAGGGGGTTGTAGGCGTGCAACTCGTCGGCGATCTGCGCCTCCCCGCCCTTCTCGATGAACAGCATTTCGTGGATCTGCTGCCACATCGTGTCGTAGTTCTCGAAGTAGAAGGTGGCGTAGGGGCCGACCGGCACGCGGCGGTTCTTCTTCACCGCGACCAGGGCCTTGCGGCGCGCGGCGCGCTCCCGTCCGTATTGGTCGAGCGGGATAATGTCGGCGCGGGTGATCTCGGTCTTGCGCCCGGTGGCGGGTATGGTGGCGGGCATGGTCATGGGATGGTCCCTCACACGGTGATGCCGTAGGCGCGGGCGAATAGCTCGACGGGGTGCAGCTGCTCCGGCAGCGGCCCCTCACCGTTCAGCCTTTCGATGCCCTGCATGATGTGCGGGCCGGCGATGGGGCATTCCGACGCGAGGAAGGCCTTGCCCGCCTTGGCGGCTTGGTTCGCCACCGGCTTGCCCACCTTCAGCGCCGTCGGGAAATTCTCCGTCAGGACGCCCCAGGAGCCGCCGTGGCCGGAGCAGCGCTCGATCACCTTCAGGTCGGCCTGCGGGATCAGGCGCAGCATCTCCGTCGCCTTCTGGCCCATGTTTTGGGCGCGGGCGTGGCAGGCGATGTGCAGCGCGACGCCGCCGGGCAGCGGCTGCAAGCCTTCCGCCAAGCCGTCCTTGCGGGCGATGTCCACGATGTATTCGCTGACGTCGTAGGTGGCCTGGGCCAGATCCAGCACCGCCCCGCGGTGGGGTGCGTCATTCGGAACGATCAGCGGCCATTCCATCTTCAGCATCAAGGCACAGCTGGGCACCAGGGCGACCACGTCGTAGCCCTTCGCGATCCAAGGCGCCAGCGCCGTCGCCACGCGGGCGGCGTTGCGGTCCACCTTCTCCAGGTCGCCCTGCTCCAGCTGCGGCATGCCGCAGCAGGACGGGTAGACGACCTCCGTCTCCACGCCGTTCTTGGCGAGGATGGCGCGCGCGGCCATGCCGATGGCCGGGTTGTTGTAGTTGGCGAAGCAGGTGGCGTAGAGCACCGCCTTGCGCTTGCCGTAGGCCGGCGCGGCGGTGTTCACCGGCGCCGGATCCGCTTTGGCGCGCATCGCAAGGGTCTTGCCATGGAACTTCGGCAGGTGCGCGTCCCGATGGACGTCGGCGACCTTTTCCAGCAGCGGGCGGGTCAGCGTGTTCTTCTCGTCCGACGCCCAGTTGGCGAGCGGCGCCACGGCCCCGGCGAGCTTGCCGTTGCGGTCGGTCTGCGTCAGCTGCTTCAGCGCGAAGGGGACACCGGCCTTCTTCGCCTCCACCGCGCGGTGGCGGACCATCAGGTGCGGAAAGTCCAGCGCCCATTCGTGCGGCGGCACGTAGGGGCACTTGGTCATGAAGCACATGTCGCAGAGCGTGCAGGCGTCCACGACCGCCTTGAAGTCCCTGGACTCCACGCCGTGCACCTCGGCGTCGCCGGCATTGTCCACGAGGTCGAACAGGCGCGGGAAGCTGTCGCACAGGTTGAAGCAGCGGCGGCAGCCGTGGCAGATCTCGAAGACCCGGCGCATCTCCGCGTCGAGCTTGGCCTCGTCGTAGAAGTCCGGGTTCCGCCAGTCCAGCGGATGGCGGACGGGCGCCTCCAGGCTGCCTTCGCGCATGGGCGTGATCCCCTCCCTGGGGAGCCGGTTCCTTGCCGGCCGTTGTTCGTTCTGAGCGGAAGAGTGTCGCAGGAGAGCGAATTCACCACAGAGACACGGAGACACAGAGGATTTTGAAACAGACAGGTCTGCCGCCGGGTGGATCGGACGGCAAGGCGGCCTTCCGCAATCGTTTCTGTGTTCTCTGTGTCTCTGTGGTGAAAATCTGCCCTCAGGCCGGCGATTTGCCGGGCTTACAGCTGGTCCAGCGCCTTCTGGAAGCGACCGGCGTGGCTCTTTTCGGCCTTGGCCAGCGTTTCGAACCAGTCCGCGACCTCGTCGAAGCCCTCGTCGCGGGCGGTCCGGGCCATGCCCGGGTACATGTCGGTGTATTCGTGGGTTTCGCCGGCGATAGCGGCCTTCAGGTTGGCCGAGGTCTCGCCGATCGGCAAGCCGGTGGCCGGGTCGCCGACCTCTTCCAGGAACTCCAGATGGCCGTGGGCGTGGCCGGTTTCGCCTTCCGCCGTGGAGCGGAAAACGGCGGCGACGTCGTTGTAGCCTTCGACGTCGGCCTTCTGTGCGAAATAGAGGTAGCGGCGGTTGGCTTGGCTCTCGCCAGCGAAGGCGGCCTTCAGGTTGTCTTCGGTCTTGGTGCCCTTAAGCGACATGGCGGTTCCCTCCAGACGGTTTGTCTGGCCCGGTCGCGCGCGGGCATGTGGCCTCAGGCGGCCGAGCATAGCCTTTGGCTTATGCCACCGACGGGGGCGCCTCGTCAATGTTTTAGAATGCCTCTAAAACTATTGGCAGGGCTTTGGCGCTAAAATGATAATGAGAATTGTTCGCGAAGTCCTAAAGCGAACTTCCGTTCGCTTTAGATTCAGATGGCCTCATTGGCCGGCTCTCAGCGGATGCCTGTGGCATCCGCCTGCCGCCAGCGGGAACGAAGTTCCCTCGAGAGGCCGGGCTTCGGACGCATGGGCGTCCGGGCCCGCCGTCGCGGTCCAAAGCGGATGGAAATCCGCTTTACGGACCTCAGGCGGCTTCGCCGTCGTCCTCGGCCAAGCGGACGATGACGTCCACGCGGGCAACGCGCGTGCCCTTCGGCGGCAGCGGCAGGTTCTGCACGACGATGTCGTCGGCCGCGATGTCTTCCAGCCGGCCGGTGCCTTCCAGGAAGAAGTGATGGTGGTCGGCGGTGTTGGTGTCGAAGTAGGACTTGCCGGCCTCCACCACCACTTCGCGCAGCAGGCCGGCGGCGGTGAACTGGTTCAGCGTGTTGTAGACGGTGGCGAGCGAGACGCGCAGGTCGGTGCCCATCGCTTCCGTGTGCAGCTGTTCCGCCGTCACATGCCGGTGCTCGCCCTCGAACAGCAGCCGGGCGAGGCCCAGGCGCTGGCGGGTCGGGCGGAAGCCCGCGGTCTGCAGGCGATCGAGGGCGCGCTTGTAAGGACGGATGCCGGTCATTCTGGTCTGCGTCTGTCGTGATCGGGCGTCGTGGTCGGGCGCAACGCCGGGGGCTTGGGGCGCAGGGCGCCGGGCCACCGAAAACAAAACGGACTGCGACGAACCGCCGCAGTCCGGTTACTTTAGAACGATTTCAGCTCGCCGGGCAAGACGGTTGCGCGGAATGCCCGCGAAATACCGCCTTCATTGCCCGTTTGCCGTCTTGCGATCCCCTTGCCCGGCGGTCAGTAGCCGGTGGCGATCCGCTCGACCAGCTGCTTCACCGTCGGGATGAAGCCGTCCTTGTAGTAGGGGTCGCTGGCGAAGCGGAAGGCGTTGTGCCCGGCGAACATCAGCTGGTGCTCGCAGTCGTCGGTGTGGCTGACGGCCTGGAGCGTCTTCTGGATGCAGTAGGATCGCGGGTCGGCGCGCTTGCCGGTGGTGCCTTCCTCGTTCTGCGCCCAGTTGGAGAAGTTGCAGGCCGACAGGCAGCCCATGCAGTCCACCTGGTCGCGGTGGATCGCCTCCGCCTGCGCCGGCGTCACGAAGACGACCGTGCTGTCCGGGGTCTTCAGCCCGGTGGTGAAGCCCTCGGCGATCCAGCCCTCGGCGCGGACCTTGTCGGTCGCGGTGACGTAGACCGGGCGGCCGCGGGGACCGAGCGGCAGCTCCGCCGAATGCTCGCCCACCGGCTTCGGCAGGTAGGCGACCTGGCGTTGCGAGCGCTCCATCAGGTCGATCAGGAACGGGTTCTTGACCGCGGAGGAGTAGAAGCCGGTCGGCGAGAAGCGGTTCAGGAAGACGTCGCCTTCCTTCAGCGTCAGCAGCCGGTGCTTCCAGGCGGCGGAGATCGGGCTTTCCTGCGTCAGCAGTGGGCGCGTGCCGAACTGGAAGGCGACCGGGCCCAGGTCGGGGTTGTCGATCCAGTCTTCCCAGTCCGACAGCCACCAGACGCCGCCCGCCATGACGATGGGCGTGTCGTTCAGGCCGAAGCTGTTCAGCATCTGGCGCAGCGCCAGGACGCGGGGGAACGGATCCTCCGGCTTCTGCGGGTCCTCGGAATTGGACAGGCCGTTGTGGCCGCCGGCCAGCCACGGATCCTCGTAGACCACGCCGCCCAGGTTGTCGCGGAACTTGTGGTAGGCGCGCAGCCACAGGGCGCGGAAGGCGCGCGCGGAAGAGACGATCGGGTAATAGTGGACGCCGTAGCGCACCGCGATCTCGGCCACCTTGTAGGGCATGCCGGCGCCGCAGGTGACGCCGTGGATCAGGCCCTGGGAGCCTTCCAGCACGCCGTGCAGGATGTGCTCCGCCCCGCCCATCTCCCACAGGACGTTCATGTGGATGCGGCCCTGGCCGTTCGACGCCTCGTGCGCGATGCGGGCCTGCGCGATGCCGCCTTCGATGCCGAAGCGGATCAGCTCGTCGTGGCGCTCCCGCCGGGTCTTGCCGTGATAGACCTGCGGCAGGAGGTTGCCGTCCGCGTCGTAGCTGTCGGCGTTCACGCCGGAGAACGTCCCAATGCCCCCGGCCGCCGCCCAGGCGCCGGAGCTTTCCCCGTTGGAGACGGCAATTCCCTTGCCACCCTCGACGAGCGGCAGAACCTCCCGGCCAGACATCAGCAACGGCTTAAGCGCCTTCAACGAAACCTCCAAGACCGAACGAGCGCCCTCACGCCGGGCACCCAGGAAACATGACCTGCCGGACGACGAAAAACCCCGCCGGGAGGCCTACTCCCGACGGTCCTGCCGCCACGAGCGATCTATATATGAGGAAATTTCCGTGCGGACGAGCGGATTCGCGGAGTTAGAAAAAAATCTGCCACAGAGGCGTTTACCTATGCGTCATGTCGTTTTCTCATGGGTTAGGGATTTTTCTCCGGCACGTCCTTTCCCAGGGCTGCGGCGAGGCGGCCCGGCGCGTCGGTGAAGACAGCGGTGATTCCCCAACCGAACAGCGTTTGCGCGCGTTGCGGGGCGTTGACCGTGTAGGCCAGAACCGGCCGGCCGGTCGCGCGGTAGGCAGCGACGCTCTCCGGCGTCTGGCGGTCCTGGTGGACGTTGAGCGTGGCGGCCCCAACCCGGTCGGCGATGGCCACCCAGTCGGCCGGCGGGTCCCACAGCAGGTAACCGCGGGGGATGTCCGGCGCCAGGTCGCGCGCCACCTCCAGGCAGGGCACCTCGAAGCTGGAGAGGAGCAACGGCCGATCGGCCGGCCACAACCGTTTCAGCGTGTCGATCGCGACCTGCGCGGTGGGCACGTCCTGGCCGGGATAGGGCTTGATCTCCAGGTTCAGGCCAAGGCCGAGGTCGAGGATCAGGGCCAGCGCCTCTTCCAGCGTCGGCACCGTTTCGCTGGCGAAACGGGGATTGAACCAAGAGCCGGCATCGAGCTGCTTCAGCTCGGCCAGCGTCAGGTCGGGGACCGGGCCGAAGCCGCTGGTGGTGCGGTTCAGCGTGTCGTCGTGGATCAGAACGGGCTGACGGTCGCGGGTCAGCATGACGTCCACCTCCACCCAGCGGGCACCCTGGCGGGCGGCCTCGCGGAGGCTGGCGAGCGTGTTCTCCGGCGCGCTTTCCTTGGCGCCGCGGTGACCGATGAGGCGGGGAAGAGTCGACAGCATGGGGCCTGCGGGAGTAAGAGCGAGCCCCTACTATAGGATGGAATGCCCTTTCGGGAAGATGTGATGAAGGCTGCGCACAGCGTCTCCGATCTGGTGGATGCCGGGCTGCTGACGCCCGAGGCGGGCGCGGCGGTCGCCGATGTGGCCGGCCGCTACGCCGTGGCGCTCACCCCGTACCTGCTGGAGGCGCTGGAGGGTACATCCCCCGGCGACCCGCTGTACGCCCAGTACGTGCCCAGCGCGGAAGAGGCGTACACCGCGCCGGAGGAGCGCGCCGACCCCATCGGCGACGTGGCGCGCAGCCCGGTGAAGGGCATCGTCCACCGCTACCCGGACCGGGTTCTGCTGAAGCCGCTGCACGCCTGCGCGGTCTACTGTCGCTTCTGCTTCCGCCGCGAGATGGTCGGTCCTGGCGGCGAGGCCCTGTCGCCCGACGAGCTGGACGCGGCCCTGGCGTACGTGCGGGAGCACCCGGAGGTGTGGGAGGTGGTGATCACCGGCGGCGACCCACTGCTGCTGTCGCCGCGCCGATTGACCCACATCGTGCAGGCCCTGTCGGCCATCCCGCATGTCGGGGTGGTGCGGTTGCACACGCGCATTCCCGTCGCCGATCCGGGGCGCGTCACGGCGGAGTTGGTGGAGGCGCTGACCGCGCCGGACGTGGCGACCTGGATAGCCGTGCACGTCAACCACGCCGACGAACTGACCACGCAGGCGCGCGGCGCGCTGGCGCAGCTGGTGGAGGCGGGCATTCCGCTGCTCGGCCAGACGGTGCTTCTGAAGGGGGTGAACGACCGGCCGGAGGCGCTGGAGGCGCTGTTCCGGGGGTTGGTGCGCAACCGGATCAAACCCTATTACCTGCACCATCCGGATCTGGCCGCCGGCACCAGCCATTTCCGCCCGACGCTGGCCGAGGGGCGGGCGCTGGTGAAGGGGCTGCGCGGGCGCGTCTCCGGCCTCTGCCAGCCGACCTATGTGCTGGACATCCCCGGCGGGCACGGCAAGGCCCCGGCGGCGGAGGGATGGGTGCGGCCGGAGGGCGATGACGGGAGTTATGCGGTCGAGGACTTTACCGGGGCGACGCACCGGTACCGGGGCTGACGCTCAGCGCAGATAGGCCGGCGTTCCAAACAACGGGTCGGGGTTCAGCAGCACGCCGTGCACCGCGACCACGGACGCGAATCCGGTCCACAGCACCAGCGGCACCCAGCTGGCCGCGATCAGGCGGTCATCTTTCCAGACGAAGGCGATGCTGAAGGCCGCGATGATGAAGTAGGAGATCGTCCAGGCCGCCGCCAGGATCGGGCTGCCCAGCGTGAAATAGGCGAAGTTGAAGCTGCCGTAGAGCAGCCACAGCGCCCCTTGCAGCCCGATCAACGCCCCGCGGTACTGGATCGTCCGCGGCGTGTTGAGCAGCCGCACGTCGCCCCACAGCTGGATCAGGCTGATGGTGAACCAGACCACTGGGAAAGCCCAGCCCGGCGGCTGGAGCGGCGACTTCTGGTAGCCGGGGAACGGATCCCCTCCCCGCTCGAAGAAGCCGTAGAGGTTGGCGAGGATCCAGAAAACCAGCGCGTGCCACCAGCGCACCCGGAACGGCAGGCGGCCGGGATCGGTGGGGGCGAAATGTGGATCAGAGGTCGAGTTCCAGCTCATCCCCAACCAGATGGAACGGCCGCGCTTGCGATCAAGCGCGACAGGACGCCGCTTTCAGGAACATGCGACGCCCTCCGGCGGTTTCCCTAAGTCCAGGATGTGAGCCCAGGATGACCGGAGGATCGGACGATGCGGTGGGAAGGTGGGCGCGAGAGTGAGAATGTGGAGGACCGCCGCGGCGAATCGGGCGGCTTCACGCGCGGGGGCTTCGGCGGACGCCTTGGAGGCGGTGGCATCCCGATCGGGCGCGGCGGGCTCGGCATCGGCGGGCTGGCCATCCTTCTGGTCGTCTCGCTTCTGCTGGGCGTCAACCCGCTGGACCTGATCGAGGGCAACGCCCCGCAGCAGCAGGACCAGCGCTACGAGCAGTCCCAGGCCCCGCGCAGCGGCGCCGACGACGAGCTGAAGCGCTTCGTCTCCGTCGTGCTGGCCGACACGGAGGACGTCTGGCAGGCGCAGTTCCAGCAGATGGGCCGCACCTACCAGGACCCGAAGCTGGTGCTGTTCTCCGGCGTGGTTGATTCCGGATGCGGAACGGCACAGTCGGCCATGGGGCCCTTCTACTGCCCGCTGGACCAGAAGCTGTACATCGACCTCAGCTTCTACCGCGACCTGCGCGACCGCTTCCGCGCGCCGGGCGACTTCGCCCAGGCCTATGTGATCGCGCACGAGGTCGGGCACCATGTGCAGAACCTGCTGGGCATCTCCGACCGGGTGCAGCAGGCCCAGCAGAGCGCCGGCAACCGCGCCGACGCCAACGCCCTTTCCGTGCGGCTGGAGCTTCAGGCCGACTGCCTGGCCGGCGTCTGGGCCAACCAGGCGAACCGCCAGAAGCAGATCATCGAGCCCGGCGACGTGGACGAGGCCCTGAACGCCGCCAGCGCTATCGGCGATGACCGCCTTCAGAAGCAATCGCGCGGCACCGTGACGCCGGACAGCTTCACCCACGGCAGCAGCGCCCAGAGGGTCCGCTGGTTCCGCACGGGGTTCGACTCCGGCCAGATGCGCTCCTGCGACACCTTCGCGGCCGAGCGACTGTAACACCGGCTGTTGGGCGTTTCAAAATGGACCCATAGGAAGGTGCGATTCCGGACCTCGCAAGGGACCATTTGGTCGTGCCATATGGCCTGACCGCCAAATGGCGCCACCACCTGACGTCCCTTGCCCGAGGCCCCGCCGATGTCCGACGCCGCCACCGACACCTACTCCGTCACCGACCGCAACCGGGTGAAGCGGCTGCACGAGCGCGGCCACTATGACCAGGCCAGCGTGCACGCGATCCTCGACGCGGCGATGGTCGCGCACATCGCCTACGTCATCGACGGCCAGCCCTTCTGCACCCCGACCGCCTTCTGGCGCGAGGGCACGCACCTGTACTGGCACGGCTCCGCCGCCAGCCGCATGCTGCGGGCGCAGAAGCCGGGGCTGCCGGTCTGCCTGACCGTGACGCATCTCGACAGCCTCGTGCTCGCCCGCAGCGGTTTCAACCATTCGGTGGACTACCGCTCCGCCATGTGCTTCGGCACGGCCCACATCATTGAGGATCCGGAGGCCAAGGTCCGCGCGCTGGACGCCATGATCGACCGCTTCTACCCCGGCCGCAACGCCGAGCTGCGCCCCAGCACCGCGCAGGAGATCAAGGCGACCATGGTCGTCGGCATGGAGATCGCGGAGGCCAGCGCCAAGGTCCGCAACAAGGGCGTTGGCGACGAGGAGGAGGACTACGCCCTGCCCATCTACGCCGCCCGCATCCCCGTCACCCAGGTCATCGGCACGCCCGAGCCCTGCCCGCGTCTGGTGGACGGCGTGGCTTTCCCGGAGGGTCTGAAGGGCTTCACGGCGGGAAGGCGCTTGGACGAGGTGATGCTGGAAAGCCACCGGACGACGTTCGACGGGGAGTGAGCGTCCCTTCACGGCACTGTGACGAAAGGCGTCCCTTCGGACGCCTTTTCTCTGTGGTAAAGCCGTCGGGCAAATTTCGCCATGGCCCGGAGAGCACGATCATGAACATTCCTCCCCTGCCCTTCACCATCACCGACTGGAGCAAGGTCGAGCCGACCGAGCACCCCGGCGAAACCGGGATGGCCACGTGGCGCAGCTTCCAGATCGGCGACCTACGGGTGCGCAGCGTCGAGTATTCGCCGGGCTACCTCGCCGACCACTGGTGCGACCGCGGACATGTCCTGTACGTGCTGGAAGGCGAGTTGGACACCGAACTGCGCGACGGGCGCAGCTTTAAGCTTCTGCCGGGCATGAGCTACCAAGTCTCCAACTTCGGCGACGCTGCCCACCGCTCCTCGACCCGCACCGGCGCCAAGCTGTTCATCGTGGACTGACCCCGCGACGCCAAGGGTCCGCAGGCGTTTTGTCGCATGGGTTGAGTGATGGAGAGGTTTCAACCCATTATGGGCGGTCTTCCGAAAGGGAGCGCCGCATGTCGATCAAGGTTGATAACAAGAAACTCTCCATCGCCCTCACCAAGGTGGCGGTGGATGTCTTCGACGGGAAGTTCTACAGCGCCGTAAAAGGCGTCATCGACACGGCGACCGCCTTCACCAAGGAAGGGCCGGGCGACCCGACCGCGGAAGAAGGCGCCCGCCTGCTGCTCCAGCGCGGGGCCTACATGGCGGCGATGCGCACGATTCAGCGTTTCGCCCGCGGCGCCCCCGCCCTCACCGCCGAGGCCGACCCCAACGAGATCGAGGCCCAACTGTCCGGCCTCGCTGCCGACACCTCCCTGGAATTGACCAAGGACGCCTTCACCGACCCGGAGCGCTGGCCGGCCCTAGCTGCGGTGCTGGACGCCTTCGCTGGCTGGCAGAAGGCCTGCGGCGTGACAGAAGATAAGCGCGAACCGATGCAGCTGGCCTTCCAGGAGGAGTTCGCGCTGGCGCTGGCCGGCGAACTGCGCGACCGGGACAGGGAAGCCGACTACCGCGACCTTCTCGCCGAAGTGACTCGCAGCACGCCGCTGGATGCGGCCGCACAGAGGGCGCTCGACTGGCAGGCCTACGGCGCGCGGCTGGTGGAGGCGGTGCATCGGCCCTTGCGGTCGCTTGATCCGGAGAAGATTCCGCGCTGCTCGCTGCACGATCTGTACGTACCGTTGCGAGCATCCCTGGGTGAGTTGCCGGATCCGTCTGCAGCCCGGAGGAGCGATTCCAGACGGATTCCCATTCTGTGGCTTGACGAGGCGCTGGACTGCTGGACTGCCAATGCCAACCGGAGGGACAGCATTCGGGTGCTGTCCGGCGAACCGGGCTCCGGCAAGTCGAGCGCCTGCGCCATGCTGGCTGCACGGCTGGCGCGACAGGGCCGGCGGGTGCTTCTGGTGCCGCTCAGCCGGTTGAACTACACGGGCGATGCGGCCACCGAACTGGCCCGCTTCGTCCGGAACGAGTTGGGTCACGACGCGCTGGAGCGAGCGAAGGGAGATTTGGGCCCCCCCCTGGTGCTGATCCTTGATGGTTTGGACGAATTGGCGAAGGCCGGCCAGGGCGCGGTGGCGATCCTGACCGGCTTCGTAAATAACTTGGGTTTTGCTTTGTCTGAAATGAACCGCAATGGCATGCGGGTATTGCTGCTGCTGGCCGGACGGCCAGGCGCTGCCGGATCCGCAGACCCCATTGCTCGCGTTGAGGGGTCCCGGCTACATGTTCTGCGTTACCGGGTAGAATCGAAAAAGCTCGACTGGTTCGACAATCGCAAGCTGGCGGGACTCGATCAGCGCCCAGATTGGTGGCGTCGCTTCGACCGGGAAAGGCGTATGCCAGATATTCTAAGCCAAACGAATGTACATTTGGGCTCGCTCACTGATCAACCCTTGCTAAACTGGCTGCTCGCCCAGGTTCTAGTCCTAGAAGGACAGGATAAAGCAACATGCATTGAAGGGATGCACGACCTCTACAGCCGGCTTTTTAGTCATGTGCTCAACCGTTTTCACCGGAAATCGGAGGAAGGATGGACCGAAAGCACGGACATTATCCCGCGCGCCGATCTAGGACGGATGTTGGAAGAAGTTGCGGTTGCGGCGTGGCACAGTGGAGGCGATCGAACTGTCCCTTTCCCTGTGGTAAAAAGCCGATTGGAAAAAGCTGGACTTGACCGTTATCTTGTCCGTTTGACAGAAAATCGCGACGAAGCGCTGACCAGCCTGCTGGATAGTTTCTTTTGCCGTGCCCACGCTGGACAAATGCATCACTCCGTCGAGTTCACGCACAAAAGCTTCGGCCAATTCCTCACCGCAAGGCGCATCGTGCGCGAGATCACAGACGCTCATGACGATCTAAAGGGCGGCGACCGTCGCAATAGGGTAATGAGCTGCTTGGAGAATTGGTTGTCTCTGTGCGGACCTGCCGCGATGGATAGCGATCTGTTGAACTTCTTGCAAGCGGAGGTGGCTGCACCGCCGCGCGAAGGCGACGGGCCGCGTGATGTAGCTTGTTGGCGGACAACCCTCACCCAATTATTCCAGGACTGCGTCAGGCACGGCATGCCAATGCCCAGCGGGAATTTGCGGGCGCGCGAAACAGAACGGCAGGTCCGCAACGCCGAAGTTACTCTCCTTGGCGCGCTTCATGCCACGGTGCTGGTGTCCTTGGATCCACCCAATCGGTCAATCATAAGACTGGACCCGGATAATCCGAGCGAACCACGGCTAGCGGGGGCGACCCTGCATCGTCTTATCGGAGCATCGTCGGAATCCGGGGTCGCCTGGGCTTGCTTATCCTGCCTTAATCTTGCAGGCGCTGAACTGGAGGACGCCAGCCTGTGGGGCACGATCCTAACATGCACCAATCTGAGGGGCGCCAACCTGACGCGCGCGATTCTTTGGGGCACCGGGCTGGAGGGAGCCGATCTGACGAACGCCGTTCTGGCGGGAGCCAAACTGACGGGGGCCGACCTGTCGGAAGCCGACCTGACTGGCGCTCGCTTAATGGGCGCTAACCTGACGGGGGCCAACTTAACGGGGGCCAACCTGACGAACGCCGACTTGTCGGAAGCCGACCTGACTGGCATCCAGTTAGCAGGCGCTAACCTTATAGGGGCCAACGGCATATCGCAGGCAGGAAGCCCAACCGACGCAGCCCCTGCTTTTAATTCAGCAGCGCCAATAACCGACGACGCTACGGTATGATGACATAGCCATGCCAAATTGCGTGACATGAATTGCCATTCGGCTCGATCGTGCCCCGAGGCGTGGTGTCTGAGGGGGCCTCTGTGCTCTTCGGCGGGTTGAGGCCGCCGGTCTACTCCGCTGCGATGGACAGCGGATCAGGGGTGTGAGGGTGGCACAGCTCGGCCAGGCTTTCCATGGTCATGTAGCGCCGGGCCACCGCCCATTCATCATGCTGCTCCAGCAGCAAGGCGCCGACGAGGCGCACAACCGCCCCTTCGCCAGGGAAGATGCCGACGACGTTGGTGCGCCGCTTGATCTCGCCATTCAGCCGCTCCAGAGGATTCGTGCTGTGCAATTTGGTGCGCAGGTCCTTGGGGTACTTCATGTAGGCCAGCACGTCGAACTCCGCCTCGTCCATCAGCGCCGCCAGCTTGGAAAAGCGCGGCCGCAGGCTGTCGGCCACCCGGCGCCACTGCTCATGCGCCGCCTCAGCGGTCTCCTGGGCAAAGGCGGTGCGAATGGTGGCCGCGACCATCGTCTGGTGCGCCTTGCCGACGCAGGCGAGGAGATTCCTCATGCAATGAACACGACAGCGTTGAAGTGTGGCGCCCAGCACCTTGGAAGCGGCGGCCTTCAGCCCGAGATGCGCATCGGCGATCACCAGCTTTACGCCGCGTAGGCCCCGGCGGGTGAGGGTGCGCAGGAAATCGGTCCAGAAGGTCTCGGCTTCCGACAGCCCGAGGCCGAGCCCCAGCACCTCGCGCCGGCCATCGCTGTTGACGCCGATGGCCAGTATGGCGGCGAGCGAGACGATGCGGCCGTCCTGGCGCACTTTCACGTAGGTCGCATCCAGCCACACAAAGGGCCAGTCGCCTTCCAGCGGCCGGTTCAGGAACGCCTGCACGCGCTCGTCGATGTCCTGGCACAGGCGGCTGACCTGGCTCTTGGAGATGCCGGTCATGCCCATCGCCTTGACCAGATCATCGACGTTGCGCGTCGAGATGCCCTGCACGTAGGCCTCCTGAATCACCGCGATTAGCGCCTTCTCCGCGGTGCGGCGCGGCTCCAGGAAGGCCGGGAAGTAGGAGCCGCGCCGCAGCTTGGGGATGCGCAGGTCGATGGCCCCGGCGCGCGTCTCCCAGGTCCGCTCCCGGTAGCCGTTGCGCTTGGTCTGGCGGTCCTCGCTGCGTTCGCCATACCCGGCGCCGCACAGGCTCTCCACCTCCAGCTCCATCAGGCGCTGGGCGGCGAAGCCGACCATCTCGCGCAGAAAGTCGGCATCGGCGCTCTTCCCAATCAGCTCCTGAAGAGCGATCCTGTCCTCGGTCATCGTGGTCTCCGTCTTGGTTGATGGTCGTTAAGCAACCTCAACTTAGCCGAAGAACACGGTGACCGCCGCTCCCGAACGGCCGGCCCGCCTGCGCCAGCTATGGGGGAGCGCTCCGGCGGGCCAGCCTCACGCCTCAGACACCACGCGGTGGGACGCGATCATCGGCCCATAGCTCGTAGCATTCGGCCCACCGGTTTGTTCCAGCACGAAAAAAAGGCGCCTTGCGGCGCCTTTTCTCTTTTGGATGCGGGTCGGAACCCTTGCCCCCACCCCGACCCTCCCCCGCTGGGCGGGGGAGGGAGAATAGGCGCCCTCCCCCGCTTGCGCGAGGGAGGGAGTGGACGCAGCATCACTGCGCGGCCGGGGCGTCCTTCTTGGTCAGGTCTTCGCCGGTGGCTTGGTCGACCTGCTTCATGGACAGCTTGACCTTGCCGCGGTCGTCGAAGCCGATGACCTTGACCTTCACCGAATCGCCCTGCGACACGACGTCCGACACCTTGCCGACGCGCTGCGGCGACAGCTCGGAGATGTGGACGAGGCCGTCCTTGGAGCCCAGGAAGTTCACGAAGGCGCCGAAGTCGACGACCTTCACGACCTTGCCGGTGTAGATGACGTTCAGTTCCGGCTCGGCGACGATGCCCTTGATCCAGTCGATGGCGGCCTGGGCGGCCTTGGTGTCGACCGCGGCGACCTTGACCGTGCCGTCGTCCTCGATGTCGATCTTGGCGCCGGTCTGCTCCACGATCTCGCGGATCACCTTGCCGCCGGAGCCGATCACGTCGCGGATCTTCTCCTTCGGGATGTTGATCACGGTGATGCGCGGGGCGTTCTCGTTCACCGCCTCGCGGGCGCCGGTCAGGGCCTTGGCCATCTCGCCCAGGATGTGCAGGCGGCCGTCCTTGGCCTGGCCCAGAGCGATCTTCATGATCTCCTCGGTGATCGAGGTGATCTTGATGTCCATCTGGAGCGCGGTGACGCCCTTGTCGGTGCCGGCCACCTTGAAGTCCATGTCGCCCAGGTGATCCTCGTCACCCAGGATGTCCGACAGGACCGCGAAGCCGGTGTCTTCCTTGATCAGGCCCATGGCGATGCCGGCCACCGGGCGCGCCAGCGGGGCGCCGGCGTCCATCAGCGACAGGGACGTGCCGCAGACCGTCGCCATCGACGACGAGCCGTTGGACTCCGTGACTTCCGACACCACGCGCAGCGTGTAGGGGAAGTCTTCCTTCTTCGGCAGCAGCGGGTGGATGGCGCGCCAGGCCAGCTTGCCGTGGCCGATCTCGCGGCGGCCCGGCGAGCCCATGCGGCCGGCCTCGCCCACCGAATACGGGGGGAAGTTGTAGTGGAGCATGAAATGCTCCCGGTACTCGCCTTCCAGCGCGTCGATGATCTGCTCGTCCTGGCTGGTGCCCAGCGTGGTGACGACCAGCGCCTGAGTCTCGCCGCGGGTGAACAGGGCCGAGCCGTGGGCGCGCGGCAGCACGCCGACCTCCGACACGATCGGGCGGACGGTCTTGGTGTCGCGGCCGTCGATGCGGCGGCCGGTCTTCAGGACGGCGCCGCGCAGGATGTCGGCCTCCAGCTCCTTGAACTCGGTCGCGATGGCCTGCGACTCGAAGGACTCGGCCAGAGCCTCCAGCGCCTTCGCCTTGGCGGCGCCGATCTTCTCGTAGCGGGACTGCTTCACCGTCTCGGTGTAGGCGGCCTCCACGTCGGCGCCCACGGTCTCGCGCAGCTTCGCCTTGAGCGCGGCGCGGTCATAGGCCGGCGCGGGCAGGTCCCACGGCTCCTTGGCGCATTCTTCGGCCAGGTCGATGATGGCCTGGATGACCGGCTGGAAATTCTTGTGGCCGAACATGACGGCGCCGAGCATGACCTCCTCGGACAGCTCCTTGGCTTCCGATTCGACCATCAGCACGCCTTCCTGGGTGCCGGCGACCACGAGGTCGAGGTCGGAGCCGTCGACGCGGTCCATGGTCGGGTTCAGCACGTACTGGCCGTCGACGTAGCCGACGCGCGCCGCGCCGATCGGGCCCAGGAAGGGAATGCCGGAGATGGTCAGCGCGGCCGAGGTGCCGACCATGGCGACGATGTCGGGATCGTTCTCCAGGTCATGGCTCAGCACGGTGCAGATGACCTGCGTCTCGTTGCGGAAGCCGTCGGCGAAGAGCGGGCGGATGGGACGGTCGATCAGGCGGCTGACCAGCGTCTCCTTTTCCGTCGGGCGGCCTTCGCGCTTGAAGAAGCCGCCGGGGATCTTGCCGGCCGCGAAGGACTTTTCCTGGTAGTTGACCGTCAGCGGGAAGAAATCGACACCGGGCTTCGGCGACTTGGCGCCGACGACCGTGCACAGGACCGTGGTCTCACCATAGGTGACCAGGACCGCGCCATCGGCCTGACGGGCGATCTTGCCCGTCTCGAACGTCAGCTTGCGCCCACCCCATTCGATTTCTTTGCGGAACACCTTGAACATTGCGTCTTCCTTCCATCCGACACCTAGGCCCGCCGGATTGCTGGCCTAGGCCGGGGCCACCAGTCGTTCGACCCCGCATGAAACCCCACAACGGAGGCTAAAACCCAAAACGACAAACGGCCGGTCCCGGAAGGTCCGGAGCCGGCCGTCTGATCAAAACATACCTTCGCCAACAGCCGAACGCCCCGACCAGCGCGCCGGTCCCCTTGGCACCAGGAGCTGGTGCGGCGGACCAAGGGCGGATCGGAGCGTGTGTTCGGTCACCAGGACGGACGCCTCAAAACTTAGCGGCGCAGGCCCAGACGCTCGATGAGCGTGGCGTAGCGGCTGTTGTCCTTCTTCTTGAGATAGTCAAGAAGACGGCGGCGCTGGCCGACCATGACCAGCAGACCACGGCGGGAGTGGAAGTCCTTCTTGTGGCCCTGCAGGTGCTCGGTCAGGTTCCGGATGCGCTCGGACAGGATCGCGACCTGGACCTCGGGCGAGCCGGTGTCGGCCTCACCGCGGGAATATTCCTTGATCAGTTCCTGCTTGCGATCGGGCGTGATCGACATCGGGGTCTCCGTATCTTAAAGGTTGAGGACGCGCACCGGACGGACTTCCGCCCCCTCCACCCGCGCCAGCGCCACCGGCTTCCCGCCGAAAAGCGCAATGACGGTGCCATCCCCACCAACATCACCGCGGATCGCCGTAAGGCGCTCGCGGTCCTGCCGGGTGAGGAGGGCCACCGTCTGGCCGTGTTTCAGTCGGTGCGCTTCCGCGTCCGTCAGGGCCAGCGCCGGGATGTCGTCCAGCGCGGTCTCGATCGGCAGCAGAAGTCTTTCGACGGCCGCACCTTGCTCCATCGCGACCAGATCGTCCAGGGAAATCGCCCGCTCCAGGTTGAAAGACCCCACGCGCAGGCGGCGCAACGTCGCGATGTGCCCGACCGTCCCCAATCGTTCGGCGAGGTCGCGGGCGATGGAGCGCACGTAGGTGCCCTTCCCGCAATCGACCTCCAGAACGGCGTGGTCGGCGTCCGGCGTCTCCACCAGTTCCAGCCGGTCGATGCGGACCGTGCGGGCGGCCAGATCCACGGCATCGCCCCCGCGGGCGATGTCGTAGGCGCGCTCGCCGTCCACCTTGATGGCGCAGAACTGCGGCGGAATCTGCTCGATGTGACCCAGGAAGGCGGGGAGTGCCGCCCGGATGGCGTCGGCGTCCGGGCGGACGTCGGACGTCTCGACCACCGCGCCCTCGCGGTCGTCGGTGGTGGTGCGGGCGCCCCAGCGGACGGTGAAGCGGTAGGTCTTCTCCCCGTCCATGGCGTAGGAGACGGTCTTGGTCGCCTCCCCCAGCGCGATGGGCAGGATGCCGGTGGCCAGCGGGTCCAGCGTGCCGCCGTGCCCGGCCTTCTCGGCGTTCAGATGGCGGCGCACCTTGGACAGCGCCTGGGTCGAGGTCAGGCCTTCCGGCTTGTCGAGCACGATCCAGCCGTGGATCGCCTCACCCTTGCGCTTACGAGCCACGCTTGCCCCCGCGCGGCGCCTCACCTTCATCCTCCTCGTCGAGGTCGTCATCCTCGTCGTCGAGATCGTCCTCATCCTCCGGGCGGTCGTCCTCGTCCCAGGAGTCGTCCCCCTCGTCGAGGTCATCCTCATCGTCGTCATCGTCGCCGTTGACGTGAGCGAGGCTGGTGTAGCCCACATCCCGGGCGACCGCCGGGCTGTGCAGGATGTTGTCGATGTGGCTGGCGTAGTCGAAGGACGTGTCGGCCTCGAAGCTCAGCGTCGGGGCGTGGCGCAGGTTGATGGCGCGCGCGATCTGGCCGCGCAGGAACGGACCCGCCCGGCGCAGCGCCGCCAGAGTCTCGTCCATGTGGCCGCCGCCCAGCGGCGTGACGAAGGCGGTGGCGTTGCGCAGGTCCGGGCTGATCCGCACCTCGGTCACGGTGACGTTCAGAGCCGCCAGTTCGGGGTCGTGGAAATCGCCGCGCTGGAGCAGTTCCGCGAGCGCGTGGCGCAGTTCCTCGCCGACGCGCAGTTGCCGCTGGGACGGGGGCTTGCCGGCTGCGTCGTGTTTTTTTCTCATGGTGTCGATCCCGAAAAGCGGTGCGGGAGGGATCTGGCCTCCCACGAAAACAGGACAAGGGCGCACGGGCGCCCTTGTCCGAACAGGTCTCTGAAAACGGCCGGGTCCGAGGGACCGGCCCGAAGAACCGGGGTATGGCGACGGGCTTACAGCTCGCGCGCCACCTCCTCGATCTCGAAGGCCTCGATGATGTCGCCGGCCAGGATGTTGTCGTAGTTCTCGAAGGCCATGCCGCACTCGTAACCCTCGCGCACTTCCTTGACCTCGTCCTTGAAGCGCTTGAGCGTCTTGAGCGTGCCCTCGTGGATGACGACGTTGTCGCGCAACAGGCGGCAACCGGCGCCACGCTTGACCGTGCCCTGGGTGACCATACAGCCGGCGACCTTGCCGACCTTGGTGATGTTGAACACCTCGCGGATCTCGGCGTAGCCGATGAAACGCTCGCGGAGCGTCGGCGACAGCATGCCGGTGAGGGCCGCCTTCACGTCGTCGATCACGTTGTAGATGATCGAGTAGTAGCGGATCTCGACGCCGTCGCGCTTGGCCATGTCGCGGGCCTGCGGGTTGGCGCGGACGTTGAAGCCGATGACCATCGCGTTGGAGGCGTTCGCCAGCGTGATGTCGGACTCGTTGATCGCACCCACCGACGCGTGCAGCACGCGGACCTTGACCTCGGTGTTCTCGGCCGTGAGCTTTTCGAGCGCGTTGGAGATCGCCTCGATCGAGCCCTGCACGTCGCCCTTGATGACGACCGGCAGTTCCTTGGCCTCGCCGGCCTGGATGCGGCTGAACATGTCCTGCAGCGAACCGCGGGCCGAGGCCGCCACCGCCGCCTCGCGCTTCTTGCGCTGGCGGAACTCGGCGATTTCGCGGGCACGGGCTTCCGACTCGACGACCGTGAAGTCGTCGCCGGCGAGCGGCGTGCCGTTGAGGCCGAGCACCTCGACCGGGCTGGCCGGGCTGGCTTCCTCGACGCTCTGGCCGCGGTCGTTGACGAGCGCGCGGACGCGGCCCCACTCCGACCCGGTGACGAACACGTCGCCGACCTTCAGGGTGCCGCGCTGGACCAGCACGGTGGCGACCGAACCGCGGCCACGCTCCAGCTTGGCCTCGACCACCACGCCTTCGCCGGTGCGGGCGGGGTTGGCCTTCAGCTCCAGGATTTCGGCCTGCAGGAGGATGGCCTCCTCCAGCTTGTCCAGGTTGCGCTTGGCCTTGGCCGACACTTCCACGGTCTGGATGTCGCCGCCCAGCTCTTCCACCACCAGCTCGTGCTGGAGCAGTTCCTGGCGGACACGGTCCGGCTTGGCGTCGGGCAGGTCGATCTTGTTGATCGCGACGATGATCGGAACCTTCGCGGCCTTGGCGTGGTGGATCGCCTCGATCGTCTGCGGCATGACGCCGTCGTTCGCGGCGACGACCAGCACGACCACGTCCGTGACGTTGGCGCCGCGGGCGCGCATCTCGGTGAAGGCGGCGTGGCCCGGCGTGTCGATGAAGGTGATCTTCGCACCCGACTCCAGCTGCACCTGGTAGGCGCCGATGTGCTGGGTGATGCCGCCGGCCTCGCGGCTGACCACGTCGGTCTGGCGCAGGGCGTCCAGAAGCGAGGTCTTGCCGTGGTCGACGTGGCCCATGATGGTGACGACCGGGGGCCGCGGCACCAGGACCGCCGCCGCATCGTCGTTGCTGCGCAGGCCCACCTCGACGTCGGCCTCCGACACGCGGCGCACGCGGTGGCCGAACTCGGCGATGACCAGCTCGGCCGTGTCGGCGTCGATGGTCTGGTTGATGGTGGCCATCACGCCCATGCGCATCAGCTGCTTGATCACGTCGGCGCCGCGTTCCGCCATGCGGTTCGCCAGCTCCTGGACGGTGATCACCTCGGGCAGGACGACGTCGCGAGTCACTTTCTGCGTCTCCTGGCGGCTCATCTGACGGAGCCGCTCACGCTCGCGGGCACGGCGGACGGCGGCCAGGGAGCGCGTGCGCTCACCACCCTCGTCGCTCAACGCCTGCGAGACGGTCATCTTGGAGCCCTTGCGGCGGTCGGCGCCCGGAGCGGCCTTGCGGACCGGAGCCGGAGTCGGAGCCTTCTTGCCCGGCTTGCCGCGCGCACCACCGCGGTCCTCTTCCTCGTCGCCGAAGCGGCCGGGGACGGCACCGGCCGGAGCCGGACCGCGCGGAGCCTGGGCGTCCGCACCGGGCGCCGGGCGGGCACCGGGACCACCCGCCGCGGGGCGGGCGCCGGGGCCACCGGCCGCCGGACGGGCACCGGGGCCGCCGGCCGGGCGGGCGCTCGGACCGTCGCGGCGCTGCTGCGGCTCGGCCTCGCGGCGCTTGGCCTCTTCGGCCTCTTTGCGCTTGGCTTCCTCTTCCTGGCGCCGGCGCTCGGCCTCCGCGGCCTTGGCGCGTTCCGCCTCTTCGATCCCACGCAGCTCCGCAAGCTCACGCTCGCGCAGCGTCTCGGGGTCGAGCACCTGCGGCTCTTCCTCGATCACCTGGGTGTCGGCGTTGGCGGCGGCCTCCGCCGCCTCGGCGGCGCGGGCGGCCTCGGCCTCCGCCGCAAGCGCGGCGAGTTCGGCCTCCACCTCGGCGCGGCGGCGCTCTTCCTGGGCAGCGCCCTGGAGAGCGCGGATGCGCGCCTCGCGTTCCTGGTTGGTCAGCTGGCGGACGGCGCCGCCACCACCACCGCCACGCTGGCGCTGGCCGCCACCGCCGCGGACAGGGATGCCCTGTGCGGCCTGGCGCGCGGCGGCGCCGCCGTCGGCCACACCCGGCAGAGCGCCCTTCTCCACGGCCCGCTTACGCTTGACCTCCACGGTCACGGGCTTCGACCTGCCATGGGAGAAGCTCTGCCGGACCTGGGTCTCGACCGGCTTCTTCAGCTCCAGCTTCCCTTTGCCGGAGCCGGAGAGGTGCAAGACTTTCTTTTGGTCCTGGTCGTTGCTGTCGGTCATCGGTTCCCGAATGGTCAGACGTTGCTTCCGCGGCCGGCCGGCGCAATGCCGGCGACAAAGCCCTTGATACCCTTGAGACGCGCCGAGTCACGGACCAAGGATTTGGCCAGTTTCCCGCGCGCCACCACCGCATGCACCGCGGCTTCCCTCCCCAAGGCGGCGGCCATCGCCGCCGAGTCGAAGAGGTCGACCACCGGCATATCCGGCGCCAGCGCTGTGATCTTGCCCCGCTGGTCGGGCGATCCGTCGCTGGCTTCGACCAGCAGACAGGGTGGTCCGGCGCGTGCGACCTGGTTGGTCTTCAGCGCCTCGCGCACCTTCTCATACCCGGCCAGAGCCTGCCCGGCCCGGCGCGCCAGCCCGAAGGCATCCAGGCAACGCCGCTCCAGCAACCGCTCCAGCCGTTCCGCCAGATCGGGCGGAACGCGCACCGCGCGCCTCGCCGCCTTGGCGAACAGGTTCTTGCCCAGCGCCTTGGCGAGGGCTGACGGTTCGGCCGTCAGCCACAAGCCACGGCCGGGAAGCCGCTCCTCCAGGTCGGGGACGATCTCGCCGTCCGGTGCGACCACGAAGCGGATCATCCCATCCTTGGGCTGAACCGTGCCCGTGGCGACGCAACGGCGCAGCGGACCCTTTTCCAGGTCCGCGGGCTCCTGCGGCTCACATGGCGGCAGCCCTTCCGGGTCTTGTCCAATCGCTTCGTTCAGTCCAACCATCCGTACCGATACAATCCCAAACCTTGATATTCCTGGCCCAAACCTTGACGTTCCTGGCCTTCGTGACCCAACCGCGCCGGGTCATCCCTGCGCCGCTTGTCCGTCGGCGGACGGCTGCGCCGCCTGCGGCGCACCCTCCTCGCCATCGAACCAATGGGCACGGGCGGCCATGATGATCTCATTGGCCTCGTCTTCCGACGGGCCGTCCTTGCCGAGGATGTCGCGCAGCTCGTCGCCGGCGAGGTCGGCCAAGTCGTCCATCGTCTTGACGCCGTTCTCGCCCAGCTTGACCAGCTGCGTCGGCGTGAAGCCGGTCACTTCCGCGACCGCGTCCTCGACGCCGAGCGCCTGGCGCTTCTCCGTCATGCGGACGTCCTGCTCTTCCAGGAAGTTCAGGGCGCGCTGCTTCAGCTCCTCCGCCACGTCCTCGTCGAAGCCTTCGATCTCGGCCAGCTCCTCCGTCTCGACGTAGGCGATCTCCTCCACGGTGGTGAAGCCTTCGGCGACCAGGAGATGGGCGATCACGTCGTCCACGTCCAGCGCGTCCATGAAGAGCTGCGAGCGAGTGCGGAATTCCTCGGAGCGGCGCTCCGACTCCTCCTGCTCGGTCAGGATGTCGATGTCCCAGCCGGTCAGCTGGGTGGCGAGCCGCACGTTCTGGCCGCGGCGGCCGATGGCCAGCGACAGCTGGTCGTCCGGCACCACCACCTCGATGCGGCTGTTCTCCTCGTCCATCACGACCTTGGCGACCTCGGCCGGGGCCAGGGCGTTGACGATGAAGGTCGCCGGCTCCTGGTTCCACTGGATGATGTCGATCTTCTCGCCCTGCAGCTCGCCCACCACGGCCTGGACGCGGCTGCCGCGCATGCCGACGCAGGCGCCGACCGGGTCGATGGAGCTGTCGTGGCTGATCACCGCGATCTTGGCGCGGCTGCCCGGGTCGCGGGCGACCGCCTTGATCTCGATGATGCCGTCGTAGATTTCCGGCACTTCCTGCTTGAACAGGTTGGCCATGAACATCGGATGCGTGCGCGACAGGAAGATCTGCGGGCCGCGCGCTTCCTCGCGGACGTCGTAGATGTAGGCGCGCACGCGGTCGCCGTTCTTGAAATGCTCGCGCGGCAGCAGCTCGTCGCGGCGCAGGATCGCCTCGGCCCGGCCAAGGTCCACGGTGACGTTGCCGTACTCGACGCGCTTGACCAGACCGTTGACGATCTCGCCGATGCGATCCTTGTACTCGTTGAACTGGCGCTTGCGCTCCGCGTCGCGGACCTTCTGGACGATGACCTGCTTGGCGGTCTGCGCGGCGATGCGGCCGAAGTCGATGGGCGGCAGCGGGTCGACCAGGAAGTCGCCGATCTGGGCGCCGGGCTTGCGGCGCTGGGCGTAGGCGAGCGTGACCTGCGTCGCCTCGTTCTCCACCGTCTCGACCACCTCCAGGTGGCGGGTCAGGTGGATGTCGCCGGTCTTGCGGTCGATGCGGGCGCGGATGTCGTGCTCATGGCCGTACTTGGAGCGACCGGCCTTCTGAATCGCCTGTTCCATCGCCTCCAGGACCTCGTCCCGGTCGATGTTCTTTTCGCGGGCGACCGCGTCAGCGACTTGCAGCAGTTCCATCCGTCACACTTCCTGGACTGGCGTTTGTTCTTGCGGGTCGAACCCGGACCGGGCCGTCAACCCTGCTCCTGGCTGGCGCGGATCAGTTCATCCGTCAAAACCAGCTTGGCGCGCAGGATGTTGTCGAACTCCAGGCGGGCGGCTCCCTGTTCCGTTTCGATGCACACAAGGCCGTCCTCGACGCCCTTCAGCATGCCCTTGAAGCGCTTGCGATTGTCGACGGCAAGCCGGGTCTCCAGCTTGGCCTCGAAACCGGCGAAGCGTTCGAAATCCTTCAACCGGGTCAGCGGCCGGTCGATGCCGGGCGAGCTGACCTCCAGCGTGTAGGCGCTTTTGATCGGATCCTCAACGTCGAGAACCGCGGAGATGGCACGGCTGATGTCGGCGCAGTCCTCGACCGTCATGGCCGCGCCGTCGGCGCGTTCAGCCATGACCTGCAGAACCATGCGCTGCCCACCGGTCAACTGCACACGCACGACCTCGTAGCCCATGGCCTCGACGGACGGCGTGATGATCTGCTCGATACGACCGGTTGCTTCCATTCCACCTGACCCGCCCTCGCGGTCTCCCCGGACCGGTGCCCTGGGACCAAACCGAGGATTCGACGCGCTGATAAAAAAATAAGTGGGCCTAAGCCCACCCGCAAAGCGTCCCGCCGGCCCGGTTTCCCGAGCCGCCGATCCGTATGGGTTCATGCGGTGAATATAGACATTCCGGAGCAAGCCGCAAGCGCTTTTCCGACCTGGCCTATGCACGGCGGCTTGGTGAGGGGCGCGCCCGGCGCTACAGTCGGGGGATGAACCGCGCGATTCAGGACGGAAATGACGTGGTGAGCGAGGCATGATCCTGGAAATTGCGATCCTGTCGGTGCCTCCCGGCCAGGGCACCGCCTTCGAGCGGGCCATGGCCGAGGCGCAGCCGCTGATCGCCGCGACGCCGGGATTCCGCGGCCTGGAGGTCCGGCCCTGCATGGAGGCGCCGGGCCGCTACCTCCTGCTCGTCCGCTGGGAAAAGCTTGAGGACCACTCGGAGGGTTTCCGCGGGTCGGACCGCTACGCCCGCTGGAAGGCCCTGCTCCACCATTTCTACGACCCGTTCCCGGTCGTGGAACATTACGCCGGGCCGGTGGTGGAAACGCCGGACCCGGTCAGCCCCGCGGCTTGCGGATGAAGCGCAGGAAGACCGGCTTGCGGCCGGCCTCGATGGCTTTTTCCTCGTAACGGGTCGGCGGCCAGTCCTCGCTGCGGTGGCGCCAGTCGGAAGGGCCGCGGGCGGTCCATTCGAAGTCCGGGTGCTTGACCGTGTGCTCCAGCATCCAGCGCACCAGCCCCATGTCGTCGCTGGCCAGCCGCAGCTCCGCCCCGTCCTTCAGGACGCGCGACAGGCGCGGCAGGTTGGCCGGACCGATGAAGCGGCGTTCCCAATGGCGCTTCTTCGGCCAAGGGTCGGCGAACAGGACGAAGGCGCGGCCGATGGATGCGTCCGGCAGGGCGTCGAGCAGCGGGCGGGCGTCGTCCGGCAGGACGCGGACGTTGTCCTGCACGCCCTCGTCTTCGACCAGCTTCAGCAAGCCGGCCACGCCGTTGATGAAGGGCTCCGCCCCGACCACGCCGATGTCGCGGTTGTTTGCCGCCTGCCAAGCCATGTGGTGGCCGCTGCCGAAGCCGACCTCCAGCCAGACGTCGCGCACCGGGTTCGGGAACAGGGCGTGGGGGTCGATGCGCTCGCCCGGCTGCGGCACCGGGATTTGCAGCGAAGGCAGCAGCGTGTCGATCAGCTCGGTCTTGCGCTTGCGCAGCGGACGGCCCTTGCGCCGCCCGTACAGCCTCTTGGAAGCGTCGGGAAAAGAGTCGGTCATGATCAATGCGAGGTCCAGAAACGGATGCAGGGGCCACATGGGCCCCTGCACGCCAAACCAAACTGGTCGATCTTAGAAGAACGCCGTGCGGAGGTCGCCGACGAGGTCGGTCTTTTCCCAGGCGAAGCCGCCGTCGGGCTCGGCGTCGCGGCCGAAGTGGCCATAAGCCGCGGTGCGCGCGTAGATCGGCTTGTTCAGGCCGAGGTGCGTGCGGATGCCGCGGGGCGACAGGTCGACCAGCTTCTGCAGCACGGCGGAGAGCTGGTCCTCGTCGACCTGGCCGGTGCCGTGGGTGTCGACGTAGACCGACAGCGGCTTGGACACGCCGATGGCGTAGGACAGCTGGATCGTGCAGCGCTCGGCCAGGCCGGCGGCCACCACGTTCTTGGCGAGATACCGCGCCGCGTAGGCGGCCGAGCGGTCGACCTTGGTCGGGTCCTTGCCGGAGAACGCGCCGCCGCCGTGCGGGGCGGCCCCGCCGTAGGTGTCGACGATGATCTTGCGCCCGGTCAGCCCGGCGTCGCCGTCCGGCCCGCCGATCACGAAGCGCCCGGTCGGGTTGACGTAGAAGTGCGCCTCGTCGCACATCCAGCCCTGCGGCAGCACGTTGAGCACGTGCGGGCGGACGATCTCGCGCACCTCCTCCTGGGTCAGGCCGTCGGCGTGCTGGGTGGAGACGACGATGGCGGTGGCGCGCACCGGCCGGCCGTTCTCGTACTGCAGCGTCACCTGGCTCTTGGCGTCGGGGCCGAGCTGCGGGGCGGATCCTGAGTGGCGCGCCTCGGCCAGCGACTTCAGGATGGCGTGGGAGTAGTAGATCGGCGCCGGCATCAGCGCCGGGGTCTCGTTGCAGGCGTAGCCGAACATGATGCCCTGGTCGCCCGCCCCCTCGTCCTTCTCACCCGCCGCGTCGACGCCCACCGCGATGTCGGCCGACTGCGAGTGGACGAAGCACTTGACGTCCATCTTCGCCCAGTGGAAGCCGTCCTGCTCGTAGCCGATGTCCTTCACCGCCGCGCGGGCGACCTGCACCAGCATCTCCGGCGTGATGCTCTCCGGACCGCGCACCTCGCCGGCCAGCACCACCTGGTTGGTCGTGGCCAGAGTCTCCACCGCCACGCGGGCGTAGGGGTCGTGCGACAGGTACAGGTCCACGATCGCGTCGGAAATGCGGTCGCACACCTTGTCCGGATGACCCTCGGACACGGACTCGCTGGTGAAGACGTAGTTGAGCTTGGCCACGGCGAACCTCGGCAATGGACGGGAAAACTTTTTACACAAAAAGCTTGGGATCGGTCCTTGCGCCCTTTGGGTAGCCGATCCTCGCCCGTATTTGGCAAGAATTGCCGCGTGGGTCAAGCAATCTCCCTTTGCCGGTCGTCTTTGGTACGGCCTGCCGGCATTCCGGAGCGGGATTAGCGGGTGTGTAAAAACAAACCGGGGGGATGCAGCCGGCAAGCCGCTCCCCCCAACTCTTCAAATTCTTGTCCGGGTCAGCGCCCGGGCCGTCACTCGGCGGCTTCGACCATGCCCGAGTTGGCGACCGCCTTGGTCAGCTCGAACAGGCGCTTGCGCACCGACGGGTCGTTGATGCGGTAGTAGGCGCGCACCAGCTCCAGCGTCTCGCGCTTGGCCATCGGGTCCGGCTCGTAGCCGCCCGAGGAGCGCTCCTCGAAGCCACCAGCGGCCGCCTCGTCGTCATCCACCGGGGCGGAGGCCGCCTCGGCCGGCATGTCGTCGAAGAAGAAGGACACCGGCACGTCGAGAACGCGGCTGAGATCGAACAGGCGCGACGCGCCGATGCGGTTGGCGCCGCGCTCGTACTTCTGAACCTGCTGGAAGGTCAGGCCGATGGCCTCACCGAGCTTTTCCTGGCTCATGCCCAGAAGGGTCCGGCGCAACCGGACGCGGGAACCGACGTGAACGTCAATCGGGTTCGGCTTTCCCGTCTTGGGACGGCCGGCTGACGCCCGGCGGCCCCGCGTTGCTGTTGCTGGCATTCTCTAATTCCCTGAAACAGTTGTGCAACCTTGATACGACATATCCATGTATGCAGTCAAGGGTGCCCCGCCGCTCCTGATGCGCGTGATTGAAAAAGATTGTCGGTTGCGCTAGCGGCGTTGTCGAGCGGACAGGCCGACGGCGAAGCAGATCAGGAGCAGTACTCCGAACACCCAGTCGCCCATCCAACCGTAAAGTGTGGGCATTGGAAGGGCTTTCGGCAAGGCTGTATCGACAACGCCCCTGTGACCAAGTGCGAGCATTGCAGCTATGCGTCCATGGGCGTCCACGACGCCCGAGATGCCGGTGTTCGCCACGCGCACGAGGGGCAGGCCCTCCTCCACCGCGCGGGTTTGCGCGATGGCGAAATGCTGGTGCGGCCCGGCGGTGTTGCCATACCAGGCGTCGTTGGTGAGGTTCAGCAGCCATTGTGGCCGATGGGAGCGGTCGACCACGGCGTTCGGGAAGATGACCTCGTAGCAGATCAGCGGGCTGACCGGTGGCAGTCCCTTGAGGTCCAGCGTCACCGGCCCCGGCCCGGCCGAGAACTCGGCCCCGTTGCCGGCGATGGCCCCGACCGGCAGCCAGCGGCGCAGCGGCATGTATTCGCCGAAGGGGACGAGGTGGAACTTGTCGAAGCTGCCCGCGATGGCGCCGCTGCCGTCCACCGCCACCATGCTGTTGTAGTAACGCTGCTCGCCCTCCGCATCCACGGCGGCGCGCGGCGCGCCGGTGATCAGCAGCCCGCCGGGCGGCGTCACGGATCCCAGCGCCTGGCGCACGCGGGCGTCCTGCTCAATGAACAGGGGCACGGCGGTTTCCGCCCAGATGATGTGGGTGGGTGGGGCTGCCGAGGGGGACGCCGGCTCGGCGGCGGACAGGTCGAGCTGCTGCTGGACGTTCCGCACGCGCTCGCCCGGCGCCCATTTCATGCGCTGGTCGATGGCCGGCTGGACGAGCCGCAGCCGCACGCCCGGCACCGTCTCGTCGGACGCCCCCTGCAACCGCACCTCGCCCCAGGTCCCCAAGGCGGCGAACAGCGCCAGCCCGGCGATGACGGCGCCCCAGCTGCGTCGCCCGGATCCCGCCAGCACCGCCGGCAGCGCCGCGACCAGCGCGGTCAGCAGGCTGAGGCCGTAGACGCCGAACAGGGAGACGCTCTGCAAAACCGGCAGGAAGCCGGTCCAGCTGTAGCCGATGAGGTTCCACGGGAAACCGGTGAAGACGTGCCCGCGCAGCCATTCGAACAGCGCCCAGGAGGCGGCGAACAGGAACACCCGCGCCAGCCCCGTCGCCCGCAGCTTCCACACCAGGAGCGTCGTGAAGCCGCTGAACATGGCCATCAGGATGGGCAGCCCCGCGGCGGACAGCGGCAGCGCCCACCAGAAGCGGCCGATGTCGGTGAACAGCGCCGCGCTGATCCAGTAGAGGCCGAGCAGATGGTGCGCGAAGCCGAAGAACCAGCCAACCGCGAAGGCCTGCCGCCCCGTCCGTGCCCCGTCGAGCAGCCAGAGCAGGCCCGGGAAGGCGACCAGCAGCACCGGCACGGCATCGGCCGGCGGCAGAGCCAGGGTCGCCAGCCCGCCGAACAGCGCCGCCGCCGCCATCCGCCGCCATCCGGCAAGCCCGGCGAGGCGCGCGGAAAGGCGGCCCAGCGGGGCCGGGGTGGTCATGGTGTCGGTGATGGACAAGAGGCGAACTCCGGGATGTCGGTGCTTGCGACAGAGGTGGTCGCGCTGGGCCCCCACCCTAACCCTCCCCCGCTTTCGGCTCTCAGCGAACGCCAATGGCGTTCGCCTGACGCCGTCAGCGCATGCAAGCATGCGCGAGAGGCAAGGGAGGGAACTCCGCCGCGCGACCCTGAAAGCCCTCCCCCGCCGAAGGTGGGGGAGGGTTGGGTGGGGGCCCAGTGCGACCACCCAGCTTCAGAACGATGTCACCCCACCTCGGCCAGGGCGGAGCTGTTGGCGGGGGCGTTGCGGACGCGCAGGCGCTTGATGCGGCGCGGGTCGGCCTCGACGATCTCGAACTCCAGGCCGGAGGGGTGGGTCAGCATCTCGCCGCGGCCCGGCACGCGGCCGGCCAGCGAGACGACGAGCCCGCCGAGCGTGTCGATGTCCTCGCGCTCTTCCTCCGTCAGGAAGGAGCCGACGCGCTCCTCGAAATCCTCAATGGAGACGCGGGCGTCGGCGATGATGCTGCCGTCCGGACGTTCCACGAGGCGGGGCGAGGCCTCCTCGTCGTGCTCGTCCTCGATCTCGCCGACGATCTCCTCGACCAGATCCTCGATGGTGACGAGGCCGTCGATGCCGCCGAACTCGTCGACCACCAGCGCCATGTGCTGGCGCTTCTGGCGCATCTGCACCAGCAGGTCCACCACCGGCATGCTGGGCGCCACGATGGTCAGGTCGCGGACGATGTCCGACAGCGCCACCGCCCTGCCCTGCGCCAGCGCGGCGAGCACGTCCTTGATGTGCACCATGCCGACGACGTCGTCGAGCGTCTCGCGGTACACCGGCATGCGGGAATGGGCGTCTTCCGCCATGCGCTGGACAAGGGCGGGGAACGGCGTGTCCACCTCCACCGCCACGATGTCGGCGCGCGGCACCATCACGTCGTCGACGGTGCGGTCGCGGAGTTTGAGGATGTTGGCGAGCAAGGCGCGCTCGCCCGCCCCCAACGATCCCTCGTCGGCGTCCTGCTCCTCGATCAGTTCCTCGATCGTGGCGCGCAGGGTGGCGTCGTCGCGCCCCCCGAGGACGGTCCGGAGCCACCCGCGAAACAGGTGACCCAGGGAGTGCTGGTCTTCGGCCCCGTCTTCACGGGGCGTTCGACTGTCGGAAATTTCGCTCATCGGTCCGGCGGTTGTTCGTCCAAATTCGGCTCCCCGGGCGGGGAGCGCGTGGCGGCGTACGGGTCGGCGATTCCCAGGGTCTCCAGCACCTCGACTTCGAGCTGCTCCATCTCCTCGGCTTCGTCGTCCGTCTCGTGATCATACCCGAGAAGATGAAGAACGCCATGCACCACAAGGTGGGTCATGTGATCCGAAGGCGTCTTTCCCTGCTCGGCGGCCTCGCGGGCGACGGTCTCCCAGGCCAGGATGACGTCGCCCAGCATGACCGGGGCGTCCTCGCCCAACTCCGGTTCCTCGGCCTCGGTCAGGGCGAATGACAGAACGTTGGTCGGCTTGTCCTTGCCGCGGTAGTCGCGGTTCAGCCGGTGCACCAGCGCGTCGTCGGCGAGCACGACGGACAGCTCCGCCGGCCCTTCCTCCTCGTCGTAGCTGGCGGCCAGCGCGGCGAGCGCCGCGCGTTCGCACAGCCATTCCGCGTCGTCGGCCCAGGCGCCTGCTTCACGTGAAACGGCGACGTCCACGGCCATCACGGCGCCCCCTCCCCCGCGGGGTTGGTCGCGCCGTCGCCACCGCCATTGCCATTGCCGTTCCGGGGAGCGGCCGGGCGGCGGGCGGCCTTGGTCTGGCTGTCGAAACGGTCGTAGGCGCGGATGATGCGGGCGACCAGCGGGTGGCGCACCACGTCCACGTCGGTGAAATGGACGAAGCGGATGCCGTCCACCCCCTGCAGGATGTCCAGCGCCTCGCGCAGGCCGGACTTGGTGCCGGCCGGCAGGTCGGTCTGCGAAATGTCGCCGGTCACCGCCATGCGGCCGCCCTCGCCCAGGCGGGTGAGGAACATCTTCATCTGCATGGGCGTGGTGTTCTGCGCCTCGTCCAGGATGACGAAGGCGTTGCCGAGCGTGCGGCCGCGCATGAAGGCCAACGGCGCGATCTCGATCTCGCCGGACTCCAGCCGCTTCTTCACCTGCTCCGCCGGCAGCATGTCGTGCAGCGCGTCGTAGAGCGGGCGCAGGTAAGGATCGACCTTCTCCTTCAGGTCGCCGGGCAGGAAGCCCAGCCGCTCCCCCGCCTCGACGGCGGGGCGCGACAGGATGATGCGGTCCACTTGGCCGGTGGTCAGCATCGCCACCGCCTGCGCCACGGCGAGGTAGGTCTTGCCGGTGCCCGCGGGCCCCAGGCCGAAGACCATCTCGCTCTCGGCCAGCGCCTGGAGATAGGTCGCCTGCATGGGCGAGCGCGGGGTGATGGCCCCCTTGCGGCGGGTCCGCACCGCGACTTCCGCGCGGCTGAGCGTCGCCAGCGTCTGGTCGCGCAGCGCACCGCCGGTGCCGGTGGCCATGCGCACGGCCGCGTCCACCTCGCCGGTGCCCACGGCCATGCCGCGCTTCAGCCGTTCGTAGAGCGCGTCGAGCGCGGACCGGGCGGTCTCGGCGGATTCCGCCGGACCGGCGATGGTCAGCGTGTTGCCGCGGGAGATCAGGGAGACTCCCAGCTGGTTCTCGATGCGGGCGAGGTGGCGGTCATGCTCCCCGTACAGCATCGGCAGGAGCCGGTTGTCGTCGAAGTTCAGATCGATTCGCTGATCGGGCAAGCCGTTCAAACGGTCGCCTCCAGGGTTTGCGTCCCTTCCGGGCCAATCTGCCCAATTGGGGACAAGTGGTATTCGCCGGTCGCCACGGTGCCGGCCAGGCTGTTCGGGTGGGCGGCGTCGATCCGCACCTCCACGATCCGTCCCAACAGCCGTTCGTTGGCGTCGGCATGCACCGATTGCATGTAGGGGCTCTTGCCAAGCAGCTGCCCGCCCCGCTTGCCGACGCGGTCGAACAGGACCGGCACGGTCTGGCCGACGAAGCCCTGGTTGAAAGCCTGCTGCTGCGCGTTCAGCAACTGCTGGAGTGCCGCGAGCCGGGCGTCCTTCACATCCTCCGGCACCTGGGCGCTTTCCAGCGCAGCCGGAGTGCCGGGGCGGGGGCTGTACTTGAACGAATAGGCCTGGGCGTAGCCGACGTCGGTGACCAGCCGCAGCGTCTCCGCGAAATCCGCGTCGCTCTCGCCGGGGAAGCCGACGATGAAGTCGCCCGACAGCGCCAGATCCGGCTTGGCGGCGCGCAAGGTGTCGACGATGCGCCGGTAGTCGTCGGCCGTGTGCTTGCGGTTCATCGCCGTCAGGATGCGGTCGGACCCCGCCTGCACCGGCAGGTGCAGGTAGGGCATCAGCTGCGGCACCTCGGCGTGGGCGCGGATCAGATCCTCGTCCATGTCGCGCGGGTGCGAGGTGGTGTAGCGGATGCGCTCCAGCCCGTCGATCTCCGCCAGTTCGCGCACCAGCCGGCCGAGGCCCCAGGTCGCGCCGTCCGGCCCGTCGCCGTGCCAGGCGTTGACGTTCTGGCCCAGCAGGTTGATCTCCCGCGTGCCGCCGGCGACGAGGCGCCGGGCCTCCGCCAGGATCTGCGCGCCGGTGCGCGAGAACTCCGCGCCGCGGGTGTAGGGCACGACGCAGAAGGTGCAGAACTTGTCGCAGCCCTCCTGCACGGCGAGGAAGGCGGCCACGCCCTGGGCGGCGCTCTCGTCCGGCAGGAAGTCGAACTTCGACTCCACGGGGAAGTCGGTGTTCAGCACGCTGCCCGCGCGGCGGCTGGCCTTCGCCACCATCTCCGGCAGGGTGTGGTAGGTCTGCGGGCCGAAGACGATGTCCACGTAGGGGGCGCGGGCGACGATCTCCTCCCCTTCCGCCTGCGCGACGCAGCCGGCCACCGCGACGATCATCCGGCCGTCGCCGGCGTCGGCCTTGATGTCCTTCAGCTGGCGCAGGCGGCCGAGTTCCGAAAAGACCTTCTCGGACGCCTTTTCGCGGATGTGGCAGGTGTTGAGGATCACCATGTCGGCGCCGTCCGGCTCGTCCACCGGCCGGTAGCCCAGGGGTGCCAGGACATCCGCCATGCGGGCGGAGTCGTAGACGTTCATCTGGCAGCCCCAGGTCTTGATGAAGAGCTTCTTACTCAACGATCCCTTCCGCACCAATACAAAAAGGCGCGCCGAGACGGCCCAGTGATTTTGGAACCGTCAGGCGCGCGATCCGCCGCGTCGCGGCATCGCTTCCAGCCCATATGGTAGCACGAGTGCGGCAAAACGAGTCAACCGCGGGCTAATCTCGCGTCAGGTATTCGCGCATCAGCAGGCGGGCGCGGTGCAGACGGGCCTTCACCGCCTGCCGCGTGGTGCCGAGCGCCGCGGCGATCTCGTCGATGGTCATTTCGTTGACGTCGCGCATCAACGCGACCTCGCGGTAATGCGGCGGCAGGGCCTCGAAGGCCGCCGCCACGTCGAGCCGCAGTTCGGCGTCCGTCCGGTCGAGCAGCACCGCTTCGGCCGCGCTCTCCGCGACCGTCGCGCCGGCCCGGCGGGCGAGGCGGAGGCATTCCCGCCGCACCACGCTGAACAGCCAACCCGAGAAGGACAAAAGCGAGCGGATGGTGCCGACGTGCCGAAACAGCCGCCACAGGGCTTCCTGGGCGGCGTCCTCGGCGTCCGCCGATGTGCGGCAGGTGGCGCGGGCGTAGCGGCGGATGTCGGGCTGCGCCTTTTCCAGCAGCCGGGCGATTGCGCCCTGGTCGCCCAGGCGCGCCGCCTCGAACACGTCTGCCAGCACATCCGCCGGCATACCGGCCGCGCTTGCCGCCGCCTTCATGCAGGACCTCCCTTGCCGATGCCGGCGACCGCGCACATCGGGCAATAGCCGACGAGCCCGGTCAGGGCGAACGCGGCGCCGCCGGCGGCAACCAGCCACGCGGTCGCACCGGACAATGCCGCGAAAGCCCCAGCCGCGACGGCAAGGCCGCCCGCCACCCGAACCGCCTGATGCACGCCGCCGATGTTCTTCCTGTAGAACGCCATCATACCCTCCGCTGCAAGCCGAGGCAGAACGCCTCATCCCCAAAGAGGCCGGAAGGCGGCGAAGGGATTCGCGGGGTCGGCGATTTTTTCGACTTTTTTCGGAAAAGCGGACTCAGCGCCCTGACACGGCGCGCTCCACCCCGCGCGCGACGGCGCGCTGGCAGTGGTCGGCAAGCGCCTTGCGGCTGGAGAAGCCCTCAATGGTCACCGGCGGGTGGAACTCCACCTCCACCGTCATGCGGCCCAGCGTGAAGACCGTCCACAGGTGCGGGGCGAGGTCCATGTCGCCGTACCAGGCGTAGCAGGGCCGGAAGGCGATGCCCATGGGGACGCCGTCCAGCCGCGTCGGCGCGATGCTGACCGGCTGCACGGTCAGCGGCGTGCCGCCGATGCGCCGGGCGGCCACGGCGAACAGCGCCGTCTTGAAGGGCAGCGTGCGGTTGCCGTCGCTGGACGTGCCTTCCGGGAACAGGATCAGGCTGTCGCCGGCGTCCAGCCGCGCGCCCAGTTCGTCGCGCTGCTTCTCCACGCCCGCGCGGGCCTTGCGCTCCACGAAGACGGTCTGTTGCAGCTTGGCCAGCGCGCCGAAGAAGGGCCAGCCGGCCACCTCGCTCTTGGCGACGAAGGAGCCCGGGATGACCGAGCCCAGCACCGTGATGTCCAGATAGGAGGAATGGTTGGAGACGAACAGCACCGGCCCCGGCTGCGCGCGTTCCCCGCGCACCACCACCTCGAAGCCCAGGATGCGGGCGCAGACGCCGTGGTAGAGCAGCGGAAGGCGGTGGCGCAGCGGCAGCTTCAGCGCCACGGCCAGCGCCTGCACCGGGACCAGCAGCAGCGTCCAGGCGAGATACAGCGCCAGGCGCAACGCGCCCCGGACCGGCGAGCCCAGCGGGCGCGCCCCCGTCTCATCCGAATCCGCCACTTCGGTTTGCGCCGTCATGGCCGGCTCACGCGGTCTGACCGAAATGACCACGCCGCTCGTAATGCTTGGAGTATTTGTTGGTGATCAGGTCGGTCTTCACCACGATGGACACGTCCGTCGTGTTGAACTGGTGGTCGATCACCGCCCCGTCGCCGATGAAGCCGCCAAGCCGCAGATAACCCTTGATCAGCGGCGGCAGCACGGTCAGCGCCCGCTTCGGGTCGATCTGCTCCCGTGGCAGCAGGTCCATGCTGACGTGCCGTTCCGGCAGAGCCACGGGGCGCAGCTCCGGCGGGGCGAGGTGGTGGTGGTACAGGTAGGCCAGCGGCTCCGCCAAGGCGGCCGGATCGGTGCCCGGCAGGCTGGCGCAGCCGAACATCAGCGCGATGTCGTGGTGGAAGACATAGGCCGCGATGCCGCGCCACAGCAGCTGCATGCTGCCGCGCGTGCGGTAGGCGGCGTCCACGCAGGACCGGCCGAGTTCCAGGATCTCGCCGGGAAGGTCAACCAGCCGGCTGATGTCGTATTCGTCGCTGGAGTAGAAGCGGCCGGCCTTCGCCGCCGCCGAGCGGCGGATCAGCCGGTAGGTGCCGACCACGGACTCCGGCCCGTCGCCGCGCGCGTGATCGATGACCAGCAGATGGTCGCACAGCGTGTCGAAGTCGTCGAAGTCGCGGTGGCGCGCCGCCATGTCGGGGGTCGGGATCGCCGACATCTCTTCGTAGAAGACGCGGTAGCGGAGCGCCTGCGCCCAGTCGACCTCGGCGGCGCTTTCCGCCAGCCTGACTTCCAGGGAACCCATGCGCAGTTCGGAGGAACTGTCCTGGTCCATGCTCGTATCAGCCATTCGACGGTTCGCAGGCGTAGTGAAAGGGGCGTGGCGGTGGAGCGGTGTGAAGCTGCGCCAAACGGCGGCGTTTTTCAATCGACGACGCGTCGGGCCCATGCCGGACGCCGGCGCTCCAGGAGGAGCCCGGCCCGATCCCAGGACACCGATCGCTCGTTAGGGATAGCACAAATGGCGGGTTGCCGGTCAACGGCATCGTCGCCGAAGGCGCGGGGGCATCGTCGCCGAAGGCGCGGGGGCATCGTCGCGGACGCCGACGCACGCCCCGGTGTCGGCGGACCCACCCTGCCCCGCCCCGACCGATGGGGGTCTCCCAGCGGACGGATGACGAAAGCAAAGGAAACGGTATGGAATTCGAAGTATTCGGAACCGTCCTCTATCCGGAACGGCCGGGCGGACCGCGGTGCGTGGACCGCAGGAAACCGGTTTCCGGAACGGACCGCCGGAGCGGCGGTCCGCCGGAAGACAACGCTCAAGCCATAGCGGCCTTAGGCGGCGCCGCGACGGGCACGGGTACCGAGGCCGATCTGCTTCGCCAGCGAGCTGCGCTGGCGGGCGTAGTTCGGGGCGACCATCGGGTAGTCCGCGGGCAGGCCCCAGCGGTCCCGATATTCCTCCGGCGACATGTTGTAAGCCGTCTTGAGGTGGCGCTTCAGCATTTTCAGCTTCTTGCCATCCTCCAGGCACACGATGTAATCGGGCGTGACGGACTTCTTGATGGGCACCGCGGGCTGCGGCCGCTCCTCCGTCACGACCGGCTCCGTGCCGACATTCGCGAGTGACTTGTACACCTGCTCAATCAGCGTCGGTAGATCGCTGAGAGCAACTGTATTGTTGGAGACGTGCGCCGCAACGATCTCCGTGGTCAGAGACAACAGCGCGTTGGAAGGGTTCCCATTGCTCATGTAAGCTTGCTCCGCGGCTTGGCGTTCCTCTCCATATAAAGAGGTTTCTGGCCGCGTGCAATATCCATCCTTTGCTCGTAAAGAGGAAGCAGTGTACGAAAAAAACTCGCCGGATTTCTTTTTGGACATCACCTCCGACGTGTGCCCGTTAACCTTCGTCAAGACCAAGTTGAAGGTGGAGCGCATGGCACCGGGGCAGACCCTCGAAGTCCGGCTGAACGCGGGCGAACCCTTGGAGAATGTGCCCCGTTCCTTAACCGAACTGGGTCACTCCATTCTCTCCCTAAAGCCCGAAAATCCCAATGAGCCCACCGGGATCCACCGTCTTTGGGTTCAAAAAGGTTAATGTTTATTCGTCGGCGTAGGAGTACCGGAGGACGAGCGCCGCAACCCTTCCCTCTGGTCGTTTGTAATACCCCGGACGACGGCCCACGGGAAAGAAACCGCAGGATTTATACAGGTATCGGGCGGCGGCGTTGTCTTCGGCGACTTCCAGGAACAGCGCCGTCGCGCCGAGCCGCCCGGCGCCGTCCCGCGCCGCTGCGACAAGGCGTCGCCCGACGCCGCCGCGGCGGGCATCCGGCAGCACGCCGATGGCGATGATCTCGCCGTCCTCGGCCGCGACGCGGGCCAGGACGAAGCCGACCGGGTCCTCCCCCGCCAGCGCCAGCACCGCGAAGGATCCCGCCTGCCCGGCCAGGGTGGCGATGGAATGCGCGTCCCAGGGGTCGTCGGGGAAGCAGGCCTGCTGAAGGGCCGCCATCACCGCCGCCTCGACCGGGCCGGCCGGCTGCAAGGTGACGGCGTCGCTCATGACGGTTCTTTGGACGGCGAGGGGACGGGCGGGCGCGGCAGCGTCACGTCGGGCGGGCGCAGGTAGAAGGGCTGAGGCGGCAGGCCCACAGCCCGGGATGCCCCCAGCGCGGCCACCACGGCGGCGTCCGGCGTGCCGGGGCCGGCGGCGAAGGCGGTGTCGGGCCGCCCTTCCAGCAGCGGGCGCAGCAGGCCGGCCCCGTCGCCGGCGACCAGCAGCGGGCCGTGGGGGAACAGCCCGGCCAGCCAAGCGGGCACCGCCGCCGGATCGGGCATCGCCGGCTCGCCCAGCGGCTCCAGCTCCGGGGTGAAGAGCTGGAGGAAGGGTTCGGCCCGGCGGGAATCCACGGCGACCAGCACCGCCCTGCCCTGCCACTCCTCCACGGGAAGGCCGTGCGCGACGGCGTCGAAGGTGGTGATGCCGACCACCGGCAGCCCGGCGGCCAGGGCGAAGCCGCGCGCCGCCGCCAGGGAGATGCGCAGGCCGGTGAAGGCGCCCGGCCCCACCGTCACGGCAATGCGGTCGAGCCCGTCGAAGCCGACCCCGGCCTCGGCCAGCGCGGCCTCCGCCATGGGGACCAGCACCTCCGCCTGGCCGCGGGCCATCGGCTCGGCGCGCCGCGCGGTGACGCGCCCGTCCTGCCAGACCGCCGCGGAACAGCCCGACGTCGCCGTGTCCAAACCCAAAACCCTCATCGCCCCGTCACCTTCCCAAACACGATCCGCACCTCTTACCCCAAGGCCACGCCCTGGCGAAACCCACCCTTGCCGAGCCCCCGCTACCGGACGCGGGCGCGGCCATGATAGACAGCCGGGTCCTTTTCCAACCCATTCAGGCCCAACCCATGCAGGCCATGCTCACCACCATCGCGCCGCCGGACTTCGACGTCGACATCGAGCTGCTGTACGCCACGCCCGGCAACATCGCCGGCGTGCCGATCTACCGCCGCTCCCTGTGCCTGCTGCACCCCGACGCCGCGGCGCGGCTGCGGACGGCCATCGGGCTGGCCCGCGGCATCGGCTGCCGGCTGCGGATCTACGATGCCTTCCGGCCCGTCGAGGCGCAATGGAGGCTTTGGGAAGCCTTCCCCGACCCGGCCTACGTCGCCGACCCGCGACTCGGCTCCATGCACTCGCGCGGGGTGGCGGTGGACCTGACGCTGGCCGACGACGCCGGCCGGCCGCTGGACATGGGCACGGGCTTCGACGACATGACCGAACGCTCGCACCACGCCCGCACCGACCTGACCGCCGAACAGCAGCGCAACCGCGCCCTGCTGCTGGGCGTCATGGCCGCCGCCGGCTGGAGCCATTACGCCTGCGAGTGGTGGCACTACCAGCTGCCCGATGCCGACGGCTATCCCCTGCTGACCGACGCGGCGGCGGGCGGTGTGCTGATGGCGTAACATGCCGTTGGGCACCCTACGGCTCGGCCCTGGTTTCTCGGCCCTGGTTTCTCGGCCCTGGTTTGTTGCATCCCTGCATCAACCCTCCGTCTCCAGCGTTGGACGCGGCGGCCGTCGGGCGTTGCGGACTTGTTCCGGGTGGGGTGAATGTGCCACACCACCACCCGAGGTAAGCCGGACACCCGCCCGGCTTCGCGATCCGTATGGGCCGATATGCCATTCCGACGCGCCGCCGCACTGTTCGCCGTGGCCGCCGCCTGGGTCTTCCAAACCCTGGTGGGCGGCCCCGCCGTGGCGGCGGACCAGTCGGCAGGCGCGGCCCCGTACGCAACCCCATCCACCGCCGTCGTGTTCGCCTACGACCGCTTCGGCGAGGACCAGACGCCGTCGGTCAGCATCCGTCTCGACCAGTTCGAGGCGCATCTGGAGGAGCTGAAGGACGGCGACTACCAGGTCCTGCCGCTTCCCCGCATCCTGGAGGCGCTGCGCAACGGCACGCCGCTGCCCGACCGCGCGGTGGCCATCACCATCGACGAGGCCAGCCGCTCCGCCTTCCGCGAGGCCTGGCCGCGTCTGAAGGCCGCCGGGCTGCCCTTCACGCTGTTCGTCGCCACCGACGCCATCGACCGCGGCTCCCCCGCCCACATGACCTGGGCGGAGGTGCGGCAGCTGGCCGCGGCCGGGGTGACCATCGGCGGCCTCGGCGCCGCCACCCAGTCGCTGGTGCCGCGCTCCGCCGCCGACATCAAGGCGGAGCTTCGCCGCATGACCGACCGGCTGCAGGCGGAAACCGGCCAGCGCCCGACCCTGTTCGCCTACCCGCAGGGGGAGGTGTCCTCGGCGGTCCGGACGATCATCACGGAGCAGGGCTTCGCCGCCGCCTTCGGCCAGCAGTCCGGCGTGCTCTATCCGCAGGCCGACCGCTGGCTGCTGCCGCGCTTCGTCATGAACGAGAGCTTCGGCAGCGTCGACCGCTTCCGGCTGGCCGCCAACGCCCTGCCCCTGCCGGTGACCGACCTGACGCCGGACGACCCGTTCCTGACGGTCAACCCGCCGCCGGTGGGCTTCACCGTGGGCGAAGGGATCGGCGACCTGTCGCGGCTGGCCTGCTTCGCCTCCGGCCAGGGCCGCACGGTCCTGGAGCGCATGACCGAGGACCGGGTCGAGGTCCGCATCAAGGACCCCTTTCCGCCCGGCCGGTCGCGCGTCAACTGCACCCTGCCGACCCAGGACGGCCGCTGGCGCTGGCTCGGCATGCAGTTCGTGGTGCCGGAGTAAAATCGGAAGCGGTCACCACGGAGACACAGAGATTCCTGCGAAAAAGGTCCCGCCTGGCGGCTCGTGGCCGTGTCGGCGAGACCCTTTCTGAAAATCTCTGTGCCTCCGTGTCTCTGTGGTGAATTCTCGCCACAGAGACGATCAGCCGTCAGCGGACCGCGCGGACCTCGGTGACCTCCGGGATGTAGTGGCGCAGCATGTTCTCGATGCCGGCCTTCAGCGTGGCGGTCGAGCTGGGGCAGCCGGAGCAGGACCCCTTCATCGCCAGGTAGACGACGCCGTCCTCGAAGCCGTGGAAGGTGATGTCGCCGCCGTCCTGGGCCACCGCCGGGCGCACGCGGGTGTCGAGCAGCTCCTTGATCTGGGTGACGATCTCGCCGTCATCCTCGTTCCCCTCAGCGTGGCCGTCGCCGGCATCCTCCAGCAGGACCGGCCGGTTGGCGGTGAAGTGCTCCATGATGACGCCGAGGATCGACGGCTTCAGCAGGAACCACTCCTTGGCCCCGGCCTTGGTGATGGTGACGAAGTCGGCGCCCAGGAACACGCCTTCCACGCCGTCGATCTCGAACAGGCGCTGGGCGAGCGGCGAACGGGCGGCCTCGGCGCGGGTGGGAAAGTCCGCCGCGCCCTGTCCGAGCACGTCACGACCCGGCAGGAACTTGAGAGTCGCCGGGTTGGGCGTCTGCTCGGTCTGAATGAACATGGTGATATCCTCCATCGACGCCGAACAACACTGGCGGCGTACGCAAAACTTGGGCAGAATCCGCCGCCAGATCAAGCATCGCGTCCGTATGGTTACCGCATCGTGAGCATCCCGGAATCCGCGGCCGCCGTTCCGCAGCCGGACCTGCCCCCTGGCCTGCCCTCCCCTTGCCCCCCTGACCGGGCTCGGGCGGTCAGCGACTGGCTCCTGCGCGAAGGGCGGCACGCCGACAGCGTCCAGCAATTGATGGACCGGTTTTGCCATCGGCTGATGGCCGCCGGCGTGCCATTGCTGCGCGTCGTCTGCGCCCTGCCGCTGCTGCACCCGCAGATCCGCACCATCGCCTTCTTCTGGCGCCGCAACGCCGAGAATGTGGAGGTCGCGACCCGCGCGCACGGGACCGAGACCAGCACCGAATACCTGACCAGCCCCTTCGCCACGCTGATCGAGGACGGGGCCGAGGGACTGCGCTACCGGCTGGAGCAGATGGAGCCACCCTGGCCCTACCCCGTCTTCGCCGAGCTGCGCGAGCAGGGCGCCACCGACTACGTCGCGATGACGGTGCTGTTCGCCGGCGGGCGGCGCAACGTGCTGAGCTTCACGACCGACCGACCCGGCGGCTTCTCCACCGCCGATCTGGCGCTGGTCGACGCGGTGCTGCCGGCGCTGGGCGCGGTCCTGGAGACGCTGGCGCTGCGGCGGCTCGCCGCCACGGTGCTGGACACCTACGTCGGGCGGCAGAGCGGCACGCGCATCCTGTCCGGCGACATCCGGCGCGGCACCGGCGCCAACGTCCGCGCCGTGCTGTGGTACTGCGATCTGCGCGGCTTCACGCCGCTGGCCGACCGCCTGCCGCGCGAGGAGCTGATCGCCCTGCTGAACGACTATTTCGAGATCATGGGCGGGTCGGTGGAGCAGCACGGCGGCGAGATCCTGAAGTTCATCGGGGACGCGATGCTGGCCATCTTCCCGCTGGAGGACGGCGACCACAGCGGCGCCGCGGCCTGCACGAAGGCGCTGGACGCGGCGGAGGACGCGCTGAAGGCGATGAACGCCCGCAACGCGGAGCGCGCCGCCTGGGGCCAGCCGACGCTCCGTTGCGGGATCGCGCTGCACCTCGGCGACGTCATGTACGGCAACATCGGCTCGGCCAACCGCCTGGACTTCACGGTGATCGGCCCGGCCGTGAACCTGGTCAGCCGGATCGAGGGCCTGTGCAACCGCCTGGACCGCACCATCCTGACGTCAGCCGAGATCGCCGCCACCTGCGGAGACCGCCTCGTCTCCGTCGGTTGGCATCCGGTCAAGGGCCTGCACGACCCGATCGAGGTCTATGGGTTGAAGGGCTGAGCGTGATCCAGCCCGAACCGCCCACCTCCCCCACCCGCGCTTACGCGCTCGCCGCCGCGGCTTTTGCCGCGGGGTGGTCGTTGATGATGATGGAGATCCTGGGCGGGCGGCTGATGGCGCCGCATTTCGGCTATTCGGTGTACCAGTGGGGCGCCGTCATCGGGGTGGTGATGGCCTTCATGGCCGCGGGCTATTGGACCGGCGGGCAGGTTGGCGACGGGCCGAAGGCGGTGCCGGCGCTGCGCTTCGCGCTGCTGGCCGGCGCGGTGGCGGCGGGGCTGACGCCATGGCTCGGCCGGCCGATGCTGGCCGACGTGGCGGAACGCATGAACCCGGCGGAGGGATCGGTCTTCGGCGCGGCGCTGGTGCTGGGCGCACCCTCCTTCGCGCTGGCCATGGTGTCGCCGATCTGCGCTGGGTTGAGCGCCCTGTCCGGCGCCGCCGCGGCCGGGCGGATCTACGCCGTCGGTACGCTGGGCAGCATCGGCGGCACCTTCTTCGCCGCCTTCTACGCCATCCCGGAACTCGGCGTGTCGGCCGGCTACGCGCTGGCCGCGGTGCTGCCGGCGCTTGCCTGCGCGATGGTTCCGGGCAGGTGGAGGATGGCCGCCGCCGCCGCGCTGGCGGTTCCGGCTGCTTGGGCCGCCAGCATCGGGGAAGGTCAGGGCTTCGCCCTGTATCGCGAGACGCCGCACAACACCATCATGGTGCGCGAGGACGCCCACGAGATCCGCCTGCACCTGAACGTGCTGTGGGCGACCCAGTCGCGGCTGCGCAAGGACGGCGGGCCGACCGGCCTCTACTACGACCTGTTCACCGCGACCCCCGCCCTGACGAACGGTCGGACGGGCGGGACACGCGTTCTGGTGCTTGGGCTGGCTGGCGGCGCGGTGCCGCGGTCCATCCTTACCGTCTGGCCCGGTGCCGACGTTCTGGGGGTGGAGCTGGACCCCGCCGTGGTCGAGGTGGCGCGGGAGCGGTTCGGGCTGGACCCGCGGGTGCGCGTGGCGGTGGAGGACGCACGTCGGCACGTGGAAACCTCCACGGAGCAGCACGACCTGATCATCGTGGACCTCTATTCCACCGCCGTGATCCCCTTCTTCACCGCGACCCGCGAGTTCTTCGCCGCGGTGGAGCGCCGGCTGGCGCCGGGCGGTGTCGTGGTGATGAACGTCGTCTCGCCGCAGGACCGCGACGCGCTGGTCGGGCCGCTGGCAGCGACGCAGGGCACGGTGTTCCCGTCGGTGTACGTGGCCGACGCCGGGCGCGGCAACTGGCTGCTGATCGCGACCAAGGAGAAGCGTACGCTCGACGACCTGCGCGTACGGCTGGAGCACGCCCCCGAAGCCGCCGCGTACGCCGCGTCCCAGCTGCTGAAGACACTGGCCCCGGCCGAGGCCGCCGGGCAGCCAGTCCTGACCGACGACCGCAGCGACATCGACCTGCGCAGCCTCGCCGCCCTTTACGGGCGCTGAAGCCCGTTACGCGGCCTCCTCCGTCTCCGCCCGCCCTTGTTCCCAGGCGAGCAGGGCGCGCTTGCGCGGCACGCCGTAGCGGTAGTTGTGGATGACGCCCGATTTCTGGATCACCCGGTGGCAGGGGATCAGAACGCAGACCGGGTTGCGCCCGATGGCGGCACCCACCGCGCGCATCGCCGTCGGCCGGCCGATGGCGCGGGCCACGTCCTCGTAGCTGACCACGACGCCGGAGGGGATGCGCATCAACGCCTCCCACACCTTGATCTGGAAGTTGGTGCCCTTCATCAACAGGCGCAGCGGTTCGGAATCCACCCCATCCCAGCGGAAGGCGCGGGCCGCGGCCATGCGGGTGGCATCGGCGTCCTCCAACAGCCGGGCGGCCGGCCAAGCCTCCCGCAGCTCATTCAGCGCGTCGCGGCCGTCGGGCTCCTCGGCGAAGCTCAGCCAGCAGACGCCGCGGTCGGTCGTTGCCACCAGAGACGGGCCGAAGGGGGTCGGGTGCAGGCCCCAGCGGATGGTCAGCCCGCCGCCCAGCGCCTTGTACTCGCCGGGGGTCATGGCCTCGCAGGCGACGAACAGGTCGTGCAGCCGCGACGGCCCGGACAGCCCTACGTCCAGCGCCACGTCCAGCACGCTGTGGTTCTCCGCCAGCAGGCGCTTGGCGTTGTCCAGCGTCAGGAACTGCACGAAGCGCTTCGGGCTGATGCCGGCCCAGCGGGTGAACAGGCGCTGGAAATGGAAGGGGCTGATCCCCGCCACGGCGGCGAGATCCTCCAGCGGCGGCTGGTCCTGCCAGTTCTCGACCAGATGCCGGATGGCGGCGGCGATGGCGCGGTGGTGCTGCGCGTCGACCGGATCGATGGTTGGGTTCAGGCACGGCATGGCGGCGGACTCCCTGACTCCAATTTTTGGGGCTCCAAGTTGGGTCAAGGATGCGCCGGTGCCGAGGGGCGACCAACCCGTTTCTTGCGCTTAAACGCGCCTAAACGGGTTCCGGCGGACAGGGCGTGCGGCGCCACGCCGCCAACGCGTCGCGCAGGGACCGGGCGAACTCCGCGCGCTCGTCCGGCGACAGGAAGGAGCCCACGACCACCGACTTGCCGTGGGAGGACAGGGTCACTTGGCTTTCGTGCTGCGGCGGGTCGTCCATGGTGACGCGCAGCCAGTAGGGCTGGAAGGTCCAGCGCCGCTCCGGTTTTTTCCAATCCACGCGCTGCACGGTGAGGTCGGCGTCGGTCAGGCGCACCCGCTCGTACTGGCGGGCGGAGCGGTAGTTGACGCGGAAGGCCAGCCACAGCACCAGCACGTCCAGCCCGCAGAAGGGCACCACCGGCCAGGCGCCGTTGGCAACGAAGAGGCCGGCCACCGCCAGGTTGGCCAGGATCACCGCCGCCATCAGGATCCGGAATCCCTTCCGTCCCAGGCTGCGGTGCGGGTGCAGGATGGCGTCGAAGAAGACGCGGGCCGGTCTGGGATGGGCGTCGGGCGTCATGGTCATATGACGAACCTAATAGACCTGAGGAGGCCGATCCAGCATCCGGCCCTGCGGCATGTTTGCATGACCGGCCAAGGTCCCGCTATGGTGCCGAGGTCCCGTTATGGTGGATATCATGAAGCCCGCCGCCGTCCAGGAATTCTTCCGCCGCCTCAGCGCCGCCAACCCGGAGCCGAAGAGCGAGCTGGAATACGTCAACCCCTACACGCTGCTGGTCGCCGTCGTCCTGTCGGCGCAGGCCACCGACGTGGGTGTCAACAGGGCCACGGGGCCGCTGTTCCAGGTCGTCACCACGCCACAGCAGATGGTCGATCTGGGGGAGGAGCGGCTGCGCGGCTACATCAAGACGATCGGCCTGTTCAACACCAAGGCCAAGAACGTCATCAAGCTGTCGGAGATCCTGGTGCGCGACCACGGCAGCGCGGTGCCGCAGGACCGCGAGACGCTGGAGACCCTGCCCGGCGTCGGCCGCAAGACCGCCAACGTGGTGCTGAACGTCGCCTTCGGCGAGGAGACCATCGCGGTCGACACCCATATCTTCCGCGTCGGCAACCGCACCGGCCTCGCCCCCGGCAAGACGCCGGACGCGGTGGAGACGAAGCTTCTGAAGGCGGTGCCCAAGGCCTACCGCCGCCACGCCCACCACTGGCTGATCCTACACGGGCGCTATGTCTGCAAGGCCCGCAAGCCCGACTGCCCCGCCTGCCCCGTCAGCGATCTGTGCGGCTTCAAGGACAAGACTGCGGCGTAGCGCGTCGCGGCGGGGATGGGAGGAGGAGCTAGCGTCGGAGCGGCGGAGTTCCCTCCCCTGCGAAGTGGGGGAGGGCTAGGGTGGGGGCCCAACACGACCACCCCACACCGCCAAAAACAAAGCCCTGCGCGGACTCTCGTCCGGCCGGGCTTTGCTGAAACAAATGACGGATCAGCCGTTTAGCGGCGTTTAGCCGTCCACCACGATCGGGTCCTTGGCCGGGGTGGCGGCCGAAACCGCGGCCGGGGCCGGGGCCGCCTCGGCGGCGGGCTGGGCGTCGGCCTTGTACTGGCCGATGCTGCCGTTCAGCAGGCCGCCGGCCTCGACCGACAGCTGGCCGTACTTCACCGCACCGTTGATGCGGCCGGTGGAGCGCACGACCAGACGGCCGCGCACGGTGATGTCGCCCTCGAAGCGGCCGCCGATGTCGGCCTCGTCGATCTCGACCGAACCCTTGAACAGGCCCGTCTCGGCGATTTCGATGGAGCGGCCGTCGCGCAGCTTGGCCTCCACGGTGCCTTCGACGACCAGCACGTCGCAGGAGCCGATCTCGCCGTTGAGCGAAATGTCGCGGCCGACGATCAGGCGGCGCTGCTCCGACGCCAGCGGCGCGCCGACGGGCGACACGGCCGGGGCGGGAGCGGCGGCCGGGGCCGCGGGAGAGGCAGCGGAATTGGACAGGGCGCCGAAGCCTTCCGGCTTGCGCGGAGCGACGCCCGGCAGGTCGACGGTGCGGCGCGGGATGTCGGTCGGCTTGTAGCTCGCGCCGGGGATCGGGCCACCGGTCGGCGGCTTCGGGCTGGTCGTGTTCATCTCGGGTCCCTTGGAGGAAAACGGCTCGGAGGTGGGCGTGCGGCTGGTCGGAGCCGCAGGGTGACCGGCTGGTGCCTGTACGGCTTGGCCCTGAACGCCTTGAGCCGCCAGGGCGGCGGACGCGTTCGCCAGGGAGGAAAGGGGGGACATGGCCACCGCCGGCTCGGCGGCGTTCGCCTCCGCGGCCGGAACGGCCCCGTCCGGGCTTTGGGCGGCGCCTTGGGCTTTCGGCGGAGTCTTTCGTCCGAACAGCATGAACGTGGATCCCCAGGTCAGTCAGGTCATCGCGAAGGTCGGATGACGGGCCCGGTCGGCCGCGCGGAACGCGCGCGGCAGGCGAAAAGCCCACCCCAGCCGGGGTAACACGGTCATCCGGCCGGCCGCAAGGGGGCTTTCACGTGGGCTTTCACCCAGGCTTTCATGGGAGCTTTCACGGCCGCGACCGCCCCGCCAGGGAGGGTCCCGCCGTGGGCTGCCCAGCCAACGAATGCCCCACCATCGGCCCCACCATCGAATGATAGACGTGGACCATGAAAGCGCTCGCGATCACCGGCACCAGAAGGTTGACGATCGGGATGGTCGAAAGGAAGGCAATTGCGACACCAGCCAAAAATGGTTTCAACGGCTTGGACCGCCGCACATAGGCCGCCTCTTTCCGTCCAAGCCGGCGGATCGCCACCATCTCGAAGTATTCACGGCCGAGCAGATAACCGTTGACCGTGTAGAAGACCAGAAGGTTCAACCCCGGCAACAGGAAATACAGCGGCAGGGCGGCGATGTTCACCAGCAGCACCACCGCCAGGAAGCGCAGGGCGGTCCCCAACTCTTCCACCACACCGGTCTTCCGGGGCGGCGGCAGGTGCGGGTAGTGGCGCCGCTCCACCGCCTCCACCACCTCGTCCAGGAAGAAGCTGGACACGGTGCCGACGGTGGCGGGGAACAGCAGCCAGGCGAGCACCAGCACGGTCAGCCCGCCCAGCAGGTCGAGCACATAGTCCACCCAGGCGTAGCCGGTCAGCACGGTGTGGAACAGCGCCCACCACACGCCGGTCGCCAGCAACGCGAAGGCCGCGGCGGCGGACAGCACGCCGATCCACACCACCCGGCGCGAGCCCGGGTCGGAGAGTTGGCCGATGGCGAGAAGCAGCGCGCGGATCATCCCGGTTCCCTGTCCCAAAGTCCCTGTCCCAAGGTCCGTACAATGGTGCGCTGCATATCTACGCCCGCCCGCGCCACGGTTCCAGGGCCGCCCCGGTCCTTTTCGCCGCACCCTTCACTCAGGGAGGCGGGGCGAAGACCAGCGCCGCGTTGGTCCCGCCGAAGCCGAAGGAGTTGGACAGGACGTGGCGGATGCGCCGCTCCTTCGCGCGGTGCGGCACGAGGTCGAGGTCGCAGCCCTCCGACGGCGCGTCTAGGTTGATGGTCGGCGGCGCCACCTGGTCGCGCAGCGCCAGCAGGGAGAAGATCGCCTCCACCGCCCCGGCCGCGCCCAGAAGGTGGCCGGTCGCCGACTTGGTGGAGGACATGGACAGATCCCCGGCGTGGGCGCCGAACAGGCGCTTGACCGCGGCGATCTCCACCGGATCGCCGGCGGGAGTAGAGGTCGCGTGGGCGTTGACGTAGTCCACGTCGGCCGGGTCAAGCCCGGCGCGCTTCAGCGCGGCGCGCATGGCGCGGAAGGCGCCGTTGCCGTCCTCGGCCGGCGCGGTGATGTGGTGAGCGTCGCCGGACAGGCCGTAGCCGACAACCTCCGCCAGGATCGGGGCGCCGCGGCGGCGGGCGTGCTCCAACTCCTCCAGCACCAGGACGCCGGCCCCCTCCCCCATGACGAAGCCGTCGCGATCGCGGTCCCAGGGGCGGGAGGCGCGGTGCGGTTCGTCGTTGAAGCCGGTGGACATGGCGCGGGACGCGCAGAAGCCGGCGAGCCCGAGGCGCGACACCGCCGCCTCCGTCCCGCCGGCCAGCATCACGTCGGCGTCGTCGAAGGCGATCAGCCGCGCCGCGTCGCCGATGGCGTGGGCGCCCGTCGCGCAAGCGGTGACCACCGCGTGATTCGGCCCCTTGAAGCCGTGGCGGATCGACACGTGGCCGGAGGCGAGATTGATCAGGTTGGACGGGATGAAGAAGGGCGAAATGCGGCGCGGACCCTTCTCATGCAGCGTCACCGCCCCCTCCGCCACGCCGGGCAGGCCGCCGATGCCGGAGCCGATTAGGACGCCGGTGCGTTCCAGCGATTCCGCATCGGTGGGGCGCCAGCCGGCGGTCTCCACCGCCTCCTCCGCAGCGGCCAGCGCCAGGAGGATGAAGCGGTCCATCTTGCGCTGGTCCTTGGGCGGCACCAACGCGTCCGGGTCAAAAGCGTCTTCCCCCTCGGCCGGGACCTGTGCGGCGATGCGGCACGGCAGGTCGGCGGCGTCGATGCCCGACACCGCGCGCACACCGCTGTCGCCGTTCAGGATGCGGCGCCAGCTGCGCTCCACCCCCACGCCCAGGGGCGTGACGGCGCCCATCCCGGTGACCACGACCCGCCTCATGCCGAATTCTCCATCCACGCTGTTGTTGGGGGCGGCCTTCCGCCGAGCCCGACGCGGACGCTAACAGAGTAAATTTTATGATGCAAGTTACAGCCCGGTCCCGCGCACCGCGCTTGTGATGCCAGGCTTGTGAAGTGGGCGCGCGCGGCTATACTCCCCGCCAATTTTGCAATCGCAGTTCCCGACAAGGAGTGCCCATGGCTTCGGCCGAATTCGACGTTACCGGCATCGGCAACGCCATCGTGGATGTCATCGCGCACGCGGACGACGCCTTTCTCGCCGCCAACGGCATCGAGAAGGGGGCCATGACCCTGATCGACGCCGCCCGCGCGGAGGATCTCTACGGCCGCATGGGCCCCGGCGTGGAAATCTCCGGCGGTTCCGCCGGCAACACCATGGCGGGCATCGCATCGCTGGGCGGCCGGGGCGCCTACATCGGCAAGGTCCACGGTGACCAGCTGGGCCAAGTCTTCCGCCACGACATCCGCGCCGCCGGCGTGCATTTCGAGACCGCGGCCGGCCACGGCGGTGCCCCGACCGCGCGCTGCCTGATCCTGGTGACGCCGGACGCCCAACGGTCCATGAACACCTTCCTCGGCGCCTGCGTGGAGCTGGGGCCGGAGGACATCGACGAGGCCCTGATCGCCAACTCCCAGGTCACGTACCTGGAAGGCTACCTGTGGGATCCGCCCCGCGCGAAGGAGGCCTTCCGCAAGGCGGCCACCGTCGCCCACGGCGCCGGCCGCAAGGTGTCGCTGTCGCTGTCCGACAGCTTCTGCGTCCACCGCCACCACGCGGAGTTCCTGGAGCTGGTCGAGAGCCACGTCGACATCCTGTTCGCCAACGAGCATGAGATCACCGCGCTGTACAAGACCGACCGGTTCGAGGACGCGCTGGAGGCGGTGAAGCGCCTGGGCAAGGTCGCCGCCCTGACCCGCAGCGAGAAGGGCGCGGTCATCGTGTCCGGCGGCGAGGTGGTCGAGGTTCCGGCCGCCGCGGTGGAGCGCGTGGTGGACACCACCGGCGCCGGCGACCTGTACGCGTCGGGCTTCCTCTACGGCTTCACGCGCGGCCTGTCCCCGGCGGTGTGCGGCCGGCTCGGCGCCGTCGCCGCGGCCGAGGTGATCAGCCACGTCGGCGCCCGGCCGGAGGTCAAGCTGGCCGATCTGGTGACGGAAAAGGGCGCTCTGGCCTAATTGCCGGGGCGGTCCCCCGTGGGTTAAGCTGGCGGACGCCCCTCCGTTCGCCGGCCCTGCCCATCATGCAAGTGTACCTGCCGATTGCCGAGATGTCGGTCAACGCCCTGCTCGTGCTCGGCATGGGGGGGCTCGTCGGGTTTTTATCGGGCATGTTCGGAGTGGGCGGCGGCTTCCTGATGACGCCGCTGCTGATCTTCATCGGCGTGCCGCCCGCCGTCGCCGTGGGCACCCAGGCGAACCAGCTGGTCGCGGCCAGCGTGTCCGGCGTGCTGGCCCACTGGCGGCGCGGCAACGTGGACGTGAAGCTGGGCATCGTCATGCTGCTGGGCGGCATGGTCGGCACCGTCGTCGGCGTGTGGATCTTCGCGCTGTTGCAGCGCATCGGCCAGATCGACGTGGCGATCACGTTGGCCTACGTCTTCTTCCTGGGCACCATCGGGGCCATGATGCTGGTGGAATCGAGCCGCGCGCTGATCCGCCGCCGCGCCCCCACCGCCAAGCGCGGCAAGCTGCACCGGCACATCTGGCTGCACGGGCTGCCGCTGAAGATGCGCTTCCAGCGCTCCAAGCTCTACATCTCCGCCCTGCTGCCGGCCGGCATCGGCGCGGTCGGCGGCATGCTGGTGGCGATCATGGGCATCGGCGGCGGCTTCCTTCTGGTGCCGGCGATGATTTACCTGCTGAACATGCCCACTGGGCTGGTCGCCGGCACCTCGCTGTTCCAGATCATCTTCACCACGGCCATGGCCACGCTGTTGCAGGCGGCGACCAACCAGACCGTGGACGCCATGCTGGCCCTGCTGCTGCTGGTCGGCGGCGTGATCGGCGCGCAGTTCGGCACCAAGGCCGGCGGCAAGCTGCGCGGCGAGCAGGCGCGCCTGCTGCTGGCGGCGCTGGTCGTCGCGGTCGCCCTGAAGCTCGCCGTGGACCTTGTGGTCGAGCCCGACGACCTGTTCACCATCTCCACGAGGATTTCGTGAGGCCCAGCCGGAAAGACCACAGCCGGAAAGCCGTCTGGGCCGTCCGGATCGGTGGCGGGCTGGCCGGGCTGGCCGGCGGGGTCGCGATCGCGGCCATGGTGGCGGGCACGGTGTGGGCGCAGCAGCTCGTCGCCGACCTGTCGAGCCACCTGATCGCCATCACCACCGGCTTCACCGGGACAGAGGTCGTGCTGTTCGGCACCACCGACGGGGCGGGCGACGTGGCCATCGTGGTGACCGGCCCGCGCGGCCCGGTGACCGTGCGCCGCAAGGAGCGCATCGCCGGCATCTGGCTGAACGCCCGTAGCGTCCGGTTCGAGCAGGTGCCGAGCTTCTACATGGTCGCGACCAACCGGCCGCTCGACCAGTTCGTCACCAAGCCGGTGCTGGAGCGCCACCAGATCGGCCTGCCGAACCTCCAGCTCGGCCCGCGCGAGCAGCTGGCGCCGGAGCAGCTGGCCCTGTTCCGCTCCGCGCTGATCCGCAACAAGCAGCGCGCCGGCCTGTACGGCATCACGCTGGGCCAGGTGTCCTTCCTTGGCGAGCGGCTGTTCCGGACCAACATCTTCTTTCCCGCCAACGTGCCGACGGGGCTGTATAATGTGGAGGCGATGCTGATCCGCGAGGGCGAGGTGGTCAGCGCCCAGACCACGCCGCTCGTCGTCTCCAAGGTGGGATTCAGCGCGGAAGTGTTTGATTTTGCCCGCAACCAGCCCGTCTTCTACGGTGTTGCGGCGGTGATCGGCGCAATCGCCGCGGGCTGGCTGGCCGGCGCCGCTTTCCGGAGGGTGTGACATGAACGAACCGACCGCATCCACCAACCCGGAGGAATCGGCCCCGAAGCCGCCGGTGCGCATCTTCCTCGTCGTCGTGGACGACAGCCCCGAACTGCCCGTCGCGCTGCGCTACGCCTGCCTGCGCGCGCGCAAGTCCGGCGGCAAGGTGGCGCTGGTCACCGTGCTGGAACCCGCCGAGATGCAGAGCTGGCTGGCGGTGGAAAACCTGATGAAGGAGGAGCAGCGCAGCGAGGCGGAGCAGAAGCTCCAGAAGCTCGCCCGCGACGTGAACCGGCTGACCGGCACCCTGCCCGCCCTCTACGTGCGCGAGGGCAATCCCCGAGACGAGGTGCTGGCCCTGATCGAGGAGGAGCCGAGCATCTCCATCCTCGTGCTGGCCGCCGGCACCGACCCGGAGGGGCCGGGGCCGCTGATCGCCTACTTCACCGGCCGCGGCCTGACCCGCCTGCGCATCCCGCTGACCATCGTCCCCGGGGGCTTGAGCGACGACGCGCTGGACGCGATCACGTAAGTTTTTCACCACCAAGACACCAAGGCACCAAGAGTCCTCGCGCCCTGCATATCGTGGCCTCTTGGTGTCTTGGTGTCTTGGTGGTGAATCTTCCCTCCGCCCGCGTTACATCCCCAGCACGTTCTTCATGCTGTAGAGGCCCGGGGTCTTGTCGTTGGCCCAGCGGGCGGCGCGGACGGCCCCCTTGGCGTAGATCTGGCGCCCCGACGCCTTGTGGGTCAGCTCGACCCGCTCGCCGTCACCGGCGAAGACCACCGTGTGGTCGCCGATGACGTCGCCGCCGCGCAGCGTGGCGAAGCCGATCTCGCCGCGCGGGCGCGCACCGGGGTGGCCGTCGCGGACCTTCTGCCAGACATCCTCCAAATCCACCCCGCGACCCGCCGCCACGGCGCGGCCGAGGCCGAGCGCCGTGCCCGACGGCGCGTCCACCTTGTGGCGGTGGTGCATCTCCAGGATGTCGACGTCAAAGTCGTCGCCCAGCGCGCGGCCGACCTGCTCCACCAGCGCCAGCAACAGGTTGACGCCCAGCGACATGTTCGGCGACTGGACGATGGGCGTGTGGGTGGCGGCCTGGGCAATCGCCTCCTGCTGGGCCGGGCCGATGCCCGTGGTGCCGACGACCAGCACGGTCTGCGACTGGGCGGCCAGCGCCGCGTGGCGCACGGTGGCGTCCGGGCTGGTGAAGTCGATCACCGCGTCGGCCTCCGCGAACAGGGCCGCCGCGTCGTCGATGGCGACGACGCCCAGCGGGTCGATCCCGGCCAGCGTGCCGATGTCCTTGCCGAGCGCCGGGCCGCCGACCCGCTCCGTCCCGCCGGCCAGCGTGCAGCCGGGCGTCGCGGCGATCTCGCGCACCAGCATCTGCCCCATGCGCCCCGCGCACCCGACGACCCCGATCTTCATGCCTGCCTCCCTCGAAAAAGCACCACCAGGGTCTAGCACAGCCGGGCGCCCGGCTTAAGAGGCGAGACAGCCCTTGAGCGAGGCTGCGATGTTGCGCAGCAGCGTGGGGTAAAGGTCCGGCCCGTCGGAGAGGCCGGCGCCTTCGGGATCGAGCACGCCCTTCCTGGCCTTCGTCCCCTGCACGATGGTGTCGACCAGGGCCGGTTCGAACTGCGGCTCCGCAAAGACGCAGACCGCGCCCAGCGACGTGATCTTGGCGCGGATGTCGGACAGGCGCTTGGCCGAGGGGCGGCGTTCCGGGTTGACGGTGATGGCGCCGACTCCGTTCAGGCCGTAATGCGCCTCGAAATACTGGTAGGCGTCGTGGAAGACGATAAAGGGCTTGTCCTGGACCGGAGCGAGCGTGGCCTTCAGTTCCGCGTCCAGCGCGGCGAGACCGCGGGCGGTGCGCTCGGCGTTGGCCCGGTAGGCGTCGGCGTGTGCAGCATCCTTGGCCTCCAACGCGTCGGCGATGGCGACCACCATGGCGCGGGCGTTGTCGGGGTCGAGCCAAACGTGGGTGTTGACCTCCTCATGCCCCTCATCATGGCCGTGCCCATGCGCATGGTCATGTCCATGATCGTTTCCGGCGCCGTGGTCGTGCGGATCCCAGGCGCCGCCCTCGCGGGCGTCGAGCAGCGTGACGCCCGGCGCCTCCATCAGCTCCACGGCCGTGGCCTTGGTGGCGGTGGCTTCCAGCGGCTTGGCGAGGAAGCCCTCCAGTTCCGGCCCGATCCAGAAGACCAGGTCGGCCTCGGCCAGCGCGTGGGCGTCCGACGGCCTCAGCGCGTAGGTGTGGGGGGAGGCCGCGCCGCGCACGATCAGCGACGGCTCCCCCACCCCCTGCATGATCGCCGCGACCAGGGCGTGCACTGGTTTGATCGAGGCGACGACCTTTGGCACGTCGGCCAGCGCCGGAGTTGCGGCGAGCAGGGCAACAAAAGCGGCGGGCAGCGCGAGGCGCATGGGTGAGTTCCTCATGTCTGGCTGGACAGTCGGCCGTTTCGGGCGCATAGGGTTGATCGTCCGGATCAATGTCACGTTATAACATAACATGTCAATGAAGCTTCATGGCACGGCCGCTCCGTCGGCAACCCAGCCGGTTGACACACCCGCCCCCCTTGTTGACGCACCTTTGATTGACGCAAGAGAGTTGACGGTGCGGCTGGGCGGCCGCGTCATCCTCGACCGCGTCGACCTCCAGGTACGGCCGGGGGAGATCGTTACGCTGATCGGCCCGAACGGCGCCGGCAAGACGACGCTGGTGCGCGCCGTGCTGGGCCTCGTCCGCACCGCGTCGGGAACGGTGGGCAAGCGGCCGGGGCTGCGCATCGGCTACATGCCGCAGCGCTTGACAGTTGACGCAACCCTGCCCTTGACGGTCCGCCGCTTTCTGGCGCTGTGGCGGCCGGTGACCGCCGACCGGGTGGAGGCGGCGCTGGCCGAGGCCGGCGTTGCCCATCTGGCGGGAAGTCCGGTGCAGAACGTGTCGGGCGGGGAGCTTCAGCGCGTGCTGCTGGCCCGCGCCCTGCTGGGCGACCCGGACCTGCTGGTGCTGGACGAGCCCGACCAGGCGGTGGACGTGCACGGTCAGGCGGAGCTGTTCGGCCGCATCGAGACTCTCCGCCGGACGCACGGCTGCGGCGTCCTGCTGGTCAGCCACGACCTGCACACGGTGATGGCGCGCACCGACCGGGTGCTGTGCCTGAACCGGCACGTCTGCTGCCACGGCACGCCGGAGGACGTGCGCCGCCACCCCGAATACCGCAGCCTGTTCGGCGGTCACGCCGACGACCTCGCGGTCTATGTCCACCACCACGACCATGCGCACGCTGCCAATGGCACCGTGGTGCAGGGCCACGACGGGGATTGCTGCCATGGATGATTTCGTCCTGCGGGCGCTGGCCGCCGGCTGCGGCATCGCGTTGATGGCTGGGCCGCTGGGATCCTTCGTGGTGTGGCGGCGGATGGCCTATTTCGGCGACACGCTGGCCCATTCCGCCCTGCTGGGCGTGGCGCTCGGCTTCCTCTTGGGCGTCAACCCGCTGGTCGGGGTGGTCGGGGTCTGCGTCGCGCTGGCCCTGGCGCTGGTCGGCCTGCAGCGGCACCGGGCGCTGGCGTCGGACACCGTGCTGGGCATCCTGTCGCATTCCTCCTTGTCCTTGGGGCTGGTCGCCATCGCCTTTCTGGAGACTCTGCGGGTCGACCTGATCTCCTACCTGTTCGGCGACATCCTGTCGGTCACGCCGGCCGATCTCGCCTGGATCTACGGCGGTGGGGCCGTCGCGCTGGGCGGGCTGGTGCTGCTGTGGCGCCGCCTGCTGGCCGTGACGGTGGACGAGGATCTGGCGCGGGTCGAGGGCATGCCGGTGGAGGCGCTGCGTCTGGCCTTCATGCTGCTGATCGCGCTGGTGATCGCGGCGGCGATGAAGATTGTCGGCATCCTGCTGATCACGTCCCTGCTGATCATCCCCGCCGCCGCCGCGCGTCGGTTTTCCCGCACGCCGGAGATGATGGCGGGGCTGGCCTCGGTGTTCGGCATGGCCGCGGTGCTGGGCGGCCTGTACGCCTCCCTCACCTGGGACCTGCCCGGCGGCCCGAGCGTCGTGGTCGCTGCGGCAGCCCTGTTCCTGGCGAGTGCGGTGGTGCCGGTGCGGTCCTGAGCCCACCCCGTTGCCATCCCCGGTACGACCACCTACAGTCCTCGGTCGAGGGGATCAGCACCCAAGAAGAACGGGACATCATGGCCGAGAAGCACCCCGCACCCCGAGTCGGACTGTTCGTCACCTGCCTTGTCGATTTGTTCCGCCCGACCGTCGGCTTCGCCGCGGTCAAGCTGCTGGAGGATGCCGGCTGCACGGTGGAGGTGCCGTCGGCGCAGACCTGCTGCGGGCAGCCGGCCTTCAATTCCGGCGACCGCAGGACGGCGCAGGAGCTTGCCCGCAACACCATCGCGGCCTTCGAGGGATTCGACTATGTGGTCGTGCCCTCCGGTTCCTGCGGCGGGCAGATCAAGAAGCACTATCCGGAGCTGCTGGCCGACGACCCGGCCTGGGCGGCGCGGGCGCAGCGCCTGTCGGCGCGGACCTACGAGCTGGTCTCCTTCCTGGCCGACGTGCTGGGGATGACGGACACCGGCGCGCGCTACGACGGCACCGTCACCTACCACGACAGCTGTTCGGGCTTGCGCGAGCTGGGCGTCAAGGAGCAGCCGCGCCGCCTGCTGGCCTCCGTGGAAGGGCTGACGCTCAACGAGTTGCCGGGGGCGGAGGTCTGCTGCGGCTTCGGCGGGACCTTTTGCGTCAAGTACCCGGACGTCTCCAACCGCATGGTCGAGGCCAAGACCGCCGACATCCAGGGAACCCAGGCGGATACGCTTCTGGCCGGCGACATGGGCTGCCTGCTGAACATGGCCGGCAAGCTGAAGCGCGAGGGCTCCGCCATCCGCGTGCGCCACGTGGCGGAGGTGCTGGCCGGCGTCACCGACACCCCTCCCATCGGCGAGAAGGCGTGAAACCATGCAGCCGACCACCCACGCTTTTCCCGAGAACGCCCGCAAGGCGCTGAGCGACGAGCGTCTGCAAAAGGTCCTGGCCATCGCGCCGGCTGGTTTCGTCAACCGCCGCAAACAGGCCGCCGATCGCCTGCCGGAGTTCGAGGCCCTGCGCGATCAGGGCCGCGACCTGAAGAACCACGTCCTGGCGAACCTGGACACCTACCTGGAGGCCTTTGAGGCCAAGGTGACCGGGCAGGGCGGCCACGTCCATTGGTGCCGCACCGACCAGGAGGCGCGGGACGCTATCCTGGGCATCTGCCGCGCGGCGAACGCCAAGACGGTCACCAAGGGCAAGTCGATGGTCTCCGAGGAAATCGGGATCAACGACTACCTGGAGGCCAACGGCCTGACGCCGATCGAGACCGATCTCGGCGAATACATTATCCAGCTGCGGCACGAGCCGCCCAGCCACATCATCGCGCCGGCCTTCCACCTGTCGAAGAAGGACGTGGAGGGCACCTTCCGGCAGGCCCACACCGACCTGCCCCCCGACCGCGTGCTGGACGACCCCAAGGTGCTGATCGCCGAGGCGCGGACGGTGCTGCGCCGCAAGTTCCAGCAGGCCGACGTCGGCATCACCGGCGCCAACCTGATGATCGCGGAGACGGGGTCCACCGTCATCGTCACCAACGAGGGCAACGGCGACTTGACGCAAATCCTGCCGCGCGTCCACGTCGTCATCGCCAGCATCGAGAAGATCGTGCCGACGCTGGAGGACGCCGCCCTGGTGCTGCGCCTGCTCGCGCGCTCCGCCACGGGGCAGGAGGCGTCGGCCTACACCACCTTCTCCACCGGGCCGCGGCGCCCCGGCGACCTGGACGGGCCGGAGGAGTTCCACGTCGTGCTGCTCGACAACGGGCGGTCGGCGCTGCTGGGGACGGAGTTCCAGGAGGTGCTGCGCTGCATCCGCTGCGGCGCCTGCATGAACCACTGCCCGGTCTACGGCGCGGTCGGCGGCCACGCCTACGGCTGGGTCTATCCGGGGCCGATCGGGTCGGTGATGCAGCCGGCCCTGCTGGGCGTGAAGGAGGCCGGACACCTGCCCAACGCCTCCACCTTCTGCGGGCGGTGCGAGGCGGTCTGCCCCATGCGTATCCCGTTGCCGAAGATGATGCGCCACTGGCGGGAGAAGGAGTTCGAACAGGGCCTCCAGCCCGCGGCCATGCGCAAGGGCCTGGGCCTGTGGGCCTGGTTCGCGCGGCGCCCGGCGCTGTACCACGCGGCGACGCGCATGGCCGTGCGGGCGCTGGGCGCGCTCGGCCGCGGCAAGGGGCGCTTCGCGAAACTGCCGCTGGCCCAGGGCTGGACGCAGTACCGCGACATGCCGGCGCCGGAGGGCAAGACCTTCCAGCAGATGTGGGCCGAGAAGAAGGGAAAGCGCTGACCATGGCCGACACCTCCTCCGCCCGCGCCCAGATCCTCGGGGGCATCCGCAAGGCGCTGGGCTCCGCGGAAGGATCGGACGAGGCGCGCAAACGCCTCGCCGTCCACCCGCGCAACCTCGTCCCGGCCCGCGCCCAGCTGCCACAAGACCAGCAGGTCGACCTCTTCGTCGCCATGGCGACGGAGGTCGCGGCGACGGTGGAGCGGCTGCCGGCCCTGGGCGACGTGCCGCGCGCCGTGGCCGAGTATCTGGCCGGCCTGAACCTGCCGGCCGAAATCCGCGTCGCCCCGGACGCGGCGCTCGACGCCATCCCCTGGAACGAGCGGCCGACCCTTACGGTCTCGAAAGGGCGCGCCCGCGACAGCGACGGCGCGTCGGTGACCGGCGCCTTCGCCGGCGTGGCGGAGACCGGTTCCCTCATGCTCCTTTCGGGGGCGGAACGACCGACCACGCTGAACTTCCTGCCCGACACGCACATCGTGGTGCTGACGCGCAGCCAAGTCGTCGGCACCATGGAGGACGCCTGGGACCGGCTGCGCGGTCTGGGAGTGGCGGGCACCATGCCGCGCACGGTCAATTTCATTACGGGTCCGTCACGAACCGGCGACATCGAGATGCGCATCGAGCTGGGCGCCCATGGGCCGCGGCGGCTGCACATTCTGTTGGTGGAGGATTGACAGGGCCGCTTGTTCAAGGGTTTATCCCTAAAACTCCGTGCCGGAACTTGCGTCAACCCGTGTCCGATCCGCTCCGCCTCCCGGCCAGCGCGCCACTTGCGCCGAGGCCCTTGAGATGACCCGCCGCCGCTCGGTCACCACCGAGGAGCGGCGCCTGTGGCGGATCGCCATGCGCGACGCGGACCCGATGCCCGGCCGCACCGTCGAGGACCCGCCACCGGCCCCGGCCATGGAGCCGGAGCCGGTCGCCACCACTGCCTCCCCTCCCCCCACCGTTCCGCCGAAGGGCGGCGCGCCGATGGGCCGGCGCCCCAGCCAGCCGCCGCTGACGGTCGGCAACACCGACAACATCGACCGCCGCACCGCCGACCGCTTCAAGCGCGGCGAGATGGAGATCGACGGCCGCATCGACCTGCACGGCATGACCCAGGTGCAGGCGCACGGCGCCTTGTCGGGCTTCGTCCACCGCGCCTGGCACGAGGGGCGGCGCTGCGTGCTGGTGATCACCGGCAAGGGCACGTACAGCGGCGGTGCGGGCGTTCTGCGCCAGTCGGTGCCGCGCTGGCTGGCCGACTCTCCCCTGCGCCCCATGGTGCTGGCCGTACGTCCGGCCCAGGCGCGCCACGGCGGGGACGGCGCGCTGTACGTGCTGATCAAGCGCCGCCGCGACCACCGGTAGGACAAGGGCCGCCATGACCCCCTTCGGCGAACGGGTCCGCGCCCTGCGCGAGGGCAAGGACGTCACGCTCAAGCAGATGGCGGCGGACCTGCACATCTCGTCGGCCTACCTGTCGGCGCTGGAGCACGGCAAGCGCGGCCAGCCTTCCCCGCAGCTGGTCCGCCAGATCTGCGCCTATTTCGGGATCATCTGGGACGAGGCCGAGGATCTGGAGCGGCTGGCCGCCCTGTCGCACCCGCGCGTGACGGTTGACACCGCCGGGCTCAGCCCCAAGGCGACCGAACTGGCCAACCGCTTGGCCGAGCGCATCCAGGAACTGGACGACCCGACGCTCGACCGGCTGCTCGGCGTGCTCGACGAGGCGGCCGGTGGCGTGTCCGTGGCCCGGCGCCGGGCGGGCGTACGGCGCCGGTGACGACAGCTGTCATGGCGGCCCATACCCCGAGACGCTTTGTGGGATAATAGGTCGCAACCCGGGAACTGCCCACACCGCCCTTTCGGGTCGATTTCGCGGGCGTTAGGGCCTATGAATCCCGCCCATGGTGCGTATTGTCCCCGCCCGTCCCGACAGGATCGTCCGATGACCGCCGCGGCCGGCTGGATGCCGCAGGATGGCGGCACGGACGCCCTGTTCCGAATGATCTTCAACAACGCGTCGGTCGGCATCGTGGTCGCCGGGCTCGACGGGGCGATCCTGGCCGCCAACGCCGCCTTCGCCGCCAACCTGGGCTACAGCCCGGACGCGCTGACCGGCCAGCCCCTGTCCGCCATCACCCACCCCGACGACTGGGTTTGGGAGCGCGAGCGCTTCGACCGGGTGGTGCGGGGCGAGGCGCGGCTGGCCGCCTTCGAGAAGCGGTTCCTGCGCGCCGACGGAACGGTGATGCGCGCGTCGATGCGCCCCTTGGCGCTGCGCGGCCCGGACGGGCGGCTCCTGGCGCTCAGCGCGGTGATCGAGGACGTGACCTCCGCCCGGGCGGCGGAGGAGCAGTTGCAGCGCAGCGAGGCGCGCAACCGGGCCATCGTGGAGCAGGCGGTCGAGGCCATTCTGACGGTGAACGCGCACGGCGTCGTCATGGCCAGCAACAAGGCGGCGGAGCGGCTGCTCGGCTACCGCCAGGACGAGCTGGCCGGGCGGCACATTGTGTCCCTGATGCCCCCGGACGAGGCGGAGCGGCACGGCGCCTACATGCGTCGCTACCGGGAAACGGGCGAGAAGCACGTCATCGGCATCGGGCGCGAGATCGTGGCGCGACGGCGCGACGGCACCGACTTCCCGGCCTGGCTCTCGCTGTCGGAGATCGACCTGCCGGGCTTCCACGTCTTCGTCGCCATGCTGCGCGACCTCGGTGAGAGCAAGGCGGCCGAACGGGCGCTGATCGAGGCGAAGGAGGCGGCGGAGCTGGCCAACCGCGCCAAGACCGCCTTCCTCGCCAACATGAGCCACGAGCTGCGCACGCCGCTGAACGGCATCCTGGGCTTCGCCGATGTCATCCATCAGCAGATGCTGGGGGCGCTGGAAAACCCGATGTACATGAATTATGCGGCCGAGATCAAACGGTCGGGCGAGCTTCTGCTGGCCAACATCAACGACATCCTGGAGATGGCCACCATCGAGGCCGGGCGCGTCGACCTGGAGGACGCGCTGTGCGACTTCCGCGACGTGGTGGTCACCTGCCTGCGCTTGGTCGCCAAGCGGGCGGAGCGCGGCAAGCTGCGCGTCGAGGCCGACATCGGGGTGGAGTTGCCGCCTCTGCTGGCCGACCCGCGTGCGCTGAAGCAGGTGCTTCTGCACCTGCTGTCCAACGCCATCAAGTTCACGCCGGAGGGTGGCCGCATCGGCGTGTCGGCGCGCGTGGACGCCGAGGGCGCCTTGGTGGCGGAGGTGTTCGATACCGGCGTCGGCATCCCCGAGGACCGGCTGGAAACGGTGTTCCAACCCTTCGTCCAGGGCGAATCGACGCTCGCCCGCCGCTTCGAAGGCATCGGGCTCGGCCTGTCCATCGCCAAGTCCCTGGTGGAGCAGCACGGCGGCCGCCTGGAAATCCGCGCCCGCGACGGCGGCGGCACCCGCGTGATCATCCACCTGCCGAAGGACCGGTTTTTGGCCGATTGGTGAGGGGTTTCAGGAAAGCGCCGGGAGTTGGGCCCCACCCTAACCCTCCCCCACCTTCGGCTCTCAGGGAACGCCAAAGGCGTTCGCCTGACGCTGTCAGCGCACGCTTCGCATGCGCGAGAGGCGAGGGAGGGGACTCCGCCACTCCGCGACCAAAGCCCCTCCCCCCGCTCTCGGCGGACCCAAAGGGTCCGCCTGACGCGTCAGCGCAAGCTTCGCTTGCGCGAGAGCGAAGTGGGGGGAGGTCGGGAGAGGGGCCCGGCGCGACAGCCCTTACAGAATGAACTTCGACAGGTCGGCGTTCTTTGCCAGACCGCCCACCTGGTCGCGGACGTAGGCCGCGTCGACCGTAACGGTGGTGCCGGCCTTGTCGCTGGCGGTGAAACTGATCTCCTCCAGCAGGCGTTCCAGCACGGTGTGCAGGCGGCGGGCGCCGATGTTCTCCACCGTGGCGTTGATGTCGGCGGCCAAGCGTGCCAGCTCGTCGATGGCGTCGTCGGTGAAGACGAGGTCGACCTCCTCCGTCTTCAACAGGGCCTTATACTGCTTGATCAGGCTCGCTTCCGGTTCGGTCAGGATGCGCTTGAAGTCGTCCTGGGACAGGGCCTTCAGCTCCACGCGGATCGGCAGGCGGCCCTGCAGCTCCGGCAGGAGGTCCGACGGCTTGGCAAGGTGGAAGGCGCCCGACGCGATGAACAGGATGTGGTCGGTCTTGACCGCGCCATGCTTGGTGCTGACGGTCGTGCCCTCGATCAGCGGCAGCAGGTCGCGCTGCACACCCTCGCGGCTGACGTCGGCACCGCCCTTGTAGTCGGAGCGGGCGGAGATCTTGTCGATCTCGTCCAGGAAGACGATGCCGTTCTGCTCCACAGACTGGATCGCTTCCGAAACGACCTTTTCCTGGTCGAGGAGCTTGTCCGACTCCTCGGCCATCAGCACGTTGTAGCTTTCCTGGACGGTCATGCGGCGGGGCTTGGTGCGGCCGGCGAAGGCCTTGCCGAAGATGTCGTTCAGGTTGAGCATGCCCATCTGGGCGCCGGGCATGCCGGGGATGTCGAAGGTCGGCAGGCTGCCGGCGCCGCTGTCGGCGACCTGCACCTCGATCTCGCGGTCGTTCAGCGTGCCCTCGCGCAGCATCTTGCGGAACTTCTGGCGCGTCTCGGGGCTGGCGTTCTCGCCGCACAGCGCGTCCACCACCCGCTCCTCGGCGCGCAGCTCGGCCTTGGCGGCGACCTCCTTGCGCAGGCGCTCCTTGGTCATGCCAATGGCACCCTCGACCAAGTCGCGGACGATCTGCTCCACGTCGCGGCCGACATAGCCGACTTCGGTGAACTTGGTCGCCTCGACCTTCAGGAAGGGCGCCTGGGCCAGCTTCGCCAGACGGCGGGCGATCTCGGTCTTGCCGACGCCGGTCGGGCCGATCATCAGGATGTTCTTCGGCAGGACCTCCTCGCGCAGGCCCTCCGGCAGCTGCTGGCGGCGCCAGCGGTTGCGCAGCGCGATGGCAACCGCGCGCTTGGCCTCGTGCTGGCCGACGATGTAGCGGTCAAGCTCCGACACGATCTCGCGCGGGCTGAAGGCGGCGGTGCTGGACGCGGCGGAGCCGGTGGAGGAAGCGGCGGTCATGGCGGCGGACCCGGGCTGGGGGTGGGAGGTGGTCATCGGAATGGGACGCGATCAGATCTTTTCGAGGGTGACGTTCTCGTTGGTGTAGACGCAGATGCCGGCGGCGATCTTCATCGCCTTGCGGGCCACGGCCTCCGCGTCCAAACCCTCGACGTCGATCAGCGCGCGCGCCGCCGACAGGGCGAAGGCACCGCCCGAGCCGATGCCGATCAGCCCGTCCTCCGGTTCCAGCACGTCGCCGTTGCCGGTCAGGATCAGGCTGACGTGGCGGTCGGCAACGGCCATCATGGCCTCCAACCGCCGCAGGTATCGGTCGGTGCGCCAGTCCTTGGCCATCTCCACGCAGGCGCGGGTCAGCTGGCCGGGATGCTGCTCCAGCTTCGCTTCCAGACGCTCGAACAGGGTCAACGCGTCCGCGGTGGCGCCGGCGAAGCCCGCCATCACGGTGCCGCCGGCGAGCCAGCGCACCTTGCGGGCGTTCGATTTCATGACCGTCTGGCCGACGGACACCTGACCGTCGCCGGCGATCACCACCTGGCCGTTCTTGCGGACCGACAGGATGGTGGTGCCGTGCCACTGGATGGGATCGTGCGATGTCATTGGGACCGTGTTCGAAAGGTAAGGTGACCGTGCCCGGTAAAGGCACATTGGGTCACGGGTCTATGTGGGGGGAGGCCGGTCCCCGTCAAGACTCCTGTCCCCCTGGGCTCGAAGACGGGCCCGAAGAGGTGCCCGAAGACGGGCAGCGGACGCGCGTGTCGGCGCTCCCGCGGGGGCTTGTGTCAACTCCACGCCCAGTCGTGTCAACATCGGCCCTATGGGCAGGAAGGCGGACAAGCCGTGCGCACCGCCGGGGACCGCCGGTCCGTGGCCGAAACCGAGCAGGTTCCCCGCTTCGTCCACCAGTAGCGCGCCGGGGGCCGGTTCGCGGTCCATATCGTCAAGTTCCACCTGGATCAGGTCCAGACCGCTGCGCGGGTCGGGGCGGAGGGAAGCCACCATGCCGGAGGAGGCGACGTCCCCGGTCTTCGCCAGCACCGTTACGGGCTCGCTGACCGCGGCCTCGCCGCCGCGCAGGGGAGCGGCGGTCAGGCGGGCCGGCACCCGGACCAGCGAAGTCCCACTCGCCGCGTCGCGCGCCACGACCACACCATTGAGGGCCACGCCCGGCGCGGGGTGAACGGCAACCATCGTGTCGAGCCCGGCCAGCGTCGCTAGGATCACCGCTTGGCCGTCCAACTCCCCGATCACGACGCCCCTCCCCTCCCCCACCCGCACCAGGGCGGCGGAAACGGGAGCCGCTGGGTCGTCGGCGTAGCCGTCCGCCGGGGCGGGACCGCGCACGGCCAGCGCCGCGGGCTGTGGTGTGAGCGGCGCCAGGTGCGGCCCACCGCTTGACGCTCCGCCCGGGTTGACGAAACCCGGACTTGACGGTTCGTCAATTGACACAAGGGGGATTGTTGACGCAAGCGGTCGACTTGACACTCGTGACGGCGCCGCGGGGCCGGTTGACACAAGCCCACTCCCCCGCGACACGGCGGCGCGGAAGCCAGGGTCGGCGCCCAGCGCTTCCGCGGCGGTGCTGAAGGCCTCCTCGATCAGCAGGACGTCGCCCTGCGGCACCCCGGTGCCGTTCCGGGCCACGCCGCTGGTCGCGACGCGGTGGACGAGCCGCCCGGTCGCCACCTCGTAGACCAACCAGTCAACCCGGACGCTGCCGGTGCCGGACACGCCCTTGTCACCCAGCGTCAGCCAGTTGCGGCGGCGGCACAGCTCCAGGTCGATGCCGCGCAGGTCACCCTGGACGACGTAGCGGGCGCGGTTGCGGTCCAGGCCGCGCTCGTGGTCGCCGGCGACGCGCCCGGCCACGTCGAAGCCGGCGTCGCCCAGCACCTCCGCGAAGCGCTCCGTGAAGGTGGAGTTCTCGTGCAGGCTCCGCGCGCTCGTCCAATAGACGTCCTCGTAGGGCGGCCAGCACTCCACGCTCCAGACGTAGCTCCCGATCCGTGTGCCCCGGCGCATGGAGCCGAGGGAGAGATCGTCGAAGCGGACCGGCTCCGTCGAGCCGCGCGCCACCGGTGGGGCGCCGGGCGGTTGCGGCCGGTCGCCGCCCGTGGCGCAGGCGGCCAGCAGAAGTGCCACGGCCAGCGTTAAAAAGCGATGTCGGAACAATGGCATATTCGGTTATGCTCGTCCTACGTGTGCATGATGATAGCCGGCACACGCACGGTCGGCAACGTCGGCGCCGATCCCACGCCCTTTCCCCGCGAATACCGGCCGTGCGCCGCTGGCGTGGGGGCGCGCTTCCTGCTAAATACCGACTCCATGGACCAGAGCCCTGCCAATGGCGGCCGCCGCGCCTCGATCGAGCGGAACACCACCGAGACCCGCATCCGGGTTGCCGTGAACCTAGACGGCACCGGCGTCTACGACGTGAAGACGGGGGTCGGCTTTCTCGACCACATGCTGGAGCAGCTGTCGCGCCACAGCCTGATGGACCTGACGGTCCTGGCCGAAGGCGACCTGCACATCGACGCGCACCACACGACCGAGGACAGCGGCATCGCCATCGGCCAGGCCGTCGCCAAGGCTCTGGGCGACCGCAAGGGCATCCAGCGCTATGGCCATTCCTACATCCCCATGGACGAGACGCTGACGCGCGTCGCGTTGGACTTCTCCAACCGGCCCTACCTGATCTGGAAGGTGAATTTCAGCCGCGACAAGATCGGCGACATGGACACGGAGCTGTTCCGCGAGTGGTTCCAGGCCTTCGCCATGGCCGCCGGCGTGACTCTTCACGTTGAAAACCTCTACGGCGAAAACAACCACCACATCGTGGAAAGCTGCTACAAGGCGCTTGCCCGCGCGGTGCGCGCCGCGATTGAAATCGACCCGCGCAAGCGCGACGCCGTGCCCTCCACCAAGGGGACTCTCGGCGGGTCCCTCTGAAGCCGGTTCTTTGCTGAAAGCTTTCGTTCCATGGAAACCGTTGCGCTGATCGATTACGGCTCCGGCAACCTGCGTTCCGCCGCCAAGGCGCTGGAGCGTGCGGCGGCGGAGTCCCACGCAAGTGTCCAGGTTCTGGTGACCTCCGACGCCGACGCGGTGCGCAAGGCCGACCGCGTCGTGCTGCCGGGCGTCGGCGCCTTCGCCGACTGCAAGCGCGGCCTGTCCGAGGTGCCGGGCATGCTCGACGCGCTGGAGGAGGTGGTGCACGTCAAGGCCCGCCCCTTCCTCGGCATCTGCGTCGGCATGCAGCTGATGGCCGAGCGCGGGCGCGAGTATGGCGTCACCGAGGGGCTGGGCTGGATCAAGGGTGAGGTCGCCAAGCTGGAGCCGGCCGACGCCAGCCTGAAAATTCCGCACATGGGCTGGAACGAGTTGGACATCCGCCGGCCGCACCCGATCCTGGCCGGACTGCCCGACCGCGCGCACGCCTATTTCGTCCACTCCTACCGCTTTGCGGTGGAGAACCCGGACGATGTGATCGCCACCGCCGATTATGGCGGGCCGTTCGCCGCGGTGATCGGGCGCGACAACTTGGTGGGCACCCAGTTCCACCCGGAAAAGAGCCAGGCGACCGGCTTGGCTCTGGTCGCCAACTTCCTGACCTGGCGGGTGTAACCCATGGCGGAGATCGCCATCGAGCGCGTCGAAGCGCTGAAGACCGGCGACCTGCACGACCTGTGCGACGCCGCGGACGACGCCATCAAGGTCGGCGGCGGCTTCGGCTGGGTCGCCCCGCCGTCGCGCGACATCATGGAGCGCTACTGGAAGGGCGTCCTGGTCGTGCCGGAGCGCATCCTGTTCGTGGCGCGGCTGGACGGCGTCATCGCCGGCTCCGCCCAGTTGGTGAAGCCGGCGCGCAACAACGAGGCGCAGGCCCACGCCGCCAGCCTGACCACCAGCTTCGTCGCCCCCTGGGCACGCGGCCACGGCCTCGCCCGCAGCCTGACCCAGGCGGTGGAGGCGGAGGCCCGCACCGCCGGTTTCCGGGTCCTGAACCTCGACGTGCGCGAGACGCAGGACGCCGCCATCCGGCTCTACGAGGATCTTGGGTTCAAGCGCTGGGGCACCCACCCCTTTTATGCGCTGGTGGACGGCCATCGGCTTGCCGGACACTTCTACGCCAAGGACCTCACCCCCGACACGCCCCCCGACACGCCATAGGACGAGACACCGCGATGATCATCTATCCCGCCATCGACCTGAAAGACGGTGCCTGCGTCCGGCTCCTGCGTGGTGAGATGAGCCAGGCGACCGTCTTCAACACGGACCCGGCCGAGCAGGCCCGCCTGTTCCAAAGCCAGGGCTTCGAGTGGCTCCACCTGGTCGACCTGAACGGCGCCTTCGAGGGCAAGCCGGTCAACGGGGGGGCCGTGGAGGGCATCCTCGGCGCCGTCGACATCCCGGTGCAGCTGGGCGGCGGCATCCGCGACCTGAAGACCATCGGCATGTGGCTGGAGAAGGGCATCAGCCGCGTCATCCTGGGCACCGTGGCGCTGCGCGAGCCGGAGCTGGTCAAGGAGGCCTGCCGGGAGTTCCCGGGCAAGGTCGCCGTCGGCATCGACGCGCGCGAGGGCTTCGTGGCCGTCGCCGGCTGGGCCGAGACCTCGACCATCCGGGCGCTGGATCTGGCGCTGAAGTTCGAGGACAGCGGCGTGGCCGCCATCATCTACACCGACATCAACCGCGACGGCGCCATGGGCGGCGTGAACGTGGAGGCGACCTCCGACCTCGCCTTCCACCTGACCACGCCGGTGATCGCGTCGGGCGGCGTGTCGTCCATCGACGACCTGGTCGCGCTGAAGCGGGAAGAGCACACGGGCATCCAGGGCGTCATCTGCGGCCGCGCGCTGTACGACGGCCGGATCGAGCCGAAGGAAGCGCTGGAGCTGCTGTCCTCCAACACCGTCTCCGGGGATGCCGACTGATGCTGAAGATGCGCGTCATCCCCTGCCTGGACGTCAAGGACGGCCGGGTGGTGAAGGGGGTCAACTTCGTCGATCTGGTGGACGCCGGCGATCCCGTCGAGCAAGCCCGCGTCTATGACCGGGAAGGCGCGGACGAGCTGACCTTCCTGGACATCACCGCCAGCCACGAGAACCGCGACACCATCTACGACGTCGTGCGCCGCACGGCGGAGCAGGTCTTCATGCCGCTGACCGTCGGCGGCGGTGTCCGCGCGGTGGAGGACATCCGCAAGCTGCTGCTGGCCGGCGCCGACAAGGTGTCGATCAACACCGCGGCCATCCACCGGCCGGAGTTCGTGCAGGAGGCGGCGGAGAAGTTCGGCGCCCAGTGCATCGTCGTCGCCATCGACGCCAAGCAGGTGGAGCCCGGCCGCTGGGAGATCTTCACCCACGGCGGCCGCAAGGCCACGGGCATCGACGCCGTGGAGTGGGCCAAGCGCATGGAGTCCTACGGGGCCGGCGAGATCCTGCTGACCTCCATGGACCGCGACGGCACCAAGAGCGGCTTCGACCTGGCGCTGACCCGCAAGGTGGCCGACGGCCTGCGCATCCCCGTCATCGCCTCGGGCGGCGTCGGCACGCTGGACCATCTGGTGGAGGGCATCCGCGAGGGCCACGCCACGGCGGTGCTGGCGGCCTCCATCTTCCATTTCGGCACCTACACCATCGGGCAAGCCAAGGCCGCGCTGGCCGACGCCGGCATCCCGGTGCGCCCCGCCCGCGCGCCTGAGGTGGCCCATGGGTGACGACAAGAAGTCCAAGGCGGTGAACGCGGAGGTTCTGGACCGCCTGTTCGCCACCGTCCAGGCGCGCAAGGGCGCCGACCCGGAGACCTCCTACACCGCCAAGCTGTTCAGCCGCGGCACCTCCAAGATCGCCCAAAAGGTTGGCGAGGAGGCGGTGGAGGCCATCCTGGAGGCGGTGCGCGGCGACAAGGCGGCGCTCGCCTCGGAATCCGCCGATCTGCTCTACCACCTGATGGTGCTGTGGGCCGACGCCGGGCTGGAACCGGCCGAGGTATGGGAAAAGCTGGCCCAGCGCGAGGGCACCAGCGGCATTGCCGAGAAAAAGGCGCGCAAGGCATAAGGGAGAGAGACCGATGGCCCGAACCTACGACAGCAACAACGTCTTCGCCCGCATCCTGCGCGGCGAAATCCCCTGCAAGAAGGTCATGGAGACGGAGCACGCGCTCGCCTTCCACGACATCAACCCGCTGGCCCCGACCCACATCCTGGTGATCCCCAAGGGGGCCTATGTGGACATGGACGACTTCACCGCCCGCGCGACCGAGGCGGAGATCGCCGGCCTGTTCCGCGCCGTCGGCGAGGTCGCGCGCCAGGCCGGCGCCGCCGAGCCCGGCTACCGCATCCTGTCCAACTGCGGCCCCGACGCGAACCAGGAGGTCCCGCACCTCCACATCCACGTCTTCGCCGGACGCCACCTCGGCCGGATGCTGAACCCGGCCTGAGCCGGGTGATCCACGTGAAACATGAAGGGCGCCGAGGGGAAACCCCGGCGCCCTTGCTGTTTGCGAGACGTGGTTGCGCTGGGCCCCCCTCCCGACCTCCCCCCATCTTCGACGGGGGGAGGAGAAATCCCCTCCCCCGCGAAGTTGGGGAGGGTCAGGGTGGGGGCCCAACACGACCACTTCGCTCGCCGAAAAAGACCCTCTACGAACCCGGCGCGGCGACCGTCTTAGGCAGCAGGATGTAGTATTCCCCCGCGCTCTTCATCACGCCGGCGCGCTTCTCCGCCTCCTCGCCGTGGCCCCAGAAGACGTCGCCGCGGACCGGGCCGCGGATGGCGCCGCCGGTGTCCTGGGCGACCAGCAGGCGGCGTAGCCGCGCCTGTGGATCGAGCGGATCCTCGGCGTCGAGCCAGACCGGCACGCCGTAGGGCAGGAACTTGGAGTCCACGGCCAGGCTGCGGCCAGGGGTCAGCGCCACGTTCTGCGCGCCGTTCGGCCCCTCCCCCTTCAGCTCCTGGAAGAAGACGTAGGAGGGATTGCTGTTCATCAGGTCGGGCGCCTTGTCCGGGTGGGCCTTCAGCCAGGCACGGATGGACTGGAGCGACACCTGCTCCCGCGGGATTTCGCCGCGGTCGATCAACTCCTTGCCGATGGCGACGTACTTGTGGCCGTTCTGCGCGGCGTAGCCGACGCGCGTCTCCGTCCCGTCGGGGAAGCGCACGCGGCCGGATCCCTGGATGTGCAGGAAGAAGGCGGCGATCGGGTCCTGCAGCCACAGCAGCTCCAGCCCCTTGTTGCGCAGCGCCCCAGCCTCGATGGCGGCGCGGTCCTCGAAGGGCTTCAGGCGCCCGTCGATAACCCGGCCGGCCGTGCGTTCCCCCTTCCAACGGTCGGCAAAGTCGCCGAGGTCCACCAGGATGAGATCGCTCGGCCGTTTGTAGAGCGGAACCGGAAAGGCTGGGTCGGGCGTCCGGCTGCCGGCCAGTTCCACCTCGTAATAGCCGGTGAAGAGGCCGCGCCGGGTGTCGTTGTTGGCCGCGGCGTAGGGGGTGAACCACTGTTCGAAGAAGGCGCGGGTTGCCCCGTCGTCGCCGGGGATTTGCGCCGCCAGCGCCGCGCAGGGGGCCTGCCAGTCGCCACCCCGGCCCCCCACCCCGTCAGGCCCGACCGGCCGGTCCGCCGGCAGCGCCGCCAGCTTGGCGCAGGAGCGGCGAAAGGCCGGCACGGCGTCGGCCACGCGGTCGGCGGTCCAGCCCGGCAGGTCGGTGAAGGCCACAGGCTTCAGGACCAGCTTGTCGGGCGGCAGCGGGGCCTTCGCCTCCTCCTTCCGCTCGCAGGACGCCACGAAAAACGCCGCGGCAAGGGCTGCCGCGGCGCTGAAACGGATCAGAAATGTCGGGATCATCAAGACGTCGTGATCAGTGCGGGTCGTAATCAGTGCGTGGTGCGCGTCTCGACCAGCGACCAGTTCGGGTTGCTGGCGCGGGTGTTGCGGGCGAATGTCCAGACGTCCACCGCCTCGACCACGGCGTTCGGGTCGCCGTCAACCACGGCACCGTTGCGGTCGCGCACGACATTCATCTGCTCCGACACGAACTTCACGGTGACCAGCGCGGTGCGGCCGTCCATACGGGCCTCCACCACGTCGGCGTCGGCGATGCGCTCGATGCGCGTCTCCAGCGTCTCCCCGGCGGCTTGGCGCTCGCGGACGGCGCGGGCGAAGTTGTCGTAGACGTCGTCGGCCAGCAGCGGGCGCAGCGTGGCGGTGTCCCCCTTGGCGAAGGCCTCCACGATCATCTCGAAGGCACCGCAGGCGCCCTGGAGGAAATGCTTCTCGTCGAAGGACGGGTCAGCGGCGGCGATCTGCGCCAGCGCGGCGTGCAGCGACACCGGCTCGTCATGAGATTGGGCCGGCGAAACGGGAGCGGACGCGGCTTGGGCCGGGCGGTCGCGGCCGGGCATCGGGACGACGTTGTCCGGCGCGCCGGCGCGGGGCGCATCCGGACGGGACGTGAAGGGGTTTGGCCGTTGCCGTTCCTCGCCGGTGCGGCGGCCGAGCACGCTGCGCAAGCGGTACACGAGGAACGCCGCGATCATCGCGAAGATCAGGATTTCGACGAACACAAACCCATCTCCCATCGTCCATCCTTCCGGGTGACTGGAGGCCGGCGCCCCCGGGGCGGTGTGCCCGAGGGCCGGCGTACAAATGCTGGTCAGGGCCGCGATCCCCTACTGGATCCGCCGTCGGGTGCGCATTAAGTGTACCCTGACCGTACACCGGACCGGCCTATCCGTACCGGCCATGCCCTCCGTCCCCCGACGCCTTGCGGCTTACCCAAGCCTAGATAGGCCCTTGAGGTTGAAAGAGCAAGGACACCATGAATCCGTTGCTTTTGTTGCTTCTCCTGCCGATTGCGGAGATCGCCGTCTTCATCGAGGTCGGCGACTGGATCGGTTCCGGCCCCACGGTCGGGCTGGTGATCCTGTCCGCGATCCTGGGATCGGTCCTGATTCGCTGGCAGGGGCTGTCCGTGCTGAAGCGCGCCCAGGAGGCCGCGGAACGCGGCGAGGTGCCGATGGGCGCGGTGTTCGAGGGCTTCTGCGTCGTGGCCGCCGGCATCCTGCTGATCATCCCAGGATTCCTGACCGACATCGTCGGGCTTCTGCTGTTCGTGCGGCCGTTGCGCAACGCGCTGGGCCGCTGGCTGTTCGACCGTATGAAGGGCAGCACGTCCTTCCGTGTGCACGGCCAGATGGGGGGCCGCAGCTGGACCAACGGTCCGGGCGGCCCCGGCCCGGATCCCTTCAACCGGCCCCAGCCGGGTGTTATCGACGCCGACTACCACGACGTGACGCCGGAGGAGGAGAAGGCCGGCGACGAGCCGCGGATCGGGTCCGGAGCCGGGGAGTCGCGCTGGGCCCCGCCGGACTCCAAGTTCCGCCCGTGATGCGGGTGGAGCTTTCCCTCCGCACCGGCTCTTTCCCCCCGGCTTTCCCCCCGGCTTTCCATTGTCGGTGCGGCGGATCCGTGGTAGCCAGCGGGTCTTGAACACCGACCACCGTCACGCCGCCCCGCGGCCAGGAGTTGTTTGATGTCCGATCAGCAGACCAACGGCCAAGACCAGCAGGAAGCCGCCAGCTCGCTGCCGATGCACGTGCTCGCGCAGTATGTGAAGGACCTGTCCTTCGAGAACCCCAACGCGCCGCAGAGCCTTCTGCCCGGCCAGCCGCAGCCGCAGGTCAACATCGGCGTGGACGTCCAGGCCCAGCCGATGGGCGAGGACGTCTACGAGGTCGTCCTGAAGCTGCACTGCGAGGCCAAGCAGGGCGACGGCGTCGCTTTCCTGGTGGAGGTCGCCTACGGCGGCCTGTTCCAGCTGCCGGGCCTGCCGCAGGAGCATCACCGCGCCGTTCTCCTGATCGAGGGCCCGCGCATGCTGTTCCCGTTCGCCCGCGCCATCGTGGCCGCCTGCACCCAGGACGGCGGCTTCCCGCCGCTGATGATCAACCCGATCGACTTCGTGGACCTGTACCGCCGCCAGACCGGCCCGCAGCCGTCGGCCGAAGCGTAAGGGTCACTAAGACCAAAGAAAAAGGCGGGAGGCTTTCGGGCCTCCCGCCTTTTTTGTGTCCTGTCCTACCCCTCTCTCGGGGCTCTCGGCGGCCAAAGGCCGCCTGACGCCGTCAGCGCCCGCAAGCGGGACACCAGACCCTACTGGTTCATGCTCTCGAAGAATTCCGAGTTCGACTTGGTGTGCTTCAGCTTGTCGACCAGGAAGTCGACGGCGTCGGTCACGCCCATCGGCATCAGAATGCGGCGCAGGATCCACATCTTCGAGATGGTGCCCTTGTCGACCAGCAGTTCCTCCTTGCGGGTGCCAGACTTGGAGATGTCGATGGCCGGGAAGGTGCGCTTGTCGGAGAGCTTGCGGTCCAGCACGATCTCGGAGTTGCCGGTGCCCTTGAACTCTTCGAAGATCACCTCGTCCATGCGGCTGCCGGTGTCGATCAGCGCGGTCGCGATGATGGTCAGCGAGCCGCCCTCCTCGATGTTGCGGGCCGCGCCGAAGAAGCGCTTCGGCCGCTGCAGCGCGTTGGCGTCCACGCCGCCGGTCAGCACCTTGCCCGACGACGGCACCACCGTGTTGTAGGCGCGCGCCAGGCGCGTGATGCTGTCCAGCAGGATGACGACGTCGCGCTTGTGCTCGACCAGGCGCTTGGCCTTCTCGATCACCATCTCGGCGACCTGGACGTGGCGGGTCGCCGGCTCGTCGAAGGTGGAGCTGATGACCTCGCCGCGCACCGACCGGGCCATGTCGGTCACCTCTTCCGGCCGCTCGTCGATCAGCAGCACGATGAGGTAGGCTTCGGGATGGTTGGTGGCGATGGAATGGGCGATGTTCTGCAGCATCACCGTCTTGCCGGTACGCGGCGGGGCGACGATCAGCCCACGCTGCCCTTTGCCGAGCGGCGCCACCAAGTCGATGATGCGGCCGGTGTAGTTCTTCTTGGTCGGATCGTCGACTTCCATGCGCAACCGCTCTTCCGGGTAGAGCGGGGTCAGGTTGTCGAAGTTGATGCGGTGGCGGACCTTGTCCGGCGCATCGAAGTTGATGGTGTTGACCTTGAGGAGGGCAAAGTAGCGTTCGCCGTCCTTGGGCGAGCGGATCTGTCCTTCCACCGTGTCGCCGGTGCGCAGGCTGAAGCGGCGCACCTGACTGGGGCTGACGTAGATGTCGTCGGGACCGGGCAGATAGTTGGCCTCGGGCGAGCGCAGGAACCCGAAACCGTCCTGAAGAACCTCAAGCACGCCGTCGCCGAAGATCGGAACGTCGTTTTCCGCCAGCTGCTTCAGGATGGCGAACATCATGTCCTGCTTGCGGAGCGTGCTGGCGTTCTCGATCTGCAGCTCCTCCGCGAACGCCAGAAGTTCGGCGGGGCTCTTGCACTTCAGCTCTTGGAGATGCATGGGTGGTGCCTTAGGGAATCGTCGTCATGCGGGGGAGTGCCATGAGTCCCGGGCCGGCGCAGGGTGCGTCGGTTGGGCGTCGGACGGCGCTGAAGGCGGCGCAAAGGGCCTTCGGTCGTCGCGCCCAGTTCGTTGGGGAGGGACGGAACGGCGGATGTGGGCGTGGGTACCCGCGAGGCTTGCCGCCCCGTGGTGATTGAAATGGTTAGCGGATCGCCGTCTGCAAGTCAAACGAAAGCGAAACCGTGCAGGAATCACGAATAGGCGGTTCCGGAAGGGGATTCCGCCGGGTCATTTTGCCGCAACCCCTGAGGTACGGCCCCACCGGTTCCAACGTACACGGTTGCAAGGATCCGGACACCGATGGAGTGAGGGAGCGACCATCATGGACCGCCACGCCCCGGCCGCGCCACCCCAGCCCACCTCCATCGTCCCCCTGCCCTGGCACGCGCAGCCCGCGGCCGACACGCTGGCCGCCCTGGGCAGCCCGGAGGGCGGCCTGTCGGCGGCGGAGGCGCGGGCGCGGCTGGAGCGTGTCGGGCCGAACCGGCTGACCCCGCCGCCCCGGCGTTCCGCCCTGCGGCGTTTCGCCGCGCAGTTCGACAATATCCTGATCTACGTGCTGATCGCCTCCGGCCTGGTGACGCTGGCGCTGGGGGAACTGGTCGATGCCGCGGTGATCGCCGGCGTGGTGCTGATCAACGCGCTGATCGGCGCCGTGCAGGAGGGCAAGGCCGAGCAGGCGCTGGACGCGATCCGCGGCATGCTGTCGCCGCAGGCCATCGTGCTGCGCGGCGGCCGGCGGATCACCGTCCCGGCCGACGAGCTGGTCCCCGGCGACCGGGTGGCGCTCAGCTCCGGCGACCGGGTGCCGGCCGACCTGCGGCTGATCCACGCCAGGGGGCTGCGCGTCCAGGAAGCGGCGCTGACCGGGGAGTCCGTGCCCGTCGCCAAGAACACCGACGCGGTGGACCCCGCCACCCCGCTGGCCGAGCGCACCGGCATGGCCTATTCGGCCACTCTGGTGGCCCAGGGGCAGGCCGTCGGCGTGGTAGTGGCCACCGGGGACGCGACGGAGCTGGGGCGCATTGGCCGGCTTCTGGCGGGCGTGGAGACGCTGACCACGCCGCTGCTCGCACGGATGGCCGTGTTCGGCCGCTGGCTGACCGCCGGCATCCTGGTGCTGACCGCGCTGACCTTCCTGTACGGCACGCTGCTGCGGGGCGAGCCCTGGGCGGAGATGGTCATGGCCGCGGTCGGGCTGGCCGTCGCCGCGATTCCGGAGGGGCTGCCGGCGGTGATGACCATCGCGCTGGCCATCGGCGTCACCCGCTTGGCCCGACGCAACGCCATCATCCGCCGTTTGCCGGCTGTGGAGACGCTGGGCTCGGTCGGAGTGATCTGCTCCGACAAGACCGGCACGCTGACCCGCAACGAGCTGACCGTGCAGACGGTCGTCACCGCGGCGGCGGATTACGCGGTGACCGGCGACGGCTACCGGCCGGAGGGGGATTTCCGGCGGGGAGCGGAGGCGGTGGAGCCGTTCGGGGAACCGGTCCTGGCGGACCTCGCCCGCGCCGCCCTACTGTGCAACGACGCGGCCCTGCACCGGGACGAATCCGGCGACTGGACCGTATCCGGCGACCCGACCGACGGCGCCCTGCTGGCGCTCGCCCGCAAAGCGGGGCTCGACCCGGCGGCGGAGGCCGCAGCACACCCGCGCGTCGACGTCATCCCCTTCGAGTCCGAGCACAAGTTCATGGCGACCCTGCACCGTACGTCCGGCGGGTGGGTGCTGTACGTCAAGGGCGCGCCGGAGCGGCTGCTCGCCCTGTGCGACCGCGTTCTCGGACCGGGCGGGCCGGAAGCGCTCGACGCGGCGGCGTGGCTGGCACGGGTGGATGCGCTGGCGGCCGAGGGGCAGCGGGTGCTGGCGCTGGCGGTTCAAACCGATCCGTCGGTGACCGGCGGCCTGTCCGTGGAGGAGCTGGATGGTGGGCTGACGCTGCTTGGCCTGTGCGGGCTGATTGACCCGCCGCGGGAGGAGGCCATCGCCGCCGTCCGGCGCTGCCAGGCCGCGGGCATTCGGGTGAAGATGATCACCGGCGACCACGCCGGCACCGCGCAGGCCATCGGGCGCCGCTTCGGCCTGTCCGGCCCGGCGGTGACCGGGGCGGAGCTGGACGGGCTCGACGACGAGGCCCTGGGCGCCGTGGCCCGCGACCGCGACGTCTTCGCCAGGACGGCGCCGGAGCACAAGCTGCGGCTTGTCCAGGCGCTCCAGGCGGCCAGGCAGACCGTCGCCATGACCGGCGACGGGGTCAACGACGCGCCCGCGCTGAAGCGCGCCGACATCGGCATCGCCATGGGCCACAAGGGGACGGAGGCCGCGAAGGAGGCCGCCGCCATGGTGCTGGCCGACGACAACTTCGCCTCCATCGCCCGCGCGGTGGAGGAAGGCCGCACCATCTACGACAATCTGCGCAAGACGATCCTGTTCCTGCTGCCGACCAACGGCGCCCAGGCGCTGGTGATCATGGTGGCGGTGCTGAGCGGCTACACGCTGCCGATCACGCCGGTGCAGATCCTGTGGGTCAACATGGTCACCGCGGTGACGCTTGGCTTGGCGCTGGCCTTCGAACCGCCGGAGCCCGGCGTGATGGACCGCCCACCCCGCCCGCCGGCGGAGCCCATCCTGCCGCCCGTCCTGATCGCGCGGATGGTGCTGGTGATGGCCCTGCTGGTGGCCGCCAGCTTCGGCTTCTTCCGCCTCCACGAGGGCCATGGCGACCCGCCGGAGGTCGCCAGCACCATGGCGGTGAACGCGCTGGTGCTGGGCGAGATCGCCTTCCTGTTCAACGCGCGGTCGATTTCCGGGTCGGTGCTGAACCGGGCGGGACTGTTCGGCAGCCGGCCGGTGTGGATTTCCATAGCGCTGATGCTAGCCCTGCAGCTGGCCTTCACCTACGCCCCGCCCCTGCAGCGGCTGTTCGGCACCGCGCCGGCGGGTGCTGCCGACTGGGCCTGGATGGCCGCGGCAGCCGTGGCCGTGTTCCTGGTGGTTGAGGCGGAAAAGGCCCTGACGCGGCGATTCCGGCGCTCCGAATCCCCTCTCCCCCCTGGTGAGAGGGTGAGGGGGCGCCTGTAGGGCGTCCAAGCGCTGCAATGAGGCGGCGTTTCCGGCCTTCGGCCGCCCCCTCATCCCAACCACTCGCCGCCTATGATCGCCTTTGGCGCTCATCCCGCTTCGCGGTCGGCGGCGAGCCCCGGAGGGGAGAAGGGCAAAGGAGCGTCAGAACGGCTTCACCACGACGAGGATGACGATGCCGATCATCAGCAGGGTCGGCACCTCGTTCATGATGCGGAAGAAGCGCTGGGGGTGCGTGTTGCGGTCGGCCTCGAAGTCCTTGCGCCAGCGCGACATCATGCCGTGCACGGCGGCGAGGCCCAGCACGAACAGGATCTTGGCGTGCAGCCATCCCTGGCTCATCCAGCCCGGATTCAGTGCGATCAGCGTGATGCCGAAGACGAAGGCGGCGATCATCGCCGGGTTCATGATGGCGCGCATCAGGCGGCGTTCCATCACCTTGAACCGCTCCGAGGAGTCGGAGCCCGGCGCCGTCTCGCAGTGGTAGACGAAGAGGCGCGGCAGGTAGAGCATCCCGGCCATCCAGGCGATGATGCTGATGACGTGCAGCGCCTTGATCCAGTCGTACAGCACCGAAGTCCCCTTCTCTATTTCTTGGCCCTTCTCCGTGGATTTACGCGCGGGCCTGCTGCGGGCAGCCGGAGAAGCCGTCCGGGCAGACCTTGCCGCCGTTCTGGGCGCAGATGGGCGCCTTGTTTCCGACCGACAGGCGGACCAGCCGGGCCAGCCCTTCGATGAAGGCCGGCTCCACCCCTACCGTCGGCACGCGGCCGAACCAGGGCACGCCGACCTCCTTGGCAAGGTGGCGGTATTCGATCTCGATCTCCACCAGCGTCTCGGAATGCTCCGACACGAAGGCGATGGGCGCCACCAGGATCGGCACGCCGTCCTGGCCGGCGCGGCGGATCTCCGCGTCGGTCGAGGGGCCGATCCATTCCAGCGGGCCAACCCGGCTCTGGTAGCAGTTGACCCAGTCCAGGTCGTCGATGCCCAGCGCGGCGACAATGGATTCCGCCGTGCGCTCGCACTGCCACTGGTAGGGGTCGCCGCCGGCCACGACCTTCTTCGGCAGCCCGTGGGCGGAGAACAGCACGCGCGGCTTGCCGTGCTTGCCGGCCTGCTCGTACAGCAGCCGGATCACCGCGGCCGACGCGTCGATGAAGCCCGCCTGGGTCGGGTAGCAGCAGAGCAGCCGCGTCGGCGCGGTCAGCCCCACCGTCTTCGCCGCCTCCCGCCAGACGCGGTCGCTGGAGCCCGTGGTGGTGGTGGAGAATTGCGGGTAGAGCGGCAGCAGCACGACCAGATCCGGCGCATACTCCTTCACCCGGGCCGCCGTCTCGGCGCTCATCGGGTTCCAGTAGCGCATGGCGATGAAGACCTTGGCCTCCATCCCCTGCCCCTTCAGAACCGATTCCAGCGCCGCGGCCTGCGCCTCGGTGTTCTCCAGCAGCGGCGACTTGCCGCCGAGTTCGGCGTAGATCGCCTTGGCCGCCTTGGCGCGCCGGCCCGAGATGAAGCTGGCGAGAATCGTGCGGAACGGATTCGGGATGCGGATGATCGCCGGGTCGGCGAACAGGTTGAACAGGAACGGCCGCACGGCCTCCGGGCTGTCGGGCCCGCCGAGGTTGAACAGGACGACGGCTACGCGCTGCATCGATCGGGAACCGGATGGTGGGGCGGACATGGTGCCGTAAACTGGAGCGCGGCCGCGCCCATGTCCAGCCCCCCAGCTGCGGAATCTATCCGCGGTTCGGCCATTCCTTGATCAGCCGTGCCAGCTCCGCCACATGCTCCGGCGGGGTCGTCTGGATGACGCCGTGGCCCAGGTTGAAGACGAAGGGCCGGCCGGACAGCGTCTCCAGGATGTCCGTAGCCGCCGTGCGCAGCGCCTCGCCACCGACGGCGAGCATGATCGGATCCAGGTTGCCCTGCACCGGCACGCGGGATTGCAGGTTGCGGGCCGCCCAGAGAGGCGGGACGGTGGTGTCGAGCCCGACCGCGGTCACCCCAGCCCCGGACACGTAGTCCTCATAGCAGAGGCCCGCACCGCGCGGGAAACCGATGACCGGGATTCCGGGGTGGCGCGCCTTCACCAGTGCGACAATCCGCCGCGTCGGCTCGATGACCCAGCGGCGGAACTCCCCGGCCGGCAGGACGCCCGCCCAGCTGTCGAACAGTTGCACAACCTCCGCCCCCGCCTCGATCTGGGTGCAGAGGTAATCGGCGGTCGTCTCGACCAGCAGATCCATCAGCATGCCGAATCCGGCGGGGTCGCTGTAGGCCCAGCGCTTCACATACGCGTATTCCTTGGACCCTGCCCCTTCCACCATGTAGCAGGCGATGGTCCAGGGCGCGCCCGCGAAGCCGATCAACGTGGTGTGTTCCGGAATCGCGCTGGAGAGCCGGCGCAACGTCTCGTAGACCGGCTCCAGCCGCTCGTGGAAGCGGTCGCGGGACAGGCGCTTCAGGTCTTCCACGTTTCTCACAGGGTCCAGCTTCGGCCCCTCGCCTTCCTGGAAGGCCAGCGGCTGCCCCAGCGCGTGCGGCACCACCAGGATGTCGGAGAACAGAATCGCCGCGTCCATGTCGTAGCGGCGCAGCGGCTGGAGCGTCACCTCCACCGCGTGGTCCGGGTTGTAGCACATGTCCAGGAAGCTGCCCGCCTTGGCCCGCAGGGCGCGGTATTCCGGCAGGTACCGCCCGGCCTGGCGCATCAGCCAGAAGGGCGGGCGCGAACGCACCTCGCCGGCGAGCGCGGCGAGCATCGGCTTCAGAATTTCGGACACGGCGGATCGTTCCCTACAGATGGAGTTTTCCCCGGAATCCCAGCGCCCGGGCTTATCTCCCCTACTCAGTATTCTTTTTAAGATGAGAAAGGAAGATGGGGTAGTGGGAGCCTGTGGATAGCGGGAATCCCCGCTTTGCCCGGATTCATCCACAGGCGGACTCGATTCCTGGGGACCGATTCGGCCTTCTGTGGACGACTCCGGACGCTTTCGCCGGAAACGGCGGAAATGCTATATCACGAAGCCTGGGAATCCCGTGGATAACATGGTCCGCGCGGCCGGTTGTTCCCATCTTCCGAAGAGGGCGGCGGAATCATCCCGAAGGGGGCTCCAGCGGGGGCGGTGAGTCCCGCCCTGGGGGATAGAATCCGGGGATCCCCGATATCCACAGGTTTGGATCGGGTTCTCCACAACACTTTGGGGACGGATGAGACAGTTCCATCTGCATCTTGTGTCCGACGCGACGGGCGAGACGATCAACAGCGTGGCCCGCGCCTGCGTCATCCAGTTCGACGACGTGCGTCCGGTCGAGCATTTCTGGAACCTCGTGCGCACCGACCGGCAGCTCGACATGGTGCTGGAAGGCATCCAGGAGCATCCCGGCCTCGTCATGTTCACGCTGGTGGACGAGACGCTGCGCCGCCGGCTCCAGGACTTCTGCCGTGAGGTGCAGGTGCCCTGCATCCCGGTGCTGGATCCGCTGATCAACGCGCTGGCCGCCTTCCTGGGCGTGGAATCGCAGCGCCAGCCCGGCCGCCAGCACGCGCTGGACGCCGAGTATTTCGGCCGCATGGACGCCATGGATTTCGCGCTGGCCCACGACGACGGCCAGTCGAACTGGGACCTGCACGAGGCCGACGTCATCCTGATGGGCGTGTCGCGCACCTCCAAGACGCCGACCTGCATCTATCTGGCCAACCGCGGCATCAAGGCGGCGAACATTCCGATCGTGCCGGGCTGCCCCCTGCCGCCGGAGATCGAGAAGCTGACCCGCCCGCTGATCGTCGGCCTGACCAAGGACCCGGACCGGCTCGTCCAGATCCGGCGCAACCGGCTGAAGCTGCTGAACCAGAACGACAGCTCCACCTACGCCGACCCGGAGGTGGTGCGCAACGAGGTGACCGACGCGCGGCGCATGTTCAGCCGGCGCGGCTGGCCGGTGATCGACGTGTCCCGCCGCTCCATCGAGGAGACCGCGGCGGAGATCATGATGCTGCTCGCCCGGCGCCAGTCCGGCGGCCTCGGTCTGCCGGGCGGTGTGCTTCCGGGTGGTGGCGGCGGCGGCAAGCCCGGCGGTGTGCCGTGAGCGGTCCGGCGGTCGTCCTGGCGTCCGGCTCGAAGACGCGCGCGGAGATGCTGGAGCGCGCCGGCGTGCGCGTCACCCTGGCCCCCACCGCGGTGGACGAGGAGGAAATCAAGCTCGCCGCCCGCACCGAGGGCATCGGCGTGGACGAGGTGGCGGAGACGCTGGCCGAACTGAAGGCGCAGCGCGTGACCCGCAAGCATCCGGGCGCGCTGGTGATCGGCGCCGACCAGATGCTGGAATGCGACGGCCGCTGGTTCGACAAGCCGACCGGGCGCGACGCCGCGCGGGAGCAGCTGAAGGATCTGCGCGGCAAGACGCACCGGCTGGTCAGTTGCGCCGTCGTGGTGCGCGACGGGGAGCGGCTGTGGCACCAGGTGGACCGCGCCCGCCTGGCCATGCGCCCCTTCAGCGACGCCTTCCTGGAGTCCTATCTGGACCAGACCGGCGACGGCGTGCTGCACTCCGTCGGCGCCTACCAGCTGGAAGGGCTGGGGGCGCAGCTGTTCCAGCGCGTCGACGGCGACTTCTTCACGATCCTGGGGCTGCCGCTTCTGCCGCTGCTCGGGTTCCTGCGCGTGCATGGGGTGATTGGGGAGTGAGGGCGGAATGATGATCAGCGGCAAGGCCAGGCTGGCCGGCGTCATGGGTTGGCCGGTCGGGCATTCGCGCTCCCCCCGGCTGCACGGGCATTGGCTGGAGCGCTACGGGATCGACGGCGCCTACGTGCCGCTGGCCGTTCCGCCCGACTGCGTGGAGCAGGCCATCCGCGCCCTGCCCGCGCTGGGCTTCCGCGGCTGCAACGTCACCGTCCCGCACAAGGAGGCGGCCTACCGCACGGTGGACCGGCTGGACGCCACGGCCAAGCGCATGGGCGCGGTGAACACCATCGTGGTCGGCGAGGACGGGACGCTGGAGGGCCGCAACACCGACGGCTTCGGCTTCATCGAGAACCTGAAGAGTGGCGCGCCGGGCTGGAAGGCGTCCGATGGGCCGGCGTTGGTGATCGGCGCCGGAGGGGCGGCGCGCGCGGTCGTCGCCTCGCTGCTGGACGAGGGCGCGCCGCTGGTCTGGCTGGTCAACCGGACCAAGGCGCGGGCGGAGGAACTCGCCGGAGATATTGGCGGCGCCATCGAAGTCGCCGATTGGGTTTCACGTGAAACCCTGCTGGAGGGGGCGGCCCTGGTCGTCAACACCACCACCCAGGGCATGGCCGGCCAGCCGCCGTTGGATCTGGACCTGCGCGCCCTGCCAGCCTCGGCGGTCGTCACCGACATCGTCTACACGCCCCTGATCACCCCGCTGCTGGAGGCGGCGCAGACCCGCGGCAACCGCGTGGTGGACGGCGTCGGCATGCTGCTCCATCAGGCCCGCCCTGGTTTCGCTGCCTGGTTCGGCACCGAACCCGAGGTGACCGAGGAACTGCGCCGCGTCGTGCTTGCGGGCTGAGGCGCCATGATCGTACTTGGCCTCACGGGGTCCATCGGCATGGGCAAGAGCACGGCGGCGCGCATGCTGAAGCGCATGGGCGCGCCGGTGTGCGACAGCGACGCCGTGGTGCATGGGCTGCTGGCCAAGCACGGCGCCGCCGTACCGGCCATCGACGCCGCCTTCCCCGGCGTGGTCCGCGACGGCGCGGTCGACCGCCGCGCGCTGGGCGCCGCGGTCTTCGGCAACGCGGAGGCGCTGAAGCGGCTGGAGGCCATCCTGCACCCCGCCGTGCGGGAGGCGCAGCGCGTTTTCCTGGCTCGCGCGGCCCGGCGCGGCGTCCGCGTCGCGGTGCTCGACATCCCTCTGCTGTTCGAAACCGGCGGCGAGCGGCGTGTGGACCGCACCGTGGTGGTCACCGCCCCTTTCCTGGTGCAGAAGGCGCGGGTCCTCGCGCGGCCGGGCATGACGCCGGAGAAGTTCGCCGCTATTCTCCTGCGGCAGACGCCCGACGCGGAGAAGCGCCGGCGCGCCGATTACGTCGTGAACACCGGCGACGGCCGCCTTCGCACCCGACGGGCCCTGGGGAAGATCATTGCGGACGTGAAACGTCTCCGCGGCCGGCACTGGCCACCGCGGGGTTACCAGCCGGGACAGGTGAGTCATGCGTGAAATCGTGCTCGATACCGAAACGACGGGCTTCAAGCCTGAAGAAGGGCACCGGCTGATCGAAATCGGCTGCGTCGAGCTGGTCAACCACGTTGCGACCGGCCGAAACTTCCACCGCTACATCAACCCGGAACGCGACGTGCCGGCCGACGCCGTGGCGGTGCACGGCCTGACCGGGGAGTTCCTGGCGGACAAGCCGCTGTTCAACGCCGTGGTGGCGGACTTCGTGGAGTTCATCGGCGACGCCCCGCTGGTGATCCACAACGCGGCCTTCGACATGAACTTCCTGAACTGGGAGCTGAAGATCGCCGGCTACCCGGTGATGCCCAGGGACCGCGCCGTCGACACGCTGATGATGGCGCGCCAGAAATTCCCCGGCGCCCCGGCCACCCTGGACGCGCTCTGCAAGCGCTTCGGCATCGACAATTCCAGCCGCACCTACCACGGCGCTCTGCTCGACGCGCAGCTGCTGGCCGAGGTCTATCTGGAGCTGCTGGGTGGCCGCCAAGCGGGCCTCGCCCTATCCGCCGGCCCGCTGGGCACCGGCGGGACCTCCATCCGCATCGACCGCCCCTACCGCGCCCCCCGCCCCCACGCCCCGAGCGAGGAGGAGCTGTCGGCCCACGCGGAGCTTCTGGGGAAGTTGAAGAACCCGCTGTGGGTTGCGGAGTGACGTCAATCCCCTCTCCCGGCGGGGCCGGGAGAGGGTTGAATCGCCTTACGGCAACAGCACCGTCGACCCCGTCGTGCCGCGGGACTCCAGCGCCCGGTGGGCCTCCGCCGCGTCGCGCAGCGAGAAGGTCTGGCGGACGTTGATGTTTACCCCGCCGGTGTGCACCACCTCGAACAGGTCGGCCGCGCTCGTCATCAGGTCCTCGCGCTTGGCGACGTAGGTGAACAGCGTCGGCCGCGTGACGTAGAGCGAGCCCTTGGCGGCCAGAAGCTGCAGGTCGAGCGGCGGCACCGGGCCAGACGCCGCGCCGAACAGCACCATGAAGCCGCGCGGGCGCAGGCAGTCCAGGCTGTCCATGAAGGTCGTCTTGCCGACGCCGTCGTAGACGACCGGCACGCCCTGCCCGTCGGTGATGTCCTTCACCCGGGTCACGAAATTCTCGCGGGTGTAGACAATGGGATGGTCACAGCCGTTGGCGCGGGCCAACTCCGCCTTTTCGTCGCTGCTGACCGTGCCGATGACCGTGGCGCCCAGATGCTTCGCCCACTGGCAGAGGATCAGCCCGACGCCGCCGGCCGCCGCCTGCACCAGGATGGTGTCGCCCGGCTGCACCGCGTAGGTCGAGCGGATCAGGAACTGCGCCGTCATGCCCTGGAGCATCATGGCGGCGGCCTGCTTGTCCTCGATCCAGCTCGGCAGCGGAACCAGCCGGTCGGCGGGCGCGAGCCGCGATTCCGCATAGGCACCGATCAGCGGCGCGTAGGCGACGCGGTCGCCGACCTTCAGCGTCGTGACATCCGGCCCCACGGCCTCCACCACGCCGGCGCCTTCGGTGCCGATCACGGCCGGAAGCTGCGGCAGCTTGTAGAGGCCGGAGCGGTGATAGGTGTCGATGTAGTTCAGCCCGACGGCGGTCTGGCGCAGCCGCACCTGACCGGGGCCAGGATCGCCCACCTCGACCTCGTCCCAGCGCAGCGCCTCGGGTCCGCCGTATTCATGGATGCGGATCGCGTGAACCATGGTGGCTCCCTCCCCCCTTCTTATAAAAGCTGAAGCGTCAGCGTATCGCCGGCCGCGGTGCCTGTCACCGCCCTGCCGGCCTTCCCCCGGAAGCCTTCGTGCCGGAGCAGCCAGTCCTTGGTCTCCAACCCGCCGAAGCCGGAATAACCGCCCGGCGCGCCGCCGCTGCCGACGATGCGGTGGCAGGGAATGATGACCGGGATCGGGTTCGCCCCGCAGGCTCCGCCGACCGCGCGCGGCGCGCTGTCCAGCATGCGGGCGACGTCGCCGTAGGTCAGCACCGTTCCGGGCGGGATGGCCAGCATTGCCGCCCAGACCTTCTGGCGGAAGGCCGTTCCACGTGGCGCCAGCGGCAGGTCGAAGCCCGTCCGCTTGCCCGCGAAATAGTCGGCGAGCTGCCGGGCGGCCTCCTCCAGCACCGGGTCCGGCGCGTCGTCCCCCTGCCGTCCCCAGTCCAGGGCCCCCCAATCAAGGGCCACAATGGCGCCATCGGCGCTGGTCAGGGTCAGCGGCCCGAGCGGGCTGTCGATGGTCAGGCGTCCCATGGTCTCACCTCCGGTCCAGGGCGTCGGCCAAGGCGTCGGGCTTGGTCACCGGCGGCGAGCAGGTCATGCCGGTGCAGACGTAGGCGGTCGCCGCGCCGCCCTGCATGCCCTTGCCGTGCGCCGGGTGGCTGGCCGGCAGATCCGTTCCCGGCTGAACCAGGCTGAGGATGCGGTTCGGCAGCGATTGGTCGAGCACCGCGCGGCGCAGCGCCCGCGTGTCCGCCCCGTCCGGATCGCCGACGATCACCACCTGCACCGCGTTCTGCAACAGCTCCACGGCGTTCAGGAAGGTGGGCAGCGGGAAGAAGTTGCGGCCCAGCTCCCCGGAGAAGGCGGCGACCAGCGCGTCGGCGCGCTCGCGGTAGGCGTCCTCGCCCGTGCGGTGATAGAGCGTCGCCAGCACAGCCAGCATCGTGCCGTTGCCGCTGGGGATGGCGCTGTCGTGCGCCGACTTGGTTCGGACGATCAGGTCGGTCGCGTCGTCGGCCGTGTAGAAGTAGCCGCCCGCCCCCCCGTCCCAGAAATGCCGATCGAGCGCCGCCACCCAGGCCCGCGCCTGCTCCAGCGTCGCCGGATCACCGGTGGCCTCGTGCAGGGCCAGGGCGGCCCGCGTCATGTGGGCGTAGTCGTCCAACGTCGCCGCGTGCTTCAGCTGTCCGGCCCGCCAGCTGTGGCGCAACCGACCGCCCTCTTGCATGCGGTCGCGCACGAAGGCGAAGGCGCGCTGGGCAGCGGCGATCCAATCCGGCTCGTCCAGCGCCATCCCGGCGTGGGCCAGTGCCGCGATCATCAGGCCGTTCCAGTCGGCCAACACCTTGTCGTCCCAGCCCGGCCGGACCCGCGTCGCGCGCTCCCGGAACAGGACGGCGCGCAGGCTCGCCAGCTTGGCCTCCGTCTCGTCGTCCAGCCGCTCGATCCGGTGCAGGCGGTTCAGGATCGTGGCGCCTTCCCAGTTGCCTTGGGGCGTGACGTTGTAGATCCGCTTGAAGAGTGCTGCGTCCGGGCCGTCGAGCAGCCGGTCGATCTCCTCCTCGTTCCAGACGTAGAAGAGGCCCTCCTCCCCCTCGCTGTCGGCGTCGAGCGTCGCGGCGAAGGCCCCGCCCTCCGCGATCATCTCGCGCAGCAGCCAGCCGACCGTCTCGCGGATGCGGTCCTCGAACAGCGGCTCCCGCTCCTCCTGCCAGACCAGCGTCAGCAGGTCGAGAAGCTCCGCGTTGTCGTAGAGCATCTTCTCGAAATGCGGGACCAGCCACATCTCGTCGACCGAATAGCGGGCGAAGCCGCCGCCGACATGGTCGTAGATGCCGCCCTGGCTCATGTGGGCCAGCGTGTTCAGCACGGCGGCGCGGTAGGGCTCCTTCCCCGTCCGTTGCCAGGCGCGCCACAGAAGCTCGAAGATCGGCACCTGCGGAAACTTCGGCGCGCTGCCGATGCCGCCGTTGAAGGGGTCCACCTCCCGCGCCAGCCGCTCGGCGATCTGGTCGATCAGCGCCATGTCGATGGCGCCGGCGGCCTTGTTCTCCGACAGCTTGGCCAACGCGTCCTTCAGGGCCGTGACGTTGCGCGTCACGTTCTCCGGCTTTGTGCGGTAAGTGTCCGCCACCCCCTGCAGCACGTCGGGGAAGCCGGGCCGGCCGTAGCGGGACGTCGGCGGGAAGTAGGTGCCGCCCCAGAAGGGCTCCGCCTCCGGCGTCAGGAACATGGTCAGCGGCCAGCCGCCCTGCTGCCCCAGGAGGGCGAGGGCCGACTGATAAATCTGGTCGACGTCCGGCCGCTCCTCCCGGTCCACCTTGATGTTGACGAACAGGTCGTTCATCACCGCGGCGACCTCGGGATTCTCGAAGCTTTCGTGCGCCATGACGTGGCACCAGTGGCAGGCGGCGTAGCCAACCGACAGCAGGATGGGCTTGTTCTCGCGCTTCGCCCGCTCGAAGGCATCCGAGCCCCAGGCCATCCAATGGACGGGGTTGTCCTTGTGCTGGAGCAGGTAGGGGCTGGTCTCCCGGCCGAGCTGATTCTCGGGCATGTGGGCGTTTCCGTTTGCTGGAGCGTTCCGTATTAAACTGGCGCGGCGGTGCCGTTGCACCAGTTCTCCCTATCTGTATAGTGGGGCATGAGCCGAAGCGGCGCTCAACCCTTAATTTCCCGCGTACCACGCGCTTTCCGAGGGAATGGGGCCATGAAGATCACCATCGACATCGATTGCACACCCGACGAGGCGCGTCACTTCCTGGGCCTGCCCGACGTGAAGCCGATGCAGGACGCCATGATGCAGGAAATCCAGGACCGCATGACGGCCAGCCTGCACGCCATGGACCCGGAGACGATGATGAAGACTTGGCTGCCGGCGGGCATCCAGGGCATGGAGCAGCTGCAGAAAATGTTTTGGTCCCAGATGGCCGCCGCCATGGGACAGGATGGACGCAAGTGACCGATCCGAAGCCCTATTTCGAAGCCCACGTCTTCTGCTGCACCAACCGACGCCCCGATGGGCACAAGCGCGGCTCCTGCGCCGCCCACGGTTCCGAAAAGCTCCGCGACTATATGAAGGCCCGTGCGCGGGAACTGGGCCTGGACGGCAAGGTGCGGGTCAACGCCGCTGGTTGCCTGGACCGCTGCGAGCTGGGGCCGACCATGGTCATCTACCCGGAAGGCGTCTGGTACACCTACCACTCCCCGGCCGACGTTGATGAGATCCTGAACACCCATCTGGTGAAGGGTGGCCGCGTCGAACGTCTGATGCTCGACACCGACCAGAGGGAGCTGCGGCCGGAACAGGCCGGCTGAGCGCCCCAGCCTCTTTGTAATGATCCATTTGTGATGATCCACACGATTTTCGCCCTTGCCACCGCCCCCGGCCGCGCCGGTGTGGCGGTGGTTCGCATTTCAGGCCTCGCGTCCGGCGACGCCCTGGCCGCACTGACCGGCAAAGCCCTGCCGCGTCCGCGTGAAGCCAAACTCGTGAAGCTGCGCGATCCAAAGTCTGGCGAGGTGCTGGACGACGCACTGGTCCTGTACTTCACCGCCCCGCGCAGCTTCACCGGCGAGGATGTCGTGGAGCTGCACCTGCACGGCGGGCGCGCCGTGGTCGCCGGGGTGGTGGAGGCGCTGGGCGCCCTGCCCGGCCTGCGCGTCGCCGAGCCGGGCGAGTTCACACGCCGCGCCTTCGAGAACGGCAAGCTCGACCTGACCGAGGCGGAGGCCGTCGCCGATCTGGTGGACGCCGAGACCTCTGCCCAGCGCCGACAGGCGCTGCGGCAGATGGAGGGCGCGCTCGGCACGCTCTACGACGGTTGGCGGGAGCGGCTGACCCGGTCGCTGGCCCACATCGAGGCGGACATCGACTTTCCCGACGAGGATTTGCCTTCCAGCGTGTCCGACGCCGCCCGACCGGTTCTGGCGACGTTGGCGGCGGAGATCGACACGCACTTGGACGACAACGGCCGTGGCGAGCGTCTGCGCGAGGGGCTGCACATCGCCATTGTCGGCGCGCCGAACGCCGGTAAGTCGAGCTTGCTGAACGCGCTTGCCCGCCGGGACGCGGCCATCGTTTCGGCCCGCGCCGGCACAACCCGCGACGTGATTGAGGTGCATCTGGACCTGGGCGGCTATCCGGTCGTGCTGGCGGACACCGCCGGCCTGCGCGAAGCCGCGGCGGATGAAGTGGAAGAGGAAGGCATCCGCCGTGCCCGCGACCGCGCGGCGCACGCCGACGTGAAGGTGGCGGTGTTCGACGCGACGGCCCTGCCGGCGCTCGATGCAGCCACCGTGGCGTTGGTCGATGGCGACACGGTGGTGGTGCTGAACAAGACGGACCTGGCGAGTGATCATGGCGGCATCGTCGTTGTGGGACAAGGCGCCCTGTCGGTGTCCGCCCGGACCGGGGCCGGTCTTGCGGATCTGGAGAAGCGCCTGACGGCCTTTGCTGCGGACCGGCTCGCCAGCAGCGGCGTTCCGGCGCTGACCCGCGCCCGGCACCGTTCGGCGCTGGAGGAATGCCGCGATGCCCTTCGTCGCGCTCTGGACGCTCCTCTTCCGGAGTTGATGGCTGAGGATGTCCGCTTGGCCAGCCGGGCGCTTGGGCGCATCACTGGGCGGGTGGATGTGGAGGATTTGCTGGACGTGATCTTCCGGGACTTTTGCATCGGCAAGTGAGCCGGCACAAGCACCCGTGTTTCACGTGAAACAAGCGTGCTCTTTGGGAAACTGTCGCTTGGCTTGAGGGCCGTTCCTCACTAGAGTGCGGCGCATGCGAACGTTCGACGTCATTGTTGTCGGCGGTGGCCACGCCGGATGCGAGGCTGCGGCCGCTGCGGCGCGCATGGGTGCGCGCACGCTGCTCCTCACCCACAAGGTCGAGACCATCGGCGAAATGTCGTGCAACCCGGCCATCGGCGGGTTGGCGAAGGGGCATCTCGTGCGCGAGATCGACGCGCTGGACGGTGTCATGGCCCGGGCTATCGACCGCGGCGGCATCCAGTTCCGCATCCTGAACCGCAGCAAAGGGCCCGCCGTTCGCGGGCCGCGCGCCCAGGCCGACCGCAAGCTCTACAAGAAGGCTATGCAGGCGATCCTGGCGGAACAGGAGAACCTGGCCATCGAGGCTGGCGGCGCCGAAGATCTGACGATCGACGCGAACGGGCGCGTGTCAGGCGTGGTGACCGGCGCGGGGGAAACCATCGCCGCGGGCGCGGTGGTTTTGACCACCGGCACCTTCCTGCGTGGCCTGATCCACATCGGCGAGGAAACCACGCCGGCTGGGCGCGTCGGCGAGGCACCCTCCATCGGCCTGTCGGACACGCTGGCCCGCGCCGGCTTCCCGCTCGGCCGTCTGAAGACCGGCACGCCTCCGCGCCTCGACGGCAAGACCATCGACTGGGATGCGCTGGAAAAGCAGCCCGGCGATCTGCCGCCTCCGCCCTTCTCGTACCTGACCGACCGGATCGACACGCCGCAGATCGACTGCGCGATCACATGGACGACGCCGGAGATGCACGCGCTGATCCGCGGCAACCTCCACCGGGCGCCGATGTACTCCGGCCAGATCCTGAGCACCGGCCCGCGCTATTGCCCGTCCATCGAGGACAAGGTGGTGCGCTTCGCCGACAAGGAACGGCACCAGATCTTCCTGGAGCCGGAGGGGCTGGATGACGACACGGTCTACCCGAACGGCATCTCCACCTCCCTGCCCCGCGACGTGCAGCTGGCCTTCCTGAAGACCATGCCGGGGCTGGAGCGCGCGGCGATGATCCGCCCGGGCTACGCAATCGAATACGACTACGTCGACCCGCGCGAGCTGAAGCCGACACTGGAGACCCGCCGCGTCCCGCGGCTGTTCTTCGCCGGCCAGATCAACGGCACGACCGGCTATGAAGAAGCGGCGGCCCAGGGCCTTATGGCCGGGATCAACGCTGCGATGGTCGCCGGGTGCTCCGCAGCGGGTTTCGTCCTCGATCGCGCCGACGCCTACATTGGCGTCCTGATCGACGACCTGATCACGCGCGGGACCAACGAGCCCTATCGCATGTTCACCTCGCGCGCCGAGTACCGCCTGCTGCTGCGCGCCGACAACGCCGACCAGCGGCTGACGCCCAAAGGGCTCGCCATCGGCTGCGTGGGGTCGGAGCGGCGGGACGCCTTCACGGCGAAAGCGGCGGCTTTGTCCACCGGTCGTGATTTGGTGCGCACTCTTCAGGCGACCCCGGCTGAGCTTCAGCGCCAGGGCATCGCGGTCAACCAGGATGGCGTGCGGCGCTCTGCGGCCGACCTGCTGCGCTATCCGGACCTTGATCTGTCCACCCTCGTCCGTCTCTGGCCGGAGTTGACGGAGATTCCCGCGGACATCGCCGAGCAGTTGGAAATCGACGGCAAATACGCGGGCTATCTCGACCGACAGGAAGCGGACATCCGCGCCTTCCGCAAGGACGAAGCGCTGGAGCTTCCCGACGATCTGGATCCGGACGCCATCGGCAGCCTCTCCGCCGAAATCCGGCAGAAGCTGCGGCAGGCGCGACCGGCGACACTCGGCGCTGCAGCCCGCATCCCCGGCATGACCCCGGCGGCGCTGGTCGCCCTGCTCCGCCACGTGAAGCGGCGCGATGTGAAGGTGGCGGTCTGATGTGCGGCTTTGACGCTGTGGCCTTTCAGGCTGAAACCGGTGTTTCACGTGAAACATTTGACCGCCTCGCCGCCTACGAGGCGACTTTGCGCAGGTGGCAGCCGAAGATCAACCTCGTCGGCCCGTCCACCCTCCCCGACGCGTGGCGCCGGCACTTCCTCGACTCCGCCCAGCTCTTCCCGCTGATCCCGGAGTCGGCCCGCGTGCTTGTCGACCTCGGCAGTGGCGCCGGTTTCCCCGGCCTCGTGCTCGCCATCATGGGAGTGGCGGAGGTGCATCTGGTGGAGAGCGACGCGCGCAAGTGCGCCTTCCTGCGCGAAGCCGCCCGCGCGTCGAACGCAAAGGTCACCGTCCACAACAAGCGGATCGAGGCCGTCACCGGCATGGAGGCCGACGTGGTCACCGCGCGTGCCCTCGCCCCGCTGTCCGATCTGCTGGCCTGGGCGCACCCGTTCATCGGAAATCGCGGTATCGCGGTCTTTCCGAAGGGCCAAAATGTGGCGGAAGAATTGACCGATACCACCAAATATTGGAAGATGCGCACCGAGCGCTTCGACAGCCGCACCGATCCGACCGGAACCATCCTGCGTGTGAGTGGCATCGACCGTGTCTGACCCCGCGACCCCGCGACTACCCCGCTCCGAGGCTTCCCGAGAGGCTGCCATGCCCGCCGCCCTGCCCGCCGCCCGCGTCATCGCCATCGCCAACCAGAAGGGTGGCGTTGGCAAGACGACGACGACGATCAACCTCGCCACCGCGCTCGCCGCCATCGGCAAGCGGGTGCTGGTGATCGACCTCGACCCCCAGGGCAACGCCTCCACCGGTCTCGGCATTCCGCGTGCCGACCGTCGATTCGGCATCTACGACGTGCTGTTCGACGGCATGGCGCTGGAGGATGCGGCGGTGGTGTCGGCGGTGCCGAACCTGTCGATCATCACCTCCTCCGTCGACCTGTCCGGCGCGGAGATCGAGTTGGTCGCCGCCGACAACCGCGAGTTCCGCCTGCGTGACGCGGTCGGCAAGAGCGCCTTGGAATACGATTATGTGTTGATCGACTGCCCGCCGGCGCTCGGCCTGCTGACGCTGAACGCGCTGGTCGCCTCGCACGCCGTCATGGTTCCCTTGCAGTGCGAGTTCTACGCGCTGGAGGGTCTCAGCCACCTCGTCCGCACCATCGAGCGGGTGAAGCGCAGCTTCAACCCCGACCTCGACATCCATGGCGTCGTGCTCACCATGTTCGACAAGCGCAACAACCTGTCGGACATGGTCGCCGCCGACGTCCGTGGCTTCTTCGGGGAGAAGGTCTACGACACCGTGATCCCACGGAACGTGAAAGTGTCGGAGGCGCCATCCCACGGCAAGCCGGTGTTGATCTACGACATGCGCTGCCCCGGGTCGCAGGCATACATTCATTTGGCCGGCGAGGTGCTGCGCCGTGAGAAGAGGCTGAGCGCGTGATGGAGGAGACCAAACGTTCCGAAGGCGGCGCCGCCCGCCGTGCCAGCCTGGGCCGTGGCCTGTCCGCCCTGTTCGGCGAGGCGGCCGACGACTATTCGGCCATCGACAAGGTGCGCCAGTCCAAGCAGGTGCCGATCGAGTTTATCCACCCCGGCAAGTATCAGCCGCGGCGGAACTTCGACGACGAGGCGCTGCAAGGGTTGGTCGAGTCGATCCGCGACAAGGGCATCCTCCAGCCCCTGCTCGTCCGCCGCGACCCCGATTCGACCAACTCCTACGAGCTGATCGCCGGCGAACGCCGCTGGCGCGCCGCCCAGATCGCCGGTTTGCACGAGGTGCCGGTCGTCGTCCGCGAGCTGACCGACCGCGAAGCGCTGGAAATCGCGCTGATCGAAAACATCCAGCGCCAGGACCTGACCCCGTTGGAAGAGGCGGAAGGCTACCGGCGCTTGATGGAGGAGTTTCAGCACACGCAGGAAGACTTGGCGCGCTCGGTCGGCAAGAGCCGCAGCCATGTCGCCAACATGATGCGCCTGCTGGCCCTCCCCGACCCGGTCAAGGGCATGGTGCAGGACGGGGCGCTCAGCGCCGGCCACGCCCGCGCCCTGCTCACCGCCTCCGACCCCGTCTCGGTCGCGCGCGAGGTCGTCAAGCGCGGCCTCAACGTCCGCCAGACCGAAGACCTGATGCGCGGCAACGCCCCGCCCAAGCCGAAGAAGAACGGTGGCGGCGGTTCCCCGGCCTCCGACCCCACGCTGAAGGATGTCGACTTGGTCAATCTGGAGGAGGAAATCTCCGCCCGGATCGGCCTGAAGGTCGCGATCGTCCCTCAGGGCAAGGGCGGCACGCTGACCATCCACTACCAGACGCTCGACCAGCTGGACGACGTTCTGCGCCGACTCGGCGGCGGGGAGTAGCGCGTGCCCGACGCCGAGGCGGTCCGCGCCGGACAGGCGGCCTACACAGGCTGGATCCTGAAATGGGTCTATGACGGGCTCGTCCTCGGCTTTTCCAACCACCGCCTCTGGAAGTGCCCGACCGCGCGGCTGCTCGACCTCTATGACGCCAACGTGACGAGCAACCACCTGGACGTCGGGGTGGGCACGGGCTGGTACCTGGACCACTGCCGCTTTCCGGACCTGGAGCCACGGCTGGCGTTGATGGACCTGAATGAGAACAGCCTTGCCTTCGCGGCGCGGCGGGTCGCGCGCTACCGGCCGGAAACCCACCGCCGCAACGTGCTGGAACCGATTCACTTCGACGATCCAGGCTTCGACTCGGTCGGGATGATGTATCTGCTGCATTGCCTGCCGGGAGCCATGGCGGACAAGGCCGTGGTGTTCGACCACCTGCGCCCGCTGCTGAACCGCAGGGCGGTCCTGTTCGGCGCGACGATCGTCCAGGGATCCGCGCCGCGCGGCCCGATGGCGCGGCGCTTGATGGACCTCTACAACGCCAAAGGTGTCTTTTCGAACCGGGAGGACACCGTGGAGGCGCTCGACCGGGAATTGGCGACGCGCTTCCCGCGCCACGACGTGGCCCTGGTCGGCTGCGTCGCCGTGTTCCGCGCCTTCGCCGACTGACGCCCCGCCCTACCGCCGGGCTAGCGAGGCGAGCTGGAAGAGCACGCGGGCGCAGATGGTTTGGTCCGGCATGTTGGTGCGCTTGCAGTCGGCCTCGGCGTCCACCAGCCGTTCCAGCGCCTGACGCACCAGCGGCGCCGACCAGCGGCGCGCCTGGTTGACCAGCCGCGGCTTCATCTTGAAGAACACCGGCGGGCGCAGCGACTCCACGGCCGCGTCCGGCGACTTGCCGGCAGCGACTTGGCCCGCAACGAGTTGCAGGCGCTGGAAATGCCGCTGCGCGGTGCGCAGGATCGCCACCGCCGCCATGCCTTCCGCGAACAGGCGCGCCAGCGAACGATCGAGCGTCGGGAAGTCTCCCTCCGCCGCCGCCCAAATCGGCTCGTCCAGCGACAGGGCCGCGCTGTCTCCGACGCAGGCCTGCGCGTCCTCCAGCCGGACGCGCTTCTCGCCGCCCATGTAGAGTGCCAGCTTCTCCACCTCGCCGCGCGCGACCATGCGGTCGCCGACGAGGTTGCCGGCCAGGAACGTCAGCGCGTCCGGATCGGCGCTCAGGCCGTGTCCGTGCAGGATGTCGGCGATCACCCGGCCAAGCGACGCCTCCTCCTCCACATAGCAGGGGATGGCCACAGCGGCGTCCGCGCCCTCGAACAGGGTGCGCAGTTTCGACCGGCTGGCGAGGTCGCCGCCCTCCACCACCACGAGGCTGTCGCCGGGCGGCAGGTCGGCCAAGAAGGCCGTGAAGGCGGACGTCGTGTTGTCCTCCGCCTCGCGCACGCGGATCAGCCGGCGCCCGCCGGTGAAGGCGATGGCGGCGGCCTCGTCGGCCAGACGCGCCGGGTCGTCGGCGACGGCGCGGCCCAGCATCTCCGTCACCCGGAACGGATCGGAAAGGTCCTGGACGACAGTGCGCCCTACGGTCATCGCGCGGTCGCGCACGAGGCCGTTGTCGGGGCCATAGAACAGCACGGCCCGGATGCGGGGATCCGGGCTGCGCAGGAAGCCGTCGACGGCCTTCGGTTGAAGCTTCATGGGGAGATCTCCCCAGCCCGCGGCGCGGTCACGCCGTTACGGCTTGGCATCACCGGCCGTCGCTTCCTGCGGCCGGTTCAGGTACATCGCGACGCGCGCGGTGATGTCGTTGGAGATTTCCAGCAGCGCGCGGTCGTAGGCATTCTCAACCGTGACGAGGCCGGCGTACTGCTGCTCCAGCACGTTGTAGCTGACGAAGGAGCGGGAGCTGGACGACAGGACGACTTTGCCGGTGTTGGTGTCCACCAGCTGGTACGGCGCGCTGACGACCAGCTGCGCGCGGACCGCCGTGGCGTCCTTCTGCAGGGCCAGCTTCTGCTCCGACGCGGTCAGGCTGGTCAGCAAGCGGTATTGCGATTGCGCCGGCCGGCCGTCCTTGTAGAAGCGATCGATCAGCAGGTTGCGGAGCTTCTGGCCGTACTGGTCGGAGATCATCCCGATGTCGACCTCCTGCAGCTTCGCGCTGACGTTCGCAGCACCCCGACCGCCGTACAGCGGCTGGAAGCCGCAGGCGGCGGTGCCCAGGGCGACGGGCGCCAGCACGGCGAGGGCCAGCAGCCACCGCCGCGTCTGCCCGCGCGGGCCAATGGGCGGGTGGGCCGGCTTAGACGACGACATTGATCACCCGGTTCGGCACGACGATGACCTTGCGCACGGGCTTGCCCTCCAGGGCGCGTTGGACGTTCGGGTCGGCCAGCGCGGTTTGCTCCGCAGCGTCCTTGGCCATGTCGCGCGGCAGCTCCAGCGTGGCGCGCAGCTTGCCGTTGACCTGCACCGCGACGGTGACCGAGTCCTCCACCACCAGCGCCGCGTCGGCCTGCGGCCAGGGCTGGTTCACCAACAGCGTGGCGTGGCCCAGCTGGGCCCAAAGCTCCTCGCCCAGGTGCGGCATCATCGGACCGACCAGGCGGACGATGGCCTCGAACCCCTCACGCAGGACCCAGGCCTCGCCCTCACCCTTGCCGTCCAGCTCCGCCAGGGCGTTGGACAGCTCGCGCACGCGGGCCACGGCCTTGTTGAAGCGGAACTTCTCCAGGTCCTCCGACACGCCAGCGATGGTCTTGTGGACCAGGCGGCGGGTTGCCTCGGCCTTGCCGCTCAGCGCGCCCGGCTTGGGCGAGCCGGCCGGCGGCAGGTCCACCGGAGCCTCCGTGATCATGCGCCACAGGCGGTTGATGTAGCGCCAGGCGCCGTCGATGCCGGCCTCGGTCCACTCCAGGTCGCGTTCCGGCGGGCTGTCGGACAGCATGAACAGGCGGGCGGCGTCGGCGCCGTAGGTGCCGATGATGTGGGCCGGGTCCACCACGTTCTTCTTGGACTTCGACATCTTCTCGACGCGGCCGACGGTCACCGCGCCGTTGTTGTCGGTGCGGATGTAGTCGCCGAGGTCGTTCTTCTGGATGTCGGTCGGGGCCAGCCAGGCGCCGGTCGCCGCGTCCTTGTAGGTTTCGTGGTTGACCATGCCCTGGGTGAAGAGGCCGGCGAAGGGCTCCTCCACGTTCAGGTAGCCACACTGCTTCAGCGCCCGCGTCCAGAAGCGGGAGTAGAGCAGGTGCAGCACGGCGTGCTCGATGCCGCCGATGTACTGGTCGACCGCCAGCCAATAGTCCACCGCCTCCCGCGTGAAGGCCGCGTCCTCGACCTGCGGCGAGCAGAAGCGGGCGAAGTACCAGCTCGACTCGATGAAGGTGTCGAAGGTGTCGGTCTCGCGCACGGCCGGCTTGCCGCAGGTCGGGCAGGTCGTGTGCTTCCAGGTCGGGTGGTGGTCCAGCGGGTTGCCGGGCTTGTCGAAGGTCACGTCGTCGGGCAGCACGACCGGCAGGTTCTGCGCCGGCACCGGGACGATGCCGCAGCTCTCGCAATGGATGACCGGGATCGGGCAGCCCCAGTAACGCTGGCGGGACACGCCCCAGTCGCGCAGGCGGTACTGGGTGGTGCGCTCGCCCTTCCCCATCTCCTCCAGGCGTTTGCCGACCTCCTGCTTGGCGGGCTCGACCTCCATGCCGTCCAGGAAGCGCGAGTTGCGCAGCAGGCCGGGGCCAGTATAGGCCTCGTCCCCGACGGTGAAGGTGGCCGGGTCGGCGTCCGCGGGCACGACCACCGGGATGACCGGCAGGCCGTACTTGCGGGCGAAGTCCAGGTCGCGCTGGTCGTGCGCCGGGCAGCCGAAGATGGCGCCGGTGCCGTATTCCATCAGCACGAAGTTGGCCACAAAGACCGGCAGCTCCCAGGCCGGGTCGAAGGGGTGCACGACCTTCAGGCCGGTGTCAAAGCCCCGCTTCTCCGCGGTCTCGATCGCCTCCTCGCTGGTGCCCAGCCGGTTGCACTCGGCGATGAACTCCGCCAGGGCGGGGTTGCTCGCGGCAAGCTCGGCGGCCAGCGGGTGGTTCGGAGAGATGGCGGCGAAGGACGCGCCGAACAGCGTGTCCGGGCGGGTCGTGAAGACCTCCAGCTTATCGTCGCGGCCGCGTATGTCGAAGCGGAAGCGCACGCCGGTGGACTTGCCGATCCAGTTCTCCTGCATCAGGCGGACGCGATCCGGCCAGCGGTCCAGCGTGTCCAGCCCCTGCAGCAGCTCCTCCGCGAAGGCGGTGATCTTCAGGAACCATTGGGACAGCTTGCGCTTTTCCACCAGTGCGCCGGTGCGCCAGCCGCGGCCGTCGATCACCTGCTCGTTGGCCAGCACGGTGTTGTCCACCGGATCCCAGTTGACCCAGGACTCCTTGCGGTAGGCCAGGCCTTCCTTCAGGAAATCCAGGAACATCTTCTGCTCGTGGCGGTAATACTCCACGTCGCAGGTGGCGATCTCGCGGCTCCAGTCGATGGACAGGCCCATCGTCTTCAACTGGCCGCGCATGGTCGCGATGTTCTCGCGCGTCCACTTGGCGGGGTGGGTCTTCTTCTCCAGCGCGGCGTTCTCCGCCGGCAGGCCGAAGGCGTCCCAGCCCATCGGGTGCAGGACGTTGAAGCCCCGCGCGCGCTTGTAGCGCGCGATCACGTCGCCGATGGTGTAGTTGCGGACGTGCCCCATGTGGATGCGCCCCGACGGGTAGGGGAACATCTCCAGCACGTAATACTTCTCGCGAGCGGCGTCCTCGCGCGCGGTGAAGCAGCCCTGCTGCTCCCACACGCCCTGCCACTTCGCCTCGGTTTCCTTGACATTGTAACGCGACATGACCGCAGACGCCGTTCTGGTGTGTGTCGAAGGCACTAAAGGTAAGGCGTCGGCGGCCGTCCGAAAGGCGGCGCCGACGCTGTCCCCAGCGATGTCACCCGGATCAGCGCGCCGAGGCGCTCTGGGTGACGCGCAGCTGCCGGGCCCGGGTGAGGACCGCGTCCTCCAGCGTGCCGGAAGTCCCCGGTTCCACCGGCGCCTCGCGCCAGTCGTTGCCGGTGCGCTGCTGCTTGAACACCGACACCCGCACGCCGTCGGCGCGCAGCTGGCGGTCCATGATGTACAGGTTCACCTTGAAGCGCTCGTTCGGCGCGTCCGGCGGGGAGTACCAGTCGGTCAGGATCACGCCGCCGAAGGGATCGGCCGAGACGATCGGCATGAAGGACAGCGTGTCGAGCGAGGCGCGCCACAGGAAGCTGTTGACGCCGATGCCGTTCGGGTCGCCCTGGTCGCTGCCGTTGCGCTTGTTCTTGCCGAACAGGTTGAAGCCGCCGTCGGTGCCCAGCAGGCTGCCGAACTTGTACTCCTTGTTCTTCATCTGGTCGTCGAGCGTTTCCGTCTTGCCGCCCCAGCTGGAGCAGCCGGCCACGGCGAGCGACGCCGCGATCACGACGGGGGCAAGGCGGAGGGCACGGGAACGGCGCATGGTCGGGAACCTGGGTCAATAAAATTGAGGTACCGCGCACGAGAGTGCGGCGGGTGCCGGTGAAAAGACCATAAAAGACCGCCAACGCGCAACAGGCGATGCGGGTCGCCGGCGTCGCGCGGGCGCGCCGGGGCTGCCTTTCCCCCGCATTTCCGGCCGGTGCGGACGGGCGGCGGCGAATGTCATCCAGTCTCCGCAACCGATGCCCGCCAATTGTCGCTTGCCCGCGGCGGACGAGCACTGCCGCCTTTCTGAAGTGTGCTCCGTTCGACACACTGTTCCATCAAAGCAGCATTTTGTCGATTTCCGGCTTGCTGGCGTCCCGCCTTCTGCGTACGACATTCCCAGCCAGGAAGTTAATCCGGCTGAAAATTCTGCTGCCAGGATGGAGGCAACAATCATGAATCGGTATCTGCTGGCGGGCTGCGCCGCCGTTGCTCTGGCGATGGGTGCCGGCGCGGCCAACGCCCAGGCCAAGTTCGAGGTCAAGGTCGGCGGCGACGCCTACTTCGAGGCTGGCTACGTGAGCCAGGACAAGGATTCGGGCCTGCGCTCCACGGAGTTCCAGAACCGCTTCCGCGTCAACATCATCCCGACCGCCAAGGCTGACAACGGCCTCGAGTACGGCGGCCGCGTCCGTATCCGCGCCGCCGGCGCCAACACGAACGTGTCCGGCGACCGCGCCTACATCTTCGCGCAGGGCGCGTTCGGTCAGGTCCGCCTCGGTGTGACCAACTCGTTCAACGACGAGACCTACATCTCGACGCCGACCGACTACCTGCCGCTGGCCCTCGTTGACCGCGTCGTCAACTGGATCGGTGGCGCGCCGGGCACCGCCGGTGCGCAGCTGGGTGGCGGCGCTGTCCCGTACTCGGGCGCCGACGTCAACGGCGGCATTGCCCCGACCGTCACCGGCAACTCGATCGTGTGGCCGTCGCTGGCCATGGAAGGCAACGCGACGAAGATCGTTTACTTCTCGCCGCGCTTCGCCGGCCTGCAGCTCGGCGCCAGCTACACCCCGCGCAACGACTCGGTCAACCAGGACGTTGACCGCCTGAAGATCGCGACGACGGCGACCGCCGCCGCCACGGCGAACTTCCAGGACATGATCGAAGTTGGTGCGAACTACAGCAACACCTTCGCCGGTTTCACCGTCAAGGGCAGCGCCGGCTACTTCTGGGGTGATGCCCTGGGCCGCGGCGTCGCTGGCGACCGTTACGAGGACCTGAACGCCTGGCAGGTTGGCGCGCAGGTCGGCTACGCCGGCTTCTCCGTCGGCGGCAGCTACACCGACTACGGCAAGTCGGGCCAGAACAAGATCCTCGGCAACTTCACCGAGGACACCCGCAACTGGACCGCTGGCGTTCAGTACACCACCGGCCCGATCGTCGTCGGCTTCAACTACAAGTTCGGTGCTGACGCCGGCTCGACCACCCTGCCGGGCAGCCGTCACCTGAACGTCTACGAAGTCGGCGCCGGCTACACCGTCGCCCCGGGCCTGACCCTGCAGGCTCAGTACGACTACTTCGACGCCAAGAGCGACAAGACCGCCACTGCCGCTTCCGGTTCGCCGGACGACAAGGGTCACGTCGTCCTCGTCCGCTCGGTCCTGGCGTTCTAAGCCAAGGTCGTTCGCGACGGAAAAAGGAGAGCGGTGGCTTCGGCCACCGCTCTTTTTTTGTGCGCAAAAAGTTGCACAAGCTTTGTGCGGATCGCCTAATCCCTGGGCGCGAGATGTTCTATATTTGCAGCAGACACGAATTATCATTGAATAACAGGTATTTAGGCGTGTGCTTAAATTGCCACGGTGTATCACGAGGACACTTACGGGTGTGGAAACCGGCTTGCCGGCCATCGAGACTGGGAGTTAACTCGCGGTTGGGAAGCACAACCGTTCAACCCCTCTCGGGGTCGCCTGTCAGAAGGATGGAACATCCATGAAGCGTTCTCTCGTCATCGGCTGCGCCGCTCTTGCCCTCGCCGCCGGCTGTGGCACGGCGTCGGCCCAGTCCAAGTTCGACGTGGTCATCGGTGGCGACGCGTTCTTCCAGGTCGGCTATGTGAACCAGGACCGTGACACCGGTCTCCGCTCGACCGAATTCCAGAACCGCTTCCGCCTGAACATCACGCCGAAGGCCACCGCCGACAACGGCATGGAATACGGCGGCCGCATCCGCCTGCGCACCGGCAACGGCTCGCCCGTCACCGGCACCGGAGTCACCGCCGACCGCGCCTTCCTGTTCGCCAACACCACCTTCGGCACGATCCAGGCCGGTGTGGTCAACGGCCTGTCGGACGAGTTCGGCATCATCGGCCCGAACGTCGAAGGCATCGCCGGCGGCCCGGACAACAACACCGTCTATTTCCTGAACGGCTCGCCCACCTACGCCCTGCTGCCGACGACGACGAACAACTTCCGCACCTTCGTCTCCGGCGACACCGGCACCAAGATCCTGTACCTGACCCCGGTCATCGCCGGCTTCCAGGGCGGCATCTCCTACATGCCGCAGACCGGTGACGTGAACCAGTCGGTCAACCGCATCAAGAACAACGGCAACTTCCAGGACGTCGTGGAGCTTGGCGGCCTGTACAAGAACGAGTTCGGCGACTTCTCGGTCGAGGCGAGCGCCTTCTACCAGTTCGGCAAGACGCAGAGCCTGGGCGCCACCAGCTTCGAGAACCTCAGCTCGGTCCATGTCGGCGCCAACGTCGGCTACGGCGGCTTCAAGGTCGGCGGCAGCTACGCCTACAGCGGCGACAGCGGTTACGACAAGTCGCTGACCGTCAAGGAGAAGCAGGACGTCTGGATCGCCGGCGCCCAGTACACCACCGGCCCGCTTGTGTTCGCCGTCGACTACCAGTATTCGCGCTCCAACGGCACCAGCCCGAACACCGGCTTCGTCGCCCCGGTCAAGGCCAACCTGTACCAGGCCGGCGTGACCTACACCATCGCGCCCGGCCTGACCACGGGCCTGGAGTACAGCTACCTGGACCTCGACTCCAAGCTGACGACGGCGCAGAACGGTGGCGTGAATCCCGACGACCGCGCCCACATCATCATGCTGGACACCCGCTTCGCGTTCTAAGCGCACCGGCGGACGGTCAAAGAGAAACGGCGGCGGACCAGGGTCCGCCGCCGTTTTCGTGTGTGTGTGGCCCTGTTGAAAGTGCCGCCCTATCCTACTTCTTCGGAACGGCCACTTCCGTCTCGCACAGCAGCAGCATGGCGGCGTCGGCCATGGGAACCCAGACCAGCAGGATGCGGCGCTTGTCCTTGTCGGCTGTGTAGACCGCCGTCTCCGGGTCGGCCACGGACTTCGACTTCGCTTGGCCGACCGACCAGCCGGTCTTGCCGAAATTGTCCATGGTGCTCTGGAAGATGTGGTCCATCTTCTGCTGGTCGCCCTTGCGGAACTCCCAGCCGTAGCTTTCCTGCTTGCCGCAGCGGCGGCCGACGTCGGTGGCGACCTTGGCCAGGAAATTCTTGTAGGTGCCGTCGTCCATCAGCGGGAAGGGCTGCTCGTCGAAGGGCACCTGGGTCAGCGGGGACCCGGCCATCGTCTTGGGCGTGCCCGAGGCGGCGGGCGGAGTCGCCTGGCCAGCTTGTGGGGCAGCCTGCGGGGCCGTCGGCGCCGCAGGCTTGCCGCTGTTCTGTGCAGAGGCGCCGCCGGCGGCCAAAGTGCCGGAGGCCAGTACAAGAGCCGACAAAACCATTGCCGTCGGATTCATCCAGCGCATCCAACCACGCATGCCGTGTTCTCCTCGGGGTGCTTGCGTTTCATGGGTCTGTCCGTTACCACGCCGTCCGGTCCCTGTACACTGACGCGCGTCGGCAAAAGCGCCGGCCAGGGCCAAAGACGTGGCCGAAGACCGGGAGGGCTGCCATGAACGAACCGCACAGCATCGCTTCACAATCCAGCGCAAATCTGGCCGGCGACACCGTGACCGCCCGGCTGGAGGCGGTCCGCCGGTCCATCGCCGACACCTGCGCCGCCGCCAGCCGCCCGGCCGGGTCGGTGACGCTGGTCGCCGTCTCCAAGACCCACCCGGCCGACGCGGTGGAGGAGGCCCTGGCGGCCGGCCAGCGCGTCTTCGGCGAGAACCGCGTGCAGGAGGCCAAGGGCAAGTTCCCTGCCCTGCGCGAGCGTTTCCCGGACCTGGAGCTGCACCTGATCGGCCCCCTGCAGACCAACAAGGCGAAGGAGGCCGTGCTCCTGTTCGACGTCATCCAGACGCTGGACCGACCGAAGCTGGCGGAAGCCCTGGCCGACGCCATGGCGAAGACCGGCCGCCGCCCGCGCTGTCTGATCGAGGTCAACACCGGGGAGGAGCCGCAGAAGGCCGGAATCGCCCCGGGCGAGGTGGAGGGCTTCCTGGCGGCCTGCCGCGAGACCTGGAACCTGCCGGTGACCGGGCTGATGTGCATCCCGCCCGTGGACGACGAACCGGCCATGCACTTCGCCCTGCTGGCCGACATGGCCCGCCGCGCCGGCTTGGCCGAGGTCAGCATGGGGATGAGCGGCGACTTCGAGACGGCCATCCGCTTCGGGGCCACCCACGTGCGCGTCGGTACGGCGATCTTCGGGGCGCGGCCGTATCCGGCGGCGGGGTGAGTGTTGAACGCCGTTGCCCGCAACGGCGTTCGTTCACCCTGCCAGCACCGTCAGTGACGTGTCCGGCCCGCAGTCCTTCAGCAGGCGCAGCAGATCCGGCAGGTGCAGCGCGACGCAGCCGGCAGTCGGTTCCCAGTCCGGGCGGGCGACGTGCATGAAGACGGCGCTGCCCTGCCCCGGCACCACCGGGTCGTCGTTGTGGCCCATCACCACGATCACGTCATAGACGCCGTCGGCGCGCCACAACTCCTCGTGGCTGGCCGCGAAGGGGCGCTTGACCGGCCGATTGTAGGCGGGGTCCGCGGGGGCGTCGCACCAGCCGTCGTCCGGCGCGATGGGAGAAGTTGGCAGGCCCGTCTCCGGCCGCGGCAGCCGGTCGGCGCGCCACAGCACGCGGCGCAGGGGATAGCGGCCGACGGGTGTGGCCCCATCCCCTTCCCGCTTGTCGGCCCTTACCCCGCCGCGCCCCAGCGCGCAACGGAAGGATCCGCCCGGCCACACCAGCCGGCCTTCGTTCAGCCGGCCATCCGGATGCACGATGATGTCCATGGCGCGCTCGCCCACCCGTCCCGTTCGCCCTGATCAACCCGAAAACGCCGGATAGCGTCCCGTCAGCTCGACACGCGCAGGCTCGGCGCGGCGGACTGGGCGGCGCGGCGGCTCTGCTCGTACTTGGCGAGGTTGCGCATCATCGTCTCCGACAGCATGTCCGGCGACACCGGTGTCATGGCGTTGGGGGATGCGCCGTCCTGCACCTCCAGCTTCAGGGCGGGGTTCGGGGCGCTGCTGTCCGCTGCGCCGGCCGTGTCGGCGCCCTGCGCCTTCGCGCCGTCCTTCCCGGCTTGTGTCCGGCCGGCCTGGAGCGGCGCGGATTGGGCGTTGGCCAGGGTGGAGCCGGGCATGGGCGCCGCGAAGCGGGGTGCCGCGTGCTTGGCCATCATGGAGTTGGCGAGCGGGGTGTCGCGCGTCGGCATGCGCGAGGGCCCCGGCGCTCCGCCGAGAGCGTCGCGCGGCGTTCCGCCGGCCAGGCGCTGGGCACCGGCCGCCTGGGTCCCGGCTTGGGCACCCGCCTGGAGCCCGAGCGCTGCGGCGCTCGCCGCGCCCATGGGATGGGCCGCCGCCGGCGGCGTTGCGCTGGCGTTCAGGCGGACCGGCCGGTCCGACCCGGTCGGCTGGGCGGCCGCCGCAGCGGAGGATCCCTGGACCGCTGCCAGCGCGCCGGCGACGGCGGTGTCCTCCGGCTTCGCCGCGACCTCCGTGGCGGTGCCCAGAGCGGGGGCATCGCCGCCGAAGCCGAGCGAGGCCATGATCTGGTCGCCGAGATCCTTGCCCTGGGCTTCCTCCACCACCGCGTTGGCGATGGAGGCCATGCCGCCGACCACGCCGCCATACAGGATGCCGCCGATCACCTTCGAGGAGGTCTTGATCGTGTCGCCGGTCAGCTCGCGGTAGATGTTGCTGATGATGGGGAGGTGCTGAAGCGGGTTGATGACGTCCAGGAAGTCGTCGAAGGACATCTCCCCGCGGATCTCGACCCCGCGGCCGTTGTGGCCGTCGCTGATGACGGGGGACGGCGGCCGCTCGCGCGGCACCGCACGCGCGACGGCCCCGGGGGCCGCGGCGGCGGTGTCGATGGTCGTGGCGTCGATGGCCATGGTCGGTCTCCCGGCACTGAGTCCATCACCGGGTAAGCAACCGGCGTGCCAGGATTATGGGCTGTTCCGCTGCGGATTCCCGGCCGATCGTGGGGAATCCGCTGCCGGCCCGGCAAAGGCTGCCGGGTGCCGGTTCATTCCTACCCCATGGAGAGTCGAAGGATTGCCTTAAAGCGGATTGCGATCCGCTTTGGACCGCGACGGCGGGCCCGGCCGCCCATGCGGCCGAAGCCCGGCCGGTGAATGAGGCCATGTGAATCTAAAGCGAACGGACGTTCGCTTTAGAACATGTGCCCGCTGCGCTCGGCCTTGGTGCGCAGATAGCCTTCGTTGTGGCCGTTGGCCGGGAAGATGTGCGGGACGCGCTCCACCACCTCGATGCCGCAGCGGGCGAGCTGGCGCAGCTTCTCCGGGTTGTTGGTCATCAGCCGCACGCCGGCGAAGCCCAGCTGGCGCAGCATCTCCGCCGCCGGCAGGTAGACGCGCTCGTCGGCCTCGAAGCCCAGGATCTCGTTGGCGTCGACCGTGTCGAAGCCGCGGTCCTGAATGCGGTAGGCGCGCAGCTTGTTGACCAGCCCGATGCCCCGCCCCTCCTGCGCCAAGTACAGCAGAACGCCGCTGCCCTGCCGCGCGATCTCCGCGATGGCGCCGCGCAGCTGCTCCCCGCAGTCGCAGCGAAGGGAGCCCAGCAGGTCGCCGGTGAAGCATTCCGAATGCAGGCGGGCCAGCACCGGCTGGTCCGGGGCCGGGTTGCCGATGATGATGGCCAGATGCTCCGGCCCGCCGTCGATCGGGCGGAAGGCGACGATGCGCGTGTTCTCCGCACCGGACAGCGGCACGCGGGCCTCCGCCACCTTGCGCAGGGTGCGCACGACGTGGATGCGGTAGTCTGCGATGTCGCGGGCGCGCACCAGAAGCAGGTCATGCTCGGCGGCCCAGTCCGCGGCGGAGCCGCGCGGTTCTGCCGCGGCGTGCGCGACCACGGCGGCGGGCAGCAGCCGCGCCAGCCGGGCGAGGTCGACCGCCGCCGCCTCGCGCGATCCGGGCTCCACCGCTGCGGCGGTCAGGCCGGCGGGCAGGGCGCCGTAGGGTGTGTGCTCCGGGTCGGCCAGCGCGTGCGCCTCGTCCGCGGTCAGGCAGCGGGGCAGCGACAGAGCGACGACGCCCGTCCCCTCCTCCATCAGCTTCAGCACGGTGGCCCGGCGCCGCGTGACGGCCAGCAGCGGCGTGCCGCCGGTCAGCCGTTTCAAGCGGTCCACCGCGTCGATCGCCACGGATTCCACGGAGACGGCGGCGCCGACGGAGCCGTCGGCCGTCTCGATGGCGACGACCTCACCCCGGCGCATCGCGGCCAGCGCCCGGTCGACCGCGCGCATGGCGGCTTCGTCGATGGGAAGGGCGGGTTCGGTGGTCAGTTCGGCCTGCATGGGGGACTTCGCTTGAGACGCGCTGGAGCGGGGCGAAAAACCGAGACATAGGCTCGGTTGCGGCGGAAGCAAAGCGCAGGAGGCGCACCCCTGTCCAGCGAATCCCGCGCGCAACACCGTTGCTGAACGCGCAACGAGCGCCGGAGGCGGGGTGAATGCCGCCCTGTGCAGCCGATCCCGGGCCGCGCTATGATGCCGCCCGACCTGTCTTGAAGGAAGCGCTCGCCATGCCGGATCGTCCGGTCCTGCACCACCTGTCGCCGGATCCGTCATTGGCTGGCCGGCCCGCCGGCACCTACGGCCAGACCCTCGTCGACGCGCTGGCGGCCGGAGACTGGCGTGTCGCCCAGACCGCCCTGCCCGGCCCCTACCCCCGCGTGGACCAGTCCGCCATCCTGGCCGCGGACATCGCCCTGACCCGCCTGCCGGACGGAGCCTGGGTGCTGGTGGACGGGCTCGCCCTGCCCGGCTTGGCCGGCGGCATCGCCGCGGACAGCCGCCGCCTGCGGTTCGTCGCGCTGGTGGAGCGGCCGCTGTGGCGCGATCCCGGCTTGACGGCGGATGAGGCGACGGCCCTGCGCAACCTGGAGCAGGGCGCGCTGGCGCTGATGCGCCGCGTCCTGGTGCCCTCCCCCGCCGTCGCGACGGAGGTGGCCGCGCTCGGCCTGCCGGGCGAGTCCGTCACCGTGGTTTCGCCCGATGGCGATGGTGCCCGGCGGCTGGCCGCGCTGCTCGACGCGTGAGCGAAGACAAGCGCGCGGACCCCGTGGTAAGGTCCGGCCCGAGCCAACGGTGAACACCTCCGCATGACGCTTGCGAAACGCATCCTCCTCGTCGACGACGACGTCGCCCTGAGGCAATCCCTCGCCGAACAGCTCCAGCTCCTGGAGGAATTCGACACGGTGGAGGCCGGCGACGGCGCGTCCGCGCTGGCCGTTGCGCGGGAGGGGAGCTTCTCCGCCATCCTGCTCGACGTCGGGCTGCCCGACATGGACGGGCGCGACCTGTGCCGCCTGCTGCGGCGCGAGGGCGTGCGCTGCCCGGTGATCATGCTGACCGCCGCCGCGTCGGACGCCGACACCATCCTGGGGCTCGATTCCGGGGCCAGCGACTATGTCAGCAAGCCCTTCCGCATGGGCGTGCTGCTGGCCCGGCTGCGCGCGCAGCTGCGCGTGTTCGAGCAGACGGAGGACGCGGTCTTCGCCATCGGCCCCTACAGCTTCCGCCCGGCGGCCAAGCTGCTGCTGGAGGAAGGCAAGAACCGCAAGATCCGCCTGACCGAGAAGGAAACGGCGATCCTGAAATACCTGTACCGGGCCGGCGACGCGGTGGTCGGGCGCGAGACTCTGCTGGGCGAGGTTTGGGGCTACAACGCCGCGGTCACCACCCACACGCTGGAAACGCACGTCTACCGCCTGCGCCAGAAGATCGAGCGCGACCCGTCCAACGCCGAAATCCTGGTGACCGAGCCCGGCGGCTACCGTCTGGTTCCGTGACGGTCGCCCACACGGTCCAATCCTGAGCGATCGGAGCCCGCGCGATCCGAGATGGTGACCGCGACCGGATAGCCCATCCAGCGCCGCCGCGGGCCGTGCAGGGCGCCTCCGGGTTTCGCCACTTGGCCGTGCCGCCCGGGACCGCTGCCCCACAGGCCGCGCCCGCGCGGCACCACCGGCAACAGCCGGATCTTCCGCCCGACGATGGCCAGCCGCCGACGCCAATGCGCCACCAGCTTCGGCGAAGTGCCGACCCGGCGCGCGATCTCGTGGTCGGCCAGAAGGGCGCTGCCCGGGTCCTGCAATTGGTCGAGGATCGCGCGGCGCTTGTCGGCGCTGGTGTGGCGGCTGTGCTTGCGCTCAAGCGCCTTGCCGAGATCCCAGAGCTTCTCCGCCGTCTCGCGGGCCAGCGTGCGCCAGCGGTCGGCCTCTTCCCGGTGCCGCTCCGTGTCGCCGCTGGACTTCTCCAGCTGCCGCTTCAGCCCGGCGATCTCCAGTTCCAGGTCGCGCACCTGCCGGCGCAGGCCCTGGACCAGCTGGTCGGGCGGCGGCGGCCGGTCGGGGGGTGCCGAGGACGTCGCGGCGGATGCGGCCGTTGCGGCGGCCGGGGCCGGACCGGCGGCACCACGGGCCAGATCGCGGAAGGACATCCCGGCCCGCGACAGCATGATGCGGGCTGCCCGCAAGGCGGACAGCGCCTCGCCCTGGTGGTCCGACTCGGCCATGGCGAGAACTTTGGCGAGCTTGTCAGGATCCATCCGTCGATCGGGGTCCGGAGGCGGGTCATCGCGCCGGTCGGCGCGAGAGCTTCTGTCTACCACATCCGATCGGATTCGGCACCTCCACATGTCGTCGGTGGTGAACCTCCTTCGATTGTAGCTTTTCGGGTTTATTGTCCCCGATGTGGTTCGCCCATGGCGTTAGCCGGCCATGAAAAACGCGAGAGACGACGCCCCCGGCACTCCCGAGGTCTTCGATTAACCGTTCACAAAATGTCCGTGGGCGCAATTATCCTTTTCACTCGACTTGGGCCGCCCACCCCGCCAAATTGGTGGTACCATGACGGCCCACATCGTGTCCGACACCGCCGCCCGGCCTTCTGCGGCGCGGGACTCCACCCACCCGGATTTTACGGCGCGCTTCTGGGGCGTCCGCGGCAGCATCGCATCCCCCGGCCCGGACACGCTCCGCTACGGCGGCAACACCCCTTGCATCGAGGTGCGCTGCGGCGGTGCCCTGCTGATCCTGGACGCCGGCACCGGCATCCGGCCGCTTGGCGAGGTGCTGGTGCGCCAGGGTGCCACCGACATCGACCTGCTGCTGACGCACAGCCACCTGGACCACATCTGCGGCCTGCCCTTCTTCGCGCCGGCCTTCCACGCCGGCAGCAAACTGCGCATCAGCGCCGGCCACCTGGAACCTGGGCGGACCATCCGCTCCGTCCTGCAATGCATGATGGCGTCGCCGCTGTTCCCGGTGCCGGTGGAGATCTTCCGGGCCGATTGCAGCTTCCACGACTTCGTCGCCGGCGACACGCTGCACCCGAAGCCCGGCGTCGCCGTGCGCACCGGCCGGCTGAACCACCCCGATGGGGCGACCGGCTACCGTGTGGAGTTCGCCGGCCGCAGCCTCTGCTACGTCACCGACACGGAACATCCGGCGGAGGGGCGCGACGCGGCGGTGGTGGAGCTGGCGCGCGGCGCCGACCTGCTGATCTACGACAGCACCTACACCGACGCGGAATACCCGGCCCATGCCGGCTGGGGCCATTCGACCTGGCAGGAGGCACTGCGCGTCGCCGACGCCGCGGGGGTCGGCCGCGCGGTGATCTTCCACCACGACCCCAAGCGCACGGACGATGAGCTGGACGTCATCGCCGCCGCTGCCGAGGCCGCCCGCCCCGGCACCCTGGTCGCCCGCGAAGGCATGGTGCTGTCGCCCTGACCGGTACCGTCGTCGCGCGTCAAGGTCGTATGACGCTCGGCAGTGATGTTTTTCCGCCACAAACAAGCAATTCGCACAGTCGCGCGGTGACTTGTCACTGCTGCATCGTGTGACAATTATGGTATTCAAGACCGCATGCAACCGCAGGGGGAACTCTGGGGAGAATGATGCGGTCTTTTCTGCGGCTTTCCGTGCTTGGCCTGCTTGCTGGCGGTTGTCTTGCCGGCTGCGCCTCCACTCCGGCTCCCCAGGTGACGCTCGCCGGCGACCAGCGATCGATCACGCTCTACCATCCCGCCAGCGGCGAGGCGGTCAGCGTGACCTATTGGCGCCCGGACGGCTACGATCGCGCGGCCATGCAGCAGATCTCGGCCCTGTTCCGCGACCGCCGCACGGGGGAAACCATCCCCGTCGATCCGGCGCTGGTGGACATGCTGGTGGAACTGCGGCAGCGCTGCGGCGCGCCGGCCGACACGCCGATCTACCTGACCTCCGGCTTCCGGTCGCAGGCGACCAACGCCGCGCTGGCCCGCAGCAACGGGAACGTGGCCGAGCACAGCTACCACATGCGCGCCCAGGCGGCGGACATCTACATGCCCGGCGTCGCCCCCCGCGGGCTGGCCGACGAAGCAGCGGCCATGCAGCGCGGCGGCTACGCGCTCTACGCCCACACCGGCCACGTCCATGTGGACACCGGCCCTTTCCGCACCTGGGTTCCGAAGGGCGGCGAACAGCGCCTGCCCCCGGCCATCCTGGAGGCGCGGGTCAACACCCCCTACAAGCCGCCGGCCTCGAAGACCGCGCCGGCCCTGCCGCCGGCCCTCCCACCGGTGGTCGAGGTTGCCAAGGTCGAGACTCCGCAGCCGGCCCCTGCCCCAGTCCCGGCCGTCGCCCCGCCCCCGGCCCCCGCCGCGCGGGAGACGCAGGTCGCCCAGGCCGATCTGGACAAGCTGGTGGACTCGGTTGCGGAGGCCGACCCCGTCCCGGCGCCCGCCCCGGCCGCAGCCCCGGTCACCGTTGCGGCCCAGGCCCCCGCGCCCCGCAAGCCGGCCCCGGCTTCGGTCAACATCGTGGCCGCGCGCGCCGCTCCGGGCAGCAAGGCCGAACCCGACCTGGCCCGCGTCCGCTACGTGCTCGCCCAACTCAAGGACCAGCCGGCGCCGATCCTGGCCGTGGCGAAGCGGAAGCCCTGATCAGGGCTTCCAGCATCACCGATACGGGTCTGCCGCGTCGCGCAAGCCGTCGCCGAGGAAGTTGAAGCTCAGCACGGTAACGATCACCGGGACCACCGGCAGCATCAGCCAGGGGTAAAGCGCCACCACGTTGATGTTTTGCGCCTCGGTCAGCAGCACGCCCCAGCTGGTGATCGGCGGGCGCAGGCCAAGGCCCAGGAAGGACAGGGCGGTCTCACCCAGGATCATGCCGGGGATGGCCAGGGTCGCGGACGCGATCAGGTGGCTCATGAAGCTCGGCAGCAGGTGACGCCCGATGATGCGGGACGGTTTGGCGCCCATCAGCTGGGCGGCGGTGGTGAAGTCCTCCTCGCGCAGCGCCAGCAGCTTCGACCGCACGGCGCGGGCGAGGCCGGTCCATTCCAGCAGGCCCAGGATCACCGTGATCCCGAAATAGACGAAGATCGGGTTCCAGGTGACGGGCAGGGCGGCGGACAGCGCCATCCACAAGGGCAGCTCCGGGAAGGAGCGGATGATCTCGATCAGGCGCTGGATCAGGTTGTCCACCCAGCCGCCGTAATAGCCGGCGATGCCGCCGATGGTGATGCCCAGCACGAAGCTGACCGTGATGCCGATCAGGCCGATGGTCAGCGAGATGCGGGTGCCGTAGATCATGCGCGACAGCAGGTCGCGGCCCAGCCGGTCGGTGCCCAGCAGGAACAGCGTCCCGCCCTCGGCCGGGCAGGCGAGGTGCCAGTCGGTCTCCACCAGCCCCCAGAACTGGTAAGGATCGCCGCGGCAGACGAAGCGGATCGGCTGCACCTTGGCCGGGTCGGGCGTGTATTCGCGCCGCAGCGTCTCCAGGTCCAGGTTGTAGTGGTAGCCGTAGACGAAGGGCCCGACGAACTGGCCCTCGTGGAACAGGTGCACCGCCTGCGGCGGGGCGTGGATGAAGCGGGAATGACGGCTGTCCACCGCGTAGGGCGCCAGCACCTCGCTGACCAGCGTGGAGGCGTAGAGCAGAAGCAGGATCACGCCGGAGATCACCGCCAGCCGGTGGCGTCGCAGCTTCCACCAGACCATCCACCACTGGGACGCGGTGGTGAAGCGCTCCTGCTCCGGCGACAGGTGCTCCACCTCCTCCGGATCCCAGGGGGCGGTGTCCACCCGGTGGGGCAGGCGGTCGGTTGCCACCCGGTCGTCTGTGGTGTCGGTCATCGCCGGCTCCCTCCGCCCAGGCGGATGCGTGGATCGAGCGCGGCCAGCGCCAGGTCGGACAGGAACACGCCCACCACCGTCAGCACGGCCAGGAACATCAGGAAGGACCCGGCCAGGTACATGTCCTGGCTGCGCAGCGCCTGCAGCAGCATCGGCCCCGTGGTGGGCAGCGACATCACCACCGACACCACCGCGGCGCCGGACACGATGTGCGGCAGCAGGTTGCCGATGTCGGAGATGAAGGGGTTCAGCGCCACGCGCAGCGGGTATTTCCACAACGCCCGGCCGGGCGGCAGGCCCTTGGCCCGCGCCGTGACGACGTAGGGCTTGTGCAGCTCGTCCAGCAGGTTGGCGCGCAGGCGGCGGATCATGGCGGCGGTGCCCGACGTGCCGATGACCATGACCGGGATCCACATGTGCTCCAGCACGCTCATGGCCTTGGGCACGCTCCAGGGCTGGCCGAGATAGTGGGGATCCATCAGCCCGCCGATGGACGTGCCGAACCACACGTTGGCGAAATACAGCAGCACCAGCGCCAGCAGGAAGTTCGGCACGGCCAGCCCCAGGAAGCCCAGCAGCGTCAGGGTGTAGTCGCCCAGGCTGTACTGGTGTGTGGCGGAATAGATGCCGATCGGGAAGGATACGCCCCAGATGAAGATGATCGTGGCGACCGAGATCACCGCGGTCAGCACCAGCCGGTCGCCCACCACGTCGGACACCGGCATGTTGTATTCGAAGGAATAGCCGAAGTCGCCGCGCAGCATGCCGGCCACCCACAGCGCGTACTGCTCGATCATCGGGCGGTCGAGCCCGTAGGTCTCGCGCAGCATGGCGAGCCGGCCCTGGTCCATGCTCTCGCCCCGGCTCTGCATCTCGTTGACCATGGAGGTCAGATAGTCGCCGGGCGGCAGCTGGATGATCACGAAGGTGATCGCGCTGATCGCCAGCAGCGTCGGGATCATGATCAGGATGCGGCGAATCACATAGCCCAGCATGGCGCGTCCTTTCTCCCTCTCCCCCCCGGGGAGAGGGTCGGGGTGAGGGGGTCTCGCATCGCCTGCGCCTCCGGTCCCCCGTGAACCCCCTCACCCGGCCCTTCGGGCCACCCTCTCCCCAGAGGGGAGAGGGATTGCCCCCTCACCCTTCCCTCTCCCCGGAAGGGAGAGGGTATGAACGCATGCGCCCTCATCACCCGCCGTTCTCCTTCGCCTCGAACCAGAAGGTGTCCGGCCGGTACATGCCGAAATGCGCGCCGGGATCGTAATTGAACAGGCCCTCGGCGGGCAGGTTGCGCAGGGATTGCCGCGCAACCACCGGCTGGGGCACGCCGGCGACGGTGCCGATGGTGAAGACCTGGTCGGCGTTGATGGTCAGGATGCGTTCCCAGGCCGCGGCGCGGCCTTCCTCCTCCGTGGCGTCGCGCCAAGCGCGGTAGGCGTCCAGCAGCTCCTTCCCCGCGGGCAGGTCGGGCGCCTCGCCGTCCTTGCCCATGGTCTGGTGGTACTGGCCCCATTTCGGCCACTGGTACTTGGCTTGGTCCACGGGGACCATCTCCGCCGGGCTCATGTCCGCGGTGGCGATGGCGTCGTCCAGGCCGCGCGCGATGGACATGCAGGTCTCACCCGCGAAGATGCGGTTGCGGAACACGTCCAGCTGCGAGGTGCGGATGTACAGCCGCGCCCCGATGCGCCGCCAGCTGTCGGCAATCAGCTCCAGCGCGTCGGTCTCCTCCGTGCTCTCGCCGGCCGATTCCACGACGATCTCCAGCGGGCGGCCGTCGGGCAGCTGGCGCACGCCGTTCACGTCGCGCTTGGTCAGGCCGACCGCATCCAGCAGCCGGTTGGCCTCGCGCACGTCGTAGTTGGCCCAGCGGTCGCGGTAGTCGGCCTTCCACAGGGGAGAGGCCTCCAGCAGCGTGTTGTTCGACGGGGTGGCGAGGCCGTAGTAGATGACCTGGTTCAACTCCTCCCGGTCGATGGCCAGCGACAGGGCGCGGCGGTAGCGGACGTCGCGGTTCAACGCGCGCCAGACCGGGTCGTTGCAGGTCAGGTTCGGGAACAGCGCCATCTGCGCCCCGATGCCGGTGCGCCACAGCTTCACCCGATAGTCGTTGCGCTTCGCCCCTTGCGTCAGGAAGGTGTAGTTGTCGAACCGCAGGTAGCGCGCCTGGAGATCGCTTTCGCCCGCGCCGGTCTTGGCCGGGATGATCTTGGAATCCGCGACGGTCATGATGACGCGGTCGATGTAGGGCAGCTGCCGGCCAGCCGCGTCCACGCGGTGGAAGTAAGGATTGCGCACGAAGACGAACCGCTCCGCCGGTGGGGCGGTGACCGGCACCCAGGGCTGGAGCGTGGGCAGGTCGGGGTTGTCGAACTCCGTCAGGTTGTCCTTGCGGTTGTGCAGCTGCTGCCAGCTCTTCTGGTGCGCCTCCTCCACCCGCTGCTTCAGCGTGGCCTCGTCGGTGTAGCGGGGGTGGAACTGCTTCAGGTAATGGGCCGGCGCGTAGATCTCGACCGGCTTCGCCCCGGCCAGCATGGGCAGGAAGAAGGGGTTCGGGCGGCTCCAGGAATAGCGGACGGTGACCTCGTCCAGGATCTCCACCTTCGGCTTCTCGCCCGACACCAACATCTCCGCCGGCGGCCCGCCGGGGTAGCGCTTGGAGTTGGTCGCCATGTCCTCCCACCAGTAGCGGAAGTCCTCGGTGGTGAAGGGCTGGCCGTCCGACCAGCGGTGGCCGCGGCGCAGGTGGAAGGTGAAGACGCGGCTGTCCGTCTCGTCGATCGATTCCAGGATGTCCGGGACGATCTTCAGGTCGGGCGTCAGCGCGACCAGCCGGGCGTAGCCGTAGACGTAGATCAGCCGGGTGTCCTTGACCCGCGCCATCAGCATGTTCAGGTCGCCGCCATGCCGCCCCGGCTTCTGCCAGGGCCAGTCCATGGCCACGACGGAGGGGTTTTCCGGCAGGCGCTTCTCGACCGGCGGCAGCGTGCCGGACCCGACCGCGTTCTCCAGGATCGGCGGCTCGATGCTGGTGAAGGCCGCCAGTAGGAAGAGGGCCGGCGCCAGGAAGGCGAGGGCGGGGACCTTCATCACGCCACCTCCTTCACCCGCACCGAGGCGTCGGCGCGCACGCAGTGGCCGTTGCCGAGGTCGACCAGGTGCGGCTGGTGCGCCTCGTCGATGGTGAAGGGCGCTGGCCAGCGCGCGGGGTCGGAGGCGCGGCCCTCCTCCAGGTCGGTCAGGGACAGCGGGCGGCTGGGGTCCGGTTCCGGCACGGCGGCCAGCAGGGCGCGGGTGTAGGGGTGGACCGGGTTGCGGAACAGCGCCTCGCGCGGGGCCGACTCGACGATCCGGCCGCGGCACATGACCAGGATGCGGTCGGCCATGTAGTCCACCACCGCCAGGTTGTGGCTGACGAACAGGTAGGTCAGGCCCAGCCGCTCCTTCAGGTCCTTCAGCAGGTTCAGCACCTGCGCCTGGATCGACACGTCCAGCGCCGACACCGGCTCGTCCAGCAGCAGAAGCTCCGGCCGCAGGGCCAGCGCGCGGGCGATGCCGATGCGCTGGCGCTGCCCGCCGGAGAAGCTGTGCGGGTAGCGGCGCAGGTGCCGGACGTCCAGCCCGACCAGCCCCATCAACTCCTTCACGCGGGCCTTGCGCTCCGCCTCGTCGCCGATGCCGTGGATGACCAGCGGCTCTTCGATGATGTCGTAGACGGGCATGCGCGGGTTCAGGGAGCCGTAGGGGTCCTGGAAGACGAACTGCACCTTGCGCCGGAAGGCCGTCAGGGCGTCGCCCTCCAGCCCCAGCACGTCGACGATCCGGCCGTGGTCGTTGAACCGCACGGTGCCGTGGTCCGGCGTCAGCGCGCGCATCAGGATCTTCGACAGGGTGGTCTTGCCGCAGCCCGACTCGCCGACCAGCCCGACGCATTCGCCGCGCTTGATGGCGAAGCTGACGTCGTCCACCGCCAGCACGCCGGCCCCGGCCTTGGCGCCGAACCAGCCGGACTTGCGCGCGCCGTAGCGCTTGCAGATGCCGTCCACCGCCAGCAGCGGCCCGGCCTCGTCGGCGGCGGGCGCCCAGGGCTGGTGGTCCTTCTCCAGCAGGCTGCCGCCGGTGGAGGTGTCCCCAATAGAGATGGAGCGGATCGGCATCAGCCGCTCGCCGGGCGCCATGTCGAAGCGCGGCACCGCGTTCAGCAGCGCCTTCAGGTAAGGATGGCGGGGGTCGGCGAAGATGTCCTCCCGCGTGCCGGATTCCATGACCCGGCCGCGGTGCATGACCACCACCTCCTCCGCGAGGTTGGCGACGACGCCCAGGTCGTGGGTGATCAGCAGCACGGCCATGCCCAGCTCGGCCTGGAGATCCTTGATCAGCTTCAGGATCTGCGCCTGGATGGTGACGTCCAGCGCGGTGGTCGGTTCGTCGGCGATCAGCAGGGCGGGGCGGCAAACCAGCGCCATGGCGATCATCGCGCGCTGGCGCAGGCCGCCCGACAGCTCGAACGGGTAGGTGTCGAGCGCTCGGCGAGGGTCGGGGAAGCGCACCCGGCGCAGCATATCCTCCGCCAGCGCCCGCGCCTGCTTGGCCGTGACGCGCTGGTGCAGCTGCACGGCCTCGCCCACCTGGTCGCCGATGGTGTGCAGCGGCGACAGGGAGGTCATCGGCTCCTGAAAGATGATGGAGATGCGGCCGCCGCGCAGGGCGCGCATCGTCGTGCCGTCGGCCTTCAGGCCGGCGATGTCGACCGGGCCGACGCCCTCGTTGACCATCCCGTCATCGAACAGGATGCGCCCGCCGGTGATGGCGGCGGAGCGGGGCAGGATGCGCAGGATTGACTGCGCGGCCACCGACTTGCCGGATCCCGACTCGCCGACCAGCGCCACCGTGCTGCCCGCCTTCACGCGAAAGGAGACGCCGCGCACCGCGTTGACCAGGCCGCCCGGAACATGGAAATCGACCTTCAGGTCCTCCACGCGCAGCAGCGTGCGGCTCATGATGCGTTTTCCTCAGGCAACAGCTCAGGTGGTGTTATGCCCAGTGCCAGCAGGTTGTCGATGGTGACCCGGCTCAGCCGCAGGCCGTTGGCGCGCACCGCGGCGACCGCGCGCTCGATCACCGCGTCGAAGCCGTCGAGGTTGGAGTCGATCCTTATCTTGCCGCCCCGACCGATCAGGGTTGCCTGCATCCAGCCGTCGTCACGGCCGCGCTTGGTGGCGTAGTAGCGCAGCCGCAGGTCCGACAGCTCGTCCCAGCGGATCACCGCACCCAGCGGCCCCTCGGCATGCAAGGCGTCCTCGTCCATGCGGACGCGGGTCATCTGGCGCTGGGCAGTGCGCGCGGCGAAGACCGCGAACAGCAGCGCGCAGAGCGCCAGCGGCCCGGCGATCCAGGGCGTGACCTGGAGGAGCGCCAGCGGCAGCGCCGTCAGGGCCAGCCCCGCCACCGCCCGGGCGTAGTCGCCCAACAGGACGTTGGGGGGATAGCGCAGCGTCTCGGCCATTCAATGGGCTCCCTTCTCGGCCCCGAACAGGGTGTCGGCCGGCAGCCAGCGGGCTGCCGGGTGATGCCGGACCTTGGACAGCAAACGCTCTGTGAACGCCCATGTTTCGTCGTCCATGACCAGATGGTGCGTCAACAGCCCGGTGGGCTCTGTTGTGTCAACAGCGCCGCTGCGCCGCGCCCGCAGGTGCGCCACGGCCATGCCCAGCGAATCCGCTTCGCCCAGGAAACGCTTTCCATCCTTCCAGGCGATGGGATCGACGTGCGTGTTGACACAAGCGACGTTGGGGTGTGTCAAGTGGCGCGGTCCGAAGGTGGACAGGCCGCGGATGCCGACCTCCGCCAGCCGTCCGGCGACCTCCGGCGCGATGCGGTTCCAGGGCGGCACCAGGGCGGGCAGGGCGCGCGGCCCGAACAGCCGCTCCAGCCGCCGCCGCCCTTCGGCCAACTCCGCCAGCACGGCGTCGGCGGGACGGTCGAGACCCAACTCGCACTTCTTGGCGGGCGGTGCCGCGTGGTTGACGTGCGACCATCCGTGCTGGAGCACGGTGACGGTGGGGTGACGGTCCAGGGTGGCGGCGAGGTCCGTGTGGGCCTCCGCCGGGACGACCGCCAGCGCCAATGGCACAGCCATGGACTGGGACAAGCCGGCCATCCGCGCCAGCGCGGGCGTCGTGGCGGCGGCGTCGTCGTCGCGCCACCAGAAGGTGGCGGCGAGGCCGGAGTCGGCCCAGGCGTCCAGCTCCCCGTCCAAATCGTGCCATGTGGCGCGCGGAGGGACGACCCTGGGGCGGACAGGAGCGGTGGTCGTCATCGCGAAGGCCTGCCGAGACGTGAGTCGAACCCCAGCATGGCGCGCGACTGTGACAAATCCAAGCGTCTCGATTGGTTTAGCGGTGGGCGTGCAGGATTCTCGTCGGGCAACCACTTTCACACGGATTTCACGGATTTGAGCACGGATGACACGGATTTTTTGGCTTGCTCAGCAATTGCTGATCAGTCAGGGCGCGACCTGCGCACGATCAAAAACATCCGTGAAATCCCTGTGAAAGTAGTTGCTCCACAAGAATGCCGGCCCTATCGGCGCACAGCTTCGGTCAACAGGCAGGCGATCGTGGCGGCGCCGTCCAGACGGATGGGGACAGCGGGGGGCGGGGGCAGGGCCAGCGCCCGCGCCACGCCGTCGGCAAGGGTGTGCGGGGTGAGCCCCGCTTCCTCCACGACGACCAGCCGGCCGCGGCCTTCCAGCAGGCGGGCGCGGGTGGCTTGCTCGGTCTCGCTGCCCGCGGCGAAGGGAACGACCACGGCGCGGCAGCCGGCTTGCAGCAGGTCCAGTACCGTGTTGTAGCCGGCTTGGCTGATCGACAGGCGGCAGCGGCGGAGCAGGGCAGGGAAGTCCGGCCGCGCGCGCTCCACGACCACGCCCGGCGGCGCTTCGGCGGACAGGGCGCGGAAGGCGTCCTCCGGTACGTCCGGCCCGGCGAGCAGGCGCCAAGGGGTGCCGGCCAGCGGACCGAGCGCGCGGGCGCCCAGTGCCGCCCGCAGCAGAGGCAGCCCGACCGCTCCGCCACCGACCGAGACGATCACCTCGCCCTTGCCGTCCGCCGACTCGACATCTGGGGAAAGTGGGGCGGCGACGTAGCCGGTGTAGCGGATGCGGTCGGCAATGCGCCCGGCTGCGGGGAAGGTGGCCTCGAAGGGGATCAGCGCCGGGTCGCCGTGCACGAGGACGCGGTCGAACAGCCGCTCCACCGTGGACACGGTCTCCTCCAGCCGCTCCGGGTTGGTCTTGGTGACCAGGATGTCGCGGACGGAACAGGCGGTGGCAACGCCGGCGGTGCGTGCGGCTTCCAAAAGGGGCAGCAGCTCGAACCGGAAGGCGCGGCGGCCGAAGGGGAAGGACTCGACCAGCAGCGCGTCGGGCCGGACGCGTGCGAACGCCTCCAGCACCGCCGCGCGCCGCCGGGCGCGCCACGCCTCGTCGATGGGCCGGTCATGCTCGTCCAGCAGGGTCTTGAATGTCTCGTCGGCGGCGCGGGCGGGGGGAAGCTGGACGATCTCGGCCGGGCCGTAGTCGATGCCCGGCACCGGATGCCCGCCGCGCAGCACCGTCACCGCCATCCCGGCCGCTGACAGCCCCCGCGCGATCAGCGCCGCGCGCCGGTCGTGCCCAATGCCGAGCAGATGCTGGACGTGGAAGAGGACGCGCATGGGAACCCGGGTGGTGGAGGGTGGGTGGCGACTTAAGTGGTCGCTTTGGGCCCCCACCCAACCCTCCTCCATCTTCGACGGGGGAGGGCTTTAGGCATCGGGCGGCGGAGTTCCCTCCCCCGCGTCAGTGGGGGAGGGTTAGGGTGGAGGCCCAATGCAAGGGCTTTACCTCTGCCCGCTCAGCACCTCGCGCAGGCGCAGTGTGGTCTGTTCCAGGCGGTGGGCCAGGACGCGCATGATTTCCAGGCCCATCTGCGGGAACTCGGTGATCAGCTGGAAGAAGTGGTCCTTCGGCACGCACAGCGTCTCCAGGTCCGTCGCGGCGCGGACGGTGGCGGTGCGCGGCACGTCGCAGAGGATGGCGATCTCCCCGACGATCTCGTTGGAGGCCAGGGTGGCGACCGGAACCGGGCCGCCGGGGCCGTTGACCATCACCTCCGCCTCGCCGCTCATCAGGATGTAAGCGCAGGTGCCGGTGTCATCCTGGTGGAACAGCACGTCGCCGGCGCGGAAGGACATCCGCTCGCTCGTGAAGGCCAGCAGCTTCAGCTTGGAGGTGTCGATGTTGGCGAACAGCGGAATCCTCCGCAGGCATTCCACTTCTTCGGCGATGCTCATGCCATCGGTCTCCATCGTCCACGCCGCCGCCAGGCGGCGATCATCACGCCCAAGCCGCCACCCGGCGGCGATCATCTCGTCCAAGCCGCGCTACTCGGCGGCCATCATCTCATGAAGAACAGTGCCCGGTTTGCTCAAGTCCTCGAAGCGTCCCTGTTCGGCGATTCGTCCGTCCTTCAGCACAATGACGCGGTCGAAGGCGCGTGCCAAGGCGGCGCGGTGCAGAACCCAGATTAGTCCACAGCCTTTCCGGTCTTCCATGATCGCGCTGTGCACCTTGTTCTGGCTGGCGGTGTCCAGGCCGCTGGTCGCCTCGCTGAGGATCAGCACGTCGGGCCGCTTCAGCATGGCGCGGGCCAGCGCCGCCTTCTGCCGCTGGGCGGCGGACAGGCGGGAGCCTGCCACGCCCACGGGGTGGTCCAGCCCGACCTCCATCACGATATCGCGCAGGTGCAGCCGGTTCACAAGATCCGCCAGGATGCGCCCGACCTTGGAATGGACCTGGGCCTGCCCGTAGACCAGCTTCCCGAACAGGATGTTGTCCTGGATGCTGGCTGCGGCGTTGTAGGTGTCCGGCTCGAAGAAGGCGACGGCGCCGCGCAGGTCCGCCGGCAGATCCTCGGCGAAGACGCGCCGCGCCTCCAGCAGCCGCTTCTCGCCCTCCGGCGTGATCAGGCCCAGGCGGTGGCGGGCCGGGATCAGGCGGAAGGGCAGGGACATCAGCCGCGTGCGCTCCGCCGGCCGCAAGGCGCCCAGCCCGTCCTTGGCGGTGCGCGCCAGAAGCGCCTGGTATTCCGGCAGCTCGGCGAAGCCGATGAAGGAGAAGCGCTCGAAGAACTCGTGCCCCGGCGGCAGGCCGGCGAACAGCTCGACCATGGTCTCCGCCACCTTGTGGCCGATCTCCAGGAAGCGGTCGGTCAGCCCGACCTTGTCCAGCACGTGCAGCACGTAAGGATTGGAGGCCAGCGCGTCCGGCTGGAAGATCGGACCGACCGGCGTCCCGAACAGCAGGTTCTCCGCCACGCTGGAGTTCATGGTGAAGCGGGCGGGGTCGAACCGTTCGACCAGCCGGCCGAGGTCCGGGTTCTCCTCCAGCATGGCGCGCATCGCCTCGCGCGCCTCCATCACGGCGGAGGCGACCTCCGGCCGCTGCTCCGGATCCACGGTGCGGCTGAGGCCCATGGCGTAGACGTCGTCGTCCAGGTTCACCAGCGTCAGCACCTTCAGGATGCGCGCCTTCAGGTCGGCCGGACCGTCGCAGCCGGCGGCGGCGTAGTCGATCCAATCCGCACGCGTGTCGTAGGTGGCGTTGCCGGACAGCATCGATTCCGACAGGCGCCTGCGGCGGCGCTCCGGCGGTTCCTCATGCTCCCCGGCGCGCATGGGGCGGTGGCGCAGGCCGTAGACCAGGTTGTCGTAGAGCGAAGCGGAGAACAGGTAGGGCGTCGCCCCCACATAGGTGGCGCGCCGCCCGGTCACGCTTTCCGGCAGGCTGGTGTAGTCGGTCTCGCCCAGCCGGATTTGGCCGGAGCTGGGCAGCAGCACCCGGGCGGCCAGCTGCGCCAGTTCGTCCCGGCCGGACCCGATGCCGATCACCGCCGTGTGGCCGTCCAGCGGGATGTCGCAGCTGACCGCCTCCAGCACCCGGCTGCCGCCGTCCTCGCCGAAGCCGACGTTCTGGAAGGTCAGCGTGCCGCGCAGGGGGAGGTCCTCCTCCGCGCTCAGCAGCCGGTCCTCCAGCAGGTCGGGGACGTGGAACTGCTCCACCACCTGCTCGTACTTGATCCGGTTGTCTTCCTTCTGCTGGTACCAGTCCAGCAGCTCCTTCCAGGGGGCGGCCAGGTCCTTGTAGGCGGCCAGCACCGCCACCAGCGCGCCGAAGGACAACCGGCCGTGGATCACCAGATAGCCGCCGATCGCGTAGAAGAAGAAGGGCGTCAGCTGGTTGATGAAATTGTTGAGGAACTTGACGAAGAACTTGCGCTGGTAGATTTCGAAACGAATGTCGTAGACGTCGCCCAGCCGGTGGCTGAGGTCGGCCAGATGCCAGGCGGCGGTGTCGTGGGTGTGCACCTCCTGGATGCCGGACACCGTCTCGCCGATGCGGTCGGCGATTTGGCGCATGGCACGTACGCGCTGCTTGCCAAGCTGGTTGACCTTGCGCTGCAACCGTGGAATGAGCCACCCTTGGAAGGGGTAGAGCGATACCGCAGCCGCCCCCAGCACCGGGTCCTGGATGAAGATGAAGGCGATGTAGACCAGCAGCGTGCCGCCCTGGAAGACCGGGATGGCGATGGCGTCCCCGATGAAGCCGCCCAGCGGCTCCACCTCCGCGGTGATCATCGGGATGATCTCGCCCGGCGACATCTTGCGGAAACGCGGCAGCGGGAACCGCAGGACCCGCACATACAGCTCGTACCGCAGCCGGCGCAGCATCCGCTCGCCCAGCCGGCCCTTGTAGGTGTTGATGATGTACTTGAACCAGCCGTTCAGGACCACCAGGATCAGGAACAGGCCGCACAGCACCCACAGATAGGAAACCTGATCGAGGTGGAAGCCGAGGAACGTCTCCGGCAGCTTCTTGCCGGCGATGGCTTCGTTGACGATCCGCTTCGGCAAATCCAGAGAAGCGTACAAGAACGGGAACGACGCCAGCGTCATGATGGTCAGGACGACCTGATGGCGCGTGCTGTGGCGAAGGATGAACTGAAAGATGCTGGATTCCATGGCGCCATTCTACGCAAGGGGGCGCCAATGCGCGGTGGAGGCAGAAACCTTACCCCCTCCGCGGCACGGCTGCCAAGAAGATGGCCGGAAAGGCCTTAACCACCAAGGTCAGGGTTCGTATGCCTTCTATCCGCATGGTTCATATGTCCCCCATCTGCTAGAACCGTAAGGGCAGCATGACGCGTTCCCGTCCTTCGAGCACACCCGGTCTAGACCCCAGCGGTCAATCAAAAGAGGAAGGAAGCTCATGAGTGAACGTCCGACCTCGGGCCGCGTGCTCATCTACAGCCACGACACGTTCGGGCTTGGCCACCTGCGGCGCTGCCGCGCCATCGCGCACGCGTTGGTGGAACGATACAATAACCTGTCCGTGTTGATCCTCTCCGGATCGCCCATCGTGGGCAGCTTCGACTTCCGGACGCGCGTGGACTTCGTGCGCATCCCCGGTGTGATCAAGCTGCGCAACGGGGAATACACCGCGCTGAACCTGCACCTGGACATCGACGAGATCCTGTCCATGCGTGCCTCGCTGATCCGCCACACGGCGGAGATCTACCAGCCCGACCTGTTCATCGTGGACAAGGAGCCGCTGGGCCTGCGCGGCGAGGTGCGCGAAACGCTGGAGGATCTGAAGCGCCGCGGCGTGCCGCTGGTGTTGGGCCTGCGCGACGTCATGGACGAGCCGGCCCTGCTCGCACCGGAATGGGAGCGCAAGAAGGTCCTGCCGGCGCTGGAGAACCTGTACGACGAGATCTGGGTGTACGGCCTGCCGCAGGTCTGCGACCCGCTGGAGGGCATCGAGGTGCCGCAGTCGGTGCGCGACAAGATGGTCTACACCGGCTATCTGCACCGCACCGTGCCGGCAGCATTGCCACACGGCGCCGGCCTGCCGGAGGAGCCCTACATCCTGGTCACCGCCGGCGGCGGCGGCGACGGGGAGGCGTTGGTCGACTGGGTGCTGCGCGCCTACGAGAGCGACCCCGGCATCCCTTACCGCGCGGTGCTGGTCTTCGGCCCCTTCATGCAGCCGGACCTGCAGGCGGAGTTCATGGCGCGCGCCGAGGCGCTGGGCAAGGTGGAGGCCACCGCCTTCGAGTCGCGGATGGAGCGGCTGATGCAAGGCGCGGTCGGCGTGGTCGCCATGGGCGGCTACAACACCTTCTGCGAGATTCTGTCCTTCGACAAGAAGGCGCTGATCGTTCCACGTGAAACGCCGCGGCGGGAGCAGACCATCCGCGCCGCCCGGGCGGAGGAACTGGGGCTCGTCTCCGTCCTGATGGACGACGGCGTACGCGACGCCGGGGCCATGGCCGCCGCGTTGCGCCGGCTGCCCTGGCAGGCGCCGCCCTCCGCGGTGGTGGTGCCGGGCCTGCTGGACGGGCTGGAGAGCGTCAACCGCCTTGCCGGCCGGCATCTGCCGGTCCACAAGGCGACCTGCGTCCCCGCCAATGTGGAGCCGATCCGCCGCTTGGCCGCTGGGGAGTGGGCGTGACCGTCGCGGTGATCGTCCCATGACTGTCGCGGTCATCGTGAAGGGCTGGCCGCGCCTGTCGGAAACCTTCATCGCGCAGGAGATCCTGGGGCTGGAGCAGCGCGGGTTGCGTCAAGTCATCGTCAGCCTGCGTCAACCGACGGACAAGGCGGTGCACGACCTGAACCGCCACGTCGCCGCCCCCGTGACCTACCTGCCGGAATACCTGCACCAGGAACCGGCGCGGGTGCTGCGCGCGCTGGCCGTCGCGCGGCGCCTTCCGGGCTGGCGGGCGGCGCGGGCCGCCTGGATCGCCGACCTGCGCCGCGACCCGACCCGCAACCGGGCGCGCCGCTTCGGCCAGGCCTGCGTGCTGGCGGCGGAGCTGCCGGCCGACGTTACCTGGCTGCACACCCATTTCCTGCACACCCCGGCCAGCGTGGCCCGCTACGCCGCCCTGCTGACCGGCCTGCCCTGGAGCTTCTCCGCCCACGCCAAGGACATCTGGACCTCGCCGGAGTGGGAGTTGCGCGAGAAGCTGGCCGAGGCGCGCTGGGGCGTCACCTGCACCGCGCTGGGCCACGCCCATCTCCAGGCGCTGGCGCCGGAGCCTGGCAAAGGACGGGGACATGTGGAATTGCTCTATCATGGCCTGGACTTCTCCCGCTTCCCCGACCCGCCGGCGTCCCGGCCGGCGCGCGACGGGTCCGACCCCGCCGACCCGGTGGTCCTGCTGTCGGTCGGGCGGGCGGTGGAGAAGAAGGGCTTCGACCTGCTGGTCGACGCGCTGGCCCGGCTGCCGGCCGGGCTGCACTGGCGCTGGGTCCACGTCGGCGGCGGCGACCGGCTGGCGGCGCTGAAGGAGCAGGCGGCCCGGCTCGGCCTCTCCGACCGGATCGACTGGCTTGGGGCGCGGGCGCAGGACGCGGTCATCGCCCAGTACCGTCGCGCCGACCTGTTCGTGCTGCCCTGCCGGACCGCGCGCGACGGCGACCGCGACGGGCTGCCCAACGTGCTGATGGAGGCGCAGTCGCAGGCGCTGGCCTGCCTGTCCACCCGCGCCGCCGCGGTCGCGGAGCTGATCGAGGACGGCGCCACCGGCCGGCTGGTGCCGCCCGACGACGTCCCGGCGCTGGCCGCGGCGCTGGAACGGCTGATCCGCGATCCGGCCGAGCGCATGGCCTTGGGCAACGCCGGTGCGGAACGTGTGCGGCGGGATTTCGGCTGCGACTCGGGCATCGACCGGCTGTTCGCCCGCTTCACCGGCGGGGATAGTTTCGACTATGGGCGTATGTCTTTTGTAGGGGCTGCGGCCTGTTGCGCGTTGCACGGCTGACCGCCGCGCGATAGTGTGTGGCCGCTGCGCCACCTACGCGACATCATGGCTCTCACCTCCGACACCGGCGCTCCGGCCCCCCTCAACTTTTTCGAGTTGGACACCGGCACCGACGCCGACACCGACGCCGTCGTCACCAGCCATGAGCTGTCGGACACGCGCAGTAAGCTCGGCGACCTTCTCGACCTGCTGCCGGCCGGCCTGCTGATCCACCAGGAGATGGGCATCGTCTTCGCCAACCAGGAGGCCGGGCGCATCCTGGGCCTGGGCGGCGATGCGCTGATCGGGCGCCATTTCCTCGACTTCGTGGAGGAGGCGGACGCCGACGCGCAGCGCGACGCCTTCCTGCGCTGCCTGAAGGGGCGGGAACTGGTCCGCTCGCAGGACGGTGTGATCCTGGCCGTGGACGGGCGGCGCACCAGCGCGCAGGTCAGCATGTCGCCGCTGCCCTGGGACGGGCTGCCGGTCATCTACGTGCTGATCAACGACGTCACCGCCCTGAAGGAGAGCGAGGAGCGGCTGCGCCAGCTGTCCATCACCGACCCGCTGACCGGCGTGTTCAACCGCCGCCACTATTTCGAGGTGGCGGAGCAGGAACTGGCGCGCGCCCGCCGCTATGGCCGGGCGACCAGCCTGCTGGCGTTGGACATCGACCACTTCAAGCGCATCAACGACACCCACGGCCACGCCGTGGGGGACGAGGCGCTGCGCCTGTTCGCCGACACCTGCCGCGGCATCCTGCGCAGCAACGACCTGCTGGGCCGCATGGGCGGGGAGGAGTTCGCCATCCTGCTGCCGGAAACCGACATGGCCGGCGCCCACATGGTGGCGGAGCGCATCCGCGGCCGCACGGCAGAGCTGGCGGTCGCCCCAGGGACCAGTGCGGGCACAGGTGACGTCTGCATAACCGTGTCCATCGGCGTGTCCTCCTGCCGGTCGGGCGAGCGGTCGGTCGACGCCATGCTGTCCTGCGCGGACGAGGCGCTGTATCTTGCGAAGGCGGCGGGCCGGAACCGCGTGATCGCCGCGGCGGACGCGCTGGCTCTTTGAGCGCCGCCCTGTCGTCGCGGAACGGAGTGCCTGGGCGGGCATGCGCATCGCCTTCTACGCGCCCTTGAAGGCGCCGACCCACCCGGTGCCCTCGGGCGACCGCCGCATGGCCCGGCTGCTGATGGCGGCGCTGGAGGCCGCCGGGCACGAGGTGACGCTGGCATCCACCCTGCGCAGCTGGGACGACGGCCGCACCCCCGGCCGGGCGGAACGGCTGGCCGCGCTCGGCGCGCGCTGCGCCGACCGGCTGGCCGCGCGCTGGGACCGGGAGGGGCCGCCGGACCTCTGGTTCACCTACCACCTCTACCACAAGGCCCCGGACTGGATCGGCCCGGCGCTGTGCCGGCGCTTCGGCCTTCCTTACGTGGTGGCGGAGGCCTCCTTCGCGGCCAAGCGGGCGACCGGCCCCTTCGCCGCCGGCCACCGCGCGGCGGAGGCGGCGATCCGCCAAGCCGCCGCGGTCGTCACCCTCGCCGGCCACGATGCGGAGGGCGTGTTGCCCCTTCTCGAGGCGCCGGATCGCCTCGTCCGCCTGCGCCCCTTCGTCGACACCGTCCCCTTCGCCGCCGCGGCCGATGCGCGCGACCGCCACCGCGCCGCCCTCGCCGCGCGGTACGGCCTTCCCCTCGACGCCCCCTGGCTGCTCGCCGTCGGCATGATGCGCAACGGCGACAAGGAGCGGTCGTACGGGATTCTGTCGGAAGCGATGGCGTTGCTGACTATGCTCCAGCCGCACCTCCTCATCGTCGGCGACGGCCCCGCGCGCCCCCGAGTCGAGTCGCTATTCGCCGAGATGCCCGTCCACGTCCTCGGCCAGCAATCCCTCCCCGACCTTGCCGCGCTGTACGCCGCGGCCGACCTGATGGTCTGGCCGGCGGTGAACGAGGCCTATGGCATGGCGCTGCTGGAGGCGCAGGCGGCCGGGCTGCCGGTGGTCGCCGGGCGGACGGGCGGCGTGCCGGACGTGGTGCGCGAGGGCGTCGGCGGGTTGCTGCCGCCGGTCGGCGACGCCGCGGCCTTCGCCGCCGCGGTCGAGTCGCTGCTTCGCGACCCCGACCGCCGCCGGGCCATGGGGGAGGCCGCACGCCGAGTCGCCGCCGAGGAGCATGATTTCGCCACCGCGGTGCGGGACCTGGACCATCTGGTCCGCCGCGTCGCACGCACGGGAGCACCATGACCGACCTGATCATCCTGCGCCACGGGCCCACGGCCTGGAACGCCGCCGGCCGCATCCAGGGCAGCGTCGACGAGCCGCTGTCCGACGCCGGCCGCGTCCGAGTCGCAACTTGGCGTTTGCCGGCGGACGCCCCGGCCTACCGCTGGGTTGCCAGCCCGAAGCGCCGAGCCTGGGAGACGGCGCAATTGCTCGGCCTCGCCCCCGAACCGGAACCCCGGCTGGTGGAGATGAATTGGGGGGACTGGGAAGGCCGCCTGCTGGACGAGCTGCGGGCCAGCGGCGCCCTGACCGCGGAGCGGGAACGACTCGGCCTCGACTTCCACGCGCCGGGCGGGGAGAGCCCGCGCGACGTCCAGAACCGCCTGAAGCCCTGGTTGGCGGAGATCGCGGTGGACGGCCGGCCGACCGGGGCGGTGGCCCACAACGGGGTGATGCGCGCGCTCTACGCGCTGGCCACCGGCTGGGACATGGTCGCCAAGCCGGCGCACCGCCTGACCGACGGCTGCTTCCACCGCTTCCGCATCGCCGCGGACGGCACGCCGAGCGTAGTTGCGATGAACGTGCCGATGGTGGGAGAATAAGAAAAACTATTCACCACAAAGACACTAAGACACAAAGATTTTCACAAAGAAGGTTCGGCTTATCCGATAATCTACGACGAAGCCGGCGCCCCTTCGTGAAATTCTTTGTGTCTTAGTGTCTTTGTGGTGAATCGCTTCCCTATTTCAACCCTTACACATCCAAATCCACGATCACCGGCACATGGTCGGACGGCTTCGGGTCCCAGCCGCGGGCATCCCGGAGGACTTGGTGGCCTTTCAGGCTGTCCTTCAGCGGCGGCGTCACCCAGACATGGTCCAGCCGCCGGCCGCGGTCCGACGCCGCCCAGTCCTTCGCGCGGTAGCTCCACCAAGTGTAAAGCTTCTCGTTGGGCGGAACGAAGTGGCGCACCGCGTCCACCCAGCCGATGGAGTTCTGCATGGCCGTCAGCTTCTCCACCTCAATGGGCGTGTGCGAGACGATCTTCAGCAGTTCCTTGTGGCTCCAGACGTCGTGCTCCAGCGGCGCGATATTCAGGTCGCCGACCATCACCATCCGCCGGTCGGGGCCGCGCTTCGTGGCCCACCACTCGGTCATTTCGTCCACGAACTGAAGCTTGTGGGCGAACTTGTCGTTCTGTTCCGGGTCCGGAATGTCCCCGCCCGCCGGGATGTAGACGCTGTGCAGCTCGATGCCGCCCGGCAGCTCGGCGATGGCGTGGCGGCAGTCCTGCTTCTTGCACCAGTGCTGCACGTCGCGCGAGACGAACGGCCGCTTCGCCAGGATGGCGACGCCGTTGTAGCTCTTCATCCCGTGCACGTGGGCGTGGGTGAAACCCTTCTCGGCCAGCGGCGCGAACGGGAAATCCGCGTCCACGACCTTGGTTTCCTGCAGGCAGATCACGTCGGGCTGCGCCTCGTCGATCAGGCGCAGCAGCAACTCCATCCGCATGCGGACGGAGTTGATGTTCCAGGTGGCGATGCGCATCCGCCCCGCCTCAGCCGATCGTGATGGTGATGGTGCCGACGCCCTCCACGGCGCCCTCCAGCTTGTCGCCGGACACCACGGCGCCAACGCCCTCCGGCGTGCCGGTGTAGATCAGGTCACCGGGCTGAAGCTCTACGAGGCCAGACAGGTAGCTGATCGTTTCGGCCACGGACCAGATCAGGTCGGACAGGTCGCCCCGCTGGCGCTCCGCACCGTTCACGGACAGCGTCACCGCACCTTTGTCGGGATGGCCGATGTCGGCGGCGCGGCGGATCGGGCCGCAGGGGGCGGACTGGTCGAAGCCCTTGCCCATGTCCCAGGGCTTGCCTTCTTTCTTGGCCGCGTTCTGCAGGTCGCGGCGCGTCATGTCCAGCCCGACGGCGTAGCCGTAGACGTGCTCGAGCGCCGACTCCACCGGGATGTCGCGGCCGCCCGTGCCGATGGCGGCGACCAGCTCGATCTCGTGGTGCAGGTTGGCGGTCTTGGGCGGGTAGGGGATGGTGCTGCCGTCCGGGACGATGGCGTCGGCCGGCTTCATGAAGAAAAAGGGCGGCTCGCGGTCCGGATCGGCGCCCATCTCGCGCGCGTGGGCGGCGTAGTTGCGGCCGACGCAGTAGATGCGGCGGACCGGGAAGGGATCGCCACCGACGACCGGAACGGTGGGCTGGGTCCACAGGGGAATGGCGTAGGCCATGGCGCGCCTCTTGTCAGGGTTGGGGCTTGGGCATTCCGACAGCGATGCGCCAACACCTATAGGAATCCGGGCCGGCCACCAAGCCCCGCCATAAAGCTTGGTTGACCCCGCGGACGATTCGCGCGGAAGCGGGTCTGATATGAGCGGAGCGCAGACGCGAAGACGCCCGGTCTGGGGGGGACCGGGCGTCGGAAGCTCCTTTTGGGATCCCGCCGATGGCAGGGGAAAACCAAGGACGGGCAACCGCGTCAGGCATAGCCCTGCGGGAGGGGGACGCGGTCACTTCTTAGAGGTAGAGGTGGCCCCGGTTTGGGGCGCCACCAATGCGTAGAGCGAATATGTGCTATGCAAATGAGGCGGATTGAGTTGTTCTTGCTGACAAAAGTAGCACCTGCCTTCATTTTATCCGACCAATAGACAATTCAATAAAGCATGGCCCCCCGTTGACAGACATCGACCGCTCCACCTCCGGGGACCGGCGCAGCCGCCAGCGCCCCGGCAAGTCCGGAAGGATGGCTCTCGGCCCGTTGCCGGAGCTGGTCGGCTACAACCTGCGCAAGGCGCAGGTGGCCGTCTTCCAAAGCTTCCAGAACGCCGTTGCGCCGCACGACATCACGCCGGGCCAGTTCGGCGTGCTGATCATGATCAAGGAGAACGAGGGTCTGTCGCAGTCCGACCTCGGCGCTGCGGTGGGCATCGACCGTTCCACCATGGTCGCGGTGATCGACCGGCTCGAGTCGCGCGGCCTCGTGATCCGCGCGCCGTCGCCGAACGACCGCCGGTCCTACGCCCTGCGCCTGTCGCCGGAAGGCGAGAAGCTGCTGGACGAGCTGATCCCGCGGATTGAGGCCCACGACAAGGCGATGGTGAAGGACCTCTCCGAGGAGGAGCAGGGCCAGCTCATCGACTTCCTGCGCCGCATCTCGCGCGCCGGCTGACCCGTCCGCGTCCAGTTTGCCCGTGCCGCGCTGCTTGTGCCGGCGTGCCCGCCCACGCGCGGGCGCGCCGGCCTTTTTGCGCTTGCCGACTCGGTCGCCCAGGCGATCACACGACGCGGCGGTGCGCCCGCTCGGCCGCGGCCGCGCCGAAGGTCCGCAGCAGCGCCGCCGATAGCGGGTTCTCCCAGAAGCGCCATTCCGGGTGCCACTGCACCGCCAGCGCGAAGGCCGGCGCCCCGGCCACCCGCACGGCCTCGACCAGCCCGTCCTGGGCGGTCGCCTCCACCAGCAGCCCGTCCGCCAGCCGGTCGATGCCCTGCCCGTGCAGGGAGTTGACGCGCACCTCCGCCGCCCCGCCGGCAAGACCAGCGAGCACGCCGCCGGGCGCCAGCCGCACGGTGTGCGCCGGCCCATACTGGACGGTCAACGGCGCCTGCTTGTCCTCGCGGTGGTCGTCGTAGCCAGGGATGCTGTGCACGGACTGGTGCAGCGTGCCGCCCAGCGCGACGTTCAGCTCCTGGAAGCCGCGGCAGATGCCCAGCAGCGGCACCCCCATCTCCAGCGCCGCGCGGATCAGCGGCAGGGTGGTGTCGTCGCGGTCCGGGTCGTGCATCGTGCCGGGCTCGCTCGGCGCGCCGCCGTAGCGGTGCGGCTCCACGTTGGACTTGCTGCCGGTCACCAGCAGGCCGTCGAGCCGCGCCGTCACCTCTTCCATGTCCAGCGCCGTGCCCAGCGCGGGGATCAGCAGCGGCATGCCGCCGGCCCCGTCGGACACGGCCCGCACATACTTGTCGCCGACGACGTGGAAGGGATGCTCGCCCATCATGCGGGCACAGGCGGGAACGCCGATCAGGGGTTTGCGGTTCATGTGCGGTCTGACTCCAGCACGGGAACGGGACGGTTCACCAAAGGATTATGCGCGGGAGAAGAGGGTTCCGCCAGAGACCGGGCCCGCGGCAAAAAAGGGAGCGGCAAAACAGAGGCAAATGGGAGATTTGCATTGAATCGGGGGGCGCTTTGCCTCATATGCCGCCCCTCTCCGCGGACCTTGCGGAACATCTGCTGATGGGGGAGGACGATGGCGAAGACCGCTTCTCTCTTCCAATTGGGGATGGACTTGGGAAACGCTCCAAGGAAAGCCCAAACGGAAGGCCAAACCGCCGACAAGACAAACGTCACGACGGGACCTTGGAAGGATGTCCAGGACGACCGCAAGGACCATTTCATCGCGCGCGATGGCAAGGTCTATGCCGGCACGCACCTGATCGTCGATCTCTGGGGGGCGGAGCGGCTGGACGAGCTGGACCATGTCCGCGCTGCACTGGTCGAGTCGGTGGAGGTTGCTGGGGCGACCCTTCTGCACATCCACCTGCACCATTTCACGCCGAACGGCGGCATCTCCGGCGTGGCGGTGCTGGCCGAGTCGCACATCAGCATTCACACCTGGCCGGAGCGCGGCTACGCGGCGCTCGACATCTTCATGTGCGGCGACGCCCAGCCCATGAAGGCCATCCCGGTGCTGGAGCGCGCCTTCCGCCCCGCGACGGTGAAGTGCGACGAGCTGCTGCGCGGCGAGACCGCGCCATGACCGACCCGTGGTACGACGAGACCCTCTATCCGGACGTCGCCCAACGGTTCCGCATGGGCCGCGTCCTGTACCGCGACAAGACCGCCCTCCAGGATCTGGTGATCTTCGAAAACCCGGTCCTGGGGCGCGTCATGGCGCTGGACGGGGTTGTCCAGACCACGGAGGGGGACGAGTTCGTCTATCACGAGATGCTGACCCATGTGCCGATCCTGGCGCATGGGCGCGTCCGCCGCGTGCTGATCGTCGGCGGCGGCGACGGCGGGATGCTGCGCCGCTGCCTGGAGCACCGGGACGTCGAGCGCGTCACGATGGTGGAGATCGACCGGTCGGTGGTCGACCTCTCCATCCAACACCTGCCGTCGATCAGCGCCGGGGCGTTCGACGACCCGCGCGCCGATCTGGTGATCGCCGACGGCTGCGCCTTCGTGAAGGACGCCGACCAGCGCTTCGACGTCATCATCGTCGATTCGACCGACCCGCATGGGCCGGGGGCGGTGCTGTTTACCGAAGCGTTCTACGCCGACTGCAGGGCGCGCCTGACGCCCGGCGGCGTGCTGGTCACGCAGAATGGCGTGCCGTTCCTCCAGCCCGACGAGCTGAAGACCAGCCACCGGCGACTCGGGCGCCTGTTCGCCGACGCCAGCTTCTTCGTGGCGCCGGTGCCCAGCTACTACGGCGGCTTCATGGCCTTCGGCTGGGCGACCGACGACCCGGCGCTGCGCCGCCAGACGGCCGACGCCATCCGCCCGCGCTTCGCCGCGGCGGGGCTGAAGACCCGCTACTACACCCCCGACATCCACGCCGCCAGCTTCGCCTTGCCGGCCTTCATGCAGGACGCCCTGCGCTGACCCAGTGATGCGGCCCGGTGTTTCGTACGTCGGGGCTATGCCGGGACGGCGGTGCCGTGGTCGCCGTGGTGCATGTGGTCCTGGTGGCAGCGGCGCAGACGGAAGGCGGTGACCAGCGCCAGCACGCCGAAGGCGATCATGTAGCCCGCCACGCTCCAGGCGATGGCCAGCAGGCCGAAGGCCGGCATGACCCACATGCCCAGCCCGAACAGCACCGACAAGGCGCCGGCGATGCCCCAGGCCCATTTGCCGTGGCTGCGGTGCATGCGCCAGGCGCTCATGATCTCGGCGAAGCCGGTGACGACCGACCAGGCGGCGACCAGCCAGACCAGGGCGAACAGGCTCGCCGCCGGCCATGCCACGGCGATCACGCCGGCGATCAGGCTGACCACGCCTTCCAGGATGAAGGGCAACCAGCGCTCGTTCGCGCGGGCGGCGCGGATGCCGCCGACGATGGCGAAGACGCCGTCCACCAGCAGATAAGCCGCCAGCAGAATTGCCAGCGTCGCCACCGTCACCCCAGGCATCAGGAAGCCGAGCAGTCCCAGCAGCACCGCGACGGCCCCGCGCAGGGCCAGCGCCCACCAGTTGCTCGCCAACCGATCGTTCATGTCCTGGATACGCTGGGCGTCGTAAACCCGTGCTTCGGCCATGGTTCGTCTCCTTCTTCCCAGTCGTCGAGTGACGCGTGAAAGGATTCCGGTGCACCGCACGCAGGCTACAACAGGCCGGCCCGGCGTCCTGGCGGGAAGAAGGGGGATAGGCTCCGCGAAATGCGCCGATGATGCGCCCTTTGCTCGCTGAACTCTCTGGACGAAAGGATTTATCTTAACCGGTGGGGTGGCACAGGGAGGATCCGACAATGCCACACTACATGGTCCAATGGCGGTTTACGCCCAACAACTTCAAAAGTCTGGTGCAGAACCCGGACTCACGGGTCGACACGGTGCGGAGCGGCATGGAGCCCTTCGGCGGCACGCTCCACCACTATTATTTCGCCTTCGGGGAGTATGACGGAGTCCTGATCGCGGAATTCCCCGACCAGGAATCCTGTGTGGCCTTCCTGTCGATGGTCGCGGCGAAGGGCGGCGCGACGGCGTTCCGAACGACTCCGCTGATCGAACCCGAGGAAGGCAAGCGCGCCTTCGAGCGGGCCGGCCGGACCTCGTCGAACTACCGGCCCGCGGTCACGTGAATTGAGCCGGGAAGGGATCAGTTCCCGCGCCCGAACTCCGACCCCTTCTTGGGCTCGACGAAGTAGAACAGGTTGCGGTCGAACTGGACGTCGCTGTGGGGGTTGAGCAAGGCCACCTCCGTCGTCAGCCCCTGGGCGTCCAGGACCCGCCACTTGCGAAGCTGGAAGGGCCGGTCCTCGAAGACCAGCGTCAGTGTGCCCTTGCCGGGGTCCTTGCTCTCAGTCAGGCTGACCTCCACCACGCCCGGTGCCTGATAGATGCCGGTGACCGTGACGTCGCCGCTGAGGTGGATGTCCTTGCGCAGGATGAAGTCGGCGAGCGTGGAGCCGATGGGCGCGCTCGACTGCTGCCGCATCTCGCCGTCCCAGTAGAAGATGAAGCTGCCGTCGGCGACGACGAAGTCCTTCACCGGCGGGTCGTATTCCAGCCGCATGCGGCCCGGCCGCGACAGGTAGAAGGTGCCGGTCGTCTGCTGGCCGTTGGGGCTGATCTGCACGAACTTGGACTGCAGCGTGCGGACGCCGTTCAGGTACTCCTCGACGCGCGCGACAATGGACTGCTCCTGCGGCGACAGCGCGGCGGCGCGCGGCGCGGCGGCCTGCGCCGGGATGGCCGTGACGCCCCCGACGAGGGCGACGGACAGGACGGAAGCGGCGAGGATGCGGCGGCCCAGGGTGCGGCGGCTGAGGGTGCGAAGGATGGTCATGGTCCAGCTTCTACGGAACGTTCCGGGCGGAAATGGGGCGGACGGGGAGCGGATCCAAGCTCGCCGAAATTTCCCTCTCCCAGCCTCGCTAGGGGAGGGGCTTGGAACCGCTACTCCTCGATGTTCCGCGCGAGCACGTCGCGCTTGCCGGCGTGGTTGGGCTTGCTGACGACGCCCTCCACCTCCATGCGCTCGATCAGGCGGGCGGCGGAGTTGTAGCCGATGCGCAGCTGGCGCTGGATGAAGCTGGTCGACGCCTTGCGCTCGCGGCAGACCACCGCCACCGCCTTGTCGTACAGGTCGTCGCCCGACCCGCCGCCGGCCCCCGACCCGCCGTCGTCAAGGGCGGACAGATCCTCGTCGTCCTCCTCGGTGATGGCGTCGACGTAGGCGGGCTCGCCCTGGGTCTTCAGGTACTTCACGACATGCTCCACCTCCTGGTCGGAGACGAAGGGGCCGTGCACGCGGGTCACGCGGCCGCCGCCGGCCATGTAGAGCATGTCGCCCTGGCCGAGAAGCTGCTCCGCGCCCTGCTCGCCCAGGATGGTGCGGCTGTCGATCTTGGAGGTGACCTGGAAGCTGATGCGGGTCGGGAAGTTGGCCTTGATGGTGCCGGTGATGACGTCCACCGACGGGCGCTGCGTCGCCATGATCAGGTGGATGCCGGCCGCGCGCGCCATCTGGGCCAAGCGCTGGATCGCCGCCTCGATGTCCTTGCCGGCCACCAGCATCAGGTCGGCCATCTCGTCCACGATGACCACGATGTAGGGCAGCTCCTTCAGGTCGAGCGGCTGCTCCTCGAAGATCGGCTTGCCGGTGTCGGGGTCGAAGCCGGTCTGCACGCGCCGGGTCAGCGACTCGCCGTCCGCACGGGCCTCGCGCAGGCGGGCGTTGTAGCCCTCGATGTTGCGCACGCCCAGCTTGGACATGTTGCGGTAGCGGTCCTCCATCTCCCGCACCGTCCACTTCAGCGCGACGACCGCCTTCTTTGGGTCGGTCACCACCGGCGACAGCAGGTGCGGGATGCCCTCATAGACCGACAGCTCCAGCATCTTGGGGTCGATCATGATGAAGCGGCAGCGGTCGGGGGCCAAGCGGTAGAGCAGCGACAGGATCATCGTGTTGATCGCCACCGACTTGCCCGAGCCCGTCGTGCCGGCGACCAGCAGGTGGGGGAAGCGGGCGAGGTCGGCGACGATCGGCTGGCCGCCGATGTCCTTGCCCAGCGCCAGCGCCAGCTTGCCGGCGTTCTTGTCGAAGGCGTCGGCGGCCAGAAGCTCGCGCAGCAGCACGGTCTCGCGCTTGGCGTTGGGCAGCTCGATGCCGATGACGTTGCGGCCGGGCACCACGGCGACGCGCACCGACACGGCGCTCATCGACCGCGCGATGTCGTCGGCCAGCCCGATGACGCGGGACGACTTGGTGCCGGGCGCCGGTTCCAGCTCGTACAGCGTGACGACCGGGCCGGGGTGGACCTTCTGCACCTCGCCGCGCACGCCGAAGTCGGACAGCACGCCTTCCAGCTTCACCGCGTTCTCGCGCAGGGCGGCCTCGTCCACCTTCTCGCCGCGGCTGCCGGTGGGGACGACCTGGAGCAGGTCGAGCGGCGGCAGTTCGTAGCCGTCGTCCTCCTCCAGGTGCAGCGCGGCCTGGCGCGGCACTTCGCGCTGCTTCGGCTCCGCCGTCTTCGCCTTGGCGGTGCCGGGCGTCACCACGGAGACGGAGCGCGACTTGTCGTCGAAGCGCGGCTCGATCGCCGGCTCGGTGCGCCCGGCGGCACGGCCGCGCGAGGGAGCGCGCAGGGAGGCGCCCTCATCCTCGTCCTCCTCGAAGGCCGGCGCGCGTCGGTTGCCGCGCTCCGCGTCCTTGCCGTCGGCGAGGTTCGGCTCGCGCCGGGCGGCGTCGCCGATGCGCCGCGCCGCGCCCTTCACGGCCCCTGAAACAGCTGCATCGCCGCGCGTCCGCATCAGCGAGGCGCCGGCGCGGGCGCCGCGGGACAGGCCGCCGAACAGGCGGCCGACCGTCCCGCCGAGCTGGCGCAGGCTGGCCGCCCACTCGCTGATCGACAGGCCCATGGCGATGAACAGGATCAGCCCGCCGAAGGCGCCGGCGGTGGTGGCGACCACCGGCTGGCCGCCGCCGAACAGCATGTTGCTGACCCCGTCCAGCAGCACCTTGCCGAAGCTGCCGCCGGGGCGGATGTGCAGCGGGTCCATGTCGTCCGGCACCGCCCAGCCGGCCAGCAGCATGGCCATCAGCAGCACGCCCCAGACCAGCAGCACGCAGCGGAACAGCGGGTGGCGGATGTTCTTCTGGAGGCTGAGGCGCCAGCCCCAGGCCATCGGCGCCAACGCCAGCAGATAGGCGGCCCAGCCTAGCGACTGGATCATCAGGTCGGCCAGATAGGCGCCGAACAGGCCGAACAGGTTCTGCACCTTGGCCCCGGCGGCGGGCACCGAGTTCCAGGACGGGTCGTGCTCGCTGTAGCTGCCCAGGATGACCATCAGGACCAGTCCGACCATCCCGAACGCGAAGCCCGCCAGCTCGCGCGCCCGCGCCACCACGAAGGCGCGCGTGGCGGGCGAGAAGAAGGGCGGCTTCTCCGACCGTCCGGAGGTCTTGCCGCTTCCGCTGCGGGAGCTTGCGGGTCGTGCCATGGGCGAGGGGTCCTGATGTGCTGAACAAGGCCCCTTCTCCCCCGGAAAATGGGAGAAGGGTTGAGACAAGAAGGCGGTCGGAAACCGAAGGGAATTCACCACCAAGACACCAAGACACCAAGGCACCAAGAATCATCGTGCCCGGCACGGCGTGGACTCTTGGTGTCTTGGTGCCTTGGTGGTGTAAATCCTTCTACCCCAGAATCCGCGCGATGGCGGCGCAGGCGTTGGCGACGGTCTCGGTGTCGTTCACCAGCGCCACGCGGATGAAGCGGTCGCCGGGGTTCGGCTCGCCCGGATTGCTGCGCGACAGGTAGGCGCCGGGCAGCACGCGGATGGCGCCCTCCGCCCACAGGCGGCGCGTCGCTTCCTCGCCGTCGCCGACGTCCAGCCACAGGAAGAAGCCGCCGGCCGGCCGGTAATAGCCGAAGCGCCCCTTCAGCGCGGCCTCCGCCGCGTCGAACTTGGCGCGGTAGAGCGCGCGGTTCTCCTCCACATGCGCCTTGTCCCGCCACAGGGCGGCGCTGGCCGCCAGGACGGGCAGCGGCATGCCGGCGTTGGAGTAGCTGCGCACGCGGGAGAAGCGCGACACCAACTCCGGGTCGCCGGCCACGAAGCCGGAGCGCAGGCCGGCGGCGCTCGACCGCTTGGACAGGGAATGGAAGACCAGCAGGTTCGCCCAAGGCTTCCCGCCATGGTCCAGCCCGGACGCGACCTGCAACGCGCCGACCGGCGGCGTGTCCAGGTAGATCTCGGCGTAGCACTCGTCGACCGCCAGGATGAAGCCGTACTCGCGCGCCAGCCCGATGGCTTTTTTCAGGTAGGCGGCGTCGGCGGCGGCCCCCTGCGGATTGGCCGGGGTGCACAGGTAGAACAGCGCGGTGCGCTCCAGCAACTCCGGCGTCAGGGCGTCGAGGTCGGGCAGGAAGCCGCTCTCCCGCGTTGCCGACAGGAACACCGGCTCCGCCCCGGCCAGCAGGGCGGCGCCCTCGTACGGGGCGTAGAAGGGGTTGGGCATCAGCACGGCCGGCTGCCGGCCCGCCTTGGAGGTCGGCACGGCCAGCAGGGCCAGCAGGAACAGCGCCTCCCGCGTGCCGGAGACGGGCAGGACGGAGCTGTCGGCGTGGAACAGCCCAGCGGGCAGGGCGTAGCGGCGCGTCAGCCAGTCGCCGACCGCGGCCCGGAACTCCGGCGTGCCGCCGACCGGCGGGTACTTGCCCCACAGGTGCGCGTTGGCGCGCAGCGTCTCGTCAATGATGGCCGGCGGCTGGTGCTGCGGCTCGCCCACCGACATCAGGATCGGCTCGACGTTGGCGCGCGGCGTCACGCCGGACAGCAGGGTCGCCAGCCGGGTGAAGGGATAGTCGGACAGCCGGTCGAGCCGGTCGTTGACGAGTGCGAAGGTGCCGAGGTCCGGAATGGACATGCCGCCGAGAATCCTTCCCATCAGTTTGGCCCAATTTGCGGGCATCACGCCCGGCCGAACGGGCAACTGCACCCATACGGCGTGACCCGTACGAATCGGAAACGATCCTACCGGCGGTGGACTCCCCGCACAAGGGAACAAAACCGGACAATGAGAAGCAATGGGAAAAGCAAAGGCCGCGCAAACCGGCGGGTTCGCGGCGGTGGATCAAGCATTGGCCGTGATTGGCGGTGCCCGAACGAAGTTGCCGTCCGCCCTGTCCAAGAAGACCAGCCGGCCCAAGAAGAAGTGGCAGCCCCTTCGCCCCCAGCGGGCATAGGTGCGGGCATGGCCGCGCGTTCGGGGTCCGCCGGACGGACGGACCCGGAACGAAGGGCGAAGCTCCTTACAGCGCTTCGGCGTTGGTCTCGCCGGTGCGGATGCGGACGGCCTGGGCGATCTCCATGACGAAGATCTTGCCGTCACCGATGCGGCCGGTGTTGGCGGCCTTCTGGATCGCCTCGACCACCTGCTCGTACTGGTCGTCGGAGACGGCGACCTCGACCTTCACCTTGGGAAGGAAGCTCACGGAGTACTCGGCGCCGCGGTAGATCTCGGTCTGACCCTTCTGGCGGCCGAAGCCCTTAACCTCGCTCACCGTCAGGCCCTGGATCCCGAGCGACGTCAGCGCCTCGCGCACTTCGTCGAGCTTGAACGGCTTGATGATGGCCATAACCAGTTTCATGTCGCTTCCCCTTAAAGCGTGTGTGCCGGCCTTGACGGTCGCTCGTTTGGTTGGTTGTTCCGCCCGGCGGGAGGAACAGCCCGAACATGCATCGAGCGTGTTCGCCCCGACCGCAAAAATCAACGGTTTCAAAAACCGTGCCGGTTGCAGAAGCCGCGCTTTGCGGACAAATCCGCGTCCAACGGCGCGGCCTTGGGCAGATCGTGATGAAAATATAGGCATTCAGAGGGCCGCGACGACCCGCCACTGGACATCCGCCCGCGGGGGGACGATTGTTCCGGTCCGCGTACACTTACGGAAGGCAGCGTCATCATGACCGATTCGGGCAGCACCGCAGCGCAGGAGATCACGACCGAGGTTGTGGTGCTGGGCGGGGGGCTCGCCGGGCTCAGCATGGCGGCGGCACTCGCCACCGCGGGTGTGCCGGTGGTCTGCATCGACCGCGACAGCCCCGACCATCACGCGGCCGACGGCTTCGACATCCGCACCACGGCGATCGCCTACGCCTCCATGAAGGTGCTGGAAGGGGCGGGCGTGTGGCAGCACATGGAACAGCACGCCGGCCCGATCCTGGACATCCGTGTCGCCGACCAGTTCTCGCCGCTGTTCGTGCATTACGACCACACTGACGTGATGGTGGACGGCAAGAACCAGCCCTTCGGCTGGATCCTCGACAACAAGGACATGCGCCGCGCCCTGTTCGCCCGCGCGGCGGAACTGCCGGGATTGGTGCACCTCGCTCCCGCGCAGGCCGTGAAGGTCGAGCGGTCGCGCAGCGGTGCCGCGATCACGCTGGCCGATGGGCGGGTGGTGAAGGCGCGGCTGGTGGTCGGCGCCGACGGCCGCCGCTCGCTGGCGCGGGAGAGCGCCGGCATCCGGGTGCGGCGCTGGGCCTACGACCAGACCGCCATCATCTGCACCATCCGGCATTCGGAGCCGCACAACGGCGTGGCGGTGGAGCATTTCATGCCGAACGGCCCCTTCGCCGTGCTGCCGATGACGGAGAACCGCTCCTCCATCGTGTGGAGCGAGAAGTCGTCCCTGGCCGACATGTACGTGAAGCTGCCCGAGAACCAGTTCATCGACGAACTGACCCGCCGCTCCGGCGGCTATCTCGGCGACATCGAGATCCTGACCCGGCGGGAGGCCTGGCCTCTGTCGGTCCTGCTGGCCGAGAGCTTCATCGCGGAGCGTCTGGCGCTGGTCGGCGAATCGGCCCACGCCATCCACCCCATCGCCGGCCAAGGGCTGAACCTGGGCCTGCGCGACGTGGCGGCGCTGGCGGAGGTGATCGTGGACGCCCACCGCCTCGGCCTCGACGTCGGCTCGCCGGAGGTGCTGGCCCGCTTCCAGCGCTGGCGCCGCTTCGACACGGTGCTGCTGGCCGCGGTGTGCGACGGGCTGGTGCACCTGTTCTCCAACAACATCCCGCCGATCCGGCTGGCCCGCGACATCGGCATGGCCGTGGTCAACCGCCTGCCGCCGCTGAAGCGCTTCTTCATGCGCCACGCCATGGGCGTGGTCGGCGAACTGCCGCGCATGATCAAAGGCGTGCCGCTGTAAGGTTCGGGATTCTTGGGGGACAACACAGTCTTCACGGATTTCACGGATTTGGGCGCGGATTTCACGGATCTTTTTGATCGTGCGTAGCCTTGTGCTTCTCGATCAGCAATGACTGGGCAAGTCGGAAAAAATCTGTGTTATCCGTGTCTAAATCCGTGAAATCCGTGTGAAACATTGCCCACCGAATGGGCAGGAACCTCACCGCACGATCAGGAAACACACTTGGAAGGTCGTTCCCTGGTCGGTCGGCGGCCGGTCGACGTTGGCGCCGATCTGGCGGGCCAGGGCGTCGACCAATTGCAGGCCGGAGCCGCCCGGCCGCATCGGTCCCATGCCGGCGCCGTTGTCGGCGACGGTCAGGCAGGCCTGGCCGGTCGCCGGGTCGGCGGTGAACTCGACCCGCACGGTGCCCTTGCTGCCGTTGGGGAAAGCGTATTTCAGGGCGTTCGTCACCAACTCGTTCGTGATCAGGCCCAGCGACACGGCGCGTTCGTGCGACAGTTCGGCCTTGTCGAACTGCGTCTCGATGGCAACGCCGTCCCCCCGGTGCCCCAGGTTGCCGCACAGCGCCCCCAGGTAGGCCGCGACGTCGAGCGTCCCGCGGTCGGGGCGCATGGTCAGCTGGTCGTGCGCCATGCTGATGGCGGCGACCCGGTCCAGGGCGTGCTTGAACCCGCGGATGGCGTCGGCATCCTGCTGCTTGTTCTTCTGCAGCAGCAGGATGGACATGATCATCTGGAAGTCGTTCTTGTCCCGGTGCGCCAACTCGCGCATCAGCATCTTCTGCTGCTCCAGGTCCGCCGACGCCTTCGCCATAGTCTCGGTGAGCTGCCGTTCGCGCAGCTTGTCCCGCAGGGCAAGGCCGAGCATGTTCGCCATCGTGCCGAGGAAGGTGACGTCGTCCTCGCTGAAGTGGCGCGGAGTCGCGCTGTCCACCTCCAGCACACCCCAGACGACACCGTCCAGCGAGACGGGGACGTTCAGCAGCGACACGATGCCGTGCTCCTGCAAGACGTGCAGGTAGCGGAATTCCGTGCTGGAGGGCATGTCGTCGATGCGCACGGGCTGGCGGGACTGGAGCGAGCGCCCGGCCGGCGACGCGATGTCGGCCCCCAGGGCCAGCCGGCCGACCACCCCCGGCTTCCAGCCGATGCCGGCCTCGACCAGCAGGTCGCCCTTGGTCAGGCGGTAGCGCATCACCTTGCTGTGCCCGATCCCGATCCCGCGCGCCGCCTGGACGCACGCCACCTGGAGCAGGGCGTTGAGTTCCCGTGTCTCGCCCGCCATACGGCTGAAATCGTTCAGGATGCCCTGATAACGCCGGATCCGCGCGATGTCCGATTCCTTGGGCGCGGAATCCCGGTCCTGGGCTGTGTCGTCCGGTGTGGTCATGGTGCTGTACAACCCGGACCGGTGCCCCCGGTTCCGCGGTGGGCTACCCCCTGGCGAGCGGATACTCGCGCAACGCCTCGTACACCGCGGCCCCCTTGCCCAAGTGGCTGCGGTACAGCGTGAAGTGGCCCATCCGGATCGGGCCGGCGCGGAACAGGCCGCGTTCCTCAATGAAGCGGCCGATGCGGTCCTTGGGCGCGTCCTTCAGCCGGGCCAGCGTGATGTGGGGGGAGAATCGGCGCTCCTCCACCGGCAGGCCGCAGCGGACCAGCGCCGATTCAACCTTGGACTGGAGGTGCGACAAGGCGTCGCTGCGCTCCACCCCGGCCCAGAGGACGCGGGCGTTGCGGCCGCTGCCGAACACGCCCACCCCGTCCAGGGTCACGTCGAAGGCCGGGGCCGAGATCTGCGACAGGGAGTTGTCGATCTCGGCCGCCTGGTCCTCCGGCACCTCGCCGATGAAGCGCAGGGTCAGGTGAAGGTTCTCCGCCTCGGTCCAGCGCGCGCCGGGGACGCCGCCGCCAAGGCCTGTGAGCCGTTGGCGGACATCCTCCGGAAAATCGAGCGCGACGAAGAGGCGGATCATGGGATCAGCGTGCCTTTACGGGCAGGGGTCGGGGTAACGCTCGTTCACGGCGTTCAGGTCCTTCAGCACCTCCTCCGACAGCGTGACGTCGATGGCGGCGATGTTGGACTTCAGGTCATCCAGCGTGGTCGCGCCGACCAGCGAGGAGGCCACGAAGGGCTGGTGCAGCGTGAAGGCGATGGCCATCTGCGTCGGCGACAGGCCATGGCGCCGCGCGACCTCCAGGTATTCGCGGGTCGCCGCGTCGGCGTTGACGGTGGCGTAGCGCGACTTGCGGTGGTCGATGGCGCGCCGCGTGCCCGGCGGTACGGCGCCGTCCAGGTACTTGCCGGTCAGCGTCGCCGCACCCAGCGGGGAATAGGCGAGCAGCCCGACATCCTCGCGCATCGACACCTCGGCCAAGCCCTGCTCGAAGGTCCGGTTCAGCAGGTTGTAGGCGTTCTGGATGGAGGCGACGCGTGGCAGACCCTTCTGCTCGGACAGCTTCAGGAATTGCATCACGCCCCAGGGCGACTCGTTGGACAGGCCGACGTGGCGCACCTTGCCGGACTTCACCAGCTCGTCCAGCGCCGACAGCGTCTCCTCGATCGGCGTGCCGTCCTTCTCCGGCCGGTGGACGTAGTTGCGGGTGCCGAAGCGGTTGGTGGCGCGGTCGGGCCAGTGCAGCTGGTACAGGTCGATGTAGTCGGTCTTCAGCCGGCGCAGGCTCGCTTCGGCGGCGGCGAAGATGTTGGCGCGGTCCAGCTTGGACTGGCCGCCGCGGATCCAGGCGAAGCCGCCGTCGGCGCCTCCGATGATCTTGGTCGCCAGAATGACCTTGTCGCGCTTGCCGCGCGCCTGGAACCAGTTGCCGATCACCGCCTCCGTACGTCCGTACGTGTCGGCGGTCGGGGGGATGGCGTACATCTCCGCCGTGTCCCAGAAATTCACGCCCTGGTCGAGCGCGTAGTCCATCTGTTCGTGGCCTTCGGCCTCGGTGTTCTGGCGGCCCCAGGTCATGGTGCCCAGGCCGATGGCGCTGACCGACAGGCCGGTGCGGCCGAGCGGACGGTATTGCATCAGTGTGAAGTCCTCAAGGAATTAGGGCTTAAAGGAACAGGGTCAGCACGCCCGTGTATCCGTACAGGCGGTTGTGGGAAATCTCGCCGCTGGCGAAGAAGCCGGCCAAGGGGATGTCGCCGAAGGTCTCGCGGATCATCGCCAACTCCTGGCTGCCGTCGCCGAACAGGCTTGGGCCGCGGGCGATGCAGCTGACGTAGATGGCTCCCTTGGGCGTGGTCTTCACGCGTTTTTTCAGATTGGCAAGCATGCGCCGCATGTCGGCCTCGGCGCTCTGCTGGTCGCGGCGGGTGAACAGGATGGGCTGTCCGCTCTGCACCCGGTGGGCGACGGAAATCCAGCCCGCGCGCGGGTCGATGGCGATCAGGTCGCGGACCAAATAGTCGGCGGTGTCCGACCCGCGGATGGGCAGGCCGGCGAAGATATAGCCGGACACCCGGCGCAGGTCGCGGGCCAGGATCTCCCCGATGTCCTCCTTGAAGACGTCCAGGGCCGGGCGGCCGTCGATCTCCAGGATCACGTTGTCCTCGGCCGCGGTGATGGTGCGGATCGGGCCGATGGGCGTGCAGCCCTGGCTGAGCCCGGTGGCAACCGCCAGCGTCGGCGCGAACAGCACGCCGGACACGCCGCCGTCCCCGACCGGCCCGCTGGTCATGGTGGCGGTGTTGCCGGGGATGGTGAACTGGGGGAACTCCGACCGCGACGCGCTGAGCCCGCCGACCAGGAAGCCGGAGGTCGAGTCGGCGAGCGTGGTGACCAGGCCGGCGAGATCCTGGTGGCGCGGGTCGGCGTGGACCAACGCCAGCGACGCGCCGTGCTTGTCCAGCCAGCCGCCGGCCATGCGGCGCAGCGGCTCCAGGTCGCCGCTGACCACCGGGAACAGGCGGAAGCTGTCCGGCGGCAGGCGGGCAGCCATCACGGATATCGCCGGCTGGTCGAAGAACTCCTCGTCGTTGGCACAGACGCCGATGCCCACCGTTCCGGCCCAGTCGCGGATGCCGGTCACGCCGCGCAGCAGTGTGACGATGCTGGTCGCGTGCTCCGCGAGCGCGTCGGTTATGTAGAGGAAACCGAGGTTGCAGCCCTCCACCGGCCCCAACTCGTCCAGGCACGCCTTGACCAGCTGCCCCCAGTCAGCGCCCGTGGGGTCGCTGCCGGTGGCCGAGGCGGCCTTGAAGAAGACATCAGGCAAGGTGGTGTTGGGTGGTGTGGTGTCGGGCGGGTTTGGGCCGGCCAGGGTCGCCATGTCAGCCTCCGGGTTTCGATGCGGTGTCCAGGAGACGGGCGACGTAGGGCGTGATGCGCTCCACGATCGCCTTCACCCCGGCCGGGTTGGGATGGATGCCGTCGCCCTGGTTCAGCGCGGCGTCGGCCGCCACGCCGTCCAGGAAGAAGGGATAGAGCTGTACGTCGTACGCGTGGGCGAGGTCCGGGTAGATGGCGTTGAACTTCTCGCCGTACGCGCGTCCCAGGCTGGGCGACGCGACCATCCCGGCGAGCAGCACGGGCAGCTTTGCCGCCGTCAGCCGCTTCAGGATGCCGTCCAGGTTGTTGCGCGCCGCCGCGGGGTCGAGCCCGCGCAGCATGTCGTTGGCGCCCAGTTCCACCAGCACGGCGTCCGGCTTGTCGGCCAGCGCCCAGTCGAGTCGCGACAGCCCGCCCGCCGTGGTGTCGCCCGACACGCCGGCGTTGATGATCGTGACGTCGTAACCCTTGGCGCGCAGCGCGCCTTGCAGCTGGGGGACGAAGCCCAGCGGTTCCGGCAGGCCATACCCCGCGGTCAGGCTATCGCCCAACGCCAGCAGCTTCAGCGGGCCGTTCGCGGCCTGGGCCGAACCCGTCATGCCCAGCCCCGCTGCGACGATGAGCGCCGCCAGCGCCGCGTTGAAACTGCGACGGCCCATGCCATATGGCGAAAGGCTGTCCCGCCCGCTTCCCCGCTTGATTGTGAGACGCATGCCAATGTCCCGACCCGATTCCGTGGCCACTCCCATCGTCGCACTCGACGATGTGCACTTGAGATTGGACAGCGCGGCCGGACCCGTCAACATCCTGAGGGGACTGAATCTCCGCGTCGAGGCCGGGGAGCGGGTCGGCGTCGTCGGGCCGTCGGGCTCCGGCAAGTCGACAATGATGATGGTGATGGCCGGGCTGGAACGGCCCACGGGCGGGTCCGTCCGGGTCGCCGGCCAGGACCTCGGCGCCCTGGACGAGGACGGGCTTGCGCGCTTTCGCCGCGACCATGTCGGCATCGTCTTCCAGGCCTTCCACCTCGTCCCGACCATGACGGCGCTGGAAAACGTGGCGATCCCGCTGGAGTTCGCAGGGGCCGCCGACGCCTTCGACCGCGCGCGGGACGGGCTGGTGGCGGTCGGGCTCGGCCACCGCCTCACCCACTACCCCGGCCAGCTGTCGGGCGGCGAGCAGCAGCGCGTGGCGCTGGCCCGCGCCTTCGTCGCCGAGCCGTCGCTCCTCCTGGCCGACGAGCCTACCGGCAACCTGGACATCGACACCGGCTCCACCATCGTGGAGCTTTTGTTCGATCTGGCGGAGCGGCGCGGCACGACGCTGGTCCTGATCACCCACGACCCCGCTCTGGCCCAGCGCTGCGACCGCACGGTGCGCCTGATGGACGGCCGCATCGCCGACGATGGCGTTGAAGGCGGCGTTGATGGCGGCCACGCCGCCCGCGCCGAGCGGGTGAGGGTTGCGGGGGATTGAGGGTGGTTTGGGGTGGGGTGAGTGCGGGAGTTGGGCCCCCACCCTAACCCTCCCCCATCTTCGACGGGGGAGGGAACTGCCGCCGCTTCGACGCTAAGCCCCTCCCCCCGCGAAGTGGGGGGAGGTTGGGAGGGGGGCCCTGCTCCCGCACTTCAGCACAAAGCAAACATGACCAACCTTTCCCTCGCCATCCGCCTTGCCCGCCGCGAGCTGCGCGGGGGGCTGAAGGGCTTTTGGATCTTCCTGGCCTGCCTGACGCTGGGCGTTGCGGCCATCGCTGCGGTGCAGTCGGTGTCCGGCGGCATCCTGGACGGCTTGCGGTCCGACGGGCGCGCGATCCTCGGTGGGGACGTGTCGGTGCGGCAGATCTACGCGCCGCCCACGGCCGAGCAGCGCGCCTTCCTGGACCAGTCCGGCCGGGTCTCCCGCTCCGTGGAGATGCGCGCGATGGCGCGCTCCGCTGACGACCAGCGCTCCACCCTGATCGAGTTGAAGGCGGTGGACGGGCTCTACCCGCTCTATGGGGAGGCGACGGTGCGGCCGCCGGGCGACCTCCAGGACGCGCTCGCCAACAAGGACGGGCAGTGGGGCGCGGTGGTTGAGGAAAGCGTGCTCGACCGGCTGGGCGCCAAGGTTGGCGACCAGGTGCGACTCGGCGACGGGACCGTCACCATCCGCGGCGTCCTGGCGCGGGAGCCGGACCGCGCCGCCTCCGGCGCTTTCACGCTGGGGCCGCGGCTGATGGTTGCCCTGCCGGCGCTGGAGGGCACCGGCCTGCTCCAGCCCGGCAGCATCGTCTATTGGACCGACAAGGTTGCCTTGAAAGCGGGCACCGACGCCACGGCGTGGCAGGCGGCGCTGAAGGCGCGCTTCCCCGACGCGGGCTGGCGGGTGCGCGACTACACCAACGCCTCGCCCCAGGTGGAGCGCTTCATCGAGCGCATGACCCTGTTCCTGACGCTGGTTGGACTGACCGCGCTTCTGGTCGGCGGCGTCGGGGTGGGCAACGCGGTGCGCAGCCATCTCGATTCGCGGGCGCGCACGGTCGCCACGCTGAAATGCCTGGGCGCGCCGGGGCCGCTGGTCTTCCAGGTCTATCTGCTGCAAATCCTGGCGCTGGCCGCGCTGGGCATCTTGTTCGGGCTGGTGCTGGGGGCGGTGGCGCCGATCGGGCTCGGCAAGCTGCTGGAGGATCTGCTGCCCGTCTCGGCGCGCATCGGCGTCTATCCCGGCGCGCTGGCGCTGGCGGCGCTGTACGGCGTGCTGACCGCGCTGGCCTTCTCGCTCTGGCCGCTGGGCCGCGCGCGGGAGGTGCCGGCGGCGGCTCAGTTCCGCGACGTGGTGGCCCCGGCCGGCGGCCGTCCGCGCGCGGTCTACATCCTCGCCACCGCGCTGACCGTCGCGGCGCTGGCCGCGCTCGCCATTCTGACGGCGGACAACCGCGGCTTCGCAGCGTGGTTCGTCGGCGGCTCCATCGCCACCTTCATGGCCTTCCGCGCGGCGGCCTGGCTGGTGACCAAGGGGGCCGCGGCGGCCGGGCGCCCGAAGCGTCCGGGCATCCGGCTGGCCCTGTCCAACCTGCACCGGCCGGGCAACCCGACGGGGACAGTGGTGCTGTCGCTCGGCCTCGGCCTTACCGTTCTGGTCGCCATCGCGCTGATCGAGGGCAACTTCTCCCGCCGGGTCAACGAGACGATCCCGAAGGACGCGCCCAGCTTCTTCTTCGTGGACATCCAGCCCGACCAGTTCGACCCGCTGAAACAGCTGGTCACCGGCGTGCCCGGCACCCGTGACTTCGAGGCGGTGCCGAGTTTGCGCGGCCGGATCGAGACGGTGAACGGCAAGCCGGCGGAGCAGGCGCTGTCCAACCCCGACCAGGCCTGGGTGCTGTCCGGCGACCGCGGCCTGACCTACTCCGCCAAGCTGCCGGAGCATTCGGAGATCGTCGCCGGTTCCTGGTGGGCGCCGGACTATCAGGGTCCGCCCCTGATCTCCATCCACCAGAGCGTGGCGAACGCCTTCGGCATCGGGCCAGGCGCCAAGATGGGCGTCAACATCCTGGGCCGCACCATCGAGGCGACCGTCGCCAACGTGCGGGCCGCCGACTTCTCCACGCTGGCCATCAACTTCACGCTGGTCTTCGCGCCGGGCACTCTGGAAAAGGCGCCGCAGACCTGGATCGCCACCGTCCGCAGCACCCCCGCGGCAGAGGCGGAGGTGCAGCGCGCGGTGCTCCAGCGCTTTCCCAACGTCACGCTGGTGCGGGTGAAGGACGCGCTGGACACGGTGAACGGCATGCTGACCAACATCGGCACCGCGGTGCGCCTGACCGCCGGCATCACGCTGGCCGCCGGCACGCTGGTGCTGGCCGGGGCCGTGGCCGCCGGGCACCGCCGCCGCGTCTACGACGCCGTGGTGCTGAAGGTGCTGGGCGCCACGCGGGGCGACGTGCTGAAGGCATTCCTGCTGGAATACGGGCTGCTGGGCATCCTGACCGCCGTCATCGCCGGGATCATCGGTACAGTGACCGCCTGGGCGGTGCTGACCCGGCTGATGCATTGGGAGTGGACCTTCATCCCGTCGGCGGTGGTCACCACGGCGCTGCTCAGCACCGCGATCACGCTGGCCTTCGGCTTCTTCGGGACGTGGCGCGCGCTGGGACAACCGGCCGCACCCCTTCTGCGCAACGAATAGGGACCAATTCGCAGAATTCCGGCTGGCCGAAAAAGTAGGGTGACAGTCGCGTGAAAGCTTTGTCACGCAACGGCCCCGCTTCCGATTCCTGTTGAACGGACGGGGTCTTTCGCCAATATGTTCAGCCAAAGGGAATAACATTGGTTCGAGGACGACCCATGGCTGATCCGACCTTTAACCGGTACGCAAACGCGGACCGCGCGTTCGACCGGGGTTACTTCGACGAGGGCCTGCGCCAGCACATGCTGCGCGTGTTCAACTACATGGGCGCCGGCTTGGTGCTGACGGGCTTGGTCGCCTTCATGGTGTCCACCAGCCCGGCGCTGATGCAGACGATCTTCATGACCCCGCTGAAGTGGGTGGTCATGCTGGCGCCGCTGGCCTTCGTGATGGTGCTGTCCTTCGGCATCAACCGGCTGTCCTTCGCGTCGGCACAGGCGGTCTTCTGGGCCTACTGCGCGGCGATGGGCCTGTCGATGTCGGCGATCTTCCTGGTCTTCACCGGGTCCAGCATCGCGCTGACCTTCTTCGTGACGTCCGCGACCTTCCTGGCGATGAGCCTCTACGGCTACACCACGAAGACCGACCTGACGAAGATGGGCTCCTTCCTGATGATGGGCGTGTTCGGCATCATCATCGCGGGCTTGGCGAACCTGTTCTTCCAGTCGTCGGCCCTGCAGTTCGCCATCTCGGTGCTGGGCGTGGTGATCTTCACCGGCCTGACCGCCTACGACACCCAGGCGATCAAGGAGCAGTACGCCGAAGGCTACGACCGCGAGAGCCAGGGCAAGCTGGCCCTGATGGGCGCCCTGACGCTGTACCTGGACTTTATCAACCTGTTCCAGTTCCTGCTGCAGTTCCTGGGTCAGCGCGACGAGTAACCACACCGTCGCTTGAAACAACGAACCGCCCGGAGGCTTTCGCTTCCGGGCGGTTTTGTTTTGGGCGTCGGTGGCATTGGATAAGAACCAAGTCTTCACGGATTTCACGGATTTTGGCACGGATGACGCGGATCCGCCGATTTCGAAATCCAGACAATCGAAATCCGGAAAATCCGCGTTCAAATCCGCGAAATCCGTGAAGAATCAGTGCTTCCCCCGGCACTCATCCCCAGGCTCGGATCACTCCGCCGGTTCCAGCACCCGGTCCGACGCGACGATGCGGTCCTTGCCGTTCTGCTTGGCCATGTACATGCGGTGGTCGGCCAATTCGACCAGATCCCCCCAGTCCGTGGGGCGGCGGTCGGCGGTGTATTCGGCGATGCCGACGCTGGCCGTCTGGGTGGAGCCGTCCGGGCGGGCGCCGAAGCCCTTGATGCGCAGCCGCTCCACCGCGATCAGGGCGCCGTCCCGTGGGGTGTTCGGCATGATGACCAGGAACTCCTCCCCGCCCCAGCGCACCAGAACGTCGGACTGGCGCAGCATGCCGCGGATCGACTCGGCGGCGCGGCCCAGCACCTTGTCGCCCTGGTCGTGGCCGTGCCGGTCGTTGATGGCCTTGAAGTTGTCCAGGTCGACGAAGACCAACGACAGCGGCAGGTCCGCCCGCTGGGCGTGGGCGAACTGCACGCGCAGAAGCTCCTCCCCGATGCGGCGGGAGAAGGCGCCGGTCAACCCGTCGTGCGAGGCCTGGTCGACCAGGGCCATCATGAAATGCAGCTGGCTCATCGCCGCCAGCGCCGCCACCGCCATGATCAGCAGCAGCAGCCACAGCGCCCCGAGGTATGAGGGGAAGGGGAATACCAGCGACCCGTAGACGCCCGCCACCATATGGGCCGACAACAGAGGCAGGGCGAACAGGATGCCCTCCACCGCCGTCAGCGGAAAGACGCTGAGCCCCGCCACCATGACGAAGGGCAGGAAGGCGTAGCCGGCCGCCACCGCGGCGGCGCTGCCGGCGATCACCCCGTCGTTCAGCATGGGGTGTGAGGCGAGGAAGAAGACCGTGGGCACCGCCAGCAGCAGCGCCAGCCCCCGCCACGCGCTGCTGATCTCGTCGCTGACACGGTAGCGCAGGGCCAGCGCGCCGAAGGCCGCGCTCGCCACGAAGCGCAGGCCGGCCAGCCAGCCCCACAGGGGCCAGGGGAAGATCACCACGTCGATCGCCACCCACAGCGGCGTCAGCACGGCGAAGGCCGCCGCCACCATGCGCACGCGCGAATGGATCAGGATGGCGCGGCGGCGCTGGATGATCGGCGTGTGACGAGCCGGATGCATCAAGTCGCGCAACTGCTCGAGGGAGAATTCGCCACTCACGGCCTGGACCGCCCGCCTTACACCTTGCCTCAGGGGATCAAGGGCCTTTTGTTGCACGCGGGGGTGCTCCCGGGCAACGCCAATTCCTTTGAGGACCCACGGTGCGTCCGTATGTGGCAGGCGGGCATGAAAAAGGCCCGGCGGAGATCGCCGGGCCTTTTCGGAAACCGCAGGGCGTGGCAGAGGCGCGCCCTCAGTCCTTCAGGTCCTCCCACAGCTCCTTGACCTTGGCGAAGAAGCCTTCGGACTGCGGGTGGGAGCCTTCCTTGCCGGCCTTGTCGAACTCGCGCAGCAATTCCTGCTGCTTCTTGGTTAGGTTGACCGGGGTTTCGACGACGGCCTGGATGTACATGTCGCCGCGTTGCTGGCTGCGCAGCACCGACATGCCCTTGCCCTTGATGCGGAACTGGTGGCCGGACTGGGTGCCGGGCGGGACCGTCACCTTGGTGCGGCTGCCCTCGATGGTCGGCACCTCCACCGTGCCGCCCAGCGCCGCCGTGGCCATGGGAATCGGCACGCGGCAGTGGATGTTGGCGGTGTCGCGCTGGAAGATCGGGTGCGGGGCAATCGCCAGGAAGATGTACAGGTCGCCCGGCGGCGCGCCGCGCAGGCCCGCCTCGCCCTCGCCGGCCAGACGGATGCGCGTGCCGTCCTCGACACCCGCGGGGATGTTGACCTGGAGGGTCTTTTCCTTGCGCAGGCGGCCCTGGCCGCCGCAGGTCTTGCAGGCGTCCTTGATCACGCGGCCCTGGCCATGGCAGCCGGGGCAGGTGCGTTCGATGGTGAAGAAGCCCTGCTGCGCGCGCACCTTGCCGTGGCCCTGGCAGGTCGGGCAGGTGACGGGCTGGGTGCCCGCCGCGGCGCCGGAGCCGTTGCAGCCGTCGCAGGCGACCGTGGTGGGAACCCGGACCGTGGCCTGGGTGCCCTTGAAGGCCTCCTCCAGGCTGATCTCCAGGTTGTAGCGCAGGTCCTGGCCGCGGCCGGAGGCCGCGCCGCCGCCGCGCCGGCCGCCCATGAACTCCCCGAACATCTCGTCGAAGATGTCGGCGAAGCCGCCGCCACCGCCGCCGAAGTCGAAGCCGCCGAAGCCTCCGCCGCCGCCGAAGCCGCCGCCGCCACCGCGCCCGTTCTCGAAGGCGGCGTGGCCGAAGCGGTCGTAGGCCGCACGCTTCTGCTCGTCCTTCAGAATCTCGTAGGCTTCGCTGACTTCCTTGAACTTGTGCTCGGCGTCCTTGTCACCCTGGTTGCGGTCCGGGTGATACTGCATCGCCATCTTGCGGTACGCTTTTTTGATCTCGTCCGCGCTGGCGCCCTTTGCCACCCCGAGCAGCTCGTAATAGTCCTGTTTCGCCATGGGCCCCGACCGCCTTCACATGCACCAAGAAAACCAACAACCAACCCAGCATATCTCCGGCCCGCCACCGCTGAAAGGATGACGGGCCGGACGATACTGCCTGGGGCCGGGTTTCCCCGGCTGTGACACCTGTGTCCACCGATGGCTGCCCTTCAATGGACACAAGGCATCGATGGACACAAGCTTCGAACGCTTACGCCGACTTCTTCTTGTCGTCGTCCACTTCCTCGAAGTCGGCGTCGACCACGCCCGGCTCGTTCGGGGCCGCACCGGCACCCGCGGCGCCGGCGGCACCGGCACCCGGGGCCTCGCCCTGGCCGGCCTTGTACATGGCCTCGCCCAGCTTCATGGAGACCTGGGCCAGCGCCTCGGTCTTCGCCTTCACGGCCTCAAGATTGTCGCCGTCCAGGACGGACTTCAGCTCGGCGACGGCGGTCTCGGCGGCGGTCTTGTCCGCGGCCGGGATCTTGTCGCCGTTCTCCTTGATGGTCCGCTCGGTCGTGTGGATCAGCGCGTCCGCGTGGTTGCGGGCGTCGACCAGCTCGCGCCGCTTCTTGTCCTCGGCGGCGTGCGACTCGGCGTCCTTCACCATCTTGTTGATGTCGGCGTCCGACAGGCCGCCGGAGGCCTGGATGCGGATCTGCTGCTCCTTGCCGGTGGCCTTGTCCTTCGCCGTGACGCTGACGATGCCGTTGGCGTCGATGTCGAAGGTCACCTCCACCTGCGGCACGCCGCGCGGGGCCGGCGGGATGCCGACCAGGTCGAACTGGCCGAGCAGCTTGTTGTCCGCGGCCATCTCGCGCTCGCCCTGGAAGACGCGGATGGTCACCGCGTTCTGGTTGTCTTCGGCGGTCGAGAAGGTCTGGGACTTCTTGGTCGGGATCGTGGTGTTGCGGTCGATCAGGCGGGTGAACACGCCGCCCAGCGTCTCGATGCCCAGCGACAGCGGGGTCACGTCGAGCAGCAGGACGTCCTTCACCTCGCCCTTCAGCACACCGCCCTGGATGGCGGCGCCGATGGCGACCACCTCGTCCGGGTTCACGCCGCGGTGCGGCTCACGGCCGAAGAACTGCTTCACCGCCTCGATGACCTTGGGCATGCGGGTCATGCCGCCGACCAGGATCACCTCGTCGATCTCGTTGGCCTTCAGGCCGGCGTCCTTGAGCGCGGCCTTGCAGGGCTCGATCGTGCGGGCGACCAGCTCGTCGACCAGGGCTTCCAGCTTGGCGCGGGTCAGCTTGACGTTCAGGTGCTTCGGGCCGGACTGGTCGGCGGTGATGAAGGGCAGGTTGACCTCGGTCTGCATGGCCGAGGACAGCTCGATCTTCGCCTTCTCCGCCGCTTCCTTCAGGCGCTGCAGGGCCAGACGGTCCTTGCGCAGGTCGATGCCCTGCTCCTTCTGGAACTCGTCGGCGAGGTAGTCGATGATGCGGGCGTCGAAGTCCTCACCGCCGAGGAAGGTGTCGCCGTTGGTCGACTTCACCTCGAACACGCCGTCGCCAATCTCCAGCACGGAGATGTCGAAGGTGCCGCCGCCGAGGTCGTAGACCGCGATGGTGCCCGCACCCTTCTTCTCCATGCCGTAGGCGAGCGCTGCCGCCGTCGGCTCGTTGATGATGCGCAGGACTTCCAGGCCGGCGATCTTGCCGGCGTCCTTGGTGGCCTGGCGCTGGCTGTCGTTGAAGTAGGCCGGGACGGTGATGACCGCCTGGGTCACCTTCTCGCCCAGATAGTTCTCGGCCGTCTCCTTCATCTTCTGCAGGATGAAGGCGCTGATCTGCGACGGGCTGTACTTCTTCCCGACGGCTTCCACCCAGGCGTCGCCGTTGTCGCCGGAGATGATCTTGTACGGGACGAGGCCCTGGTCCTTCTTGGTCAGCGGATCGTCGTAGCGACGGCCGATCAGACGCTTGATCGCGAAGAGGGTGTTCTCGGGGTTCGTCACCGCCTGACGCTTGGCCGGCTGGCCGACCAGGCGCTCACCATTCTGCGCGAAGGCGACCATGGACGGGGTGGTCCGGGCGCCCTCGGCGTTTTCGATCACCTTGGCGGCGGAGCCTTCCATGACGGCCACGCAGGAGTTCGTGGTGCCGAGGTCGATGCCAATGACTTTGCTCATGTTCAGCCTCTGTTGTTCGGCAGATTCGTGGCGGCCCGTCTGTTCCGGCACCGCCGCGATCCCCATGGGGTCAGTGGATACGGGTGGGTCAGATCACGACTGTCGCCGGAGATATAGGCAGGTGCGTTTCGGGCTGCAACGCCCCGGTCGTCCACTCAACCGTCAAAAGGAGAATTCGTGTCCGGCACGCCAGGGCATATTGTCGCGCCGGTCCACTCGCGTCGCAAGAGAATACATTCGTAATCAAAGAACTCCGACGTATATACCCGGATATTCACCCCGCCTCGCTGGCGCATGCCGTTGTGTTACAAGACTTTAACAGGGGTTTGCTGGAGTCGACTGGGCTGTTAACTTTTCATTAACAAGTAACGGTGTGCATTTATCGCGCCGATCAATTTGCGGTTGCTCCTTTTATTTGATGTCGCAAGAATCTAATAGTGAACAAGCCGAAGGACTATGCTATATCCGTTCGGAGTAGGCCGCCGTTCTTGTTCGCAGGCGGAGCGGCCAATCGCGGGGACTCACACCGGTATTTCAAGGGGGATCAACATGATGGACGACCGTCGCGACGTGGCCTTGGCCATCAAGTCTTGCCTCGACAGCCTGATGGACGATGCGACGAAGTGCGATCTGGATGATCTCGCCCGCTTCATCAGCCTGGCGGCCATGGCGGCCGAGGAAGCGGCCATGACCTTCGACCCGAAGGCCATGCAGCTGAAGGCGCTGATGGCCGGCGGCGCCGGCCACTGCTGACGGCCCCCGCAAAGCCGCCCCCGCCGGGCGGCTTTGCCGTTTCATGGGGCGTGTTTCCTACAGAATCTCGGCCGACTTGATGGCCTTGTCCAGCAACGCCAAGGTCGCGGCGCAGGATTCGTCGCCATCCATAATCACCGGCAGGCCATAGCTAAACATGGCGACGGCCGCCATTCCCGCGCGCTCGGCACCGACCAACCACAGGTAGTGGGCGTCGGTCCGGCCGTCCTCCTCCGTCAGCATCACCGCCTGGGCGAGCACGCCGTCCTCGCCCCACGGTTCCACCGTGCGGTCGCTGGCGCGCTGGTCGTCCGGGCGCACGAATCGCAGCGCCATCTCGCGCAGCACCGCCGTCACCCCGTCCGGACCCTCCTTGGGCGCGACCCGGTCGGTGACGAGCCGCAGCGTTCCGCCAGCCGGGGCCGGCGGGTGGAAGGCGGCCACGGGGTGTCCCTCATGCTCCTCCACGTCCGGGCGCCAATCGGTGGGCAGCCGGAAGCGCACCACCTCGTTCCATTCGAACACGCGATCCTGTTCGCCGGTCACGGCGTCCTCCTGTTGTCCATTGCCCGGCACTTTAGGCCGAGTCGGGCCCGAATCCAGCCTTGATCGGAATCACGCACCACCCCATCGTTTCGGCGATGATCATCTCCGCCAGCTACAAGACCGACATCCCCGCCTTCTACGGCCGCTGGTTCCTCAATCGTCTGGAGGCCGGATATTGCCGCATGGTGAATCCTTACGGCGGGCAGACCTACCGGATCGACCTGACGCGTCCGGCCGTAGATGGCTTCGTCTTCTGGACGAAGAACGTCGGCCCCTTCCTCGACGCGCTCGACGTGGTGGCGGAGCGTGGCTTCCCCTTCGTCGTGCAGCACAGCGCGACCGGCCTGCCCAGGGCGCTGGAACGCTCCGTCCCCGACTGGGAGCGGGCGGCGGAGCATATGGCGCGGGTGCGCGACCGCTGGGGGCCGCGCGCCGTGGTCTGGCGCTACGATCCCATCCTCACCAGCGACTCGACGCCACCGTCCTGGCACCGTGACACCTTCGCCCGCATGGCCGCCCGCCTGCGCGGCGTGACGGACGAGGCGGTGGTGTCCTTCCTCCAGCCCTACCGCAAGACCGCCCGCAACCTGGACGCCGCCGGCCAGCCCTGGCGCGACCCGGACCCGGAGGAGAAGCGCGCCCTGCTGAGCACGCTCGCGGCGATCGCCGCCGACCAAGGCATGGCGCTGACGCTCTGCACCCAGCCGGAGTTGGCGGGCGTGCCCGGCGTGGCACCCACGCGCTGCGTCGACGCGCAACGCCTGTCCGACGTCGCCGGACGTCCGATCGCGGCCCGGGAAAAGGGCAACCGGCCCGGCTGCTTCTGCGCCGAAAGCCGGGACATCGGCGATTACGACAGCTGCCCGCACGGCTGCGTCTACTGCTACGCCGTCGCCAACCGCGCCACGGCGCAGAAGCGGTTCACGGCGCATGATCCTGAGGGGGAATTCCTGGTGGCACGGGGAGGGGCGAGTGGGACGTACTAATTCTTCACGGATTTCGCGGATTTGAGCGCGGATTTCAGGAATAAAGATTGATGATCGCGCCCAAAGCTCATGAAAAATCCGGTCATCCGCGGCAAAATCCGCGAAATCCGTGAAGATTGAGTGCTTCTCCAACGGGGTGGAGTTACGGGCAAACCTTCTTCACCGTCTCGACCAGCTTGTCGGGGTTGAAGGGCTTGACCAGCCAGCCGGTGGCGCCGGCTTCGCGGCCCGCGGTCTTCTTGGCGGGGTCGGCTTCGGTCGTCAGCAGCAGCACCGGGGTGGCGCGGTTCAGCGCGCTGGTGCGGATCGCCTTGGTCAGGGCCAGCCCGTCCAGGCCCGGCATGTTCAGGTCGGTGATGATGCAGTCGAACTTCTGCTTGTTGACCTGCGCCAGTCCCGCCGCGCCGTCCGCCGCCTCCGTGACGGCGTAGCCGGCCTTCTGCAGCGTGAAGGAGACCATGTCGCGGATGGTCTTGGAATCGTCGACGGTCAGGATGCTCTTGGGCACGGTTCCGGTTCCCTGTTCGCGCGTGCGGTGCGTAAGGATGCCTTAGGCATGTTGCGCCGTTGCGTCAACTCGGGGAAGGACGAACCGCGGCAATGCGCCGCGCCAAGCCCTGAAACGCAAAGGGCCCGCCATGATGGCGGGCCCTCGGATGGATCGTCGTGCAATCAGGCCCCGAATCAGGCCTTCGTGTCGACGTGCTGGCCGCCGGCCTCGTTCGGGCCGCCCTTGGCGACGCCGACCATGGCCTCGCGCAGCAGGCGGCCGTGGATGGTGTAGCCGGGCTGCAGCACCTGAACGACCGTGCCGGCCGGCTTGCCGGTGTGCTCGATCTCGAACATCACCTGATGGAAGTTCGGGTCGAACAGCTCCCCGGTCGGGTCGATCTTCTTGATGCCGGCGCGGTCGAAGGCGGCGAACAGCTGGCGCTCGGTCGCCTCGACGCCGACGGCCAGGCCCTTCAGCATCTCGTCCTTCTCGCGGCCCTCCGCCGGCACGGCGTCGAGCGCGCGGCGCAGGTTGTCGGCCACGGTGACCAACTCCTTGGCGAAGCTGGACACGGCGAACTTGCTGGCGTCCTCGCGGTCGCGCTGGGCGCGGCGGCGGGTGTTCTCCACCTCGGCCATCTGGCGCAGCAGCTGGTCCTTCAGGCTGGCGACCTCGGCCTCCAGCTTGGCGACGCGGTCACCGGCATCGCCGGCGGCTTGGGCGGCACCTTCGGGACCCTGGTTGGCGGTCTCGGTCGTATCCACCTCGGCTTCGGCGGGCTTGTTCTGCTCTTCGCTCATGGCTCTCTCGCAATCGTCTCTTATGGATCGTCTGGTCATTCGAAGCGTGGGGAAGCGGCCGTCAGCGGAACCCCGTCTATCCGACGAGGCGGCTGATGACCTTCGCTGTATAATCCACCAGCGGGATGATGCGGGCATAATTGATGCGGGTCGGGCCGATCACGCCGATGGCGCCGATGACCTGCTCGCGGCTGTTCTGGAACGGCGAGATGATCAGCGAACAGCCGGAGTGGTTGAACAGCACGTTCTCCGCACCGATGAAGATCTGCACGCCATCGCCCTGGCCGGTGGCGTCCAGCAGGCGCAGCATGGTCTCCTTGGTCTCCAGCGCCTCGAACAGGGAGCGCACGCGCTCCAGGTCCGACAGCGCCGTGACATCCTCCAGCAGCTTGGCCTGGCCGCGCACGATCAGGTGGCCGCCGTCCTGGCTGCTGCTGCCGGCCCAGGTGGCGAGCCCGGCGGCGACCACCCGGCGCGACAATTCGTCCAGCTCGGTCTTCTGCTCCTCAATCTCGCGCAGGACGGCTTGGCGCGCCTCGTCCAGCGTGCGGCCGACCAGCTTCGCGCTGAGGAAGTTGGACACCATCTGCAGGGTGGAGGCGGGGACGCCGACCGGCACCTCGATGACGCGGTTCTCGACCAGCCCGTCCTCGTTGACCAGCACGACCAGCGCCCGGCCGGGAGCCAGCGACACGAACTCGATGTGCTTCAGCGGCCGGTCGGTCTTCGGCGCCAGCACCAGCCCGGCGCAGTGCGACAGGCCCGACAGCATGCCGGACGCCTCCCGCATCACGTCCTGCAGGGACCGGCCGGAGGAGGAGACCTTCGCCTCGATCGACTCGCGCTCGTCCTCCGTCAGGCTGCCGATCTCCAGCAGGCCGTTGACGAACAGGCGCAGGCCAGCCTCCGTCGGGATGCGGCCGGCGGAGGTGTGGGGGGCGTACAGCAGCCCCTGCTCCTCCAGGTCGGCCATGACGTTGCGGATGGTCGCGGGGGACAGGGCCATGCCGAGCCTCCGCGAGATCGTGCGCGAGCCCACCGGCTCGCCGGTCGCCACATAGGCGTCGACGATCAGCCGGAAGATCTCGCGGGACCGTTGGTTCAGCTCGGTGATCATGGGTCGGATTGTAACCGGACGGCATGAAGGGTTGCGGCGTCCCGAATTTAGGCAGGTATTCCCCCCGAATCAACGTGCGCCCCGGTTGCGCGCTGGACGGACGGCGCTTCGGGCGTTAGCTTGCCGGCCGTTTTCAACAGACCTGCGGATATGCCCGATGCGTCCCTCCGGCCGCGCCCACGACCAGCTGCGCACCGTGTCCCTTGAGCCCCACTTCAGCAAATACGCCGAGGGCTCCTGCCTGGTGCGCTTCGGCGACACGCACGTGCTCTGCACCGCCAGCGTGGACGAGGGCGTGCCGCGCTTCCTGAAGAACACGGGTCTCGGCTGGGTTACCGCCGAATATGGCATGCTGCCGCGCTCCACCCACAGCCGCACCGACCGCGAGGCGGCCAAGGGCAAGCAGTCCGGCCGCACGCAGGAAATCCAGCGCCTGATCGGCCGCGCGCTGCGCGCCGTCACCGACCGCGCCGCCATGGGCGAGAAGCAGATCAAGGTCGACTGCGACGTCATCCAGGCCGACGGCGGCACCCGCACCGCGGCGATCACCGGCAGCTTCGTCGCCCTGCACCTGGCCTTCCAGCACCTGCTGGAGATCGGCGCCATCAAGACCATGCCGCTGACCGACCATGTCGCGGCCGTGTCCTGCGGCATCTACAAGGGCACCAGCGTGCTCGACCTCGACTACGCCGAGGATTCCAACGCCCAGGCCGACGCCAACTTCGTGCTGACCGGCAACGGCGGCATCGTCGAGGTCCAGGGCACCGCCGAGGAGAAGCCCTTCGCCGAGCCGCAGTTCATGGAGCTGCTGGCGCTCGCCCGCAAGGGCATCGACGAGCTGGTCGCCCTGCAGAAGGACGCCGTCCGGAAGAAGTAAGGCTCCGTTTTCCCCACCCTCCCGCTTCGCGGGTCCCTCCCTCCCCGCTGGGCGGGGGAGGGCCTGTTTGCGAAGCCGGCGGCAGTCCCCTCCCCCGCCCAGCGGGGGAGGGCTAGGGTGGGGGCAAGCGCCCGCGATACGTAAGGACATCCCCCCAATGACCACCCCCCGCCGCTTCACCGGCGACACGCTCGTGATCGCCAGCCACAACAAGGGCAAGGTGCGCGAGATCGCCGACCTGCTCGGCCCCTATGTCGCCACCTTCACCTCCGCCGGCGACCTCGGCCTGCCGGAGCCGGAGGAGACGGGCACGAGCTTCGTCGCGAACGCGGAGCTGAAGGCGCTGGCCGCGGCCGGGGCCGGTCATGTGGCGCTGGCCGACGACAGTGGGCTGGTGGTCCCGGCGCTGAACGGCGACCCCGGCATCTACTCCGCCCGCTGGGCCGGCCCGTCCAAGGACTTCGCGATGGCGATGCAAAAGGTGGAGGACGGTCTTGCGGGAAACGCCGACCGCTCCGCCTATTTCGTCTGCGCGCTGTCGCTCGCTTGGCCGGACGGCCATGTGGAGACGGTGGAGGGCCGCTGCACCGGCACGCTGGTCTGGCCGCCGCAGGGCGAAAAAGGGTTCGGCTACGATCCGATGTTTAAACCGGACGGGCACGGCATCACATTCGGCGAGATGGACCCGGCCAAGAAGCACGAGATGAGCCACCGGGCCGACGCCTTCCGCCAGCTTGTGGAGCGATGCTTCAAGTGACAGCTGATCCTGGGTTCGGGATCTACATCCACTGGCCCTTCTGCAAGTCGAAGTGCCCCTATTGCGACTTCAACAGCCATGTCCGCGAGCGGATCGAGCACGACCGCTGGCGCAGCGCGCTGCTGCGGGAGCTTGACCATTACGCGGACGCAACGGCCGGTCGCAAGGTAACCTCCGTCTTCTTCGGCGGCGGCACGCCCTCGCTGATGGAGCCGACGACGGTGGCCGCGGTGCTGGAGCGCATCGCCGCGCGCTGGCCGGTCGCCGACGGATTGGAAGTGACGCTGGAGGCCAACCCGACCTCCGTGGAGGCCGACAAGTTCCGCGCCTTCCGCTCCGCCGGGATCAACCGCGTCTCGCTGGGCATCCAGGCGCTGGACGACGCTTCGCTGAAGTTCCTCGGCCGCCAGCACAACGCGGCGGAGGCCACCGGCGCCATCGCGCTGGCCGCGAAGACCTTCGATCGTTTCAGTTTCGATCTGATCTACGCCCGCCCCGGCCAGACCGTCGCGGCGTGGGAGGCGGAGCTGACCCGCGCGCTCGATTACGCCGTCGGCCACCTCTCCGTCTACCAGTTGACCATCGAGGAGGGCACCGCCTTCTTCCCCCTGCACGCGCGGGGCGAGCTGGTCCTGCCCGACGAGGATCTGGCCGGCGACCTGTACGAGGCGACCCACAGCCTGTTGAACCGCGCCGGCCTGCCGGCCTACGAGATCTCCAACCACGCCCGTCCAGGCGAGGAGAGCCGCCACAACCTAACCTATTGGCGCTATGGCGATTACGTCGGCGTCGGCCCCGGCGCGCACGGCCGGCTGACGCTGGATGGCGCCAAATTCGCCACCCGCGCCCACCGCGCCCCGGAGATCTGGCTGGAGCGCGTGGAACGCGACGGCCACGGCGCCGCCACCCCCGACCCCATCGGTCGCGACGCCCGCGGGTCGGAGCTTCTGATGATGGGGCTGCGCCTCAGCGAGGGCGTTGCCCGCGCCCGTCTGGTGGAGGAGACGGGCCGCGACCTGCCAGACCTCGTGGACGCCCGCGCGCTCGACCGGTTGGTTTTCGGCGGCTTCCTGGAGGTGACCGACACCACCCTGCGCGCCACGCACGACGGGCGGCAGCGGCTGAACGCGGTGCTGGGGACCTTGCTGGCCTGAGGGGCGCCGCCGAAAGACGAGCCCAAGCGACAAAACCGGACGCCGCCTGTGACCCCGCGCCGCCTGTGACATTGTGTCCGGTGCGGTATCCGGCTACGCTTCGTCAACATACGTTTAAAGTTTGTACGCAAAAGCTCTGACTTGTGACGTCGTCCGGCCGAGAAGCCGGCCGCGGGAAAAGACAGAGCAAAACCCATGATCCTGACCAAGCTTTCCATCCGGGCCAAGCTGTGGGGCCTCGTGGCCGCAGCCTCCGTCGCCGCCTTTGCCATCGCCGGCGCCGGCCTCTACCTCAACTATCACCGGATGTACCAGGACCGGCTGGACACGCTGAAGGCGGTCGTGGAACTGGGCGTCACCTTGGCCACCACGCTGGAGGCCGACGCCGCGTCCGGCAAGATCACCCGCGACGAGGCGCAGGCGCGCTTCCGCGCCGCGGCGGCCGGCATCCGTTACGCGGGCGGAAAGGAATACATCTTCGCCCACACGATGGACGGCTTCGGCTTCGCCCACATCAACCCGAAGATGGTCGGCGCCGACGTCAAGCCGCTGAAGTCGGCCAACGGCGTCCACATGATCGAGGAGTTCATCCGCCTGGTCCGCGCGACCGGCGAAGGCGTGCTGGAATACGATTGGCCGCGCACGGTCGGCGGCACCGACCTGGCGCTGAAGGTCGGCTACGTCCGTGGCTTCGCGCCGTGGAATGTCTTCATCGGCAGCGGCATCTTCGTCGACGACATCCGGACAGCCTTTCTCGACCAGCTCTGGACGCTGGCGGCGGTCATCGCGGTGCTGGCGCTGCCGGCCATCGGCCTGATCGCCTGGGTCGGCGCGGACCTCAGCCGCGTGCTGCGCGCCCTGGGCGCCAAGATGCGCACGCTCGCCGACGGCGACCTCACCACCCGCTTCCCGGAGGCCGAGCGCGGTGACGAGATCGGCGCCATGGCTCAGGCGGCCCTGGTCTTCCAGCGCAACGCGCAAGACAAGGAGCGGCTGGAGGCCGGGCAGGCCGAAGCCACCCGCCGCGCGGAGGAGGAGAAGCGCCAGTCCATGCTGTCGCTGGCCGCCCGCTTCGAGCAGAGCGTCGGCGCGGTGGTCCGCACCGTTTCCGACTCGGCGGCGACCATGGAGGCCCGTGCGGCGGAGATGTCCCGCGCCGCCAGCCAGACCGACCAGCTGGCGACGACCGTCGCCGCGGCGACCGAGCAGACCTCCGCCAACGTCCAGACCGTGGCCGCCGCGTCGGAGGAGCTGTCCAGCTCCATCCACGAGATCAGCCGCCAGGTCGCCGAGTCGTCGCGCATCGCGGCGGAGGCGGTCGGGCTCAGCGGCCGCGCCAACGACAAGGTCGGCGGTCTGGCCGAGGCGGTGCAGAAGATCGGCGCGGTGGTGCAGCTGATCAACGACATCGCCAGCCAGACCAACCTCCTGGCGCTCAACGCCACCATCGAGGCGGCGCGGGCCGGGGAGGCCGGCAAGGGCTTCGCCGTCGTCGCGTCGGAGGTGAAGGCGCTTGCCAACCAGACCGCCAAGGCGACGGAGGAGATCGCCGCCCAGGTCTCCAACATCCAGACGGTGACCGGCGAGGCGGTCGGCGAGATCCAGGGCGTCACCCAGGTGATCGTCCGCGTGAACGAGATCGCGACCTCCATCGCCTCCGCTGTTGAGGAGCAGGGGGCGGCGACCCGCGAGATCAGCCGCAGCGTTCAGGAAGCGGCCAGCGGCACGCAGGAGGTCTCGGCCAACATCTCCGGCGTCACCGGCGCCGCCACCCAGAGCGGCGAAACCGCCCGCGACGTGCTGGAGATGTCGCGCCAGCTCGGCCATCAACTGGACACGCTGCACCGCCAAGTTGGCGGCTTCCTGGAGCAGCTGCGCGCGGCGTAAGGTGGGTTTGAGAAGAAGGAGAGGGCAGGGATGAGAATCAGTCTCGTGGTGGCGGTGGCGCGCAACGGCGTGATCGGCCGCAACGGCACCCTGCCCTGGCACCTGCCCGGCGACCTGAAGCGCTTCCGGGAACTGACCATGGGCAAGCCCATCCTGATGGGCCGCCGCACCTGGGACTCGCTCCCCCGCAAACCGCTCCCCGGCCGCGACAACCTCGTTGTCAGCCGCAGCCACCCGGCGGGGGAGCACGACGGCGCCGTCTGGTTCGGCGATCTCGACTCGGCGCTGTCCTGGTGCCGCGACCGCGGCGTCCCCGAGGTCAGCGTGATCGGCGGCGCCGAACTCTTCCGCGAAACCCTGCCGCTCGCCGACCTCATCCACCTGACCCGCGTCGAACAGGACGTGGAAGGCGACACCCACATGCCCCCCCTCGGCCCGGATTGGACGGAAATGCACTCCGGCCCACTCCAGACCGAAAACGGCCTCCCCTACCGCTACGTGGACTGCGTGCGCAGACCAAACCCCGCCCAATAGTCCCCTCTCCCCTCCGGGGAGAGGGAAAACGCCTGTTGGGATGGGGGATCGAGGGAGAAGGCCCTTACGCGGCCTTGTTCTCGCGATGCCGCCGCTCGATGGCGTCCCACAGCGTGGCTTCCAGCGCTGAGCCGTTCAGGCGGTTGATCTCCTGGATGCCCGTGGGCGAGGTTACGTTGATCTCGGTCATGTAGTCGCCGATCACGTCGATGCCGACGAACAGCAGGCCCTTCTTGCGCAGGACCGGGCCGATGGCCTTGCAGATCTCCTGCTCGCGCGGGGTCAGGTCGGTTTTCTTGGCGCTGCCGCCGGCGTGGAAGTTGGCGCGGGCCTCGCCGTCCTGGGGCATGCGGCTGACGGCGCCGGCCGGCTCGCCGTCGATCAGGATGATGCGCTTGTCGCCCTGGCGGATCTCCGGCAGGTACTTCTGCACGATCACCGGCTCGCGGTAGAGCTGGGTGAAGAGTTCCAGCAGCGAGCCCAGGTTCTCGTCGTCCGGCTTCAGGTGGAAGACGCCGGCGCCGCCGTTGCCGAACAGCGGCTTGACGATGATGTCCTTGTATTGGGCGCGGAAGTCCAGGATGGCCTGCTTGTCGCTGGTGATCAGCGTCGGCGGCATCAGGTCGGGGAAGTGGGTGACGAACAGTTTCTCCGGCGCGTTGCGCACCTCGGCCGGGTCGTTCAGCACCAGCACCTTGGGCTGGATGTGCTCCAGCAGGTGCGTCGCGGTGATGTAGGCCATGTCGAAGGGCGGGTCCTGGCGCATCAGCACCACGTCCATGGTCGACAGGTCCACCAGCTTGGACTCACCCAGCGTGTAGTGGGCGCCCTTCTGGCGGACGACGCTCATCTCCCGCACGCGGGCCGTGAGCTTGTTGCCGGTCAGGCTGAGGTCGCGCGGGTGGTAGTGGTACAGCGTGTGCCCGCGCTTCTGCGCCTCCAGCGCCATCATGAAGCTCGAGTCCGTGTCGATATTGATGGACTCGATGGGGTCCATCTGGAAGGCGACGGCAAGGCTCATGCGGGCAATCTCCGAAACGGACGTATTAGGGAATCAGTTCAGGCGGTTCTTCAGCTGCTGAATCAGCGCGGCGGTCTGGTGGCGGTGCCGGTCGCTGTCGGTCAGCTCCATGAAGGTTTCCAGCGCCGCGATGGCGGCGCCAAGGTTGTTGCTGTGCGCCTCCAGCAGGCCGGTCTCGCGCCACAGCGACGGCTCCCTGGGCGCGAACAGGCGCATGGCCTCCAGCACCTCCAGCGCCTTGGGGACGTCGTGGGCGGAGAGATGGCGCAGCTTGATGTTGTTCTGAAGCCGCAGCAGCACGTCGCGGTTCGACACGGGCTGGTAATGGCCGGGCTCCAGCTCCGCCGCGCTGCCGGCGGTGGCCTTCAGCAGGTCGCGCAGGTCCACGGCGGTGCGCACCTGCCCCTCGTTGAAGGGGTCCAGGATGGCGCGGGCGCCGTCGGCGTCCATGCGCACCAGGAAATGGCCGGGGAAGTTCAGGCCCAGAATCGGCCAGCCCTGCGACCGGGCGGCGTGCATGAACAGGATGCCCAGAGCCACCGGCAGGCCGCGGCGGCGGTCGATGACGCGCAGCAGGTTGGCGTTCTGCAAATCGTCGTAGGTGTCGTGGTCGCCGCCGTAGCCGTGCCGCTCCACGATCACCTCGTGCAGCAGGGCGATGCGCGTCTCCAGGCTGTCGGCGGCGGGGTTGTTGCGCTGGGCCAGGTCGTCCACGAGGACCGCGATGTGCCGGCGGTAATCCTCCAGCGCAACGTTGGGCAGCTCCAGGCTGCCGAGCGCCAGGGCGGCCTCCGCCAGGTCGATCTCGTCGTCCGGCTGCTGCCCCACGCGGCGTAGGATCTCGCGGGCTTCGGCGCGGCTGGTCAAAGGAGCGTCCTTCTCGATCAAACGGGGCCAGAAAGGGTGGGCATTCCGGTCCTAAACGCGCCAGGCGTCCTCAAGGTGGCGCGGCCAGGACCAAGGGGTAACGAGCATGACGTCGAAGCGCAAGGCATAGCCCGCATATTGGGGGTGCGCCGCCAGATAGACATGCGCGGCGCGCGCAAGCCTGCCGCGCTGCCGGGCGCTCACCGCCTCGCTGGCGCTGGCCCAGTCGGCGCGCGCCTTCACCTCCACCACGGCCAGCGTCTTGCCGCGCCGGGCCACGATGTCGATCTCGCCCATGGGCGTGCGCAGGCGGCTGTCCAGGATGCGGTATCCCTTCAGCCGCAGGGCCAGCCGGCACAGCTGCTCGGCGAAGCGCCCGTAGCCCTCGGCCCGGCGGCGCAGCGCGGTGGGGGCGGTCACGGCGTCTCCCCCTTCTTCTCCTCTTTCCCTGCCCGCGCCAGCTCCAGCGCGCGGGCGTACACGGCGCGCTTGTGCTGGCCGGTGCGGGCGGCAACGTCGGCGGCGGCGTCGCGGACGGACAGGCGGGTCAACGCCTCGCGCAGCAGGGCGTCGACGTCGGCCTCGGTCGGGGTGGCCTCCTCGCCGGGCGGGCCGATGACCAGCACGACCTCCCCCTTGGGCGGGCCATGCTCCGCGTAGTGGGCGGCCAGCTCGGGCAGGGGGCCGCGCCGCACCTCCTCGTACAGCTTGGTCAGCTCGCGGGCCACGGCGGCCTCGCGCGGGCCCAGGATGTCGGCGAGGTCGGCCAGCGATTCGGGCAGCCGCTGCGGCGACTCGAAGAAGACCAGCGTGGCCGGCACGCCCTTCAGCTCCCCCGCGGCGGCGCGGCGGGCGCTGCTCTTGTTGGGCAGGAAGCCCGCGAACAGGAAGCGGTCGGTCGGCAGGCCCGACAGCACCAGCGCCGCCAGCGGGGCCGAGGCGCCGGGCAGGGTGGTGACCGCCACGCCTTCCGCCACGCACTCCCGCACCAGCTTGTAGCCGGGGTCGGAGACCAGCGGCGTGCCCGCGTCGGTGACCAGCGCGATGGATTCGCCCGCCTTCATGCGACCGATCAGGACCGGACGCATCTTGGCCGCGTTGTGTTCATGGTAGGAGACGAAGGGCGTGTGGATGCCGTGGATGCCCATCAGCTTGGCCGTCACCCGCGTGTCCTCGCAGGCGATGGCGTCGGCGCGCTTCAGGACATCGAGCGCGCGCAGCGTGATGTCGGCGGCGTTGCCGATGGGGGTCGCGACGACATAAAGGCCGGCGCCGAGTTTACTTGCGGCCCTCGGCTCGCTACCTTCAGCGTCACTAGAGGCCTGGGGTCCCTTGGCGGGATCCTGCGCCGGACCGGATGTGGAGATCGTCGGTGGCACGCTTGACAACACCTTTCTCGCGCGCTCGGGGGCGGCACGCTGCCGCCGCACTGTTGGTTGTTGGCATGCTTTCGGCTTGCTCGTCGAATGTAAAGGCCCCGGCGCCGGTGACTCAAGCGCCTCCAGCCGCCCCGGTGCTTCCCGTTGAACCGCAGGTCGCCAAAGTGGCGATCCTGCTGCCGCTGTCCGGCCCCAACGCGCAGATCGGCCAGTCCCTGCTGGAAGCGGCGCAGATGGCGCTGTTCGACCTCGCCGGCGACCGGTTCGAGCTGCTGCCCCGCGACACCAAGGGAACGCCGAACGGCGCCGCCGACGCCGCCCGGCAGGCGGTGGCGGAGGGTGCCCGCCTGATCCTCGGCCCGCTGTTCGCCGCCGACGTGGCGGCGGTGCGGCCCATCGCGCAGAACGCGGGCGTGGAGGTCCTGGCCTTCACCAACGACTGGACCCAGGCCGGCAACGGCACCTACGTCATGGGCTTCGTGCCCGGCGACCAGGTGAACCGCGTGGTTGGCTTCGCCCGCTCCCGCGGGGTCACCCGCTACGTGGCGCTCGCCCCGCGCAACGCCTACGGCGACGCGGTGGTCACCGCGCTCCAGAACACGACCCGGCAGCTCGGCGGGCAGGTGGCGCAGGTGGAACGCTACGACCCGGCGGTGACCGACCTCAGCCTGCCGGCGAAGCAGGTGACCCAGGCGGGCGTGCAGCCGCAGGCGGTGATGCTGGCCGAAGGCGGCCCGCGCGCCCAGGGGCTGGCCAACGCGTTGGCCGCCAACGGCGTCAACCCGCAGCAGGTGCGGCTGCTCGGCACCGGCCTGTGGGACGACCCGACGCTCGGGCAGGAGCCGGCGCTGAACGGTGCCTGGTTCGCCGCCCCGGCGCCGCAGACCCGCGCCGACTTCGAACAGCGCTTCGAGCAGACCTACGGGCACAAGCCGCCGCGCATCGCGACGCTGTCCTACGACGCGACGGCGATCGCCGCGGTGCTGACCAAGATGAACGCCGCGGCCCCATTCGACCGCACGGCGCTGACCAACCCCAGCGGCTTCGAAGGCATGGACGGCCTGTTCCGCCTGCGCCCGAACGGGCAGGTGGAGCGCGCGCTGGCCGTGCTGGAGGTCGCCCCCAACGGCGCCCGCGTCCTCGACCCGGCGCCGTCCAGCTTCGAGCTGCTGGGGCAGTAAGGGAAAGCCCTTCTCCTCTCCGGAGGAGAAGGGCTGGGCTTGCTAGGAGTTCACCCGCGCGAGCCGCCGGGCGTTGGCGCGTACGGTGCGGTAGGCCGGGGTCATGCCGGCGTGGGTCAGGGCGGCCGCCGACTCGACCATGTAGATGGCGGCGTGCAGGCCGGCCTCGAAGGACTCGGTCAGGGCGCGGCGCTGAAGCTCGACAAAATCCGCTGGGGAACGGCACTGGCCGAGCCCGGTGACCAGGTGCATCGCCGTCTGCAACTGTCCCTGGACCAGGGCGAACCAGGCCTGATGCGCCTCGCCCACGCCCGTGGCGACCGCGTGGGTGGCCTCCACCATCGCCTCCACCTTCTCCGAGCCCATGCGGACGAACTCCGGGTTGGCGAAATCGATGGGGTTGCCGAGCGCCGCGGCCATCATGGCGGTGCGATAGCCGATGGTCTGGGCGGCGGCGACGCCCATTTCCCCGGTCTTGACGCTGGTGCGGGTCAAGTCCCCCGCCACCGCGAGCAGGCGTTCCGTCGGTTCGCCGTTGCCGGCCTTGCGTCTCGCCATAACCCTGCACCTCATCCGGAAAAGAAAAGACCCGGAGCCAACGCTGCACTGCAGCATTTGGTTCCGGGTCGATCCTTACAATGATATGCGCCCGCGCGTCCAGCGCGCGGTTGGGCAGCGCGCGGTCGGCGTCAGATCGCGGCGAGCGCGCGGTCCAGGTCCTCGATTATGTCCTGGGCGTCCTCCAGCCCGACGGACAGGCGCAGCAGGTTCGGCGTGATGTTCGCCGCCACCTTCTCTTCCGGCGTCAGCTTGGAGTGGGTGGTGGTGTCCGGGTGGGTGATCAGGCTCTTCGCGTCGCCCAGGTTGTTGGAGATCATCACCATGCCCAGGTCGTTCAGCGCGCGGAACGCCTCCGCCTTGCCGCCCTTCAGGAAGATCGACAGCATCGTGCCGCCGCCGGTCATCTGGCTGCGGACGAGGTCGTGCTGCGGATGGCTGACCAGGCCCGGATAGAGCACGCGCTCCACCTTCGCGTGGCCTTCCAGGAACTCCGCCACCTTCAGGGCGGACGCGCTCTGCGCCGCGACGCGCAGTTCCAGCGTCTCCAGCCCCTTCAGCAGGATCCAGGCGTTGAAGGGCGAAATGGTCGGGCCGGTGTGGCGCAGGTAAGGATGGATCACCTCCGCCCCGTACTTCTTGTCGTTGGTCAGGATGACGCCGCCCAGACAGCGGCCCTGGCCGTCGATGTGCTTGGTGGCCGAATAGACGACCACGTCGGCGCCCATCTCGAACGGGCGCTGGAGCACGGGCGTGGCGAAGGCATTGTCCACCACCACCTTGGCCCCGGCCTTGTGCGCCAGCGCGCTGACGGCGCGGAGATCCACGACCTCAAGGCCCGGGTTGCTCGGCGTTTCCAGGAACACGGCCTGGGTCGGCTTGGACAGGGCGGTCTCCCACTGGGCGAGGTCGGTGCCGTCGACGAACACGGCCTCCACCCCGAAGCGGGCCGACAGCTCCTTGATCACCCAATAGCAGGAGATGAACAGCGAGCGCGGCGCCACGATGCGGTCGCCGTGGCGCAGGTTGCACCAGAGCGCGGCGTGCACCGCGGCCATGCCGGTGGTGGTGGCGTAGGCCCATTCCGCGCCCTCGTACTCGGCCAGCCGGTCCTCGAACATGGCGGTGGTCGGGTTGCGGAAGCGCGAATAGACGTGGCGGCTGCCGTCGTTGGCGAAGGCGTGCTCCGCCTCCTCGGCCGAGCCGTAGACGTAGCCGGAGGTCTGGAACAGCGCCTCGGAGGTCTCGTCGAAGCCGGACCGGCGGATGCCGCCGTGGACCAGCTTGGAACGGGGACGGAGCCCGGCGACGTTCGGAGTGCGATGATCGGTGCGTGCCATGACCGCTTGATTCCCTTTGTCCGCCGGCGGGGCCGACCGGCCAAAACAAAAAACGCCCCGACCGTTCGGGTCGAGGCGCGGATGCGGCTCGGACCTTTTTAGCGGATTGTTTTACGTGGCCCGCAAGCCGGTCGACCAAATCACCACGTGCATCGCTTTTAGGACCGGGGGCGTCCCGCCGTCAAGACCGAAGCGCGGGGTTTGTTGCGCGGGGCTGCGTCAACAACCCGCAGGCGTATGCGCCCGGCGTCCCTTGCCCGCTGCGGGTTGCGGCGGGATCATAGGACCTACCGACCGGGGCTCACCGACCAGGATGAGTGCAACGATGCAGTATCGCCTGGACAACGAGGAGCATTTCGCCCGCCTCGTGCTGACCGGCCGCTTCACCGGCCTGGACGCCGACCCGGTGCGCCGGGTGATCGCCGACCTGAAGCAGGGACAGGCGCGCCATTGCCTGCTCGACCTCACGGGGCTGGAGTTCATCGACAGCGCCGGCATCGGCATGCTGCTGGTCATCAACGGGGAGGCCGCCTCGGCCGGCAAGCACCTCGCCATGCTATCGGCGGGCGGGCAGGTGCGGAAAACCATCGAGCTGACGCGGATCGCCATGATCATCCCGGTCTTCGAGACGGTCGGGGACTACATCGCCGTCAACGTGCCGGAAGCCGCGCTGGCCAAGGCCCACCCCTGCGCCCCCGGCGAGGACCCGCTGGCCGTCGCCGCCCGCGCGCTGAAGGTCACCGCCGCACGGTAGCCGGGGCTTCCGGATAGGGGACTCGCGCCGTGTCGGCACGGTCCCCATGTGCGGAATTCGTCCGGAATTCGGACATGTCCGTTCCATGTGGGGGAGGCATAGGATGGTTCATCTTCGGGACACGCTGAAGTCTGAGGCCGCGAAGGCTGCCGCGCGCGAGGGCCGTTCGCTCGACCAGTTCGTGAACGAGGCCGTCGAGGAAAAGCTGCGCCACGCGCGCCACGTCACCACCATCCAGGACCGCGGCGCGCCCGTGGAGGACGCCCGGGAAGACGGTGGCGTCGAAGCGGCGCGATAACAGACATCACCACAGAGACACGGAGACACAGAGGGGTGGATGCCTCCGTGTCTCCGTGTCTCTGTGGTGAAATCCCCGCGTCACCCCTTCCGCAGCCCGGCGTGGCGCAGGCAGCGGTCGATCCATTGCGCGGTCAGCTTTTCCTGCACGGCGTTCTGCTGAAGCCGCTGGTTCAGGTTCGCGAAATCCACCCGGTCAAGGCTCTGGTCCTGGTTGAAGCAGGAGAAGACCACCGTCTCCTTCCCCGTCGCCGGGTCGGTGTGCCGTTGCAGGCACTGGGCGCAGATCTCCTTCATCATGCATTGCATGGGGGAGTTGATGGAGCCGATGCCGACATGGCCCGGCTTCAGGAAGGGTTTCAGCACCCCGTGCCGCGCCGACCCCACCGCCGCCATCATGCGGTCGGAGCCGATGGCGACGATGCGGTCCACATCCTCCAGCCGCAAATCAACCGGCCCCAGCTCGCCGACCGCAAAGGCGCGCATGGCTTCCACGATGTTACCGACAAAAGCCTTGTCGCCGGGGCGGGTGGGGATGAAGCCCGGGGCCTCGTCGCAGCACCAGACCACGCGGTCGGCGGCGGCCTCGATCTGGTCCACCTTGTAGCGGTCCTCGATCCGCTTGTAGCCGGCGAAATAGACGACCTTGCTGCCGCGTGCCCGGCAGGCCTGCCCGATGGAGAACAGCACCGCGTTGCCGAGTCCGCCGCCGACGAGGCAGACGGTTTCCCCCTCCGGGATCTCGGTCGGTGTACCGGTCGGCCCCATCACGACCACCGGGTCGCCAGGCTTCAGCACGGCGCAGAGGTCGGACGAGCCGCCCATCTCCAGCACGATCATCGACAGGAGCCCGGCCTCCTTGTCCACCCAGGCGCCCGTCAGGGCGAGTCCTTCCATCGCCAGCGTAGTCCCGTCGACCCGTTGCGACAGCGTTTCGAAGTTTTGCAGGCGGTAGAACTGTCCGGGTTCGAAACGACGTGCGGCGGCCGGGGCCTTCACCACCACCTCCACGATGGTCGGGGTCAGGCGGGCAACGGTGTGCACGGTCGGCCGTAGGTCGGCGTTCAGCCGCCGGACCAACTCCGTCGCCGGCACGGGGGAGGGCGCGCGGCGGGCCAGCGCGCGGCTGACCACCGGGTAGCCCTGCTTCGCCCCGCCCATCGCCTTCACCACGTTGCCGGAGAAGGAGGGGTGCAGGTCGCCGAAGAAGCTGAGGTAGCGGCCGTCCGGCGCACGGGCCATCAGCACGCGGGCTTCGGCCGGCTTGCACAGCCGTTCCGGCGTCACCGGGTGGCCGTCCTCGTCGATGGCGCGGAAGGTGCGGCCGTCCAGTTCCACCCACTCCGGTTCCTCGCGGGCCAGCACGGTGTTGGGCTGGGTGCCGGCGGCGACCAGGATGGTGCGGGCGGGGATGCGCGCGTCCAGCGCGGCCGGCGCTACCACCCCGTCTGGCCCGACCGGGTTGATCGCCAGGTGGATGGCCTGGGCCGCCCCCGTCTCGTCGATCTCCACACCGCGCGGGGTCGCGCATTCCAGGAAGCGGATGCCCTCGGCCAGCCCGTGCGCGACCTCCTCGTGGTTCAGGGTGTAGCTGGGGCTGTCGATCAGGCGGCGGCGGTAGGCGATGGTCGAGCCGCCCCAGCCTTGCAGTAGCGCCAGCACGCGCGACTCCCGCCCTTCCTCCAGGGCGGCGGCGCGCTCGGCGCGGATGGCGCGGGCGTGGGCCAGGAACTCGTCGGCCAGTTCCGCCTCGGCCGGGGTCCAGCGGGCGCGAGCGGCGGCTTCGCCCTTTTCGGCCGCCAGGGCCTCGAAGCGGGCCAGGAACTTCTCGATCTGCACGGGGTAGTAGGCCAGCGCCTCCGTCGCCGTGTCGATGGCGGTCAGGCCACCGCCGATGACGACGATGGGCAGCCGGACCTGCAGGTTGGCGATGCTGTCCGCCTTGGCCGCCCCGGTCAGCTGCAAGGCCATCAGGAAGTCCGACGCCTGCCGCACCCCGCGGGCCAACCCGTTCGCCATGGGAATGACGGTCGGCTTGCCGGCTCCCATGCACAGGGCGATGTGGTCGAACCCGAGATCTAGCGCGTCGTCGATGGTCAAGGTGCCGCCGAACCGCACGCCGCCGATGATGGACATGCGCGACCGCCGCTCCAGCAGCAGCCGGATGACCTTCAGGAAGTTCTTGTTCCAGCGCACGGTGATGCCGTACTCGGCCACCCCACCGAATCCCGCCATCACCCGCTCGTCCAGCCGGTCGAACAGGTCGTGCACGTCGTGGATCGGGCGGAAGGGCACGCGCTTGCCGCCGGGCAGCACGCCGGACAGGCCCGCGGGCAGCGGCTCGATCTTCAAGCCGTCGACGCCCACCACCGTGTGGCCGTCGTTCATCAGGTGGTGCGCCAGTGTGAAGCCGGCCGGCCCCAGCCCGACCACCAGAACCTTGTACCCGCTGTCCGGCCGCATCAGCGGGCGGCGCAGGTCCAACGGGTTCCAGCGCGTCAGCAGGCTGTAGATCTCGAAGCCCCAAGGCAGTTCCAGCACGTCTTTCAGCGTGCGGGTTTCCGCCTGCGGGATGTCCACCGGCTCCTGCCGCTGGTAGATGCAGGCCTTCATGCAGTCGTTGCAGATGCGGTGGCCGGTGCCGGCGCACATGGGGTTGTCCACCACCACCATGGCCAGTGCGCCGATCGGCACACCTTCCGCCTTGAGGGTGTGCATCTCCGAAATCTTTTCCTCCAGCGGGCAGCCGTTCAGCGGCACGCCGAAGGCGCTCTTCTGGAACTCCCCGGTCTTGCGGTCGCGCAGCCCCTTGGAGCAACTGTCCTTGCCCTGGTTGTGGCACCAGATGCAGTAGTTGGCCTCGTCCAGCGCCCCGGCCAGATCGGTGCCGGGGTCGGTGAGCCCGAACCCCTGCCGTTCACGTTGGACCTGCTCCGGCAGCCGCATCATGGTGACGCCGTGCAGCTCCACCGTTTCCACGGGCACGAGGTGCTGCGGGTCGGTCTTGTGCGGCAGCTGGAACAGCACACCGGCCCCGTGCTTGGCGCGCCCGGCCTCGGTGAACAGCGCCCAGGCGGCGTAGCGGGCGGCGGTGTCCAACTGGGCGGCGTGCGCCGCCTCGTTCTCCATCCAGGCGTTCAGCCGGCGGGCGAGTCCGATCTCCGTCAGGGGAGCGCCCAGCCAGTCCTCCAGCCTTGCGGCCAGCTCCGCGCCATCCAGCCCGGCGACCGCGTCCGGCTTCACCGCCTTCGCGGCGCGGCGCTGCACGAACAGGCGCTTGGCGGTGTAGAGCGGCGCCAGGGCTGTGTGGCGCCCGCGCAGCTCCTCCAACTCGGCCCGGATGCCAAAGAGGGCGGCGAGGAAATCCTCCAGATGGGGGCCGAGCGCGATCAGCAGGTCGCTTTCGGCCTTGCCGTCCAGCGCGCCGGGCTCCGCGCGGGCGGCGAGCAGGCGGTTGGCCAGCTCCCGGTCGGCCTCCGCCAGACAGTCCAGGAAGGCGCGGTCGAGTCGCGCCAAACCACCGTGGTCGTACAGATCCTCGAAGACCAAACCAAAGGGCAGGGAAAGGTCCGCCATCGCCGCTCCGCTTCGGAAGCTGTTGGGCACACTGACATTTGTAACACCGGGACCACCGCCCTTCACCCGAATCCGGGCTTGTGGTGCCGGTGGTACCCCGTGTCCGTTTGACGCAGACGGCGACCTTCCCCACATTCCGGAAGACGCCCGCCCCTTCATCCGGAATACCCCGTCTTGACCGCCATCACCGCTTCTGACGACGTCCGTTCTTCCGCCTCAACCCGGCCCATCGCCTATTGGTTGCTGGTCTGCTGCGCCATGGTGCTGGCCATGGCGGTGATCGGGGCCATCACGCGCCTGACCGAATCCGGCCTGTCGATGGTCGAATGGAAGCCGCTGATCGGCATCCTGCCGCCCCTGTCGGAGACGGAGTGGAACCGGGTCTTCGACCTCTACAAGGCCACACCCGAATTCCGGGTCTACAATTCCGGCATGGATCTCGCGGCCTTCAAGAGCATCTTCTGGTGGGAATGGTTCCACCGTCTCTGGGGCCAGCTGATCGGCTTCGTGTTCCTGATCCCCTTCCTGCGCTTCTGGGTGCAGGGGCGCATTCCGAAGGACCTGTGGCCGAAACTGGCCGGGCTGTTCCTGCTCGGCGGGCTCCAGGGCGTGATCGGTTGGTACATGGTGAAGAGCGGCTTGGTGAACAGCCCGGCGGTCAGCCACTATCGGCTGGCCCTGCACCTGTCGACCGCGATCCTGATCTACGGGCTGCTGCTGCGCACGGCGCTGGGCATCCTCGACCCGCTGCCGCTCGCCGGCTGGGCCACCGAGTCGCGGCGCTTGCGCCGTCACGCGCGGGTCGCGCTGGGGCTGGTCGGCGTGACCATCGTCTGGGGCGCCTTCGTCGCCGGGACGGACGCGGGCTTCGCCTACAACACCTTCCCGTTGATGGACGGCCACCTGATCCCGCCGGAGGTCGGCAACCTGTCGCCCTGGTGGATCAACCCGCTGGAGAACACCGCGGCGATCCAGCTGACCCACCGGGCGGTGGCGCTGCTGACCGGGCTGGTGGTGCTGGCGCTGGCGCTTCGCGTGTGGCTGGCCCGGCTGCCGGGGCGGGCGACTCGGGCGGGGCTGCTGACCGGCGGCATGGTGCTGGTGCAGATCGCCATGGGCATCGCCACGCTGCTCAGCGTCGTGTGGATCCCCGTCGCCGCCGCCCACCAGGCCGGCGCGATCCTGGTGGTGTCGGGGCTGGTCTGGCTGCTGCACGAACTTCGCCCCATCATCGCCAATCCGCCGCGCTGGCGCTGAGGGGAAGCGATAACCACAGAGGCACGGAGACACAGAGGGAATGATTTCTCCGTGTCTCCGTGTCTCTGTGGTGAAAAAATCCTACTGGGACACAGCCAGCACGCCTTCGCGCTCCAGCACGGTGACGAAGGCGTCCACCACGCGCGGATCGAAGTGCTTGCCCGACTCGTTGCGGATCAGGTCCAGCACCGCGGCCAGCTCCCACGCCTCCTTGTAGGGGCGGCGGTGGAGCAGGGCGTCGTAGACGTCGGCCACCGCGACGATGCGGCCGGACAGCGGGATGGCGTCGCCGGCCAGCCCGCCGGGATAGCCGGTGCCGTCGAATTTCTCGTGGTGGGTCTCCGCGATCTCCGCCCCCAGCGTCAGGTAGCTGCGCCCGCCGACAAGGCCGGAGGCGTCGCGCAGGATGCGCCCGCCCATGGCGGCGTGCTCGCGCATCTGCCGCATCTCCTCGGCGTCCAACTTGCCCGGCTTGCCCAGGATGCTGTCGGGGATGCCCACCTTGCCCACGTCGTGCAGCATGCTGGCCATGCCGATCAGCTCGCAGAACCGATCGTCGACGAGGCCGGGGTAGCTGTCGCGCTGCTGAAGCTCCCGCGCGATGGCGGTGGCCCATCGGCCGATGCGCTTGACGTGGTCGCCGGTGACCTCGTCCTTGTACTCCGCCAGCTTGCCGAGCGCGTGCACGGTCGCCAGCTGGGCCAGCCGCAGCTGCTCGTACAGGAAGACGTTGTCGAAGCCGATCGCGGCCTTCTTGCAGAAGATCTCGATCATCCGCCGCTCGAAGTCCGACAGGGGAACGTGGCCGCACAGGCACAGCGCGCCGGCCGCATGGTCGTGCGTGCGCAGCGCGATCACGCTGTGCCGGGCGTCGAAGACGCTGGTCCCGTCCCGCAACGCCGTCGCGACATCGGCGGTCACGGCCGCCTCCACCACCCCGCCAACCGGATGGCCGGCCATGTCGGCAAAGCGGCCGGAACCGGTGAGGACTTCGGCCTCCCCGCTTTCGCCTGACAGGACGCACAGGATCGCCCCGTCAATGTTCGGCAACAGGCCGCCCACCTCCTGCACGATCCCCTCGGCCAGCCCCGGCAGGGAGCGCTGCTTGAACAGCGTGTCGGCGGCCTGCACCACCGTTTCCAGGCCGCGGCGGCTTTGCTCGATGGTCGAGATGTGCTGGAAGGAGCGGAGCGCCGCCACCGTGGTGGTGAACAGCTTCTGCGCGGTCAGCTCGCTCTTCGCCTTGTAGTCGTTGATGTCGTAGGCGACGATCACCTGCCGCTCGGGCGCTTGGCCGGGCTGGCCGGTGCGCAGGATGATGCGCACCTGGCGGTTGCCCATCTCCTCCCGTATGAAGCGGACGAGCTTCAGGCCGGCGTCGTCCGTCTCCATCACCACGTCCAGCAGCACGGCGGCGATGTCGTCGTGGTCGCTCAGGATCGACCGCGCCTCCGCCCCGGAATGGGCGGACAGGAAATGCAGCGGCCGGTCGTCGAACATCACGTCGCTGAGCACCACGCGCGTGATCGCGTGCACCTCCGTATCGTCGTCGACAATCAGGATTTTCCAGGGCTTCACCGCCCGCGCGGCGCGGGCGGCGGCGACGTCCATAAGGATCTTCGTCGGCGAACAGCAGGTCGTCGCCGTCCAAGGCGCCGTCGTCCAGGGGGTCCGCCATCGCCGTCGCTCCCGCAAAATCCGCCGAAAACACACAATTTGTCTCAAGAGCCATTTCTCCGCTTGCTAAGCGGGCCTTGTCAACCGCGCCGGGGTGCGACACAGCGGAACCTCAACGGGCGGGCGAGTCTGGGGCGACCCCGAACCACCGATTCGGGGTACCGCGAACGCCCGCGCCGGGATGCGGGTTGGGGGGTTGCAGCCCACCGGCAATGGGCAGTCAATCGGGAACAAATCGGGGGGCACGCAACCGTCAGCGAAGGGGGACGCCATGATACCGGATGCCTGGGACATCGAACTGCGCGAAGGGGCCTGCACCGTGGCCCGCCATCTCATCGAGACCGGCTGCGTCCGGTACGATCCGCACCATCTCTGCCGCCACGGCTCGGGGCTGGTCAGCCCGATCCACCTGGAAGGCCGCCGCCTGCTTTCCTACCCCTTGGCGCGCAACGAGATCCTGGATTTCGCTGTGCGCATGATCGAGCAGGAGATCGGCGGGCGCGAGCTGGACGCCGTCGCGGCGGGGGAAGGGGCCGGCGTGCCCTGGGCGACGCTGATCGCCGACCGTCTCGACCTGCCCTTCGTCTTCGTGCGCAAGGAAGCGCCGGAGGGGCAGCAGGAATACAAGCACCGCATCGAAGGACGGGTAGAGCCCGGCTGGCGCGTCCTGCTGGTGGAACAGCTGGCCGCCGACGGCCACCGCAAGGCCCGCTTCGCCCAGCCGCTGAAGGAAGCCGGCTGCGACGTGCGCGATGTGTTCGTGCTGTTCCAGTACGGGATCTTCGACGAGATCCACGAACACCTCGCCCCGCTCGGCATCACCATGCACGCACTGGCGACTTGGTGGGATGTGCTGGAGGTGGCGAACCGCGGCCATTACCTGGACGGCGAGGCCCAGGGCGAGATCCACGCCTTCCTTCACGACCCCAAGCGCTGGACCGCCGAACACCAGGAAAAACGGGGCCGCCACAAGGTGGCGTGATTGGGGGTGGCGTGATTGGGGTGGCGTGACCGGGAAGACACCCTCTCCCGCCGGTGGCGGGAGAGGGTTTGGTCGTCACTCCCCGGCGACCCGCACCCACTGGCCGGCGCGGGCCGGTTCGCGGACGCGGGCGGACAGGACCGCCGCGCCGTAGGGGATCGCCAGCAGAAGCTGCAAGCCGGCCCAGGCCAGCGCCTCCAGGTTCGGCTGCGCCCAGTCCACCTCGTGCAGCGCCTCCAGGAAGGGCAGCTGCCCGTAGATCAGCGACTCCAGTGGGACGAAGCCCTCGGCGATCACTGTCAGGACCGCGCCCAGCACCAGCAGGCCGGCCAGCGCGGCTTCCACCGGCATGCGGCGGACGGCGGCGCACAGACTGCGGGCCGGGATGTCCGCGACCGGAACGGCCGGCCGGAACAGCGCGCCGATGCCCCAGGCGGTGAGCCCCCCGGTGCCCGGCGGCCGGCGCACGGTCCGCGTGGCCCCCAGCGCCAGCAAGCCGAGCGCCGGCAGCGCGAAGTACGGGTTGGGGAAGTCGCGGTAGCGGCCGTCGAACACAATCAGGAAGGACCAGACCAGCGCCGCCGCGGTCAGCGCCAGGGTCGTGGCGCGGCCCAGCCACTCCGTACGCGTCAAGGTCGGACGGCCACGCAAGGACGCCAGCGGCTCCAGCGCCAGCTCCCCGCTGTTCAGCGTGCGCCGCACGGCCAGCAACACCGTCAGCGACAACAGGCCGGTCAGCGCCAGCATGCCGCCGGCCAGCGTCACGTCCTGCCAATAATGCTTGCCGTGCATGGCCGCGTACACCGCGTGGACGTACAGGCCGGACAACGCCTGCGCCAGGAAGGCGAACGCCGCGTACGCCCCGAGGGTCAGCGTACGCCCGCGCGCGCCCAACCCGGCGACCAGCACGACCGCCAGCGCCGTGGAGATGCCGAACAGCAGCGGCCAGCGCTTGTTCTCCACCACCGGCCCGGCCAGCGAGAACTTGGCCTCGCGGTCGGCGGTGTAGAGGCCCCAATGGCCGCCGACCGTGCCCTCCAGCTTGGCCTTCCAGCCCTGGTCGAAGGCCTCGATCACGTTGTAGTCGAAGCCCTCCTGCTGGGCGAGGCGGACGAAGCCGTTGACAAACTTCGCCTTGTTGACCAGCCCGGTGACCGCGGCCCCGCGCGACCGGCCGGCGGTCGGCCAGCCCGTCTCGCCGACGAGGATCGGCTTGCCGGGGAAGCGCTGCGCGATGGTGCGGTAGCTGCTGCGGATGCGCTCCTGCGCGCCGGCGACGTCGGTCGGCACGTCCTCCCAATAGGGCAGCAGGTGGATGGTCAGGTAATCGACGTGGTCCGCGATCAGCGGGTATTTCAGCCACCATTCCCACACGTCGGCGTAGGACACGGGCTGCTTCACCGCCGCCTTCACGCGGTCGATGTAGCCGGCGACCTGCTCCGCCGTCAGCTCGCGGCGCAGCAGCACCTCGTTGCCGACGATCACGCGGGTGATGACGTCCGGGTAGCGGTTGGCGAGGTCGATGAGGGACGCGACCTCCGCCTCGTTCTTGTCCAGCTTGGACGACAGCCAGGCGCCCATGGTGACGGTCATGCCGTGCTTGCGCGCCAGCTCCGGCACCACCTCCAGCCCTTCCAACGAGGTGTAGGTGCGCACGCCCGCCACCTGCGGGGCGAGCGCCGCCAGATCCTCGTCGATCTGCTCCGTCGTTGGGAAGACGTGGGTCAGCGGGCTTTGCCCGTCGCGGAAGGGCGCGAAGGACACGCTCTTCAGCTTGCCGCCGGGCGGCGGGTCGAGCGGGACCGGCTGGTTGGACAGCGACCAGACGGCAAAGTTCGCGAGGCCGGCCAGCACGAGCACGGCGAGGAGCTTGATGATTCGCATGGGGGGGATGTCTACACGAAAGTGCGGTGTGGCGGAACAGCGTGGGCCGTAGCCCGTGCGATGACACGAAAAGGGCGCGCCCCCGGTGGGAGGCGCGCCCGTCAAGGTCCGGTCAAGGATTGATGACGTGCCATCGTCACGTCGACACCAACACCATCCCGCTCCGGCTTATTCCGAGGATTCTGCAAGCCCTTCTCCCCAGAGGGGCGAGGGGATTGGATCAACGCTCCACAAAGGCCTTTTCGATCACGTAATGACCGGGCTCGCCGTTGTGGCCCATCTTGAAGCCCATGCCGTCCATGATCGACGCGGTCTCGTCCAGCATCGCCGGGCTGCCGCAGATCATCACGCGGTCGACCTCGCGGTCGAAGGGCGTCAGGCCGACGTCGCTGAAAAGCTTGCCGCTGCGGATCAGGTCGGTGATGCGGCCCTGGTTGCGGAAGGGCTCGCGAGTCACGGTCGGGTAATAGACCAGCTTCTGCTTCACGTCTTCGCCGAAGAACTCGTTCTCCGGCAGCACGCTGGTGAACAGGTCATTGTAGGCCAGCTCGCCCACCGTGCGGGTCGTGTGGGTCAGCACCACCTTGTCGAACCGGGCGTACATCTCCGGGTCCTTGATGATGCTGAGGAACGGGGCGAGGCCCGTGCCGGTGCTGAGCAGATACAGGTTGCGGCCCGGCAGCAGGTTGTCGGTGACCAGCGTGCCCGTCGCCTTGCGGTTGACCAGCAGCGTGTCGCCTTCCTTCAGGTGCTGGAGGCGCGAGGTCAGCGGGCCGTCCTGCACCTTGATGGAGAAGAACTCCAGCGTCTCCTCATAGCTGGCGCTGACCATGCTGTAGGCGCGCAGCAGAGGCCGGCCGTTCACCTCCAGGCCGATCATGGTGAACTGTCCGGGATCGAAACGGAACGAGGGATCGCGCGTGGTGGTGAAGCTGAACAGCGTGTCCGTCCAGTGGTGAACGCGCAGCACGCGTTCGTGAAGAATGTTGCTCATGTGATCCGCAGGTCCGTTTCGCCAGATCCGTTTCGCCAAAACCGTTTTGGTGGCCGGCTCGTCCGTGGCTGTCAGTCCGTTGCTGTCAGGGGCCGGTGTTCAGAAGCCAAGCCGTGCCGCAATGCGGCATGCGTCATTAACAGGGAAATAGTCAACAAGCCACTAATTTATACCTACAAAAATGTTGTGGTTTTTCCCTAACCACAAAGCGTTATTGCGGAATAAGCGCCTTCATTCGCCGGCCGGCGGGGCGAACAGGTAAGGGGACAGGCCGCGCAGGTTTTCGTCCACGATCAGCCGGTGGTTCAAGGGCGGGAAGGCCCGTTGCGAGCAGTCCAGACGCGGGCAGAGCCGGCAATTCACACCAATCGGCGTCGCCGCCTCGGTGTTTTCCAGGTCGAATCCGTCGGCGTAAGTGATTTGCCCTGCGTGCTGCACATCGCAGCCAAGCGCGATGGCGAACTGCTGCGGCGGGCTGCGGAAGCCGCCGCCGGCCTTCACCACCGTCCGCGCGATGGAGAAATAGGTCGTGCCGTCGGGCATCTGCGCGAGCTGGCTGTGGATTTTTCCGGGTGTGCGGAAGGCGTCGTAGACGATCCAACGCGGGCAGCCGCCGCCGAAGCGCGCGAAGTGGAAGCCGGCGCCGGAGAAACGCTTCGACACGTTGCCCGCGCTGTCCACCCGCATCAGGAAGAAGGGCACGCCCTTGGCCCCGGAACGCTGCAAGGTGGTCAGCCGCTGGCAGACCTGCTCGAACGAGGCGTCGAACCGGCGCCGCAATATTTCGATGTCGTAACGGATTTGCTTTGCCGCGTCCCAGAAGCGGTCGTAGGGCATCAGCACCGCCGCCGCGAAATAGTTGGCTAACCCGATGCGGGCCAGCCGTCGCGCTTCGTCGCCCGACAGGCTCGACCCGTCCAGGATTTGGTTCAGCAGGTCGCGGTGGCGCAGCAGGGCGATCTGGCAGGCGAGCTGGAAGTTGCGGCCCGACGGGGCCAGCATCTCCGACAGCAGGATGCGCCGGCCGTGCCGGTCGAATCGGCGCACCGCGTAGCCCATGACGTCCGACGGCAGCAGCCGGACGCGGACGCTGTGGTTGTTCGACAGGTAGTCGACCAGCCCGCGGTAGAGGTCGCCCTTCTCCAGCCGGCCTTCCTGCCACAGCTCCTCCGCGGCGGCCTCCAACTCGGCGAAATGGTTGTTGTTGGCCTGGAAGAGGTCGCGCACCTCCTCCTGCGGGAAGGAGGCGCCCTGGACAAGGTGCAGCTTCTCGCGGTCGGCCATCTTCTCGGCCAGCGCCTGCAGGTCGTCGCGGCTGGTGCGGAAGGAGCGGTAGAGCGCCACCACCGCCTGCCCCAGCGTCGGGGCGACCGCCGCCAGTTCCCGGAAATCCTGGTTCTTGATGTCGGAACCGTCGAACAGAGGGTCGGCGAAGACCTCCCGCAGGCCGGCGACCAGCCGGCTCTCCTCGTCCTCGGCGAAGGACTGGAGATCGACGCCGAAGTTCTGGCCCAGCTTCAGCAGCAGCGGCACGGTGACCGGGCGCTGGTTGTGCTCGATCAGGTTCAGGTAGCTGGGGGAGATGCCCAGCTGCTCGGCCATCTGGGCCTGGGTCAGGCCGTGGTCGCGCCGCAGGCGCCGCACCTTCGGGCCCAGCATCGCCTTCTTGTCCATCGTGCCCGAGCCCCGTTTTACAGCATCGGAAAATTTACAAAATTTACTGATTTACAGAGATTTTTGAACGGCAGTTTACAAGGTGACCCTTTTACAAACAAGGGCTTGTTGCAAGGCAGCGAAGGCCGTTTTAACTGTCAAGGCATGGACGCGCTGTAAAGCAGCGCCATACGACGACCAAACAAGGAATCGGACCATGTCGCTCGACGAAAAGACCAAGGCCGCCCTCCGCGCCTCTCGCTACGAAGGCATCAAGCGCGACTACACCATGGACGACGTGAAGCGTCTCAGCGGTTCGGTCAAGATCGAGTACACGCTGGCCGAGCTGGGCGCGCAGCGCCTGTGGGAGCTGCTGAACACCGAGCCGTACATCAACACGCTGGGCGCGCTGACCGGCAACCAGGCCATGCAGGCGGTGAAGGCAGGCCTGAAGGCCATCTACCTGTCGGGCTGGCAGGTCGCCGGCGATGCCAACCTGGCCGGCCAGATGTACCCGGACCAGAGCCTGTACCCGGCCAACTCGGTGCCGGCGGTGGTCGAGCGCATCAACAACACCTTCAAGCGCGCCGACGAGATCCAGACGGCCGAGGGCAAGGGCGACACCTACTGGTTCGCGCCGATCATCGCCGACGCGGAAGCCGGCTTCGGCGGCCCGCTGAACGCCTTCGAGCTGATGAAGGCCATGATCAAGGCCGGTGCGGCCGGCGTGCACTGGGAAGACCAGCTGGCGTCCGAGAAGAAGTGCGGCCACCTCGGCGGCAAGGTGCTGATCCCGACGCAGCAGCACATCCGCACGCTGAACGCCGCCCGCATGGGCGCCGACGTCTGCGGCACCTCGACCCTGGTGATCGCCCGCACCGACGCGGAGTCGGCGCAGCTCATCACCTCGGACATCGACGAGCGTGACCATCCCTTCATCGACTTTGACTCCGGCCGCACCTCGGAAGGCTTCTACCGCCTGAAGACCGGCATGGGCGTCGAGCATTGCATCGCCCGCGGCCTGTCCTACGCGCCGTACTCCGACCTGCTGTGGTGGGAGACCTCCAAGCCGAACCTGGACGACGCCCGCAAGTTCGCCGAGGCCATCCGCAAGGAGTTCCCGAACAAGCTGCTGGCCTATAACTGCTCGCCGTCCTTCAACTGGAAGGCCAACCTGGACGACGCGACCATCGCGAAGTACCAGCAGGAACTGGGCGCCATGGGCTACAAGTTCCAGTTCGTCACGCTGGCGGGCTTCCACTCGCTGAACTACTCGGCCTTCAAGCTGGCCAAGGGCTACGCGGCGCGCGGCATGGCCGCCTACTCGGAGCTGCAGCAGGCGGAATTCGCGGCCGAGGCCGAGGGCTACACCGCGACCAAGCACCAGCGCGAGGTCGGCACCGGTTACTTCGACCTGGTGGCGACCGCGGTGTCGGGCGGCCAGTCCTCCACCACCGCCTACAAGGACTCCACGGAGGCCGACCAGTTCCATTGATCGGTTCACGCCGGCCGATCGCCTGATCGGTCGGCGTTCGCCGGTCACCGGGCGGCCGTTTCACGCCGGCCGCCCACCCGACCGGCTGTTGCCCGGACGCCGTGGCGGCGCCCCGAGCCCGCCACGACGACCGGTTGGTTCCCGATCCGGTGTGCGAGCCGGATCTCTTCGAACGGCTGACGCTATCGACTTTCAACCGGCCGGGGGCTCTTCCCCGGCCGTTTTTTCGTTCCCGGTTTTTGTCACCGGCCATGACACAGCCTCAAGCCGCGCCGCCGCGGCATGGCTGATCTGCGCCGTGCCGCTCCTCACATCGGGAAATCCTTGCTTAAGTCTTGAGCGCAGCCGCAAAAACGCCTTGCGCGCCGACGTGGCCCCGGGCGGCTGGGCGTTGGTTGCGGTGCGGAATAAGGCATTGACTTGGGACCTCTTTGGGGCCACTTGTGTTCCATGCTCACAACAAACCGATCAGGGGCCTGAACGCCCCAGCGCCGGACTTCTCAGCTTTGAGGACCGGCTGCGGGTCCCGTCGCCGCGCAAACCCTTGCGCGGCGAGCGCCGTTTCTTTTTCCCCCGGCGGCCCGCACATCCAGGTTGAACGATGAAAGGACTCGACAGTATGGATCAACCCCTCGCAGGAAAGAGCATTGCCATTCTCGTGGCCAACGGTTTTGAGGAACTTGAGATGACGGAGCCGCAGCGTGCTCTGCTCAAGACCGGGGCTGCGCTGCGTACGATTTCTCCCGAACAGGGTCTGGTGAACGGCTGGCACGGCAAGTCCTGGGGCCATTACTTCCCGGTTGACAAGCAGGTCGGCGAAGTTCTGGGCGCGGACTACGACATGCTGCTGCTGCCGGGTGGCGAGCGCAGCGTCGCCAAGCTCCAGCAGAGCGCCCACACCCGCCGCATCGTCGGTCACTTCCTGGACGCCGGCAAGCCGATCGCCGCGATCGACCAGGGCATCCAGCTCCTCGCCATTCCTGGCAAGCTGAAGGGCCGCCAACTGGCCGCTCCGGAAGCCGTCCGCGCCGAGTTGGAAGCCGCCGGCGCCCAGTTGAGCGACGAGCCGCTGGTGGTGGACAACGTGACGATCACGGCGCTCGGCCACGACCAGCTGGCCGATTTCGTCGAGCAGGTGGTGAAGGTCTTCTCGGACGCCGCTGCCGTTCGCAAGGCCGCCTGACCGGTCCGCGCCTCGCCTTTGAGGAACCCGTCTTTCCTGCGGGTGGACGGCCGCCGCACTCCCCGTGCGCGCGGCCGTTTCGCGTTATGGGGGAGAGTCGTGGCGTGGAGCACAAGATCTCCACGGATTACACGGATATATTTTCTGGGCGACTGTTTGAACAGCGTAATCCAGCAATAATAATATCAATAAAATAATCCGTGTGAATCACTGCCCACCGACACACGGCTTATTGGAAAAATCCGTCGCTCTCGCACACCCGCGACGCCGGAAATTCCAGGAACACCGTCGTCCCGATCCCCAGCGCGCTGTCGATCCGGAAGGAGCCGCCATGCAGCGCGATCAGGGCGCGGGTGAGCGGCAGGCCCAGGCCGGATCCGCGCTCCGTCGCGATGTCCCTTTGGTGCACCTGGCGGAAGGAGTCGAGTGCCGCCGGAATCTGCTCCGGCCGCATGCCGATGCCGTTGTCGGCGACGCTCAACAGAATCCCGCCGTCGCCGGTCCGCGCGGCGCGCACCGTGACGCAGCGCTCGGGCGCGGTCCGCTCAGGGCCCTTGCCGGGCGGCCGGGCGAACTTGATGGCGTTGCCGACCAGGTTGGTCAGCATCTGCCGGATCAGCGATGCGTCGCCGTGCACGCCCGGCAGGTCGTCGGGGATGTCCATGACCAGCCGGACCGCCGCCTCGGCCGCCCGGGGGTGCATCATGCCGAAGGTCAGGTCCACCAGCAGGGCGAGGTTGCAGGCCTCCTCGTGCAGGTCCATCCGGCCGGCCTCAATCTTCGCGAGGTCAAGCAGATTGTTGATGAGATCCAGCATGTAGACGCCGGCCGCCGTGATCTGCCCCGCATAGTCCCGGTAGCGTGGGTTGTTCGGCCCCATCATCTCGTCGCGGATGATCTCGGAAAAGCCCAGCACGGCGTTCAGCGGCGTGCGCAGCTCGTGGCTCAGGTGGTGGACATAGTCGGACTTGCGACGGTTGGCGCGCTCCGCCTCGTCGCGGGCGGCGCGCAGATCCGCCTCGCGCGCCTTCAGGTCGGTGATGTCGGCGCGGATGCCGACGGTGCCGTCCTCCTTGGTTCGCCACTCCTCGATGCGGATCCAGCGGCCGGACACCAGCTGCACCTCCATCGGCGGCCCGCCGGTGCGGTGCTGGTTGATGCGCCGCGCGATCCAGCCCTCCAACTCCTCGGGCGCGATCCGGTAAACGCCGCGCGCAGCACCGACGCGCAGCACCGTTTCGAAGGGTGTGCCGGGGGTCATCAGGTCCGTGTTGTCGGAAAACAGGTCCCGGTAGCGCGAGTTGCAGAGCACCAGCCGGTCGTCCGGGTCGTAGAGGACGAAGCCCTCGGTGATGCACTCGATGGCGTCCAGCAGCCGGTCGTGGGCGCGCCGCGCCTCGCGCTCGGCCCGCACGCGCTCGGTGACGTTGCGGATGCTGCACAGGATGCGGTCGCCGTCCATCAGCGCGACCAGCTGCGCCTCGAAGGACTTGTCGCCGGACTCGCGGCTGTTGGGCAGCGCCGGCAAGGTGAAGTCCAGCGCGGTGACCAGGTCGCCCCCGTTCAGCCGGTCCAGCGCCGCGACCATCAGGCCGGCCGCGGGTTCGGGCAGAACCTCCTGCACGCGCTGGTTCAGGAAGCGCTCGGCCGGGACGTTCAGGTCGCCTGGGCTGGCCGCGGCGAAGTCCAGGATGGTGCCGTCGCGCCGCAGCTCGAACCGGATGTCCGGGTAGGCGTAGGAGAGGGCGACCAGCTGTTCGTTCAGCCGCATCGCCTCGCGCCTCGCGCCGCCGTCGGCCGGTGCCTCCACCAGCACCAGGCCGCCGCGACAGGGCGCCGGGGCCAGCAGGACGTCCACCTCCGCCGGGATGCCGTCCTCCCATCGCCCGCCGCACCGGAAACGGATGCGCGCCGAGGCGCGATGGCCGGCCGCGACGGCGTCCATCGCGCGCCGCAACTCCGCCGTTTCAACCAAATGCAGCAAGGACGCCGGGCCCTCCGGCGGCAGGTCGAGCGCCGCGCGGGCCGACGCGTTCAGCCAGACCGTCCCGCCGTCCTGGCGGATGAGCCACAACGGCGTGGCTAGCCCTTCCAGGAATTCCAGCCCGGCAATCTCCGCTTCGGCGAGCGGAAGGGCGGTCATGGGGAAGGAAGCGCGGTTGATGGCATGACAAGCAATCTACCAGAGATGGGGGCGGCCTGAACAGGGGCGCCCGCGTCCACGCCCCTGCGCCCGGTTGTCCCATCCGTCTCCCCGCAAGCCCCCGGTTGTCGCGCCGCCGGTCTGTCGGTCACGCCGCCCGGACGGTGCCGAGGAAGCCGTCCACCCGGTCGCGCAGCGTGCGGGACTGGCTCATCAGATCCTCGGCGGCCGACAGCACCTGCTCCGCGGTGCGGCCGGTTTCGCTGGCCGCGTCCTCGACCCCGGCGATGTTGCTCGACACCTCCTGGGTGCCGCTGGCCGCTTCCTGGACGTTGCGGGCGATCTCCCGCGTGGCGGAGCCCTGCTCCTCCACCGCGCTGCTGATGCCGGCGGCGATGCCGTTGATCTGGCCGATGATCCCGGTGATCCCGTCGATGGCGGAGACGGCCGCCTCGGTCGCCGTCTGCACCGCACCGACCTGGGTCGCGATGTCGTCGGTGGCCTTGGCGGTCTGGTTGGCGAGGCTCTTCACCTCGTTGGCGACCACCGCGAAGCCCTTGCCCGCTTCGCCGGCGCGCGCGGCCTCGATGGTGGCGTTGAGCGCCAGCAGGTTGGTCTGGGCGGCGATGGCGTTGATCAGCTGCACCACCTCGCCGATGCGCCGCGCCGCCTCGGCCAGGTTGCGGATGGTGACGGAGACGAGTTCGGCCTCCTGCTCGGCCTGCGCGGCGATGTTCGCGGAGGTCGAGACCTGCCGGGCGATGTCGTGGATGGAGGCGCTCAGCTGCTCCGCCGCGGTCGCCACCGTCTGGACGTTGCTGGTCGCCTGGGCCGACGCGGCGGACACGGTGGCGGCGCGCTCGCTGGCGCGGATGGCGGTGGCGGTCATCTGCTCGGCCGAACTGCGCGTCTGCGTCGCCGCGTTGACGACGCCCTCCACGATGGCGTTGACGCTCTCCTCGAAGTCGTCGGCCAGCCGGGTCAGCATCCGGCGCTTCTCCACCTCGGCGGCGGCGCGGCTCTTCTCCTGCTCGGCGCGAAGGCGTTCGTTGTCGGCCGCACCCGCCTTGAAGACCTCCAGCGTGCGGGCCATGCGGCCGATCTCGTCGCGGCGTTCCAGCGCCGGCACGACGGCATTCAGGTCGTTGGCGGCGATCGCCTGCATGGCGACGCTCATCCGGCCGAGCGGCCCGGCGATGCTCTGCCCCAGCACGACGCTGGCCAGGCCGGCCAGCACGGCCGTGGCGATGATGGACCAGACCATCAGCGTGACCGTCTCGTCGCGGTTGGCCGCCATGGCGTCGCGGGCGCTCTCGGCCTCCGCGTTCAGCAGGGCCACCAGCGCCTCCAGCGGCGGCACCATCGCGGCCCCGCCGGCGCGGACCGCTTCCTTCTGCGGAACCTGCGACAGGTAGGTGTCGGCGAAGGCGACGAAGGCTTGCTCATACTGGGCGCGCAGCCGCTCCACGACCTTCAGTTCCGCCGAGTCGAGCTTCGCCGCGGCCAGCTGCACGCCGAAATCCTTCAGGTTCCGCAGCAGCGCGTCGCGGTCGATCGGCTTGGAACGCCGCAGCAGGTCGCTCTCGTACCGCCGCACCTGCAGGATCAGCACCTGCAGGCGGGACAGGGTGGCTTCGTCCGGATCCAGCTCGTAATTCTCCTGAAGCCGTTGCTCCAGGTTTATCGCCGCAGAGTTCAGCGCGGCGTGCAGGCCCTCGCCCTCCGTCAGCCCGATCTTGCGCATGGTGGCGACCAGCGTGTCGAACTGGCCGTTCCAGGCGACGACCGCCTGCTTCAACGCGGCCAGCTTGGCGCGCGCGTTGTCGCTCGTCAGCGTCCCGGTCAGCGCGTCGATGCCGGCCAGCGCGTTCGCCACGTCGCGGTTGCGGCGGTCGAGCGGGTCCTTGGTGCGGCTGTCCAGGAAGATGTTCGTCTGGACCCGCGCCGAGGCGAGATGGTCGCCCACCTTCTCCGAGGCGTCGGACGCGGCGCTGGTCGCATGGTCGATGGCCGCCATGCGGTTCTGCACCGTTCGGCTTTCCCAGAACACCGCCAGCACGACCAGCAACCCGACCATGCCCAGCGCCGCGATGGTCATGATCTGGAAACGGACGGAAAACCGTGAAAGAAGCGTGGTCATGCAACCTCCGAGGAGCAAAAGTCTCCGCGGACGGCGATAAAGGGCCGAGCCGGAGCGTCGAAGCGCATGAATAAATTGTGCAGACGCGAAGCGTCAAACCGAATGAAATATATCGGCAGGCCGATGCGCTCCTATGACGCACCCTGACTGTTTGTCTCCCAGTAGTGACAGGCGATCCGGTGGCCGGCCGCCGCCCCATCAAGCGCAGGGGCGACCTGGGCGCAGTGATCGCGCGCCAGCGGGCAGCGGAGCCGCAACGCGCAGCCGGACGGCGGGGCGAGGGCGGAGGGCGGATCGCCCGGCAGCCCGGACCCGCCGCCCCCCGCCACCGCCAGCATCGCGCGGGTGAGGGGGTGGCGCGCCCCGTCGGCCCCGTCGTCAATAAGGGAGGCGCTGTCCGCAGCCTCCACGATCCGGCCGAGAAGCAGGACCAGCGCGCGCCGCCCCACCTTCAGCGCGTCGGCCGCGTCTTCGGTGGCGTAGACCAGGGCGAGCCGGCGGCGGCGGCGCACCTCCATCAGCCGCGCCAGAAAGGTCGCGCGGTCCGCGCCGGCCAGCGTCGCCGCGGGCTCGTCGCAGACCAGCAGGCGAGGTTCCGACAGCAGGGCGCGGGCCAGCCCGGCGTGCGCGGCCTCCGCGGTATCCAGGGCGGCGGGGTACAGGGCCGCGACGGCCTCGTGCAGCCCCACCTCGCGCAGGGCGTCGGCGATGCGCGGGCCGCGGTCGGCAGCGGGGATGTCCGGGCGCAGCGTCTCCAGAAGCTCGGCCATCTGGGCGCCCACGGTCATGCCCGGGTCGAACGCGGCAGCAGGGTCGGGGAAGAGGATCTGCAGATCGCGGCGCGCCCGGCGCATCGCGTCCGGCGGCGCGCCGGCGAGGTCGCGGCCGAGCCACGCGACCTGCCCGCCGGACGGTGGCACCAGCCGCAGCAGGGCGCGCGCCAGCACCGACTTGCCGCTGCCCGACTCGCCGATCAGGGCCAGCGTGTCGCCCTCGGCCAGATCGAAGCCGACGCCGTCCACCACGGTCAGCCAGCGGTCCTCCCCCTTCCAGGTCCGGCCCAGCCGGAAGGCGACGCGCAGGTCCCGCACCGACAGGGCCGGAGCCCCGGCCGGCGGTGGTTCGCGGTTCACGGCCCCGTCGGTGGCTGGGCTCGGCGACGCCGCACGCAGCCGCTCCGCCTCCAGCAGCAGCGCGCGGTCGGCGGGGCCGGCGACGACTTTCTCCGTCCGCCCGGCGAGCACCAGGGCCGTCCCGTGTTCCCGCGCCCAGCCGGCCAGGCGGTCCAGCATCCAGGCGCGCTGGGTGGGGTCCAGCGCCGCGGCCGGGGCGTCGGCCAGCAGCACCGCCGGCTGCGCCGCCACCGCCAGCGCCAGCACGGCGCGCCAGCGTTGCGCCTCCGGCAGTTCGTGGGGGTAGAGCGAAAGGCGGCGCGTGGCGGCGGGCATCCGGAACCACTCCAGCGCCTCCACCGCCCGGCGCAGGGCCGTGTGCTCGTCGACGCCCAGATGATGGTGCAGCAGCTCGACGAACTGCGC